>OZ257157.1:0-4282500 GCA_965279405.1 Ilumatobacteraceae bacterium
ACCCGCATCGACGCGGTGTTCTGCCGCTACGGCGCGGTCGAGGGCGAACGAGCGCTCCAGCCCATCGCCGGCTCCAGTCGGTTCGAGCCGCGTGAGTCCGTCGACGGTTGGGAAGACCACCCCGCCGACGACCACTTCGCCGGCTACGCCGTCGACATCGACGAACTGGATGTCTGATGCGCGGCACAGCCGCGTTTGGGACATCCAGATAACTGGATGTCTGGGCGCGGCATAGTGCCGCGCTCAGACATCCAACTCGGCGACACGGGCGATGTAGCGGTCGGGGCGGACGAGGAGGGCTCGATGGCCCATCGTCGCTGTGGGTTCGACGATCACGGGGTGGCGGTCGGGCGCTCGGAAGTCTTCGTCGGCGGCGACCCACGTCCAGCCGCGCAAGCGGTCGTCGAAGCCGGGGTACGGCTGGGGCAGCTGGTGGCCGACGGGGAACGAACCGCCGAGATCGAGGCCTGGCAGGCGCGACCAGCGCAGCGGGTCTGGTGCCGACGCAGCGGGCAGCTGCAACGCCCGACCCGCGGCCACGTCAGCGGCGAGCGAACCGAGCAGCTGGCCGGCTTGGATCGACAGGTCGATCACGGCCTCGAGGTGCGGGCGGCGCTCGGCTTCGTACGAATCCAGCAGCGAGGGCGTGTCGAACTTCCACCACAGGTTCGCCGCGTCACGGATGCCGCTGCACATCCCCTGACCCATGAACGGCGGCATCTGGTGGGCGGCGTCGCCGGCGAGGAAGATGTTGCCCTCGCGCCATCGCTCGGCCACCAGTGCGTGGAACCGGTACCGCGCCGACCGCACCAACGAACTGTTGCCCGGATGCACTCCCCAGGGAGCGCACAGGTCCCACGGATCGGGCGACTCGTCGGGATCGACGCGGAACTCCCAACGACGATGCGCGCCGTGCGACGGCACGAACGTGGCCAACCGTGACGGCGAGCAGACCTGCTGGATGATCGTCGGCAGCGGCGGCGCGTCGTCGTGAACGAAGAGATCGACCACCAACCACTCTTCGTCGTAGCCGCGGTCGATCAGCTCGATGCCCAGCGCGGTGCGCACCGGGCTCGACGCGCCATCGCACGCGACCACCCACGTCGCCAAGCCGGTCAACGCCTCCAACGACGGCGCCTCGACACCGAGGTGCACCTCGACGTCGTTCCAGCGATGCAACCCGCTGCGGACCAGCGCGTCGAGCTCCGGCTGCACGAACACGTAGTCCTCGTGCCATCCAAGCAACGGCGCCCGCTCGAAGCCCTCGAACGTGAACAGTCGCTCCCCCTCGGCGGAGACGTACTCCATCCCCGCCGACACCGTCAGCACGTCGGGCAACGCCGCGCCGAGGCCGCACTGCTGCAGCACCCGCGCGATCTCCGCATCGAGGTGGCACGCACGCGGCTGTGCGAACGCCGCACGCGAACGCTCGAAGACCACCACGCGCAACCCCGCCGCGCCGCACAGGTTGGCGAGCACCGCGCCCGTCGGACCGAGTCCGACGATGGCCACATCGAATGCTGGAGCGCTGCGCCGGATCACTCCGGCGCAACCTCCTCCCACTGCGTGGTGCCCCAGGTGACTGCCAGCATCGTCGCGTCCGCCCCGGGCGCGGCGCCGTGCCAGTGCCGTTCGTTGATCGGGCACACGACGAGCGCGCCGGGCGACAGGCGCACCTCACCGTCGGCCTCGGTGCCCACTCGCGCCTCGCCGCTGACGATGAACAGCTGCTGGCCGCCGGGGTGGTGGTGCCAGTACGTGACGGCTCCGCCAGTGAAGTGGACGAGCGCCGTGTCGGGCTCTTCGTCGGTCGGCGTGGCGTTGAGCATCTCCAGCTCCACGTGACCGGTGAACCGGCCCTTGTAGTGCGACGAGCGTTCGCCGTTCGGGATCACCTTCATGTCACCTCACCACCACTGGGTTGCGCATCGTGCCGATGCCTTCGATCTCGGTCTCCACCACATCACCATCGCGCAGGAACCGTTGCGGGTTGCGCGCCTCGCCGACACCGCCGGGCGTTCCCGTCCACACGAGGTCGCCGGGGACGAAGGTGATGTAACGGCTGAGCCACTCGACGAGCGCCGGAACGTCGAAGATCAGGTCGCTCGTGTTCGAGTGCTGCATGACCTCACCCGAGACACGTCCCTCGAGCTCCAGGCCATCCGGGTTGGACAGCTCATCGGGCGTGATGAGGTACGGCCCGATCGGGCCGAAGGTGTCGTAGGTCTTGGCGATGGTGAACTGCTTCACCGGAGGGCGGAACTGCTCGGCGCGATCGCTGATGTCCTGACCGCAGGTGACGCCGGCGATGTAGCTCCACGCGTTGTGCCGCGTCGCCGCCTTGCACGTACGACCGAAGACGATCACCAGCTCGGCCTCGTAGTCCACCTCGTGCAGACCGGCGGGCACGACGATCTCGTCGAACGGCCCGCACACGCAGTTCTCCGTCTTGCCGAACAGGTGCGGCTCGGTCGGCAGGTCGCGGCCGCTCTCCAGTGCGTGCTGGCGGTAGTTCAGGGCGACGCCGAACCCCTTCGGCGGCCGCGGCACCGGCGCCCGCAGCAGGCTCTCGTCCACCTCCGGCCAATCGTTCGGCTTCGCCAGCTCGGCGAGACGACGCAGCGTCTCGTGGTGGGCGAGCTCACACAGGATCATCGGATCGCTCGACATCGTGCCGGAGCTGGCCGTCTCGACATCGATGGCCCGCCCCTCGATCACGATCGTGGCGCGTCCGTTCAGGTTCGCAAGGCGCATGGACCCGAGCTTGTCAGACGGGGAACCAGATGTGCACTTGCCCGGTGCCCGCGGCGGATTCGTAGTCGCTGTAGCGCTCGCCCTTGATGGTGCACTCGGCCCCGCCGAGCGCGCCGATCATCATCAGGTAGTGGGCGAAGAAGCCCTCCGGCGAGAACTTGCGAAACGCCGGGTACTCGGCAAGCACCGTGGCGTGATCGCCGGCCTCGAGCAGCTCGATCACCCGTTCGTCTGCGGCACGCGCCTCCGGCGAGATGATGTGATCGAGATGCGCGGGCTCATGCTGGCGGATCGTGCGAAGCGGCCAGAACTTGTGCGACAGACCACCGCTGGCCAGCAGCACGACGCGACGATCGATGCCGCGGATCGCCTCGGCAAGCACCTGACCGAAGAGGACGAAGTCGTCGGGCGTTGCGGTCTGGCACACCCCGACGGAGATCCACTTCTCACGACCCTGGAGGAACGGAGTGAGGTACACGGTCGGGTAGTGGATGCCGATGTACGGGTCGTCGGTCGCGTGCACCCACGTGTCGTCGCGCCCGTCGGCCGTTGCGGCGATGGCGTGCGCCAGCTCGGGATCGCCCGGCAGGTCGTACGGCATCTGCGGGTTGCCGCGGGGCAGCTCGTCGCTGGTGAACTTGCCGCTGCGTCGATCCTGAGCGGTGACGATGTGCTCGAACGTGGTGTACCAGTGCGTGTCGAAGACGATGAACGTGTCGGCGTCGACGCGGTCGAGGCACTCGCGGCGAAGGCGGTGCAGGCCCTCGACGATCGAGTAGTCCTCACCGAGGTTCATCTCCAGGCGCACCTCTTCGGGCAGCACCAGTGGAGGCACGTGCGACACGATGGCCGCTCCGACGATCTCTCCCATGTCGAGTGCTCCGTTCCAGAATCGTTAGGCCCCGAAGGACTTTACCCGGTTCCACTACTCTCGTCGGATGGTCGTCGTCTGGGCGCTGGTCGCGTCGTTCGTGATCGGCTTCGCCGACTTCGCCGGCGCCAAGGCGAGCACGAAGCGATCCTCACTGGCGGTGACGTTCCACGCTCAGCTGATCAACGCGATCCTGATCCCGATCGTCGTGCTCGTCGCCGGGTGGAGCAACCTGCACAACGGCGACCTCCTCATCGGCGCGATCGGCGGCGCCGCCGCAGGCGCCGGGTACCTGGCGTTCTTCCACGGGATGGCCCACGGGCGGATCAGCGTGATCGCGCCGCTCACCGCGGTGGTCACCGCCTTCGTGCCGGTGATCGTCGACGTGATCCAGGGCGTGCACCTCAGTGCCTGGCGCTGGGTGGGCGTGGCGATCGCATTGGTCGCCATCCCGCTGCTGGCGTACCGCTCATCGACCTCCGGTGCCGTTGCCGACGATCGGATGAGCCTGCCCGCCGAGCTGCTCTACGGCCTCGGGGGCGGCGCGCTCTTCTCCGTCTTCTTCGTCGTGATGGGCCACACGAGCTCCGACAGCGGGCAGTGGCCGTTGGTGATGTCCGCCCTCGCCGGCACGGTGACCGCCGGCATCGCCTGCGCGATCGGGCGTGAACCCGTCGGTCGGCCGCCGGCGTTGGCGGTCGTCAACGGTGTGCTGCAGGCCGTCGCCAGTCTGGCCATCCTGCGCGCCCTCCAGCTCGGCCCGATCTCGGTGGCGACCGTCCTCGGTTCGCTCTATCCGCTCGTCACGACCGCGCTGGCGGTGCGCATCGACCACGAGCGAGTCGAGCGCCCGAACGCCCTGGGCGTCGTCCTCGCCGTCGGCGGTGCGTGCGTCGTCGCCGCCACCCGCTGAGGTGCCTCGGACCAGTCGTTCGTGAGTCTGGGTGCCACCCGTGGCCGTGAGACTCACGCAACCAGGCGTTTCGTGAGCTTCGGTGCCACCGGTGGCACCGAGACTCACGAACCGGACGTGTCGATGACGCAGAAGATGTTGCCCTCGGTGTCGGCCATCACGACGAAGTCCGGGTTGGCCGGGTACAGGTCCCAGTCGACCCGGATGGCGCCGAGCCCGATGAGCCGCTGCACCTCGGCCTCCTGATCGGCTGCGTCGCCTGCGTACAGGTCGAGGTGGACGCGCGGGTGGGGTTGCACCGGCGACTCGCTGACGTCCAGCGCGAGGTGAGCGCCCTCGCCGTCGATGGGTACGAGGATCATGAAGTCGTCATCCGGCGTGACCTCGCGCTTGACGCGGTAGTTGAGCGCCCGCGTCCAGAACTCGATCGCCCGATGCAGGTCGCCCACCCCGACGACCGTCGTTCCAATGCTCAACATGCGCCCAGCTTCGCGCTCGCCGGACGAGCCGTTCGTGAGCTTCGACCACCGCTGCGGTGGTCGGACCTCACGAAGCGAGCAGGGCGGCGACGGTCTCGGCGAGGGGGGCGGAGAAGTGGCGCAGCTCGGGGAGGCCGGCGGCGCGCAGGACCGCGTTGTCGAGCACGCTGTTGGCGGGACGCGGCGCAGGCCGAGCCGGCTGCAGATCCGCCGTCGCGATCGGACGAACCATCGCCGGGTCCTTGCCCATCGCGCCGACCACCGCCTGGGCGAACTCGAACCAGCTCACCGCGCCCTGGTTGGTGACGTGGTGCACGCCCGATCGGCGATCCAGCGCGAGCCGGCGCAGCACCGGCGCCAGATCGGCGGTGAACGTCGGGTGCCCGACCTGGTCGGACACGAACGCGAGCTCCGGCCGCTCAGTCGCCAGCTTCATGATCGTCTTGACCATGTTCGAGCCGTGCGCACCGCACACCCACGACGTGCGCACCACCGCCGCGCCGGTGCCGAGCGCCAAGGCCTCGCGCTCCCCCGCCAGCTTCGACGAGCCGTAGACGCTCTTCGGGTTGGGCACGTCCCACTCGTGGTACGGCCGATCGAGCGTGCCGTCGAAGACGTAGTCGGTGCTGATCGAGACGAGGTGCGCGCCGACCCGCGAGCACGCCTCGGCGACCCACCGCACCGCGGCACCGTTCGCCGCGAACGCGCGAGCCGGATCGCCCTCGCACGCATCGACCGCGGTCCACGCCCCGCAGTGGATCACCGCATCGGGGCGCACCGACGTGATCGCGCCGAGCACACCGTCGCGAGACGTCACGTCGAGGTCGGCGCGCGACAGCGCGACGACCGAGTCGCCCATCGCCTCGCACGCCAACGCCACGTCGGTGCCGAGCTGTCCGCCCGCACCGGTGACGAGCACGCGCATCAGCGACCGGCCTTCGCCTTCAACGGCTCCCACCACCAGCGGTTGTCGCGGTACCAGGACACCGTGTCGGCGAGCCCCTGCTCGAACGGCCGCTCGAGCTTCCAACCGAGCGCCGAGATCTTGTCGATGTTCACCGAGTAACGGCGGTCGTGGCCGAGACGATCGGCGACCGGCTCGATGAACGAGGCATCGCGACCGGTCAGCTCGAGCAGGCGGTGCGTCAGGTCGTAGTTGGTGACCTCGTTGTGCGCGCCGATGTTGTAGATCTCCCCCACCACGCCCTGGTGCAGGACGAGGTGCGCAGCGCGGTTGTGGTCCTCCACGTGGATCCAGTCGCGCACGTTGAGGCCGTCGCCGTACAGCGGCACCTTCTTGCCGTCGAGCAGGTTCGTGGTGAACAGCGGGATGACCTTCTCCGGGAACTGGTACGGCCCGAAGTTGTTGGAGCAGCGCGTCACGACCACCGGCAACCCATACGTGGTGACGTACGAGAGCGCGATCAGGTCGCTGCCGGCCTTCGCCGCCGAGTACGGCGACCGCGGCGTGAGGACGTCGGTCTCCGAGAACGAGCCTTCGTCGATCGATCCGTAGACCTCGTCGGTGCTGATGTGTAGGAACTTCTGCACGCCCACCTGACGAGCGACGTCGCACAGCACGTTGGTGCCGAAGGCGTTGGTGCGCACGAACGCGTACGGGTCGGCGATCGAGCGGTCGACGTGGCTCTCGGCGGCGAAGTGCACGACCGCGTCGTGGCCGTCCATCTCGCGCAGCATCACGTCCTGATCGCAGATGTCGGCGTGGACGAAGTTCGCCCGCTTGTCGTCGAGCACGTCGCGGATGCTGGCCAGGTTCCCGGCGTAGGTCAGCGCGTCGAGGATGGTGATCTCGTCGTCGCTGTTGGCCAGCAACCAGCGCACGTAGTTGGAACCGATGAACCCGGCGGCGCCGGTGACGAACAGCTTCACGAGTGGATCTCCAGGATCAGGTGCGCATCGGCCAGTACGGCCGGCGGCCCCCAGGCAGGTCGGCGCGACGCGGGTTGTCTTGATCGCGCGCGGACAGGATCGGATCGGTGACGCCCCAGTCGGCGGTGATCGCCGGGTCGTCCCAGGCGACGCCGAGCTCGTCGGCCGGGTTGTAGTACCCGTCGACGAGGTAGGTGATCACCATGTCGGTGATCGCCGCGAAGCCGTGGGCCACGCCCGGCGGGATGTACACGCCGATGTGGTTGTCGCCGGTGAGATCGAAGGTCTGCGTGGCGCCGTCGGTCGGCCCGCCTTCGCGGAGGTCGTGCAGCACGACGCGTGCGTGGCCGAACGGCACGTACCAGTAGTCGGCCTGGTGCAGGTGGTAGTGCAACCCGACCAGCGCGCCGGCCTGCCGGTTGGCCCGGTTGCCCTGCAGCATCTCGCGGCCGTTGGGGAACCACTCGCGGCGGTAGGTCTCGATGAACAACCCGCGCTGATCGCCGTGGATGGTCGGCTCGACCACCCACACGCCACTGATCACGGAGCTCTCGCTGATGTCGGGCACGGTCGAAGAGTATGCCGGGTCAGGCGGCAGGGGCCGGCCCACGCCCGGCAAAGAAGTCGAGAACGACCTGTGAACCATCGCCCAACAGGAGCACCGCCTGCCCGTCGACGGTCTTGCCGACGACCGGGAGCGAGTACGTGCCCAGCCCGCCGTCGACGGCCGTGCGCAGCGACGAGGCCGCACCGATCGGGTCGAGATCGCTGTCGACGCGGATGGACTTGCTGATCGCGTCGATCAGCCGGCCGGCGGAGAACGGGTCGACCTTCACGCGGTCGAGCGCGGCACGCAGCGCCCGGTTGACGAAGTCGCGCTGACGGGTGGTGCGGCCGAGATCCGACGTCGGGTCCTCCTTCCACTCACCGTCGCGGAACTCCTCGTAGTGGCGGCTGCGGGCGTACGCCAGCGCCTGCACGCCGTCGAGGATCTGGCACCCCGGCGTGATCACGTTGAGGCCCGTGTTCGTGTCACGAGTCGGGAACAGGAAGCAGATCTGCACACCGCCGAGCGCGTCGACGAGGTGCTTGAAGCCGACGAAGTTGATCTCGACGTAGTGGGCGATCGGGATGCCCAACGACTCCTGAACGGTGCGCACGAGGATGTCCGGCCCGTCGTTGAAGGCCGAGTTGATCCGCCGCTTCTTCTCGTGGCCGGGCACCGTGACGAGCAGGTCGCGCGGGATCGACAGGAGCGACGCCTCGCCGGTCTTCTTGTCCCGGCGCAGGATCATGATCGTGTCGCTGCGGTTGCCGGTGACGTCGGTGTCCGAGCCGATGCCCCCGAAGTCGGGATCGCTGGGATCGGCACCGGCGCGGCTGTCGCTGCCGACGAGCAGGAAGTTCTCGACCTCCGCTGTGCTGTCGGTGAGGAACGGAGCGACGCCGTCGACGCGGGGCACGGCGTCGACCACTCGCCGCGCAGCGATCATCAACCCTGCGCCACCGAGCACCGCCATGACCACGGCGATGCCGAGAAACGTCGGGAGTCGTCGCCGGCGACGGCGGGGCGACGTGTCGATGGCCAGCACGTGCCTCGACGGTAGTGCCAGGCGCGCTCCCGGGCCCGGCACCCCGCACCTCGGTGCTCGCCGCGCTCGCCTGCCGTGCTCGCCACCGGGACGGAACTCGCGTCCCTCACCGCGTGACCGGTCGGAGCGCCCAGTCCGCTGACCTGGGCTTCATCGCACGATCTGACCCCTTGCGAATCGTCACGTGACGAATCCTTGGGCGCGATCGCGACGAGTCGGTTTCGCGCCCAAGCTTGCGTCACGTGACGATTCACGAGGACGCCAGGTCGACCGGCTGTTACGTCACGTGACGATTCACGAGGACGCCAGCTCGACCGGCTGTTACGTCACGTGACGATTCACGAGGACCCAACTCGAGCGACAGTTCCGTCACGTGACGATTCGCAACGACTGCACGCAGCGAGAGCTCCCCCAGGGGCGGCCGAGCAGTCGGAGCGCCAACCGCCGAACACCACGAGTTCAGGCGAAGCAGCGCAGCGAGCGCTGAGGTGACGGACACGGAAAAGAGAGTCCCGGGTTCCCCGTTCGGGTCGGACGAGCCCGAACGGGGAACCCGGAGGGGTTCCACGCCACACCCCCTCATGTCCGGCTGACACGAGTGCATCACACAGAAATCAAAGAAATCTCATCACCGCAGGTGAACGACGTCGCCGGTGTCCACGCGATGGCTGATCCCGCACTCGTCGAGCACCACCAGCCGACCGTCGGGCTCCACGTCGATGGCTGTCCCGTGCAGCTCGCCGGCCGGCAGCTCCACCCGAACGGATGATCCCAGCGTCGCCAGCGCAGCGCGATACAACGGCCGGATGTCGGCGGGCTGGCCATCCAGCGCAGCCAGCAACTCGCGCAGGACGTCCATCGGGTCGTACTGCTCACCGAGCCGCGCAGCACCCTCGGGCGCCCAACGCACGTTGATCCCGATCCCGACCACGACGTGATCCGGTCCCCCGGTCGGCCCGACCCCGGCCGCCTGGGCGAGCATCCCGGACAGCTTGCGCCCGTCGAGCAGCATGTCGTTCGGCCACTTGAGCACCGCGCCGACCCCAGCCACCGCTCGCACCGCGGCGACCGCAGCCACGCCGACTCGCTGCGTCAACTCGTGTGGATGCGCCGGCACCGAACGGAACAGGATCGACACGAGGAGGTTCGTCCCCGGCGGCGCATCCCACTTCCGATCGAGCCGTCCGCGGCCGGCGGTCTGGTGCCCAGTGGACAGCACGGACCGGTCCGGAGCCCCCGCCGCGGCCGCTTCGAGGAGGTCGGTGTTGGTGCTTCCGGTCACCTCGACACGGCCGACGTGCCACCCCGCGGGGAAGCCCGTTTCATCAAATGTGGCGCCGGGGGTGTCCATGGCACCAACATTGTCACTCGTGCTCACCAAGATCCTGATCGCCAACCGTGGAGAGATCGCCGTCCGAGTCATTCGGGCCGCCCGAGAGCTGGGCATCAAGACCGTCGCGGTCTACAGCGAGCTCGATCGAAACGCCCTCCACGTGCGGCTCGCCGACGAGGCCTACGCCCTCGGCGGGCAGACCGCAGCGGAGAGCTACCTCAACACCGAGGCCATCCTCAACGCGATCGAGCAGAGCGGCGCCGACGGCGTGCACCCCGGCTACGGCTTCTTCAGCGAGAACGCCGACTTCGCCCGGGCGATCACCGAGAAGGGCGTTGCGTTCATCGGGCCCCCGCCTGCGGCGATCGAGGAGATGGGCGACAAGGTCAGCTCGCGCAAGGCCGCGTTGCGCGGCGGTTGCCCAATCGTGCCCGGCACCACCGAGTTCGTCACCTCCGCCGACGAGATCCGCGAGTTCGGCAACAGCAACGGCTGGCCGATCGCCATCAAGGCCGCGTTCGGCGGCGGCGGTCGCGGCATGAAGGTCGTGCAGTCGGCCGACGAGGTGCAGGAGGCGATGGACTCTGCCAAGCGAGAGTCCAAGGCGTTCTTCGGCCGCGACGAGATCTACGTCGAGCGCTACCTCACCTGGCCGCGCCACGTCGAAGTGCAGATCGTCGGCGACCAGCAGGGCGATGTCGTGTGGGTCAGCACCCGCGACTGCTCGGCGCAGCGCCGCCACCAGAAGCTGATCGAAGAAGCCCCCGCCACGCACATGGGCGAGGGCATCGAGGAGGCGATGGGCGAGGCAGCGATCAAGGCCGCCAAGGCCGTCGGCTACTTCAACGCCGGCACCGTCGAGTTCATATACCAGGACGGTGAGTTCTTCTTCCTCGAGATGAACACCCGCCTGCAGGTGGAGCACCCGGTCACCGAGGTGATCACGGGCATCGACCTCGTCGAGTGGCAGATCCGCGTCGCCTCCGGCGAACCGCTGCCGATGACGCAGGAGCAGGTCGCCGCGCAGCGCCGCGGTCACGGCATCGAGGTGCGCATCAACGCCGAGAACCCGGCCGGCGGCAAGTTCCTCCCCTCCCCCGGCGACATCACCAAGCTCGTCGCCCCCGACGGGTTCGGCGTGCGCTTCGACGCCGGCTACGAGACCGGCGACACCGTCAGCCAGTACTACGACAACCTCGTCGGCAAGCTCATCGTGTGGGGCAAGGACCGTGACACCGCGATCGCCCGCACGATCCGCGCGCTGGAGGAGATGGTCGTCGAAGGCGTCGCCACGACGATCCCCGCCGACCTCGCCATCCTCAAGCACCCCGACTTCCAGGCCTTCGAGCACTCGACGAAGTGGGTCGAGGAGAAGCTCGACCTCTCCAACATCGAGGCGCCGAAGCCGCCGGCTCCGAAGGACGAGGAAGCCACGCCGCTCGTCGAGCGCACCACCACCGTCGAGGTCAACGGCAAGCGCTTCGACGTCAAGCTGTGGGTGCCCGACGTGCCGATGGTTGCCGCTGCCGGCCCGGCGAAGGCGAAGAAGCCGGCGCGTGCCGCTGGCGGCTCGGGTGCAGGCGTGGCCGGCACCGGCAGCGTCGAGGTACCGATGCAGGGCACGA
The DNA here is from genome assembly GCA_965279405.1 of Ilumatobacteraceae bacterium. Lineage (GTDB taxonomy): Bacteria > Actinomycetota > Acidimicrobiia > Acidimicrobiales > Ilumatobacteraceae > CBDDIP01. Next base: position 11,458 of record OZ257157.1, read on the forward strand.
TCGTCAAGGTGCTCGTCGAGATCGGTCAGGCCGTCGAAGTCGGTCAGGCGGTCGTCGTCCTCGAGGCGATGAAGATGGAGAACCAGATCCAGGCGGAGAAGGCCGGGACGGTCAAGGAGATCAAGGTGAAGGCCGGCGACACCGTCGGCGCCGGCGACGTCGTCGTCATCATCGAGTAGTCGCCATCTGGATGTCGGAGACGCGGCTGTGCCGCGCGTCAGACATCCAGATGGCGAAGATGATCAGCCATCCACCGCACGGCGAAGTCGACGAGATCGGCTGCGTCGATGAGCTCGCTCGTCGCGCCACCGATCAGTCCGACCGACGCCCGGCCCGCAGCGAGGTAGTCGAGCAGGATCGTCTCGAAGTAGTCCGGGGTGCCGTCGGCCTGCTCGACGATGCCGGTGCTGTCGTCGAGGCACTCGACCGTGCGGACCTCGGAACCCAAACGCGTGCGAACCCGACGGTGGCGACGCACCCGGATCTTCGACGGCAGGTCCACGAGGTACTCGGCGTAGTGGATCAACGTCACCGTGCCGAGGTCGGCGCCGAGCCGCAGCACCTTGCCGCCCGCATCGACCAGTCGCTGCAACGGTGAACCAGGCCCGTAGTAGTCGTCCCACGGCGCATCGGCCATCAGTTCGTGTGCCAGCGAGCCGAGCGCACCCAGCCGGCCCTCCGGGTTGTCGCTCACCACCGTCCCTGGACGAACGCGGAACAGCTCGGCGAGCACGCCGTTGTCCGGCTCGGCGGGAGTCGTCAGCGCGTCGAACGGCTCCGCATCGGCGAGCAACGCCAGCCGTTCCGACTCAGGGCGATCGTTGACCCAACCCCAGTCGTCGCGCACCCCGACGTTCATCATCAACGTGCCCGACGGCCCGACGGCCGCGAGCAGCGCGTCGAGCACGCCATCGCCGCCACCGGCCACCGGTCCGATGCGTCGCAACGATGCGTGCACCATGACGACATCGCTCTCCTGCACGCCGAGCGCCCGAAGTTCCTCAGCGAGCTGAGCGATGGAACGCAGCGTCTCCATCGCCCGACGGTACTGCGATGCCGACATCGACGTCCGACGGGTTCCTGCTTCACCGCGTCGTCGTGGTGCAAGATGCAGAGATGCGAACCTGGCGGAACGTGGCAGCGCTCATGGCGATCATGGCGATCGTCGGAGCCGGCTGCGACAGCGATGACGGCAACTCGAGCGCAGGCACGCCGGCCACGGCACCGGACGGAGGCGGGGGCGGCCGAACTGCATGTGCTCCCCTACGAGCCGAGGCACCGGGAACCCTTCCCGATGACGGCAGCCCAACGGTCGGAGACGTGCAGCTCCCGCATGGCACTCGCCTGACGGGGAGCGACCAGATCTGGGCCACGGACGGAGCGGTCACGGGCGGCGTCGACGTGTGGCGCCGCCTCGTCGCAGCGTTCCCGCAGACCGGGTTGTGGCCGGTCATCCTCGAACCGTTGATGGTCGACGACAGCGGTCGACCATGGGACAGCGGTGAGCTCGGACCGAGCAGCGTGGCCGACATCGACGCCTTCGACGCCCGCGAGGTCCTCGCCAGCCACTGGTCGTCGATGGTCGACATCTACGGCGAGGACGGGATGCAACCGTTCGGCTCGACGTTCCCCGAGCTGGCCACCGGCACATCGTCGTGCACCGGATCGATCGACGACTTCGATCCCGACACGGGCTCGATCCGCATCGGCCTCGTCGCGGTCACGCGCCCTGCCGACGCAGTCGCCGCCATCGGCTGGTCGGGCCCGGCGAACGAGTACCAGGAGATCGCCAGCATCTCGGCTGTGCTGCGAACGTGGGAGGACCGCTTCGGCGCCTACGTCGTCGTCATCGGCTTCGACACGCTGGAGCTCGCCGTCGAACGTCCCGATGTTGCCAAGGATCAACGGACTGCGCTCGCCGCCGAGTGGATCGCCTTCGACCCGACGCTCGTCGAGTTCGCCAGCCCAGCGGAGATCGCCAACGGCGTCGACGCATCGGCGTGGCAGTTCTGGTGGGATTGACCTCGCTACGGTCGAGTCCATGAGCGAGGAGATGGTTCCGGTGTTCCGCGTGCGCGACGCAAGCGAGAGCGCGAAGTGGTACGCCCGGCTCGGCTTCGAAGTGCTCGGCGTGCACCGGTTCGAGCCGCACATGCCGGCCTACATGTTCCTCCGCCGAGGCGACGTGCACTTGCACCTGTCCGAGCACATGGGCGACGCGCATCCGTTCGCGCTCGTCTACTACTACGTGGACGACGTCGACTGGTTCGCCAACGAGTTCGGCGTCGAGGTCGAGGACCAGCCGTGGGCCCGCGACATCCAGCTCACCGATCCGGACGGCAACCGCCTCCGCATCGGCACCGTGCACGAACCGCGCGAGTAGCGCTACGAGCCCAGCATCCCTCGCGCGTACGCGGCCTGGCCGCTGTGCTGGATCTCGTCATCGATGATGCTGACCAATCGCACGCCGAGCGTCACCGGCGGATCCCAGCGACGATCGACGATGCGGTCGAGGTCGGCCGGCACCAACCCGGCGATGTACGAGCGCGTGCGCGCCCGCACCGCGTCGTAGTACTCGACCAACGCGGCTGCGCTCTCCGGCTGCACCGATGCGACGCCCGCCGCGTCGTGGCCGTAGCCCGAGTTCTCCGGGTCCGGCTCGAGGCCGAAGCGCTGCGCCCAGTCGGCGGTGATCCAGACCTGATCGTCGTCGACCAACTCGGCAACGTGATGGTCCTCGACGCGGGCGAGGTGCCAGATCAGCCAGCCGATCGGGTTGCTACCCGACACCGGCGACTGCACGAGCGCCGACTGGCTCAGCCCGTCGACGGCCTCGTGCACGTGCTCGTCGACTCGGCCGAGCAGATCAGCGAGGAGCTCATGTACTTCCATCGCCTCATGCTCGCGCGGCGGACGAGGGCCCTCGGAACGAGAGCACCAGCACGACGATCGGCAACGCCACCAGCAGTCCCAGGCTGGCCACGTTGCCGACCTGATCGGCGGTGTCGTAGTTGTCCAGGTGGCGCACGTGGTACACGAAGTGCGGCACCGCGTTGACCAGCCAGCCCGCCGCCGCCGCTCGCACGACCAACGTGTGCATCGTCACCGCAGCGACGATCGTGACGGCCATCATCGCCAGGCTGAACTGGCCGACGTCGCGCACGAGGTGCTCGTTGTACGGCCCGTCGACAGCGACCCACACCCGACCGAGGCCGGGGAAGTCGTCGTAGAACGACCGAGGGAACAACGCCGCCCACACGCCGACCAACGCCCCGCTCACGGCGAGGTAGATCAGCACCGCGCGCTGCAGCACGTCAGTTCGCCGCGTTCGAGCGCAGCGCGCTGGCTGGCGTCGCCTGGAACGTGATGGCGAATCGGTTCCACGTGTTGATCATCGCGATCGCGGCAACGACGTACAGCACGCCCTCTTCGCCGAACTCGGCCAGCGCGGCGTCGTAGACGTCGTCGGGCACGCCGTGCTCGCCGAACTTCGTCACCGCATCGGTCAACGCCAGCGCGGCGAGCTCGGCCGTCGTGTACAGCGGCGTCTCCCACCATGCCGCGAGACCGAACAGGCGAGCGGGCGTCTCGCCGGCCTGCAACGCGTCGGTGCTGTGCATGTCGATGCAGAACGCGCAGCCGTTGATCATCGAGGCGCGCAGCTTGATCAGTTCGTAGAGGGTGTGGTCGACCTTGCCGGCGATGTGCCCTTCGAGGGCTGCCAGGTGGCGGTAGAGCTCAGGGCTGACCTTGCCGAATGCGAGTCGTTGTGTCATGGGAGTTCCTTTCGTGTCGGCGATCCTCTCGCCACCATGTTGACGAACGAGACCCCCCGACAGGTGACAGGTCAGCGGGAATCGGCAGCGATGAGCGAGTACGACATCGCGTCCGCGCGCCGCGTCGGGAAGACGAGGTACGAGCGAAGGCGCCCCTCCAGCTGGAAGCCGCACGACTCGAGCACGCGCCGCGACGCAACGTTCTCCGGCTCGACGAGCCCTTCGACGCGTGCGATCCCGCCCTCGGTGATGGCCCACGGGGCCAGCAACCCGACGGCACGCTTGGCCACGCCGCGACCGCGTTCGCTGTCGAGCAGCCAGTAGCCGATGCCCGCCGTCGACGGGAGCCAGCGCATCATCAGCACGATCGAGCCGATGGCGCGATCGTCGTCGAAGCGGGCGATGGCGAACGACAGCCCCTCGCCGGTCGTCTGCCTCGACCACTGGCGCTCGATGTAGGCGATGCCTTCGCCAGGCGAATACGCCGCCGGCACTGTGGTGCCCTCGGGGATGCGCGCATCAGCACTCGCCGCTTCGATGCAGGCAAGGTCGTCAAGACGCCACTCGCGCAGGCGAATGGCGTCGTCGTGGAGGCTCGTCAGCGGGTACTGCAGCGCCAACGCGGGCGTCTCAGCCGAGGCCCGACTTGCCGGCCTTCTTGGCCTTCTTCACTTCGCGCTTCTCTTTCAGCGACTTGCCGGCCTTCTTGGCGCTGTTCTTCTCTGGCGACTTCTGGGGCATGTGCCCTCCTCGGTTCGCCGCACCTTACCGCTGTTCAGCCGACCGGCTGCTCGTCCATTGCGGGGCGGCGGAACGACTTCACTCGCCGCTCGCGCACCACCAACGTCGCCGCGGCTCGATCGTGCAGGCCCTGGCGCAGCGGGTTGAACAGCGCCCAGATGTAGACCATCGCGCCGAGCGCGACACCGACCTGCGGCACCACGCCGAGCGCCGTCGGCACCAGTGCGCGCAGCAGCGCCTCGGGCCAGCCGACCCTGCCGCCGTCGACGGCGCGCACCACTCGTGTCCGCGTCGCGAGCTTGCCGAGCGTGCGACTGAACGCACCGATCATCAGGGTCTCGTAGGACAGCCCCAACACCGCGACGCTGATGTTGAAGACGAGCAGCGCGTTGGTTGAGATGTCATCGCCGGGGGTGTACCCGAACCCGATCGCGACCGCGATCACCGGGAGCACGATGACGACCTGATCGATCACCAGCCCGAGGATGCGCCGAGGAATCGGCGCGAGGGTCAGGCCCGCGGGGATGGCCGGACCGTCGACGTCCTCGCCGGCGGGGTACATCAGGTCACTCGGCCGCTTCGGCCAGTGCCTCCGACAGCGCCGGATGGACGAGCAGGCTCTCGACGATGTCGGTGACCTTCAGGTTGGCGGTGACTGCCAAGGCGATCACGCTGATCAGTTCGGCGGCGTGACGACCGACGATCGAACCGCCGAGCACCACACCCGTCGCCGGGTCGCTGATGATCTTCACGAACCCGCGTGCGTCGTCGTTGATGAGCGCTTTCGGCGTGGCGCTGAACGGCACCTTCGTCACCCTGATCTTGCGACCGACGGCGAACGCCTCTGCTTCGGCGAGACCGACGTCGGCGATCTCCGGCTCGGTGAAGATCGCGCTGGCCGCCTTGTCGTAGTCGAGGTGACGGTGGGCCACCTTCTGCAAGCCCATCACGTGCTCGGCCACCTTGCGGCCCTGCATCGAGGCGACGCTCGACAGTGGCAGCTTGCCCGACACGTCGCCCGCTGCGTAGATGTGGCTGACGTTGCTCTGGCAGTGGCGGTTGATGGTGACGTAGCCACCGCTGTCCATCTCCACGCCGGCCAGGTCGAGGCCGAGCCCGTCGCTGTTGGGGATCGATCCGATCGCCAGAACGGCGTGCGAGCTGCGCACGACGCGCCCGTCATCGCACCGCACCACCACGGAATCGGCGCCGTCGTCGGCCGTCTCTCGTTCGATCGAGGTTGCGCGGGCACCCTTGAGCAGGCGCACGCCGCGCTTGAGGAAGTCGTCCTCCAGCACGGCAGCGACCTCGGGATCCTTCTGCGGCAGCACCTGCTGGCGGCTGACGACGAGGGTGACGTGCGCTCCGAAGCTGGAGAACATGTGCACGAACTCCACACCGGTGACGCCGGAGCCGATGACGGTGATCGACTCGGGGAAGATCGCCGGCGGATAGCAGTCGCGGGTGACGAGGATGCGCTCGTGATCGGGTTGGCACCACTCCGGGATGCGAGGACGCGAGCCGGTGCTGACGAGGACCGCGTCGGCGTGGATCTGGCGCACGCCATCGGCGGTCGTGACCTCGACGTCGTTCGGGCCGACCATGCGTGCCGTGCCGTGCAGCATCGTCACGCCCTGGCTCTGCAGCAACCGCGTCGTGCCGTGTTGCAGCCGATCCTTGATCGAGTCGATGCGTCCGCGCAGCGCCTCGATGTCCACCTCGGCCACCTGCTGCTCGAGGCCCATGCCCTGGATCCGCCTGGTGAAGCTCATCGCGCCACCGGTGGCGATCATCGTCTTCGACGGGATGCAGTCCCACAGGTGCGCCGCGCCGCCGACCACGTCACGTTCGATCAGCGTGACCTCCGCACCCAGCCGGGCCGCGTACGTGGCGGCCGTGTTCCCAGCCGGCCCGCCACCGATGATCACGAATCGAGTCGCCACAAGGCGGGCAGCCTACCGGCGCGGGTACCCACTGACCTGCGACGCGAGAACTGGAGTTCGGGTGAGCGAGCGCCAGCGAGCGAGCACGGGAGGCGAGCGCAGCGAGCCCGAGATGAACGGCTACTCGCCGGGGTCGAGCATGAAGCCGTCGGCGGCGAAGAACTGGTCGCGCGGCGCTGGCGTCGAGGCCGGGGTGATCGTCGGTGGGTCGAGCGAGTTCGTCTGCGAGCTCCCGCCCGGCAGGTTCGGGCAGTACCTCGACGGGTACTGGAAGCCGTCGCGACGCTCACCCACCCACTCGAAGTGCATCCCGTCGGTGAAGATGAAGTTGCCACCCCAGGCGAAGTTGTGGGCGCGGAAGATGCGCACGATCCGGCAGTCCATCTTCGGCACGCATCCCTGGCAGTTGGCGACGGTGTTGATGTCCATCGCCTGACCCCACGTGTGGCGAGACACCGAGCCGATGTACAACCCGAGCCCTTGGCGGGCGAACCGTGGCGTGTAGCAACCACCGATCGTCCCACCCGTCAACAAGCCGGTCAGGCCGGCGGCGGCCACGTCGTTCAGCGCGGCGACGAGGTCGGGCTTGATCCGCTGGTGGCAGCTGTTGACCATGTAGCTGTTGAGCATGTTCGGCGCACCCGGTGCGCGGTTCGGGATGTTCGCCGACGTCCACGCCGGGTTGACCGACATCGCCCCGCTGGACGAGACGGTGAAGTCGAACTCGCCGAGCTGCTGCTTCGTCTCGGCCACGCCGAGCGTCAGGTCGGGGTCGAAGGCATCCCAGCTCTTGCGCACGCGGATCTTCGAGTTGGTGGACAGGCCGCGAGCGAACAGGCGTCCCTCCATCGCGGCGCGATCCTTCAGGCCCCAGATCAGCACCCGCGTGTCGATGTTGGCGCCGAGTTGATCCGACTGCTGGATGGTCATCGTGATCTCGGCGCCGCCCACCTCGTCATCGGTGGCGATGCGTCCGATGGTGTAGGTGATGATCGCTCCACCGTCGGCCATGACGTCGATCGTGTCGCCCACCTGAGCGCCGCGCATCGACGCCGACGTCTGGCTCATCACGATGCTCGCGCCACCGACGTAGCGCGACACGTTGCGTCCCATCACGCCGGCGATGGTGTCGATCGGCAGCGCGGTGACCGACATCGGGAACCGCCACGGGCCGGCTGCGCCGCCGCTCGCCTGCTGGATCACGGTGCTGCCGCGACGGACGCGGGTCATCCCGATGGTGAAGCCGCGGCCGACCGCGTAGGCCGCACCGACGTCGGCGGCGGCAGCGATGGCCGAATCGCGAACGTTGCTGAGCAGTGCGCCGGAGTTGTACACGGACACCATGTCGACGGCCTGCGGGCCGGTGTAGTCCGCCGGCTCGGACGCAGACGCCGGGCCGTCGATCGACGAGGGGGCCGCCGCCGTGTCGGCGACCATCGCAGTGACGAGCACCATCGCCACACCCGTGGTGGCCAGTCGACGACCCCAGTGGTGGGGTCGTGGCCGGTTCATCCGGTTCAACACGCGCATCGATCTTCCTGCAGAGTCGGGCCCACTCGGTGGGCAACCTACCACCGGGCGTCAATGCACTCGCGGGCGGGAGCGTCGAGGAGGTACCGTCTACCCACTGTGAGCAGCACTGATCCAACCGCGTCCGATCTCGGACCCACTGCCCTTCCCGCCGATGACGAACCCGGTCTCACCGGGTCCGGACTGGTCGCCGAGAAGGCCAAGCGGCTGGACAAGCTGGCTGAGATGCGCACCGCGGGCGTCAACCCGTACCCCTATCGCTTCGACCGCAGCACCACGCTGGCCGAGCTGCGCGACGCCCACGGCCACCTCGAACCCGGCACCGAGACCGACGTCCAGGTCGACATCGCCGGCCGGATGCTGCTGCGTCGCGAGCAGGGCAAGCTGATCTTCGCCACCATCCGCGAGCGCGAGACCGAGGTTCAGCTGTTCGTGTCGAAGGCCGTCATCGGCGACGACGCCTTCGCCGCGTTCGGCACGCTCGACCTCGGCGACTGGGTCGGCGTGCACGGCACCGTGATGACGACGCGCAAGGGCGAGCTGAGCGTGAAGGTCGAGCGCTTCGAGCTGCTGTCGAAGGCGGTGCGCCCGCTGCCGGACAAGTGGCACGGCCTCACCGACACCGACACGCGCTTCCGCCAGCGCTACGCCGACCTGATCGTCAACGAGGACGCACGCCGCTCGTTCCGCGTGCGCCACGAGGTGATCGCCAGCTTCCGCCGCACGCTCCACGGACACGGCTTCGTCGAGGTCGAGACGCCCGTGCTGCACGTGGAGGCCGGCGGCGCGCACGCCCGCCCGTTCCTCACCCACCACAACGCGCTGGACATGCAGCTGTACCTGCGCATCGCGCTGGAGCTGCACCTCAAGCGGCTGATCGTCGGCGGGATGGACCGCGTCTTCGAGATCGGGCGCATCTTCCGCAACGAGGGCATCTCCACGCGGCACAACCCCGAGTTCACGATGATGGAGCTCTACCAGGCGTTCGCCGACTACTCGGAGATGATCGCGATCAGCGAGGAGCTCGTCACCAACGCGGCACGCGACGCGCTCGGCACCACCGTCATCGACATCGCCGGCGAGCAGGTCGACCTGGCCGAGCCGTGGCGGCAAGTGCGCATGATCGACCTCATCGAAGAGGCCATCGGCGTGCCGGTGCACCCGTCGATGTCGATCGACAAGATGCGCGCCATCGCCGCCGAGCACGATGTCGCCGTCAACCCGGCGTGGGGCAGCGGCAAGATCATCGAGGAGCTGTTCGAGGCGCACTGCGAGTCGGCGCTCATCCGCCCGACGTTCGTCACCGGCCATCCGGTGGAGATCTCGCCGCTCGCTCGCGTGGATCGCACCGACCCGTTCCTCACCGAGCGCTTCGAGTTCTTCATCAACGGCCGCGAGCACGGCAACGGCTACAGCGAGCTCAACGATCCGGTGGAGCAGCGGCTGCGATTCGAGGACGAGCAGAAGGCGAAGGACGCCGGCAACGTCGAGGCCGGCACCGTCGACGAGGACTACCTGCGCGCCCTGGAGTACGGCCTGCCGCCCACCGGCGGTCTCGGCATCGGCATGGACCGCGTCGTGATGCTGATCGCCGGTGTGCCGTCGATCAAGGAGATCATCTTGTTCCCCACGCTTCGTCCGGAGGTCTTCTGATGGGTGCTGCAGCCTGGGGGCGCGGCTTGGCCACCGTCAGCGGTGACGGCGTCGTGCTCGACACGTGGTTCCGCGAGGTCGGGCTCGGTGAACCCGTTCATCCCGGCACGCTCGAGGCGTACTCGGTGGCCGAGCGGCGCGACGACGTGCGCGGCGTGTCCATCCGCGCCGTCGAGCTGACCATCGACGTCGATGATGCGCCCGCCGATGCGACGGACGTCTACCTCCGCCTGCACCTGCTCTCGCACCGCCTCTTCCAGCCGCGCACGATCAACCTCGACGGCCTCTTCGGCTTGCTCACCAACGTCGCCTGGACCAGCCTCGGCCCGGCTCCCATCGAGGGGCTGGAGGAGCTGCGCTGGCGAGTCCGTCGCGACGGCGGCAACCTCACCGTGAACGGCGTCGACAAGATGCCGCGGATGACCGACTACGTCGTCCCGTCGGGCGTGCGCATCGCCGACGCGTCACGCGTGCGTCTCGGTGCCCACCTCGCTCCCGGCACCACCGTGATGCACGAGGGCTTCGTCAACTTCAACGCCGGCACGCTGGGCACGTCGATGGTCGAAGGTCGCATCGGTCAGGGCATCATCGTCGGCGACGGCAGCGACATCGGCGGTGGCGCATCGATCATCGGCACGCTCTCCGGTGGCGGCACCATCCAGGTCAGCATCGGCGAGCGCTGCCTGCTCGGCGCCGAGGCGGGCATCGGCATCAGCCTCGGCGACGAGTGCGTCGTCGAAGCCGGCCTCTTCGTCACTGCCGGCACGTTGGTGAAGGTGCTCCCCGAGGGCGAGGTCGTCAAGGCGCGAACCCTCAGCGGAGCGGCCGGTCTGCTCTACCGCCGCAACAGCCAGACCGGTGCGGTGGAAGCCCTCCCCCGCTCCGTCAAGTGGGACGGCCTCAACGCCGCCCTGCACAAGAACTAGCTCGCAGCGTCGCGTTCGCAGCCTTCGATGTGGTCGTTGACCAAGCCCATGGCTTGCATGAAGGCGTAGACGGTGGTCGGGCCGACGAAGCTCCAGCCGCGCTTCTTCAGGTCCTTGGACATGGCGGTGCTCTCCGGCGTGGACGGCTGGATCGGCGTGTCCTGTCCGAGCCGCGCCCGAGGCGGCGGCTTGAACCGCTGGACGTAGGCGTACAGCGAGCCCTCGACGGCTTCGAGCTCCAGCATCCGGTTGGCGTTGTTGATCGTGCTCTCGATCTTGCCGCGATGGCGAACGATGCCTGCGTCACCGAGCAGCCGCTCGATCTCCGTCGGGCCGTACGCGGCGACGGTTGCGGCGTCGAACCCGTCGAACGCGGCGCGGAAGTTCTCTCGCTTGCGCAGGATCGTCAGCCACGACAGCCCGGACTGGAACCCTTCCAAGCAAAGCTTCTCGAACAGCCGCGTGTCGTCGACCACCTCGTGGCCCCACTCGTCGTCGTGGTAGCTGACGTACAGCGGATCGTCGCCGCACCACCAGCACCGCACCACACCATCGGCCCCAACGCGCAGTCGATCGCTCACCCGCCGGACTCTAACGGCCGTGCGCGAGTGGAGTACGTGGACGCCGCTGAGGGGCGCTCAGCTACTCGACTCGGCGGCTTTGGCGAGCTCGTCGAGGGTGTGCTCCATGCTGACCCGGTTGTGCGCTTCGCGGTCGGCAACGCCGCTGGCGGGGCCGCCGAGCTTCTTGGCGAACCAGCCGCGTCGGTCGGTCCAGGTCTCCTTGACGATGCAGCCGTCGCCGTCGGGCGTGATGTCGTAGCGCCAGTCGGCGATCTTCACCCCGACCGCCGACACGTGGAACTCGAACACCGACGGCGAGGTGCACGCGGTGACGGTGGACTTCGTCTTCCACTCCTTCTTGCCGTTCTTGTTGTCGCCGACGAACGTCGCCCCGACGGTCGGCCCGGAGGCGCCCTTGCCCCACGTGCCGCCGCAGTTCTCCGGCGACCACTCCCCCATCCGCGGCAGGTCGCTGACCATGGCCCACACCTGCTCGGGCGACGCGTGGACGGAACGGGAGACGGAGATCGAGGTCACGAGCCGGGAGTCTCGCACTTCGCAGGCACCCGCTGGCACACTGGCCGGGTGAGCTTCGACGACCTCTCGCACCTCATCCGCACCCGGCGAACCAGCATGCTGGTCGACCGCGAGCGCGCCGTCCCACTGGACGTCGTCACCCAGCTCTGCGAACTGGCCCAATGGGCGCCGAACCACAAGCGCACCTGGCCCTGGCGCTTCGCCCTCCTCGACGGCGATGCGCGGGCCCGCCTCGGCGACTCGATCGCCGACGCGATGGATGCGCAGGGCGATCCGCCGGAGAAGGTGGCCAAGGCGCGCACCAAGTACCTGCGCACGCCGGCGACGCTCGTGGTCGGATCGGCGCCGGGCGACTCGCCGCTGCGCACCGCCGAGAACCGCGACGCCGTCGCCGCCGGGGTGCAGAACCTGTTGCTCGGGGCAACAGCGCTCGGGCTGGCGACCTACTGGGGCTCATGCCCGAAGGGCGCCAACGACGTCGTTGCCGAGCTGTGCGGTTTCGAGCCGGACACGCACGTGAGCGCGATCATCTACCTCGGCTGGGCGACCTCGACGGTGGAGCCGCCAGACCGTCCGCCGGTCGAGGTCACGCACCTCTCGTCGTCAGCGAGCTGATCAGCTCCAGTCGCTGATCGCCAACGCCGGCACGGTGTAGCACCACGCCTCGAACGTCAACCCGATCGAGGCGTCGCCGTCCCACGGGTACTTCAGACCCATCAGCTCACCGACGCGCCGCCGCTCATCCGCGTCGGTGACGTCGCGAGCAACACCGGCGTGGGTGTCGCGATCGATGCGCACCGAGACGGCCGAGTTGGCGAGCGCGTTTCGGTACCAATCGGCCTTCGGGCCGTTGCCGGAGATGAGGTACAGCGTGCCGTCGATGACACCGAACCAGATCTCCACCTCGTGCGGGTTGCCCGATCGACGACCCGTGGTGGTGACGTAGCAGTTCTCCTCGTCGGCGTGCTGCTCGAGCCAGCTCATCGGCAGCGACATCGCTCAGCCCGCCAACATCGAGTCGCGCAGCTCGCGCTTGAGGATCTTCCCGCTGGCGTTGCGTGGCAGCTGCTGGTCGACGAACGTGATCTGCGTCGGCACCTTGAAGTTGGCGATGCGCGTGCGCAGGTCGGCCTGCAGCTCCTCCACCGTCAACGACGCGCCGTCGCGCAGCATCACCACAGCGGCCACCTCTTCGCCGAGCCGTTCGTGGGGCACGCCGAACACAGCCACCTCGTACACGGCAGGGATCTCGTAGATCGCCGCTTCGACCTCGGCGCAGTAGACGTTCTCGCCGGCGCGCAGCACCATGTCCTTCGCTCGATCGAGCACGTAGACGAAGCCGTCCTCGTCGATCTTGCCGAGGTCACCGCTGCGCAGCCAGCCGTTGACGATCGTCTCGGCGGTCGCGTCCGGCCGGTTCCAGTAGCCGCGGATCAGGTGCGGTCCCTTGAACCAGATCTCGCCCATCTCGCCGGTGGGCAGTGCCTCGCCCTCGGGGTCGCGGGTCTCCATCTCCAGGATCGGCACGTAGCGGCCGGTGCTGGTGGGGTGCGAGACGTAGTCGTCGCCGCTGTTGCCCGGACCGTAGGCGTTGGTCTCGGTCATGCCGTAGCCGATGTTCGGCCGGCCGGCAAAGCTGTTCTCGACGCGCTTGACCAGCTCGGGCGGCGCCGGCGCCCCGCCGCCGCCGATGCTGGCGAGGCTGGAGGTGTCGTACTTGGCGAAGTCGGGGCACTCCAGCAGGTCCCAGCTCTGCGTCGGCACCCCCACGAAGCTCGTGATCTGCTCGCGTTCGATCAGCTGCAGCGCACGCAGCGGATCCCACTTGTACATGATGACCAGCTTCAGCCCGGCGGCGAACGAGCTGAGCATCACGGGCACGCAGCCGGTGACGTGGAACAGCGGCACGATGAGGATGAACGACCGCGGGAGAGCATCGGGCGCGTCTGCAGCGGGCGGGCCCTTTCGCATCGTGTCGATCGTGGATCGGCAGCTGAAGGCCATCAGCGACTGCAGCACGGCGCGGTTGGTGCTGACCGCACCCTTCGGGCGGCCGGTGGTGCCGCTCGTGTAGAGGATCGTTGCGTCGTCGTCGGGGTGCACGTCGACGTCGGGGAGCGGCTGGCCCATCGCTGCCGGCACCAGGTCGTCCCATGCGTCGACGCCTTCGCCCGTCGCGCCACGCACTCCGAGCGTGCGGATGCCGAGGCGGGCGCATGACGCCCGGCTGCGATCGGCGCGCTCGATGTCGGCGATGAGGAGCGTGGCGCCGCAGTCCTCGAGGGCGAAGTCGAGCTCGTCCTCGGTCCACCACGCGTTGAGCGACACCGACACACCACCGATCGACACGATGGCTGCGAACGACAGCACCCACTCGGGGTAGTTGCGCATCCCGACCGCCACACGATCGCCCTTGCCGACGCCGTAGGTGTGCACGAGCACGTGGGCCAGTGCGGCGATGCGCTCCTGTGCCTCGGCGAACGTGATCCGTTCATCCTCATAGACCAGGAAGATGTTGTCGCCGCGCTGCATGCCGAGCAGGAAGCGCAACGAGGGCGGGGCGTTCTTGAAGGCGTTGACCTCGACACCACCGACGGTGATGCGCTCCATCTCGAACGGCGCACCGGGTGCGGTGACTGCGGCAACGGCTTCCTTGAACTCCATGTGACCCCCTGTGTCGGGAGCGCACGCTACTCAGCGAGCGGCGATCACCGCGATCTCCATCTTCCACTTCGGACGGGCCAACTGGGGCACGGTGATGAGCGTGCTGGCCGCCCGATGGGTGCCGATGGCGCGGTCGCGGGCGGCCATCACCGTGGCCAACGACCCGATCTCGTCGACGGCGACGTAGGTCACGATGTTGACGATGTCGGACGCGCTCATGTCGGCCTCGGCCAGCATCGCCCCGATGTTGTGCCAGATCAGCTCGGCCTGCTCGGCGATCGTCTCCGGGACGGTGCCGTCGACGGCGATGGCCACCACGCCACTCGTGTGCAACCACCGAGACGGTTGCTCGACGAGCATGGCGTGTGCGTAGTTGGCAGCGGGCGGGGCGATCGAGGCAGGCATGATCTCGGTGTTCATCGCCCCATGTTGGCCGGTGCCGCGGACCGCATCAGCCGGATCTACGCTGTCCCCATGACAATTGTCGCCAACACTCAGGCAGAAGGGGTCACCCGCACGATCGACGGGGTCGAGTTGACCCCCAAGGAAGTCCACCTGGGTCTGCCGCCGACGTCGTTCGCCTCCGTCGAGGAGGAGCGGCTCGAGCGCAAGCAGAAGCTGGCCGGCGCGCTGCGCATCTTCGGCCGCGTCGGCTTCGGTGAGGGCGTCGCCGGGCACATCACCGTGCGCGACCCCGAGTTCCCCGACCACTTCTGGGTCAACCCGTTCGCGATGAGCTTCCGCCACGTCAAGGTCAGCGACCTCATCCTCGTCAACCACCACGGCGACGTGGTCTACGGATCGCGTCCGGTCAACCGGGCCGCGTTCGTCATCCACTCCGCGGTGCACCAGGCGCGGCCCGACGTGATCGCCGCCGCGCACAGCCACAGCGTGCACGGCAAGGCGTTCAGCTCGCTCGGCATCCCGCTCGACCCGATCACCCAGGACTCGTGCATCTTCTACACCGACCACACCGTGATCAGCGCGCAGGGTGGCGCGGTGGTGTTCGACATCGAGGCCGGCCACGAGCTGGCGTCGCACTTCCCCACCGGCAAGGCCGCCATCCACCAGAACCACGGCCTGTTCACCGTCGGGCAGAGCGTCGACGAGGCCTGCTTCTGGTTCCTCAGCATGGATCGCAGCTGCCAGGCGCAGCTGCTGGCGATGGCCGCCGGCACGCCGAAGCTGATCCCGCACGAGATGGCCGAGTACACGTTCAAGCAGACCGGTTTCCCGGCTGCCGGCTGGCTGAGCTTCCAGCCGCTGTGGCAGGAGATCTGCCGCTCCGATCCCGACCTGTTCGACTGAGCCACCCGCTCTGACCGCGCCCGTCACCGCTCGCCGCGGGCACTTCTTCGACACCGCCTCGCCGGAGGCGCTGTTCGTCATCTCCGGCATCTCGCAGTACACCGGCGCGGTCATCGCCCACTCGTTGTTCGACGAGCTGCGACCGGCGACGGTGGCGTGGATGCGCGTCGTCACCGCGGCCATCGCCGTGCTCGCGGTGAGCTGGCGGCAGCACCGCGGCTGGACCCGGCGCCAGCTGCTCGGCGCCGCCGTGTTCGGGGTGGCGACTGCGCTGATGAACCTGTTCTTCTACCTCGCCATCGATCGCGTCGCGCTCGGCAAGAGCGTGGTGATCGAGTTCATCGGGCCGATCACCGTCGCCGCCGCGCTGACCCGCACGCGACGCAACGCGGTGGCGCTGCTGCTGGCGATCACGGGCGTGGTCGTGCTCTCCGGCGTGGAGATCGACGACGAGCCGCTCGGGTTGCTGTTCATCTTCATCGCCTCGGCGATGTGGGCCGTGTACATCGTCGTCGGGCGGCGCGTCGCCTCGCTCGATCGCGGGCTCGGCGGCCTCGGGATGGCGCTGGCGATCGGCGCGGTCGCAATCGCGCCGATCGGCATCAGCGGCAGCGCCGCGGTGTTCACCACACCGCGACTGCTGGCGCTGTGCGCGCTGGTCGGTGCGCTGTCCACCGCAGTCGCCTACGCGATCGATCAGCACGTGATGCGGCGCATCCCGACGCGGCGGTTCGCGCTGCTGCTGGCGCTGTTGCCGGTGACGGCGATGATCGTCGGCTGGATGGCGCTCGACCAGGTGCCGTCGGGGTTCGACGTGCTCGGCTCGGCGCTCGTGATCGCGGGGGTCGTCGTGCAGGACCGCGACGTCAGCGCGGACCCGCTGGAGCTGCCGGGGTGATCCCGAGCGAGGCGGCCACCGACGGGCGGCGCAGCTTCCAGACGAAGCCGTCGTAGAGGATGTGCAGCGCCCCGAAGAACAGGATCGAGAAGCCGAACAGCGTGTGGCCGCCGCCGTTCGTGGTGGTCAGCTCGATCCAGGCAACGATCACCGCGAAGTAGGCGACGTAGATCGCGCCACGGCGCCACCGCGTGCGAGTCGCGTGCGCGATCGGCGCGTCGTCGCGGCGGTTGCGCAGGCTGCTGTGCACCACGGCGAAGTACTCGATGGCGTGTGCGCCGACGTACCCGGCGAAGCCGGCGACGGGGTCGACCATCACCGCTACCACGAGACCGAGCGTGCCGAGCATGTACACGAGCTTCGGGCTGCTCGCCTGCGCGCCCAGCGATCGCTCGGCGCGCCACCACCGCACGAGCATCGCCAGCCCGACGACGACGGCGATCACGAACAGCACGCGCGCCGGCGCGCGGTACGGCTGCAGCAGGTTGATCGATCGGGTGTTGGTGCCGTCGACGCCGAGCTTCCAAGCGAGGTCGCGCAGGTCGACGAACGCACCCACGTAGGCGAGCGCGGCGATCAGCCAGACGACGAGCATCGGCTTCTCCAACGCGCCGTGGTCGTCGCCCGCCTTGCGGCCGTAGATGCGCAGCACGCCGTAGCGCTGCATCAGCGTGTGCTCGGCGTTCCACAACCCGGCGACGAGCGCGACGAGCGTGAGGCTGACGTTGAGCCCGATGACGATCGCGGCCGCGGCGACGAACGGAGCGACGAGGTACAGCCGGCGGTGAGCAGCGCGCTGGACCGGGTCGCCGTAGACGAGGCCCATCGTCAGCGGCTGATGGGCGAACGAGATCAGGAAGACGATGCCGACCAAGCCCTGCACGGTGCTCACGTGTGGCTCCGCCGAGTGCACGACCAACGCGATCGGCAGCCAGCACCACCCGAGCAGCACGTCGCGAACGGGCCCGTGCAACCAGAGGCGGGTCGTGGCGACCGGCGTTGGAGCTGCGTGCGTCAGCACACCGCAGATTTTAGTGCGTCGGTTTCAGTGCGTCAGGCCGGGGGCGCAGAGCCCCTCGAGGTCCTGCACGATGATCCGGTCGCGGTTCTCGAAGGTCACCGGGTTGTTCGGATCCTTGCGGAGGTTGAACGTGCGGAAGCTCATGTCGGTGGTGTCCACCGACAGGATGCGACCGATCAACGGCTCACCGATGCCGAGCAGCACCTTGATCACCTCGAGCGCCTGGATGCTGCCGACGATGCCGGGCAGCACGCCGAGCACCCCGGCCTCCGAGCAGCTCGGGGCGAGCTCGGCGGGTGGCGGCTCGGGCACCATGTCGCGGTACGTCGGGCCTTCGAGCGGGTGGAACACGCTGACCATGCCCTCGAAGCGGAAGATGCTGCCGTGCACGACCGGGATGCCGAGCTTCACGCTGGCGTCGTTGAGGAGGTAGCGGCTCGGGAAGTTGTCGGCGCCGTCGACGATGACGTCGTAGCCGGTGATGATGTCGATGATGTTGCTGGCGTCGAGCCGCGTGTCGTAGGTGACCACGTTGACGTCAGGGTTGAGCAGGCTCAGCGTCTTCTTCGCCGAGTCGACCTTGCGGTCGCCGATGCGGTCGAGGTTGTGCAGGATCTGGCGCTGCAGGTTGCTGGCGTCGACCTCGTCCATGTCGACGATGCCGATCGTGCCGACGCCGGCCGCAGCGAGGTACAGCGCACTGGGCGAGCCGAGGCCGCCGGCACCGAGCATGAGCACCTTGCTGGCGAGCAGCTTGGCCTGACCGGCCGTGCCCACTTCGGGCAGCAGCAGGTGGCGGCCGTAGCGGTCGCGCTGCTCCGGCGTGAGGACGACGGGCTTGCGCCACGGGCGGCCCTCGTCCTTCCACTTGCCGAAGCCACCGGCCACCGACACGACGTCGCGGTAGCCGAGCTCCTGCAGCGTGCGCGCGGCGAACGCGCTGCGCACGCCACCGGCGCAGTAGATGATCACCGGCACGTTCTTGTCCGGCAGGCGACCCTCGACCTGTGCTTCGAGATGACCGCGGGGGATGTGCACCGCGTTGAGCAGCGCGCCCTGGTCGTACTCGTCGGGCTCGCGCACGTCGAGCACGGCGACCGGCGCAGCGGACGACGCTGCCTCGATGCGCTGCTGAGCGCCGGCCGTGTCGACCTCGGTGATCTCTGCCTTCGCTGCGGCGAGCAGGTCTCGGAACGTTGCCATGATGGAAAGCCTACTCAGCTAGTCGGGATTCAGCTACGGGCTCGCGTGCCGGCAGGAGCTGCGGCAGCAGGTCGCCGAGGCGGCCGATGAGGACGGCGTCAGCGAAGCGGTCCATGTTCGTCGGATCGCCGTTGACGATGATCACCCGAGCGCCGGCGGTCTTCGCCCGCGGGACCACGTTGGCGGCCGGGTAGACCGAGAGCGTCGAGCCGGCGGCCAGCAGCAGATCGCAGCGCTCGGCGGCGACCATCGCTGCGTCGATCACATCGGGAACCAGAGACTGGCCGAACGAGATCGTGTCGCTCTTGAGGATCCCGCCGCAGCGCAGGCACGGCGGATCGTCCTCCCCTGCCGCCACACGATCGAGCGCGTCGCGCATCGGTCGCCGGTCGCTGCACCCCCAGCACCGCGTCCACCACATCGTTCCGTGCACCTCGATCACCTTCGTCGGCTCGATGCCGGCGCGCTGGTGCAGCTCGTCGACGTTCTGGGTGACGACGGCCTGCAGGGTGCCGCGTCGCTGCAGCTCGACGACGGCTCGGTGGCCCGAGTTGGGCTGTGCGTCCCACGCCGGTGAGTGCAGCCGGTTCTGCCACGCGAAGCGGCGCACGGCGGGGTCGGCGAGGTAGTGCTGCAGCGTGGCCGACTTCTCGGCGGCCGGGTTCTTGGTCCACAACCCGTTCGGTCCACGGAAGTCGGGGATGCCCGAGTCGGTGGAGATCCCGGCACCGGTCACCACGGTCACCCGCTGCGCCGCCTCGATCCACTTCTGTGCCGTGTCGACCTCGCTCACCTCGCCAGTCTCGCCCAACACCTACCATCCCGGCCATGCGCAGATCTGGGTTGATGGTGCTGCTGGCAGGTGTCGTGGTGGTGGCCGCTTCGTGCCGCAGCGATGCCGCATCGAGCGAGTCCATCGCATCAGTCGCGCCGACGGCACCGATCACCGCGGTCGAGATCGATCGCGGCGACACGATCTTCCTTCGGCCGGTGCTGCAGTGTCAGACGATCGCCGCGTCGACCCCCGATGAGACGATGGCCGTGGACGTCGGCTCGACCGACACGACTCGGACGGAGAACCTGTTCGTGCTTGCCGCACCGGACTCGGCCACGCGGGAGATCTGCACGGTCGGCCCGGCGGGCGGCACGGGTGCCGTGTTCGAACCGGATGCGACGGCCGAGCTGGCCGAGAGCGGGTGGGGCATCACCGTGTCGTTGCGACCCGGCGCCGATGGCCAGGACGTGTGGAACGACCTTGCCACGCAGTGCAACCACGCCACGCCGACGTGTCCGACCGGACGCCTCGCGATCCAGGTCGGTCAGGACATCATCAGCGCGCCGGCCGTGCAGACCGACTTCTTCGAGGGTCAGGTGACGATCACGGGCGCGTTCACCGAATCCGATGCTCGCTCCTTGGCCGACGTGTTCGTCGCCGGAGCCTCGTCCATCGACTGAGCAGCGTCTTTTCCCCTCGGGCTGGTTCGGCACGGTTCTGTGTTGATGCGACGTTCTGTCGTCGCACCACACCGCTGGAGGCAGCCATGTCGTACGTCGCCCTTGACATCCCCGTCGATCAGACCGAGCTGATGGTCGTGCCGTGGCTCGATCCCGTGGTCGACGACGTCGGCTTCGAGGTTCGCTCCGAGTACGTCGAGATGTTCTGGTTGAACGTCATCGGCCCGACAGCACTCTGGCTCCAGCGGCGGCTGGTGCACGGGTTCCAGCGCTATCCGTTGGGCTACGAGGTCGATCTGGCCGAGACGGCCAAGGCACTCGGCGTGGCGTACCACCCGGGTGCGAACAGTCCCTTCATCCGCGCCCTCAACCGGTGCGTGCTGTTCGGCGTCGCCCAGTTCGGCGGCGGAGCGCTCGCCGTGCGCCGCAAGCTGCCGCCCGTCGCCGCTCGCCACCTGGCGCGGATGCCGCAGGACCTTCGCTCGGCGCACCTCGCGTGGCAGCGCAGCACGGTCGACCGCGCCAGCGAGACGTCGCGCGCCAGGGTGCTGGCGGCAGCGATGACGGCCGTCGGCGACGACCCGGAGGTCATCGAGCGCCAGCTGCTGGCGCTCGGGATCACTCCGGCGACCGCAACCGACATCGCCGCGCTCTCGGCCTGACAGTAGATTTTCGGTCGTGGCTCACGGCGAACCAGTTCGGGGCGCGACGCGGATCGCACTCTTCGTCGGCGCCGGGTTGCTCGTCGTCGCAGCGCTGCTCGTCGCGAGGCACCGCAGCGGCGATTCTTCGGACGCTCCCCACAACACGTCAGCGGTCGACGTCGCGGATTCGAAGGTGGCCGTCACGACGAGCACCGCGGCACCGAAGCCGATCTCGAGCACCACGACGAGCTCGACATCGACGACGTCGACGAGCACCACGACCACCGTCTTCGTCCCCGCGCCATGTCACGTGGCCGCCGTCGGCGACTCCGTCGGCACCGGGATCATCAACCACGATTTCGACCAGGCACTGGCCGGAGTTCAGTGCGAGCTGGTGTGGAAGGGCGGGCGCCCCGGCATCACCGTTGCCGAGGGCGCCGCTGCGTTGCGCAAGGCGAAGGACACGCCAGCCGAAGTTGCGGTCGTCGTGCTGGGGTTCCACAACGCGTACTCGATGTCCCGCAGCGGGGACTTCCCCGGGCTGATCGACACGGTGATGGAAGCGGCCGGCGATCGCCTCGTCGTGTGGGCGATGCTGGCACCGCCCAACGATTGCTCGAGCGCCTACAAGGCCGCCACCGTGAAGATGAACGCCGACCTGCAGGCGGCCACGGGCCGCTGGGCCAACCTGGCCCTGGCCGACTACCCCACGTTCCTCGCCGCCCATCCGGACTACACCGAGAACCGCTGCCCGCACCTGATCGGGGCCGGCTACACGGCCGTCGGCGAGTGGCTGGCCAGCCAGGTCCGCCTGGCCCTCGAAGCCCGCCGTCCACCAGCCTGAGAGACTCCTTGCGAATCGTCACGTGACGGATCCTTGGGCGTGATCGCGACGAACGGCCGCTTCTCGGACGGTTCCGTGACGGTTTCCGTCACCAGACGGGCCGAGATCCCGACCTCCTCGCGATCGCGCCCGAGCCGGGGTTGCGTCACGTGACGATTCGTGAAGCAAACCTGTGGGTTACAGGTCGGGGGTTGCAGGTCGGGGCTACAGGCCGAGGGCGAGGCCGCCGAGGGCGAGGTGGTAGGTGACCATGATCGCCACGTCGGCCCAGGGCTGGCGGCGGGCGAACTTGTCGAAGCCGAGGATGCTGTCCGAGGTGACGAAGAACGCGGCACCGATCACCGCCGCCGCCCGCCCGGTGGCCGAGGCGACGACGAACATCGACCCGATGACCACGAGGTAGGCGGTCACCGGGATGAGCAGGGCCGGCTCCTTCGAGCGGGCACCGTCGAGCACCTGGCGGCCCACCGTGGCCATCACGAAGCCGATGACGATGATCGCCGGGAACGCCCACGACGGCTCGTCGAGCCCGGCGACGACGCACGCCACCACGAAGGCGACGTGCCCGAGCAGGAACGACGCCAGCCCGGCGACGAACTGGTCGATCGGCGGCAGGAGGAACACGTCACCGGCCAGGCACAGCAGGAAGCCGATGACCGCGATCGCGGTCACCGAGCCTCCGTCGCCGTGGACGATGCACAGCGCACCGGCGAGCACGGTGGCCAACGGCTTGGTCGCCACCTCGAGGCTGGCGATGTTGCGGTACCGCGACCACCAGTTGCCGACGCACACGACCGCGAGGACCGCGAGCAACGCCCACGAACCGCCGTTCACGAGCGGCTCAGCTGCGGAAGGAGGTGGCGAGGTCGATCATCAGGCGCGTGCCGAAGCCCGTGCCACCGCGCGACAGCCAGCCGTCGTCGCCGTCGGAGTTCATCGTGCCGGCGATGTCGAGGTGCGCCCACGGCGTGTCGCCGACGAACTCGGCCAGGAACAGCGCGGCGATGATCGCCCCGCCGTACGGGCCGCCGACGTTCTTCATGTCGGCCACGTTGGAGTCGATGAGCTTGCGGTACGAGCGCTCCAGCGGCATCTGCCACAGCTGCTCGTCGGTGCCCGCTGCCGCGTCCTTGACCTTCGCTGCGAACGCATCGTCGTTGGAGAACACCGCAGCCATCTTCGTGCCGAGCGCGCCGAGCGCGGAGCCGGTGAGCGTGGCGATGTCGACGACCGCGTCGGGCGACTCCTCGACGGCCAGCGACAGCCCATCGGCCAGCACGAGGCGACCCTCGGCGTCGGTGTTCATGATCTCCGACGTCTTGCCGTTGCGGAACGTCAGCACGTCGCCGAGCTTCAACGCGCTGCCCGACGGCATGTTGTCGGTGCACATCAGGTAGCCGGTGACCTTGGCCTTGCACTTCAGCGCCTTCAACGTGCTCATCGTGGCGAGCACCGCAGCCGCGCCGCTCATGTCCATCTTCATCATCGCGTGCATGCCGTCGGACGGCTTGAGGCTGATGCCACCCGAGTCGTACATCACGCCCTTGCCGACCAGCGCGAGGTGGCCGGTGGGGTTGCGCGGCGTGTAGGTCAGCTTGACGACGCGAGGCGGCTCGGTGCTGCCCTTGTTGACGCCGACCATGCCGCCGCAGCCCATCGCCGCCAGCTGATCGCGGTTGAACACCTCGACCTGCAAGCCGGTCTCGCCGGCGATCGCCACCGCTCGATCGGCGATGATCCGCGCCGTCATGTGCGCCGGCGGCGTGTTGGCCAGGTCGCGCGCCAACGCTGCGGCGCGAGCGGTGACGGTGCCTCGGTCGGCACCGACGCGCACGCCGGCAGCGCGCTTGTCGCCGGCGACGAGCACGAGCTGGGTCAGCGACGGGGTCGGCTTGTCGCTCTTCAACCCGCCGAACTTGTAGGACGCCAGCAGGGCTCCCTCGACCACGGCCTGCCCGGCCGTGGCACCGTCGACGCCCTCGACGTCGGGCAGCGAGGTGGCGATCGTGGCCCGCTTGCCCGCAGCGCGCACGAGCGACGCGGCAGCGTTGCGCAGCAACTGCGCGTTCACCTTCGCCGGATCGCCAATGCCGATGGCGATCTGCGTCGGTCCCGCCGCGGCAGGCAGCACCAGCGTCTGGCCGGCCTTGCCCTCGAACCCGGCGGCGGCGAGCGCGGCACGGCTGAGGCCCAACGAACGCGGCACCGGGCCACTTGCGGCGACGGGGACGCCCACGGCATCGACGTTCTTGGGAGTGCTGCGCGCCAGCTCCACGCCGGCGATCACGGAATCGGTCATGGGGCGCAGGGTACTCATCGATAGCCTGGGCTGCCATGACGCGGGAGCCGTACCTGGAGGCCATTGCCGACCGGGTGATCATCTTCGACGGCGCCTTCGGCACGTTCGTGCAGGGCCTCGACCTCTCCGCCGACGACTTCGGCGGTCCGACGCTCGAAGGTTGCAACGAGATGCTGTGCCTCACGCGGCCCGACGTGATCGAGGCGATGCACCGCGCCTTCCTCGACGTCGGCGTCGATGCGCTGGAGACGGCCACGTTCGGCAGCTTCTCGGTGGTGCTCGCCGAGTACGGCATCGCCGCCAAGACCCACGAGCTCAACGTCGCCGGCGCGCAGATCGCCCGCCGCGTCGCCGACGAGTACGAAGCCGCCGACGGCCGCTCGCGCTACGTCGCCGGCAGCATCGGGCCGGGCACCAAGCTGCCCAGCCTCGGCCACATCAGCTTCGTCGACCTGCGCGCCGCCTACCGCGAGCAAGCCGTCGGGCTGCTCGAGGGCGGCGTCGATCTGTTCCTCATCGAGACGTGCATCGACCTGCTGCAGACGAAGGCGGCGATGCTCGGCTGTCGCGACGCGATGCGTGAGGCGGGCCGCACGATCCCGTTGCAGGTGCAGGTCAGCATGGAGACCACCGGGCGGATGCTGATGGGCAGCGAGATCGGCGCGGTGCTCACCTCGATCATCGCCATGCGACCCGACGTGCTCGGGATCAACTGCGCCACCGGCCCGGCAGAGATGCAGGAGCACCTTCGCTACCTGTCGCAGCACTGCACCATCCCGATCAGCGTCATCCCCAACGCCGGCCTGCCGAGCGTCGTCGAGGGTCGCACCCACTACGACCTCACACCCGAGCAGCTCGCCGAGTTCCACCGTCACCACGTGGCCGACCTCGGCGTGCGCGTCGTCGGCGGTTGCTGCGGAACGACGCCTGAGCACCTGCGCCAGGTGGTCGAGGCGGTGCGTGCCGCCGAGCCGGCGCAGCGCACGCCGGTGTTCGAGCCGAGCGTCACCTCGATCTACAGCCCGGTCACGTTCCAGCAGGACGCCAGCTTCCTGATCATCGGCGAGCGCACCAACGCCAACGGGTCGAAGGCGTTCCGCGACGCGATGCTGAACACCGACTGGGACGCATGCACGAAGATCGCCATCGAGCAGGTGCGCGAAGGCGCTCACGTGCTCGACGTGTGCGTCGACTACGTCGCCCGCGACGGCACGCAGGACATGCACGAGATCGCCAGCCGCTTCGCCACCCAGGCCAGCGTGCCGCTCGTGCTCGACAGCACCGAACCGCAGGTGATGGAAGCCGGGCTGATGCACATCGGCGGCCGCGCCATCCTCAACTCGGCCAACCTCGAGGACGGCGAGCTGCCCGGCAGCCGCCTCGACCGAGTCTTCTCGTTGGCCCGCGACTACGGCGCCGCGGTGATCTGCCTCCTCATCGACGAACGCGGCCAGGCGCGCGACGTCGAGTGGAAGATGGAGATCGCTCACCGCATCCACGAGATCGCCACCGAGCGCTACGGACTGTCGTCGAACGACCTGATCTTCGACGCGCTCACCTTCCCGCTGTCGACCGGCGACGACGATCTGCGCCGCGACGCGATGTACACCATCGAGGCGATCAAGCGGATCAAGTCGGAGATCCCCGGCGCGCACACGACCCTCGGAGTCAGCAACGTCAGCTTCGGTCTCTCGCCCGCGGCGCGCCACGTGCTCAACAGCGTGTTCCTCCACGAGGCGGTGCAGGCCGGTCTCGACTCGGCGATCGTGCACGCGGCGAAGATCGTGCCGCTCAACAAGATCGCTCAGGAGCAGCTCGACGTGTGCATGGACCTCGTCTACGACCGCCGCCGCCCGGGCTACGACCCGCTGCAGCAGCTGCTCGAGGTCTTCGCCGACGTGAAGAGCGTGAAGGCCGTGAAGGAGGACCGCACCGACTGGCCGGTCGCCGAGCGGCTGAAGCACCGCATCATCGACGGTGAGCGCGACGGTCTGAGCGCCGAGCTCGACGAGGCGATGGCGTCGGGCATGCCCGCGCTGGCGATCGTCAACGACGTGCTGCTCGACGGCATGCGCGTCGTCGGCGACCTGTTCGGCAGCGGGCAGATGCAGCTGCCGTTCGTGCTGCAGAGCGCGGAGACGATGAAGACCGCGGTGGCCTACCTGGAGCCGTTCATGGAGCGCGTCGAGGGCGCGGACTCGTCGAAGGGTCGCCTCGTGCTCGCCACGGTGAAGGGTGACGTGCACGACATCGGCAAGAACCTCGTCGACATCATCTGCACGAACAACGGCTACGAGGTGCACAACATCGGCATCAAGGTGCCGATCAGCGAGATGGTGGCGAAGGTCAAGGAGGTCGACGCCGACGCACTCGGGATGAGCGGCCTGCTCGTGAAGAGCACGCTGATCATGCGCGAGAACCTGCAGGAGCTGAACCAGCTCGGTCTTGCGGAGATCCCGGTGCTGCTCGGTGGGGCGGCGCTGACCCGCAGCTACGTCGAGCGCGACCTGCGCGAGGTCTACGAGGGCCGCCTGTTCTACGGCCGCGACGCGTTCGAGGGCTTGCACACGCTCGACAAGCTGATGTCGATGAAGCGCTCCGGTGTGGTGGACGCGGACTTCGGTCGAGTGCCGACGGGTCGCGTGCTGCCGGCGCGCACCGGTGGCAGCAACGAGGCGCCGGTCGACCTGCCCCGCCGCTCCCCCGACGTCGCCGACGACAACACCGTCTTCGTGCCGCCGTTCCTCGGCAGTCGTGTGGTGAAGGGCCTCTCGCTCGACGAGATCGCCGCCTACATCAACGAGACGGCGCTCTTCCGCAACCAGTGGCAGTTCCGCCCGGAGTCGCGTGCCGACGGCACCGTCGAGTCCGACGAGGAGTTCAAGGACCGCATCCGTCCGATGCTGCGCGCTCAGCTCGCCGCAGCGAAGGCCGCCGGCGTGCTCGTGCCGCAACTCGTCTACGGCTACTTCGCGGCGAACGGCGACGGCGACGACCTCGTCGTGTGGGCCGACGCCGACCGCTCAGCGGAGATCGCCCGATTCCACTACCCGCGACAGAAGACGGCGCCGTTCCTGTGCATCGCCGATTTCTTCCGTCCGATCGAGTCGGGCACGGTCGACTACGCCGCGTTCCACATCGTCACGATGGGTGCGCCGGTCAGCGAGGCGGCGGCCGAGCTGTTCGCCGCCAACAAGTACCAGGACTACCTGATGCTGCACGGCATCGGCGTCGAGATGGCCGAGGCCCTGGCGGAGATGTGGCACCACCGCATCCGCACCGAGTGGGGCTTCGTCGACGAGGACGGCCCGTCACTCGGCGGCCTGTTCCGCCAGCAGTACCGCGGCGGCCGCTACTCGTGGGGCTACCCGGCGTGCCCCGATCTCGAGGACAACGCCAAGGTCGCCGCACTGCTCGGCGCCGAGCGCTTGGGCATCGAGGTCAACGAGGAGACCGGCTGGCAGTACCAACCGGAGCAGACGACGTCGGCACTCATCTGCCACCACCCGCAGTCCAAGTACTTCGTCGCTCGCTGACGCGCACCAACTGCGAACACGCCGTGTTCGGCCCTCTTACCGTCTTCTCACCTCCTTGCCGTAGCGTGATGCGAACCGTTCTCATCCCGCCCCCGTAAGGATGCACATGTCGAAGCGCACGAAGATCATCATCGGTGTTGCCGCCGTCCCCGTTCTGGCCGTTGCGGCCTTCCTGATCTGGTTCTTCGTGATCAAGGAAGATGCGCCGAAGAAGCTCGACGAGGGAGACGTGGACGTTGCCCTCGACGGCACGACGACCACGGTGGGCGGCACGACCGGAGGCACCGTTCCCGATGCGACGACCGTGAGCGGACCGCTCACCGACGCCACCGGCACCTGGACGCTCGCTTCCGCCGACTCGACGGTCGGCTACCGCGTCAAGGAGACGCTGGCCGGGCTCGACACCGAGGGAGCCGGCCGCACCAACTCGGTCACCGGCAGCCTGACCATCGACGGCACCACGGCCACCGCCGGCGAGTTCACCGTCGACATGGCCACCTTCGAGAGCGACGACAGCCGGCGCGACGGCCAGTTCAACGGGCGAATCATGTCGGTCGACGAGTTCCCGACGGGCACGTTCGTGCTCACCCAGCCGATCGACTTCGGCACGATCCCCGCCGACGGCGAGTCGATCACCGTGTCGGCCACCGGCGACCTCACCCTGCACGGCGTGACCAAGAGCGTCACCTTCGACCTCACGGCGAAGACGACGAACGGCCGCATCGGCGTGCTCGGCAACATCACCGTGGTCTTCGCCGACTACGGCATCCCCAACCCCTCGAACGGTTTCGCCGAGACCGGTGACGACGGCCTGCTCGAGTTCGTCCTCGTCTTCGACCGCGCCTGATCCGGCGAACTGGCCAGCGCCAGAAGCGCACGTCGCGTTCTGGCGCTGACCGGTTCAGCGGTGGTCGGCGAGACGGCGGGCGATCGTCGGGATGATGATCGCCGCAGCGACGAGGTGGGTTGCGATCAACAGCACGCGAGTGCCGCCTGCCGCATCGGCGGTGGCGTCGGGGATCAGTGACAGGGCCGTCAGCACGGCCGTGGTCACGACGAAGGTGCGCTGCGGGCGAGTCGCACGGCGGCGCAGGATGGCGGCGATGCCGATGCCGAGCAGCGCTCCGACGAACGTCAGCATGGCGAACCCGGCCACCGGGATCGCTTCGCCGGCGACGTCCACGCTGACACCGGCGCCGTGAACGGCACCGACGAGGGCGAGGTTGGCAACGGCGGCGACGAGCCCGCCGATGAGGCCGGCGCGGACGTAGCGACCGTTCGACGTGCCGGTGACGGCGGGAACCTGCGTTGCGGGGAACGTGGTGGTGCTCATGATCGTGTCCTTTCGGGCGGACCGGCTCGGTGCCGGTTCTCATCAGGACAACGAACGGGCTTTGCCCCAGATCGACACGCGCACAAAGAAATCTCGATCCGGTTCGGTCGACCGTGGCGACCGACGTGTTCGCTCCAGAGATCGGTCAGGTTTCCCGGCGCGGCGCGCAGGCGAACCTGTCGCCTCAGAAATCGCGATCTGTTGCCGAGTGCGGGATCAGATCGTCGGATTCATTGGCCGGCGACGGGCTGCGACCTTGCCCAGGCGGACGAGAGCGCGGCGTAGCGGCCGCCGAGGGCGACCAGTTCGTCGTGGGTGCCGAGCTCGACGAGGCGGGCGTGGTCGATGACGGCGATGCGATCGGCTCGGCGCACGGTGCTCAACCGGTGGGCAACGACGATGACGGTGCGGCCCGTCATCAACTGCTCCAGCGCGTGCTCGACGACGGCTTCCGTGCCGGGGTCGAGGTTGCTGGTGGCCTCATCGAGGACGAGCACCGCCGGATCCACCAGCGCAGCGCGTGCCAACGAGACGAGCTGGCGCTCGCCGGCCGACAGGCGTGAGCCGCGCTCGCGCACCTCGGTGTCGAGTCCCTCGGGGAAGTCGAGGAACCGCTCGAGCACGCCGATCGTGTTGAGCGCCTCGGCGACCTCCGCGTCGGTGGCCTCGGTGCGGGCGACGCGGATGTTGTCGAGGATCGTCCCGCCGAACAGGAAGCCCTCCTGCGGCACCACCACGACGCGCTCGCGCAACGAGTGCAGCGACGCCAGCCGAACGTCGACCTCGCCGTAGGTCACCGTGCCGGACGTCGGGTCGTAGAGGCGCGACATCAGCTTGGCCAGCGAGCTCTTGCCGGCACCGGTGGGACCGACCAGCGCGAGGCGTTCGCCGTGAGCGACGGAGATCGAGACGTCCTTGAGCGCCGGGCGCTCGGAGCCCTCGTAGGCGAACGTCACGTGATGGGCGACGAGGTCGCCGGTGCGCGGCAGGTCGACCGGGTGTGGGTGCTCGGCGACGTCGGGCACGTTGTCGATCAGCTGGTACAGCTTGTGCAGCGCAGCGGCCGCGCTCTGGACCGTGTTGTACAGCTGCGACAGCTGCTGCACCGGGTCGAACAGGTTGGCCAGCCACAGCACGAAGGCGATCACCGTGCCGA
Organism: Ilumatobacteraceae bacterium; assembly: GCA_965279405.1. Lineage (GTDB taxonomy): Bacteria > Actinomycetota > Acidimicrobiia > Acidimicrobiales > Ilumatobacteraceae > CBDDIP01. The sequence continues at coordinate 41,488 of OZ257157.1, forward strand.
CGGACACCGCGTCGGCGTGCACCATCCACCCACCGACGCCGACGATCAGCGCGATCGAGAACACGCCGACGAACTCGACGAGACCGAAGTACCACGTGCTGATCCGCACCGTGTGCAGGTTCGCCGCGTAGAGCGTGCGGTTGGACTTGTAGAAGCGGCGGGTCTGCTCATCCTGGCGGTGGTACGCCTGGATGACGCGCACCCCGGAGATGCCCTCCTGCAACGCGGACAGGTTCTGCCCGACCTTCTCGCGCACGTCGAGGTAGGCCTTGTTCGACTGCCGCTGGAAGCGGATGGACGCGACGATCAGCACCGGCATCACGGCGAGCACGACGAGGGTCAGCTGCCAGCTGATCGCCACCATCACGATCAGCGTGATCAGCAGCAGCAGCGCAGCGGAGATGAACTGCAGCAGACCCCACTGGATCAGCTCGCCCATGCTCTCGATGTCGGCCGTCATGCGCGACACGAGCACGCCTGCCTTGTTCCGATCGAAGTACGCCATCGACTGCGCCTGCAAGCGCTCGAAGACGCGCACGCGCAGGTCGCGCAGGAAGCCCTCGCCGGCGATGTTGATGAACAGGTACTGCTGGCGGCCGACGATGTAGTTGACGACGACGATGACGACGTAGATGACGATCACCGTGTTGAGCACCGAGGCGTTGTGCTCCGACAGGCCGTGGTCGCTGGCGATGCGCACGAGCAACGGCCCGGCGACGGTGCACAGCGTGGAGAGGGTGACGAAGATCATCGCCTTCCACACCGAGCTGCGGTACGGCTTGGCGAACTCGAGCGAGCGACGCATCACCGCGCCGGTCTGCGAACGGTCGAGCCGGTCCTCGTCTGTCAGGCCTGCGCCCATCCCCCACATGTCACTCGCCTCCCGCGACAGCGGCGCGGCCGGGCAACGATGCCGTGCCAGGCGCGTCGTCGTCGCCGTCGGGTTCGTCGGCCTCCGCCCACGCGGCGAGCACGGCGCGGTACCGCGCGTTGCGGGCCAGCAGCTCGTCATGCGTGCCCATGTCGGCGGCGCGGCCCTCGTCGATCAGCACGACGCGCGAGGCGAGCGCGATCGTGCCAGGACGGTGGGCGATGACGATGGTCGTGCGGCCGTTCATCACCGTCGCCATCGCCTCGCGGATCTCGTGCTCCTTCGACGGGTCGACCGCGCTCGTGGCGTCGTCGAGGACGAGCACGCGCGGGTCGGCGAGGATGGCGCGAGCGATGGCGATGCGTTGCCGCTGCCCACCGCTGAGCGAGAAGCCGCGTTCGCCGATCACCGTCGCGTACCCCTCGGGCAGCTCGGTGACGAAGTCGTGCGCACCGGCCAGTCGCGCGGCGCGTTCGACGTCGACCATGTCGGCGTCGGGACGGGCGAAGGCGATGTTGCCGACGACCGAGTCGTTGAACAGGAACGTGTCCTCGAAGACGATGCTGACCGCGTGGCGCAGATCCCCGAGGCGGAGGTCGCGCACGTCGACACCATCGATCTCGATCGCTCCCTCCTGCACGTCGTAGAAGCGCGTCAGCAGACGGGCAACGGTGCTCTTGCCACTGCCGGTGGCCCCGACGAGCGCGACCGACGAACCGGGCTCGATGTCGAAGTCGAAGTGCTCCAGCACGGGCGCGTTGGGGTCGTACCCGAAACGCACGCCGCGAAAGCGCACCGCACCGAGCGGCGCTTCGGTGGGGAGCGCCACCGGGTGCTCGGCGTCGGCCACCGCCGGAACGGTCGACAGCACCTCGTCGACGCGCAGCAGCGCGGCGGCAGCACGTTGACCGAAGGCGACGGTCATGCCGAGGTTGCGCAGCGGGAAGACGAGCAGGGCGATGTACTGCATGAACTCGACCATCGCCCCGTAGGTCATGCTGCCGTCGAGCACGCGGTGGCCGCCGATGCCGAGGACGGCGATCAACCCGAGGTTGGGCAGCAGGTCGAGTGCCGGCAGGAACGAGCTGCGGATGCGTGCCGCCTCCAGCGACACGGTTCGGATGTCGTCGGCCTCGACGCGCAACTTGGCTTCCTGCACCGCCTCGGCACCGAAGCCCTTGATCACGCGGATGCCGGTGACCGACTCCTCGACCACGGTCGCCAGTTGCGCCTGTTCCGCCTGCACGGCGAGCACCGCCGGGTGGATGCTGTGCGAGAAGCGTTGGGCGAGGAAGTTGACCAGTGGCAACGGGGCGAGCGCGACGATCGCCAGCAGCGGCTGCGAGGTCATCAGCACGACGATCACGGCCAGCACCATCGCCAGGTTCGACGCGGTGATCGGGATCATCACCACGAACCCCTGGATCTGCATCAGGTCGCTCGATGCGCGGCTCATCAGCTGGCCGGTCTGGGTGTGGTCGTGGTAGCCGACGTGCAGGCGCTGCACCTGGGCGAAGATGTCCTCGCGCAGGCGGGTCTCGGTCAGCCGGCTCTCGCGGAACGCCAGCCACCTGCGCCACCCGGAGAACACGCCGGCGATCAACGCGGCGATGGCGATCAGGCCACCCCAGAACCACAGCGAGCCGTGGCCGAGGATGCCTCGGTCGATGGCGGTGCGGGTGAGGCGCGGCACGGTCACCTTGCCGGCGCTCCACAGCAGGCCGACGACGACCCCGCCGATCAGGCCCTTGCGCTGCGCCTTGAGCACGCTGCGCAGCAGTGGCCAACCACTGATGCGCTGCTCCCCCACGTGGCCGGACTCTAGGCCCCGACCCCGCTCTGCTCGCAGTCGAATACCATGCGCGGCGTGAACCTGCTCGCGTGGATCGTCGTCGGCCTGCTCGCCGGGTTGCTGGCGCGTTGGATCGTCAAGGACGACAAGACCGGTTGCCTCTACACGGTCGCCGTCGGTGTGCTCGGCGCGCTGATCGGCGGGGCGCTGATGCAGTGGAGCGGCCGCGACGGGATCAACGAGTTCAGCATCCGCAGCGTGCTCGTCGCCGCGCTCGGCGCCATCCTGCTGCTCCTGGCGCTGCAGGCCATCGGCGGCCGCACCCGCCGTCGCCGCCGCCGCTGACCTACCCCAGCAGCTCGCGCACCCGCTCCTTCGGGCGGCCGATGATCGCCTTCTTCTTGGTCACCAGCAGCGGCCGCTGGAGGAGCTGCTTGTGCTTGACGAGCAGGTCGACCACCTGGTCCTCGGTCGCCGCATCGGCGTCGGTGAGCCCGAGCTTCTGCCACGTGGCGTCGCGGCGGACGAGGTCGGTGACCGGGTCTTCCAGCTTGGCGATGATGCCCCGCAGCTCCTCCGCCGACGGCGGCGTCTTCAGGTAGAGGACGATGTTCGCGTCCGCTCCGAGCTCCTCGGCGATGCGCACCGCGTTGACCGACGAGTTGCAGTTCGGGTTGTGGAAGATCGTGACGTCCGGAGCCTTGGCCATGCCCCGACTGTAGGCAGCACCGGCCGACCTCGTCACACCCTCGGCGTACCGTCACCCGCACGGCTTCCCCCGACTCAGCAGCACCGAACCCTGGAAGCCGCCATGCCCAACATCACCTCGTCGCATCGCCCCGGCCGACCCGCCCCCATCCGCAACGCGGCGCAAGCGATGGACCTCATCGACGCCGTCGTGCACCACCCGCTCGAGCCGGAGATCATCGGCTTCCTGCTCGACGACGGCGGTCGCGGCAACCACATCCTCGTGGTCAAGGACGCCGGCGACCCCGACTGCGTGTTCGCCGTCGCCGAGTGCCTGGCTGCCGTCGGCGAACGAGTGCCGCCGCTCGGCCGGCTGGTGCTGGCGTCGGTCCGGCCGATCGGCGGGCTCCTGTCCGGCGACGTCGAGCGATGGTGGGAGCTCAACGACATCGCCGACGTCCACGGCATCGAGCTGATCGACTGGTTCGTGCTCGGCGAATCCGGCATCGACAGCGTTCGCCTGCTGACGCCCGAGCCATCACGGTGGTGACCGTGCTGGCGACCCGGCTACTTCCGGGCCCGCCGCTCGGTCGGGCTCAGCCGGAGGCCGGCGGCGCGCAACCGGCGCAGCAGCTCACGACTCTCGGTCGGCTGCGCGCCTGCCTCCACCAGCTCGTCGTAGTAGTCCTCGGGCACGTCGTAGTGATCGCCCTGGAAGCCACGGCGCGGGATGCCGGCGGCATCGGCGAAGGCGTGCAGCTCGTCCAGGCTGACGTCACTCACCAGGTGCGACCACCGCCGACCGCGGAACCACCACAGCGGTCGATCGATCAGCACGGCCATCCCGTGCAGCATGCCATCCGCAATAGCCTCCACCTCGATGACCGAGCCGACCGTCGAAGTGGTGCGCGCCTGGCATCGCGTCGCCGGGCCGGGTCACGACGCCACCGCCGACGTGCTCATCGCCCGCCACAGCGAGCCCCACCGCCGGTACCACACCGTCACGCACGTGATGTGGGTGGTGCGTCACGTGGACGAGCTCGCCCGCATCGAGCCGGTGACCGACCTCGCGGCCGTCCGCGCCGCGGCGCTGTTCCACGACATCGTCTACGACCCGCGGTCGACGACCAACGAGCCGGACAGTGCGGTCGTCGCCGCGCACCACCTCGCCGACCTCGGCTGGGCGACGGCGCGGCTCGGGTGCGTCGTCGAGATGATCGAGGCGACCGCCGGCCACACCGCTGCGTCGGGTGTCACCGCCGTGCTGCTCGACGCCGACCTCGCCGTCCTCGGGTCGGAACCGTCGGCATACGCGGCATACGTCAGCGGGGTGCGCGCCGAGTACGCACACGTCGACGATGCGGGATGGCGGGTCGGCCGCGCCGCCGTGCTGCAGTCGTTCCTCGACCGCGACTCGATCTACGCGACCGCGACGATGCGAGCGAAGCGAGAACGTCGAGCTCGCGCCAACCTGGGAGCCGAGCTGGCGACCCTGCGCTGACGAGTCAGTGGGCGCAGCCGCAGCCGGAGCCGCAGCCACCACCGGACGGCATCGATGACGGCGCGGGAGCCCCACCGGCGGACGCCCCGACGCTGGCGAACATCGACAGCAGCTTGACCGTGTCCTCGTGGCCGGCCGGGCACGGGGCCGGCAGACCGGCCTCGCTCATCGAGCGACGCACCTCGAAGGTGTCGTCACAGGTCTTGCAACGGAACTCGTAGCGGGGCACGCCCGGCACGCTACCGGCCGAGCGTGATTGACTGGAACACGTGAGCGAACTGACGACCATGCCGGTCACGACGATCCCCGAGACCGACGAGGTCACCGAGACCGGCGAGCCGGCAGCGGCGCACATCGTCAAGACCAAGCCGGGTGAGAGCGCGGCGGCCAAGGTCCTCGAGGCACGCATCTACGGCACGCCGTTGGAGGCCCTGTGCGGTCACGTCTGGGTGCCGTCGCGCGACCCGAAGCAGCTTCCCGTCTGCGAGAAGTGCAAGTCGGTCTACGAGATGTACCGCGCCTTCAACGACGGACTCAACGAGACCCCGAAGGACTGAGGTGAGCGAGACCGCCGGTCTGCGCATTCGCGAAGCGGTGCGCGCACTCGTGCTCGACCCCGACGACCGGGTGCTGCTCGTGCGCTTCGAGTTCCCGCAGGGCACCCGCTGGGCGTTGCCCGGTGGCGGCATCGAACCCGGCGAGGACGCGGCGACGGCGCTGCGCCGCGAGCTCGCCGAGGAGGCCGGTCTCCACGACCCCGACATCGGGCCGCACATCTGGAACCGGCTGCACATCATCCCGTTCATCGACGGCAAGTGGGACGGCCAGCGCGAGCGCATCCACGTGGTCCGCGCTCCCGCGTTCGATCCGGCTCCGGCGATGACGTGGGCGCAGCTCAACGACGAGCACATGTTCGAGATCCGCTGGTGGACCCTCGCTGAGGTCCAGGCCACGATCACGACGTTCGTCCCCGGTGAGCTGCCTCGGCTCCTTACCGACGTCCTGCGAGATGGGCCGCCGCCGGAACCGATCGACGTCAACATCTGACGAGCGGTTGACATATTCCGTTATCGGAATATGATGTCGCCATGGCTCGCACGGCAACGACATCGGATGCGTTCAACGCCGTCGCCGAGGCGAGCCGCCGCGACCTCCTCGACGCCCTCGGGGCCGGGGAGGCTACGGTCGGCGAGCTCGTCCACCGATCAGGGCTCACCCAGCCGCAGGTGTCCAAGCACCTCGGCGTGCTGCGCACCGTCGGCCTCGTGATCGTGCGCGCCGATGGCAAGCGTCGCTGGTACCGCGTCAACGGTCCAGCGCTGAAGCCGATCCACGACTGGGTGCGCAACTTCGAGCGCACCTGGAACGAGCGCTTCGACCGCCTCGACGACCTCCTCGTCGAGCTGCAGCACTCCCCTGAACCATCCACCCCAGCACCATCCACCTCTGCGACACCGAAGGACCCAACGACATGAACACCACGAACACCGCCGGCCGTCGTCATGGCACCGCCACCGTCACCTTGCCGTCCGATACCGAGATCCTGATCACGCGCAGCTTCGACGCTCCTGCCGAGCTCGTCTTTCGCGCCTTCACCACGCCCGAGCACGTCAAGCGCTGGTGGGGCTTCGAGACCGCCGTGTGGGAGGTGTGCGACATCGACCTGCGCGTCGGTGGCAGCTGGCGCTACGTCGTGCGCGAAGGCGACATGGAGGTCGGCTTCCACGGCGTGTACCGCGAGATCGAAGCACCCCACCGTCTCGTCTCCACCGAGGTCTTCGAAGGCTTCCCCGACGGTGAAGCCGTCAACGTGGTCACCCTCACCGAGGTCGACGGCGTGACCACCCTGACCACCCTCGTGCAGCACAGCTCGAAGGAGCACCGCGACGGCCACGTCGACTCGGGCATGGAAGGTGGCATGCAGATCTCGTTCAACCGCCTCGAGGACCTCCTCCCCACGCTGACCCCGTAGCACCAGGATCGGCACACGACGGCGCCGCTAACGTCTCGCCGTGCCTTCGCCTTCCACCATCGGTGCGTTCGCCATCGCCTCGGTGCTGATCATGCTGATCCCCGGGCCGGCCGTCCTGTACATCATCAACCGCAGCGTCAGCGACGGACGTCGCGTCGGGTTGGCGGCCGTGGCCGGCATCGAGCTCGGCAGCCTGGTGCACGTGCTGGCCGCATCGGTCGGGCTCTCCGCGGTGCTGGCCACGTCGGCCACCGCGTTCAACGCGGTGAAGTGGCTCGGGGCCGGGTACCTCGTGTACATCGGCGTGCGCACGCTGCTGCGCTCGCCGGCGATCATCGACGCCGACCGCCCCGGCGTCACTCCGAAGCGAGCCTTCCGGCAGGGCATCGTCGTCAACGTGCTCAACCCGAAGGTGGCACTGTTCTTCTTGTCGTTCATGCCCCAGTTCATCCACCCCGACCAAGGCAACGCCGAGCTGCAGACGCTGGTGCTCGGGCTGGTGTTCGTCGGCGTGGGGTGCATCACCGACGGCGGCTACTCGCTCCTCGCCAGTTCCCTGCGGACCCTGCTGGTGCGCGGCCGGGCGATGCCGTTCGTGCAGCGCTACGTCGCCGGCACGATGTTCATCGGCCTCGGGCTCGTCGCCGCTTCGGCGAGCGCAGGCCGCCGGCACACCCGCTGAACCGTCGGCTGAACCGGGCTAGCACTCCCAGTTGTACGTGTGCTCCTGATCGGTGAGCCACCGGACCCGACCGCTCTCGGACTCGAAGCGGGCGATGCCGTCCTCGAAGACCAGCATCGTGCCGACGTCGTCACCGGGGCCGGGCGGGACCACCCTGGCCGCCAGGCCGGACTTGGCGCCGGTCGTGGGCGGAGCCTCACTGGCGTACCGCGACTCGTCGAGCCGGGCGAGCTCGTCGGGCAGCAACGGGTAGAAGGTCGTCTCGCCGACCAGGACGGTCTCGTTGCCGCAGGCCCCGTAGTACTGGAACCCGTCGAAGGCTTCCTTGATCGCCACGTCACCCGACGGCACGGACACGCTGGCAGGCTTGAACGTGGCCGGCCCGGCGTCGCCGTCGTCGGAGCAACCGGCAACGGAGATCGCGCCCAAGGCGACAGCGAACGAGGTGATCAGCAAGCGGCGCATCCCAGCTTCGACGCCGCGGCCTCGGCCCGCGGTTCCCGTCAACGCGGCGCGACGTCGTCGCCGAGCGCAGCGATGACGGGCGCGAACGCGTCGATGTCGCGCACCGTGAAGTAGGAGATGCCCCATCGATCGCGGCAGGCGCGCAGGTGGCCGGCGATCTCGTCGACCGTGCCGGCGGCGATGAACGGCGTCGTGCGGGCGTCCTCGAGGGACAGCGTCGAGACGCCGTCACACACGCCGGCCAGCGCGGTCTCACGATCGTCGGTGACGGCGACCACCTGGACGAGGGCGTTGAGCTCGATGTCCCCACGCCGGGCCCCGGCCGCTCCGTCGATGAAGGCGATGGTCGCGTCGAGGCGGTCGGCCTGCCAGCGCACCTCGTGGCGCTGCCCGTCCTCCAGCGTCTTGCCGAGCATCATCAACCCGATGACGTCGGCGTGCTGCGCGGCGTGGGTGAGCGCGGCCTTGCCGTTGACGCCGACGAGGATGGGCAGCCGCGGCTGCAGGGCACGCATGACCGTCACTTCGGTGAGCGTGTAGTGGTCGCCGTGGAAGGTGACCGTCTCGCCGTCGAGCAGGCGGCGCAGGATCTCCACCGACTCGGCCATGCGCTGCTTGCGAACCGCCGGCGGATCGAACTGCTGGCCGATCGCGGCGTACTCGGTGAACGAATGACCGGCGCCGATGCCCAGCTCCACCCGTCCGCCGGTGAGGTGATCGAGCACTGCGTACTCGGCGGCGAGGTGCGCCGGGTGGTGGAAGTCGTTGTTGATCACCATCGGGCACACCCGCAAGGTGGTGGTCGCCTCGGCCATCGCCAGCAGCGGCAGCGTCGGGCCCCAGTTGCTGCCGACGTGATCGAAGGTGCTGATGACGTGGAACCCGGCCGCTTCGGCGGCTCGGGCCTGCGCCCGCAGCTCGTCGGCCGTGCCACCACGCGCCTGGTACCCGAATCGAAACGCTCGCATGCGACGAGCCTACGAACCCGCTCGCTCAGGCATCAGGAGTTGCGCCACACGCAACCTGTGCTGCCTGACTGAGCCAGGTCAGGCGATGAGCGGGTTGCGCGTTCGCAGCTGCGGGAAGCGACTGAAGTCGCGATCTGCGGTGAGCAATTCCCGCACACCGTGGTCGAGACAGATCGCCGCCACGCGAGCGTCGTGCACCTTCGCTCCCGTGATCTGTCCGCGGTCGAGCAGATCGGCCAGCGTGTCGAGGTGGTGGTCGTGCTCCCCGATCAGTCGCGCCGTCGGCGATCCCACCCAGGCGCGGACCTGCGCGACCGCCCGAGCGACCGGAGTGGGATCGGGCCACAGGGACGCTCTGGTGACGACCCCGATGAACTCGTGCACGCACGGCCAGGGGATCGCCCACATCGCGCCGCCTTCGGCGAGCTCGCGCAGCGCAGCGGCGCCGGCCGCGTGGAACGGCGCTCGGAGTCGATGCGCGTTGACGAGCACGTTGGTGTCGACGGCGATCACACGCGCCCCTCGTAGATGAGCTCGAGCTTCTGCTCCCACGTCGACGAGCTCCACAGCTCGGTCGGGCCTTCACTGCCGTAGCTGAGGTCAGGCAACTCGTACCGCTCGCCGGCCGGATCCGCCAGCACGCGCCGCAACCCCTCTTCGATCAGGGCGCGCACGGTCGTGTTGCGAGCTCGCGCTGCGGCCTTGACCTCGTCGAACAACGGGTCGGCGATCTCCACCGTGGTCTTCATATGGGTACCCATACTACTGCTGCACATCGTCCCAGGTCGACCAATCGTAGGTGTCGGCAGCCGCCCACGGGACGTCGTCCCAGTCATCCCCGTTGCCCCAGTCCACGGGGTCCGGCCCGCCGAACCGACGCGGATCCATGCGAGGCAGCAACCACAGCTCCAGCCGCATGATGGCCGTCCGCAGATCACGAAGTCGGACGTAGCGCCCACGCGAATCGCTCGTGAGGTCCTTCGGCGCGCAGTACTTCCAGACGCCACCCGCAGCATCGATGTTCAGGTAGCGACGGGTGTATGAGTGCTTGTACAGGTACAGCAGCGGCTTGCCGCGGCGCTTCAGCGCCGCCATCACCATGAAGTCGTTCGGGTTGAAGTGCTTGGCGAAGTCGGCGCCGTCGAGCGCCTTCGTCACCATGTGCAGTGGCGCACACCAGTGCGTGCACTCGGGCCCGATGTCGCCATCGGGGGTGATGTGGTCGCGGAACGGATCGCGTGTGCCGGTGGCGCCCATGTCCAACCTCCAACAAGTCTGCGGACAGTCGAGGTCGACGAGCGACGAGCGGCGCGTGCCGTGGCGGCAGGGTACCGATGAGTTCGATCGCTGGCACCCGGCCGTGGTCAGCGGAAGTCGCGGCTGGCGTTGCTGGCGGGGACGGGGAGCGGGGTGAGCTCCTCGGCGATGATGTTGATGACGCCTTCGCTGCGCTCCATGCGGCCGCGCACGAGCAGCGCCGGCGCGTCGCGGGCGATGCGCCGATGTCGCGCCCAACACCCCTTGGAGACGACGACGTTCATCAGCCCGGTCTCGTCCTCGAGGCTGATGAACGTGGTGCCCTGCGCGGTCATCGGCCGCTGGCGATGGGTGACCGTGCCTGCCACCGTGATCCGGCACCCCGGCGGGCGCTCCCACAGATCGAGGCAGGTGGTGACCCCGCGACGGGAGAGCTCGGCGCGCAGGAACTGCGTCGGGTGACCGGTGGGTGCGACGCCGGTGGCCCACAGGTCGGCGACCGCGGTCTCGATGAGATCCATCCCCGGCAGCTGCGGGGCGCGCTCCCCCGTCGCCGTGCCGGGCAACCGATCGGGCCGCGACTGCACCGCCGCGCCGACCGCCCACAACGCTTCACGACGCTCCATGCCGAAGCACTGCTCGAACAACCCCGCAGTTGCCATCGCCTCCAGCTGTTGCAATTGCAACGAGGGCACGCCGCGCACGAGGTCCTCCAGCGACGCGTACGGCCGACCGGCTTCGATCTCGGCCGCGAGGTCGGTGCCGATGCCGCGCACCGACCCGATGCCCAACCGCACGGCCACGTCACCGACGCTGCCCGCGCACGGCTCGAGCGTGGCGCCGGCGAGCGAGGCGTTGAGGTCGGGCGTGTGCACCTCCACGCCGTGACGGCGAGCGTCCTGCACCAACGTGTGCGGGCTCCAGAAGCCCATCGGCTGCGCGTTCAGCAGCGCCGCGCAGAACGCCGCCGGCTCGTGGAACTTGATCCACGACGACGAGTAGACGAGGTACGAGAACGAGACGCTGTGCGATTCCGGGAAGCCGTAGTTGGCGAAGGCGGCCATCTTCATGAAGATCTCGTCGGCCACCTCGCCGTGGATGCCGCGCTCGGCCATGCCCTCGTAGAGGCGGACCTTCAGCCGCTCCATCCGCGCCTTGCTGCGCTTGGATCCCATCGCCTGGCGCAGCTGATCGGCCTCGCTCGGCGTGAACCCGGCGACGTCGATCGCCATCTGCATCAGCTGCTCCTGGAACAGCGGCACGCCGAGCGTTTTGCCGAGGCTGTTCTCCAGCAGCGGGTGCAGGTAGGTGATCGGCTCCTGCCCGTTGCGGCGGCGGATGTACGGGTGCACCGACCCGCCCTGGATGGGCCCGGGGCGGATCAGCGCGACCTCGACGACGAGGTCGTAGAACCGCCGCGGCTTCAACCGCGGCAGCGTGGCCATCTGCGCCCGGCTCTCGATCTGGAACACGCCCACCGTGTCCGCCCGGCAGAGCATGGCGTAGACGTCGTCCTCCTGCGGGATGGTGGCCAGGTCGACCTCGTAGCCGCGGTGCTCGCGGATGAGATCGACGGCGTAGTGCAGCGCGCTGAGCATGCCGAGGCCGAGCAGGTCGAACTTGACCAGCCCGACTGCGGCGCAGTCGTCCTTGTCCCACTGCAGCACGCTGCGCTGGTCCATCCGCGCCCACTCCACCGGGCAGACCTCGATCACCGGACGGTCGCAGATGACCATCCCACCGGAGTGGATGCCGAGGTGGCGCGGCGCGTCCTCGATCTCGGCGGCCAACTCCATCACCGACGCCGGGATGTCGTGGTCGCCCTGCCGCTCGGTGGCGGCGACGTTGCCCCATGCGTCCATCTGCTTGCTCCACGCGTCCTGCTGGCCGGGGGCGAAGCCGAGGGCGCGAGCCATGTCGCGCACCGCCGAGCGCGAGCGGTAGGTGATCACGTTGGCGACCTGCGCGGTGTGATGGCGGCCGTAGCGCCCGTAGACGTACTGGATGACCTCCTCGCGGCGGTCGCTCTCGATGTCGATGTCGATGTCCGGCGGGCCGTCGCGCTCGGGCGACAGGAAGCGCTCGAACAGCAGACCGAGCGACACGGCATCCGCCTTGGTGACGCCGAGGGCGTAGCAGACCGCGCTGTTGGCCGCGCTGCCTCGCCCCTGGCAGAAGATGTTGGCGCGGTTGCAGAACTCGACGAGGTCCCACACGACGAGGAAGTAGCCGGCGAAGCCGAGGCCCTCGATCACCTCGAGCTCGTGGTCGATGGTGTGCCAGGCGCGGGCCCGCAACGAGAGGTCTTCGTGCGGCGCCGGCCGCTCGCCGTAGCGGTGACGGGCGCCGGCCTCGACGATGCGCCGCAGGAACTGCATCTCCGACAGGCCGTCAGGACACGGGAACGGCGGCAGGTGCGGGGCGACGAGCGAGAGGTCGAACGCAGCAGCGCGACCGATCTCGGCGGCGAGCTCGACCACGCCGGGGTAGCGCAGGAAGCGGCGAGCTTGTTCGGCCCCGCTGCGCAGGTGCGCGCCGGCGGAAGCGGGCAGCCACGGATCCAGCTCGTCGAGGCTGCGCCGGGCGCGCACCGCGGCGACCGCGGTGGCCAGCTTGCGTTGCGACGGCGTGGCGTAGTGCACGTTGTTGGTGGCCACGCACGCCACGTCGTGACGCGCCGCGAGCTCGGCGAGCGCGTCGTTGCGCACCGAGTCCATCGGGTCGCCGTGATCCCACAGCTCGACCAGCACACGGTCGCGACCGAAGGCCTCCATCAGCGCGCGCAGCTCCCGCGCCGCGGCCGATGGACCGTGCTCGACGAGCGCGGCGGGCACCGAGCCCTTGCGACAACCGGTGAGCACCCAGGCGTGGCCGGCCAACGTGTGCGACGCATCGGCCAGCGTGAACTGCGGCGCGCCCTTCTCGCCGGCGAGGTGCCCGAGGCTCAGCGTGCGCGCCAACCGGGCGTAGCCGTCGGGCCCGTCGGCCAGCACCAAGAGGTGCTTGCCGTGCGGGTCGGGCAGGTGCAGCTCCGTCGGTGTCGTCACCCGCTGCTGGCGCTGCGTGTTCTCTTCGCTGCGAGCCATCCGGCCCGCGCCCCCGCCGGCCGTCAACGTGATCTCGGCGCCGAACACGGTGGGCAGGCCGATGGCGCGGGCGGCCTCGGCGAAGCGGACGATGCCGTAAAGGCCATCGTGATCGGTGATCGCCAGCGCCTCCAGCCCGAGGCGGTGGGCCTCCTCGGCCAGCTGCTCGGGGTGCGATGCCCCGTCGAGGAAGGAGAAGTTGCTGTGGCAGTGCAGCTCGGCGTACGGGGTGGTCGGGCCGGGGCGCAGCAGCGGCTTGGTGGCGTCGGGTTCGCTCGGCTCGAAGGGCTGGCGCTTGCGGCTCCAGGCCGGCCCGTCGCCACCGGCGTTCCACGACGGCGACCCCGGGGCGCGCCCGTTTCGACCGCGAACATCCTGCTCAGCAGTGCTGTTGGTCGGTCCAGGCGTCGATCCGGAGAGGAGCCGTTCGACCTCTTTCCAGGGCATGTCGGGGTTGTTGAAGCCCATCGATCGAACGTAGACGAACGCACGTTCGATCGCAAGGGGACACGCGTGCCGACGCCGCAGTGGAGGGTTTGGCGCGCACCCGGGCGGGCCTGTAACCCTCCACACGCTGGCTGTGGAGGGTTCGGCGCGCACCCGGGTGGACGCCGAAGCCTCCACTCGACGCGTTCCCACCGAGCTCCTCAGGCAGCGAGCCCGAGAGGATGGCAGAGTGGCCGAGTGACCCGGATGGACCAGCCGATCGTCGTCGCCGGCACGCTCGCCGGCGGCGACAGCCCGAGGTCGACGTCGACGCCGACCTGATCCTGCGGCCGTTCCGGGCTGCGGACGCCCCCGCCGTGATCGAGGCCTTCTCGACGGCGGACATCCAGCACTGGCACCAACGCCGCTGCGACACGGTCGCCGAGGCCACGACGTGGATCGACGGCACGCATGCCGCATGGCGAGCCGAGACGTCGCCGAGTTGGGCGATCACCGACCGCAGCGATGACGTGCTCGGCCGAGTCGGCCTCCACCTCCGGTTGGGAGAGGGAAACGCCGAGATCGGCTACTGGCTCCTGCCGGCCGGCCGGGGACGCGGGATCGCATCACGCGCCGCCATCGCCATCACGGCCTGGGCGCACGAGGTCGGCGTGCATCGCATCGAGCTCCAGCACTCCACGCGCAACGAGCCCTCACGGCGCGTCGCCCAGCGTGCCGGCTTCGTCGAGGAGGGCATCCGGCGCAGCGCGTTGCGCCACGCCGACGGCTGGCACGACATGTGCCTGTGGTCCCACCTCGCCACCGACGCCTGACGCGCTCCTGAAGTGGAGGGTTCGGCGCGCACCCGGGTGGGCCTGAGACCCTCCACACGCTGGCTGTGGAGGGTTTGGCGCGCACCCGGGTGGACGCCGAAGCCTCCACCCGACCCTCCACACCAGCCCGTGCTTCCCATCGAACTCCCAGGAAGCGCGGACGGGGTGTGGAGGGGAGGGGCGCACGATCAACTCATGGCAAACGAACCGGACAACCAACCGAGTGAGCCGCCCGTCGACCCACAGAACATCGACCCACAGATCTCCCGCACGCCGCCGGCGACGCCGAACCGCACTGCTCCCCCGCTGTGGTTCGGCGAACCGGCGGCGATGTGGGAACCCCCCTCCCACCACGATCTCCCGTCGGTGCCGCCGTTCGAACCGCACTGGTCTCCACACACCAGCGGTGACGAGCCGGCGACGCACTCCACAGTGACCAGCCGAACGTCCACGCGACGGCGGCACCGACGGGCCCTCCTCCCCCTGGGCGTCGCCGCCCTCTCGCTCGTGGCCGGTGCGGGTGGCGGGTGGTTCGCCGCCAGCAGC
Source organism: Ilumatobacteraceae bacterium (assembly GCA_965279405.1). Taxonomy (GTDB): domain Bacteria; phylum Actinomycetota; class Acidimicrobiia; order Acidimicrobiales; family Ilumatobacteraceae; genus CBDDIP01. Next base: position 56,574 of record OZ257157.1, read on the forward strand.
AGCAGCGCCGGTTCCACCTCGTCGACGGGTGTGCAGGCCGAGAGCGTTGCCTTCTCCGGCCAGAACCTCAGCGTGGCCGACGTCGTCAGCGCGGTGCAGGGCTCGGTGGTCTCCATCGACACCACGATCCAGCAGCGCCAGGGCCCGTTCACCCAGACCGGCACGGCCGCCGGCACGGGCGTGGTGTACGACGACCAGGGCCACATCGTCACCAACGCCCACGTCGTCGCCGACGCCACCTCGGTCACCGTCACGCTGGCCGGCGAGACGACGGCACGAAAAGCCACCGTCGTCGCCACCGACACCGAGCACGACATCGCCGTCCTGCAGGTCGACGACACCACCGGGCTCGTGCCGGCCACGTTCGGCTCGTCATCGGCCGTGCAGGTCGGCGATCAGGTCGTCGCCATCGGCAACGCACTGGCGCTCGAAGGCGGGCTCACCGTCACGCAGGGCATCGTCTCCGCACTCGACCGTTCGATCGAGGACGAATCGGGCACGTTGTCCGGGCTCGTGCAGACCGACGCGGCGATCAGCTCCGGCAACTCCGGTGGCCCGCTGCTCAACGCTGACGGCGAGGTCATCGGCATCAACACCGCAGTCGCCGCCAGCAGCAGCAGCGTCAACGCGGCGAACATCGGCTTCGCCATCTCCGTCGACCAGGTCCACGCCCTGGTCGAGCAGCTGCTCGCCGGCTGAGCTCGACGGGCCGAGAGCGACGCCATCCTCCCTGGCCCTCTCCGGCCCGACGACAACCGAACCGGGTGTTCGCGCTGGTCTCCCGCCCCCAGCACGAACACCCGGTTCGTCATTCACCGCCAAGAATTCTGGGATGCTGCGACGGAGATGACCGTTGCCGAACGATGGAGTGAGCAGTGAGCTCGCCCACCGCCTTCCTGGAGCTGTACGACCTGGCGCTGCCGCAGGTCTTCGGCTACCTGTCGCGCCGGTGCGAGAGCACGGCCGTCGCCGAGGACCTCACCGCCGAGACCTTCCTCGCCGCCGTTGCCGCAACGCAGCGCCGCCCACCGGCCGACCTCGACGTCGGTTGGTTGATCGGCACCGCTCGCCACAAGCTGGTCGACCACTGGCGTCGCACCGGCCGGCAACGCGAGGCGCTTGCCGAGCTGTGGGATGACAACGCCACCACCGAGCACGCGCCGGACGAGGGACCGTTGGAGGTCGAACGCACACGGGAGGTGCTGTCGATGTTGATGCCGCAGCACCGTGCCGTGCTCACCCTTCGCTACCTCGACGGGATGAACGTGCCCGAGGTGGCCGACGCACTCGACCGATCGGTGCACGCCACCGAGTCGTTGCTGATGCGCGCCAAGACCGCCTTCCGAGCCGTGCACGACACGCTCGTCCAGGAAGCCGACAACAACAGACATGGAGGTGCCCGATGAGCGATCCGTTCGAGGCCCTTCGCATCGACGACGCGCCGGTCCCGCCGCGTGCGTCGTTCACCACCGACCTGCGCGCCCGCCTCGAAGCCGAGCTCGCTGCAACCCCCACCCCGCCAGCTGTTCCGGAGATCCGTGCCATGAACGTCGTCCCCTACCTGAGCCTGCGCAACTGCGCCACCGCGCTGCAGTTCTACGCCGACGCGTTCGGCGCCGTCGAGGAGCACCGCATCGTCGGCGACGACGGTCGCATCGGTCACGCCGAGATCCGCATCGGCACGAGCAAGATCGCCCTCGCCGACGAGTACCCGGAGTACGACGTGGTCGGGCCCGAGACGCGTGGCGGTCCGACGTGCTCGTTCACGATCGAGGTGGACGATGTCGCCGACGTCGATGCGGCCTACGACCGCGCCCTGTCGTTCGGCGCCACCGGTCTGCGCCCTCCGGCCGATCAGTTCCATGGCAACCGTCGAGCCACCGTCAGTGACCCGTTCGGGCATCAGTGGTCGTTCAGTGCGGTGTCGAAGGTGATGTCGGTCGACGAGTACTCAGACGCCGCCAAGGCGGAGGGCTTCGAGGTGGTCACCGCCGGCGCTCCCGACGCGGCCCCGGCCGATCATCAGCTGAAGCACTACGACCACGGCGACCTGTACTACTTCACGATCCCGGTGCCGGATCTGGCCAGGGCGCAGGCGTTCTTCGGTGCCGTGCTCGGCTGGCAGTTCGAGGATCCGACGGCGGGTCACGTGTCGAACATCTCCGCCCCGCCCGGCGGTGTTCGCCCGGCGTCGGAGCGCAGCGACACGCAGCTGTGGTTCACGGTCGACGACATCCACGTCGCCGTCGCCAAGGTGCGCGAGCTCGGCGGCACGTCCGACGAGCCGGTGAACTACGACTCCGGCTGGGCCGCTGATTGCGTCGACGATCAAGGCACGAAGTTCAGCCTCAGCGTCCCCGCCGACAAGTACCGCACCTGACCCCACCCGCCCGGATGCGTTTGATCGCTGGCCCACCACCACGGTGGATCAGCGATCAAACGCTCACGGGTTGGGACGTGTCGGCCAGTGGACGTCCACCGCGAGCCCGAAGTGATCGCTGGCGAGGATGCCGGTGAGCGGCTCGTCGAAGGCGATCGCCGCGTGCTCGACGCGCCCGGCGTTGTCCATGCGGAGGAACGGATCGCCGACGAGCACGTAGTCGATGCGCTTGCGATGCACGTTCATCGAATCGGCCAGCGGGTTGCGACGCCAGTCCTGCGTGTGCCCGACGCTGCCGTCGCCGGCGACGCGCCACGCGTCCTGGTAGAACACGCTGCGGCCACCGATCACGGCGAGGGACGTGAGGTAGCGCATCTCGTCGCTGTCCGGCTCGGCGTTGAAGTCGCCGCACACGATCGGCGGCATCCCCGTGCGCTTCCCGCGCAGCTCCGGCATGGTCTCGATCGTCGTGTTCGCCTTCACGATCTCGTCGAGCGCGACGACCTGGACGACGCGGTGGTAGGCGTGGTCCGGCGCGGGCACCAGGTGCGTGGAGAAGACGTCGAGGCCGGCAGTCCGCGCGTGCAGCAGCTCCATCTGCAGTCGACGCCACGGATCCGGGTGGTCGTCGACGGGCAGCGGGTGGAGCGCGTGCTCGTCGATCGGCCAGCGCGAGACGATGGCCGAGCCGAACAGCAGCGACGGGTCCGGGTAGAGCTGCGGCGGCAGTGAGAAGCCGCCGAAGCACCAGTGCCACTCGATGCCGAAGCGATCGTTCAGCTGCTCGACGAGCCACGCCACCGAGTTGGGGTGCCCGCTGTCCTCCCACGCCTCTTGGAAGCAGATGACGTCGGGTTCCAGCCGTTCGATCCAGGCCATCACCTCGTGGCGACGGCGATCCCACTCCGGTTCGATCAGCGATCCGATGTTCAGCTGGACGATGCGCAGCGTGTCCGGTCGGGAGATCACGAGCGGGATGTTGTCACGGCGTCCAGCGGTAGCGGACGTCGGGGGCGCGCTCCTCGTTGCCGGCGCCGTCGGTGCGCTCGACGGCGATGAAGCCGTGGCGCTCGTAGAAGCGCTGCGCCGGCTCGTTGGACTGGAACGTCCACAGCTGCAGCCCATCGGGTTGGCGCTGCTTGGCGATGGCCATGAACTTGTCGCCGAGCCCGCGGCCGATCCATGCAGGATCGATGTAGAGGTGATCGACCCAACCGCCATCGCGCTCGCTCGTCAGCGCGAGTTGGCCGACGATGATCCCGCCGAGGTCGGCGACGTGCACGTCGGCGTGGCCGATCACCTCGTCGCCCATCCACCGCCGGATGTCGGACGCGTCGTGCAGCTCGGGCAGATCCGGCAGCGCGAACGCACGCGAACGCAGGTGCACCGCGGCGCATCCGGATGCGTCGCTCGAGCGCGCCTCGCGCAGCACCGGCTGCCCCGGCTGGAGTGCACGCAGGATGCCCTCGAGACCGGGCTCGGAGATGTCGATCGCGGCGCGCCAGGAGAACCAGCGCACGTTCTGGCTCTCACCCGGCGGGGGTGCCGGCTCCACCGGAGGAACGGCGATCACGTACCGCAGATCGAGGTGGGTGTGCTTGCGCGGCCCGGCGTGCACGTCGACGTGCACGAGCACGGGTGGCTCGGTGAACGGCGGCGCTGGCAGGCCGGTCTCCTCGATCGTCTCGCGCACGGACGCGTCCCACGGCAGTTCGCCCTCGTCGATGTGACCGCCCGGCTGCAGCCACTTCTTCATCCGCTTGTGCTCGTGCAGCACCACACCGAAGCGCGACGCGCGGGACTCACCCGCGGCGGGGTTTTCGGCAACGACGATCGCGGAGGCCGTCACGTGAACCGGGCCGGCACGTTCACTGAACGGACGCTCCAACGCATCGAACGACTCGAGGAAGGAAGCAATCGACGAACGCTCACGAGCATCGACAGGACGTCGAGCCGCGACCTGCGCACGAACCGCGGCGCTGACGGTGACGTTCTGATCAGACATGGCCACGGATCGTAGGGGCCGCACCCCCTCGGACGTCGAGGAACGCGCCCGTCATGACGATTTCCACAAATCGGCCTACAGCCGAGCGGACCTGCTGCCGATACCCATTGCGTCGGTGAGCCGGGAGCGGACCATCGCACTGACACTTCCATTCGAGCAAGCGGGAACGAACGAGACCACATGGAACCCGACGCACAACTTGCGCCACGAGTGCTCCTCGCGGTGGGCGACGCACTGCTTCGCCGAGTCGCCTCGACGGCACTGCGGGCTCGCGGGTTCTCGGTGAGCGCGACGACCGAGGAGTCGGCCGCCCTCACGTTGGCGAAGTCGTTCTCCCCCGATGTGGTGATGGTGGACCTCGAGTTGCCCAGCCCTGAAGGCGGCAACCTGTTCGACACCATCCGCGAGATGACGGATGCGTACGTGGTCGGCATTGCACCCCCCGATGCCGAGAACATGCGCATCCGCGCCCTGCGAGCCGGAGCCGACGACGTCGTCTCCGTGCCCGTCAGCCCCGAGGAGCTGTCGGCTCGTTGCCAGGCGTTGCTGCGCCGGCCGCGCACGCTGCACGCTCGTTGGGATCCGTTGCAGGCATCGATCATCGCCATCGGTCCGCTGACCGTCGACGTCGGTCGCAAGGAGATCCGCGTTCACGATCTGGACGTGCCGGTGACTCGCATCGAGTTCGCCCTGTTCGAACAGCTCTGCCGTCGCCCCGCCGAGGTGTGCGCACGCGTGCAGCTGCTCGAAGAGGTGTGGGGCCCGAACTGGGTCGGCGACACCCACGTGGTCGACGTGCACCTGTCGAACCTGCGACGCAAGCTGCAGGCGCTGGCGCCGGAGCTGCGGTTCATCCACACCGTGCGCGGCATCGGCTTCCGGTTGAGCAACGACCTGCTGCGCTACGAAGCCGACGACAACAACAACGGTGGCCGCGAGCTCGTCTCCGCCTGACGGTTTGCGGCCCGCGATGCTGAGCCGATGCTCGGTCATCTCGGCATCAACGTTCCGGACCTCGTCGCGGCGAAGGCGTACTACGACGCGCTGATGCCGTTGGTCGGCTTCGAGCCGTTCCTCGTCGCCGACGACGAGATCGCCTACATGCCCGCCGGTGGCAAGCGCGGCACGTACCTGTTCTTCTACCCGTCGCTGGAGTCGTCGACGTTCTCGCGCCACCACACCGGGCTCCAGCACCTCGGCTTCATGGTGCCGACGCGATCGGCCGTGCATGCGGTGCACGCGCACGCGGTGGCTGCCGGCGGCGAGGTCCTGCACGCGCCGCGTGAGTTCACCGAGTACCCGCCGCCGTACTTCGCCACGTTCTGGCTCGACCCGTTCGGCGTGATGCTCGAGGCCGTGTGCCACCACGACCGGGAGTGACGCTCGTCGCGTCGCCCCGTGTGACCAGGTTCCGCTGACGCAGCCACAGTAAAGTCGACCCGATGTCCGAACGGACGGGTTCGACGCACGGGAGCAACCAGGGTCACCACGTCCACCCGTCGCGCCGCTGGCTCGGTCCGATCGCCGTCGTCACCGTGCTCGGGGCCGCCGGGATCGCCGCGATCGGCGGCAGCAAGGAGGACAGTTCGGCGTCGTCTTCGCCGCCCTCGGCGACCGATCCCCCGATCGTCGGATCGTTGCCGGGCCCGGTCACGGTGGCCGAGACCGTGCCGTCCGTGGTCGTCACTGAACCGCCGACTCCGAAGACGCACCTCAGCGAGACCATCAACCCGGGGATGGCCAGCAACGAGATCGTGATGGTGCAGACCCGGTTGAAGGAGCTCGGCTTCGATCCGGGCAAGATCGACGGCGGCTTCTACACGTCGGCGCGCCAGGCGGTGTGGGCGTTCGAGGCGCTGACCACGGGCAAGCGCTACGACGAGCTGAAAGGTGTCGTCACCGACGACATGTGGCAGCTGATGCAGGACGACCTCGAGTTCAAGCCGCGCCGTGAGACCGGCGTCGGCACGACGCACATGGAGATCTACCTGCCACAGCAGGCGGCGATCGTCTTCAAGGACGACAAGGCGATCCTGATCACGCACATCTCGTCGGGTCAGCTCGACGACAACGGGCAGCCGAAGCGGTGGCACGAGACGGTGACCATCGACGTCGACGAGAACGGCCAGTCACTCGACGAGCCGATCACCAAGGCGGTCACCGCGCTGTCGTACACGCCCGGTGGCGTGTTCGAGTTCAGCTGGCGCTACCCGGGCAAGCGGATGGGGCCGCTCGGCGGGATGTGGAACCCGGTGTACTTCAACGGTGGCATCGCCGTGCACGGCGCCGACAAGGTGCCGGTGAAGCCGGCGTCGCACGGGTGCATCCGCATCCCCAACCACATCGCCGACTACTTCCCGTCGCTCGTCAAGCGCCACGACAAGGTGTTCGTGTGGGGTCAGGACGGTCGCGAGCCGGAGGACTACTCGGCACGCGAGCGCGAGCCCAGCGTCAACGAAGACGACCCCGACGCCACTGTGCCGACGACGTAGCCGCCATGCGCGTTCGGATCATCGGTCGCAACCTGCCGGGTCGCACGTTCGTCTCCGACGGCGTGTCGATGACCAACGTGCACGTCGCCGTCCAGGTGCGCGCCGACCCGTTCCAATTGGTCGCCGGCGACGCAGATCGCGCGCGGTGGGACATCGACGTGACGGTGAAGTCGCATGAGGGCGCTGTCGACTTCGCCGGCCCCGCAGTGCACGGCAAGCGCGGCGAGCGGTTCCTCTACCTCACGTGGGGCCACGTCGGCCCCGGCCGCTCGTTCCACATGTTCCGTCGGGCGAAGTTGATGCTCGACCGAATCGAGCCGTCGCTCGTGAAGGCGGCCGACGACGGCAAGGGCGTGCTCACCGCGACCGTGGATCTCTCCGATGATCGCGGCGGCCCACGCTGCGCGAGAGTCGACCCCCCGGCCATCGTCTGGTCCCTCAGCTCCTCCAACCTCACCGTCTGAGCACTTCTCTGCGTCCTGCGCTCAGGCGTACTCGGCGACGAGCCACCAGCGTTGGCGTTCGATGGTGGCCAGCAGCAGACGGCCCGAGGCGGTGTGCAGCTGGAAGCGGGCGGCACGGCGGGTGCGCGCGCCGTCCCACCACCGCTCCTCCAACGGCCACGGGCCGGCCCACGCGGTCACCGGTTCGCCGCCAACCACTGCGGGCGCGGCACTGACCAGACCGCGGCCGTTCACCCGCACCGGCGCGCCATCGACGTCGACGACGGTGATCTCCTGCGGTTGCGGATGCACCACCGCGGGTGTCGGCGTCGGCAGCATCCCCGGCCACGGACCGGCGGGACGGGCCAGGCGCTCCCCCGGTTCGGCGAGGTCGGCGGTGATCGCCGACACCCACGTGTAGGCGTCGGCCGGTTGCCGGCCGCCGCGCCACGCCGGCACGAGCACCTGCTGCTCGCCGGCCAGCGTGGCCAAGCGGGCAACAGCGCGCGCCGCCCACTCATCGGCCTGTGTGCGGCCGCCCCACAGGCCGAGCTGGATGCCGTTGTCGGGGCGCACCTCCACGGGCTCGAGCCGCAGCAGCGCCACACCGGCGGTGAGCGCTTCGCGCTGGGCCCACGCGTCGAGCTGCCAGCGGACGCGCTCGACCATCGCCGCCGCCGAGAGACCGCTCGGCCGGTACCACAGCCGTTCGTTGGTCTCGCCGTGATCGGTCTCGGCGGTGACCACCAGCCGGGTGCACACCGTGCCGTCGGCAGACAGCTGGCCGACCAGTTCGTCGACGAGCTGGCGAGCGACGAAGACGAGCGTGTCGACGTGCTGGACGGGTTCCTCGAAGGGCCGTTCGACGCGCCGACCGGGCGGCGGCTCGATGGTGTCCGGCGGACGATCGTCGCCTCCGCCGGCGATGGCGCGGGCGAACACGCCGGGGTGGCCGAAGCGGGCCAGCACATCGGCAGCGGGAAGCTCGGCGAGCTGGCCGAGACGTTGGATGCCCAGCCGCTGCAGCAACCCGACGAGATCGTCGGGCAGCCCGCCCACCTCCGTGAGCAACCGCACGCTGAGCGGTGCGAGGAACTCCGCCGCGGTCCCCGGCGCAACCACCCACGCAGCCCCCCTTGGGCGCGAAACCGACGACATGCCGTCAGTGCCGCGCCCATGGTCGCGGCGGGCAGCGGCGCGGGCGGCGATGGATGCCGCGAACCGGCCGTCGGCAACGCCGAGCCCGAACCCGCCGACGGCGCCGAGCGATGGACCGACCGCAGCGTTGGCCTCCGCCAGCAACCGCTCGCCCATCGCCTGGTCGCCACCGAAGTAGCGCGACGGGCCGCGGGAGAGGAAGGAGATCATCCCCGGTTCGGACACCTCCACCCGCGGGACGAGCGCGCCCACCGCACCGACCACGGTGTCGAACAGGCGCGACTCGCGAGCGGGATCGTGGGCGACGAGGCGCAGGTGAGGGCAACGCGCTTGTGCCTCGCGTCGACGCAACCCGATGGCGATCCCCTCGGCTTCGGCTGCGCGCGACACGGCGATGACGCGGTTGGCGTGCAGCACCGCCACCGCTTCGTCGGCGGCTGCTCCGGCCGCGGCCACCGGCCAGTTCGGGCACCACAGCACCCCGAGGCGCGGCACCGCCCTCATCGTCACACGGCTCGCCGCAGGTCGGTCGGTAGCTCGAGCACGGGCGATGACTCGACCGGCTCGAGCGCGCCGGCGGTGTTCGGCAGCCACACCTCGGTGCGCCGCGGGCGAGGCACGCGCCGGCCGTGCACCTCCACCTCCATCCGCCGCGCCGTGGCTACGCCGTGGCCGTCGCCGAGACCGTCCCACTGCGATGCGGTGCCGGCCAGTTGCAGGTCGGCGCTGAACGAACCGGACTGCCCGACCAGCACGAGCACTGCGCCGCGCGACTGGGCGCGAGCCTGCAACGTGCGCGCGGTGCCGGCGCGCACTGCGGCTGCGGCGCCGCCGAGCACGACGAGGTCGAAGCCGTCGATCAGCGCGGCGAGGATGTCGCCCCACTGCTGCGACGAGAAGCGTTCCGCCGGCTCGATCACCAGCACCAGTCGGGCCAGCGAGATGCCGAGCTCGTCAGCGGCGCGAGCCCCGAACGTGGGCAACCCGGCCACCCCGACCCACGCCGATTCACTGGCCGCCGCGCCCGCCAGCGACATGGCCAACGACATCGACCCGTGCCCCGTGCAGGCCACCACCGAGCCGCGTTGCAGGGCGCCCTGCGGCACCACGTCGACCAGCGCCGCAGGCACCGGCAACGTGCGCTCGCGGGCCGCCAGCCCACTGAGCGCGCCGGGTCGCAACGCCAACGATGAGGGCGATGCAACAGCCACCGCGTGACCGTAGTCGAACACACGTACGACTGTCGAGCCGGGTCCGATCGAACCCCGCTCCTTACAGCGCCGCCCGCTGCCGACGTCGGCGGCGCATCGATCGGAGCCCGGCACCGAGCAGAGCAACCGGCAGAACGCCAGCCACAACGCCGACCGCCCGTGAGATCTGGCGCATGCCCTGGTAGTCCCCGTAGCTCATCGAACCTCTCGGTTCGACCTGCAGGTCGGCGATCAGCGCACCGCCGACGATCAACCAGCCGACCAAAGCGCCAACGGCGAGCACTGCCATCGCCACCGCAACCATCGTCGACGTCCGGACATTCGAACTCCCCGACACGGAGCTGACGCTAGCCCTCGTGGCGGCGGCCCTTCCGGGCGGGATCCTTCTCGGAACCGGCAAAGATCCCGCCCGGAACCGTGGGCGACCGGCCACGCCGCTCCGTCTACAGTCCGTTCGGGGATCGAGTTGACAGGAGTGTCGGATGACGTTGGAGATGTCGTGCGCGTTCGCAACGTCCATGGCCACACCGGAGCACGTGCGCATCGCCGAGCAGTTGGGCTACCAGCGCGCCTGGCTGTACGACTCGCCGGCGCTGTACCCCGACGTGTGGGTCACGCTCGCTCGCGCTGCTGATCGCACGAGCACGATCGGGCTCGGGCCGGGCGTGCTGATCCCCAGCCTGCGCCACCCGATGGCCACGGCAGCAGCGATCGCCACCCTCGTCGAACTGGCCGGCCCGAACCGCGTCTCGGTCGCCGTCGGCACCGGGTTCACCGGCCGCTTCACCCTCGGTCAGAAGCCGTTGAAGTGGGCCGACGTCGCCACCTACGTGACCACGGTGCGAGCGCTGCTGCGCGGCGAGATCGTCTCGTGGGAGGGCGGCAAGATGCAGATGATCCACCCCGAGGGCTACGGCGCGCCGCGCCCGATCGAGGTGCCGTTCCTCCTCGGTGCCGCCGGACCGAAGGGCATCGCCACGGCGAAGGCGGTGGCCGACGGCGTGTTCATCGCCGGCGGCAACCCGGTGTCCGGCTTCGACCGCGAGGCCTACCTGCTGTTCGGCACGGTGCTCGAGGACGGCGAGTCGGCCAGCTCGCAGCGCGTGCTCGACGCGGCTGGCAGCGGCGCCGCGGTCTTCTACCACTTCTGGTCGGAGAACGGCCGCCCGATGAGCGACCTGCCCAACGGTGAGGCCTGGGTGGAGGCCTACGCCGACCTGCCCGCAGACGAACGCCACCTCGCCATCCACGACCGTCACCTGATCGCGCTCAACGAGCGCGACGCACCGTTCATCACACCGGAATTCCTCACGGCGATGGGAGCGGTGTTCTCACCGCCCCAGCTGCGAGCTCGGCTCGAGGAGATGGAGGCGCACGGCCTCACCGAGATCGCCTACCAGCCAGCCGGACCGGACATCCCGCGCGAGCTGGAAGCCTTCGCCAACGCCGTACGGGGTTAGTGGCTGGCTTTCCACTTGGCCATCGCTGCGGCGCTGCGGTCGCGCAAGATGGCGGGGACCAACGACTCGTACGCCGACGGGGCGGCGCCGCCGGCCGTCGGCGCTGCACCGGCTTCGGCCGGGGCGTCGGCGGGCTGCAGGTCCTCGAAGGACGGCGGCTCCATGCCCGGCTTCCAGTACTGGTACATGTCGCGCACGATCTCGGAGAGACCCGAAGCGGTGTAGCCCTTGGCGACGTCGACGGTGATGATGTTGCCGAAGATGTGCACCGCGTCGACGTGACCAGTGCCGATCAGCATACGAGCGAGCGACGCGGCAGGACGCGGCCCGATGGCGTCGTCGAGCGTGCGGAAGTGCTCGTGACCCATGCCCGTCAGGTTGCGGTTCGCCTCGAAGCGCACCATGCCCGGATGCGAGCTCGGACGTTCGATCACCGACACCAGTTGGCCCATGCGCCGACTGTAGTGGGCAGGTCAGTTGGCGAGGAAGACGGCGTCGTGGCGAACGGCCCAGGCGGCGATCTCGGCGCGGCCGGACAGGCCGAGCTTCATCAGGATGTTGGAGACGTGCACCGCCGCCGTCTTCGGTGAGATGAACAGCCGCTCGGCGAGCTGGCCGTTGGTCAGCCCTTCGGCGATCAGCGCCGACACCTCGCGCTCTCGTGCGGTGAGCTCGCCGTCGGAGCGTTGGTGCCCTTCGAGCCGCCGCAACAAGGCCTCGGCGCGGTCACGGCGCCAACCCGGCCAACCGACGAGGTCGATGGTGACCGCTTCCTTCGCCGCCTCCAACGCGCCGGCGCGATCGCCAGCGGCGAGGCGAGCAGCAGCGAGCCCGGTGCGTAGCGAACCGCGCAGCGGCACGTAGACCTGCGGGTCGATGGTGGCCAGTGCGAGCTCGAGTTCGACCACCGCATCGGCGTGACGACCCTCGGCCAGCGAGAGCAGACCGGCGACGTGGCGCAGCACGTTCTCACGGGCGTAGTGCCTGACGAACCACTGGTCGAGCACCTTGGCGCGCACGACAGCCGCCGGAACGCCGGCGATGAGCGCGACGACCGTCGTGTCGATGCCCATCCACAGCGCAGTGGTCGGCACCGTCGGCGGCTGCGACGACGCGATTCGATCCAGCACGGCGACCACCGCCGGCCGATCCTGCCGCAGCATCGCCGCGGTGAGCTGCACGCGCGTGATGTCCTCGTGCTCGTCGCGATCGCGTCGCGACTGCAGCAGCGACTCGATGGCGGCATCCGCGTCGTTCACCCGACCCTCTTCGACGGCGAGATCGGCGAGCAGCGCGAGGTGGCTGCAGTGCTCCTTCGTGGACGCCGCCCAGAACTGTGACGCCTCGGCGACGGACTGACGCATCAACCGCATGTCACCCGAGCCGTACGCAGCCTCGCTCTCGTACATGGCTCGCATCGCCTCGCCCATGCGATCGAGGCCGCACGACTTCGCCGCCACCGTCAGCTCGTGGCGCGCCCACGCGGCACGTGCCGAGTGCGGAGCGATCACGGACAGCAGGTTGTTCAACGCTCGACTCTCGAGCACGGCGTCGCCGACGGAGCGCGCCGCGTCGCGCGCCTCCAGCAGGTTCTGTTCGAGGTCGACGAACTCCAGGTTCCCGCCCCACGCCGAGTTGCGCTCCACCAACGCCTGAGCGCGCAGCCACTCATCGGCGTTGCGGTTGGCGAAGGCCAGCGCCCGCTCGGCCCATTCGATGGCGATCGGCCCGTGGCCGCTGATCATGTGGATCTGAGCAACGGCGCCGATCGCCCGACCCTTGGCCAGGCCGTCGGGCAGCGCCTCGGCGAATTCGATGAGGTCGGCCAGCGCGGCGTCGCGCTGCTCCAGCTCGCCGAGCTCGTGGAGCACACGACTGGCGAAGCGACGCGCCTCGACGCGGTCGATGTCGGTGTTGGCCACCTCCAACCACCGGCGGGCGAAGCCGAGTGCTTCGGTGCCGAACTGCAGGCGCCACGCCGCGTCGGTGGCGACACCGAGCAGCTCCGGATCGTCGGGTGCTTCGGCCAACGCGTCGCTGGCCAATCGCAACGCCTGGAACGACGCGCCGCGAGCGAGGTAGCGGCGCACACCTTCACGCGCGATCCCGGGGATCTGCTCGTACTGGCCGGCGCCGAGCGCGTGGCGGGCGAGCGACGCGTGGTCGGCGTTGGGCATCGCCCGCAGCGCCGCCAGCGACCGCTCGTGCAACCGGCGGCGCTCACGGCCGAGCAGCTGCTGGTGCACCGCGTCGGCCATCAACGCGTGCGCGAACCAGAACGTGTCGTCACTGCTCTCGATGACGATGCCGACGTCGACCAGTTGCTGCAGCGCAGCGACCAGTGACGCGTCGGCCAACTCGGTGACGGCCTGCAACACGTCGAACGGCGCCGGATCGGCGTAGACCGCGAGCACGTCGACGACGCGTCGGGGGTCGCTCTGCAGACCGCTCAACTGCTGACGGATCGCCTCGTCGAGCGACCACGGCAGCTGCGCTGACAGCAGGTCGTCGGTGCACGCATCGGGCCCGCAGCAACGAAGCAACTCTTCGACGACGAACGGGTTGCCACCACTGCGACGGAACACCGCGTCGACCGCGGCGGACGACGGCGGCCCGGTGCTGATGGCCGTGAGCATCGCCCCGACCTCGGCGCGATCGAGACGGTCGAGCCGCAGCTGCTCCACCGTGTGCTGACGCTCGAGGCCCAGCAGCAGCTCACCACCGGGCGCCTTGCGCGACAGATCACCGGGCCGATACGTGGCCACGAGCACGAGGCGCGGCCACGGCTGCCGGGCGATCTGCTCGATGATGTGCACGCTGTCCGCATCCGCCCAGTGGATGTCCTCGATGATCAGCACCACCCGCCCGTGCTCCACCAGCGAGCCGACGTGATCGAGCACACCGATGGCCGGATCGACACCGGGCGCACTGAGCCCGGCGACCACGTCGAACGGCCGGCCCAGCGAGCCGGGTTGTGCGTGGGCGGTGAGCACCGTGACGTCGGCCGGGACCTCGGCGACCAGCTCGCGCAGCAACCGGGTCTTGCCGACGCCGGCCTCGCCGGAGACCAACGCGATCTCCGGACCGTCGCTGCTGGCGATCTCCGCGGCTTCGACCAGACCGATCAACCGGTTGAGGGCCGACGCGCGGCCGACCATCACCGGGGAGAGGCCAGCCCGTCCTCGCAGCACCCCGTTGACGCTATCGCCCGCGCTTTGGGCGGGGCGCGCCGCAGCACCAGACGAGCTCACGCCCGTCTGGTGCTGCTGGTGCTGATCAAGCGACACGAGCTTCGGGCTGCGTCACACGGTCTCGCGGGGAGGAGAGACCGATGACGGGCGCGAGGCGCGGTGTACTTCGCTGGATCCGACCTGTGATGAGTCGAGGGAACCTGCCCACGGCGGCACGAGCGCGGATCTCGCTCTGACGCTGGGTGGCGATGCGGTAGTTGGCGGTGAAGTCGGTGTACATGGTGGGCTCCGTCTGAGGTGCTGCGGTTGGGCGGCTGGTGGCTGTGGATTCAGGATGCTCCTCTGAGGTAGATGGGCACATCCGCTGATGTACCTATTTCTCCCACGTGAGCAGGTCTAGGTATGTCCGCAACCAAGAGATCCGGCATGAATTCCGACGCATTTGCGGGTGCTCCGGATCGAGCTGTGCCGGCCGTCACCGCTACCGTTCGCGGCCATGAGCCAGATCACTCCCGAGGCCTTCGAGGCCGAAGCCCGCGCCTTCCTCGACGCCAACGCCAAGCGCCGCGAGGCCGAGAAGAAGTTCGTGTGGGGCGAGGGCTCCGACAAGGTGGCGATGTTCGAGGAGAAGGACCGCGCCGCCGAGCTCGAGGACGTGGCCAAGGCGTGCGAGTGGCGGCGCAAGAAGTTCGACGCCGGCTTCGGCTGGATCACCGGGCCCGAGGCCTACGGCGGGCGCGGCCTGCCGAACAGCTACGAGCGCATCTGGAACCACCTCGAGGGTCAGTACCAGGTCGCCGGCTCGGCGCCGTTCACGATCGGCCTCGGCATGGTCGCCCCGACGATCCTGGCCCACGCCAGCGACGCGGCGAAGGACCTCTACCTGACGAAGATGTACCGCGGCGACCTCGTCGGCTGCCAGCTGTTCAGCGAGCCCGGAGCGGGCAGCGACCTGGCGAGCTTGCAGACCAAGGCCGAGCGCGACGGCGACGAGTGGATCATCACCGGCCAGAAGGTGTGGACCACCGGCGCGCAGTACAGCGACATCGGCGAGATCATCGCCCGCACTGACCCGGACCTGCCCAAGCACAAGGGGCTCACCGGGTTCATCGTCGACATGAAGGCGCCCGGCGTGGAGGTCCGTCCGCTGCGCCAGATGACCGGCGGGGCGAGCTTCAACGAGGTCTTCTTCACCGAGGTCCGGGTGCGCGACGACCACCGGCTCGGCGACGTCAACAACGGATGGAACGTCGCGCTGACCACGTTGATGAACGAGCGTGCTGCGATCGGTGCGGGCGGCGGTGGCGGTGGCGGGGTCAACCTGTACGGCCGTGTGATCGAGATGGTCAAGCACTACGGCCTCAACGAGGACCCGCTGGTGCGCAACGAGCTGGCCAACCTGATCATCCACCAGCGCGTGTCGGGCTACAACAACCAGCGGGCGATGGACAAGATCAAGGCCGGGCAGCTGCCGGGCCCGGAGATGAGCATCGCCAAGCTGGCCGGCACGCTGAACATGCGCCGCCTCGGCGACTTCGTGTCGAGCGTGCTCGGGCCGAAGTTGATCGCCGACTCAGGCGAGTGGGGCACCTACCAGTGGAGCCAGATCATCCTCGGCACGCCGGGCGGTCGCATCGCCGGTGGTTCCGATGAAGTGATGCGCAACATCGTCGGCGAGCGCGTGCTCGGCTTGCCGAAGGATGCCGGCATCGACTCGACGTCCGCCTTCAAGGATCTGAAGGTCGGGACGCAGAAGGCCTGACCGCCGGCGTGCGGGCGTCTGCGGCGGTCAGCCGCAGACGCCTGCTGCCCACTCGGTGATCCGAGACACGGAGCCCTTGGCGTCCGGGTTCTGATCGATGAAGGTGGCGTACGGCGAGCCGTCTGCGGTGAGCGCATCGGGGTTGTCGCCGAACTGCGTGAACGATGCAGCCTTGGCGGTGAAGAGCGCCAGCGTCGTCGAGAAGTCGGTGGCCAGGTCGGCCGGCACCGCGGGCTGCAGGAGGCTCAGGCGGTTGAGCGCTGCGGACAGGCCATCGGCGGACTCGAGGTCGGGCGTGCCGTCGGCGGCGAGCTGAGCGCAGTAGTCGGCCTTCGCCTGGTCGGCGGACGCGGTGGACTCGCCACCGTTGCGACCGGGCGTCTCGCCACCGCCGCCACAGGCGTCACCGAGCCAGCCGCTGATGGCCTCGTTGGCAGCCTTCGCCTCGGGGTGCTCGGCGAGGAAGATCTGGTACGGCGAGGTGGCGTCGTCGAGGCTGGGCGCTCCGTCGCCGTTGGCGATGAACGTCAGCTCGATCGCCTCCAGCAACGGGATGGCCGCGTTGAAGTCGTCGACGAGGTCGGCCGGAACGGCGGACTGCACCTGCTGCAGGTTCTTCAACTTCTGCTTGATGCCCTCGGCGGTCTCCAGATCGGGCTTGCGCACCGAGTCGGGTTGCGCGCAGTACTCGGCGAGTGCTTGCGCCTTCGCGTCGTCGGTGGTGGGCGTCTCCGTCGCGTCGCTCGCTGCCTTGTCAGAGCCACAGCCCGCGAACAGCAGCGCCGCCAACGTCATCGGTGCGCACAGCTTTGCCAGTCGAAACCGCTTCGTCGACATTGACCCTCCCAGTTGCCCGTCCCGAACTCGCACGACACTACTGGTCGCTCAGCCTCGGGATCTCGTGTGGTGTCGGTACGTCGATGCCGTTGGCGCGGTTCGCAGATCTTGCTCTGTTCGGGTCAGGCCGCTCAGCCCGGTCACACGGCGAGCTTGGGCGCGATCGCGACCAACAGCGCCTCGAAGGCGACGCCGTCGGCATCGGTGACCGGCAGCACGACGGTGATGATGCGCGACTCGACCTGGATCACGCCGAAGTGCAGCGCGGCACCGCTCATGTGGACGGCACGGTTGCCGGCGCCGTCGACGTCGGCGAGCTGCACCTCGCCCGGTGCGCCTTGGTTGAGCTGGACCACGTAGGCGAACGCGTCGGTGCCAGTTCGACCGCTGAGGTCCTCCTCGGAACGCATCGCGGCGATGGTCAGGTTCGACTGCGCGCCATTCGCGGCGGTGTAGAGGTAGGCGCACTGCGGCGTCGCCGCGTCGTCGGCGCGTGCCTCGGTGATCTGCAGCCCGAGCGCAGCGGTGACGCTGGCGGCGTCGACCGCCGCACAGATCTGCGCGCCGGTGAGCTGAGGGAGATCGCTGACGGCCTCGGTGGTCGTCGTGCCCGGGATGACGCCGTTGTTGAGCGTGGTCGTGCTGGCGGAGCCCGTGTCGGCACCGCATCCGGCCAAGGCCACCACTGCGCCGACGATCAACGCTGCCGTCGTCCTTCGAATCGATGTCCTGTTCATGCCCGCCTCCTGCGTTCGCTGCACGTCTACATCGGCATCGGGAGTGCCGTGCTCAAGGTCGACGTGGTTCGACGTGGTCGGTCGTTCACCGAGCCGCGGCCTCGGCGCGCGCCCGGTCCATGCGCTCGGTGGTCAGCCGGGGCACGGCGTAGAGCATCAGCAGCAGGGCGAGGGCAGCGGAGACCACCCACGGTGACCGCAGCGCGGTCTCACGGTCGGTGAGGTGCTCCATCACGACGACGAGCACCCCGCCGAGGGCGGTGCCGATGGGCATCATCCCCCAGCCGAAGAAGCGGTAGACGCTGTTCACGCGGCCGAGCAGTTGGTTGGGGATGATCGTCTGGCGCAGCGAGACGGTGATCACGTTCCACACGATGCCGAACAGGGTGGAGATCCCGAGGACGACGAACACGAGCGGCCACGTGCTGGTGAAGGCGATTGGCACCGGCAGCACGACGCCGGCGGTCAGCGTCAGCCACAGCGACGGTCCGCTGCCGAGCTTGCGGCTGATCCTCGGGGCGGCGAACCCGCCGGCGACGCCGCCGATCGCTGCGCCCATCGACAGGATCGCGAACTCGATCGGCGAGGTGTGGAGCACCTCCTGGGCGAACAGGATGAGCGTGCCGAACTGCATCGCGTTCAGTGCGTTCATGATCCCGAGGGTGATCGCCATCGGGCGCAGCAGCTCGTGGTGCCAGAGCCAACGGACGCCTTCGCGCAGCTCGCCCTTCCACTCGCCGCGAGCGGGCTTGGGTGCGTCGATCGGGCGGGCGCGGAAGTTGCCGGCGACGAGGAAGACGAGCCCTGCGGCCGCGAAGAACGAAGTGGCGTCGAGCACGAACGGGAGGAAGAACGCGGCGGCGAGCATCAGGCTGCCGAGCGGCGGGCCGACGAACGTGTTGGCCACCTGCTCGGCCGACCACATGCGACCGTTGGCCCGTTCGAGCTGATCGGGGTGGACGATCGACGGCACGATCGTCTGCGCCGAGTTGTCGCGCAGCACCTCCCCGCACCCGAGCAGCAGGCTGCCGAGGAGGAGGACGACGTAGAGGCCGACGCGAGTGCCGACGACGTCGTCGAGGCGGTCGGGCTTCGGCAGCCCATCGCCCATCGACAGGATGGCGATGGCGACGCCGGTGGTGAGCACGCCGCGTAGCAGGTCCATGCGCACCATCAGCTTGCGGCGATCGACACGGTCGGTGATCACGCCCGCCGGCAACGTGAACAGCAGCCACGGCAGACGTTGGGCGACGGCGACCATGGCGATCAGCACCGGGTTGCGGGTGACCGCGGAGGCCATCCACGGGTAGCCGATCTGGGCGACGCCGTCGCCGAGGTTGCTGATCACGCTGGCGGTGAAGACCTTGCGGTAGTTGGGCCCGAGCGGCGCGTTGGCGCGGCTCGGGGTCGGCGTGTCGGCCGACGCGCCGGTTGCTGCTGCCGCTTCGGCGGCGGGGTCGGCGGTCTCGGTCATGGTGTCGGCTCCGGTGCGTTCGGCGGCAGCGTCGGCTGGTCGGTCGGGTAGAGGGCGAGGACGAGTCCGAAGACGGTGTCGCCGCCGCGGGGTGACTCGGAGAACTCGACGGCCAGCGCGTCGAGCCGCCGGGAGAACTCGGCGACGCGGTCGGGGGCGATGCGAGCGTGGCGCAGTGTGCTCGTGCCGAGCTCGCCGGCTTTGCAGGCTGCTTCGTTCTCCTCCCCCGGGCCGGTGCGGTCCACCTGCATGCGCTGCACCTCGTCGGTGGCAACGCGCAGGAAGTGGACCGCACCGTCCTGATCGCCATCTGGGGAGGCGGCGAAGATGATCGTGCGGGCGGTTCGGCCCCAGAAGCGTTCGGTCATTGCCCGCACCTGGCGAGTGCGCACGACCTTCACCAGGCCGGCGCGCTCGAGGACCTTGAGGTGGTGGTCGACGGTGCCCTTGGGCTTGTCGAGCGCCTCGGCCAGTTCGGTCGTGGTCGCCGCCCGCTCGAGGACCAGGTCGAGGATCGACGTTCTGGTCGGGTGGAAGAGCGCTTTGAGCTGGGACGCCGTGCTGGCGTTGACCGTTGCATCCAGTTCGTAGTCGAGCTCGACAACGTCGTGCGCTGCTTTGTCCGGCTTTACCAGAACGTCCGACATCGGCGGGACATTATCGAACTTCTCCGAGCTTGGGCGCGAAACCGACGACGACTCGTCGCGTTCGCGCCCGTGCGAGTGCTGGTCGAGGTTCGTGGGCGCCTGCACCGACGGACTGCGGAATCCGTCGGTGAGGCGCCCGTCGCCGCCGCCTGGCGAGTGGTTAGAACGTTTGGATCTCGCGGACCGTGAACTGCACCGCGGTCTGCGTGGTGATCGTGCCGAGGTCGCCCGTCTGACCGTTCGTCGCCGACCACGTCACGCTCCAGGTGACCGTCAACGTCGCGTGGTACCGCTTGTCGGTCGTCCCAGTGACCTTCTGGACGGACGGGTACTTCGGCGTCCACGCACACCCACCGACCGATGCAGTGGCTGATCCCCAAGGCGGGCACGTCACCGTCGTCGTGTCGCCCACGACCTTGGACCCGGTGTCGAGCCGGAGCTCCGTCGCCGTCGCAGTCACGGTCGAGGTGAGACCCGGGATCTGCGCCGTCGCCGTCACCGGCGCAACCGGCGTCACCCCGAACCACGTCTCGATGTTGACGATCAGGTTCGCCGAAGGAGGAGAGAACACCGGCACCGGCTTGGGCACCTTGGACACCGCCGACGCATACGCCACCTGCGCCAGATCCGCCGCCGAATACGTCCCGACCCAGACCACCTGCGGGACGTCATCGCACAACCGGCGGTAGAGCAACTGCACCTCACCCGTCGCCGGGTTCGTCCACTGGTTGAACACCTCATCTGTGACGCTCACCGGCTCCCACGGCCCACACGACGACGTCCCCGCCGGCCGTTGCACCCCACCGTTCGTCACGTTCGCCGCCCAGGTTGCAACAACAGTTCCCGACGGCTCGTCGTCATGAACGACACCACCCGTCTCACCCCGAAGCGGGAAGGCAATCGATAGCAACGCGGTCATCAAGCCTCGCCACATTGATTGCCCTCACCCAAGGACTCGACCTTGTCTTCCCTCGCTACGAGCCAGCGACCATCGACGGACTGAAACTGGTGCGTGTACCGAACACTCGAGATCCCGTCGTTGACGACTGTCGGCGTTCCGTCAGGAGCGGGCGGCCCGAGAACGACGCCGGCGTCGTAGACGCATTCGACGGTGGTGGCAGCATCGCCATGCACCTCCACGGAATCGGTGCGGGCGAAGGATCCTCGGTGGTCAGTAGCAAAGTGAAAGCCCGCCTCAACGAGAGCGGCGACGAAGGCAGATGCAGTCGACAAGGCATCGCTGCTCGGCGCCAGAAACACCGCCGGGTCGCACACTTGGGGCACCTCGCCACACGTCCGATACGCCGTCCAGTAGTCCTGAACCGCTCGGCGGATGGCTTCTTCGGGGGTGGTGGTCGTGGTCGTGGGTTCGGTGGTCGAGGTGGTCGTCGAGCTGGAGGTGGTGGTGTCGGGGATCGTGGATGAGGTGGTGGTCGTCTCCGGCAGGGTGGCGATGGGCGCAGAGCTCGACGACGGGATCGAGTCGGTCGTGACCGAATCGCTCGTGCACGCCGAGAGCACGAGCAGCGTCGCCGTCATCAGGATCCAGGAACGCCGCATCGGTGCCTCGCTTGGCCGAACGGCAGCTAGACGTCCTACGTCTCCCGCAATGACGCCACTCGCCGACATCGACGTCGTTCGTGAGTTTGGGTGCCGTGGGCGGCACTGAAACTCACGGATGCGGGGTTTCGTGAGTTTGGGTGCCCTGGGCGGCACTGAAACTCACGGATGGGTCGGGGCACTAGCCGGGACCGGGACCGGGACGGCCTACGGGGTGGGGGCGGCGGTGTGGAGGCCGTGTTCGTTGGCCCAGCGGCCGACGTTGCGGCCTTCGAGGGCGGCGGCGAGCAGCTCGGGGAAGGCGTCCGGCGTGCAGGCGAACGACGGGATGCCGAGCTCGGCGAGCACGGACGCCTCGCCGTGGTCGTACACCGGAGCACCTTCGTCGCTGAGCGCGAGCAGCACGACGATGGTGACGCCGGCGCGCACGAGCAGACCGAGGCGCTCGTGCAGCAACGTCGCGTTGCCGCCCTCGAACAGGTCGCTGACCAACACGAGCACCGTGTCGGCGGGTCGGGTGATCAGCTGCTGGCAGTAGCCGATCGCCTGGGCGATGTCGGTGCCACCGCCGAGCTGCACGCCGAACAGGACGTCGACGGGATCGTGCAGCACGGGCGTGAGGTCGGCCACGGCGACGTCGAAGGCGACCACGCTCGTGCGCAGCGCGGGCATCGATGCCAGCACCGCACCGAACACCGCGGCGTAGACGACGCTGTCGGCCATCGAGCCGCTCTGGTCGATGGCGACGATCACATCACGCGCCAGGCTGCGCTGCCGCCGCCCGTAGCCGACGAGCTTCTCCGGCACGATCGTCTTCTGCGCCGGTTGGTAGTGGCGCAGGTTGGCGTGGATGGTGTGCGCCCAGTCGATGTCGGCAGCGCGCGGCCGGCGACTGCGCTGGCTGCGGGCCAGCGCGCCGTGCACAGCTTGCTTGGTGCGCGACGCCAACCGCTGCTCGATCTGCGCGACCACCTGCGCGACGACCTGCCGCGCTGTGGAACGCGTCGCGTCCGGCAGCAGCTTGTTGAGCTCGACGAGCAACGTGACGAGGTGCAGGTCGGGTTCGACGGCGCGCAGCATCTCCGGTTCCAGCAGCAGCTGGCGCAGGTTCAGCCGATCGATGGCGTCGCGCTGCATCACCTGCACGACCGACGTCGGGAAGTAGCGGCGGATGTCGCCGAGCCACCGAGCCACACCCGGCGCGGATCCGCCGAGCCCGCCGGCGCGCGACCCGCCGGTGCGGCGGCCGTTGGGCTTGCTGTCGTACACCGCGGCGAGCGCGGCGTCGATGCGTGCGTCGTTGCCTTCGAGGGTCATCCCGGTGACACCCGCGCCGGCGCCATCGGTCTGCTGCTCGTCGCCGCCGAGCACCATTCGCCACCGACGCAACCGTTCCGGATCGGAGACACGACCGACGGCATCGCCGCCTTCGACGACGACCTCGCTCATGACGGCACGCCCAACATGATTCGCACCGTCGCCAGCGCAGCGGCGGCTCGCTCGGCGTCGACGTCGTCGCCGAACCCGGACGACACCGCAACCGCTTGCCGCGCCAGCAGCATCCCCAACTGGCGTCGCTCGGCGGGTTCGAACGCGCCGAACGTGCGGCGTAGCAACGGCGCCGTGGCGATGAACGCGTCGGGGCCGAGCGACGAGACCCACGCGTCGATCACGTCGAGCAGCTCGGCGTCGTGCACGAGCACGGTGCCACTGCCGGCGAGGAAGCCTTCGACGAACGCCGCACCGACCGCCGGTGTGGTGCCGATGCTCAGCGCCCGCGACAACCGGTTGCCGACCTGACCGCGGTTCCACACGCCACCGTCGTGCAGCAGCCGGGTGGCCCGACCCTGCACCAACCCGTGCACGTCGGGGCGCTCGGCGATGACGGTGAGCACCGCCGGCCATTCGGCTCGGCGCGCCGGATGATCGGTGAGCGCCAGCGCGGCCTGCACGCCGGCCAACCGTTCGACCATCGCCGCGGCCGCTGCGTCGTCGAGCGAACGGCAGGCCATCGCCGCTCCGGCCAGCACGCGCACGACCAGACCGTCGAACACGGATCGCAGCGCCGACGCGTCCGTGCCGCGCACGTCGCCGTAGCGCAACGCACGGGCCAGAGGGCCGAGCGTGTCGATCACCTGCACGATGTCGGGGTCGTGCGCCGCTTGCGCCTCGACACGAGCCACTACCGGTTGAACCACATCGGGCAGGTCGGCGAGCAGGGCGATGTCGAGCACGGCGACGAGGTCGGCCAACGCGACCGCGGCGTCGGCGCGCTCCAGCAGGCGATGCGTGGCCGCGGCCATCACCGTCGTGCCGTGTGCCGACAGCTCGATGACGCGAATGGTCAGCTCCGGCTCCCACTGCAGCCGCCACGTCTCGCGGAACGTGCCGCTGCTGCCACGCCCCTCCTCGACGCTCCCCCACCCGACGCCGAGCGCGCGCAGCCGGTGCAGGAGCACCGAGCGGTTGCGACCGTTCGGCATGCGCACGTCGAGCTCGACGGTCTGCCCGACGGCCGACGGCTTGAGCCGCACCTTGCGCTGCTGCGCGGCGAGGTCGCGCGCCAGCGGCACCTGCGGCGCATCATCGGGCACCTCGCCGATGGCGTCGCCGACGATCAGCTCGCGCTCGATCAGCGCCAGCCCGGTGCTGCCGGCCATCACCGTGTCAGCCGCGTCGAGCACCTCGGCGAGACCGGGACGAGGCCGGTGGCGCAACGCGGCCAACGCGACTGCAGCGCGAGTGGCGGCGATGAGGTGATCCGGCGATGCGGACATGCCGCGGTCGCGCAGCAGCCGAGCCGCGGCGACGAACCACCGACTGATGCCCGTCTCGCCGGGGTGGTGGAAGACGTGCGCGTACCAACCGGGACTGCGCACGCCGGCGCCGTAGCCGGTGGCGGTGGCCAGGCGGCGATGCGTCCACGGCACCCAGCTGACACCGACCTTCACCTTCGGCAGGCCGCGCAACGTCCGCGCGTCGACGTTCGCCGCCGGCAGCGGAGCCGCCAGCGCGGGCACGTGCCACGCGCCGCACACTACGCCGATGCGGTCGTGCCCGTCGGCGATCGCCTTGCGGATGCATTGACGCATGAACGCCTCGCGCTGCGCCTCGCCGGACGTTGCCGCGTCGCGCGTGCCGCGCACCGCAGTCATCGCTTCGGCAACCGCGGCGAAGGCGTGAGCGCCGTCGCCGCGATGCTCGATGACGTCGTCCCACCATCGCTCCGGGTCGGGGTCGCCGGCGGCAGACGCGAGTGCGGCGAGCGGATCACCGATCGGGTGGGTGCCGAACGACAGCTCGTCGTCGTCGCCGCCGTAGGCGAGCACGTTGGCCAACGGCAGGTCCATCGCCCGCACGGGGATGCCGCGCTCGGCGGCCCACGTGAACGCCTGCCACTCCGGGCTGAACTCGGCGAACGGCAGGAACGCAGCGCGCTGCGGCTGATCGACCACGTAACCGAGCAAGGCCACGGGCGGCACGAGCTGCGCGTTGCCCACCCATGTCAGCGCGGCCTCGCAATCGGCCGGCAGCTCGACGAGGACGATCGTCGGCTGCAACTCGTCCAGGGCGCGCACCACCGACCGAGCCGAACCCGGCCCGTGGTGACGGATCCCGAACAGGTGCACCGACACGAGCGGGACTACTCCAGTTCGCGGCAGGCGTCGTAGAACTCGTCCCAGCCGGGGCGGTCGCGGGCGACGGCTTCGAGGTACTCGCGCCAGGCGACCGCGTCGTGCACGGGATCCTTGACCACGGCGCCGACGATGCCCGCGGCGACGTCGGTGGCGCTCAACAGCCCGTTGCCGAAGTGGGCGGCGAGCGCCAATCCGTTGGTGACCACGGAGATCGCCTCCGCGGTCGACAGCGATCCGCTCGGGACCTTCAGGCTGATCCGTCCGTCGTCGGTGGCGCCGGAGCGCAGCTCGCGGAACACGGTGACGACGCGGCGGATCTCCTCGTCGGCAGGCGGCACCGCGGGCAGCTGCAACGCGGCGCCGAGCTCGCGCACGCGTCGTTGCACGATGGCGATCTCCTCCTCGGCGTCGGCGGGAAGGGGCAGCACGACCGTGTTGAAACGACGTCGCAACGCGGCGGACAGGTCGTTCACGCCGCGGTCGCGGTCGTTGGCGGTGGCGATGAGGTTGAACCCGGGAATGGCCTGCACCTCGCTGTTCAGCTCCGGCACCGGCAGCGTCTTCTCGCTGAGCACGGTGACCAGCGCGTCCTGCACGTCGCTCGGCATGCGGGTGAGCTCCTCGACGCGCACGATCGCCCCGGCGCGCATGGCGCGGTACACCGGGCTCGGCACGAGCGCGGCCTCGCTCGGCCCTTCGGCCAGGAGCCGGGCGTAGTTCCAGCCGTAGCGCAGGCTCTCCTCCGCCGTACCGGCGGTGCCCTGCACGAGCAGCGTGCTCGTGCCACTGATCGCCGCGGTGAGGTGCTCGCTGACCCACGTCTTGGCCGTGCCGGGAACGCCGAGCAGTAGCAGCGCCCGATCGGTGGCCAGCGTGGCGACGGCGATCTCGATCAGCCGCCGCTGCCCCACGTACTTCGGTGTGATCACGGTGCCGTCGGTGAGCGTGCCGCCGAGCAGGTAGGTGACCACCGCCCACGGCGACAGCCGCCAGTTGGGTGGGCGTTCGCGTTCGTCGACCGCGGCGAGCGCCGCCAGTTCGTGGGCGAACTCGTCCTCGGCGTGGGGACGAAGGACGCCGGACGTGTTGGCGCTGTTCATGCAGGCTCCAGTTCGGTGAGCATCCGGTGGCGGAGGCGGGCCAGATCGGCAAGGGCGAAGGCGAGGCCGATCGCCGGCCGCGACGGGTCGACGCGGTCGAGTGCGTCGGCCAGTTCGGCGAGCGCGTCGCGGCGCACGCGAGCGACGAGATTGACGAGCACGGCGCGATGGCTGACCTTCAGCGCGCCCGACGAGAGCGCGTGGCTGATCGTGTCGGCGACCTGCAGCGGCGGCGCGGCGAGCAGCCCGACGAGGTCGGGCGTGATCGACAGCTCCGGCAGCTCGGCGATGCTCTCCGCCGGTGCTGCCTTGCGCGACGAACATGCGAGGCGCGGCGACCACTCGATCATCCACGTGCCCAGCGGGCCGGCGGCGACCATCGCTCGTGCGTGGCGAACGGGGTCGGTGCGATGGCGCGTGAGCAACGGCACGACGAGCTCCGGTGCCACGCGGCGTCCGGCGTGGATGACGGCCAGCACCCACTCGTCCTCGAGCACCGACCAATCACCGATGATGCGCCGCCACGTGGCGGTGGCCGATGGCGGGGTGAGCGGCCGCGGGTCGGACGGGGGCCCGGCGACCTGCGGCGCCGACGGGCCGGGCAGCACGCCGGCGCGCTGCGCGACCGCGCACGCCGACACCTGTTGCAACAGGCGTTGCGACGGCGTCGGCTGCGGGTTGTCGGCGGCGAGGTCGGCCAACCCGCCGGCGGGCGGCACCGGCGGGTCGCGCCGGTCCGTTCCGAGCAACGACACGGTGACCATCTCGCCCCAGTAGTCGGTGATGGTCATGCGGCCCCCACGAACGACGGGTCGGCAACCGGCCCGATGTCGACGGTGCGATCGGCGAGGTGGATGGTGAGCGGCACGAGACCGTTCGGCGTCCACTCCGCGGTGACCGGCACCGGCCGTCCTTCGCTGCACGCCAGCAACGTGCCGACCCCGTTCGCGCCCTCGACGAGCGGCAGCGAGCCGGTGCGGTCGGTGAGCAACCAGCGTCCGCTCCCCCGCGCCGGCGCGGCGAGCATGCACACCGGGAACCGTTCGAGCCACGGCTCACCGGCCAGCGCACGACCGACCTGCGCGCACACGTCCGCGATGGAGGAGCCGACCACGGCAGGCGCCGGTTGCGACTCGGCGTGGCGCTTGCCCATCAGCACACGCAGCGCCACGGCGCCCGGGTAGCGGAACACATCCGCGTGGACGGAGGTGCCGACCGCGAGCGAGTCGTCGAGCGTCTGCTGGAACGCGGCGAACGACAGCACCATCGCCCACGCGCCCGTGTTCGTGCCGCGCAGCCACAGCCGTCGCACCTCGATGCGGTCCTCGCGCACGTCGCTGCGCCCCATCACCACCCAGTGGTCGGTGTGCGGCACGCCGGCGAGCACGTCGGCCTGGCGGATCTGCCAGCCGATGGTGGCGGCCACCGAATCGGCCAACCCGGGCGGGAGCGAGCCGAGGTGCCGGCCGGAGGTGGCCAGCAGGTGCAGCAGCCCGAGCTCGGCCAGCACGCGTGAGTGCCACTCGGGGTGCGCGCCGACCAAGCCGGCGAGACGGCGCACGCGGTTGGCCAAGCCACCGACCTGCGCGTCGATGAGGCGCGCAGCCAAGCCATCCCACGTGGCGTAGCGAGCGAGCGACGGATCGGCGAGACCGGTGCGCAACCGGTCGTCGAGCCATCGATCCAGCTCGGCCAACCCGGCGCTCATCCGAGCGATGCGGTCGTCGCGCGTCTTCGACGGGTCGCGTTCCGGCGGCGGCACCGGCGCGGCACCGTCCTCCACGCTCGGTGTGGCAGCCGGCGTGTCGGCCGGTGCCTCGGCTTCGGTGGGCGTCGACAGGTCGGCCACCGATGGTCGGCGGGCGATCCACGCAGCAGCGAACGTCGGCGGCTCGCTCTCGGCCACCTGCCCACGCGCCCAGAGCAGCAACAGGGCGAGCGCGTGCTTGCACGGGAACACCCGACTGGCGCAGGTGCAGCGGTAGGCGACGCCGACGTGGTCGACCACGCACTCGTACGGCTCAGCGCTGCTGCCGGTGCATCGCCCCCACACGGCCCGCCGGTCGCAGCCCGTGCCCGACCAGCGCGCCGGTGCGGCCAGCGGCTGCGCAGCGGCGACCGAACTGGGGCGTGGCGCGACCGCCAGCACCTGCTCCACCTGCCAGCGCGCCGGGCGCGGTTCGGTGTGGGGTTCGGTCACGGGGTCCACGTCGGCCACCGTACCCAAGGGGTGCGCGACGGTGCGGCGGCGCGGATCAGTACGGCGCCCGCAGCCGCGGGAACATCGGAAAGTCCTTGACGTTTCGCGTGACCAGCTGACCGTCGTGCTCGATGACCGTGGCTGCGATCACGTAGTCGATCGCATCGACGCCCCGATGCGACGCAGCGTGTCGGCGGGCGAGCTGTCCCGCTCGTTCCATCACCTTGTCGGTCACCGGCAACCGAACGAACGCCTCCATCAGCTGGTCCAATGCGCGCTGCTCACGCTGCAGTGCCCCCGCGAGCAGCTCGAGGTAGGTCAGCTCGCTGACCGCGACGTCATCTGCGGAGATCAACGCACGAAGCACGTCGACCGCGTCCCTGTTGCCGCGCAACACGTCGATGACGACGTTGGTGTCGATGATCGCGGTCATCCCTGATGTCGCTTGGCCCGACGTCTGGTCTGCTCCGTCAGTCCGTCGTCTCCCGCCCCCCACGCGCCGGCAACCGATTCGAGCGCCGCCAAGCGGTCGGCGGTCGATCGCTGGCCGTGACGCACCGCGACGCTGCGGCGGACGAGCTCGGCGATCGACGCGCCCGTGCGGCGGCTCTCCGCCACCAGCACCTCGTACTGCTCGTCGTCGAGCGTGATCTGCATGCGATGACTCATGACATCAGCCTACATCACCCGATGTCATCGTGAGACCTGGGCTCATCCGATCTCTCGCCGTGCGTGGTCGCGCCCTGACTTTGCGTGCGATTCCGCGTCGAGTAGACAGTCCGGACCCCCAACTTCCGGCGGAAGGAAACCCCCATGAACAGCACTCGTCGTTTCGCGTCCCTCGCGCTCGTCGCCACCGTCTCGTTGCTCGCTGCCTGCAGCAGCGACGACAAGTCCGATCCCACGCCCACCTCGCCGACGGTCCTCACCAACAGCACCGATGCCGGAGCGGACGAGACCACGCCCGCGGCCACCGGCGGTACGCCGGTGATCGCTGATGGCGAGGCGCCCGCCGAGCGCACGATCCTGATCTCGTCGACCGGTTTCGAGCCTGCGGCGTTGACAATCAAGGTCGGCGAGAACGTCACGTTCAAAGGCGGCGACGACGGCATCTACGGCGTCATCGTCGGCCCGCTCGATGGCTACACGGTGAACAAGGGCCTCATCGAGACCTTCGAGTTCCCGGAGGCCGGCGTCTACCCGGTGAAGGAAGACATCTCCGGCGCCACCGCGGTCATCACCGTCGAGGGCTGAGGCCGTCCGCGGCCTGCTGCATTCAGTCGGCGGTGCATGCAAAATGCATGCATGACCTCCATCACGGCTGGTACGTGGCGCTCGCCGAGGCCCTGAAGTTCCCGATGGCGACCCTCGACCGACGGCTGATGGCAGCACCAGGCCTTCGCTGCGACTTCATCGTTCCGCCCGACCCGAGTAGCTGAGCGCCGCTCAGGGGCGTTCAGCTACTCGGTTCCGGCGGTGTGCGGTCAGCGGGCGGACTCGAGGCGGAGCAACTGGTCGGCGGCGCGCAGGCGGCGCGACAGGCTGGCCAGCAGACGGAAGGCGACGGAGGGGGCGGCGGCGATGATGTCGTGCAGTTCGCGCACGCCGCACACGAGGGTGACCACGTCGGTGGTGGCGGTCACCGTTGCGGTGCGGGCGCCCCAGTCGAGGACGGCGACTTCCCCGAAGCACTCCCCTGGTCCGATCTCGTGCACCTTGCGACCGCCGACGGACACGACGGCGGTGCCACTCGTGATGATGAAGCACTCGCGTCCGGTGCCGCGCTCCTCGGCCAAGGTCTCGCCCGCGGCGACGCTGTGCGAGCTCACTCGGCTGGCGATGAAGCGCAGCTGTCGGTCGGTGCACGCGGCGAACAGCGACACCTGCTTGAGCTCGTTCAGTGCTGCTCGATCCCGTCTCATCGTGAGTCCCCCATCTCGACCCGTCGTGAGTCGTTGCGCTCATCGTGCGCCGATCGCGGCCGAGGCGCAGCGCACCGGTGCGCTACGGAAGTGAGGATTCGTGCTCACTTCCACGGCGGCGCACCGCGTCGGGGTCGAGCACGGCGATGTGCCGCCCGGTGGTGCGCAGCCACCCCATGCGACGCATCGACTGGAACGCCTTCACCACCGCCTCGCGCGACAGTCCCGCCCACGCGGCGATGTCGGTCTGCGTCAACGGGCTGCGGATCTCGATGGTCGCCGCATCGCCGTCGCCCGACTCGCCGAAGCGGTCCATCAGCTCGGTGATCCTCCGGCACACGCGGCCGATGCCATCGAGCGTGCCGTGCTCGGCCTGACGACGCGACGCGGCTCGGAGGCGCGCCGTCACGTCGCGCATCAGCTCCATCGACGCATCCGGCCGCGACGCGAGGAAGTCGATGAACGCCACGGATGGGACGAGCACCACCTCGGTCGTGGTCACGGTGATCACCGAAGCCGATGCGCGGCCGCCATCCACGGCCGACAGCTCGCCGTACACCTCGCCGGGCCCGAGGACGTCGAGCACGATCTCTCGATCGGCGATGGTCGAGGTGACCTTGACGAGGCCGCTGCGGATGATCGACACGTGGTGCAGCGGGTCGTCCTCGAGGAACACCACCGCGCGGGCCGGGTAGGTGCGCGTTCTGCCGAGCGCGAGCAGGTCGCGTTGCGCGTCCGCGGTGAGGCGGACGAGGAACGGCGCGACGTGCGTCATCCGCAGAGGCACTCCGCATCGACGTGCTCGCCGGATGCGATGTCGACGAGCGCGGCGCGCACCACCGACTCGAGCTCGGTGAGCGAGACGAGATCGCTGGCCGACGAGGTGCGGCGAGCGACGTCGACGAAGTCCATCATCGACAGGTACGGGGCGATCGGCGAGACGGACATCGTCGCCATCACGACGCGCGCCGACGGGTGCCCGACGCGGTGCAGCAGCGCCGCCGCGTAGGACACCGGGATGAGGTCGACGAACGACCGCCGTTGATCGGTCGAGTCGAGCTGCTCGAGCAGACCGCGAGCGGCCACGCTCGGATCGAGCCGGGCCAGCAACCGCGACGCGCTGCCCGGCAGCGTCAGGCGGGTGAGCGCCGGCACGTCGTCGATGTCGGCGAGCGCGCGACGCACGAGGCGCAGCGAGTGATCCGGGTCGGTGGCGGCCAGCCCCCACGCGGAGCCGAGCAGGCAGGTGACGCGGTGCAAGGCGACGTCGGAGCGATCGGCCGTCTCCAGTGCACGCTCGACGAGGCCGTGCGGATCGGCGGTCGCGTCGGTGAGGCTGAAGTGGTCGAGCACGGCGATGCCGAGCAGCATGTCGCGCGTCGTCTGGCTGATCCGCGAGTCGAGCGAGGCTCGGTTGCAGAGCTCCACCGAGGCGACGAAGTCGCCCTGCCACGCCAGCGCCAGCCAGCTCATCAGCGCGCCGAGACCGGTCGCCTCGACCGCTTCGTAGGCGTGGATCTCGGCCGCCCACGCGGCGAGGTCGGCAGGGTCGGTCTCGCCCGCTGCCGAGACGCACAACGCGCAGAGCACAGCACGACGCAGCCGCGCGTCGTTGCCGCACGCGGCGAGCAGCGGGCGCACGTAGGCGGCCAGGTCGTGCCGGCCGAGGAGGAAGAACGCGACCGGTGGTCCGCACAGGCGAGCGGCCAATGCGCCGTCGCTCGTGTTGGCGGCCAGCACGAGCGCGTCACGCCAGTTGTCGGCTTCGCGCTCGAGTCGGATCGAGTTGCGCTCGACGTCGGCGCTGCAGCACTCGGCAAACGGCAGGTCGGTGATCGTCGCCATCCACTCGGCCGCCGCGGTCGACGCGGCCGTGTGCTCGCCCGCTTCGTCCAACCGCTCCAACGCGAAGGCGCGCATCGTCTCCAGCATCCGGTGGCGCACGCCGGCCGAGTGTGGCTCGGGCACGATCATGCTCTTGTGCACGAGCGAGGCGACGTGGTCGGTTGCCGCGCGTTCGTCGATGCCGAGGGCGCCGGCGACGTGCTGCGCGGCGTCGAGCTCGAAGCCGGAGAACACGGCGAGGTGTCGGAACATGCGCTGCTCGTCGTCGTCGAGCAAGCGGTACGACCAGTCGATGGTGGCGCGCATCGTGCTGTGCCGATCGACGGCGCGACGACGTCCACCGGCAAGGAGGCCGAAGCGATCGTCGAGCGCGTCGAGGACCGTCTGCGCTCCGAGCGTCGCCGCACGCGCCGCGCCGAGCTCGATGGCCAGCGGGATGCCGTCGAGACGGCGGCAGATGCGCTCCATCGTGTCCCACTCCAGCGCGTCGAGATCGGCGCCGGCGGCGACGGCTCGTTGCTGGAACAGCTCGACAGCGGTTGTCTGCGGATCCAACGAACGAACGGCGACGATGCGCTCACCGTCGATGCCGAGCGCCTCGCGGCTGGTAGCGATCACGGTCAGCAACGGGCAGTCGATGATCAGGCAATCGATCACGCCGGCAACGCTGTCGACGACGTGCTCACAGTTGTCGACCACGAGCAGGGCGCGTTCGCCGGCGAGCATCGCCGTCACTGCGGCAAGCGGATCGTTGACGGCGCCGAGACCCATCGTGAGGGCGATCGCGTCGGCGACGTCGTCGGGGTCGGCGACGCTGGCCAGCTCGACGAACCACACGTGGTCGTACTGCGACAGCAGCTCGGCAGCGGACTGCACGGCGAGGCGGGTCTTGCCGACCCCGCCGACGCCGGTGAGCGTGAGGATGCGGTGCTCGCTCGTCAGTGCGACGACGCGACGAACGTCGAGCTCGCGGCCGACCAACGACGACCGCTGCGCCGGGAGGTTGTTCGAGTACGTGTCCACGCCGCGCACCGGCGGGAAGTCGCGGCGGAGGTCGTCGTGCAGCACCTGCCACAACCGCTCGGGCTCGATGAGGTCGCGCAGCCGATGCTGGCCGACGTCGAGCATCGGCACCTCGGCCTCACCGCCGCGCACCAGCGTCGCGGTCACGTCGCTGACGAGCAGCTGTCCGCCGTGCGCGACCGCCATGACACGTGCGGCGCGGTTCACCGGGCGGCCGCGGTAGTCGTCGCCGACGCGGTCGACCTCGCCGGTGTGGATGCCCATGCGCACGTCCAGGCCGAGCCGCGGCATCTCGCGCAGCGCGGTGATCGCCGCCTGCACCGCGGACTCGGCGGAGGTGAACGCGGCGGCGACACCGTCGCCCATGGTGGCGAACACCTCGCCGCCGTTGCCGGTCACCGCATCGTCGAGCACGGCGAAGTGCTGCGTGACGCGATCGTGCATCTCGGTGGACTCTTCCCACATCAGCGTCGAGCCCTGGATGTCGGTGAAGAGGAACGTCATCGTCGTGCGCGTCGTCTCACGTCGGGCACCGTCGTCGGCCGCGTGCGCGCGCGAGCCGACTTCCCCCGTCATTGCTCCCATCCGCCGATGATCTCGCAACCTCACCCGTTTGCGACAGCGATTTGCGACGGTCAGGCGTCACGTCCCTGGTACATGAACGCGCCAGCGCAGGTCTCAGGACGGCGGAGGCGTGGCGCGGTAGATCGCTTCGGCGATCATCATGCGCGGCGTGGCGTTGGCGTTCGGCGAGACGCAGTGGAACGTGTGCAGGTGGGTGATCCACACGTCGCCGGGCTCGCCACACATCTCGACCACCTCCACC
Organism: Ilumatobacteraceae bacterium; assembly: GCA_965279405.1. Taxonomy (GTDB): domain Bacteria; phylum Actinomycetota; class Acidimicrobiia; order Acidimicrobiales; family Ilumatobacteraceae; genus CBDDIP01. Next base: position 90,485 of record OZ257157.1, read on the forward strand.
GGGATGCTGTCGACATCGTGCGGGCCGTCCATCAGCGCGCCGGTCTCGGTGCGGTTGGGGTGGGCGAGGTCGCGCAGCCACGGGTCCTGCTTCATGAACCCGTTCCACAGCGTGGAGATCGCGCCGCGCTGGTCGCGGGCGAGCGTGGTGCGGTAGCGCTCGACGAGGCGATGCGACCCTGCGAGCGCGAGCGTGGCGCCGCCGCCGGGGCGAACGGGTTCCACGCAGGCGAACAGCTTGACGCCGAAGGTGGGGAACGTGCGGGGCTCGAACCCGGCGTCGGTGTGCCACAGCCGGTTGGGCAGCTGCCACTCCGTCGCGTTCGGGAACGTCATCAGGATCTGCGGACCGGCCTTGGCGTTGAGCCACATCCGCTTGCCGAAGATCGCGTCGAGCGCGTTCGACGTTGCTGCGTTCTTCGTCAGCGCGGCGAACGACGAGTTCGACTTGAGCTTCTTGAAGCTGATCGGCCGGCCGTTCCACGTCGACGGGTCATTGCGCCGGCACGGCGTGGTCTTGACGACGTGCCGCCAGATCGCGTCGGACATCGCGCTCGCATCGGCGCGCGTGAACGCCGCGGGCACGCGCACCACTCCTCGATCGAGGAAGGTCTCGAGCATCGTCGTCACGGCAGCCATCTCAGGCGCCAGCGTCGCGCACCGACAGGCGCGCGTTGCGGGCGATTTCTACAGGTCGGGCAGGTCCGCTTCGAGCGTCATCAAGTACGGCTCGACGATGTCCAGTGCGTTGTCGAAGCCGTCGCCGACTGCGACGAACGACGCAGCCGCGAGGCGGGTGCCGCCCAACACGATCACGACCACGGAGTGCACACGGGTCGAGCCGCCGCCGAAGTAGTAGCGCATGTAGCCGACGCGGGAACCGTCGGGCCGCTCCTTCACCACTTGCTCCTCGATCTCGACGTCGTCGTAGGTGGCGTGCAGCTGACGGTTCGCGGTCACGAGGTAGTTGCGCATCGACAGGTCCGGGTCGATGAACCGCTCCATGCTCACGGTGACGACCGCTGGAACCACGTCGTCGTACGGGACGGTCCACTGCCGATCGACGGCGGCGACGGTCGGCCTGCTCAGCTTCCACGTCTGCGAGACCTGGATCGACCAGCCCTTGCCACTGTTGAACACCTCGCCGTCCATCGCCACGGCGGCAACCTTGGGCGTGCTGGCGTCGTCGCCACCCGTCACGATGACCACGGCGATGGCAGCGACGACGACCCCGGCGAGCGCGACGAGGAACGGCATGCGCGGGATGCGCAGGCGCGGCGGCTTGACCGGTGTGAGGCTGAGCTGCCCGACGTGCTCGGGGATGTTCGACCAGTGCGGCTGCCCGGGGCGCGGCGGCGGCAGCGCATTGGACTCCGCAACGCGCTCGCCGACAACCGTCCCGTCCACTTCCGCCATTCGTTCACTCTACGCGGTTGTCACGCCACTGGCAATGGGTTCCTGCAGCTCCGTGCGCTGGAGTGCACGGCGAAACCGTCGCTCAGCGACGGTTTCAACCCGCACTCCGACCGATGAGGTCCCATCGGTTCCCGCCGATGTCGCGGAACACCGCCACGGTGCCGTAGGGCTGGGCGAACGGCGGGCGGACGATCTCGACGCGGTGATCGAGCAGGCGGTCGAACGCAGCCTCGAAGTCGTCGACCTCGAGGAAGAAGGCGACGCGGTCCGCGGTCTGGCGACCGATCACCTCGGCCTGGTCGCCGCGGCTCGGCTGGGCGAGGAGGATCCCGGTCTCGGCGCCGGGCGGGCGCACCACCACCCACCGCTTGGGCGCGCCGTCGTTGGTGAGCGACGGCGAGTCCTCGACGAGATCGAAGCCGAGCGCGTCGCAGTAGAAGCCGATCGCCTCGTCGTAGTCACGCACCACGATCGTCACCAGTTGCAAGAACGCCATCCGCCCATGTTGCCGTCGAACCGGGGCTCGAACGTGCGCTGAGCGACCCTTCGAGCCCCGACTTCGATCGGCCGCTGAACTCGTTGTGGTCAGACCGAGATGTAGACCGTGGCACCTGCCGGAAGACGAGAGCCACGAGGAACGATCTGCTTGCCGAACGGAGCGAGCGCCAGGCCGGCAAGCTTGAACGAGGCGAGCCCGAACGGGAAGCCGATGACGGTGAGGCAGAGCACGACGCCGACGAAGACGTGAGCCAGCGCGAGCCACACACCGGAGAGAACGAACCAGATGGCGTTGCCGAGGCACGACAGCCCGGCGTCGCGATCGGCGCGTTGGATCACCACTCGGCCGAACGGCCACAGCGCGTAGCCGGCGAGCTTGAACGACTGGATGCCGAACGGAATGCCGATGATGGTGCAGCACTGCAGGATCCCGGAGATCAGGTAGCCGAAGCACAGCCAGATGCCCGCGATCACGATCCACAGCACGTTGCCGATGACGTGCGCGATGCCCGGCGGCTTGCCGGGCGCTGTCGCTGCCACGGTCTGCACGACGACCTGACGCGGGACCGCAACGTGCACGTGAGTGGTTGGAGGCGGTGGCGTGAGCGCGACGTCGCGGCGGACCGGAGGAGGCAGCTGCGGGAGCGCAGCGGGTGGATCCGGAACCGCCGGGACCTGCCCTGGAGGTGGAAACGCAGAGTCCGCCATGATGTCCTTCCCGGTCGTTCGACCGTCGCCGCGCCTGTCCGCCAGGCGGGAGCACCGTACCCCATCCCATGCGAGGTTCTGAGTGGAGTAGCTGAGCGCCGCTCAGGGGCGCTCAGCTACTCGACTGGAAGAGGGACGGTTGTTCGCCCGCGCCGTTGAGCGCGGCGATCAGACGTTGGGCGCCGGCGGCGGTCGCGGCGGTGGCCCGGAGGTTGGGGGCGTAGGGGCTGATCAGGCAGAGCTGGTTGGCGTGGACTCGTCGACGAACCTCGGGGTCGCGGGCGGCGATCCGCAGACCCTCGGACGGCACAGCGACGACGGGCCCGACGGCGCCGGCAAGGCCATCGAGGCCGACCGCCGCTCCCCTGCCCTCGTCCACCTCGGCGAGCATCGACTCGTTGCCGGCGACCAACAAGAACGCGGGGCACGAGTCGCCGAGCGCCCGGAGCCGCTGCGGGAAGCCTTCGTCCAGCGCGCACATCAACCGCAAGCCCTCTTCCTCCAGGCGTTCGCGCGCGAACGCAAACGCCGTGCCCGCACCGAGGAGCCGGCCGTAGCGCTCGTCGTCGTGCAGGCCCGTGAGCGTCGGGTTCGCAGCCAGCAACGACCAGAGCTCGGCGGCGCTCAACGGCTTGGCGCCGATGTCGACGATGCGATTGGTGAGCAACAGCACGGCCTGCGATGCGTCGGTCACGCCGACGAGTCTCCGCCCTGCCGCCGGGCGAGGGCAAGCGGGAACACCTCGCCGGCGCCGGCCATGCGCAGGAGGCGACCGACCTCGGTGACGGTCCAGCGCGAGTCGATCGTGTCGTCGACGAGGAAGCACGGCGTCGACGGAACGTCTCCTCGCACCGCAAACGCGCCGGCGATGTTGGAGTACTGGTGGCTGCCGTTCTGCATGTTGCGCTGTGGCGGACGCTCCTCCACCTTCGCCACCAGCGGCAGCACCGGCAGACCCAGCGCGGCGCCGATGCGGTCGGCCAGCGCGGCGACCACGAGGGGACGGCGCAGTGACGGCACGTACGTGATCCACTGCGGTGCCGGGTCGGGCGACCAGTCGGCGACCATCTCGGCGACGGAGCGGATGAGCCGTTCGTCGAACTCGCCGCTCTTGCGACCGGCGACCACCAGCCGCCCCCAGCCGTCGTCGCCGAGCATGCACAGCGCCCGACCTTCGTTCACCCGACGCTCGGCGGGCAGGCCGCTGTCGGGCAGCTTCTTGCGCGGGTCGATCAGCACGTAGCCGCTGCGCAGGAACCGCTGCGCCTCGGCGACCAGCGCGGGGTCGAGCTCGACGTCCATCGACGTGCCGGTGCAGCGATCGCACACCCCGCACGGCGCGGCGTCGTCATCGTCGAGCAGTTGCGTGAGGAACACCATCCGGCAATCGGGCGTGACCGCGTAGTCGGCCATCTGCTGCTGCTCGGCGCGACGGGCAGCGGTGACCGACTCGACCCGCTCGGTGGGGTACGTCCACGACTTCAACGTGCGCTCGTAGGTCTGGCCGCTGAGCCGCTTGACGACGCCCTCGACGGTGAGCTGCTTGAGCACGAGCTCCAGCTCGCCACGCTTCATGTTGACCGTCTCCTCGATGCGTCCGAGGGTGAGCGGGCCGCGGGCGGCGTCGAACGTGGCCAGCACGGCGTCGACGTCCTCGGCGTCGGGGAAGGCGGTGGTGATGAACCAGTCCTGGATCTCGCGGTCCTCCGTGCCACAGAGCAGCACGCCGGCCGAAGCGTCCAGCGCTCGACCGGCGCGGCCGACCTGTTGGTAGTAGGCGACCGGCGAGCCGGGCGCCTGGTAGTGGATGACGAAGCCGAGGTCGGGCTTGTCGTACCCCATGCCCAGCGCGGAGGTGGCCACGAGCGCCTTGATCTCGTTGTGCTTGAGCGCGTCCTCGGCGCGCAGCCGATCGTCGCCGTCGCTCTCACCGCTGTACGCGAGCACGGCGTGGCCGCGCAAGTGCAACCACTCGGCAACGCGGACCGCGTCGCGCACGGTGAGCGCGTAGATCACGCCCGAGCCGGGCAGCGTGCCGAGCGCTTGATCCAGCCACGCCAACCGCTGCGCTGCGGACGGCAGGTCGACGACGTGCAGCGCCAGGCCGTCGCGCCGCAACCCACCGCGGATGACGTTGAGCTCGGCACCGAGCTGGGAGGCGACGTCGGCGACGACGCGGTCGTTGGCCGTGGCCGTGCAACCGAGCACGGGGATGCCCTCGCCAAGCCCGTTGATCACCTGGGCGAGGCGGCGGTAGTCGGGCCGGAAGTCGTGACCCCAGTCGCTGATGCAGTGCACCTCGTCGATCACGATCAGTCCCGGGCGACTGCCGACGAGCGGCATCACCTTGTCGGCGAACTCCGGGTTGGCCAAGCGCTCGGGCGAGATCAGCAGCAGGTCGAGCTCGTCGCGCTCGAGCGCAGAGGTGAGATCGCGGATGGTGGTGTTGGTGGACGAGTTGACCGTCAGCACGCGCAACCCCAGCCGTTCGGCTGCCTCGACCTGGTTGCGGATGAGCGCCAGCAACGGCGACACGAGCAACGTGGGCCCGAAGCCCTTGGCCCGCAGGTGCGAGGTGGCCAGGAAGTAGATGGCGCTCTTGCCCCACCCGGTTCGCTGCACGAGCAGCACGCGCGCCTGGGCGCCGACGAGCGACTCGATGGCCTCGCGTTGCCCGGCGCGGAACTCGCTCGCAGGGTTGCCGGTGAGCCGGCGGAGCCCGTCGAGCAGTTCATCAGTCATGCCGAGCACCGTACGGCAAGGGTGCGCGACAGTGGCCGAAGGGCTACGCGCCGTCGGCCTTGCTCCGCCGGATGACCTCGTCCAATGGTGCCGCAGTGTGGCTGTTGTCGGCGATGTCGTTGAAGTCGTCCTGCGACAGCTCATCGGTGATGTCATCGACGACATACCGACGGAGGTCGTCACTGATGACCTCATGAGGCTCGCCGCGCCACGGGCAGTAGACCGTCAGGAGGACCCGCTGTTCCTCCTTGCGGAGCTTTCCGAGCAACCCAGGCCGATGAGCGAGACGTTTTTCGAGCCGAGCCTCCGGGCCGGGACAGAGCTCATGTGAGGTCGCGACGACGGCCACGTCGACGATAGGCGGATCTCCCAGCGCTGAACCGAACGGCAGCACCATGCCCAACAGGACGTTCTTCGCCATGCTCACCGACCCGGTCCTCAGCATTGGACAGTCCTCGCTGCACGCCGTCGCCATCGACCGATGGTAACCGGGGCTCGAAGGGGCGCTGAGCGGCTGTTCGGGCCCCGATTCGAAGTGTTCACCTTCCGTTGGAACGTCTGTTCCGGGGCCGTGCGCGGTGTGGCTAAGGTGCCGGTCAGCGGTCGGATCCAACTTCGATCATCAGGGATGGGACACACATGAGAAGGAAGCTCGCACTTGCGTGCACCGCGTTGCTCGCGGTCACGTCGGCGGTCACCGCCGGCACCGCTGGCGCCACGCCATCGAACACGGCGGAGGCGAGCGGCGAAGCGCAGTTCGTCGTCCTCTACGCCGAGGGGGCTTCGGTCGCCGCTGCACACGCGGCGATCACCGCGGCCGGGGGCACGATCGTCAGTGAGAACACCGACGTCGGTGTTGCCACGGTGGAGACCACGAACGCCGACTTCGCCGCCGCGGCCAACGCGTCGACGGCGATCGACGGCACGGCCGAGAACCGCATCATCGGCGAGGTGCCGAAGACGCAGAAGGGCAACGGAGACGCCGGCAAGTTCGACCCCGCCGAGACCGAGGGTCGCGTCAAGCTGCCCGCTGCGGTCAAGGCCGCCAACAAGAAGCCGGCGATCAACGCCGAGCCGTTGGCCGACCTGCAGTGGGACATGAAGCAGATCGGTGCGACCACGACAGGCTCGTACAAGTACCAGCAGGGCAAGGGCGTACTCGTCGGCATCATCGACACGGGCGTCGACGGGACCCACCCGGACATCGCTCCGAACTTCGACAACGCGCTGAGCCGCAACTTCACGGTCGACATCCCGTTCGATGCGAACGGCGACGAGATCGACGGGCCGTGCGAGGACGAGCCGGATCAGTCGTGCAACGACGCGGCGAACGTCGACGAGGACGGTCACGGCACGCACGTCGCGTCGACCATCGCCTCGCCGATCAACGGCATCGGCATCGCCGGTGTTGCGCCGCAGGCGACGATCGTCAACCTGCGCGCCGGTCAGGACTCGGGCTACTTCTTCCTGCAGCCGTCGCTCGACGCGCTGACCTACGCGGGCCGTAACGGCATCGACGTCGTCAACATGAGCTACTACGTGGATCCGTGGCTGTTCAACTGCACGAACAACCCGGCTGATTCGCCGGAGGATCAGGCCGAGCAGGTCACGATCATCACGGCGATGCAGCGTGCGTTGGACTTCGCCCGCAACCGCGGTGTGACGCTCGTGTCGGCTGCCGGCAACGGTGCCACCGACTACACCAAGTCGCTCACCGATGCCTCCAGCCCCGACTTCGCGTCGGTGCCGGGCGAGGTTGCCTACGTGCGTCAGCTGACGGATCCGAAGACGTGCACCTCGATGCCGTCGGAGGGCAAGGGTGTGATCTCGGTCAGCAGCACCGGCCAGTCGACGCGCAAGGCGTACTACTCGGACTACGGCAACGGCTACATCGACGTCGCCGCCCCCGGTGGCGACGCATACGACACGCCTGGCAACACGCTGTCGTACTCGGCGCAGATCCTGGCCGCGTACCCGAAGGCGTTGGCGATCGCCAACGGTGAGATCGACGCCAACGGCGACTCGCTCGTGCCGTGGGTGGTCAAGAGCTGCAAGGCCGACAACTCGGTCTGCGCGTACTACCAGTACATCCAGGGCACCTCGATGGCGTCGCCGCACGCCACCGGTGTGGCTGCGCTGATCGTCGGTCAGTTCGGCATCCGTGACTGGGTGCACGGCGGCAAGACCCTGCCGCCGGCGCTCGTCGAGGTGATCCTCAAGGCCTCGGCCACGAAGACGGCCTGCCCGGTGCCGGCTGCGTACACCTACACCCGCATCCTGCCGAGTGGTGCGGTTCGCACTGCGACGCACGTGTGCGAAGGCACGAAGAACAGCAACGGCTTCTACGGCAGTGGCATCATCAACGCCACGCGGGCAGTCGGCGTCCTGTTCTGAGTTGACGTTGTGAACGGCGGGTCGGCACGCGAGTGCCGGCCCGCCGTTTGCGTTTTCGAGTGGGTAGCTGAGCGGCCGCGGATCAAAGCGGCCCGCCCACGCTCGTGGTCAGCTTGTTTGCCACCACCCGGCCCGCCGAACGGCCGATTCGATGTCGCGCCCGGCCAACCGGGTCGCTTCGACCTGAGCATTGCTCGCTCGTGTCGTTGCATCTGCGATTGCGATGGTCCCGCGCTCGAGCTCCTCAAGAGCACCGAGCAGCTGCTTGGCCAGCGCCTGATTCGCTCGAACCTGTTCAGATGAAGCTTCCTGAACAGCGCCGATCAACTGCCGGTTCGACTGTTGAGCGAGCAACGCAGTGATGATCTGAGCATGATCCTCGATGCCTGCATTCCTCAGTCTCACGTACTCGAGAAGAGGGAGATCTGCGTCGAGCACTTGCATGCAGCGTGAGTGCTCCAGCCCGGCTTCTCGAGCGAGTCCGTACGACTCCAGATGATCCACATCGCGAACCGCAACTGCGGCGAGATCAGAGAGCGACGCGTGTCGGCGCGCGCTCACCCACGATGCGGGCATCACATCAGTCCGAGCAACCTCGTAGGCCTCAGCCCGATTCACACCAGCGTTCACCATGTGGTCGAACGCTTCGATGCGGAACTCGTCGGCCGCAGCGTCGACCTTTGCCTCGTCCGGAATCGACGAAGCCCCGAGGGCGTCAAGGTAACGCCCGACGTTGACGCCACGGTCAGCGATGTCGAAGGCCTGTTCGAGGGATACAGCACGCTCGCGAGCCACAGCCACTTGAGACGCGCTCAGCCCGACGACCTTGTCGAGGTCGCTGCGGCCCAGTTCAACAATCGCGTCGGCGAGCTCGGTGGTTCCGGCTGCATAGGCGTTCTCGGTCAGTAGCTTCGCTACGACGTCGAGATTCACGTGGAGTTCGACCAACGAGACGAGACGGTCGAGAGGAACTTGTCGATCTGCCGGCACGACCCAGCTCATCTCGTTCGGCAGTCGCAGTTGCGACACCGTTGGCGCAACCGCCGACGTTTGCGAGAGCGCGATCGCGACGTCGATCGGCGTGGTCTCCGGTCCAGGCCTCACGAAGCCAGAGACCTTGCTGGTGTACCAGCCGAAGAACCGCTCGGAATCGACCGGCTTGACCGCCTCGCCATTCCACCCGATCATCTTCTCGAACGTCGCGAATCGCTCTCCGAACTTGGGCCTGACGTTGTACGGGCCGCTATCGGGCTCGAACACTCGCCTCGACCAAAATGCGATCCTCGCATCAAAGAACGAAAGAACTCGGCGAACGGTCTCCAGCTCGCTGTACTTGATAAACGGATGGTCGTTGAGGACGCCGTGGAGCAGCACTCCGACTGCCTCTCGGTCACCTTGGAAAGTCCGCGGAACCGCGCTGGCAACGCCCATCATCTGCTCGTAGGTGATGCGCTTCAGGATCTCGTCGATGTGACGACCAAGGCCCGCTTCTTGCGCCTCACGAAGCTTCTTTTCCCGCACGACGAAAGCGTAGCCACGTCCGTTCTGCAGCCAATCCTCCGACGGGCTTGGTCGTCGGCCTGCGGTTCAGGCTTCGGCGAGCTCGTCGGCGGTTGCTTCGGCGGGGGCTTCGCTCTGCTCGGGGAAGAGGAACGGGTCGCGAAACGGGGCGGTGAGCATGGCGTCGATGGTGTCGGCGTTCTCCGGGCGGGAGAGCAGGTAGCCCTGGCCGATGCGGCAGTCCATTGCTCGCAGCTGGTCGAGCTGCTCGACGTCTTCGATGCCTTCGGGGATCACGTCCAGCTCCAGGTTGTGGCCGAGGGCGACGATCGCTTCGAGCAGCGCGTTGCCGGCGCTCCCCTCTTCGGCGTCGATGGTGAACGAGCGGTCGATCTTGAGGATGTCCACCGGCAGCTCGCGCAGGTAGTTGATCGACGAGTAGCCGGTGCCGAAGTCGTCGAGAGCGATGCGGATGCCGGGTTCGCGCAGCGTGGTCAGCGCGGCCGCTGCCGCACCCCCGGGTTCGGCGAGGACGGACTCGGTGACCTCGACGACGATGTTCGCCGGGTCGACGCCGACCGCGTCGATCACGTCGGTCATGCCCTTGGCGAAGTCCTTGCCCTCGAGCTGGCGCATCGACACGTTGATCGACATCCACAGGTTCGGCAGGTCGTGGGCGCGCTGCCAGCGGCGCAGCTGGTGCACCGCGGTGTCGAGCACCCACTTGCCGATGCCGACGATGGCGCCGGTCTCCTCGGCGAGGTCGATGAACGCCGACGGCGGCAGCAGCCCGCGCTCGGGGTGGCGCCAGCGGACGAGCGCTTCGAGGCCGACGATCGCGCCGGTCTCGAGGTCGATGATCGGCTGGTAGTCGATCACGAGCTGGCCGCGACCGACGGCGTCGCCGATGTCGGAGCGCAGCGCCTGGCGGGCGTCGCTGACGGCGCGGTAGCCGGGGTCGTATCGCTCGACGCGGTTCTTGCCCTTGCCCTTCGCTGCGTACATGGCGACGTCGGCTTCGTGCATCAGCACGTCGGGTGTGGAGTCGCGGCGGCGGATGGCCATGCCGACGCTGACGCCGACGTGCACGCGGTGGGTGCCGACGAGCATCGGTGAGGCGAGGTTGGCGATGATCCGCTGGGCGATCTCGGTGGCGATCGTGCCGTCGCCGATGTCGTCGAGGAGGATGGCGAACTCGTCGCCACCGAGGCGGGCGACGACGTCGCCGGTGCGCACCACTTCGTTGAGGCGGCGGGCGACGACGCGCAGCAGCTCGTCGCCGGCAGCGTGGCCGAGGATGTCGTTGACGTCCTTGAAGTCGTCGAGGTCGGCGAACAGCACGGCTTGATCGCCGCTGCGTCGCTCCGGCCGGTTGAGCGAGGCGTCGAGGCGGATGCCGAACGCGGCGCGGTTGGCGAGGCCGGTGAGCGAGTCGGTGTTGGCGGCCTGGCTCAGGTGGCGTTGGTTGCCGGCAATGGCGTCGGCCATGGCGTTGAAGCTGGTGCCCAGCTCGCCGAGCTCGTCGGTGCGGTCGATGACGACGCGGTGGTTCAGCTCACCGGCGGCGAGGTGGTTGGCCGAATCGCGCAAGCTTGCGATGGGCAGCAGCACCTCGCGGCGCATGCGCCGGCCCATGCGCACGGCGAAGGCGATGGCGATCACCTGGAGGATGAACAGCGCGGCGACGGCGATGCGCTCGCGGTTGGTGTCGGAGTCGAGCTGGTCGCGCACATCGGCTCGACTGGCGGCGCCGGCCTGATCGAGCTTGGAGAGGATGGCCTGCGCGTGCTTCGCAACGGATGCGCCGCGGGTTTCGGCCGATGCCGACGGGGGTGCCTCGAAGATCATCAGGCGCCACTCGGCGAGCGACTCCTCGAGCAGAGCGCGAGCCGCGGGTGTGTTCTCGCTGTCGAGGAGGGCGGCGTAGCCGGCGCGGATGGATGCGTCGAGGGCGAGCAGTTGTCGGTGCTGGTTCTCGGAGGCTGCGGCGGAGACGACGATCGCATCGGTGACGATGTTGTTGCGCAGCTCGGCGCTGGTGGTGCTCTCCCGCTCGACGAGAACCGCGGAGGTGCGGAACGACTCGAGCAGCAACCGCCCGCCGACGAAGTTGACCAACCCACCGATGGTGACGATCAGCGTGAAGAGCACGATCGAGTGGTTCCAGCGCGTGCCGAGGCTTCGCTCTCGTCTGGTTCCGGAGCGCGCCGAAGCGTCTGCAGTAACGGGTCCCGTCGACACCAGTAGCTCCTCGCACGTCGGGATGAACGGACGCCAAGGCGTTCGATACCGACTACGTACTGCCACCGTACGGGCACGAAGGGTGAGATCCTCGCCGACGAAGTGCCCAAATGGACGACGAAGTGGTGGGCGCACCGTTGTTTCAGTGGACAAACATCTCAATCGGTCGTCGACAGCGTCCCAATGGTCGACTTGGCGAGAGCGTGCACAAGACGTTTGGAAGTCAGCGCCTACGCGGACTGTTCGAAGCGCTGCTGAAAGCTACGGAGACCGAAGTCGCTGTTCACGACTGTGAGAAAGGCACTGCGATTCGCACGATCTCCCTTCACACGAGTCATGCCCACGTACGCGAGGCGCCGAGCCTCATCACCCCACCCGACGGACATCAGGACCGCCCTCGACTCCCAGCCTTTGAAGCTGTGGACGGTGCACCCTTTCACGCCGGAGACCGAGCCGTAGAAGCGCATCTTGCGATCCCGTCGCTCCGCGTTCGTCAAACCGAAGACGTGCTGCACTTCGTATCCGGCAACCTCGATCACCTGCACTGCCTCCAAGCCTTCACGGTGGTTCGCGAGGAACACGACGTCGGACGGAGCCAGATCAGGATTGTCCCGAAGCATCTGGACCACCTCGTCGCCAAGTCGCTTGCCACATGACTCTCCACGCTCGGTGTTGATCCAGCGCTTCACGGTCGGCTGATACTGGCCGCCCTGTTGCGGGTGGTCCACGGGCACGGCTGGATTGACCAACCAATCACCGAGGTGAAGCTGGGCGAACTCAGCGACCAAAGGTGTGAGATCAGGGGGCATGCGATACGACCCGCGCAACTCAGTCCAAGGGCCGCTGAACCCGGCACCGAGCATGCGTTCCTCGTCGGTCCATGCCCGTTGGCCGTAAACGTCCTGAGTCGGGTCGGCCACGAGGAGCAGCTCACCATCTGGCCGGCAGACGTGCTGACGGAGCAGGTTCCACCACTTCAAGCTGAAGTCTTGGCCCTCGTCGACCAGCACCGCGTCGAATCGAGGACCGAATCCAAGGCGGAACGCCTCGATGCCTTGATCAATCCTCGCTTCCCAATCGGTCAGAACTCCGGGGAGCGGAGTGATCGCAGGCTGCGCTCCCGCAAGTCGCGCGTCGTCGACTGCTCGATGGCACAGCTCATGCAAGTGCGTGAAGGTGATGTTGTTGATGCTGGCGCCGATGTCGCGACACCGGCGTGCGGCGAGGTCGCGCAGGTAGTGGGGAAGCGTCGAGTTGTACGCAAGCACCAGAACCTGTCTGCCTTCCAACGAGAGCCGCGCCGCCCGAGCCGCGAGGCCGAGCGACTTGCCACAGCCCGCCGACCCTCTGACGCGGCGGATTCGCGCACCTCTCGGATTCGCTTCGATGTTGCCGGCGGCAGCGTTGAGCGAGAGCGGCAGACGTTGATCGCTGTGCGCTTCAGGCTCGGCGAGGCTCCGGCGCAAAGCGTCGAGGCACCCGGCCGAGATGTGCCGGACGGTTGGTTGGCGCATTCCCGTCAGCACCATTGCCGGGTCGTGTTGCAGATCGTCGTAGCCGTAGACGCCAATCCATCGTTCGCTGTCCTGCAGCTCAGCTCTAGCGATCGCTGCCTTTGCCTGCGACGTAGTGCACCGCGGCATCACGACGACGCCACGAACCTCGGCGAACGTCGGCGCGTCGTCGACCAACGCCGTCAATCGTTCGTGAATCGCGCCCCGGTAGCGATGGGCCTGAAACCTGGGCGCTTCGTCGGTTCGAACCCAAGCGCCTTGACGGCGCACTTCGATGCGTCCGTCGTCGCCCTGTCGATACGCGCCGGCCGCCCAATCCTTCACTTCGACGGCACAGACGCCGAAGGTTGGGTGCGCCGCAATGAAATCGGGCTGGCTGAGGCCAAGCCGCGGCTGCACGTAGATGATCCAGTTCTCGTCGAGCGATGCGAAGCAATCAAGCACTTGACGTTCGCCCACGTTGAGCGGCGTCGAGAGACACGCCAACTCCTGCCAGCCTGGATACACCCGCGCCATATCGCCGCCCTCCCTGCGCCCAGGACATCGGCCAAAGAGGAGTGAAACTTGAGGGAGACGGCCCGCACGACCGACGGCTTCTCCTGGAACGGCTCCTCGTCGACGATTCCAACGGATGACTTCGGTTACGGTGGCCGATCGGCACCCTTCGATCTCATACTCGCAGAACGGCGACTGATGGCGGATAGCTCTCCCAGAACGACGAATCAACTCGTGGCGTTCGTCAGCGCTCCGGTACGCAAGCCATCGAAGTCCGTCAGCATCGAGATGCTTCCATTGGAGCGTGCTCGAGAGTTCCAGATGCCCGGCCCCGCTCTCACGAGAGTCGTCTACGTTCGGCACCCCTCAAGTGAGTCCGAGTTGATTCCCTTCGCCGACTACGACGAACGGCTCGCGCGAGACCGATACCAAGAGGCACTCCGGGTGTTCACCAAGCTCGGCGCGGCGCGAATCGTGGCGACGACACACAGCCAAACGACGAAGCGGAACGATGCCCGGCTCGGTATGCGCGGCGTCACCTTGTCCGTCGGAAGGCAACGAGACGCCGCATGGAGTCTGGCTGCCGACTTGGAAGGCGACGGGTCGAGACCAGTGGATCCACGCCCTCTTCGCTTCGACGACATCGCCGGGCTCGATGCAGTTTGCGAGGGCGTTCTCCACAACGGCTGGAGAAAAGGGAAGATCCGCATCACGCAGTCGTCGACTCTGCGAGTGGATGGAGAGCTTGCCGGGGCCTTGAAAAAGGCAGGCTTCTCGCTCGGCCTCAGCGGTGGACGGGCAAAGGCCGCCGAGTTCCTGATCGAGGCTGCATTCACCCCCGAGGCAGCGAAGGCTCTCGACGCGGTCGTCGAAGCGACAGATTCTGTTCCATCCAGGCGGCTGGGGCGTCCGAAGGTCCGCGACCGGCAAACTTAGGCGGATCGCCGGCCCGGACGAGAACCATATAGGTACCTGGTCATCGTCGGAGCCGGCGCCACAGATCGAATCCGCAGCAAACCGCGCGACTGTCAGCACAATTGAGAAGGCCGATCGACGCTCCGCCAATCGATCAGCCGTATCGATCGCTCGCTCGTCGTGGCCCTGCGCGCGAAGCTCAACCATGGCCAAGTACGATCCACTCGCTGAACTCCTACTTGGGGTTCCGCCAGCACAGCTCGCCGTCACGCTTTCTTTTGAGCAAGTCGCCCGTGTTGTGGACGGGCTGCCGCCCAGCGCCTACCGGATTCGGCAATGGTGGGCCAACGATTCCAAGGTGGAAGCGCGAGCTTGGCGGTCAGCCGGGTGGCATGTCGATGTCGATGGCGTCGACTTCAATGCCCAAACCGTGCGGTTCGCACGTGGAAGAGTCGGTGGCACCCGCGCCCGCCGTCTCGGACTGGAGTAGAGCAATTCGGCTCAGCGCCCTCGGCTTTAAACCGCGTGGCGCCGACGTCCTGGGCGCAGGGTCACGGTCGTGCTTAGAGACCTGCACCGATCAGTGCCTGTAGAAACGTCGTCCCGACCTCGATCCGGTCCTCTGCATCAGTCCTCGAACCATCGACGTAGGTCCCGTCTACCTCGAGAACACCCGTGCCTGTGGCGTCGAGCGCGACGTGGTGTTCCGCACATACAGCTTCGAATGTCGCCAGCAGCGCAGGCTCGTCGGGAGGCTTCACTAGGAAGCCTGTATCGATGCAACGAATCTGAACGTTGCTGTTCTTCAGATGTAGCCACCGAGGGACGGCCGGATAGCCCGTGAACCATGGGTCGACGTTGCTTCCGTCGACGCCTCCCTTGACTCGCGTACCTGCCTTGCACCTTCGCGCAATAGAAAGCAGAAACGGATCGCGGTAGTAGCTGTTCAGCTGTTGGCGGTCGAGCATGCAGAGCGAGAAGCCAAGGTCCGCTGGCGCTGCGTAGATCCCCGAACGGCCCTCACGCATTTCGGGGTACTTCACGAGGTAATATCGCCAGTCGCGGTGGCCGGCGGCGTCCCGCTCATGAAGCCAGTCCTGCTGGATCCGGCTGAGGGTTGTTGCCAGTGGAGCAGCCGAGAGCCCGACGGCGTCGAGAAGTTGGCCAAGGGTAGACCGAAGACGGGAGAGATTGGCACGAGCAGTACCTGTCAACAGTTCACGCCACTGACTTGCGTGCGCGGGCGACCCGAAGCGATACGTCGTGGTGCCGAGTGTCCTGTGGTACTCGCCCATCGCGAGTAACGCACCGGTGATCGACTGCAGTTCAGCTCGGCCGGAGAACAGGTCCTCGAACGCACGTGCCCGATGCTGCAAGGACTCGGCGTCGAGGTCGAATGCCATGAGTGACCCTCGAAGGATCTCGTGATCCTCCAATCCGAACAGGAACGGCTCCTGATCGGGATGGTCCGCCAGGAAACCACGCTTTTCGACCTCGTCCGCGAGTTGGATCTGATTGAACGCCTGGACTTCATCGAGATTGCCGTCAATGACGATTCGCCCCACGTCAGCGACGAGTCGAGGCATCCGGTCGAAACGTATCTCGTTCACCGATGCCTCCACGAGATTCCGAACAGCTCGTAGTCGTCGTGGAAAATCCTCCGTGCCATGAATCAAGTGGAGGAGCACGGCGTACAGCACGAGCTTGCGAGGATTGCCGAAGCGAAGGGTGTCCAAGTCTCGGCAACACGCCTCAAACATGTTGAGATGAGCTGGCCCAGAGGCTCCGAACAGCACCACCTTGCCATCGGTAGAAATGCCCGACCTCGATGAGGCGAGCAGACCGTCGAAGAACGCTCGCGTGTCAACGCCGACCCACACATCGAACGCTTGGAAGAGGAACTCCAGGTTCTCAGATGCGTCGGCGCGCCCAGGCTCGAAAGCGCGCTGCGCGCGTCGGATGAGCGCCTGAGACCGAGCGGTCGCGTCATCGCGCCGCCATTCGCAAAGCTCAATGATGAACTCGAAGTAGCGAAGGAACTCGTCATCCACAATGTCATCGGTACCGCGAAGTGGCCAAAAGACGTCCGCCCACTCACCGTCAACTCTATGCCCGAACTCACTGGCCCGACCGGAGCCATCGAGCACCTTCTCGAAGCGAGCCTTGAAGTTCTCGAACTCTGTGAGTGGCCGGCCGCGAGAGTTCATCTTGATGTACAGGTCTTCGGTCGAGCCCATATCGGTGATCGGAAGGAGATGGAACGAAACTGCCGGCGTGACTGGATCCGCGAGCCGATTCCACGCGTCTTCGAGGTCGAGCGATCCGAACCGTTGATGGATTGCATCGAGCATCAGCAGCATCGACTCGATCGTCGGATCGTGTGCCCACACGTGGAGATACCACGCCTGATCGGTGATCAGAGACGAGGGAGTGATGCTCGACTCCGCAATCGGAAAGTTCACGAGCCGCTCGCAGAAGAGACGAGCGCTGGGGCGAGTCGCGTACGAGAACCTTGTCCAACCGTGGTCGGACGGAATTCGGCCGGTGCGCGCGGCGACGTACCAATGAAGCAGGAAAAGTGTGGTGAGTCGTTGCTGTCCGTCTAAGGGCTCCAAGGTCCCATCGCGAACTTCGCCGTAAACGAAGTCGAGACCGACGGGCTCCCCACCGGCGATGGAGGCATGGAGTACATCTAGGAAGTTGTCTCGTATCACCCGCACGCGAGGTTCATCTCGCCCCTGTGCATAGTCGCGTTGAATCAGCGGCACCTCGACACGGGCGACGAGCGGCGGCCCGCCAGCCTCGCGTTCGAAGAGGCCGATGAACGAGGTTTCGAAGCTAGAAATCGACATCTGCCTCCATCGCAAGGAAGGGCTCGATAGCTGCAACGATCGCGGCAAAGTACGCGTCGCGGTCCTGTGGTCCCCAGAAGACGACCTGCTGGACCTCCGACTCTGTGTAGTACTTGAGGAACACATTGCGGGTGGACGGCGGGATGTAGCTCCCCTGGCGGTCGAGTCGAATCATTTCGCGGCGCTTGACTTCGAAGCACGAATTGTTCAACGCGCTGTTGTCACTGCCGGCGAGCAGGGCAAGATTCGAAATCGAATGTGTCAAGTAGTCCTCGGCAGGACTCGGCCCCTGGAAAGCGGTCACAATCTCTTCCTCGAGCGCGCGAAACTTGAGCTCGGTGATGTCGAGCACTGCGGCGTCTATGCGCTGGACCAACGAGGTGCGGCTCGCATCCTCGAGGTGCGGGAGCGCAGTCAGGGCCTGTCGGTGCAGGCGAAGCCAATCGATCCATTGCTCGGCTCTGTTCAGCGTCTCGGCCGACTGAGCGTTGATGTGTTCGAGCGACCAGCGACGCGAGGCGTGCGCTGCAAACGAGTAGCGCTCCGACGAGTGATACCGACGCCGTACAGTCTCGACGTTGACCAGAAGAAGCACGCGCTCGCACCTCATGCGGTCTTCGTAGGTCAGATCGACCAGGGAGCTTCGTGACACACCAAGCCGCTGGCGGATTCGCTGATCTAGAACGCTCTCAAAGGCACGACGCGTGAGACCGTGAGCCAACTGGACGAGTTCACTGAACTCTGACCCAGTCGCCACGAGATAGCCGACCTTGTGAAAGAGATCCCGCTGGTCATACCAGCCCTGCACAAGCGAGTGCAGATCGACAACGTCGTTCCACACCGCCTCAGGAGACTCCGCATCGATGCGGGCTCGGAGCGTCTCGTACGTGTGGAACAGAGGCCGGGCGAGACCTTTCGGCCCCCCGCTCGTCGTGTCGAGCAGAAGGCTGATGTGAGTGGCCTGCCGATCCGCTGTCCCCGTCACGAACGACCAGACCTCCGGTGCGCGTAGATCCCGCTCGATGCTGTCCCACTGTGCCGCCATCTCGTGCGGACGCTTCGCCTTCGACAGCAACGTAGCCTTGACCAGCTCAGCATCGGTCAGCGGGATACGACCAACATTGAGACGCGTGAAGAGGGACCGCGAGTCAACTTCGGGCGGAGCCTCGTACCAGATGACGTGCACATCGCGCGACAGAGCTTGGTAGAACTCGACCGCTGCCAGCGTCGGGTTGCCTTTCTTCTCGAACCATTCGCGAATGCATTCCGCTGCGCCAAAGATGTGGAAATAGTCGATGTTGGAGAGACTCTTCTCAGTGACCGGATCCTGCAAATACTCAGCGCTCTGGCCTCGCGTTTCGTACTCCAACGAATAGGCGATCTGAGCCGTTGGCAGGTGCTGTTGGATGTAGCGAAGGATCAGGAAGAGTGTCGTCAGACGTTGCTGGCCGTCGATCAACTCCCACCGTTGACCATCCCTTTTCACGACGACCGGCTGCAGGTAGTAGTTGCCGTCGCGCTGTTTGATGTCATCGAGCAGCCGAGTGACTTCGTCGATGCCCCACCGATATCCACGCTGATAGCCGGGCACGAAGAAGCGGCCCGATACGTCGCCAACGAGCATCGGCGCGAGAGAAGCCGGAGACATCGTCATGCCCGGAGACTACGGCGTCTCGATTGACAAGCCGCTCACCGGATCGCCACCATCAGCAGGCTCGGGCAAGGCGGTGTGATACCAAGGCGTGGTGACGTTGGCCACCACCCTCTCGGACCGTACGGTCGCGGACTTCGCTGAGCTCTGGAAGAACCGTCGCCTCAATCTCGAACCTGCGTTTCAGCGCAAGTCCGTGTGGAGCAAGCGCGATCGGCAGCTTCTCGTGGATTCAGTCTTCCGAGGAATTCCGATGCCGTCGGTGTTCCTCTACAAGCAGACCGCCAAGAGCGGAACTCCGATCTACGACGTGATCGATGGCAAACAGCGCCTCGAGACCCTGTTGCTCTTCATGGGAAGGGGCCCGCTTGCGGCGTCGAACTCGCCTCTCGAAGTCCGTACGAGTCTCGGGGACGAGCTGGACTTGGATCGGTGGGCGTGGTCGGACCTCCCGAAGAGGGATCGGGCGCACTACCAGAACACCAAGATCCCGGTGATCGAAGTGGAGGGCTCGCTCGCAGACATCATCGACCTCTTTGTGCGCATCAACTCGACCGGGCGCCACCTGACGTCACAAGAGCGGCGACACGCGAAGTACCACAGCCATCCGCTTCTCGCTCGCTCCGAGCGGTTTGCCGAGTCTCACCTCGCATGGCTATTGAAGCACAAGGTGGTGAGTGCCACGACCGTGAGTCGCATGCGGCACGTCGAGCTCGTCACGGAGCTTCTGCTATCGATTGGCGCCGACGCGCCGATCAACAAGAAGCAGCGACTCGACGAGATCATCGGCGGCGATGGCATGCCCGAGACGATCCTCAAACAGGCGGAGGTTCGCCTGGCCAAAGCCCTCGCGATCATTGACTCGGTTGTTCCAGAGCTGGCATCGACCCGCTTCCACCAAGCGGCGGACTTCTATACGCTGACGCTTATGTTTGCTCGTCTTGTCGGCGAGGGCGTCGCTGTGAACGGCCACACCAGCGCCAAGAACGCTCTGGCCGGCGACCTTCTCGTACGGTTTGGCAACGAGGTCGACAAAGCCAACGATGCCCTCAAGAGCATGAAAGGCATCGCTGACAAGAACGTCTCGTCATACTTGGCCACCGTCCGGGAAGGGACCGACAGTGCTCCGGCTCGGCGCCGACGTGAAGCCCTGCTTCGCTCAGTCATCGCAGGGGTCTACGACCAGCTCGATGCCAAGCGATGCTTCAGCCCAGCACAGCGAAGGATCATCTGGAACTCGTCTCTGGACAAGCGTTGTTCGGTCTGCGCGAGGACCGTGACTTGGGAAACGTTTGCTGCTGATCACATCGCGGCCTACGTAAAGGGCGGGGCCACGACGCTCGCCAACGCCGGTCTCACCTGCACGAGTTGCAACAGCAGGAAGGGCGCTCGCTGAGTGTCGACTCTGCCATGGGCCAGGACGACCCATCGGCCCGAACGCACCTCCCTAACCCCGATCGCCGATATCAGGGAATGACTTCATCGGCGGCAGGCGCTTCTGCAAGGTTGAGCACTGAACTAGAGATCGGTCACCCCGAATGATTTCGGCCACCAACCACGCCGTCGGTGAAACCCCCGTCGATTCAGGTAACAGGCTTAGTTGATCGAGGAGACAGCACGGTCTCGATGATCCGAGCGACGTAGTCCGATTCATCCTGGAAGACGATGTGTTTGGTGAGCATCGCCGCGCGGTCGACCCCCCAGAGCAGTGCCATCTCGTGCGCTGGTGTGTTCGACACGAGGAAGGAGTGCAGGTGCACAGTGCTGTCGGCGAGCCTCTGTTCGACTTGCTTGATCTCGTTGTAGAACTCGACTTTCGGGTGATCCACGCCCAGCTGCCGCAGGCCTTTCGGGTCGATGAAGGCGATGTGTTGCACGCCGTGGCCGGTGAGCCAGACGATGAAGTCGGGGTAGAAGTTGCCGGCCTCGAAGAAGCCGACGCCGCTGCCCTTGCTTCGGTTGCGGAGGAATCGCAGCTCCCATCCGTTCAGCACCGCTGGTTTGGCCGACGCGAAGTCGCGGAGGTCGCGGACGAAGCGAGCCTCGGAGCCGTCGAGTGGCACCGGCTGGATCACCGCAATGTTGCCTTGCAACGCAAGCAGCGGTTCGTAGAGGTGGTCGGGAACTCCGAGCGCCGAGAGCCCCTGGTGATCCCACTCGCTGAGCACGGTGCGCTTACCATCCAGAATCTGGCGCTTCAGATCCTGCAGCTGAGCAATCGTGCTCGTGTCGTCGGCCGGGACGGTGACCCGGTAGTGATAGCCGTCGGTCGCGGCTTCGGAAACACCCAGCAGGTTCGGGTCGTTGGCGTCGATCGCTCGGTACTCCAGGTGAGGCAGCTCCCACTCGGACTTGCGGTATCGGTAGTAGCGCTCGACGTACCGACGAAGCAGCGCGCTGGCAATCTGCTGCCATCGGCGCACGTTGTCGAAGTTGTCGAGGCTGAGGACGTGTGTCGGCGCTTCCAGCCAGTACCACGTGGTGTCGGCGAGCAGCTCGACGATCGAACGTCGGGTGATGTTGAGGTTGTACCAACCTCTCTCGGCCTTGAACCGTTCGAGGTCGAAGTAGAGCTCGTCGAGGTCAAGCAGTGACACGTGAGCAGTCGTGAGATGTGTGCGGTTGCGGACGGACCCGTCCATGTCGGTGTCAACCCCTGCGGAACGGCGCGACTGGACCTTCGGGTACCAGTTGAGCACGATCTTGCCTTGCAGCGAACGGAGCGCCAGAGCGTCGGTGATCTGTGACGGTGCCAGCAGTGTTGGGATTGGGCCACGGTTGCGAAAGGCGTCGCCAAACTCGGTGCGACGGCCCCCGATGGTGTCCTTCAGCTTCAGCGTGCGCAGTGGAGTAGCGCCAAGATTGGTGCGGACCGGCAGCAGCACTTCTGTCGCCTCTTCGGCGGGCAGGCCTTCTTCGATCAGGAAGTCGCGAAAGGTGGCCATGTAGTCGGCGTGCACGCCGAACACGCCGAGCGTTTCGAGTACGCCGATGTGTTGCGGCGTCGCAAGCAGTGGCCCATAGGTGGAGCTGCGCTTCAGCGAACCTCCGTAGCCCTGCAGCCGGACGCCACGACCGAACAGCTGGATGATCTGACTGCCTTCGGATTTGCCGATGTTCATCAACCCCATCGTGCTGACCCGCCAACTGCTCCAGCCTTCGGTGAACTTGCGCGAGCCGATCAGTAGGTTGACGGTCGACGCTGGCTGGTTGATCTCGTAAAACAGCGAGCCCGCGAAGTCGCGAGTTGCGACACCGAGCCCGGATGCCTCGCAGAGGCCGAGCAACTTGTCGTCGTCGCCGACGTTGATGACGCCGAACGGCTCGTGATCGCCGACCCGCAATGCAAGCTCGCCCGTCGCACCTTTGAGGTTCTCTACGTGGAGGCTGCCGCCGGCAGGGGCGTTGAACAGCGTGGCGAGGACTTCGTCGTAGATCTGTGTGGCGCTGAGAAGCTGGCCGGACAGGTACTGGAACCGCCGGGCGAACAGGTCTTTGCCATTCGCCGCGATCAGGCCCTCGCGCAGCACGCTGTCGATCGTCTTGATGGACTCGGTCCGATCAGCGAGGAAACGCTGGAGGAACAGCAAGATCTCCACGACATCGGACACCGACCGCCCACCCACCGTTCGCACTGCGTTGACGCTGCCGCCGACGAACACCCACAGTGGTTTCTCGATCTGGAACGGCTTGAAGTCGGTTGGATGCTGGGCGAAGAGGCGTTGCTGCTGGAAGAAGGTCAGGAGGCAGGCGACGAGATAGGTCTGCTGGTGTTCAGCATCGAGCTGCTGTTCGAGATTGAGGATCTGGTAGTCCTTGCCGAACCCGTCGCCGTAGAAGTACCGATAGGAGTAGTCGACCAACACGCTCTTGGCGTACTGGTCGCTCAAGCTCTCGTTGCCACCCTCGGGCTTGCTGCCCTTCACCGCTTGGCCGAACGTGGCTGAGTACTCGAACGAGAAGCCTTCCTCGCACAACGCATTCCTGCGTTCCAACCACTTGCCGACGGCACCGATCCCGCGATGCCCTTCGTCGACCAGCACAAGGTTGCTGCGCTCGAACGCCGCGACCGCGACGGTCTTGTCGCCCATGTCGTCGGCCAGCTTGTTGATGTCGATGACGTCGACTGTGCTGCCAGCAAACATCGTCGACTGGTTCTTGTCGAACAGCTCGGCGGCGATGCCCGACTCGGCGAACTCGCGCAGGTGTTGTCTGCTGAGCCCTTCATTCGGTGTCAGCAGAATCGTCCGGTTCAACGTGTCGGCGCGACCGGCGCGGTTCAGGTAGTGGTGGTACTGCCGGATGTTGACGTGCATCAGCAGTGTCTTGCCGCTCCCAGTTGCACTCCAATAGGCCAACTTGTTGAGCTGTGTCCGCGCATCGCCCGCTGTGTCGAACGCCGTGACCGATCCACCATCAGAGCGCGCCAAGTTGTGCCGTTCGATCTGATCGTTCAGCGCGCCTCGCAGCGCAACAGGGTCGGTGAAGTAGCGGTCGAGGTAGATCTCGGTGAGCAGCAACGTCAGATACTGGAAGTGCTTCCACACGATCGGCTGCTGCGCCTTCGCCACCCGCTTGGCGTTGATCGCCAGTGTGTGGCTCACGATGTTGTTGTCGTACTCCAGCAGGATCGGCACCGTCAGTTCGCTGAGCGAGTGGAACTGCGCCGCCAGTGCGTTGTGCATGCGACTGACGTTGTTCTCGTCGAGTCCTTCGAGTCCTTCATGCTTGAGATGACTCGACAGCTCGTCCATGCTGCCGACACCGAACAGGCCAAGGATCCATTGGTTCAGCACCAGGGTCTTGTTGAACGGCAACGCCTTGGCCTTGGCAGCGCGCGGCTTCTTGGCGGTCGCCACTACTCGTCCTCTCCTTCATCGAGCTGGCGCAGCTCGAACACGTGGCGCTCGCGCTGCAATTCGACTTGCAGCTCCGCCTCGGTCGGCAGGTACGGCAGGTACCTTGCGGCAAAGACCGACTGGTGATCGCTCAGCAGTGTGTAGCGGGCCATTGCCTCGCTCTTCTCGGCGCAGAGGATCAGCCCGATCGTCGGGTTGTCGTCTGGCCCCCGGACTTCTGCTTCCCAGTACCGAACGTAGAAGTCCATCTGGCCGATGTCGCCGTGATCGAGTTTTCCGGTCTTGAGATCGATCAGCACGAAGCACTTCAGGACGTAGTTGTAGAAGACGAGGTCGACACGAAAGTGGTCCCCGTCGATGGTTACCCGTTGCTGGCGACCGACGAAGCTGAAGCCGCGACCGAGCTCCAGCAAGAACACCTGCAACTGGTCGATCAGCGCCTGCTCCAACTCGGCCTCGTTGTTGACCACGCGATCAGGCAAACCTAGGAACTCCAGCACATACGGGTCGCGCAGCACCGACACGGCGGGCGCGGTCTCGAAAGCCGGAAGCTCACTGGCCGGCGTCGATGAGATGGTGAGCCCGCGCTCGAAGTGGCGAGTGAGGATCTGGCGCTCCAGCTCACGGGTGCTCCACCGCCGGGTTACGGCCTCATCGAGGTAGTACCGCCGAGCGTCGGGCTGATGGACTTTGCTCAGTAGCCGGTAGTGCGTCCACGACAACTCGACGCTGATCTGCAGGCGTTCCGAAGATTGTCCACGCGGCGCGTGGATAATCTCTGCCGTTTCGTGACGCGGTGCATCGCGAATGTCGAATGCTTCGTAGAACTGGCGCATGTAGCGGAGGTTCGACCGCTCGAACCCCGGACCATAGTCAGCCTGAAGGCGCTTCGCGAGACTTGCGAACAGCCGGGAACCATAGGACTCGGTCCGGCTTCCAACAGTCACGTGCTCGTCGATGATCTGCCCGATCTCCCAGTACGCGTGGACCATGGCAACGTTGACCGACTGGGCGACGGTCTGCCGCGCTCCGTCGATGACGGCGCGAATCCTCGTCTGCAACGCGTCGAGCTCCGCGTCGGACGTCGGGACGAGCTCGCTCATGGCATGCCGTCGGTGTCGAACATCAGTCGATGGAAGTCCTCCTCGATCAGGCGAACCTTCCACGTTTCGTCTGGCCGCTTCATGTTCTCCAGATTGTTGTCGCCGTTCACGTAGATCACGTCGAACTCGCTGTCGCGGACTGAGTACTGCTGCTTGTTCGTAAACCAATGATCGAGCGCCGCGTTGTCCTGCTCGACACCTTCGGGATCCTCGCCACCGGGGCGCTTCCGCCAGATCACCAGCACCCGTTGTCCGTCGGGGCTGGTGCCGGTCACCGTGCGGAACCAGTAGGGGCCGTCAGCGGCCTGCCTGAAGCCGGCGATCTGCAGGCGCTTCTCGTCGTCACGCTCGAACGTCACAGCGAACGATCGAGGCGCCGTGATCTGGATGACGGTGAGCCCGATCAAGTAGTTGAAGGTCTCCAGCAAGTCGGCGTTGACGAGCCGGCTCTCATCGCTGCCAGGCGACTTGACGTTGAGCTGGTACACCGTCGGGTCCGTGAACGCCGCTACGTTGAGCAACGATTGGCTCCCCCGACTCTCGACATCGAGCATGTATCGAAGGTTGTAGCCCTCACGCAGTGCCACGACCGCCGGGCTGTCGAGCAACGACTGCTGGTGTTCGTCGCGCCGAAGATCAAGATTGTTCAGCGTGTCCTCATACGACTCCAGCTGCAGCACCTTCATCAATCGCGGCGAACGCTCGGCCTCGATACTTGATGCAAGCCGCTTCGGGGCACCGTCGGACCAAACCGGCGCGTACGTGATACGTCTCAGGCGCGGCACAAGCGCTGAACCGAAGTGGCTCCCGGCCTCGATGACGCAGAAGGCTCGCCGGCCCGCGTCAGCGCGATTCAGCTCGATGACTGCGTGGCCGGTCGTCCCCGAACCAGCGAAGAAGTCAAGCACAAAGGAGTCTTCCCTGACGCCGGAAGCACGAAGGCAGTCAACAACAAGTCCAAGTGCTTTTGGGAAGGAAAACTGGGCGTTTGATCCGAGGATGTTCTTCAGCAGGTTCGTCCCGTACTCCGTTGCTGAGTAGCGCTTGTCGTCCCACCAGGACACCGGCAACATGCCAGCATCATTGACGCGAGACTTCATGTAGACGCCGACCTCTCCGGACTGGTCGGGGCGAGAGCAGAAGTTGTCAGAAGAAGCGAGGAAAGATTCGACGCCCCACTTCCAGCGAAGCTCGTCGCCTTTAGGCGACAGCGGCCATACGACGACCTCGGCCTCCGTCGGCTGCTCATCGATGGTCCACGACCGCGCAGTTTCGTCCCAATCCATTCTTGGCAAACGCACCGAACCCGACGATGTGTACACCGGATAGAACATCCGGGGCCGCGCTTGGCGGCGCGCCTCAACCCCACCGTGCTTTCGGAAGTTGACCCATTCAAATTTGGAGCGCCCATCCTGTTCGGAGTAGCGAGCTTGCTGGGCATCGGTGCGATCAAGACGACCAACCTGCGATGCATCAGATGCCGCGACGAAGAACGCGTACTCGTGAGCGGCGGATACGCCCTTCGGTGTGGAACGGCCCGCCGGATTACTGCGAACTGGAACTACCCCCAGCGTGCCGTCGGTTCCGAACAAACCATCGATCATGAGTTGGAGTCGCGACTGCTCCGCATCATCGATCGCGATGCAGACCACGGATGAATCGGTCAGCAAAACCTGGGCCGCACGGAGCCTGTTCTCAATCAATGACAGCCAGGACGAATCCTTGTAGTCGTTCTTGTACACGATGGCCGAAGCGTCGGTGTTGTACGGAGGGTCGATATAGATGCAGTCGATCGATGCTCGATAACGGGCCTGTATCGCACTGATGGCCTGGAAATTCTCGCTGTGAATGAGCAAGCCATCGACATTCATATCGAGCGAGCCGGAGTCACTTTGAGACTCGATTACCCGAGCAACAAACAACTCACCGAACAACTCAGTATTCAACGTCAACGTTGGCTGCGACTTCAGGAACGATGGCGTCAGCGGCGTTGAGTAGGCGGCCGTGGCCAGATCACCTTCGATCTTGTCGACTGCGAAGAGTTGCACCCACTCCTCTCGCTGTGCATCGTTGGCGCAGATCTCGTCGTAGAACCGTTCGTCGATATTGCCGACCGTGATCAGGTAACTGGTGCCGACGACGAACTTCTTCTTGAGCCACAACTTCTTCTGGAAGTCTTCGAGTTGAGCGAGGAAGTCGATGATCTTGCCGGCCACCTTGCGCACGGCCTTGATCTTGCTGAGGTACTGCTCGACCTTGGCCGCTGTCTCGTCCTCGATGTCGTCGAGACGCATCAACTCGTTCTTGATGAAGAAGTCAAGCTCGCGCCGCAGGAAGGTGCCGAGGTCTTTGTGGATGAAGTAGTCGAAAGTGTTGCGGGCGACGTACCGCTCGACGTGTGAGGCGAGCATTGACTTGGGCGACCCTGACCGAGGCGCCGCCAGAGCACGAACCCACGGTGCTAGCTCAGGGTCGCTGCAGGCCAACACGGCAGTCTCGGCGAACGCGGCGAGGTCCTTCTGCTTGGGCGGTTTGGCTTGGCCTGCGCGCTGGTCTACTGGCCAGTCGGCATTCGTTGCGGGGCGGTACTCGAAACAGATGGTCAGTTCGCCGGCCTCGACCTCCACGAAGTCGTGGCCGGATGCACCTGCGTCGGCCAACACGAACACCCGAGCGGTGCCCTCGGTCGCCTTGACGTTGCCGTGCTCGCCCTCAGTGGCGTCGACGAGTTTGAAGCGAACGCGCATCGGGTTGGCGTCGTCGTGGACGTTCAGGCGGAACGCGTAGTCGCGCAGATACTCGCTGGTCTTGATGTAGTACTGATCCTTGTTGGCCCAGTGCAGCGTCACCTCTTCGCCGTTGTACGGGATGGCGTATGACGACTCCGATGTATAGCGGCGCTGCGAGATGAAGTCGCCCTCGCTGTAATAGCGACTGAAGAAGCGGTAGATCAGGTCGTAGACGTCGCCCTCAATGGCGTCGGCCTTCGACGCGTCGGCGAGCTGTGCGCGCAACTCAACAATTTTTGGCAACGTCTCGGGGACGGCACCGAGCGCGATCGCCTGCGCCGTCGCCTCGGCGAGGTCTGCCTCCAGCTGGGTGCGGTTGCCCTGGTCGTAGACGGCGAGCGCTTGGCGAACCTGCGGAAGTAGATCGCTGTCGAGGAAGCCCGAGATCTCGGCGGCCCGGGCGTGCATGATGCGATAGATGCCGAAATCGAGGTCGGGCTTGTCGAGTTGGAACAACTCCAGCAACAAGCTCTTGAGGCGGTCGTACTTGGTGCTCATCGGGGACATCCTCGCATGGGGGTGTGGCGTAGTTCGGGGGCCGATGATCTACACAACGGCGAACTCCACGGTGAAAAGCGTCTCGCGCACGCTGCGCTGAGCCATCCGTCGTTCGAGTGCGCTGATCAAGTCGTCACGGCGAACGACGATCGCGTCTTCGACGTCGAAAATCTCCTGACGTTGCTTGCGCTGTTGACGCTCCAAGCGCTGCATCTTCTCTTGCAGAGCATGTTGGTCGGCCAGCGTCGCGGCCATCCGAGCTTCTCGGCGCAGCACCTTGATCTGTTGTTTGGTGTCGGCCAAATTCTTCTCTGCGGACAGCACCATGTCGTCGGCCCACTTCTCAAGACGGTCGCGGGCCACCTGGAAGTGCTCGTGGTTCTGGTCGAGGCTCCGGCTCACCGTTGCGGACGCGTGATGCTCGGCTTCCGCGGCCAACGTTCGGCGAAGCTCCGCGACGACCGACAAGTCGCCGGACTCGAACGTCGTTGCGCAGTTGAACATCTTCTCAATCGTCTCGTGCTCCACTGCCCGTCCGTCGGCCAGCAGCCCGCTGAACAACAGATACTCCTCACGATCGAACGAGTCGACGATGAGTCGTTCCAACAGCAACACGCCTCTGCTGCCGACGAGTTCTTCGACAACCGAGATCCTGGCTGCGCGATGAGTGACATCGAAGACCAACCGGCCCTCGCCCGTCTGCGCCGCCTTCGCAGAGTCGATGACGAACTCGCCGAGCGGATGTGACAGCCGGTACAGCTCGGCAGGCGTGTCGGGTTGGGCACCCTTCGACATCAGCAGGTAGCGCCCGGCCGGCGTCTGCGTCGTCGGCGGGTCGAGAAGTTCGAAGCTGAGGTCTGTGTCATCGAAGCGCGCTTGGTCGGCGAGCACGTGCTTCGTGACCGTCCAGAAACGCTGGCCGAATCGGTCGAGGCGTGCGCGGGCGTCCTCTAAGCGAAGCTTCAGGCGTTGATGGACGTCCTCGTCGAAGTGCTCGAAGAGCGCTTGCCGGGTCGAGTCCATACGGGCCTGGATGCGCTCGTCCATCTCGATCTGGAGGGCAGTGAAGGCTCTCTCGATCTCATCTGAGGTCCGGCACTCTTGATAGATCGCGAGGACACGTCGCTCGAAGTCCACGCCTGATTCCACAGCGCCGAGCACCTCGTCCGACGCACCGAAGACGCTATCGAAGAGTCGGAACTTCTCGCCGAGGAGTTCAAGGACCCGCTTGTCGGCGTCGTTTCGTTCGTTGAGGAAGTTGACGACGACCACGTCGTGTCGCTGGCCGTAGCGGTGGCAACGACCGATGCGTTGCTCGATGCGTTGCGGGTTCCACGGCAGGTCGTAGTTGACCACCAGCGAGCAGAACTGCATGTTGACGCCTTCGGCAGCGGCTTCTGTAGCGATCATGATCGACGCATCAGAACGAAAGTGCTCGATGAGCGCAGTGCGGGTGTCGACGTCACGAGACGACGCGTGTCCGCCAGCCTGTGTCTGCGCAGCGAGCCATCGGTCGTGAATCGCGGACACCTCCGGCCCTCCGTTGGTGCCGTTGAACAGCACGACTTCGCCAGCGAATCCATTCGTCTCCAGAAAGGTCTTCAAGTACTGCTGGGTTCGGCGGGACTCGGTGAAGACCAGGGCCTTTCGGGGCGCCCCCAATTCGGCCATTTGCTCGAAGCCGACGCGGACGGCCTGGAGCAGTGCCGGTGCCTTCGCGTCTTCGCCCACCGAGTCGGCCAACGCGATCATTCGACCCAGCTCTTCGATCTCCTCGCCGAGACTGTTCGTGTTGATCGCCAGCGGGCGCGAGTCCGGCCCATCGTCATCCTCGTCGCCTTCAGCGAGAATCTCGTCGAGCAGTTCGTCGAGACCCTCAACATCGCTGTCAAAGAAGGTCGGCTCGTCTTCCAGTTCGGCTGCGCGCCCGGCGGCATCGTCGCGCATCGCGACGAGTCGCTTGTGCATCGTGCGCAGCGTGCCGGCAACGGCGACCGACGAAGACGCGAGCAACTTGCGAAGAACGAGAAGCGTGAGGTGTCGCTGCTGTGGCGGTAGCGAATGAAGATGGTCACGCTGAAGGAACTCCGACACCGCTTCGTACAGTTCGTGCTCACGGTCGCCCGGTCGGAAGGGCTGCGTGAACGCTCGGCGCTGGGAGTACCGAACGTACTCGGTGACATCACGGCGAAGCGTGCGCGCCGTCAAGCCCCCGAGTCGCTCACGCAACTCGGACAAGCTGGCACCAGCCGACATGAACTGTGATCTGAACGAGTCGACGTCACCAAACAGGTGGTCGTCGATCAGGGTCGAGAGGCCATAGAGCTCGAGCAAGGAGTTCTGCAACGGTGTCGCCGTGAGCAGAAGCTTTCGGCATCCCTCAGTCGCGGTCTTGATCCCTTGACCGATCTTGTTGTTCGGCTTGTAGACGTTGCGCAACTTGTGGGCCTCGTCGATGACGACCAGATCCCACGCCGTCTGCCCCACCTCGTCGCGAACGGTGTGCACGAAGTTGAACGACGCCACGACGATGTGCGCCCCGGCCAAAGGGTCGCGGCCGAGCCGTAGCGCATCCCGGCGGACCTTCGAATCGACGACAGCGGCGGGCAGGTTGAACTTTTCCGAAAGCTCTGCAGCCCACTGGGCACGGAGTGAGGCGGGGCAGATCACCAGCAGGCGGCGCTTGCGCTCGGCCCAGAACTGGCACAACACAATGCCCGCCTCGATCGTCTTCCCGAGACCAACCTCGTCGGCGAGAATTGCTCCCTTGGAGGTCGGCGAGTGCAAGGCGAAGAGAGCCGCTTCGATTTGGTGTGGGTTCAGGTCCACAGCCGCATCGAAGAGCGACATCGACAACCGGTCGGCACCGCTGGGAGCAAGCCGCGTCAGTTCGTACGCGAAGTACTTTGCCTGGTGATCAGTGCAGCCCGATTCGCCCGCCGCCATCGGTGACATGGTAACGAACATCCACGAGCCACTAGCACTGCGTCGTATTCCAGCGCCGTGACGCCCGAAACGCCCTCAAGCCGATCGGGTGCGGGTCCGATGAACTGGGCATGGACGGACGAGCGGGGTTCGGTTCAACCAGCGTCGAGGCACCCGAGACGGATCTGGCCAGTCATCTGGCCGGCGGTGCGGCGCGAGCCAAGCGGGACGAGATCAACAGGCAGGCGCCGATCCTCAACCTGGCAGCACGTCTGCTCGGCGTCCACACGCAGGAGCGCTCCTGGCGCATCGGCGCCAAGGGCGGGCTGAAGGTCGGTCGCGAGCTCGACCGACTTCCCACCAACTGGCACACCCTCCACGCCGTGCCCGTCGGCGAAGGCGGCCGCGACGTCGACCACGTCGTCATCGGCCCCGCCGGCGTGTTCACGCTCAACACGAAGCGCCACGCACAAGCCCGAGCCTGGGTGAGCGAACGACTCGTGATGGTCAATGGCCAGTCGACGCAGTACATCCGCAACTCACGACTCGAAGCGAAGCGAGCCACCGACGCGCTGACCGACTCGTGTGGCTTCCCTGTCGACGCCTGCGCAGTGATCGTGTTCGTCGATCTCGGCGACATCAAGATCCGCCAGCAGCCCCACGACGTCCACGTCACCACCCGCCACCGCCTCCACCACTGGCTGCTCTCCCTCCCCCACCGCATGACCCCGCCCGAAGTCGAAGCCATCTACCAACGCGCCCGCAACGCCAACACCTGGCGCTCCCACGCCCCTGCGTCCTGACTCGCCATGCTGCGCTGGACCCTCCTGCTTGGCGTGATCGTCTCACTGGCGGCGTGCAAGCTCCCGGAGAAGACCGCCACGACCAACGCCAGTTCGACAGACCCGTCAGCGGTGCAGGCGTGCGTGGACTACACGCAGTTCGCTGCGTTCACCGGCGACGCCGTGATGCAGCAGCGATGGAACGACGCCGGCCAGAGCATCGACGCCATGAGCACGAGCTGCAACGAGCTCGCTGCTGACGACCCGCAGCAGTTCGCCGCAATCGTGCAGAAGAAGGCGGACGTCGATCAGTTCCTCGCCGCCGCCGAAGCGAACCAGGTGACGCCGGCGCCACCCGCTGTCGCACCGTCGAACTGCCATCCGAGCTACGAGGGGGCATGCGTCCCGATCGCCGAGGACGTCGACTGCCTGCCGGGCGGAGGCAACGGCCCGGCGTATCAGCAAGGCACGGTCCGCGTGGTTGGAGATGACGTCTACGAGCTCGACAGCGATGGCGACGGGCTCGGCTGCGAGCCCCGCCCCGGCGACTGACCGACTGGGGCCATCCCGAGCGAGCGATGCAGCCGTCAGTGAACGTGAATGGTTCCGGGTGGCTCGTGGGGATCGATCGGGTCGACGTCGGCGAGGCTTGCCTTCAGGCACTCCTTGGCCTTTTCGAGCCATCGCGTGTCATCCTCGACCCAGGGGCCCGGCACGGCAGCCGTCTTGGTGGCCTGGGCAACGATCGCCCCGACGCCGTTGCGCACATTGCATTGCACGCGTACGTCGAAGCGGCCAGTCGCTGCAGCGACCTCGAGCACGAGCATCGACGCGTCCGCGTGCGCCAGGAGCTCGGCGATCGTTGGCGCCTTGATCGGCTTGCCGGGGTCGATCACCGACGGATATGGCGGGAACTCCGCCGTGGTGGGCGCCAGCGTGAGCGTCGCCGGCACTGCGCCCACTGCCTGGCCGTCGACGGTCCACGAGAACGACGAGGGATCGGGCAGCTGCCCGCGAGCCGTCACCTCGATGCGAGTGTTCCTTCCCATCAACATGTGGTTGTACGTGCCAACCATGCAGCCGTCAGGAATGGTCTCGGAAAGGCGGAGGAGCAGGACGTCCGGACCGGACGTGGTGACGTTCTGCAACACGACCGTCGGTGGGTTGCCACCAGCGCTCAACGTGAGCCTGACGTGGTCGACACCGCGACGCTTCGACGTCGGTCCGACGGTCACACTGAACTCGCCCCCTGGCGACGTCCAGTCTCGGTCTGCTGCGTCGAGCGGGATGTACGCCATCCGCTCCGCGCCGGGCTGGAAGAACGGGTTCGCGGACGTACCGGTCTCGTGTCGGTGAACGTAGATGCCCGGAGGGAGCCCGAAGTCCCAGCGATGTGCCGTGCGCAGCTCGATGAACCAACGAGTTCCTTCCGCTTCGAGCGTGACCAGCACGGGGCCGTCTGTGGCGTGCTGGGAAAACGACGAGATCTCGACGTCACACGGGTGCGCGAGGTACTCGAGACCCAGATCGCGAACGGCGACCGACCGATCGAACTCGTGCGTCGGCGCCGAGTGCGGCCGAAAGTTCGTGTTGGCCCACAGGTACACGGAGGCCGCTGCCGGTAGTGGCCCCATCGACTGCCACGCGAGGTGTCCGATGAGTCGGTTGTCGGTGCCGATTCCGGGCTGAGCCGATTGCTTGGTCGCCGCCGGCAGCCCGCCGAACGTGAACGCGCTCATGATGCAGGCGTTGTCCTGATACTCCTTCGTGAACAGCGGCTGACCCTTCGAGTCCTTCAGCTGGGCACCGGTCTTCTCGTCGAGCGCCGGGACCGGCGGGCCGAGCGAGTGCGGAAAGCCGAGCACATGCCCGATCTCGTGCTGGTAGTACGTCAGGCCAGCGCCTGCGTCGAACACGGCGGCATTGCGGAGCTTGCCGTCGCCGAGGTTGACCGATCGCGGGAGCGCTCCGGCGCCGCAGGGCCCGTCCAGCCACACAACCACTCCATCGAACGGACCCAACTGGACGCCTTTGACGAAGGTCGCAGCCCAGACCGCGTTGCTGATGATGTCGGCTCGCTTCGGATCCTTCGACGGATCTGCGGCCGCCGGCAGCGCCAGCCCGAGCGGCCCGATGTCGAAAATCGTCGCGGTGAGACTCAGATGCCCCAGAGTTGCCTTGCGCCAGTATTCGCTGAGGCTCCAATCGTGCGGACCGTCGAACAGATCCTGCACCTCGTCGAGCGTGAACGGCTGGGGAGCCGCACGACCCGCGTCACGCGACTGCCAGCGGCTGACGAGAATGGCAAGTCGCACCACGTCCATGAGTGTTCCTCTCAACGCAACGTCGCCCTCGAATGTACTGCGGCAGCGGACGGGCCCCGAGACGACCCAGCTGCGGCGACAGGAAGCACGGCACGTGGTCAGCAGCTTCACTGGCCCGGCGACAGAAGTGTGGCTGCCCCCACCGAGGCGAGTGAGGCAGCCTGCTCGTCGCGCTCCGCGACAACGGCAACAATCGAACCATGGGAGCGATCGCGTTCCGGGTGTTTGGCTGGGCTCGTTGGCGCGCGCCACGGCTGATCGGCGCGGCGCTGCTCATGGGGATCGCTGCCGGGCTCGCCTCGGGTCTCGCGGCCGGGACTCGTCGCACGGCATCCGCACCTGATCGCTACACGGCTCGCGCCGGCGGCGAACCCGATCTGTTCATCAGCCAGATGAACGGCGCACCACTCACCGACGCGATCGCCGGGATCGATGGCGTCACCGACGCGACCTCGCAGACGTTCGTGACGACGTTCCTCGTCTCGCCGCTCGACCCGCGCAAGCTCCTCCTCGACCAGAACCCGTTCGCCGGCGACGCCCGCTACATGGGCGCTCGGCTTGTCGAGGGTCGCTTCGCCGACCCGGGCTCGCCGAACGAGTTCACCGTCGGGAGCACGTTCGCCACCTACCTGCGCGAACGCTTCGGCACGAAGGTCGGCGACCGCTTCCAGACCTCGTCGTACGATCGCCGTCAGGCCGACAACAACCTCTTCGGCGAAGAGCCGGCCGTACCCCGCTTCGAGGTAACACTGGTCGGCGTCACCGAGTCGCCGTCGGAGTTCGACGACCCGTATCCGGCGATGACCTTCCCGATCTCGTTCATCGCCGCCCACCCGACGATCGGCGTCGTGCGCTCGACGATCGCCGTGCACCTCGCTCCGGGTACGGACGCCGGCGCCGTGATGGCGTCCGTTCGCGCCCTGCCCGGCGGCGCCGAAGTCCAGTTCTTCCCGGCACGAGTGGTCAGCAACGACGCCCGTCGAGTCGTGCGCTTCCAGGTCAATGCGTTGTGGGTGGTCGCCGCCGTCGTCCTGCTGGCCGCCGTCATCGCCATCGTCAAGATCGTCGGTCGGGCGTTGCGCCTCGGCGACGAGGAGTGGCAGGCGATGACCGCGCTCGGCTGGCGAGAACGGGACATCGCCGTCGAACGTGCCGCGCTCGGAGGACTGGTCGCCATCGCCGCTGCACCGGTGGCGCTACTCGTGTGTGCATCGACGACGCGACTCTTCCCGCTGGGCGCACTCGACACGTTCGAGCCGGATCCCGGCGTGCGCATCGACTGGAGCGTTGCGCTCATCGGCGTCGCGGCAATGGCGATCGTTGCCGTCGCTGCGGCGGCGCTGTCCAGCCGGCGCCGGTCGGGAGCGCGAGCGGCGCGACCTGCGCCGTTCGTCCAGTGGCTCGGCGCCAGTGGGGCAGGGCTGCCGCTGGTGGCCGGAGCGCGCATGATGGGGTCCAACCGCCGAGGCGAGCGCAGGTTCGTCACGTCGCTGGTCGCCGGCGCCGGTGGCGTCGCCACGATGGTCGCGGCGGTGGTCGTCGGCGTCAGCCTCACCCACCTCGCCGACTCCCCCGATCGTTACGGCGTCAACTACGACCAGCTGTTCGGCAACCCGTACGTGCCCGTCGACAGCGACATCGTCACGCCGATCGTGCCGAGCAACGACGTCTCGGCGGTCACCGGCGCGACGTTCGGATCGCTGTCACTCGACGGACACGACACCCCCGTGTTCGCCTTCAACGCGGCGAAGGGTGACATGACGCCCGTCGTGCTCGAGGGCCGCACCCCCGCAACGGCGGACGAGATCGGTCTCGGCGCCGAGGCGGCACGGCGCATCGGAGCGCACCTCGGCGACAGCATCGAGGCGGTGGCGGCCGACGGTGGCAGTCGACAGCTCGACCTGGTCGGCATCGTCGTCACCCCGGACGTCGCCGGCGACGGCTCGGCGATGACGTTCGACGGCTACGCGGCGCTCAACCCGTTCGCCACGCAGAACGCGCTGCTCGTCCGCTTCAGCGACACCGCCGCGCCCAACGCAGCGCAGATCATCACCGAGACCAACTACAGCCCGCCCGGCGCGCTGAACGCGCCGACCAGCGTGCGCGCACTGGACCGCATGGCCGCCGCACCGAAGGTGCTTGCCATCACGCTTGCCGCGCTGCTCGTGCTGGCGTGTGGGTTCCTGCTGACCACGTCGGTGCGCAACCGCCGCCACGAGCTGGCCGTCCTCAGCGCGCTGGGTGCCACACCGGGCCAGCTGCGCGGCATCGTCCACTGGCAGGCAACGCTGATGGCGATCGCCGGCCTCGCGGTCGGCGTGCCGCTCGGCCTGCTGGCAGGGCGGAGCATCGTCACCGCGCTGAACGAAGCAGTCGGCGTCGTCCCGGGTACCTCCTACCCGGCGCTGCTGCTGATCGGCATACCGGTGGCCGGGCTGGTGGCGACGAACCTGCTCGCCGTCCTCCCCGCTCACCGAGCCACCGGCATCCACACTCGCCTCCTGTCGGACGGCTGACCACGCGGGCTACATCGACGCTGCGAGCTCGATGACCTTGGCGCGCACGTCGGCGCGCAGCTCGGCGACGAAACGGTCCCTGTCGTGTGCGCCGCGCAGCAGCGTCGGGCCGAGCGTGACGACGACGCCCGACGCGTCAGTGGTCGTGAAGCGCATCGCCTTCAACGCACGGTTCAGCTCGCCCAGCGCGCCGGCAGCGAGCACGAGGTCGACGGCATCCGTCAGCTCGGCGATCGTCGGCGGCTGCGGGTGCCGGTAGGTGCCGTACCACCGGCGATCGACGCCGAGCGCCCAGCCGATGTGGCTGAGGGCATGTTCGCCGATGAGGTTGCTCGGCATCAGCCGGCGGAAGTGCTCGAGCTGATCCTGCGGCGACATCGCCCGCAGCCTCGGCGACTGGGCGACCGTGCGCTCCGCCCACCGCATCAGCGGGCCGACCTTGTCGGCACCACGGCGCTGGCCGACCAGCCAGATCATCGACGAGCGGTCGACGTAGTCCACGACGGCTTCGATGTCATCGGCATCGCGCTCGCTGCGGGCCTCGAAGAGCGCCTCGCGCAGGTGAGCGCGTTCCTGGTGATGGATGGCCCGGCGATCCTGCCGTGCCGTCACGCGCGCCTTGGACGGCAGCACGGACCGCGCCATGTCGCGGTGCTTCTCGTTGTGGTTGCGCATTTCGACCCTCCGAAGAGGGGTGGCGCGCGGCCCAATGGGGCCAACGGGGACGCCACTCCTATAGCTCTCGTTTCATCTGTGATCACCTCCTTTCGGGAATGAGTCGGTCATCTTGGATCCGACCGCCGTCTGCCACAAGCCGATTTCCTCGCTCGACAGCACCCGTAGCATCCGCGAGATGGACACTCGACCGGCCGACGTGTTCACGATCGGCTACGAGGGCCGAACGGTCGACGATCTCGTCGGCGAGCTCGTCGCCAACGGCGTGGAGGTGCTCGTCGACGTGCGGCTCACGCCGACGTCGCGGAAGCGGGGCTTCTCGAAGCGCTCACTCGCCGAGGCCGTCACCGCGTCCGGCATCGAGTACGCGCATGTACCCGAGCTCGGCAACCCGAAGGACAACCGAGACGGCTTGCATCGCCGCGATCCCGACGCGCTCGCCCGGTATGAACGGGTGCTCGACGCCGCCCAGCCCGCGATCGAAGCGCTCGCCCACCGCTCGCGAGCCTCGGTCATTGCGCTGCTGTGCTTCGAACGCGACTCGGCCATCTGCCACCGCTCGTCCGTCGTCGACCGATTGCGCACGCTCACCACGTTGGACGTCCACCACCTCTGAGTCCCGATCGTTTTCCGCGTTACGTGGCGCGGCTCACGAGTCAGAGCGGGGCGAGGTCGTAGATCGGGACGGGGCGGCTGAGGCCTTTGAAGTCGTGATCGCCGAGCGGGTTGCTCGTCACTCGATCATCGACCGCGGCGTGCACGCGGTTCGTTGCGAGGATCTGGCCGCCCGCGGCGATGCCGCACACCCTTGCCGCGAGGTTCACCACCGTGCCGATCGCCGTGTATTCCGTCCGGCCTTCGAAGCCGATCTCGCCGCACGTGGCGAAGCCGACGGCGATGCCGATGCCCAGCGTCAGCTCGTGGCCTCGTCGACGCCACTGCTGCGACAACGCACCAGTGCGATCGCGCATCGCCACGGCCAGCTGCACCGCGTTCCACGCCGGGTCGTCGAGCTGCACCGGATCGTTGAAGAAGACGAGCATCCCGTCGCCGGTGAACTGGGCGATGGTGCCCTCGTGCTCGAAGATCATCGGGCCGACTGCGTCGTGGAACTCACGCAGCACGGCCATCACCTCTTCGGGCTCGGCCGTCTCGGCGAACGAGGTGAAGCCGCGCAGGTCGCAGAACAGCACGGTGATCTCACGACGGTGGCTCGCCAGGATCGCCTCACCACCGGAGGCGATCGCCTCGGCCAGCTGCGGCGAGACGAAGCGGCGCAGCATCGTCAGCCGCTCCACCTCGCGCACCTTCTCGTCCACCCGCTCGGTCAGGTGCAGGTTCCACTGCACCAGCTCGTCGGTCATCCGCTTCTTGTCGAGGCACGCACCGAGACGTGCGTGCAGCAGCACTGGGTCGAACGGCTTGGGCAGGTAGTCCTCGGCGCCGAGCTTGATGCAGGCGACGATCGAGTCCATCTCGTCGACACCGGAGATGACGATGAACGGGATGGTCTTCAACCGGTCGTCGCCGGCGCGGTGCTGCAGCAACCCGTAGCCGTCCATCTCCGGCATCTCGATGTCGGTGAGCACGACGTCGATCGCATTCGAGGCGAGCATGGCGATCGCCTCCCGGCCGTTGCCCGCCTCCAGCACCGAATGGCCCTCGGCGCCGAGCGACATCGAGAGCATCGCCCGATTGAGCGGATCGTCGTCGACGACGAGCACGGTGGCGGTCATCGCGACTCCAGTGCGGCTCGCGCGCCCTCGAAGGCGCGAGCGATCTGCGTGACCGCAGCGTCGGCGTCGTCGACCGAACCCGCCCGCGCACGAGACTCCAGCGCGGCGCACAGCTCCGACAGGTCGGTGGCGCCGAAGCTGGCCGCGTTCGACTTCAACGTGTGCGCCGCACGACGCAGCCCGTCGACATCGCCCGACCCCGCCGCAGTGGCCATCGACGCGACGAGCACCGCGCCGTTGTCGAGGAACGAGGCGACGAGCTTGGCGAACGACTCCGCGTTCGGGGCGATGGCTTGCAGGCGGGCCAGCGCCGACGCATCGAGCACGGTCGCCGCCGCCCGCAACGCCGGCGTTCCCACCAGTGCCGCAGCGAGCTCCTCGGGGCGGATCGGCTTGGCCAGGTAGTCGTCCATGCCGGCGGCCAGGCACGCCTCGCGGTCGCCCTGCATCGCGTTGGCGGTCATCGCCACGATGCGCGGCTGCGCCGACGGCGAGCCGGCACGGATCCGGCGGGTGGCCTCCAGCCCGTCCATCTCCGGCATCTGCACGTCCATCAGCACGAGGTCGTACGGCAGGTCGCGCACGGCGTCGACCGCCTCGATGCCGTTGGCGGCCACGTCGGCGCGGTAGCCCATCGACTCCAGCACCAGCAGGGCGATCTGCTGGTTCACCGTGTTGTCCTCGGCCAGCAGGATGCGCAACGGGTGGCGCTCGCCGAGCGTCGCCGTCGGGCCGATGTCGCTCACCGCGGGCTCGACCACGCCGTTGCTCAGCAGCGACACGAGCACGTCGAACAGCTGCGACTGCTTCACCGGCTTGGTCACCACCGCGGCGAACACCGGGTCGAGCTCGTCGGCGCCGAGCGACGTGTAGAGCACGATCGGCAAGTCCGGCTGCAACGAGCGCAAACGATGCGCCAGCGACACACCATCCATCGACGGCATGTGCATGTCGACGATCGCCAGATCGAACTCGTCGCCGCGCTCGACCGCCTCGAGTGCTTCGGCCGCCGACTCGACGGCCACGCAGCTCAACCCCCACGCCTGGGTCTGCAGGTCGAGGATGCGCCGGTTGATCGCGTTGTCGTCCACCACCAACACGCGCTTGCCGGCCAGGTCGCTCGGCACGCCGGCAGCTGCTGCACGCGCCGGCACGTCCGCAGGCGAAGCGGTGATCGTGACGTGGAACGTCGAGCCCTCGCCCTCCACGCTCTCCACCCACATCGTGCCGCCCATCAGCTCGGCCAGCCGCTTGCTGACCGCCAGCCCGAGGCCGGTGCCGCCGTACTTGCGCGTGGTCGACGAGTCGATCTGGCTGAACTCCTCGAACAACCGATGAGCGCGGTCGGCCGGGATGCCGATGCCCGTGTCGCGCACCGTCACGTGCACCTCGTTCGACGCCCCACCGGGCGACGCGGTCAGCACCACCTCGCCGACCTCGGTGAACTTCACCGCGTTGCCGAGCAGGTTCACCAGCACCTGGCGGAACCGCGTCACGTCGCCGTCCAACCCGGCCGGCAGCGCCGGATCGATCAGGAAGGCGAGCTCGATCCCCTTGCGCGCCGCCGGCTCGGTGACGAGGTCGAACGCCGACTCGATGCACCCCCGCAAGTCGAACGGATGCGTCTCCAGCTCGAGCCGGCCGGCGTCGATCTTGGAGAAGTCGAGGATGTCGTTGATGATCCCGAGCAGCGACTCGCCGCTGGAGCGGATGATCTCGGCGAACTCGCGCTGACGCCCCGACAGGTCGGTGTCCAGCAACAGTCCGCTCATCCCGATCACCGCGTTCATCGGCGTGCGGATCTCGTGGCTCATCGTCGCCAGGAACGACCCCTTCGCCGCGTTCGCCTCCTCGGCGATGCGCGTCTGCTCCTCGAGCTGCCGGAACAGGTTGCTGTTGCTGATGGCGATCGCCACCTGCTCGGCGAACACCTGGGCGATGTGCTCGTGGCGCTCGTCGAACGGCCGGATCTCCCACCGGCTCAGGGTGAGGTGGCCGTAGACGCGATCGTCGACGATCATCGGCGCGGTGACGCAGCTGTAGATCTGGTTGCTGCCGGGGCCGACGCGGATGAACGAGGAGATGTCGTCGGTGCGGGCGACCCTGCCCCGGTTCTGCAGCGGACCCAGTGGGTACCGGTAGCCGAGGTCACCGGCGTTGGCGTTGTCGCTGACGGCGACGAGCACTCCGTCGTCGCCCTCGTGGCGGGAGATGGAGGCGACGTCGGCGTCGCACAGCCGCGCCGCATGGGCGACGACACCGGCGAACACCGCATCGACATCGCCTGGGTTGTCGCTGATCAGCTGCAGCACCTTGCTGGTCGCGGTCTGCAGCTGCAGCGAGTCGTCGAGCTCGTTGAACAGACGTGCGTTGGCGATGGCCAGCGCCGCTTGCTCGGCAAAGGCCTCGGCGATGCGCGCGTGCTGTTCCGTGAACGGTCGGACATCCCATCGAGCGATGCCGATCGCGCCGTAGAGCTCGCCGTCAACGAGCAGCGGCGCGGTCATCAGACTGTGGATCTGCGCTGCCTCGCCCTCGGCCTGCCACACCGTGGCAACGTCGTCGAAGCGGTGAGCACGAGACCCCTTGAACGGAAACGCGTACGGGAAGCGCTTGCCGATGTCGGGGACGCTCGACGGGTTGCTGACCGTGGTCAGCACGAGGTCGCCGCCGTCGAGGCGCAACACGGTGGCACTGTCCGCGTCGCACAGCCGCACCGCCTGCGCCACGATGCCGGCGAAGACCGCCTGCAAGTCGCCAGGGTTGGCGCTGATCAGCTGCAGCACCTTGCTGGTCGCCGTCTGCAGCTCCAGCGACTCGCCGAGCTCGCGGTTGCGCGCCTCGATCTCCTGCAGCAGCCGCCCGTTCTCGACGGCGATCGCGGCCTGGTTGGCGAACGACTGCAGCAGTGCGACCTCGGCGTGGGAGAACCCGCCCGGCTCCGCCCGGTTGTAGGCGATCACGCCGACGACCTCGTCGTTGCGCAGCATGGGCGTGGCGAGATGGGTGCGCCACCCGAGTGCTCGCATCTGCGAGTCCGGCCAGCGG
Source organism: Ilumatobacteraceae bacterium (assembly GCA_965279405.1). GTDB lineage: Bacteria > Actinomycetota > Acidimicrobiia > Acidimicrobiales > Ilumatobacteraceae > CBDDIP01. The sequence continues at coordinate 132,665 of OZ257157.1, forward strand.
TCCGCCGGCTCCGTGTCCCAGTCGAGGACGTGCACCGCTCGCCTGGTGCGTGCGGCCTCGGCGATCGGCGTCCTGGAGGTGATCGGGAAGTTCGGCTCGCCGCTCGCATCGAACTGCACGCCGGCATCCACCGGATAGCTCGGGTAGGCCGGCCCGTCGGTGCGGACTCGGGTGTGCAGCCGCCCGCCCTCGAGCACGAAGATCGCGCTCGTGCCGCCGGCCAGGCGGATCGCATGTGCCTTCAGCTTCTCGAACACCGGCTGCAGATCGAAGCGTGCCGTGCTGACCGCGTCGAGCACGTCGGTGAACGCCTCCTGGCGCGCCAGCGAGTCGTTGAGCTCCGCGTTGCGCGCCTCGATCTCCTGCAGCAGCCGGGCGTTGTCGACGGCGATCGCCGCTTGGTCGACGAACGTCTGCAACAGCGCGATCTCCGCATCGGAGTAGCCGCCGGGTTCGGCGCGGCTGAAGCCGACGACACCGACGACGTCGTCGTTGCGCACCATCGGGATGGTGAGGCCGCTCTTGCGGTTCGCTCGCCGGCTCCCCGACTGCGGGAAGCGGTCGGCGGGCTCGTCGTCCCAGTTGCGGACGTGCAGCAGCTGTCGCGTGCGGGCCGATTCGCCGACCATCGAGGAATCGTCGATCGGCCACGTCATCCGCTGGTCGGCCGCCCCGGCCATCGCTCCCGAGGCGGCCATGGCGATCAGCTCGTCGCCTCTGCGGATCATCACCCCGGCGCCCGTGCCACCGCACAGCTCGTTGGCGCGCGTGGCGAGCACCTCGAACACCTGCTGCAGATCGGTGCGCGCGGTGCTGACCGCGTCGAGCAGGTCGGTCATCGCTTGCTGACGGGCCAGCGACTCGTTGAGGTCGTGGACCAGGCGGGCGTTGGCGATGGCGATCGCCGCCTGCTCGCCGAAGGCCTGCATCACGTCGACCAACGCCGCGTCGAACGGCCGCAGCTCGGCACGGGTCAGGTTGATGTTGCCGATCCAGTCCTCGTCGCGCAGGAGCGGCACGCTGGCGAAGCTGCGGATCCCGAGCTCGACGGCGAGCGCCTGCATTGCCGGATCCTCACTCCGCTGCTGAACGTCGTCGACCAGCACCGGGGTGCGGCGGTCCTTCGCCTCCAGCGTCGCCGACACCGGTGTGAAGCTGCTGCCGCGAACTCCGGCGGCCATGCCCAGCGCCGCCTCGGCACGCACGAGCTCGCCACGACGGACCATCACCGTGCCGCCGTCGGCGTCGCACAGCTCCATCGCCTTGGCGAGGATGCCGTCGAGCACGACGTCGAGATCGCCCGGGTTGGCGCTGATCAGTCGCAGCACCTCGCTGGTCGCCGACTGGAGCGCGCGGGCATTCGCGAGTGCGTCCCCGTCCTGCCCCACGTCACCCCCTCGTCCCGTCGAACCCCGGCGGAACTGTAGATCACCTGGTCGCGGGCCATCCTGTGAACCGCGGCACGGCTCGGTCAGGCATCACAAGTTGCCGCATGCGCAACCTGTGATGCCTGAGCGCGGGCTACTCGGCGAAATTGACCTCGGCGGTCTTGACCACGCCGGCGGTCTTGCCCGGAGCGTCTTGGAAGCCCCAGTACAGGTTGGTGTGATCGATCACCTTGTCGGGTGACGGGGCACCCCACTCGGACAGGTCTTCCGTGGTGTGCGCATCGCCGACCAGGATCGTGTCGTACCCGCGGGTGAACGCGCCGTGGATGGTGGAGCGGATGCACGCATCGGTCTGCGCACCGGTGACGATCAAGCGCCCGACGCCGAGGCGGCTCAGCTCCTCCTCGAGGTTCGTCGCCTCGAACGAATCGCCGTAGTGCTTGTGGATCAGCGGGTCGGTCTCCTCGAGCTTCAGCTCCGGCACGTACTGCCAGCCCTCGCTGCCCTCCGGCGTGTTCTCGTCGGAGTGCTGCACCCACACGACGGGCACGTTCTCGGCGCGGGCCTTGTCGACGAGCGAGGCGATGTTGGCCACCACGCCATCGCGGTTGTAGTTGCCGGCGACGACGCCGTTCTGGACATCGATCACCACCAGGGCGGTGTTGGGGCGGTTCTGCAACGTGGTCATCACGGGCTCCATCTCTCTCGTCTGCTTTTGGACAGTACCCGAGGGGTGTCGCAGCCGAACCGGGCCGACCTACGGTCGTGGCATGACTGAACCGAGGTTCTCCGACCGGGCCGAGCGAGGCCGCCACACCCTGCGCGAGATGGGCAACGACCCTGACGCCCTGGCCCGCTACCGCGACCTCGACCCCGTGGTCGGGCCCGAGGTCGAGCGCATGCTCAACGAGTTCTGCTTCGGCGACGTGTGGTCGCGAGACGGGCTCGACAAGCGCACCCGGCGCATCGTCACGCTGGTCACCATCGCCACCCAGTCGAGGCCCACCTACCTGAAGACCCACATCCGCAACGCCCTGCAGCAGGGCCTCGAGCGCCGCGAGATCATGGAGGTCTTCGTCCACATGATCGCCTACGCCGGCTTCCCCACCGGCCTGAGCGCGCTCGACGTCTGCAAGGAGCTCTTCGCCGAGCTCGACGCCGCCGCAGCGCCCGCGGGCTGATTGCCCGGTTCTTGTCGCGGAATTCCAACGTCCCACGTAGAGAATCGTCGACAAGAACCCCGAGTGCGAGGCCGCCCGAGTACCGAACGCGCGCCGGCCACGACACGTGCCTACCGCCCAATGCCGCGACGCCTCTCAGCTGAGTTGAGCGAGCAGGCGATTGCGAACGACGACGGATAGCGGAACACGCCACTGATCAGGTCCAATGTCGGCGCTCTTGGCCGCACGAAGAAATGCCCCCAACGTGACCCCAAGGTCGGCGGCCGCAGCCTTCATCGAATCAGTGTGAGACCCGGCGAGTCGACGAACCATCTCTGGTGTCAGTCCTGCGACCGCTCCGATCTGTCGCAACGACCTACCGTCCGACCGCATCGTTGCGATGAGGTCGTCTCGTTGCTGCCGCAGTTCGACGAGCTTGGCCTCGCCACGTGCGATCGACTTGGCCAGATCCCTGAGGTCTTGCTCGATGGTCGTGGTCACCTCAACTGTCTACCTGGTTGACACTCAATCGTCAACCAGGTAGACAGATGCACCCGGACGGAACCTCAGTCGGGGAAGGCGATCCTCACGTCGCGTGGAGAGGGGGCGCCGGTGCCGGTCTCGACGAGCTGCTTGAGGCTCATCAGATAGGTGGCCCACTTGGTGCTGCAGTGGTGCATGAACTCCACCGGCTCCTTCCAACCCTCGTGCTTGAACATGACGATGGTCAGGTCGTCGTCCTGGCGAAGCTGCCAATCGACCGTCGTGCCGACCCACTCCTCGGGGCCGTCGACCACCTTCCACACCACCCGCTCCCCCGGCTGCTGCTCGACCACTTCCATGTCGAACCCACCGGGCGGGAAGCGGAAGGCGATCACGCCACCCACGTCCGCGCTGCCGGTGGTGTCGTCGGTCCACCAACCGGCCAGACCGTCCACGGTCGTCAGCGCTTCGTACACCTTCTCCGTCGTCGGGGTCGCAACTCCGACTCGATGCAGGATGTCCACCATCGCTTGCTCCTTCTCTGTTGTTGGTTCGCGTCAGCCCTTGCGGGTGCGCTCGATCGATTCGGCGATCTTCTTGATCCGCTGCAGGCGGGCGTCCCAGGCGTTGCCCACAAGGGCCAGCTGGGCGACGGCCCGCGCGAGCTGCGCGTCGTCCACCCGGTAGCGCTTCTCGCGCCCCTCGGCCGACGAACGCACCAGGGTCACCCGGTCGAGCACGGTCAGGTGCTTGGCCACGGCCTGGCGCGTCACCGGCAGCTGCTCGCTCAACGACGTGGCCGTGCCGCCGCCGTCGGCCAGCAGCAGATCGAGGATCCGCCGCCGCGTGGGATCGCCCACCGCCGACCACAGGTCGTCGTCGACCTTCGTCGCCGCGCTCACAGCGTCGCCACGTAGGGGGCGATGCGCGGGATGTAGTAGTCCCAGCCGGTCTCGTGATCGTGGAACTGCTGCTCCAGCAGCGCCACCTCCCAGCCCATCTCGCGGAAGCCGGTCTCGGTCATCTTCAGCAACGTGCCAGCGCCCTGAGGCGTGAGGTCGAACGTCACCAGCAGCGAGTTGCCCTCGCGAGCCGGCTCGCCCTGCGGATGCGTCCAGCGGAACGAGAACGAGCTCGGCGCCGTGGCCTCGACGACGGTGAAGGCCACGGTGGTCTTGTCCTCGTCCGTGCCGAACACGATCGTGCCGTTGGCGCCGGGCGTGGCTTCGTAGTGGGCCTCGTCGGGCCACCACGCCTGCAGGTGCTCCGGGCTGCTGACCACCTCGAACACGACGTCGGGCGACGCCTCCACGTAGATCTCTCGCTCGATCGTTCCGAGCTCCATGACATCCTCCTGCAACGTTTGGTTGCACATCACCATACGCCGACGCGCTGCGATGTGCAACCTTTTGTTGCGTCAGTCGAGCGTGGCGAGGACCGATCGCAACAGTCGCCGGGCCCGCTCGATCTCCGCAGCCGACAAGGCCCCCGCTGCACCCGCTCGCCACTTGCGGCTGGCGGCGGTGATCGCTTTCAGATCCGCCCGACCGGACGGGGTGATCTCGATGATCGGGCTGCGCTTGTGCTCCGGGTTGTCGACGTACCGCACGTGCCCCTCCGCGGCCAGGTCGTCGGCCACCCGCTGCACCGCCTGGCGGGAGATGCCCAGGCGTCGCGCCGCGGTCGCCGCCGTCCATCGCCCTGCGGACACGACGCTCAGCAGCTGCCAGCGCGCCTGCGTCTGCCCGACTCGCGCGGCCAGCTCCTCGCCGTGGCGACGCAGAGCGCCGGACAGCTCGTAGACGTCGGCCACCAACAGCTCCAGCGCATCTCCGGGTTCGATCGACATTGACAACACGTTACCAGTTCCGTAGATTGACAGCATGTTGTCAAACATCGAACAGCTCTCATCCGCTCTCGAACGCGGCTTCCGCATCCGCCCGCAGGTCGGCGGCTTCCCGTACCTCGCCGAGGCACTGCGCTCCGCTGATGTGTCGGCGATCCACTGCATCGTGCCGTCGATGACCACCGTCTACGTGATGCCCACCGGCAGCGTGGTGCAGCAGGGTTCGCCCCAGGTTTCAGGGCTGGCCGACGTCGCTGCGTTCGACGCCGGCACGCTCGTCACCGCGCTGCGAGCCGATCAGGCAGGGAGCTCCACCTACCCCGACTTCATGGCCGCCACCTGGCGAGCCGGCGTGGTGTCCTACGACGTCGACCTCGCCGCCCGCACGTGCACCTACCGCTCGGCGACCGGCGAGCAGTACGTCGAGGACTACCCCGCCGTCGACCTCCCCGACTGACCCGGTACGTTGCCGCGCCATGTCGGACGAACGGGCAACACTCCTCGAGTTCCTCGGCTACCAGCGCGAGGCACTGATCAGCCGCCTCGACGGTCTCACGGAGGATCAGGCGCGCTCGACGCCGACCGCCAGCGAGCTGTCGCTGCTCAGCCTGGTGAAGCACTCCGCCGTGTGGGAGCGACGCTGGTTCCAGGTGATGGTGGCCGGCCGCACGTTCGCCGGCGAGTGGCCGGAGGTGCGTGTGCCGGCACCGGACGGCGTCGACCCCACGTTCGTGCTCGACGATGACGACACGATCGAATCCGTCGTCGCCGACTTCCGGGCCGAGATCGCCGTGGCCGATGAGATCCTGGCCGAAGTCGACCTCGACGGCCCCTGCGCTCGCGCCGACCTGGTCAGCGAGAACGTGCGCTGGGTGGTGGTGCACCTGATCGAGGAGACCGCCCGCCACGCCGGCCACGCCGACATCATCCGCGAGACCATCGACGGCACCCGCGGCCGCTGAACACCCGTTCCTGTCGCGAGAATTCGACGTCCCACGTGGAGAATGCTCGACAGGAACCACGCTCGCGCCGGGCGGCCGAGTGATCGGGCATCGCTCGTCAGCGGACGGACGTGCTGGCGACGATGCCGCGCATGAGGGCGTACTCGGGCTCGTAGATGTGGGCGGTCTTGACGTGGATGGTCAACGAGCCGATCGGTCGACCCAGCTCACCGGCCACCCGCTGCTGCAGCGCCGCCAGCTCGACGAGGTTGCCGTAGGCCTTCTTGCCGAAGTCGAGGCTGTGCGCGTACACCACCAGGTCGACGGCGCCGTCGGCCGTCGGCGACCAGAAGTCGAGCAGGCTGACGCACGGGATGTAGGTCGTGTCGGTGAGCGGCTGGAAGGTGGTGATCGTCGCCGAGCGTGCCGTCGTGTCGGCACGCATCCGCTCGATCACCCACGCCACCTGATCGCGACCGGAACCCTCGTAGTCGAGCAGCCTCGTCGCGTAGCTGGCCGCGTCACCCAGCTCGCGCACGCGGTCGAGCTTGGTGAAGTTGTCGTGCATCCACGCCAGCCACGCCGGGTCGCCGAGCTCGGCGATCAACGCGTCGTTCGTGTCCGGCTCAGCGATCGTCACGGTCATCAGCCGCGACTCGAGGATCGGCTGGGCGTCGTACGTCGCTTCCACGCCGCGGGTGAGGATCTCGTCGGCGATCCGCATCCACGCCCCGCCGAGCGTCTGCGCCCCGATCAGCACCGGACTCACGGCACCACCTGGCTGATCTGACGCACCGGCGTCGAGTTCGTGTAGTTCGGCACGTCGGCGGTGAGCTTGGCCGAGTCCTCATGGCTCAGGGCGGAGGTGAAGTCGGCCATCGAATCGAACAGGAAGTGCACCGCCGCGATGAACGGCCCGGTCACCCCGACGTCGATCTGCGCTGAATCCAGCCCCCAGATGCCCAGCGCCATGGGCACGTGGACGTCACGGTAGTAGTCGTGGTCGAAGGTGATGTCGTCACCGTTCGGGTAGAAGACGCTGAAGCGGATCATCCCGCCAGTGAACCACTTCACGAATCGTCACGTGACGAAACCATGGGTGCGAACGCGACGACATGTCGTCAGTTCCGCGCCCAAGGTCCGGACGACGGTGGCTTGGGCGCGAACGCGACGACATGTCGTCGGTTTCGCGCCCTTGGATTCGTCACGTGACGATTCGCAAGGGGGCCGGGGGGAGGCGTTCGACCTGGCAGGGTCGTTTCGAGAGCGGTTCTCAACTAGACTGTCGGGCGACGATGACTGTTGACGGGACCGCTCCTCTGATCGAGGGTGGGGTCCGCCCATGATGTTCGTCCTGCTCGGCCTCCACGGGGTGCTCGCCGCGGTGCTGTTCGGCACGTCGCGCACGCTCGGCAAGCGTGGCTTCCTCGTCGCCGCCGCAGCGCCGGCGGTCACGCTGATCTGGCTGGCCACGCAGGCGCCGCGCATCCTCGACGGCCGGATCACCATCGCTCACCTGGACTGGGTGCCGCGCCTCGGGCTGTCGATCGACCTGCGCCTCGACGGGTTCTCGTTCCTGATGGCCCTGCTGGTCGCCGGCATCGGGCTGGTGGTGCTCCTCTACTCGCACACCTACTACTCCCCCACGTCCGAGGGACTCGGCCGCAACGCCGGGCTGCTCCTGGCGTTCGCCGCGGCGATGCTGATCGTCGTCCTCGCCGACCACCTGGCCGTGCTGTACATCGGCTGGGAGCTGACCTCGATCACCTCGTACCTGCTGATCGGCAACGACCACACCAAGGTCCACGCCCGCGCCGCGGCGCTGCAGGCGCTGCTGATCACCTCCTTCGGCGGGTTGGCGATGCTCGGCGGGTTCGTGCTCATCGGTCAGGCGGCCGGCACGTACCGCATCAGCGAGCTCCTGAGCCAGCCCCCGACCAGCACCACGGTCGGCGTCGGTGTGGCGCTCGTGCTGATCGGCGCGTTCACCAAGTCGGCCCAGTACCCGTTCGCCTCGTGGCTGCCCGGGGCGATGGCTGCGCCGACACCGGTCAGCGCCTACCTCCACTCGGCGACGATGGTGAAGGCCGGCGTGTACCTCGTCGCCCGCTTCGCTCCCGCGTTCGGCGCGCTGAGCATGTGGCGCCCGGTCGTGCTCACCGTCGGACTGGTGACGATGATCGCCGGCGGCCTGCGCGCCCTGCGCCAGCACGACCTCAAGCTGCTCCTCGCCCACGGCACGGTCAGCCAGCTCGGCTTCCTGATGGTGCTCGTCGGCACCGGTACCGCCGGGCCCGCGACCGCGGGGATCACGATGCTGCTGACCCACGCGTTGTTCAAGGCCGCGCTGTTCCTCGCCGTCGGTGCCGTCGACCGACGCACCGGGACGCGCGACCTGCGCAAGATCCCCGCCCTCGGCGCCGAGTGGCGGCTGTTCAAGATCGCCGTCGTCGTGGTCGCCGCGTCGATGGCCGGTCTCCCGCCGCTGCTCGGCTTCGTCGCCAAGGAGGAGGCGTTCACGGCGATGGAGGGCGCCCGCTTCGGCGGCCATTCGCTCGTGCTCGCCGGGCTCGTGCTCGGCTCGGCGCTCACCGTCGCCTACACCGCCCGCTTCCTGTGGGGCATGTTCGGCCGAACGATCGATCGCCGCGCCACCGCCAACGTGGCGAAACGGCCGAACGCTCCGGGGATCGGGTTCGTCGCGCCGCTGACCGCGCTCGCCGCGCTCACCCTCGTGCTCGGGCTCGTGCCGCAACTGCTGAACCGGCTGATCGGCGCCGCCACGCACGCAGTCGACCCCACCGCGCACACCCCGCACTTCGCTCTCTGGCACGGGTTCAACCTCCCCCTGCTGCTGAGCGTGATCGCCGTCGCCGCCGGACTCGCCATCCACTCGACCCGGCCCGCGCTCGAGCCCCTCCTGCGCGCCGGCGGCCGGATCCCCTCCGGCACCGCCGGCTACATCGGCATCCTGCGCGGCGTGAACCGCATCGCCACCACGGTCACCGGCGTGGTGCAGAACGGCTCGCTACCGATCTACGCGGGCGTCACGCTGCTGACCGCGGCGGCAGTCCCGGGCGTCGTGCTGCTCACCCGCACCGAGTGGCCCGGCTTCCCGCAGTTCGTCGAGAGCCCCGCGCAGGTCGCCGTCGTCGGCGTGGTGCTGGCCGCCGCGTTCGCGGCCACGCTCGTGCGCCGCCGCTTCTCCGCCGCCCTCTTCCTCGGCACAGCGGGCTACGCGATGGCCGGCCTCTTCGTCGTGCAGGGCGCACCGGACCTGGCGTTGACGCAGGTGGCGATCGAGACCCTGAGCACCGTCCTGTTCGTGCTCGTCCTGCGCCGCCTCCCCGACCGCTTCGAACGCACGTCATCGCGTCGCTTCCGCATCGCTCGTGGCGCGATCGCCGCGCTCGTCGGCGTCACCGTCTTCGGCCTCGCGGTCACCTCACGCGCCGCCCGCATCGCCGAGCCCGTCTCGAACGAGATGATCGAGCAGTCGCTGCCCGAGGGTCACGGCCGCAACGTCGTCAACGTGATCCTCGTCGACATCCGCGGCGCCGACACGCTCGGCGAGATCTTCGTTCTCGGCGCCGCTGGCATCGGCGCGGTCGCGCTTGCCCGCGCCGGCCGCACGCGGCGCAGCAAGGGGATCGTCAAGTGAGGCGCGTCATGTTCCTCGACGAGGCCGCACGCGTCATCTTCCATGCCGTGCTCGTCGGCTCGCTGTGGTTGCTGTTCGTCGGCCACAACCAGCCCGGCGGCGGCTTCGTCGGCGGTCTCGTCGCCGGCGCAGCCATCTCGCTGCGCTACCTCTCCGGTGGCATCGACGACGTGCGCACGCTCACCCGCCTGCGCCCGTGGAGCATCCTCGGCACGGGCCTGCTCGCCGCCGTGATCGCAGCGATGATGCCGCTGCTGAGCGGCAGGCCGCTGCTGACCGCGATGGGCACCGACATCGACATCCCGGTGCTCGGCCACGCCCACCTGGCCACCACCCTGCTGTTCGACGTCGGCGTGTACCTGCTCGTCGTCGGCCTCGTGTTCATGGTCTTCGAAGCGTTCGGCGAGCACGCCGAAGACGCAGACGCACACGCACACGCAGAAGGGGACGGCGAATGAGCATCGTCCTCGCCTTCGCCGCAGCGATGCTGTTCGCCCTCGGCACGTACCTCGTGCTGCAGCGCAAGCTGAGCCGGATCATCATCGGCCTCGCCCTGCTGAGCCACGGCGCCAACGTGCTGCTGATGGCCTCCGGCCGCGGCGGCGCGGCACCGATCATCGGTCTCGGCGACAGCTCGGACTTCAGCGACCCACTCCCCCAGGCCCTCGCCCTCACCACCGTGGTCATCACGTTCGGCGTCACCGCCCTGCTGCTGGCGATGGCGTTCCGCAGCTACCAGCTGACGCACGACGACGAGGTGGAGGACGACGTCGCCGACCGCGCCGTCGCCCGCGGCGGCTGGCACGACAAGGAGATCGACGATGAGCTCGCCGCGGCGGCAACGCCCGTGCCCGACGATGCCGACAGCGACCTGTCACCCGAGCTCGCCGCGTACATCGACCTCGTCGAGCGAGAGGGCAACTGATGCGCCACCTCGTCATCCTCCCGGTCGTCATCCCGCTATTCGCCGCCGCACTCTCCATCCTCTGCGGACGGTGGAAGTGGGTGCAGCGCACCATCGCCCTCACCGCGCTCACCGCCACCACCGCGATCTCGATCGCGCTCTTGATCAGCGTCGACCGCGACGGCCCCCTCACGCTGCAAGCGGGCGGCTGGCCGAGCAGCATCGGCATCACGTTCACCGTCGACCGGCTCTCGGCGATCATGCTCACCGTCGCCTCGGCGATGCTGCTCGCCGTCCTCGTCTACGCCATCGGACAACCCGGTGCCGAACGACACCATGTGGGCTTCCAGTCGATCTACATGATCCTCGCCGCAGGCGTCGCTGGCTCGTTCGTCACCGGCGACCTGTTCAACCTGTTCGTCTCGTTCGAGATGATGCTGACCGCGAGCTACGTGCTGCTGACCCTCGGCGGCAAGCGCGAGCAAGTGCGATCCGGCATGACCTACGTGGTGATCAGCCTGCTCGCCTCGGCACTGTTCATCGCCACGCTCGCCCTCCTCTACGCGGCCACCGGCACGGTGAACATGGCGCAGCTCGCAACCCGCATCCGCGACCTGCCGACCGGTCTGCAGCACGTCTTCGCGGTGCTGCTCGTCGTCGTCTTCGGTGTGAAGGCCGCGCTGTTCCCGCTGTTCTCGTGGCTGCCCGACAGCTACCCCATCGCACCCTCACCGGTCACCGCGATCTTCGCCGGTCTGCTGACCAAGGTGGGCGTGTATGCGCTGATCCGGACGCAGACGCAGCTGTTCACCGCCGACTCCCGCGCCAGCACCATCCTGCTGATCGCCGCCGGGCTGACGATGGTGCTCGGCATCCTCGGCGCGATCGCCCACGACGACATCAAGCGCATCCTCTCCTTCAACCTCATCAGCCACATCGGCTTCATCGTCATGGGGCTCGGCTTCTTCACGGTTGCCGGCGTGGCCGCGGCGATCTTCTACGCGGTCCACCACATCCTGGCGATGACCACCGTCTTCCTCGCCAGCGGGTTGATGGACCACGTCGGCGGCTCCAGCCGGATGAGCCAGCTCGGCAACATGGTGCGCACCGCGCCGATCGTCGCCACCCTCTTCCTCATCCCTGCGCTGGCGCTGGCCGGCGTGCCGCCGCTGTCGGGCTTCGTACCGAAGCTGGCGCTCGTCTCCGCCGGCTTCGAGAGCCACCAGTACGCGCTGATCGCGGTCGCACTGGTGGCCAGCCTGCTGACGCTCTACTCGCTGATCAAGATCTGGATCGGCGTGTTCTGGAGCCCGGCCACCGACGCGCCCACCGGCATCCCTCACACCGTCGGGCGCATGGGTGGACCGCCAATGATGATCCTGCCGACCGTGGCCTTGCTGCTGGCCGGCATCGCCGTCGCCGTCTTCGCCGGCCCGCTGTACGACCTGTGCGAGCGCGCCGCCACCGACCTGTTGCGTGCACGATGATGCGCCGGGCCTTCGTCGTCGCCGTGCTCACCGTGGTGTGGGTGCTGCTGTGGGGCAGCCTGTCGGCGGCCAACGTCGTCGGCGGCATCGTCGTCGCCGCGGTGCTGCTGACCGCGTTCCCGGTCGCGGCCGGCGTCGGCCGCGTCGGCCGGCCCCGCCCGCTTGCCGCACTCCGACTCGCCGGCTACGTGCTGCGCAACCTCGTCGTGTCCAACGTGGTCGTCACGCTCGCCATCCTGCGCCCCGGCCCGCAGCCCAACCCGTTCATCATCCGCTGCGCGCTGCGCACACGTTCGCCGCGCATCGTCACCACCATCGCCAACGTGCTGGCGATGAGCCCGGGCGTACTGCCGGTGGACGTCGAGCCCAACGCGATCCGTGTGCACGTGTTGCGTGCACGCGACGTCGAACGCACCCGCGCCAGCGTCGCCCACCTCGAGACGCTCATCGTGCGCGCCTTCGGCAACGACGAGGACATCGCCCGCTGCACGGTGCCGGTGCGCACGTGATCGTCGCCAGCTTCTTCATCCTCGCCCTCGCCGGCGCGCTGTTCCTCGTGCGGATGCTGATCGGCCCGACACTGGCCGACCGCGTCAACGCGCTCAACGGCCTCCTCGTCGTCGGCATCTGCGCGATCGCCGCCTCCGCCGTGCACACCAAGCAGGGTGCGTTCCTGCCGATCCTCGTGGTGATCACCCTCGTCGGATTCGTCGGCACGGCGATGGTGGCCCGCTTCATCGAACGGCGCGGCGGATGATCGGCGAGGTCTTCGTGCTCGTCGGCAGCGTGCTCGCGCTCGTGTCGGCCATCGGCATGGTGCGGTGGACCGACGTGTTCGCCCGCATGCACGCGCTCTCCAAGGCGAGCACGATGTCGGTGATCCTCGTGCTCACCGGCGCCGCGATCGCCCTGCATCACCCCAACGACGTCACCTCACTCGTGCTGGCCACGGCGCTGCACATCGTCACCTCACCCTTCGCCGCCAACATGGTCAGCGTCGCCACGTTCCACACCGAAGGCCCGCGTGTGGAGGAGCCCGTCAGCGAGCTTGAGCAGCAAGCACCGCGGCACTCGGACGGACCCGACGATCGGCGTCGATGATGCCGAACTTCACGTCGTAGCCGTGGAGCCACTCGTAGTTGTCCACGCCGGTCCAGTGGAAGAACCCACGCACGTCGATGCCGCGTGACAGCGCGTCCTGCACCACCTCCAACCCGCGAGCGATGTAGGCGGCGCGCACCGCGTCGTCATCGGTGCCGACACCGAACTCGGCCACGAGCAACGGCGTGCCGGGCAGCTCGGCGTGCAGTCGATCGAGGACGATGCCGAGCCCGTCGGCGAAGATGCCGTAGCCGAGCGGTGACACGTCGGCCCCGGGCGGGTGGATCGTGTAGCGCCCGTCGCGCACGCCCATCGTGGCGTAGTACGAGAAGCCGACCATGTCGAACGAACCGGCCAGATCCGGTCGCTCGATGGGCTCACGACCCTCGACGCGCAGCACCCCGTCGCGGAACAGCCCGATGCCCGGATCCCAGCTCGCTTGGTACACGCGAGCCACGCGCGCCGCAGTCTCCGGCGAGTCGTCCTGGGCCACCGCACCCGCCAGGGCGAACACCGACGACACCGGCGCGCCGGTCTGCTTCAGCCGCACCGCGGCCTCGGCGTTGGCGAGGTGGATCGCCTCGTGGGCGATCAACTGCTCCTCGCGCGTGCCACCCGGCGGCAGCCCTCCGCCGTAGGCGATGCGCGCGTAGAAGTTGAACTCGTTGATCGGCTTCCACCCGCCGACGAGATCACCGAACGTCTCGGCGACGCGGTCGACGTGACGACGCCACCGATCACGGTTCGCCTCGACGAGGAACCCGCCCGTGTCGGCGAACCAACGCGGCAGGGTGAAGTGGTGCAGGCACACCCACGGCGTCACGCCGAGGTCGTGCGCCGCGCTCAGCACGTCGCGGTAGTGCGCCACCGCGGCGGCGTCCCACGTGCCTTCCGACGGCTCGAGCCGCGCCCACTCGATCGACAGACGGTGATGCGTCAGGCCGAGCGACGCGTACAGCGCGAAGTCCTCGGCGTACCGCGTGGCGAAGCCGTTGCCGTCACCCGACGTCGGCGCCTTGCCGGCGCGCTCCCAATCGATGTAGTCCGACGCCGGCGCGGCGCCCTCGCACTGCGTCGACGACGCGCCGGTCCCCCACATGAACCCCTCAGGCCAATTCATGACCCGAGTCTGCTACGACAGCGGCGCGGTGTGGTCCTTGGCGAAGCGCAGCATCATGATGTGCTTCTCGGTGTCGAGCTGCATGAGGTCGACGAGCAGCGCCCACAGCGTGGTGTCCTCGACGTCACGCAGTTGCTTGCGCAGCTGCTTGAGCTCGTGACGGTCGTGCTCCTCCGCCTGCAGCAGTCCTTCGATCACCCGCTCGGTGCGGCGCCGATCGTGGAGGTGCAGGTCCAGCCGCGGCACGACCGGGTCACCCCCGGCCAGTTCGACGTCACCCTTCAGTGCCAGCGCCAGATCAGCGAACCACTGGTGGTGGCGGCGCTCGTCGGTGGCGAGGATGTCGACGAGATAGGCCAGCGCCTTCGACTCGGTGCCCTGCGTGCTGCGGACGTACTCCTCGAGCAGCGCGCCCTCGTTGCGCATGTGCTCGATCAGGTACGTGTACATGTCGTGCTCCCAGACGCTGGCGCCCCGGGGGCTCTCGATCGCGGTGTTCGTCATGCCTGCATCGTCCTCCCGTCGGCGGCGCTGCGGCAGGGCCAATGGTCACCTCCTCGGGGACGCGAACGTCCGTGGCCACCGGGAAGGCGTGGCCACGGACGTTCAGTTGTGCCGGTGGATCACCAGCGGACGCGAGGCGCCGCCGTGGCGATCACCACCGCGACCGGAACGATCGTCAGCACCGCAGCGCTGACCTTGGAACGGATGCGAGTCATGTCGTTTCACCTCCTTCCTGGGGGTGTGGGTCCTCAAGGGAGTGGTCGTGACGTGTCGGACGTCAGATGCGGATGCGGGGAGCCGCGGTCGCGATCACCACCGCGATCGGGGCGATGGTCAGCACCGCAGCGGTGACCTTCGTACGGATGCGAGTCATGTTGTTCACCTCCTCCTGAGCTCGTGCCGGCGTTGCCATCGGCGTTGATGACCCCATCGTGAGCGAGTGCGCTGAACGTTCCCTGAAGGTCCGCTACAGCAGCGACGCTTCCTGGGGAGTCCAACTCCTACTGGCAGGATTCCTACTGAGTTCTCACCGAGGAGATCGACATGCGCGTCACCGAGAAGGGTCAGGTCACGATTCCCAAAGAGCTGCGGGATCGGTTCGGCATCGGCGCCGGGACCGAGGTGGAGTTCACCGGCACGAAGGACGGCATCGTGATCCGAAAGTCCGCGACCGACCGGCGGGGGCGCAGCATCGCTCAGCGTCTCCGGGGTCGCGGAGATGTCGGCATGTCCACCGACGAGATCCTGGCGCTGACGCGCATGACGTCGCGATGACCACCGGGACGCTCGTCGACACGAACGTCCTGCTCGACATCCTGACCGAGGACGCCACCTGGCTCGACTGGTCACTCGACTCGCTGGGCCGAGCCGCAGATGCCGGGCCACTCGTGATCAACCCGATCATCTTCGCCGAGGTCCCGGTCCGCTTCAGCCGCATCGAGGATCTCCACGATGCACTCCCGGCGGACGAGTTTCGGCGCGACGCCCTGCCGTGGGATGCGGCGTTCCTTGCGGGCAAGGCGTTCCTCGAGCATCGGCGAGCAGGCGGGCAGCGCACGTCAACACTGCCCGACTTCTTCATCGGTGCACATGCTGCCGTCGCCGGCTTCACGCTGCTCACGCGAGATGCGCGGCCGTACCGCACCTCCTTTCCGAGCATCGTCCTCATCGCCCCGTAGCTTCGCCAACGGTCCCCGCGTCTCGGGTCTCGCGGGTGCAGCTACCCTCGCACCATGCCCTGGGGGAACGACTCGTCCGACTCGCGGTTGCACGGCACGAACATCGCCGACAGCGTCATCGACACCATCGGCAACACGCCGCTGGTGCGGCTGAAGCGGATCTCCGAGATCCACGACCTGCCGTGCGTGCTGGCGATGAAGATGGAGACCACCAACCCGGGTGGCTCGTCGAAAGACCGTCCGGCCCTCGAGATGATCCTCGCCGCCGAGCGTGAGGGACTCCTGCAACCCGGTGGCACGATCGTCGAACCGACCAGCGGCAACACCGGCGTCGGCCTGGCCATCGTCGCCGCCCAGCGTGGCTACAACTGCGTCTTCGTGATGACCGACAAGGTCGCCCCGGAGAAGGTCTCCCTGCTACGCGCCTACGGCGCCGAGGTCGTCGTCTGCCCGGTGGCGGTCGCCCCCGACGACCCGACGAGCTACTACTCCGTGGCCGAGCGGCTCACCATCGAGCGCAACGCGTTCCGCCCCAACCAGTACGCCAACCCGAACAACCCGCTGGCCCACACCAAGACCACCGGGCCGGAGCTGTGGGCGCAGACCGGCGGGCGAATCACCCACTTCGTCGCCGGTGCCGGCACCTGCGGCACCATCACCGGCACCGCCCGTTACCTCAAGCAGCAGAACCCGGACGTGCGCATCGTCGCCGCCGACCCCGACGCCTCCGTGTTCTCCGGCGGCAGTGGCCGCCCGTACCTCGTCGAGGGTGTGGGCGAGGACTTCTACCCGGCCGCGTGGCAGCCCGAGCTGTACGACGACGTGATCCCGATCAGCGACGAGGAGAGCTTCCTCACCGCCCGGCAGGTCAGCCGCGAGGAGGGCATCCTCATCGGCGGATCCGGCGGCATGGCCGTCGCCGCGGCGATCAAGGTGGCCAAGGCGGCCGGGCCGAACGACATCGTCGTCGTGCTCAACCCGGACAGCGGTCGCGGCTACCTCTCGCGCGTCTTCGACGACGACTGGATGGCCAACTTCGGCTTCGTGCGCGAGTGCGACGAGTGCGTCGGCGCCGTGCTCGAGACCCGCGGCGACACGCCGAGCCTGCTGTACGTCAACCCCTCGCACACCGTGCGCGAGGCGATCGACGTGATGCGCGCCAACGGCATCAGCCAGCTACCGGTGTGCAAGAACACACCTCCGTTCGCCAACGCCGAAGTGAGCGGCGCGGTCGACGAGCTCGACCTGATGGAGGTCGTCGCCCGCGACCACCTCTCGCTCGACACGCCGGTCGAGAGCGTGATGGGCCCGAAGCTGCCCACCGTCGGCGTCGGCCAGAAGGTGGCCAAGGCCGTGCAGATGCTCGACAAGTCGCCCGCCCTGCTGGTGCTGAGCGGCGGCCGCCCGCTGAGCGTGCTCACCCGCACCGACCTGCTGACCTACTTCGAGGCGATCGCACGTGGGTGAGATCGAGCAGCAGGAGCGCTGGGGCTTCGAGACGCGCGCGGTGCACACCGGTCAGGAGCCCGACCTGGCGACCGGCGCAGTCGTCACCCCGATCTCGTTGAGCACCACGTTCGCCCAGTCGGGCGTCGGCGTGCACCAGGGCTACGAGTACGCCCGCAGCGGCAACCCGACGCGCACCGCATTGGAGACGTGCGTCGCCTCGCTCGAGCTGGCCACGCACGGCCTGGCCTTCTCCAGCGGTCTGGCGGCCGAGGACAACGTGCTGCGCCTGCTGGAGCCGGGCGATCGCGTGCTGCTCGGCAACGACGCGTACGGCGGCACGTTCCGATTGATCAGCAAGGTGCACACGCACCTCAACTGGTCGCCGGTGGATCTGCTCGACCTCGATGCGCTCGTCGCCGGCTGGCCCGACGACACCAAGCTCGTCTGGCTGGAGACGCCGACCAACCCGTTGCTGCGCTGCTTCGACATCGAAGCGATCTGCGAAGTCGCCCACGCGATGGGCGCCATCGTGTGCGTCGACAACACGTTCGCCACGCCCTTCCTGCAGCAGCCGCTGCGGCTCGGCGCGGACATCGTCGTCCACTCGGCGACGAAGTACCTCGGCGGTCACAGCGACGTCGTCGGCGGCTTCCTCGCGCTGAACGACGACGCCCTCGCCGCACGCCTGCGCTTCACCCAGAACGCCGCCGGCGCAGTGCCCTCCCCGTTCGACTGCTACCTCGTGTTGCGCGGCGTGAAGACGCTCGGCGTGCGCATGGAGCGCCACTGCAGCAACGCGCGAGCGATCGTCGATCTGCTGCTCGGCCACCCCGCTGTCGAGCGAGTGCTGTACCCGCAGCTGCCCGACCACCCCGGCCACCGCGCCGCGGCCAAGCAGATGAACGACTTCGGCGGGATGGTCAGCTTCACCCTGCGCGGCGGCGAGGAGACGGCACTGCGCGTCGCTGCGGCGACGCAGCTGTTCACGCTGGCCGAGTCGCTCGGCGCGGTGGAGAGCCTGATCGAGCACCCCGGCCGGATGACGCACGCCTCCGCCGCCGGCTCGCCGCTGGAGGTGCCGGACAACCTGATCCGCCTCAGCGTCGGCATCGAGAGCCAGGCCGACCTGCTCGCCGACCTGCAGCAAGCCCTCGACGACTGAGCATCCCCCGCTGCGTTTGATCGCTGAGCCACCGTGACGGTGGCCCAAGGTTCAAACGCTGAGCGGGGTCGTGGCTGGCGGGGGCGGGAACAGGCGGGTGAGGTCGAGCTGGCTCATCCGGTGCTCGAAGAGCGTCGTCGACCGGGCGCGCATCACGGCGGCAACGCCGATCACGCCGGGCACGACACGGGTGATCTCGCCGGCCAGCACCTCCACATCGCACGCGGCGATGCTGAACCGCGCTTCGAGCCCGAGGTTGACGATCGGGACCGGTGCCTCGTCGATCATCATCTCGATCGTCGGGCTCTTGCCGAAGGTGATCTCGTGCTCGAGCACCGACACGTTGCGCCGGCCGAGGTCGACCTTCGTCGCCGTGCGCGCCTCGGCCACCTTCTGCAGCTTGGCCCACCCCTCGGTGAGCATGTCGCCGACCGGCAGCTGCCCGAGCAGCAGCAGGATCTGCTCGACCACCTGACCGGTGAGGAACTTCAGCGCGACTGCCTGCAGCCGCGGCGCCTGCTCAGGCAACGACTTCAGCAGACCGTGCTCGGCGATCGCCGCCTCGACTTGCAGCGCGGCCGTGGCCGGATCCTCGAAGAACAGGTCGAAGGCGGTCAACGGCGCCGGCGGGGCGATGACGACGGGCAGCGGAACGGTGCTCATGAAGCCTCCTCGGGCTCTCGGACGTCGACGGTCGTGGCTGCGTCGGGCTGCACGCGCACACCGATGCTCCAGCTGTCGCGCGGCTCGCTGACGGTGTGCGTGCTCGGCCCGTCCTCGGTCCGCACCCGCCACTCCGGCGGTGGTGGCACCGGCGGCGTCACAGGCTCCGGGCGCGGGCGCTGCTTGCGCGACAGCACGACGTACGTGGCGACGATCGCTGCCGCAGCGAGCACGATCATGATCAGGAGCACGATGGTGCCTCCGGTCGAGGTGCTGCTCGTCGCCGCCGGCGTCGTCGCGCCCGGTGTCGTGGCCCCGGTCGGGGCAGTCGCCGGCGGCGTGGTCGTCGGCGGCGTCAGCGGCGCGGCGAGCAGCGACGACGACATCCACGGTGTGGTCGCGTCCGCGGTGAAGCCGTTCGCCTCCGTCGTCCCGGCGAGCACCTGGACGAGGAACCCCGACGTCTCGTCCGGGTCGTCGCTCACCGGCGCCAGCGGCCAGTCGGGCGAGCCGCCCTGCGCTCCGATCGGCTGCTGCGCGTTGCCCCCGAACGTCGCCGACGGAGCGCCGTCGCCGGTGATCCAGCTGAGATCGAGTGCCGGCAGATCCGTCGTCTGCACGGCCTGCGTGGCCGGCGGTCCGTCACCCTTGAGGAACGCCTTGCCGTTCTCGTACGACAGCGGGTCGGTGGCCGCGTCGATCCCCGCGGCGGTGTAGTCCGCAGCAACCGGGACCGTCACGAGACGCTCCTCTCGCACCAGACCGCCCGACGAGGTGAGGTCGCGGCTGAGGTTGACCACCGAGTTGCTGAACGCGTCGATCACCCCGACGAAGTGCTCGGTGTCGCTCATGGCGATGAACGTGCCGTCGGCGTCGACGAACCCCGTTGCCACGGCTCCGGTGGACGGATGGGTGATCGTGACGCGCTGCCCGTCGAACTCCTCGATGATCGTGTCGACGAAGTCCGGGCTGACGCTGACGCCGTCGCTGTGGACGATGTCGCCGTCGGCCGCCAGGCCGACCGTGACCGTGGCGTGCAGCGTGTCGAGGCGCGTGCCGGCTTCGATGGTCACCGCCGGAGCGAGCTGCATCGCGCCGACCGCGAAGCGCAGTCCCTCGTCCGTTGCCGTGATGTGCACCGTGCCGACGTTCACGCCGGACACCCGGACCTGCGTGTCCGAATCCGCTCCACCCGACCACCCCATCGTGACCGGATCGTCCATCGACCGGAACATCGGGCCCGCCAGCGACAGCTGGATCCGCGCGCTGCGCAATGCAGGGACGTCGAGCGGCGACGTCGCCGTGTCGACAGCGATCACCCGCTCGGCGCCGTCGCCCTCGACGCGCACCGCGGTGACGACGATCTCGCCCGTCGACGGCGCCTCCGCAGACGACGCCTGATCCAACGTGAAGCGCGCACTGGGGAAGCCGGCGATCGTCGCTTCGCCCTCGCCGCTGAGGACAGCGACAGGAACGATCGAGGTGCCGGCCAGGTAGCCGTTCGTCCGGCGGATCCGACCGAACGGCGTGTCGCTCTCCACCCGAACGAGCGCCTGCACCGTCCAGTCCGCGGTGACACCGATCGACGCGGGCACGGCGAGCGCGACGACGTTGCCCTCCATCCGCCCCGTGCTGCGGCCGGCCGGCGTGAAGGTCGTGCCCTCGAGCGTGCCGGTGGCGACCGAGCCGTCCTCCTGCATCTGCACCGCCTGCACGGTTCCGTCGGGCGAGGTGAGCACGATCGTCTGCGTGAAGTGCACGACGTGATCACGCCATGCGCGCAGCTGCACGATCGGCACCCGGTAGCGCAGCACGGCGGAGTAGCCGCCTGCCGGGTCGATGACGAACGAGAACGTGCGCAGGCTCAGCTCCGGCGGCGCGTCGTCGAACGACGACACGTCGCCGGTGGTCACGCCGTCCAGCGTGTCGAGCGCGCCCTGACCGAGCTCGGTCGCGCCGAGGACGAGCGGCGCGGCGAGCACGCGGCCGCCACCCGGGAACAGCACCGGCACCGGCGCGCGTGCATCCGTCGGCATGGCGATGCAGCTCCACGCAGCAACCATCCCGCCGGCGACGAGGCACCGGCGCCACCTTCCCATCCGGCGCACTCCCGCATCATGCCCGACGGCGTTTGATCGCTGTGCCACCGTGGCGGTGAGCCAGGGTTCAAACGCTCATGGGGTGCGCGGCGAGGATGGCCGCAGCGGTGCGCCGACCGCTGCGCAACGCGCCCTCCATGAACCCGGCGAAGTGGTCGGCGTGCTCGCCCGCCAGCCACAGCCGGCCGAACGGTTCGGTCATCGCGGCGCGCGCTTCGGCCATCTCGCCCGGAGCGAACGTGGCGTAGCAGCCGAGCGCGAACGGGTCGTTGGTCCAGTCGGTGTGCACGCGCTCGCCGGCGTGGCCCTGCGTCCCGGGAAAGATGCGCTCGATCTCGCGCACGACGTGCTGCGACGCCTCCGGCAGCGCGCACAGCGACGCGCCGTCGTGCGAGGCGAGCAGGTTGGTCAGCACGCCGGCGTCGCCGGGCTGATCGTCGCTGGTCTCCCACAGGTGCCCCCACGCCCGATCGCTGAGCACCGTCCCGTTGCGGCCGAGGTCGCGCCACACCCGCCGCCCGTACTGCACGCTGATCTTGCCGCCGATGCCGTAGCCGACCATCGCCAGGACGGCCGGCATGTTCGGCCACATCCGCGACAGGACCGGGAGCGGCACGGCAGCGATCACCGCGTCGGCGCGAAGCTCCCCAGCGTCGAGCAGCACGACACGGCCGTCCTCGCTGATCGTTGCGACGGGACACTCCAACTGCACGCGCTGCCCGAGTCGCGCGGCGAGCCCCGTGGCCAACTGGTCGTTGCCGCCGACGATGCGATGCGCCTCGCGACCGACGGCACGCACCGTCTGCTCGTGAGCGAAGCGTCGGCTGACCTGTTCCGGCGGAAGCATGAACTCGGTGCGCACCTCGCGTCCGATGACCAGCCGGGCCATCACGCTCAGCCCGAGGGCAGCGATCAGGTCGGCGAGCGACTCGTCGTCGCGATCACCGTCTGGCGACTCCGCAAGCGCTGCGTTCCAGCGGTCGAGGTCGGCGGCGATCGAGGCGTGCATCGCCATCGGCACCACTCGACCGGCAGCGTCGACGAGGGTGGCGTCCGGGTCGAGCGCCGCGTCGCGAGTCGACAGCCTTAGACCCAGTGAGGCGGCCAGCGCGAGCACCTCCGTGTGGCCGGCGTCGACGAACTCGGCTCCGCGTTCGCACACCTGGCCATCGTCGAAGTGGTGACTCCACACGCGTCCACCGACGCGATCGCGCGCTTCGAGCACGACGACGTCGACACCCGCGTCGACGAGGTCCGACGCGCAGCGCAGCCCGGCCAGGCCGGCGCCGATGACGATCGCGCTCGTCATCTCAGAACAGCGTCGGCTGCTCGGGACGGATGACCCGGGGCACGCCCGGCCACGGCACGTAGTGATCCATGAACACCCAGCTGCGGCGATGGATGGCCGACGGCCCGTAGCCCGACAGCGCGGCCTTGTGCATCGGGCACGGGTAGCCCTTGTTGGTGTCGAAGCTCCAGTGCGGGTAGTGCTCGGCCTGCTCGCGCATGATCCGGTCGCGCACCACCTTGGCCAGGATGCTCGCCGCCGCCACCGACAGGCAGTGCAGGTCGGCCTTCACCCGCATCTCCACCTTCGGCACGTGCGGGGCGACGAAGTTCCACTTGCCGTCCACCACCGCGACGTCGGGCTGCACGCTCAGCCCCTCGATCGCCCGCCGCGCAGCGAGCCGTTGCGCGTCGGCCATGCCCAGCTCGTCGCACTCCTCCTGCGATGCACCGCCGACCGCCCACGTCGTGCACCACTCGGCGATGCGGTCGAACAGTCGCTCGCGCTCGCGCTCGGTGAGCAGCTTCGAGTCGCGCACGCCGTTGACCCGCTTGTCCACCGGCAGCACGGCGGCTCCGACCATCAGCGGTCCGGCCCACGCACCGCGGCCGACCTCGTCGATGCCGACGATGATCTCGTGACCGCGCGCCAGCAGCTCTTGCTCGATGCGCCGGGTGGGCGGTCGACCGGCCATCAGCGCAACAGCAACCGGGCCGGCCCGGCGGCGACCTCTCCGACGCGCCACCAGCCCTCGCTGAGGTCGGCGACCACCGCCGGATCCACCGCGGCGAGCAGCCCGCCGGATGTCTGCGGATCGAAGCACAGCGCCTCGCCGGCGTCGCTGGCGCTCGAGTCGAGCCGCCCGTCGACGTAGGTGCGGTTGCGCGGATCGCCGCCGGTGCGCACGCCAAGGTCGGCGGCCTCGCGCGCCCCGGCGTAGGCGTTGATCCCGTCGGTGTCGACCACGACCTGCACACCCCCGCGGTCGGCCATCTCCCACCCGTGCCCGGCGAGCCCGTAGCCGGTGACGTCGGTGACCGCGTGCACCACATCGACGCCGAGTGCTTGCAGCTCCTCGCTGGCGGCACGGTTCAGCCGACGCATCCCTGCGGTGGCCGCGGCCTTGTCGTCGGCGCTGCCGCCGGCGAGTGCGAGGCCGGTGCCGAGCGGCTTGCTCAGCACGAGCACATCACCCGGCCGCCCACCGCCCTTGCGGAAGACGCGATCGGGGTGCACCACGCCCTGCACGGCCAGCCCGAAGATCGGCTCGGGGTTGCGGATCGTGTGACCGCCGGCGATCGTGCCGCCCGCCTCGGCGACGGTGATCGCTGCCGCGTCGAAGATCGCCGCGATCGCCTCGCGCGGGAAGTGCTCGGGGAAGGCGGCGATGTTGACGGCGATCGCCACCCGGCCGCCCATCGCGAACACGTCGCTGCAGGCGTTGGCTGCGGCGATCGCGCCGAAGTCCGACGGATGATCGACGAGCGGAGGGAAGAAGTCGGTGGTGCTCACCAGCGCCACGCCGGGCGCGACCTCGTAGACGGCGGCGTCGTCGAACGGGGCGAGGCCGACGAGCAACGCCGCGTCGCTGCCACCCGGCAGCTCGCGCACGAGGTCGGCGAGCAACGACGCGCCCCACTTGGCCGCGCATCCGCCGCACGACGTCCACTCGGTGAGACGCAGATCGGCGAACGGGTCGGTCATGCGCGTCAGGCCGGGCTGGCCAGCAGCACCGGGATCACCCGGTCGGTCTTGGCCTGGTACTCGTCGTAGTTCGGGAAGACGGCTGCGCTGCGCTCCCACCACAGCTGGCGCTCTTCGCCGGTGATCTCGCGCACCGACACCTTGAACGGCGCCGGCCCGTCCTGCACGTACACCTCATCGGGCGCGGCGAGCAGGTTGTAGTACCAGACCGGGTTCTTCGGCGCGCCGCCCATCGACGCCACGAGCGCGTACTCGCCCTCGTGCTCGACGCGCATCAGGGCGATCTTGCGGACGTTGCCGCTCTTGTTGCCGCGCATCGTCACGACGATGATCGGGATGCCGGTCTCGCGCAGAGTGTTGGCTTCCGTGCCGCCGCTCGCCTCGTACTGCTCGATCTGCTCGCGAACCCATCCGGACGCGCTGGGGACGTATTCACCTTCGAGTGCCATGCGGGCGAGGTTAACGCTGCAACGGTCGCGCGGGGCGCGGCCCGCGAGCAGTACCGTCACGACATGTTCCACGTCGGTCCGTACACGTTCACCGACAACGACGCTCGCCGCACCGTGGACCAGATCGACGTGTTCTGGGACCAGCTCTCCGTCGGCCGCGATCGCTCGATCATCGAGCCGCTGTGGCCCGAGCTGACCGGCGATCTGCGCACCGATCTCGGCCTGTCGTGGGCGGCGATCATGGCCGCCGGACCGGCGATGCGCGCCGAGGGCCAGATGCCCGCCACCGTCACCGGCAGCGTCGCCCAGCTGAGCGTGTCCAAGGGTGGCGTTCCGAAGAAGTCCGTCCCGGAGGTCCACGTCACGTTCTCCGGCGTCGAGGGCGATCTGCAGGCGACGCGGGTGCACCATGGTCGCCCCTGGCAGGCGCTGTGCATCTGGGCCGTCGAGCCGATCGAGCACCTGCGCAGCCTCGGCCACCCGATCGCCCCCGGACTGGCCGGGGAGAACATCACCCTGCGCGGCCTGCCCTGGGCCGAGGTGCGCTGCGGCACCCGCCTGCGCATCGGCAGCGTCCTCGCCGAGGTCAGCCTGTACGCGTTGCCGTGCAGCTCGAACAAGCGCTGGTTCCTCGACGGCGACTTCGGCGCGATGCACCACGACAACGGCCCCGTGAGCCGGATCTACGCCACCGTCCTCGAGCCCGGCACCATCGCCGTCGACGACGACGCCACCCTCGAACCCGCGCCGTGATGCCCGGGCTCACTTCGTTCGCCTGCCGAGCTCCAGCCTGACGCACGGCCACCTCCCCACCCTCGACGCTCATTCGTGAGCCCCGGGGGCATCAGCCACCCATCTGGCTCACGAACCCGTCTCGCCAGGTCCCTCGTGAATCGTCACGTGACGAAACTCGGGCTCGGCTTGGGCGCGAGATCGACGGCGGGTCGTCGCGATCGCGCCCAAGGTTTCGTCACGTGACGATTCGCAAAGCGGTGGGGTGGCGGGCGGTGGGTGGTGAGCGGTGAGGGGCCACCGGGCGCACATCGCTCACCTCGGCGGCGACCCGGGCGAGCGAGGTGAGACATCTGCGGCGCATCAGCGCACAACGCTCACCTCGGCGGCGACCCGGGCGAGCGAGGTGAGACATCTGCGGCGCATCAGCGCACAACGCTCACCTCGGTCGCGTCGTTGCGCGGGCGAAGCCGGGCAGACTGGGCCGATGGAGCAAGAACAGCAGCAACAGGCAGCGGGGGCGTACTCGGTGGTGGCCTTCGGGGGGAGCATGCGGGCGGCGTCGTCCAACCGTGGGCTGGTCAAGCTGGCGGAGCGGATCGCCCCGCCGGAGCTTCGGATCACGGTGACCGAGCTGCCGAGCGAGCTGCCGTTCTACAACGACGACCTGGAGAGCAACCCGCCGGCGTCGGTGCGCCAGTGGCGGGCGCTGGTCGAGGGCGCCGACGCGCTGCTGATCGGCATGCCGGAGTACAACTTCGGCCCGTCGGCGATGGCCAAGAACGCGATCGACTGGGTCAGCCGGCCCTACGGCGGGCACACGCTGCGCAACAAGGTGATCGCGATGATCACCAGCGCCGGCAAGGGCGGCGGGTCGAAGGTGCAGGACGCGATCAGCCCGATCCTCGGCATCCTCGGCAACACCGTGGTCACCGATCCGTTGGTGCAGATCGCGCTCGGCGGCGGTCGGATCGACGCCGACGGCAACACCGAGGACGCCGAGATCGAAGCGGCGGTCGCGGCGAAGCTGGCGGCGATGCTCAGCGCACTCGACGCCGCGCATCAGACGAACGCGTAGGGCACGTACTCGTGCTGGCACGGGTGACCGACCAGCATCAGCGCCTCCGGTGCGCCGGACGACGGCAACCGAGCGATCATCGACGCGGTCGTCGCTTCGACACCGTCGACGTGCATGCAAACGCTCCAACCCGCCTCGGCGCACGAGTCGTGCGACCGAAGGTGCGCCGCGAGCGCGTCGACGGTCACCGGTTGCTGCGCCAACACGTGCTGCGACGCCTCCCACCGCGGATCGACCAGTCGCTCCACCGGCTGGCGCGGATGGCGGTGCGCCGCGTCGAAGGTGGGGATCGTCGTGCGATTGGAGATGGCGCGCACGTCGCCGACCTGCTCGACGGCGAACTGCGAACCACTCGTCTCGATGACGTAGGCGTCACCGTGATCGGCCACGAGGAACGAGCTCCAGTACGGCCGCGGCCCGCCGACGATCGCCTCGTCGTGCCCCGACCCGCCCTGCCCGTAGCGACCGAGCAGCGCAGTGATCACCGCCACCGCCTCCAGCGCTGAGTCGCCGCGCTCGAGGCCGAGCCGCACGAGGTCCATGCCGATCAGCGCCGGCGGGAACGAGCGCGGGTCGAGCGTCGTGTAGATGGCCTCGTTGCCGATCGCCACCCCCGCTTCGTTGACACCGTGCTCGGCACCCCAGCACCACGCCGGACGGGAGATCAGGCAACGCAGCGTGTCGGACGGATGGGCATCGACATCGATGTGCGTCACCCGGAGCGAACCGCGGTCGCGACGCGGCGGCGACCACTCGATCGATTGCACCTCTGTCGGAGGGCGATCGCTGTTCTTGGCGAACAGCGCAAACGGACCGCCCGTTGCCGCCGGCAGGGCGACGAGGCAGTCACACATCAGCTGAACGACACCGGCTCGTCGGGGTCGTGCGCGGCGAACGGCTGGTGCCCCGGAGGCGCTGGCCAGAGCGCGTCGCCGGTGAGCTCGACGGTGCTCCAACCCGGCGCCGCCACCGGCGCGCTCAGCGCCACAGCGGCGCCGACCACCTCCCACAGCACCGCCGGACGCTCCCCGTGCCACCGCACCGCGTACGAGATGTTCGACGATGGGCCGACCGGAACGCTGTAGACCTCGACGCCGGCACCGAGCCACGTCGGCTCCCACCCGTCAGCCAGCAGCCAGCCGCGGCGATCGGCGAAGCGACGCTCCAGCCACACCACGAGGTCGAGTCCGGTCGGCGCGGCGCTCGGCAACGGCGGCAACGCGTCACCGATGCGGGCCCGCAACGCAGCAAGGTCGCGCAACGCCCGCTTCTCGCCGCCGGCGGCGAACACCGCGGCGGCACTTTCGAGTGCCGCGTCGGCACGCCAGTCGATCGTGCCGCGACCGACCTGCTCGGCCGCAGCGGCGACGTCGGGCACCCACGGATCGGCCCGCTCCCCCATCCGCACCAGCTGGCCCGCACCGATCAGGAAGCCGGCCGGATCGTCGTCGGGGTGCGGCGGCCCGCCGAGCGCCAACTCGCAACGCGCCGAGACCACAGCCTCCATCCACCCCTCGTCGGGCAACACGAACCGGCTCGCCCGGTCGCTCATCGCCACCCAGCCGCGAGCCACGCTGCCCGCCGGCGCCAGTCCCTCCGGCAGCGCACCGGCGCCCGACCCGTCGTGGGCGATCGCCACCACGACCGACGCGTGATGGCCCACGGGGAACACGACGCTGCCCTCCGGCAGATCGATGCCGTCGATCGGCATCTGCGTCGGCGGACGCACCGAACGCAACGCGCCCGTCGTGAACGCGACGGCGATCGGCAGCGGCGACTCGTTGGTCACCTCGATGATCGTCAACCCACCGGCGTCGGCCACCGAGTGGATGCGCTGCACGGCGTCGCCCTGCGGGATGCGCACCCGCGTCTCGACGACGGCCGTGCCCTCGATCCGGGTCTGGCGCACCGCCGACTCGAGGCTCGGCGTGTGCCAACGATCGTCGGCGGCGATGTGCCACTCGACCGTCTCGCCCCCCGACCAGGGCTCGATCGCACCCCACGGCGAGATCGTGGCGCGCCACCGCCCGCCCAGGACTCCGGTGGTGATCGTCAACGCTCAGCTCGCTTCACGCGGGTGAGGTTGGTTCGCCGAGCGACGAGTTGTCAAAGCCCGCACCGCTCAGCCGAACTCGCCCTTGTTCGTCCGCTGCATCAGCGAGCTCAGCGCCTCCGAGGCGCGACGGCCGTTGTGGCACACCGCCACCACCTGCTCGGTGATCGGCATCTCGACGCCGTAGCGGCGGGCCAGGTCGAGCACGCTCGGCGAGCTCTTCACACCCTCGGCGACCATGTTCATCGCCGCCAGCACGTCCTCGATGCGCTTGCCCTGCCCGAGCTCGAAGCCGACCATGTTGTTGCGGCTCTGCTTGGACGAGCACGTGGCGATCAGGTCGCCCATCCCCGCCAGACCGGCGAACGTCGCCGCGACGCCGCCCATGGCGATGCCGAGGCGGGTCATCTCGGCCAGCCCGCGAGTGATCAACGTCGCTCTCGTGTTGTCGCCGAAACCCATCCCCTCGGCCATCCCGCTGGCGATGGCGATCACGTTCTTGACGACGCCACCGACCTCGCAGCCGACGACATCGGGGTTGGTGTAGATGCGCAGGCTCGGCCGGCCGAAGATGCGCTGCAGCTCGTTGGCGATCACCTCGTCGTCGATCGCCACCACGCTGGCGGCCGGTTGCCCGCCGAGGATCTCCTTGGCCAGGTTCGGTCCGGTGAGCACCGCCACCGGATGCCCCGGCATCTCATCGCGCGTCACCTCGCTCATCCGCTTGCGCGAGCTGCGCTCGATGCCCTTCGCCAGGCTGACCACGGGCACCCACGGACGCAGGAACGGAGCCGCCTCCGCGGCCACGTCGCGATAGCCGTGCGACGGCACCGCCATCACCAGCACGTCGGCGTTGCTGACCGCCTCCTCCAGCGAGCTGGTGGCGCGCAGCTGCTCGGGCAGCACGTAGCTGGCCAGGTAGTCGCCGTTGACGTGCGCGTCGTTGATCTGCCGCGCCAACGCCTCGCGGCGCGACCACAACATGGTGGGTGTGTTCACTGCGGCGAGCGCGGCAACCGTGGTGCCCCACGAGCCGGCCCCCACGACCGCGACCTTGATCGGCATGTGTCACAGCGTAGGCGGCGCCGGACGCGCACCAGCCTGGTTGCCGCGGCTCGATCCGCACCTACGATGGGCCGCGTGACCGTGCTCGCCAATGCAGGGCTCCCGGGCACTGCGGTCGTCCTCGTGCCCGTGAAGGCGTTCACCGCGGCGAAGGCGAGGTTGGCGGGGGTGCTCAGCGCCGACCAGCGCGTGCGCCTGGCGCGCTGGACCGCCGAGCGCGTCCTCGCCGCGGCGGGCGAGCTGCCGACCTACGTCGCATGTGACGACGAGGTGGTCGCGCAGTGGGCCACCGAGCACGGCGCGACCGTGCTGTGGACGCCCGACGTCGGGCTCAACGCCGCGGTCAACGACAGCATCGAAGCCCTGCGCGGGCACGGCGTCGAGCACGTCGTCGTCGCCCATGGTGATCTTCCGCGCGCCCACTCGTTGGCATCCGTCGCCCGGCCGGGTTTCGTCACCCTCGTGCCGGATCGACGCGACGACGGCACCAACGTCGCCGGCGTTCCCACCGCAACCGGCTTCCAGCTCTCCTACGGCGCCGGCTCGTTCCGCCGCCACCTCGGCGCTGCGGTCGAGGCCGGGATCGCCGTCCGCGTCCTGCGCGACCCGATGCTGGCGCTGGACATCGACACCCCCTCCGATCTCGCCCATCCACTCGTCGACGAGGTGCTGCCCGCATGGCTGCAAACGAACCCGGCCAACCCGCCGTCACCGCCCGCCCGCTGACCCGCGACCTCGCCGTGCCCGCCTCGGCATTGGCCATCGGCGCACACCCCGACGACGTCGAGTTCGGCGCCGGCGCGACGCTGGCGAAGTGGGCAGCCGCCGGATGCGTCGTCCACCACCTCGTGTGCACCGACGGCTCGAAGGGCACGTGGAACCCCGACGCCGACATCGTCGCGCTCGCCGCGACGCGCCAGAACGAGCAGCGAGAGGCTGCACGCCGGCTGGCCGGGGCAAACGCCGGCACGGTGCACTTCCTCGGCGCGGTGGACGGCGAGCTCGACAGCGGCCTGACGATGCGCGGCGAGGTGGCCCGCGTCATCCGCGAGGTGCGCCCGCAGGTGGTGCTCGGCCACGACCCGTGGAAGCGGTACCGCATCCACCCCGACCACCGTCACGCCGGTCTGCTGGCGTGCGAGGGCATCGTCGCCGCGCGCGACCCGCACTTCTTCCGCGAGCAGGGTCTCGCGCCGCACCGGCCCGATGCGCTGCTGCTGTGGGAGGCCGACGAGCCGCACCACGTGGAGGACGTCACCGGCTTCGTCGACGTCAAGCTGCACGCGCTCGAGGCGCATGCGAGCCAGTTCGAGAGCACGATGAAGGCCGTCGACGGCGCGCAGCTCGATGCGTTCCGCGAACGAATCACCAATCGGCTGTGCAGCACCGGCGAGGTCTACGGCGTCGGTGCCGCCGAGGTCTTCGCGACCATCACCGATCTCTGAGCGCGTTCACGCCAGATAGATGCGCAACGCCTGACGCGAGCCGGCGAAGAAGTCGACGGGCACGCCGTACGGCCCGCTGATCACGTCGCGCGCACCGTCGCCGAGATCCAGCGACACGGCGATCGTGTGATCGACGAGCCGGGACATCGCTCCCGCCGGCGCGTTCGGCGAGACGACGTCGGGCACCATGAACCACCCGCTCAACGTCAGCGTCTCGTCGAACGCGCCGACGACGATGCCGTTGACGACGTCGCTCCCGCACACGCCTGCGCCGCTGCCCTCGGCGCGCTCGATCAGCACGTGGACGTTGAAGCCGTCGGCCATCCCCAGCGTCATCGACGTCGGTGCACCACCGTCGGCGAGGATCACGACCTCGAACGGCACGAAGGCTGCCGTGCCCATGCGGGCCGGCAGACCCGGCTCGCATCCGACCAACGTCGTCGGCGCCCGATCGTCGCCG
Source organism: Ilumatobacteraceae bacterium (assembly GCA_965279405.1). Lineage (GTDB taxonomy): Bacteria > Actinomycetota > Acidimicrobiia > Acidimicrobiales > Ilumatobacteraceae > CBDDIP01. The sequence continues at coordinate 164,085 of OZ257157.1, forward strand.
GTGAGCACGGGATCGTGGATGAAGAACTCGGCAATGGCCACGCGGCCCTCCGACGTGGTCGCCGTGATCGTCGCCGCGACGAGATCGGGGCCTGCCGGCAACGACGGTGGCGCAGCCTCGAACGTCGTGGTCGGCCCGGTCGTGCTCGGCGCAGCCGTGCTCGGCGCAGCCGTGCTCGGCGCGATCGTCGTCACGTCCGTCGAGAACGGCGTCGGCGTGGTCGTCCGTCCGATCGTCGTGCTCGTGGTCGCGGCGACAGCCGACCCGTCGACGGTCGACGACGTCGGTGCGGTGCCGCCGTCGCCCGTGCACCCTGCCGCCAGCCAGACCAGTGCGACGAGGACAGGTGCGCGCACGCCGAGCACGGCGATCAGTCGTCGAACTGCCCGGGCCGGCGTCCGCCGCCGGGTGCGCCGGCGAACGCCTGGGCGATGCCGAGCCAATCAGCGGCAGCGTCGCCCTCGACGCGCAGGTTCGTGTCGAGCAGGTGCCGACGCTGCGTGACGAGCAGGCAGAAGTCGAGCGCATCGCCGGTGACACGATCGGTCGTCGACGTGCCCCACTCCCACAACTCGCCGCCCGGCGCCGTCAGCCCGACGTACACGTCCTCGGCCGGCAGCTCGCGCTGGTTGATGAGGTAGCTGAAGGGCCGGGCCCGGACACCGATGTGGGCAACGTGCTTCAGCCGCGCCGTCGGCACCCGCGATGCACCGACCGCATCGACGACGTCCTGCCCGTGCGCCCACGTCTCCATCAATCGCGCCGTGATGAACGACCGCGCCGCCATCGCCGGGCCGTACCACGGCACCCGCGACGACGGATCGACGGTGCGCGCCACGGCAAGGAGCGCGTCACGGTCGCTCCGCCACGATGACAGCAGCTCGCTCGGCGACACCGCGCGACCCGGATCGATCGACGCGTCGGTGCCGACTCGCAGCAACTGCTGCTTGTCCGCTTCGAAGGCCTCGGGATCGGTCAGCGCCATCAACGCCCGCTGATCGAAGAACCACAGGTGGCTGATCTGATCGCGGACCATCCAGCCAGCAGCAGGCGTCGCTCGATCCCAGTCGGCGCCGGCCAGTGCGGCAACGATCCGATCGAGGTCGGCGTGCTCGGCAACCAGGTCGTCACAGATCTGCTGCATGTGCGTCAGCTTGCAGCACCCGCCCGGAAAAAGGCGAACGGGGAGCTTTCGCTCCCCGTCCGCTCGCTCCGTTGTGGAGTGTTCACTTCTTCTTGGCGGCGGCCTTCTTGGCCGGAGCGGCCTTCTTCGCCGGAGCCTTCTTGGCGGCGGCCTTCTTCGCCGGAGCCTTCTTGGCCGGAGCGGCCTTCTTGGCCGGAGCGGCCTTCTTCGCCGGAGCCTTCTTCGCTGCGGCCTTCTTGGCCGGAGCGGCCTTCTTGGCCGGAGCGGCCTTCTTCGCCGGAGCCTTCTTCGCTGCGGCCTTCTTGGCCGGAGCCTTCTTGGCCGGAGCGGCCTTCTTGGCCGGAGCCTTCTTGGTAGCTGCCACTTGAGTTTCCTCTTTCGGTTGGAGTGAGTTACTTCTTCTTCGGGTTGAGCGTTGCCTTGAGCGTGGAGCTCGAGGTGAACTTCATCCGGGTGGACGCAGCGATCTTCACCGCGTCTCCCGTCTGCGGGTTACGGCCAGTGCGTGCCTTGGACTTCGAGGTGCTGAACGAGCCGAAGCCCGGCCACGCGACCTTGTCACCCTTCTTGGCAGCCTTCACGACGGTGTCGAAGAACGCACCCACGGTGCGCTCGGCATCGGCCTTGCTCACGCCGGACTCTTTCGCCACCGCGTCGATCAGCTCTGCTTTGGTCATGTTGGTTTGATACCTCCAGGTATCGGGGTGTTGTAAGTAACGGAGCGTTACGCCCGCGTATCGAACAGGTTTCGCGCGCTAAATACAAGCACCCAACTTGTTGCAAATGCAATGACATGACGAAGAGGAGCGCGATGCGGATCGCAGGTGCGGATGGATGCACGGGAGGTTGGGTGATCGCGACGCGCAGCGACGTGATCGTCGTCACGCGAATCGACATCGATGCGTTCGACGCGCTCGCCATCGACATGCCGATCGGGTTGCCGATCGACTCGCCGCGCGTCACCGACAGCGAGGCGCGCACGTACATCGGGCCTCGACGAAACAGCGTGTTTCCAACGCCTCCGCGGGTTTGTCTGCACATCGCCGACTACCCGACAGCGCTCGCTGCGGCACGCGCGGCAACCGGTCGAGGGATCTCCAAGCAAGCGTTCTTCCTCCTGCCGAAGATCGCCGAGCTCGACGCGCAGATCACACCCGCGCACGAGCGCACCGTCGCCGAGTCGCATCCCGAGTGCAGCTTCGTGTTGATGAACGACGGCGGACATCTTCCATCGAAGCACTCGATCGAGGGAGCCGCGTTGCGACGCGCGTTGATCGCGCGAACGTTCGATGTCGACCCTCCGACGCCGCGCGGCGCGAAGCCCGACGACGTCCTCGACGCCTACGCGCTCCTCTTCACCGCCGAACGATTCGCTCGAGGCGAAGCGATCATCCTCGGCAACGACGAACGTGACGCCCGCGATCTTCCGATGCGCATCGTCGTCTGACCCTCGGCGTCGCAGCGTTTGGTCGTTCATCCACCGTGGCGGTGGGTCTGCGATCAAACGCTTGCGTCACTCGGCGGCGAGGGCGGCACGGAGCGGGGCGGCGAAGGACTCGGCTTCGGTGTCGTCGGCGTACTTGGTGCGTGGCCAGAAGAAGCCGCGCAGGCCGTCCTTGCGACGCCGCGGCACGACGTGCACGTGGAGGTGGGCGACGCTCTGGCTGACGACGTTGTTGATCGCCACGAAGGTGCCGTCGCACACCAACGCGCCGGGCATCAGCGCGGCGACGCGCTGCACGCGCTCGAAGAACGGGCCGACATCGGCAACAGGTAGGTCGCCGATCGTCACGACGTGTTGCCGTGGCACCACCAGAACGTGCCCCTTGAACACCGGCGAGCGATCGAGGAAGCCAACGGCGACATCGTCGGCGAAGACCTGCGTCGAGGGCAGCGCGCCCTCGACGATCGAGCAGAACAGGCAGTCGGTCCGACCCATCGCGCCAGTCTGCCGCCCGGTCATGATGTGCCGATGGACGCTCCCATCAACGCCGTGCGCATCGCTCCCCTCACCGACCCGTCCGACGAGGTGCTCGAGCTCTACCGCAAGGGCGGTCTGCAGGCGCCGGGCGGCACCCCGCTGAACATCTTCGCCACGCTCGCCCACCACCCGAACCTGATGCGCCGATGGCTCGTGTTCGCATCGCACGTGCTCGCCAAGAGCACGCTGACCCCGCGCGACCGCGAGCTGTTGATCCTGCGCACCGGGTGGCGCTGCCAGTCGCAGTACGAGTTCAGCCAGCACGCCCAGATCGCGCTGCGCAGCGACATCACGGCAGAGGAGGTCGAGGCGACGAAGGGCGACGTCGACGACCCGCGCTGGAGCGACTTCGACCGCGCGCTGCTTCGTGCGGCCGACGAACTGCACGACGACTCGCGCATCGGCGACGCCACCTGGCAGGTCCTGGCCGAGCGCTACAGCACCGAACAGCTGCTCGATGCGGTGTTCGCCGTTGGCAACTACCACCTCGTGGCGATGGCCCTGAACACCTGCGGCGTGCAGCTCGACGACGGCGTGCCCGCGGCGCTCTGAGCGCACGCTGAAACCGCCGACGGCCCCTCGCGGCCATTCACACAGCGTTCACCTCGTGGTCCACCACCCTTCGTGGACGCCGCGCTACAACTAGCTGTGTTGCGCAAGTCCCCGACCCTTCGAATGGAGTGGCGTTGACCGACCTCGTGCCCGGCCGTCGAGCAAGCGAGCAGGACGGGGGAGGTGAGCAGGGCGACGACGTGATGCCGCCGGGCGAAGTTCGCACCCGCGTGGTGCTGGACACCTCGGTGCTGGTGGCCGATCCCGGCTGCATCGCCGGGTTCACCGGTGTCGACGTGGTCATCCCGCTGACGGTGATCGAGGAGCTCGACGGGTTGAAGAGCCGGCCCGACGACGTCGGCCGCTCCGCTCGTGCGGCACTGCGGTCGGTTGAAGAGCTGCGCGTCCGCCACGGCGGTTCGCTGGCCGTTCCGGTGCCGCTCGGCGAGGGACCCGACGCCGGCACGCTGCAGATCGAGATCAACGGCGTGCAACGCCACCTCCTGATCGAGCACGGGCTCGATCCGGCCAAGCCGGACAACCGGATCATCGGCGCCGCGCTCGGCCAGGCCACCACCGCGCCGACGCGCATGGTGTCCAACGACGCAGCGCTGCGGATCAAAGCAGCGCACCTCGGCCTGCACGCCGACGAGCACCGCCCGATCGGGCGCAGCATGGCCACGCGTGCCGCCGGCTGGGAGACGCTCGGCGCTACCCATGAGGAGATCGACACCCTGTACACCACCGGTGCGGTCGCGGCCTGCGAGGTCGACGGCGCCGACGTGCTCCACGAGAACGGGTTCGCCGTGCTGCGCAGCGGACAGCAGTCGGCCCTCACTCGTCGCCGCGACGAGGAGCTGGTGCTCCTCCCCCACAGCGCGCCCGAGGCGTGGGGTCTGCGGGCCCGCTCGAAGGAGCAGCGGTTCGCGCTCGAGCTCCTGCTCGACCCGGACGTCAGCATCGTCGCCCTCGACGGCCGCGCCGGCACCGGCAAGACGCTGCTGGCGATCGCCGCCGGACTGGAGCAGGTGGTCGAGCGCCGGCTCTACGAGCGCCTCGCCGTCTACCGCCCGCTGGTTCCCGTCGGCCGCGCCGACGTCGGCTTCCTGCCGGGTGGCCTGACCGAGAAGCTCGACCCGTGGATGTCGGCCATCCACGACGCGATCGTCGCCCTCACCGATCAGCGCAGCAACGCTGACGCGCAGCGGATGATCGACGAGCTGATCGGTCGCAACCAGCTGTCGCTGGAGTCGGTGACGTTCCTGCGCGGCCGCAGCCTGCACCGCCAGATCGTGGTGGTCGACGAGGCGCAGAACCTGGAGCCGACCACGCTGAAGACGGTGCTCACCCGCATCGGCGATGGCACGAAGGTGATCTTCACCGGCGACACCAGCCAGATCGATGCCCCCTACCTGGGGGAATCGAACAACGCGCTCGCCGTGCTGATCCAGGCATTCGGCGGGCAGCGCTGCTTCGGGCACATCACGCTCAGCTCGTGCGAGCGCAGCGCGGTCGCCAGCCTGGCCGCCGAACTGCTGTGACCCAGGTGACCGGGGAAAATTCTTTCTGGTATTGAACGCGTTCGAAAATCCTGGCACGCTCCCGCAACGGACACTGATCGTCCAACGCGAAGGGAGTTCGTCATGGCTGCCATCGAGGCAATCGGCACGGTCGAGGATCTCAACGATGCAGTGCCCTACGACCTGTGGGCGCAGCACGCTGCCTGCAAGGGTCGCACCCCGCTGTTCTTCCCACCCAAGGCCGAGCGGCCCCAGGCCCGCGCCCGGCGCGAGCACAAGGCACGCCTGCTCTGCGCCGGCTGCCCCGTGCAGGTGTCGTGTCGCGACTTCGCCCGAACCAACCGCGAGTACGGCTACTGGGCAGGGGAATCGGAGGAGGACCGCCACATCCTCGGGTTCACGGTGTCCGCACCGATCGGGATCCGCGCTCGCGCCTTCGACCATGGCGGCGACGTGTGCGGCGACCGTGGCGGCGAACGCGCCGGCTGAGCGCTGTCGACGATCGCAGTAGCGTTCGGCCATGCCCGCCGAGATCGTCACTCACTTCATCGCCGCGATCGAACGCATGGACCTCGATCACGCGCTGTCGCACCTGACCGACGACTGCGAGTACGACAACGTGCCGATGGGCAAGACCCATGGGCGTGACGGCGTGCGCGACGTGCTGGCCCCGTTCCTGGCGCGATGCGACGAGCTGCAGTGGGTGGTCCATCACCAGGTGGCCGACGGTTCGCTCGACCACGGCGTGGTGATGAACGAGCGGGTCGACCGCTTCCGCATCGAGGACATCTGGCTGGAGCTTCCCGTGGCCGGGCTGTTCGTCATCCGCCACGGACAGATCGCCCTGTGGCGCGACTACTTCGACCTGCCGACCTTCAACGCCCAGCTCGCCCGACTCGGCTGACCCGCGAATCGGGCTCGCGGCTCGCCGTCACACCCGCGGCGTAGGGTGGCCGACATGGAGCTGGAACCCCGCCCCGTGGCGTCGATGCGGTTCGCCGTGGTCGATGTCGAGACGTCGGGTCTGTCGCTGCACCGGCACCACGTCCTGCAGGTCGGCGTGGTCGTCGTCGACGGCGATGGGCAGGTGATGGACCGCTGGTCCAGCCTGGTCGCACCGCGACGGCGGTTCTTCTTCCGCGTCGGGCCGTCCTCGCTGCACGGCATCCACCGCCGCGACATGCGCGGCGCGCCGCCGGCAGCGGACGTGCTGCGCGAGCTCGCTCGGCGCATCGGCGACGCCCAGTTCGTGGCCCACAACGCCTCGTTCGACGAGGCGTTCCTGGCCAAGGCGGCGCGACGCTCGGGTGTCGAGCTGCGCACCAGTCCGGCGCTGTGCACGCTGCGGTTGTCGCGCCGGCTGGATCCGGATCGGCAGCTCTCGCACCGCCTCGGCGACCTGTGCACGCGCTACGGCGTGCAGCTCGTCCGCCCGCACGACGCGCTGGCCGATGCCGACGCGACTGCCGCGGTGCTCCCCCACCTGTTGCGGGCCCACGGCATCACCGCCGCGGATCAGCTGCCGGTGGCCTCGTAGCGGGCCAGCAACCCAGCCGCCGCGTCCGCGCCCAAGGACTGCCACTCGGCGGGTTCGATCACGGTGGCGAAGGTGCCCAGCCGCAGCAGCAGACCGCGCAGCCACCGTTCGCTGGTGACCGCGACGCGCACCACGACGGCGGTGCCCTCGATCCGCTGCTCGAGCACCGGGAAGCGCTCGGCCACCCACCGCGCCTCGGGCGCCAGGCGCAGGGTGACCGACGGCAACCCGCTGTCGACGAACCAGTCGTCGCCGGACGGCACGGTCACCGCTCGCGGTTCGTCGATCGCGCCGGTGCGCTCCCAACGCTCCATCCGATCGAGGCGGAACGTGCGCTCCTCACCGGAGCGGTGGTCGTCGGCGACGACGTACCACTGGCCGCGATCGAGGAACACGGCACGCGGTGTCAGCTCGCGCTCGCCGGCGACGTCGCTGTCGGCGGTGCGATAGGCGACTCGGAGCCGTGCGTTGTCGACGGCTGCCGCGGCGAAGTCGTCGGCGCCGGGCGGGCGTGGCGCATCGATGACGAGCCCGTCGTCCTGGCCGTCGTCGCCGAGCGCCTCGGCAAGCTTGGTGAGGGCTCGGTCGAGCGCACCACCGGGCTCGGCACCGGGCAGCTGCATCGCAGCACGGCCAGAGGCGAGCAGGGCGAAGCCCTCGGGCGCGGTGAGCCGCAGCGGCTTGAGGAACAGGCGAGGGATGCCGACGTGGACCATGCCCTCGTCGATCCACACGTCGATCATCTCGTCGACGAACGGCGGCAGGCCGCACACCGACGCCATCTCCAGGTCGCGCACGAGCTCGGCCTCGCTGATCTCGAAGCGCGCCGCCATCTCGTCGACCGCGACCTCGTTGCGCTCCATCAACCACGGCAGCATCACCAGCAGACGGCGCAGGCGTTCGCTGGTGGTGCGCGGGCCGCGACGGGCGGCGCTCATGAGGCGGCCCCGCTGCTGATCGAACGCAGCCAGGCGACGACGTCGGCGCGCACGTCAGCCGGCTCCAGCACCTCGGCCTGCTCGCCGAGGCCGAACAACCACGAACGGAACGCGTCACGGTTGGCGCAGGCGACGTCGAACTCGATCGCGCCGTCGTCGCGGCGGATGACCACGGCGTCGTCGCCGAGCTCGCGCTGCACGAGACCGGCGCGGGGCGCGTCGACCAGCACGCGTGCGCGAGCGTCGCCCTCGCCGATCTCCTTCGGGTCGGAGGGGAACGCTGTCAGTGGGTCGAAGCCCTCGGGGCGCTCGAACGCGCCACGGGCGCCGGCGGTGACGTCGCCCTCGATGCGATCGACGCGGTAGGTGCGTCGCTCGTCGTGGGCGAGGTCGTGACCGATCACGTACCACCAGCCGCGGCGCAGCATCAGCACGTACGGGTGCAGACGCCGGGGTGCGCCGTGGTAGCGGAACTGCACCTCGGCGCGGGCAGCGACGGCATCGCGCAGCGCAGGCAGCTGGGCCAGCTGCGGCAGCGGAGCGCGCACCGCACCTACCTCGGTGGTCTCGGCGCCGAGCTTCATCAGCCCGAACTGAGCATCGGTGCTGCGCACCGCAGCGACGGCCAGCTGCAGGGCGCGACGTTCGTCGTCGGACAGTGACAGGCCCGCCAGCTCGTAGCGCCCACGATCGATGCGGTAGCCGGTGGCGCCGGCCTGCGGGCCGCCGAGCACCTCGGTCTCCAACGGCACACCGATGTCACGCAGCAGCACCTTGTCGCGCTCGAAGGCGCCGCGGCGGGCGACCGCGTTCACCGGGTACTGACCGTCCAGCGAGAACACGATCTGCTCCAGCGTCAACGGCTGACGGGCCTCGAGCAGCAGCGCGAGCAGGTTCGTGGTGCGCTCCAGCGAGTCGGTGGCCATCCGTCCAGAGCGTAGGGGCAGAGCGCCTGGTCATCGACGCTCTCGCCGATCAAACGCACGGCGACTCCCGGTTCCGCGGCCTACCCTCTTGGCCATGGCCCTCCTCGCCAACCTCCCCTCGCCGAGCGAGAAGCGCATCGCCGTGCGGGTCACCGCCGATGCGGCGCGCCAGGTTCGCGGCGGCCATCCGTGGGTCTACGACGAGAGCATCACCTCGCTCAGCCACGAGGGCGAGCCGGGCGATCTGGCTGTGCTGTTCGACGCCGAGCGGGCGTTCATGGCCATCGGTCTGTTCGACCCGCAGTCCCCCATTCGCATCAAGCTGCTGCACCAGGGCAAGCCGCGCACCGTCAACGCCGACTTCTGGCGCGAGCAGGTGGCTGCCGCGCTGGCCATCCGCCAGCCGCTCGTGGCGCGCGGCAACACCACCGGGTACCGCTGCATCAACGGCGAGAACGACAACTTCCCCGGGCTGGTGCTCGACCGCTACGACGACACGCTCGTCATCAAGCTGTACACCGCCGCATGGGTGCCGCACCTCAACGCGCTGCTACCCGCGGTGATGGACGCGCTGCGCCCGTCTCGTGTGATCCTCCGGCTGTCTCGTGCCGTGTCCAAGGGCGGGCCGGTGTCGTTGCTGCACGACCTCGAGGAGGGCATGGCGCTGGTCGGCCTGCCGCCCGACGGTCCGGTGCTGTTCCAGGAGAACGGGCTGACGTTCGAGGCCGACGTGATCGAGGGTCAGAAGACGGGCTACTACCTCGACCAGCGCGACAACCGCGCCCTGGTCGGCAAGGCCAGTCGTGGCGCCTCGGTGCTCGACGTGTTCGCCAGCACCGGCGGGTTCGGCGTGCACGCCGCAGCCGGCGGGGCCAAGGACGTCACGAGCGTCGACCTCAGCGCACCGGCGCTCGCCGCCGCGTCGCGGAACTTCGCGCTGAACCGGTCGATCACCGACGTGGCCACGTGCCACCACGAGTCGATGGCCGGCGACGCGTTCGAGGTGATGGACCGCCTGCTGCGGGCGCGGCGCGAGTTCGACGTCGTCGTCGTCGACCCGCCCTCGTTCGCCCAACGGCAGACCTCGGTCGAGCGTGGGTTGCACGCCTACGGCGAGCTCACCCGTCGCGCAGTCGGGTTGGTGCGCAACGGCGGACTGCTGGTGCAGGCGTCGTGCTCGAGCCGGATCACGTCGGACGACTTCTACATCACCGTGCGCCGCGCCGCCGGCAACGCCGGAGCCGAGTTCGAGGACGAGCGCCGCACCGCGCACGGCATCGACCACCCCGTCACCTTCCCCCAAGGTGCCTACCTCAAAGCCCTCTTCGCCACCGTTCGCAAGTAGCCCGAAACTGGATGTCTGACAGCTCGAATATCGAGCTGTCAGACATCCAGTTCGGCGATGTCGGCAAGACTGCGGGGATGCAACCGATCTCTCGGCGGATGTTCCTCGTTGGCTCCGTGGCCGTCGTGCTCGCCGCGTGCAGCAGCGACACGAAGTCCGACCCGACCACACCGTCCTCGGCACCGAACACCGACCCGACGAGCAGCGAGCCGGCGAGCACCGATCCGCCTCCGACGGACGCTCCGACCACGACGCTGCCGCGGGTCGACCTGTCGGGCGACCCGTTCACGCTCGGCGTTGCGTCGGGCGACCCGGACTCGTCGAGCGTGGTGATCTGGACGCGGCTCGCGCCCGAACCGTTGGAGGTCGGCGGTGGGATGCCCTCGCAGGACGTCGAGATCACCTGGCAGGTCAGCAGCGACCCGAACTTCGCCGGCGTCGAGCAGACGGGCAACGTCGTCACCTCGCCGGATCACGCTCACACCGCACACGTGGTGATCACCGCCGGGCCGGGCGACTTCTACTACCGCTTCGTCGTCAACGACTTCTTCAGCCCGGTCGGCACGACGCGCATCGCGCCCGATGCGTCAGCAAGCACCGAGACGTTGACCTTCGCCGCGGCGACGTGCCAGGACTACCAGGACGGCTTCTACGCCGCGCATCGCGACATCGCCGAGCGCAAGCCGGACTTCGTGCTCTGGCTCGGCGACTACATCTACGAGAGCGCGGCGGCCACCGTCGCGCCGGGCGGCGCGGTGCGCACACACGGCGCACCCGAGCCGAAGACCCTCGACGACTACCGCGCTCGCTACGGCCTCTACAAGAGCGACCCGCACCTGCAGGCCGCGCACCACGTGGCGCCGTGGTTCGTCATCTGGGACGACCACGAGGTGGAGAACAACTACGCCGGCGTCACGCCCCAGGATTCCGCCGACACGGTGGGGTTCGCCGATCGTCGCTTCGGCGCGTACCAGGCGTGGTGGGAGCACACGCCGACGCGCCTCGACCCGCCCACCGGACCGAGCAACGACTACCGCATCTACCGCGCGGTGCAGTGGGGCGATCTGCTCGGTCTGACGTTGCTCGACGGTCGCCAGTACCGCAGCGATCAGGCGTGTGGCGACGAGGCACTGAACACGGACCCGGCGTGTCCGGAGGTCACCGCACCGGGGCGGACGATGCTCGGCGATGCGCAGCAGCAGTTCCTCTTCGACAGCCTCGGCTCGCAGGGCACGGTGTGGAACGCGGTCGGCAACCAGACCGTGTTCTCCGATGCGACGCTCGGCGCCGCCGTCCTCAACTACGACCAGTGGGATGGCTACCCGGAGGAGCGCAACGCGATCATGCAGCACCTCCTCGACAACGCCATCCCCAACGTGGTCATCCTCACCGGCGACATCCACCTCGCCGCAGTCGGTCAGCTGCGTGCGCCGGACCACGGCACGGGCACGCCAGTCGGCATCGAGTTCATCAGCACGTCGATCTCGTCGACCGGGCTGATCGACGACTCGCTCACCGACGTGCTCAAGCAGTTTCCCGCGCTCGTCGACGCCGAGCTCGCTCATCGCGGCTACACGATGCACACGGTGACGCCGCAGACGTGGACCGCCGAGTTCCGCACGGTCGACGACATCACGCTCGACGACAGCACGCTGAGCACCTACGGCACGTTCATCAGCGACGCCGGCAGCAACACGGTGCGCGCCGCCTGACGCTCCGCTACGGAACGGCGATGTCGGACGTCGGGGTGTCCTGGCTGAACACGTTGACCCATGCCCCGTCGCGCTCGCACCAGAGCGAGCTGATGTACATCGACTCGGGTTCGCTCGTCGCGGGTGCAGTAACGCGCCGGTAGTCGGCGCGGTACGAGAGCATCACGATCGATTCGGACAGCTCCATCATCCGCTCCTCGCTGAGCGCGAACGTGGACACGGTCGGCCCGGCGTGCAGCTGCTCGACGTGATCGGCGCGCACGGCGAAGCCCGTCGGATAGACGCCGAGGAAGTCGTCGGACAGCAGGCGCTCGTCCGCGGTCGCGTCGCCGCGCACGAGCGCCGACCACACCTCCACCTCGAGCGCGACGAGCGCCTCGAGGTCGAGCCGGCTCATGTCGCCCGGTGCTCGCGGTACCAGCGGATCAAGGCGCTCGTCGACGAGTCGTGCTTCGGGTCGTCGTCGACGGTGAGCTCCGGCGTGATTCGGTTGGCCAGCGCCTTGCCGAGCTCGACGCCCCACTGGTCGAAGCTGTTGACACCCCAGATCGAGCCCTGCACGAACACGATGTGCTCGTACAGCGCGATGAGCTGACCGAGCACCGACGGCGTCAGCTGCGGGGCGAGGATCGTCGTGGTCGGTCGGTTGCCGGGGAACACCCGCGCCGCCTGCTGGTGCTCGGGGATGCCCTCCTCGATCACCTCCTCCAACGTCTTGCCGAACGCCAGCGCCTCGCCCTGGGCGAAGAGGTTCGCCATCAGCAGGTCGTGTTGGGCAATGAGGTCGTGGTTCGGCTTGGCGAAGCCGATGAAGTCGATCGGCACCAACCGCGTGCCCTGGTGCAGCAATTGGTAGAAGGCGTGCTGGCCGTTCGTGCCGGGCTCGCCCCACACGATCGGCCCGGTCGTCGTCGCCACGGTGCCGCCATCGAGGCGCACGCTCTTGCCGTTGGACTCCATGTCGAGCTGCTGCAGGTACGCCGGGAAGCGGCGCATCTCGTGCGCGTACGGCAGCACGGCCTTCGTCTCGGCGCCGAGCACGTTGGCGTACCAGATGCCCAGCAGACCGAGCACGAACGGCGCGTTCGACGGCAGCGGCGCCTCGCGGAAGTGGGTGTCCATCGTGTGGAAGCCGTCGAGGAACTCGGCGAAGCCGTCCGGTCCGATGGCGATCATCAGCGACAGGCCGATGGCCGAGTCGACGGAGTAGCGACCTCCCACCCAGTCCCAGAAGCCGAACATGTTGGCGGTGTCGATGCCGAACTCGCCGACCTTCTCGGCGTTCGTGCTGACCGCGACGAAGTGCTTGGCGACGGCGTCATCGCCGAGCGCGCCGGTCAGCCAGCGGCGAGCCTCGCCCGCGTTGGTGAGCGTCTCGATCGTGGTGAACGTCTTCGAGCTGATGACGAAGAGCGTGGTGGCCGGATCGAGATCGGCGAGGTTGGTGGCGATGTCGGCGCCGTCGACGTTGCTGACGAAGCGGCACGTGAGATCGGGGCGGCCGAAGGCGTGCGTGGCGAGGTAGGCCATCGCCGGCCCGAGGTCGCTGCCACCGATGCCGATGTTGACCACGGTGCGGATCTGCTGACCGGTGGCGCCGACCCAACCGCCGTCGCGGACCTGCGTGGCGAACGCACCCATGCGCCCGAGCACCTCGTGCACGTCGGGCACCACGTCGTGGCCGTCGACGAGCACGGTGGTGCCGACGGGCGCTCGCAATGCGGTGTGCAGCACGGCGCGCTGCTCGGTGACGTTGATGATCTCGCCGGCGAACATCGCATCGCGACGTGCCTCGACGCCGGCCACCTCGGCGATCGCCCGCAGCGCGGCGAGCACGGTGTCGTCGACGAGGTTCTTCGAGTAGTCGATCGTCAGGTCGCCGGCCTGCAACCGGAAGCGCTGGGCGCGGCCGGGATCACTCACGAACAGGTCGCGGAGTGGCGCCGGCTGCGCCGTCGCAAGGAGGGTGGTCCACTCGTTCGTCGTGGTGATGTCCATCGACGGCGACAGTACAGGCGTCAGCGGTTGAGCTGAGCGGCGGCACCTGCGTCGAGCACCATCCACGTGGCCGAGCGACGGACGCGGTCGACCGGCAGCGCGCTGTCGCGCAGCACGAAGCGCTCGACCATCTCGGCCTTGCTCGCTCCGGCCACCAGCAGCAGCCGGCACCGGGCACGGTTGACGACGTGTGGTGTCAGCGTCAGGCGCACGCGACCGTTGAACACCTGCGTCACCCCGACCGACTCGGGCGCATCGATGACGGGATCGCCGGGCGGCCACGAGGCTGTGTGGCCGTCGTCGCCGAGGCCGAGGTGGACGACGTCGAAGCGCTCCGGAAGACCAACCTCGTAGCGTCGGGCAGCGGTGGTCAGTGACGCCGCGTTGACGGCCATCGCGTGAACGTTGCGCTTCGGCATCGGCAGCATGGCGAGCAGGTTCAGATTGCGGTCCCGGTCGCCCTCGGGGGCGACGCGCTCGTCGACCTGGTAGGCGTGCACGGCCTTCCACGGGACGTCCAACGTGGCGAGGTCGGCGAGCATCGCGGCCGGCGTGCTGCCCCCGCTGAACGCGACGGATGCTTCACCGCGTCGATGCACCGCATCGCGCAAGCGGCGCGCCAGCCAGTCGGCGGCGAACGACGCCGCGCCGGCGGCATCGGGGAGGACGTCGATCTGCACACGGGCAGCTTGTCAGAGGTTCTCGGCGACGGCGAGGCTGGTGCCGATGACGATCACCGTCCGCCGAGCAGCCTCCGAGGATCTTGACGCAGTGGTCGTTCTGACCAGACAACGGCGCGCCGAACTGGCCTCGTGGGAGCCCGTGTACTGGCACCCGTCGGCCAACGCCGATCAGCTGCACCCGATGTTTCTCGGCTACGTGCTCACCCAAGAGGAGCCCATCGCGTACGTCGCGTTCGATCAAGGCGCTGCAGTCGGTTGTGCGATCGTCAACCGCCAACGATCGCACTGGTTCTGCGATGACCTCTGCGTGACCGACGAGCGGTGGGACTCCGTTGGTTCCGCGCTCCTCGCGGCGACCGAGCTCGCGCCGTTGGTGACGTGCGTGCCCGAGCGCGACTCGGCGGAGCAGACGTGGCTGCGGTCACGCGGCTCAGCGCCGGCGAGCACGACGTACATGCTGCGAGTTGCCGGAGCGGCCGCCGATCCGGTGGTGTTCCCGCCGTTCGTCGGCGAGCTGCCGGCGCCGCCGATGCACACCTTCATGGGTGGCCTGATCGACCCCGCTGCGGACGGTGGGCTGCGCATCGCTGACTCACGTGGCGTGCTGATCGGTTCCGCCGGGATGATGCCGCCGATCTACGACCCGGGCGGCCCGACGACGGTCATCGACCGAGTCGTCGGTCCGGATCGCGCCGGCCTGTTGGGCGACGCGTTGACGATCGCCGCGGCCCGTGGTGACGTCGGTGTGCTCGTCGTGTGTGCCTCCGACGACACCGAGCTCGCCGACATCGCCCTGTCCCTCGGTGCCACCATCCCCGTGCGCACCTGGCGCCTCGCCTGACGCGCGCATCCGTGCATCCGTGGTCAGAACGTCTGGATTTCGCGGACCGTGAACTGCACCGCGGTCTGCGTGGTGATCGTGCCGAGGTCGCCCGTCTGACCGTTCGTCGCCGACCACGTCACGCTCCAGGTGACCGTCAACGTCGCGTGATACCGCTTGTCGGTCGTCCCAGTGACCTTCTGGACGGACGGGTACTTCGGCGTCCACGCACAACCACCGACCGATGCAGTGGCTGATCCCCAAGGCGGGCACGTCACCGTCGTCGTGTCGCCCACGACCTTGGACCCGGTGTCGAGCCGGAGCTCCGTCGCCGTCGCCGTCACCGTCGAGGTGAGACCCGGGATCTGCGCCGTCGCCGTCACCGGAGCAACCGGCGTCACCCCGAACCACGTCTCGATGTTGACGATCAGATTCGCCGAAGGAGGAGAGAACACCGGCACCGGCGCGGGCACCTTGGCCACCGCCGCCGAATACGCCACCTGCGCCAGATCCGCCGCCGAATACGTCCCGACCCAGACGAACTGGCGCGCCGTGGAGTCGCAGATCCGGAAGTACAGCGTCTCGAGGTCGCCGGCAGCGTTGGTTCGCGTGGTCGGTTGATCGCCGAACCCAAACGCCGGATCGGCGAACTGCGCCGCCGCCCACGACGTGCAGGACGATGTCCCCGCTGGGCGGAGCACCCCACCGTTCGTTGCGTTGGTCGCCCACGTGTTCAGCAGCGCTCCCCCTTCGCCATCATGCTTTGTGCCGCCACCACCTCCAATCGGCGCTTGTAGCAACGCGACTGCCAGCCCAACGAGGATCGCTAAGCGCGGCCGCATCGGTCTCCATCTCCGATCCGTTCCAGCTGCTCTTCCTCGCCAACTCGCCACTCGCCGCCCTCGAGAAACAGCGTGTTCGAGTTCCTCACGCTCTCGGCCCCGTCTGCAACACGAGTGGGTTGGCCATCCGGCCCTGGCGGTCCGAGCACGATGCCCGCGTCGTATAAGCAGGAGATGGCGACGGCAGACTCTCCCCGAACGTCGACACTCTCGACGGCGATGTAGGAACCGCGCAGGTCGGTCGAGAATCGATAGCTCCGGGCGATCAAACCTGCCACGAAGTCGGTCATGGCAGCTCGCGACCTCCCGTTGGCCGCAAGGAAGGAAGACGGATCGCAGGCTTCCGGCGCGGCGCCGCACGCCGCGTACGCGAGCCAGTAGTCCTGGATGGCCTGAGTGATTGCTTCGTCTGGGGTGGTGGTCGAGGTCGGTGGGATCGTCGTCGAGGTGGTGGTGGTGGTGGTGGACGACGTGGTCGTGTCGACCGTCGTGCTCGTCGATGGGTTCTCCGTTGCGGCTGGCGTCTCCGTCGACGCATTCGTCGCCGGCGGCTTCGAGGCTTCGCTGGTGCAGGCCGCGAGGGTCAGCGTCGCTGTGGTCATCACGATCAACCCACGTCGCATCGTCCCCCCATTCGCCGATGCGACTGAGACGCCTTACGTCTCCCGTAGTGACGCAACTCCCGAGATCCGGGGCCGTTCGTGAGTTTCGGTGCCGCGGGTGGCACGGAAACTCACGGATGGCGGGGTTCGTGAGTTTGGGTGCCGTGGGTGGCACGGAGACTCACGGATGGCCGGCGGCGGGCCGGGACCAGTGGCTACTCGTCGAGCTCGCTGCCACCGAGGTAGCTGGACTCGAGGAGCTGGCGGTTCTCGCGGAGGTGGGCCGCGTCGCCTTCCATGGCGAGGTTGCCGTGGCTGAGCACGTAGGCGCGATCGGCCACCTCGAGGGCGAGGTGCACGTGCTGCTCGACGAGCAGCACGCCGGCGCCGGTGTCGTCGGCGATGCGTCGCAGCACGGGCAGCAGCCGCTCGACGATGATCGGCGCCAAACCGAGGCTCATCTCGTCGACCATCAGCAGCTTCGGCTTCACCGTCAGCGCACGGGCCATGGCCAGCATCTGCTGCTCGCCACCGGACAGCAGCCCGGCCTTGCGATCCATCAGCTTCTCCAGCGCGGGGAAGTAGCCGAGCGCCTGCTTGATGTCGGCCGAGCCCTTGGCCGCGCCGAGGCGCAGGTTCTCCGCCACGGTCAGCTGGAAGAACAGGCTGCGATCCTCCGGCACGTGGGCCAGGCCCTCGCGCGCCACGAGGTGCGGGCGACGCCCCTTCACGCTCTTGCCGAGCACGCGGATGTCGCCGGCGAGGATCGGGTTCAGCGCCGACACGGTGAGCAACGTCGACGTCTTGCCGGCGCCGTTCGGGCCGAGCAGAGCGACGACCTCGCCCTCCTCCACGCGCAGGTTGAGGTCGCGCACGACCGGGACGCCGCCGTAGCCGGTGGACATCGACTCGATCTCGAGCAGTGCCATCACTCACCGTCCTTGCTGATCGAATCGGACGCGCTGATCGAATCGACGGAAGCGTCAGCCGGCAACGGCCCATCGCCCTCCGAGCCGATCACCGTCTCGGCCGCCGAGCCGAGGTAGGCCTCGATCACCTTCGGGTCGCGCTTGATCTGCGACGGCGTGCCCTCGGCGATCTTCACCCCGAACTCGATGACGTAGATGTAGTCGCACACGTTGAGCACGAGGCCCATGTCGTGGTCGACGAGGAAGATCGTCGTGCCGGCGTCGATGATGTTGCGCAACCGACCACCCAGCTCCTGGCTCTCCTCCGTGTCGAGACCCGCGGCGGGTTCGTCCATGCAGACCAGCCGCGGCCGCGCAGCCAACGCCCGAGCGGCACTGACCAGCTTGCGCTGGCCCTGGCTGATCTCGTGCGGGAAGCGATCGGTGAGATCGCGGATGCCGAGCACGTCGAGGGCGAAGTCGACGTTGGCCCGATCTCGCGACCGGTTCGGCCGCACGAGATCGAGGAAGAAGCCGCCGACAGACTGCTTCTCCGCGGCCACCTGCAGGTTCTCGACGATGGTGAGGTCGTCGAACAGCTCCAGCGACTGCCAGGTGCGGCCGAGACCGAGGTTGGCCCGCTTGTGCGCCGGCGTGGCGCCGATCTCCTTGCCGGCGAACTCGATGCGGCCGGTGGTCTCGACGAAGCCGGTGATGCCATCGATGAACGTCGTCTTGCCGGCACCGTTCGGGCCGATCAGGCCGACGAGCTGACCTTGCTCGACGGCGAAGTCGACCTCGTTCACCGCACGCAGACCACCGAAGGTGACCGACATGCCATGGGTTTGGAGCAGTGCCATCTCAGTGACCTCCCGCCGGGACGTGGACAGGCGCGGCCTCACCGCTTCGTCGTCGTTTCAACCCGAGCAGCGTGGTGCGCACGGCACCGGCCACGCCCTCCGGGTTGCGGATGGCGGCGATGATCAAGCCGAGCCCGCCCAGGATCAACGTGAACTGATCGCTCACGTGGAGCACGTTGGTGAGGAAGGTGAAGCCGATGCCACCGGCGACCAGCACCCCACCGGAGATCGCGCCGTACACGCTGCTGATGCCACCGAGGTAGGCGAAGGCCAGGAAGGTCAGCGACTTGAGGTAGTCGAACTTGTCCGGCGTCGCACTGCTGAACCGGTAGGCCAGCAGCGCACCACCGACACCGGCGATGAACGAGGACACGGCGAACGCAAGGATCTTCGTGCCCTGCACGTTGACGCCCGCCGCGGCAGCGGCACGTTCGTTGGAGCGCGTCGCCAGCATCCGTCGACCCGTCGCCGAGCGGCGCAGGTTGGCCACCGCGTAGCAGAGGATGACCACCGCGATGAGCAGGAAGATGGTCGTCATCGGGTTCGGGATCTTGCCGTCGCCGGCGGTGAACCCGGCGATCTTGTACTTCACGCTGCGTGCTTCGGTGAACAGCTTCGGCGTGGTGACCTTGGCGCCGAAGAAGCCGCCGTTGACCGACGAGTTGGCGAACACCGCCTTGTCCACCGCCACCGCGAAGGCGAGCGTGACGATGGCCAGGTTGACGCCGCGCACGCGCAGCGCCGGCACCGCCACGAGCACACCGACCAAGGTGGCGATCAGCGCCGCCGTGAGGATGGGCACCGGGAACGGCCCCTGCCCGATCGGGATCCAGCTGTCGGTGAACGGGATCGGGATGCGGATGTGCCCGTCGGTGGTCAGCTTGGAGACGACGAACGCGCTGATGCCGGCGAACGACATCTGCGCCAGCGAGATCTGCCCGACGTAGCCCGTGACGACCACGATCGACAGGCAGATGATCACGCCGATCAGCGTGTTGGACAACGCACCGCGGAACGCCGGTGTGAAGACGAACAGGGCGAGGAACGCGGCCACCAGCGCGAGCGCCGGACCGCCGTAGCGAATGGCCCACTTCGGCGGCGTGGGCGAGAACGGCAATCGCCCAGCGCTGATCGCGCCACGAGTCGGCAAGCTCTTGCCGCGCAGGTAGAGCACCAGCACGATGACCGCCAGCGGCAGGAGGCGGTCGACGCCGGGGAACGCCTGGTTGCCCGACTTCGGGAACCAGTGGTGCTTGGCGCCGAGGTACAGCACCAACTGGTACTGCATGCCGAGGATGAACGCAGCGAACGTGGTCCAGCCGAACGAGCTGAAGCTGCCGACCAACGCCGCCGTGAGGGCGGGGATGATCAGCGCGGTCAGCGTTCCCGGGTCGACCGTGCTCGAGATCGTCGCGGCGAGCACGCCGAGCAGACCGGTGATCAACGTGGAGATCACCCAGTTGGCGCCGGCCAGGAACTCGGGCGAGAAGCCGAGCACCACCGCGCCCTTCTCGTTCTCGCTGGCGGCGCGCGTGGCCAACCCGAAGCGGGTGAGCTGGAAGATCGCCCACAGCGCGAGCGCGAAGACGATGACGAGGATGGCGATGGTCAGCTCGTCCTTGCGCATCGACACGTCGAACGGCAGCTTGACGCGATCGTTGGCCTTGAAGAACGGGATGCCCTTCACCGTGTACGGCTGCAGGCCGAAGCGGCGCAGCACGACGGCCTGCAGGTACAGCAGCAGACCGATCGAGGCGACCACCTTCGCCAGCGGCGGCGCGTTGCGCAGCGGGCGGAAGATCAAGAAGTGCAGCACCAAGCCGAGCAGCACGCTGAACAGCAGCGAGATGATCAGCGCCGACCAGAACGTCATGTTCGGGCCGAACGAGATGCGCGTCGGCCAGTCCGGCAGGTCGAGCTTGCTGCCGTCGCGGAAGTTGTTGACGATCCCCTCGATGATCGCCAACGGGTTCGGCAACGGAGGCAGGAACAGATCGCCGTCGCGGCGGAGCACCGCGTACACGTAGGCGATGTACATCGCGATCGCGCTGTTGGCGAAGTTGACGACGCCCGAACCGCGATACGTGAGGACGACGCCGAGGGCGATCGCGGCGACGAGCGCGCCTTGCGACAACCCGGAGCCGGTGAGGAAGTTGGCCCTCGTGTTGGGCGAGATCAGCGCCCAGGCCACCAGCACGACGGCACTTGCGCCGACGAACCATTGCAAATACTTGGTGAATGAGCCTTTGATGGCCGTGCCCCCTTGTGACTCACCTGTTGACCAGCAGTGCACGCAACGGTGGGGTGCTGCCCCGTACGGCACCGTCCCCCGAAGGTTCGGAGACAGTACCCCACCGTTGTCGCTACATGTTCAGAACGATTCGGAGTCCGAACCGATCAGACGGGCACCTTCGTGGCGTCGATCGGCTTGCCGTTCTGGCCGTCTGCGACGGCGATCCACTCGCCGTCCTTGTACTGCTGGATGCCGATCTGCGAGCCGCACACCGACACGAAGATCGGCAGCCCGACGATGACCTGCTTGCCGCAGTCCAGCGGACCGACCTGCAGCATCATCGGGCCCTTGAAGCCACGGATCTTCGCGTCGATGCTGGCGTAGTCGGTCGCCCCATCGATCTCGTTGAAGAACTTGGCAGCCGTCATGATGTTGGCGAACGACGGGCCGGCGAAGCCGGTGTACTCGAGCGTCGACGCGCCCGGGGCGGGCTTGCCGTACTCCTGCACCTTGGTGACGTAGGTCAGCATGCCGCTGTCCAGGTCGGGGGTGAAGTAGCTGTAGCCGTAGCCACCGAAGTACCAGCCGTCGGGCACGTCGCCACCGACACCGGCTTCCTTCAGGTGATCCGTCATCGGCGTGCCGAAGCACAGGCCGGTGGCGACCACCGTCGGGTTGATGCCGAGCGCTGCGAGCGAGTCGTACACGTTGATGCACTGCTGGATGGTGACGAGCAGCACGACGGCGTCAGCCGTCTCGGCGCCGGCGGCGGTGACCGCCGACTGCACCTGTGCGGCCGTGGCCGTGTCGTCGACACCGACCACCGTGGTGGAGATGCCGGCCTTGTCCATCGTCGGCTTGAACAGCAGCGTCGCTGCGGCCTGGCCGGCGGGGTTGTTGGAGGCGATGACCGCAACGCTCTTCACGTCGGGCAGGTACTGGGTGATGAACCCGCCCATGCCCGGGATGACGCCGGGCGAGCCGGCGGTGAAGGCCTGGCCGGCCGGCGTGGTGAAGTCGTCGGTGGTGAGGCCGTTGCCGATGATGACCGGCTTCTTGCCGTTCAGCGCGTCGTACAGCTCCTTGTTGCCGTACAGCAACGTTCCGGTGATGACCATCGCGATGCTGGAGTCGTTGGCCAGCTGAGCGCCGCACTTGGCGCCGTCCTCGGCGACCGACACCTTGCAGGGCACGATCTCCAACGGGTGGCCGGCGGCGCCGCCGAGCTCCTTGTTGACGAACGCAACCGCGGCGTCGATGCCGATGGTGTTCTCCGGGAAGAAGTCTTCCTGGTTGACGTAGCCGATCTTGATCGCATCGCCGCTGGCCTCGCCGGCGGTGCCTTCGGTGTAGTCGAGCGCCCATTGCACGATGTCGGCGCCCGGATCAGCAGTGCCGGGCGTGGTCGGCGTGGTGTCGGTGCCCCCGGTGTTGGGCGGCGTGGTGTCGCCACCTGAGCTCGGCGTCGTGGCGGGCGTGGTCGCCCCCGTCGCGGGCGTCGGCGTGCTGGAGCCGGTCTCCTCCTCGGAGCAGGCGCCGGCGACCATGCCGAGCACGAGCAAGCCGGCGGCGATCTTTGCAGTACGTTTCCTCAAGGTTTCCCCCTGTGTGTTTTCCGGGTTCACGTCCGGAGCTGCCTGGTTACCACAACATCAGAACAGACGCAGGGTCCGTCAGGACAGCGCCTGCACTGTACGGGACGGAATCCAACTGAGCGATCACTTTGGCGATCGAGTTCTCCAAACCGCCGTTGCGCCTCGACGGGCGACGGCGCCGGTCCCGTACGGTTCGCAGTCATGAACCCGCCGTTCGACCTGTCCCAGACCGACCACCTGCTGAGCACCACACGCGCCGTGCGCAAGCGGCTCGATCTGACCCGCGAGGTACCGCGGGAGACCATCCTCGACTGCATCCGCATCGCCACCCAGGCTCCCGCTGGGGGCAACGTGCAGCGCTGGCGCTGGATCGTCGTCGACGACCCGGACAAGAAGCTGGCGATCGCCGACCTCTACCGCCGCTCGTACGCGCCGTACATGGCCGCTCAGCGCGACGCGGTGGCGGACACGGGACGCACCGATGCCGGCGCGATCATGGCCAGCAGCGACCACCTCGCCGAGGTGCTCCACGAGGTGCCCGCGATGGTCATCCCGTGTCAGCTCGGACGACCCGATCCGTCGATGTCGCAGGGCACGCTGGCCGGGCTCTACGGCAGCATCCTGCCGGCGGTGTGGAGCTTCATGCTCGCCGCGCGAAGCCGTGGCATCGGCACGGCCTGGACCACGCTGCACCTCGGCTACGAGGAGGAGGCCGCCGAGATCCTCGGCATCCCGTCGACGGTCAGCCAGGTGGCGCTGACCCCGGTGGCCTTCTACACGGGCGACGACTTCAAGCCCGGAGCGCGTCTCCCCGTCGAGCGGATCACCTACTTCAACGGTTGGAAGCAGACGTCATGAAGCTCGACGAGGCAGCCGTCGCCCGACTCGCCGCGCGAGTGCGACGGGAGATCGACGAAGGCCACTCGACGTCGGCGCAGTTCGCCATCGGGCTGGGCGGTGAGGTCGTCGCCGGCGGCAGCTTCGGCACCGCAACCGATGACACGCGCTTCGTCATCTACTCGGCGACGAAGACGATCGTGGCGATGGCGCTGCTCCCCCACCTCGCGTCCGGTGCTCTCGATCTCCTGGCGCCAGTCGCCCGCTACGTCCCCGGTTTCGAGCACAACGGCAAGGCCGACGTGACGGTGCTCCAGGTGCTGACGATGCAGGGCGGGTTCCCGCAGGCGCCGATGAACCCGGAGCACTGGGGCACCAGCGCCGGCCGTCGCGAGACGCTCGCCTCGTGGCGCCTCGACTGGCCCGCAGGAACGCGCACCGAGTACCACCCGGTCGCCGCGCACTGGGTGATCGCCGAGCTGATCGAGACGCTCGGCGGCACGCCGTACGTCGATGCCGTGCACGAGACCGTCACCGGCGCCGCGGGCGCACCACGTCTGCTGGGCCCGCTGATCGGCGGCCCGGTGGCCACCGTCCGCGTCGCCGGATCGGTGCCCGACGATCGTGCCGGGCTCGTCGCCACCTTCGGCCGCGACGACCTCGTGCCCGACACCACGATCGGGCCCGAGGCGCTGCTGCTGCTCAACATCCCCGAGGCCCAGTCGGCAGGCATCCCGGGTGGCGGGGCGATCGCGCGCGCTACCGACATCGCCACCGTCTACCAGTCGTTCCTCCACGACCGGGCAGGTTCGTACGACCCGGTCTGGCTGGCCGACGCGACGGGGACGGTCCGCAACGTCAGCGTCAGCCGCACCGACGGCACCCCGGCCAACCGCACGATCGCCGGCGTGGTCGCCGGCAGCGACGGCTACCACCTCCATCGGTGGTTCCCCGACGCACCACGAGCGTTCGGGCACATGGGCGCCGGCGCTCAGCTGTGCTGGCTGGAGCCGCAGCGCGGGCTGAGCTTCTGCTTCCTCCACGACACGTTGCAGCAGGATCCCCGGCGCGACTTCCTCCGCTCCGCGGAGCTGAACTCGTTGGCCATCGCCACCGTGCAGCCGTAGCGTCGTCGATCGTGAAGGAGCAGCAGCGCGGGATCATCGCCGGCTTCAGCGCGTACCTCCTCTGGGGGCTGCTCACCCTCTACTGGCGCGAGCTGCACGCCTTCGACGCGTTCGAGCTGATCGGGTGGCGGGTGATGTCGGCGACGGTGATGATGTCGATCGTCCTCACCGCGACGCGTCAGTGGTCGATGGTCCGCATCGTCGCCCGTCAGCCGCGACTGGTGCTGCGCGTCGCGGCCGCTGCCGCACTGCTGACGACGAACTGGACGACCTACGTGTACACGGTCGTCCACGGCCGCGTCCTCGAAGCAGCGCTCGGCTACTTCATCGCGCCGCTGACGACAATGGCCGTCGGCGTCGTCGTGCTCGGGGAGCGGTTGCGCCGCGCCCAGCTGGTGTCGATCGCCTTCGCCGTTGCAGCGGTCGTCGTGCTGACCGTGTCGTACGAACGGGTGCCGTTGCTGGCGCTGCTGCTGGCGGCGACCTGGACCGGCTACGGCTACCTGAAGAAGGAGGTGCCGCTGACGCCGATCGAGAGCATGGCGGCCGAGTCGTTCCTCCTCGTCGTGCCGGCGGGGATCGTGCTGGCGTTGCGATGGAGCTCGCCGACGAGCATCCCGCACGCGGCCAGCGGCGGCGAGCTCGCACTCGTGGCGATCAGCGGCATCGCCACGGTGATCCCGCTGATGCTGTTCGCCTTCTCGGCCAAGCGCGTCCCGCTGACGATCATCGCCCCGCTGCAGTACATCGTCCCACTGATCAACTTCATCCTCGGCTGGCTCGTCCTCCACGAGGACCTGCCGGCCTCACGCGTCATCGGCTTCAGCCTGATCTGGATCGCCCTGATGGTCCTCACCATCGACAGCACCCGACGAGCGCGGACACGTCGAGCGATGGGTGATCAACTCAACGTCGCGCACGCGGACGGTGCTGCGGCGGCCGCACCAACGTCCCGCTGAGGAACCGCTTCATCACGTCCACCGCGTCGGCGTGACGCTGTGCGTCGTTCACCTGGTGACTGAACCGGGCCAAGCCGATGAGCATCGCGTTCATGAGGTCCTCGATCGCCTTGGGCTTCACGTCCGGCGCCAGTTCGCCGCGCTCGGCGGCGTCGGTCACCAGCCGGGCGAGGAACCTGGAGTTGGTGCCCCGCAGCGGCTCGTAGAGGTGCGCCAGCTCGGGGTGGCTCTCGGTCTCGGTGGCGACCGAGACGACGAACCCGGTGACCGACGGATCGTCGCGGTTCAGCGCGACGGTCGCGTCGAGGATCGCGCTGAACTGGTTCAGCAACGTGTCCTGCCCTGCGACCGACTTCTCGAACGCGGTGTAGACCAGCGCGAAGACCTCTTCGCACGCTGCGAGGTAGAGCTCCGCCTTCGAGCTGAAGTAGTGGTAGATCGCTCCGGTGGTGATCGCTGCGCCGTCGGCGATGTCGCGGTTGGTCGTGGCGTCGAAGCCCTTCTGTGCGAACAGCACCCGGGCCACGGCGAGCAGGCGCTCGCGCGTCTCGGTGCTGTCGCCGTCGCGAGGTCGGCCCAGCCGCTTGGACGTTTCACCACGACGCGCCATCAGGTCGACTCGCCGGTCCTGTAGTCGCCGAACTTCTCGTCGCGGGCGTCGAGCGCGGCGGTGACGCCGGCGCTGAAGCGCTGGAAGTACTCGCGAGAGCTGCGCTGGTGGAACCCGAGCGCGTTGATGTCCGCCGTGGCACGCATCCCGTCACGCATGCCCATCGCCTCCATCGCCCGGTGGACGACGCGCTTGTTCAGCGCCTGCAGATCGGCCGGCACCTTGGCGACGCGCTCGGCGATCGCGAGCACCTCGTCCTCCAACCGCTCCACGGCGAAGGCGCGGTTGGCGAAGCCGGCGTCGACCGCGTCCGACCCGCTCATCGAGTCGCCGGTGAGCATCGCCTCCATCGCTCGACGCATCCCCATCAGCCACACGTGCCACGCCATGTCCGGCGGGCTCATCGAGCGCACCGGCGGGTAGCCGATCTGTGCGTCCTGCGCCACGTAGACGAGGTCGCATGCGGTGGCCAGCTCGGTGCCACCGGCCAGGCAGTAGCCGTGCACCTGGGCGATGATCGGGGTGGCCAGGTCCATCATGTCGAACCAGCCGCGCAGCACGTGGCGCGCCCAGCCTCCGTCGGCCGTCGTGATCGGCCAGGGCAACGGTTCGCTCGGATCCTGTGCCAGGTCGTAGCCGGCCGAGAAGCACGCGCCCGCCCCACGGATGACGATGGCTCGCACGTCGCGGTCGCGGTCAGCGGCGCCGAGCGCTTCGAACAGCTGCGTGCGGAGTCCGTTGGACAGCGCGTTGCGCTTCGCCGGTCGGTTCAGCGTGATGCGGCGCACCGCTGGTCGCGGGTCGTCGACGAGCACCAGAGGTTCAGCCAACGCAGTCTCCCAGTCTTGATCGCCTGACTGCCCCCGCAGCCAGCGCGCGCAATCTAACCCGGCGATCAATTCAGGGCATCAGCGAACGGTCTCGTACGTCGTGACCGGTCCACCGACGTCGGTGAAGGTGCCGGTGGCGGCGTGGTACTGCAGCACCTGGAGCGATTGGGCCAGCACCGGGTCGTCGGTGCCGTGCATCGTGTCGATCACTCCCGGACGGGCGAGCGCCGGCGCACCTTCGTACCGGCGAGCGGCGTCGATGATCGATGCGCGCGTCAGGCCCTGCGGCGACGATGCCGCGTCGACGAGGATCGCCACCGTCAACCGACCAGCGGCCCAGCCGACCGCGGCGGTGCTGTCGACGGCGCTCACGCCCTTCGCCGCCATCGCCGCCTGGAACGCTTGCACCTCCGGCGATGCGGCGTTGACCGGATCGGTCACGTCGAGGAGGTTGTCGCTGGTGAAGATGCCGTCGGCCGCCGGGCCCGCGGCGCGCAACAGACGGCTGCTGTTGCAGCCGTTGGCGACGTAGACCTCCGGCAGCCAACCCGTGGTCACCGAACGAGCCGACGCCAGTTCGGAGAGGAACGTCAGGCACCCCGCGCCACTCGGTGCGGCGATGATCACCTGCGGCAGCGAGGCCGCGAGCCCGGTGATCTGCAGCGCGGGCGCCGTGGTGTCGCCTGCTGCGACCAGCGCGTCGCCGACGATCGTCAACTGGTGCTCGGCGGCGAGCGCCTTCACCGTGTCGGTGTAGGCGCGTCCGTACTCGTTGTCGGTCGAGAACAGGGCGACCGTCGCGCCGGCCGGATGTGCAGCAGCGATCTGATCGACGTACACCCTCGCTTCGAGCTCGGCCGGCACGAGCATCGCGGTCGTCCAAGGCGACGCGATCGCGTCGTTCAGATCCGCCGCGCCGCTGAGCGCGTTCAACTGCGGGATGCACGCCGAGTTCAGCAGATCGCGCACTGCTCGGTTGCTGTCCGTTCCTGCGATCGCGGTGAACAGTGCAGCGCCGGCGTCGATCTGCCCCGTCACGACCGCAGGGGTGCTTGCTGCGTTCGCCTGGTCGTCACCGACGTCGAGCTCCAACGTGACGCCGGCGAGCACACCGGACGCGTTGGCCTCGTCGATCGCCGCTTCCAGCCCTTGCCGGACGGGCACGTACGCGGAGGCGACCACGCCGCCACTCAGCGGCATCACCGAGGCGATGTGCACGACGGGGCCGAGCCGAGCGGTGGCGGCGTCCGGATCGGAGCACACGGACGTGTCGACGGCCCACTCCGGTTCGGGAGCCGTCGTGGTCGGCGCCGGCAACGTGGTGGTCGGCGCGACGGTGGTCGTCGTCGTCGACGCGACCGTCGTCGAGGTCGTCGTGGTGGTCTCGGTGGACGAGTCGTCGCTGCACGCGGCAACCAGCAGCGTCGCCACGGTGCTCACCGCGGCGAGGCGAACGAACGCGGTCAGTCGCGCGATGACAGCTTCCACGCCAGCGGCGTCAGGCTGCCGGCGATGAGCAACTTGAGTGCATCGCCGATGAGGAACGGGGTGAGGCCGTAGCCGATCGCGTTGGCGTCACCGTTGGCGACGGGGATGCCGAGCGAGTGGGCCAGCCAGACCACGCCGCAGACGTAGATGATCGCCGTGCCGGCCAGCATCGCTGGGATGGAGGTGGCGAAGTCGCGGTCCTGGCGGCGCTCCGCCAGGTAGCCGACGGCGGCAGCCGCGACGACGAAGCCGAACAGGTAGCCGGCAGTCGAGCCAGTGGCCACTTCCCAGCCCTTGGCGATGCTGGTGCCGGTCTTGTCGTCGGCGTACCAGGCGAACGGCATGAACACGCCGGCCACCCAGTAGAGGAGCTGGCTCGCCAGACCACGTTGCCACCCGAGCGTCGTGCCGGCCAGCAGGACACCGAGCGTCTGCCCGGTGATCGGCACGGGCGTGAACGAGAGGCGGAACCGGACCTGGGCGAGCACTGCGGTGAGGACCGCGAACCCGACGACGAGAGCGACCGTGCGAGCGATGCGCATCGTGCGCTCCGCCGGAACCGGGATCAGATCCGACAGGGTGCGCGGGGTTGTTGCGAACGCCTGGCTCATCGTGTGTTCCTCCGTAGTTGGGGGTGCGTGTCCGGTGCTGCTGATCGAGATCGTCAACCGTCGGGCCGCACCCTAGTGAGCCGTCGCGCCTGCACCCAAAGGAGGGATCGTGGGAAGCTGTGCCCGTGAGCAGCACGACCATCGAGCCCGAGATCGCCGACGATCATGAAGGTCACGACGACGACGACGAGATCGTGCTGGCGTGGTGGCACAACCCGATCAACCTCGTCGCCATCTTCATCGCCATCGCCGTGCTGGCCGGCGGCGTCGGCTGGCTGATCGGCAACAACAGCGCGCTGCCCGATCCCAACAGCACCGACGTCGGCTTCCTGCAGGACATGCGCACCCACCACGAGCAAGCGGTGACGATGGGCCTGGCCTACCTCCAGCTCGAGGGCACCGACCCGGCGCTGCGAGTGATCGCCCGCGAGATCGTCGTCGGCCAGAGCCTGGAGAACGGCCTGATGGTCGGCATGCTGCGCGAGTTCGGCAAGCCGGAGGCCAACGAGACCGACACGGCGATGTCGTGGATGGGCCAGCCGACCCCGCTCGACAGCATGCCTGGCATGGCGACCGAGAGCGATCTGGATGCGCTCAGCGCCTCGTCGGGTCGCGCGGCCGACGAGATCTTCGTCAAGCTGATGATCGCCCATCACGAGGGCGGCATCCACATGGCCGAGTACGCCGCCGATCACGCAGGCGTCGGTTCGGTGCGCGACCTGGCTCGTCTGATGGCCGACGGACAGGCAGAGGAGATCACCGAGCTGCAGGGCCTCATCGCCAAGAGTGCGTGAGCCGTGATCTCGCGTCGAAGGTTCACCGAACCGAACTCAGCAGCTCGGCGTAGTGCGCGTATGCTCGCAAACGTGCGTGTCCGATCTTCGAAGCCGATGGCGGGTCTGCTCGTCGGGCTCGCTGTCATCTCCCTCGTCGCCTGCGGAACCGTGGACCAGGGCGTGACCGCGACGCGGTCGCGTCAGTCCC
This sequence comes from Ilumatobacteraceae bacterium, assembly GCA_965279405.1. Taxonomy (GTDB): domain Bacteria; phylum Actinomycetota; class Acidimicrobiia; order Acidimicrobiales; family Ilumatobacteraceae; genus CBDDIP01. The sequence goes on from OZ257157.1 coordinate 193,727, forward strand.
AGAACGAGGGTCCCAACGGCACCACACCCGACGGGGGCACGACGCCCACCGGCGGCACCACCCCCGACGGGGGCACCACGCCGACCGGCGACACGACGGCGCCGGGCGACCCCGATCCGTCGGACATCTGCACCCGTGCCCCGATCGAGCCGGTGCCCGATGGCGTCATCGACTTCGGCGACGCCAAGACGCCGCAGTGCTACGACGGCTTCCTCGTCGCCGCGTTCAAGGACATCGAGGACTTCTGGGGCGAGCAGTTCCCGCTCACCTACGGCGGCGACTTCGCCCCGCTCGAGGGCGGCATCTTCGCCGCCTACCCGGATCGCACCGACCCGATCCCAGGGTGCGGTTCGCCGCAGACGAACTTCGACGACGTGCAGGGCAACGCGTTCTACTGCATCGACGGCGACTTCATGGCCTACGACGACGAGGACCTCATCCCCAGCCTCGTCAAGGACCTCGGCGAAGCCGCCGTCGGCGTCGTCCTGGCCCACGAGTTCGGCCACGCGGTGCAGGCGCGAGCCGACGAGTTCGGTCAGCCGACGATCCTGAAGGAGCAGCAGGCGGACTGCTTCGCCGGTGCCTGGGCCGCCCACGTCGCCCGCGGCGAGAGCGACACCATCCAGTTCGGCGACGCGGACATCAAGTCCGGCCTGATCGCCATGATCCAGGTGCGCGACCCCGTCGAGATCTCCGGCGGCAACGACCCCGACGCCCACGGCACCGGGTTCGATCGCGTCGGCGCCTTCCAGGACGGCTTCAACGGCGGGCCCGAGCGATGCAAGCCGTTCTTCGACGAGAACCGCATCCTCATCGACATCCCGTTCGACCGCACCGACGCCACCGGCGGCAACCTGCCGTTCGACGAGATCATCAACGGTGCCACCAACGCGGACGGCACGGTCTTCACCGGGATCACCGGCGACCTCGGCGAGTTCTGGACCCAGGTGCTCCAGCAGGAGGGCGTCGCCTACACCGCTCCAGCGGTCGTGCTCTACCCGACGAAGGGGCCGTTCCCCACGTGCGAGGGCGTCGACGAGCGCGCCTTCCCGAAGAACTCGTTCTACTGCGCCGACACGAACGAGGTGATGCTCGACGAGGACTTCGGACGTGAGCTGGCCGGCGACCCGCTGTTCGGCGACATGAGCGTCGGCTACCTGCTCGCGCAGGGCTTCAGCGAGTCGGTGCAGGTGGCCCGCGGTTCCAGCCTCGACGGCGTCGACCGGTCGCTCGCCGACGACTGCCTCACCGGCGTGTGGGTGGCCGACATCGTGCCGACGGTGGACGGCCCCAAGCGGCAGCTGACGCTGTCGGCCGGCGATCTCGACGAAGCGATCATCACGGCCATCTCGCGCAGCGACCAGTCGTCCGACGTCGACCGTCGCGGCACGTCGTTCGAGAAGATCGACAGCTTCCGCGACGGCGTTCTCAACGGCATCGATGCCTGCGACGCCAACGGCTGACGCAGCCGGTCAGCTGCTGGCCGCGCTCGACATCGGCACCAACAGCTTCCACCTCGTCATCGCGCGGGTGCTCGACAACGGCTTCGAGGTGGTGACGCGCGAGAAGGACACGGTTCGCCTCGGCCACGGCGGCGGCGACATGAAGGAGCTCTCCGTCGATGCGATGGACCGCGGCATCGCCGCGCTCACCCGCATGGCGCGCATCGCCTCCAGCCACGGGGCGACCGTGCGAGCCGTCGCCACCAGCGCCGTGCGCGAGGCCCAGAACGCCGACGAGTTCATCGAGCGCGCATCGCGCGAGGCGGGCATCGACATCGAGGTGATCTCCGGGCTCGAAGAGGCGCGGTTGATCCACCTCGGTGTGCTGCAGGCCGTGCCGGTGTTCGACAAGCGGCTGATCCTCGCCGACATCGGCGGCGGGTCGACCGAGGTGCTCGTCGGGCAGCGCGGCGAGACGCTCGGGGCGCGCAGCTTCAAGCTCGGTGCGGTGCGCCTGACCGACCGCTTCTTCCCTGAGGGCAACGTGTCGCCGCGCAGCGTGCACGACTGCAGCTCGTACGTGCGCAGCATCCTGGCCACGTTCGAGCGGGAGGTCGACGAGCTCGGCTTCGACGTCGCCATCGCCTCGTCGGGCACGGCGGAGACCGTTGCGCACATGATCCACGCCGCACGCGGCGACGCACCGCTGCGCACGTTCAACCTGTTCGAGTTCACCACGACCGAGCTCGACAGCATCGTCGAAGAACTGACCAGGAAGCGCACGTCCCTCACCCGCCGCGCCGTGCCCGGACTGGAGGCGACGCGCGCCGACATCATCGTCGCCGGTGCGTTGGTGCTGCAGGGCCTGGCCCACACCTACGCGATCCACGGCTTCACCTTCAGCGAGTCCGCACTGCGTGAAGGCGTCCTGCTCGACACCATCGAACGCTTCCACGGCGGTGCGCTGCACCACCTGCGCGACGCGTCGCGGCGGAGCATCCGCGCCCTGGCCGCGCGTTGCGACGACGACCCGGCGCACTCCGCGCACGTCGCCGTGCTCGCGCTGCAGATCTTCGACATCACCCAGCGGCTGCATGGCCTGTCGAGCGAGTACCGCGAGTACCTGGAGGCCGGCGCGCTGCTGGCCAACGTCGGGCTCGTCATCGCCCACAGCAAGCACCACCTGCACAGCTACTACGTCATCCGCAACTGCGAGCTCACCGGGTTGACCGACGAGGAGATCGAGATCGTCGCCCTGATCGCCCGCTACCACCGCAAGAGCGCGCCGAAGCCGAGCCACAGCGACTTCGCCCGGCTCAGCCCCGAGAGCCAGCACATCGTGCGCGTGCTGTCGGGCATCCTGCGCGTGGCGATCGGGCTCGACCGCGCCCACGACGGACGAGTCACCGGCCTCACCGGCAACGTCAACACCCAGCGCGTCGCCTTGCGCGCTGCCGCCCGGACGGGCACCGACATCGACCTCGAGCTGTACACCGCCAACGAGCGCTCCGCCCTCCTCGCCGACGTCCTCCAACGCCGCGTCGACGTGCTGTAGCGCTGCGTCGGGGTCAGCGCTGCGTCGGGGTCAACTTCAGCCACGCTCTCGAAGCGGAACGAGCAGGCGCTCGCTCGGCGCTTCGCCTTCTCGTTGCATCCAGCGACAGCTCCTGTCGCTCCGTGCACCGAGAAGCCGAAGCCCCGACATGATGGTCAGCTGAAGAAGTCGGTCAACAGGGCGGCGAGCTCGTTGGGACGATCGCCTTGGATGCTGTGGCCGGCGCCGTCGACGACCTCGACCCGGATGTCGGGGAGGCGGCGGCGCGACTCGGCGACGTCCTCGTCGTCAACCACCGGCGAGATGCCACCGCGCACGAGCACCACCGGGCAGGTGATCCTCGACATCTCTTCCCACATCGGGTTGATGACCACCGGGAGCGCGTCGTTCATCTCCGACTCGTCGCGCGTCCTGGCTTCGCGGCGGCGGTCGTAGCGCCAGCGCCACGAACCGTCCGGCTCCTGCTTGGCGTTGTGCAGGATGCCGCGGCGCAGCGACGACTCGCTGCGCGTCGGGTTGTGCTCCTGCGTGCGCGCCAGCAACGAGGCGAAGTCGGGGAAGTCCTGCGGACCGTTGACGAAGTCGGTGACCGCCTTCGCCTTCTGCTGGTTGACGCCGGGCGTGATGTCGACGAGCGCGAGCTTGCGCACGAGGTGCGGATGACGCATGGCCAGCTGCAACGACGTCAACCCGCCGAGCGACATGCCGACGACGCCCAGCGCGTTCGGGGCCAGCTCGGCGATCGCCACGGCGACGTCGTCGGCCAGGTTCATCGGCGTGTAGGCGCCGTCGTCGCGCCAGCCGGAGTGGCCGTGCCCCGGTAGGTCGACCGCGAGCGCGGAGATCCCCATGGCCATGATCACTGTGTCCCAGGTGTGCGCGTTCTGCGCACCTCCGTGCACGAACACGAGCTGCGGATCGTCGCCCCACAGCAGCGCCGACACGGCTCGCCCCAGCGCGACTTCGACGTCGACGCGCCGTACGCTCGGTGGCCCGCCGAAAGGCAACCCGTACTCGGAGGCGTTCTCGTGGAACAGGCCGAACTCGTCGTAGTGGATCAGCGCAGGGGTCTCGTCCATCGACGCCATCGTTCCAGGTTCGCCGCGCTGGCGCTCAGTGCAGCGCTCCTGGCCGCGGCCTGCTCGTCGGATGCGAAGGACGCCGGCGGCTCGACAGCCCCGGCGACCACGCCGACGGTCACACCGGACACTGCGCCCGACACCGCTGCCGACACCGTGCCCGCGACCTCCCCGGAGACCGCGCCCGACACCGTCGTGCCGGGCGTGCCCGAAGCTCCCGATGGCGACGAGTTCTACCAACCGCCGGACCCGTTGCCCGACGGCAAGGCGGGCGACGTGATCTGGGCCCGCGACCTGTCCGAGTCGCCGGCCGGCAGCGTCGGCTGGGAGGTGCTCTACCTCAGCGAGAGCGTGCAGGGCGATCCGATCGCGGTGAGCGGCGTGGTCCTCGCCCCGACCGATCTGGAGGCAGATGCCCCGGTGGTCACGTGGGCACACGGCACCACCGGCATCGCCGATCAGTGCGCGCCGTCGTACTCCTATGAGAACGGGACCGCCTTCGAGCTGTCGCTCGTGGCCGGAGCACTCGACCGGGGGTGGGTGTTCGTCGCCACGGACTACGAGGGCCTCGGGACACCCGGCGTGCACCCGTACCTCGTCGGCTTGTCCGAAGGGCGCGGCACGCTCGACATCGTGCGCGCCGCGCAGCAGCTGACGTCCAGCGTCACACCGGCATCGCCGGTGATGATCTTCGGCCACTCGCAGGGTGGCGGCGCAGCGCTGTTCGCCGCAGAAGAAGCAGGCACCTACGCGCCCGACCTGAACGTCGTCGGCACCGCCGCCGGCGCACCGGCCGGCGATCTCGATCTGATCGCCGCCGGCACGGTCAACCCGAACGCGGCCGCCTCGTTCGGCCTGATGATGCTGACCGGGTTCCACGCCGCGTACCCCGATCTCCCGCTCGATGCGGTCGTCAACGATGCAGGCGCCGCGTACCTCGAGGACACCGTGGAGACGTCGTGCTACCCGCCGCCCGGCGACCCGGTCGCGCTCGGCACGAAGAGCCCGCTGGACGATCCGGCGTGGGCGAAGGCGATCGAGGAGAACACCGCCGGCAACGTCGTGCCGTCGGCGCCCGTGCTCATGTACCACGGCGACGCGGACACCACCGTCCCGCCGATCCTCAGCACCGTCACGCTCGGCAAGTACTGCGCCGTCGGCGCCACCGTGGAGTTGAAGACGTACGCCGGAGCGGACCACGGCAGCGTGATCCCCGCTGCACTTCCGGACATCGTCGCCTTCTTCGAGGCCCGCCTCGCCGGCGAACCTGCAGCAACGAGCTGCTGAAGCTCAGCGCAGCTGATCCAGCGCGAGCTGCGCAGCGCCGTGGACCGGCGGCACCTGCAGCCGCAGCACCTGCGCGTCGAGCGGTGCGAGGCCGGCGGCAAACGCTTCGTCGAACACGGCACTGCCGGCGCCGTGCACGCCGCCCGACGCGACCACGCGGACGTGCTGCTCGGCCATGCCGAGCGCGCTCGCCGCGCCGCGCACGTCGGCCGCGTGCGCACGAGCGCAACGCTCGACGAGCGCCGCGGCCACCACGTCGTCATCGGCAGCGGCGAGCACCACCCGGGCCAGCTCGGGGTCGGGGCGAAGGCCGCCGCGCGACATGGCCTCGAACCACTCGGCGGGTGAGGTCCGTTCGGCGGCCTCGACCAGCCGTTCGGCAAGCAACGATCGCGGCTGCTGGTGGTGGTGCTCGCGCGCGATCGTCTGCACCGCGTCGCGCACCATCCCGCTGGCGCCGCTGGCCTCACCGAGGCTGATCCCCATCGTCCGCCACACCGCGCCCGCCGCGTTGCGCCCGGCGGTGACCCCACCGGTGCCGGCGACGGAGACGATGCCGACTCCATCGTCGATGCCGGCGCGCAGCGCGGCGAACGCATCGTTGGTGACGAGCACCAGTGCGTCGCCGAGCACCGGGAGGTGCGGTCGCACCCGCGGCTCGTCCGATGGCCAGTCGACCCCGGCGAGGCACCATGCGATCGACGCGACGTCGACTCGATCGGCGTCGGCCGCGGCGAGTGCGGCGCGCAGCGGCGCGTCCAACGCGTCGCGCAGCGCTGGCAGGCCGATCCGCTCCCAGTTGCCCGGGCCGCCCTCGGCCGTCGCCAGCACCGAGCCATCGAGTGCCATCACGCACACCGCGGTCTTCGTGCCGCCGCCGTCGACGCCGACCACGACCCGCCGGGACGGGCTCATCGACGCTCCAGGCGACCGAGCAACCCGGCGTGCACCTCCTGCAACCGCCGCCACACCGTCGGCACGAGCGCTGCCGACGGACCGAGCGGATGGGCGAGCAACGCGTGCATCGCCGCGTCCTCGTCGCCGCGCACGGCTGCTTCGACGGCGAGCAGCTCGACGTCCTTCATCGTGCGGACCAGCGCGTCCACGTCGCCGCGCAGCGGCTCGACCGGCGTCGGGGTGACGACGCCACGGCGCACCTCCGTGGAGATCTCGAGCACGACGTCGGCGGCGAGACCCGGCACCGCGCCCGCGTGCGGCACGTTGACCACGTGGCGCGCCGTCGCGCCGGAAGCGATGTCGCCCATCAACGCCGCGGCCGCCTCGCTGTAGAACGCCCCGCCACGCCCCGCCAACGACGGCGGCTTGGTGTCCAGCGTCGGGTCGGCGTACTCGGCGAGCAGCTGCTCCTCCAGCGCCATCACCTCGCTGGCCCGCGTGGGATGAGCCGCCTGCCGGGCCAGGCACGCCTCGGTCTCGTAGTAGTAGAGGAGGTACGGGTTGGGGATCGCTCCGAGGAGGTCGATCGCCTCCGGCGTGAACCGCGGTGCGTCACCCTGGGTGCGCTCGGCCCGCGAACGTGCGAGGCCGACCGCCTCGGCGGTCCGATCGACGCCGCTGACGCGGACGGCGCGCACCCACGTCAGGTGGTTGAGGCCGACCGTGTCGAGCTCGACGTCGTCGATCGGCACGTCGAGCCCCTTGGCCACCATCGCTCGCTGGCTCCACGGCACGTTGCACAGCCCGATCGCCGGCATCGCCCCGTGCCGGCACAGCGCCTCGGTGACGAGCCCGGCCGGGTTGGTGAAGTTGAACAACGTCGCGTTCGGAGCTTCTTTGGCCGCCACCTCGGCGATGCGCAACGCCACCGGGATGGTGCGCAGGCCGTTGGCGAACCCGCCGACGCCGACCGTCTCCTGGCCGATCAACCCGAACTCGCGCCCGAGCAGCTCGTCGCGATGACGTGCCGCCATCCCGCCGACGCGGATCTGGGAGACGACGAACGTCGCGCCCCGCATGCCGGCCGCGAGGTCGTCGGTGCAGGTGATCGTCACCGGCGTTGCGGGTGCCGCTCGCTCGGCCATGCGCTCGGCCAATGGCCCGATGACGGCCAGGCGCGATCGATCCGGATCGATCAGCGCGATCTCGTGCACGTCGAGCGCGTTGGCCCGGCGCAGCAAGCCGTCGACCAGCTCGGGGGTGTACGTCGATCCCCCGCCGACGACCGCGATCTTCATCGTGAGACGTGAGAGGGGCGAGGGCTACGTGCCGGGCGGGGCGGCGACGGTGGTCGTGGTGGTCGTCGCCTTCACGGTCGTGGTGGTGGCCGGCGGCTTGGCCGTCGTGGTCGTCGACTTCACGGTCGTCGTGGTGGCCGGCGTGGTGGTGCTCGTCGTCGACGTGCTGCTCGTGGTCGTGGTGGCCGACGGATCCGGGCGGTTGAACGACGGCAGGCTGTCGTTGCGCGAGTTGTTCTCCGGCTCCTTGCCGTTCCATCCCCACACGTAGACGAGGTCGCGGTTCTTGACCAGGTCCGGGAAGTAGTCGGCGATGAAGTGCGGGATGCGGATGCAACCGTGCGAGGCCGGGTCCTTCGGGACGTTGTCGGCGCCGTGCACGGCGATGCCGTAGTTGAAGTACACCGGGTTCCACATGCCACCGAGCGGCCCGACGCGGTTGCCGGCGACGCGACGGGTGAAGCGGAACACGCCACCCGGCGTCTTGGCCTCGGCGCACATCGCCTTGGTGATCGGCTCCTCGAGCAAGTTGCCGTTGTCGTCGGTGTCGTACTTCAGCGTCTCGCACCACGTCTTGGCCGTGCCGTCGGCGTTGAGCTCGCCCGACGAGATGTGCGTGATGAGGATCGGCGCGTTGTCCTTGAAGACGATCAGCACCTGGCGGGGCAGGTAGATCTCGACGTGCGTGCCGCTGGTCTGGCGTCGCGGCTGGAACGTCAGGTCGTCCTGCATCATCTGCCACATCTCGTTGGTGACCTTGCCGGTGACCTTGTTGTACTGAACGTCCGACGTGAGCTTTTCGAACGCCCACACGGCGGCACGGGTGCCCTCACCGAACGAGCCGTCCGCCGGGCCCGGGTCGAAGCCGAGCTCCTTGAGGCGCTGCTGCACCGCCTTCACCTGCTTGCCGGCGTTGCCGAAGCCGAGGGTCTGGGTGAGGTCGGTCTTGACCACGCCCGGGTCGGTGGCCACCACGACGGGAGCGAGCGTGCTCTCCGGCACGGTGAGGTCGGTGCCGCCCGACACCTGGCCACCGAGGGTGGAGGAGGTCGACTCGGAACCGGCGCCGTTCGCGTCGTTGCCACCGGACACGCCGGCGACCACGACCGCGCCGAGCACGACGGCGGCCCCGATGGCGGGGAGCCATCTGGCAACCGGGGACGACGCTGGACGACGAGACGGAGGAGTTGGACGACGGGTGTTCACGAGCTCACTGACGTGCGGGGACGAGCCCCAACGGACATGGTCGAATCTACCAGCGAGACCTGTCGGCGACAGTCGCGGCTAGGCCACTCAACGTAGTCGTCCGGCAACTACTGGTGGTGGACCGTCGCGGGAAGCGGTTGGATGTCGCGCAGCTCGCCACGGAGGTGCCACATCTCGCGCAGGATCGTGCGGATCACGCCCAGCGACGCCAGCGTGCTCTGACCCCGGGTCCGCGGGAAGTAGTCGACACCGAACTGGATGACCTCGAAGCCCAGCTTGCGGGCCCGGATGATCAGCTCGGCGTCGATGAACGAGCCCTCGCTGTGCAGCTGGATGTGATCGAAGACCCGGCGCCGGCAGAGCTTGAAGGCGAAGTTGATGTCGCGCATCCGCACCCCGAACAGGCGGCGGATGAGCACGTTGTAGAAGAACGTGTAGATCGCCCGGCTGGCGCCTTCGCCGGTTCGATCGAAGCGGTAGGCGCTGACGATGTCGGCCTCGTAGTAGCGCATCAGCCGGATCGCCTGCGCGGCCTGGGCCATGTCGAACGGCAGGTCGGCGTCGGTGTACAGCACGAGGTCGCCGGTGGCCGCGGCGAAACCCGTCTTGATCGACCCGCCGAGCTTGCGGTTGACCGGGTGGTGCACGGCACGGACGTGCGGATCGGCGGCGGCGATCTCGTCGGCCAGCGCGCCGGTGCGATCGGTGGACGCGTCGTCGACGACGATCAGCTCGTAGTCGAGGATGTCGCCGCGCTCGACGAGCAGTTCGCACTCCGTGCGGGCGGCGTCCACGGCACGGTGGATGTAGTCCTCTTCGTTCCACATGGGGAAGAAGATGCTCAGCTTCTCGAACGGGACACCGGCCGATTTCACCGGCGGAAGGGTATCGGGTCGCCTCTCCCAGCGGTCGGCGCGCCGGTATGGTGACCAGCGCATGTCGATCGATCCGGTGACCGACCCGTTGCCCCTGCCGGCGGACGTGATCGAGCCCGTTGGCACGGCGCCGATCCTCGTCGGGCACCTCACCCCCGGGTGGCGGTGGACCCTCGGGTTCTCGTGGGGCGGCGTGCTGCTCGGCTTCGGCGCCGTCACGTGGTCGTCGCGATCGCTCGGTCTCAGCACCTGGTGGCTCGGCCCGTCCACCCAGCCGCGGATCATCTTCCTCATGCTGCTGCCCTTCGTCGCCCCGCTGCTGATGTGCGTCGGCACGCTGACCAACTCACGATGGATGCCGTTCGCCGGCCTCGCCGCGGCGATCGTCACCGCCGCGGTCGGCCTCGGCGACCGGACTCGGGTACCCGGCCTGGCGGCCGTGGAGATCGCGCTCGGTGCAGCCGGGTTGCTCGTGTCGCTCGCCTCGCTCAGCGGCCTGTACCGGCGGGCACGTCCAGCGCCCTGAACTGATCGGGTGATCATTTACAGTCGCGGTGATGAGGACCATCAAGCACCCGCTCTCGGGCTCGCTCTACGACTTGATGGACGACGGGACGGTTCGCGTCGACAAGCACGGCGAGGTCGGCTACTTCACCGCGCAGGGCACCTGGCTGCACGGCGCGATCCGCCACGCCGATCCGCAGCTGTGCCTGTGGATCGGCGGCACGCAACTGCCCAACCGGTTCCAGCAAGCGGCCGCCGCGGTCACGCAGGGACCTGAGCCGTGACGTCGATCGATCGCGGCAGTGCCCGCTCGCCCGGCATCGACTACCAGTCGCTGCTCGACACCGACTCGCGTCCGGAGAACGTGCCTGTCGCCCTGCGCTGGCAGCGCTGGGAGCACCTCGGCGACACCGACATCCCGCGCGAGCGCTACACCAGCCGCGAGTTCCACGAGCTGGAGAAGGAACGCATCTGGTACCGGGCGTGGCAGGTGGCGTGCCGCGAAGAGGACCTGCCGGAGCCCGGCGACACGGTGGTCTACGACATCTGCGATCGCTCGATCCTGGTCGTGCGCACGGAGGCCGGCGAGATCAAGGCGTTCTACAACGCGTGCCTGCACCGCGGCCGCCAGCTGCGCGACACCAGCGCCAACGCGACCGAGCTGCGCTGCCCGTTCCACGGGTTCTGCTGGAACCTCGACGGCACGTTGAAGCAGGTGCCGTGCGAGTGGGACTTCCCGCACATCGACCAGGCCGAGTGGTCGTTGCCCGAGGTGCGCGTCGGAACGTGGGGCGGGTTCGTCTTCATCAGCATGGACCCCGACGGCGAGTCGCTCGCGTCCTTCCTCGGCGAGCTGCCCGCGCAGTTCGAGAAGTGGCCGCTCGACCAGCGCTACAAGGTGGCCCACGTGGCGCGCGTCTTCCCCGCCAACTGGAAGGTCGTGCAGGAAGCGTTCATGGAGGCGTTCCACGTCGTCGCCACCCACCCGCAGCTGCTGGCCGGCATCGGCGACGCGAACAGCCAGTACGACTGGAGCGGCAACTTCAGCCGGGCGATCACGCCCAACGGCACGCCCAGCCCGCACCTGTCGTGGGAGCCGAGCGAGCAGGAGATGTTCGACGCGATGAGCGACCGCCGGCTGGACGAGCCGCCGTTCGTGGAGCTCACCGACACGATGACGGCGCGCAGCGTTGCCGGTGTCGGCGGACGGACCCGGATGCAGGCCGCGCTCGGGCCGCGCGCCGACGAGTTGAGCGACGCCGAGCTGGCCGACAGCATCTACTACACGCTCTTCCCGAACCTGCACCCGTGGGGGGCCTACAACCGGATCACCTACCGCTTCCGCCCGTACGAGGACCGCCACGACATGTCGGTGATGGAATGCATGTTGCTGGAGCCGTTCGACCAGTCGCAGCCGCGTCCGCCGGCCGCCCCGATCCACTGGCTCGGCGTCGACGACGACTGGACCAACGCCCCCGAGCTCGGCCTGCTGGCGCGCGTGTTCAACCAGGACACGTTCAACCTGCCCAAGGTGCAGCGCGGACTCGGCTCGTTGCGCAAGGGGATCACGCTGGCCAACTACCAGGAGACGAAGATCCGTCACTTCCACTGGCTGCTCGAGCAGTGGATCGCACGTGACTGAACGGTGGCGCGGTCGGTAGCGTCCCCGGCCATGTCGAAGGTACTCATGTCGTTGCCGGTCGGAGAGAAGGTGGGCATCGCCTTCTCGGGCGGGCTGGACACGTCGGCCGCGGTTGCCTGGATGCGCGAGAAGGGCGCGGTGCCGTACACGTACACCGCCGATCTCGGCCAGCCCGACGAGCCCGACCTGAGCGGCGTTCCCGACCGGGCCAAGGAGTACGGCGCCGAGCAGGCGCGCATCGTCGACTGCCGCACCGAGCTCGTCCACGAGGGCCTCGTCGCGTTGCAGTGCGGCGCCTTCCACATCACCTCGGCCGGCAAGACGTACTTCAACACCACCCCGCTCGGCCGAGCGGTCACCGGCACGTTGCTGGTGCGGGCGATGCAGGACGACGGCGTCGACATCTGGGGCGACGGCAGCACCTACAAGGGCAACGACATCGAGCGCTTCTACCGCTACGGGCTGCTCGTCAACCCGAACCTGCGCATCTACAAGCCGTGGCTCGACACGCAGTTCGTCAACGAGCTCGGCGGGCGCGCCGAGATGAGCGAGTTCCTCGTCTCGCGCAAGCTGCCGTACCGCGACAGCAAGGAGAAGGCGTACAGCACCGACGCCAACATCTGGGGCGCCACGCACGAGGCCAAGTCGCTGGAAGAGCTGAGCACCAGCATCGAGATCGTCGACCCGATCATGGGTGTGGCGCACTACCGCGAGGACGTCGAGATCGCCGCCGAGACCGTGACGATCGGCTTCCACGAGGGTTGGCCGGTGACGCTCAACGGCGCCGAGTTCGCCTCCCAGGTCGACCTCGTGCTGGAGGCCAACGCGATCGGCGGCCGCCACGGGTTGGGGATGAGCGACCAGATCGAGAACCGGATCATCGAGGCCAAGAGCCGCGGCATCTACGAAGGCCCGGGCATGGCCCTGCTGCACCTCGGCTACGAGCGGTTGGTCAGCGCGATCCACAACGAGAACACGGTGGAGAACTACCGCACGATGGGCCGACGTCTCGGCCGGCTGCTCTACGAGGGTCGCTGGTTCGACCCACAGAGCCTGATGCTGCGCGAGCCCCTGCTGCGCTGGGTCGGCGCGGCGATCACCGGCGAGGTCACCGTGCGCCTGCGTCGCGGCGACGACTACTCGATCCTCGACACCACCGGCCCGCACCTGACGTACGCGCCCGACCGGCTGAGCATGGAGAAGGTCGAGGATGCCGCCTTCGGACCACTCGATCGCATCGGTCAGCTGACGATGCGCAACCTCGACATCGACGACAGCCGGGCCAAGCTCGACGTCTACCGCAACGCCGGCACCCTCGGCAGCGGCGGCCTCCTCGCCCTCGAGGGCCACACCGACTGAACGCGGGCTGCTCCGGCGCCCGGCCGATCGAGCCCGCCCCGGGGCATGTCCTCTCACGGCGGGCGACAATTCTGGTTGTCGGCTCGACAATCGGAATTGTCAACGTCGAAATCGGAACAGGTCTCCGGGTCCTCAGCCCCGCCGCCAGAACCGCCCCGGCTTCGAAGGCGTCGGCTCCTCCATCGTCACGCGCGAGATCTTGGTCCCGGGACGCAGCGCCCCAACCTGATCGTGGATCTGTCCGAGGATGTTCACGGTGACGACGAAGTCCGCCGCCGAGATGTTGGCGACGTCGAACGGACCACCGAGTGCCGGCGGCGGTGTGAAGTCGTAGACCTGGTGATCGGCCAGCTGGACGCCGTGACGGTCGGCTGCCAGCGCCAGCCCACCGAGGAGGAACTCTTCCTGACCAGCCTCAGCGGGAGCGGATGGCGTCGATCAGGCCGGCGACGAGGCGGGCACGCGGGACCATCGCCGCGACCTCGACGTACTCGTGGTCGGCGTGCGCTCCCCCACCGACGGCACCGAGGCCGTCGAGCGTCGGCACACCGATCGCCGCGGTGAAGTTGCCGTCGCTGCCACCGCCGACGGCCTTGCCATCGAGTGGCCCGAGGTCCTGCGCCGAGGCGACCTGCTGCGCCAGGGGGAACAGCTCGGCCGACGCCGACGGGTGCATCGGCGGGCGCTCGATGCCACCGGTGACCTCGACGCGCACGCCGTCGACGCCGAGCGGGCGAGACGAGAGCGCGGCCATCGCCGACTCGACCCGATCCTTCTCGGCAGCCTCGTTGACGCGCACGTCGACGACGACCTTCGTCAGTGCGGGCACCACGTTCTCGGCGGTGCCGCCGGAGATCATCGTCGGCGTGACAGTTGTGCCGGTGGACGTGTCGCCGAGCGTGGCGATGTGGGCGATCAGCTCGGCGGCGGCGATGAGCGAGTTGATCCCCTTCTCCGGTTCCAGTCCGGCGTGTGACGCCCTGCCGTGCACCAGCACCTCGAACCCGCCGGTGCCCTTGCGAGCCGTCTTCAACGCGCCGCCATCGGCGCTCGGCTCGAGCACGAGCACCGCGCCGCAGGCCCGGGCCCGCTCCTCGATCAACGCACGCGACGAAGTCGAGCCGATCTCCTCGTCGGAGGTGAACAGCAGCTCGATGCCCGAACGATCGGCGAGCGACGCCACGGCGTGGACCGACTGCACGATGCCGGCCTTCATGTCGTAGACGCCGGGGCCGGTGGCCCGACCGTCGAGCACGGCGAACGGCCGCTGGGCGACGGTCCCCGCCGGGAAGACCGTGTCGTGATGACCGACCACCAGCACGGTCGGCGACCCGCCGCCGCGCCAGTGCACGTGCGGTCCGTTCGGGCCATCGACCAGATCCGGCGCGCTGCCGAGGCGCTGCTCGATGATCGCCGCCAGCGCCGCCGCGGACACCGCCAGGCGGGCGTGGTCGAGCGACGGCGACTCGGTGTTGACGAGCACCTCCAGGTCGCCGAGCAGCTGCGCCAGCTCCATCTCCGATTCGATCCCGGTGCCGATCATGGCGCCATTCTGCCTGGTTTGCCAGACTCGGGCCCATGGGGAAACGCACCACCGCGCTGATCGCCGCGCTCGCGCTGGCCACAGCGGCCGCCGCATGCAGCGACGGCGGCAACGCCAACGGCCCGAAGTCGACGACGCCGAGCGGTGCATCGGTGGTCGAGACGACCCCGGCGACGGCCCCCGTCACCACCGCACCGCTGGCCCCGGCGACCTTCCTCCTCCAGCCGGGCACCGAGCAGATCGCCGTGCTCGACGCCGTCCCGGGTGAGGACCTCACCGTCCTCGCGGCCGACGGCAACGCGGTCGCCACCGGCACGGTCGACGTGCAGGGCTCGCTGCTGTTCCGCTCGGTTGCCCCTGGCGAGGGGTACGTCGTGGCGTCGGCGACGCAGGTCAGCGAGCCCGTTGCCGTTGCCGATCCGACCGACACACCGGACGCCTCGATCTACGACGACCAGCCACTGCTCCCCGCCGGCGGCTTCGGGTACATCACCACCCGCGACGGCACCACGTTGAGCGCCAACGTCATCCTCCCCGGCCCGGCCGACGGAGGCCCGTACCCCACTGTTGTGGAGTACAGCGGCTATCAACCGAGCGACCCGAGCATGGCGCAGCTCGCCCAGGTGTACACGACGATGGGCTTCGCCTACGTCGGCGTGAACATGCGCGGCACCGGGTGCAGCGGCGGCTCGTTCCGCTACTTCGAGACCGCGCAGAGCCTCGACGGCTACGACGCCATCGAGGCGATCGCCGCGCAGCCGTGGGTGATGGATCATCAGGTCGGCATGGTTGGCATCTCCTACCCGGGCATCAGCCAGCTGTTCGTCGCGGCCACACAGCCGCCGAGCCTGGAGGCGATCACCCCGCTGTCGGTGCTCGACGACAGCTACCGGTCGACGCTCTACCCCGGTGGCATCCTCAACACCGGCTTCGCCGTGCAGTGGACGCAGGAGCGCGTCGACTCGGCCAAGCCGTACGGCCAGAAGTGGACGAAGGAGCGCGCCGATGCCGGCGACACGCGCTGCGCCGACAACCAGAAGCTGCGCCTGCAGAACCCCGACCTGTTGACCGAGATCGAAGCCAACCCGTACTACTCCGCCACCGTGGGCGATGCGCTGGCGCCGATCACGTTCGTCGACAAGATCAACGTGCCGGTGTTCATCGCCGGGGCGTGGCAGGACGAGCAGACCGGCGGCCACTTCCCGCTGATGCTCGACCACTTCACCTCGTCCCCGCACGTGTACATCACGCTCACCAACGGCCTGCACACCGAATCGCTGTCCCCGCCGGTGTTCGGTCGCTACGCCGAGTTCCTGCAGCTGTACGTCGGCAAGCAGGTCCCGGACCTCAGTGTGGCCAACACCATCGAACCCGTCCTCGCCCAGGCGCTCTACGGGGCGGCCGGCATCGAGAGCTACGGCAACCGCTTCGCCGGGATGACCTACGCCGACGCGCTCAGCTCGTTCGAGGGTGAGCCGAGCGTGCGCGTGCTGCTCGAACAGGGTGGCGCGACGGGCTTCGCGCCGGGCACGCCGGAGCCGAACGAGTCGATCACGCTCGACTCGTGGCCCGCGCCGAACGCGACCCCGGTGCGCTGGAACCTGGACGGTGGCGGCGCGCTGGTCGACGGCCCGGCGACCAAGCCCGGCGAAGCCAGCTACACGGCGAACCCCACGGCGTTGCCGGACACGTTCTTCCCCGGCAGCGGCAACGACATCTGGCGCACCAACGCCACGTACGACTGGCGGGCGCTGCCCGACGGGACCGGGCTCGGCTTCGTCACCGCACCGCTCACCGAGGACACGGTGCTGATGGGCGGCGGCTCGGTCGACCTGTGGGTGCAGACCTCCGCGGCCGACACCGACTTCGAGGTGACCATCAGCGAGGTGCGCCCCGACGGCACGGAGATCTACGTGCAGAGCGGCTGGCTGCGCGCCAGCCAACGCACGCTCGACGACTCGCTGTCGACCGAGCTGTCGCCGCGGTACACGAACCTCGAAGCGGACGCATCCGATCTGCCGGCGAACGAGTTCACCCCGCTGCGCGTCGCCCTGTTCCCGGCCGCTCACCCGTTCCGCGCCGGCAGCCGGCTGCGACTGACCATCGATGCGCCCGGCAACAACCGACCGGTGTGGATCTTCGACACGATCGACAACAACGAGACCGTGCGCATCGCCTTCGATGCCGACCACCCGTCGAGCATCGTCCTGCCGGTGATGACGGGCGTGTCGCTCGCGGCCGCCCCGCCGGCGTGCGGGTCGCTGCGTGGCCAGCCGTGCCGCGTGTGGGCGCCGGCCACGAACGGCGGATGAGTTGACCGCCCGACGTGACGAGCTCGCCGCGTTCCTGCGCGCCCATCGCGACGCGCTGACGCCGCAGGAGGTCGGGCTCCCGCCGGGACGCGGTCGGCGCACGAAGGGCTTGCGGCGTGAGGAGATCGCGATGCTCGCCGGCGTGTCGGTCACCTGGTACACGTGGCTCGAGCAGGGGCGTCCGATCAACGCCAGCGCCGACGTGCTCGGGGCGCTCGCCCGAGCGATGCGGCTCGACGACGCCGGCCGACAGCACCTCCTCACACTCGCCGCGCGATCGCCGAGCGATGCGGTGGAGGACGTCGCTGACGCGCCTGACGCGCTCGTGCGGTTGATCGCCTCGATGGATCCGGCGCCCGCGTACGTGCTCGGGCCGCGATGGGAGTACCTCGCATGGAACCGCGCCCAGTCGCGGCTGTACCCGATGATGGAGCGCTTGGCCGACCGCGAGCGCAACCTGCTGTGGGTGCTGTTCGCCGAGCCGACGGCGCGAGCCCTGATCGCCGACTGGGACGACCAGGCGCGCCGGATCATGGCCGAGTTCCGCGCCGGCACGGCGATGCTGCGCCACGACCCCGAGGTCGAACGACTCGTCACCGAGCTCACCGAACGCAGCCCGGAGTTCGCCGAGTGGTGGCCGCAGCTCGACGTCGCCACGTTCCAGACCCGGGTGCGCCGCTACCACCACCCGCGCGCCGGCGACCTCGTGTTCGAGTACCAGCAACTGACCCCCAGCGAGTGGCCCAGCCTGCGCGTCGTGTGCCAGCTCCCCATCCCCGGTGACGACAGCGCCGCCCGCCTCAGCGCGTGGCGCGACATCGCCTGAGAGGCAGCTCGCTCACCCGAGCTCCAGCTGCCAGTGCGCGAATCCTGCGTCGACAATTCCGCTTGTCGGACGGACAACCCAGGTTGTCGCTCTGTGCGGGAGACATGGCTCCGGATGGATCAACATGGAGCGATGACTCCGGAGACTCGACACATCGTCGCCTCAGTCTGCGGCGCGCTCGACAAGGTGATCCCTGACGAGTTCGACCGCATCAAGCAAACGTGGACGCGCGAACGGGAACACGTCACGCAGACGATCCGGCTGCAGCGCATGCGCAACTCACTCGGTCTGCCCTGGGTGACGCTCACCGTCTACCTCGATGTCCATCCCACTGGCGTCGACCCGACCCTCGGGCTGTACCCCCAGTTTCGCAACGTCGCGGGTCGTCAAGGTCGCGTCGACGGGTTCGGCTGCAACTTCCGACTCGACGACGACGCCGGCGAGATCTCAGCGAAGGCGCAGAGCATGCGCAACGAGATGCCGAGGTGCCTCGACTACCTCGACAGCACCTTCAGCCAGGACGCCTATCTCGCCGAGCTCCCAGCGGGCTGGTACCCGAGGAAGCTCGAGATGTTGCTCGCGTTCGAGCGGACCGATGACATCGCCGCTTGCCTCGAGGAGATGGACTGGGCGCCCCGACCGGATCTCGGCGCGGCCGACTGGTACGGCAACCTCGAACTCGCCGAGACGGTCCTGCACGCTTTCACGTTCATCGACCGGGCACCCTCGCGGCGATGGATCGACATGATCGAGGCGACGCTTGCATCGATCGGCGGTCGGCCCTCCAAGGCGAACGTCGTCCGTCACCAGCGAGTCGTCGGGCTGCTGGCATCGGTCCGCCGATAGATTCGATCCGCCATGGACGTGCTTGCCGAATCGAACCGCCGGCGCACGTTCGCCATCATCAGCCACCCCGACGCGGGGAAGACGACGCTGACCGAGAAGTTCCTGCTGTACTCGGGTGCTGTCCAGGAGGCCGGTGCCGTCCACGCTCGTGAGGGTCGCCGTTCGGCTCGCAGCGACTGGATGGAGCTGGAGCAGCAGCGCGGCATCTCGATCAGCTCGACGGTGATGCAGTTCCCCTATGGCGACCACGTCCTCAACCTGCTCGACACCCCCGGCCACCGCGACTTCAGCGAGGACACGTACCGCGTGCTCGCCGCCGTCGACGCCGTCGTGATGGTGCTCGACGCGGCGAAGGGCATCGAGGCGCAGACCCTCAAGCTGTTCCAGGTCTGCCGGTCACGCAACCTGCCGGTGATCACCTTCCTCAACAAGTACGACCGTCCCGGGCGCGATCCGCTGGAGCTGCTCGACGAGATCGAAACGCAGATCGGCCTGCGCCCGACCCCGGCGACCTGGCCCGTCGGCAGCGGCGAGGAGTTCCGCGGCGTCGTCGACCGCCGCAACGGGCAGTACACGAAGTTCACCCGCACCGCGCGCGGCGCATCCGCCGCGCTGGAAGCGGTGCTGCCCGTCGCCGAAGCCGCGCTCGAGGGCGGCTCGGTGTGGAAGGCAGCGCTCGACGAGATCGGCCTGCTCGACGCGGTCGGCGCCGACATCGACGTGCCCTCGTTCCTCGCCGGCTCGTCGACGCCCGTGTTCGTCGGCTCGGCGCTGACCAACTTCGGCGTGCGCATGCTGCTCGACGCGGTGGTCTCGTTGGCGCCCGCGCCCTCGCCGCGCACCGATCTGGCGGAGACCCCGCACCCGCTCGTCAGCCCGTTCTCGGCGTTCGTGTTCAAGGTGCAGGCCAACATGGATCCGGCGCACCGCGACCGCATCGCCTTCGCCCGGATCTGCAGCGGCCGCTTCGAACGCGGCATGACCGTCACCAACGCACGCACCGAACGCGACCTCACCACGAAGTACGCGACCACCGCATTCGGTCCTGATCGCGAAACGGTCGACGAGGCGTTCCCCGGCGACGTCGTCGGACTCGTCAACGCCACCGGCCTGCAGCTCGGCGACACGCTCTTCGAGCCGGGCCCGAGCGGCGCGAAGGTGGTCTACCCGCCGATCCCGCGCTTCGCCCCGGAGGTGTTCGCCACCGCCCGCCCGGTCGACAACGGGCGCTTCAAGCAGTTCCGCAAGGGCCTCGCCCAGCTCGACGAGGAGGGCGTCGTGCAGGTGCTGCGCGACCCGGACTTCGGCGACAGCGAGACCATCCTCGCCGCGGTCGGCCAGCTGCAGTTCGAGGTCTTCGCATACCGGCTCGGCAGCGAGTTCGGCGCACCGACCGAGATCCGGTCGGCGCCGTACCAGGCGATCCGGCTCACCGACAAGGCCTCGTCGGAGCGGCTGCGTCGCATCGGCGGGATCCGCATCCTCAACCGCAGCGACGGCGCTCTGGTGGCGCTGTTCGAGAACCGCTACCGCCTGCAACGGCTGGAGAGCGACGAGCCCGAGCTGACCCTCGAGCCGATCATCGCCGACGTCCAACCGCTGTACTGAGCGATGCACTGACCGGAACGGTCAGCGCAGTTGGTGCGGCTCCATCAGCGAGCTCAGCTTGTCCGGGTTGTTGATGATCCGCACGCTGCTGATGCGCTGCTCGTCGCTCTCGATCGTGACGACCGCAAACGGTCGATCGCCGAACCACATCACCGCGCCGGCTTCGCCGTTGATGGCTCGCAGATCCACCGACGACGTGCTGTTCTCCAGCCATCGCTTGGCGATGTTGACCACGAACCGGGCGACGCGATCGACGCCGATCACGGGCCGGCGCGCTGCATGCTGCTTGGCACCGCCGTCGCTGACGAGCACGACGTCGTCGGCGAGCACCTGCTTGAGCCCGTCGATGTCGCCGAGCGCGGCGGCGCGCAGGAACGCGTCGACGAGGTCCGGTCGTCCTCCCGGCCGGACGTCGACGCGACGACGCTCGGCGCGCAGCCGGCCGCGTGCTCGGTGGGCGATCTGCCGGCACGTCTCCTCGCTGCGCCCGACGGTCTCGGCGACCGCGGCGAACGGCTCCCCGAACACGTCGACCAACAGGAACACGGCGCGCTCGACCGGCCCGAGCCGTTCGAGCAACGTGAGGAAGCCGAGGGTCAACGACTCACCGAGCTCGGCCGCCTCTGCGGGATCGGCGTCCAGCAGCACCGGCTCCGGCAGCCACGGGCCGATGTACTCCTCGCGCGTCCGCTGCGCGCTCTTCAGCCGGTCGAGCGCCAGGCGGGTGACCGTGGTGGTGAACCACGCGGCCGGTCGTTCGATCAGCTCCTGCGACGCCGGGTCGAGCCGCTGCCAACGCACCCATGCGTCCTGCACGGCGTCCTCGGCCTCGGCCACCGATCCGAGCATCCGGTAGGCGACACCGACCAGCCGTTGCCGTTCGGCTTCGAAGACGTGCAGCGTCTCGTAGGCGCTCATGATCCAGCGCTCACGTGACTGCGGTCCTGCGCTGCGCTGCGGCCACTGCGAGGCGGGCCGCGTCGGTGGCGCTGGCGCAGCTGGCGTCGAGGAGGTGTCCGGTCGGCCCGACCCAGTCACCGGCGAGGAAGGCCCGATCGCTGCCCGTCGCCGTCACCGTCGGGCGTCCGGGCAGGCCTCCGAGGTGTGCTGCCGGAGCGGCGCTGACGACCGTCATGCGGTGAAGGTAGCGGCTGGTGACGATGTCGTCATCGGTGATCCCGGCCCGACTCGCGTGCTGACGCAGCTCGGCGCGCTGGACCTCCGGCGACGCGTGATCGGCTCGTGCGTGGGTGGACGGCACGAGGTAGCGCAACACGTGGACCACGGCCTGCCCCGCCGGCGCGAGGTCGGCAGGTGGTGTGTGCTGCGACAGGTACAGCGGCTGGTCGACACCGAACCACAGGCCCGGCGCGATCTGGCGCCGGATGCCGAGGTCGAGGCAGGCTGCCTCGATCTTCGGACCGACGACGAACGGCGCACGTCCGAGCAGTCGGGCGGCGACGTCCGGCGAGCTGACGGCGACGACTACCGCCCGAGCTCGAACGACGTCGCCGGTGATCGACGCAATCGTGACGCTGTCGCCGTCGTCGTTCACCGAAGCAGCCTCGAACGTCCGCACGTCCAATCCGCCTGCGAGCTGGTCGACCATCCGGCACCATCCGCCGTCGAGGTAGCGCACTCCTGTCGACAGCGCCGCCTGGAGCTGGGTGATCGCCACGTCGGCGCTGACGACGTCCGGCGCGTTCGTGTAGGTCGAGACGCGGATCAGGAGCAACAGCAGCGCCGCGGCGTCGTCGGGCAGGTTCAAGGTCTCCATCCACTCGTCCACCGAGCTCGTGGCAAACGCGGCCGCGTCGACCTTCGGCAGGCTCTTCAGCACGCGCCCGACCGCTGCCTTGCCGCGCAGCCCGAGCAACGAGGTCATCAGCAGCTGGCGAGCCGTCTGCGGCAGCACGCCGTGCCGGTCCTCGAGCGTGCCGATCGAGCCGTCCGCGTTCGGTGGGCCGCCGCTGACGTCGATACCGAGGTCGGTCATCGTGCGATGCGCCGGGCCGTCGAGGTACAGGGCGTGCGCACCGAGGTTGAAGTGGAAGCCGTCGCGCACGTCGGTGCGACCGCGACCGCCGAGCTGGTGCGCTTCGAGCACCGCAACGGTGGCACCGGCGCGCTGCGCGAGCCGAGCTGCGGTCAGCCCGGCCAGCCCACCACCGATGATCGCCACGTCGAGGATGTCGTTGTCCATGCTCGTCCGACGAGCGAGCACGGACCGTTGTGACAGGTCAGACAGGAACGAGTGCGAACGCTGCCAACGCCGCCTTGCGCTTGGCCGCCGAGCCGCTGACGCGGGCGACGAGCCGCTCGCCCGTCTGGCGAGCGTGCACCAGTGCGGGGATGTCGGTTCGGATGACCACGTCCGGCTGACGATCGTCGTCGGCCGGGAGCACCTGCAGGTCGCGACCGCGGCTGACGAGGTCGGCTGCGCTGTCCTCCAGATCTAGGCGCACGGTGACGTCTTCAGCGACGTTGCCGGCTCGCCACCACGGCGCCATCAGCGAGTAGGCAGCGCGCGACGCAGTGAAGCGCTCGTCCGGATCCGGCTCCAGCTGGTGCACGCCGAAGCGGGCGACGGCGCGCAGGACGGGTACCACGCCGCGACCCTGCGCGGTGAGCTGGTAGACGGAACGAGCGGCCGGCGGCGGCAGCTCGACGGTCTCCACCAGACCCGCCGCCTGCAGCGAGCGCAAGCGCTCGGTGAGCAGGTTGGGGGCGATGCCTGTCAGCGCGGCGCGCAGATCGGTGAAGCGCTGCGGACCCATGCCGAGCTCGCGGCAGATCAAGAGCACCCAGCGGTCGCCGATCACATCGAGGCCCGCGGCGATCGGGCAGTACTGCCCGTAGGTCCGTTCTCCCGATTCGTTCTTCATTGCAGTTGCAACCTCATCCAGATTGGTATAGTTTTTCAACTAGTCGATCTTGATTCTAACCCGCAGAGGACGCACATGTCACGCAGCAACATCGCCCGCCCGCCGGCGAACCCGTGGGTGGTCCTGGTCTCGACCAGCCTGGCCGTGTTCGCCGTCTTCCTCGACACGACGATCCTCTTCGTCGCCTTCCCGGCGATCCGCACGACCTTCTCGTCGGTCAGCCCGCCCACGCTCTCGTGGGTGCTCAACGCGTACACGATCGTCTTCGCCGCGCTGCTGATCCCCGCCGGCCGATTGGCCGATCGCATCGGTCGCCGCCGCACCTTCCTCGCCGCGGTGGTGCTGTTCACCGTGGCCTCGATGCTGTGCGGCATCGCCCCGACCGCAGGCATCCTCGTCGCCGCCCGGATCCTGCAGGCGGTCGGCGCCGCGGCACTCGTGCCGTCGTCGCTGGCGCTCGTGCTGCAGACCTTCCCGCGCGAGAAGGTGCCCGTGGCACTGGCGATCTGGGGCGCCGTCGGCGCGGTCGCCGGTGCGGCAGGCCCGACGCTCGGCGCGCTCGTCGTCGAGCACCTCGGTTGGCGGTGGGCGTTCTTCATCAACCTGCCGGTCGGCATCATCAGCCTCACGCTCGGTCGCCGCGTGCTGCCCGAGGGCCGCGAGTCCAACCCCGGGCGGCTGCCCGACGCCGTCGGCATCGGCCTGCTCGCCGGCGGCTTGGCGCTGATGGCCTACGGCATCGTGCAGACCGACGCGTGGGGTTGGGCCAGTGGCGGGTTCATCGCTGTCGAGGTCGCCGCCGTCGTGCTGATCGCCCTGTTCATCGAACGGTGCCGCCGGGTCAGCAACCCGCTGCTCGACCTGTCGCTGTTCCGCTCGCCGAACTTTCGGCTGGCCAACGCCGGCACGCTGATCTACTCGATCGGCTTCAACGCCATGTTCCTCGGCAACGTGCTGTTCCTCACCCAGGTGTGGGGCTACTCGATCATGCGCGCCGGGCTGGCCATCGCCGTCGGACCGTCGATCGTCGCGCTCACCGCGCCGTGGTTCGGCAAGCTCGCCGGCCGGGTCGGCCAGCGCCGGCTGCTGATCCCCGGCGGCCTGGTGTGGGCCGCGGGTGGCGTGCTGCTGCTGGCGCGGGCAACCACCACACCGAACTACGTCGGCCACTACCTCCCGGCCATCTTCCTGACGGGCATCGGGGTGGCGCTGTGCCTGCCGCAGCTGACGTCGGCGGCGATGCAGGGCCTGCCTCCCGACCGCTTCGGCTCAGGCGCCGCGGTGAACCAGGCGATCCGCAACCTCGGGGCCACGCTCGGCGTCGCGCTCGTCGTCGCCTTCACCGCCGGCATCACCCCGGCCACCGCGATGGACCGCTTCCACCGCGTGTGGTGGCTGCTCACCGCCAGCGGCGTGATCGTCACGGCCCTCGCCCTCGCCATGCCCCGCCGTGCCCCTGCGTCGGCCACCGCCGGCGTCGAGTCCCTCGAAGCCATGGAAGCCGCCGCCCTCGCGCACTAGTTGTCGGGCTCGCTGCGCTCGCCTGCCGAGTTCGCTCGCTGCGCTCGTTCACCCGAGCTCCAGTCGCCCCGACGTTGGTCCGACACTCGCCGCGATCCGCCAGGCCGGGGTCAGGGGCGGCGGGCGAAGCGGTCCTGGCCGGGGCCGTGGACGGGCTCGTCGCTCGGCCACGGCCAACCACCGAATTGGGTGCGGCGGTAGTCGGCGAAGGCCTGCTCGATCTCGGCCTGGGTGTTCATCACGAACGGGCCGTACTGCGCCACGGGTTCGCCGATCGGCTGGCCCTGGAGCACGAGCACCTCGGTCGGCGACGCGGCACGCAGCTCCACCGGACGATCGCACTCGACCACTGCGGCGTGACCGGCGGCCACCGCCTCGCCGTCGATGTTCAGCTCGTTGCCCTCGAAGATGTACAGCACCCGCACCGTGCCGGCAGCTGCGGCCGGGATCGTCCACGTGCTGTCGGCGTCGAAGCGGGCGTGCCACACAGCGACGTCGCTCGACTCGCGCGCCGCCCACGACCGCGGCGGCGGACTCGGCGGCGCGACCGCCGCACCGTCGGCCCCGGCAAGCGCACCGGCGACCACCGTGACCTCCACGCCGGGCACCTGCACCCGCGGGATGTCGGCGTCCCAGAGCATGGCGAAGTGTGGGTCAGCGGTCTTGTCGGCCGCGGCGAGGTTGACCCAGATCTGGAACAGCTCGAGCGGGTTGGGTTGCTCGTCGTCGAGCAACGGGAAGGTCTCCGAGTGGACGATGCCGTTGCCGGCCGTCAGCCACTGCACGTCGCCGCGCCCGTAGCGAGCCACCGCGCCGGTGGAGTCGGCGTGGTCGACCAACCCACGGCGTACGTAGGTGATCGTCTCGAAGCCGCGGTGCGGGTGCTGCGGGAAGCCGGGAACGTCGCGACCGTGGTACATCCGCCAGCCGTCGATGCCGGCGAAGTCCTGACCGAGCTCGCGACCGTCCAGCGATGCCGCCGGACCGAACTGGCCGTTGCCACGCGGGTAGGCGTCGACGTGGTGGACGCAGAACAGGAACGGGTCGATGGTGGGCCAGGGCGTGGTGAGTGGCACGATCTGCAGCACGGCGCTCATCGGCCCAGGCTACGAGCGTTCGACGGGTGCGGGAGATGGCCGAAGCGCTCGCAGCGCACGGCTACGGTGGGCGGTCAGGGGGTCACTCACGATGGCAACACGGTTCACGACGAGCGATGGGATCCAGCTCGCCACGCACCACTTCACACCGACCGCGCCGACGGCTGCCGGGCCGACCGTGGTGCTCCACCACGGCTTCGCCGCCAGCGCACAGAGCAACTGGGTCGCCCCGGGCATCGTCGACGCGCTGCGCGCCGCCGGCCGCACCGTCATCGCCATCGATGCCCGCGGTCACGGTGAATCGGACAAGCCGCACGAATCCTCCCGGTACGGCGAGGAGCGGATGGCGCTCGACATCGCCGAGCTGCTCGACAACGAGGGCCTGTCCGAGATCGATCTCGTCGGCTACTCGATGGGCGGCATCGTCGCCCTCATCGCCGGCACCTTCGAGCGGCGCATCCGCCGGCTGGTGATCGGCGGCATCGGCGCCGGCGTCATCGAGGTCGGCGGCGTCGACCGGCGCCGGCTGGACACCGCGGCACTCGCTGCTGGGCTCCGGGCCGAGGACGGCGCATCGATCGACAACCCGGTCGTGCGCCAGTTCCGTCGCTTCGCCGAGTCCCAGGGCGCCGACCTGCTGGCGTTGGCCGCGCAGGCCGAGTCCGCACACCGCAACTCGATCCCCACCCAGCAGATCACTGCACGCGCACTCGTGCTCGTCGGCGCCGACGATCCGCTTGCCGTTCGTCCAGAGGTGCTCGCCGCAGCCGTCAACGGCGCGCGACTGGAGATCGTCCCCGGCGACCACCTCGGCGCAGTCGCCACGCCGGAGTTCGCCACGGCGATCGTCCGCTTCCTGGCCTGATCAGGCGGCGAGCGACACCCGCGACGCGATCGATCGCCCGATCTCCAACGACGACGTCGCCGCCGGTGACGGTGCGTTGCAGACGTGCAGGGAGCGGTCGCCGTCGATGATCAGGAAGTCGTCGACCAACCCGCCATCGGGCTTCAACGCCTGAGCGCGCACGCCGGCGTGCGTGGGCACGAGGTCGCCGCGGCGCACGTCGGGCACCAGCGTCTGCAGGCTGCGTAGGAAGAGGTGCTTGCTCAAGCTGCGGGCCACCTCGCGCATCCCCGCCCCGAAGTGCTTGCGGGCCAGCTTGTGGAAGCCGCGGTAGCGCAGCGTCTCGAACGTGTCGCGTCCGTTCACGTCGCGCCAGCGGTAGCCCTCACGAGCCAGCGCGAGCACCGCGTTCGGGCCGGCGTGCACCTCGCCGTTGATCATCCGCGTGAAGTGCACGCCGAGGAACGGGAAGCTCGGATCCGGCACCGGATAGATCAACCCGCGCACGAGGCCTCGCGCCGAGGGAGCGAGCTCGTAGTACTCGCCGCGGAACGGCACGATGCGCGCGCCCGGGTCCTTCCCCGCCAGACGGGCGACGCGGTCGCTGTGCAGACCGGCGCAGTTGACGACGAACCCGGCGCGCACGTCGCCGGAGTCGGTGGTCACCACGTGATCGTTGGCGTCGCGGCGGATGCCCGTCACGCGCACGCCGGTGATGACCTCACCACCGCGACCGGCGACGAGCTCGGCGTACTTGGCCGAGATGGCGACGTAGTCGGTGATGCCGGTGCTCGGCAGGAACAGCCCGGCGACGCCGACCACGTGCGGCTCGTGGTCGCGCAACCCGTCGGGTCCGAGGCGCTCGACGGCCAGCCCGTGGGCATTCGCCCGCTCCTCGAGCGACGCCAGCTTGGGCAGCTCGCTCTCGTTCGTGGCGACGATCAACTTGCCGCAGATCTCGTAGCGGATGCCGTGCTCGTCGCAGAACCGCTGGAGCGCTGCGTTGCCGTCGCGGCACATCGTCGCCTTGAGGCTGCCCGGTTGGTAGTAGATCCCCGAATGGAGCACGCCGGAGTTGTTGCCGGTCTGGTGGTGGGCCAGATCGTGCTCCTTCTCGAGCACGACGATCGACGCACCCGGGTGGCGCTCGCCGATGGCCAGGGCGCTGGCCAGGCCGACGATGCCCCCACCGATGACCGCCACGTCGACGCGCCCGGTCGGGATCGTGCTGGTCACCACGTCCGTGACGTTACCGGCCCGACCTGGATCGACCCCGGGTCTCCAACGCCCCCAGCGCCCGCATTCATCAAGGAATTGATGCGGATTTGAAGGTTTCGTGCCGATACGTACGGCGTGAAGCTCTGGCCACGACGCGCGGCGACCCCAGTTGCGCGCCCCACGACCAGGCCGCCGCGACTGGGACTGGTCGCCAAGTTCGGCCTGATCAGCCTCGTGCTGATCACCGGACTGGGCCTCACCCTGGCCTACCGGATGCAGGAGGCCGTGCACCAGCGCGCCCTCGACGACGCCGTCCGACTGGCCGAGGTGTCCGCCCGCGTGGGCATCACTCCGCTGATCACTCCCGACGACCTCACTCGCGACTTCGTGCCGCTCGACCCCGCCCGCGTCGCCGAGCTGCAGTCGAAGCTCGGTGCATCGGTCTCGTCCAGCGGTGTCGTGCGCTTCAAGATCTGGAACCTGCAGCACTGGATCGTGTTCTCGGACAACCCGACGCTCATCGGTCGTTGGTTCCCAGCGGACGATCCACTGCGCCGGTCGTTCGACGGCGAACGCGTCTCCGAGGTCACCGACCTGTCGGGTGCCGAGGAGCTCGAGGAGCGCGACTTCGGGCAGCTGCTCGCCGTCTACGTGCCGCTGCGCGTCGACGCGGCGGGGAAGTTCACCTCCGATGCGACCGGCAAGGTGATCGGCTCGTTCGAGGTCTACCTCCCGTACAAGCCGATCGCCGCCCAGATCGCGTCGGACACGCGTCAGCTCTACGCGGCGATCGCCATCGGCACGCTGATCCTCTACCTCGCCCTGTTCCGCTTGGTCGCCGGCGCCTCGCGCCTGCTGCGCCGGCAGTCGACGGAGAACGAACGACTCGCCACCACCGATCTGCTCACCGGGCTCGACAACCGGATCAGCTTCGTCCGCCATGCCGACGCCATGCTGCGCGAGGCGGCTGCCGATGAGCGGCCGGTGACCATCGCGCTGGTCGACATCGACCGCTTCCAAGAGGTCAACGACACGCTCGGCCACGACCTCGGCGACACCGTGCTCATCGCCATCGGCCAGTCGTTGCGCGACTCGCTCGGCCCGTCGGCGATCGTCGCCCGGCTCGGCGGCGACGAGTTCGCCGTCGCCGCGTGCGTCGGCGAGGCGAGCAGCGGTCTGCTCGGGCTGATCGCCGAACAGGTGGCCAAGCCGATCACCGTCGCCGGGATCACGCTCGACCTGTCGGGCAGCGTCGGCGGAGCGGCATCACCGCGAGACGGATCGACCGCGGACGCGCTCCTGCGTCGCGCCGACGTGGCGATGTACCACGCCAAGCGCAGCAGACGGCGCACGGCGATGTACTCGTCGGAGATCGACCACCACACCCCCGAACGGCTGGCGCTCGCTGCCGAGCTGCGCGGCGCGATCGACGACGGCCAGCTGTTCCTCGTCTACCAGCCGAAGATGCGCATCGACGACCGATCGGTGCACGGCGTCGAGGCGCTGGTCCGCTGGCGTCACCCGACTCGTGGCGTGGTGCCCCCGGGCGAGTTCCTCCCGGTGATCGAGCACACCGAACTGATCCGGCCGCTCACGACGACCGTGCTGCGAATGGCGCTCGATCAGGCGGCGGCCTGGCGCGACCGCGGCCTCGATCTGTCCGTCGCGGTGAACCTCTCCACGCGCCTGGCGGTCGACCCGGCGATCGTCACGCTCATCGCCAGCGAGCTCGGCCGGCGCAACCTGCCGCCGCACCTGCTGGAGATCGAGCTCACCGAGAGCTCGTTGGTCGATCAACCGGAACGGCTGGCCGCGAACCTGCGACGCCTCCACGACGAGGTCGGGGTGAGCATCGCCATCGACGACTTCGGCACCGGGTACGCGTCGCTCGCCTACCTCACGTCGTTCCCCGTCGACGTGCTCAAGATCGATCGGTCGTTCGTCGCCGACGTGTGCACGAGCGCCCACGATCAAGCGGTGGTCAGGTTCACCACCGACCTCGGTCGTTCGTTCGGGATGAAGATCGTCGCCGAAGGCGTCGAGGACGCGGCGACCATCGAGCGGCTCGGCACGTTGGGCGTCGAGATCGTGCAGGGGTACCACGTCGCCCGGCCGGCTGAGGCGGCGACGTTCGAGATCTGGCTCGACCTGCATCGCGGGCTCGACGACCCCGACTCGCTGTTCGGGCTCTCGCAGGATGTGACGGTGACGCGATGAACAGGCGACGACGCATCGGGGCGCTGCTGGCGACGACGGTGCTGTGTGCGACGAGCGCGTGCGGCGGGTCCGACGACACGGTCGCCCTCGCCGTGCCCCGCGTCTACGACCTGACCCACGATCCGGCGGCGGACATCGCCGTACCCGATTCGGCGCGCACCGACGTGCTGCCGGCCAACCAGTTGCGGTTGACCGTGGAGCGACTGTTCGGCTGGCACGGCATCACCCTCGTGCAGGCGATGCAGGCCGCTGAACGCGGCGACGCCGGCGGCGACGCGTGGATCCAGGCGTTGGCCTCGAACACCGACGACATCACCGGCGCGATCGGTCTGGTCTACGGACCCGACGGCGCCCGCGCGTTCTACCAGCAGTGGGCGCAGCACACGCAGTTCCTGATCGACTACGCCGATGCCGTGCGCCGTCACGACAGCGGCGATCAGCAAACCGCCCGGGACGCGCTCGACGACTACGCCCACGACGCCGGCAGCCTGCTGTCCACCGCAACCGGCGGCGCCGTGCCGGTCGACGTGGCGACCGACCTGCTGACCAACCACGTGGCGCACATGATGGAACAGGTCGACCTGCTCGCGGCCGGCGATCGCGAAGGCGCAGCTCGCGTGGCCCTGGACGACAACACCTACCTGATCGACATCGCCGGCGCGTTGAGCGGAGCGTTCGCCGCGCAGCAGCCCGACGCGTTCCCCGGCGCGACCGACGATCCGCACACGTTGCTGTGCTCGTTGGCCGGCCGCTCCAGCGACGACGTCCTGCTGCTGCACCTCCTCGGCTCCGAGACCGCAGCGATCACCGGTCCTGCCGGCGAACTGGACGACGCGCTCGGTGCCGGCACCTCGACCGATCCCGCACTCGCCGACGTGGACGCGGCGACGACAGCCGGCGACGAGGCTGCCGCAGTCGCCGCGTCACTGCAGTGGCGGACGCTGATCGAACGTCGCGTCGCCGCACTGCCGAGCTGAGCCCGGCGCGCCGTTCAGTGGGCGACGAGCATCGCCTGCTCGGCGATGCTGCGCACCACCATCGCCGCCGCCGTCGAGCCGGCGGCGATCGCGTTGGCGACCGACGGCATCGACACCGTGGCGTCCCCGGCAGCGAACACACCCGGGACCGAGGTGGCGTACATCGCATCGACGGCGACCGCGTCGAAGGCGAGCATGCCTTCCGGGGCGAGCTCGACGCCGAGCTGCTCGGCGATCCGCGATCGCTGGTGCAGCACCACCGGCACGAGCAACCCGCCGAGGCGCCGCTCCGACCAGTCGGCGAAACGCACCGCGGTGAGCTCGCTGCCGGGCCCGACCAGCTCGGCCACCTCGCGCTCGTCGACGGCGATGCCGGCCGCACGGAGCTGTGCCGCCTGCTCGTCGTCGAGCTCGGACGGCCCGTTCGTCAGCAACGTCACGTCATCGCTCCACACCCGCAGGAGCATCGCCCGGTGCACGCCGGAGGCGCCGCGATCCAGCACGCCGAGCGCTTGATCGCGCACCTCCCAGCCGTGGCAGAACGGGCAGTGGAACACCGAGCGACCCCAGCGCTGCTCGATGCCCGGCACCGAGGGTGGGCGGTAGTCCATGCCGCCGGCCAGCAGCACGCGCCGAGCGATCTCGACGCCGCTGCCCGACCCGCCACTGCCGGCGAGCTCGAGACGGAACCGGTCGCCGTCACGATCGGTAGCGATGACCTCGTCTCGACGGAGCTCGACCGATGGGTACGCGGCGATCTCGGCGCGAGCGGTGGCGTAGAGCTCGGCAGGCGGACGGCCGTCGTGGCCGAGCAGACCTCCGATGCCACGCGCAGCGTTGTTGCTCTGCTGCCCGGCGTCGACGAGCAGGGTTCGCTGGCGGGCGCGGCCGAGCACGAGTGCGGCGCTCAGCCCGGCGGCGCCACCTCCGACGATGATGCAGTCCCATTCGGAATCGTGTGCGGTGTCCATGGACTCGATCGTGCCAGTGCGTCGCGTGCGTGGCAACATCACTTGCCATGCAGGCAAACGAGGTACCGGACGACTCGATCGACGCACGTGTGCGGCGGCGGCTGCGACAGCTGCGCACCGAGCAGGGGCTGACCCTGCAGCACGTCAGCGAGCGGGCCAACATCGACATCTCCACGCTCAGCCGGCTCGAGTCCGGCAAGCGGCGACTCGCGCTCGACCACATCCCCGCGCTGGCGCGAGCGCTCGGCGTCAGCACCGACGACCTGCTGAGCGACGTGCCGACGTTCGACCCGCGCATCCGCACCAAGCCGCGCACGGTGGACGGGCTGACGATGTGGCCGCTGACGAACCGCGGACCCGCAGGCGGTCTGCACGCCTACAAGTTCCGCATCAGCGCCAAGCGGAACAAACCGCCGCGAACGCTGCGCACGCACGACGGTCACGACTGGCTGTACGTGCTCAGTGGGCGGATGCGCCTGTTGCTCGGCGAGGAGGACCTGACCATCGAGCCGGGCGAGGCCGTCGAGTTCAGCACGCTCCTCCCCCACTGGTTCGGCGCCATCGACACGCCCGTCGAAGCCATCGCCCTCCTCGGCCCACAGGGCGAACGAGTGCACCTCCACGAATAGGGTTCACGGATGCGATTCGCCACGGCACGGACCACCGACGGCGCCCAGGTGTTCGGCGTCATCGAAGGCGACGAACTGGTCGACGTCTCACACCGCCTCGCCGAACCAAGCGCGATGGTGTCACTGGATCTGCGCGAAGAGGTGGAGAGCGCTGCCTCCGGCGGCGCTCGTCACCTGCTGAGCACCTTGCGGCTCGAGCCACCGATCCCACGCCCGTCACGGATCCTGTGCATCGGCGTGAACTACGCCGAGCACGCGGCGGAGAGCGACCGGCCGGCCGAGCGCGGCTTCCCGGTCGTGTTCACGCGGTTCGCATCCACGCTGGTCGCTCACGATCAGCCGATCATCCGGCCGTCGGTGAGCACGTCGTTCGACTTCGAAGGCGAGCTGGCGGTCATCATCGGCCGCCGGGCGCGGCACGTTGCCGTTGCGGACGCCGTCGGCGTGATCGCCGGCTACTCGTGCCTGATGGATGGCACGGTGCGCGACTGGCAGCGGCACAGCTCACAGTTCGGGCCCGGCAAGAACTTCGACCGCAGCGGATCGTTCGGACCGTGGATCGTCGGCGTGGACGAACTGGGCGATGCGGGAGACCTTCGCCTGACCACGACCGTGAACGGCGTGCAGATGCAGTCCGCGTCGACGTCGCAGCTGATCCACACGATCGGCGATCTCATCGCCTACTGCTCCGCCTTCACCGAGCTCGAGCCAGGAGACGTCATCGCCACGGGAACGCCCGGCGGGGTGGGCTTCGCTCGCACTCCGCCGGTGTTCCTCGCGCCGGGCGATGTCGTCGAGGTGACCATCGACGGCATCGGAACGTTGCGCAACACCGTCGTCGACGAGATGACCTGACCGGGTCAGTGACGGGTGCGCCGGACGACCGTCCACGATGCGCGCTCGTTCAGCGCCGATGCGTCGGCGTCTCGCGCGCCCTCGTCGGCGCTCGCCACATCCGTCATCAGCGTGGCCGCCCGACGGGAGGCCACCACATCAGCGGTCGTCGCCGGCAACCGCTCGGTCTCGTAGGCATCGAGCGCGGCCACAGGATCCTCGTGATGAGCGAGCTCGCGTGCCAGCACGCGTGCGTCCACGATCGCCTGTGACGCGCCGTTGCACCCCACGGGGTACATCGGGTGCGCCGCATCGCCCAGCAAGGTCCGATTGCCGAGACGCCAACGATCGAGCGGCTCTCGGTCGACCATGCGCGTCCGCGCCACTGCTCCCGCGCGGTCGATCATCGCCGGGGCGTCGAGCCAGTCGAAGCGGAGGTCGGCGACGTACGACACCGGCTCGTCGCCTTCCGCTTCTGCCACCCAGCTGACAACCTGCCGACCGTCGTCGAGGTCGCGGATCGGAAGCGCGACGAGGCGTCGCCGCGGCTCACCGACCATGACCATCCGCCTGCCGCCGAGCAACGCCGGCATCTCCGTCGTGCCACGCCACATCGTCACGCCGCTCCACAGGGGAGGTCCCTCGTCGGGCAGGAGCATTCCACGGGCCAGCGAATCGATGCCGTCGCACGCGACGACGACGTCGGCATCGACCGCTCCGATCGCGGCCGCGTCGAGGAAGCGACCGAACTGCATGCGATCGGGCCCGAGCCGATCGAGGACCGCCTCGACGAGCACGTGCACCAGCGCCGTGTGCTGCACGGCGTACTGCGGCCACCGGTATCCGGCGGCCAATCCGAGTGGCTCCAGCGCGACCTGCCGGCCGTGACGATCGTGGCGACTGAGCTCGCCGATGCGCACGGCCTGCGAATCGAGTTGGGCTGCCAGGCCGAGCTCTGCGAGTTCGCGAACGGCGTGCGGACTGATGTTGATGCCGACATCCGACGCGTCGCCCACCTCGGCCTGCACGGCTGAGGCCTCGATGACCTCGACGTCGTGGAAGCCGGCGGCGTGCAACGACAGCGCGGCAGCACATCCCCCGATGCCACCACCGACGATGACGATGTGCATCAACGGATGGTACGGGAGCCGCGAGAACCCGTCGACCACAAGGCAGGGACCAATAGGGTCGTTGGCGTGGCGGACCTACGACTCAACACAGCGGCGGGCCGGTGGGTGCTCGTCGGCACGGTGCTCGGCTCCGGCATCGCTTCGCTCGACGCGACCGTCGTCAACGTCGCCCTCCCCCGCCTGGGCGACGACCTCGACGCCGACTTCGCCGGGCTGCAGTGGGTGATCAACGGGTACACGCTCACGTTGGCGGCGCTGATCCTGGTGGGTGGCGCCCTCGGCGATCGGTTCGGCCGCCGCTCGCTGTTCACCATCGGTGTGGTCTGGTTCGCGGTGGCCTCGCTGCTGTGCGGCATCGCGCCGAACATCGGCGTGCTCGTCGCGGCTCGCATGCTGCAGGGCGTCGGCGGCGCACTGCTGACCCCGGGCAGCCTGGCGATCATCCAGGCCGGCTTCCACCCCGACGATCGCGCCAAGGCGATCGGCGCGTGGTCGGGCCTCGGTGGCGTGACGACCGCGATCGGCCCGTTCCTCGGCGGCTACCTCGTCGACGCCGTGTCCTGGCGGTGGATCTTCCTCATCAACCTGCCCCTCGCGGCGCTGGTGGTGTGGATCGCCCGGGTGCACATGCCCGAGACGCGCGACGCATCGGCCACCGGGTCGCTGGACGTCAGCGGCGCTGCACTCGGCGCGCTCGGCCTGGCCGGCACGACGTGGGGGCTGATCGAGCGCTCGTGGGGACTCGGGCTCGCCGGCGTCGTCGCGCTCGTGTTGTTCGTCGTCATCGAGATGCGCAGCGGGCATCCGATGCTGCCGCTCGGCATCTTCCGCTCACGACAGTTCAGCGCGGCGAACATCACCACGTTCTTCGTCTACGCCGGCATCGCCATGGTCTTCTTCATGCTCGGCCTGACGCTGCAGCGGGCGATGGGCTACTCGCCGCTGGAGGCCGGCGCCGCGTCGGTGCCGATCACCGCGATCATGCTCGTCTGCTCGTCCCGCTCGGGCGCGCTGGCCCAACGCATCGGGCCGCGTTGGCAGATGAGCGTCGGGCCCGTGGTGATCGCGGCGGCGATGCTGCTGCTGACGCGGATCGAGCCGGGCCGCAGCTACGTCGGCGGCGTGCTCCCCGGGATCCTGCTCTTCGGTGCCGGCCTGGCGATCACGGTCGCGCCGCTCACGTCCGCCGTGCTCGCCGCTGCCGACGCGCAGCACGCAGGGATCGCCTCCGGCGTGAACAACGCGGTCGCCCGCGTGGGTGGGCTCATCGCCGTTGCGGTCGTGCCGATCGTTGCCGGCTTCGCCGCCGGGGCCGAGGTCGCGCCGGATGCGCTCGTCGACGGCTTCCACACCGCGCTGCGCGGCGGAGCGCTGCTGGTCGGTGTCGGCGGGTTGGTGTCGTTCGCGTTCATCCGCGCCTCGACGTCGGCGGACGCAACGGACGAGCCGGGCGAGCCGGCGTTCCACTGCGCCCTCGAGGCGCCGCCGCTGGCACCCGACCGTCGTTAGATCCGTTCGAGCTCGGCGCCGTCGAACAGCTCGGTGACGCCGAACGCTTCCGTGTCGGCGGCGAGCTCGGCATCGCTCGGCGCGTCGAGCCGGCCGGCAGCCGCGTCGAGCAGGATCGGCAGCAGGCGGGCGTCGCTGGTGGTGTTGAGGAACAGCTGGTCCTGCGCCAGCACGTGGCGCACCGCTCGGCCGATCACGTCGACGTCGGTGAGCGGCTCGTACCAGCTGAAGTGACCGGACGGACCGTCGGGCCACCGGCCTCGGGCGATCGACTTGATCGTCTGCACGGCCACGTTGCGCGCCGCACACGTCTCGCGCAGCGCCTCCACGTCGGCTCGGTACGAGTCGATCTGCATCAGGGTGAAGTTGTACGGCAGCAGCACCGCGTCGAAGTCGAACTCGGCCAGGCTGCGCAGGTGCATCCCGGCGATGCGCAGGCCGTGCCCGGTGACGCCGATGAACCGCACCAGTCCCTCGTCGCGCGCGGTGGCCAGGGCGGCGACCGCGCCATCGGGTGCGAACGCCGTCTCCCACTCGTCGGGCTCGACCAGGTTGTGCAGCTGGATCATGTCGACGTGGTCGACGTCCATGCGCTGCAGCGAGCGCTCCAGCTCGGCGCGTGCTGCCCCACCGCTGCGCTCGCCGGTCTTCGTCGCCAGGAACACGTCGTTGCGATGCGTCGCCAGCCACGGCTGCAGCCGGTCCTCGGACGCCCCGTACGACGCGGCGGTGTCGATGTGGTTGACCCCGCGCGACGAGATCAACTCGAGCGTCGCGTCCGCACGAGATTGGCTCATCCCACCGAGCGCAGCGGCGCCGAAGATCACCCGGGTGGACTGGTGGCCCGTACGGCCGAACGGTGCGAGTGGAAGCATGACGCACCGTACCCCCGCTCGTTCGGACGCACGTTCGAACCCGGGGCCCGAACGTGCGCTCACCGACCCTCCGAGCCCCCACTCCCACAGGCGACCGCAGCGCGTTCAGTACTCGGGCGCGTCCGACCCGAGTACCCGACGCGCGCTCACCGCGCGTTCAGTACTCGGGCGCGTCCGACCCGAGTACCCGACGCGCGCTCACCGCGCGTTCAGTACTCGGGCGCGCCATCTCAGTTCAGGTGAGCTTGGTCTTCTGGACCTTGCCCATGGCGTTGCGCGGCAGCTCGTCGACGAAGCGGATGTCGCGGGGGCGCTTGTGCGTGGTCAGCCGGGCGGCGACGAACGCGTCGAGCGCTTGGCCATCGACGTCGTCAGCGACGACGAAGGCGACGACGCGCTGGCCGAGGTCGTCGTCGGGAAGTCCGACGACGGCGACCTCGCGCACGCCGGGGTGGTCGAGCAGCGCAGCCTCCACCTCGCCGGCGCCGACCTTGTAGCCGCCGGTCTTGATGATGTCGATGGACGTGCGCCCGACGATGCGGTGGAACCCGCCGCCATCGATGACCGCCGAGTCGCCGGTGACGAACCATCCGTCGCGGAGGTCGCCGGGCTTGCCGCCGGAGAGGTAGCCGTCGAACAACGTGTCGCCGCGCACGAGCAGGTTGCCCACCGTCTCGCCATCGCGCACGACGTCGTTGCCCTGCTCATCGACGAGGCGCGTCTCGACGCCGCGGATCGGCTGGCCGACCCAGCCGGGACGCCGCTCGCCGTCGGCGCGGGTGCTGAGCGTGATCAGCGTCTCGGTCATCCCGTAGCGCTCGACCGGGGCGTGACCGCACAGCGAGCCGAGCTGCTCGAACACCGAGACCGGCAGCGGCGCGCTGCCCGACACGAGCAGGCGTGCCGTCCGCAGCGATGCAGCAGCGTCGGGTTCGGCGCACACTCGCGACCACACGGTGGGTACGCCGAAGTACAGCGAACCGCGTGCTTTGGCGTAGGTGGACGGCGAGGGCCGACCGGTGTGCGTGAGCCGGCTGCCGACGCGGAGCGCACCGAGCACACCCAACACCAGCCCGTGCACGTGGAACAGCGGCAGGCCGTGGACGAGGTGGTCGTCGGGCGTCCACGCCCACGCGTCGGCGAGTCCGTCGAGGTCGGCGGCGATCGCCCGCCGCGACAGCACGGCGCCCTTCGGCAGTCCGGTGGTCCCTGAGGTGTAGACGATCAGCGCAGCAGCCGAGGGAGGCGGCTCGGAGAGCGCGACGTCCGACGTGTCCTCGCCGATCGGGATGCGCGGCAGTGCCGCGTCACCGACCGCTGTGTCGTCCCACCCCGGCTCGCCGAGGATCGCCGTCGCACCGCTGTCGCGCAGCACGTGCACTCGTTCGATCGGGCCGGCGTCGCTCGGCACCGGCACCACCGGCACGCCGGCGAGCAGTCCCGCCACGACGGCGACCACGGTGTCGAGCGATGACGTGGCCGAGACCGCGACCGCCCGATGACCGCCGATCCGTGTCCCCACGGCGCGGGCACGACCGGCCAGCTGCTCCCACGAGCACGCCTCGCCGGCGACGCTCACCGCGTCCGCGTCGTCGCCAAAGCGACCGTCGAGCGCAGCGAGCAACGTCACGGCGCGATCACGTTCACGACGCGGTCGAGCGCGACTCGATGATCACCCGCAGGTGCGGCCACGCGCTGGCGAAACCGGGGTGCAGCGGGCGGGCGTGCACGTCGTCGAGGGCCACCCACTCCACGGCGTCGGTCTCGAAGTTCTGCGAGGAGCCGAACGGTTCGCGCACGGCAACCACCACCGTCGTGTACGCCCAGTCGTCGGCGGGCGCGAAGCGATGCTCACCGACCAGCTCCCACGGCTCCGGGGCGTGGCCGACCTCCTCGCCCGCCTCGCGCAACGCACCTTCCAGCGGCGATTCGTCGGAGTCGAGCGCGCCGCCGGCAACCGACCATGTGCCACCCTCGTGGGCGAAGCCCGACCGCAGCTGGAGCATGACGTGCGGCTGCTGGGCGACCTCGGTGACGAACAGCACCCCGGCAGCGCCGAACACACCCCAACGCACGTGCCCATCGCTGCAGCGCATGAACCCGTCACCGCTGCGGCCCGTCATCGACCCGCCTCGGCGGCGTACGCGGCGACGATCGCCGCCACCGACCGCTCGACGTCGGCCTCGGTCGTGCGCCAGCTGGACACCGAGATGCGC
The DNA here is from genome assembly GCA_965279405.1 of Ilumatobacteraceae bacterium. Classification (GTDB taxonomy): domain Bacteria; phylum Actinomycetota; class Acidimicrobiia; order Acidimicrobiales; family Ilumatobacteraceae; genus CBDDIP01. Next base: position 232,929 of record OZ257157.1, read on the forward strand.
ATCAGCTTGCGACCGTGCCACACGGTGGTGCCCATCCAGCACTCCCCCGACGCCTGCACCGCGGCGACGACTCGATCGGTCACCGCATCGTCGTCACCGAAGCGCACCAGCACCTGGTTGAGCACGACGTCGTTGGCGATCTCCACACCGGCAACGGAGCCGAGTCGCTCGGCGAACAGTCGTGCGTGCGAGCAGCAGCGATCGATCATCGCCTCGACACCGCTTCGTCCGAGCTCGCGCAGTGCCGCCCACGTGGCGAAGCCGCGGGCACGTCGTGAGGACTCGAGCACGTAGTCGCCGGGGGCACGCAGCCCACCGGCGTTCTGACCGGTGAGGTAGGCACCGGTGTACGACATCGCCGCGGCGTGTGCATCGGGGTCGGCGCAGAACGCGTAGCCGCAGTCGTACGGCACGTTCAGCCACTTGTGGCCGTCGGTGCCCCAGGAGTCCGCTCGCTCGATGCCGGCGACGAGGTGGCGCAACGACGCGCTGGCACCAGCCCACAACCCGAAGGCGCCGTCGACGTGCACCCAGGCGTCGTGCGCCTTGGCGACGTCGATGGCGGCCTCGAAGTCGTCGAACGCACCGGTGTTCACGTTGCCGGCCTGGAGGATGACGATCGTCGGGCCACGCTCACCGCCGTCGAGCACTCGTGCCAGATCGGCGACGTCGATCTCGCCCTGTGAGCCCGTGGCGACGAGCTCCAACGACCCGGAGCCGAAACCGAGCAGTCGCAGCGCTCGATCGATCGTGCCGTGGCGCTCGCCGTTGCCGACGATGCGAACGCGAGGCGAACCGGCGAGCCCTCGTTGCTCGACGTCCCAACCGGCGGCGGCGAGGACGTGGTGGCGGGCCGCGGCCAGCGAGACCGTGTTGCCACCTTGCCCGCCGACGACGAAGCCGACCGATGCCGACGCCGGCACGCACAGCAGCTCCTTCAGCCAGCCGCCGGCGACCTCCTCGGTGACCGCAGCGAGCGGCGAGCTGGTGGCGTTGTAGGCGTTCTGATCCCATCCGACGGCGAGGAGGTCGGCGGCCACCGCAGCGTCCAGCGCGCCGCCGATGACGAAGCCGAAGTACCGCGAGCCGGCAACGCCGACGAGGGCACCGTCCGCTGCTGCGGACAGCTCGTCGATCACCTGTGCAGCAGGACGCGGATCGTCGTCGAGCACGCCCAGCCGGGTGCGCATCTCGTCGACCGACACGGTCGGGAACACCGGGAGCTCGTCGACCCGGTCGCGGTAGTCGGCAATTCGCGCCGCGGTGGCAGCGAGGAGGTCTGCTCGATCACTCATCGCCTCAGTCTCGCGTGCGCGGGTTCGATCCGCTCAGGCGTTGACCTCGACAGCGGGGTACGGAACGGGAGGTTCGGGCACCGACAGGCGGGCCGTCACCGCGGCGTCGGGCATCGACATGATCGCCCGGTAGACCTTCTCGTTCATCATCAGGTGCGGTTTCGACGGGTCGATCGGTGGGTTGACGATCGCCCCACCCTGCGACTCGAACTCGGCCGGCCCGGTGTACGAATCGAGCTCCTCCGCGTCGATGCCGAGCAGGCCGACCACCTCGGGATCGATCCACGAACGCTCGTCGATCGCGGCCGCCGAGGTGGCGATCTCCAGCGAGAGGTTCTCGGGACCGGCGAAGTAGATCGACTGGCACATGCCGTGATCGAGCGGCCCGAACACGTTCACGCCACGATCGCGGATGCGGTCGCGCACGGCCAGCAGCTCGTCGAGCGTGTCGACGTTGAAGGCGACGTGCTGCATCGTGCCCGGCGCCGACGGATCCGCAGAGCTGCCGGCGTGGGAGACGCCGATGATCGGCTCGATCGACGCGTTGTCGGGACCTTGCACGAATGCGATGTAGCTGGAGTCGGCGAGCTTGAGGAAGCCGTGGAACGTGTTCGGCACGCCGTGCATCCAGTACAGCGCCTTGAGCTCGGCGCCGAGCACGTCGGAGAAGAACTCGATCTGGCCCTTCATGTCGGCGGTCGAGATGGCCAGGTGGTGCACACCGTTCGGCAGACCCATCGTTCGCTCCTTCGTCCTCGTCGCGCGTCGACCGCGCCCGGCCAACCGTACCGATCGGCGAACGTCAGGGGCGAGCTGTCGAGCGCGGCCTACCATGCCCCGATGGCCGGCGCGCGGGTGAACGGACTGGCGGCGTCCGCCCCGGCCGCAGCGCACACGCTGCAACGGGTGCTGGCCATCGCCCGTTGGCTGTGCTGGGCGTGGATGGTGGCCGTCGTCGCCTTCTCCGGCCGGGCGCTCGTCCACCCCTTCGCCGCCTGGAGCGCGGTCGTGCTGATGCTCGCCGTCGCCACCCTCGCCACCGTGCTCGCCCGTGCCGATCCGGATCGGCTGCGCCGACCCTCGTGGGTGGTGTCCGAGACGGTCGTCGTGCTCGTGCTCGCCGTCGCCGACGGCTGGGTGTTCGAACGAGGCCACGTCTTCACCACCAGCCAGAACCTGGCCACCGAGTGGCCGTTGATCGCCGCCGTGTCCGTCGCGATCGCCGCCGGCCCGTTCGCCGCCGGGGCGGTCGGCTTCCTCTTCGGTCCCGCTCGACTGCTGTCGGCGGCGTTGAACGACTTCTCCGACTTCGGACGGCGGCACCTCGTCGCCTCGTTGGCGACCGCGCTCTTCTACGCCGCGATGGGGGCGCTCATCGGTTGGTTGATCACGCTGCTGCGCCGCTCGGAGGACGAGATCAGCCACCGGCGGGCCCGCGACGAGATGGCTCGCGTGCTGCACGACACCGTGCTGCAGACGCTCGCGCTCGTCGACCGACGCGCCGGAAGCTCCGACCCCGAGCTCGCGGCAACCGCACGACAGGCCGATCGAGACCTGCGCGCCTTCCTGTTCGCCGATCCGACCAATCCTGGCGAGACCTCGTTGCGAGCGCGCATCCAGTCGCACGTCGAGCGCGCCAGCGCGGGCTCCGAGCTGCGAGTCGTGGTCAACGTGCTCGACGACGGGTGCCGCGTCGCCCACCGCACGCAGGATGCGCTGGCTCGCGCGATCGGCGAGTCCGTCGCCAACGCCCTGGAGCACGGGGCGCCGACCAGCGTCGTCGTGTTCGCGGAGACGCTCAGCGCCGACGAGGTGTTCGCCAGCGTGCGCGACGACGGACATGGGTTCGATGCCACGGGCGACTCGTTCGGCGTCGGCATCCGCGAGTCGATCATCGCCCGCATGCACGATGTGGGCGGCGCGGCATCGATCGTCAGCGCGCCAGGGAACGGGACCGAGGTGAAGTTGTGGACGCGCGATCCGCAGGCGACGTGAGCGAACCGATCCGCGTCGTGCTCGCCGACGACCACGCGCTCGTCCGGTCCGGGGTTCGATCGGAGCTCGGCCCGCGCTTCGAGGTCGTCGGTGAGGCCGATGACGCCGAGGGCGCGATCGACGTGATCAACGCGCGGCAGCCGGCACTCGTGGTGTGCGACCTGCACATGCCACGGGGTGGCGGACTTGCCGTGGTGCAGGCGTGCGCGACCATCTGCCCGCACGTCATCCTCACCGTCAGCGAAGCCGAGCGCGATCTGCTCGACGCCGTCGCCGCCGGTGCCGCCGGGTACCTGTTGAAGACCACGCCGGTCGACGAGCTGCGCAACGCCCTGATCGCCGCGGCGTCCGGCGAGCCGGTGTTCTCGCCCTCGCTCGCCGCGCTGGTGCTCGGCGAGTTCCGCCGACTGTCGAGCACGATCACGGGCAGCCCGCTGTCGGACCGCGAGCGACAGGTGTTGCAACTCGTCGCCCGTGGCCACCGCTACGGAGAGATCGCCACCGAGCTGACGATCTCCGCCAAGACCGTCGAGAACCACGTGCGCAACATCCTCGGCAAGCTGCACCTCACCCGTCGCACCGACCTCGTCCGCTACGCCGTCCAGCACGGCCTCGACTGACCGCGCTCAGCTCGACGTAGCGCCGACCGTCGAACCGACAAGCGCCAGACGCCGACGTCCCGTTCTGGCGCTGGCCAGTTCGCCCGAGCTCACACCTCGGCTCACGTGCCGGTGATCACCAGTTCGTTGCCCTCGGGGTCGGCGACCCGCCAACGACCAGGTGACTCGTCGAGCAGCTCGCCACCCGCCGCCAGTGCAGTGGCGAGTCGCTGCAGCGCGAGGTCCGACGGCACGGCGAGCTCGACGTGGATGCGGTTGCGCTGCTGACGCCGCTCCGTCTCCGACGCATCGAGCTCCTGGAACACGAGCACCGGGCTCAGCTCGCGTGGATCGTGGATGTCGGTGAGTCCGTCGCGGCGGTCAGCGACGTACCCGAGCGCGGCCATCCAGAACCCGCGGACTGCGGCGACATCGGCGGCGTCGAGGAAGAGCTGGACGAAGCGCGGCAACGCCGGATCCGCAACGGCCCCGAGCTCGCGTGCCGCGGTCTGGATGCGTGCGGCGAGGTCGGTGAAGTCGAGCTCGAGACCGTGGGCGTCGCGCTCCCACCGGTCCTTCCCGCTGTCGACGATCACGAACCCGGGGCGCAGGTCGATCAGCAGCGGGAAGCCCGCGTCGTCGGCCAGCGCTGCGACCGCATCCGCCAGCTCGATCTGCTGCGTCGGGGAGGTGGTTCGGTAGCAGGCGATCGCGCTGAACACCGCGTGCCAGTCGGCCGTCTCGGCGTGCTCGCCGAGCGGGTCGCCCGGCACCAGGTCGACCTCATTGCCGTCCGGGTCGGTGTGGCACACCCCGTACGGTCCGGACCCGTCACCAAGACCGAGCTGCTCGACCGTCGCTGCCGGCCGCACGACGTCGAGGTGGACGCGGTTGCGAAGCGGCCGCGGCTCGGTCGACTGCCGGATGCGCACCGACGGGTCACGGCGCAACGGATCGACCAGCACGGCTTCCTCTGGCGCAGAGCCGAGCACCGACTGCCAGAACTGGCTCAGTCCCGTCGGGTTCGTGGACTCGAACACGATGCTCAGCTGCTGCAGCACGGCAGGGTTCGCGATCAGCCCGATTTCCCGCGCCGCGGCTGACACCGCGTCGGCGTGCTCGGTTGCGTCGAGCCGAACGCGCAAACCGGTCGGGCGCAGATCGACCGCGATCCCCGCCGACACCTCCAGAGCACTCCGGGCCAGCGCAGCCCCCTCGGTCAGCGATCCCGCGTCGAACCAAGCCGCCGCAACCCCATCCACCATCCGCCAACCTGTTCCCATCTCCGTCATCGCGTCACCGTAGTGACCCGACGAACTGGGCACACCCAGAACGTGACGTTCGATTCCGGGTGTGCCCGGAACGTGCGGATCGGGCCGCGCCGACCCCCAGCGGGCTCTGGGGGGTTCGCCGGATTTCGGTGGTGACGTTCGACGCGGATGATCGTCGGCATGAGCACGACTTCCTTCGCACCGCCGACACCACCCGCGTCTCCTGCACCACCGCCACCGCATCGACCGAGTCGTCCGGCGGCCGCGTGGCTGGCGATCACGGGCTCCGGGTTGTTGCTCGTCGCGGCGGTCGTCGTGGTCGCCAGCCAGTGGAACCTGATCCCGCAGTCCGTCCGGTTCTGCGGGCTGCTCGCTGCGTTCGTCGCCATCGTCGCGATCGCCGAACGCATCCGCGCGACGGCTCCCACCACGGCAACCGTGGTCGCTCACCTCGTGCCAGGGATCGCCGTCACAGTCGGCATCGCCGCCGGCGCCACGCTCGGCAACCCGTGGCCGGTGTCGATGCTCATCGGTGGTCTGCTCGGTGCCTCGGTCAGCGAGGTGAACGTGCGGCGCTGGCGTGCGCCGCGCATGGCGGTCATCACCGCGTGCAGCGCCGTCGTCGCCGCAGTCGGGCTCGCCGGGCAGACCTCGGCTCCCATCGCCGTGATCGCCGGCATCGTCGCCGTCGCCCTGTTGCTCCTTCGCCGAGAGCTGGAGGCGGCGACCATCGCCGTGCTCGTCGGCGCCAGCCCGGTGCTCGGTACCCTGACCACCTTCAAGGTCGGCGACGGCACGATGACTCGCATCGGTGCGGCCGGTCACGTCCTCATCTGGGCGGCTCCGATCGCCGGCGCACTCGCCGGTGTGGTGCTGGGTGTCCTCGCTCACCGTCGCCGCTCGGTCGGGCTCGTCATCGCGTCGTCGACCAGCCTCCTGTTGAACGTCGTCGCCGGGCTGGCCGTCGAGCAGGCATCGACACCCGCGTGGGCAACGCTGATCGCCGCCGCGCTGCTGGCGACCGAACTGTCGACCTGGCTGCGCAGCGACAGCGTGTGGACGACGTCGATGTCGCACCTCAGCAACGGGGTCGCCACAGCCATGTCCGGCACCGTCCCCGTGATCGCCGCAGCGGCGTTCGCCGGTGTCACCTTCGCTCCGGCCGTGAGCCTCGCCGGGTGGAGCATCCCGATCGCTCTCACCCTGGCCACCACGACGTCGATCAGCGTTCGGCGAACGGGCGCCTCGTCGCTCGCCGCAATCGGCGCCGTCGCCCTGATCGTCTGCCTGGCGTCGTCGCTCGGTGCATCGCCGCTCGTCGTCTCACTCGTCGGACTTGCCGTGCTCGCTGCGTCCGCCACAACGCGGTTGGTGCCCGCCGAATCGGCGGCGGCCGCCTCAGGGGTCGCGCTCGCAGTGACGCTGCTCCGGCGGGCGATCGATCGCGGACAGTTCTCCGGCATCGACCACTGGACCACGGCTGCAGCGATCGACCTCGCTCTCGTGCTGTGCGGCGCCGTGCTCAGCATGCTCGTGCTCGCTCGGCGATCGTCGACGTCGGACCGGGCGATGCTGCTCGCGGTCGCCGGCGCGGCGCTGTCCGCCGGTGTCGTCACGCCGATGTGGGCCGTCGCGATGGCGACGATTATCGGTGTCGTCGTCGGGCTGGTCGGCGTCCTCCGCCGCCCGGCGTTCGCTGCTCCCCTCGCTCTCGCCGCCGTCGGCGTCAGCGCCACCCACATGGGCGGTCGTCACTGGTCGAACGTCGTCGCCATCGTCGTCTGCGCCGTCCCCGTGCTCGTGGCACGACGCGCCACGGTGCACGCGCTGTGGAGCGCGCAGGTCGTGCTCGCCGCCACGGTGCTCCTGCAGATCAACCACGTCGCGCCGACCGGCATCACCGGCTCGCTGATCGCCGCCGCGATCGCGCTGAGCGGCATCGCCTTCACGACGTCGCGGTTCACCGCCCTCGATTCGGGGGCGATCGCCGCCGCCGGGCTCGCCATCGCCTGCTCGGTGCACCCCGACTCGCATCCGGCGTTCATCTCGCTCTCCGTGCTCGTCGCCTCGGCGCAGGGCCTCGGCTACGGAGTGGCCCGCAGCAACCGCCCGCTGGCCGGATGGTCGGCGATCACCGGCGGCGCATCGTTGTTCTCGCTGTGGTTCACCTCCGGCACGAACGCCGCCCTGCTGTCGGGCCTGGCCCGCTACGACTTCCGCAGGGCCGACCTCGCCGTGCTCGCGATCTCAGCGGTGATGCTGATCATCGGCGCCGGCGTCCGTCGCTGGAACACGCTCAACCCGGTGTCGACGTGGCTGGCCTACGGACCGGCGCTCGCGGTGCTCACCAGTTGGTTGCTCGTCGTACAGGTCGAGCGTCGTGCCGACTGGGCCAGCATCATCGGCCTCGTCGTCGGCATCGCCTGCATCGCGGTCGGCGGGTGGCGCCGACTCGCAGCTCCGTTGGTGATCGGGACGGCATCGCTGATCGCCACCACGATCGCCGCCACCGGATCGCAGCTCGCCTCGCTGCCCGGGTGGGCCTGGCTGGTCGTTGGCGGCACGGCGCTGCTCGTGCTCGCGGTGGCGGTCGAACGCCACAGCAACGACGATGACGCCGCCGGCCTGTCGACGATGCTCCGGCGCTACCGATGAGCGTCGTAGGCGGTGAGCACTCGCTTCGGCGCCTTCATCCGCCACGCGTCCTCGACGAGCTCGCGCACGATGTCGGCGTCGGCGACGTCGAGGTGCACGCGCACCCAGTTCGGCATCACCCGCTTGCCCCAGAGGATCTCCTCGAACGCCGCCGGGTCCTCCGCCAGCAACGCCGGCAGCTCGTCGGCGCCGACGAGGAGGTGGATGTGCGAGCCGTCCGGCGGCACGGTGATGAGGATCTTGCCCTTCACCCGGAACGACGATCGGTCGAAGTGCGGCTCCTCGGTGGTCTCCGGGAACGACAGCACGAACTCGCGCAGCTCGTCGATCGTCATGCCACGACGCTACGCGAGCTCCGCCATGCGCCGGGCGGCGATCCGTGGCTGCGGCGGAAGGCGCGGCTGAACGCCTCCTCCGAGTCGTAGCCGACGCGCCGGGCAACCGCGGCGACACCGAGCTCGGTGGTGGCGAGGAGGTCCTCAGCGAGGTGCATGCGCCACTCGGTGAGGTAGCGGATCGGCGAGCGGCCGAGCACGGTGCGGAACCGCTCGTCGAGCACCGAGCGCGACACCGCTGCGCTGGCAGCCAGCTCGGCCACGGTCCACTTCCGATGCGGGGCTGCGTGCAGCTGCGCCATCGCCGGAGCGAGCACGGGGTCGTGCAGCGCGGCGACCCACCCGTGCTCCGCGGCAGGCGCGGTGGCGAGGTGGACGCGCAGCACCTCGATCAGCAGCAGCTCGGGCAGCCGTGTCGAGATCGGTTCGGCGGGCAACAGGTTCGACGTGCTGGCCAGCGCGTAGTCGATGCTCGACTCGACCCACCGACGCGCCGGGCCATCCGGCAGGCGGACCACGAACACGGGCGGGAAGGCCCGCAACGTCGGGTCGAACAACGGGTCCTCCGAGTGCAGGTACCCGCACACGACGTCCGTCCGCTCGCCGCCTGCGCCGAGCGTCAGCAACGGCATGCGCTCCCACGGTGGCCGTGCGAGCAGCGACAGCAGCGGCACCCGATCGGCCTCCTGCTCGCCACCCATCGCGTAGTCGTCGCCGTACGGCAGCACGATCACGTCACCGCGGTCGGCCCAGATGCGGTCACCGTCGTCGGCGGACACCCAGCACCGGCCCGACACGACGATGTGGAACAGGATCACCCGCTCGGCCCCCGGGTGGATGGCGCCGGTCATCTCCCGGAGCGGTGAGTCGAACGCCCAGTTCTCGGTGAACTCGGCACGGAAGAAGATCGCCCCACCGAGGCGCAATCGCGCGAGCGCGTCGACCAACGCTGCCGGTGCCACGGCCATGTCTCCCGGTGTCTCGATCATTGGCAGTCCCGCAGCCTCCCTGGACACTGAGCGTGTCACATGACAGGTCCGAACCATCGGGCCGAAACCAAACAGGAGCAAGGAAAACAACATGCCGAAGTACGTCATCGAACGCACGATGCCCGGAGCAGGACAGCTGTCCGCCGCCGAGTTGACTGCCGCCTCGAAGGTGTCCAACGAAGCCCTGGCGACGATGTCGCCGCGAGTGAAGTGGCAGCAGAGCTACGTCACCGACGACAAGGTCTTCTGCGTCTACATGGCCGACGATCCGCAGGCGATCCGCGAGCACGCTCGCCTCGCCGGCCTCCCGGCCGACGCCATCCACCAGGTCGGCGCGGTCATCGACCCGTCGACCGGCGAGTGACCGTGACGGGCGCACCCCCTGCACCCGTCGCACCCACGTCGACGTCGTCGGCGGACCCCGCGTCCGCCGGCGACGAGCCGTGGTATGCGGTGCTCGTGCGCGTCAACCGCGATGCGCTCGAACGGATCCACCGCAGGAGCTGAACATCGTCGAAACTCGGATCGCCGGCGGTGCGTCCGTGGCCGCGGTGTCGTACCGTTCGCCGGCATGGGCCGAACCGGGTGGTGCGTCGCCTTGTCTGCGGCGCTCATCGTGTCGGCATGTGGCGGCGATGCTGATCCGAGCAGCACGACGGTCGACACGAATGACGTGGTGATCGACGGGCTCGACCATCCGACGCAGTTCACGGACGGACCGGACGGTTTGCTGGTGATCGCCGAGCTCGCCGGCGACGAGGAGGCGCACACCGGGCGGATCGTCGCCGTCGATCTGGCCACCGACGCACGACGCGTCATCGTCTCCGGGCTCGACAAGCCGACCGGTGTGCTCTGGGCGGACGGTGTGCTGTGGGTGATGCAGCGCCGAGGTCTGGCGCGCGCGAAATGGGCACACGCCGAGGACGAGGTCGGTCCGCTCGACGACGTCCTGACCGACCTCCCGTTCAACGGACGAAGCGAGGGCACGCTGACGGAGCTGCCCGACGGCCGGATCCTCTACGAGACCACGGGCACGCTGATCGGCGACGACCCGGCGCCCGGCAGCGGCACGCTCTGGGCGTTGGACCCCACCGACGAGACCTCGACGCCCATCGCCACCGGACTCAAGAACGCCTACGCCCACACCGTGCTGCCAGACGGCCGGCTCGTGACGACCGACATCGGCGACAACATCAGCAAGGCCCCGGTCGAAGAGGTGAACGTGATCATGCCAACCGGTCCAACCGATCTCGGGTGGCCGCGCTGCCCCGGCGACCAAGCGTGCGCCGGTGTCGTCGGCCCGCTGTCGCTGTTCCCCGTCTCGGCGACCCCGACCGGCGTCACCGTCATCGGCGCCAACGCCTACGTCACGCTGTTCGTGACGGGGCAGTTGATGCGCGTGCCGATCGACGACTGGGCGATCGGTGACGCACCGGTCGAACCGGTCGCGATCGCGTCCGGCCTGCACGGCCCGCACACGGTGCAGGCGCGCGCCGACGGCACGCTGTGGATCAGCGAGCACGAGGCGGGCCGCATCATCGCCGTGCACCCCTGACTCGATTCGTCAGCCGGCGGCTCGCTTGCGCGGGTCGGCCGGGGCGGCCTGTGCGGTGAGGATCGCCGCGCTGATCACGCCTGCCGCGTCGATCACCTCCTCGAGATCGTCGCCCAGCGCGGCGACGAGTGCGTCCTGCGACCGGTCCGTCGCCGCCTCGATCCCGTCGCGAGCCGACTGCCCGTCCGCAGACAGCCCTCCGGCTGCATCGACCCAGCCGCGATCGCGCAGCGAGTCCAGGCCGGCGGCCACGCGATCCGGTGACATGCCCCGGCTCGCCGAGTACTCGCCTGGCGCATACCCGAGCCACAGCTCGGTGAGCACGTTCATCTCGGCAAGACCGAGGCCGGCAGCGACGCACGCGGCGATGTGCCCGTCGCCGCGGTGCTCGCGCACGAGCTCGGCTGCACGCCACGCCACACCGTGCGCATCGTCCGGCACCGGCAACGCTCGCAGCGCGCTGAACAACGGCCGGCCCATGCCATCGAGCGTCGAGTGGGCAGCCATCAGCCGCGTGCCGAGGAGCTCGATCGTCGCTGCGGCGACGCCCGCCGTCGCTGCGGCGAGACCTGACGTTGCACCGCTCTCGCGAGCGGCGAGCACCGCGTCGTGGGACGCGAGTGCCTGGGCGCCGGACAGCACCGCGGTGAGCAACGCCGGCTCGAACGCGCCGAACGCGGCCACGACGATCGACGGCGCAACATCGGCGCCGAGCGATGCGGCTCGGCCCCAGACGTAGCCGCCGAAGAAGTCGAGCCCGAGCGATGTCGCCCCCGTCGCTGCCTCCCGCGACCACCAGCCGATCGTGGCGATCGGCTCGACCGCGTCGCGCAACCGGCGCGCCGCCGTCCCCGGCACGTTCGGTTCGGCGATCGGTTCCGAACCCGGCACCAAGAAGTGCGCGGCGATGTCGTCATAGGTCATGCGGCATCCTCACCCTGATGCCCGTGCACGGGCGAACTGGATGTCTGAGCGCAGGAATATGCCGCGCTCAGACATCCAACTTCGTCACGGCTGCTGGGCGAGCTTGGCGGCGAGCTCGATGGCGATCTGGGCTTCGACCGCGGCCTTGTCGACGCCGAAGCCGGACAGCAACCCGTCGCCCGCCTCCACTTCCAGCATCGCCAGGAGGATGTGCTCGGTGCCGATGTAGTTGTGGCCGAGTCGCAGCGCCTCGCGGAGCGTCAGCTCCAGCGACTTCCTGGCGTCCGCGTCGAACGGGATCAACGCCGGCACGTCGGCAGCGGCCGGCGGCACCGCAGCCGTTGCCGCGGCGCGCAGGTCGTCGAGCGCGATCCCGCGAGCGACGATCGCCCGCGCGGCGATCGCGTCCGGCTCGGTGAGCAGGCCGAGCACGAGGTGCACCATCGCGACGGCGTCGTTGCTCGCGGCACGAGCCGCCTCCTGCGACGCGACGACCACGTTCTTCGCTCGCACCGTGAACCGGCTGAAGCCCTGCGAGGCGTCGGGCCTGACGAGGTCGCCCACGTCCTTGGCGACGAAGCGCTTCTGCACCGCCTGCTTCGAGACGCCCATGCTGGCGCCGATGTCACGCCACGACGCCCCCGAGCGCCGGGCCTGGTCGACGAAGTGGCCGACGAGGTGATCCGACAGCTCGCCGAGGTGGTCGGCGGCGACCGACGCCGACGCCAGCTGCTCCAACGGGTCGCTGTGCACCTTGGTGATCGCCTCGATCAGGTCATCGAGGCGAACGGTCTTCGAGATCGGCGTCGGCGTCGTCATGCGTCAACCATACGTTGACGGCGACGTATCGTCAACCCTGAGTTGACTCACGAAGCTTTCCTATCGGATAGCCGAAAATCAATCATCTTTACTTCCCTCAGGGAGCACGACATCGTGCACAGATGACCCAGCACGCCGAGTCCGACGTCATCGACTTCGCCGCCGAGCGCGAGGCCACCGGCATCGACGCCCACCTGGCCGAGTTCGACGGCCGGTTGATCGGCCTCGAGCCGGTCAAGCGACGCCTCCACGAGATCGCCTCGTTGCTCCTCGTCGATCGAGCCCGTCGACGGCTCGGCCTCACCACGCAGCCACCGACGCTGCACATGAGCTTCACCGGCAACCCGGGAACCGGCAAGACCACCGTCGCGCTGGCGATGGCCGGCGTGCTGCACCGCCTCGGCTACCTGCGCACCGACCGCGTCGTCAGCGTCACCCGCGACGACCTCGTCGGCGAGTTCATCGGGCACACCGCACCGAAGACGAAGGACGCCCTGAAGCGGGCCACCGGCGGCGTGCTGTTCATCGACGAGGCCTACGCGCTGCACCGGCCGGAGAACGAGCGCGACTACGGACGCGAAGCGATCGAGATCCTGCTGCAGGTGATGGAGGAGCGGCGCGAGGACCTCGTCGTCATCGTCGCCGGGTACGCCGACCAGATCGACCGCTTCTTCGGCGCCAACCCCGGCTTCCGGTCGCGCATCGGGCACCACATCGACTTCCCCGACTTCACCGACGAACAGCTGGTCGCGATCGCAGATCAGATGCTGGCCGGCCAGCACTACGCACTGACCGACGCGGCGCGCGCCGCCCTGGCCGACTACGTCGAACGTCGCCGGGCGCAGCCGCAGTTCGCCAACGCCCGATCCGTTCGCAACGCGCTCGATCGAGCCCGATTGCGCCAGGCCGGTCGGCTCGTCGCGACGGGCAGCGTCGCAGTCGACGACCTCAGCGTGATCGAGGACGTCGACATCCTCGCCAGTCGCGTCTTCGATCCCGATGCCGCCACGTAGCGCAGCGACGTACGCTCGGGCATGGCCGACATCCTCGTCCGCAAGGTCAAGTTCGACTTCCCCGACGAGCTCGACGACGTGTTCCCCGGCGACGACATCGTCGCCGAGACCTGGCTGGCGGCGTTCTCGCTGACCATGCCGACCCTGGAGCCGTACCTGATCCGCGTCTACCGCTCGATCGGCGAGCGGATCAGCGACCCGGCACTTGCGGAGGACGTCCGCCTGTTCATCGCCCAGGAAGCCCAGCACCACCGCAACCACTCACGCATCAACAGCATCATCAAGTCCCGCCTCGGTCCCGAAGTCGCGGCGCAGCTGCAGTCGATCGAGGACGACCTGGAGCGCGACTACCGCCGCTACAACGCCGAGAAGTCGGCGCGCTTCAACGCCGTCTACGCCGAGGGCTTCGAGGCGATGACGTGCGCGATGGTGGTCGCCTCGTTCGAACGAGCGGCGAAGGGCGAGGGCTCACCGCGCTTCGGACCGTGGCAGCAGCTGTTCGCCTGGCATGGCGCCGAGGAGTTCGAGCACCGCACCGTCGCCTTCGACGTGTATCACGACCTCGTCGGCAGCTACCCGTACCGCGCCTTCGGTTCGCTGAGGACGCAGATCCACTTCAGTCGTTACATCGACCGTCTGCAGCGCGTGCTGCTCGCCGCGCACGGCCAGCCGCGCCGGCCGCACCTCCCACCATGGATGAAGACCGGCTGGCGGCACTACCTGCGCACGTTCTCGCCGCGCTACGACCCCGCCAAGCTCGAAGCCCAACCACTGGTCGACATGATCCTGTCGATGTACACCCCGGCAGCGGAGGCGCCATGAACCCGATCACGAGCCTCAAGCGGTTCACCGTTCGCGGGCTCCTCGCCGGCGCTGCAGGAACGATTGCGATGGACGCCCTGTGGTACTCGCGCTACCGCGCCGGGGGCGGCACGTCGTCGCCCGCGGCATGGGAGCTCCACGCCGGCGTCGACTCGTTCGATGACGCGCCCGCGCCGGCGAAGGTCGGCAAGCACATCGCCGGGCTCGTCGGCATCGACCTGCCGCCGTCGTCGGTCTCGGCCACCAACAACGTCGTGCACTGGGCCACGGGGCTCAGCTGGGGTGTGGCCGCAGCGGCGCTGCGCACGGCGCGCGTCCCCGCGGTGCGGGCCGGCATCCTCGCCGGCGCCGCCGCGTTCGCGACGAGCTACGCCGTGCTGCCCAAGCTCGGCATCTACAAGCGGATCACCGAGTACGACGCGTCGACGATCGCCAAGGATGCGTCCGCACACCTGGTCTTCGGCACCACCGTCGGGTTGACCGGGCTCCTCCTCGGCAAGCGACGGAAGGCGACGAACTGATGGCCAAGCCGACGGCGATGGACGAGCTCTTCGTCCACCAGATCCCCGAACTGCTGCCGGAGGTGGAGACCCGCAGCGCGCACTGGCGGGAGAGCTACTTCTTCGAGATCCACAGCCCCGACGGGCTCGGCGACTCGATCTTCTTCACCATGGCCGTGTTCCCCGCTCGTCAGCACATGGACTCGATCCAGATGGGCCGCATCGGCGGCAAGCCAGTGCTCGGCGTGCTCAGCCGCGCCACGGGCGACGACCCGCACACCACGGACGTCGGTGGGGCGCGCATCGAGGTGATCCGCCCGTGGGAGGAGGTGCTCCTGTTCGCCGACCCGACCCAGGCGGCGATCGGCCTCGACCTCACCTTCCGCGCCCGGACGCAGCCGTACGGTCTGCGCCGCGGCACGATGCGCACGGTCGACGAGGTGGTGTGGGACCAGAGCCACATCCTGCAGTCCGGCACGTACGAGGGCACCTACACGGTCGACGGCATCGAGCACTCGGTCGACGGATGGGTCGGGCAACGCGATCACTCGTGGGGCATCCGTGACCACGGACGCTGCCCGCTGTGGATCTGGCTGCAACTGCAGTTCGACGACGGCTTCCTCGGCGTGTGGCACTGGGAGTACGAGAACGGCGCACGGGTCTACACCGACGGCTGCTGGGCACCCGCAGACGGCGGCGATCCGGTCGCGCTGATCGACTTCTCGCACGACCTGGAGTGGGTCGGCGCCGACGGCGAACCCGCGATCTACGGCGAGCACGGCGACCCGGTGGCCGGCCTGCGCGGCTCGTGCCTGTTCACGCTCGCCGGTGGCCGGCAGATCACCGTTGCCGCCGACGGCACGTTCGACCGACCGTACGAGCCCTTCCACCGTGGCGGCCTCAGCCAGATGCGCGTCAGCACCGACGACGGTCGCACCGGCACGGCGATCTACGAGGTCACCGGAGCGCGGCACCACCGCTACTTCCCGGACTGCACCGTGCCGGGTTCGCTTCCGGCGTAGGGCCTCAGAGCCAGCCGGAGCTCTTGAACTTGCGGTACAACCACAGGCACGCTCCGACCATGATCGACATGACGACCGGGTAGCCCCACGCCGATCTCAGCTCCGGCATGTGCTCGAAGTTCATCCCGTAGATGCCGGCGATCATCGTCGGGACCGCTGCGATCGCCACCCACGAGGAGATCTTGCGCATGTCCTCGTTCTGCCGGATCGACACTCGCGTCAGGTTCGCAGCGAGGATGTTGGACAGCAGGTCGTGCAACGTCTCGACGCGCTGGGTGACTGCCACGAGGTGATCGTGAGCGTCTCGGAAGTACTGCCGAAGCTCGCCGGCGACCACTGCGTACGTCCGGTTGGCCAGCAGATCGAGCGGGCCGAGCAGCGGCGCAAGCGCTTCCTGCACCATCAGCACCGACCGCATCAACCCGTAGATGCGCTCCACCGGGTTCTCTCCGACATGGCGATTGAACACCTCGCGCTCGACCTCGCGGACGTCCTTCTCGATCTCGGCCACGACCGGCTCGTAGTCGTCGACGACGTGGTCGACGATGGCGTGGAGCACCGAACCGGTCCCGTGACGCAGGATCTCCGGTCTGCTCTCCAGTGCGGCCCGGACCCCGGTCAGGCGTGACGGCGCGTTGTGGCGCACGTGGAGCACCGCATGTGGCGTGACGAACACCTGGATCTCGCCGAAGTCGACCTCCTCGACGTCCTGCCGATACTTGGCGGTCTTCAGCACCACGAACAACGCGTCGTCGTACTGCTCGAGCTTCGGGCGCTGGTGGGCGTTCAGCGCGTCTTCGACCACGAGGTCGTGGAGATCGATGTGCTGTCGCACCTGCTCGAACTCGGATTTCGTCGGCTCGAACAGGCCGGTCCAGCTGAACGCGCCCTCGCCGCACGTCGTTCGCCAGTCCGTCGTGTCGAACCTGCCGGGCCGGCGCACCCCGTCCACGTACAACGCGCTGTCGACGATCACGCCGTGATGGTGGCACAACGGCGACACATCGCCATGGGACGGCTCCAGCCAACCGGCCACGTGACATCTGGCGCACGCCGAAGGACGATCGAACTGATCCGCCGGCGTCCTGCCTCCGAACAGAGGAGGCAAACAGGATGCGTGCGATCGATCGAAGCGGGGTACGGAGTCACGATGTTGCAGATCAGTGATGCCGACGAACACGATCGTGGCGCGGTCGACGACGTGGCGGTCGCCCTGCGCGCCGTGGCAGACGAGCCGCGCCTGACGGTCGCGCTGCAGCAGGCGGAAGCACTTCGGTTCGCCGCGGCGCGCACGACCGACGCCGGACGCGATGCCCGACGGCTCGAGGCCTCCGTCCGCGACGGCGACGATCTGTCTGCGTTGGCTGCCATCCACGCGCTCGGCTCGGTGACCGACCCGATGGCGGACCGCGTCCTGCTCGAACTGATCGTCGAGACCGAGGAGCCGTTCGCGGCCCACGCAGCCTGGGCACTGGGGGCTCGACCCTCGTCGCCGGAAGCCATCGCTGCCCTCGTGCAGCTGGTGCTCGGCGGCGGGTTCACGGCGATGCTCGCCGAACGCACCCTGATCGAGTGGTCGCGCCTCGACGCCCGGCCGACGATCGAAGCGATCGTGCGCGCCGCAGGCCACGTCGACTTCGACGACCGGGTTCGACGACAGCTGCTCGCCGGCCTGCTGCAGGCGCTGCCCAACCACCGTCCGGACACCGCCGAGGATCGGCTCGACCACCTCCGTGGTGGCGGCGATGGCATCGTCGTCATCCAGCCGTTCCTCCACGCGCACGTCGACCGCACGGGTTCGGCGCTGGGCGCCGGCGACGCAGGCGGCATCGCCGCGCTGCTGCGCTCGCTCGGCACGTCCATCGCCCAGACCGACGGCGTCGACGACGTGATCACCGTGACGCGCCGGAACGGCAACGATGCGCGCTCCGAGGAGCTGGCCCGTGGCCATCGCGTCGAGCGCATCCGCTTCGGCGACGGCACCGCGGTCCCGTGGCGAGAGGCCTGGGTGCACCGCACGGAGATCGAGCGCCGGCTGCTCGCCATCGGCGAGGCGTTGGCGGGACGTCGTGTCGTGTGGCACCTGCGGATGGCCGACGTCGGCACGCTGGCGGCCGCAGCCGTCGCCCGCCGTCTCGGCCAGGCCGTGGTGTTCACGGCTGCGCCCGACCCGCACATCGTCATCGACGCGCTGCAGGACGCAGGCCAGCTCGACCGGGCTCGGTTCGCCGTCGAGGACGCCGCGTCGCAGTACTGGTTCCGGGCGCGCATGGTCGAGCGGTTGACCGCGCAGGCCGATCACCTTGCACTGCTCCCCCGGCCGACCATCGAACGCGAGCTCGTCGAGCTGGTCGGCATCGAGGCGGCCGATCTGGCCAACCGTTCCACCGTGATCGCCGAGGGCGTCGACGTCGGCGAGTCCGACCGGGCTCGCGCTCGCCTGTTCGACGGCACCGCTTCCTCCGCGGTCGGCCAGATCCTCGGCTCCCTGCCCGCTGCACGACGCCGCCTGCCGTGGTTGCTCACCGTCGGCCGGCTCCACCCGTCCAAGGGCCCGCAGCGGATCGTCGACGCCGTCGCTGCGCATCCCGACCTCGTCGAACGGGTCAACATCGTCATCGTCGGCGGCGACATCGTTCGGCCGTCAGCCGACGAGCAGTCGACCATCGAGCTCATCCGCCGCGCGGCACGCGACTCGCCCGCCGGGCTGGTCACGCTCACCGGCCACCTGCCGCCGTCGACCATCAACGACCTGATGGCGTTCACCGCCGCGAACGGCGGGGCATACGTGTGCGCCAGCGACAAGGAGGAGTTCGGCCTGGCCATCGTCGAGGCGATGGCCGCCGGCGCGATGGTCGTCGCTCCCCGACGAGGTGGACCCGCCTCGTACGTCGCCGACGGTGACACCGGAGTGCTCTGCGAGACGCGCTCGCCGGAGCAGCTGGGCCAGGCGATCGGGCGAGCACTCGATCGGGCCCCCGACCGCGATCGCGCCGATCGGGCGAGGGCAATGGTGCGCTCCGATCTGAGCGTCGACACGATGGCGCGCCGGCTGGTGGCGGTGTACGAACAGCTCGTGCCCAGCGTGGTGCGCGCGTGAGGCTGCTCGTCGTCTGCCCTGACTACGCATCGCATGCGCTGCCGATGATCCAGGTGGCGGCGGCGTGGACGCGCACGCAGGGCGAGGCGATCGTGGCGACGGGCGAGTCGACGCGACCGATGGTCGAGTCCGCCGGGTTGGCCTGGGTGCCGCTGCGGCTCGGCAAGGGCAGCAACGGCGGCGTGATCGAGGTCGACCAGCAGCCCGCCGGTGAGGACGACCACCTGCGCGCCTTCTTCGACGCCACCCGCGCCGGCCCGATCGCGACCCTGCGCTACCAGGCGGACGCCCGACGCCACGACCTGCTGCACGAGCCGGATCGCGTGCTCGATCGCCTGCGCGAGATCGTGCGCGACGTGCGTCCGGATCGCATCGTGGTCGATCACGTCGCGTTCGGCGCTCGGCTGGCGCTCCACGCCCTGGGCCTCGAGCCGGCGACCATGGTCCTCGGCCATCCCAGCGCGCTCACTGCGCCCGGCGAGGTCTACGGACTGCCGCCCGAGTGGCCGACCGTCATGCAACCGGATGCGAGCGAGATCGAGCTGCTGCGCGATCAGTGCCGCGCCTCGGTCGTCGAGCTGCGCGAGGCGGCCGACGAGCTGCTCGGCCGCCGCGCTCCGGGCGTTCGGCGTGGCATCGACCTGACCGCAGAGCCCGGTCACCCGACGATCTACGTGTACCCCGAAGCGTTGCACGACCCACGCCGTCCGCTGCCGGCCGACCACGTGTTCATCGGATCATTGGCCCGCGACGAGCAGCTCACCGGAGCACGCGGACCGACGGGGTCCGGCCCGCGCGTCCTCGTCGCGCTCGGGTCGTTCCTCAGCGCACGCGACGACGTCCTGAGCACCGCGGTCGAGGCGTCGCGCCGTGCCGGATGGCGGATGGTGCTCGCCCACGGCAGCACGCCGATCGAGCGGCTCGGCCGCATCCCGATGGGTGCGCTCGTCGAGCGCCACGTCCCGCAGGTCGCATGGTTGCGGTACACCGATGTGCTGGTCACGCACGGCGGCAACGGCAGCATCACGGAGGCCGCCGCCGCCGGGGTGCCGATGGTCGTGCTGCCGTTCTCCACCGACCAGTTCGCCGGGGCCGCAGCCATCGAGCGCGCCGGCCTCGGTCGGGTGTTGGCACCCAACGAGCTCGACGCGGACGCGCTCGTCGACGCGGTGAACGCGGTGATGCGATCCGACGCGACCGAGCGGGCCAGGCAGGTGGCGAACGAGATCGCCACCGGCGGCGCCGAGCTCGCCGTCGCGGCGATCGCCGCTACCGCGTCGCTCGCTGCACGCGGACCGGGATCGCGCTCTGCACGGCCATGCCGTTGATCGGGTCGTAGCCGCTGTCGACGGTGCACAGCCGGTTGGTCGGACTGCCCTGCCGCCGAACGTCGTCGTCGGTGGTCGAGCCACCCCACGAGTGGGCCATCGAGATCACCGAGCGCTTGACCGTCTCCGTCGCCTCGGCGACACCGATCAGTGAGCCGGTGGGCGAGGTGATCTCGACCAGATCTCCCGGCTGGACGCCGATCGCGGCGAGGTCGTCGGGGTGCATGTACGCCGCGTTCGTGGTGCCGACGCGCGCCAGGCCGGGCAGTTCGCGGCCGAGCGAGTTGAGCACGTGCTTCAGGCGCCTGCTGATCAGCCGGAACGGGAACAGGGCGGGGTCGAACCCGGCGAGGACGTCGGCGCCGCTGCGCTCCTCGGCGACCACCCGGAGCTCGTCGACGACCTCGTTGGGGGCGACGGCGAAACGGGCGTCCGCATCGGGCTCGGCAGGCAGCACGGTGATGGCCAGGTCCTCGCGGATGGTGCCCCGATCGGCGCGGATCTGCGCCATCGGCATGCGACCCGTGGCGTAGGCGAGGTCGAGCACCACGTCGTCGTCGGCGGTGCCGTCGAGGGGCAGGTCGCCACCCGGCATCGGCATGCGCGTCCCGAGTCGGGCGGCGATCCCGGCGAACACCTCCCACTCCGACAGCAGGTCGCCTTCGGGGGCGAGGACTGCAGGCGTGTAGCTGACGTACGGCGCGGCGAAGCGGCGGTCCATCACCGTCGGGACGTCGGCGCGCTCGAGCTCGAGACGCGGCGGCAGGACGTAGTCGGCGAGCTCGGCGGTCGCCGTGCGCCGATGGTCGATCACGACCAGCAGCTCCAGGTCGCGCAGCGCCTCGATCGTCTTGAGCTGGTCGGGGAACGCGACGACCGGGTTGCCGCCGCACACGATCAGGCACCGCACCCTGCCCTCGCCTGGTTCGAGGATCTCCTCGGCGAGGACGTTGGTGAGCATCTCGCCCGGCAGCCCGCGCAGCCCCTTCACGCGATGTGCAGCACCCGGCGCCGGATCGCTCGGCGCAACGACCTGGGCGCGACGTGTGTCGCCCGGGTTGAGGAAGCTGCCGCTCTCCAACCGCTCGCCCTCGCGGTTCACCCGACCGCAGATCACGTTCAGCGTGAGCGTGAGGTGCTCCATCAGCGTGCTGTGCGGCGCCATGTTCGGCCCGGTGCCGGTGCCGGCAGTGCCGCGCGGCCCCGCCGCGAACAGCCGCGCCGCGGCGACGACGTCGGCGGCGGGCACGTCGCAGCGGGCGGCCACCACATCGGGCGTGAACGACGCGACCGCGCCACGAAGGTCGTCGAGCTGCGCCACCCAGCGGTCGCAGAACTCCGCGTCGTGCAACCCTTCGCCGAGGATGACGTTGATCAACCCGGCCAACAACGTCGGGTCCTCGCCGGGCTTGACGGGCAGCCAGATGTCGGCCGAGGCGGCCAGCTCGCTGCGTCTCGGGTCGATGACGATCAGCTTCATGCCGCGCGCCTTCGCCCGGCGCAGGGTGACGAAGGGGTTCGTTCCCTGCAGTCCACCCGCCGGCGCGTACGACGACACGAGCGGGTTGTAGCCGATCGCCATGACGACGTCGGCATCGCGGAAGTTCTGCCACCCGGCATCCCACGCGCCCATGCGCAACCGCGCCGTGAGGTGGGCCGGCTGGTCGATGGTGATCGACGTGTAGAACGACGGCGACCCGATGCCGGCGTGGAACGCAAGCGCCGCTGGCATGGAGATCGAGTTCTGGAACGCTCCCGTGCCGGTGTAGCTGGCGACCGCCCGAGGCCCGCATCGGTCGATGATCTCGCCGATCCGTTCGGCGATGTCGTCGAGCGCGGCCGCGGAGGTCGTCGTCTCGAACGCGCCGTCGGCGGTGCGGCGCAGGGGCGCCCGCAGCCGGTCCGGGGCGTGGTGCTGGTCGGCGAGCTGCCGTCCCTTGATGCACGTGTAGCCCTCGAACAGCGGATCGTCGGGCACGCCACGCACCGCGATGGCCCGTTCCGGTGCGGTGCCGTCGCCCGTCTCGACGTCGACGTCGATCGGGCACGCCGCGTGGCAGAACCGGCAGAACGTCGTGCGCGTCTCGATCATCGCGGCCGGGCACCACCGTTGACGCGCAGCGTCTCGCCGCTGATCCAGCTGCCCGCCGCCGAGCACAGGAACAGGACTGCGGCACCCATGTCGAGCGGGGTGCCGAACCGGCCCAGCGGGATGTTCCACTTGGCCTCCGCTGCGGCCAGGTCGTCGTCGGTCTCGATCCCCAGCGCCGTGCGGAAGATCTCGGTCGGGACCGCGCCGGGGGCGACGCCGTTGACGCGGATCCTCGGCGCGAGCTCCGCGGCAGCGGTCATCGTCAGCGAATTCACGGCAGCCTTCGCCGCTCCGTAGTGACCGCTTCCCGGCACTGGACCGAAGCCGGCACCCGACGAGATGTTGATGATCGAACCGGTCTCCATGTGCCGGGCCGCGGTGACGATGCCGACCCACACCGCTGTCTGGTTGAGCGCCACGCAGTCGTCCCACTGCTGGCGACTGAGCTCGGTCATCGGCATCCTCGCCGGCGAGCCGCCGGCGTTGTTGACCCAGATCGTCAGCCGTCCGAAGTGATCGATGGCAGTGCGGGCGAGGCGGTCGACGGCCTCGTCGTCGGTGACGTCCGTGACGACCCCGAGAGCTTCACCTCCGGCTGCCCGGATCCGCGACGCCACGTCGTCGACGTCGGCGGCGCGACGCGCGGCCACGACGACCTTCGCTCCGGCCGAGGCCAACGTGCGGGCGATCCCCTCACCGATGCCTCGGCCGCCGCCGGTGATGACGGCGACCTGGCCGTCGAGGTCGAACAATTTGCTCGGCGCTGGGGAGAGATCGGTCATCGGTCGGATCCGTTCCGTGAAGTACTTACCTGTAGTAAGTATTGTCGCATGATTCGGCCGGCGGCAAGAACAGGCACACTGGCCCGATGACCATCCACGTCGGCCGTCGCCCTGGGCGCCCCGCTGGCGGGCGTCACGTCGTCACTCGGGATCTGCTCCTCGACGCCGCCGAACGCGTGATCCGCCGCGACGGGTCAGGCGTGTCGCTCGAGACCATCGCGCTCGAAGCCGGGGTCACGAAACCGATCGTGTATGCGAGGGTCGGCAGCCGCACCGAGGTCTCCAACGCGCTCGCCGAGCGACTGGCCGACCGCCTCACCGCAGCAGCGGTCGCCGCCGTCGAAGGTCGTCGGTGGAGCAAGGCGATGCTGGCGGCACTGATCCGCGCCAACCTCGAGACGGTGGAGGCGCACCGCGAGCTCTACCTCTACGTCACTGCTGGATCGTCCGACGAGACGCCCAAGCGAACGCTGTACCTCGCCGAGCGATCCACCATCCCGCTGACCGAGCAACTGGCGAGACGACGCGAGAAGCAGGGCCTCGACCCCGCCGTGGCCGAGCCGTGGGCGTACGCCGTGATCGGCATGTTGCAGCTGGTGTCGCTGTGGTGGCTGAGCCAGACGGAGCGCACCGCCGAGCAGCTGTCCGAGCACCTCGCCGAGCTGCTCTGGAGCGGCCTGTCGGGTGGCTGACGCCGGCTGCTCCACGAAGTGGTTGGACGAGGCCGAGCTGCTCGCGCTCGTCGGACATCGATTCCATGGCGGGTGGTACCGAATTGAACACTGGGAGAACTGGCTGCTGACCGACTGCACCGGTCGACATCCGATGGCCGACGACCTCGTTCACCCCATCGCCCTCTTCCACGTTCCGATCCTCGGTGCCGGCACGTCGATCACCGAGCTGTTCCGCCTCGGTCGGGCGAGCGGCGCCGGCTCGGTCGGGCTGGAGGGCTACGACTGGGAGTACCTCCAGCCGTTGCGCGAGGGCGTCGAGTACCGGATGGAGGGCGGCATCGTCGCCGCCGAGCGGACCACCTCGCCGGAGGGTGCGGTCGTCGATCGCCTCGCGTTCCGGATCGAGCTGCACGACGAGACGACCCTCGTCGCTCGCGTGACGAACCGGTGGCTGTTCCGGAGGACGTCGTGATCGTTCGCGTCGGTGACGAGATCCCGGGGTGGACGATGGACAGCGTCGACCCGGCGCGGATGAAGACGATGGCCGCCATCCTGCGCGATCCGTACCCCGTGCACTGGGACCGCGATGCGAACACCGCGCGTGGACTGCCAGGGCGGGTGATCAACCAGGGCCCGCTGAACCTCGGCTACGTCGCCAACATGCTCATGGCCTGGGCCGGGCCGGACTGCGTGCGACGGCTCACCGTCTCGTTCGGACGACCGGTTCTCGACGGTGATCGGGTCACCGCGGGGGTCGGGTGACGGCAGTCGACGAGCACGACGACGGCGGGATGGCGACGTGCGACGTGTGGTTGGAGCGCGGCACCGAGGTGGTCGTCTCCGGCGTCGCGGTCGTAACTTACCGGGGGTAGCTTTTCCCGCCGGGGAGTGTTACCTTCCGGCAATGGCCGACGACTACGAGGACCTCACCGAGTGCGCGCTCTCCCCCGAGCTCGAGCAGCGGCTGGTCACCACGCAGCGCGAGTGCGTGTTCATGTGGACGAACGCAGCGGGCGAGGCGTTCGGCGTGGTGATGTCGTACCTGCCCAAGGACGGCACCTTCTGGCTCACCGCAGCAGAGCGGCGCGCACGCATCTCGGCGATCCGCCGGTTCCCGCGGGCCTCGCTGTGCATCAACAGCACCGGCTCGGTGATGGGTGGCGGCAAGACCGTCACGTACAAGGGCTCGTGCATCGTGCACGACGACCGCGAGACGAAGGACTGGTTCTACCCCGAGTTCTCCCGCGCCCTGCGGCCGAACGACGACGTCGCTGCCACGACGTTCCAGCGCTTCCTCGACTCGCCGCACCGGGTGATCATCGAGTTCGTCCCCGACTACACGTTGAGCTTCGACGCCAGCCTGATGTGGGCACGGTCGCCCGAAGTCGCCTCGTGAACCACCTACCGAACCGCAACGAGAGGAACCACCGATGACGACCACGGAGAACCCGACCCGACGTTCCGATTCCGACGTGAAGTGGCACCTGCGCGACAACTGGGCGCCGGTGCTCGACGAGATCACCGAGACCAAGCTGCGCGTCGAGGGCAGCATCCCCACCGAGCTGCAGGGCGTGTACCTGCGCACCGGACCGAACCCGGCGTCCGGCCATTCGGCGCACTGGTTCTTCGGCGACGGCATGGTGCACGGCATCCGCCTCGCCAACGGCAAGGCCGAGTGGTACCGCAACCGCTTCGTGCAGACGCCGAACATCTCCGACCCGACCGGCGACCCGATGGGCGGCATGGGCGACCTCACCCGCGGCACCGGCAACACCCACGTGCTGCCGCACAACGGCGAGATCCTGTGCCTCGAAGAGGGGCACTGGCCGTGGCGCATCGACAACGAACTGAACACGCTCGGCGTGCAGAACTACGGCGGCGCGCTGACCTGTTCGATGACCGCGCACCCCAAGGTCTGCCCGATCACCGGCGAGCTGATCGCGTTCAGCTACCTCAGCCCGGAGCCGCCGTTCCTGCACTACATCCGCATCAGCGCCGACGGCGTGCTGCAGCAGCTCGAGGGCATCGAGATCCCGAACATGGTGATGATGCACGACTTCAACGTCACCCAGAACCACGTCATCTTCATGGACCTCCCGGTGTGCTTCGACCTCGGCGCGCTGTCCACCGGGATGCCGTTCCTGTTCAACCGCGACGCCGGCGCACGCCTCGGCGTGATGCCGCGCAACGGCACGAACGCCGACGTTCGCTGGTTCGACATCGAGCCGTGCTACGTCTTCCACCCCGTCAACGCCCACGAGGACGGCGACCGCATCGTGCTGCACGTCTCACGTCAGCCCGAGGCGTTCGGCAGCAGCAACGACGACTACGCGGAGGTCGGCCGGCTGTGGCGCTGGACGATCGACCTCGCCAAGGGAACCGTCACCGAGGAGCAGATCGACGATCGCCCCGGCGACTTCGGTCGGGTCGACGATCGGATGATCGGGCTCGACGCGCGCTACGGCTACCTGATGGCGCTCGGCGGCGAGGGCAACAGCGAAGAGCCCGTGTACGGGTCGGCGCTGTGGAAGTACGACCTGCGCGACGGCACGTGCTGGGAGCACCAGCTCGGAGACGGCGTGCGCGGTGCCGAGCCGGTGTTCGCTCCTGCCTCGCCCGATGCCGGCGAGGACGAAGGCTGGGTGATCAGCCTCTCGCACGACACGCGGTCGGGTGAGTCGCGGTTGCTGATCCTCGACGCACAGAACTTCTCGGCGCCGCCCGTCGCCATCGTCCACCTGCCTCGTCGTGTGCCCTACGGCGCGCACGGCAGCTGGGTGCCCGACAACGCCCTGCGTTGATCAACACCGGCGCCGGGTGACCCCGGCGCATCACATCCTTTGGGGGGAACCATGTCTGCTGCAACGAACCGTCTGTCGCGCCGCGCCCGCGCTGCGAGCTGGCGATGGGTCGGTCTGATGTCGGTGTCGATGCTCGCGATCGCGTCGTGCAGCAGCGACGCGGCGAACGACGGCACCTCGGCGGCCACCACACCCGGTGGCACCTCGGCGCCGGAGGTGACCACGGGCGACACCGCGCCCCCCGGCTCGGTCACGCCCGACACGGGCACGACGCCGGACACGACGCCGGCGGTCGTCGACGCGTCGGCGGCGTTCCCCGACCTCGGCCCGCCGACGGGACCGGAGATGGTCGTCGGCCTCGTCAACACCGAAGGCACACCAGGCCTCGACTTCCCGGAGATCCGGGTGACGATCGAGGCAGCGGTGGACTACCTGAACGAGCACGGCGGCATGGGTGGCCGCCCGATCAAGGTCGAGAACTGCACGGTGAAGGGCTCACCGGAGACATCGCAAGCCTGCGCCCAGGAGCTGGCGGGCAAGAACGTCGAGCTGGTCCTGCTCGGCCTCGACCTGTTCCCCGACTACGCCACCTACACCGCGGCGAAGATCCCGGTGATCGGTGTGCTGCCGATCCTCCCCGGCGACTACACCGCCAACGCACTGTTCCTCACGGGCGGCAACGCCACCGTCGCGGCGGCCATGGCCGCGGTGGCCAAGGAGCACTTCTCGGCGACGAGCGTCGGCATCGTCAGCAGCGACAACCCGGGCGCCAACGGCACCGAGGCGTCGCTCGCCGCTTCGCTGGACCTCGCCGGGATCGAGCACTTCACGGTCAAGGGCGGCGACAACGAGACTGATGCCGGCTACCAGGGGCTGATGCGCGAGGCCGCAGGGCGCGACCCCGACCTGCTCGTCTCGCTCTACTCCGATGCCGGATGCATCGGCACCATCCGCGGTCGCGCCGCCTTGGGCATCACGATCCCGGTCATCACCACGGCGATCTGCTCCAGCGCCGAGGTGCTCGACGAGGTCGGCGACGACGCGATCGGATGGAACTTCGTCGGCGTTCGCACCCAGGAGGACACGCCACAGCTGGCGATCCTGCAGGAGATCGTGGCCCCGACGCTCGGCGTCGAGCCGAAGGACGTGGACTCCACCGCGCTCGGCCTGGGTTCGCTCGGGTTGATCGAGATCATGTCGTTGGCCCAGTACGCGGACATGATGTCCGCCAACGGCGACGAGGTCACCGGTGCGTCGCTGTACGAGTACGTCCGCTCGTCGACCGGCCTGCAGCAGTGGCCGGGCGGGTCGACGATCGAATGCGGCAGCGCGGCGAAGTACCCGACGATCTGCGCGTTCACCTTCCCGATCGCCGAGTACGTGGCGGGCGGTTCGGTGCAGACGATCGAGGGCCTCGATGCCGTCTCGGCCAAGGACTACCTGCCGTGACGCCACGGCGATGACCCCCATCAGGCTCGAGCCCGAACGCCGATGACCGACTACGCCTACTACCTGTTGCTCGGCAGTGGCGCGGCCGCGATCATCGCTGCGTTCGGGCTCGGTCTGGTGCTGACCTACCAGGGCTCGGGCGTCGTCAACTTCGCCTCCGGGGCGATGGCGATGTGGGTCGCCTACGTCTACGCCGACCTGCGACGCGGCGCGTACCCGTTCCCGATCCCCGGCCTGCCGGGTCGGTACCACTTCGGTCATGACGTCGGGTTCCGCTGGGCGCTGCTGCTGGCGATGCTCACCGCGGGACTCCTCGGTCTGGCGGTCTACCTGCTCGTGTTCCGGCCGCTGCGCCGGGCGCCGGCGCTGGCGAAGGTGGTCGCCAGCATCGGGTTGGTCATCGTCTTCACCTCGCTCGTCGATCGGCGCTTCACCGACACGCTGACCCAGCGAGTCGGCACGATCCTGCCGCGTGAGCCGGTCACCTTCGCCGAGAACGTCACGATCCCGCGAGACGGGCTGTGGTTGGCGTTCATCGTGATCGTGCTCGGCGCCGCGCTGTGGGCGACGTCGCGCTTCACGCGCATCGGCCTCGTCACCCGAGCTGCGGCGGAGAACGAGAAGGGTGCCGTGCTGCTCGGGTTCTCGCCGGAGCGCCTGGCCGGCCT
Source organism: Ilumatobacteraceae bacterium (assembly GCA_965279405.1). GTDB lineage: Bacteria > Actinomycetota > Acidimicrobiia > Acidimicrobiales > Ilumatobacteraceae > CBDDIP01. Next base: position 261,617 of record OZ257157.1, read on the forward strand.
GAGCTTCGTCGTCGCCTCGCTCGTCACCGGCCTGATCGCCATCCTCGCCGCGCCGATGATCCAACTCAGCTCGGGCGTCTACACGTTCGGCTTCCTCGTGCCTGCGCTCGGCGCCGCGCTGATCGGCAAGTTCCGTCACATCTGGCCGACCGTCGCCACCGGACTGGCCATCGGCATGGTCCAGTCGACGTTCACCAAGCTGCAGTCGGACATCCCCTGGTTCCCGAAGTACGGCGCACGCGAGGGGCTGCCGTTCGTCGTGATCATCTTGGCCATGGTGCTCCTCGGTGAGCGACTGCCCGATCGCGGCGCAGTCGACGGCTGGCGGCTGCCGGCGGTGCCACCGGCCAAGGTGACGGTGACGACGGTGCTCGTACCGACCGTCGCCGCGATCGCCGGTCTGCTGCTGCTCGGCCCGCTGTGGCGCGGTGCGATCATGACCACCACCATCGCCGCCGTGCTCGCCCTGTCGCTCGTGGTGCTGACCGGGTTCGGTGGCCAGACCTCGCTGGCGCAGATGGCCTTCGCCGGCATCGCCGGGTTCTCCCTGTCGAAGCTGGCGATGCAGTGGCACGTGCCGTTCCCGCTCGCGCCCGTGCTCGCCGCCGGAGGGGCAACGGTCTTCGGCGTCGTCGTCGGTCTGCCGGCGCTGCGCGTCCGCGGCACCAACCTGGCCATCGTCACGTTGGCGGGCGGTGTGGCGATCTCGGAGTTCATCTTCAAGAACCCGGCGTACGTCGGCGACGTGTCGACCGGCGGGGCCAAGGTCCCCCATCCGAAGCTCGGCGGGTGGGACCTCGGCCTCGTGCTCGGCAGCAAGTCGTCGCGTCCGATCTTCGGCATCTTCCTCGTCGTCGTGGCCCTGCTGCTGTCGGTCGCGGTCGCCAACATCCGCCGCAGCGCCACCGGCCGGCGGATGCTGGCGATCCGCTCGAACGAACGCGCCGCCACCGCGATCGGCATCAGCGTCGCCTCGGGCAAGCTGCTCGCGTTCACCGTCTCGTCGTTCATCGCCGGCATCGGCGGGTGCCTCATCGCCTACCGGTTCGGCACCGTCTCGGATGTCTCGTACGGCACGGTGGCGTCACTGACCGCCCTCGCCGTGGCGTACCTCGGCGGCATCACCAGCGTGAGCGGCGCGGTCACCGCCGGCGTCGTCGCCGCGTCCGGAGTCGCCTTCTACGCGACGAGTCGCGTCGTCGGCTCGCTCGGCACGTGGGAAGCGTTGATCGGCGGCGTGCTGCTGATCGTCACCGCCATCCAGAACCCGGAAGGCATCGCCGGCGCCGTGCGATCGAAGGCCCTCGCCGCTACCGCGAAGCGGTCGCGCGTCCAGCCTCGCTACGAGGTGGCCTCGAGCGCCTGAGGCTTGCCCCACTCCTCACGCTCGGACGGTGGCGCAGCCTTCGAACGTCCAGCCGAACGGCTTGGGTTCCTTGGCGTGCTGGTACGTCGTCATCGTGTCGATCGCGAACCCGTTGCGGGTGACGATCTCCGGGATGTCGCGGGTGAGGTGGCAGCCGCCGAACAGCCGCTTGCTCACCGGTTCGAGGCGACGCTGGGAACGGACCACCTTCGGATCATCCGAGATGCCGTGCTCGACGAAGTGGAACGTGCCACCGGGCTTGAGGACACGACGGATCTCGGCGAGCGCGGCGTCGACGTTGGGGATGGAGCAGAGCGTCCACGTGGACAGCACCGCATCGGCCGAGGCGTCCGGCAGGTCGATGCGCTCCCCCGTCAGCCCGGTGTGGCGCACGTCGGCGTGGCCCGCGGCGATCCGGTCGGCGGCGATCTCCATCGATCGGACGAGCGGCTCGACCGCGTGGACGGTGCGCACGCCCGCCGGGTAGTACGGCACGTTCAGTCCGGAGCCGAAGCCGATCTCGACGACGGTTCCCTCGAGGTCGGCACACACGCGTGAGCGGATCTCGTCGTTCTCGTCGGAGCGCATGGCCGCGTTCATCAGACGAGGAAGCACCCGAGTGCGGTAGAAGCCCATTCGTGGAAGTCTTCCTCCTGCGGGGCGCCGGCGCTACGGGGTTTCCCCTAGGTCTGGCCGACGAGCGCGCGCCGTCTGGTCGATCGAGGTGGCGCGAGGTGGATCGCTGCAAGCGCAGCGCGTGCGCGGCCCGTCGGCACACCGTCGACGACTGCCTGGAGCGCTGCACGCCAGGCGGCAACGAGGATCGATCCGATCGGCAGCCCGCCACGGTCGGCGACGCCGGCGATGTACCGCTCGATCGGGTCATCTCGCCGGTCCGGGTGCGCCGACGCGAGCAACCGGGTGAGGCGCTGGGCGACGAGGAAGTCGAACGCGACCAGCAGAGCGGCGTTCGCTGCATCGCCGGGGACGTCGCCCACACGCGCCGCCACGGCACCTTCGAGCCGGTCGAGCACACGCCGTTCGACGTCGGTGCGCACAACGTCGTAGAGACCGAGCTTGCTGCCGAAGTGGTGGTACAGCGACCCGGTGGTCACCCCTGCGGCGACCGAGAGATCACCGACGCCGACGTCCTCGTACCCGACCGCGGCGAACTGCTCGAGTGCAGTGAGCACCAGACGTCCCTTTGCCGACGAACGGGTCGGGATCCACTCGGGCACGACTCGATCGTAACAGGTTGACGCTCTTCCGTAAGTGGATTACGTTCGATCGATGAGCAACATCGAGTTCCTGTACCTGCCGGTCCCCGATCTGTCCACGGCCCTCGCCTTCTACCGCGACGCGCTCGGCTGGCCGGAAGCGTGGCGCGAAGGCGAGACCACGGTCAGCCTGAAGATGCCGGGTGACCACCTTCAGCTGATGATCGACCACGACCCGGACGGCACGTTCCGGCCGGGGCCGGTGATCGCCGTCGACGACGTTCGAGCGTGGCACGCCGAACGAGCGGACACCCTGCGGTTCTGGCTGCAGCCCGCTCCGATTCCCGGCGGCTGGTGGGCGGGTTTCGACGACGTCTTCGGCAACGCCATCTACATCGCCGACCAGTCGACAGCCGACGCGTGACCGCCTGCCGGCAGCCGTCCGACTGACTGCCGCGGCCCGTCGTCGGCTAAGCCTCAGGGCCGAAACGACGAACAGCCGAATCAAGACACGAGGTGTGCACCGATGGCCTGGGACTTCTCCACCGATCCTGAATTCCAGAAGAAGCTCGACTGGGTCGAGCAGTTCTGCAAGGAAGAGGTCGAGCCGCTCGACTACGTCTTCCCCTACGCGGTGCGGTCCAGGGACCCGAAGATCAAGGCGCTCGTCCGCGGGCTGCAGGATCAGGTGAAGGCGCAGGGCCTGTGGGCGATCTTCCTCGACGAAGAGCTCGGCGGCCAGGGATACGGCCAGCTGCAGCTCGGTCTGCTGAACGAGGTGATCGGTCGCTACGGCTCTGCCCCGCAGATGTTCGGAGCGGCTGCGCCGGACACCGGCAACATGGAGATGCTCGCGGCCTACGGGACCGAGGAGCAGAAGGAGCGCTGGCTCACGCCGATGCTCAACCAGGACATGTTCTCGGCGTACTCGATGACCGAGCCGCAGGGTGGCTCGGACCCGAACCTGTTCAAGACCTTCGCCACCCGCGACGGCGACGAGTGGGTCATCAACGGTGAGAAGTGGTTCACGTCTGCCGGACGCGCCGCCGACATCCTCTTCGTGATGTGCACGAACGGCATGTTCGTCGTGCCCCGCGACACGCCCGGCGTGGAGATCCAGCCGGAGCCGCGCAGCCACAACCACATCATCTACCGCGACGTGCGCGTCCCGCTCGATCACCTCCTCGGCCCGGAGGACGGCGCCAAGATCCTCGCCCAGCGCCGGCTCGGTGGCGGACGCATCCACCACGCGATGCGCACCATCGCCCAGTGCAAGCTGGCCTTCGACATGATGTGCGAGCGGGCGCTGAGCCGCGAGTCGCACGGCAAGATCATCGGCGAGCACCAGATGGTGCAGGAGAAGATCGCTGACTCCTACGCAGCGATCCGCATGCTGCGACTGTTCGTGCTCGAGACCGCCTGGAAGATCGACAACACGAGCACGCAGGAGACCCGCACCGACATCGCCGCGGTGAAGTACACGATGGCCAAGGTGCTGCGTGAGGTCTCGTTCAACGCCCTGCACATCCTCGGCTCGTTGGGCACCACCGACCTCACCCCGATCCAGGCGATGTACGCGGCAGCGCCGACGATGGGCATCGCCGACGGCGTCGACGAGGTGCACAAGGCAACGGTGGCTCGCAACGTGCTGAAGGGCTACCGCCCGCACGACGGCTACTGGCCGACGGAGTACATCCCGGCCAAGCGCGAGGAAGCCTGGAAGAAGATGCAGCCTCGGTTCGATGCCGACCCGGAGCTGCTCAAGATCGCCGAGGGCTACAAGAAGTACTTCGCCTCGCGCCGCTGAGCGTGGCACGACGGCAACCTCTTTTACATCAAACTGATTTGATGTAATGTCGGCGACATGTCGTCGGGCCATCACCATGCGCCGCCCTTCATCGGGCTCGCCGGCCACCCCATCCGTTGGGCGTTGTTGAGCGAGCTGGCGCGCAGCGACCGACACGTCAACGAGCTGACGCAGCTGCTCGATCAGCCGCAAGCCCTGGTCTCGTATCACCTCGCTCGTCTGCGCGACGGCGGCCTGGTCTCGTCGCGACGCAGTTCGTACGACGGGCGGGCCAGCTACTACACCCTCGACCTGCAGCAGTGCGGCGACGCGCTCTCGTCGACCGGCACGTCGCTGCACCCCGGTCTCACGCTGCAAGCGGTCCCACCGACCGTGCGCCGTCGTCGGCCAGTGCGCGTGCTGTTCGCATGCACCGGCAACGGCTCGCGGTCGCAGGTCGCTGAGGCGTTGCTGCACCACATCGCCGGTGACGCCATCGAGGTCGTCAGCGGCGGCAGCCACCCGAAGCCGATCCACCCGAACGCGGTCCGGGTGCTCGCCGAGCGCGGCATCGACATCAGCGACTGGACCTCGAAACCGTTGACGCAGTTCGACGGGCACCGCTTCGACGTCATCGTCACGCTGTGCGACAAGGTCCGCGAGGCCTGCCCCGACTTCCCGACGCGAGCTCGAACGATCCACTGGAGCATCGAAGACCCGAGCCGCGCGCCGGGCGACGACCGCGCCACCTACCCGGTGTTCCGGGCGCTCGCTGCGGAGCTCGACATCCGCATCGGGTTCCTGATCGCACTCATCAACGAACAACACGAGGAGACCACACCGTGACCAAGCCCGACATGTCCGAACACGAGCTCGCCAGCGTCCGCTACATCGTCGACGATGTCGCCGCCTGCATCGCGTTCTACACCGAGCACCTGGGCTTCACGGTGCTCAACGACTTCGCACCGGCGTTCGCCGACATCCGCCGTGGCAGCTTGCGTCTGCTGCTCAGCGGGCCGTCCAGCTCCGGTGCCCGCGCCCTGCCGGACGGCCGCCAACCGGTGGCCGGCGGTTGGAACAGGATCCACCTCATCGTCGACGACATCGCCGGCACGTTCGAAGGGCTGGCAGCCGCCGGTGTCACGTTCCGCAGTGACATCATCAGCGGGCCCGGCGGCAAGCAGGTCGTGCTCGACGACCCGTCGGGCAACCCGATCGAGCTCTTCCAACCGGCGGCCCGCCCCGTGTCGTGACGGACGACCAGGCTGAGCACGCGGCCGGCCTGCGGACCGTCGTGGCCGAGTGGGGACGCATCGGGTGCCTGGGTTTCGGAGGACCACCGAGCCACATCGTGATGCTGCGCGAGCTGTGCGTGAACCGGCGACGGTGGCTGTCGCCCACCGAGTTCGAGGATGCTGTCGTCGCCTGCAACCTGCTGCCCGGCCCAGCATCGACCCAGCTGGCGATCTACTGCGCGTCACGCGTGCGCGGTCGCGCCGGCGCGCTCGTCGGCGGACTCGCATTCATCCTGCCCGGACTGGCCATCGTGCTCGTCCTGTCGTCGCTCTTCCTGCGCGACGCCCCGCCGGCGTGGATCGCCGGCGCAGGCGCGGGTGCCGGCGCCGCCGTTGCCGCGGTCGCCGTCCACGCCGGGGCACAGTTGATCCCGTCATCGTGGCGGCGATCGGCCGAGCGCTCTCGAACGCGCTGGATCGGCTTCGTCGTCATCGGAGTGATCGCCGCTGCAACCGTCGGCGCCTATCTGGTGCTGGTCCTGCTCGGCTGCGGAGTCGTCGAGATCGCCATGCGCTCGACCAGCCCGCACGACGGACGGGTTGCCGGAGCGCTCTCGTTCACCCCTGTCACGGTGGTCGCCACCGGGGGCATCGCCGCGGTCACCTGGACTGCCTTCAAGGTCGGTGCGCTCGCCTACGGCGGCGGGTTCGTGATCATCCCGCTGATGCGCGCGGACGCGGTGGATCTCCACCACTGGATGACCGCCGCACAGTTCCTCAACGCTGTCGCGCTCGGCCAGGTGACGCCCGGGCCGGTCACCCAGACGGTGGCTGCCGTCGGGTACGCAGCGGCCGGCATCGGTGGCGGTCTGCTCGCTGCAGCCGTCGCCTTCTCGCCGTCGTTCGCGTTCGTCCTCGTCGGAGCCGACCGGTTCGATCGCTTGCGCGCCAACCGCACCGCGCAGCACTTCCTCCACGGCGCCGGTCCTGCAGCCATCGGCGCCATCCTCGGCTCGTCGATCCCACTGGCCCGATCGATGGAGGAGCCGTGGCAGTTCGCCGTCCTCGCCGGCGCCGCCATCGCACTGTTCGCGCTGCGCCGAGGCGTCGTCGCCACCCTGCTCGGCGCCGCAGCGATCGGCATGGCGGTCACCCTCGCCGGCAGGTGATCACGAGCTCGCGATCAGGCCGGGGTGAACCGCACCGGCATGGTCTTCACACCAGCGATGAAGCTGGAGGCGAGCAGCTCCGGCGGACCTGCCGGCTGCATGTCGGGCAGGCGGGTGAGCAGCTCGCGGAACATCGCCGCGATCTCGATGCGCGCGACGTGCATGCCCAGGCACAGATGCGGCCCGCCGCCACCGAACGCGAGGTGCGGGTTCGGGTTGCGCCCGACGTCGAACCGATCCGGCTGGTCGAACACGTCCTCGTCGCGGTTCGCGGCCCCGTAGAACAGCACGATCCGCTCCCCCGCCTTCAGGTCCACCCCGCGGATGGTCGTGTCCTCCATCACGGTGCGCTGGAAGTTGGCCACCGGCGAGGTGAACCGCAGCATCTCCTCGACCGCGGTCGGCATCAGCCCGTCGAGGTCGGCCGTCAGCCGGGCCCGCTCATCCGGGTGATCGAAGAGCTGCTGCATGCCCGCGGCCACGAGGTTGCGCGTCGTGTCGCCGCCGGCGTTGATCAGCAGCAGGAAGAAGAACTGCAGCTCCCCGTCGGTCAACCGGTCGCCATCGATCTCGGCCTGCACGAGCGTCGAGGCGATGTCGTTGCCCGGTGAGCGACGCTTCTCCTCGACCACGCCGGCGGCGTACTGGATCATCTCCAGCACGGCCATCATCCGCGCCTCTGGCGGGTGCACGCTGTCGTCGGTCGTGTGCATGATCTCGGTCAGCTCGTAGAGCCGCTCGCCGTCCTCGGAAGGGATGCCCATCAGCTCGGCGATCAGCGCCGAAGGCAATCGACCGGCAACGTCGGCGACGAGGTCGCACTCGCCGCGCGCGGCGACGGCGTCGACGATCTCACGCGCCAGCGCGGCGATGCGGTCGGCGAGCAGCTGCGAGTTCCGCGGCGTGAACCCGCGCGACACCAGCAGCTTGAGCCGGTCGTGGTGCGGCGGGTCCATGAACAGCATCATCTGCCGGCTCGGGGCCAGCTCCTCCTCCGTCGGGTCACCCACCATCACCCCGCGGGCGAACGAGCTGAACCGCTGCGGCTGGCGACTGAGCGTGCGCACGTCCTCGTACTTGGTGATCGCCCAGAACCCGGACGTTCCGGGCTGCGGATGGTGGTGCACCGGGTCGTTGGCCCGCAGCCACGCGTACTGCGACCACGGGTGGCCGTCGCGGAAGCTCTCCGGTGAGATGAGGTCGATCTGCTGCTCCATCGCGCGATCATCGCCGCCCGACCGTTGCCGCCACGAGGCGCACCGCCTCAGTCCGCGGCGGCCCAGCCGGTGATGCCGACGATGCGAAGGACCAGCACCCGATGGAACGGTTCATCGCGGTACTGCGGGTAGCGGGCGGCGAGCCCGGTGGACAGCGCCGCCTCCCGTTCGTGCGCGTCGCCTTGCCAGCGCAGCTCGGCGCGCACCCACCACAGGCGCGACCAGTCGTCGCGGTCCCAGTGCTCGACCAGCAACGTCGCTCGCGCATCAGCCTCGAGGTTGCGCTCACGTTGCAGTCGAGACGAGGCCTTCGGCTTGACCTGATCGACGGGCACACCGACGTAGCCGTCATCGTCGACGACGAAGGCAACCGGCACCGCATCGACGCCTCGCTCGGCGTGGGTCGTGCACAGGATCGCGTGATCGTGCGCCGCCATCCGCGCCAGCGCTTCTCCGTCGGTCAGCCTCATCGCACGATGGTAGGTGGGGTGGCATACCATCGGATCGTGCAGGGGGAACAGCTGCGATGAACCCGGCCATCTGGGTGCAACGCCACGGTCGTCTGCGTCCCGACGAACCGGCGTTGGCGAACGGCGAGCACGTCCACGCCACGTGGCGCGAGTTCGCCGAGCGCACCGCCGCAGCTGCAGCCGGCTTGCGCGACGCGTTCGGGCTGGCACCCGGGCAGCGCGTCGCGATCGTCATGCGCAACCGGCCCGAGTACCTCGAAGCCCTGTTCGCGATCTGGCACGCCGGTCTCGTCGCCGTGCCGGTGAACGCTCGCCTCCACCGCGATGAGATCGCCTACATCCTCGGGCACAGCGAGTCGGCCGTCGCCGTCACCGACACCGACCACGCCTACGACGTCGAGCCGCTCGTCGAGTCCGTCGCTTCGTTGCAGGCGGTGGTGATCGCACCCGGTGACGGCTGGGATCGGCTGTCGACGAGCGCTCCCCGATCGCTCGTCGACAGTGCTGCAGACGACGCCGCGTGGCTGTTCTACACGAGCGGCACGACGGGACGCCCGAAGGGTGCGACGCTGACGAACCGCAACCTGCTGATGATGTCGCTGAGCTACTTCGCCGACATCGACGCCGTCGCCGCGCATGACAGCATCCTGCACGCTGCGCCGATCTCGCACGGCTCCGGTCTGTACGGGCTGCCGCACATCGCCCGCGGCGCGGTCAGCGTCGTGCCGAGCTCGGGCGGCGTCGATGCCGCGGAGATCGCCGCGCTCATCCGTCGCTGGCCGGGCATGACGTTCTTCGCCGCACCCACGATGATCAAGCGGCTCGCCGGCGACGCGGAGTTCGCAGGCGCCGACCTCACCAACCTGAAGACGATCGTCTACGGCGGCGCGCCGATGTACCTGGCCGACCTCGAGGAGGCACTCGCCGTGTTCGGACCGCGCCTCGCGCAGATCTACGGGCAGGGCGAGACGCCGATGACGATCACCGCGCTGTCGAAGGCGGACCACGCCGATCGCGACCATCCCCGGTGGCGCGACCGCATGCAGAGCGTCGGCGTCGCCCGCACCGACGTCGAGGTCCGGGTGGTCGACGACGACGACCGCGAGGTTCCGATCGGCGCGATCGGCGAGATCGTCGTGCGCGGCGGCGTGGTGATGCCCGGCTACTGGAACCAGCCGGAGGCGAGCGCGGAGACGTTGCGCGGTGGATGGCTGCACACGGGCGACGTCGGCAGCTTCGACGACGACGGCTACCTGACGCTGCGCGACCGGTCGAAGGACCTGATCATCAGCGGCGGGATGAACATCTACCCGCGCGAGGTCGAAGAAGCCCTCTTGCGCCACCCCGGCGTCCGCGCCGCCGCCGTCGTCGGTCGACCCGACGCCGAGTGGGGTGAGGCGGTGGTTGCCTTCGTCGTCGTCGCCGCCGACCGCGCGGCGCCGAGCGTGGACGACCTCGACCGGACGTGCCTCGAGCACATCGCCCGGTTCAAGCGGCCCAAGGAGTACCGCTTCGTCGACTCGCTGCCGACGAACAACTACGGCAAGGTGGTCAAGCGCGAGCTGAGGGATCAGCTCCGCGCCGAGGCCCTCGGAACGGACGAGTAGGTTTCGGCCAGGCAGGTCGGGGGGCCCGCCACGAACACGGAGGCTGCCATGAAGCTCGCTCTGTACCTGCCGAACTTCCGCGACAAGGTGACCGTCAAGGAGCTCGAAGACCTCACGCAGTGCGCCGAGGACCTCGACTTCGACTCGGTGTGGACGCTCGACCGCATCGTCGTGCCGGAGGCGTCCGACCGCGCCGAGCTGCAGTACTCGTTCGGGATGATGAGCGAGTTCCCGAAGGCGCTGCCGGTGTCAGCGCGTGGCGAGTGGTTGCAGGGCTGGCCGCTGATCCCGTGGCTCGCGGCGAAGACCTCCAAGGTGCGCATCGGGATGAGCATCACCGACACGCCGTACCGAGCCCCCGGCGTGCTCGCCGCCGAGATCGCCACGATCGACCACCTCTCCAACGGCCGCATCAACGTCGGCGTCGGCTCCGGCTGGATGCCCGAGGAGTTCGCCGCGGCGAGCGCCTCGCACATCTTTCCCAAGCGGCACCAGCACGTTCGCGAGACGATCGAGATCATGCAGGGCATCTGGACCAACGACGTGTTCGAGTACCACGGCGAGTTCGCCGACTTCGATCGCTGCGGTTTTGGTGCCAAGCCGGTGCAATCACCGCACCCGCCGATCTTCTTCAGCGGCCTGAAGGACCCGAAGCGCTCGGCCAGCCGCATCGCCAAGTACGACCTGTCGGGCTGGATCGGGATCCAGGACTCGCCCGAGGAGCTCTCCAAGTGGCGCGGCGAGATCCAGCACGAACTGGAGGAACTGGGTGGCACGCACTCGATCGACGACCTCGAGATGTGCAGCATGATCTGGTTCGTCATCACCGACGCCGAGACCGACCAGACGCCGGCCGGCAAGGGCAGCAACCTGCTGGCGGGGACCGCGCAGCAGATCACCGACACCCTCAAGCGCTACAACGAGGCCGGGCTGACGATGCCGCTGCTGTGGCCGCCGTTCGCCGACGTGCCCGTCAGCAAGACGCTCGACGACATGAAGCGGTTGAAGGAGGAGATCATGCCCCAGGTCGACGCGATGTAGGCCGACGGGCCATCGTGCAGCCATGACTTCGATCCACACGTTCGACGATGCGCGCCGCGCCGTCGCCGATGGGCTCTCGACCATCGATGCCGCCAGTGGACTGGTGGCCAACCTCACCGAGCACGAACGGCTGTGGTGCCTCGACGGCGATGCACCGACGTGGGCCGGGCTGAAGTTCCTCAACGACGACGGGTACCACAAGGCCGTGTTCGTCGGCGCCGAGATCGACCGCGTCGGCTTCCCCGGCATCCGCTTCTCCGACGGGCCGCGCGGCGCCGTGGTCGGCAACGCGACCGCCTTCCCTGTGCCGATGGCGCGCGGCGCAACGTGGGACATCGACCTCGAGGAGCGCATCGGCGAGGCGATCGGCCGCGAGCTGCGCGCCATCGGCGCCAACCTCACCGGCGCCGTGTGCATCAACCTGTTGCGCCACCCGGCGTGGGGGCGCGCTCAGGAGACCTACGGCGAAGACCCGCACCACGTCGGCGAGCTCGGCGCGGCGCTCACTCGCGGGTTGCAGCGCCACGTGATGGCGTGCATGAAGCACTTCGCCTGCAACTCGATGGAGAACGCCAGGTTCAGCGTGGACATCGAGGTCGACGACGTCGCCCTGCACGAGGTGTTCCTCCCCCACTTCCGCCGTGTCGTCGACGAAGGCGTCGCCTCGGTGATGTCGGCGTACAACAGCGTCAACGGTGAGTGGTGCGGGCAGAGCCACGCGCTGCTCACCGGCGTCCTGCGCGACGAGTGGGGCTTCGAGGGCTACGTCATCAGCGATTGGATCCTCGGACTGCGCGACGCCGGCCCTTCGGTCACCGCCGGCCTGGACATCGAGATGCCGTACCGCATGGTCCGCCAGCAGCACCTGCCCGCTGCGATGGATCGCGGTGAGGTGACGTGGGCCGACGTCGACCGCTGCGTCATCCGGGTGATCGACACGCTGCTCCGATTCGATCAGGTCCTGTCCACACCATCTCCCTCGCTTGACGTCCTCGGCGATCCGGAGCATCGGGCGTTGGCACGCGAGGCCGCTGCTCGATCCGTCGTGTTGCTGCGCAACGAGCCGGTCGATGTCGTCCCGGTCCTCCCGCTCGGCGCCGCACAGCGAGTCGCCGTGATCGGCCGCCTCGCCGACACGGTCAACATCGGCGACGGCGGATCCAGCGACGTGTGGGACCTCTCCTGCCGCACGGTGCTCGACGGTCTGCGCGACGCGATCACCGACGTCGTGCACGACGACGGTGCCGACGTGAGTCGTGCCGCCTCGGTGGCCGGTGCCGCGGACGTGGCCATCGTCGTCGTCGGCTACACGTACGTCGACGAGGGCGAGTACATCGGCGAGACCGACCCGTCGCTGATGTCGCTGTTCCCGCCGGGTGACGAACCCGACGTCGTCGATCAGTTCCAGGCCAGCCTCGTCGAACTCCCGCACACGACCAAGCCGGACCGGCTCAGCGATCGGCCGCGCATGTTCAGCCGCGGTGGCGATCGCGACTCGCTGCGGGTGCTGCCGGCCGACGTCGAGTTGATCCGCAACGTCGCCGCGGCGAACCGTCGCACCGTCGTCGTCATCCAAGCCGGCAGCGCGGTGATCACCACCGAGTGGGCCGGCGACGTCGCCGCGATCGTGCAGTCGTGGTACGGCGGCGCCGAGGCCGGGCCCGGCCTGGCCGACGTGCTCGTCGGGACGGTCAACCCGTCGGCGCGGCTGCCGTTCACCGTCCCGCTCGACGAGGCCGATCTCGTGCCCTTCGATCGCGACGCCACCTCGTTCACGTACGACCGCTGGCACGGCTGGTGGCGAGCCGCACGCAACGGCGTCACGCCCGCCTACCCGTTCGGTTTCGGCCTCTCGTACACGTCCTTCGAGATCGGCGACGTGACGACGACGCTCGACGGATCGACCATCGTCGTGCGTGGCATCGTGCGCAACACGGGCGATCGCGACGGTGCCGACGTCGTCCAGGTCTACGCCGATCTGCCGGATCCTGACGCGCCGTCGCGGCTCATCGGGTTCGTCCGGGTCGAGGTCGCGGCCGGCGCGACGACGCCCTTCGAGATCTTCATCCCGTCGCATCGTCTCGCCACCCGCGACAGCGAGCACCGGTCATGGCGCCCGCCGATCGGTCCGCACACGATCACCACCGGTAGGTTCGCCGGCGACCCGGGGGCCGCAGCATTCGTCGTCGACCTCTGAGTCAGTGCACGCTGTGCCCCCAGACGGAGAAAGGCCACCACATGTCAGAACTGCAGGACCGCGTCGCGATCGTCACCGGATCGTCGAGTGGCATCGGTGAGCAGACCGCTCGTCGGCTCTCCGAGATCGGCGCGACGGTGGTGGTCAACTCGGCGTCGTCGGTCGCTGCGGGTGAGGCCGTCTCCGACTCCCTGCCTGGCGAGTCCATCTACGTTCGAGGTGACATCAGCAAGCCGGAGGACGTCCAAGCGCTGATCGACCGCACGATCGAGACCTACGGCCGGCTCGACTACCTGATCAACAACGCCGGCTGGACGACCACGGTGGCCCACGACGACCTCGACGCGCTGACCGACGAGATCTTCCGCAAGACCTTCGAGGTCAACGTCTTCGGGACGTGGGCGTTGACGAAGCTGGCGATCCCTCACCTGCGCAAGTCCGACGATCCGTGCATCGTCAACATCACCTCGATCGCCGGTGTCCGTCCGCTCGGTTCATCGATGGCCTACGCGATGACGAAGGCAGCGCTGAACCACATGACGCAGCTCCTCGCCAAGTCCTACGGCCCGATCCGGGTGAACGCCGTCGCACCGGGGCTCGTCGCCACGCCGTGGACGTCGGACTGGGGCCCGATCCACAGCGCGGTTGCGGCGACGGCACCGATCGGCAGGTCGGCAACGCCCGACGACTGCGCCGAAGCCGTGCTGGCGCTGATCCGCAACAAGTACACGACCGGCGAGATCTTCGTCGTCGACGGCGGCCTCACCATGAGGTCGTGACGAACTCGATGATCTGATCGAGGGCGGGCGCGTACCCGTCGTCGGTGCCGACGTGCATCGTGGGGACGTCGAACTCGGTGCGCATCCCGGCGATGACCGCGTCCATGCGGGCGGCAGCGTCGTTGGTGTGCTCGTCGATCGACACGTAGCCGAGCGCGTCGAGGACAGCGGGCCGGTTGAGCAATCGGTCGTCGAGGCTGCGCTGCACGAACCTCTTGCGCGCGTCGCCGCACGACGTGACGAGCACGACGCAATCGGCGACGGCGGTCAGCCGTTCGAGGTCGCGGGGGCGGCCACGACGGACCACGTACTCGACGACGAGGCTCACACCGAGCCCGGCTGCCGTCTCGACCAGGCGCAGCAGGGCGTCCACCGCCTCGTCGGAGCTCGGCAGCTCGCCAGGCGCATCGGTCCACGAACCCTGCGTGAAGAACAGGCCACCGCGAACGTCGTCGCGAGCGAGGAAGGGGATGCGGAGCACACGCGCCAGCTCGGCGCCGAGCGTGCTCTTGCCGCTGCCCGGCTCGCCGGTGATCAGTGCAACCCGAGCGCGTTCGGCTCGGCTCACGGTCATCCGGCGACAGTACCGAGCGGCGGGCGATCGAATGCTCAACATGTACTTGCACGTATATATGTGTGCACGTATGCTCATCGCCATGCCGACCGCGACCTCCGTCCTCGAGGTGATCGCCGAGCCGACGCGCCGGCGCATCCTCGATGCCGTGCGGACCGGTGAGCACTCCGTCGCCGAACTGGTCGAGACGGTGGGGATGCACCAGCCGGGCGTGTCGCGCCACCTCAAGGTGCTGCGCGACGCCGGCCTGGTCGACGTGCGCCGCGATGCGCAGCGCCGCCTCTACCGCCTGCGACCCGAGCCGCTGATGGAGCTCGACGCATGGCTCGAGCCGTACCGAATGGAGTGGAAGAACCGACTCGATTCGCTGGAGGACCACCTCCGCCGAACTGCCGCGCCCATCGACCGAACGAAACAGGAACCACGATGACCGAAGCGTCCCTCACCGACGGAACCCTGGAACGCACCGCCGACGGCGGCGTGATCCGGTTCGAACGCCACTTCCCGTACGAGATCAACGACGTCTGGGACGCCGTCACCAACCCGGCTCGTCTGGCCGACTGGTGGTTGCCGTTCGATGCCGACATCACCGTCGACCTGCGCGAAGGCGGACAGATGGTGTTCGCCGGTCGTGGCGATGCCCCGACGATCAGCCTGACGATCCTGCGGGTCGAGCCGCCGACGTTGTTGGAGCACACGCACGTC
Organism: Ilumatobacteraceae bacterium; assembly: GCA_965279405.1. GTDB lineage: Bacteria > Actinomycetota > Acidimicrobiia > Acidimicrobiales > Ilumatobacteraceae > CBDDIP01. The sequence goes on from OZ257157.1 coordinate 276,980, forward strand.
GACGAGGGCTCCACCATGCGGTGGGAGCTCGAGTCGGTGGAGGACGGCACCGTGCTCCGGCTCAGCCACGTCGTCACCGACACGCAGCGCGCCATCGACAACTGCTACGTCGTCGGGCTGCACACCTCGCTCGGTCGCCTCGCACCGGCCATCGCCGGCACCCCGATCGAATGGGACTGGGACGGCTTCGCTGCCTCGCAGACCCGCTACGCCGGCATCGGCCTCGCGCCACTCCCCACAGAAACGGAACCCTCATGACACAGCTGCTCCGAGTCCAGAACTTCGGCGTCTCCTCCGACGGCTTCGGCGCCGGTGAAGGCCAGAGCCTGGAGACGCCGTTCGGGCACGTCAACCCGATGGACATCTTCGCCTGGGCCGGCGCCACGGCCAGCTGGCCCAACCGCACCGACCCGGGCGGGTCGCGAGGTCTCGACGACTACTTCACCCGCGACTTCTCGCACAACATCGGCGCCGAGATCATGGGTAGCCACAAGTTCAGCCCGCACCGCGGGCCGTGGGAGAACCTCGACTGGACCGGCTGGTGGGGTGACGAGCCCCCGTTCCACACGCCGGTGTTCGTGCTCACCCACCACGTGAGGCCGAGCTTCACGCTGGCCGACACGACGTTCCACTTCCTCGACACCACTCCCGCCGAGGCACTGGAACGCGCGAAGGAGGCGGCCGACGGCAAGGACGTCCGCCTCGGCGGTGGCACCACCGTGATCCGCGAGTTCCTGGAGGCCGATCTCGTCGACACGATGCACGTCGCGGTTGCGTCGAACCTCGTGATCGGACGCGGCGAGCGACTGTGGACGTCGCCCGACGACCTGAACGACCGCTTCCACCACGACGTCGTTCCCAGCGCGAGCGGCGTGACGCACCACCTCTTCTGGCGGCGCTGAGGATCGGTATCGTCCGGCGATGACCGACGACACCGACCGCAACCTACGGACGAACCACATCACCGGGAAGGTCATCGTGATCACGGGTGCGGGCGGCGGGTTCGGGCGGATCCTGGCCGAGTCGACCGCGGCACTCGGCGCGCGCGTCGTGGCCACGGACATCGATGCCGATGCGGCCGGCGCCGCGGCCGAGGCGATCGTCGCCGCCGGGGGCGAGGCGATCGGTGTCGGCACTGACGTGACGCGACGTGTCGACCTCGACGCCGTCGTGCGCATCGCGGTCGACCGTTGGGGCAGCGTGGACGTGCTCGTCAACAACGCCGGCGTGATGCCGCTCGCGTTCTTCAGCGACCACGCGGCTGCCGCCGACGCGTGGGACCGTGCGATCGACATCAATTTCAAGGGCGTGCTCAACGGGATCTGCGCGGTCCACGACCAGATGATCGAGCAAGGCCGCGGGCACATCGTCAACATCTCCTCGATCTACGGCAACGACGGAACGGCGGGCTCCGGCGTCTACAGCGCGACGAAGGCGGCCGTGCGCGTGCTGTCCGAGTCGTTGCGCGTCGAGTCGCAGGGCAGGATCAAGGTCACCGTCGTCCGGCCGACCGGGGTCATGGGCACCGGGTTGGGCGCCGGGGTGATCAACCAGGGTGCGCTGGTCGGGCTCACCGGGCAGAACACGGAGCGCTTCGGCGAGCGGTTGCAGCGGTTGATGAGCGGCGCCGGGTTGCACCCCGAGGAGACCGACGTCGACGACGTGCGGTACTGGGCGATCACGCCGGAGGACCTGGTGCGCCAGATCGTCTACGTGATCGACCAGCCGTGGGGCGTGACGATCAACGACATCACCGTGCGCGCCACGGGCGAGGACTACGTCCGCTGACGAGTCACCCGGAGCCGCTCAGTACGGTGACGGCATGCTCACGGGACGTTGTCTGTGCGGAGAGGTGACCTACGAGGTGGCCGGCGATCTGATCGCGACGGCCGTGTGCCACTGCGATCGCTGCCAACGACAGAGTGGCGCGGCGTTCTCGGTCAACCTGGTCGCCCACGAGTCGCAGCTGACGGTCAGTGGCGAGCTGAAGACCTACGTGGAGACCGGCGAGAACAACGACGGTGAGTACGTGCGACGCCGGTTCTGCGGCTCGTGCGGCTCGCCGATCGTGTCCGAGATCGTCATGTCCGCCGGCATCGTCGCCGTGAAGGCCGGCACGCTCGACGACAAGTCCGCCGTGCTACCGAACGTCGAGGTGTGGTGCGTCGACCGTCAGCCGTGGGTGTCGCTGCCCGGCATGGCCGCCTCGCTCGATCGGGAGTAGGGCATCGCTCTCGAGGTTTCGATGACCCGGTCGGGTGTGGCATCCTGCACGCAACCACCTTCGCCGACGGGAGGAACACGTGGTTGATCTCCTGCAGGTGGAGTGCGTCGAAGCCATCATGCGCACCGGCTCGTTCCGTCGTGCCGCCAACGAGGTCTACCTCTCGCAGCCGTCGGTGTCGGCGCACATCGCCAAGCTCGAACGTGAGCTCGGTCTGACCCTGTTCCAACGCGGGAGCGACGGCACGAAGCTCACATCGCAGGGCGAACGCATCCTGCCGCACCTGCGAGCGTTCACCGCGGCGGCCACCGCGATCCGTCAAGCGAGCGACCACATCACCGTGCACCGGACGCCGACGCTCACCGTCTACAGCTACCGCACCGGGCTGATGGAGATCATGCCGCCGGCGCTGCGCGTGCTCAACGAGTCGTTCGACCCGATGCAGGCGCGAGTGATCGAAGCGTCGCACGCAGACATGGTCGCCGGGCTGGTCCAAGGCAAGTGCGACCTCGCCATCGACGCCGGGATCAACGCCACGACCGGGGACGACCCCGGCATCGACGCTGCGTTGCTCGTCGACATCGGGCCGACCGTGCTGATCGGGCGCCACGGGCACCCACTGCTGGACGACGACGGCTGGATCGACCCTGCCGAGATCGTGAACGTCCCGATCGTCATGCCCGTGTCGCTCGAACCATTCATGTTGCCGCTGCTGCCTGAGAGCGCTGGAAGGCGACTCACCCTCGCCCACGATCCGCTCAGCACGATGGCGATCTTCGATGCCGGAGCGGAACTGGCGATCGTCGGCATCAGTCTGCGCATCGTCGCCGATCCGAACCTGCGCCGGCGGCCGATCAGGGGCGCGCCCCACGTGCGGTGCATGGCGATGACCGCGCAGGGAGCGGTCCTGTCACCGCCGGCTGCCGCGCTCCACAGCTACCTCATCGCCTGGGGCGAGTTCCAGCAGCAGAGCCTGTTGATCGACCCCGAGCACGGCTCGTGGCGAGCTCGCTACGAACCTGCCGTCGTCGATCGACAGTTCGGGAAGCCAGAGCACCCGCACTCGGGCCGGTAGCTGCAGCCGTTGACGTCGCCCGATGGGCGATGCTTGCACGATGACCTCGCCTGACGAAGCAACGACCTCCCGGATCGTGCGTCTCGTCGGCGTCTACGACGCCGACAGCACCGTGCGCGGCGAGCTCGCCTACTGGGTCGGTGCACGACTCGGCCGCCGGCACTGCGCGCTGTGCGAGATCACGCACGGATCGGTTCGGCAACGACCCGAGTGGAAGGCCTGCCGCGCCGGGCTGCCGGTGCCGTTCGACACCTTCCATCGCAACGACCAGCCCGGCCCGGTCCGCGCCGCTGCCGGCGACAGGGCACCGGTGGTGATCGCCGAGACGACGACCGGTCACGTCGTGCTGCTCGACGCCGCGGAGCTCGAGTCCTGTGACCGCTCCATCGATCGCCTCGTCGAGGCGATCGAGCGTGCAGCCGAACGTCTCGGACTGACATGGTCGGCCGAGGGGCACGGCCGGGACGCCTCGTCCTGACGGCCTCGGCGCCGGATGCTCAGGCGCGGTAGCGCTCGGCGTCGGCAAGCTGCTTGTCGCCGTGGGGCTGGTGGTCGACGATCCGGCACCACAGGCCGGAGAGCACCCGTTCCATGGTGCCCCACTCCCAGATGGCCGTCCGGTCGCGGCCGGTCGTCGCCGCCAGCCAGTCGGCCCGCTCGTGGAGGTCGTCCTCACCCGGCGCGTTGCGCATCAGCACGCCGAGGTCGTACTCCGGCTCGGCCATGACGCCTTCGGGGTCGATCAGCTTGAACGTGCCGTCGTCGGCCTGCAGCGCGTTCAGCTCGTGCAGGTCGCCGTGACACAGGACGGCGTTCGACTCGTCGTACGCATCGGCGCGCCGACGGGCGCAGGCGACCGCGTCAGCGAGCACACGTTCAGAACACGCCCGGCCGCTCTGCTCCCACACCTGCGCGAGGCGATCCATCGTCCACGTCGCCCGCTCCACGCCGGTCTGCAGGCGGACGTTCGGACCGACGGGTCGCCACATCTGCCGGACGGCGTCGAGCAGGAGCTCGTGGCGCCGCCGGCGCGGGATGTCGAGGTCGTACATCGACGGACCCAGTCGCTCGAGCAGGATGGCTCGGCGAGCGATGTCGGCGTCGATCAGCCGCACGCAGCCGTGCCCGTCGGCAAGGCGCAGGACGGTCGCCTCGAGCCCGATCTTGTTGGCGTCGCTCGGTGGTGCGATCTTGAGCACGGTGGCGGTGCCGTCCGACGTCGTCACCTCGACGACGAACGCGTTCATGCCGAAGCCATCGCACGAGCGCCCGATGGTGAGCGACCAGTGCGACGCCATCTCGTCGACGAGCTCGGGGAGCGAGTCGAGCCACGCACCTTCTCCTGCGGCAGTTCGTGCCTTGCGCAGTGAGGCGGGCACGTCGATCAACACGCCGACCATTCTGGCTCGTCGCAGCCCCGAGCGCCGGTGGGCGCGCGGGGCCGCCGGATCGCGTCAGCGGACCGCTGAGGCGAGGGTCGGGTACAGCGCGGTCAGATCCGAGGCGAGCGCGCCGCGCACGTACCGGCTGGCGTCGTCGGCGAGGACCTCGAACGCGCCGGCCTCGATGGCCGCGAGCGCCTGGGTGGCGACGTCGCTTGGCGACGCCTTCGGGGCGTCGACGCCCGCCGCCATGTCGGTGTCCGTGTAGCCGACGTGCAGGGCGACCACCTGCGTGCGCTGGCCGAGCAGCTCGAGCCGCAACGCGTTGGTGAGCGACCAGGAGGCGGCCTTCGACGCGCAGTACAGCGCACCGGCGGGGACGCTGAGCCACGAGAGCACGGACAGCACGTTGACGATGGCCCCACCGCCGTTGGCCCCGAGCACGGGCGCGAACGCTTTGCTCATCGAGAGCGTGCCGAACACGTTGGTCTCGAACTCGCGCCGAGCGCCCTCGAGCACGTCCTCGGCGAGCACCGACGTGCCGGTGAGGATGCCGGCGTTGTTGATCAGCACGGTGGTGTCGCCGCACCGGGCGGCGGCCGCTGCGACGTCGGCGGGCGAGGTGATGTCGAGGCGCACGGGGATCACGCCGTCCATCTGGATGGTGTCGGGGTCGCGTGCCCCGGCGTACACCTTCGATGCGCCGTGATCGAGCAGCGCTTGGCAGAACGCTGCGCCCAGCCCTCGGTTCGCGCCGGTCACCAACGCAACGGATCCTGCAACGTCCACGATGCCTCCTCAGGTTCGAGCTCGACGCTTCCGGGACGACGGACCGCCATCATCCAGAAGTGCGTTGCTTCACGCAACTGACCGTACCCGGGGTTCGTTTCTTGATGCAACCGATGACTGATCGGCCCATGGCCGCTCGCCGTCTCGGGCCTCGGCTCCGTTGGCTGCCGAAGCGATCAGCGTCCGGCGACGATGCCGGCGGAGCGCTCGGTGATCGCCGGGAGGTACTCCGGGTGCGTGATCACCCAGAACTGCTCGGCACGGATCGCGTCGAGCACCATGCCGGCGACGACCGCCGGGTCGAGACCTTGCGCGAGCGCCGAGCTGGTGATGTCCCGGTTGGCGGCGCGCGCCGCCACCTTCGGCCGCTCGTTGCGCAGCGCTGCAGGTCGGTTGCGCTGGCTCGTGAAGATGTTCGTGTCGACGTAGCCCGGGCACAGCACGCTGACTCGGACGGGCGAATCCTCGGCGGCGAGCTCCGCCTGCAGCGTCTCGCTGATCGCCACCACCCCGTACTTGGACGCGTTGTACGGGCCGATGCCGGGGCCGGCGACGAGCCCGGCGACCGACGCGGTGTTGACGATGTGACCGCCTTCGGCGTTGGCCAGCAGGTGCGGCAGGAACGAGGTGACGCCGTGGATGACGCCCCAGAGGTTGACGTCGATCACCCACTTCCAGTCCTTCAGCGTCAGATCCTTGATCAGCCCCCCACCGCCGACGCCGGCGTTGTTGCACACGATGTGGACCGCGCCGAAGCGTTCCACGGTGGCGTCGGCGAGCGCAGCGACGCTGTCGGCGTCGGCGACGTCGGTACGCACCGCGAGCGCACCGATCTCCGCAGCGGCCGCGGTCAGCGGGTCCGCCTCGATGTCGGCGATGACGACGTGCATCCCCTCCGCGGCGAAGCGCGCCGCCAGGGCCTTGCCGATTCCTGATGCGCCGCCGGTGACGACGGCGACCTTGCCCCTGAGGTCCTGCACGAACGCGGAAGCTACCAGCCGACGTTGACGACGCCTGATGCGCGGGTCGGTCGGTGCCGGCTCAGCCGCCCAGGGCGAAGTCGACCGCGGCGACGGCGTGGACGTATGCGCTCGGGAAGAACGGAACCTGCACGTCGGATGCGCCGATGAGCAGCTCGATCTCGGTGCACCCGGCGATGACTCCACGAGCGCCGCGCGCAAGGAGCGTGTCGATGATCTGGAGGTACGTGTCCTTCGACTCCGGCCGCACGATTCCTCGTACGAGCTCGTCGTAGATGACGTCGTGGACGGTGGTGCGGTCGGGTTCCTCGGGGATCACGACGTCGAGGCCGTGGACGACGCGCATGCGGCCCACGTAGAAGTCCTGCTCCATCGTGTACCGGGTGCCGAGCAACGCAACGCTGGTGACGCCGGCACGTCGCACCGCGGCGGCCGTCGCGTCAGCGATGTGGATGAGCGGTACGTCCACGGACAGCTGCACACGATCGGCGAGTCGGTGCATCGTGTTGGTGCAGATCACGATGGCCTCGGCTCCCCCGGCGACGAGGTTCGCGGCTGCGTCGGCGAGCAGCTGTCCGGCGTCGTCCCAGCGCCCGTCGCTCTGCAGAGCTTCGATGTCGGCGAAGTTGAACGAGCGGATCAACAGGTCGGCCGAAGCGAGGCCACCGACTCGCTCACGGACGAGCTCGTTGATGGTTCGCTCGTACTCGATCGACGACTCCCATGACATGCCGCCGAGTAGCCCGAGCCGTTTCATGTTGCTTCCCTTCGATCGCGCGTCGTCGCGATGCCGCGTCGCATGACAGCTTGCCGCAGACGAGTCGAGCGGCGAAGCACTTCGCCAGATCTCGAGATCGGGTGCCGATGAGAATGAGCATCGGCAGTCGTCTGAGTCGCGGTCCAATGCACACGCGTCGAACATCAGGGAGAGCAACGAGATGAGACCACTTCGATACTCGATCAACGTCACGTTGGACGGCTGCTGCCATCACGAGGCAGGGCTCCCCCCGGATGACGAGTCGATGCGCTACTGGACCGCGCAGATGGCACGAGCCGATGCCCTGCTCTTCGGCCGGGTGACCTACGAGATGATGGAGTCGGCGTGGCGGCGGCCGACCGATGGCCCGTGGCCGGACTGGATGGGTGAGTGGGAGATCCCGTTCGCCGAGGCCATCGACGGGGCGAAGAAGTACGTCGTGTCGAGCACCCTCAGCGGGGTCGATTGGAACGCCGAGCTCGTACGAGGCGACCTCGGGGAAGCGGTGCAACGTCTCAAGCAGGAGCCGGGCGGGGGCCTGTGGGTGGGTGGCGTGACGCTGCCCTCGGCGTTGGCAGATCTCGGGCTGATCGACGAGTACGAGTTCATCGTGCAGCCCGTCCTCGCCGGGCACGGGCCGACGTTGCTCGCCGGTCTGCGCGAGCGGATCCAGCTCGAGCTGGTGGATCGCCACGAATTCCAGTCCGGCGCGGTCGCCGTGCGATACCGGCCGACGAAGACCAACGGCTTGACCTGATCGATCCGCCCGGGGGACATCTCCGCTGCAAGTAGCTACACTCACGTCATGAAGGTAGCCACATCGACACGGATCGAAGTCGGGGTTCGCGACCTCAAGAACAACCTCAGTCGCTACCTCGATCAGGTCGAGGCAGGCGTCGAAGTCGTCGTGACCGATCGCGGTCGGCCCATCGCCCGGCTCAACGGCATCGCCGAGGCGCCGACGGACAAGCTCACCGCGTTGATCGAAGCTGGCCTCGTTCGACCGCCCACGGCCAAGGTGCGCCAACGTCCGGTGCCACTGCACTCATCCGGCTCGGTCAGCGAATTGGTGGCCGAGCAACGCCAGTGATCACCTACGTCGACACGTCGACCCTCATCAAGTTGCTCATCGACGAGATCGGCACACCCGAGGCTGCCGCGATCTGGGACGAACCCGACATGCTCGTCACCGTCAGGATCGCTCACGTCGAGGCACGCGCCGCGCTCGCCGCTGCACGACGACAGCGGCGCATCACCGCCGCCGCGTTTCGCAGCGCAGTGGCCGGTCTGGAGCTGCTGTGGTCGCAGATGTCCGTGGTCGAGGTCGACGACGACCTCATGCGACTGGCCGGCGATCTGGCCACGACTCACAGCTTGCGCGGCTTCGACGCCGTGCATCTCGCCGCGGCGCACCTCGTGGGTGCCGACGTGTTCAGCAGTGCCGATCGGCGCCTGTGCGAGGCGGCGAGCACGGCGGGCTTCCACGTCGCCAATCCTGTCGATGCGGCCTCGCCCCAGCCCGGAGCAACGCCGGCGATCGAGTTGAGCGATGGCCCGCGGACGCCTGCCATGAAGGATTCGGGCGTGCACGGCATCCCCGTTCCGGCCACGTCGCAGCCGGTCGATGGCAGGTCCGACGGCCACCGTGTCGGCGGATACACGATTCAAGAGCTCACGGCCGCGTACAAGGATTGGATGTCCACCGACGGATGGATCTTCGACGCCGAGTACAGCCAGCTCGACCCGTACATGTCCGAGGAACGACCACATGTCGGCTACATCACGCAGTCGATCTACGTGAAGCCGACCACGCCACCGACCACGATCGCGGTGATCATCGGCAACTTCGACGGCAAGCCCGGCAACAAGAGGGACCTGAAGGTGTACCTGACCCAAACACCTGACGACGAGCTCCCCGGCCGGTCCCTGCAACTCACCTGGGCCGATCGAACACCCTGACTCGTCGCGGCGTCGTTGCATGATCGACGAACGCTCGGAGGAGGGCCGGTGTGACCTGATCCGACTGCGGTCGTGGCGTGTCATGATGAGCCGCGTGCGGGCGAGTTCTGGGCGTCGCCGACGGTGCGCGACATGATGCTCGGTGGTTCGACGACGTTCACCGACGTCGGCGAGCACGAGCTCAAGGGCCTCGACGGATCCTGGCGTCTGTTCTCCGTCGCCCTGTAGGTGCGCGCCCTGCTCGTCAGTCGTAGTCGGCGAAGCGCGGGGCGCCCGGCTCCGTGTCGACTCGTGCGGCGTTGGCTGCGTAACTGATGGCGTGGTACCAGCCGACGAGCATGAACAGGTCGAGGGCCTGCTCTTCTGAGATGTGCGCCTGGAGTCGCTGCCACAGGTCGTCGTCGATGTCCGCGCCGTCGTGCAGAGCATCGGTCGCTTCGATCAGCACACGGTCTCGGTCGTCGGTCCAGCACGAGTCGGTGGCACGTCCGTGGGTGATGGAGGTGATCTGGTCGCTCGTGAAGCCGGCTCGCTCGGCGAAGAAGACGATGTGGACACCCCACTCGTACTCGCACCGGCATCTGGCACAGGTGCGGTCGATGACGATCTCCCGGTCCCGCAGCCTGAGCGAGAGTCGCTTGCTGAGCTCGTAGCCGCCCCATTCCCCCATCGCGGCTGCCATCGGCAGGTTGCGAACGAACGTCCGGAACAAGCCGATCGGGGCTACGCCGGGCGGCATCATCAGTTCGAGTCGTGCGGCGACGTCTGCGTCGAAAGGCGGCTGTAGGGGTTCGATTCGGCTCACGGCTCCCTCTCGGTTCGTTGTTTCGAAAATCGAAACATCTGACAGCAGAATAGTGTTGCGGAATCAGAAACGTCGACCAACATCTCTCGAGCCTGTCGCTGTGAACACTCGAACTCGTTCCGTTCCGGGCCGTCCCGTTCGAGGATCGACGACCGGCCGTCCGCTGATGGCCGCGATGGACCTGCTCGGGCGTCGTTGGACTCTTCGAGTTCTCTGGGAGTTGCGGGCGGGGCCGGTCGGGGCCCGTGCGCTGCTCGCGACGTGCGAGGGTCTCTCGTCGAGTGTGCTCTACGAACGACTGCGCGACTTGACCGGCGCAGCACTCGTCGTCCAGACGGAGAGCGGCGAGTACGACCTCACCGAGCTCGGCCGCGAACTCGGCGACTCCCTCCAGCCGCTCGACGCCTGGGCACGCCGATGGTCAACTGCCCTCGACTCCTGATCGCAGGCTGCCCTCAACCGGCGGTAGGTGGCGCTTGGTCGCGACGCTGTCGGCCATCGTGCGGCGTGCGCGGACGTAGCCTCACGGCGTGTTCGACGGCGAGCCGATCTTCTTCCGCACTTCGCACGAGTTCCGCGACTGGCTGGAGTGCAATCACGCGACGGCGACGGAGTGCGTCATTGGCTACTGGAAGACGCACACGGGCAAGCCGTCGATGCGATGGGCCGACGCCGTGCGCGAGGCGCTGTGCTTCGGCTGGATCGACGGGCAGGGTCGCTCGATCGACCACGAACGGCACATGCAGCGGTTCACGCCACGCAAGAGCCGCCGCTGGAGCGCCGTGAACGTTGCGCTCATGGCCGAGCTCGAGGCCGAGGGTCGCATGACCGAGGCTGGACGACGCGCGTTCGCGGCACGCGACACAACCGAGGAGCCGTACTCGGTATCGAACCGGCCCAGCCAGCTGCCACCCGAGTTCGACGAGCGCCTGCGCCGAGACCATCCGAAAGCGGCCGGCTTCTGGGACTCCACGCCGCCGAGCTACCGCAAGATGCGCGCCTTCTGGATCAGCGAGGCGAAGCGGCCGGAGACGCGCGAGCGCCGATTCAGCATGCTGGTCGAGGCCTGCGCCGCGGGCGAGCGGATGACGTAGTCCGCCGACGTGTAGCGGCGTCGTCGTCGAGTCGTTTGGAGGCAGCGGCCTTGACACCCCACCAGAGGCCCAAACGCGGGCCACCTGCTCGGATGTTGTGCCCGGGGTGGGGATCGAACCCACACTCCCTCTCGGGAAGGGGGGTTTAAGCCCCCCGCGTCTACCAGTTCCGCCACCCGGGCTGCGGGTGGCGACGCTAGGCGACCGGCTGACTCGAGAACAGACCTCGTGGACCGCTCCCCCTCCATTCGGGGGGCGCCTGTCTGCGATGATGAGCGCTGATCACGACGGGGGCTGAGTGGCGACGACGACGGTGACGGTGATGTTCACGGACCTCGTGGACTCGACGGCGCTGATGTCGCGCGTCGGCGAGGTGGCTGCGGAGGCGTTGCGCCGCGAGCACTTCGGCATCCTGCGCGCCGCGGTCGAGCAGTCGCGTGGTCGCGAGGTGAAGAACCTCGGTGACGGGCTGATGGTCGTGTTCACGAGCGCCGCCGACGCGGTCGCGGCAGCGGTCGACATCCAGCGCGCCCTCGCGCGGCGGAATCGACGGGCGACCGAACCGCTCGTCGTGCGCGTCGGGATCGCCCTGGGCGACGCCGACATCGACGACGGCGACTTCTTCGGCGTGCCCGTCGTCCAGGCAGCGCGGTTGTGTGCGAAGGCGGCCGGAGGCGATGTGCTGTGCACCGACATCGTCCGGGTGCTGACCGGGTCGCGCGTGGGCGCCACGTTCGAGTCGGTCGGGGAGCTCGACCTCAAGGGTCTGGCCGAACCGGTCGCCACCAGCCGCGTGATCTCGACCGAAGTCGACGCTGAAGCGACGGTGGCCTTGCCGCCTCGGTTGGCGTCCGCAGTGACGGATCGGTTCGTCGGCCGGACCACCGAACGAGAACGCATCACCGTCGCTTGGAAGCGCAGCGCAACCGGCGCGGAGTGCCGGGTGGTGCTCGTGTCCGGTGAGCCGGGGATCGGCAAGACCACGCTCACCGCAGAGTTCGCTGCGAACGTGCAGACCGACGGCGCCGTCGTCGTCTACGGACGGTGCGACGAGGACCTCGGGATCCCCTACCAGCCGTGGATCGAAGCGCTCACCCATCTCGTCACCACCGTCTCCGACGACGTCCTGCAGGCTCACGTCGCCGACCGCGGAGCACACCTCGCCCGCCTCGTGCCGACGCTCGCTCGGCGCACCGGCGTCCACCCACCGGTCAGCGACGGTGGCGACAGCGACCGGTTCGTCTTGCTCGGCTGCATCGTCGATCTGCTGGAACGCGCCGGTGGCGAGACCCCGCTGCTGGTGGTGTTGGATGACCTCCACTGGGCCGACCGGCAGACCGTCCAGGTCCTGCGACATGTCGCCACGAGCGCGGTGAAGGCGCCGCTGCTGATCGTGGGGACGTTCCGTGACACCGACGTCGTCGATGGCGACCCGATGAGCGACCTGCTCGCCACGTTGCACCGCGTCGACACCGTCGAGCGGATCGCGCTGCGCGGGCTCGACGACAACGACCTGCTGGAGCTCATGGAGCGCACGGCCGGCCACGAGATGGACGACACCGGCGTCGGGCTGCGCAACGCCGTGCTCGCGGAGACCGACGGCAACCCGTTCTTCGTCAACGAGATCCTCCGTCACCTCGCCGAGACCGGCGTCATCTTCCAGGACGACAACGGCCGCTGGGTCGGCGACCTCGACATCGGCACGGCCGGGCTCCCGGTGAGCATCACGGAAGTCGTCGGCCGCCGCGTCGCAACCCTGGGCTCTGACACCCACCAGCTCCTCACCCTCGCCTCCGTGATCGGACGCGACTTCGACATCGCCACCCTCGCTGCCGCCGCCGGCGTCGACGAGCTCGACGTCATCGACCGCTGCGACGCCGCGGTCGACGCGGCCATCCTCCAGTCCACCGACATCGTCGACCACTACACCTTCAATCACGCATTGATCGAACGCACGCTCTACGACTCGATGTCGCCATCCCGCCGAGCCCGCGCTCACCGGACCATCGCCGAAGCGATCGAAGCCGTCCACGGCGGCGACCCCACCCGCGCCGGCGAGCTCGCTCACCACTGGTCAGCGGCTGTCCAGCCCGCTGACACCACCAAGGCGCTCCACTACGCCCAACTCGCCGGCGACCGCGCGGTCGACCAGCTCGCCCCGCACGATGCGCTCCGCTGGTACGTCAGAGCCCGCGAGCTCCTCGACGACCTCGACGACGCGCCGTCCCGTCAGCGCATCTCGATCCTCATCGGACTCGGCACCGCCCAACGTCTCACCGGACACGCCGAGCATCGCGAAACCCTCCTGCGCGCTGCACACCTCGCCGACGAGATCGATGCAGTTGACCTGCTGGTGCAGGCCGTCATCGCCAACAGCCGGGGATGGCACTCGTCGCTCGGCGCCGTCGACGACGATCGCGTTGCGGTGATCCGCCTGGCGCTCGAACGGTTCCAGGAACCAGCGAGCCCCGCACGAGCCGAGCTGCTCTCGCTGGCGGCAGTGGAACAGGTGTTCAGCCTGCCGCTGGACGGCCGGCTGGCGCTGTGCGAGGAGGCGATCGGAACGGCTCGCCGGAGCGGTCACGACCGCGTGATCACCGATGCGCTCTGCAAGGCGTCCATGAGCGTGGCCGCACCGACGCTGCTGGAACAGCGGCGCCGCTGGGTGAACGAGGCGTGCGAACGAGCCGATGCCGCGAGTGACCCAGCGATTCGCTTTCATGCACACGATGAAGGTCGGTGCGTCGCGCTCGAGCGTGGCGACCTCGAGGCGATCCGCCGCCACCACGCAGCTGCCGGAGCCATCGCTGCGGTGCTCCCGCACGCGTCGCTGCGATGGAACCACGCGTTCCACGAGGTCTGGTTCGCCATCCTGGGCGGCGACTTGGACCACGCAGAGCGGCAGTTGGATCGATCGCTCGAAGTCGGCATCGCCGCTGAGGAACCCGACGCGTTCAGCACCTACACCGCCCAGCTGGTCCACCTCTTCGACCACCGCGGCCGGTTGCACGAGCTGATCGAGGCGATCGAGGAGGCCATCAGCGCCACGCCCGGGCTCGAGGTCTACCGCGCCTTCGTCGCTCGCGCACACGCTGCCGCGGGATCCGTCGAACCAGCGCTCGCGCTGCTCGACGACGCCCTGGCCAACGGCTTCAGCCTGAAGGACGACCACACCTGGTTGACCGCGGTCGCCTCGTGGGCCGAAGCGGCGGTGCGCGCCGGTCACCCCGCCGCGGCGCAACACCTGCGCGGCCTGATGCCGCCGTTCACCGCGCACATCACGACGACGATGATCACCGTCAGTCCGGCGATCGCCCACTACCTCGGCATGGTCGACCACTTCCTCGGCGATCTCGATGCCGCTGACGGGCACTTCCAACAGGCGGCCACGATCCACGAGGCGCTCGAGTCGCCGCCACTGCTCTCGTCGACGCAGGCGAGGTGGGCGCTGCTCCTCGTGGACCGGGACCGAGACGGCGACTGGGTTCGTGCCCGAGCACTGGCCGAACTGGCACTCGCCACCGCCAACGCAGGCGGCTACGGCCAGGTCGCACGCGACGCCGAGGCCGCGCTCGCCGCCTGCTGACCCGGGCTCGGATCGTGACGGCGGATCGCGCAGACTTCTCTGTGACACCCCTCTGCTTGAGTGGGGACATGACCGTTGTCGTGCCCGACTTCGAGCGTTCGATGGAGGAGCTCAACCGTCGCGCCACCGAGGTGGCCGGCGCGTTGAACGTCGCTCATGCCAACGCGATCGAGCTCGTGGCCGATGCGCTCGAGTCCGGGGCGTGGTTCCAGGCGGGCATCCGCTCCCCAGAGCATTGGCTGGCCTGGCAGATGGGCGTCTCGCCCTCGCGGGCAAGTGCGTGGGTCGCGATGGCTCGTCGGCGTGCCGAGCTGCCGGTCACATTCCAGGCGTTCGACAACGGCGAGCTCGCCGTGGATCAAGTGTCTGTCGTGGTCAACCACATTCCGACTCGCCACGACGCGCAGGCATGCCGCCTGGCGAAGATGACGATGGTCACCCAGCTGCGTTCGGCGCTCAGCCGCTACCGCTTCGACCCACCGCCGCCCGCGCCAGCGACGGATCCGAGCGACGAACCGGAATCCGAGGCTTCGTCACCCGAGCCCGAGGCCGCGCCTTCGGCGCCGGCCGGCCGCGACGTGCCGCCCACGAACGGCGAACCGCCGCCGCAGCGCCCCTACCTCACGCGCTGGTTCGACGACGACGGCAACTTCTACCTCACGCTCCGGGCGAACGCCGACGACGGCGCGATCATCGACCTCGCTGTGCAGGAAGCCCACGATCGTCTGTTCCAGAGCGGTCAGCGCGACGTGTCGCAGCTCGACGCAATGGTCGACGTGTGCAACCGATCGCTCGACGCGATCGTGTCGCGTGATCGGCGAGATCGCTTCCGTGCGTACGTGCACGTCGACACCGAGGGCGGCTGGCTCAACGCCGGTCCTCGGCTGCCCGATCATCTGCTGTCCGAGCTGCTGTGCGACAGCGTCGTCCATCCGGTGTGGACCGTGAAGGGCGTGCCGATCAACGTCGGGCCGAGCACCCCAGTCATCCCGGATCACCTGCGTCGCATCGTGCTCGATCGCGACCGGGTGTGCCGATGTTGCGGCAGCTCGCTCGGGATCCACCTCCATCACGTCGTGCATCGTGAGCACCTCGGCCCCACGCAGTCCGGCAACCTCGTCGGGCTCTGCTCGCGATGTCACCGGGCTCACCACCGAGGCGAGATCATCGTCTCGCTCGCAGCGGGCACCGACGCCGACGATCCCGACGGTCTGATCATCACCCGCGCCGACGGCTCACGGTTCGGGCCGGCTCCGCCGATCCCACCACCAGGCGGCCGGCCTCCTGGCCCACCCGACGGCCATCGGTACGCACACCCGCTCGGCGAACGCATGGACTTCGACGCGATCGTCTTCAACGAACCACCCTTCGAACTGACGACCGCGCTCGGGCTACCGTCCGCGCCATGAGGGATGCGACGACGAGCCTGTTCGTGGACGCGGAGCTCGCTCGCGCCATCGAGGCCGCTGAACGTTCGTTGATCGAGGAGTGTGCGATGGCGTTCCGCGATGCCGTCCCACCGCCGTTCGCCGAGCCGGTCGGCGGCGGCGCCGCCGTGTGGGCGAGAGTCGACTCACCCTTCAACAAGGTGGTCGGTGCCGGTCTCACCGGCTCGATCGACGACGACGAGCTCGATCGCGTCGAAGCGATGTACGCCGAACGCGATGCCCCGGTGCAGTTCGAGGTGTCGACGCTGGCCGACCCGTCGCTGGCGGAACGCCTGACTCGACGCGGCTACGTGCTCGCTGGCTTCGAGAACGTGCTCGGCGTCGCGCTCCACGCCGACCGCCATCTCGAGATCGCCGACCGCATCGCCGTGGCGGAACTCGCACCGCACGAAGACGCCGCGATGGAGGCGTGGCTGCAGCTCGACGTCGACGGATCGACGACCGCCGACGGCACCGGGACCGCCGCGCACGAGGAGTTCGACGCCGACACGATCCTGCGAGCGCAGCGAGCGATGTCGCGAGCGAGCGGCTTCCGACCGTTCCTCGGCACCTTCGACAGCGAACACGCCGGTGCCGGCGGGCTGCGGATGGCCGGCGACATCGCCCAGCTGTGCGGCGCCTCGACGCTGCCTCGCTTCCGACGGCTCGGCGTGCAGTCGTCGTTGCTCTCTGCTCGACTTGCCGCGGCGACAGCCGCTGGTTGCCGCATCGCCGTGGTGACGGTGCAGCCGGGTTCCACATCGCAGCGGAACGTGCAGCGACACGGCTTCCAACTGCTGTACGTGCGCAGCATCCTCGTGAAGTCGCTGTCGGCCGCCTGAGCGGACGCGGCGACGCCTCGTCAGACGACGAGCAGCGAGTCGACCGTGTGGTACTCGTCGTGCACGACGCACTCGGTGTCCGGGTCGCAGAACCACTGACCGTCGGCGGCGAGGTACTTGAAGCGCACCTCTTGACCGGGGACCAGTTCGACCGTGGCGCTGACCGTGCCGTTGCTGCGCTTCTTCAACGGTGTCGCCAGTGGGTCCCAGCCGTTGAAGTCGCCGAGCACGGAGACCGGCTGGACGACCTCCGCGGCTGGCAGCGCGAACGTGACCTTGATGGCATCGCCACCGCGACCACTGGAGCATCGGAGCATGGGTTCCTCCTCATGGAGTTGTGGAGCACGTACCTGACTGCCAGCAAGGCTTCTCCACCCGTCGCGCCGTCGTGGATCGAACGGAGTGTTCACGTGCCGGTCACAGTCCACGTGGTGGCGAGCTGACGTCGGGTCCGCCCTTCCCTTCGATAGCTTCGCCCGATGCGCGGATCACGGACGTTCGGAACTCTTGTGCTGGCGGGCGTGCTCGCCGCGTGCAGCAGCAGCTCGGGCGTGCGCGACGTCGCCCAGAACAGCAACCCGGGCGCCACGTCCGATGACACCGTGGTCGACACCACGCCGGGGGCGACCACCGACGACACCAACCCACCGAGCGCAGCAACGATCGACTGGGGCGCGTGCGACGACCCGAAGGCCACCGACGACACGCTCGAGTGCGCCACGCTGACGGTCCCGCTCGACTACGGCGACCCCTCAGGCGCGACGGTCGATCTGGCCCTCGTGCGCGTGCCGGCCACCGGCGATCGCAAGGGCGCCGTCGTGTTCAACCCCGGCGGGCCGGGCGCATCGGGCTTCGACCCGATCGCCCAGAGCGGTACGGCGATCGCCTCGTTCCTCGGCCTCGACGACTTCGACCTGATCGGCTTCGACCCGCGCGGCGTCGACCGCTCCGGCGGGTTGAATTGCGTCACCGACGCGGTGCAGGACAAGTACCTGTACCTCGACCCGACGCCGGACACGCCCGAGGAGCAGGCGCTGACGGACGAGGCGTCGACCGCGTTCACCGACGGGTGCAAGGCGGCGTACGGCGACACGCTCGCCGACTACTCCACCGAGAACACCGCCCGCGACATCGACGCCATCCGCGCCGGGCTCGGTGACGATCAGCTCTCCTACCTCGGCATCAGCTACGGCACGTACCTCGGTGCGGTCTACGCCTCGATGTTCCCGGACCGAGTGCGTTCGATGGTGCTCGACTCCGCCTACGAGCCGAACGGCGACACGATCGAGGAGCACTACACCACGCAGCTCGTCGGCTTCGAGGGCGCGTTCGACAACTGGGCCACCTACTGCGAGACCGACGAGACGTGCCCGTTCCACGCCGACGACGTCGGTGCGCGTTGGGACGCGTTGAAGGCGAAGCTCGACGCCACACCGGCGATCGCCACCGATGGTCGCGAGGGCAATGCGGCCGTCATGGTGCGGGCGACCGTCGCCTCGCTGTACTCCGAGTCGGAGTGGCCCGTGCTGGCCACCGCGTTGGCGAGCGCGGAAGCCGGCGATCCGTCCGGCATCTTCGGGTTGGCCGACGAGTACAACGGCCGCCACGACGACGGCACGTTCGACACCCTCTTCCAGAGCTTCCAGGTGATCTCCTGCGCCAGCGGCATCGGCGATCCGGTGCCCGACGACCCGCAGGCGATCGTCGACCTCGTCCACGAGAAGGCGCCGCGCTTCGGCGCCGACGCCACCGTCGAACAGCTGATGGACAGTGCCGATGACTGCGCCACGATGGTCGGCGACGTCACTCCGGTTCCGGTCTCGTACGACGGCGACGGGCCGATCCTGGTGGTCGGCGGCAAGAACGACCCGGCCACGCCGTTCCAGTACGCGGAGCGGATGACCGACGAACTGGGCCTGAACGCTCGGCTGCTGACGTTCACCGGCGAGGGCCACGGCCAGCTGCTGGCCAACGCGTGCGTCACCGAGGCCGAGGCGGCCGTGCTCGTCGACCTCGAACTGCCCGCCGAGGGCGCGGTCTGCAACCCTGACGCGGCGATCGAGGAGCCATCGTGGTGGGGCGACATCCCCACGCCCGACGGCGTCTCCGGCCCGGAAGGGCTCGAAGCCGTCGCCGCGGCCGTCGGCCTGCCCGACACCCTCGCCTACAGCGAGACGCGCACGACGGCACTCGGCAGCACCGAGGCCTCCGACGCCTACAAGACGGCACTCGAGGACGCCGGTTTCCAGTTGCTCGGCGACCAGGACATCGGCATCGACGACGCCGTCGCCCGCGGCTACCTCTCCCCCACCGGCGAGGTGCTCATCGTGCTCGCCCTCGGGCCGACCGCGCTGCAGACCGACGACTTCGCCTCGGTCCGCGACCTGGTCCCGGACGGCAACTCAGTGGTCGTCCTCGCCTTCACCAACCAAACTGCCTGATCCCGGCCCGGACGCCGGGGTCGATCAGGCGACCCGACGCAGGAGCGGGCCTTCGAAGCCGGCGGCTTGCCACAGCTCGGTGCGCAGACGATCGGACTGCGGCGGGTGGAGGCCGTTGGCGACGACGATGCCCTCGATCATGTCGCCGACGACCGCCGCCCACGGCCGGTCGCGCAGGCGCACCGCCACCACCGCCCCCATCGGATGGCGACGCAGGGTGCGATCGACCCCGCTGAGCCGCGGCGGGCAGCGGAAGCTCGGCGACATCAGCCCGCGCGAGCGCGCCGCGTGCCCGAGCGTGCGGGCGGCTTCGGCGAACTGGATCGAGGACTGGTTGACGGACATGCACCCATCGTCGCGCCGGGGTGTGACACCGGAGCCGGGCGAGCGTTGCGGGCTCGCCGTCACACCCGCTGAGTAGCGTCCCCGAGCGTGGACACGCCGGTGCAGCTCTCCCCCGCGCAGGAGCGCACGCTCACCGTGCTGCGTCGCGCCGCGGAGCCGGTGGTGTTCCCGGCTGAGCTGGTGGCGGAGCTGCGCGCCGAGGCCATGGCGGCGATGGATCACTTCACCGACCGGCTCGACGGGCGCACCTTGTTCGTCACCAAGCACACGCTCTCCAGCGTGCACGAGTGCGAGGTCCACCACCTCGCCCCTGATGACTTCGAGTGGACACCGGCGCGAGCGAAGGGCCAGGTGGCCCACAAGGCCATCCAGCAGCTGCTCAACTGGCGCGGCGAGCCGACGCCGCGCGACCTGGTCGACGACGCGCTCGCCCGACTCGGCGACGAGGAGCGCGACTTCGGCCGCTGGATCGCCGCCCTGTCCCCGGGCGACGAGGCCGAGCTGCGCGGGCATGCGGTGGAGCGGGTGACGAAGTTCGTCGAGTCGTTCCCACCCCTCGACAAGCGCAGCAACCCGATGACCGAAGCCGCTGCGCAGTGGCCGCTCGACGCGCCGATCCTCCTGCGTGCCCGAACCGATCTGGTGATGGGCCGGCCCGAAGGTCGCGAGAGCCGCAAGTTGATCATCGACCTGAAGACGGGGCGCGTGTCGGCCCGCCATCGCGAGGACCTCCGCTTCTACGCGCTCGTCGAGACGCTCGTGCGCGACGTGCCGCCGCGCAAGCTGGCCACCTTCTACCTCGACGCCGCCGAGCCGATGGTGGAAGACGTCACCGAGGGGGTGCTGCGCGCCGCCTTGCGCCGCACGCTCGACGGCATCCACCGCCTCATCCAGATCGAGGTCGAGCAGGACCTACCGCGCAAGAAGGTCGGGCCGTCGTGCCACTGGTGCCCGGTGCGACCGGAGTGCCCGGAGGGCCTGGCGCACTTGCGGGGCGACGACCGCGACGTCGATCCCTGATCACCGCTGACGGAGTCGTCGCGCGCGGGTGCGTGGCGATCGTGATCGAACGCTGCCAGACTCCTCCGCCGTGAGGGCACGGTGGTGGGCAACGGGCGTCGCGTGCCTGGGACTCGTCGCTGCAGGCGTGTGGGTCGGCACGAGCGGCGAGACGACCAAGTCGCGCGCCGCAGCCGACGGCACGACGACGACTGCGTCGCCGTCCACCACGACGACCTCGCCGTCGACGACCACATCGACATCGAGCACGACATCGACATCGAGCACGAGCAGCACGACGAGCACGAGCACGACCTCGACGACGGAGCCCACGCCGTCGACGGTGTCGATCGCGCCCGGCCAGTGGATCACCTTCGACCAGACCATCGCCGATGCGACGACGAACAAGGGCGACGCCGCGGTGTCGATCGCCGTCGTGCGTGACGGCGTGCTGCTGCACTCGTTCGCGTTCGGCATGGAGAACGCGTTCACCAGCACGAAGGCCACGCCCGACACGCGGTTCCGCCTGGCCAGCATCTCCAAGCTGCTCACCGCGAACGCCGTGCTGCAGCTCGTGCAGGACGGGTCGATCGAGCTCGACGAACCGTTCCTCCACCAACTCGGTCGCGACGGCGACGCGACCGATCCGCTCACCGCAACGGTGACCGTGCGCCAGCTGCTGTCGCACACCTCGGGCTTCCCGAAGGCGTTCTCGCGCTACTTCAGCGGCGGCGCCAGCGACTGGCGCCAGGCTGCCGAGCAGTCGCTGCGCTCACCGTTGCAGTTCGTGCCGGGAACCGCGTGGCAGTACAGCAACACCAACTACGTCATGCTCGGGCTGCTGATCGAACACGTCACCGGTCAGTCGTTCGAAGACGCGATCAACCGGCTCGTCATCGATCCGTTGGGCGCGACGGGGATGCGTCTGGCGGGCACGTTCGACGTGCGCACCGGCGAAGCGCTGTACGCCTCGACGCCCGGCCGCAACTACATGGAGACGCTCGGGCCCGCCGGCGGATGGCTCGGCACGGCGCCCGACGTCGCCCGGCTGCTCGACCTGCTCGATCCCGACGACCTCGACGACGGCTGGCACCCGCTCACCGCCGAGACGTTGGCGGCGATGCAGGTGCCGCAGACCGTGATGGATCCGAAGAACAAGTTCAACTACGGCATGGGGCTGCTGCTCTACCCCGGCGAGCAGTGGGGCCACACCGGCACGATCGAGCAGGCGCACACGCTCGTCGTGCACCGCCCCGACAACCTCACCGTGTCGATCCTCATCAGCGGCGACATCCCGTCGAACACCGACAAGCTGCTCGAGATCGTCGATCGCGCGGTGATCGCCGGCGCGATCAGCTGATCACGACGACGGTGTCGCCGACGGACAACCAGTCCCAGATCGCCACCGCGTCGTCGGGCAGCACGCGGATGCAGCCGCTGCTCTCGCCACGACGAGCGAGCTCGCCCACAGAGTCGAGCGGTTGCACGTACTCGCCGCTGTTCAGCGTCGGCACCGAGTGGAAGGCGATGCGCGCCCCGGTGCGTTCGCCGCGGGTGAAGGCGACGAAGTGGGTCATCCGGCTGAAGTGCCCGCCGAACGTCGACGTCGTGTTCATGTCCTTGGCGTAGACCTCGTACGTCGCCGGGTCGGGCATGGTGATCGCCGAGGTGATCGGGAAGACCTGCGTCTGCAGGCCCTCGTCGCACAGCCACGCCCGTTGCGCATCGCGATCGACCACGGCGGCGTGCCCCGTGGCCGGACAGTTCGCCGTCACGGGCGCCGGGTCGGTGGGCGGCGGCACGTAGGTCGTCGAGGTCGACGAGCTCGCCGGCGCATCGGTCGACGCGGGATCGCCTGCCGTCGCGATCGGGCCGGGCAGCTCGCCGGCGATGGCGATGGTGCTGGACGAGGCGGAGGTCGATCCGACAGATGTGTCGTCGGCGCGTCGCAGCACGAGCGCGGTGGCACCCGCCGCCACCAACGCCACCGCAACGGCGCTCACGAGCACACGCGTCCTGCCCGACATGAGGTGACGATCGTACCGCCGAGCGTGGTCGGCAGCGCCGCCCGGGTCAGCGGCCGGCTCGACTCATCTCGATGGGGGCGACATGATCGCCAGCGGCAGGCCGAGGCCGACGTCGGCGCGGAAGCTGGCGATCAGCCGGCCGGGCTGCACGGCGGTCTTCGGCAGGGACACGACGTCCGGGCCGAGCGCGCCACAGGTCTCGTGGATGTCGGCGACGTTGAGCACTAGCCCCCAGAACGACGACGTCGTCGCGGTCACCCGGTCCGACTCGACGACCTCGACGATCACCGGACCAAGACGGTGGAAGCCCTGGCGCACCGGGCCGGCCTCGCGGACGCGCTTCAGGGCTTCGCCCGTCGCGGCCTCGATCGCGCCGCACGTGCGCTCCAGCGAGCTCGTCATCACCACGACGTGATCGAAGGAGACGACGTCGAGGGTGTTCGTCGTGTCACCGGTCGGCGCGTCGGCGAGGTAGGTCGACAGGCCGTCGATGTCTACGGGAGCGTCGTCGGACGGCAGCCCGTCGAGGCCCCAGGCGACGATGCCCTCGACGCCGGGTTGAACGTCGGGTGGTTCGACGAAGCGGAGTCGCACGCGACCGACCACGGCGACGCCATCGACGGACGGCACACCGATGCGTGCCCACGCGGCAGGGTCGGCGGCGATGCGCAGCTCGGCGACAGCGGTCACGTCGCCACGCTCAGGCGATCGATTCGGCGTCGAGCTGCCACGACAGGAACGTCAGCACGTCGGCGCCTTCGTTGACGCGCATGCTGGCCGGCTTGCCGACGCCGTGGCCGGCACGGCCGGCCTGCAGCAGGAACACCGGGCGGTCGTCCTGTGAGCCGCTGGCGTCGCTGAGCAGCGCGGCCATCTTGCGGGCGTGCAGCGGGTCAACGCGCGAGTCGCCCTCCGCCGTGGTGAACAGCACCGCCGGGTACGAGCCGCCGTGACGGACGCGGTGGTAGGGCGAGTAGGCGTGGAGCCAGGCGAACTCGTCGGGCACGTCGGGGTCGCCGTACTCGTCGGTCCACAGGCGGGCGATGAGGAACTGCGGGAAGCGCACCATGTCGAGCAGCGGCACCGCGCACCACACGGCGCGAGCGAGGTCGGGCCGCTGGGTGATCGCCACGCCCATCAGCAGCCCACCGTTGCTGCCGCCGACGACCGCCAACCGATCTCTCGATGTGAAGCCTTCGGCAACGAGCCAGTCGGCGGCGGCGTGGAAGTCGTCGAACACGTTCTGCTTGTTGCCGCGGCGGCCGGCATGGTGCCAGGCCTCGCCGTGCTCGTAGCCGCCGCGCAGGCCGGCGATGGCGAACACACCACCGGCCGCGCACCACGCGGCAAGGTTCGGCATCCACGTCGGCGACTCGGCGATGGCGAAGCCGCCGTAGCCGGTGAGAATCAGCGGCGAGTCCGGCGAAGGGGCGACATCGGCGCGATGGGCGATGAAGATCCCGATCTCGGTGCCATCGAGCGACGCGTAGGTCAGGTGGCGCACGGTCAGCTCGGGCACGAGCGATGCGTCCGGCGCAGGAGGCGTCCACCGCTGCAACCCGTCGTCGGCGGTGAACCGGTGCACGGCGGCGGGCGAGTCGAACGAGGCAAGGGTGATGAACGCACGGCCGTCGTCGGCCGACAGGCCCTGCACGGCGACGACGCCGAGGTCGCCGCGCTCGTCACCGATCGTCGCTCCGCCGGAGCCGTCGAGTCGCCACCGCTCGATGACGTCGACTGCCGCGCGGCTGGCCACGACGAGCAGCTCGTCGCCGCAGGACTCGACGCTGCCGAGCACCACGTCGCGTTCGGCGATGACCGTGTGCCACACGTCGGGCTCGTCGAGCGAGGCGCGAACGAGACGGCCGTTCGGCGCGTCGCGCGACGTCACGCCGACGAGCGCACCCTCGTGGAACTGGAAGCTCGACTGCGCCTCGACGCCGGCGACGACCGGCTTCCACTCCCCCGTGCTGACCTCCAGCAGGTGAGCGTCGATGCGGCCCCAGCCGACGAGCATCGAGACGAGCACGTGCTTGCCGTCGGGCGAGGCCTGCACATCGGGCCACGACTGCGGCGTCGGCAGGTCGTCGAACACGACCGGATCGTCAGCCGGATCCGCGCCCAAGGCGTGGAAGCGGACGTGGCGGTGGTACTGATCGCCCTCGGGGTAGCGGGTGTACCAGAACCCGGAGCCGTCGGGCAGCCAGGCGATGCTGGCCGCGCGGGTGTCGGCGATCGTGTCGGCGAGGTCGCTGCCGTCGGCGGTTCGCAGCACGTGCAGCACGCTGTTCTCGGTGCCGCCCTCGCTGAGTCCGTAGGCGACGAGCGACCCGTCGGGCGACGGGCGGAACCAGTCGATGGCGACGGCGGCATCGGCGGCCATCGTCGCCGGGTCGATCAGCGTGCGCGGAGCGACGTCGGCATCGACGGCCGAGCGCAGCACCAGGGCGAACTGGTCGGCACCGGCAGGCCGCTCCATGACGAAGAGGTGCTCGGCGCGCACCGCCGCACCGAGGACGGTGGGCAGCGCCGTGAGCGCGGAAAGGCGCTCGTGCCAGCGTGGCCACGAGGGCCGGGCATCGAGCGCCTGACGGGTTCGTTGGTTGTGCTCGGCGACCCAGTCGGCCACCTCGGAGGACTCGCCGTCCTCCAACCATCGGTACGGATCCGCTACGGAGACGCCGTGGTAGTCGTCGACGTCGTCGCCTCGCCGGGTGGCTGGCGCCGGGGGAACCGAGAGGTCAGCCACGCCCCATGTTGGGGCGCTTGCCGTGGTTTGCCTTGCTGCGGCGCAGGCGCGCCTTGCGCTTCTTCGTCTTCTTCGACATGGGCAGCGATCCTACCGGTTCAACCTGCGCGTACCCACCGGAGCAACTCATCCGCCGTCCACGTGTTCAGGACTCGCTCGAGGGGCACGTCGACCTCGGCGGCACGGTTGCACCCGTGCGGCTGCCACTCGAGCTGACCGGTGGCATGGGCGTCGGAGTCGATGGCGAAGTAGCAGCCGTAGTCGATCGCCATCTGCAGCAGCGGCCGCGGCGGATCGAGCCGCTCCGGCCGGCAGTTGATCTCCACGGCGGTGTGGAACTGGGCGCAGGCGGCGAACACGTAGTCCGGATCGAACGCCGACGGGTCGCGCTTGCCGATCAGGCGGCCGGTGCAGTGACCCAGGATGTCGACGTGCGGCGAGGCGACGGCGCGGACCATCCGCTCGGTCATCGGGGCGCTGTCCATGCGCAACTTGGAGTGCACGCTGGCGACCACGACGTCGAGCTCGGCGAGCACGTCGTCGCCGTGATCGAGCGTGCCGTCCTCGAGGATGTCGACCTCGATCCCGGTGAGGATGCGGAACGGCGCCAGCTTCTCGTTGAGCGTCTGCACGTCGGTGAGCTGCTGGTCGAGGCGCTCCTTGCTGAGGCCGTGAGCCACGGTGAGTCGAGGGCTGTGGTCGGTGAGGACCATGTACTCGTGGCCGAGCTCGACGGCCGTGCGGGCCATCGCCTCGATCGTCGCCCCGCCGTCGCTCCACCGGCTGTGCAGGTGGCAGTCGCCCTTCAGCGCGGCGAGGTACTTCGCTCCGCCCTCGGACAGCGGGACCTTGGTTCGCGCGTCCAGCTCGTCGAGGTACGGCGGCCGGTTGCCGCTGAGCGCCTCGGTGATGAGGCTGGCCGTCTTGTCGCCGATGCCGTCGAGGTCGGTCAGCGTGCCGGACTTGGCCCGCTGGGCCAGCTCGTCGGCGGGCGTGGCCTTGGCCACCTCGAGGGCTCGCACGTAGGCCTTGGTCTTGAACCCGCCTTCGTGCGCCCGGTCGAGGTAGTGCACCACTCGCTCGAGCACTTCCACAGGCGTCATTGCCCCCAGTCTACGAGACCGGGCCCGACCGCCCATCGCAGCCCTCGGCGAGGGAAAGGAGATGATCCGCCCCCGGCTCCGTCGAGTGGCGGATCTCGACGAGCCGGGGACGGAGGACGTGCACGCTCGGGCCGGCGACGGGGAGAGCCGGCCGGAGCGTGACGGTGACCAGGCCAACGATCGTCATCGCGGCGGTCAACACTGGCGAGTGGGGCGAGAACTTCACATCAACACAGAACCGTGCCGAGACGGCTCCGGCGGAAAACACCCAGGCAGGTAGCCTCCACCCTTCGCTATGGAACGCTTCGGCCTGGTCGGTCTCCCCAACGCGGGCAAGAGCTCGCTGTACAACGCACTCACCGGTGGCGGTGCGCTGGCCGCGCCGTACGCCTTCGCCACGAAGGACCCGAACATCGGCGTGGCCAAGGTGCCCGACGAGCGCCTCGATCGCCTCGCAGCGATGTCGAAGAGCAAGAACGTCGTGCACGCCTCCGTGCAGGTGGTCGACATCGGAGGCCTGGTCGAAGGCGCGTCGAAGGGCGAGGGCTTGGGCAACAAGTTCCTGGCCAACATCCGCGAGGTCGACGCGATGGTCTTCGTCCTACGCGCCTTCGCCGACGACGACGTGCCGGGTCCGGACGATCCGCTCGAGCACCTGCGCGTCGTCGAGATCGAGCTCGCGCTGGCCGACCTGGAGACCGTCGAGAAGCGGCTCAACCAGGCGCAGCGCCAGTCGAAGCTCGACCGCACGCTCGGCCCGGAGATCGAAGCGCTGCAGGCCGCGTACGACGCGCTCAGCGATGGCAAGCCGCTCTACCGCGCCGGGTTGAAGGCCGAGTGGCGCGAGACGCTGGCGCCGCACTTCCTGCTGACCAACCGCTCGGTGCTGGCTGTCGTCAACGTCGGCGAGAACGAGCTCGACCGCATCCCCGAGGTCGAGCAGCGCGTGCGCGACGAGTTCACCTCGGCCGGCGACAACGTCGAGGTGATCGGCATGTGCGTGCAGCTCGAGGCCGAGGCGGCGACGATCACCGATCCCGCCGAGCGCGCCGAGATGCTCGAAGGCTTCGGCCTCGGCGAGGGCGCCCTGTTCCGGATGGTGCGCTCGGCGTACCACCTGCTCGGGCTGCGGACGTTCCTCACCACGGGCGAGAAGGAGAGCCGGGCCTGGACGTTCAAGGCCGGCTCGAAGGCGCCCGAATGCGCCGGTCGGATCCACAGCGACCTGCAGCGCGGCTTCATCCGCGCCGAGGTGATCCAGTGGGACGAGCTGCTCGAGCTCGGCTCGTGGAACAAGGCCAAAGACGTCGGCAAGCTGCGCGTCGAGGGCAAGGAGTACGAGTTCGTCGACGGCGACGTCACCGAGTTCCGCTTCAACGTGTAACAGGGGTTTCGCGGGCTGCGGCTTTTCGGGTGCACTGCCACTGACCTGGTCTTTTGCGTCCCTTCTCGGTACGTTCAGCTGATCCGAAGCCGGGACGATCGTGAAGCCAGATATGGGACGATCATGTAAAGAGCATTGGGACGATCATGCAAGTTGCGACGGGACGATTCGACGGTTTGAACTAGGCTGAGTCCGTGATTCCGATCGTCGAGCACGTGGAACGGTGGGCTGATCCGTTCATCGACCGGCTGCTGGACGAAGAGCCGGCGATCCTGCTCGAAGGCCCGCGCGGGTCCGGAAAATCCACGCTGCTGCGCTCGATCGCCCATCGACGGAACGCGCTCGTGCTTGACCTCGACGACGACAGCGTGCTCCGGCTCGTTCGTGAGGACGTCGGTTCTGCGCTGGCGTCGCCAGGGCTGGTGGCGATCGACGAGTTCCATCGCGCCCCGGAGGTGCTCTCTTACGTCAAGCGTGTCGTCGATCGCCAGGGTGGCACGGCCCGGTTCCTGCTCGCCGGGTCGGTGAGCTCGTTCCTGTTGCCGCCTGGGACCGAGACGCTCACCGGTCGGGCGCATCGGCTGTCGCTCATGCCGCTTGCCGCGGCCGAGATCTTCGGTGCGAAGCATCGTTGGTTGGCCGAGCTGCTCAGCGACGGCGAGCCGCGCAACTTCCGCACGACCCTCGAACGAGCCGACGTCTTCGACGTGGTTGCCGCAGGGGGCTACCCGGCAGCCGTCCGGCGTACCACAGCGGCACAACGAACCCGCTGGTTCGCGAGCTACCTCGCGACCGTGACCGATCGCGATCTGCCCAACCTCATCGACGTCCGCCACTCGGGAGCGCTGTCACGGCTCTACCGGCTCATCGCCCAACGAACCTCATCGACGGTGGTCAACACCGAGCTGTCACAAGCCCTCGACGTCACCCAGCCGACAGCGTCCTCGTACCGACGGCTGCTGGAGCGCCTCTACCTGACGACCGAACTGCCCGGCTGGACGGTAGGCGTCTCCGCCAAGGCCGGACACCGAGCGAAGGTCCACGTCACCGACACCGGGCTCGCCGCCGGTGTCCTGTCGCTCTCGGCCCAACGCCTCGCCACCGCTGCGATGGGAGGCGCGTTCCTCGAATCATTCGTCGTCGCCGAACTGACACGGCAGGCAACCACCATCGACGAAGCGCTTGCATTCGCCCACTTCCGCGATCGCTCCGGGGTCGAGGTCGACATCATCGTCGAGCGCCCCGACGGCGGCGTGGTGGCCATCGAGGTGAAGTCCGCCCGCGCCGTGAACCAGCGCGACGCCAACGGCCTGACGTTCCTCCGGGATCGCCTCGGCGACCGATTCCAGTGCGGCATCCTGTTCCATACGGGTCCACTCACCGCACGCCTCGGCGAGCGGGTCTGGGCGGTTCCGGTCGCTGCGCTGTGGGGCGGGGCCTCCGGGCCCGAGGCTTCGTTGGAGGATGCCAGGTCATGAGATCTCCGAAGAGGGCGGCTGGAGCTCACGTGGATGGGCAAGGACATGGCGCTCATCCCGACCTCGCACAAGCTGCGTACTTTCTGCGAACTCGGCCACGCGACTGACCTGCAACGTCGCAGGTCAGAGCCCATGAATCGACCGCGCTCCGACGTTCCGCTTCAACGTGTAGCGAGAGCTAATGCAGGCCGGGCAATCGCGTCGATAGTGCCCTGACCGGGTCGTTCGCGCCGGTTGCCGTCGGCCGCCTCTTCCGCTCTGACGAGCTACGGGGCGCACAGAGGCTGAGTGACCCTCAATGTTCGGCGTCGATATCATCTTTGGTGTCATGCACCGTGGACTCACACTTCCCCCTCGACCCAATGGCTGAGCGATCGTTCCCCTTCGTTCCCCGCCGCAGCAACGAGCTGCTCGCGGGCGACCTCTGGTCCATTCCGTTGTCGGACGGCCGTTTCGCGTGCGGTCGAGTGCTCGGGCACGCGGAACCGTCGACGACAGGAGCGACCGTGTCGTTCATCGGTGGTCTGCACGACTGGGTAGCTGACCAACCCCCAGACGGTCAGTCGATTTCTGGAGCCGCCATCCGCAATGTTGGGCGCGTGCATGTTGCGGCCATCGCAGCGGGTGGGGGCGCTGTCGTCGGCCACCGGGATTTGGGTCTCGATGGGCTCGAATGCCCGTCGACCGTGTCCAACTATTGGGGCGACGGTTATGCGAAGGACCGGGCGGAGCACATGTTCGTCAAGGGAGACCCTCCGCCGCAGTCTGAGCGGCGCGACGTTTCGTCGCCGTTGACCGACGAGATGCTTCGGCCATTCCGCTCTCCGATGGCGACGGTGCAGTTCCAGAGCCTCCTCACCGAGGCCGACTTCGCTCGGCTGGCGGAGTGGATGTCCGACCAACCCACCGTCGGCCTGCGCGCATACGGGTCATACGACGGTTCGATCACCAACCTCGAGTTCCTTCGCCACTTCGCCGGCCTGAGACGGTTCGCTGCTGACGCGCTCTACCACTCGCTCACCGCGCTCGACGGGCTCCGCCATCTTCCGGACGAACTCGACGACCTCGTCATCGGGCAGACCAAGACCAAGCTCGATGTCAGCATCGTGGGGCGGTTCAAGTTCTTGACCCGTCTCTACGTCGAGGGGCAGACGAAGGGCCTCGCGTCGATCGCCGAACTCGAAGGCCTCGAGGAGTTGACGCTCCGGTCCATCACGTTGCCAGATCTCTCGATGCTGCTGCCCCTCCGTCGGCTTCGCGCTCTCGAACTGAAGCTGGGCGGCACACGCGATCTCGCACTGCTGCCTCGCATCGGGGAGCTGCTCTACCTCGAACTGTGGATGGTCAAAGGGCTCAGTGACATCTCGGCCGTCGGCGAGCTGACCTCGCTTCGCTATCTGTTTCTTCAATCGCTTCGTCAGGTCGTCGAACTCCCCGACTTCAGCGGCTGTACCGCGCTGCGACGCATTCACCTGGAGACGATGAAGGGCATCACAAACCTCGAGCCGCTTCTCGCTGCACGGGCGCTCGAGGAGCTCGCTGTCGTTGACGGGAGTCATCTCCAGCCCGACGCCTTCGCTTGCCTGCAACAACATCCGACCCTGCAGGCAGTCACCGCCGGGCTCGGCAGCAGGAAGAAGAACGAGACCGTCGACAAGCTGCTGGGTCTCCCGCCCGCGGGATCGAAGGTCCCGTGGCGGTCGGTGTAGGGAGGCAGCATGGTCAGATCGACGCTCAATGAGGTGACTCGACGACGGGTCAGCACGATGACTGCTGCCGAGCGCGCCGCATTTGAGGAGACCCGCGACGCGACCACCCTGGCGCTGAGCGTCGGGCAATCGGTTCGCGACGCTCGCGAAGCCGCTGGACTCACTCAACGAGAGCTCGCCAGCCGCATGCGCACCAGTCAGGCAGCAGTCGCTCGACTCGAGGCCGGCGGAGTCGGCGCGACACTGACGACGCTTCAGCGCGCAGCTCATGCGCTTGGCCTCACGCTCAACGTCCAGTTCTCAGCTGGCGACTGACGGAGTCAGGTCTCGAGTCGAGCCTCAGCCGCTGATACGAGCTGACGAGCCCATCGGACACAGCTCGTCGCGTCCGCCGCGCTGACGTCGACGCTCTCGTAGCTCGCCTGGGTCTTGCGGTCGAGCGCTCGCTTGAGCGCCGTTGACAAACCGGCATCGACCTGGCGCAGAAGGTCGACAGCCGATACGTGGTTGCTGTCGCTCGACCGCTCGCCGAGCGCGTGGCAGGTGATCGCGTCCGCAGCCGCGATCGCTGCGTGAATCGCGCACGTAGCGACGACATCAGGGGCGTCGAGCAGTTCCGCCGCTTCGAGGAACTGGCGCGCATCGACGAGACGCCGGCGTGCCTGCTGCACGTCGCACGGCTTGCGGCTGCCCTTGGCCCGACTCATCGTTGACGCTCCAGCAGCGAGGTGGTGTCACCGGCCAGCGCGATCCCGTCCAACCGGATCTGCTCGACAAGCGGGTTCCTGGCTCGAACGAGTTTGCGCCATGACGGTGGCGAGTGCTCGACAAGCTGCAAGTCATTGCCGGTCCAGGATCGAACGTCGCCCTGAAGGCGCGACAGTCGTTCATGCAGGGCGGCCGACTGGAGGTCGTCGACGACGATCAGCAGGTCGATGTCCGACTCGCTGTCGGCGTCGCCCCGAGCCACGGACCCGAAGAGCCAGGCGCCGTTGAGTTCGGGCCATGCGAACAGCCGCTCGCGCAGCCGCCGGATCAGCTCGCCTCGCAGACCCGCCAAAGCGAGCACCGGCCCGGCGGCGAGGTGGTCCCGGTTCAGCACAACCATCGACGATCGGCCGGCGACCGTCTCGCTCACCAGTCCAGCCTGAATCAGCTCCTCGATGACGGCGCTGGCATTGCCGGGAGCAACGCCGGCGGCTGCAGCGAGCTGTCGCCTCGTGACGGGTTGTTCCAGCCGGGCAAGCGCCTGCAGCAGCGCGCCGCGGACGGCGGGTGCGATGTCAAGTACAGGTGAGCCCAGATCCATGCCGTCATTCTACTTCTCGGATGATCGGAAATAAGAACATATGATCTCCTTCTAGATCATATGTCTGGGCACGTCCGCTCGAGACATCACCTGGGTGGACCAGTCCTCCCACCGCTCTCTCGCTGCCCGCCAGAGAACAGATGCACCAATCGGCCGACGGCTCGCATCCACGGCCGCCACCCAGAGCACGTCGACGCCGTCGCCCAGGTCGACCGCATCAGAGGGTGGCGCACCGGCGTCTCGAAGCGAGATGTTCGCCAACCCAGCCGAGCCGTCCACCCAAACGAACAGATGTCGTTCGTCGACGTCCTCAGCGGACGCAAGCTTGGCGCGGTTCGGTTCGAGCTCGCTCATCGCTGCCTCAACGGCCGCGGCCGCCGCAAGAGCTCCACCGCTCGATGTCGTGAAGGTGATCGCCGACTGTGCCGGCTCTGGAGCGAAGCTCACCCGCCGAACCCCCAACGCGGCGAGTGTCTCGGCCGCTTCGCGCCGAGGGTCGGCGCGATTCCATCGGATGTACTCAACGTCGATGAAGCCGTCAGGGGAACTCCGGAAGCAGCTTCGGCAGCCTCTTCCAGAGGTCGTTCCGATTCGCGGCCGGATCGACGTTCACGAGGTAGGTGCCGCCGAGCCCGGGAACCTCTCGGTAGTGATCGCCCTTCCGCCAGAACGCCAGCATGTCGCTGTCCGAGTGCATGGTCACCTCGAGCGCGATGCGCCGGCCGTCTCGACAACGAAGGTCCCAGTCGTAACGACCATCACCGTGGCCCGGGACGTCATGAGGCAGCGCGACGGCATCGAGCAACTCGGCCAGGAGGGCGGCCGCTACGAGTTCATCGGAGCGCACGTGCGAACGCTATCGATGGTCCAATCGGCTCGAGCTGACAAGACTGTCGGTCATGACCGACGGCGCCCGCCACAGGTTCAACCTCTTCGCCGACTACTTCCAGTTCTACCTGCAGGACGACGACCGTACGGCCGGTGTAGACGGCGACGCATGGACTCCTGAGGCGATGACCGCCCGGGTGGCCAACGGCGACCGGTTCGTATCGATCGGAGCCGCACGCAACCTCGAAGTGCCGGTCACCGTCGAGCTGGCCGATCGCTCGCCGGAGGTCGACCCTGGCGCATCACACGTCGTGGAAGCCGACTTGGTCGTGTCGACAGGCCGCGTGGTGGTTGCCGGATGCACCGACGAGTTCGAGCGCGCCGCCCGGATTTCAGTCGAGGTCGGCCGCCACCGAGTGCGCGTTACCTACCGATTGAAATCCGCCGACGACGACGGATTCGGTGACTACTACGACTACATCGTTGAGCTCTGGCCAACGACCGTGAGCTCCCCCCGGCGAGTCCTCGTGCAAGGGCCAGCGCCCTGGGCGGGCTGACTGCAGCACAACCCATCCAACAAGCTGCGTGCTTTCTGCGAACTCCTCCACGCGACTGACCTGCAGCGTCGCAGGTCAGGGACTGCGAATCGACCGGCCTCCGACGTTCCGCTTCAACGTCTGATCCGAAACTGGATGTCTGCCAGCTCGAATGTCGAGCTGGCAGACATCCAGTTTGCTCAGAGCAGGCCGCACGCCTCCAGCGCAGTGCGGACAGCTGACTCGAAGTCAGGCTGCTCGAAGGTGAAGCCGTGCTCGAGCAGGCGGGTGGGGACGACTCGCCGGCCGGTCAGCGCGAGGCTGGCGCTGCTGCCGAGGATCGGCGCTCCGATGGTCGCCAGCCATGCCGGGCTCGGCAGGCCGAGCCGCCGTCCGAGCAAGCGCCGGTAGGTCGACATCATCTCCGCGTTCGTCACCGGGTTGGGCGAGGTGACGTGATACGTGCCGGACATCGCATCGTCGTCGATTGCGTGGATCATCGCGGTGAGGAGATCGTCGAGCCCGACCCACGACACCCACTGCCGGCCGGAGCCGACGCGTCCACCGAGACCGAGGCGAACGAGCTGGGCCAGCTTCGCCGTCGCCGGATCGTTGCGGCCACCGAGCCCGATGCCCATCCGCAGCAGCACCGTGCGCTCGACGGATGCACTCGCCTGGTGGAACGCACCCTCCCAGGCGAGGCACACCGTCACCATCTCCCTCGGGCCGATGCCGGTGGGTGTCGAGTGCTCGTCGAGCACGGCGTTGCCGCCGTTGCCGAAGACGGCGAGCGACGACGACTGCACCCACACCGGCGGCGGCTCGACGCAACGGGCGATCGCTTCGCCGACGACACGCACCGGCTCCACGCGAGACGAGATGAGTTCGTCGATGTTGCGCCTCGTTGCACGCACGTCCACTCGACGGCCGGTGAGGTGCACGACGGCGTCAGCGCCGTCGAGCTCTGATGCCCACGGGCCGATCGATGCCGCGTCCCACTCGACGGTGCGCGCGCCGGCCACGCTGTCTCGAGCGCTGCGGCTGAGGATGATCACCTCGTCGCCGCGTTCGATGAGACGCGCCGTCAGCGCACGACCGAGGTAGCCCGACCCACCGGGGATGACGATGCGGCTCATGACCGCGGTCCGGCGCGACGACCTGCGTCCGCATCATCGTCTGGTGGCGCGATCGGCATGCCGAGCCGGCGGCCTTCGGCGCGGACGAACGACTCCGCCGCGCTCTGCAGCGAGTGGCGCAGCGACATGGTCGTCACGTCACCGGCAAGCGGTGCCAGCCGCTCGAGCGTCTGCAACAACGGCGCAACCTGATCGGTCGGCATGCCGCGCTTCACGAACGGCTTCCACATGCGTCGGCGGAACAGATCGGTGAACCGTCGAGCGATCTCATCGGTCTGCATCCGCAGCTGCTCGTACTCGTCGAGGATCTCGTCGGCGGGCACGCCCAAGGCGGCAAGCTCGCCGCCGATCCTGAGGAACGAGGGGCTGTGCACAATCACCTGTGTCCCGTCCGGGGAGATGGCCACCAAGCCCAGCTCGATCACTCGCTGGACGACAGCGGGTGTGAGCTCGATCGAGGGGAGGTGAGCGGCGAGCTCGGGCAGCGTCATCGCCTGTGGTTCCTCGGCCGACCAGATCGAGGTCTGACGCCCGAGGCCGAGCACCGACCGAAGGCTGTCGCCGGTCTCCATGCCGTCGAACAGCTCCTTGATGCCGGCGAGCGAGAAGCCGCGCTCTTGGAGCTGAGCGATCGCGTGCAGTCGGTCGAGGTGCTCCCTGTCGTAGTACCCGACTCGGCCGCGCCTCGTCGGTGGCCACAGCAGACCCTTGTTCTGATAGAGCCGCACGGTCGACACGACGAGCCCTGCTCGGCGGGCCAACTCGTCGATCGTCAGCTCCAGGCTGCGATCGACGGCGTCATGTCCATCCACCTTGCGATCGAGAACCTTGTTAACAACGACCTTGCTACTATTCACTCACACAGTGTACGCTCACCATCATGAGCCTGTCCAGTCGCTTCTCGAGCGCTCAGATCCGGCTGGCGGGTTTCGTCGTCGTCCTCGCCGTGGTCAACATCGCCTACCGCCTGGTCTACGCATCCGGAGCGTCGCAGACCGCAGCGCTGTACGTCGGCGTGCCGACGCTGCTGGCCGTCGGCCTGGCACTCCTTCCGAGGAGCAAGAGCGCAACCGGCATGATCCTCAAGGGATCGACGCTTGCGGTGCTGATCGCCTGCGTGGTGCTCCCGGAGGGTCTGCTCTGCCTGCTCTTCGTGCTCCCGCTGATCGCGCTGATCGGTGTCATCGTCGGCGGCGCGATCGATGCTGCGCGGCGACGGAACCGTGGTGAAGGGCGAAGCTTGATGATGGTCGGGCTGCCCCTGCTGCTCCTCAGCTTCGAAGGCGTGGTCGGCTCACCGTTCGATGCGCACGACGCCGTCGAGTCCTCCGTCGTCGTCGACGCCAGCGCGTCGGAGGTCGCCACGGCGCTCGCCACCACGCCCCGGTTCGATGCAGAGCTGCCGACGTTCCTGACGATCGGCTTCAACCGACCCGTCGCGGCGACCGGGTCGGGCGTCGAGGTCGGCGACGAGCGGAGCATCGAGTTCACCGGAGGCAGTCACGACGACCACCCGCTGCGCGTGTTCGGGCTGACCGGCGATCGCAGCGTCGACCACCACTCGCACATGCACCTCACCGTCGTCGAGTCGACGGCTGGCCGGCTCGTGTTCGCCGTCGATCACGACAGCACGATGCTCGCTCGTTGGGTCGACCTCGACCGGGCGATCATCACCTGGGAGCCCGTCGACGGACACCGCACGCGGATCACCTGGCGGCTCGAGTACCGGCGGCTGCTCTTCCCGACGCTGTACTTCGCGCCGCTCCAGCGCTTCGGCATGAGCGAGGCTGCCGACTACCTGCTCGACTCGATCGTCGTGGCACAGCTCCCGTGAGGTCCACCACTTCGGAGCTCATCGTCCGAGCGGCGTGCACGTACCTGCCCATCACCCTGGCACTCGCCCTCACCATCCATCGACGCCCCGACCGGCGGCACACGGCCGGCGCTGTCGTCGCCGTTGCCTGGAACGTGTGCTCCCTCCTGGTGCTGAACGTGGTCGCCCAGCGATTCGGGTGGTGGTCGTTCTCCACGAGCACGGCCACCGTGGCCGGCACCCCCGCCGATCTCTGGCTCGGGTGGGCACTGCTCTGGGGAGCTGTCCCGCTGCTCGTCGCGACCGAACGACTACTGGTCGTCGGCGGCGCCCTCGTGGCCGCGGACCTCGTGCTGATGCCGCTGGCCGCGCCTGTGGTGTCGCTCGGGTCGACGTGGCTCGTCGGAGAGGCCTGCTGCGTCACGGCGTGCCTCGTTCCCGGGCTCCTGCTCGGGCGGTGGACGGCGCGCGACTCCCACGTCGTTCGACGGGTCACGCTGCAGATCATCGCCTTCGGCGGGCTCCTGCTGTTCATCCTGCCGACATTGGTCTTCGTCGCCACGGACGAGGACTGGACGGTCCTGACCCATCGTCCGCGCTGGCAGTTCGTGCTCGCCGCGCTCATCGCAGCGCCCGCCGGCGCGATGGCGCTGCAGGCGGTCCTCGAGTTCGCGCGCTCCGGCAACGGCACCCCCGTACCACTCGATCCTCCACGTCACCTGGTGACGACCGGGCCGTACGCCTACGTCGCGAACCCGATGCAGCTGGGCGCGACCCTCATCCTCGCCGAGTGGGGCGTCCTCGTCGGCAGCCCCGCAGTGATCGGCGCAGGGGTCACGGCGGCGCTCTTCGCCGCCGGCATCGCGGCGTGGAGCGAGAGCAGCGATCTGTCGCAACGGTTCGGCGACGACTGGGCCCGGTACCGGTCCGAAGTGCGTGCGTGGCTGCCGACGTGGCGGCCGCGCACGGCGATGACGGCGACGGTGTTCGTCGGCACCACCTGCGATCCGTGCAGCGAGGTCGCCCGCTTCCTCGCCCGTCGCCGGCCGCTCGGACTCGAGATCGCTGCCGCCGAGGACTCACCTGACGAGATGTTGCGGATCACCTACCGGGCCGACGGCGTCGGAACGGCCACCGGTCTCGCCGCTGTCGGTCGCAGCCTCGAGCACGTCAACCTCGCGTGGGCGCTCGGCAGCTGGATCGTTCGGCTGCCGCTCGTCCGCCCGCTCCTCCAACTGGTGGCCGACGCAGCCGGAGCTGGGCCGCGTCAGCTCTCACGCAGCGCCGACGCGCCACTCGGACGAACCGGCGCGGCACGATCAGGCGGAAACCGTTAGCGCCGGATGTCGTGCATGCCGCGTGCGAACACGACCTGACTGTCGGGCGCGATCTTGAGGATCACTCGCTCGGACTGGACCTCGTTCGGGTAGTCGGACCCGATGTACTTCTGCGCGAGCGCGTCGATGTGTGCGCGCGCTGCCGGGCCCTTGACGGTGTCGGCGAGCGTGCCGCGAACCTCGGCGAACCAGTACGGGTTCCGCGCGTTCCAGATCGTCACGGTGACCCGCGGATCGGCCAGGACGTTCTTGAACTTGCGCAGATCGACCTCTGTGTTGACCAGGATGTGCTCGTCGTCGCAGTCGACCCACACGACGTGGGTCTGGATCTGACCGCCCGGCAGGAGCGTGGAGATGGCGGCGAAGTTCTTCCCTTGCGCCAGCTCCTTGACGTCGTCTCGGATCACGTCGCCGACCATAGACGGCCTCGTTCGGGGGCTTGATCGTAGTCATGACTTCATTTACGCTCTGTAGTACCCACTACAGATGAAGGATCCGCTATGAGCAACGAGCCGATCGACGTCGTGCAGGACTTCCTGGCACTGATGGCGAAGCTGGACTACGACAACGCGCTGCTGCTCGTGAGCGACGACTGCGAGTACACCAACATGCCAATGGGCACCGTGCACGGGCCGGACGGGATCCGCGGAGTGCTCGAGCCGTTCTTCGCCCCGACGTTGGAGAACGAGTGGATCATCAAGGCGACGGCGGTCAACGGGCCGATCGTGTTCGTCGAGCGGCTCGATCGTCACCGGCTGGCCAACGGCTGGGCCGAGCTGCCGGTGACGGGCGTGATGGAGGTGCACGACGGCCGCATCACCGCGTGGCGCGACTACTTCGACATGCAGACCATCGTCGACGGGTTCGCCGCGCATGGCTGACTTCGCCACGCACTGGTTCGATCTCCCGATCGGCCGGACGCGCGTGCGCACTGCCGGCAGCGGGCCGGCGTTGATGTTCACCCATGGGCTCCTCGTCGACGGGCGGATCTGGGATCGGGTGGCGGCCGACGTCGCCGACACCGGTTTCACGGCGGTCCTCCCCGACCTGCCGCTGGGCGCACACACGGTCCCAGTCGCCGATCGCTCCCGGTTGACCACGACCGCCGTCGCCGAGTGCCTCTTCGACGTCGCCGATGCGTTGGGCATCGAGCGCTTCGCGATCCTCGGCTTCGACACCGGCGGCGCCGTGTCACAGGTCGCAGCGGCGGCACGGCCGGAGCGCATCGAGCGTCTGGCACTGATGTCGTGCGACGCGTTCGAGCACTTCCCGCCGCTGATGATCCGGCCGTTCACGTGGGCAGCGCGCTGGTCGCCGGCGATGGCGCTCGTCCTGAAGTCGCTGAGCAGTCCGAAGCTGCAGCACCTCCCCCTGCCGCTCGGCCTCGTGGCCAAGCACCCGCTGGACCCTGCCCTCGTCCGCGCGTGGGCCGAGCCGACCACCGCCAACCCGGCGATCCGGGCCGACTGCGTTGCGTTCATCAGGCAGATGAGCTCGGCTGACACGATGGCTGCGGCCGAGCAGCTCCGTCACTTCCACGGCCCGTCGATGGTGATGTGGTCGCGCCAGGACAAGGTCTTCCCGCGACGAGATGCGACGCGGCTCGCCGAGCTGCTGCCGAGATGCGAGCTGCGCTGGATCGACGACGCCTACACGTTCGCCTCGCTCGACAACCCGACACGGGTCACCGAGCTCGTGCTCGAACTGATGCGACTGCCCTAACGGTCGACCGTGTCAGAACCGGAACGAGGCGGTGCGCTTCTGGTTCTGACCCGTTGGATCGCACCACGGACAGACGCTCGCGCACTGGCCACCGCGGCGCGCATCGCACCACGGGTGCGGCGCACCTGATCCCCGGCGGTGCGGGCGACTGCGCGCAGCGGACGAACCGCGTGGCGCACGATGGCGCGCGCCCGGCGAGTGACGGCCGCCGACGCTGAACGGATCCGCACGCCGACTGCGCGCACCACCCGCGACACCGGCCGTACGACGCGTCGAATGCCGGCGACCACGGCGGCGCCGACCCGCGCAAGGCCGGCGAGCCCGCGGCCGACCAAGACAAACGCGCCCGTCACCGTCACCGCCACGCCTTCCAGCCCACGGCCGACGAGACGCGCCACCGACCGCGTCGGACGACCGAGCACGGCAACTGCTCGACGGAGTGCCGAGCCGAGCGACCGAACAGCTCGACCGATCAGCTCCAGGCTGCGTCGAAGTGGCGGGACGATCCGCCGCACGAACGCGGATGCGGCCGAGGTGATGCTGTGAACGGCACGGGCAGCAGTCCGACGGATGGCGCGGGCCGGGACGAGCAGCCCGTGCCACAGCCCACGGACCGCCGACGCACCGGCGAGCACGACAGCCCGGACTCGCCGTCCGAACGCCCGCATCACCGTCGACGCAGCGCGAGCCCAACCCCGAACGAGCGCGCTGACCCGTCGCCATGCGCCGCGGACCACCGCGCCGATCGGCCTGGCGATCCCCCGAGCGGTGGCGGCGACGCGTCGCCACGCACCCCGGATCACGCTCGCGACTGCCCGACCAACGGCCCGGGCCGGCACCGACAGACGACGCCAGAACCCACGCAGCGCCACCACGGACGAGCGCGCCAGGCCGCGCACGACCACCGCCAACCGACGTACGACACCGGCGACCACGGCGCCGAGTCGACGGGCCGCGCCGGCGACCACGGAGCCCACTCGTCGCACGATGCGTGCCAGCACGGAGCTCACTCGCCGGACGAGGCGGATCAGCACACGCATGGCAGCGCGCATCGGCGCGAGCAGCACCCGGATGACAGCACGCAGCCAGTGACCGATGCGTGCCGCAACGACCCTCACGAGTCGACCCGCCGCACGGGCCGCCGCTGGGATCGCGCGGGTCACGATCGCCTTGCCGGCCTCCCACAGCGCCACCGCCGGTGCCAGCGGCACGGCGAGCGCCTTGCCCAGCAGGCCCAGCTCGGCATCGGGCTCGACATCAATGGAGCGTTCGACGGCGGGCTCGATGTCGGTGGCGGCCCGCTCGTCCTCAGCGGTCATCGCTGCCGAGGAGATCGCGCTGGAGCGCTGCCACGTCGAGGAGCGACGACGTGCCGGCCAGGTGGTCGATCTCCTGACGGGCTTCGACGAGTGCTCGACGCTGATCGGGCTCGCCGTCGCCGACGCGCGGGTCGGTGATCGTCGCCGCCAGCGCGTCGAGCGCGTCGGCGCGGGCGACCACGTAGCCAACCTCCTCCGGCACCACTGGAGAACGTCCGCCGAGCAGCGTCGCTACTTCGAGCATCGCCGCATGGGCGACGTCGGCCACCCGCCGCGAGGGCACGTGCGCCAGCGTTGCGCTCTGCTTCACAACGCGATCGTGCGCAGCGATCAGCCGCTGCACCACCGGGTTGGACGTGCGCACGATGGTGCCGTCACCAATCGCGGCCCGCACTCGCGCTGCCCGTCGACGCGCGGCACTGCGCC
The DNA here is from genome assembly GCA_965279405.1 of Ilumatobacteraceae bacterium. Lineage (GTDB taxonomy): Bacteria > Actinomycetota > Acidimicrobiia > Acidimicrobiales > Ilumatobacteraceae > CBDDIP01. The sequence goes on from OZ257157.1 coordinate 318,561, forward strand.
GCCACAGCGAACGGATCGGCAGGATCGCTCCGAACGCGACCGCGCACGCGCCGATCACCGTCACCGCCCCCGGCAGGTCGCCGACCTGGCCGGCGACGATCGCTGCGCCCCCACCGACGAGCAGCACCGCGTCGGCGGCGCTCGGCCCACGTTCGTCGGGCTGGCCGAACACCTCGTCGAGGATCTCGTCGACCTCGTCGCGGTTCCGGCCCAGCTGGTCGAGCCGCACGAGCGGCCCCGGCCGAGCTGGGACGACCACGTTCGCTCCCGCGTCGACATCGGTCCGCTCGCCCACCCCGTGGAAGCTATCCGACAGGTCGGAACCGAGTCGCTGAGCGCCCCTCACGGGCGTTCAGCAACTCGGTTGCGAGTGGCGCGGCGAGGTTGCGGAATCGGCGCGTCAGTCGAGTCCGAGGGCGGCGCGGCCGGCATCGGTGATGGTCAGGCCGCGCTCTCCGGCCGCACGGCGGCGCACCCACTCGCGTTCGAGGCACACCGTCGCGAACGCTGCCGGCAGCGCACCGGCGAGGTGCTCGCGTCGCTCCGTCCAGTCCATGCACGCGCGCAGCAGCGGGCGGCGCAACTGCCGCGCCGCGTCGACGTCGACGCCTCGTTCGGCGAACCACGTCTCCCCCGCCGGCAGCAGATCGATGCCGTCGGCACCCAGCCGAACGCCGTCGATCGCCACCAAGCGATCGCGGACGGCGACGCCGAGGATGCCAGCCAGGTGGTCGTAGCAGAGCCGTGCCGGACGGAGCACACGCGCCGCCGAACTGGCCCGCAACGTCGCCGACGGCTTCGGTGGGCTGATCACCGCCAGCGACTCGAGCAGCTGGGCCACTTCGGGCCCCGCCAGCCGGAAGTAGCGGTGCCGCCCCTGCCCGACCATCGACAGCAACCCGCCGTCGAGCATGCGCGACAGGTGCTCGCTGGCCGTCGGCGCGCCAACACCTGCCAGCCGGGCGAGCTCTCCGGCGGTGAGCGCTCGACCATCGAGCAGGGCAGTGAGGATCGCCGCACGCGTCGGCTCGGCGATCAGCCTGGCGACCACGGAGACGTCGACGTCGGACACGACTCGAACCGTACCCACGGCTCGTTTCGCCCACCACCGAACCGTGGCACGGCCACACTGCACCCATGGCCGATCACCCGGACCCGACCGATGCGATCGAGGCCGTCACCCACCCCTGCCCGCACGCGTTCTACGCGTCGCTCGCCGACGGCGACGGGATCGCATCGTCCGCTCCCGCGGTCCGGCGCGTCCTGAACGATCCGTCAGCGCTCGTCCGTCCGCCCGATCAGCCGGTGCCACCGCACCTCATCGGCACACCCGCCGGACGCCTGTTCGGCCGACTGGCGCGCATGAACGACAGCCAGCGACACGTCGGACTGCGGGCGATCGTCGACGGCTTGCTCGCGGCGATCGACGTCGACGCCATGTTGTTGGACGCGCGTCGCCGAGCAGTCGAAGCGAGCGACCTCGAGGCGCTGATGCGCGAGGTTCCCGTCGATGCGCTGGCAGCTGCCCTCGGTTTCGAGGGATCGATCACGCATCACGCGCAGGCACTTGCCGCGGCCTTCGCCCCCGGTGCCGATGCATCGACCGAAGCAGCGGCGTCGGCCGCCGCGGTCGCGCTCACGGCCGGCTGTCCCGATGACGACGTCGCCGCCAACCGCGCCGGGCTGCTGTTCCAGGCCCACGATGCGTGCGCCGCGCTCATCGGCTCGCTGATCCTCGAGGAAGGCCTCGCGCCCGTGCACAACACGCGCCGGTTCCGTCCCGAGCCCGTGCTCGTCGTCCTCGCCACCGCGGCCCTCGGCGACCCGGATCTCGCGTTCGGCGCCGGCCCACATCGCTGCCCCGCCGCCGATCTGGCACCACACCTGGCTCGATCCGTGGTCGAGGCCAGACCGGACCTTCGACGCAACGCCCCGGCACACCGCTTCCTCCCGTCACAGAACGCCCGGCTGCCGATGTTCTCGGACGGCTGAGCGACGGTTTCCGTCACGGAACCGGCCGAGATCTCGCCCCGTCGGGTGGCAGGATGCGGGCATGACGACAGCGAGCCGGCCGAACGTCCTGTTCATCACGCTCGACCAGTTCCGCGCCGACTGCCTCTCGTGCGCCGGCCACCCGTTGGTGCGCACGCCGAACCTCGACGCGCTCGCCGCCGCGGGCGTGCGTCTCACCCGCCACTACTCGCAAGCAGCACCCTGTGCTCCCGGGCGCGCCGCGCTCTACACCGGCACGTACCAGATGAACAACCGCGTCGTCGCCAACGGCACGCCGCTCGACGATCGCCTCGACAACGTCGCCCGCGCGGCGCGACGCGCCGGGTACGCGCCCGGCCTGTTCGGCTACACCGATCAGGGCGTCGACCCGCGCATCGTCACCGACCCGGACGATCCGAGGCTGTCGCACTGGGAAGGCGTGCTGCCCGGCTTCGACCTCGCGCTCGATCTCGACGAGCGCCACGCTCCGTGGATGGCGTGGCTGCGCTCGCTCGGCTACGAGCTCGACGATCCCGACGTCGCGCTGGCCACCGAGCACGAACGGCCCGCCGAGCACTCGGTGTCGACGTTCCTCACCGACCACCTCCTCGACTGGATCGATGCGCAGGACGGTCGGTGGTTCGCCCACGCGTCGTACATCCGCCCGCATCCGCCGTACAGCGCGGCCGGCGAGTACTCGACGATGTACGAGCCCGCCGACTGCCCGCCACCGCTGCCGATCCCGAGCAACCCGCACCCGCTCGTGCAGCAGATGCTGCGCCTGCCGGTCGTCGCGGCGCCAACCGAGCCCGATGACATCGCGCACCTGCAATCGCAGTACTTCGGGATGATCAGCGAGGTCGACGCGCAGCTCGGCCGGGTGTGGCAGCACCTGCGCGACACGGGCCGGTGGGAGGACACGGTGATCGTCGTCACCGCTGACCACGCCGAGCAGCTGTGCGATCAGGGCTTCGTGCAGAAGCTCGGCTTCTACGAGTCGAGCTACCACATCCTCGGCATCGTCCGCGATCCGCGCCTCCCGCAGGCGCACGGTTCGACCGTCGATCGCTTCACCGAGAACGTCGACATCATGCCCACGTTGTGCGAGGCGATGGGCGTCCCGGTCCCCGGTCAGTGCGACGGCATGCCGTTGACCCCGTTCCTGCGCGGCGACGCACCGCCGCGCTGGCGAGATGCGGCCCACTACGAGTGGGACTGGCGTGACGTCCTGATCCCTCGCGGCGAGCACCCGTGGCCGTGGGACCGGCGTCTGGAGCGGATGAACCTGGCCGTGCTGCGCTCCGACGAACGCGCCTACGTCCAGTTCGGCGACGGCAGCTGGCGCTGCTACGACCTGGCCGCCGACCCGACGTGGCAGACCGAGATCACCGACCCGACCGTGGTGCTCGCCGACGCGCAGGCGATGCTCGTGTGGCGCTCGCAGCACACGAACCGCCAGCTGACCGGGATGCTGCTGCGCGACGGCGGCATCGGCCGCTGGCCCGACCCCGTCCCCGCGTGAGGCGCCGGATGGCGCTCACGGCTCAGCTGCTGCGCCGGTAGACGAGGTCGACCACGTCGCGCCCGGCTTCGATGCCGCGCTGCTCGTAGCGCGTCAGCGGTCGCCACGACGGGCGTTCGACAGCGCCACCCGACAGGCGCGGCTCGGCGTCGCACACCGCAGCCATCTGCTCCGCGTAGTCGGCGATGTCCGTTGCCAGGTGGAGCACGCCACCGACGCACAACCGGTCGACGATCATCCCGGTGATCTCCGGTCGGACGATGCGACGGCGCTGCTGGCGGGCCTTCGGCCACGGATCGGGGAACCACACGCGCACCTCGTCCAACGACCGTGGAGGAAGCCGTGGCAGGAAGTCGAGCGCATCACCGTCGACGACGCGCACGTGCTGCCACCCGTTCGCTTCGATCGCCTCCAGCACCGTGGCGATCCCGGGCGTGTAGACGTCGATGGCGATGAAGCACGAATCCAGCGCTGCACCGGCGAGCTCGACCACGCTCTCGCCGCCGCCGAAGCCGATCTCCATCACGAACGGTCCACCGCTGCCGAACACCTCGGGCAGGTCCAGCACCGGCCCGTCGGTCGGCAGCGACCACCGGGCCAAGGCCGGCTCGTAGCGCGCCGTGCGCGCCTCGGACATGCCGCGCCGCCGCGGCTTGAAGGTGCGCGTCACCGGCCATGGTGCCGCTTCGCCGACTGTCACTTGATGAAGCCGCCGATGACGTTGATCGTCAGGCCGATGATCACCGTGCCGAACAGGAACGACAACATCGCGTGGCGGGTGATCGTGCGCCGAATGGTGCGATCGCTGACGTTGGTGTCGGACACCTGGTAGGTCATCCCGACCGTGAAGGCGAGGTAGGCGAAGTCGTTGTAGTCGGGCGGTCTCGTCTCGTTGAAATCGATCCCGCCGGGCTCGTCGCGGTAGTAGAGGTGCGCGTAGCGCAGCGTGTACACGGTGTGGACGGTCGCCCACGAGAGCACCACGGACAGCACCGCCACGACGGTGAGCACCGCCGTCTTGTACCCGCTCTCCTGGTTCGCCTTGACGACTCCCAGAAAGACGCCGATGAGGCTGGCGCTGCTGGCCAGCAACAGGATGAGCGACGAGGCGGCGCGGCTGTCGTCCTCGCTCGTCGCCAACGACTGCGTGCTCTGGCCGCGCCGACGCACGATGCTGCCCCACACGAGGACGAGGTGCGTGACCGCGGCTGCATCCCACGCACCCAGGGCCGTCAGCTGCCACGGCATGAGGATCGACAGCACGGCGATGGTGGCCGCGCCGACACCTGCGGCGATCACGAGTCGCGTCAACCCGGACATCGGGGTCGACGACGAAGGAGCCACGAGGCGAGATCATCACACGTTCGGCCGCGGACGTGGCGGAGCGGGACGACCCCGACCAGGCCTCGTCACCCTGCGTGTTGGTACCCTGCGCCGCGTGGGCAGGACGAGCAGGGGGCGAACGGGCGGGATCGTGGTGCTGGTTGCCGCGGGCATGGCGCTCGTGGCATGCGGGTCCGACGACACGGCACCGACCACGTCGACCTCGATCCTCGTCGCATCCGAAGGCCCCGCACCCACGACACCGCCCACGCAGCTCCCGCAGGAGACCGTCGACCTGTCGACCACCACCACGGTGTCCACGTTGCCGACACGGGAAGGCGCCGAGCACCTGCACTTCGAGGTCGGTCCGCTGACCATCGATCCCGGCCAGAACAACATCGACTTCACCAGGGACATCCCGCAACCGAAGGTCGACGGCTGGATCGTCACCATGCGACCCGACCTCCGCCTCGCCGACGGCACAGTCCCGCCCGTCGACGTGGTCCACCTCCACCACGGGGTGTGGCTCAACTTCAGCAACGCGGACAGCACCAGCCCGCTGCCCCAGCGCATCTTCGCCGCCGGCGAGGAGAAGACGATCACCGCCCTGCCCGCGCCGTTCGGGTACCGCTACACGACGAGCGACCACTGGGTGCTCAACTTCATGTTGCACAACCTGCTGCCGACCGCGACGCAGGTGTGGATCACCTACGACATCGACTTCATCCCGGCGTCCTCGGGAGCGGCGAAGGGGATCATCCCGGCACGGCCGATCTGGATGGACGTGCAGAACGGCAGCGGCTACCCGGTGTTCGACGTGCTGAAGGGCTCGGGCACCGACGGCACGTTCACCTACCCCGACCAAGCCACCGCGCCGTACGGCGACGGGCCGGCCAAGAACGAGTGGACCGTCGACCGCGACGGTGTGCTCATCGCCACCGCCGGTCACCTCCACCCCGGCGGCCTGCACACCGACCTCTCGGTTCGCCGCGGCGACGAGACTGCGCACCTGTTCCGTTCCGACGCGAAGTACTACGAGCCGGCGGGCGCCGTGTCGTGGGACGTCTCGATGACCGCCACCAACCCGGACTGGCTCGTCGCGGTGAAGGCCGGCGACGTGCTGTCGACCAACGCGACCTACGACACCGCGCTGGCGAGCTGGTACGAGAGCATGGGGATCATGGTCGTGTGGATGGCCGATTCGTCACCCACGAGCAACGACCCGTTCACCACCGCGGTCGACGGTCCGGGCATGCTGACGCACGGCCACCTCGCCGAGAACGACAACCACGGCGGTCAACCGGCAGACGGCGCCTATCGCGACCTCACCGATGCGCCCTCGGCCCCGGTCGACGGCACGATCGACATCGAAGACTTCGTCTACGCCCAGGGCGACATGTCGCTGGCGACGGCGGTGCCCACGGTGCAGCCCGGCGGGACGATCACCTTCGACAACCTCGACTCGCCGATCGGCAAGGGCATCTGGCACACGATCACGTCGTGCAAGGCGCCGTGCAACCGCAGCACTGGGATCGCCTACCCGCTCGCCGACGGCGACGTCACCTTCGACTCCGGCGAGCTCGGCACGGGCGGCGCGCCCACGGCCGACCGCACGACGTGGACGATCCCTGCCGACCTCCCCGAGGGCACCTACACGTACTTCTGCCGGATCCACCCGCTGATGCGTGGCGCGTTCCGGGTGGCTGCCGAGACGTAGGCGGTTCGCGGTCCCGCAGGATCAGACGGCCAGGTAGCCCTCGTCGGTCGTGACCACCAGACCCTGGCGTTGCAGGCGCACGAGATGAGCCTCGATCGAGCGGGCCTCCACCGAGTCGCCGAACATCGGCGGCCGGCTGCCGGCGCGGTAGATGATCCCGTGCGACACCAGTTCGTCGAACGGGCGCGGCTGGCGCAGCAGCTCGAGCAGCATCGCGTCGCGTCGATCGATGACGGATGCGAAGGCGTCGAGCTGCCGGACGAACTCGTCACGGCCGTCGACGATCCCCTTGTGGTGGAACGTGACGTAGTGATCGGCGGCCACCTCGCGGACGCGGGCGATCGAGGCGACGAACTCGTCGAGGTCGCTCCAGTGATCGCCGTAGTACGGGCCGAACGTGGAGAGGTCGACATCGCCGACGAACAGCACCCCGTCCGGCTCGATCATGAACGCGCTGTGCCCGCGCGTGTGGCCGGCCAGGTGCAGCACGCGCACGCTGACGTCGCCGAGGTCGAACACGTCGCCGTCGCCGAAGCCGTGCGCGTCGGGCCAGCCGGCGAAGTTGAACTCGGTGGCGACGGTGTCGCGCCAGGCCGAGTCGTCGCCACCCAACCCGTACACGTCCATCAGTCCGTCCATCGACTGCACCCCGACGAGATCAGCGTGGTGGGCGTGCACGGAAACCGCCGATCCGACCGGCGAGAGCGCTGCGATGCCCGACATGTGGTCCTCGTGGGCGTGGCTGATCAGGACCCGATCGACCGCCGCGGGCACACCACCACGGGCAGCGACGGTGAGCGACGGATCGATGACCACCGCCCCCTCGGAGCCGGCGACCACGACGCTGTTGCCGTCCGGGTACTTGCCGTCGCGCTGCCCCATGAGCACCGTCACGTGACGGCTGAGCGAACGGTCGGTGTCGTGCAGCGGCACAGGTGCGATCACGCCAGTAGCTTGGCACGCATGGCCTCCGCGACCGCCTGGTTGGTCACCGAAGGGCGCGTGCTCGCCTCCGTCGAGATCGCCGCCGACCGAACGTCGCGGCGCGCCGGGTTGCTGCGCCGCGACGGCATCGAAGGAGCGTTCCTGCTGCAACCGTGCCGGTGGGTGCACACCATCGGGATGCGCTTCGCGCTCGACGTCGCCTACCTCGACGCAGACGGCGTCGTGGTGCGCATGGTGCACATGCGCCGCCACCGCATGGGCGCCCCGGTGTGGGCGGCGCGCAGCGTCGTCGAAGCGGAGGCGGGTGCGTTCGCCCGCTGGGGCCTCCACGTCGGCGACGTCGTGGAACTGCGCCAGTGACCGGCCAGCTCGTGCTGGTGAGCACTCCAATCGGCAACCTCGGCGACCTGCCGCCTCGGGCGATCGCGGCGTTGCAGGCATCGGCGCTGATCTGCTGCGAGGACACCCGCCGCACCGGCACGCTGCTCAGCGTCGCCGGCATCTCCGGGGTGCGCATGGCCGTCTGCAACGAGCACACCGAGGCCGCACGCATGCCCGAGGTGATGGCCCTGCTCGACGCCGGCAGCGACGTCGCGCTCGTCACCGACGCGGGAACGCCGGGGATCTCCGACCCCGGGTCGCGCCTCGTCCGCGCGGCCATCGACGCCGGCCACGTGGTCACCACCGTTCCGGGTCCGGCCGCATTCGTGGTGGCGCTGGTGATGAGCGGGTTCGACACCACGCGCTTCGTCTTCGACGGCTTCCTGCCGCGTTCGGGACGGGAACGCACCGCCCGACTCGCCGAGGTCAGTGCCGAACGCCGGACCGCGATCCTCTACGAGGCACCGCACCGCGTCGCCCGAACGATCACCGACCTGGCGCACCACGCCGGGCCGGATCGACGGGTGGCGCTCGGACGCGAGCTGACGAAGAAGTTCGAAGACATGTGGCGCGGCACGCTCGCCGAGGCAGCGCAGCACCTCTCCGACGTCGAGCCCCGCGGCGAGTTCGTCGTCGTGCTCGAGGGCGCTCCGGCACCCGATGCGGCGACCGACGATCAGCTCCTGGCGGCGTTGCACGTGGCACTCCAGGGCGGAGCGGATCGTCGCACGGCCATCGCTACGGTGATGGCCGACCACGGCGCAGCGAAGCGCCGTGTCTACGACCTGGCGCTCAGCCTGCCGCCCCCAACCGGGCCCCGCTCCGGCACGGGACGCGCCGACGGAACGTGACGGACCAAGCACCATGACCGAGTTCACCGAGTACGCCTCCACCGGACCGAGCGCCGCGTTCTTCGACCTCGATCGCACGCTGATCAGCGGATCGAGCGTCTTCGTCTTCGGCGTCGCAGCCCACCGTGCCGGCATGGTCTCGCGCAAGCAGCTCGCCAAGGACGCCGCCGGCGCACTCGCCTTCCGGCTCAGCGGGGCCAGCGACGACACCACCTCCAAGGTTCGAGACCGGATCCTCGGTGCCGTGAAGGGCGTGCAGCACGACGACCTCGTCGCGCTCAACGCCGACATCGTGCCCAAGCTCCTCGAGCGCGTGCGCCCCGAGGCGCGACGGTTGGTCGATCAGCACCGCCACGCCGGACGAGCCACGTACATCGTCTCGGCGTCGCCGGTGGAGCTCGTCGAACCGCTGGCCGTCGCGCTCGGCATGACGGCCGGAATCGGCACCGCCAGTGCGATCGTCGACGGCGTCTACACGGGCGAGCTGGCCGGCCCGTTCTGCTACGGGGCCGGCAAGGTGGAGGCCATCGCCGAGATCGCCCGCTGGGAGGGCCTCGACCTCACCCAGTGCTGGGCCTACAGCGACTCGGCCAGCGACCTGCCGATGCTGGAGGCCGTCGGCCACCCGGTGGCGGTGAACCCGGACGGCAAGCTCGGTCGCATCGCCAACAACCGTGGCTGGCCGGTGGTGCACTTCAGCGAGAAGACCAAGGCTGTCGTGCGGCGCACCTCGCAAGCCGTGGGCACGGCCGGCATCGGAGCCGCCGGCTTCCTCGCCGGCGCCCGCTTCGCCAAGCGCCGCTGACGAACGTCTGCGCTCGAACGGGTCAGCGCGGGAGGAGGGCGAGCTGACGGGTCTGGGCGACCAGCCGGCCGGCGCTGTCCCAGACCTCGCCGTCCTCTTCGAGGTAACCGCGCTGCACGAACCGGGTGCGGAAGATGCACCGAACCGCGCCGGGCGCGGGGATGCCGCGGACGTGCGCGGTGAACTCGATCGTCGGCACCCACCCGGCCGGGATGTCGAGGTTGAACACCGCCGGCGGGAAGGCGTCGGCCACCAGCAGCAGCGCCAGCGTGTCGATCGGACGGCCGTCGGCGAAGGCGAACCAACCGGCGATCTCGCCGACCCCGGACGGCGTGCCCGCAGCGAATCCGAGGTCGCCCGGACGCAGCCGAACGTCGAGTCGCTCCATCAACGGCACGGGAACGCGACCCTGCTCGGACGAACGGGCGACGCACTTCTCCATCGGCGGCAGATCCGGCGGCGCGCCCGTGACGTGCTCGATCGAGTCCTGCCCGCTGCCGGGCCCGTCGCTCAGGTCACCGAACGTCGCCAGCAACTGCAGCAGGGGTCGTCCGTCGCGGTGGAGGCTGCCGGTCACCGTCGCCAGGCGCTTGCCGGCCTTCACCACCTGCCCATCAACACGCGCCGGGCCGGCCACCCCGGGCGACAGGTAGTGCGCGGTCACCGTGATCGGATCCGGTCGACCGGCCAGGGCACGTAGCCCGTTGGCGGCGAGGGCCAACAGGTACCCGCCGTTGGCGTTGCCGCCGATGTCCCAGCCGGCGCGCACCTCGGTGCTCCCGTCGGCGCCGACGTGCGTTGCGTCATCGAACTCACTCACCCGGTCATTCTGCGGTGACTGCAGGTGCCGATCGAAATCCGGCGGCATCTCAAACGCACCGGTGGTCGGGTTGCGGCCTGCCGTAGCCTCACCCCTCGTGGGCCGCTACTACCTCACCACCCCGATCTACTACGTCACGGCGAAGCCGCACCTCGGCCACGCCTACACGACGATCGTCGGTGACGCGCTCGCTCGCTGGCACCGCCTGCTCGGCGACGACGTCCACTTCCTCACCGGCACCGACGAGCACGGCCAGAAGGTGGCCCAGGCCGCCGAGGCCGCCGGCTCCACGCCGCAGGAGTTCGTCGACTCGATCGCCCCGCTCTACGCGCAGGCGTGGGAGCAGCTGAACATCACCAACGACGACTTCATCCGCACCACCGAGGAGCGCCACAAGATCGGCGTCGCCGAGCTGCTGCAGCGGTGCTACGACGCCGGCGACATCGAGCTCGACACGTATGCCGGCAAGTACTGCGTCGCGTGCGAGGCGTACTACACCGACGAGGAGCTCGACCCCGGCGACCTGTGCAAGATCCACAAGCGGCCGGTGGAGTACTACGAGGAGGAGAACTACTTCTTCCGACTGTCCCGCTTCGAGCAGCGCCTGCTCGACTGGTACGCCGCCCACCCCGGAGCGATCGTGCCCGAGTTCCGCGGCAACGAGGCGCTCGGCTTCATCCGCGGCGGGCTGCGCGACTTCTCCGTCAGCCGCACCAGCCTGGAGTGGGGCATCCCGATCCCGTGGGATCCGAAGCACACCGCCTACGTGTGGTTCGACGCGCTGGCCAACTACATCACGGCCGTCGGTTTCGGCAGCGACCCGGAACGGTTCGCCGACTGGTGGCCGGGCCGCCACCTCATCGGCAAGGACATCATCCGCTTCCACTGCGTGTACTGGCCGGCGATGCTGCTGAGCGCCGGCATCGAGCCGCCGCTGCAGTGGGCCGTCGGCGGCTGGTTGCTCAGCGGCGGAGAGAAGATGAGCAAGACCTCCGGCAACGTCGTCAACCCGCTCGACCTGATCCCCGAGGTCGGCGTCGACGGCTTCCGCTACTACGTGCTCGCCGAGACCGCCTACGGACAGGACGGCGACTTCACCTACGAGGGCCTGATCGGTCGTTACAACAGCGATCTGGCCAACAACCTCGGCAACCTGCTCTCGCGCGTCGCCACCGTCGTCGGCAAGCAGTGCGGTGGGGTCGGCTCGGTGCCCAGCGCTTCGTCGCCACTGGCTGCTGCTGCCGCTGCCGCAGTGGCCGGCACGATCGAGGGGTGGCACGACGTGCAGCCCAGCCGCGCCCTCGACGCGACCTGGACGCTGATCCGCGCCACGAACGCCTACCTCGAGGCCAACGAGCCGTGGAAGGCCGAGCCCGGCGCAGCAGTCGACACGGTGATGGGCGATGCGTTGGAAGCCCTGCGGATCGTCGCCATCCTCGCCTCGCCGGCGCTGCCCGACACGTGCCAGCAGGTGTGGGAGCGCATCGGCTTGCCCGGTCAGGTCAGCGATCAGCGCCTCCCGGACGCCGCAGCGTGGGGTGGCTACCCCGGCGGCACCACCGTGGTGAAGGGCGCCCCGCTCTTCCCCCGCAAGACCGTCTGACCCCGGGTGCGAGTACCGGGCGCGCGCTGACCGCGCGTTCCATACTCCGATCCTCCCGACCCGAGTACCGAGCGCGCGCTGACCGCGCGTCCCATACTCGGATCCTCCCGACCCGAGTACCGAGCGCGCGTTCCGTGCTCGGTCGCCCGGGCGCTGCGAGCCGGGCACGTACGATCGGTCGATGCGCTCGATCCACGTCGTGGCTGCGGTTGCTCTGATCTGCACCGCTGCCGGCTGCAGCTCGGATCCCGACGACTCGATCGCACCGACCACCACGCTGCCCGTGACGGTGCCGCTGCCCGGCGACTCGATCCCGAGCGCGACCAGCAGCACGAGCACCTCGACCACGACGCCGGACGACTCGGCGTCGCCGCCGATCGAGCGGCCGGTGCAGGTGGTCGGCGAGGAGGACTGCCCGGACAGCCGCTTCCACTGCGTCACGCTGGAGGTGCCACGCGACCACTTCTCCGACGATCCGGCGAGGTGGCAGATCACGTTCGCCATCCAACGCGCGGAGGTGAAGTCGACGGGAACGTTCGTGACGATCACCGGTGGGCCGGGTTCGGCCGGCATCTTCTCGGCCGACTCGTACACCGACGCGATGTCCACCGACATCACCGACGACTACGACATCGTCTTCCTCAACCAGCGCGGCAGCAGCGGACCGCAGGAGATCCGCTGCGACGACGCAGCCGCTGCGTACTACTCCGGCGACGACGACACCGCGGATCCGGCGCAGCGCGACGCCGTGGCCGAACACACGCAGACGTTCGTCGACGACTGCGTCGCCGAGAGCGGCGTGAAGAAGGCCGACCTGCCCTACTACTCCACCCGCCAGGCCGCCGAAGACCTCGACGTGGTGCGCCGCTACCTCGAGGTGGATCAGCTGTCGCTGTACGGCGAGAGCTACGGCACGCAGTTCGTGCAGACCTACGCGGCCAGCCATCCCGACCACGTCGCCGCGCTGATCATCGATGGCGTCGTCGACCTGACCACCGACTCGCTGCACTGGTACGCCGAAGCGACCCGCGCCTACTCGGACGCGCTGTTCGCCACGCTCGCCGGCTGCGACGCCGACGAGGCGTGCAGTGCCGACGCAGGTCCTCCCGGCGATGACACGCCCGTGCAGGAGGGCTACGACGCTCTTGCCGAGCAGCTCGACGCCGGGCCGATCGAGTACGACTTCCCGCTCCCCGACGGCACCACGTCGAAGCGCTTCTTCACGTCAGCGGCCCTCGAGACCGTGGCCAGTGGCTACACCGGTTCGCTCGGTCAGCGCATGCGCTTGCAACGGGCGACGGCCGCGGCGATCGACGGCAACCTCGTTCCGCTCGCCCGGCTGTACTACGAGTACCTGGCGATCGACTCCGACACCCTCCAGCCGACGCCCGACCCGTCGTGGTCGGACGCCCTCTACTACGCGGTGGAGTGCCAGGACTACAGCTTCGAACCCGGCGAGACCACCGCCCGCGACCGCATGGACGCATGGCTCGACGAGATGACCGAGGCCGGCGTGGACGACCTGCGGCTGCCGGGGATCGCGGCCACCGACCTGCCCTGCCTGTTCTGGCCGGCGCAGCCCGGTGAGGTCGCCCGGCCGGCGCCGATCACCGACCCGCCGTACCCGACGTTCGTGCTCACCGCCGACACCGACCCTGCCACGCCGACTGCCAACGCGATGCGCGTGTTCGGGCGGCTCGACGACGCCTACCTCGTCATGCTGCAGAACGGGCCGCACGTCATCTTCGGATGGGGCTACTCCTGCGTCGACGACCTGATCAGCAGCTTCCTCGGCAGCGCCGAGGAGCCGGCGACGAAGGTCACGGTGTGCGACGGCGACATCGCCGACGAGTACGTCGCCAACGCGCCGGAGGAGTCGGGCGAGTACGTCGACCGTGCTGACGCCGAGGCGATCATCGCCGATCAGGTGCTCAACGAGGCGGAGTACTGGGCCTGGGACGGCGGCGACGAGCTGACGGTCGGCTGCGACTTCGGCGGCACGCTGCGCTACTCGCCCGCCGACGACGGCGGCGTCGACCTCGAGTTCACCGCCTGCCAGTTCACCGACAAGTTCCCGCTCAGCGGTGACGGCACGATCGGCGGCGACGGCGCCGTCGTGCTCACCGACGTCCGCATGCCGACGATCCGATGAACGATCCGATGAGCGATCCGGTGAGCGATCCGATGAGCGACCCGTTGGATCCCGTGCTCGACGGGTTCACCGACAGCCACTGCCACCTCTACGACACTCGCGGCGTGCCCGTCGACGACGTGATCGCGGCAGCACACGCCGGCGGCGTGACGACGATGGTCAACGTCGGCTGCGACGCCGAGACGACGAGGCAGGCGATCGCCATCGCCGAGCAGCACGCGGGGATCTGGGCCACGGCGGGGTTGCACCCGCACGAAGCCAAGCATGGCGTCGACACGATCGTCGATCTGATCGACCATCCGCGCGTCGTCGCCATCGGCGAAGCCGGTCTCGACCACTACTACGACCACTCGGCTCGCGACGAGCAACGCGTCGCGTTCGCCGCACAGATCCAGCTGGCGCACGAGCGTCGACTGCCGCTGGTGATCCACACCCGCGACGCCTGGGCCGAGACGTTCGACGTCCTGCGCGCCGAGGGCGTGCCCGAGCGGACGGTGTTCCACTGCTTCACCGGCGGGCTCGACGAAGCGCGCGCCTGCCTCGACATGGGCGCGTTCCTGTCGTTCAGCGGGATCGTCACGTTCAAGTCCGCGACCGACGTGCAGGCGGCCGCGCAGCACTGCCCCGACGACCGCATCCTGATCGAGACCGACAGCCCGTACCTGGCACCGGTGCCCCACCGCGGCCGCACCAACCAACCCGCCTACCTCGCGCACACCGCCGCGTTCCTGGCCGATCTCCGCAACTCGACCACCGACCGCGTTCGCCGGCTCACCTCGACGAACGGGTGCCTTGCGTTCCCCCGCCTCGCTCCGTAGCCTTTTCTGAACAGTCGTCAACCGGACGGGCGACGACTGGAACCACGAGCACAACCCACCGATGAACACCTCCGACCGACGTCGTGTTGCCCTCGCTGCCGCCTTCACGGTGGTGGCGATGCCGGCGTTGTGGGTGATCAACCGTGACGAGGCTGCGACCGGACCGACGGTGGGCGCCGTCGGCGTCGAGAGCCCGCAGGTCGTCGCCGCCGACACGGTCGCCCCGTACGAGCCCGACACGCCGATCTTCCTCGACGCGCCGGACCAACCGGCCCCGCCCGCAGTGATCAACATCGTCGTGCCACCGTCGCCGACGGACCAGCAGTTCGACGGGCGCGCCACGTTCCGTCGGATCGGTGATGCGATCTCGCTGGCGTGCACCACCAACCTGGCCCCGATCGGCGAGACGCTGGCGGTGCGCAACCTGGACAACGGCCAGGAGATCGCCTGCGTCAACACGTACGGCACGAACCTGCCGCCGGGGGTCGACATCGTGCTGCAGACCGAACTGCTGGCGAAGATCTGCGACCTCGCCGACGCGCCGGTCCACGTGCGCGTCAGCTGGTAGCGCGTGCATTCGCGGGCATCGATCAACGACCTCCTCGCCGACAACGGCCTGGCGCCACGACGCGAGCTCGGCCAGAACTTCGTCACCGACCCGAACACGGTGCGCCGCATCGCCAGGCTGGCCGAGGTCGGTCCTGACGATCACATCGTCGAGATCGGGGCCGGACTCGGATCGCTCACGATGGCGTTGGCCGAGACGGGCGCCGACATCATCGCCGTCGAAGTGGATCGCGGCGTGGTGCCCGTGCTGCGCGAGGTCACCGCCGATCTGGCGAACGTGCGCGTGGTCGAGGGCGATGCGATGCGCCTCGACTGGGACGAGCTGCTGGCCGGCCACGACCGCTGGGTCCTCGTCGCCAACCTGCCGTACAACGTCGCCACTCCCCTCGTCTGCGACCTGCTCGACGGAGTGCCCGCCATCGACCGCATGCTGGTGATGGTGCAGCGCGAGGTCGCCGAGCGGTTCTGCGCCGCGGCCCGCACCGACGCGTACGGCGCGGTCTCGGTGAAGATCGCCTACTGGGCCACGGCCCGGATCGCCGGGCTCGTTCCGGCCAGCGTCTTCGTGCCGCGGCCGAACGTGGAGAGCGCACTCGCCGACATCCGCCGTCGAGCTGCGCCGGCTGTCGATGCCCCGCGCGAGCTGATGTTCTCGTTGCTGCGCACTGCGTTCGGACAACGTCGCAAGATGCTCCGTCGTTCGTTGTCGGGTGTCGTCGCCGCCGAGGTCTTCGAGACGGCGGGCATCGACGCCCAGCGGCGGCCCGAGGAGCTGGACGTCGACGAGTGGGGCGCCCTGGCGTCGGCGGTCGCCGCGGCGGCGCCGTGACCCACGGGCACGCGGCCGATGCGGCCGATGCCGTTGTCGTCGACGCTCCGGCGAAGTTGACCCTGTCGTTGCGGATCACCGGCGTGCGCGCCGACGGCTACCACGAGATCGACGCCGTCATGGTCGAGCTGGACTGGGGCGACACGCTGACCATCACGCCACGGGGCGAGGGGTTGACGGCAGATGGGCCGACCTCGGCCGGCATGCCGTTGGATGCGAGCAACCTCGTCGCCCGGGCATTGGTGCTGGCGAAGACGACGGCAGGTGTGCACCTGCACAAGCGGATCCCGCACGGTGGCGGGCTCGGCGGCGGTTCGTCGGACGCCGCGGCCGTGCTGCGATGGGCCGGCTTCACCGACGCAACCCGGGCGGCATCGCTCGGCGCAGACGTCGCCTTCTGCCTCGTCGGCGGCAGGGCGCGCGTGCGCGGCATCGGCGAGCTGATCGAGCCGCTGCCGGGCGCAGTCGAACCGATCACGCTCGTCATCGCTCCACTGACCGTCAGCACGCCGGCGGCCTACCGCGCGTGGGACGAGCTGGGCGGGCCGAGCGGGCCGACCGGCAACGACCTCGAGCCGGCGGCGATCCGTGTCGAACCCGCACTGGCACGATGGCGCGACCGCATCGCCGAGGCGGCCGGCGTGGCGCCGACGCTCGCCGGCAGTGGCGCCAGTTGGTTCCTGCGCGGCCACCACGCGATCAGCGCCGCAATGCCCGACGCGACGGTCGTGCTCACCAGCACGCGGTCGTAGTCAGAGCCGGAACGCGCAACGACCTCCGCGCCCGGAGGCGGCGGAGGTCGTCGACAGAGCGATGACGCCAGGCGTCAGTGGGTCACTTGCCTCTTTGGCGCTGGTGACGTGTACGACGAAGCATCTTCTTGTGCTTCTTCTTGCGCATTCTCTTGCGGCGTTTCTTGATCAGCGAACCCATAGCTCGGGGGACGCTATCGGATCCGGACGAGCGACCCCAACCCGCTCACCAACCCACTTCGCCCAACCCACTTCAGGCGAGAAGCGCTTGCCGATATCGTTCACGCCCGACCGTCCGGGGTCGTTCAATGGTAGGACAGCGGTTTTTGGTGCCGCCTATAGGGGTTCGAGTCCTCTCCCCGGAGCAAGTGCCAGCGGGTCAGGCGGGCAGGAAGTCGAGGAGCAGCGCGTTCACCGCGTCCGGTGCTTCCCGCTGCAGCCAGTGCCCCGGGCCCTCGACGCGCTCGTAGCGGAAGCCGTTGGCGCAGAACGCGGCGGAGCCGGTCATCTGCTGCTCGGTGAGCGCGAAGTCGCCCGAGCTCCACACGCCCATCGTCGGCGACTGGATCGGCGGCAGCTCGAGCGGCGGGCCGACCAGCGCGTCCGGGCCGACGTTGGCGCGGTAGTAGTTCAGCGCCGGCGTCAACGAACCGTCGCGTTCGAGCTCGGCGCGGACGGTCTCGAAGTCCGGGTGGTTCGACCACTCGCGGAAGTTGGCGCCGTCGTTCATCGTCAGCCACTGCTCGGCCTGCGGAGCGAACTGGAACAGCAGCATGTACCACGACTTCTCGCGTTGGGCGAGCCCGGCGGACCCGAACGCCGATGGGTGCCCGACCGACAGCGCGGCGAGGTGGTCGACGCGATCGGGGGCAAAGGAGGCCGCGGCCCATGCCGTCGCCGAGCCCCAGTCGTGCCCGACGACGTGTGCCTTGGCGTGCCCGAGGTGATCGAGGATGGCGACGACGTCCATCGCCAGGAAGACGATCGAGTACGCGTCGACGTCGGACGGCTTGTCGCTGGCGCCGTAGCCGCGCGCGTCGTAGGTGATCACCTGGAAGCCGCCGTCGACGAGCGCCGGCACCTGGTTGGACCACAGCCGCTTCGTGTCGGGGAAGCCGTGGATCAGCACCACCGGCCGGCCCTCGCCGGAGACCTCGACGTCGAGGCTCACGCCACCTGCGTCGACCTTCGTTGCTTCGACCTTCATGCGATCTCCTGTTCGTTGACGCCGGTGAGGTTGATGCCGGTGAGGTTGACGATGGTGATGCTCACGCGACGAGCTCGAGCAGCTCGGTGCGCGTCGGACCGAGGTCGGGCTGGTCGCGCCACGCGCTGCCCGACGCGATGATCGCGTCGAAGACGCCTGGTCGGGCGAGCACCTCGTCGGGCAGCGAGAGGACCGCTCCGAGCTCGAGCAGTCCACGGAACACCTCGGGGTCGCTCGCCGACGCGGCCTGCATCGCACGGGTGATCTCGTAGACGGGACTCGGCTCGAAGGGCACGTCGTCGATGACCGCGTGGATCTCGGCGAGGCGTCCTCGATCGAATTCGAGCGTTCCCCGGTACCACGGCTCGACGGTGGCGAGCGTGGCGTCGTGCCACGCGAGGGCGCGCTCGACCGGATCGAGCGCTGGATCGCGCATCAGGTCGCGCAGCGCCACCGCGTGGATCGTGCCGATGGAGATGCCGCGACCGACCGACGGGTTGGTGCACGCCCACGAGTCGCCGAGCGCGAGCACGCCGGTGGCGACCGGCACGCCGTCGGCGACGAACGATCGATGGCGGTCCTCGATCTTGGCCATCACCGCGACCCCCTCGTCGAGCGGCTCGCCATCGAGCCAGTGGGCCACGAGTGGCATCGAGCGCACGACGCGCTCCCACACCTCCACGTCGGTCAGCTTGCGCATCGCCGCGTCGCGCGCACTGGCGACCACGCCGACGCCCCACGTGCCGTTGTCGGCCGGGAGCGTCAGTGCCGAGATGCTGCCGTGCGACATCAGGAGCGGTCCGAAGATCGCCGGCGTCGAGCCGTCGTCGGAGCGGAAGTGGCGGCCGTAGTAGACGAAGCCGCTGTCCTCGCGCTCCTCGACAGGTGCGTGGGCGCCCACGTCGGTGAGCAACGACGGCAGCGACGACCGACGGCCGCTGGCATCGACGACGACGTCGGCGCGGATGTCCTCGCCGGCGTCGGTCCGCACCCCGACGACGTGCGGCACGCCCGCGGCAGTGGGCTCGTCGGTCAGCAACGCCGTGACGGCGACACCACGACGGACGGCCACACCTGCGGCCTCGACCAGGCGGGCGATCGCCGCCTCGGCCACGGGGCGACGCGACGTGATCATCTCGAACTGCTCGTCGCCCTCGCGATCGCCGCCCTTCATCTCGTCGGGCACGCCGTGCATCATGTTCAGGCACAGCGCCCCGACGTCGGCCAAGGCCGTCAACACGTCCGGTGCGGCGGCGGCGATCTCGCGACGGAAGCGCGGCTGGAACAGGTGCAGCATCCGGAACTGGTTGACACCTCGACGGTCCCAGTTCGCCCACACCTGATCCGGCACGGGCGGCGGCGCAGGATCACGCTCGAGCACGATCACGTCGTTGCCGTCGCGTGCGAGCAGCAGTGCGCCGCAGAGGCCGACAACACCTCCACCGATCATCACGATGCGAGCCACCAGCGCCTCCTTCGACGTCGGCGCGAACCGTACCGGAGGAGAACGAGGTACTGTGCCGCCCGAATGCAGGCAACAGTTCGGCGGAACGAGTACGACCGGCGCGTCGCCGTCCTGCTGTGGCTCGGTTGGAGCGGCGGCATGCTCCGCAACGCCTTCACCCTCGCCAAGCTCATCGCCGGCCAACCGTGGGACGAGGTCGGTCGCGTCGAGGTCGTGCTCGGCATCCGCGGCGACGGCGAGTACTCGTGGAGCTCGCTGCAGCAGGAGGTGGACGAGGCCGGTCCCGGCATCAGCATCCGCCGGCTGGACATCGCTCGCATCGGTCGTTCCCCTGCGGCGCGGATGTTCTCGGATGTCGAGCTGCCGGACGTCTCCCTCGTCACCTTGCCGCGCGACGGCGTCCACGACTTCCTCGACTGCGACGCGTGGATCACGTTCAGCGGCAGCACCGAAGGGTACGTACCTCCCGTGCGACCGACTGCGGTGTACTGCGCCGACCAGGTGCAGCGCTACATCCCTCGGCTGTACACGCCGAACGACCCGCCTGGGACACCGATGCGGCCGGGCATCAGCGGCGATCTCCACGAGACGTACCTGGGGTGGCGCCACGCTCGCACCGTCTTCGCGACCACGCCGCAGACGCTCGAGGACGTCGTCGGCTTCGCCGGGGTGCGACGAGCGCAGACCCTGCTCGTACCGACGTTGGTGCAGCCCGTCCCGGCCGAGGAGGCCGGCGGCGAGTCGCCGATCACCGAACCGAGCATCGTCTGGGTCACCAACGGCTCGCTCCACAAGAACCACGCGAACGCGATCGAGTCGCTGCGCATCTACTACGACGAGCTCGGTGGCGCCCTGCGGCTCGTCGTGATGGGCGAGTCGACGTCGACCACGATGGATCCGACGGGCGACTCGCAGACTGCCGCGGCGCGCGCCCTGCGAGCCGCGCCGTCCGTCGCTCGGCGCACCACCTTCCTCGGTCGACCTCCGGACCGGACGTTCCACGCCGTGATCCGCGGCGCCGCCGTCGTGTGGCACAACGTGATCATCGACAACGGCACGTTCGTCGCCTTCGACGCGGCGCGCGGCAACCGCCACCTCGTCAGCTCCGACTACCCGCAGATGCGCTACCTGTGCGAGCGCTACGGCATCGACGCCTTCTGGCACCCGTCCGGGGATCCGCGCGCTGCGGCGCAGGCGCTGCTCGAGGCCGAGCGGGCGAACCGCTCCGGCGGCTCGCCGGCGCATGCCCTTCGCGAGGATGCGCCGGCCGAGCTCGAGAGTGCGTACGGCACCGTCATCCGTCGCATCGCATCCGGGCCGCGACGGGGAGGCTCGTCGTGAGCGCGCGACGACGCCTCGGCATCTGGACGGAGTGGGACCACGGGGTCGACTGGAACGTCGAGGGCCTGACCCGCCTCGTCCGCTTCCTGATCGAAGGGACCGCCTCGCTCGGCGACGCGCACGTCGTCGTGTTCGTGCGCCGCCACAACCGGCAGGCCGCGTGGGATTCGTTGAGCAGAGCGCACGCGACGGCCGGCGTCGACTGGAGCATCGCCGTCGTGGGCGACTCCTTCGAGCGGCCGGGCTCGGCGCTCTTCGACCGCACCTACGGACCGCTCGCCGACGAGGAGTGCGTCGCCGAGCTGTACGTCGACGTGCTCGGTCGCGAAGCGGACGCCGACGGCCTCGTCCACTGGACGACGTTCCTCCGCGACGGCGGCACGCCGGCCGAGCTCGCGACCAAGTTCCTCGAGTCCGAAGAGCGGGCCGCGAGGCTGCCGGTCGACGACACGCCGCGGTTCGATCACGCCGCGATCTCCGACGTGCACGCCGACGAGCTCGATGGCGCGGTCGACGGCTGGCTCCTGCTGCGTCCCGACTTCGAGCTCGGGCTGTCGCTGCCGGGTCGGCGGGTGGCGCTGCTCGCCGACGGGATCCCCATCGACTTGCCGCTCCGCCAGCCGGAGCTCTGGGAGGACGGCGGCCCGGCGGCCAGGTGGAAGGAGTCCACGCAGCGAGTCCTCGACGAGGTCGATGGCGTCATCACGTTCTCGCGACACGTGGCCGATCGACATGCCGCCGGCACCTTCGGCGTGCCCGCCGATCGGATCGCCACGATCCTCCACGCACCGCCCGACCTCGCCCCGCTGCTTTCCTGGCTGGCCGCTGATCGCCGGCGCACGCCGCAGAGCCGGACCGCGGCCTCGCGTGCCCTCGGCTCGATCTCCACGCAACGGCGGTGGACCTACCTGATCGACTTCCCGTTCGACGAGATCGACTACGTCGCCATCGCCTCTCGCGACCGACCGACGAAGAACTTCTCGGTCGCGGTTCGCGCCATCGATCAGCTCGTCCGCGGCGAGTTCCGCAACATCAAGCTGTTCACCACCGCGGCGATGGATCCACTCGACCTGAGCGCCGACCTGCCGAGGATGCTCGCCGAGACATACCTCTACCTCGACGTCGTGGCGATGTCCGACCTACCGCCGTACGAGCACGCGTCGCTGCTGCACGGCGCAGCAGTCACGGTCCATCCGTCGCCGATCGAGGGTGGCACCTTCCCGTTCCAGTTCGCCGAGTCGCTCAGCGTCGGCACGCCGTGCCTCATCGCCGATGGCGCCCACACGTCCGAGCTGCTCGCTGATCACCCGACGCTCGCGCCGTGGGTGTTCGACCCGTACGACCACCGTCGACTGGCGAGGCTGATCGTCGACACGATCGAGGCGCGCGACGAAGTGGTTGCCGCGCAAGCCGTGGTCGACGCCCGGCTGCGCGAGCGCACGTGGAACGACGTCGCCGCCGAGTACGTTCGGTTCGTCATCGACGGGGAACGAAGCACCACCACCCAGCGAACGAAGAGGTCGAGGCGATGACCGACGTGTGGATCCCCGTGTACTCCCCGTCACTCGGCGAGGCGGAGTGGGACAACGTCCGCGAGTGCATCGAGTCGACCTGGATCTCGTCGCGCGGCAGGTTCATCGACGAGTTCGAGACGTCCTTCGCGGCGCGCATCGGCTGCGAGCACGCGGTGCCGGTGTGCAACGGCACCGTCGCGCTGCACCTCGCCCTGCTCGCGCTCGAGGTCGGGCCCAACGATCGCGTTGCCGTCACCACCTTCACGTACATCGCCGCGGTGAATGCCATCCGCTACGTCGGAGCCGAACCGGTGTTCGTCGACACGGATCCGCTGACGCTACAGATGGACGTCGCCGACTTCGAGGCACGAACGCGATCAGGCGACATCCGCGCAGTCATCGTGCCCCACCTGTACGGAGCTCCTGCGGACATGCACGAGATCATGCGCGTCGCCGACGAGCGAGGCATCCTCGTCGTCGAGGACGCAGCAGAGTCGTACGGCACCCGCATCGGCGATCAGCATGCGGGCACGTTCGGGCACATCGGCACGTTCAGCTTCTTCGGCAACAAGACCGTCACCACCGGCGAAGGCGGCATGGTCTGCACGAACGACCGCGACCTCGCGGCGCGGGTGCGCAAGCTGCGCGGTCAGGGCCTGGCCGAGGGTCGGGAGTACTGGCACGACGTGATCGGGTACAACTACCGGATGACGAACATCTGCGCAGCGATCGGCGTCGCGCAGCTGCAACGCACCGAGGAGATCCTCCTCGCCAAGCGGGAGCTGGCGCTGTTCTACCGCGACGAGCTCGCCCACCTCCCCGTCGACTTCCACGCCGAGGAGCCGGGCACCACGCACTCGTTCTGGATGTGCTCGATCCAGACTGCGTCCTCAGCGGAGCGCGAGGACCTTCGGGCTCATCTGCGCCGGGTGGGGATCGACACCCGACCGTTCTTCCCGCTGGTCCACACGATGCCGATGTACGAGCCGTGGGCGGCACCGCCGTATCCCGGCGCCGAGTCGGTCAGCGGCCGCGGGTTGAACCTGCCGAGCGCGCCGACGCTGAGCCCGGTCGACCGTCGCCGCGTGGTCGACGCGATCGGCGAGTTCTACAGGACCGGCGCGTGACCGAAGGCCCGTTCCGGCTGGACGAGTGGGACCTGATCGTGATCCTCGGCTTCGGAGGGCACGCACGCAGCGTCGCCGACGTCGCCCTTGCCGCCGGTGCACGCTCGCTGCTGTTCGTCGACGACAACGTGGTCCCGGGCGAGTCGTTCCACGGGCACGCGACGTCGCCGACGATGCCGGCAGCGATCGAGGGACGCTCGGCCGCCTTCGCCGCATCCGGCGACCACGCCGCGCGAGCCGCTGCCCTCGACCGGCACCCGACCGCGTCGATCGTCCGTGTCGTCGCCCCATCGGCCACGATCGGCATCGGCGCCGAGATCGGTGCGGCGGTGTTCATCGCCCACCACGCCCACATCGGTCCGGACGCGCGGATCGGACGAGGAACGATCGTCAACACGCACGCGGTGGTCGACCACGAGTCCGTCGTCGGCTCGTTCAGCCACGTGTCGGTGCACTCGACCATCGCCGGTCGCAGCCGGATCGGTGACCGCGTGTTCGTCGGCGCCGGTGCCACCGTGATCGACGGCATCTCCGTGTGCGACGACGTCACCATCGGTGCGGGTGCCACGGTCGTGGCCGACATCACCGTGCCCGGTACGTACCTCGGCACGCCGGCGCGACGCCACCCAACGTCGTCGAGCTGACGCGCCGACCCACCACGGTGCACGCGCGCGGGCCGACCGCCGCGATAGAAACGAGACGTGGCAGTCTCCGCGATCATCCTGGCAGCGGGTGAAGGCACGCGGATGCGCTCGTCTCGCCCCAAGCCCCTGCACCTCATCTGCGGACGGCCGATGGTCATGCACGTCATCCACGCCCTCGAAGGGCTCGGCGTCGATCGCACCGTCGTGGTCGTCGGGCACGGCGCCGAACGGGTGACGAAGAAGGTGCAGGAGCAGTCGCCGGGTTGGGCGCACGTCACCTTCGTCGAGCAGATCGTGCAGCGCGGCACCGGCGACGCGGCGATGGTCGGTCTCGGCGCGTTCCCCGGCGACGACCTCGACGACACCTCCACGGTCGTCGTGCTGCCCGGCGACACGCCGCTGCTGCAGCCCGCCACGATTGACGCGCTGGTCAGCGAGCACGAGTCCAACGAGTACGCCGCGACCCTGATCACCAGCGAGCTCACCGACCCCACCGGGTACGGCCGCATCGTGCGGGCGCCATCCAAGACCGGGCCCGGTCGGGTGCTGCGCATCGTCGAGCAGCGTGACGCGACCCCGGAGGAGCGTGTGATCCGCGAGGTCAACACGTCGATGTACGCGTTCCGCCGCGACCTGCTCGGCCCGGCGCTGCGTCACCTCAGCCCGGACAACGTGCAGGGCGAGTACTACCTCACCGATGTCGTCGGTGCGCTGGCCGCGATGGGGCACCGCATCGGCAGCGTGGTCGCTCCCGAAGAGGAGACGCAAGGGGTCAACGATCGTTGGCAGCTCGCACTTGCCGAGCGTGAGCTGCGGGCCCGGACGAACCGCCACTGGTTGCTGAACGGCGTGACGATGCTCGACCCGCGTCAGACGTTCGTCGACGTCACCGTGCAGCTCGGCCGCGACGTCACCCTGTACCCGGGCACGATCCTGCAGGGCAGCACCGTGATCGGCGACGGCTGCGAGGTCGGGCCGGACGTGCGCCTCGTCGATTGCGTGGTCGGGCCGGACTGCCTCGTGGAGAACACCGTCGGCCGAGATGCAGAGATCGGCGCCGGCGCACGGGTCGGCCCCTTCGCCCACCTGCCGCCTGGCAGCGCGGTGGCTGGGTCGGTCGTGACCGGGCCGTTCTACACTGCACCCGCAGACGACTGACGCGAGCGAGCACCGGTCGAGAGCTTCTGGCCACGAGATTCGGGGAGCAACGATGGAGAAGGTCACCACCAAGCGCATGTCGCTCTACTCCGGGCGAACGCACCCGGCGCTGGCGGTGGAAGTGGCCGAGCACCTCGGCGTCGAGCTGGGGCACCCCAACCTCGCCGAGTTCGCCAACGGTGAGGTGCGCCCCCGCTTCGGCGAGAGCATCCGCGGCAGCGACGTGTTCGTCATGCAGACCCACTACGGGTGCGACGGCCGCAGCATCAACGACTCCATCATGGAGCAGCTGATCATGATCGACGCCGCCTACCGCGCCTCGGCGAAGCGGATCACCGCGGTCTGCCCGTTCTACGGCTACGCCCGCCAGGACCGCAAGGCGGAGGGGCGCGAGCCGATCACCGCCCGACTCATCGCCGACCTGTTCAAGGCTGCCGGCGCCAAGCGGATGGTCTCCATCGACCTCCACAGCGGCCAGATCCAAGGGTTCTTCGAAGGCCCGGTCGACCACCTCACCGCGACCCCCGTGCTCGAGCAGTACATCCGCAAGCACGCCGAGAACCCCGTCATCGTCTCCCCCGACGCCGGACGCATCAAGGTCGCCGAGCGCATGGCCCAGCACCTCAACGACAAGGGCGCCGACCTGGCGTTCATCTACAAGCGCCGGCCGAAGGGCAGCATCAACCACGTCGAGGCCAAGGAGGTCATCGGCGACGTCGAGGGCCGCCTCTGCATCCTCACCGACGACATGATCGACAGCGGGTCGACCATCGTGTCGGCCGCCGAGCTGCTGCTCGATCGCGGTGCCACGGAGGTCTGGGCGATGGCCACGCACGGCGTGCTCAGCGGTCCGGCCGTCGATCGGTTGAAGAATTCGCGCATCGATCGCGTCGTGCTCACCAACACGTTGCCGCTGCCGCCCGAGAAGGCGATCGACAAGATCGAGGTGCTGTCCATCGCCCCGCTGATCGCCGATGCGCTCAACGCCGTGTTCGACGACGCCAGCGTGAGCGAGATCTTCGGCGGCGAGAACCAGGGCTGACCTGGGCTGACCTGGGCTGACCTGCGTCGATCCGGTTCGGGCCGCCTGCGGACGTAGGTGGCGGTTGCGCCGGGCGGCCCGATAAGCTCGACAGCCGTTCTGGATCACCCGATCCCGCCGCTCCATCGAACGTCCTGCCCCAAGATCTGTCGAGGCCCAGTCATGTCGCAAACCACTCTCGTCGCCCAGTCCGGCCGCACCACCGGCTCCCCGGCATCTCGCCGCCTCCGCGCCGAAGGGCACATCCCGGGCGTCCTCTACGGGCACGGCATGACCCCGCTCTCGTTGTCCGTGGAGCGTCGCGACCTGCGTCTGGCCCTCAGCGGCGCAGCCGGCGTGAACACCGTGCTCTCGCTCGAGGTCGACGGCAAGAAGTACCCGGCGGTCATCAAGGAGCTGCAGCGCCACCCGGTGAAGCGCACCGTCAGCCACATCGACTTCCTCCAGGTCAACATGAACGAGGAGATCACGGTCCACGTGCCGCTGCGCCTCGAGGGCGAGTCCAAGGCCGTCGCCGCGGCCGGTGGCCTGGTCGACCCCGCGGTGGACACCATCGAGGTCACCACCACCCCGAACACGATGCCGAACGAGTTCGTCATCGACATCACCGACATGCAGCCCGGCGACGTCATCCGTCTCGCGGACATCCCGATGCCGCAGGGCGTCACCGCCAACGGCGACCCGGAGATGCCCGTCGTCACCATCCTCGTCACCTCCGCCGCGGAAGCCGAGGCCGACCTGGCCGAAGCCGGCGAGGGTGCGGGCGAGGCTGGCGAAGGTGAGTCCGGCGACGCGCCGGCCGCCGACGCTGTCGAGTGACCACGCTGCAGCGCTGACCTCCGATGGCCGACGTCCTCATCGTCGGCCTGGGCAACCCGGGCAAGGAGTACGTCGGCACGCGCCACAACGTCGGCGCCGCCACTGCGGAGCTGCTGGCGTCGCGCGCCGGTGAGTCGTTGCGGCTCGGCCGGGACCGGGCCCTCGTGGCCACGGCGCGCATCGGCGGCAAGTCGATCGTGCTCGCCTTCCCCACCACGTACATGAACGAGAGCGGACAGTCCGTTCGGGCGCTGATGAAGCGACACGGGATCGAGTCGCCGGCCGATCTCGTGGTCGTGCACGATGAGCTCGACCTCGCTCCCGGTGTCGTGCGGGTCAAGGTCGGTGGCGGGCTGGCGGGCAACAACGGGTTGCGCAGCATCACCGCCCACCTGCACACCCAGGACTACGTGCGCGTGCGCATCGGCATCGGCAAGCCGCGTTCGAAGGAGCAGGGTGCCGATCACGTGCTGTCCAGGCTCCCCAAAGCAGAGCGCGACCTGTTCGACCTCGCCGTGCAACTCGCCGCCGACGCCGTCGAGCTGATCGTCACCGACGGCCCCGACGCCGCCATGAACCAGGTCAACACCCGCCCCACCTGATCCCCCTCGCCACCGCCGAGTGGAGGCTTTCAAGCCCACCCGAGCGCGCGCCAAACCCTCCACACCCACCCAGTGGAGGCTTTCAAGCCCACCCGGGCGCGCGCCAAACCCTCCACACCCACCCAGTGGAGGACTTCAAGCCCACCCGGGCGCGCGCCAAACCCTCCACACCCACCCAGTGGAGGACTTCAAGCCCACCCGGGCGCGCGCCAAACCCTCCACACCCGCCGAGTCACCGCTTGCCCCGGCCTCGGCTGCTGATCGCTCGGTAGCGTCGAGAGCGACTTCCCCCGAACTGCCACTCGCCTCAGGAGGAAGTCATGCATCAATTGCCGCCAGCCGTCTGGACCTGGTTGTCCGAGCACCATGGCGTGATCACGGTCGCTGCGCTCCGATCGTTCGGTGTGGGCCGCCGAGCGTGGGAGCGCCTTGTCGCAGACCAAGCGTTCGTGCCGATCCACCGCGGCGTGTTCCGGATCGCATCCGCGCCGGACACCTTGGGCGCGAGGTGCGTCGCGCTGTGTGCCGCTCATCCGAATTCGTTCGTCACCGGCCCGTCCGGCGGGCGGTTGACCTCGTTGCGACGCATGCCACTCGACGATGGTCAGGTCCAACTGGCGGTCCCACATGGGCGCGAGCTCGTGATCGATGGCGTGGCCGTTCGCCAGACGCGCAAGTTCGATCGGTCCGACGTCCAGCACCGCGCCGACGGGATCAACATCGCCTCGCCATGGCGTCTGGCGTTCGATCTCGCCGCGGATCTCGACCCCCTCGCTCATGCCTCCGTCGTCGAGCAGATCCTGTACGAAAAGCGATGTGGCATTGCCGCGCTGATCGTCGCCGGGCGACGACTCGTCCATCCCGCCCGGCCTGGATCGGCACAGTTCGTCGCGACGCTGGCGCAGCGGTTGCCCGGCGGTCCGTTGGAATCTCACCGCGAGGTCGAGCTGGCGATCCCGCTGCGGGCTCGTGGCATTCCCGTCGAAGCGCAGACGACGTGGCTGGACCTGCCGAACGGGACGAGAGCGCGTCTCGACCTGAGCGTCCCGTCGATCCGGTGGGGCATCGAGATCGATGCGCATCCCGATCACTTCGGCGAGCTCGGCGGCGCACGGGACAGGAAGCGTGATCGACAGGCCCGTCAGCTCGGCTGGCAGATCGATCGAGTGACCAAGCTCGATCTGCTCGACCTCGACAGCACGCTCGACGAGCTCCAGCACCTCTACGACCTGCGTTGCATCGAGATCGCCCGCCTCGACCGACCCAGCGCCTGAGTGGAGGGCTCGACGCTGCGGGAGTGGAGGGTTTCAGGTCCACCCGGGCGCGCACCAAACCCTCCGCACTGCGGGAGCGGAGGGTTTCACGCGCACCCGGACGCGCACCAAACCCTCCGCACTGCGGGAGCGGAGGGTTTCACGCGCACCCGGACGCGCACCAAACCCTCCGCACTGCGGGAGCGGAGGGTTTCACGCGCACCCGGGCGCGCACCAAACCCTCCGCACTGCGGGAGCGGAGGGTTTCACGCGCACCCGGACGGGCACGAAACCCTCCACAGGACAGCCGGGCCGGGGCCTCGCCGGTACCCTCGGGTGGGCAATGCGATTGTCAACGCTCCCCCCGCTCCTCCGGGCTGAGGAGGCGCTCACCCGCGCCCTCGGCGACCCGTCGGGTTTCATCGCCGTGCCCGAGTCGGGCCGCGCGGTGAGCATCGCCGCGCTCGCTCAGCTGAGCGGTCGGCGCCCGCTCGTGGTCGCCTGCCCGACCGGCACCGACGCCGGTCAGCTGGCCGACGACCTGGCCCAGTACATGCCCGACGGCGACGTCGTGCTGTTCCCCGCATGGGAGACGCTGCCGTTCGAGCGGGTCAGCCCGAGCGTGGAGACGATGGGTCGACGGCTCGAGGTCCTGTGGCGCCTGCGCGACCCCGAGCGATGCCCAGCGATCATCGTCGCCGGCGTGCGCGCCCTGCTGCAGCGCATCGGGCCGGGCGCGGCCGAGGTGGAACCGGTGCGCGTCCGCCGCGGCGACGTGATCGATCCCGACGTGCTGCTGCACGACCTCGTGCACGCCGGCTACCGCCGCGAGGAGCTCGTCGAGCACCGAGGCGAGGTGGCGCGGCGCGGCGCCATCATCGACGTCTTCCCCTCCACCGCCGACGCTCCGATCCGCATCGACCTGTGGGGCGATGAGGTCGACCGCCTGACGAGCTTCGGGGTCAACGACCAACGCAGCACCGACGAGCTCGTCGAGGCGCTGATCTTCCCGGCGCGAGAGCTCGTGCCCACCGACGAGGTGCGCGAGCGAGCGGCCGCGCTGGTGGCCGAGGAGCCGTGGGGACGCGAGCAGTGGGAGCGACTGGCCGAGGGAACGTTGTTCGACGGCATGGAAAGCTGGCTGCCATGGCTGACACCGAAGGACGAGCACGGCGACGTGCTGCTGACCGATGTGCTGCCGAAGGGCGCCAAGGTGGCGATGGTCGAACCACGGCGGATGCGCGACCGCGCCGACGATCTGCTGGCTGAGGAGGCCGACCTGGCCAAGGCGCTCGCCAGCACGTGGGCACGCGACAGCGAGCGCCAGTTCCCCCGGCTGCACGCCGACCCGTCACGCCTGTTGGCGTCGGGGCAGTCGATGTGGACGATCACGTCGGCACCGACGAGTCCCGACTCCCCCGTCGTCTCGGCATCCGGCTGGGGGCCGGTGGTCGGTGACGGCGAAGGGCTGGCGACGCGGCTGAACGAGCTGCTGCGCGACAAGTACCGCGTCATCGTCGCCGCCGACGGCGAGGGCTCGGCCAACCGCATGGCTCAGTTGCTGCGCGACCGCGGCGTCGACTTCCGAGTGTTGGGAGTCACCGACGACGTCGACCTGACGAAGCCCGGCGGGTACGTCGTCGTTGCCCCGTTGCATCGTGGCTGCCTGTTGCCCGGCGCCAAGCTCGCCGTCGTCGCCGAGGCAGACCTCACCGGACGGCGCCGCGCCCACCGCGCTGCCCGCCCGCGCAAGCGCCAGGCCACCGGCCTGTTCGAAGACCTCAAGCCCGGCAACTACGTCGTCCACTACCAGCACGGCGTGGGTCAGTACGAGGGCATGGTCAAGCGCACCATCGGCGGCATCGAACGCGACTACCTCCTCGTCGCGTACAAGGGCGGCGACCGCCTCTACGTGCCGAGCGACCAGATCGACGCGCTGCGCCAGTACGTCGGGGGCGAGGCGCCGAGCCTGCACCGCCTCGGCGGCGCCGACTTCGCCAAGGCCAAGTCGAAGGTCAAGAGCGCTGTCCGGGAGATCGCCCAGGAGCTCGTCGTGCTCTACCAGAAGCGGGTCAACGCGCCGGGGTTCTCGTTCGGGCAGGACACGCCGTGGCAGCACGAGATGGAGCAGTCGTTCCCGTTCGTCGAGACGCCCGATCAGCGCACGGCGATCGACGACATCAAGGCCGACATGGAGCGCGCCTACCCGATGGACCGGCTGGTGTGCGGCGACGTCGGCTTCGGCAAGACCGAGGTGGCCATCCGCGCCGCGTTCAAGGCGATCCAGGACGGCAAGCAGGTCGCCGTTCTCGCCCCGACCACGCTGCTGGCGACGCAGCACGGCAACACATTTGCCGACCGCTTCGCCGGCTACCCGATCCGCGTCGAGGTGCTCAGCCGCTTCCTCACCGCGAAGGAAGCACGCACCGTGCTCGAGGGGCTGAAGAGCGGCGAGGTCGACTGCGTGATCGGCACGCATCGCCTCCTCCAGGAGGGCGTCGTGTTCAAGGACCTCGGCCTCCTCGTGGTCGACGAGGAGCAGCGTTTCGGCGTGCAGGCCAAGGAGCAGATGAAGAAGCTGAAGGTGAACGTCGACGTGCTGACGCTGTCGGCGACGCCGATCCCGCGCACCCTGGAGATGAGCCTCGTCGGCATCCGCGACCTCTCGTTGCTGCAAACGCCTCCGGCGGATCGTCAACCGATCCTGACCTTCGTCGGCGAGTACGACGAGCGCGTCGCCGTCGAGGCGATCCGTCGCGAGCTGCTGCGTGAAGGCCAGGTGTTCTGGGTGCACAACCGCGTGCAGACCATCGACATGGCCGCGTCGAGGCTGCGCGAACTGGTGCCCGAAGCGCGCATCGCGATCGCCCACGGGAAGATGGACGAGGGCTCGCTGGAGCAAGTGGTCGTCGACTTCTGGGAGGGCCGCTTCGACGTGCTCGTGTGCACGACGATCATCGAGAGCGGCATCGACATGCCGACGGTGAACACGCTCGTCGTCGAGCGCGCCGACCTGCTCGGCCTCGGGCAGATGCACCAGCTGCGCGGCCGCGTCGGCCGCAGCGGATCGCGTGCGTACGCCTACCTCTTCCACCCGCAGGACAAGCGGCTCACCGAAGAGGCGTACGAGCGCCTGCGCACCATCGGCGAGGCGACCGAGCTCGGCAGCGGGTTCAAGATCGCCATGCGTGACCTCGAGATCCGAGGCGCCGGCAACCTGCTCGGCGAATCGCAGTCCGGCCACATCGCCGCGGTCGGGTACGACCTGTACTGCCAGATGGTCACCGAAGCCGTCGGCGAGATGAAGGGCGAGGAGCCGAAGGCGCCGTCCGAGGTCAAGCTCGACGTGCCGACCAACGCCTTCCTGCCGGCCGACTACGTCGCCAAGGAAGAGCTGCGGCTGGAGGCGTATCGCCGCCTCGCCGGGGTCACCACCGCCGCCGAGGTGGACGACATCCGCAACGAGTGGGAGGACCGCTACGGCCCGGTGCCCGACCCCGCAGCGGCGCTGCTCAACGTCGGCTCGTTGCGCGCCGAGTGCCACCGCCTCGGACTGCACGACGTGTCGATCTCGTCCAACCAGGCGCGGCTGGGGCCGATCACGCTGAAGACGAGCGAGGAGATGCGCCTCAAGCGCTTGAGTCGCGACGCCCTGTACAAGCAGGACGCACAGCAGCTCGTGGTGCCCTTGCGCCGCAACACCGACCAGGCCGAATCGCTGGTCGCCTTCCTTCGCGAGCTCGTCCCGGTCGGCTGAGCGTCGACGACACCCCACTAAGGTCCGCGCCGTGATCGCCGGACGCGCCGAATGACCTATCGGCTCAGCGTCGACCTCGGCACCACCTACTCCGCCGCCGCAGTGAACCGCGACGGCCACGTCGAGATCGCCACGCTGAGCGCGTCGAACCCGGTGATGCCATCGGTGGTCGTCCTGCGCGAGGACGGCGAGCTGATCGTGGGCGAGGCAGCGTTGCGCCGGGGCTTGTTGGAACCGACGCGCATGGCGCGTGAGTTCAAGCGGCGACTGGGCGACCCGACGCCGATCCGCCTCGGCGGGACGCCGTTCGGCGCCGACGCGCTCATGGGAGCGCTGCTGCGCGAGATCGTGCAGATCGTCAGCGTCCGCGAAGGCGGACCACCCGAGCACGTCGTGCTCACCCACCCCGCCAACTTCGGGCCATACAAGTTGGAGGCGATGCGCGAGGTCGCACGCATCGGCGGCCTCGACCTGGCTCACACCTCGTTCCTGCCGGAACCGCAAGCAGCTGCGATCTCGTACGCCGCTCGCGACCGCGTCGAACCCGGGACGCTCGTCGCTGTGTACGACCTCGGCGGTGGCACCTTCGATGCGGCAGTGCTGCGCAAGACGGCGACGGGCTTCGATCTGCTCGGCGTGCCTGAGGGACTCGATCGGTTTGGCGGCATCGACATCGACGAGGCGATCCTCGGCTACGTCACCGATCAGTTCGGCGACGAGATCGCCGCCCTCGACCAGACCGACCCAGTCATGCTGTCCGCGCTGCACCGCTTGCGTGACGACTGTCGCGCCGCCAAAGAAGCGCTGTCGAGCGACACCGACACGTCGATCGACGTCGCCATCGGTTCTGTCAACCGACGGATCCGGCTGACGCGCCGCGAGCTGGAGAGCATGATCCGCCCGCGGCTGCGAGACACGACCGATGCGTTGCGGCGGGCGATCAGCGCCGCCGGCGTCGACAACGCCGACATCGACCGCGTGCTGCTGGTCGGCGGCAGCGCTCGGATGCCGCTGGTGGCGGAGCTCGTGCAGCAGACCACGGGGCGGCCAGCAGCGCTCGATGCGCACCCGAAGTTCGCCATCGCGATGGGAGCGGCCGGTTCGCTCGACCCTGCCGCGACCGTCTCGATGCAATCGCTCGCGCTCATCGAGGCGCCAACCACACCGGCGATCGAGGTCATGCCCGCGGCACCTCCTCCGCCTCCGCCGCCTCCGATCGCGGTGATCCCCGCTCCGCAGCCGGAACGCTCGCTGAGTCGACCGGCGGCACCACCCCTCTCACCCTCGCGCGAGTCCTTCACCCCGGTGCCCCGATCACCGGCCCCCAGGTCGGGCCGCAACGCAAGGCTGGCGGTGGCGTCCGTCGCCGCGCTGCTCGTCGCCGGCGGCGTGATCGCGCTGGCGACGCGCTCGGACGACAGCGGCGACAAGGCATCCTCGACGACGTTCGCCAGCGGCTCCCCAACGCCTGGCGAGACGAGCGGTTCCACGACGACTGCAGCGTCCGAACCCACCAGTGCGGATCCGTCGGCGACCGACTCCGCGGCGATCGGTCAACCGTTCGCCGGCACGATCGTGCGGATCGCCGGAACGCGTCGCGACACCGATGCCGACTCGCTCCAACGAGCGTGGGAGCAGTTCGAGGCCTCGTCCGGGATCGACGTGCAGTACACGAGCGCCACCAACGAGTCGGACATCCTCGACCTGGCCGACGGCGGCTCGCCGCCCGACCTCACGCTCGTCTCACACGGCACGATGAGTGAACTGGTCGGGAGGGGGCGCGCCGTGCCGCTCGACCTGCAGTCCACTGTCGAGGCCAACGACCTGGAGGGCTCAGCGGCGCTCGGCACGATCGACGGCACGTTCTACGCACCGCCGTTCGACATCGACCCCGGCAGCCTCGTCTGGTACTCACCCGCCGCGTTCGATGCCGCCCGCTACGACGTGCCCGTCACGTTTGCCAGCATGCTCGACCTGAGCCAACGAATCGTCGATGACGGAGGCACGCCCTGGTGCCTCGGCGCCGAGTCCGGCAACGCGAGCGGCTGGCCGATCACGTACTGGCTCGATGACGTGGTCGCACGTTCCACCGGGGTCGTGGTCTACGACCAGTGGGTTGCACACTCAGTCCCCTTCTCGGATCCCGCGATCCTCGATGCGATGGACAAGACGGGGATGATCGTCAATCGCGACGACTTCGTCAACGGCGGCACCGACAGCATCTCGACCGCTCCGTTCGCCACAGCCGGCCTTCCGCTGTTGAACCAGGGCTGCTTCATGTTCCACCAGGCCGAGTTCTACCGATCGCTCTTTCCGAGCGGCACGACCTTCGGCCCGACCGGCGACATCAACGCCTTCTACCTCCCGCCGGAGCAGACGGGCGACCCGAGGCCGATGATCGCAGGCGGCACCTTCGTCACGGCGCTCGCGGATCGACCAGAGGTGGCGGCAGTCGCCGAATTCCTCACGAGCGCGGAGTACGCCAACGAACGCATGGCGCTCGGCGAGTGGTACTCACCCAACATCCACGCCGATCCATCGGTGATGACCGACCCGTTCGACCGCGAGCTCGCCGAGATCATCGCCAGTTGCGATTCGTATCGCGGCCACGCGACGGACCTGTTCCCGCTCCAAGTGGGTGCCGGCACGTTCTGGAGCGAGATGATCAGCTGGGTCGACGGCAAGAGCACCGCGGACGTCGCCGCTGCCATCGACGACAGCTTCCCCACCTGAGCCGGCCTTCGGTTGATGGCGTGCCGCGGATAGGGTCGTCGCCTGTGATCCGTCGCTCCGGTCTGCTCGCCAGCGCCACCATCGTGGCCGCCTTCGCCCTGTCCGCCTGCCAGCCCGTCGAGTCCGGCGATCAGGTCGCCACGGTGAACGGCACGAAGATCAGCGAGCAGGAGCTGAGCGACTTCATCAAGGTCGTCGCGAGCGCAACGACATCGACAACGTCGCCGACCGGCGAGACCGCGCCGGCCGGACCCACCGTGGCCGAGACCCAGGAGCGCCTCACCGACCTGATCCGAGCGCGCATCCTCGGTGCGGACACCTCGGTGGCAGACACCAAGCAGGCGCTCGCCGCTGCCGTCGCGGCGTTACCGCCGGCGTCGGCGGAGGACGCCAAGATGCTGTACGAGCGGGGTCCCGTCGTGTCCCAGTTCGTCTGCCTCGGAATCCTGGACGCTGCTGACAAGGCCACCTCGCAGGAGGCGGCAACGGCCATCAACAACGGGATGTCCCTCGCTGAGGCCGTAGCGAAGTACTCGAGCAACCAGGACGTCCAGGATGCCGGCGGGATCGTCCGCGACAGCAACGGCATCGAGTGCGTGCTCACGAGCACCATCGGATCCAGCGACCTCGCCGCCGGCGTGCAGGCGCTCGAGGCTGTCCCCGTCGGGCAAGCGATCTCGATGGACATCCAGGGCACGCCGGTGGTGTTCCTGCTGCGACCCTTCGACGAGCTGGAACCGACGATGCAGGCGACGATCGCCAAGTCGGCGGCGACCGAGCAGGCGTTCGAGTCGGCCAAGGTCGATGTCGCCTCGGCCTACGGCCGGTGGGACGCTGCGACTGCGTCCGTCGTCCCCCTGACCTGATGAATGCGCGCATGACACCGACGATCACCGTCGTCGGGCTCGGGCCCGGCGCCGCCCATCACATCACCGGTGAGACGCTGGCCGCGATCGAGCGGATCGGCCATCGCTACCTGCGCACCACTCGTCATCCGTCGGCGTCGCTCGTCGCCGATGCGATCAGCTTCGACGACGTCTACGAGGCCGCCGACACGTTCGCCGACGTCTACGCCGAGATCACCGATCGGCTGGTCGCCGCGGCGACCGAGCACGGGCACGTCCTCTACGCCGTCCCCGGGTCGCCACTCGTGCTCGAGCGGAGCGTGCGTCACCTGATGGCGGATGCGCGGGTGCGGTGCGAGGTGCTGCCGGCGATGTCGTTCCTCGACGTCGCCTACGCACGACTCGGCATCGACCCGGTGGAGTCTCGGGTCCGGCTCGTCGACGGTCATGACTTCGCCGTTGCCGCGGCCGGCGACAGCGGCCCGCTGCTCGTCGCACACGCGCACGCCGACTACGTCCTCAGCGACATCAAGCTCGCCGTCGAGGGCGCGACCGGCGACGAGCCGGTGGTCATCCTGCAGCGCCTCGGCCTGCCCGACGAGGCCATCGTGCACACGACGTGGGCCGAGCTCGACCGCACCGTCACCGCCGACCACCTGACCTGCCTGTACATCCCGCACCTCGTCGCTCCGGTCGGCGCCGAGCTGGTCCGCTTCCACCAGCTGGCGCGCACGCTGCGCGAGCAGTGCCCGTGGGACATCGAGCAGACCCACCAGTCGCTGATCCGCTACCTCGTCGAGGAGACCTACGAGGTGGTCGACGCGCTGCAGGCGCTCGACCCTGATGACCCGACCACCGACGAAGCGCTCATCGAGGAGCTCGGCGATCTGCTGTACCAGATCGAGTTCCACGCGACGATCGCCGAGCAGGAGGGCCGGTTCACGATGGCCGACGTCGCCAGCGGCGTGCACGACAAGCTCGTTCGTCGGCACCCCCACGTCTTCGGGGACGTCGTCGCTGACGACACCGAAACGGTGCTCAGCAACTGGGACGCCATCAAGCGAGTCGAGAAGAGACGCACCTCGGTGTTCGACGGTGTGGCGATGTCGCTTCCCGCCTTGAGCTACGCCGACGCGGTGCAACGCAAGGCGGCCAAGGTCGGCTTCGACTGGCCGACTGTCGACGGGGCGCTGCCGAAGATCGCCGAGGAAGCCGACGAGCTGCGCGCGGCCATCGACGAGCGCGGCGAGGCCGGTGACGCGCACATCGCCGAAGAGCTCGGCGACCTCCTGTTCGCGGTGGTCAACGTCGCTCGTCACCTGAAGGTCGAGCCCGAGGTCGCCCTGCGCGCTGCGACGGCCAAGTTCCGCACCCGATTCGAAGCCGTCGAGCAGCTCGCCCGCGATCGCGGCATCGACCTGCACGCAGTGGGGCTCGACTCGCTCGACGAGCTGTGGGAGACGGTCAAGCGCACCCAGCCGTGACCGGCGCAGCGAGCAGACCGTCGGTCAGCGCGTCGGCGTGCGCTCGATGCCACCCTGCTTCACCGTCAGGTGGAAGCGGCTGAGCGCATCGTCGTGGGAGTGGTTGTGGCGGTACGCCTTGTCCGCCGTCGCGCCGAGCATGCTGCGCGTGGCGTCGCCGGCCATCAACGTCATGATCGCGGCGATGAGACCGTTGGCCACGTACAGCAGTGCGGTGCGGCCGAGCTGATCGGAATTCGTCGGATCGGCGAGGTCGAGCGGCCGGGTGAACACGGCGTGGACGACGAAGACGAGCACCACCGACAGGTACCACCGTCGGAACGGCGCGCGCAGACCACCGACCTGCTCCGCTGCGCTCCCGAGCAGGCCGAACGGGAGGTACAGCACGAGCATCTCGAGGACCAGCACGCCGATCGCGAGGTGGACGATCTCCGTGCCGTCGTCGAACCGGGCGAGCACGATGGCGATCGCTGGTGCCGTCAACCACATCGCCGCGTGGAACAGCGGGCTGCGCGTGCTGCGCGCCGCCCGGCGCACGTTCCACACCGCGAAGAAGGTCCAGACCATCGCCATCGCCACCGCGCCCAGGGCGAACCAACCCTCCAGCTCGCGGAGCCGGTCGAGCAACGTGTCGAGCCTGGTGAGGTCTTCGGCCGAGACGATCAGGTTGTCGCGCCGCGACCGCCACGCTTCGGCGACGACGATGCCGGCGCCGATCTCGACGCACGACACGGCGACGAGCACGGCGATGAACGCGGCACGGAACGGCCGGATGGGGAGCAGACGGACCTCGGTGCTGTGCCAGCGCGGGGTCTCCGGTGACCCCACCTCGTGCGTGAGAGCCGGCGCAGGTGGGTGCGCGGGCGCCGGAGCGGCTCCCTCGGGCGCGGGCGGCTGAGGAAGTCGGGGCACCGGCGCTCGATCTGCGTCCACGGGTCGTTATCGGCGTGGTCGTCACGCGCATTGAGCGCGAATCGTGACCTCACTCCAGCCGATGGCCCGCCGCTGGCTACCGTTGCCGTCCATGAGCGAGATCGTCAACGTCATCGGTCGCGAGATCCTGGACTCCCGCGGCAACCCCACCGTCGAGGTGGAGGTCACGCTGGAGAGCGGAGCGAGCGGTCGGGCCGCCGTGCCCTCCGGCGCGTCGACGGGCGAGCACGAAGCGGTCGAGCTGCGCGACGGCGGCGACCGCTACGGCGGCAAGGGCGTGCAGACCGCGGTCGGCTACGTCAACGGGGAGATCGCCGATCTGCTGCGCGGCGTCGAAGCGCTGGAGCAGCGGTTCATCGACACCGAGCTGATCAGCCTCGACGGCACCGCCAACAAGGCCCGCCTCGGCGCCAACGCGATCCTCGGCACCAGCCTCGCCGTGGCGAAGGCCGCGGCCGACGAGCTCGAGCTGCCGCTGTACCGCTACCTCGGCGGGCCGAACGCGCACGTGCTGCCGGTGCCGATGATGAACGTGATCAACGGCGGCGCGCACGCCGACAACACCATCGACCTCCAGGAGTTCATGGTCATGCCGATCGGCGCGCCGAGCTTCCGTGAGGCTTTGCGCTGGGGCACCGAGACGTACCACACGTTGAAGAAGATGCTCCACGACCGCGGGCTGTCGACCGCCGTCGGCGACGAGGGCGGGTTCGCCCCGAACCTGGCGACCAACGAGGAGGCCATCCAGATCCTCGTCGAGGCGATCAGCACAGCCGGCTACACGCCGGGTGAGGACATCGCCATCGCGCTCGATCCGGCGATGAGCGAGCTCTACCGCGACGGCGCCTACCACCTCACCGGCGAGGGCAAGGTGCTGTCGTCCGACGACCTCGTTGCCTACTGGGATCGGCTGGCGAGCACCTACCCGATCGTCAGCATCGAGGACGGCATGGCCGAGGACGACTGGGACGGTTGGGCATCGCTCTCCAACGCGCTGGCCTCGCGCATCCAGCTGGTCGGCGACGACCTGTTCGTCACCAACGTCGCCCGTTTGCGCATGGGCATCGAGCGCAAGATCGCCAACAGCGTGCTGGTCAAGGTCAACCAGATCGGCTCGCTGACCGAGACGCTGGACACCGTCGAGCTGGCCACCCGCCACGCGTACACGAGCGTGATGAGCCACCGCAGTGGCGAGACCGAGGACGCGACCATCGCCGACCTCGCGGTGGCCACGAACTGCGGTCAGATCAAGACCGGGGCACCGGCACGAAGCGACCGCGTGGCCAAGTACAACCAGCTGCTGCGCATCGAGCAGCAGCTCGGCGAGTCCGCCGCCTTCCGCGGCCGCTCCGCCCTCGCCTGATCCCGGCCGTTCAACGCGTCCCCCGCCCCGGGAACTGGGCACGCCCAGAACGTGACGTGCGATTTCGGGTGTGCCCGGAACGCTCGGCGACCGGGGCATCGTCAACGGATCGTCAAGTGATTCGCGCGGAGGGGGAAGGGTGCAACACGTTGCGGGGTCGGAGCTGGAAGAATGTCCAGCGCCATGAGCGACCGGCACAGCACCACCTCGATCCCGCGACCGCGCGACCCAACCCGCGCCGCGGCGCGTGCTGCGCGCGAATCGACGATGTCGGAGCACACGCTGTTCGGCGAGCTCACCCGCGCCATCCCGGAGGAGAAGCAGCTCGTCACCGGGCGCAGTCAACGGGCGATCATCGCCGTGGCCGCCACCGTCATCGCTGCAGCCCTCGTCGCCGCGCTCTTCGTGCTGCCCGTCAAGGCGTGGCTGCGCCAGGGCGACGACCTCACCCAGAAGCGCAGCGAGCTCGACATCCTCGAACAGGCCAACGCCCGCCTCAACGGCGAGGTCAACCGGCTGAACACCGAGGAAGGCATCAAGGAAGCGGCCCGCGAGGAGGTCGGCTACGTCGATCCCGGCGAGAAGCGGGTCACCGTGCTGCCGACGCCGGACGCGCCGCTCACGTTGCCGGCCGGCTGGCCGTACGACGCCGTCGGCCAGATCATCGCCGTCCGCAACCAGGGCACTCCGGTCACCCCGGCCGACGTACCGGCAGCAACGACGCCCTGACGTCCGCGAGGATTCGTCATTGATTCGGCGCCGCCGGACGCCGATGATCTGGTGACACCGCCGCAACGCGGCTGGCAGAACGGGGGCGTGCCATGGGCTTGTTCGGGGGACCCAGCGTCGAGAAGGTGATGGAGCGCGGCACGGCTGCGCCAGCGCGGCTGGCCGGGATCCAGGTGCGCTACGTCTCCGACGACAACTCCACC
Organism: Ilumatobacteraceae bacterium; assembly: GCA_965279405.1. Taxonomy (GTDB): domain Bacteria; phylum Actinomycetota; class Acidimicrobiia; order Acidimicrobiales; family Ilumatobacteraceae; genus CBDDIP01. The sequence continues at coordinate 359,857 of OZ257157.1, forward strand.
CGCCGCGTCGACGAGTACGCCGTGCAGTTCGCCGGCGGCATCGTCGGCATCCGCCAGCTGCTGCTCCCCGACGACATGGTCCGCCTCGGCATGCCGTTGACCGTGCTGATCCACGACGGAGCCGGGTACATCGACTGGGCCGCGACGTGTGCCGCCGCCGGATCTGCGGGCACCAACGAGACGTACCGCTGGAAGGCGCTGAAGGACGTGCCGGCGGCAGGCATCGTCGACGAGGAGGATCGCCTCACGGGGAACCAGAAGAAGGGCGGTCCGGCGACGGTGACCATCGAGGCGATCGAGCGCCGCTCGGTGATGTTCGGACTCGGCTCGGCGATCGACCTCCGCGCCGGCATCGTCACCGCCTCCGGCCAGACCTACGTGACGGACATCAAGAACGTGTCGGTCGCCTTCTACGCCACGCACCTGTGCGTCGTCGGCGCGACGTTGCCGGGCTGGGTCCGCGACAACAAGCCGGACAAGGTGGCCATCGACTGGCCGGCCGCCGCGCAAGCCGATCCGGGCGTGGGCGTGCCGCCCGTCGAGGAGCTGCGCAGGGACAGGACGCAGACGGAGACGGCGTCGATGGGAGCGCAGATCGATGTGCGCGCCGAGGTCGACCACGCGGCGAACACGACCTTGATCGAGGGCGTGTCGTTGGAGACGCTCGCCGCCATCGAGGTCGGCACCGTGAAGGACCGCGTGCCACCGAAGGAGTACGACGCCTACGCGACCCGCTACGGGCTGGCGCCTGGGCAGTACACCGCAGCGACCGCGGCGCTGCAACAGCGGATGCGCAGCGGCGACTGGAAGGTCGGCGCGGCGTTCGGCGAAGCGGTCACCGCGGCACGGAAGCGAGCGAAGTGACTGCGCCGACCGCGACTCGCCGGTACGTCAGGCGCGTGCGGCGCGAGGGCCTCTTCCGTTGGGGGCTGATCCTCGCTGCTGCGGCCATCGTCTGCTTCGTCGTCGGCGCGATCGTCTCCAACGCATCGGACGCGCTGGAGGTGGCGAGTGCCGAGGGACGCGCCGAGCTGTCCAACGCGATCACCTTCGACGCCACGGACTCGACCTACGCCCTCACGCTCGTCGACACCGGCCCGCTGCAGGGCGGCGCGCTCGATCCGATCGCCCACATGAGCTGCACCGTCGACAACGCCGACGGGTCGCATCTCGACCTCGACCCAGCGACGGCCAACGTGCGAGTCGAGAGCAGCATCGGCACCTCGATCGCCTCGTTCGACGGGGTCCCTGGGCGCACGACGGTGCGGTGCGACGTCGACAGCACGTTCGGATCCACGTTCGGGTACGTGTACTCCGTGGCGGAAGCTCGCAGCGCGAGCCGCTTCGTCGGGTTCGCGATCCTCGGCGTCGGCGTGCTGGCGGCGATCGTCGGCGCGGTGCTCATCGGCCTCGGGTTGCGTGGCCGGGTGGTCATCACCGACGTGCCGGCTGCGACACCACCCGGCGCCTGACCGCAGCCCGTACGGGCGCCCACTCACGCAGCCCAGGCGCCTGATCGCTAGTGTCGGCCGCGACGCCGAGCAGCGGTTCCGCCCGACGCCGAGCATTCGTCCAACACACCGTTCCATCACAGATAGGGGGGTCATCGCGTGGCTGGCAGCATCCTGGGCAATCGGGTCCTTCGCAAGGAAGACCCGAAGTTCCTCACCGTCGGCGGCAAGTACGTCGACGACCTCAACGACGAGCCGCTGCTCGCCGGCGCGGCCTGGGTGACCTACGTGCGCTCCTCAGTGGCCCACGGCGTGCTCAAGGGGATCGACGCCACCGACGCGCTGGCGATGCCCGGCGTCATCGCCGTGCTCACCGCGGCCGACCTCGGTCTGGAGCCCGGCCCGAGCCCGTTCAACCCGATGGTCGCCCGTGGCGCGATGGCAACCGACAAGGTCCGCTTCGTCGGTGAGCCCGTTGCCGCGGTGATCAGCGAGACCCGTCGCCAGGGTGAGGACGCGGCCGAACAGGTCATCGTCGACTACGACATCCTCGAAGCGCTCGTCGACGTCGAGGCCGCGATGGCCTCGACCACCCTGATCTACGACGCGGCCGGCAGTAACGTCGTGTTCGACACCACTGCGCTCGGCATGCCTGACGTCACCGGTGACGAGTACTTCGCCGACTGCGAGGTGGTCGTCAAGGGCCGCTTCGTCAACCAGCGCGTCGCCCCGTGCCCCCTCGAGGTCCGCGGTTCCGCCGTTGCGTGGGTCGAGGGCCGGCTGTACCAGTGGCTCAGCACGCAGGGGGCGCAAGGCGCTCGCGACACGATCAAGGCGGCCAACGGGCTCGGCGACGACGAGGTCCGCGTGATCACCCCGGACGTCGGCGGTGGCTTCGGCGCCAAGATCACGTGCTACCCGGAGGAGTTCCTCCTCGGTCGCTTCGCCAAGGAGGTGGGCCGTCCGCTGCGCTGGCAGGAGACCCGCACCGAGAGCATGATGGTCCTCGGCCACGGCCGGGCCCAGGTCCAGTACGTCACCATCGGCGGCAGCCGCGACGGCAAGGTCAGCCACTACCGCCTGCAGGTCGTGCAGGACTCGGGGGCGTTCGCCGAGATGGGCGCGATCCTCGCCCCGTTCATGACCCGCCCGATGGCGTCGGCCGTGTACGACATCCCCAACATCGAGTGCCGCACCACGAGCGTGGTCACCAACACGACGCCGATCACCGCCTACCGCGGCGCCGGCCGCCCCGAGGCAACCGCCGCCGCCGAGCGGGCGATGGACCTGTTCGCCCTCGAGATCGGCATGGACGCGGCCGAGGTCCGCCGCAAGAACCTGATCCCCAAGTTCCTCGAACCGCACACCACCGTGATCGGACAGACCTACGACGTCGGCGACTACGAGCTGTCGCTCGACAAGGCGTTGGAGGTCGCCGGTTACGCCGACCTGCGCGCCGAGCAGGCCGCCCGACGCGCCCGTGGCGACACCAAGCAGCTCGGCATCGGCGTGTCGGTGTACGTGGAGATCACCGGTGGTGTCGCTCCCTTCGGCGAGCACGCCAAGGTCGAGGTGCTCGACGACGGTCGGGCCATCGTCTACACCGGCACCTCGCCGCACGGGCAGGGCCACGTCACGTCGTGGAGCATGCTCGCCCACGAGCAGACCGGCATCCCGATGGATCAGATCGACGTCGTCTGGGGCGACACCGACCTCGTCCCGCAGGGCACCGGCACGATGGGCTCACGCTCGCTGCAACAGGGCGGCGCCGCGGTGTGGAACACCGCCGGCGAGCTCGTCGAGAAGGCCCGGACGCTCGCTGCCAAGCTGCTCGAAGCCAGCGAAGCGGACATCGTGCTGGACAAGGACACCGGTTCGTTCCACGTCACCGGCACGCCCGCCGTGGCGAAGACGTGGGCCGACCTCGCCGTCGCGGCGAAGTCCGACGACGCCTTCGAGAACGGGTTGCAGCACGCGACGTTCTTCCAGGCCGCCGGTGCCACGTTCCCGTTCGGCGCGCACGTCGCCGTCGTCGAGGTCGACACCGAGACCGGCCAGGTCAAGCACCTGCGCCACATCGCCTGTGACGATGCCGGCAAGGTCCTCAACCCGATGCTGCTCGAAGGGCAGATCCACGGCGGCGTTGCGCAGGGCACCGCGCAGGCGCTGATGGAAGAGGTGCGCTACGACACCGACGGCAACCCCGTCACGTCGAACCTTGCCGACTACGCCTTCATCTCCGCCGCCGAGCTGGCGAACGTGGAGGTCGTGCACATGGAGACCCCGACGCACGTCAACCCGCTCGGCGCCAAGGGCATCGGCGAGAGCGGCACGATCGGCTCCACCCCTGCGGTGCAGTCGGCCGTGGTCGACGCGGTCAGCCACCTCGGCGTGAAGCACATCGACATGCCGTGCACCCCCGAGCGCATCTGGCAGGCCATCGCTGCAGCCGCCGGCTGAGGCGACCACTCGCTCGCTGCCACACTGGCGGCCATGATCGATCGAACACGTCTGGCCGACCTGCGCGCCCGCGAGGAGGCGCGGTTCGTCGAACTGCACCCGCGGTCCGCCGCGGCGGCGCTCGACGCTTGTCGGTCGTTGCTCGGCGGGGTGCCGATGGCGTGGATGACCCGTTGGCCGGGCGCGTTCCCGATCGTCATCGATCACGCCGAGGGCGCCCGGGTCACCGACATCGACGGGCACGAGTACATCGACTTCTGCCTCGGCGACACCGGTGCGATGACCGGCCACGCGCTCCCGGCGATCGCTGATGCGATCGCCGCGCAGGCACGACGCGGGTTGACCACGATGCTGCCGTCGGTGGACGCCACGTGGGTCGGCGACGAGCTCGCTCGACGATTCGGTCTGCCGGTGTGGCAGATGGCGATGACCGCCACCGATGCGAACCGCTTCGTGCTCCGCTTCGCCCGCCACCTCACCGGACGACGAAAGGTGCTCGTCTTCGACTGGTGCTACCACGGCTCCGTCGACGAGAGCCTCGTCGTGCTCGGGCCGCGCGGCGAGACGTTGGCTCGCGACGGCAACATCGGCGCGGCCGTCGATCCAGCGCTCACCACCGTGGTCGTTCCCTTCAACGACATCGATGCACTGGAGGCCGCGCTGGCGACCGGCGAGATCGCCGTCGTCCTCGCCGAACCGGCGCTGACGAACATCGGGATCGTCCTCCCGGAACCCGGCTTCCACGATGCGCTCCGTCGCCTCACACGAGCCCACGGCACGCTGCTGGCGATCGACGAGACGCACACGATCTGCGTCGGCCCCGGCGGGGCGACGCGATCGTGGGGGTTGGAGCCCGACTTCTTCGTCATCGGCAAGCCCATCGGTGGTGGCGTGCCCGTGGCCGCGTACGGGATGACGCAGCCGATCGCCGACGACCTCGCCGAGCTGCTCGCCGACACGGGGATCGACGTCAGCGGCGTCGGCGGCACCCTCACCGGCAGCGCGCTGGCGATGGCGGCGGTGCGCGCCGCGCTGTCGACGTCGTTGCGCGACGAGGACTTCGAGCACACCATCCAGCTCGCCGCTTCATGGACCGATGGTGTGCAGGCCGCCATCGACGAGCACCGCCTGCCGTGGCACGTGCAGCAGCTCGGCAGCAGAGCGGAGTACTGGTTCTGCCCGCCACCGCGAACCGGCGCCGAAGCTGCCGCTGCGGTGGATGAAGAGCTCGACGCGTTCATGCACCTGTGGGCCGTGAACCGCGGGATCCTGCTGACCCCGTTCCACAACATGGCGCTGATGTCGCCGCACCACACGGTTGCCGACGTCGACCACCACTCGTCGGTGTTCGCGGATGCCGTCCGGGAACTCGCCTGACGGGAAGACCACAGGGGAAGTTGTGGGTATCTGTTAGGGGTGCCTACTATTCTCCTCATGCGCACTCGCACCACCACGGTCCTCTGCCTGGCCACGCCCCTGCTCCTCGCCCTCGCATCATGCGGCAGCGACGACAAGCAGGACGACGGCGCCGCCAAGGGCATTGCCGTCAACCTCACCGACAACGGTTGCGACCCCCTGGCCCTCACCGCACCCACCGGCTCCGTGAGCTTCGCCGTCACCAACAAGACCGCCGACCAAGCCGAGTTCGAGATCCTCAGCAAGACGCCCGAGATCCTCACCGAGAAGTTCGTCGACGCCGGCAAGACCGAGACCTACGCCGTTGCCCTCGCACCCGGCGACTACGAGATCATCTGCGGCCGCCCGAGCGACCCGCGCGCCCAGCTGACCATCACCGGCGACGGCGCAACCGGCCCGACCACCACGGTCGTCGACGCCGCTGCACTGACCGCGGCCACCGCCGAGTACCAGACGTTCGTGATCAGCCAGGTCGAGGAGCTGGAGACGAACATCAAGGCGTTCACCGACGCGGTGCGCGCCGGCGATACCGAGACGGCCAAGGAGCTCTACCCCGTCGTCCGCGTCAACTGGGAGATCATCGAGCCCGTCGCCGAGCTGTTCCCCGACAGCGACGGCGTCATCGACTCCCGCTCCGACGACTTCCCCAAGGCCGAGGCCGACCCGGACTTCACCGGCTTCCACGCCATCGAGTACGGCCTGTGGGCACAGGGCACGATCAACGGTGCCGAGGTCGACCTGCCGGCCCTGGCCGACCGGCTCGACGCCGACATCACCTCGCTCGCCACGAGCATCAAGACCATCGAGATCCAGCCGCAGGTGATGACGAACGGCGCCGCCGCGCTCATCGAGGAAGCCGCGCAGACGAAGACCACGGGCGAGGAAGACCGCTACTCGCACACCGACCTGGCCACGTTCGCGGCCAACGTCGACGGTGCCCAGAAGGTCGTCGATCTCGTCGAGCCGCTGCTGCGCGGCGTCAACGCCACGTTGGCCGACGACCTCGCCACCTCGTTCGAACGGGTCAACGCACTGCTCGCCACCTACCGGGACGGCGACACGTTCAAGTCCTACGAAGAGGTCAGCGAGACCGACCGGGCCAAGTTCAAGACCGAGCTCGCCCAGCTGTCCGAGGAGCTCAGCCAGGTCACGGGCTCGCTCGGGCTGACCGTGGCGTCGTGATGACACGGACCCGCCCGTAACGTTGTCCGCCGCCATGTCCGACCGTCTCAGCCGCCGTGCGTTCCTCGGAGCCGGTGCCGTCGCCGGCACCGCCGCCGTTGGCGCGGTCGTGCTCGGCAGTTGCAGCGACGAGTCGGCCAGCGCCGAGGCGAGCCACCAGTTCATCGACCACCTCGGCGAGCATCAGCCGGGCATCACCACGCCGCAGCCGTCGCACGCGATCGTCGCCGCCTTCGACACCACGGCCTCGTCACGCGACGAGCTCCAGACCCTGCTGCAGGCGTTGGCCGACGAGACCGATCAGCTCGTCAGCGGCACGTTGCCCAAGGCGAACGATCCGTTGCTGCCGCCCGCCGACAACGGCATCCTCGGCGACCGCATCACGCCCGACGACCTCACGATCACGCTCGGCCTCGGCGCCTCGCTGTTCGATGATCGCTTCGGTCTGCGCGATCGCTCACCCAAGCAGCTGACGGCGATGCCCAACTTCCCCAACGACGAGCCGCACGAGGACCGCAGCCACGGCGACCTCGTGCTGCAGCTCTGCGGCGCCACCGAGGAGACCGTCAACCACGCGCTCCGTCGGCTGATGCGCGTCAGCCGCCGTTACCTGACGCTGCGGTGGATGATGAACGGCTTCGTCCAACCGAACACGCTCGGCGCCGGGCGGACGAGCACGCGCAACCTCCTCGGCTTCAAGGACGGCACCGCGAACCTGGCGACGACCGACTCGCTGATGGACGAGCACGTGTGGATTCGCGACGGCGACGACGAGCCGGCGTGGGCCGTCGGCGGCAGCTACCAAGTCGTTCGCGTCATCCGCAACCGGGTCGAGTTCTGGGACCGCACCGCCTTGCGCACGCAGGAGCTGATCATCGGTCGATCAAAGGACAGTGGCGCGCCGCTCGACGGCACGCGCGAGCAGGACGAGCCGCGCTTCGGCGACGATCCGCAGGGCGTCATCACGCCGCTCACGGCCCACATCCGCATCGCCAACCCACGCACCGACGCCACCGCCAAGAACCTGATCCTGCGCCGCGGCTTCAACTACTCCGCCGGGTTCACCACCGACGGCCAGCTCGACCAGGGCCTGCTGTTCGTCTGCTTTCAGCGCAGCCTGCGCGACGGGTTCATCGCCGTGCAGGAGCGGCTCAACGGCGAGGCGCTGGAGGAGTACATCCGTCCCGTCGGCGGCGGCTTCTTCTTCGTGCCGGCAGGTCGGCGCACCGCCGGCGAACCCTTCGCAGCCGCCCTCTTCGCCTGACCCGGCCCAGCTCGGGTGGAGGGTTCCACGCCCACCCGAGCGCGCGCCAAACCCTCCACACCAACCCGCGGAGGGTTCCAAGCCCACCCGAGCGCGCGCCAAACCCTCCACACCAACCCGCGGAGGGTTCCAAGCCCACCCGAGCGCGCCCCAAACCCTCCACACCAACCCCGCGGAGGGTTCCACGCCCACCCGAGCGCGCGCCAAACCCTCCACGCCGACCCTGCCGGGCAGGCGACCCCGGTCAGGCGGCGCGGAGCTTGCGGCGCGACTTGGGCGTCAGCGGCTGGAGGCGGCCGGAGTGCTTGAGCTCCCCGCGGCGGCTGCGCACCTCGTGGTCGCCCAACCGGTCGCCGATGTGCTCGCGGCGCACGGCTTTGACCAGCGCCTCGCGCTCCTTCGAATTCCGGATGCGATCGAACCAGCGGACCTCACCGCGGATGCGCACGCCCACGATCGGACCGTGGCACAGGCCCTGGCACGGTGCCTGCAACGAACCGCGCTCCTCGGAGGCCACCTCCGCCAGCGCGTCGAAGCCCTTCGACCCGCGGCAGTCCTTTCCGGCGCAGACGATGAGGCAGGCGGGGGCGGCCATCAGCCGACACCCGTGTGCGGCGCGAAGTCGCGCAGCATCTTGCTCAGCTCGAGCTGGTGCTGCTCTTCGGTGCTGATCTGCCCACGTGCGAACTCCTCGAGGAACACCGACGACTTCTCCACCGCGGCCAGCAGGGTGCGGTACAGGCTCAGCGCCTCGCGCTCGTGGGCCACGCTCTCGGCGAGGATGTCGTGGATCTCGTGACGATGGGTCTCCTCGATCGGAGCGATGCGCAGCGACGGATGCCCACCGAGCCCGGTGAGGATCTCGCCCACCTGCTGGGCGTGCAGCAACGACTCGGACGCCTGCGCCTTCATGAAGGCGACGAGCGGGATCCGGTTCGGTCCGGTGATCATCAGCGAGTAGTGCGTGTAGCGCACCACGCCGGAGAGCTCGGCCTCCAGGATGTCGTTGAGGATCTTGTTCACCGTCGCGGTGTCGACTTCGAGGGCCACGAAAACAACCTAGCGGACGATTAGGCACACCTAACAAGCCCAGGTACCATGGATTTCATGAAGCAGACCAAGTTCTTCGTCGGCGCACTGGCGTTCACCCTGCTGAGCGGTGGGACACTCGCCGCGTGCGGCAGCGACGACGCCAAGTCGTCGGACACGCCGGCCACCGAGGAGACGTACGTGCTCGTCCCCGATGCGCAGGTGACCACCGGGCTGGCGGAGACCAACGCACTGCTGGTCGAGGTCGCTGCCGCCGCGGACGCTGCCGAGGGCCGGCTCGACGAGATCGAGGCCTCCTGGTTCGCCTACGAGGGCACCGTGCGCACCAACGACGCCGCCAGCTACCTCGACTTCGAGGATGCGCTGGCAGCCTTCGACGACGCCGCCAAGGCGAAGGACACCGCAGCGATGACCGCCGCGGCGACCAAGTTCGCCACCACCTCCGCCGCGTACCTGGCCAAGTTCCCGGGCTGACGATCGACGATGCGGCGTCTCGTCGCCTTCCTGCTGCTCGTGCTCGGCGCGAGCGCGCTGATCCCGTCGATCGCGCACGCCGCCGGCCCGCGTCCGAGTGCGTCGCGCGACGAGGCGATCAAGCTGCTCGACGCGACTCGCACATCGGTCGACGAGACGCTGACGTTGATCAAGGACGGGCGAGCCGACGAGGCACTCGCCGAGGCCAAGGACGGCTACCTCTCCCACTTCGAACTGGTCGAGATCCCGCTGCGCATCGCCGACAACGAGCTGACGATCAAGACCGAGTTCCAGTTCGCCACCATTCGCACGGCGATCGGTGACGGCAAGTCGATCGAGACGATCCGTGACGAGATCATCGTGCTGCGAGACCTGCTCGATCAGGCCGAGCGCAAGCTCACCGATGCCGGCGTCGGCGCGCCCGCGCTCGTTGCCGGGCAGTCGTTCCTCATCCTGTTCCGCGAGGGCTTCGAGATCGTGCTGCTGCTGTCCGTGCTGCTCGGGTACCTCGAAGCGGCGCGCAGCCCGCAGTACATCAAGCCGATCCTCGGTGGGGTGGCGCTCGCCGCGGTCGCCACCGTGCTGACGGTGCTGCTGATGCCGACGATCTTCGCCCTGCTGCCCGTCGGTCGCGAGGTGCTCGAAGCGATCACCGCGCTCGTCGCGGTGGCGGTGCTCTTCTACGTCTCCTTCTGGCTCATCGCCCGCCTCGAGCACAAGCGCTGGATGGAGTTCGTGCGAGCCCGGCTGTGGAGCGCGATCAGCGTCGGCAGCACCGCCTCGCTCGTCGCCGTCGGGTTCACCGCGGTGTACCGCGAGGGCTTCGAGACGGCGCTGTTCTACCAGTCGTTGCTCACCTTCGGGGAAGGACTCGGCGGATACATCCTCCTCGGCGTCGGACTTGCCCTCGTCGCCCTCACCGGTGTCGCGTTCGCCGTTTTCAAGCTCGGGCGCAAGCTGCCGGTGAAGGTGTTCATGAACACCGCGGTCGCGCTCGTGATGGCCACGTCGGTCGCCTTCCTCGGCAACGCGATGCACACCCTGCAAGCGGCCGACGTCATCAGCTACCGACGCACCAGCGGCCCGCGGCTGCCGATCTTCCTCGCCGAGGCGACCGGCGTGTGGCCCACCGCACCATCGCTGATCGCCCAGGCCGCGCTGGCCGCCGTGTACCTTGCCGGTGCGTTGTACGTGTTCGTCATCAAGCCGCGCCTCGGAGCGCGCCCGGCCCGGCACCTGGCAGCCGCTCGCACATGAGCAAGCTCCGCGTCGGCGTCGACGTGGGTGGCACCTTCACCAAGGCGGTGGCGGTCGCGCTCGACCATCGCGACATCGTCGCCTCCTCCGTGGTGCCCACCACGCACGGCGCCGATGGCGGCGTCGCCGCTGGTGTCGTGCAGGCGGTCGCCGAGCTCGCTGCGCAGGTCGGCGCGACGAACATCGAGCTCGTCACCCACTCGACCACGCAGGCCGTCAACGCGCTGCTCGAAGGTGACGCCGCCGAGGTCGGTGTGATCGGACTCGGCCGCCGACCCGATCTCGCTCGCGTCGAGAAGCGCACCCGGTTGAAGGACGTCGAGCTCTCGCCGGGCAAGCGCCTGCGCGTGCGCCACGCCTTCTTCGACGTCACCGACGGGTTGCCGAGCAGCGAGATCGCCGCCGCGCTCGACGGGTTTCGCGAAGCAGGGGTCGGTGCGGTGTGCGTGGCCGAGGCCTTCTCGCCGGACGACACGACGAACGAGGTCGCCGTCGCCGCGCTGGCGATGGCTGCGGGTCTCCCGGTGTGCACGAGCACCGAGCTGAGTGGCCTCTACGGGCTCGAGCTGCGCACGGTGACGGCGGCCCTCAACGCCTCGATCCTGCCGATCGCCGTCAGCACGGCGACGTTCGTCGCCGAAGGCGTTGCCGACGCCGGCATCAAAGCACCGGTCATGGTGATGCGCAGTGACGGCGGCGCCACCGATCTGGAGGGCTTCCGCGCTGCGCCGGTGCGCACGCTCTACTCCGGGCCGTCCGCGTCGGTGGCAGGCGCGCTCCGCTACACCGGTGTCACCGACGCGATCGTCATCGAGGTCGGCGGCACGTCGACCAACATCGCCGCGATCCGCGCCGGGCGGCCCTCGCTCTCATACGTGCGCGTCGCATCGCACGCCACCGCGCTGCGCAGCGTCGACGTGCGCGTCGTCGGCGTTGCCGGCGGTTCGATGCTGCGCGTGCGCCGCGGTCGCGTGCATGGCATCGGCCCGCGCTCGGCGCACATCGCCGGGCTGCAGTACGCCTGCTTCATGGACGCTGAGGACTTCGCCGGGGCCACCGTGGACGTCGGCGCCGCGCTCCCCGGCGACCCGGCCGACTACGTCACGATCGTCACGCGCGACGGGAGGCGCGTGGCGTTGACGACCACGTGCGCGGCGAACGCACTCGGCATCACCGAGCCGGGCGACTACAGCCACGCCGATCCGAGCGCCGCTCGCGCTGCGTTCGGCGTCGTCGCCGAAACGATGCACGACGACGCGGACACCATTGCCCAGCAGATGCTCACCGCGGCCGGCGAGGCCGTGTGCGAGCTGGCGCTCACCGTCGCCAAGACGGCCAAGCTCATCGGCACGTCGGGCATCAGTCCGTCGATCGTCGGCGTCGGCGGCGGTGCCGGCGGGCTCGCCCGTCACGTGTCGACGATGCTCGGCTGGCCGCTCGTGATCCCCGAGCACGCCGAGGTGATCTCCTCGATCGGCGACGCCCTGTCGCTGCTTCGCGCCGAACGCGAACGCACCGTCCAGCGCGTCGACACCGAGACGCTCGACGCGATGATGGACGAGGTCGAGTCGGAGGTCGTCGCCGCCGGCGCCAGCCCGTCCAGCGTCGAGGTGCGCGTCGAGGAGGTGCCAGAGCGCAGCACGGTGCGGGCGATTGCCACCGGCGCCGTCGGCCTGTCCGCCGGCGCGCTCCCCGGGCGCCACGAGCTCGACGAAGCAACGGCGCGCGGGCTCGCACCCGCCGGCGCAGCGGTGCAGCAGCACGGGAGCTACTGGCTCGTCGAGGAGGTCGGGTCGTCGAAGCTCGGCGACCACGGCGGCACGATCACGGTGCTCGATCGCTACGGCGACGAAGCGATCGTCATCTCCGGAGCCCGTTCGAGCAGCGAAGGGCTGGCTGCGTCGATCGACGCGCACACGCGCTACCGCGGCCCGATCACGCTGCGGCCGACCGTGTGGATCATCGACGGACGCCGGCTCATCGAGCTCGCCGCGTCGGCAGACGGGTCGAACCCGTTCGCCGGACGCGAGGATGTCGTCTACCTCGTAGGAAGGCAACGCTGATGGCGCTCTACATCTCGGCAGGCAAGCGACGGCAACGGGCGATCATCGGCGCGTGCGTCGCAGCCCTGCTCGCGTTCGGCATCGGCCTGCTCGTCGGTCGCCAGCAGGTGCCGTCGATCACCGAGCGCGTCGACGGCGTGCAAGCCGACGCGGCCGACATCGCCACCGGCCTCGAGCGGCTCGACATCGAGTACGACCAGGTGCTCACCGGCGGCGACGATCTGCAGACCAGCGTGCTGCAACCGCTCACCGACCTGCGCGGGCAACTGCAGTCGACCATGGATCGCGCCCCGTGGCTGAGCGCAGAGCAGCGATCCGTCGTGCTCGATTCGTTCGCCCAAGTGGATTCGGCAGCCAACGCCAACGTCACGTCCGAGGACTTCACCGCGCAGCTCGACGACACCGCCTCGCTCGTGCGGCTGACCTTCGGCGTGTCCCCGTAGGGTTCCGTCCCGCCATGCGACGCTCCATCGACGACCACCCCTTCGAACCGGCAGACCTGCCACCGGGCGCCGAGGACGCGACACCCATCTCGTGGGCTGTCGCGATCAGCGACGACTACGACGACGCCGAGCCTCGCGTCGTGCTCACCGTCGAAGAGGTCGGCCGTCCCGGCGCCGGACTCGTCGCCCACCTCGCCCCCGACCACGCTCGACGCCTGCGGATCGCGCTGCGCGACGCACTTCGCGAGATCGGCGAAGCACCCGGCGAGTGACGTCGTTCAGCTCGGCGTGGCGCTGATCTCGGTGATCGTCGATCCGTCGGGCACCGCGGCCAGCACGAGTCCGCGCACGAACGCGATCGCGTCCGATTCGTCGGACACGGAGACGTGCTCGGTGACGAGCACCGACCGGGATCCGTGCTCGTGCGTCGCTGCGCCGAACTGGTGATCCAGTTCGGTCATCACCGCCTCCGTCGGCGGCTTCTTCATCGTGACCACCACATGCACCTCGAAGCCCATGTGCCGCAGTCTGCACCCAGATGCGACACGGCTCGAACCGCGCCGACGTCGCACTACTTGACATCATCCGGTAGTGGGCATAGCTTGGTTCCATGCCCGCGCATGACCCGCAGCTCCTCAAGGGCGTGCTGACGCTCCTGCTGCTGCAGCTGCTGGCGGAGCGTGAGTCGTACGGCTACGAGGTGGTGCAGCGCCTGCACGCGCTCGGCCTGACGGACGTGCTGGAGGGCACCGTCTACCCCGCGCTGTCCCGGCTCGAGCGCGAAGGGCGGGTGCGCTCCCGTCTGGTGCCGAGCGACGCGGGCCCGGCGCGCAAGTACTACCGGCCCACCGCCGCCGGGCTCGATGCGCTCGCCGCCGGGACCGCCAGCTGGTCGAGCTTGGTCACGACCGTGGGCGGCGTGCTCGGCCGCCCGCTCACCGATCCCCTGACGAACGGAGACTGAGATGACGAAGCACGTCTCGACGATCGACCGGCTGCGCATCGAGCGCGCCGTCTGGACGCTCGACCAGCGCCTCTACGACCTGCCCCGCCGGGTGCGGATCGCGCATCGGCGTGACGTGCGCGCCAACCTGCTGACGGCAGCGCAGGACGTCGGCACGGGCACCGCGCTCGCGAACCTCGGCGATCAGCGACAGCTCGCCGACGAGTACCTCACCGCCGAGTTCGGCGACGGTCCCCGCGCCTCGTGGATCGCTGCGGCGGTGTTCTTCCTCACCGCACAACTGCTGTTCACCTCACTGCTGAGCGAAGCGGCGAACGCGTTCGGCGCCGGCATCCGAGCGGCCGATCCGGACGCCACCGGCACGTTCTCGTGGCGTGGCGTGCCGTACCTCCAGGACCGGGTGACGTTCACGTTGTCGCACGGCAGCGGCGACTCCGTCGGCGGGTCGTGGACGCCGCTGGCGTACGTGCTGTGGGTGCTCGCCACGATCCTGGTCGGCCGGTTGTGGCGCCTCCCGGCGATGTGGCGCCGACGCCGCGCACTCGCTGCCGGCATCGCTGCACCCGGCTGACCTGCATCGCAGGGCCTGGTGACCGAATCGACGTTGGCAGTCGAGGTCCACGCGCCTATTGTTGACCGAAGAGATCTGCTTTTGGGCCGAAGCGGTCACACGTGGAAACAAGGAGGGGCCGTGACGATCACACCCATCGTGCCAGCACCCCGAGACCTCGACGCCGAGCAGCAGCGCGACATCGAGCGCTTCGAGCGCGCCATCGCCCAGTACCTCGCCGGTGAGATCGGCGAGGACGTGTTCCGCGTGATGCGCCTCAACAACGGCATCTACGGCCAGCGCCAGGGCGGCACCAACCAGATGGTGCGGATCAAGCTGCCCGCCGGAACGATCACCCCGGAGCAGCTCGACACGATGGCCCACATCGCCGAGACCTACTCCCGCGGGTGGGGTCACATCACCACCCGCCAGAACGTGCAGGTGCACTACGTCGAGCTGACTCGCGTGCCCGAGGTGATGCGCGTGCTGGCCAACGTCGGCCTCACCACTCGTGAGGCATGCGGCGACACCGTCCGCAACGTGATGGCCTGCCACCTGGCCGGCGCCTGCCCGCACGAGCACCTCGACGTCACCCAGTGGGCCGAGGCAGCGTTCCGCCACTTCGTGCGCAACCCGCTCGGCCAGCGCCTGCCGCGCAAGTTCAAGATCAACTTCTCCGGCTGCTCCACCGATTGCGGTCAGGCGATGTTCAACGACATCGGCGCCATCGCCACGACGCGCACGTTGGAGGACGGCTCCGAGGAGGCGGGCTTCCGCGTGTACATCGCCGGCGGCCTGGGCGCCACGCCGCATCCGGCGCTCGCGCTGGAGGACTTCACGTCTCGCGAAGACCTGCTGCCGACCATCGAGGCACTGCTGCGCGTGTTCGACCAGACGGGCAACCGCGACAACAAGCTGCGCGCCCGCATGAAGTGGGTGGTCGACGCGCTCGGCATCGACGAGGTCCGCAGGCGCGTCCTCAAGGTCCGCCACACATTGCCCGCCTCGTCGTCGTGGCCCGGTGGCATCCCCGAGGTCGTCGCCAAGTTCGGCGACGCGCCCGCAGGGCGTTCGTCCACCGTCGAAGCGACGCCCGTGGGTCAAGGTGTCAGCGTTGCGCTCACGCCGCGCGACCCGTACGAGCGTTGGGTCGCGACCGGCGTCGTGCGCGGCACGGCCAACGGAACGGTGTCCGCTGTGGCTTACGCGGCGCTCGGCGACATCACCGCGTCTCAATTCCGTTCGCTGGCATCCATCCAGCGCGAGCTCGGCGCCGACGTGCGGCTGAGCAACCGCCAGAACGTGGTCTTCCGTGGGCTCACCGAGGGCCAGCTGCCCACGCTGTACGCCCGGCTCGACGCCATCGGCATGGCCCGTCCCGGTGCCGAACTGGCTCGCGACGTGGTCGCCTGCCCGGGCGCCGACACGTGCAACATCGCCGTCACCCAGTCTCGCGGGTTGGCCAAGGCCATCGGCGAAGCGCTGGAGGAGGAGGGCCTTGCCGAGGTCGGCGGCGTGCGCATCAACATCTCCGGCTGCACCAACAGCTGCGGCCAGCACCACACCTCGGACATCGGCTTCTTCGGCGCCGAGCGCCGCGCCCACGGCCAGTCGGCGCCGGGCTACCAGATGCTGCTCGGTGGCTACGTCGGCCAGGAGCAGATCCACTTCGGCGACAAGGCGCTGCGCCTGCCGGCCAAGGCCGCACCGCAAGCTGCTGCTCGCGTCGTTCGCCGGTTCAACGACGAGCGCACCGCCGGCGAGGCGTTCCGCACCTGGATGGATCGCGTCGGGGGCGCCACCGCCATCGCCGCCGGCCTGCGCGACCTCGACGAGTTCCCGCTGCCGGCCGACGGCCCGGAGTTCTTCGTCGACTACGACGAGACCGGCCCGTTCACCGCCGAGGTCGGCGACTCGGAGTGTGCAGTCTGAGCGGATCGCTCGACGGATCGCTCGACAAGGCGATCGAATCCATCGATCGCGCCAACGCCGACGACCCGAACCGCATCTCCGTGCGCGGCGCAGTTCACGCGCTCGCCGAAGTGCACGGGCAGCTCGCCTCGGAGTGGGTGCGACGCCTCGAACCTGCGGCTGGTGACGCCGTCGTCATCGCCGCACGCGCACATCATCTTCGCCGCTGGGAGCTCGCTCGCGCGACGTACCCCGAGGGTCGCGCCGGCTACCTGCGCTGGCGGCGCGACCAGAAAGCGCGCCACGCGCGCGACGTCGAGCAGCTGCTCATCGACGCGGGGTGCGCCGCTGCCGAGATCGAGCGGGTGCAGGCACTGCTGCGGCGCGAGGGCCTCGGCACCGACCCCGAGACGCAGCTCGTCGAGGACGCCGCGTGCCTCGTGTTCATCGAGACGCAGCTGGCGTCCACCGCGGCGCGGTTGGACCGCGACCACATGCTGGAGGTCATCCGCAAGACCGCCCGCAAGATGAGCCCGGCCGCCATCGCGCTGGTCGGCGAGATCCCGCTCACCGCCGACGAGCAGTCCCTCCTCGCCGACGCCCTCGCCTGACGGTCTCGCCGAACGCTCGCATCCGTTCGTGAGTCTCGGTGCCAACCGTGGCTCCCAACCTCACGGATGACTCTCACGGTTCGGCAACCGAGACCTCACCCACGAGGCGGACGATGACCAGATGCGCTCCTCGCTGACATCCACCATCCCCGCCGCCTTCGCCGCGCTCGTCCTCGGCGCGTGCAGCGCGTCGTCGCCGGCATCGAGCGCTTCGAACACCTCGAGCGCTCCGGCCGGATCGACGAGCTCGACCGTGGCTGTGACGATCGCCGGTGGGCACGAGACGGTCGACGTCGACAACGGGCGCCCAGTGGTGCTCGTCGCCGCGCTGCTCGGCGTCGAGCCGGAGGTGTTCCGCACCGCGTTCAGCGGCGTCACGCCGGCGAAGGACGCCGAGCCGGAGACGGCGCAGGTGCAGGCCAACAAGGCCGCCCTGCTCGACGTGCTCGGCCCGTACGGCGTCACCAACGAAGCACTCGATGCGGCGTCGAACCACTACCGCTACCTGGCGAGCGCCGGCGAGACGTGGGAGCAACGCGACGCCACGGCAACGGCGACGGTGGTGGACGGCGAGGTCACGTCGATCACGATCGACGACCCTGGACGCGGCTACTCGTCCGCTCCGACGGCGACGATCACCCTGCCCGACGGCACCGTCGTCACCCTCACCGCCACCGTCTCGTGGACCACCGACTTCGACACCAACGGCAGCCTCACCGCGCTCACGCTGTCGAGCACGTGAACGGCTTTCGAGGCCTCCGGCCTAGCGCAGCTCGATCAGCCCGGCGTTGGTGGGCGTGAAGCCGCAGGCGTCGAAGTAGAACTCGCGCAGCTCGTCGTCGAAGTCGACGTGGAGGTAGTCACAACCCGCCGCCTTCGCACCGTCGCGCGCAGCCGCCACGACGCCGACCCCGATGCCCGTGCGACGCGCCGAAGCAGCCACCATCACGTCCTGGATCCAGGCGTGCACCAGACCGTCCCACAGCACGTTGACGAACCCGACGAGGTCGCCGTCGCGGCGGGCCGTGACCCAGCCGAGGCTGTGTTGCGAGGTGAGCGACGCCCAGTCCCACTCGCTCTCGTCGAACACACGCGTGCTGAACGCCTCGGCGTGCAGCGCGTTCACCTCGATGTTGGTGAACGCGCCGCGCCACTCGTACAGAACCTCTGCCATTCAGCCAGTCTGGTCGAACATCTGGCCGATGCGGATGGCGTTGCCGAACGGGTCGCGGACGCCGAAGTCGATGCCGTACGGCTTCGGCGACGGCTCGTCGGTGATCTCCACGCCGCGGCCCTGCAGGGTGGCGTGGGTCGCGTGCGCGTCGTCGGTGGTGATGCACAGCCACCCGCCCATCGCGCCCTTGGTCACCAGTTCGCGCACCTGCGCTGCGGTGGCTTCGTCCATCGACGGCGGACCCGGCTTCTCGAGCAGGATCTCGCGGCCGGTGTCGCCGGGCACCCGCACCGTGAGCCAGCGCATGAAGCCGAGATCGAGATCGGTGGCCACCTCGAGGCCGAGCTTGTTGACGTAGAAGTCGAGCGCCTCGTCCTGATCGAGGACGAACAGCTGGGAACGTGTGATCGCGTTGTACATGGTCTCGACAGTACGAGGAGATCCCGAGCAGTTGCTTCTCCGAAACTGCTCGATGAGCCGGGCCCGTCAGGCCGGCCGGGTCCAGGCCTTCACGAAGCACGACGGCACGTTCGGCAGCGGGCCGAGCGTGCGGAACTGCGACGGGGACTGCCCGACGATCTCCGTGAACGTGCGACTGAACGTGCCGAGGCTGGCGAAGCCGACCTCCATGCAGATGTCGGTGACCGAACGATCACTCGTGCGCAACAGGTACATCGCCCGTTCGACGCGCCGCCGCTGGAGGTAGCGATGCGGGGTCTCGCCGAAGGCGGCTTTGAAGGTGCGGATGAAGTGCGCCTCGGAGACGAGTGCGATCGACGCAAGCCGCGGCAGGTCGAGCGGCAGCCGGTAGTCGCGATCCATCGCGTCGCGTGCTCGCAGCAGCCGGCGGTTCTCGACCTCCTGCGACTCGCGCGTCGACATCGAAGCGCGGCCGTCAGGCGCGGCAGTCGGCGCAGCGGCCGCGAACGTCGAACACGTGCTGGGTGACCTCGAACCCGGCGGCATCGAGGATCGCGCTGGTCTCGTCGGCGATCAGCCGCTCGAGCGCAGGGCTGGCATCGAAGTCGGCGACGGCGCCGCAGTCGACGCACACCAGGTGGTGGTGGTGACGACGGGAGTAGTGCTCGCTGAGCTCGTGGCGCTCGATGCGATCGACGCCACCGACACGGGCGATGACGCCGAGGTCGACCAGCTCCGCCAGGTTGCGGTAGGCCGTGGAGGTGGGCACGCCCGACCGCTCGACGACCTCGTCGGTGGTCAACGGGCGGTCCGAGTCGGCCAGCACGGCGAGGACCGCAGTGCGGTGCCGGGTGAGGCGCTGACCGAGCGGCGCGAGCACCTTGCTGACCGCGCCCGCGACCTCATCGGGCAGATCGGCGACCACGGACGGGACGCGAGTTCGACGCACGGCAACGCTCACGCTGTCGAGGCTACCCGTGCCATCCGCACGAACCTTTTGGGAATGCTTCTCATTTCTGGTACGGTGGAGGCCGTGATCCGCAACCTGCCCGCCGCGCTGGTCTGCCTCGGCCTCGCCGGAGGCGTCACGACCGCGTGCGGCGACACCGGGTCGGGCGCCAAGGACGGCAAGCTGACGGTGGCCGTCGCCTTCTCCCCGCTGGCCGACATCGTGCACCACATCGGCGGCGACCACGTCCACGTCGTCACGATCGTGCCACCCGGCCAGGAAGCGCACGAATACGAGCCCACGGCGCAGCAGATCGCCAAGCTCGAGGATGCCGACATCGTGTTCTACCTCGGGCGCGGCTTCCAACCGGGCGTCGAACAGGCGCTGAAGGTGCTGCCCGGCTCGGTGCAGCGCATCGACCTGCTCGACACCGTGACCCTGCTCCCGGTGACCGACCAGCTGCCCGGCACGGACGGCGAGGTCGACGGCGAGTCGCTCGACGGCGGGGTCGACCCGCACGTGTGGCTCGACCCGATGAACATGGCGACGATGTCGCGCGCCGTCGTTGCCGAGCTCGACCGCCTGGACGAAGCCGACGCCGCCACCTTCGACGCGGGAGCGCTCCGCTACAGCGATTCGCTGTCGGCGCTCGACGCCGACTTCACCGCGGGGCTCGCGCACTGCGAGTCCGATGTGATCATCACCAGCCATCGCGCCTTCGAGTACCTGGCGCAGCGCTACCACCTCCGCCAGATCCCGATCGGCGGGATCACCCCGGAGGTCGAGCCGTCGGCGAAGACCCTCGAGTCCGTCGCCGCGGCGGCAGAGGCGAACGGCGTGACGACGATCTACTTCGAGGAGAACCTGCCGGAAGACCTCGCCCGCACCGTGGCCGCCGAGATCGGCGCGACCACGGCCACGCTCGACCCGATCGAGTCGATGTCGAACGATCAGATCGACGCAGGCGCCACCTATGTTTCGGTGATGCGCCAGAACCTCGCCGCCCTCCAGCTCGGACTGCGTTGCTCATGAACGCTGTGCCGCTGCTCGACGTGCGCGACCTCGGGGTGCGCTACGGCGACGGCGTCGCGCTGCACGACGTCTCGTTCTCCATCCAACCCGGCGAGCTCGTTGCCGTGATCGGCCCGAACGGCGCCGGGAAGAGCACGATGTTCAAGGCGATCTGCGGGCTCGTCAACCACTCCGGCACGGTCGAGGTCAACGGTGTGCACTGCCACCACCACACCGACCGGATGGACATCGCCTACATCGCCCAGCGCAACGACGCCGACCTCCACTTCCCGATCACCGTCGAGGAGCTCGTGCTGGCCGGTCGCCGTCGCTTCCACCGGTGGTACGAGCGCCCGCATCGCGACGACCGCGCTGCAGCCGCCGACGCACTCGCCCGGGTCAACCTGCACGGCTTCGGCAAGCGCGCCCTGAGCGAGCTGTCCGGCGGCCAGCTGCAGCGCGTGTACCTCGCGCGCGCACTCGCCCAGGCGGCCTCGGTGGTGCTGCTCGACGAGGCCCTCAGCGGCGTCGACGAACCGACCACCCTCGAGCTGTTCGACATGTTCGAGCAGCTCGCTGCAGCGGGCACCACGCTGCTCGTCGCCACCCACGACCTCGCCCTGGCGCGTCGGCGGTTCCCGCGCTGCATCGCCATCAACGGCACGGTGCGCGGCGACGGCCCGCCGGCCATGGTGCTCGGCTCCGACGTGCTCGACGCGACGTTCGGCTCGGCGGGTTCGTCACCCCGGTCGTCAGGCGGTTCCGGTGCACTGGCTCACTGATCCCTTCCAGCCGGAGTTCATGCAGCGCGCCTTCCTGGCGGCGATCATCATCGGCATCGTCGCGCCCGTCGTCGGCACGTGGGTCGTGCTGCGGCGGATGGCCAACCTCGGCGACGCGATGTCGCACGGCACGCTCGCCGGTGTCGGCCTGGCGTACGCGGCGGGCGTCAACGTGCTCTTCGGGGCGATGGGCGCCGGCCTGATCATCGCCGCGCTGCTCGTGCTGTTCTCCGCCAACCGCCGTCTCGGTCAGGAGACCGTGATCACCGTGCTCGGCACCGCGTTCTTCGCGCTCGGCATCGTCGTCATCTCCCGGCTCGGCACCGGCGTCGAGCTGACCCACTTCCTGTTCGGCTACTGGTTGACGGTGCAGTGGGGCGACATCTGGCTGAACCTCGGCCTCGGCGGCGCTGCGGTGATCGCCGTGATGCTGCTGTTCGGCGAGCTGCGCCTGGCCACGTTCGACCACGTGCAGGCCGAGCAGGTCGGCGTGCGCGTCGAGCTCGTCCAAGCGGTGCTGATGCTGCTGCTGGCCGTCGTCGTCGTCATCAGCCTTCGCGCCGTGGGCACGATCATGTCGGTGACCATGCTCGTCACGCCCGCTGCCACCGCTCGGCTGCTGGCCCGAACGCTGCGCCAGATGACCATCCTCGGCATCGTCTTCGGCGTGTCGGAGGCCGTCGTCGGGCTGATCCTGACGTACCACATCGACGGTGCGCCGCCGGGGGCCACCATCGGGATGATGTCGGCGATCGTGTTCGCGATCGTCTTCGCTGCAACGCTCCCCCGCCGCATGCCGCATCACCATCGCCCCCTGGACTGACCCGTCGAACCGAGTTGGGGGCTCGGTCGCGCGAGACGTGCCCGGCGTGCCTAGTGTGCGCTCAACCGATTCGATCAAGGGGGATCACGTGGAGATCTCGGTCACCGTCAACGGCACCGTGCACACCAACGATGTCGAGCCGCGCACGCTGCTCGTCCACTACGTCCGCGAGAACCTCGGGCTCACCGGCACCAACGTCGGCTGCGACACGTCGTCGTGCGGCGCGTGCAGCCTGCACATGAACGGCGAAGCGGTGAAGAGCTGCACGGTCCTGGCGGTGCAGGCCGACGGCGCCGAACTGACCACGATCGAGGGCATGGCCGTCGACGGGGTGATGCACCCGATGCAGACCGCGTTCATGGAGAACCACGGGCTGCAGTGCGGGTACTGCACGCCCGGCATGGTGATGGCGGCCACCAGCTTCCTGAAGGAGAACCCGCACCCCACCGAAGCCGAGGTGCGGATCGGGCTCGAGGGCAACCTGTGCCGCTGCACGGGCTACCACAACATCGTGCAGGCCGTGCTGGCCTGCGCCGCCGGCAGCTGAACCACCGCTGACGGGACCATCGGCTCGGCGCTGCCGGGCCAGACACGCGAGCTTGCCGTTCGGCGGGGTCGCACAAGCATCCAGGTACTGGGGGTATCGAGATGACCGTCACGGAAGACCGCCCGAACACGGTGATGGGCACGCGCATGCTGCGCAAGGAAGACCCGGCGCTGCTCACCGGCGAAGCGCGCTTCACCAACGACCTCGCCATCCCGGGCGCGCTGCACCTCGCCGTGCTGCGCAGCCCGTACGCGCACGCCCGCATCGTCTCGGTGGACACGTCGGCCGCGGCCAAGGCACCCGGGGTGGTCGCCGCGTACAGCGGTGCCGATCTGGCGTCGCTGTGGGCCGCGCCGATGCCGTGCGCGTGGCCGGTCACCGCCGACATGAAGAACCCGGCGCACTACCCCGTCGCCAGCGAGACCGCGCACTACGTCGGAGACGGCGTCGCCGTCGTGCTGGCCACGAGCGACGCCGCTGCGCGCGACGCACTCGAGCTCATCGACGTGCAGTACGAGCCGCTGCCGGCCGTGGTCGATCTGCAGGACGCGCTGAGCGACCGGGTGATCATCCATCCGGAGCTCGGCACCAACACGTCGTACAAGTGGGACCTCCTCGTCGAGGGCCATCCCGGTCAGGTGGAGGAGGCGTTCGCCAACGCAGCGTTCACCGTGAGCGAGCACTTCGTGCAGCAGCGCCTGCTGCCGATGGCGATGGAGCCCCGCGCCGTCGCCGCGGTGCCCCAGCCGTTCGGCGGCGACTTGACGATGTACTCGTCGACGCAGGTGCCGCACATCCTGAAGATCATGACGGCGCTGACGCTCGGCATCCCCGAGCACCAGATGCGCGTCGTCGCGCCCTCGGTCGGTGGCGGGTTCGGCGCCAAGCTCAACGTCTACGCCGAGGAGCTGCTCTGCGTGGCGCTGGCCCGCAAGCACAAGGTGCCGGTGCGCTGGAACGAGGAGCGCACGGAGAACTCGCAGGCGACCATCCACGGCCGCGGTCAGCAGCAGCACATGGAGCTGGCCGCTGACGAGAACGGCAAGCTCACCGCCGTACGCGTGCGGATCATCGGCGACATGGGGGCCTACCTCCAGCTCGTCACGCCGGGGATCCCGCTGCTCGGCGCGTTCCTCTACGCCGGCGTGTACGACCTCCCACAGGCCTACGACTTCAGCTGCACGAGCGTGTTCACCACGCTCACCCCGACCGACGCCTATCGAGGTGCCGGTCGCCCGGAGGCGACGTACGCGATCGAGCGGGCGATGGATTCGCTGGCGACGAAGATCGGCATCGATCCGATGGAGCTGCGCCGACGCAACTTCATCCAGAAGGAGCAGTTCCCCTACACCGCGTTCCACGGGCTCGTCTACGACAGCGGCGACCACCAGGGCGCCGCCGACAAGGCTGCCGGGCTCGCCGACT
This sequence comes from Ilumatobacteraceae bacterium, assembly GCA_965279405.1. Classification (GTDB taxonomy): domain Bacteria; phylum Actinomycetota; class Acidimicrobiia; order Acidimicrobiales; family Ilumatobacteraceae; genus CBDDIP01. The sequence continues at coordinate 384,084 of OZ257157.1, forward strand.
ACGCCGGCATCCGCGCCAAGCAGGCGACGCAGAACGTGCCCGGCGCAGCGAAGCGGCTCGGCATCGGCGTGTGCAGCTACTTCGAGATGTGCGGCCTCGCCCCGTCACGAGTGCTCGCATCGCTGAACTACTCGGCAGGCGGCTGGGAGGCCGCCACCGTACGCGTGCTGCCGACGAACAAGATCCAGGTGGTCACCGGCACATCGCCGCACGGGCAGGGCCACGAGACGGCATGGAGCATGATCGTCGCCGACAAGATGGGCGTCAGCCCCGACGACATCGACGTGCTCCACAGCGACACGGCGATCGCTCCGCTCGGCCTCGACACCTACGGCTCGCGCTCGCTGCCGGTCGGTGGCGTCGCCATCGCAATGGCGTGCGACAAGGTGATCGACAAGGCCCGCAAGATCGCCGCCCACCAGTTGGAGTGCAGCGAGGACGACCTCGACTTCGCCGGCGGCAACTTCGCCGTGAAGGGCTCGCCCGATCGCGCCATGCCGTTGGCGGCGATCGCCTTCGAGGCGTTCACCGCGCACAACCTGCCCGATGGGCTGGAGCCCAACCTCGAAGCTCAGGTCACCTACGACCCGCCGAACTTCTCGTGGCCGTTCGGCACGCACATCTGCGTGGTCGAGGTGGACACCGAGACCGGCCAGGTCGACGTGCTGAAGTACGTCGCCGTGGACGACTGCGGCAACCAGGTCAACCCGCTCATCGTCGACGGACAGGTGCACGGCGGCGTCATCCAAGGGCTCGCTCAGGCGCTGTTCGAGGAAGCCGTGTACGACGCCGACGGCAACCTGACGACGTCCAACCTCGCCGAGTACCTCGTGCCGGCAGCCAGTGACGTGCCGTCGATCACCCTCGGCCACACGATCACGCCGTCGCCGACCAACCAGCTCGGCGTGAAGGGCATCGGCGAGGCCGGCACCATCGGTGCAGCGTCCGCGGTGATCAACGCCGTGGTCGACGCACTGTCGGGGCTCGGGGTCACCAGCGTCCCGATGCCCGCGAGTCCCCACAACATCTGGAAAGCTCTTCAGCAAGCCACTGCGCAGAATGGAGAAGGCAAGTGATCCCCGCAGCATTCGACTACGTCCGTGCAGGGTCGACCGAGGAGGCCATCAGCCTCATCGGTCAACATGGTGACGATGCCAAGTTCATCGCCGGCGGGCACAGCCTGCTGCCGCTGATGAAGTTGCGCCTCGCCGCCCCGAGCGTGCTCGTCGACATCGGCCGGCTCAGCGATCTGAGCTACATCCGCGACGCCGGCGACCACATCGCCATCGGTGCGCTCACCCGTCACATGGACATCGAGACCAGCGACGTGCTGGCCGAGCACGTGCCGCTGCTGAAGCACGCCGCCAGCCACGTCGGCGACCCGCAGGTGCGCCACCGCGGCACGATCGGCGGCTCGCTCGCCCACGCCGACCCGGCCAGCGACCTGCCCGCCACCACGCTTGCGCTCGGCGCCACCTACGTGGCCCAGGGCCCGAACGGCACGCGCGAGATCGCTGCATCGGCCTTCTACGAGGGCTTCATGCAGAGCGGGCTGGCACCCGACGAGATGCTCACCGAGATCCGCGTGCCGAAGATGAACGGCGCCGGTTGGAGCTTCCAGAAGTTCAACCGCCGCGCCCAGGACTGGGCGATCGTCGGCGTCGCCGCGTGGCGTCGCAACGGCGACAGCGGCATCGGGCTCGTCAACATGGGCTCCACGCCGATCCTGGCCACCAGCGTCAGCGCCGCGTTGTCCGGTGGCGCGTCGATCGCCGACGCTGCCGAGTCGGCCGCTGCCGACGCCGAGCCGCAGGCCGATCTCAACGCCAGCGTCGAGTACCGCACGCACCTCGCCAAGGTCCTCGTCCGACGGGCCCTCGAAGCCGCCAGCTAGTTTCTCGGGCTCGCTGCGCTCGCCTGCCGAGCTCGCTCGCCAGCTCGCTCACCCGAACTCCAGTGCTCGACATGGGCGCTGATCTGACGACATCTCGCTGACTTCGCGCCCATGCCTGCTGTGACCTGGCGAGGGCGGGTGGGTAGCGTGTCGACTCATGTCGGCGACGATCGAGGGCGTGGATCATGGGCGTCCGAATGAGGCGGATGTCGATCGACCGACGCTGACGCCGCTGGTCGACGCGGTGCCCGTCGACTGGTTGCGCTACGTCCGCCTCACGCTGATGGCGACGTACCTGTTCTTCTACCTGCGCTACCTGTACCTGTTCGGATTGCCGCTCGATCGCATCTCGGTGGCGAACTCGCTGTTCCTGTTCCTCGCCTGCGCGTTCGTCGGCCGGTCGATCCGGACCTGGGCCGTGCTCGTCGTCGACGTCGTGCTCTACGCAGCGATGTGGTTCGCCTATGAGATGACGCGCGGCGCCGGCGACAGCCTCGGCTTCCCGCTGCAGGTCAGTGCGATGCGCAACATCGACAAGTTCCTGTTCTTCGGGCACGACCCCAACGTGGTCCTGCAGGACCACTTCTGGCAGCCGACCGTCCGCTGGTGGGACGAGGTCGCCTCGACGACGTACTACACGCACTTCGTGTTCCCGGTCATCGTGATGGCGGTGCTCTGGGCCACATCGCACCGCCAGTGGGTGCGGTTCATGAAGCGCTTCGCCACGTTGCTCGGCATCGGCTGCGTGATGTTCGTGCTGCTCCCCACGGCTCCACCGTGGATGGTGTCGAAGCCGCCGTACAACCTCATCGATCGACTGAACCGCAACACGGGGCGCGGTTTCTACGAGCTCGGTGGACGAGCGGTGGTCAACGACTGGAAGAACGCGCTCGACTGGGGCAACGCCGTCGCAGCGATGCCGTCGCTGCACGCGTCGTTCGCGCTGATCGTGCCTGCGTTCTTCCTGCCGTGGATCAAGCCCAAGCCGCTCAAGGCGTTGGTCCTGTGCTTCCCGGTGGTGATGTTGACCTCGCTCGTCTACCTCGGCGAGCACTGGGTCATCGACGGCATCGTCGGCTGGTTGATCGTCGCCTTCTCGTTCTGGTTCTGGGGCCGGATGGAGCAACGGACTCGCAGCAAGCGCGCCGCCGCGGCCCGCGTGGCGCTGATGTCGCTGTGAACCCGCCGACCGTCCTGCTCGATCGCAGCTTCCTCCTCGCGCTCGCCGATCCGACAGCTGAACGTCACAGCGAAGTGGTCGCCTGCTACCGCGTGCTCGTCGACGACTACGAAGCCGAACGGATCCTGATCACCGTCCGCAGCGACGTCCGCAAGGAGCTCGCCGGCACGTTGCCGGACGGCCTCATCGCTCCTGCCGACACCCTGCACGTCGCCGGACAGCACCGCCACGCGGCCGACCACGTGACCTACCCGGACGCCGATCCGGACATGGCGTTGAACATGGTGCTGATGCAGCGCGAGAAGATCCGCCGCATCGCCACGCTCGACGGGCGCTACGACGCGCTCGATGTGACGGTGCTGCCAGCGCGAACCGACGACACCGATCCCGTCGAGACGATCGAGCCGATCGAAGCGACCGGCGACGAGGTCAGCTCTCGAACTGAACCGACGCCCGACTCTCGATGAACGGCCGGATCATCTCGTCGGCCACTCGGTTGTGGTCGGCGCTCTGGTCGTACTCGCGCCAGCCGTCGAGGTCGTCGAACGTCGCCACCACGGCGTAGTCGAAGTTGCCGTCGCGGGCACCCACGTCGGCGCCGAAGTGGTACGTGCGGAGGCTGGGCACGAGTGCGGGCAACGTCGCCAGCCCTGCGCTGACGCGCGTCGACTGATCCGTCGGGGCATCGCCCTTCCACCGGAACGTGACGATGTGGGTGATCATTGCAAACCTCCGTAGGACCCGCCGTCGACGGGGAGATGCGAACCGGTGATGAACTTGGCCTGCTCGCTGCACACGAACGCGACCACGGATCCGAAGTCGGCCGGCACGCCGAGCACGCCTGCCGGGATGCCGAGCGATCCCGCGTCGGGGGCATCGCCGTACAGCTGGGTGATCCGCCCGGTGCCGTGGATCCCCGGCTGCACCGAGTTGACGGTGACGCCGCTGGACGCCACCTCGCGGGCAACGGTCTTGAGGAACCCGGTGACCCCGGCGCGAGCGGTGTTCGAGAGGATCAGCGTGGCGATCGGCTGGCGCACGGCGACCGAGGTGATGGCCACCACCCGACCCCATCCCTGAGCCTGCATCGCCGGGATCGACGCCTTGCACATGCCGACGACGCTCATCAGGCTGAGGTCGAGCGCCGGAGCGTAGAGGTCGAGGTCGGTCGATGCGAACGTGCCGGGCGGTGGCCCACCACCATTGGCAACGACGATGTCGACACCACCGAGCGCCTCGTTCGCCGCAGCCACGAACGCCGCGCCGCCGGCAGCGTCGGCGACGTCCTGCACCAGCGCGATGCAGCCGTGCCCGATCCGCTGCGCAGCGTCCTCGATGCGAGCACGGTCGCGTCCGCAGATCGCCACGGTGACGCCTTCCGCGGCCAGCGCTGCCGCTGACGCGTAGCCCAACCCCGCCGATGCAGCGGCGACTGCGGCGCGCCGTCCAGAGATGCCGAGATCCATGCGGGCGAAGCTACTTGCCCGACCGTCGGCCGCTCACAGCCGATCCCCACGACTAGCATCGCCGCAGCCAGAGCTGCCCAGGCGCCCATCGAAACGGTGATACCAGTGTCCGGAACCGACCGTGACGACGACGAGACGATCGACGAATTCCACCTCGACGCGATCGCCGACGCCGACCCCTACCCCTATTGGTACGACGACGCCGACGAGCCCGACAGCAACCCCACGTTGGTGCGCAACGAGAGCTGCGATCTGTGCATCGTCGGCGGCGGGTACACCGGCTTGTGGACCGCGATCATCGCCAAGGAGCGCGACCCGAACCGCGACGTGGTGCTGATCGATGCGCACGAGATCGGCTCGGCGGCCAGTGGGCGCAACGGCGGGTTCATGGAGTCCAGCCTCACCCATGGGGTGGCCAACGGGCAGGAGCGCTTCCCGCAGGAACTGCCACTGCTCGAGGAGCTCGGGCTGCAGAACTTGAACGAGATCGAAGCGGCGATCAAGCGCTACGGCATCGACTGCGACTACGAACGCACCGGCGTCATCGACGTCGCCACCAGCTTCTCGCCTGCCAACTACCTCGAGGAGCTGCGCGACGACTTCCAGCAGCTGCGCACGCTCGGTCAGCACGTCGAGTGGCTCGACGGCGAAGCCATGCGCGCTCAGGTCAACGCTCCCGTGTACACCGGCGGCCTGTGGCGCAAGGACCGCGCCGCGCTCGTCGATCCAGCACGTCTCGCGTGGGGGTTGAAGCAGGCGGCGATGTCGCTCGGCGTGCGCATCTACGAGGACACCAAGGCCACCTCGCTGGAGAAGGACGGCGTGGGCGTGCTGATCACCACGCCGCTCGGCCAGATCCGCGCCGGCAAGGTGGCGCTGGCCACGAACGCGTTCAAGCCGCTGCTGCGCCGCATCGGTCACTACATCGCCCCGGTGTACGACTACTGCATGGTCACCGAGCCGCTGTCACAGGCGCAGCTGGCCGACATCGGCTGGACGAACCGCCAGGGTCTCAGCGACATCCCCAACCAGTTCCACTACTACCGCCTCACCGCGGACAACCGCATCCTGTGGGGCGGCTACGACGCCATCTACTTCTGGCGCGGCAAGGTCAATGCCGAGCTGGAGAGCCGGCCGGCCACGTGGGCCAAGCTGAGCAAGCACTTCTTCGACACCTTCCCGCAGCTCGAGGGTTTGAAGTTCACGCACGCGTGGGGCGGGGCGATCGACACGTGCAGCCGCTTCTGCGTCTTCTGGGGTCAGGCGATGCAGGGACGGGTCGCGTATGCGCTCGGCTACACCGGGCTCGGGGTCGCGTCGACGCGGTTCGGTGGTGAGGTGATGGTCGACCTGCTCGACGGACGGCGCTCGAAGGCGACGCAGACCGACTTCGTCAAGGAGAAGCCGCTGCCGTTCCCGCCCGAGCCGTTCCGCTTCATCGGCATCCAGACGACTCGCTGGTCGCTGAACCGCGAGGACCGCACGGGCAAGCGCAACATCTGGCTGCGCACCCTGGACCGCGCCGGCCTCGGCTTCGATTCGTAACGTCAGCCTGCGCGGCGGAGGACGACGATCGAGCGGGGCGGGACCTCGACGGTGTTCGACGGGTCGCCGGCCCAGCCGGCGGTCGCCAGGGCGACGTCCCACGGGCCGGGCTCGTGCACGCCGAACATCAGCGGCTCCCACCACGCGTTGGCCATCACGTAGAGATCGCCGCTGCACCACGCGAGTGAGCGCGACTCGAACGAATGGTCCGGTTCGACGTCGACACCGTGGAAGCGGAACGGCGCCGTGGGTGGGCACTCGCGGCGCAGCTCGATCAACGCCCGCACGTACTCGCACAGGCCATGCCACTCGGCCAGCCGGTCCCAGTCCACCCACACCGATGGCCCGTCGACGTCGTAGGGGTTGGGATCGCCGCCCTGCGTTCGGGCGAACTCGTCACCCATCACGAACATCGGCGTGCCCGCCGACAGCAGCAGCAGCGTGAACAGGTTGGTCAGCTGCTGCATCCGCAGCTCGGGCCCGCAGTCCCACGAGTGGTGATGATCGCTGGTGACGATCGTCAGGTCGTGCAACGTCAGACCGTCGTGCGCGGTGACGAAGTTGATCGACCGCTGCGGACTGGCAAACAGATCGGGGCTGCCCTGCAGCCGCTGCTGCAGGGCACCGACGAGACCGGGCTCGCCGCGCACGAACCCGCGCACCTGATCGCGGAACCGATCGTTCCACTGGGCCCACTCGTCGGGCCAGACGCTGCTGCCGACCTGATACGCGGCGAGGTCCCACGGCTCGGCGATGAGCACGACGCGGCGCGACGCGGCCCACGCCGTGATCTGGGCGACGAGCTCGCTTCGCCCGGACTCGTCGACGTCGCGCGTGAGGATGGACGCGAGGTCGAAGCGGAAGCCGTCGAACCCGAGGTCGGCGTAGCGGTCGAGCGCTTCCAGCACGAGCTCGCGGATCTGCGCGTTCGACGGGTCGGCGACGTTGCCGCAGCCGGCGTCGTCGTTGTACGAACCGTCGGCGCGATGCAGGTACGCGTTGGCGTCGTCGATGCCGCGCAGGCACCACGTCGGCATCGTCGCCTCGCCCTCGCCGGTGTGGTTGAACACGACGTCCAGCCACACCTCGAGACCGCGCTCGTGCGCGTTTGCGATCAGGTCGGCGAGCTCGGCGGCGGCGTCTTCTCCGGCGGCGAACGGCCGGTGCACGGCGCCCCACACCACGGGCATGTAGCCCCACGCGTTGTCGGTGGTGTCGAACGGGTGCACCGGCATCAGCTCGACCACGTTGGCACCGAGCCCGGCGATGTGATCGAGGTGCTCGGCGACACCGGCGAAGGTGCGGGCGAAGTTGCGCACGTGCAGCTCGTAGACGATCGGGTCGGTGTGGTGGCGGCCGAGCGAGGAGCGCTTCGGCCACGGCCCACGGACCATCGACCACGGATGCGCCCGCTCGTCGAAGACGACGTCCGAGGCGTGAGGATCGAGCAACGGGCCCTCACCGTCGACGATCAGCCAGTAGCGATCGCCCGGCGATGCATCGACGGCCACCGACCAGGTGCCGTGCTCGTCGCGCAGCAGTGGCGCCTCGACCGTGTCGCCCGCCTCATGGGACACGACGACTGCCACCGATGTCGCCGCGGGCGCGTGCACGGTGACGGTGTGCGCGTGCGACATCTGCTCAGCTTGTCATCGTCAGCGTTTGCGTGCCGCCACCACTCCTCGTCGAACTCGACGGGCCTCTAGCCTGACCGTGTGCTCCCGCTGGGTTCCTCCTCTCCCGCCGAAGTCGGCGACGCGCTCGCGTCCTACGGCTACCTCGCCGACGAGGGCTTGGCCACGTCCGTGTTCCTGGCGATGGCGCTCAAGCGTCCACTGCTGCTCGAGGGCGAGGCCGGCGTCGGCAAGACCGAGGTGGCCAAGGTGCTCAGCCGCTGGACCGGCGGCAACCTCATCCGCCTCCAGTGCTACGAGGGCATCGACGCGGCGCAAGCCGTGTACGACTGGGACTACTCGCGCCAGCTGCTGCACCTGCGTGCCGCGGAGGCGTCGGGCGAGGCGCGCAACCTGAAGACCGACGCGCTGGAGCAGCAGCTGTACCACGAGCGCTTCCTGCTCAAGCGAGCGCTGCTCAACGCGATCGACCACCGCGCCGAGATCCCGCCCGTGCTGCTGATCGACGAGATCGACCGCGCCGACGACGAGTTCGAGGCGTACCTGCTCGAGGTGCTCAGCGAGTACCAGATCACGATCCCCGAGCTCGGCAAATTCACCACCAGCCGTCCGCCACTCGTCGTGCTCACCTCCAACCGCACCCGCGACGTGCACGACGCGCTGAAGCGCCGCTGCCTGTACCACTGGGTGGAGCACCCCTCGTTCGACCGTGAGGTGCGCATCGTGCGCATGCGCGTGCCCCACGTCATCGAGCCACTTGCTCGTCAGGTCGCCGCCGCGGTGGCGACGTTGCGCAGCCTCAACCTGTACAAGCCGCCTGGCGTTGCCGAGACCATCGACTGGGCCAGCGCGCTCGGCGCGCTCGGTGTCACCGAGCTCGACGAGGCCGTCGTCGGCGCGACGCTCGGCACGGTGCTCAAGTACCGCGAGGACCAGGACCGGGCCCGTCAGAACGGGATCGCCGACCTCGTCAAGCAAGCCTTCGAGCGCGGCCTCGTCCAGGCTTGAAGGTGAGCACGTCCGAGCTCGACGTGACGACGACCGCCGAACGCATCGCCGTGGCCTTCGCCCGGCTGCTGCGTGGCGCCGGCCTCGCCGTCCCGCTCGGCAGCGTGCTCACCTTCGTCGAGGCGCTGGGGCGAGTCGGCATCGACCGGCGCGACAACGTCTACTGGGCCGGCCGGGCGACGCTCGTGCGCCGACCCGAGGACATCCCCCTGTTCGACCGTGCGTTCGCCACGTTCTGGCGGCAGTTCGTGCCGCTCGAGGAGCAGGGCATCGAGGAGCAGCAGTCGATCACCTTGGCGATGGATGACGAGTCGGAGGACGACGACGGTGACGATGCCGGTACGGCCAACGACGACCCGACGCTGACGTTGCGGTTCTCCAGCGTCGAGACGCTGCGCCACAAGGACTTCGCCGCCTACGACCTGAGCGAGCTGCACGTGGCCCAGCAGCTCATGGCGCGGCTCCGCTTCGCCGGCCCACCGCGACGATCGTTCCGCTACACGCCGTCACGCTCGGGACGGCGTCCCGATCTCCGGGCCACGTTGCGGTCGTCGTTGCAAGCGGGCGGCGAACCGATCCGACGCCACTGGCGCGAGCCGGGCGAACGCTTGCGTCGGCTGGTGCTGCTGCTCGACGTGAGCGGGTCGATGGAGCCCTACGCGCGGGCGATGCTGCGGTTCGTGCATGCCGCCGTCGCCGGGCGCCAGCGGGTGGAGGCGTTCTCGGTCGGCACGCGGTTGACGCGCGTGACCAAGGAGCTCAACAGCCGCGACCCCGACCGCGCGTTGCGGCAGGCCAGTGATCGCGTCGAGGACTGGAGCGGAGGCACACGGCTCGGTGAGTGCATGCGCGCCTTCAACGATCAGTGGGGTGTGCGCGGCATGGCCCGCGGGGCGATCGTCGTCATCCTCAGCGACGGCTGGGATCGCGGCGATCCCGACCTGCTCGCCGAGCAGATGCAACGGCTGCAGCGGATCGCCTTCGACGTCGTGTGGGTGAACCCGTTGAAGGTCACGCCCGGCTACGCGCCGCTGGCGCGAGGCATGGCGGCGGCACTGCCGTATGTTGACCACTTCGTCGAAGGGCACTCGGTGGCCGCCATGGAGCGACTCGCTTCGGTGATCTCCACGGGATCCACCAAGCGCCGATCGGCAACCGTTGTGGCGACGGCGAACACGTGGAAGGAAGCACTGCGATGAAGGATCTGCTCGACGACATCGATCGTTGGCGTGCCGCCGGCACGTCCGTGGCGATCGCTCGCGTGGTCGACATCGAGGGCTCCGGCCCGCGGGAACCCGGCGCGGCGATGGCGGTCAACGCCGACGGCGAGGTGTGCGGCAGCGTCAGCGGCGGATGCGTCGAAGGTGCCGTCGTCACCGAGGCACTGGCGATCCTGCACGGCGATGCCGAACCACGCGTCGTCACCTTCGGCTACAGCGACGACGAGGCGTTCGCCGTCGGGCTCACCTGCGGCGGCATCATCCGCCTGTTCATCGAGCCGCTCGACTGGTGAGCGTGTACGAGCAGCTCCGCGACCGGCTGCGGGCCAACGAACCCGTCGGCCTGGCAACCGTCATCGCCGGGCCCGGCGTCGGGCGACGGCTGCTGGTGCTGCCCGACGTCGCCGACGACACGACGATGCCCGACGACGCCAGCCTCGGTCACCCGGAGCTCGACCGCATCGTCCGCCGCGACGCGCTGGCCGAGCTCGAAGCCGGCCGCAGCGGGATCCGCCACTACGGACCCGGTGGCGAGACCACGCCGGAGGACCTCGTCGACACGCCGGTGGTGCGCGTGTTCATCGAGACGTGGGCGCCGCCGCCGCGGATGTGGATCTTCGGCGCCGTCGACTTCACCGCCGCGCTCGGCAAGGTGGCCAAGGTGCTCGGCTACCGCGTCACGGTGTGCGACGCCCGCGAGGTGTTCGCCACTCGCCGCCGCTTCCCGATGGCCGACGAGGTGATCGTGTCCTGGCCGGGAAAGCTGTTCGACGAGCGCGGCCACACGCTGACCGGTCGCGACGCGGTGTGCATCCTCACCCACGACGCCAAGTTCGACGTGCCCGCCGTGATCGGTGCGCTGCGCAGCAAGGTCGGCTACATCGGGGTGATGGGCAGCCGGACCACGCACGCCAAGCGACTGGAGCGACTGGCCGAAGCAGGTGTCACCGACCCGTCCGACCTGCAGCGGCTGATGTCACCGATCGGGCTGGACATCGGCGCGCGCACCCCGGAGGAGACCGCGATCTCGATCTGTGCCGAGATCATCGGCAGACGCACGAACCGAGCCACCCCGTCGCTGCGCGACGCCAGCGGCCCGATCCACTAGCTGTTCATCTCGGTGCTCGCTGCGCTCGCCTGCCGTGTTCGCTCGCTGCGCTCGCTCACCCGAACTCAGGAGCACCCGAGCTCAGCTGGGGTCGCCGACCTTCAGGGACTTCACGTGGCGCTTGGTGACGGTGTCCACCGAGACGGTCTTGCCGGTCTGCGGGGCGTGCACGATGGCCAGGTCGACGCCGAGGTACATCATCACGTGCCCCGGGTAGTAGACGAGGTCGCCGGCCTGTGCGGTCTCCAGCGTCACCGGCGTGGCGGCACGGATCTGCAGACGGCTCGTGCGCGGGATGACCAGACCGGCCTGCTCCCACGCCCAGGACGTGAGGCCGGAGCAGTCGAAGCCGACGCCCGGCTTGCGCATGAAGCCCCGGTACTTGACGCCGAGCTGGCTGAGCGCGGCCATCAGCGCGGCCTGGTGCTGCGCGTCGGCGGCACGCCACGCGGCGACCATGCGAGCGGGATCGATGCCGAGGCGGGTGGCCACCTGCGTTGCGATCTCGTCGCGTTCGGCGGCGAACTCGCCGCTGGCGCGGCTGCTGCCGGTCCAGAGGAACTCGGTGAGGTCGGCGAAGGCCTCGTTGGCACTGACGGCGAGCAGGTCGCCGGCGGCCGAGGGTGATTGGGCGCTGGCGCTGGGACCCACGGCGGGGACCATGGCCACCCCGCCGATGGCGATGGTGGCTGCAAGCGTTGCGGTTGCGATGCGTCGACGGATCGTCATGTGGTGACGACGTCCTCCTGTGTGGGGTCATCCGTTGCGAGATCCGGATGGCTTGGTCGTGAACGAGGTGTCCGCCCTCCTCCACGGCAACAGCGCCACACGAGAGCGCCATCACTGATGCATTGATGGTGTGAACTGATCTTCCGGCGGGTACTGCGCGACGCTGAGCAGTTCGTGACGGAAGTCGACAAGCTACCGTCATCAAACCGACACATACAAGACCGACGCGTCATTTTCGTCATGTTTTCGTCATGTGATGTTCAGCCCACGTTCAGTGAGATCGGTGGTCGGTGAGGCCTCCGCGGCTCATCCGTCGAGCGGTACGATCACGTTCATGACCAGCGTCGGCGTGCTCTTGGCTGCCGGCGGCGGGTCACGGTTCGGGGGCGAGCAGCACAAGTTGCTGACCACGCTGCGCGTCGACGGGCTCGACCTGCCGATCTGGCATCACGCGTTCCGTCACGTGTCGGCGGCCGGGTTCGACCGCGTCATCGTCATCACCGGAGCGGCGTCGTTGGCCCTCGAGGAGCTCGGCGACGAGATCGACGCGCTGGTCGTCGACAACCCAGCGTGGGCCGACGGTCAGGCGACCTCGGTGCAGCTGGCGATCGCCGCCGCAACGACGCTCGGCGCCGACGAGGTGACCATCGGACTCGCCGACCAACCGTTCATCCCGACTGCCGCGTGGGTCGCGGTCGCGACCGCTCCCCCGTCGCCGATCACCATCGCCACCTACGACGGAGCTCCCGGCCCGAACCCGGTTCGGTTGCACCGCAACGTGTGGCCGTTGCTGCCGACGTCGGGCGACGAGGGGGCCCGTCCGCTGCTGCGCGCACATCCGGATTGGGTGCAGGCCGTGGCCTGCCTAGGCTCTGCCGCTGACATCGACACGCTGGAGGATCTCGCCCGATGGAAAAGCTGATGAACGAGTTCACGGTCAACCGCCCCATCGACGAGACCTGGGCGGTGCTCACCGACGTCGAGCTCATCGCCCCGTGCATGCCGGGCGCCCAGTTGCGTGAGATCGAGGGCGACGTGTTCCGCGGCGTCGTCAAGATCAAGCTCGGCGCGATCGCCGCCGCGTTCGACGGGCAGGCGACGTTCATCGAGCGCGACGACGCCGGTCACCGCGCGGTGCTCAAGGCAGAGGGACGCGACACCGGCGGCAAGGGCAACGCCAACGCCGAGATCACCGCTTCGCTGAAGTCGGTCGACGAGACCCACACGACGTGCGTGGTCGAGACCGACCTGCACATCACCGGCCGCGTCGCTCAGTTCGGTCGCGGCATCGTCGGCGACGTGAGCAAGAAGCTGATCAACCAGTTCGCCACCAACCTGAACACGATGCTCGACGCCGGAGCGACTGCGGCCCCTGAGGCTGATGCGCCGGCGGCCGACGCCGACGCCGACGCCGACGCCGAGCCTGCCTCGGTCGTCGAGGTCAGCAGTGACACCATCGCCCCGGCCGGTGCCACCGTCGCCGCCGCCGAGACCGACGCACCGGCGGCGAAGCCGACCGTGCGCAAGATCGACGGTCCGGCCGCCGAGCCGATCGAGCTGTCCGGCGTTGCCGGGCCGGCACTGCTCAAGCGCCTCCTTCCGCTCGGCGGCGGGCTGGCGCTGCTGTTCATCATCCTGCGTGCGCTCCGCCGCAAGTAGTCGATGCCCGCTTCCGGCACGATCGTGACCGTGGACCCGTCCGGCGATGCCGACGTGCAGGCGGTCGAGGTGCTGCTCGGTCGACGCCCGCAGGGCGACTTCGTCGTCGTCGTCCGTGATCGCGACGGTGGACCGATCGTGCTGCGCAACGCGCCGCTGCTGCACGACAGCACACCGATGCCGACGCGCTACTGGCTGGTCGGTCGCAACGAGATGCTGGCGGTCAGTCGGCTCGAGGCGAGCGGGGGCGTCCGTCGCGCCAACGCCGAGGTGCCCGCTGCCGCGATCGCCGAAGCTCATGCTCGCTACGCGGCCGAGCGCGACGCGGCGCTGCCGGCCGACCATGCCGGGCCGCGACCGTACGGCGGCGTCGGCGGGACTCGCGAGGGCGTGAAGTGCCTGCACGCCCACTACGGCTGGTTCCTCGCCGGGGGCAACGATCCCGTCGGGCGATGGGTGGCCGATCAGCTGGAGCAGCTGCGCGACGGGGAGGCGCGATGAGCGAGGACACGGCGCCTGTTCGCATCGCCATCCTCGACGACCAGCTGCTCGTGAACGTCGCCGGCGAGCTGCTGGTGCTGCCGATCGGGCCGCGGCTGCTGGCGCTCGATCTGCGCAGCGATCCACCCGCACCCGAGGAGCTGACCAACGCGGTCGGTCTGGTGTTCGATCACTTCGACGACGTCGTCCGCCTCGCGCCGCACGTGCTCGACAGCAACGAGGTGTCGCTGACGGGACGCCTGGCGCAGGTGATCGCCGAGGTCGAGGTCGGCGCCACCACCGCCTTGCCGTACACGCTCGATCGATCGGCAGCCGAAGAGGTCTTCCGCACGATGGCCACCGAGTCACGGCGCGACCGCGCCGCGAACCCTGGCCTTCCTGCCGACGAGCTCGACAGCATCGTCGCCTGGTGCTGCGTCGTCGTCGGCCTCATGCGCCGCCTCCACCTCGACACGATCCAGTTGGTGGCCGCATGAGCACGCCGCGCCGGTTCGGACACCCGTCGATGCCGCCGAGCACCGGACTGCGTCTGTACGGCAAGCGCATCGTGCTGCGTCCGCTGATGGTCACCGACTTCCCGCAGTGGACCGAGGTGCGCGTCCGCAACGAGCAGTGGCTGGTGCCGTGGGAGCCGATGCGCAACCAGCACCTCGCCGATCCGACGCGCGACCGCGACGCCTTCGCATCGAGGTGCTCGGCGCGCGATCGCGAGCGCCAGCTCGGCAACGCGTTCGGGTTCGGCGTGTTCGTCGACGACGCGTTCGCCGGCGAGGTGAACCTCAACAACATCATCCGCGGCGCACTTCAGAGCGGCACCGTCGGCTACTGGATCGATCGCGAGCAGGCGGGTCATCGCTACATCGCCGAGGGCGTCGTCGTCGTCGCCCGCTTCGCCTTCGACGAGCTGAACCTCCATCGGTTGGAGATCTGCATCGTGCCGCGCAATCGCAACAGCCGCCGCGTGATGGAGGTGCTGGAGGTGCGCGAGGAAGGCGTGGCCGAGCGCTACCTGGAGATCAACGGCGTGTGGGAGGACCACATGCGCTTCGGCCTGACCACCGAGGAGTGGGCCGAACGGCGCGACGACCTCGCCGCCGCCTGGTTGCCGTGATGGATTGCCCGGCTCAGCGCGCGCTGGGCCGGCCCGAGCGTTCCAGCAGATCGCTCCATGCATCACCGGTCGGAGCGTGGTCGGGTTGGTGCCACTCGGGCTTGCTGGTCGAGCTCCACAGCCGCTCGCACAGGTCAGCGGGCGGATCGAACGCGACGCCCAACCCGGCGCACACGTCGAACGCGTGCAGGATCAGTTCGAGACCACCGCGTGCGGCGAACTCCGACGGCGGCGCGGTGCGCGGCTGCGGTCGTTGGACGAGGATCGATCGCGAGGCCGGATCGGCGGTGGTGATCACCGCGGCGAGCATCACCGAGACGGCGCGCAACCCCTCGACCATGTCGGCCGGACCCGCTTCCGGGAGGGCGCGCAGCTCGTCGAAGCGCGGGTAGTGCTGCTGGTTGCCGGACGCGAGGAAGAGCGCGTAGGAGAACACGCAGTCGATCGTGTGATCGGCGGTGTGCAGGCACGTCCAGTCCATCGGACGCGCCGGCGCGCCGGCGCTCACGGACCAGTCGAGATCGACCGCCGACGTCCACGCGTCGATGACGATCGCGCTCAGGCGCGTGAAGTCGTCAACGGTGAACTCGTCGGTCATGACGACGAGTCTCGCCGATGCGAAACCGCTACGACTGGTCGGCAGCGACGCGGAACGCTTGCGCCTTGGCCATGCGGGCCGTGGTGCGACGCTTCCACATCTTCATCTTCCAGTGGCGCTTGCTGGAGCGCCCCGCCGTGGCCTTGGCCTTCTCGGCGTCGTGGTGGTGCGCCGGCACCCAAGCCCTGCCGGGCTCGTGCACCTCATCGGGTTCGTACCCCGCACTCACCTGCGCCGCAACGGCATGCAGTTCGCTGTTGATGCGATGCCGCTCGTTGTGGGCGTGGGCACGCAGATCCATCTTCGGCGGCGGTGCCGCTTCCTGGCTGCGATGGCGCTGGCTCATACTCAACCTCCGTGATCGTTGGGTGATCGTCGGTCGTGTCTTGCTGCTTCCCGTGATCAGACGGTACGCCAACGCTTCGTCACACGGAAGGCATCGCCGGTAACAATCCTGCGCGATTCAGGCTTTACGATTTCTTGCTGATCTTGGCCTGGAGGGCGGCGATGCGCTCGGCGAACCAGGGCTGGCGGGTGCTCCACACCTGGGGGTCGAGCTCGCGCTTGACGGCCGCCGGGTGATCGTCGACGTCGGCCATCGCCTGGATCGTCTTCTTCACCTCGATGACCAGCTCGCGCGGCGCCGACGCAGCGCGGGCGGCCATCTCGTGCGCGGCAGCGAGCAGCTGGTCGTCGTCGACGCAGCGATGCACGAGGCCGACGCGCTCGGCCTCCGCTCCGTCCATGACCTCACCGAACACGACGCCGGCGAAGGTCGCCTGCGGGCCGGCGATGCGGCGCAGCATCCAGGTGTGCCCGCCACCGGGGTGGATGCCGATCTGCAGGAAGCGCGTGTCGAACTTCGCCCGGCGCGCAGCAAGCCGAACGTCGCACCCGAGCGCGAGGTTCATGCCGGCGCCGACGGCTGCACCGTTCACCGCGGCGAGCGTCGGCAGCGGACTGCGGGCGATGCGCAGGAAGCCCTCGTAGATCGAGCCGAGGCTCTGCGAGCTCGACTCGGCAAGGTTGCCGAGGTTGGCACCGGCGCAGAACGCGGGCGCTGCACCAGTGACGACGACGGCACCGATCGACTCGTCCGCCTCGATGGCATCCATCGCCGCGACGATCTCGGTGACCATCGGCGCGGTCAGCGTGTTGCGTTCGGCAGGGTTGTTGAGAGTGAGCGTGGCAACCCCATCGGCCACGTCGACGAGCACCAGCGACATGAGGCACACGGTAGCGTCGGGCTCGCATGCTCGACCATGTCTTCACCGACGTCATCAGCGCGCTGCGCGATGCGTTCGAGGCAGCCTTCCTGGAGCGCCAGGCGTTCGACGAGCACTTCCAGGTGGACGTGCTGCTCGGCGACCTGTCGTGGGAGACCAGCTACGGCCTACCCGGCGAGGGTCAGCCGCCTCGAGTCGTCGCCCACGTCACGTTCGACTGGCCGTCGTGGAGCCAGACCGCGTACCGACGCTGGTACGTCGACGAGGTGCTGGATCGGCAGCCGGCGATCGAGATGGAGATCGTCTTTCGCGTGCAGCGGCTGGAGACGCAGCCCGATCCGGAGCAGGTGCGCGCGGTGACGCCGGCGACCAGCCCGCTGGTGGGCGACGAACGGCTCGAGCGGTTGGGCGCCACCGTCGAGATCGCCTTTCCCGACGAAGGCGGCGTCGCCGGGCCCGGGGAGCCGGAGTACGCGATCGAGGTCACCTACGAAGGGCTGTACGAACTGGCCGAGGAGACGTTGGCCGACGGCGCGAGCGAGATGCTCGATCAGCACTTCGGCGCACTGGGTGGATGGATCGCGGCGACGCTCGTGCGTCTCGGCGATCTGAAGCTGGCGTTCCGACCTGCCGACGACGAGGTCTGACCTGGCAGAGTCGGCACATGACCGACGCCTCCAACTCGTCCACCGACACCACGCCCGTCCTGGTCGACATCAGGGATCGCATCGCCACCGTCACCCTCAACCGTCCCAGTGCGCGCAACGCGCTGTCGAGCGAGCTGATGCGGTTGTTGCCCAAGGCGCTGCGCGATGCCGACGCCAACGACGACGTGGACGTGATCATCCTCACCGGCGCCGATCCGGCGTTCTGCGCCGGCCTCGACCTGAAGGAGCTCGGATCCACCGCCAGCAACCTCGGTGCGGCGACGACCGAGCGGGGCACCGCCGAGGCGCCGCAGCGCGGCCCGTTCCCGAACGTGTCGAAGCCGGTGATCGGGGCGATCAACGGCGTGGCCATCACCGGCGGCTTCGAGCTCGCGCTGAACTGCGACTTCCTCGTCGCCAGCGAGCTGGCCAAGTTCGGTGACACGCACTCGCGCGTCGGCGTGATGCCGGGGTGGGGCCTCACGGTGCTGCTGCCGCAGGCGATCGGTGTGCGCCGTGCGCGGGAGATGAGCTTCACCGGCAACTTCATGTCGGCACACGAGGCGCTGCATTTCGGGCTCGTCAACCACGTGGTCTCACACGCCGATCTGCTGCCGTTCACGCGCACCTTGGCGCGCGACATCATCGGCAACGACCAGCCCGGTGTGCGTCAGATCCGCCGCACCTACGCGGCCGTGACCGCGGAGACCGACGGCTGGGCGATCGAAGCCGCCGACGGCCGCGCCTGGCAGCGCGACAACTTCAGCCCCGACCAAGTCGCCGCGAGGCGCGAAGCCATCCAGCAACGCGGCAAGACGCAATGACTGGATGTCTGACGCGCGGCTCTGCCGCGTTTCGGACATCCAGATTGTTCGCCCGTACGATCCCGCCGGGGCGACGGGCTCCCGCTGCGGTCGGAGTGGTCGCGCTGGCGCTCGCCCTCGGCGCTCTTGCGCCGCCCGCGCCGAGCGCCGGAATTGGATGTCTGAAACGCGGCGGTGCCGCGTTTGGGACATCCAGTTCGGTCAGATCTGGGCGCCTCGGTTGCGGAGCTCGGTCTTGATCGCTTCGGCGATGTCGAGCGAGAGGATCTCGGCGCCGGTGGTGTTGAGGTGGAAGTCGTCGCCCTGGCGGACGTCCTTGCCCTGGCCGTCGCGCGGGTCGATGACGAACGAGGCGTAGCCGCCGTTCTGGCCGGAGAACCGCTTCCACGTGTCGATGTAGACGACGCCCGGGCGCTTGGCCACCTCGGCACGCACCACTTGGTCCTGCACCTTCAGGCGGGCGGTGTCCGAGTCGTTCTTGGCGTTGGGGATGCCGACCCAGATCAGCGTGCGGTTGCCGGCCGTGAGGAAGTCCATGACGGCGCCGACGCGTCGGCCGTACTCATCGGACCACTGCTGATCGATCTCACTGCCGTCGCCCTTCGCCTGGTTGACGATGAACTCGCCGCTCTCCACCGCCAGGCCCTGGGCGTCGTTGCCGCCGAAGGTGACGACGACGATGTCCGGGCTGACCTGTGGGATCGACTCGTTGAGGTGCTCGGGCCAGTTGAAGAAGTCCGGCCGCGACAGCCCGGTGGAGTTCTTGTAGTCGGTGTGCGTCTCGACGACGCCCGTGTCCTTCATCAGCCCGGTCAGGTACGGCGCGAACGCGCCGGCGTCGCTGTCGCCGGCGATGTACAGCACGGCCTGGTGCTCCGGCGAGGGGACGAACTCCTCTTTCGGCGGCGAGGTGGTGGACGTGCTGGCAGGCGAGGTGATCGGCGTCGAGCCGTTGCTCTCGACCAACGACGTCGACGGGCTCGACGCCTCGATCTCCGCCGGGCTGTCGTCACCGAGCCAGGAGCTGACGATCGACCAACCGCCGAGGAGCACGATCAGCACCACGCCCGCGGCGATGGCGCGTCGTAGCTGGTAGCGGCGGTGTGACACACGCGGCCGGGGCGCTTGGTGGGGGGTCGGGCGGTACGACATCGCAGATCACGGCCATGTTACGGGCCCGTCGCGTACGGCTCGCGGCACCTCGGCCCTCATTTCGCGCGGGTAGGATCCGCAGCGGATGATCCTTCATCCGACAATCCACACTCCATAGGGGGAGAACCACATGCGCAAGAGCAAGCGCGTCCTAGCGCTCGCACTCGTCGCCACCATGGGCCTGTTCGCAGCAGCCTGTGGCAGTGACGACAAGAAGAGCGACGGCACCACTGCACCCGGCGGCACCACGGGCGACACCGTCGCCCCGAGCGGCCTCAAGTTGGGCATCGCGTTCGACACTGGCGGCCGTGGCGACGGCACCTTCAACGACCTGGCCGGCATCGGCGCGGATCGCGCCAAGTCCGAGCTCGGCGCCACCGTCGACGAGGTCGAGGCCAGCGCCGCCGAGGATCGCAAGCCGAACCTCGAGAACCTCACCGCCAATGGCGACGACCCCGTGATCGCGGTCGGCTTCCTGTTCAGTGACGACCTCGCCGTCGTCGCCGCCGCCAACCCCGGCACCACCTACGGCATCGTCGACGGCTACGTCGATCCGGCCGTCGCCCCGAACGTGAAGAACCTCGGCTTCGCCGAGCAGGAAGGCTCCTTCCTGGTGGGTGTCGCCGCCGCGCTGAAGAGCGAGACCGGCCACATCGGCTTCATCGGTGGCCAGGACGGCGAGCTGATCCAGCGCTTCGAGGCCGGCTACCGCGCCGGTGCCGAGGCCGCCAAGCCGGGCATCAAGGTCGAGGTCCAGTACCTCGGCGCCGTTGGTGACAACGCTGCGTGGACCTCGCCCGACAAGGCCAAGGAGATCGCCACCGGTTGGTACAACGACGGCGTGGACATCATCTACACCGCTGCCGGCGGTTCGGGCCAGGGCACCATCGAGGCGGCAGTCGCCGCTGACAAGTGGGCCATCGGCGTCGACTCCGACCAGTACTCGGTGACCACCGATCCGGAGCAAAAGAAGCACATCCTCACCTCGATGCTCAAGCGCGTCGACGTGGCCGTGTTCGAGATGGCCAAGGCCGTCCAGAGCGGTGACAAGGCTGGCGGCTTCGCCACCTACAACCTCGCCGTCGACGGCGTCGGCTACTCCACCTCCGGTGGGTTCATCGACGACATCAAGGATCAGATCGAGGCCTACAAGGCCGACATCATCTCCGGCAAGATCAAGGTTCCGACCGTCCCGGCGGACTGAACCTCGTCAGCAACACTTTGTCACGACTCGGGATCAACATCACGAGTTGATGAACGGCATGAGAGCCCGGGGCACACGCCCCGGGCTCTCTGCTAGAAACACCCCACGAATCCGGGCAAGGGGAACATGGGCACAGATGCGGATGTAGCAGCCGTCGAGCTGGAGGGGATCGAGAAGCGGTTCCCGGGGGTCATCGCCAACCACGATGTGAGCCTGCGCGTGCGCAAGGGCACCATCCACTCGATCGTCGGCGAGAACGGCGCCGGCAAGTCGACGTTGATGAAGACGCTGTACGGCATGCACCAGCCGGACGCCGGCACGATCACGGTCGATGGCGTCGAGCAGCACTTCAAGTCGCCCAGCGACGCCATCGCCGCCGGCATCGGCATGGTGCACCAGCACTTCATGCTGGCCGACAACTTCACCGTGCTCGAGAACATCATCCTCGGCTCCGAGCCCGCGTCGAACGGCGTGATCAGGATGAACGACGCACGGCGCACCGTCACCGAGATCGCTCGAGCCTCCGGGATCATCGTGCCGATGAACACGATGGTGTCCGAGCTGGGCGTCGGCCAGCGGCAGCGCGTCGAGATCCTCAAGGTCCTCTTCCGTGGCGCTCGCGTCCTGATCCTCGACGAGCCGACCGCAGTGCTCGTGCCGCAAGAGGTCGACGAGCTCTTCGTCAACCTCCGTCGCCTCGTCGATGACGGTGCCACCGTCATCTTCATCTCCCACAAGCTCGACGAGGTGCTCGCCGTCTCCGACGACATCACCGTCATCCGTGCGGGTACCACGGTGGCGGCAGTCAAGCCCAAGGACGTCACGCGGCGCGATCTCGCCGAGCTGATGGTCGGATCTCAGCTGCCGTCGCCGGAGGGTCGCGACTCGACCATCGGCGCAACGGTTCGCATGCGTACGGACCGCCTCCGCATCGCTGTGCCGGGGCAGCGCGACGTGCTCGACGACGTGTCGTTCCAGGTGCACGAGAGCGAGGTCGTCGGCATCGCCGGTGTCGAGGGCAACGGACAGTTCGAGCTGTGTCAGGCGCTGCTCGGCATCTTGCCGCTGACGAGCGGGAGCGTCGAGCTCGGCGGCACGGACATCACGTCCCACTCGACGCTCGCACGCCGCGACGCTGGCCTTGGATACATCCCGTTCGACCGTCATCGCGAGGGCCTGATGCTCGAGGCACCGCTCTGGGAGACCACGCTGCTCGGCCGCGACGACGACGCCCGGATGCACAAGGGCCCATTCGTCAACGCACGCGCGGCGAAAGCGGACTGCCGGGAGATCATCGACAAGTTCGGCGTGCGCACACCGAGCGAGACGGTGCCCGCCTTTGCCCTGTCCGGTGGAAACCAGCAGAAGCTGATCGTCGGTCGCGAGCTCACGGACAGACCGAAGGTGCTCCTCGCCGCGCACCCCACACGCGGCGTCGACGTCGGTGCGCAGGCCGCGATCTGGGGCGAGCTGCGACGAGCGCGCGATGCCGGACTCGGCGTGCTGCTCCTCTCAGCCGATCTCGAGGAGCTCATCGGCCTGTCCGACCGGATCCTCGTGATGTACGAGGGCCGGATCACCGCCGAGTTGGATCCAGCAAAGGCGACACCCGAGCTCCTCGGGACCTACATGACCGGCGGACGACAGGAGGTGGCGTGATGTCCGATCGACCGCCCGTTCAACCGCACCAGGACCTCAACGACTACGTCAATTCGACGATGAAGCAGTTGATGCCGACGCGACCCAACAGCGAGGGTCTGGAGCGCTCGCTGTACACGACGGCGAGCTCGGTCGCAGCCGTGCTCTTGGCCTTCGTGATCTGTGGTGTCCTGCTCGTCATCACCGGCAAGAACCCGTTCACGGTGTACGGCGAGATGCTCGATCTCGCCGCACAGCAGGCCCGGTTGCTCGAGATGATCGATCGCGCCACGCCGCTGATGCTCGCCGCTGTCGCCGTTGCCGTCGGGTTCAAGATGAACCTCTTCAACATCGGGGTCGGCGGTCAGCTGCAGATGGGCATGTTGTTCTCGGCCGTCGCTGGCGCGTACATCTCGGTGCCCTCGGTGTTCCACATCGCCTTCATCATCCTCGTGGCGATGGCGGCCGGTGCTGCGTGGGCCGCCATCCCAGCGATCCTCAAGGTGACACGCAGCGTGAACGAGGTGATCGCCACGATCATGCTCAACTTCATCGCCACGGGCGTCACCGCGTTCCTGTTCGACGAGTACTTCAAGCAGGGCGGCGGCGACAGCCTCAACGTGAAGACGAAGCTGCTGCCCACGACGGCGTGGATGCCCGAGGTGACCAAGGGCCTGACCGGGTTCGTCTTCATCGCCGTCGCGTTCGTCGGGCTCTACTGGGTGCTCGTGTTCAAGACGCGGTTCGGCTTCCACCTGCGCGCATCCGGTCTCAATGCCGGTGCTGCCACCACCGCCGGCATCGGGTCGAAGAAGATGATCGTCATCGCCATGCTGCTGTCCGGTGCTGTGGCCGGGCTCGTGGCGTTGCCCGCGCTCCTCGGTGAGCAGCACGCCTACATCCAAGCCAACACGCCCGTCGAGCTCGGCTTTGCCGGCATCGCCGTGGCGCTGCTGGGCCGGCTGCACCCGGTGGGAATCGTCGCCGGTGCCTTGCTCTACGGGTTCCTCGACATGACGTCCAGCCCGCTGCAGATCGCCAAGATCCCGAGCTCGATCGTGGAGGTGATGCAGGCCATCATCCTGCTGACCGTCGTCATCGTCAACGAGGCCACGGCGCGCTGGCTCAACAAACGAACTGCCACCAAGGCAGCGGGTCGGCTCCAGCTGGCTGGGGCTGCGGCATGAGCGCGCCGACGACCGAGCTCGGCTTCGAACCCACGTTCCGCGACAAGCCCGAGCGACCGGCGTGGCTCACCGCGATCTCGCAACCAGGTTCGACTCGGATGCTCGTCATCGCGTTCGCGTTGTTCGTGCTGCTGTGCATCGCGCGCGTCGTCGGCGACGCCGGCAACCTCACGTCGTCGGGCACTGCGGGCACCACGCTGCGGCTGACCATCCCGATCATGCTCGCCGGCCTCGCCGGCATCTGGGCCGAACGCGTCGGCGTGCTGAACATCGGCATCGAGGGGATGATGATCCTCGGCAGCTGGTTCGGCGCGTACGGTGCATGGCGCTTCAACCCGTGGGTCGGCATCGTGTTCGGCATCCTCGGTGGCGCGCTTGGTGGACTCATCCACTCGATCGCGACCGTGCGGTTCAACGTGAATCACGTCATCTCCGGCGTGGCCCTCAACCAGTTGGCCTTCGGTGCCACGCGCTACCTGTCGCAGATCTTCTTCGTCGGCAAGGGTGGCGGCATCAGCCAGTCGCCGCAGCAGAGCGCGACGCTGCCGAAGTTCAGCGTGCCGATCCTCGCCGGTGGCGACCTGTTCGGATGGAAGAGTCCCGACGTCCTCGGTTGGTTGGGGCAGCGACATCGATGGTTCCTGATCGGGGATGCGGCTGGGATCCTCCACGGGCTGCTCAGAGACGTGTCCGTCGGGTCGGTGTTCGCCCTCGCACTGGTGGCCGTCACGTCGTTCGTGCTGTGGCGCACCCGCTTCGGTCTGCGCCTACGGTCGTCCGGTGAAGCTCCGACGGCGGCCGAGAGCCTCGGCGTGAAGGTCAATCGCGTGCGCTACGCATCGCTGGCGATCAGCGGCGGGTTTGCCGGTCTCGGCGGCGCGTACCTGTCGGTCGTCTCGTCGTCGTACTACCGCCAGGGTCAGACCGGCAGCCGCGGGTTCATCGGTCTGGCGACGATGATCTTCGGCAACTGGCGGCCGGCCGGCGTGCTCGGTGGGGCGGCCTTGTTCGGCTACCTCGACGCGCTGCAGCTGGTTGCCGGCAACAACAGCCTGATCGGCATCTTCCTGTACGTGTCGTTCATCGCCGGCCTGCTGCTGATCTATTCGATCTATCAGCGCAAGCTCGTGTCAGTCGCGACCGCGGTGATCGTCGGCGGCCTCTTCCTGCTCGCGTACATCACGGTGGACAAGGTTCCCAGCTCGCTCACCACCTCGGCGCCGTACCTCGGGACGCTGATCGTGCTGGCAACCTCCAGCCAGCGCCTCCGTCCGCCGGCCATGGCCGGTGTGCCCTACCGCCCGGGCGAAGCCCACTGACCGAACTGGATGTCTGTCGGCTCGAATGTCGAGCTGACAGACATCCAGTTACGGCAGCTGCGCTTCGGCGTGGACTTCGATGCCACCGCGGGGGCGTTGGGTGAGCGCGACCCGGACGTGCTTGGGCTTGGCTGTGGCCATCACCTCGCCGGCGATCTCGGCGGCGAGCGCTTCGGCGAAGACGGCGCGGTCGCGGAAGCCCCACAGGTAGAGCTTGAGGCTCTTCGACTCGATGCACCACGCGTCGGGTTCGTACTCGATGACGACGTGGGCGAGATCGGGCTGCTGCGTGACCGGGCACATCGACGACAGCTCGTCGGTGGTGAAGCGCACCGTGGTGACGTGTGGCGGCGCCGGAAAGACCTCGACGTGATCGATGGCGTGGCGCACCGTCTGGCCGAGCACCGTCAAGTTGCTGGTTGAGTCGCTTCGCTCCATGGCCCGTCACGATACGGCCAGTCACGAACCTGCCGGCGAGCGCCTACGCTGACCGGCCGATGGACCTCCGACACCTCCCCAAGGCGCTGCTGCACGACCACCTCGATGGCGGGTTGCGCCCGCAGTCGGTGGTCGAGCTGGCTCAGGAGTACTCCTACACGCACCTGCCGACGTACGACCCGGGTGAGCTGGCACTGTGGTTCAACCGCGGCGCCAAGCGCAACGACCTGGTGCTCTACCTGGAGACGTTCGCCCACACGGTCGGCGTGATGCAGCACAAGGATGCGATCGAGCGCGTCGCCCACGAGTGCGCCGTCGACCTCGCCGCCGACGGCGTGATCTACGCCGAGGTGCGCTTCGCTCCGGAGCTGAGCACCGAGCTCGGGCTCACCGTGGACGAGGTGATGCAGGCGGTGGTCGATGGCTTCGCCAGCGGCTCGAAGGGCACCGACCTGACGATCTACGCGATCTGCTCGGCGATGCGAACGGCCGCACGCAGCCTGGAGATCGCCGAGCTGGCGGTGCGCTGGCGCGATCGTGGCGTGGTCGGCTTCGACATCGCTGGCGCGGAGGCGGGGTACCCGCCCACCCGTCACCTCGACGCCTTCAACTACGTGCAGCGCGAGAACTTCCACACCACCATCCACGCCGGCGAGGCGTTCGGGTTGCCGAGCATCTGGGAGGCCGTGCAGTTCTGCGGTGCCGAGCGCTTGGGTCATGGCGTGCGCATCGTTGACGACATCACCGGCGATCCGGGCGAGGAGCAGCTCGGCCGGCTGGCTGCGTTCATCCGCGATCGGCGCATCCCGCTGGAGCTGTGCCCGACGTCGAACGTCGGCACCGGCGTGTGCGCATCGATCGCCGAGCACCCGATCGGGATGCTGCGCCGCCTGCGCTTCCGCGTCACGGTCAACACCGACAACCGGCTGATGAGCGCGACGTCGATGACCCACGAGTTCGAGCAGCTCGAGTCGGCGTTCGGCTGGGGCCTCGACGACTTCCAGTGGCTGACGGTGAACGCGATGAAGAGTGCGTTCGCGCCGTTCCCCGAGCGGCTGCGGATCATCGACGGCATCGTCAAGCCGCGCTACGCACTGGCCAAGGCGGAGCAGACCGTCGGCCTCGCCTGACGCCTGGCTGCTCGGCGCGCCGGGTCTGGCAGACTCGGGCCCCATGGCAGTACACGTCCACCTGGTCGACCATCCGCTCATCGCCGACTCGCTGACGCGTGTCCGTGACAAGAACACGCCGAACGCGCTGTTCCGCCAGGAGCTGGAGCGCATCGGCACGCTGCTGATCGCCGAGGCGACTCGGGGCCTGAAGACGCACGCCGTGCGGGTGACCACTCCGCTGGTCGAGACCGACGGTCGCGCGCTGACCACGCAGCCGGTCGTCGTGCCGGTGCTGCGCGCCGGGCTCGGCTTCGTGCACGCCGCGCAGGAGCTGCTGCCGAACGCCGACGTCGGGTTCATCGGCGTGTCGCGCGACGAGGAGACGTTCCAGCCCAAGCCGTACGTCAACAAGCTGCCGGAGAACCTCGCCGGCCGACAGATCATCGTGCTCGACCCGATGCTGGCCACGGGCGGATCGTTGGCGCACACGTGCCAGTTGCTGCTCGAGCGCGGCGCCACCGGCACGATCATCGTCGTCTGCGTGCTCGCCGCGCCGGAGGGCATCGCCACGTTGGAAGCCGCTGGGCTCGACCTCGTCGTGTACACCGCTGCCGTTGACGAGCGGCTCAACGATCAGGCGTTCATCGTCCCCGGCCTGGGCGACGCCGGCGATCGCCAGTTCGGCTCCCCCGCATCGAGCTGACGTGCCCATCGCCGATCTCGGACGGTTCCGTGTCGGAAAGCGTCACGGAACCGTCCCAGATCTCGTGACGGGTTTGCCGTTCGAGCGGCGTTGAACGAGTCGTGGAGGCGGAACGCGAGCGGACGTGGCGAGTTGGTGACCGCGTCGGCTTCGTGCGCTTCTACGACGACACGTTCACCGAGGCGTACCGCTACGCCGGACGCCTGTGCGGTTCCGATCGCGGCACCGCGGAAGATCTGGTGCAGGACACGTATCTGGCGTTGCTGCGCCGGGCGAAGGCTGGTGCGCTCGACGAGCTGACGATCGGCTACCTCGTCACGTCGCTGCGCCACCGCTTCCTCGATCGCCTGCGCGGCGAGGGTCGCGAGCAGCGCCGGTTGGAGCTGGTGCCCGCACCTGCCGACTCACCGCCGCCGAGCGAGCCGGTGTCGATCGCCGGGCTGGCGTCGTTGCCGGCCCGTGATCGCGCGGCGTTGGTGCTGCGCTACGTCGACGACCTGCCAGTGGCCGAGGTGGCCGCTGCGCTCGACCTGTCGGTGCGAGCGACCGAGAGCCTGTTGGTGCGCGCCCGGGCGCGATTGCGAGATGCCGAGGTGCGAGATGCCTGAGACCTGGATCGACGAACACGCCGGCACCGAGCTGGAGCCCCGTGCCGGCTTCGAGGCCGAGCTGCGCAGCGCGCTGGACGCCGAGTGGTCGGGGGCTGCGGCCGGTGCCGCACCTCGGCGGCGCCGTCGAGTACGTGTCGCGCTGTGGGCAGGAGCGGCGGCCGCGGTCGCGGCGGGCACGTTCGTCGCCGTGACCCGCGACGACGACCACTCGATCAAGACGCCGGCGATCACCGAGCCGTCGATCGTCCCCGATGGCGGGCTGGCTGTGACCGAAGCGCTGCTGTTCGACACTCGCTGGGACCTCGTGTCTGTCGATGCACCGCAGACCAACCTCGAAGACCAGCCCTACTTCCGCCTCGATGACGCCGGTCATCTCACTGGATCCGACGGCTGCGGCACCTACGCCATCGACGGAAACGCTCCTTTGCGGCTGATCGAGTCGAAGCTCTTCGTGCCGGACGGCGCCATCAACGTCAGCGGTGAATGCCCTACCGCCGGCATCGTTCCGTTCGAACCCGGAACGGCATTGTCCGTCGGATTCATCGGCGACGCCGACACCGTGCAGCTCACCGATGAGCAAGGCCTCGTGTACCTCGCCCGCCGTCATCCGGTCGGTCCGTTCGATGCGGACTCGCCGATGGTGGGGCCGCGCTGGGACATCGAGACCATCGATGGGGTGCCGATCGACGCCGACATCGAGGCGTGGTTCCAGCTCGACGGCGAGGGGATCCTCATCGGGTTCGACGGCTGCAACACGTACGAAGCACTGGATCCGGTCACCAACTTCAGCAACGGGACCCTCGAGGCGCCGGGCGGCGACTGGCTCGTCTCGACCGTGCTGTGCACGGACAAGGTCGGCCGCGGGGTGGTGCCGTTCTGGCGCGACGAATCGATCGCCGTTCGATCGATCGAAGCCGGCGCGAAGCTCGAGCTCACGACCGCCGACGGAACGGTGTACGTGGCTCACCGGCACGACGACCAGCCTTCGTCTGCTGCGGACCTCGTCGTGCCGGCGACGGGCGGACCGATGCTCGAGCCGGAGCTGATCGCGACGATGCCGTTCGGTCCTGAACCGACCGACCTCATCGCGCACACGAACTTCTCCGATCCGGTGGCGCTGCTCGGCGACTCGCTGGTCGTCATCGAGCTCGGCACGAACGATCTGATGACCGGCCGGGCAGTCCTCCTCTTCGGCGATCGGTACGTGATCGAACTGCCGGGACTCGCCGGGCGGAGCGTCTGGTGGGCGGCCGGCGGGAACGACCGCCGGCTGTACGTCGCCTCGTCGATCGCCAACGAGGCAGCGGTCGACGTGCGGGTCTTCACGTTGCCGCAGATCGGCCTCGACCAGCCGAACCGCGACCGGCTGGCCGTCGAGGTCGATCGCGTCGACGTGGAGGCGGTCGGTGACACCGAGTTCCGGTTGGGCGACTCGGGCGTCGAGCTGGGCGGTGTCACCGTGCTCGCCGCGCCGGGCGCAGGACGCTTCTCGAGCGATCCTCGGGTGATGGCTACGCAGCCGCAACCGGGGGTCGCCGGCAGCGAGTGGACCATCAGCCGGCAGGACCCCGTCGGCACGGGCCAGTCGTGGACGGTCGAGGTGCAGGTCGACGACGCTCATCCGCCACTCCTCGACACGCCCGAGGCAGAGGACGTCGGCGGCGGCGCGTTCTTCCGCTCGTACACGAGCGCGACCGAGGAGGGCGAGTTCGTCGCCTTCCTGCCCGCCGAGGGCGCGGCAACCGCGTACCGCCTCGGCGATTGGGACTACATCGGTGTCGACGTCGGCATCGCCTACTTCGCGCGGGTCACGGCGACCGGCTTGCAGATCGCTCAGTTCCCGGCGGCATCACCGTTGCGGTTCGATCTCGGCACGGTCGCCGGCTACGGCATCGGTTTCCACCGCGTCGACGTGGTCGCCGCCGCGGTCTCGACCTTCTACGGCGAACCCACCGAGGACAGCGGGTGGTTCACCACGGAGACGATCGCGTCGCCCGATGGTGGTGAGGACTGCATGGGCGGGCGGACCGAGCGGGTGATCCACTGGGGCGACCTCTCCGTCGCCTGGTTCATGTCCAACGATCCGAACGGCACACCGCAGGAGACGCTGTGGAGCTGGGCGCTCGGCGACGACGCGGCCATTCCGGCCGGTCGTCGTGAACCGAACGCCGTCACGTCGCCGCCGTCGTTCCGGTTGATCAACAACGTGCAGACGAAGCTGGCGTTGTCGTCGGCGGCGACGGTCTTCGGTCCGCTCACGACCAGCCAGCCCGACGCAGCCGGCGTGTCACTGAGCACACTCGCGTCCGACTCGTCCATGTCCAGTGGACGATCGATCTCGTCGGAAGACGGCTCGATCACCGGGTTCGGCGTGTTCCAGGCGTTCTGCTGACGGCTCTGGGGCGAATCCGTCTCGGAAGCCGCAACGATTGGTGTCCAAAGGTGGCGTCAGGCCCGTTGGGCGTCGCGGAGCTGGCGGTAGCTGACCATGGTCACACCGTGCTCGGCGCACAGGTCGCCGAGGCCGCCGGGCTCGACGAGGAAGCGCCAGTTGGCGACACGCTCGTCGGCGTCGTCGAACGCAGCGCGCAGCTCGCTTGAGTCGTGCGAGGGATGCAGCATCACCTCGGTGACACCGGGGCGAAGCGACCGCACGTAGCGCTCGATCACCTCACGCGCGCCGAGGTAGGTCGGCACCAGCGTGTCCGGGAAGAGCACACCGGCCTCCGTGGCTTCGCGGCGGGAGCCGAAGCCGAGCTTCGCGTCGCCCGACGCACCGACCATGCGCATCGGCAGATCGTGCGCCACGGCCAGTTCGAGCGCGATGCCGAAGAACTCGCGGTCGAGTTGGACCGCGCCCATGTGGGCGTCGAGATGGGTCACGTCGATGCCCCACGCGAGCGCCTGATCGACCTGTGCGGTGAGCTCGGCGCGAAGTTCGGCCAGCCCGCGTGCACCTGCGGCGCGCACGGCCTCGTGCACCGCCTCGCTCGTTCGGTGCATCCGGCCATCGGCGGCGCGAAGGGAAGGAGCATCGGTGAGCGGGCCCCATCGGTAGCCGGTCCACTCGCTGGTGACGGTGAGGTGCACACCGATGCTCTGACCCGGCCGCACACGCGAGGCTGCGTCAGCGGCCCACGGGCACGGCACCATCAACGTCGCTCCGGTGGCCGCACCCTCGTTCAGGCACTCATCCACCGCATCGTTGATCGCGTGCAGCGCGCCGAAGTCGTCGCAGTTGACGACCAGCGCCCGCGCTCCCGGCTCCAGCCCCAACCGCTCGGCCAATCCGCTCATGGGCGCGGAACTAGCGAGATGACGTCGATCTCGCGCCCATTCGAGTCGGGCGCGGATCCATGGGCGCGAGATGAGCGAGATGTCGTCAGTGTCGCGTCCATGGGGTCAGGCGAGGGTCATGTTGGGTTCGCCGCTGGCGTTGAGGCCCGTGCCGTGGGTGCACACGCCGCTCTTCGGCGTGCCGCCGTTGTAGGCCTGGCGGACGCAGTTGCGCAGCGCCAGCTCGCCCCAGTAGTTCGGGTGCAGGCTCTCCTGGACGTAGTAGGGCCCGAACACGGTGCTGATCGTGCGGATCTGGGCGATCCACTCGGTGGCGTCGGATGCGCCGGCGACGGTCCAGTTGGCCTTGCCGCTGTTCTCCATCAGGTTCACGCCGGTCTCGCACAGGCGCCTGCCGTTGAACGCGCCGGCGATGTCCATCACCTTCGACCCGGTCGCTGCCGCGGCGCTCTTCACCGCACCGTTGATCTTCACCAGCGCGGTGTCGTTGGCCCAATCCGCGTCGGCGTTCCAGAAGCCGCAGCCGCCGGTGCTCATGCGCGTGTAGCCCGACTGGCCGTAGCGGAAGCCCGAACCCTTGGGGATCGGCGACGGGTAGGTCTGGCTGACGATCGTGTACTGGCCGGGCGCGTACCCGGCGTTGGCCATCGCCGTCTTGATGTTGTTGATCGCGGCGACGATCGCGTTCGTCTGCGCGGTCACGTTGGCCGCAGTGAAGTTGGCCTTCACCGAGCTGTCGTCGTTGCAGTAGTTCGGCCACCACGACGGCGAGAGCAGCCAGTCGGTGACGCAGGTCTGCACGATGTCGGCAAAGTTGAAGTTGTTGCCGCCGATGGACAGCTGCACCATCTTCACGTTGTGTGTGGCGGCGAACTCCTGCAGCGACAGCGCCTGACCCTTGTTCGCGCCGGAGCTGTAGAAGTCGATGCCCGGCTTGAAGTAGCCGTCGCTGCTCGTGAACGTCGACGTGCGGGCGCCGCTGCAGGCGAGGTTCAGTGCGTTGACGCCGCCACCGATGTTGATCTCGGCGGCGGTGCTGCGGTGGCAGCGGTTGATCGCCTCGGCGGTGTGCGTGGCGTTGTCGTAGTACGCCGCCGACCCGCCGGCGTCGACGCTGCCCGAGCTGCTGTTGCTGTTGCCGGCCCAACGGCCGGCCTCACCCGAGATGTACGAGTCGCCGAGGCTGACCACCCACGGCGCACCGACACCGGGCCCATCGGCGTGCACCGCACCCGTGAGCACCGGAGCGACGACGGGCACCGCCGTCAGCACTGCGGCCACCGCCGCCATCCGACCAAAACCGTGCCTGCTGAACTTGGGCATGGATCCCCCTCGACGCTTCCTCGCGTCGACGTTGACGGCGAGTGAGGTCACCGTAGCTCGGCGAACGCGGTCGCCTCGACGCTGTCCGTGGGGATGTCGACACGCCGAGCCCACGGCGGCACCGGGCCCGGATCATGGACGCCATCGAGCAACATCCCGACGATCACCGGTTGCGCGGGTGCCACAGCAGGCCATGGTGTCTCGCCATCGGTGAGGACCACGATGACATCAGGGCGAGGCCGGGCGCGCGCTGCCGCGGCGATCCCGGCGGACATGTCCGTGCCGCCGCCGCCCGTCAACGCCACTCGCCGGCCCAGCCGGCCATCGAGGCGCGTCGCGACGACGTCGGTCGACCACACGACGACCCGTTCCCGGCGCACGCCGACCGCTTGCAGCATCGCCAGCACCTCGGTCCACGCTGCGGCGAGCAGACGATCGCCGACCGACGCGGACGTGTCGATGACCACCCCGATCGTCGGGATCGGACGCACGAGGCCGGGCAACACCACACCGGGAACCTGCCGGCGTGACGGTCTCGCGTACCGGTAGTCGCTGTTGCCTGCGACGGATGCCGACACCGCTCCTCGGAGCTGGCTGGCGAGCAGCCTTCGCCAGGAGACAACTGGTACGGCGAACGCTTCGGCCCACCGCGACCATCCGCCGTGTCCGTGACCGGCGTTGCGGCCGCTCAGCACCGCCAGCGCCACCTTGCGACGGATGAGCTCGCCTTCGAGCTCGTCGACGCCGATCGGGAGACGGCCGATCACCCTCCCGGCAATCTCCGCCTCGCGATCCACGCCGTGTGCCCCCGCACCACAGTCGGCATGCGGCTCCAGGACGCGGCCTTCGAGCCGGAGGAAGTAGTACTCGGCGACCTTGCCGGCCGGCAGCGACAGCGCCCGTGGCGTCACAGGCTTTCCGGGCAGCTTGGCGCCGTCACGCAGTAGGTCGTCGTTGATCTCGGCGTCGCCGGCGATGTTCCAACGCGTCGAGCTCGTGCCATCGACGAACGCTGCCTTCGCTCGCGCCGCGTGTGCGCGAACAACATGGCCCACCTCGTGCAAGAGCACGCCGGCGACCTCATCAACGCTCCACGACAACAGCGGCTCGGGGTCGACGTACAGACGCCACCGCTCGTCGACGCCGAACGTGCCGAGCCCAGGCGCCTGGCACGGCTGCAACGCGTAGAGCGCGGAGGCGAGGAACGGTTGGAGCGACGCTGCGTTCAGGCGAGCAGCGGCGAGCTTGGTCTCGTCGTAGCGGACCGGCACTTCCGTCGCGCCTGGTGCATCCCCAGCATCATCCACGCCGTGCGGCCATCCGGTCCAGCAACCCTGCCTCGCGAAGAACGGGAGTGACCACAGACAGTGCGTCGGCCGGCGGCATCGCTCCGTCCGGTCGGAGCTCGATCAGCGGACGCATCACCGCCACGGCGAGGTCGGTCTGACCGGCGCTCACCCCAGCGGCGATCGCCGTCCACGCTGCAGACCAGCGCGCGGGCGTGGGATCCGAGCGGACTGCAGCGATCAACGCTGACAACGCGGCGTAGGCACGGTCGCCACGCTCGGGCAGCACGAACGACGACGGGTCAGCGAGTGCTGCCTCAGCATCCGGCAAGCTCGCGTCGTCGCTCCAAGCCAGGTACTCGAGCGCCGCGGCTGGCCCGACGGACCCGGCGAGCAGCGCCGTGACGACCGCCCTCGGAGCGTCGACCAGTTCGGCGGCTGCGACGAGGCGCGCCGCAGTCGTCCAGGAGCGCGGCGACGGCCACGCCCGGCCTCCCTGCGCCGCATCGGTCGGCGGGGCGGAGAGCAGAGCTGACCGAGCGGTCAGAAAACCGGCGATGCGCGACCGATGACGCAAGGAGGCAGCATCGAGCGATCGTCCGTCGAACGTGGGGATCGTTGTTCGCTCGAACCCGCCGACGATGCCATCCGCCCACGAGCGCGCGGTGACGGTCCACTCGAGGTGGCAGAACCGATTTGCCAGCGGCGCGGCAAGGTCCCAGCCGTCGGCGGCCTGCTCGGGCGGGTTGGCTGCGGCGACGATCACGATGCCGGGCGGCAGCTCGAGATCGCCGACCGTTCGTTCGAGCACGACGCGCAGGAGCGCCGCCTGCACAGCGGGTGGCGCGGTCGACAGCTCGTCCAGGAAGAGCAGCCCGCGCTCGGCCTCCTTCAGCCGCTGTGCCCACACCGGCGGAGCGAAGCGCACGGTGCCGTCACCGCTGACGACCGGGAGGCCGGCGAAGTCGGAGGGTTCGCGGATGCTGGCGATGACGACTTCGCAGGTGATCTTCGACTCCGCGGCGAGGTCGCGGATCGCGGTCGTCTTGCCCGTGCCGGGGCCGCCCCAGACGACGGTGGGAACTTCGGCACCGAGCGCAAGCGCCAGTGCGGAGAGGGTGGTGCTCACGTCAACAGGGTCCTTGCAGTGTGATGGTTGGTGTCGCACCGGACGTGCGCTCGATGACGAGTCGTTGTGACAGGCTGTTGGAGACGAAGGTTACGGAGCCCTCGCCGGGGAACACAGCGAGCAGCGCCGTCGGCTTGCCAGCGACGACCTCTTGCTCGAGCCGTTCCCCGGCCGTGTTGTTGGCATGCGCCTGCGCCATGAACGTCGAGGTCGTGTCGGCCAGCAGGGTCACGCGGACGCCGACCTGCATCGGGCTCGCCCACACCGATACACCGTTCCTGACGCACAGCGGCGCGTCAGTGGGCAGATCGACTGCCTGCCACCGCACGACGATCTGCTGGTTGAGGCCTGCGCCGATGGGCGGCGACGAGGACGAATCGTTCGGATCGTTCAACCTGTTCACGGCGAAGATCAGGACGGACGCGACGCCGAACCACCCGAGCCGGCGGAGGATCACCTTGCGGTTCGACCGCTTCTGCCGCTGCATCGATGGGCCAGCCATGCTCCGAGCGGCACGAGCGGCGACGAACGGCTGCTCGTCGTACTGGAGCACGTGCAGGCCGCCGTGTGGCGAGTAGTTCGCCGCGACTGCTCGGACCGCTGGTGCGGCGTCGCGACTCATCGCCCGCAGATCGTCCTGCGAGAGGGTCGTTTGCCCCGACCCGTAGGCTGCGCGAGACCGCCACAGCGGCGAATGGAGCTCGGAAATGCTCGCTTCGTCCGCGTACGCCTGGTCGTGGGACGCGCCGATCGCCCCGGGTGTGCCTCGGCAGGTGACCGGGTCGAAGCTGACGTCGCCGACACCGCCACCGAGCGCGAGCCACGTCAGCACACGATCACGTGTCTCGTCATCGAGGCCGGGATGCTCGGTGATCCTGCGCAGCTCCCACGCCGTCAGTGATGGATCCGCGGCACTCGCACGAACCAGATCGAGCGGAGCGTTGGGATTGCCGCGAGCCTGACCGCGCACGTACGGATTGAAGTCCTGCAACAAGGCACGCACGAAGTGCTCCGGTGTGGCCGGGTTGTCGGCGAAGGTCAGCCGGACTGCGGCATGCCCTCCCATCCGCCTGATCAGACGATCGGGAAGGTCGTCTCGATGTGCCATCGCATCCAACACCGCCCACGAGTCGTCCCTGACGAGCTTTCGCAGCACCCAGCGGGAACGAGGGTTGGACGCCACCGCGGCGCGCACATCCCATCCACGGTGACGGCTGAGCAGCCAGCGGCCGATCCGGTACGTCTCGACGCGGGCGCGCTCGCGATCGACTGCGTGCGCGTGTCGGACTCGGCTGAGACGCAACAACCATCGAGACGCGTCGGGTCGGCGCAGCGCTTCAGCCGCAGCCCATGCGGACCCGCGCACCATGACGGCGCACGTCGTCGTCGGCGACACGTCGGCGCGGCGCATGATGGCCTGTGCAACGTTGCGGTCCTTCGATCGAGCGATCCGGCGGATGCTGCGTTGGCTCAGGCTTGCCCTGCCGGCGACCGCGGCTTGGATGTTCAGCGGCCACTGCGTGAATCGCGACCGGATCGTCGCGTCGTCGAACGCTCCGCTGGCGGCGAAGAAGCGCAGCTGCTCATCCTCGATCACCCGGGCGGCTACTGCTGGATCCTGCAAGCGAGCGGTGATCGCCTCCGCGACCCTCGGATCCCACTGCCCGAGGCGCACCGCGGCGACCAGTTGCTCGATTGTGATCTCGTTGCGAGCGAGGATCCCCCGCCGCACCTTCAGGTCGTCATCACGGAGCAGCACGTCGACCACGTCGGTCGGTAGTGCGGGCCGGTGCGCCAGCCGACGTCGAACGGCAGTCGCCCGGTCGATCGCCAACCTCGCGATCGTTGTCTCGGACGCTGCGGGATGCGCCGCACAGAGCACGCGGACGCGTACGTCGTCGTGTGCGGACAGCTCGCTGATCCGCGGCTCGGATGTCGATGGCAGGCCTGCGTCGCGCAGGTCGTCGGCGATGGCCACGTCAGCACGTCCCCGTGTACGAAAGCGTGCCGTCCGTGGCCGCACGATGCAGTGCGAACGTCCCGGCCGCTGGCAGCGAGTACGAGATCTGCAGCTGTCCGACGTCGATGGCGTGGAGACGCGAGATCTCCCCGGCTGCGACGATCGTCGATTCGGTCAGCAGGTCACCATCGCGCGCGGCCATCGTCGCAGTGACGACGACGTCCCTCTGAGCCTTCACGGTCACGTCGCTGCGCACGCCGTCGTCGCGGTACCAGACGGTGGCCGTGGCCGATGAGCAGACGGGATCGTCCCCTGGAGCGTCCGCGAGCGCCGTCCAGGACATCGTGATGCTCGCCTTCGGAGCACCGCTCGCCGTCAGCTGCCGACCCTGCGGGTCATCGCCTGACAACCAGATGAGCCCGAGGATCGTCAGGCTCGCCGCACACAGGGCCAACCATCCGACGACCGGCCGCCAATCGCGCCAGACCGCGATCGGATCCCAGCGTCGCACCGGGCGCGCCAGCGTGGTCGTCGCACGGGCGCTGACCGCTGGCGCGGCGTCGTTGGCGAGGTCCTCGAGATCCGCGTTCGGCGAGAAGCCGGCGGCGACGACACGAACCTCGGGATGCGGATCGCGTGCCATCGCTGCAACGGTCGCGCGGGGCAGGGTCCCGTGCTGCGGGGCGATGCCGACGTGTCGTCGTGCTCGCCACAGCGGCGACAGCAGTGCATCGACATCGCACTCGTACCGGTACGCATCCTCGTGTGGCTGACCCACCTCTCCGGGTGTGCCGGTGCACGAGACCGGGTCGAAGTGCACATCGCCCTCGGCGCCACCCAACGCGAGCCACGTCAGGATCCGATCGCGTTCAGCGTCGACGAGACCAGGGTGCTCGGCGATCCGACGCAGCTCCCACGCCGGCCGGCGCGGATCGGCGGCAGCCTCGAGCACCGCGCCTACCGGCGCCGCAGCGTGTCCACGCGCCTGCGCGCGAACGTACGGGTTGACGTCGGCGAGCAGCTCGGCGATCACGTTCGCCGGGGTTGCCGGGTTGGTCGCCAGCGTGAGACGCGCTCCCGGGTGCCAGCCGACCGACGATGTGACGACGGATGCCACGTCGGGACGATTGGCGATCGCGTCGCGGATGGCCCAAGTGCCGCGTTCATTGAACCGCCGCAGCAGCCGCGGCGACGTTCGTGCGTTCGTCACGACCGCGACCCGGACGTCCCAGTGTTCGCTTCTCGCCAACACGAGCCGGCGGAGCGCGGAGCGCTCGAGTCGCGCGCGCTCGCGGACGACGATGACGGATCGCCGCCGCCGCGCTCGGCGAAGGATCGAACGCTCGTCCTGTGACGAGCGCAGCACAGCAGCGGCTGCCCACGGATGACCGTGGCGAACGATCCAACGGCGCGTCGTCACATCCAGGTCAGCACGCATCCCGATCGACTCGCTGACTGAGCGTTCAGCGTTTCGCGCCAACCAGCGCACCGATCGCGAGGTCAACGTCGCTCGTTGCGCCACCTGCAACCTCACCCACGGAACCATCGCATCGAAGCAGTCGCGTAGCGTCGAATCGTCGATCCTGCCGCTTGCCGCGAGCGCTGCCCAGCGCGGCTCGGCGAGGAGTCGACGAGTGACGGCCGGGTCGTCGAGCTCGGCGCGGATGCGTTGGTACGCAAGATGCCCTGACGGTCCACCGAGGAGCGCGAGGAGCTCATCGATCGAGAGCGCGCCGGAGCGGAAGATGCGCCGCTGCACGGTTCGATCGGAATCTCGCGCCAGGCGTTGCCGGTCCTGGGCCGAGAGATCCCTCCGGCTCGCCACCGCGCGGCGCACCGAGGGGTGATCGTCCACCGCGAGTGAAGCAACGACGTCGACCGTCGCCTGCGGGTGCACCGCGCAAAGACAGCGAATGCGAACGTCAGTGTGTCGCGCCAGGACGGCGATGTCGTCGGACGTCGTGCTCGGAGTGCCGGCCGCCCGCAACTCGTCCGCCGCCGCCGCCGCCGCCGAGTTCATCCCGTGAGCAACGCTGCCAGTGCGGCGACGGCGGGGGCGGGATCGGTGTTGATGCCTTCGCCGTAGAGCTTGACCTTGGGCTCGGTGCCGCTGGGGCGCACCTGCACGCGCAGCGCGTCGCCGAGCTGGAGGCGCAGGAGGCCGGCTTCGTCGAACCACTCGATCGACGTGACCGGCATGCCGAGCAGCTCGGTGGGCGGCGACGCCTTCAGGCGGTCGACCGCGGCCTTGCCATCCACCGGGTCCATGCGCACCGACTGCTCGGCGGGGATGTGCTTGCCGTACTCGGCCGCGATGGCGTCGAGGCGACCCTGGATCGTCTCGCCGTCGGCGGCGATGCACGCGGCGATCTCGGCGAACAGGACCGCTGCGCTCATCCCGTCCTTGTCCAGCGGGCGCTGGCAGACGAGGTAGCCGAGGGCCTGCTCGTAGCCGAAGACGAAGTCGAGATCGGGGTGCTGGAGCACCGTGTGGCCGATCCACTTGAAACCGGTGAACGTCTCGGCGAACTGCACGCCGTGCTTGGCCGCCATCTTCAACAGGAGCGACGACGACACGAGCGTCGTGATCACCAGCCGCTTGTCGGTCGTGCCGGCGGGCGGGGTGGTCAAGCGCAGGATGTGGTCGGCGAAGAGCCAGCCGATCTCGTCGCCACCGAGCCGGCGCCACGTGCCGCCCGGCTGCGGGATGGCCGCGCCGAGCCGATCGGCGTCGGGGTCGTTGGCGACGGCGAGCGCGACGTCGTGCTCGGCCGCGACCGCGAGCAGGAGGTCGAGCGCGCCGGGCTCCTCCGGGTTGGGGAACGACACGGTCGGGAAGGTGCCGTCGGGTTGTTGCTGCGCGGCGACCACGATCGGCGCCGGCAGGTCGGCCGCTTCGAACGCGCGCAGCAACGTGGCACCGCCGACGCCGTGCATCGCCGTGTACGCCACCGGCACCGGGTTCACCGACGTGCGCAACCGCACCGCCGGGATCGAGTCGACGTACGCCTGCACGAGCGTGTCGTCGAGCCACTCGATCAGCGGATCGTCGGGCTCGGCCAGCGCGACCGCACACGGATCGATGGCGTCGATCGCTGCGGCGATCTCCTCGTCGGCCGGCGGCACGATCTGCGAACCGGTACCGAGGTAGACCTTGTAGCCGTTGTCCGCCGGCGGGTTGTGCGACGCCGTCACCATCACGCCTGAGCAAGCGCCGACACCGGTGATGTTCCACGCCAGCACCGGCGTCGGCACGACACCGTCGAGGATGCGCGCCTTCATCCCACGAGCGGCGAACACCCGCGCCGTGTCCAACGCGAACGCGTCGCTCTTGCGACGCGCGTCGTAGCCGATGATCACACCAGTGGTCGTCGCCTCCGGTTCGTGGGCAAGCAGGTAGTCGGCCAACCCTGCAGCGGCCTGCTGCACCACCAACCGGTTCATCCGCTGCGGTCCGGCGCCGACCGCTGCGCGCAGGCCGGCGGTGCCGAACTGCAAGCGACCCGTGAAGCGCTCGACGAGCTCGTCGGTGGGCCCATCGAGCAGCGCCTGCAGCTCGACTCGCATGTCTTCGTCCGGCTCGGCGGCGAGCCACCTCGTGGCCGCCGCGCGTGCCACTTCGACGTCGGGTCCGAACGCCGGCACGCTCATGTCAGCCCCGCTCACCGAGCAGGGTGCGCAGCTCCACCAGTGGGCGGGGGCCGACGTGCGAGATGACCTCGCCGGCGGCGACACCGCCGAGGCGGGCACACTCCGCCAACGGCAGCTGACGGGTGTAGCCGAACAGGAAGCCGGCGGCGAACAGGTCGCCGGCGCCGGTGGTGTCGAGCACGTGCTCGACGTCCTCGGCCGGCACCGCCACCATGTCGTCGGGGGTGACGACGATGCACCCCTCCTTGCCCGTGGTGATCACGGTGAGCGAGCAGTCGTGGCGAACCAGCTCCAGCGCTTCGTCCAACGTTGCCACCTCGTACAGCGCGCGCAGCTCGTCCTCGTTGCCGAACAGGATGTCGACCTCATCGGTGACGAGCGCACGGAAGTCGGTGCGGTGGCGGTCGACGCAGAACGAATCGCTGAGCGTCAGCGAGACGAGACGATCGTTGGCGTGGGCGATCTCGGCGGCGTGGCGGAACGCGGCCTTGGCCTCGTCGCGGTCGTAGAGGTAGCCCTCCATGTACAGCACCGCGCCGGCGGCGACGGTCTCGGCGTCGATGTCGCTCGGACGCAGCAGTGACGAGACGCCGAGGAAGGTGTTCATCGTGCGCTGCGCGTCAGGCGTGACGACGATGATGCACCGACCCGTGGGCACCCCGTCGGCCGGCTTTCCCGGGCGGAAGCGCACACCGACGGCGCGCAGGTCGTGGCCGAACACCTGACCGAGCTCGTCGTCGCTGACCTTGCCGATGTACGCCGCGCTGCCGCCGAAGGACGCCACGCCGCACACGGTGTTCGCTGCCGAACCGCCGCTCATCTCGATCGCGCTGCCGAGCGCTTGGTAGATCTGCAGCGCCCGGTCGGTGTCGACCAGGGTCATCGAGCCCTTGACCAGCTCGTGGGTGTGGATGAAGTCGTCGCCGGCATGGGCGATGACGTCGACGAGTGCGTTGCCGATGCCAACGACGTCGTATCTGGGCTGCGACGGCACGGGCGGCAACGCTACCGCCTCCGCCCCGCGTACGATCGAACAGGTGACTGACGCCAACCGTCCCGATGGGAACCCGTACCGCCTGCCCCGCGCTGCCCACCCCACCCGCTACACCCTCACGCTGGAGCCCGACCTCGCCGCTGCGTCGTTCGACGGCCACGTCGACATCGCCGTCGCCGTCAACGAACCGGTGCAGCAGCTGGTGCTCAACGCCATCGAGCTGTCGATCGACGGCGTGCAGGTGGATGGAGCCGAGGCGTCGTTCCGCCTCGACGAGAAGACCGAGCGGCTGATCGTCGACGCCCCGCTGGCGATCGGCACGTACACGTTGTCGATCACGTTCCGCGGCACGCTGAACGACAAGCTGCGCGGCTGGTACCGCAGCACCTACCGCGACGAGGCCGGCGAGGAGCGCGTGATCGCCACCTCGCAGATGCAGGCCACCGACTGCCGCCGCGCCTTCCCGTGCTGGGACGAGCCGGACTTCAAGGCCGTCTTCGACGTCACCCTGATCGTCGAGCCGGAGCTGCTGGCCGTGTCCAACGGCGAGGAGATCCAGCGCTCGCCGCACGACGGCACGCACAAGCAGGCGGTGCGGTTCAAGGAGACGATGCCGATGAGCACGTACCTCGTCGCCTTCTGCGTCGGCCCGCTGGAGGCAACCGCACCGGTCGAGGTCGCCCGCACCGGCGGCGGCACCATCCCGGTGCGCATCATCCACGTGCCCGGCAAGGGCCACCTCACCGCGTTCGGGCTCGACATCGGCGCCCACTCGCTGCGCTGGTACCAGGACTACTACGGCATCCCCTACCCCACCGACAAGTGCGACATGCTCGCCCTGCCCGACTTCGCCGCCGGCGCCATGGAGAACCTGGGCTGCATCACCTACCGCGAGAACCTGCTGCTGGCCGACCCGGCGACGGCGACGCAGATCGAGCTGCAGACGCTGGCCGACGTGGTCGCCCACGAGATCGCCCACATGTGGTTCGGCGACCTCGTGACGATGAAGTGGTGGAACGGCATCTGGCTGAACGAGGCCTTCGCCACGTTCATGGAGATCGCCTGCTGCGACGCCTACCGCCCGGATTGGCAGCGCTGGACCACGTTCAGCCTCGAGCGCTCGATGGCCTTCGAGACCGACTCGCTGGCCAGCACGCGATCCGTCGAGTTCCCCGTCGAGGCGCCGGAGG
Source organism: Ilumatobacteraceae bacterium (assembly GCA_965279405.1). Classification (GTDB taxonomy): domain Bacteria; phylum Actinomycetota; class Acidimicrobiia; order Acidimicrobiales; family Ilumatobacteraceae; genus CBDDIP01. Next base: position 426,628 of record OZ257157.1, read on the forward strand.
ACTGCGACGGCATGTTCGACGTGCTGACGTACCAGAAGGGCGGCTCGCTGCTGCGCATGTTGGAGATGTACCTCGGCGTCGAGGAGTTCCGCCGCGGTGTCAGTCACTACCTCTCGGTGCACGAGTACGCCAACACCGAGACCAGCGATCTGTGGGACGCGATCGAAGAGGCCAACCCCAGCGCGCCGGTGCGCAAGCTGATGGACAGCTGGATCTGGCAGCCTGGCTACCCGCTGATCTCGGCGAAGCTCGACGGCACCACGCTGCGCCTGTCGCAGCAGCGGTTCGCCTACGGCGACACCGACGATCCGACGCTGTTCGTCACGCCGCTGCACCTGAGCATCGACGGCACCGAATCGAAGGTCTTGCTCGACGGGCCCGAGCAGCGCATCGAGCTGCCGTCGGCCGACGCGGTGGTCGTCGTCAACGCCGGCGGGCACGGCTTCGTGCGCGTCAGCTACGACGACGCGCTGCGCTCGCGTCTCGTCGGCGACGCGCTCAGGTCGCTCACCGTCATCGATCGCTACAACCTCGTCGATGATGCGTGGAACGCGGTCATCGCCGGCCGCCTCGCCGCTGCCGACTTCGTCTCGTTCGTCGAGGGCTTCGGCGCCGTGCGCGACCTGGCCGTGTGGCAAGCGATCTCGCTCGGCCTGCGCGGCGTCGGTCGCCTGCTGGAGGGCGAGTCGTACGCGGCGTTCCAGACCCGGGTCGCGACGCTCGTGCGACCGGTGCTGAAGGACCTCGGTTGGGAGCCGCGTGATGGCGACGACGACCTCACCGCGAAGCTGCGCGGCCTCCTCGTCAGCATGCTCGCCGTGCTCGGCAACGACGCGGACGCGCAGGCACGCTGCCGGGCGATCCTTGAAGCCGGCGATGCACACCCGGAGCTCATCTCCGCGGCGACCAACGCCGTCGCCGCCGTCGGCACCGACGCCGAGTACGACCGCTACCTCGCCGGGTACCGCAACGCGACGACGCCGCAGGAGCAGCTGCGCTACCTGTACGCGCTGGGCGACTTCCCGTCGGCCGACCAGATCCAGCGCACCATCGATCTGGCGTGGTCGGGTGAGGTGAAGACCCAGAACGCACCGTTCCTGCTCGGCCGCTGCATCGCCAACCGTGACAACGGGGCGATGGCGTGGGCCGCCGTGCGCCAGCGCTGGGACGAGGCCAACGAGAAGTTCCCGACGAACACGATCGTGCGGATGATCACCCCCGTGACGCTGCTCACTGCCGCGCCGGTGGTGGCCGACGTGCAGAGCTTCTTCAGCGAGCACCCGATCCCGCAGGCCGCGAAGACGTTGGAGCAGGTCCTCGAGCGCCAACGCGTCAACACCGCCCTCCGCGACCGCGAGTCCGACCGCCTCCCCGCCGCCATCTAGCTTCGTGCGGTGACGGTGGACGCGATCTCGATCGGGCCAGTGGTCCGACCCGGTCGAGCGCGCGTGCTCATCATCGTTGCCGCGCTGGTGTTCCCCGGATTCGGGTTCATCATCCCCCTTGCGCTCGCCGGTGGCGAGGACGTGCCGTGGGGCTTCGTTCCCTGGGCCGCCGCATGGGGCGGGTTGGCATACGCCGGGGCTCGAAACGCTCGGCGGCTCACCCTGGTCGAGGACCGGCTCACCGTCGAAGCGCCCTTCCGCGCCACCGAGGTGATCGACACGGTGAACATCGTCGAGATCGCACCGAGTCGGTGGCGTCTCCCCATGGTCGTCGCGCGAACGAGCAACGGGCGACGCATCCGCCTCGGCCAAGCCGGCGATCTGGTCGCCTTCGCCGACGCGCTCGGTGCCGCGTCACCGCACGCGTTGAACACCGTGCCGCCCGGCAAGAAGTGGCTGCGAAATCGCCGCCTGCTCTGGTTCGCGCTCCTCTTCGTCGCTGGAGCAGCGCAGGGCTAACTGGATGTCTGACGCGCGGCTGTGCCGCGTTTCCGACATCCAGTTACGAGCGACCGGGTTGCTCCGCGATCGGCAGCGCTACTTGGATGTCTGGGCGCGGCACGATGCCGCTTGGGCTCAAGGTGTGAGCACGAAAGATGACCCATCTGGTTCTCACTTGGCGTCGGACCAGCGCTCGATGACGCTGACGTCGGCGATGAACCTCACGCCGCTGTTGGGGGCCCAACGGTGGGCGGCCTCGCCGAGGCAGTCGACGAGCAACGCCGCGGCGGCCGCGCCGTGGTCGGCGGGAACGTGGATCAGCAGCTCGTCGTGGAGGCAGAGCACGATGCGCGCACCGATCGGCGCGCTGCGGGCACGCATCGTGACGGCCCACACCTTGAACAGCTCGGCCGCTGCACCCTGGACCATCGCGTTTCGGCCGTAGCGACCTCGCGCCGCCGCACGCGACCGAGCGTCGCGATCGCTCATCTCGTCGACGCTCGTCGAGCCCATGCGGATCAACCGACCGCCCCACGTACGCAGCTCGCGTCCCACCTGCCCGGCGAGGTCGGCATCGGCCAGGTACTGCATCGCCACCGGGTACGCACGCTCCAGCCCACGCAGCGCCTGCGCGCCGTGCCCCGTCGTCTGCCCGTACATCGCCCCGAGCACGGCCACCTTCGCCGTCGCCCGATCGACGCCGAGCTGCTCGGCCACCGGCGCGTACAGGTCGTCGGACACGGTGGCCGCAGCAAGCGTCGCGTCGCCGGACACCGCGGCCAGCACACGTGGCTCGATCTGTCCGAGGTCGGCGCGCACGAACACGTGGCCGGGCTCGGCGATCACCGCCTCGCGCATGAACGCCGGCATGTTGTGCAGCCCGGCGGTCGCCGTCATCCGCCCGGCTGCGCCATCGCTGGCCGACCAGTCGCCATGCAGCCTCCCGTCCCCGCCGAGGTGCTCGTCGAGCCACGTGTAGCCGAAGGTGGTCGCCACCCGCTCGGCCTTGCGCCACTCGAGCAACGCCGATACGAGCGGCGGCGGATCGGTGATCGCCTCCAACCGCCATGCCCGCGTGTCGGGCAGGTCGACGCCGACGCTCCGCAGCAACGACTTGACCTGTGCCGGGTTGCGCAGGTCAGCGCGCACCCCAGCCGGAGCGTGCTGCATCACCAGCGCGTCGCGCTCGCCGCGAGCGACGTCCGCCTCCGTCTCGGTGCGCGGCCGCGGCCCGACGAACGATGCGATCAGCCGCTCGGCGACGACGCGATCGATGGGTAACCCGTCGACGCGCAGCTCGGCGCACAGGAGCTCGGCCGTCGACTCGGAGCGTGCCATCGCGGGAGCCCGAGCCCCGACCGCCTGCAACCGATCCATCTGGATGACGAAGCAGTCGAGCGCCAACGCGGCCCACCGGCCGATGCGATCGTCCGCTGCCCAACCGCCCGCAGTCCACGAGGCTCGCAGGTGGCCCGACTCGTCGACCGGGTCGCTGTCGTCCACCTCCTCCATCGACGAGAACAGGTCGACCGGCGCCTCGACCGGCACCGCTGCCTGATCCAGCCCGTGCAGCCTGGCCCACACCCGACCGGCGTCCAGCCGCCAACCGCCGTCGAGGACCCGCTGCGCGGCGAACAGGTCCCACGACGTGGCGACGCGGACGCCCGCCGCCACGAGCTCGTCGGCGGTGCCGCCCCACATCACCCATCGAGGACGGAGCGCGTCGTCGGCATCGGCCACCTCGTCGACACCGGCGATGAGCGACGTGGCGCCGACTGCAACCCCGACACGACCGTCAGGCATGGCAGGCGCGCATGCCACACCCACCGGCTGGCCGCGCTGCACGCCGAGCGCGCGCAGCTGCTCGACCAGCGGAACCCGACTCAGGCGATCTTCTCCACGACCAGCTGACCCTCGGCGTTGCGTGCGCGCAGCACCTTCTTGTCGAACTTGCCGACGCTGGTCTTGGGCACCTCGGTGATGAACGTCCACCGCTCCGGCAACCAGAACTTCGCCGTGCGCTCCGACAGCCACGAACGCAGCTCCTCGGACGTCGTCGTCGAACCCGGCTTGAGCACGATGCACGCCATCGGCCGCTCGTCCCAGCGATCGTCGGGCACGCCGATGACGGCCGCCTCCAGCACGTCGGGGTGGCCCATCAACGTGTTCTCCAGGTCGACCGAGCTGACCCACTCGCCACCGGACTTGATGACGTCCTTCGACCGGTCGCTGATCTGCACGTAACCGTTGGGGAACACCGAGGCGACGTCGCCGGTGCGCAGCCATCCGTCGTGGAACCGGTCGGGATCGTCGACGTTGTAGTACGAGCCGGTGATCCAGGAGCCGCGCACCTCGATCTCGCCGAGCGACTCGCCGTCCCACGGCACCACCTCGCCCATGTCGTCGGTGATGCGCAGTTCGACGCCGGGCATGATCCGCCCGGTGCGTGCGCGCCACGTGGCCTCGTCGAGCCCGGCCATGTCCTTGGGCGGGTGGCCGATGGCGCACACCGGGCTGGTCTCGGTCATGCCCCAGCCCTGCACCACCGGCAGGTCGAACGTGTTGCGGTAGCCCTCGATCAGCGCCTTCGGCACCGCCGAACCGCCACACATCACCAGGCGCAGCGACGACAGGTCGGCGTCCTTGGCGTTGTTAAGGATGTCGTTGAGCACCGTCGGCACTGCTCCCGTCAGCGTCGGCCGCTGCTCCTCGATGACCCTCGTCAAGGGGGCAGCCTGCAGGAACTGCTGCGGGAAGATGAGGTCGGCGCCGATCATCCACGCCGCGTAGGGCGTGCCCCACGCGTTGGCGTGGAACATCGGCACAATCACCAACATGCGGTCGGTCTCGGCCAGCGCGATGTTGGCGGTGGAGGTGACCATCATCGAGTGCATGTACGTGCTGCGGTGGCTGTACATCACACCCTTCGGGTTGCCCGTGGTGCCGCTCGTGTAGCACATGGCCGCGCCCGACCGTTCGTCCACCTCGGGGTAGGCGAAGCCCGGCACCTCGGCGGCGAGCAGCTCCTCGTAGTCGAGCGTCTCTCCGAGCCCGCTCGTGTCGCCGGCGCCCTTGACGATGATGTGCTCGACCGTCGTCAGCTGGTCGCGCACCTTCGCCAGCAACGGGGCGATCGACGCATCGACGATGATCACCTTGTCCTCGGCGTGGTTGATCACGAACGCCAGCTGCTCGGGGAACAGGCGGATGTTCAACGTGTGCAGCACAGCGCCCATGCACGGGATGGCCAGGTAGGCCTCGAGGTGGGTCTGGTTGTTCCAGAGGAACGTGCCGACGCGATCGCCCTCGCCGATGCCGAGCTTGGTCAGCACCGCCGCCAGCTGGTCGGCGCGATCGGCCACCTGGGCGAAGGTCGACTCGACGTAGCCGTCGCCCGTGAACGTGATGATCTTGTTCGCGCCGTGCACGGTGCGCCCGTGCTGCAGCAGCGGCTGCAACGTGAGCGGATAGTCCTGCATCGTGCTGATCGGCATCGTGGAGCCCCCTGGTTACCGTTGCCTGACGTGGTTGTTGAAGAATAGGCGCCCGTGACCCAGGCCGCTCCCCCGCAACAGACGATCGTGACGCTGGATCTCGAGGGTGTGCTGGTCCCCGAGATCTGGATCGCCGTCGCCGAGCGCACGGGCATCGCCGAGCTGCGCCGCACCACCCGCGACGAGCCGGACTACGACGTGCTGATGAAGGGTCGCCTGTCGATCCTCGCCAAGCACGGCCTGACGATGTCGCTCATCGCCGACGTGATCGCCGGACTCGAGCCGATGGACGGGGCACGGGACTTCCTCGACGAGCTGCGGTCGCGAACCCAGGTGATCATCCTCAGCGACACGTTCGAGCAGTTCGGCGCACCACTGATGCGCCACCTCGGCATGCCGACGCTGCTGTGCCACCGCCTCGTGGTCGAGGACGATCGCATCGTCGACTACCGCCTGCGGATGAGCGACCAGAAGCGCCACGCGGTGAACGCGCTGCGCGGGCTGAACTACCGCGTCGTCGCCGCCGGCGACTCGTACAACGACGCGGCGATGCTCGGCGCAGCGCACGCCGGGTTCTGGTTCCACGCCCCGGCGAGCATCGCTGCCGAGTTCCCGCAGTTCCCCGCCACCGACACCTACGACGACCTGTTGGCCGCGATCACCGCAGCGCTGCCAGGGTGACCGCACCGAGCTCCGTGCTCGGATCGGCAAGGTCGAAGAGGATGTCGAAGTGGTTCCGTCCGGGCACCTCGAACGACGTCACCGCGTGGCCGAGCTCACGCAGCCGCTCGGCGTACTCGCGCCCCTGACGGCCGAACGCCGCCGGCTCGATCTCGCCCCACACGACGACCAACTCGGCCTCCGTCGGCGCATCGAGGCGCATCGGGCTCAGCACGGCGAGGTCGTCATCGGTGAACTGCAGTGCGTCGTCGATCGTCGTGTGCGTCAACGGCTCCAGCTCGTAGACCCCACTGACGAGCACGACGCGCCGCACTGCGGGAACGGCCCGCGCCACGGCCGCCATCGCCGACAGCTGGGCGCCGGCGGAGTGCCCGACGAGCACGATGCCCGCGTGTGACAGCGCAGCGAGCCGGCCCACCGCAGCACGTACCTCGTCGACCATCGTCGCCACCCGCGCGGCCGGCGCGAGTGAGTACTCGACCGCCGCGTAGGACCACCCGTGGCGGTGAACCCCAGGGGCGAGGAACAGCGAGTCGGCGGCGCTGCCCTCTTGCCAGTAGCCGCCGTGGACGAAGACGAGCATCGGTGTCGCGTCGCGCTCATCCGGTGCAGTTGCACTGATCAACGTGCCGCCTTCGATCTCCTGCCAGGGAAGCGTCGCTCGAGCCGCCGCACTGCCCCCGGTGGCGACGCCAGTACGGCTCCCACGATCCGCCGATCGCCGAGCTCGGAGAGTAGTCGCGCTCCAGGTCGGCCACGTGCTCGACGGTAGCGTCACCTTGAGAGGCCAGCCCGATCTGCCGATAGGAGACGTGGTGGTTGAACCGACGGGAGACGCAGTTGAGTTCGGTGTCCTCGTGGACGCCCTTCCGGACGTCGTGTTCGTCATCGACCCCGAGGTCCGCCTGCGCTACGTCAACGCTGCCGCCGGCATCGTGCTCGGCTGGGAGCGCGACGAGTGGCTCGGCCGGAGCGCGCTCGACGTCGTCCACCCCGACGACATCGCCGTCGTCATCTCGTCGACCGACGTGCTGCGCGGCAAGCGCAGCGGCACGCCCGTCGAGGTCCGCGTCAAGTGCTCCGACGGTTCGTGGAAGTGGCTGGAGGTCATCGGCTCGGACGCGTTGGAGACCGACGGCGTCGGCGGGCTGATCTGCGTCGCTCGCGACATCACGCAACGGCGCATGTGGGAGGTCGCCGCCGGCGAGACGGCGCGCTTCCAACAGGTCGTGCAGCACGCCGCGTCGATCACGTTGCTCATCGACGAGCAGGGGCGCATCGCCAGCGTCAACGGCGCCTTCGCCCGCCTCACCGGTCACGACCCGACGTTGGTCGTCGGTCGCGAGCTGTCGTCGTTCGTCGTGCGCGCGCAGGCCGACCTCGTCATCTCCGCGATCGAGCGCTCACACCCGGGCGACCGCGGCACGTGCGAGGTGCACCTGCGCCTGGCCGAGCCGGCCGGATCGGTCGCCGGCGCGACCCGCCCGATCCGCTTCGAGTTCGTCAACCTCCTCGACGACCCCGTCGTTGCCGGCATCGTCGTCACCGGCTACGACGTCAGCGACCTCTACCGCGCCCGAGCCGAGCTGGAGCACCTGGCCACCCACGACGCGCTCACCGGGCTGGCCAACCGAACGTTGCTGCTCGAGGAGCTGCACGAGGTGGTCGCCGAACGCCACCCGGCCGCCGTCGTCTTCGTCGACCTCGACCGCTTCAAGCCGGTCAACGACCTGCTCGGCCACGAGGCCGGCGACGAGCTGCTGCGGTTGGTGAGCGAACGCCTCGTGCGCGTCGTGCGACCGAACGACCTCGTCGCCCGCGTGGGCGGTGACGAGTTCGTCGTGCTCGCTCGCGGTGTCGCCGACCGCGCCAACGGCGTGCTGCTGTGCGAGCGCATCGACGCCGCCCTCGTCGACCCGTACCAGCTCGCCGCCGGACCCGTGCGCATCAGCGCCAGCGTCGGTCTGTCGGTGGCCGACAGCGAGTCGAACGTCACCGGCCTGCTGGCCGACGCCGACATCGCCATGTACGAAGCAAAGGCTGCGCGGCGAGGCGTGCTGCGCTCGTTGCCCGAACGCCGTCAGACCGCGACGCAGCGTCGACGGCTGGCCGACGACCTGGCGATCGGCATGCAGCGCGGCGAGGTCGTCGCCCACCTCCAGCCGATCGTCGACATCGCCACGAACCGCACCACCGGGTACGAGTCGTTGGCTCGCTGGTACCACCCCGATCTCGGCACGCTCGACCCGGTGCACTTCCTCGACCTCTCGGAGGACGCCGGCCTCGACCTCCTCCTCGGCGATCTCGTGCTCGACTCGGCGTGCGCGCTGTTCGCCCGCACCGGCATCGACGCGTCGACGCAGCTCTGCGTCAACCTCTCCGTCGGACAGCTGGCCGACAAGGACCTGTGCTCGCGCGTCGCGGTGATCCTGGCCCGCCATGCCGTGAAGCCCGATCAGCTCGTGGTGGAGATCACCGAGCACGCCACCCTCGTGCGCCGTCCCGGCGGTGGCCGCGTCTCGCCGGAGACGACGCTCCTCGACCTCCGAGCGATGGGCGCGTCGCTGAGCCTCGACGACTTCGGCACGGGCTACTCGTCGCTGACCTACATCCGCCGCTTCCCGCTCTCGGCGATCAAGGTCGACCGCTCGTTCGTCATCGACGTGCAGCACCACATCGAAGACCGCGCGGTGGTCGCCGCGGTGGTCGGCATGGCCGGCGCGCTCGGTCTGCAGGTCGTCGGCGAGGGCGTCGAGACCGTCGAGCAGCTGGAGGCGCTGCGCCGTCTCGGCTGCCACGCCGTGCAGGGCTACCTGCTCAGCCGGCCCCTCGACTCGGTCGGCCTCACCGCCTGGGTGAACAGCGGCGCCGCCAACGACTGGCGGGTCGCGAACGCGACCACCTGACCACGATCACCCGTAGCCGACGAACGTGCCGGCTCGCGAGATCGCGAACGGTCGCAACGCGCCGTCGCAGCCGACCGCGACGGATCCCGTGTCGGGCGTGGCGAGGATGACGATCTCGTCGACGATCGTGATGCGCAGCATCGTCGCCACGACCGGCGAACCGGTGCACGAATCGGTCACTGCGAAGAACGAGACGCCGGCAGCGCCGACCTCCGCCGTCGCGAAGTTCGGCGCGTCGTGGGCGAGCTCGATCGGCTGCAGCGACTGCCACGCACCACCGACGAGCGCGTCCACCGCGCCGACGTGCACGCTCAACCGACACGTCGTCGGCGTGCCGGTGCTGTCGACGGCCTTGGCCGCCTGGATCAAGTACTCCGTCGCGGCCGAGGTCGTCGTTCCGTTGACGCGCATCGACGCGGCCGCGGTTGCGTCGTGGCACACCGGTCCGAGCGGCTGCGCTGCAGGTGGCGTCGACGACGTTGCCGCTCCGTCCGTGTCGGCGACCGACGTCGACGTCGTCGCTGCGGCAAGCGATGCGCTCGACGATGTGCCCGACGAACAGCCCGGCAACAGCACCGGGGAGCACGCCGAAAGCAGCATCGTCGACATCGCGATCACCAGTGTCCGCCCGCGCATCCGTCTATCGTACGGCGCCACTCCGTGCGGTGTCGTCCCAGGCACAATGTTGACCACTTCAGTCGGGTTTGACAAACTGCACGCGTGGACCCGTCGCGTTCGATCGCCATCGTCGGCGCGGGCCCGCGCGGGGCGATGGTGCTGGAGCGGTTGATCGCCAACGCCGGCGATGCTCCGCTGCACGTCCACCTCGTCGATCCGTTCCCGGCAGGGCCCGGTCGAATCTGGCGGCTCGACCAGCCGGCCAACCTGTGGGTCAACTCGACCGCAGCCGACACGACGATGTTCACCGACGCGTCGGTGCGCATCGACGGTCCGATCCACCCCGGCCCGAACCTGCTCGAGTGGGCAGCGACCGTCGGCGTCACCCTCGACGACGTCGACCTGGCTGCGGAAGCGGCAACCGTGCAGGCCGACACGTTCCCCACCCGCCGCCTTGCGGCGCAGTACCTGCACTGGTTCCTCGACGAAGTGATCGCCAACGCGCCGTCCAACGTCGAGGTCACCGCACACGCCGCACTCGTCACCGACGTGGTCGAGCTGGACGCCGACGGCACAGATCATCGACAGATCGTCGAGCTCGACGGTGGGCCCGAGCAGCTCGTCGTCGACGCGGTCGTGTTGACGCTCGGGCACGTCGACACGCACGCACTCGGCGGGGAAGCCGTCGTCGCCGAGTTCGCTGCGCGCCACGGGATCACGTACCTGCCGCCCGACTACACCGCAGACACTGACCTGGATGCGCTGCGCGCCGGCGCGGACGTGATCGTGCGTGGCTTCGGGCTCGGCTTCGTCGACCTGATGCTGATGCTGACCGAGTGCCGCGGCGGTCGCTTCCACACCGACGCCGACGGCGCTCTGCGCTACGACCCGAGCGGCGAGGAGCCCGTGCTGTGGGTCGGTTCGCGTCGCGGCGTCCCCTACCGCGCCAAGCCGAGCTACGCGCTGCAAGGAGCGCGACCCGATCTCCCCCGGTTCTTCAACGGCGACGCCGTCGACGTGCTGCTGCAGCAGGACCGCGTCGACTTCCGCACCGACGTCTGGCCGCTGCTGGCCAAGGAGATCTCGTGGGGCTACTACCACGAGCTGATCACGGCCCACCCCGAGCGGATCACGGTCGGGCTCGACGAGTTCCTCGCCCGGTTCAGCGCGTGCCGCTTCGACAGCGACGAGGAGCGGGCGTTGATCGACGAGGTCGTGCCCGCGGCCGCGGATCGTCTCGATCTCGACGCCCTCGACCGACCGTTTGCCGGTCAGGTGTTCGCCGGGCTCGAGGAGTGGGAGTCGGCGGTGCGCACACACGTCGCCGACGACATCGCCCGCCGCGCCGATCCCTCCTTCAGTGCCGACCTCGGCGGGTTCATCGCCCTCCTGTCGGTGTTCGCCCAGATCCCGCGCATCGCCGCGTCCGGCAAGCTCGACGCGGCATCACGCATCGACGAGATGGACGGCTGGTGGTTCGGTTTCTTCAGCTACTACGCCAGCGGCCCGCCGCCGCACCGGCTGCGACAGCTGCTGGCGCTCGCCGAGGCCGGCGTCGTGCGCTTCCTCGGACCCGACATGTGGATCGAGCTCGACGAGACGGCGGGGCGGTTCCGCGCCGGCAGCGCAGCGCACCCGTTCGTGCTCGAGACCGACACCATGGTCGAAGGCCGCCTGCCCAACCCCTCAGTGGTCGGAGCGCGCCACGCCTTGCTCACGCGGCTCCATCACCGTGCTCAGGCTGTCGAGGAGGAGGTGCGCGCCGAGGACGGGTCGATGCGCTCCACCGGACTGATGCGCGTCGACCGCGGCTACCACGTCGTCCACGCCGACGGCAGCGCGCACGAGCGCCGATTCGCCGTCGGCCCGCACTCGACGGCGAAGGGCCCGGCGTTCACGCGGCCGCGCACGAACGCCGCACCGTTCCGTCAGAACGACGCGCTGGCGCGCGTCCTGCTCACCTCGATCGGCCTCGAGCCGCTCGCTCACGAACCAACGAAGGAAGGGGTCCGCGATGCCCGTTGAGTTCCTCGGCATGGGTGCCACCAACGACGGCACGGAGGCTCGCGCCCGCAGCGGCGCCAGCTTCGACAAGGAGTTCACGATCGCGCTGGCCCGCGCCCACGCCGACAACGGCTGGGATCGCGTGCTCACCGCCTACGGATCCGGCACGCCCGATCCGGCGCAAGCGGCGGCGTACATCGCCACGCTCGTCCCCGACCTCGGGTTGCTGCTCGCGCACCGGCCCAACCTGTCGATCCCCACGTTCGCGGCGAAGACCTTCGCCACGCTCGACCAGATCAGCGACGGCCGGCTGACAGTGCACTTCATCACCGGCGGCAGCGATCACGAGCAGCGCCGCGAGGGCGACGACATCGGCAAGGACGACCGCTACGACCGGACCGCTGAGTACATCGCCATCGTCAAGCGGATCTGGACGACGCACGAACCGTTCGACCACGAGGGTCGCTTCTACCGCTTCCAGGACTTCGCCTCCGACGTGTTCCCGGTGCAGCAGCCGCGACCGCAGATCTCCTTCGGCGGTTCCTCGGACGCGGCCTACGCGGCGGGTGGCGCCGAGGCCGACATCTACTGCCTGTGGGGCGAGCCGCTGGCCGAGACCGCCGAGCAGATCGCCAACGTGCGCCGCGCTGCGCTGGCGGCCGGACGCACCGACATGCCCAAGATCCAGGTCGCCTTCCGCCCGATCCTCGGCAGCACCGAGGCGGCCGCATGGGAGAAGGCGTACGACACGCTCGACCGGATCACGACTCGGATGGGTGCCGGTGCCGGGCTGCTGCGCCGTGGCGGCGGGCGCAACCCGCAGAACACGGGCTCGCAGCGGCTGCTGAAGATCGCCGAGGACGGCGAGCGCTTCGATCGCTGCCTGTGGACCGCGACGGCGAAGGCCACTGGCGCCGCCGGCAACTCCGTGGCGCTGGTCGGCACGCCGGAGACGGTGGCCGAAGCGCTGCTCGACTACTACGACCTCGGCGTCGACATCCTCTCGGCGCGCGGCTACGACCTGTTGGAAGATGCGATCGAGTTCGGACGCGACGTCATCCCGCTGGTCCGCGAGGGCGTCGCGGCGCGCGATCGAGACGCCGAGCGATTGGCGCGCGCGTCCGCATGAGCGAAACGACCCAACTGGACAACGCGGTGTGGCACACGCTCACCGGACCCAACGAGTGGGCCGCCGAGGTGCACGGCGGCGCGAGGCGCTTCGATCCCACCGTGTCGGTCTTCGCCGCCGTCGACGAATTCACACCGCAGGTCTGGGACGACACCCGACAGCTCGTCGGGCCGGGCGGCATCGCCGTGTTCTTCCGTGCCGAGATCCCGCCTCCGCCCGACGGGTGGACGGTGCTGCAGGACCTGCCCGGCTTTCAGATGGTGCGCCACCAACAGGTCACGCCGCGATCGAACAGCACCTGGCGCGAGCTGACCGCCGACGACGTGCCGGCGATGGTGGCCCTGACCGCGCTGACGAAACCGGGCCCGTTCGAACAACGCACGATCGAGCTCGGCCGCTACGTCGGCGCCTTCGAGGGCGACGAGCTCGTGGCGATGGCCGGCGAGCGGTTCCAGCTCGAACGCTTCACCGAGGTCAGCGCGGTGTGCACGCACCCCGATCACCGCGGCAAGGGGCTCGCCGAGCAGCTGTCCGACGTCGTCGCCGCGGGCATCAGCGAGCGCGGCAGCACACCGATCCTCCACGTCGCCGGCACGAACCACAACGCCCGGCGGGTCTACGAACGGCTCGGCTTCCAGGTGCGGCGGCAGATCGCGGTGAACGTCCTGCGCGCACCGCGATGAACAGCGTCGCGCGCCTAACGCACGTCGAGGGCGGGGTCGTCGCGGAAGGCGGCTTCGCCGATCGGAGGCGAGTAGGCGTGCACCGAGACCGCCTCGGTGGTGCCGACGTTGACGACCTCGTGGATGTGGTCGGCCGCCAGCAACGTGGTGCTGCCTTCGGCCAGCCAGCGGGTGGTGACGCCGCGCCGACGATTCCCGTCATGGTCAGCACTGCCGTGTCGATCGCCTTCGGCGACGTACCGCTCGCGCAGCTCACCGGCCACCACGCGCACCGCAGCCGTCGAGCCGTCGTGGTCGTGCATCCCCAGGCCACATCCGGCCGGCCAGGCGATGGCCCACACGTCGTAGGCGTCCGTTGCGGCGACGAGCACCCATCGACGGTCGGTGCCGGCCGGGATGGACGCCACCGGGTTCGACGCAGCGATGCCGTCGACGATGTCCGCCAACGCCGCCGACGTCAAGATGGGTGTGCCGAGCGCAGTCGGACCGTTCATCGATGAGCTCCGCTCGTGACACCGTCGCCGTTGCCAGCTTCCCGATGTACGACCTGCCCGAGTTGCGCGCGCACCACGACGGCCTGTGGCTGGCGGTCTCGGCCCGCCTGCGCGCCGCTGGTGTGGACTCGCCGTCGCGGCTGCGGCACGACGATGACGTGCACGGCCTGTGGCACGACCCGGCGATGTTCGTCAGCCAGGCGTGCGGCTGGCCGTTGATCACCGAGCTGGTCGGAGTGGCCGACGTGATCGGCGCCTTCGAGTACGACGTGCCCGACAGCGTTGGCGCGACCTATCACAGCCACCTCGTGGCGCCTGCCGGCTCGCCGCTGCCGACGCTCGAGCAGCTGTCCGGCGTGACCGCGGCCGTCAACGGCGTCGACAGCCTGTCGGGTTGGATCTCGCTGGTCCGTTCCTTCGCGCTCGCCGATGACGGCTGGCCCGGCCCGGTGGAGATCACCGGGGCGCACGTGCGCAGCCTGGACGCCCTGCGCGACGGCCGTGCCGGACTGGCGTGCATCGACAGCGTGACGTGGGCGCTGCTGGCCGACGTGCGCCCCGATGCGCTCGACGGCGTCGAGATCGTCGGCCGCGGGCCGCAGATCCCGTGCCTGCCGGTCATCGTGCCGGCGACGACGCCCGCCGCCGTGCGAGCGGCCATCGCGTTGGCGATCGAAGGGGCCGTCGCCGATGCACGTGCAGCAGCCGGAGCGTTGCGGATCGTGCGGTTCCATCCGCTGACCGTCGACGCCTATGCGCACCTGCTCCATCGCTGACCGCTCCGTTCCGCTTCCACCCGAGGTGATTCCCGACCAGATTGGTCATATTTGTAGCGACTTCGTGGCGTGATGTCAACATGCGTGATGGTCTGACACGATGTGAACAACGTCATGACCGCCTGCCGGTCTGGCAAACTGCGGCCGTGACCAGCCCGATCGAGCCGACGGAGCAACGCTCCGGCACGCAGGCCGTCGAGCGCGCGCTGGCGATCCTGGAGTGCTTCCGCCGCGACGTCGGGGCGCTCGGCATCAGTGAGATCGCCCGCGAGGTCCACCTCAACGTGTCGACCGCTCACCGCCTGGCGCGTGCGCTCGTGCACGCCGGCTTCATGGAGCAGGAGCCGAACACCGAGCGGTACCGCCTGGGCGCAGCGATCGCGGTGCTCGGCCAACGAGCGCTGGAGCAGTCGGGCTACGCGCTCGCGCAACCGATCCTGTCGCGCCTCACGGAGCGCACCGGCGAGTCGACGACGCTCGGCGTCCGGCGCGGCGAGGAGGTGCTCGTGGTCGAACGAGCCGCCTCTCCCCTGCCGTTGCGGTTCGACCACACGACCGGCGCCGAGTTGAACATGCACGTGTCGGCGATGGGCAAGGTGCTGCTGGCGTTCTCCCAGGGCGAGCCGGCCGACATCGTCGCTCGTCTGCCGCAGCTGACCCGATTCACGAAGCGAACGATCACCTCCCGCAGCGCGCTCGTCGCCGAGCTCACCCGCACCCGCGAGCGCGGCTACGCGATCAACCTCGAGGAGCGCTACGAAGGCGTCAACGCGGTCGCCGCGCCCGTGCTCGGCTCCAACGGCACGGCACATGCCGCAGTCGGGCTGCAGGGCCCGGCGATGCGCCTCGGCGAGGAGCGCCTGCACGAGCTGGCCGCCACCGTGCGCGCCGCTGCCGACGAGGTCGGCACGCTCGTCCTGCGCGCCGTCTGACGACCTGCGTCGCCGCAGACACGACGGTTAGCCTGCGCGAATGATGACGTTCGGTCGGCGTGGGACGTGGTGGTTGCCGGTGGTCCTCGGTCTCTTCGGGGCGTTCGTTCCTGCGACGGCGCTCGCCGCGCCGACCCCATCCGGGCCCACATCGACGTACCAACCCGTCGGCCCGATCCGCGTCGCGGACACGCGGCAGGTCGACTGTGGCTGCACGCACATCGATAGTTCGACGATCCACGTCCAGATCGCCGGCCGCGTCGTCGACGGCATCAGCGTGCCGGCGTCGATCGTCGCCGCCGCGATCACGATCACTGCATCGAACCCGAGTGCCGCCGCGTTCGTGACGGCGTCGCCATCGAGCAGTGCGCGGCCGGAGACGTCGACGGTCAACGTGCGCTCGGGCGTGGACATCGCCAACTCGACGATCGTTGCCGTCGGGCCGGACGGGGCGATCGATCTGTTCGCCCAGGCGCCGATGGATCTCATCGTCGACCTCTCTGGTGTGTTCGTCGAAGCCACATCCGCCACCGCCGGCCGGTTCCAGCCACTCGCCCCGGCACGATTGCTCGACACCCGCTCACCCGACGGCGAGCTGCCGTTGGGCACGGTCGTCACCGTGCCGCTGCCTGTCGGAGTTGCCTCGGACGCGGTCGCCCTGGCGGTGAACATCACCAGCGTCGACGCCGCGCACACCGGCTACCTCAGCGCCTTCCCGGCGGGCACCGACCCACCGTCGACATCGATCATCAACCCGGACGGCTCCGGATCGCCCATGGCCGCCACCGTCATCGTGCCGGTGACGCCGGCCGGGCTGTCGGTGCTCACCCAGGCCGGCGGTCACGTGCTCGTCGACGTCGTCGGTTGGTTCACCGGACCATCGGCGCCGTCATCGGCGGACGGTCTGTTCGTGCCGACCACACCGACGCGCCTGCTCGACACGCGCAGCAGCCGACCACGTCTGTGGTCGGGCGGCACACGAGAAGTCGCCGCGCCCGTGGCTGCTGCCGCGTTGGTCTCCAACCTGACCGTCGACACGGCCGATGGACCTGGCTACGTGACCGCCTTCCCGGCGGGGACGGGCCTGCCCAACACCTCGTCGCTCAACGCAGCGCGCCGCGACACGACCGTCGCGAACATGGCGATCACCGTGCAGTCGACGCGGGGCGTCGCCTACTACTCCAGCCGCGGCACCGACCTGCTGGTCGACCTCACCGGGTGGTTCACAGGCGCGCCGGTGGCCGCCACCGCGCCGGTGCCGGCCAACACCCCGCCGTTCCCGCGCGTGCTGCTGCTGGGCGACAGCACGCTTGCTGCGTTGAACGTGTCCACGTCATCGCAACGGGCCCTGCTCGGCTTCCAGCCGGTGCTCGACGCCGAGCCGTGCCGGCGACTGGTGCGGCCGTCGTGCAAGAGCGACTTCACCCTGCGCGTGCCGAACACCGGGGTGCAGGCCATCACCACGACGCCGGGCGTGATCGACGGCCTGGTCGTGAAGGCGGGCTACAACGACAGCTCGACGGGGTTCGAGGACGTCGTCGCCCAGATCATGGCCGCGGCGAGGGCGAAGGGCGCCAAGTTCGTGATCTGGCTGACGTACAGCGAAGGCCACACCTCCAGCCAGGCCGTCACCTACCCGCGCAACAACGCCACGCTCGAGCGGCTCGCCGGCACGACCGCGTACCCCGATCTGTTCGTCGCCGACTGGCGCACCTATGCCGCGCCGTCATCGGGCTGGTACGCGAGCGACCGATTGCACCTGGGAACGGCCGGGGCGTGGGCGACGGCGGACTACATCTCGCGCTGGATCGCGTCCGTCGAGCGCTTGCCATGCCCGAAGCCGTGGGTTCCGGGTGGAGCGATCCTGGACCCGTGCCCATCCCCCGACGCCTTCGCCGCGGCCACCGGCACGCTCCCCAACCTCCGCGCGCTGTACGGCTATTGATCTCGGTGCTCGCTGCGCTCGCCTGCCGTGTTCGCTCGCTGCGCTCGCTCACCCGAACTCGAGTCCGCGCATTCACCTGACCTCGCTGCGCGCGCTTCTCATCGGAACAGGTCGAGCGACTGCGCGTCGGGGCCGAGGATGGGCTCGGGGTCGACGTCGAGCCAGCCGTGGAGGACCGTGGCGTAGAGCGAGCGGAGGTCGACGGTGTGGACGAGGTTGCCGTGGTCGTCGAGCTCGGTCAGTGACGGTGGTTCGCCGTAGCGGCCACCGCGCACCGACGAGCCGATGATGAAGTGCGGCGCCGCAGTGCCGTGATCGGTGCCGCTGCCGTTCTCGGCGGCACGGCGACCGAACTCGGAGGTCGTCATCACGACCGCTCGATCGCCGGCTCCGGCCGCATCGAGCGTGGCGAAGAACGACTCGAGCCCGGCATCGAGGTCGGTCATCAGCGCCGCGTGGCGATCGGTCAGTCCCTCGTGCGTGTCGAAGTCGCCGAGCCCGGTGACGTAGACGATCCGCGGCGGGTGCTCGGCCAGGACGAGCTGCGCGGCGAGTGAGAACGACTCGGCCACGGTTGCCTCGCCGACGGCGTCGTCATCGGTGCCGTCATCGAGGATCGAGTCGAGCCCGCTGCGCGCCTGCACGCTGAGCTGGATCGAGTGCTGCACACGGCCCAGCAGCGACGCGGCGTCGGGCGAGGCGGGTGCGAACCGTGACCACGCGGCGATGAGCTCGTCCGCGCCGTCGGCCCACGCCGGCAAGCGCGGCTGCAGACCGGACGCGTCGGCGATCGACGTGGCGAACGAGCTCCGGCCGACCAACGCCGGCGACGGGACCCCGCCGATGCTGATACCAGCCAGTGGATCGTCGAAGCCGACGGTGGCGTCGAGGTAGCGCCCCAACCATCCGGTGCCGTCGCCGCCGGCTGCGCTGCCGCTCCACCACGTCGCCAGCGAAGCGAAGTGCGACAGGTTCGGGCTGTCGTAGCCGACGCCTTCGATCAGCGCCACCTGCCCGGCGCGGTAGCGCTCGGCGAGCTTGCTCAACTGCGGCGCCAACCCGATGGCGGCGTCGAGGGCCAGCGGGTCGGTGATCCCGAGGGTCGGGCGCAGCGACATGTAGGCCGGGTCGGCGTACGGCACGACCGTGCTGAGTCCGTCGTTGCCACCGGCCATCTCGACGACCACCAACGTGCGGTCGCTTCGGCCCCCGATCGAGCCGATGCTGGTGCTGGTCGACGTGCTGTTCGACGTGCCGGGTCGGACGCTGTTCGAGGTCGACGGCGCGCTCGTCGACGCCGACACGGCACCGCGGCTCGAGCTGCCCTGCCAGACCGACAGCGCGTACCCGCCTGCCACCGCCGCGCCTGCCGTCACGCCGACCCCGGTGATGAAGCGACGCCGGGAGATCCGTCGAGCGTCGTCGTCCGGGTCGGCGTCCACGTCCATGTGCGTGCTCATGTCAGCGTGACCTCCGGTGATGTCGCCGCCAGGGCGAAGCGCGTGGCCGGGTCGGTCTGGGCCTCGAGCACTGCTCGCGTCGCGTCGCTGATGTCGAACACGCCGAAGCGAGCGAGCAGCTGGTCAGTGTCGCCGACGTCCGGCGGCGGCGCGTCGATGGCCTGGAGGAGGTCGAACGCGTGCACGAGGCTGCTCGGGCCGAGGAGCCGATCGCCCTTCGGGAAGCCGGCGACGTTCGGCGGGAGGAACGGCAGGTAGCTCATCGAGCGCAGCGCTCGTGACAGCGGTCCGCGCTTGCGGCCGCGGCCGCCGATCGACGTGACCTCGAGCTGAGCGCCGGCCGCCTGGAGGATCGCCACGGTGCGCTCCAGGGGCGTGCGCACCTTTGCCCGCACCGCCGCGTCCGACGTGAACGCCGGCTCGGCGACGATCGCTCGCACGAGGGGCAGGATCTCGTAGTCGGCGGCGAACGCGGCGGCGAGCCGATCGAGTGCAGCCTCGTCGGCCGGCAGACCGACCAGCTCGCGATGGAGCTTGGCAGCGATGAACCGCGCCGTCGCCGGTTGGTCGAGGATCACGTCCAGTGCGCCGTCCATGTCGAGCGCGCCGGTGACACCGAGCAGCGTCTTCGGGCCCTCGTCATGACGACGGGGCACGAACACCGCGTTCCACGGCGAGCCGAGGTCCTTGCCCGGGCGACCAGGCAGATCGACCACCCATCCGGTGAACGAACGGGAGGCGGCGACGACGTCGTCCTGCGTGTACCCACTGTCGCGGCCCATCGTGAACAGCTCCATGCACTCTCGGCCGAAGTTCTCGTTGTGCTCCC
This sequence comes from Ilumatobacteraceae bacterium, assembly GCA_965279405.1. Lineage (GTDB taxonomy): Bacteria > Actinomycetota > Acidimicrobiia > Acidimicrobiales > Ilumatobacteraceae > CBDDIP01. The sequence goes on from OZ257157.1 coordinate 446,465, forward strand.
TGACCGTGCTCTTCGTGCCGTCGAGGTAGACGAGCATCGCCGGGTCCTTCGCAACGGCCTTGAGCAGGTCGGCGAAGTTGCCGAGGGCGTGCCCGCGTATCGTCATGTGCTGGCGCCACAGGAGGTACGGCACCGGCACCTTGGCCAGGCTGGTGGCGAAGTGGTCGTGCCAGAACCACGTCAGTCGCTCCTCGATCATCCGCGACGGATCCACCATGCGGCTCAACCACCAGCCGATCGGTCCGGCGATCTGCGCCGGGTCGCGCCCGGTGTCGTAGTCGGCCGGCTCGGCGAGCTCGAACGGTGCGGGAGCGGGCGCGGACAGGTCGAGCGCCCGATCGATCGCGGCGTCGGTGTCGGTCAGCTCCGGCATCACGTCGGGATGGGCGCCCATCGACAGCCGGCGCACGACGTGCGAGACGCGTTCCGCAGGGCTCGGACTGATCATGGCTGCAGCGTGGCAGCCGGATGTGAAGGAACTATGAGCGCTCGGCGAGCGGCGACCGACGGCGCGACAGCACGAGCAGCGCACCGCCGAGCAGCACCATCACGTAGCCGATGCCGGCCAACGGTCGGACCGACGGGCCGGTCACCGGGAGCGCCTTGCCCGAACCGGACGGCGGCGAGACGCCGACGACCGTCGTCTCGCCGACCACCGTGGTCGTCGGCCCGGGACCGAACGACCCGGCGATCGTCGTCGTGGTCGTCGGGTCCGTGATCGGTGACGTCGTGGCCGGGTCGGTGGTCGTCGGTTCGGTCGTGGTTGTCGGCGCGTCGACGGCGACGATGGTCGTGGTGGTCGGCTCGACCGTCGTGGTGGTCGACGGCTCGACCGTCGTGGTCGGATCGGGGGATGGCTTGGACGTCGTCGTCGTCACGGCGATCGTCGTGGTCGGCGCAACGGTGGTCGTGGTGGTCGTCGGGACCACCGTCGTCGTGGTCGGATCGGGGGACGGCTTCGACGTCGTCGTCGTCACTGCGATCGTCGTGGTCGGCGCAACGGTGGTCGTGGTGGTCGTCGCGGGCGCCTTGGTCGTCGTCGGTGCAACGGTCGTGGTCGTCGCCACCGCGGTGACGCTGAACACCTTGGTCTTGTCGCTGTTGTCCGGCGCGGTCGGCCCGACGAACACCTTGTACCCGCCGGCGCTGGCGAGGATGAACGGCCCCAGGCAGAAGTTGCCGCCTGCGTCGACCGTCAGGGTGACGGGCCCGATGACCAAGGGGTCGGATGCCGTCGTGCCGAACACGACCGCCAGTTGCAGCACATCACCCGGATCGAACCCGCTGCCGCCGATCCAGAACTGCTCGCCGGGGTGCGGATCGTTGTCGTTGCCGGCGCAGCCCGCACTGTCGACGACCTTGATCGTGCCCTGCGCGGCGTCGGCCGCAGGACCGGTCAACAACCCGATCCCGGTGACGATCATCATGCTTGCCAACGCTGCCAACATCGTTGGACGCCACTCCGACCACGCACGCGCCATCTCCGACCCTCCCGACTCCTCGACGGGGCGTAGACGCCACCGACGGCGATCGATGACGGACGAACCTGAACCTCACCTCCGCGATGTCCGACGCGGAGGGTCACCCTCCGAGCGCCGACAGCTCCTTGGCCAGCCGTTGCACGCTGACCGGCCGCTTGGTGGCCATGGCCTGGACGAACAGGCTGACCCGCAGCTCCTCGAGCCCCCACCCGACGTCGATCACGTCCGGGGTCACCTCGCCCCGCCCCAGTCGCGCCAGCAACGTCGCGTACCGGGCCTCCAACGTCGTCGCCGAGGCGATGTGCTGGCGATCGCGCGCCGGCCCATCGGACAGCTTCTCCAGTCGACGCCCGATCGCGTGCACGTATCGACCCACGTCGGCGATTCGGTCCGGGCCGGCTGCGGAGACGAAGCCGGGGCGCAGCAACCGAGCGAGGTGGGCGTTGGCGTCGTCGACGGACGGACGCAGCGCGGGCGCGTGCAGCCGGTCGAGCTGACCGACCACGGACGCCGCCTCGATGATGACCCTCGACGAGGCAGCGACGAGCGACGCGGCGCGCGACGTGATCTCGCCGCGAGCATCGCGTTGCAGCTCGCGGAACGCCGCCTCCGTCCACGGCACGCCCTGCGCGTCGAGCAGCGCATCGACGGTGGCGTTGATGCAGTCGTCGACCAGCGCTGCCTCCGTCATCAGACCCACCGCAGCGATCGCCAGGCGAGCCTGGTTCGACAACGGCTTCTCCACCGTTCGACGCGACGGCGGCGCGGTGAGCAGCAGCAGTCGGCGCACACCGGCGCGCATCACCCGCGCCTGCAGATCGGCATTGGTCAGCACGCGGATGGCCACCGACTCGCCGTTGTCCAGCAGCGCCGGGTAGCCACGCATCGCGTTGCCGGCGCGGTCGACGTCGATGACGCTGGGAAGGTCGCCGAACGTCCAGTCCGTCAGCCCTCGTTGCTCGATCGACGAGGCGGCCTCGGCGAGCACGCTGCGCAGCGCAGTGCGGAACCGCTCGCGCAGCGGCGCCAGGTCCTTGCCGTAGGCCAGGACTCGACCGTGCTCGTCCTCGATGGCGAAGCCGATGCGCAGGTGGTCGGGCACCCGGGATGCGTCGAAGTCGGTTGCCCGCACGCGCACGCCCGAAACGTGCTGCAGGGCGGCCGCAAGCGCGTCGTGGAACGAGCCCTCCTCTGCGCCGAGCGCGACGAAGGCGCGGCGGCCGGTCTCGGCCGCCGGCACCAGCTCGCGTCGCAACGTCTTCGGCAGCGAACGCAGCAGCGCGTGCACCAGCTCCTCGCGGAAACCGGCGACGTGCCAGTCGAAGCCGACATCGGTGATCTGGTTCAGCAGCGCGACGGGCACGTGCACCGTGGCGCCGTCGCCCGGTTGCCCTGGCTCGAACCGGTACGTGACGACCAGCTCGTGATCGCCCTGACGCCAGACTCCCGGGTAGTCGGTGAGGCTGCCGGCAGGCGCACCGATGCTGAGGTCGTCCGGCGTCATCCGCAGCAGCTGGGGGTTCGACGAACGAGCGTCCTTCCACCATCGGTCGAAGTGGCGGGTGGTCACCACCTCGGCAGACACGCGGCGGTCGTAGAACGACACGATGGCCTCGTCGTCGATCAGCAACGCGCTGCGCGTGCGTTCGGCGATCGCGCGAGTGCGATCGATCACCGCCTGGTTCTCGCCGAAGAAGCGGTGGCGCGCATGCCACGACGTCAGCTCCTCGGGCGTCGCCAGCGCGTGGCGGATGAACATCGACCGGGCGACCGTGACGTCGACGCGCTCGTAGCCCACGGTGCGCCCGGTGATGATCGGCAGTCCATAGAGCGAGACCCGCTCGGTGGTCACCGCCCCGCCACGTTGCACGTCCCAGCGCGGCTCGCCGTAGGAGCGGGTGATGAGGTGCGGGGCCAGCCGCTCCGCCCACTCCGGCTGCACGGCGGCGACCATGCGGCCGAACAGCCGACTCGTCTCGACGAGCTCGGCGGCCATCACCCACTTCGGCAGCTTCTTGCCGAGCGCCGACCCGTTGCCGATGACGAACTTCGCGCCGCGTGCGCCACGGAACTCGCGGGTCAACCCGTCGCGCATGCCGATGTGCGACAGCAGGCCCGACAGCACCGCTTGATGGACGCGGTCGGGATGTCCGGCGTCGGAGCCTGGGCGGATCTGCAGCTGACCGGCGACCTGGCGCAGCTGGCTGTAGAGGTCCTGCCACTCGCGCACGCGCAGGTAGTTCAGGTACTCGGTGCGGCACAGCTTGCGGAACTGGCTCGACGACATCTCCCGCTGTTGCTCGCGCAGGTGGTCCCAGAGCTTGACGAGCGTGAGGAAGTCGCTGCCCTCGACGTGGAAACGGCGGTGCATCTCGTCGGCTGCTGGTCGGTGCTCGGCCGGCCGCTCGCGCGGGTCCTGGATGCTGAGCGCAGCGGTGATGACGAGCACCTCGCGCACACAGCCGTGGCGATCGGCCTCGATGATCATTCGCGCCAGACGCGGGTCGACGGGCAGCTGTGCCAGCTGGCGACCGAGCTTGGTCAGCCGTCGCTCGTCGGCGGCCAGCCCCTGTTCCAACGCGCCGAGCTCCTCGAGCAGGCTGATCCCGTCGCGGATGGCGCGACCATCCGGCGCGTCGAGGAACGGGAACGCGGCGACGTCGCCGAGGCCGAGAGCGATCATCTGCAGGATCACCGAGGCGAGGTTCGTGCGCAGCACCTCCGGCTCGGTGAACGCGTCGCGGGAGTTGAAGTCGTCCTCGCTGTAGAGGCGGATGCAGATGCCCGGAGCAACGCGCCCGCATCGACCGGCGCGCTGGTTCGCCGACGCCTGCGACACCGCCTCGATCGGCAGCCGCTGCACCTTCAGTCGAGCGCTGTAGCGACTGATCCGCGCCGCGCCGGCGTCGATGACGTAGCGGACGCCCGGCACGGTGAGCGACGTCTCGGCGATGTTGGTCGACAGCACGATCCGTCGGCCGGTGTGCGGTTGGAAGATGCGGTGCTGCTCGGCCGCCGACAGACGCGCGTACAGCGGCAGCACGTCAGTGTTGCGCAGATCGAGGCGCCGCAGCGCGTCGGCGGTGTCGTGGATCTCGCGCTCGCCGCTCAAGAACACGAGCACGTCGCCGGGCCCCTCGCGGCCGAGCTCGTCGACCGCGTCGGCGATCGCCTGGACCTGATCACGATCGTCCTTCGGATCCTCCGGATCGGCACCACCGTATGGGCGGTAGCGCATCTCCACCGGGTAGGTGCGACCGCTGACCTCGATGATCGGCGCCCCGCGACCACCGGCGTCGGCGAAGTGCTCGCTGAACCGTTGCGTGTCGATGGTGGCCGAGGTGATGATCACCTTCAGGTCCGGCCGGCGAGGCAGCAGCTGCTTGATGTAGCCGAGGAGGAAGTCGACGTTGAGGCTTCGCTCGTGGGCCTCGTCGATGATCAGCGTGTCGTAGCGCGACAGCATGCGATCTCGTTGCGTCTCGGCCAGCAGGATGCCGTCGGTCATCACCTTGACGAGCGTGTTCTCGCCGACCCGATCGGTGAAGCGCACGGTGTACCCGATGATCCCGCCCAGTTCGGTGCCGAGCTCCTCCGCGACGCGTTCGGCGATGGTGCGTGCAGCCACCCTCCGCGGTTGGGTGTGCCCGATCAAACCGGTGATCCCCCGACCCAGCTGCAGGCACAGCTTGGGCAGCTGCGTGCTCTTGCCCGACCCGGTCTCGCCGGCGACGATCACCACCTGGTGGTCGCGAATCGCGCTGCGCAGCTCCTCGGCGCGCTCGGCGATCGGCAGCTCCTCGGGCACGGAGATCTCCGGCACCTGGGCGCGTCGGTGCTCCAGCTGCTCCTCGCTGAAGCGAGACCGAGAGGAGCCACCGGAGCGAGACATCAGCTGAGCTTCAGCACCGCGTCGCCGAGGCGCTCGATGTCGGAGCGGTCGTTGTAGATCTGCGCACTGACCCGCAGCGACAACCTTCCACCGTGAGCGCCGAGCGGCAGCTCGATGCCGTGCTCGCCGAGCAGCGCTGCCTGCTGGCGTACCGCGTCCTCCACCGTGGAGCCGGCCGACTCCGGCAGCAGCACGTGCACCATCGTGCCGATCATCGACTCGGGCGTGTTGAACGGCGATCCCCACCGGTCGGCGAGGTACTGGCCGGCCCACCACGCCAGGTCGTGGTTCCACGAGCGGATCTCGTCGACGCCCCACTCCTCCATCAACGCGATCGCTGCGGGTGCGGCGAGGAACGGTGTCGGGTCCCGTGTGCCCGGCAGGTCGAACTCGGCGGCCAGCCCGTTGTCGAGCCCCCACGAGACGACTGCCGCGTGCAGCGATGGCTGCTGCGCCTTCGACGCCCAGACGATGCCGGCGCTGCGCGGCGTCCAGGCCCACTTGTGCAGGTTGCCGATGTACCAGTCGGCGCCGAGCGACGGGATGTCGAAGTCGATCGCGCCCGGCCCGTGCGCTCCGTCGACGAGCAGCAGCACGCCGCGCTCGTGGCACACCGCAGCGATCTCGGCGACCGGCATGATCAGCGCCGTCGACGCACTGATGTGATCGGCCAGCACGATGCGCGTTCGTGGCCCGATGGCCGTCGCGATCGCGTCGACGAACGCCGACGGATCGGCACCGGGGCGCGGCATCTCGACGCTGCGCAACGTGGCGCCGACGTGGCGCGTGGCGAACGCCGCCGCGTTGGTGACCCCGCCGTAGCCGAGGTCGGTCACGAGCACCTCGTCGCCCGGTTCGAACGGGAACGAGCGCAGCACCGAGTTCGCGCCGGTGGTGGCGTTGTCGACGAAGCCGAGGTCGTCGCTGTCGGCGCCGAGGAACGCGGCGACCGCGTCGGCGGCGACGCGCATGCGCGGCCGCGGGCCGGTGCTGTGATGACCCGTGTCGGCCAGCTCGCGCAGCAGGAAGGTGGCGGGCTGGTGCTCGATCTCGTCGCGGATCGCCTGCTGCGCGGCGAGCACGCGCCGCGGCGGCGCGCCGACCGTGCCGTGGTTGAGGTAGGTGACCGCAGGGTCGATCATCCACTCCGCGCGCATGTCGTGTCCGAATCGAGGCATGGCCTGCAACGTAACCGGGACGGCCCGGTCGAGTCCGTCGAGTTGTGGCTAGAGCACGTCGATCGCCGCACCGGCGAACTGGGCGTTGTACAGGCGGGCGTAGGCGCCGTCGGCGGCGAGCAGCTCGGCGTGGTTGCCCTGCTCGACGATGCGGCCGGCCTCCATCACCAGGATGGTGTCGGCGTCGCGGATCGTCGACAGGCGGTGGGCGATGACGAAGCTGGTGCGCTGCGAGCGCAACGCCGCCATCGCTCGCTGGATGAGCACCTCGGTGCGCGTGTCCACCGAGCTCGTCGCCTCGTCGAGGATGAGGATCGCCGGGTCGGCGAGGAAGGCGCGGGCGATGGTCAGCAGCTGCTTCTCGCCGGCGCTGACCGCGCCGCCCTCGTCGTCGAGCGGCGTGTCGTAGCCCTGCGGCAGCGAGTGCACGAAGCGGTCGACGTAGGTGGCCTTCGCTGCCGCCATGATCTGCTCCTCGGTGGCATCGAGGTTGCCGTACGCGATGTTCTCGCGGATCGTGCCGCCGAAGAGCCACGTGTCCTGCAGCACCATGCCGATGTTGGAGCGCAGCTCGTGTCGCGGCATCTGCGAGATGTCGTGGCCGTCGAGTCGGATCGCCCCGCCGTCGAGGTCGTAGTAGCGCATGATCAGGTTGACGAGCGTCGTCTTGCCGGCACCGGTCGGGCCGACGATGGCGACGGTGCGTCCCGGTTCGGCGATGAGCGAGAGGTGCTGGATCAACGGCTTGTCGGGGTTGTAGGAGAACGACACGTCGTCGAACTCGACCAGGCCGCGGGTCGGCTCGGTGTTGCCCGTGGCCGGCGGGTCGGGCTCTTCCTCGTCCATGTCGAGCAGCTCGAAGACGCGCTCGGCGGAGGCGATGCCCGACTGCAGCACGTTGATCATCGATGCCGTCTGGGTGAGCGGTTGGGTGAACTGCCGCGAGTACTGGATGAAGGCCTGCACGTCGCCGAGCCCCATCGTGCCGTTGGCGACGCGCAGGCCGCCGATGACGGCGATGGCGACGAAGTTGAGGTTGCCGATGAACATCATCGCCGGCTGGATGATCCCGCTGACGAACTGCGCTCCGAAGCTGGCTTCGAACAGCTCCTCGTTGGTCACACGGAAGCGCTCCTCGACCTCCTTCTGGCGCCCGAAGACCTTGACCACCGCGTGCCCGGTGAACGCTTCCTCGACCTGCGCGTTGAGCATCCCGGTGTGGCGCCACTGGGCGATGAAGCGCGCCCGCGAGCGCTTGGCGATCTGCTTCATCGTCAGCAACGACAACGGCACCGTGACGATGGCGACGATCGCCAGCACCGGCGAGATGAGGATCATCGCGATCACGACGCCGGTGATCGTCAGCAGCGAGGTGAGCAACTGGCTCAGGGTCTGCTGCAGGCTCTGGGCGACGTTGTCGATGTCGTTGGTGACCCGGCTCAGCAGGTCGCCGCGCGGTGCGCGGTCGACGACGCGCAGCGGCAGGCGGTTGAGCTTGTCCTCGACGTCGGCGCGCATGCGGAACATCGTTCGCTGCACCACGCCGGCCAGCAGGTACGCCTGCGTGTAGGCCAGCGCGTAGGAGATCAGGTAGAGCACCAGTGCCAGCTCCAGCGTGTGGTGCAACGACGTGAAGTTGATGCCCCGGCCGCTGCGCAACCCGTTGAAGATGATGTCGGTGGCGTGCCCGAGGATCTTCGGTCCGAGCACGACGAGCGTCACGCTGACGATCGCCAGACCGAGCACGCCGATGACGACCGCTCGCTCAGGCCCGAGTCGGCGCATCAGCCGGCGCGTCGACGCCTTGAAGTTCTTCGACTTCTCCGCCGGCACGCCGACCATGCTCATCCGCCCGCCGCCGGGGCCGGTGCGCAGCTCCGACGACGGCGGTCGCACCGCGGCCGCATCATCGGTCGGCTTGTCGTTGGTCGAGCCCGGGTTCTTGCGTTCGTCGATGCTCATGCCGCCTCCTCCGCGCTCAGCTGCGAGGCAACGATCTCCGCGTAGGTCGTACAGCCCTCGAGCAGCTCTCGATGGGTGCCGAGGCCGACGATGCGACCGTCCTCCAGCACCATGATCTGATCGGCGTTCATGATCGTGCTCACCCGTTGGGCGACGAGCACGACCGCGGCATCGGCCACCTTCGGCGCCAGCGCAGCACGAAGGCGGGCATCGGTGGCGAGGTCGAGCGCCGAGAACGAGTCGTCGAACACGTAGACCTCGGGCTGACGCACGAGCGCTCGGGCGATGGCCAGCCGTTGCCGCTGACCACCGGACACGCTGGTGCCACCCTGGGCGATCGAGGCGTCGAGGCCGCCCGGCATGGCGCGCACGAAGTCGGCGGCCTGGGCGATCGTCAACGCCTCCCACAGCTCGTCGTCGGTGGCGTCCGGCTTGCCGTAGCGGAGGTTGGTCGCCACTGTTCCGGAGAACAGGTACGGCTTCTGCGGCACGACGCCGACGCGCGTCCACAGCAGCTCGGGGTCGAGGTCGCGCACGTCGACGCCGTCGACCAGCACGGTGCCGGAGGTGGCGTCGAACAGACGCGGCACGAGGCTGACGAGCGTCGTCTTGCCCGAACCGGTGCTGCCGATGATCGCCAACGTCTGTCCAGCGGTGCAGCGGAACGAGACGTCCTCGAGCACGGCGGCCTCGGCGCCCGGGTAGTGGAAGCCGACGTTGCGGAACTCGATCTCGCCGTGCGCCGTCACCGACGTGACGGGGTTGGCCGGCGGGACCACCGACGAGTCGGTTTCGAGCACCTCCTGCAGGCGCTCCGCGCACACCGCGGCACGCGGCCACAACGCGGCCATGAAGGTGGCCATCATCACGGCCATCAGGATCTGGGTCAGGTAGGACAGGAAGGCGATCATCGCCCCGGGCTTCATGTCGCCGGCACTGATCCGGTTGGCGCCGAACCACAGCACGCCGACGCTGGAGACGTTGACGACGGCGATCACCGTCGGGAACATCAGGCCCATCAGCCGGCCGCCCTTGAGCGCGGTCTCCGTCACGAGCGCGTTGCCCTCCGAGAAGCGCTCCGCCTCGTTCGGCTCACGCACGAACGCACGCACGACGCGGATGCCGGTGATCTGCTCGCGCAGCACGCGGTTGATGCCGTCGATGCGATCCTGCATGACGCGGAACGTCGGGATCATCCGTCGGATCGTCGAGCCGACGATCACCAGCAGCACCGGGATGCTGACCACGATCAACCACGACAGACCGACGTCTTCGCGCAGGGCCATGATGATCCCACCGATCGCCGTGATCGGCGCGGCGACGAGCAGCGTGCACGTCATCAGCACGAGCATCTGCACCTGCTGCACGTCGTTGGTGATGCGAGTGATCAGCGACGGCGCACCGAACTGGTTGACCTCGCGAGCCGAGTAACCGGTGACCTTGTGGAACAGCGCACTGCGCACGTCGCGACCGAAGCCCATCGCGGCGCGTGCGCCGAAGAACACGGCGGTGATCGAGAAGACGATCTGCACGACGGTGACGAGCAGCATCCACCCGCCGTGGTGCCAGATGTAGCTGGTGTCGTGCTCGACGACGCCCTTGTCGATGATGTCCGCGTTGAGGCTCGGCAGGTACAGCGCGGCGATCGTCTGTACCGTCTGGAACGCCAGCACCAGCCCGAGCTCCTTTCGGTACGAGCGCAGGTACGTGCGCAGCAGCTTCATCATCGTCATGAGCGGATCCCGTCGAGGAGCACGGCAACGATCTCGTCGGCCGTCAGGGGTTGGTTGGGTGCCATCAGTGGATGGGAGAAGGCGAGGGTGAGCGCGCGCAGCATCTGCGCGGCCTGGACGGGGGTGCGACTGACCCGATCCGGCGAGTCGCGGAAGATGGCCACGATGCCCTCGAAGTCGGCAGGGGCGCTCTTGGGTCGGTTGTCGAACAGCCCGGCTGCGCCGAGCTTCCAGATGTCGCGCATCCGGCGCTGCATGATCTCCACGCCGGCAGCAAGCCGGCCCTCGAAGCCGAGGCTCGGATCGATCGCCGCCAGCGCCACCTCGGCCGGCGCCGGATCGAACACCGAGTCGACCGCTGCGGCGATCAGCGCGTCCTTGTCGGCGAAGACGCGGAAGATCGTGCCCTCGGCGATGCCGGCCGCCTCGGCGATCTGCTTGGTGGTGACCATCGCCCCATGCTCGAGCAGCAGCGCAACGGTGGCCGACACGATGCTGGCCCGGCGCTCGTCCGGCGGCATCGACGGAGCCCGCTGCGGGCGTTGGGCCAGCTCGTCACTGGTCATGGCGTGAAGCGACACGGCCCGCACGCTACCGGACTGAGTGAGTCCTCACTCAGTCATTTTCCGGGACCGCTCAGGCGCCGGCGACTGCCGCCCGGATCTGTGCGTCGAACGATCGAACGTGCTGCTCGACCAGGTCAGCCGCACCATCGGCATCGCCGGCGCGGAGCGCGGCGAGGATCGCCTCGTGCTCGGCGACGGCATGGCCCATGTCGGCCACGCTGGCGAGGTGCATGTGCCACAGCCGGTCGCTCTGCGCGTACAGCACGTCGAGCGTGTCGGTCAGGAAGCGGTTGCCGGCCGCCGCCCAGACGATCTCGTGGCAGTCGCGGTCGATCTCGATCAGCTCGTCCGGTGTCGTGCCCGGGCGCGTGGCGCGCGCCAGGACCGCTGCCATCGCGGCCCACTGCTCCTCGCTCCCCCGCGCTGCGGCGAGGCGGGTGACGTAGGGCTCCAGGACGGCGCGGGTCTCGTAGAGCAGCGCCAGCTCGCTGGCGTCGACCCCGGCGACGAACACGCCACGGCGGGGCACGACGGTGACGAACTGCTCGCGTGCCAAACGTTGGATCGCCTCGCGGATCGGCGTGCGGCCGATGCCCAGCGAGCGCTGCAGCTCGTCCTCGCGGACCGCGTCGCCGGGTGCCAGCTCGACGCGGATGATCATCCGTCGCAGTGCCGCGTACGCCCGTTCACTCAGCGAGATCACGTGCGGTACTGTAGTGATATATCACCAGTCGAGTTGCAGGAGCAATCGTGCCCGAAGCCCAGGAAGTCCCCACCAGCGCCCGCTGCGTCGTCATCGGCGCCGGCATCGTCGGCAACTGCCTCGTCGGCCACCTGGCCAACCTCGGCTGGACCGACATGGTCCTGCTCGACAAGGGCCCGCTACCCAACCCCGGCGGCTCGACGGGTCACGCCTCCAACTTCATCTTCCCGACGGACCACAACAAGGAGATGGCGGTGCTCACGCTGGAGAGCCAGCGCCAGTACGTCGAGCACGGGTTGAACAACACGTGCGGCGGCATCGAGGTCGCCCGCGACGAAGCCCGCCTGGAGGAGTTCAACCGGCGGATGACGTCGGCCACGGCGTGGGGCATCGAGGCCTCGTTGCTGACGCCGGCCGAGGTCAAAGAGCTCGTGCCGTTCATCAACGAGGACGTCATCCTCGGCGGCTACTACACGCCGAGCGTGTCGGTGGTCGACTCGCTGCAGACCGGCACGCTGATGCGCGAGTCGGCGATCGCCAAGGGCGTGCTGCAGGTGTTCGCCAACACCGAGGTGCTCGACCTCGAGGTGGTCGACGGCACGATCAAGGCGGTCGTCACCGACAAGGGTCGCATCGAGGCCGAGCACGTCGTCATCGCCTGCGGTGTGTGGAGCCCGCGCATCGCCAAGCTCGCCGGCGCCAACATCCCGCTCACCCCTGCGGTGCACCAGATGGCCGACGTCGGTCCGATCGACATCCTCCAGCAGAGCGGCAAGGAGGTCGCCTACCCGATCGTGCGCGACATGGACACGTTCTGCTACGAGCGCCAGACCGCGGGCTCGATGGAGGTCGGCAGCTACGCCCACCGCCCGATCTTCCACCACCCCGACGACATCCCGTCGAACGAAGCCGCGGCGCTGACGCCGACCGAGCTGCCGTTCACCGCCGACGACTTCGACCAGCAGTTCGAGGAAGCCATCGAGCTGATGGGCGACATCCTCGAGACCGCCGAGATCCGCTACGCGATCAACGGGTTGCTGTCGCTGACGCCCGACGCGATGCCGGTGCTCGGTGAGACCGTCGAGGTGCGCAACCTGTGGTCGGCAGCTGCGGTCTGGATCAAGGAGGGGCCCGGCATCGCCCAGCTCGTCGCCGAGTGGATGACCTACGGCTACCCGCACCTGTGCGACCCGCACAGCAGCGACATCAGCCGCTTCTACCCGCACGAGAAGACCGAGCACCACATCCTCGCCAGGTGCGCCGAGCACTTCAACAAGACGTACGGCATCGTCCACCCGCGAGAGCAGTGGGCCAGCCAGCGCGGCATGCGCCGCAGCCCGTTCTACGCGAGAGAAGAAGCGTTGGGTGCGGTGTTCTACGACGCCCGCGGGTGGGAGCGCCCGCAGTGGTACGAGAGCAACGCCGCGCTGTTCGACAAGTACCCGCAGGCCAACGTGCCGCGCCCGCACGAGTGGGACGCTCGCTGGTGGTCGCCGATCATCAACGCCGAGCACCTGGCGATGCGCGACAGCGTCGGCATGGTCGACCTCACCGCGTTCAACGAGTTCGACATCGAGGGGCCGGGCGCGCTGGCAGGGCTGCAGCACATCACCGTCAACTCGGTCGACGTGCCGGTCGGTCGCTCCGTCTACACGCCCCTGCTGACCCAACACGGTGGGTTCCGTGGCGACCTCACCATCCAGCGCCTCGGCGAGCAGCACTTCCGCGTCATCACCGGCGCGTTCGACGGCGGTCGCGATCAGTACTGGTTCCGCAAGTACCTGCCGACCGACGGGTCCGTCACGTTCACCGATCGTTCGCAGGGGATCTGCACGCTCGGTGTGTGGGGTCCCAACGCCGAGGCCGTGCTGTCGAAGGTGGTCGTGCCGGAGAACCAGCGTGCCGGTGCGGTCGAAGACCTCTCGCTCGCCGGCTTCCCGTACGGCGCGGTGAAGGACGTGCTCATCGCCGGCATCCCGTGCACGATGTTCCGGATCTCCTACGTCGGCGAGAACGGCTGGGAGATCTACACGCGCATGGAGCACGGCCTGTCGCTGTGGGACACGGTCGCCGCCGCCGGTGAAGAGTTCGGCATCGTGCCGGTCGGCATCGGCGTGTACGCCGTCACCGGGCGCATCGAGAAGGGCTACCGCCTGATGGGTGCCGAGCTGGAGAGCGAGTACGACCCGGTCGAGGCCGGACTCGCCCGCCCGAAGGTGAAGTCGGCCGACTTCATCGGCAAGGAGGCGTACCTCGCCGCCCGCGCCGATGCCGAGGCCAACGGACCTGCCGCGACGCTCTGCACGTTGGCGATGCTCTCGCACACCAGCGCGGCCGGCATCGATCGCTACCCGGTCGGCGGCAACGAGCCGATCGTCACGATCGACGGCGAGCGCATCGTCGATCGCAAGGGTCGCGTCTCACGCGTCACCACGGCCGGCGCTGCACCGTCGCTCGGCCAGTACCTGCTGCTCGCCTACCTCCCGCCGGAGCACGCCGTCGAGGGCACCGAGCTGCGCGTGAAGTACATGAACGAGCTGTTCCCCGTCACCGTCGCCCGAGTCGGCAGTCAGCCCCTCTTCGACCCCGATGACACGCGGATGAAGGGTTGACCATGGGCAAGCGGATCTGGAGTTCTGGTGAGCGAGCGTGCGAGCGAACACGGCAGGCGAGCGCAGCGAGCACCGAGATGATGTCGTGAACATCCTCGTGTGCGTGAAGCGGGTGCCGGCGCCGGGGGCGAAGATCAACGTCACCGCCGACGAGCTGGCCGTCGACACAGCGTTCCTCGGGTTCACCACGAGCCCGCACGAGGAGTGCGCTGTCGAGGCCGCGGTGCAGCTGGTCGAGGCGCACGGCGGTTCTGCGACGGTGCTGACGCTCGGGCCCGTCGAGGCCGAGGACCAGCTGCGCTACGCGGCGAGCGTCGGCGTGGCGCACGCCGTGCTGCTGCCGACGGACAACAGCGACTGGGACGCGCAACGCACGGCGCGGGCGATCACCGCCGCGGTCCGCGAGATCGAGGCCGACCGCGGAGCGTTCGATCTCATCCTGTTCGGCAACGAGTCGGCCGACTCGGGCGGTTTCCAGGTCGGCGTGCGCGTTGCTCGCGACCTCGATCGTCCGATGGTCAACGGGGCCAAGGGCATCTCGATCGAGGACAGCGCAGCTCGCATCGAGCGCCCGACCGATGGCGGCTTGGAGGTGCACCAACTACCGCTGCCGGCCGTGGTCGGCGTGAAGGAAGGCATCAACCTGCCGCGCTACCCCACGTTGAAGGGTCGTCTGGCTTCGAAGAAGGTGGCCATCGAGTCGATCACACCGGCTGCCGAGCCGGGCGGCCAGCAGCTCGTCGGCTTGCGTGCGCCAGCCGAGCAGGCGACCGAGACGACCGTGCTCGGCCATGGGGCCGCGGCCGCTGTCGCCGTGGTCGATCTGCTCGCCGAGCTCGGAGTGCTCAAGTGACCGTCCTGGTGCTCGTCGAGCACGACCGTGGGTCGCTGGCGACGGCGACGTTGGAAGCGCTGACGGCTGCCCGTTCGCTGGACAGCGACGTGCACGCCCTCACCATCGGCGCCGCCGCCGACGGGTTGGACGAGGTGCTCGCCGGGCACGGCGCGGCGGTCGTGCACCAGGCGCATCACGAGGCGCTGACCGACTACGCCCCGGAGGCGTGGGGCGACGTGCTCGCCCAGTGCATCATTGCCACGGGTGCGACCGCCGTCGTGGCGACGGGCACCGACATCGGCAACGAGGTGATGGCGCACGCTGCAGCGACGCTCGATCTGCCGATGGCCGCCAACTGCCTCGACGCCGTCGCCGGTCAACCGATGGCGATCACTCGCGTTCGATGGGGCGGCTCGTTGCTGGAGCAGGCGACGCTCGACGCACCCGTCGCGCTGCTGACGTTCGCCCACCACCACGTCGAGCCGGTCGCGCTGGCGGCAGCAGGTGAAGCACGTCCGTTCACACCCGTGCTGACCGACACGTCGACGCGGACTCGCGTCGTCGATCGCGTCGAGCGCGCCGCCGGCGTCACGCTGGGCACCGCACAGGTCGTGGTCGGCGGCGGCCGCGGCGTGGGCTCGGCGGACGGCTTCGCTCCGCTCGAGGCGCTCGCCGCGCTGCTCGGCGGCGTCGTCGGCTGCTCGCGCGCCGTCACCAACAACGGATGGCGCAACCACACCGATCAAGTAGGGCAGACGGGCACACGCATCGCTCCCGACATCTACATCGCCTGCGGCATCTCCGGCGCGATCCAGCACTGGGTCGGGGCGATGGCGTCGAAGAAGATCCTCGCCATCAACACCGACCCGCAGGCGAACATGGTGACGAAGGCCGACTACGCGGTCATCGGCGATCTGCACGAGGTGGTCCCGGCGATCAGCGCCGAGATCGCCCGCCGTCGCGCCTGACGGTCAGGTGGTGCGTTCGGCGTAGAGGAGGACGTTCGGGCCGTGGGGGTGGTCGCGGTCGTCGAAGCCGATCTCGATGCGGGCGAAGCCGAGGTCGTTGAGCACGCCGCGCAGGCCGTCGAGCTCCATCCACACGGCCGACTCCTCGGGCCCGCCGCAGAAGCCCTGGAACTCCAGTGCTTCCAGGTAGTTGCGGCGGTGCAACGTCAACGCGCGTCCGCCGACGTCGCGTTGGAACGGCGCATCGAACAGGCGCTCGAAACCTGGGTTGGCGGCCATCGCCGCATCGTCGAAGAAGTGGGTCCACAACCCGATGCGATCGGCAACGCGTGCCATCGCGGTGAGCGTTCGCACGGGATCCGGGGCGTGGTAGAGCACGCCGCTGGCGACGAGCAGGTCGACGCGCTGGTCGGTCGTCTCGAGGTACGGCAGGAAGTCGCCGAACTGGAACGCGCTGCGCGTCAGCCCCAGGAGCTCCTTGGCGATCAGGCACTTCAGGTAGGCGCGGCTGTTGCTCTCGATCGCCGTGACGGACGCGCCGGCCCGGTCGAGCATGTAGGTGTGGCTGGCCTCCAGCGGCCCGAGCTCGAGCACCGATCGGCCGTCGACGCCACCGGCCTGGTTGATGAAGAACTCGATGCGCGGGTCGGCGTAGAGCGCGATCGACCCGGCGGTCGCCCCTGCTTCGGGCGGAAGTGCGGTGGTCCACTCGCCGGCGAAGATGTCGACGGCGAGCTGCGCCGACGGCGTCTCGCGGGTGTACGAGTCGAGGATGCTCGGCACGGCCACCGGCGGCGCCGGGTGCGTGGGCAGCTTCGGCGGTCGACGCAGGCGCATGAGCACGTGTCTAGCAGTGCGGCGCGCCGGGGGTCCGCCGTTCAGGCGATCAGCGGACGCGGCACAGCACGCCGTGCGCTTCGCACGCCGCGACCAGTGGCGCGAGGTCGGCGACACGCGAGCTCCAGTTGACGGCCGCAGCTGCCAACGGCACGTCGTTCTGGTTCGTCCCGATGGCGACCTTGCCGAGTCCGCCGCCGCGGTCGGCGCGAAACGTCGCGTCGAGCGTGCGCATCGAGCTCCAGGCGATGACGTGGGTGTGCACGACGTTCACGACGGTCAACCCGTCGTCGCCGATCACCACCTTGGCTCGCCAGAAGCGCCAGATCGCGACCGCGGCCACCACCGCCGCGACGATGAAGACGATTCGCAGCGCGAGCGGGAAGGGCGGCTGGCCCTCGTCGTGTCGATCGGCTGCTCCGAACACGATGCCCATGACGACGATGCCGGCGAACAGCATCGTCGTCAGCCCGACGACGAACTTCCACTGGCTGCCGCGGAACGTGATCGGTGTCATTGGACGAACAGCCGCTTGCCGTGCGCTGTGCAGACGTCCTGCAGCGGCGCGAGCTTCTGCTCGTGCTTGGTCCAGTAGATCGTCCCGGCAGTCGCGCGCACGTCACCGTGCGCGGTGTTGATCACGACCTTGCCGACGTACGTCGACTTCACCCGCCGCTTGACGACGGTCACCGCGTCGACGTCGGTCCACGGGATGCGACGGGTGCGCACGATGTTCACCACCGTCAGCCCCTCCTCGCCCAGCAGCACCTTGGCGCGAGCCATCCGCCACGTGAAGAACAGCGCCAGCACGAAGTAGGCGATGAAGCCGATGATCACGCCGGCCGGCTGCGACGAGCCGTCCGCCTGCTTCCTCCCCGACGTCAGGAGCGACAGCGCGTAGCACGACGTGAGCACGAGCATCCCCGAGATCAGCACCGCGGTGAAGGAGTAGTTGCCGCCGCGGAACGCCTTGCCCAACGGCTTGGCGGCAACGTCGGCGGGCGCGATCGACGACGGGCCGATGGCCGCGTCGACGACGGCTGAGGTCGTCTCGCCGGCGATCACCGCGTCGATCGGCGTCGACCTCGGCGATGCGCCGTCTGCACCCGGTACGCC
This sequence comes from Ilumatobacteraceae bacterium, assembly GCA_965279405.1. Classification (GTDB taxonomy): domain Bacteria; phylum Actinomycetota; class Acidimicrobiia; order Acidimicrobiales; family Ilumatobacteraceae; genus CBDDIP01. Next base: position 464,348 of record OZ257157.1, read on the forward strand.
CGGCCCGTCCATGCTCATCCCCGCTGCCTCCCCGTCCCGTGCCCGTTCGGATCATGTCACGCGGCTCGGATCTGCTGCGCTGCCCACGGATACGCTGCGGGTGTGAGCACGGTTCCGCGTACGGCTGCTGGCACGGCCTCGGGCACGCGTGCGGGCATGGTGCCGGTCGCGCTGCCGGCGATGCGTGCGTCCGACCGGATCCGCCCTGACGGACGGCCCGCGCCGGCGGTGCGCGAGCAGTTGCGGCGGATCCCGTCGTGGCGCAACGCGCTGTCCGTGCTCGGCCTGTACGTGCAGACGGCGGCGATCGTCTGGGTGTCGGTGCGGTGGTCGCCGTGGGTGCTCCCGCTCACCTTCCTCCTCATGGGCCGCACGTTCGCCCAGTTCGCCTCGCTGATGCACGAGGCCGCGCATCGGCTGCTGTTCTCGAACAAGCGGGCCAACGACGTCGTCGGACGATGGCTGCTCGGCTACCCGGCGTTCACCTCCACCGACGGCTACCGGCGCGTGCACATGGCCCACCACCGCGACGAGTTCGGGCCGGACGAGCCGGACATCCCGCTGTACGCCGGCTACCCGATCGGCGCCGCCAGCTTCCGCCGCAAGCTCGTGCGTGACGCCACCGGTCAGACCGGTTACAAGCTGATGCGCCAGCTGCTGTCCAACGCCCGCTCGAAGGATCAGCGGTCGCGGCGCACGCTGTGGAAGATCTTGTCGATCCAGGCGGTGCTGCTCGCAGCGAGCATCGCCAGCGGACACTGGTGGCTGTACCCGGTGCTGTGGCTCGGGCCCTACCTCACCGTGTGGCGGGTGATCAACCGGCTGCGCAGCATCGCCGAGCACGGCGGGATGCAGCGGTCGAAGGATCGTCGGGAGACCACCCACTCGGTGCGCCAGCACCCCCCGGCCCGGTTCATGCTCGTGCCATACAACATCGGCTGGCACCTGGCGCACCACGTCGATTCCGGGGTGCCGTTCCGCAACCTGCCCAAGCTGCACCGCGAGCTGCGCGCCGCCGGGTACGTCGACGACACGATCGAGCACCGCAGCTACCTCGCCATCTGGCGGGCGTTGCGGGTGCCTCGTTCACCGGGTGCGTAGCGGCGGCGGTACGTTCGCCGGATGAGCTCCATGCACATCTGGGACGAGCAGACCGATCTGTTCGCCCATTCGGTGATCGGCTACGCCATCGAGCGGCTGCGAATCCCGAAGGATCCGCACTGGGGCGCGCATCCACGCGACGAGCTGGTCGCCGAGCTGGCGGGTGCGGTGCGAGCCGAGGGCGCCGGGGCACTGGAAGCGATGCACCTGTTCCGCGACGTGCTGCTGCCCGCGTGCCGGCCGATGGACGACCCGATGAACCTGGCCTACGTGCCGGCCGCGCCGTCGCTCGCGTCGATGATGTTCGACCTGGTCGTCAGCACGTCGTCGATCTTCGGCGGCACCTGGGAGGGTGGCGCCGGCGCCATCGCGGCGGAGAACCAGGCGCTGCGCTGGCTGGCAGATCTGGCCGGCTACCCCGAGGGCGCCGGCGGCGTGTTCCTCTCCGGTGGCTCGGCGGCCAACCTCTCCGCGCTCGTGACGGCGCGAGCGGTGCACATCGAAGCGCACGGCCGTGCCGCTCGGTTCGCCATCGCCGCGACGCGCGAGGTGCACGCCTCCGTGCGCGCCGCGGCGCGGGTGATGGACGTCGAGCTGGTCGAGATCACGGCCGACGAACGTGGTCGGTTGACGGGTGCGGCGTTGGAGGCGGCGCTCGCCGCGAACGACGACACAGGTGAGCTGACGGTGTTCGCCGTCGTCGCGACGGGTGGCACGACCAACGCAGGGATGGTCGACGAGCTGGATGCGATCGCCGACGTGTGCGAGGCGCGCGGACTGTGGATGCACGTCGACGGCGCCTACGGGCTCGCCGCGCTCTGCGCGCCCTCGGCGCGGCCGCTGTTCAACGGCATCGAGCGCTCGCACAGCTTCGGCGTCGATCCGCACAAGTGGCTGTTCGCGCCCTACGACTGCGCAGCGCTCGTCTACCGCGACCCGGTGCCCGCTGCGGCGGCGCACGCGCAGCATGGTGACTACCTCGACGCGGTGGACCGTGGCGAGTGGAACCCGTGCGACTACGCCTACCACCTGTCCCGGCGTGCACGTGGTCTGCCCCTGTGGTTCTCGCTGGTTGCCTACGGCACCGAGGCGTACGCCCAGGCCGTCGAGACCACGTTGGCGACCGCCCACGCCTTCGCCGCGTCGGTCGACGCCCGCCCCGAGTTCCGCCTCGTGCTGCAGCCGGAGCTGTCGGTGGTGCTGTTCGAGCGCGTCGGCTGGACCCTCGACGACTACAGCGCCTGGAGCAAGCGCCGCGCCAAGGAAGGGGTCGTGCTCATCGTCCCCACCTTCTGGCGCGGCGACCCCGTCATGCGCGTCTGCATCGTCAACCCGCGCACCGACCCCGCCGCCCTCGACGCCGTCCTCGACGACATGTCCACCTTCACCCCCTGAGCTGTCGCGCTCACCGTTTGAACCCTGATCCACCGTGGCGGTGGTTCTGCGATCAAACGCCGGGCAGTGAACCCGCGATCCGGGGTTTCTACTACGGCGATAGGGGAAATAGACTGGTGGCGTGAGTGAGCTGTTCCGGATCGACGACCTGCACGCCAAGCCCGCGGAGACCTCCGATGGTGTCGTCTCCGATGCGGACATCCTGCGCGGCGTCAGCCTGTCGGTGAACGCCGGCGAGGTGCACGCGATCATGGGGCCGAACGGGTCCGGCAAGAGCACGCTGGCCAGCACGCTCCTGGCCAGTCCGGAGTACCAGGTCACCAGCGGCAGCATCCACTTCCAGGGCGACGACATCACCGACTGGCCCACCGACGTTCGCGCCAAGGCGGGCATCTTCCTGGCGTTCCAGTACCCGCAGGAGATCCCCGGCGTCTCGGTCATCCAGTTCCTGCGCCAGGCGCTCAGCGCGCGCAAAGGAATCGACCTCAGCGTGCTCGAGCTGCGCCTGGCCTCGATGGACTGGATGAAGCGGCTCGGCATGGACAGCTCCTTCGTCGACCGCTACCTCAACGAGGGCTTCAGCGGCGGTGAGAAGAAGCGCAACGAGATCATGCAGATGGCCATCCTCGAACCCGAGCTGGCCATCCTCGACGAGACCGACTCAGGTCTCGACATCGACGCCTTGCGCATCGTCGCCAAGGGCATTCGCGAGATCCGTGTCGACCGTCCGTCGATGGGCGTCGTGCTGATCACGCACTACCAGCGCCTGCTCGACGAGGTCCAGCCCGACCACGTGCACATCCTCGTGGACGGCCGCATCGTCGCCAGCGGCGGCATGGAGCTGGCCCATCAGCTGGAAGCCGACGGGTACGAGGCGTTCCGTGGCTGACCAGCTCGACGCCCTGGCGATCAAGAAGCAGTTCCCGATCTTCGAACGGGAGATCAACGGGCAGCCGATCGTCTACCTCGACTCGGCCAACTCGTCGCAGAAGCCGCAGGTCGTGATCGATGCGATGTCGCGCTTCATGGAGACCTCGTACGCACCGGTCAGCCGCAGCGCCTATCAGCTCGCGGTCGAGTCGGACACGGCGTTCGAGGGCGCCCGCAAGGCGGTGCAGCGGTTCATCAACGCGCCGCGTGCGCACGAGGTGATCTTCACCAAGAACGCCACCGAGGGTCTCAACCTCGTCGCCCACAGCTGGGGGCGCGCCAACCTGCAGGCCGGCGACGTCGTCGTGCTGACGCACATGGAGCACCACGCCAACATCGTGCCGTGGCACATCTTCGCCACCGAGCGGGCCATCGAACTGCGCTGGGTGCCGCTGACCGCCGATGGTCAACTCGACCTTGCCACCCTCCCCCAACTGCTCGACGGCGCCAAGGCGTTCGCCTTCACGGCGATGAGCAACGTGCTCGGCACGATCAACCCGGTGAAGCAGCTGTGCGATGCGGCGCACGCCGCCGGTGCCATCGCCATCGTCGACGGCTGCCAGTACGCACCGCACAACGTCACCGACGTGCAGGCGTGGGGCGCCGACTTCTTCGCCTTCAGCAGCCACAAGCTGTGCGGCCCGTCCGGGCTCGGCGTGCTGTGGGGCCGCGAGGCGCTGCTCGACGCCATGCCGCCGTTCCTCGGTGGCGGCAACATGATCGCCGACGTCCGCCTCGACGGGTTCACGCCCGCCGAGCTGCCGGCCAAGTTCGAGGCGGGCACGCCGCCGATCACCGAGGCCATCGGGCTCGGCGCAGCCATCGACTTCCTCGAAGGCCTCGGCATGCAGTCGGTGCGCCAGCACGAGATGGACGTCTCTGCCTACGCGCTGTCCTCGCTCACCGAGCGCTTCGGCGATGACATCACCATCTTCGGCCCGACCAACGTCGAGGTCCGCGGCGCCACGTTCAGCTTCGCCTTCCGCGACATCCACCCGCACGACCTGTCGCAGGTGCTCGACGAGCGCAACGTGTGCGTCCGCGCCGGCCACCACTGCGCCAAGCCGCTGATGCGTCAGCTCGGCGTCAACGCCACGGCCCGCGCCAGCTTCTACGTGTACAACGACCGATCCGATGTCGATGCGCTGGCCGATGCGCTCGACGGCGCCAGCGGTATCTTCGGCCTGTAAGAGCCTCAGAGGAGCAACCATGCCCGGCCTTGACGATCTGTATCGCGAGATCATCCTCGACCACTACCGCAGCCCGCGGAACCGTGGCGAGCTGCCCCCGCCCGCCCCGCACGCGACGGGTCACAACCCGCTGTGCGGCGACGAGATCGAGGTCTACCTCCAGGTCGAGCCGGGCCCCGATGGCGGCGTCGTCAGCGACGTGAAGGTCAACGGCCAGGGCTGCTCGATCTCGCAGAGCTCGGCGTCGATGATGAGCCAGGCGATCAAGGGCAAGTCGGTCGACGAGGTGCGCGCGCTCAGCCGTCGCTTCAAGGGGATGCTGTCGATCGACGAGGACATCGACGGTCCGCTGGTGATCGACGAATCGGTGAAGCTCGGCGACCTCGAGGCGTTGCAGGGCGTGGCCAAGTTCCCGATGCGGATCAAGTGCGCGACGTTGGCGTGGAACACGCTGGGACAGGTGCTGGCCGAGTCGGCCGGTTCTTCGTCCGACGCCTCCGTCTGATTCTCTAGGCGGATGACCCCCGCCTTCGACGAGATCACGCCGCACCCGGACGGGTTCGACACCGGTGAGCTGACGCAGCTCCACGAGCGTGCGTACGTCGTGCGGTCGTACAAGCGCGACGACTCGACGCTGATCATCCGCGGTGCCGTGCGCGACCAGAAGCCGGCCGGGTTGTACATCCCCGACGATCCGGATCCGTTGACGGTGCATCACATGATCGTCGACCTCACCGTCGCCGTGCCATCGCTGGAGATCACCGACGCGAAGGTCGTGATGGAGACCCACCCCCACGCGACGTGCCCACGCATCGAGGACCACTACCAGAAGCTCGTCGGGCTCTCGATTGCACGTGGTTTCACCCACAAGGTGCGCGAGCTGTTCGGTGGCCCGCGCGGCTGCACGCACACGACGGCGCTGCTGCAGGCGATGGGACCGGTGGCGATCCAGTCGATGTGGTCGTTCCGCATCGCCGCCGCGAACGAGGCGGATCAGGAGTCCAGCCCGTTCGGGACGGAGGAGGGCCGCGACCGAGCGATGGCGATGAACATGAACACCTGCCACATCTGGGCCGAGGATGGCGACATGGTGGCCAGCGTCCGCGCCGGCGAGCCGCCGGAAGTACCGGTGTGGATCGTCAAGCGCTTCGAGCAGCTCGGCCGCGATACGAACGGCTGGATGCGCAGCTGAACGGGCTACGGTCGGTCCACGTGACCGAGCCACGCAAGATCCTCATCGACACCGACCCCGGCATCGACGATGCCATGGCCATCTTCTTCGCCCTGGAGTCACCGGAGCTCGATGTGGTCGGGCTGACGTCGATCTTCGGCAACGCGCACACCGAGGTCACCACGATCAACGCGCTGAAGCTGCTGGAGATCGCCGAGCGCACCGACATCCCCGTCGCTCGCGGTGTCGACCGGCCGATGAACATGCCGTACCGCGGCCCGGTGGCGTTCGTCCACGGCGAGGACGGGCAGGGCAACGTGTTCCTCGACCCGCCGGTGACGAAGCCGGTCGACCTCGACGCGGCGCACTTCATCATCGACACGGTGATGTCACAGCCGGGTCAGATCACGCTCGTACCGCTCGGCCCGCTGACCAACGTCGCGCTGGCGATGCTGCTCGAGCCGAGGATGACCAGCAACCTCGCCGAGATGGTGCTGATGGGCGGCAACGCCTTCTGCGGCGGCAACGCATCGCCGGCCGGCGAGGCCAACATCCTCAACGATCCCGAGGCAGCGGACATCGTGTTCGGCGCCGACTGCCCGATCGTGATGGCCGGGCTCGACGTGACCGAGAAGACGTTCATGACCAACGCCGACCTGGCCAAGATCGGCACGTTCGACAACCCACGGGCGAAGCACCTGGCGGCGATCGTGCCGCACTACTCGGACTTCTACCGCGGTCGGCTCGGCATCGACGGCATCCACGTGCACGACTCGTCGTGCATCAGCTACTTGCTCGCCCCGGAGCTGTACACGTGGGAGGAGCTGCCGATCCGCGTCGACACGGGGCACAGCGTGTGCCGCGGCAAGACGCTGACGGCCAAGCGCGTCTCCGACCGCGAGAGCGCGTGGGACGGTCGACGTGCGGTGCGCATCCTCACGGGCGTCGACGACCGGGCCGTCATCGCCCTCGAGCTCGACCGGCTGGCGAACTGACGCCGTGCCCGCGCCGCTGATCGGCCGCCGGTGATCAAGTACCTGGGGTCGAAGAAGCGGCTCGTGCCGGTGCTCGGCGAGCTGTTCGCCGCGTCCGGCGCACGCACCGCGCTCGACCTGTTCACCGGCACCACTCGCGTCGCGCAGGAGCTGAAGCGACGCGGCGGCGTGGTCACCGCGGTCGACACGGCGCGGTACGCAGAGGTCTTCTCCCGGTGCTGGATCGAGACCGACGCGGCCGACGTCGACGCCGCCGAGCTGGCCGACGCGATCGCCCACCTCGACGCGCTGCCCGGCGAGGCGGGCTACGTCACCGAGACGTTCTGCGTGCAGTCGCGCTTCTTCCAACCGCACAACGGCGAACGCATCGACGCGATCCGCAATGCAATCGCCGCCGACCACGCCGGCTCTCCGCTGGAACCGATCCTGCTGACCAGCCTGGTACTCGCGGCCGACCGCGTCGACTCCACCGCCGGCGTGCAGATGGCGTACATCAAGGAGTGGGCGCCTCGGTCTCATCAGCGGATGACGCTGCGCGTGCCGGGCCTGCTGCCCGGCACCGGCAGCGCGGTGCGTGGCGATGCACTCGAGCTGGTCGCGACGCTGGGACCGTTCGACTTCGCCTACCTCGATCCGCCGTACAACCAGCACCGCTACTTCACGAACTACCACATCTACGAGACGCTCGTCGCGTGGGATCAGCCGGAGCACTACGGCGTGGCGTGCAAGCGCATCGACGCTCGCGACACTGCGACCAAGAGCGTCTTCAACCGCAAGCGGCAGATGCCTGCCGCGCTGCGCCACACCGCCGCCGGCGTGGACGCCGAGGTCGTGGTGATCTCGTACAACGACGAGTCGTGGGTGGCGCTCGAGGAGCTGCTCGACATGTGCTCGGCGCACGAGCACGCCGTGGCGTTGGCCTTTGATTCGAAGCGCTACGTCGGCGCACAGATCGGCATCCACAACCCGGCAGGCGTCAAGGTCGGCGAGGTGTCGCACCTGCGCAACCTCGAGTACATCATCGTCGCCGGCCCACGACGAACGGTGCAGCGCATGACCGAGCCGTTCACCGCCGCGATCGTCACCGCGCGCCCTCCTAGGCTGCCGACGTGACTGGCGAGCACGACGATCTGCGAACACGTGAGCCGTGGGTCGAGTCGCCCTGGTTCGAGTCCGACATCGAGGCGACCGACCTCCCGGCCGACGTGGTCGCGATTGCCGAGCAGTACCACCGCGACGGGTACGCCGTCGTACGCGGGCTGGTCGATCCGTCACTGGCGGCACGCATCATCGACGACCTCGTCGAGCCGTTGCACGATCGCAGCCGCGTGCAGGACGCGTGGCAGCGCAGCGCGGCGGTGCGCGAGCTCGCCGTGCTGCCGCCGGTGCTCGACCTGCTGCGCACGCTCTACCGCCGCGAGCCCGTGCCGTTCCAGACCCTGAACTTCGAGTTCGGCACCCAGCAGCTCGCCCACTCCGACGTCGTGCACTTCAGCACCCTGCCGCCGCGGTACATGTGCGGTGTGTGGGTGGCGCTGGAGGACGTCGACGCCGGCAACGGCCCGCTGATGTACTACCCGGGCTCGCAACGCGCGGCCGACCCCACGTTCCAGCGATTCCACCTCGAGCCCGGCCTCGGCAGCTACGGCGACTACGAGATCGCCCAAGGCGAGCTGATGCGGGCGATGGGCATCGAGCCGATCGAGTTCCACGCCCGTGCCGGCGACGTGCTGATCTGGTCGGCCAACCTCGTCCACGGCGGCCGCCCGATCACTGAGGCCGGTCGCACGCGCTGGTCGCAGGTCACCCACTACTTCTTCGACGGCTGCGTCTTCGTCACCCCGCTGTTCAGCGATCCCGACGTCGGCGAGTGGTACGTCCGCGATGGCCTCGTCGACATCCGCACCGGTGCGCCGGCGCCGCAGACCCTCGATGGCCGACCGGTCCGGTTCGAGCCGACGGGCTCGGGCCTCCACCGCATCGTGCCGGCCGACGCACCGGTGAGCCCGCACGCCCGCGTCGCCGAGCTGGAGGCGACGGTGGCCGGGCTGGAGCGCACGGCCGCTTCGAGCGCGGACGAGGCCGCCGCCCTTCGCGCCAGTCGCTCGTTCCGCATCGGCCAGTCGGTGCTGGCGCCGATGCGCTGGGTGCGCGGCCTCAGGTCACGAGCCCGCTGACCTCGCGTGCAACCTCGGCGGGCGACTTCCCGTCGGTGATCACGACGGTGTCGGCGAGCTCACGGTTCTGTTCCGAGACCACCCACTCGCGGATGATGTCGCGGCCGTCGTGGCGCCAGTCGCGATCCGGACCGCGTTCGACGACGCAGCGTTCGCGCAGGACCGCAGTGGCTCGGTCGGGATCGTCGTGCGGGAGGAGCAGCACGACGAACTGGTCGCGCAGCAGTGCTGCCACGCGATCGAAGTACGAACGATCCTCGTAGTGGCTGTGTCCAGCGCCGAAGGCGATGACCGAGCCGTCGTGCGTGGCGAGCACGCGCTCCACCGCGTGCACCCGAGCCGGTTGCCACCACTCGTGGGCGCGGATGATGCCCTCGTCGGCGGCGCGTGCAACGAGCTGCTCCACCGATTGGCCGACCTCTGCGTAGAACGGCGCGGCGATCGCATCGACGTCGACGAATCGTCGACCGAGCAGCGCGCCCAGCGCCTCCCCCACCGTCGACTTGCCCACCGCCACCGGACCGATGAGGACGACGGACCTGAGTGCCACTGGACCAGCCTCGCAGGGCCGGTGGGGCTCAACGTCGACCCGAACGGGTACAGGGAGCCATGGACATCATTCGACACGACGACGGCTCGCTGACGATTCCGGTCACACCGACGCGGCATCACGACGACGACGAGGCTGCAGAGACGACGAGCGTCGAGCCCGGCACGATGGTCGTCCGGCCCGGCGAGGGCGGTTACGTCGAGGCGCTTGCCGAGTGGGAGCAGCAGCAGCACCCCGATCGCGGCGAGGCCGTGTCCACCGCATCAGGGCGCGAGCAGGCGATGGCCGTCGTGCACGCAGTCGCCGAGGACCCCGATCACGTCGCCGAAGCCGTGGACGCACTCGACGATCCCGAAGCCGGCGCCGAGGCGCTCCGTCACGTGCTGGTCGGCGGCACACCGTCCGTGGACGCATTTGCCCACGAGGTCGCCGACGCCGAAGGTGGCGAGCCGCTCAAGCCGCACGTCGCCACGAAGATCATCGGCCAGGTGCTCGCCGAAGTCGACGCTCGCCCCGAGTGAGAACACCGGTTCTTGTCGCGATTTCTCGACGTCCCACGTAGAGAAGTCGCGACAAGAAGGCTCGAATCAGCCCTTGCGCAGGTCGGTGACCGCGCCGCCGCTGGCAGCCACCAGCGTGGCGGGTGAGATCGCGAAGACGTCGTTCCAGGTGCCGGCTGCTGCCCACACCTCGTCGTACTGCAGGAGGTCGGGGTCGATGAACACGGCCAGCTTCGTGGCGTGGCCGAACGGCGGCACCCCACCGATCGGGAAGCCTGTGGCCTCGCGGACGACGTCGGCATCGACGCGAGCGCACTTCGCTCCGCCGGCCGCTGCAGCGAGCTTCTTCTCGTCGAGCTGGTTGGCGCCGCTGACGTAGGCCAGCACGACGTTGCCGTCGACGGCGAAGATCAAGCTCTTCACGATCTGGCCGACCTCGACGCCGATCGCCGCGGCTGCGTCGGCGGCGGTCTTGGTGCCTTCGGGGAAGCGGCGGGGCGTGATGGTCACGCCGAGCTCGGCGCCGGCATCGACGACGCGGCGGACGTTGGGGTGCAAGTCGGTCACGCCCATCAGGTTGCCATGCGCGACCACCGGCCCCACGGGTGCGTTGTGGCACACCACCCCCACCACTAGCCTTGGCCGTTGAAGGGGAGTATCCCTCACCACGGTGGTCGTCACCACGGCTTCGGCCCGGTCATCGTGAGTCGCCTCGAGACGGGACGGCTGGGAGAGACCTTCGGTAGACGCTGACAACGCGACCCGAAGGAACCGACCACGCATGAAGTGCCCCACCGACACCACCGTCGATCTGCTGATGACCGAGCGCAACGGCGTCGAGATCGACTATTGCCCCACCTGCCGCGGCGTGTGGCTGGACCGCGGCGAGCTCGACAAGATCGTCGACCGCGCCGTCGATCGAGATGACGACGATGACGACGACGAGCACCGGCGCGATGCGCGTCGCGGCGCCATCGTGCCCGCCTCGTACGACAAGCACCGCGACCACGAGCCGCATCGCGACGAGCGCTCCGGCAAGCGCAAGAAGAAGTCGTTCCTCGGCGACCTCTTCGACTTCTGACTCGACGTCCGAGCACCCCACCCTGAACGGAGCACCTTTCCTCACATGTTGAAGAACACCATGAAGACCTCGGTCCTGCTGGCCTCACTCGGCGGCCTGATCATCGCCATCGCCGGCGTGGTCGGCGGCGGCAGCTCCGCGTCGCTCACCATCGGCCTCGCCCTCGCGTTCGTGATGGTCGGCGGCTCGTACTGGTTCAGCGACAAGCTCGCCCTGAAGGCGGCCAAGGCTCGCGTCATCGGGCCCGAGGACAACCCGCAGTTCTACGCGATGGTCCAGTCGCTGGCCATGCGCGCCAACCTGCCGATGCCCCGCGTGGCGATCGCCCCGAGCGAGCAGCCGAACGCGTTCGCCACCGGTCGCGGGCCGCGCCACGCGGTCGTCTGCGCCACCGAAGGGCTGCTGCGTTCGATGCCACCCGACGAGATCGAAGGCGTCATGGCCCACGAGCTGATGCACGTGAAGCACCGCGACATCCTCATCGGCTCGGTCGCCGCGGCAGTTGCGACGGCGATCTCGTACATCGCCCAGATGGCGATGTTCGCCTCGATGTTCGGTGGGCGCGGCAACGACGACGACCGCCCGAACCCGATCGCCATGCTCGCCGTCTCGCTCGTCGCACCGATCGCCGCGGCGATGATCCAGATGTCGATCTCGCGGTCGCGCGAGTTCGAGGCCGATCGCGGCGCGGCCGAGCTGCTCGGCAGCGGTCGCTCCTTGGCGTCGGCGCTCGAGCGCATCGAGGTGCTCGCCAAGCGCTCACCCATGGCGGTCGCACCCGCACAGGCGCAGGCCTACATCCACAACCCGCTCAGCGAGCTGCGCCGCAGCCGCAACGGTGGCCCGGACATGGCCCGGCTGTTCAGCACGCACCCCTCGACCGAGGAGCGCGTCCGCCGCCTGCGCGAGCTGACGCCGGTCGGCTGACCTCCGTACGAGGGATCCTCAGAACTCGACCGGCACGTCCGTAGTCTCACCGGACCACCAGCGACGGGAGCCCGCGATGGCCAAGGACGTTCAACGGATCACGCGGCGCGGATTGATCGCCGCCGGTGCGGCCACCGGCGCAGCAGTCGTCGCCGCCGACCAAGCACACGCTGAACCGCCCCCGGACCCGGCCTCGATGCCGAGCGCTGGGCTGTCGCCCACCGCTGCCGGGCGGCCGAGCCGAACCGAGGCCGTCCTCCCGGTGGCCCCCGAAGGCACGACGAGCGTGACCTTCGACTGGACATCACTGCACTCGTATCAGGTGGGCGCGAGCGTGACTCCGGCCGGCGTGAGCCTGGTGGCGGGATCGACCTCGAACAACGGTGGTGCGGTGCTTCCGATGCCGGTGCCCGCCCGCTCCTTCGTCGCCAAGATCGAGCTCGTCGCCAACTTCGCCGCGCCGGCGACGGTGATCGCCCAGGTCGTCTGCAATCGGCTCGGTACGGCGTCGTCCGATCTCATCGACGGTCTTGGCATCACGTCGGCGACGACCGGCCTGGTCTCCAGCCAGATCACCACGCCCATCTTCCTCGGCGTCGGAGATTCGTTGTGGATCGACACGTTCGGCTTCGGCAGCAACGTCCAGTTCGTCGCTGCGACGGTGCACTACTTCGGGTTCCACCAGGGCTTCCGACCCATCACGCCGAAGCGCGTCTACGACAGCCGCGGCGCCGGCGCCGTTCCTGCCGATGGCCCCCTGCTCCGAGGCCAGACCCGGGTCATCAGTGTTGCCGACAGCGCTGACGGGCTGACCGCTGACGTCGTACCGCCGAACTCGGCCAGCGTCGTCCTCAACTTGACCGCCAACGCCACCGTCGGGCAGGGGTTCCTGTCCGTGTTCGCCGGCAACGCGACGTTCAACGGCACGTCGGCGATCAACTGGGACAAGCCCAACGCGACCGTCGCCAACAGCGTCACCGTCGGCATGGGCAACGACCGCGAGATCGCCGTGTTCTGCGATGGCACGGCAGGATCGCGCAGCGATGTGATCATCGACGCCGTGGGCTACTTCACCTGAACTGGATGTCGGAGACGCGGCAGAGCCGCGCGTCAGACATCCAGTTTCGTGCGGTACGAGAACGTCAGCGGGGCATGGCGAAGAGGTCGTCGAGACCACCCTTCGCCGGTGTTGCTTCAGCGTCGTCGCCGGCGAACGCGGCGTAGCCGTCGATCTCCAACTGGTCGGCCAGCTCGGGCCCGCCGGATGCGACGATGCGGCCCTTCACGAGGATGTGCACGTGGTCCGGGCGCAGCTCTTCGAGCAGCCGGTTGTAGTGCGTGATGGCCAGCACGCCGAGCGCATCGCCGAACGACCCGGCCTCGTTGGTGGCCGCTTCGACGCGACGTGCGCAGTCACGAAGTGCATCGATGTCGAGACCCGAGTCGAGCTCGTCGAGGATGGCGATGCGCGGCGACAGCATCGCCAGCTGCATCGTCTCGTTGCGCTTCTTCTCACCGCCGGACAGGTCGACGTTGAGCGCACGGTGCAGCAGCGCCGGCGGCAGACCGATCCGCTCCGCCTCAGCCGTCATCGCCGCGTCGATACCAGCGACCGAACGGCCGCGAGCCTCGAACGCCTGGCGGAGCACGTCGGCGACGAGCACCCCCGGCACCTCGGTGGGGTACTGCATCACGAGGTGCAACCCGGCCTGGGCGCGCTGCCACGCGGGAAGCGCCAGCAGGTCGACGCCGTCGAGGGTGGCCGTGCCGCCGAGCACGGTGTAGCCGGGCTTGCCGGCGAGCACAGCGGAGAGCGTGCTCTTGCCGGCGCCGTTCGGGCCCATCACGGCGTGGACCTCGCCGGACGACACGGTGAGGTTGATGCCATTGAGGATCTGCTTGCCGGCGACGGAGGCCGTGAGGTCCTTGATCTCGAGCGTGGTCATGCGGATGCCGTCCCCGGTGCGGTTGCTGGTTCGATGTCGATCTCCACGGCGCCGTCCACCACTCTCGCGACGTAGACCGGAACCGGTTGCGTGGCGGGCAGCGTGGTCGGCTCGCCGGTGATGAGGCTGAAGGTGCTGCCGTGCTTGGCGCACTCGAGCTCCTTCTCGTCGCACCACAGGTCGCCCTCGCTGAGCGAGATGTCGGCGTGGCTGCACGTGTCGCCGATGGCGTAGACGTCGTCGTCGATGCGCACCACCGCAACGGCACGACCGCCGACGTCGAAGCGCGTGGCTGTGCCGGGCGCGAGGTCGCTGAGGTCGCAGACGCGCACGCTCATGCCCGCACCTCGGTCGGCAGCTTGGCGTCGAGCTTCGCCGCCACCTGGGCGCGCAGCTCGCCGGCGAGCGCGCCGATCGGCAGCTGAGTGAGCACCTCGTCGAAGAAGCCGAGCACGACGAGCCGTTCGGCGACGTCCGGCGGGATGCCGCGGCTCTCGAGGTAGAAGCGCTGCTCCTCGTCGATCGGACCGACGGTGCTGGCGTGGCTGCACTTGACGTCGTTGGTCTCGATCTCCAGGTTGGGCACGCTCTCGGCCCACGCCCCTTCGCTCAAGGTCAGGTTGCGGTTGGTCTGGTAGGCGACCGAGCCACGAGCCTCTGGCCCGATGCGGATGAGCCCGGTGTAGACGCTCTTGGCCGTGTCCTGCACTGCGCCCTTGAAGAGCAGATCACTGTTCGTCCGCGGGGCCACGTGATCCTGCATCGTGCGGAAGTCGTGCATCTGGTGACCGTCGGCGAAGTACAGCGCGACCTGACGCGTGGTTGCGCCCTGGCCGACGACCTTGGCGTCGGTGCGGGCCCGTGCGTAGTCGCCACCGAGGGCCACCGTGGCGAGCAGCGTCGTGCTGTCGCGTTGGCCGATGGCCTGCTGGTGCCCGAGCTGCCAGGTGCCGGTGCCGAGCTGGTTGATCGCCAGGTAGGTCACCCGCGCTGCCTGCTGGGCCCGTAGGTAGAGCCGCGGTACGACGAGGGCGACGATGCCGTCGGGCGAGATGAAGCGCTCGATGACGGTGATCTCGCTGTTCTCGCCGGCATCGATGACGAGTCGCGGGAACACCGCTGCACCGTCGGCGTCGACGGTGTGGGTGATCACGACCGGCTCGGTGGCGACGTGGCCGCGCGGCACCTGCAGGACGACCTCGGTGCGGAACGCCTCGTTCAGGTCGTCGAACAGGTCGTGATCGACGGTGGTGGGCACGTCGTGGCCGGTGGCGCCGAAGCCGTTCAGGCCGGTGATCGTCGTCGCGGCCTTGGCCGGGGTGAACCGATCGAGCTGCAGCTCGCCGATGCGGCTGTAGCGCCACACCTCTTCGCCGGCAGTGGGCAGGCTGCGGGCGGCGGCACGCTCCACGGCCAGCTCACGGGCCTCGGCGTCAGGCAGGTCGAGCGCGCGGACGAGTTCGGGGACAAACGCAGGCACGACCCAATTCTACTACCGCGGTAGTGCTAATCGCCCGGTGACGAACGTCAGCCGCGGCGGCGGAAGATGCGGCGCCAGCCGCCGGAGCGGCCGGCGTTGCGGGCCCTGTCGGCTTGGACCTCGGCGAGGATCGAGGGGCCGATCTCGTTGAGGAAGTCCTCCGCCTCGTCGAGCACCGCAGCTGCCGAGCCATCGGTGAGCCCCGGCGGGTCGTCGGGCGTCTTCGGCGTGACCATGGTGCCGTACGTCCAGCCGAGATCCATCCGACGCTCGAACTTCGGGCAGTTGTCCGGGCAGCGCCACGGGGCGTCGGGGGCCAGGTCGAGGTTGCACTTCCGCACGGTCTCGCCGTTGGGGTAGGTGCGGCTCTCGAAGTTGCGGCACTCCTGACGCATCGGCATCCCGAAAGTGTGCCAGTCCGCGGGCCGCGCCGGGCGTCGTGGTGCATAGAGTTCGGCCATGACCCGCAAGCTGCTCGTCCGCTCCGCTGCTGCAACCGCAGCCGTGGCGGCCACGTTCGTGCTCACTGCTCCGATCACGCTTGCTGCAGGTCCGGGTGGCGACCACGGGTTCGGCATGCGTCACCGCCGTGACGGGCACCCGTTCCTCGGGCTGTTGCTGATCGGCCTGCTCGTCGCCGGCCTCGTGATGCTGGTCGTGTGGCTCACCCGCGGCCGTACCAACGCACCGGTCATGGCTGCCGGTCCGGTGCCGCCGTCCCCGACGCAGAACGCCGAGTCGATCCTGGCCGAGCGCCTCGCCCGCGGCGAGATCAGCCCCGACGACTACCGCGCCAGCATCGCCGTCCTGCGCGAGTGATCAACGCTGTCGCATCCGGTCGCGCAGAGCGCAACCGGATCTGACAGCGATCGATCAGAACGTCAGCCGACGCTGCCTTCCATCTGCAGCTCGATGAGGCGGCTCCACTCGACGGCGTACTCCATCGGCAGGGTGCGGGTGATCGGCTCGATGAAGCCGTTGACGACCATGCCCATCGCCTGCTCCTGCGAGAGGCCGCGGCTCATCAGGTAGAAGAGCTGCTCGTCGGCGATCTTCGACACGGTGGCCTCGTGGCCGATCTGCGCGTCGCGCTCACCGACCTCCATGTACGGGAAGGTGCGGCTCTCGCTCTCCTCGTCGAGGATGAGGGCGTCGCACTGCACGTGGCTCTTGCAGCCGTAGGCGCCTTCCTCGACGCGCACCAGCCCGCGGTAGGTGGTGATGCCACCGTCCTTGCTGATGCTCTTCGACACGATCTTCGACGACGTCTCCGGCGCGGCGTGGACCATCTTCGCCCCGGCGTCCTGGTGCTGGCCGGCTCCCGCGTAGGCAACGGAGAGCACCTCGCCCGTGGCCTTCGGGCCGACGAGGTAGACGCTCGGGTACTTCATCGTCAGCTTCGAGCCGATGTTGCCGTCGATCCACTCCATGTGGCCCTCGGCTTCCACGCGGGCCCGCTTGGTGACGAGGTTGTAGACGTTCGGCGACCAGTTCTGGATGGTGGTGTAGGTGACGCGAGCCGACGGCTTGACGACGATCTCGACCACGGCCGAGTGCAGCGAGTCGTTGGTGTACACCGGAGCCGAGCAGCCCTCGATGTAGTGCACCTGCGAGCCCTCGTCGGCGATGATCAGCGTCCGCTCGAACTGGCCGGCGTTCTCGCTGTTGATGCGGAAGTAGGCCTGCAGCGGCAGCTCGCAGTTCACGCCCGGCGGGATGTAGACGAAGCTGCCACCCGACCACACGGCGGTGTTCAGCGCCGAGAACTTGTTGTCGCCGGGCGGGATGACCGTGCCGAAGTACTGCTTGACGAGCTCGGGGTACTCCCGCAGCGCGGTGTCCATGTCGCAGAAGAGGATCCCCTGCTTCTCGAGGTCCTCGCGGTTGCGGTGGAAGACGACTTCGCTTTCGTACTGCGCGGTGACGCCGGCGAGGTACTTGCGCTCGGCTTCGGGGATGCCGAGCTTCTCGTAGGTGGCCTTCATCTGCTCGGGCAGGTCGTCCCACTCGCTGACCTGATCGGTGGCCGGACGCAGGTAGTAGAAGATGTCCTGGAAGTCGATGTCGGGCATGTTGACGGCGAACCAGTCGGCCATCGGCTTGCGGTCGAACAGGGTCAGCGAGCGCTGACGCATCTTCGACATCCAGTTGGGCTCGCCCTTCCACCAGCTGATCTGGTCGACGACGCCCTGGTTGAGGCCCTTTGCGGGCTTGAACGCGTACTCGACGTCGGTGTCGCTCCAGCCGAGGCTGTACTTGCTGAGGTCAAGATCGAAATTCGTCATGGCGCGCTCCGTGCTGCTCGTGGATTAGCACTACCGCCATAGTAACAATCCCCGGCCGTGGCGCCACTGGCTGAGGGCGATCAGCCGACCGGTTCGAGACGGGCGGGCACGCTCTTGTGCCACGGCGTGCCGGCCAGCCAGTCGCGATCACCCGTCGAGGTCAGCTCGTTGGGGGCGACGCCGTAGCGCTGCTCGCCGTCGACCCGGGCCTCGTCGAGGCCCATCCCGTTCGGCAGCGACATGTGACCCGGCTGCATCATCTCGCTGATCTCGACGACGACGGTCGCCTGCCCGCTCGGCGTGCGCAGCAGCACCAGTCCGCCATCGTCGACACCGACGGCCGCTGCATCGGTGGCGCTGACGCGCAACGCGCCACGCGGGTCGCGCTTGCGCCAGCCACCGTCGCGGATGATCGTGTTGGCGGTGAACGAACGGCGCTCGCCGGCCGACAGGACGAGCGGGAACTCGGCGGACGTGATGGCCGGCTCGTCGGCCAGCCGGCCGAGCTCGTCGAGCATCTCCGGCAGCAGCACCTCGATCTGGCCGGCATCGGTCTTCACCCGCGGCCAGACGTCGTCCCACTCGTCGACGGTGAACGACACGCCACTGGCGCCGGCGAGGATGCCGTCGAAGAGCGACTCGCCGAGCTCGAGGCCGTCGCCCGTGAAACCGGCGCGACGGACCGACGACTCGAACGACAGCGCGCACCGGTGCGCCGCGCCCCACAGGATCGCCGCGGAGGCTGCGCCGTCCGGCAACGTCGGGCCGAGCGTGCGATAGAGCACCACCGGCGCCAGCGCTCCGAGCGCCGGGTTGGCGGTGGTCGCCTCGAAGAACGCGGTGGCGAACTCGGCCCGACCGACGGCAGCGGCAGCGCGCATCGGCGCGAGGTCGGCATCGGTGATCGCGCCGAGTGCCTCCACCAACCGAGCGTGGATCTCGGGCTCCGGCAGCGGCCCGTCCGGCGCGGCCAGCAGCGGGTGGCGGAGGTGGAAGACGTTGTGCGGGAAGTCGAAGTTGAAGAACGTCGCCTCGTACTTCTCGAACTGCGTCGGCGCCGGCAGCACGTAGTCGGCCAGGCGGGCGGTCTCGGTGAGCGCGACGTCGATGACGACGAGCAGCTCGAGCGAATCGATCGCCTCGCGCATGCGCTTGCTGTCGGCCAGCGAGTGCACCGGGTTGCCGCTCTCGACGAGCATCGCCCGATAGCGCGCCGGATGATCGGTGAGGATCTCGTCGGGGATCACGTTGCACGGCACGAGCCCGCTGATGATCCGCGCCCCGACCACCGGCGACGTGCGCGTCTCGCCCTTCGGACCGTCGCCGCGG
Source organism: Ilumatobacteraceae bacterium (assembly GCA_965279405.1). Taxonomy (GTDB): domain Bacteria; phylum Actinomycetota; class Acidimicrobiia; order Acidimicrobiales; family Ilumatobacteraceae; genus CBDDIP01. Next base: position 483,405 of record OZ257157.1, read on the forward strand.
ATCAGGTTGACGAGCGACGACGTCATGTACTGCGAACCGGAGCGGGCGAAGTTGCCGGTGAGCACCCACAGCAGCTTCTCCAACCAGCTGTTCATCGTCGAGTGCCGGTTCATCTGGATGCCGAGGTCCTCGAACACGGCGACGCCGTCGGTGGCAGCGGCGATGCGCCGCGTCGCGCTGCGCAGCAGTTCTTCGTCGACGCCGCATCGCGTCGCGTGATCGGCGACGTCGATCGCCGCGAACGTCGGCTCGAGGGCCTCGAACCCGGCGACGTGGTCGGCCACGAACGAGCGCTGCACCAGCCCCTCCTGCACGAGCACGGCGACCATCGCCGACAGGCACAGCGCGTCGGTGCCCGGCTTCACCTGGAGGTGGAAGTCGGCCAGCTCGGCGGTCTCACTGCGACGCGGGTCGATGACGACGAGGCTGCGCGTCGGGTCGTTGGCGATCTCCTTCAGCACCGTGCGCGCCCGCGGGAAGCCGTGGCTCTGCCACGGGTTCTTGCCGACGAACAGAGCGACCTCGCAGTGCTCGAAGTCGGCGCGCACGCCACCGCCGAACATCTTGCCGTTCACCCAGAACTCGCCGGTCTTCTCCTGCGAGAGCGCGTTGGCCTTGTAGCGCGACCCGAGGGCACGCAGCGTGGCACCGGCGTACGCACCGCCGAGGTGGTTCCCCTGCCCTCCGCCTCCGTAGTAGAAGATCGACTCGCCGCCGTACGCGTCCCGCACTGCGGTGAACCGGGCGGCCACCTCGCGGATCGCGGTGTCCCAGTCGATCTCTTCGAAGGTGCCGTCGGGACGGCGACGCAACGGGTGCAGCACCCGCCCCGACTGCACGCCGTTCTGCAGCACAGCGGCACCGCCGGGCGAGAACGGGACGTTCACCGGGTTCTGGTAGTGGTCGAGCCGAAGGGCCTTCTCACAGGTGTAGCCCTGCGACGCCGGGTGCGCCTTGTCGCCTCGGATCCGATCGAAGTGCCCGTCGGCGCCGAGGCTGACCTCGATGCCGCAGTTGCACTCGCAGAGGATGCACGCCGTCGGCTGCCACTGGCGCTCGCTCTTGTCGATGGTCGTCATGCGTGAACAGTACGACAGTCCGTTGCGTCACGCAACGGATTCACATCACGCCACCGGAACCCGGAACCCCGGGCCCGGCTTGGCCCGAACGTCGCGGAGCGTCAGCGCTTCTCCGCACGCCGAGCAGACCACCTTCGGGTCGGCGATCTCGCCGCACGAGTGCTTCAGCACGAGCGGCACGCCGTCCGGCGACGCCCACTTGTCGCCCCACGCCATCAGCGCGGCGATCACCGGGAACAGGTCGCGGCCCTTGGCCGTGAGCTCGTACTCGTAGCGCACCGGGTGGTCGTGGTACTGCCGGCGCTCGACGACGCCGTGGTCGACCAACGTGGTGAGGCGGTCGCTGAGGATGTTGCGGGCGATGCCGAGCTCGCTCTGGATCACTTCGAAGCGACCCTGGCCCAGCATGATCGTGCGAACCACCAACAGGGTCCACCACTCGCCCACCACGTCCAGTGTCTGTGCGACCGAGCAGTTCAGATGCGCCACGCTGGTGCGTTTCATGACGCCATGCTATGCCCGGGTCGATGCGCTGTCGATGGAACGAAGCACTTCAGTCGAACGGCGCACAGCGGCTAGACATCGATGATGACTCGGCGGTCGACTGCGCGCAGCATGGTCCTGTTCGTCCTCGTGGCCATGCTCACCGCGCCGCTGGCGTTCGGCCTGCTGCCCGTCCGTCATGCAGCGGCAGCGAACGGGCTCGCCGTCACCAGCACCACCACCTACACCATCGACGCCGCCGCAGGAACCGTGCACGTGCTGGCCGACATGACGTTCACCAACACCGTGCCCGACAAGCGCGACGGCAACGTCATCAAGCGGGCGTACTTCACCGGGTTCTCGCTGCCCGCTCCGGCCGGAGCGATCAACGCCGTCGCCGTCACCACGAAGGGCACGCCACTCGGGCTCACACCCGAGGTCGTGCCCGACGCGCAGGACTTCTTCCTCTACAACGTCGAGTTCGCCAGCAGCCTGTTCAGCGGGCAGTCCGCGCACATCAACGTCACCTACGACATCACCGGTCTGCCCCCGCGCAGCGTCAACCCGTCACGGATCAACCCGGCCTACGCAGCGTTCGACGCGTTCGGCATCGGTGATGACGGCAAGGTCAGCGTGCGCGTCGTCGTCCCGCCCGGGTTCATCATCGACACGTTCGGCGACGACGCCGTCGAGACGACCGAGAACGGCAACACCGTCTACACCGCCAGCGACATCCCGAACCCGCAGGAGTTCGACCTGTTCGTGTCGGCTCGCAACGACGGCGGCCTCACGTCGCAGCCGGTCTCGTCGCCTGACGGCAGCGAGTTCAACATGCGCGCCTGGCCCGGCGACACCGACTGGCAGAACTTCGTCACCGAGCAGATCCACACCGGGCTTCCACAGCTCGAGGAGCTGATCGGCCGGCCGTGGCCGATCGAGGGCACGATCGAGGTGCGCGAGGCGTACACCCCGTACCTCTACGGGTACGCCGGTTGGTTCAGCGCCAGCCAGAAGCAGATCGAGATCGGCGAGGACCTCGATCAGGAGGTCGTCCTCCACGAGCTGTCGCACGCCTGGTTCTCCAGCGACTGGTTCGCCGATCGGTGGCTCAACGAAGGCATGGCCCAGACGTACTCGAACATGGCGGTCGACGCGCTGGGCGGGGTGGCCAAGACACCGGACGCGATCAACGGCGTCGACCCTGCGCGGGTCACGCTGAACGAGTGGGGCGACCCGTTGCTCGACGAGGGCGCCGACGACACCGAGACCTACGGCTACAACGCCAGCTGGTTCGTGGTGAAGTCGATCACCGACGAGGTCGGCGTGGACGGGATGAAGGACGTCTTCACCGCAGTCGACGACAAGACCGTCGCCTACGTCGGCGACATCGCGGCCGAGGACAACCCGGCCGTGACCGATTGGCGCCGCTTCCTCGACCTCGTCGACGAGATCGGTGGGGCGAAGGAGGCCGACGACCTGATCAGTCGCTACGTGATCACCTCCAAGCAGCAAGACGAGCTGGACGCCCGCACCGCAGCGCGCACCGTGTACCAGTCGCTCGACGACCACGGCGGCGCGTGGGCGCCTCCGTACGTCGTGCGCCGACTGATGGCCAGCTGGACGTTCGACAAGGCCACGCAGCGCATCACCGAGGCCGAGCACGCGCTCGACACGCGCGACGAGCTGCAGGCGAAGTCGAAGCAGCTCGGCGTCAGCGTGCCGGCCACGCTCGAAGCGGAGTACGAGACCTCGCCCAACGACCTGACGGACGTGCAGGCCTCCCTCGACGATCAGCTCGACGCAGTGGAAGCGGTGATGGCCGCGGTGACCGCGGAGGCGAAGGACGACGGCCTGCTCGGCAACGTCGGCCTGATCGGCACGCACCTGCCCAAGGACATCGATGCGGCGAAGGCCGCGCTCAGCGCCGGCAAGACCGACGACGCTCGCGCTGCTGCGTCGAAGGTCGAGGAGCGCATCGACAAAGCCCCCTCGATCGGCAAGCAACGCGCCGCATGGGTGATCGGCGCGGCGCTGTTGTTCCTCATCCTCCTCGTGATGCTGCTGATCCTCCTGCGTCGCCGCCGTCGACGCCGGCGCGCCGCGATGGCAGCCGCCGACGCCGAAGCGATCGCTCTGGCCGAGCAGCCCCTCGCGGTCGACAGCGCACCGGTCACGGTCGAAGGCGAGGACGCCGTCGAGGTGATCGCGGCCGTCGAGTCTCCCGGCGTCCCCGAGTTCCCACCGGACGACGACACCGTTTGATCGCTCAGCCACCGCCACGGTGGCGCAGCGACCAAACGCACACGCGATCTAGGCGGCGCGTTCGGCGCGGGGGACCGGGGAGGCCTGGCCGCTGGTCATCTCGATGAAGATGCACTCGCCGGGGCAGTCGAGCGCGGCGTCGACGACGGCTTTGTACAGCCGCTCCGGCACGCGGGCCAAGCTGCCCGACCCGCCCGGGTCGTTCAGGGCGAAGCCCTCCTCGGCGACGTAGGCGATGCCGTCCTCGAGCTGCACGAACACGTCGGGACAGTGGTCGAGGCACAGCCCGTCGCCGGTGCACAAGTCCTGATCGATCCACACCCGCATGACCGGTTGAACGCTACCCGAGCGTCGGAACCGCCACCCAGCTCAGCGCGGAATCGGTACCGTGACCGTGTGCAGGAGCCCATCGCCAAGCAGATCCCCCACACCTGGACCCGCCCCAACGGCACGGTCGACGATCCGTGGGCGTGGCTCCGCGACCGCGACGATCCGGACACGGTCCCCTACCTCGAGGCCGAGTCTGCGTACGCCGACGCGTGGTTCGCCGAACGCACGCCGCTGATCGACGCGCTCTTCGAGGAGATCAAGTCGCGGGTGCAGGAGGACGACCAGTCGGCTCCGGTGCGCAAGGGCCAGTGGTGGTACGTCAGCCGCACCGTGGAGGGCGCCAACTACCCCATCCACTGCCGCGGCACGTCGGCCGAGACGGCCACCGAGACGGTGCTGCTCGACGAGAACGTGGAGGCGGGCGACGAGGAGTTCTTCTCGCTCAACGCCTTCGACGTCAGCCCCGACGCGACGCGCTTGGCGTGGAGCACCGACACCGACGGTGGCGAGCGCTACACGATGCGCATCCGCGACCTCACCACCGGCACCGACCTCGACGACGTGCTCACCGACACGACGTGGGGCGGCACGGCATGGAGCGCCGACGGCACCGTCCTGTTCTACGTCACGCCGGACGACCAGATGCGGCCCGCACACGTGTGGCGCCACGTCATCGGCACGCCGCAGTCCGATGACGTGATCGTCTACGAAGACCTCGACGACCGCTTCTACGTCAGCGTCGACCTCACGCGCAGCGGCGAGTGGATCGTCATCGAGAGCCAGAGCAAGCTCAGCGCCGAGGCGATGCTCATCCCGGCGGCGAGCCCGTTCGACGCGCTCACCGTCGTCCGCCCGCGCCAGCCCGATCTCGAGTACTCGATCGATCATTGGGGCGACCGGTTCGTCGTCCTCACCAACCTCGACGCAGAGGACTTCCGCGTGCTCACCGCGCCGATCGACGCGCCCGGCGAGTGGACCGAGCTCGTCGCCCACCAGCCCGGTCGGCGCATCCTCGGCGCCGATCCGTTCGAGGGCCACCTCGTGCTCCACGAGTGGCTCGATGCGCAGCCACGGTTGCGCATCCTGTTCCGCGACGGCACCGAACGCGTCATCGACCTCGGCACCGAGCCGCACGACGTCGAGCCCGACGCCAACCCGGAGTGGTCGACGTCGACGATGCGGTTCAGCTTCCAGTCGTTCACCGCAGCTGCGTCGGTGTTCGAGGAGGACGTGCGCACGGGCGAGCGCACGTTGCTGAAGGAGACCCCCGTTCCCAACGCCGACCTCAGCCGCTACACCGCATCGCGCGAGTGGGCCACCGCACCGGATGGCACGAAGGTGCCGGTGGACATCGTCCGCCGCAACGACATCACCGCCGACGGCACGGCACCCTGTGTGATCTACGGCTACGGCAGCTACGAGGCGTCGATGCCGCCGTGGTTCAGCGTTGCCCGCCTCTCCCTGCTCGACCGTGGCGTCGTGTGGGCGCTCGTCCACCCGCGTGGCGGCGGCGAGCTCGGTCGGCGTTGGTACCTGGACGGCAAGTTGCTCAACAAGCGCAACACGTTCACCGACACGATCGCCTCGGCCGAGCACGTCATCGCCGCTGGCTGGTCGGCTGCTGGCCGGGTCGCCATCCGTGGTGGCAGCGCCGGCGGCCTCCTCGTCGGCGCGTGCATGACCATGCGCCCCGACCTGTTCGCTGCGGTGATCGCCGAGGTGCCGTTCGTCGACGTCGTCACGACGATGTGCGACCCGTCGCTGCCGCTCACGATCACCGAGTGGGACGAGTGGGGCGACCCGCGGAGCGAGCCCTTCGCCAGCTACATGGAGGGCTACTCGCCGTACGACCAGACGACGGCGATCGACTACCCGGCGCTCTACGTCACCGCCGGGTTGAACGACCCGCGCGTGAGCTATCACGAGCCGGCGAAGTGGGTGGCCAAGCTGCGCGCGCTGCGCACCAACGACGCGCCGCTGATCATGAAGTGCGAGATGGGTGCCGGCCACGCCGGCCCCAGCGGTCGTTACAACCGCTGGAAGGACGAAGCCCGCGTGCTCGCCTTCGCCCTCGACGTGCTCTGACGTTCACCCGGTGCCGCTCAGGCGAAGGCAGCGACGGCCGCGATCGCCACGAACAACGCGTTGCGGCCGACGTGCGTCCAACCGATCGGCGTGGCGCTCAACGAACCGAAGCACGCGCACGGTGGGCGTCGACCCTGCCGCAACCGCACCACGAGCAGCGTGGTGAACGCGAGCAGCACGACCGCAGCGACGATGGCGACGGCGCGGCGCTGGAATTGCGACACGAGCAACGCGCCGATGGCGATCTCCACGCCCGGCAGCACCTGCGCGATCCATCGCGGCGCACCGAGGTCGACAGCCTGCTGACGCCACGTCACGACCGAGGCGATCTTCGTTCCACCGGCGACCAGGAACACCACGCCGAGCACCACCGCGGCGATGCGGGCGATCATGTGACGTCGAGCGTCAGACCCTCGCGAGCGGCGACCACCTCGACGCCGAAGCGTTCGGCGATGCGCGCCGCGCACACCTGCATGTCGTCGACGGCGTCGTCGTTGCGCATCGGGTCGTGGTGGAACAGCGCCAGCCGCTTCACCCGCGCCTGCGTGGCCAGCCACACCGCGTAGTCCACCGTGCAGTGACCCCACGTGCTCTTCATGGCGAACTCGGGCAGCGTGTACTGCGAGTCGTGGATGAGCAGATCGACGCCCTCGACCAGCTCGCGTGCCCCGTCGGAAGCCGAGAAGCTGCCGTCGTACGGCTGCTGATGATCGGAGATGTAGGCGACGCTGCGACCGCGCCACTCGATGCGGTAGCCGAGCGTCGGCCCGACGTGCGGCACGAACCGGGACCGCACCTTGATCGAACCGACCTCGAAGTCGTCGTCGGAGACGTCGTGGAAGCGGATGGTGCCGGGGAACTGCTCGAGGCTGATCGGGAACAGCGGCGGACGCACCGTCGAGGCGAACACCTGGCCGACCGTGCGGCCGTCGTCCTGCGCCGGCCCGTACACGTCGAGCTCCGAGCCCGGCTTCAGCATCGGGGTGAAGAACGGCAGCCCCTGCGTGTGATCCCAGTGGAGGTGCGAGAGGAGGCACGTGCCACGGAACGAACCGTCGTGCGGTTGGCGCGAGCCGAAGTAGCGCAACCCCGTGCCCATGTCGAACAGCAGCGGCGGCTCGCCGGGAACGTCGACGGAGACGCACGACGTGTTGCCGCCGTAGCGCCGGATGTCATCGCCATGACACGGCGTGGAGCCGCGAACGCCATGAAACGTGACGCGAAGAAGATCGTTGCCCCCGATGGCCGAGCAGTCTGGTCCCCACGCGTCGAAATGGAAAGGTCGAGCGGACGTGACGTCCGTCGCAGGGTGACGTGCGAGCACGGCTACGTTGCGCTCATGGGCGACACCAGCAACGTCAGCACGGGCACCATCTCCGCCAACGGCGTCGACTTCGCCTACCTCGCCGCCGGCCACGACGGGCCGTTGGCCCTGTGCCTGCACGGCTTCCCCGACAGCGCCAACACGTGGCGTCACCTCCTGCCCGAGCTCGCCCGTTCGGGGTACCGCGCGGTCGCCCCGTTCATGCGCGGCTACGCACCGACGTCGATCCCCGCCGACGGGCGCTACCAGACCGGGGCGCTGTCCGCCGACGCGATCGCGCTGCACGACGCGCTCGGCGGTGGCAGCGACGCAGTGATCATCGGCCACGACTGGGGCGCACCCGCAACGCACGGTGCCGCGGTGGCAGCACCCGATCGATGGAGCAAGGTCGTGTCGATGGCCGTGCCGCCGGGTGGCGCGATGGGCATGGCGTTCGTCACCAACCTGGCCCAGGTCAAGCGCAGCTGGTACATGTTCTTCTTCCAGCACGGCCTGGCCGACCTCGTCGTCGGCGCCAACGACCTCGCCTTCATCGACATGTTGTGGCGCGACTGGTCGCCCGGTTTCGACGGCAGCGGCGAGGTGCCGGCGGTGAAGGCCGCGCTCACCCATCCCGACAACCTCCAAGCGGCCCTCGGCTACTACCGGGCGACGCTCGGCGACGGGTTCAAGGACCCATCACTCGACGACCTCCAGGCGGCGACGCAGGGACTGCCGACGCAGCCGATGCTCTACCTCCACGGCGCCGACGACGGCTGCATCGGCGTCGAGGTCGCCGAATCGGCGAGAGCGATGGTCACCCCCAACATCGCGATCGAGGTCGTGCCGGGCTGCGGCCACTTCCTCCACGTCGAGCAGCCCGCCACCGTCAACGCGCGCATCATCGAGTTCCTCGGATGAGCCACGCGGCGAAGATCGCACCGGTCCTGCCCGACGGGCTCGTCGTCGTGGTCAAGCACGAGTGCGAGTGCTGCCGCATGGTCGCGCCACTGCTGCCCACCCTTGCCGCCGCCGGCGCGCTCACCGTCTACACGCAGGACGACCCGTCGTTCCCCGACGGCGTCGCCGCACAGCACGACGCCGACCTCGCGGTCAGCTGGCACCACGACATCGAGACCGTGCCGACGCTCATCCGCGTCGTCGATGGCGCCGAGGTCGAGCGCACGGTCGGCTGGCTGCGCAGCGACTGGCAGCGGATCACCGGCATCGACGACCTCGGCACCGAGCTGCCGGTGATGCGCCCGGGTTGCGGCTCGCTCAGCGTCGACCCCGACCTCGTCGACGCGCTGCGCGCCCGATTCGAGGCCGGCGCACTGCGCTCGCGACGCATCGAGCTGGCCGACCTCGACGACGAGATGGAGCTGCTGTTCGATCGCGGCTTCACCGACGGCCTGCCTGTCGTCCCGCCGACCGAGGCTCGCGTGCTGCGCATGCTCACCGGCACGACTCGAGCGCCCGACGACGTCGTCGCCGTCGTGCCGCCCGACCTCGTCGAGGTGACCGTCGAGAAGGTGGCCGTCAACGCGGTGATGGCCGGCTGCCGTCCCGAGCACCTGCCGTGGGTGATCGCCGCGCTCGAGGCGATCTGCAACGACGACTTCAACATCCACGGCGTGCTGGCCACGACGATGCCCGTCGGCCCGGTCCTGATCTGCAACGGCCCGGGCACCAAGGCCATCGGGATGAACGGCGCGGGCAACGCGCTCGGCCAGGGCAACCGCGCCAACCTGACCATCGGGCGCGCCGTGCAGCTCGTCGTGCGCAACGTGGGTGGCGGCCGCCCCGGCGAGGTCGATCGGGCCACCCACGGCAACCCCGGGAAGATCAGCTTCTGCTTCGCCGAGCTCGAGGACGACTCACCGTTCACCTCGCTCGCCACCAGTCGCGGCTTCGCGCCCGGCACCAACACCGTCACCGCGTTCGCCGGCGAGGGCCCGCGCTGCGTCGTCGATCAGATCGCCCGCGACCCGGATCAACTGGCGTCGACGTTCGCCGCGTGCCTGCGGACGCTGCACAACCCCAAGCTCGTCCTCGCCTTCGACGTCGTCGTCGTGATGGGCCCCGAGCACGCACGCGTCTTCGCCGACGCCGGATGGAACCGCGAGCGCGTCCTCGCCGAGCTGCACGGGCGGTTGCAGATCCCGGGCAGCGAGCTGATCCGTGGTGCGGGCGGCATCGCCGAGGGAGTCCCTGAGCACCTGCGCGACGCGACGCTGCCGAAGTTCCGTCCGGACGGCATCCTGCTCGTGCACGCCGGCGGTGGCGCCGGCCTGTTCTCGGCGATCATCGGCGGATGGGCCAACGGCGCCATCGGCTCCACGCCGGTGACGCGCGTCGTCGGCACCTGACCGTCAGTCGCGCCGCATGCCCTCGATCACCGTCGATCGAGACACCCGGACGCCGACGACGACCGCCATCGCGACGACCGCCGTGAGGATCGCGACCGCGGCGACGGTGCCGACGGCGACGGACATCGACCACTGATCGACGACCGGGATCGAGGCCGCGATCTCACGCCACACCAGTCGACCCAGGAGCACGCCGCCGAGTGCGCCGAGCCCGAGCGACAGCACCGCGACGCACAGTGCTTCGACCAAGGTCGCGCCGACGACGAGCGATCCCGCTGCCCCGAGTGCCCGCAGGGTCGCCAGCTCGGCTCGACGACGACGTGCGGACGTCACCACGGACTGCAGGATGATGACCGCACAGATCGCGGCCAGGAACGCGGCGAGCACCAGCGGCAGGGTGCGCACCTGGAAGATGTTCGAGACGTCGCCGGGCACTACGGCTTCGGTCTGCTCCTCGACGCGCAACCCCGCGTCGGCGAGCCGGGCGTCACCTGCAACGGCGTCCACATCAGCCGCCCAGGTGAACAGCACGAAGTGCAGGCTCATCTGCGTCTGTGGGTCGAGCACCACTGGTCGCGATGAGGCGATCGACATGGCGAGGCCCTGGTCGTGGGCGAAGTCACCTTCCGGAAAGAGCATCGCTCCGGTGACGCGGTACGTCCCGGAGCCGGACGGGCCCGCGATCTCGATGGTGTCGCCGACTTGCTTGCCGAGATCCGCCAACGTTCCCGGGCCGAGCAGCACCTCGTCGTTGCCGGCGGCAGCTCGCCCTTCGACGAGCGTGTCCTCCAGGTGCCCGCGGAGCTCGTCGACCACGAGACCGTTGACGACGTCCGCGCCATCGAGCGTGAACGTGTCGACGTGCATGCCGGCGAGGAGGTCGACGTCGTGATCGTTCGCCAGCCTGCCGATCGCGTTGTCGTACGCACCTTCGGACTCGCCGACGTCGATCGACTTCTCGTCGGTGCTCCCCCACAGCGCCGGGTGGCCGTCGAGGTGGGCGATGCTGGTGGAGACCGAGAGCGCGGCGATGGCACCGACGATGCCGAGCGCGGCAACGGCGATGGCCGCGCGAGCGGACCGACTCGATCCGTCGCGCTCGAGCAGTGCGTGGCGGACTCCCAGTGCAACAGCGATGGGACGCGTGGCTGCGACCCCTCTCGCGTGCTCGACCACCGCCGTTCGCCGGCTCGCACTGGCCCGCCACGACACGAGCGCGATGACGGCGGCGACGACGAGGACGGCGCCCAGCGCGACGACCGAGGTGAGGACACCGGGCACGTCGATTCGCTCGCGATCCGGCTCCACCCGCGCTGCCAACCCGACAAGTGCGTGCGGCGACAGCAGGTACCCGACCGCTGTTCCGATGAGCACGCCCGCCATCGCAGACGGCGAGAGCACAGCAAGTGTTGATGCGCGGCGACGCGAGGAGGTCCACCCCAGCGCTGACAGCGTCGCGTTCTCGGCATCGGGCACCGCAGCCACTCGCGCCGCGACGAGCGCGAAGCAGACGACGCCGACGATGGCGCACACCAGCGCCAGCAGGCGCAGACCCGTAGCGAGCACCTCCAGACCGCTGCCGGTCGCCGCATCGTCACCGAACGGCGAAACCTGCGCGTCGGGCACGCCGAGTTCCTCGGGAGAGCGCACCGGGGCGTCGTCTCGGAAGCGGATGTGGGTGAACTCATAGACCTGGAAGTCGTCGGACCAACGATCGAAGAACGCTGGTGAGATCTCCATCGTTCCGACCCATCGACCGAAGTCGCTCGGCGTGCGCATGATGCCGACCACTGTCATCGTCATGCGCGGTCCATCGGTCGGCCCGACCTCACCACCGTTGTAGGCGTTGTTCATCCAGTCGGCGCTCATCGACTCGATGGGCAGCGGATCGCCGACGGTCACGTGCAGCCGCGAGGCGAGCAGCTCGCTGATCACCACCTCGTCGAGTCGCGCCGGATCGAGCGGCCGACCGGCGCTGAGGACCGGTGCGTTCATCACCGGACCGCCGCCGTCGAGCGGCCGAACGAACGCGTAGAAGTTGTAGTCCGGGAACAGGCCATCGTCGACCGGACGGACGAACACCTCCGGCTGCACCTCGGTGACGACGTCGTCGCGACCGGCGAGCGCCGCCGCCGAGTCGGGACCGACCATCAGATCGCTCGCCGACGACGCCACTCGCAACCGGTCGAACGCGCCGGTGCTGCGATCGGCCCCGCAAAGGAGGCCGAGAACTGCGGCAACCGTGATGCCGACGACCACGCCACACGCCACGACTCCGAGCGGACGCTCGCGCCAGCGGGCGCGGACCAGTGACATCACATCGGACGAGTGCCTCACCTCGACGTTGTCCCACGGCGGGACCGGCCACGTCCATCGTGGCAGCCACACTTGACCGATGAGGCGACCACGACGACCGCCGCTCGGTAACGCCGGGCTACGGTTGCACCGATGGCTCGCGTCCTGCTCGATCCCACCGGGGAACGCACGGTGCTCGAGCGCGTCCGCCTCACCCGCCCGGCGTCGCTGGACGGCCAGGTGGTCGGCCTGCTGGACATCTCCAAGCCACGCGGCAACGTGTTCCTCGATCGGCTCGAGCAGCGCCTCGTCGAACGCGGCGCAACGGTGCGGCGCTACGCCAAGCCGACGTTCACCAAGCCGGCCCCGGTCGACCTGCGCCACGAGATCGCCACGCAGTGCACGCTGGTGATCGAAGCACTCGCCGATTGAGGCAGTTGCACGTCGTGCAGTGTGCACGACATCGTGGATCTGGAGCGGCGGGGCATCCCCGGCGTGTTCGTCGCGTCCGCTGAGTTCGTGCGCGCGGCCGAGACGCAGTCGACCTCGCTCGGCTTCCCGACGGTGGCCCGCGTGTTCACCCCGCATCCCATCCAGGACCGCACGGATGACGAGATGCGGGCCTACGCCGACGCGGCGGTGGACGAGATCGTCGCCAGCATCATCGGTTGACCAGCATCGGTGGTTGACCGGGCCCGGCGACGGGCGGCAGACTGTCTGAGTTCTCGGCAGGACGGGCACTGGAACGAATCGCGAGCGATCTCAGGAGCCTGATGCGAAACCGAACCCCCCGACTGATCCTGGCTACTGCCATGCTGGTAGGCGGCTTGGTCGCCGCCCCATCCCTCCCGGCGGCGACGACCGCTGCGGCGCCCCCAGGCGCGGCACGAGTCAGCCTGATCGGCGATTCGACGATGGCGGCCATGCGTTGGTACGGCTACGACAACGACGACGCCGACACGATCGCCAACAACGACATCCGCGAGATCATCGGCAACGAGTACGACCTCGTCTACTCGGCCGAGAGCTGCCGGCGGCTCGTGTCGGTGAGCTGCCGCGGTCGCGAGGGCTACGCCCCGACGAGCACCTTGCCGGCGATGAAGGGGTTCCTGAAGGGTCAGCTCGGCCAGGTGCTGGTGATCATGGCCGGCTACGACGACGGGTCGATCGCCTCGGGCATCGATCAGATCATGGCGGAGGCCGAAGCACAGGGCGTCAGCAAGGTGCTGTGGCTGACCTACCGCACCACCACGCACTACACGCTCCCGGGAGGTGCGTCGGCCGCGAACCTGTACCAGCAGCACAACGCTGCGCTGCGCGCCGCGCTCGTCGAGCACCCGATGCTGCAGCTGCTCGATTGGAACACCTACACGGCGAACAAGCCGAGCTGGTTCGCCTCGGACGGCATCCACATGACCGGCCCCGGCGCGGTCGGGTTGGCCCACTACATCCTCGACGCGGTGAAGGCGCTGCCACCCATCGCCCGCTGCATCGGAGCCAACGCAACGCTGGGCTCCCCCACGACGCTCGGAGCGCCCACTCCGTTCGAGACCGGCGACAGCGGCTTCGTCGGCATCACCCCGGCGCGCGTGTTCGACAGCCGCAACGGCCCGAAGCTCGGCACCAAGCGCAGCGTCGTCGTGCCCGTTGGTTCGGCCATCCCCGGTGACGCGACGTCGGTCGTGGCGACGATCACCGCCGCCGACCCGTGCACCGCCGGGTACCTCGCCGCCTACGACTGCGGGACGCTCGGTGAGACGTCGACGCTGAACTTCGAGGCCGGTCGGGACACGGCCGCCGTCGCGATCAGCGTCGTCAACGGCGGCAACATCTGCGTCTACTCCAGCGCCCCGGTCGATGTCATCGTCGACGTCGTCGGCTACTTCCGTCCTGGCGGCGACCTGTTCCACGCGGTCGGCCCGACTCGCTGGGTCGACACCCGAGGCATCAGTGCCGCCGTCCAATCCGGGATCACCGGCGCTCGCGCTCCCGGCAGCCAGGTCGAGGTCCAGATCGCCGGCCTCGGAGGTGTGCCTTCCAACGCCGAGGCCGTGTGGTTGAACGTCGCCGCGACCGAGGCGCAGACGGCAACGACGCTCACGGTGTACCCCGGGCCGTGCGGTACCGCTCCGCTGTCGTCGATCGTCAATGCCATCGCCGGTCGCACCGTCGCGGCCGCCACGCTCGTGCAGCTCGGCAGCAACGGATCGGTCTGCGTGAAGAACTTCTCCGGGAGCTCGCAGCTCATCGTCGACGTGGCCGGTTGGTTCGGGCCCGGCGCAGGCGGCCTCGCCTACCACGGCACCACTCCGTCGCGCCTGTTCGACACGCGGCCGACGCCCCTCGCTGCCAACGCCACGCGCACGGTCGTGCTGCCCGGCGTGTCGGTGATCAACGTCGGCTCGATCGAAGCGACCAACTGGGGGTTCGTGGCGATGAAGCCGTGCGGCCTCGCCGACACCAGCTCGCTGCTGAACATGGCGCTCGACGAGACCCTTGCCAACGTCGGCGTGGTCGCTTCCGGCACCGGCAACGGCGTGTGCATCAGCACCTCGTCGGCCAGCAACGTCTACGCCGACCGCGTCGGCACCTTCGTCACCCCGGGCCCCTGACTCGACGACCCGCTCGCACGTCCGGTGAGGTGAGAGGTGAGCGGCCATGCGCCGCACATCGCTCACCTCGCCGGCCTGGCTCGGCGACCCGGTGAGGCCGATCAGGCGGGCAGGTGCACGGCTGTGCCGGTGACGACGACCAAGCCATCGGCGACCAAGCCGTCGAGCAACGCCGCGGCACGATCGGGTGAGCGCTGCATCACCCCACCGATGGCGGCCAGATCGAGCGGCTGCTCACCGAGCGCCTTGATCAGACGGCCCCGCGCCTGACGGTCGCTGCCGTCGAATCGCGACTGGGCAACGCTGACGCCGGCCGAACCGATGGCTGGGTCGTCACCCTCGCCGTGCCATGCGCAGATCGGCCGCAGCGGACAGGCCGCGCACTGCGGTACGCCAGGGCGGCACAGCGTTGCGCCGAGGTCCATGAGGCACTGGTTCCACGCCCATCCATCGCCGTGCGGCACGAGTGCGTCCGCTGCCGCCTGCACCTGCTTCGGTGTCAACCGATGGCCGGCGACGCGAGCGAGCACGCGGGCGATGTTCGTGTCCACCACGGCCACGTCGCGCTCGAAGGCGAAGGCCAGCACCGCTCGCGCCGTGTACGGGCCGACGCCGGGCAGCGCCAGCAGCGCGTCGAGCGAGTCGGGGAAGCGGCCGCCGTGCACGTCGTCCACGTGTCGCGCGGCGAGCTGCAGGTTGCGTGCCCGGCGCGGGTAGCCGAGGCCCTGCCACAGGCGCAGCACATCGGCCAGCGGCGCCGCCGCACACGCTGCCGTCGTCGGGTAGGCGTCGAGGAACGCGTGGTACTTGGGGATGACGCGCGCGACCTGCGTCTGCTGCAGCATCACCTCGCTGACGAGGACGTGCCACGGATCTCGCGTGTGCCGCCAGGGCAGGTCGCGCAGGCGCGGCAGGCCCCAGGCGAGCAGGACCGTCGAGGCCTCGACGTTCGCGATGGGCTCAGTCCCAGGCAGCGGCACCGTCGTACGGACGCGGCCGGCCCGGGGCGAACTCGCGCTTCCACACCATCACCCGGCGGCGGAAGTAGCAGACCTCCTTGCCGTCCTGGTTGAAGCCCTTGCTCTCCACGGTGACGATGCCGCGGTCGTTCTTGCTCTTGCTCTCCTGCACGTCGAGCACCCGCGTCTCGGCGTGGATGGTGTCGCCGTGGAACGTGGGGAACTTGTGCTGCAGCGTCTCCACCTCGAGGTTGGCAATGGCCGCGCCGCTGACGTCAGGCACGCTCATGCCGAGCACCAACGAGTAGACGAGGTTGCCGACGACCACGTTGCGACCCTGCACGCTCTGGGCGGCGAACCAGTCGTTGGTATGCAACGGGTGGTGGTTCATCGTGATCATGCAGAACAGGTGGTCGTCGTACTCGGTGATGGTCTTGCCGGGCCAGTGGCGGTACACATCGCCGACGACGAAGTCTTCCAGGCAACGCCCGAACGGACGCTCGTGAACGGTCATGCCGACACGGTACTAGCGGGGCTGTTCGCGGCGAAGTGGATCGAACGGTGCCTGATCGTCGCGCTGTGGTCGGGGTGGCGGGGTGTCCGGGCGATCGCGACGTCCGAAGCGAGCGGCGAAGTCGAGCGCGCTCTCCCGGTTGGTGTCGGTCTCCTTGGCCAGCTCGCGCAGACGTTTCAACCCCTCGCGGCGCTTGATGCTCCACGGCCCGACGCGCAGGCTGGCGTAGAGCACCCCGCCGAACAGCGTCGGGAACCAGTACTGCGCGATGCGGTAGCTGGCAACGCTGAGCGTGGCTGCGCTCTTGGGGATGCCGAAGCCGACGAGCTGCAGCGAGTACGCGCCCTCCACGAGACCGAGTCCACCCGGGAGGATCGGGACGACCTGGAGGATGTTGACGATGCCGAACGCGATCAGCAGCGCGTCGGGGTCGAGCGTCTGACCGAAGGCGCGCAGGAACACCCAGAGCGACGCGGCGTCGAGCAACCAGTTGGCTGCCGCCCATCCGGCGACGCGAGCGAGCAGCTGCTTGTCGGCCGCCAGGTCTTCGAGCCGGTCGGCCACCTGACGCACGGCGGCGCCGGCACGGTCCTGGTTCATCCGCAGCTTGCGGGCGATCCAGCGCAGTGCTCGTTCGGCGCGGCCCTGCCCCTCCATCAAGCCGAACACCAACGCGGCGGCGACGAGCATGATGATGATCCCGGCGACGGCGGCGATGCCGTAGCCCTTGTTCACGCCGCGCACCGGGATCGAGATGATCAGCCCGAACCACAGCAGCAGGTTGAGCACGACGGCCGAACCGAGCCCGGCGGTGGCGAGCGCGAACCCGGCGCTCGGGCCGGGCACACCGGACAACGTCATCAGCCGGTAGCCGAGCGCCGGGCCGGCCGCGCTCCCACCCGGGACGATGTTGGACAGCGCCTTCGTGCTCATCTGGATGCGGAACAGTCGCCAGCGAGAGATCTCCTTGCCGGCCACGCCGAGCGCCGCTTTGGTCAGCAGCGAGTACGAGTACAGCGCCGACATCTGCAGCCCGAGGCCGCCGACGAGCAGTGCCGGGTTCACGTCGCGCAGCTTCTCCAACGCGGTCTTGAAGTTGGGGAGCAGCGGCAGGATGAGGAAGTTGACGATGAGGACGAAGGCGACGACCTTCAGCGTCAGGCGGATCGGGCGGATGCGGCGCGGGCGCGGCGGCCCACCCGTGTCGTCCAGCGAGACACGGGGCAGCTCACCGGTGAGGGGGCCCTCGCTCTCGATCGCCACCCCCACATTGCTAGCCGCTACTGCAACGGGAAGGCGCGCACCGCGCGCCGCAGCGCCTCGTTCAACGGTGCCCGTTGGTCCACCGGCGACTTACCGAGGTGGACGAGCGTCAGGGCCCGGTGGGGCATGACGATGATGTACTGACCTTCATAGCCGTGCGCGGCGAGACCACCGGGTTCGTCACGCCACAGCCACCACTGGCGGCCGTAGTCGAAGTCGCCGTCCGGGTCGGTGGCGACGAAGGTCCTTGCGTGGTCGGTCCAGCCGGGCGGGGTGATGCTCACGCCGTCGGCGCTCATGCCGTCGTCGCGGTAGAGCTCGCCGAACTTGGCGAAGTCGCGCGCCGTCGCGTGCACGTACGACGAGCCGACGAAGGTGCCGGCAGCGTCGAAGGTCGGGCGCGCGCTGTGCATCCCGAGCGGACCGAACAGCCGATCGGCGAGGAACGCCGGCATGTCTCCCACCGCATCGCCGACGATGCGGCTGATGATGTTGGTCGTGCCGCTGGAGTAGTTCCACACGGTGCCCGGCGGGTGCACGAGCGGAAGGTCGGCGGCGTACGTCGCCATGTCCTCCTTGCCGCTGCCGTAGAGCATCTCGATGCAGTGGCTGACCGAGTCGTCGACGTAGTCCTCGACGAACAGCAGGCCGGGCCGCATGTCGACGAGGTCCTGCAGCGTGATCGCTTCCTTCTCGGTGCCGACCCATGACGGGACGGGTGCCGGCGCGTCGAGCTGCAGCAGCCCATCGCCCACGGCGATGCCGAGCGCGGCGTGGGTGATGCTCTTGGCGGTGCTCCACGAGATCAGCCCCGTGTCGGCATCGACCGGGCCGCCCGGGCCGAAGACGGTGTCGGGCTGCACGCCGTAGCGCTCGAAGACCACCTCGCCGTGGTGCACCGCGATCATCGCCAGGCTCGTGCCGTGCGCTGCACCCGGCGCGAACAGCTCGTCACTGATCCGATCGATCTCGTCGTGCTCCCAGCCGGTCACGGCGGCACCGTATCGTGCCGCCGATGGACGTTGCGCACGCACTGGGCCGGTACCTGGAGGTGGCCGATGCCGTCGCGCCGGGGTTGATCGAAGGGCTCTACGTCGTCGGTTCGTTCGCACTCGACGACTGGCACGAGGACCGCAGTGACATCGACATCGTCGCCATCACCGCCGAGCCGGCGACCGAGGAGGACGGCTCGCAGATCCGTCTGCTGCACGCGATCCTCGCCGAGCAGCAGCCCCGTCCGTTCGTCGACGGGCCCTACCTGGCGTGGGGCGATCTGGTCGTGCCCCCGTCGACCGGGCTCTACCGTCCCTGGTCGCTCGACGGCGTCGCCCATCATGACGGCGAGTGCTTCGAGATCAACCCGGTCACCTGGTACACGCTCGCCACCTACGGCGTCACGGTGCGCGGTCCGTTGCGTGAACGGCTGGGCGCGGTGCTGGACACCGAGGAGCGGATCCGCTTCGTCGCCGACAACCTGCACAGCTACTGGGCCAACGTGGCTGCGGGGATCACCGCCGTGCTGACGGCCGAACCGGACCGCGAGATCACGCCGTCGATGCTCGAGTGGTGCGCGCTCGGTGCGCTGCGACTCCACTACACCGCGTTCACCGGCGACGTGACGTCCAAGCGCGGCGCCGGCGAGCACGGCCTGTCGGTCGCCCCGGCACGGTTCCATGACGCGATCCGCGCCGGCCTCGCCATCCGCGCCGGCGAAGCCGCCGAGGCGTCCGGCGCACTCATGCTCGCCGCCGCCGCACTGATCGAGTGGTGCATCACCGAAGTCGACGCCGGCCGATGACTCCGTCGAGCGCTTCACGCTTCCAGGCGGGATCCTTCTCGGAAACCGAGAACGTGGCCGCCCGAAATCGCTGCGGTCAGCCAACACGACGGCGCCGAGAGCGCGCGGTTCTGGAGTTGGTGTGCGCAGTGGTGCTGGCGACAGGATGCGCCAGCGCTGCGAGCGAGTCCGCTTCCACGACGCTGCCGACGATCTCTCGAGCCGACTGGGTGAGCCGGGCGAACGCGCTGTGCCGGCCCATGTTCGAGGCCGACCCACCGACCGAGGCCGACACGCTTCGGATGGGCCACGAGCTCGTTGCAGCGTTGAGCGCCCTCGGCAAGGCCGACGACAAGGCGACCGCCGCCGTCGAGAACTTCGGGGCAGCGATGGACTCACCCTCGACTCGAGCCGATTCCGGGGCGATGGAGCGCATCGGCGCTCAGTTCGACGAAGTCGGCGCCACCGACTGTGGCGTGCTGTTCAAGAGCGGGCTGTGAGAGCTTTGGGCACCGATCGTCTCGGAAGCCGCAACGAACCGTGTCCAGAGTCGGCCACGTCAGCGGCCGAGAAGCGGGTCAGCGGGTGGGCGGGATGATGGGGATGGGGCCGGTGTCGCGGTCGACCCACTTGTGGCCGACGTCGGGGACGGGGCCGGTGGCCAGGGCGACCACTTCGTCGACGGTGTGGGCACGCTGCGCCAGCAGGCGGTGCGACGAGCGCACGAAGCCGGCCTGCACGGCACGCTCCATCCAGTCGAACATCGGGCCCCAGAAGCCGTCGACGTCGAACAGCACCACGGGCTTGGCGATCAGGCCGAGCTGGTTCCAGGTGACCGCCTCGGCGAACTCGTCGACGGTGCCGAACCCGCCGGGGAGCACGACGAAGCCGTCGGCGAGCTCGTTCATCCGCGCCTTGCGCTCGTGCATCGTCGGCACCACTTCGAGGCGGGTGAGGTTCTGGTGGGCGACTTCGGCGCGCACGAGGTGCTCGGTGATCACGCCGATCACCTCGCCACCGGCGTTCAACGTGGCGTCGGCGAGGATGCCCATCAACCCGACGTGCCCACCGCCGTAGACCAAGCCGATGTTGCGATGTGCCATGGCGGAACCGAGCTGCTCGGCGGCTTGGGTGAAGGCCGTCGAGGTGCCCGTGTTGGAGCCGCAGTACACGCAGAGGCGCATGGAGGGTTCGGCGGGCATCGTCTGAGCCTACGCAGATCGTTCGACGACCTGCGCGAGCGGTTTCTCACGCCGACCGCACCAGCCGTATCCTCGCTGCATGAGCGATGCGGAACTGGCAACACCTGATCTGGGCGCAGCCGTCGAGGTGATCGAATTGGCACAGGCCGTGGTCGGCAAGGCCGTCCGCCACCTCGCCGAGTCCGGCGGCCCGGACGCCCACCAGGTGCTGGCCTACGACCTGGCCCACGCCGCCGCGCAGGTGGCAACAGCTCGCTCGATGCTCGACTACGGCGCCAAGGGCGACGTCGAAGCTCGTCTGACCTGCGCCTTCACCGCCGACATGGTGCACGACCTGATCACCCGGCTCTGCGGGCGCGAGGAGCTGTGGGGGCTCGAGCCGGCGCCGATGCGCGCCGCTCACTCGTTCCTCGGCAAGTACCGCACGCCGGAGTTCGTCGCCTCGTTGGCGTTGCAGCCCGGGCCGCGCCATCTCGACGACGACTTCGAACTGGTGCAGGACACGTTCCGCTCGTTCGCCGAGAACGAGATCAAGCCGCGCGCCGAGCACGTGCACCGCGAGAACGACGACGTGCCCGAGGAGATCATCACCGGGCTCGCCGAGATGGGCGCGTTCGGATTGAGCGTTCCGGCCGAGTACGGCGGCTACAGCGAGGGCGGCGACGGCGAGTACACCGGCATGGTCGTCGCCACCGAGGAGCTCAGCCGTGGCTCGCTGGGCATCGGCGGCTCGCTGATCACCCGCCCCGAGATCCTCACCCGCGCCCTTGTCAAGGGCGGCACCGAGGCGCAGAAGCAGGAGTGGCTGCCGAAGCTGGCCACCGCCGAGGTGATGGCTGCGGTCGCCGTCACCGAGCCGGACTACGGCAGCGACGTCGCCGGCCTGAAGGTGACGGCCACCCCGAAGGAGGGCCCGAACGGCGAGGCGGGCTACGTCATCAACGGGGTGAAGACGTGGTGCACGTTCGCCGGTCGCGCGGACGTGCTGATGCTGCTCGCCCGCACCGACCCGGATCGCGCCAAGACGCACCGCGGCCTGAGCCTGTTCATCGTGCCCAAGCCGCGCGGCGACGCCCACGGCTTCGCCTTCACCCAGGACGCCGCCGGTGGGACGCAGGGCAAGATGGAAGGGCGCCCGATCGACACGATCGGCTACCGCGGCATGCACAGCTACGAGGTCGCCCTCGAGGACTGGTGGGTGCCGGCGACCAACCTGATCGGCGAGGAAGGCGGCCTCGGGCAGGGCTTCTACTACCAGATGGGTGGGTTCGAGAACGGCCGGCTGCAGACCGCGGCGCGTGCGCTCGGTGTGATGCAGGCCGCCTACGAAGCGGCCGTCGACTACGCCCAGAACCGCAAGGTGTTCGGCACGGCGATCGGCAACTACGAGCTCACCCAGGTGAAGCTCGGTCGCATGGCGGTGCTCATCCAGGCCGGTCGCCAGTTCTCCTACGCCGTCGCCACGCTGATGGCCAAGGGCGAGGGCGCCATGGAGGCGTCGATGGTCAAGGCCTACGTGTGCAAGGCCGCCGAGTGGGTCACCCGCGAGGCGATGCAGATCCACGGCGGCATGGGCTACGCCGAGGAATTCCCCGTCAGCCGCCTCTACGTCGACGCACGCGTGCTGAGCATCTTCGAGGGCGCGGACGAGACGCTCTGCCTGAAGGTCATCGCCCGTCGCCTCTGCGACACCACGGCCTGATCGACACGGCCGGCCCGAACCTGCTCAGGCCGGTCGGGCGTGCACGGAGACGGTGTACGGGTCGTCGTGGAACTCGGCGCGCTCCCACGTCGACCACCGGTTGGTGACGGTGAGCCCGGCCGCAGCGCAGTGGGCGTCGTACTCGTCGAGCGTGATCGCCTCGGGCCCGCGTTCGAGCATGAACCCGGCGACGATCGTGCCGTCGGGCGCGAGGTGGCGGGCGAGGTTGGCGATGATCGGGCCACGATCGTCGGGCCGGCAGAAGACCATCACGTTGCCCGGCATCGCCACGACGTCGAACGTGCGCCCGAGATCGACGGTGGACAGATCGCCGTGCACCCACGTCAGCTCCGGCGCGTGACGTCGCGCGTAGGCGAGCAGGTCGTCGTCGAGGTCGACGCCGACGACGTCGATGCCGCGCCGAGCGAGCTCGATCGCCACGCGGCCCATGCCGCACCCGGCGTCGAGCACCGAACCGGGACCGAGCGAGGCGATCAGATCCGCTTCGCCATGGGTGGCCTTCCCCGCTGATTCGAGCCGAGTCCAGCGCGAGTCGTACTCCTCGAGATCGATCTCATCGCGCCAGCGCGTCCAACGCGCGCTGACGCGGTGCAGATCGTCGTTCATCGACGTGAACCTATCGGCGGGCGATCACGCCGCTGTCGGCGCGGTGAGCTGGGCGACCATCGTGTCGAGGTCGAACGTCTCCCAGCGCTCGACGATCCTGCCGTCGACGATCCGCTCGACGGTCGTCATCGCCACTCGGAAGTCGCGACCGGTGGCGGGCATGCCGGGGAAGTCGCCGACGTGCGTGCCGGAGATCCAGCAGCGGCCGGCGACACGATCGCCGGCATCGACGAGCTGCTCGATGTCGACGTGGATGGTCATCGTGTCGGCCAGCAGGCGCAGCCAGTGCAGGACGCCGACCGCACCGACCGGCACCTCCGGCGGCAGGTGGTGGTCGACGATCTGCGGATCGAGCATCGCGTCGATGTCGTCGAAGCGCCGCTCGTTGAAGGCGGCGATGTACTGGGTGTAGGTGTCGAGGTTGTTCATGGTGCTGTCCGTTCCGGTGATGGTGTTGGTGTGGAGTGTTGATGTGTTGGTGTTCGATGCGTGGAGGGTCGATCGGGCTCAGCGCCCGAAGGCGCGCCGCTCGATGCGCGCGTAGCGGCCGCGGGTGAGGAGCCACAGCACGCGCATCGCCTTCGGCGACGACGCCAGCACCGCTGACTGCTCGGCAGGCGTCAGCAGGCTCATCATCCATGGTGCGGTGAAGATCAGCTGGCGCGGCGGCGTCATCCGGATCGCCCGTTGGTTCAGCGCCTCGAACTCGTCACTGGTGAAGTGCCGGGCGAACAGCGGGACGATCTCGTCGTCCTCGTAGTCGAGGTGATGATGGAGGTGGTCGCTCAGGCCGCGCGACAGGCGGATCGCAACGGCTCGATCGTCGCGATCGAGTGCGTTGTCGAGCTCGTCGAGCAGCACGTCGAGCTCGGCGTGGTCACCGACGAGCGTCGACTCGTGCTCGACGTAGGTCGCCACCCGATCGGCCAGCGCAGGAAACAGGAGCTCGTCCTCGATGTGGTGGTGGCAGCGGATCTCGTCGGCGAAGCCGCGGTACCAGCGGTGCAGCGGCGCGATCGCGGCAGTGGGCCGAGCGACTGCATCGGCGAACTGGCCTGCCGAGTGGCGCAGCGCACGATGCACTCGCACGTAGCTGTCGGTGTCTGCACCGGCGGTGTCGGGCGACCCGGTGCTCCGGGACGAGGACGTGGTGGGTTTGGCATCTGTGGTCATGGCGCCGATGGTGCGCCCGCGCACCCGGACGACGCCTTGGCGGATCCTTGGCGCGCGTCGGCTGCGGTCAGTCGGCGTCGAGGTTCGCCAGCAACCACGCATCCTGGTGACGTCGCGACCGGGCCAGCCACGACGGCGCGGCGAGTCGCTCGTGCCCGGCGACGGCGGCGGCGAACGACGCCGTTGCCGCATCGCGATCGCCGGTGAGTGCCTGGAGCCTGGCGATGTGGAGGTCGACGAGACCGAGCGAGCCTGCCGCCGTTCCGGCGTGCGCCCAGCGACCGGCGAACGGGAGGAGTCGAGGGAGCAGCTCGGTCGCTGCGGCGACGTCGCCGAGCTCGGCAACGCACATCGCCGCGGCAACGTCGATGAAGATCGTCAGGTAGTCGGACGGGCGCTCGGGCAAGGTGATCCCGCTCGAGGCGCCGAGGCGTTCACGGGCGAGAGCGTGCTCGCCGAGCTCGCACAGCAACGCAGCCGACCACCAGCGGAAGGCGAGTGCGTAGCCCTTCGGATCCGGACCGACCGGGACCGCCGACAGGAGCTCCACGGTGAGACCGTCGAGGTCGTGATCGAACATCCAACGCTGCGCGATGCCGAACACCGCGGCCTCGGCCGGCCGATCCAACCGGAACAGATCGAGCGCGTCGGAACCGTGCCGCAACGCATCGTGATGACGGCCCTGCACGAAGTCGAACTGCGATCGGAAGAAGCCCAACTGCGAGCGCAGCGCGTGACCGACGGGCCGATCGAGCAGTGCGACGCAGCGCGGCAGTCGTGCGCTGACCGCGGCGAAGTCGCCGAGCGAGAAGTCGGCCAGCGCAACCTGCAGCTCGGCGACGAGTGCGAGGTCGTCGCCGAGCGAGCGCGCGGCCACGACGTCCACGAGCTCGAGCGCCACCGCCTTGCGGTCGGGCACCGATGCCGGCTGCTTCAAGGCGAACGTCCGCGCATGCAGTGCCCGAGCGAGGATCGCCGGATCGTCCAGCGTTCGAGCAATGCGCACGGCCTCGCGGCTGGCGGCGTCGCGCCGTTCGTGATCAGCGCTGTGGAACATCTCCGTGCCGAGCGCTGCCAGCAGCACCACACGATCAGCCGTCGCTTCCGGTGTGGCCGCCACCACCTCCTCGAGCTGTGCCACGAGCGGCTGATCGACGATCCCGTATCCCTGGTTGGGGAAGATGCTGGCGTGGTTGAGCACCGCCGCTGCGGCACCCGCGAGCGAGGTGTCGCCGCGCCGCATCGCCGCCGAGATCACCGCAGACACCGCGTCGTGCGCCCGCTCCACCCGGTCGGCGCGCTCGTACGACCGCGCAGACATCAGCAGCGCCTCGAGGTGCGCGCGGCTCGGCCCGGGCGCGACCACGTCCTCCATCGCGGCGACGAGCGCCCACCAGTTCGCTGCGTCGACGTGGCTGTGACGGCGTTGGGCATGTCGAGCGGCGCGCGCCGCAGCCGATGCAGCGAGCGCGGCGGTGCCGGCGGCAGCGCCCTGTGCTGCGTGGTGCGCAACGAGGCCGGCGCGGTCGTCGCCCGGGTGCTGCTGATCCAGCGAGCGGGCGATCGCCGCGTGGAGCTCGATGCGTCGCGACGCGCTCAGCTCCGACGCCAGCGCGTCGGCGACGATCGCATGCGAGAAGCGCAGCCATCGATGGCCGGTGTCGACGACGATGCCGGCGTCGATGGCGGAGCCGATCCCGGCGAGCGCCGTCGCCGCACGCACGTCCGCGTCCGCATCGGCACCGGTGGCTGCAACCTGGGCGACGACGTCCATCGGGAACTCGACGCCGACCACGGCCGCTGCCGACAGCAGGCGCTGCGCCGAGGCGGGCAGCTGGCTCACTCGACGCCGCACCACGGCTGCCACACCGGGCGGAACCCTGGACAACCGCGTCGACCCGGCGATCAACTCGCCGCGAAGGCGTTCGTCCGCGACGACGAGCTCGATCAGCTCGCGTGCGAACAGGGCGTTGCCGCCGGTGCGCTCGTGGATCGCCTGTGCCAGTTCCGCCCGCGCCGCGCCGCTGACGGGCAGCCCGGACGTGCGCACGCCGAGCCAGGCGTCGATGGCCGACTCGTCGAGCGGTGCGACGTCGAGGCGAGGCATGTTCTGGCGCGTCATCTCGGCCAGGAAGGCCGTCAGCTCGAGCGACACCGCCGGGCCGGGCGGACGCATCCCCACCAGCAGCAGGACGCTGGTCGCGCGAAGTTCGGCGAGCAGGTGGCCGAGCACGCGGAGCGAGTCGGGGTCTGCCCACTGCACGTCATCGATCACCAGCAGGGTGCGCATCGTCGACGCGCGCAACGACGCGCCGATCCGGTGGGCCAGCAGGAACGGCTCGGCCAGGAGGTCGTCCGCTGCCATCGCGTCCATCGGCAGGACACCCTCGTCGAGCTGTCGACCGAGCTCGGTCAACGGCCACAGCGCGGGCGTGGTCGCACCCTCCGGACAGGTGACGGCTGCGCTGGCGAACCCGTCCTCGACGAGCAGCTCGCCCACGCGTCGTAGCAGCTCGCTCTTGCCCGCACCGGCGACGCCGGCGACGAGCACCGCGCGACCCGGCTCGCTCGCGGCGGCGACCAGCTCGGCCACCTCTCGATCGCGACCGACGAACGTCCGCTGCGCCGACGTGGTGCGACGGACGACGCGGCTCGTGGTCGGCACCGTCGCCACCGCCGTCGACGGTGAGAGCTGTGGGTCGTGCTGCAGGATCCGCCGTTCGAGCGACGCCAGGGCAGGGCCGAGCGGCAGACCGCTCGCCTCGGCAAGCGCTCGACGGCAGCCGTCGATGGTGCGCAGCGCGTCGGTCTGGCGCCCGGC
Source organism: Ilumatobacteraceae bacterium (assembly GCA_965279405.1). Classification (GTDB taxonomy): domain Bacteria; phylum Actinomycetota; class Acidimicrobiia; order Acidimicrobiales; family Ilumatobacteraceae; genus CBDDIP01. Next base: position 510,261 of record OZ257157.1, read on the forward strand.
GCGATAGAGCGCGAGCGCGGCGATCTCGTGCATTCGCTCGCGGACGGGGAACATCGACAGCCGGTGGTCCAGCAGGGCGACGGCGGCGACCGACTCACCTCGGTCGACGAGCATCGATGCGGCCTCCTCGAGCGCGCCGGCGAGCAGCGCAGCCCAACGTGCCCGGGCGTCGATCACGAACGATCGCTCCTCGACCTCGGGCAGTGGTTGCCGCCACAGCTCGATCGCGCCCAGCAGATCGGCGAGCCGAGACCGATCATCTCCAGCCGTGCCGCGCCCCACAGCGACGAGGTCCTCGAAGCGCAGCGCGTCGACGCTCGCCCGGTCGATGACGAGGCGGTACGCGTCACCCGCGCGTTCGATGCGGAGGTGCTTGCGCAGGTTGGACACGTACGCCTGCAACGCGCCGCGCTGCTTGTCGCCGTCGTCGTCCCACAGCAGTTCGAGCAGCCGCTGCACCGGCACGGAGCGGTTCGCCTCCAGCAGCAGGACCACGAGCACCAACCGCTGCTTCGGCCGGCCCGCATCGACGACCTCGTCGCCGTCGCGCATCCGCAGGCCACCGAACACATCGAGCTGCACCGGACGAAGCTAACGCGAGGGGATCTAGGTTGTGATCGTGATCGGTGCGTCGGAGCTCGTGGCAGCCCGCAGCCAGATGGCGCTGTCGCTCGGCTTCCACATCATCCTGTCGTGCTTCGGGGTCGCCTTCCCGGTCCTGATCTACATCGTGCACCGTCGCGGGCTCCGCGGCGACGCCGAGGCGCTGGTGCTTGCGAAGCGCTGGTCGAAGGCAGCCGCGGTGCTGTTCGCCGTCGGCGCGGTCAGCGGCACGATCCTCAGCTTCGAGATGGGCCTGCTGTGGCCGAAGCTGATGTCCACGTACGGCGACGCCATCGGCCTGCCGTTCGCGCTCGAGGGCATCTTCTTCTTCCTCGAGGCGATCTTCATCGGCATCTACCTCTACGGCTGGGATCGCCTGCCCCCGAAGGTGCACCTGAACACGCTGATCCCCATCGCCCTCTCCGGTGTGTTCGGCACGTTCTGCGTGCTCGCCGTGAACGCGTGGATGAACGCACCCGCCGGCATCGATCCGGTCGACCCGCTGGCGGCGATGTTCAACAGCGCGGTGTGGGGTCAGTTCGCGCACATGCTCGTCGCCACCTACTTCGTCGTCGGCTTCTGCGTCGCGTCGGTGTACGCGGTCGGGATGCTGCGCGGGCGCCGCGACCACCACCACCGATTGGCGTTCCGCGTCGCCTTCGCCGTCGCCGCGATCGCAGCGGTGATCCAACCCGTCGTCGGCCACGTCACCGGCATGCGCCTCGCCACCGAGCAGCCGTCGAAGCTGGCGGCCATGGAGCTGACGACCGACACCGAGTCGCACTCGCCGGTCCTCGTCGGAGGGGTGCTCGTCGACGGCCGGGTCCGCGGCGGCATCGAGATCCCGGAGATCGGCTCGCTGCTCGCCCGCGGCTGGTTCGACCGCGAGGTGATCGGGCGCAACGACATCCCCGCCGACGAGCAGCCGACCGAGAGCCAGGCGAACATGGTCCACTTCTCGTTCCAGGCGATGGTCGGCATCGGTACGTTGCTGGCGCTCGTCGGCGCGTGGTTCTGGTGGCGCCAGCGCCGACGCGATCCATTGGAGCGCCGCTGGTTCCTGCGCCTCGCCGTGCTCGCCGGTCCGTTGTCGATCGTGGCGATGGAGTCCGGCTGGATCACCACCGAGGTCGGTCGTCAGCCGTGGATCGTCTACCGCGTGATGCGCGTCGAGGACGCGGTCACCCACAACAGCGGCATCTGGATCAGCTTCTCGGTGATCGTCGTCGTCTACGCGGGCATGGCGATCGGTGCCGCCAAGGTGCTGCTGTCGATGGCCCGCCGTTGGCGCGAGCAGGGCGGCGCGGCGCTGTCGACGCCGTACGGGCCATGAACCTCGCCGCCTTCGTCGCTGCGTTGCTGTTCGTCGGCGTGCTCGCCTACGGGTTGTTCGGCGGCGCCGACTTCGGCAGCGGCGTGTGGGATCTGCTGGCTGGCGACGCCGAGCGCGGCGCCGCACTGCGAACCCAGGTCGATCACAGCATCGGGCCGGTGTGGGAGGCCAACCACGTGTGGCTGATCTACATCCTCGTGTTCCTGTGGACCGGGTTCCCGCACGGGTTCGGCGCGTTGATGACCACGCTGTGGATCCCGTGGATGCTGGCCGGGCTCGGCATCGTGCTGCGCGGCACCGGGTTCGCCTTCCGCAAGTTCAGCGAGAGCCTGCCCGAGGCGCGCCTCTACGGGGCGCTGTTCGCCGCATCGTCGGTGGTCACCCCGTTCTGCTTCGGGATGATCGCCGGCGCCGTCGCATCGGGGCGTGTGCCACTCGAGGGCGGCGACGTGTGGAGCAGCTGGACCGGGTTGACGTCGTGGGTCGGCGGTGCACTCGCCGTGCTGACGTGTGCGTTCCTCGCGGCGACGTTCCTCGCCGCCGATTCGGCACGCGCCGGCAACCACGATCTGGCCGAGTGGTGCGGACGGCGCGCGCTCCTGTGCGGGGCGATCACCGGTGTCGTCGCGCTGCTCGCCGTGCCGGCGATCGAGTCGGACGCCGACACGTTGTCCGCGCGCCTCGAAGGACGGGCTGCGCCGCTCGCCGTGCTGTCGGCGATCGCCGGCGCGTCGACGCTCTGGCTGCTGTGGAAGCGGCGCTGGGCGTGGGCCCGAGTCGGAGCGGTCGTCGCGGTCGCGTCGGTGCTCGTCGGGTGGGGCGTCGCTCAGTACCCGGATCTGCTCGTCGACCACCTGACGTTGGCAGACGCGGCGGGCGCACGCACGACGCTGATCGGGCTGGTGATCGTCTTCGGCATCGCCGCGATCACCGTCGTGCCGGCGTTGGCGTGGCTCTACGTGCTCGTCACGCGTTCGCGGCGATCGCTGCAGCTGCCGTCACTGGAGCAGGTCGGCGAGTGACGTGATGCGCAGGAAATCGGCGCCGGCGTGGTCGTCGTACGGGTCGAGCAGGATCGGCAGCAGTCCGGCCGCGCTGGCACCGCCGATGTCCATGGTCACCGAGTCGCCGACGTAGGCGATCCGCGCCCGGTCGAACTCGGCGAAGAACGGCAGGGCGTGCTCGAAGATCATCGGCTCCGGCTTGGCCACGCCGACGACGTGGCTGTCGACGACGACGCGCATCGCGGTGCACGGCCCTTGGCCGGTGTGGCAGACACCGCTGCGCAGCAGCACGTCCTCGATCTGGCCGCTGGCGTTGCTGACCACGCCCATCGGCACGCCGGCGATGGCGAGCGCGGCGAGCGCAGCGACGCTCTCCGGGATCGGCCAGCGCCACAGGTGCGCGTTGCGGGTGTGCTCGAGCACGGTCGATGCCGCTTCGAGCTCGTGATCCGCCACCCCGATGGCCCGCACGTAGGCCAGGTTGTAGTCGTGCCAGAAGGTCTCGCTGCTGCCGGCGGCGCTCTTCGCGGCCATGCCCTTGTAGTGCGCCCGTCGGTGCACGGCGATGTCCGGGTCGCCGCCGTAGTACGCCAGCAGCGGGCCGAGCACCGTGGGATCGGGCAGGACGAGCACCCCGCCGGCGTCGAACAGGACGGCGTCGAAATTCGTACGAACCACACGGTCACCGTAACCTTCGGTCGTGCGCAGTCCTCGAGACTTCTTCAAACCGTTGGCCGTCGGTGCTCCTCAGCCGTTGATGGAGATCCCGTTCCGGCCGAGCCGGATGATCCACTTCTTCCCGCCGCACAACGCCAAGGTCGTGGCCAAGCTGCCCGAGATCATCCCGACCGTCGACGTCATCCTCGGCAACCTCGAAGACGCGATCCCGATGACGGAGAAGGAGAACGCCCGCAACGGCCTCGTGCGCGTGGCTCGCGAGCTCGACTTCGGCGACACGCAGCTGTGGACGCGGGTGAACAGCCTCGACTCGCCGTGGGGTCTCGACGACATCATCACCCTCGTCGCCGAGATCGGCGACAAGCTCGACGTGATCATGATCCCCAAGGTCGAAGGGCCGGAGGACATCCACTACGTCGATCGGCTGCTGGCCCAACTCGAGGCCAAGGCCAAGCTGACCAAGCCGTTGATGATCCACGCGATCCTCGAGACGGCCCGCGGCGTGGCCAACGTCGAGGCCATCTGCGCGGCCTCGCCGCGCATGCAGGGCCTGTGCCTCGGTCCAGCCGACCTCGCCGCCAACCGTCGGATGAAGACGACGCGCGTCGGTGGCGGTCACCCGGACTACATCGTTCGTGCCGACCCGTCGGCTGACGCACCCGATGCGCCGCGGCCGACCTACCAGCAGGACCTGTGGCACTACACGATCGCCCGCATGGTCGACGCGTGCGTGATGAACGGGATCCTCCCCTACTACGGGCCGTTCGGCGACATCGCTGACGTCACCGCGTGCGAGGACCAGTTCCGCAACGCGTACCTCCTCGGTTGCGTCGGTGCATGGAGCCTGCACCCGGTGCAGATCGAGATCGCCAAGCGCGTGTTCAGCCCTCGGCCCGCCGACGTCGCGCAAGCGCAGCGGGTGATCGACGCGATGGGTGACGGCACCGGCGCGATCCTGCTCGACGGGAAGATGGAGGACGACGCCTCGGTCAAGCAGTGCAAGGTCGTGGTCGAGCTCGCTCGTCAGCTCGCCGCTCGCGATCCGCAGCTCGCCGCGTCGTACGGGTTCACGTCATGAGCGAGCTGACCGTGCTGCGCTCGGTGCTGTACATGCCGGCGGCCAACGAGCGGGCGTTGGAGAAGGCCAAGACGATCCCCGCTGATGCGATCATCTTCGACCTCGAGGACGCGGTCGCGCCCGATTCGAAGGACGCGGCGCGCGTCAACGCCGTGACGGCCGCCAGTTCCGCGGAGTACGGACGTCGCGTGCTGACCATCCGCTGCAACGGTCTCGACACGCCGTGGGGCGCTGACGACCTGCGCGCCGCGGCGACCTCGGGCGCTTCGGCTGTCGTCATCCCCAAGGTCGATTCGGTGGCGTACCTCGACGAGGTCGCCGCCTTCCTGCCCGACCACATCGCCATCTGGGCGATGATCGAGACGCCGACCGCGGTGCTCGACGTGCGCTCGATCGCCGCCCACCCCCGCGTCACGACGTTGGTCATCGGCACCAACGACATGGCTCGCGAGATCCGCTCGGTGCTCAACGCGCCGGGCAGGCACCCGCTGCTGCCGCACCTGGCCGTGTCGATCCTCGCCGCGCGTGAGGCCGGCAAGCTGATCCTCGACGGCGTCTACAACGACGTGCGAGACCCCGACGGCTTCCGCGTCGAGTGCGTGCAGGGCTTCGAGATGGGCTTCGACGGCAAGACGCTGGTGCACCCGGGGCAGGTGGAGATCACCAACGAGGTGTGGTCGCCGACCGCTGACGAGATCGAGCACGCCCGCAAGGTGATCGCCGCCTTCGACGAGGGCCTGGCCGCCGGCAAGGGCGTCGTCGTCGTCGACGGGAAGATGATCGAGCACCTCCACGTGGCCAACGCGCAGCGAGTGCTCGCCGTCGCCGACGCGATCAGCTGAGCGTCGAGCGCAGGAGCGTCAAGGTGCGATCCCACGCCAGGCTCGACGCATCGGCGTTGTAGACCTCGGGGCGGGTGTCGTTGAAGAAGGCGTGGTCGACGCCGGGGTAGACGTGGATGGTCGCGTCCTTGCCGAGGTCGCGCAGCTGCTGCTCGAGCCCGTGAGCGAGCTCCGGCGTGAAGAACCCGTCGAGCTCGGCGTAGTGGCCCTCGACCTTGGCGGTCAGCCCGGAGTAGTCGGGCTGCGCGCTGGCCCACGGGATGACGCCGTAGAACGGAGCGACGGCCGTCACCGCATCGGGCCGCTTCGCCGCGATCACCAGCGCGAGGCCGCCGCCCATGCAGAAGCCGACCACGCCGATGTGCTCGTTGCCGCTGCGCTCCTGCAGCAGCGAGATCGCGCCACTCATGTCCTTCACCGCCTGGTCGACGTTGAGCGCCATCATCAACTTGCCGGCGCCATCGGGCTCGGTGGTCGACTCGCCGTGGTACAGGTCGGGCGCCAGCGCGGTGAAGCCCGCTGCGGCGAGTCGGTCGACCACATCGCGGATGTGCGGGACCAAGCCCCACCACTCCTGGATCACCAGCACCCCGGGCCCCGACCCGGCGATGTACCCATCGCACGTGTGCCCGTTCGCCCGAAACGTGACGTTCTCTCCGTTGGCAGTCATGGGCCAACAGTACGCTCACGGCGTGTCGCACGGTCGGCCGGTCCGGCTGCTCTCGCCCGAGCAACTCGAGTCACTCTCCACGCCGCGTCTGCTCGCCTACCGGAATCGACTACTGGCGTTGGAGGACAGCGCTGCGCTGTCCGATCGCACCCCGGCAGAGCTGTCGGCGCTCGATCGAGCCCTCGTGCACTTCAAGGACGACCCTCGATGGCCGGCAACTCACTCGGCCGTCATCTCGCTCCTCCGGACCCGACCGCACCGGCCCTGAGGCACCTCCCGCGTTTTCAAAGTCGACAATTCCGGTTGTCGGTCTGATAACCGGAATTGTCACGCTGGAAATCACGATGTGTCACCAGGCGACGGGGTCGTCGTCCAACGCGCCCAAGGGACCGCTCGAGAACGGGCGTGGGGGCTCGCCGGCTCGCCGGCGCCAGACCTCGTCGACGATGGCCCGTGCCATGAGCTCGTCGGGTGACATCGGGTTGGCGGCTGCGGACGGCAGGCGGCGCGGCGCGACGGCATCGAACTGCTGTCGCAGGCCCTGCCTGCTCCGCCCCAGCAAGCGGCCGATTCGAGCCCAGTTCCAGCCATCGTTGCGAGCGATCACGACGGCCCGCTCGAGCACCCACTGCAGGTCCTCCTCGAGCGTGTGAGCGGCGATCAGCGCCGTGCGCGGATCGCGAGACAGTGCCTGGTCGAGCAGGCGGTGGAGCTCCTTCATCGGGGGAACGTACTGGTACAAAGTGCACTCTGTACGCCCGGGCGTGGAACGAATACGATTGAGCCATGTCCGACGCTTTCACCAACGACCGCGCCCACGTCTTCCACTCCTGGAGCGCCCAGGGTGCGCTCAACCCGATCGTCGTCGATCGCGCCGAGGGCAGCTTCTTCTGGACCGAGGACGGCACCCGCTTCCTCGACTTCTCCAGCCAGCTGGTCAACGTCAACATCGGCCACCAGCACCCGAAGCTCGTGGCGGCGATCAAGGAGCAGGCCGACCAGCTGTGCACCATCGCCCCCTTCCACGCCAACGCCGCCCGCAGCGAAGCGGCGCGCTTGATCAGTGAGGTCGCCGGCGGCGATCTCGACATGGTCTTCTTCACCAACGGCGGCGCAGAAGCCACGGAGAACGCGGTGCGCATGGCCCGCCTGCACACCGGCCGCGGCAAGGTGCTCACCACCTACCGCAGCTACCACGGCGGCACCGGTGGATCGATCACGCTGACGGGCGATCCGCGTCGTTGGCCGAGCGAACCCGGCATGCCGGGCGTCGTCAAGTTCTGGGGTCCGTACCCGTACCGCAGCGCCTTCCACGCAACGAGCGAGGCCGAGGAGACCGAGCGCGCCCTGCAGCACCTGTCCGACGTGCTGATGGTCGAGGGCCCGGGCAACGTCGCCGCGATCCTGCTGGAGACCGTCGTCGGCACCAACGGCATCCTCGTGCCGCCGCCCGGCTACCTGCAGGGCGTCCGCGACCTGTGCGATCGCCACGGCATCGTCTTGATCTTCGACGAGGTGATGGCCGGCTTCGGCCGCTGCGGCGAGTGGTTCGCCTTCCAGGCGTTCGGCGTGCAGCCCGACCTCGTCTGCTTCGCCAAGGGCGTCAACTCCGGCTACCTGCCCCTCGGTGGTGTGGTCATCAGCCGCACGATCGCCGACTCGTTCAAGGACCGCGCCTACCCGGGCGGGCTGACCTACTCCGGCCACCCACTGGCGTGCGCGTCGGCCGTGGCGAGCATCAACATCTTCAAGGAGGAGGGCATCATCGAGCACGCCCGCATGCTCGGCACCGATGTCATCGCCCCCGGCCTGGCCAAGCTGCAGGAGAACCACCCGAGCATCGGCGACGTCCGCGGCCTCGGCGTGTTCTGGGCCATCGAGCTCGTCAAGAACCGCGACACGCGCGAGCCGCTGGTCCCGTTCAACGCAGCAGGCGCCGACGCCAAGCCGATGGCCGATCTCGCTGCGGCCTGCAAGGCCAAGGGTCTCTGGCCCTTCACCCACTTCAACCGCCTGCACGTCGTGCCACCGTGCAACACCAGCGTCGACGACGTCCGCGACGGCCTGGCCATCCTCGACGACGCGCTGACCGTCGCCGACAGCTTCTGCAGCTGACCCGTTGAACTGGCGACACCCGGGCCGCACCGGCGCGATCCTCTACGCGGTGCTCGCCGCGCTGCTCGGTGGCGTCACCACCATCGTCAGTCGCTTGCAGTTCGCTCGTCGGCGCGGCCGCAAGGAACGCGCTCGGCAACTGCCCGCCGGCCCGATCATCGTCATCTCCAACCACACCAGCTACGCCGATGGCGTGCTGCTCGCACTGGCGTGCCGCAAGCTCGGCCGCTCGCTCCGCCTACTGGCGACCGCCGGCGTGTTCCGCGCTCCCCTCATCGGCCGCATCGCCCATCGCCTCGGGTTCATCCCGGTCAACCGCGGCAGCGCGGATGCATCGCATGCGCTCGATGCCGCGCTCGAGGCACTCGCCGCCGGTGAGGCCGTCGGCCTCTACCCGGAGGGACGCCTGACCCGCGACCCGGACAAGTGGCCCGAGCGGGCCAAGACCGGAGCGGTCCGCCTGGCCCTGCAGTCGGGCGCACCGATCGTGCCGATCGCCATGGCCGGCGCTCATCGAGTGACGAGCTGGCGCGTGCTGCTGCGACCGAAGGTCACCGTCAGCGTGGGTGAGCCGATCGACGTCGCCGCGCTCGCGGCACGCCACGGCGACGACATCCGGGCGATCACCGACGACGTGATGAACCGCCTGCTCGGCGAGCTCGCCGAGCTGCGCGGCATGCGCGTCGACTGACCACGATCGAGACGACTCAGTTCGTCTCCGACACCATCCACGTGCCGTTGCCGCGCAGCAGCTCGGCCAGATCGCCGGGCCCCTTCTTGGCCGACGACTCGACGAGCTGGGCGCCGATCGACGTGCCGTAGTCCGGACGCTCGACGGCGCGGAACACGCCGAACGGCGTCGGCGAGTGATCGTCGGCCGACAGGCGACCGAGCGCGAACGCCAGGCTCGGGTCGGTGCGATGCGCGTCGTGCACGAGCAGTGCATCTTCACCGACGTCGGCAACGGCGACGAGACGCAACTGACCGTCGCTGCCCATCACCACACCGCGATGGCCGTCGACCCCGAAACGGATCGGCTCACCGTGCTTGAGGTCGATCATCATCTCCTCGCGGGCGACGCGCGACGTGACCGCGTCGAACGCGCCGTCGTTGAACACGTTGCAGTTCTGGAAGATCTCGACGAACGCCGAGCCTCGGTGTGCGTGCGCGGCGCGGAAGATCTCCATCATGTGCTTGCGATCGAGGTCGTGCGTTCGAGCGACGAACGAGGCCTCGGCGCCGATGGCCACCGAGAGCGGGTTGAACGGCGGCTCGACCGAGCCGAACGGCGTGCTCTTGGTGACCTTGCCGACCTCCGACGTCGGCGAGTACTGGCCCTTCGTCAAGCCGTAGATGCGGTTGTTGAACAGCAGGATCGTCAGGTTGACGTTGCGCCGCAGGGCGTGGATGAGGTGGTTGCCACCGATCGACAGGCCGTCACCGTCGCCGGTGACCACCCACACGTCGAGGTCGGGGCGAGCGACCGCGACGCCGGTGGCGATCGCCGGCGCGCGGCCGTGGATGCCGTGCACCCCGTACGTGTTCATGTAGTACGGGAAGCGGCTGGAGCAGCCGATCCCGCTGACGAACACGGTGTTCTCCGGGGCGATGCCGAGCTCGGGCATCAGCTGCTGGACGGCCTGCATGATGCCGTAGTCACCACAACCGGGGCACCAGCGCACCTCCTGGTCGCTCATCCAGTCCTTCTTCGTGGTGAGCGGAACGTCCGTCGTGCTCATGCCAACACCTCCTGGATCGCGTTCTCGAGCTCGATGGCGGTGAAGGGCAGGCCCTGCACCTTGGTGACCGGCTTGGCGTCGACGAGGTACTCGGCACGCACGATCCGGCACAGCTGCCCGAGGTTGAGCTCGGGCACGATGATCTTCGGGAAGCGGCGCAGCACCTCGCCGAGGTTCTTCGGCAACGGATTGAGGTGCGTGAGGTGAACCCACGCCACCTTCGTGCCACCTCGTCGCTGTCGTTGGACCGCGGCGTCGATCGCGGCCCACGTGGAGCCCCAGCCGAGCACGCAGATCTCGGCGTCCTCGTCACCGGTGATCGTCACGTCGGGCACGTCGATGCCGGCGATCTTGGCGGCGCGCAGGTGGACCATCTTGGAGTGGTTCTCCGGCGTGTAGTTGATGTTGCCGCTGCCGTCTTCCTTCTCCAGACCGCCGACGCGGTGCATCAGCTTCGGCGTGCCGGGGATGGCCCACGGGCGAGCGAGGTTCTCGTCGCGCAGGTAGGGCCAGTACTCCGGGTTGCCGTCGGCATCGGTGTGGTTGAGCTCGGTGGCGAACGGCACGGAGATGTCCGGCAGCGATTCGACGTCGGGCAGCAGCCACGGCTCGCTGCCGTTGGCGATGTAGCCGTCACTGAGCAGGATCACCGGCGTGCGGTACTTCAGCGCGATGCGTGCCGCTTCGATCGCGGCGTGGAAGCAGTGCGCCGGGCTGTACGCAGCGATCACCGGCAGCGGTGCCTCGGCGTGACGACCGAAGATGGCGATGTTGAGGTCGGCCGCTTCCGTCTTGGTCGGCAACCCGGTGGAGGGCCCACCGCGCTGGATGTCGACGAGCAGGAACGGCAGCTCCAGCGACACGGCCAGCGAGACGGTCTCGCTCTTCAACGCCACGCCCGGGCCACTGGTGGTGGTGATGCCGAGGTGACCGGCGAACGCCGCACCGAGCGCCATGCCGGCCGCGGCGATCTCGTCCTCGGCCTGCACCGTGCGCACACCGAAGTGCTTGTGCTTGGACAGCTCGTGGAGGATGTCACTGGCCGGCGTGATCGGGTAGCTGCCGAGGAACAGCGGCAGCTTGGCCAGCTGGCCGGCGGCGATCAGGCCCCAGGCGAGGGCGACGTTGCCGGTGATGTTCGTGTACTCGCCGGCCGGCATGTGCGCCGGGGCGACGGCGAAGTTGTGCTCGAACAGCTCGGTGGTCTCACCGAAGTGGTAGCCGGCGTGGAACGCTGCGGTGTTGCTGGCCCGGATCAGATCGTTGGCGAAGCGCGACGTGATCCACTCCAGCGTCGGCTCGACCGGCCGCGAGTACAGCCAGCTGATCATCCCCAGCGCGAAGAAGTTCTTCGAGCGCTCGGCATCACGCGGCTTGACGCCCAACGACGCGGTGGCGCCCTGCGTCAGGGACGTCATCGGCACCTCGACGACGCGGTAGCCCTTGAGCGAGCCGTCGAGCAGCGGGTTGACGGTGTAGCCCGCCTTCGTCAGGTCGCGCTCGGTGAACGCGTCGCTGTTGACGATCAGCAAGCCGTTCGGCTCGAGCCGATCGAGGTCGGCTTTCAGCGCCGCCGGGTTCATGGCCACCAGCACGCTCGGTGCATCGCCCGGCGTGGTGATGTCGTGGTCGGAGATGTGCACCTGGAAGCTGGAGACCCCGTGCACGGTCCCGGCTGGTGCCCGGATCTCGGCCGGGAACTCGGGCAGCGTCGACAGGTCGTTGCCGAACAGGGCGCTCGCCGATGTGAACCGGTCGCCCGTCAGCTGCATGCCGTCGCCTGAGTCGCCGGCGAACCGGACGACCACGCGACTGATGGATTCGGTGTCCGACACTGGACCCTCCCCCTTGTTGTTCCAAGCGGGCCCCCTGGTCCACCTGGCAAGGCGAACGCTATACCTGCACCCGCCGCGGACGCAGCACCAGGGCCACGCCGACCAGGGCGACGACGAGTCCGACGACGGCGAGCGGGCCGAGGCGCTCGCCGAAGAGGATCGCTCCCTCGATCGTGCTCAGCGCCGGAACGAGGAAGAACAGGCTGCTGACGGTCGATGCCGCTTGCCGCTGGAGCAGCCACATCAGCAGGCACACCGACAGCAGGGTGAGCACGAGCACGCTCCAGATCATGGCGAAGACGGTGTCGGTGGTGACGCGCAGGTCGACGTGCTCGACCAACACCGCCGGCACAGCGAGCACGACCGCCGCAGCGGCGCACTGTGCTGCCGTTCCCCACAGGACCGGGATCGTCGCGCCGTGGCGCCGTTGCAGGAGCGTGCCGGCGGAGATGCCGAGCATCGCCAGCACGCACGCCAGGATCGGACCGAGGGCGACGCCGTCTGCGCCGGCGGCGAGCCGATCGACGACGACCGCCACCACCCCGCCGAGGCCGAGGCCGACGCCCAACCACTGCCGCGGAGACATCACCTCGCCGAGCCACCGAGCAGCGACGATCGACGTCAGCACGGGTTGCAGGCCGACGATCAACGCGGACACGCCCGACGGCAAGCCATGATCGATGGCCACGTACACACCGCCGAGGTAGACGGCGTGCATCAGCACGCCGGTGAGCATCGACCAGCGCAACGCCGTCCGCTCGAGGCGCGGCGCTCGCGTCCCAGCAGCGATCGCCGAGAGCAACGCCGCTCCGATGATCATCCGAGTGCACATGAACGTCAGCGGGCCGGCGTCGTGCGTGCTGTAGCGCGCCACGATGAACCCGGTGCTCCACAGGATGACGAAGATCACCGGCGCCCACGCGCGAAGAAGGCGGGCCACCGAAGCGGCCCGCCCTCCATCGATTGCCCGGTTGGGCACTGCGTTGATCAGACGCCGCCCTCGGTGAGGGTGACGGTCTCGGCCGCGTAGCCGGAACCGGTGACGTCGACGCCGTCGGCGGTCAACTGCCTGATCGCCTCGTTGACGATGTCGTTGGTCCACGACGTGTCGTCCGGAGCCTTGGTCAGCACCGTGGCGCCGTCGAGGTTCTTCGTGCCCGTGGCCGTGGCCACGGTGCGGTCCCACGCCGCGGTGTCGATGACACCGACGCCGCCGGTGGCCGGCCAGATGAGCTTGTTCACTTCGTTCATCTGCCACAGCTGGTGGGTCGCGCCGAGCTTGGAGCCCTTGCTGACCACGAGGTCGGCGCATGCCTGCACGTTGTCGCGGCAGTACGCCCAGCCCTGCAGCGACGCCTTCACGAAGGCGATCGCCTCACCGCAGTACGCCGGATCGGCGAGGCGGGCCTCGTCGGCCCAGATGGCGTCCTGGAGCATGCCGACGCCCTCGTCCTCGTAGGAGACGACGTTGAGCTCCTCCGGCGTGTACAGCTTGCCGGTGTCCGGGTTGACGGCCTCGAGCACCTGCGCGTACTCGTTGTAGGTCATCGCCTCGGCGGCGTCGATCTCGCCGTTGAGCAGACCGTTCATGTCGAAGTTCTGCTGCAGGAGCGTGACGTCCTTGGCCGGGTCCAGGCCGGCCTTGGTCAGCGCGGCGAAGATCTCGTACTCGTTGCCGAAGCCCCAGTTGCCGATCTTCTTGCCCTTGAAGTCGGCCGCCGACGTGATGCCGGCGTCCTTGAAGCTGACCTGCAGGGTGCCGGAGCGCTGGAACACCTGGGCGATGTCGGTGACCTTCGCACCGGCTTCGCGCTCGGCGAGCGCCTTGGGCACCCACGAGATGGCGAAGTCCACCGCGCCCGACGCGAGCGTCTTCTGCGGCGGGATGTCCACGCCACCCTCGACGATGTCGACGGTCAGACCGGCGTCCTTGTAGAAGCCCTGATCGACGGCGGCGTAGTAGCCGGCGAACTGTGACTGGGTGACCCACTGCAGCTGCAGCTTCACCGACGCGTCGGTCGGTGCGGTGCACTTCGAGACGTCGACGGCCAGGCCGCCTGCGCTCGGCGTCTCACCGGTCGTGCCGGGTGTGTCGGTGCCGCCGGTGGTCCCTGCGGTCGTGCCGTCGCTCTTCTCGTCGCTGCCACAGGCTGCGACGAGCAATCCGGCGACGCTCAAGGCGCCGAGGGCCTTGATCAATCGTCTTGCTCGCATCTGTTCTCTCCCCTTGTTGTTGGCTGGTTGCTGCTGCTTCACCCGGCCCGCCGTCGCCGCTGCCACGGGACGACGAGTTGTTCCAGGAGACTGGAGCCGGCGAAGAAGATGACGCCGACGATGGTGCCGCCCAGGACGTAGGCGAAACCGAGAGCTTTGTTGCTGCCGTTGAGCGCACTCGAGATCTTGCTCCCGAGGCCGTCCTGCGTGCCGCCGAAGTACTCGGAGACGAGTGCGATGATCAACGCCAGGGGTGCGGCGGTGCGCACCCCGGTGAAGAAGTACGGCATGGTGTTGGGGAGGCGAACCTTCAGCAACGTCTGACGTGGCGAGGCCGCGTACGACCGCATCAGCTCCAACTGCGTCGCGTCGTTCTGCTGCAGGCCCTTGGCGACCTGGACGAAGACCACGAAGAAGGCGGCGATGGTGACCATCATCCGCCTGGGCAGCTGGCTGTCCAGCGCGTACATGTTGTTGAGGACGCCGACGATGACGACGGCCGGGATGGCCGCCATCGTCACGGCGAGCGGGTTGACGAGATCGCTGACGACGCGGAACCGGTTGGTGAGCACCGCGATCGCGAAGCCGAGCAACGACCCGCAGACGAGCCCGACGAGCGCGTTGAGACCGGTGACCTCCGCCGCGTTGCGGACGAGCTCGTTGTCGTCGAGGAAGCTGGACCAGATGCTGCTCGGCTTGGGCACGATGAACGGCTGCACGTCGCGCACGTTGACCCACGCCTCCCAGGCGATCACGAAGGCGACGCCGAGCACGATCGGCGGCAGCACGACGGCGACACCGCGGAGGATCCGTTGCGCGAGCGTCATCGATCGTCGATCCCTCGCGCCCGGTCGCCGAGCTCGTGCCCCTCGATCGACCGCAGAGCCTCGCGCACCTCGGTGACCCGCTCGAAGAACTCCTTGGCCTCGCGGGTCAGCTCGCTGCGGTCGCGACCGAGCGACACGTCGACCACCTGGGTGATCCTGCCCGGGCGCGGCGACATCACGACCACGCGGTCAGCCAGGTACACCGCTTCAGGGATGCTGTGCGTGACGAAGACGACGGTGGTGCCCGTGTCGGCGCAGATGCGCAAGAGCTCGGCCTGCATGTGCTCGCGGGTCATCTCGTCCAGCGCGCCAAATGGTTCGTCCATCAGCAGCAGCTTCGGGTTCGCTGCCAGCGCACGAGCGATCGCGACGCGCTGCTGCATGCCACCGGAGAGCTGCCACGGCAGGTGCTTGGCGAAGTCGGGCAGCTTGACCAGCTCGAGCATCTCCTTGCTTCGTTCGCGCCGCCGCTGCTTGTCCCACCCCTTGAGCTCCAGCGGCAACTCGATGTTGCGCTCGACGCTGCGCCACTCGAACAGGCCGCTCTGCTGGAACGCCATCCCGTAGTCCTGATCGACGCGCGCCTGGTGGGCGCGCTTGCCGTTGATCGTGATCGTGCCGCTGGTGGGCTGCAACAGATCGGCGATCAGCCGCAGCAACGTGCTCTTGCCGCACCCCGATGGCCCGATCAGGGACACGAACTCGCCGGTGCGTACGTCGAGATCGACGTCGACCAGTGCGTCCACCTGGTTGGGTCGACCGGCGTTGAACACCTTGGAGACGCCGACGACCGACACCGCCGCCGACGGGTCGGCGGCACCGTTGTCGGCCTGGGCAGATGTGAGCTCCATCAGATGGCCTCCTGCGGGCGGTTGCGCATCATCAGACGGTCGATGCCGAACACGATGGCGGCCATCACGAGGCCGAGCGCGGCAGCGCCGAACACCGCGGTGAACAGCTTGGGTGGGTCGCTGTTGGCTTCCTGCCCGTAGGTGAGGATCAAGCGGCCGACGCCGTAGCGCAGCCCGAGTGAGATCTCCGAGACGACGACGCCAACCACCGCGGCGGCACCGGCGAGGCGCAGCGCGGGAGCGATGAACGGCACGGCCGACGGGAAGCGCAACTTCCAAAGCGTTCGCCACCAGCCCGCGGCGAACGAGCTCATCAGCTCCAACGGCGCTTCCTTCGTCGACTGCAGCCCACGCAGCGCGCCGACGGCGACCGGGAAGAAGGCGAGGAACACGCCGAGCAGCAGCGCGGCCAACCACGTCTTCGCCGCGAGGTCGCGACTGTTGTAGGCCATGAGCGAGAAGATCAGCGGGGCGAGCACGATGATCGGCACCGTCTGGGACGCGGCGAGGTACGGCATCAGCGCTCGCTCGACGATCTTGAACCGGGCCATCAGCACGGCGAGCAGCAAGCCGAGGAGGGCACCGATGACGAACGCGGCGAACGCCATCCGGAACGAGTACCACGTGGCCTTGATGACGACCGCGAGGATGGTCTCCGAGTTGCCGCGCACCTCGGGATCGCCGAAGCGCTGGATCATCGTCCAGATGTGCGGCATCTGACGGTCGCTGGTGCGGGCCAGGACGCGTACGCCGAGCAGCTCGCCGCCCTTCTCCGGGCCGACCCACTTGTAGCCCTCCCAGAGCAGCGCGACGAGCACGAACGCCGCGGGGAACATGAGGAGCTTGCGAACGCTGAACCGCCGAACACCGGACTTCCTGGCCGTCACGTGCGGGCCTTCACCGTTTCTGCCACGGCGGGCATGACGCGCTCGCCGTAGGCCTGCAGGGTGTGGTCCTTGTCGTCGTGCTGGAGGTAGATGGCGAACTGGTCGACGCCGAGCGCCTTGAGCTGCTGCATGCGCTCGATGTGCGTCTCCACCGGACCGACGATGCAGAAGCGATCGA
Organism: Ilumatobacteraceae bacterium; assembly: GCA_965279405.1. Classification (GTDB taxonomy): domain Bacteria; phylum Actinomycetota; class Acidimicrobiia; order Acidimicrobiales; family Ilumatobacteraceae; genus CBDDIP01. The sequence goes on from OZ257157.1 coordinate 527,115, forward strand.
CGATCTCGTCGGGCACGAACTGCGTGTGCGAGTTGCCGGCCTGACCGTGCTCGTTGTAGTCGTAGCCCTCGCGACCCTTGATGTAGTCGGTGAGCGCCTGCGGCACCGCCCCGCTGTCGCTGCCGTAGCGCCCGACGATGTCGGCGACGTGGTTGCCGACCATGCCGCCGAACCAGCGGCACTGCTCGCGCCCGTGGGCGAGCCCTTCGGGCGTGCCGTCGGTGACGTATGCCGGCGCAGCGACGCAGATGGTGATGTCGTCGGGGTTGCGCCCGGCGGCCGTCGCGGCGGCGCGCACGGCGCCGATGGTCCACTCGGCGATCGACAGGTCGGCCAGCTGGAGGATGAACCCGTCGGCCACCTCACCGGTGAGCGCGAGGGCCTTCGGCCCGTACGCGGCAACCCACACCTCGAGCTCGCTCTTCGACGCCCACGGGAACCGCAGCTCGGTGCCCTTGTAGTCCACGCTGCGCCCGTTGCCGAGCTCGCGGATGACGTTGACGCTCTCGCGCAACGTCGCCAGGTTCGTCGGCGCGCCGTTGGTGACGCGCACCGCCGAGTCGCCGCGGCCGATGCCGCACACCGTGCGGTTGCCGTACATCTCGTTGAGCGTGGCGTAGACGCTGGCCGTCACGGTCCAGTCGCGCGTGGCCGGGTTCGTCACCATCGGGCCGACGACGACGTTGCGCGTCTCCGCCAGGATCTGGCTGTAGATGACGTACGGCTCCTGCCACAGGATGTGGCTGTCGAACGTCCACACGTACGTGAAGCCGTACGACTCACCGCGCTTGGCGAGGTCGATGACGCGCCGCGACGGCGGCGTGGTCTGCAGGACGAGTCCGAACTCCATCAGCCGATCATCACCTGTTCTGGGGGAAGCCGAGGTCGACGGAGCTGGTGCGCGGATCGGGCCAGCGGCTGGTGACCACCTTGGTGCGCGTGTAGAAGCTGATGCCCTCCGGGCCGTACATGTGCGTGTCGCCGAACAGGCTGGCCTTCCACCCGCCGAAGCTGTAGTAGCTGACCGGAACGGGCACGGGAACGTTGATGCCGACCATGCCGACCTGCACGTCGAACTCGAACTGACGGGCGGCGCCGCCGTCGCGGGTGAAGATGGTCGTGCCGTTGCCGAACTGGTTGTCGTTGATCAGCTGCAGACCTTCCTCGTAGCCGCTGACGCGGGTGACGGTGAGCACGGGACCGAAGATCTCGTCGTCATAACAGGCCATCCCGGGCTTGGCGTGATCGATGAGTGACGGCTTCAAGAAGAACCCGTTCGCCGGTGCGTCGTCGCGACCGTCGACCACCAACGTCGCGCCTTCGCCGGTTGCGCCACCGACGTAGCCGGCCACCTTGTCGCGGTGCTCGCCGGTGATCAGCGGCCCCATCTCGTTGCCGTCCTCACTGGCCGGGCCGACCTTGATCGCCGGGATGCGGTCCTTGATCTTGCCGACCAGCTCGTCGGCGATGGAGTCGCTGGCGAGCACCACCGAGATGGCCATGCAGCGCTCGCCGGCGGAGCCGTAGGCCGCGCTGACCGCAGCGTCGGCGGCCATGTCGAGATCCGCGTCGGGCAGCACGAGCATGTGGTTCTTGGCCCCGCCGAGCGCCTGGACCCGCTTGCCGTTCTTCGTGCCGGTCTCGTAGATGTAGCGAGCGATGGGCGTCGAGCCGACGAAGCTGATCGCCTGCACGTCGGGGTGCTCCAGCAGCCGGTCGACGGCCACCTTGTCGCCGTTGACGACGTTGAAGCAACCATCGGGCAAGCCTGCCTGCTTGAGCAGCTGGGCGATGAACATGCTCGCCGAGGGGTCCTTCTCGCTCGGCTTGAGCACGAACGTGTTGCCGCACGCGAGGGCGTTGGCGAACATCCACATGGGCACCATCGCCGGGAAGTTGAACGGCGTGATGCCGGCCACGACGCCGAGCGGCTGCTTGATCGAGTACACGTCGATGCCGGTCGACGCCTGCTCGCTGTAGCCACCCTTCAACAGGTTGGGGATGCCGCAGGCGAACTCGATGTTCTCCAACCCGCGAGCCACCTCGCCGAGCGCGTCACCGAGCACCTTGCCGTGCTCGGCCGACAGCAACGAGGCGATCTCCTTGCGGTTGGCGTCGACCAGCTCGCGCATGTGGAACATCACCTCGGCGCGCCGCGACAGGTTCGTCGCCCGCCACGCCGGGAACGCCGCCTTGGCAACGGCCACCGCGTGATCGACCTCCTCCGCCGAAGCGAAGTCGACCGACGACGCCTGCTCCCCCGTCGCCGGGTTCCACACGACCCCCGAACGCCCAGAGGTCGAAACCACGACCTGCCCATCCACCCAATGCGAGATCCGATTCATAGCTGCTTCTCCATTCATTCAGAAGGAAAGGTCGACACGGCGGCCGAACCTGTTTGCAAACCCAAACCCATGCTCTCGAAGGAGCGATGGGAGTGGTGACGAGATGCCTGGCGTTCTGCCGAGGAGGTGCGTGAGGAAGGTGCGTGAGAAGCGAGGCAGGGCGTCGGGGTCATCGGCCGAACCGGTAGGGAGGGCGTTCGGTTGCGCCCGACCGTGGTGAGGACGAGACGCCGGCGGCCTGCCGAAGCGAGCCGGCAGCGACGGGCCCGACGCAGCTCAAACGAGGTACTGAGACAAACCACGCGGCACATACTGCCCATGCCCCGTCCGACCCGAGTACGTGTCGTTCGAGATGACGACCATGCCTCGGGACAACACCGTGTCGACCTTTCCATCGATCACCCACCCTTCCCAGGACGAGTGGTCCATGTTCATGTGGTGCTTGTCGTTGATGCCGATCTTGGTCTGGGTGCTCGGATCCCAGACGACGACATCGGCATCGCTGCCGGGCGCGATGACGCCCTTCTTCGGGTACATCCCGAACATGCGCGCCGGCGTGGTGCTGCAGGTCTCCACCCAACGTTCGAGCGAGATCTCGCCCTTCACGACGCCTTGGTAGATCAGCTCCATGCGGTGCTCGACACCACCCATCCCGTTGGGGATCTTGGAGAAGTTGCCGAGGCCGAGCTCCTTCTGGTCCTTCATGCAGAACGGGCAGTGGTCGGTGCTGACGATGGCGATGTCGTTCATCCGCAGCCCCTTCCACAGATCCGCGTGGTGGGCGTGCGTGTCATGCGCGCTGCGGATCGGCGGCGAGCACACCCACTTGGCGCCCTCGAAGCCGGGCTTGGCCAGCGTCTCCTCGAGCGTCAGGTAGAGGTACTGCGGGCACGTCTCGGCGAACACGTTGCGGCCGGCGTCGCGAGCCGCCGCGACCTCGAGCAGCGCATCGCTGGCCGACATGTGGACGATGTACAGCGGCACGTTGCCGGCCACGTGGCTGAGCACGATCGCCCGGTGCGTTGCCTCACCCTCGAGCGCCGACGGCCGGGTGTACGAGTGGTACTTCGGGTCGGTCTCGCCACGCGACAGCGCCTGCTGCACGAGCACGTCGATGGCGATGCCGTTCTCGGCGTGCATCATGATCGTCGCCCCGCAGTCGGCGGCGGTCTGCATGGCTCGCAGGATCTGCCCGTCATCGCTGTAGAACACGCCGGGGTAGGCCATGAACAGCTTGAAGCTGGTGACGCCCTCGTGCTCGGTGAGGTAGGTGATCGCCTTCAGCGACTCCTCGTCGATGCCGCCGACGATCTGGTGGAAGGCGTAGTCGACGGCGCAGTTGCCCGCCGCCTTCGCATGCCACTCGGCGAGTCCCTCGTACACGTTCTCGCCGTAGCGCTGCAGCGCCATGTCGACGATGGTGGTGACGCCACCCCACGCCGCAGCGATGGTGCCGGTCTCGAACGTGTCGACCGCTGCGGTGCCGCCGAAGGGCAGCTCCATGTGCGTGTGCACGTCGATGCCACCGGGGATGACGTACTTGCCGGCGGCGTCGATGACGGTGACGCCCTCGGTGCTGAAGAAGCCGGGAGCGCCGACGGCGGCGATGGTCTCGCCGTCGATCAGCACGTCCTGGGCGATGACACCGGTGGCGGAGATGACCTTGCCGTTGGTGATCAGCGTGCGGGCCATCAGCGGGCCACCAGCTCGTCGTAGGCGTCCGGTCGTCGGTCGCGGTAGAAGGCCCACCGGTCGCGCACGGTCTTGATCAGATCGATGTCGAGGTCGCGCACGATCAGCTCCGGCTTGAACGCGTCGCCCACATCACCGACGAACTTGCCCTCCGGATCGACGAAGTAGCTCTGCCCGTAGAAGTCGTTGTCGCCGAGGTCTTCGATGCCGACGCGGTTGATCGCCCCGACGTAGTAGATGTTGGCGACCGCCGAGGCCGGCTGCTCCAGGCGCCACAGGTACTCGCTCAGGCCGCGGCTGGTGGCCGACGGGTTGAACACGATCTCGGCGCCGTTGAGGCCGAGCGCACGCCAGCCCTCGGGGAAGTGGCGGTCGTAGCAGATGTACACGCCGACCTTGCCGACCGCCGTCTGGAACACGGGGTACCCGCCGGTGCCGGGGGTGAAGTAGTACTTCTCCCAGAAGCCCTTGGTCTGCGGGATGTGCTGCTTGCGGTACTTGCCGAGGTAGCGGCCGTCGGCGTCGATCACCGCAGCGGTGTTGTAGTAGACGCCGGCCTGCACCTGCTCGTACATCGGCAGGACCATCACCATCCCGGTCTCCTTGGCGATCGCCTGGAAGCGCTGGGTGGTCGGCCCGTCGGGGATGGCCTCGGTGTAGGCGTAGTACTCCGGATCCTGCACCTGGCAGAAGTAGGGGCCGTAGAACAGCTCCTGGAAGCAGATGACCTGTGCTCCCTGGGCCTTGGCCTCGTGGGCGGCTTGCTCGTGCTTGTCGAGCATCGCCTCCTTCGAGCCTGGCCAATCGGTTTGGAGCAACGCGGCACGGACGATGTTCGCCATGGGCGAATCGTAATGACACACCCAGGGGCGCACAATAGATGTATTGTTACTGGACAAATCGTTACACGCCGTTCACGTACGACCCGATCCACCTGACGCAGAGGGCCCTGCACCACGCATGTCCGACCAGCTCGCCACCACCATCACGGCGACGATCACGGCCGCCATCGCCGATCGCAGCGCCCGCGGCATCGCTGCCGGGGTCGGCCGGCTGATCACCGCCGGCACGTTGCCGATCGGGGTGCGGATGCCCACCGTGCGCGAGCTGTCCCACGCACTCGGGGTCTCGCCGACGACGGTCAGCGAGGCGTGGCAGACCCTCGCCGCGGTGGGGGCGATCGACGCCCGCGGTCGCCAGGGCACGTTCGTGCGCGAGCCCACCGGCTCGTTCTCGCCGCGCCGCTATCGGCGCGTCACCGAGGGACCTGGCCACTTCGTCCTCGACCTCTCCACCGGCACACCGGACCCCGCGCTGCTCCCCGACCTCGGGCCGATCGTGGCCAAGGTCAGTCGCCAATCGCTGACGTCGAGCTACCTCGATCAGGCGGTGCTGCCCGACCTGGAGGAGCGCTTGCGCGACGGGTGGCCGTTCCCACCGGAGGTGATCACGGTGGTCGACGGGGCGATGGATGCGCTCGACCGCGTCGCGCAGGTGGTGGTGCGCCTCGGCGACCGCGTCGTGGTTGAGCACCCGACGTTCCCGCCGCTGCTCGATCTGCTCGAGCTGCTCGGCGCGGAGGTGATCGGCGTCGGCCTCGATCGCGAGGGCATCGTGCCCGCGGAGCTCGCCGACGCGTTGACCCGCAACCCGGCGGCGATCTTCCTGCAGCCGCGGGCGCACAACCCGTCGGGCATCACCGCCACCGCTCGACGCACCAAGCAGCTCGCCGCGTTGCTGGCCAAGTCCGAGGCGGTGATCGTCGAGGACGATCACTCCGGTGACATCGCCAGCGGCGCGCTCGTCAGCCTCGGCCGGCACCTGCCGCAGCGAACCGTGCACATCCGCAGCTACTCGAAGAGCCACGGCCCCGACCTCCGTCTGGCGGCGATCGGCGGCGCCGGCGAGGTCGTCACCGCTGTCGCCAACCGACGCCTGCTCGGCCCGGGGTGGAGCAGTCGGATCCTCCAGGCGGTGCTGCGCGAGCTGATCGACAACCCCGCCACGGCACGCCAGCTCGACGAGGCGCGCGAGGAGTACGCCAGGCGTCGCACCATCGTGACCGACGTGCTCGTCGCACGCGGCGTGGGCACCACGGGCACCGACGGGATCAACCTGTGGATCGATGTCGCCGACGAGCGCTCCGCACTGCTCGCGCTCGCCGCGCAGGGCATCGGTGCCGCGCCCGGCGAGCCGTTCACGGTGCCCCGCGCGTCGCGGGTGTCGACCGCGCAGGAGCCCGATCATCTGCGCGTCACGGTCGGGTTGCTCGGCCGCAGCACCACGCACGTTCCCGAGCAGGTTGCCGAGCAGCTCGCCGCGGCAGCGACCGGGCGACCGTTCCGCTCGGGTCAGCGATAGCTCTCGCGTTCGTCAAGACGCACGCCGTGCGTCACAACTGGTCCCCTAGCTGGGTCAAAGGTTGGGCAAGATCGGCTCGGGCCTCTTCAAGTTCGCACCCCACGCGCCGATACTCCGTTCTGCCACAGGACGGGCACCAGGACGAAGGGCGAGGCACGAATGCGCGGATTCCGGAGAACCGATCGCGAACGCGGTTCCCAGGTAGATGAGCGCGCCCGGTCGCGCGACCGAGGCTTCTCGGTCGTCGAGATCGTCGTCACCGTCGCCATCATCGGCATCACCGTGATCCCGATCATGGAAGCGGTCCTCACCAACATCCGCGCCTCGTCGACGGTCAACAACGGCGCTGCCGTGGAGACGGTGCTCCAGAACGCGGCCGACCGCGTCAACCGCGCGCCGAAGAAGTGCGACTACGCGATCTACGCGCAGGCGGCGGCGCAGTCCGAGGGCTGGGCTGCCGGCCAAGCCGTCGTGGTCCAGGAGCACTTCGTGCCCAACGCAAACCTCTCGGTCTCCGGCACCTGGGCGTCGGGCGCGTGCCTCGGCACCGACTCCGTGCCAGCCGACCTCCTCGTCCAGCGAGTCACCATCACGGTCACCAGTCCTGATGGCCGTACCCATCGATCCATGCAGGTGGTCAAGAGCGATGTCTGATCAGGCACACGAGCAAGCTCCTCCGGAATTCGGTGCAGCCGCCCGCATCCGTCGGATGCGCGACGCCGGCATGACCCTGCCCGAGCTGTTGATCGGCATGATGCTCGTCGGCGTGATCATGGTCGGCCTCTCGTCGGCGATCATCGTCATCCTCCGCCAGTCGGACAACACCGAAGGTCGTTTGAACAACGCTCGTTCGGAGCAGGGCGTCAGCATCTGGATGCCGGCCGACCTCGCCTCGGCGAGCCAGGTCGACACCACCGCGTCGGCGTCTCCCTGCGGCGCGTCCTGCCCGACGAACGCCAACGTCGGCGGGTCGAACGCACTGATGCTGACGTGGACGACGCAGGTCGCCAGCGGCAGCGGCGTCGTCGATCAGACCACCAACGTCTCGTACCGGTACGCGCTCGTCGGCACCGAGTACCAGTTGATCCGTGTCGCCTGCACCCAGCTCGGCACCGGCCCGTTCACCTGCGCCGTGAACGTGGTGCTGCACGACCTCGATGCGCCGCCGGACGGGACGTTCGTCGCCGGGGTCGACTCGCCGACGTGGATCATGCAGGTCAGTCAGCCGCTCGACCCGGCCGACACCGGCGATCCCAGCGCGACGATCCCGATCGACCCGAACCTGAAGACGAAGAACGCACAACGAGTGGTCGTCACCATCAACGGTGGCGGCGACGCTCCGGGCCTCGGTGGTGGTTCCAACCAGATCAACCTCAGCGCCGGTGGCACCGACCGCCAGGGCCTCGACAAGACCAGCCTTTCGGGCGTGCCCAGCTTCACGGCCACACGCACGAAGTGCGGCGGCAACATCACGCTGATCGTCGACACCTCCGGCTCGATCGGCTCGGCGATGTCGGGCGTGCGCACCGCGATCAAGAACTTCATCGCCCTCTTCGCCGGCACGCCGGTGAAGCTGCAGATCGTCCGCTTCTCGGCAACGGCATCGACGCTCGGCGCGACCACGCCGGCATGGGCGAAGTACTTCGACATGCTCAACGAGTCCGACGTCACCACGCTCAGCGGGCTCGTCGACGGTCTCGTCTCCAGCGGCGGCACCAACTGGGAAGACGCCTGGTTCCGCACGTTCTTCAACTCGGACGGCACGGTCCAGAACATCATCCCGGACACCGTCATCTTCTTCACCGACGGTGTGCCGACCAGGAACCGCATCGACGCCACGACGGCGAGCGCACCGCTGACGCCGCCGGCCGTGCAGGGCTACCCCGTCGAGGACGGCAGCACCCTCAGCATGGAGGCCTTCTACCGGGCCAACTACATCGCCACCCAGTTCCGCTCGAGCGTCAAGAAGATCGTCGGCGTGGGCGTCGGCGACGCCGTCGACGACTACAACCCGTGGCTCACCGCACCGCCGAAGTTCGAGCGCGGCTACCACTCGACCTACGACCGTGGCTACCACTCGGTGTACGAGAAGGGCTACCACGCCTCGTACGACCGCAGCTTTCACTACCAGCGCTCGTTCCACTACCAGCGCTCGTTCCACTACCAGCGCTCGTTCCACTACCAGCGCAACATCCACTACCAGCGCTCGTTCCACTACGAGTACGTCGTTCACTACCAGACGCGGAGCGGCACGTCCGGGCCGTACACCACGGTCACGAAGGCGGTGTACGACGCCGAGACGCGCTCGAACCGCAAGAACCTCATCAACGGCGACACGGCCTTGAACTCGAGCCTCGACTACTGGACGGACATCAGCCTGTCCACGTACAACAGCACGTCCACGTCGAAGCGGATCACCTACGAGGCAACGACCGGCACCAACGACTACTGGGAAGACACGACGTTGGCGCTGTACAACGCAGCTCCCGCGGGCGGCAAGCAGATCGTCGCCTCCGCGGTCACGGGTCCGAACAACTACTGGGAAGACACGACGCTCGCGCTGTACACCGCGGCACCCGCGAAGCAGATCGCCTACGGCGCGACCACCGGCTCCAACGACTACTGGGAGAACATCACGCTGGCGACGTACAACACCGTCACCGCCGCGCAGCGGCGCATCCAGTACGAAGCGACGAACGGCGTCAACGACATCTGGGAGAACACCACGCTGGCGCTGTACAACGCAGCACCGGCCGGCGGCAAGCAGATCGCCTACGGCGCCACGACCGGCAGCAACGACTTCTGGGAGAACATCACCCAGGCCACCTACAACGGGGTCGCCGCGGCGCAGCGGCGCATCCAGTACGAGGTGCCCAACAGCGTCAACGACCAGTGGGAGACCGTGACCCAGGCGTTGTACACCGCCAACAACACCACGAGCGACGAGTCCGACGGCTGGCGCGACAAGGCCTACACCTCGCCGTTCACGGTGTGGGAGACGACGACCAGCACGCTGTACAACGCCAACAACACCACCTCTGACGAGACCGACGGCTGGCGCAACAAGTCGTACACGACGCCGTTCAGCACCTGGGAGTCGACGACGCTGGCGTTGTACACCGCCAACAACACGACGACCGACGCGACCGACGGTTGGCGCCAGAACAAGCTGTACTCCTCGCCCTACAGCGAGTGGGACATCGCCACGCCGCAGGAGTTCGACGCCGGCGACACCAACGGTGGGGCGAGCTCGACCGACGGCTGGCGCAGCAACGAGGCCTCGCTCACGCAGTCGACGATCAGCAGCACGGTCATCGCCCGCCTCATCGACGGGACGAACACGGGCGTGGTCGCCAACGCCACCTACAGCAACGCCGAGACCGCCAACATGTACGTGCTGCCGGACTGGTCGAAGTTCGGTGACGCCCTCGCGGCCGTTGCCCTGGCCGAGTGCGGTGGAACGCTGACGCTGCGGACGAACCTCGGCACCGGTGCGGCGCCCGACCCGTTCACGTACCAGAACACCGCCCGCACCAACGCCGACGGTCAGCCGGTGACGACGGACCTCAAGGTCGTGACCACGACTCGCCAGTTCGTCAGCGGCACCTTCGACTTCAAGACGGACGGACGGTACGAGACGATCGAGATCCAGCCGCAGAACATCTCCGACCTCACCGCCTACACGCCGGTCAGCTGGTCCTGCAAGGCCGGCTTGTCGACGAGGACGTTCACCACCTTCCCGATCCCCGGAACTCCGTGGGTCGGGATCCGGGTGCGAGTCGCGCCGAACGAAGCGGTGTCCTGCACGCAGACGGTGGCCCGACCGTGACCGACGCACCCCAACCCCAGCAGCCGCAGCCGAGGTCGGAGCGCGACCGCGACAGCGGCTCGACGCTGATCATCGCGCTGGTGATGATCATGCTGTGCTCGTTCCTCATCCTCCCGGTGATGAGCTACTCGACGAGCGTCGCTCGCGCCTCGCGCCTCGCGAACGTCAAAGGCGGCCGTCTCGAGGCCGTGAAGGGTGGGCTGCGCACGGCGATGGCCGACCCGGTCGCGCTGTACAAGAAGTGCGGGTACCAGGACGCTGCCAACCCGGGCGCCGGTCTGTACCAACCGGTGACGATCGCCGGTCCCGGGCTCGACATCGGCGTGACGACGAAGTGCTACATGATGGACTACGCCCAGAGTCGCGAGGGTGACTCGGTCGGTCGCTACGGCGCCGCCACGATCGCCGTCGGGGCGACGCTGCCCACCGACATCGTCAACGGTGGCAACCACGCCTACCTCGGCTCCGGGCAGGCACCCGAGACGCTGTGGCAGAGCGTGATGTCGGGAACCGAGACGCAGGACAAGATCTTCGTGCCCGACCTGCCGGCGCACGGGTTGAACAAGCGGGCGAACACCGGCTTCGCCATGCCCGCCGGGTTCAACGGCTTCCCGGCGTGCACGGTGTACTTCCCGGGGACGTACCAGGACGACCTGGTGATCACCGGATCGACGCCGGTCTTCTTCGCCTCGGGCATCTACTACTTCGAGAAGACGGTGCGCATCAGTGGCAGTGCCAACGTCGTCGTCGGTGACGGCTCGACGTCCGGCTGCGCCAGCGACCAGGAAGCCGCGTTCTACGCGATCAACGCGCCGACGAGCCATAACATCACCGGCCTCGGTGCGACGTTCGTGTTCGGCGCCGCGGGCAGGCTGCTGGTCGACACCGACACGGCGGGCCCGGCGACGAGCTTCATCATGAACCAGCGCTACGTCGCCGACACCGACGTCGGCACGGCGTCGAGCAAGGGCGTGTCGATCATGTCGGTGAACGGCGTGCTCTCCGGCGCGACGAACACCGATCTCAACCTCACCGGCTTCCTCAGCGTGCCGCGGTCGATGGTCGGCGGCGACACCCGGACCGAAGCGACGTCGCAGGAGTACAAGCCGTCGACGCTCGTTCCCACCGCCCCGGTGGTCCCGCCCGTGACGACCACGTCGCCGGCGAGCACGACCACCACGACGATCGCTGCGACGACCACGACCGTTCCGCCGCCGGTGGTCAACGCCGTGTTCGAGGTCAAGCTGGCAACGACGCAGAAGGTCACCGTGTCGATCCCCGGCTACATCTCGGTGCCGCAGGGGACGATGAAGGTGAACATCACGGCCGGCTCGGAAGCCAACAAGACGCTGAGCATCGCCGGCGGCTTCCTCGCCGCCAAGCTCGAGGTGTCGGGCACGCTGCCCGGCAAGGTCGGCTTCGACAACCCCGTCGTCCAGCAGACGTTCAAGATCGTCAGCGAGACGAACTCAGGTTCGCCGAAGGTCACGTCGACGGCGATCGTCCAGGTCAACCAGAACGGCGCCTACGCGATCAACGCCTGGTCCGTCCAGTGACCGCTCAAAACTCGAGGCTCGCTCACGCTCACACGTGCTCGACGCGGGCCTGACGCACCGACTCGACCCGGCAACCCGATGAGGTATGAGCGGTCCATGACCGCCTGAACCTCATCGCACTGGCGTGGGCGTGCGGCCGAGACCCGACGCGGGTGAGGTCAGTAGGCGCCGCTGAGCTTGGTGTGGTCCCAGGTGATCATCTTGTCGACCTCGAAGACGACGCCGAGGCGCTTGCGAGCCTGGGCTTCGAGGAACGGGAGGGCGTCGTCGCTGAGCGCGGCGGGACCGTTGTAGCGGGCGCCGACGGCCTTGCCGATGGCCAGGACGCGGTCGTAGTCCTCGATGATCCGCCCGTTGCCGACCAGCTCCACCCCGCGCAGCTCGTTGTAGACGGTGCCGCTCTCGACCAGCCCGGTGAGCTTCGGATCGCGGCGAAGGTTCTGGATCTTCTGGCTCTTGGCGAACGTCCAGAAGCACAGCTGCCCGTCGACGTAGGCGTACCACATGGCAACCAGGTGCGGATGGCCTGTCGGTCCGATCGTGGCGACGTTGAGCGTCTTCTGAGCGTCGAGGAAGGCGTGCACCTCCGCCTCGCCCATGGTGATGACAGATCGACGGTTGGCCATCGGCTGAACCTACCCGGTCACATCGCGCTGGATCGAAGCAGCTCGGGTGCCAACGGGCACTCCGCCGAGAGCACCGCTTCGTCGGCCGACAACACGCCGTCGGGCAACACGAACGTGGTGCCGAGCGCGGCGGGCACCGGCTCGTACGGCGCGTGCCACGCGTTGCCGCCACGCGCCTCGGCAGCGGCGCGCTCGAGCACCGTGTCGAACATCGCTGCCGGCAGCCGTCGACCTCGACCGACCACCATCCACACGGGAACCTCGCTGCAGTAGCCGACCGATGCTGCGGCGCGAGAGCACTGCGCGGCAAGCAGCTCGGACGGGCCGGTCGCGTTGGCTTCGATCAGCACGAGGTCGCTGGCGAGCACCGCAGCGGCGAGACCTGCGGGCGGCACGATGGAAGCTTCGACGTCGGATCGCTGCAGCCGACGGACGAACGAGGATCCGTCGTCGTTGGCGTCCACCGCGAGCACCTGCAGGTCGCCGCGACGCAGCAGCGCTTCACCGGCGAGGTCGGGCCAGCCGACGACGACCACCGTGGCGTCCTCCGGCAGGGCCGCGACGAGCACGTCGGCGGTGGGGTCGTCGTCGAGCTCGTCGGCCAACGCCCATGCCGTGCGCAATGGATCGGGCGAGGCCAGCACGTGTGCGCACAGCCACCACAGCGCGCCAGCCGTGGGGTGCCGTTCGAGGATCCGGCGACAGGCCACGACGAGACCGGCGGGGTCGAGGCCGAGGCCGCGCAACGCACCCGCTGTCTCGCGCACGACCACCCGTTGGTCGCCGCCGTGCGACCGGGCGACGTACCGGAGCCGCTCGATGGGATGCACGATGGCGACGCTACCCGCTACCGTCTCCGACGTGGCTCGGAACCCCGCCCTCGACCTCTCGCTCACCACCCTCGCCGGGGAGCAGCGCGACCTGTCCGACTGGCTGACGACGTTCCACCTGGCCAGCGTGGTGCTCGACCCGTACACCAACGAGAGCTCGTGGGTGCTGAAGACGGCAACCCGCATCCTCGACGGGCTGCGCGGTTCCGACGTGCGCGTCAACCTCGTGCTCACCTGCGCAGCCGACGACGCTCGCGCCTTCCTCGGCCCGGTGGCCGACGAGTTCCTCGTGTTCTGCGATCCCGACCGCGCGATCGTGCGCAGCCTCGGGCTGGAGACGCTGCCGGCGTTCGTCTTCCTCCTCGTCGACGGCGAGGTCGATGCCAGCGCCGAAGGGTGGGACCCCGCCGCGTGGCGCAAGGTCGCCGAGCGCATCGCCACCATCACCGCCTGGACGGCGCCCACCATCCCCGTCGCCGGGGATCCGGGTCCGTTCCACGGCACGCCGGCACTCGGCTGACCGCTCCCGGAGACGGAGGGCGAGTGCTGCCCGCGGCGATCGCTGATCTCCCCGTCGTCGAGGTGCTGCCGGCGCTGTCGGATGCACTCGGACGAGGCGCGCGAGCTGTGCTCGTCGCGCCGCCGGGCGCCGGCAAGACGACAGCGGCACCGCTGTGGCTGCTCGACGAGTCGTGGCTGAACGGGCGGATCGTGATGCTCGAGCCGCGTCGGTTGGCGACGCGTGCCGCGGCGCGACGCATGGCCGATCTGCTCGGCGAACCGGTCGGGCAAACGGTCGGCTACCAGACGCGCGACGAGCGGGTGATCGGTGCGTCGACCCGCATCGAGGTGGTCACCGAGGGCGTGCTGACGCGACGGCTGCAGCACGATCCATCGCTGCCGGGTGTCGGGCTGGTGATCTTCGACGAGGTGCACGAACGCAACCTTCCGACCGACGTCGGTCTTGCGTTCGCGCTCGACAGCGTCGGCTCGCTGCGCCCAGATCTTCGCCTGCTGCTGATGAGCGCAACACCGCAGATCGCGCCGCTGCGGCGCGTCCTCGCCGACGACGGCACCGACGTCGAGGTCATCGAGAGCGACGGGCGCATGCACCCGGTGGACATCGTCTGGATGCCGATGAAGGCACGTGAACGTGTCGAGCCGGCGGTGGCCGCAGCGGTGCGGCGCGCGCTGCGCGAGCAGCAGGGCGATCTGCTGGTGTTCCTGCCCGGCATCGGCGAGATCCGTCGCGTCGAAGGCTTGCTGACCGACCTCGCCGACAGCGGCGTCGACGTGCTGCCGTTGGCCGGCGCGCTGTCGTTGGCCGAGCAAGATCGTGCCCTCACCGCATCGTCACGACGACGCGTCGTGCTGAGCACCGACATCGCCGAGTCATCGCTCACCGTGCCCGGCGTGCGCGTCGTGGTCGACGCAGGACTCGCGCGCGTGCCGCGTCACGACGTTCGCACGGGCATGACTCGCTTGGTCACGATCAGCACCAGTCGTGCGTCTGCTGATCAACGCGCCGGACGAGCGGGCCGAACCGAGCCGGGCGCTGCGTACCGGATGTGGAGCAAGCTCGAGCACGCCACCCGACGTGCTCACCTCGATGCGGAGATCACGCAGGTCGACCTCGCCGGACTGGCGTTGGAGCTGGCCATCTGGGGCAGCAGCGACGTGCCGTTCATCGATCAACCGCCGGCGAAGGCGATGCAGGAGGCGCGCCGCTTGCTGCAGCTGCTCGGCGCGCTCGACGCGGACGGCGCGGTCACTCCGCTCGGTCGACGAGTCGCCGCGTTGCCGGTGCACCCGCGCTTGGCGACGATGGTCGCCACTGCCTCGGAGGCGGACGTCGGGTTGGCCTGCGTGCTCGCTGCGTTGGTCGACGAGCGCGACATCTTCCGCGGCCAGGGAGCTCCCGCCGACGTCGCGCTGCGCGTCGCCGTGCTCGGTGGCATCGGTGACGACCGAGCCGATCGGCGCGACGTCGCTCGCGTGCGCGACCGCGCCGTCGACATCGCCCGCCGCGCCGATGTGCGCATCGACTGGAGCGCGCTGCGCGGTGACCGCGCCGGCGCGGTGCTGGCGCACGGGTTCCCCGATCGGCTGGCCATCCGTCGCAGCCAACCGGCGCAGTTCCAGCTGCGCGGCGGCGGTGGTGCGTTCACGGAGCGCACCGACCCGATCGGCGAGGAGCGCTTCCTGATCGTCGCCGACCTCGACGGCAAGCGCGACAACGCCCGCGTCCGGCTCGCCGCGGCGATCGACGCCGACGAGGTGGCCGTCGCCTTCGCCGCCGAGGTCGAGCTGCGCGTCTCGGTCGCGTGGGACAAGCAGCGCGACGACCTCCTGGAGCGCTGGGAGACCCGACTCGGATCGCTGCTGCTCGACGAGCAGGTTCGCCAACCGCTGCCCGGCGACGACACCACGGCCGCGCTGGTCGAGCGCGTGCGTGCCACTCGTCTCGCAGTGCTCTCGTGGTCCCCGGAGTCGACGACGCTTCGCCAACGCGTCGCGTTCCTACGCGCACAGCACCCCGATGCGGACTGGCCCGATTGGAGCGACGGCGCGCTGCTGAAGTCGCTCGACGATTGGCTCGCTCCCTTCCTCGTCGGCGCGACCGGAGCGGCCGACCTACGTCGGCTGGACACGACGATGCTGCTGCGCTCACAGCTCTCGTGGGACGACTCGCAACGGCTCGACGAGCTCGCTCCCGTCGCGCTGCACACCGCCGCCGGACGCGACGCAGCGATCGACTGGTCACGCCCGATGCCGACGGTCAGCGCGCGCGTGCAAGATCTGTTCGGCACGACGTCGCACCCGTCGGTGGACGGTGGTCGCGTGCCGTTGACGCTGGAGCTCCTCTCCCCCGCCGACCGCCCGATCCAGATCACCGCCGACCTGCCCGGCTTCTGGACCGGCAGCTGGGCGGAGGTGCGCAAGGAGATGGCCGGCCGCTACCCGAAGCACCAGTGGCCGGTCGACCCCGCTGCGGCTTTCCCCTCGCGCATGAAGCGGTCGTAGCCTGGGCTCATGCCTGAGTTCGAGTTCACCGAGCTGTTCCCTCTCGGCCACGACGACACGCCGTACCGCCTGCTGAGCACCGACCACATCAGCACCGTCAGCACACCGATCGGTCGTGTCCTGCAGGTTGCGCCTGAGGCGCTGACGCTCCTCACCCAGGAGGCGATGCGCGACATCGCCCACTTCCTGCGCCCGGGTCACCTGCAGCAGCTGGCCAACATCCTCGACGACCCGGAGGCGAGCGACAACGACCGCTTCGTCGCTCTCGACCTGTTGAAGAACTCGGCGATCAGTGCCGGTGGCGTGCTGCCGATGTGCCAGGACACGGGCACCGCGATCGTCAAGGCGAAGAAGGGGCAGCTCGTCCACGTCACCGGCGGCGGCGACGAGGAGGCCATCGCCCGCGGCATCTTCAACACGTACCAGACCAGCAACCTGCGCTACAGCCAGATGGCCGCGCTGAACATGTACGACGAGGTCAACACCGGCAACAACCTGCCGGCCGAGATCAAGATCAGTGCCATCGACGGCGACGCCTACAAGTTCCTCTTCATGGCCAAGGGCGGCGGTTCGGCCAACAAGAGCTACCTCTTCCAGGAGACCAAGGCGCTGCTCAACGAGAAGACGTTGCTGCCGTGGCTGTTCGAGAAGATGAAGACGCTCGGCACCGCGGCCTGCCCGCCGTACCACCTCGCCGTCGTCATCGGTGGCACGTCGGCCGAGCTCGCGGTGGAGACGGCGAAGCTGGCCAGCACGCGCTACCTGGACACGTTGCCGCTCGCCGGCAGCAAGCTCGGTCACGCCTTCCGCGACATCGAGCTGGAGGCCAAGGTGCTGCAGCTGTCGCAGCAGACCGGCATCGGCGCGCAGTTCGGCGGCAAGTACTTCTGCCACGACGTGCGCATCATCCGCCTCCCCCGCCACGGCGCCAGCTGCCCGGTGGGCATGGCCGTGTCGTGCAGCGCCGATCGCCAGGCGCTCGGCAAGATCACCGCCGATGGCATCTTCCTCGAGCAGCTGGAGACCGACCCCGCTCGGTTCCTGCCGGACACGACGCACGACGACCTCGCCGACACGCCCGTGGTCGCCATCGACCTCAACCGGCCGATGAGCGAGATCCGCGCCGAGCTGTCGAACTACCCGGTGAAGACCCGCGTCATGCTCACCGGCCCGATGGTGGTCGCCCGCGACATCGCCCACGCCAAGATCAAGGAGCGCCTCGACGCGGGCGACGGGATGCCGCAGTACATGCAGGACTACTGCGTGTACTACGCCGGCCCGGCCAAGACGCCGACGGGGATGGCCAGCGGTTCGTTCGGCCCGACCACCGCGGGGCGGATGGACAGCTACGTCGGTGAGTTCCAGGCCGCCGGGGGCTCGATGGTGATGCTGGCCAAGGGCAACCGCAGCCGTCAGGTCACCGACGCGTGCAAGGCCCACGGCGGCTTCTACCTCGGCTCGATCGGCGGCCCCGCCGCGCGTCTCGCGCAGGACTGCATCACCGACGTCCAGGTGCTGGAGTACCCCGAGCTCGGCATGGAGGCCGTGTGGAAGATCGAGGTCCGCGACTTCCCGGCGTTCATCGTCGTCGACGACAAGGGCAACGACTTCTTCGACCTCGTCAACCAGCCCCTCGCCTCCCCCGTCACCCTCAAGTAGCAGTCGCATGGCGTACGTGATCGTGCAGCTGTCGGACACGCACGTCGGCGGGCCGAAGGCCGGCAGTGGTGAGCGGTTGTCGATGGCGGTGGACGAGATCAATCGCATGGGCCGGCAGCCGGATCTGGTGCTCGTCACCGGCGACCTCACCCACGACGGCACGCCCGAGCAGTGGGCCGAGTTCCAGTCGCGGATGAACGCACTGACGGCGCCGTGGACGTGCATCCGCGGCAACCACGACGGGCGGATCACCGAGATCGCCGGTCACCGCGCGATGGACCTCGGACCGTTGCGCCTGCTGCTCATCGACTCGAGTGCGGAGGACTTCACCGACGACGACGCCACGTGGCTGGACGCCGAGCTCACGGCGAACGCCGACGCGACCACCGCGATCGCGATCCACCACCCACCGTTCGAGACCGGGATCTGGTGGATGGACTGCGTCGGCCTGAAGGGCATCGAGCGCTTCGAGGCCGTCGTGCGTCGGCACTCGCACGTGCGCCTCGTGCTGTCCGGTCACGTGCACCGGCCGATCGTCAGCAGTTGGGGTTCGTGCACGCTGTGGGTGTCGCCGTCCACCGCCGTCGCCATCACGCCGGACGTCGACCCGAACCACGCTCCAGCGGAATCCGCCGAGCCGCCGATGATGAGCTTGCACGCCTACGTCGGCGACTCGTTCGTCTCCCACGTGCTCCCGGTCGGTGCCTCCGCCGACCGCGCTCCGATCACCGACGCCGGCTTCATCAACTGGGTCCGCGAGATCCAAGCCGCGAGGCCCAGCTCCTTCGACTGATGGGCGCTCACGAAGTGCAGTCGGTCTCCAGGCCGTCGCGCAGGTCGTCGAACTCGCTGGTGTGGACGCCGAGTCGGGCGTAGACGATGAACGCGTCGTCGCCGGCGCCGATGATGCCCTCGGCAACGCATCGAGCGACGCCGGGTTCCAGACCCTCGCCTTCGAGCACCTTGGTGATCCGCCCGAGGAACCCGGGCCGATCGAGCTCGAAGACCTGCTTGGCCTGTGCCACGGACGTGTCGGCGTCACCACCGGTGAACGTGCACCGGCTGCGGTCCTTCGGCACGGTGAGGTCGACGAGGTAGCCGATGACGAGCTCGTCGATGCACTCGCTGTGCAGGAAGGCGGTGTGCCCGGCGCCCTCCCAGCGGATCGACACCGCATCACCGAGCGCGGACGCCATCTCCGGGGCGAGGAAACCTGGCGTCGCCGGGTCGCCGTCGGTGCCGATCACCACCACCGGGTTCGGCGTGTCCACCGCGGTGATCGCCGGCAGCGGTTCGGTGGTCTCCGGGAAGCCGAAGCAGCGACCCACGTCGTACGCGCCCGATCGGCCGGCGAAGTCGGCGCAGTAGACGGCGATGTTCGCGGCGCCGAGGTTGTCGTACGAGTCCTCCTCGCGCGGGTAGCCGGCCTCGAGGAAGCTGGCCAGCGCGGCCAGCGTGGAGGCGTCGCCGTGCTCGGCGTCGGCGAGCCCGACCGCAAGCGGCTCCCACAGGTCCGTGTTGTACATCGCCGACACGACGATGCGATCGAGGTCGTACGGGCTCACCTCGTCGGCCCAGTCGGGGAAGCCGTCGACCGGCAACGTGTCGACCGTGTCGTACAGGTCGAAGAGCACGTGGCGGCTGTCGGGCCCGGCGGCGCAGGAGCGCACCGAGTCGCACAGGTCGTGGAAGACCTCCTCGGTCGCGTCGAAGTCCTGCACGCCGTAGAACGGTGAGCCGAACGGATCGATCGCACCGTCGGCGGTGTTGTACTCGCCTGCTGCCGGGTCGACAGAGCCGTCGAGCACGAGGGCCCGAACGTGCTCGGGGAACAGGTCGGCGTAGACCGCGCCGAGCGCGGTGCCGTAGCTGAAGCCGAGGTAGGTCAGCGCCTCGTCGCCGATGGCCCTGCGGATCATCTCCATGTCGCGTGCCGCGTTGACGGTGCCGACGTACGGCAGCAGCTCGCCGCTGCGGCGGACGCAGTCGTGGAGGACGACGTCCTGGCGGCGGTCGAGGTCGCCGCAGTCGACCGCTGTGGACCGACCGACGCCCCGCGGGTCGAAGCCGACGAGGTCGAACCGCGACGTCAGCTCGTCGGGAAACGCCGACGCGTAGCCCCATGCCAGCTGCACACCGGAGCCTCCCGGTCCGCCGGGGTTCATCACCAGCGAACCGATGCGGTCGCTCGACGTCGCCGGCAAGCGGGTGACAGCGATGTCGATCGTCAGGTCGAGGCCGGTACGCCGGTAGTCGAGCGGCACGGTCACGGTGGCGCACTCCCATGGCGACGGCTGCTCGTCGCACGGGCCCCACTCGACGGGCGCCGCATCCGGCAGGTCTGCCACCTCGGACAGCGGATGCTCCCGGTCGAACTCGGCGGGCGGCGCCACCGACTGCGTCGCCCGCACCGAGGTGTTCACGCTGCACGAAGCGCAGGCGAGTGCCAGCACCAGGAGCAGCCCGCCGCCACGCGTCATCACCGCAGACTACGTGCGGCCGTCGGCTCCGTCACCGCGTGCGCCGATGTCGCCGGCGAGCTCGCCGAGACGCAGTTCGCCGTCCACGGTCTGGCCGCCGATCTCCAGGAACCGCTGCATCGCGGCTCGGGTGCCCGGCTCGTTGAGGGTCATCGTGAACGCATCGCCCTCGGCGAGGAGCTGATCGCCGACACCTGCGTCCGCACGAAGCACCGACGCCTTCGCCGCGGCCACGGCGTGTGGTGGGAAGCCGGCGATCCGACGGGCGAGCGTGTCGACGTGGGCGTGGATCTGGCCGGGACGCAGCACACGGTTGACCCAGCCCCACGACTCGGCCGTCGCCGCGTCGATGTCCTCGCAACCGAGGATCACCTCGAGGGCGCGGCTGCGACCGACCAGCCTCGGCAGGCGGACCGTGCCGCTGCCGCCGGGGATGATGCCGAGGGCGACCTCCGGTTGCGAGAAGACCGCGTCCGGTGTGGCGAAGCGCATGTCGCAGCTGAGGGTCAGCTCGCTGCCGCCGCCACCGACGCGGCCCTCGATGACGGCGATGGTCGCCTTGGGCATCGTGCGCAAGCCCTCGCACATGCGGTGGAACGCGTTCAGCTCTGTCGCAGGCGTGCCATCGCCGGGCGGCAGCTGGAGGATCAGCGAGACGTCGAAGTGGGCGATGAAGAACGACGGATTCGCCGATCGCAGCACGACCACGCGAACGGTCGGATCCTCGGCGAGCAGGTCGACGAGCCTCGCCATCTCCGTGTACAAGGTGAGGTCGAAGAGGTTGATCGGCCCGTTGTCGATGACGACCGTGGCAACGCCGTCGACGAGCTCGACGCGCAGCGCGGTGAACGCCGCGTAGCGATCGGCGGCGCTGCCGTCGCCGGTCACACGAGGCTCCGCAGCAACGCCCGCGTGCGCTCGTCCTCCTCGGGGTTGCCGGGGAACGCGCCGGCGTTGAAGTCGGTGACGCCCGCAGCGGCGACGCCGGCGATCTGGTCGCGCACCTCGTCCTCAGTGCCGACGATCGCCAGCCCCGACGGGCCGTCGACGCCCTCGCGGTCCATCATCGTCTTGTAGCTGGGGAGCGTGTCGTACACGGCGAAGACCTCGGCGGCACGCTTGCGGGCCGCGTCGACGTCGTCGGTGACGCACACGGGCAGCGCGCACACGACGCGCGGCTCCGGGCGACCGGCATCGGCAGCGGCCTGGCGCAGCACCGGCACGGTCAGCTCGGCGAGCGTCTTCGGGCCGACGCACCACGTCGACGTGCCGTCGGCCAGCGTGCCGGTGACGCGCAGCATCTGCGGGCCGAGCGCGGCGACGAGCACTGAAGGTCGCGAGCCGCCGGCGACGGCGACGGCGCCGTTGACCTTGAACTCCTCGCCGGCGAAGCCCACCGGCTTGCCCTCCAGCAGCGGCATCAGCACCGACAGGTACTCGCGCGTGTGGCGCACCGGCTTGCCGAAGTTCAGGCCCCACATCATCTCGACGACGATCTGGTGCGACAGCCCGATGCCCAGCGCCAGCCGACCGCCGGTCGCGGCCTGCACCGTCAGCGCCTGCTGCGCCAGCATCATCGGATGGCGCGGGTACGTCGGCACGACGGCCGTGCCGAGCTCGATGCCCGGCACCTCGCGCCCGACGAGCGCCAGCACCGTGAGCGCGTCGTGGCTGAAGATCTGCGACACCCAGAACGAGTCGAACCCGTCGTCGACCGCTCGTCGCGCCTCGGCGATCACGTCGTCGATGGTCCCGTTGTTGATCGCCCCGCTCATGGTTCCGATTCGCATGCGCGAACCGTAGCCCTGCGTCAGGATCCCTCGATCAGCGAAGAACTGGATGTCGGAGGCGCGGCACAGCCGCGTTTCCGACATCCAGTTCTGAGAGCGGAGCGGCTACTCGTAGATCTTGCCCATGTAGAGGATCTCAGCAGCTCGCCGCCACGGGTTGGTCGTCCTGTCGGCGATCCACAGGGAGTCTCGAGCGCCCCGTTCCGCCGACTCGAGAAACGCCTCGATCGTCCCGTTCTCCCAGCCGCGGGCACCGGCCGAGTACGGCGGTGACGGCGTGACGCGCTCGATCGCCACTTCTTCAGCACGGTCGCGCCAGAGCACGCCGAGGAAGTCGAGGAAGGTCGTCTCGTCGACGACCAGTTGCAGCGAGTCGTGCACGTCGATGCCCACGTCGCGATTCTGCCTGACTGCAGCGGAACTGGATGTCTGTCAGCTCGACATTCGAGCTGACAGACATCCAGTTCGTCAGGCGAGGGAGACGAGCTCGAGCCAGTCCTTGTTGAAGTAGTCGAGCTGGCCGTCGGGCATCAGCAGGACCTTCGTCGGCTTCAGCTGCTCGACGAACTCGGGGTCGTGGCTGACGAAGACGATCGAGCCCTTCCACGCGCTGAGCGCGTCCGCAACCGACTGGCGGCTCGGCGGGTCGAGGTTGTTGGTCGGCTCGTCGAGCAGCAGCAGGTTGTTGCGGCCGACCATCAGCATCGCCAACGCCAGCTTGGTCTTCTCGCCGCCGGACAGCGTGCCGCTCTCCTGGTACACCTTCTCGCCCTGCAGGCCCATCATGCCGAGCAGGCCGCGCAGCTGCGTCTCGGTCAGCACCACGTTGCGCGGCACCTCGGCTCGGATGTTGTCGAGCAACGAGTCCTGCACGCGCAGGTTGTCGTGCTCCTGCGCGTAGTAGCCGCACGTCACCTGATGCCCGAACTCGAACTGGCCGAGATTGGCGGTCGTCTCACCGGCGAGGATCCGCAGCAGGCTGGTCTTGCCGGCGCCGTTGAGGCCGAGCACGAGCAGGCGCTCGCCACGACCGATGTCGAACGAGACGTCTTCGAAGATCGGCGGACCGCCGTAGCCCTTCGACAGACCGCGCACGTTGAGCACCGTTGCACCACTGGCGGGCGGATCGGGGAAGCGCACGCGCAGCACGCGATCGCCGGCGCCGACCGAGACCTTCTGGGCCTCGAGACGGGCGATCTGCTTCTCCTTGCTCTGCGCCTGCGTGGCCTTGCTGGCCTTGGCGCCGAAGCGATCGACGAAGCCCTGCAGGCGGTCGATCTCCTTCTGCTGCAGCACCGACTTCTTCGCCAGGCGCTCCTCGTCGGCAGCACGTGCGGCGCGGTACTGCGAGTAGGTGCCCTTGTACTCGACGAGCTCTCCGAGCGCTCCCTCCGAGGGACGGTCGAGGTGCATGACGCGCGTGATCGCCTCGTCGAGCAGATCGAGGTCGTGGCTGATGACGAGCAGCGCGCCGCGGTACTGGCGCATGTACGCCAGCAGCCACGTCTTGGCGTCGACGTCGAGGTGGTTGGTCGGTTCGTCGAGCAGCAGCACGTCGGAACCGGCGAACAGGATCCGTGCCAGCTCGACGCGGCGCTTCTCGCCACCGCTGAGCACACCGACCGACAGCTCCATCCGCTCGTCGGGCAGGCCGAGGCCGGCGGCGATGCTGCGCGCCTCGCTCTCCGCGGCGAACCCGCCGGACGACGAGAACTCCTCGAACGCCTTGCTGTAGCGAGCGATGTTGCGCTCGCTCGGATCTTCCTCCATGGTCAGGCGAAGCTTCTCGATGCGGACCATGTCCTCATCGACGCCGCGGCCGGACAGGACGTGGGTGATCGCCGTGCGACCGTCGAGCGTGCCGGCGATGCGCGGATCCTGCGGCAGGTAGCCGAAGCCACCTTTGCGGACGATCGATCCGGCCATCGGTTCGAGGGCGCCACCGAGGGTGCGGAACAGCGTGGTCTTGCCCGCACCGTTGCGCCCGACGAGGCCGACCTTGTCTCGGGGCATGACGGAGAAGGAGATGTGGTCGACGATCTGTCGACCACCCACTTCCACCGAGAGTCCGTGCACCTGCAACACGTCGAACGATCCTACGATCAGCGTTGTGGTTCTCCCCCGCAGCGTTCCGGCTGTCACAGCACCGCTGGCGACGGGCGGCGCGCTGGCAGTGGCTGCCGCCCTGGTCGCGACGAACGACCCAGCCGCGCCCGGCAGCAGGTTCCCGGCCTGCCCGCTGCACGCGCTGACCGGTCTGTGGTGCCCGTTGTGCGGCCTCACGCGCGGAACCCACGAGCTGCTCACCGGGCATCCGGCGCAGGCACTGGGCTACAACGTGTTCACCCCGGTGGTGCTGCTGGCGATCATCGTCGGCTGGTGGTTCTGGCTGCGAGCGGCGTCAGGCCGGCCGACGCGACCACTGGTCGAACGAGTCCCGGGCTCGTTCATGAACGCGCTCCCGGTGCTGCTGATCGGGTTCTCGGTGCTGCGCAACCTGCCCGGGTTGGGAGTCCTGGCCCCGTAGCACCCGTCGCTCCGGCGCCGCTCAGGTGCCGGTGGGCAGCGGCGGCAGGGTGATGTCCGGTGCCGAGGTCGACGGCGGCTTGGTCGTGGTCGTCGCGACCGGCTTGGTCGTGGTCGTGGTGCCGGTACGCGGCTTGGTCGTGGTCGTGGTGGTGCTCTTCGTGCCGCCGCCGGTCTTCTTGATCGTCGTCGAGGTGGTGGTGCTGCCGTCGACGCTGAGCGCGGAGTCGTCGGTGTACACCGAGTCGAGGCACTTGCCCGGCGTCTCCGGTGCGAGGCCCATCGCCAGCCCGATGTTGAACGCCAGCGCCGAACGACCCTCGTTGGTCAGGTGCAGGTGGTCGCCGCCCAACAGGTGTGGATCGTCGGCCGTCGTGGCAGCCCAGTCGACGACGATGACGTTGTCGTACTGCTCTGCCATCTGGTGGATGACCTCGTTGACCTGTGCCCGGTTGGGGAGGAACTCCGTGACCGTGATGAGGATCACCGGGCGCGGGGCCAGCCGTTCGACCAACGCCGACATCCGCGTGCGGTAGTCGTCCAGGCTGCCGGTGAAGTTGCTGCCGAGGCCGATGACCGCCGCATCCCAGCCGGCGTTCAGGCGCGAATCGAGCACCTTCTTGCCGAACTCGACGAACCTGCCGGTTTCGGCTTCCAGCTCCACCTGCCACCCGTTCGGCACCAGGATCTTGCACAGGTCGTTGGTGTACCGCTTGGACGTGCTGGCCAGGATGGAGTCGCCGATGACGAGCACGCGGTTGCCGCCGGCGTGCTCGCCGACCGTGTCGGAGTTCAGCGGCAGCGTCACCGGGATGGTGCTCGTCGTGGTGGTTCGATCGACCGCGACCCCGGTGCCCATCGGGTCGGGCAGCACGCCGACGCCACCGATGCCGCTCTGCGTCGCAGCGGGCGCGCCGGCAGAGGCCGCGCACGCACTGAGGACGAGCGCGGCGGTGATCAGGAGCTCGCGCCGCACAACCATGAACCGTCTATTCGACCGACTTCGCCAGCGCGAAGCAAGTCATCTGCCGGATGTCACCGTCAACGGGCGCGCAGCGAGTCGCGGATCTCGGTCAGCAGCTCGATCTCCGTGGGGCCCGGATCGGCAGCCTCTTCCTGCTTCTTCATGCGGTTGTAGGCCTTCACGATCAGGAACAGCACCAAGCCGACGATGAGGAGGCTGATGATCTGCGTCAGCACAGCGCCGAACGAGATGGTCGACTCGTTCGCCGTTCCCTTGCGCACCGTGATCGTGAGGAAGTTGTCGAGGTTGGGCTTGCCGACGATCGCACCGATCACCGGGTTGGCGACGTTTGCGATGAACGCATCGATCACCGCCTTGATCGCCGTGCCGAGGATGACCGCGACGGCCAACTCGATCACGTTGCCCGTAGCGATGAACTTCTTGAACTCACTGATGAAATTCTTCATGACGTGGTCCTCCTGACTCGGTCCGCCTGGCGCTGATATTAGGTTCACGCTCGTGGGTGAGGCTGACGTTGCTCGACATCAAACGCCGGAGGGGGCACACGACGGTGAGCTGCTGCTCGATCGCATCGATGCACTGCGCATCCTGCGCGCCGACACTCCCGACGAGAAGGGCAAGCTGCTCGAGCAGATCGCCGGGTCGGGCAAGCCGGAGCAGGACATCGTGCGCGAGCTGTCCAAGGTCCGTCCGTTGTGGCGACCTGATCGCTTCGAGGAAGCGCACCGGATGGCGATGCGGTCACTGGAGGTCCTCGACCGCAACGGAGCCCGTTCGGCGAAGCTGCCGCGCATGGGCCCACTTCGGCCGATCGCCGCGTACATCGTCGAGCAGATGACCCGCTGGATCGTGAAGGGCCACCAGAACACGCTCGTCACGCGGATCCGCAAGATCTACGAGCGACGCGAAGCCAACGCGATCCCCGGCAGCGAGGAGCACAAGATGCTCCGGCGCGCCCGTGCCGATGCAACGCGCATCGAGCCCGGCTACAAGGGCAACCCGCTCGGCGTGCCGACGTTCTTGCTCGGCGGCGCGATCCTGTCGACGATCACCACGCTCTTCGATCGGGCCTGGACTGCGGCGATCAGCAACACGATCGGACGAGTCGTCGGCGCCGCTGTGCTCGGCGTGCTCTTCGCCGGGTTGGGGTGGTGCGCGCTCTACTCGGCGTCGATCGCTCGACGACGCATCCGGCTCAGCACCGACCAGGCGATGCGGGCGCTGTGGGAGACGATCGGCGCGTGCGGCAACCCGCCGAAGGACGAGTCGTACGACTTCGCCGTCTACGCGATCGTCCTGCTCGTCCTGGCCTGGATCGCCATCCCGCTGTCGGTCTGGCTCGTCTTCAGCTGACCGGTTGCGGCGCGGTTGACTCGTGCTCGATGTCCTCGAAGCGGTCGATCGTGCGCAACGACGGGAACGCCGCAGCCCACACGCCGACGACGACGAGCGTGCCGACGCCACCGGCGATCACGGTGGCGGGTGTGCCGATGGCCGACGCCACCGTGCCGCTCTCGAACGCGCCGAGCTCGTTCGATGCACCGATGAACACGTTCTCCACGGCGAGCACGCGACCGCGCTTCTCGTCCGGCGTCACCAGCGGCACGAGCGAGCCGCGCACGAAGACGCTGATCATGTCCGCTGCCGACAGCAAGGCGACCGCACCGAACGCGATCGCGTAGTTGTGCGTCGTGCCGAGCACGATCGTCGACGCGCCGAAGATCCCGACGGCGATCAACAGCTTGCGCCCGACGTGCCGGCGAACCGGTCGGATGGCGATGAAGATGGCCATTGCCGCGGCACCGATGCCGGCGGAGGCGCGCAGCCACCCGTAGGCGACGTCGCCGACGTGCAGCTGCTCCTCGGCGATCACGGGAAGCAGCGCGACGGCACCACCGAACAGCACAGCGAAGAGGTCGAGCGAGATCGCCGCCAGCAGGATCGGGGTGCGGCGGATGAACGCCAGGCCCTCGATCGCGTGACGGAACGTGGGCTTGAAGTCCGGGTCCATCGGTGGCGGCTGACGCTCGAAGGTGACGACCGTGAGGAGCAGGACGCCGCCGACGACGAGCGACGACGACCCGAGGTAGGCCACCCACGGGTGGACCGCGTAGAGGAACCCCGACAGCGCCGGCCCGACGATCACCGCCGCGGTCCACGTCGCCGAGAAGAGCGCGATCGTGCGCGGCAGCCCGCCCTCCGGCGCGACCATCGGCGGCATCGACCGAAGCGACGGCGCGGCGAACGCGCGGCCGACGCCGTAGCCGAAGGCGATGACGTAGAACGGCCAGATCGCGGTCGGCTCGCTGAGCGTGTAGACCATCAGCGCGATCGACGAGAGGGCTTCGAGCCCGACGGAGATCACCGCGATCACCTTGCGGTTGCGACGGTCGGCGATGCTGCCGGTGACGAGCACGAAGATGGCGGCTGGGAGGAACTCGGCCAAACCGATCAAGCCGAGGTCGCGCTCGTGGTGGGTGATGTCGAAGACCTGCTTGCCGAGCGCCGCGGCCTGCAGCGACACACCCACCTGGAGGATGAAGTTGGCCACCAGCAGCCGGCGCACCGGCACCCGCTTGAGCACCTCCCAGGCGGTGTAGGCCTGCGGGGCGCCTCGGGTCGTCGGTTCAGTCACAGCGGTAGGGCACGCTAGCGGTGCGTGCTACACAGCACCCCATGACTTCACTTGCCGACCAGACGCAGTGGCTCGACGCGACCGATCAGGCGGAGCTCGTGCGCTCCGGCCAGGTGTCACCGACCGAGTTGCTCGACGCGGCCATCGAGCGCATCGAACGCATCGACCCGGCGCTCAACGCGGTGATCATCCGCTGGTTCGAGCACGCCCGCGAGATCGCCGTGAGCGACCTCCCCGACGGCCCGTTCCGCGGGGTGCCGTTCCTCCTCAAGGACCTGTGGGCGCACTTCGAGGGGCAGACGTTGACCAACGGCAACAAGGCGCTGCGAGCCGCCGCACCGATCTCACCGGCGGACACGACGCTCGTGTCGCGGTTCCGTGCCGCCGGGCTGGTGATCGCCGGCCGCACGAACAGCCCAGAGCTCGGCAGCCTGCCGGTCACTGAACCGGAGGCGTGGGGCCCGACCCGCAACCCGTGGAACACCGGCGTCACGCCCGGAGGATCGAGCGGTGGGTCGGCCGCCGCGGTGGCTGCCGGCATGGTGCCGTTCGCCCACGCCAGCGACGGCGGTGGGTCGATCCGCATCCCGGCGTCGTGCTGCGGGCTCGTCGGCTTGAAGCCGAGCCAGGGCCGGATCACGCTCGGGCCGTTCCGCGACGAGAGCAACCTCGGCGTCGAGCTGTGCGTCAGCCGCAGCGTGCGCGACACGGCGCGACTGCTCGACGCCGTGCACGGTCCCGGCGTCGGCGACACCGTGATCGCTGCCGCACCGCGGCGCCCCTACGTCGACGAGCTCGACGCCGACCCCGGCGCGTTGCGCATCGGTTTGCTCGATCGCCACCCCTACGGCCACGAGATCCACCCCGAGTGCGCCACCGCGGTGCGCAACGCGGCGACGCTGCTCGCCTCGCTCGGCCACTTCGTCGAGCCCGGCTTCCCCGCTGCGCTGGCGAACCCGGAGTTCGGGCGACGGTTCGGGGCGATGTGGGCGACGAACATGGGCGTGTCGCTCGAACGCATCGCTGCGCAGGTCGGCCGCCCGCTCGGCGACGACGACGTCGAGCTCGTGAACAGCGCGCAGGCCGCGTACGCCAAGGGCGTCAGCGGCGTCGACTACGCGATGGCGCTGGCCGCCAACGTCGAGTTCCGCCGGTCGGTGCAGGGCTGGTGGACCCAAGGGTGGGACCTCCTGCTGACGCCGACGCTCGGCGAGCCGCCAACGCCGATCGGCACGTTCGCCAACGATCCCGAGCACCCGCTCGCACCATCTGCGCGCGCCGGCGTGTTCGTGCCGTTCACGCCGGCGTTCAACGCCAGTGGCCAACCGGCGATCAGCCTGCCGCTGCACTGGAGCGCCGACGGCCTGCCGATCGGCGTGCAACTCGTCGCCGCGTACGGCCGCGAGGACCTCCTCATCCAGGTGGCCAGCCAGCTCGAGCAGGCGCAGCCCTGGGCCGACAAGCACCCGTGATCCTCGGGCTCGCTGCGCTCGCCTGCCGTGCTCACTCGCTGGCGCTCGCTCACCCGAGCTCCAGTGCGTTCGCGTCTTTCTAGCGGGCGGTCCAGCCGCCGTCGACGATCAGGCTCTGTCCGGTGAAGAACGTGCTGCCCGGCCCAGCGAGGAAGAGGAGCGCTGCATCGAGCTCGTCCTCGTTGCCCATGCGCGGGATCGGCGACATCTGCTTGATGTAGGCCAGGCTGCCCTCGTCGGTGTCCATGCCGGCGGTCATCTCGCTGCGGAACCAGCCCGGGCACAGCGCGTTCACGCGGATGCCCTTGCGCGCCCACTGGACGGCCAGCTCGCGCGTGAGGTTGACCACCGCACCCTTCGACGCCGAGTAGTGCGCCTGCTTCACGGGCGATGAAGCGACGTGTCCGAGCATCGAGGCGACGTTGATCATCGACCCGCCACCGTTGGCGATCATCGACGGCGCGGTCAGCTTGCTCAGGTGCCACACCGCGGTGACGTTGATCTCCATCGCGTCGCGGAAGCGCTCCAGCGGCTCCTCCTCGATGCTCATCTTCTGGCCGATGCCGGCGTTGTTGACGAGCACGTCGATGCGGCCGAAGCGATCGAGCGACTCGGCGACGATCCGCTCGCGGTCCTCTGCCACGGCGACGTCGCCGGCGACGGCCAGCGCGCTCGGCAGGTCGGCGGCGAGCTCGGCCAGTCGGTCGGCACGCCGTGCCGTGACGACGACGTTGGCGCCGACGGCGGCGAGCACACGGGCGAATCGGGCGCCGAGCCCGGATGATGCGCCGGTGACGAGCGCCGTCCGGCCGTCCAAGCGGAACTGATCCAACGGATCAACGGGCAACGCGCTCATGGTGACTCTTTCGGGTAGCAGTTCTTGGTCAGATGTTGACGGTTTTGTGACGTTCGCTGCAGTTTCGAGAAGAAGTGCCGATGGGGTGATCAGGAACGACGTTGGGTACGTCTTACATCACATGAACGAACGCACGGGAATCGACTGGGACACCACGATCAAGCTGGCCATCGTCGTCAGCATCGTGGCCGCGCTCCTGGTCGTCGCGCTCGGTCATCTGGTCGCCGAGCCGGTCCTCATCGTCGGCATCATCCTCGGTGGCTCCACGCTCGGCTGGCGCCAGAGCGCGCCGAAGCCGCTGCCCGTTCGTTCACATCGCCGATAGGCGGGCATGATGCCGGGGTGACCACCCCGACGTCGACGCCTCGCACGCTCCTCCTCGTCCACGGCGCGTGGCATGGCGCATGGTGCTGGGCCACCTTGCAGGCAGAGCTCGACCGACGCGGTCTGCCGAGCTTCGCCATCGACCTGCCGGGCCACGGCATCTCGCCCGAGCCGCTGGCCGACCTGCACACCGATGCGGCGGCGGTCGCTGCGGCGGTCGATGCGATCGGCCGGCGCACCGGCAACCCGGTGGTGCTGGTCGGGCACAGCTACGGCGGCGCGGTGATCACCGAGGCGGCCACGCGCACCGACGCTGTCGGGCACCTCGTCTACCTGACCGCCTTCGTGCTCGACGCCGGCGAGAGCGTCATCGGCCTGCTGCAGTCGCTGCCGCAACAAGCGGTGACGCTGAGCGCGGCGATGGTGCCGCAGGAGGATGGCACCACGGTGGTCGACCTCGGGCCGAACACGGTGCAGGCGTTCTACGGGCGATGCGAGCAGGCGGCCATCGACGCCGCGCTCCCCCGCCTGTCTGCGCAGACCGTGGCGTCCTTCGTGCAGCCGGCCACCGCAGCGCCGTGGCGCACGACGCCGAGCACCTACGTGCTGTGCGACGAGGACCAGGCGATCCACCCCGATCACCAGGCGGCGATGGCCGGTCGTTGCGACACGGTGCACCACATCGCCACCGATCACTCGCCGTTCCTCTCCGCGGTCGACGCGACCGCCGACATCCTCGAGGCGCTCGTCCGATGAAGACGCGCATCGGGTACGGCTTCGGCACGCGCACGACGCTGAACGACGACGGCTTCGCCACCGTCGTCGACACGCTCGAGCGGCTGCGCTTCGACAGCCTGTGGCTCAGCGAACGCATCGGCGGCGAGGCACCCGACCCGTTGGTGGCGATGGCGTTCGCCGCCGGCCGCACGACGAAGCTGAAGTTCGGGATGAGCGTGATGGTGCTCCCCGGTCGCAACCCGATCGTGCTCGCCAAGGAATTGGCCACGCTGGACCGGCTGTCGCACGGTCGACTGCTGCCGGCCTTCGGGCTCGGCGTCGCCGACCCGCACGAGCAGCAGGCGTTCGGCGTCGAGCGCGGCGCGCGGGCGAAGCTGTTCGACGAGGCGATGGCGGTGCTGCGTGGCGCGTGGGCGGAGGAACCGCTCACCCACCACGGTGATCACTTCCACTACGACGCGTTGCGCGTGCTGCCCAAGCCGCACCAGCACCACCTCGACGTCTGGCTCGGCGGCATCGCGCCCTCCGAACTGCGACGCGTCGGGCGGCTCGCCGATGGGTGGCTGCCGAGCTTCGTCACACCCGACGATGCCGCGCGAGGTCGCGAGGTGATCGAGGGAGTGCTCGCCGAGCACGACCGCACGATCGACGACGATCACTACGGGGCGCTCGTGCCCTACGCGTTCGGACCGTTGCCCGAGGTGCTGATGACCGGGCTGGCCAAGCGCCGGCCCGACCTGGCCGACCCGTCCGTGCTCGTCCCGCAGAGCTGGGATGCGTTGCTCGACACGATCGGCAAGTTCGTCGCTGCCGGCACGACGAAGTTCGTCGTGCTGCCGATCGTCGAGCCGCCTAATCCGGACGCCTGGATCGCTCACCTCGAAGAAGCCGCGCCCATCCTCCTCGCCCTGCAGAACTGACGTCGCCCGGGCGACTCGAGTACTGAACGCGCGCCTGGCGCGCGTTCGAGTCTCGGGTCGCCTGGACCCGAGTACTGAACGCGCGGCTGGCGCGCGTTCAGTACTCGGGTCGGGGTGCGATCGGCGTCATTGGACCGTGGCGGGGTCGCAGTTCGAGCCGCAGACGACGACCACCACGCGCTCATCGGACGCGGGTTCGTACGAACCGGTCATCAGCGCGGCGAGGGCGGTGGCTCCGCCGGGCTCGACGACGAGGCGCAGCCGGTCCCACAGCAGCCGTTGTGCGGCGCGGATGGCGTCGTCGGAGACGGTGACGGCGAGATCGACGTGGTGGCGCACGATCGACCACGCAACCGCGCCGAGCTGCTTCGCACCGAGCGAGTCGCTGGCGACGCCGCTCACCGGGACGGGCACCGGCTCGCCCGCTTCGATCGCCGCGGCGAGGCAGCGGCTGTCGTCCGGCTCGACGCTGACGATGCGCACACGATCTCGCAACCACGCGGCCTGTCCGGCGACGAACCCGCCTCCCCCGGTGGCGGCGATCAGCGTGTCGAACGAACCGATCTGCGTCTCCAGCTCGCGGGCCATCGTGCCCTGACCGGCGACGACGTCGACGTGGTCGAACGGGTGCACGACCAGCGCGCCGGTCTCCGCTTGGCGCACGTTCGCTGCCGCTTGGGCGTCGTCGTAGAAGCCGTCGATCACGTGGACGGTGGCGCCGAACGAAGCGATGCGGTCGCGCTTCATCGACGGGCTCGACGACGGCACGAACACCTCGGCATGCAGCCCGAGCGCACGCGCTGCGTAGGCGACGGCAGCCCCGTGGTTGCCACCCGATGCGGCGACGATCCCGCTCGCCGGGACCGCACCCTCCTCGAGCGCCTTCATGATCCGGTTGAAGGCACCTCGCGGCTTGAAGCTGCCGGCGTGCTGCAGCAGCTCCAGCTTCAGCGTGACGTCGTGGGCCAGACCGAGGTCTGCCGCGGCGACGGCGAGCACCGGGGTCGCGCGCACGTGGCCCCCGATGCGCCTCGCAGCGAGCTCGATGTCGGTGGGCAGGACCAGGGGCTGATCGGCAAGCACCCGATCACGCTACGAGCCTCACGCCACGAGCACGACGACCGCGGCAGCGGCAACCAGCGCGGGGAGCCCGGCGCGGATCCCCACGGCGCTGTAGCGGCGGGCGCTGACCTCGACGCCGAGACGGCGCGCGGTGTCGCGCCACAGCAATCCGCTGAGCGCACCGGTGAGCACGAGCACCGGGCCCATGTTCACGCCGACGAGCAAGGCCCACACCTGCGATCGATCGTGCAACGCCGACGACCCGGCGAGCACGGCCGGCAGGTTGTTCGACGCGTTGGCGGCGACGACGCCGAACCCCAGCGCGCGTGCTCGCCCGGCAACTCCGCCGGCGTCGAGCAGGCGGTCGAGGCCGAGGTGGGGCACGGCACCGGCGACGAGCACGGCGAGGGACGCCGCGACGAGCATCGCCTCGTACGGAACCGACCGCCATGGCACCTCGCGGGTCAGCGCGATCGCCCACACCACCGCGATCGCGGCGATCACGAAGGCCGGGATGCCGAGCGCGTCGCCGACCGTGAACCCGATCAGCACGAAGCCGACGATCGGCAGGCCGCGTCGCAGAGCACCCGAGTCGACCGGCTCGGCGACGCCGCAGCCGTCACTGCCGAGGTGGAACGCGCGCCGGTAGGCGAACCACCCGACCGTGCACGCGACGGCTGTCGGCAGCGCGAGGTGGCGAACGAAGTCGCCGACGCCGAGATCGAACTGTTCGGCGACGACGAGGTTGGTCAGGTTCGACACCGGCAGCACGTTGGATGCGAGGCAGGCGAGGATCGCCGGCTGGAAGGCCAGCGCCTCCGGCGCGATGCCGTGGCGTTGGGCGATGCGGATGTACAGCGGCGTCAACAGCACGACGGATGCATCGAGGTTGAACACGATGGTCACCGCGGCGGCGAGCACCCACAGCCACAGCGCAAGCCGGGCACCGTGGCGATCAGGCTTGCCGCCGACCGCGGCGGCCAGCGCGGCGAACACCCCGAGGCGATCGAGCAGCAACGCCAGCGGCACGGCGAACACGAGGAACAGCAGCGGGTTGCGCAGCAGGCGCAGCGCGTCGGTGGCGTCGGTGCGGCCGATCACCGTCGTCAGCAACCCGACGACCGCCGCCACGGTCGGGCCGACCCACAGGGCAACCCGCGCCGGACGAACGAACATCGTGACGATGCCGGCGATGAGGAAGCAGACGGCCAGCACGAGTTCCAGAGCCTACGACCGGCACAATCTGCGCATGGATCTCACCGTGACCATCCGCCAGGCGATGCCCCTCTGCGAGAAGCTGGGCATGCGCGCCCTCACGTGGGGCGCCGACCTCGTCGAGCTGGAGATGGACTGGGACGAGTCGCTGTGCACGTCAGGCGGCCTGCTGCACGGTGGTGCGCTGATGGCGCTGGCCGACGCGTCCGGCGGGGCGTGCGCGGCGGCCAACCTGCCGAGCGGTGCCCTGGGCACCTCGACGATCGAGTCGAAGACCAACTTCCTCGGGCCGGTGAAGGACGGGGTGGTCACTGCCTCGTCGCGCCCGTTGCACGTCGGCTCGTCGACCATCGTCATCGAGACCGAGCTGCGGCGGGCCGATGGGCGCCTGATCGGCAAGACGACCCAGACGCAGACGGTGCTCAAGCCGAGGGCGTGACCTGGGCGACGATCGACGACGTGTCGTAGTACACCCGCTCGCAGACGATCCCATCGCCGTCCGGCTCGAACAGGAACATCGCCAGCATCCGCGACCGGAACGACTTGCCCGTGTCGCGGTGCGTGCCGAGCAGATCGAATTCGACGACCACCCCGTCGTCGACGCTGCGCAGCACGGCGTTCTCGTTGCGCTGGTCGGGGAACAGCGTGCGCGAGCGGGCGAAGTAGGCGCGCACGTCGTCCTCGCCGTCGAACACCTCGCCGCTGGCCATCAGCTCGTAGCGCGGGTGGGCGAACGTGGCGATGGTGCGGTCGAACTCGTGGTCGTTCTCGGAGGCCATGTGCTCGCGCACCACGGCCTCGCGTCGTTGGCGCAGTTCCATCGACGGAGCGTATTCGGCCGGGCCGCTCCTGCCGACGAGGCATGCTGGAGCCATGGCAACGCAGGATGACGTGCGCCGGATCGCCATGACGCTGCCCGGCACCGTCGAGGACGTCGGCAAGCAATTCGGCTTCTCGATCGTGATCAAGGGCAAGCACCGCGGGTTCGTGTGGGCGTGGCTGGAGCGGATCCACCCGAAGAAGGCGCGGGTGCCGAGCGAGGATGTCGTCGCGTTCCGTGTCATCGATCTGGAGGACAAGGACGCGCTGATCGCCAGCGACCCGATCAAGTTCTTCACCGAGCCGCACTACAACGGCTACCCGGCCGTGATGGTGCGGCTGGCCGAGATCTCGCCGGGCGAGCTGGAGGAGCTGATCATCGACTCGTGGCGAACGATCGCGCCGAAGGAGCTGCTCGCCCGGCTCGGCGAGCCGTGAGCGTCGTCGATCTCGCCGACCGAGCGTGGGCCTCGGCCCTCGGCTGCGACGTGGCCACGCTGCGCACGCCCGGCAACCACCTGATCCCCGGCGGACCGAGGATGGCCGGCGCGCCGATCCTCTACGCCATGCGCGTCGAGGATGCGGTGCTGCTGTTCTGCCCGCCCGAGCTCCATGACCGCGCGAGCGCGATCGGCGATTGGTTCGATTCGGACGCGTTGCGCTCGCTCGGCGCGACCGTGGTGCACGGGCCGTCGATCCACTCGTTCGTCGATCGTCCATCGTTCGTCCCGATCGCCGATGGCGGCGGCGTTCGCGTGGAGCGCGACGACACGCGACTCGGCGTGCTACGAGCCGCATGTGGTGAGGACGACTGGAACGAAGGTGGCTTCGGCACCGACGACGCGATCCTCTACGGGATCGACGTCGACGGCGATCTCGTTGCCGCCGGCAACCTCACCGCGTTCGGCGATGTCCACGCCGACGTCGGGCTCGTCACCCACCCGGCGTGGCGCGGTCGCGGGCTCGCCACACGGATGGCATCCCACGTGACGTTCAGCGCGCTGGCTGCCACCGACCTCGTCCGCTATCGCGCTCTGGCGACGAACACGGCATCGCTGGCGATCGCTCGCAAGCTCGGCTTCGTCGCCCGCGGCGAGAACCTCTTCGCGCCACTGGGCTGAGCGTCTCAGCCGACTCGGTCCACCCGCGCTGCCCAGCACCCGCGGGTGGCGTTGTGCACGTGGAGGTGGTGGGCCGCATCGTTGGCGAGGAGCCGATCGATCGTCGGCCCGAGCTGCGAGCCGTCGATGACTGCGGCGTCGATCATCATCCGTCGAGCGTCGAAGGCGCGCACCGACAGGAGGCGTCGGGTCAGTTGATCAGGCAGCTCGTCGGTCGAGGCTGCGGGTGCGCACGAGACGCGATGCAGGAAGATCGGGCTCGCCGAGCGGTACGGCGAGTCACCGTCGAACGGGTCGTGGGAGACGAGGATCAGCTCGTCGCCGACGTCGGCATCGCGCAGGCACTGGCGGCACGGGTAGCCGGGATGCTCGTCGGCAACGGTGACGGGCCCCACATCGGCGGTGTGCGCGGCCCGCAGTTCATCAGCGGTGATGGGGTCGATGGCGACGATGACGTAGGTTCTCATGCGCCCAGTGTGCGCGTCCGCGGCGCCATCGACTGGCGGAAATCAGACGTGGCTGCGGACTGACTTCGGCACGATCCGGGTAGGGGTGGTGCATGACCGACAACCCCCCGATCCCCGCGCCGATGCCGCCGCCCACACCGACCGATCCGCCGACGCCCGGCACCATGCCGCCGCCGTCGATCCCGTCCGACGACCCGCCGGACATCCTTCCGGACCACACCTCGCCGAGCCGGGAGCCGATCGATCCCGACGCCTGAGCGTCGGCCCGTCAGGGTTGCGCGGAGATCAGGTCGGGCTCGCCGATCGACTCGTCGAGCTCGGCCAGCACCGCGGCGTCGCGCACCTCGCGTTGCGCAGCGGCGAGCACCCTCACGAGCGTCACGGAGGCATCGATCGCGGCGTACACGAGCGCGACGTTGCGCAGGACCAGGAGCCAGGCGAAGTCGGTCGACTGGCGACCGACGAGCATGCCGAACCCGTTCCAGATCGCACGGGTCATGGCCACCGAGATGCACACAGCGAAGATCGGACGGCGCACGCGGCAGTTCGAGGAGCAGAGCGCCACGGCTCCGATGCCGATCAGCCAGACCAGGTACTGCGGGCTGAGCACCTCGTGCACGACGGTGAACAGGAGCAGTGCGGTGAACGCCGCGTCGACGCCCAGCGAGTGATCGGCCAGCTCGGTGCGCCCGGCGCGCACGAGGCGGATGCGAGTGATCGTCCACACCGCGCATGCGGCTGCGACGACGAACAGCCAGAGCATCAGCGCCTGGGCGACCCGCTCGGCGATGTCCCCACGGATCTGCAGAGCGCCGCTGCCGACGAGCCAGTGGATCGGCTCGATGTCGAGCGCCTGCCTGAGGATCCACGGCGTTGCGGCCACGGACTCGATCTCCAGGCTCCGCCCCGATTGGTTGCTGAGGAAGCTCAGCGGGTTGCCGTAGACGATCAGGGCGGCGAGCCAGATGACGGTGCCGGCGATGGCCGCCGACAGCAGCGCCCGGCGGCTCGACCTGCTGTCGCCGGGCGCGACGAGCAGCGCAGCCGGCCAGACCTTGATGCCGGCGCCGAGGCCGGCGAACGCGCCGAGCGCGGTCGGGTTGGCCGAGAGCGCCAGGCCGGCGCAGGCGACGAGCGTCGGGATCGTGTCGAAGCGGAGGAGCACGATGCCGCCGAGAAGCGGGATGCCGAGCAGCCACATCCACACGCCGTGGGTGGTCGCCATCCGCAGCGCCATGCGTGCCAGCAGCACGGTGATCGCCGCGTCGGCGAGGAAGATGAGGGTCACGAAGCCGGCGTGGTAGTTGCCGAACCAGGACGGGACGTGGAACAGGAAGCCCGCGCCGGGCGGGTACTGCCACTGCGCGTCGGTCGGCAGCTGTCCCGTGCGGTTCATCTGGCCAGCCCACCGGCGGTAGATGTCGACGTCCTCCCAGTTGAGCACGCCGAGCCGGGTCCCGACGCCCGTGTCGTTGAGCATCATCAGGCGGGTCAGCAGCCACACCGCGATCCACAGCAGGATCGATCGCCGGCGCGTGCCATCACCCATGAGCCCCGTTGCGACCATGCATCTACATCGGCACGCCGACCGCACCCCCTTGAGCCGAACGTGACGGAGCGATGCCGACCCCGAACGCGGAACGAGCCACCCCGGAGAGTGGCTCGTTGCGACGTGTTGGCAATCCTTGTGAGACGTTCTTCGAACCTGGACGACCGAAGCGCCAGCTGAGGACGACAAGGTCTGGATGAGTCCTCGCTAGCGAGACGACGAAACCCCCCGCGCCCTCGGTCATCACCGTCGGCCGAGTTCGTCGCCGACAGAACTGTGGATCTCTGAGGCCGTTGGAGACGGCCAAATTTCGTCCACCTCGACCTTGAGCACGTAGGCGATTGACCAACGCAGATAGTCGCGTGGAACGAGCAAACCCTGCTCGATACGCGCAATCGTCGCCGCGCTGGTCTGAGCTAACCGCCCAAGATCATCACTGCTAAGTCCTGCTCGGGCCCGCACTGCGTAGAGGCGTGCACCACAGTCTGCCGCCCATCGAGCCACGAGTCGCCGACCAGGATGATCTGTTCGCCGCATTGCCGCCTCCCACCTCGTTCACAGATTTACGTCGGCGTGCGCCACTTATCGAAAGGAGACTCCTGCGCAAATACGCCGAACCACAGGATTCGTTGACCCGTCAACATTTCTCGCACGCGAACGGCCGCTGTCACCGGCACCGCAAGCTTGCTCGCCAGCACGGCGAACGGCGACCAGCACGCCGCAACGCACGACTGACCTTCGATTGCCCGCAATCCGGGAACCCTAGCGCACCGGGCAGTGCGCACGCGTCGCGCCGGCCTCCGGCGGCGATCGCTGCAGTCACTCATCCAACCGCACAACCACCAGGAGCGCGTTGCAACCGAATAAATTGCCGAGAATCCTGCGTGATGTGCCACGGCCAACGTTAAACGTTAAACGTCAGACGTGCGTGTTATTCAGCATGCATTGAAATCGGCCGCTCCCCAGCGTACTCTCACCGAATGGGGAACATAAAGCGGACTGCAGCGGCCTTCTCCGGTGCAACATTGGCGGCGGTGGGACTTGGCGCTCCAGGTAGCGCGCATGCCACGAACTGGTATGGCGCGACCAGCTATGTGGGTCCTTGCAATGGCAACATGCAGGACAACAGCACAATGACGTGGCATCGCACCTCCGGCCTGTCCGCATCAATGGCTGCTGCCGTCTCGAACATCATCGCGAATCAGGTGATTCCGACGGACCTCACCGTGAACGGCGAACTCGCTACACCTGATTCGAGTACCGATGTCGTCTATATGGAGAACGACTACACCGGTACGTTCTGCGGGACGTACACGTGGCATTCGGATGCTGATCCGGGCGGCAAAGTTATTGGCCTCACGCAATGTATGAGTTTGTCAGGGGCACGATGTCAGCGATTCGACATTTACCTCGACAGGTCGTGGGAGGACGGCGTCAACGACGCTCTCCGCCGGCACCTCGCCTGCCATGAGACAGGTCACTCCCTCGGGCTCAAGCACGCGGGCGGTTCGAATCCGGACTCGTGCATGAATCTTCCGGCATTGGAGGCCTACAGCGGCCACGAGGTGAAGGACCACATCAATGCGAACTACTAGCAAACTGGTTGCGCTCACCATGTGCGCCGTTCTTGTCACAGCGTGCGGCAGTGATTCCACGGCACGACAGCGCCAACGCGACACGCGATCGTTGTCAGCGCGGTTGGAGGCCAAGTCAGCGTCCGTAGCTCTGTCCGAGCCCGCATACCGATCGGCGGCCGAGGCGGCACCGCTGACCAGATTTGTGATCGACGGAAAGCCGGCCATCGCTGTGTCTTCAGTCTTCGCAGTGGGGACCGTGGACTCCGTGGTTGCCGGTGTCGGTTTGGACTACGACGGGTACACCCCTTCGACGGCGGATAGCGGTCAGCAGACTGCTCCCGAAGTGGAATTCGGATCCGACGCGTCCGATTTGGACGTTGTTGTCGTGAGCCTGGACGCTCGAACTGGTGTCCGCAGCGACGGCTCGGATGTCTCAGGGCCCGTGAGCTTCCTGCTGGCCGTTCCTGCGCCAACTGACTTGGAGAGCTTGCGTGAGCAGCTGATTGGAGTCGACGTCGGGGTGTTGCTGAACGAAAGCGAGAGTGGTCTGTCGCTCGGCCCAGACGTGCTGGAAGTCGTGGGTTTCGACACATTCCTCGGAAAGGTCGCTGGCGAAAGCGTGGAGTTCGGCACGCTCACGACCTCTCCCCTGAATCTGCAACCGGAGACCGTGTTGATTGGCGACCTGCTCCAAGGTGCAGGAACAATTGAGGTTCGCTACGAGAACGGCGGTTTCGTTCGTACATGACCGATCCTGTCGATGCGAACGACAGCACGAACGGACCGAAGGCTGAGCTCACTGTTGATAGGTTCGTTGACCTGGTTCGCGACCGTTGCTCATTCCAGCTGGCTGAAGGCATAAACCCATACGATCCCCTCAACGACCAGGGCGTCGAGTCGCTCGACGTGTTCGAGCTGATGCTTTTCACCGAGAGCATTGCGGGTTGCATCGTTCCTCCGCTCGACGTACCGTTGATTTCGACCTTGGCGGACGCGTACGAGTACTACTGGGCCTGCCGCCAGATGGACTCGTAGCGCCGTGGGATTACGCTGACATGCCGCACGTCCTCTATGTCTCAGGCGAACGGACCGCACGAACACAGCTGATTCTTCCGTCGGAATCAACCGGCGACTTTCTGTTCAGTCTGGCCATGCAGAGCGGCGAGGCGTGGGCGTGGAAGGGCCGACCTCCGCTGCGGCGCAACATTGATGAAAGCATTTGGTCCGACACGTTTGAGCATGCCGTCATCGTGGACCTTGCTAGCGGTCAGCTCTGTGGCTACGTCGCAATCCATGCGGTGAACTTGTTCCATGGCATCGGGTACATGTCCCTGTACCTTGACAGCCGGGCCAGAGGTAGAGGA
This sequence comes from Ilumatobacteraceae bacterium, assembly GCA_965279405.1. GTDB lineage: Bacteria > Actinomycetota > Acidimicrobiia > Acidimicrobiales > Ilumatobacteraceae > CBDDIP01. The sequence continues at coordinate 568,937 of OZ257157.1, forward strand.
TTTCCCTTTGAGGCGGCGGCCCTGTTGATTCAGCGAACTTTTGACTACACCACGATGGTGAAGCTGTACACCGAGTCGACTGATGACACTGCGTCATCGTTCGGACGGGGCGTGTTCACGCAGGAGGGCCGACTGCGGGACTACCGACTCGTCCGCGGTGTGCGCCGGGACTTGGTGGTATCTGCAGTAAGTCGTGACGATTGGAACGACCGAATCCGTCCCGCGCTCGCCTTGTCGCTCACCCCTCGCCCGTAGCGGGCCTCAGCTGACCCGACAGGTACGCCTGACGGCAAGCGTTCCGACGTAGCTTGCCGCTCGTCGTGACTGCGACCTCGTTCTTGTCAACAAACGAGAGTGTTTCAGCACGAAGTCCGGTCGATGCGACGACTGCGGCCCGAACAGTCGTCTCCAGCCTTACCTGCTGCCTCGAATTGATTGGCGCATCCACCTCTGCAACGACGACGAGTCCACCGGTCGGTTCATCGAACACGGCAACGCGGCCAGACCGAATCCCGCTCACTTCCCCGATCGCCGATTCGACATGCGGTAGGTAGACCTTCCGGCCATTCTGCACGGCGAAGTCGTCATCTCGGCCGACGACGTAGAGCCAGCCCTCGTCCACAAAGCCCACGTCCCCGGTCGTCACTTTCGAATGACCGGATTGAGAGTCAGTGCTGGCATTTTCCAGTTGCGCTGCGGTGATGACTTCGATCCGCCCGGCCAGTGGCGAACTCGGGGCCGCGCGAACTTGGTGGCCTGCGATGGCTGGGCCACTTGATACCAACGAGATCGCGTCTCTGCCGTCAAGGTCGACCGTGCGAGCGCGGTACAGCTCACCCGGCGGCGTAAGCGTGGCGCAGAGCCCGATTTCGGCAAGCCCGTAAGCAGGACAGAACGCAACCGGGTCAAAGCCGGTCGAGCCATGCGCGGAAGCGAAGGACTCCAGTGCTCGATGACTGACGATCTCTCCGCCGACAATGGCAACCCGGAGAGCAGATAGGTCACTCCTGGCGGCGCGCCGCGACGCCCGAGCGAAGCCAAAGCTCGGCGCAGCCGTGATCGTGGCATGCAGCTCCCCCATCGCGTCCGGCCATGTCTCGGCGCTCCGTAGGAACGACTCGGGGGTCAGGAGGGTGATAGTGGCTTTGCCGGCGAACTGGGCGCTGCAGCCGGCTATGGCCGACAGCAGCATGCCGATCAAGCCCATGTCGTGTGATAGCGGCAGCCACGAGACAGTCACCTCGCCAGAACGAGGATCGAGCGTTCGTAGGATGTTTTCAACGTTGTAGCCGAGCGCGGCGTCAGACAGAACAACCGTCGTCGGTGGACCGGTTGTCCCTGAGGTGAACTGCACCAGCTCGAACCCTGTCGCGCTCAATGGATCTGGTAGCGCTCGTTCGTGCGCATCGCCCGGTAGTCCAGCCGCGACGAGCAACTCTGCGATGTCGGAACGCGCGCGGATGCAGGCGCCGCCATGACGCTCCCGCGCTCGCGAGAGAAATCTGACGTACTCCTGCAGGTCGCCGCCGCGTGCCGGCAGCGGCAGAGAGACGAGGCGATGGCCGCGGAGAATGCACGCAAGCACCAGCCCCACACTCTCGGCCTCGTTGGTGAGGATCGCCATCACCGTATCTGAGTCGTCCCTCGGTCCGTCCAGATTCATGTACCGCTCGGCGAGGGAGATCGCGGGCACTGGTGCCGTGCTGATGAAACGAACCAGGGCGGTGTCGATGCCCGCGTTGATCAACGACCGCATCGAACTCATCGGCAAATCGCTTCAATCTGATCTGCGGCCAGCGCAGCCGCGTCGTGTGACGAAATCAAGCGGCCTGCGAGATCGACTCGACCTCGTTCGGTTGACGCCAGTGCGCCGAGGGACTCTGAAACAAGTTCAGACACCGTTCCGAAGGTCGCCTCGAATCCTGCGCCAACCGACTCGACCACGCGAGCGTTGTATTGCTGATCGAAGGCAATCGGAAGGACGACGGATGGCTTCGCCGCTCCGAGCGCAGCCATCGTTGTCCCGAGCCCACCGTGGTGGACAACCAGATCCACGTCGCGAACCAAGCGCGACAGCGGGACATACCCGACAGCTAGTGGCTGGTTGCCAGCGCCGTCAGCGCTCCCGCCCGCGTGACTACCCGGTCCAACGAACAGCATCCGTGCATCTGAAGAGTTCGCCAGTCTTGCCCCCAGCTCTTTCCAGGGCGAATTGCCATGCAAGCCAGCGAAGGAGCCAAGGCAACATAAGACGGATGGGACAGTGCTTTCAGTTGCCACCCAACGGTCGGCAGCCGCAATGTCAGTCGTTGAACTCAGCGACTGATCCCAGTACGGGTATCCCGTAGCGCCCTTCGTCGACGTGCTGACGAGCGCTGGATCCCGCAACACAACGCGCTGAGCGTCGGTTCCCCACATGAGCGCTTCGATTTGAAACGGACTTGCCAGCTTGCCAAGTTGACTCCGCCAGGAGTCGGATGCCTCGGTGCGAGCTGCCGCGAATGACTCGTCATGGAACGGCGGACAAACAGACAGCAGTACGAACGGGAGGTCGCGACTCATCGCGAAGTAGCGAGCCGACACGGCCAAATCCATGCTCACCACCGCATCGGGCACATCGGAGCCAAGCGCGGATTCGATTGTTTCTGCGTCAGAAACGACATGGGGGATGACGTACTCATTCAGCGTGAGGAGCGTTGAAGTGAATCCATCGCGAGCCGTCGTGAAGAGCCGCTCGTCGCGGCTAAAAGCGATCTCCCGACCATCGCCGAGTGCGATCGATCTCTCACCTTGAGCTCGCAGGTAAAGGCCCAGCGATCGGGGCACCGCCCAGACGATTGTGTGCTCGCGACGGCGAAGCTCCTGAGAAACGGCCATCAGCGGGAAAAGGTCTCCGGCCGAACCAAACGTGCTCAGAAGCAATCGCATACACACCGCCAGTCGCTCGTCCGCCGCGACGACAAATCTCCCGTGCCGCGGCTCTCCACGTCCTGGCCTACCTTAGCGCGCAAGTGACAGCGACGATCGACGTGAGTCTTCTGCGCGCAAATGAGGAAGCGCACTGGCGATGCCGCGTCGCCGAACTTCCGCGAGTGCTCGCACGTACCCGCGGATTCACCCTGCCCAATGGAAGCACCGACGGACGAGCTGTGACACCCGTCGCCCTGCAAGGCGCACGACGCCACTCGAAGCAGAACGGCAGCGACTTCGACCAGACAAACGATCGTCAGGGAGTTAGCGTTCGTTCAAGTGAGAGTGGCCGGGGAGCGCGGCGACATGGAGCTTGGGATGGAACCTACGGATGATCGCGGCGCAGCGGAACATCTGGACAACAGCGAAGCTGCGCACGGTGCTTCGGGACAAGGCTGGACTTGACCTCACCGCCCCATCCGTCGGTGCGTTGCTCAAGGGGCCACCCGCGAGAGGTTCGCCTCGCGACACTGGCGGCAATCTGTGCGGCGCTGGACTGCACACCAAACGACCTGTTCCAGATCATCAGCGACGTGAAGGACGTGCTTCCCGGCGCCTGAATCGTCAGCTCGTATTGACAGTGACGTCGCCGGCTGCAGATTGAGCGGCATGCTGTTGTGGGGGCCGCGCTGGAGCCTGTACGCGATCGTGGCCAGCGCGCTCGTGCTGCTGACACGGCGCTGGTAGCGGTTCTGCGATCGGCTAGTCGGCCGCGTGCGTCGGGTAACCCAGCCGGAGCGCGAAACGTTGGTAGCGCGGGTCCTTCGAGCTAGGCGCTGGTCGTAGTGAGCGGAGGGACGTCTATGAACGTCGTCGTGCAGCTGAGCGACGGACACTCGATCATGGCAGCCGTGCACACGGACGATTCGACTGACGACTGGTTTCTAGCCGTGGCGCCCGGGACAGTTCGTGGCGGAGGGCGCAACGGGCTTTATCCATCTCGACGTCGGCACGTTCGAAGCACGACTTCACGGCGGCGTGTTCCAGCCAGTAACGCGCCACCGACGTCCGTCTCTAATGTAGGCATCGTGAACTGGGGCGTCGAGGTGCAGCGGTTGATTGCGGATGCCGTTCCCGAATCTCGGTCGCTCGAATACAAACAAGAGATTGATCTGAAGAGTCGGCCGGGAAAGGCCAAGTGTCTCAAGCAGTTAACTGGCATGGCCAACGGCGGCGGTGGCACGGTCATCTACGGCATCGTCGAGGACCGGTCGTCGGGCAAGCACAGCGTTCCCGGCGCGATCCTGCCGTGTACGGATGCCCAGACGTCGACGCGGCTTCGAGACCTGGTGCGTGATGCGGTCTTTCCGCCGCTGCAGCTCGACGTGCACGAAGTTCAAACCGAGGGCGGCTTCGTGCTTGTATGCGAGGTCTTCCCCACCGCGCTCGGCCCGTACATGGTTGAGATGGGAGACAACCGCTACTACACACGAACGGGCACCTCCACGGTGGCGATGAGCGAGACGCAGGTGAGGAACGCCTACCTGCTCGCAGAACGCGGCGCATCTCAGCGTGACACGGTCTGGCAGGAACGCGGAATGCCGCTGAGGGTGCCGCACGATCCATGGCTGAGTGTCTCCGCGGTTCCGCATGCGCCGCTTGTCCCCCGATTCCGCGCCGTGGCCGCGGATCGTCACACGTTCTCTATGCCGGCATCGATTCGACACGCAGTCGCGCTGACGGGCATCACAGACACACACGAGCAACTCGCGCGATGGGCGAACGGCATGTTTGCGTACGCGGGACCGAACGCCTCGGATCCCCCAGTAGCCCTACGCATTCACGAGGACGGGGCGATCGCCTGCGGCCGCCGTCTGCCGGCGAATCCGACCATGCTCGACATCCAGACGCTCGTCAACGGACAGCTGGTGTGGATCGGTTGGGTTCTGTCCACACTCGCAATTCCAACAGTGGTGGAAGTCGAGATCAGGCTCGACCGAGTTTCACAGGTGGAGCTGGCAAACGTGGTCGACGGCGTCGTTCAGACTCGCAGGGCGCACCAACCCGTCGGACTCTCCGTCGTTGATGTCGTTGAGAGATCGGAGCATCGCCCGGGCCATCTGTCGTTGGCAACCGTGCGGCACTCGCTGGTGCGTGCCCTCTCGGATCGAGTAGCCGGGGCCTTCGGTCTCGCCGAACGGCGCATCGGTTTCGAGACTGGTGAGCTCTTCAGTTCGGACGGCCATCCAACTGGGATGGCAGTCGCCGGCGCACGTCTCTACGGCACCACCCGTGCGCCTGTGTCGCTCTACGCGGACGGAGCGCTCGTCGTTGCACACAACAACGAACTCGTCGGCCACCTGGCGAATGGAGCGCTGCTTGATCCTGAGGGCCACACACTTGCCGTGACCGAATGGGCTACCGGCGACGGATGTCCGAACGACTTCCTCCCGCAGGCCGAGCGAACAAGTCACGACGAACTCTTCCCACCCGGACCACTCGGGGCTGCCATCGAAATGCGCCATCCCACGGAGCGACCGCAGGCGACGGGCCGATGGTCGGCGACAACGCTCATGTCCCGGCTCGTGGACGTCGCGTCACGATCTCTCCATCAATGAGCCACGGCTCGCGATCGGCGGCTACACGCCCGCGCGTGGGTCCATCAATCAGTCAAGCGCTCCAACAGGTCAGCTCCGCCGAGCCGTCATCTATCTGCGCGTCTCGACGAACTCGCAAGCTGAGACTGACTTCGACGCCGAGCGCCTCTCGATCAAGGCACAACGCCACGAGTGTCGTCAACGGGCTGAGGCGCTCGGCGCAATCGTCGAAGCCGAGTACATCGACATTGGCGAGTCTGCCCGCAGCGCCGATCGCGAGCAGCTCCAGGTCATGCTGCAGCGTCTTGAACGATCGAAGGACATCGACTTCGTGATCGTCCACAAGCTCGACCGCCTCGCGCGTAACCGACTGGATGATGTGTCCATCACGATGGCCATTCAGCGAGCGGGTGCAACGCTTGTCTCTTGTTCGGAGAACATCGACCAGACCCCGCAGGGTCGCTTCATGCACGCCATCATGGCTGGGGTCGCCGAGCTGTACTCCGCCAACCTCGGCACCGAGGCGATCAAGGGAATGCGCCAGAAAGCCAAACTTGGCGGCACACCTGGCAGGGCCCCAATTGGCTACACGAACGTGATTCGGAGCTTCGAAGGCCGGGGTGTCCACACGGTCGAGGTCGATGCGGAGCGGGCAGAGCACGTCCAGTGGGCGTTCGAGCAGTACGCCACAGGCGAGTGGACCCTGTCGGGGCTCACTGCCGCACTCGAAGGCCGCGGACTCACGGCGCCCAAGCGCCCGAAGACCGGCGGCAAGCCGATCGTCGTCGCCCAACTCCATCGGATGCTCAGGAATCCCTACTACACAGGCATCGTGCCGTTCGAAGGCGTCCACTACGAGGGCCGACACCAAGCGATCATCAGCAACGAGCTCTTCGAGGTTGTCGCTCGGGTACTCGAACAGAAGCGAACCGGCGAGCGTGTGACACATCGGCAGCACTACCTCAAGGGCTCGGTTTTCTGCGGGCGTTGCGGCAGCAGACTCGGCGTGTCGTACAGCCGAGGAAACGGCGCGGTGTACCCATACTTCTATTGCATTGCGAGACAGAAGCGAAGCACCTGCACCATGCCATACGTAACGATCGACTTGGTTGAGCACATGGTCGAGGAGTACTGGGCACGTGTGCGGCCGACGAACGAGCGAATCGAGACGATCAGCCGCAAGATTCTCGAACACGTCGACGTCATCCGCCGGCTGAGCGGCCGAGAACTTACGAAGCAACGGAAGCGAATGGCTGAACTGGAACTGGAGGAACGCAAGCTCCTCGCAGCCCACTACGCCGAGGCAGTGTCCCTTGCACTGCTCCGTGAGGAGCAGCGGCGAATCGCGCGTGAGCGGTCGCAGGCGGCACAGCACGAGGCTGTGGCCTCGATTCAGGTCGACTCGCTCACAAAGGCCGTCGACGAGGTCGTCGGCACCCTGGCAGACGGGCACAAGCTCTACATGGCCGCTGACGCGCCGCAACGTCGGACGATGAATCGGGCGGTGTTCGAACGGATCTGGGTCGATCCAGGCAGCGTTCTCGGGTGCAACCTCAGTCCGGGGTTCGCTCACATCAGCCAGCACAACCTCGACGACTTGCTCGCGCTGGAAGCCGAGGCGATCCAGTCGGGTCACATTGATGTCGAGTCAGGCACCTACGAGAGGGCCCTGACAGATTCGAGCATCGGTGACCAGGTCGAAGGCTGGTTGGCGGAGTCGTTGGCGTTCTCGCCTTCCGAGCGGCCGTTCGGTCCACTGCCCGCAGAAACAACGAACCCCGCCGCCTTTCGGCGACAGGGTTCGAACAGTGTCCTACTGGCAGCCCGTACGGGATTCGAACCCGTGCCGCCACCTTGAGAGGGTGGTGTCCTAGGCCACTAGACGAACGGGCCAAGCTGCTTGTTTTCGACCCTACCCGGCAAGCCGGTGCGGGTGGCTGGGGAGCAAGGAATCGAACCCTGAATAACAGAACCAGAATCTGCTGTGTTGCCAGTTACACCACTCCCCAAGGAGCGGAAGGAGTGTAGCAACGGACCCCCATCGCGCCCACCTGGCGATTCGTGCGACTCAGGATCTCGGACGGTTCCGCGTCGGAAACCGTCACGGAACGGTCCGAGATCGCCACGACCTCGGGTCAGCCCGTCAGGGAGAGGAGACGGCGGAAGCCGATGATCCGGGCGAGGGAGATGCCGGCGGCTTCCTTCATCTCCCGCCAGAAGGCCTCGCCACCGTCGACCGGGCTGGTGCGCGTCGGCGAGACGTACGCGGTCAGACCGAGCTCTTGGGCGATGAGGCGGATGCGCAGCGAGTGGAACGGGTCGCTCACCAAGAGCACCCGCGATCCGCCGTGCTCGCGCACGAGCCGCGCGGCGACGCGCAGCGAGTCGTACGAGTTGTGGCTCGTGTCTTCTTCGAGGATCGCGTCGGCGGGCACGCCGTGCTCCTCGAGGTAGCGCGCCGAGGCTTCGGCCTCGGTGAACCGGTCGCCCTCCTGCTTGCCACCGGTGGTGATGACGAGCGGGGCGAGGCCGCGCTCCCACAGGTCGACGACGTGGTCGAGCCGGGCGGCCAGCTGCGCCGACGGCCGACCGTCGTACTGCGCAGCGCCCATCACGACGATGGCGTCGACCGGGCGGGCCTGGTCGCTCGTCCCCGTCGAGTGCACCTGGTACAGCGTGACGGCGTAGTAGCCGAACAACACGACGAGCAACGCCGCGGCGACCTGCACGGAACGGCGATGCCAGAAGCGACGGCGTGCCGGAGCCGGGTCGAGCACCGCCTCATCCGCCGGCCCGTCCGCAACCAGCTCATCGGCCGGTTCCGAGAGGGTCACCCCGCGGCCGCCCGCAAACGGCGCAACACCTCGTCGCGGCCGAGCAGCTCCAACGGTTCGTAGATCGGAGGGCCGACCGGGCGCCCGGTGATCGGGATGCGCAGGATGCCCTGCGGCTTGCCGAACTTCTCGTAGCCGTTGGCCAGCGCGACGTCCTCGAACGCGCCCTTCAGCGACTCGACGTCCCACGACGGCAGCGCCTCGTAGGCGGCGGTCGTGCCGACGAGGATCTCCATCGCATTCGCCAACGACATCGCCTTGGCCCACGCCGCCTCGTCGATCACCGGGTCGGAGAGGAAGAGGAAGTCGATCATCGGCACGACCTCCGGCAGCGTGGTCACTCGTGTCTGTGCGAGCGGAGCGATCGCTTCGAAGCGCGCCGGGTCGAACTGCTCCGGCGCCCACGGCACGTCGGGCGCGTGGAGGAACGGCTGACACGCCTCGATGAACTCCGGCAGCGGCATGGCGCGGATGTACTCGCCGTTGAACGCCGTCAGCTTCTTGATGTCGAAGAACGCCGGCGAGTGGTTGACGTCCTCGAGGCGGAAGTCGCGCTCGATGTCGCTCCACGGCACGATCTCGGTCTCGCCCTTCGGCGCCCAGCCGAGGGTCATCAGGTAGTTGACCATCGCGTCGGCGAGGATGCCCTCGTCGCGGTACTGCTCCAGCGCCACCTTGTCGCGACGCTTGGACAGCTTCTGGCGCTTCTCGTTGACGAGCACCGGCACGTGCGCCCACTGCGGCGGCGCGTGGCCGAGCGCTTCCCACAGGAGCTGCTGCTTGGGCGTGTTCGGCAGGTGCTCCTCGGCGCGCAGCACGTGGCTGATGCGCATCTCGATGTCGTCGACCACGTTGGCCACGAGGAACACCGGCGTCCCGTTGCCGCGCAGCAGCACGAAGTCCTCGAGCGACTCGTGGGCGAACTCGACGTCGCCGCGCACGAGATCGTGCACGATCGTGCTGCCACCGCTCGGCACGCGGAAGCGCAGCACGTTGCCCGGCGCCGGGCCGAGTCCGCGATCACGCGAGTAGCCGTCGTAGCCGGGCTTGCCGTTGGCCTTCGCCCGCTCCTGGATCTGCTCGGAGGTCAGGTCGCAGTAGTACGCGTGCCCGTCGGCGAACAGACGGTTCGCCGCGTCGACATGCAGCTGCGCGTTCTCGCTCTGGAAGAACGGGCCTTCGAACGTCGGATCGCTGTCGGCGATGCCGATCCACGCCAGCGCGTCGATGATGCCCTGCGTCCACTCCGGCCGGTTGCGAGCTTCGTCGGTGTCTTCGATGCGCAGCACGAACGTGCCGCCGAGCCGCTTGGCCATCGCCCAGTTGTACAGCGCGGTGCGCGCCCCACCGACGTGGAAGAAGCCCGTGGGCGACGGGGCGAAGCGGAAGCGGGGACCGGGATCAGACATGCCGCATCGAGGCTAGCGGCGCGCCGTGAACGGCTCCCGGCGGTTCAGGCCGGGCGTTGGGTGACCAGCGCCAGGTTGCGCAGCTGCCGCAGCGCCACCGACAGGTTGGTCAGGTCGAACGCCTCGGCCCGACGGATCTCGGTGAACATCGACATGGTGCGCCCGACGACCTTCTCGTTCGCAGCCGCCCACGCCCCGACCGAGCCGACGTAGAGCGCGTCGTCGGCGAGATCGGCGAGCGCAGTCAGCAGGTCGTCGCGCAACGCCGAGCGGGCCTGCGTCTGCCAGCGGTCGCCGCGCGGCAGCGCGCCGATGGCCTCCCACAGCCAGCTGACGTCGAGCACGTCGAACGCCTCCCAGTACGCGTCAGCCACCTTGCCGATGCGCTCCCCGGTGCGCGCCGACATCTCGATGACGTCGAAGGCGGTGTGCAGCAGCGGCCACACCACGGCGCGCTGGGCGAGCAGCTCGGGCACGCCGGCCGCGAGGCGTGCCGCCTCGCCCGCGTACAGCTGCGCGCGGAAGCGACCGCGCAGGTGCTGATCGAGCGTGGTCGCCAGCTGCTCGATGCCGGGACGGAACGTGTCCACGGCAGCACCGATGTCGATCGGCGGACGGCGGTGACGCAGCAGCCACAGTGCACCGCGCTCGACCATGCGGCGCAGCTCCATCAGCAGCTCGTGCTTCGTGTCCATCTTGATGTCCGGAAGGCCCTCGATCGCCTCCCACCAGCCGGCGTAGCCGAAGATGTCGCGCGCCGCGAGCCAGGCGCGCATGACGTCGACGACGCCGGCACCGGTGTCCTCGCTCATCCGGTTGTCGAACGAGATGCCCGACAGGTTGACCATCTGGTTGGCGATCTGCGTCGCGATGATCTCGCGGCGCAGCCGGTGCTTGCCGATCGTCGCCGGGTAGCGCTCCTGCAGCACCCTGGGGAAGTAGCGCACCAGCTCCGGCTCGAGGTACGGATCGTCGGGCAGGTCGCTGCGCACGAGCTCGGCCACGTTGGCGCTCTTCGTGTACGCCAGCAGCACGGCGAACTCGGGGGTGGTGAGGCCCATCCCCGACGCCTGCCGCTCGGCGAGCTGCTTGTCGGTGGGCAGGAACTCGAGCCCGCGGTTGAGCCATCCCTCCGCTTCGAGCACGTTCAGGTAGCGGGCGTGCACGTTGACCATCGACAGCGCCTGGCGACGGGCGATCGCCAGCGCCAGGGTCTGCGCACGGTTGTCATCGAGGACGAGCTCACCGACCTCGTCGGTCATCTCCACGAGCAGCGCGTCGCGCGCCGTGATGTCGAGCGGCGTGTCGGCGAGGAGGATCTTGATGTTCACCTCGTGGTCGCTGCAGTCCACGCCCGCCGAGTTGTCGATGGCGTCGGTGTTGATCAGACCGCCGGCGAGTGCGTACTCGACGCGGCCGCGCTGGGTGAGGCCGAGGTTGCCGCCCTCTCCCACGATCCGGCAGCGCAGCTCGTTGCCGTTGACGCGCAACGAGTCGTTGGCGCGGTCGCCGACGTCGGCGTGCGTCTCGGTCGATGCCTTCACGTACGTGCCGATGCCGCCGTTCCACAACAGATCGACCGGCGCCTTGAGGATGGCGGAGAGCAGCTCGTTCGGCGTGCAGCTCTCCCGCTCGAAGCCGAGCGCAGCACGAGCCTGCGGGGTCAGCTCGATCGTCTTCAACGTGCGCGGGTAGACACCGCCGCCTTCGCTGATCAGCGACGCGTCGTAGTCGGCCCAGCTGCTGCGCGGCAGCAGGAACATCCGCTGCCGCTCGGCGAACGAGGCAGCGGGATCCGGGTTCGGATCGATGAACACGTGGCGGTGATCGAAGGCAGCGAGCAGCTTGACGTGCGGCGAGCGCAGCAGCCCGTTGCCGAACACGTCGCCGGACATGTCGCCGACGCCGACGACGGTGAGCTCGTCGCGGTCGACGTCCTTGCCGATCGCCGCGGCGTGGCGGCGCACGCTCTCCCACGCGCCGCGGGCGGTGATGCCCATCGCCTTGTGGTCGTAGCCGGCGCTGCCGCCGGACGCGAACGCATCACCGAGCCAGAAGCCGTAGTCGGCGGAGATGCCGTTGGCGATGTCGCTGAACGTGGCAGTGCCCTTGTCGGCCGCGACGACGAGGTACGGGTCGTCGACGTCGTAGCGCACGGTGCTCGGCGGCGGCACGATCGCTCCGTCGACGATGTTGTCGGTGAGGTCGAGCAGGCCGGCGATGAACTGGCGGTAGCAGGCAACGCCCTCGGCGCGGAAGTCGTCGGCCGCCGCCGGCGGGCGCTTGACGACGAAGCCGCCCTTCGCCCCCGTCGGCACGATGACCGCGTTCTTGACGATCTGCGCCTTCACCAGACCGAGCACCTCCGTGCGGAAGTCCTCACGCCGGTCGCTCCAGCGGATGCCACCGCGAGCGATGCGACCGTTGCGCAGGTGCACGCCCTCGACGCGTGGCGAGCAGATCCAGATCTCGAACATCGGCCGCGGCAGCGGCAGGTCGGGCACCTTCGTCGTGTCGAACTTGAAGGCGAGCACGTCGCGGAACGTGGCACCGTCACCGGGCCGGAAGGCGTTCGTGCGCACCGTCGCGTCCATGAGGGCAACGATCGCCCGCAACGTTCGGTCGTCGTCCAGGCTGGGCACAGCGTCGAGTGCCGTCGCCAACGACTCGTGCAGGGCGGCGAGGCCCGACTCGTCGGCGAGGTTCAGCGGATCGAAGCGGGCCTCGAACAGGTTCACCAGCAGCCGGGCGATGGCTCCGTGCCGGCACAGCGTCGTCTCGATGTACTGCTGGCTGAACGGGAAGCCGATCTGGCGCAGGTAGCGCGAGTAGGCGCGCAGTACCTCCACCTGGCGGGCGGTGAGCGCGGCCAGCAGCACGAGGCGGTTGAGCCCATCGACCTCCACCTCGCCGCGGAACTCGGCGGTGAAGGCGCGCTGCACCTCGGCGCGGGCCGACTCGCCGAGCGGCACGCCGTCGGGAGCGGCGACGCCGACGTCGTGCAGCCAGATCGTCGAACCGCCAGCGCCGTTGGCCCCCGGCAGATCGAAGCCGAACGCGCGCTCGTCGAGCGCGCGGAAGCCGAGCTGGTCGAGCAGCGGCAGCATGTCGGCGAGCGGGATCGACGCACCCTTGCGGTACACGCGGAACCGCAGCGCACCGTCGCCGCGCTCGACCAACCTCGTGTCGAGGTCGTCGGCGCCGTCGGCCAGATCGGCGACCGCGGCGAGATCGATCGCGGCGACGCTCGGCTCGTTCAGCTCGTCGTACCCGGCTGGGATGAACGGCTGCAGCCGCGCCGCCAGGGTTGCCCGTGCCCCCAGGTGATCGCTGACGTCCCCCAACCACGCGTCCGTCACTTCGCCTGCTGTTCCCCTCGAGCTCATGACCCGCTCCCCTCGCTTCGGCTCGCTCAGCATTGCAGAGCTGCAGCCCGCTGCAAGGGTGCTGTGAGGGTCGCCGACCACGAAAGATCAAGGACGCGTTCACGCGGCTCGGTCACTACGTTCGAATGCATGAGCAGGCACCCGGTGATGCGTCGACCGGAACGGCACGCCGGCCACCGCGCGGTCGCCGGGGGTCTCGCCCGCGCTGCCGTGTTCGGCGTCAGCGACGGGCTCGTCAGCAACGTCTCGCTCGTCATCGGCTTCGCCGGCTCCGGCGTCAGCGCGTCCGTGGTGCGCCTGGCGGGCCTGGCCGGAGCGATCGCCGGGGCGGCCAGCATGGCTGCCGGCGAGTGGATCAGCATCTCGGCGCAGAACGAACTGGTCCGCCGCGAGGTCGAGGTGGAGCGGCGCGAGCTGCGGGTCAACCCGGGTGCCGAGACCGACGAGCTGGCGGCGATCTACGAGAGCCACGGGATGACCCCCGAGCGGGCGCGGGCCGCGGCGACCGACGTGATGCGCGAACCCGAGGTGGCGCTCGGCGTGCACACCCGCGAGGAGCTCGGCGTCAACCCGGACGACCTCGGCTCGCCGTGGCAGGCGGCCGGGCTGTCCCTGATCTGCTTCATCGTCGGGGCGATGCTCCCGGTGATCCCATGGTTCGCCGGGCACGGCACGTCGGCGAAGGTCGGCTCCGTGCTCATCGGCGTCGTCGCTGCCGCCATCGTCGGCACGCTGGTCGGGCGCTTCGCCGAGTCGAAGGTCTGGTGGTCGGCCACCCGCCAGGTGCTGATCCTGCTCGTCGCCTGCGGAGCCACCTACCTGGTCGGCTCGCTCCTGGGCGTCTCCGTCAACTGATCCGCCGCGGCGTTTGGTCGCTCACCTACCGCCACGGTGGCTCAGCGACCAAACGGGTGGGAGCGGTCAGGCCGCGGCGTGGGCGCGGAGGTCGGCGAGGCTCGAGTACTCGAGCGCGGACACGTGGGTCGACTCCAGGCGGACCTGCGGTGCCGCCCCCGCCTCGAACGCCTCCTGCCAGCGAGCCGCGCACAGGCACCACTGGTCGCCCTCCTTCAACCCGGCGAAGCCGTACTGGGGCATCGGGGTCGACAGGTCGTTGCCGACGCTCTTCGAGAACGTCAAGAAATCGTCCGTCATCACCACGCAGACGACGTGCAGGCCGGGGTCGTCGCCACGGTTCTCACAGCACCCCGTGCGGTAGTAGCCGGTGAGAGGGTCGTACGAGCACGGCTGCAGCTCGTCTCCGAGCACGTTGATCTGGCGCATGGGTGCACATCTCATCACGCCGACCGCCGGCCCGCGGACACCGGCGTCGATCGGGTCGAACACAGCGCGTGATTGAGTAGCCGCTACTCATTCGCTCGCCGGGGGCCGTGCTGCACACTGCGACCATGACGTTTCCGCAGAACGGGGCACCGCGCTCCACCCCCATCCCGGGCACCCCCATCGACGTGCCGCCGCCGACTCCGGCGCAGTACCTCGGTGGCCAGACCGCGAGTGCACCGCCCACCCCGGGCTTCGGCCAGCAACCCGGGTTCGGCGTCCCCCAGCCCGGGTTCGGCGTCCCCCAGCCCGGGTTCGGCGGTCAGCCGTTCGGCACCCCGTTCGCTCCCGTGCCGCGCAAGAAGAAGCGCCGCGGCGCCGGCATGTTCTTCTTCTGGCTGCTGATCCTCATCGGTCCGGTGATCGGCGTCGGCGTGGGCGTGTGGGCCGTGTTCAAGGCCAACGACGCCGTCAACGAGGCCAACGACCTGTCCAACCCGGACCTGTCCGGCAAGGACCGCGACGCGCTCGGCCTGGGCAGCGACGTGACGAGCCTCTTCGACCCGACCGCCGCCGCTGCGCTGGCAACGACGTTCGAGGACGGGCTGGCCGGCGAGCCGACGCAGTTCACCGAGATCATCGTCTACCCGGACTACGCCTTCGCCACCGTCCAGGATCCGGACCAGCCCAGCCACATCGACCGCTTCGGATGGCGCTCCGGCAAGATCGACGGCGGAACGCCGCAGCCGAGCATCACCGGGATCGATCCGCCCGGGGTGTTCTCCGAGGCCGACGTCAACTGGGATGCGATCGCTGTCCTCGCGGCCGATGCTCCGGCGCTCACCGGTGTCGAGGAGGGCAAGGTCAGCCACGTCATCATCAACCGCTCGGTGTTCCACGACGGCGACCCACTGACGATCAACGTGTACGTCAGCGGTCCTCGCGGCAGCGCCTACATCGAGGCCGACGCCCAGGGCACGGTCATCGCCGTCCACTGATCGCCGGCACTGTTCACCGGTGCTCTCGCCGCCGCATGAGGCCAACGGCGTCCTCGTGCGGCGGCAAGCAAGCTCAGGCGCGGGCGGTGTCGCGCCGGTAGGCCAACGTGGCCAGCACCGCGAGCGCGGCAGTCCAGGCGGCGACGATCAGCCAGCCGCGAACCGGCCAGCTGCCGGAGATCGCCGCCCTCCCGGCTTCGACCAGCCAGTAGCTCGGCAGCGAGACGCCGACGAGGTGCATGAAGCCGTGATGAGCCAGCGGGTTCCACACACCGCCGAGCAGCCCGAGCAGGGCGGCCACCCCACCGATGGCAGGGCCGAGCGCATCGGGGTGCAGCAGGTGCCCGAACATGATGCCCAGCGCGGCGAACGGCAGCAGCCCGATGAACATCTCGCCGATCATCAGCACCCATCGACTGGCGGGAAGGCGGACGTCGAGCATCGTGGCGGCGATGGCGATGACCACGACGGTGAGCGCGGCCATCGCGTAGCCGCTGATCACCTTGGCGCGCAGGTAGGCGATCGTGCTCAACGGAGTGATCCGCAGCTGACGGTGCCAGCCGGCCTGTCGCTCGACGGAGATCCGAGCGCCGGCGGACATCATCGCCATCATCGTCCCCCACGACATCATCCCGGCCATGAAGTACTGCGGCAGCGGCACGCCACCGAGCTGCTCGTCCTTGTTGCCGCCGGCGATCAGCAGGAACATCACCAGCGGGAAGATCAGTGAGAAGACCATGAAACGACGATTGCGGAACGTGCGCAGCAGCTCGTAGCGGGTGTAGGCGAAGCCGTTCACGGCGCGCTCGCCGTCAACTCGAGGAACGCTTCCTCCAGCCCGGCACCGCGCACCTCGATGTCGCGAGCGGTCGTGTCCGCCTGCAGCAGGGCGCGCAGCGCGGCATCGCTGTCGGTGCAGGTCAGCGAGACGAGATCGCCGTGCACGTCCACGTCGACGACGCCGGGAAGCGCCGCCAACTGGATCGGATCGGCGTCGGTGATCGTGGCTCGGATCGTTCGCCGCCCGACCTTGGCCTTGATCTCGGTGGCGGGCCCGTCGGCGACCACCTCGCCGTTCGCCATCAGCACGATGCGGTCGGCGAACTGATCCGCCTCCTCGAGGTAGTGCGTGGCGAACACGATCGTCGCCCCGTTCGAGGCCACGTTGCGCATCGTCTGCCAGAAGGCATGGCGCGCCTCGACGTCGAGCGCCACCGTCGGTTCGTCGAGCACGAGCAGACGCGGGTTGCCGACGAGCGCCACGGCGAAGCGCACCCGTTGCGTCTGACCGCCGGAGAGCTTGTCGGTGTAGCGATCGGCGATGTCGGCGAGATCGGTGAGCGCGATCACCTCGTCCACCGGCATCGGCCGTTCGTACAGCGAGCCGCACATGTCGATCAGCTCACGGACCTTGAGGTACTGGACGAGCTGGCCCGTCTGCAGCATCGCTCCGATCGAGCCGTTGGCGACGGCGTCGGCCGGCGGCCGACCGAAGATGGTCACCGTTCCGGAGTCGGGCTTGGCCAGGCCGAGCACCATGTCGATCGTGGTGCTCTTGCCAGCGCCGTTCGGGCCGAGCAGCGCCAACGTCTGACCAGCGGGGATCGACAGGCTCACGTCGCGCACCGCCTGCACCGAGCCGAACGACTTGGCCAGGTGCTGCAGCTCGACGCTCTCGCTCACGGGACCACTCTCGCGCAGCCGTGGTGGCCCGGTACCGTCACGTCGGTGAACGCCGACGTCGCCGCGCCGCCGCATCCGGAGCCACACCTCCACGCACCGCTGCCGCCCAAGCCGCTGCTGCGGGGCTGGTCACACGTGATCGCGTTCGGCATCCTGCTGATCCTCGGCATCATCATGCTGGCGCTCGCCGACGGCGGCGTCGGCGATCACCTGCTCCTCGTGATCTACCTCGCCGGCACGCTGTCGATGTTCGGGGTGTCGGCGCTCTACCACCGCGGTCGATGGTCGCCTCGCGCCCTGTCGGTGATGCGCCGGCTCGACCACTCGACGATCTTCCTGGCGATCGCCGGCGCGTACACACCGATCGCGGTCA
Source organism: Ilumatobacteraceae bacterium (assembly GCA_965279405.1). Taxonomy (GTDB): domain Bacteria; phylum Actinomycetota; class Acidimicrobiia; order Acidimicrobiales; family Ilumatobacteraceae; genus CBDDIP01. Next base: position 586,408 of record OZ257157.1, read on the forward strand.
TCTGCCTCGACGGCTGGCATCGTCCCGCGGTGCTGGCCACCGTGTGGGGCGGCGCAGCCGTCGGCGTCGGCATGCAGTGGATGCGCTTCGAAGCACCGCGGGCGCTGTTCACCGCGGTGTACGTCGTGGTCGGGTGGGCGATGCTCCTCGCGCTCCCGCAGCTGTTCCACGGCATGGGTGCGCTCGGCTTCTCGCTCGTGCTCGGTGGCGGGCTGGCCTACACCGGCGGCGCGGTGGTCTACGCGCTGAAGCGGCCCAACCCGTGGCCCACCGTGTTCGGCTTCCACGAGGTGTTCCACGCCTGCACCGTCGTCGGTGCCGGCTTGCACCTCGCAGCGATCGCCTTCGTCGTCGTCCCGAAGCTGTAGCTCGCTAGCGGGGCGCCGGCTGCTCGGCGGCAGCCAGGTCGCGGTGCAGCTGGGTGAGGATCGTTTCGACTTCCGCGCGTTCGCCGTCGGGCACACCGACCGTGTCGAGCAGCAACGTGCGGAACAGGCCGTAGCCGAGCTGCATCGACAGCAGTGCGACGGCGCGGGCCTTTGCTTCGATGTGCGCCTCGGCGTCGTCGCCGTCGCCGCGCAGGCGATCGACCAGCGCACGCACCACCGAGTTGCCGATCGGGAAGTCGCGGAACGGACCGAGCTCGATCGGGTAGTCCATCATCGAGCGACCGATCGCCAGGATGTACGGGTGCGGCTCGTTGGTGATCAGCGGCAGCCGACCGGGTTCGCCCATGTCGTCCAGGAAGTCGTCGCGCAACGAGAGCATGGCCTCGCGGAACACCGCGTCCTTGCCACCGAAGTAGTGGTACACGAGCCCGTAGTTGACGCCGGCACGCTCGGCCAGCTCGCGGCCGCTGACGGTGCTGGGGGCCCGCGCCGGCAGGAACGACTTGGCGGCCTCGATCAGCGCGCCGCGCACTGCTTCCGGACCACGTGCACTGGTCTCGCTCACCTGCCTCCCCCTCTCCACTTGGCCCCCCAGCCGTGCCCAGCAACCTAGTGGGGATCGCGTACGGTCCTTGCATGTCCAAGCATCCCGCGCCGCCCCGTCTGGCGGCTGAGCTGGGAGAGCCGGAACGGGACGACCTGCTCGATTCGCTCGAGTGGGACGAGGTGCTGGTGCGCGCCGACCTCAGCGGCGAACAACTCGACGGGGTCAACATCCAGGCCAGCAGGCTGACCGGATGCCGGCTCACCGGTTCCTCGATGGACCGGGCCCGGTTGATCGACGTCGAGCTGCGTGACTGCGACCTGTCCGGCACGATCCTGCAGGAGGCGGTGCTCACGCGCGTGACGTTTCACGGCTGCCGCTTGTCCGGCGTGCAGTTCGGGGCGGCGAAGTGGCGTGATGTCCAGCTGTTCGACTGCCGGCTCGACGACGCCAACCTGCGCCAGCTGGTCGGCGAGCGCGTGACCTTCGAGGGGTGCAACCTGCAGCGTGTCACCTTCGCCGACGCGAAGCTGCCGGCCACCGCGATGCGGCACTGCGACCTCACCGGTGCCGAGCTGTCGCACGCCGACCTCGTCGGGTCGGCGCTGCACGGTTCCACGCTCGATGGCGTTCACGGCGTCGACGGCCTGCGCGGCGTGATCATCGACCCGCTCCAGGTCCTCCCCGTCGGCCTCGCCCTCATCGCCAGCCAGGCCATCACCATCGACCACGGCACCGACGGTGACTGAGCACCGGCGATCGCCGGTTCCTGTCGCGAGTTCTTCACGTGGGACGTTGCAATTCCTCGACAGAAAGGTCCGTAGCCTTGGCGCATGTACGTCGGCGCGGGCCGCGGGAGGCGGAGCTCTCGAACGAGGGTGGGTGCGTGGGTGCGCGCGCTCGGCTTCCCGATCCTGGCTGCGCTCGCGGGAGCTGCGCTGTGGGGGGTGCTCGGGCTGCCGAAGTGGATCGGGTTGCCGCTCGTGCTCGGAGCGATGGCGATCGGGGTCGCCTACGGGTACTGGTCGGCCACCCGCTACGAGGGCACCACGATCCCGCCCAAGGAGTTCGTCCGCAACGCTGCGCTGCTCGTTGCCGGCTTCGCGGTGCTGATGATGGTGATCGCCGCCATCGACTCGCTCTACGACTGGCTGGTCCCGGACGGCCCGAAGCGCGTGGTGCACGTGGTCTGGCCCGTCGTGGCGATCATCAGCTGGTCCGTGATCATCTACCGCCACGGGATCCGACCCGCCTGGCGGCGACGCCATCCGCACGGCTGACCCCGCGATCGCGTGGTTCCCCGCGTGCGGCAGAATGGTGGCGCGGGTGTGGATGGCGAGGGGGATCCATGAACATGCGAAGGCTCGCGGTGGGGTTCGTTGTGGCGGGATCGTTGATGTCGGAGGTACCGACGGCGGGAGCGACGCCGCTGCCGCCGGACATCAGGTTCACGGCCACGGCGATCCTGGCGATCGACTTCACGGGGCGGACCGTGGTCGTCGGCGACACGTTCGACGGATCCGGCCTGAACTACCGGATCGATCGGCTCACGGGAGCGGCCACGCAGCTGCCGCCGTTGCTCTCGGCCAGCGCTGACGGCTCGGCGATCGTCACCCGCGACGGGAACTGGAAGGACGTGGACAGCGGGAACACCGTCAGCGTGCCGGTGCGAGCCGACGCCGCGCGCTACCTCCTCACCGGTGACGGCAGCACCTACGCGTTGGGCGGCGCGATCGACACCAAGCTGTGGGTCGTCGACGCGTTGACGGGCACGCACGTCGATGCACCCGTGAACGGCAAGCTCGAGGCGTTGTCCGCGAACGGACGCTTCGTCCTCATCGACACCGCGTGCGACGCGCCGCCGCCGTTCGGCGATCCCAGGTGTGACGTCAGCATGTGGGACCGGTCCACCGGCAACGTCACCGCGATCGTCCGTCGGGCACTGCACGAGTCGCTGACTGCCGGTGTTGCCGACACAGGTCGCGTGATCGTCACAACGGATGCCGCACCGCCGACCGCCGCCGTCATCCGGGTCCGCGACCTGAACGGTCAACGGCGAGTGCTGTTCAACTACCGCAACGGCGTCGGCGGCGGCCAGCTGTCCACCGACGGTCGCGTCTTCTCGTTCGGCGTGACACCGACGTCCTGCTGCTCGGTGTACGGGGCGATGGTCGTCGACTCCGGACTCGGTGCCGGCAGCCGCGAATCCGGCGGTGCGAGCCTGCCGCCGCCGCACTCGATCCACCTGTCGGGAGACGGATCGCGCTTCGTCTACATCAACATCGTCAGCTTCGGTCCACCCACGGATCCGACGATCGAGGCACTCGCACTGCAGAACGTCACCCCAGCGCCGCGCGTGGCTGCCGGGGAGGTGCTGCCGGTGACGGTCGCCGGGGTCAACGGCGTACCGCCCGATGCATCCTCGGCGATGGTCAACGTGACCGTGACGAACCCGTCAGCGGCCGGGTTCGTCGCTTTTCGGCGGTGCGGTCAGCCGCAGCCATCGACGTCGAACCTGAACTTCGTCGCCGGGCAGACCGTCGCCAACGCCGTGCTCGCCGACATCGGTAGCGACGGCAAGATCTGCGTGTCGTCGAACGCCTCGGTCGACCTGATCGTCGACGTCCAGGGGTGGTTCCCTGCCTCGTCGCCGTACAGCTCGCTCGGCAACGCCGCTCGCGTGGCCGACACGCGCAACGGCGAGATCGACGGGATCCCCAACCTCCCGGCGCTGCAGACCTTGCCGGTCGAGATCGCCGGTGGTCACGGGATCCCGCCCGATGCGTCGTCGGTGATGCTGAACGTCACGGTCACCAGTCCCACGACCGCCGGCCACCTCACCGTGTGGCCATGTGACCAGCCGCAACCCGACACGTCGAACCTCAACTTCATCGCCGGCCAGACCATTGCCAACGCCGTGCTCGCGACGGTCGATGGCGACGGGAAGGTCTGCGCCGTCTCCGATGCGGCCGTGGACCTCATCGTCGATGCACAGGGCTGGTTCGGCGCCGGGTCGCCGTACACAGCTCTGGTTCCCGACCGCATCCTCGACACCCGCCAGGGCACTGCGCCGAGCGTCGTCGCGGGGACCGTGGTCGAGGTGTCGGCGCCCGCCGGTGCCACGTCGGTGATGCTCAACGTCACTGCGACGCGGCCGGCGGCACCGGGCTTCCTCGCGGCCTGGCCGTGTGGCCAACCGCAGCCGTCCACCTCGACGCTGAACTTCGCCGCAGGCCAGACGGTCGCCAATGCGGCGCTCGTCGGTGTCGGCGATGGAGGCAAGGTGTGCTTGGCCAGCAACGCCACCACCGACATCCTCGTCGACCTCCAGGGCACGTTCGGCGCCGGGTCGCCGTACCACCCCATCGCTCCCGCCCGGGCCCTCGACAGTCGCATCTGATCGCCGGGGCGGTCGCGGATCCGCGGTTCTTGTCGCGCGTTTTCAACGTGGAACGTGCAATTCCCGCGACAAGAAGCCGCAGTCGCGTGCCGACGACCCTCGTCAGGCGAGGAGCTTCTTGGCGATGACCATGCGTTGGATCTGGTTGGTGCCTTCGTAGATCTGGGTGATCTTGGCGTCGCGCATCATCCGCTCGACCGGGAACTCGTTCGTGTACCCGTAGCCGCCCAGCAGCTGGACCGCATCGGTGGTGACCTGCATGGCGACGTCGGAGGCGAAGCACTTGGCCATCGCACCGGTGACGCCGAGCTCGCCGTGCGGATCGCCGGCGTCGACCATCGCACACGCCTTGTAGACCATGCCCCGCGCAGCCTCGATGCGCATCCCGCAATCGGCGACCATCCACTGCAGGCCTTGGTTGTCGGCCAACGGACGACCGAACGTGCGCCGCTCCTTCATGTACCCGACAGCGAAGTCCAACGCGCCCTGCGCGATCCCGACCGCCTGCGCACCGATCGTCGGACGCGAGCGATCCAACGTGTGCATCGCCGCGGCGAAACCCTGACCGATCTCACCGATCCGGTTCGCATCCGGCACGCGCACCTCGTCGAGACGGATCACGCCGGTCGGCGAGGCGCGGATGCCGAGCTTGTGCTCGAGCTTGTCGACGATCACACCCCAGTCGGCCTCGACGAGGAAGGCGGTGATCCCCGTGTGCCGCTCCGGCGACGTGCGAGCGAAGACCGTGTACAGATCCGACACGCCGGCGTTCGTGATCCAGCACTTCGTCCCCGAGATCACCCAATCGTCGCCGTCGCGCACCGCCTTCGTCGTCATCGACGCGACGTCCGAGCCGGCGTCCGGCTCCGACAGCGCATACGAGCACTGCGACGCGCCACTGGTGATCCGCGGCACGTACTTCGCCTTCAGCTCGTCGGACCCGAAGTTGAGCACCGGCAACATGCCCAACTTGGAGATCAAGAACATCAAGCTCGTCGACGCGTCAGCGCGAGCCAGCTCCTCGGCACAGATCGCCTGATCCACCGTCGATGCACCCGCGCCGCCGTAGACCTCCGGGTACGAGAGGCCGGGAAGGTCCATCGAGACGAGCGCCTTCCACGCCTCCCACGAGTACTCGGCGGTGCGATCGGCCTCTGCCGCGAGCGGCGTGATCTTGTCCTCGCAGAACTGGCGCAGCACCGACCGGAACTCGCGCTGCTCGTCGGACAGGGTCATCGATTGCGTCATGCGTCCATCATCTTCCCCATGAAGCTTGGACGTCAAACGATTCCGACGAGCTCCTGCCACTTCGCCGGATAGGCCGCGGCCACCTGCTGCGGGGTCATCCGCAGCGTCGCCTCGGGCACCCGGTCGACGAGCTCGCGGGCGTCGTCGTAGTGGTGGGTGACGTTGCCGACTCCGGCGAAGGCCTCACTGCGAACGGCAACGAGATCGGCCGGCGCGTCCGCATCGAGGAAGCCCCAGATCGTGAACGCGATCGTCAGGTCGTGCACGACCGGCGCCCGGCTGAACAGCGAGGCACGACGCAGCGCGATGCCGAGGCAGCCCCCGACGGCGTCGGCGCGCGACTCGCCGGCGGTGAGCTGCAGGCGATCGTGGAAGCCCTTGGCGATCTTCAACGCGAAGCCCTGATCGGGGCCCTGGTAGCCGAGGCGCGAGCCCTCCGGCTGGAAGCCGACGATGTCGCCGGGACGATCGGCCACCCACGCGTCGGGCACGTGGGCTGGCGACTCGTAGCCACGTGCGTCGTCGAGCGCGGGAACCGGGGCGAACTTCGGCGCAGCCATGCGGTCTTTCTAGTCCGATTTCGGCCAGCGGCGAAGTTTCAGCTCACTACGGTGCGCCTCATGCCCGACACCGCCGCAGTCCGCGCCCGCTTCACCGAGCTCCACGCCACGCACGGCGTCTTCACGATGCCGAACCCGTGGGACGTCGGCTCGGCGCTGATCCTGCAATCGCTCGGCTTCCCGGCATTGGCCACCACGAGCTCCGGCTTCGCCTGGTCGATCGGCAAGCTCGACCAGCAGGTCACCCGCGACGAGCTGGTCGCCCACGTCGCTGCACTCACCGCGGCCATCGACCTCCCACTCAACGTGGACGGCGAGCGGCTCTACGCCGACACCACCGCCGGCGTCGCCGAGACCGTTGATCTGCTCGCTGCTGCGGGCGCATCGGGTATCTCGATCGAGGACTACGACCCTGCGAAGCGGGCCATCGACGACGTCGGGACAGCCGTCGACCGAGTTGCCGCGGCGGCGGAGGCGGCCCACGCACACGGCATCACGCTGACAGCGCGCGCCGAGAACCCGCTCTACGGCATCGCCGACCTCGATGACACCATCGCCCGCCTCAGCGCCTACCGCGACGCCGGCGCCGACTGCGTCTACGCGCCAGGGCTGTTCGCCATCGCCGACATCGAACGCGTCGTCCAAGCAGTCGGCGTGCCGGTGAACGTGCTCGCGCTCCCGGGCGGCCCGAGCGTCGGTGAGCTCGGCGCAGCCGGCGTGCGTCGCGTGTCGATCGGCGGGTCGTTGGCGAAGGCCGCCCTCGGCGCGCTCTACCGCGGTGCGAGAGAGCTGCTCGACACCGGCACGAGCACCTACGTCAAGGAAGCAGCCAGCAGCAAGGACCTCGCTCGCGCCTTCCAGCCCTAGCGAACCTCACGCACGCGACCTCGAGCCTGGGTGAGCGAGCGCAGCGAGCGAGCACGGCAGGCGAGCGCAGCGAGCCCAAGCATCAACAGTGCAGGAGGCCGAAGACGATGCTCTCCTCGAGGGCGCGGTACGAGGCCTCGATGATGTTCGGGCTGACGCCGATCGTCGTCCACGTGCGCTCGCCATTGGTCGCGTCGAGCAGGACGCGGGTGACCGCGCCGGTTGCCGTCGACCCGTCGAGGATGCGTACCTTGAAGTCGGTCAGGTGCACCTTGGCGATCTCCGGGTAGGCCTGGCCGACCGCGGCGCGCAGCGCCGAGTCGATCGCGTTGACCGGGCCGTTGCCCTCCGCGGTGTGCACGTGGCGCTCCTCGGTGCCATCGGGTGACGGCACCCACACCTTCACGGTGGCCTCCGTGTTGAACGTTCCGCTCGCCGCCTCGTCGGTGATCACGCGCATGCTCTCGACGCGGAAGAACGACTGCGTCCAACCCGCAGCGCGGCGCATCAGCAGCTCGAGCGAGGCGTCCGCTGCCTCGAAGTGGTAGCCCTCGTGCTCGAGGCGCTTGAGGTCGTCGATCACCTGGTTGACGGCCGGCCCGTCCATCGGCAGACCGATCTCGTCGGCCTTCATCTGGATGGTGGCCCGTCCGGCCATCTCGCTGACAACGAAGCGCGTGCCGTTGCCGACCAGCTCCGGGTCGACGTGCTCGTAGGCGTCCTTGGCGCGGGCGATGGCGCTGACGTGCAGCCCGGCCTTGTGCGCGAACGCGGACGCGCCGACGTACGGCGCCTGCGGGTTGAGCGGACGGTTGAGCACCTCGGCGACGTGGTTGCTGACGGCAGTCAACCGCTCGATGCGACCCTCCGGCAGGCACGGCATGCCGAGCTTCAGCTGCAGGTTGGGGATCACCGTCGTCAGGTTGCAGTTGCCGGTGCGCTCGCCGAGCCCGTTGAGCGTGCCCTGCACGTGGCGCGCGCCGGCGCGCACCGCAGCCATCGAGTTGGCCACCGCGCACCCGGTGTCGTCGTGGCAGTGGATGCCGATGATGACGTCGTTGCCGACGTGACGGTGCACGTCGGTGACGATCGACTCGACCTCGAACGGCAGCGAGCCGCCGTTGGTGTCGCACAGCACGACGTGCGTGGCGCCCTTCACGACGGCTGCCTCCAGCGCCCGCAGGGCGAACTCGGGGTTGTGCTTGAAGCCGTCGAAGAAGTGCTCCATGTCGACCATCACCTGTCGGCCGTGGGCGGCGAGGAAGGCGACCGAGTCGGCGATCATCGCCTCGCCCTCGTCGAGCGTCGTCTGCAGCGCGTTGAGCACGTGGTAGTCCCAGCTCTTGGCGACGATGCACACCGCTGAGGTGTTGGCGTCGAGCAGGTTGCGCAGCGTGGCGTCGTCGTCCACCTTGCCCTTCGGGCGGCGGGTGCTGCCGAAGGCGACCATCGTCGACGTCGACAGCTGCAGCTCGGTCGCAGCCCGGGCGAAGAACTCGATGTCCTTCGGGTTGGCGCCCGGCCAGCCACCTTCGATGAAGTGCACGCCGAGGTAGTCGAGCTGCTCGGCGATGCGCAGTTTGTCGTCGACCGTGGCCGACACGCCCTCCACTTGGAGGCCGTCGCGCAGGGTGGTGTCGAAGACTTCAACTGACTCGTTCATGGTGGTTCCTCATGGAGCAATCGTGTTGGCCGGAGAAATGAAAGAGCCGCCCCAGAGGGCGGCTCGAAGCGCACATCGGCATGGGCCGACGTGCGCTAGCAAATGATGATGATGGCGTTGGCGGCGAGCGCGGGACGGATCACGTCGGCCATTCAAGCCGCTGGATCCCCGGACGTCAACGCCGGAGGCCGGGCGCGTACCCTTTTGCCGTGCGACACCGAACCGCTCCCCACCTGATCGCGCTGGCGCTGCTGCTCGCCGCGTGCAGCTCGGGCAACGAAGCCGCAACGACGACCACGGCACCGCCGGCCACGACCACGTCGACCACATCGACCACATCGACCACATCGACCACGACGACCACGACGACCACGACGACCACGACGACCACGACGACCACGACGACCACGACGACCACGACGACCACGACGACCACGACGATCGTCGCACCCGATCCGGCTCGGCCGTACGAGGTGATCGCGCCGTCGGGCTACGACGGCTCCACGGCGACGCCACTGGTCGTGCTGCTGCACGGGTACACCGCGAGCGGCGCGCTGCAGGAGGTGTACTTCCGCCTGCAGCCCGAGGCCGAGGCGCGCGGGTTCTTGTACGTGCACCCCGACGGGCTCGTCGATCGCCTCGGCAACCGCTTCTGGAACGCCACGCCGGCCTGCTGCGACTTCTTCGACCCGACGGTCGATGACAGCACGTACCTCATCCGCGTGATCGAGGAGATCGAACGGACGTACAACGTCGACCCGAAGCGCATCTTCCTGGTCGGCCACTCGAACGGTGGGTTCATGTCGTACCGGATGGCGTGCGACCACGCGGCGACGATCGCCGCCGTCGTCGACCTCGCCGGCGCGAACACGGCGGACCCATCGGCTTGCGCCGCCTCGGAACCGGTCAGCGTCCTGCACATCCACGGCGACGCCGACCAGGTCATCAACTACCTCGGCGGCACGCAGCCGAACGGCGCCACCTACCCCGGAGCGGCGACGACGGTCGCCGACTGGGCCGCGCTCAACGGCTGCGACGCACAGCCGACCGTCGGCATCGCTCAGGTCGACATCGTCGAGTCCATCGCCGGCGCTGAGGCGGTTCCGTCGACGTTCTCCGGCTGCCCAGCGGGCATCGACGTCGAGCTGCTGACGATCCCCGGCGGCACCCACGTCCCGGTGCTGGCGCCGACGTTCGCGTCGACGGTCTTCGACTTCCTCGAGGCTCATCCCAAGCCCTGACTGCGAACTGCCTGTGCACAACTTGTGTGTGAACAGTGGATGAACGAGAAAGTTCTGGGGAAAGTCAAGGATGTGCGGGGATAACCCTGTGGGTACGAAAAAAGCCTCTTGACCAGGCTTTACGGCCCAGGCAATGTGTCAATCACACCGGACAGCGCATGCCAACCGGAACCCGAGGAACGGTGCCACGAAGCGCCGGCGTCACGAAGGAAGCGCAGCGAAGCCGCAAGGCCGAGCAAGCGAACTGGAAGGGGCGGCGGCAGGGAGTGGAGGGCCAACCGGGTTCACGAGGCGGAAGCGGGTTTGGTAAGGGGAGCGATCCGCCCAGCCGGCAGTCCTTCGGGAAGGTCGGTGGTCAGGGAGCGCCGGAAGCGGCAACGCCGACGATGCGAGCTGACTGAAGCGAGGGAAGTTGTTCCGGGCAACCGGGGCAGTGGAACGAGCATGGTGTTGCAACGGAACCGGGCAACCGGGAGACCGGGTGGCACCGTTCGGGGAGGCAAGCCGGGCAACCGGAGAGCCGAGCCGAAAACGGGATCGCCCGCCAGCGCTTGCGCTGACGGGCGATGACATTGGTCGAACGAGAGGCTAACGCCAGGAGATCGACCAGTGGTGGATCACCCCGACACGGAGTCGCCCCAGGGGGCGCCGGCCTCGGCTGGCTGCGCCCTGGGGCGCTTCACTTTTTCGCCCCGGATGTCATCCGTGAGTTTCGAGCACCCGTGGGGCACTTAAAACTCACGAATGGATTGGTCCGTGAGTTTCGGGCACTCCTGCGGTACCTGAAACTCACGAACGTCGAGCGGCGAATCGGACCCGGTGGGTCAGACGGCGAGCTCGAGCCAGTCCTTGTACTTGTCTTCCTTGCCGCGCACGGTGCGGGCGTAGACCTCGGCGATGGCCTTGGTCATCGGGCCGGGGCACGGCACCGAGCGATCGTCGACCGAGTTCACCGAGCTGACCTCGGCGGCGGTGCCGCACACGAGGATCTCCTCGGCGATGTACAGGTCGCTGCGGGCCAGGTTGTCCACGCGCACGTCGAAGCCGAGGTCGCGAGCGATGGTCATCACCGAGTTCTGGGTGATGCCCTCCAGCGCGCCTGCCGAGATCGGCGGGGTGATCAGGATCCCGTTGCGAGCCACGAAGATGTTCTCCCCGGTGCACTCGGCGACGAGGCCGTTCGGCGCCAGCATGATCGCTTCGTCGTAGCCGGCCTTCAGCGCCTCGACCTTGGCGAGCGACGAGTTGACGTAGTTGCCGGTGGTCTTCGACGCCGGCGGCATCGTGTTGTGGTCGTGGCGGGTCCACGAGGAGATCTTCATCCGCACGCCCTTCTCCACCGCGTCGTCACCGAGGTAGGCGCCCCACGGCCAGCAGGCGATGGCCACGTCGACGCTGCACGGCAACGTGTTGAGTCCCATCTCGCCGTAGCCGTAGTAGGCGATCGGCCGCACGTAGCAACCCGGCAGGCCGGTGGAGGCCACCGTTGCCTTGGTCGCCTCGACCAGCTCCTCGACGGAGTACGGGATCTCCATCCCGACGATCTTCGCCGAGTTGTGCAGGCGCTCGATGTGCTCGGTGAGGCGGAACACGGCCGGGCCCTCGTCGGTCTCGTAGGCGCGGATGCCCTCGAACACGCCCGTGCCGTAGTGGAGGGTGTGCGTCAGCACGTGGATCTGGGCCTTGTCCCAGTCCACCAGGCTGCCGTTCATCCAGATCTTGGGCGTGGTTTGGATCGGCATCGCCGTGGTCCCCTCTGCTTCGCGCACCGTTGCTTGCACGGTGCAGTTGAACGATCGCTCAGCCTGCCACGGCGGCGGCGATTTGTGAACCGATCTCGCTGGTGGTCCCGGTACCCGCCTGGTCGCAGGCGGTGCGGATGCGGTCGGCAGCGGCACCCTCGCCGAGGAAGTCGAGCATCAGCGCGGCACTCAGCACGGCCGCCGTCGGGTTGGCCTTGCCGGTGCCGACGATGTCGGGCGCCGAACCGTGCACCGGCTCGAACATCGACGGGCCGGTGCGCGCCGGGTTGAGGTTGGCCGATGAGGCCAGCCCGATGCCGCCGCTGACCGCGCCGCCGAGATCGGTGAGGATGTCGCCGAACAGGTTGTCGGTGACCACCACGTCGTAGCGATGCGGGTCCTGGACGAAGTAGATGCACGCCGCGTCGACGTGGTTGTACGCCGTGCCGACGCCCGAGTACTCGGCAGCGACGTCGTTGAACGCCCGCTGCCACAGATCGCCGGCGAACGTCAGCACGTTCGTCTTGTGCACCAGCGTCACGTGCTTGCGGCCGTCGCGCTTCACCGCCAGCTCGAAGGCGTAGCGGATCGCCCGCTCGGCACCCATGCGCGTGTTCACCGACCCCTGCGTGGCCACCTCGTGCGGCGTGCCCTTGCGCAGCACCCCGCCCTCCCCCACGTACGGGCCCTCGGTGTTCTCGCGGATGACGACGAAGTCGTGGGGCTCGGTGTGTCCCGGCGCGGTGCCGATGAACGGGCGCTGGTTGACGTACAGGTCGAGCTCGAAGCGCATCTTCAACAGCAGCCCGCGCTCGATCACCCCCGGCGGCACCTCCGGCGTGCCGACCGCGCCGAGCAGGATCGCGTCGAAGCCGCGCAGCTCGTCGAGCACGCCGTCGCTGAGGATCTCGCCGTCGCGCAGGTAGCGCGCCCCGCCGAGATCGAAGTCCGTGGTCTCGATGTCGACGCCTGCGGCGCGCACCACCTTCACCGCCTCAGCGGTGACCTCCGGGCCGATGCCGTCGCCGCCGATCACTGCAATCCGATGTGCCATGAGCAGGATGCTAGGGACCGAGATCGGCTGATGCCGAATGCCTCTCGCCGCGTCACGACCGAGGGGCACAGCTACCCTGTCCTGCCTATGGCAACGCCCCAGCTGTCACGTTCGGCGTACGAGCGCATCAAGGCGGAGTACGAGGACCTCACCACCCGCGGTCGCATCGAAGTGGCCCAGAAGATCGAGACCGCACGGCTGATGGGCGACCTCAGCGAGAACGGTGACTACCACGCGGCCAAGGACGAGCAGGGCCACATGGAGGGCCGCATCCGCGAGCTCGAGCACCTCGTCGAGAACGCCGAGATCATCGAGGTGGGCGATGATGGGAAGGTCGCCGCGGGCAGCATCGTCACCATCGTCTACGACGGCGACGACGACGACATGGCCGAGCGCTACCTGATCGGGCACATGGAGGAGAAGACCGGCGACATCGACGTGATGAGCCCGGTCTCCCCGCTCGGGGCAGCGCTGCTCGGCCACGGGCCCGGTGCGTGGGTCGAGTACCAGGCGCCGAACGGCATGCTCAAGGTCAAGGTCCTCGCCGTGGAGACCGCCTAGCCGTGGGCGACCGTTGATGGCACGCGACAGCGCGACCGCGACCGACGACGCACCCGAGGCGCCGGCCGAGATCGTCGTCCCGCCGCTGCCCCCGGGTGGCCCGCTGGAGCTGCCCGGCCGCGGCACCACGTTCGTGCGCACGCTCGACGGCCCGCTGCACGCGCCCACGGTGCTGCTGCTCCACGGCTGGACGGCCACCGCCGACCTCAACTGGTTCAAGTGCTACGAGCCGCTGGCGCTGCACTACCGCGTCGTCGCCCTCGATCACCGCGGTCACGGCCGCGGCATCCGCTCGCGTCGCACCTTCCGCCTGGAGGACTGCGCCGACGATGCCGTCGCGGTGTGTGACGCGCTCGGCATCGACCAGTTCATCCCCGTCGGCTACTCGATGGGTGGGCCGGTCGCCCAGCTCGTGTGGAAGCAGCACCACGACCGCGTGCGTGGCCTCGTGTTGTGCGCGACGTCCGGCTACTTCTCCGGATCTCGCGAAGAGCGGCTCGGCTTCCTCGGCCTCACCGGTCTCGCCGCGCTGGCCCGTCTCACCCCGGCGCAGGCTCGCCGCTGGCTGACGCACCAGTTCTACCTGCAGCGCAAGGCGGAGGCGTGGGAGCCGTGGGCGCTGAGCGAAGCGGCCAAGCACGACTGGCGGTCGGTGCTCGAAGCGGGACGGGCGATCGGCAACTTCTCGTCGCGCGAGTGGATCAGCGACGTCGACGTGCCGACCTCGGTGGTCATCACGATGCGCGACCGGATCGTGCCGGTGCGCCGCCAGATGCGGCTGTTCCAGAGCATCCCGCAGGCCGAGGCGTTCCGCATCGACGGCGACCACGACTCGGTGGTCAGCCTCGCCGACCGGTTCGTGCCGACGCTGCAACGCGCCGTCGCCTCGGTCGTCGAGCGCAGCGCCACGTGAGGGTTCGCCGCCTGGTCGCGGCAGCCGCGCTCGTCGGCGCGGGCGCCGTTGCGCTGCGCGCGTCGCGCAGCGGATGGGTGAAGCGCAACCGCCAGCTCGCCGGGCTCGGCGCGCGGGTCGGCGCCGACTACGCATCCACGGCGGCACGCAAGGCGTTCGCCTCCACCGAACGGCGAGTCGAGCTCGACCACGAACGCGAGCTGCGCACCGCGGCAGCCGTCACCGAGCGGCTCGGCAACATGAAGGGCGCCCTGATGAAGCTCGGCCAGATGGCCAGCTACGTCGACGAAGGACTGCCCGCGCCACTGCGCGCCGCGCTGGCGGAGCTGCAGACGAACGCTCCGCCGATGAGCGCGGAGCTGGCGGCAGAGGTGATCGAGCGCGAGCTCGGCGCGCCGCCCGAGCAGCTGTTCGTCGAGTGGGATCCGCGCCCGATCGCCTCGGCCAGCATCGGCCAGGTGCACAAGGCGATCGTCGTCGATCCGGCGACAGGGCGCGAGCGAGCTGTTGCGGTGAAGGTGCAGTACCCCGGCGTCGGCGAGGCGATCGAGGCCGACCTGCGCAGCGCCGAGCTGCTCGGCACGGTGCTCAAGCAGGGCTTCGGCGGCCTCGACCCGGCGGAGATGGTCGCCGAGATCAAGGCCCGTTTGGTCGACGAGCTCGACTACTCGTTGGAGGCGGCGAACCAGCAGCGCTTCCACGAGCACTACGCCGACCACCCGTTCATCAACGTGCCCGAGGTCCTGCCGACGTTCTCCACCCGGCGCGTGCTGACCACCGAGCTCGTCAACGGGTCGACCTGGCAGGAGATGCTCACCTGGCCGCAGGACCAGCGCGACCTCGTCGGCGAGTGCCTGTTCCGCTTCGTGTTCCGCAGCCTCTACGGCATGCACGCCTTCAACGGCGACCCGCACCCCGGCAACTACCTGTTCCACGGTGACGGCAAGGTGACGTTCCTCGACTTCGGTCTCGTCAAGCACTTCAGCGAAGGCGAGCTGGCGACGTTCGTGGCGATGGTCAAGGCAGCCGCGTTCGATCACGACGCCACCGCCTTCCGGCACATCCTCGAAGACGCCGGCATGCTCCGGCGCGGCGCACCCGCCGACGACGCCGACGTCGGCGAGTACTTCAGCCAGTTCTACGAATCGGTGCGCGACGACCGCGAGGTCACCTGGAGCGGCGAGTACGCGTCGCGCATCGTGCGCCACACGTTCGATCGCAGCAGCCCGATCTCGCAGTACGCCACGGTGCCGCGCGCCTTCGTGTTCATCCAACGGATCAACCTCGGCCTCTACGCGCTGCTCGGTGAGCTCGAAGCGCGCGGCAACTACCGTCGCATCGCCGAGGAGCTGTGGCCGTTCGTGCAGGGACCCCCGAGCACGCCGATGGCGGTCGCCGAGCAGCCCTGGCTGCGACGACACCTCGACAGCCCCGACCGATAGCGTTTCGGGGTGCCCCGCAACCGCCTCCCCCGCCTTCGCGCGCTCGCTCCCACCCTGCTCGTCGCCGCCATCACCCTCGCTGCCTGCGGCGATGACACCAAGTCCGGAGCCGACTCCACCACCACGGCCGGAGCGCCGACCACCACGGTGGCCGGTGCGGTCGCGCTCCCCGAGGTCGAGCTCCCGAGCTCGTTGCCGACCGAACTGGTCGTCACCGATCTGACGAAGGGCACCGGGCCGGAGGCCGAGAACGGCGACATCGTCGAGGTGCGCTACGTCGGCGTGCGCAGCGAGGACGGCACGCAGTTCGACGAGAACTTCACCAGCGGCGAGACGTTCCCGGTCACGCTCGGCCGGGGCAGCGTCATCGCCGGCTGGGACCAGGGCCTCATCGGAGCCCAGGCCGGCGGCCGCCGCCAGCTCGACATCCCCGCCGACCTGGCCTACGGCGACTCACCCCGCGGCGACGTCATCAAGGCAGGTGACGCGCTGACGTTCGTCATCGACATCGTCTCGGTCACCCCGGGCGTCGACCTGCCCGACGAGCCGGTCGTCAGCATCGCCCCGAGCGCGAACGTGCCCGAGACGGTCATCGTCGACCTCATCGCCGGCGATGGCGCCGAGGCAGCGGCGGGCACGACCGTCTCGATCCAGCTGATCGCCTACCGCGCCGACACGGGCGAGAAGATCGACTCGACGTGGACCACCGGCAGCCCCATCGAGTTCACGCTCGGCAGCTCGGAGGTCCTGGCCGGCATCGAGGAGGGCGTCACCGGCATGAAGGTCGGTGGCCGCCGCCAGATCACGCTGCCGTTCGAGAAGGCGTTCGGTCCGGACGGCAGCCCCGAGCTCGGCCTGCCCGCGGCCGTCGACCTCGTCCTCGTCATCGACCTCTTCTCCGTCGCCTGACGCTCGCCTCGGGCAGCGCGTTCTCGCCCGACTAAGAACTCGGCCATGACCGAGGCAACGACAACGGCGGACTTCGACCCGGACGCGCTGCGCGATCGGTATCGAGCCGAGCGCGACAAGCGGCTGCGCTCCGACGGCAACGAGCAGTACCAGGAGATGGCCGGCGAGTACGCGCGCTACCTCGCCGACCCGTACGTCGCCCCGATCGAGCGCGAGCCGTTGACCGACGAGGTCGACGTGGTCGTCATCGGTGGCGGCTTCGGCGGCCTGCTCGCCGGGGCGCGGCTACGCGAGGCCGGCATCGAGGACATCCGCATCATCGAGAAGGGCGGCGACTTCGGCGGCACGTGGTACTGGAACCGCTACCCCGGGGCGATGTGCGACGTGGAGTCGTACATCTACCTCCCGTTGCTGGAGGAGCTGGGCTACGTCCCGAAGGAGAAGTACACCCACGCGCCGGAGATCCTCGCCCACAGCAAGGCGATCGGTGAGCACTTCGACCTCTACCGCAACGCCTGCTTCCAGACCGAGGTCACCTCGATGCAGTGGGACGACGAGTCGTCGCGGTGGATCATCGGGACCAACCGCGGCGACGCCATCCGCGCCCGCTTCGTGGCGATGGCCAACGGGCCCCTGCATCGCCCGAAGCTGCCGGCGATCGAGGGCATCGACTCGTTCCGCGGCCACACCTTCCACACCAGCCGCTGGGACTACGACTACACGGGCGGCGACTCCGATGGCGGACTGACCGGGCTGCGCGGCAAGCGCGTCGGCATCATCGGCACCGGCGCCACCGCGGTGCAGTGCATCCCGCACCTCGGCGAGGCAGCGGATCAGCTGTTCGTGTTCCAGCGCACCCCGTCGTCGATCGACGTGCGCGACAACCGACCGACCGACCCCGACTGGGCCGCCGGTCTGCAGCCCGGGTGGCAGCAGCACCGGATGAACAACTTCAACACGCTCGTCTCCGGCGGCTTCGAGCCGGAGGACCTCGTCGGTGACGGCTGGACCGACATCATCGGCAAGCTGCTGCTGCTCGTGCGCCGCGACGGGTTGGAAGCCGTCAGCCCGGAGAACCTGGCGCGGACGATGGAGATGGCCGACTTCGAGAAGATGGAGCAGATCCGGTCGAGGGTGGACACCATCGTCGGCGACCCGTCGACCGCCGAGGCGCTGAAGCCGTACTACCGCCAGTTCTGCAAGCGCCCGTGCTTCCACGACGAGTACCTCGACACGTACAACCGGCCGAACGTGACGCTGGTCGACACGCAGGGTCGCGGCGTGAAGCGGCTGACGGAGACGGGCGTGGTGGTCGACGGACCGGACGGCGAGCAGACCTACGAGGTCGACTGCCTGATCTTCGCCACCGGGTTCGAGGTCGGCACCGACTACACCCGCCGCGCCGGCTACGACGTGCACGGCCGCGACGGCATCACGTTGTCGGAGAAGTGGGCCGACGGCGCATCGACGTTGCACGGCATGCACACGCGCGGCTTCCCGAACTGCTTCATCTTCAGCCTCACCCAGTCGGGCTTCACCGTGAACTTCCCGCACATGCTCGACGTGCAGAGCCGCCACCTCGCCTACATCCTGCGCCACGCGCTGGACAACGGCGTCGAGGTCGTCGAGGTCAGCCAGGAGGCCGAGGACGCATGGGTGCAGACGATCCTGTCGCTCGCGCAGGTGAACATGCAGTTCCTCGAGTCGTGCACCCCCGGCTACTACAACAACGAGGGCAAGCCCGGCGATCGCAGCCTGCGCAACGCGTCGTACGGCGGCGGTTCGATCGCGTTCATCAAGCTGCTCGAGGAGTGGCGCGCCGACGGCTCGCTGCCCGGCCTCGAGCTGACCGGGCCGGCGCTCGACCGATCAGGTGCTTGACGCCCGCAGGACGTCGTCGATGAAGGACGCCAGCGCGGCGACGTTCGGCGGTTCGATCATCGTCGCGTGATCGCCGGCGACCTCGAACACCTTGAGACGAGCGCAGTACGGACCCCATCCGTTGCCCTCGTCGATGATCCGGTGGTGGGCGTCGATCCGCCGGCCCTTGCCGATGGCGAACGTCTCCGGCGGTGACGGGCGGAACAGGGCCATGCCACCGTCGTAGAAGCTCACCTGATACGCGGCAGACGCGGCGAAGAAGCCGGCGGCGACCGTGTCGTTGTGCATCGATTGACGACGCGCGGCCACGACGGGATCGACCGGCTTGCGCCGCTCGCGCTCGTACTTGATCTTCGCCGTGACCCACTCGCGCAGGTAGCCGGAGCCGCGCGATCGAGCGATGCCGAGCTGCATCCGCACACGATCGATCAAGGTCATCCCGTTCGGCGTGGGCGCCCACGTGTCGAGGAGGATGACGTCGGCAACGACCTCACCCGCGGCGCGCATCCGCCGCGCCATCTCGATCGCGGTGAGCCCGCCGCCCGAGTAGCCGGCGAAGCAGTACGGACCGTTCGGCTGCACCTGGCGCACTTCGGCGAGGTAGTCGTCGGCGGCATCGTCGATGCGCGAGTGCGCCACCTCGCCGCCGTAGAGGCCCTTGGCTTGGATCCCGTAGACCTTGCGCCCCCCGGCGAGCTCGCTGGCCAGGAAGCGGAAGTTGACGACGTTGCCGAACATGCCGTGCACGATGAACAGCGGCGGCTCGCTGCCGCCGCGGGCGCCGTGCATCGGCACGAGGAAGCGATGACGTTCGGGCGGTTCTGTCGACGCAGCGGCGTCCGTCGAGCCATCGATCGCGCCGTCGGTCTCCGGGTCGCCGATCAGCCCGGCAAGCAGGGCGATGGTCGGCGCTTCGAACAACGTCGACAGCGGCATCTCGAACGAGAACCGACGACGCAGGCGAGCGAACAGGCGAACGGCGACGAGCGACTGCCCGCCGAGCTCGAAGAAGTCGTCGTCGCGGCCGACCTGGCTGATGCCGAGCAGCTCGCCCCACATCGTGGCCAGCTCGCGCTCGATCGCCGTCGCCGGTTCGGCGAACTCGGCGCGCAGGTTCGGCCGAGCAAACTGCGGACCGGCGAGGTCGGCGTCGTCGGCATCGGATCGCGCCTCGGAGTCGACCTGCTGGATCCACCGGTCGAGGTCGACCGAGCACACCACGACCTGCCCGCCGACGCCGGCGGTGAGCAGACGATCGAGCGCGTCGACGCCCTCCTCGGGGAAGATGCCCTCGCGAACGGCGGCCTGCACCGGAGCGGTGGACCGCTGCGGCGCGGCGAGCTCGTCGGCGCGCCCGGCACGGAACGCGCTGTCCGCCTCGATGCGCCGCATCGTGAAGCCGTCGACGGAGATCACCTCGTTGCCCTGCTCGTCGCAGATGCCGATGTCGAACACGGCGATGTCCTGCGTCCGGCCGGGGCGGATGCGGACGTGGCTGAAGGCTGTAGCGGGGATCGGGCCGCGGGCCACGATCCGCCCGTAGCCGAACGGCACGTAGAACGTGCTCGCCTGATCGAACGACGGGATGATCGCCTGTGCACTGCCGATCGCCATGTCGAGCACAGCTGGATGGAGCCACAGCGAGTCGAGCTCGCCGACGTACTCGTCGGGAAGGATCGTTGTGATCACCGCTTCGTCGACGCCGTACTCGACGCGCCGCAGGTTGCCCCAGTGCGCACCGAAGTCCATGAACGGCTGCGCCGAGAAGCCGTCGAATTCCTCGACGAGCTGCCGGCACCGTGCCCGCACCTCGT
The DNA here is from genome assembly GCA_965279405.1 of Ilumatobacteraceae bacterium. Taxonomy (GTDB): domain Bacteria; phylum Actinomycetota; class Acidimicrobiia; order Acidimicrobiales; family Ilumatobacteraceae; genus CBDDIP01. The sequence goes on from OZ257157.1 coordinate 606,636, forward strand.
CGATGTCGACGTGCTTGGCGACGACGTCCGATCGGAGCGCGACGTTGCCGGTGGCGTGTGGCGACTGGGCGTCGTCGCTGTAGACGACGACCGATCCGTCGCTGCGATCCAGCTGCACCGTCAGCGTGCGCACCTCGTCGGCCCCGACGAAGAACGGCCGGAGGAAGACGAGGTCGGTCAGCTCCACGGTGCCCGACCCGGCGAGGTGCCGGCCGGCCTGGCGCATCAGTTCGACGTAGCCGGTGCCGGGCAGCAGCGTGTCGCCGCCGTCCACCTGGTGCTCACCGATCACCCAGTGGGTGCTCCGCGAGAACGCAGTCGACATCGACACGACGTTGCCGCGATCGTCGACGTGGTCGATCAGTCGCGCCGGATCCGGCGCCAGTTCGGCGGCGGGCGTATGTCGTACGGCTTCGGCGTGCGCCGCGCCGACCGCCATGCCGACCGACTGCCACGCGCTCCAGTTGACGACGACCGCGCGGCTGACGCCCTCGACGTTCTTCATCCCGGCGTAGGAGTCGAGGAACGCGTTGGCCGCGGTGTAGTCCACCTGGCCCGGCAGGCCGATGATCGAGCTGACCGACGAGAACAGGAGGATCAGTTCGGGCGGCGACTTCGCCAAGAGCTGATCGATGACGAGGACGCCCTTGGCCTTCACCGAGATCACGTCGGACATCGGCAGGCGCGGGCGCATCGCGATGAGCTGGTCGTCGAGGACGCCCGCCGAGTGGATGACGCCGGTGACCTTCCCGAACCGGGTGCGCACCGACTCCATCACGGCCGCCATCCGCACCGCGTCGGTGATGTCCACGCTGACGGCCATGACCTCCGCGCCGAGCGCTTCGAGCCGTCGCAGCGCCTCGACCTTCTGGCGCGAACCCGCGTCGAGCCGAGCCGCGTCCACGCTCGGACCGTGATTCGGCACGGCACTGCGGCCGAGGAGCACCAGTCGGGCGCGCTTCGCCGAACGGGCGATCTGCTCGGCCACCGAGAGGCCGATGCCACCGAGGCCGCCGGTGATGACGTACGTGCCGCCATCGACCCAGGGCGAGGCGTCGGTCGGACCGATCACCACCGGGTCGAACCTGCGCACCCAACGCTCCATGCCGCGGTAGGCGACGACACCATCTGCGGATCCCGCGTCGTCCGACGTCGGAGCAGCGAGATCGGCCAGCAGCCGGTCGACGAGCGCGTCGCCGCCAGCGAGCGCCTGCTCGTCGAGATCGATCGTCATCGAGGAGATGTGGCCGAGCTCTCGAGGCACGACGCGGCAGGCGCCGTGCAGCAGCGCGCGCTCCGGTCGGACCGTCCGCTCGCCACTGCCGACGACGTGCACGTCGCTCGTGATCACGATCAGCCGCGACTCCACCGCGTGCACGACGAGTCCAGTCGCCAGTTCGAGGAGGCTGCCGAGATCGCGATCGACCGAGGCCTCCAACGTCGGCACCAGGTCCGGGCGGCGACCGCGACCGATCTTGCGACCACGCCCGAGCGCGGTCATGTGCACGATCCGGTCCACGGTGACGTCGCGTAGCCGAAGGCTCTCGAGCACCTCGATGAAGTCGCCGCCGTGCTCGGTGTTGACGATGTACTCGTCGTCGAAGCCCTCGAACCCCTCACCGAACCCGACGCGGATGACGCGGTGCCCACGCGAGCGCAGCCGATCGATCATGCGCGCCGCCAACGGCTCGCCGTCGTCGATGATCATCCACGTGTGCGGCTCGGAGAGCACGGAGGCCGGCGGCGATGCGGAGCGGCGCCACGACGGCGCAGAGAACCAGTCGGCCACGTCCGGCTTCTTGCGCAACGGACCCGACCGCGACGAGCGGACGCCGACCGGATCCGGGTCGACCCAGAACCGCTGGCGCTCGAACGAGTAGGTCGGCAGCTCGATCCGGTGACGGACCTCGTCGCGGTGCAGTGCCTCGGGGTCGAGGCTCACCCCGGACGTGTAGACCTTGCCGACGGCGCCCAGCGCGAAGGCGACGTCGGAGAAGTCCTCGCGCGGGTGACGCATCGTCGGCGTGATCACCACGGATGACGGAGCCGCCATGCGGGCGAAGCTGGCCAGCGTGCGCCCGGGCCCGATCTCGACGAGGACCCGGTTCGGGTCGCTCATGATGGTGGCCATGCCGTCGCTGAAGCGAACCGCCTCGCGCAGGTGACGCACCCAGTAGTCGGGGTCGGTCGCCTGGTCAGCGGTGATCCATGTGCCGGTGAGGTTGGAGACGTACGGCTTCGTGGGGGCACGGAAGCCGATCGTGCGGCAGAAGGCACCGAACTCGGCGAGGATCGGCTCCAGCATCGACGAGTGCGCGGCAACGTTGATGTGCACGCGCATCGAGTCGACGTCGGCCGCCGTGAACTTCGCCTCCATCTCGTCGATGAGTGGCTGCGGCCCCGACACCACGCACAGATCGGCGGCGTTGACCGCGGCGATGCTCAGCCCGCTGATGAGCATCGCACGGGCCTCGTCCTCGCCGAGCGTGATGCTCAGCATCCCGCCGGGCGGGAGCGTCTCGAACAGGCGGCCGCGAGTGGCGACGAGGGCGATGCCCTCCTCCATCGTGATGACCCCGCCGAGGCAGGCGGCGACGTACTCGCCGGCACTGTGGCCGATCATCGCGTCGGGCGAGACACCCCACGACTCGAGCAGCATCGCCATCGCGTACTCGGTGGCGAACAGCGCAGGGAGCGCCACCGAGGGCCGTTCGAGGTCCCTGCTCGCCTCCTCGACGTCGCCCGTCGGGAAGAGCAACGTGCGCAGATCCGAGCCGATCAGTGGCTGGGCCACGGCACAGCACCGATCGATGGCGTCGCGGTACACGGCTTCGCTCTCGTAGAGGTCGCGACCCATGCCGGCGTACTGCGCGCCGCCGCCCGGCATCAGGAAGACGATCGACGGGGTGCTGCTCGTGCCGACGTGCGTGGACACCGTCTTCGGATCGCCCGACTCCAGTCGCTGCGCTGCCTCGATCGGTGACGAGGCCACCACGGCACGGCGAACGTCGAAGTGCTTCCGGCCGACCAGCCGCGTGTAGGCGACGTCGGCCAGGTCGATCGTCGGGTTGGCCCGCAGGTGCGCGGCCAGCGCGGCGCCGGCCTGATCGACCGACTCGATGCTGCGCGCCGACAGGGTGATCAGCTGCAGCTCGCGGCCGGGCGTCGACGCCTCCGCGGGCGGCGGCGGCTCCTCGATGATCACGTGCGCGTTGGTGCCGCCGGCACCGAGCCCGGTGATGCCGGCGATCCGCGTGCCGCTCGGGCCCGGCTCCCACGCTCGCAGCGCGGCGTTGACGAAGAACGGGCTGTGCGGGAAGTCGGCCTGCGGGTTCGGCGACTGGTAGTGGAGGCTGGGCGGCAGCTGGCGGTGCTGCAGGGCGAGCACCGTCTTGATGAACGCGGCGACGCCGGCCGCTTCACCGGTGTGCCCGATGTTCGACTTCAGCGACCCGATCCCGCAGTACTGGGTGTCCTCGGTGCTCTGCCGGTAGGCCTGTGTGATCCCGGCGATCTCGATCGGATCGCCGATCAGGGTGCCGGTGCCGTGCGCCTCGACGTAGGTCACGTCTCGGGCGTCGACATCGGCCACGGCCAGCGCTTCGGCGACGACGCGCGACTGGCCGGGGACGCTCGGGGCGAGGTAGCCGACCTTCTCGTTGCCGTCGTTGTTGATCGCCGATCCGCGGATGACCGCGAGCACGTTGTCGCCGTCGGCGATCGCCGCGTCGAGCGGCTTCAGCAGCACGCAGCCGACCGCGCTGGAGATGATGGTGCCGGCCGACTTCTCGTCGAACGCGCGGCAGTGCCCGTCGGGCGAGAGGATCTCGCCCTCCTTGTAGAAGTAGCCACGCCGCTGGACCGGTGCCACGACCGCACCACCGGCGAGGGCCATGTCGCACTCGCCGCTGAGCAGGCTCTGGCAGGCGAGGTGGATGGCGACGAGGGTGGAGCTGCACGCCGTCTGCACGTTCATGCTCGGCCCGCGCAGGTTGAGCTCGTAGCTGACGCGCGTCGCGAGGAAGTTGGTGTCGTTGCCGGTGTGGCGCACCAGCCACTCCCCGATCGACGTCGCCACCTGCTCGTTGGCGAGCACGTTCTTGAACATGTACTCGCTCAGCCCGCACGAGGCGAAGACCGCGACCGATCCGTCCACCTGCTCGCCGACGTAGCCGGCGTGCTCGAACGCCTGCCACGCCGACTCGAGGAAGAGCCGGTGCTGCGGGTCGAAGACCGCGGCGTCGCGCGGGCTCATCCCGAAGAAGCCGGCATCGAACAGATCGATGTCGTCCAGGGGCGCCGAGGCCGGCACGTAGGCCGGATCGCGGATGTTGTCCAACGACTCGCCGGCGGCGATCAGCTCGTCTTCGGAGAAGAACTGGACCGCTTCCACACCGTCGCGAAGGTGCTCCCAGAACGCGCCGATGTCGGGCGATCCTGGGAACCGCCCCGCCATCCCGATGACGGCGATGCGCCCGTCGTAGTTGTCCTCTGTGCCCATCAGTCGCCTGCCTCGGGAAGGTGTATCGGCACCACCGACGCGCTCCCCAAATTTTCTTCCCCCCGTTGGGTTGAACAGGGCAGATGGTACCGTTCGGCGGATGTCCGAGGGAGCGGTCATCGACTCGTACCCGCTGTCGCCTCTGCAACAGGGCATGTTGTTCCACCGGCTGGAGGGCAGCAACGTCGGCGTCGACATCGAGCAGATGGTCGGCGAGCTGCACGAGGCGGTCGATGTCGAACTGCTCACCGCGGCCTGGCAGCGAGTCGCCGATCGGCACCCGATCATGCGGACGAGGTTCCGCTGGGCCGGTGTCGACGCACCCGAGCAAGAGGTGCTCGACCACGTCGCTGCGACCGTCGCGGTCCACGACCTCCAGCAGCTCACCCCGGATCAGCAGGACGCGACGTTCCGCGCGTTCATGTCCGAGGACCGTCGGACGGGGTTCGAGCTCGACGCCGCGCCGCTGTGGCACCTGACCCTGTTCCGTCTCGCCGCGACCGAGCACCGGTTCGTCTTCACCTACCACCACTCGCTGCTCGACACGAGCGTCGTGTGGGCCGTCGAGGAAGCGTTCCGCGAGTACGACGCGCTGCGCGCCGGCACCGAGGCGACGGTCGAGGAACGCCTTCCCTACCGCGACCACATCCTCTGGTTGCACGACCACCTGATCGCCGATCGCGAGGCGGCGGCCGACTACTACCGCGAGCTGCTCGACGGGTTCGACGAACCGAACCGACTCAAGGCGCTCGAGCGTCACGAGAAGCTGACCGACGCCGAGCTCGGCTACGGCGCGATGCGGTTCCGGCTGGGCACCGAGCTCAGCGAGGCGATCCACCGAACCGCTGCCGAACTGCGGATCAACCCGCCGGTCATCGTCGAGGCGGCATGGGCGTTGGTCCTGTCGTCGTTCTCCGGTTCGCCCGACGTCGTCTTCGGATCCACCCGCGGGTGCCGTCGATCCGGCCTCCCCGGCAGCGACCGCACGATGGGGTTGTTCATCAACACCCCGCCGGTGCGCATCGTCATCGAGCCCGACGCTTCCGTCGCCGAGCTCCTCGCCGCCGTGCGCCGTCAGCAGGTGGACAAGCGCGCCCACGAGCACACGCCGCTGACCGAGATCCAGGCAGCGGTCGGCAGTCGCGGTGTCGGCCTGTTCGACACGATCGTCGTCGTCAACGAACTGCATCAGGGGACGCGGTTGCGGATGATCGGCGGCGAGTTCGAGCACCGCGAGTTCGACCTGCACGACCAGACCAACTTCCCGCTGACGCTGCTGGCGTTCACCGATCCGCAGATCCACTTCAAGCTGTCGTACGACCTGCGCGTGTTCGACGACGTGGCGATGGAGCGGGTGCGTTCACTCCTCGAGGCGATCCTGGCCGGCATGGTCGCCGCGACCGACGCACCGGTTCGCGACCTTCCGACCGTGCCCGCCGCCGAGCTCGAGCTGCTGGCGGCGTGGAACGCCACCGACGTGTCGATCGATCGCGCGGCCACCATCGCCGACCTGTTCCACGCACAGGTGCAGCGCACGCCCGACGCCACGGCGATCATCTTCCGCAACCAGTCGCTGACCTACCGCCAGCTCGCCGGCAAGGCGTCTGCGCTCGCCGCGCACCTGCGCGAGCTGGGCGTCGGCCCCGACGTGCTCGTCGGCGTGTTCATCGACCGCTCGATCGACATGGTCGTCGCGCTCCTCGGCATCCTCGAAGCGGGCGGCGCCTACGTGCCGCTCGATCCCGGCTACCCGGCTTCGCGCATCGCGATGATGCTGGAGGACGCCAACGCCCCTGTCGTGCTGACCCAGGCGCGCCTGCGCGGCTCCGTGCCGGCAACCGTGCCGCACGTGGTCGCCGTCGACGAGCTGGCCTTGGCAACCGCCGAACGTCGTGCCGACGCCGGGCCGGGCCCCAGCAACCTCGCCTACGTCATCTTCACCTCGGGCTCCACCGGTCGCCCGAAGGGCGTGATGATCGAGCACCGCAACGTCGTCAACTTCTTTGCCGGGATGGACGACGCGGTCGGGTTCACTGCCAACCCGACTCCCGGCACGTGGCTGGCCGTGACGAGCATCTCGTTCGACATCTCGGTGCTCGAGCTGTTCTGGACGCTCACCCGCGGCTTCGCCGTGGTCGTGCAGGAGGACGAGGGCCGGCTCTCGAACCAGCGCACCGGGCAGGGTGCCGCCGCGGCCGCGGTGCGTCCGATGGACTTCAGCCTGTTCTACTTCGCCGCAGATGCGGCCGGCACGGGCACCGATCGCTACCGCCTGTTGCTCGACGGGGCGCGGTTCGCCGACGAGCACGACTTCACTGCGGTGTGGACGCCCGAGCGCCACTTCCACGAGTTCGGTGGTCTGTACCCGAACCCGGCGGTCACCGGTGCTGCTGTCGCTGCGGTGACCTCACGCGTCGGCATCCGTGCCGGCAGCGTCGTGCTGCCCCTGCACAACCCGATCCGCTGCGCCGAGGACTGGTCGGTGGTCGACAACCTGTCCAACGGTCGCGTCGGGCTGTCGTTCGCCTCCGGCTGGCACGCCAACGACTTCGCCCTCGCCCCGCAGAACTTCGCCGATCGGCGCCAGCTGATGTGGGACGGCATCGAGACCATCCGCTCGCTGTGGCGCGGCGAGTCGGTGTCGACCGTCGGTGGCGACGGCCGCGAGATCGACGTCGCCATGTTCCCGCCGCCGGTCCAAGCAGCTCCCCCGATCTGGATCACCGCCGGCGGCAGCGCCGACACGTTCACCAGAGCGGGCGAGATCGGCGCCAGCATCCTGACCAACCTGTTGGTGATGGGGCATGACGACCTCGTGCGCAACATCGCCGCCTACCGGGCCGCGTACCGCGCCGCCGGGCATCCGGGCGAGGGGCGGATCAGCCTGATGCTGCACACCTACGTGGGCACCGACCTCGACGAGGTGCGGTCCACCGTTCGCGGCCCGTTCCTCGAGTACCTGCGCACGTCCACCGACCTGATCAACCAGGTGCAGTGGGAGACGACGAGCTTCGCCAAGCCCGAGGTGGGTGGCGGAACCGGACGCGGCGAGGCGCGCGACCTGAACGACCTCGATGACGACGAGATGGCCGTCATCATGGACCACGCCTTCGACCGCTACTTCCGCACCGCCGGCCTCTTCGGCACACCGGAGTCCTGCCTGGCCACGATCGACTCGCTGCGCGAGCTCGGCGTCGACGAGGTCGCCTGCCTGATCGACTTCGGCGTCGATCAGGACGACGTGCTGCGCAGCCTCACCCACCTCGACGCGCTGCGTCGGGCGAGCAACCCCGCGGCGCCGGCGCCGTCGGCCGCTCCGGTCGTCGTAGGTGATGACGGCGACGAGGACTTCGGACTGATCACCCAGCTCACCCGCCACGGGGTCACCCACCTGCAGTGCACGCCGTCGATGGCCGGCATCGTCGCTGCCCACCCCGACGGCCTCGCCGCGCTGAGCGGCCTGCAGCGGCTGCTGCTCGGTGGCGAGGCACTGCCGCCGGCGATCGTCGATCGGATCCAGCCGCACCTGTCCGGTCAGCTCGTCAACATGTACGGCCCCACCGAGACCACGGTGTGGTCGACGACGTCGCCGATCATGGCGCCCGGCGTACCGATCACCATCGGCCGGCCGATCGCCAACACGCAGATCTACATCGTCGATCGTCACCTGCGGCGCAACCCGATCGGTGTGCCCGGTGAGCTGCTCATCGGCGGCGACGGCGTCGTGCGCGGCTACCTCGACCGGCCCGAGCTGACCGCCGAGCGCTTCGTCGAGCTGCCCGTCGCCGGTGGCCCGCGGGTGTACCGGACGGGCGACCTCGCCCACATCCGGCCCGACGGGGAGATCGAGTTCTCCGGCCGCCTCGACCACCAGGTGAAGGTCCGCGGCTACCGCATCGAGCTCGGTGAGATCGAGGCCGCGATCGGTCGGCACCCCGACACGGTCGAGAACGTCGTCGTCGCTCGCGCCGACGGCAACGGCGACCCGCGCATCGTCGCCTACGTCGTGCCGCGCATCGAGAGCGGGACGCCGACCGAGGCCTGGGCGACGGTGTGGGACGAGACGTACCGCCACGGCACCGCCGTCGACGCCCGGTTCGAGATCGCCGGGTGGACGAGCAGCTACAGCGGCGAGCCGATCCCGCCCGAGGAGATGCAGGACTGGGTCGATCACACCGTCGCCTCGATCCTCGCCCTGCAACCGACCCGAGTGCTGGAGATCGGCTGCGGCACCGGCCTGCTGCTGTTCCGCGTGGCCCCGCACACCGAGCGCTACGTCGGCATCGACATGGCGCCCACCGCGCTCGAGCACATCAACGCCTCGCTGGCCAACGATCCGATCGACGGCGTCACGCTGCTCCTCGGCGCCGCCCACGACGTCGAACGCCTCACCGACGAGCGCTTCGACACGATCGTCATCAACTCCGTCTCGCAGTACTTCCCCGATGCCGACTACCTCGTCGGCGTGATCGCGTCGGCGATGCGGCTGCTCGCCCCCGGTGGGCGACTGTTCCTCGGCGACCTGCGCAGCCTGACGTTGCTGCGCGAGTTCGCGGCATCGATCGAGCTCGCCCGCGCCTCGGCCTCGACGACGGCGACCGAGCTCGCCCGTCGAGTCGAGCAGCGGCTGGGCAACGAAGAGGAGCTGCTCGTCGATCCGGCGCTGTTCGACGCGCTGCTCACCCACATCCCCGAGCTGGCCGCAGTCGAGCTGCGGGCGAAGACCGAGCAGTTCGACAACGAGCTGAGCCGGTTCCGCTACGACGCCGTGCTCCACCGAGCCGATCCGCTCGCGGCGAGCCTCGTCGAGGCGCACACGGTCGCCCTGACCGACGATGCTCCCGCGGCACTCGACACCGCCGTCGACGCGGCGCTGCGCGATCGGCCCGCGGCCATCCGGATCGAGGGCCTGCGCAACGACCGTCTCGTCCGCGAGGTGGCATTGACGAGCATGCTCGCTGCGCCCGGCGCCGACACCACGGTCGCCGAGATCCGCGACGCCCTCGACCGGATCCCCGCCGGGTCGCGACCCGAGGTCGTCGGCCAACCGCGCGACGGTTACGACGCTCACCTCGACTGGTCGACGTCCGGCCCCGATCGGCTCGACCTCGTGCTCGTCGCTCAGGGCACGTCCGGGATCGTCACCCGTTCGGCGCACTCGGCGAACGGCGCGCTGCCGCGGCCGTGGTCCACGTTCACCAACGTGCCGATGACCCGGCTGGCCAAGACGCTCGGCCCCGTGCTGCGCGCCCACCTGCGCGCCTCGCTGCCCGACTACATGATCCCCTCCGCGTTCGTCACGCTGGACGCCCTGCCGCGCACGCCCAACGGCAAGGTCGATCGCAACGCGCTGCCGGCGCCGGACCGCAACCGCAGCGAAGAGGGTGCCGCAGTCGCGCCGCAGAACGACATCGAGCGGACGATCGCCGCGGTCTGGCAGGACATCCTGTCGCTGGACACCATCGGGGTGGAGACCAACCTGTTCGACCTCGGCGCCAACTCGCTGATGATGGTGCAGGCCAGCACGCGGTTGAGCGAGGCGCTGGAGCGTCGGCTCTCGCTGGTGCAGCTGTTCGGGCATCCGACCGTGCGCGCGCTCGCCGCGCACCTCCAGGGCGACACCGCCAACGAAGAACAGGCGATGAAGCAGAGCCAGGATCGAGCAGCCACCCGCAAGGACGCGATGCAGCGCCGCCGGGATGCCCGCCGGGGCGGCTGAACCGCCTTCCGGGTCGCCTCGGCTCACGATTGCAAGATCACGACTGCAAGATCACGATCGCGCGATCACGGTCGGCGCCACGTGCGCACGTGCTGCCAGAGCGCAGCGACGGCGAGCACCTCGAGATCTCCGGTCGGCACGCTGAGCACGTGCCCGGGTTGACACTCGAGGCGGAGCGCCGTCGCGCATCCGACGTCGCCGGCGACGACGACCAGCCGTGCGCGCCGGCGGACGGCGAACCCGCCGGGCCGCAGCGGCGCGCACGGCACGCCGACCCAGCGCGACGAGCACAGCGCCACTGCGTCGAACGCTTGGAGCTCGACGGCCAGCCTGGCCACGTCCCAGCTCTCCTCGTTGCCGAGGTAGGACAGGCGAACGGCAGGGGCGCAGGGGTCGTCGAGCAAGCTCGGATCGACGATGGTCACGCCGTACATCCGCGCCAGGCCGTCGCAGAAGCCGAGCGACTCGGCGAACCTGCCTTCGACCCAGCGGGCCAGTGATGACGGGACGCGGTCGGGGCCGGAGAACGGTTGGGGCGCTGCAGTCGGGTGGTTGCTCACACTACAAAGACCGTGCCGCAGCGGCGCCGGAGGAAAAGGGCCTGCGTGTGCGCACTGCCTTGACGGGCCCGGCGAACGAGCGCGAAGCCCGATCGCGCCGAAGTTGCGGGGAACACCTGATGACATCACCCGCGCCGAGCTGCAGGATTTGGTGAAAATCCGCTAGAAAGCATCGTCGGATCACGGGAGCGGAAGGGAGGTCTTTGATGTCGTACGTCCTTGCGGTCGACCTCGGCACCACCTTCACCGCGGCTGCGATCGTGCGCGACGGCGGCGATCCGCAGGTCGTCACGCTGGAGCACCACGGCACCTCGGTGCCCTCCGTGCTGTGGATCGGCCCGGATCGCCAGATGCTGGTCGGCACCGCAGCAGCCAGGCGGGCCGCCACCGATTCCTCTCGCGTGGTGCGCGAGTTCAAGCGCCGCATCGGCGACACGACACCGCTCCTCGTCGGCGGATCTCCGTACTCCGCCGAGCAGCTCAGCGCCCGCCTGCTGCGATGGGTCTACGACACCGTGGCCGAGCAGGAGGGTGCCCCGCCGATCGGCATGGCGATCACCCACCCGGCCAACTGGGGCCCGTACAAGCTGGAGCTGCTCAACCAGCTGCTGCGCCTCGCCGAAGTCGGCCCGACCGTCACGATCACCGAACCCGAGGCCGCGGCGATCCACTACTCGGCCGGCGAGCGCGTCGAGTCCGGCGATGTGGTCTGCGTGTACGACCTCGGCGGGGGAACGTTCGACGTCGCCGTGCTGGAGAAGACGGACGCCGGCTTCAAGGTGCTCGGCGAGCCGGAGGGCGTCGAGCGACTGGGCGGCATCGACTTCGACGCAGCGGTCTACGGCTACGTGGTCGATCAGCTCGGCAACGCGCTCGACAACGTGCCGCCCGACCACCCCGACTGGATCGCCGCGCTGAGCAAGCTGCGTGAGGAGTGCACCAACGCGAAGGAGACGCTGTCGGTGGCGCCCGATGCGACGATCGAGGTGTGGCTGCCCACGGGTCGTCACCAGATCACGATCACCGCCGAGCGCTTCAGCGAGCTCATCGGCCCTCCGATCACCGAGACCGTGAAGGCCGTCCGCCGAGGTTTGCAGGCAGCGCACGTCAACCCGGCCGATGTCGGCAAGATCCTGCTCGTGGGCGGATCGAGCCGGATCCCGATCATCCGCGCCACGGTCGAAGACGAGCTGGGCATCGCCACTGCCATCGACACGCACCCGAAGCACGCGGTCGCGTTGGGCGCGGCGCGCTTCGCCGCCTCCGCCGCGTTCCGCCACGCGTTGCCGGCCAGTCGCATCGCCGAGGTCGCCCAGCCGGTGGACGCGGAGGCCGAGCAGAGCAAGGTCGATCTGCGCACGAACCGCCGCGACGCGATGCTGTCGGTCGCCGACGGGGTGCGCACCATCGCCATCGCCCACCAGCGCGAAGACCTCGGCACGCGCATGGGCGAGCGCATCGAACGACTCAGCTCGCAGACCGTCCGGGTGCTCATCGCCGGCGACTTCAAGCAGGGCAAGAGCACCCTCGTCAACGCGCTGATCGACGTCGACGTGTGCCCCGCGCACCCCGACTTCGCCACCAGCGTGCCGACCTCGATCCAGCACGGCGCGGAGGCCTCGGCACGCATCTACCGCGACGTCGACGACCTCGAACCGAAGCCGGAGAGCATCGAGGTCGATCAGGTCGGCCGTTGGGTCAGCGAGACCGAGGGCGCCGACCCCGAGCGCGACCACGTGCGCAGCTGCGAGGTGTCGCTGCCGATCGACTGGCTGAAGGTCGGGATCCAGCTCGTCGACATGCCCGGCTACGGCGGACTCGACGCCACCGCCGGTGCCCGGGTGCTCGCCGAGCTGCGACAGGCCCACGCCGTGCTGTTCGTCAGCGACGCCTCGCAGGAGCTCACCGCGCCCGAGCTCGACTTCCTCAAGACCGCGGTCAAGCACTGCGGCAACGTCACGTGCGTGCTGTCGAAGGTGGACGCCTACATCGACTGGCGGCTGATCCGCGACATCGACACCGGGCACCTCCAGCGCGCCGGGCTCGACGTGCCGATCGTGCCGGTGTCGTCGCTGCTGCACCTCGACGCGAAGCGCCGTTCACGCGCCGAGTTCGACGCGGAGAGCGGCATCGAGGACCTCATCCGCCTGATCAGCCAGCGGATCGTCGCTGCCGTCGAGGCCGAGCAGATCGTGGAGAGCGCGGTCGACGTCGAGGGCGCCCTCACGCAGCTCCGCGGCGTGCTGATGGCCGAGATGGGAGCGCTCGATCCCGCCCAGCAGGAGCAGGTCGTCGGCGACCTGCGCGAGACGTTGCGCGGCGTGCGCGAGCTACGCCTGCCGGCAGCGTCGTGGCTGCGCACCCTGGACGACGGGATCAGCGACTTGCGCACCAGTCGCGGCGACGAGCTCGAACGGGTGATGCACGAGCTCGTGATCGAAGCGGAGAGCGTCATCTCGAGCAACGACCCGTCGGTCATCTGGGACGAGTTCCAGGCGTGGCTGCGGGCCCGCAGCACCACCGCCGTCAGCGACCTCTACGTGCACGTCACCGACGACGTCGCCGAGCTCGAGTCGCGCATCGTCGAGGCGCTCGCCGCAGCCGAGGACGAGGCCCTGAACCTCGGCGGCAACCTCAGCAGCTCGTTCATCGGATCGCTCCGGCTCGAAGGGGTCGACAGCCAGCTCGAAGACCGCGCGTCCAGCGTTGCGATCGAGGGCACGTGGGCCGTTGCCGAACCGCTGCTCGGCGTCGCCGGCTTCATCCCCGGACTCGGGCCGGTCAGCCTCGCGGTGGCCGCCGTCGCCGGCCTCGTCTACGGCCGCCGGGCGCTGCGCGAGCGCAAGGCACGAGCGCTCGAGGGTCGCCGCGACCAGGCCCGAGCGCACCTGAAGGACTACACCGAGGAGATCAGCCGGCTCGTCGTACGATCCCTCGATCGTTACGCCAGCCACCTCCACCGCGGCATCCGCGACACCGTCTACCGCCGTGCCGACGAGCTCGAGCGCAGCATCAACGATGCGCTCAAGAAGGCCAACAACGCCGGCACCAAGTCCGACGCCGAGCGTCAAGCCCGTCTGCAGCAGCTCGGCGTCGAGCTGGCCGACGCCGACGCGCTGATGTCGACGCTCGAGCAGCTCCGCGCCGGGGCGGTGACCGCCAGTGGCTGACGAGAAGGTCGATCTTCGCATCGAGGGCATCAGCAACGAACGGCTGGTGCGCCGCGGCGATCACACCGAGCTGTACCAGGCCGTCCAGAAGCAGTTCGGCCGCAAGGTCGCGGTGAAGGTGTACACGGCCGACGGCGTGCGGGACGTTGCACTGGCACGCTTCGAGCGCGAGTGCCTGCTGATGGGCGAGCTGAGCAGCCACCCCAACGTGGTCACCTACTTCAAGAGCGGGGTCCGTCGCCGCCGCCCGTACGTGGTCAGCGAGTGGCTGGACGAAGGCACGTACTCGGGCATGCTCAAGCGCGGCTCGCGACTCGACTGGGCGGACGCGGCCAACCTGGGCATCAAGGTCGCCGGCGCGCTGGAGTCCGCGCACCGCCTGGGTCTGGTGCACCGCAAGCTCAAGCCCGAAGACCTCTTCGTCTCGGCGTTCGGTGAGCCGCTGATCGGCGACTTCCAGCTCGACCCGACCGAGGCGACGCGCTCGGGCGATCCGTTCGACATCATGGTGCACGCCGCGCCGGAGCTGTTCCGCGGCGGTCCCGCCGTCCCCCAGGTCGACGTCTACGCGCTGGCGTCGGTGATCTACACGATGATCATCGGCCGCCCGCCGTTCCTCGAGGCGCCCGACGAGCCGCTCGTGCGGATCAAGGGCCGGGCGCTGTCCAGCCCGCCACCCGATCTGCGCGAGCAGGGCGTGCCCGGCGCCGTCTACGGCGTGCTGGCCTGGGCGCTGCAGCCGAGCCCGGAGCACCGGCCCGTCACCGCACAGATCTTCGGACGCGCGTTGCAAGCCGCGTTGTCCGCCGCCGGTCGTGCGCCGTCGCGCATGCTGGTCAAGCCGCAGACCGACGCCGATCGTGCCCTGCCCGAGCCGACGCTCCCCGCCGCAGCGATGGCCATCCTGCTCGGGGATGCACCCGTTGCCTCCTCGCCGACGGAAGCCGCAGCGGTGGTGGTCGTGCAGGCACCGGCACCGGCACCGCCGGTCGCTCCCGTCGCGCCCGTCGCGCCCGTCGCGCCCGTCGCGCCCGCCCCGCCTGTCGCGCCGAGCGCGCCCGCGGCACCGAGCACGCCCGCCCCGCCCGCCGCGCCTCGGCCGAGCGCGCCGCTGCCGCCTCCCACCTTCGCACCGCCCGCGGCCGCTCCGGCCCCGCCGGTCACCGCGCCTGCCGTTCCTGCGCCGGAGCCGGCGATCGTCCCGCTGTCGCCGGCGGCATCGGCCGCCGCCGCTGCCGCAGTCGAGGTCGCCCCGGCGGGCAACGCCGACTCGCTGTCGCCCACCGCCGTCGTCGAGCAGGTGCGGTCGCTGCTGCGCATGGCCCGCCGCTTCTACAAGGACCCGGTGGAGCTGCAGCGCATCGACGAGCTCGAAGCTCGCCTCGACGAGCCGCTGCGCGTCGCCATCGCCGGCAAGGTCAAAGCCGGCAAGAGCACGCTGCTCAACGGTCTCGTCGGTGAGGAACTGGCGCCCACCGACGCCAGCGAGTGCACGAAGATCATCACCTGGTACGTCAACGGGCTGACCTACCGAGCCACGCTGCACCTCGACGACGGCGGTGAGGTGACCACGCCGTTCTCCCGCCAGTCCGGGGCGATCGACGTCGACCTGCAGGGCAAGCCGGCCGAGAACGTCGATCACATCGTCGTGGAGTGGCCGTCGTCGTCGCTCACCGAGCTGTCGCTCATCGACACGCCGGGCATCGCCTCGATCTCCACCGACCTGTCGGCGCGCACGCACCGCTTCGTGCTCGCCGAGGCCGGCCACGAGAGCCAGGCCGACGCGGTGATCTACCTGATGCGCCACCTGCACCCGACCGACATCCGGTTCCTCGAGTCGTTCCAGGACCTGCAGGTCGGTCGCACGAACCCGATCAACGCGATCGGCGTGCTGTCTCGCGCCGACGAGCTGGCCGGCGGCCAGGAGGATGCGCTCGAGAGCGCCGCCAAGGTCGCCGCCCGCTACCGCACCTCGCCACAGGTGCGCCGCCTGTGCCAGACGGTCGTGCCGGTGGCCGGTCTGCTGGCGCAGGCCAGCAGCACCATCCGCCAGAGCGAGTTCAACCTCCTCAGTCGCCTGGCCGCGCTGCCCGAGGACCAGATCGAGCTGCTGGTCGCCTCGGCCGACCGCTTCGTCGATCACGACCTCGTCGCCAACGTGGTGTCGACCGACCGCGAGCACCTCATCCGCCGCCTGGGCATCTTCGGCGTTCGCACGGCGATCACCGCCATCCGTCGCGGTGTCGCCACCGATGCGCCGGCACTGGCCCAGCACCTGTTCGAGCGCAGCGGGTTGTACGAGCTGCGGCGCATCCTGATGAGCCAGTTCGCGGCCCGCCGCGACGTGCTCAAGGCGCAGGCCGCGCTCACCGCGCTGTCGCAGCGGTTGCGCACGACCCCGCCGCCCACCGGTGCCGATCAGCTGCAGTTCGAGCTGGAACGGCTGCGCAGCACCGCCCACGTGTTCGCCGAGATCCAGCTGTTCGCGGCGATCCGCTCGGGTGCCGTGCCGATCGAGCCGGCGGAGGCCGATTCGGTGGAGCGCCTGCTCGGCTCGGAGGGCTACGCCCCCACCGTGCGCCTGGGCCTCGGCGACGACGCCTCCCCCGCCGAGATCCGCGACGTCCTCAACGACCGGATCCGCGCGTGGCGCTCACGCGCCGAGAACCCGCTGTGCCCTCGCGAGCTCGCCGACGCCGCCCAGGTGCTCATCCGCACCTGCGAAGGCATGCTCCGCGTCATGCACGTCGACCCCGTCGCGACGTAAACGTTCATCTCGGGCTCGCTGCGCTCGCCTGCCGAGCTCGCTCGCACGCTCGCTCACCCGAACTCGAGTCTCCATGTTCATCGGCGCGAAACAACGCGCCCTTGCGAACGAAGCTCCGACGCGGCCGAGCGTTCCGGGCACCCCCAGAAGCCGACGTCGCGTTCTGGGTGTGCCCAGTTCGTCCGAGTCCCGGCTCAGTCGGGGAGGTCGAACGGGATGAGCGGACGGTCGCGAATGGTCGCGATCGCGCGCTCGTACTCGGCGCGATCGAACTCGTAGCGGAACCACGGCGGCCGCCACGTCAACACGTCCGCCCAGATGACCGTCGACTCGGTGAGCGTGATCGCGGCTACCAGCCCGCAACAGCCCGGCGCACCGCACGTACCGTCGATGACGACCACCCCGCCGTCCTCGCAGTAGTCGGGGCGACCGAGCCACTGCCGGGAGGGCGGCGCGACGAGGTCGACGGACAGGCCGGGCCAGTCACGGTCGGTCAGCTTGTGGAGCGGGACGTCGTCGATGACCGGGACCGCGATCCCGAGCGGTCCGGTGAACCCACGATCGTCCGTCGAGACAGGCATGTACCGGTCGAGTCGGAAGCGGTTCACGTCAGTCGTAGACGCGGCGGCCCATGGTGATGACGCTGGTGATCATCTTCTCGAGGCGACCGACGGCGCGTTCGTCGAGGCCGGCTTTGACCTCGTTGCTGTTCAGCGCGCACAGCTCGGGGGCCACCCAGGCGCCGAGCGAACGAGCCACGACGGACATCCCGTTGAGCGTGTTCAGCGCGGCCATGCCACCGCCGGCGAGGGCGACGAGGCCGACGATGTCACCCTCCAACGGCTCCTTGGCGAGGTAGTCGAACAGGTTCTTCATCCCACCGGTCATGCCGCTGTGGTACTCCGGCGACACCCAGATGTGGCAGTGGATGCGAGCGATGCGCGCCTGCCAGGCGATCGCCGCCGGCAGGTCGTCGGGGACGTTGCCGTCGTTGACGGGAAGTCCGGCGTCGGCGGGCGTGACGAAGTCGACGTCGACGTCGTGCGCGGCGCACATGTCGGCCAACGTGCGCGCCAGCACGTGGCAGCTGGAGGTCTCCCGACTGATGGCCGAGACGACCATCACGGTGAGCCGCGTGTCGGCAGCCATCAGCGACCGGCCATCAGAAGCGGACGAGGCCGGCGTCGGTGATCCAGCCCTGCCAGCCGTCGGAGGTGCGCACGTGCGCCCATCCGGGCAACGACTCGACGACCTGCACCTCGCTGCCGGACGGCAGGGTGCGAGTGGGCGTATCGCCGGCGGGCAGGAGGAACGCGGGCAGATCGCCCGACAACCGGTGCGTGGCCGATGCCCACTGCGGCCGCAGCGCCGGTGCGGCGAACGCCGGAGCGGTTGGGGCCATCGTTGCGGTGGCCGTGCCACCGCCGGACGGTGCCGCGGCCGGAGGCGCTTCTCCGCTCAGGTACCCGCCGAGCACGTTGACGACGTAGTCGTCGTCGTCGTCGCTCATCCCGAGGGCGAGCGCGGCGAGGTAGTCCTCGGCGCCGAGCGAGACGACCTCGGTGGGCGCCGTGGCGGTGAGCGAGAACTCGAAGGGCGTTCGGCGGATGATGTTGTCGGCGCCGAAGGAGGCACCAGGACCGGCCTTCGTGCTGCCCGAGGGACCGACCTGATCGGCGCCGCCGGACTTCAGCAGCACGAACTGCGTCGGCAGGTCGCCGGCTTCGATGATCACGGTGCCCGGCGCGACCTTCTTGGTGACGATGTACTGGGTGAGGTCGCGGGCGATCGCCGGGTCGAGGCCGGGGAAGGTCTTCTTCACGTGACCACCCGATTCACCCCACAGCACCTCGCTCGGAGTGAGCGGTTCGTTGGCCGGCCAGCGCTTGTCGACCAGGGCACCACCGACCTGGCTGAAGATCAGCAGCGCGATCGTGATCACGGCGCCGACGGCCAGGACGGAGACCAGGATCGCCAGCGGAGTGGGTCCGATCTCGAGCGGTCCGACGTCGAGTCCGAGCAGGGCTGAGGTGCCGAAGGCGTGACGCACGTCATGATGGTAGCGTGCGCCGCACGGGCCAGGTTGGGCCTGGGGAACGTTGCCGGTTCGGACAAAGGGTGGACCCTCAGTGACTCGGGAAGAACATCGCTGATGAAGATCACGTCCCGCGTCTGGAACCTCATCGTCATCATCGGCAGCGTCGCGCTGCTCGTGATCGGCTTCGGTGGCCTGTTCGGCCTGCAGTCGATCAACGCCGGCTCCGGACTCGTCAACTTCTTCATCGTCGCCCTCGGCGTCATCACCTTCCTGATGTTCGCCGGGCCCGGCATCGCCTTCGTCGCCCGCAAGCGCATCGCCTTCCTCAAGAAGAAGCTGCCCGGCGGCACGTTGGCGTGGGTCCGCGCTCACCTGTACATGCCGATCCTGGCGTTGGTCGCGGCGTGGGTGCACGCCAGCAGCGCACCGTTCCGCAGCACCCTGACGTCGGGCAAGGTGCTCCTCGGCGTCGCCGTGGTCGTGTCGCTCGGCGGGCTGGCCCGTCACCACCTCATCGGCGTCAGCAAGGCGGCGATCAACGCCGACGCGCAGATCTCCAAGGTGGCCGCCAGCCAGTCGCGCACGTTTCGCCAGTTGGTCATCGACTACAAGCAGCTGCGCCGCCCGCTGGCCGACATCGAGCGCGACGTCGCCACGTTGTCGCCGGCCGAGCAGCAGTCGTGGGCGAAGGTCGTCGAGACGCAGCTGAAGATCGACCACGACTTCCCGCGCGGCGGCGGGCAGTCGCGCAACGTGCGCGCCCTGAAGGTGCTGCGCGCGATCCACGCGCCCCTCACGATCGTGCTGTTCCTCACGCTGTCGTTCCACGTCGTCGACGTGCTCGGCACCACCGACACGGTGCTCGGCAGCGACAAGGAGAACATCGCCTCGGTGTCCAACTGCGCCGGCTGCCACACCGACATCGCCGACGACTGGGCGGCGAGCACGATGGCCCATGCACAGACCGGCACGATCATGGAAGCTCAGCTGCCCGTGACGCTGGCCAAGAACGAGGAGCTCGCCCGGCAGTTCGGCGCCGAGCAGCGCGACCTGTTCGAGACCGCGGCGCAGGTCTGCGTGAACTGCCACGCCCCGATCGGGGCGAAGTTCATCGACGGCGAAGACGGTCCGGACGCGATGCTCCCGTTGAACGAGGGCAGTGACGCCGGCGGCGCGGCGGTCACCGGCGGCGGCGACGCGATCAACAAAGACGGCATCAGCTGCGACGTGTGCCACAGCGTGCGCAGCGCCGACGAGCGTCCCGAGCTGTCGGGTGCCGGCAAGCTGGACATCCCCACCGGAACTCGCGACGACTTCGGCACGGTCTACGGCCCGCTGTTCGACGACCCGAACCCGCTGCCCGTGCGCGTGCACGACATCGACCAGGGCGAGGACGGGATGTGGGACGACCCGATCGTCACCTCGATCGCCTGCGGTGCGTGCCACAACGTGAAGCTCGACATCGACGGCGACGGCACGTCGATCGCGGTGGACAGCGACGACGGCGACGACGACGGCGACTTCCAGCTGAACGGCAACGAGCTCGACAACCAGGACGGCACGCTCGACGACCTCGTGCTGCAGACCACGTTCGACGAGTGGCAGGACTACGTCGCCGGGTTCGACGACACCATCGGCGCGGAAGATCCGGTCAACGGCACGAACACCATCGACCGGCCGCTCGGCTGCATCGAGTGCCACATGCCGTCCAACCCGGACAACGCCGAGGAGCCGGTGGTCGACAACGCTCCGGGCTTCTTGCCGACCCCCGATCGCCCGCACCGCAAGCACTCCTTCGTCGGCGTCGACTACGACCTCGACGACGCGGCGTACACCGATCTCGGGTTGCCTGCCGACACCGTCAACGAGATCCTCGCCGAACGGGCTGCGCTGCTGAAGTCGGCGATCACGCTCGAAGTCACCGATCCCGAGCTCTCCAGCGACGGCACGATCGAGACGGCCAACGTGATCGTCACCAACAACCTGCTCGGCCACAGCTTCCCCACGGGTTTCGCCTTCGCCCGCCAGTTCTGGCTGGAGGTCACCGCCACCGACTCTGCGGGCAACGAGGTCTGCCTCGTCAACATCTTCCCGGACTCGGGCATCACCTCGCCCTGCGGCTCCGGCCAGATCGACGACCCACAGGCGATCCTGCCGCAGTGCGATCCGCAATCGGTTGCCGACACCGCCGGGTTGACGCTCGCCGACGTGGCCAACGGCAACATCCAGTTCGGCAACCCGCTGCCCGTCGGCGAGTGCGACCCGTGGCTGGCGAACTTCCAGAAGATCCTCACCGACGGCGACCCCGACGGCGACGGCGTGTTCACCGAAGTGCCGTATCAGAGCTTCCTGCCCGACATCGTCAAGATCCGCCAACGTGCGGTGAGCATCGACGGTGTGTTCTTGAAGTTCGATGCGCTGCAGTCGGTGCGCCTCAAGGACAACGGCGACGGCACGTTCAGCAAGCAGGACACGTTGTCGATCCCGTACCAGTTCGACGTGTCGCAGCTTCCCGCCGGCGAGCAGATCAACGTCACCGCGACGATGCACTTCCGCCACCTGCCGCCGGAGTTCATCACCGCCCTGGCAGCCGAGCAGGAGTCGCTCGACAACATCACCGACTCGGCTCGGATCAACGATCCCAACGACCTGATCAAGAACCTGGTCGTCACCGACATGGTGACCGCCGAGAGCGGGCGTGGCCCGGAGCTCGCGTGCGAGGGCCCGCAGAACGAGGAGGGGGCCACCATCCTCTCCTGCATCGAACCGGTCGAGGGCGACGGCAAGGTCGACACGAGTGCTGCAGCCATCCCACCTCACGAGCTGAAGGTGGATCGCCCGGCTGCGTCGGCTGCGATCGTCGGCGGGTTCACGATGCTCGGCGCCGTCGTGGCCCGTCGTCGCCGTCCGAAACGACGCGCCGCGACCTGATGTCGCGCACCGTTCGGCCGGCCCTCGTGACGTTGCTGGTGCAGCCATGATCGTCCTGCTCGGTCGGCTGCTGCTGGGCGTCGCCCTGCTCGGCGCAGGAGCCACCGTCGTCGGCGGGTGGAACGCGGCGCGCACGGCGACGACGAACAGCTGGATCCGCTTCGGGCCACTGGTCACCGCTGCTGGGTTGATCACCGCGTTCGGCGTCCTGCAGTACGCGTTGCACACCGACGACTTCGGCGTGCGCTACGTGGCCCAGCACCACAACCGGGCGACGTCGACGTTCTTCACCACCACCAGTGCGTGGGCCGGGCTCGAAGGGTCGCTGCTGCTGTGGGCATCGGTGATCGGCCTCTACCTCGCGTTGGTGTCGTGGCGCGTGCAGCGCGCCGCACGTGATGGCGCGGCCGATCGGCTCGGCACCGGCGCCCTCGTCGTGATCGGCATCGTCGCCGCGTTCTTCACCGCCCTCGTGCTCGTGGTCGCGCCGACGTTCTCTTCGGCGCCGACCGGCACGGCAGACGGCCTCGGCGCCAACCCGTTGCTGCAGGACAACACGTTGATGGCGATCCATCCGCCGCTGCTCTACCTCGGCTACGTCGGCTTCCTCGTGCCGTTCGCGTTCGCGGTCAGCGCGCTGGCGTTGCGCGAGCGGGGACCGCGGTGGGTGCTGCGCACGCAGACGTGGGCGGTCGTGGCGTGGATGTTCCTCACCGCGGGCATCGTGCTCGGCGGGTGGTGGAGCTACGACGTGCTCGGCTGGGGCGGGTACTGGGCGTGGGACCCGGTGGAGAACGCATCGTTCCTGCCTTGGTTGGTCGGCACCGGTTACCTCCACTCGGCGGTGATGCAGGCACGACGCGGCCTGCTACCGGCGTGGAGCGTCGGGCTGGTCATGTCGTCGTTCATCTTCACCCTGCTCGGCACGTTCCTGGCGCGCAGCGGGGTGATCGCCTCGGTGCACGCGTTCTCCGAGAGCGACCTCGGCCCGGTGCTGCTCGTGTTCCTCCTCGTCGTGGTCGCCGCCGTCGGATGGCTCTTCGTGACGCGGTTGCGCGACGTGGTGCAGGGCCCGCCGCTGCAGTCGCTCGTCAGCAGGGAGGCCGCGTTCCTGTTGAACAACGTGCTGCTGGCCACGTTCGCCGTCGTGGTGCTCGTCGGCACCACGTACCCGATCGTGGTCGAGGCGATCAGCGACGACCGCATCTCCGTCGGTCGCCCGTTCTTCGACGTGTTCGCGGTGTGGATCGTGCTCGCGCTCCTCATCGCGATGTGCATCGGCGTGGTCGCTCCGCACAAGCGAGCGACGCTCGGTCAGCTGTGGGAGAAGCTGCGGCTGCAGGTGCAGATCGGACTCGCCGCAGCCGCGTTGCTGGTGGTGCTCGCAGGACTGCGGGCGCCGTACGTCATCGCCGTCGTTGCGCTGGCCGGCACGATCATCGCCACCGCAGTGCGCGAGCTCGTCACTGCGGTCCGGGCACGCATCGATCATCGCGGTGTGCGCCGCGCCTTCGTCGCCGCGCTGCGGAGCCGCCCCGGCTTCTGGGGCGGACAGCTGGCGCACTGCGGGCTGGCGATCCTGGCGTTGGGCATCTGCGCCTCGTCGAACCTGGCGCAGCGCAGCACGATCACCGTGAAGCCGGGCGAGTCGGTCGCCGCCTCAGGGTTCACGATCACGTACGTGCAGCCGACGGCCGGCTCCACCGCCACGTACCAGTCGAAGGGCGCCCAGTTCCGCGTCGCCCGCAACGGCGCCAGCGCGATCCTCGAGCCGCAGTTCCACCAGTACCCGAACCAACGCCAGCCGATCGGCGTGCCGGACGTGTGGACGACGCGCTACGGCGACGACGCGTACGTCGCGCTGCTCGCGCTGGACTCGACGGGGGCAACGCTGCACGTCTACCGCTACCCGTGGATCTACCTCGTGTGGATCGGCGGGTTGACGATGGCTGCCGGCGGGGCGCTGGGCCTGTCACTGCGGTGGCTGCGACGCAACAGCGAACGGCGCACGGTGCTCGCCGTGCTCGGCGCTGACAGCCAGCTCGACGACAGCAGCCAGACCGACATCGAGGCGGCGGACGTGCAGTCGTGAAGCGGACGTGGCGCGCCCTGCTGACGATCGCGCTCGCTGCCGTGGTGGCGTGGGGCATCATCGCCGGAGCGATCGGTGGCGGCTCGACGGATCGAGTGCGCGATCTGACCAACCGTCTGCGATGCCCGGTGTGCCAGGGCGAGTCGGTGGCCGAGTCGCCGTCGGACAGCGCACAGGCGATCGTCACCCTGGTGCGCCAGCAGGTGGCTGCGGGATGGACCGACCAACAGGTGGAGCAGTACTTCGTCGATCGCTACGGCGATTGGATCCTGCTCGACCCGCCCCGCCGCGGCAGCACGCTGCTGCTGTGGGCGGTGCCGCTGGTGGCGATCACCGGTGGCGCGGTCGCGCTGCTGAGCCGCCTGGAGAAGTCGCCCCGACGACGGCTGCTCATGGGGAGCGCAGCGGTGCTCGGGCTGGCCAGCACGGCGGTGCTGGTGATCGCCGGGGCGCGAGCGCAGACGCCGCGCGAGGCCACGGCCCTCGCTCCGCCGAGCTCCGATGGCACGGTGCGCGACCTGAGCGCCGTCAGCGATCAGGAGATGGAGCAGGTCATCGCCGAGAACCCGAACATCGTCGGGATGCGCCTGGCCCTGGTGGAGCGCTACCTGCGCGAGGGCAACATCGCCAAGGCCTACGAGCACAGCTCGGTGGCGATGAACCTGCCGGGCACGGACCAGGAGTACGAGAAGACGCTGCGCTTGCACGGGTGGATCACCTACCTCAACGGCGCGCCGACTTCCGGCGCCGACTACCTCAAGGCCGCGTTGGCGTTGAGCCCGGACGATCGGGACGCGAAGTGGTTCCTCGCCCAGGTCGAGTTCGACGGGTTGCAGGATCCTGTGGCCGCCAAGCCCCTCGTCGTCGAGCTGCTCGCCAGCGACATGAGCGACGAGCAGCGCTCGCACATCCAAGCCCTCGCCAACGAGATCGACGCTGCCTTGTCCTCCGGTGCCCCGACGGGAACGACGCCGTCGACGCCTGTCGGGTCGAACCCGTGAGCGAAGCGGACGCTGCCGAGCACGTCGACGACGCACCGGGTGCGGTCGCACCACGAAGCAAGCGCACTCGCTGGATCGTCGCCGCAGCGATCGCCGCCGTCGTGGGCGGCATCGGCTGGGCCGCGTTCGCCGTTCTCGGCGACGACCCGTCGATCACCGACTCCCCGCTCGTCGGCAAGCCGGCGCCCGTCGTGGTCCTGTCGGCGATGGAGCGCGATGGCGATGTGCGCGTGTCGGCGCCCGGAAAGGTGCTGATCATCAATTTCTGGGCGCCGTGGTGCGTGCCGTGCAAGGGCGAGCACCAGTTGTTCAACCGGGCGATCAGCCAGTGGTCGCCGGATGATGTGCAGATGGTCGGCATCGCCTACCAGAGCGACGACGCCGACGTCAGTGCGTTCCTCGACATCGTCGGCCGCAACATCCAGACGCTGCGCGACGACAACGGCGAGGCGTCCATCGAGTTCGGTGTGAGCGGCGTGCCGGAGACCTTCTTCATCGACGAGAACGGCATCGTGCGCGCCCGTGTCTCGGGCCCGGTGAACGAGAAGCTGCTCACCACCGTCGTCACTCGACTGCTCGAGGGCAAGTCGCTCGACGGCATCGTCGGCTGACCCGCTCGCTCGGCCAGTCAGGCATCACAGGTCGCGCCACACGCAACCTGTGCTGCCTGAGCGTGTGGCGCGAACGGTCCCCGAGCCGGTCATCACCTTCACAGCCTCAAGAATGGAAGCGGATGGGTGATGAGTTCGAGACGTTCGTGCATCAGGTCGACCCGTCGTTGCGGCGCGCCCTCGCCGGTCACATGCCGATCGATCGGGTCGGTGACGCCGTCGCCGAGGCGCTCGCCTACGCATGGGAGCACTGGGATCGAGTGCGCTCGATGGACAACCCGGCCGGCTACCTGTTCCGCGTGGCCCAGAGCCGATCTCGATCACGGATGGACGGCTCGCTCCCCTCGCCCGACCCCCATCGCGCTCCACACGTCGAGCCGCGACTCGTCGCCGCGATGCGATCGCTGCCGACGCAGCAGCGCACGTCGATCTGGCTCGTGCACGCGTGCGGCTGGACCTACGCCGAAGCGGCTGAGGCGATGGGCATCTCGGCGTCCGCAGTCGGCACGCACCTCGCTCGCGGCACGTCCGCGCTGCGCGAACGGCTCGGCGTGAACACGCATGAGTGACATCGACCCGACCCTCGATGACGACGTCGTCGCCCAACTGCGGTCGTGGGCCGACGACCTCGCCGAGCGAAGCAGCTCCTCGCATCCCCTCGGGCAGACGAGCGTCGTTCTGCCGATCCGCCGCCGGTCGTTGTGGCCGGTGCTGGTCGGCGCCACCGCCGCTGCGGCAGCGATCGTCGCGGTCATCGTCGTGCGTTCGTCCGACTCGGATCGGTCGAAGGGCATCGCGGCGGCCACCACCCCCTCCGGCGAGAGCACGGCGCAGGACACGGTCTCGTCGACGAGCGAGCCGTCGACGACGAGCGAGCCCTCGACGAGCGGGAAGCCACCGCACGCAGGCGACGTCGTCGACGCGGCATTGGGCAGCGGCTCGTGGAGCGGGGCACGAACGATCGGTGACGACACGACGCTGATGGTGCTCGTTGTCGGTGGCCATCCGTACGAGGCCGGCGATGCGTGCACCGTCGAGTACGAACCGTCGGTCGTCGAGACGGCCGACGCGGTCGAGCTGACGATCCGTGGCTGGCGCCCTCCCGGCGACGCCGTCTGCGGGGACGTCGGATACCAGCGGACGATGACCGTCGCCTTGCAGCAGCCGCTGGGGACGCGCCCGCTCGTCTTCCTCGATGAGGCTCGGCCGGTCTTCGACGGGGCCACCCTCGCCACGCCGACGTTCCTGCCGGACGGTTGGATCGCCGGTTGGGAATCGCCCAACTACCCCGACTCGCAGTCGGCGATCACGTGGAGCCGTCGTTGGGGGCCGCTCCCGCCACCGGACAGCGCTGATCGGTGCACGCCGTCGGACAGTGGCGTGATGCTGGTCGAAGGGCCGCTCGGGTCACTCGACGGCTACCCACGCGAGATGGGTGAGATCGAGGACGGGACCTACGACGTCAATGGGGCAACCGCGACGTGGTCGACGATGCTCGACCACGGGACGGCGCGTCTCACGTGGTCGACCGCGACGCGATCGTTCATGCTCCAGTCCGTGCCGGCGTGCCAGGGCGACCTGGCGCCGAGCCTCGACACGATGCTGCGGATCGCCCGCGGCCTCGTCGAACCGTCCGATCCCGCCGACGACGATCCGACGACGATCGGCACCGTGCCCCCTCGACCGATCTTCGGGCTCTTCGACGGAGCGACGACCACGAGCGCCGGCGCCGACCTCGACGCGTTCGTCGCCGAGTTGCGCACCACCTACCCAGTGATCGCCGACGTGCCGATCGCCGTTCCGGCCACGGCGCCCGCCGGGACCACGGTGCGGTTCATCGGCTTCCAGGACCACGACGACGTCGTCACGGTGCAGACGATGATCTCCGTCGACGGCGTGCAGATGTTCGAGGTGACCGCGGTTGCCGAGCAAGGCCCGTGCGCCGGTCGCCCCGGCCAGCCGTGGTCGCAGGTGACGACGCGTGGCGACACCACTGCGTGCACGCAAGTCGCCGGCGACGGCGGGTCGCGCGGCGACTGGCACGAGATCGGGTTCGCCTGGAGCTGGATCGGCGAAGTCGGTGCCTCGGTCCCGGCTTCGACGTGGATCGATGGCTTGCGGATCATTCCCGGCAGCGCGGGCTGACACGGGCGTCTTGTCGCGGGAATTGCACGTTCCACGTCGAGAGCTCGCGACAGGAAGCCGAGATCGGCGAATCAACCCGGGTGCGCAATCGTGCGCACGACGCGGACGTCGGCGAGGTGAGCCAGGGCGTCAGCAAGGGGGCGATCGATCAGGCACAGGCGAGCAGCGGCGCCGACCGACACGGTGCGCGATGGACCAGCCGGGGCATCCGCGCTCGACAACCACATCGACAGGGCCGTCGACGCGTCGATGCGTTCGCCGGCACCGAGCACGGCACCCGTGCTCGTCGTGCGACGAGTCGCGGTCTCCATCGCCATCCACGGATCCAGCGGACCGAACGGAGCATCGGTGCTCGCGCCGACCCCCACGCCTGCGTCGAGCAGCGACCCACACGGCCACAGGTGGGGCAGGTCATCCGCATCGACATCGACCCGGTACTGATCGCCGCGGGCGTGGATGAACGCAGGTTGGGTGACGACGATCAACCCGAGCCGGTGCAGCTGGTCGGCGAAGTCGGGCGGAACGACCGCGCCGTGCTCGATGCGATCACCGCGGCGGGATCCGGCCGACTCGAACGCGGCCAGCACGAACGCCAGCACGGCACGAGTCACGCAGTGCACGGCGACGGATCGCCCCCGAGCGTGCGCGGCGGTGATCCATCCGACGAGGTCGTCCAGCTCCGGCAGCGAGTCCTCGTCGGCGAGCACCTTCACCGGGCCGAGGCGAAGCGGGACAGGTGCCGCTGCATCGCTCAGCGCCGGGGCGGTGCTCGCCGTGACGCGCAGGTCGTCGGCGTCGGTGCAGCTCGCCGCGACGGCGTCCGCCAACGCCTGCAGATCGGCGATGGCGCCCACCGGCGTCATGTCGGTGACCGAGGTGATGCCCTGCCGACGCAACGCCGCGAACACCGCGTCCAGGTTCGGCACCTCGGTGGCCGCGAGCCGAGCGCGCAGCCAGTCGTCTTCGCGCAGGAACCGGCCATCGGGTTCGCCGTCGGCGCGCCGCATCGCGCCGATCGGCAGCGGAGCGCCGACCGACCGCAACGCAGCGCTGTTGAGCACCCACATCATCCCGCTGCGGTGCTGGACGCGCACGGGGCGATCCGGCGCCACACGGTCGAGCACCCAGCGATCGAGCTGCCCGGCAATGGCGTCGTGGTAGCCGACGACGCGGAGCCATCCGTCGCCCGGCGCATCGCCCAAGGCGACCTCGAGGGACGGCGCCGCGCTCAGATCGATCGAGGCCATCGCTGCCGCGGTCGCCAGCAGGTGGATGTGGTGATCGTGGAGGCCGGGCAGCAGCGCGCCGCCTGCTGCGGCGATGCGCTGGCCGGGAACGCGACCCGGGTCGTCTCCGATGTGGACGATGACGCCGTTGCGGATGACGACGTGCGCGCGAACGCCATCGACTTCGGTGTCGTCGATGACGAGGTCGCCGGTCGTGCCGCTCATCACTGCCCCACGAACGTCGCCGCGATCGCTGACATCGACAGGTCGATCTGCCGTCGGCGACCATCGACGGCGGCCAACACCTCCAGGACGTGTGCGGCGGCGACCAACCCGGTGATCGGGTCGGCGATCGCGTCGGCGCAGAACAACGGCCCGTCCTGCCACATCACGAGCCCGCCGGCCGCTGCGGTGTCGTCGCCGAACCCGACTCGCTCGCCGCTCGCGCCACGTCGGCCGTGTGCCGTGATCGACAGCCAGATCTGTGGTCCGTCGTCGAGCGCGTCGCGATGCACGCCGAGCTGTTCGAGCGCGCGAGGGCGCGAGGCCTCGATCACGACGGTCGCGCTGCGGACCACGTCGAGCAGCTGGCGACGACCGTCGGCAGGTCGGGCGTCGAACGTGGCCGACCGCTTCGCACCGTTGACGTGATCGAAGAACGCTGCGGGGCCGAGCCGAGACCCATCGGGCCGTCCGACCGACTCCAGCTTCAGCACGTCGAGACCGGCACGCGCCAGCAGCGCGCCACAGAGCGGCCCGGCCCACAGCGATGACAGGTCGACGACGAGCGGCCGCGCATCGACCCGAGCGGGTCCGACCTCGGCGATCTCCACGGCGCCGGCACCGGTGCTGCTCCCGACAGCTGCGAGCGGCAGGCCGAGCAGCGCACCACGGGCCTCTGCGTCAGCCGCGGTCTGCGTCGCGCACCAGTCGGTGGCCGCCGCCCATGCGTCGTCGACCTCCGCCTCGACGAGCGCGGGCACCAGCGACACGTCCTCGTCGCGTGCCAGGCTGATCGCCAGCCAACCGTCCGCGCACCGCAGCAGCCGCGTCGCCCCGCCACAGCTGATCCGCCCACGCCGGTTGAAGCCGTGGGTCGTGGCGCGCACGGCGAGCTCGGCGAGCGGGTCGACGCGCACCTCGTCGCCGATGGCTGCGCTTGCCGCGCGGATGCGCTCGGCGACCGCGTCGAGCGCATCGACCAGACCCGGCGGCGGGTCCATCGGCGGGCCGGCTGCCCTCCCCGTGAGCGCCGCGCATCCTGACTCGACCCATCGCCGCCGCAGATCGCCGGCAGACCAGGTGGGCACGAGGTGACGCTAGCGTTCGGCCGAGATTGGAGCTCATCCGATGACGATCCACCACCTGTCGCTCGGACGGCTGCACGACGATCTCCGCGACCGGACCAACGTGCCGGACTGGGCGGTCCCCGGCCGGGCCAACGTCGTGCTCGTCGACGAAGCCGGAGCCGCAGCCGGGCCACAGCTGCCCGCATCACTTGCCGCTGTCGTCGTCGCCATCGGCTCGACGGACACCGACGCCCCGGACTGGTGCGACGCCGTGTGCGGCGGCGACGACGTCGAAGCCGTCGAGCGGGCGGTGGCTGCCACGCCGATCGCCGCGACGGCGCTCGTCCAGGTGCTGCGCGGTGCCGAGGGCCGGTCGATGTCCGATGGGCTGCTGATCGAGTCCGCCGTCTACTCCGCGTTGCAGGCCGGGCCAGAGTTCGCCCGTTGGCGTTCGTCGACGTCCCGGCGTGAACGCCCCGAGCCGGACGAACGTGTGCTCGACCTCGAGCTGGATGGCGACGTGCTGCACCTGACTCTCAACCGTCCGCACGTGCACAACGCGCTCAACGCCGCGCTGCGCGATGCGCTGCTCGACGCGCTCGCGCTGCCGCTGCTCGACACGTCGCTGACGGTGCGGCTCGGCGGCAACGGTCGCAGCTACAGCACGGGCGGCGACCTCGACGAGTTCGGCAGCTTCGGCGACCCTGCGTCCGCGCACCTCGTTCGCACGGCAACGGCGATCGGCCCGGCGCTTGCTGCGCTTGGCGATCGATTGACGGTGGTGGTGCACGGTGCCTGCGCCGGCTCCGGCATCGAGCTCCCCGCGTTCGCCGCTCGAGTCGTCGCCCGTCCCGACCTCAGCTCGTGGCTGCCGGAGCTGTCGTTGGGGCTGATCCCCGGGGCCGGTGGAACGTGGAGCCTTCCCCAGCGCATCGGCCGCCATCGCACGGCGTGGCTGGCGTTGACCGGCACCCGCATCGGGCTCGACACCGCACTCGCCTGGGGCCTGGTCGACTCCGCGGGATAGGGCGTTCGCTCACCCGCCCGGCAACGTCGTGGTCGACGAGGTGGTGGTGTCGATGGTGGTGGTGGTGTCGATGGAGCTCGTCTCGGTCGAGCTGTTGTCCGTCGTGAACGTGGTCGACGTGCTCGTCGAGCCGACGCCCGGGTCGGTCGTCGTGGTGACGAACGGGAGCACCGTGGTGGTCGGAGACGGCGTCGAGCCGGGGGTGCACTCGGATGACACCGCAGTGCCCGTCGGCGTCGGCTGCTGCGGATCGATCGTGACCGGTGCGCTGCCGACGACGGCGGTCGTCGTCGGCAGCGCCTGCGGAACGGTGGTCGGTGATGCCGGCGGAGCCGCGTGGAGCAGACCCGATTGCGGCACGGTCGTCGTGGTCGTCGTGGTCGTCGTGCTGGTCGACTCGTCGACGGTCGTGGTCGACGGGAACGTCGTCGTCGTGGCGACGGCAGTCGTCGATGCGCTGTCGACGCAGTCGATGCCGCCGTCCGACGCAGGCGCCGTGCCGTTCGGGTCGCGCAGGGCCAGCGCGCCCACCGCGCCCGCGCCAACGATGACGATCGCAGCGAGGCGAGCGCCCGTTCGCGTCCTGCGCGCTCGGCTGACTCGACGGTGGATGTCGTCGATCGGCAGCGGTTGCCCGGGGTCAGGACGGTTGGCGAACGTCTGCTCCAGCAGGCGATCGATGTCGTTCATGGCGTCACCTCCAGTCGAAGTTGGGCGAGCGCCCGATGCATCGCCGACTTCACCGTGCCGAGCGGGATGTTCAGCGTCTCGGCGATCTCCACGTCGGTGAGCTGCAGGTCGTAGCGCAGCAGGATCAGGTCGCCCTGCCGCTTCGGGAGCGACCGGATGACGTCGAGCACGTGGTTCGCTTCGATGTGATCGGCCTCGTCCCGCTCAGGCGGTCGACGGCGCATCAGGCGCCGGCGACGCAGCACCTGACGAGCTCCGTTGAGCACGCACACGCGCACGTACGCGCTGGGCGAGTCGACCCGGGCGTAGCGCAGGTAGAGCTTGGTGAACGCGTCCTGCACCACCTCCTTGGCCACCTCTCGGTCGTCGACCAGGCTCATCGCCACGCGCACGAGCGGCCTGAAGTCGCGCGCGTAGACCGATTCGAACGGCTCGCGGATCAGCAGGCCGATCTCACTCACACGTCGCTAGATGCCCGACACGCCGGTTTCGGTTCCACGATGTTCGGAACTTTGTCACGCTCCGCCTCGTGCCGCCGGGACGGGCCGACCGCTACTGCCACCGCCGTCAGCGCGAGCACTCGTACCAGGACCGCGGCCGTCGCCGCATGGCGAGGCCGCTCGAGGCCCGACCAGAGCATCGACGCGGCGAAGAGGGCAACGCCCGTCGCCGCGATCGCCAGCAACATCGCCGTTTCGCGCCACCTCCGAGCCGCCATCGCCGCGACGCAGCCGAGCGCGAACGCCGCAAGCCACCACGTCCACGGACCGAACAGCGGACGGGGCACGAGCGTGCGTGCCGACAGCGGGAGGAAGTCGTCACTGGTCGGCGACAGCACCGATCCGGCGACGTCGTCCAGACGATCGACGGTGTCGCCGGGGTGGGTGATCAGGAACCGGGCGTAGGCAGCCGCCCCATCGTCCTGCACCCAACGCAGCAGCGGCATCCCACCGGCGCGCACCAGGCTCGGGGCCAGCTGACCCGCCGGCAGCGCCAGGCCGTCGCGGAGGTCGGCGGGCAGCGCGGCAGGGTCCTCGTAGCCGCCCGCGTCGCGCATCCCGTCCACCACAGGCATGCCCGCATCGACGAACCACCGGGTGCGCGCGTCGTTCGGCAGGACGTCCGAGGCGAGCACCGTGTAGACGTTCAGCTCGCTCGTCCCGCGGTTGCCGTGCAACAGCACGAGGCCGAGGACCATCGCCGAGCTCATGGCGATGCTCACCGTCACCTGGAGCCGGCGTCGCGAACGGAGGCCGACGACGATCGACGCGCCGGTCGCCGCGGCGAGCACGAGGAGGTGAGTCGGTCGAGTCAGGCCGCACAGGACGACGGCGATCGACCAGAACGTCCACGTCGCCGCATCAGCTCGGCGCACCAACGTCACCGTCGCCGCCACCGCCAGCACGGCGAAGGAGATGCCGAGCGACTCGGACAGGATCGCCACGTCGTAGCGGATGACCTGGGGCGTGAGCGCAACGGTCAACACCGACACGATCACCGCTCGCGGGAACCGCGAGGCACGGGACAACGTTGCTGCGAGGGCCGACCACGCGATCGCTCCGATCACGCACTGCGCGAGGACGCGACCTGCGTCGCTGCCCGCCAGCTGGAAGATGAACGGCACCGGCCCGAACCGGTTGCTGCGCTCCCACGGCCCCGGCGCGAGCCACCCGGTGCTGTCCGGGAAGCGGGCGATCTCGCCCGTCACTGCCGCCCAGCACCGCATCGTCCCCGCGAGGACGCTCGCCACCGCCGCGAACCGGTGCAGCACCAACCAGCCACGCAACCGCTCCAGCGCATCGGGGCCGCCTGACGCCGCTGCGGACGTGATCAACGGGTCGAACGCAATGAGATCCGTCGTCGCTGCGGTCGTCACTCCTCGTGCAGATGCTCAACGGATGCGATCCGGTTCCATCGACGCGTTCCTGTCGCGCGAATCCCACGTCCCACGTGGAGAACGCGCGACAGGAACGACGCGACTACTTCGCGGCGGCGCGCTTCTTCGCTGCAGCCTTCTTCTCGGCGATCACCTTCGCCGGCACGCCGTGAGCCTTGCGCAGCTTCGGGAACGCCTCGGTCTCCTCTTCCTCGACGTGGTGGGCGATCCCCGCTTCGAGCATCGCCACCGCCGCACCGAATCCCGGCTTGCCGATCATCTCCTGCAGCGTGGACATGCCGTCGCGGCCGAGGTTGTGCTCGGTCTCCGCTTCGACTTCCATCTCGTCGTCGAGCTGCTCGAGCTCGGGGTAGACCCGAGTCTCTTCGACCTTCATGTGCTCGGTCAGCGCGGCGACGAGCTCATCGACCAGCGGGCGCTGGGTGCTCTCCGTCTTCGCCTTGGCCAGCTTGGCGAACAGCTTCTCGGCCTTGCGGTGCTCCGACTCCAACTTGTCCAGCAGCTTCACGTCCATGTCGTTCTCCCTCGTTCGGGCCAGCGATCTCTGGCGCGAGTGCCATGTGCCCGGTGGTTGCCGACGCAAAACGCAAACGGCTGGAGATCACCTCGATCGGGTGACGCAGCCGACCCGAACATGAGGGAGATCCCCGCTGGAAGACCTCGCTACGCTCAGCGCATTCGAACGAGGTCGGGGGGCATCGTGGATCGTCAGCTCAGTGTCGTGTTGGACGGGTACACCTTCTTGGAGTGCCCGCGGTGGCACGACGGCCGCATCTGGGTCGCCGACTTCTACACGCACCGCGTGGTGTCGGCGGCGGCCGACGGGTCGGACGTTCGCGTCGAGCTGGAGGTGCCGCAGCAACCATCTGGCATCGGCTGGCTCACCGACGGGCGAGCCATCGTCGTGTCGATGCGCGATCGCAAGCTGCTGGTGCGCGACGACGACGGCGAGCTCTCGGAGCACGCCGATCTCGCACCGTTCGTCACCGGCCACCCCAACGACATGGTCGTCGATGATCGCGGCCGCGGTTTCGTCGGCAACTTCGGGTTCGACCTCATGGGCGGCGCACCGCTCAGCACGGCGACGCTCGTTCGCGTCGATCCCGACGGAAGCGCCAGGATCGTCGCCGACGAGATGATGTTCCCGAACGGCTCGGTCATCACGCCGGACGGCGTGCTCATCGTTGCCGAGACGTTCGGTGGGCGGCTGACCGCCTTCGACGTCACCGATGACGGATCGCTGTCGAACCGTCGCGTGTGGGCGCAGCTCTGCCCGACGCCGACGACGACCGACCTCGGCGAAGCGCTCGGTCAGCTGACTGTCGGCCCGGATGGCATCTGCCTCGACGCCGAGGGGGCGATCTGGGTGGCCGACGCGCTCGGCGGACGTGCGATCCGAGTGCGCGAGGGTGGCGAGATCGTCGACGAGGTCCGCGCCGACGGCGGCGTGTACGCGTGCATGCTCGGCGGTGCCAACGGCACGACGCTCTACATGTGCAACGCGCCCGACTTCCACGAGGACGCGCGCAGCGCGGCACGCGAAGGACGACTGCTGGCCGTCGAGGTCGACGTGCCGCACGCCGGAATGCCCTGAACGAGAACGCTCAGCGAAGCGCGGCGATCATGCGCTCCAGCTCGCGACGCAGGTCGGGACCGGCCGGCTGGAAGACGGCCTCGGTCACGCCCTTGGCCTCCAGCTCGCTGACGCGATCACGCACCTCGCTCGGCGAGCCGGTGATGGTCACCTCGCGAACCGTGTCCGACCCGCCGGCGTCCCACGCGGCCTCGTCGGCATCGTTCATGTGGACGCAGTGGCCGACGTGCACGCCGAGGTGGCGCTCCTCCGGCGGCCGCTCGTCGATGACCTGCAACCACTCCGTGCCACCCTTGATCGTCGGCACCGCGTCTCGGCCGGCGAACTCGTAGGGCGCGTGGTACGACAACGCCCAACCCGGGCCCGCGGCGGCGCGGACGCGTGGCGAGTCCGGTGCTTCGCCGTCGTCGAGCACCGTGCCCCAGTACAGGAAGGCGACCCAGTCGAACTCCTTGGCCACCTCGTCGACGTCGAGCGCGACGTACAACCCGTCGCCGAGCTCCTTGGCGACAGCGTGTCCCTTCGGGCCGAGCGCGCCGACGAGCACGGGCACGTCGACTGGGCGCGGCGCAGCGCTGCCCGCCGGGTGCAGCATCTGCATCCGCGCGCCCTCCCAGGTGATCACCTCGCCACGAAGGAGCGCCTGGAACGCCTCGATGTAGTCCTTCATGAACTTCCACGTGATCGCGCCGTAGCCCATCGCCCGCCGCCCTGTGAACCCGGTGCCGAACGAGACCGCCACGCGGCCCGGCGCCATCGCTGCGAGCGTCGCTGCGCCCGCAGCGTTGACCATCGGACGGCGCAGGCTCGGGATCAGGACCCCGGGGCCGATGCCGATCCGCGACGTGCGATCGGCAGCCAAGGCCAGCGACATCCACACGTCCGGCGAGTTCTGCGGCGTGTCGTACAGCCACGCCCTTGCGTAGCCGAGCTCCTCGGCGACGGCGATGTCGTCAGGCGACGACAGCGTCGTCGGAAACGCACACGAGATCTCCACGGTCCGACCCCCCAGTCAGCGCACGCTGCGTCGCGTGCGAGCACCCATTCTTGTTCGTGTGGGTGAGGCCCCGGAACCAGACCCCCATGGGGAACTCCCTACAAGTTCAGGCATCAGAGCAGGACGATGCGCAGCGGGTCGTCGACCGCGAGCGGAGTCGACGACTGCAACGTTCCGTCCATCGCGTACGACTGCAACGCCGAGCCGTCGGCGACGATCACCGAAGTCGCATCGACCGCGATCGCGCGAACGTCGCCGGCCACGGCGATGCGACGGCGCTCGACGAGGGTGACCGGATCGAGCTCGACCACCCAGCCATCGAAGCCGACCCACACGGCGTCGTCGTTCGCGGTGATCGCCGGCGCGTGCTCGCTCGTCACATCGAGCTGCGTGGAGGCGTGGACGGTCGGCATGTCGCCGAGCTGATCGATGTCGTCGACGAGCATCGAGGCCACCGCGCCCTTCGCGCTGACGACGTAGAAGGTCTCCTGATCCGGAGCGATGGCGATGGCTCCGGGCGAGTCGTGCAGCGGCAGATCGGCCGGCAGGATGAGGCAGAAGACGCCGGGGAACAGCGACTCGTCGGGCAGCGCGTCGTACCGCAGCGTGTGGACGAACGTGTAGTCGGCGCCGCCGCGGTGACTGCCGCGGTACAGCGTCAGCAGCAGGTTGCGGGCCGGTGCGATCACCTGTGCCCGGCTCACTGCTGCCATCTTCTCGTCGATCTGCTGCGTCTTGTCGTGCAGGCTCAACGGCAGGAACAGCTCGTCCGTCGCCCGGTCGAGCACCATCACTCGATACGCGGTCGGGTGGTCCGCCGGCAGGTACTCGACGAGGAAGACCTGCCCGTCGATCTGGCCCGGGCCGCCGCCGGTGAGCACCGGGCCGATCATCTCCGGCTCGAGGTTGCCTGGCAGCACCCGTCGGTAGGTCTCGGTCGCAACGGCCCCCTCGCGCTGAACGACCACCACCTCCGACGACGTCCGGCCGCCGGTGATGTCCGCGCCCACCCTCGTCGCCGGAGGGTTGACGAGTGCGACCTGCACCCCGTCCTCATCGAGCGCACCGATCTCCAGCACGCCCGGCACGGTCACGGAGGCAGCGGCGACGCCCGAGCCGACCTCGTTCCACTCGACCACCGTGCTCCCGTCGACGATCCGGGCGCTGACGATCATCGTTCCGGCTGCGGTCAGTCGCGCGTCGTCCCATCGGCGCGGAGTGCCGTCGAGGGCGGCGTCGGCGATGGCGCCGCTCGACGACATGACGAGGGCGCGATGCATCGGAGCATCTGCTGCCGTCGTTGACGCGACCACTGAGTCGACGGTGACGGCGACCGTCTGCGGCGACCCACCCGAACTGCCGTCCCCGCACCCGACGACGATCGAGGTGAGCGCAGCGAGCCCGAGCAGGTGACGGTTCATGATCCACCAGACACCACCGGTCGCTCACCGGTTCACGACCCCAGCGAGCCACCCTCGGCGATGGACAGGGCGACGTCGAGGTCGACGGACGCCTCGATGCGATAGGTCACGCCGTCCTGCTCCCACAACAACGTGTTCGTCGCCAACCGCAACGTGTCGGCGATGACGTCGCCGTTGCGGTCGATCATCGCGTAGGTGTGCGGCGCACCGCTCAACCAGAACCCGCTGACGCCGTTCACGGTCACCTCGCGGACGTCCGTTCCCGCATCTGTCATCTTGACGAACAGCGTGCCCTCGAGGTGCGCCGGCAGCGTGGAGACGAGTGCGCCGATGCCGGCAACCGGGCTCGCCGGCAGCAGGTCGCTCGGCGCGTAGGTCAGCACCACCTGACCGGAGTCGGGCGGGTGCACCACCTCGACCGACATCGGCGCACCGAGCAGCGCCGGCACGAACGCCGTCACCCCGGCCTCGGCCTCCGCGTCCCGCACGAGCAATCCGAACTGATCGGGCACCGGGCTGCCGGACGAGCTCGACGGCGGGAACGTCGCCGTCGGCGTCGACGGGTCGACCGGCTCGATGCGCGTGCTCGACAAACCGAGCCAGCGAGCCACCGTCGACCTGCCGGACGGGACCACTGTGATCACCGCGGCAACGACGGCGACTGCCGCGACCGCTCGCACCGCCCACGAGCGGCGAACCCGCGTGCGCGATGGCGTCCTCGCCCGACGCTGGACGATCGCGTCGACGTCCACCGTCGCCGGCAGGTGCAGGGCTCGGGCGAGCACCTCCAGGCGATCCTCGACCACGCTCATCGCCGCACGCTCCGCTGATCGGGCATCTGCTCGCGCAGCCGCTCGATCGCTCGCGCAGCTCGCGACTTCACCGTGCCTGCCGGCACGCCGAGCGCCTCAGCAGTCTCGGCCTCGCTCAGGCCGGCGGCGTACCGAAGCGCGAGCACGGATCGCTCGCGTTCACCCAGCGCGCCGAGGGCGCTCCACAACACGTCGGCTTCCACCGCGTCGATGGCTGCATCGTCGGCGAGCACGGGCGCCGGACGAACGAACGCCGCATCGCGCAGCTCACGACGACGGCGACGACTCGACGCTCGACGCACGTTCTTCGCCGAGTTGGCGACGATGCGCATCAGCCAGGGTCGAAACGCGCCGTCGTCGCTCAGCGCGCCCAGCCGGACGTAGGCGGTGAGGAACGCATCCTGGGTCACGTCGTTGGCCTCCTCGGTCGAACCGCACAAGAACGCGGCCAGACGGCGCGCATCGGTTTCGTGATCGCGCACCAGCTGGGTGAACGCCCGCTCGTCGCCGCCACGGGCGCGCGCGACCAGTTCGCGCGCACGTGCTCGTTCGTCGATCGGTTCGGTCATCCCGTGCTTCAGCTCGTCAACGGTGCAGCCTGTCAACCGATCAGACACCACCCGCGCCGATCCGGTTCGCGGCACCCCGGCGAGCCGGGGCCTCTGTCGTCAGGAGGCGAAGAGGGACGTGAGGAACGCCGGCGCAACGGCGGCCATGATCGCGGGGGCTTCGTCGAACGTGGAGAAGATGAACACGAACGCGACGTGCCCGCCGCCGAGGTCGGCAACCCACGCGAACGTGTCCGACCGGGTGAACTGCGTGCCGGTCACGCCGCCGTAGACGACCTCCTCGCTGGAGGTGGTGCGCTCGTCGAGCGTGTCGCTGACGAGCAACGGTCCGTTGGCCTCGTCGAAGAGCTGCGCATCGAGCACCTCGGCGATGATGTTGCCGTCGGCGTCCGAGACGTTGGCGATCGCCGAGAACTGGATGATCGGGTTGAGGCTCGGATCGTTCGTGAAGTTCTCGGCGACGCTCTGGATGCGCTCCTGGTCCTCGGCGACGTAGGTGAACCCGTCGCCGATCGGTGCCCACACCGTCGTGCCATCCAGACCGAGCGCCGAGCTCTGCGGGTCGGTCCCCGGCGGATCCGTTCCCGGCGGATCGGTGTCCGACGTCCCGCTCGTCAGATCGAGCGGGCCGCCGAGGTCCGGGTTGATGCAGCCATCGCCGTTGCTGTCGGTGATGAAGTTGGCATCCGAGACCTGCGTGACGAAGTCCTGCATCTGTGCCACGACCTCGTCGGGGGTGCCGCCGTTGGCCGCGTCGTCGGCCTTCGCCGCTGCGGACTCCAGTGCGTCGGCGAGGTTGCTGGCATCGTCGCCGTCGATCGATCGCATGTCCGAGGCGCCTTGGCCGAACGCGTCGGCGATCGCTGCGCTGAAGCCGGACACGTCGCCGATCGTGGTCGGCAGGCTGAGGTCGTTGGTCGTGTCGAGCAGCGAGCTGCACGCAGAGGCGAACGTGCCGTTCGACCCCTTCTTGTCGTCACCGCCGCTGAGCGCGATCGCGCCACCGATGATCGCCGCGACCGCGACCAGCGCACCGCCGATGATCAACGGCCGCTTCGACGACTTCTTGCCGCCGCTGCTGCCACCGCGTCCGGCACTGCCACCATCGCCGCCGCCGGGCACGAACGCTCCACCTGCGGGCGGACCCGGGGGCGCGGGCGGCGCGGGCGGCGGCGGAGCCACTGGTGGCACCGAAGCGACCGGCTGGACGAAGACGGGTGGCGGCGGAGCGAACGGCGCCGGGCCGGTGCTGACCGGCACCACCGGCTCGGGCTCGAGCGTCGCCGCGATGCGCGCCGCGCCGAGGGCGATGGCCGACTCGGGGTCGGCATCCACGCTCACCGGGCGACCGGTGGTGACCGACACGATCATCCGCACGAGCGGGATGCGCGACGAGCCACCGACGAGCAGCACGCGCGACACGTCGGCCATGGTCAGCCCGGCGCTCTTGGCGGCCCGTTCGAGCGCTTTGGTCGTGTCCGCCAGCCGCGGCCGGATCATCGACTCCAGCTGCCCGCGGCTGATCGTCACCTCGATCGCCTTGCCGGGCATGACCACCGGCACGACGGTCTCGGTGTCGGCCGACAGCCGTTCCTTCGCCAGACGGCACTCGGTGCGCAGCCGCGACATCGCCGAACGAACGCCCGGGTCCTCCGGGTCGAGGTCGCCCAGCAGATCGCCGGCTTGATCGCGCACCGCGTCGAGCACGGCGAGGTCGATGTCGACGCCGCCGAGCCGCTCGATGCCCTGCGGCTCGCCGAGCAGCTCGAACCCGTCGCCCTTGCGGCGGACGAGCGCGGCGTCGAAGGTGCCGCCGCCGAAGTCGTAGATGCCGACCACTTCGCCGTCGGCGACGCGACTGTCCGCGGCGTACTGCACGGCCGCCGCCTGCGGCTCGGGCACGAAGTGCGCGTCGGGGATGCCCGCGGTGCGGGCGGCGTCGCGCAGCAGGTCCAACCGGTACGGCGAGTACACGGCCGGATGGGTGATCACGACGGTCGATGGCGGCCCGCCCATGCGCTCGCTGGCGCGCGCCAGCAGGTGCTCGAGCACGTAGGCCGACAGCCGCTCAGCGCCGATCGGCGTGCCGCCGAGCACGAGCGGCGTCGGGTCACCGAGGCGGCGCTTGAACTCACGAGCGACACGATCCGGTTCGACAACACCACGCGCTTCTGCGGCCTCCCCGACGAGCACCTCACCGGTGTCGCGCAGGAACACGACGGACGGGACCGCCGCCGAACGGGTGCCGAGCGACAGCACCTCGACACGGCCTTGGCGACTCGCCGCGGCCGTGCTGAAGGTGGTGCCGAGATCGATACCGAGTTGGTAGGTCATGAACGCCCGTCGATCATGGCTGGGCGCGATCCTGCGCCCAACCGATCAGTAGCTCTCGCGCGTCCAGTCGACGCCGAGTGGCTCGAACTCCTCGTCGCCGTCCGGCGCGTTGCGGATGTAGTCGACCGAGGTCGGCTCGAGGCGGAAGAAGTGCGACTGCAGGATCGCGTCACCGAGGTGCGAGTACTGGCCCTTCAGCTTCTCGGCGGCCGAGGCGGCATCGTCGCCGCTCAGCAGCACGACCTTGCCGACGATCTGGATGCCCTTGGCGTCATCCCACGTCTGGCCCGGGTCGGGCGCATCGCCCGCCGCGACGGCGGCGATCGGGTTGGCGGTGATGTTGCGGCCGGTCGTCGTCTTGTCGGACGTGCTGAACAGGATGTTGCGGCCGTCGAGGGCGTAGAACGACGGCGCCGCGTGCGGCACACCGTCCTTCGACGCAGTGGAGATCGTCAGGAGTTCGTGGCTGCCGAGGAATTCGAAAGCCGCATCGATGGACATGAGTGGGGATCCTCCTCGAACAGGCGTCTCAAGACCCGTACCTGAGACCGCCACGTATGTGAAACCACATCATGCCTCATCCGCAGGTCATGCAAGCAATGAACGGGGCAACGAACGCGACAGCTCACCCGCAGCGGTGCGGACGTCGGCGCCGAAGCGCTTCGACGGACGGCGCGTGAGCCGCTCGACGGGACCCGACACGCTGATCGCAGCGATGACGTTGCCGCCGGCATCGGTGACCGCAGCGCTGACGGATGCGACGCCGGCCTCCCGCTCCTCGACGCTCTCGGCGAGCTCTGCTCCACCGACACCCGTGAGCACCTTGCCGGCCGAGCCGACGCCGAGCGGCAGCAGCGCGCCCTCGGGCACGATCCATCGCAACGCGTGGGGCGACGGCAACGAGACGACGCAGCGCCGGCCATCCACGTCGCCGAGCCCGTTCTCGCGCACGTACAGCTGGACGCTCTCACCCGTGCGATCGCGCAACGCGATCAGGATCGGACGAGCGAGCTCGCCCAGCGGGAACGCGTCGGCTGCGGCACGACCGAGGCGGATCAGCTCGAAGCCGAGGCAGAACCGGCCCTGCCCATCGCGGCGAACGAGGTGGTGCGCCTCGAGCGCCGAGGCCAACCGGTGAGCCGTGGCGCGAGGCAGGCCGGTGGCCGCCTGCAGCGCGGCGAGGTCGTGCGGACCGTCGCCGAGGACGCGCAGGATCATTGCCCCTTTGTCGATCACGCCAACGCCGCTTAGACTCTCCATCGACGAGAATCCTATCTCAGAAAGTGAGATTACATGTCACCGAGAACGCTTGCCCAAAAGGTGTGGGAGCGCCACATCGTCCACGAGGGTGGCGGCGAGCCCGACCTCCTCTACATCGACCTGCACCTCGTCCACGAGGTCACCAGCCCGCAGGCGTTCGACGGGTTGCGCCTCAGCGGCCGCATCGTTCGACGCCCCGAGCTGACCGTGGCCACCGAGGACCACAACGTGCCGACGGCCGACATCGACCAGCCGATCGCCGACCCGATCTCCGCCCGCCAGGTGGAGGTGCTGCGCGAGAACACCGCCGAGTTCGGCATCGTCAACTTCCCGATGGGCGATCCCAACCAGGGCATCGTCCACGTCATCGGGCCCGAGCAGGGCCGCACGATGCCGGGGATGACCATCGTCTGCGGCGACAGCCACACCGCCACGCACGGCGCGTTCGGCGCGCTGGCCTTCGGCATCGGCACCAGCGAGGTCGAGCACGTGCTCGCCACCCAGACGCTGCCGCAGACCCGCCCGAAGTGGATGAGCGTGACGGTCGACGGTGATCTGCCCGAGGGCGTCACCGCGAAGGACGTCGTGCTGGCGATCATCGGCGAGATCGGCACCGGCGGCGGCATCGGCCACGTCATCGAGTATCGCGGCCCGGCGATCCAAGCGCTCTCGATGGAGGGCCGGATGACCGTGTGCAACATGAGCATCGAAGCAGGAGCCAAGGCGGGGCTGATCGCCCCCGACGACACGACCTTCGAGTACCTGAACGGTCGGGCCAACGCTCCCAAGGGCGCCGACTGGGACGCCGCGGTCGCCGACTGGCGCACGCTCGTCACCGACGAGGGCGCGACGTTCGACAAGGAGGTCGTCATCGACGCCGCCTCGTTGCGCCCGCAGGTCACCTGGGGCACCAACCCCGGTCAGGTCACCTCGATCGACGGCACCGTGCCGTCTCCCTCCGACTACGACGACCCGACGACACAGGAGACGGTGGCTCGTGCGCTCGAGTACATGGGCATCGAAGCGGGCACGAAGGTGCGCGACATCACGGTGGACACGGTGTTCATCGGCAGCTGCACCAACAGCCGCATCGAGGACCTGCGCGCCGCCGCCGCGGTGATGAAGGGCCGAACGGTGACGGTGCCGCGAGTGATGGTCGTGCCGGGCAGCCACGCGGTGAAGGCCGCGGCGATCGCCGAGGGGCTGCCGGAGATCTTCCGGGCCGCCGGCGCCGACTGGCGCGAGCCGGGCTGCAGCATGTGCCTGGCGATGAACCCGGACAAGCTCGCTCCGGGCGAGCGTGCCGCCAGCACCAGCAACCGCAACTTCGAAGGCCGCCAAGGCCGCGGTGGTCGCACCCACCTCGTCTCCCCCGCTGTCGCCGCAGCGACCGCGGTCGCCGGCCACTTCGCCACCCCCAACGATCTGGAGCCCGTGTCGTGAAAGCTGTTCGTGTCCTCTCCGGAACCGGCGTGCCGCTCAAGCGCAGCGACGTCGACACCGACCAGATCATCCCCGCCGAGTGGCTCAAGCGCGTGGAGCGCACCGGCTTCGAGAAGGGCCTCTTCTCGACGTGGAAGGACGACCGCGACTTCGTGCTCAACGATGAGCGCTACGCCGGCGCGTCGATCCTGGTCGCCGGGCCGGCGTTCGGCGTCGGCTCGTCGCGCGAGCACGCCGTGTGGGCGATCCAGCAGGGCGGCTTCGACGCAGTCATCGCGCCGAGCTTCAGTGACATCTTCCGCAACAACTGCACCAAGAACGGGCTCGTCCCGGTCGTGTTGCCGGAGCCGGTGGTCAGCAAGCTGTGGGCCTTGATCGAGGCCGATCCGCAGACCGAGATCACCGTCGACATGGAACGGTTGCTCGTCGAAGTGCCGTCGGCCGGGCTCGTCGAGCCGTTCCCGATGGACACCGCGACGCAGGAGCGCTACCTCGGCGGCCTCGACGACGTCGGCATCACGCTCACCCACGCCGCCGACATCAGCGACTACGAGTCGAAGCGCCCGGCCTGGCTGCCGAAGTAGCCAGACC
Organism: Ilumatobacteraceae bacterium; assembly: GCA_965279405.1. GTDB lineage: Bacteria > Actinomycetota > Acidimicrobiia > Acidimicrobiales > Ilumatobacteraceae > CBDDIP01. The sequence goes on from OZ257157.1 coordinate 651,321, forward strand.
GGTCGAGATCAGGCGTCGGCTTCGAAGTCGGCGAGGTGCTTCAGCTTCGGGTTGTTGCTGAACACCTCGACCGGCGGTGCGACGTGCAGGCGCAAGCCGCGCTGCAGGATGCGCACCTGGGTGTGCTGGTTGTACTCGGCCAGCGTGATCGCCCAGCCGTCGCGGCCGGCGCGAGCGGTGCGGCCGCTGCGGTGGAGGTAGTCCTTCGCATCGCCGGCCGGTTCGTAGTGGATGACTGCGCCGATGTCGTCGATGTCGATGCCGCGAGCCGCGACGTCGGTGGCCACCAGCACGGAGAGCTCACCCTCGGTGAAACGACGCAGCGCCTTCTCGCGCGACACCTGGGCCAGGTCGCCGTGGATGGCCGCGGCGCGCACGCCCAGCTCCTGCAGCTTCTCCTCGACGCGGTCGCACGTGCGCTTGGTCTGGCAGAAGACGATGGTCTTGTCGATCGCACTGGCGATCGAGGCAATGACCTTGTCCTTGTCCATGTGGTGCACGGCGAGGAACAGGTGGTGCATCGTGCCGACGGTGTCGGTGGCCGAGTCGATGGCCACCTCCTCCGGGTCCTTCATGTAGCGCTGCACGAGGTGGCCGACGTCGCCGTCGAGCGTCGCCGAGAACAGCATCGTCTGGTGCACGGCGGTGACCTTGCGCAGGATCCACTCGACCTGCGGGGTGAACCCGTCGTCGGCCATGCGGTCGGCTTCGTCGAGGACGACGATCTGCACCTGGTCGAGGTCGAGCTCGTTCTCCTTCAACAGGTCGATGAGGCGCAACGGGGTGGCGACGATGACGTCGACGCCGCGCTGCAGCGCTTCGATCTGCTGGTGCCGCGAGGCCCCGCCGTAGACGGCGAGCACGCTGCGCTTGGTGGCCAGGGCCACGGGTGCGAGCACCTCGGACACCTGGAGGGCGAGCTCGCGGGTGGGCACGAGCACCATCGCCAGCGGGCGGCGCGGTTCGGACTCGCCGTCGAGACGGGCCAGCATCGGCACGCCGAAGGCGAGCGTCTTGCCGGAGCCGGTGCGGGCGCGGCCGCACACGTCGCGGCCGGTGAGGGCGACGGGGATGGCCTTGGTCTGGATGGCGAAGGGGGTGGTGAAGCCGGCGGCGGCCAGGCCCATGTCGACCTCTTCGGGAACGCCGAGCTCGACGAACCCGGTGGGCACGTAGGAGTCGGGATCGAGGACGACGGTGGGTGCAGCCGAGACGTCGACCGCTCGGTCGCCCAGTGGCTTCGGTTGGCGGCGACGGCGCCGCGGCGCCCCCGGTGGGCGTGTGTTCTCAGGCATGTCGCCGTCCAGGGTACCCGCCAACCCCGCCCGATCAGGGGGTTCACCGAATGCGGGCGTCGACCGGGGCATGCCGGGTGGGCCATGATTCGGCCATGAAGGTGGCACTGACGGTCAACGACTTCCTCCGGCGCGCCGAGGACCTCTTCCCCAACCGCATCGGCGTGGTCGACGAGCCCGACCAGCCGGCGGACAGCTGGGGGTCGTTCACGTACGCGGAGATGGCGCAGCGGGCGCGGGCGATGGCGGCGCACCTCGACGCGCTCGACATCGGTGTCGGCGAACGCGTGGCGATCGTCAGCCAGAACTCGGCGAGGTTGCTCACCGCGCTGTTCGGCGTCAGCGGTTCGGGACGCGTGCTCGTGCCGATCAACTTCCGGCTCGTCGCCGAAGAGGTGAAGTACATCGTCGAGCACAGCGGCGCGCGAGTGCTGCTGATCGATCCCGAGCTCGAGGACGCACTCGCCGGCGTCGAGTGCGAGCACCGTGCCCTCATCGGTGCGGACAGCGACTCGCCGCTCGACCACGCCGAGCCGAAGCCGTGGGCCTACGACGAGGACGCCACCGCGACGATCAACTACACGAGCGGGACGACGGCGCGACCGAAGGGCGTGCAGCTGACGCACCGCAACATCTGGCTGAACGCCACGACGTTCGGCTGGCAGCTCGGCGTCAACGACCGCGACGTGTACCTGCACACCCTGCCGCAGTTCCACTGCAACGGCTGGGGCGTGCTCTACGCGGTCACCGGCATGGGCGCCAAGCACATCATCCTGCGCAAGGTGGACGGCGTCGAGATCCTCCGTCGCGTGGAGGCACACGGCGTCACGCTCATGTGCGCCGCGCCCGCCGTCGCCAACGCGATCCTCGACGCCATCCCCAACTGGGACGGTCCGTTGCCGGGCAAGGGAACGGTGCGCATGGTGCTGGCCGGGGCACCGCCGCCGACGAAGACGATCGAGCGCATCGAGAGCGAGCTCGGCTGGGAGTTCATCCAGATCTACGGGCTCACGGAGACCACGCCGCTGCTGACGATGAACCGCCGCCGCGCCGAGCTCGACGACCTGCCTCCCTCCGAGCGCGCCGCGCGGCTCAGCCGCGCCGGTGGCGCGGCGATCGGCGTCGAGGTGCGGATCTCCGCCGACGGTGAGGTGCTCGCCCGCGGCAACCACATCATGGGCGGCTACTGGGATCAGCCGGAGGCCACCGCCGCGGCGATCCATGCGGCGAGCGACGACCCGGACGGGCCGGAGTGGTTCCACACCGGCGACGGCGGGTTCCTCGACGACGACCACTACGTGACGATCAGCGACCGCAAGAAGGACGTGATCATCTCCGGTGGCGAGAACGTCAGCTCGATCGAGGTCGAGGACGCCATCTTCAGCCACCCGGAGATCACCGAGGTCGCCGTCATCGGCGTGCCCGACGAGAAGTGGGGCGAGCTGGTCATGGCGCTCGTCGTCAAGGTCCCCGGCTCGCCGCTCAGCGAGGCCGACGTGATCGCCTACACGAAGACCAAGCTGGCCGGCTACAAGTGCCCCAAGCAGGTCGAGTTCCGTGACTCGCTGGCCCGCACGGCGACCGGGAAGCTGCAGAAGTTCAAGCTGCGCGAGCCCTACTGGGCCGGTCAGGTCAAGCAGGTCAACTAGCGGGTGAACGAGCTGCTCAACTGACCGACTCGTCAGCCGGGCTGTTTGATGAGTCAGGCAGTAGCGAGGGGCGATGCACGTCGTTATGGTGCGCAAGCCCTGCGACGGAGAGACCGCCGCAGGGACGAGTACATCCCAAGGACGTGATCGCACTCCCCCACCCGAAAGGGCCCGCAATGAACGAGTTCAACGGCACCGTGAACAACGGCCGCAAGGGCATCAGCTACGACTGGCAGAGCCTGTACGCGGCCGCTTCCACCGAGACGATCGAGCGCGAGCTCGCCGAGCTCACCCCGGAGCCCGTTCGTTGACCCGACGTCCCGAGCGCGTCCTGGTGCTCGGTTGTGGTTCGGTCGCCCAGTGCACCGTGCCGCTGTTGGTCCGTGATCTGGGCATCGAGCCCGATCGCATCACCGTCGTCGACTTCCTCGACAACCGCGCCCGCATCGGCTGGGCGCTGGAGCAGGGGGTCCGCTACGAGCAGGACCGCGTCACCCCGGAGAACATCGACGACTTCCTGTCGGCACGCGTGTCCGACGGCGATCTGCTGCTCGACCTCGCGTGGAACATCGACAACCCGACGATCCTGCAGTGGTGCCGCGACCATGGCGTGCGCTACCTCAACACGAGCGTCGAGCTGTGGAACCCGTACGACGAGATGACGGTGACCCCGCCGCTCGAGCGCACGCTCTACGTGCGCCACATGAGCCTGCGGCGGATGAAGGCGTCGTGGCCGGACAACCACGGCCCCACGGCGATCGTCGAGCACGGCGCCAACCCGGGTCTCGTCAGCCACTTCGCCAAGCAGGCGCTCACCGAGATCGCCACGAAGATGCTCAGCGACGGCCTGGCCGGCGACGACGTCGCCGCGCTGGAGAGCGCGCTTGCCGACCGCGCCTACAACCACATCGGGATGCTGACCGGCACGAAGGTGATCCACATCGCCGAGCGCGACACCCAGGTCAGCAACACGCCGAAGCGGACCAACGAGTTCGTCAACACGTGGTCGGTCGAGGGCTTCTACGAGGAGGGTGTCGCGCCGGCCGAGATGGGTTGGGGCACGCACGAGAAGCGCCTCCCACCGAACGCCTTCATCCACACCGGCGAGGGCCCGTGCAACCAGATCTGCATCGCCCGCCCGGGCATGGAGACGTGGGTGCGCAGCTGGGTGCCGCAGGGCGAGATCCGTGGGATGGTCATCCGCCACGGCGAGGCGTTCACGATGTGCGAGCACCTGACGGTGAACGACGAGTTCGGCAACGCGCGCTACCGGCCGACGGTGCACTACGCCTACCACCCGTCCGACGCGGCGATCAACAGCGTGCTCGAGCTGCGCATGCGCAACTGGGAGATCCAGACCGAGCAGCGCATCCTCAACGACGAGATCGTCAGCGGTCGCGACGAGCTCGGCGTGCTGCTGATGGGCCACCCGTACAGCTCGTGGTGGACCGGTTCGCTGCTGTCGATCGATCAAGCGCGGGCGATCGTACCGAGCCAGAACGCTACGACGCTGCAGGTGGCCGGGTCGATCCTCGGCGCCCTGACGTGGATGTTCGAGCACCCGAACGAAGGTCTGTGCGTGCCTGACGACCTGCCGTGGGAGGACGTGCTCACCGTGGCCAAGCGCTACCTCGGCACGTTCCACAGCGGCCCCAGCGACTGGGACCCGGTGACCACCCGTCGCGACCTGTTCGCCAACTTCAGCGACGAAGCCGCGCACGTGGACCACAGCGACCCCTGGCAGTTCACCAACTTCCTCATCCGATAGGTCGCGTCGCTCGGCTGTCACGCCGGAGCATCAGATGAACGGTTCGAGCATCTCGCGAAGCTCTCCCGCGATGGTCGTGGCGGCGGCGGTGTCGGGTTCGTCTCGACCGAGCAGTGCGTCGGCGAGGCTCATGGTCAGATCGCAAGCGTGCTCCCACAGCTCGACCTCGAGACCGAACGGCGGGCGCGCACGCACGCGCTCGTCGAGGGTTCCCGCCGCGGTTGCCAGATCATCGAGCCCGCGTCGGTCGAGCGGCCGGCGCTCCAAGCGCTTGGCGACGAAGTACAGGGCGCTGAGCATCTCGAAGGCCACCTCGTCCTGGCGTTCCGAGTCCCCTCCCGGCTCGACGTTCGGCGGATCACCAGCGGTCGTGGCATCGTCACTCGCATCGTCGTCGTCGATGCCGAGCAGGGCTTCGACGTCGGCGATGACCCGGTCAGCAGTGGACTCGTGCTCCTGTGCGACGACGAGGACGTTGCCCTCCCACTTGTGCGACACACGCGCCCCGACGAGATCGCGCTCCAAGGCGGCGCGCTGCTCGATCGTCCACGACGGCAGTTCGTACGACACTCGCCGGCGCCGGCTGATCCGACCCGGCAACGTCGCCCTGGCAGGCGTCGTCACGGGTGGCGGAGGCGGCGCCGCCATGGGAGGTGGCGGTAGCGGCGGCGCCAGCGACGGAGGCGGAGGAGGAGCCGGCGGCGGAGGAGGAGGAGGGGGAGGCGGCGCACTGCCTTCGTCGGCGGCGTACGCCGCGGCACCGAGCGCAATCGCGAACTTCGGATGCGCGTCGACCGCCACCGGCCGGCCCATCGTGCGCGCCACCAGGTCGGACACGAGCGGGATCCTCGAGCTGCCGCCGACCATGAGGATCTTGTCGATGTCGTCCACCGACAGGTCGGCGCTGCGGATGGTGCGAGCAAGCGCATCGGTCGTTTCGCGCAGCCGCGGGCGGATCATGTCCTCGACCTCCTGGCGAGTGAGGCGGATCCGTTGATGGACGCCGGCGATGGCGACGTCGATCGTCGTGTCGCTGTCATCCGAGAGGGCTTCTTTCGCCGCGCGGCAGTCCTCGCGCAGCCGGTGCAGACCGGATTGCACCGCAGGATCGTCGTGGTCCAGCTCGTCGAGCGTTCCGTCCATCATCTGATCGACATGCGCGATGATCGCCGCGTCGACGTCGATGCCACCGAAGCGGTCGAGGCCCTCGGGATCGCCGACGAGCACGAAGCCGGTCTCGGTCTTGCGCAGGACAGCGGCGTCGAACGTGCCACCGCCGAGGTCGTAGACGGCGACGTGCGCACCCGGCTCGACGCGGTCTCGAATCGAGTAGGAGATCGCGGCAGCCTGCGGCTCGGACAGCATCGTCGTCCGGCGGAGGTCCAGCCCACCGAGCCGAGCCACCTCGCGCATCATCTCCAACTTGTACGGGCCGTAGTTGGCCGGATGCGTCAGGACGACCGCGTCCGCCGTGTCGCCCTCTCGCCGCACGACGATGTCGATGACGGAGCGGAGCATCCCGGCCATCAGGGCTTCGGCACTGAACGGCGTGCGCCCGACCATCAGCGGTGCCGGATCACCCAACCGACGCTTGAACTCGCGGGCCATGCGCGTCGAGTCGGCTTGCGCTCGGCGCACGGCTGCGTCGCCGACGATCATCTCGCCGTCGTCGCGCAGGGCCATCACCGATGGCATCACCGGGTTCGAAGCGCTCAGGGTGCAGATCTCGACGTTCGTGCCACGGCGCACGGCTGCGGCCGTGTACGTCGTCCCGAGGTCGATGCCCAGCTGGTATCCCATCACGCACCCCGCCGGTCAGCCATGAGCAAGCACATCACGGATCGGACAGGTCACCGATGAGCCCATCGAGGACTGCCTGCAGCCACAGGCTCAGGTTGTCTGCGCTCAGCTGACGGGCGAACAGCCCGATCACGAGACCGTCACGCGACCACGTCGCGGAGCAGAACCTCGCCTCACCACCGCTGCCCGGCGTCACGCAGTACGTCAGCAGCGTGCCGTCGCGGTGCGACACCGAATCGTCGAGCTGCACGGTGCGGCCGGCGAACCGGGTGGTCACGTCGTCCTGCGCGGTCCTGGTCCCGGACAGCCAGGTCTCGACCCCGATCTGTCGCTGCAGATCGCCTTGCGTGCTGGTGCAGTTGAGCACGGTGATCTCCGGTGTCACCCGCTGCACCGCCGAGGCCACGTCTTCGGCCGCCTGCGGCGACACCGCCGAGGCGAACGCCGATGGCACCGCGGCGACGACCGCCGGCATGTCGAACGGACAGAAGTTGCCGGTGGCGATCGAGCCCACGCCTCGCACGCCCGACACGTCGATGATCGCATCCACCTTCGACGACGCGACAGCCAGGACGTCGCTCGGCACCGACTCCGGCGGGTCGGTGCGCGGTGTCGACGCGTCGGTGACGTCCGGAGCGGTCGACGTCGGGTCGGAACCGCCGGACCGCGTCACGATCACGGTCACCACGATCGCCACGACGAGCAAGGCGCCGGCAGCCGCAAGGATCGTTCGCCGTCGCGCGCCGCGCCCGCGTTTGGACGAGCTGGGCGCCGGTGCCGCTGCTGCGGGCGGCCGCGGTGGCGTTGCGCTCGCCGCGCTCGTGGCCGGACGCGACGGCACCACCGGCGGAGCAGGAGGTGGCGCAAATCGTGGCGGCGACGGGCTTGGTGACGGACTTGGCGACGGACCTGGAGCGGCCTGAACGACGCTTGCCGGAGCGACGTTCGGCGGAGCGGCCGATGCGACCGGCCGAGCGACCGGCGCGGTGGCTGCGCCGCGGAAGGCTGCAGCGCCGAGGGCGATCGACAGCTTGGGGTGCGCGTCCACCGCGACGGGGCGGCCGAGCGAGCGAGCGACCATGTCAGGGGCAAGCGGGATGCGCGAGCTGCCGCCGACCATGAGCACCCGGCTGACGTCCTCGACCTCGATGCCCGCGCTGGCGATCGTCCGCCGCAGCGCATCGATGGTGTCCTTCAACCTCGGTCGCACCATGCCCTCGATCTCCACCCGCGTCAACCGCACGCGCCGTTGGATCCCGGGCAGCGAGACCTGGATCGACGTGTCGCTGTCGCCCGACAGGGTCTCCTTCGCGGCACGGCAGTCGTCGCGCAGGCGCTGCAGCGCGAACTGCACGTCGGGGTCGTTCTGATCGGCCGCCGAGAGCGCACCGTCGAGCTCGTGGTCGATGTGCGTCAGCACGGCAGCGTCGATGTCGATGCCGCCGAAGCGATCGAGTCCCTCCGGCTGGCCGACCAGCGCGAAGCCGTCCGCCGTCTTGCGGAGGACCGCCGCGTCGAACGTGCCACCACCGAGGTCGTAGACGGCGACGTGCTCGCCGGTCTCGAGCCGGTCTCGCGCCGAGTAGGAGATCGCTGCCGCCTGCGGCTCGGTCAGCAGCACCAGGGTCGACAGGTCGACGTCGCCGGCACGGGCGACCTCACGCATCATCTCCAGCTTGTACGGGCCGTAGCTCGCCGGGTGGGTGAGCACCACCCGCGATGGACGCTCGCCCTCTTGCTCGGACACCGTCCCGACGATCGAGCGCAGGAGGCTGCCCATCAACGCGTCAGGGCTGTACGGCGTGGAACCGAGCACCAGCGGCGCCGGGTCGCCGAGGCGACGTTTGAACTCGCGTGCCATGCGCGTCGGATCGATCTGTCCGCGACGCAACGCGATCTCGCCGACGAGCAGCGCTCCGTCCTCGCGCAGCGTGACGACCGATGGCATGACCGGATTGGAGTCGCCGAGCGTGCAGACCTCGGCGCGGTCACCGCGCAGCACCGCAGCGGCGGTGAACGTCGTCCCGAGATCAACGCCGAGCTGGTACGACATCCCCATCCTGTCCTCGTCCGACCCGCGCGCACGTCACGGCTCGAAGGACTGTAGACGGACGTCGCCGGCTACGGCGTGGCGATGTCGTTGAGGATCGCCTCGATCGAGACCTGGAGCCAATCCTCGAGGAGATCGATGGTCATCGGGCTCGACCCCTGCAACCGCACGGTCATGCTGGGACCGAGCCAGACCACCTCGCACCACGCTGCTTCGCCGTCGCCGCTCGTGCTGTCGATCGTCTCGGTGACGCACGCTCGCTTGACCTCGACCCCGTCGAGCTCGGCCGATACGAGGACGCTGACGGTGGAGGTCACCGAGTCGCCCGCACGCGATCCGGAGTTGTCGCGCCTGATGTAGGTCTCGAGGTCGTCCGGGATCGGCGTGGAGACGACGACCGCAGAGAACGTCCCCGCGAGCGGGTCGCCCCCGGTGCAGCGCACGGTCGACGGGTCCGAGCCGCTGCCGAACCGGGCGACCGAGACGACGCCCGCCTCGGCGGCGTCCACCCAGAAACCCTTCGACAGCGCGGGGATCCGGTCAGTCAGCCGAACCAGGTCCAGCGGGCAGCGAGGCAGGACGACGAGCGTGCTCGACGAGCTCACGCCGGAGCCCGTGATCAGGCCGTCGACGACTGCGATCGCTGCGGCGTCGGAAGGCGATGGATCGCCGGCCGCGGTGACAGCGGTGGCAGCGGTGGATGACCCGGTCGCCGGATCAGTCGTCGACCGCTCCTCGGTCGGGCTCGTCGTCGCGCCCTCGGACCCACCGTCGTCGCGAGTGGCGATGACCACGCCGACGACGACCACGGCCAACAGCCCGGCGACGGCTCCGATCCATCGACGCCTGCTCGCCGGCGAAGTGGCAGCCGACGCGACAGGAGGTGCCGGCGCCCGCTGTTGCGGCGCGTCGAAGATCGGAACGACCGGGGGCACGGGCAGCTCAGGCGCTCGCTCCGCCGAGCGTGGCTCGGCCGATGCCGCACCCGTCGCGATCGCCAGCTTGGGATGCGCGTCGACAGCGACCGGCCTGCCCATCGTCCGGGCGACGAGGTCGGACACGAGTGGGATCCGCGAGCTGCCACCGACGAGCAGGATCCGTGAGATGTCCTCCATTGCCAGGCCGGCGCTACGCACCGTCCGCTCGACCGCGTGCGTCGTGTCTCGCAACCTCGGCTGGACCATCTGCTCGATCTCGCCGCGCGTGATGCGCACCCGTTCGTGGATGGACGGCAAGGACACCTGGACTGCAGCCTCGCTGTCACCCGACAGCGCCTCCTTCGCCGCACGCACCTCCTCGCGCAACCGCTGCAATCCGACCTGCACATCACGATCGGTCGAGTCGAGCGACGACAGCGCGCCGTCGAGTTGATCGTCGACGTGGGCCAGGATCGCCGCGTCGATGTCGATGCCGCCGAACCGTTCGAGCCCCTCCGGCTGGCCGACGAGCTCGAAACCGTCGACGGTCTTGCGCAGCACCGCCGCATCGAACGTGCCACCGCCGAAGTCGTACACCGCGACGTGCTCTCCCGGGGCGATCCGGTCGCGTGCCGAATAGGAGATTGCAGCAGCCTGTGGCTCGGTGATCATCGTCACCGTCGACAGGTCGAGCCCGGCGAGGCGGGCCACCTCGCGCATCATGTCCAGCTTGTAGGGCCCGTAGTTCGCGGGGTGGGTGAGCACCACGCTCGCCGGGCGGTCGCCCTCTCGTTCGGCGACCAGCTCCACCACGAAGCGGAGCACCGCAGCCATCAACGACTCCGCACTGAAGGGTGTCGAGCCGAGCACGAGCGGCGCCGGATCCCCGAGGCGACGCTTGAACTCGCGGGCGACTCGCGTCGGGTCCTCCTGGCCACGTCGAACGGCGAGGTCGCCCACGACCAAGCTGCCGTCGTCGCGCATCGCCACCACCGACGGGATGACGGGGTTCGACGCTCCCAACGTGCACACCTCGACGACGACGCCGCGGCGCACCGCTGCGGCGGTGTACGTGGTGCCGAGATCCACGCCCAACTGGTACGCAACCATCCAACCCGTCCTTCACCCCGTCCCGGATCGACCGACTGTAGACCCCGCCGTCGAGTTCATTGGAGGTTGACATCCGCACTCGTCATCGGCAGACTGGCCGAGATGTCGTCCATCTCCGTCGCCCAGCAGAACAGCCTCCTCCTTCTTACGTAGGGCGAGCCGACATCCCGCGCTCGCCCGCACCCCCCGCCGAACGGCCGGGGGGTTCTTCATTTTTCCGCCCTGAACGAACGCTCACGAACCGACCGAAAGCCCAGAACGATGCCCCCTCAGAACGTCACCCCGAAACCGATGCCCTTCGGCAAGTACCAGCCGTGGGTGCCCGTCGTGCTCCACGACCGCACGTGGCCGAACGTCGTCATCGACAAGGCGCCGCTGTGGTGCAGCGTCGACCTGCGCGACGGCAACCAGGCGCTGATCGACCCGATGGACCCGCAGCGCAAGCGGCACATGTTCGACGCGCTCGTGAAGATGGGCTTCAAGGAGATCGAGGTCGGCTTCCCGTCGGCCAGCCAGCCGGACTTCGACTTCGTCCGCCAGCTGATCGAGGACGACCTGATCCCCGACGACGTGACGATCCAAGTGCTGGTGCAGTGCCGCCCGGAGCTGATCGAGCGCACCTACGAGTGCCTGCAGGGTTCGACGCGGGCGATCGTCCACTTCTACAACTCGGTCAACCCGTTGCAGCGCGAGGTCGTGTTCGGGCTGGACAAGCAAGGCATCGTCGACATCGCGGTCAACGCCGCGCGTCTGTGCCGCAAGCTGGAGCAGACCGTGCCCGGCACCGACATCCGCTACGAGTACTCGCCGGAGAGCTTCACGTTGACCGAGCCCGAGTTCGCCATCGAGATCTGCGAGGCGGTGATGGACGTCATCGAACCGACGCCGGAGCGACCGATCATCCTCAACCTGCCGGCAACCGTCGAGTGCTACACCGCCAACGTCTACGGCGACGTCATCGAGTGGTTCGGGCGCACGATCCGCGACCGCGATTCGGTGGTCGTCAGCCTGCACCCGCACAACGATCGTGGCACCGGCACGGCCGCCTGCGAGTTCGGGATCATGGCCGGGGCAGACCGCGTCGAGGGCACGCTGTTCGGCAACGGGGAGCGCACCGGGAACCTGGACATCGTCAACGTGGCGATGAACCTGTTCATGAACGGCGTCGACCCCGAGCTGGACATCAGCGACATCGACGCACTGCGCCGCGTTGCCGAGTACTGCAACCGGCTGCCGGTACCGGCACGCCATCCGTACGCCGGCGACCTCGTCTACACCTCGTTCTCGGGGTCGCATCAAGACGCGATCAAGAAGGGGTTCGATGCCTTGGCCGCGCGAACCGTTGACGGTCAGTACGACCGCTGGGGCGTGCCGTACCTGCCGATCGATCCCAAGCACGTCGGTCGCACGTACGAAGCGGTCATCCGCGTCAACTCGCAGAGCGGCAAGGGCGGCGTCGCCTACCTGATGAAGACCGAGCACGGCTTCGACCTGCCGCGCCGACTGCAGATCGAGTTCTCCAAGACCATCCAGCACATCACCGAGGACTCGGGCACGGAGATCAGTCCGGTCGTCATGTGGGACGCGTTCCAGAGCGAGTACCTCGTCGACCAGCCGCGGTTCCGCCTGAGCAGCCACGAGCTGCGCAGCGACTCGGCGAGCGGGCGAACGGAGATCACCGCGCAGCTCGTCGTCGACGGCGAACGGGTCACCGTGACCGGCAGCGGCAACGGGCCGATCGACGCATTCGTCCGCGCCGTGCGCGACGGCATCGGCGCACAGCTCGATGTCGTCGACTACGCCGAGCACGCCATCGGTCAGGGCTCGGAAGCGAGCGCCGTCGCCTACGTGGAGACCCGCGTCGGCGGCTCCGAGGGCACCGTCCTGTGGGGCGTCGGCACCGACGAGAACATCATCACCGCGTCGTTGCGCGCCGTCCTCAACGCGCACGAACGTCACCAGCGCTGAACCGGCCATCGCAACGTCGCGCGTTAGCGTGCACGCATGGCCCGCCTGCTTCGGCGACTCGTGTTCCTGGTGCTCCTGGGCGCCGCTGGCGGTGCGGTGTTCACCGTGCTCCGCCGTCGACAGGCCGAGGCCACACCGGCCGGCTTGTCGCCGTCGGAGTGGCCGGCGCTCGAACGCCGGCCCGAGCCGCCCGTCGCGCACGACGGTGCGCCGCGTCCGTTCGTCGCCGCGCCGGTGGACCAGGCGCCGCGATGGCTCGTCCCGGAAGCCGACGGTCAGTGCCCGCCGGGGTACCCGATCAAGGCCAACGACAACTCGGGCATCTTCCACATGCCGGGCGGGCGCTTCTACGATCGCACCATCGCCGAGCGGTGCTACGCCGACGCGGCCGATGCCGAGGCCGACGGCTACCGTCGGGCCAAAGCCTGAAGGGGGTAGTCATCATGCCGAAGGAATTTCAGCGATGAAGGTCACGGTCGACTTTGACGTGTGCGCATCCACCGGCGCGTGCATGCAGGTGTGCCCGGAGGTGTTCGAGGTGCGCAGCGATGGCTACCTCTACGTCCTCATCGAGGAGCCGGGCGAAGAGCTGCGCGAGAAGGTGCAGGCGGCCGCCGACATGTGCCCCACCGCAGCCATCACCGTCGAGGGCTGACCACGTCGACGACCCATCGTCCGACTTGGACGAATCTTTGACGTTTCTTGGATCGAGTCGGCGGCACAGCAGCCGATAGCTCCTCCGACAGGGTGTGCCACCGCCGGGTGCATCCGACTTGGAGGATCGAGATGGAACGCCGCGCCGCCCTGATGGCCGCAGTCTCGGGCGCGGTCACCTTGGCCGTTGCCACGGTTGCCCTCGCGGCCGTCGGTGGCGCGAACATGCTCGGCTTCGGCGATGGCGTCGACGTCGACGCAGCCTCCGCTCCACCGGGCACCGATCTGCTGATCATCGATCGCGTCGTGGTCGTGTCGACACCGACCACCGTCGGGGTCACCGATGCCCCGACGACGATCACACCCGAGGAGGCGGCCGCGCCGACAGCGCCGGCCCCTCCCGCAGCGCCCGCCCGCGGAGCTGACGCACCGGCACCGATCACCAGTGCGGCGGCCACGCCGGCCACGCCTCCAACGACGAGCGCGCCGACGACGACACCGACGACGCCGACCACCGCGGCCCCGTCGCCAACAGCGCCGCCGACCACCACGCGGCCAACCACCACGACCACCGCCACGACCACGGGGACGACCCTGCCGCCAGGAGCACGGATCCCGAGCGACTGGCCGCCGGAACGCCCCATCCCTCCCCTCCCCGCCAACTGCAAGAAGCCGGTCCTCGAGGACAACGGCATCTGGAACTGCGAGCACTGACATGACCGACCTCGAACCCCAGCAGCACGACCGTCTGGCCCGCCTGCAGGCGCGCCGCGTTCCCACCACGACACGCGGGTCATCAGCTCCGCCGCCGTCATCCCCGTTCCCGCCGCCGTTGGTACACCCGCTGTCGCCGCTCCCACTCGCTCCGTCGCCCTCGACGCCGGCTCCGTCCCGGCCGTCGGCCACCAAGCAGCATCGACGACGTCCCCACGCCGCAGCCGCCAGCCGGATCCTCGTGACCGGCCTGACGACCTCCGGGTTCATGGGCGTGATCGCATCCCTGGCGAGTGCCGATGCAGCGAAGGAGCAGGCGCAGCAGAACCCGCCGCCGAGGCTCCCGACCAAGACGATCGAGCGTGTCGAGTACGTGGACGAGCAGGGCAACCCGGTCGCTCCGCCGACCAGCGCGGCGGCACCGATGGAGACGGTGACCGTCCCGATCACCGACCCGCTCGCCGCGGCCACACCACTGCCACCCGCCGACGTGACGATCGTTCCGGTCGCGCCTCCGACCGCCTCACCAGCACCCAACTCACCAGCACCCAACTCACCGGCACCGACTGCGGCGCCGAAGCCGGGTGCCGCAAGTCCGGTCACGCCACCGGCGCCTGCACTGCCCGCCGCACCTGCGCCGACACCTGCGCCGGCTCCGGCACCGACCGCGGCACCGACTCCGCCACCGACCCCGCCGCCGACCCCGCCGCCGACCGTCGCGCCGGTGGTCACCGCACCGCCGGCGCCGGCGACGACTGCCGCGCCGGCCTGTTCGGGGTCGAAGTGTCCCTGACGCTCGTCGACGAGCGGATCTGGCGACGTGCGAGCGCGCCGATCATGGGCAGCACGGCCGAGGTCCTCGTCGAGGGAGATCCGACGATCGTGCCGGCGGTGTTCGTGCGCCTGCGAGCGATCGAGCAACGCCTCAGCCGCTTCCTGCCCGACAGCGAGCTCAACCACGTGCTCGAGCGGGCCGGGCGTTGGACACCGGCGAGCCCGGACCTCGTCAGCGCGCTGCGGTGGGCGATCCGCTTGCGTCGCGAGACAGGCGGACTCTTCGATCCATCGATCCGCACCGCACTCGAACGGTGGGGCTACGACCGCACGTTCATCGACGTGACCGGCGTGGATGTTGCACCCGCTGCCACGCCGGTTCGACCGGCGGCGATCGAGATCGCCGCCGACGGCAGGTCCGTCTGGATCGAACCTGGCGCGACGCTGGATCTCGGCGGCATCGGCAAGGGCCTTGCCGCCGACATCGCCGTCCGTGAGGCGGTGCGGCTCGGTGCCCGATCGGTGCTCGTCAGCCTCGGCGGCGACCTCTGCGCCGCCGGAGAACCCCCGGTGGAGGGTTGGGACGTGCCGCTGCTCCATCCGACGACCGATCTGCCTTTTGCGCGTCATCGCCTCCACGACGGAGCGTTGGTGATGAGCACGATCGCGATGCGCCGTTGGCGCGTCGCCAGCACGATCGCGCACCACCTCATCGATCCGCGCACCGGGACGCCGTGCATCGGCCGCGTGATCGCTGTCGCGGTCGTGTCGGCGAGCGCAGCGCGCGGTGAAGCGTTGGCGAAGGCTGCGGTGATCGCAGGCGACGCCGACGGACAGGCGCTCCTCCGACGCGCCGGGGTCTCCGCGTGGGTGCTGCTGGGCAGCGGCGACGTCCTCACGGTGACCGCGTCGTGATCGCTGTCTCCGAGAAGCTGGCGTGGTACGTGGCTCGCTCCAGCGGGCTCGTCGCGTGGGCGACCGTCACCGCCAGCGTGCTGTGGGGGTTGGCGTTGTCCAGCCGGCTGGTTCGTCGACGCGGCGTACCCGCGTGGCTGCTCGACCTGCACAAGTACCTCGGCACGTTGTCGATCATCTTCACCGTCGTGCACATGCTCGGGCTCGTCGGTGACAACTGGACCTACTTCAGTTGGTCCGAGCTGTTCGTGCCGATGGCCTCCAGCTGGCAGCCCGGTCCGGTCGCCTGGGGCATCGTCGGCTTCTACGCACTCATCGCCATCCAGCTGACCTCGTGGACGATGCGCCGGTTGCCGAGACGGCTGTGGCACACGATCCACCTCAGCAGCTTCATCCTCTTCATCAGCGCGACAGTTCACGGCTTCACCGCCGGTGCCGATCGAACCAACCGAATCGTGCAGTGGACGGCGTGGAGCGGCGCCGAGCTGGTCGTCGCCGCCACCATCTTCCGCGTGCTCACCCGTCGACCGCGCCGAGCACGCTCGGCCGCATCGGTGGCCGCTGGCTAGATTGCGAGTGATGAACGCCTTCGACGTGCTCCGTGCCGGCTGGACGTCCAGCGGGTCGATGATGTGCGTCGGGCTCGACCCGGATGCGGCACGGATGCCGCAGCCGCTCGACGGTGCGCCGGACGCGACGTTCCGGTTCTGCAAGGAGATCGTCGACGCCACCGCAGACCTCGTCTGCGCTTACAAGCCGCAGTTCGCCTACTTCGCCTCGCAACGCGCCGAGCCCGAGCTCGAGCGCCTGTGCCACTACATCCGTGAGACGTACCCGAACGTGCTGCTGCTCCTGGACGTGAAGCGCGGCGACATCGGGCCGACCGCCGAGCACTACGCCCGCGAAGCGTTCAGCCGCTACGGCGCGCACGCCGCGACCGTCAGCCCGTACCTCGGGCTCGATTCCGTGGAGCCGTTCTTCCGTCACGACGGCCACGCCGTCTTCGTGCTGTGCCGCACGTCCAACCCGGGGAGCGGCGACTTCCAGATGCTGCCGGTGGCCGCCCCCGACGGTGGCACCGAGCCGCTGTACCAGCACGTCGCCCGGCGGGTGGCGATGGAGTGGTCGGAGCTCGGCGAGTGCGGGCTCGTCGTCGGCGCCACGTACCCGGCCGAGCTCGCCGAGGTGCGAGCCATCGTCGGCGACATGCCGATCCTCGTGCCGGGCATCGGCGTGCAGGGTGGCGACGTCGAGGCGACGGTCGCCGCGGGCGCCAACGCCGACGGCTTCGGCCTGGCGATGAGCTCGTCACGAGCCGTGCTCTACGCGTCCTCCGGCCGCGACTTCGCCGAAGCCGCCCGCGCCGAAGCCATCCGCACGCGCGACCAGATCCGCGCCCTCGCCCCCCGCTGAGGTTCGGCCGACAGCGTTTGGCCGCTGAGCCACCGTGGCGGTGGCTCAGGGTTCAAACGCAGGGCGACCGCAGGTCAGCCGGCGAGGGAGTCGACGGTGATGATGCCGGGGGCGGCGCGCAGCTCGGCGACCACCGCGTCGGTGACCAGTGCGGTCGGGGCGATGAGCATGACAGCGGTGCCGGGCTCCGCAGCGCGACCGACGTCCATGTCGGCGATGTTCACGCCGGCGTTGCCGAGCAACGTGCCGACGGTGCCGATCACACCGGGGCGGTCGTCGTTCTTCACCATCAGCATGTGATCGGCGGGCGGCACGTCGAAGTGGTGCTCGTCGATCATCACGATGCGCTGCTCGGCGCGACGTCCGGCGACCGTGCCGCTCATCGAGTGGCCGCCGCCGCGCAACGTCACCAGGTTGACGAAGTCGGCCGAGGTGGCGCAGTTCGTCTCGCGCAGCTCGACGCCGTGCTGCTTGGCCAGCTGGGGCGCGTTGACGTAGGTGACCGCCTCGTCGCTGACCGCCGAGAAGAAGCCTTTCATCACGGCCAGGCTGAGGATGCGCGTGTCGTACCCGGCGATGTCGCCCTCGGTGCACACCTCCAACGAGTCCGGAGCACGCCCCACGAGTGAGGCGAAGAGACGGCCGAGCCGTTCGGCGAGCGGAAGGAACGGCCGCAGCGTCTCGTTCGCCTCGGCCGCGTTCACGTTGACGGCGAACGGCACGAACTCGCCGGCGAGGGCGAGCTGCACCATGTCGGCGATCGTGTCGCCTGCCTTGTCCTGCGCTTCGCGCGTCGACGCGCCGAGGTGAGGGGTGACGATCACCGAGTCGAGCTCGAACAGCGGCGACTGAGTGGTCGGCTCGGTGGCGAACACGTCGATCGCCGCACCGGCGATGACGCCATCGCGGATCGCATCGGCCAGCGCCTGCTCGTCGACGATGCCACCGCGAGCGACGTTGATGATCCGCAGCGACGGCTTGGCCTTCAGCATCAGATCGCGGTTGATCAGCCCGGTGGTCTCCTTCGTCTTCGGCAGGTGCACCGTCAGGAAGTCGGCCTCGGCCACTGCCTGGTCCAGCGGGAGCAGCTCGACCCCCATCTGGCGGGCGCGCTCGGCGGACACGAACGGGTCGTACGCCACGAGCCGCATGCCGAACGCCTTGGCGCGATCGCCGACCAGCTTGCCGATGCGACCGAGACCGATGATCGCCAAGGTCTTGTCGGCCAGCTCGACGCCCTCCCAGCGAGCCCGCTCCCACCGACCGGCGGTCAGCGCCGAGTGGGCCTGGGGCACGTTGCGCGCCTGCGCCAGCAGGAGCGCCATCGTGTGCTCGGCTGCAGAGATGATGTTGCTCTGCGGCGCGTTGACCACCATCACGCCCTTGCGGGTCGCGGCTTCGACGTCGACGTTGTCGAGTCCGATGCCGGCGCGGCCGACGACCATCAGCTCGTCGGCGGCGTCGAGCACCTCGGCGTCGACGTTCGTCGCCGAGCGGATGATCAGCGCGTGCGCACCCTTGATTGCCGTGAGCAGTTGCGAGAGGTCGAGCTGCACGTCGACCTCGTGGCCGGCTGCACGCAACCGGTCGAGGCCTCCGTCGGCAATCTCTTCCGTGACGAGGATCCGAGCCATGCCCTCATCGTTACCGGTCGCGCCCGCGAGCCGGAAGCGAGATGAACGATCTGTTCAAAGGTCACAGGTGAATCCTCCGTGATGGGAAGATCTGCACCGATGCGGTACCGAACCGGCACAGACCGATCAGCGATCGAGCGGTGGTTCGTGCGCCGCGGCGTGCCCCACCTCATCGACGACTACGCACCCACCACGGGCATCTGGACAAGGGCCCTGCCGCTGCTGCTCGTGGCGTACGCCGTGGTCGGGCTCAACGCCCTCGACCTCAACGAGTGGTCGTGGCAGCGCAACGTGCTCGCCGTCGTCGTCGTGCTCGCCGTGCTGGCCGTCGGCTGGGCGGTGACCAACCTCGTGCGCCACCGCGCCTGGTTCGCCCGCCCGACCGTGCTCGGCTGGCCGGAGCTGGCGACGTTCCTCATCGGGCCGGCGGTGCCGTCGTTGATCTTCGGTCAGTGGGGTGATGCGTTCCAGGCGCTGTGGGAGAGCGCCGTGGTGCTCGTGGCGATCTACGTCATCACGAGCTACGGCGTCATCCCGCTCATCGGCTGGGGGTTCCGGCGCAGCGTCGCCCAGATCGGCTCGCTCGGCCGGATGGTCAGCCGCGCCCTGCCGCTGCTGTTGCTGTTCACCATGTTCCTGTTCCTCACCGCCGAGCTGTGGCAGGTGGCCGGCAACCTGCACGGCATCGTCTACGTCGGCTTCGTGGCGATGTTCGTCGTCCTCGGCGCGGTGTTCGTGGTGTCGCGCGTGCCGGCGTTCATGACCGGTCTCAACGACTTCACCGATTGGGCCGAGGTGCGCGACCTCACCACCGGCACGCCGGCCGAGTCGATCGCCCTGCCATCCGACGGTCGCCCGCCGACGCTGCCGCTGTCGGTGCGCCAGAAGGCCAACATCGGGCTCGTCAGCCTGTTCGGGCAGGCCGTGCAGATCACGTTCGTCGCCGTGCTGCTGACCGCCTTCTTCGTCGTGCTCGGCTTCATGATCGTCCCCGCAGCGACCGTCGCCAGCTGGACCCTGGTGACCGACGTCCACGTGCTGGCCCACTGGAACGTCGGTGGACGCACGTTGCAGCTGACCGAACCGCTGCTTCGGGTGTCGGTCTTCCTCGGTGCCTTCACGGGGATGTACTTCACGGTCGTGCTCAGCACCGACGCCCTGTACCGCGAGGAGTTCGCCGACGACGTCGGTCCGCAGATCCGCCAGGCACTGGCCGTTCGCCTCGCGGCTCGACACGGCCGCTCCGATGACGACTACGTTGTCGCCGCAAGCCCGTGAGAACTGTCTTCACGGGCACCCGAGCAAGGGGGCTCCCATGTCGTACCCGTTCCTGTCCACCGAGTGGATGGACGCTGCCAAGGCGATCCGCGAGAAGTACGCCGACCAGGCGACGAAGGTCACCACCAGCATCCGCATGAACCAGGTGATCACCGACGCGCCCTTCGGCGACGGCACGGTCAAGACGTACATGGACACCTCGTCGGGCGACGTGGTGATGGAGCTCGGCGAGCTCGAGACGCCGGACCTCACCGTCACCACCGACTACGACACGGCGCGCAAGATCTTCGTCGAGCAGGACCAGGCGGCCGGCATGCAGGCGTTCATGACCGGCAAGATCAAGGTGCAGGGCGACATGATGAAGATGATGGCCATGCAGACCTCGATGCCGCAGGACGACGTGGCCAAGAAGATCGCCACCGAGATCAAGGACATCACGGCCTGACCGACATCTGAACGAGCACTCGGCGCGCTCGCTCCCCGATCAGGAGCGAGCGAGTGGCGCCAGCGCGTCGGTCAGTTCGCCGACGGTCCACTTCGAGTCGCGATCGACACCGGCACCGCGCGCCCAGCTCTCGATCAGCGTCACGTTGCCGCCGGAGACGAGGAACGTCTCACCGGTGAACGCGCAGTCGGCGGTGGCGAGGTAGGCGACGAGCGGCGAGATGTTGGCCGGATCCCACTGGTCGAAGGCACCCTCCTTCGGGGACATGATGTCCTCGAGGCCGGGAGTCGCCAGCGTGAGGCGCGTGCGCGCACCCGGCGCGATGGTGTTGCTCTTCACGCCGTAGCGCACGAGCTCCTTCGCGGCGATCTGGCTGAAGGTGGCGATGCCGGTCTTCGCCGCGCCGTAGTTGGCCTGACCCGGGTTGGAGAACAGGCCACTGGTGCTCGACGTGTGCACGAGGTTGCGCGGCTTGGAGATGCCGGCCTTGTGCTGCTCGCGCCAGTAGGCAGCGGCCCAGCGAGTGGGAGCGAAGTGACCCTTGAGGTGCACGGCGATGACTGCGTCCCACTCCTCCTCGGTCATGTTGACCAGGACGCGATCGCGCAGGATGCCGGCGTTGTTGACGAGGATGTCGAGGTCGCCGAACGTCTCCACGGCGGTGTTGATCAAGCGCTGCGCGCCCTGCCAGTCGGCCACGTTGTCGCCGTTGACGACGGCCTCGCCGCCCATCGCCTTGATCTCCTCGACCACCTGCTGGGCCGGCGTGAGGTCGGTGCCGGTGCCGTCGTTGGCACCACCGAGATCGTTGACGACGACCTTGGCACCCTCAGCGGCGAAGAACAGCGCATGCTCGCGCCCGATGCCTCGCCCAGCACCGGTGATGATCGCAACACGACCTTCGAGCGAACCCATGAAAGACCCCCTTCGTCACAGCTGGGCGCACGTTACTGATCGAGGTGCGCCGGTGTGAAGCCGGTCGGAGCTCTCGCCGATGACCGTCCGCTACAGGAAGATCATGTCCACCTTGGTGCCGCGCAGGAACGTCTGGCCGCTGGTGACCTTCTTGCCGTCGACGGTCATCTGGTAGAGGTGGCCGCTGCCGCGGTTGCCGACGATGTCGCCGACGACCAGTCCGGCAGCCTCCAGTGCAGCCTGCACGCTCGGGAAGTCGGTGGCCGTGAACTCGGGGATCGGCACCATGTCCTGTCCCTTGGACATCACCACCGTGACCGTGCCACCGCGAGGCACCTCGACGCCCGGGGCCGGATCCTGCCTGATGACCGTGCCCGCCGGCATCGTGCCGCTGAACTCGTCGGGCGCCTGGGCGATGACCAGGCCCACGCTCGACAGATCGGTGGTCGCGTCAGCCAACGAGCGACCGGTCAGGTCCGGTGCCGGCCGCGGCGCGGGCCCGGCAGAGAGCACCACGCGGATGGTGGTGTTGGGCATCACCGTGTCGCCGGTGACGAGCGATGGCGCATCCGGCACCTGCCAGCTGATGACGACCCCTTCGGGCACGTTCTCGTCGAAGATCGGGTCGCCCTGCTCGATCAGCAGGTCCTGCTCGGCGAGCAGCGTCGTGGCGTCGGCGAGCGACGTGCCGACGAGGTCGGGCAGGGGTCGCGGCGTGGGACCGGAGCTGACGTAGACGATCAACGGCTTGTCCTCGGCCAGCGTGGTCCCGGCCACCGGGTCGGTGCGCGTGACGTTGCCGACAGCGATCTCGTCGCTGTGCTCCTCGACCTCGGACGTCTTCCAGTGCGAACCGGAGATCTGGTTCAGCGCTTCGCCCTTCGGGACGTTGGTCAGCTCGGGCACGACGTGGGTGATCGTGCGCAGGGCGAAGTAGGCGACGGCGCTGCCCGCCGCGCCGAGCACGACGAGCACGGCCATGATCAGGGCGATGCGCTTGCCGCGGCGCCGCTTCGGCGGCTGATCCAGCGACGCGGGGACCACCGGGTTGACCATCGTGTCGATCGGACGGTCGGGCGGTCGGATCGCCGGCACGGGCTCGGTGGCCATCGCCGCGGGCGTGCCGGGAACGATCGCCTCGACGGGGACGGTCGGGGCCGATTCCGGCTCGAGGTCCGGCTCCGCGGGCGTGATGACCAACATCGTCGGAACGGGCGGCGGCAGCGGTGGCGGCTCGGCCGTCGGCAACAGCTCCGTCTCGAGATCGAGTTGCGGCTCGAGATCGGGTTCCGGCTCGTCGACGGGTTCGATCAGGACGGTCTCCGCCTGAGGCTCGGGCTCGGGTTCGGCGTCGGCCTCCGGGATGAGGTCCTCGACGAGCTCCGGCTCGACCGGCTCCGGCTCGACGACAGGTACCGGTGGAGCGACAGCCGGCACGACCACGACAGGCGGGTTGACGGGCGGCGCGACGGGAGCGGCCGGGCGTTGCATCGGACCGGTGGGGTCGACGGGCGCCCCCGAGGTGGGGGCCGCCGGGCGTTCGGCGAACAGGCTGGCCGCGAGGATCGGCATGGGTGCCGGGCGGGGCAGCTTCTCGGCGACCTGCACGAGGGCTCGCCCGAACTCGGCGGCCGAGTAGCGATCGTCGGGCTCGGGGCGGCCGGCGCGCTCGAGCACCGCGGCGAGCGGACCGAGGTCGGCAGACACGGGCATCAGCCGGCCGATGCGGTTGGACAGCGTGGACACCGGTGAGTCGCCGACGAACGGCACCGCCCCGCTCACCGACTCCAACAGGCTCAGCGCCAACGCGTAGATGTCGCTCTTGCCGCTGACCTCGCGGTGCTGGGCCCGCTCGGGCGACGTGTACATCGCTCGCTCGTTGCCGACCAGCGTTTGCTCCTGCCACATGATCTCGCTGAGCAACGAGGCCAATCCGACATCGACGATGCGCAATCGGCGGTCGTCGCCGAACACGATCGTCGACGGACGGATGTCGTCGTGCACGAGGCCGGCGCGGTGGACCACGTCGAGCGCTTTGCAGGTGTCGAGTCCGACGAGCAGGGCCTGCGACGGTGAGAGCTTGCGACCGCGGTCGAGGATCTCGCGCAAGCTGCCGCCGGCGAGGTGCTCGCTGACCACGAAGCGCACCTCGCGGCCGTTCCACTCCTCCGCGCCCCAATCGAGCACGGTGGCGATGTTCGGGTGGTGCAGCGCGGACGCGGCGTCCATCGCTGTGCGGAACTTGCGCTGGAAGACCTCGTTGCCGCTGAGGTCGGGATGCACCACTTTGAGCGCGACGAGGCGCTGCAGCTGTTGGTCGAAGGCGTCGAAGACGGCGGCGTCCACGCCGCTGCCGCGACGCTGGCCGAGGCGATACCGCCCGGCGAGGATCCGTCCCGTGCCGGTTGAACTGGTACTCGAGTCGGGGGCAACCATGACGGCGCCGAGGCTAGACGGCCGAGGCGCGCGACGGGGCTCGCTGTGCAATTGCGGCGTCATGCGGGGAGAATGGGGTGTGCTCCGTTCGAAGGGTTCCCGTCGCAGGTTCGACAAGCGGTTGCTCCTGCTGAGCGTGCTCATCGCCGGCGGCATCGCGCTGGTCGCAGCGGGTGTCGCCACGTCGGTCACTGGCCGTGCTGCGCAGGGTCTGCCCGACACGATCGAGTCGATCAACCCGGTGCGCAACGCCGTCCAGGTCCCGTCCCAGTCCGAGCTGTTCGTCGACCTCCTGCCCGGGTACACCGGCGTGTTCGTGGTCGACGGCCTGGAACTGGTGACCACCAACCTCGACTCGCTGGGCCAGGGTCAGGCCGAGCCGGGACAGCAGATCCCGGTGCCGCACACCACGATCTACGAACCCGGCAACGCCACGCTGACGTTCCAACCGACGAAGGGTGCCGCGATCGAGACCTTCACCCAGGGCTCGCACACCGTCACCGTCCTGTACTGGAAGATCATCGAAGGCCGCAGCCACGCGATCTCCTTCACCTGGACGTTCAACGTCTTCTAGGCAACGTCTTCTCGGCAACGTCTTCTCGGCAACGTCTTCTCGGCAACGTCTTCTCGGCAAGGATCAGTCGGTCGGGGGCAGCTCGCCGGTGGCCAGCAGGTGGTCGAAGCCTTCGTCACCGAGGATCGGGACGCCGAGCGCTTCCGCCTTCGTCAGCTTGCTCGCCCCGGGGTCGGCGCCGACCACGACGGCGAACGTCTTGGCGCTGACGCTGCCGGGGCTCTTGCCGCCGCGGTCCTTGATCGCCTGCTCGGCCTCCTCGCGCGAGAAGCGCTGCAGCGTGCCCGTGACGACCACGGCCTTGCCGGCCAGGATCTGCGGCACGCGGCTGACCTCGACGCGACCGAAGTCGACGCCCGCCGCTCGCAGCTTCTCGACGAATTCGCGGTTGGCCGGCACGGTGAACCAACGCAGGATCGAGCCGGCGATCGTCGGGCCGACACCGTCGGTCAGCGCGAGGTCGGCCTCCGAGGCGGTGATGATCGGGTCGAGCGAACCGAAGGCGCGGCTCAAACCCTCGCTGGCCGACGGACCGAGGCCCTTGATCCCGAGTGCGGTCAGCAGGCGCGGCAACGGCCGATCCTTCGACCCGGCGATCGCTGCGAGGAGCTTGTCGGCGCTGATCGAGCCGAAGCCCTCCAGCCCGAGCAGCTGCTCCTTCGTCAACGTGTAGATGTCGGCCGGGTCGCGCACGAGGCCGGCATCGCTCAACTGGAACACGGTGCGGTCGCCGAGGCCCTCGATGTCCATCGCCCCGCGCGACGCGAAGTAGATGATCCGCTGGTCGCGCTGGAACGGGCACGCCGGCTCGATGCAGCGCGTGTCGGCCTCGCCCTCGGGCCGCACCAGCTCGGTCTGCAACGGGCACGGGCAGATCTTCGGGAACGCCCACGGCTCGCTGCCCTCGACCCGCAGCGACAGCACCGGCCCGACCACTTCGGGGATCACGTCGCCGGCCTTGCGCACGATCACCGTGTCGCCGGGTCGCACGTCCTTCGCCCGCACCTGGTCCTCGTTGTGGAGCGTCGCCATGCCCACCGTGGAGCCACCGACGAAGACCGGCTCGAGCACGGCGAACGGCGTCGTCCGACCCGTGCGGCCGACGCTCACCTGGATGTCGCGCAGGATCGTGGTGCGCTCCTCCGGCGGGAACTTGAAGGCGATCGCCCATCGCGGCGCGCGCGACGTGAAGCCGAGCAGCTCGCGCTGGGCGAGGTCGTCGACCTTGGCCACCGCGCCGTCGATCTCGTAGCCGAGGTCGTGGCGGTGGTCGCGCCAGTGGCCGCAGAAGTCGTACACGCCGGCCAGATCGTCCACGACGCGGATCTCCGGGTTCACCGGGAAGCCGAGTGAGGCGAGGAACTCGAGCGTGTCGTGGTGGCTGGTGAACGTCGGGCCGCCCTCGACCTCACCGAGCTGGTAGCTCCAGAACCCGAGGACGCGCGACGCCGTGATCGCCGGGTCCTTCTGGCGCAGGCTGCCCGCTGCAGCGTTGCGTGGGTTGGCGAAGCGCGGCTGCCCCAACGCCTCGGTGCGTTCGTTCAGCGCTTCGAAGCTGGTGATCGGCATGTACACCTCGCCGCGCACCTCGAGCACCGAGGGCGCGCCCTTGCCGAGCTGCTTCGGGAGCGAGGTGATCGTGGCGACGTTGGCGGTGACGTCCTCGCCCACTCGGCCGTCGCCACGCGTCGCGGCCTGCACGAAGCGTCCGTCCTCGTAGCGCAGGCTCATCGCCAGACCGTCGATCTTCAGCTCGCACACGAACCGCGTCGTCGCACCGGCGAGGCCGCGTGCGACGCGCTCGCCCCACGAGGTCAGCTCGACGTCGTCCATCGCGTTGTCGAGGCTCGTCATCGGCACGCGATGGGTGACCGGTGCGAACGTCGCAGACAGCGTTCCCGCGCCGACCCGTTGGGTTGGCGAGTCGGGCACGATCAGCGTCGGATCTGCCTCCTCCAACCCGCGCAGCTCACGCACGAGCAGGTCGTAGTCGGCGTCGCTGATCTCGGGCGCGTCCTGACTGAAGTAGCGCTCGTTGTGATGGGCGATCTGGGTGCGCAGCTGCGCTGCGCGCTCGTCGGGTGTCACCGTGGCGAGTGTAGGCAGGCCTCGCCGATGCGTCAGCGACGAGGCTTCGACAACGTGGCGATGGCGCCGCCGAGTGCGATCAGCCCGCCGCCAACCGCCAGGAACGGCCCGACGCCCCACGTCGTCTCAGCACTGAACAGGTCGAACAGGGCCTTCTGATCACGCACCTTCGAGACGTGCACGATCGCGACGAGGACGTTGAACGCGGCGAAGACCACGGCGATGATCGCCACCGACAGCACCCGCTTCGCCGCCACCATTGCGATCCCGAGTCCAGCGGTGACGACGCCGAAGAACACCAGTGCCGACCCTGCCGGCGCGCGGCCGTTCGTCAGCCGGGTGAACGCATTCGCTGTGGCGTTCTCGCCGAAGCCCTCCACGCGCAGCCACGGTGTGAAGGCGCCGACGATCAGGACCGCCGAGCCGACGATCAGCAGCCAGGAGCCGACGGCGACGTTCGGACGTGGCGGCTTCGCCGCGACGAACCCGTACGGGGAGCCGAACGGGGAGCCGTATCCCGGCGGCGGTGCGCCGAACGGTGGCGGAGGCGGCATCGCCCGACCTGGCGACAACGGCGGAGGTGGCGGGATGATCGGCACCTCAGGACGCGGCGACTCACCGAGATCGCTCATGGGCCGGGAGTGTAGGAGGCGGCGCTCACGCACCGAGGACGAAGCGCGTCGCCACGGCCTGGTCGCGCACGCGGCGACCGACCTCGGCGGTGATGCGGTGCACGCTCTCGGCCACCGACGGCGAGTGCGTCGCGAGGCCGCACTCCGGCGTGACCATCGACTGCACCCGCAGCTGGACCGGGTCGACACCGAGCTGCACGAGGTCGCACCACAGCACGCTCAGCTGACGCCACGGCCGCTCGACCGAGTTCGTGATCGGACCGCCCGTCGGCACCACGCCCCAGGCGATCGTGCCGCCGTCCTGCAGGAATCGCATCAGGTACCCGGCAGCGTCGAGCAGCTGGCTGTTCACGGGCACGGACAGGACGTCCGGGCCGGCGGCGAGCACCGAGGCGACGTCGACCGCGCCGCACACGTGCAGACCGGACACCGCGCCGGGCTCGATGGCAGCGAGCGCGCCGGAGATGAGGTCGATGGCCGTATCGGGCGCAAGCGGGAACCCGGGCATCATCAGCTCACCCAAGGACGGCTCGTCGATGAACACCACTTGTGTGCTGTACGGCATGGCCGCAGCGACGCGTTCGCGCAGCGCGGTGACGTGGGCGCGCACCGCTCGCACGGCAACTTCGAAGGCGACGCTCGCCGGCGCCCCGGCGCGCATCATGGCCAAGCCAAGGGTGACCGGACCGACGAACTGCCACTTGACGGCGCCGGCGTGGCCCTCGGCGGCGTTGAGGAACGAACGGAACCCACCGAACGCGTCGTGCTGCAGGTCGGTGACGACCGGCGCCAGCGGATCCAGGTGGTGGACGTCGACGGCGATCGATCCGTACGGACCGACGGTGAAGCCCTGGATGCCGACGGTCGCCTGGGCGATCATGCCCTCGGCCGGCGACCGCTTCGGCAGGGTCGGAATCGCCGGCAGCTCCATGGCCGACAGGACGAACGCGGTGGCCTCGGAGGCGTTGCGGTGAGGGAGGCTGCCGATGCCGGTGGCGATGCCGCTTGGCAACTGCACACGAGACACGTTTGCTCCCTTCCCTCCCCGTCGGGGTCATGGTGCCATGCACCGTGCGCCAGGCACGAAGCGGGCAAGTACGAAGCCCGTTACCTTGGCGCAGTGCCCTCGCGTTCGACAAATCTGAATCCATGAGCAGCGCCCCGTCTTCGAGCAACGGTCCGGTCCCGACCAGGTCCACCGCGTGGGTGTGGGCAGCTCGTCTGCTGTGGCTCGGCACGAGTGCGTTGTTGACGCTGGCCGTCGGCGACGCGCTCGACGGTCGCAGCTCGATCGCTCGGGTCGTCGTCAACGTCGCAGTCACCGCCGTCTGGGCTGTCGTCCTCGTCGCTGTCGCCGTGCCGTCCACGGTCGGTCTGACGGTGGCGCGCACCGTTGCACCGCTCGGTGCCATCGCCGCGATCGGGGCGTGGGCAGGCGGTGCCGAGCCGGCGTTGGCCATCGCCGCGACCGCAGTGGCGATCGTCTCGGTCGTCGTCATCGGCGGCGCAGAGGTGGGCCAAGCGTTCGTGCAGTCGTCGGCGTATGGCGACGAGTTCCGCCACCTGTTGCGCCCACCCGCGGCGGTCATCCCGGCCATGGCGGTCGGCTGGCTGCTGTGGGCCGCAGCCATCACCGCTGACGTGTTGCTGCTGGCCGCCGGTCGATGGCTGATCGGCATCGTGCTCGCGCTGCTCGCCGGTGCCGGCTCGTGGCTGCTCGTGCCGCGGTTGCACCGCCTGAGCCGCCGTTGGCTCGTCGTCGTTCCGGCAGGTTTGGTGGTGCACGACCAGCTGGTGCTGGCCGAGACGTTGATGGTGCGTCGCGGCGACGTCACCGCCGTCGGACTGGCGCTCGCGGACACCGAGGCCGCCGACTTCACCGGGCCTGCAGCCGGTCATGCGGTCGAGGTGGCGCTCGCCTCGATGGTCACCGTGGTGCTGGCGCGCCGACCGTCGACGCCGAAGGGCACCGCCCTGCACGTTCGCTCGTTCCTCGTCGCACCGACGCGACCGGGGCAGGCGTTGCACCGTGCTGCGGCCGGGTCGTTGCCGGTCGGCTGAGCTCGCTCAGCGGGCGAGTCCGCCGCCCAGCACGTACTGGTCGGTGGGGTCGTAGAACACGACGCTCTGTCCCGGGGCGACACGACGTTGTGGCTCGTCCCACTCGACGACGACGTCGTCGTTCTCCGTGGAGATCGTCGCCCGCCGGGTCTCGCCGTGGGCACTGCACTGCACGAGCACGTCGCCGTGCACGGGCATCGACGCCCACGTCATCGCGCCGACGTTCATCGTGCCGCGAAGCAGGTCGTCGTCGTCGCCGACGGTGATCACGCTGCGCTCGACGTCGACGTCGACCACGTAGCGCTTGGGCCCGCCGCCGGGCAGCCCGATGCCGCGCCGCTGGCCGAGCGTGACGAGCTCGATCGCCGGCACCTCGCCGAGCGTGCCGCCGTCGGTGTCGACCACCGTCGCCCGGCGGAACGGGATGCGCGAACCGAGGAAGGTCTCACGGCCGCCGGCACCAGCCTTGGCGCTGGTGATGAAGCACACGTCCTGGCTGTCGGGCTTGGCCGCGGTGCGCAGGCCGAGCTGGGTGGCACGCACTCGGACGTCTGCCTTCGTCATCGCCCCGATCGGGAACAGCGTGCGGGCCAGCTCGCGCTGCGGGAGCATGTGCACCACGTAGCTCTGGTCCTTCGCCGGGTCCGCGCCCCGCTGCACGAAGCGCGCTCCGTCCACCTCGATGATGCGCGCGTGGTGGCCCGTGGCGACCGCGTCGAAGCCGAGCAGGTCGGCACGCTCGCTCAGCCGATGGAACTTCAGGTGGCGGTTGCACTCGATGCACGGGTTGGGCGTGATGCCGTGACGATGCGCATCCACGTACGGGTCGACGACGTGCTGCTGGAAGTCGTCCGAGAAGTTGAACACGAGGTGGTCGATGCCCAGCTGCTGCGCGACGCGGCGGGCGTCGTCGACGTCGGCGACGGAGCAGCAGCCCGTGTCGCTGTCGCCGCCCCACAGGCGCATCGTGATGCCGACCACCTCGTGGCCGGCGTCGAGCAGCTCGGCTGCGGCGACCGAGGAGTCCACGCCACCGCTGAGCGCGACGAGCACCTTCATCGCGACCGCAGTCGGGTGATCGCGGCGACCAGAACGCCGAGCGCCTGATCGATCTCCGCTTCGGTGGTCGTGCAGCCGAGCGTCAGACGCAGCGCGCCGTGGGCCAGCTCGCGTGGCACGCCCATGGCGGCGAGCACGTGCGACGGCTCCATCGCCCCGCTGGCGCACGCCGATGCCGCACTCGCGCACACGCCGCCCTCATCGAGCAGGTACAGCAGCGCCTCGTTCTCGGTGCACGGCACCAGCACGTGCGCCGATCCGGGCACCTTGCGATCGCGGGCCACGGTCTCGACGACGTCGGGCACGGCGGCGCGCAGGCCGTCGACCAACCGGTCGCGCAGCACCTCGATGCGCGCGTTCGTCTGCTCGCGCTCGAGCACGGTGAGCCGCAACGCTTCAGCCATCGCCACGATGCCGGCGACGTTGTGGGTGCCACTTCGACGCTCGCGCTCCTGTCCCCCGCCGATGATCATCGGATCGACCGATGCACCGCCGCGAACGACGAGCACGCCGACGCCCTTCGGCCCGCCGAACTTGTGCGCCGAGAACGACATCGCGTCCACGAGCGCGGCCATCGGGTGGAGATCGAGCCAGCAGGCCGCCTGCACCGCGTCGGTGTGCAGCAGTGCGCCGGGAGCGCCGCGACGCACGACGTCGGCGACCTCGTCCATGCGCGTGATCGTCCCGACTTCGTTGTTGACCGCCATCACGCTGACGACCGCAACGTCGGGCCCGAGGGCGGCGCCGAGCTGATCGAGGTCGATGTGGCCGCTGGCGTCGACACCGACGACGCGACCGTGACGGGCCTCGACCGCGCCGAGGGCCGCGTGGTGCTCCGCCGCCGAGCACACGGCGACGCCACGACGCCGGCTGACGGCGCCGAAGATCGCCGTGTTGTCCGCCTCGGTGCCACTGCCGGTGAAGACGACCTCGCCTGGCGCGCAGCCGACCGCGTCGGCAACGACGTCGCGCGACTCGTCCACGGCCTGGCGTGCCTGGCGTGCGAACCGGTGCGATCCGGACGGGTTGGCGAAATGCTCGGCGAAGTACGGCAGCATGGCCGCGACCGCCTCCGGACGCATCGGCGTGGTGGCCGCGTGATCCAGGTAGACGAGCTCGGCAGACATCGGGTTCCAGGCTACGAGCCGCCGTGGTCGATGGCAGCCCGCACGGTGCTTGATGCCCGCATGGGCGAGGACCGTGCAGGATGGTGCCGTGCAGGGCTACGGAGAGGACACCTACGGCGATGCGTTCGCCGACGTGTACGACGACTGGTACCTCGGCATCAGTGACGTCGACGCCACAGTGGGCGCGCTCGTCGAGCTGGCCGGAGCCGGGACGGCGGTGCTCGAACTCGCGGTCGGCACCGGCCGCCTGGCCATCCCGCTGGCGGAACGCGGCGTGCAGGTGCACGGCGTGGACACCAGCGCGGCGATGCTCGACCGACTCGCTGCGAAGGACGCAGCGGGGCTCGTCACCACGTCGCTGGGCGACATGGTCGACGACCTCCCGCCGGGGCCGTTCGCGCTCGCCTTCGTCGCCTACAACTCGTTCTTCGCGCTGCGCACCGCAGAGCGTCAGCGGCAGTGCTTCGCCGCGGTCGCCGAGCGCCTCCAGCCGGGCGGAGCGTTCGTCATCGAAGCCTTCGTTCCCGAGCCGCGGCCAGGCTCCGACATCTCCGTGCGAACGCTCACTGCGGATCGTGTCGTGCTCAGCATCAGCCGCCACGACGACGCCGATCAGGTCGCCGAGGGCCAGTTCGTGGAGATCACCGAGGCCGGCGGGGTTCGACTGCGTCCGTGGGCGATCCGCTGGTCGACCCCGGCGCAGCTCGATGCGATGGCTGCCGCCTCCGGCTTGACGTTGGCCGCACGCTGGGAAGACTTTTGCCGCGCCGCGTTCGACGAGCACAGCGTGCGCCACGTCAGCACCTACCGGCGTGCCGCGGACCACACCGACCAACGATTCCCGTCCGTCTGACGGCCCCCCGAACGTCGTAGGCTGGCAGCACTGTGAGTCAACTTCGTCTCAATCCCCTCACCGGACGTTGGGTCACGATCGTCGCCGAGCGCGCAGAACGTCCGAGCGACTTCGCCCCACGTTCCGCGCAAGTCGAGTCCGACCCGGGTCGCCCCTGCCCCTTCTGCCCCGGCAACGAGGAGGCCACGCTTCCCGCGTTGGAGAGCCTCGACGAGGGCGGCAGCTGGCGGATGCGGGTCATCCCCAACCTGTACCCGGCGTTCGACGGCGACGAGCCGTTCGCCGTGCACCACCTCGGTCCGGTGCACGTCGAGGCGGAGGCCAGCGGCATCCACGAGGTGTTCGTGCTCAGCCCGGATCACGACGGCGGCGCGCACGGGTACTCGGACGCCGACGCGGCCGATCTGATGCTGATGCTGAAGCGCCGCCTGCAGGAGCACTCGGCCACGCCGAACGTGCGCTACACGCAAGCGATCATCAACCACGGACGCGAGGCCGGCGCATCGCTGGCCCACCCGCACGGCCAGCTGCTCGGGCTGCCGTTCGTGCCGGGCGAGATCCTCGACGAGCAACGTGCCTTCAGCCGCTTCGAAGGCGGCTGCATCCTGTGCGCCACGATCGAGGCCGAACTGGTCGACGGCAAGCGCGTGCTGTTCGCCACCGACGACGTCGTCGCCGTCTGCCCGTTCTGGAGCGGCTCGCCGTACGAGCTGCTGATCATCCCCCGCTCGCACGACCTGCACCTCACCGACAGCAACGACACGACGCTCTCGGCGATGGGCACCGCGGTGCGCGACTCGCTGGCGATGCTCACCGAGATCCACGGCGACATCGCCTACAACCTCGTGTTCCACACGGCCCCGCACCACTACAGCGGCGCGTTCCACTGGCACGTGCACCTCTTCCCGAAGCTCGTCACCACGGCCGGCTTCGAGCGTGGCACCGGCGTGATGATCAACATCGTGCCGCCGGAGCACGCCGCCGAAGAGCTGCGCAAGGTCGGCGTCAAAGCCTGAGCACGATCACCGTCTCCATCGACATCGACGCGCCGACCGAGCGCGTCTGGGCGGTCGTCGAACCGGTGGAGGATCACGTGCAGTGGATGCACGACGCGGTCGCGATCCGATTCCAGACGGATCAGACGCGCGGCGTCGGCACTCGCTTCTGGTGCGACACGAAGATCGGCCCGATCAAGCTCGTCGACGAGATGGAGATCACCGAGTGGCGGCCGGGCGCGGCCATGGGCGTCCGCCACACCGGCGTCGTCACCGGCTCCGGTGTCTTCACGCTGACGCCGATCGATCTCGACCGACGCACCCGGTTCACGTGGACCGAGACGCTGCGGTTCCCGTGGTGGTTGGGCGGCCCGGTCGGCGCTGCAGTGGGCGGCCCGGTGGTGCTCGCCCGCATCTGGCGGCGCAACCTGCGCGAGCTGAAGGCACTGGTCGAGGGGTCGTGACGCGGCGCGTCGACACCGTCGTCATCGGGGCCGGTGCGATGGGCTCGGCAACCGCGTGGTGGCTGGCGCGAGAAGGCCGCGACGTCGTGCTGGCCGAGCAGTTCGAGCAGGGGCACGTACGCGGCAGCAGCCACGGCGGGGTGCGCATCTTCCGTCTCGCCTACCCCGACCTCGGCTACGTGCAGATGGCCCAGGAGGCCCTGCACCTGTGGCGCGAGGCCGAGGCCGACACGGGCGCGACGCTGCTCGAGCTCACCGGCGCCTACGACCACGGGCCGTCGCAGTTCCTCGACGCGATCGCCGAGCCGCTCGCCGAAGCCGGTGCACGCACGGAACGTCTCTCCCCCGCTGCCGCGCACGAGCGCGTCCCCGGGTTGCGGTTCGACACCGATGTGCTGTTCCACGCCGACGCCGGTCGGTGCTTCGCCGACCGCACCGTCCGCACGCTCCAGGATCGCGTCGCCGAGCTCGGCGGCGACGTCCGCTTCGGCTGCCGCGCCCAGCTGCGCGTGATCGGCGACGAGGTCGAGGTGCTGCTCGGCGACGACGAGGTCGTCCGCGCCGGCACCGTTGTCGTCACCGCCGGCGGGTGGGTGGCTCCGCTGATGGAGGCCGCCGGCTCACCGGTGCCGCTGCCGCCGCTCACCGTCACGCAGGAGCAGGTGGTCCACTTCGAGCCGCTCGATGCGACGACCGCGTGGCCGTCGTTCATCCACCACGTCTTCCCGTACCACTACGGGCTGCACACGCCGGGGCAGGGGCTCAAGATCGGCGGCCACCACGAGGGCCCGCCGACGACGGCCGACGATCGCACCTTCGAGCTCGACGACGCCGGCATCGCCCGGATCGGCGAGTACGTGCGCCAGTGGGTGCCGGGCGTCGATCCGACACCGCAGTTCGGTGCGACGTGCCTCTACACGAACACGCCCGACGAGTCGTTCGTGCTCGAACGCGTCGGGCCGGTGGTCGTCGGTTCCCCGTGCAGCGGCCACGGCTTCAAGTTCACGCCGCTCATCGGCCGCCGCCTCGCCACCCTCGCCCAACTCCCGTAACTGGATGTCGGAGACGCGGCACAGCCGCGTTTCGGACATCCAGTTCAGGGCTGGGCAGCTGGCGCGGTGGGGTCGGTGGCGCTCACCGGCATGTCAGCCGGCGGCGGCGGGGGCTGGAGCCCGGTCGTTGGCGGGCCGGCGAGGAACGCGCACAGGCGCATGTTGTCGATCCGGATGTGACTCGACGTCGAGCCGTCCGCCGACTTCAGGTCGACGTCGCCGCGGGCGCACGCGCCGAGGGCCGAGCGGAAGTACTGGGCCTTCCCGTTCACCCCACCACTGAAGGTCACCCAGTCCGCGTTCACTGCTGCGCCGTCGTAGGTCCGAATCTCCCTGACCCACCAGTCGTGCCCGTCCGAGACGAAGTAGAGGATCAGCCGCATCTCGATGCCACGCTCGTGCCAGGTCAACTCGAGCGTCGGGCTCTGCGCGTCCGGGTCGGAGTGGACGTCCACCTGAGCGCCGACGGCCGTGAACTTCCCACCCGTGCCGACCTCGATCTCGAAGGCGTCGGCGTCCAAGCTCGCTTGCGGCGTGCGCCAGCTCACCGGAGCGCCGGTGGCACCGGAACCACCCCGCGACGTCAGCCAGGCAACGCCGACGACGACGAGCAGCAGTGCGGCGGCGGCGCCGAGCGCTCCGCGAAAACGGCGGTCCTGACGCCGATCGGCGAGCTCGTCGACGACGACCAGCTCTCGATCCGCCGGTCCGGGATGGACCGACTTGGCCTGCGCGCGGAAGAGCGCAGCCAGGTCCTGTTCCATGGTGGTCATCGTGGGATCTCCTGGTTCAGACGGGCCAGCGCACGCGCTGCGGTGGACTTCACGGTGCCGGGCCGGCAGCCGAGTGCTTCGGCGATCTCCGACTCGGTCAGGTCGAGGTAGTAGCGAAGGACGAGCACGGCACGCTGCCGGTACGGCAACCCGGCGACGACATCGGCAAGATCGCCCTCGCCGTCAGCGGCCGTGAAGGCAACGGCGAGTCGTGGCAGACGGTCGAGCTCAACGGCACGCCGTCGATGCGCCTGCCGGCAGCGGTTGACGACGGCGACGCGCAGGTACGCCTCGGGGTTGTCCACCGACGCATACCGCGGGAACACCTGGGTGAAGGCGTCCTGGGCGAAGTCCTCTGCCGTCGATCGTTGCGTCAGCAGTGCAGCGAGCCGAACCGCGTCCGCCCACTGGTCGCGGTAGAACTCGGCAAAGGTCCGCTCTCCGACCACGGCATCCAGCGTCACACATGCACCGATGCACGAACCCCCGACTGGGTTCCATCATCTCGGTGCTCGCTGCGCTCGCCTCCCGTGTTCGCTCGCACGCTCGCTCACCCGAACTCGAGGTCGCGGCAACGACCTGACACTCGCTGCGCTCGCCTCCCGTGTTCGCTCGCACGCTCGCTCACCCGAACTCGAGGTCGCGGCAACGACCTGACACTCGCTGCGCTCGCCTCCCGTGTTCGCTCGCACGCTCGCTCACCCGAACTCGAGGTCGCGGCAACGACCTGACACTCGCTGCGCCCCCGCTCACGTGAGGGCACGGACTGCGGCGGTGACGCCGGCGCCGATGATGATCACGACGATCAGCGGCGCACGACGCCAGGCGGCGATCACCGCGCAGCCGACACCCGCCGCACGGGCGTCGAGCTGCAGGTGCTGCCCGATGCTGAAGGTGTCCTTCACCACGAGCGCGGCGATCAGCGCCGCCGGCACCAACGCCAGGCAGCGCTCGAGCACCGGCGGCAGCTGACGGTCGCCGATGATGACGAAGCCGAGCACCTTGCACCCGTAGGCGCCGAGGGCCAGCAGCAGGATCAGGGTCCAGGTCATGCGGCCACCGGGCCGAGGCGACGCGGCACGCCGAGCAGCACCGCCAGCGCGGCGCACAGGATCGGCACGCCGACCGGTGTGAACGGGATCAGCGACACGCAGATCAGCGCGCCGAGCGCCGCAGCCAGCCGGCCACGACGGTCGCGCAGCAACGGCCACACCATCGCCACGTACGCAGCGGGGAACGCCGCGTCGAGGCCATAGGTCTGCGGGTCGATGTTCGAGCCGGCCACCGCACCGATCAGCGTGCCGATGTTCCAGAACGTGAACAGCGCTGCGCCGGTCGTCCAGAACGCGATGCGGCGCAGGCGCTCGTCGTTCTGCATGAGGGCCATCGCCGTCGTCTCGTCGATCACGAGCTGTGCGGCGAGCAGTCGCCGTCCGATCGAACCGGGCAGGTGCTTGGACATCGCCAGGCCGTAGACACCGTTGCGCGCCGCCAGCAGCAGCGCCCCACCGAGCGCGCTGGCCACCGAGCCTCCGCCGGCGATGACGCTGACCGCCGAGAACTGCGACGCGCCGGTGAACACGGTCAGCGACATGACGCACGTCTGCGCCACCGACGCGCCGGCCGACACGGCGCCGACACCGAACGACACGGCGAACACACCGGTGGCCAACGCCAACGTCAGACTCGCCGTGATGACTGGACGGACGGCGGGATCGCGGAGCGCCGCCCTCATGGGCGGGCGCCACCCAACCACACCACGGCGAGCGGCGGCAGGTCGAGCACACCGGACGCCGGTTGGTTCTGCCACGCCGTTGCCTCACCGGCTACGACGGGTGAGCCGCCGCGGAACCCCGAGCCACCGAACGATGGGCCGTCGGTGTCGGCGATGACCTCCCACTCACCGGCCCACGGCAACCCGACGCGGTAGCCGCGTCGCGGGATCGGCGTGAAGTTGGCGATGCACACGACCGCCGATGCACCGGCGTGACCCCAACGCGTGAACGCGAACACCGAGTGGTCGGCGTCGTCGGCGTCGAGCCACTGGAAGCCGGACGTCTCGTGGTCGCGCTCCCACAACGCGCGCCACTCGTCGCTCACCGAGTTGAGGTGCGCCAACAGGTCGCGCACGCCGCGGTGCGGCGCGTGATCGAGCAGGTGCCACGGCAGCCCGGTGGACTCGCTCCACTCCGTCCATGGCGCGATCTCGGCGCCCATGAACAGCAGCGGTGCGCCAGGCATCGCCCACGTCCACGCGTACAGCGCGCGCAGGTTGGCGAAGCGCTGCCAGTCGTCGCCGGGCATCTTGCCGAGCAGGCTCGACTTGCCGTGGACCACCTCGTCGTGGCTGAGCGGCAGCACGAACTGCTCGTTGAACGCGTAGAGCAGTCCGAACGTCAAGCTGCGATGGCGCCAGCGGCGGTGCACCGGATCGGCGTGGAAGTAGTCGAGGGTGTCGTGCATCCACCCCATGTTCCACTTGTGCGTGAAGCCGAGTCCACCGCGTTCCACCGACGCCGTGACGAGCGGCCATGCGGTGCTCTCTTCGGCGATCACCATCGCCGACGGCACTTCGGCTGCGACCGTCGTGTTCAGCTGGCGCAGGAAGGCGATGGCGTCGAGGTTCTCCCGCCCGCCGTTGCGATTGGGAACCCAGCTGCCCGGACGGCGCGAGTAGTCGAGGTACAGCATGCTCGCCACCGCATCGACGCGCAGCCCGTCGACGTGGAACTCCTGCAACCAGTACAGGGCGTTGGCGACGAGGAAATTGCGCACCTCGTGGCGTCCGTAGTTGAAGACCAGCGTGCCCCAGTCCGGATGCTCGCCGAGCCGCGGGTCGGCGTGCTCGTACAGCGCCGTGCCGTCGAAGCGGGCGAGGCTCCAGTCGTCCTTGGGGAAGTGAGCCGGCACCCAGTCGAGGATCACGCCGATGCCGCGCTGGTGGAGCACGTCGACGAACGAGCGGAACTCGTCCGGTGTGCCGAAGCGCGACGTCGGTGCGTAGTAGCCGGTCACCTGGTAGCCCCACGAGGGTGCGTACGGATGCTCGGCCACCGGGAGCAGCTCGACGTGCGTGAAGCCGAGCGACGCCACGTGATCGGCCAACGCGTGGGCGATGTCGACGTAGGTCTCGAGGCCCTGTCGCCACGACGCGAGGTGCACCTCGTAGACACGCAGCGGGTGGCCGATGCCCTGCGCACGGCCGTCCATCCATGCGTCGTCGGTCCACTCGTGCGTGCTCGGCCCGGCGACGACGCTGGCGTTGTCCGGCGGTCGCTGCGCGGCGGACGCCATCGGGTCGGCCTTCAGCGTGGAGGTGCCGTCGCGAGCGACGACGGCGAACTTGTAGCAGTGACCCGGCGCGGCATGCGGCACGACGATCGCCCAGACACCACTGCTGCCCTGGGGCTCCAGACGCGTGCCCTCGCCCCACTCGTTCCAGTCGCCGACCACCCACACCTCGCGTGCGTTGGGCGCCCACACCGAGAAGCGCACCCCGGCGGGGTTCCGGTCGGCGTCCGTGTGCACGTGCGCACCGAGCACCTCCCACAACCGGCGATGGGTGCCCTCGCCGAAGAGGTGGAGGTCGAGCTCTTGCAGCAGCACGGTCTCCGAGCGTAGAGCCCCGGGCCGTCACGAGCACGGTGCCGGCTCAGGGTCGCCGTCCGTGTCACGCACTACGGTCGGCGCCATGCGCGTGTTGATGCTGACCTGGGAGTACCCGCCACTGGTGGTCGGCGGCATCGCCGCTCACGCCGACGGGCTGGCTCGGGCCATGGTGCGTGCCGGACACGAGGTGGTCGTGTTCAGCCTCCACCACCCGGCGGTCGGCGACGACGAGACCGTCGAGGGCGTTCGCGTGCTGCGAGCCAACACCGACCTGCCGTGGATCCCCGCCGACAACCTCGTCGCCCAGATGGCCTCGGCCAACGCGCAGATCACCCAACTGGCCGCACAGCTCGGCGTGTGGAAGCCGCAGGTCGTCCACGCACACGACTGGTTGGTGGCGTGGGCGGGCGACACGTTGAAGACCCTGTGGGACGTGCCGCTCGTCGCCACGGTGCACGCCACCGAACGCGGGCGCCACGGCGGACACGTCCCGCCGGGGATGCCCGCCGCGATCCACTCGGTGGAGTGGTGGCTGACGTACCAGGCGAAGGAGGTCATCGCCTGCTCGAAGTTCATGGTGCGCGAAGTCGTCGACGGGTTCGAGCTGCCGAGCGAGAAGGTCAACCTGGTGCCGAACGGCGTGGACACCGACCAGTGGCTGCTGCCGAGTGGCACGGTCGCCCCGACGCGCGAGCCGCTCGTCGTCGCGTGGGGCCGCATCCAGTACGAGAAGGGCTTCCAGGTGCTCGCTCGCGCGATCGGGTCACTGCGCCTGCGCGTGCCCGGGATCCGTTGCGTCATCGCCGGGCGAGGCAGCTACCTGGCCGAGCTGCAGACGCAGATCGACGTCGAGGGCGTCTCCGATCTCGTCCAGTTGGCCGGCTTCGTGCCGGACGACGAGCTCCGTTCGCTGCTGCAGCGCGCCGGCTGCGTCGTCATCCCGTCGTTGTACGAGCCGTTCGGCATCGTCGCCCTCGAGGGCATGGCCGCCGGCGCACCGACGATCGTCGCCCGTACCGGTGGTCTTGCCGAGATCGTCGAAGGCACGGATGCAGCGCTCCTGTTCGAGCCGGGCAACCCGGCCGGTCTCGCCGATCGCATCCAACAGGTGCTCACCGACAAGAAGCTGGCGACGGCGATGAGCGCCAACGCCGCTGCGCTGCTGCAGGAGCGGTACACCTGGGATGCGATCGCGGCGAGCACGTTGCAGGTGTACGAGCGAGCGAGTCGTTGACGAACGCCGCCGATTCGCGCACCAATCCTTAACGGAGCGCCAGCCCGCTCCACGTCGTCGGCCGACTACCCTCCGACGGATGCGCGCCGTCCGTCAATTCAACGTGATCCCCGCGATCCCCGAACCGCTCGCCGCGTTGGACGAGCTCGCCCGCAACCTGCACTGGACGTGGGACCGCGACACGCAGGCGCTGTTCCAGCAGCTGGATGCGAGGTTGTGGGCAGACACCGGCCACGACCCGCTGCGCCTGCTCGCCGCGCTGAGCCCCGCGCAGTGGGCCGCATTGGCGGCCGATTCAACGATCATCGCGGCGACGGCCACGGCGGCGGCGCGGTTGCGCGAAGCGATGGACGGACCGCGCTGGTTCCAGTCGCGCGTCGATTCGCCGCTCGGTCTGGTGGCCTACTTCTCCCCCGAATTCGGCATCAGTGAGACGCTGCCGCAGTACTCCGGCGGCCTCGGCGTGCTCGCCGGCGATCATCTCAAGGCGACCTCCGATCTCGGCGTGCCGCTCGTCGCCATCGGTCTGCTGTACGCCGAGGGCTACTTCCGCCAGCGCCTCAACGCCGACGGGTACCAGGAGGAGAACTACCCCCCGCTCGACACCCACGGCCTGGCCATCCGGCCGTCGGGCGTGCAGGTCAGCGTCGACTTCGCCGGCGACGAGGTGCGCATCAACGCGTGGGAGGTGCAGGTCGGCCGGGTGAAGCTGTACCTGCTGGACACCGCGGTGGAGGGCAACAGCGCGGAGGGCGCGTCGATCACCAACCGCCTCTACGGCGGCGACACCGAGCACCGCATCCGCCAGGAGATGGTGCTCGGCATCGGTGGTGTGCGCGTGCTGCGCGCGCTGGGCCTCGATCCGCAGGTGTTCCACACCAACGAGGGTCACGCCGGGTTCCTGTCGCTCGAGCGCATCCGCGAACTGGTCGAGCAGGGGTTCACGTTCGCCGAGGCGATCGAGGCCGTGCGCGCCGGCGGCGTGTTCACGACGCACACCCCGGTCCCTGCGGGCATCGACCGGTTCCCGCGAGAGATGATCGAGAAGTACTTCGCCGCCTACGTCGCGTCCGTCGGGATCACGCTCGACGAGCTGATGGCCGTGGGGCAACGCCCTGACGAGCCCGACGAGACGCGGTTCAACATGGCGGTGATGGGCCTGCACCTCGGTGGCCGTTCCAACGGCGTCGCCCAGCTGCACGGTGCCGTCAGCCGCGAGATGTTCGCCGGGTTGTGGCCGGACGTGCCGGTGGACGAGGTGCCGATCGGGGCGATCACCAACGGGGTGCACGCGCACACGTGGGTGAGCGACGAGATGGACGCGGTGATCCGGCGTGGCGTCGGCAGCATGTGGGACGGCGCCGACGAGCCGTCGTGGGCCGGCATCAGCAAGGTGCCCGCTGCGGAGATCTGGGAGGCGCGCCGTCGCGGCCGAGCCGACCTCGTTGCGTTCGTGCGCTCACGGCTCGGCGACGCGTTGCTCGATCCCGACGTCCTCACGATCGGCTTCGCCCGCCGCTTCGCCACGTACAAGCGGGCGACGATGCTGCTGTCGCAGGCCGATCGGTTGCGCAAGCTGCTCCTCGACGCCGACCGTCCGGTGCAGTTCGTCTTCGCCGGCAAGGCGCACCCTGCGGACTCCCCGGGCAAGGACATGATCCGCGAGATCGAGCTGTTCGCTCGCCAGCTCGACGTGGGCCACAGCTTCCTGTTCGTCCCGGACTACGACATGGCCATCGCCAGGATGATGTACCACGGGTGCGACGTGTGGTTGAACAACCCGCGGCGGCCCCTGGAGGCGTGTGGCACGAGCGGCATGAAGGCGGCGCTGAACGGCGCGCTGAACTGCAGCATCCTCGACGGCTGGTGGGACGAGTGCTTCGACGGTGGGAACGGCTGGG
This sequence comes from Ilumatobacteraceae bacterium, assembly GCA_965279405.1. Classification (GTDB taxonomy): domain Bacteria; phylum Actinomycetota; class Acidimicrobiia; order Acidimicrobiales; family Ilumatobacteraceae; genus CBDDIP01. The sequence continues at coordinate 693,478 of OZ257157.1, forward strand.
CCATCCTCTCGGCCGACGACGACCCCGACGTCGGTCGCCGCGATCAGCGCGAGGCGACGAGCCTGTTCGGGTTGCTCGAGCGGGAGATCGTGCCGTTGTTCTACACGCGGGGCGACGACGGCGTGCCCACCGGTTGGGTCGATCGGATGAAGCACAACTGGGCGTCGCTCGGCCCGTTCGTCACCGCGGCGCGGATGGTGCGCGACTACACGACCGAGCTCTACGAGCCGGCTGCGGCCGACGCTCGTCGTGCGCTCGCGGACGGTGCTGCCGCAGCGAAGGACCTCGCCGGGTGGAAGCAGCGCGTGCGCGCTGCATGGCCGGGGGTGAAGGTGCTCGACGTCAGCGCCGACACGGAGGCCGCCCGCGAAGGCGACCAACGCAACGTGTTCGCTCGCGTCGACCTGGCCGGGCTCAGTGCGTCGGACGTGTCGGTGCAGCTGCTCCACGGCCCGATCGACTCGACGGCTTCGTTCATCGGCATCCCCGACGCCGTCGTGCTGCAGGCCGAGGGCGATGGTGGCTACCGCGGCACCTACACCGTCGGCGAAGCCGGTCCGTACGGTGTCACCGTGCGAGCCCTGCCGGCCCACGACCACCTCGTCTCCCCCGTCGAGCTCGGCATCATCGCCTGGGCAAGTTGAGGTCGAGCACTACTTCCCGGTGAACTGCGCTTTGCCGGGTCCGTCTTGGAGGAAGCTGGCGACGCCGATCTGGCTGTCGTCGGTGCGGAACACGTCCTCGAACAGATCGCGTTCCAGGGCCATCGCCTCGGGGATCGCCCGGTCCATGCCGAGCTCGACCGCCTGCTTGACCATCGCCTGCGCGAGCACCGCGCCACGGGCGACCTCGGCAGCGAGTGCGTAGGCGCGCGCATGAAGGTCCGCTGACGGGACCACCTCGTCGGCGAGGCCGATGCGCAGCGCCTCGTCGGCCTTCACCTGGCGACCGGTGATCATCATCTCCTTGGCGCGACTGCGGCCGACGATGCGCGGCAGGCGTTGCGTGCCGCCGCCGCCGGGGATGATCCCGAGCAGGATCTCCGGCTGGCCGAACACCGCACGTTCGCTGGCGATGCGGTAGTCGCACGCCAACGCCAGCTCGCACCCACCGCCGAGTGCGTAGCCGCTGACGGCGGCGATGACGAAGCGAGGGATGTCGGCCACCGCGGCCAGCGCCGTGTGGAACCCGTTGCCGATCGTCCGACCTTCCTGCGGCCCACCGAACTCGCTGATGTCCGCGCCAGCGGCGAAGATCCGCTCGCCGCCCGTGATCACCACGGCTCCGGGCGGGTCGGCCGAGAGGTCCTCGGCCGCCGCGCGCAGGTCGGCCAGGAGCGCCTGCGAGAGCGCGTTCACCTTCGGGTTGTTGAGCGTGACCACGGCAACCCCGTCGTCGCGCCGCTCCACCAGCACCAGATCTCCCATGCCCCGCACCCTACTTCCGGTGTTCGCTGCGCTCACCTGCCGTGCTCGCTCGCACGCTCGCGTCGCCCCAGCTCCAGTCCGCGGCCGCCTTCCGGTGTTCGCTGCGATCACCTGCCCGCACCCCGAATCTGGATGTCGGAGACGCGGCTCTGCCGCGCGTCAGACATCCAGTTTGGGGATCCGGTCGTCGATGATGACGCGCACGGTCTCGGCGACCTCGTCCATGCGGTTGAGGTCGCCCCACCAGACCTCGACGATCTCCCAGCCGAGGCGGCGGAGGGCGCGCTTGCGTTGGGCATCCTTCCTGCGCGCCTCGGGTGTGGCGTGCCACCGCCAGCTCTGGCACTCGACGCCGATCTTCAAAGCGGGCAGTGCGAGATCGAGCTCCGCGAGCAACGGGCCGTCGGCCGCACGCACGGGAACCTCGTCGTCGAATCGGAGGCCTCGTGCCGCGAATAAGCCGGATGCCAACCGCTGGAACCAGCTGCGCGGCAACCGAGCATTGGTGCGCTGATCCAACATCACCAGGAGCGGCAACGGTCCCTTGCGACCCTGACGAACGCGTCCTGCGACGACGTGCTGGATGTACTCGATGCTCACGCCCTTGCGAAGGGCGCTGTCGAGAGCGGCGATCGTCCGGCGTTCGTCGAGCGTCGCCAGGATGTCGATCAAGGTCAACGGCACGGTTCGCACCGGGATGTTGTCGACGAACATCACATCGGATCGATCCCACATGCGCGTCTGGTGAACGGTCACGTTGATGTTCGCCGGCGTGGTCGGTCGTACGCCGTGGCGGACGGTGACGTGCAGCGGGGAGTAGTGCGCGAACCCGTCGAGCTCGTGGAGCCGGCCCGCCGTCCCATGCGAGACCGCTGCGTCCGGATGGGTGGAGAACGCGGCGAGGATGGCCCGCTGTCGCCACGTCTTCGGCGCGGCCGTGAGGACGATCAGGTTGGGCGGATGCTCTTCGAGGACTCCGTGGCGGAGCATCGTGTCGAGTTCGGATCGGGTCGTCCACGTCGTCGCGATCTGAAACCGATTGGCGACACCGTGCTGCGCCCGGAGGATGTCAGCGAGGTTTTCCTTCACACATACAAAGAACCGTGCCGAGATCGCCGCAGAGGAAGAATTGGATGTCTGAAACGCGGCAGGACCGCGTTTCAGACATCCAGAAAATCGTTGTGGGGGAGGAGGGATTGGGCGGCGGCCCAGGGGTCGAGGGTGCCGGCGGCGACGTCGGCTTCGAGCTCCGCCCAGCGGGCGCCGGCGAGGCGGCGGGCGCGGTCGTGGAGCTGCGCGGCGAGGATCGCGGCCAGCTCGTCGGACAACCTGGTGCGCCGACGGTCGGCCAGTTCGCCCGAGGATTCGAGGTGGACGCGATGGGCGAGCACCGCGTCCCACACCTCGCCGGCGCCGCTGCGGTCGGTGGCAACGGTGGCGATGATCGGCGGCGACCACGTGGATGCCCCGCGGTCCGCCATCTCCAGCATCTGGGCGAGGTCGGTGCGCGTCTGCTCGGCGCCCGGGCGGTCGGCCTTGTTGATCACGAACACGTCGGCGATCTCCATCAGCCCGGCCTTGTTCGCCTGCACCACATCACCCCAACCCGGGTTGACCACCACCACCGTCGTGTCGGCGCGGCCGGCGATCTCCACCTCCACCTGACCGACGCCGACGGTCTCGATCAGCACCCACGGCCACCCGCACGCGTGCAACACGCGCACCGCCTCCGGCGCGGCCAACGACAGGCCGCCGAGGTGACCGCGCGTCGCCATCGAGCGGATGAAGACGCCCTCGTCGGTGGCGTGATCCTGCATGCGCACGCGGTCACCGAGGATCGCGCCGCCGGTGAACGGCGACGACGGATCGATGGCCAGCACCGCGACCCGCTCGCGTGCGGCGAGGCCGCGCACGTGGGCGAGCACCGCACTCGTGAGCGTCGACTTCCCTGCGCCCGGCGCACCCGTGAGACCGATCGTGTAGCCGTCGCCACTCAACGGGAACGCGGCCGCAGCCACCTCCCGCGCGGGTGCTCCACCGCGCTCGACCAACGAGAGCAGACGGGCCAACGAACTGCGATCATCGCCGCGCGCCGCGGCGAAGGTGTCGGCGACCGAACCCTTTGCGACCATGGCGAGCGGGTCAGGCCCCGGCGATGGTGAGGAAGCGGTCGGTCATCGACACATCGAGGTCGTCGGGCAGGTCGGCGAACACCTTCAGCGGGGCGACCTCTTCGCTGGGGAACAGGTACGGGCTGTCGGCCAGCGCTGCCGCGTCGCCGCCCAGCGCGACGAGCTGGTCGCGCACACCGACCACCGGGCTGACGTACTGGACGTATGCCGTGATCTGCGCCGCCTGCACGGGGTCGTAGACGAAATCCATCCACGCCGCTGCGGACTCGACGTTCGGCGACCCCTTCAGGATCACCATGGTGTCGTACCAGAGCATCCCGCCCTCCGCCGGCACGATGAAGACGACGTCGGGGTTGGTGACCGCCGCGGCGATGTCGCCCGACCAGGCGACGCACGCCACGAGGTTCTCGTTGTTGAGCCCGTCGATGTACTCGTTTCCCGTGAAGCTGCGGATCTGCCCCGAGTTCACCGCGCCCTCGATCTTGTCGAGCGCAGCCGTCATCCCCACCTCGTCGACGACGCTCGGGTCGGCGCCCATCCCGAGCATCACCAGGCCGACCGTGTCGCGCATGTCGGTGAACAACGCCACCCTGCCGGCGAACGCCGGATCGAACAGGTCGTTGATGCTCGACAGCGGGCGCCCCGCCAGCGCGAGGTTGAAGGCGATCCCCGTGACCCCGGCCTGCCACGGCAGGTTGAACCCGCCGCCCGGATCCCACGCCACGTCGCGGAAGCGCGGATCGAGGTTCGCTGCGTTCGGGATCAGGTCGAGCGGCAACGGCTCGATCAGCCCGAGCCGCTTCAGTCGAGCCGCCATCCAGTTGGTCGGGCAGGCGATGTCGTAGTCGGTCGCGGTGCCGCTGCCGAGCGGTTCGAACACGTGCGTGAAGACCTCGTTGTTGTCGTTGAAGTCCTCGCTGTACTCGACGTCGATGCCCGTCGCAGCCTCGAACCGTTCGACCGTCCCCGTGGCGCCGTTCTCGCTCGGGTCGATGTACGCGGTCCAGTTGAGGATGCGCACCCGATCGGGAGGCGGCGGCAGCGTCCCGAGGTCGGACGGCTCGGTCTCAGGAAACGTGTCCAGCGTCTCCGGCGATGTCGGCGGCGTGATCGCGTCCGTCGGCGGCGAGCTGACCTCGCTCGCGCTGCGGTCGGTCACCGCGATCGTGTTGTCGCTGCCGCACGCGGTGATCAACGCTGCGAGCACCCCCGTCGCGCCGGTCGCGAACAGAGCCCGCCGACCGAACCGAGGATCGACCTGGTCCATCACCGGCAATCTAGGCGTCGATGCGGGTGGCGTCAGCCCTCGGCGACGTTGACGACCTCGGTGACACCGTCGATGCGATCGCGCATGATCCGCTCGATCCCGGCCTTCAACGTCTGCGTGCTGGCCGGGCACGTGCCACACGCGCCGACGAGCGTGACCGAGATGACCCCGGTCTCCTCGTTGACATCGCGCAGCACGATGTCGCCACCGTCGGCCTGGAGGGCCGGGCGGATGACTTCGATCGTCTCTTCGACCTGTGCTCGCATTCGATGTGTCCTGTCTGCTGCCGAACCTGATGGCGACTGCCATTCAACCAGGGGTCTCCGTAGGATTGCGATTCATGGCAACGCCTCGCGCACGGAGCTTTGTTCCGTGATCGCGATCCTCGCCCACCAGGGTGGTTGGGACGAGATGCTGATGGTGGCGGCGCCGATCCTGGTGATCGTCGGCCTGCTGCGCCTGGCCCGTCGCCGCGCCGAGCACACCACGCTCGATCCGGCTCCGGATGCCGAGGCCACGCCCACGCCCGAGCGCTGACCGGGCGGGTGTCGCGCGTCAGGCGCGACGTTCGATGTCGGCGCCGAGCGACAACAGCCGACCGACGAGGTCGTCGTAGCCGCGGTCGATGTGGTGGGTGCCGGTGACCGATGTCTCCCCGTCCGCCGCCAGCCCGGCGACGACGAGTGCCGCACCCGCGCGGATGTCGGGCGCTCGCACCGGAGCGCCGCTGAGCCGCTGCACGCCACGCACCACGGCGTGGTGCCCGTCGGTGCGGATGTCCGCGCCGAGCCGTTGGAGCTCTTCGACGTAGCGGAAGCGGCCCGGGTAGAGGTTCTCGGTGACGATGCCGACGCCCTCGGCGACGGAGAGCATGGTGACGATCAGCGGCTTGTAGTCGGTGGCGATGCCGGGGTATGGCAGGGTGGCAACGTCGATGGCGCGCAAACGGCCCTGTGCCCACACGGCCAGGCCACCACCGATGTCCGTGACGGTGACGCCCATGTCGTTGAACCGCCGCAGCAGCATGTCCATGTGGTCGGCGCGTGCACCGCGCAGCACCACTTCCCCACCGCTGACCGCGACCGCAGCGAGGTACGTCGCGGCCTGAATGCGGTCGGCGACCACGTCGTGATCGGTCGCGTGCAACGTGCCCGGCTCGACGCCGTGGATCACCAGCGTCGACGATCCGACGCCCTCCACGTCGGCGCCCATCGACAGGAGCATCTGGCACAGATCGGCGATCTCCGGCTCGCGCGCCGCGTTGTCGATCACCGTCGTGCCCTTGGCGTGGACCGCGGCCGTGAGGATGTTCTCCGTGGCGCCGACGCTCGGGAAGTCGAGCGTGAGCTCGGCACCGTGCAGGCGATCGGCATGCGCCTCGACGTTGCCGTGGTGCAGTTCGAAGGTGGCGCCCATCGCCTCGAGGCCCTTGAGGTGCATGTCGATCGGACGGCTGCCGAAGTCGTCGCCACCGGGGAGCGACAGCACGACTCGCCCGAAGCGACCGAGCAGCGGTCCGAGCACGTTGATCGATGCCCGGATCCGCTCGACGAGCTCGTACGGAGCGACGGGCACGATGTCGCCGCGGTTGACGAGCAGCAACCGCCCGTCCGCCTCGCGGGTGCAGGACACACCGATCGCGGCGAGGAGGTCGCCCATGATCGGCACGTCGGCGATGTCCGGCACGTTGCCGAGGTGGTACTCGCCGTCGGCCAGCAGCGTGGCCGCCATCAGCTTGAGGACCGAGTTCTTCGCGCCGGGCACCGTGACCTCGCCGTGGAGCGGACCGCCACGGCGGATGAGGATGCGGTCGTCGATCACGGTCGCACAGTATGCCCGTTGTTCGAGCCGCAGTGGTGACCCCACCGCAGTGAGTGATGATCCGTGGCCTGGCAGCACTCCGGTACGCGGACGCGACCTCACACGAACCGTTCATGCTGCGGCTCGCTGCGCTCACCTTCCGTGCTCGGCCCTCGCAAGCTCGGGCGCTCGCCCCGCCTCGCCGCTCGACCGCGACCGGTCATGCACGTGACCGCGCATCTTGCTTTCGGCCGGCCGGACCTATCCTGCGGCGTGGCCCGTGCTCGAGTGCTCCGCCGCACGTATTCGAGCGGGAGCGAGCGGGCGTTGGAGGCGGCGACGCCCCGCGACGACGTGGTCGGCGAGGTCGCGTTGACCCCGGACCGGTTCGGCCAGTCGGACGGGCCGTTCCACAGCTACGAACGTGTGCTGCACGTCGAAGGCGATCGGCTCATCGACACGACCACCTACGAGCTCGACATCCCCTGGTTCCGGTGGCTGTTCGGGCCGCTGATGCGCCGCGCCCTGATCGACCGCCGCGCCGCCGACGCGCCCAAGCCGTTCTGGGCACCACCGGACCGGATCACCGCCCGCCAGGCCCACCTGCTCGGTTTGCTCGCCGCGGCGGCGATGTCTGCCGCCTTTGCCAACACGCTGTTCACCCAGACGGTGAAGTTCGCCGTCGACGACTTCGGGATCAGCAAGACCGGGCAGAGCGTCGGCGGGGTGATCGTCCGCCTCGGCATCGTCATCGCCATCCCGTTCGCCGTCCTCGCCGACCGCGTCGGACGACGGCGGGTGATCGTCATGCTCGCCTGGCTCACCCCGATCTGCTGCGCGCTCGGCGCGATCTCGCCGACCTTCTGGGTGCTCGTCGGCACGCAGACCGTCGGCCGACCGCTCGGCATCGCGCTCGCCTTCCTCGTCACCGTCGCGGCCACCGAGGACATGCCCCGCAACTCGCGCGCCTACGCGCTCTCGGTGCTCGCGCTGGCCAGCGGGCTCGGCGCAGGGATCGCCGTGATGGCACTTCCGCTCGCCGGCCTCGGCGACTCCGGGTGGCGGTTGATCTACGTCGTCTCGCTCATCTGGCTGCTCGTCGCGGCGAGCAACGCGCGGAGCCTGACCGAGACCCGTCGCTTCGAGGCGGTGCACGCGATCGCCCCGCCACTGCCGCGGCGACGCTTCGCCGTCGTCGGCATCGTCGCCGTCACCTCCAACCTGTTCATCGCCCCTGCGTCGTTCTTCCAGAACACCTACCTCACCGACGTGCGCGGGTTCAACAGCGGCGACATCGCGCTGTTCACGTTGTCGACGGCGACGCCGGCATCGATCGGCTTGATCGTCGGCGGGCGGCTCGCCGACGCGATCGGCCGTCGAGTGGTGATCGCCGTCTGCGTGCCGCTCTCCACCTTCGTGCTCGCCGGATCGTTCGCCGTCGGCGGGCCGGCGATGTGGCTCGGCGCGTTCGCCGGCGGCGTCACCGCCGGGCTCGCCTACCCCGCGCTCGCCGTCTACCGCGCCGAGCTGTTCCCAACCGGCAACCGCGGTCGCGCCAACGGGCTCGTCACGGCCCTGTCGCTCGCCGGCGGGAGCATCGGGCTGATCGCCGTCGGCAGTCTCGTCGACCACGGATGGAGCTACGGCTCGGCCATGTTCCTGCTCGCCATCGGACAGCTGATCGCCGCCGCCATCGCCGTGTTCGCCTACCCGGAGACGGCCCACATGGAGCTCGAGCAGCTCAACCCCGAGGACGCGCCGCTCACCGCGTGAACGTGGCCGCCATCCAGTCGCGAACCAGGACGGCGATGCGCGCGTCGGCGCCCTTCAGATCGTGGCCCTTGCCCTCGATCCACTCGTGGGTGACCGCACCGGGGATGGTCGCCGTCCACCGCGTCAGCTCGTCCGGTGATGCGAACGGATCCTTCGTACCGTGGACGAACAGGCACGGCACCGTGATGCGCGGCAGGTGCTCGACGCGCAACGTGTCGGGCTTGCCCGGAGGGTGCAGCGGGTAGCAGATCAGCACGAGGCCGGCCGCGGGGAGCGGATCGTCGGCATCGGCGACGGCCATCGAGCAGATCCGACCGCCCATCGATCGCCCGCCGAGCACGAGACGCTTCCGCTTCGCCGGGCCCATCCCGGCGGCAGCGTCGCGCACGGCCTGCAGCAGCACGGGCGGACGATCTGGCGCGCGGCGGCCGGCGAGCCGGTACGGGAAGTCCGCACGCGTGCACGGCAGCGGTGCAACAGCTTCCTCGATGGCGACGAGCGATGGGTTGGTGCTCGACGACCCGGCACCGGGGAACAGCAGCAGACCGGTCGGACGCACGCCCGCGACCCTAGGACGCGCGCCGAGAGTGCCGCGACTCAGTCGGCGATCTGGGCGAGCAGCGCCACGAGGACGTCATGCAACGGCGCATCCTCGAACTCGAAGCTCGGGAACACCTTCAGCTCGACGAGGGTGCTGCCCGTCGCCGCACCGATGTAGCCGGTGTGCGTGAACGCTTGGTCGCCGACGCCGGGTTCTTCCGTGCCGTCGTTGAAGCCATCGCCGTCGGTGGCTTCGGCTGCCCATTCGGCGACGTCCGCGTCGCGCGTCACGTACACGGTGACCGACGTACCGTCCTCGCCGCTGAACTCGCACGCCCCACCGGTGCCGGAGGTGGTCGCCAGCCCCGACGCCTCGCCCTCCCCCATGCCGTCGATCAACGAGCCGAGCACGGTCGGATCGAACGTGGCGCACACGTCCTCACCGAACGTCGCCTCGCCGCCGAAGGAGATCTCGGAGCAGCCGAGCAGGGCCAGCTGACCGGGCGCGGCCTGCACATCGGTGGTGTCCGGGCCGAGGTCGAGGAAGGCCTGCAGCTGCTCGTCGCCCAGCGTCCCCAACTGCTTCCGGGCGCAGTCCTCGTCGAGCGTCATGCCGGCGTGATCGGAGCTCTCGAAGGCGGCGAGCACCTCGTCGATGAGCGGTGAGTCGGCGTTCTTCTGATCGAGGCACTCGCCCATCTGGTCGCCGAGCGCCTCACCGGCCTCGCTGAGCTCCGGGTCGGTGGCGTCCGTTGCGGTGTTCTGCGTCGCTGCTTCCATGAGGGCGAAGTCGGCGTCGTCGAGCTGACGGACCAGATCGGCGACGCAGGCGCGGTCGGCTTCGAAGCCGAACTGCTTCATGCGGGCGACGATCGAGTCGACGACGGTGGCGCGAGGGTCGCTGGCCGAGCCCTTGTCGTCGCTCCCGCACGCGGCGAGCGGGACGAGCAACGTGACGACGGCAATGGCGCGATGGATGGCAGATCGAGTGAACACACGCGGATCGTACGAATTGGTCCAACGACCGCCATCGGGGAAACCCCTCGGATCGGCCACCGCGCTTCCACCGGTTCTGGGCGACGCCTATGTTGCGGCGGTGGACGCCCAGGAACGCGCGACGACGGGTTGCCCATGGATGGGGTTGGCGTCGTACGGCGTGCACGATGCGCGCCGCTACCACGGCCGCGATCGCGCCGCGCGCTCCGTGTCGCGGCTGCTCGAGACCGCACGATTCGCCGGGGTCATCGGCGCGTCCGGCAGTGGCAAGTCCTCGTTGCTGGCGGCCGGGCTCGGCTCGCTCGGCTGGGACGTCACCGTGCTGCGTCCCACGGGTGACGAACCGATCGGCCCCGACGTCACCGGGAGCGATCGCGCCGTGCTGGTGGTCGACCAGCTGGAGGAGCTGTTCACCGGCGGCGATCACGACGCGCGCGTCCGCTACCTCGATGCGCTGTGCGACCTGCACGACTCGGGCGCGGTCGTCGCCGTCGCGTTGCGCAGCGATCACTACGGCACGTGCGCCGGGTACCCACGCTTCGCCGAGCTGATCGCTCGCAACAACCTGCTGCTCGGTCCGCCGACGGCGGAGGACCTGCGCAGGATGGTCGTGGGGCCGGCGCTCGACGCGGGGCTCGTCGTGCCCGACGATCTGGTCGAGGAGATCGTGGACGAGGTGCTGGGTGAGCCTGCGGCGCTGCCCCTCGTCTCCCACGCGCTGGCGGAGACCTATCGCCTGAGCGCGTCCGACGGCGTCCTCGAGTGGGATGCGTACCGGAGGTCGGGTGGCGTCCGCGGTGCGATCGCGACGACCGCGGAGACAGCGTGGCAGTCCCTGCCCGCGCCGCGACAGCTGACCGCCCGTTCGTTGTTGACGCAGCTCGCCGAACCTGACGCCGGCGGGATCGACTCTGCGAGGCGGGTGCCACTGGCCACACTGGTCGGCCACGTCGCCGAGCGGCGAGCGACGCTCGACGCGCTCGCCACAGCCCGGCTCGTGGCCATCGACGGCGCGAGCGCGGAGATCGCCCACGAGGCCGTCTTCCGCGAATGGCCACGGCTGCGCGACTGGCTCGAGGCCGACCGAGCGCGATTGCGCAGCCTGGCCAACCTCCGCAACGCAGCGCGGTGGTGGCAGGAGTCCGGGCACGACGAAGCGGCCCTGCTCCGCGGTTCGCAACTGGTCACCGCGCACGATGCGATGAACGCCGGCGCCGGCGCGGACGACGATCCCGATCGAACCGTGAGCGACTTCGTCGCCGCGAGCCAGGATCTGGCCGAGCAGGAGCTGGACGAGTTGCGGACGCGAGAGCTGGCAGCACGTCGTTCCAACCGACGGCTGCGCGTGCTGTTGGCCGCGGTGGTCGCCCTCGGGCTCGGCGCCGCCGGCGTGGGCCTCGTCGCCGCTCACCAGACGCGCACGGCGGAGCACGAACGTGATGTGGCCGACGCCCGGCGACTGGCGGCCGCATCGGGAACGCTGCGCAGCGACAACGTCGACCTCGCGGCACTGCTGGCAGCGGAGGCCTACGACCTCCACGCCGATCGCGGCACCGCCGGATCGATGCTCGCGGCGATGACGGCGCGGCCCGGGCTCCAGGCGTACCTGCACGACGACACGGCGTTCACCACCGTCGCGATCGGAGATCGTGGTCGGATCCTCGCCGCGGACACCAGCACGACCACGATCGGCACGTGGGCGCTGTCGGCCGACAGCCCTCGATGGCTCGGCGACATCGAGCTCCCGGATGGCGAGGAGGTCGGCAAGGTGGACAGTCACGACGACGTCGTCCTGATCGGCGGCATCGGCGGTGGGGTGCATGCCTACTCCACCTCGACCGGCCAGTTCGTCTGGCACGTCGCACCGGGCGACGCACCGGTCACCGCGCTGGCCGCTGACGGCGACCTCGTCGTCGTCGGTGACGAGCGCGGCGCCGTTGCCGTGCTGGACGTGCGGACCGGTGCACTCGTCGGCCGCGTCGCGCCCGGCGGCGATGAAGCGTCTGCGATCACCTCGGTCGCGTTCGAGGCACCAGACGGTGACGGGTCGGCGGACGCGCTGGTGGCCGGCAGTGGCGACGGCACGATCGTCGTCGCCCGCGCTCCGGACTGGACCGGACAGGTCGTCACCACGATCGATGCCGAGGTCTGGTCGGTCGCGCTCGGTCCGAACGCGGGCTGGCTGGCCGTCGGCACGGACGCCGACCTCCGCTTCCTCGATCCGGTCACCGGCGAGCAGGCTGGGCTGTCCATCGACGCCCATGGCGGGATCGTGCTCTCGATGGTCGTGCTCGACGACGGGGTGCTGGTGACCGGCGGCGAGGACGGCAAGGTGCAGTTCTGGGACGTCGACGAGCGACGGTCGACGCGGCCGCCGCTCGATGCCCATGCATCCGGGGTGATCGCCATCGCTGTGGACGGCATGCGCCTGGCGACGACCGGCGACGACCTGCGGCTCGGTGTGTGGAACCTCGACCTCGCGTCGCTCGTTGCGTCACCGATTGCGGACACGTCGAACGAGGTTGCCGGGGTCGCCGTTGCCGCCGACGGGCTCGTGGTCACTGCGGGCCGTGACGGGACGATGCGCTTCACCCGGCCGGCGGGAGGGAACGCGCCATCGCCGATCGCGCTCTCCGACGCACCGCTCACCGCCGTGGCCGTCGCCGGTGACGGACGCACCGCTGCGGCCGTCGACGAGGACGGCAACGTGTGGATCATCCGCGACGTCGGTGCAGCCACGACGATCGAGCAGCGCTCCGTCGGGTCGCGCAGCACCTCGGTCGTGCTCGACCCGACGGGGCGCTGGTTGGCCGCCGTGCAGACCGACGGCGACTGCGACGCGTGCACGATGCTCGTGGATCTCGATGCCGGCGGCGAGCCAATCCGCCTCCGGTCGGCTGGACTGGTCGACGGAGCGCCGGCGCGTCCGGCGTACGCGGTCGCGTTCAGTGGCGACGGCAGTTCGCTCGTCACCGCCGACAACGGCGGCAACGTCGATCGGTGGGCGCTGAGCGGTGCCGGTCCCACGTCCGTGTGGCACATGAAGCTGGAGCGCGGCGTGCGCTCACTGGCCGTCTCGCACGACGGCACCCTCCTCGCGATCGGGGCGAACGGCGGCACCCTGCTCATCGCCTCGATGGTCGACGGCAGTGAGCTGCAGCGGCTCGACGGGCACCGTGGTCGGGTCGGCGGTGTGGCGTTCTCACCCGACGACCAGCTGCTGGCGTCGACCGGCGCCGACGATCGGACGCTGCGTCTGTGGGAGGTGGGGAGCGGCTTGCCCTACGGCACGGCCGTCCTCACGGGTGCCAGCTGGGTGGCGATGCCGGCGTGGTCACCGAGCGAGCCCACCCTCGTCGTGGCGACGGCATGGGGCGGACCCATGCGGTTCGATCTGGATCCGGATCGGATGCGATCCGACCTGTGCGGGCTCGCCCAGCGGAACCTGACCGAGCGCGAGTGGCGCCAGTACGTCGGCAATCGACAGCCCTACTCGCCGACGTGTCCCGAGATCGGGGACGGGTGAGCGTGGCGATGACGGGACAACGAATCGATCTGTCGCTCACACCGGACGAAGAAGCCGATGTACGCCGTGCTGTCGAGCCGCTGCGGCGCGCCCTCGATCACCGCCGTGAAGCAGCGGTTCGCGCTCGAGCGGCGGTGGTCGCTGGCTGGGAACGACGGCGCCGATCCGTGCAGCGCGCGCTGCACGACGGAGCGCAGCAGCAGCTGCTCGGTGTTCGCCTTGCGGTGCTCCGCTGCGGCGCGACGATCCCGGTCGCCGAACGCGCCGCCCTCGCTCAGCGTCTGGAGGAGATCACCGTCGACATCGAGGCGCTGGCCAGCGGCGGCACGACGAACGCGCTGACGATCGACGACATCGATGCGGCGATCATCGAGATCGCCGAGCAGAGCGGCCTGCGCGTGAGCGTCGACACGCACATCGGCCGCCCGCTCGCGGCGGAGCTCGGTGAGCTCGTCGCGGCGACGCTCAGCGAGTCGCTGGCCAACGTGCACCACCACGCCGGTGTCGACGAGTGCACCGTCGTGGCCGATCTCGTCGCAAACCGCATCGAGCTGCGCGTCGTCGACCGCGGACGCGGCGGAGCGCACCGACGCTCCGGACGTGGCCTCGCTGCGCTCGAGCGACGAGTCGTCGCCCTGTCGGGCACGCTGCAGGTCGGTCCTGCCGGAGACGACGTCGCCAGCCCGGGCACGCAGGTGCTCCTGCAGCTCGACCTCGACCAACAGGTCGAGGCGCCGACCCGGCCGTCGAACCCCACGACCGACGAACTGGACGCGCCGCTGCTGCGTGATCGTGTTCGACACGAGCTCGTCGACCCCGATGCTGTCGTGAGCATCGACGTCGATGGCTTCGGCGAGCGCGAGGAGAACGGCGCCCCGAGGCCGGCCGGAGGATCGACCGACGAACCGTGCGTGACCTTCGTCCTCGGCGACCGGATCGTCGGCGGTCTGCGGACCGTCGTCGAACCGGACCGTGCCGCCGACTGGGCCCGACGGAACGTGTGCGATCTGCGCATCGCCGCCATGCGGGCGCAGCTGGCGACCGCCGCGTTCGAGCTCCTCGAGCGGCAGCGCAGCACCGACCGCTTCGCCGCTGCGCTGCAGGCATCGTTGACCCGGCGGCTGGCGAGTGCGCCGATCAGTGAGCTGGACGCCGCGATCGATCGCGTGCTCACCGGCGACGGAACCGAGGCGGCGCAGTTGGTGCTCCGGGCGACGACGGCGTTGCGCGAAGTGGTGCAGGCGCTCGAGGAGCGCGCCTGCGCGCTCGACGCCGGCGACGACGCCGATCCGTTCCTCTTCGGTCTTCTCGGGCAGCAGACCGGCGTCGACGTGCGCACGCGCGTCAACGGCGTGCCCGACGACGTCGTGCGCGAGGCGATCGCCAACGTGTGCGAACAGATCGTCAGCGACGTGGCCGCCGGCTCGTCGGTCTCCATCCGCGTGGAGTGCAGCCATCGGCGCGCCACCCTCGTGATCGACCTCGATGGTCTGCCGTCGCCCCGCGCAGTGGCGTTCTCGGAGGAGACAGCACGTTGGCTGCGCGGCGAGGTGCAGTGCCAGGAGCACCAGGATCGAGTTCGGGTCCGGCTGGAGCTGCCGTGCGAGTCGTAGTCGCCGACGACTCGCTGATCGTGCGCCGAGGCCTGATCGCCGTCCTCGAGGCCGGCGGGGTCGATGTGGTCGGCGAAGCCGACGACGCGCGCAGCCTCGTCGCCAGCGTCCGCGCCACTCGCCCGGACGTGGCCATCGTCGACATCCGGATGCCGCCGACGCACACCGACGAAGGCGTGCGCGCGGCGACCGAGCTGAAGCGCTTCGACGCATCGCTCGGCGTCCTGCTCCTCAGCCAGCACGTCGACGTGTCGCTGGCGCTGCGCATCCTCGACCGAGGGGAGCGTGGCATCGGCTACCTCCTCAAGGACCGCGTCGCCGACTCCGTCGAGCTCGTCGGCGCGCTCGCTCGGGTCGCCGAAGGCGGCACGGTCGTCGACCCCTACCTCGTGCAGCACCTCGTCGACGACTCCGATCGTCGGGCCCCGCTCGAGCAGCTGTTGACCCTGCGTGAGCTGCGAGTGCTCGGCCTCATCGCCGAGGGGATGACCGACCGCGGGATCGCGACGACGTTGCTGCTCAGCAGCAAGACGGTCGAGGCCCACATCACCCACATCTTCCGCAAGCTCTCGATCGAGGAGTCGCCTGCCGCGAACCGGCGCGTGCGCGCCGTGCTGCGCTACCTGGCCGACCGGGCTGCGCCGATGAACGAGGGGAATCCCTGACGCCGGGCCGGCGGACCGAGTGGTCTCATCGGAGGATGTCTCGCCGTCGCACTGCATCGCTCGTCGTCATCACGTTGCTGTTGGCAGGGTGTGCGAGCTCGGGCACGTCGTCGCCGGACGCCTCGGATCCCTCCACGGTGTCGGACGGATCGTCGGGCGCATCCGTGCCCTCGGAGAGCGTTGCCACGACGACGACCGTGACGATCGCTCCGCTCGGTGCGCTGCGCGCGGCCACCGGCACCGTGACGGTGGTTCATGATGGCGGCGCGGCGATCACCGTCGACGGCGACGAGACGCTCCTCACCGGCGACCGGGTGACGGTTGCGCCCGGCGGCCTTGCCGAGCTGACGACGCCGGCAGGCGTGATGCGTGTGGGCGACGCGGCGGCGGCCGTCGCCTTCGACGTCGCGGCGACCGCCGGCAGGACGACGATCTCCCTCGACCGCGGCAACGTGTGGATCGTCGCCGCGACGGGATCGCTGGCGATCACCTTGCCCGGCGGAGCCATCATCGTCGCGCCTGGCGACGCGCCTTCCGGCCTCCGGGCATCGGACGACAGCGGCCGCGCGGCGGTGCTCTGCGACGACGGTGGCTGCGCGGTCGCCGCGCTCGCCGGCTCGGTCGGCGTTGGCACCGCCGGTGCCGCGGTGGCCGCGCTCGCCGTGGGCAGCGCTCAGGAGCTGACCGTCGGCAGCACTCCCGCTGCGGTCGCTCCTTCCGTGACGTCGGTGACGCCGTTCCTCCTGCAGAACGTGGAGCTCGACCGCGCCGGCGGCATCGCTCCGACGGCGACGGGCGTCGCCGATCCGACGAGCGCGTCGCTCGACGGTTCGTTCGTGGTGACGTACCGCACGGTCGAGAGCGACCGCGACCCGTTGACCGATGAGACCGTCGACCGGGCGGTGACGATCATCACCTCATGCGTGCGGTTCGCGTGCACGCTCGACTACGGCACCGAGATCAAGGATCCGACCGGGAACGTGATCGTGCTGCACACGCCGCTCACGTTCGACGGTGCGGCGTACCACGGACAGCTGACCTCGACCGACCCGTGCCTCGATCGCACGTTCTCGGAGATCCCCGATGCACAGGTCTACACCGGCCAGATCGACGTCGAGCCGACCACCGCCGAGCAGCGCGACGACGGCGCCGTCGTCGTCCTGTTCCAATCGACGGCGACCGACGACTCGGTGATCACGCAGGCCGGGCAGGCCGCCGGCTGTCGCATCAACCTCAACAACGACGGCTTCAGCGCGCACAGCGTGTCGACCGGCCCGGGCGTGCGCCAACCGGACTGAGCGAAGCTCAGCTGATGCCGATCGACCAGCCCGTGCCACCGGTCTCGCCGAGGCGCAGGTTGCGGATGCGGCGAGTGCCGACCGCCTGGCGGCCCTCGGGCGCCACCGCCGCGGTCGCACGCAACTCGTAGTGCTCGTGGTCGTCATCGCGGGTCACGTCCCGCAGCGTGGAGACCGCATCGCTCAGCGCACCGAGCCACGCCGGGCCACCCTCGACCGCGGCGTCGAGCGTCAACGGGAGCACCACCTCGACGACCACCGGCCGCCCGATGGTGACGACGACCGGTTCGTTGCGAACCACCGAGAGCTGCTGTCGCGGACGAGACGCGCGCGGTTGCGTGTTGGTCCGCTCGGTCGGTGGGATGTAGCGCGTCAGGGCGACGGTGAGGCTGGTGACCGTGATCTCGGCCGGCACGTCGTCACCATCGTCGACGGTCAACGTGACCACGACCGGCAAGGTCTCGTCCTGCCACCGGAACGTGTCCGGGGCATCGACCTCCACGTCCACCCCTGCGCCGGCGAAGGCGCGCTTGATGCGATCGAACAGCCCCATGTCGTCCTCCTCCACCCACATCCTGCCGGAGCCGCCGGCCGCGGTCGTGAGGGGTTTCCCTGAACTGCGTCAGTCCGGCTCGCGCGCCTCGAGCAGGATGCGACGCGCCTCGGACAGCTTCTCGATCGAGCCACCGGCGGTGTCGGCCGCACCGCCGTGGTCCGGGTGCACCTCGAGCAGCGCAGCGCGGAACCGCTTCATGATCTCGCGCTTGCCGACCTTGGCCGTGCCCATCGGGAACCCGAGCAGCTCCAACGCCCAGGCTCGCGGATCGGCCATCGTGGCCAGCGCGGCCGTCGCAGAGCCGGCGAGGTTGGCGACGAACGAGGGGCCGATCGGCCCACGCCAGCGCATCGCCCGGTGCAGCACGGGGTTCAGTGCGCGGCGGGTCTCCAGGCTCAACCGCTCGACGGCGTAGATCGCACCCAGCACCTGCACGAGCGGGCTGCCCTTCGCCTCGAGGCTGAAGTTGACGGAGTCGCCATCGCCTTCCATGCGGTGGACGCTGACGGCGAGGCCGTGGCGATCCACCTGGTACCGGTGCAGCAGACGCGGCTGGACGACCCGGTCGCCGCGGCTGACCTGATCGAGCAGCCGGTGCACGTCGGGCACGAGGTCGTCGTCGACGTCAGGCAGGTGCCCGGCGATCACGGCACCGAGCAGCAGACCGCCGAACCCAGGTGCCGGATCCACCGGCAGCACGAGGTGCCCGAGCGAGACGCGGCGCGTCGGCGTGACCGGCCGCGAGTGCCAGACCTCGAGCTCAGCGAGCAGCATGGATGATCGGTTCCGCAGCGCGTCAGACGAACGGGCGCAAGAGGTCGTGCAGCTCGGTGGCCACCTCGACGGCAGCGTCGGTGTCCGGCTCGTCGCCATCGGCGATCGTGTCGGCCAGCTCGTCGGCCAGCTCGCAGGTGCGCTGCCACAACCGCGGCTCCACGCCGTACGGCACGCGCGCCGGGTCGGCCACGTCCAGTGCCTTCAACAGATCGTCGAGGCCGTCGGGATCGAGCGGGTTGCGCTGCAACCGCTCACCGGCGAGGAAGAACGTGGTCAACGTCTCGAACGGCAACCGGCCCTCGCTGTCGGCCCCGAGGTCGTCCTCGTCGTTGACGAGCTCGCCGCTCTCGACGGCGTCGAGGATCCCGTCGACGAGCTCCTCGTGAGCAACACCGACGAGCAACCGCTTGGCGTCCCATCGGAACGGCACCTCGCCGCGCGCGAGTGCCCGACTGACGGTGGCCCGTTCCTTGTCCTCCCACTCGGCGAGGTCGTACTCGGTGGCCTCGACGCCGTGGGCCAGCTCGATCGGCTCGGGATCGGGCTCGTCGAGATCGCCGGGCACCTCGTCGACGATGCCGAGCCGTTCCTCGACGCCGGCGATGATCAGATCGACCGCCGCCTCGGCGTCCTCGGGGACCACGAGCTCGGTCTCCTCCCACGCATGTGGGATCTCGGCATCGGCCAGGTCTCCCGCCAGCTCGGCTTGCTGATCGATCGTCCACGACGCGAGGTCGTAGTGCACGCGCGTCGCGTCAGGATCGTTGGGGTTCCACTCGATGCTCACTGGGTCGACGCTAGTTGGCGATGCGCCGCCGTGGCACGTGGCGCTCGAGGAAGTCGGCCATCCGCCGATGCTCCGGACGGGACGTGGCACGCCCGTCTACCCTCACCGTTCGTGGATGCGTTGACGTCTCGGGCGGCACTGACCGCGTGCCGGGAGGTGGCGACCCGCCACGGCCTGCTCGTCGAGCGCGCTGTCGTGCTCCAGAGCTCGAACCGCCTGACCGTTCACCTGCAGCCGTGTGACACCGTCGCCCGAGTGGCGACGCAGTCGGCTCGCGCCGGAGCCGCATCGGAAGTCGCCGTCGTCGAACGGCTGGCAGCCACGACTGCACCGGTCGCCCCGCTGGATCCGCGATTCGGACCACAGGTCTTCGACGACGGCGAGTTCGCCATCACGTTCTGGGCGTACTGCCGACCCGTGACATCGGCAGCGCTCGATGCACGTCAGTACGCCGACGCGTTGGCCCGCCTGCACGATGGCATGCGCGCCGCCGAGGCCCCACCAGGGCTCGGTCACTTCACGGACCGGGTCGCCGAGGCCCAGGGTCTGGTCGACGACGTTGCGAACGAGTCGCCCATCCAGGAGGACGATCGGGACCTCGTCAGTGCAACGCTGCGTGACGGAGCTGCGGCGGTGCGTGCACGGGCCCGACCGGAACAGCTGCTCCACGGCGAGCCGCACCCTGGGAACACGATCCGCACCGACAGCGGCGTCGTCTTCGTCGACCTCGAGACCTGCTGTCGCGGGCCGGTCGAGTTCGACATCGCCCACGCGACGATCGTCGAGGGCGCGCCCCCGACCGAAGTGGCACGACGGTACCCCGGCGCGGACGTCGAGCTCGTGCGAGCGTGCTGGCGCCTCACCCTGGCCTTGGCGATCGCATGGCGCTTCGACCCAGGCGATCAGCTGCCCGACGGGACGGCCAGGGCTCGCAGCTGGGCAACGCAGCTGCGGGCCGACCCGAACGCGGCCCGTTGATCGACGTCCCGACCTCGTTGCACACCGCCTGAAACCGATGCCCGCAACGTCGCCACGCGACCGTCAGCGCATCAGTTCGGCCTGATCGTTGCTCGCCGCGCCCGCCTCAGTCGGCGATCCGCTGTCGCGGCACGTGGCGCTCCAGGAAGTCGCCGATCCGCCGGTACTCGTCGGCCTGGTTGACCGGCTGGCGGAAGCCGTGACCTTCGCCCTCGTAGACGTGCAGCTCGACGGTGCCGCCGGCAGCGCGGCAGCGCTCGACGAGCACCCGGCTCTGGGCCACCGGCACCACGGGGTCGACGTCGCCGTGCATGACGAGGAGGGGCGTGTCTGCGAGCAGGTGGGCGTAGCTCACCGGCGAACGCTCGCGGTGCAGCGCCTCGGTGGCCGGCAGTGGCCCGACGAGGTGGTGGGTGCTGTGACGTTCGAAGCGGTGGCTGCGCTCGGCGAGATCGAGGAGATCGGTGACGGGGTAGCTGACCACCGCCGCGGCGAACATCGTCGGCTCCGCGGCAACGCTGCCCAGCGCGGTGAAGCCACCCGCAGACCCGCCGATCACCACCGTCGAGCGCGGCGAACCCCAGCCCCGCAGATGTGCGTGACGCACGGCGACGAGGGTGTCGGCGACGTCGAGCGCTCCCCAGCCGCCGTTCAGCGCCTGCTGGTACCGGCGACCGTGACCGGTCGAGCCGCGATGGTCGGGCACGAGCACGTTCCACCCCTGTGCGCGCCAGTACGCCAGCCGCGGCATGAACGACACCTGCCACTGGTCGGTCGGACCACCGTGCAGCCACACGAGCAACCGATCCGTGGCGCCCCCGACGCCGCCGTCGGCGCGGTACAGGCGGGCGTGCAGCTCCACGCCATCGGACGCAACGGCATCGACGAGCTCCGGTTCGGTCAGCTCCTCGTCCGCCCAGCGCGCATCGGGACCGACGGCGACGACCGAGCGGTGCGCGCCGAGCTCGTACACGACGATCTGCGTCGGGGTGCGCGCTCCGCTGCGGATCGCCGCGATGCGATGGCCCTCCCACGAGATCTGGCCGTGCACGCCGCGCCCGAGCTCGGTGACGACGCGAGTGCCACGCTCGACGACGCACAACCGCCCGAAGCCGCGCTCGTTGCGGGCGAACGCGACGCGCGCGCCGTCCGGCGACCACGCATGCGAACGTTGACCCAGACCCCACGACGGACCGGCGTGCTCGAACGGCTCGTCGACGAGCGGTGCGTCACCGACCCACACGTTGAGCCATCCCGTGTCGTCGCGCACGCAGATCCCCGTGCCGTCGGGGAGCACGCGCGGCTGCTGCAGCGCGCCCACCGGTTGGAGGTCCTCGATCTCGTCGGACTCGAACGTCCACCGCTGCATGCGCGCCCCGTCCCACGGCATGTCCGGCACGTTCCACGCCTGCCACACGATCCCGCTCGCTGAGACGAACGGGTCGAAGCAGAAGTCCGCACTGCCGTCGTCGATGCGACGGACGACGCCGTCGCCGCGGTCCAGCAGCCACACCTCCGCCTGATCGACGACGTAGGCGAGCCAGCGATCGTCGTCCGAACCGTGCGGTGCGCCGGCAGCGCGCTCCGGACCGTGATCGGTCAACCGTCGCGGTGCGCCGGCGTCCAACGGCTGGGACCACAGGTTGCCATCGACACCGACGTAGACGACCGCCGTGGCGTCGTCGACGAAGCACCAGCAACCCCCGCCGAGCCCGCGCCCCACCCGCGGCGCCGGCTCGGTGGTGATGGCGCGCACGGCGCCGTTCGCAACGTCGAGCGGATGCCACACGAGCATCGAGCTGCCGGCCTCGGAGACCGCGTAGACGACCGCCGCGTCCCGCGGGTGGAGACGTGGTTCGGTGAGGTCGCGGCCGCCGAGGCATCGTTCCACCGAGATCTCGCGCACGGCTCGACACTACGAGTCGCGTTAATCGCTCGACAGGCGCGAACGAGCTGTGCCAATCTCTCGCCCGCCGACGACAAGCCCGAAAGGAGGTGCCCCATGCTGAAGACCGGATCCACTCTGCGTTCAGCTGGCGCGCGCCCCTTCGGTGCCGCCGGCGCCCGCCGGGCCTGACCGTCAGCCTCCCCTGACACCGTCGCCGGCGGCCTTCGCTGCCTGAGCTCCGCTTCGAACCTCGACGGCACCTCCGCGCGTCCCGCGCGGACATCTCCCCTCCAGCAAGCAGAACCTGCAAGCAACACCAGCAACACAACACACAAGGAACGAACCACCATGTTCGCAAGTCATCCCCAACTGTCCACCCAACTCGTCCACGACCGTGGCGAGCGGGTCCGGCGTCAAGCCGGTCACACCCGCCCCGTACGCGATCGGAAGCGAACTCACGGCCGAAGTCGCAACGGCTAGTCACGCAGCTCACTGCGCGACATGCGACACGAGCACCGGGCCCGACCCACGGCGGGCCCGGTGCTCTCGTTTTCCCCGGGTGGTACGGTCCGCGCCCGTGGATGTGAGCATCCTCGGTCCGTTGATGGTCGAGGACGACGGGAACGAGCTGACGATCGCCGGCGCGCGCATGCGCACGCTGCTGGCGCTGTTCGCGGTACGGCCCGGGGAGAACATCACTGCCGAACGTCTGGCCGACGACCTGTGGGGCGACGATCCGCCTGCGGGCGCGGCGAACGGCCTGCAGTCGTTGGTGTCGCGACTGCGGCGCGCGCTCGGTGACGCGGGCCGCTTGGTCGTCACGACACCGAACGGCTATCGGCTCGACGCAGCCGACGAGCACATCGATGCGTTCCGGTTCGTCGACGCTGCCCAGCGCGGGCACGAGGCGCTGCTGGCCGGCGACGCGGCGCGAGCGGCGCGCGTCCTCGCGGAGGGCCTGGCCCTGTGGCGCGGTGCAGCGCTCGACGGCTTCGACGACGACGGCGTGCTGCACCGCGAGGCCGTGCGGCTGGAAGAGCTCCGGCTGAACGCGATCGAGGATCGCCTCGACGCCGACCTCCGACTCGGTCGTCACGCCGACGTCATCGCCGAGCTCGGGACGCTGGTCACCGAGCACCCTCTGCGCGAACGCCTGCACGGCTTCTTGATGCTGGCCCTGTACCGAGCCGGACGCCAGGCCGAGGCGCTGCGCACGTTCCAGGAGGCTCGCCGCGTTCTCGGCGAGGAGCTCGGCCTCGACCCGAGTCCGGAGCTGCGCGCGCTCGAGTCGTCGATCCTGTCGCACGACTCTGCGCTCGATCACGTTGCGACTCCGACGTCTCGCGTGATGCAGCACCACACCAACCTGTGGCGCGAGCTCAGCGAGTTCGTCGGCCGGACGGCAGAGCTCGCTGCGCTCGCCGACCTCATGGATGCCAGTCGGCTCGTCACCGTCGTCGGGCCCGGTGGGGCGGGAAAGACCCGTCTGGCCGTGGAGGCAGCGGCCCTCCACGTCGGTGGCTGCGACGTGTGGTTCATCGATCTCGCCCCGCTGCGCTCGCCCGACGCGGTGGCCGACACGGTCGCGGCGATGACCGGCCTCGGCGACGGCGGACTCTCCCAGGGCGCTCCCGGGCTCACGACGGTCGAGCGCCTCGTCGACCACCTGCGCGGCCGCCCGACCCTGCTGCTGCTCGACAACTGCGAGCACGTCGTCCGTGAAGCCGCGCGGGTTGCCGAACGGCTGCTGATCGGTTGCGAGGACGTTCGGATCCTGGCCACGAGCCGAGAGGCGCTCGGCGTCCGCGGCGAGACGGTCTGGGTCGTGCCGCCGATGTCGTCCGATGACGCAGTCGCGTTGTTCACGACCCGCGCCGCGAGTGCCAGTGGTCCGGCCGTCGACGATGACACGGTCGGCGTCGTCACCGAGCTGTGTGCGCGCCTGGACGGGCTGCCGCTTGCGATCGAGCTCGCCGCCGGACGAGTGCGGGCCATCCCGGTTCGCCAGCTGGCGGCGCGCCTCGACGATCGCTTCCGCCTGCTCACCGGCGGCTCGCGGACCGCGCTGCCCCGCCAGCAGACGCTCCGGGCCGTGGTCGAGTGGAGCCACGAGCTGCTCTTCGACGACGAGCAGCGCGTCTTCGCCCGCCTGTCCGTCTTCGCCGGCGGGTGTTCGCTCGACGCCGCCGAAGCGATCTGCAGCGGAGACGACATCGCTGCTGAGGACGTCGCCGACCTCCTCGGACACCTCGTCGACAAGTCACTGCTGATCGCCGACCACGCCGGCGTGAACGATCCGGACGGAGAGGTTCGCTACCGCCTGCTGCAGACGCTCGAGCTCTACGGGCGCGAGCAGCTGGCCGCCAGCGGTGAGGTGGACGCGGTGCGCGCTCGGCACGCGACCTACTTCGGGGCGATCTGTCGCCGCGGCCACGACGCCTTCCGCGGCGACCGGCAGGAAGCGTGGCTGGTCGAGGTGGAGCGCGAGTCCGACAACCTGCGTGCCGTGCTGAGCTGGTTGATCGAACGCAACGAGGCGCTCACCGTGCAGACGATGCTCGGCGGGCTCGGCTGGGCGTGGTGGTTCGCCGGCCGCGGCGACGAAGGGTGGCGGTGGCTGACCTCCGGCCTTGCGTGCACCGGCTCGACGTCGCCGCTGGCGCGGGCCTCGGCGGCGATGTGGGCCGGGTACGTGGGGGCGTCCGCCGGCGTCGGCATGGACGCCGCATCGGTCTACGCCGAAGAAGCGGTCGCCTTGCTGCACGCCAACCCCGGCCAGCGACTCGCCGACGAGACCAGTGAGAGCTTGCTGCCCGACGCACTGATGCTCGCGGCCGGGATCCGCGGCATGGTCGGCGACCCGGTCGGCGCCACCCGCCACTACACGGCAGCGGCGAACCTGTACGCCAGTGGCACCGGCCACTGGAACCGAGCGCTGCAGCTGAACGCGACCGGGCGCCTGGCCGAGCTCGGCGGTGACGTTCGCCGCGGCTTCGAGCTGCAGTGCGAGTCCGTCGATCACTTCGAGGTGGCCGGCGTGCACTGGGCGCTCGCCGTCATCAACGGCGACGTGGGGATGATGGCGTTCCGACTCGGCGAGGTGGACGAAGCGTTGCGTCGGACGCGCCGCGCCGCCGAGGCCGCGCGCCGCCTCCGGCTGGGCGGGTACCAAGCGGTGCTGCTCAACCGCCTCGGCTGGTTCGCCATGCTCACCGGTGACATCGATCTCTCCGACCGACTCGTCGACGAGGCGATCGATCTGGCCGAATCGCTGCGCTTCACGAGCGCCGAGGCGTTCGCTCGGCTCGGCAGGGCCATCGTCCGTCGCCGCCAGGGACGGTTGGACGAGGCGGTCGTCGAGGCGACCCGCGCCAACGGTCTGTTCATCGCCACGGGACTGCACAACGGCCGGCCACAGGCGTTGTCGACGTTGGGTCTGGTCGCCCACGAACGGGGCGATCTGGCGACCGCCCGCCGGCTGCACCTCGAGTCCTTCGAGATCGGGCGAGGGATCAACGACCAACGATGCATCGGCCTGGCCCTCGAAGGCTTGGCCGGCGTGGCCCTCGACGGCGGCGATCACCGGAACGCCCTGGCGCTCCTCGCCGCTGCGCAAGCGGCGCGGAGCATCGACGGCGGCGCGCCACCGGGGCCGGAGTCCGACGCGCCGGAGGTCAGTGCGCGACTGGTCGAGCTCGTCGGCCGAGCAGCCCACGACGCGGCGATGACGAACGGCCGGTCGTCACTCGAACGCATCCTGCGCGACGGGCCGTTCGGCGAGCACGTCGGTCGGCGCATGGATCACGAGGGCGACGATCACGTCGTCGGGGAACTCGCAGAGGTGCTCGAGCCCGAGGGCTGAGGCGCGCTCGAAACGCTCGTCGAGCGCGAGTGCGATGACATCGATCTGCTGGCGTTCGCGCCGGCTGATCGCACGGCACCGTTGCGCCGTCGCCATCGGCGCTCGCCACGCGTCGCCTCCGAGTGACCACTTCGACGCGATCGCCAGGACCGCCAACGCCATGGCGAACCCGGCATCGAGGCGAACCGCGTCCGCCAGTGCCTCCATCGCCGCCGCCGACCGGCCGGCGAGCAGCTCGGCTCGGCCGTGGAGGTACCGCCGTGCCGCGGCGGGCGCGGTGGAGGCGAGCTGGTCGGGGGGCATGCGCCGATCGTGCGCCGCGCCGCTGACAGCGCGCTGACACGAACCGGGCAGCGCACCTCAGGGCGACGTCAGCGCGCCGGCGCACAGTGCGACTCGTGGCCATCTCGGTCACCCGTTCCAAGGAGATCACATGTCCACGCTCACCATCCCGAACCCGATCATCACCTTCCCCGCTCCGGCCCAGACCGTTGCGGCCCAGACCGTTGCGGCGAGGGCCGTCGGCGCCACCAAGACGTACGGCCACGGCGAGTCCGAGGTCAAGGCGCTCGACGGCGTCGACGCCGAGTTCTACACCGGTCAGTTCACCGCCATCATGGGCCCGTCGGGTTCCGGCAAGTCCACGCTGATGCACACCATCGCCGGGCTCGACACGCTCACCAACGGTGACGTCTTCATCGGCGACGTGAACCTCGGCGACCTCAACGACAAGCAGCTGACGTTGCTCCGCCGCGATCGCATCGGGTTCATCTTCCAGGCGTTCAACCTGGTGCCGACGCTCACCGCGCTGGAGAACATCACCCTGCCGATGCTGCTCGCCGGCCGCAAGGCCGACACCGACTGGCTCGACCTCGTCGTCGACACCGTTGGATTGAGCACCCGTCTCAAGCACCGACCTTCGGAGCTCTCGGGTGGCCAGCAGCAGCGCGTCGCCGTGGCCCGCGCCCTCGCCAGCCGCCCGCAGATCATCTTCGCCGACGAGCCGACCGGCAACCTCGACTCGCGCACCGGCGCCGAGATCCTCGCGTTCATGCGCACCGCCGTGAAGGACATGGGCCAGACCATCGTCATGGTCACCCACGATCCGAAGGCTGCCAGCTACGCCGACCGGGCCCTCTTCCTCGCCGACGGCACCGTCGTCGACGACATGGCCAACCCCACTCCCGACATGGTGCTCGACCGCATCAAGAGCTTCGGCCGCTAGTCGCGCCGCGCCTCGTCACGAACACGACACGAAACGACCTGGAGACACGATCAACATGTTCCGCCTCACCTTCAAAGAGCTGCTCGCCAAGAAGCTGCGACTCCTCACCACCGCACTCGCCGTGATGCTCGGCGTTGCCTTCATGGCCGGCACCCTGGTGCTGACCGACACCATGAACAGCACGTTCGACGGCTTGCTGTCGAACGCCTACTCGGGCACCGATGCCTACGTCCGCGGCGAGTCCGCCCTGGGCAACAGCACGGCACAAGCCCCTCACATCAGCCAGGACGTCGTCGACGCCGTGGCCGGCAGCCCCGACGTCGATGTCGCCTTCGGCTTCATCACCGGGTACGCCCAGCTCGTCGATCACCACGGCAAGGCAGTCGGCAACCCCGGCCGCGGCGCACCCACCATGGGCGAGACGTGGATCACCGACGACGAGCTCAACCCGTACGAGCTCAGCGACGGACGGGCGCCCACCGCACACGGCGAGGTGGTCATCGACCGCCACTCGGCGCAGACCGCGCACTTCGTGCTCGGCGAGCGCGTGCGCGTGCTGACCAAGGAAGGCTCCGAC
Source organism: Ilumatobacteraceae bacterium (assembly GCA_965279405.1). Taxonomy (GTDB): domain Bacteria; phylum Actinomycetota; class Acidimicrobiia; order Acidimicrobiales; family Ilumatobacteraceae; genus CBDDIP01. The sequence goes on from OZ257157.1 coordinate 721,165, forward strand.
ATGTTCACCATCGTCGGCATCGCCAGGTTCGGCGACGCCGACTCCGCTGGTGGCGCTTCGGCCGTGCTCTTCACCGTCGACGACGCGCAGACCTACGTGTCGGAGCCGGGCGAGTACAGCTCGGTGCTCGTCCGCTCGGCCACCGCCGCCACCCAGGCAGACCTCGCCGCGTCAATCGCGCCGAACCTGCCGTCGGGCGTCGAGGTGCTGACCGGCGCGCAGATCACCAAGGAGACCCAGGACGACATCAAGGACGGCATGTCGTTCTTCAACACGTTCCTGCTCGTCTTCGCCGGGATCGCCCTGTTCGTCGGTGCGTTCATCATCTTCAACACCTTCTCGATCATCGTCACCCAGCGTCAGAAGGAGATGGCGTTGCTCCGAGCGATCGGCGCCAGCCGCAAGCAGGTCATCCGGTCGGTGCTCGTCGAGGCAAGCCTCGTCGGGTTGATCGCCTCGGTCGTCGGCCTCGCCGCCGGCATCGGCGTGGCCGCCGGGTTGAAGTCGCTCCTGAGCGGCTTCGGGCTCGACCTGCCGTCCGGTGGGTTGGCCATCACGTCGAGCACGGTGATCACCTCGTTGGTGGTCGGCACGCTCGTCACCCTGGCCTCGGCCTACTTCCCGGCTCGCAAGGCCGGCAAGGTGCCGCCGGTCGCGGCGATGCGTGCGGTGGCACTCGACCGCACGGGCGCTTCCCGCAAGCGGATGGTCATCGGCACCGTCATCACGTCGTCTGCGGTCGGCACGATCATGGTCGGCCTCAGCAACGAGGCCCTGCCGATGGTCGGCATCGGTGCCGTCGTCACCTTCATCGGTGTGTCGGTGCTCGCCCCCACGCTGGCTCGTCCAGCAGCCCGCCTGCTCGGCTGGCCGGGGAGCCGCTTCACCACGATGAGCGGTTCGCTCGGGCGGCAGAACGCGATGCGCAACCCCAAGCGCACCGCCGCCACTGCTGCTGCGTTGATGATCGGTGTCGCCCTCGTGGGCTTCATCGCCACCTTCGCCGCCTCGACGAAGCAGTCGATCAACGGTTCGATCGACCAGGACTTCAACGGCGACTTCGTCGTCGACTCGGGCACCTTCGGTGAAGGCGGTGGTCTCAGCCACAACCTGGCAACGCAGATCGCCGCCCGTCCGGAGTTCGCCACCGTCATGGTGAACCGGGCCAACGAGGTCAAGCTGGACGACGAGGACAACTTCCTCGTCAGCGTCAACGCCGAGTCGGTCGACGGCATCTTCGATGTCGACCTGCAGCAGGGCGACCTCGCCCAGCTCGGCAACGACGGCATCGCCGTGCACGACGACTACGCCAAGGATCACCACCTGCAGCTGGGTTCCACCATTCCGGTGGTGTTCTCGCAGGGCTCCGTGACGCTGACCGTCGAGGCGATCTACTCGGACGCCACCTGGACCGGCGACGCCTTCGTCGACATCGCCGTCAACGACCAGCTCGGCGCCGATCAACTCGACGCCGCGATGTACATCCGGCTCGCCGACGGTGTCGACATGTCCACCGGAAAGGCGATCCTCGATCAGATGACCGCCGACTTCCCCACGGCCGACGTGCTCGACAAGGACGGCTTCAAGGAGACCCAGTCCAGCAACATCGACCTCATCCTCAACCTCATCTACGCACTGCTCGCCCTGGCGATCATCATCGCCTTGATGGGCATCACCAACACGCTGGCGCTCTCGATCTTCGAGCGCACCCGCGAGCTGGGCGTGCTGCGTGCGGTGGGCATGACGAGGGCGCAGTTGAAGGCCACGGTCCGCTGGGAAGCGATGATCATCGCCGTGTTCGGCACGCTGCTCGGTCTGGGCATCGGGTTGTTCTTCGGCTGGGCGATCGTCCAAGCGCTGAGCGATCAGGGCATCGACACGCTCGTCATCCCCGTGCCGACCCTGGCGATCGTCACGACGGTCGCCGCCCTGGCAGGCGTGCTCGCCTCGGTGATGCCGGCTCGCCGGGCCGCCAAGCTCGACGTGCTGGGGGCGATCGCCAGCGCCTGACCGTTCCACCACCTCTCACGATCTGTGCCCCCGCCCGTCCAGCGGGGGCACAGCCGCGTCCCGGGAGCGATGGCAAGGCGAAGCGAGACCTGCCTTGACCAGCCTGTACGGTGACAGCGATGACAGCTACGAACCGCGCTGCGGAACAGCCCACCCGCAACTTGGCCATGGAACTGGTACGGGTCACCGAGTCCGCCGCTCTCGCAGCCGCCAGGTGGGTCGGGCGCGGCGACAAGATGGGCGCCGACGGCGCCGCCGTCGACGCGATGCGCACCGTTCTCGCCACTGTGCCGATGGACGGCATCGTCGTCATCGGCGAGGGCGAGAAGGACGAAGCACCGATGCTGTTCAACGGCGAGCGCGTCGGCGACGGCACGCCGCCGCTCACCGACGTTGCGGTCGACCCGATCGACGGCACGACGCTCACCGCGCTCGGCCGGGCCAACGCCATCGCCGTGATCGCCGTCAGCGAGCGCGGGACGATGTTCGATCCGGGCCCGTGCGTGTACATGAACAAGATCGCCGTCGGGCCCGACGCCGTCGGATCGATCGACATCACCGCCAGCCCGACCAACAACATCAAGTGGGTGGCCAAGGCCAAGGGCGAGTCGGTTCGCGATCTCACCGTGGTCGTGCTCGATCGTCCGCGCCACGACGACCTCATCGCCGAGGTGCGTTCCACCGGGGCCCGCGTCAAGCTGATCACCGACGGCGACATCTTCGGTGCCATCGCAACGGGGTGGCGCGACGCCGGCGTCGACATGCTCATCGGTGTCGGCGGCACGCCTGAAGGCGTCACCGCAGCCGCCGCGCTGAAGTGCATGGGCGGCGAGATCCAGGGGATGCTCGCCCCGCGCAACGACGAGGAGCGCGACGCGGCCATCGCCGCCGGCTACGACCTCAGCGCGGTGCTCACCACCGACGATCTCGTGCGCGGCGACAACTCGTTCTTCGCCGCCACCGGCGTCACCGATGGCGAGCTCCTCCGCGGTGTGCGCTTCGATCGCCACGGCGCCCGCACGCAGAGCCTCGTGATGCGCTCGCGCAGCGGCACGGTTCGCCTGATCGACGCGTTCCACCGCCTCGACAAGCTCGCCGCCTTCGCCGCCGTCGACTATGCCTGATAGCCCGTTCGGACCAAGCTCGTAGCAAATTCGGGTAGCGCCAGACCGCGCACCCCGCCTCGCTGCGTGCCCGCGACCGACCACGCGACGGACTCACCTCGCCAGAGCGTTTGATCGATGATCCACCGTCACGGTGGCCGCGAGATCAAACGCTTGCACAAGGCAGAGATCTGGATCGCCTTGTAGGCTGACGGGATGTCGTCGACCGGAGATCTACGGGTGTCGTCTCGAGGCCAGATGAGCCTGCCATCGACGGCTCGTCGTCGATGGGGTCTCGACGAGGGGGGCGACGTCGGCTACCTCGACCTGGGCGATGCCGTGATCATCGTGCCGGGCGGAACGGCAGCCTTGCGAGGCCGTCTGCTCGGCGCGTTGACCGACGAGGACTGGGCGGCGGCTCGATCCGGCTTCGGCGACGGTGATCTCGCCGACCAGTGACGATCGCACTCATCGACGATCAGCTCCTGGGACTCGTCCTGCGCGGATCGACACCACGAGCACTGGCCGACAAGGAGCTGTTCACTACCGGGTACTGGTACGTACGGCTCTGCCAAGCGGTGCTCAACCACGACGAACGAACAGGAGCGCTGTCGCGTCCCTTCGCCACCCTGCCGACCGACCTGCGCGAGCGAGCCATCAACGCGGTGCTGGAGCTGCCGGCTGACGTCGGGTTGATCAGCCTGCGCGACTTGGCTCCAACGATCGGGCAGCTCCGCCAACGTCACTCCCTCAACGTGCTCGGCATCGAAGCGCTCGCGGCAGCCACGCAGCTCCGCGCCCACGTGTTCCTCAGTGCGCCGTCGCCGTTGCTGCAGCAAGCATGCAAGGACGAACGGATCAAGGTGAGCGCACCTCGGGGTCGGTGACTCAGCCGCGCTGGATCATGCCCGAGAGGCGGCGGGCGAGGCCCCGCGGGGTGATGCCGGTGGCCGCGGCGAGACCCTTGTACATCGCGCCGGGGATGCTCAGGGCGCGACCCTTGGCGACGTCGTTGAGCCCGGCTGCGGCGACCTCGTCGGCGCTCAGCCAGGCGAAGGCCGGGTACTCGGACTGGTAGCTCTCGGTGTTGCTGACGCTCTGGAACTCAGTGCGCGTCAACCCCGGGCACAGGGCGGTGACGTGCACGCCGGTGCCGCGCACCTCCTCGTGCAGGCTCTCGGTGAGGCTGGTGACGTACGCCTTCGTCGCCGCATAGACGGCGAGGTGCGGAGCGGGCTGGAAGCTGGCCACGCTGCTGACGTTCAGCAGGAAGCCGCGGCCGCGCGGCACCATCACCCCGAGCGCGGCACGGCTGATGCGAGTGAGCGCAGCGACGTTCAGCTGCACCTCGCGATCGAGCCGATCGGCGTCCAGCTCGTGGAACGAACCCGACGTGCCGAAGCCGGCGTTGTTGACGACGAGGTCGATCGGCTCGGTCGTCGAGCCGGCGCGGGCGACGACCGCGGCCAGGCCCTTCGGCGTCGACAGGTCGGCCTCGAGCACCTCGGTGCCCGGGTAGCCGGCAGCGATCTCCTCCAGCCGGTCGCGGCGTCGAGCGACGAGCACCTGGGGCACGACCGCCGCGCCGAGGAGGTGGGCCATCGACTCACCGATCCCGCTCGAAGCGCCGGTGACGAGTGCAGAGCTGAACGGGAACGAACGGGCCATCCGCTCAGACTACGGACAAACGCGAAACTGGATGTCTGAGACGCGGCACAGCCGCGCGTCAGACATCCAGTTGTCGGTGGTCGCGATCAGTGGGCGGCGGCGGAGGTGCCGTTGAGTCCGCCGGAGGCGTTCAACCGTGCGTGAGCGCGGGCCAGCGCGGCCGTGGCGTCGCTGTCCTGCTCGTTCATCATCCGTGCTTCGGCGCGCTCTTTGGCCTGCTGGGCACGGGCCCGATCGATCTGGTCGGCGAGCTCGGCGACGTCGCTGAGGATGCTCACCGTGGTGCCGCTGACCTGAACGAAGCCGCCGTGCACGGCGATGTCGAGCACCTCACCATCGACCAGCGTGATGCGCGTGTGGTTCTCGGTGAGCGCAGCGAGGAACGGGGCGTGCCCGGCCAGGAAGGCGATCTCGCCACCGCCGAGCGTGCGCGTGATCACCTGCGTGGCCTCGCCGGAGAAGAGCACCTTCTCGGGCGACACGACCTCGACCTGGAACGCGTCAGCCATGGTCAGGCTGCGCCTTCCTGCAACGCCTTTGCCTTCGCCAGGACCTGCTCGACACCACCGACGTTGAGGAACGCCTGCTCGGGAACTTCGTCGAGCTCGCCGTTGATCAGCGCCTCGAAGCTCTCCACCGTCTCCTGCACCGGCACCGTCTCACCGTTGACGCCGGTGAACACCTCGGCGACGTAGAACGGCTGGCTCAAGAACCGCTGCACCTTGCGGGCACGCGACACGGTGAGGCGGTCCTCTTCGGACAGCTCGTCGAGACCGAGGATGGCGATGATGTCCTGCAGCTCCTTGTAGCGCTGCAGCACCTCCTGCACGCGGCGAGCCACGGCGTAGTGACGATCACCGACGACCTCCGGCTGGAGGATCGTGGACGTCGACGCCAGCGGGTCGACGGCCGGGTAGATGCCGAGCGAGGCGATCTGGCGGCTGAGCTCCGTGGTGGCGTCGAGGAAGGTGAAGGTGGTGAACGGCGCCGGGTCGGTGTAGTCGTCGGCGGGCACGTACACGGCCTGCAGCGAGGTGATCGAGCGACCGCGGGTGGACGTGATCCGCTCCTGCAGCTGCCCCATCTCGTCGGCCAGGGTGGGCTGGTAGCCCACGGCCGACGGCATGCGACCGAGCAGCGTGGAGACCTCGGAACCGGCCTGCACGAAGCGGAAGATGTTGTCCACGAACAGCAGCACGTCCTGGTTCTGCACGTCGCGGAAGTACTCGGCCATGGTGAGGGCCGACAGGGCGACGCGCAGGCGCACGCCCGGCGGCTCGTCCATCTGACCGAAGACGAGGGCGGCCTTCTCGAACACGCCGGACTCGGTCATCTCGATCATCAGGTCGGTGCCCTCACGGGTGCGCTCACCGACGCCGGCGAACACGGACACGCCGCCGTGGTTCTGGGCCACGCGACGGATCATCTCGGTGATGAGCACGGTCTTGCCGACGCCGGCGCCACCGAACAGTCCGATCTTGCCGCCGGCGAGGTACGGGGTGAGCAGGTCGATGACCTTGATGCCGGTCTCGAACATGCGCTTGGAGGGCTCCAGCGCGGCGAAGTCGGGGGCCGGGCGGTGGATCTCCCAGCGCTCGATGTCGTCGAAGTCGCTGTTGTTGCCGTCGAGCACGTCGCCCCACACGTTCCACACGTGACCGAGAGTGCGCTCGCCGACCGGCACCGTGATGCCACGACCGGTGTTGCGCACCGGCGTGCCACGGGTGAGACCGTCGGTGGGCTTCAGGCACACGGCGCGAACGCGGCTGTCGCCGAGCTGCTGGGCCACTTCGGCGAGCACGCTGATCGCAGTGCCCTCGACGGTGACGGTGAACTCGAGCGCGGTGTTCAGCTCGGGCAGCGAGCCGCGCGGGAACTCGACGTCGATCACGGGGCCGGCAATGCCGACCACGCGGCCATCCTTGCGGTCTGTCTCGGTCATCGTCATGGTTGCTGTCCTTCTCCGTACTTCTGGTCGTGGAGGTCGCGGGCTTGCTGGATCCAGTTCTCGCGTTCGACTCGCCCGGGGAACTCGATCTCGTCGCCGACGCGCTCGGCGTCTGCGGGGGTCCAGGCGGCGATCTGGGCGAACGTGGTGATGCCACGCTCACGGAGGTGCTCGCCGATCACCGGTCCGATGCCGAGGATCTCCTCGATGTCGTCCGGCTCGAGCACGCCGACGGCCGTGGCGGCCAGCGCGCTGGTGGGCTTCAGGTCGAGGTAGCCGTCGGTGTCGAGGTAGCTGTCGCTGTCGAACCCCATCGGACCGAGGTCGATGTGCACCTTCTTCTTGTCGCCGCCGAGCGCTTCGGCGCCGCTGACGATCTCCATGATCTCGGTGGTGATCGAGTCCTGGCGGGCACGGTTCATGATCCGGCTCAGCGACTTGATGAGCTCTTCGGCGTTGTCGGTGGCGCTCTTCATCGCTCGCTGGCGCGCCGCCTGCTCGCTGGCCGCACCGTTGAGCAGCGCGGCGTAGATGCGGGCTTCGACGTAGCGCGGCAGCAGCGTGTCGAGGATGGTGCTCGGGTCGGGCTCGAACTCGTAGTCGGCCGTCGCCCCCGATGCGTTGGGCGCCTGGCCGTCGCCCCCGGCCACCGTCTCGCGGTCGAGCGGGACGAGCGGACGCAGCACCACTTCCTGCGAACCGGCAGAGATGAAGCGGGTGTAGACGAGCTCGACCTTGTCGACCTCGCCGGACAGGAACAGGTCGACGACGTGCTCGCCGATCTCCTTGGCCTGCGCGTACGTCGGCAGCTCGGAGAAGCCGGTGAACGAACGGTTGATGGCGTAGCCGCGGAAGCGGAAGTAGCCCTCCGCCTTTCGCCCGATGGCGATCACGGTGTACTGCTTGCCGGCCAGGACGTCGGCTTTGATCTCGCCCTCGGCGGCGCGCTGCACGCCGGCGTTGTAGCCGCCGCACAGACCGCGGTCGGCGGAGACGACCACGTACGCGGTGCGCTTGATCTCGTCACGACCGGCGAGCAACGGCGACGACGAGGACCCACCGGCCGCCGACAGGTCCTTGACCACCTCCGTGATCTGATCGCTGTACGGCATGGCGGCCTGAACCCGTTGCTGCGCCTTGACGATGCGCGACGCCGCGATCAGTTCCATGGCGCGCGTGATCTTCTTCGTGGCCTGGACGGTTCGGATGCGTCCTCGCAGGATTCGTTCTTGACCACCAGCCATCTAGATCACTCCGTCGCGAGGGTCTTGTCGCTCTCGGCCTCGCCCAGCTCCTCGGCCGCGACTGCGGCCGGATCGACGGCGGCGTTGATCGCCGCGCCGGTGCGGAACTGCGCCTTGAAGCCGAGGATGAGGTCGGCGAGCTCGCCGGGCGCGTCAGCCTTCGGGTTGTTGCGGATGCCGGCCAGCACGCCACCGGCGGTGGTGCGCAGGTGCTCGAGCAGCTCGCCCTCGAAGCGACGCACGTCGGAGACGGGCAGGTCGTCGAGGTAGCCCTTGGTGCCGGCGAAGACCACCACCACCTGCTCCTCGACGGGCATCGGGCTGTTCAGTGGCTGCTTGAGCAGCTCGACGAGGCGGTAGCCGCGCTCGAGCTGGGCCTTGGAGATGGCGTCGAGCTCGGAACCGAACGTGGCGAACGCCTCGAGCTCACGGAACTGGGCGAGGTCGAGCTTCAACGTGCCCGACACGCTCTTCATCGCCTTGATCTGCGCCGCACCACCCACGCGAGACACCGAGATGCCCACGTCGACGGCCGGGCGGACACCGGACTTGAACAGGTTGTCCTGCAGGTACACCTGACCGTCGGTGATCGAGATCACGTTGGTGGGGATGTACGCCGACACGTCGCCGGCCTTGGTCTCGATGACCGGGAGGGCGGTGAGCGAACCGGCGCCGCGCTCGTCGCTGAGCTTGGCGGCACGCTCGAGCAGGCGGCTGTGGAGGTAGAACACGTCGCCGGGGTAGGCCTCGCGGCCCGGCGGGCGGCGCAGCAGCAGCGACACCTGGCGGTACGCCTCGGCCTGCTTGGAGAGGTCGTCGTAGACGATGAGCGCGTGCTCACCGTTCTCCATCCAGTGCTGACCCATGGCGCAACCGCCGTAGGGAGCGAGGTACTTGAAGGGCGCCGGGTCGGAGGCCGGGGCGGCGACGACGACGGTGTACTCCATGGCGCCGTACTGACGCAGCGTCTCCACGGTCTGGGCGACCGTCGAGCCCTTCTGGCCGATGGCGACGTAGATGCACTTCACGCCGAGGCCGCGCTGGTTGATGATCGCGTCGATGGCAACGGTGGTCTTGCCCGTCTTGCGGTCGCCGATGATCAGCTGGCGCTGGCCACGACCGATCGGGGTCATCGCGTCGATCGACTTGATGCCGGTCTGCAGCGGCTCGTGCACGGGCTTGCGACCCATGATCCCGGGGGCCTGGATCTCGACGCGGCGGGAGATGCCGCCGACGATGTCGCCCTTGCCGTCGATCGGCTGGCCGAGCGCGTTGACCACGCGGCCGAGCATCGCGTCGCCGACGGGGACGCTGAGGATGCGGCCGGTGGCCTTCACGGTCTGGCCTTCCTCGATCTCGAAGCCGTCACCGAGCACCACGGCGCCGATGGACTCCTCGTCGAGGTTGAGGGCGAGGCCGACGGTGCCGTCCTCGAACTCGAGCAGCTCGTTCACGGCGCAGTCGGGCAGACCGCTGACGCGAGCGATGCCGTCACCGACTTCGGTGACGCGCCCGACGGTGCGGGCCTCGAGCGACGGCGAGAAGCCATCGAGGTTCTTGGAGAGCGCGGCGGCGATGTCTGCGGCGCTGAGGGTGAGCTCTGCCATCTTCGGGGTTCCTTTCAGAGCCTGGACTTCAACTGGTCGATGCGGGTGCGGACGCTGCCGTCGATGACGGTGTCGCCCACGGTGGCCACGATCCCGCCCAACACGGAAGGATCGACCACGACTTTCAGGTTCACGGCCTTGCCCGTGGCGTTCGTCAGCGCAGCCGACAGGCGAGCCTCTTGCTCGGCGGTCAGCGGCACGGCAGTGCGCACTTCGGCGACTTCGAGGTTCTTCGAGCTGCTGGCCCGCTGGACCAGCTTGTCGACGATGGCCGGCAGGTCGCGACCGCGGCCGGAGCCGATGACCATCGAGACGAGCTGGGTGGTGGTCGACGTGGCCTTGCCACCGAGCAGGTCTTCGACGATCGCCTGACGACGACTGGCGGGGATCTGCTCGTCGGTCAGCGCGTTGCGCAGCGCGTCGTTGCTCTCGTAGCTGCGGGCGAAGCGGAACAGCTCGTCTTCGACCTCGTCGATGGTGCCTTCGGCGCGGGCGATCTCGAAGAGCGCACGTGCGTAGCCGTCGATGCGTTGGTCGCTCATGCGCTTGCTCCTGTGCTGGCTCCGACGCGCTGGATGAAGTCCTCGATGAGGGCTTGATGCGTGGCCTCGTCGAGCGAACCGGTGACGACGTGGTCGACGGCAGCGCTGGACAGGCGGGCGATCTCGGCGCGCAGCTCGTCGTTGACACGTCCGCCGGCGGCGGCGATGTCCGATTGGGCCTTCGCTTCGATCTCGACGACCTCGGCGGCCAGGCGAGCCCGACCGTCGGTGAGGATCGACTCGGCCTGCACGTCGGCCTCGGCCAGCAAGCGATCTCGCTCGCCGGCGATGTCGCCCTTGGCCTGACGGATGGTGGCCGCTTCCTGCGCCGCGGAGGTGACGTCGGACGATGCCGAGTCGAGCTCCTTCTGGATGCGCTCGGTGCGAGCCTTCATGGCCTTGCTGATCTGCGGCCCGGCGAACTTCCACAGGGCCCAGAAGATGACGATCGAAGCGACGCCGCCGTAGATGATCTCGGCGAACTCCGGCAGGATCCAGCTGTGGGTGACGACGTGGCCGTCCTTGTCGAAGACCGGCTCCTCGCTGAGCGGCCGCAGGCCGTGGAGCAGATGGGCGATTCCCAGAACACTCATCGCGCCATCACCTCCCCGACCACGCGCTCGACGACGGCGGCATCCGGCTGCTTGCCGGTGGCCAGCTTGCTGGCCAGCCCGGCGACCGAGCTGACGGCCGCATGGATCTGCGACTGCGCTGCCTGCCGGGCGGCGTCCGCTTCCTCGGCTGCGGCGGCGCGCTGGGTGGCGATGCGACCGTTGACCTCGGCCAGCTTGGCCTGACGTTCCGTTTCCAGCGTGGCCCGTGCGACATCGAGACGAGCCGTCGCTTCGGCCTTCACCGAGGCGAGCTGCGCCTCGTAGTCGGCAACCTCGGCGCGTGCGGCGGACCGCTCGGCGTCGGCGCTGACGTGTGACTGCTGGATGCCCGAGTAGCGGGCGTCCATCCCCTTCTTCAGCTTGGGGAAGAGCACGAAGCGCATCAGCAACGCGAACACGATGAACGAACCGGCACCCCAGGCGAGCTCCTTGAGCTCGGGGATGATCGGGCCGGGGTCTTTGTCGACAGCCCCGTCGGCAGCGACGAGGTTGGCAACGAACCCGTGAAGATGTGCGACGGCGTTCAGCACGTCAGCTCCTTCGGGAAGGTGGACGGATGGATCAACGCGATCGGCTCAGAGGCCGATGAGGATGAAGACCACGAAGCCGATGAGGGCCAGGGCTTCGGTGAAGGCGATGCCGAGGAACATGGTCGTGCGGACCATGCCGGCGGCCTCGGGCTGACGGGCCATCGCCTCGACGGACTTGCCGACGAGGTAACCGATGCCGATGCCAGGTCCGATGGCGGCGATGCCGTAGGCGAAACCGGCGCCGATGGCTGCGTTGGCGGCCTTGGCTTCTTCGCCGGTGAGCTCGGCGGCGACGAGGTGGCTGAATGCTTCCATGTTGGTTGCTGTCTCCTGATGAGTGTTCTGGGTAGGTGGAGAGGTGTGCGACCCGAGCGTCAGTGCTCGGGGTGCGTGGCCCCGCCGATGTACACGGCGGTGAGGATGGTGAAGATGTACGCCTGCAGGAATCCGACCAGCACCTCGAAGGCGGTGAGGAACAGCAGCATGAAGAACGGCAGCACGGCCATCGGCTTCAGCAGGATCTGGCTGGTCTCGGCGGTGATCAGCGAGTGCGTCAGCAAGGCGAACGTGACGAGCAGGATGTGGCCGGCGAGCATGTTGGCGAAGAGCCGGACCGTCAGCGAGAACGGGCGCACGACGATCGTCGAGATGAACTCGATCGGGGTCACGAGGATGTACAGCGCCTTGGGCACGCCGGGCGGGAAGAGGGTGCTCTTCAGGTAGCCGCCGAGGCCCTGGTGCTTGATGCCGACGCCGTTGTAGATGACCCAGACGAGCAGGGCGAGGAACATCGGGATGGCGATGCGAGCGGTGGCGGGCATCTGCAGGATCGGGATGATGCCCGGCACGTTGCAGAGGTAGATGAAGATGAACATGCTCAGCAGGAACGGCGTCCAGCCGAGGCCGTCCTTGCCGATCGTCTGCATGATGATGCCGTCTTCGATGAACTCGACGGTCGATTCGGCGAGGTTGCGCACGCCGGTCGGTGCGACCTTCGCGTCCTTCCGCCCGGCCAACAAGAACACGATCGACCCGATGATCGCCGCAGCGACGGCGATGAGGGCGATCTTGTTGAAGGACGTGAAGAGGTCCTGCCAGCGCAGGATGGAGTTGATCTGTGGGAACTCGAACGATTCGGCGAGCACGGTGTCGATTCCTGTCAGTTACGGGCGGGCAGGCTTGAGGCCGGGATGGGCGAGGGACATGGCGACGTACTTCATCTCCCACACCAGCAGGCCGAGGTGCGTGACGATGATGGTCGCTCCGAGTGCCGGGAGCGAAATCCATCCGGCGTCTTTCACCAGCAGCACTGCCAGCAGGATGAGACCGAGGCGGAGCAGGTAGCCGAAGAGGGTGGCGCCCATCATCAGCCCGAGGCTGATGCGAGCAGCCGCGGCGATGAGCCCGGCGGCCAGGGCGAAGTTGATCAGCACGAGGGCGATCGCGTACATGCTCGACCAGGCGCCACGGCTGCCCCAGATGAGCCAGCAGATGCCGATGAGCACGGGAGCAACCATCAGGCCGCGCCTGATGATGTCCTTGGACACGCTGACCTCGGGCGCCGGGCCGTCGAGTCGCGTGGTGAACGTGGACGTCTCGTTCATCGCCGGACCTTGGCGCGAGAGACCTCGGCGCGTTCGGCCTCGAGCACCTTCATCCGTGCGTCGTAGGCGTACCAGAGGGTGATGCTCTTGCCGATGAAGGCCACGAGCGGCAGCGTCGCCATGAACAGCGGGCGGGTGCCCAACCAGCGGTCGAGGCCCCAGCCGGCAAGCAGGAACACGAGCGTCGTCAGAGCCAGGTCCATGCCCTTGCCGAGGTTGTCATCGGCATCGATGCTGCGCTTGCGGGGAATCAGGTTCAACGAGGTTCCTGGCTGGCGGGACGGCGCGCCCGACACTCCGTTGTGTCGAGCTTGTGAACGCATACACAATCTAGCGAGACGAGTTCTCGTTCGCCAAACCGAAACCGTACTCGTTGAGAATCTTCCGCCGTTCCGTGATGGTCAGACTCGGTTGCGGCGCAGTTGGGGGTGCAGCACGGTGTAGAGGATGAGGCCGAACATGGCGGCACCGACGGGGATGTAGCCGGCGCCGCTGCCGGTGAACACCGGGTAGAGGACCATCGTCGACAGCAGCGCGGTCCAGGCCCACAGGATCATCACGCTGCGCCGCTGGCCGTGGCCCATCTCCATGAGACGGTGGTGCAGGTGGCGCTTGTCCGCGGTGGCCACGCCCTGGCGGCTTCGGGCGCGCCGCAGGATCGCCCAGAGCGTGTCGAGGATCGGCACGCCGAGGATCAACAGCGGGATCAGGAGCGGAGCGAAGAAGAAGTACGTCTGGCCGACGGACGGCAGCGGCGGGTTGGGGTCGGCGCGGCCACCGACCACGCTCGTGCTGACCGCCATCAACAGTCCGAGGAGCAGCGCGCCGCCGTCACCCATGAAGATGCGCGCCGGGTTGAAGTTGTGCGGCAGGAAGCCGACGCAGATGCCGACGGTGATGATCGCCACCAGTGGACCGACGTTGGGACGCACGAGCAGGGTCAGGTCGTCGAGCTTCTGGCTGAACAGGAAGAAGGCTGCGGCGGCGATGGCGACGATGCCGGCGGCCAGCCCGTCGAGCCCGTCGATGAGGTTGATCGCCTGGGTCATCCCGAGCAGCCACACGACCGTGATCAACGGCACCCAGTCCTGGTCGAGCACGAACACACCGAGCAGCGGCACGCGGAAGAAGAACATCGTCACGCCGAAGCTGACGAGGATGCTCCCGGCGATGACGGTGCCGGCAACCTTCGCCGGCGCCGAGATCTCGCGCACGTCGTCGATGAAGCCGACGAGGAACATCACCGTCGCGGCGAACAGCACGCCGCGCGGCTCGGAGTTGCGGGCGAACAGCGGATCGAACGTGTTGTTCAGCCGGGCCGCGCCGAGCGCCACCACGAAGCCGACGAACATCGCGATGCCGCCCACGTCGGGGGTGGCCACCTTGTGCACGCGCCGGTCATCGGGCTGCACGATCCAGCCCATCTTGCGGGCGACGATCCCGACGATCGGGGTGCACACGAACGTCACCACGGCGGCGATGCCACCGGTCAGGAGGTACGCCCCGATGGGGAACATCAGCTGTGGCTGTCGAGCTTGTGGGGACCGCGGAACCCGTACCAGCCCGCCGCCACCAACCCGATGACGAAGTAGATGTACTGCGAGAAGGTCTGCCGGAAACCGGCGCGGATGACGTACCAGAACCAATCCCAGCTCGGCCACATCGGCACCGTCAACCGCAGCCCCGCCTGGGCGCGATCGCGGATGAACGTCGAGCGATCGACGTAGTAGAGCCCGACGAGGATGGCCAGCGCGCTGATGCCGACGGCGATCGCTCCGACGACGACGCCACCGCGCCGAGCGCCGTACGCGACGGCGAAGCCGACGCCTGCACCCAACCCGACGACGAGGTACAGCATCTGCGACTTGGTGCCGTACTGGACGAGGTACCACACGAGCACGCCGACGACCGCGCCGAGCGCACCGAGGAGAACGGAGAACGCGGCGCGACCGAGCGAGAGCGAACCGTGCCGCGCGTCGGCAGCGAGCGTCTCGTCCTCGTCTCCGGCGCTCACGATCCGTGCGTCCAACGGTGCGTCCAGATCGGCTTCCGAATCGGCTTCCAAACCGGTGGCCCCCATCTCCCGGCCATCATGGCTCAGCCGTAGACGGGGTAGCGCGCGCACAGGGCGCGGACGTCGCTGTACGCCGCGGCGACCTTCGAGTCGTCACCGCGGTGGCGGAGCACGCGAGCGATGAGCCCGGCGATGGTGGCCATGTCCGGCTCGGTCATCCCCTGCGTCGTCACCGAGGGCGTGCCGATGCGCAGGCCACTGGTGACGAACGGGCTGCGCGGGTCGTCGGGGATCGTGTTCTTGTTCAGCGTGATGCCGGCCTCGTCGAGCACCGCCTGCGCTTCCTTGCCGGTGAGATCGGCGTCGAACGGACGCAGGTCGACCACCATCATGTGGTTGTCGGTGCCGCCGCTGACCAGCCGGAAGCCCTGGTCGACGAGTGCTGCCGCGAGGGCACTGGCGTTGGCCACGATCTGCTTGGCGTAGTCGGTGAAGCTCGGCTGCATCGCCTCGAAGAAGGCAACGGCCTTGCCGGCGATGACGTGCTCCAGCGGGCCACCCTGCCACCCGGGGAACACGGCCTTGTCGATGGCCGAGGCGTGCTCGGCCTTGGAGAGGATGCACCCGCCACGCGGGCCGCGCAGCGTCTTGTGCGTCGTGAACGTGACGATGTCCGCGTACGGCACCGGGTTGGGGTGTGCGCCGCCGGCGATGAGACCGGCGATGTGCGCGGCGTCGAACATGAAGTAGGCGCCGACCTCGTCGGCGATCGCCTTGAACGGCTCCGGATCGATGCGGCGCGGGTAGCTCGTGGTGCCGGCGACGATCATCCGCGGCCGGTGCTCGAGGGCGAGGTCGCGCACCTGGTCCATGTCGATGCGCTCGTCGCCGGGCGTCACCTTGTACGGGACGAAGTGGTACAGCTTGCCGCTGGCGTTGACCGGCGAGCCGTGGGTGAGGTGGCCGCCGTGGTCGAGGCTGAGGCCGAGCACGGTGTCACCGGCGTCGAGCAGCGCCTGGTACGCGCACATGTTGGCGTTGGCGCCGCTGTGCGGTTGGACGTTGGCGTGATCGGCACCGAACAGCTGCTTGACCCGGCTGATGGCCAGCGACTCGACGTCGTCGATGACCGCGTTGCCGCCGTAGTAGCGCTTGCCCGGGTAGCCCTCGCTGTACTTGTTCGTCAGCGCCGAGCCGACGGCGCGCATCACCGCGGGTGACGTGAAGTTCTCGCTGGCGATGAGCTGGATGCCGGTGGTCTGGCGCTGCACCTCGCGGTCGATGAGGTCGAACAGCGTGGTGTCGGGGGTGGTGTCGCTGGGAAAGGGCACGGCGGCGATGCTACGACGCGGCGCCGGGCCCGACCGCTTCGCTTGCCTCTCGCGCCTCGATCGCCATCACCTCGTCCACCCGACGCTGGTGGCGACCACCCTCGAAGGGGGTCGCGAGGAACAGGGCGAGGATCTCCTCGGCCAGGCCCTCCCCCACGACGCGGGCCCCCATGCTGAGCACGTTGGCGTCGTTGTGGGCGCGCGCCATGCGTGCGGTGTAGAGGTCGTTGCAGAGCGCGGCGCGTACGCCGTGGACCTTGTTGGCGGCCAGCTGCTCGCCCTGGCCGCTGCCGCCGAGCACGATGCCGAGCTCGGCGCCACCGTCGCGCACGGTGCGAGCGACCGCGGCGCAGAACGGCGGGTAGTCGACGCTGTCGGTGCTGTCGGTGCCGTGGTCGATCGCCTCGTGCCCACCCGCTTCGAGCACGCCGATGAGGTGCTGCTTGAGGAGGTACCCGGCGTGGTCCGAGCCGATGGCGATCCGTGTCATGGCCGGAGCTTAGGACGGGCCCGTTTGCCACGGCCCGTCTGCGAAGATGGGTGATCGACGCGCCGGCCCCCACGGCGCGCCCGACCCGATCGGAACCAGCTCTGCCCGGTCCCGCTGCTCGCGCCATCGCTGCTGTCGTCGCCACGTGCTCGATCGGCGCGCTCGCGACCGGCTGTTCGAGCGATGCCGCCGAACGCACGTCATCGGGCGCGGTGACCTTCGAGGACGACTTCGACGGCGCGGCGGGCGATCTGCCCGACTCGTCGCGCTGGGCGGTCGAGATCGGCGGCACGGGGTGGGGCAACCAGCAGCGCCAGTACTACACCGACGACCCGGCCAACCTCTCGCTCGACGGCGAGGGCAACCTGGCGATCCGCGCGCTGCCGACGTCGGCCGACACGACCCTGGCGTGCTGGTACGGACCGTGCGAGTTCACGTCGGCGCGGATCAACACGTTCGCGTCGTTCCGACAGCGGTACGGAACGTTCGAGGCGCGCATGAAGATGCCGACGGGCGGGGCGACGTGGCCGGCGTTCTGGATGATGGGCATCGACCGCCCGACCGCCGGGTGGCCGAGCTCCGGCGAGATCGACATCGTCGAGCAGGTCGGCGCGTCGCCCGACGACGTCCGCGCCGTCGTGCACGGGCCCGGCTACTCGGGTGGGCAGGCGCTCGGTGCGACGCTCGACGTTCCCGACGGCACGGGCGAGTTCCACGTCTACGGCGTCACGTGGGAGCCCGAGCGAATCGCCTGGACGATCGACGGTGAGGAGGTCGAGGTGCTGACGCCCGGCGACCTCCCGGACGGCACGTCGTGGGTCTTCGACAAGCCGTTCTACGTGCTGCTGAACGTCGCCGTCGGCGGATCGTTGGCCGGCTCACCCGGTGAGGCCGATCAGCAGGAGCAGACGCTGCTGGTGGACTGGGTGCGCGTGCGCGCCGGCGATCAGTCCTAGATCAGTCGTAGATCAACGAACGATCAACGGGGACAGCGCGAGGAACGCGGTCACCACGCCGGCGACGGCGTCTCGCCACGACATGCGCCAACCACCATCGAAACCCGAGTGCTCGAACCGTTCCACGATGAAGTGGATCGGCACGTCGGCGCTCGCGCTTGAACGTCAGGACGCGGCGGCCATCGCGACGGCGCGCTTGCGTCGGCGACGATCGCCGCGGAAGCCGACCCACACCACGGTGCCGAGCCCGCCACCGAGGAGCGCGATGGGCACGATGCGGCGCCACATCGCCACGTGCTCGTCATGCGCGTTCCACGGCGCATCCTGGAGGTAGACGGCGTTGTCGGCGACGTCGACGAGCATCATGTCGGCGCCGATGCCGAGGGCGGAGACGTCACGGATGGCGGCCGGGATGCGCTCGCGGTCGATCACCGTCGCGCCGGCGAGATCCAAGGTGAGGTCGGGCAGGATCGGCACGGCGAGCATGCACCCGCGGGTCCAGTCGGCGAACACGTAGCGGCGCGTCGCGCCGGTGCCGAAGACCGAACCACCGATGATCGCCGAACGATCGCCGGGACAGCCCTGCGCGGTGAGGTCGCCGTAGACGAGCGCCCGCTGCCCGTCGGTGACCGGAACGGCGGGCGATGCGGTGCACAGCGGGCGAGCGGCGACCGCCGGCGACGACGACGGCTTGATGCCCTCCTCGCACGGCCAGCCGAACGACTGCACGCCATCGCTCATGCCGGCGAGCGTGATGACGTCCACCTCCTCGGACGCATTGGCGCCGACGTCGGACGCGTCGATGACGTTGGCGGTGGCGTCGTAGGTGAGGCGGAACGGGTTGCGGAACCCGAGGGCGACGATGCGGTCGTCACCCGTGGCAGCACCGCCGGACAGCGGGTTGCCCGGCCACGCCTTGCCGGTGGCGGCGTCGATGCGCAGGACCGAGCCGTTCCACATCGTGTACGCGGACGGCGTCAGCGCGTCGAGCGCGCGCAGCGCTCCGCCCTCGGTGTCGTCCTCGTCGCCGAACGCACTGCACGTCCGATCGTCGGGCGAGCCGACGTCGCCGGTGTCCGACGTCGAGCCGTCACCGGTGGAGACGTACAGCGCGCCCTCCGGGCCGAAGAGGAGATCGCCGCTGCCGTGACCATCGAAGCCGAAGCACCACCCGCCGTCGGGCTCGTTGGCCAGCACGACGCGGCGGTCGGCGGCCGTGCCGTCGTCGTTCAGTCGGAACACCTCGAGGTGCGCGGTCACCCGGCAGCCGACCTGATCCGGTTGCGGGCAGGTGTCCTGGATGACGCCAGGCGTCCCCCACACCGGCGCCGGTTCGTCCGTCGCCGGATCGATGTCGCGGTCGTAGAGGAAGTAGACGAGGTGATCGGTCTCGAACGACGGGCTCGCCTCGATCGACAGCAGGCCGTAGTCGCGGTAGTCGAAGACCTCGTTGCTCAGGTCGAGCACCGTGATCGGAACGGAGTCGCGCAGCTCCGGGAAGACCTTGATGATGCCGGCCTTTTCGGCGACGAGGAGCCGACCGTCCGGCAGCACGGCCGCATCGGTGGGCGCGAAGAGATGTCCGATCCGCGTGCGGCCGCTGTCCGCGTGCGCGCCGCTGCCGACACCACTGAACATCGCCGCGACCGCGAACGCGGCGCACATCGCCACGTGCGACCCCTTCATGCGACCTCCATCGCCAACCCGGCCAACGTGAAGCAGGCGATCAGCGAGCACGCCAGCAACGGCGGCACCAAGCGGTAGCGGATCGGCACGCGGGTGGTGCCGACGTAGGCGTTGGCCCGAGTGCCCCAGCCGGTGTCCTTGACCATCGTGACGAAGGCGAAGATGCGCAGCGGGAACATGATGAACAGTCCGATGAACGCCCACGGCCCGAGCCACAGCAGGTGTCGCGGGCGGCGGGCGAGGGCGCGCGACTGACGGATCGCGGTGGTGATCACCCAACTGGCGAGCATCGCCAGGAGGAAGGTGACGACCGGCCAGCTGCCGATGAAGCCGAGCGCCGACGGCGGGTTCGACGACGCGGCGCGGATCGCCCACACGGCGATCGACGCCAGCAGCATGTAGCCGCCGATGATCGGCAGCAGCGTCATGAACGCCAGCGGCCGGGCGTGGCGCAACATCCAGCGCAGGTTGCGCAGCGTCTGGTACTGCCCGCCGTTGGCCCAGCGGTACTGCTGCTTCCAGAACCCGCGGAAGGTCGTCGGCGACGCGGTGCTCACCAGCGCGGTCGATTGGTACACGGTCCGGTAGCCGCGCTGCAGCGCCCACGTCGTCATGCAGCGGTCGTCGCTGATCTCCTTGTGCACGCCGAGGAACCGCTCGGTGAGGAACGTCGGGATGTACTCGACGAGCAGGTCGCGGCGGAACGCGATCGTCCGGCCCGGCAGGGTGCCGACGGTGCCGAGCACGCTCTGCGCCGGCACCGCGTAGCTGAACCGCAGCACCTCCAACCACTCCGCGAACCGGCTCCAGATCGAGGTGCTGGCGAAGCGGATGTTCTGCTGCGTCGTGACGCCGCCGACGTCGGGTTCGACGAACGGACGAGTCAGCTCGACGAGCGTCTCCGGGTACCACCACGTGTCGCTGTCGAGGATGA
This sequence comes from Ilumatobacteraceae bacterium, assembly GCA_965279405.1. Taxonomy (GTDB): domain Bacteria; phylum Actinomycetota; class Acidimicrobiia; order Acidimicrobiales; family Ilumatobacteraceae; genus CBDDIP01. The sequence goes on from OZ257157.1 coordinate 741,446, forward strand.
CGACGACGTCGCCATGCGCCTCGGCGATGCCGAGCGCGAGCGCGCCGCGCTTGCCCGGACTCGGCGTCCACAGCGTGCGCACCACCGCACCGAAGCGAGCGCACACGGCTTCCAACGGTTCGTTGCGCGGCCCGTTGATCACCACGATCACCTCGAGCGGGTCCTGGGCGACGACTCGGCTGAGCGCGATCGAGAACTCGGCGACGTCCTCGTCGACGACGGGAACGATCACCGACGAGGTCCCGCCGAAGGTGCCGGTGAACGGCCGGTACCGCAACGAGAGCAGCAGCTGCAGCAACCAGCCGAGCACGCCGATCGCGAAGAACAGCACGAAGAAGTGCGCCGAGCCGCGCCGGATCCAATCTGATGTGTGGGCAAGGAAGATCAGCACGGTGTGCGGGGGCTCCGTCAATCGCGTCCGGCCGAGCGGGGTGTCTCGACTCGTTGGGCGCACCTTCACAGCCGAGTGTCACGATCATGTGAACGACGGGCGAACGCCGAGTGACCGTGTCGTGATGCTCACCCGATCGCCTGGGGCGGCTCGTCTGTGAGGTGTGGCGGCCGGTTCCCTACCCTGGCCCGATGACGCTCGACCCGCGCACACCGGTCCTCATCGGTGCCGGCCAGTTCCTCCAACGTGACGCGGCAGTGTCCGACGCGTTGCATCCCGCGGCGATGATGGCCGAAGCGATCCGCCTCGCCGCCGGTGACGCCGGCCTCGCCGGGGTGCCCAACGCGGTCGACTCGATCCGCGTCGTCGGTCTGCTCAGCTGGCGCTACGGCGACCCGGCGTCGGTCGTGGCGGACGAGCTCGGCATCACCACCGCGGAGACGGCAGTGACGTCGATGGGCGGCAACAGCCCGCAGACGTTGGTCAACGGCACGGCCGGCGAGATCCTGCGCGGCGAGGTCGACCTCGTCATCCTCACCGGCGGCGAGGCGTCGCGGACGCGCAAGCACGCCCGCGCCCAGGGCGTCGAGCTCGACTGGCCGAAGGCGCAGGCCGACGCCACGCCACGGCTGCTCGGCGAGGACCTGGTGATGAACCACCCGAGCGAGATCGCCCGGCACATCGTCATGCCGGTGCAGGTGTACCCGATGTTCGAGACGGCGGTGCGCGCCGCTGCGGGCGAGCCGGTGGACGAGCACCTCGTGAAGGTCAGCGAGCTGTGGTCGCGGTTCAGCGAAGTGGCGGCGGCCAACGAGCACGCCTGGATCCGCGACGCGAAGACGCCCGAGGAGATCCGCACACCCGGTCCGTCGAACCGGATGATCGGCTTCCCGTACCCGAAGTACATGAACTCGAACAACGACGTCGACATGGCGGCCGCGCTGATCATGTGCTCAGTCGAGCGCGCCGAGGCGTTGGGCGTGCCGCGCGACCGGTGGGTGTTCCCGTACTCCGGTGCCGACTGCCACGAGCACCAGTTCATCAGCAACCGTTGGTCGTTCGCCGAGACGCCGGCCATCGAGCTCGGTGGTCGTCAGGCACTCGAGCTGGCCGGGTTGGGCATCGACGACATCGGCATCGTCGACCTCTACTCCTGCTTCCCGTCGGCGGTGCAGCTCGGCGCCAAGAGCCTCGGGCTGTCGCTTGATCGTCAGCTGACGCGCACGGGCGGACTGCCGTTCGCCGGTGGGCCGTGGAACAACTACGTGATGCACGCCATCGCCACCGTGATGAACGACCTGCGCGACGCGCCGGGCGAGCACGGGCTCGTCTGGGCGAACGGCGGCTACACGACCAAGCACAGCTTCGGCGTCTACGGCACCGAGCCGCCGACGACTGCGTTCCGCCACGCATACCCGCAGGACGAGATCGACGCGATGCCGCGGCGCGAGCTGGCCGAGCCGGCCGACGCCGCCGGTCCGGCGACCGTCGAGGCATACACGGTGATGCACTCGCGCGACGGCGATCCGGAGACCGCCTTCGCCGCCTGCCTCCTGGCTGACGGCCGTCGCGCCTGGGGCACCTCCGGCGATGCGAGCCTCGCCGCGGCGATGTGCGACGGCGAATGGGTCGGCCGCCCCGTCACCCTCACCCCCGACGGCACCCTCGAGACCTAGCCCGGAGCAGTTGAGCGCCGTCCGCGCCCATGCCCGAGAACTGGAGCGAGCACCGGGGTGGAGGGTCTGGCGCGAGCCCGAAACCCTCCACCCACCCGACGCGGAGGGTCTGACGCCCACCCGAGCGAGCCCGAAACCCTCCACCCACCCAACGCGGAGGGTCTGGCGCCCACCCGGGCGAGCCCGAAACCCTCCACTCACACGGCGTCGCCGACGCCGTTGCTGGCGAGGGCGGGGCAGGTGGCGGCGAGGTAGGTGTTCGTGTTGGGGATGACGACGTCGCCGACGCGCAGGCTCGGGTCGTCGGAGAACGGCGTGACGTTGGCGTCGAACACCTCGGCCGCGGTGCCCACGATCGCGTCGAGCGCGGGATCGAGCGCCGGGCGCTCGATCGCCGGGTTCAACGGATCGCGCGTGGCGAGCACGTTCAGCCATGCGTCGGACAGCTGGACGATCTGTGCATCGGTCGCGCCGGCAGCGCGGAGATCGGCGATCGCCTTGTCCGCGCGACGGCCGAACGGACCCAGGAAGTCGTCGACCGCCGCGGCACGTTCACCGGCCAGCTCGGTTGGCCACTCCTCGGCGATCGCGTCGACGGCGGCACGGACCACCGGCGAGGCGAACATCTCCAGCACGGCCACCTGATCCGACGGCATCGCCCCGAACGACTGAGCCACGCCGAGCAGCTGGAACGAGCCGCTGTACCGGGCCCACGCAGCGCAGAACGGGTTCGGGTCGTCGAGCCCGGCGACGCCTGGCGCGAGCGCGGTATCGGTGGTCGTCGGCGCCGCCGTGGCGTCGACACCCGTCGGCAACGGCAACGTCGCGAACGTGTCGAGCACGTCGACGCCCTTGTCGTCCGAGCACGAAGTGACGCCCACGGCGACGAGCAGCAGCGAGGCAGCGATCCGGGCGGGCGACCTCATCGGGGCGACTGTAACGGTGCCATGCTGGCCGGATCATGGCACCGCTTCCCGTCATCATCGACTGCGACCCCGGCCACGACGATGCCATCGCCATCGTGGTCGCCGCTCGCCACACGAACCTGCTCGGCATCACCACCGTCGGCGGCAACGCGCCGGTCGAGTCGACGACGCGCAACGCGATCATCGTGCGCGACCTCCTCGGCCTCGACGTGGAGGTGCACGCCGGGGCCAACCGCCCGATCGTCGTGCCACCCGCTCACGCCGACTACGTGCACGGCGAGAGCGGGCTCGATGGCGCCGATCTCCCCGAGCCGTCCGGCCCGCCGGCGAGCCACGACGCGGTCGGCTTCATCATCGAGACGTGCCGCGCCAACGACGGCGTGTGGCTGGTGCCCACCGGCCCGTTGACCAACATCGCGCTGGCGCTGCGATCGGCACCCGACCTCGGTTCGCGCATCGCCGGCATCTCGCTGATGGGTGGCGGCACGTTCGGCAACCGCACCGCTGCAGCCGAGTTCAACATCTGGGCCGACCCGGAAGCAGCGGCGATGGTCTTCTCGTACGGCGGCCCGCTGATCATGACGGGGCTCGACCTCTCCCATCAGTTCCAGGCGACGCCAGAGCGGATCGCCGCGGTGCGAGCGCTCCCGGGCAAGTTCGCCGAGGTGATCGCCGACCTCTTCGACTTCTTCAGCCACGCCTACGTCAGCCGCCACCACGACATGCTCGGCGCGGCGGTGCACGACCCGTGCGCAGTGATGGCGCTGACGCATCCCGAGCTGTTCGAGCGGAAGTTCGCCCACGTCGAGGTCGAGACGCGCGGTCGCCTCACCCGCGGCATGACCGTGATCGACCAGCGCAACCTCCTCGAGGTCCCCGACGCCAATTGCGACCTGCTCACCAAGATCGACGTCGACGCCGGCTTCGCCATCATCAACGAAGCCATCGCCCACTACAGCCGCTGATCGATCAGTTCGAGCAAGCGAGGCGGGCGAGCGCCTCGCTCCGGATCGAGTCGACGACGGGCGCCTGCCTACAGTCGCCGCCATGCGAGCTGCTGTGATGCGTGATTGGACCATGCGAGTCGACGACATCCCGGTGCCCACACCGGGGCCGGGTCAGGTGCTCACCAAGGTGCTCGCCTGCGGCATCTGCGGTAGCGACCTGCACCTCATCAAGCACGGCGAGGAGAGCCGCAAGCTCACCGAGGAGCTCAGCGACGGGCGTGAACCCGACCCGATGGCGCCGAAGATGTTCGAGCCGTCACAGGACACCGTGATGGGCCACGAGTTCTGCTGCGAGGTCCTCGAGGCCGGGCCCGGCGTCGACAACCTCAAGGCCGGCGACGTGATCGTCAGCATGCCGGTGGTGTTCGGTGCCGACGGGCTGCACGCCATCGGGTTCAGCAACACCTACCCAGGCGGCTACGCCGAGATGATCGTGCTCAACGAGATGCTCGGGATCAAGGTGCCAAACGGTTTGTCCCACGAGCTCGCCGCACTCACCGAGCCACTGGCCGTCGGCGTGCACGCCGTGGCCAAGAGCCGCATCGCCCAGGGCGAGAGCGCGATCGTGCTCGGCTGCGGCCCGGTCGGCTTGGCGTGCATCGCCGAGATGAAGATGCGCGGCATCGGCCCGATCGTCGCCGCCGACTTCTCGCCGAAGCGCCGCGCGCTCGCCGAGCGGATGGGTGCCGACGTCGTCGTCGATCCGAAGGAGACGCCGGCCATCGAAGCGTGGCGCAAGGCCGACGGTGTTCGTCCGTTGGTGATCTTCGAAGCGGTCGGCGTGCCCGGCATGATCGAGCAGGCGATGCGCATGGCGCCGAAGGACGCGCGCATCCTCGTCGTCGGGGCGTGCATGCAAGCGGACACCATCCACCCGATGCTCGGCATCGGCCGCGAGCTGAACATCCAGTTCGTCCTCGGTTACGACCCGATGGAGTTCGCCGGCTCGCTCAACGCGATCGCCGAGGGCAAGGTCGACCTCTCACCGTGGATCACCGGCACGGTCGACGTCGACGGCGTCCCACAAGCCTTCACCGATCTCGGCAACCCCGAAGCGCACGCCAAGATCCTCGTCATCCCCGGCTCCTGACCCGATCTCGGACGGTTCCGTGACGCTTTCCGTCACAGATCCGTCCGAGATCCAGCAAGAATGCTTGCCATGGTCGATTCGTTCCCTCGGCAGCATGCGCGCACGCAACGGCTCACGCTCGGCGAGCCGCGCAACATCACGGTGTCGCCCGACGGGCAGCGGGTGGTCTTCGCCCGCAGCCGTGCCGGCGACGACCCGGCCAACTGCCTGTGGGTGCTCGACGTCGCCACCGGTGAGGAGCGGCTGGTCGCCGATCCGCTGGAGCTGCTCGGCGCGGCCGACGACGAGAACCTGCCGCCAGAAGAGCGGGCACGCCGTGAGCGCATGCGTGAAGGCGCCGGCGGCGTCACCGCGTTCGCCACCGACGACGCCGTCGCCGTCGTCTCGTTCGCGCTCGGCGGCAAGCTCTACGTCGGTGGGTTGATCAGCGGCCACGCGCGCGAGCTGCCGGTCGACGGCTCGGTGTTCGACCCGCGCCCCGATCCGGTCGCCACCCGTGTCGCCTACGTCAGTGGGCGTGCGCTGCGCATCGCCGAGCTCGACGGCAGCAGCTGGGAGCTCGCCGCCGACGAGAGCCCGGACGTCACGTGGGGCAGCGCCGACTTCATCGCCGCCGAGGAGATGCACCGCTTCCGCGGCTACTGGTGGAGCCCCGACGGCAGCGCCATCGCCGCCACGCGCGTGGACGTGTCATCGGTGCAGACGTGGTACATCGGCGACCCGGCCAACCCGGATCAGCAGCCGAACGCGATCCGCTACCCGGCAGCGGGCACGGCCAACGCGGAGGTCACCCTCCACGTGCTCGCGCTGGACGGGGGCGCGACCGAGGTGGTGTGGGACCGCGACGGCTACCCGTACCTCGCTGACGTGCGGTGGGCCTCCTCCACCCGTCTGCTGCTCACCGTGCAGTCACGCGACCAGCGCTCGCTGATGGTGCTCGAAGCCGATCCGCAGATCGGCTCCACCGAGCCGGTGTTCTCCGACGGCGACCTCGCCTGGGTGGAGCTCGTCCCGGGCACGCCCGGCGTGCTGGCCGACGGCCGCATCGTCACCGCCGCCGACCGAGACGGCGCCCGTCGACTGCTGATCGATGGCGAGCCGGTCACTCCGGCAGACCTCCAGGTGCGATCGGTCACCGCCGTGCGCGGCAACGAGGTCGTCTTCATCGCCAACCCGATCGACGACTCGAGCGTGCAGCACGTGTGGCGCTACGACGACGACGGCGTCGAAGCGATCACCACCGAGCCGGGCGTGCACAGTGCCGCAGTCGGTGGCCCGACCACCGTGCTGCGCAGCGCCAGCCTCGGCTTCGTCGGGTCGACGACCACCGTGATCGACGGGGCAACGATCGGCTCGTTTGCCGAGACACCACTCGTCACCCCGAACGTGTCGATGCACTGCGTCGGCGACCGCAAGCTCGTGTCGGCCGTGCTCCTCCCCCACGACCACGACGGCTCGCCGCTGCCGGTGCTGCTCGATCCGTACGGCGGCCCGCATGCGCAGCGCGCCGTGCAGGCGCAGTCGTCGTACCTCACGTCGCAGTGGTTCGCCGACCAGGGCTTCGCCGTCGTCGTCATCGACGGCCGCGGCACACCCGGTCGCGGGTCGGCGTGGGAGCGCGCCGTGCTCGGCGACCTCGCCACCACGGTCCTCGAGGACCAGATCGACGGTCTGCAGGCGCTGGCCGATCTGCACCCGCTCGACCTCCAGCGCGTCGGCATCCGCGGCTGGAGCTTCGGCGGCTACCTCGCCGCGCTCGCCGTGCTGAAGCGGCCGGACGTGTTCCACGCCGCCGTCGCCGGCGCACCCGTCACCGAGTGGCGCCTGTACGACACCCACTACACCGAGCGCTACCTCGGCGACCCGACCGTCGAGTCCGGCCCGTACGCGGTCAGTTCGTTGCTGCCGTTGGCCGACCAGCTGACGCGGCCGCTGCTACTGGTGCACGGTTTGGCCGACGACAACGTGGTCGCCGCGCACACGTTGCAGTTCTCGTCCGCGCTGCTCGCGGCCGGCAAGCCGCACGAGGTGCTGCCGCTCGTCGGCGTGACCCACATGACCTCGCAGGAGGTCGTCGCCGAGAACCTGCTGCTCCACCAGCTGGAGTTCCTGCGCCGATCGCTCGGCATCGACTCCTGACGAGCGATTCGGTGCCCACTAGGGTGCCGACCACATGAACCAGCGATTGAGGGACCTCTACGGGCACGTGGCCGTGCACGCCACCGCGGACCGCGAGCACCAGGCGGTGATCGAGCTGCTGCTCCTGGTGATGATCGCCGACCAGCACATCACCTCCGACGAGATCGAGGCCATCCGCTCGATCAGCGAGGACTCCGGCTGGGAGTCCTCCACGTTCTCCTTCGACCAGTACGTCGGCCAGGCGATGGCCAAGGTGCGCGCTTCCCACGAAGCGGGCACCACGGACGCGCTGCTCGACGACATCGACGAACGGGTCACCAGCAGCGTCCTGCGCCAGTCGTTGTTCAGCGCTGCGCGCGACGTCGCCGGCGTGGACCACGAGATCGACGAGGCCGAGGAGAGCCTCCTCGGTCAGGTCGCCGCCCGCTTCGGCTGACGACCGATCGCGATTCGGTCGTGACCGCTGAGGTCCGGCCGGACCTCCACATCGATGAATCCGGCTGAGCGCATCAGCGCGGCAACTGCCGGTCCCTGACCCGTGCCGATCTCGAGCACGAGCCAACCGTCGGGCGCCAACCACGACATCGCCTCGGCGACGATGTGGCGAACCGCGTCGAGGCCGTCGGCCCCGGCGAACAACGCCTCGCCCGGCTCCCAGTCGCGCACGATCGACTCGACTGCCGGGTCGTCGGCGGGCACGTAGGGCGGGTTGCTGACGACGAGGTGCACGCCGCCGCGCAACGACGACGGCAGCGCGTCGAACCACGAGCCCTCGGCGATCCGCACCGCAGCCGCGGCGCGACCGGCGCCCGCCGCGTTGGCCCTCGCCACGTCGAGCGCATCGGCCGATGCATCGGTCAGCCACACCTCGACGGTCCCGATCGGCAGCTCTGTGGCGAGCGACAACCCGATCGCTCCGCTGCCCGTACCGAGATCGACGCACACCAGCCGCCCCGGGGCAGGCGATGGGATCGCGGCCACCAACGCCAGCGCGGCCTCGGCCACCAGCTCGGTCTCCGGCCGCGGGATCAGCACGCGACGATCGACCAACAGGTCGAGCCGCCTGAACCCCCAACGCCCGAGGACGTACTGCAACGGCTCACCGCCGCGCAGCCGAGCGAGCATCGCATCGAGGTGGGCCATCGAGCGCTGCGACACCGGCGCATCGAGCTCGTCGGTCAGCTCGTCGCCATCGAGCCCGGAGGCCACCTCGCACAGCCATCGCGCCTGAGGGCGCCCGACCTCGACGCCGGTCTCGGCGATCAGCTCCCGCCACGTGACCATGCCGTCGGCGCCGATCGCGTCAGGCATCACCGGCGAGCTGATGGGCTCGCTCGTCGGCCGTGAGGGCGTCGACGACGTCGTCGAGATCGCCGGCCAGCACGTCCTGCAGCCGGTAGATCGTGAACCCGATGCGGTGATCGGTGAGCCGGTTCTCCTTGAAGTTGTAGGTGCGGATCTTCTCGCCGCGACCGCCGCCGCCGACCTGCGAACGACGCTCCACCGAGAGTGCGGCCTCCTGCTCCTCCTGCTTCAACTTCAACAAGCGCGAACGCAGCACGGTCATCGCCCGCGCTCGGTTCTGCAGCTGGCTGCGCTCGTCCTGCATCGCCACGACCAGCCCGGTCGGCCGGTGGGTGATGCGCACGGCCGAGTCAGTCGTGTTGACGCCCTGCCCGCCGGGGCCGCTGCTGCGGTAGACGTCGATGTCGAGGTCGCGCTCGTCGATCTCGACGTCGACCTCTTCCGCCTCGGGCAGCACGAGCACTGTCGCCGACGAGGTGTGGATGCGACCCTGACTCTCGGTCACCGGCACGCGCTGCACGCGGTGCGGGCCGCCCTCGAACTTCAACCGGCCCCAGGCCGTGTCGCCGTTGATCAGCATCGTCAACTGGTTGAGCCCGCCGAGGTCGCTCGGGTCGTGGGACAGCACCTCCACCGACCACCCCTTCGCCGCCGCGTAGGCGCGGTACATCTCGTACAGATCGCGGGCGAACAGGTTGGCCTCCTCGCCGCCCTCGGCACCGCGGATCTCCATGATCACCGCCTTGCCGTCGTTGGGGTCGCGCGGCAGCATCAGCAACCGCAGCTCCTCCTCCAACGCGGCGATGTCCGACTCGGCCGAGGCGAGCTCGTCGCGCAGCGCGTCGCGCTCGCTGTCGTCGGCCATCGTGAGGAGCTCGCGCGCCGCCTGCGCGTCGGCGCTGCGAGCCCGATGCCGGCGCACGCACTCGACCACCGGGGTGAGGTCCTTGTAGCGACGGGAGATGTCGCGCAGCTGGTTCTGGTCGCTGACGATCGCGGGGTCGGAGAGGCTCGCCTCCAGCGAGACGAACTCGTCCTCCACGGCTTCCAGTCGTTCGAACACCGGGGAGCCAGGCTACGGGGCGGCGGCGCGAGCTGCGTCGACCGCGTGAGCGTCGACGCCGAACATGCGCACCGGTACCGCGGCCGCGGCAGCGACCAGCTCCTGCACCGGCAGCAGATCGCGTCGCGGCACCACCACCATGCTCGACTCGGTTGCACACACGAGCTGCGCGTCGGTGGCGAACGGCACCACATCGAGGTCGACGCCGCTGCTGCACACGACGGTGACGTCGACGCCCGCGAAGGTGGCGATGGCTACGCACGGCACCGAGTCCTTGACGTTCGTTCGCGGGATCGGCGGCGCGGCGATGCGCACATCGCTCGCCCCGATGATCGACGGCTCGGCCACCAGCGCGGCGCGAAGCGCACGCTCCTGGGCCAACAGGTTCAACGGGTGCGGTCGCGCGCCGGGGCGCCGTTGCTCGGCGACGAACTGGACCACGTCGGCCAGCGCCTCGACCGTCGGCCGGTCGCCGTGCAACAACTGGAACGCCTCACGATCGTGGGCGCCGATGCCGACCTCCAAGCGCGTCGCGCCGGACTCGACGTCGGTGACGACCCGGCACACCTCCAACCCGTCGACCTCGCCGCTGAGCACGCCGTGCTCGACCACCGGCTGCGCACCGGCCTCGACGATCAGGGCGCGCAACATCGGCCACTGCGCGACATCGACAGCAGGCGGGTCGACCGGCTCGAGGTGGTCCGCGGTGGCCGGGGCCAACGTGCGATCCTCCACGCGCCACACGTGCACCGGGAGGCGGAACGCCGCCGCCCGTCGCGCCAGCAGACCGGTCGCCTCCTCGGCCAGCACGTGCAGCTCCGTGACGCCCTCGTGATTCGGTCGCCGCAGCGCCCACGCCAGCGCGGGGCCGAGGCCACGCGCCGCGTCCCGGTCGAGCAGGACCCACGCGGCACCGTTGGCCACCAGCCCCGCGCCGAGCCCGAACTCGGCGGGCACGACGTCGGCGTCACCCACGCCGTGGTCGCGAGCGAGCGCGGCGAGCTTCATCGCCAGCAACCTCGTGCGCAGTGCGGGGTCGGCCATCCGGCCACGTTAGAGCGTGAAGTACCCGACCACATCGGCGACGAGGTCGATCGCACCGGCGTTGTTGGCGATGTCCACGGTGCCGTCGTTGCTCAGCCGGCAGACGACCATGTTCGGCACGACCTGCCCCTTGAGCACGTTCAGGTTGGACGTCACCGGCTGCGTCGACCCGCCCGGGAACACCGTCACGAAGGTGTCCAACGTGGGTGTCACTGCGGTGACGTTGAGCATGACCGCGGCGACGTTGGACGTGGGCACCCCGGCCTTGCCGCGCACCGGCAGTGACAGCACCGTCTGGCCGAGCTTGGCCTGCGCGGCGCCCGTCCCGTTGCGGGTGTCGAGCAACCGGTTCGGGCCGACGGCGACGAACTTGCCGCTGGTGCCCGCCTTGAAGTACCCGAGCACGTCGACGAGCACGTGGACCGATCCGGTGTCGTTGTAGATGCTCACCCGCTGGTTGGCGACGCGAGCGATCACCATGTTCGGAACGGTCTGCCCCATGGTCATGTTCAGGCTCGAGGAGTTCGGCCGGGCTTCGCCCTGCGGCCACACCGTGAGGAAGCTGTTGCCCCACGTCTCGGTCGCCGTCACGTTGAGGACGACCGCCGTGGCATCGGTGGGCACGCCCTTCACCCCGGCCACCCGGAGATCGACCTTCTCGCCGCCGAGCAGCGGGCCGGTGCGACCTCCCGTGCCGTTGCGGGTGTCGAGCAGGCGGGCCGGAGTGATCCCGGTCATCCCCACGTCGACGCCTTCGCGGTAGTAGCCGACGATGTCGCCGATCAGATCGACCTTGCCGGCGTTGTTGTAGAAGTTGACGGCCCCGCTGGCGCCGATGCGTCCGATGACGAGGTTCGGCACGGTCACGCCCGGAACCACGTTGAGGTTCGACGTCGACGGCTTCACGGATCCGTTCTGCCAGGCGGTGATGTAGGTCGCGGCCGTCGCGCCCGTGGCCGTCACGTTGATGGCCACCGCGGTCGCCTCGGCGGGCACGCCGTACGCGCCCGCCACCGGGAAGGTCCACGTCTCCGCTGCGCCGAGCGGGGTGGAGCGCCCGCCCTGCCCGGTGCGCGTGTCGAACAGCCGCGCCGGGCTCATCGGCGTGAAGCCGCCCGGCGGGGTGGGCACGTAGATCGGCGGATCGGCGGGCGCCTCCGGTGGACCGCCCGGCCCGGACTCGAACAGGTTCATGTTGGGGTACGACCCACCGAGGATCGTGCTGCCGCCGCCGCCCAGCCAGTTGTCGAGGACGTTGCCGTACACCGTCCGGAAGTCGACCGACACCGCCAGGTTCGCCCACTGCGACACGTTGAGCGGCGAGGGGGTGCCGTAGGTGCCGCCGCGAACGTGGTCGCCGATGACGAACAGGTTGCTCGTCGTACCGTGGTCGGTGCCGAGCGTGTCGTTCGAGTACGGCGTGCGGCCGAACTCCGACAGCGTGAGGATCGTGACCCGGCTCTTGTACAGCGGGTTGAGCGTGTCGTAGAAGGCCTGCAGGCTCTCGTTGAGATCGACCATCACCTCGGTGTGGTCGCCAGGCTCGTTCGAGTGGTTGTCGAGCCCACCACGTCCGAGGTCGATGACGCGGAAGCCGAGGTTGCAGTTGATCAACCGCGCCGCCATGGTCATCTTCTTGGTCAGCTCGCTGGCGTCGATCGAGGGGTTGAACACCGGCGACAACTGACCGGCGATGTCCACCGTCGACTTCATCGTGGAGGCGAATGCGTCGTGCCAGGGGCCGCGACCGCCCGACGTCGCTGCCATCGCCCGCATGCCGGTGTACAGCCGCTGGTCCTGCGCGGAGGTCCCGCTGCCGAACAGCCCACCCCACGGCGGAACGCCGAGTGCGCGGCGGGTGTCCCCGACGAGGTGCTGCGGCACCGAGGTGTCGATCGTTGCGGCCATCGTGTCCGCCAACTGGGCCGGCTGCCCGTCCAGCCAACGGCCCAGCCAGCCCGTGGTCGGGACGACCGACCCGTACTTGCCGGCCATCCAGATCGCCATCGAGTTGAAGTGCGAGCGGTCCGGGTTGTTGTACCCGACTCCGTGGACGACGGCCATGTTGCCCTGGTCGTAGAGCTTCTTCAGGTACGCCAGGTTGGGGTTCAACCCGTGCGTGGCGTTGATCGGCAGCACCTGCGCGGCGGGGATGGCGATGTTCGCCCGCTGCGAGTAGTACAGCCCGTCGGTGAACGGTACGACCGTGTTCAGACCATCGTTGCCGCCGTAGAGGAAGAGCGTGATGAGGATGCCGTCGGTCGGCCCGATCGGAGCGCCGGCCCATGCCTCGGGCAGGTCGGTGCCGAGCAGTTCCTGGCCGAGCGTGCCAACGGCGAGGCCGGCACCGACGCCGAGGCCGACGGCCTGCAGGAACCGGCGGCGAGACCAACCGTTGGGGCCGTCGGCGTCGAAGCTGGGGACGGAGAGCAGCCGGCGTGCGTCGGCAGTGGAGATGTCGGGATCGAGCATGTCAGCGTCCTCAGGCCATGTGGAATTCGGGAGTCAGCATCGTCATCAACAACAGGTTGCGCACCCGGTAGTAGGAGTTCGTCTCGGCAGCGAAGGCGTTCTCCAGCGCGGTGCGAGTCGCGTCCGACAGCGGGGTCAACCCGAAGAAGTCGCTCACGGCCAGGGCGGCGTTGGTCTTCTGCGTCGTGCGGTTGAACCCGGCCAGCGTGAGCCAGATCGCCGATCCGTCCAGACGCCACGACGCGGTCTCGGCGAAGTCGGAGCGCCCGCTCAACGCGCCCGCGTTGAGCCAGTACGCGTTCGGCTTCCAGCCGGCGACGTTCGGCGGCCGGTAGATCTGCTGACCGGTCGACTCGAGCGCCCACGACACGCCGAACCCACCGTCACCGTCGAACGGGATGCCGGTGTAGTAGCTCAGGCGGACGACCCAGTCGATCGGCGGTTGCACGATGCCCTGCTTGGCCGTCGTCGAGTAGAACTCCGGGTCGTTGAGGATCGCCCGCAGCAGCGGCTTGAGCTCGAAGTCGTTGGCCAGGAACACGTCCGCCAGCGTGTTGACCAAGGTGTCACTCGGACCGATGTAGGCGAGGTGCTCCCAGAGCTTGCGCGTGATGTACCGGGCGGCGATCAGCTTCTTGCCGGCGTTGTCGCGCAAGATCTCGTTGACGATGTCCGGCCCGTTCCAGTCCTTCGTCGTCCCGAAGAACGTCTTCTGGGTGTGGTCGTGCTTGGTGTCGCGGTACCAGTAGACGCGGTTCGTGTAGTCGTAGTTGTGCCCGGTCCAGGCGCGAGCGGCGGCGTCGACGTCGGCCTCGGTGTAGTTGCCGATCCCGAGCGTGAACAGCTCCATCAGCTCGCGAGCGAAGTTCTGGTTCGGTGAGCCCTTCACGTTGCTCGCGTTGGAGAGGTAGACGAGCATCGCCGGCTCCAGCGACATCGCCTGGGTCAGGTTGCGGAAGTTGCCCAACGCGTTCGTGCGGTACAGCTGCTGCTGCAGCATCATCTGGTAGCCCTGGTCGACGTCGCTCCACGAGCTCGTGAAGTGACCGTGCCAGAACAGCACCATCTTCTCCTGGAACGGCCGTGGCTGATCGCGCATCTGCGTCATCCACCAGCCGCACGCATCGACGTACTGCTGGTAGCTGTCGTCGGTGTAGGTGGTCAGCGCCGTCGGCGCCACGGCGGTGTTCGGGCTGAAGTCGAGCACGTTCTCCACGGCGTCGGCGATCGTCATCGGGGTCAGCGCGCTGAGCCGGTTCGGGCGCGCCACGAACTCGGTTCTCCGCAACAGGTGGGCCACGTCGGCGGGATCGGCCACAGGTGCTCCTCAGCAATACGAATCGGGCGGGCGGTTCCGTTTGCTATCGGCGCCCGATCCGCGTTCCTGAAGGAGGCACAACACTGGTTCCCACGCCCCGCTGACGAACAGAGAGAACCTGGACAAAACGCCGAGGACCCGGCCAAGCGGCCGGGTCCTCGGGCTGTTTCAGATCGTTGCGATCAGGGTGCGAAGTTCACTTGGTCTTGCGCTCACCGTAGCGCTTGTTGAAGCGCTCGACGCGGCCACCGGTGTCGACCAGCTTCTGCTTGCCGGTGAAGAACGGGTGGCACTCGTTGCACAGTTCGACCTGCAGGTCGCCGCCGCGCGTCGACTTGGTGGTGAACGTGTTGCCGCACGAGCAACGCACGGTGGTGTCGGTGTATGTGGGGTGGATCTCAGTCTTCATGGCAATGCTCCTCGAACGGACCGCAAGTGTATCGGCACACCTGTTCGATCACTCAAGGATATCGACAGGTGCTCTGAGCTGGGCTGATGTGCCCAAGCGCCCGACTACATCGTCGGCTGCTTGGCGATCTCGCTGAGGAACTCCTCGTTCGTGCGGAAGCTCTTCAGGCGATCGATGAGCAGCTCGAGGCCGGGTGCGGCGTTGCCGTCGGCTGCCAGACCGGACAGGACCCGACGCAGCTTCCACACCATCTGCAGCTGCTTGCGATCGAACAGCAGCTCCTCGTGGCGGGTGCTCGAGGCGTCGACGTCGATGGCCGGGTAGACGCGCCGCTCGGCCAGGCGACGGTCGAGGCGCAGCTCCATGTTGCCGGTGCCCTTGAACTCCTCGAAGATCGCTTCGTCCATGCGGCTGTTGGTCTCGACGAGGGCAGTGGCGAGGATCGTCAGCGAGCCGCCCTCCTCGATGTTGCGCGCCGCTCCGAAGAACTTCTTCGGCGGGTACAGCGCGCCGGCGTCGATGCCACCGCTGAGGATGCGACCGCTGGCGGGCGCAGCGAGGTTGTAGGCCCGGCTGAGGCGGGTGATGCCGTCGAGGATGATGACGACGTCCTTGCCCATCTCGACCAACCGCTTGGCCTTCTCGATGGCCAGTTCGGCAACGTGGGTGTGCTCTTCGCTCGGACGGTCGAAGGTGCTCGAGATGACCTCGCCCTTCACCGTGCGACGCATGTCGGTGACCTCTTCCGGGCGCTCGTCGATGAGCAGCACGATGAGGACGACCTCCGGGTTGTTGGCCTCGATCGCCGTGGCGATGGTCTTCATGATCGTCGTCTTGCCGGCCTTCGGCGGGCTGACGATGATGCCGCGCTGGCCCTTGCCGATCGGCGAGACGAGATCGATGATCCGTGCCGTCATGTCGGCGTTCGTGCCGGAGCCCTCGAGCTTCAGGCGCTCGTCGGGGAACAACGCGGTCAGGTCCTCGAAGCGCGGACGATCGCGGATGCTGTCGGGGTCGACGCCGTTGACCGTGTGCACCTCGAGCATTGCCGGGTTCTTCTCGTTGCGACCGGCCGGACGAGACAGGCCCGTGACGTGATCGCCCTTGCGCAGCCCGTGCTGGCGGGTGAGCTTGACGGGGATGTAGGCGTCGTCGCGGCTGGGCAGGTAGCCGTTGACGCGCAGGAAGCCGTAGCCCTCGTCGCGCAGGTCGAGGTAGCCGGACACGGCGACGGGTTCGGTGCTGAACGAGTCGTTCGACTCGCTGACCTGGCCGCCCTGACGTGCGGGCTGTGGCTGCGACTGCTGCTGCGGTTGCGGCTGGTCGGGGCGGTCGCCGCCCTGCTGGGCCTCGCCGGTGCGGCCGTTCTTGTTGCGGCGGCGACGTCGGCGGCGGGCGTTGCGGCTCTCACCTTCGGTGCCATCGCCGGCACCGTCGGGGCCGTCGTCGTCGCCATCGCCGTCCGCATCGCCGTCGTCCTCGGACGAGGTGGCGGCGGAGCGGCCGTTCGACGACGCCGGCTCACGCTGCGGCTGGGCCGCCGCAGGTGTTGGCGCTGCCTCGATCGGGGCCTCGCCGGAGCGCATCAGGGCGATCTCCCAGTCCGCCAGCGGCTCGCCGTCGGGACCGAGCACGACGACGTCGTCGTCGGCCTGCGGGTCGACAGCGTAGTCGGACGCGGTCGTCGGCTGACCGTTGCTCGGGGCCGTGACGGCGGGCTCGCTCGGAGCCGGCGCATCCGAACCCGTCGTCTCCAGGATCCCCTTGATCAGGGTGGCCTTCGACGCACGAGCCGTGGTCTTGATGCCGAGCGCTTGAGCGATGGCGAGCAACTGCTCTTTGTCCTTCGACTCCAACATGGACTGTTCGAGAGCTTCCGCGGCCACTGGCCACCTGCTTTCTGGGAAGCGGCGTGCGTGACTTGTCGTCGGGTCCGAACGGAGGGTTCGGGACGCGACGGTGGCCCCACCACCTGTGAGCATCATCCCTACCGCAGCATCAGCGCCGTCCGAAGTGCCCGAGCCGGTTGCAGTGGGAGGTTCGATACGAGACCGAACGGGCCGAACTGTAGCGAGCCGGTCCGCCCGCTTGCAACGTCAGCCCAGGTGAGCGACCGACTCGACGAAGCGCTGGATCGTGGCCAGGTCGTTGGGCAGCACGGTGGTGCGCTCGGGGCGATCGAACAGGTCGGCCAGGTGCACGGGCAGCCCGGGGCTGACACCCGTGGCCTGGCGGACCGCGTCGGGGAACTTCGCTGGGTGGGCGGTGGCCAGGGTGACGACGGTGCCGTGCAGGGTGCCCGCCTCACGCAGCAGCCGCGTCGCGCCGACGCCGACGGCGGTGTGCGGATCGATCAGCAGATCGGTCTGCTCGTAGGTCGACCGCATCACCTCGAGGGTGCCGGCGTCGTCGAGGCGCGCGGCCTGGAACTGCCCGTCGAGGTGCTCGGCGCGCTGGTCGTCCTCGATCGCCAGACGCCCAGCCGCCCGGAAGCGATGGAGCTGCTCGGCGGTCAGCCCGCCGTCGCGGCCGTTCATCTCGAACAGCAGGCGCTCGAAGTTCGACGACACCTGGATGTCCATCGAGGGGCTCAATGAGGGCACGACGTCGGCCGTGCTCATGTCGTTGTGGTTGATGAACCTGGCGAGGATGTCGTTGGCGTTGGCGGCGACGACGAGCTGATCGATGGGCGCACCCATCTGCTTGGCGATCCAGCCGGAGAAGACGTTGCCGAAGTTCCCACTCGGCACGCAGAAGCTGACCGGGCCGCGCAGCACGTCGGTCGCGACCACGTAGTAGACGACCTGCGCCATCACGCGAGCCCAGTTGATGCTGTTCACCGCGCTGAGCGAGAGGCGCTCTCGGAACGGGGCGTCGTTGAACATCGCCTTGACGAGGTCCTGGCAGTCGTCGAACGTGCCCTCGACCGCCACCGTGTGCACGTTCGACGAGTCGACGGTGGTCATCTGCTTGCGCTGCACGTCGCTCGTGCGGCCGTGCGGGTACAGGATGACGATGTCGACGTTGGCGCAGCCCTTGACACCGTCGATGGCCGCCGACCCGGTGTCGCCACTGGTCGCCCCGACGATCGTCACCCGCCGACCCTGCTGCGCCAGCACGAGGTCGAACAGGCGGCCGACGAGCTGCAGCGCGACGTCCTTGAACGCCAGCGTCGGGCCGTGGAACAGCTCCATCACGTGGTCGTGGTGGCCGGTCTGCACGAGCGGCACCACCGCCGGGTGGCGGAACGTGGCGTAGGCCTCGTCACACAACCGCAGCAGCGTGTCGGCATCGATCTCGTCACCGATGAACGGCGACATCACCTGCGCGGCTCGCTCGGCGTAGCTCTGGCCCGGCACCCTCGCCGGCAGCGCCGGCCAGTGGTCCGGCACGTACAGGCCACCGTCGGTCGCCAGTCCGGCCAGCAGCACCTCGGTGAAGCCGAGCTCGGGCGCGGCGCCGCGAGTGGAGACGTAACGCACGGTCAGGCGCCGATCACGCGCAGCAGCCCGCCGACCTGACGGACCACGTCGAGATCGCGGAGCTCGCGCACCGTTGCCTGCACCGCCGACTCGCGCGCCTCGTGGGTGATGAACACGAGCTTCGCCTCGGGACCGTTGCCCTCCTGCTCGGCGGCGCGGATGCTGACGTCGTTGCGGGCGAACACGCCGGTGACCGCGTGGAGCACGCCGGGACGGTCGAGCACCTCGAGGCTCAGCAGGTACTCGGCCGAGGTCTCGTCGATGGGCCGGATGCGCGCCCGCCCGAACGAGCCGAGCGACCCGTGCGTGCCCTTCGCCAGGTTCACCGCGGCGTCGATGATGTCGCCGAGGACGGCGCTGGCCGTCGGGTAGCCACCCGCGCCGCGCCCGTAGAACATCAGCGAACCGACGGCAGCACCCTCGACGAAGACGGCGTTGTAGCTGTCGCGCACGCTGGCCAGTGGATGGGTGACCGGCACCATCGCCGGGTGCACGCGCACGGCGATCTCGCCGGTCGGCTCGTCGACCTCGGCGATGCCGAGCAGCTTGACGACGTACCCGAGGCGCTTGGCCATCGTGATGTCCGCGCTGGTGATCCCGCTGATCCCCTCGTGGTAGACGTCGCCGGCGACGACCTTGGCGCCGAAGGCGATGGTGGCCATGATCGCCGCCTTCGCGCCGGCATCGAAGCCCTCGACGTCGGCGGTGGGGTCGCGCTCGGCGAACCCGAGCGCCTGCGCCTCGGCCAGCGCCGTGCCGTACTCGGCACCGTCCTCGGTCATCTTCGTCAGGATGAAGTTCGTCGTGCCGTTGATGATCCCCATCACCCGTTTGATCGGTTCACCGCGCAGGCTCTCGCGCAGCGCACGCACGATCGGGATCCCGCCCGCCACGGCAGCCTCGAACAGCAGGTCGACACCCGCCTCCTCGGCAACGGCGAACAGCTCCGTGCCGACGTTGGCGAGCAGCTCCTTGTTGCCGGTGACCACGGGCTTGCCGTTGCGCAGCGCCGTGGTGATCAGCTCGCGAGCGGGCTCGATGCCACCGATGACCTCGACGACGAGATCGATCGACGGGTCGTTGACGACCGCCATCGCGTCGCGAGTGAGCACCCCGGCCGGCAGCTCGACGTCGCGCTCCTTGCTGAGGTTGCGCACCGCCACCGACACGATCTCCAGGCGCACACCGGTGCGAGCCTCGATCGCCGCCTGCTGCTTCGCCGTGAGCGCGACCAGCGGAGCTCCGACGTTGCCGCACCCGAGCAGGCCCACGCGCACCGTCTTGTTGCTCACTCCACGTTCAGTCACGGGCGGGAAGGCTACGAGGCGCGCCCGCGGGGTCGAAACCCTTTGCGTCCGGAGGGCGCGTCCGCGAACGCGTCAGGCGCGACGGTCCGCTCGCCGACGAGCGGCCAGCGACGCGAGCGCACCGCAACCGACGAGGGTGCTGGCGATCACGAGGCCGCCGCGCGATGCAGCGCCCGTGGCGGGCAGGTGGTTCTCCACCGTCGGGGTGCGCCCACCGCCGGGATCGCCCTGGGCGACGTCGCAGGCGATCACATCGCCGACGCTGCGGTCGACGCCCCCTGCCGAGATCGCCACCGTCACCGGCCCGTCGGCCAGGCCGGTGTAGGTGATCGCGTACGCGTCGCTCGCGGCGACCTCGACGGTGCTCGTCGCCTTCGTCACCGGGTTGGTGACGGTGAACTGCACGGGTGCGCCGGCGTCGTTGTTGTACAGCGTCACGTCGAGCACACCGTCACCGTGGGAGCACCACGCATCGGCGCTCGCCGTTCCCGCCGGTGCCGCCGCGGCTGCGCCGCTGGACGACGCGCCGAACAACGACGCGCCGAGGACGACGGCGGCGAAGATCGGTCGTGTGAAAGAGGCGTGGATGCGCATGTGAGCCCGTCGAGGAGCCAAGCAAGGAACTTGGACGAACCCGTACGGTATTCGTCAAGAACGGCCACGTACAGAGCTGAGCGAGATTTGGGTCGAACGGCCCTCGGCGTCCGAACGCTCAGCCGTTGCGCTGACGGGCCCGCTTCACCCCGGCGACGACGTCGTCGAAGTGCGATCGAGCGAGCACCGAACCCTCACGCCGAACAGCGGACGGATCGACGTCGAGCAGTCGATCGACCTTGGCGTAGCTCGGCCGACCCTCACGATCCCACGCGCCGGTGCCGACGGCGACCTGCGGCTCGTTGTCGTGGTGCTTGGAGGTGAGGGCGACGCCGAGCAGCTTCGTGCCGCGGCGGCCGATGATCACCACCGGCCGATCCTTGCCCTGCGACGGATCCTCCTCGTAGGTCACCCACGTCCACACGACCTCGCCTGGATCCGGGTCGCCGTCGAGGCACGGCGAGTACTCGATGACGATCCCGCCGGACGGCGTCGGTTCACGCTCCGGGACGGGATGCGGCTCGGACGGCTTTCGCCGGCGGGCGACGCGGCGCAACGCGCGCAGCACGTCGCTGACGATCCCGGTGGTTCTCGATCCTGATGAGCCGCTCATTCGCTCTCACAGCGAACGAGGTCGTCGAACGTCTCCCGTCGAACCACCACGCGCGCTGCCCCGTCTGCAACGAACAGCACCGGTGGACGAAGGAGCTTGTTGTAGTTGCTGGCCATGCTGTGACCGTAGGCCCCCGTGACCGGGGTGGCCAGCAGATCGCCGACGCGAAGTCCATCCGGCAGTGACGCCTCGAAGATCAGCACGTCGCCGCTCTCGCAGTGCTTGCCCACCAGCCGCGCCGACATCTGCCGCGTGTTGGCCGCGCCACGGGGGTCGAACGCCTCGTAGCCACTGCCGTAGAGGACCGGCCGCGGGTTGTCGCTCATGCCGCCGTCGACCGACACGTACGTACGCACGCCGGGGATGTGCTTGATCGTCCCGACGGTGTACACCGTGATCGCCGCTGCGGCGACGATGCTGCGCCCGGGTTCGACGCTGACCGCGCTGCGTACCCCGAGCGACTGGCACGCGTCGAGCAGCACGTTGCCCCATTGCGTGATCGACGGTGCTTCCTCGCCTTCCACGTAGGCCACGCCGAGCCCGCCGCCGAGCACGAGCTCGGGCAGGTCGTAGGGCACCGCGAACGACGCCATCACCTCGGCGGCCTTGGCGAAGTTGGACGCAGCGAACACGTTGCTGCCGATGTGGCAGTGGAGCCCGACGAGCCGCACGCTCGACGATCGCCGCATTCGCTCCACCGCGCGAGCGGCGTCGCCGTTGCCGAGGTTGAAACCGAACTTGGAGTCGTCCTGGCCGGTGGCGATGAACTCGTGGGTGTGTGCGTGGACGCCCGGGGTGATCCGTGCCAGCACGTCGGGCGCGGGCAGCCCGGCGTCGTGCAGCGCGTCGAGCCGGTCGAGCTCGTCGAAGCTGTCGACGACGATGCTGCGCACTCCCGCGGTGATCGCTTGGCGGAGCTCGTCGGCGCTCTTGTTGTTGCCGTGCATCACCAGCGCGTTGGCTGGCACCCCGGCGCGCAGCGCAACGAACAGCTCACCGCCGCTGGCGACGTCGAGCAGCATCCCCTCGTCGTAGGCAAGTCGAGCCATCGCGCCGCACAGGAACGCCTTCGTCGCGTACACGGCGCGGCCCGGACCGAACGCGGCAACGGCCTCTCGGCAGCGAGCGCGCAGGTGTGCTTCGTCGTAGACGAACAGCGGTGTGCCGTGCTGCTCGGCGAGCTCGGGCACCGAGCAACCGCCGATCGTCAACGTGCCGTCCCCCATCACGACTGCCGTGTCGGGCAGCAGCCGGCGATCGATCGCGGTCACATGCGCTCCGGCGCCTCGATGCCGAGCAGGCCCAGACCGTTGGCGAGCACGCGACCGGTGAGGTCGCACAGCGCGAGACGGCTGTCGCGCGTCTGCTCGTCGGGCGCCTTCAGCACCGGGCAGGCCTCGTAGAACGCGGTGAACTGCTGGGACAGGTCGAACAGGTAGGTGCACAGCCGATGCGGGATGAACCGCTCGGCGGTCTCCTGCACGGCAGCGTCGAACGCCAGCAACGACAGGGCGAGAGCACGCTCGGCCGGGTGCTCGACGAGGATCGGGGCGCTGCGCACGGACTCGCGGGCGATCTCCGAGCGACGGAAGATCGAGCACGTACGAGCGTGCGCGTATTGCAGGTACGGGCCGGTGTTGCCTTCGAACGAGAGCATCCGCTCCCAGTCGAAGACGTAGTCCTTGACCCGATCCGACGACAGGTCGGCGTACTTGATCGCAGCGAGTCCGACGTGACGGCCGACCTGCTGCTGCAGCTCGGCGGGAAGCTCCGGCGAGGACTCGATGACCTTCGCCACGCCGCGTTCGATCGCCTCCGAGACGAGCTGCTGCAGCTTGATGTTCTCGCCGCTGCGCGTCTTGAACATCTTGCGATCGGGCCCGAGCACGCTGCCGAACCCGACGTGCACGGCGCGGGCCGGCGGCGCGAGCCAGCCCGCCATCGTCGCCACGTCGAAGACCATCGACAGGTGCTGGCCCTGCGGCGCGCCGACGACGTAGAGCAGCAGGGTGGCCTTGACGCGCTCGACGCGATCGATGACGCAGGCGAGGTCGAACGCGCCGTAGTTGAACCCGCCGCCGCGCTTCTGCACGATCAGCGGCAGCGGCTGCCCTTCGCGGTTGGTGTAGCCCGGCGGGAACACGACGTCGGCGCCCTCGCTGAGCTGCAGCAGCCCGGCCTCGCGAAGGCGCTCGAGCACCGTGTTCAGCAGCGGGTCGTAGAAGCTCTCCCCGACCACGTCGTCGTCGGTCAGCAGCACCCCGAGATCGGCGTAGATCGCGTCGAAGTAGCGCATGCTCGTGTCGACGAGCTGCTGCCACAGCGACATCGTCTCGGCGTCGCCGCTCTGCAGCTTGACGACCCGTTCGCGCGCCCGGGCCTTGAAGTCGTCGTCACCCTCGAACTTGGCGCGAGCCGCTTGGTAGAAGGCGTTCGGGTCGTCGTTGTCGATGACCGACTCGGCGTGGGCGCCGAGATCGACGAGGTGCTCGATGAGCATGCCGAACGGGGTGCCCCAGTCGCCGATGTGGTTCTCGCGCACGACGTCGTGGCCGAGGAAGCCGAGCAATCGAACGAGGCTGTCGCCGATGACCGTCGAGCGCAGGTGCCCGACGTGCATCTCCTTGGCCACGTTCGGCGCCGAGTAGTCGACGACGACGCGCTCCGGATGAGCGGCTGTCCGAACGCCGAGGCGATCGTCGGCCGATGCGACCGCGAGTTGATCGGCGACGAAGGCGTCGTGGAATGTGATGTTGATGAACCCGGGCCCGGCGACCTCGAAGGTGGCGAGGTCGGTGGGCAGCAGCGCGACCACCTCGGCGGCGAGCTCGCGAGGGTTGCGGCCGACCTGCTTGGCCAGCGCCAGCGCAGCGTTGGCCTGGGCGTCGGCGCGATCGCTCGGACGCACCACCGGATCGATCTCCCCGGCCGGCAGCCCGGTGACGCGAGCGAACGCATCGCAGAGCACGGGCGTGACGGTGTGCAGCAGATCGGCCATGACGTGCCGAGCGTACCGGTCGCCTCCCGAACCACGAAGTGGAATGACCAGGTGAGCGTGCTGGACCATCACCGGCGGGCGCCGACGCGACGGCAAGCATTCGCCGATGGACGAGACCGCCGACGACCGAGCCGCGATGCGCGCCTTCCTCCAACGGTGCGAGGTACGGCTGTCCACGCTCCATCGAGTCGCCACCGCGCTGCTGTCCGGCGCGGGGATCCTCGTCCTGCTCCCCGCGGTCGAGCGGGACTCGGTGATCCAGGAGCTGCGCGCACTGCTGCACGGCCCACCCACGCTGACACGGCTGCTCCTCGCCGGCGCCGTGGCGATCTCGATCGCACTCGCGTTGTGCGTGCTGTGGCTCGTGGTGCAGGAGCTGACGCGGTTCTACTTCCACGCCAACCACGTCGAGCACGAGGGCCGGCACGTGTTCACCCCCCGGTTCACGCTGACCGGACTGCGCCTTCCCGACGACGAGCTCGCGACCACGGCAGCCCGCTCGTACGTCGCCGCGCACGAGTCCGACGACAACGTGCGGCTGTTGGTGCCGAGCAACGATCGATCGCGAGCGCGCATCGACCGCCAGATCGACGCCTATCCGGGGCTGGTCGGCACCGGCGACCGCGACGACGCGTTGCGCGCCGACGCGATGTTCCAGTTGGCGGCCTCGCGGCGGCGATCGTTGGTCGAGGAGGTCACCAAGGTCGAGTACGGGTTGGTCCGCCACATGGTGCGCCTCCAGGTGGTGGTGCTGCGCTACGTGAAGGCGCTGCTGGTCGTCGTCGTCACGTCGCTCGCCACGTTCATCGGTGCCGCAGCGATCGATGATCGAACGGCCCTCCTCGCTCCGGCGCAGCGATGGATCGCCGGGACGATGCTCGTCTGGTCGCCAGTGGTCGTGCTCGCCGTGCACGCCCCCGTTCGCTGGTTGGGCTCGCTGCTGCAGGCGGAAGGAGCCAGCAACAGCGCCCTTCGGGCTGACACCGAGCTGACGCGCGTCGAGACGCTGACGGTCCGCATGGCCGGCGTGGCGTGGATCGCCTCGGCCGTGGCGATGCTCGTCCTGCTGATCGACCACCGCGTCACCGGCTTCGGCACGGGTGCGTGCATCGTTGCGCTCATTGGCTCCGCGGGACTGCACATCGGAAACGCGTGGGCAGGACGTACCCGCTGATCTCCCGCCGGAGACTCCGGCTGCTCGTGCCGATCCCGCAGTGCGCCACACTGGGCGGATGGCCCTCGCCACCTTCAATCGCATCCTCGCCGACCACGCCGCCGAACAACCCGACCGGCCGGCGATCACCTGCGGCGACCGCACCATCACCCGAGAGGAGCTGCGGCGCACGGCTGAGGTGCTGGCAACCGATCTGCTCGCCCGCGGTGTGCGGCGAGGCGACATGGTCACGATCGCACTGCCGAACTCGATCGACTGGTTCGTCGCCCAGCACGCCATCTGGCGCGTCGGCGCGATCCCTCAGCCCGTGTCGGCGCGACTGCCGCTGCGCGAGCTGCAGGCGATCGTCGAGCTGGCCGAGTCGAAGGTGGTCTTCGGCGTCGACGACGGCACGGTCGCCGGCGCGGTGTGCCTCCCTGCGGGCTACGTCGCCGAGGCCGGCGACACCGAGCTGCCAGACACGGCGCTCCCCGATCTCGACGACCTCGACGCTGCTTCGCCGGCGTGGAAGGCCCCGACGTCCGGGGGCAGCACGGGCCGGCCGAAGCTGATCGTCTCGGGCGATCCGGCCATCCGCGATCGCGACACGCCACCCGCACTGCTGATCACCCCCAACGGCTGCATGGTGATGCCGGGGCCGCTCTACCACAACGGCCCTGGCGTCTGGTCGAGCGAGTCACTGCTCAACGGCGACCACCTCGTCCTGCTCCCCCGCTTCGATGCCGAAGGGACGTTGGCCGCGATCGACGAGCACGGCGCCGACATCGTCTACCTCGTGCCGACGATGATGAAGCGCATCTGGCGCCTGCCCGAGGACGTTCGCGATCGCTACGACCTGAGCAGCCTGCGCGTGGTGTGGCACCTCGCCGAGCCGTGCCCGGTCTGGTTGAAGCAGGTCTTCATCGACTGGCTCGGCGCCGAGCGCATCTTCGAGCTCTACGCCGGCACGGAGGCGCAGGCGGTCACGATCATCACGGGCACCGAGTGGGTGGCCCACCCCGGTTCGGTCGGCAAGGTCGCCACCGGCGCGGTGAAGGTCACCGACGCCGACGGCAACGAGCTGCCGGCCGGCGAGATGGGTGAGGTGTGGCTGCGCTCGCTGACGGGCAAGGAGACGTACCACTACGTCGGCGCCGAAGCACGAACGCTCGACGGTGGCTGGGAGTCGCTCGGCGACATGGGTCGGCTCGACGAGGAGGGCTACCTCTACCTCGGTGACCGGTCGGCGGACATGATCCTCAGCGGCGGCGCGAACATCTACCCGGCTGAGATCGAGGCGGCGTTGGCCGAGCACCCGGCTGTCGCCTCGTGCTGCGTCATCGGGCTGCCCGACGACGACAAGGGCAACGTCATCCACGCCATCATCGAGGGCGACCGGGATGCGGTGACCGACGACGAGATGCGCACCTTCCTCGCCGACCGGCTGGTCATCTACAAGGTGCCGCGCACGTTCGAGTTCGTGCACGAGCCGCTGCGCGACGACGCCGGCAAGATGCGCCGCAGCGCGCTGCGTGCAGCGCGGCTTCCCGCGAACTGACTCGATGAGCGAGCTCGACTTCGACAGCGCGCGCAGCGACCTCGACGCGCTCGCGACAGCCGCCGCGACCGAGAGCCACGCGCCGTCGTTGGCGTGGGCGGTGGTGCACGACCGAGCGGTGGTGCTGCACGGTTCGGTTGGTGAGGTCGACGACGGCAGCGCGCCGTCCACCGCGACCGTGTACCGGATCGCGTCGATGACGAAGAGCTTCACCGCGGCCGCGGTGCTCGGTCTGCGTGACGACGGGGTGCTGTCGCTCGACGTCCCGATCGCCACGTACGCGCCCGAGCTGGCCGCCATCAACGGCCCGACGACGGACTCGCCACCGATCACCCTGCGCCACCTGCTGTCGATGGACTCCGGGCTCGCCACCGACGACGCATGGGCAGATCGCCACCTCGACATCAGTGATGACGAGCTCACCGAGATGGTCGCTGACGGCGCCTGGTTCGCCAACACGCCCGGCACGCGACTGGAGTACTCGAACCTCGGCTTCGGTCTCATCGGTCGCGTCGTCGCCCGCATCACCGGGGAACCCGTGCAGACCCACATCAGCCGTCGCCTGCTCGCTCCCCTCGGCCTGGCCCGCACCACGTGGACCCAGCCGCCGCACGACGACTGGGCTCGCCCGTACCGGGCAGACGCCGCCGTCACCGGTGGCACCGTCGTCGGCCGCGACCTCGAGCCGCTCGGTGACGGCGGCATCGCCCCGATGGGCGGCTTGTGGACGTGCCTCGACGATCTCGCCCGATGGGTGTCGTGGATGGACGACGCCTTCCCCGCGCGCGACGGCAGCGACGATGGTCCGCTGCGCCGAGCGACGCGGCGCGAGCAGCAGCAGGCGCATCGGGCTCGCAGCGTGTCGCGCACGGCCGCGGTGGGCGAAGGTCTGCACGGCGTGCCCGAACGAGTCGACGGTGGCGGGTACGGCTACGGGCTCTACGCGCTGCAGGACCTCCGCTTCGGCCACCACGTCACCCACTCCGGAGGTCTGCCCGGGTACGGCTCCAACATGCGCTGGCTGCCGGGCCGGCGCATCGGCGTCATCGCACACGCCAACGTCACCTATGCACCGATGGCGGCGCTGACGCGACGGATGCTCGAAGTGCTCGGCGATCATCAGCTGGTGCCGGCGCGGCCGTCGCGGGTTGATGTGGTGCTCGACGATGCGTGCCGTCGGCTCGTCGGGTTGCTCAACCACTGGGACGATGCGACGGCCGACGACCTGTTCGCCGACAACGTCGCGCTCGACCGACCGCTGTCCGAACGCGCCGCCGCCGCCCGAGCGATCTCGGACGGCGGCAGCCTCGTGGTGGTTCGGGTGCGAGCGGACTCGCTGGCGTCGGCGGTGGTCACGGCGCAGCGAGCGGACGGGGCCTCGCTGCGCATCGAGGTGCAGCTCAGTCCGCACGCCGCGCCTCGGATCGAATGGTACGAGGCGAACCTCGTGGCCGCTCGCTAGCCTGTCGCAGCTGTCCCGCCCTCGTAGCTCAGGGGATAGAGCATCGGCCTCCGGAGCCGTGTGCGCAGGTTCGAATCCTGCCGAGGGCGCTGCTTTGCTCGTGCGCTCAGCGCTCGATGGTCTCCACCGGCCGTACGGCCGCCGGCGGCGCCAACGTGGTGGCCGGAGCCGCCACGACGGGGGCCTCGACGTAGCCGGTGTCGACGACCGTGCGACTGACCGAGCGGCGGTCACCTTCGATGAACGCAGCGATGGCGATCAGTGCACCGACGGCGAGGATGGCCGCGCCGTAGCCCCACTGGGCGGCAAGGTCGGGGCGGAGATCGTCCGCCTCGATCCAGAGGACCGCGCCGCCGATGGCGAGCACCACCCCGGTGAAGATGCGACCACCGGCCGAGCCGAGCAGCCCGAGCAGCAGGAGCACGCCCGCACCGATGTCGATGAGGCCGAGCAGTGGGGTGTGGTGGATGCCGACGACGTCGACCACGGGGTCCTTCCACGACCCGGTGATGTCGCCGCGCAGCAAGGTGACGACACCGATCACAACGAGTGCCGCCCCAGCGATCAGCGAGAGCAGGACCGACGGCGTGGCGCTGGTGCTGCGTTCGACGACGACGTCGCGCTCGACGGCGGCCTCGCCGTCGACCACGGTTGCGGTGCGGTGCATGTGCACGGCCATGTGGATGTTCCTCCTGGTGCAGGGCCAGTGGCCCGATGGAGAACCGTTACCCCCGACGACGTCGGACGAGACGCGGTCAGCGCGGCGTGCGCCCGAACCAGGCAACGAGCTGGTCGATCATCGGCGCAGCGGACGCCACCGCGACCGGGTCGCGGAACGGTGGACGAACGCCCGCTGCGACCTCCGGCGGCATCGTCGCGGCGACCTCGGCGAAGTGTCCGAGGCGGTCGGACGGCGCCATGAACATGGCGCTCTCGGCGATCGCCAGCTCGACGACGTCGTCGTCCCATGCGACGGGCTGACCGGTGGCCACCGCGAGGTCCCAGGTGTGCACGACGACCTCGGCGGTGTAGTAGCCGAGCATGCGCGCGCCCGGCTGGGTGGCCCACGGCAACGTCATCATCGCGTCGAGGACCGCATCGTCGGACCAGATCTGATCGATGTCGTAGCGGACATCGAGCCACGCACGCAGCAGATCGGCGTCGTCGAGGCCGTGGGCCGACTCGAACCCGAAGCCCGTCCCGCCGGCGCCGAGATCGGCGATGCGCCGGCCGACCTCGACGAGGTGGACGATCATGCCCCGGACGTCGAGTTCGGGGCACGGCGTGGGCGCAGCCCACTGGTCGGGGCGCACGGCGGCGATCACCGCTGTGGCCGTGTTGAGCGCCCCGGCGAACTGGGGACGGGGATCGGTGCTGGTGCTGGTGCTGGTCTGGCTCATGCGACCCACGATGCGCTCGTGAACCGGACACGTTGTGACCGGTTCAGATGCGAACATGTCGACATGCGCGCCGACCGACTCGTGGCCATCCTGCTGATGTTGCAGACCCGCGGGCAGGTCACGGCCGCCGAGGTGGCCGTCGAGCTGGAGGTCTCCGAGCGCACCGCACGGCGCGACCTCGACGCGCTCGGGATGGCCGGGTTGCCGATCTACTCCAAGCAGGGACGCAACGGTGGGTGGCAGCTCGCCGGCGGTGGGCGCACCGACCTCAGCGGGCTGTCCTCCGCCGAGGCCCGGGCGCTGTTCCTCGTCGCCGGGCCCGCCAGCACGGCCACACCCGACGTTCGGTCGGCCCTGCGCAAGCTGGTGCGGGCGCTGCCCGAACCGTTTCGCGATCACGCGCAAGCGGCCGCGACGGCCACCTTCGTCGACCCCACCGGATGGGATCAGCAGGAGTACGCCGCTCGAACGCCGCCGCTGTTCGACGCAGTGCAGCAGGCGGTGATCGAAGGCAAGCAGCTGCGCATGGACTACGTGGCGCGCGATCGGGTCAGCACGAGCCGGGTCGTGCACCCCCTCGGCCTCGCGGCAAAGGGCAAGACGTGGTACCTCGTTGCCGACACGGATGCCGGGATGCGCACGTTCCGCGTCGATCGGATCACCGCCGTCGCGCCGACCGGCGACCCCGTTCGCCGCCCGGCCGACTTCGATCTCGAGGCGTCGTGGCGACAGGTGATCACGGAGGTCGACGAGCGACGCGCGCCGTTGCGCGCCCGTGCACTCGTCGACCCCGCCATGGTGTCGCTGCTGCGGTTCGTGATGGGCACCCGCATCGAGCTCGGGCCCACCGCCGCCGACGGTCGGGTCGACGTGGTCCTGCGGTCGCGAGATGCGTGGTCGCTCGCCGGGCAGATCGCCGGCTTCGGCGGAGGGATCGAGGTGCTCGATCCGCCGAGCGTGATCGAGCGGTTGGCGGAGCTCGGCGCGCAGCTCGTCGAGCGCTACGCGGCTACTGCGCTTCCGCTGCCTGAACCAGCTCGAACAGCTGAGCGCGGGCGCGAGACACCCGCGACCTGATGGTGCCCACCGGGCAGTCGAGCACCACGGCTGCCTCGTCGTAGCCGAGACCGAGCAGCTGGGTGAGCACGAACGCTTCGCGCCGATCGTCATCGAGCGCGTCGAGCAGCTCGGCGGTTCCGTCGGCCACCCCGGCGGCGTGGGAGGCCTCGGCGGCGAAGCGCAGGTTGCCGAGGCGACCGGCCAACCGACGTTGCCGCTGGCGGCGGCGCACGTGGTCGGCGCACACGCGCCGGGCGATGGACAGCAACCACACCTGCACGGGCGCCTCACTGCGGTAGCCCGGCAGCGCCCGCAGGGCACGGAGGTAGGTCTCCTGCACGAGGTCGTCGTGCTCGCCGGCGGAGCCGAGCATCGTGCACAGCGACGACACGGCCGGCTGCGTCGCCCGAACCAGTTCGGCCACTGCGACGTCGTCGCCCTCCAACGCCGCTGCGAGCAGCGGGGCGAGCGGATCATGTGACGGCACGGACCCATGATGACAGGATCGAGGAGCCGCCGGCATCCCGGGAACCAATCACGGCGTCGGAGCGACTGGAACCACGATGGACTGCGAACCCTGGCAGGAGGCGATCTCGGCGATGGCGGACGGCGAGCCTGCCGGCGTCGACGATCGGATGCTCGCCCGGCACCTCACTGGTTGCGCGAACTGCCGTGCGTTCCAGGCCATGGCCGAGGAGAACCGCCGCCGATCGCTGGTCCGTGCCGTGCCCGATGATGTCGCCCGCCCTGACCTCGCTCGCCGTGTCGTCAAGCGCAACGCGGTCCTCGATCGGGCCAGTCGGTGGAGCATCGTGCGTGCGGTGCTCGCCGTCGTCGCCATCGAGATCATCGCCTTCTCGATCCAGCCGTTGGTGTTCGGCGACGAAGCCGACACGTCGGCGCACGTGGCCCGCCACCTCGGCGCCTTCAGCGTGGCGTACGGCGTGGCGATGCTCGTCGTCGTGATCCGACCCGCGCGAGCTCGGGCCGTGTTGCCGGTGGCCGCAGTGCTGGCCGGAACGCTGGCGATCACGGCGGTCATCGACGCGGTGAACGGTCGGGTGCCGCTGCTCGGTGAGGCCCAGCACGTGCCCGAGCTGCTCAGCGTCGTGCTCGTCTGGCTGCTCGCCATCCCCGGCCCGCGCCGGCTCAGGCTCCACGCTCCCGTCCATCCGCCACTGCGCTCCGTCGTCGATCCCGAAGCCCGCGACGCCGGCTGACCGTCCAGCGCAGCGAGCACCGAGAGCCCGCGTCGAGCACTGGAGCTCGGGTGAACGAGCGCAGCGAGCGAACACGGCAGGCGAGCGCAGCGAGCACCGAGGTGAGCGATGTGCGACCATGCGGCGCACACCTCTCACCGCCCGAGTTGCGTTGCCGACTCCGGTGAGCGATGTGCGGCCGTGCGGCGCACACCTCTCATCGCCCTGCCCGGCGAGATGAGGAACAGGCGGCCATCGACCGCTCACACCTCATCGACTCGTCCGTCGGCACGGCCCGAAACGCGTGCACTGGAGTTCGGGGGAGCGAGCGCAGCGGAGCACCGAGATGACGACCGTTGGGGAACCGAGCGGGGCGCTGGGGACGTCTGACTCGGCCATGCGTGCACGATCGCTCCTTGCTGTCCTGACCCTTCCCCTCCTCGCGTTGGCCGCGTGCGGCGACGACGACACGTCGTCGGGCGCGTCGACCCCGGTCACCGCCGATCCGGCGCGAGTGGTGCTCGTCTACGCCTCGACCGGCGGCTGCGACCAGATGGGCCCGAACTGCCCGACCTACACCGTGCATGCGGATGGCAGCGTCGAGGTGATCCGAACCGGCCATCCCGAGCTGGACGGCGTGACCGGCACCGTTCCCGCCGGCCTCGTCAGCGCCTGGCTCGACGCGATCAAGGACGTCGACCTCGAGGCGCTGCGGTCGCGGCTGCAGCCCGGCTCGTGCCAGGCCTGCCTCGACGGGGTCGACACGACGGTCACCGTGTCCGGCGTCAGCGGCGACGGCGTCTTCGACAGCACGGCGGTCGCCTTCGACGAGACCGAGCCCTTCTTCCACGCGCTCGGCGTACTGATGACCGATGTGCAGTCGGCGGTCCAGCTCCCCCTCGCCACGCGCTGACGATCGGCTCGATAGCCTCGGAGCCTCATGAGCCAGCTGAAGACACGACTGCAGGCGCTCTCCCTGCTCGACCGGGCCATTGCGGCCTTCACCGACCCCGAGATCGAAGCGCTGGTGGCCTCGTTGCCCGACGACCACCGCGACGCCCTCGACAAGCTGGCGGGTGCCCGCGAAGGCGGATTCGACGACCCTGCGGCGCGCACGCTGGCCGTCCGTGCCGCCGCGGCCCGTGGCCGGATGAACGGCGCGCTGGAGCAGATCTCCACCGTCCTCACCGACCCGTGCCTGGCCGATTGCATCACCGCGCTCGGCGATCACTCGGAGAACCCGACCGAAGAGCAGCTGCTCGAGGTCACGCCTGCGCTCATCGAGACGCACGGCCTTCCGGCCGTCCGGTTGATGCTGGCTGCGTCGATCGCCGGCGAAGCGGCGGCGTCGGAGATGCTCACCCGCGTCCTCAAGCACGACGAGACGTTGGCGCTGCCGCCGGTGGAACCGCAGCCGGTCGAGGTGCTCCCGGCACCGCAGGCCGACGACGACGTGAAGGCCAAGCGCCGCGCCCTCAAGGAGCACAAGCAGGCGGAAGCCGCCAAGCGTCGAGGGCAGATCGCCCGCGCCCGAAACCGCGTCTGACCCGACCGACGCCAAGCCGCTCCGAGTACTGAACGCGCGGTCACCGCGCGCCCGATACTCGGACCAAACCCGACCGAGTACTCAACGCGCGCTCACCGCGCGCCCGATACTCGGACGAAGCCGACCGGGTACGAGGGGTCAGCGGTGGGTGAACTCGTGGGTCAGCAGCCAGGCCTTGTTCTCCAGGCCGCCGGCGAAGCCGGTGAGCTTGCCGTTGGAACCGATGACGCGATGGCAGGGCACGATGATCGGGATCGGGTTCCGACCGTTGGCCGCGCCGACCGCACGCGCCTTGTTCGGGTCGCCGAGCCGGCGGGCCTGCTCGCCGTAGGTGATCGTCTCGCCGAACGGGATCTCGCGTAGCACCTGCCAGACGGTCTGCTGGAACGGGCTGCCCACGGGGTCGAGCTGGACGTCGAACTCCTGACGACGCCCGTCGAAGTACTCGGTCAGCTGTGCCTCGGCGACGTCGAGGAACGGCGAGGTCGCGTTCGGGTCGACCGTGCCGCCGAGCAGCGAGGGATCGGCGAGCTCGCCGTGCCACAGCACGGCCCGCAGCCCGCGCCGGCTGGCGTACAGCGACAGCTCGCCGACAGGGGTGTCGATCACACGGATCGCGAGTTCGGTCTGAGCATCTTCGTTCATGGTCTCCACTTCCAGGGTCGTTCGATCGTTCATTGCGAGAGCACCGCCCACAGGTGGTGCAGCGCGTACGAGCGCCACGGGCCCCACCGCGCCGACAGGGCCGCCGCCGACTTCGGCCCGCCGTCGACGCCCAGCAGCTGGAGCGCGTTGCGGACGCCGATGTCGGTGGGCAGGAACACGTCAGGATCGCCCAGCGCGCGCATCGCCACGTACCCGGCGGTCCAGGCGCCGATCCCCGGCAGCGCGACGAGCGCCGCGGCGGTTCGCTCGCGATCGCTGCCCGGGTCGATGACGATCTCACCGTTGGCCAGCGCGGCGTTGGCGTTGATCAGCGCGACGCCGCGCGCTCGAGGCATGGCGAAGTCCTCCGGACGCATCGCGGCGATCGCCGAGGTCGACGGGAACAGGTGGGTGACGCCCTCGATCGGCGTCCGCAACGGTTCGCCGGCCGCGCCGACGATCCGTGTGGCCAGCGTCCGCGCCCCGCGCACGGAGACCTGTTGGCCGAGCACCGCACGGGTGATCAGCTCCCCTCCGTCGGGATGACCGGGGCTGCGCAACCCAGGGCGCTTGGCCACGAGCGGAGCGAGCACGGGATCCGCGGCGAGGTGCTCGTCGATCCGCAGCGGGTCGGTGTCGAGGTCGAGCAACCGACGACAGCGCTGCACCGCGGCCTGCGCGTCGGCGAGCTCGTCGAGGTGCAACGTGCACAGCACGGCGCCGTCGCCGGGCGTGAGGCCGACCACTCCCGCACCGTGGTTCAGGCGCAGCGACCGGCGATAGGTGATGCCGTCCCACGTCTCGACGCCGGGCACCGCACGCGTGCCGAGGAACTCGAGGATGGCCGCAGCATCGAACGGCGGCCGGTAGGCGAGCCGGACGACGAGCGGGCCGGTGACGACCGGCTTGGCGCCGGTGCCCCGCCGCGAGCTGCGCAGCTCCGTCGGCGACGAGGCGAAGACCTCGCGGATCGTGTCGTTGAACTGCCGCACGCTGGCGAACCCGGCGGCGAAGGCGACGTCGGTGATCGGCATCGCGGTGGTCTCGATCAGCACTCGGGCGGTCTGCGCCCGTTGCGCACGAGCGAGCGCAAGCGGGCCGGCGCCGACCTCTCCCGTCAACAGTCGGTGCACCTGGCGATCGCTGTAGCCCAGGCGGTTCGCCAGACCGGCGACGCCTTCGCGGTCGACCAGCCCGTCGGCGATCAACCGCATCGCCCGCCCGACGACGTCGGCACGCACGTTCCACTCCGGCGAACCGGGCGAGGCATCCGGCCGGCACCGCTTGCAGGCGCGGTACCCGTGCTGCTGCGCAGCGGCCGCGGTGAGGAAGAACTCGACGTTGGTCCGCTTCGGCGTGATGGCCGGACAGCTCGGACGGCAGTAGATGCCGGTGGTGCGGACTGCCGTCACGAAGCAACCGTCGAAGCGGCTGTCCCGGCTCTCGGCCGCTCGGTAGCACTGGTCGTCGTCGAGCATCACGGCACCAGCATGCCCGGTCGGCGAGCAGACGACTGGCGGGTTTCGGACGGAGCCGTCAGGTGGTGGCGCAGGCCCCGACGGGCACGTCTGCCGCAGCAGGCGCCCGCTGCAAGGTCGGACGCAGCACTCGCCAGAGCACCCAGAGCGCCAGGACCGCGCTCAGGCCGCCGGCGAAGAACCCGCCGCGCCGCGAGGTGAGCTGCGCGACGCCACCGAACGCGATCCCGCCCGCCGCAGTACCGACCTCGAAGAACATCGTGAACGTGGCGATGACGCGCACGCGCTCGCGCTCCGGAACGCCGTTGACGGTCATGGCCATCAGCGACGGGTAGAGGAACGACATCCCGATGGCCAGGAAGACGACACCGCTGAAGACCCCGACGGTCGTCGGCGAGGCGGCGAAGACGAACAGGGCCGCCGCCACGTTGCAGATCGCGAAGGCCGTGGCGCGCACGAGGCCGATCCGTTCCGGAACCTTCGCCGCAGCGATGCGGATGACGAGGCAGGCGATGCTGTAGGTCGTGAACACCCACTGCGAACCGCTGAGGCCGATGTCTCGCGCGTACAACGGCATGAACGCGTTGAACGTGGCGAAGCCGGCCATGACCGCGGCGAGCACCGCGCCGGTGCGGAACGCGCCTG
Organism: Ilumatobacteraceae bacterium; assembly: GCA_965279405.1. Classification (GTDB taxonomy): domain Bacteria; phylum Actinomycetota; class Acidimicrobiia; order Acidimicrobiales; family Ilumatobacteraceae; genus CBDDIP01. Next base: position 777,425 of record OZ257157.1, read on the forward strand.
GGTGGAAGTGCGGACGACGGATGGGAACGCCGGACGCGTCGAGGCTGGGCTCGTCGTCGTCGACGTGCATGCCGAGCGGGGCGAAGCGGGTGAGCACGCACGCCAACGCGGTGAACGACGCTGCGATCAGCAGGCCGGCGGCGAAGTGGCTGGTGCCGTCACCGACGACGGTCTCACCGATGATCGGGCCGACGCCGAGACCGCCGAAGATGGCGACGCTGAAGTAGCTGGCGGCTTCGGCGCGACGGTGCGGTGGGGCGAACCCGTTGATCATCGTCGCGCCGCCGACGAACATCGCCGCCTCGCCGACGCCCTGCAGCGCTCGCAGCGGCAGGATGCCCCAGCGGTTCATCACGAGCGCCATCGAGCCGGCGGCGACCGCCGCCAGGCCCGACCCGCAAGTCATCATCATCCGCAGACCGTGTCGATCACCGAACTTGCCCAGTGCCGGGCGGGCCACGATCGCCGCGATGCTGAACGCGGCCAGGTTGAGCCCGACGTCGAAGTTGCCGCCGCCGAGCCGGTCGTGGATCAGCCTCGGCATCGTCGGCACGAGCACACCGACGTAGAGGAAGAAGACGAACGTCGTGGCGGTGACGATGACGAACGGCTTGGTGATCAGCCGTTCTTCGCCGTCCTGCTCAGCCACGTCGCAAGTCTGGCCGACGACCTCGGCGATCCCTCAACCGATGCGTGTGACATCCACGGACACGTCCAGCGTCTGCTCGGTGGACGGCCCGATGACGACGCCGCGCACCGGCGCGACGTCGCGGTAGTCGCGGCCCCAACCGACGGTGACGTGCCGGCGCGGCGGCAGCTGGTCGTTCGTCGGATCGAGGTCGAGCCAGCCGATCTGCGGCACCCACACGGAGCACCACGCGTGGGAGGCATCGGCACCCACGAGCTTCGGCTGTCCGGGCGGCGGCGACGTCTCGATGTACCCGCTGACGTACCGAGCGGCCAACCCTTTCGACCGCAACGCGGCGACGGCGACGTGGGCGAAGTCCTGGCACACCCCACGGCGAGCAGCGAGCACGTCGGCGATCGGTGTGGCGATGTCGGTGAACCCGGGGTCGAAGGTGAACTGCTCGTAGATCGTCGTGCACAGCTCGCGAACCGCGTCGACGATGGGACGGTCGAGGTGGATGCCGCCGGTGATCGAATCGAGGGCCGGAACCGCCGGCGCCATCACCGAGGGCGCTGCGAACGGACCGACGTCGAGCGCCAACGCGCCTCGTGCTCGGGCCACGGCGTCGATGACGACACCGCACGCGGGTCCGGCGGGCAGGTCGCTCGGCGGGGTGATCTCCACCTCGCTCTCGGCGACGACGTCGAGCGTCGCGTGCGGCTCGTGCACGGCGAAGTGCACCACGCGGTTGCCGAACGCGTCGAGCGTCTCCTCGAACTCGTCGGGGGCAGGCGTGACGACGACCTCGGCCGAGATGACGCGCTGCGCCGGTGTGCTGCGCGGCAGGAGGTGAGCGACGGTGAAGCCGTCGGCCATGGGAACGCCGTACGTGTACGTCGTGCGGTGGATCGTGCGGTAGACGGTCACGTTCGGCCGCGCACCATCATCGGGTTCACCGGATCGGCGAACCAGCGGCGGACCACGGCGTCACCGAGCTCGAGGAGCGGGGCCCTCGTCTGCAGCACCAACGAGTCCAGCGCGCTGCGCCGTCCGGAGACGACGGCGTCGCCGGGCGGGGTGAGCATGCCGGTGCTGGCCCGGTGGACCAGCTCGACACCCTCGTGCCAGCCCAGTGCGGCGACGTGCTCACGCACGCGGTCGAGCTGGAAGGCGAGGCTGCGCGGGTTGCCGTCGTCATGGATCAACAGATCGAGCACGGCATCGAGATCGACGTCGCTGCGGTACCGGCGGCGGAACGCGACCAGGCTCTCGTTCGACGAGAGCACCGCCTCGGCGAGCGGCTGCAGGACGAACGGATCGGTCACCCGGCCCAGCGACGCCTCCACGGTGCCGAGGACCGCCAGCGCACGCTCGATCCGCCGCCCGAGGTCGAGGAACCGCCACGCCGGGCCGCGCACGGTGCTCTCCATCGCCAGCCCGGACAGCGCGGCCAGGTCGACGAGCATCACGTCCAGGTCGTCGCCACCGGTGTGCGCGAGCAGGTCGGCTCGAACGCGGGTCAGCCGTCCGAGCACCCGGCCCATCATCGTCGACAGGTACTCGCGCACCGACATCGCTTCGTTGACGAGGGCGCCGACGTGGGCCGCGGCGGCTTCCGAGGTCGCGCGCAGCTCGTTGGTGACGCGCTCCGCCAGTGGCAGCGATGCGTCCGCATCGACGTCGGCGTGCACCGGTCGCGCCTGCGCCGCGCGGAGCAGGGCGATGATCCCCAACGCGTAGCCCCCGTCGCCGACGAGCAGCGCAGGATCCTGGTCGAGCTGTCCGCTGACCACACGTGCCGCGCGCGCCGCCACCTCGGCGCGTTCAGCGGCCCTGCCGAGCCAGTACAGCGAATCGGCAGCGCGCTTGGACACCGACGTGCCGAAGTCGACCTGCGGCGGCGGGTTGATGCGCAGCGGCAGGCGCGACGTCGTGCTGCCACCGAGCACCCAGACGTCCTTGACCAGCTCGGCCGTCGGATGCCGGGGGTCGTCCGTCGGCGCCAGCACGCGAGCCGCGCCACCGGGCATGACGACGATCCCGTCCGGGCCGGCAACGGCCTGCAAGCGCACGACGACGGACGCTGGTGTCATCGAGGTCGCGCGCAACGGGGTGAACACCGGCGTCGTCGCCAGCACCGCACCGCGCGGCAGCATCGGCAGTCGCAACGGCTCGCCGAGCAACTGCGCGCACGCGTCGGCCAGGTGCGGCCACAGGTCCTGTTCCTCGACGAGGCCGCTGCCGTAGGCGTTGGCAACCGTCAGTCCGCCGCGCCACGCGCCCCACACGATGCCGGGGACGCCGTTGGCACCTCGCGTGTCGGGCTCGAGCGGGTCGAGCAGTGCGTCTTCGATCCGTCGGTAGACGACGTCGAGCGGTTCCAGGCCGTCCAGCGCGCGCAGCCACAGGCGACCCTGGCGCATGACGACGTCGGCACCTTCGGCGAGGTGGTAGCCGAGCTGCGTGGCGAGGTACGAGTGCTCGATGTAGCTCGGGTGCGCCGGCCCGCCGGACAGCACGACGCAGCGCGGGCTGCGGCGCCCCGACGGCGCACTGGCGGTGAGCGCGCGTCGAAGCACGTCGGCGTGATCGTGAACCGGCGCGACGCCGGCCGATCGAACCGCATCGGGGAGCAGCCGCGAGACGACGCTCCGGTTCAGGAACGTGTAGCCCAACCCGCTCGGGGCGTCGGTCAGGTCCTGCACGACGTGCCAGCGGCCGGACGCGTCTCGTGCCAGATCGATGGCCATGTTGACCAACCAGCGCTTGGGCGCCGGCGCAGCGCACGTCGTGAACCGGAACGCTCGACTGCCCACCACCGTTGCGCTCGGCACGACGCCCGACGCCATCAACGACCGTGGTCCGTAGAGGTCGGCGAGCAGCAGCTCGAACAGTCGCATGCGCTGCACCAGCCCTTGGGCGAGCACGGCGAAGTCGCCGGCGTCGATGACCAACGGGAGCGGATCGAGCCGCCACGGGCTGCTCTCCGCGTACCGCTCGGGCTGAGCGCGCCGCGAAGACGCACTGCCCTCGCGCTGCGCACCGCGACGATCCAGCCGAAGCTCGTGCACGAGGTGGCCGGCGCCCTCGGCGTCCAGCAGACGATCGGCCTGCCGCTGACGCTCGAGCAACGACGCTGTCTCCATCGTCCCGAGCGCGCGCTCCAGCCCGCTCCATGACGGGCGGACGTCGCCCACCGCGTCGACGGCGTCGTCGAAGCGGTCCGGGTCGTGCGGGTAGCGATGGGTGTCGAGGATCACGGGGCGGTACCGCTCAAGCCCCGCCGGCGGTGAACGCTGTGGTGATGTCGTCGCTCAGCGAGGCGAGCGCGACCTGCACCCGGTCCATCGCCGCGTCCAGTGCTGCGCCGTCGCCGGCATCCGTCGGCAACGTCGCCAGCACCTCGTCGATGACGTCGACGGCCGGCAGCGTGCGCTCGCAGTTGGGCAGCCGTCGCAACGCTTCGCGAGAACGCTGCGCGCACCGGGCCACCGACCGCGGGAACTCCAGGTCGAACAGCAGGAACTCCACTGCCGCCTTGCCGTCGATGGGCCCGCGGACGGCGCGGTGGTACATCTGCATCGCGCTGAGCGAGCGAAGCACTCCCATCCACTGCACCTCGTCGTGGTCGTCGACGTCGGCCGGCGCTGCCAGGAGCGTCGCTGCTCGGACGCCGAGCACCCGCGTCGTCATGTCGGCGCGCTCGATCGCCTCACCGAGGCGCCAGAACTCGTAGGCGGCGTCGCGCGACATCGTCGAGGCGAGCACCCCGTCGAACTGCTGGCAGTCGGCGATCACGCGATTCAGGAAGCGAGCGCGGCTGCGCCGGTTCACCCCCGCCTCGCCGTTGCTGCCGGCGTAGAGGTGGAGGTCGTTGACCGCCTGCCACGCTTCACGCGGGAACACCTCGCGCGTCGTGCGCAGGTTCTCGCGAGCGGCGGCAACGCTGGCAACGACCGACGCAGGGTTGGCGAGATCGGCGACGAGGTAGCGCACGACGTCGTCCTCCTGCACCCGTGCGTGCGACGCGTCGAAGGCGGTGCGGCTGCCGACCACCGAGAGCAGCGGCTCCCACGACGACGACACGCTCGTCGGCAGGTCGACCATCATCTCGGTGTAGGTGCGCACGACCCGAGCCGTGTCCTCGGCGCGCTCGAGGTAGCGAGCGGCCCAGTACAGGTTCGTCGCCACGCGCGACAGGAGCATCATGACGGCATCATGCTTCGACGATCCAGGTGTCCTTGCTGCCGCCGCCCTGTGAGGAGTTGACGATGAGCGAGCCTCGACGCAACGCCACGCGCGTCAGGCCACCGGCACTGACGTAGCTGCTCGCTCCGCTCAGGATGAACGGACGCAGGTCGACGTGGCGCGGCTCGATCTGACCGTCGCACAACGTCGGAGCGGTGCTGAGCGCGAGGATCGGCTGGGCGACCCAGTTGCGTGGATCGGCCTCGATGAGAGCGATGTGCGCGTCCAGTTCGCTGCGCGTCGCGCGGTTGCCGATGAGCAACCCGTACCCGCCGCTCTCGTTGGCCGGCTTGACGACGAGATCACCGATGTTGTCGATGACGAACTGGCACTCCTCCGGGTACACGCACCGGTACGTCGGCACGTTGGGGAGCAGCGGCTCCTCGCCGGTGTAGTAGCGGATGATGTCGGGGACCCACGCGTAGACCACCTTGTCGTCGGCGACGCCGGCGCCCGGAGCGTTGGCGATCGCCACGTTGCCGGCGTGCCACGCGCGCATCAGCCCCGGCACCCCGAGCGTGCTGTCGGCTCGGAACACCTCGGGGTCGAGGAACGCGTCGTCGACGCGGCGATAGATCACGTGCACCCGCTCGAGGCCGCTGATCGTGCGCATGTAGACGCAGTCGTCGTCGCTCACCACCAGATCGGCGCCCTCCACCAAGGCGGCACCGATGCGCTGGGCGAGGAAGGAGTGCTCGAAGTAGGCGCTGTTGTAGATCCCTGGCGTCAGCACGGCGATGGTCGGGTCGTCGACGCCATCCGGCGCGATCGATGCGAGCATCCGGTTCAGCTCATCGGTGTACGCGTCGACCGGCAGGATGCTCTGCTTGGCGAACAGATCGGCGAACGCCCGCTTCGACACCGCCCGGTTCTCGAGCACGTAGCTCACGCCGGACGGCACGCGCAGGTTGTCCTCGAGCACGTACATCGTGCCGTCACCGTCGCGGACCAGGTCGCTGCCGGAGATGTGCGCCCACACGCCGTGCTTGGGCGATGCACCGCGGCACTCCGCACGGAAGTTCACCGAGTGCTCCAGCAGCTCGGCCGGGAACACCCCGTCGGCGACGATCTTCTGGTCGTGGTACAGGTCGTCGATGAACCGGTTGATCGCCGTGAGCCGCTGCACGAGACCACGTTCGATCCGTCGCCACTCTTCGGCAGCGATGATCCGCGGGATGATGTCGAACGGCCAGGCGCGATCGATGCCACGACCGTCGCTGTAGACGGTGAAGGTGATGCCCATCGCCAGGATGTCGAGCTCGGCGAGGTCCTGACGCTCCTGCAGCTCGCTCAACCCGAGCGACTCGAGGTGCTCGGCCAGCTCCGCTGCCGCCGGTCGTGGCGCACCGCCCTGGTCGTAGAGCTCGTCCCACGCACCGGTCGCGATCCGCACGTCAGCCATGTTCATCGACCAACACTGGGTCGGCGACGTGTCAGCAACATGCCGAGATGATGACACGTCGGTGAACTGGCGCACCGCCCGACGTTGCCCGGGCTCACCGACCTGCGGCGCCCTGCTACCCGACCTGCGGTTCCTTCGGCAGGCCGAGCACTCGCTCGCCGACGATGTTCCGTTGGATCTGGCTCGTGCCACCCCAGATCGTCTCGCTGCGGCTGAAGAAGAACGAGCTCATCATCGGGCTGACCGGGTAACCCGGGCGACGCTTGTCGCGCGCCGTGCCCGGCCACGAGCCGACGGCCGCACCGGTGTCGACGAGCATCGACGACGCGCCGTTGATGTCGAGGGCCAGCTCCATCGCTGCCTTGTGCATCTCGCTCCAGAACATCTTGTTCGTCGCACCGAGCGCGGCGACCCCGAGGTCGCGTGAGCCGGAGAGCGTCGCCGACAGCGAGCGCAACCCGTTGATGCGCAGGATCTGGATCTTCGTGTAGTACTCGACGAGGCGCTGGCGGATCAGCGGATCGTGGATCGCGCCGTTCTCGGTGGCGGCGGCGAGCATCAGCTTGAGCTCGTCCTCGAACCGGCGGTAGCCGGTGGTGGCGCTCATCCCGCGTTCGAAGGCGAGCGTGGAGTTGGTGACCTTCCAGCCGTTGTTGACGCCACCGACGACGTTGTCCTTCGGGCACCGGGCATCGGTGAAGAAGACCTCGCAGAACTCGGCGGTGCCGTCGGGCTGGGTGATGCCGCGAACCTCGACGCCGGGTTGACGCATCGGCACGAGCAGGTACGAGATGCCCTTGTGCTTGGGCGCGTCGGGATCGGTGCGGGTGAGCAGGAAGCAGTAGTCGGCGTGGTGGGCCTGGGTGGTCCAGACCTTCTGTCCGTTGATGACCCACTCGTCGCCGTCGAGGACGGCCGTGGTCTTCAGTGAGGCGAGGTCGGAACCCGAGTTCGGCTCGCTGAACCCCTGGCACCAACGCGTCTCACCGCGGAGGATCTTCGGCAGGAACTCGCGCTTCTGCTCCTCGCTGCCCCACTGGAGGATGGTCGGGCCGACGAGCGTGTCACCGAAGAAGTCGGCGCGCAGCGGCGCCTTGACCCGGGCGAACTCCTCGCTGAGCACGACCCCTTCCATCGTCGTGAGTCCCTTGCCGCCGTACTCCTTCGGCCAGGTGGCGCAGATCCATCCGCCCTCGTACAGCTTGCGCGGCCACGTCTCGTTGAACGCCTTGCGGTCCTCGGGGTCCATCTCGAAGCCCTCGGCGCCCCAGCCGGCGGGCAGGTTGTCCTCCAGCCAGGTGCGGATCTCGGCGCGGAACGCCTCGGCGTCGGTGGGGTAGCTCAGGTCCATGTCAACAGTATTGACCCGTGGGTCAAGTCCGCGCCAGCCGGAGCCGCCCGGACATCTTCCCGTGACAAATCAACGAAACTATGTCAACCCCCATCTTTAGGAACTATCGAATCTGTTTCGAGTACATCGTTTGTTAACAATGCCGAGACGATCCGGAAATCGCGACTTCCTACGTTTCGCCCGTCGACCTCGCCCTGGGGTGGACATCGCCGGTTGAAGCGGCCACATGAAAGCGGAGGGACACCGTTGAACACACTGACCCTGAAGGCTCCCCTGCGGGAGCGGTTGCGGGACCGAGAACGACAGAAGTTCTTCGTCACCTTCCTGGCCGGCAAGATGCTCGGACTGGTGCTGACGTTTGGGATCATCCTGGCCGTCGGGCCGTGGATCATGGGCCACGTCGTCCATGCCGCAGCACCGGGCCGCGCCGACGAGACGATCACCGACGTCGTCAACGGCGCGAACACGATGTGGGTGCTCGTCGCCGCCTTCCTCGTCTTCTTCATGCAGGCCGGGTTCATGATGCTCGAGGCCGGCTTCGCCCGCACCCGTGAGGCCGTCAACATCCTCGTCGAGTGCATCGTCGACACCTGCCTGTGCGCCCTGTTGTTCTGGGCGTTCGGCTTCGCCTTCATGTTCGGCGTCGGCAACAAGTTCATCGGCCACACGTTCTTCTTCCTCAACGGCGCCCCGGCGACGTTCGGCGGCGGCAGCGTGGCCTTCATGGCGTTCTTCCTGTTCCAGTTCGCCTTCGCCGACACGTGCTCGACCATCACCTCCGGCGCCATGGTCGGCCGCACCGGGTTCAAGGGCGACCTGCTCTACAGCATCGGCGTCAGCGGCTTCATCTACCCGATCCTCGGTCACTGGGTGTGGGGTCCGGGCGGCTGGTTGGAGACGATCAACGACGGCAAGGACTTCTTCCGCGACTTCGCCGGCTCGACCGTGGTGCACACCATGGGCGGCTTCATCGCCCTCGCCGGGGCGATCGTGCTCGGCCCTCGCCTCGGCAGGAAGTTCAAGCGTGACGGCGGTGGCCTGCCGCCGGGTCACGACCTCACGATCGCGTCCATCGGCGGCGTCATCCTCTGGTTCGGCTGGTACGGCTTCAACCCCGGCAGCACCCTTGCGATCGTCGGGTCCAACTCCGTCGATGCCGGGCGTGTGGCGACGAACACGACGCTCGCCGCGGCCGCCGGAGGTCTGTCCGCACTGTTCCTCGTCTACCCGCGGATCAAGAAGTGGGACCTCGGCATCACCGTCAACGGCTTCCTCGGTGGTCTCGTGGCGATCACTGCGCCGTGCTACTGGGTCAACTCGACAGGAGCGATCATCATCGGTCTCGTCGGTGGCGTGGTCGTGGTCTACGGCATCGACCTGATCGAGCACCTCCGCATCGACGACCCCATCGGTGCCGTCGCCGTCCACGGTCTGTGCGGCATCTGGGGCACCTGGAGCGTCGGGCTCTTCGCCACCGGCACCTTCGACGGCCTCGGGCACGTCAAGGGCCTGTTCTGGGGCGGCGGCGTCAAGCAGCTGTGGATCCAGGTCTACGGCAACATCGCCGTCGGCGGCACGGCGTTCCTGGTCGGTCTGGCGCTGATGTATGGCGTGAAGGCGACCAAGACGTTGCGCGTCTCCGAGGAGGGTGAGCTCGAAGGCATCGACATCCACGAGCACGGTTCACCGGCCTACCACCCTGAGGCCGCTTACATGGGGAAGGGCATCTGATCGTGATCGATCTCATCACCGCCATCATCAAGCCGCACCAGCTCGACGCCGTGAAGGAAGCCCTCCTGGGCGCCGGCATCGAGGGCGTCACCGTCACCGAGGTGCGCGGCTTCGGCCGCCAGCGCGGCAAGACGGAGAGCTTTCGCGGCTCGGAGTACACGATCGACTTCGTGCCGAAGCTGAAGCTCGAGGTGCTCGCCTCGTCCGAAGCCACCGACCGTGTCGTCTCGGCCATCGTCGAGGCGGCCAAGACCGGCAAGATCGGCGACGGCAAGGTGTGGACCACGAGCGTCGGCAGCCTCGTGCGCGTGCGCACCGGCGAACAGGGCACCGACGCGCTCTAGGACCCCTCGAACCTCCAGTCGTCGAACGAGGGTCCGGTGCTCGACCGGGCCCTCGTTTCGCGTCAGGTGTCGGCGAGCGCGTTGCTGAGGTGCTCGCGAAGCGCGGCGTGCTCGTCGTCGGGGATCTGCAGCGAGCCCACTCCGTCCGGCGACCGCTGCACGTAGAACACGTCGACGACCTCGTGGCCGAGCGTGGCCACCTTGGCCGAACGGATCTCGAGGTCGCGTTGCGCGAGCGCAGCGGCCAGGCGATGCAGCACGGCAACTCCGTCTGGAGCGCGAACGTCGACCACCGTCGTCGACGCCGATTCGTCGTTGCTGATGTGCACCTCCAGGCGCGGCGGCGCCGCGGCACTGACCCGTCGCGCAGAGCGCCCGTAGACGCGGATGCGTTGGGCCAGCTTCTCGCCGAGGTCCACCGTGCCGTTCAGCATGCCCCGCAGATCGCGCTCGACCTTGGTGAGATCGATCGGCACGCCGTTGGGGCCGAGCACTCGGAACTGGTCGACGGCGATGCCGTCGATGCTCGTCGACACGTCGGCGCTGACGACTTGCACGCCGTGCACGGCGAGCGCACCGGCGATGCGCGCGAACAGCCCGTGCCGGTCGACCGTGGCCACGGTCCAGACGTCGAAGGAGCCCTCCTGCTCGTGGTGGAAGTGCAGCCCACCATCGGAGCGCACGGCGTCCACCAGCCCGTGCGCGCCCGCCCCGAGGATCGAGCTCTGCACGCGGCGAGGCTGACCGGCCAGCTGACGGGCGACGGAATCGACGAGCTCGGCGATCAACGAGGCCTTCCACGACGACCAGGCGGACGGCCCGGTGGCCTTGCTGTCGGACTCGGTGAGCGCGTTCAGCAGCTCGAGCACGAGCGGGTCGCCGACCAGCGCTGCGACGTTCTCCGCCGTGCGCGGATCGCTCAGGTCGCGGCGCGTCGCCGTCTCGGCCAGGAGCAGGTGGTGGTCGACCAGCGCGCGGACGACGGCCGTGTCGTCGGCATCGAAGCCCATGCGCGGGCAGATCGTGTCGACGAGACGCACGCCGAGCGTCGTGTGGTCCTCGTCACGGCCCTTGCCGATGTCGTGCAGCAACGCGCCGACGAGCAACAGGTCGGGGCGGGAGACGGAGCGAACGAACTCGCCGGCGTTGACCACCGTCTGCAGCAGGTGCCGATCGACGGTGTACTTGTGGAACGCGTTGCGCTGCGGCCGGCTGCGCACGTGGCGCCACTCGGGCAGCAGCCGGCTGAACAGCTCGTAGCGTTCCAGCGCGTCGACGGCCTGCACCAGCTGCGGACCGGACCCGAGCAGGCTGACGAACGCGTGCCGGGTGAGCTGGCTCCACTGCTCGCCCTCGGTCGTCGGCGCACCGGCCAACGTCAACAGCGTTCGTCTGCTGATCGGCGCGTCGGATCGGGCCGCGGCATCGGCGACGCGGAACGTCAGCGACTGATCGATGTCGGCGGAGGCCAGTTGCAGATCGACCTCGCCGTCGACGAGGCGGATGCCGCGAGCGAGATCGACGGGACGGGGAACGGCGCGCTTGCCGAGCGTGCGCTCGATGCGCCACCAGAACCGCTCGGCTGACCACTCGATGGCGTGAGCAGCAGCGGACAGGCGCGACATCAGCACGTCGGCATCGGCGTAGCCCATCGATTCCGCCAGCGCGTCCTGGTCTTGCAGCAGCACGACGTTCGACGTCTTCGACGTCAACCGGTGCAGCTCGCACCGAACGGCCAGCAGGTGCTCCGCCGACGAAGCCAGCTCCTCGATCGGCACGTCGAGCGCCGTCTCCACCTCGGTGCGGCGGGTGAGCATGGCCCAGCGCACGGCGTCGTGGTCGCGCAGGCCACCGAAGCCGTCCTTCAGATCGGGTTCGAGCAGCGCGGCCACCGGACCGTGGCGATCCCAGCGCTCGTAGGTGGCTTCGCGCAGCTGCGTGAGCCAGTGCTTCGAACGTCGCTGCCAGTCGTCTCGTGCACGGGTGCGCAGGTCGACGAGGTCGGTCGGTTCACCGGCCAGCAAGCGCATCCGCATGACCGACGTCGCCGTGACGAGGTCGCCCGACGCCAGGGAGAGCATCGACCCCACCGTGTGCGTCGACGGACTGAGCTTGATGGCGGCATCCCACAGCGGGTACCAGATCTTCTCGGCGGCGGCACGCACCTCGTCGGCACGCGCCTTGGGCGGGTGCAGCAGCGCGACGTCTACGTCGCTGCCCGGGCAGAGGAACCCGGCGGCGTACCCACCGGTCGCGACGAGCGACCAACCCGTCGGCAGCGTGGAACCCAGCGCGGCGAACCAGCCGTCCATCTGATCGGCGAGCCGGCGAGCCAACCCAGGGCCGGCGAAGTCGGCCCGATCGACCAGCTCGGCGCGCGACTTGCGGATGAACGCGCCATCCAGGATCGGAGTACCTGCCACGCCTCAGTGTGGCATGTGAAGAGCATGTTTCGCCGGTGACAGCGGTCCAGTCCCGTCCGTAGATTCGCGATCCGATGGACGAATTCCCGATGGACGAATTCGCAGTGGCCGTCGCGGTCGGCGTCGAGCTCGTCCACTGGCCGCGCGATCAGGTCCTGCGCGACCGCCTTGCCCGCGCCGGCATCCCGCGCCTGTTGCTCGTGGCCGCCGACAGCGACCTACCGCTCTCCATCGGCGTCGACGAGGACTGGGTGCGGCTGCCGGCCGACGAGCGCGACGTGTGGGCCCGCGCCGATCGGCTGCGCCGCCACACGCTGGGTCTGCAAGGCGAACGTCCGCTGATCGATGCCAACCGGGTGCTGCACCGTGGTGGCGACACGGTCGTGCTGAGCGCCAGCGAGGCGATCGTCGCCGCGGCGCTCCTCGAACGGGTCGGCGAGGTCGTGGCCCGCGACGACCTGTCGACGAAGCTCGCCTCCGGCGGCGATCAACTGGGAAGTCACGCACTCGACGCCGTGGTCTACCGGCTGCGCCGCCGCCTGTCCGGCATGAACCTGTGCATTCGCGCTGCCCGCAACCGCGGCTTCGTGATCTTCCTCGACGACGGCCGTCGATGACCTCCGCCGGTGGATCTCGAGCGAATCGCGTGATCCACCGCGCGGCGTGGGCGCTGGCGATCGCGCTGGCCGCGTTCGCCCTCATCGGCGGGGCCGACGGCGCGTTCCGAGGCGACCTCGGAACGCCGGCGACGCAGCAGCGCAACGACACGGATTCGACGAAGCACCTCACGCACGTCACGCTGGCCACCGTCCAAACGGCAGTTGCCGCGAGTCGGGTCAACAACGTCGCGTCCGCGATCGCTTCCGATCCGATCGAAGCGAACGCGTGGCCGTTCGGCCTCGTCGTCCTCGCCATCGTCGCCTCGGCTGTCATCATCCGTCGAGAACGTCCGGGCGCGAGTCGCGCTCCTCCTGCACTGATCGCCTGAGCCGACCGCGTCGGCACCCATCGATCAGCGCGCCGCATGGCGCATCACACGCAGGAGGTACCGCGATGCACACCCCCGTCGCTGCGGCCGGAACCGCAGTCTCACCACCGCCCGATCCCGACGTCGAGCAGACACCCACGATGCTGCCCGCCGATGCGTTCATCCGTCGCAGCCGCCTGCGCGATGCCGGCCTGCCGTGCGTGCTCGTCGTCGGCGAGCACGAGCCACCGCCTGTCGATTGCGGTCCCCTCGAGGACTGGATCCGTCAGCCGATCATCCCGTCTGAGCTGGCGCTTCGCTGGCAGACGCTGCGCGAGCGCCACGCTGCGACGACGGCGTCCGCCGTCCTCGGCGTGGTCCGAACGAACCGCCCCACACGCCGTTCATCACCGTTACACGCCGTTCACACCTGACGAACAGTCGTGAAACGTCGCGTTCCTACGGTGTCCGTCAATGGCCAGCCCCGCTCCTGCACCCCCAGGCCACGACGCAAGCCCCCTCGCGCGTCTTGGCCAGCAGGAGCGGGCTGTGCTGTCCGTCCTGGTTGCCAATCGCGGCAGGGTGCTCGGACGCCGGGAGCTCGCCCGCCAGGCAGGGATGGCCAACCTGAGCGAGCGGCGCTGCGACGGCGTGCTCGTCGGGCTACGACGATTCCTCGGACCCGATGCGATCACCACCGTGCGCAGCCGCGGATGGATGCTGAGCGAGGCGGCGATCCCCGTCGCGCAGCAGGTCCTCGACGCCGACGAGTAGCCCACTCGATCGCGCTCGACCGCAGCGGGCGAGGGTGACCGACCGATGATGCCGTGGCTCGTCATGGTCCACCTCGTTGCCGGAGCCGTGCTGCTCGGTGCCGGCAAGCGCCTGGGGCGCTGGCTCTTCGCGCTCGCCATCGCGCCCCTGGCCGTGGCGTTCGTGGCCGTGATCGTTGCGACGCCCGGGGTCCTCGACGGCGAGACGCCGTCGACGCGCATCCGTTGGGTGCGGTCCCTGTCGCTCACCGCGTCGTTCCGACTGGACGGGTTCGCCACGTTGATGGCGCTGCTCGTCACCGGCATCGGCGTCGTCGTGCTCGTGTACGCGTGGGGCTACTTCGCTGACGAGGGACCATCGGCGAGGGTGGTCCGCTTCGCCGGTTGCTTCACCCTGTTCGCCGGGGCGATGCTGGGGCTGGTCGTCGCCGATGACGTCTGGACGCTGTTCGCGTTCTGGGAGCTGACGTCGGTCGTGTCGTTCCTCCTCATCGGGCTCGACGACCGGGTTGCCGGCGCCCGCGCCGCAGCGCTGCGCGCACTGCTCGTCACCGGCGCAGGTGGGTTGGCGATGCTCGGTGGGCTGGTGTGCCTCGTCCACGAGGCGGGCAGCGCCGACCTGCAACGGGTGATCGCCGCAGCGCCGACCTCGACCACGGCGCGCATCGGCGCGGCCCTCCTGCTCGTCGGCGCGTTCACCAAGTCCGCGCAGTTCCCGTTCCACTTCTGGTTGCCGGGGGCCATGGCGGCGCCGACGCCGGTCAGCGCCTACCTGCACTCGGCGACGATGGTGAAGGCAGGCGTCGTCATCGTCGCCCGCTTCGCCCCGACCTTCGCGGTGCTCGACTGGTGGCAGCCGGTGCTCGTCATCGTCGGCGGGGCGACGATGTTGGTCGGGGGTGCCGCCGCGCTGCGACGATCCGACGCCAAGCAGGCGCTGGCGTACGGCACCGTGTCGCAGCTCGGGTTCCTCGTCATCGTCTTCGGCATCGGCGACGAGGCGACCACAGCCGCCGGCGTCGGGCTGCTCGTCGCTCACGCCATCTTCAAGTCCGGGCTGTTCCTCACGATCGGTGCGGTGGAACACGCAACGGGCAGCCGCGACCTGCGGGTGATCTCGGGCGTCGGCCGCCGGATTCCGCTGCTGGCGACCGCTGCCGCGTTGTGCACGCTGTCCATGATCGGCATCCCGCCGCTGCTCGGCTTCGCCGCGAAGGAAGCGTCGGTCGCCGCGCTCATCGAGGCGAACGGGAACTGGGCGATCACCGCGCTCGTCCTCGTCGTGGCCGGCTCGGCCTTGACCGCGGCCTACTCGATCCGGATCTGGTGGGGCCTGTTCTCGACGAAGCCCTCGACTTCCGGCGAGCACGCCACGGTGCACCACGTGCCCGGGGCATCGTTGGTCGGGCCGGTCGTCGCGCTGGCGATCGCCTCGCTCGTGGCGGGTGCAGGTGCGTCGGCCTTCGCCGACCGGTTGGACGTCGCAGCCGCGTCGTTGAGCAGCGCAGCGCACGTGCATCTGACGATCGTTCCGGGCCTGCACCTCCCACTGCTGCTCTCCGTGGTCATCGTTGTGGCTGGGGCGCTGATCGCCTGGCAGCTCCATCGAGTCCCGGCGCGTGCGGTCACGCCGACCGCCGGCGAGCGCGCCTACAACCGGGCCTACACCGGTCTGCTCGACGGAGCGCGGCGCATCACCCTCGTCACCCAGAGCGGGTCGTTGCCGGTGTACGTCGCGGTCGTGTTCTCGGTGGTGATCATCGTCGTCGGCATCGCGCTGGCGCGGGGCGCCGGCGGCCACGCCGGCCACCCGGTGCTCGCCGACTCCGTGCTCCAAGGCTGCGTTGCCGGCCTCGGCATCGTGATGTCCGTCGCCGTCATCGCCGCTCGACGTCGCTTCGTGTCGGTGCTGCTGCTCGGCGGTGTGGGCCAGGCGTTGACCGTGATCTTCCTGATGTACGGCGCACCCGATCTCGCCCTCACCCAGTTCATGATCGAGACGCTGATGATCGTCGCCTTCGTGCTGGTGCTGCGGCACCTGCCACGCGACTTCACGCCGGCGCCGACGTGGGCGCCGAAGGGCCTGCGCATCGGCATCTCGGTGCTGGTCGGCGTCGGCGTCGCCTGGTTCACGCTCGCTGCCGGCAGCGGCACACGGCCGACCGACGTGACCGACGCCGTCGAGGAGCTCTCGCTTCCCGACGCCGGCGGTCGCAACGTCGTCAACGTGACGATCGTCGACTTCCGCGGTGTCGACACGATGTTCGAGATCACGGTGTTCGGCGTGGCCGCGCTGGGGGTCGGCAACCTCGTCAACGCATCGCGGCGCAGTCGCGGACTCGGCGAGTCGACCCAGTTCGCCAACATCGGCGCCGAGTCGATGATCTTCGAACAGGTGACCCGCATGATCTTCCACGTCACCCTGCTCGTTTCCGTGTACGTCACGCTGCGCGGCCACAACGCGCCGGGTGGCGGCTTCGCCGGAGGTCTCATCGCCGGGGCGGCGTTCGTCTTCCGGCTGCTCGCCGGCGGGGCGACGGAGCGGGCGTCGATCGCCCGGCTCTCACCGGTGGTGCTGATCGCCACGGGGATCCTGTTGGCGGTCGGCTCCGGCATCGGTGGGCTCGTCGGCGGGAACCAGTTCCTCGAGACCAGCATCTTCCACGTGCACCTGCCGATCATCGGTGACGTGAAGCTGGTGACCGCGGGGGTCTTCGACCTCGGCGTCTACGTGTTGGTGATCGGCGTCGTGATCCTCGTGCTGAGCAACCTCGCGTCGCGGACGCACGGCGGCGGCGCGTCGCGGGAGAGCGCCGCGTGAGCATCGTCCTGGTCGTCCTGGTCGGGGTGCTCTTCGCCACCGGCACGTACTCGATGCTCAACCGCAGCCTGACGCGCATCATCGTCGGCGTCGGCCTCGTCGGCAACGGCGTCAACCTCCTCCTGATCGTCGCCGGGAGCCGCCCGGGCGTGCCGCCGATCGTCGGCAAGCTCACCGGCTCGACCGACCCGATCCCACAGGCACTCGTGCTGACGGCCATCGTCATCGGGTTCGCACTGCAGGCGTTCCTCCTCGCGCTGGCGTGGCGCAGCTGGACCCTGGACGGCCACGACGAGGTCGAAGACGACGTCGAGGACCGTCGCATCGCCGCCCGGCGTCGCCGTGAGATCCGCATGACCGAAGCCGCACGACGCGCCGAACGCGAACGGATGCTCAGCGGCGACGACGGTCCACCCGCGCCACGGCGCACGACATCGAGCGTGGACCAGTGAACCGGTTCGCGCCGCTTCCGACCGTCATCCCGTTGATCGGTGCCGCCTTCGGCATGCTCGCCATGCGAGCGCCGCGCCTGCAGCGGACGATCAGCTTCGTTGCGCTGCTCGGGTCGTTGGGGATGAGCATCGCGCTCCTCGCGCGCGCCGACGGCCACGGGCCGGTCGTGGCACGCATCGGCGGCTGGTCACCGGCGATCGGGATCAGCTACGTGATCGACCGGTTCGCCGGGATCATGCTCGTGATCGCCATGCTCACCCTGGCCGTCGTGCTGCTGTTCGCCGTCGGACAGGCATCCGCCAGCGCAGCATCGCCGATCTTCCAGCCGGTGTACCTCGTGCTCGCGGCCGGCATCGGCGCCGGCTTCTCGACCGGCGACCTCTTCCACCTGTTCGTCTCGTTCGAGATCATCCTGATGGCCAGCTACGTCTTGCTCACGCTCGATGGCGACGAATCACAGGTGCGCTCCGGCACGACCTACGTCGTCATCAACACCATCGAGTCCGTGGTGCTGCTGGTGGCCGTCGGGTTGGTCTACGCGACCACGGGCACGCTGAGCCTCGCCGAGCTGCCCGGCCGGCTCGCCCATCTCGACACGGGTGTGCGGACCGGCTTGCAGCTGCTGCTCCTCGTGGCGTTCGGTCTCAAGGCTGCCGTGTTCCCGCTCTTCTTCTGGCTGCCGGACTCGTATCCGACGGCGCGCAGCCCGATCACCGCAGTGTTCGCCGGGCTGCTGACCAAGATCGGCGTGTACGCGATCGTGCGGACGCAGACGCTGCTGTTCCCGGGGACGAACCGCACGCTCCTCCTCGTGATCGCTGCGCTGACGATGATCATCGGCGTGCTCGGGGCCATCGCCCAGAACGACGTCAAGCGGATCCTGTCGTTCCACATCATCAGCCAGATCGGCTACATGCTCCTGGGCGTCGCGATCGGCGGGCCAGCGGCGATCGCCGCGACCATCTTCTTCCTCATCCACCAGATCCCCGTGAAGACCTCGCTGTTCCTCGTCGAAGGCTTGATCGAACGCACGGCGGGCACGAGCCGGCTGGACCGGCTCAGCGGGCTCATGCATCGGTCCGGCGCGCTGGCCGTGCTGTTCCTCGTCCCGGCCCTCAGCCTGTCGGGCATCCCGCCGTTCTCGGGCTTCGTGGCCAAGCTCGGCCTCGTCACGGCCGGCGTCGACGACGGTCAGGGGCTGCTCGTCGCGGTCGCCATCGTCGGCAGCCTGCTCACGCTCGTGTCGATGACCAAGATCTGGCTGTCGGCATTCTGGGGAGAACCGGTGATCTACGCACCGGCGCCGGTCGGCTCCGTGGGCGGGCCGCAGGAACGCTGGCCGGTGACGATGACGGTCGCCACGGTCGGCCTCGTCGCCGTCGGCCTGGCAATCGCGATCTGCGCCGGACCGCTGTACGGGCTGTGCGAGCGAGCAGCGCGCGACCTCGTGATGCCGGGACGCTACGCGTCGATGGTGATGGGGTCGAAGGTGACGGGGGCATGAGCGCTCGGCTTGCCCGCTTCGGCGGGTTGTTCATCGTGCTGCTGGTCGTGTGGCTGCTGCTGCAGGGCGAGCTCACCTTCGGCAACGTCGTCGGCGGGCTCGTGCTCGCGGTCGTGCTCGTGTTGCTGTTCCCGGTGAGCACGACCGTCGTCGCCCACCGCGTCCACCCATGGGCACTGATCAAGTTCATCGGGTTCGTGCTCTGGAGCCTCGTCCTGTCGAGCTGGGCCGTGATCAAGGTGATCGTCCGCCCGACACCGACCTCGCTGCGATCGGGCATCGTTCGCATCCGGCTCGACGCCGAGTCGCCACTGACGTCGACGATCGTCGCCAACGCGGTGACGCTGACGCCGGGCACGATGACGCTCACGGCGCGCCTCGATCCGGCCGAGCTGCACATCCACGTGCTCGGCCTCGCCGATCCCGAGGAGTTCCGCGAGAGCGTGCACGACCTCGAGCGACGCACCGTCGCGGCGTGGACGCCGATCCTGCCCGACCGGCATCGATCACCTGACCAGCCAGACGACGGGGCCACGCCATGAGCGTCGTCACCGCGATCTCGCTCGGTCTGCTCGCCCTCGCTGCGGCGATCTGCTTCGCCCGCGCCGTGCGGCCCGGCACGGTCATCGACCGTGCCATCGCTCTGGACGGCGTCGTGTCGGCGATCATCTGCGGCATCGCCATCGCTGCGGTGCGGTCGAGGAGCGGGGTGTCGATCGACATCGCCCTGATCGGCGGGCTGCTCGGGTTCCTCACGTTGTCGACGATCGCTCGCTACGTCGGGAGGCGCGGGCTGTGACGATCGTGCTCGACGTCGTCTCGGCAATCCTGATGATCAGCGGTGCCGTGATCGCCGTGATCGCCGCCGTCGGGCTGCACCGACTTCCGGACGTCTACGCCCGCATGCACGTGGCCACCAAGCCCGCCACGTTGGGCATCGCCCTGTGCCTGTCGGGTGCAGCGTTGCGCGCCGACGGCGCATCGACCGCGACGAAGCTCGTGCTCGCCATCATCTTCCAACTCGTCACCACGCCCGCCGCCGGCCACCTCCTCGGGCGGGCCGCGCACTCGGCCCGCGCTGCCGTGAGCGAGCACACCGTGCTCGACGAGCTCCGGCCGTTGCCGCCGGCGACCGATCCCACCACCTCCCCCACCACCGAAGGGAACCGTTGACATGAAGCTCGTCACCGCCATCATCAAGCCGTTCAAGCTCGACGACGTCCAAGAGGCCCTGCGCGACATCGACGTGCAGGGCATGACCGTCACCGAGGTCCGCGGCTTCGGCCGGCAGGGCGGTCATTCCGAGGTCTACCGCGGCGCCGAGTACCGCATCGAGTTCGTGCCGAAGATCCGCCTCGATCTGGTCGCCGTCGACGAGGCCGCGGCGGATGCGATCGTCGACGCGATCGTCGCCGGCGCGGGGACCGGCAAGATCGGCGACGGCAAGGTCTGGGTCAGCGACATCGGCCGCGTCGTGCGCATCCGCACGGGCGAAGAGGGTCCCGACGCTGTCTGACGGCTGGGACGGCAACGTCCCGGGCAGCACTCAGTGCAGTGGCGGCTCGTCGACGGGCATCCGGCCGGCACGGTCGCGCTTCCAGCGAGCCCGGCGATCGATGTCGCTGACGATCATCCCCGGGTGGAGCCCGTCGATCAGACCGCGCGGACCCTTCGGCGCGTCGATCCGCTGCGTGCCGTAGATGCTTCGGTGGGATGAGAAGACGTACGACACGACGCATGCGACCGCGAACACGGTCACGCCCGCGCCGCCGAACAGCTCGACGCCCATGACGGTGCACGCCAACGGCGTGTTGGCCGCTCCCGCGAACACCGCCACGAAACCTGCTGCGGCCATCAGGGGAACGGGAGCGCCGAGGAGCCGGCCCATCGTCACGCCGAGCGTCGCACCGATCACGAACAAGGGCGTGACCTCGCCGCCTTGGAAGCCGGCGCCGAGCGTCACTGCGGTGAACAGCAGCTTCAGTGCGAACGCGCCCGCCACGATGCCCACACCTCCCGCTGTCGCCTTCGTGATCAGGGGCACCGACAGTCCGAGGTAGTCCCGGCTTCCGACAACGTGCACCAGGCCGACGACTCCCAGGCCACCGATGAACGGTCGGGCCGGAGGCCAGGCAACGGTGGCGGCGAACGCTCGCTTGATGCCATGGACCAACTCGATGAACACGATGCTCGCCATCGCAAACGCCAATCCGGCGACGACCACCTTGCCGACGAGTGCAGCACTCAGATGAACATCATCGAGCTGCGGTTGCGCGACGTGGGTGACACCCACGGCACGCACGACGAGGTCACCGACCACCGACGCAGACAGCGCCGGGATCAGGGCGTCGTAGCGCATCCGTCCGACGGCTTGCACTTCGAGCGCGAAGACACATCCGGCGATCGGGACACCGAAGACCGCGCCGAAGCCCCCTGCCAGCGCGGCGATCAGCATCAGCCGACGATCGCCGGGCCCGAGCCGGGCGACCCGCGAGAGTCCATCGGTCAGGCTGCCGGACATCTGGATCGCGGTCCCCTCACGGCCGGCAGATCCGCCGAAGAGGTGGGTGATCACCGTACCGATGAACACGAGCGGCGCCATCCGGCGTGGCACCCAGGACACCGGGTCGTGGATCTCATCGATGATCAACGAGCTGCCCCCGCCGGACCGACCACCGAGGTGGTGATACGCCAGTCCGACGGCGAGGCCCGCGAACGGAAGCAGGTAGATCAACCAACCGTGATCGAGGCGAGCGTCGGTCGCCCACGTCAGCGACTGCAGGAACGCTGCCGACGACAACCCGGCGAGCACGCCGACGACGGCACCGCACGCGGTCCATCGAACGAGGTGCGCGACGAGCCGGGCCTGCTCGACGACGTCGATCCGGACCAGCCCGCGGACGACTGACCAGAGTCGGGGCGCGGCGCTCCGCCACGACCTTCTCCGCTCCATCGGCGCCTCACTCGACATGTCGACCTCCCCCGGAAGCTCCCGCTGACCGCTGGGGCCGCTCGCCCGGGATCACGGGCAGCCCACAACCGACACGACCAACGACATCAGTTCGGTAGGGGCCATCAGCTCGGCCTGGGCCGGGCGGTTGTGGCGAGCTCCATCGCCGTGGCGACACGTTACTCGTCGCGTCCCGGCGAACGGGCGCTGACCTCGCCGTTCTCCTCGCCGGCGTCGCTGCTCCTGCCGACCGGTGTAGAGTGCAACTGTTGCCGTCTACACATGTTGCTCGAACCGTCCGACCCCCTGATGTCACCGACGCGCTGCTGACGGCGTCGCGCGCGCTCGTGGCGGTCGCCGCGCGCTCGCTTGCCGCGGTAGACGACGACGTCACGCTGCCCCAGTACCGAGCTCTGGTGGTCCTCGCCAGTCATGGTTCGCAGCACGTGGGTCAGCTCGCTGACGCCGTCGGGGTCCATCCCTCGACCGCGACCCGGCTGTGCGACCGCCTGGTCGCCAAGAAGCTCGTGCGACGGGCCGTGGCGAAGGAGAGCCGACGCGAGACGTCGATCTCGCTGACAGCGGCCGGACGTCGGATCGTCGATCGAGTGACCGAGCTGCGGCGAGCGGAGATCGAGCACATCGTTGGTCGCATCCCGATTGCGCTCCACGAGCCCACCGTCGTGGCGCTGCAGGCCTTCGCCGACGCTGCCGGCGAGATCCCTGAGCCGTCGTGGTCGCTCGGATGGTCGTGAAGACGACCACCTGGATCCCCGCTCATCGCCGAGCGGAGCTTCGTCAGCTGGCGTCGCGCTCGCACCAGATCATCATCGTCTGTGCATTCGTCGGAGCGGCCACCGGCCTGCTCGTCGCAGCCTTCGATCGCCTCGTCGTCGACGCAGCGTTCGACCATGTGCTGTTGCTCGAGCCCTGGTTGATCGCCGTACTGCCCGGCGCCGGGCTGCTCGCGGCCTATGCAGCGCGGCGGTTCATCGGCGGCGAAGGCACCACTCCCGCGACCGCGGACGAGTACCTGCACGCGTTCCACGATCGAGAGCACCGCCTCGGCGTGCGTCAGTTCGTCGGCCGCATCGTCGCCGCGTTGGCGACGCTGGGCACCGGTGGACCGATGGGCCTGGAGGGGCCATCGCTGTACACGGGCGCAACGCTCGGCGCCACCATCCACGCTCGACTCCCACGGCTCGTGCGCGGCGCGGAGCGACGAGTGCTCCTCGTTGCCGGCGCCGCCGCAGGTGTGGCGGCGATCTTCAAGGCCCCCGCCACCGGAGCGATCTTCGCCATCGAGGTGCCGTACCAGGACGACCTGGCGCGTCGCATGCTGCTCCCATCGCTCGTCGCCAGCGCATCGGGCTACCTCGCCTTCGCGTCGATCAACGGGACGTCGCGGTTGTTCCCGATCGATGGCAATCCAGAGTTCGTCGTGCGAGATCTGCTCGGCGCGCTGGCCATCGGCGTGGTGGCAGGACTCGGGGCGCGCGGCTTCGCATGGATGCTTCGCCGCGCCAAGCGACTCGCCACCGGCAGTCGCCCGGTGTGGACGGCGTTGGCCGCAGGCGTGGGTTTGGCGGGGATCTTCGTCGCCGGACGGCTGTTGACCGGCGAGTCGCTGATGGTCGGTTCGGGCTACGAGGTGGTCGCCTGGGCGTCAGATCCCGTGCACTCGTTGTGGCTGTTGATCGCGGTGCTGGCGCTGCGATGCATGGCGACGTCGGTGACCGTTGCCGGAGGCGGAGTGGGCGGCCTGTTCATCCCGCTCGTCGTCGCCGGCGCACTGACCGGCTCGATCGTCAGCGTCGCCGTCGATCAGAGCAACCTGAGCCTGTTCATCGTCGTCGGTGTCGCGGCGTTCCTGGGCGCCGGCTACCGCGTTCCGCTGGCTGCGGTGATGTTCGTCGCCGAGACGACGGGCAGGCCTTCGTTCATCGTGCCGGGGCTGCTCGCCGCGGTCGCTGCAGAGCTGATGATGGGCGCGTCGTCGGTGACGAGGTACCAGGTGCCGGCGAAACCGATGACCGAGGCGGGCAACACGTCGCGCGCGTGACGGCGAATCACGTCACGGACGCGATCGCAACACGGTGGAAACACTTCGGCGACTCTTGAGAAATCTCGTGTCCGTACGGTGCGCCCGGCTGACGCCAGCGCTGTCGACAGTCATCCCCTACCAGCCCCTACGTAACGGGAGGACACACGTGCGAAAAGCACGCAAGTACATCATCGGCGGCGCCGTGGGCGCCGCCTTCCCAGCCCTGCTGATCGGCGGTACGGCCTTCGCCGAGAACACCGCCGACAGCGTCGCAACTGCCAACAACCTGCTGTGGGTGATCATCGGCGCGGTCCTCGTGATCT
This sequence comes from Ilumatobacteraceae bacterium, assembly GCA_965279405.1. Lineage (GTDB taxonomy): Bacteria > Actinomycetota > Acidimicrobiia > Acidimicrobiales > Ilumatobacteraceae > CBDDIP01. The sequence continues at coordinate 801,387 of OZ257157.1, forward strand.
TCATGCAGGCCGGCTTCGCGCTCGTCGAGACCGGCTTCACCCAGAAGAAGAACGCGGCGCACGTGATGAGCACCAACTTCGCCATCTTCGGCCTCGGCTTCGTCGGCTTCATGTTCATCGGCTTCCCGCTCGCCTTCGGCGGGTTCAGCTTCCCCGGCACCTTCGGGCTCGACACACCGATGAACGGTGACGGCCTGGCGTGGCTCGGTGGCGAGCACAGCGGCATCCTCTTCTGGGGATACGACCACCTGACCAACAGCGCCACGCCTGCACTGCTGGCGTTCTTCCTGTACATGGTCGCCTTCATGGACACCGTGGCCACCATCCCCACCGGGGCGATGGCCGAGCGGTGGAAGTGGAAGGCGTTCGTGATCTGGGGCCTGTTCTGCGGCGCCTTCTACTACCCGCTGTTCGCCGCGTGGACGTGGGGTGGCGGCTGGCTGGCCAAGACGTGGAGCTCGCTGAACCTCGGCGCTGGCTACGTGGACTTCGCCGGCTCCGGCGTCGTGCACGCCGTTGGCGGTGTGGCAGCGCTCGCCGGTGCCATCGTGCTCGGACCGCGCATCGGCAAGTACGGGCCTGACGGCAAGCCGAAGGTCATTCCCGCTCACAACATCCCGATGGCGCAGCTCGGCTGCTTCATCCTGCTGTTCGGTTGGTTCGGCTTCAACGCCGCCTCGACGTTCGCCAGCACCGACATCCAGTTCGCCACGGTTGCCGCAAACACGGCGATCGCCGGTGCCGTCGGTGCCGTCGTCGGCATGTACTGGATCACGTTCCGCTCCGGGAAGCCGGATCCGGGCATGCAGGTCAACGGCATGCTCGCCGGCCTCGTGGCGATCACCGCGCCGTGCGCGTTCGTTGCCCCGTGGGCAGCTGCGCTGATCGGTCTGATCGCGGCGATCCTCGTCATCGAGGTGGCGATGTTCCTGGAGAAGAAGGGCATCGACGATCCGGTCGGCGCCATTGCGGTCCACGGCCTCGGCGGCACGTTCGGCGTCCTGTGCGTCGGGCTGTTCTCCACCGGTCGCTACGGCGGGCTCTGGAACGGCTCGAGCGTGAAGGGCGTCACCGGCATCTTCTACGGCGGCGAGGGTTGGGGTCAGCTCGGCGCCCAGGCACTCGGCGTGCTGGTCATCTGGACGGTCATCCTCGGCATCGCCTTCACCTTCTTCAAGGTGCAGAACAAGATGACGAAGGGCGGCATCCGCTCCAGCGAGGAAGACGAGATCGGCGGCGTCGACATCCCCGAGATGGGCGTGCTCGGCTACGTCGACTGACGCAACAGAGCTGGACGGTTCGCCGTCCTGCGCACGGGGAGGGTGCCCACAGCGCCCGAACCGGTAGGGGCCGTCCCCAGGCCGCCAGCAATGGCGGTCTGGGGACACTTCTATTTCCCGGATGGGTACGGTGGACACATGCCGAACCGCAGCACGAACGTGCGACGGGTGCTGGTGTCCACTGCGGTGACCATCGGTGCGGCGGGCCTCATGACGACCTTCATCGACACTGGTCAGGCGCTGGCGCCGATCAGCGGGATCAGCGGACCGGCGTCGCCCGGATCCGTCGCCACGCGTGGCACCAGCATCCAGGTGACCCCGACGTTGCCGCCACCACCGAACCCGTGCGACCCACCGGCTGGCGTGCCGTCGACGGCGAAGCAGGTGGTGATCGTCGACGCGTTCAACGGCACCTACGCGCACGTCGATCTGCGCCTGAAGGTGGACGGTTCCTGGACGTGCGCGAGGTCGATGACCGGACGTGTCGGCCGTACCGGCGTGCACCCGCTGGCGCAGCGCGTGTCGGGCGACGGCAGCACGCCGGGCGGCACGTTCGCGCTCGGCACGATGACCGCACCCGACGGACAGACGTTCCAGTTCTTCGGCAACGGGACCAACCCGGGCGTGCCCGGCTCGTGGCGTCAGGTGCAAGCCGGTGACTGCTGGGACGCAAGCGGGGGCGACGCCGCGTACAACACGCTCACCTCGCGGCCCGCTGCGCAGTGCACGGGCGACGACGAGTACCTGCCGAGCATCACGGGTGCCTACTCGCGGGCAGCGCTCATCGGTGCCAACATGGGCCCCGGTCGCTCCGGCGACCAACCGGGCGAGACACCGCGTGCCGCGGCGATCTTCCTGCACCGCTTCAGCTACGACGCCGCCGGCAACAGCAAGCCGACGTCCGGCTGCGTCTCACTGGCCGCAACCGATCTCGATGCGGTGCTGCGGACGTTGGTGCCGGGCGAGGCATGGTTCGTGATCACTGCCTGAGCGAGCAAGCTCAGCAACCTTCGACAACAGGAGACCGATGAAGCTCATCACCGCCATCGTCAAGCCGTTCAAGGTGGACGACGTGAGGGAGGCGCTGCAGGGCGCCGGGGTGCACGGCATGACCATCAGCGAGGTGCGCGGCTTCGGCCGCCAGGGTGGGCACTCCGAGACCTACCGAGGCGCCGAGTACAAGATCGACTTCGTGCCGAAGGTGCGCATCGAGATCGTCGTCGAGGGGTCGGACGCCGATGGCGTCGTCGATGCGATCCGTCACGCTGCGGCGACCGGCAAGATCGGCGACGGGAAGATCTGGGTGACGGAGGTCGAGCGCATCGTTCGCATCCGCACGGGCGAACAGGGCGCCGACGCCATCTGAGTCGTAAAGTCGGCCCATGACCGTGACTGACCCTGCGCCACCCGCATCGACGCCCGCGAAGGCCGAGCGATGGACGGCGCAGTGGAAGGAGCTGTACGCCGAGGTGATCACCACGGGCCTGTGCACCGGGTGCGCGGGGTGCGTGGTGACGTGCCCGCACGACGTGATCGGCTACGAGCACGAGGAGGGCAAGTACAAGCCGTTCCACCTCGAGGAGGAGCTCGGCCTGGACAACTGCATCCACGGCGAGAAGGGGTGCACGACGTGCACGCGTGCGTGCCCCCGCTTCCGTGCGTGGGAGCCGGCAGCGGACATGCACCTGTTCGGTCGGGTTCGTGAGCCCAACGAGATGTCGGGCATCTGGCGCCAGCTGCTGCTGACCCGTGCCGCCAACGACGAGGAGCACACGAAGGGCCAGGACGGCGGGTTCGTGTCGGCGATGTTGAACTGGTTGCTGGAGCACGACTACATCGAGGCGGCGATGGTCTCCGGTGTCGAGGACGACGATGCGTGGAAGGCCAAGCCCGTGCTCGTGCACAACCGCGAGGAGGTGCTGGCCACCGCCGGCAGCCGGTACACGTACTGCGCCAACCCGCTCGCGCTGCGCCAGGCGAAGGAGGAGGGCCTGTCGAAGCTCGCGCTCGTGGGCATGGGCTGCCAGACGTCGTCACCGCCGATCATGTGGGACCGCAAGGCCGGCAAGGTGTCCAAGCCGTTCCTGTTCAACATCGGGCTGCTGTGCTCGAAGACGTTCGACGACGCGATCTTCCCCGAGCTGTTCGAGGCCAAGTACGGCTTGAAGAAGCAGGACATGGTGAAGATGAACATCAAGGGCGTCTTCCAGATCTGGATGAAGGACGGCTCGTACCACGAGATCGATCTGAAGGAGTGCCACGGCTGGACGCGCGAGGGCTGCAAGAACTGCCCCGACTTCGCCGCCGAGCACTCCGACATCGCCACCGGTGGCATCGGCAAGGACAACGACTGGACGCTGACCATCGTGCGCACCGAGCTCGGCGAGGAAGTGATCAACCGGATGATCGCCGACGGCACGATCATCGCCCGCCCCGCCCAGGAGGACGAGGTGGCGATGAAGCTGCTGCGCACCCTGTCGATCGTCTCCCGGCGCCGCTGGCCGCAGTTCGCCGATGCCGCCCCCACCGTCGGCGTCCCCCCGCCGAAGAAGAAGGCAGACGGCTCCGCCCCCGCCGCGCACTGAGCGTTTGATCGCAGAGCCACCGTGGCGGTGGACCAGCGACCAAACGCTTGCGATTCGGGTGGGATGGCAGAATCCGGCGCATGCCGTTGCATCCGCAAGCTGAGTCGTTGTTGGCCTTGATCGCCTCGGTGGGGGACCCGCCGGTCGAGGAGAGCACACCTGAGGAGGCACGTGCGGCCCGCAAGGCGCGGTGGCGCCCGTCCGAGGTCGTCGTGCACGAGATCCGCGACCTCGACGCAGGCGGCGTGCCGTCACGGTTGTACCGGCCGAGCGATGACGACGGGCTCGGGTTGCTCGTGTACTTCCACGGCGGCGGGTGGGTGATCGGCGACCTCGACAGCCACGACGACGTCTGTCGGCGACTGGCCAACGGCAGCGGTCACGCGGTGCTCAGCGTCGACTACCGCCTGGCGCCGGAGCACCCGTTCCCCGCGCCGCTGGAGGACGCGGTGACGGCCACCCGATGGGCGTACTCGCACGCGACGGAGCTCGGCTGCGACCGCGATCGCCTCGCCGTCGGCGGCGACTCGGCGGGCGGCAACCTCGCCGCCGCGGTGGCGCAGCTGGCACCCGTGCCGCTGCGCTACCAGCTGCTCGTCTACCCCGTCACCGACTGCACGCGGTCGATGGCCAGCTACGAGGAGAACGCATCCGGGTACCTCCTCACGGCAACCGGGATGGCCTGGTTCATCGAGCAGTACCTGTCAGGCGATGTCGGTGCACCCGACGACCCGCGGGTGTCGCCGTTGCTCGCTGCCGATCATGCGTTGGAGGCGACGCCGCCGGCGATGGTGATCACCGCAGAGTTCGACCCGCTGCGCGACGAGGGCGACGCGTACGCGGCGCGACTCGCGTCGCTCGGCGTGCCCACGAGCCACGTCCGCTTCAGCGGGATGTTCCACGCCTTCTTCTCGATGGGCGACTTCCTCGACGACGGACGCGGCGCGGTGGCCATGGCTGCGGCCGCGCTGGGCCGGGTGCTGTCGTCATGAGCGACGCGCCCGCTCCGCAACCGCAACCCGCGACGGGGCACACCGCAGCGGCGAACGAACGCGCCGCGGCGCGCATGGCCCACGACGATCGGTTGGACTTCGACCGCATCGCCACCGGGATGATCGGTGCGCTCGACCCGCCGGTGATCACCGGCGCGAAGGGCAACGTGCTGTGGGACAGCGGGCGCTACGAGTTCCTGCGCACGACCGCACCGCCGGAGGTCCACCCGAGCCTCTGGCGCCAGGCGCAGCTGAACGTGCTGCACGGCTTGTTCGAGGTGGTCGACGGGATCTATCAGGTGCGCGGATACGACCTGTCGAACATCACGTTCGTACGCACCGACACCGGTTGGATCGTCATCGATCCGCTCACCGTCACCGAGACCGCTGCCGCCGCACGCGCGCTCGTCGACGCAGAGCTCGGGCACCGCCCCGTCGTGGCGATCATCTACACGCACAGCCACGTCGACCACTTCGGCGGCGTGCGCGGCATCGTCACCGACGAGGAGGTCGCCTCCGGTGCGGTGCGGATCATCGCCCCCGAAGGCTTCCTCGAAGCCGCCGTCAGCGAGAACGTGATCGCCGGTCCGGCGATGCGCCGGCGGGCGATGTACATGTACGGCATCCTCCTGCCGGTCGGCATCCACGGCCACGTCGACGCCGGGCTCGGCAAGGCCACGCCGCTCGGCTCGACCGGCCTCATCGCGCCGACCGAGAGCGTGGACACCACGGGCGCCGTGCTGCACATCGACGGCATCGACATCGAGATGCAGATGACGCCCGGTACCGAGGCTCCGGCGGAGATGAACTTCTGGTTCCCGCAGTACCGAGCGCTGTGCATGGCCGAGAACTGCACGGCGACGCTGCACAACGTCTACACGCCACGCGGCGCGGAGATCCGCGACGCGCTCTCGTGGAGCCGCTTCATCGACGAGTCGATCACCCTGTTCGTCGATCGCAGCGACGTCGCCTTCGCCAGCCACCACTGGCCGCGCTGGGGCGCCACCGACATCGAGCACTGGCTGGCGGGTCAACGCGACACGTACCGCTTCATCCACGACGAGACGATGCGGTTGGTCAACCACGGCTTCACCGCGCTGGAGATCGCCGAGACGCTGGAGCTGCCCGCCGCGCTGGGCGACGAGTTCTTCAACCGCGGGTACTACGGCACGGTCAGCCACAACGTGAAGGCGGTGTACCAGCGCTACCTCGGCTGGTTCGACGCCAACCCGGCCAACCTGCACCCGCTGCCGCCACAGGAGACCGCGGCCAAGATCGTCGAGTACATGGGTGGCGCCGACACCGTGCTGGCACGTGCACGCGTCGACTTCGACGCCGGCGAGTACCGCTGGGTCGCGCAGGTGGTCAACCACGTCGTCTTCGCCGACCCGACGAACGCGGCGGCGCGGCAGCTGCAGGCCGACGCGCTCGAGCAGCTCGGCTACCAGAGCGAGTCCGGGCCGTGGCGCGACTTCTACCTCACGGGTGCGCAGGAGCTGCGCAACGGCACGCCGTCGCTGCCCGGCTTCCGGCCTCCCGGGTCGGCCGACATGATGCGGGCGATGACGCCGGAGATGGTGCTCGACCTGTGCGGCGTCAAGCTCAACGGCCGAGCTGCGACGGATGTCGTGCTGCGCTTCGACATCACGTTCGACACCGGGTGGAGCACGCACCTCGTCGTCGAGCACGGCGTCATCCACCACAGCCCACGCCGCACCGCCGATGCAGACGCCGCGGTGCACACCTCGGTCGAGTCGTTGGTGCGCGTGGCCAACGAGCTGAGCACCCTCGACGACGAGCTCGTCGCGGGCTCGATCCGTGTCGAGGGCGACGTCGACGCGTTCCGCCGTTTCCTCGCCCTGCTCGATCAGTTCGACCTGTTCTTCCCGATCATCGAGCCCTGACGCGATCACTACTGTTCGCGACATGAGCAACCCGATCTCGGGAGTCGGCCAGATCGCTCAACGGGCCATCGATCTGCACCGCGCCACCGCGTTCTACCGAGACGTGCTGGGGCTCCGGCACATCGCCACGTTCGACCCACCAGGGCTCGTCTTCTTCGACCTCGGCGGGGGCACGCGCCTCCTGCTCGAAGGCGGCGCGCCGAGCGCCCTGGTGTACCTGACCGTGGAGGGCATCGAAGGATGGGTGGCCCGTCTGCGTGCCGCCGGCGTCGAGGTCACATCCGATCCGCACGTGATCTACATCGACGAGCACGGCACGTTCGGCGACAAGGGCATCGAGGAGTGGATGGCCTTCTTCCACGACTCCGAGGAGAACCTCATCGGGCTGGTCGAGCGCCGACCGGGTCAGCCGGCGACCTGAGCGCGCGAGGCATTCCGTTGGTCCGAGTACCGAACGCGCGCTCACCGCGCGTTGAGTACTCGGACCGCGGCGTTCGGGTGGGGACGCGCCGTGGTCGGGGCTCGGAGGGGCGCTCAGCGGCCCGCCGGGCTAGCGAGTCCGGCCAGCTGAGCGGCGCGGACGAAGATCGCGTCGAGCATCGGCTCGGTCAGCCGGCCGGTGAACGTGTTCTGCTGGCTCGGGTGGAACGAGCACAGCAGCTGCAACCCGCCCGGTGCGAACAACTCGACGCCGTGACCGAACTTCGGCCGCGGACGCACGCCGAGCTCGCCGCACGCGACCTCGTAGCCGAACGCCCCGAGGCACACCACGACGCGCACGCCGGGCAGCAGTGATCGCTCGCGCTGGAGGAATCGGCGGCAGTGGTCGCGCTCGTCGGGCAGCGGCTTGTTCCCCGGCGGCGCGCACTTCACCGCGGCGGTGACCCACGCGCCGCGCAGCGTCAGTCCGTCGTCGATCGATGTCGATGTCGGCTGGTTGGCCAGGCCGGCGCGATGCATCGCCCGGTAGAGCCAGTCACCTGATCGGTCGCCGGTGAACACACGTCCCGTGCGATTGGCGCCGTGGGCGGCGGGGGCCAAGCCGAGCACCAGGATCCGCGCCGCCGGGTCGCCGAAGCCGGGCACGCCCCTCCCCCAGTAGGTGTCGTCGCGAAAGCTGGCCCGCTTCTCGACGGCCACCTGCTCGCGCCACTCGACGAGGCGAGGGCACGCACGGCACGCACTGACATCACGTGCCAGCCGGGCGAGCGAATCCACGGAGTTGACAGTACGGTTTGAGATCGAGATGGCGCGAACGAAACAGGCTCCCCCGGCATCAACGCTCGTGCTCCTGGTGCGTCACGGCCAGACACCCACCACGGGCAAGCTGCTGCCTGGTCGCGCCCCCGGGCTGCACCTGGCGGAAGCCGGACACGCGCAGGCCGCGGCCGTCGCCGAGCGCCTGGCCGTCCTCCCCCGAGTGGATGGGCTGTACACGTCGCCGCTCGAACGGGCTCGAGAGACCGCGGCACCCACGGTCATTGCGCGCAAGCAGAAGGTGGTCGTCGACAAGGGCTTGCTGGAGTGCGACTTCGGTGAGTGGACCGGTGCCGAGCTCAAGGTGCTGATGAAGAAGCCGGAGTGGCAGACCGTGCAGCGCGCACCGTCCGTCTTCCGCTTCCCCGGCGGCGAGAGCTTCACCGAGATGCAGACCCGCATCGTCACGGCCATCGACCGGCTGCGCGAGCGCCACCCCGGCGGCGTCATCGTCTGCTTCTCCCACGCCGACCCGATCAAGGCCGCCGTCGCCCACGCGATGGGCACGCACCTCGACCTGTTCCAGCGCATCGTCATCAGCACCTGCTCGGTCACCGCGATCGCCTACAGCGCCGGCGGCCCCGTGGTGCTCACCGTCAACTCCACCGGCGGCTCGCTCGCCGAGCTGCGGCCGTCCTGAGAGCGCTCGGAACGCGATGGGTGTGTTCTACGAATTCGACGAGGTGGATGCGTTCACCGTTGGCGCACTCGGCTCGCCGGGGCAGCGCGAGTTCTTCCTCCAGGCTCGCCGCGGCACCACGCGCGTCAGCGTGAAGTGCGAGAAGCAGCAGGCGTCGGCGATCGCCGACTACCTGCGTCGGGTGCTCAGCGACCTGCCGGCGCCGTCGGACAAGCCGATGCCATCCGCGCTCGAACTGGCCGGCCCCGTCGACGCCGCGTTCGTGCTCGGCCCCGTCGGGCTCGGTTACGACCGCAGCAACGACCGCGTGCTCGTGCAGCTCGAAGAGGTCGTGCCGGTGGACGAGGACGGCGAGCCCGACCCGGAGGTCGTCGACGATCGCGGCCACCTGCGCGTGTTCCTCACGCGCAGCCAGGCGATGGCGTTCTGCGATCACAGCGAATCGGTGGTTGCCGCCGGCCGACCCACGTGCCGGTTCTGCGGCCTGCCCATCGACGTCGACGGTCACCCGTGCCCGCGGATGAACTGACCCGCGTCCGGCAACTCGAGGTGCTCCAGGCGGGCGAGCTGGACATCGAGGGTCGCATGCCCTGGAGCAGCAACGCCACGTTCCTCGTCAACGTGTGCTTCGAGGACGTGGCCGCGCAGGCGATCTACAAGCCGATGCGCGGCGAGCGGCCGCTGTGGGACTTCGAGCCCGGGCTGCATCGTCGCGAGCTCGCCGCGTACCACCTCAGCGAGGCGATGGGCCTCGACCTCGTGCCGCCGACGATCATCCGCGACGGGCCGCTCGGTGAAGGGTCGCTGCAGTGGTTCGTCGACGCCGACCACCAGCAGCACTACTTCACCATCCACGAGGCGCGGCCGGAGCTGCACGACGCGTTGCGCGGCGTGGCTGCCTTCGATCTCCTGGCGAACAACACGGATCGCAAGAGCGGGCACGTGCTGATCGACGGCGACGACCACATCTGGGGCATCGATCACGGACTGTGCTTCGCGGCCGACTTCAAGCTGCGCACGGTCGTGTGGGAGTTCGGCGGCGAGACGATCCCCGACGCGTTGCTCGACGCGGTGCGGCCGATCGCCACGAGCGTGCCGCTGGCGGTGGCGACGCTGCTCGACGACGAGGAAGTGGTCGCCGTGCAGGAGCGTGCGCAGTGGGTGCTCGAACATCCCGTGTTCCCGGTGGACACGTCGGGGCGTCGGTACCCGTGGCCACTCGTCTGAGCGCGCACGCGCGATCATGACGTCGTGATCGACGTCGCCTCGCTGCCGCCGTTCTGGCTGCGCGACAACTGCCCGTGCCCCTCGTGCCGCGACGGGTTCAGCGGCCAGAAGCTGTTCCAGATCCTCGATCTGCCCGACGACCTGCGCATCGGTTCGGTGCACGATCACGATGACGTCGTCGAGGTGGTGTGGGCCCCCGATGGGCACGTGTCGCGCTACTCGTCGACGTGGCTGGCAGCCAACCAGCCGAACGCGGTCGCCGCATCCGACGGGCGAACGGAGGCGGACAAGCAGCTGTGGGGCGACGCCGAACTGCTGGCCGGCATGTCGCCGACGGCGGATTGGGAGACGTACCTCGCCGACGACGTCGTGCGCCGCGATGCCCTGGACGCCGTGCGCCGCTTGGGTTTCGTGCTGCTGCGCGGCGTGCCCGCGGTGGAACGTCAGGTGCTGGCCGTCGTCGAGACGTTCGGGTTCGTGCGGCGCACCAACTACGGCGATCTGTTCGACGTGCGCGTCGAGCCGAACCCGACCAATCTCGCCTTCACCAGCTCGCGCATCCAGCCGCACACCGACAACCCATACCGCGATCCGGTGCCGACGATCCAGGCGCTGCACTGCCTGTGCAACGACGCGGACGGAGGTGACTCCGGACTCGTCGACGGGTTCGCCGCTGCCGCTGCGCTTCGCGCTGCGAACCCTGCCGCGTTCGACGTGCTCGCTCGTGTCGCCGTCCCGTTCGAGTATCGCGACGCGACGACGGTGCTGCGCACCGAGCAGCCGCTGATCCAACTGGACGGTCGCGGTCGCATCCGCACGGTGCGCTTCAACAACCGCTCGATCGGCACGCTGCGCCTCCCGGCCGTCGAGCTCGACGAGTTCTACGACGCCTACCGGGCGCTCGCGGCGATCATCCTCGAACCTCAGCGGCAGCTCGACCTGCGACTCGAAGCCGGCGATTGCCTCGTGTTCGACAACACCCGCCTGCTCCACGCTCGCACCGCCTACGCGGCAGACGGTCGACGTCACCTCCAGGGCACCTACGCCGACCTCGACTCGATGTTCAGCACGCTGGCCATGCTCGACGAGTCGACACGCACGGCTCGTGCGTCAGCCGCGGTCGTCACGCTCACGCAGCTGTTCGAGCGCGACGGGGCAGGCGAGTACTTCGGCGAACCCGTCACCCAGGCCGAGCACATGCTCCAGGCCGCGGCGCACGCCTCGTCTGCCGGCGCGTCGCCCGCCGTGATCGCCGCCGCGCTGCTGCACGACGTCGGCCACTTCCACGGCACGCGCACCGGGCAGGACCTGATGGACGGCGTCGACAACCACCACAGCGCGACCGGGGCGATGTGGCTCGGCCGCTGGTTCGATCGCGACGTCACCGATCTCGTGCGCATGCACGTCGCCGCCAAGCGCTACCTCTGCGCCGTCGAGCCCGACTACTTCGCCACCCTCTCCCCCGCCTCGGTGCACACGCTGCAGGTGCAGGGCGGCCCGATGCGCGCCGATGAAGTCGTCCGCTTCGAGGCCGACGGCCGCGCCGACCTCGCCTGTCAGGTCCGCCGCTGGGACGAAGCTGCCAAGGACCCCACCATCACCGTCCCCGACTTCGCCCACTACGCCGACCTGCTGCGCTCCCTCATCCGCTGACAGAGCAACCAAGCCGGGCTGGGTTCTCGTTGCGTGGTGCGACAGGAAGTGTCGCTGGATGCAACGAGAAGCCGAAGGCTCGCGAGTGACACGATGGAGCCATGGCGGATCTTCCCGATGACATCGACTCGAGGCTCTGGGTCAGGACCGAGATCTGCGACGACATCGACTTCCTCTACGGCAACTGCCACACCTTCCCCGGACGCATGGCGGCGTTCTGTCCACACATGGCGCGGGACTACTGCGTCTCGAAGAACGAGATCCGAGCGTCCTCACCCGAAGCCGACATGTGGATCGCCGGGTTCCTGAGCGGGAACGAGCCGGGCGGCGACGCGATGTTCGGAGACGCGTGGGGCGAGGTCGAGTCCAAGGAGGACATGCGGCTGGAGCAGTGGCGCCAGGCGACCGAGGAGTTTCGTCGCACCGGAGTTTGGCGACGCAAGCAGTAGGCCTCCGTTCTCGGTGCGGATCGGGACAGGACCTGTCGCAACGTGCGCCGAGAAGCCGGGCAGGGAAGAATGCCGTCGTGTTCGGCAGAAAGCAGCGGACGACCGTCGCAGAGGCAGATCGAACGGGTGGTTGGCAGGTCGGCCGCGGCACGTTCGAGGGGCGACCCATGGTGGTTCGTTTCAACGAAGCCATGAGAACCGTCACGGATCGCGCCTCCTGGCCGGTTCGGATCGGGATCGCAGTGCCGCTTCGACTCCCCGACGATCGTGGCCTTCCCGTCGCTGATGAGTCCGATCAGCTCAACGCGATCGAGGATGCCATGACCGCTCGTTTCGCCGATCGGGCGGTTCTCATCGCAGTGATCACGACCAACGGCATGCGTGAGTTCGTCCTCCATTCGCAGACACAGGAGTGGATCGCCCAGGCTCATCGCGGGCTGGTCGACGCGACAGTCGACCATGAGCTTCAGATCATCGTGATCGACGACCCGACGTGGTCCATGTACGACTCCCTCATCCGCTGACCGATCTCGGTTCTCGGTGCGGATCGGGACAGGACCTGTCGCAACGTGCGCCGAGAAGCTGCGGGGGGCGTCGAATCAGGTGGGCGGGGGTGGGGCGAGCATCATGCGCAGGTCGCTGACGAGCGCGATCAGGTCGACGACCGTGGCCTTGAGCACGGGGAGCCGGGCGAGGTCGATGGCTCGCACGACCATCGGCACGGTGCGCCGGACGAGCAACTTCGAGGCCATCGCACCGTGGCTGCCGTCGTACACCCAGAACAGCACGCAGCCCATGTGGAAGAGCCACAGCAGCTCGGGCAGCTCGCCCCGGATCGCCGGGGTGATCTTCATCGAGCTGCCCTCGATCAAGTCGCGCACCATTGCCACGGACTCCTCGCGGGCCGACGCACTCTCAGGGCTGAAGGGGCTCAGCGGACTGCGCGGGTCGGCGGCGTTGCGGAAGAACGCTGACGCGAACTCGTGGTACGGATCCATGAGGTCGAACCAGGCGTCGAGGTAGGCGATCAGCCGATCTTCGAGCGAGGTCAAGCCGGCGAGCTTCTCCGGCATCACCAGCGCGTGGTCGGCAGCGGCACGGTGGTAGAAGCCCTGGATGAGCTGCTCTTTCGAGTCGAAGTAGTAGTACGCGTTGCCCAGCGACACCCCGGCCGCCTCGGCGACGGCTCGCATCGTGGTGGCCTCGTAGCCCTTGGCCGAGAACAGCTCCAGGGCGGCATCGATGATGCTCGTCCGTGTCTGCTCGCTGCGGGCCTGTCTGCTCATCGTTCCGAAGGTTGCCACGTCAGCCCGCCTCGCGCCTCACGGGTGCGGGCAATCCGCAGGCCTCGTCGCAGCCGGCGCCAGGGCGCAGGTCGCGGAGGAAAGCCGTGCCGTCGACGAGCATCCGCAGCCGGTGCGGGTGCAGCCCGGCGGCGAAGTCGACCGCCTGCGAACGGGTCCTCTTCGCCGCCCACAGGCACATGATGTAGGCGTCCTCGCCGCGGTAGACCTGCCCGCCGTCGCCGATGACGGTGATCACCTTGCGGCAGGCTTCGTGGTCCAGATCGGGGTAGCTCTCGCGCGCTGCGGCTGATGCCACCGGCATCAGCCGCACCGGCACGAGCAGGTCGGCGTTGCGCAGCCACGTCGCCGCCCGGCGACACACCGGGCAGTCTGGGTCGTACAACACCGTCAGCTCGTGGACGACCTCTCTCATTGCGGCGCCGCCCAGGTCGGGCTGACGGTCGTGCGCTCGATGGTCGACAGCGGGGCCAGGCGCTGATCACGGGCGAGGGCCCGGTTGCGCACGGTGCTGAACAGCCACACGTTCGCCAGGTGGACCGTGCCGAGCACGATGGCGACGATGCCGACCCGGTGGGTGAGCACCTCGAGCACGTCCTCGCCCGTGCGCACTGCTCGATCGGTGCGCAGGTACAGCGCCACGTAGCCGAGGTTCAGCAGGTAGAACCCGACGACGAGCAGGTGGTTGACCGCATCGGCCAGCCCGTCGTTGCCGTGGAAGACGTCGTGGAGGAAGACCCTGCCGTTGCGGTACAGCGTGCGGGCCACGAAGACCGTCAACGGCACGGTGATGGCGAGGTAGAGGAGGTAGGTGACGACCTTGGCGTTCATGAGATGGCTCCTTGCTCGACGTCCAGAATTTGAACGTGTTCAACAATCATCTTGAACGCGTTCAACTTTGATGTCAAGCCCGAAAACGCAAGCCCGAAAACGCAAAGAGGGGCGAGGCCGAAGCCTCGCCCCACTCGTGCAGATCGGTCAGCGGTTCTGGAGCGCTTCGATGATCTTGGGGAGCACCTTGTGGACGTCACCGACGATGCCGAGGTCGGCGATGCCGAAGATCGGCGCTTCCTTGTCCTTGTTGATGGCGATGATGTTCTTCGAGCCCTTCATGCCGACCATGTGCTGGGTGGCGCCGGAGATCCCGGCGGCGATGTAGACGCTCGGCTTGACGACCTTGCCGGTCTGGCCGACCTGGTAGCTGTACGGCACCCACCCGGCATCGACGATCGCTCGCGACGCACCCGGCGCACCCTTGAGCAGCTTGGCCAGGGTCTCGATCATCTCGTACTTGGCGGCCTCGCCGAGGCCACGACCGCCGGAGACAACGATGTTCGCTTCGTCGAGCTTCGGGCCGCTGTGCTCCTCGACGTGCACGGCGTTGATCGTGGCCGCACCAGTGGCACCGAGCTCCGGGACCGGAGCGGCGACGACCTCGGGGGCACCGCCACCCGATGCCTCGGGGGCGAAGCTCTTCGGGCGGAACACGGCCAGGTGCGGACCCTCACCGGTGAAGGTGGTGGTGACCAACGTGTTGCCACCGAAGATCGGCGTCGTCACGGCGACCGTGCCGCCGTCGGCGGTGATGTCGGTGTTGTTGGTCAGCACCGTGCGGTCCAGCTTCACCGACAGGCGAGCGACGATGTCGCGGCCCTCGTAGTTCTGCGGGAACAGGATGATGTCGGGCGAGTCGCCGCCGTCGATGACAGCCTTCATCGCCGCAGCCACCGCAACGCCGGGCAACTTGCCCGCCAGATCGCCAGTGGCATACACCTTCGTGGCGCCGTACTCACCGAGGCCGGCAGCGATCGCCGACGCATCGCCACCGACGAAGGCGGTGACCGTGCCGAGCGAGCGGCCCTTGGTGAGCAGTTCGAGCGTGCCCGACGTGGGGGCACCGTTGGCTTCTTGTGCGAAGACCCAGACGTTCGTCATGTGATTCTCCCAGACCCTCTCAGATGACCTTCAGGTTTTCGAGGAAGGCAATGACCTTGGTGTAGGTCTCGCCGTCGTCCTCGACGATCTCACCAGCAGCACGGGCCTCAGCCTGGCTGACGTTGGTGATCGACTGGTTCGCACCAGCCCAACCAACCGGGGTGACCCCGAGATCGCTGGCGGTGACCGTGTCGATCGGCTTCGACTTGGCAGCCATGATGCCCTTGAAGCTCGGGTACCGCGGCTCGACCACGCCGGCCGTGACGCTGATCAGCGCCGGCAACGGAACGGTGACCTCGTCGTAACCCTCTTCGGTCTGACGGTCGACCTTGAGGTTCGTGCCGTCGACGGTGATCTTCTTGGCGAACGTCACCGACGGCAGACCGAGCACCTCGGCGATCTGCTCCGGCACCGTGCCGGTGTAACCGTCGCTCGACTCGGTGGCGGCGATGACCAGGTCGGCACCGCCGAGCTTCTGCACCGCGGCAGCGATGACCTTGGCAGTGGTGAGGGCATCACTGCCCTGCAGCGCCGGGTCGGACACCAGAATGCCCTTGGCTGCGCCCATGGCGAGGGCGGTGCGCAGACCGCTGACCTCACCATTGGGGGCCACGGACACGAGGCTGACCTCACCGCCGTCGGCCAACTGCAACGCCATCTCCACGCCATAGCTGTCCGACTCATCGAGGATCAGCTTGCCGTCACGCTTCAGCGTGTTGGTGGCGGGGTCGAGCGCACCCGGACTCGCCGGGTCGGGGATCTGCTTGACGCACACGATCACGTTCATGGGTGCACATTGTTACCGGTGGGTTGCGTTTCCGCCCAACCCGCCTCCGAACAGCGGGCGCACACCGCGGCTACCGTCCTGGGTCTTGCGCATCCTGTTGGTCGTCAACGCCTTCGCCTCATCGGTCACGGCGCGCAACACGGTGGTCGTCCATCGCGCCCTCTCGCAGGGCAACGAGGTCGACATCGTCGAGACCAACCGCCGCGGGCACGCCACGCGGTTCGCCCAGGACGCGGCCCGGCGAGGCGTCGACGTGGTCATCGGGTTCGGTGGTGACGGCACGCTCAACGAGGTCGCCACGGGCGTTGCCGGCACCGACACCGCGATCGGCGTGCTGCCCGGCGGGAGCACCAACGTGTTCGCCCGCACGCTTGGCCTGCCGAACGATCCGGTGGCCGCCGTGCACAAGGTTGTGGCCGGTCTGGCCGCCAACGACATCCGCCCGATCGGGCTCGGTCACGTCAACGGTCGCTACTTCTGCTTCCACACCGGCGTCGGCTACGACGCGGCGGTCGTGCACGAGGTGGAGCGCCGGGCGTCGCTGAAGCGGTGGTTGGGGCACCCGCTGTTCATCTACGCGTCGTTGCGCACGTGGATGACGAAGTACGACCGCCGCCACCCGCACTTCGCCGTCGAGGGCGACCACCGCGTCGACGACGGCTACTTCACGATCGTGCTGAACACGAACCCGTACACCTACCTCGGCAACCGACCCCTCGACCTCAGCCCTGCGGCGACGCTCGACCGCGGTCTCGTGGCCGTGACGTTCCGCACGATGAAGGTCGGCGCGATCCTCAGCGGGCTCGGCGGGGCACTGCGCGGCGGTGGCGTGAAGCCGAGCGACACGCTCGACCTGCAGACCGACCTCAGTGCGCTGACGATCACCAACGACGCACCGTTCCCGTACCAGCTCGACGGCGACTACCTCGGCGAGACGACGCGCCTCGAGTTCCAGCACGTGCCCGACGCGGTGCGGCTGGTGTACCCGAGCGACGGCACCGGCTGAGCGGCCACGGTGCACCTCGTCGCGCTCATTCCCGGCAGGTCGCGGGACGACCTGCCGACCCGGGCGACACCGCGTGAAGGCCTCCGCCTGCGGAACCGTCAGCATCGACCGGACGAGCGAGCGGGGATCGAGCGGATCGTGGTCGGGGCGCGGCTGCAACGCGATCGAAGGAGCACGCCATGGCACTGATCGGCATCGAAGAGCACTTGACCACACCCGGACTGAGAGCAGCACTCGAAGCGCTGCCGGAGGCGAAGCGCGACGAGAGCCTCGTCTTCAACGAGATCGGTGACCACCTCGGTCGGCTGGAGAACATCGGCGACGCACGCATCGCAGCAATGGACGAGCAAGGCATCGACATGCACATCCTCGGCGTGGCACCGCCGGCGACGGGCCCGCTCGCTCCAGCGGACGCAGTCGCGCTGAGCCGGGACACGAACGACATCGCCGCCGAGGCGGTTCGCACCCATCCGGCGCGCCTGCGGGCGATGTCCACGCTGCCGATGGCGGAGCCGAGGGCCGTCGCGGCCGAACTCGAGCGCGCGGCCGCCCTCGGCTTCGTCGGCGCGATGGTGTACGGCCGCACCGGCGACACGCCACTCGACGACCCGCGCTACGACGATCTGTTCGCCGCTGCGGCTGCACTCGGCCAGCCGATATTCATCCATCCGCAGATCCCCACGCGCGCGGTCCGAGCCGCCGCGTACTCGGGGTTCGACCCGATGGTCGACCTGGCCCTGTCGACCTTCGCCTGGGGATGGCACCTCGAAGCAGCACTCGCCGCACTCCGTCTCGTCACCCGAGGCACGTTCGACCGTCACCCCGACCTGCAGATCGTGCTCGGCCACTGGGGCGAGCTGTTCATGTTCTGGCTCGACCGCACCGACAGCCTCTCGCGCGTCGCCGGGCTCCAGCGCAAGGTGTCCGACTACGCCCGCTCGAACGTCAACATCACGAGCTCAGGCATGTTCAACCCGGCGCTGCTCCGCCACGCGCTCGAGGCGACCACGATCGACCGGCTTCTGTTCTCCACGGATTATCCGTTCCAGCACCCGAACGGCGACGACATCGGGCAGTTCCTCACCGAGTTCGACACCGACGACGACCGCCGCAGTTTCAGCAGCGACAACGCGTGCCGCCTCTTCCACATCGAGCTCCCGAACGACTGAGCCACTAGCGCGACGCGAGCACGTCCAAGGCCACGTCGGGCACGTTGGTGCAGATGCCGTCGATGCCCCAGTCGAGGAGCTCGTTCATGCGCACCGGGTCGTCGCACGTCCACGTGTTGACCTCGATGCCGCCGGCGTGGCAGCGCTCGATCTGCTCGCGGGTGAGCACGCGCACCCACGGGTGCAGCGCGACGTGACCGTTCGCCTGCAACGTGGCGACCGCGTCATCGGGCACCTCGACCACGAGCCAGGCGGTGCGGATGGTCGGCGCGAGGGCTCGACAGCGGTTGACGGTTTCCAGACGAAACGACGAGATCAGCCAGCGAAGGTCCTCGCCGCGGGCGACGAGGTGCTCGATCGTGGCGTCGGCGATCGCGTCCGTGGCGTCGAAGTCGGGCTCCTCCGGATCGTTCTTGATCTCCACGTTGACCCACATCCCGGCGCACGCGTCGAGCGCCGCGCCGAGCGACGGCACGTGCTCGGGCAGATCGCTGACCTGCACCTCAGCGATCACGCGACCGTCGGCGAGGCGCGGGTCGTGGTGCACGACGAGGGCGCCGTCGGCGGTGCGTCGCACGTCCAGCTCCACCGCCTGCGCACCCATCTCGCGGGCCCGCCGGAACGCCTCGATCGTGTTCTCGCGCTCGGCCTTGGACGCGCCGCGATGTGCCATCACCTGTGCCACCGATACCCCCCATCTGCAGGAACTATGCCTGCGCGATTGGCCCTACCTCTTGTAAACCAACTCATTGTTTCCTACGGTTACGAGCCGGTGCGTTCACCCGTTTGGCATCCAGCGTTGGCCAACGGTTCGCCCGAGTGCGCAGTCCCTCACTACCCCCGTGGGAGTTCGAAGTGACCATTCTCGCGTCCAGCCTCGCTCTGGCAAACGCCGACTACTCATGGCGCAACGACGCCATCTGTCGTGACACCGATCCGGATCTGTTCTTCCCGGTCGGCAGCACGGGATACGCCCTCGTGCAGATCGAGCGGGCTCGGGAAGTGTGCGGGCAGTGCCCGGTGCGAGTCGAGTGCCTCGACTACGCGCTCGAGACCAACCAGGACTCGGGCATCTGGGGCGGCACCTCGGAGGACGAGCGTCGCATCCTGCGGCGTCAGTACGTCGCCCGCCACCGCACCGCCGTCTGACTCAACGCGCCCGTTCGAGGCGCAACTCGTGCAGCCCCATCGCCAACTGGCGAGGATCGTCGCTGTGCGGCGTGCTCGGCTCGTGAAAGGTCAGCTGCAAGCGCAGCAGGCCGCCGGTCGGCACGAGCGGCGGTGACGACAGCTCGGTGACCTCGCGCTGCAGGTCCCACGACCACGTCTGCTCACCGCACGTCGCGTGCACGCGCACCAAGTCGGCCGATCCGAGGTGGCCGTGCGCTCGGACGCGGATGACGATGCCCGGCAGGTCGTGGTCGGTCCGCACCACCAGCGCTGCCGTCGGCCCGTCGGACCACGCGCCCCACGCCTCCGGCACGGACCAACCCGAGGCGAGCGCGGCTACCGCGCGGCCGCCGCGAGCCGTGGCGCACCACGCGTCGATCGGCGTGATGACCGAGGATGCGATCTCGGCCCGAAGTCGCGCCGGGGTGCGCGGCGTGGCCGACGTGGTCGACGGATCGAGCCCGCGGCGAGCGCGCAGCTGGCCGATCAGCTCGCCGCGGCTCAGCCGGCGGCGGACGCGGTAGTCGAGCGCTCGCCCGTTGAAGCCGGCTCGCGCCGCGATGCGAACGGTGCGGTCCCAGAGGCGGCGGGCAACGGGCGGACGCGGTTGGCGCTGCGCCTCGACCTCGTTCGAGGTCATGTCGCGGGCGATGAGGTCGGCGCGCAGCGTCGGGTCGTTCAGCCGTGCCGCCACCCACTCCTGTCGGTCGGCGCGGTTGCCGACGTAGGAGCCGGGCCGAGTGCCCGAGGCCACGATGACCACACCGACGGCGAACAGGCCGCGCAGTCGCGCGCCGCTGCGGTGGGCGCGGAACAGGAAGTCCTGCGACGGCTCGACGGCACACTCGCGCGCCGGGCGCCAACCGCGCAGGCGGTCGTGCAGCTCGCGACGCAGGAGCCAGGTGCTGCACGGCACGGCGCGACGCACGGAGGCGGGATCGAACAGGCCGTCGACCGGCAGCGCATCGACGACGACGAGGAAGTCGTCGCCGTCCTCGCCGCGCCGCTCGTCGGGGATGACGTTGATGTCGGCCGAGAACGCCAGATCGGCGCCCGTCGCGTGGAGCCCTTCGAACATGGTCTGCAGGTGGTCGGGGAACCAGAGGTCGTCGTGGTTGAGGAAGGCGATCAGGTCGGCGCGCGCCAGCGCGACGCCGACGTTGTTCGGACCGGACTGCTCACCGACGTTCGACTGCAGGTTCACCCAGCGCACGCGCGCATCGCCGAAGCTCGCGACCACGTGCTCCGAGTCGTCGGTGCAGTGGTCGCCGACGACGATCAGCTCCCACCCGGTGAACGTCTGCCCGATGACGCTGCCGATGGCGAGTTGCAGGCACCGGCTGCGGTTGAACGTCGCCATCACGATCGAGACGAGTGGCGTCACGTCTCGATCGGTCACCAGCGGTAGGGGATGTCGGGTGAGTCCGCGGCGACGCGGAAGTGGTCGGGCTGCTCGTAGTCGTAGGCCCGATCGACGGCGTTGATCACCGCCGCCGTCGACGGCCCGATGTTCCTGACGCCGTGGTACACGCCGGGTGGGATGGAGATCACCGCCGGCCGGTCCTCGCCGAGTCGCAGCTCGGCGAGGTTGCCGTGAGAGGCGGCGTCGACGCGGGCGTCGTAGAGCACCACGAGCACCCGGCCGAGCGCGCAGAACAGGCGATCGGTCGTGCGCAGGTGCACGTGCCAGGCCGACAGGCGGCCGGGGTCGAGCGTTCGCTGGAACACCTGATCGACGCCCGCGCCATCGAGGCGCCAGTCGGCGCGCCACATCTCGGTGAGCACGCCGGTGTTGGTGAGCACGTTGGCCATCTGCAGCGTCGCCACGCCGTCGATCGTCGGCTGATCGAACGGCGTCCAATCCGAGCGGATCAACTGCGGATCCGGCGTGCCGACGACGCTCAAGCGTGCTTCACCGTTCATCTCAAGCAACCTACATGAGCCTCAAACGAGCAGCGGGTCCTCGATCGGGTGAGCCTCTGTGTCGTCGGAGGAGCGATGCCGAAGCCGGTCGACGAGGGTGGTCGCACCGATCGTGAGCGCGTAGGCGAGGCACACGACCATCGCCGCGACGACCCCGTCGAGCCACCAGTGGTTGGCGGTGATGGTGATCGCCGCGATGGTCAGCACGAGGTGCGCCGGGCCGAGCCAGCGCCAGCGACTGGTGCTCAGTCGCAGTGCCACGACGCACACGATGAACGCCCAAGCGACGTGCAGCGATGGCATCGCGGCCAACTGGTTCGACGCGCCCTCGCCGCCGGCGCCGTAGACGGAGAGGTGGTACTTCAGCCCGGCGTCGACGAAGCCGAGGTCGGGGAAGAAGCGCGGCGGCGCCATCGGCAGCAGCGCCTGGATCGTGAGGCAGCCGGCGATGCTCAGCGCGAACGTGGTGCGCACCGCGGGGTAGCGATCGCGGTGACGCACGAACAGCCAGATGAGGGCGATGCCCGCCGCGGGCACGTGCAGCCCGCCGTAGTACACGTTGAGGAAGCGCATGATCGGCCCGTTGTCGATGAACCATCGTTGCAGGGTGACCTCGCTCGGCAGGTGGAGGGTGCGCTCGAGGTCCCACAAAGAGCGGCCGTGCTCCATCGCCCCTTCCGTCTTGGTGATCGCCAGGATGTGGACGTAGCGCCACACGCCGTAGAGGGCCATCACGATCGACAGCTCCTTGGCCGTCGCGGCGACACCGCGCCAGCGCGGGGTGGTGGCGCGGTGCAGCGCGAGCCAGGCGACCACGAAGAGCGCAGTCAGCGCGAACGCGTATTGGTACGACAGCCACATGCCGCCTCGATCGTAGAGAGGCTGCGGGCGATCAGTCGATCGGCACGGAGAGGTCGACCACCGTGCCGGTGCCCAGCGGGTGATCGCCGAGGCCGACCGCGCTGAAGTCCTCCGGCTTGCCGCCGCGCATCGTGATCGTGCCGTTGAGCTCCGTGGTGACGAGCGTGCGCACGATCGACAGGCCGAGACCGGTGGCCTTGTTCAGCTCGAAGTCGCGCTCCAGGGCGCGGCCGTCGTTGATCACGCGGATGTGCACGAGGTGGTGGTCGTTGCGCAGCACGACGACGACGTCGCCGCCGCCGCTGTCCTCCGGGAAGCCGTGATCGACGGCGTTCTGCAGCAGCTCTGTGAGGACGACCGACAGCGGCGTGGCGATCGTGCTCGGCAGGCGGCCGCCGTCGCCCTGGGCGGTGAAGCGGACGGGTCGATCGGGCGACTGCAGCCCTTCCTCGGCCAGGCGCAGCAGCGGGCGAACGATCTCGACGAAGGCGACGTCGTCGCCGGGCTCGCGAGAGAGGGTCTCGTGCACGAGGGCGATGGTGCGGATGCGGCGAACGGATTCGCTGACCGCGGCCTTCGCCTCGGGCGAGCTGAGGCGGCGGGCCTGCAGGCGCAGCAGCGAGGAGATCGTCTGCAGGTTGTTCTTCACCCGGTGGTGGATCTCGCGGATCGTCGCGTCCTTGGACAGCAGCAGCCGGTCGCGCTTGCGCACCTCGGTGACGTCGCGCAGCAGGAGCAGCCCGCCGGTGACGTCGCCGGCCGCCATGATCGGCATGCAACGGGTGAGCAGGGTGACGTCGGGGGTCTGTTCGAACTCCTCGATCACCGGCTCGCCGCGCTCGTAGGCCAGGCGCACCGGGCTGTCGTTGAAGCCGAGCTCGGCCAGGCGCAGGCCGACGGCGTTGGCGCTGATGCCGACGCGGTGCAGCGCCGAGACAGCGTTGGGCGAGGCGTAGCGAACACGTGCTTCGTCGTCGAGCACCATCACGCCGTCGCCGACGCGCGGTGCCGCGCTGGAGTCGTTGTCGGAGCCGGCGAACGGGAACGAGCCCTCGGCGATCATCGCCGCGAAGCGCTGGAAGATGCTGAGGTAGGTGCGCTCCAGCTCGCCTGGCGCGCGGCTGGAGCGGTTGCTCCACTCGCGGGTGAGCACGGCGATCGGCGCGCCGTTGAAGCGCACCGGGATGGCCAGCATGCGCACCGGCTCGGGGAGCGCCTCGACCGTGGCCTCGCCCTCGCAGATCTCGCCCCCGTCGAAGGCCGAGGAGAGCAGGGTGGTCTCGCTGTCGGCGATCGTGCCGACGTAGTCGATGTGGTAGATCGTCTGGCCCGTCGCCGGGCGCACCTGACCGACGATCACCCACCGCTGCTGGTCGTCGCGCACGTACAGCAGCAGGTCGGCGAAGCTCAAGTCGGCGAGCAGACCCCACTCGCTGAGCAGCTTGCGCAGGTGGGCGATCTGGTCGCGGTCGAGTGAGGTGTGTTGGCGGGCGAGCTCGCTCAGCGTTGCCATGGGGTTTGAGTGTGCCAGACCCGGCGGCCTGACCTGGTTCATCGCCCCCAGAACTGGATGTCTGAGCGCGGCATAGTGCCGCGGCCAGACATCCAACTCAGTGGAGGTGGGCGGCGATGGCGAGGAGGCCGGCGAGGTCGTGGACGTCGTCGGCCATGGTCGGCACGTCGCAGACGACGGGGGCGAGCCCGGTCAGCTCGCGACGGCGATCGGCTTCGCGGGCGGCGACGACGGCGACCTCGTGGAACCGGTCGGCCACCTCGCCGAGCACGTTGCGCACATCGCTCGCGGCGTCACCGGTGACCGCAGCGAGTGCGTCGACGAGGTCGGTGCTGTCGATGCGCTGACGCAGCAGGTCGGCGGCCTTCGCCGCCGCCGGCTCGCGGATGCCCTCCGGCAGGGTTCGGTTGAGCACGAGCGCGCCGAGCGGCATCGAGCGGCGCTGCAGTTCGGCGACGAGGAAGCGGGCCTCGTGGGCCGGCGCAGCTTCCAACGTGGACACGACGACGAACGACGTGCGGTCGTCGGTGAGGAGACGCTCCACCTCGCCGGCGCGCTTGACGAAGCCGGGCTCCATCGCCTGGAAGAGCATGAAGAACTCGGCGATGTCCTGCAGGAAGCGTGAGCCGAGGATGCGGTCGGCCACTTGGTAGAACGGCTTCGACGCCACGGTGAACAGCCGCGAGCGGTACGGCACGGTGAGCCAGCGCAGCAGACGGCTGCCGAAGAAGTCCTTCATCCGGCCCGGCGCGTCGAGCAGATCGAGCGCGTTGCGCGACGGCGGGGTGTCGATGATGACGAGGTCGTAGGTGCCCGATGCGTGCAGCTCGTGCAGGCGCTCCATGGCGATGTAGTCGTGGCTGTGCACGAAGCGGCTGGTGATGTTCTTGTACAGCGGGTTGGCCAGCACCTGATCGCGCAGCTTGGCGTCCGGCGCGTGACGGCGGACGAGCTCGTCCCAGCCCTTCTTCGTGTCGAGCATGGCCACGAACAGCTCGCCGCGCGGCGTGACGCCAGCCTTGGTGAACGCGTCCTTCGGAACGGCGACGGGTGCGTCGTAGCGCGCCGTCTCGCCGATGGCACCGGCCTGCAGCCCGAGCGCAGTCGCCAGGCGGCGGGCGGGGTCGACGGTGAGGACGAGCACGCGCCCGCCCACTTCCGCCGCGGCCTGTGCACCGAGCGCTGCGGCGATCGTCGTCTTGCCGGTGCCGCCGCTGCCGCAGACGAGGACCATCTCCTTGGCCGCCAGCAGCTGACGCAGCGGTGTGGTGGGTGCCTTCGCTGCGGCGCGAGCGCGGGCCATCAGACGCCTTCCTCGGCGAGCGCGTCGGCGACCTTGGTGACGACACGGCGACCGCTGCTGCGAGCGAACAGCTCGGGCACGATCGCCATCGGCAGGTCGTCGGGCATCGCGTCCTGCAACCGAGCGAGGTGGCCGGCGCCGATGCGATGACGTGCCGATGCCAGCTCGGCCGCGCCCAGCACGGCGTCGATGCGCTTGGCGACGCGCTGCTCCAGCAACGTGCGTGCGGCAGGCGCACAGAGGTGCTCGAAGACGGGATCCTCCTCGGGCGCGAACAGCGGCGGCAGCACCCGATTGGCGACGATCGCGGCGATGTTCACGGGCGTCTCGGCGCGCACGCGGGCGAGCAGCTCGATGGTCTCGGTGACGGGCATCTCCTCCGGCGTCGTCACGCACACCAGTCCGGTGATCGCTTGGTCGGCGAGGATGTCGATCAGCCAGTCGGTCTGGTCGCGCACGATGCCGACCTGCACGAGCTCGCGGATCGCCTGCGGCGCACCGATCTGGGAGACGATGTGACCGCTCGCCTCGGCGTCGACGATCACGAGGTCGTAGTGCTGCTCGCGCACCTCGTAGCAGAGCTTGCCGACGGAGAGGATCTCCTTCACGCCCGGCGCAGCGTCGGCGACGAAGTCGAACGTGCGAGCCAGGGGACCGATGCGCCCGACGAACGGGATGCGCACGAACAGGCGCAGGTACTCGCGCAGCGAGTCCTCGGTGTTCATCGTCATCGCGAAGAGGTTCGATTGGATCTCGGTGGGCTCGAAGGCGAGCCCCTTCAGGTCGTACGCCGCGGCGAGCGAGCCCTTGGCATCCATCTCGCAGATCAACGTCCGCTTGCCGCGCCGAACAGCGAGCTCGGCAATAGCGGCAGCGACGGTGGTCTTGCCGACCCCGCCCTTGCCGGTGACGAACAGCAGCCGACGATCGAGGAGGTCGATCATCGCGACTCGCCGGGCCCCGGAGACGTCAAGAGCGCAACGACGTGCTCGATGCGAGCGATGGTGTCGGTGGTCGGAGCGACCTTTGCGTTCTCGTACGCGGACAGGGTTGCAGCGCTGGTGCCGACCTCGACTGCGAACTGGCGAAGGCTCAGACCGGTGGACTGCCGGAGCGCGCGAACGCGTGCCGCGTGTCGCTGGCGACCCTGGACGGTGTGGTGCGCCTGGGCGCCGTCGATCAGCCGTCCGAACAGCGCATCGACGCCCGCGTTCTCGCCCCACGACGACACGGTTGCGACGTTGCGCGCACACGTGCCCCATGGGTTGCGGCGGATGGCGGCAGCGAGCACGCGCCAGTCTCGGAGCGTCCCCCGCTCGAGGATCGTCTGAACGGCCTCCATCGGCCACGAGTCGGGCGATGCGTCGAGGTCGACGTCGACGTTGCGAAAGCGGACTGCGACGGTCATCCCAGGACCATCCGTTCGGCCACATCGGCGAGCACTGCGCAGACGTCCGACCAATGGTGCCAGCGCGGCGCGAGGTCCTTGTAGCGCGCGAGCTCCTTGATCGTCGCCGGATCGCGTGGACGCGGATCGGCGAGCTGGCGCACCAGCTGCGTCGCCACTCGATCAGGGCCGTCGTTCACGTCGGCGTAGTACCCATCGATGTCGCTCAGCACTCGCGCTGCCGCGTCGATGCCCATGTGGTCCGCGAGCGCGGCGATGTCGAGGTAGTCGCGGACCTGGTTGCGGCGCAACGCGAGCCAGCCCTTGACGCGCAGGATCTCGGACGCGGTCGGCACGACGAGCTCCTTTCCACGGATCTGCACGTGCTCGGTCTCCAGCGGACGGTTGCGGATCAGCTGTCGAATGCCCGTCTCGATCCCGCCGAGCTCGCCGAGGATGATCTTGCCGGCCTGCACGCGGGCCGTCGACCAATCGCCGAGCGCCTCGAGGTGCCCGAGCACCGTGTCGAACCGGTCGGCGAGATCGGCCACCACGTGGTCGTCGTCGTACGACGATCGATGTCCTGCGTGAAACGCCGCAGCAGAACCGCCAACCAACACCGCACCTGGCACGATGCGCTGCAGCTCAGCCGCGCGCTCCAGCACGTCGTCGAGGGTCGGTCGGCCGGGCATGCCGTTATCGTATCTGATAACGGCCGATGGTTCGGCTCAGTGCTCAGCAGCGAGGTTGAGGAGGTACTGGCCGTAGGGGTTCTTGCTCATCGACTCGCCGCTGGCGCGCAGCTGATCGACGGTGATCCAGCCCTGGTGGAAGGCGATCTCGTCGGGCGAGGCAACCTGCAGGCCCTGCCGCTTCTGCAGCGTGGCGACGAAGCTGCCGGCCTCCTGCAACGAGTCGTACGTCCCGGTGTCGAGCCATGCGTAGCCACGGCCGAGCAGCGCCATGTGCAGCGAGCCACGGCGCAGGTACTCGGCGTTGACGTCGGTGATCTCGTACTCGCCACGCGGTGACGGGGCGAGGTCGGCAGCGATGTCGACGACTGCCTCGTCGTAGAAGTACAGGCCGGTGACCGCGTAGTTGGAGCGCGGCTTGGCCGGCTTCTCCTCGATGCTGATCACCTTGCCATCGATGTCCATCTCCGCCACGCCGTAGCGCTCCGGGTCGCTGACCCGGTATCCGAACACCGTGGCGCCGGCGCTACGGGCACTGGCCCGCTGCATCTGATCGACGAGGCCGTGACCGAAGAAGATGTTGTCACCGAGCACCAGCGCACTCGGCCCGCCGCGCACGAAGTCGGCGCCGATGACGAACGCCTGGGCGAGCCCGTTGGGCTCCGGCTGCACGGCGTACTCGATGCGGATGCCCCACTGGCTGCCGTCGCCGAGCAGCGAGATGAACGGTGCCTGCTCGTGCGGCGTGGTGATGATCAGCACGTCGCGGATCCCCGCCAGCATCAGCGTGGTCAGCGGGTAGTAGATCATCGGCTTGTCGTAGACCGGCAGCAGCTGCTTGCTCACGCCGCGCGTGATCGGCCACAGCCGACTGCCGGTGCCCCCGGCGAGGATGATGCCCTTCATCGGCTGCGTCGCGGGCTTGGTCAGCCGCCGAAGCCGATCTTGCGCTCGGTGCCGCCGGCGCCGAGATCGACGTAGGCGATCGTCTTGCCGGACACGCCGACCTCGCGACCCTTCTTGTCGGTCACCCACAGCACGTCGACGGCGCCGGTGAGGACGGCCTCGATCTGCGACTTCAACCCGGCACGGTCGGCGTCGTCGGCCAGTTCCAGGTTGATCTCACGAGGTGCGTTGGTGACGCCGATGCGGAGGTCCACAGCGGTCCTTTCGGTAGGTCGCAGAAGTGCGCCGCCATCGTACGGGGAGCGGAGCCACTGAGGCACCGAGCATCAGCAGCGACGAGCTCACACGAGCCGCGCGCGAGGAACGTCAGCTGACCCACTTTTCGGTCGATCCTGAATCGCAGATTGGCCCGTCGCCTCGCACCGACAGCTCGATCGCGTCGTTCCGTCACACCTGGCAACGGCGAGCTGACACGTCCCCGATGCACCGCCCGGGATCCGAATCGAAGGAGGTGGCGCGATCGATGGTCCAGGAGCACAGGGAGGGATAGCTCGGCGAGCCGAGACGACGCGAGGTCGAGAAAATGCGTCTCCGCTCACTCGTTCAAGACGATCGTCGCCTCGAGGGTGACTGACACCCCGTGCTCCGTGACGATCGACGGCTGTTCCCACGATGAGCACTTGATCGTCCCATCGTGCGGGCCCGGAGTTCGCGGCCCACACACGTCCCCCATGCCCGGTTCGGCCACGGCGCGGTTCAGTTCAAAAGTCCAAGAACGTTCGACTGTGTCTGCAGAATGACCGATGTCACATTTCATCGAGGGAATGCCCGTATAGCCGATTTTGATCTGCCCAATTGTCACCTCGGACGCGTCAGGACTGTCCGGTATCGGGAGCGACTCAGATGCCGAACTAGTACTGCAATCGATCGAATCGATCCCGAACTCTGCAACACCAATTATCGAACGAACCTCGAGGAGGATCTCCGTACCACGTACTTGAATTCGCGCTTGTACGGCCGGTCGTTCAAGCGTGAGATCGATGCTCGTGGGAAGAACGACGCTGGAGGCGGTCGTGATCTGACTCGACGAGCCGTTGCGGGGCGAGCCGCACGAGCACAGAGTCACGACGCCGATTCCAAAGGCCGCCCAGGCCTTAACTCGCCTCATGCGCCGTTCACCAGGTCCCCGAGTCCTCCGAATCCGATCACACCGAGGTTGCCAATCGGCGGTACGTTTCCGAGATGTCCCGTGTCGTCCTCCTGCATGAGAACTGGGATCGACATGACAATTGTCGTCCCCGGCTTCGCCGAGCCATCCTTTGTCTTTGTCCACGTCGTACCGATCACATCAATTTGATTCCAGAGCGTGACCTTCTCGGTCGAGGTGTCCGATAGGTCCCGAAGACTCCAGATCGTACTGGGCAAGGTGCATGGCTCGAATATTCCGCACATTGTCATCACGAGACCCGCCGTGCTCGGCGTTTTGTATCCGGCACCCACGTGATACCACTCATTCTCGAAACCCCCCAGCGTCAGGGAGACAAAGTCGCATTGTTCGTCGCTGCATTGGTGATCCAATTCTTGGATGGCAGGCCCGCCACCGGCAGCGAACGAGATGAGGAAATTGCACGCGTCTTCGTGCGTGCAAGCCATCATGTCGCGTGGTGGAGTCACCGCATTGGCGACCCCCCAGACCTTTTCGGCGTTGAGCCCGTACTGCAGATTCAATTCCACTTGATCGAGCCGAGCGTCCTCTGCGGCTGCCAGCACGGCGTTCGCCGCAGCATTCTCCTTGCAGACGGACGGCGCAGCGCCGAAGCCGGAAGGCGGCACCGGCACGGGGTAGGTGTAGTTGAACCCGCCCATGCCCTCGCTCACGGACCACGACCCTGCCGCAGCCAACGGCGTGGCGTTGAACGACCCGAGGTTGGAGCTGTAGCCGGCCGAGATGCCGTAGGCCGAACCTCCCGATCCCGAGCGCCGCGCTCCGAACGTTCCACCCTCTGCCTCATCCACCAACAGGTCTGCGGACAGCACAGCTGCGTCGGTGTCGTTGCTCACCTCGACCACGTCGCCCTTCGAGCACTCGGCCTTCTCTGGCGTCGTGAGCACGCACGACGGGTAGCGGACGATCTGGAGGCGTCCGCCGAAGTCCCCGCCAAAGGCGTACTCGAACGAGGAGTAGTCGATCTCGACGTGTACGGCAGGCAAGGAACTCTGGTCCTCTCGCGTCACCTGACCCGCGTCTGTGAGCACGAACCCGAACAGGCCGATGCCGACCTTGCCGGCTTCACCGGAGCCGAGGAGCTGCACATCCACCGCGTCGGGCGTGCGAACGTCCTGCTTCGCGACCTCGGAGCCTGCCGCTGCGTCGACCGGACCGACGACCAACGGAGTCCCCGGAACACGCTGCGCTTGTGGTGGCGGCGACGCCGGCTCGACCGACTCGTCCACACGTTCGACAGGCGCCGACCCGGCTACCGATTGCACCGGCTCGGTCGAATCCGTTGCCTCGGTCGACGCGGCCGCTTCGGCATCGTCCGCTTCGGGCGCCACGGACTGAGACGCGAACACGAGCTGCTGCGTCGATGACTCGAACTCGGGAACGTTCCCGGCGTTCGCCGGTGCCGTCGCGAGTGCGTCCGGCGCCTTCGATGTCGGCAGACCTTCAGATGGGGCGACCGTTGGCGGTGCACCTGGGTCCTTGGCAGGACCGACCGAGCCGGCCGTCGGCTTCGGCCA
Organism: Ilumatobacteraceae bacterium; assembly: GCA_965279405.1. Taxonomy (GTDB): domain Bacteria; phylum Actinomycetota; class Acidimicrobiia; order Acidimicrobiales; family Ilumatobacteraceae; genus CBDDIP01. The sequence continues at coordinate 832,072 of OZ257157.1, forward strand.
CGACTCCACCGCACCCTTCACCGGCTCGACAACAGGAGGAGCAACTCCGTCACCGGGTGCCGCCGCCATCGCTGGGGCCACGACGACCGCGTCGCCCAAGAACGCCAACGCCAACACGACACCAAAGGGCCGCCAGTTCCGCACACCGCCACCTTTCGCCAAAGGACAGTGCGAACTACATCACCCTCACCCGGCAAGGTCAAGCAAACGTTCAGCAAGTTGAACGAGGACGGTGGCGGATCCGTGGATGTCCTGAATCGTGGGTGTCGTGGCATTGACGACACGGGCGACGGCATGCACGATGAGTACGTGCGCACCCGATCCGTGGTCATCGTCGCCTTCCCCGGGCTGCAGTCGCTCGATGCGATCGGGCCGTTCGAGGTGTTCGCGAGCGCGACGAGCGTGATCGCCGGCGGCAACCGAGCGACCGAGCACCCCGCCTACGACGTGCGACTCGTGGCCGCCGACGGCATGACGATCGCCAGCGAGAGCGGCGTGCGCTTCGCCACCGATCCGTTGCCGTCGCCGCTGGAGATGCGGCGCTCCCCCATCGACACGTTGCTGATCCCCGGCGGCGACGGCGTGCACGAGGCGCGCCGCGACGAGACGTTCATCGACTGGATCCGCACAGCTGCGACCCATAGCCGGCGAGTCGCCACGGTGTGCACGGGCACGTTCATCGCCGCGCAGGCTGGGCTGCTCGATGGGCGCAGGGTGACCACGCACTGGGCCCGCGCCCGCCGACTGGCGAACGAGTTCCCGGCGATCGACGTGGACCCCGATCCGATCTACATCCGCGACGGGGACTGCTGGACCTCGGCCGGCGTGACCGCCGGGATCGACCTCGCGCTGGCGATGGTCGTGGCGGACCACGGCGCCGAGGTCGCCCAGACCGTCGCCCGTTGGCTGGTGATGTTCCTCCATCGCCCCGGCGGTCAGACGCAGTTCGCTACTCCGGTGTGGACGCCGCGCGCCGACCACGACGTCGTTCGTGCTGCACAGTCGGCGATCGATGCCGACCCGTCGACCGACCACCGCATCCCCGTGCTCGCCGACGCCGCCAACATGAGCGCCCGCCACTTCACCCGCGTGTTCACCGAGGAGGTCGGAGAGAGCCCCGGCCGCTACGTGGAACGCGTCCGCTTGGAGACGGCGCGCCGCCTGCTGGAGACCACCACCGACACGCTCGATGTGGTCGCTGCCAACGCCGGCCTCGGCACCGCCGAGACGCTGCGGCGCGTGTTCCACCGCCGCCTCGGCATCACCCCCGACACCTACCGCCGGCGCTTCCGCGTCGCCTGAACCTCACCCAAGGAGAACGTCATGCAGATCGTCATCCCGCTGTTCCCGCAGTTCACCGCCCTCGACGGCATCGGGCCGTACGAGGTGCTGCAACGCATCCCCGACTTCGACATCACCTTCATCGGCCACGAGCGCGGCGAGGTGCGCAGCGAGAACGGCATGCTCGGCATCACCCGTGACGGCACGTTCGAGGACTTCCCCGAGCCGGACATCATCGTCTTCCCCGGCGGCGTCGGAACCCGCCCGCTGATGACCGACGAGCGCGTGCTGGAGTGGGTGCGCGCCGCCCACGAGACCACGACCTACACGACGTCGGTGTGCACCGGCTCGTTGGTGCTCGCCGCTGCCGGTCTCCTGAAAGGGCTCACCGCGACGACGCATTGGTCGACGTTGAACACGCTCGACGAGCACGGCGCAACCTCGACGCAGCAGCGCGTCGTCGAGCACCTCGACGAGCGGATCATCACCGCCGCCGGTGTGTCCAGCGGCATCGACATGGCACTGCGCCTGGTCGAGATCCTCGTCGACACCACGGCGGCGAAGGCGAGTCAGCTGATGATCGAGTACGACCCGCAGCCGCCGTTCGACTGCGGCGCCCTCGCCAAGTCGGACGACATCGTCATGACCCGCGTGATCGAGTACGCCCAACTTCGCCAGTGACCGATGCTGTGTCGACTTTGCCACCGATTCGGTAGCAAAGTCGACGCGCCGCGAGGGCTCAGACGGCGGTGGCGCAGAACGTGTCGCCCTGCGGCAACGACGCCTGCGTGCTGACGTCGGCGTCGCCCACGTACAGCGCGGCGAGCATGCCCTTGACCATGCCGCGATCGACGGCGCAGATCACCGGGTGCTCGATGGCCACGTCGCCGAACGGACAGTGGTTGTTGACGATGCGCAGCTGGTTGTTGCGCTGGTCGGCGTGCGCAGCGAACCCGTGCGCGGTGAGCGCGTCGGCGACGGCTTGCATCGCCGACCGCAGGCTGCGCTGCCCGGCGCCGAGGTCGGGCCCGGTGAGGCCGAGGGCCATCGCTGCGCCGTACTCGCGCCCGACTTCTTCGGCCATCGCCTCGGCCTGCTCGTGGGGCAGGAGCGCCAGCGCCCGACCGAGCAGCGAGAGCACGAGGTCGTCGCTGCGCACCGGCACGTCGATGCTGACGTCGGCGACGGAGCGGTAGCGCTTCGACGGGCGACCGGCGCCGGCGCCCTCGGAGCGCTCGACGGCGACCTCGAGATAGCCGCCGGCGGCGAGCTTGTCGAGGTGGTGGCGTGCCACGTTGGGGTGCAGACCGAACTGCTCGGCCACCTGCGCTGCGGTGACACCGGACTCGTGCTCACGGGCGAACAGGTAGATGCCGCGCCGCGTGGGATCGCCGAAGGCGTTCGTGATCGCCGACACCGTGGCCGTGAAGGCTCCCGAGGCAAGACCCGCACTGGGTGGGTTCGCAGGCACGCCGGTATTCTACCTATGCGCGTAGTGGTAATTCGTCAGCCTGAAAGGCCCCCGATGCCGTCACCCTCAACCGAGCAGATCATCGATGCCCTCCGGCCGGTGGAAGATCCCGAGCTGCGACGGTCCATCGTCGACCTCGGCATGGTGCGCACCATCGGCATCGGTGGCGATGGCGTCATCGACGTGCAGATCGCCCTCACCGTCGCCGGCTGCCCGCTGCGCAACGAGATCACCAACCGGGTGCGCACCGCCGTCGTCGCGCTCGACGGCGTGCGCGACGTCACCCTCGACTTCACGGTGATGACCGATCAGGAGCGCGAAGACCTGCGCATCAAGCTGCACGGCAGCCCCGGTGCCAGCGCCGGGCAGGGCCAGGCGCACGGTCACGCCGAGGGTCGCAAGGTTCCGTTCAGCGAGCCGGGCTCGAAGACGCGGCCGCTGCTGATCTCGTCCGGCAAGGGCGGCGTCGGCAAGAGCAGCGTCACCGTCAACCTCGCCGTGTCGCTGGCGGCGCAGGGCTACTCGGTCGGCATCGTCGACGCGGACATCTACGGCTACTCGATCCCGCGCATGCTCGGCACGGAGCGCGAGCCGGTCGTCATCGACCAGATGCTCGTGCCGCCGGAGGAGTGGGGCGTGCGCTGCATCTCCATCGGCTACTTCGTGCCCGAGGGGCAGGCCGTGATCTGGCGCGGCCCGATGCTGCACAAGGCACTCGAGCAGTTCCTCACCGACGTGTACTGGGACGAGCCCGACTTCCTGCTCGTCGACATGCCGCCCGGCACGGGCGACATCGCCCTCAGCCTCAGCCAGTACCTGCCTCGCGGCGAGGTCTACGTGGTCACCACCCCGCAGCAGGCTGCGCAGAAGGTGGCCCGCCTCTCGGCGGCGATGGCCGACAAGGTGCACCTGCCCGTGAAGGGCATCATCGAGAACATGAGCTGGTTCACCGGCGACGACGGCAAGCGCTACGAGATCTTCGGCAGCGGCGGCGGTCAGGAACTGGCCGACGAGCTCAACGTGCCGCTGCTCGGCCAGATCCCGCTGCTGCCCCAGCTGCGCGAAGGCGGCGACGACGGCCGCCCGATCGCCGCCGTCGCACCCGACTCGGAAGTCGCCCAGTCGTTCGCCGCGATCGCCACGCGCATCGCCACCGAGCTCAAGCCGCGCAAGATCTTCAGCCCCAGCCTGCGCATCAGCTAGTTGGATGTCGCTCAGCTCGACATTCGAGCTGACAGACATCCAGTTACTTGTCGCCGCGGTGGCGTTGCTCGACGAAGGGGTCGCCGCGCATGTGGTAGCCGTTGTGCTCCCAGAAGCCGGGTGAGTCGTGGTCGCGCAGCTCGAGCGAGCGCACCCACTTGGCGCTCTTCCAGAAGTACAGGTGGGGCACGACGATGCGCACCGGACCACCGTGGATCGGCTCGATGTCCTCGCCCTCGAATGCGTAGGCGACGATCGCCTCGTCGGTGGTGATGTCGGCCAGCGGGATGTTGGTGGTGTAGCCGAACTCGGCGTGCTCCATCACGTGGGTGGCCTTCTTCTGCACGCCGGCGCGTTCGAACAGGTCACGGACGCGCACCCCGGTCCAGGACGTGTCGAACTTGCTCCACTTGGTGACGCAGTGGATGTCGAACGTCAGCGTGACCGACGGCATCGCCTTCAGCTCGTCGAGGTCGATCGTGAACGGCGCGTCGACGAGTCCGTCGATCGTCAGGTTCCACTGACCGGGCTCGTAGTCCGGCACGTCACCGACGTGCAGCACGGGGAAGCGCTCCGTGAGGTACTGGCCCGGCGGCAGACGATCCGGGCTGATGCCCTTCTCCTCCAACGCCTTGCGGTTGCGATCGAAGAAGCCCATGCACACAGTGTGGCGCGAACGATGTCGTTAGCCTCGCCGTCGATGAGCACGACGCCCCCGCCGCCTCCCCCTCCGCCGATGTCGCCGCCGCCCGGCTACTCGGCGTACGCCAGCACCCCCGGCGGCTACGCCGGGCCGTTCCGCCGGATCGGTGGCGTCGCCAAAGGCATCGTCGTCATCTCGGTCGTCTCCGCCGTGCTCGGCGTGGTCGTGCTCGGCCTGCAGGTGGCCCTGCGCGATCACGCGATCGAGCTGCGCGACGGCAGGATCGACACCGATTCGTTCAAGGACGACATCGCCCCCTACCTGCTCGCCGCCCTGATCGCCCTCGGCGTGTCGATCGCCCTGTTCGTCCTCCAGTGCATCTGGGCTTACCGCATCGCCTCGAACCTGCGCTCACTGCGCCGCGAGCCGCAGTCGTGGAAGCCCGGCTGGGGCATCGGCGCGTGGTTCCTCGCTCCGTGCACGCTCAACATCGTTCCGTACCTGATGCTGCGCGAGCTGTGGAAGGGCTCCGACCCGGACGTCGCGCCGGGCGATCCACGATGGAAGAGCGTGCCGGTGGGCATGCTCGTCCACCTGTGGTTCTGGCTGGGCATCGCCGGCACCGCCGCGGGCATCGCGGCCGGCACCGTGTTCGCGTTCCGCAGCCAGTCCACCGACACGATCGCCAAGCAGCTCGACGATCGGCTCCCGTTCACGATCGGTGCCGGCCTCCTGTCGGTCGCCGGCACCCTCGCGTTCGTGATGATGGTGCGAGCCCTCTCCGCCCGTCACATGGCGGCGACGAAGGAAGCCTGAGTGCTGTACCTCGTTCGCCACGCGAAGGCCGGGAGCCGAAGCCGATGGGATGAAGACGATCGCCTGCGGCCGTTGACACCGGCCGGGCATCGCCAAGCGGTCGCCATCGCCGAACGTCTCGCCGAGCACGCCACCGGCGGCCGTTTGCTGAGCAGTCCGTTCCAACGGTGCATCGAGACGCTCCAACCACTGGCCAGGGCGACGCGTGCCACCATCGAGACCGACGAACGGCTCAGTGAAGGAGCGATCGTCGCGCCCGTGTTGGAGCTGCTGGCAACGCTGCCGGAGGGCTCGGTGCTGTGCAGCCACGGCGACGTCATCCCCGACACGATGCAGGCGCTGCAACGACGAGGCACCGAGTTCCGCGGCGAGCCCGACTGGCGCAAGGGCAGTGTCTGGGTGCTCCGCCGCGAGGACGGCGTGATCACCCGCGCCAAGGCCTGGGCGCCCCCCGAGGAGTGATCGTCAGGTCGTCGGCGTCGCGGCCACATCGGTCGGCGGTGTGTTCTCGACGATCAAGCCCTGCACTGCGTCGCGCATGTCGGCGGGCGGGTCGAAGTTCAGGCACGCCGTCGCCTCCGAGAACGCTCCCGGCTGGTTGATCGGTTCGAAGCGTCCGTAGACCACGGCCAGCAAGCAGTGCGCATCGGGGTAGCTGGGATCGATGGCGATCGCACGTTCGAACGCCCCGATGGCCTGGTCGTACAGCACCTGTGCGTCGGCGGCCGCGGCCTGGCCGGAGATGTTGACCTGCAGGAATGCCCCGTACGCCAGCGCCTCGACGTTGTCCGGATCCTCCTTCACCACCTCCTGGTACTTCTGGTAGGCGGCGACGTTGTCCACGCCCGTCAGCTGGCGAGCCTCGGTGAGCAGCGCCGCCGCCCTGTCGATCGGTGCGTCACCCGTGATCGACTGCCCGGCCAGGCGCTGCCCTGAGGAGTGGGCGACCCACCAGCCGAGCCCGCCGGCGACGCCCACCGTGACCACGACGCCGGCAGCGATGCGACCCCACGAACGATCGCGCTTGGCGGGGAGCATCGCTCGTCCCTCGTCGATCGAGCGCAGCACCACCGCAGCGCGGGCGATGTACCCGTCGCGCAACGTGTGGTAGTCGCCGTCGTCGACGTCGCCCGCGTCGTGTTCGCGATCGAGGTCGCCGAGCGAACGCAGCAGGAACCGCCGCTCCTCCTCGAGCTCGGCGAGCTGATCAGGGTTCATGCTCGGGCTCCCCGGCCAACGCCGCGGCGACGAGCAGCCGGTCGTCGTCGTCGGGCACCGTGTCCGCGGCGCGCTTCCAGCGTCGGAAGGCGAAGACCAACCCGCCGACGGCGCAGACGAACGCGACCACCGGCAGGATCCAGACCAGCGCGTCGATGCCCGTCGCCTTCGGCACGAGCAGCACACGGCCGCCGAAGCGCTGCTCGATGAACGTGACGATCTGGTCGTCGGACGCCGTGCCCGCTTGCACCTGGCGGCTGATCTCGGCGCGGATGCTGGCCGAGGTGCCGTTGCGCGACTCGAAGACGCTCTCGCCGTCGCAGATCGGACAGGCGACGCGCTTGCTGATCTCGTTGGCCCGCTCCTCCCCCGTCAACGGGCCGCTGTGCTGCGAGGCACCGACGATCAGCAGCGCGACGAGTGCGATGCCGACGAGCGCCCAGCCGGGCCAGCCCTTCAGTCGTTTGGAGAACTGGCCGAGCGTGCTCATGCGCCGTCTCTGCGGAGCGTCTCCAGCGTTGCCGACAGGTCCTCGAACGTGGTGGCCCCCGGGAAGCGAGCGCGAACGATGCCGGACGGATCGATGATCCACGTCTCCGGGATCTGAGCGACGCCGAACGCGGTGCTGATCGCGCCGTCGTCGTCGCGCAGGATCGGCCAGTCACCGCCATTGGCGGCGAACCACGCGGTGACGTTGTCGTCGGTGTCGTCGTCGACCACGGTGTACAGCTCGGCGCCGCTGGTGCCGAGCGTCTGCTGCAGGTCGTTGAACTTGATCAGATCGGGGTGCTCGGCCTTGCACGGCAGGCATGTCGAGTTGAAGAAGTTGAGCACCACCCAGCTGCCCTTGCGCCGCGAGAGGTCGAACGTCTGCCCGTCGAAGCGCGTCGTCGCCACGACGGGCGCGGGCTTGCCGACGAGGAAGCTCACCGTGTCCGCCTCGGTGTTGGCATCGCTGCCGGCCAACACGAAGAACAGGGCGGCGACGATGGCGGCGACGCCGAGCGCGATCAATGGCGCGACGCGCTTGCGGCGCGGAGCGACGGGTTCAGTCATGTGCGCCCACCTCCGCCATCGTGGTGCTCGGCGACTCGTGCACCGCCGGCGCGGAGACCGGCTCGGTCGGCTTGCGTCGCTTGCGGCCGGGGAAGGCGGCGAGCACCGTGCCCACCGCCATCAGCGCGCCACCGAACCACAACCACGTGATGAGCGGCTTGATGAAGATCTGCACCGGCACCGACGTCGCACCCGGCTTCGCCCCGTCCTCCAGCGTGAGGTAGATGTCGTTGAACGGACCGGACTTCACGCTCGGCGTGGCGACCTGCATGCCGAAGTTGGTGAACGTGGTGATCGCCGGCGCGTACGCCTGGTCGCCGTCGACGAGGATCTGCGCCTTGATCCCGGTGGAGCGAGCGTCGGAGAACAGGCTGACGCCCTGCAACTCGAACGTGTGGCCCTGGTAGCTGATCGGGGTTCCCTCGGTGAGCGTGAACCGACTCGAGTGCGTGTAGCTGTTCGACGCGGCGAGCGCGACGGCGATGATGATCACCCCGAGGTGCACGACCATCCCGCCGTTGGCGCGACCGAGCAGACCGCGCACCCCCTGGCGGCGTGAGGCGAGCACCAACTGGCGCAGCGCGGCGCCGCCGGCGAAGCCGCCGAGGAAGAAGGCGATCAGCGGAGCGATGTCACTGGCGCCGTAGAACACGCTGATCGCCAGCGCGGCGATGCCGCACCACGCCGGCCAGAACAGTCGGTCGCGCAGCAGCTCGGTGCTCGCCTTGCGCCACGGGAGCACCGGGGCGATCGCCATGAGGAACAGCAGCGTGATCCCGATCGGCATGCCGAGGCGATCGAAGAACGGACCGCCGACGACGATCTTGCGATCCTGCAACGCCTCGACGATCAGCGGGAACACGGTGCCGAGCAGGACCACGAAGGCGAACGCGGTGAAGATCACGTTGTTGGCCAGGAACGCTCCCTCACGCGACACCGGCGAGTCGATCGCGCCCGGCGCGCGGAGGCGGTCGCCACGCCAGGCGATGAGCCCGAGCGAGATGATCACGATGACCGCGAAGAAGCCGAGCAGGTACGGCCCGATGGTGCCGTTGCTGAACGCGTGGACGCTGTTGATCACGCCGCTGCGCGTCAGGAAGGTGCCGAGGATCGTCAGCGCGAACGTGGCCACCAGCAGGCTGATGTTCCACACGCGCAACATGCCCCGGCGCTCCTGCACGAGCACCGAGTGGAGGTACGCGGTGGCCGTCAGCCACGGCAGGAAGCTGGCGTTCTCCACCGGGTCCCAGCCCCACACGCCGCCCCAGCCGAGCACCTCGTAGCTCCACCAGCCTCCCAGCAGGATGCCGATGCTGAGGAAGCCCCATGCGAACAGCGCCCAGCGGCGCGTCTCGACCAGCCAGCCCTCGCCGACGCGACCGGTGACGAGCGCCCCGATGGCGAAGGCGAAGGGCACCGTGAAGCCGACGTAGCCGAGGTACAGGATCGGCGGGTGGAACAGCACGAGCACGTGGTTCTGCAGCAACGGGTTGGGCCCGAGGCAGCACGAGTTGAAGTCGGGCGTCGGCCCGTTGGCGAACGCGTCGATCGGCCCGAAGGAGAGGAAGAAGAAGAACGCGGTGACGGCGAACATCACCACCGACGCCCACGCCACGAGCGGGTCGCTGAGGCGGGCGCGGTAGCGGCGCATGATGACCGCCGTGTAGATCGCCAGGATCAGCAACCAGAGCAGGATGCTGCCCTCGAGCGCGCTCCACAGGGCGGTGAAGTTGAACAGCGCCGGTGTGTCGCGCGAGCCGACCGTCTGCACGTACTTCAACGAGAAGTCGCGCGTGATCAGTGCACGTTCCATCGCGATGATCGAGAGCACGGCGCCGGCGAGCGCGATCCACGCGTAGTTGTGCACGGTGCGCAGCACTCGCCGGTCGCCCGTGCGAGTGGCGTAGGCGGTGGCGATGGCTCCGAACACGGAGGCGACCAACCCGACGATGAGCGCGGAGTGGCCGACGACTCCGTTCAGGCTGGCTGCTTGCATGCCGCCGACTCCGACGCCGCGTCGTCGATGCGGTCCTTGTTCTCGGCTTCGTACTCGTTCGAGTGCTTCACTTCGACCTGATCGCCGTTGAACACACCGCCGTCGGCGACCGCCTTCGACAACTTGCCGTGGACGACCACCGGGATGCACTCCTGGAACAGGCCGCCCGGCTCACCCTCGTAGCGCACCGGCATCTCGACGCCGTTGAACCCGATCGTGAAGGTCACCACGGCGCCGTCCTGCTGGACGGAGCCCTCCTCGACGATGCCTTGGATGCGCAGGCGCCGCCCGGTCTCGCACCCGTCCTTCACGCCGACCTCGTCGACGTTGCAGTAGTAGTCGATGGCCGACGTCAGGAACTTGGTGACCACCACGCCACCGGCAACGAGTGCCAGCGCGAGCACGGCCAACGCCGGCCACGGCTTCTTGCGCCTCGGCGCCGCGACGTCGGCGACGTCGCGCGGGCTCAGGTCCACGGGCGATCCTCGGGTGGCAGGCGCTTCGCCGCATGGCGCGCTCGGGTGAGCACGTACCAGACGTAGGCGGCGATGCCCCCGAGCGTGACGGCGTAGCTGCCGATGACGAAGCCGGCGTGGTTCACGTTCCACCTGCCTGGGCACCCGCCGGCGCAACGGGCTGACGGCCCTCTTCACGCCGTTCGGCGAGCGCCCGTTCGAGACCTTGATCGTCGAGCGCGTCGTTCATCGCCAGCACGCGCTGGCGGTGCAGCACCATCCACACGTACATCAGCGTGAAGGCGATGATGCCGACGAACAGGCTGAACAGCATCAGTCCGTTGAGCTTGCCCTCGGCCACGCTCTCCTGCTGGTGCAGCGGACGCCACCAGCGCACGCTGAAGTGGACGAGCGGGATCTCCAACATGGCCAGCGAGGCGATCAGCGCGCTGCGCTTGGCTCGCTGCTGGTGACTGCCGCCGAGGCCACGCACGGCGAGGTAGCCGACGTAGGTGACGAAGAGGAACGCGGTGGTGGTGAGGCGCGAGTCCCACGTCCAGAACACGCCCCACGAGATGCGTCCCCAGAGGCTGCCGGTGACGAGGGCGATGCCCATGAAGAGCACACCGACCTCGGCGCTGGCGCCGGCGATGCGGTCCCACGTGAGCGAGCGGGTCTTCGGCCACAGGTAAGCCAGGCTGCTGATGCCGGTGACACCGAAGGCGAGGTAGGCCAGCCAGGCGCCGGGCACGTGGATGTACATGATCCGCACGCCCTCCTTCTGCACTCGGTCGTCCGGCGAGATCAACAGGCCGAAGACGACGAGCCAGACCACCCCGATCAACGCGGCGATGCCGAGTGCTCGGGTGAACGGCGTGCCCGTCGGTCGCCGCATCGTGTTCGGGTTGTCTGACATGGGCTCTACTCCTCGATGAGCGGGCCGAAGGCCAACGTTCCCACGACACCGAACAATGCACCAAACACAACGAGCAAGCCCAGCCAGGGCCAACCTTCGTGGACGGAGACATCGCCGGTGCCGAGCGCGGCTTCAGTTGCTCGGGTTGCACCGATGAGGACGGGCGCGACCACCGGGAGCAGGAGCAGTGGGAGCAACGTCTCCCGTCCTCTGGCCCCGGTGGCGAGACCGCCGTAGAGCGTACCGACGAAGGCCAGTCCGGTGGTCGCGGCCAGCAGGGTGACAAGCAGCAGCGGCACCCCGGCCGCCGGCACGTCGCTCGCGTAGAGCACGACGGCCAGGCCGACGAGCACCAGCTCGAGCACGAACAGCTGGACGGCGAGGGCGATCGCCTTGCCGAGGAAGATCCCGGTGGGACGGACGCCGGCCACGAGCAGCGCATCGAGCGCGCCGTCGGCTGCTTCGACGGCGAAGCTGCGCTGCACCACGACGAGCAGGCTGAAGGTGGTGCCGAGCCACACCAGGCCGGGGGCGACGGTGCGCAGCACGTTGTCGTTGTCGATGGCGAACGCGAACAGCACCATCACGATCGCCGCGAACGGCACCACCTGGTTGAGCAGCACGCGACTGTGCAGCTCGACGCGCAGGTCCTTCGCCGCGACGCGTCGGGCGAGGAGCCACGTCGCCTTCACGGCTGTTGCCCTGCGGTGCCGCCGATGACGTCGATCGTGCGGGTGGCCAGCGCGCCGGCGCGCTCCAGCTCGTGGCTGGCGACGATCACGGTCGCGCCGGCCGCTGCGGCGGCGCGCAGCGTGGCGTCGAGGTCGTCGCGGCCGGCGGCATCGAGGCCCGCGTGTGGCTCGTCGAGCAGCCACAGCTGGGCGCGGCGGGCGACCATGCACGCCAACGCGGTGCGCCGCTTCTGGCCGGCGGACAGTCGTTGGACCAGCACGTCGGCAAGTCGTCCGGCAAGGCCGAGCCGTTCCAGCGAGGACGCGATCTCGTCCTTCGATGCGCCTGCGGTCTCGCCCCAGAAGCGCACGTTCTCGCGCACGGTCAGCTCGCCGTAGAGGCCGTTGCTGTGGCCGAGCAGGCCGACACGGCGGCGGATGTCGGCGCGCTGGGTGCGCAGGTCGCAGCCGAGGACCGTCCCCTCGCCGCGTTCGATCGGCAGCAGGCCTGCGCACAGCCGCAGGAGGCTGGTCTTACCGGCGCCGTTCGGCCCGCGCAGCAGGACGATCTCGCCCCGTTCGACGGTGAGGTTGGCGCCCGCCAGCGCCGGGAAGCTGCCCAGCACCGCCACCGCGTCGATCAGGTGCACGACGACGTCAGGCACCGGGACGTCGACAGGCGGCTCCATAGGACGTGGCAACGCTACCGGTGACCCGCCGCCCCGGACCGCAGCGCGGAGGGTTCCAGGCCCACCCGGACGCGCGCCAAACCCTCCACGGGCAACGTGTGGAGGGGCTCGAGCCCACCCGGGGGCGCGCCAAACCCTCCGCGCGTCGGGGTGGAGGGTTCCACGCCCACCCGGGCGCGCACCAGACCCTCCACAGGATCGAGATGGAGGGTCTCGAGCCCACCCAGGCGCGCGCCAAACCCTCCACAGGCAAGGTGTGGAGGGTCTCAAGCCCACCCAGGCGCGCGCCAAACCCTCCACAGGCAAGGGGTGGAGGGTCTCGAGCCCACCCAGGCGCGCGCCAAACCCTCCACGGCGGTCGGGCCGCTGGCACGCGCCGGTAGCGTGCTCGCGCCGTGACTTCGCCGCCGATCCGCCCCACCTCCGCCACCGGCGCACCGGATCCGGTTCGCGTTCGCCGGGCGCAGGTGGCCAAGTACACGCTGCTGGCCAACCGCATCGGCTACCTGTGCTTCGCCGTGGCGATCGCCACCTTCGTGCTCGGCTTCGCCTTCGGGTTCAACGGCGCGGTGTCGGCCATCGTGATCACGGCGATGGTCGTCGGTTCCGTCCTGCTCGCTCCGGCGATCGTCCTCGGCTACGCCGTCAAGGCCGCCGAACGGGAGGACCGAGAGCGCGGTCTGTGAGTCCCCGAGTGCCGCTTTTCGGCCGCTTGACCCGACCCGTTACTCTCCGGTAACTGCTATGAGCATTCGCCTCCCCGCCCAGGCCCGCCGCGAGCAGATCCTCGACGTCTCCGTCCAGGTCTTCGCCCGCAACGGCTTCCACAGCACGTCGATGAACGACGTCGCCGACGCCGCCGGCGTCACCAAGCCCGTGCTCTACCAGCACTTCGACTCCAAGCAGGACCTGTACCTGGCCCTGCTCAGCGAGGTCGGCAACCGGCTGCTCACCGCCATCGCCAAGGCGACGGCAGGGGCTACCACCGGTCGGGCGCAGACCGAGCTCGGGTTCGGTGCCTACTTCCAGTGGGTCAACGACGACCACGACGCCTTCCTGCTGCTGTTCGGCTCGCGGGCGAGTCGTGACGAGGAGTCGGTGATCGCCATCCGGCGGATCACCGCCGAGGCCGCGAGCGCGATCGCCCCGCTGATCAACATCGACATCGACGCCGAGCACCGCCGCACCCTTGCCCACGGTCTGGTCGGATTGGCCGAGGGCGTCAGCCGCCACCTGGTCGAGCGCGGCGAGTCGTTCGACCCGGAGACACTCGGCCGCCAGGTAGCCGACCTCGCCTGGGCCGGCCTCCGCGCTGTCCATCGAGACTGATCTCGGTGCTCGCTGCGCTCGCCTGCCGAGCTCGCTCGCTGCGCTCGCTCACCCGAACTCCACTCGTCACGCTGCGCTCGCCGGCCGCGCAGATCGCGTCTCGGGAACGAGGCTGACGGAGAGCGTCGGTCGATGTCCCGAGACGTGCGACGCCCTGTCACGATGAGGCCATGCTGACCTTGCGGGCGCCCGCGGACGAGGCACTCGGTGCGCTCGTCGAGCGGATGGGCGCTGCCCCGTTCAACTACGAGCCCGGGCTGCTGCAGCGAGCGGCGACGCTGCGCCGGTGGTTCGTCGACCGCCATCGTGAGGTGATCGGGCAGGGCGAGGCCGACTTCGCCGCGGCGTGCGACGCGATGCGCAACTGGGACATGTTCCGCATGCCGTGGACGCGCCCCGCGATCCCGCTCGCTGCGCTGGCGGCCGGCGAGACGGTCGGCTACACGGCTCGGCAGGTCGGCCTGTGGTGGAGCTACTGCTGCCGCATCATCGCCGTGATCGACGAGCAGGACACCGATGGCACCCGGCGCTTCGGGTTCGACTACGGCACGTTGGGCGGACATGCCGAACGCGGTGAGGAGCGCTTCCTCGTCACTCTCGACGGCCCGACGGGCGAGGTGACCTACTCGCTGTTCGCCATCTCGCGGCCCGGCCGCTGGTTCATCTGGTTCGGACTGCCGCTGGCCCGCCGCGCCCAGTCCCAGTTCCGCCCCGGCTCCAGCGCCGCCGTGCGCGCCTTCGTCGTCCGGGCACGCAACTCGTCTCGGTGACGATCATCGACCGGACGTCACGAATCGCTCACATTCAGGTGCGAGGGTGGGTCCATGGAGCGGTTGCGGATGCTCGAGGTGGCGCTGATCGGTCTTGCGTTCGCCGTGGCTGGTTGTGCCAGCGACGGGAGGACGGGGGCGACCACGTCGAGCGCCACCAGTGCGCCGGGCTCCACGCCCGTCACGCCCGTCACGTCGGTCACATCGGTCACATCAGTCACATCAGTCACGAGTGACGTCGAGTGCGCACCGCGGGAGCAGACGGTCGCCTACCGCTCCATTGCTGGTGTCGCGACCGATCTGCTCAGCGAGGACATCGTCCGACCTGACGATCGCTGCACCCCGAGGCCGGTGCTGTTCTGGGTCCACGGTGGCGGGTGGCAGCGAGGAGACAAGGCCAACCAGTTGGCGCTCAAACGATCACTCGCCGAGCGCAACGGATGGGTGCTGGTGTCGGTGAACTACCGGCTCACCGCCACCGGCAACGACGTGATGTGGCCCGATCCGGGTGACGACATCGCCACCGCGATCGCCTACACGCTCGACCACGCTGCTCAGTTCGGGATCGATCCCACCCATGTCGCCGTGATGGGCCACTCAGCCGGCGGTCAGCTCGTGGCGATCGTCGCCACGAACAGCCGGCTGATGCAGCAGGTCGGCCATGATCGAGCCGACATCGACTGCCTCGTGTCGCTCGACACCGAGGGATACGACCTCGCCGCGAAGTCGGACGGGACCGAGGTGAGCGCGGCGATGGTCGCTGCGGCGTTCGGTACAGATCCGGCCACCCTCGCCGACGCATCGCCGATCGCCGCGCTCGACGAGTCAGGCGGCGCCGTCGCCGACGCGCTCATCGTCACCCGGGGCACGGAGCGACGACGACAGCTCGCAGCCGACTTCGCTGCGGCGCTGACCACGGCAGGCGGCACCGCGACGCTCATCGTCGCCTCTGGCTACTCCCACGCGGACGTCAACGCCGCGATCGGCGATGCCGCGGACACGGTCGTCGCTGCGCCGGTCGAAGCGTTCCTGTCGGGCTGCCTCGGTTCGTAGTCCGACGCCCGCGACTCAGGCGCGAAGCGTGAGTCCGCGGTAGCCGTCTTGGAAGCCGGCGGTGAACAGGACCGAGGCTTCTGTGCTGTCGCGCTGGATCGGCTCGCCGTTGACCTTGCGGACCTCGACGCCGCGCACGCGCCCGTCCTTGACGAGTGACGCCAGTGCGTCGGCCCACGCCGGATCGACGGAGGCCGGGAAGGTGACGAGGTGCGACGAGCGCCGGTCGAACCACACCAGCGGGACGCCCTCGCGCAGCACCACGAGCGCGCCCGCCGACCGAGCCGGGCGGCCGGGCGAGTCGGGCCACGAGATCGCTGCGCCGTACGGCTGCGCCGGATCGGTGGCGGCGAGGACGACGGGCGGCGGCACGGCACCGGGATCGAGCATCCCGTCGGCCACGTCGCGCGCCGAGCGCAACCGGTCGACGGCACCCGGCAGGCTGAACTGCGCCGCGCCGAGACCGGCGACGAAGTAGCCGCGGCGCACGTTGCCGCGCTCCTCGAGCACCTTCAGGACGCCGTACGCCGACGAGTAGCCGCCGCGCACCCCCTCGGCAAGGACGGCCTCGCGGGTGACCACGCCGTAGCGCTCGAGCATCTGCAGGGCCATCGCGTGCGACACCTCGGTCGGCGTGTGCTGGGTGTGGCGCAGCTCGCTGACCAGGCTCCACCGACCGGAGCCTGCGGGCGGGCCGATGCGGTTGAGCCGACCGGGCCGAGGCCGACCCGTCGCCGCCTTCGACGCGGTGCGCGTTCGACCCCCTCCCAACACGGACCGAAGCGGCGCCAGCGAGTCGTTGGTGACCTCGCCGGCCCACACCAGATCCCACAGGGCGGCCAGCGTCTCGACGTCGGTGGCGCCCGGGGTGGCCGCACGCAACTGGTTCCAGAACGAGGCACCGCGCTCGGCGAGATACGTGCGCAACCCTTCGTGCAGCGCGCCGCTCGGCGCTTCCAAGGGCTCGATCGCGTCGAGCAGCAGCGGCAGCTGATCGGCGAAGAACAGGCGCACCCGCCCGTCGGTGGCACCGAGACCTCCGGCGCCGACCCACACCAGATCGCCCGACGTGCACAGCTCGTCGAGATCGGTGGGCCGGTACGACCGCAGCCGGGACGGCAGCACCTCGGTCTCCAGCGTCGAGGCCACCAGCGCCGCGCCCTGCAGTTGACCGAGCGCCTCGACGAGACCGTCCATCCCCCGCCGATCTCCTTGCAGGTGGCCGGCGATGCCGTGCCACTGCTGGAGGAAGCGGGCATATGCGTCGGGGTCGACCGGCTCGATCTCCCGCCGCAGCGCGGCCAGTGAACGCCGGCGCAGCTGGCGCAGCACGTCCACGTCGCACCACTCGCGCCCGACCCCGACCGGCCGGAACTCGCCGTGCACCACCCGGTCGCCCGCCTCCAGGGCCACCAATGCACCGGACACCCGCTCGACCGGCAGGTCGAACCGGCGAGCCGCGTCATCAGCGGTGAACGGGCTGTGCGTGCGAGCGAAGCGTCCGAGCAGCAGCTCCAACGGCCGCGGCACCGGCTCGGTGAACTCTCGCGGCAGGCCCAACGGCACGGCACAACCGAGCGCATCGCGGTAACGGGCCGCATCCTCGGCGGCGATGAAGCGCACCTCGCTGCCGACGGACACCGTGATCGCCCGTCGCTCGTGCACGAGCTGATCGAGCCACGGCTGCGCCTCGCCCTCGCAACGCAGGTCTGCCTCGGCCGCCGACAGGTCGCCGACCTTGCGCAGCACGTCGTGCAGCTCGTCGTGCGACCGGGCGCGGCGACCGTCGGTGAGGCACTGCAGCTCCAGCTCGAGGTCGGCCAGCACGCCGGGGTCGAGCAGCTCGCGCAGCTCCTCAGCACCCAACAGGTCGCGCAGCAGGTCGCGGTCCAAGGACAACGCCGCGGCGCGACGTTCGGCCAGCGGAGCGTCGCCCTCGTACATGTAGGCGGCGATCCAGTTGAACAGCAGGCTCTGGGCGAACGGCGAGGCGCGGGGCGTGTCCACGCTGACGACGCGGATGGTGCGGCTGCGCAGCTGCCCGAGCACCTCGCGCAGCGCGGGCAGGTCGAACACGTCCTGCAGGCACTCGCGCGACGTCTCGAGCAGGATCGGGAACGTCGGGTACTTCGCCGCCACGGCCAACAGGTCGGCGGCGCGCTGGCGCTGCTGCCAGAGCGGCGTGCGTCGATCCGGGCGACGGCGCGGCAGCAGCAGCGCCCGCGCTGCGCACTCCCGGAACCTGGCCGAGAACAGTGAGGTGTTCGGCAACGAGCTGAGGACGAGCTCGTCGACTTCATCGGGATCGATGATCAGATCCGTGAGCGGCAGCTCGTCGGCGGACTCGGGCAGGCGCAGGACGATGCCGTCGTCCGCGTACATCGTCTCCACCGGGATGTCGTAGCGATCCATCATCCGCCGCTCGATGGCCATCGCCCACGGTGCGTGCACCGGCGTGCCGAACGGGCTGAGGATGCACACCCGCCAGTCGCCGATCTCGTCGCGGAAGCGCTCGACGACGATCGTGCGATCATCGGGCACGGTGCCCGTCGCCTGCGCTTGCTCCTCCAGGTAGAGCAGCACGTTGCTGGCAGCGAACGCGTCGAGCGAGTTCTTCGTCATCAGCCGCTCGGTGGCATCCACGGCCGACAGCGCACGCACCTCGCGCTGGAACGCGCCGAGCGCTCGACCGAGCTCCAACGGCCGACCGGGGCGATCGCCGTGCCAGAACGGCATCTTCCCGGGCTCGCCCGGAGCGGGCGTGACGGTGACCCGCTCGAAGGTGATGTCCTCGATGCGCCACGTGCTGGCCCCGAGCAGGAACGTCTCACCCGGCCGGCTCTCGTAGACCATCTCCTCGTCGAGCTCGCCGACGCGCGTGCCATCGGGCAGGAACACGCCGAACAGCCCGCGATCGGGGATCGTGCCGCCACTGGTGACGGCCAACCGGCGTGAACCGTCGCGGGCCCGCAAGGTGCCGGCCACGCGATCCCACACGATGCGCGGCCGCAGCTCGTTGAAGTCGTCGCTCGGATAGCGACCGGCCAGCAGGTCGAGCACGTTGGTGAACAGCTCGTCGGAGAGCTCGGCAAAATTGGCGCAGCGACGCACCAGCGCGGCGACATCGGCCACGGGTGCATCGGGGGTGAGCGCGACGTGGGCCACGATCTGCTGCGCCAGCACGTCGAGCGGGTTGCGCAGGAACCGGGTGCTCTCGATCTCGCCGGAGATCATCCGCTGCGTGACCACGGCGGCTTCCAGCAGGTCGCCCCGGTGCTTCGGGTACAGCGTGCCCTTGCTGGCCTCACCCACCGAGTGCCCGGCGCGGCCGATGCGCTGCAGCCCACGAGACACCGCGCCTGGCGACTCGACCTGGATCACCAGATCCACCGCGCCCATGTCGATGCCCAGCTCCAGCGAGCTGGTGGCGACGATGCCGCGCAGATCGCCGCGCTTCAACTGGTCCTCGATGACGACGCGCTGCTCGCGCGCCAGCGACCCGTGGTGGGCGCGCACCAGCTCGCCCGCCGCACCGGCCTCGATGCCTTCTTCGGCCGCCAGCTCGTTGAGCTTCGCCGCCAGCCGCTCGGCCTGGCGGCGGGCGTTGCAGAAGATGATCGTCGTGCGATGGGCCAGCACCTGTTGCAGGATCCGCGGGTAGATGCTCGGCCAGATGCTGCTGCGCTGCGGCTGCATCGCCGCCGACGCGGGCCCGCTGCGCAGCTCGGTGATCGGCTGGCCCAGCTGCCCCATGTCCTCCACGGGGATGACGACGTCGATCTCCAGCGGCTTGCGGATGCCGGCATCGATGATGCTGACCGGCCGCTTGGCACCGTCGAGGCCGTGGCCGCCGAGGAAGTGGGCGACCTCCTCCAGCGGACGCTGCGTGGCCGACAGCCCGATGCGCTGCGGCGGGTTGACCGTGATCTCCTCCAGGCGCTCCAGGCTGAGCATCAGGTGGGCGCCGCGCTTCGTGGCCGCCATCGCGTGGATCTCGTCGATGATGATCGTGTCGACGTTGACGAGCGTCTCGCGAGCACTCGACGTGAGCATGAGGTACAGGCTCTCCGGTGTCGTGATCAGCAGGTCGGGTGGGCGGCGGATGAGCTTCTGGCGATCGCTGGACGACGTGTCGCCCGTGCGCATCGCCACGATCGGCTGCTGGAACGGCACGTCCAGTCGCTCGGCCGCGAGCTGGATGCCCATCAGCGGCGAGCGCAGGTTCTTCTCGACGTCGAAGGCCAGGGCTCGCAGCGGCGACAGGTACAGCACACGAGTGCGCGCCTTCGGATCCTCCGGCGGTGGCGTGGTGCACAGCCGGTCGATCGAGGCGAGGAACGCGGTGAGCGTCTTGCCGCTGCCCGTCGGGGCGCAGACCAGCGTGTGCCCGCGCCCGATGATCGCCGGCCAGCCGGTGACCTGTGCGGGCGTCGGCTCCGGAAACGAGTTCGCGAACCACTCCCGCACCGCCGGCGAGAACGCCTGGAGCACCGAGTGGTCGGCCATGAGGAAAGGCTACGCCGGGGGTGTCACAGCCCTGTCCGGAACCCCGGACGGGGTGATCCGCTGGGCCCAGGCGGTTCTGGGCGGCCACGTCACCGTTTCCGGCGACGAGGCCGCCCAGTTGCACGGCGGCGGTCAGGAGTCCGGACGCTCGACCACCGTCCAGCCGTTGGACCGGAAGGCGCGGATCGCGTGACGGAACACAAGCGGCTTGATGAACGGTCCAGTTCGCCGGCCATCGAGGCCGACTGCGACGAGATAGGGCGGCCGCGCCACCCCACGGCTGACGGCGATTCGTTGGATCTCGTCACGTCGCAGCACCACGACCTCACCAAACCGCCGGACGATGATCGTCTCGGGCGTGACAGCCACTCGATGCACAACAGGCGTCCTGCTCAAGGCGTACGTCGTGATCGCCGCTCGAAAGTGGTCCGCCACCGGCCCGAGCGTAGGCCCAGGCGGTCTGGGCGGGAATCTTCTCGGAAGCCGAGAAGATTCCCGCCCGGAAGCACGGCGGGGTCCGAAGGGTGAGCGCGTGCGTTCGTGATCCGACAGACTCGACGGTCCTGTGAGTGATCGTGTGCACCTCCGCCCGTGGCAGCGGGACGCGTTCGAGAAGTTCGCGGCCAGCGAGCGGCCGGACTTCCTCGCAGTCGCCACGCCCGGCGCCGGCAAGACCACGTTCGCCCTGGCATGCGCTCGCTGGAGCCTGGCCCAGCAGCGTCGCCGGCTGATCGTCGTCGCGCCCACCAGTCACCTCAAGCAACAGTGGGCCCGCGCCGCGCACATGCTCGGCCTCGAGCTCGATCCCAACTGGTCGCCCGCCGACGGGCTCGCCCCCGACGTGCACGGCCTGGTCACCACCTACCAGCAGGTCGCCACGGCGGACACAGCGAAGAAGTTGCGCGCTGTCGCCAACGACGCGGTCGTCATCCTCGACGAGGTGCACCACGCCGGCGACGAGCGGGCCTGGGGCGACAGCGTCAAGACCGCGTTCGAGCTCGCCCACCGCCGCCTGTGCCTCAGCGGCACGCCCTTCCGCAGCGACACCGCGGCGATCCCCTTCGTCGAGTACGCCGAGACGGCCGAAGGTGGCGAAGCGCAACCGGACTTCACCTACGGCTACGCAGATGCGCTGCGCGACGGCGGCGTCGTGCGTCCCGTCTACTTCCCCCGGTTCGACGGGGTGATGGAGTGGAGCGCGCCCGACGGGAGCATCGTCTCGGCCAACTTCCACGACGAGCTCGACCGGATGGGCATGGCCCAGCGCCTGCGCACCGCGCTCAGCCTCGACGGCGACTGGTTGCCGAGCGTCATGACCCAGGCGCACGAACGCCTGCAGATGATCCGCTCGGTCCAGCGCGACGCCGGCGGCCTGGCGATCGCCATGGACCAGGAGCACGCCCGCGACATCGCCGGGTTCATCCGCCGCCACTGGCAGGTCTCGGCCGACATCGTCGTCAGCGACGACCCGGACGCGTCCCGCAAGATCGCCGACTTCACCACCAGCGACCGGCCGTGGCTCGTGGCCGTGCGCATGGTCAGCGAGGGCGTCGACATCCCCCGCCTGCGCGTCGGCGTCTACGCGACCACGGTGAGCACCGAGCTCTTCTTCCGCCAGGCCGTCGGCCGGTTCGTGAGGTGGCAACGCGGCATCGCCGGTCAGAAGGCGTACGTCTTCCTGCCGGACGACCCTCGTCTGCGCACCCACGCCTTCCAGATCGCCGAGGCCCGACGCCACGTGCTGCGCCCGCCGGTGATCGACGACGAGGACCCGAGCGAGGCCGACGAGATCGCCAAGGCGATGCGCGAGCTGGGCCTGGAGCCCGAGCAGCTGTCGCTGTTCAGCGTGCTGTCCTCCACCGCCACCGGGATGCAGGTCCACGCGATCACCGAGGCCGGGGTGACCCACTTCGACGACGAGCCGGAGATCGACGAGCCGACGAGCAACGACGACCCCGAGCTCGACGTCGACCTGCCCGACATCCCCACCGACGTCGGCTACGTGTACAGCGGCGCGCGCAGCATCGGCGAGGTCAAGGCCGACCTCCGCGATCGCAACATGGACGCGGTGCGACGGCTGGTCGACCTCACCGGACTCGGGCACGCGCAGATCAATCGCGAGCTGAACCGCCTGTCCAACGTGGCCTCCGTCGGCGCCGCCACCAACCAGCAACTGGGATCTCGCCTGCGTCACGCCGAGGCCTGGCTGCAGCGGCTGCGCCGTTGACACCCCGGGGTAGCCTGGCTGCATGCCCGCAACCGGAGAGCACCACCCCGCCTTCGAGGAGTACTGCGAGTGCATCTTCGAGCTCGACGAGGACGACGTCGCCGTGATCCAGGCACGCATCGCCGAGCGCCTGATGGTCAGTCGACCGGCCGTCAGCGAGATGATCCGCCGCCTCGAGACCGAAGGCCTCATCACCAACGACGGCTCGATCCAGCTGACCAAGCCGGGTCAGGCACTCGCCCAGCGCGTCGTCCGCCGGCACCGGCTGGCGGAGCGCTTCCTCACCGACATCCTCGGCCTGTCGTGGGCCGACGCGCACCACGAGGCCGGCAAGTGGGAGCACGTGATGAGCGACGCCGTGGAGACGGCGATGGACCGCGTGCTCGGCAGCCCGACCACGTGCCCGCACGGCAACCCGATCCCCGGCTCCAGCTACGACGCGCCGACGATGGTGCCGCTCAGCGACATCGGCGTGGGCAAGGGCTTCACCGTCACCCGCATCCCTGAGGAGCTCGAGTTCACGCCCGGCCTGCTCGACTTCCTGGAGGAGTCCAGCATCCTGCCCGGGCGCGTCGGCAAGATCACCGCGGCATCGCCCGACGGCACGATGACCATCGAGATCGAGGGTCGGCACGTGGGGGTCGGCTCGTTCGCCAGCAACCGCATCCTGGTGATCGCGTGAGGCGCGCGGTCGCCGCGGCCGCGCTCCTCGTCATCGTCGTCTCCGGCTGCTCTCCGACCACCTACGACTCGTCCGACACCGCGCCGGACTCGGTCGTCACCACCACCACCCTGCCCAGCGGCACCACCGCCGAGCTGATGGATCGGTGGCTGCAGCAGTCCCGCGGCCTGTCGACGCTGATCGCCGACAGCAACGGCGAGAAGGAAGCGATGGGCCTGATCGACAACCTCTGGGCCGGCATCACCAAGGACGTCGGCGCCACCCGCCCCGAGCTGCTCGGCAGCTTCGAAGGCGTGCTGGCCATGCAGCACCGAGCCGTCGACGGCAAGCGTCCCGCCGACGCCGACAAGGCCTACCGCAACCTCGACGCCCTGATCACCTCGTTCACCGGCTGACCCGCTCCAGTCAGGTGGCGCTCCGCCCGGCACCGGTACATGTTCCGATTCGCGTGGCGACAATTTGGGTTGTCAGCCCGACAACGCGAATTGTCGTCCTGCAAAAGCCGACATGCCGCCCGGTGCCACGTTCGGCTCTGCCAGCATCGGCCGGTGCCAGCCGCTGAGACACGCACCTCGCCGTCGCTGCTGAACGTCGTGCCGCTGCTCGTCCTCGTGACCTCGATCGCCATCGCAGTCCTGGCGGCCGCGTCGATGCCGAGCTCGTCGACGGCGTCCGCAACGGGCGATGCGAACGCCCCAGGCTCGTGCTTGCAGCATGGCCGATCTGCGGCCTCGGGGTGGCGGGTGCTGGGGCGGCGATCGTCGCGCTCAGCCGCCGACTCGATCGCATTCGGAGATCCGCGGGTCTGGGTGCAATCCGTTGCGGTATCCGCAACGGATTGCACCCAGAAGCGAGGGAGTACCGCTGACCAAACCCCTCAGCGCATCGCGTCGGGGAGCGGATCCGAGTGGACGATGCTCAGGCGGCGCATCGAGCGGGTGAGGGCGACGTAGAGGGCGCGCAGGCCCTGCTGCTCGTCGTCGACGATGCGCGCGGGCTCGACCACGATCACGCCGTCCAGCTCGAGGCCCTTGACCACGCTGACCGGCACGACCGTGACGCCGGTCTCGAGACCGGTGCGCGTGGCCCGGCCGTGCGCGACGTTGGCCGCGGTGAGCGCCACGGAGGTGGCCTCGACCATCGAGTCCGGCACGACCACGGCGATGTTGCCGTCGCTGAGGTCGGTGGCCATCTTCGCCGTCTCCTCGGCAACGATCTCCATCAGGTCGGCGTGGGAGGTGGCCACGAACCGCGGCTGCTCGTCGCCCTGGCGCACGCTGGTCGGCGCACGCAACGTGGGCGTCGCAGCCAGCATCACCTTGTTGGCGAGCTCCATGATCTGGCCGGGGATGCGGTAGCCGACGCTGAGGCCGATCACCCGCGAGCCGCGCTGGTTGGGCAGGTGCCGCAGCACGTCCTCCCAGCTGTTCGGCGCCAGCGCACCGGTGGCCTGGGCGATGTCGCCGACGACGGTCATCGAACCGTTGAGCGATCGGCGCGACACCATGCGCAGCTGCATCGGGGTGAGGTCTTGCACCTCGTCGATGACGATGTGCCCGTAGGTTCGCACGTCGTCGTCATCGGTGCGGCCCGACAGCACCGCGTTGCGGACCGGCTTGCCGCCGAGGAAGTTGCGGGCCTCGTCGAGCAGAGCCACGTCGTTGTCGGTCCAGCGGACCTTGGTGACGTCCTCCGCTCGCGGCCGGTACAGCGACAGGTACTCGCGCTCGCTGAGGTGCTTGGACGCCGCCAGCTTGATCAGGGCCCGACTGCCGAACAGGTCGTGCAGCAGCTCGGCCGGGCTGAGCAGCGGCCACATGCGCTCGAACGCGGCGCGCATCTCGGGCAAGCTGCGAACGCCCTCGCGGACCTCGGCCACCGACACCTCGTTGGTGCCGTCGCGCCCGCCGTCGTGCCACGTCGCGGCCATCGCCGCGAAGACCTCGCCTTCGACCCACCTGCGGGCCGGGTTGTGGCGGCGGAACCGGCGCTGCGCGGCGCGCACGATGCGCGACGTCTCCTCGTGGCGCAGGCGGAGGTAGCCGTGGCGGAACGGGACGGTGATGTCCTCGCGCAGCGGGCGCTCGCGATCGGTGACGGCCTTGTCGATGACGTCGGCCATGCGGATGTCGCCCTTGGTGGTGGCGGTGAGCTTGGCGTCCGGTGGGTCGATGCCGAAGCGGGCCCAGTCGACGTCGGGGACGAGATCGCCGAGCACGACCTGCTCCACGCCGGCCTCACCGAGCGACGGCAGCACGCGCTCGATGTAGCGCAGGAACACCCGGTTGGGGCCGATGACCAGCACGCCCTGGTCTTCCAGTGGGAAGCGGAACGTGTACAGCAGGTAGGCGGCGCGGTGCAGCGCCACCACGGTCTTGCCGGTGCCGGGGCCACCCTGCACGACCAGCACGCCGGGTTGTGGGCTGCGGATGATCTCGTCCTGCTCGCCCTGGATGGTGGCGACGATGTCGCCGAGCTGACCGGTGCGGCCGCGTTCCAGCGCTGCCAGCAGCGTGCTGTAGCCGCGCAGCCCGGCGGGCTTCTCCGGGGCATCGACGTCGGTGCCGACGCCGAGGTGGCCCTCACCGAACAGCTCGTCCTCGATGCCGAGCAATTCGCGCCCATGGACGGCGAAGTGGCGGCGGCGGGCGAGACCCATCGGCTCGCGGCCGGTGGCCCGGTAGAACGGCTCGGCCACGGGGGCTCGCCAGTCGACGACGACGGGCTCGGACTCCTCGTCGGCGACCGCCAGGCGGCCGATGTGGAAGCTCTCCAGGGAATTCGGGCCCTCGGCGTACCGATCGATGCGCCCGAAGACCAGGGCGGCGTCGCCGAGGTCGAGCTGGGTGAGGCGGTTGACGACGGCCTCGTCGAACACGTCGCGCTCGTATCGGGCCTGGAAGGTGCCACCGAGCTGGCCTTCGTGCAGGTTGCGGAGCTTCCACGCGTCATCGCGACTGCGCTCCAGGCACCAGTACGCGTGATCGATGAACGCTTGCTCGTCGGCCAAGTCGGGGTGTTGCTGCGTCATGGGTCGTTCAATGCTACCGGCGAGCCCGGATTCCAAAACTGCAAGCGAGTCGTGCCGGTAGCGTGCGGCAGCGATGCCGAGCGTTCCCTTCCTCGATGCCGCGGCGGGTCGACCGGCGTCGCACACCCCCGTGTGGTTCATGCGCCAAGCCGGCCGCAGCCTGCCCGAGTACCGCGCCCAGCGTGGCGAGGGCAGCATGCTCGAAGCGCTCAAGGAGCCTGCTCGCGCCGCCGAGCTGACGATGCAGCCCGTTCGCCGCTACGGCGTGGACGCCGCGGTCCTCTACAGCGACATCGTCGTGCCCGCCTACGCGGTCGGGTTCGGCATCGACATCGCGCCCGGCACCGGCCCGATGTGCGCCAGCCCGCTGCGCACGGCCGCCGACCTGGAGCGCCTGCGTCCGTTCGATGCCGCCGCCGACACGCCCTACGTGATCGAGACGGTGCAGCTGCTGGCCGCCGAGCTGCCGCCCGAGGTGCCGCTGCTGGCGTTCGCCGGCGCGCCGTTCACCGTGGCCAGCTACCTGGTGGAAGGGCGGCCGAGCCGCACCTACGAGCACACCAAGCAGCTGATGCACACCGACGAGGCGCTCTGGACCGCGTTGATGGAACGCCTCACCCAGCACGCCATCGAGTCGATCAGCTCGCAGCTGGCCAACGGAGCCCGCGCCTTCCAGCTGTTCGACTCGTGGGCGGGCGCGCTGAGCCCTGCCGTGTACGAGCGGCTCGTGCTGCCGCACTCCGCGGCCGTCTTCGCGGCGATCGCCGAGCGCTTCCCCGATGCGCCGGGCATCCACTACGGCATCGGCTGCGACCACCTGCTGGAGCTGATGCACGCCGCCGGGCCGCGCATCCTGGGACTCGACTGGCGGACCTCGATCACCGCCGCGCGCACGCGCATGGGCGCGGATCTCGTCGTGCAGGGCAACCTCGACCCGGCCCTCGTCCTCGCCGGCACCGCGGTCGCGCTGGCAGGAACCGACGACGTGCTCGCCGACAACGACGGCCACCCCGGTCACATCTTCAACCTCGGTCACGGCGTGCAGCCGAGCACCGACCCGGACGTGCTCGCGGCCGTCGTCCAGCGCGTGCACGAGGCCACCGGGCGATGAGCGAGCGGATCGCCGTCCTGCTGATGGCGTACGGCACGCCGCGCACTCGCGACGAGATCCTCCCCTACTACACCGACATCCGCCGTGGCCGCCCGCCGGAGCCCGCCCAGCTGGCCGACCTCACCGCGCGCTACGACGCGCTCGGAGGCACATCGCCCCTCGCGGCACGCACCGACGCGCAGCGTGCGGCGTTGCAATCAGCGCTCGACGAGGCACACCCCGGCCGCTTCCACGTCGCGCTCGGCCTGAAGCACGCCGAGCCGAAGATCGAAGCCGCGGTCGACGCGCTGGCGGCCGAAGGCTTCACCGAGATCGTCGGGCTCGTGCTCGCCCCGCACTACTCGGCGTTCTCCGTCGGCGAGTACCTCAAGCGCACCCGCGAAGCCTCCGAACCGCACGGCATCACCGTCCACGGCATCGAGAGCTGGGCCACCGAGCCGGCCTTCGTGCGGTTCGTCGCCGACGACCTGCGCGCTCGCCTGGCGACGATGCCCGACAGCACCAAGGTGCTGTTCACCGCGCACTCGTTGCCGCAGCGGATCCTCACCAGTGGCGACCCGTACCCGGATCAGCTGCGGGCCACGGCCGAAGCGGTCGCCGCCGAGGTCGGGCTGCCGAGCTGGAACAGCTGGGGCATCGCCTGGCAGAGCGCCGGCCGCACTCCGGAGCCGTGGCTGGGGCCGGACATCCTGCAGGTGATCGACGAGCTCGCCGCGAGCGAGCACGACAGCGGCGGAGAGCGCGGGCTCGTCGTCAGCGCGGTCGGCTTCGTGTCGGATCACCTCGAGGTGCTCTACGACCTCGACATCGAGGCATCCAAGCGCGCCGCCGATCGGGGCCTGCGCTTCGCCCGCACCGCGTGCGTCAACGACGACCCGACGGTGATGGCCGCGCTCGCTGCGCGCGTGATCGAGGCCGCTGGGTCATGACGCGGGTGGCGGTGGTCGGGGGCGGCATCGCCGGCCTGTCCGCGGCGCACGCGTTGGCTGTTGCCGGCCACGAGGTCACCGTGCTGGAGGGCGGCGACCGGTGGGGCGGCAAGATCCGCACGACGCCCTTCGCCGGCCACGCAGCCATCGACGAGGGCGCCGACGCCTTCCTGGCCCGGGTGCCATGGGCCACCGCGCTGGCCCGCTCCGTCGGGCTCGACGATCACCTCGTCTCCCCGCAGGCGGCCAAGGCCGCAGTGTGGTGGCAGCGGATGCACGGCATCCCCGAGGGCTTGCTGCTCGGCATGCCCACCGACGTGCTCGCGCTGGCGAAGTCGCGCCTGCTGTCGACCGGCGGCAAGGTGCGTGCGGCGACCGAACCGTTCCGCCGACGCACCTCGCTCGACGCCGACAGCCTCGGCGGCTACGTGCGCTCCCGCTTCGGCGACGAGGTGCAGGTGCGGCTCGTCGACCCGCTCGTCGGCAGCATCTACGCCGCCGACACCGACCACTTCAGCCTCGCCGCCGTCCCCCAGATCGCCGAGCTGGCCGCCCGGTCGCGCAGCGTGCTGATGGCCGCCCGCCACCGCCCGCCGGCACCGAGTGGCCCGATCTTCTACGCGCCCGATCAGGGCATGGGCGCGTTCGTCGACGCCGTTGCCGCGGCTGCCGGTGCAGCGGGGGCGACGATGCAGCTCGGCACCGTGGTGGCGCGGATCGAACGCGACGGCACCGGCTGGCGCGTCGACGACGTGTCGGTCGACGCGGTGGTCCTGGCCTGTCCGGCGCGTGCCGCCGCCGAACTGCTGCGCGCCGAGGCCGGGGAAGCTGCATCGACCATCGCCTCGATCCCCACGGCCGAGGTCGCACTGGTCACCCTCGCCGTGCCGGCGGACGACTGGCCGGAGCGCCTGGCCGGGATGAGCGGCTACCTCGTGCCCAAGCCGCAGCAGCGCCTGGTGACCGCAGCGTCGTTCGGCTCGCAGAAGTGGGCGCACTGGCAGCTGCCGGGTCAGGTGCTGCTGCGCATCTCGCTCGGCCGCGACGGTCTGCCCGTCCTGCACCTCGACGACGAGCAGATCCTGCGCGCTGCGATCGACGACACCGGCCACCACCTCGGGATCGATCTGCAGCCGGCGGCGGTGCGCATCTCGCGCTGGGCGGACGCGTTCCCGCAGTACCGCCCGCACCACGCCGACCTCGTCGCGCGTGCTGAGCACGCCCTTCCGCCGGGGCTCGCGCTGGCCGGGGCGAGCTACCACGGCATCGGCATCCCTGCCTGCGTGCGGTCGGGCCAACAGGCGGCGACGGCCGTTCTCGGAGCACAGCTGGCACAATGACGCACATGGGTGTGCGTCGGTGGATGATGCTCGCCGCCTTCGTTCCGGTGTTCGCGGCGTGCGGCAGTGATGGTGGTGCTGGCAGCAGCGCGTCGACGACGTCGACGACTGCATCAACGGTCGCGTCGACGACCACGGTGGCGGTGACCTCGACGACGGTGATCGAGGCGACGACGACCGACGCGCCGACCACGACGGAGGAGCCGTTGCCGGTGCCGCTTGCCGCCCCGGTGGACGAGAACGTCGAGGAGCCCTACGTCGACCTCGGGCGCATCCAGATCCCGGCGATCGGTGTCGACAAGCAGATGCTCGAAGGCGTCTCGCTGACGACCCTCGACGTCGCCCCCGGCCACTGGCCCGGCACGGCGATGCCCGGCCAGCTCGGCAACGTGGTCGTCGCCGGCCACCGCGTCAGCCACGACCACCCGTTCCGCAACCTCGACAAGCTGGTCGCCGGCGATCAGGTCATCTTCACCACGACGGCCGGCACGTTCACCTACCTCGTCGACTCGATCGAGATCGTCAAGCCCGACGCGGTGTGGATCGTCGATCAGAGTCGAGCCCACACGGCCACCCTGTTCGCCTGCCACCCCCCGCACTCCACCAAGGAGCGCATCGTCGTCCACCTCACCGAAGCGCCGTAGCCGCCGAGGCGGACCGGCACGAGCGGAGGGTTTCAGGCACACCCGGGCGAGCGCCAAACCCTCCACCCGGCGCAGGTTTGGGTAGCGTCGCCGGACGATGGTGGCGCACGAACCCGAGCCGGCCGCATCGACGTCGAAGCGATCGCGGCCGATTCGCCCAGCGCGCCAACCGAAGCGCGGGGCGATGGCAGTCGCCGGCGGGTTGCTCACTGCGTTGGCCTTGCCGCCCTGGGGGTTGTGGCCACTGGCGTTCATCGGCATCGCCCTGTTCGAAGCGTCGCTGGGCGAGCTCCCGACCGGCCGCCAGCGCGCCGCCCGCGGCTGGCTGTTTGCCGCCGCCTGGCTCTACCCCGGGCTGGCGTGGATGTGGTTCCTCACCGCGCCGGGCTACCTCGTCGCCGCGGCGATGTTCGCCGGCTTCCACGCCGTCGCCGCGTACGTCGCGCCGCGCGGCCCGTGGAGAGTGATCGGCCGGCCGGCCGCGCACACGATCGCCGAAGCGCTCCGCTTCTGCTTCCCCTTTGGCGGCGTGCCCCTCGCGTCGCTGCCGATCGGTCAGGCGGCCGGGCCGTTGGCCGGCGTCGTGCGCATCGGCGGCGCCGTGCTGCTCACGTGGGTCGTGTTCCAGATCGGCTTCGCGCTCGCCGGTCCGTCGCCGTTCGTGCCCGCCCTCGCCCGCAGTCGCGGCGCGAGCTCGAAGGGCCAGCCTCACGGGGTGCTCGGCTTCCTCGTCGCGGTGCTGCTCGTTCCGCTGAGCGCCTTGGCAAGTGGCGACGTCGGGCAGGACGTGAAGTCGCTGTCGGTGCGCATCGCCGTCGTGCAGGGCGGCGGGCCGCAGGGCACGCACGCGGTGGACGGCGACTCGCGGCTCGTCACCGAGCGCCACCTGCAGGCGACGGCCACCATCGAGCCGGGCTCCGTCGACCTCGTCGTGTGGCCGGAGAACGTCGTCGACGTCGACGAGTTCGCCGTCAGCCAGGAGCGCCAGGAGATCGCCGCCGAGGCCGAGCGGATCGGTGCCCCGTTCGCGGTGGGCATCACGGAGGAGGCCGACAACGGCGACCACTTCCTCAACGCGCAGGTGGTGGTGACGCCCGACGGCGAGGTCGTCAGCCGGTACGAGAAGGTGCGTCGTGTTCCCTTCGGCGAGTACATGCCGCTGCGCGGGTTGCTGCACGCGCTCGGCGCGCCGACCGACCTCGTGCCTCGAGATGCCGTCGCCGGCACCGGACCGGCGTTCCTCGACGTCCCGGTGAAGATCGGCGGCGCGAACCAGGACGTGCGCGTCGGCGTGGTGATCTCGTGGGAGGTCTTCTTCGGCGGGCGCGGCAACGACGGCGTGTCGCACGGGGCGTCGATGATCATCAACCCGACCAACGGTTCCAGCTACACCTGGACCATCCTGCAGACGCAGCAGATCGCCTCGTCGCGGCTGCGCGCGCTGGAGCAGAACCGGTGGGTGGTGCAGGCCGCCCCGACCGGGTTCAGCGCGTTCATCTCCCCCGACGGCGACGTGTTCCAGCGGACCGCGGTGAGCGATCAGGCAGTGATCATCCGGAGCATCGAGCTGCGCGACTTCCGCACCTGGTACTCGAAGATCGGCGACAAGCCGTTCGTGCTGCTGATGTTCGTCGTGCTCGCCGCCGCGTGGCACGTGCCCGGCCGAGCCTGGCTGGCATCACGGCGGGACGTCAGGTCCCGCCCGGACCGCTGACCATCACGGGCCGTCCGAGCGCGCCGATGCCGAGCTTCTGCTGAAGGTCGTCGGTCTTCCACGCCATCACCACGCCGCCGAGCAGATCTCGGAAGATCCGCTCCAGCGACCGCGACTTGACGTAGCCGTGCGCGCCGCACGTCTTCATCGATCCCATCGCCACCTCCTCGGCCATGCGACGCAGGTGGAACAGCGTTCGGATGTGGTCACGGCCCATCAGCACCTGGTCCTCGTCGTCGTAGTCGTCGATGCGCGCCAGCGTGTCGCTCAACAGAACTCGGCCGGTGCCCAACCAGTGGTCCATGTTCCCGATCGCCGTCTGCGCCCACGCCTCGTCGGCGCGGTATGACGCCTTCACTGCGTCGAGCGAGCTGGCGGCCATGTAGCCGTAGCGGTGCTGCACGTGATCGACCGTGAAGTCGTAGGCGGCGCGGGACAGGCCGACCCAGATCGCGGCGATCCCGAACGTGTTGTACGCCGTGTCGATCGGGCGCCGGAATTGGAACGCCTTCATCTTTCCGACGAGGCAGTCGGTCTTGTCGATGACGAGGTCCTTGCACTCGAGGTCGTTGCTGCCCGTTCCTCGCATGCCCATCGCGTTCCAATTGCCGTGGTTGACGAGGCCGGGTTCGCCGAACCTGGCAACCGTGAGGACGTACGTCGGGTCCTCGGGATCACTACCGTCCAGGACGCTGCCGATCATGGCGTACGTCGCTTGATCGCTCATCGAGGCGAAGCCGGCGCGACCGTTCAACACGTAGGTGTCGCCCTCCTCGCGACACACCACGCCCGAGGCGCGCGAGTCGAGCCCCTCGGACGAGATCGAGAAGCCACCGCAGACCGTCGCCTCGTGTCGCGCCATCGCTGCGACTGCTTCGTCTCGGCGCGGGAAGGACGGCATCTGCGCCAGACCGCGAGCGCCGCCCCAGTGCATGTTGACGGCAACCGCCGTCGATGCATCCCGGTACGACAGCTCCTCCATCACCCGGGCCGCGGCGCGGATCGACGCGCCACCCGGGCCGAAGACCGGATCGATGACCATGCCGGTGACACCGATCTCCTGGAGTGCGCTCACGTTCTCGCGCGCCAGCTCGCCGTCGCGATCCGCGACGAGCGCTCGTTCGATGAACTCGTCGGTCGAGACGCACTCGCGTACTCGTTGCACGATGGCGTCCTCGAGGGCACGCACTTCGGCGACGGTCGGCGCCTCCCGCTCGACCACCACGGCGTCTTCGACTTCGGTCATCGTCTCTCCCTCATTCGCGACTGCCAACGTGAGTAACAGTACGATACAGTACTGTACTGTTACTGCCGTGCCAACCTCGCCGACACGTTCCCGAAACGGCGGCCCACCCACCGATACGGTCTCGGGCGTGGATCCTCGAATCGAGCGCACGCGCTCGGCCGTCTTGCGGGCGGCGACCGATCTCATGGTGGAGGGTGGGCCGAACGCGCTCACGGTGGATGCAGTGGTCGTGCGCTCGGGCGTCGCCAGGTCGACCATCTACCGACATTGGCCCTCGCGAGACGACCTCCTGGCCTGCGTGATCGAGGCGTGCGCGCCGCACCTCGCCGAGCCCGATCCGGACATGGACGTCGAGACGGCGTTGCGGTTCGTCATGCGCTCGTCAGCGAAAGTCCTGCGCGAAACCGAATGGGCCCGCATGCTGCCGGCGTTCATGATGCTGCGTCGTCACGAAGACGACATCCGCGCGATCAACGAGCGGATGGAGATCGAGAACAACGGCATGCTCGCGACGCTCATCGAACGTGCAGCGCGGGAGGGACTCATCGAGAGCCGGGTCGTCGTCGCCGAGGCGATCGCACACTTGCAAGGGCCAGTGCTCATGGCCCACCTCGCCGAACTGATGCCCATCGACGACAGGTTCACCGAGACCGTCGTCGATCGGTTCCTCGCTGCGTTTCCGCCGTCGGCTCCTGCCGTCAGACCTCCAGCATCACCGTGACCGGTCCGTCGTTGACCAACGTGACGCGCATCTCGGTGCGGAAGCGGCCCGTGGCGACGATCGCACCGAGCGCCTGCAGCTGCGCCACCACCTCGGCCACCAACGGCTCGGCCAGTTCGGGCTTCGCCGCAGCGATCCAGCTCGGCCGGCGGCCCTTCTCCGTGTCGCCGTAGAGCGTGAACTGGCTGACCACGAGGATCGAGCCGGCGTGACCGAGCATCGCCCGGTCGTGGAGGCTGTGGTTCATCGAGCCGTCGTCGTCGTCGAGGACGCGCAGGTTCCAGATCTTCGCGGCCAGCTTCTTCGCCGTCGCGTCGGTGTCGGTGTGGGTGATGCCGACGAACACGCACAACCCGGCACCGATCTCACCGACCACCTCACCGCCGAGCGGGCCGGAGTCGTTCACTTCGACGCTGGCCGACCGAACCCGCTGCACGAGAGCACGCATGCGTGCCATTGTGGCCGTGATGACCGAGGAGATGGTGTGATCGAACTGCGTGCGGGAGACGCCACCGCCACCGTGTCGCCCCTCGAGGGTGGACGGGTGGCCAGCCTGGAGGTCGGGCCGTTCGCACTGCTCGTCACCGACGACGAGGGCCCGCTCAGCTGGGGCAGCTACCCGATGGTGCCGTGGGCCGGACGGGTCGATCACGGCCGGTTCGAGTTCGGCGGACGCACGGTGCAGATGCCCATCGATCTCGGCGACCACGCCATCCACGGCACGGGGTACACATCGGTGTGGCAGGTGCTCGATCAGGGCATCGACTTCGTCGAGCTGGAGACCGAGCTGCGCTGGCCGTTCGGCGGACGCGGCCACCAGCACATCCAGCTCTTCGACGACCGGCTGGTGTGCCTGCTGGCCGCGGTCGCCGGCGGCGAGGCGATGCCCGCGGTGGTCGGGTGGCACCCGTGGTTCGTGCCGCCGAAGGACATCGACCTGCGCTTCGACCACATGCTCCGGCGTGGCCCGGATGGGCTGCCGGACGGCACCGTCGTCGAGCAACCACCGGGTCCGTGGGACGACTGCTTCACCGATCCGCAGGCACCGCTGCGGCTGCACCACGAGCACCTGACGATCACGATCGACAGCGACTGCGACCACTGGCAGGTCTACGACGAGCAGGTGCGCGGGATGTGCGTCGAACCGCAGAGCGGGCCGCCGAACGCGTTCAACACGGGGGCAGCTGCAACGCTGCTACCAGGGGAGATGCTCCAACGGCAGATGACAATTCGGTGGCAACCATCCCGGTGACCACTGTCGCTTACTGGCGGGTAATAAGGCGCCGGTAGGCTCGGAACCCATGTCTCCCACGGCTTCCGGCCCCCGTGCCGCCGCTCTCGCCGGCGACGGTCCGCTGTCCATCGCCTACCTCACCTACCGGGGCAAGCCGCACGTCGGCGGGCAGGGCGTGTACACCCGTCACCTGACCAAGGCGCTGGTCGATCTCGGTCACCACGTCGAGGTGTTCGGGGGCCAGCCGTACCCGGTGCTCGACGATCGCATCGAGCTGCACCAGCTGCCCAGCCTCGACCTGTGGAACGACTACTACCCGGGGCGGATGCCGGGCTACTGGGAGATCAAGAGCAAGGGCGATCTGGCCGAGGCGCTGAGCCACCTGAAGGGCACGTTCGGTGAGCCGCTCGGGTTCAGCGTGCGCGTCAACGAGGCGCTCAAGCCGCGGGCGCGCGACTTCGATCTCGTCCATGACAACCAGTGCCTCGGCTACGGCATCCTCGCCGTCGAGAAGCGCATCCCGACGATCGTCACGCTGCACCACCCGATCACGCGCGACCGCGCGTTGGAGATGGCCCACCAGAAGAACTGGCGCAAGCGCTACGGCATCGGCCGTTGGTACAACTTCGTCAAGATGCAGGGCCGCGTCGCCAGTCGCATGCCGCGCATCGTCGTCGTCAGCGAGAACAGCATCGCCGACATCCACAGCGACATGGGCGTGTCGCTCGACCGCATGCGCCTCGTGCCGGTCGGTGTCGATCCGGAGCTGTTCCAGCCGAAGCCCGAGGTCGCTCGCCAGCCGGGTCGGTTGATCACCACCGCCTCCGCCGACGTGGCGCTGAAGGGACTCAGCTACCTGCTCGAGGCGATGGCCAAGCTGCGCACCGAGCGCGACGTCACGCTGACGATCATCGGCAAGCCGCGCGCCGGCGCCAGCAACGACCTGATCGACAAGCTCGGTCTGCGCCCGCACATCCAGTTCGTCAGCGGTGTCACCGACGAGCGCATCGTCGAGCTCTACGCCGAGGCCGAGCTGGCGGTCGTGCCCAGCCTGTACGAGGGCTTCAGCCTGCCGGCCATCGAGGCGATGAGCACCGGCATCTGCCTCGTCGCCACGGATGGAGGCGCGCTGCCCGAGGTCACCGGCAAGGACGGCGACACCGTGATCGGCTGCAAGGCGGGCGACGTCGAATCGCTCGCCGCTGCGCTGCGCCGCGGCCTCGACGACCCGGCGCTGCGCGAGCGCGTCGGCCTGGCCGGTCGCGAGCGAGTCGTGTCGCGGTGGAGCTGGCGGCACTGCGCAGCGCTCACCGTGGAGCAGTACCGCGAGGTGCTGGCGATGCCGCAGAACGTGCAGAAGCTGCGCACGAACGGCCGGATCTAGGTCGTGCTCACCATTCGGTTCCCGAGGCTCGGCGTGAAGCCGGGCGACCTCGTGCTGGATGCCGGTGCCGGGTTCGGCCGCCACGCGTTCGAGCTCGCCCGCCAGGGTGCCAACGTCGTCGCACTCGACTACTCGGCCGACGAAGTGGTCGCCACGCGCGGCGTGTTCGGAGCGATGGTCGAAGCCGGTGAGATCCCCGAGGCGCGCTACGTCGGCGTGCTGCGTGGCGATGCGACGCGGCTGCCGTTCGCCGACGGCGTCTTCGATCGCGTCATCACCAGCGAGGTGCTGGAGCACATCCAGTCCGACACGGACGCGATCGCCGAACTGGCCCGCGTGCTGAAGCCGGGTGGCACGTTCGCGGCCACCGTGCCGACGTGGTTCCCGGAGAAGATCAACTGGATGCTGAGCGACGAGTACCACGCGCCGAAGAGCGTCGGCGGGCACGTGCGCATCTACAGCGCCACCGAGCTGAAGGCCAAGCTGCGCACGGCCGGCCTGGTGGTCGAGGGCAGTCACCACGCGCACGCGCTGCACTCGCCCTACTGGTGGCTGAAGTGTGCAGTCGGTCCGCGCCGCGAGGATCACCCGTTGGTCAACCGCTACCGCAAGCTGCTCGAGTGGGAGATCGTCGAGCAGCCGCGCTCACTGAAGGTCGTCGAGCGCGTGCTGTCGCCCGTGCTCGGCAAGAGCTTCATCGTCTACGCCCGCAAGCCGCTTGACGCATCGGTCCCGTCGGTCGCCCTCTCGGAGCGTGCACGTGTCACGGTTGCCTGACCTGCCGGGCGTGCTCAGCGCCGACGAGGTCGTTCAGACGGCCGAGCACATCGCCTCGCTGCAGCTGCCGACCGGGATGATCCCGTGGTTCGTCGGCGGTCACTGCGATCCGTGGAACCACGTCGAGACGGCGATGGCGCTCGACGTCGGCGGGCTGCACACCGAGGCCGAGCGCGCCTACGAGTGGTTGGTCGACATCCAGCTCGAGGACGGCAGCTGGTGGAACTACTACCTGCCCGACGGCACCGTCGAGGAAGCCAAGCTCGACACGAACGTGTGCGCCTACGTCGCCACGGGTGTGTGGCACCACTGGCTGTGCACGTGGGATCGCGCGTTCGTCGACCACCTGTGGCCGACGGTGCGCCGTGCGCTGGACTGGGTGCTGTCGATGCGCCGTCCCGACGGCACCGTGCTGTGGGCTCGCACCGCTGAGGGCACACCGTGGGACTACGCGCTGCTCACCGGGTCGGCATCGATCGCCCACGCGCTGCACTGCGGCGTCGCGCTCGCCGAGCTGATCAACGAGCCTCGCCCCGACTGGCGAGCTGCGGCCGACCTGTTGTCGTCACGCGTGGCCAACCGCCCGCACGCCTTCGAGCCCAAGGACCGTTGGGCGATGGACTGGTACTACCCGGTCCTGACCGGCTGCCTCACCGGCGAGGACGCCAAGGTGCGCCTGGCTGAAGGCTGGCCGGTGTTCGCCATGGAGGGCATGGGCATCCGCTGCGTCAGCGACGAGCCGTGGATCACCGCCTCCGAGACCGCCGAGGCGTCGATCGCCCACGCGGCCATCGGCGACATGGCCACCGCCACCGACCTGCTGCGCTGGACACGCCCGCATCGCACTGACGACGGCGCCTACTGGACCGGGATCGTCTACCCGACCGAGGTGCGCTTCCCCGAGGGGGAGACCTCCGCGTACACCGGTGCCGCGGTCGTGCTCGCCGCCGACGCCATCGCCGGCGCCAGCGCCGCCAGCGGCGTCTTCGTGCCCCGTCCTGGCTGATGGATCCCCACCGATCTCGGCCGGTTCCGTGACGCTTTCCGTCACCAAGCCGTCCGAGATCCCGCCCGTCAAGCGTCCGCTGCGGCGCGCAACGCGGCGAGGTCGAGCTTCTGCATGGAGAACATCGCCTGCATCGCCCGCTGGACGCGCGACTGGTCTGGATCGTTGAAGCACTCCAGCATCGCCGCGTTGTCGGCCACCTGCCAAGAAAAGCCGAACTTGTCCTTCAGCCAACCGCACTGCGATGGCTCGCCGCCACCGGCCAGCAGCGCGTCCCAGTAGCGGTCGATCTCGTCCTGCCCGTGGCAGTCGACCAGCAGGGACACGGCCTCGCTGAACGTGAACAACGGGCCACCGTTGATGCCGGTGTGCGTCTGCCCGTCGAGCTCGAAGTCCACCGCCATCACGGTCCCGGGCACGCCCGGACCGGCGTCGGTGTAGTGCATGACGTTGGCGATCCTGGAGTTCGGGAAGATGGAGACGTAGAACTCGGCGGCCTCCATCGCGTTGTCGTCGAACCAGAGGTTGGGGATGAGCTTGGGCATGGTGAGGTCCTCCTGTGCGTGGCGTTCTCGTACCCGACTACAGACGATGCGACGACCAGCTTCTCATCGGGCCCACACGATCTCGCCGTCGTCGACCTCGTCGGTGGGCACGAGCCCCAGGCGCGCCGCCACGCCGGCCGATGCGGCGTGATCGGGGTGGATGCACGCCCGGATCGCGCGAACGCCGGCTCCGAGCAGCGCGTCGAGCATCGCGCTCGCTGCTTCGGCTGCGTAGCCGCTGCCCTGGTGCGCGACGCCGATCTCCCACGCCACCTCGGCCCACGCGAGGTCGGCTGCGATCGTTGCCTGCATCGCTCCGATCGGCTCGCTCGCGCCCTGCACACGGACGATCCAATTGCACCACTGCTGCGAACCGTCGTGGTTCCAGCCGACGGCGAGTCGCTCGTACCGGGTGCGCAACGCGTCGAGCGTCGGCGGCTCGCCACCGGTGAACTCGAACATCCGCGGATCGGCGTAGACGGCGACCATGCCGTCCGCGTCCCCGACCGTCAACGGCGTCAGCGAGAGCCGCTGCGTCTCGATCGCCGGGATCGGATCGATGCCCATCAGGCGTCGCGGCAGCGGACCACGATGATGGCGACGTCGTCGGTGGCCGACCACGTCACCAGGTCTTCGAGGGCGCCGGCGATCTCCTCGACCTTGGCCGTCATCATCGACGCAACGGTCGACGCCACACCGGCGACGCCGTCGTCGAAGGATCGGTTGCGACGCTCGACCAGACCGTCGGTGTAGGCGACGAGCAGCGAGCCCGGTTCGAACGACACCTGGCCCACCGACACCGGTCGGCCGCCCATGCCGAGGACGGGGCGACGCCCGTCGGTGAGCAGCGCGGTCGATCCGTCTGGGCGGACGAGGATGCTCGGCGGGTGCCCGGCCGACACGTAGCGGACGGTGCCGGCCGTTTCGTCGATGAGGTGGACGGCAACGGTGGCGACGAAGTCGGACGGCCCGATCATCCACTGCTCGGCGCTCTCGAACAGGCCGTCGAGCGCGTCCACCGATTGGCGCGTCAGGGCGTTGATCGAGCCGCGCAGCTGCGCCATGGTCGCGGCCGCGGAGATGCCGTGGCCGCACACGTCGCCGACGATCACGGCCGTCTGCGTCGGCGAGATGGCGACGACGTCGTACCAGTCACCGCCGAAGCCGAGCTCGTTGTTGGCCGGCAGGTAGCGCGCCGCGACGTCGAGCCCGGGCAGGCTCGGCAGCTTCGGCAGGAGCGCGTGCTGCAGCGCGACGACGAAACCCTTGCGAGCGTCCCCAGCCTGGGCCCGCTCCAGCGCCCCGGCGGTCATCTGTGCCACGGTGGAGAGAGCCGAGCGGATCAGTGGGCCGAA
Organism: Ilumatobacteraceae bacterium; assembly: GCA_965279405.1. Taxonomy (GTDB): domain Bacteria; phylum Actinomycetota; class Acidimicrobiia; order Acidimicrobiales; family Ilumatobacteraceae; genus CBDDIP01. The sequence goes on from OZ257157.1 coordinate 872,091, forward strand.
CTCGACGGAGTCGGCCCAGCCGATCGACATCGCGCCGAGCACCGAACCGTCCGATCGCAGCAGCGGCCACGCGGCCGCGGCGCCGACACCGGCAGCCCGTGCAGCGTCTGCGACGGATGGCCAACGGGCGGCGTACTCGTCGAACGTCGACACCGTCACCGGCTGGCGCTCGAGCACGGCCGACGCGCCCGGCGATGCGCCGTCGATCGGGATCCGCTTGAACCGTTCGACGATCTCCGGCGGGAGGTTGCGGGAGTGGACGACGGACAGGTGGCTGCCCGACGGGTCGGCGATGTGGACGTTGACGAAGTGCGCGGACAGCAGCGCTCTCCCTCGCTCCGACACGAGGGTGGCCACATCGGACGACGACTCCGCTGCACTCAGCTCCTGGGCCATCTTGGCCAGCAGCAGGCTGCGTCGGCCGATGTCGTCGCGCTGCTGCAGCTGCACCGTCAGCTGTGCGGTCGTCGACTGCGCCTCGGCCAAAGCGGTGCGCAACTGGATCTCGCTGGACGCCGCGCCGGCCAGGGTCTCCAGCAGATCGGCGTCGGCGGGGGTCCAGTGGCGGGCCTTGTTGTCCACGGCGCAGAACGTGCCGAGCACCTCACCCGACGCGGAGCGCAACGGGCAACCGGCCCAGGCGACGACACCCATCGAGGCGATCGACGGGTTGTCCTTCGTTCGCGCATCCTCGCGGGCGTCGTCGATGAGGAACGTGTCGCCGGTTGCGACGACGTACTGGCAGAACGACTCGCCGACGGTGTTCTGTCGATCCGACGCGGCGGTCGCCTCGACACCGAAGCAGCTCTTCCAGAAGGACCGCCGCTCGTCGACGAGCGTGACGAAGACCCACGGGGCTCCGAGCACGGCGCCGGCCAGTCCGGTGAGGCGATCGAAGACGACCTCGAGCTCGGTGTCCAGCAACCCGGTGGCCGCGACGGCTTCCAACCGTTCCGGGCGATCGACGCGCGCGCGGATCAGCTCCCGCCACGCGACCTCCTCGTCCTGGGCTGCGGTCACGCGGCGATGCTAGGTGCGCGGCACCGCGATCGGCACCCCCTGCGTGGGGGAGACCGATCGCTTGTACACGAGTGATTGCCGAACTACGATCCGCAGCGGATGGAGCCCAACGGCCCGACGTCGACGTATCGCCGACCTCGCTCGGTCGACGCGGCCCTGGCCGAGCTCGAGCAGCCCGGCGCGGTGCTGCTCGCCGGTGGCACCGACTTCTACCCGCAACGGCTCCACGCGCGGCCACGTCACGAGCACATCATCGACATCGCTTCGATCGACACGCTGCGCGGCATCGCCCACGACGGAGCAGCGTGGCGCTTCGGTGCCGCGGCGACGTGGACCGATGTGGTGCGCGCCGTGCTGCCGCCCGCGTTCGAGGGGCTGCAACAGGCTGCGGCTCGCATCGGTGGGGCCCAGATCCAGAACGCCGGAACGATCGCCGGCAACCTGTGCACTGCCTCGCCCGCAGCCGACAGCGTGCCGCCGCTGCTCGCGCTGGACGCGTCGATCGAGCTGCGATCACGCGACGGCGCACGGGTGCTGCCGCTCGCCGAGTTCATCGTCGACTACCGGCGCACTGCGATGAGGCCGGGCGAGATCGTGACTGCGGTGACGGTGCCCGATCCGCATCCGGCTGCGCGCGGCGCGTTCATCAAGCTCGGGCAGCGGGCCTACCTCGTCATCTCGATCGCCATGGTCGGATGCGTCGTCGTCGTCGAGAACGACTGCATCGTCCGGGCATGCATCTCCGTCGGGGCGTGCTCGCCGGTGGCTCGGCGCCTTCCCGCGCTCGAGGCCGCACTCGGCGGATCGCCGGTCGACGTCGACTCGATCGCGTCGATCGTGGGATCCGCGGACCTGTCGGACCTGTCGCCGATCGGCGACGTACGGGCGACGGCCGGCCATCGCGCCGACGTCGTTCCACAGCTGATCATCGATTGCCTCGCTGCCGCGCTGGAGCTGCGATGAGCGATCCGATCGCGGTGATCGTCAACGGGCGCCAGCGGCTCTTGACGTGCGCGCCGACCACCGTTGTCGTCGATGCGCTGCGCGAGGAGCTCGGCCTCACCGGCACGAAGGTCGGTTGCAAGGCGGGCGACTGCGGTTCCTGCACCGTGCTCGTCGACGACGAACCGGTGTGCGCCTGCCTCCTGCCGATCGGCCGGCTCGAGGGTCGCGACGTGCTCACCGTGGAGGGCCTGGCCGACGACCCGATCGGCAGGCGGCTGCAGCGCTCGTTCCTCCGTCACGGCGCGGCGCAGTGCGGCTTCTGCACGCCCGGCATGCTCGTCGCCGCGCGTGCGCTGCTGGTTGCCAATCCCTCGCCGACGAGCGACGAGGTCGACGACGCGCTCGGCGGCGTGCTCTGCCGGTGCACCGGCTACCGCAGCATCATCGAGGCAGTGGTCGACGCCCTGGCTCCCGACGCAGGCGCCGAATCGCCGCCGGCGGGCAAGGCGGTGGGTGCGTCGATCGATCGCGTCGACGGCGGCCCGAAGGTCCACGGCAGCGACCAGTTCGGCGACGACGGTGCTCCCGCCGACGCGCTCTCCGTGACGGTGGTGCGCAGTCCGCACCACCGCGCCCGGTTCACGTTCGGCGACCTGGACGCGTACGTCGCCGGCAACGCCGACGTGATCGCGGTGCTGACGGCGGCCGACGTGCTCGGCATCAACCGCTTCGGTGTGATCCCCGGCTTCGAGGACCAGCCGGTGTTCGCCGAGGCCGAGGCGCGCTTCCGCGGTGAGGCGGTCGCCGCTGTCGTGTCGGCCGGGCGCTTCGCGCCGAGCGCCCTTCCGATCACATGGGACGAACTGACAGCTGTGCTCGAGCCCGAGGATGCGCTCGACTCCGGCTGCCCGCCGGTGATCGCCGGGCGTACGGACAACGTGCTCGTCACCGGCTTCGTCACGCGCGGCGACGTCGCCGCCGGATTGGCAGTGGCCAGTCACACCGCAGGCGCCACGTTCACCACTCCGTTCGTCGAGCACGCCTACATCGAGCCGGAGGCAGGTTGGGCCGACGTGGTCGACGGCGAGATCGTCGTGCACGTCACGACGCAGGCGCCACACATGGATCGTGCATCGACGGCTGCGATCCTCGGGGTCGATGATCACGTCGTCCGCATCATCCCCACCGCATGCGGCGGCGGGTTCGGCGGCAAGCTCGACGTCTCGGTGCAACCGATCCTCGCGTTGGCAGCGATGCGGTTGCAGCGCCCCGTGCGCATCACCTACAGCCGCGCCGAGTCGATGGCCAGCACCACCAAGCGGCACCCGTCGGCGATCACCGTGCGCGCCGGCGCAGACGCCGATGGCCGCCTGACGACGCTGGACGTCGACGCCGTGTTCAACACCGGCGCCTACGCCTCGTGGGGGCCGACCGTTGCCAACCGCGTGCCCGTGCACGCCTCCGGTCCGTACTTCGTCGAGCACTACCGGGCCCGATCACGCGCCGTGAACACGAACACGGTGCCGAGCGGCGCGTTCCGTGGCTTCGGCGTGCCGCAGGCCGCGTTCGCGCAGGAGAGCGTGCTCGACGACCTCGCCCGCCAGCTCGGCATCGACCGCCTGGAGATCCGTCTCCGCAACGCGCTGCGCGCCGGTCAGCCAACGGTGACGGGGCAGGTGTTCGAGGAGGGGGTCGGCTTCGTCGAGTGCCTGGAAGCGCTGCGTCCATCGTGGGAGGAAGCCGTCGCACGCGTCGAGGGCGCGCGCTCTCGCGGTCGGTTCCGTCGCGGCGTCGGCATCGCCGGGGTCTGGTACGGATGCGGGAACACCTCGATCTCCAACCCGTCGACCATCAAGGTCGGGCTCACCGCCGACGCACGGCTGGTGCTGCACCAGGGCGCGGTGGACATCGGCCAGGGGTCGTCGACGGTGCTCAGCCAGATCGTGGCCGACGCCATCGGCATGGAGGTCGGTCAGGTGGCGCGCGTCGGCGCCGACACCGGCTGCACGCCCGATGCCGGCAAGACGTCGGCGTCGCGCCAGACGTACGTCAGTGGCAACGCGGCGTTCGAAGCGGGACGAGCGATGCGCGCCGACATGGTCCGGTTGCTCGGCGCTCCCGACGACTGCGCCATGCACCTCGCGGACGGAGAGCTGCACGGCACGCACGAGGACCGGCGCTACCGCGCGGCGTTGGCCGAGCTGCCCGCCGATCGCGACGGCTACGTGATCGTCGCGATCGGCACCTACGACCCGCCGACGACCGCACTGGACGCCAACGGGCAGGGCGAGCCGTACGGCATGTACGGCTTCGGCGCACAGGTGGCCGAGCTCACCGTCGACGTGGCGCTCGGCACCGTGCAGCTGCACCAGATCGTCGCCGCCTACGACGTCGGGCGCGCCGTCAACCCACGGTTGGTGAAGGGGCAGATCGAGGGCGGCATCGCTCAGGGCATCGGCCTGGCGCTGATGGAGGAGTACCTGCCCGGCCGCACCGACAACCTGCACGACTACCTCATCCCGACGATCGGCGACGTGCCGCCGATCCGCACCCACATCATCGAGAGCGCCGACCCGCGCGGGCCGTACGGCGCGAAGGGTGTGGGCGAGCACTCGTTGATCGCCACCGCGCCCGCCATCCTCAACGCGCTGCGCGACGCGTGCGGCACGATGATCACCTCCCTCCCCGCCACGCCCGAGCGCGTGCGCGCCGCTTGCCAGGAGCAGCAGTGACCGATGAACTGCGCCACGTGGCGATCGACGAGGACGCCGACTCGGACAAGATCCGCTGCGAGGCGTGCCCGATCCGCTGCTTCATCAAGCCCGGCCTCACCGGCTCGTGCGATCGCTACGGCAACGTCGACGGAGTGCTCACACGTGTCGATCCGGTGGTGCTGCTGCAGCGCACGAAGGAGCTCGGCGGCGCGGTCGTGCCGTTCAGCGTGGTCGACCACGAGTGGGACGGTTCGCTGGTTCCCGACGACGAGCTGTTCGTCACCGGCGCCGGTGCGGGCACGACGTATCCGGACTACAAGCCGGCACCGCTGATCGTGTCCAGCCGCATCGACGGCATCGACACGGTGACCGTGGTGACCGAGGCGATCTTCTCCTACTGCGGCGTCAAGGTGAAGATCGACACCGATCGCCACATCGGTGACGAGCGCGCGCTGGTGCTGCACGAGGGCCTCCCCGTCGGACACGTGACGACCAGCGAATACGGCTCGCAGATGCTGGCCATCGGCGGCGTCAACCACCTCACCGGCGGGACGCGCCACGAAGGGCTGGCGACGATGCGCGCCCTGCTCGCCCTGTGCTCCGGCGAGGAGACCGAGCTCTCGGTCGCCGGTGGCGCAGAGCTGCGCGTGCGCGCCGGCGCGGCGCCGATCATCGACGGTGAGCCGGACACGTTGATGCGCGTCGGCTGCGGCTCGGCGACGATCGGCATGTTCGCCATCGATTGGCGCGACCTCGTCGACGAGGTGGTGGTCGTCGACGAGCACATCACCGGCGTGCTCACCGAGCACCAGGCCGGCGCGGTGCTCGGCATGGAACCGAGCGGCATCCACCTTCGTGGGCGCAAGTCCACGCCGGGGCGGTACTTCAACGTCGCCGAGTCGGGCAGTGGATGGGGTGGCACCTCGATCGACGATCCGCTGTCGATCCTCGAGCCGTTTCGTGCCAAGCGCGGCGCCCGTCCCGGCCTGCGGCTGCTGATGGTCAGCACCACCGGAGCGCACTCGGCGTACTTCGTGCTCGACGACTCGCTGGTGCCGGTGCCGACGCAGATGCCGCCAGAGGTGGCGCGCTCGGTGACACGCATCGGCGAGAACTGCGAGCCGTCGACCACGTCGGTGGTGTTCATGGCCGGTGCCGGCGGCTCGCTGCGCTCCGGCGTGACGCGCCACCCGATCGGGCTCACGCACATGGTGCGCGCCGACGAGGTGCGCGTCACGTGCGGCGGTGCTCCGGTGTTCATGTGGCCCGGCGGCGGGATCACGTTCATGGTCGACGTGTCGGCGATGCCGCCCGGCTCGTTCGGTCACGTGCCGACGCCGGCGATCGTCGCCCCGATCGAGTTCACGATGCGGCTCGATCAGTACGTGGCGATGGGCGGGCACGCCGATTCGGTGCGACCGATCGAGCGGGTGCTGGCCGACGAGCGGACGCGGCGGCTGCACACGCCGTGAACGCCGACCCGGGCGTGGTGGCCGCTCGTCTCGCTGACGGGACGCTGCACCTCCAGCACGGCCCGATCGACCTGATCATCACCGTCGACGGCCCGCCCGACTGCGTCGAGCGCGTGTACGCGCGAGCGCACGCGGCGCTTCAGCCGGTGATGCGCGACCTCGTCGCCGAGCTGCCCCAGTTGCGACTGCCGGCGACCGCGGCGCCCCACGTGCGCGGAGCGGTGGCGCAACGGATGGTGCGGGCGACGGCCGGACACGGCACGACGTTCATCACGCCGATGGCGGCGGTGGCCGGTGCAGTCGCCGATCACGTGCTGGCCGCGGTGCGCGACGACGAGGCGTTGAAGATCGTCGTCAACAACGGCGGCGACATCGCCTTCTGGCTGGCGCCGGGCCAGACGATGCGCGTCGGGATGGTGCACGACGTGCAGCGCCCGCAGCTGGCCGGCACCGTCACGATCGCCGAGTCGGATCGCGTGCGCGGCGTGGCCACCAGCGGTTGGCCGGGCCGCAGCATGTCGCTCGGCATCGCCGACGCGGTGACCGTGCTCGCCACCGACGCGGCGTCGGCAGACGCGGCCGCCAGCCTCATCGCCAGCGCGGTGGACCTGCCGGGGCACCCGGCGATCAAGCGAGTCGAGGCGATCTCGCTGGACGAGTCGAGCGACCTCGGCCGCCACATGGTCACCGTCGGTGTCGGATCGTTGACCGCCGCCGAGCAGGAGGCGGCAGCGACGCCAGGCGAGCGCATCGCCCGCCGGCTGCTGTCGCTCGGACGCATCGTCGCTGCCCTGATCGTCGTCGGCGAGCACCGCCGGCTGATCTCCGCCACGCCTGAGTTGGTCCCGTCGGTAGTGTCGCCGTGATGGCCCGGACCCGAACGTCGTACGTCGTGCAGGACCAGGTCGGGTTCCTGCTGCGCAAGGCCAACCAGCGCCATCGCACGATGTTCTCCAACGCCATCCCGTCGCGGCTCGCACCGACGCAGCTGGCTGCGCTGGCCACGCTGCGCGCCGAGGGGCCGATCCACCAGAACCTGCTGGGGCGACTGGCAGCCATGGACTCGGCGACCATCACCGGCGTGATCGATCGCCTGACGCAGCGCGGGCTGGTGTCCAGCAGCGCCGATCCCGACGACGCGAGGCTGAGCATCATCGAGCTCACCGAGGAGGGCTCGGCGTTGCTCGATGAAGTGATCCCGATCGCGTTCGAAGTGTCGGCGTCGACGCTGGAACCCTTGACGCCCGACGAGGCCACCGAGTTCCTGCGCCTGCTGCGTCGCATCGCCGACGGTGCATGAGCGTCGCTCCACCAGAACCACTCGGAGCCGGTCAGTGGGCTCCCAACGAAACGGCGCAGCCCGGGCCAAGTCCCAACAGCTCCGAGAATCCGGCCTTCGGCGACCTGCGGTGGTCCAATGAGTAGAGCGTCATGATTCGACGCATGGCAACCGTCGTCATCGCGGTCACTGCTGTTGCGGCGTGTACCGATGACGGTTCTGACCGTCGGGCGGCAGCCTGCGTCATCCCTTTAGTGGTGCCCGCAGACTCGCTGAACCTTCCCGTCTTTCTGGTGGTCCCCACGCTGGAACACGACATGGTCATCCGCTTCTCGACAGACCAAGGGGCTCGGAAGTTTGACGACGCTCATTTCCAACGTGTGCGGACGGACGCCGAGTACCGTCGCGCGATGAGCGGGGTGAACGTGTTGTCGAGCGGACTGGTCCGCCTGGTCGAGTTTCCGACGTCCACGGCCCTACGCGCTGGTTACTGCGAGGTCGAGAACACGATGACGACAGGTGGCCAGACCCCGGTGTCGATCGACGTGATCGATCAGACGTGACTCGGGTGGAACGGAGCTGGGCTCAACAGCCCTGAGCCAGCGAGGCCGGTCCGGTTGCGACCCGGAGGAGACTCGACCAGTTCAGCCGAGCAGCTTGATGCTTCGGGTGGGCGGCGGGGTGTTGCGGCTCTTGGCCACCACGATCACGCCGTCGATGATCGCGAACGCGACCGCGGGCGTGTCGCCGAACTCCAATGCGCCGAGCGCGTCGGAGGCGGTGGAGCCCATCGGCGAGTCGACGACGAGCAGGTCGGCTTCGGCGCCGACGCGGATGCGGCCGCTGTTGTCGTCGTGCAGCTCGGCGACGTTGCCGGTGGCGATCGCCACGGCGGTCGCGCCGTCGATGCCGCCGAGCGACGCTGCCGACGCCATCACGCGCAGCATGCCGAGCGGCTGCACGCCGCTGCCGGCAGGGCAGTCGGTGCCGGCCACAAGGCGGTGCAGCTCGTTGCGCTCGCGCACGAGGTTGACGATCTTGCCGAGGGTGGTGATGTTGCCGTTGTGGACGATCTCGACGCGTGCATCGGTGCGATCGAGGATCTCGGCGACCGCGCTCACCGGCAGGCTGGTCGGCCCGCCGTTGACGTGACCGGCGACATCGGGGCGGACCTCGACGACGAAGTCGGCGCCGATCACGCCGCTGCCCGGGATCGAGGCGCCACCGGTGTGGACCATCACCTTCATGTGACGGGCCTGCGCCCACCGGGTCATCTGCGCCGCCTCCGCAGGATCCTTCACGCCGGAGATGCCGATCTCGCCGACGAGCCGGCAACCGGCGTTGGCGAGGTCCTCGAAGTCCTGCTCGACCAACCCCGGTTCCAACAGCACCGCGCCGGCGTGGACCTTCACGCCGGAGGGGCGGGCGTTGCGGAAGCTGAGATGCGCCAGCAGGGCGAGTGCCTTCGTCCCGGCCGGGTCGGTGGGCCGACCGGGCACGTGCGGCTCGCCCGCCGAGTACATCGTGGTGACCCCGCCATGGAGGCAGGAGTCGATGAAGTTGACGGTGCTCTGCCGCGGCGTGAAGTCGCCGAAGACGGGGTGCACGTGGTTGTCGCGCAGGCCGGGCATCACCGTGGCGCCAGCGACGTCGATGCGTTGCACGCCGGCGGGCACCTCGACATCGGCGGCCGCACCGACCGCGGTGATGATGCCGTCGCGCACGACGATCGTGTCGCCGTCCATGAACGGCGCACCGAGGTCGCCAGTGACGATCGTGCCGACGTTGACGAGGACGAGGTCGCCCTTGCCGGCGGCCGCTGCGGGCCCGCTCATCGCAGGCCGTCCTGACCGACGACGTCGGCGACGACCAGGCCGCCGACACGTGGCAACGGGCGACCGCCGGTGGCAACGGCGACGGCGAGGACGATCTCGTCGGGGCCGGGCGCATCGGGGATGGACAGCTCGACGGCGTCGAAGTGGGAGCGGACGAAGGCCGCGTCCTTGTGACCGAGCGGGATGTCGAGCGTGCAACCGGGCGCGCCGCGCTTCTTCGCCGACGGGATGAGCGCCGCACCACCGCCAACGGCGGCACGGAACGGTTTGCCGAGCTCGGGGTGCAGCAGGGCGGCGGCGTGCTCGAGCTCGCCGTTGGTGCCGACGATCGCGCCCTTGCCGTAGGCCTCGACGGGTGAGCCGAGTGCCGCGACCGCTGCCTCGGCCAGCTCCTGGCCGAGTGGCACGCTGGCGGCGATCAGCTCGGCGAGGTCATCGACGTACTGCCCGGCGAACGGGTTGCGCAACACCGCTGCGCACACCACCTGGCGCACCGGTTGCGACAGCGTCCGGCCCATCTCGATGCGCCGCTCGTGCACCGACGTGTGCATGGCGAGGATCACCACGTCATGCACGGTGGGCGCCGCCTTCGACCGTCGCGCCGGCGGTGGCGAGCGCCGCGAGGCACTGCTCGCCGCGCGCATCGTCGACCGCTGCGGTGAGTCCGCCGAGCACGCGCGTCCGGTAGCCCAGACGCACCGCGTCGGCTGCGGTGGCGTTGACGCAGTGGTCGGTGGCGATGCCGACGACGTCGACGGTGTCGACCCCGGCGCTCCTCAGGACCTCGTCGAGCGAGCGGTCGCTGCGCTCGTCGGCGCCCTCGAAGCCGGAGTACGCCGCTTCGTGGCGACCCTTGCGGATCACGACGGTGGGCACACGTCCGTCGATGTCGGCGAGCGCCGCGTCGAGCAGCGGGTGCCATGCCGCGCCGTCGGTGCCGGCGACGCAGTGGCGCGGCCAGGTGTCGACGTAGTCGGGCTGCTCGGAGAAGTGCGGGCCCGGATCGATGTGCCAATCGCCGGTGAGCACCAGGAGGTCGTAGTCGTCGATGCTCGAACGGAGGTGCTCGCCGATCAGGCCGGCCACCTCGCCACCGAAGCGCACGCCCAACGTCGCGCCGGGCTGGTCGTCACAGAAGTCGCGTTGCACGTCCACGACGACGAGGCCGCGCTTGGATCCCTCGCTCATGATGAGCCCCCTTCCGGTTCGAATCGTAGGGCGCGATCGACGAGCGCGAGCACGCTGGTCGCGACCAGATCGGGCTTGGTGACGAGGTCGAGGTGGTTCCCGTCGAGCGTCGCGATCGGCCAGCCCCAGTGCTCGGCTCGCGATCGCTCGTCGTCGTAGCCCGCGCTGAGCTGCAGGTACGTGGCCGGGCGCTCCCACCACTGCAGCGGGAGCCCGATCACGTGGTCGTAGAACGCGCGGTGCACGCGCGGCACCTCTGCTTCGAGAAGATGGCGCAGCGGTGCATCCGGCACGAGGCGGGCCATGGTTCCGTCCGGCCACCACTGGTGCCACGGAGCGAGGAGGCCGTCGGCGGTCGGGATCCGCGACAGCAGCTCGATGAACGCCTTCGACGGCGTGAACTCCGCACCGTCGCCGGGCAGCACGGCGTCGATGAAAAGGGTCGCCGTCGCGCCGACACGGTCCGCGATCAGCGGCAGCATCGCGCCGGCCCCCGAGTGGCCGATCACGACGTCGGCGTGCGGGAGCGCCTCGATCGCAGCGGCGGCGAACGCCGCAGGTGTGGCGAGGTGGCTGCGGAGATCGGGGACGGTGACCGTCCAACGGCGCTCGACAAGCGCGGCACCGAGTGGGTGCATCGTTGCCGGGCCGACGAGTGGGCTGTGGACGAGGAGGGCATCGATGCCGCCAGTCTGGCAAGTGTGGCCACCACCCTTGCCGCCGCCGCACCGCGCCGCGTTGTTCTGACAGTTGGCGCCGCGTCGGCGGGGTCTCGCGTACGGTTCAGTGCCTTGGGCCGGTCGGCGACGGTGGCGTCCGGCACTTTGGACCGACCCGAGCTTATTCGCGCTTTCCCCCGAGCGAATGTGTCTAAACTACGGATTTCCCCGTCGGGGGCGGAGGATTCCGTGGATAACGACATTCTGTTCGCCGGCGATCTGCCATCCCAGACGGCGTCGGACCGCGTCGCCCGCGGCGAACTTCGCCCCATCGTACGCGGCATCTACACCACCGATCTCTCCCGCCCACTCGAAGAGGTCGTCAACCGCAACTGGGCCACGATCGCCGGCCGGGCCTTCCCGGATGCAGTCATCACCGACCGTTCCGCGCTCACCGGCGGCAGGGTCGACGGCTACCTGTACCTCGCCCACGGCGCACGCGCCCGAGAACTGGCACTCCCCGGACTCACCGTCATCGCCCGCCGCGGGCCAGGCCCCCTCCCGGGCGACAACCTGATGCCCGGCGGTCTGCACGTCGCGTCCACAGCACGCGCGCTCGTCGACAACACCGCCCCATCACGCTCACGACGCGGGCGGCCGCGGCGGACCCTCGACTCCGCCGAGCTCGACAACTGGATCGACCGCCGATGCCGCCTGTACGGCGAAGACCGTCTCGACGCAGACCGCCAACAGGCCGAAGCGCTCGCCGAGCAGATGGCGGCCAGCCCGGGGCGGATCGCCGACCTCAACCGGCGCATCGGCATGGCACTCGGCAGTCGCGACTCGCACAGCGACAGCCGGTCGCTCGCGGCGCGAGCCGCCGGCCACCCGTACGACCCGGACCGCATCGACCGGTTCGACATGCTCATCGCAGCGTTGCGGACTGCTGCGCCGCAGAGCCGCCGCGGCCTCGACCCAGGTTCACCCGAGTTCGCCGTTCAGGCGTTCTACGAGGCGTACTTCTCGAACTACATCGAGGGAACCACGTTCACGATCGGTGAGGCACGCTCCATCGTCTACGACCGCGAACCGGTCCCGAACCGGGCGGCTGACAGCCACGACGTGCTCGGCACGTTCCAGATCGTCTCCGACCCCGAGGAGATGCGACGCCGTGCCACCCATCCCGACGAGTTCATCGACCTGCTCCGCTCGCGTCATGCGACGTTGATGGGCGGCCGCCCCGAGATCGCCGGCGAGTTCAAGACGAAACCGAACCAGGCCGGCCAGACCCTGTTCGTCGCTCCCGAGTTGGTCGCGGAAACCCTGGTCGAAGGGTGGAGGCGTCTTGATCAGCTCGACACCGCGTGGGAGCGGTCGGTGTACATGATGTTCCTCGTGTCCGAGGTGCATCCGTTCGCGGACGGCAACGGTCGTGTCGCTCGAGTGATGATGAACTCCGAGCTCGTCGCCGGCGACCAGGCCAAGATCATCGTCCCGACCGGCTATCGCAGCGAGTACCTCGGCGCGCTGCGGCGCATCAGCCGTGACGACGACCCGACCGTCTACATCAAGGCGCTGCGGTACCTCCACGACTACACGTCGCAGATCGAGTGGACCGACGACGAGACCGCTTTCGCCGATCTCACCCGCACCAACGCGTTCGCCGAAGAAGAGGACGCACCGCTGCTGGCGCTGCCGTACACCGCGGCCGTCGACCCGTTCCCCGACAGATCGAGCTCGGGCCGGTGATCGACCTGCGCGGCTGATCCGCCGATCTGATCACAGGCTGAACAGCGGTCGCGGTGCCACCGTCGCGCGCCGCCTCGCGCCACGCCGTCGCAGAGGTGCTTCGCACGCGGTGACCCCCGCACGGAATTCGTGCACGGCGAACGTGTCGGGCACGATGGGCGGATGGCCGCCAACGCTGTGCTCCTGATCGCCTGCCCCGATCGGCGCGGCATCGTGGCCGGGGTGGCCGAGTTCATCCTCCGCCACGACGGCAACATCGTTCACGCCGAGCAGCACGTCGATGCCATCGACGGCACGTTCTTCCAGCGCGTCGAGTTCGAGCTCGACGGGCTGTCGATCGGGCGTGACGAGATCAGCACCGCGCTGGAGCCGCTGCGCGCCGAGTTCCAGCTCGACGTCGACATCCGCTTCACGGACCATCGGCCGCGCACCGTGCTGCTGGCGTCGAAGCAGCCGCACTGCCTGTACGACCTGTTGACGCGCTGGCGCACCGGGGAGATCGGCGCCGACATCGTCGCCGTGATCGCCAACCACCCCGATCACGCCGAGGTGTGCCAGCAGCTCGGCATCGACTACGTGTTCCTGCCGATCACCGACGGCAAGGAGGCGCAGGAGCAGCGGCTGCTCGAGGAGCTGCGCGCCCGCGACACGGAGCTGACGATCCTCGCCCGCTACATGCAGATCCTCAGCTCACGCGTCGTCGACGCCTACCCGAACCGGATCATCAACATCCACCACTCGTTCCTGCCGGCGTTCGTCGGAGCGAACCCGTACCGCCAGGCCCACGACCGCGGGGTGAAGCTGATCGGGGCGACGGCGCACTACGTCACCGATGACCTCGACGAGGGACCGATCATCGAGCAAGAGGTGGCGCGGGTGACCCATCGCGACGACGCCGCCAGCCTCACCCGCCGCGGTCGCGACCTGGAGACGATCGTGCTCTCACGCGCGGTGCGCGCCCACCTCGAACATCGAGTGCTCGTCTACGGGCACAAGACGGTGGTTTTCAGCTGAGCAGGGTCGTCAGCTGAGCACGGTGTTCAGCTGACGGCGGCGCTGCAGCAGCATCCACCCGCCGAGCAGACCTGCAGCGGACAGCAGCGGCAGTGCGGCGATCGGGAACTCGGGGACATCCGGCGGCGGCGTGACCGTGCAGTTCAGGGTGCCGGTGCGGAAGGCGTGGGCGTCGGTGGCGCTGTCGTCGGACCAGAACACCGGACGCTTGCCGCCGACGCACTCGCTCAACGGCGCGAAGGCGAAGCCCTCGTTGTTGAGGTTGGCCATGCCGGTCGGGCGCTCGTACGTGGCGTCGACGGCGAACTTGCCGTTGGCCTTCACGTGCAGCACCGACGTGCGTCCCTGGCAGGTGTCGTCGCACACGGCCCACAGGTCGCCGAGCTCTCGGTCGAACTGCAGGTCCATCACGCCGGCGAAGCCGCTCGTGATCGTGGCCACCTTGGTGAACCCACCGGCGTCATTGAGCACGTAGCCGTAGATCGTCCCGGTGGCCTCGACACCGATGAAGAAGACGCCGGCGCTGTGGCTCGGGTACTCGGCGGGGTTGTATGTGTGGGCCTTGCTCTCGTCGAGGAAGCCCCTCGCGGTGAGGAACGAGTCGGGGATCCAGGTGATCGCCTCGAGGCCGAGGTTGGGCCCGTTGGCCGGGAGGTCGGCGGTGAGGTCCCACTCGGTGGTGGCGTTCAGCGAGGTGCCGGGCGTCGACGGATCGAAGCGGAGCACCGCGTTCTTGCTCACGCCGTTGTTGGAGTTGTTGCGTTCGGTCGACACGTAGAGCCCGCCGGACGGACCGTTGCCGGCAAAGGTGATCCCTTCGGCGTCGGGCTCGCCCGTGCCGTCGGCGTAGTGGACGAGCTTGCCGGCACCCCAGTCGTTGCTCGTGTCGGCCACCCAGTTCGTACCGTTGAACACGAGGCGGTAGATCGAGCCGGGCCCGTTGCGGGCCACCCAGATCGTGCCGGGGGTGGCGCTGCCGGAGCCCTCGTAGACGAGGCCGCTCATGTTGCCGCCGAACGCACTTCCTGCGTCCGCGTTCTGCACGGCCGCGCCGCCGGGCCAGGCAAGCGCGGGCACCGGGTCACCGGTGCACGCGTTCACCGCGCCCTTGGTCGATGCGGTGGTCGTGGCGAAGGCGCCGGTGCCGTTCGGGCAACGGCCGTACGTGGTCGCCGCGTGCGGGCCCCATGCGTAGGAGTCGACGATCGTCGTGCCGTCGGCGGCGAAGAGGCGGGCAGCGTCGTTCGTGCCGAGGCCGAACCCGAAGGCCGCTTCCTCGAGGAGGTAGTAACCGCCGGCCGCGATGGTCGTGCCGGCGGGGATCGAGTACTTGGTGTGCGTGTCGTCGCCGTCGAGGAACTTGAACCCGGAGACGTCCACCGGCGCGGCACCGGTGTTGATCAGCTCCACCCAATCGCCGGGCGTGCCGCCGTTGGACTCGACCTCGTTGATCTTCACCGGGACGCTGCAGTCGTTCGCTGCGCCCTTGGTCGGCGTGGTCGTCGTGATGAACCCACCGGTGCCGTTCGGGCAGCGGCCGTACGTGGTGCTGGCGTGCGGCGTCCACGAGTACGAGTCGACGATCGTCGTGCCGTCGGCGGCGTAGAGCCGGGCCTGATCCGGGGTGCCGAGCCCGAAGCCGAACGCCGCTTCCTCGAGGAGGTAGTAGGCACCGGGCGCGATGATCGTGCCGGCGGGGATCGAGTACTTGGTGTGCGTGTCGTCGCCGTCGAGGAACTTGAACCCGGAGATGTCCACCGGCGCGGCGCCCGTGTTGGTCAGCTCGACCCAGTCGCCCGGCGTGCCGCCGCTCGACTCGATCTCGTTGATCTTGATGTCGGTGTCGGCGGCGAAGGCGGTGGTCGGCGCGGCGATCGAGATCGTCGCGGCGACGATGCCGACGGCAGCGAGTGAGGCGTGCAGCGAACGGCGGGTGAGGAGCGGCATGCGGCGAACGTAAGCAGCCCTCGAAAATGCAGGGTGAACGCGAGGCGAACCAGACGATGAGCACGAACCAACATCGGCTGAACGAGGTCGTACCATCGACCGAGGGAGGTCGAGATGCGACGGAGCGTCGGGGTGAACAAGGGTGCAGTGGCTGTTGCGATCGGCGCGCTCGCGTTGCTGCCGGCCTGCGGCGACGACGGTGGGGGTGACGCTGCGCCGGCGAACCGGCGGTCGGCGAGCGCGTTGCTGGCGCAGGTGCCGCGCGAGTCGCGTGACGGCGACGGTCCGATCCAGCTGCAGTACGGCGACGTCATCGCCGCGACCGCACTGGCCGGCGTGGACCGCCCAAGCGACCTCGACGACGACCAGGAGCTTTTCCGCTGGTTGCGACCGTTGACCGGGTTCAGCCTGGAGGACGACGAGACGGCGCTCGTGGCGCTGTCGCTGCCCGAGCTGGTCCAGCCCAACAAGGCCGATCAGCAGGCGGACTTCCGCGACGAGATGGGTTGGTCGGTGCTCGACATCGATGCGTTCATCGCGTCCGATCGGCCGCCGTCACGGTTGCTGGTCATCCAAGGGTCGGTCGACACCGATGAGGTCGACAAGGCCGCCGGGCCCGCCAACGACGGCGTGTGGCAGGTCGGCGACGGCGATGACTTCTCCATCAACGCCAAGGAGCGGACGATCGCTCGCCCGCTCGGCCAGCCGTTGCACGAGGCGACGCACAACGGCCTGTTCGCGGTGAGCACGTCGTCGGCCACCATCGACAGTTGGGTCGGGGGTGGCGAGTCGATGGCGGACGACCCCGGCTTCCGTGCCGTCGCCGCGGCGCTCGATCGAGGTGGCGTGTACACCGCGTTCATGCTCAGCGCCGACGGTGACGGCGATGCGGTGAACCCGTTCGACACGATCGCCGTCGGCATGACGGTCGAAGAGGACACGCCGGTCGCCTACTTCGTGTACCACTACGCCGACGCCGCCACGGCCAAGCTGGCCGCGACGACGATCGCCGAGATCCTCGAGGGCAGTTCACTGCGCACGAACGCGCCCTGGAGCGAGTTCTTCGCCGCCTCGAACATCGTCGTCGAGGACGACGTGGTCGTGGCGATCCTCCCACTCGTCGAAGGGCGTCAGCCGGGAGGCATCGTCAACATCCTGTTCGCACAGGACAACCTGACATCTCGCGGCTGACGCCCTCGACCGTCAGTCGCCGACCGGCGCGAGGCCCAGCGCGACGCGGCCGGAGAAGCGCTCCTGCTGCGCGGTCGGCAGCGGGTGGTAACGAGCGCCCTGCGCATCGCGGAACAGGCGCTCGATGCCGCTCGACCGCGAGTAGGCGGCGCCGCCGCCGACTTCGAGAGCGATGGTGACCGTGTCGATGACCGCCTCGGCGGCGATCGACTTGCGGGCGATGAACGCCGACGAGGCCTCCACGGAGTTGTCGAAGCGGAGGTCGTCGTTGGCGTCGATCATCGCTCGCACGGTGTCGCGCGCCGTGGTCAGCTTGTTCAGCATCCGACCGACGAGAGGTGCGACCTCGGGGCGGTCGGCTTTCGCACTCGCGAGAGCGATCGCACGCTGCGCGGCGGACTCGGCGACGCCGACGTAGACCGACATGATCAGCGGCAGCGCGGCGCCGACGACGGTGCCCCACACGGGATGCCATGCGCCGGTCGGGCGGACGAGGGCGACCGCTGCGTCGGGCACGAAGACGTTGTCGAACACGACGGTCTCCGAGCCGGTGGCGCGCATGCCCATCGTGTCCCAGGTGCGCTCCATGCTGACGCCCTCCGCCGAGGCGGCGACCGAGGCGTGGACGACCGACGGCCCGTCCGGACCGTCCTCCCAGCGGAAGCTGGTGGCGAAGACGTGGCCGGCGGGGGCACCGCTCGCGGGCATCTTGCGAGCGGTGACGCGGTAGCCGCCCTCGACACGGGTGCACGTGCCGTTGGAGTCGAGCCAGTCACTGGCGCCGGTGGAGACGAGCACGATCTGCTCGTTGGCGAGGCGCTGCAGGACGGGTGCCGGCAGGTCGCGCTGGTGGCGCCACACCTGCGCCGCGACGAGGTGGGTGTGCATGGACAGCGCCAGTGCCGTCGACGGGCAACCGTGGGCCAGCTCGCTGAGCACGGCGCAGGCCTGGCGGTAGGTCGCGCCTCCGCCGCCGAGGTCGGCAGGAACGAGCATCGACATGAAGCCCTGCTCGCGCAGGACATCGAAGCCGGCCTGGACGAACTCGCCGGTGCGATCGCTCTCGACCGCCGTCGTGGCGAGGTCGGGGGTCAGCCGACGAGCGGCGGTGAGCCACTGGCTGGACGATGTCGCGCCGGTCCAGTGGGGGGTGTAGTTCTGTTCGTCCGACATCGTCGTCGGATCGTCATGGGTGATGGTGTTGGTCATGTGTTGAACGGTAAGGACGGCCCGATTCGCCAACGAGTACAGAATGTGGACCGCGCCGGTACAAGTTGACGACCTACGATCTTGCGATGACGGAGGACGCAGTCGATCAGGACGGGGTCGTCGGGTTCGGCCAGTACTGCCCCGTGACGCGCGCCGTGGAGGTGCTCGGTGAACGCTGGTCGTTCATGATCGTGCGCGACATGCTCTGCGGCTTCACCCGCTTCAACGACCTGGCGCGTGGCCTGCCAGGGTTGTCGCGCACGTTGCTGTCGAAGCGGCTGCGGCAGCTGGAACGCGCCGGGATCGTCGACCACATCGACGATCAGTACCTGTTGACGATGGCCGGCGAGGAGCTCCGTCCGATCGTGTTCGGCCTCGGCGAGTGGGGTGCGAAGTGGCAGTTCGGCGACCCACGTGCGAACGAGCTCGATCCGCAGCTGCTGATGTGGTGGGTGCACCGCCGCCTCGACTTCTCGTTCCTGCCCGATCGCCGATGGGTGCTGGAGTTCCGCTTCAGCGACATCAAGGATCGCTTCTGGATCCTCAAGGACGCTGCCGGCCCATCGGTGTGCATGTCCGACCCCGGCTTCGGCGTCGACGCCATCGTGCAGAGCGATCTGAACACGATGTACCAGGTGTGGCTCGGCCGCCTCGGGCTGCACAACGCGCTCCGCAACGGCAGCGTCGAGCTCGTCGGTGCGCCGGCGGTCGTTCGCCGCCTGCCCTCGGTGATGGAGCTCAGCCCCGTCGCCCCCTTCGTCGCCCCCTACGCCACCGCCTGATCACGCCGAAACTGGATGTCTGACGCGCGGCTCTGCCGCGTCTCAGACATCCAGATTCTGACGTTCGGGGCTCAGCCGAGCGGCGGCGGCAGGGGCGCGTCCGTCACGAACGACAGGACTTGGACGGCGCGGGTCATGGCGACGTAGAGGAGCCTCGCGCCTCGTTCCGAGCCGTCGAAGATCTGGTGGGGGTTGACGACGACGACGCCGTCGAACTCGAGGCCCTTGGCGGCTTCGGGGGTGAACACCGGGACGTCGTCGTGGCCGAGGTCGTGCACGCGATCGACCATCGTCAGACCGGCGGCAGCGATCGCCGCATCCAGCGCTGTGTGCAACGTGATCGGGGCGACGATGCCGGCGTTGTGGTGACGATGGCGCACGGCGACGATCTCGGCGACCACGGCTGCGGGCAGCTCTGATGGCGGCACGACGCGCACGCTCGGCGCGTCGCCCTCGCGGCGGACGCTGGAGCTGGCGACGGTGTCGACTCCGGTGAACGGCAGCAGCCGGTTGGCCATCTCGAGGATCGGCGCGGGAACGCGGTAGCCGATGGTGAGGTGGGCGACGTCGCCGACTTCAGCGCCGAGGTGACCGAGCGCGACCTGCCAGTCGCGTTGGCCGGCGGGCGTGCTCGACTGGGCGAGGTCGCCGAGGATGGTCAACGACCCCGCAGGGCTGCGCCGGCCGATCACCCGCAGACCGACGGCGGAGTGATCCTGCGCTTCGTCGACGACGACGTGCCCGTAGGTGAACGGCGTACCGACCAGCAACGAGTTGGCCTCGTCGACGAGCAGCTGATCGGCGGCGGTCCAGCGACGGCGCTTGCCGGACGTTCCTTCGAAGCGCGCGGCAAGGAAGCGGTCGACGAGCCGGATCGGCTGCTGCGTCGGCCACGCCTTGGCGAACGCGGCGCGCAGCTCCGGCGCCTTCGTCCACACGTCGTCGCGGTCGGTGCGCCGCAGCAGCTCCTGCGAAGCGATCGCCTTGAGCGAGTCACGTCGCTTGTTCACCGGCTGGTTGCCGTCGAGCGCGGCCTCGATCCACGCGGATGCTTCGGCGCGGGTGACGACCAACGTGCGCGCCCCGAAGGGCACGCGGATGTCGTCGGCCGGCGGCACGACAGCGAGCAGGCAGTCGGCGGCGAGCTCGTCGAGCATCGTCGCATCGCCCTTCGCCGCGGCGACCGCGTCGTCGTCGAGGCCGGTGATCTCCACCTTCGGCACGCACAGGTCGAGCACCGTCGCCTGGCGCACGCTGCGTTCACCGAGCGACGGCAGCACGTTGCCGATGTAGTCGAGGAAGACGCGGTTCGGGCCGACCACGAGCACGCCGTCGCGCACCAGCCGTCGTCGGTGCTCGAACAACAGGTACGCGGCGCGGTGCAGACCCACCGCCGTCTTGCCGGTGCCGGGCCCGCCTTGCACGACGAGGCACTGCAGCAGCGGTGCACGGATGACGACGTCCTGCTCGGCCTGGATCGTGGCGACGATCTCGCGCATGGCACCGGTGCGGGCAGCGCCGATCTCGGCCAGCACCGGGTCGGGGATGCCGGTGGCGTCGCCGGCGTGATCCGGGTCGTCGAGCTGCTCGTCGAGGTAGGCGGTGATGTCGCCGTCAGCCAGCGTGAAGCGACGGCGGTGCGCCAGCCCCAGGGCGTCGACGCCGGTGGCGCGGTAGAACGGCGCGGCGATCGGCGCCCGCCAGTCGACGACCACGGGATCGTGCTCGTCGTTCTCGATGTGCCGTCGCCCGATGTACCAGCGATCGCCCGGCGCGCCGGCCGTGCCGGCACGGCCGCGAGCCTCGGTGATCCTCCCGAAGAAGTCGCCGGCACCGGGCGTGTGGAGGTCCTCCAGCGCTTCGGCGACGGTGACCTCGACGTACTCCTTGGTGATCTCGTCGGCGGCGGCGTCGGGGTCGACGCGACTGAACCGCTCGATCATCGCGTCCCTGCAGGCGCGCGAGAACGCCAGCTGATCGCGTTCCTGGGCGAGCTCCGGGAACAGTGCAGCGCTCGACGACTCGTTCACGGGGCGATCGACGCTACCGGTTGACACGACCGATTTCAGGTTCACAATCGACGCATGGCGGACGAACACGGAAGGCGCCAGCTCCGCCTCGCCCTCTCGATGAACGGCGGCGTGAGCCTGGCGGTGTGGATCGGCGGGGCGGTGTGCGAGATCGACCGAATGCGCCGCGGCGGCGACGCCGACGACCCGTTCTGGCCGACGCTCCTGTCCTCGGCCGGGTACGAGCCGACCGCCCAGGTCGACGTGATGGCCGGTGCCAGCGCCGGTGGGCTGAACGCCGTGATGCTCGCCCAGGCGATCCGCACGAACCGCCCGTTCGACACGTTCAGCCGCCTGTGGGAGACCGACGCCGACATCGACGCGCTGGTCAAGAGCCCGCTCGGGTCGATGCGGGCGGACAACGACCCGCGCTCGATCTTCCGCGGCCGCTACTTCCTCGACCAGCTCACCGAGGCACTGCGTGGCGATGCCGACGCATCGCCGCCCGGCCCGGTACCCATGCAGGACCTGTCGATCTTCGTCAGCGCCACGCTCGTGGTGCCCAACGAGGTGGTGTTCGGCGATGCACCCGGCGACCCGATCCGCGAGCCGCGCAGCGATGCGTACTTCCACGTGACCAAGCGCGGTGGGCACGAGCGCGGCCTCGATGGGTTCGCCGCCGATGATTCGGTCGAGGGCCTGGCGCGCATCGGGCGGGCGACGTCGAGCCTGCCCTTCCTGTTCGAACCGATGCCGTTCGATCGCGCCACGTTCGGCGGCCGCCTCGTCAACGCGTTCCGCGCGGACCGCGACGACGTGGAGATCATGGATGGCGGCGTCGTCGACAACGTCCCGATCTCCCGCGCGATCCGGGCGATCTACAACAGCCGCGCCAACCAGCCCGTCCGACGCGTGCTGCTGTACCTCCACCCCGACCCGGGCGCAGCACCGAAGCCGGGCAAGCAAATTGAGAACCCGAAGACCGCGATCGAAGTGGCCCAGTCGTTCTCGGGCAAGCGATCGGAGACGATTCGCGAGGACATCGAGCTGCTGCGCGACCACAACGCCAACGTCGCCCGCCGCGACGCCGAGGCGGATGCGTTGCTCGCCCAGCTGCTCAACGGCACGACCAACGCCGACACCCGCCGAGCAGCCGCGCTGCTCGCGGTCGACGGTGCCATCGCGATGATCGTGCGCGCCGCCACCAACCCGGCGGCCGAAATGATGTGGCACGCGCCGCAACAACCTCGCGTCGCACCGATCGTCGACGTCCCGGGCGGCGCATCCCGCACTCGTCTCGAGGACGCACTGCGCAGCGAATGGGCGGCCTCCGGTGGGCTGCTGCTGGCGGCCGGGATCCGCAACGACGTCGCCACGCTCGACCGGCTGCTCTACCGCGTCCAGCGCGAGCGCCCGTCGGTGGCGCTCGGCCCGGTGCTTGCCGCGCTCGACGAGCTGCGCCTGCTGTGCGACGTGATCACCGCTCGGCAGCTGGCGACGATGCTCGTGGCCGGCGAGATCTCGCTGCAGCACGACGGGTCGACGCACGTCGAACGCGACGCAGCGGTGGCGCTCGGCAGATCGCGCACCGAGCTCGCCTCGACCCGGGTCGCCAGCCCGCTCGACAACGCTGCCTGGGCGGCACTTGCCGGATGGGGACCGCTGCCGAGACCGCTTGCCGACGCGGCGAGCACGCTGGAGCTGGAGCTCGTCGACCGGCTGGTGACCGTGCTCGGTCTGATCCCCGACCTCGCTGCCGCCGATCCATCGCCGGCCGAGCGAGCCCTGTCCACGCTGCGCGCTGCGGATCCACTGGCGCGATGGGCCGCGCTCGGCCCGATCACCGCAGCGTTCATGCCGCTGCACGTCGAGCCGGTTGCCAGCGACCAGCGCATCGAGTTCGTGCGCACCGCGGGCGACGTCCAGAGCCCCGCAGCGACGGCGTTCATGGAGCGCGGCCCGGTCGAGGACTACGGACAGCGAATCGCCGGCAAGCAGCTCCACCACCTCGGCGCGTTCTTCGACACGAAGTGGCGGACCAGCGACTGGCGTTGGGGGCGGCTCGACAGCGTCGGTTCGCTCGTCGAGGCAGCGCTCGACAGCAGCGCCATCGCGACGCTGCGCAAGGAGCCGTCGAAGGTCTGCGCGCAGCTCGGCGTCGCCGAACTGCCCGCGGAGGACGCCGAGCTGAAGTCGGCGCTGGTGCGTTGCCGCCAGCTGCAGGTCCTCAACGAGCTGCGCCGCCACGACGGAGCGCTGACGAGAGCAGCGTCGCCCGACCAGCCGTGGGACGAGCTCGTCACCGGCGACTGGTTCACCGCGTGGGCGAAGCACGACCGGCGCATCGCCTCGCTGCTCGGCACGCGCAACCTGACCGGTGTCGCGATCCGCGGCACGATCACCACCAGCAAGGCGATCCGCACGGGCAAGCCGCTGCTGTGGGTGCTCGGCACGGTGCTGCGCCCCGTGCTGCTGGCCGTCGCAGGCCTCGTGCTCGCCGGTCGATGGGCGGTCACCGCGCTCGCGTGCACGGTCTGCATGCTCGCCGCACCCCGAGCACGAACGGACGCCGGCGAGTGGACGCTGTGGGGCATCGGGCTGGGCATGTCGCTCGGAGCAGCGCTCCTCGTCGAGCTCGTGTTCCGACCGACCCGGCCGTGGTGGCGCGTCGTCCCGCCGTACGCGCTGGCCATCGGCGGAGCGGTGACCGGCGCGTGGTTCATCCATCGCCCGAGCCTGTTCGGCGAGGAGCTGCCGATCATCCACTGGGACTGGATCTGGGTCGAACCGGCGCTGGCTGCTGCAGTCGCTAGCGTCGCCCTGTTCTTCTGGATGCGCTGGTTCGCCGCCGCCGCGTTGACCACCGCTGTCTTCGCCTGGTACGGCTGGATGGCCCACACCTCCGCACGGGCCGCGGCGGGTTTCGAGGTGGACAACTGGCCGGAGTGGTGGCCGTTCCACTCGATGTGGACCGCCTGGATGGTCGCCATCCTCGGCGTGCCGATCCTGATCGGATGGATGCCGGACCGGCTGCTGCGGCCCAAGTCGTGAGGACTACGCTTCCCGCGATGGAGAACGACCAGGAAACCCCGGTTCAGGCCAGCACCGCCCCCGCCGCCGAGCTCGTCGAGGACGAGCTGCTGATCGAGGAGATCTCGATCGACGGCATGTGCGGCGTCTACTGATCCACATGCTGGACAGCGCACTCGAGCTGCACCCGCAGGTCGCCCTGCGGCCCGAGCCGTTCGGCGCGCTGGCGTACCACTACGGCAACCGTCGACTGGTGTTCATGAAGCACCGTGACGTGGTCGACGTGGCCAAGCACCTGGCCGAGCACCCGTCGCTGGCCGACACGTTGCGCGCCTGCGGAGTCGCCGAGTCGCGCTGGCCGAGCTTCGACCGGGCCTTCACATCACTGGTCGAGTCCGAGGTCGTGAGAGAGCGAGAGTCCGCATGAGTGCGCAATCACTGGTCGAGCAACTGAAGACGGGGCTCGATGCACCGATCTGCCTGACGTGGGAGCTGACCTACGCGTGCAACCTGCAGTGCGTGCACTGCCTGTCCTCCAGCGGGCAGCGCGACGAGCGCGAGCTGACGACCGCCGAGGCCAAGCGCGTGCTCGACGAGCTGCGCGACCTCCAGGTCTTCTACATCAACTTGGGTGGCGGCGAGCCGATGGTGCGCCGCGACTTCTTCGAGCTGGTCGAGCACTCGATCGGCAACGGCATCGGCGTGAAGTTCTCCACCAACGGCGCGTTCATCGACGCTGCCAAGGCCGAGCGCCTGACGGCGATGGACTACCTCGACATCCAGATCAGCCTCGATGGCATCGACGCGATCACCAACGACGCGGTGCGCGGCGACGGCTCGTACGCGATGGCCCGCCGGGCGATGGACAACCTCGCGTCCGCCGGGTTCGGGCCGTTCAAGATCTCCGTCGTCGTCACCCGCCACAACGTCGATCAGCTCGACGGCTTCAAGTCGCTCGCCGACTCGTACGGCGCGCAGCTGCGCGTCACCCGCCTGCGCCCCAGCGGCCGTGGCGTGGACAGCTGGCAGGACCTCCACCCGACCAACGACCAGCAACGGCAGATCTACCGCTGGTTGCTGGCCCACGGCGACAACGTCCTGACCGGCGACTCGTTCTTCCACCTCAACGCGCTCGGCGAGCCACTGCCGGGGTTGAACATGTGTGGCGCCGGCCGCGTCGTCTGCCTGATCGACCCGATCGGCGACGTGTACGCCTGCCCGTTCGTGATCCACGATCAGTTCAAGGCCGGCTCGGTGCGCGACCCCGGCGGATTCGCGCAGGTGTGGAAGCACAGCGAGCTGTTCCGCGAGCTGCGCGAGCCGCAGTCCGCCGGTGCGTGCGCGTCGTGCGGATCGTGGGACGCCTGCCAGGGCGGGTGCATGGCCGCCAAGTTCTTCACCGGTCTGCCGCTCGACGGGCCCGATCCGGAGTGCGTCGGCGGTGAAGCCGACGCTGCGCTCGCCGGGGTGAACCTGTCGCTGATCCCCAAGCCGGGTCTCGATCACACGAAACCGGTCACGTTCCTGCGCAAGGCCACCGTGTCACGCTGATGTCGTGATCCTCGCCCTCGCGCTCGTGCCGGTGGCCTACCTGCTGGGCACGTTCCCGAGCGCGGTGATGGTCGCTCGGTCGAAGGGCATCGACATCACTGCCGTCGGGTCCGGCAACCCGGGTGCATCCAACGTCGCCCGCGTGATGGGCACGCCGTGGGGTGTGCTCGTCTTCGTCCTCGACGGAGTGAAGGGCGCCATCCCGGCCGCGACCGGGCTGTTGCTGGACTCGCGACCGGGCTCGTACGCACTGGTCGCCGGCGCCGTGCTGGGGCACATGTACCCGATCACTCGTCGCTTCCGCGGCGGCAAGGGCGTGGCAACGATGGGCGGGGCGATGATCGTCCTGCAACCCATCGCCGCGCTGGCGATGCTGGCGATCTGGTTGATCGTGCGCCGCCTGTCCGGCACCGCGTCGATCGCTTCGTTGCTGATCGCCGTCGGCCTGCCGGTCACCGTCGGCGCGCTCGGTGCGTCCGGGTGGGAGGTGGCGGCGATCGTCGCCCTGTGCGCGCTGGTCGCGCTGCGCCACCTCGACAACATCAAGCGGCTGGCCGGCGGCCGCGAGCTCGCGGCACGCAAGGTCAGCTGAGCGCGACGGCCATCACGGCCGGGGCGAAGAACTCGGCGACGACCTCGTCGCCGGCCGCGGCCGACCAGTGGATCCCGTCGGGGCGCGTGCCGTCGGTGGACGACAAGGGGCTCGCCGCGAACCAGTCGGCGAGGTCGATGACGCGCACGTTCGATCGGCCATCGGCGACCGATGCCAGCTCGCGCGAGTAGACGACGTAGCGGTTCGGATCGAGGCGGACTGCGGCATCACCCACCCAGTGCGCCTGCGTGATCGGCGGGTTGACCCACGCCACTCGCGGCACGCCCGCATCGAGGAGCTGCTGGGTCAGCGCGCGGTAGTCCTGCAGGAGGCGTTCGTGGAAGCGGCCGTCGAACGGCGTCAGCGCTCCCTCCTCGTCGTTCCACACGCGGTCGTCGATGTCACGGAAGCTGACCATCAGCACGACCACGTCGGGATGGAACCGGGCGACCTCGGCCGGCAGGCGTTGCGTGCGCAGCTCGTTGCAGTCGGCCTCGATCTGCTCGCTGAACTCGGCAACGGGACGGCCGGCGGCGATGAACCCGCAACCGGCGGCGGCGATCAACGACACCTGTGCCTGATCCGGGTGGGCCTTCGCCCAGTCGTCGAGGGCGACCGCCGTCAGCCACGCCGTCGAGTCGCCGGCGACGACGATGCGCACCGGTCGCGCCGGCGGCGGGTAGGTCAGGTCGAACGTCGTCGACGTCGGCACCGGTGTCGTGTCCGACGTCGTCTCGGGTGGCGCCGGTGCGGTATCGGGTGGCGCCTGGGTCGTCGTCGTGGTGGGCAGCAGCGGCACGAACGATCCGGTCGGGGCCGGCGGGGGTGGCAGCTCGGGCAGATCGTCGATGGCCACTGCCAACCGGTCGACGGGTGACGGCGCGATCACCACGACGGCGAGTGCTCCGATCGCCAGCCCGGTGAACGCGGCAGCGGCGACTCGTCCACCGTCCCACGTGGCCCGGCGAACGGGACGCTCGACGAGGACGTACGACACCACCGCGATCGCCAGCGTCACCGCCAGCCGCACGGCGAACAGCGGGAGCCGGGCAAGTCCGGTGCGCTCGGCGTCGAGCACGACGAACACCGGCCAGTGGAACAGGTACACGCCGTAGCTGATCGTGCCGAGGGCGACGGCCGGTCGCCACGACAGCACGCGGCGCGGCCAGCCCGCAGGCGCCTGGAGCGCGAGGATCACCCCGACCGATGCCAGTGAGAACAGCGGCATCATCCCGCGATAGGCCGGCCCGCTGCCGGACGACCACTGCGTGGCCGCCCACACGATGACGGCCATCGAGGGCACGAACAGCCACGCCGTTCGTTGCCCGACGTGCCCCTGTCGCAACCGAAGGATCGCGGCGAGCGCGGCGCCGGTCAGGATCTCGCCGAAGCGCGTCGGCGACGACCAGTACGCCACGTCGACGCCCCAGTGGGCGGCGATGATCGGTGACGCGATCGCTGCGACGACGGTGAGCGCGACGATCGAGCGGGCGACGCCTCGCGGCCGCAGCAGCTTCGTCAGCAGCAGCACGACCAACGGCCAGACGACGTAGAACTGCTCCTCGATCGCCAGCGACCAGTAGTGCTCGAGCGGCGACGGCCTGCCCTGCGCCAGGTTGAGCAGCTCGGTGTAGCTGCGCCCGCTGACGATCGACGTCCAGTTCTTCACCTGCAGCAGCGAGGCGACCAGATCGCGGCGCAGCGACGACGTCGCCTCGATCGTCCCGACGCGGGCGAGCACCGTGATCCCGATGAGGCACAGCAGGCTGGCCGGCAGCAGCCGCTTGGCTCGACGGGCGTAGAAGCGGCCGATGCGGATGGCACCTGAGCGCTGGCGCTCCTCCAGCAGCAAGGCCGTGATCAGGTAGCCGCTGAGGGTGAAGAACACCGAGACCCCGACGTAGCCGCCGCTGAACGCGGCGAAGCCGCCGTGGAACAGCAGCACCAGCAGCACCGACACACCGCGCAGTCCGTCAAGGGCCGGCTGGTAGCCGAGCGTGCGCGTGTCATCTCGCCCTGTCATGGCGTGGAGAGTCTGCCACCGACCATGATGAGCGGGTCATGCGACTGCTCGAACCGCTTCAGCTGGGTGGCGCCACCGCGCCCAACCGCGTCATGTTCGGTCCGCACGTGACCAACCTCGGCGATGACGACCGCCGGTTCACCGCGCGCCACACGGCGTACTACGCGCGCCGGGCCGCGGGCGGCTGCGGCGTGATCGTCACCGAGGGAGCCAGCGCGCACGCCAGCGACTGGCCGTACGAACGTGCACCACTGGCCGAGCGCTGCGGCGACGGGTGGGCGGCGATCGCCGACGCTTGCCACGCGCACGGCTCGATCGTCATCGCCTCGCTCGACCACGCCGGCGGACAGGGCTCCAGCGCGTACAGCCAGACCGCGCTGTGGGCACCGTCGCGGGTACCCGAGGTGAACAGCCGCGAGGTGCCGAAGTGGATGGAGCCCGACGACATCGCTGCGGTCGTCGCCGGCTTCGCTGCCGGTGCGAAGCTGGCCGCCGAGGCCGGTTGTGACGGTGTCGAGATCAACGCCGGCCAGCACAGCCTGATCCGTCAGTTCCTCAGTGGCCTGACCAACCACCGCGGCGACGAGTGGGGCGCCGATCGGCTGCTGCTCGCTCGTCAGGTGATCGAGGCCGTGCGCCCGCACACGACCACCCTCGGGTTGCGGCTCTCGTGCGACGAGCTGGCGCCGTGGGCCGGCATCACCCCCGAGATGGCTCCCGAGATCGCCGCCGCGCTCGCCGCCGTCGGGCTCGACTACATCGTCGTCGTGCGCGGTGCGATCTTCTCGGCGGAGAAGACGCGGCCGGACTTCCACGAACCGCCCGGCTTCAACATCGACGTGTGCCGCACGGTGCAAGGGGCCGTCGGCGCTGTGCCGGTGCTGCTGCAGGGTTCGGTGATCGACTGGAGCCAGGCCGAGTGGGCGGTCGAGGACGGCGTGTGCGCGGGCGTCGAGATGACTCGCGCCCAGCTGGCCGACCCCGACCTCGTGCGCAAGCTGGCGGCGTTCCAGGCCGACCGGATCCGGCCCTGCATCCGCTGCAACCAGACCTGTCAGGTGCGCGACGCGCGCAACCCGATCGTGACGTGCGTGGTCGAGCCGAGCACCGGCTTCGAGACCTCCGACCCCGACTGGACCGCGACGGCCGCGACGCCTCGCGACGTCGTCGTCGTCGGCGCTGGCGTCGCCGGGCTGGAGACAGCACGGGTCGCGGCGGCTCGTGGGCACCGCGTCACCGTCGTCGAGCGCGCCGCGCACGCCGGCGGCGTCGCTCGCGTGGCCGGGCCCGGCGAGGCGTTCACCAAGTGGTTGCAGGCGGAGGTCGAGGCGGCCGGCGTGACGGTGCAGCTCGACACGGATTTCACGGCGGACGCGACGGGAGCTGTCGTCGTGCAGTGCACGGGCGGTCAGCCCGGCCGGCGCGAGTACGAGATCGCCGATGGCGCGGTCGTGCTCGACATCGTCGAGGTGCGTCGCGGCGCGGTCACCGTGCCGGAGGGAA
This sequence comes from Ilumatobacteraceae bacterium, assembly GCA_965279405.1. GTDB lineage: Bacteria > Actinomycetota > Acidimicrobiia > Acidimicrobiales > Ilumatobacteraceae > CBDDIP01. The sequence continues at coordinate 901,803 of OZ257157.1, forward strand.
CGATCGCCGTCTTCGATCCGATCGGCGGGCCGATCGGGGTCGCGCTGACGGAGGAGCTCGCCGAGCGCGCCGTGCTGATCACCCAGGACCACATCGCCGGCAACGAGCTGTCGCGCACCGGCGACCTCGCCCCGGCCAACGTTCGTCTGGCCCAGCGCGGCGCCCGCATCGAGCGACGGTCGCTCCTGCGTGCCGTGCGCCCGGGCGAGATCGAGCTCGAGGACCGCTTCAGCGGCGAGCGGCGGACCATCGCCGTCGCTGCGTTGGTCGACTGCGGCTTCCGCCTGCCGACCGACCCGATCCCCGGCGCCGTCCAGGCCGGCGATGCGGTCGCCCCGCGAACGATCCTCGAAGCCGTGCTCGAAGCACGCCGCGCCGCTCGCGCGCTCTGACCCGTTCACGGGGGTCGCTTGCACGTCGACCGCGTCTGCGCCAGGCTGGCCACGGCGGACTGGTCCTGGCGAAGAGGTGCAACTCGATGAGCGATCTTCGGTGGATCAGCGGAGAGACCCGTGCTCGATGCGCGATGTGCGGCGACCGCTCGTTGAAGCAGCAAGTGCTGGAGTACGACCTCGGTCGCGACGACGGGATGATCAGCGCGGCGCGGTGCAGCCAGTGCGCATCGATCGTGATCAGTGGTGACGTTCGCGAGGAGTTCGTCACCACCGATCTCGGCGTCGATCGATACGTCGAGCAGTTCGCCGGCATCCAGTCGATCCTCGAGCAGCTCGAGCCGTTCCGCGATGCGTCGATCCAGCGGTTCGCGGACGTCGGGTGCAATTTCGGCTTCGGGGTCGACCTGGCCACGCGCGTCTTCGGCTGGGACGCCGAGGGCTTCGATCCCTCGATGGCGGCCGACCGGGGATCTCGCGACCTGTCGTCGCGAGTGCGCCACGAGCTGCTGCTGTCCACCACGCAGCGGCGCGGCGAGCGGTTCCAACTGATGCTCGCCAGCGAGGTCATCGAGCACGTCGACGACCCGCGAGCGTTCCTCGCCGACGTCCTGCCGCACCTCGCCGACGACGGCATCTTCGTGATCACCACGCCGTCGGCCGAGGCGGTGCGGCCGAGTCGTCCGGTCAGCCAGATCCAGATCGCCCTCAGCGAAGGGCTGCACCTCTTCCTCGCGTCGAAGCGAGCCCTCGAAACGCTCCTGCTGGACGTCGGGCTGCACCACCTCGACGTGCGCGACGACGGCCAGCAGATCATCGCCATCGCCAGCCGGGTTCCGTTGCCGGCAGCGAACCGATACGAGCCTGCATCGCCGAGCACTGCCGTCATCCACTACCTCGACGATCTCGCCGGCGACGCCGACGTGTCGGCCCACGTCCGCATGTGCGCAGCGGCACGGCACTACAAGCAGCTCGTCACGCGCGGGATGCTGGAAGGCGCCGAACGCAGCCGAATGCGGCTCGACGCGTTGCTCGTCGAGGTCATCGGCGCATCGCTCGACGACCTCGATGCGATCTCCGGCCGATCGCCTGTGCTGAGCACCCGACCGGCGTTTGCCAGCTCGGTGCTGTTCGCCGACGGGATGCGAGCGCTGCTCTCCGACGAACACGCACTCGCCGCGGCGCGGTTCGCCGCGTCCGTCGATGCGTGGGACGATCTCGAACGCGCCCTCGATGGGCTGGTGGACGCCGAGACGATCGAGCTCGGCATGCTCGCCGCGGCGCACCTCGCACTCGCGCTGGCCTCGACTTCGCCCGATGACGTGCCCGGCGCGGTCATTGCGGCGGGCCAGCGCGCTTCGGGCGCGACACCACGGCAGCGCACGACGGTCGATCGCGTGCTCGTCGCGGCCTTCGTCACGCTCGTCAACCGCGCAGCGTTCGACGATGCGGCAGCGATCCAGGTGCACATCGAGGCGCTCCTCGACGACCTCCTCGCCGGCCCTCCGGTCGACCGGCACTCGGGTCTCGACGGTGTCTTCTGTGCAGCGATGCTCGACCTCCAACGCGGCGACGTCGGCCGGGCCCGCCTCGGGTTCTCGCGCCTGTGCGCCGAAGCGGGTGCCGACGCGGGCGATCCGCACGCCGACATGCTCTTCGCCGCGGCCGCACCACACGTGGGGACGCGCACGCCGTCGTCGCGGTCGTCCGATTCGCCGTCCCGAGGCGGCGGGATCGTCCACGACATCGACGTCTACTGGGCGGACGCGCGCGGGATCTACATCGCCGGCTTCGCCTTCACGCCTGGCCGCACGGCGCGAACGGTGCGACTGCGTTGGGGATCGACGACCGCCGATCCCGTCCCGCCGCTGCCGCACGACGGAGCACGACGGATGTTCCCCGCGGACCCCGCGGCGCAGCGATGCGGCTTCCGAGCCCACCTGCTCGGCCCGCTCTCGTCGCACCTCGTGATCGAGCTCGAGACCGACGACGGTCCTCGGAGGCTGGAGCTGGCGTTGCCCGACCACCCGCTTCCGGACTGGCCGACGGAGAACGACCCGACGCTGACCCGGCGGGCGATCCTGGAGACGGCGACCGAGTCACTGCCCGCGCACGGACCGATCGTTGCGCTCGGCACCCGCGGTCACAACGGCGACGAGACGGACGCGTGGCGCAAGCAGTTCCGGGGCCGAACGGTGATCGCCGTCGACATCCATGACGGGCCGGGCGTCGACCTCGTCGGTGACGGCCATCTCCTCAGCACCTACTTCGAACCGGGGTCGGTCGCCGGCTTCGTCAGCGATGAGGTGTTCGAGCACGTCGAAGCACCGTGGCTGATCGCACTCGAGGTGCAGCGGATCCTGCAGGTCGGCGGGCTGGCGCTGGTGTCGGCGCCGATGACGTGGCCCGAGCATGCCGCACCCAACGACTTCTGGCGGGCATCGCCGTTCGGGTTGCGATCGTTGTTCGGACCGCGCCTCGGGTTCACGCCGATCGCGTCGGGTGGCACGTCCGACGTCTCGGTCGTGCCTGGACCGCACCTGCGCGACCTGCACGCGGACATGCCCGTGCTCTACGGCCCGTCGCTCGCGTACGTGCTCGCACGCAAGGACCACGACCTTGCAGCGGGATCAGCAGCCTGGCCGTACGACGCCGAGATCGACTCCGTGCGCGCCCGGCGCTACCCGACCACCGCGCTGCGCGAAGGAGCGCCCTGATGAACCAACCACTGCTGCGAGCCGACGTCTCGGCCATCATCCCGCTCTACAACGGCGGTGCGTACGTCCTCGACGCGATCGCCAGCATCACCGATCAGACCGTGCTGCCGAACGAGGTCATCGTGATCGACGACGGCTCCACCGATGACGGAGCGAAGCTGCTCGCCGGGCTCGACCTACCGTTCGACGTCACTGTCCTGCACCAGGACCGCGGCGGGCAGTCGGCGGCGCGGAACCGAGGTGCGCAGGCGGCGACATCACGTCACCTCGCGTTCCTCGATCAGGACGACAGCTGGCTTCCCGACCACCTCGAGCTGCTCGTGCGAGCGATGGAGCGCAGCCCGCGACTGGGTTGGGTGTACGGCGACTTCGACGAGATCGATGGCAAGGGCCAGACCGTGACGAAGCGCTTCCTGCGCGAGGCGCAGGTGCCCAACCCGAAGACCTCGCTGGCGTTCTGCCTCAGCCGCGACCTGATGGTCATCCCGTCCGCCAGCCTGCTGCGACGCGAGATGTTCCTGCACGTCGGTGGGTTCGACGAATCGTTGTCGGGTTACGAGGACGACGACCTGTTCATCCGCATGTTCCGTGCCGGCTTCGACCACCACTACATCGACCGCACCGTCACCCGCTTCCGCATCCACGCCGGCAGCTCGTCGGACGACTCCCGGTTCATCGCCAGCCGTGTGCTGTTCGGTCGGAAGCTGCGCGCGACCATCGAGGACGACGTCCGGTTCCAGCGCTTCTACTACCGCGACGTCGTCGTGCCCCGCCTGTTCCAGCAGTCGCTCGACGACTACGTGCGATACACGTCGCAGGGCAACTGGTCGCGTGCGGAGGTGGCTCGCGACGCGATGAACGAGTTCGCCGAGCAACGCGCCGACTTCCGCCGGAAGCGTTGGAAGCTGCAGCTGATGCAGGACCCGCACCGCTTGCGTCGCCTGCTCGCGGTCGAGTCCCACCTGCCAGGTCGGCTCCGGGTGTCGCGGAACCCGGCGATGCGCCTTCGCTGAGCCTTTCGGCTAGAGGCCCGGCGGCAGCTGACGGCTGATGTTCTCGAACCAGAAGTAGAGGGCGACGACGAACGGGGCGAACACGACGAGCGTGCCGAGCCAGATGCGGCGCGTTCGCTTGGCCAACCGGTAGCCGCCGTAGGTCAGCGCGGCCAGCAACGCACCCCAGCCGATGATGTGCGGCCACGCAGCTCCATCGTCGAACCAGCCGCCGGCGAATGCATCCGGGGCAGCGACGACCGGCGCCACCGGCGGCGTCGTCGACGGCGTGCCGGGCGTCGACACCGGTGTCGTGTCCGGCACCGTGTCCTCACCGGGCAAGGTGTCGGTCGGGTCGAGCGTCGGCAGCGGGGTTGCCGCCCACAGCGCGCTCGATGCGGCGAGGTCGAGCTCGGCGTGCACGACGATCCGTTGCGTCGTGCCTCGGTTGCACGAGGTGAGCACCAGCGTCGCCTTCGACGGATCGACGGTGAAGATCACCTGGTAGTCCGACGGCTTGACGATCTCGGTGCTCGTCACCCGGTACACGAACGTCGGGCTCGTCTCCCCGACCTGCGGGTAGCTCAACCGGATCTCGTCACCAGGGTCGAGCTGATCGATCTCGTTGAAGGGCGCGCCGTGCGTCGTGCGGTGGGCGGCGATCGCCGTGTTGCCGAGCTGCCCCGGGAGCACCGTGTCCGGGTAGTGGCCGGGGCCCTTGGCGAGCTCCTCGGGGTCGACGCCTTCGAGCACCTTGTAGTCGACGCCGATCTTGGGGATCTTGATCTGCACGAACACGTCGCCGACCTCGGGCACCGGCCACGGGTAGGCGATCACCGGGATCGTGGTGGTGGTCGGGGCAGTGGGATCGGTCGTCGTGGTCACGCCCGGCACGGTGGTCGACGTGGTCGTGGTGGTGGCCGGGATGGCCAGGTCGTGGAAGTCGCCGTCGAGCTCGCTCTGCGCCTGGGCCGTGTAGATGCCGGTGCCCCACAGCTCGTAGGCCACGAACGCGAACATGAGCAGTCCGAGGACGATCAACGTCCGCCCGATGCCGCCGACCACCCAGCGCCAGTCGTGCGGTTGACGCGGTCGGTCGAAGATGCGGTGCGGCTTGCGCACCGGCTCCGCGTCGGAACCCGGTTCCATGGCGGCACACGGTACCGGGCTATTCGTCCCGGAGGGTGTCGGCGATGCCGCGCTGCGCGGTGCTCCGTGCCGGCAGGACCGCGAGCAGGACGCAACCGAGCAGGCACACCGGCACCGCGGCGGCGAGGACGTTCGACGACCACGGACCGACGTAGACGAACGACAGCTGCTCGGTGATCGCCCGCCACACGCGGCGGCCGACGATCACCCCGATGGGGATGCCGGCGACGACCGCCACCGCACCGATCGCCAGCGCCTGCCACGACACGCACGCCGCCACCTGCCGCGCGGTCAGCCCGAGTGCTCGCAGGACAGCGAGCTCGCGGGCGCGTTGGCGGGCCCCGGTGAACAGCGCGTGGGCGACTGCGCCGACGGCCAGCAACGCCAGGAAGACGGCCAAGTAGATGGGCAGGCCGCGCACCTGGGCGAGGTTGGTGGCATCAGTCGATACTGACGGCTGGGTGATGTACCAGAACGGTGGGAGGCGGCTGATCGCTGCCTCGGCCGTGACCCCCTCGGCGAGTCCGAGGAACCCTTCGTCGTCCTGGTCGGTGCGTTCCTCGTTGGCGGCGATCGGCGTGTACGTCGATCGCGTGACCCATCCGCCCTCGTCGAACGAGCTGTGGATGTGCTGGGCGAGCAGCGCGACACCGACGATGCGCAGCGGCGTGCGCTGCGCACCGGCGACGACCGTGTCACCGATCTCGACATCGAGCGCGCGCATCGTCGCCGGTCCGAGCGCGATCTCACCGTCGTCGACAGGAGCGCGGCCGCGCACGACGGTGAACGACATCGATCCCTTGACCACATCGAGGGCGTAGATCGGCGCATCGAGCCCGTTGATGGCGCTCGCCACTCGACCGACGCGCGCGATGTCCGCGATGTCGGCATCGGCGAGGAGCGTGGCGACGACGTCGTCATCGGTCTGGGCGCCGGTGTCCTGCAGCTCGAGGTCCCACGTGGCACCGGTCCGCTCCGGATGACCGACGATGTCGTCGATGCCGCGCACGAGCGTGAGCGCACCGACGACGGCCACCACGCCCGCCGCGCCGGCCAGCAGCGCGAGGCGGGAACGACCACCGCGATCGCCGGACGAGTCGACCGCCAGGCTGGCGCCGATCGCCGGGGACAGCGGCACGCCGGCGCGCGTCAACGCGCCGAGCAGATGGGCACGGCGCGAGGCGCGAGCACGACGCTCGCGCTGCAGCACCGCCGCCGACGCCGCCACGACGGCCAGCACGAGACCGCCGGCGATGAGCACGCCGAGCACGACTCGCGAGGCCACCACGTGCACGCCCAGATCGGGGTCCACGCGGCGAGCGAGCCCGACCGGGAACCAGCGCGACGCCACGACCGCCACGATCGCGGCCACGGCGAGCGTGGTGACCACGGTGGCCATCATCGGCAGCGCCAGCCCGACGACCAGCCCGACGGTTGTCGCTCCCATGGCTCGAAGGGGCGCGGCGGCGGTCGCGCCCGACGCTGTGGCACGCACGATCGCCTGCCCGACCAAGACCAGCGCGGCGATCGCCAGCGCACCGGCGAACATCAGCAGGGCGGTGTGCTCCACGTCGAGCGAACGCTGGACGCGCTTGATGTCCGTCGACAGGTCCTTGACCGGGATGTCCTCGCGACCGGTGAGACGGGCGATGTCCGCCTTCAACGCCGGCACGTCGGCCGCGCCGTGGCGCAGGCGAACGATGGCGTTGGTCCACCAGAGCGGCGTGTCGTCGACGTGCTGCGCCGCCCAACCAGGCGACGTCAGCAGCAGCCCCTCACTGGCGAACGCGGCGACGGATTCCAGCGGCATTCGCACGACGCCGACGATCGTCAGCGTGGTCACCGTGCCCCGTGCGGTCGTCCAGTCGAAGTCCGGCGGCGCTCCCTCGTCGCCGAACTGCGCCGCCTCGTCGAACGTCAGGTTGCGCCAGGTCAGCTCGCTCCCGACCCCGAAGCCATCGGGGGCCTGGTCGAGGATCGGCGCGGTCACCAGCGCCTCGTCGTCGCGAGTCGGATCCGGCAGCCGGCCCTGCAGCAGCTTGGCGCCCTCGAGCGTCGCGAACCAGTCGTTGCTGACGATCATCGGCGTCGCGCCGGCCGGCAACCCGTCGATGCTGCTGTCGTTCAACGAGAAGCCGCCCCACGACTCCACCTCGGGAAGCGAGTCGAGGATCGTCGGGTCGAAGTCGTACATCGCCACCTGACTGGGGAACAGGATCGCATCGGCGCCGTGGAGCTGGTCGCGCATCCGTTCGTACGCGGTCTCGCTGCGCTGTGCGCCGTCGTAGGCGGCGATCGCCAGCCCGGCAGCGAGACCGCCGAGCACGCCGAGCAGCACCAGCGACAGCCACCGTCGACGCAGCTCGCCGCGGGCCCACATGCGCAGGTCGGCTCCCAGCACTCCCGGCATCGTCCGATGGTACGACTCGTCCCGGAACGTGACGAGGGGGCTGACCGCCCTCCTCGGTGGTGCCAGCCACCCCATCGCATCGCAAATCACCGCAGGACGACGGAACAGACCGGTCAGACTGAGCCGATGGGGGATGTCCTTCGCGCGATCGGTCTTCGGAAGACCTTCAAGAACGTCGAGGCCGTGCGCGGCATCGACGTCGTCGTCGCGGACGGCGAGCGCGTCGGGCTGCTCGGGCCGAACGGCGCCGGCAAGACCACGTCGCTGCTGATGATCCTCGGCGCCATCGAGCCCACCGCGGGCACCATCGAGATCGCCGGGCACAAGCTGCCCCGCCACCGCTCGAAGGCGATGGAGAGCATCGGCTTTGCGGCCGGCTACCTGCCGCTGCCCGAGCGACTGAAAGTCAACGAGGCGCTGCGCGTCTTCGCCGGTTGGTACGGCGTGCGCCACGAGCGCGACGCCGTCAACGAAGCGCTGGAGCGCTTCGAGATCACCCACCTCGGCGATCGCCTGTGCAGCTCGCTGTCGAGCGGTCAGCGAACGCTCGTGGGCATCGTCAAGGCAACGCTGCACGAGCCGCGGTTGATGGTGCTCGACGAGCCGACGGCCTCGCTCGACCCCGACGTGGCGCTGAAGGTCCGCACCGGGCTGATGGACTACTGCGCGCGCACCGGCGCCGGCCTGTTGATCACCAGCCACGACATGCGCGAGGTGGAGATGCTCACCACACGAGTGGTGTTCTTGGCACGCGGTCAGGTCGTCGCCAACGACAGCCCGGCCAACATCGCTGCGCTGTACGGCCACGGCGATCTGGAGGGCGTGTTCCTCGAGCTGGCGGAGACGCACGGCCGATGAACCTCCGTCGGATTCGCGTGGTCATGCGCCGCCACGTCTACGTGCTCTGGCGCGCCCCGCACCGGTGGTTCGACATCGCCTTCTGGCCGCTGATGGACGTCATCCTGTGGGGCAGCCTCGGCACCTACGTCGCCCGCCAGGCCGGCAGCGTCGGCGCAAGCACGCCGTACCTCCTCGCCGGGATCATGATGTTCCACGTGCTCTTCCAGAGCCAGATCGCCGTGGCGACCGGCTTCATGGAGGAGACGTGGAGCCGCAACCTGCTCAACGTGCTCACCACTCCGGTCACCGAGGTCGAGTACATCGCCGGCACGGCCGTGTTCGGGTTGGCCAAGGTGGCGCTGGCCCTCACGACGGTGTCGATCACCGCGTGGGGCTTCTTCCGCTTCGACCTGTCGTCGGTCGGATGGTCGGTGCTGCCGATCGCGGCGATCCTGATCGTCGTCGGCTGGGGCATCGGCATCGCCAACATCGGCGTCGTGCTGCGCTTCGGTCAAGGCGCCGAGGTGATCACGTGGGGCAGCAACTTCATCCTCATGGCCTTCTCCGGCGTGTTCAACCCGGTCGACTCGCTGCCCGGCGTGTTCCAGCCGCTCGCTCGAGTGCTGCCCAGCACGCACGCCTTCTCGGCGCTGCGCGACGTGCTGGCCGGCAACCCGCTTCCTCGTGCGGAGATCCGCGACGGGTTCATCGGTGCCGTCGTCATCGTGCTGATCTGCTTCGCCTACTCGACGTGGATGCTGAAGGTCTTCCGCCGCAAGGGCCTCGTCACCCGCTTCTCCTGACGTCCGTGAGTGCGAGTCCGACGCCACCGAGCCACAGGCCGAGGACGTCGCCGAGGCGCTGACGTTCGAGGCGGTAGTGGCGCTCGCGGCCGACGCTGTCGACGGCGACCAGACCGGCGTCGACGAGCACGCCGAGGTGCCGGGTGGTGGTCGGCCAGGAGTGCGAGAAGCGGTCGTTCAGCTCGCCGGCGGTCATCGTGCCGTCGCGGGCGTGGAGCACCTGAACGATGTGGCGACGGCTGACGTGCGCGAGCGCGCCGAACACAGCGTCGATGTCGTCGAGATCGGCGAGACCCTTCGCCCGCTTCGGTTCGACCCCTGTCACTGGACGCGGCGCAGGTTGGGGAACTCGAACGGCGGCTTGCCACCGCGCGACTCGCAGTGCTCGCCCATCTGCTCCCACATCGCGCTGACCGACGGGTGCTGGTGCGCGCGTGCGGACGCTTCCTCATCGGCCCAGTCGAAGATCTCGATGATGTACGGCCCCTCGAGCCCCTTCTCCTCGCCGACGTAGACCTCCTGCTGGCGATCGGTGACCAGCTCCAGGCCGCGCAGCAGTGGCCAGTGGGCGTCGAGGATGGCGAGGTAGTCGTCGAGATGGCCGGGGGTGACGCGGTAGTGGGCGAAGGCGGTGATCGGTGCAGACATGGCGCCATATTTAGCGTCATCGCTAAGCGTTGTCAACCGTCTGCCCCTGGCTCGACGGCACGATCGGCCAGACTGTTCGGATGACGTCACGCGATCTGTTCGACCTCACCGGAAAGGTTGCCGTCGTGACCGGGGGCAGCCGCGGCTTGGGCAAGGAGATGGTGCTGGCCTTCGCCGAGCACGGCGCGGACGTGGTGATCGCCAGCCGCAAGCTGGCCAACTGCGAGGACGTCGCCGAGGAGGTTCGGGCCCTCGGGCGGCGCTCGTTGGCGATCGCCTACCACGCTGGATCGTGGGACGACGCCGACACCTTGGCCGACCAGGTGTACGCCGAGTTCGGCCGGGTGGACGTGCTGGTCAACAACGCCGGCATGTCGCCGCTGTACCCGAGCGTCGACGCCGTGTCGGAGGAGCTCTACGACAAGGTGATGGGCGTCAACCTCAAGGGCCCGTTCCGGCTCTCGGCGAACGTCGGCACGCGCATGCGCGAGGCAGGCAGCGGGTCGATCATCTTCGTCTCCTCGATCGCCTCGCAGCGCCCGAGCCCGGCCGAGCTGATCTACGGCGCGGCCAAGGCCGGCGTCAACAACCTCACCTACGGCCTCGCCCGCACGCTCGGCCCATCGGTGCGCGTCAACTGCATCGTGCCGGGCCCGTTCCTCACCGACATCTCCAAGGCGTGGGACCTCGACGCGTTCAACCGAACGGCCAAGGGCGCATTCGCGCTCGGTCGTGGCGGCGAGCCGCACGAGATCGTCGGTGCCGCCCTGTACTTCGCCAGCGATGCGTCCACGTACACGACCGGCACGACGTTGAACGTGGACGGTGGCCCGCGTTGAGCGCGCCCGCCGTCGAGCGCGGCGACCGCCCGACACCTGCACCGATCCCCGCACCGCGCGGCAGCCTGCCGGACGCCGTCCTGTGGGACATGGACGGCACGCTGGTCGACACCGAGCCGTACTGGATCGCCACCGAGTACGAGCTCGTCGAGCGCTTCGGCGACGGCTCGTGGAACGACGAGAAGGCGCACTCGATGGTCGGCTTCGACCTGCGCGACTCGGCGCGGGTGATCCAGCGCGAGGGCGGCGTGACGTTGGAGGTCGACGACATCGTCAACCGACTGCTCGACGGCGTCATCGCGAAGGTCAAGCGCAAGATCCCGTGGCGCCCGGGTGCACGCGAGCTGCTCGCCGCACTGCAACGCGACGGCGTGCCGTGCGCACTGGTGACGATGTCGTGGCGACGCTTCGCCGAGGCCGTCGTCGAGGCGCTGCCGGATGGCAGCTTCGTGGCAGTGATCACCGGCGACGAGGTCACCCACGGCAAGCCGCATCCCGAGCCGTACCTGCGCGCCGCGCAGGTGCTCGGCGTGCTACCGGGCCGTTGCGTGGCGATCGAGGACTCGCCGACCGGGGTGCGTTCGGCGGTCGCCGCCGGGTGCCACGTGATCGCCGTGCCGAACGTGCTCGACGTGCCCGCCGGCGAAGGCTTCCGCCGCGTTGCATCGCTGACCAAGCTCAAGCCGCACACCTTGCTGCCGCGCCCATCGGCCGGCACGTTCGCCCGCCGGCGGCTCGTCGTCGGTGCGGCGCTCGCAGCCGTGGCAGCGATCGTCGTCGGCGTGGTGGTGTCGCGCGACGACACGCCACCACCACCTCCGGCACCGGACATCGCCATCGAGGCGTGGGTGCCCTACTGGCAGCTGCCCGAAGCGACGGCGACCATGAACGAGCGACCGAACTGGTTCCGGTCGCTCTCGCCGTTCTGGTACGCCGCGTCGGGCCCGACCGCGATCGCTCCTGACGCCAACGCGCCTGCGGACGCGACGGCCGCGTTCATCGCCGCGGCGAAGGCGCACCGCATCCCGTTGATCCCGTCGGTCAACGACGTGATGCCATCGGGCGGGATGGCCGCGGTGCTCGCCGACTCGACGACGCGCGCCCAGCACGTCGACGCGCTCGTCGCGCTGGCCGAGAAGAACGACTTCGCCGGGCTCGATCTCGATTACGAGGTGTTCCCGTTCCAGGATCCGAAGGGCACGTGGGAGGACACCCGCAAGAACTTCTCGACGTTCGTCGAGGAGCTGGCCACGCGGCTGCACGCGCAGGGCCGCACCCTGTCGGTGACGGTGCCGCCGATCCTCGAAGACGGCAAGGTCGGCGATGTCGGCTACTGGGTGTTCGACTACCACGCCATCGCCGAGCACGCCGATCAGATCCGGGTGATGGCCTACGACTACTCGACGTCCGAAGCCGGCCCGATCGCACCGCTGGCCTACGTGCAGCAGGCGATCGACGCGGCCAAACGAGCGGTCGACGACGACAGCAAGATCATCCTCGGCATCGCCCTCTACGGCCGCAACTGGCCGGTCAGCACCACCGGCACGTGCCCCACGTCGGAGGACAGCGGGCGCACCGGTGTCGATCAGCGAACGATCGACGACCTCCTCGCCCGCCGCGGCGGCACACCGGTGCACGACCCGGAGACCGGCGAGGCGTCGTTCACCTACGAGCTCACCCTCGACGACGGCACGACGTCGTGCACCCAGACTCGCGAGGTGCACTACGTGGATGCCATCGGCACTCGCGAACGCGCCGATCTCGCCCGGCGCGAGCGGATCGGCGGCGTGTCGATGTTCGCCCTCGGCGACGACAGCGCCGCCATGTGGGCCGAGATGGGCACGATCGTGCGGACCACTGATTCGACGACGACAGTCACGACGACCTGAGGGTCGGGTACTCCATCCGCTGACCCACTCGCGCGGCCAGGTCGGCGGTGCACAGTCGTGCAACGAGGTGCAGCGCCAGGTCGATCCCGCTCGTCACACCGCCGCTCGTGACGAGGTCACCATCGTCGACCACCCGCTCGTGCACCACCGTCGCTCCTGTGGCGGCGAGGTCGTCCCACGCCTGATGATGCGTGGCTGCCCGGCGGTTCCCGACAATGCCGGCGTGTGCGAGGAGCATCGTGCCGGTGCACACACCGGCCATGATCGAGGTCGATCGTCGAGCTTCGGCGAGCAGCGGCAACCAGTCACCACGTTGCACCTCACCCCACGCGCCCGAATCGGCGCGAGCGGCCCAGCCGCCGCCGGCGACGATCACGATGTCGGCATGACCCTGCTCGAAGACGCCGTCCGGGACGAACGACGGTCCGAAGGGGCCGGAGACGAGTGCCTGGGGTTCTCGCGTCACCAGTCGAGCCGTGATGTCGGCGCCGAGCGACGCCGCGCTGCGCAGCACCTCGAGCGGCCCGATGGCGTCGAGGTGGTCGAGCCCGTCGAAGACGACGATGTCGATGTTCACCGACACATCGTGCATCGCTCCGGGCTCGACCGCTACGACACGGTTCCCACCGATCAGGACGTCAGTTGGCGGTGGTCGGGTCGATCACTGCCGACACGAGGTTGACGCTGTCGACGGGGAACCCGCCGCAGCGCCCGTGCTCGCGCACGGCCTCTTCGTTCTCGGCGAGGTAGACGCAGAAGATCTTGTCGCCGGTGACGTAGCTCTGCACCCACTGGGCACGAGGCGCCATGTCGGTGAGCACGCCGACCGACTTGCGGGAGATGGCCTGCAGCTCGTCCGAGGACAACTTGCCGGCGCCAGGGATGGTTCGTTCGATGACGTATTTGTTCATGTCCCTACTGGACCACGACTCCCCCACCCACCGCATGGGGCACCTGCCCCCTTCTCCCCGTTCGTTCGCGCCCTTCCTGTCGAGGTTTCTCCACGTCCCACGTGGAAAACCCTCGACACGAACCGGGGAATCTGCCTCCATCATCCCTCCACCACGCCCAGCCGGACCGCGGCCGCGGCGGCTTGGCTGCGGCTGGTGAGGCCGAGCTTCATGAGGATGCTGGAGACGTGGTGCTCGGCGGTCTTGCGACTGATGAACAGGGCCGCGCCGATCTGCGGGTTGGTGAACCCGACAGCGACGAGTCGCAGCACGTCGACCTCGCGCGCCGTCAGCGTCGTCGGCTCCGGCTCGGGTTCGACCACGGTGCGCACCTCGCCGCGGTCGGCGAGCCTGAGCTGGAGCATGCGTGCCAGGGGAACGGCACCGAGCCGCGATGCCGTGGCGAACGCTCCGAGGAGCGACACCGCGTCACCGACGTCGGATTCGACCATCGCCGCCTCGTACGGGCACCCCATCGAGCGAAACGAAGCGACCGCCAGCATGTGCTGACCGTTGGCCCAGGCGCCGAACGGGCTCGACGTCGAATCGACCTCGACCGGCTCGCCGAGCCGGCGGAGCCAGACAGCCAGCTCGGCGATCGCCTGCGGGTAGCCGAGCGACACCGCGAGCGCGTGCACTTCGCGAACGAGCGCTCGTTCGTCATCGGCTCGGCCCTCCAGCCACGCGGCCTCGCAACGCGCCACGGCCGCCGGCCACAGCCGCTGCAGATGACCGGTGCGACGGGCGAGTGCGAGCGCTTCGTCGAGCGGTTCCCAGACGTCGCCATCGCCGCGGCGCGCCCGCAGCCACCCGAGCGTGGTCAGCGCGACGATGCGCTGGATCCCCACCCCCGTCAGCCCCTCGAGCGCAGCGCGCACCTGCACCTCGGCCTCGTCCCAACGTCCGCTGTCGAAGAGGCACCGGGCCAGCCATGCGTGGGCGTACCGCCGATGGCCGTCGTTGCCATGCGCGTCGGAGACGGCGATGCACGTGCGCAACGCCGGCATGGCCGTGGAGTAGTCGCGCACCTCACCACACCCGGAGCCGATCTGCACCCAGCCGAGCGCAACGATCGCGTGCGCCTCGCGCCGGTCGGCCGACTCGATCGCGGCACGGATCTCGGCGAGCGCCTCGACGCGGCCGGCCATCACTGCCGCAATGCCGGCGGTGATGCGCACCCGGTCGGCGAGCGAGCGGTCGCCGACCGACTCGGCCATCGCTCCGGCCCGGCGGCCCCAACGTGCCGCTTCGTCGGGTCGGCGGGCCAGCATGTGCAGCGTTGTCATCATCCCGCAGGCGATCGCCAGCGACGCGGGCGAGGTGCCGTCATCCAACGCAGTCACCAACGACGACGCCAGCGCGGTCGCCTCATCGATGTGGCCCATCCCGATCAGCGACGCCACCTCGCGGTCGCGCGCCCGCGCCGACCGCTCGCGATCGCCCACCGAAACCCAATGGGCGGCAGCCGACGCCGCGAGCGCACGGGCCTCGTCGTCGCGACCCGAGGCGAACAACGAGTCCGCCATCGTCGACTGCAGCTCGGCGAGCTCATCGGCAGGCAGCGAGCCGCTTGCCTCCAGAGCCAGCCTGCCGTAGTCGATCGCCTCACGATGCGACGATCGCGCTGCGGCAACGGTGCACGCGTTCGCAGCAAGCCTTCCCAGCCGGCCGGTGTCGCCCGCCTCACGAGCATGGGCGACCATCCGCTGCGGTTCCACTCCACCGCGGGCGATGAGCACGTCGAGCACGCGGCGATGGACGTCGGCGCGAGCGGCAGGATCGACCAGGTCGGCGTAGGCCAGCCGGGCGATCTCGTGACGGAACGAGCACCCGTCGCTCGACTCCGTCAGCAACCCCGCGGCCACGCACTCGCCCATCGCCCGATCGACGTCGTCGACCAGCGCCGCCAGCACCCATCGTTCCGTCGCACCGGGCACGACGGCCACGATGTCCAACAACTGACGGGCGTTGGCGGTCAGCCGGCGGGCGCGAACGTCGACGGCCCGTTGGACGGTGTCGGGCGGTGCCAGCGAGCGATCGACCGGCGCGGTCAGCAACTCAGTGACGAGGAAGGCGTTGCCGCCCGTCAGCGCGTGGACATCGGTTCGCGTCGATCCGAACCTGCCGGCCAACGCTCCGACCGCCGCAGGCGACAGGGGCTGCAGACGCAGCCAGGCCACACCGCTCGCCGCTGCGACGTCGCGCAACAGGGCACGCAGTTCGTCGTCGATCTCGTTGTCACGGTAGGTGACGACGAGCAACATCGGCGACCGATCGATGCGACGCGCCAGCCGACGGATCGCCGCCACCGTTCCACCATCCGCCCAGTGGACGTCTTCGATGACCACGACGAGCGAGCCGCCGGCGACCGATGCGGGTTGGCCGCCGTCGGCGTCGCAGCGGACGACGACGGACTCCGACGGATCCAGGGACGCCAGGAGATCAGCGACGAGTGCGGACTTGCCGATCCCCGCCTCACCGGCGACGAGGACGAGTCGCCCGCTGCCGGCACGGGCGTCGGACAACCACGCACCCAGCCGCTCGCGCTCGTACGCTCGCTCGACGAGGCCCGTGTCCATCACACGGATCATGCACGACTTTCGCACCACTCGGGTGGCGGAATACTTGCGTGCGCAACTAAGTTGGAGAGTGCATGACCACGATCGACATCCAGCGAGCCGCCGACCGCTTCACCACCGACATCGGCTGGCTCGATTCCAAGCACTCGTTCAACTTCGGCGACCACTGGTCGCCGCGCCACCAGGGCCACGGTCAGCTGCTCGTCAACAACGACGACATCGTCCACGGCGGCGGTGGCTTCGGCACGCACGGCCACCGCGACATGGAGATCGTCACGTGGGTCCTCAGCGGCGAGCTCGAGCACCGCGACAGCACGGGCACCGAGGGCGTCATCTACCCCGGCCTCGCGCAGCGGATGAGCGCCGGCAGCGGCATCCGCCACAGCGAGATGAACCACAGCGCCACCGAGCCGGTGCACTTCGTCCAGATGTGGGTCGTGCCCGACACGAACGGTGTCGAGCCCGGCTACGAGCAGCGCGACCTGAGCGACGCGCTCGCCGCGGGCGGGTTGGTCGCCGTCGCGTCCGGTCAGGGCCACGAGGGCGCGGTGAAGATCCATCAGCGCGATGCCGTGCTGTGGGCTGCGCGTGTTCCGGCCGAGGGCTCGGTGACCATCCCCGATGGCGCGCACGTGCACGCGTTCGTCGCCGTCGGCAGTGGTGTCGTCGATGGCGTCGGCGAGCTCGGTGCCGGTGATGCGCTGCGGTTGACCAACGACGGGGCCCTCCCGTTCACGGCCGGCCCAGAAGGTGCTGAACTGTTGGTGTGGGTGACGGCTTGACGGATGCGGTGCGAACGGGCGTGATGTTCCGGCGCGAGTACGCGCCGGAGCACCTGCCCGCGTTCGCCACCACCGTCGAAGGGCTCGGCTTCGACGAGCTGTGGGTGGTCGAGGACCTCGGCTACCACGGCGGGTTCGCCCAGGCGGCCACGGCGCTGGCGGTCACGTCGCGCATCGAGGTCGGGTTGGGCATCGCTCCGGCGGTCGCCCGCAACGCCGGCTACGCGGCGATGGAGGTTGCCACGCTGTGTCGCATGCACCCCGGCCGGTTCCACATGGGCTTCGGCCACGGTGAGGCGAAGTGGATCGACGCCGTCGGCGCAACACCGATCTCGTGGATCGCCTCGTTGGAGGAGACGACCACCGCGGTGACCGCGTTGGTGGCCGGCGGCCGCGCGGATGTCGACGGACGCCACGTGCGCATCGCCGGCCTGAAGCTGGTCCACCCGTCCGAGACGCCGCCGACGATGTCACTCGGCGTGCGCGGGCCGAAGGGCATCGAGCTGGTCCGCCGATCGGCCGACGGGGTGATCCTCGTCGAAGGCACCAGCCCCGAGCGCGTCGCCGAGGTGCGCGCCGTGCTCGGCAGCGAGCCACGCATCACGCTGTTCAAGTGGGCGGGCGGCGCCGTCGGCGACGAGCCGACGATCGACGGACCGATCGACACGTGGCCCGCGCAGATCGAGGCATACGCACAGGCCGGCGCGAACAGCGTCGTGCTCGTGCCGCTGCCGGAGACGGAGCACACCGTGATCCGAGATTGGAGGCTGCCATGAGCGGCGTCGACGAAGCCACCCGCGCCCAGCTCGACGAGCGACGCGCCGACATCAGCGCGCGCCTGCTCGCACCGCGAGAGACACGTGCGACGAGCACGGCTCGCGGCGTGCACCACGTCGCGCTGATCAGCAGCGACGTCGAGCGGACGGTCCACTTCTTCCAGGACCTGCTCGGCTTCCCATTGATCGAGATGTTCGAGAACCGCGACTACGCCGGCAGCACCCACTTCTTCTTCGACATCGGCCACGGCAACACGCTGGCCTACTTCGATCTGCCTGGCCTGCCGCTCGGCGAGTACGCGGAGGTGCTCGGTGGCCACCACCACCTGGCGATCTCGATGGAGCGGGCCAACTGGGAGATCGTCAAGCAGCGCCTCGCCGATGCCGGCGTCGAGACCGCCCACGTCGACGGCTCGTCGCTCTACTTCCGCGGCCCCGACGGCGAGCGCCTCGAACTGATCAGCGACCCCCTCCTGGAGATGTACGGCCACCCCGTCGGCTGACGAACACCAGCAGCCGCGGTCGCGTCGGGACGATCACCATGCGCGTGTCGCGAACGCTGCCCGAGACGAGCACCCTGCCCTCGAAGTCGAGCATCGAGACGACGAGCCCGGTCGCGACGAGTCGCCCTCGATCGCCGTCAGCGAACTCGATGCGAACGTCGCGCCTGAGGATCGGGCTGTCGGCTCGCACCGTCGCCAGCTCCCAACGCCAGCTGGCGGTCGACGCCCGCCGCAGGCGGGCGTGAACCAGACGGAGATCGTGCCGACGGGCAGAAGGAGCGTCACCAGCAGAAGCGACCACGCACCCCACGCAGGCCAGGCCACGATGGCGATCACCACGATCGCGCCGGCGATCACGGCACGGACGCGTTGGCCTCGGCGCTCACGGACGATCGACCGGCTCACGAGTCGCGTCGCCTCGCGCTCCGCCGCATCGCCGTTCACGTCCTCGATCGTAAAGCGCGGCCTTCCGGGCGGGATCGTTCTCGGCTTCCGAGAAGGATCCCGCCCGGAACTCTGGTGGCGAGCGTTCTGGGCGGGGAGATGACCGGGGGCGGTGATGGGGACACCCAGAAGGTCGGAGCGGCGGGCGTGACACGGGGCGGGCGGCTCGGGCCTACCATCGGCCGTGATGGAGATGCACTACGCAACCGTGTGGGAATCGATCGCTGACGCGATCCCCGATGAGACCGCTCTCGTGCACGGGAGCACGCGCCGAACCTGGAAGGAGTACGACGAGCGCGCCGCCCGCGTGGCCAGCGCATACGTCGCTGCCGGGCTGGGGCCGAACTCGAAGATCGCCCTCTACCTGTACAACGGCAACGAGTACCTGGAGGCGCAGTACGGCGCGTTCAAGATGCGCGGCGTGCCGATCAACGTCAACTACCGGTACCTCGACGAGGAGCTCGTCTACCTCCTCGACAACAGCGACTCCGAGGCGCTCGTCTTCCACTCGTCGCTGGCCGATCGCGTGGCCCGCATCGCCGAGCGGCTGCCGAAGCTGAAGCTGTTCATCGAGGTCGACGACGGCGGCGCCGGGTCGGTACCGGCGGCGCGGTCCTACGACGACGTCATCGACAGCGAGCCGATGATGCCGCGCATCCAACGCGCCGAGGACGACATCTACATGCTCTACACGGGCGGCACCACCGGCATGCCCAAGGGCGTGATGTACGCCATCGGCGGGATGACCGCGTCGTGGATCACCGGCGGGTTCCCGCTCCTCGGCCTCACCCCGCCGGCCGACACGGCCGACATCGCCGCGGTGGTCAAAGCCGCCACCGAAGCCGGCAACCGGCTGATCTCCATCCCGTGTGCGCCGCTGATGCACGGCACCGGCGTGTGGCTCGGGGCGTTCATCCCCCACCTCGCCGGCGGCGAGGTGGCCACGCTCACCAGCCGCTCGCTCGACGCCGACGAGCTGCTCTCCCTGATCCAGAGCGAGCGGGCCACGGCGATCACGATCGTCGGCGACGCCTTCGCCAAGCCGATCATCCGCGCCCTGGATGCTGCCAAGGAAGCCGGCACTCCCTACGACACCTCCTCGCTGAAGATGATCATCTCCAGCGGCGTGATGTGGACCGCCGAGGTGAAAGACGAGCTGCTCGAGCGCATCGAGCAGGCCGTGCTCGTGGATGCGATGGGCTCCACCGAGGGATCGATGGGCATCAGCATCTCGATGAAGGGCCTCCCGCCCGGCACGGCGAAGTTCAGCCAGATGCCCGACACGAAGGTCTTCACGGAGGACGGTCGCCAGGTGCAGCCCGGCTCGGACGAGGTCGGCATGCTCGCCGCCGGTGGCAACGTCCCCCTCGGCTACTTCAAGGACGAAGCGAAGACCGCGGCCACGTTCCGAGTGATCGACGGCGTGCGCTACTCGTTCCCCGGCGACATGGCCAAGATCGCGGCCGACGGAACGCTGATCCTCCTCGGTCGCGGCAGCCAGGTCATCAACTCCGGCGGCGAGAAGGTCTTCCCCGAAGAGGTCGAGGAAGCCGTCAAGCGCGTCGAGGGCGTGCGCGACTGCCTCGTGGTCGGCATCGACGACGAGAAGTTCGGTCAGGCGGTCACCGCCGTTGCCTCGCGCGAGGACGACTCGGACGTCGACGAGGCCACCGTGATCAAGTCCGTCAAGAACGAGCTCGCCGGCTACAAGGCGCCCAAGCGGGTCATCTTCGTCAGCCAGGTGCCACGAGCGCCCAACGGCAAGGCCGACTACCGCGCCGCCAAACAGGTCGCAGCTGACGCCACCGCGCCATGAGCGTCGGACCGTTCACCACGGCGACCGAGATGCTCGCCGCGCTGGAGCGCAGCGAGGTGAGCTCGGTCGAGCTGGTCGACCTGCACATCGATCGCATCGAGTCGCACGACGGCCCGATCAACGCGATCCCCGTGCGCACGTTCGAACGCGCCCGCGGCGAAGCGGCCCGCGCCGACGCGGCGAGGGCCCGTGGCGAGCGTGCGCCGTTGCTCGGCCTGCCGATCACGCTCAAGGAGTCGACGCAGGTCGCCGGCCTGCCGCAATCCGCCGGCCTCACCGCGCTGGCCGATCACCGCCCCGACCGCGACGGTGTCGTCGCCCGCCGTCTGTTCGACGCCGGCGCGTGCCTCCTCGGCAAGACGAACATCCCGGTCGCGCTCGGTGACTGGCAGGCCGACAGCCCGGTCTACGGACGCACGAACAACCCGTGGGACGTCACCCGCACCCCCGGTGGCAGCACCGGGGGCGGGGCGGCCGCGCTGGCCACCGGGATGACGCCGTTGGAGATCGGTAGCGACATCGGCGGCTCGATCCGCGTGCCGTCGGCCTACTGCGGCGTGTACGGCCACCGGCCATCGGAGAGCGCGATCCCGCGCGCCGGCTCGTTCCCGAGAGCTGACGTCGAGAACCCGGCATCCGTGCTCGGCGTGCAGGGCCCGATGGGTCGCTCCATGCGCGACGTGGAGCTGATGTTCGACGTCGTCGCCGGTCCCGGTGAAGGTGAGGACGCCGGATGGCAGCTGGCGGTCCCACCTGCGCGGCACGAGCGGCTGCGCGACTTCCGCGTGGCGATCATGCCGCCGACGTCATTGGCGACGCCGTCCGATGCGATGCAGGCGAAGGTGGACGAGCTGGCCTCGTTCCTCGGCGCGCAGGGCGCCACGGTTGGCGCTGCGATGCCGGCGATCGACCAGGACCGCTACCTCGCCGACTACCTCACCACGCTCTCGGCGATGACCTCGCTCGGCATGTCGCGTGCGGATCGCGACGTCGCCGCGCAGCACGCTCGGGCACGCGACACGACGATGCTGCGGGCCCTCGGCCGCGGCTTCACGCTCGATGCTCATGAGTTTGTCGCTCTGCTCAACAGCCGGGAACGCGCACGCGCCACGTGGCGGGCGTTCTTCGACGAGTGGGACGTGCTCGTCTGCCCCACCGCGCTCGACTCCGCCTTCGAGCACCAGACCGGCAACCAGAACGACCGGACGCTCGTGATCGACGGGGTCGAGGTGCCGTACCTCCACAACGTCGTGTTCCCGATGTGGGCGATCTACACGGGACAACCGGCGACGGCGTTCCCCGCCGGGCTCGGCCCGACGGGCCTGCCGCTCGGCCTGCAGGTGATCGGGCCGTACCTCGGCGATCGCACGACGATGCGCTTCGCCGGCCTGCTCGAGCACGAGTGGCACGGCTTCCAGCCGCCGCCCGGGTACTGAACCGCTCGCCACTTGACGTCAGGTGTACGTGTGGAAGTAGCTCAATACAAGTGAGCTACAAGCACAAACAACTCTGATACAAGGGTGGGAAACCCAGAAAGGCGTGTGAGTCCGTTGTCGGACTTCCTCTACGTGTTGATCCCCGCTGCGGTGGTTCTGTTCTTCGCGGTGATCGTCCTCCTCAAGTCCATCGTCCTGATCGGGCCGGCGCAGGTCGGCCTCGTCAACAAGCGTCTGTCGCACCGTCGTCTGACCGACGACGACCCCATCGCGTTCCACGGCGAAGCCGGCTACCAAGCCGAGCTGCTGATGCCGGGGCTGCGCGTCAAGCTGTGGCCCGTCTACAGCGTGCAGCGGCACCCGTGGGTGCAGGTGCCCGCCGGTGAGATCGGCGTCGTCATCGCCCAGGTCGGCGGCGATCTGCCGATCGGCAACAAGAGCGCGGTCTACAAGTCCGAGTTCGGCAACTTCGCCTCGGTGCGCACGTTCGTCGAAGGCGGCGGGCAGAAGGGCGTGCAGCGCCCCGTGCTGCCTCCCGGCACCCTGCTGCCGATCCACCCGGTGGGCTTCCTCGTGCTCACCGCCAGCAACGTCTACGGGCTGCCCGTGTCGAGCGATCTCAACGTGCTCGCTCGGCGTCGCCAGCTCGACACCAGCTCGTTCGGGCTCGATGCCGCGCAGCTGCAGGTTGTCGTCATCTCCCCTGCCGGCCAGCAGGACATGATCGGCATCGTCACCGCGCTGGAAGGCGAGCCGCTCGACAGCGGCGACATCGCCAGCCGCCTCGGTGGCTTCAACGACGTGCTCCAGATGGAGTCCGTCGAGGCCGCCGATGCGGAGATCATCGAGGTGCTGCTCGGCAACAAGAACGGCGAGCACAACAACTACCAGGACTTCCAGAAGTTCCTGGACGCCGGCGGGCGCATCGGCCTGCAGCACGACCCGCTGCTCTACGGCGCCTACCTGCTCAACCCGTTCCTCATCCGCGTCGAGCTCGTCCCGATGCTCGTCGTCCGCCAGGGCCAGGTGGCCGTGGTCAAGGCGTTCGTCGGCCAACCGACGCTGGACACCAGCGGCACCGAGTTCAAGTTCGGCTCGATCGTCCGCCCGGGTCACCGCGGCATCTGGCAGGAGCCGCTGCGCACCGGCAAGTACCCGATCAACCCGCGCTGCTACGCGGCCGAGATCGTGCCGACGAGCATCCTCACCCTCAACTGGGCGGCCGCCGTCAGCCAGGCGCACAACCTGGACGCGCAGCTGTCGCCGATCGAGGGCAAGAGCCGTGAGGGCTTCGTCTTCAAGATCGACCTGCAGGTGCAGATCCACGTGCCGGACACGAAGGCGCCGAAGGTGATCAGCATGGTCGGCACGATGCAGAACCTCGTCAACGAGGTGCTGCAGTCCGCCGTCGGCAACCACTTCCGCAACACGCTGCAGGCGCTCGAGGCCATCCAGTTCATCGAGACCCGCCAGCAGGTGCAGATCGCTGCACTCGAAGCGATCTCCCGCTACCTGTCGGCCTACGAGGTGGAGACGCGTGGCGTCTACATCCAAGACGTCGAGTTCCCACAGGAGCTCGTCGAGGTGCTGACCCAGCGCGAGATCGCCAAGCAGGAGAAGGCCACGTTCGAGGAGCAGCAGCGTGCCCAGACCGCCCGCATCGAGGTCGAGAAGGCACGCGGCACCGCGGACATGCAGGGCCAGCTGGCGTCCTCGCAGGTGAGCGTCGACATCAACCACAACCAGGCCAACGCCCGAGCCGAGCAGGCTCGCGGTGAGGCCTCCTACGTGGAGGTCGTCGCACGCGCCGAGGCGTCGAAGGTCGAGGTGCTCGGCAAGGCCGAGGCCACCAAGATCCAGGCGATCGGTGGCGCCGACGCCAGCCGCGTGCAGGCGCTCGGCCTCGCCGAAGCGACCCGCACCGAGGCCGTCGGTCTCGCCGAAGCGCGGGCCATCGAGGCACAGGGCATCGCTGCGGCGCAGGGCTTCGAGGCGCAGAAGCAGGCGCTCGGCGAGACGGCCACCGCATTGGTTGCGGTCGTCAAGGCGATCGCCGAAGGGCGCATCAACGTGATGCCCGAGGTGCTCGTCACCGGAGGTGGTTCGTCGTCGCTCGACGGCCTCGCCGCCACCCTGATGCAGCTGCTGCGCTCGCAGACGCCGGCGTCGGACCAGCCGGCCATCGAAGCCGCCGCCTGACCCACGTCTGTTCGTGCACGAACCGGGACATGTTCCCGGTTCGTGCACAAACGCGTCAGGGGTGGAGCTTCTCGCGGAAGAAGTCGAGGACGCGAGTGACGCTGGCGGCGTCGCGATGCTCGGTGAGCACGGAGTGGTCGCGCTTGGTGGCGCTGGGGAGTTCGACGGCGATGAAGGCATCACCGAGCAGGCGGCGCAAGGACTCGAAGCGGGTGCCGACCAACGCGTCGCCCGTGAACCGCAAGCCGAGCACCTGGCAGCCGTCGGCGGCGCGCTGGGCGACGGCGAGCTCGTCGTCGGGCGACAGGTTGAGGTCGCCCTTGCGCTCGTCGCTGCCGAAGGCGAACGGCAGCGACGGCTGGCTGAGCACCGGCGCCACCATGATCTCGTCGACCATCATGCCGAGCGCGAACCCACCGCTGAAGCACATCCCGACCGCACCGACGCCGACACCGCCGACCTCGTTGTGCAGGTTGCGGGCGAGCGCGCGCAGCCAGGCGATGACCGGCGACGTCTGGTGCGTGGCCCAGTTGGTGAACTCGCGAGCGATGCACACCTTGGCCATCGACTGCAGGCCGTAGCCGTTGGACATCTCCTTGCCCGGCGTGCCGAGCAAGGACGGCATCCACACGGTGAACCCGGCGTCGACGACCTCGTTGGCGAACGCGGTGACCTTCGGCGTGATGCCGGGCACCTCGTGGATGACCACGACGCCCGGCCCGCTGCCGCGCTTCCACACGTCGTGGGTGATCCCACCCGCGCTGAACGACGTCTGCTGCCACCCGTCGAGGACGGTGCTCACGAGAGCTCTCGCAGCGCTGCGAGCGCGCGCTCGGCGAGCATCTCGGTGCTGCCCTTGAACAGACTGATGTCGACCTCCTGGTCGCCCATCGCTCCGTGGAGGTAGCGGGCGTAGACGCCTTCGTTGATGACCGCCAGGCGCCAGCAGCTGAACGCCACGTAGTACGGGATCCCGCTGAGGTCGCGCCCCGTGCGTGCGGCGTAGCGCTCGAGGAGATCGCCGTAGCTCGGGAACCCACCGGCGGAGGTCGGGTCGTTGGCCCGCATGTTGGCGGTGTTGCCGTCGTACCAGTACACGCCGAGGTAGCCGACGTCGGCGAGCGGATCGCCGAGCGTGCACAGCTCCCAGTCGAGCACGGCCGCGACGCGACCCTCCTGCACGTTGGTCAAGCAGTTGCCGAAGCGGAAGTCACCGTGGGCGATCGAGACACCGTGCTGGACCGGCAGCCGCGCCGCCAGACGGGTGGCCACCTCGTTGATGGCCGGCAGCTCGCGCGTCTTGGAGTTCTCCCACTGCGACGTCCACCGGCGAACCTGGCGCTCGACGTAGCCCTCGCGCTTGGCCAGGTCGCCGAGGCCGATCTCGTCGACGTCGACGGCGTGGAGGTCGGCGAGCACGTCGATGAGGTGATGGGCCGCTTCGATGCGCAGCTCGGGCGCGAGCTGCTCGGCCTTGTCGACGCTGTCGAGCACGACGCCGTCGACCCACCCCATCACGTAGAACGGGGCGCCGTTGACAGCCTCGTCGGTGCACACGCCGAGGGCGGCGGGCACGGGCACGGAGGTCTTGCCGACCGCGGCGATGATCCGGTGCTCGCGGGCCATGTCGTGGGCGGTGGCCAGGACGTGGCCGAGCGGCGGGCGACGCAGCACGAAGGGCGTGCCGTCGGCGCCGACGACCCGGAAGGTGAGGTTCGAGCGTCCGCCGGCGATCAGGTGGAACTCGAACGGTGCGACGGCGCCGGCGACGTTGGCCGACAGCCATGCGCTGACTCGTTCGATGTCGATGCCGTTCATCGGGGGCACGGTACTGCTCAGGTCACCAGCGGGACGAGGGCGGCCTCGAGCAACGGCGCCAGCGACTCGGAGGCGGGCGGGGTGAGGTGGTTGCGGTCGCGGTAGATGAGCAGATCGCCGATGATGATCGGGCACGCGTTCGGTGTGCACAGCCAGTCGCTGGTGTCGATCGTGTGCGCACCGAACTGGGCGGCCAGCTCGGCCTCCACCTGCAGGCGCGGTAACCGCACCGCGTAGCTGCGCGGGCTGACGCATGCGCCGACGTTGCGCAGGTGCTCGGCGAGGCACTGCGGGATGTTGTTCTGCTCGGTCGGCGTGTCGCCGAGGATGACGACCTTCGACGCCAGATCGCCGAGCGTCGTCATCGTCGTCGTCATCCCGTTGCGCCACAGCGTGTTGCCACCGGCCGAGCCATCGGGCGGCTCGTAGTGGTACCCGGTGAGGATGATCAGGTCCGGTCGCTCGGCGTTGATCTTCGCCAGCGCTTGATCGCGCCAGGTGTTGCAGCCGTTGGTGGCGTTGTTGCGCAGCGGCTGCTCGGACGGCGGGCAGCCCTTCTTGCTGTAGAAGAGCAGGCGCCAGTGACGGGCGAGCGAGATCTTCTGCAGCGCGGGGTACCAGTGCGCAGCGTGCGAGTCGCCGAGGATGGCAACGGTCGTCGACGAGGTCGGGTCGCCGTAGATGCACACCGGCAGGTCGGTCTGGCCGGGGTCGAGCACGCAGCCGTCGTCGTAGAGCGCAGGCAGGTCGCCGAGCACCTTGCTCAGGCTCGGTCGCAGGTTCGACGGCACCGCCGAGGTCGTCAGGCCCTGCTCGAGCAGCTGCTGCTGCAGGACGATCAGGTCGGCGAGCTGCGGGCCCGCCGGCACCGTGGTGGTGGTCGTCGTCGATCCGGTGGTCGTGGTCTCGCCGGGCAACGTCGTCCCGGCAGGCAGGGTCTCGCCGGTGTCGGGCGTCGTGACGGGTGTGGTGGCCGACGGGATGCTCAGGTCGGGAAGCGTCAGCGCCGCTGCTTCACCGCCGCCTTCCAGACGCTTCGGGTTGGCCAGGAACAGACCCGCCACGAGCGCGGTGACGGCCAGCAACGACACGCCGGTGAGCAGGCTGCGGCGCGGGAGGGCGGACAGCCACGACGAGTGGCGCACCGGGTTCTCCACCAGCCAGTGGCTGAGCGCGGCGGCGACGATCGAGCCGGCGACGACCGCGACGCGGGCGCCGACCGAGAGCGGGCCCCACTTGGACGCGATCAGCACCAGGGCCGGCCAGTGCCACAGGTAGATCGCGTACGAGCGCTGCCCGATCCACACCATCGGCTTCCAGCCGAGCACGGCGCGCAGCGCGCCCGGGGCCGCGAGCGACGACCCGGCGGCGATCAGCAGCGCCGTGCCGAGGACCGGGACTGCCGCCGTCGCGCCGGGGAACGTGGTGGTCGAGTCGTAGCCCACGGCGACGGCGATGACGAGGCCGAGCCCGATCACCGCCATCGGCAGCACGAGCGCCCGACGGACCCTCTGCAGCGAGGCGATCGACACGGCGAGCAGCGCACCGGTGAGCAGCTCCCACGCTCGCGACGGCAGCGAGTAGAACGCCCACGGCCGCTCGTGATCGGTGAGCCACAGGCTGGCCACGGCGCTGCCGGCCCACAGCACGGCGATCACCAGCGTCAGCTCGCTGCGCAAGCGACGGGCGATGCGGGCCAGCCCCCACACCATCAACGGCCAGACGACGTAGAACTGCTCCTCGACGGCGAGCGACCAGAAGTGCAGCAGCGGCGACTTGGCCAGATCGGTGTCGAAGTAGCCACCGTCGCCGTGTGCCTCGCGGAAGGCGAACACGTAGTTGACGAAGAACGCGCACGCAGCCGCCGCGTCTCGTGCCAGATCGCCGAGCAGCAAGGGCGGGAACAGCCACTGCGCGGCGATCAAGGTGACGAGCACGACGAGGCACGACGCCGGCAGCAGGCGGCGCGCCCGACGGGCCCAGAAGTTGGGCAACGAGATCGTGCCGGTGCGGGCCACCTCGCCGAGCAGCAGCGAGGTGATCAGGAAGCCGGAGACGACGAAGAAGACGTCGACGCCGATGAAGCCACCGGAGAACGGACCGATCTCTGCGTGGAACAGGACGACCAGCACCACGGCAACGGCGCGCAGACCCTCGATGTCGGCACGAAAGCCAGTCGGAGGGATGGAGAACGGCTCGATCACCTGCGCCGTCGGCGCCACGGTGATCAGCGGGTCGACGGAGTTGAACGTGCCGATCGGAGGAGCTTAGTGAGCCGGCGTCAGCCGGGCCGGGCGATGCCGACGACCTTGCTCCAGTTCACTGTGGAGATCGAAACGAGTTTGCCTGTGGCCGGTGCATGGATCAGCTGACCGTTGCCGATGTAGATGGCCACGTGGCCGATCGGGCTCTTGTAGAACAGCAGGTCGCCAGGCTGGATCTGGGCTTGCGTGACGTGCGGCAAGGAGGCGTACTGCATTCCGGACTGATGCGGCAGCGAGACGCCCGCTTTCGCCCAGACCCACATCGTCAGGCCGGAGCAGTCAAAGCCCACGGCCGGGTCAGCCTTGAAGGCAACGTACGGAACACCCAGCATTGAGTAGGCAGCGGCGACTGCGATGCCCGCTCGGGACGACGGCGGCGGAGCCGACGGCTGCTGGGGCGGCTGCGTGGTCGGCGGCGCCGTGGCGCCACCGCCGCCGCCGCCACCGGAAGGCGGGTTGGTGGTGGGCGTCGTCGTGCTGCCGCCACCGGTGCTGCCACCGCCGGTGTTGCCACCGCCGCGGGGCGGCTGGGTGGTCGCGGTGACTGCGTTCTTGGCTGCGTCGGCGTTCGCCCGGTCGACGGCTTGCTGGACGACCTCGGCATCGCGGCGGGCCTGCTCCTGGGCGATTGCGTCACCGAGGTCGGCCTGCGCTTGCGCGTAGATCTCCTTGTACTGCGTTTCCAGCTTCTGGCCGGCGGCCATCTTGCTGTCGAGCGTGGCGATCAGCTGATCGAGCTCCTTGTGCTTCGCATCGAGATCGGTGCGCTGATCCTGCAGGTCGCTGATCAGGCCCTGCAGTTGATCGGCGTTGGCATCACCCGTGTCGAAGGCGACGGAGTTGAGCTGGGTGCGCTGCTGGTCTTCGACGTACGAGCTGGCGCTGCTGAACAGCGGGCTGAGCTCGAAGCCACCGCCCGACGTGTACTTGTTGACGGCGATCTGGGCCAGCTCGTCCTGCAACTTGGTGAGCTCGCCCTGCTGGGCGTTGACCTTCACCTCGGCGGCGGCGATCTCCTGATCGAGCGCATCCTTGCGGTCCATCGCCGCGCCGTAGTCCTCGTCCAGCTGACCGATCTGGTTCTGGATGTCCTCCAGCTGGTTGGCGATGCGGTCGACCTTCGCCTGTTGCGACTCGACCCCATCGGCTTGAGCTGCCTGCAGCGTGGTGAAGAGACCCGCCAGCGCGATGGCCGCGCCGAACAGGAGACGAGAACGAGAGGAAGACACCATGACGGACGAGAGGTTACCAATGTTACGAACCTGTTGCGAACCAGGCGCCCTCCGTCACACGTGCGGGGCGGTGGGCCAGGAGGTCGTCGAGCGCTGGCGAGCGTGAGCGGAGGTCAACAGGTTCACGGCTACTCCCACTCGATGGTGCCGGGGGGCTTGGAGGTGATGTCGTAGACGACCCGGTTGATGCCGCGGACCTCGTTGATGATCCGGCTCGACATCGTCTCCAACAAGTCGTACGGAAGTCGCGCCCAATCGGCGGTCATCGCATCGTCACTCGTGACGGCGCGGATGATGATCGGGTTCTCGTAGGTCCGCTCGTCACCCATCACGCCCACCGAGCGGATGTCGGCGAGCACGGCGAACGACTGCCACAGCTCGCGCTCGAGGCCCGCCTTGGCGATCTCTTCGCGCACGATCGCGTCAGCGTGCTGGAGGACGGCGACGCGCTCGGGCGTCACCTCGCCGATGATCCGCACACCGAGGCCGGGGCCGGGGAACGGCTGGCGCAACACGATCTCGTCGGGCAGGCCGAGCTCGTGGCCGAGCTTGCGCACCTCGTCCTTGAACAGGCTGCGCAACGGCTCGACGAGCTTGAGCGTCATGTCTTCCGGCAGACCGCCGACGTTGTGGTGGCTCTTGATGACGGCAGCCGTACCGTCGCTACCACCGCTCTCGATGACGTCTGGGTAGAGCGTTCCCTGCACGAGGAACTCGGCGTCGCTGAGGCCACCGGTGTGCTCCTCGAAGATGCGCACGAACAGCTCGCCGATGATCTTGCGCTTGTCCTCTGGCTCCGTCACCCCGGCGAGCCGCTCGAAGTAGCGCGGCCCGGCGCTGACGTGGATGAGCTCCAGGCCGAGGTTGCGGCGGAACGTCTCGACGACCTGCTCGCTCTCGCCCTGGCGCATCAGTCCGGTGTCGACGTAGATGCAGGTCAGCTGCGAGCCGATGGCACGGTGCACGAGCGCTGCGGCGACGGCCGAATCGACGCCGCCGCTGAGGGCGCAGATCACGCGACTGCTGCCGACGGTGGCGCGCACCTTGTCGACCTCCCGCTCGATGATCGAGCCCATGGTCCAGCTCGGCTCGATGTTGGCCAGGCGCCACAGGAACTGCTCGAGCACGGCCATGCCGAACGGCGTGTGCACGACCTCGGGGTGGTACTGCACGCCCCAGATCTTGCGATCGAAGTCCTCCAGCGCGGCCACCGGAGCGTCGGCCGTCGTGGCGGTGGCGGTGAACCCCTCGGGCACGCGGGTGACCGCGTCGAAGTGGCTCATCCACACGTCCTGCTCGGCAGGGATGCCGTCGTGCAGGAGCGTGGATGTGGAGCCGGCGATTCGGGTGACCTTGGTGCGGCCGTACTCGCCACGCATGCCGCGGCCGACCTCGCCACCGAGCTGCTGGGCGATCAGCTGCACGCCGTAGCAGATGCCGAGGATCGGGATGCCGAGGTCGTAGATCGCCGGGTCGAGGGCCGGCGCGCCGTCGACGTGCACGCTCTTCGGGCCGCCGGAGAGGATGATCGCCGCCGGCGGGTCGGCCGCGACCTCGGCAGCGGTGATGCGGTGAGGGACGATCTCGGAGTAGACGGACAGCTCGCGCACGCGGCGGGCGATGAGCTGTGCGTACTGCGCTCCGAAGTCCACCACCAGCACGGTTTGCGAACGTTGCGGCATTGGGCGATGGTACGCGAGCACCGCTGACTTGCCCGACTTTGTGACGAGCGCAACGGGTGCGACGATGTCGGCGTGTCACGAACCCTTCGCAGTGCCCTGTTCGCGGTGCTGCTCGTGTTCGCCGCGCCCGGCGCGGCGCTGGCGTCGGCGCCGAGATCAACCCCACCGATCTCGGAGCCCGCTCCCCCGGTGACCAACGACTTCATCCCGCAGGATCAGAACCTGTCCGACTGCATCGGCACACTCGAGCGCGCCGGCTGCGGCAGCTCGAACAAGGGCGGCTACCACTTCTACCTCGTCATGCTGGCGCTGGCCGGCGGGTTGAGCGTGATCGGCTGGCGGATCGCTCGCTCGGTGAAGTCCCGCGACCGCGAGGCCATCGAGCACCCGACGACGACCACGTTCTAGGCACCTCCGTCAGCGCGCTGCCAGCAGGTCGCTGCAGAACGCCGTCGTGCCGCTGACGAGCGCGTGCGGCGCCTCCCACGGGACGAAGTGGCCGCAGTCGCGCAGCAGGAACGGGCCGACGTGGTGGGCGAAGACCTCGGCCGCCATGCGGTCGAAGGCCGGGTAGATGACGTGGTCGCTCGTGCCGTGGAGGATCAACGTCGGCGTGCGCTCGTTGCGGGCGAGGATGCCCGGCCCGCTGCGCTTGGCCTCGTCGAAGGAGCTCTCGTAGCCGCCGAAGCTGGCGCGCAGGTGGTCGGCGTCGCCGAACGGCTCGGTGTGGAACGCGACGGCCTCGTCGTCGAACGCGCCGGGGTGGCCCCAGAAGCGGCTCGTGTAGAAGGTGGCGATGTAGCGCCGGCGTTGCTCGGGCGTCGTCAGCTCGGCGGCGAGGCCATCGGGGTCCAGGCCTTGGCGCAGGAAGTAGTCGGCGGCCTCGCGTGCCGGTCGTGTGCCGGGGATGCCGGCCATGCGGTCCTTGAGGTACGGCAGCGGTGAGTTGAACAGCACCATCCGGTCGACCCAATCGGGGTGTCGCAGTGCGAGGTCCTGCACCACCGGCCCGCCGAGGTCGCCGCCGACGAGCACGACGCGCTCGTGACCGAGGTGGTCGTGGACGAGCGCGTGCAGATCGTGGACGTGGCTGACGACGTCGTGGAACCCGTCGGGCCCGAGCTCGCTGTCGCCGAAGCCGCGCAGGTCGGGCACGATCACCTCGAAGCCCGCGTCGACGAGGGGTTGGATCACGCGCCAGAAGATCCGCTTGGACTCCGGCCAGCCGTGCACGCACAGCAGCGGCACACCGCCGACGCCCTCGCGCACGAACGCCTGGCGGAACCCGCGCGGGTTGGCGTGGTGGACCTCGAAGCGCTG
Source organism: Ilumatobacteraceae bacterium (assembly GCA_965279405.1). Lineage (GTDB taxonomy): Bacteria > Actinomycetota > Acidimicrobiia > Acidimicrobiales > Ilumatobacteraceae > CBDDIP01. The sequence continues at coordinate 934,283 of OZ257157.1, forward strand.
CGGATCGGTGTCGGGGCTCGGCATGTCGGGTGACGCTATGGCGTTCCTGCAGCGCCCTCGGGTGTCGAAGGGTTGCTACTAAACCCTGTAGTAGTTTGGTCCTATGATGGCGTCCGCCTTTGTCGAGGCACTACCCAGCCCACCGGGCTCGACGATCTCCCTTGGTCCGCTCCGTCTGAACGCGTACGGGATGATGATCGCCCTTGGGATCCTCGCCGCCGTGATGTTGGCGTCGCGCAGGCTGGAAGCCGCCAAGGGAGGCACGAGGGACGACATGGTCTCAATCGCCGTCTGGGGCGTAGTTGCTGGGGTCGTGGGCGCTCGCTTTTACCACGTGGTGACCGATGTCGAGCTCTTTCGAGGCCGGTGGGAGCGAGTGCCGATGGTCTGGAAGGGAGGCCTAGGCATCCCGGGTGGGCTGTTGGGAGGGGTGTTCGGAGGTCTGATCGCGGCTCGGCGGCGGGGGGTCGCCGTGGCAAGCGTCTTGACCGCTTCGGCGCCTGCCATTCCGCTGGCGCAATCGATCGGACGCTGGGGAAACTGGTGGAACCAGGAGCTCTTCGGCGGGCCAACGAGTCTCCCGTGGGCGCTGAGAGTGTCGGCGGACAAAGTCCCGGCAGTCTTCGCGCCCGGGACCACGTTTCACCCGACGTTCCTGTACGAATCACTGTGGACGCTGATGCTCTGCTTGGTGCTGCTCTGCGTGGACAAGATCATGACGCTGCGTCCGGGTCGGTTGTTCGCGCTGTACGTCGTCGGTTACTTCAGCGGCCGGTTCTGGATCGAAGGGTTGCGCATCGATCGAGCCCATGAGTTCGCCGGACTGAGACTCAACCAATGGGTCTCGATCGGCCTCGTCTCCGCATCCTCCGCCTACCTGATCGCCGACGCCAGTTTGCATCGGCGCGAACGCCGCTTGGTTCAGGCCGTCGGGCCAGAGGCGAGGTCAGGGGGCGTGGTCCATCCCGGGCATGCCGAGCGAGAGGTAGAGCGCGGCGATCACAGCGATGAGCGTGACGGCTCCGGCAACGATCTTGCCGGCCATTGACCGGTCGTCATCGTTCACGGTCGAACCACCCGAGCCACCAGGTCGACCAAGCCGCGAGGGCGAAGCCCAGGAACATGTAGCCAGCGTTGTGGCCGCCTGGCAGCAAGGCAACAGAAGGACTGAGCAGCATGATCTGGTTGAGCAGGAAGGTGACCACCGCCACCGCGAGCATCACGTAGCCAGTCACCTTGTGCCAGGTTGGTCGCAGGCGTACGGATTTGCGCTTCGGCGTGTAGCGGGAGGTCGGCTCCAGCTGTTCGGGAGTACGGCGGCGATCGAGCGCCCCCATCCCATCTGGTTCACGGTTCGCGCGGTCCGGCATCGCTGCCGGTCGCGTCAGCGGCCCTTGATGGATCCCGCCTGGGGCGATGCGGCGTTTGTTGGGCGGCATGGTGATCTCTCAGTCGTCGTTCGGCATGTAGCTGATCAAGGTCGCCATGCCACCCACGAGGTGATAGGCGTTGTGGCAGTGCAACATCCAAGTACCCGGATTGTTCGCGCGTAGCGTCCACGAGATGGACGAGTTCGGGAGGATGTTCACGGTGTCCTTGCGCGGGCCGCCACGCAACGCGTCGAGCTGAGGCGTGTGCCCGTGGAGGTGCATCGGGTGCCACATGGAAGTCGTGTTCGTGATCTGGAAGGTGACCCACTCTCCGTCGACGAGGTCGATCTTCTCGTTGTCGATGCCGTACCGCCTGCCGTCGATGCCCCAGTCGAATGCCGACATCCCGCCGGTCAGCTCGACTGCGATCGTGCGGTGCTCCGGCGGTTCGAGCCGGACTGCCTCCACAGCCTGGAGCGAGCTGTACCGCAGCCAGTCACCGTCGAGGTTGGCGAGGTCAGCGGAAAGAGTTGGCGCCTCCGATGTTGCAGCGTCTGCAGTACGAAGGATGGCGCCCGCGTAGCCAGCCTTTCCTTCGGCAACTGCTATGACCGGCCAGGCGCCGCTCTGCGCATCGTAGATGACGTCGTAACGCTCACCCATCCCGAGGATGAGCGCATCGACTTCGACAGGGATGACCGGAAAGCCGTCCGCGTGCGTGACCGTCAGCCGGTGCCCACCAATCGCGAACCGATACGCGGTGTCACTGGCAGCGTTGACGATCCGCAACCGAACGCGGTCGCCCCGGTCGGGACGCGGTTCGAGCGTGAGCGGGTCGGCGAGCGGACGACCGTTGATGAGGTGATACAGGTAAGAGACGTCGCCTGCGTCTCCGCCGAGGAGCGGCGACGTGTTCATCGCGCCTTTGACCGAGGTCGTGCCGCCCGCTCCTCTCAGGCGCTCCAGTTCCGCTTCCGGCGAACTCGTTCCACCGTCAAGCCAGTCGTCGAGGACGATCAGCTGCTCGGTGTCGTAGTGCATTGGCTCCGCCGGATCGTCAACGATGAGCGGCGCATAGAGCCCCTTGTCGAGCTGCACGCCGTGGTGCGGGTGAAACCAGTAGGTGCCCGGGTCCGGCGCGATGAACCGGTAGACGAACGATTTGCCGGCGCCAATCGCGGGCTGCGTGACGTCCGGGACACCGTCTACTGCATTCGGTACAGCGAGTCCGTGCCAGTGAATCGAGGTCGGCTCGACCATGCCGTTGTTCAAGGTGACTTCGATGAGTTCACCCGCTGTTGCTCGCAGCAGAGGGCCAGGTACGGAAGCGTTGTATGCCGTTGTCCGGTGGACCGTCCCTGCGAGGTCCAGTTCGAACGACTCCGCCCGGAGCCGGACTGACACGTCCGCTGAGCGCCCGGGGAGCGGATCGCGGAGCGACGGCAATGTGCTCATCGCCTCACTCGCTTGCCGCCGAGCCGCACTGCAGCCGGCTGCCAGAGTCGCTGCTGCGCCGAACTGAAGGAATCGCCGTCTGGTTTGTCGTTCAACCATATTACTACATTATGTAGTAATAGGCCGGACGACAACTAGACAGGTGGCCAACCGGCGCGCGCAAGCCAAGTCTGGACGCCAACGAAGATGGTCGACCAAGCCCCCGACGCGTACAGCACGCCACTTGCGACCATCACCGAACCGGTGACCAACTGCATCGACCGTGCGTGGCGGCTGATCCAGTGACGCATTCGAGCTGATCGATCGAACCAGACGGCGGCAAGCAGAAAAGGTGCGCCCAGCCCAGCCGAGTACGCCATGAGGAGCAGCACACCCTGAGCCAGCGATGCGTCCGCCGCCGCCTTTGTGAGGATCACGGCAAGGACGGGCCCGACACACGGAGTCCATCCGGCGGCAAAGACCGCACCGAGCACGATTGCCCGTCGCGGTCCTCCAGCCAAGCGGTCCAGCGCCACGAAACGTTGCTCGGTCGCCAAGAGGTTCCATTTTACGACGCCCAGGATCTGCAGACCGAAGAGCACCAGGACAGCTCCACCGATTCGAAGCATCAGGACGAGGTGATCGTAAAGGGCCGACCCGATCGCCGAGGCAGCCGCACCGAGCGCAACGAACACAGCGGCGAACCCCATGACGAACCCGATCGCACCCGCCGCCGCCGGTCGGCGACCATCGCTGCGAACGGGCGAAGCGACAGCGGCGAGGAAGCCGGGAATGACAGGAAGCACGCACGGCGACGCCGCCGAGACGAAACCAGCGAGCATTGCCAGCCCCGGCATCGCGAAGGTGTTCACAACGCGTCAGCCGCTCGGGTCGGCCTCCGTCCTCTCTTGGCGGTCGCGACCAGCCCAATCGCGGCGACGGCGAAGACGACAAGCGATTGGCGGTGCTGACGCGTCAGACCGGAGCCAAGGTGAGGCAGCCAGAAGGAAGCGATCGACTTAATCCCCGCAACGCCGATGAGCCCGGCGAGTGCGACCGTTGCCGACTCCGATGGGCGGGCGGCTAGCCAGCCGGTGCTGCTCGAGAGCAGGAGCCCACCAGCCGCGACAGCCAAGCCGACAGGGAACTGCGAGTGGTGCAGGCCGCTTGGGGCGAGTCCAAACGACGTGAGCGGGCCTGCACAGCCGTCGCGGATTACGCACGTTCCCTCGTACACCGCCCACGCCATCACCATCGTCGGGGTCAGCGCAGCAAGGCGATCGATCAAGCGAACGCGATCGCGGCGGACGCCGAACCATAGCCAGGCCACGCCGGCGACGAGCCCCGGCCAGAACTCGACACCACTTCGAATGACGATGAAATCTGACAGGTGTCGGAGCGAGCCGGGGTCATCGATGACGAGAGCTGCCGCGCGCCCGACGAACAGACCGAACACCGCCGCCCCGAGGGCGACATCGACAACACCGTTTGCGATGGCCGCAGACCGGTTCCGAGGGACGAACACCGAAGGAACTGCTACTACCAGTGCAAGCGACACGAGCAGACCAGCGTCGATCACAACCGGAGATCCTCGAGCACGGCGGCGAGACGCTGCTCAGTGAGCCCGCCAACGATCGTCGACTGCAACTCCCCTTTGGCGTTGAAGATGTACGTCGTCGGGAAGCCTCGAACGCCGAGGGCCGAGCGGATGGCGCCGCTGTCGTCAAAGAGTGTTGAGTAGGTCACGCCGAACTCCTCTATGAATGCCCCCGCGCTCGAGCGAACATCTTTTGATGCGACGCCGAGGATGACGACGCTGTCGCCGTGTAGTCGCCACGCCCGCTCGAGGAGCGGGGTCTCGGTTCGGCAGGGCGAGCACCACGACGCCCAAACGTTGACGATCACGGGCTTGCCCCTTAGCCCGACCAGGATCCCCTCGAACTCCTCCTCCGAAACCGTACGCATATCGCCTGCTCGGGGGACAGCGATCGGTGCGCCCTCGGCCACGAACGACGTCGGCGACGAGTGGCGGGTGATCGAGAACACGATGGCGACGAGCACTACCAGCGATACGACGACCTTTCTTCCACCGGACTTTCGCAGCCGCCGAACGAGCCCTCCGATTGCAAGCACCGCCGAACATTACTACAAAGTGTAGGAGTTCAGTCCGGGCAGAGCGTCACGATGATCGAAGCAAGGTGGTGCAGCTGCATTGCGCCAAACCCGGCGACGGCGATCGAGCCCACAACGAGCATCGTGACAAGCAGGGGGCGAGAGCGTTGCGGGGAGGCGGCGAGCAGAGCGTCTACGCGTCCCGCGACCCCGAGCCCGGCGAAGGCCATCGCTGAGGCGGGTGTAGTCCGCGTGAGCGCAACCTTGCCGAGCGTGCGGGCGACGAGTTGCCGGTCACCGCATGCAGCCACTGCCGCTTCATCCGCCCACCGCTCGAGCGAGAACGTCAGCCGACGACACAGCGGCCGCAAGAGCGGCACGAGCAGCTCCGCCATTCGACATGCCAGAAGAAACCGATCGTGACGGTGGAGCGCGTGGGCACGTTCGTGAGCGATGACCACACTCTGTTCCTCCGGTTCGAGAATCGCGAGGAGTCCGGTCGAGATAACGATGTCGCCCGTGGCGCCGGGCATCGTGTATGCGAACGGCGTGGCGTGTTCGGCAACCTCGATCGTGCTGCTGCCGCCACGGAGGCGGCGATGCAAACGCAACGCCCGCGCGCCTCGTGCAAGCCCAACTGCCGAAAACAAGCACGCGGAAAGTCCCGCCCACGTCGGAACGCGACGGTGCACGCCGAAGGTCTCAGCGCACCAGCGAAAGCCGCGACCGAGCAACGGCGTGTGTGCGATGAACCCAATGCTGATCAGCCAAAGCGTCGGCACGGCAGCGATCACCACGACAGCGATCGTCGCCAGCGTCACACGAGCCGCGACGACAGGACGGAGCCGACGATGCACCGCGGTCACCGTGCATGCCAAAATGAGCGCCGCGGCAAGCGGCGCAAGCAGCGACAGTCGCATCAGCGCTCGCCCTGCTCCAACCGCGCGCGAAGCAGCTTGACGTCTCGTTTCGACAACTTGCCGACGAAGCCAGCAAGAACTGCGCCCCGGTCGCTGGCGCCGGCGAGAACATCGTTCATCCGCTGGACTGCAAGCTCCGACTCCTTCACGACGGCGGCATACGCGAAGGCTCGACCGGCTGCCACACGTTGCACCAATCCCTTCGTGTGCAGCCGACCGAGCACCGTTGCGACGCTCGTGTAAGCAAGTGCATACGGCAATCTGTCCTTCACGTCGCCGGGTTGCAGCGGGCCTTCCGCAGCCCACAGCACGGAGAGCACATCGTGTTCAAGGGTTCCATCGGGTCGCTTCGACATCATCACCTCATGTCAATCTGACGAGCGTTGCAGACGATCAACCGGTACACTTCTACACAGTGTAGTTGTTCGGTTGGGCAAGTCGACCGATTTATGTTACGAGGAGATCGTTGTGAAGATGAACCGAGCCAGTCTGATGTCCGCCGTCGCCTTGTCGGTCGTGCTCACAGCCTGCGGGAGCGACCCATCTCATTCGTCCATGGACATGGGCACCCAGGCACCCGCCGTCACGACGGGATCGCCAGGGACCAGTGACTTCAACGACGCTGACGTAGCGTTCGCGCAAGGGATGATCCCGCACCACCAGCAGGCCGTCGACATGGCCGACATAGCGCTCGACCCGGCTCGCGCCGCGAGCGTCGCGTTAACCGATCTAGCGACAAAGATCAAGGCAGCTCAGGATCCCGAGATCGAGATGATGACTGGCTGGCTGTCGACGTGGGGCCAGGAGATGATGGGCACCACCGACGGGCACAACATGGGCGGCATGACCGGCATGATGTCGGACGAAGACATGGCCGCTCTTCGCAACTTGACCGGCGCAGACTTCGACTCGATGTGGCTGACCATGATGATCGAACACCATCAAGGTGCGATCGACATGGCCCAGACCGAGAAGGCAAACGGCTCCAGCGCTGATGCACTCGGTTTGGCAGCCGACATCATCACCGCTCAGCAGGCAGAGATCGACCAGATGACCTCCATGCTCGGCTGAGCTGCCGCGCAGAAAATGCTCAAGAAACAGTCAAGGTCCTACACGGTGTAGCCGATCTGTTCGGGCATGAGTGCTCGTTTCAACGCCACCTTCCTTGCCATCGCCCTGATCGTGTCAATCAGCACCTTCACGACGACCGCTTTTGCCGATCGTCCGGTCGACGGCACGGCTTCGACCTACGTGGTTCGGCGCGGCGACAGCCTGTCGGCGATCGCGAATCGGCTCGATGTCACCCTCGACGCCCTCCTCAGCGCGAACGGATTGACGATCAGATCCGTGATCCAGCCTGGCGATGAACTGATCGTCCCTTCGTCACATTTGGTCTCGCGTCCGACTGCGAACGGCGCCTCCGATCCGTACGTGGTCAGGCAGGGCGACACGATGATCGGAATCGCGAAACGGGCCCGCACCGACGTTCGGACACTGCGCACCCTCAACGGATTCTCGGCGACGACGGTGATCCACCCGGGTCAGACGATCCGTGTTCCCAAACCACCCGCTTCGCCGCCCGTTGCCGGGCCGATTGCGGTGCCGGCACCAGTGGCTGGGCTGACAGCGCACGAACGTCTGACTTCGTTCCTGCAGGATCAGATCGGAAAGCCGTACAAGTACTTCGCCGCTGGCCCCGACAGCTACGACTGCTCCGGCCTCGTCGTGGCTGCGTACCGAGTGATCGGCATGGTGCTCCCACATCAGAGCCGGGCCTTGGCAGCGGTCGGTCGACCGGTCGATCTGACCCTCGGCCCGATCATCGCCGGAGACCTGATCCTGCTGACGTCGTCCACCGATCGGACGCAGATCGGCCACGTCGGCATCGCCCTCAGCGCAACGACGTGGATCCAGGCCATCGGCACTGGCCAAACCGTCCGGGTCGGCCCCATCCCATCCGCGAACATCGTCACGATCCGGCGCATCTTGTAAGCGGCGAGGTCCGTTCGTTTGTTACGACACGCTGTAGAAGTTACGCTGTGCCCGTCATGGAAATGAAACATCGAGGACGACGCGGAACCCTGGTGGTTGCCGTCGGCGTTTCGCTCGCCCTTGCCGTACCGGGCGGAGCACCGGTCTTCGCCGCACGCGACCAAACCCCTGAGGACGTCGCCGCTGAGATCGTGCGCCAGCAAGACCGCGCCGATGGACTTGCGCAGCGATGGGCACAGGCCTCGCAACGAGCCGAAGATCTGGTGGCCGAGATCCTCGCCGCAGAATCGGAGACCGCCGACATTGCCGGGCAGATCGACGGGCTGGAGGCCCAGCTCGTCGACCGGGCCATCGACCGGTATGTCCGGGCGTCCAGCGAAAGCACGCTGTTGGTGTTCGCGCCGGACCCATCGTTGGCCATCGAACGCCAGTTCCTCACCGAGGTCGCCTTAGACGTCGGGGCAGACAACCTCGACGAGCTCGATTCCCTGCGCACCAGCCTGCTGCACCAGTCCGAGCGAGCTCGCGAGCTGCGGAGGGAGAACGACGCCACCATCCAACAGCTGAACGCCGATCGAACGGCACTCGAGCAGCAGCTCGGCGACCTCGAGACACTGCAGCAGCAACTGACGAACGACGCGATTCGACGTGTCTACGAGTCCAAGGTTGCCGAACGTCGCGCCGAGCTCGCGGCCAAGGCTGCGCAACAAGAGGAGCAGAAGGCACCGACCGCGGCAGCCCTGCCCGCTCGCGGTGGTGGCACAACCCAGCCGCCTCCGGCGTTTGCCCCGCTACCTGCACCATCGTCGGGCGTTCCTGCGTCGACCGCTGCTCCGGCGCCCACCCCCGCCCCAGCGTCTGCTGCCGCTGCGCCCTCGCCCGTGGTCGCCGGCGGAGGCTGGCGCTGCCCCGTTGCTGGACCGAATGCGTTCGGCGACACCTGGGGCGATCCGCGTTCCGGCGGGCGAAAACACGAGGGCGTCGACATGATGAGCCCGCACGGGACGCCGCTCGTCGCCGTGGTCTCGGGCTCTGTGACGATGAAGACGAACAAGCTCGGTGGCAACGCGATCTGGCTCACTGGGTCCGACGGCAACAAGTACTACTACGCACATCTGTCGGCGTGGGAGGGCAGCTCGCGTGCGGTGAGCGCCGGCGAGGTGATCGGGTACGTCGGAGCCACCGGCAACACCACCGCCAACCACTTGCACTTCGAGATCCACCCGGGCGGCGGAGCAGCCGTCAACCCGTACCCGACAGTCCGAAGGTACTGCTGATGGATCGACCCGCTCGTCGGTGGTCGGCCATCGCGAGCGTTGCGGTCATCATTGTGGGCTGTGGTTCACCGCGACCGCCGGCTGCCGCCCGTCTGCCAGTTGCGACGACGACGGAGTGGCCGAGCCTGCCAGACCGAACGTTCGCGGTCTATATGGAACGTCATCACCGACAGACGATCGAGCTTGCCGAACTCGCATCCGATGCGGGACGACGAGCATCACCGGCGATCGCTGAGGCCGCCGCCCAACTCCTGGCCACTGGGACCGGTCAAGCGCAGTTGCTGCGCAACTGGCTGAGCAGCGCCCGAGTCCTACCAAGCGACTCCGATACGGGCGACCTCGTTTACATCGGTGGCATGCTCAGCCCTGAGGAACTCCATCAACTTGGCGAGCTGTCAGGGCCTGATTTCGACCGAACTTGGCTCGTCCTGACGATTCGTCATCTCCACGGCGCAATCGAGATCGCGCAGTCGGAACGGGCTGACGGGACCGACCAAGCCACGCTTTCCCTCGCATCGAGCATCGTCGCCGAGTCGACGAACTACATGTCGACCCTGGAGACGCTCCTCATCGGTTGAGGGGCCCCCGACATCAAGGCGACTCGACGGTGTCGGGCCTGAGCTGAAGGCGGCGGAGAAGTTGAGCGTTGAGGGCCACGACGATGGTGGACAGGCTCATCAGGACAGCACCGATCGCTGGAGACAGCGTGATCCCGGCCCAAGCGAAGGTTCCAGCGGCGAGCGGGATGGCGACGATGTTGTAGCCCGCCGCCCATGCCAGGTTCTGGATCATCTTTCGATAGCTGGCCCGCGAAAGGCGGATGACGCTCGCGACGCCCCGTGGGTCGCTCGCAGCGAGAACCACCCCGGCTGACTCGATGGCCACGTCCGTTCCGGCGCCGATCGCCAGCCCGACGTCGGCGCGGGCGAGGGCCGGAGCATCGTTGACGCCGTCGCCGACCATGGCAACCGTCAATCCTTGCCGCTGGAGCTCGGCCACGGCCTGATCCTTGTCCTCCGGGAGGACTTCAGCGAACACGTTGGTGATGCCGAGGTCGAGGCCAACAGCGTCGGCGACCTGGCGCGCATCGCCAGTGATCATGGCAACGTCGACGCCCATCTGTCGCAGATCGGAGACGGCTTGCCGCGCCTCCGGCCGTATCTCGTCTTCGAGCGCCATGGCACCAACGACCTCCTTCGCGTTCGCGAGAAAGAGCACGGTGGCTCCGCGTCGCTCCCATCCGTCGACGCTGTTACGGAGTACTTCGGGGACGTCGAGGTGGCGTTGGCGGAGCAGAGCTGGGCCACCGATGGCGTATGTCACACCGCCGACGTGGGCAGTCACGCCGCGTCCGGTGACCGCCCGGAAGTTGGCCGCCTTTGGCCCGTCGTGTCTTCCGGCGGCCGCAACGATCGCTCGGGCAAGCGGGTGCTCGCTTTCGGCCTCAACAGCCGCCGAGACGCGGAGCACTCGATCGTTGTCAAAGTGGTTGACCCCGGCGACGCCGGTCACAGCGTGCGCACCCTTGGTGAGCGTGCCCGTCTTGTCGAACAGGACGGTGTCGATCGATCGCATCCGCTCGAGGGCCAGTCGGTCCTTGACCAGGATCCCTGCTTTGGCGGATACAGCCGTCGACAGTGCGACAACGAGTGGGATCGCCAACCCGAGGGCGTGGGGGCACGCGATGACCAAGACGGTGACGGTGCTCGTGATCGCAGTGTTGACATCGCCAATCGCCCACCAGACAAGAAACGTGAGGACGCCGGCAGCGACCGCGACGTAGAACAACCAGGCGGCGAACCGGTCAGCGAGCACCTGTGCGCGACTCTGACTGGCCTGGGCATCGGCAACGAGGCGCTGGATGCCCGCGAGTGCTGTGTCATCGCCGACGGCATCGACACGAACGCTGATCGAGCTGTCCGTCGACACCGTGCCAGCCACGACCCGGTCACCAACGGCGCGATGGACCGGCTTCGACTCGCCCGTAATCATCGACTCGTCGATCTCGGCCACGCCGTCGACGATCGTTCCGTCAGCGGGGATACGCGCACCCGGGCGCACCAACGCCACGTCGCCGATCTTCAATGCGGATGCTGGGATCGCACGGATGGTCTCGCCATCAACCAGATCGGCCTCGTCGGGCAGCAGCGCGGCAAGCGCAACGAGCGCGTTCTGCGCCTGACCGATCGCCTTCATCTCCTGCCAATGGCCGAGCAGCATGATGGTGACGAGCGCTGCCAGTTCCCACCAGAACTCGAGTTCGAGCCAGTCGAGACTTGTCGCCATCGATGCGAGGTACGCCACGCTGATCGCCATCGTGATCAGCAGCATCATCCCTGGCTGGCGGTCGCGGACCTCGGTGACACCACCGGCGAGGAACGGCCAGCCGCCCCACCAGAACACGATGGACCCAAGCACGGGGCCGAACCAACCCATCAACGGCAGATGGACTGAGTATCCGAGCCACTCCATCAACATGTGGCTGGTGGCGACGAGCGGAATCGTGAGCGCGAGAGTCAGCCAGAACCGTCGGCGAAACGTCTCCGGATCGTGGCCGGCGTGCTTGTCATGACCTGCATGATCCTCAGGAGGTCTCCGCCCGCCGTGAGCGTGGCGCCCCTCATGTCGCTGTCCAACGGACGCCGACGAGTGCGTCACATCATGTTCGTTGTCTGCGGTCGACTCATCGGTGGCGTTGGCGGGATGGTTGTCTTCGTGGTTCACAGGCGCCTCCTCTTGAGCTTGAGTATACCCCCCCAGGGTAAAGGTCCCAATCGACGACCGACCCTCGGGTTCGACGGACTCACGACTTGATCGTGCAGGTTTTCGACGGACGTCGAAAGCGCAAAACGCCCTACTACGTCACAATGTAGTAGTCGCTCGCGCAGCGTCAGCTGTCGCAGGCATTTGAGCAAGTGGTGCACATTGCTTCGGGCGCCGAGAGGACGATTCCGACGTCACCATCGACCGCCAGCAACGACCCCGCAGGGTGGAGAAGTCTGAATCGACACTCGACAGTGCCGTCGGGCCAACGAACAGCTGTGAGCTCAGCCGGAATCGAGCGATTGGAGGCGGCGGTCCACGTTGGTTGCGAGTGAATCATCAGTGGGCTGACAGCACGGGGACGAACACCCACGCAGTGTAAGAAGATGACGCAGGTCACCGATCAGACTTGTTGGCATGTTGTACTCCGACGAAGAAGAATCGATATATGAGTGATCCCGCACGGCTCGTGGATGCGGCCTCGGATCTCGTCGACCTGTTCCTCGCCCGGCTGGGGCTCGATCGGGAGCCGCCGTCTGTCGAAGCGCTGCAACGGATCATGCACGCCCAGCTGGCGACGATCCCCTACGAGACGACGTGGATCCACCTCGGCGAGGCGTGGACCACCGAACCCGGCGCGGCGCTGGAGCGGATCGCCCGGCATCGCCGCGGCGGGTACTGCTTCCACCTCAACGGTGCACTCGCGGAGGTGCTCGACGCACTGGGCTACTCGGTGTCGCGACACGTCGGTGGCGTGCACGGGCCCGACGGGCCGGCCGACGAGGCGATGACGAACCACCTCGTGCTGACCGTCGGTGGACTGCCATCCGACGACAACCCGGAAGGTCGGTGGTACGTGGATGCCGGGCTGGGCGACGGTCCGACCTCGGCGTTGCCGCTGGGCGACGGCACGCACGACAGCGACCACTTCCGCTACGAGCTGTACCGGACGGAGGGTGTCGGCGACTGGGGCTTCCGCCACGATCCGAAGGGCTCCTTCGTCGGCATGGTCTTCCGCAACCCGGCCGTGACGCACGAGGCCTTCGCTGCGCGCAACGTCGTCCTCAGCACGTCACCGGACTCCGGGTTCGTCAAGACCGTCACCGCGCAACGTCGCGACGAGCACGGCGCGACGATCATCCGCGGCTGCGCGTTGACGCGGATCGGCGACGAACGAGGCGAGCCGACGATGGTGGATCAGCGCGCCGACTGGTTCGATCTGATCGCGGAGGAGTTCGGGCTGACCTACGACGGCGTCGAGGACGCGGCGAAGGACCGGCTCTGGAACCAGGTCATCACCACGCACCAGCGGTGGCTCGGCGAACAAGCCGCGACCTGACCGACCGGTACCCTCTGCGGCCGTGACTCCCGAGGAATTCCGCAGCAACGGCCACGCCCTGATCGACTGGATCGCCGAGTACCTGGAAGGGATCGAACGCTTCCCGGTGGCCTCCTCGGTGCAGCCGGGCGACGTGCGTGGGCAGCTGCCGGAGCACCCGCCCACGGCGCCGGAACCGTTCGCCGACGTGCTCGCCGACCTCGACCGCGTCGTCGTGCCCGGCCTCACGCACTGGCAGCACCCGAGCTTCTTCGCCTACTTCCCCGGCAACTCCAGCTACCCCGCCATCCTCGGCGAGCTCGTTGCCGCCGGCCTCGGCGTGCAGGGCATGAGCTGGGTGACGAGTCCGGCGTGCACCGAGGTGGAGACGCTGATGCTGGACTGGATGCAGGAGCTGCTCGGGTTGCCCGAGCGGTTCCGCAGCACGAGCGCGACTGGTGGCGGGGTGATCCACGGGTCTGCGAGCGAGGCGACGCTTGCCTCGATCCTCGCTGCGCGGTGGCGGATCACCGGCGGTGCGGTGAACACCACCGGCGACACGACTGCTCTTGTTGCATATGCAACATCACAGGCGCACTCGAGCATCGAGAAGGGACTGCGCATCGCCGGGATCGGCACCAGTCAGACGCGCATCGTGCCGCACGACGAGTCGTATGCGATGCGCGCCGACGCGCTGGCGGAGATGATCGCGGCTGATCGAGCCGCCGGGCTCGTGCCGTTCTGGATCTGTGCGACTCGCGGTACGACCAGCTCGATGGCGTTCGACCCAGTTCCCGAGATCGGGGCGATCGCACAGCGCGAAGGTCTCTGGTTGCACGTCGACGCAGCGATGAGCGGCATCGGCGCGTTGGCCGACGAGCATCGCTGGATCAACGATGGTCTCGAGCTGGCCGACAGCTACTGCACGAACCCGCACAAGTGGATGGGCGTCAACTTCGACTGCGACCTCTTCTACACAGCCGACCGGACCGCGCTGCTGGGTGCGCTGAGCATCCTGCCCGAGTACCTGCGCTCGGCTGCGGCAGAGACCGGCGCGGCCATCGACTATCGCGACTGGCAGATCCCGCTGGGTCGCCGCTTCCGAGCGCTCAAGATCTGGTTCACGCTGCGCGCCGACGGCTCGGGCGCGACCGTCGCGATGATCCGGCGCCACGTCGAGCTGACCCAGGAGCTGGCCGGCTGGGTGGCCGAGGACCCACGTTTCGAGATCGTCGCCCCACACCCGCTGAACCTGCTCTGCATCCGGCTCGCGGCCGGTGACCAGGCCACCGACGCGTTGATCGAGGCGGCCAACGCCACGGGTGAGGCCCTGTTCACCCGCACCGTGCTGGACGGCCAGGTCGCGCTGCGCGTCTCGATCGGGGCGCGGTTGACCGAGCAACGCCACGTCGCCGCGGCGTGGTCGTTGCTGCAACGCCTCGCGGTCGGTTGACTCGGCGCTCCCACAACAAAGGGAGCATTCATGAGACACGTTCTCCGGGTGCTCGTCGCGGTCACGAGCGTCCTGACCGTCGCATCGCCGGTGTTCGCCGGCTCCACGCACACACCCGCCGGCGATCTGGCCTACATCAACCGGATGGTGTTCGACGTCCCGCTGCGCGAGTTCGTCCGCATCGCCGGTGCGCCGGCCGACCGCTGGTACGACTGGTCCACCGATCTGTGCTCGGCACCGATGGTCGGCTCCACCGGCCGCACCTTCGACTTCCGCGACGCGTGCCGCCGGCACGACTTCGGCTACCGCAACCTGCAGCGGCTGGAGTCGCGATCCGGCACCGGCCACACCTACTGGAACGGCACGACGCGTCGACGCGTCGACCAGCAGCTGCTGGCTGACATGAAGGCCCACTGTCGCAACCGGCATCTGTGGGACCAACCGAGTTGCTACGCGTGGGCGGCCACGTTCTACGCGGCAGTGCGCGCCTTCGGCGGGCCCTGACGACTACTCGTCGCCCGCTTCGAACGTCAGCTCGAGCAGCTGGCGGAGCACCCTCGCCGTCGCACCCCACACGGTCTCGTCATCGAGCTCGAAGAAGTGGATGGCGCGGTCGTCCGGCGGTGTGCCCCACCACTCCTCCCGATAGGTGTCGGCACGGGCCAGATCCGTGAGCGGCACCCAGAAGATCCGGTCGACCTCGCCCGCCGCGGCTCGCAGCGGCGGGCGAGCGTCGGGGTTGCCGTCGATGCTGCCGACGACCGGGACGATGAAGCTCTGGCTGACGAGGGTCGACAGGCTGTCGAGCCGTCCGACGACCTGGATCCGCTCGCTCGGCAGATCGACCTCCTCCAGCGTCTCGCGCAGCGCCGCCTGTTCGTACGTCTCACCGGGCTCGACGCGCCCGCCGGGGAAGCTCACCTCGCCCCGATGCGACGAGAGGTTCATCGACCGCCGCGTCAGCAGCACCTCGGCGCCGTCGTCGCCGTCTGCCAGCACGAGCATCACTGCGGACGGCCGATGGTCGGCGAAGGGCGACAACGGCTCGGGAGGCGCGGGCCGGCGAACGATCGCTGCAGCAACCTCGGCGACGGTGATCGCCTGCACCGGCGCGCGCGACCAGGGCGCGTCGGCGCCGGCGCGCCACGCGTCGGGGCGAGGGATGAACTGCTGTCCGCCTGCCCGCCGGCTCATGTCAGCCGGGCCGGCTCACGACGTGGGGAGCCAGCCGCTGTCGGCGAGCTGACGAAGCACCTGGGGCAGGCCGGCGGTCTTCATGTTGGCCAGCACCCGGCCCGGCGTCTCCTCGCCGCGCTCCCACTCGTCCCATGCGCTGATGAGCTTCTGCAGATCGGGGGCGGGGGGCTCGAACGACATGTCACCAGGCTACCGACGCGGCCACCGACAACCCCGAGCGCCGTATCGTGCCGGCCGTGCGGCGAACCGAAGGGGTGTGGGGAGCGACAGACGTCGCCGCGGCCGCGACCACGGCCGCCCTCGTGCTGGGGTTCGATCCGCTCGGCTGGTACTCGTTCGCTCCGGTGAAGTGGGCCGTGGCGACGGTCGGCACGGCGACGGTCGCTGCCGCTGCGTCGTGGACGGGCACGTGGCGGCGCCCCGGTCGGCTGATCGGCGGACTGCTGGCCGGGCTGCTCGCCTGGATGGCACTCGCCGCGTGGCGCGGCGCCGATCCACGGTTCGCCTGGCTCGGGTTGCCGGAGCGCCACGCCGGCTGGTTGCTGTGGCTGTGCTGCGCGGTGCTGTTCCTTGCCGGCGCGCGCCGTCGCGCGGTGGTCGATGGGCTGGTCGTGGCCGGGGTCGGGCTGGCGCCGGTGCTCGTGGCCGACGCGTTCGGGCATCCCGTCGTGGCCGCCGGCACCGAGCGGTTGACCGGCACGTTCGGGTCGGCCGCCTACCTCGGCGCAGCCTGCGTCCTGATCGCGCCGGTGGCCGCGAGCGTCGCACTGGACGCGTCGCGCGCCGTGGCCTGGCGACGTGTCGGCGGAGTGGCGGCCGGGAGCGCCCTGTTCGGTGTCGTCGGGTCGGGCACGCGCGGCGCGTGGGTCGCACTGGCGGCCGTCGGCGGGTGGGCGCTCGTGCGCGGCAGGCGCCGGCGGGCGACCTGGTTCGCCGCGACGGCAGCTCTGCTCGTGACGATCGCCGCGGCGGCCACCACGCCGGTCGGCACACGAGTCGGATCGGCGATGAACCGCGAGTCGCCCGGCGGAGCGAACCGCGTCGACGAGTGGCGCGTCGGTACCGCTGCGCTGGCCGATCACCTGTTGCTCGGCGCCGGACCGGAGGGATATCGCATCGCCTTCGCCGACGGCGTCGACCCCGACTACGAACGAGCTCACGGCCGATCGCCGCTCCCCGACCGGGCACACAACGGGGTGCTGGACATCGCCCTGGCAGGCGGCGTGCCCGCTGCGGTGCTGTACGTCGGGTTCATCGGCATCGGCGTCGTGACGATGCGGCGACGGCGGCTCGGGCGAGCCGATCGTGCCGCTGCGCTGGCACTGGTTGCGTACCTGATCCAGCAGCAGTTCCTGTTCCCGCTGGCGGAGGTGGAGCCGATCGCGTTCCTGCTGTTCGGCTCGTTGGTCCTCGCCGAGGCGCCGGCGTTGACGCTCGCCCATCCGTGGCCGCGGGTCGGGCGAGCGGCTGGCGCATCACTGGCCGGCGTCATCGGCATCGTCGCCCTGTGGTGGGGAGCGCGCGACGTGCTGGCCGACCGCGCCGCGCGCGACGCGGTGAGCGCAACGAACAGCGCCGACGCTTCCCGAGCGGCGCGGCACGCGGTCGATCTCCGTCCCGACGAGCTGCGCCTGCGTCTCCTGCTCGCGTCAGTGACCGACGACGAGGCCGAACGGGGGCGCGCCATCGACGACGCTCTGGCGTGGTCGCCACATGATCCGATCGTCGAGCTGCAGCAGGCGCAGCGGTTGACGGCGCAGGATCCGGCGCGAGCCGTCACCTACCTCGCCGGGTTGGTCGCCCACGATCGCAACAACGCCGCCCTGCAACTGCTGTACGGCACCGCCGCCGTGCGCGTCGGCGACGAACTGACGGCCGAGCGGGCATGGCTGACGGCGATGGATCTCGCTCCACACGACCCGGGGCCGCGCAGCAACCTCGTCCGCCTGTACCGCGAACAGGGTCGCGACCAGGAGGCCGACGCGCTGATCGGCGCATCGTGAATCGGGAACCGATGCGCCGTCTGGGGAGTCTGCCTGCTGTGGACAGCGTGATGGCTCGAGGCAACTCGGCCCGGCGCACGGCCGATCCGGTGACGGTCGTGGCAGCGAACCCTTCCTTCGAGGGGTTCTACGAGCGCACCCGCACGCAGGTCGCCAAGGCGCTGGCGCTGACCCTGCGCGACAACGATCTGGCCAACGAGGCCGCCGACGAAGCGATGGCTCGGGCCTACGCGCGCTGGCGAACCGTGCAGCTGCTCGACAACCCGGCCGGCTGGGTCTACCGGGTCGGGTTGAACTGGGCCAACAGCGCGCTGCGCCGGCGCCTCGGACCGCGACGCACGCTCCACCAGATCTCGCTCGGCTCGATCGAACCGGCCGACCCGAAGCTGATGGCTGCGATCGGCCAGCTCGACCTCGATCGACGTGCCGTCGTCGTGTGCCGGTTCTTCCTCGAGCTGAGCGAGCTGGAGACGGCCCGAGCGCTCGGCGTCCGACCGGGCACGGTGAAGAGCCGACTGCACCGCGCCCTGCGCCAGCTGTCGGTGGAGCTGCGCCCGCGCACACCGGAGGAGGCGTGATGGAACCGGATCACACACCGCGTCCGCTGGGCACGCGGGTCCGTCAGGAGCTGGCCGCCGAGGCGCGGCAGTTCGAGTCGTTCGATCCCGGAGTGGAGGTGGTCATGGAACGCGGAGCTGCGCGTCGCCGTCGGAACACGTCGATCATGGTGGGGGTGGCGGCCGTGGCGGTGCTCGGCACGGCGGTCACTGCGGTGTCGTTCATCAAGCAGCACCAGCGCGGCGACCGCGCCCCGGCGAGCCCGACGGGCACTCGCCTGGAGTCGGTGCAGGATCAGGGCCAGCTGCTGTTCGATCTGCCCGCCGCGACGGAAGGCGCGACAGGAATCACGTGGGACGCGGTCACGCCGACGAGCACGCTCTCGGGCTACGGCTCGTACCGCGACGTCAGCCACAACGGCGCGTCGGTCTACGCGCTCGGCACGGCACCGACGATCAACGGCGCGCCGACCAAGCAGCAGGTGTTCCACACGGGCGACGGCATCGAGTTCCAGCCGTCCGGCGCACCGCTCGACGATCGTTGGGTGACGACGCTGTCCGGCGACGCCGACGACGCGCTGTACGCGCTCGGCACGGCGCCGGCGGGCGGCAGCTTCCAGTACATCGGAGCGACGAGCACCGATGGCGGCAACACGTGGAGCGACCAACCACTGCCGGTCGACGTCGCCTCGATCAAGGAGCAGCTCGGCAGCAACGCACGCTTCCTCCCCCCGACGCTCGCCGCCGCCAACGGCGTCGCAGTCGCGCTGCTCACCCCCGTGCAGTCCAGCTTCCCCGGCTCACCGGTGATCGTGCCCGCCGGCGTCGACGCTCCGTTTGGCGGCGAGGTCAGGGCCGACGGCTACGCCGTCTACGACAAGCCCGACGAGGACGCGTTGAAGGATGCGTGCCCACCCGGGTCGAAGCTGACCCAGGACCCGAAGGGGATCATCGCCGACGGCCCCGTGGCCACCACGATCAGCTTCGGGCCCGGCGGCGCCCAGGGGGCGACGTGGTTCTGCCTCGACAACGCCGGCACGATCTCGATGGTCCCGCCGGACCTCATCCACGGCGAAGTCACGAAGGTGATCCCCTTCGCCGATCTCGGTCTGTCCGCCGATTCGGTGCTCACCCTGCAGCAGCGCCCGCGAGTGTTCGTGTCCACCGCCGGCGGCGCGTGGGTGGAGGCGACGTTGCCGGGCGATGCATCCGGCGTCTCCGAGAACGCGGGGAGCACGCAGCTGATCTGGACGGGTGATTCGTTCGCACTGCTGCTGGTCACCGCGCAGGGCCCCCGGCTGTGGACGAGCCCGGACGGCACCGCGTGGATCGAACGCACCCTGCCCGCAATCGAATCTCCGGCGCTCGTCTCGCTCTCGAACGGC
This sequence comes from Ilumatobacteraceae bacterium, assembly GCA_965279405.1. GTDB lineage: Bacteria > Actinomycetota > Acidimicrobiia > Acidimicrobiales > Ilumatobacteraceae > CBDDIP01. Next base: position 954,064 of record OZ257157.1, read on the forward strand.
ACGCTCCTGTTGAGCGGCACGCTCGGTCTGCAGCACGTCGCGTACACGAGTGTCGACGCAACCACCTGGGACGGCGTCGCCCTCGATCCGCTGCTGCAGCTCGACCCGGCGTGGCGCATCGTCGAGACGCGACTGGTCAGCGGCCCGGTCGGAGCTGCCGTGCTGCTCTCTGCACGGCGCGACGAGATCGCCGCTGCGGGCGGGTTGGTCCTCGACCACGGCCGCTTGCGACTGACGATCACCGACTGGATGGGCGGCCTCCGGCTGACCGACGGCAGCGGGACGGTGCTCGACGAGATGGCGCTCGGCTTCAACTTCGGGGCGACGCCTCGCGACGGCCTGATCCAACCGACCGGGGACGGTGGCTTCGACGTGATCGATCCCGACACCGGCGAGCGCCTCGACTCGTTCAGCGCCGCCGAGGTGAGCAACGCGCAGAACGCCGAGCAGCAGCGCATCAACCCCAACGGCGTCGATCGGCAGCAGCCGTCGGACACGTGGGTCCTCGACACCGTCGACGGCCGCACGTGGCAGGTCACACGACTCGGGCCGATGGGCATCGGCGGCAACGTCGGCACCCGGTTCGCGTTCGCCACCGCGGACACGGTGACGTTCGGGTTCGGGATCTTCAACCCGTTGGGAGCCACCACGGCGATCACGGTCGTCGGCCGCCGGGCGTAGCCGCGACTAGCGACGTTGGTCGCGCTCGGCCTTCTTGCGCTTGACGAACTTGACGCCGTTGGCGGCGACGCGCCCGGCCGTCCTGCCGATCTCGGTGCTGCGGTCGTCAGGCAGCGGGGGCGGGGCGATGCCCGCGTCGACGCGGGCGGCGACCTCGGCGGCTTTCGTCGCCTTGCGCTCGCGTCGTGACGGCTTCTCGAGGAAGCTGCTCTGCCACCACACGAACGCATGGGCGAGCGCGATGCCGACCATGATCAGCCGGGTCCCGCTCTCCACGTCGATCACCGGCTGAACACCGGCGACGATCTCGAGCAGGATGATCACCGGGTCGATGGCGCGATGCAGGCGGCGCGGGATCCACTGGAACGCGGCGAGCGCGCCCTTGGTGATCGCCCCGTGGAAGACGATGATCCCGCCGACGATGCTCGGCATCGCCGGCGTCGGGCTCTGCAGCCCGGTGGCCAGGAGCGCCCCACCGAGGAGGTACTCCACCAGCTGGTGCATCCAGAACGGACGCTTCGCCGTGGCCATCCCCGGATCGTACCGGCACCCCGCGCGTCACCGATGTTGCGCGACATCGCCGGCACATCCGTGAGCCTCAGCGCCACCGGTGGCACCCAAGCTCACGGACCCACGCGATCCGTGAGGTTCCGTGCCACCGGTGGCACCCAACCTCACGGACCGGCAGTCGCGCGGGCGGGACGATTGCGACGCTCGGCGGGGTCGCACTACGGTCCGCGGATCGCCCGACCGGGCGCGACGACGGGAGCAGTGTTGGCGGAGACCGACGGACACGATCGACCGGTGACATCCCATGTTCGGTCGCTCGACGGGTTGCGCTTCTTCGCCTTCTTCGGCGTCTTCGTCTTTCACGCGCTGCAGAACGGGAGCGAGTCCATCCGCCGTGTGGTCGGGTACGGCGCGCTCGGCGTCCAGGTCTTCTTCGTCCTGTCCGGCTTCCTCATCGGCGGAGGGCTGCTCGAGCTGGCAAAGGCGCGACAGGTGCCGCTCGGTGGGCGGTTGCGGGTGTTCTACGCCCGTCGTGCGCTGCGGATCTTCCCCGTCTACTACGCCCTCCTCGCCGCCCTGCTGATCCTCCAGTGGAGCGGGCAACGTCAGGTCGGCGGCAGCGAGTCGTTCTGGTGGAACGCCACGTACACCACCAACGTCAAGTTCGCCGTCGACGGCAGCATCAACGCCGGCGGGCTGTCGCACCTGTGGTCCCTGTCGGTGGAGGAGCACTTCTACCTCCTCGCTCCGCTGCTGATCCTGTGCTGCTCGGTGCGAGTCGTCAGCTGGGTGTGCGTGGTCGGTGCGATCGTCGCGGTCGGCGGGCGGGCGATCGTCGAGGCAAGCGGCAACACCGCGGCGACGCTGCTGTCGCCGTTCCAGTTCGACTGCATCCTGATCGGCATCGCCGCAGCCATCGTGCAGGCCAGCGGTTCGTTCCTCGGCATCGACCGCGGAAGGCTGGGACGGGTCAGCATGGCCGCGACGGCTGTCCTCGTGCCCGTGCTGCTCGTCCGCCAGCTCGATGGGACCTCGGCCCGCGTGGTCGCCGCAGCGCTCGAGAACTTCGTGCTGGCGTTGGCGGTGGCCGGTCTCATCCTGGTGCTGTGGAACGCACGGTGGCCCGCCGTCGGCTCGTTCCTCGCGCTGCAGCCGTTCCCGTACCTCGGCAAGATCAGCTACGCGATGTACCTGTTCCACCTGCCGTTGCTCGTCTTCGCATCCTCGTGGTTCGACTTCCTCCCGGCCGGCACGGCGATCCCAGCGCTGGCCATGACGGTCGCCCTTGCCGCGCTCTCGTGGCGCTGCTTCGAAGGCCCGATCAACGCACTGAAGCAGCGCTTCCCGTTGCCGGCGCCCACCATCACCGGAGCGCCCTGACCGCTACGAGCGGACGGTGTCGCGCGACATCGCTGACGCATCCGTGAGCTTCCTGTTGGCTCGGCGCTCCGCAGTCTCACGAACGAGCCGCTTCGTGAGCTTCCGGTTGGCGTTGCGCACCGAAGACTCACGAAGCTCGCCCGCCAGCGCGCGGCATCCGTGAGGTTCGATGCCACCGCTGGCACCCAAACTCACGGACTGCGAACCTTCGTGAGTCTCACGGCCGCCCGTGGCACTCAAACTCACGAACGACGTCTGTGGTCCTGGGCTGAAAACGCAAGGGGCCCGGCGATTGCTCGCCGGGCCACTCGCAGTGCTTGGGGGGCGGGCGTTCGAACGCCCGCTCCGGTCACATCATTCCCATGCCGCCCATGCCACCCATGCCGCCGCCACCGCCGGCGGGCATCGGCTGCTTCTTCTCGGGCTTGTCGGCCACGAGGCACTCGGTGGTGAGCACCAAGGCGGCGATCGACGCAGCGTTCTGCAACGCAGCGCGAGTGACCTTGGCCGGGTCGATGATCCCGGCCTCCATCAGGTCCTCCAGCTCGCCGGTCACGGCGTTGAGGCCGATGTTGCCCGACGCGGCTTCCACCTGCGGCACGAGGACAGCGCCCTCGAGGCCGGCGTTCTCGGCGATCAACCGTGCCGGCGCGGTGAGCGCCTCCCACACGGTGCGAGCACCGGTGGCCTCGTCGCCCGTGAGCGAGTCGGCGACGGCCTTGACCGCAGCGCGGGCACGAACGAGAGCGGTACCGCCACCGGCGACCACGCCTTCCTCGATCGCTGCACGAGTGGCCGAGACGGCGTCCTCGATGCGGTGCTTGCGCTCCTTCAGCTCGACCTCGGTGGCAGCGCCGACCTTGATCACCGCAACACCGCCGGCCAGCTTGGCCAGACGCTCCTGCAGCTTCTCGCGGTCCCAGTCGCTGTCGGTGTTGTCGATCTCGGTCTTGATCTGGTTGATCCGGCCGGTGACTTCGTCCTTCTCGCCAGCACCATCGACGATGGTGGTGTTGTCCTTCGTGACGATGACCTTCTTGGCCCGACCGAGGAGATCGAGGGTGACGTTCTCCAGCTTGAGGCCGACCTCTTCGCTGATGACCTGACCACCGGTGAGCACGGCCATGTCCTGCAGCATCGCCTTGCGACGATCGCCGAAGCCCGGGGCCTTGACGGCCGTCGAGTTGAACGTGCCACGGATCTTGTTGACCACCAGGGTGGCCAACGCCTCGCCGTCGATGTCCTCGGCGATGATGAGGAGCGGGCGACCGCTCTTCATGACCGCTTCGAGCGCCGGCAGCAGGGCCTGCACCGTGGAGATCTTCGAGCCGTGGAAGAGGATGTAGGCGTCGTCGAGGACGGCTTCCTGGCGCTCCGCGTCGGTGACGAAGTACGGCGACAGGTAGCCCTTGTCGAACTGCATGCCCTCGGTGAACTCGAGCTCGGTGCCGAAGGTGTTGCTCTCCTCGACGGTGACCACGCCGTCCTTGCCGACCTTGTCGATGGCGTTGGCGATGACCTCGCCGACCGACGGATCGGCGGCCGAGTTGGTGGCGACGGCAGCGATGTCCTTCTTGTCGTCGACTTCCTTGGCCTGGCTCTTGATGCTCTCGACGGCCGCAGCAACGGCCTTCTCGATGCCCTTCTTGAGCCCCTGCGGGTTGGCGCCGGCGGCCACGTTGCGCAGGCCGAGGTGCACGAGCGCCTGGGCCAGCACGGTGGCCGTCGTGGTGCCGTCGCCGGCCACGTCGTTGGTCTTGGTGGCGACTTCCTTCACCAGCTGGGCGCCCATGTTCTCGAAGGGATCGTCGAGCTCGACGTCCTTCGCGATGGAGACGCCGTCGTTGGTGATGGTCGGTGCGCCGAACTTCTTGTCGAGGACGACGTTGCGCCCCTTCGGCCCGAGGGTGACCTTCACCGTGTCGGCGAGCTTGTTCACCCCGGCTTCGAGTGCGCGACGAGCCTCGTCGTCGAATTTGAGGATCTTTGCCATGAGGTCAGATCACTTCTGCACGATCGCGAGGACGTCGCGGCTCGTGAGGATCAGCAGATCGGCGCCATCGATGGTGACTTCGGTGCCGCCGTACTTGGAGTACAGGACGGTGTCGCCGACCTTGACGTCGAGCGCGCTGTGCGAGCCCTTGTCGTCGCTCCAGCGGCCGGGGCCGACGGCGAGGACTTCGCCCTGCTGCGGCTTCTCCTTGGCGGTGTCGGGGATGACGAGACCGGATGCGGTGGTCTGCTCGGCCTCGCTGGGCTTCACGACGATGCGGTCATCGAGCGGCTTGAGAGTGGTCATGGGTGCAGGCCTCCGTTGGCTCTGGCTCAAGTGATGGATTGGTCCGTGCCGGCTGTTAGCAGTCGGCGCGTTCGAGTGCCAATGCTAGAAGACCGGTGGGGTCGTTAGCAACCGGAACCCGAGAGTGCTAACGGCGGCGTCACGTCGCTCGACGAGCCGGTTTACGGTTTCCGTGGGAGAATCCGGCTCGTGCGCAGTGAGGGCAAGGAGATCCTCGAGGTCTTCTCGGTCGCCGACGATCGCCTTGCCGCGCCGGCACCCGCCGCCGACGGCGCAACCGCGCCGCAACGCTCCAGCCGTCGCTCCGCACGACGGTTCGTTCCGCTGGCGCTCGTGGCGCTCGCCGGCGGCGCCGTTGCGGTCATCACCTCCGGCGACGACACCTCGACCGCGCCGCCCACCACGCTCGCGTCCACCGCCCCGGCGACGGCGCCGCCCTCGACGAGCCCGATCTCCCGCATCGTGCTGCCCGTGCTCGCCGATCCGCCGCCCGGCTACGGGATCGCCTACGCCCAGAAGAACTTCCCCGGCGACCTCGAACCCGGTGTCACCGAGCTGTGGTCGTCGCCGGGCACGGGGGGCACGTGGTTCATGGTCACTGCTCGCGAGGAGCAGGGCAACGAGTTCGGCTCGTTCGCCGGCGATCGGCGCGTCCGCATCGGCGACGGCGCCGGTGTCGCGTCCGTTGCTCACCCCGAGCTCGGCCAGCTGGCGTCGGTCGAGGCGACGACCAACGATCGGTGGCACGTGCGCATCACCGGAGCGTTCGACGTCGACGAGATGGTGCGCATCCTCGACGGGCTGACGTTGACGGACACCGACAGCGACGGCAGCCCCGACGAGCTGAACTACGGGTACGACGGGTTCGAGAGCGACCACCACCTCGTCACTCGGCTGGGAACCTCCGACGGCGGGGGAAGCGGCCTGTACGCACCGGAGGACGTCAACGTCTCGTTCACGCCGCCCGACTCGTCGAGCACCGGCGTCTGGCTCACCGCCGGCCCGACGCTGACGGCGCCGCGCCGTGCGCTCATCGACTACTTCCTCACGCAGGAAGTGCCACTGCAGGGTGGCGCCATCACCGCCCGGTTCGGGCAGCTCCAGTCGGGCAGCAACGAGCTGATGTTCGACCTCGCCGGCATCAACGTGACGGTGACGGGCGACCGGGATCTGCAGACCCTCGTCGACGTCGCCGAGACCGTGCACATCGCCGGCATCGACGAGTGGAACGAGGCGCGGGCGAACGCGCACGACCCAGCGGCAGACGTGTCCATCAGCTCGGGACCGGGCCCGCAGGAGATGACGCACCTCGACGGGGGAACGCTCGACAACCAACCGTGGTCCGCCTCGGTGTACGACGTGCCCTCCGAGCAGGGCTACGTGTGCCAGGTGCAGATCGGCCCGACGTGGCTGTTCGCCCTCGTGCCGCGAGAGCTGCGGCAGAGCGACATCCAGGTGCAGGCGACCGACGCCGGAACGTTCGTGATGGCCGTCGCTCCTCGTGACGTCGCGACCGGGGCCACGCTGCAGGTGTCGGTGTTCGGCGAACCCGAGCCGATCGTGGTCGAGCTCACCGACGCCAGCCCGGCCCTGCCGTGGTTCGCCGCGGTTCTGCCGTTCACCGACCTCAACCCGTGGCAGGCGCAGATCATCGCCGCCGACGGGACGACCGTGCTGGCGACGGCCACCTCGGACCTCGGCGAGTCGGTCGACTCGCCCGACGCGACGGAGCTCTGAGTGGCACCGCCGCGCGGTCGCGAGATCCTCGAGGTCTTCACCGTCGACGAACGGAGCGCGTTCGGGGGCGCGTCGAGTCCGGCCGCGTCGAAGCCGGCACCACCCGACCACGACCGCAGTTCGTCCCGCCGCCGTTGGATCGCCGGCGCCGCGGTCGCCACGACTGTCGCCGTCGTGGCGATCGTGGTCGTGTCGAGCGACGACGCGAGCGAGCGCTCGGCGACGAACACCACTGCCCCGGCGACCACGGCGCCTGCCACAACCGTGGCACCGACCTCGAGCGACGTCGAGGTGCTCCCGGTGCTGTCCGACGCTCCGCCTGGCTACCGGCTCGCACAGGTGGAGCGACCGGTCGGGCACGACTCGACCAACGGTGTGTCGGAGCTGTGGGCATCGGCAGGGGCGACAGCGAACAACGGCAGTGCGTGGTTCCTGATCACGGCGGAGCAGACGCACAACGGTCGGAGCTGGCTCACCGGCGACCGGCGGATGCGCCTCGGTGCCGGATCGGCGGTGTTCGCCGCACCCTCGCCAGGTTCCAACGTGCTGCCCAGGCTGTCGACGGCCGACGACGAGACGTTCCTCATGATCACCGGCAACATCGACCCCTACCTGATGGCAGAGGTCCTCGGTGGCGCGTCGACCGCCGACACGGACGGCGACGGCGACCCGGATGAGCTCGCGTTCGAGAGCACCTCGTTCGCCAGTGAGCTCCACATCGTCAGCCGTGTCGGGTCCGACGACGGAGGCGCCCACCCGCTCTCCGACGACGCCGCCAGCAGCATCACCTTCTCCCACCCCGACACGTGGGACGGTTTCATCAACGTCACCGCTGGACGGAGCCGGTCGACGGAGCGACAGCAGCTGATCGACTTCCTGCTGGACGAGCGCGTCGACCTCGGCACCGCGGGGATCCAAGCGGCGTACGGACCGCTGCCGTTCGGTGGTGCGCTGATGACCTTCGATCTCGCCGGGATCACGGTCACCATCTCCAGTCCGGTCGCCGACGAGGCGTCGTTCACCGCCGTCGCCGAGCACGCTCGAGTCGCAACGACCGAGACGTGGGCGAACGCGGGCAGCGCAGTCCAACCGCCGACCTACGGCGAGACGCCGACACCGGTGAACGTGCAGGTCTCGGCCGGCACGCTCGACGGCGCGGCATGGACGGCCGTCATCAGAGGCCCGATGGCGGACGGCTCGCTGCTCTACTCGGTGATGCACGGCGCGGTCGGCACCGCCGACGCGATCGTCGGGCCGGCCGATCGACCGTCGATCGAGGTGGCCGCCTGGAGCGACGAGACGATCCTGCTGGCGCACGCGCCTCGTGGTGATGCCGGCAGCAGGTTGCGACTGACCATCGGGCTCGATGCTCCGGTCGAGATCCCGCTGGGCGACGCCGGTGCGGCGCTCCCTTGGTTGGTGACCGCGGTCCCGTTCTCCGACCTCCGTCTGTGGACCGCCGAGATCATCGACGCCGACGGCAACGTGCTCGCGTCTGCGAGCTCCGACATCGAGTCGTTGATGGCGGCCGCATGAGCCCGGCATCGCGCGGCCGTGACGTGTTGGAGGTCTTCCCCATCGACGCGATCGACGCGCCGCGGGTCGGGTCGGGGCCACCAGCGCCGACGCCTCCCACGAGCGGCCGACGTCGCATCGCGCCCGCGCTCATCGCCGCGGCGGTGATCGTCGGTGGGGTGGCGATCGCCACGAACGACGACGACCAGCCACGCGCCCAACCGTCGGCGACCACGTCGACGCCGACGACCACGGTGACGACGACACCGGCGCGCCTCGGTGTCCTGCTGCCCGCCGTTGCCGATCCGCCGCCCGGCTACGAGGTCGCATTCGCCCAACAGGCGTTCGGCACACCGGGGCCCGCCGGCATCAGCGAGCTGTGGGCCGGGCCGGGTGACAGCGCCATCAGCGGCGGTCGGTGGTTCCTCGTCGAGGCAATGGCGAACAGCGGTAGTCGCGAGTGGCTCAACGGCGACCGACGGGTGCTGATCGGCAACGAGCCCGGCGTCGTCAACGCAGCTCGTCCGGACGACGGGCAGCCGCCGACGGTCAGCTTCGCTCCGGGCAACCAGTGGTACGTGACGATCACCGGCACGATCGGCGTCGACGCGATGGTCGATGTGCTTCGCGGGATCGACATGCTCGACGCCGACGACGACGGGCGCGCCGACGCGTTCTCCTTCACCAACGACGACTTCATGCGCGACCTCGTCCTGCGGTCACGCATCGGCGGCGACGACGGTGGCGGCAACGCCGTGTGGGGTGCTCGCGCCGACAGCGTGATCGCCTACTCCCCCGGGACCAGCGACGGATGGGTGACGATCACCAGCGGTCCGCCACCGAGCGACGCTCGGCGCAGCTTCAACGCGTTCTTCCTCGATCACACGGTGCAGCTGGCAAGCGGCGCGACGGCATCCACCGGACGCATGATGCAGGCCGGCGAGGTGATGTCGTTCGAGGTCGCCGGCGTGGCCATCACCGTCGCCGGCAACAGCGACGACGGTGTGCTGCGCGCGTTCGCCGACCACGCACACATCGCCACACCGGACGAGTGGCGAGCCGCGCAACGCAGCGCGCACTACCCGGTCGGGCCCGACGGACCGCAGCTCGCGCCGATCCACATCGCCGAGGGCGCCCTCGGCGAGCAGGCGTGGTCGATCGTCGCCTATGGGCCGGACACGGCGTCGTCCTACCAGTACTCGATCCACCTCGGCGACCTCTATGGCGGCGGTGGGGCGATCTCCGGTGACGCAGCACGCAGTGGCATCGACGTGCAGGCGGTGTCGTCCGGGACGTTCGTGATCGCGCATGCACCGCGCACGAGCGGGGCGGGCGCCGTGCTGCGCATCACGATCGAGGGTGTCGCTGCGCCGATCGAGCTCGCGCTCGCGGACACCGACGCCGCGCTGCCGTGGCTGACCGCATCGGTGGCGTTCGGCGACATCGCATCGTGGACGGCCGAGATCGTCGCCGCCGACGCAACGGTCCTCGCCAGCACGACATCGAAGGTGGCGTGATGCCCCAGCAACGCGGACGCGGCGAGATCCTCGAGGTGTTCTCGGTCAGCGAACCGCTGCAGCGCAACGCGCCGCCGCCGGCGTCACCACCTCCGAGCGCCGACCGTCGGCGTTGGGTCGGCCCGCTCGTCGTCGGCGCGCTGCTCGCGGCGACGATGATCGTGCTCGGCATCTCCGGCGACGACGGCAAGCAAGCGACGCCGCCGACCACGCCCGTGACCGACGACTCGGACGGGCTGCCGCAGCAGTTCCGCACCGACCCACGGCTGCGACCGGTGATCGCCGAGCCGCCGACCGGGTACCACCTCGCCTACACGGGCGCCGCGACTGCCGTCGATCGCGCACCCGGCGTGACCGAGCTGTGGGACTTGAACCGCACGTTCGCCACCGATCCGGCGTGGCTGTTCGTCGTCGCCGCCCGCAACGACGGCGACCTGGAAGCCACCGGCGAGCAGCGCATCGATCTCGGCGCGCCGAACGGCGTCGCCGTGCTGCAACCGCAACGCAACGGTGACGACCAGCTCGTCTTCCACGCGGTCAGCGATGCCGGTGAGCAGTTCCGGATCAGCATGGTGGCGCACGGCTGGGACCGCGCCGAGATGGTCGCGCTGGCAGCCGTCACGACCGTCACCGGCGCGCGAGGCGGCACCGCGATCGACTTCGGCGATTCGTCGTTCCCCGATGAGCAGACGCTCATCGGCCGCTTGACGGGTGAGCTCGGCGCCAACCCGTGGTCGATCGACGTGCAGCGCTACCTCGTGTTCGCCGACGATGCCGGCACGTTCGACCGCATCCGCATCGTCAGCGGGCCGGCCCCCGACGAGAAGCGGGCGGCCATCCTGGACGCGCTGCTGCAGGACAGCGTCAGCATCGGCGACGGCACCGTCGCCCGCTTCGGCACGCCGTTCGGCGACGACCTCACCGTGCTGCGCTTCCAGCGCGACGGCATCACCATCACCGTCTCCGGTCGTGTGCCGATCGACGAGCTCGTCACCGTCGCAGGAAGCGCTCGCGTGGCTGACGACGGCGAGCTGGAGGCACTCGACGACACCGTGCCGGACCCGCAGATCACCCACGGGGTGATGGTCGACAGCGGGCTGATGCCGAGCGGCGAGACGTGGCAGGTGGAGGTCTCGCCGCTCGATGTCACGACCGCGAGCGTCAACGTCAGCGACGCGGTGTCCGGCCCAGTGCGCGTCATCCCGGTGACCAGCCCCGGGATCTCGGTGATCGCAACCGCGGACGCGACCTTCGTCATCGCCTTCGTCCCGCTCGGGATCAGCAACGCGCAGCTGACCATCACCTCCGCGTCCGGGGTGGAAACCTCGACGGTGCTGATCGCGGGATCGGACGGGTTGAGCTCGCCGTGGGCGATCGCTGGTGGAGCGTTCACCGACCTCGGTCCGTGGAGTGCGACACTGTCGGCACCCGACGGCTCGGTGCTGGCCAGCACCGGCGGTGGGTGAACACTGGCGGCAGCGGCGAACGATGACGATCCGGGGGCGGGCGACATGACAGCACATGACGACTTCGGGGTGATCGACCCGGACGAGGTCGGCAGCAGCGCGGACAGCGGCGCGCCGCGCTCGCCGCGTCGACGGTGGGTCCTGCCAACCGCGCTGGTCGGTGTGCTCGCCGTCGGTGGTGTCGGCGGGTGGTTGATCACCCGCGGCTCCGGCGGCTCCGACACCGACTCGTCGGCGCCGGGTTCCCCGCCGAAGTCGGGCGACGGCGTCGAGTTCGACGGAGGCGCGCAGGACGGCGACGGCGCGACATCGCCCGCGCCCCACTGGATCATCGGCGCACTGCCCGACGACCTCGCCGTGTTCCAGGCCTTCGATGCCAGTTCGCAGGGTGACGACGGCTTCGAACCGTCGGCACCGACCGTGTCGGCGGTGCTGCTCGCCGAACCCGGAGCGACCGCATCGACCGGCGGCACCGTGATGATCTCGGTCACCGAGTACGACGACACGTTCCTCAGCGAGGAGACGGGGGCCGACTCGATCGTCATCGACGGCACGTCGTGGTACGTCTACGACGACGGCGAGGCAGACGGCATGCAGAACGTCACGTTCCCCATCGACGAGCGATGGAACGTCGACCTGACGACTCGCCATCGCGGTCGCGCCGAACTGGCGGCGATCGCCAACAGCATCGACATCGACGACGACGGCACGATCGTCTTCCGCGACGGTGCGTTGATCGAGGGCTACGAGGAGGTCGTCGACGGCGACGCGCTGATGGCGATGAGCCTCAGCGGCGGCGCGGACAGCAGCACGGTCGCCTACACCACGCCCGATGGCGACTTCAGCCAGAACCTGAGCCTGACGGTCACACCCATGCCCCCGACCGACTTCGCGCCGATGTTCCGGCTCTTCGTCGACGACCTCGTCGAGCTCACGGTCCACGACCTGCCGGCGATCGGCGGCGCCAACGACGACATGCTCGGCGGCGAGGCGGTGATCGTGTGGCAGGAGGACGGCAACCTGGTCGTGCTCACCGGGTCGTACGACGTCGATGAGCTGCTGCCGATCGCCGAGTCCGTGCGCGAGGCCACCGACGAGGAGTGGGACGAAGCCCTGAGCGCGTTCGACCCCGGCGTCTTCGAGCCCGGCTTCGGGATCGACGACAGCAACTTCGTCGTCGGCGCCGGCGACGTCGGCGACCGGCGCACCTGGATCGTCGAGGCCTCGTTCGACGACGGTTTCCAGGCGTGCGCCAACACCGACAACTACTCCTCGTGCATGACCACCTCGGACACCGACGTCGACGCGACGAACCCGATCCTGCAGATCGTCTCGGGGAGCGACGACGGCTCGATCGGCACGCTCATCGCCGTGGTCGACCGATCGATCATCGGTGCCGTGCTGCGGATCACGCCGGCCGGCGGCGACCCGATCCTGGTCCCGCTCCACGAGGTGGACGCGACGTTCCCAGGACCGGCCGCGGCGGGCGCCTACCTGATCGACGACGGCGGGACGGCCGAGCTGCTGGACGCCGCCGGCACGGTGCTCGCCACGTTGGACCTCACCGCGGTGGGTTGACGAGCGGCACGCCGAGCTCGGCCGCCAGTCGCACGAGGGAGTGCAGCGGCAGACCGATGACGTTGCTGACGCTGCCGCGGATCCGCTGCACGAACACGCCACCCGAGCCCTGCACCGCATAGGCCCCCGCCTTGTCCAACGGTTCGCCGGTGGCGACGTACCAGTCGATCGAAGCGGGGGTCAGCGGCGTGAAGGTGACGAGGGTGGTGACGACGTCGCTGCGCACGTCGTCGCCGATGCGCACCGCGAGCCCGGTGTGCACGCGGTGGGTGCGCGCCGACAGGGCGCGCAGCATCCGGCGCGCATCGGACTCGTCGGTCGGCTTGCCGAGGATCTCGCCACCGAGGTCGACCGTCGTGTCGGCTGCGATGACCAGCGCGTCGGCACCGGCATCGATCGTGCGTGACTTCTCCTCGGCGAGCCGGCGCACGTACGGCACCGGCTCCTCGCCTGGGCGCACCGACTCGTCGATGTCCGCGGCGCGCACCTCGAACTCGAGACCGAGCTGATCGAGCAGGTCGCGCCGGCGCGGCGACGCGCTGGCCAACACGATCCGTCGGTGGTGATCCGTCACGCGCTCAGCCGCCGGACAGCGCCATCACGTGCGCGTCGTCGGGCGGGGTGATGTCGTCGAGATCGTCGAGGTAGCCGTTCGGCAGCGCGACGCGGATCGGCCCGTTGGTGTGGCCACGGCGGATGCGCTCGCCGCCGTCGACGATCACGGTGGCCGGGTCGAGCTCGGCGATCAGGTCGTCCAGCTCCGCCAACGACGACACCATGGCGAAGCGGCGGCGGACCTCACCGCCGACCGGGTATCCCGTGAGGTACCACGATGCGTGCTTGCGGAAGTCGCGCATCGCCAACGACTCGCTCGTGGCCCCGTTGGCACCGACCTCGCCGGCGCGGTGCTCGCAGAGCAGCCGGGCGTGCTGGGCCATGATCTCGCACGCCTCACCGAGGAGCGGCGACGCAGCCACTGGCCGACCCGCGAGTGCATCGACGAGGTTGGCGAACAGCCACGGTCGGCCGAGGCAGCCGCGCCCGACGACGACGCCGTCGCATCCGGTCTCGCGCATCATCGCCACCGCGTCGGACGCTTCCCAGATGTCGCCGTTGCCGAGCACCGGGATCTCCGGCACGGCCTGCTTCAGCTCGCCGATCGCGTGCCAGTCGGCGACGCCCGCGTAGTGCTGCTGCGCGGTTCGGGCGTGCAGCGCGATCGCGGCGACGCCCTCTTCGGCGGCGATGCGACCCGTGTGGATGAAGGTGAGCAGGGAGTCGTCGATGCCCTTGCGGAACTTGGCCGTGACAGGGATGCCGTAGGGCGCTGCGGCGCCGACAGCGGCGCGCAGGATGGCGCGCAGGAGCTTGGGCTTCACCGGGACGGCCGCACCGCCGCCTTTGCGGGTGACCTTCGCCGCCGGGCAGCCGAAGTTGAGATCGATGTGGTCGACGTGCCCGGCCTCGCCGAGCCGGCGAACTGCTTCGCCGAGCACGACCGGATCACTGCCGTAGAGCTGCAGGCTGCGCGGCGACTCGTCCGGCGCGAACGAGATCATCCGCAGCGTCTTGGCGTTGCCGTGGAGCAGCGCGTGGGCCATCACCATCTCGTTGACGTAGACGAGCCCGGGAGCGAACTGCCGGCACAGCACCCGAAACGGCGCGTTCGTCACCCCTGCCATCGGCGCCAGCACCACCGGCGCGACAGGTTCGATCGGCCCGATTCGCATCCCCGAAACGGTACCGGGGTGCTAGCTGAACTGCAGTCTGAGGTTGGGGTAGGCGCCGGTGTCGAGGCGGGTGGGACCGTCGGAGCGGAGGCGGTACCAGCCGGCGGCGGCGATCATCGCCGCGTTGTCGGTGCACATCACCTTGCTCGGCAGGAAGCCGTGCAGACCGTCCTCGTCGCAGGCCTGCACGAACCGCTCGCGCAGCAGCGAGTTGGCGGCCACGCCGCCACCGAGCACGAGGCCCTTGGCGCCGACCGACGCTGCAGCGCGCCGGGCCTTGGCGACGAGCACGTCGACCACGGCCGTCTGGAACGACGCGGCGACGTCGGCGGCGGACACGTCGCCGTGCTTGCGCACGTAGTTGACGACCGAGGTCTTCAAGCCGCTGAAGCTGAAGTCGAGACCGTCGTTGAGCATCGCTCGCGGGAAGTCGATCGCGGTGGGATCGCCGTGACGAGCCTCGGCGTCGATGGCCGGGCCGCCCGGGTAATCGAGGCCGAGGAAGCGGGCGACCTTGTCGAACGCCTCACCCGCGGCGTCGTCGATCGTCTGGCCGAGCAAGCCGTAGTCGCCGTGCCCGCGCATCTCGATCAGCATCGTGTGCCCACCGGACACCAGCAGCACGACGAGCGGGAACTCCAACGTCGGGTCTTCGAGGAACGCCGAGTAGAGGTGCGCCTCGTGGTGGTTGACCCCGATGAACGGCACGTCCCAGCACAGC
Organism: Ilumatobacteraceae bacterium; assembly: GCA_965279405.1. Taxonomy (GTDB): domain Bacteria; phylum Actinomycetota; class Acidimicrobiia; order Acidimicrobiales; family Ilumatobacteraceae; genus CBDDIP01. Next base: position 969,198 of record OZ257157.1, read on the forward strand.
GCCAGCGCCTTCGCCGCCGACACGCCGACGAGCAGCGCGCCGATCAGACCGGGCCCGACGGTGCACGCCACGGCGTCGATCCGCTCGGGGCCGACACCTGCCTCGACGATGGCTCGGGCGACGACCGGGTTGAGCAGATCGAGGTGGGCTCGACTGGCGATCTCCGGGACGACCCCGCCGTACTGCGCGTGGAGGTCGACCTGCGAGCTGACGACGCTGGAGATCACGTCGCCGCCGCCCATCACGAGCGCCGCCGCGGTCTCGTCGCAGCTCGTCTCGATGCCGAGCACCAACGTCGACTCGTTCACCTTCACGTCCGCACTCGTCTGACTGCTGCTCATCTGACCGCTTCCGGGCACAGCTCGACGAGTCGATCGATGTACGCCGGCTCGGCGATGTCGTGGCACCACATGACGATCGCATCCTCGACGTTCTCGTAGTACTTCTGGCGGATGCCGGCCGGCACGAAGCCGAACTGGCGGTACAGCGCTTGCGCGCCGGTGTTGCTGACGCGCACCTCGAGCGTCATCGCCACCGCTTGGCGGTCGATGGCTGCATACGCCAGCTCGGCCATCAACCGCGTGGCGACGCCGGTGCGTCGGTGCTCGGGGGCGACCGCGATGTTGCTGACGTGGGCGTCGTCGATGACGTACATCAGCCCGGCGTAGCCGACGACGTCCGGCCCGCGGCGAGCCACCAGGTAGGTGCGTTGCCCCTGGCGCGCCATCTCCAGCTCGCTGACGAACACCGATTGCGTCCACGGCCGGGGATAGGCACTCGACTCGATGGGCATCATCAACGGCAGGTGCCGCTTGCGCATCGGCTCGACGATGATCGGCGAACCGGGCGCCCCGCCACGGTTGAGCAGACGCGACAGCACGCTCATCGCGCTTGCTCCCGAACGCTCCAGTTGATCTGTGCGTCGGGCGCGCGCAGGTACATCGGCTGCAGGTCCCACGGGTTCACCCAGTCCTCGCGCAGCGCCTTCGCGTGTGCGAGCTGCACGAGCGGCGCAGCGGACGGGTGGGACATGAACTGCTCGGCCACGTCGCAGTGCACCTCGGCGAGGATCTCTTCGCGGTAGCGCAGCGCACCGTCGCCGACGAGCACGACGTCGTGGCCGGTGGCGATGATCTCGGCGACGAGGTCGTCGACCGAGCCGACTGCGGGCTCCGAGACACGCTGCACGCCGCCCTGCACCGGCCGGTAGAACGCGTAGAACAGCTCGCCCTTGCGCGCGTCGATCACGGCTGCCACGGCGCGACCGCTGTGGCGCATGGGGAAGGCCAACAGGTCGAGCGAGCTGATCCCGATCATCGGCAGCCGCAACGCCTGGGCCATCGCCTTGCCGGCCGCGAGGCCGACGCGCATGCCGGTGAACAGCCCGGGCCCGATGTCCACGGCGATGGCGCCGAGCTCGCTCAGCTCGACGTCGGCCTGCGTGCACACGAACTCGATCGCCGGTGCCAGCGTCTCGGCGTGACGGCGGCCGCGACACACCTCGAACAGCCCGAGCACGCCTTCGTGCCCGCCGATGGCGACGCTGACCTGTTGGGTGGCGGTCTCGATGCCGAGGATCAGCACGGCGCGACTCCGGCCCATGCCGCTTCGAGACGTTCCCAGCGCGCCGCCCACGATCGGCCGCTGGCCGTGATCGAGATGGCGCGAGCGTCCTCGTCCTCGTCCACCGGATCGAGGCGGACCAGTGCGTGGTCGCCGAACGACGAGGCGATCACGTCGCCCCACTCGACGAGCACGATGCCGCCGTACTCGAGCAGCTCCGACAGCGCGAGGTCGGCAACCTCGTGGTGCGTGCTGAGCCGGTAGATGTCGGCGTGGTGCAGCGTGATGCGACCGGCCGGGTAGCTGTGGACCAACGTGAACGTCGGCGACGTGATCGGTTCGGCGACGCCGAGCGCGCGCCCGAAGCCCTGCGCGAACGCCGTCTTGCCGGCACCCATCTCGCCGGCGAGCACGACGAGGTCACCGGAACGCGACACGTCGGCCAGGGCGGCGGCAAACGCGTGCGTGTGGGCGAGAGAGGTGGATCGCACGTGCAACATGGACGCATCCGATGTTACGACCACCGCCGCTCGATGCGAGAAGACACCCCGCAGACGACCTCGTAGCCGATCGTGTCCAAGCGGTCCGCCCACTCCTCGGCACGGATCGTCTGGTCACCCTGCGTGCCGATCAGCACCGCGTCGTCACCCACCGCGACGGTGTCGTCGCCGCAGTCGACCAGGATCTGGTCCATGGTCACCACCCCCACGATCGGGCGGCGACGACCGCCGATCAGCACCTCACCGCCGGTGGCGAACAAGCGGCGCGGCACGCCGTCGGCGTAGCCGATCGGCAGCGTGGCAACGGTCGTGTCGATGGCAAAGGTGTGACGGAGCCCGTACGAGATCCGTTCGCCTGCGGCAACCCGCTTGACCAACGAGACTCGCGCCCGAAGCGACAGCGCCGGGCGCAGGTCGGTGCTCATCGATGCCACCCCGGCACCGGGCACGATGCCGTAGACGGCGATGCCGGCGCGGACGAACGACCGGCGCGCTGCCGGAAGGGCGAGCGCGGCGGCGCTGTTGGCCGCGTGCGTCACCGGCGGGTGGTGCCCGGCCGCTGCGAGCTGGGCGAGCACGTCGTCGAACCGGTCGAGCTGGGCCGCGTTGAACGGATCGTCGGGCGCATCGGCCACGGCGAGGTGGGTGAAGCAACCGGCGAGGCGCGTTGACGGCGACGCGGCGATGGCGTCGGCCACCTCGATCGCGGCCTGGGCATCGACGGCACCGACTCGACGCATCCCGGTGTCGACCTTCAGGTGCACCGGATGGTCGACACCACCGGCGGCGGCGATCGCCTCGACCTGCTCCACCGAGTAGACGGTCAGCTCCAGCCCGTTCCGAACCGCGGCGGGCAGCTCGTCGGGTGGCTGCTCGCTGAGCACGAGCACGGGCGCGCCGATGCCTGCCGCTCGAAGCGAGGCGCCCTCCTGCACCAGTGCCACGCAGAGCCCTGCCGCGCCGGCGCGCAGCGCGGCCCTCGCCGACTCCGTTGCGCCGTGCCCGTAGCCGTCGGCCTTGACCACCGCCCACACGTCGGAGGGCGCAGCCGCTGCACGGAGCACGCCGACGTTGTGCTCGATGGCGGCCGAGTCGATCTCGGCCCATGCCCATCGACTCACAGCAGCGCCTCGAGCGCCTGCGGGATCAGCCCCGGCAGGTCGCCGGCAACGAAGCCGTGGCGGGCGCCGAGACGAGCCGCAGCACCGTGCAACCACGCTCCCGCGGCGGCAGCGTGGAGCGGTGCGAGACCGCAGGCGAGCAACGCGGCGATGATCCCGGTGAGCACGTCGCCGGTGCCGGCGGTGGCCAGGCGGTCGTCGCCGGTGGTGACCACGAGCACGGCACCGGCCGGTTCGGCGACGATGGTGGCCGCTCCCTTCAGCAGCACGACGGCGCGCGTGTCGGCGGCGAGCCGTCGCGCGGCAAGGATCCGGTCGGCACCGGGAGGCGCTCCGGTGAGCAGCGCGTACTCACCGTCGTGCGGGGTGAGCACCGTCGCCCCCTCGCGCCGGCGCAGCAGTGCGGCAGCGCCCTCCGAGTTCCACGCCAGCGCGAACAGCCCGTCACCGTCGATCACCACGGGCACCTCCGCGGCGATCGCCACGCGGCGCGCGGCGGCGGCAGTCGCGTCCTCACGACCGAGCCCCGGCCCGAGCACGAGCGCGTGGTAGCGCTCCATCGAGTCGAGCACGTCACCGGCCCAGTCGACGCGAGGGATGGGGCGGAGCACCGCCTCGACCGGGGCCGCGTCAAGTGCGGTGGCTCCCGGCACGGAGAGCCCGACCATGCCGGCACCGGCGCGCAGCGCGGCGGCGGCGACGAGCGACGGGGCACCGGGCATCGATGCGCTGCCGCCGACGACGCGCACCGCGGCGCGCCACTTGTGCGCGTCGACGCGACGCTGCGGCCACCAGCCGGCGACGTCGTCCGCCTGCACGAGATGGGCGCGAGCGCGCGACACGTCGAGCCCGATGTCGGCGACCTCGATGCTGCCCGCCAGCTCACCGCCGGGCGGGATCAGCAGCCCGGGCTTGAGTGCGGCGAACGTGACCGTGCGCTGCGCTGCCAGGACCGACCCGAGACCGCCGGCGTCGCCGGTGAGGCCGTCCACGCCGCTAGGGACGTCCACCGCCAGCACGGGCACGTCCCCGACGTCGGGCGGCGACCACGAACCACGGAACCCGGTGCCGTACGCCGCGTCGATGACGAGGTCGGCAGCGTCGAGCACGTCGGGCACGTCCGCCGCCTCGTGCACGCGCACGCTGACGCCACGAGCCGCGAGGCGAGCTGCAGCGACCCGACCGTCGGCGCCGTTGTTGCCCGGACCGACGATGACGTCGACGACGCGGCCGTAGGTGCCCCCGAGCATTCGCACGGCAGCACGTTCGACCGCACCACCGGCTCGATCGATGAGCACCTCCACCGGCTGGCGCGCGTCACGATCGATCGCGCGCATCTCCTCGGGCGTGACGATCGGCAGCATGCTCGCGAGGCTAGGCCAGCACCCCCGACCCGACTGCCGCGTCGGCTCCTCGGGCCCGGCTTCACCCTCGCGACCACCGATGCTATTGTTTGGTTGGTCAGTCAAATGGCCCGTTCAGCGGACCGAGGGGGCTCGCATGGGAAACGATCCGCACGATCGCGTCGACGACGTGCTCGACGATCTGCTGGATGGCCTGCGCGCCTTCGTGCGGTCAGAGGCGCTGACCCGGCATGCGGCCGACCCGACGTTGGCCGACGCGCGAACGCAGTTCGGCCCCGACGGTCGCTTCCGCGACGCGGTGCTCGAACAGATCGTCGCGGTGCGCCACGCCGCTGCCGAAGCGGGCTACTACACGATGCTCGCACCGGAGTCGATCGGCGGCGGCGGACTCGGGTTCGAAGCGCTGTTCCGCGCCTGGGAACTGATCTTCCGTGAGTGCGGCCCACACCACTTCCTCGGCTACTGGTCCGTGGCCCACTGGGCACGAGGGCCGAGTCAGGTGCTCGCCGTCGCAACCGATCACGTCAAGGAGCACGTGCTGCCACGGCTGGCGAACGGCGACTGGTCGCTGTGCTTCGCCATGTCGGAGCCGGACGCAGGGTCCGATGCGTGGACGATGCGCACGTCCGCGACGCGCGTCGAGGGCGGGTGGGTGCTGAACGGCACCAAGCAGTGGATCACCAACGGGCCGTACGCCGAGTACGCGCTCGTGTTCGCGGTCACCGACGCGGAGCAGGCTCGGCTGCGCAAGGGCGGCGTCTCCGCCTTCCTCGTCGACGCCACGAGCCCCGGGTTCCGCATCGACAGCGTGATCGCGATGTTCGGCCACGCCGGCGGCGACGAGGCGATCCTCAGCTTCACCGACGTGCTCGTGCCCGACGAGTTCGTCATCGGCAACATCGGTGACGGCATGCGCATCGGCATGTCGGGCGTGTCGTCCGGGCGGCTCTACAACACGGCCCGCTCGGTCGGGCTGGCGCGATGGGCGTTGGCGAAGGCATTCGAGCACACCGAGCAACGCACTGCGTTCGGCAAGCCGATCATCGAGTTCCAGGGGGTGTCGCATCGGTTGGCATCGTCGGTGATCGAGCTCCGTGCCGCCCGGCTGCTGGGGCTCGATTGCGCGCGCCGCCTCGACGCCGGAGCGTCCGGGCGGACGGACCTCGCGGCGGCAAAGGTGTTCGCCACCGAGATGGCCGACCGGGCCATCAACGCCGCGGTGCAGGCGCACGGGGCGATGGGCTTCACCAACGAGATGGGCCTCGCCGAGGCGTGGCAGCAGGTTCGTCGCATCCAGGTCGCCGACGGCTCCGCCGAGATCCTTCGCGACCAGGTGGTCAAGGGCCTGCGGCGCGATCACGAGGAGCTCTGACGGCATGGTCTCGAGTCACGTCTTCGACGACGAGGAGCTGGCCTTCGACGAGACGGTGCGTGCGTTCTTCGCCGAGCGCAGCGACGGCTCACGCGGCTTCTTCACCGGACGCGGCGGGCGGACGCGCCAGCTGTACCAGGCCATGGGTGAGCGCGGTTGGCTGAGCCTCACGTGGCCGGTCGAGTGGGGCGGTGGTGGCAAGTCGCCGGTGTACGACTACCTCCTCTGGGACGCCGCGGCCTACGCCCGCGCAGCGCGACCCGACCTCGGACCGGGCATCGTCGCCCACGTGCTCGTGGCCCACGGGTCCGCCGAGCAGCAGGCGCGACACCTGCCCGGCATCGCCGCCGGCACGTCGTGCTTCTCGCTCGGCTACTCCGAGCCCGAGGCCGGGAGCGACCTCACCGGTCTGCGTACGCGAGCGGTCGGTCATGGCGACACGTACGTCGTCAGCGGCGAGAAGTGCTGGACGTCGGACGCGCACCATGCCGACCACCTCTGGCTGCTCTGCCGCACCGGGACGTTGGAGGAGAAGGCGCGCGGCCTGACGCTGCTGATCCTCGACCTGTCGCTGCCCGGTGTCACCGTGACGCCGATCGAGACCATCGACGGACACCGTCTCAACCAGGTGTACCTCGACGAGGTGGAGGTCGGCGCCGATCAACGCGTCGGGGGTGAAGGCCAGGCGTGGCGGATGATCCGCGAGGCTCTGGCGATCGAGCGTCACCTCCAGCTCCTGCCGGGCCGGGTGCGGCGCGACCTGCACGACTTCATCGACCTCATGGCCGAGCTCGGCATCGCCGACCGTCCCGACGTGGCGACAGCGATCGTCGACCTCACCGCGCAGTACCTGCAGGTGGAGGCGGCATCGCTGCACACGCTGGCAGCGCTGTGCGCCGGGCAACCGGCGGTGACCGAGGCGGCGACGACGAAGCTGCTCGGCACCCGGCTGGCGCAGCGGATCCCTCGCAGAGCACTGGACCTCGCCGGGCCGGCAGGGATGGACCGAGCGACGATGCCCACGTTCCTCTGGCGCCAGTCGATCATGGAGACGATCGCCGGTGGGACGAGCGAAGTGATGCTGTCGATCCTCGGGCGTGAAGCACTGCAGCTGGGAGCGCGATGAAGGCCTCGTTCGAACAGACCGACGACCAGCTGGAACTGGTCCGTTCGTTGGAGGCGTCGATCGAGCGACACAGATGGAGCGGACCGGTCGATGCCGATGCCTGGCGGATGATCGGCGACCTCGGCGTGCTGGCGCTCGGGACCGACGCGGGCGGCGGCACCACCGCCGATCTCCTCGCCGCAGCACACTGCCTCGGGTGGGCGTGCGTGCAGGGACCGCTGATCGGAGCCGTGCTCGGAACGCGTGTGCTGGGATCGCGGTCGGACGAGGTCGGCGCCGGGCAGACGTCCGTCGGCATCGCGTCCGACGGCATCATCGCCTGGTCGACCGCCGACGTCATCCTCGACGTGGACGGAGCCGCGAGTGGTGACGGTGCGTGGTGGGTGGCGCGTGCAGACGACGCGCAGCCGTTCGACACGATGGCCGACGAGCCGTGGGCGCGAGCAACCGTGACTCGGCTGGATCGCATCGAGGTGCTGCCGCGCCACGTCGCCGCTGCCGAGCTCGCCCGCTCCGCCTGGCTGGTCGGCGCCGGCCGGCGAGTCATCGACCTCGCCGCAGTGCATGCACGCGACCGCCAGCAGTTCGGTCAGCCGATCGGCAACTTCCAGGGCGTCGCCCACCCGCTGGCGATGTCGACGGCCGAGCTCGGCGCGGCGATCGATCTGGCGCGCCTGGCGGCCATCCACCTCGACGCCGGCGACGACGACGCGGCCCGACTGGCCACCGCGGCGCGGCTCACGGCAACCGACGCAGCGCTCACCGCGGCGTACGCCTCCCATCAGGTGCACGGGGCGGTCGGGTTCAGCGCCGAGCGCGGTCTGGACCGATGGTCGGCGGCGATCCGCCAGATGTCGCACCACCCTCCGGCGTCGTCGACCGCGTTGCTCGCCAGCGCATCAGCCCACACACCCGGCTCGAGCCGGCAAGGAGCGAACCACCGATGACCGATGCAGCCATCTCCGGGCCGGCCAACAGCACCTTGAACGGTGTCGCGCTGGACGGCCTGCGCTTCGAGCGGCGCGGCCGCACGGCGCTGATCACGATCGACCGCCCGCAGGCCGGCAACTCGTTGACCGTCCCGATGCGCGACGGCATCACCGCCATCTGGCGCGAGGTCGCCGACAACCCGGAGATCCGTGCGGCGGTCATCACCGGCGCGGGCGATCGCCACTTCTGCACGGGCATCGACGTGCGTGCTGCGGCGAGCACCGGTGGGACCACCACCGGCGACGGGCCCGCGGCGACGGAGATCGTCTGGTCGCCGCTGCACCACGGCGTGTGGAAGCCAGTCATCTGCGCACTCAACGGCACGGTGGCGGGAGGCGGTCTGCACTTCGTCGCCGACGCCGACGTCGTGGTCGCTGCCGACCACGTCGAGCTGCTCGACACGCACGTCAGCGTCGGCATGGTCGGCGCGGTCGAGAACGTCGGGCTCACTCATCGTCTGCCGTTGGGAACCGTGCTGCGGATGACCATGTGGGGCAAGGAGTTCCGTTTGAGCGCGCAACGAGCGCATCAGCTCGGGCTGATCGACGAGCTCTACCCCGCTGCCGATCTCCTGGGCGAGGCGCTGCGCATGGCCGCGCTGGTCGAACGAGCATCCCCGTCGGCAGTAGCCCTGTCGAAGCAGGGGTTGTGGGCGTCGCTCGGACGGCCACGCGAGGACGCCGAGGAGCATGCGTGGGCACTGGCGCGCATGCAACGCCACCACCCCGACTTCCGCGAGGGCGGCGCGGCGTTCGCCGAGCGCCGCGACCCGCGGTGGTTGGACCGCTGACTCGTCAGACGGCGGACGCCAGGTCGGCTCCGTACGCCACGCCGACATCACCCCCGGCGTCGCGCGCCTTCAGGTGCGGCTGCACCTCGGCGGCGTACAGCTCGAGGTTGCGCTTCGCTTCGTCGGGCGACATGTCGCCGAACGAGAGCGTCGCCAGCACGGCACCGGCGTCGATGCGGTCGGCGTAGTCGAGCAGCTTCTCGGTGACCTCGTCGGGCGTGCCGGTCACCTGCAGGTCGCCGAGGAACGCATTGAACGAGTGCTCGCCGTGCTTGGCGATGTTGGCCGCCAACTTGGCGTAGTACTCGTAGCCCTCGACCAGCGCGAACGACGTGTCGGCGAAGCCGTAGTGATCGGTGATCGACGCCATGCTGTTCTGGAGGTGGACCTCGCGGATGCGCTGCGCCTCGGCCCGATCCTGGTGCACGCCGACGAAGACGCTGAGGATCGGCTTCGGCGCCTCGTAGCCGTTCATCGACAGGAACGTCTCGCGGTACTGACGCAGCTCGGCCTCGGTGGTCTCCCACGGCTTCTGCGCGATCACCATCAGACCGACGCCGAGCTTGGCCATGATGTCCATCGAGGCCGGCGACACGGCCGACGCGAAGGTGCGGCTCCGATACGACTTGAACGGCGTCGGACGGATCTCCACGCGCGGCTGCTGGTACATCTCGCCGTCGTGCTCGAGGTACCCGGTCTCCAGCGCTTCGAGCACCGCCTCGGCGTACTCGGTGAACCGTCGCCGCGACTCGCCGCGATCGAGGCGCAGGCCGTCGAACTCCTTGCGGCCGAGGCCGCGACCGATGCCGAGCATCGCTCGTCCGTCGGAGAGGTGGTCGAGCAGCGAGAAGTTCTCGACGACGCGCACCGGGTCGTGCCACGGCAGCACGGTGACCATCGTGCCCAAGCGCATGTGGGTCGTGCGCGAGGCGATCCACGCCAGCAGCTGCGGCACGTTCGGCGCAACGGTGTAGCCGGCGAAGTGGTGCTCGGGCACCCAGACCGACTCGAAGCCGAGGTCCTCGGCGCTGCTGATCAGCGACAGCTCACGCTGCATCATCTGGCGATCCGCGGAACGGTCGCCGAGGTTCTGGAAGATCGCGCTGAGTCCGGTATGCATGCCACCGAGAATAATCTAAAGAGATTTAGAAAGCAAGGGTCACCAGCGGTTCCAATGCACGATCCGCTCCACTCCGAGCCGCTCGGCCGGCCGGAACTCGGTGCCGATCGTGTAGGCGACGGGGAGCAGGCCGGCCTGGGTCACGTCGTCGGCAGGGATGCCGAGCACGTCGGCCACGGCGCGCTCGCCACCGCGATGCAGGTGCAGCGTGGTGAACGTCGAGCCGAGGCCGCGCTCGCGCAGCGCCAGCTGGAAGCTCCACACCGCCGGCAGCAGCGATCCCCACACGCCGGCAGCGACGGCGCCCGAGATCCCGTCGTGTCGACCGCGCATGCACGGCACCAGCAGCACCGGACAACGGTGGAGGTGCTCGGCCAGGTGGGCGCCGGAGGACGCGTTGCGCGCCGCGTGCTCGTCGACGGGCTCGACAGGAGCGGCGAGCGCGGTGAAGTTGGCGCGGTAGACCTCGGCGACGGCGCGCCGTTGATCGGCGTCGTCGACGAGCACCCACTCCCAGCCTTGACGGTTGCTGCCGTTCGGCGCCTGCACGGCGAGCTCGATGCACTCGAGCACCACCGAACGATCGACGGGCCGGTCGAAGTCGAGACGCTTGCGGACGGCGCGGGTGGTGCTGAGGAGCTCGTCGGCAGACAACCCCAAACGCATGTCGCGATCCTCGCGCATCGACCGAGAAGTTGACTGATCGAACAGCCAGATTTCGGCGCTGCAGCAGCGTTCGCGCCCGGACCGATTCAGTACAGTTGCGACGTGCCCCGACAGCCTGAACCTTCGGCCGCCAACCGGCGGCCGCGCGCCGCGGCGACCACGCCCGCACGCACCGCGTCCCGCGCCGCGTCACGTACGAAAGAGGACGCGAAGGCGGAGGCCCGATCGGACATCATCAGCGGCGCCAAGCAGTGCTTCGCCGAGCACGGCTACGGCGGCACCACCAACAAGATGATCGCCGCCGCGGCCGGCGTCGCGCCGGGTCTCATCTACTACTACTTCGACTCGAAGGAACAGCTCTTCATCGCCGTCTTCGAGCAGATGTACGCCACTCGCGACACACGCCTGAAGGACTACGACTTCGCCGAGCACACCCTCCACGACAACTTGGCGACGATGCTCGAGGACAGCATCAACCTGGCCCACGAGGATCCGTCGTTCGTCGAGGTGTTCACGCTCAGCGGACGCGAGGTCAGCCGCAACCCGGGCCTCGCCGAGGCGTGGGACGCGCACTGGGAGCGGGTCGTGCACGTGTACTTCCGCATCGTCAAAGCAGCAGCGGCGCGCGGCGAGATCCCCAAGGCGCACCAGGCCGGACTCGTCGACGTGCTCGTCGCGTGGTTCAGCGGCTTCCTGATGTGGGTCACCCGCCAGCCCGATCGCAAGCGCATCGACCAGGCGACCGCCGAGTTCGTGCGGATCGTCGACGCCTACGTCGACTCGCGCACCCGCGCCTGATCAGGAGCGCAGGCCGAGGCGCCGAGCGACGGCGGCCAGCCGCTCGAGCTTGCCGTCGAGCGGGAGCGACCGTCGTTCGGCGTTGCTCCACAACGCCTCCCACGGCACGATCAGATGATCGAACCCGAGGCTGAGCAACGTCTCCACCTCGGCGTCGTCGAACGGCGCCGACAAGCGCACGTGGAAGGCGAAGTCGTCGAGCCCGCCGCGCGCCACCTTGACCGCCTCACGGATGTCCTGCAGGCGGTCCACACCGAGGCCCGGCACGCCGTACCAACCGTCGCCGAGGCGAGCTGCGCGATCGATCGCCGGCGCGGTGAGCCCGCCGAAGACGATCGGGTAGCTGACGGGAAGCCGGTTGGTCATCACCGGCGGGAAGTCGTAGTGCTTGCCGTGGAACTCGGCAGGTCCGCCTCGCGCCAGCAGACGCAGCACCTCGACGATCTCCTCGAGCCGGCGGAACCGCGAGGCGAAGTTCACACCGACGAGCTCGAACTCCTCTTCCAACCAGCCAGCGCCGATGCCGAGGCGGAAGCGGCCATCGCCGATGGTCGCGGCCGTCGCCGCCGACACCGCCGTGTCCACGGGGTGGCGCAGCCCGGCGATGAGAACCCCCGGCGCGACCGACATCGAGGTCGTCGCGGCGAGCACCGCGCCGCACACGGTCCAGATGTCGTAGACCTCCGTGTCGTCGCGGATGATGTCGGCCTCGTGGTAGAGCCCGACGCGCTGCTGCACCGGGATGGCCATGTGCTCACCGATCCACAGATCGCGAAAACCCATCGCCTCCGCCGCCACGGCCAGTGGCACGTGCTCATCGGGCGAGTGCCCGAACAGGGCCAGCCCGTACCTCGTCGTCGTCGCTCCGCCGTGCACCATTCCGGTCACACCACTCCATCCCTTCGGAGCACGTCCAGCTCCGCGTCGTCGATCCCCACCGAGGCGAGCACCTCGCGGGTGTGGTCGCCGAGCATCGGTGGAGCATGGCGGATCTCGAACTGCCGGCCGGGCATGGTGAACCCTGGCCGGAAGCTGCGCACCGTGCCGTAGGCGTCGTGATGCGCCTCCACCACCATCTCGCGAGCGTGCAGGTGCTCGCTGCTGAGCAGCGCGTCGTCATCGAGGAGCACCGGCGAGGCGGGCACGTCGTTGGCGAGGAAGAGATCCATCCACTCCGCCAGCGGGCGCGTGGCGATCACGTCCTGGATCATGCCGCGCAGCTCGGTGTCGTAGTTGCCGTGATCCATAGGCATGTCGAACCGGGCGCGCTCGATCCACTCCTCGTGCTCGACCACCCTGCAGAAGTTGCGCCAGAAGTGCGGCTCGATCGGCCCGATGAACACCACCTGATCGTCCGCCGTCCGGTACACGTTGTACCTCGGCGCGTTGCGCACGTCGAGCGCGACCATCATCGGATCGACATCGTTCATCGTGTCCGCGAGCTCCATCGATTCGTGGATGGTCTCGTCCCACAGCGACACCTCGAGGTACTGGCCGGCGCCGGTTCTCGATCGCTGGAGGAGCGCGGCCAGCGTCGCCAGCGCCGCAGTCGTGCCGAAGGCGACGTTGCCGCGGATGCCGTTGTTCGGACCGAACTCCGGCCGACCGTCCACCCACTCGACCGCGAGGTGGCGGCTGGTGGCCATCATGTTGTAGCCGTGGGCGGGCATCATCCGCCACGGCCCCGTCTGACCGAACGCCGAGATCTCGGTGTAGACGAGGTCGGGCTTGATCGCCGACAGCGTCGGGTAGTCCAGGCCGAGCCGTGTGAACGTGCCCGGCTTGGACACCTGCACCAGCGCGTCTGCCGTGTGCAGGAGGTCGTGGAAGATCTCGCGGCCACGATCGCTCTTGAGGTCGAGGCTGACGCTGCGCTTGTTGCGGTTCAACGCGAGGTACCCCGCGCTGACTCCGTTGCGCAGGGGTGGCAGGCCGCGCAGGTAGTCGCCGACACCGGGCGACTCGATCTTGATCACGTCGGCGCCGAGGTCGGCGAGCCACTGCGTGACGAACCCGGCATGGATCAAGCGCGTCAGGTCGAGGACGCGAAACCCTTCGAGCAACGGGTACACGCGGTCAGCTCGCTGCTTCTGCCGGTGGCGAAGGCGCGGTGTATGCGACGCACGCTCGCGTGGTCAACAGCTCCTCGACCGCCTCGGACGAGTAGCCGAGCTCGTCGAGCAGCTCCACCGTGTGCTCGCCGAGCATCGGGCCGTGGCCCTTGACGGCCGCCGGGGTGGCCGCCGGACGCACCAGCACGCCGATCTCGCGGAGCCAGCCCCACTGCGGATGGTGCTGCTCGATCACGCGCGACGTCTCGGTGAGCCACTCGTCCCAGAGCAGCTCGGGCATCAGTGGGTAGTCGATCGCGATCTCGCACGGCACGCCCGCGGCGTCGAGGCGGGCGAAGGCGTGCTCGGTCGTCAGCTCGGCGAAGGACTTCGTCAGCTCGTCGACCAGCCCGACGTCGTCGATCGCCGACTGCACGCCGAGCTCGACGGCGAGGCGAGTGAAGTCCGCAGCCTCGTGGCAGGCGATGCAGAGGTGGCCGTCGGACGTCGGGTAGAGCCGATGCAGTGGGTGCAACCCGTACTGGTCGGCGTCGAGCACGAACGGACGATGCACGGTGCCGGCGGCATCGACGAAGTTGTGCGACGTGGCGAACAGCGCCGACCGCAGCTGCGGGCTCTCCAGCGCTTGCCCGCGGCCGGTCCGGTCGCGACAGACGATGGCCATCAGCACGGCAACCGCGCCGCCGAGACCGTTGTAGTAGTCCTCGTTGCCGATCACCCGGCGGACCGGCGGTTGCCCGTCGCCCGCACCTTCGAAGAAGTTGCCGACGAAGCCCGACAGCAGCGGAGCAAAGCTCTTCAAACCCGACTTCGGTCCCGAGGAACCGAAGCCCGGCAGGTAGCAGTAGACCAGCTCGGGACGCAGCGCCTTCAGCTGCTCGTACCCGATGCCGACCTTCTCCGCCTTTCCGGGGCGGAAGTTGTGCATGACCACGTCCGCCGTGGCCACCAGTTCGTGCACGGCGCGCAGTCCGGCAGGCGACTTGAGGTCGACGGCGATCGTGCGCTTGCCGCGCTGGGCGCCCTCGAACGGGTCCGGCAGCGGACGCATCGGATCGCCCTCGATCGCCTCGATCTTGATCACGTCGGCACCGAGGTCGGAGAGCAGCCGCGCCGCGTACGGGCCGGCGAAGTAGGTGCTGAAGTCGAGGACGCGCACGCCGTCGAGCGGGTGCGCCAGCGCGCCCGGCTCGCCGACCACGTCGGGCTGAGGCGCGTGCTCGGCGAGGAGGTCGCCGAGGCGTCCGTCGTCGGCGCCCGGGATCGGTGCCGGCCTCATCGCGGCTCCCCCGCTGATGGCGTAGTCGATGCAGCGACCGACCTGGCGAACGTGACCGAGCACCGGGTCGTCGAGATCGACGATGATGCCGTCGTGGACGACCTGGTCGTCGTCGAACACCTCGGTCGGCCGGAACACCGGGAGCGCAGCGAGGTCTGCGGCGTGGAACAGGCTCACCCACTCGGCGCGTGGCTTGGCTCCGAACGCCGCGGGTGCCAGGACGCGCGCGGCGTGGTACTCCTCGTCGTCGAGCGGCACGGAGGTCTCCAACCCGGGGATCTCTCGAACGCACTCGCCGATGCCGAGCAGGTCCATCGCCCGCTTGAAGCCGCCGGTGCCTCCGGTGTGGATGACGAGCCACTCACCATCGCCGCACTGGAACAGGTCGGTGATGATCCGACTGCGGCCGAACCCGAGGTCGGTGCCGGTGCGCGCCAGGTACGACGCTCCGGCCTCGTTCCACCACCAGTTCATCGTGCTCAGGGCGAGCACCCCGTCGAGGATCGAGCTGTCCACGCGCTGGCCGCGCCCGGTCACGGCGCGGGCGCGCAACGAGGCGAGTGCTCCCATCGCGGTCAGCATCGCCGTGCTGTAGAGCGTGCTCGGATGGCCCAGGAAGTGCGGGCCGGGTCGAGGTCCGTCCTGCTCGGCCATCACCCCGAGCCGCGCCGCGAGGAGCGCCGGATCACCGGGACGATCCGACCAGGGCCCACCGCGGCCGTACGTCGAGATGGACGCCCGGACGAGGCGCGGGAACGTCGCCGCGATCCGGTCGTCAGCGAGTCCGTAGCGCTGCTCCGCGAGCTCGTCGAACGCGTCGATCAGCACGTCGGCGCGCAGCAGCAAACGCTCGAACGTCGTGCGATCGTCGTCGGCGTCGAGGTCGAGGATCAGGCTCCACTTGTTCCGGTCCCACACGCTGTGCACATCCGACCACGGCGCCGAGGCGGCCTGCGGCGGCTCGACCTTGACGACGCGCGCGCCGTAGTCGGCGAGCACCATGGCGGCGATCGACCCCGGGCCGATCGGCGAGGCGTCGATGACCAGCAGGCCCTCCAGGGGACCGGACACGGCGCGCCTCAGGCTCCGGTCAGCGCGTCGGCGGGGACGACGAGCTGATGGCCGAAGAGCTGCTCCGCGTTCTCGTAGGTGATCATCGCCACCTCGTCGTCGGGCACGTCACGGAAGACCTCGGCCGCGTTCTCCTGCGTGTGCGGGAACGGCGTGTCGGCGTGCGGGTAGTCGGACTCCCACAGGATGTGATCGACGCGGAAGTCGTGCCGGTACTTGATGCCGACCGGCTCCTCGATCATGCAGAACCACATGTTGCGCAGGCACACCTCGGAGGGCATCAGGTCGTTCGAGTCGTGCGACCAGAGGTGACGCTCGTACTGCCGGTCGGCACGCTCCATGGCAGCGGGCACCCAGCCGATGCCGCCCTCTGACCAGACGAGCTTGATGTCGGGGAAGCGCCGCGGGATCGGCGACATCATCATGTTGATCGACGCCAGCGCTGCACCGGCGAACGACACCGACGCGAACGTGACGATCATCGGCGTGTCCGGCGGCGGTACCGACGTCGCCCCGGAGGAGCCGATGTGCATGCACACCGGCAGACCGGCCTCTTCGGCGATCGAGAAGACGGGATCCCAGTAGCCGTTGGCGTCGTGCAACGAGGGCAATCCGAGCGGCGTCGTGTTCTCGACGAAGCACAGCGCCTTGGCGCCCTTGGCGATGCACCGTTCGATCTCGGCGCGGGCCAGCACGGGGTCCCACAGCTGGCAGATCACCATCGGCACGAACATGTCGGGATCGGCAGCGCACCATTCGTCGAGCACGAAGTCGTTCCACGCCCGCACGCACACGTCGGCGAGATCCTTGTCCTTGAAGAACGGGAACAGCGCGCCGCCGAACCGCGGCAGCGTCGGGAAGTTGACGCTGGCGTAGATCCCCTGCGAGCGCAGGTCCTTGGCGCGCAGCACGGGGTCGTAGCAAGCAGGACGCATGTCGTCGAAGCGGATCGGCTCGACGTTCCACTCCTCACGCGGCTTGCCGACGACCGCGTTGGTGCCCATGGTCGTCACCCGCTGGTCCTCGTACGCCCACCACTGACGCACCCCGTCGTCCTCGACGTGTGGGGCGAGGTCGCGGTACTTCGCCGGGACACGCGACGACCACACGTCGGCGGGCTCGATGATGTGATCGTCCACACTGAAGAACTGGTACATGAGGCCCCCAAGACCGATCCACCGCGGCACCCAGCTGCGGCCACTGGTCAACAGAGTACCGATTGTTTGGCTGACCAGTCAAGAAGCCAGAACGCGCTACCATCACCCGTGCCATGATCGTCTCGTGCCCGAAGGATCCAAGTCCGCCCGCACCCGACAGCGCCTGTTGGATGCGGGAGCGCGGCTCTTCCGCGAGCGCGGCTACGCCGGCACCCGGCTCAGCGACATCGCCGAAGCAGCCGGCATCCAGACCGGCAGCATGTACTACTACTTCGCCTCTCGCGAGGAGCTCGTGCTCGAGATCCTCCGGGTCGGCGTCGACAACGCGTGGGTGGTGGTCGACGCCGCGCTGTCGGCACTGCCGGACGGCGCGTCGCCCGGCGACCGTCTGCACGCGGCCATCCGCGCTCACGTCACGTTGGTGCTGGAGACGAGCGACTACGCCTCCGCACACCCGCGCATCGTCGGCGAGGTGCCGACGCAGGTGCGCGAGCAGCACATGGCGGTGCAGCGCGCCTACGGCGACCACTGGCACGCGCTCCTGGTCGACGCGCGCGACGTCGGCGCCATCGATCCGGCGCTCGACCTGTTCGTCGCTCGCCTCCTGGTGTTCTCGGCGATGAACGGCCTGGCCGACTGGCACCGATCGACGGATCCGGCCGACGTCGCACGGGTCGCGGAGCAGACGGCGACGACGTTGACGCGCGGCCTCGCCCCCGACCGGCCGACGCCCGAGGAGGAAGCGTGACCACACAGGCCAACATCGACATCGTGGTCGCCGCGCTCGACGCGGCCTCGAGCGGCGACGGCGCCGCGCAGCTGGGCTGCTACACCGACGACGCCGTGATCGAGGTCGTCCTGTCCGACCGGCGCTTCGCCGGCAGCGAGCAGCTGCGTGCGCTGTTCACGATGGCGTACGAGCAGTTCCCGATCCGCATCACGATCGACGAGATCGTGCCGTGCGCCGAGCCCGACCAGCTCGTCGTCGAGCTGCACGCCGACGGCGTCGTAATGGCGACGGGCAAGACGTTCACCAAGCGCTACATCTCCCGCTTCTGGCTGCGCGACGGCGCCATCTGCCGGCAGCGGGAGTTCTTCGACCCGGCGGCGATGGCCGCCGCCATGGAACCCTGAGCACACGAGGACCAGTGATGAGCCAGCCAGACGCCAGCCTGCCGGAACCCAATCAAATGGGCAAGCGCTACGAGTGCCCGACCTGCGGGCTCGCCGTGATCGTCGCCAAGAAGGGCGCCGGACGCGTGACGTGCCACGGCGCGGCGATGACGATGCAGACCAGCAAGCCGTTGCCGTCGTCGGACTGACGCGAGCGAACCGACAGAGAGGAACGATCCAGATGTCACCGATCAAGACGGGCGCACGGTTGCGCTGCGAGGAATGCAAGAGCGAGGTGATCGCGCTCACTGCGGCCGACGCCGAGCTGACGTGTTGCGGCGCGCCGATGGTCGCCGTCGGGCCGGGCGCACCGAAGCGCTGACGGACGGAGTCGCAGTTCAGTTGATCGTGGGCGACACGTCGGTGGCGCCGTCGTCGACGCCCATCGACTCGAGCAGCGAACCGGCCTCGTGCACGGGCATCAGCGTGATCGGCACGCCGTGCAGGCCGGGCTTGCCGTAGAACACCTCGGGCATCCCGCCCGGGGTGGTGAACTCGAAGCTGATGACGGCTCCGAGCGCGGCCATCCGCGCCTTCGTTGCGTCGAGGTCCTCCACCTGCACCGCGAAGCCGCTGATCGGCCAGTTCCACAGCTGCTCGATGTCGATCTGCGGGTCCATGCGACCGATGAACTCGATCCCGTCCTCGCCGAGCGCGACACGGATCCGCATGTTGTCCACATCGAACACCTGCAGCGCGATCCCGACGACCTCGGCGAGGTCGGCGGATGCGGCGTGGATGTCCTCGACGGCGAGCACGGCTCGGTCGAAGCGGCTTGCCCCCACCTCGGCGTGCGCGTTGCCGGCACCCTCGGCAAGGTGCACCGGGATGCCGTGGAAGTCGACGGCGAGCACGCCGTCGGCGCCCGGCGACACGGTGATGCCGCGCTCGGCCAACAGCTGCTCGACGACGCCGACGTCGTCGACGACGACCGCGACGTCGGCCAGCGGGCCGGGGATCGCACCGGCTCCCCTGGCGACGATGCACACCACCTCGCTGTCGGCAGCCGGCACGCCGAGCGTGGGGTGCGTGATCCGCTCGAACTCGATCGCGAACGCCGACGCGAAGTCGGCTGCCGCCTGGTCGAGGTCGTCGACCTGGACGGTGACCCGCCCGATCCGTCGCAAGCTCATCATCTGCTCCTGTCTCGTTGGGCGCGATCACCTCGCGCGCTGAGGAACCACACCGTCGGCGGCGCCGCGAACGCGTCGGTGTCGGGCATCGCCGGACGCGCCAGCGTCAGCGCGGCGAGGACGTCATCGAGGCGGTCGGCGTCGATCTCGTAGATCGCCGTGCAACGACCCGAAACGTCCGCACCATCGGGACCACGGACCACCTCGTAGCGCTGCGCGGCGACGATGCCCTCGACCTGCGTGACGCGAGCGAGGTGGTCGTCGTACCACCGCTCCAGCTCGTCCTCACGTCCCGGCACGGCTTCGTAGGCCACCACCATCAGGTGCCGGGCGCTCACAGCTTGGACTCCTGCGCGTCGTACCGACGGCGCAGCGCCTGGTTGGCGCGGTTGAGCGACAGGACCGTCAGCACGAGGACCGTGCCCGGCACGAACACCAGGTGCGGGTTGGTGGTGTAGCTGTCTCGTCCGGCGGCGATCATGTTGCCCCACGTCGGCTCCGGCCGTTGGATGCTGAGACCCAGGAAGCTCAACGCGGCCTCTGCGACGATCGCCAAGGCGATCACCAGCACGCCGTAGGTGAGCACCGGCGGCAGCACGCACGGCAGCAGCTCCTTGACGAGGATGCGCCGCTTGGTCGCACCCGCGACGATGGCCGCCGGCACGAAGTCGCGCTCGGCGAACATGACCGTGTTCAACTTGCAGATGCGCACGTACACCGGCACGGAGATGACGCCGAGCACCAGCGCCACGTTGAACACGCTCGGCTTGACGACGCTGACCATCGCCAGCAGGAGGATGATCGGCGGGAAGGCCAGCATCACGTTGGCGAAGAAGTCGACGACGAGCTCGACCCGCCCGCGCAGGTAGCCGGCGACCATCCCGACGGGCAGCCCGATGGCCAGACCGACGGCGACAGCGCCGAGTCCGACGAGCAACGACACCCGTGCGCCGTAGATGACGCCACCGAGGAGATCCAGGGCGATGCGATCGGTGCCGAGTGGGTGTCCGGAGAACAGATCGGGCCGCAGCAGGGTCCGGCCCGTGAGGGTCTTCGACGGGTCACGAGCCTCCGCCAACGGGAGGAGGTCGGCGAACGCAGCGGCGGCGGCGAGCAGGCCGAGCCAACCCAGCGAGAGCGCGAAACCGATGTCCTTGCCCGGCAGCATCGTGGTCGCGAACATCCACCAGCCACGGGCGGCGAGCGCCATCGAGGCGCCGATGACGATCAGCCGAGGCGTGCCGTGGACGCCGATCGCGGAGTGCAGCGCCAGCACGCAGACCACGATGCCGGCGACGCCGAGCACGGCGTGCGGCCATGCCGGCCCGCGACGAACAGCGCCGTCGGCGAGGGGCTCGGGACGCAGCGCGCCGGCGGCGTCAGCGGCGAGCACGGCGCGCCCTCGGATCGATGAACGTGGATGCGACGTCGACGATCGCGTTGATCAGCACGTAGAACACGGCCACGATCAGCACCGCGCCCTGGACCATGCGGAAGTCCTTGTTGGCCACTGCGTTCACCATCAGGCTGCCCATTCCGGGCAGGCTGAAGATCGTCTCGACGATGACCGCGCCACCGAGCAGGCGGCCGGCGGTGACACCGGCCAGGGCGACGAACGAGACCAGTGACGGGCGCAGCGCGTGGCGGAACAGGATCCGTCGGTCGGGCACCCCACGGGAGCGGGCGAAGAGGATGAAGTCCTGCTGCAACGTGTTGATCGTGTCCGATCGCAGCACGGCGGTCAGCACCGGGATCTCCACGAGACTGAGGGTGATCGCCGGAAGGATGACCGATCGCAGGTTCTGCCCGATGCCCGCCTCGGCCGTCAACCGGGAGAAGCCCTGGCGCGGAAACGACGGCCACACCCGCCAGGCGATCACGGCGAGGAGCGCGCCACCGAGCGCGCCCACGACGCGACGCGTGACGGCTCGCCGTCGATCACCGGCGGCGACCGTGCGCACGGCCCAGGGTGTTCGTGCCAGCGCCCACCCGGCAGCGAGCAGTCCGAGCCACAGGACCGCGACCGCCGTGCCGGCGCGATGCATGACGAGGACGAAGACGAGGAACAACCCGAGGAGGAAGCCGGGGATGGAGACGAGGGTGAACAGCAGCATGTTCGCCACCGAGTCCACGCGTGTGCCCTGTCGCTGCGCGGTGATCAGTCCGAGTGGGATCGACACGAGCAGGGCGATGAGCATCGCCACGAGGGCGAGCTCCACCGTCACCGGCAGCCGCGACGCGATCGCCGAGCTGACGCTCTGCTCGGGCGGTACGTACGACCGCCCGAAGTCGCCGTGGAGCACACCGCCGAGCCACGACGCGTAGCGCTCCGGCAGCGGCTGGTCGAGATCGAGCTCCTGGTGCACGACTTCCAACTGCTCGGGGGTGGCGTTGGCCCCGAGCATGATCGCCGCTGGATCGCCGGGAACGAGATCGATGAGGAAGAACGTCGCCAGGCTGACCGCCAGCAGGACCGGGATCAGCCCGGCCAGCTTGCGGAGCACCTCACGCGCGAACGAGCTCATGAAGTGCCGCCGGACGCGCACGTGCGCGGCCCTCGTGAGAGGGCCGCGCACGTGGTCGGGGAGTCCGATCGATCAGCCGGCACGGACCTGGTCGTACAGGATGATCGTGTCTGCCGACGGCGTCAGGCCTTCGACCCCGCTGGCGTATCCGACGAAGTTGTCGGCGGCACCGAGCACGATGTGCGGCACGGTGTCGGTCCACGCAGCCTGCAGATCGGTCAGTGCGACCTTCTCCGCAGCGACGTCCGGGGCCAGCTTCAACGCCTTCAGCGCAGCGTCCATGTTCGGATCGTTGTAGCCGTAGTAGTTGCTGGCCTCGGCGCTGCCGACGCCCTTCAGGCCACCCCAGGCGTTCGAGTCGAACGTGTTGAAGCCCCAGCAGGAGATGTCGAAGTCGCCTTCGCCGACGACCTTGGTGACCATGTCACCAATCGTGGCCGTCGTGGTCATCTCCACGTCGAACCCGACGGCGGTGAGCATGGCCGACGCCGTCAGCGCCTGCTCGCTCTGCAGCGGATCCGGCGAGCACTGGAAGCGGATCTTGCCGTCCCACTTGCCTTCGGCCTTGACCTCTTCGACCAACTGCTTGGCCGTGTCGGGGTCGTACTTCGGCCCGGGGTTGTCCTGGTAGAGGATCGAGCCTGGGGCGATCGCCTGCGACGTCGGGTTGCCCTTGCCGTCCTCGGCACGGTCGTTGATCGTGTTGACGTCGATCGCCGCAGCGATGGCACGACGGATGCGCACGTCGGCGGTCGGCGGGGTGCTGCCCTTGGCGCCGCTGTTGAGCGCGAACAGCCAGCCAGAGCTGACGACGTAGTCGATGCCCTCGACGCCGTCGTCCTTGGCCTGGGCGATGATCCGCGAGTCTCGGTTGATCATCACGTCGACCTCACCGTTCTTCAGCGCATCGTACGTCGCCTGTCCGCCGCCGGACACGGCGATGAACTTCAGGCTCGACGGGCACACGGTGCCGCCCCAGTAGTCCTCGCGGGGCTTGAGCACGACCTCCTCGTTCGGTGCGAACCGCTCGAACTCGAACGGACCGACACCGGCACCCTCGGGGTTGCTGACGAGATCGGCGCCGCGCTCGGTGACGACCTTCGGGTTGGTGATCATCCCGGGCGCCAACGTGAGCACGTACGGGAACTTCGGCCACGACTCCGAGAGCGAGAACGTGAGCGTCAGGTCGTCGACGACGTCCATCGCCGAGATCACGGCGACGAGGCCCTTCGCGGTGGACTTGCTGTCCGCTGCGGAGTGGCGTTCGATGCTGGCCTTGACGTCGGCTGCCGTCAGTGGATCGCCGTTGCCGAAGGTGACGCCCGAGCGCAGCTTGAGCGTCCACTCGGTGAAGTCGGCGTTGGGCTCGAGCGACTCGGCGACGCGGGGCTCGAAGACGCCGGTCTCCGTGTTGAAGCGCATCAGCGTGTCGTAGATCGCCGCCATCTCACTGGCGCCGAGCAGGCCGTTCGCGCCGGCAACCGTGGGATCGAGGCTCTGGGTGAAGCTGTACGCAGCAACCGTCACGTCACCGCCTTCGCCGGTCGTTGCGCATGCGCCGCCCGATGTCGGATCGGTCGGCGGTGTCGTTGCGTCTGTCCCCGGCGTGGTGCCGTCGGACGGTTGGGTGGGTGTCGGCGCGTCTGTTGCCACGGGGGCCTCAGTGGGTGTCGACTTCTCGTCGTCACTCCCACACGAGGCCAGCAGCCCGACGATGGCAAGCACCATCGGTGCCGCGTAGCGACGCCGTGCATCCTTTCGAATCATCTGTTCACACTCCCTTTGTCAGTCCGATGGATCGGGGTAGGTCAGTACTTGGACTTCTCGGTCCCTGCGTCAGCTCGCCGCGCCGTCAGCGGTGGAGCTGACGACGTGAACCAGCAGACGGCATGGGACATCTCCCTCGTTTCGCCACGCGTGGCGAGTGCGTTGCTGCACGAGGACGTCGCCGCGTCGCAGGACCACGTCGCCGTGGTCGAGCACGAGCGTGACCTCACCGTCGATCACGTAACCGAGATCGACGGTGTCCGTCGCGTGCATCTCTGCGCTCCCGCCGGGCCCGAACTCGATCAGCACCCACCGCGACGCGTACGCGGGCAGGTTCGTCTCGAGCGGCAGCCCGATGGTCGGGTCCACGTCACCCCAATCGGAGCCACCGTGGTCGAGGGCCCACAGCTGCATCGCCGAGCTCGACCCATACGAGAAGGAGGTCGGCGGTGTGCCGTCCGAGACCACCTTCGATGTGCCATCGCGGTCATTCGCGGTGACGACCCTTCGCATTGAGACCCCCGGTCGAAGTGCGCCTTCCCCTGGCGCGAACCCTCGATTTCGAACCATACAGATTGTTGGCTGTCTAGTCAACCAACACACGCGACGGCTATGTTCAAGGCCCTGGGGACGGCTCGATCGCCGTGATCGGAGGACGATTTCGTTGGGCACGATGACAGGCCGAGTGGCGATCGTGACGGGTGCCGCACGCGGTCAGGGCGAGGCGATCGCTCGTCGCTTCGCGGCGGAAGGAGCACGCGTCATGGTCACCGACGTGCTGGACGACGGTGGCCGCCGCGTTGCCGAATCGATCGGCGACGCAGCGATGCACGCGCACCTCGACGTCGCCGACGAGGACCGGTGGCGAGACGTCGTCGCAACCACCGTGGACCGCTTTGGTCGGCTCGACGCGCTGGTGAACAACGCAGGCATCCTGTTGTCGAGTCCCCTCGAGGACACGACGCTCGACGACTTCCGTTCGGTGATGGACGTCAACGTCATCGGGACGTTCCTGGGCATCCGCTCGTGCACCGACGCGATGCGCACTGCCGGCGGCGGGACGATCGTCAACACCGCATCGATCGCCGGCGTCATGGGCCTGCCGGGCCTCGGCGCGTACGTCGCTTCCAAGTTCGCGATCCGTGGACTGACGAAGACCGCGGCGCTCGAACTGGCGCAGTTCGGCATCCGCGTGAACGCCGTGGTGCCGGGACGCATCGACACCGCGATGGGCAACCCGACCGGGGTGGACGACCCGGGCGCCGGCATCCCGCTCGGGCGGATCGGCCGATCGGACGACGTCGCCGATGCGGTCCTGTTCTTGAGCACGGACGCTTCGTCGTTCTGCACCGGCAGCGAGATCACGGTCGATGGTGGGGCGACGGCCGGCGTCGCACTGCGAGCGTCGCGATGAGCGCGACCGACGTCGACCTCACCGGGCAGGTGGCGATGGTGACGGGCGCATCGTCGGGCCTCGGTCTGCACTTCGCACACGTGCTCGCCCGCCAGGGTGCCGCCGTGGCCATCACCGGCCGCCGCACCGATCGGCTCGAGCAAGTCGCCGCCAGCATCCGCGCCGCGGGCGGGACGTGTCTGCCGATCGGGATGGACGTCCGCGAGCCCGAGGCCATCGTTGCCGGGGTTCGTGCCACCGAGGCCGAGCTGGGACTGATCAGCATCCTCGTCAACAACGCCGGCATCCCGGACGGCACGTACGCGACCAAGATGTCGCTCGAGCTCGTGGACAGCCTCCTGGAGACCAACGTGCGAGCACCGTTCCTGCTCTCGTGTGAAGTCGCCCGTTCGTTGATCAAGGCGAAGCTGCCAGGGCGGATCGTCAACATGTCGTCGATCAGTTCGTCGTTCTACGACGGTGTCGGCGCCGCGCTGTACTCGATCTCCAAGGCCGCATTGGAGCGGATGACCGAGACGCTGGCCGTGGAGTGGGCGAAGTTCGGGATCAACGTGAACGCGATGGCGCCGGGCGCGTTCGCCAGCGAGATGACCGACTTCATGCTCGAGAAGATGGGTGACATCACCGTCCACTTCCCGCGCCGGCGCCTCGGGCAGCCGTCGCAGCTGGAGAGCACGTTGCTCTACCTCGTGGCGCCGGCGAGCGAGTGCGTCACCGGCACGATCATCAAGGTCGACGATGGGCAGCAACCGCGATGAGCAAGCCGGCCGCCGGCCACCGGGTGCGCATCGTCGAACCCGGCGAGCTCGGCTCGGCGACCAGCTGGATCGTCGCGCTGACGCCTCACGTGATCGATGCCGACGTCGACGTGCCGTCGGACGCGGTGCAGGTCCACGTCGGCATGCGGTTCGACCGCGAGGCGCCACCGCATGACGTCCTCATGCGCCTGGAACGATCCGAGCGATGGCGCAGCAACCGTGACGGGCGCGTCGACGTCGGCATCGACGTTCGTTGCATCGTCGACGGCGACGAGGTGGCGAGTGCGCTGTGGGTCTGCCGTGGCACAGCTGGCGCCGCGCCGGACGTCGGGGTTCGGAGCATGCCACGCATGCCGGCACCGCCGGCGGTGGTCGGCGAGTCGGTCGCGAGCGTGCGGATCAGCCGCGCCGACGTGGCCTCCTACGCCGAGCGAACGGGGGCGCTCCACGAGCTGCACGTCGACGTGGACGCGTGCCGGCGCCTCGGCTACGACGACGTCGTCGCCCAGGGCGCCCTGCACATCGACGCGATCGTCCAGGCCGCGCAGCTCCGGGCAGGCCGCATCGACACGTGGTTCCTCGCCGCGACCACCGCAGCAGCGCACTGCGAGCTGCGCGTCGACGATTCGGTCTGGACGGTGCATGACGGCGGGACCTTGGCCGCGCTGGCCGTCGTCAACGCCTGAGCGCCGAGCGCCGTCGTTGCCACAGCACGGCGACACCCCATCCGCCGGCGAACAGCAGCAGGGCCGGCACGAACGCGCCGCGCGCTGCGTCGACGACCTGGTCGGTCGTCCACGAGTCGACGTCGTCGGCACATGTCGGGTGCACGGTGCAATAGCCGTCGCCAGCGCCAGGCGGCGTGGGGAGCGGGTCGGCGGGAAGTGACGCGGTCGAGCCGGCGGGGAACCCGGGGAAGCGCCCGGCCAGCCACTTCTCGAGCGCGGCGGCCATCAGCTCGTGACCTCGCGCCGTGGGGTGGAAGCTGTTGTGGATCCAGGTCGTCGGCAGCATGCGGTGCGCCAACGAATCGGCCTCGGTCGGCGCCAGCGTGACGACGTTGACGGGGAGGTCGCCCGTGCGGCCCGGCTGGCACAGCTCGGCACCGGAGTACGCGTTGACACCGTCGGCGAACCAGACGATCTGCTCGCCGCCGAGGTGCCCGTTGGCGTCGGCGACCGCGTTGCTGACCGCGCCGTCGAGGTCGGTGACGAACTCGTGCAGGTAGGCGAACTCACGAGGGTCGAGCGGCGCACCTGCGCAGCCGAGCGGCGAGAGCATCATCGGGTACGGCACGACGACGATCGGCACGCCGTCGTACGTCGTGGCCACCTCCTCGAGTGCAGCGGCGACGCGACGGCGCACATCGGGCAGGTTGCCGGTGAAGAGGTCGCGGAGCTCGGTGCACGTGCCCGGCATGGCGCACCCCTTGCCGATCTTGCCGAAGAACGCGTCGTTGCCACCGATCGAGATCAGCACCAGCTGCGGCTGCTCCGGCGGCGCCGGGTTGTCGAGCTGCGGCAGCGCACCGACCACGTCGCCCGACTGCGGGTGCTTGATCTGACCGACCTCGGCGATGTGCTCGGCGATCGCGCCCGAGCAGGCGTAGAAGGCGAGGTGCTTGTCGAACGAGTCGGCGACGAGGTACGGGAACGCCGATGGGCTGCGCCGGCAGTCGTTGTGCCCGCTGATGTTCGTGTCGGGGAAGAACAGCTGCGCGCCCTCGCCGGCGATGTACGAATCGCCGAGCGCGACGATCCAGCCACTCCCCTGCGGCGACGGGTCGAGCGGCACGTCGTCGGTGCGATCGGTGACCACCCAGACCACGAGCCCGGCGACCAAGGCGGCCACGGCGTAACCCTGGCCGCGGGTGATGAACGCTGCGCCGAAGAGCGCACACGTGGCGATGACGAGCAGCACGACGAGCACGGGTGCGTTGTGCACGCGCACGGCCATCCACACCACCCCGCCGATGAGCAGCAGACCGGCCGCGATCGCCATGCCACGCGCCCGACTCGGCTCGTCGGCTCGACGCGGACCGTTGCGCATCCACGCCGAGACGACGTCGACGAGGCCGAGCATGACGAGGATGCCGACGATCAGGAAGGTCGCCGTCGTCGACGGCTTCCACGTCGACACGTCGACGACGACCAGCGCCACCGCGATCGCGACGACACCGATCGCCGCGAGCAGCGCGGCGTAGCGGTACAACCGGAGGTGGGCGAGACGGCCGAGCAGCGCGGCGATCAGCCAGATGGCGGCGACGCCTCCGGCGATCAACCACGGCGTGCCGACGATGCGCAGCCCCGGCAGCACGGCGGCGGCGATGAAGACCGTGTTGAGGATCCAGGCGATGACGTAGCGGCGCAGGCTCGGCGGCGGTGCGTTCTCGCCGCGGTTGATGTCGCTGCCGACGGCCTCGGCGACGGGCATGACACCGGCGAAGGCGAGCGCGATGCCGAACGAGGCGATGCGCGGGCTGTTGACCGTCGAGGAGTGCTCCAGCAGCGCTGCTGCCGCCGCCGCCAACCCACACCCGACCACGGCGAGCAAGGTCGCTCTGCCGGCCCGCCCTGCGGGGTCCTCCGTCGACCAGGCGCGGTACTGGCGGCTGGCCAACCAGCACACGCCGCCGGCGAGGAGCGCACCGACGACCCAGATCGCTGTCGTCTTGCGCCCGACGCCCCACGCCGTGAGCGAGACGAGCGCGACGATGGCGACGAGGTACGCCGCACCATCGCGCAGTCCGAACGGCCACTTGCTGTCGGACTTCGGCCCCGCAGCCGCGTTCACGTGCTCACGATCCCACAGCTGTCAAGGACGCGCGGAGGCATTCACGCCCACCCGGGCGCGCCCCAAACCCTCCACACCGACCGCGCGGAGGCATTCACGCCCACCCGGGCGCGCCCCAAACCCTCCACACGAACTGGGTCAGGTGGCGAGGACGGAGGCGATGGCGACGATGGCGGTGTGGGTGATCGACAGGTGCCAGGCGGTGATGCCGCGATCGATGGCCAGTTCGAGGGCCCGGCCCTCGACGACGAGCGAGGGAGCGCCGGACTCGGCGCGATCGACCCACACCTCGTGGAAGCCGAACGCTCCGAGGCCGAGGCCCATCGCCTTCATCACCGCTTCGCGCGCGGCGAAACGGGCGGCGAGCGAGGGCACCGGGTCGACCTTCGGCGCGACGTAGGCGAGCTCGGCGGCGGTGAACAACCGGTCGCGCATCGTCGGCGTGCGCGCCAGCGACGTGCGGAAGCGCTCGATGTCGACCGCGTCGATGCCGATGCCGCGAACGCCGCTCGGTGTCGGGCCGGTCATGCTCGCCAGTGATCGGCCATCTCGGAGATCGGCAGGATCAGGAGATCCGCCACCGAGAGCTCGGCCAGGCGATCGTCGCGGAACATGCCCTCGGTCTCCGACACCCAGTCGACCAGGCGGTCGTAGCGGCGGTCGTAGCCCTGCAGCACGCCGCGCATGACGGCGGCGGGCAGGCGATCGTGGAACTTGACGTGCAGCAGCGTGATGCCGGTGCACACCCCAGCCTTGACCTCGGGCACGAAGATCACCGTGCGACCGTCGATGCGACCGCGGGCGACCAGCACCTCGCGCTCCGCAGCGACGCGACGCTTCGTACCGAGCAGGGCCGGGTTGCGATCGACACGACTCGGCACGTCGAGCGACAGACCGCCACGGTCGACGACGGTGATCGTCGCGTCGCGCTCGAGGTTGCCATCGACGCGGTAGCGGATGAAGCCGGTGACGGCCTCGACCGAGGGGTCGAGGTCGGCGAGCACCTTCATCGTGCGGTAGCTCAGGCGATCGCGGCCTGCGCCGGCGCTGAGCACCTCCTGCACGAGACGACGATCGAGCACGCCTTCGTCGTTGCGGCTGATGCCCACGGTGACCGTCTTCGCCTGGTGCTTGATGGCGTCGATCGGGCGGGTGAGCTCCTCGATGGCCCGCGTCAGCGCAGCGGTCAAGTCGTCGACGAACGCGCCCGGCTCGGCGATCTTGCCGCTCTGGCGTTGGTAGCTCTCGAGCGGCGAGTCCGACGACAGGTTGTTGAGCATGCCCACGACGCGCACCGCAGTGGACGCTTCGAGGTGACCGTCGTAGGTGCCCGAACGCAGGCCGTCGAAGAACTTCTCGGCGAGCGGACGGATCTCGCCGCGCACCGTGCGGATCACCGTCTCGCCGTCGAGCGGCATCGCCGACGTGGACGACACCGCGTGCTCGATCGCCTCACGCGCCTCGCGCAGCGGGCGCGCCGAGGCGTCGATCGCCAGCGCGGCCTCGTAGCCGAACAGGTGACCGACCATCGCCGACAGCACGAACGCCAGCGACGGGTGCACCGCCGGCACGGACAGCACAGCCGCTGCAGCCGAGAACCGCTCGTCGGCATCCGTGACGATGACGATCGGCGTCGCTTTGTGAGCGCGGTAGATGGCGACCTCCTTGGCGACGTCGTCGGCGGTGCCGCCCGACAGCCCCGCGGCGCAGACGAGGATCAGCGGCTCGCTCGACAGGTCGATGTGCTTCTTGTCCTCGGTGACGTCGCAGGCGATGGACTTGTAGCAGAGCTCGCTGAGCTTGATCCGCACCTCCTCTGCGGCGACGACGTTGACGCCGTTGCCGACGATCGCCCAGTAGCGCTTCGATGGGGCGAACCGCTGCGCGGCCTCGGCGATCAGCGGCCGCGTGGCGATCACCTCGCGCATCGCCTGGGGCACCTCGCGCAACGAGCGCAACAGGTCGGATCGCTGCTGGGCGGTGCCGATGCCGGCCGCCTCGCTGATCGCGCACGCCAGCAGCACGCCGGCGGCGACCTGCGCGTAGAACGCCTTGGTCGAGGCGACGCTCATCTCCACGTCGCGACCGTCGCTCGTGTACATCACGCCGTGGGCTTTGTCGGTGAGGTCGCTGTTGCGGCGGTTGACGATCGACAGGACGGCGGCACCGCGACCGCGTGCGAGGTCGACCGTGCGGTTGGTGTCCGTGGTGGTCCCGCTCTGGCTGACCGCGACGATCAAGGTGTCGCTCATGTCGAGTCGCAGCGCGAACCCGCTCAGCTCGGTCGCCGTGATCGGGTCGACGTCGAGCTCGCCGTCGACCAGACCGTCGAGCACCGCAGCCATGCTGCGGCCCGCAACGGCAGCGGTGCCCTGCCCGATGACGCGCACCTTCGTGATCGAGCCGGTCGCCAGTCGCGACACGATGTCGGCCGGCAGCGCCCGCTCGCCAACGGCGGCATGGAGCAGACCGTCGACGTCGATCACGCGACCGCGCAGCGTCTTGCGGAAGCTCTCCGGCGCCTCGCCGATCTCCTTGAGGAGGAAGTGCGGTGCGTCGCCGCGATCGATGTCGCGAGTGGTGACCTGCGCGACCGCGACGTCGTCCTCGCTCACCGGGAGCGGCGTGCCGTCGTAGGCCAGACGGGTGATCCCTTCGAGCGTGCCGGCGAGGCGACCGTCGAGCACGAACACCTGGCCGCGGCTGCCGTCGTCGGACAACGACTCGCCGTCCATGCGCACGTAACGCGACGTCTCCTCGACGACGCCGTACGGCTCGCTGGCGACGACGAACAGATCGTCGGCGAGTCCGACGTAGAGCGCCTGCCCGCTGCCGCGCAGGGCGAGGAACAGCTGCTGCGGCTGATCGGCGGCTGCGGCAGCAATGGCCACGCTGCCCTCGAACGAGGCGACCGTGCGTCGGAACGCTTCGGCGAGATCACCGCCGGTGGAAGCTGCATGACGCGCCATCACCGCAGGGATGACCTTGGCGTCGGTGGTGATCGGGCCGGGGATGCGGAGCGCGTGCGCCACCTTGATGTCGGCGTGGTTGTCGACATCGCCGTTGAGCGCAGCCACGACGTACGGACGATGCACCGACTGCTCCTCACCGGACAGCTCGATCTCCTCGCTGTTCAACGGGTGGCAGTTGGGCTCGCTGATGATGCCGACGCTGGCCCAGCGGGTGTGGCCGAGCACGGCCACGCGGGCGTCGTCGTTGGCCAGCGCGCGACGCAGCAGCGCGTCCGCCTGCACCGCAGCGCGCAGCGCGCGAGTGTTGTCGCCGAGCTCCCCGATCTCCTTCGCCGCCTTGTAGACGAAGCTCAGGCACGGGCCGGCAAGACGCACCGACCCGTTCTGGAACAGCGGATCGGTCGAGCGTTGGGCGAGCACCGCGGCGAGTGACGGGTCGGCGGCATCGATGCCGTGTCCCCACACGAAGACGTGGACGCCGGCGCTGTCGCGTCCGCGCACCTCCAGCCGATCGTTGATCGAGAACGCCTGCTGCAGCGCGAGGTAGCCGGCCACCGCGGCGCGCCCTGCGTCGCCGCCGGCCAGCTCGTGCACCGCACGCGCCGTGCGCAGTCGGTCGTTGCGGACCGACCACACCGCATCGCGGAAGTCGACGAGCTCGGCGTTGGCCGTCTCCAGTTCATCGGGCGACAGCAGCACGTCGGCCTCGAGGTGCTGCTCGACCGTGCCGGCGCGGCCGTCGAGCTGATCGAGCCGGGCAGTGATCGCGGCGATCAGGTTCAGCTGACCGGCGAGCGCCGTGACGCCGGCGACGCCCTTCAGCAGCGCGTCGCACTCGGCGACGAGCGCGGTGGCATCGACGAGCGCGGACGCAGCGACCGCACGATCGAGGAGGTCGAGCAGCATCGCCGCTTCGGGCACCGGCCGATCGGATGGACGGGTGACGATGCCGATGATGCCGCACATATGACGATCAGGTTACCGACGCCCCGGCACCCGGACCGGTCAGGTCGGGTCGCTCAGCCGCTCACCTCTTCGCGTCGGAGGCGACCTCGGTACAGCCAGCTCGACGTGCGCGCGGGGCGATAGCGAAACCTGACGACCTCGGCCTCTGACGCTTCACCTTCGACTCGCCGCGCTCTCGCAGACGACAGCCTTGCGCCCGGCGCCATGGTGCTGACGGCGACCTCGAAGGTGCCGACTGGGATCTCGAAGGGCACCGGCTGCTTCGTCAGCCGCACAGCTCCCTTGCCGTTGACCCACACGTGTGGATCGCTGGACAGAGCCCAACGTGGCAGAACGCACGTGAGTCGAACGACTACCGTGGGCATCGCGGCAGGCTACGAGGCCGGGCGATCGCTCGTTGCTCAGGCGAAGCGTGAGCGCACGATGCCGGCGAGCGCGTCGGCGGTCGCCTGTGCCTGCTCGGCCGTGGCCGCTTCGACCATCACGCGGATCAACGGCTCGGTGCCGCTCGGACGCACCAGCACGCGCCCGTCGTCGCCGAGGTCGGCTTGAGCATCGGCGATCTCTGCAGCGAGCTCGTCGGCGACAGCAGGATGGCGATCGCGGACGCGCACGTTGACGAGCACCTGCGGGTAGCCGTGCATCACGGAGCCGGCCAGCTCGGCCAGTGACCGCTCGCGCTCGTGCACGTGCTGGGCCAGCCGGATGCCCGCAAGCAACCCGTCGCCCGTGGTGGCCAGGTGGCGGTAGATGATGTGCCCGCTCTGCTCGCCGCCGACGCTGAACCCACCGGCATCGAGCGCAGCGAGCACCGAACGATCGCCCACTGCGGTCTCGACGACGTGGATGCCCGCCGCCTCCATCGCCCGGCGGAACCCGAGGTTGCTCATCACCGTGACGACGACCGTGTCGTCGACCAGTTCGCCCGCGTCGCGCAGCTGCAGCGCGGCGAGCGCGATCAAGCGGTCGCCGTCGATGACGTCGCCGAGGTGGTCGACGGCGATGACCCGATCGCCGTCACCGTCGAACGCCAGACCGAGCTGCGCATCACCGGCGACCACGGCGATCGCCAACGAACCCGGCGCCGTCGCTCCGCACTCGTCGTTGATGTTGCGGCCGTCCGGATCGGCGTGGATCACGGTGAGGTCGGCGCCCAGCGCACGCAGGACTCGCGGTGCGACGTCGCTCATCGCCCCGTTGGCGCAGTCGATGACGATGCGCATGCCGTCCAGCCGATGCCCACCCGTGAGCCCGACGAGGTGGTCGACGTAGCGGGCCGCTGCGCTGGCGGCAAGCGTCTCGAACGGGAACAGGTCGATCACCCCGGCGATCGGCTCGATCGCCGCTTCCAGCTCCTCCTCGACCTCGTCGGTGAGCTTGGTGCCGCCGGCCGCGAAGACCTTCACCCCGTTGTCGAGGTACGGGTTGTGCGACGCCGTGATCGCCGCCGTCGGCACGCCGTCGACCTGCCCGAGGAAGGCGATGGCCGGCGTCGGCAGCACGCCCAGCGACATCACCTCGGCACCACCGGCGATCAGGCCGGCGGCGAGCGCTGCTTCGAACTCCGCACCCGACTCACGCGTGTCGCGACCGAGGTACCACGTGCGGCCGCCGATCACCCGCGCCGCAGCACGCCCGAGGGCAGCCACGTACGTCGGGGTCAGTTCGGTGAAGGCCTCACCGCGCACACCATCGGTGCCGAAGCGCAGCGAGGCCACGAACGGCGCGTCAGCGCTTGGTGTACTGCTTGGCCTTGCGGGCCTTGACGAGGCCGTACTTCTTGCTCTCCTTGCGACGCGAGTCGCGGGTGAGCAGGCCGGCCTTCTTCAGTGCCGGACGGGCCTCGGGATCGAGCTCGACGAGCGAACGGGCGATGGCCATGCGCAGTGCGCCGGCCTGACCGCTGACGCCGCCACCGTGCATCGTCGCGTCGACGTCGTAGGTCTCTTCGGTGCTCGTGACGCGCAGCGCCTCGGTGACGACCATCCGCTGCATCGCCGTCGGGAAGTAGGCGTCGAACGCCTTGCCGTTGATGGTGTGCGTGCCGGTGCCCGGACGCAGGCGGGCGCGAGCAACGGCCTCCTTGCGGCGGCCGGTGGTCTGGGTGAGCGGCTTCGTTGCCATCGTTGGCGTTCCTTCTCTACGTTCTCAGCGAAATTCGGGAGGGCTCAACGAGCCTTGGCGGCGGGCAGGTCGAGGGCGACCGGGCCCTGCGCGGCGTGCGGGTGCTCGGGGCCGGAGTAGACCTTGAGCTTCTTGATCATCTGGCGGCCGAGCGGCCCCTTCGGCAGCATGCCGCGGACGCTGTTGCGAACGGCGTCCTCGGGCTTGCGGCCCATCAGGTTGGCGTAGGTCTCGGTCTTCAAGCCGCCCGGGTAGCCGCTGTAGCGGTACACGTTCTTGTTGGCGGCCTTGTCCTTGGTGAGGACGACCTTCGACGCGTTGATGATGACCACGTGGTCGCCGGTGTCGATGTGCGGGGCGAAGATCGGCTTGTGCTTGCCACGCAGGACGCGGGCGGCCTCGGTGCAGAGGCGGCCGAGCACCAGACCCTCGGCATCGATGACGTGCCAAGCGCGGGTGATCTCGCTGGCCTTCGGGCTGTAGGTGGGCATGGCGAACCTGTCGGATGATCTGCGGTGATGAACGATCTCCAGCGGCAGGAAGCCCACCGCGGAACCGTGCAAGGATACGGGCTGCGCACCCGATCCGGCAACTGCGAGACCACCAGCAGCCCGGATCCTTCTCGCAACACAGATACGGGCTGCGCACCCGATCCGGCAACTGCGAGACCACCAGCAGCCCGGATCCTTCTCGCAGCTGGTCGCGGCACGATCGAGCGAGTGGGCGCGAACCTCGACAGACTGGCAGGGTGACGTCGTCGCGCGCTGATCAGCCTGCTCCGCTGCGCATCGTCGTCGTGTCGACGCCGGTGGGGCCGCTCGGCAGTGGCGTCGGCGGTGGCGTCGAGCTCACCCTGCACAGCCTGGTGCTCGGGTTGTCGGCCCGGGGGCACCACGTGGAGGTGGTCGCTCCGGCCGGGTCGCTGCACGTCGGCGCCGCCACGCACCAGATCCCGGGGAACCCGCAGGTGCCCAGCCAGACCGTCGGGCGCGACGTGCCGGTGGACATGCCCGCCGACGCCGTCCTGGCCAACATGTGGTCGTGGGTGCACGCCCACCAGGACCAGTTCGACGTCGCCGTCAACCTGGCGTACGACTGGCTGCCGTACTTCCTCACGCCGTTCCTCGACCTGCCGGTCGCCCACCTCGTCAGCATGGGTTCGCTGAACGAGGCGATGGATCAGGCGATCAGCGCCGTGGTCGCGACACGTCCGGGCACCGTTGCCGTGCACAGCCGCGCTCAGGCCGAGACGTTCCCGGCGATCGGCGATCGGATGCGTGTGATCGGCAACGGCATCGCCGTCGAGCGCTACGACGTCCACGTCGTCGCCGATCAGCCGCGCCACCTCGGCTTCGTCGGGCGGATCTCGCCGGAGAAGGGCATCGACGATGCCTTCGCAGTCGCCGCTGCGACCGGGTTGCCGCTGCGCGTGTGGGGACTGATGCAGGACGACGAGTGCTGGCAGGCGTCGATCGATGCCCACCCCACGGCACACGTGACCTACGAGGGGTTCTTGCCGACCGACGAGCTGCAAGCCGCGATCGGCGGGTGCGCTGCCGTACTGATGACGCCGAAGTGGATCGAGGCGTTCGGCAACGTCGCCATCGAGGCGATGGCCTGCGGGGTGCCGGTGATCGCCTACCGCCGCGGCGGACCGGCAGAGATCGTCGACGACGGCGTCACCGGGTTCCTCGTCGAGCCGGACGACATCGACGGGCTGATCGACGCGGTCGAACGGCTGGACCAGCTCGACCGGGTCGCCTGCCGGCAGCGGGTCGAGGAGGAGTACAGCACTTCAGCGCTCGCCGGCCGCGTGGAGCAGTGGCTGCGCCACGTGGCCCGGGCGACGTCGACGCGCTGACGTCCTAGCCTCACCCGATGCGACGGGCACGGGCGCGCGGGGTGACGTTGACAGTGACGCTCGCCGCCGCGGCCGTGGCCGTGTCCGGTGCGGCACCGTCGTCGATCGCACGCGCAGCACCGTCGACGGTGGTCATCGCCGAGCTGATGGCCAGCAACGCGACGACGCTGCTCGACGAGGACGGCGACGCGTCCGACTGGTTGGAGCTCTGGAACCCGACGAGCGCGGCGGTGGACGTCACCGGATGGCACCTCACCGACAACGCCGCCAACCCGACGAAGTGGACGATGTCGGCCCGCGTCCTGGCGCCGGACGAACGGCTCGTCGTGTTCGCCAGCAACAAGAACCGCAGCGGCACCGAGCTGCACACGAACTTCGCGCTGTCGGCGGGCGGCGAGTACCTCGCGGTGACGAACGCCGCCGGCGCGGTGGTGCAGGCCTACGCGCCGACCTTCCCTGCGCAGGCGGTGGACGTCAGCTACGGCTTCGGCAGCAACGAGCTGATCGGCACGCTCGAGGCACCGACGCCTGGCGCGGCGAACACCGCGGCGTTCCCGCAGCGCGCCCGGCCGCCCGCGTTCAACCGGGCCGGTGGGTACCTCAACGGACCGACCACGGTGACGATCACGACCCCCGAGCCGGGCGCGACGATCCGCTACACCACCGATGCCAGCACCCCGTCCGCCCTGCACGGCACCACCTACGCCGGCCCGATCGCGGTGAGCGGGAGCACGATGCTGCGCGCCGTCACGATCGTCGCCGGCCTGGCCCCGAGCCCACCCGCCTCGCTGACGCTGCTGGACATGAACGCCGTGCTCGCGCAGGGCGCGGTCGCGCCCGGTTGGCCGGCCGGTCCCGCGAACGGGCAGGTGCTGCAGTACGGGTTCGACCCCGCCGTCATCGCCGCGCAGGGGTCGCTCGTGCGCACCTCGCTGGAGGCGGCACCGACCGTGTCGATCCTCACCGATCAGGCCAACCTCACCGATCCGACCACCGGGATCTACGTCAACGCCCAAGCGTCCGGCGCAACGTCGGAACGGCCGGCGTCGGTGGAGATGTTCGGCGCCGGCAACGACGACTGGGCGATGGCCGCCGGCGTGCGCATCAAGGGTGGGTTCAGCCGCAGCGACTTCAACCCCAAGCACAGCCTGCGCCTGTCGTTCACCTCGGCGTACCAAGGGCCGTTGCAGGAGGAGCTGTTCGACGACGGCGTCGAACGCTTCGTGTCGCTCGACCTGCGCAGCGAGCAGAACCACTCGTGGCACTACGGCGACGCCAACGAGACGTTCCTGCGCGAGCTGTGGACGCGCGATGCGCAGCTTGCATCCGGCGAGCCGGGCCTGCGCAGCCGTTGGGTGCACGTGTTCCTCAACGGCCAGTACTTCGGTCTCTACATGATCGCCGAGCGGATGAGCCAGACCCACCTGGCCGAGGTGTTCGGCGGCGCAGCGACCGACTACGACGTGATCGCCACCAACAGCGACGACCACACCTACGAGACCGACGGCGACGACGACGAGTGGCGCCGGCTGTGGCAGATCATCAGCGACCAAGACGTCACCGACGCGGAGATGGCAGAGGTCGCGACCTTGGTCGACCTGCGCAGCCTGGCGGTGATGCAGCTCCTGGTCGCGACGACCGGCAACGAGGATGCGACCCCGTCGTGGTTCCTCGGCGAGGTCCGTGCGAACAACTGGATCGCCGCGCGCGGACCAGGTCTGCCGTTCCAGTTCTTCATCGCCGACGCGGAGCACACGCTCGGCGCCAACGGCCACGACGTCAGGGTCGACCGCACCGGGCCATACCCGATCGGCCCGGCCAACACCTTCTTCGACCGCGCCCACTTCAACCCGGGCTGGCTGTACCAGGTGCTGTGGCAGCGACCGGAGTACCGCGCCGTGTTCGACGATGCGGCAGCGCAACTGCTCGCCGACGACGGCGCGCTGGGCGCGACCGCGTCGACCGCGCGCTGGGACACCCGCGCCAACGAGGTGCGTCCGCTCGTGCGCGCCGAGGCCGCCCGGTGGGGCACGACGCCGGGCGCCGGACCGTTCGGGTTCGATGACTGGTCCGATGAGGTGGCATGGGTGCGCACCACCTGGTTCCCGTCGCGCATCGCCGTCGTCGTCGCGCAGTTGACGCTGCCGCACGAACCGCGACTCGACGGAGCAGCGACGGTGCCACAGACGAACGTCGCCGTTCGACTCGGTGTCGTGGACACGCCGCAGTAGGTCAGTAGCCGACTTCCCACAGGCACAGCCCGTGGGGTGGCGCCACCTGCCCGGCGCGCTGACGATCGCGGGCCACCAGGATGCCGCGCACCTCACCGGCGGTCGTGCGTCCGGCGCCCACGTCGACGAGCAGCCCGACGATCGAGCGCACCATCTGATGGCAGAAGGCGTTGGCGCGGATCTCGAAGCGCAGCAGCGACGGCCCGTGATCGTCGGGCACCTGGTGCCACGCGGCGGAGATGACCCGCCGCGACATCGACGGAACCGGCTGCCCCTCGAGCGCCTTCGGCTTGCGGCAGAACGAGCTGAAGTCGTGCTCGCCGATCAGCGGGTCGCAGGCGAGCTGCATGGTGACGAGGTCGAGCGGTTGCACGACGTGCCACGCGGTTGCGGCGCGGAACGGGTTGGGCACCGGCGACGCCCACACGTCGTAGCGGTAGTGACGCCACTGCGCGCTGAACCGGGCGCTGAAGTCATCGTCGGTCCAGGCCGCGTCGCGCACGACGATCGACGGCCCGAGCAGACGGTTCAGCCGCCGTGCCAAGCCATCGAGGTCGGTGTCATCGGGCAGGTCACCCGAGATCACCTGTCCCCAACCGTGCACGCCGGCGTCCGTGCGCCCCGCACCGACGAAGGTGACCGGGTCGCGAACGACGCGCTCGACCGCCTCGGTGAACGAGCCCATCACGGTGCGGACGCCGTCGTTGACGGCGAAGCCGTGGAACGTCGCACCGTCGTAGGCAACGGTGAACCGAGCTCGACGAGTCGCCACGGTGCGAGTCTACGAATCGGGCGACGAGCCGGCCCGGACGCGGGAGCGGTGGTCGGCCCACGAGGCCAACGCCAACACGGCGAAGGCGATGGCCAGGGTCATGCCCACCCAGTGCAGCTCCGTCGGCGTCGGCCAGATCAGCACGAGGCTGATCAGCGAGCTGAAGAGGAAGAAGACGGCGCGACGATCCATGGGAGCTCAGTTCAACAGGGCGACGACGCCGTAGGTCAGTGCGGCGACCGCCGCGGATCCTGGGATGGTCAGCACCCACGCCCACATGACGCGGCGGGCGACGTTCCAGCGGACGGCCGACATGCGCTCGGCGGAGCCGACGCCGACGATCGCACCGGTGATCGTGTGCGTCGTGCTCACCGGGATGCCCTGGTAGCTGGCGAAGAACAAGGTGGCCGCGGCGGCCGACTCGGCGCACACGCCGCCCATCGGCTGCAGGCGGGTGAGCTTGGTGCCCATCGTGCGCACGATCCGCCATCCACCGAACATGGTGCCGAGGGCGATGGCGCCGTGACATCCGAGCACGATCCACAGTGGCAACCCGTCGCTCGACTCGAGCACGTTCGGGTCGAGCTTCTTCGCACCGATGAGCAAGATGGCGATGATGCCCATCGTCTTCTGCGCGTCGTTGGCCCCGTGACCGAGGCTGAACGCCGCGGCGGACACGAGCTGCAGAGACCGGAACGTGCGGTTGACGCGACGTCGCTTGCGCGAGCGGTGCACCAGCCACATCACGATGATGATCAACGTGAAGCCGAGCAGCAGGCCGATCATCGGCGAGTAGAGGATGAACACGGCGGTGCGACGCAGCTTGTCGAGGTTGACCACGTGGCCGCCGCTCTTGGCGATTCCGGCGCCGACGACACCGCCGATCAGCGCATGCGACGACGAGGACGGCAAACCGAGCCACGCCGTGAGCACGTTCCAGAAGATCGCTCCAGCGAGCGCGGCGAACACCAACCCGACCGAGACCGCGCTGGAGTCGATGATCTTGGCGATCTCGTTGGCCACCTTGAGCGGTAGGACGAGGAAGGCGATGAAGTTGAAGCTCGCCGCCCACACCACCGCCTGCCATGGCTTGAGCACACGTGTCGCCACCACCGTGGCGATCGAGTTGGCAGCATCGTGGAAGCCGTTGACGAAGTCGAAGATCAAGGCGATCGCGACGACGATCACCACCATGGTGGTGGCCATGGGTCAGGCGTGCTTCACGGCGATCGACTGGATCACGTCGCTGGCCGTCTCCACCGCGTTGATGGCCCGCTCGACGGCCTCGACGATGTCCTTCCACTTGAGGATCTCGAGTGCCTCGTGCCGCCCGTTGAACAGCCCGGCCATGATCTGCCGATAGGTCGCGTCCGCCTCGCTCTCGAGGCGATCGATCTCGTCGAGCAGGCCCGGCAGCTCGGTCAGGGTGCGCAGCTTGGACACCAGCGTGACGTTGGCATCGGCGATCCGCCGCAGCAACGTCACCTGGTCGCTGAAGCCGGGCAGCACGCTGATCACGTGGTGCAGCAGGGCGAGGTCGGCGGCGGCGCGGGTCTCGTCGAGCACGTCGTCGAGCGAGTTGGCCAGCGCCTGGATGTCCTCGCGGTCGAACGGGGTGACGATCGAGGTCTCGAGTCGCGACCGCACGGATCGCATCACCTCGTCGCCGGCGCGTTCGGCAGCGACGATCGTCTCCACTCGTTCCGCCACGATCGGCAGCGTGGACACCAGTTTCTCGAGCTGCTTGGCGGCGTCGGCGGCGAGCGTCGCCTGCTGATCGAACAGGGGGTAGAAGCCCTCGTCGCGAGGAATCAAGCGGAATCGCATGTGAACGAGTCACTCCGTCAGGTCGGGGGAACGGCCGGGCGCACCATAACGCAGCGCGCCGGATCAGTTCACCTGCCGGACACCTGCCGTTCAGGTTCAGCCCGAGCGCGCCAACCGAGTACCCAAGGCGCGCCCACCGCGCGTTCAGTACTCGGACCGAGCCCAACCGAGTACCCAAGGCGCGGTGAGTACTCGGGTCGGGTAACCGAGTACCCGAGGCGCGGTCAGCGCGCGTTCGGTACTCGGGTCGGGTCAACCGAGTACCCGAGGCGCGGTCAGCGCGCGTTCAGTACGCGGGTCGGGTCAACCGAGTACCCGACGCGCGGTCAGCGCGCGTTCAGTACTCGGGTCGGATCAGGGGGCTCGTCAGACGAGTTCGATGCGCGCCATGGGGGCGTTGTCGCCCTGGCGCGGGCCGAGCTTGAGGATGCGCAGGTATCCACCGTTGCGGTCCTCGTAGCGCGGGGCGACGTCGTTGACCAGCTTGTGGGTCATCTCCTTGTCGCCCAGGTAGCCCTGGATCTGACGGATCCGGTGGACGCGCAGCGAGCTGCCTTCGTCCTG
Organism: Ilumatobacteraceae bacterium; assembly: GCA_965279405.1. Classification (GTDB taxonomy): domain Bacteria; phylum Actinomycetota; class Acidimicrobiia; order Acidimicrobiales; family Ilumatobacteraceae; genus CBDDIP01. Next base: position 1,011,067 of record OZ257157.1, read on the forward strand.
GGCCTTCTTGGCCTTGGTGATCAGCTTCTCGGCGATCGGACGCAGCGCCTTGGCCTTGGCCTCGGTGGTGACGATCGTCTCGGCGGCGATCAGCGACGCGGCCAAGTTGGCCATCATCAGCTTCTGGTGTTGCGAGCTGCCGCCGAAATTGCGGGCTCGGCGCGGGGTTGCGGGCATGTCTCGATGTCTCCTGGGTCAGCCGCGAAGCGTGAGGCCGCGCTCGTCGAGCTTCTGCTTCACTTCGTCGAGGCTCTTCTGCCCGAAGTTGGTGATGTTCAGCAGGTCGTCTTCGGTCTTGGTGAGCAGTTCGCCGACGGTGTTGATCTGCGCACGCTTGAGGCAGTTGCGCGGACGCTCCGACAGGTCGAGGTCTTCGATCGGCAGGTCGAGGTCGGGCGACGAGGTGGCCGTGCTGGCAACTTCGCCGAGCTCGAGGCCCTGCGGCTCGTCGCTCAGGTTGGCGACCAGATCGACCAGCGAGCGCAGCGTCGCGCCGGCCGAGGCCAGGGCTTCACGCGGCGACACGGAGCCGTCGGTCTCGATGTCCAGGATGAGGCGCTCGTAGTTCGTGCTCTGCTCGACGCGGGTCGGCTCGATCTCGAACATGACGCGACGCACCGGCGAGAAGATCGCATCGATCGGCACGACGCCGATGGTGCGGTTCTGCGTCTCGCGGTCGCTCGACAGGTAGCCACGGCCACGGCCGACGGTGAGGTCCACGGCGAGGCGGCCCTTCGCGTTCAGCGTGGCGATGTGCTGCTCGCCGTTGAGGATCTCGATCTCCGTCGGGCACTTGATGTCCGCCGCAGTGATCGTCGCCGGGCCACGCACGTCGAGGCGCAACGTGATCTCGTCATCGCTCGAGCTGGTCAGCACGACGTCCTTGATGTTGAGGATGATGTCGGTGACGTCCTCGGTGATGCCGGCGATCGTGTCGAACTCGTGCAGCGCATCGTCGAAGCGGACGGCCGTGATGGCCGCGCCCGGGATGCTGGACAGCAGGGTGCGACGCAGGGAGTTGCCGATGGTGTGACCGAAGCCGGGCTCGAGCGGGCCCACGGCGAACCGCTGGCGGTTCGGGTGGTCTTCGCCCTGTGCTTCGACGGTGGGACGCTGGATGACGAGCATGGAGGTGCCTCTGAGTGCGGGAGAAAGCTGGTGTTACTTGGAGTAGAGCTCGACGATGAGCGACTCACGGACGGGGACGTCGATGTGGTCCCGCTCGGGAAGGGTGCGAACGGTGACCTGACGGCCACCCTCACCCGTCTCGAGCCAACCGACGACGGACCGGTCGAGCACATCGATGTTGTGCTGGATGATGATCATCTCACGGGCCTTCGGCGACAGGCTGACGACGTCGCCACGCTTGACGCGGAAGCTGCGGATGTCGACGCGCTTGCCGTTGACCTGGATGAGGCCGTGGCTGACGAACTGACCGGCCTGCGGACGGGTGCTGGCCCAGCCGGCGCGGTAGACGACGTTGTCGAGGCGCTGCTCGAGCAGGCGCAACAGGTTCTCACCCGTGGGGCCCTGCAGGCGGACGGCCTCGTCGTAGGTGCGCTTGAACTGGCGCTCGAGGACGCAGTAGATGTACTTCGCCTTCTGCTTCTCCTGCAGCTGGGCGAGGTACTCGCTGCCGGCGTTGCGGCGACGGGTGCGGCCGTGCGCGCCAGGCGGGAACGGACGACGCTCGAGAGCCTTGCGGCCCTTCTCGTTCTCATAGATGTTGGTGCCGAGGCGACGCGAGATGCGCACCTTCGGGCCGGTGTAACGAGCCATGGGATCAGGTCCTGCGACGCTTCGGCTGGCGGCAGCCGTTGTGGGGTACGGGGGTGACGTCCTTGATCGAGGTGACCTCGATGCCGGTGCTCTGGATGCTGCGCACGGCGGTGTCGCGGCCGGAACCGGGACCCTTCACCTGCACTTCGACGCGGCGCAGGCCGTGCTCCATCGCGGCGCGGGCTGCCTTCTCGGCGGCCATCTGCGCGGCGAACGGGGTGCTCTTGCGCGAGCCCTTGAAGCCGACACCACCGGAGCTGGCCCAGGAGATGACGTTCCCCTCGGTGTCGGTGATGGAGACGATGGTGTTGTTGAACGAGCTCTTGATGTGAACCACACCAACGGTGACGTTCTTGCGCTCGCGCTTGCGGGGGCGGCGTCCGCCCGGCTTCGGCTTCGCCATGGCTACTTCCTCACTGCCTTCTTCTTGTTGGCCACGGTCTTCTTGGGGCCCTTGCGGGTGCGAGCGTTGGTGTGGGTGCGCTGTCCGCGCACGGGCAGGCCCTTGCGGTGGCGCACGCCCTGGTAGCAGCCGATCTCGATCTTGCGCTTGATGTCCTGAGCGACATCGCGACGCAGGTCGCCTTCGACGGAGATGTTGGCATCCACCCAGGCGCGGATCTTGTTGATCTCTTCCTCGGTGAGGTTGCGGACTCGCTCGTTCGGGTTCAGACCCGTGTCGGCGCAGATCTTCTGGGCGGTCGGCTTGCCGATGCCGAAGATGTAGGTGAGGGCGATCTCCAGCCGCTTCTCGCGGGGGATGTCGACGCCGGAAATACGTGCCATCGGTGGTGGTTCCTCGACTGCTCTCTCAGCCCTGACGCTGCTTGTGACGCGGGTTCTCGCAGATCACCATGACGCGCCCGTGCCGGCGGATGACCTTGCACTTCTCACAGATCTTCTTGACGCTGGGACGGACCTTCATGGGTGACCTTGTTCTTTCGACTTGCTCGGCTTGTTACTTGTATCGATACGTGATGCGACCCCGGGTGAGGTCGTACGGGGTGAGCTCCACCTGCACCTTGTCGCCGGGCAGGATGCGGATGTAGTGCATCCGCATCTTTCCGGAGATGTGCGCCAACACCTTGTGGCTGTTCTCGAGCTCGACTCGGAACATGGCGTTGGGCAACGACTCGAGGATCGTGCCTTCGAGCACGATGGCGTCGTCTTTGGGCTTGGGCAGAGGACTCTCCCTTGGAACGCAGGAATGGAAACGGTGAAACAGAGCGACCGCGAGTGCTGCGCACGCGCAGGGGCGCTCAGGGCCGAGGAGCAATGCTAGCGGCTGTGACGAAGAACGCCAAGTGCCTCGCGCGGTGTGCCTAGGATCGTTCGTTCGGTCCCGCGACGTTGCGTTCCGCCCCTGGTCAGGGGTCTGATGCCTTCGACGGCGGCGGCGCGAGCAGCGGTGCGTCGCCCGTCGGCACCCACTCGTAGACGACGGCGAACACGACATCGCGGACCTGCACCCACTCACCACCGGCGTAGGAGGTGTGCGCGATGGCGTCCAGCACGTCGTGTCCGGCGGAGTCGGACCACGTCAGCAAGACGATGAAGTCGAAGCGTCCGGCGGGGTCGCTGGTGATCCGCTCGAAGTCGCGATCCTCCGGAGCGATGAAGCGATCAGGGTGATCGGAGAGCAGCAAGGGCACCGACAGCGACTGCGTGGCGGCGAGCGAGCCGGCGGCCAGCAGCGGGTCGAGCTCGCGACGCAGGTCGCGATACGGCCGCAGATCACCGGCGTAGACGATGTCCGGACCGTCCTCGGGGACGAACGGCTGCACCGTGCTCTTACCGAGCAGTGGGCCGAAGAAGGCGAACTCGCCTTCGGCGTAGGCGTAGCGGCGAGTCGACAGCAGGAGGCTGCCGGTGATCGAGCCGATGACGAGCGCGGCGACGCCGAGGTAGCCGAGCGTGCGCGTCGCCGGCCGGTCGGCGCCGGCGCGCAGCACCCACATGACGCAGGCGATCGCCAGCACGGGGGTCAGGACGTAGAAGCGCGGCACGCCCCAGCTGGATCCGCCGTGCATCTGCACGGTGACGACGGCGGGGATCGCCAGCGTGGCGCCGAGCACGCCGATCGAGGTGCGCCACCGTCGCGGCACGGTCGCTGCGCCGACGACGCTGAGCACCAGCGACGGCGCCAGCGCCAGGAGGACGAGGCCGGTGTACGTGGCGAGCGACAGCAGACCGCGGTCGCTCGGCAGCCAGGCCGCGGCGGCCGGGGTGCTCGTCGTGCCGGCGTTGGCCGTGTGCCACCAGTAGAGGGCGTCGTCCATGATCAGGCTGGAGGCCAGCGTCCACCACGCGAACACGACCACGGCCGGGGCGAGGGCGATGATCACCTGTGCGACGCGACGCCCGCGCTCGGCGCACAGTGCGACGACGATGCCGAGGACGGGCAGCAGCACGAGTGTCTCGAAGCGGGTCATCATCGCTCCGCCGAGCGCGAGGCCGAACAGCACGAGGCTGTTCGTGCGGCCGTCGTTGCGCCACCGCAGGAAGCCGAGGATCGTCAGCAGGAGGAAGCACGCGAACGTGCTCTCGCTCATCCCGTTGGCGCCCATGTAGACGGTGATCGGGCTGAGGACGTAGACGACGCAGATCACCGCCGTCAGCGACGTGGACAGCTTGAGGACGGCGCCGAGGCGGGCGAGCACGAGCACCGATGCGGCGGCGAAGAACGCCGACGTCATCGGTCCGGCGAGGATCGCCTGGTGGAACGGCTCGGCGAGGATCACGAACGGGATGCGCGACCACGTCGGCAGCGGCATCCAGTAGAAGCCCATCGCCCCGAGGTGCGGGTCGCGGGAGAAGACCATCTGCTTCGCGTAGAGGGTACGGAACAGCGAGTCCTTGATCGCGTAGTTGCGCACGTTCTGCAACCACCATCCGACGACGCTGCACTGCACGAAGCACCAGAGCGCGAGCCACCGTGGCCAGGTCGGCGCCGCTGCGCGCTTCGTCGCGGCGATCACGCCGGCACCGGATCGACGACGGCCGGCTCGGCCTGCCGGCTGAGGCCGTGCTCGGTCTTCTCCCAGTAGTCCGGGTTGACCACGAGCTGGAGGATCGCCTTCACCGCGGCGAGCGACATCATCGCCCAGTACACCGGCAGCAGCAGTGCGGCGCGGAACACCCGCTTCAGACCGAGGTCGAAGGCCATCGCCAGGTTGAGGTAGTAGAGCAGGCTGTTGCCGACGATCCACACCAGCAGGCCCGAGTAGTAGATCGGTGCGGGCATCACGTCGATGAGGAACTGCGGCTGGAGCATGAACCACAGCAGCAGCAGGAACCAGCTCACCGGGTTCAGCAGAGCGAGCAGCGGCGTGCCGCCGACGAAGCAGTTAAAGCGGATGAAGTTGACGAAGCCGAGCTCGCGCACCAGCTGCACCGGGTGGCGCATGTGCACCAACCACGTCTGCGCGTAGCCCTTGTACCAACGTGACCGTTGCTTGATCCAGTTGACGAAGTCGACGTTCGCCTCTTCCTCGGTGATCGAGTCGAGCACGGCGACTCGGTAACCGCGGCGACGCAGCCGCACGCCGAGGTCGGCGTCCTCGGTGACGTTGTACGGGTCCCAGGCGAACAGCCCGGTGAGCAGCTCGCGGCGCATGTGGTTCGACGTGCCACCGAGCGGGATCGCTGCATCGACGGCCGCCAGGCCCGGCAGGAACTGGCGGAACCACATCGCGTACTCGGTGGCGAACCAGCGAGTGATGATGTTCTCGTCGGCGTTGAAGAACGCGAGCTCGGCCTGCACGCACGCCACCTCCGGCCCGCACGCAGCGAACGTCGCGGCCACCTTGCGCAGCTGTTGCGGTTCGGGCCGATCCTCGGCGTCGTAGATCGTGATGATGTCCCCGGTCGCCCGGTTGAGCGCGTAGTTGAGCGCCTTGGGCTTCGTGCGCGGCTGGGACGGCGGGATGAGCACGATCTCCACGTGGTCCTCCATCGCGTGCGCGTGCGCAGCGGCGATGGTCTCGTCGTCGTCGGCCTCCAGGAGGAGCAGGATCTGCAGCAGCTCCTTCGGGTAGTCGAGCGCGGCGAGGTTGCTCATCAAGGTCGGGAGCACGTCGGGTTCCTTGTACGCCGGCACGAAGATCGTGAACGTCGGCAACGTCGCCGGATCGAGTGCGGCGAGCTCGTCGCCCGAGAACTGGAAGCGCCCGTCGGCGCTCGCTCGCAGGCTGAGATCGAGCCGCATCCACAGCGCACCCGCGTAGAGCGCGATGAGCAACGCCATCAGGCTCGTCCCGATCACGACGGGGACGAACGCGAAGCCGCCGACGAGCACGACCACCAGCACCGCGAACCCCACTGCCTGACGGCGGCTGAGACGCCGTCGGGCCGACAGCACCGGGTGGCTGCGCTGCAGGCCGTTGACGCTCCAGTCGAGCTGTTCGGCGTCGGCAGGAGCCAGCGGTGAGACATCGGGCGCTGGCGCGGACATGGCGGACGTCATTGTTGCGAGGGGGACCAACAGGTGAACAGCAGGGGCGACCTCATTCGGCCACCGTTCACCGCACGTTCAGGGAGGGGTCAGGCAGCGTTGGCCAGGTCGACATCGACGCGCGGGCCGCGCGTGCGGAACCGCACCACGTCCACCAGGACGTCGGCGGCGTAGCGCATGCCGTTCACGTGGCACTTCTCGTCGCCGTAGAAGGTGGGGATGGCGATCTCGGCGATGTGCTGCTTGGTGCGCGCCAGGTGGAGGATGATCTCGGTGTCGAAGTCGAAGCCGTTCGACATCGCCGCAAGTGCCTCGCCGTCGAGGCGGCGCAGGTCGTAGGCGCGGTAGCCGCTGTGCCACTCGCTGAGCCGCAGACCGGTGAGCCGGTTCTGCACGAACGTGAGGATCTTGTTGCCGACCAGCTTGTACATCGGCATGCCGCCGCGGCGTGCGCCGCCACGGGTGAGCATGCGACTGCCGAACACGGCGACGGCGTCGCCGGCCAACAACGGTCGGACCATGTCGAGGACGAGCTCGGGCGCGTACTGGCCGTCGCCGTGCACCATCACGGCGAACTCGCAGCCGTTGCGGACGGCCCACTCGTAGCAGAACTTCTGGTTGCCGCCGTAGCCGAGGTTCTTCGGCTGGCGGATGACGTGCAGGTTCACGGCCGGATGTGCAACGGCCCAGCGATTGGCGGCGGCCGTGGTGCCGTCGCGGGATCCGTCATCGCTGACGAGGATGGCGCCGACGTGCTCGGCAACGGTGCGCGGGATGCGGTCGAGGACCGCCTCGATGGTCGACTCGGCGTTGTAGGCGACGACGACGATGGCGACGGCATCGAGCTCGTTCGGCATGTCGACGTCTAGGTGAACGGTGTGGGAGATCTGCGGGTCGATCATCACCATGGCCGGGGTTCCTTTGCGGAAGGAGAAGTGGGGGTACGGGTGTGCACACGTGAGAACCGCGTTGGATGCGACGGACCGGAGTCCGTCGCACCCAACGCGTTGGTTGTTCTTCCGTGAACCGGAAGCCTGAAGCTCGTCAGTTCGAGACCGAGCAGGCGTACCCGGGGGTGCGCAGGCCAGGAACCGCTGCGCTCAGCGTCTGGAAGCCCTCTGCGGCGATTGCGTTGTTGATCTCTGTGCGGTAGTTCACGCCGGTCACCGTGTTCGTCGTCTGCGTTGCCGACGTGCGACGGCACAGCCACTGCGTGAACTCGCGGACCGCACCACCCTTGCCGGAGGTGGTTCCGTACACCGTGTCGTTGGCGTTGTTGCACACGCCGTCCGTGCCGGGCACCGTGTTGCAGTCGGCGTCCTGCTCGCGGGTGACCTGGTAGACGGTCCGGCGGATCGGGTAGGTCGAGTCGAAGATGTTCGAGTCCGTCGGGACGATGCCTTCAACCGCAACGAGGTTGCTGTTGATCGCCGCGCCCGTGCCGTTGACCTTGCCGTTCTTGGTGAACGGGTAGGTGAACCAGTTGGCCGACGACATCCAGATGACGTAGTTGGTCTCTTCGTCATCGGCGTTGCCGAGGACGTTGTCCGGACCCGGGTCGGCGAGGATCGGCTTCACGTCGTTCTCGAACGGCGCATCGTTCGTGCTCTGCAGCTTGCGGATGCAGGTGCCGGTCGTGACGTTGTCGACGTAGGTGCGGAACGATGCGTAGGTGCCGGAGTTGGTGTTGACCTCCCACGGGATGATCGTGCCAGCCGCCAACGGCGTGCCGTTGACGTCGGTGAACTGGTTCCAGTTCGTCTTGGCGCAGGAGTAGATGTCCTTGAGGTCCTGCTTCGTGAGCAGCACGTTGGCGCGGCTGCCGAAGGTCAGCACGCTGATGCCGTCTCGGGCGTAGCCCCAGAAGGTCAGGTCGGCGGCCTCGGTGCCCGACGGGCCACGCGACGAACGGGCGTAGTCGATGGCCGGGTTGTAGGGGTTGCTGACGTCGGCGCCGGGCAGCAACGACTTGACGCCGGCGCTCGAGCCGGTCGGGAACGCCCCGACGAAGACGTCGTGGTCGTAGTTGCCGTTGGTCGGGCCGGTCGGCGCTGCGGTGGTGTCCGAGCACTTGCCCTTGTCCGGGCTCGTCTGGCTCGTGATGGTGAGACAGCCCGGAGCGGCGTTGTACAACTGCTCCAGACGCTGGGACATCAGGTACGTGGTGTCAGAACCACCGCCGACGACCAGGTCCGGCTTCTTGTCCCAGCCGGACCCTGCCGGGGGGTCGGCATGCGCAGGCACGCCAGGAACCGCGGCCGCCAAGGCGAGGGCTGCTCCGATGATCATGGTGGACTTCTTCATGGCCGTTCCTCTCAGACCTTCGCCAGGCGGCGCTTGCGGGTGACCAGGACTGCGCCGCCGATGAGCGCTGCTGCGCTGGCGGGAAGGAGCACGTTCAACGGTGCCTCGGGAATGTCAGGGTTCGGGTTGACGACGCCGAACGTGAAGGGGAGGAACACGTCCTCGTCGGTGTTGCTCTTGACGCTGGGCGTGATCCTGACGAAGCACGTGTCGTGCTTGAGCTCCGGGGTCGACAGCGGGCCGCAGCCCCATTCGCCGTTGACGAGCTCGTCGCCATTGCGGAGCTTGATCGTCGCCGTGCCGGAGCCGGTGGCTCCACCGTTGGCGTTGGTGCTGTTCTCTGCGTTGGAGCAGTCACTGATGTAGCTGAACGTGTCACCGGGCGTCAACGCGTTGCCGTTCTTCTGGCACTGCTGGACGAACACGGTCGTGTTGCCCGTGGGGAACCCGGAGAAGTTCACCGTCACCGTCGTCAACGGTGTGGCGTTGTCGAGCACGGTCTGGGAGAGCGAGCCGGTGCCGAGCGCGGAGGCTGCGCCCCACGAGCCGGCGAGCACCAGTCCTGCTCCGACCGCTGCGGTCGTGCGGGGGAATCGCATGTGGATTGTGGTCCTTTCGTGGGCCCCGGCGGATTCGGGGTCGACGTCAGTATCCGCAGCCACATCGCCCCTGCATAGAGCGGGTGCGCACTGTTGGCGGACACTTCGTGACGCGTTCACCTTGACGCCATCCTGACGACGTCTTGAGGAGCCGGCGCGGTCGGATCAGCGCAGCGTGGAGGTCAGCAGTTCGCCGACCATGAGCCAGAACACGACGCCGACCGCGATCATCGGTGCGATCACGATCGCTGTGGTCACTGGCGATGTGCGAGGCCGGAGGAACGACCACGCCATGACGGCGGCCCCGATCGCGACGCTCGCCAGGAGCAGCCCGACGCCGAACGGTGACCGATCGGGCACGACGGCGGCCGGCTCCGGAACCACTGCGGCAACATCCGACAACGGGAGAGCGCGCGCAACGACGATCAGCTGCTCGTCCCCGAACCATCCATCGTCGCCGGTGACGAGCAGGAGGTAGGAGATCGAGCTGGTGTTCGGAAGCTCGAGCGATGCGATCGTTGCGTGCCGTTCGACCACTTGGATGACGTAGCGGACGATTGGCCCGGTGCGCGCCTGGATTGCAACGTCGTCACCAGCAACGAGCCGGTCAAGGCGCCCGAACGGTGCGCCATACGCGTCACGGTGGCCGACGACGACGACGACGCCGGGGTCGCCAGGCAAGGCAGACGACCTCATGCGGGCTGGGCCACCACGGAGGTGATCGACGGAGATCCCCTCGATCACGACCTCGTTGAGCCCGATGGTCGGCGCCTGCAGCACTCCCATCGGATCACCGTCGGTGATCGTCGGCTGCGGGTGACGGAAGCCGTCCGACAGGTGGGCCTGGCGTTGCTGGTGGATCAAGGTCGCGACCATCACGTTGTACGTCGCGACGATCAATCCAGCGGCCACTGGGATGAGAAGGAGAAGTTTGAGCCCTCGCTCGCGGGCGCGACGCCTCGATGGCCGGTGCTGCTGCTTTGTGACCGGCGCCGACGGGAGCGCGATCACGGAGCGGCTCGCGCTCGCGCCTGCAGGAACCGCCGAAGGAGCAGGAACATCGACGCGCCGAGCATCAACGTCCCTGTCTTCTTGAACCCGCCTGCTCCATCCGATGGCAATGCAAGTGGAAGTGAACCCAATGGCCGTCCGCGAACGCGACTTGCTGCGCCGCCTGTTGCGGTTGTCGTGCTCGTCTCGGCGGAGGCGTTCGATTCGTCGGTGGTCGTCAACGTCGACGTGGTCGTCGTCTCGTCGATCGGAACGTCGAACACCGGTTGCGTCGGAAACACGATCGGCGGGCCGTAGCTCGCCACCGTTGCTGGGGTGGTCGAGGTCGAGGATGCAGACGAGGACACGGTGGTCGTCGGCTCTGCCGTCGTGGTCGTCGCCGGCGCTGGTTTCGGGACGCAATGTGCCAGTGAGGTGAGCTGCCGGACTCCAGGTGTGTCGGGCTCGAAGGCACTCGGCGGTCCGAGAACGACCTCATACCCGTCCGCGGTGCAGTTCGCGGCGACGATCTCGTTGGCACCGGCCAGTGCCTCGGCCCGGAGCGCAGGCGAGAGTGCAGCGCCTCCGTCGGCGACGACGTCGCTCTGGCCGTCGGTCACCAGGTATCGAATCGTTGCGGCGAGCCCGTTCGCCTGGTCCGGCGTGAGCGTGCCCGCCACGGTGTACAGGCGTGTCACCCACGTCAGTGGGTACGCGCCGGCGACGTCGTTGGTCGCACCGATGTTCGGAGACGTTCCTGCGGCGGTCGCCGCACCGATCGTCTCGGTGCTCGGAGCCACCCAATCGCCGTGACGGTTCTGGACCTCCACGACCCGGAACTTGGCGTTCGGGAAGTCGGACAGGATGCGCGAGACCTGGTTGGCGGGAACGGCGCCCGCGTTGCCGACCCAATCGCCAGGCGTTCCGTTGGTGGCGGCATCGACGTTGGCGATTGCGATGAGGCCGATCTGCGTCGCGCTGCCGTTTCGGGCCATCGTCCGCGGTGAGAACTGTTCGCCGATGGGCTCCCACGCAAATTCCGGGTTCTCCTGCTGACGAAGCGCCCACGCCTGCGGACCGAGCTCCTTGGCATACGCCTGCAGGTACTTGTTCGCCGCCGAGCCTTCTGTCCGATCGACGAAGGTGTGCTGGCTCGGCTGTCCCTGGATCGCCAACGCGCTGGTGCCCAGCGCGGCCTCCATCCCGGGGCTGTTCCACTGCGCGAGGTGGTTCTGGCGATACGACGGGCTCAAGCCCAGGAACAGCGCCGACAGGTTCTCCGCTGGGATGCGAATCGGTCCGTCGTAGACGCCGCGCGTGATGCACACCTCCGGATCCTCGAGATCTGGGTCGTTGATGCATGGGACATCGATCACCTCGGTGTTCCACCCGCTCTGCGGCGGGGTCGTCACCAAGATCGCCAACGCGCTGTTCATGACCGGAACATCGATGATCGCGCCGGCACCTTCCGGGCGCGAGGCGAGCTCTGCGGCCGTGAAGGGCACGCCACTGATCGCGAAGTCCGCCTCTCCCGACAACAGTTGTGCTCGCCCCTCCTTGGTGCCGCGCTCGAAGTACTGGATGTCCGTCGGCACGGACGACGCGAACATCGTGTTCTGCCAGTCGACGAGCTCGCCGACGATGTCGGAGTCGCCGCTGCCCTCGATCTCGACCGGCACGACTGCCGGGTCGGCTGCGCCCACGCCAACGACGTGCCCGATCGTCACGAGTGACGCTCCGGTCAGAGCCAGGACGCCCCACGCTGGGACGGTGCGCCGCCATCGGATCATGCCGACCTCCGGCGAAGGCCTGCGAGCGCGACGCCGATCGCACACACGCTGGCTCCCTGCACCAGCCACCAGAGCACCTTCGTGCCGGCGATGCCGACCTCAGCATCGTTGACCGGAGGGTTGGGTACTGCCGCCTGCGCTGAAGGACCGCCCGACGAGCCACGGTCGACGGAGCCACCTCCGACTGGGGCGTCGACCGCAACGCACGAGGCCGGATCCGCTGGCAGGCCGGTCAGCGGATCGAGGCACTCGCCCGATCCATCGGTCGAGTCGGTTGGAATCGTGACGACGACCGTCTCACCCGTCACGGGATCGGTGACGATGCTCGTCTGCGTCGGTTGGAAGCCATTGCCGCCCGGAACCGTCGTCGCACCGCCAGGTCCGCCGACGACCGTGGTGGTGGTCCCACCTCCCGAGACGGTCGTCGCGGTGAAGATGGTGGTCGGCGTCGTCGTCGCGGCCGGCGGCGGGGCAGCCGCGTCAACCCTGCACTGCTCCCACGGAGGTGCGCCAGGGATCTTTGCGATCGCGTTCTTGGCGATCTCGACGAGCGGAGCGGACAACCTCGCGTAGCCCAACTTCGTCGTCAGGTCCACGCGTTGGCCCTTCGTCACGGCGTAGCAGAGGAACTTTGCCAGCACGAGCCCCTTGTCCGCGTTGAAGCCTGTCGTTTGCGCGATGACGTACGAGTAGGTGGACGGGAAGTACGCAGCAGGGTCGCCGCCCGTGTAATTGAGGATGAACGTGCCATCGCTTCGCCCTTGCGCGTAGCCAAGCGCGATGGACACCGCCGCCTCGGTCGGCTGCGTGAAGGCTCCGGCAGCGTTCTGCACGCTGGCGTTCGGGAACCCAAGCACCTTGGCGAACCCGGCCTCGTTGTACGTGACGGCGTACAAGCCAGTCGAGTCCGCGACAGCTGCTGCCACCCCGTCGGCTGCGAGCGCCGATCCGACCACGCCCCAGCCAGTCGGCCAATTGGACACCGGCTGGTTGGCGAAGAACGCCGGATCCAAGCTGGTGTCGTTGCGCTTCAGCTGCACGAACGCCGACCACACGTCGGGCGCGACGGTCAGACAGAACTCACTGAACACGTAGCTCGTGCCGCTGCCGTCCGAACGAACGATCGGTCGAACCTGTTGATGCGGAAGTCGAAGGCCAGGGTTGGCAGCGACGAGGTCGGCATCGTCCCAGAACATGCCTGGTTCGGTGAACATCCGGCAGGCGGCGCGCCGTGTCAGGTTCAAGTTGTTGACCTTCGCGCCGGTGTCGTCCTTCAGGTTGTACATCAGACCGAGCCCGCCGGCGCTCACCGGCACGTACGCAAACGCCTTGCGGCTCGTTCCGTTCAGCTGCTGCAGTTCGGCCGGCGTGAACGGGATGTCACTTGCGGCGAAGTCGAGGTTGCCTGCGATGTACTGCTGACGACCGAAGGACGAGCCTTGCGAGACGTAGTTGACGCCGAGGTTGAAGGGGTTGCGCGCCACCTCCGCTCGCCACTGATCGATCTCCAGCTTCGCGAACGACGAACCGCCGCCGTTGAGCGCTGGGCCCGCCGCGACGGCGCGACGGATCGGCTGATTCGGCGCAGCCATCAGTGCGACAACGACGATCAGCGCGAGCATGGCGAGGACGCGCCTCATCCGAACCGACCTGACACGTAGTCGAGGGTCCGTTGGTCGAGTGGATTCGAGAAGAGGCGCTGCGTCGGGCCTGCCTCGACGATCCGACCGGGCTGGCCCTGATCCTCGACCAGGAAGAATGCGCATTCATCCGATACGCGCTGTGCCTGCTGCATGTTGTGCGTGACGATCACGATCGTCACCACGTGGCAGAGCTGCATCACCGTCTCCTCGACGACCCGAGTCGAGATCGGATCCAGGGCCGAGCAGGGCTCGTCCATCAGCAGCACTCGTGGTTTGACGGCGAGCGAGCGAGCGATGCACAACCGTTGCTGTTGACCACCCGAGAGGGACATCCCGCCATCACCGAGACGATCCTTCACCTCGGCCCAGAGTCCGGCGTTCCGCAGCGACTCCTCGACGACCGCATCTCGATCGCTCACCGAAGTACCGGACAGCTTCAATCCGGCCAGCACGTTGTCGCGGATCGACATCGACGGAAAAGGGTTCGGTTTCTGGAACACCATGCCGATGCGAGTTCGCACGTCAGTCACGCCGAGCGTCGAGCCATAGATATCGACATCGTCGAGCAACACGGATCCTGCGACCTTCGCCCCACGGACGGTCTCATGCATCCGGTTCAAGATTCGGAGGAACGTCGACTTGCCACATCCAGACGGGCCGATGAGCGCTGTGACTCGTCGAGCCTCCATGTGCAGCGTGCAGCGATCGAGAACCTGTCGGTCACCGAACCAGGCGGACACGTCTCGCCCGACGAGCGACGACGGTCCGGCGGCCCCGTTCGCCACGTCGCCGGTGGAGCGACGAGATCCCGGCTCTGTCTGATGAGCCGTCATCGCGGTGATGATGGGCAACGGCGCCGTGATGTCGACACCGTCCAACGTCTCGTCCAAGGTCATCTCCTTCCCAGCTTCCTCTCACTCCGCGCCAGCGTGATGCGGGCGACGGCAAATGCCACCAACACGATGATGAGCAGCAGCAACGCCCCCGCCCACGCCCGATCGTTCTGGGTCTTGTCCGGCACGCGGATGAGGTCGTAGACGAACAGCGGCAAGCTCGACTGTGCGCCGCTGAACGGGTTCGTGTTGGTCGATGAACTGCCGAACGCAGTCAGGATGACCGGAGCGGTTTCACCGATCATCCGCGCGACGGCAAGCAGCGCAGCAGTGACGAGGCCGGCTCGTGCGGTCGGCAACACGACCTGCAGCACGACTCGCCACTGTGGCGCGCCGAGCGCGAGTGACGCCTCGCGCAACCCGTCGGGAACGGTCCGCAGCACCTCCTCACTGGTGCGCGTGACGATCGGCAGGGCGAGGATGAACAACGCCACCGACGCCTTGATGCCGGCAAAGCCGGGCCAGATCGTGAACACGAGCAAACCTGCCACGATCGACGGCAGCCCCGAGAGCGCGTCGACCACGAACCGGATCACCCCGGACATCCGGCCCCTGATCTCGTGGAGGTACACGGCAGTGAGCACAGCGACGGGCACCACGCCGAAGGTCGCGATGCCCACCTGCTCGAGGGTCCCGATGATCGCGTGCTTCGCACCTCCACCTTCGTCGAGTGCGCCCACCGTCGAGAGATCGTTCGTGAGGAACGTGAGGTTCAACTTCGCGATGCCCTTCGAGGCCACGAAAGCGACCATCCACAGCAGCAGGCCGACGATTCCCACCCCGATGGTCCACATCACGGTGGTGACGGCACGATCGAGTGCGATGTCCGGTGTCGCACGTGCACGGACGATGGAGAAGTGCACGATGACGAACACGACCAATGCGACGACGACGGTGTCCATGAGGCCGTCCCAATCGAGCAGCAGCCGAACGAGGACGGCGAGATGGACTGCGGACGCGAGCGCAATTGCGTACTCCGCCCACTCGTCGCGGCCGAGTGTTCGCACGTTTCGCGGTTGTTGCGGAGCGTCCGGCGCGAGGTCCGGCGCCACCGTTCGCTCCTCGAACGTCTCGAGGAAGATCATCGTGCGCCGCTTCGGGCGACAGCTCGACGCGCCACCAGACTGACCGCGAATGTGAGGCAGAGCAACGCAAGACCTGCGCCAACCAACCCACTTCGCTCCAGCGGCGTCGCTTCGCCGAACCTCGTCGCAATCAAGCCCGCAACGCTGCCGGCGCCGGCCTGCAACACGTGGAAGTTGGCCTGGAACGTGAGCTGGATGAGCAGGGCGACGGCGATCGTCTCGCCGAGTGCGCGCCCGAAACCGAGCAACACTCCGCCGATGATCCCCGACCGGCCGAACGGCAGGATGACCGAGCGGATCATGCCCCACCGCGTGCCCCCCAGCGCAAGAGCACCCTCGCACAAGTCGCGCGGCACTCGCGACATGACCTCCCGAGACACCGACGTCACGATGGGGAGCACCATGATGCCGACGACGACCCCAGCCACGAAGCTGGACTTCACGAGCAGCACAGACGGGTCCGTCACCTGGAACACCGGGATCGCGACGAGATGCACCGACAACCATCGGGCGATCGGCTGCAAGTGGTCCTGCAAGGCGAACAGGCCCCACATCCCGAAGATCAGGCTCGGCAGTGCGGCCAGCAGATCGATCGCGGTCGTCAGCGAGCGAGCGATGGACCTCGGTGCGTACTCGTTGATGAAGAGCGCCATCGAGATCGCCAACGGAACGGCAACCACCATGGCAATGGCGGCGATGATCACCGTGCCGACGAGAACGCCTTGCACGCCGAACTTGCCGACGAAGCCGTTCCACACGTCGTCCCGGAAGAACGCGACGATGCCCGAGGAGTGGAAGGCGAGCCGCGACTCGCGGACCATGAAGACGATCGTGGCGGTGACGATCACCAGCGATGTGAAGGCTGCGCCGACGCACAACGCGCGGAAGACACGGTCGCCAGAGGTGGGCCGGTCCGACGGGACGATCGGGATCTGCGCGGGTGCCGTCGACATGCCGCGGCATTCTCCCGAGGTGGCACGAACGTCATCTGTCGTCGAGGTTGACGGAAGATGAACAGTCCGGGATGGCTGCTGAACAGGCACGACGCCGGCTGGCGACCGCGCTGCGTGGTCCGTACGGTGATCGCATGGCCATCGCACTCCCGCAGGAGGCAACCGCTGCGGCACGTGGCACGCGGATCGAGTGGCGGCCCCTGGTCCGGCCTGGGTTCGTGCTCGCTCTGACGCTGTTCGCCTACCGCACGTCGCTCAGCTCGCTGTTCGACCTGATGCGGCTCGACACGCCGGTGGCCCACCTCGCGCTGGTTCCGTTCATCGCCGGCGGCATCGCGTTCGCCTCACGGCGCAACGACGCCGGGCCGCCCATCCACGACCGTCAGCTGGACTGGATCGTCGGGCTCGTGCTGTGCGTCGCTGCGCTGGCCGCGAACGTCGTGCTGCCGGTGCGGCTCTCCACGGAGTTCTGGGAGTACCGCGTCGACCTGCTGACGATGCCGTTCTTCGTCGCCGGCGCGGTCGCCCTCGTGTTCGGAGTGCGGTCGCTGTGGAAGTACCGACTCGCTGTCCTCTTCCTCTTCCTCGCCTGGCCGTATCCGTACGTGCAGGTGCTGAACCGATACCTCGGTGACTTCACCAACGTCACCATCAGCGTGCTCAACTCGGTGCTGCGGCACATCACGTTGGCCACCCGGGTCACGCCCGACTCGTCGGTCTTCGAAGTGATCCACCACGGCGCGCCGATCCAGATGAGCGTCGCCTCGGCGTGCTCGGGCGCCAACGGGCTCGTCGGCTTCCTCCTCGTCGCCGGCGCCTTCGTGCTCGTCGTCGACGGCAACCGGTGGAGGAAGCTGGCGTGGCTGCTCACCGGCGCCGCACTCGTGTGGGCGTTGAACATCGTTCGCATCCTGGTGATCTTCTGGGCGGCACGACGATGGGGCGAAGGCGTTGCCATCGATGGCTTCCACCCGTACACCGGATTGGTCGTGTTCAACGTCGGCGTGCTGCTGATGGTCGTTGCCATGCGCTTGTTCGGGTTGAAGTTCCGCTCACCCGTGCGGCGCAAGGCTGCCGATCCTGCCGGCCTGCCGAGTCGTCCGGCACCGAACCGCGGCGGCGCCGGCTCGGGGCCGAAGGCGCTGACGGCGCTGGCGATCACGGGGATGATGGCGGTCGGCGTCGGTGCCTTCAATGGCGACCTGAGCAAGTACGACCGCATCGCCGACAGCCTCGGCTCGCCACGGCTGACGAGCTTTGCCGAGAGCCGCGAGACACCTCCCGGCTGGTTGCTCAACGACACAGCGCAGTACGACTGGTCTCGGCGCTACTTCGGCAGCGACTCAGTGTGGAAGCGCTACACGTACAGCTACTCGGCACCCGCCGACGGCGAATCGGCGTTGCAGGCCAACGTCGGCATCACCGCCGACGTCATCGAGACCAGCGACCGCGCCGCGCTCAACGCCTACGGCGTGGAGAGCTGTTACACGTTCCACGGCTACGAGGTGCACGGGCGCCAGAGCGTCGACCTCGGCTCGGGCATCGTCGGCGGACTGCTGACGTGGACGTCCGACGACACCAACCTGACGTGGACGACGCTCTACTGGCACTGGCCGATCAAGACCGCGACCGGCACGCGCTACGAGCGGGTGACGTTGGTGCTCAACGACCAGACGACGAACAAGTTCACCTCGCCACCGATCACCACCGACGCGGCCCGCCAACTCCAGCTCGACATCAACGACGTGCTGCGCGGCGTGGGCAGCGCCGAGGACCGCGAGCGCTTGGTGGAGACGCGACAGTTCATGATCGGCTTCGCCCGCCAGCTGATCACGATGCGAGCGCCCGCACCGACTGGGTAGCATCGCCGCCGAACGTGAAATGGGTCCCGTGAGGCCCATACGTGGAAAGCAGGGTGGCATGTCGAGACAGGTCTTGAGCGCGGACGACGTCCGTCGAGCGCTCACCCGCATCGCCCACGAGGTCGACGAGCGCAACCACGGCGTCGACGAGGTGGTGGTCATCGGGCTCCAGCGAGGTGGCGTGTGGATCGCCGAGCTGCTCGGTGAACTGCTCACCGGACTGCACCCCGACGGCGGCACCGTGCCGGTCGGCGCGCTGGACGTCAGCTTCCACCGCGACGACGTCGGCCTTCGGCCGATCGTGCCGGGCCGCGTCACCGACATCCCGGTGTCGCTGGACGGGCGCACCGTCGTGCTCGTCGACGACGTGCTCTACACCGGCCGCACCGTGCGCGCCGCTCTCGAGGCGCTCAACGAGTACGGGCGCCCGCGCGCCGTGCAGCTGGCGGTGATCGTCGATCGCGGCCATCGCGAGCTGCCGATCCGCCCGGACTACGTCGGCAAGAACCTGCCGACGAGCAGCGACGAGAACGTGGCCGTCACTGCGGACGGCGTGGTCATCTCCGACGGTGTGATCTCGTGAAGCACCTCCTCTCGATCGACGACCTCGACGCAGACGCGATCCACCACCTCCTCGAGCTGACGGATCACATGGTGGAGATCGGGCAGCGGCCGATGCCGAAGGTGCCGGCGCTGCGCGGCCGCCACGTCGTCAGCCTGTTCTTCGAGGACTCGACTCGAACGCGCACGAGCTTCGACACCGCGGCGAAGCGTCTGTCCGCCGACACCACCAACTTCTCCGTCTCGTCGAGCAGCGTCAACAAGGGCGAGAGCCTGCGCGACACGATCGAGACGATCAGCGCGATGGGCGTCGACGCGTTCATCGTCCGTCACAAGAGCAGCGGCGCGCCGATGCAGATCACCAAGTGGACGACGGCGAGCATCGTCAACGCCGGCGACGGTTGGCACCAGCACCCGACGCAGGCGCTGCTCGACTGCTACACGATCCGCACCAGCCTCAACCGGCGCGACGGCTTCGACGGGATGCGCATCGCCATCGTCGGCGACATCAAGCACAGCCGAGTCGCACGCAGCGATGTCGCCGCGTTCACCGCTCTCGGCGCGCATGTCACGCTCGTCGCGCCGCCCACGTTGCTGCCGCCCGGTGCTGCCGAGTGGCCGGTGGAGATCAGCCACCGCCTCGACGACGTGATCGGCGAGCTCGACGTGCTCTACCTGTTGCGCGTGCAGCGCGAGCGCATGGACGACGGCTTGCTGCCCTCGCTGCGCGAGTACTCGACGGCCTACGGGCTCACGGCCGCGCGGGCGGCGCGGTTGCCGTCGCACGCGCTGGTGATGCATCCCGGCCCGATGAACCGCGGCGTGGAGATGGTCGTCGACCCCGGCGAGCTGCCGGGCTCGGTGATCCTCAACCAGGTGGCCAACGGGGTGGCCGTGCGCATGGCGGTGCTGTTCGAGCTCCTGGGCTCGGGCGCGGACTTGCAGAATTCGACGATGAAAGCGGGTGCATGATGTCGGACCGTCTGGTGATCCGTGGCGGCAGCGTCGTCGACCAGAGCGGCGAACGCTCGGCCGACGTCGTCATCGAAGGCGGCGTGATCGTCGAGGTCGGTGCGGGCTTGACGGGTGATCGCACGCTGGACGCGTCGGGGTGCGTCGTCGCGCCTGGCTTCGTCGATCTGCACGTGCACCTGCGCGAACCGGGCAAAGAGGAGGCGGAGACGATCGAGACGGGTTCGCGCGCCGCGGCGCTCGGCGGCTTCACCGCGGTCATCGCCATGCCGAACACCGACCCAGCGCAGGACACGCTCAGCGTCATCGAGTTCGTCCGCGCGCAAGGTCGCCGCGCCGGGTTGTGCGACGTCGAGCCCGCGGGATGCATCACCGTCGGACGCGAGGGCCACGCGCTGGCGCCGCTCGGCGAGCTCGCCGCTGCGGGCGTGCACCTGTTCACCGACGACGGCAACGGCGTGCAGGACCCGCTGCTGATGCGCCGGGCGCTCGAGTACGCGGGCGCGCTCGGCATCACGTTGGCGCAGCACTGCGAGGTGGCCTCGCTGACGAAGGGCGCGGTGATGCACGAGGGGTCGTGCTGCAGCCGGCTCGGCCTGCCCGGGTGGCCGGCGCTGGCCGAGGAGCTGATGGTCCACCGCGACATCGAGCTGTCGCGGTTGACCGGCTCGCCGATCCACCTGCTGCACCTCTCCACGGCGCGCAGCGTCGACCTCGTGCGCGCGGCGAAGGCCGACGGCCTGCGCGTCACCGCCGAGGCGGCGCCGCACCACTTCACGCTGACCGACGAGCTGCTGTCCGGGTTCGATCCGGTGTTCAAGGTCAACCCGCCGCTGCGCACCGCCGACGACATCGCCGCGATCCGCGCCGGTCTCGCCGACGGCACCATCGACGCCATCGCCACCGACCACGCGCCGCACGCGCCGGAGACGAAGGAGGCGCCGCTCGACCAGGCGCCGCCGGGCATGCTCGGGCTGGAGACTTCGCTCGCGCTGTCGCTGACTCACCTCGACAT
This sequence comes from Ilumatobacteraceae bacterium, assembly GCA_965279405.1. GTDB lineage: Bacteria > Actinomycetota > Acidimicrobiia > Acidimicrobiales > Ilumatobacteraceae > CBDDIP01. The sequence continues at coordinate 1,031,966 of OZ257157.1, forward strand.
GGCGCTCATCGACATCGTCGCTGCACTGAGCTGGAAGCCGGCGGCCATCGCCGGGCTCGGTTCGCGCCACGGTCGGCCGATCGCTCCCGGCGAGCCGGCCAACATCACCGTGTTCGACCCGGCGGAGCGCTGGACCGTCGTGCCCGCCAAGCTCGCCAGCAAGAGCCGCAACACACCCTACGCCGGCCGCGAGCTGCGCGGCAAGGTCCGCCACACCCTCCTCGCCGGCGCCCCCACCGTCATCGACGGAGCCGCCACGAGGTAGTTGCTCGGACGCGAGCCGGACGCGGCCAGCTTCTCGTTGCGTGCAGCGACACCATCTGTCGCCCGATGCAACGAGAACGAAGCGGCCGAACTCCAGCCGACAGCATGGGCGCGGAATCCGGCCACCGACTGGTCGTCGATCCCGCGCCCAAGCCACCGACTTCGAGTCAGGCGGGCGCGCTGTTGTTCATGCGGTGCTGGCGCCAGAGGACGAGACCACCGAGAGCGGCAGCGGAGCCGATGGCGACGACCGGCAGCGGGAACTCGGGGATGTCCGGCGGCAAAGAGACGCCGTAGCCGACCTCGGTGTTGTCGAGCCGGCGGATGGCGATCGCCGCGGCACGCGGAACACCGGGCGTCTTGCCGGGGATGGCCGGCGTGGTGTTCCACGCACTCCCCGGCGTGGCGAAGTTGCCAACGCTCGCGGTCGGAGCGGCCGTTGCGCTGGTCCACGTGAACATGTCGACGCCGGGGTGCTGGATCGCCAAGAACAGCGTTCGGTCATCGGGCGTGAAGAACGGCCCGGTCGCCTCGCATCCCCGAACGGTGCACGCGAGCGCCTTGCCGTGCCCGCGCTCCGCTCCATCGGTCGGAAAGCCCCAGACGCCGTCGTTCAGCGGCTTCAGTCCAGTCTGCAGTGCTGACGGCTGCCCGTCCGAGGACAGGTACATGTTGCCCTTGCTGTCGAACGAGACGTTGTCGACCCGAGCGATCGGGCTGACCTTCGTCTCGTCGTAGCCGGCCCACCAGCTGCTGTTGTCGGCCGTGGCGGAGGCGAGCGCGGGCAGCGGGCTGCTGTTGGTGGCCACCGAGCCGGTGGCGTTCGGGTAACCGCACAGGAGGAACATCTCCCACGTGAACGTCAGCGCGGCGTTGTCGCCACCGGCCTCCGTGATCTCGATGACGTGACCGAGCCCCTGGTTCGAGATCGAGCTGCCACCGGTGCGCGGGTTGGCGGCGTTGACCTCGGCGCCCGAGTTGCCGGTCATCACCGCGTAGACCTTCTTGGTCACGGGGTTGACCTCGACGTCCTCGGGACGCGCCATCTTGGTTGCGCCGAGCAGCGTTGCGGCGCGGCGGGTGCGCAGCAGCACATCGGCCTGCCCGTCGAACGTCGGTGCCACGAGCGGGCCGGTGCCGAACGTGATCGGCATCCAGGTGCCGCTGCCGTCGGCGTTGAACTTGGCGACGTACAGCGTGCCGTCATCGAGGAGGCCCTCGTTGGCCGCACGGTTGCTCGTGTTCACCACGCCGTTGGTGACGAACTTGTAGATGTAGTTGTTGACCTGATCGTCACCGCTGTAGCTGACGAACTTGCCGGAGGGCGCAACCGTGCCGGCCGCGGCTTCGTGCTTGAAGCGACCCATCGCCGTGCGCTTCTTCGGAACGTACGTGGGGTCGTAGGGATCGATCTCGACGATCCATCCGAAACGCAGCTGCTCGTTCGGCTCGGCAGCGAGGTCGAAGCGCGGGTGCACCGTCTCCCACTTGCGCGCGCTGGCCGTGGCGAACGACCCGTAGCTCTCCGCGATCACCGTCTTCGAGTAGCCGGCGGGCATGTTGCCGTAGTTGCCGAAGTACTGGTCGAAGTTCTCCTCGCAGGTCATGATCGTGCCCCACGGGGTGTTGCCGCCGCCGCAGTTGTTGAGCATGCCCAACACGGTCGTGCCGGCGGGGTCGGCGTTGGTCTTCACGCGGGCATCGCCGGCGACGGGGCCGGTCAGCGTCATCGGCGTCTTGGCCGTGATGCGGCGGTTGTACGAGCTGGTCGGGTCGTAGCTCCAGGAGCCGTTGGTCGCTCGGAGCACGCGGACCACCGTGCCACCGTGTGCAGCCATCTCGGTGTTCACCTGCGACGCAGTCGACGTGTAGTTCTCGAACATCATCGTCGAGTCGGTGTACTCGTGGTTGACCCACAGCAGGCCCTCCGCCGAGTTCGTCGAGCCGTAGGGCAGCGGGCGGAAGTCGAGGTAGTCGTGATTGAAGCCGCACTGCTGTGCTTGTGCTGCTTCGCTCTGGTTGAGGATGTCGAACGCCGGCGCCCCGGGCACCACCGGGTCGCCCCACGAGATGAGGACGTCGTACGTGAACCCGGCGGGCAGGGTGATCGCATCTGCATCGCTGAGCGTGACCGCGTCGTAGGTCAGCTCACCGAGGGCGTACGGGCCGGCCGCTGCGGCAGGCTCGGCGATCGTGGCGGCGATGGCCGCGCCGGTCGCGCCGGCGATCGCTGCCTTGAGCGCTCCTCGACGGCCGAAGCGCGCTTCGAGCACGTGCTCGAAGCTGGTCTCGTCGATCGGCTGTGTTGACTCGGCAATCTGCTCCACGTTGTTCCTCCACGTTGGTTCCACGGTTCGTACCGACGGAGCATGAAGGGCCAAGACGTCGCCGAGGCGAACGACGAACGGCAAGCAGTTGACGATTCCTTGAACACTGGAACCCGGTCACCAGAGACTCGTCACCAGAGGAAGGTGATCAACGCGTCGCGACGTCCACGCGTCACCGGAAGCACCTCGTGCAGCAGCCCGCATTCGAAGACGAGTGCCGTGCCCGCACAGCCCCGCCACGGCGCGACGTCCAGTTCGGGAAACGCGAGCTCGCCGCCGTCGAAGTCCTCGGACAGGTTCAGCGACACGGCGACGCGACGGTGCCGGGCATCGACGCTCAGGTTGTCGCGGTGAGGCCGGAACCAACCGTCACCGGCGTCGTAGCGAACGACCTTGAACGACTCGAACGAAACCGGGGTGAACCCGAAGTGCTCGCGCACGTGCGGCAGAAGTCGGTCGGTGAACGCGCTCGCGACAGCACCGACCAGCGCCGGATCCTGCAGGCGGTGATCGGCACGCGCCTTCATCCGACGATCGATGACGGCAACGCGCCCGTTGCGCTCGGGCAGCATCGGTGACGGCGCGCCGCCGTCGTCGGTCAGCCGCGCCAGTTGCGCGCAGAGCGACGAGGGCAGCACGCCGAGGAGCTCGATCATCGCGACCACCGGCACCGGCACCGAGTCAGTCGAAGTCGATGTCCTCGCTGCTCATCAACCAGCGAGCGATGCTCGTCTCGCGCTTGCTCCACTCCTTGATCACGTCCTTGCCCTTGCGCGACTCGGCGGTCAGGTTCTTGGACTTCGTCAGAGTGATGTCGTGTTCGGAGATCTGCTTGGCGATCGCGGCGATCTTCCGCATGCGGCTGTGCGCCATGTTCGTGTCCTCGATGCAAGGAGCGATCGATGTCGCTCGTCAGCGAGTCCGGCCGGAGCCGAACGGATCGCGGATCGTACGAGGCCAAGGTGAACACCAAGTGAACGGGCACCTCACGCGGCGCGGCGGGATGCCGACAGGCCGGTCAGTGGAACCAGCGCGCTCCGCGACCGCCCGTCAGGGTCGAGGCGGTGCTCGACGAGACCGACCACCTTCCAGCCGATCGTCGGCTGCGTCGCGTCGGGCAACGTCGCCCACGTCGACGGCGCCCACACGTGTGCCCGCCGGTCGATGATGTCACTGCGCCACTGGTGGACGTGCCCGCTGGCGACCAGGCGGACGTCGCTGCGGCCGAGGATCGTCGTCATCCGTGCACGTGCCGCGGGCGTGAAGTATCGACCGCTGTCGTCGAGCTCGTCCTCGCGCCACGGCATGAGCGGGCGGTGGGAGAACAGCACCGTCGGCACGTCGCCGTCCAAGGTGTGGTCGAGCCACTCCCACTGCTCCTCGGTCTCCACACCGCGATCGTGCAGCAGCGTCTGCGCGTCGATGCCGACGAGCGTCCACCCACCGACGTCCACCGACCAGTACGTCGCACCGATCACGTCGCGGTAGCGCCGCACGCGCTCGTGGTTGATCCCGCCAGGGGCTGCCGACGGCTCGCCGATGTCGTGGTTGCCCGGTACCGCCACCCACGGCGTCTGCATCTCGTCGAGCCGTCGGCGGGCGTGCACGAGGTCCTCGCGATCGTTGGCGCCATCCATGCTGATGTCGCCGGTGTGCACGACCAGGTCGGGTTTCGTCCGTCTGACGTACGCGCTCACCGCGTCCCAGTTCGCGTTGGCGACAGCATCGCCCGGCGAGAGGTGCGAGTCGCTGACGTGCAGGATTCGAGCCATGTCGACAGTGGACCATCGTCGTGTGCCGGGCAGGCGACGACCAGATGAACGGGTCGTGAGCATCACGTCGCCGTTCGCTGAACGCTGCCACGGAACGGTGGATGAACAGCGGACGACGCCGGTGTGGTCTTCAACTGAATTCGTGCCGATCCGCGTGATCCGATGCGCTGGCTCATGGACAATCGAGAGATGCGTCGGTTGGGTCAGTTGCTGTTCGTGGCGTCGGTCATCGCGGCCGGAGTCGCTCCGGAGGTCGCCAGTGCGAACAACGTGCCGAGCGCCCCCGCGACGTGTGACGCCCCAGTCGCACCCGCAACCGTGTCCGGCGCGCCGACGATGGACGCTGACGGGACGGGCATCATCAGCCGCGTCGATCGGGCCGACGGCTCGGTCGAGCTGCGCGTCGCCGTGGACGGCGACGCCGTCGCACAGCAGGGCGCCGAATCGTGCGCGTCCGTCAACGGAGGTGCGCCGGTCGCGAGCGCAACGGTCGCCAGCTCGGCACCCGAGGCCTCCGAGCGGCAGAACCAGACGGAGCACCGGCGATCGGGGCATCGCTCGGTCATCGTCATCATCGTCCACCAGGGGTCCGGCCACGAGGTGTGCATCTGGTGGCGCGGCCACGGTGTCGAGTTCTTCGTGACCGATCGCACGGAGCACTCCGGCCGAACCTGGCTGCCGTGGAAGCACTGGTGCAGCAGCCCGACTCCCCCGCCGGACATCCCCGAGGTTCCCGCGCCGGCGATGCTCGGCATCAGCGGCGCGGCGGTGTTCGTCGCGGTCAGTGCGACCAGGCGCCGGCGGCTGCGGACAGCACGCTGAGCAACGGATCGCCGGGCACCACGGCGAACGGGTCCGCGCCACCGAACCCCGCGGGAGGATCGGCGTAGCCCCAGGCGAGGTAGCCATCGATCCCGTGGGATCGTGCGCTGTCGAGCTTGGCTGCGACCAACGCCGCTCGCTGCGCCGCCGTGCCGACGCGTTCGACGCGCAAGCCCTGCTCGCCGATCACCACGGGAAGGCCAGCGCATTGCGCAACGCGGACACCGAGCCCGTTCCACTCGTCGCCGGGGAACGCCGACGGATCGTCGTAGTCGTGGTACTCGCACCAGTCGAGCTGCGCTGCGCGAACGAGTCGCTCGTACTCGTGGCCCGCGGTTCCGCACTGTCCGGAGCCGATGGTGCCTTGCGTGACGAGGTGATGAGGATCGATGGAACGGATCATCGATGACACGTCGACGGTGAAGTCGACGAGGACGGCCGACGCGTCGACGGCGCACGACTTCCCGTCGATGGCGAACGGCACCGGCTCGTTGATCAGCTGCCACGCCAGCACCGTCGGGTCGTCGCGGTAGCGGGCGACCACCGCGGCGACGTAGTCGCGGTAGGTCGTCGGCATCGCCCTTCCGTTCGGTGACGTCGTCTCGGTGCGGTAGCCGTCGCGGTACCACTCGACGTCCGCGGGCGCTCCTCGATCGCAGTCGCCCCACTGGTTGCCGAGCGTGACGATGACGCGCACCCCGTTTCGACGGGCCGTCGCCAGCGTCTCGTCGAACGGTGCCCAGTCCCACTCGCTCGCCGACGTCGTGATCAACGGCTGGAAGAACCAGGCGCGCATCGCGGTCGCGCCGGAGCGTTGGAACGCCGCGGTCAGCTCGCCGTCGCCCATCGGGTACCAGCACGTCGAGCGGCTGTTGGCGTTGTAGACGTTGAGCCCGACGAACGCCCACGGCCGCCCGTCGACGACGAAGTGATCACCATCGCGCCGCACGAACCCGTCGCTCGGCGCCGCCGTGGTCGTCGTCGACGTCGCTGTCGTGGTCGTCGACGTCGCTGCCGTCGGCGCCGTTGTCGATGTGGACGTCGCAGTCGATGTCGTCGTCGAAGCCGAAGCCGCCGACGTGGTCGCGGGTCCCGGACTCGACGCCGACGTCGACGTCGACGTCGAGAAGGTCGTTGCCGTCGGCGTCGCAGCACGCGTCGGCTCGAGAGCCCGGCTGACCGGCACGACGCCCGCGCCCAGCGCGACCACCGTCACCAACGTCCACCCGCTCCGTCGCACCTGTACGTCATCGGCCCACCGCGCGCCCGCTCGACCGAGTTCACCCCGATGTCACCAACAATTCAGCAAGGAGCGTGGAGGGTTCCACGCCCACCCGGGCGCACCCCAAACCCTCCACACGACCAGAGTGGAGGGTTCCACGCCCACCCGGGCGCACCCCAAACCCTCCACCCGCCCGGAGTGGAGGGTTCCACGCCCACCCGGGCGCACCCCAAACCCTCCACACCACCGGCCGGGTGGAGCAACGAGCACTGGAGTTCGGGTGAGCGAGCGCAGCGAGATGCCCGTGCACCGAGCGCTACGGCCAGCGTTCGGCGGTGAGGCGGCCGGCGATGAAGACGCGCTCGCGCCGGGTGCCGGTGGGGGCGTCGGTCAGCTCGCGCTGGTACGGCGGCAGGTCGGGTCGCGGCAGGGCGCGCAGCGAGTGCATGCGCGGACGCGACGACTGGATCACGCCGATGTTGCGATCGGCCCATGCCATGCGCACGTACGTCCACAACCCCATGGGCACGATGATCATGTTGATGATCATCAGGTAGAGCGGCATCACCAGCAGCGCCGGGTCGCGGTCGCGGAAGTTGACCACGGCGACGATCAGGAGGTACGTCGTCAGGCTGGCGGCGACCGGCCAGCTCGGGTTGATCAGGCACCACCAACGCAGCGGTGTGGTGATCAGCGAGCCGAAGCCGTACAGGAACAGAAACGGGTGGCGCCGGGCGAGGTGCAGGTTGACCACGTACAGGCGCACCTCGCCGCCCGACCACGCCAACCGCTGACGGAACCAGCCCCGCCACGTCGGTGGCACGCTCGTCGGCACGGGGAACGGCAGATGACCGACGCGGAACTCGAGCGCATCGCCGAGCACGCCGACCTCGACGTCGTTGCCCTGGAAGAACGTCGAGTGCTGGTTCATGATCCGCCGGTGCGCGTCGGTGGTCGCCACGTGGCAGGCGCCGGACACGAGCCACGGCACGACGTGACGCAGCCGCATCGCGTTGCGGTACTCGTGGCTCTGCAGCCGGGTGATCAGGTTGACCCGGTTCTTCACCACGAGGCGAACGGAGGCAACCTCGAAGTCGTGGTGCACGAGCGCGCCGACCAACAGCGACAGCGGCCGCTCGGTGTCGGTGTCCGCGTCGATGCACACGACGTACTTCGTCGTCACCGTGTTCACCGCCTGACGAACGATGTGCTCGCGGATCACGCCACCGGTCTGTCGCTTGCCGCCGGCGACGACCGCCTCGCGTCCCGGCACCGTGCCGCGGAACACGCGCAACCCGTTCGCCGCGGCGATCTCGTCGAGCTGGCGATCGAACTCCGGCGTCTCGGTGGTGGTCGTGGTCAGCAGCACGCGGTCGCCGTAGTCACGCAGGTAGTCGACGTTCTCGAGGTACTTCACGTCGCCGTAGATCGGCACGATGACGGTGAAGTCGTCGATCGGCTGCACGACTTCCGCCGCGGTGCGGTGCTCGTGTCGGCGGGCGCGGAAGGTCGGCAGCAGCTCGGCGATCGCGAGGAAGATCGCCGGCAGGCAGATCGACATCGCGCCGAGCGCGACCAGCAGCGCGTGCATCACACGGCGGCGAGGGTGCGGCGCGGCGCGCTCGTCGACTCGTCTCGCGCGAGCACGGTCAGCATCTGCCGGGTGTGGATGTCGTCGTCCTTGTAGGCCAGCCGGTACAGCTGCGACAGCCGCTGGCGGAGGATCGCACCTGATGACGAGACCTCGGCTTCGCGATAGCTGACGCGGATTCGGGCGTGACGCGTCGGCAGCGGAATCTCGCCGGGAGCGAAGAGCACCTCGTGCAGCTTCTCCCCCGCGCGCAGGCCGCTGAACGACACCTCGCCGAGCTCGATCTGCATCAGCCGGGCCAGCCGTTCGACGATGTCCATGATGCGCACCGGCTCGCCCATGTCGAGCACGTACGTCTCACCGGCATCGGCCATCGCACCGGCCTCCAGCACCAGGCCGACGGCTTCCGGGATCGACATGAAGAAGCGGCTGACCGCCGGATCGGTGATCTGGATGGGCAGGCCGTTGACCAGCTGCCACCGCAGCGTGTCGAGCAGCGAACCTCGACTGCCGAGCACGTTGCCGAAGCGCACCGAGGCGACCCGCATGTCCCCGCCGGCCGCGGCAAGCACGACGCGCTCAGCCATCAGCTTCGATGCTCCGAGGACCGACGACGGGTCGGCTGCCTTGTCGGTGCTGATCAGCACGAAGCGCTCGACGCCGGCGGCGACCGAGGCCTCGACGGCGTTGTCCGTGCCGAGCACATTGGTCTTCGCGCCCTCGCAGGGGTAGCGCTCGAGCAGCTGGAGGTGCTTGTGCGCTGCGGCGTGGAACACCACGTCGGGACGCAGCTCGCGCATCACCCGATGCATCCGCTTGCGGTCGCGCACGTCGGCGAGCACGACCGTGTCGTCGTCGAGCAGCCCTCGCCCACTGAGCTCGAGCTTGAGGGCGTGCATGCGCGACTCGTCCACGTCGAGCATGAACACCTCGCCACCGAGGCGAGTGGTCTGGCGCACGATCTCACTGCCGATCGAGCCCGCCGCGCCGGTCACCACGACCCGCTTGCCGGCGATGGTGTCCACCGCCTCCGCGCCGATCTCCGCCGGGGCATCGCGCTCCAGCAACGCTGTGATCCAAGCCGCTCCGAACTGTCCCGTCATGGTGCCCTCTCCGCAATAGCGAAGGAGGTATCGGGCCGTTCCTGTGCACACTTGAGGAACTTGCACTAGTGCGCCTTGCCCAGATCGGCCACCCGGACGTGTGTTCAAGGGTGCAAGACGGCCAAACCCGACTTTGGGGCGAATTCGTCTCGGAAACCGAAACAGATTCGCCCCAGAGCTCGCTTCGCCAGCCGGTCACGACCGAGTGCTGGAGCCGGGGCGAGCGCCCGAGCTTGCGAGGGTCGAGCACGGAAGGCGAGCGCAGCGAGCCCTAGAGACGCGTGAGGATCTCCGGACCGGCGTCGGTGACGAGGACGGTGTGCTCGACGTGGGCGGCGAGCGAGCCGTCGGCGGTGATCACCGTCCAGTCGTCGTCGAGGACGATGACGTCGTTGCTCCCGCCGGCGATCAGCATCGGCTCGATGGCGAGCACCACACCGGGGAGCAGCTCGGGGCCCTTGCCGGGGCGACCGCGGTTCTCCACATCCGGCTCCTCGTGCATCGCTTGGCCGATGCCGTGCCCGCAGAACTCGTGCGGGCTGCCGTACCCGGCGGCCGACACGACACGGTCGATCGCGCTGCCGACGTCACCCAGGTGGTTACCCGGCCGCATCGCCGCCACGGCGGCGGCCAGCGCCCGATCGGCGACGGAGATCAACGCAGCGCCTCCGGCGAGCCCTCGCCGACTGCCATGGTGAACGCGGCGTCACCGTGCCACCCGTCGATGATGGCGCCACAGTCGATCTTCAGCAGGTCGCCGTCGGCGAGCACGCGCGGACCAGGGATGCCGTGGATGACCTCGTCGTTGACCGACGCACAGATCACACCGGGGAAGCCGTGGTAGCCGAGGAAGTTCGATCGAGCGCCATGGGACGCGATCACGTCACGGGCCACCGCATCGAGGTCGGCCGTCGTCGCCCCGGGAACCGCAGCGGCGCGGCACGCCTGGTGCATCTCGGCCACCACGCGCCCGGCGGCGCGCATGCACGCCAACTGGTCCGGCGAACGGCGGGCGATGCGTCGCACGGGCCGCGAACCTCAGCTGCGCCGCGCCGCGTCCACCGCGGCGGTGAGCCGGGCGAACACGACATCGGGAGGAGCAACGCCGTCGACGACGGCCATCCGCCCCTGCGCTTCGTAGTACGCGATCAGCGGCGCGGTCTGCTCCTCGTAGAGGTCGAGGCGGTGGGCGATGGCGTCGGGCGTGTCGTCGTCGCGGTGCATCACGTCGCCACCGCAGACCTCGCAGATCCACGGCGACTTCTCGGCACCGTCGGCGACGTAGTTCGTGCCGCAGTCGCGGCACACACGCCGCGACGTCAACCGCGTCAGCACGAGGTCGCGCGGCACGTCGAGGTCGAGCACGACGTCGATCGGCTGCTGCTCGGTGATCCGGTCGAGCGCCTGTGCCTGGGGCACCGTGCGCGGGAAGCCGTCGAGGATGTACCCGCGACCGCGGGCGTCGTCGCGGTTCAACCGCTCGTCGACGAGCCCGACCATGATCTCGTCGCCGACGAGGTTGCCGGCGTCCATGACCATCTTGGCCATGATGCCCAGCTCGGTGCCCTCACGCACTGCGGCGCGGAGCATGTCACCCGTCGAGATGTGCGGCACCACGAAGTGCCTCGACAACCGAACGCACTGCGTGCCCTTCCCAGCGCCCTGTCGCCCGAGAATGATCAGCCGGGCGCCCGGGATCACTTCAGGAAGCCCTCGTAGTTGCGCAGCATCAGCTGACTGTCGATCTGGCGCATCAGTTCGAGGGCGACGCCGACGGAGATCAGCACGGTCGTGCCGGCGAACGGGAAGCCCTGCACGTCGAAGACGTACAGCACGATGTACGGCATGATCGCGATCGCGGCCACGAACGCAGCGCCCGGCAAGGTGATCCGGTTGACGGCCTTGCTGAGGTAGCGCTCGGTCTGCGGACCGGGACGGACACCGGGGATGAAGCCACCCTGGCGACGGATCTGGTCGGCCTGGCGGATCGGGTCGAAGGCGATCGAGTTGTAGAAGTAGGCGAAGGCGATGATCATCAGCGTGAACAGCACGATGTACACCGCGCCGTGGCTGTTGACCAGGTTGTCGGTGACCCACTTCTGCACCTTGAAGCGCCACGAGTCCTCGGTGCTCGAGCCGAGCAGGTTGGAGGCGAGCACCGGCAGCAGCAGCACCGACGAGGCGAAGATGATCGGCACGACGCCGCTCTGGTTGACCTTCAGCGGGATGTACGTGTTCTGGCCGCCGTACATGCGCCGGCCGACCACCCGCTTGGCGAACTGCACCGGGATGCGTCGCTGGGCGAGCTCGATGCGCACGACGGCGATGACGATGCCGATCGAGATGATCGTCAGGCAGATGCCGGCGAACAGGTTCTCCAGGAAGATGCGGTAGAAGCCGAACGGCAGGCTGCTGACCACCGAGGCGAAGATCACCATGCTCATGCCGTTGCCGATGCCGCGCTGGCTGATCAGCTCACCGATCCACATCAGCACGGCCGTGCCGGCGACGAGCGTCAGGATGACCAGGTAGCCGCGCGGCCACATGCCGTCGGGCAGCAGCTTGATGTTCTGCGGCAGCCGCTGGGCCGCACCGAAGAAGGCGTTGCCGTTGCCGTTGCCGAAGATGAACGTCAGCGCCGTGCCCTGCAGCAGGGCGATGCCGATCGCGAGGTAGCGGGTGTACTGCGTGATCTTGCGCTGGCCGACCGCGCCCTCCTGCTGGAGCTTCTCCAGCTTGGGGATGACCACACCGAGGACCTGCATGATGATGCTGGCCGTGATGTACGGCATGATGCCGAGCGCGAAGATCGAGAAGCTGCTGAAGGCACCACCCGAGAACAGGTTGAGGAAGCCCAGGGCGCCCTGCGACTCGGCACCCTTCTTGAACTGCTTCACCTGATCGGGGTCGATGCCCGGCACGCGAATCGCGACGCCCAAGCGGTACAGCGCCACCATGGCGATGACGAAGATGATCTTGTTCCGCAGGTCGCTGACCTTGAAGACGTTCTTCAGGTTCGACAGCAAGACGGGCTCCCAGAGAGATCAGTGCGCTTCGCCGTCACGACGACGTGCACACGAGGACGGTTCGAGACGGAGGAGATCAGCGGTTCGTGAACTGGTTGCCCTTGACCGGCGGGCGACCCTGCTTGAACGGCAGTCCCAGCAGCGTGACGCTACCTCCCGCGGCCACGATGGCCGCTTCAGCGGCCTTCGAGATGGCGTGCACGGTGAGGTCGATCTTGGTGGTGACCTCGCCACGGGCGAGCACCTTCACGAACGTGTCCTTGCGGACGAGGCCCTTGGCGATCAGCACGTCGGTGTCGATCGTCGACTCGCCCGTGTTCGACAGCTGATCGAGGTTGACCGGGCTGTACTCGACGCGGAACGGGTTGTTGAAGCCCTTGAGCTTGGGGACGCGCTGCTTGAGCGGCATCTGGCCGCCTTCGAAGCCGCGAGCGACCTTGCCACGACCACGTGACTGCTGGCCCTTGGTACCGGCGCCGGCGGTCTTGCCGCCCTTGCCGCCAATGCCACGGCCGACGCGCTTCTTGGCGTGCGTGCTGCCGGGCGCAGGTGAGAGTTCATCGACGCGCATCTGTCACTTCTCCGTGCTCTTCGTCACCTGGATCAGGTGAGGAACGCGCGCGATCATCCCGCGGATCTCGGGACGGTCGGGCAGCGTGTTGGTGTCGCCGATCTTGCGCAGGCCGAGGGCGCGCATGGTGCCCCGGGTCTTCGGCTTGGTGGCGATCGTGGACCGGATCTGCTTCACCGTGATGGTGTCACCGGTGTGCTCGGTCTGCTTGTAGGTGGCCATCAGTGCGACTCCCCAGAGGCGATCTGCTTCTTGCGATCGTTGTAGGCGTTGAGCATGCCCTTCGGCACGAAGTCCTCGGCGGCCAGGCCGCGGCGCTTGGCCACGTCTTCCGGACGCTGCAGCGACTGCAGGCCGTTGATCGTGGCGCGAGCGACGTTGATCGCGTTGGACGAGCCGAGCGACTTGCACAGCACGTCGTGGATGCCGGCTTCCTCGAGGATGACGCGCGCAGCGCCACCGGCGATGACACCGGTACCGGGGGCGGCGGGCTTCATCATCACGCGACCGGCGGAGTTGATGCCGATGATCGGGTGGGTGATGGTGCTGCCCGCGAGCGGGACGTCGAACAGGTTCTTCTTGGCCTCTTCGGTGCCCTTCTGGATGGCCAGCGGCACTTCCTTGGCCTTGCCGTAGCCGAGGCCGACGCGACCGTTGCCGTCACCGACCACCACGAGCGCGGTGAACGAGAAGCGACGGCCACCCTTGACGACCTTGGCGACGCGGTTGATGTCGATGACGCGCGACTCGCGCAGACCGCTCGGGTCCGGGGCCCGGTCCTGGAAGTTGTTGTTGCTGTAGTTGGGACCGGCCATCAGAACTCCAAACCTGCTTCGCGCGCCGCAGCGGCGACCGCTGCGACACGGCCGTGGTAGAGGAACCCACCACGGTCGAACACGACCTTCGAGATGCCGGCGGCCTTGGCGCGCTCGGCGAGGACTTCGCCCAACTTGGTCGCCGCGGCCACGGTGGAACCGGTGCCCTCGGCGCGCACGGCAGCTTCGCCCGTGCTCGCCGCCGCCAGCGTGTGGCCGGCGTCGTCGTCGATCAGCTGCAACGACAGGTGCTTGTTGGAACGGAACACGGCCAGGCGCGGCCGAGCCGCGGTGCCGTGGATCTTCTTGCGCACCCGACGGTGGCGGGTGATGCGGCCGTCGCGGCGCTTCTGTGCGATCTTCGTCATGACTGCTCTCTCACTTCTTGCCGGTCTTGCCGGCCTTGCGGAGGACCTTCTCACCGAGGTAGCGCACGCCCTTGCCCTTGTACGGCTCCGGCTTGCGGATGGAACGGATGTTGGCGGCCACCTGGCCGACGACTTCCTTGTCGATGCCACGCACGATCACCCGCGTCTGCACGGGCACCTCGAAGGTGACACCCTCCGGCGCGTCGACGACGACCGGGTGGCTGAAGCCGAGTGCGAGACGCAGCTTCGTCGGGGCCAGCGCCTCGGCGCGGTAGCCGACGCCGATGATCTCCAGCTCCTTGGAGAAGCCGTCGGTGACGCCGACGACCATGTTGCTCACCAGCGTGCGGGTGAGGCCGTGCAGCGAGCGGTTCTCCCGCTCGTCGTTGGGGCGCTCGACGAGCAGCAGCGAACCGCCGCCGTCGTTGGACTCGCTGCGCACCGTGATCGCACCGGGAACGGTGCGGCTGAGGGTGCCCTTCGGGCCCTTGACCGTGACGTCCGGGCCGTCGATCTTGACGTCGACGCCACCGGGGACGTTGATGGGGGCTTTGCCGATTCGAGACATGTCAGTAGCTCTCAATCACCACACGTAGCAGAGGACTTCGCCGCCGACCTTGCGCTTGCGCGCCTCACGGTCGGACAGCAGCCCCTGGCTGGTGGACAGGACGGCCACACCGAGGCCACCGAGGACGCGCGGGATGCTGTCGCTCTTGCGGTAGATCCGCAGGCCGGGGGTGGAGATGCGACGAATGCCGGAGATCGTGCGATGACGATCAGCCGAGTACTTCATCGAGATGGTGAGCACCTCGCCAGGGCCCGTGGTGGAGGCAGCGACGGCGAAGCCGTCGATGTACCCCTCAGCCTTGAGCACCTCGGCGAGCGCGATCTTCTGCTTGGACGACGGCATCTTCACCTGATCGTGCATTGCCGTGTTGGCGTTGCGGATGCGGGTGAGCATGTCAGCGATGGGATCAGTGAGCATGGTTCCTCCTCACCAACTCGCCTTGGTCAGACCGGGGATCTCGCCGGCGTGCGCCATCTCCCGCAAGCAGACACGGCACAGGCCGAACTGGCGGTAGACGGAACGGGCACGACCGCAGCGACGGCAGCGGGTGTACCCGCGCACCTTGTACTTCGGCTTGGCGTTCGACTTGTTGATCAACGACTTCTTTGCCATTGCGATGCCCTCTCGTCACTTCTTCTTCTTCGCCGCCGGCTTGGCAGCTGCGCCCTTGCCACCACGACCGGGGTGACGACGCTTGGACTTCTTCGGAACTGCGCCGGCGTCTTCGCCGCGCTTGAACGGGAACCCGAACGCATCGAGGAGGGCCTTGCCCTGCTCGTTGGTGACGCCCGAGGTGACGATGGTGATGTCCATGCCGCGAGGCGAGTCGATCCTGTCGTAGTCGATCTCGGGGAACACCGTCTGCTCGGCGAGGCCGAACGTGTAGTTGCCACGCCCGTCCCAGCTGTGCGCCGGCAGCCCGCGGAAGTCGCGCATGCGGGGGATGGCGACGGCGATCAGCCGGTCCAGGAACTCCCACATGCGGTCGCCGCGCAGGGTGACCTTGCAGCCGATCGACTGGCCTTCGCGCAACTTGAAGTTGGCGATGGAGTCGCGGGCCTTGGTGATGATCGGCTTCTGACCGCTGATCTTGGTGAGATCGGTGACCGCACCCTCCAGCAGCGACGGCTGCTGGGTGGCCCGACCGACGCCCATGTTGATCACGATCTTCTCGAGCCGCGGCACCTGCATGACGTTGCCGAGGCCGAGCTGCTCCTGCAGCGCTGCCTTGACGGTGTCGTTGTACTTCTGCTTGAGACGCGGGGTCTCGGTTGCGGTTGCCGTGCTCATGAGATCACCTCACCGGTCTTCTTGGCGATGCGCACCTTGGTGCCATCGGCGTTGATGCGGTAGCCGACACGAGTCGCCTTGCCCTTGTGCACCAGCATCACGTTGCTGGCGTCGATGGGCATGTCGCGATCGATGATGCCGCCCTGCTGGTTCTGCTTGCGCGGCTTGGAGTGCTTCTTGGCCGTGTTGATGCCGTTGACGATGAGCTTGTTGGCGCTGGGCATGACCTGCACCACTTCGCCTTCCTGCCCCTTGTCCTTGCCGGCGATGACGACGACCGTGTCGCCCTTCTTGATCTTCATGTTCACAACACCTCCGGGGCCAGCGAGACGATGCGCATGAACCGCTTGTCGCGCAGCTCGCGGCCGACTGGGCCGAAGATGCGCGTGCCACGCGGGGTGAGGTCGTCTTTGATGATGACCGCAGCGTTCTCGTCGAAGCGGATGTAGCTGCCGTCGGAGCGGCGCTTCTCCTTCTTGGTGCGGACGACGACGCACTTGACGACGTCGCCCTTCTTCACGGCAGCGCCGGGGATGGCGTCTTTCACCGTGGCGACGAAGATGTCGCCGATCGATGCGTAGCGGCGACGGGTGCCACCGAGCACCTTGATCACCAGCACCTCTTTGGCGCCACTGTTGTCAGCAACGCGAAGTCGCGACTCCTGCTGGATCACTTGGCACGCTCCAGGACTTCGGTGACGCGCCAGCGCTTGTTCTTGCTGAGCGGGCGGGTCTCCATCACGCGAACGCGGTCGCCGATGTTGACGTCGTTGGTCTCGTCGTGGGCGTAGAGCTTCTTGGTGCGCAGCACGAACTTGGCGTACTTCGGGTGGCGCACGCGCTCGACGACGGCGACGACGGCGGTCTTGTCCATCTTGTTGGACACGACCAGGCCTTCGCGCGTCTTGCGGTTGGCGCGAGCCTCAGCGGTCTCGCCAGTGGGTTGAACGGTGTCGGCCATCAGTTGCCTGCCTCTGCCAGCGCGATCTCACGAACGCGGATGTAGGTGTTGATACGTGCGATCTGGCGGCGCACCTTGCGGATCTCGGCGTTGTTGTCGAGCTGACCGGTGGCGTTGCGGAAGCGCAGGTTGAGCGCCTCCTGCTTGGTGGCGCGCAGCTCCTCGACGAGGGCTGCCAGGTCGAGCTCTTGGAGCTCGGTGTTGTTGCGGGCCATCAGTAGACCTCCTCGCGAGTGATGATGCGGGCCTTGATCGGCAGCTTCTGGATGGCCTTGTTCATGGCCACCCGAGCGACTTCCTCACTGGGGAACGACAGCTCGAAGAGCACGCGACCGGGCTTGACGACGGCCACCCAGAACTCCGGGTTGCCCTTGCCGGAACCCATGCGGGTCTCGGCCGGCTTCTTCGTCACGGGCTTGTCCGGGAAGATGTTGATCCACACCTTGCCGCCGCGCTTGATGGCGCGGGTCATGGCGATACGAGCGGCCTCGATCTGGCGGGCGGTGAGCCAACCGGGCTCGAGCGCCTGGATCCCGTACTCACCGAATGCCAGCGTGGAGCCGCCCTTGGTGAGGCCGGCGGTGCGGCCGCGGTGGTGCTTGCGGTGTGCGACCTTGCGGGGCATCAACATGGTCAGTCCTCCCCACGGAAGTGCGGTGCTTCGTGCGCGCCGTGCGTGCGGCGAGCGATCTCTTCTTCCTCGTCGAGGAGCTTCTCCAGTTCCGGATCTGCTTCCTTGATGAGCGGCGTGGTCTCGGCGGCCTCGACCTCGTCCTTGCGACGGGCACCCGACGACACGACCTTGCGCGGCGCGCCCTGACCCGACGTCTCGCCGACGGCCATCGCGGCCTCGCGAGCGATCTTGTCCTCGGTCTGCGCCTTGTACGGCACGATGTCGCCCTTGTAGATCCACACCTTCACGCCGACGCGGCCGCTGGTGGTGCGGGCCTCGCGGAAGCCGAAGTCGATGTCGGCGCGCAGCGTGTGCAGCGGGACGCGACCTTCGCGGTACCACTCGGTGCGGCTCATCTCAGCGCCACCGAGGCGGCCCGAGCACTGCACGCGGATGCCGAGAGCACCGGCCTTCTGTGCGTTCTGCACGGCGCGCTTCATCGCACGACGGAAGGCGATGCGGTTGGCCAGCTGATCGGCCACGCCCTGGGCGATGAGTGCCGCGTCGAGCTCGGGGTTCTTGATCTCGACGATGTTCAGCTGGACCTTCGGGTTGCCGGTGATCTGCGTCAGCAGGGCACGCAGCTCGTCGGCCTGGGCGCCACGGCGACCGATGACGATGCCGGGGCGGGCGGTCTGGATGTCCACCCGCACCTTGTCGCGAGTGCGCTCGATCTCGATGCGACTGACCGCGGCGGACTCCAGCTTGGCCATCAGGGCCCGGCGGATCTTCCAGTCCTCGGTGAGGTACTCCTTGTAGTCGCGCTCGGAGAACCAGCGGCTCTTCCACTCGGTGGTGATGCCCAAACGGAACCCGTACGGGTTGATCTTCTGACCCATCAGTTGCTCTCTTCCGCGGCGTCACCGTCGGTGGCGTCGTCGTCGTCTCGTTGGCTGGGCGGCAGCAGGAAGCCGGCGGCCTCGGCGTCTTCGGCGGTGGCGAACCAGAACTCGGCGACCGTGCGGTCGTAGAAGCGGCTGCCGGGCACGTGGTACAGACCGGAGTCGGCGTTGCCCTTGATGTCGTAGCCCTCGGGCTGCGAACCGTCTTCGTTGGCGGGCACCGCACCGGCGGGGACGTTGCTGTCCGCAGAGGCGATCGCGGAACCGGCGACGTCGGCCAGACCGTGGATCTCGGTGTCCTCGACCTCGGTGTCGGCATCCGAATCGCTCGGGGCGTCTCCGGCCTTGAGGCCAGCGGCACGCTGACGGCTGCGAGCGACGCGAGCGGCGCGGGAGGCGGCCTCGGAGCCACCGGCGGCGGCACGACGGCGACCGGCGGCGGTGCGACGAGCCTCGCGGTTGGCGACGATCTCGATCTTGGCGTCGTCCAGGCGGGCGACGAGCACGGTGATGTGGCACGTGCGCTTGCGGATGCGGCTGGCGCGACCCTTCGCCCGGGGGCGGAAGCGCTTCAGCGTCGGGCCCTCGTCGGCGAAGCACGCCTTGACGAAGAGCTCCTCGGCCTCACCGATGTAAGCGCTCGAGTTGGTGTCGATGGCGTTGGCCACCGCGCTGGCGAGCACCTTGCGGATGTCGTTGGACACCTCGCGGTCGGTGAACTGCAGCACCTCGTCGGCGCGCCGCACGGGCAGGCCACGGATGAGGTCGAGCACCACGCGGGCCTTGTAGGCCGACACGCGGACGTACTTCGCGCTGGCCTTGGTGCCACTGCGCTCGCCAGCGACGTAGCTGGCCTCGTTCAACTTGGGACCGGTCATCAGCGGCGACCCTTCGCGTTCTTCTCCTGGCCGGCGTGGTACTTGAAGGTGCGCGTGGGGCTGAACTCACCCAGCTTGTGGCCGACCATGGCCTCGGTGACGTACACCGGCACGTGCTTGCGCCCGTCGTGCACGGCAATGGTGTGCCCGACCATGTCGGGAATGATGGTGCTGCGACGGCTCCAGGTCTTGATGACCTTGCGCTCGCCGGCCGCGTTCTGCGTGTCCACCTTCTTCAGGAGGTGGTCGTCGACGAACGGGCCCTTCTTCAAACTGCGGGACATGATTACCTCCGGCCCTTCGTCGTGCGACGACGGCGCACGATCAGCTGTTGCGACGGCTTGTTGGTGTTGCGGGTGCGCACGCCTTCCGGCTTGCCCCACGGCGACACCGCGGGGCGACCACCGGACGTGCGGCCCTCGCCACCACCGAGCGGGTGGTCGACGGGGTTCATGGCCACACCACGGGTCTGCGGGCGGATGCCCTTCCAGCGGTTGCGACCGGCCTTGCCGACCTTGATCAGTTCGTGCTCGCTGTTGCCGACCTCACCAACGGTGGCCCGGCAGTCGATGAGCACGCGGCGCATCTCGGTGCTCGGCATGCGCAAGGTGGCGAACTCGCCTTCCTTGGCGACCAGCTGCACGGCGATGCCGGCCGAGCGACCGATCTTGCCGCCGCCACCGGGGCGCAGCTCGACGTTGTGCACGGTGGTGCCGACGGGGATGAAGCGCAACGGCAGGGCGTTGCCCGGCTTGATGTCGGCGCCCTGGCCACTGGAGATGCGATCGCCGACGTTCAGCCCACGGGGGGCCAGGATGTAGGCCTTCTCGCCGTCGGCGTAGTGCAGCAGGGCGATGCGGCAGGTGCGGTTGGGGTCGTACTCGATGGCCGCGACCTTGGCGATGACGCCGTCCTTGACGCGCTTGAAGTCGACGATGCGGTAGGCGCGCTTGTGGCCGCCACCGCGGTGACGCGACGTCTTGCGCCCGTAGACGTTGCGACCACCGGTCTTCGACGTCGGGAGCAGCAGGCTCTTCTCCGGCGTCGTCTTGGTGATCTCAGCGAAGTCGGACGTCGTCTGGAAGCGACGGCCGGGGCTGGTGGGCTTGCGTGAACGAATGGCCATGACGGGACCTCAGCTCTCGAACAGCGGGATCTCGTGGCCCGCTGCCAGGGTGACGATCGCCCGCTTGGTGTCGGGCTTGGAACCGGTGCGGTTGCTGCGACGCGACCGCGTCACCTTGCCCTTCCGGTTGAGGGTGTTGACCTTGACGACCTCGACGCCCCAGATGGCCTGGACGGCGTCGTGGATCTCGGGCTTGCTGGCGCTCTGGTGCACCTTGAACGTGTAGACGCCCTGCTCGATGAGGGCGTAGCTCTTCTCCGACACGACGGGTGCCAGGATGATGTCGCGGGGGTCTTTCATGACTCGCTCTCGGTCGTGTCGTCGGCTGCTTCGTCGGCGCTGTCGTCAGCGGCTTCGTCGGCCGGCTTGGCAGCGGCCTTCTTGGCGGCAGCCTTCTTGGGCTTGGCAGGAGCAGCCTCGGCCTCGACGAGCTCGCCGGGCAGCGTGCCCTTGGTGAACACCACGTACTCGTTGCAGAGCACGTCGTAGGCGTTCAGCTCGTTGCGCTCGATCAGCTGCACCTCGGGGAGGTTGAGGAAGCTCTTGATGGTGTTGGTGTCGTTGATGTCGACGACCACCAGCGCACCACCGGCGATGCCCAGCGCGCTGAGCGCAGCAAGGGCGTCCTTCGTCTTCGGGGTGTCGAAGCCCCACTCGTCGATGACCACGACCTTGCCCTCGGACGCCCGATCGGACAGGGCGGAGCGCAGGGCGAGCTTGATCATCTTCTTCGGGGTCTTCTGCGTGTACTTGCGCGGCTTGGGCCCGAGGGCCACGCCACCACCGCTGAAGTGCGGCGACCGGGTGGAGCCCTGACGAGCGTTGCCGGTGCCCTTCTGCTTGAACGGCTTCTTGCCACCGCCACGCACTTCGGCGCGGGTCTTGGTGGACTGGGTGCCGCTGCGGCGAGCCGCCAGCTGAGCGGTGACCACCTGGTGCATCACGGGCACGTTGGGCTGGATGCCGAAGAACGACTCGTCGAGCTCCAGCGAACCGGCGTCCTTGCCGGACCGGGTCTTCACGGTGAGTGCAGCCATCACGCCGCTCCCTTCTTCGCGCCCTTGACGGCGTTGCGAACGATGACGACGCCGCCGTTCGGGCCGGGGACCGAGCCCTTGACGAGCAGCAGGTTGCGCTCGAGGTCGGCCTGCACCACTTCCAGGTTCAACGTGGTGACCTGCTCGTGGCCCATGTGGCCGGCCATCTTGAGGCCCTTGAACACGCGACCGGGGAAGCTGCACGAGCCGATCGAGCCCGGCGCACGGTGGTGCTTGTGGTTGCCGTGGCTGGCGCCCTGGCCCTTGAAGTTGTGACGCTTCATGCCACCGGCGAAGCCCTTGCCACGGCTGACCGCGGTGACGTCCACCCGCTGGCCCTCCTCGAGGATGTCGACCTTGATTTCCTGGCCGACCTCGAAGCCGTCGACCGAGTCGAGGCGCAGCTCGACGAGCCGGCGACCGGCATCGACGCCCGCCTTGGCGAAGTGACCCGCCTCGGGCTTGTTGAGCTTCTTGGCATCGCGATGGCCGTAGGTGACCTGCACGGCGGCATAGCCGTCGCGCTCAGTGGTCTTGACCTGGACGATGCGAGCTGGTTCGACGCGGAGCACGGTGACGGGGACGACCTTGTCGCCTACCCACACCTGGCTCATGGCGACTTTTTCGCCAACGATCGCTTTGAGTGCCATAGCGGCAGCCTTTTCGGTCGGACCCGGCACACGGCCGGGCAGTGGTCTGACACGCAAATGCTCCGCAGGCCAGTCGGCCGGCGGAGCACCGGAGATGAGTTCTGCCGTGCGGTCCCCCCTTTGGACTTGCGACAGGGGCGCACACGGACATCGATTGCGGCGCACCGGCTGGTGCACACGAGGATCGAACTCTATCGGGGCGCTGCGACCAGCGCCAACCCGCGTTCGGCGGCTGCGTCGGCGGCGAGGTGCAGCTAGGCGTCGAGCCAGGCGGTGAGCTCCGGCGGGGCGGCGTAGACGGCGTGCGTGCGGTTCGGGCTCTGCTGGACCGGGAGCCCGAGCGCGGCGGCGTAGGCCTCGATGCCGATCACCGAGCCACCGGCGCACGTCCAGTCCATCGGGCCGCAGTCGGTGCCGGCCGGGGCCTGGACCTCGAGCGCACCCGTGGCGTACAGCACTGCAGGCACGTCGGCGGGTGGGGTGCACCCCTCGACGGCGTGGTCGGTGACGGGGTCGTCGATGACGACACCGGCCAGCCGGCCGCCGAACGTCTCGCCACGGCACCACAGCGCTGCGGCGAACGCCGCCCCGTTGGAGAAGCCGTGGATGACGACCCGTTCGCACTCGGTGGCGTCGATCGCCGCAGCGACGACGCCTCGTGCCTCGTCGTAGCGGGCGTCGGGGAAGTACAGCCACTGTCGCCCGCCCCATCCGGCCTCGTTGCCGGTGGGCTGCACGCGGGCGACGCCGTCGTTGAGCGTCGTCGGTGCACCCTTGCCGCCCTTGCCGTCGAGGAAGACGATGCACTTGGCCGCCTTCACCGGCGGCTGGGCCGCGTCCTGGCCTGCCGTCGAGCAGCCGGCACCCGCCAGGCTGGCCGCCGCTGCGGCCCACTTCCACCGTCGCATCGTCTCAGCCTAGGCAGTGCATCGAGACGGCAGACGCGACATCGAACCGTCATGTAACCGTGACGGTGTCGTCACATCGGACGTTCGCCGTGATCCGCTGCCGCCCACCAGGGCCTTGCCAGCAACGGAACCACCACGATCGGTGCGCGACTTGACCTGGCAATGACGATCTTTACAGATCGATGACACTTTTGTCTTCAGGTCCTCGACTCGGGCGCCGATGGAAGAGCGAACGACATCGACCCCCGACAGATGGAGTGACCGTGACGAACCCCCGAGCCACCAAGAAGCCACGCAAGCGATCCCGCCTCTGGTACGGCTCGCTGATCCCCATCACCATGATGGCGGGTCACCTCGGCTGCTCCCCGCTGCCGAAGCCGCGCATCCCGGTCGTCGTCCCGACGACGACGACGACGGCGCCACCGCCCCCGCAGGCCCAGCCGGTGCCGACCACCACGGCCGCGCCGACCACCACCGCCGCGCCCGTGGTGACGCCCGCGCCAACGACGGTCGCCCCGGCGACCACCGTCAAGCCGGTCACCACGACCACCGCCAAGCCGGCACCGACCACCACGGCCGCTCCGGCACCGACCACGACGGCCGCCCCGGCGCCGACGACCACCGCGCCGCCCACCTCGCCCGGCGGTTCGACGAACGGCACCAACGGCTGTCGTCTCGCACTCGCCGAGGCGCCGATGGCGTTCTGCGAGACGTTCGACCAGCCCGCCGGCGTCGCTGGCACCCGCACCGGTGACCTCAACCCGACGATGTGGGGCGTGTCACGCACCAACACGTACGTGAACATGGGCCAGCAGCAGTACAGCTGGTGGTTCAAGGCCTCGGGCATCCCGGGCTGCGACATCGGCACCGCACCGAACGACGTGCGCATCTGCAACGGTCGCGTCGTCGAGGCGGTCTACGACGGTCACGAGTCGAAGACCAACCTGTCGATGTACCCCAAGCAGCCGTTCGACATCGCCGGTCGCACCGGCACGGTCTCGTTCGACGTCTCGGCCGACTCGCAGGGCCCGCACGCCGCATGGCCGGAGTTCTGGTGGACCGACCAGCCCGTGCCCACCCCACACGGTGACGGCGAGGGCTACAACGCCTCCGCTCGCAACTCGTTCGGCTTCGCCATCGCCGGCTGCAACGGCGACAACACCCGCACCGGCATCACGATGACGGCGATCACCCGCAACTACGTGACGCAGGACGTCGGTCCGGTGGAGCAGCTGGGTTGCGTGCTGAAGGGCTCGGCAACGGGTGCGCTGAACCACTTCGAGGTGCGCATCAACGCCAACGGCGCCGAGATCTGGGCGACCGACGCCGGCCAGACGCAGCTCAAGCTGCTGGCCCGTGCCAACGTCCAGATGCCACTGACCCGTGGCGTGATCTGGCTCGAGGACCTGCACTACAACGCCTGCAAGTTCGACAGCCAGTGCGACCACGCCTTCGCCTGGGACAACGTCGCCTTCGACGGCCCGAAGACCTACCGCGACTACACGTTCGACGTGCCGGACGCCAACACCCCGGTCTCCAACGGGATCACCACCCTCGGCTACCGAGTCGGCCAGAGCCCGGTGAGCCTGCAGGTGCAGGGCACCAACTGGCAGCACACGCCGGCCAAGGTCCTGGTCACCTTCAACTGGGCGCCGAACGACACCACCGTGCCGATGATCCGCATCAACGGCGGGCCGTGGCACCAGACAGCGTGGCCGTACCCGAACTTCCCACCGTTCTGGAAGGCCATCGCCGTGGAGGTCCCGTTCAGCGAGATCCACACCGGGACGAACACCATCGAGTTCCAGCAACCCGGTGGCGCTCAGGACACGGTGATCTGCAACATCAACCTGACGTTGATCGACGCAGCGCCCGTCCCCTGATCCGAGCTACCTGATCCGAGCTACCTGATCCCGAGCTAGTGGCGCTCGGCGGCCCCTTGGCCGCCGAGCGCCTTCGGGTACCGGAGGCTGAGCCAGATGGCGGCTGCGAGCAGCACGACGATCACGGCCAGCGAGATCCACGTGTCGATGTGGTACCAGTGCGAGATCGTCATCTTGATGCCGACGTAGATGAGGATGATCCCGAGGGCGTGGGAGAGGTAGTGGAACTTCTCCTTGGCGTTGGCCAACAGGAAGTACATCGCCCGCAGCCCCATGATCGCGAAGGCGTTGGAGGCGAAGACGAGGAACGGTTCGTTGGACACGGCGAGGATCGCCGGCACCGAGTCGATGGCGAAGATGATGTCGGTGATCTCGACCACGACGAGGGCGGCCAGCAACGGCGTGGCGAACTTCTTGCCGTCGATGCGGGTGACGAACTTGTGGCCGTCGTAGACCTCGCTCACGGGCATGAACTTCTTGAGCAGTCCGACGCCGGTGGTCTTGCCCTCCTCGCCCTCCTCGTTGCGGTGACGCAGGATGCGAATGCCGGTGACGATGAGCAGCGCACCGAAGATCAGCAGCACCCACCAGAAGGCGCTGATCAGTGCCGAGCCGACGAAGATGAAGATCGCACGCATGGCGAGCGCGCCGAAGATGCCCCAGAACAGGACGCGGTGCTGGTACTTCAGCGGCACGGCCATCGTCGTGAACAGCAGGGCCCAGACGAAGACGTTGTCGACGCTGAGCGACTTCTCGATGACGTAGCCGGAGAGGTACTCGGTGAACGCCTTGCTCCCGAAGGCGATGGCGATGATGCCGGCGAAGGCCAGGCCGAACGTCACCCAGATCAGGCTCTCCTTGAGCGCTTCCTTCGGCGAGGGCTCGTGGTCGTCGCGGTGGCGGAACAGGTCGACGGCGAGCATGACCGCGATCGTGGCCAGCAGCGCGCCCCACGCCCACAGGGGAACATCCAGGTCGACGAAGCTGTCGCGTCCCTTGCTGGAACTGATTCTCATTGCTACATCATGGACGGGAGGTCAGAGAACGGCAACCCCCCGCCGCACGCCCTCACGCGAGGCCGTAGATCCGTCGCACGTTGCCGCCGAGGAAGGCGGCCCGCGTCGAGTCGGACAACGGCTCGACCAGCCGGGTGAGCGCATCGACCCACGTGCCCGGATGATCCGGGTGCGGGTAGTCCGTTGCCCACATGAAGCACTGCGCGCCGACGTGGTCCATCGTCAACGGAGCGGCCGTCTCGTCGGGGTCGCCGCTGACGAAGCACTGCCGAGCGAAGATCTCGCTCGGCTTGTGCTGCAGGGGAACGCCACGGCCACTGATGGTGTCGAAGACCGCGTCCGCACGATCGAGGAACGAGCCGACCCAGCCCATGCCGCTCTCGAGCACGCCGAGCTTGAGGTCCGGAAATCGTTCGAGCGTCCCGTGGGTGAGGAAGCTGAGCAGCGCCTGCTGCGTGCCCTGGCGAAGCATGACGTTGTAGTGGAATTCGCTCGCCCGACCGAGGCCGTCGAAGCGGACGGGCGTGCAGAACCCGGGTTCGTACGTCGGGTGAACCGCCACCGGGACGCCGAGCTCGCTGGCCGTCGCCCACAGCACGTCGTGGTCCGGATGCCCGTGCGCCTTGCGGGAGTGCGTGAACGGCGCCACCCAGCCGCCGACGCACCCGTCGGCGACGGCACGGCGCAACTCGTCGGCGGCCGCCTGCGGATCGGTGAGCGAGAGGTGGGCCACCGCGAACAGGCGACCGTCGCCGTCGCGGCAGAAGTCGGCGATCCACCGGTTGTAGGCCCGGCAGTACGCCGCGCTGAGCTCGGGGTCGGTGACCTCGCACTCCCACAGCAGCTCGACGGTGCCGTAGAGCAGCGCCGCGTCGAGGTGCTCCTGATCGAGCAACGAGACGCGCTGTGCGGCATCGCCGGCGCCGAACGGGATCGACTCCATGTACTTGCGGTCCGGCGAGGGACGCGGGTCGTCCTCCCCCATCGCGCCCATGAGCGAGATCACGCCCTTCACGGTCCGCGCGCTCGGTCGCCCATCGATGATCAGCTCTTCGAGCCCATCCGCGTCCACGCCGATGCCCATCCGGCGATCACGGAAGGCCGGATCCAGGTAGCGGTCCCACAGCCAGTCCGGTTCGAGCAGGTGCCCATCGGCATCGACGGTGCCGTCGTACGGGAAGCGCTTGACCTCGTACACGTGATCCCCCGATCGCGTTGCCCAGACGACGTCGAGGCCATCGCGAACGTACCCATGCGACACCGGATGCAGCGCTACCGAGCGAGCACCTCGGCCCACACCCGCTCGTACCCGTCGGCCATCGCCCGGTCGGTGAAGCGGTCCGCAGCAAGCCGGCGCGCTGCCGTTGCGAGCCGCGACCGCAGATCTGCGTCGTCGAGCAGGCGACGCACCGCGACCACGAGCGCTGCGGGATCTCCGGACGGCACCAACAGGCCGGTGACACCGTCGATCACCGCTTCTCGCACGCTGCCCACGTCGGTTGCCACGACCGGTGTTCCGGCAAGCATCGCCTCGACGATCGTGAGCGGAAACGCTTCGTCGCGAGAAGGCAGCACGAACACGTCGAGCTCGGCGATGCGCTTCGGCGCGTCGCCGACCCACCCGAGGAAGTCCACCCGATCCGCCACGTCCAGCGCGTCGGCCTGCTGCTCGAGCGTCTCGCGCAGCGAACCGTCGCCGATCAAGCGGAGCTGAACGTCAGGCAGGTCGGACATGGCGGTGAGGAGGACGTCGATCCCCTTCTGCGTCTCCAGGCGCGCCGCACAGCCGATGATCGCCGGATGTCCCGGCTCCGCCGCCGGCCGATCGCCCATGCCCGGATCCGGCACCCCGTTGTGCACGACGCGCACCTTCCGCCGTGGGATGCCGACCCACCGTTCGACGTCGTCGGCGCTTGCCTCGCCGACGGCCACCGTCATCGAGTGCATCAGCCCGGACAAGCGCGCCAGCGCCTTGCCGCGGCGGCGTCGGCTCGGCAGCACCAGCTGTTCGACGGCGATCACGGGCACACCGGCCAACCTCGCCGCGAGCAACGCCGGCCGTGAGGCGAACGGGTTGGCCAGCGTGATCTGCACGAGGTCGAGGCCGAGCCGTCGAAAGGCGCGGCGGTGATCGACGACAGCGCCCCACGGCGAGGTGCGCGACTCGATGAGGTGGGTGTCCACGCCGTCGATCGACTCCGCCGCATCGAGCAGCGCGCGATGGGTGCTGCAGACCACCAGGTGAGCCCCTCCCCGGTACGCCGCCGCTAGATTCAGGAGGGATCGCTCGGCCCCGCCGAGCAGGTCGGAATCGCTGTACAGCCCGACAGTTGTCACGGCGAGACAACTCGTGCGCTTGCGGTCACCGTGAGCGCACGGCCAGGTCGTTGATGGGGCTGACGGATGAGGATGGAAGCGGAATGCACGGATGACGTCCAGATCGGCGGCTGAGAACGAGCGTACGCCCAGGATCCTCCTGCTCACCGATCGCGTGCCGGGCAGCGACACGGGCTACGGCATGCGCGTCAGCAACGTCATCGCCGGGCTGCAGCAGGTCGGCGACCTCCACGTGTGCCTGATCGACAGCAGCACGGGAGGCGAGGTGCTGCCACTCGACGCCGGGTACACGACCACGGTCGTCCGCGCCAAGAACCCGAAGCGGTGGCGCAAGCTGCTGCTCGTCGTGCTCGCCATCGCCAGCTTGCCGTACCAGAGCGCCCGGGTGGTGCGCGCCGACATCACGCGCACCGTCGGCCAGCACCGCTGGGATCTGGTGTGGTGCAGCCGGGCGCGCAGCCACCGCATCAGCTGTGCGGAGGTCGCGGGCGCGCGCATCGTCGACTTCGACGACCTCACCGATCGGCTCCTGCACAGCGAGATCCGCGATCGGGTCGGCCGCCACGGGCGGGTGCGGACCCTCGCCCACAACACAGCGAGCTGGCTCGGGGCGCGGCGCTGGCGACGTCTGCAGACCAAGATCGCTCATGAGGTCGATCGCGTCGTCGTCTGCTCGGAATCCGACCGGGCGCACCTCGGCATCGCGAACGCGGCCGTGGTGCCCAACGGGTACCGAAGACCGACCAGCGAACCGTTGGTCGGCTGGGACCCACCACCGACGCTGTTCTTCGTCGGTCCGCTGTCCTACGAGCCCAACATCCTGGCGGTCGAGTGGATGGCCGGCGAGGTGCTGCCGCTGATCCGCCAGACGCGACCCGACGTCCGGCTGGTCGTCGCCGGCTACGACGACGGCAGCGGTGAGCGGGTCCGCGGCATCGACGGGGTGACGTTGCTCGGCTACGTCGACGACGTCGCACCGCACTACGCCGACGCGGCCGTCGCGGTGACGCCGCTGCACTCGGGCGGTGGAACGCGGCTGAAGGTGATCGAGGCGATGGCTCGATGCGTGCCGCTCGTGTCGACGAGCTTCGGGTGCGAAGGCTTCGGTCTCGTCCATGACCGCGAGCTCCTCGTCGCCGACGATCCGGCAGGGTTCGCCGCGGCGTGCCTGTCGATCATCGAGGATCCTTCGCTCGGCGCACGCCTGGCTGCGGCCGGGCACGCTCACTTCGAACAGCACCTCACGGCCGACGCATCGTCGGCAGCCGTGGCTCGACTGGCCACCGAGGTGATCGACGCCGCTCGCGTCTCGGGCACGACCCGGTCGACATGAGCGCGGTCGGCGTCGTCGACATCGATCTCGATGCGCTCGACGTCGGAGGAAGCCTCCGCCGCCATGCCGGTCCGGTGCTGCTGCTCGGCCGCCGCGACGGGGTGCCGGTCGGCGCCCGGCTGTACGTCGACGGCTTGCCGGCGCAGTGCGACGTCGCTGCTGAGCTGACGATCCGCCCCGGAGCACCCCCGGCCGCAGGCGCCGACACGTTGCCCGTCACCGTCGCGGTCTGCACGAAGGACCGGCCGGACTTGCTCGAACGGTGCCTCGCGGCGATCACCGAGGCTGCGATGTTCGCCGGTCGAGAGGTGCTGCTCGACCTCCTCGTCGTCGACAACGCGTCCGGCGACGATCGCACGCGCGACGTCGCGATCGCTGCCGGCGCACGATGCGTGCGCGAATGCGTGCCCGGCCTCGACTTCGCCCGCAATCGCGCCGTCGCCGAGAGCCTCGGTGAGGTCGTTGCCTTCGTGGACGATGACGTCGTGGTCGATCGGACGTGGCTGCGCACGCTCGGTCGAGCGTTCGCCGCCCACGCCGACGCGCTCGCCATCACCGGCAACGTGCTCGCCTTCCGGCTGGACACGCCGGCGCGGCTGGAGTTCGAACGAACCAGTGGTTTCTCGCTCGGTTGGCAGCCGTCGTCGTGGGCCGAAGCGGACAGCCCTGATCTGCCGTTCCGACCGGGGATGGGCGTCGGGTGCAACATGGCGTTCCGGCGCAGCGCCCTTGACCTCGCCGGTCCGTTCGACGTCGCGCTCGACACCGGACGGCCGATGCCCGGCGGCGGCGACCTCGACATGTTGATCCGCATGGTGATCGCCGGCCGCGTCGTCTTCGAACCATCGATGGTCGTGTTCCACGAGCACCGGGCGACGTGGACGCAGCTCCGCTACCAGTTCTACACGTGGGGCAAGGGGTGGGCGGCAGTGCTGCAGAAGTGGCACCACGACGAACCGCGACTGCGCCAGCGCATCCGCAACGTGTCGCGCTGGACGTTCCGCGGCTACCTCGCCGACGTCGTGCGCGGGCCACATCGAACCGGCCGCTACCGCCGATGGCACTGCGTGCTGATCGCCGTTGGCTTCGTCGCCGGCTGGTCAGGCGCCTACGGACGTTCGGTCCGCAGGGTCGCTGCTCGGGTCGCTGCGGTCGGATCCACCGGAGCTGCGCATGGACCGCATCACCAGGGAGAGCCGCCGGGCCAGCCCTCGGCGTAGTCGGTGGACGAACAGGGTGACGACGACCGCCACCCCGTACGGACCGGCGCGCAACGCGAAGCGGGTCACCCACGCCTCGTAGGTCTGGTGCTGGCGAACGAGCGCCATGCCATCGGCGCGGTGCGCTCCGTACATGGAGTCGCCGCGCACGGTGTAGGTGGTCAACGGATCGTCGGTGACGAGCACCGGACCGAGCAGGCCGACGGCCACGAACGTGCGCTGGTCCTCGTGCATGTTGGGTCCGGCTGGAACGCCGCCGGCGGCGCGGAGCGCGTCGAGCCGGTACATCACGTCCGAGGGCGCAGGCGTGCGGACCGCGCCCCGCACCATCAGTCGCGGGAACCGCCCGCGACGGACCAGGCGGGGCGCACGCCGCCACACGTCGACGCGCACGCGCGGCAACCGACCGTCGACGTCCTCGTGCCATGACGGACCGCACACCATCACCGCACTCGGGTGACGCTGCAGCTGGACGGCCTGGCGCTCCAACTTCTCCGGCGCCCACAGGTCATCGGCATCGAGGAAGCACAGCAGCGGTGCGGCGGCCTCCGCGATCGCCAGGTTGCGACTCGCCGGGAGGCCGGCGTTGACGCCTCCGGGGTGGCGCAGCACGCGCACGCGACGAGGATCGGCAGCTGCGGCGCGATCGGCGATGGCCGGCGAGCCGTCCGTCGAGCCGTCGTCCACGAGCAGCAGCTCCCATGCCCGCATCGACTGCGCGAGCACGGCATCGATCGCCCGCGCGAGGAACCGCTCCTCGTCGCGAAAGGCGATGGCCACCGTGACGGCCGGCGCAGCGCGGAGGCGATCGACGCTGGCCACACGCGGGAAGGTACCACTATGCTCGCTGCGGTGACGGGGCCGTCGTTGACCATCGTCGTCACCTCCGCGTTTCCCCGCCGGACGATCGAACGAGCCACTGAGCTCCTCTCCTCGGCAGGAGCCATCGACGTCGTCGTGGTCGACACGACGACGTCGCCGGATCCGGTGCACGCCGCGGCTGCTGCCGTGCGCGTCGTCGCCGCACCGGGTGCGACGCCGGGGCGGGCCCGCAACGTCGGCATCGCTGCAGCGCGGGGCGAGCGCGTGTGGTTGCTCGACGATCGGGCGATCGCCGACCGAGCCGCCGTCGAGCGCCATCGCTCCGCGCCCGGCATCGTGATCGGCCGTTGCGACGTCCCGACAGGCGACCCCGACGGGTTCGATGTCGACTGGTGGTACGAGCACCGGCACCACTGGATGTCCGAGTCGGCGTCGGTTCGCGCGGCGCGCGACTGCAGCTTCGCCAACGCCTCGGCTCCCACCGCGCTGCTCGTGACGCACCCGTTCGACGAGGAGATCACGGGACGGGGCATCGATGACGTCGAGCTCGGTCAACGCCTCCAGGACGACGGATTGCAGATCGCCTACGACCCTGCCGCGACCGTGCTCGTCGACACGACCACTGCCACGGACGTGCCCGACGCGAGGGTCACCGCAACGCAGCGCGGTGCTGACGTCGTTCGCTTCCTCCGCGCCCATCCGCACGCACACCAGGCGGTGCTGCGCGCCAACCCCGGTCGGTTGGATCGCGTGCTCCGGCGGCTGACCGAGCGCGCCGGCACCGGCGACCGATTCGCCTTGCGGCTCGCGGCACGAGCCGCCGACGCGCTGGCCATCGTTCCGATCGCGACGGTGCGGCGTCATGCCACGGAGGTCGCCGCGTCGTGCCGTCAGCACGCCGTGCTGGCCGGCGTTTCCGCCGGCGCAGAGCACGACCAGGTCGCCGAGGCGATGCGCGCATCGGTTGCCGGGACGCGTCCTCCACAGAGCCGCGCCCAGCGGTTGCTGCGGGAGCGGGTGGCCGACCCGATCCGGGCGCGCTCGCTGCGTTGGCGCATCCACCACGTGCACGGACCGACGCACATCGAACGCGAACCGGATGATGTGCTCGTCGTGACGACCGTTCGCAACGGCATCTTCTACGCCCAGTCGTTCCTCGACCACCATCGCCGACTCGGCGTTCGTCACTTCCTCGTGCTCGACAACGGTTCGGACGACGGCACGCTCGAGCTGTTCCGCGCCCAGCCCGACGTCAGCCTGCACCGCACCGCTGTTCCCTACAAGTCGTACGAGAACCTGCTGAAGCGACACATGGTCCGGGCCCACTCGACGGGCAAGTGGAACCTCTTCGTCGACATCGACGAGCTGTTCGACTACCCGGGCTCCGCGCAGATGGATCTCGCCGGCCTGATCGGCTACCTCGAGGCACAGCACGCCACCGCCGTGGTCACGCAGATGCTCGATCTGTTCTCCGACGCGCCGTTGGCGGAGACGCCGGATCGAGTGGACGACCTGCAGTCCGCGTTCCCGTGGTTCGACGTCTCCGAGATCTCGAAGCGACCGTACGAGTTCGACTCGAGCCCGGCGAGCCCGCTGCGGTCGCACCACGGCGGCATCCGGCGCACCATCTTCGGCTCGGACAACGGGCTCACCAAGGCCGCGCTGACCTACGTCGACGACGAGATCGAGCTGTTCGTCGGATGGCACCACGCTCGCAACGCTCGGATGGCGGACGTCTCGTGCGTGCTGCTCCACTTCCCGTTCAACCGAGCGTTCGCCGAGAAGGCCGAGGAGGCCGCGCGCACCGGGCGCTACGGCCTCGGCGCCTCCCACGAGTACCGCGCCTACTGGGCTCGCCTCGCCGACGAGCCGAGCCTGTCGCTACGTCGCGAGACTGCGACGCGCTACGTCGACGTGGATCAGCTCGTCGACCTCGACTTCCTCCACACCAGCCCGGCCTACCGGCAGTGGGTCGACGATCACGCCCGGACCGCCGAGTAGAGACCACGCCCGAAGAGGCCATCGGCGTCGTACGTCGCGTTGAGGCCGGCGGCCGCAAATGCGTCGAGGTACTCCTCGCCTCGGAACAGGCCCATCTCGTGGCGCTCGGTGAAGTGGTGCACGCCCTGCCGGCTGCCGACGAGGTAGTTGATGTCGAAGCGCGAACACCCGTCGACCAGTTCCTGGACGTACATCCAGCTCACCTGGAGGTCGTCCGACGCGGCATGGTTCACGGCCAGGTGTCCGACCCAGTACTGCTCCGGGGCGATCCACGGCTCGATCAGCAACAACCCGCCAGGAGCCAGGTGATCGGCCATGTGCTGCACCGCGGCGTCGAGCCGGTCGCGGGTGCGCACGTAGGCAACGGCGCTGAACAAGCAGCTGACCACGTCGAACTGCCGACCCAGGTCGAGCACCGCCATGTCCGCCTGGCGGAACTCGATGTCGGGGCAGCGCGACCGTGCGATGTCGAGCATCTCGTCGGACAGGTCGGACCCGACGCGTTCGAAGTCGGATCCGATCAGCTCGAGATGACGACCGGTTCCACATCCGACGTCAAGGATCGACGCCGCGTTCGGAGCCCGCTCGGCGATCAGCGATCGCAACCTCGTCGACGTGGCCGGGAAGTCCTTGAATTCGTAGATCAGGTCGTAGATCTCGGCCGATCGCGAGTACGCGGCGTCAGTCATGTGGAGCTCCTGCGATAAGGGGGAAAGAACCCGGATGGATCGGTGTCGACCCCGGCGCGGTGGCACAGCGCGGCGTAGGCATCGGACCGGTGGACGAGTCTCACGCGTCGCGCCGGCACTTCGGTCGGGCCGAACCTTCGCTTGAACTCGCCGACGCCGTCGCCAGCGCGAACGGCGCCGCCGAGGTTCATGCTCGTCGAGCCGGCTCCGGCGAAGTGGTGCACCGCCTCCCAGATGAGCGGCGCGGTGTGCGCCGATGCCCCAGGGAGCGAGAAGCCGAAGAGGTAGTCCACCAGCCCAGCGCGCTCGCCGAAGATGCACAGCGCAACCACCTTGCAGCCCGAGGACGTCGGGTCCACGACGCCGATGCACCACACGGAAGGTGCTGCCAGCAGGGTCTTCCACGTCGAGTCGACGAAGCGGTACGCCGCGGCGGCGTCTCGAACAGCGAAGAACTCGTCGGCGATCGCGATCGTGAACGCCAGCGCCTCCGCTGGGTCGGTGGTGACCTTGGCCGGTTCGCGCATCCATCGGCGCAGCTCGGCGCGCCGACGCGATGACATGCGCGCGAGGAGCTCGTCGGGTGTCGCCGTCAGATCGAGCACCGAGCAGGGCGTCGGCGCGCCGAACGCCGACGCGTCGAAGCCGAGATCTGCGGTCAACATCGGGTGCTGGAAGACGTAGGAAGCCACCCAGCCCTGCTCGCTCGCGAACGACGACCACTCGTCGGCGAAGCCGGGCACGTCGCCGCTCGCGGCGAACCCACTGAAGCCGTACGGGGTGTATGCGTCGAGCTCACCCGGCGCTCCGCGAAGCGAGAGCGGACAGGCGACGAGCGGTGCACCGTCATCGTCGGTGCAGGAGTACAGGAACGTGCGGTCGCCGGCACTGCGCGCAAACGCATCGACGTGCGCGTGAGCGTGAGCGTGTGCGTGCGACAGACCGTCGAGCGCGCGGCTCCAGCCGACGGGATCGTCGAGCTCGACGAGTCGATGCTTCATCGCTCGGGCGAGACGGAGGCCGCGGCGACGCGCTCGGCGAACGCCGCCCCGCGTCCGACGATGTCACCGACGAGCTGTCCGACTGCGGTGCACGACGATGGATCCATGGCGGTCCCGGTGGGAAGGACGACGACCCGCCGCGCGACCTCGTCGGTGACCGGGAGGTCCCACGAGCGGCCCGACGTCCGGTAGGGCGCGTGCCGGTGGCAGCCGGGATAGAAGTAGCGGCGGGCGAGCACGTTCTCGGCGTGGAGCGCCTCGATGAGCGTGTCACGCGGCACTCCGGTGACCGCTTCGTCGACCTCGAGCACGACGTACTGGAAGTTGGGAGTGATCCCCTCGAAGTCATCGAGCAGGCGCACCCCCGGCAGGTCGACGAGTCCGTCTCGGTAGGCGACGAAGTTGGCCTCGTTCGCAGCTGCGAACGAGGCCGCCGACTCCATCGAGGTCAGTCCCATCGCGGCGCAGATCTCCGGCATCTTGGCGTTCGTCCCGATCGCGGTCACCGAGTCGTAGTCGGCGAACCCGAAGTTGCGCAGGCTGCGAACCTCGTCGAGCAGGGCCGCGTCGTTGCCGAGGACGATGCCGCCCTCGAACGAGTTGACGAACTTCGTCGCATGGAGGCTGAGCACCTCCGCATCGCCACCACCCCCGACGGTCCCATCGGGCCCGGCAACGCCGAGGGCATGAGCGGCGTCGAAGATCACGGGCAGGTCGTGCGCTGCACCCAACGCCTCGAGCGCGGCCACCGAACAGGGTCGGCCCCAGACGTGCACGCCGACGATGCCGCCGGTGCGTTCGGTGATCGCCCCTTCGAGCGCGGCGACCGACAGGTTGTGGTCGTGCGGGTCGATGTCGACGAACTGTGGTTGCGCGCCCTGCCACATGACCGCATGTGCGGTGGCGACGAACGTGAACGCCGGCATCAGGATCTCGCCGCGAAGGTCGAGCGCGCGGGCGAGGAGCTGCAGACCAAGCGTCGCGTTGCACACGGCCACGGCACCTGCGACGCCGTGGGCGACGGCCATGACCTCCTCCAGCTCGCGGACCAGCGGACCGTCGTTCGACAGCCACCGTCGATCGAGCAGGCCGTTGATGCGGGCGAGCAGCCGGTCGCGATCGCCGATGTTCGGACGGCCGACGTGCAGCACGTCTCGGAACTGCGGAGCGCCGCCGAGGATCGCCGGATCACCGATCAACGTGCGCCTGCCCGGTAGGCAGGAAAGAACTCGCCGCCGGCGCCGTGCCCGGTGGAGAGTCGCTCGTACGCGGCGCGGTCGACGATCCGTCCACCGATGTGGGCCACACGTTCGCTGACGCCCCATCCGCGCTTGAAGCGGAGCAACCCATCGTCCGCGTCTGTGGCGTTCACACCTGCGCCGGCGCCGAGCACCGCATGCGTGGCGGAGACCGCCATCTCGCCCAGCGCGACGTCGAACAGCGCGTACGCCGCACGCGACGCGTACCCGATCGGGCTGTACGCGCCGAGGTGGTAGTAGGCGTGCGTCCCGGTCTGCATCCACACGACCATGCCGGCCAGCTCGCCGCTGGCGACCGCCCTCCACACCATTGCTCCTGGTGCGGCGAGCTGGGCGCGCAGAGCGGCCTCAGGCAGGTCGGCGCGGCCGGTGACCTCGTGGCGGGCAACGAGCTGCGCGTACAGGGCGACCCAATCGTCGGCCGAGCTCGCCGGCTCGACTCGGGCGACGTCGCACTCCCGAAGTCCGCGGGCCACGTTGCGGCGATGGTGTCCGCTCAGCTGCGCGCGGTCGTACGAGGTGAGATCGACGACGAGGTGGTCCTTGTACGGGCGCAGCACGTCGGGGAACGCGGCGTGCAGGGCGTCGACGTCGACGTCTGCCATCGGATCCGTCACCGCAGTGACCGAGACCACCGCGTCGAGCTCGTCGAGATCGGATCCGAGCTGGCGCCAGTCCGCGCAGAGCAGCAGCGGGTAGCACGACACGGCGTCGCGGCGATCGTGGTCTCCGGGAACGGGACGCTCGATCAGCCAGCCACCGCTGCGTCGCAGCTCGAAGGAACGGCCCTCGTGCGCGCACGAGGACGCGAACTCCATCGACCGATAGCCCTGGGCCGGCTCGTCTGCGTGATCCCGTACCTCTGTCAGAGGGTCGCCTCCCGCGTCGTTGACAGGTTCACGGAGCCTATCGTCGGAGGTTCATGACGGTGATCGGTGAAGGTTCTCGAGGTCCGGACGCTCCGGTGGTCACCGTGATCCTGTTGACCTACAACCACGAGCAGTACATCGCAGAAGCGCTCCTCGGCATCCTGGCCCAGCAGACCGACTTCGGCGTGGAGATCATCATCACCGAGGACTGCTCCACCGACGGCACGATCGATGCGATCGAAGCCGTGCGATCGACCAACGGGGCTTCCTGGACCGTGCTGCGCTCACCTCGGAACGAGTGCAGCAACCGCGTGTGGCGCCGCGCACTCGACGTCGCACGCGGAGAGTTCATCGCCACGCTCGACGGCGACGACTACTGGACCGATCCCAACAAGCTCGCCCGTCAGGTGGAGTTCCTGCGCAGTCGACCGGACTGCTCGATGTGCTTCCACGACGTCGTCAAGCTCGACCAGACGACGGGGACGATCGTCGAGACGACGAACCTCGGCACCGCGGAGCTCTCCCGCTGCGACCTCATCCTCGGCAACCACGTGCCCGGATGCTCACCGCTCATTCGCCGCAGCGCGCTCACCGAACTTCCGCCGTCGTTCGACGACGCGGAGTTCGGCGACTGGCCGCTGTACCTCGAGGCCGCCGCTCACGGCCCGGTCGCCGGCATCGGCGCG
Organism: Ilumatobacteraceae bacterium; assembly: GCA_965279405.1. GTDB lineage: Bacteria > Actinomycetota > Acidimicrobiia > Acidimicrobiales > Ilumatobacteraceae > CBDDIP01. The sequence continues at coordinate 1,069,895 of OZ257157.1, forward strand.
GTGATGGGTGTCTACCGGCTCCACGGTGGCGGCATCTGGACGGGCACCAGCGTCGAACGCCGCGAACGGCAGCGGCTGAGCTTCCTCGACGGGCTGCCGGCCGACGTCCGAGCCGAGTGCCGCGACGCGTGGCGGGCCAGCCGCGGCTACGCGATGCGCGAGATCGCCACCGCCCTCGTCGAACAGGGCCGCAACGGCGAGGCACGACGCATGGCCGTGCGGTCGATCGCCATGCCCGGACTGCACGGCTACGGGCGTCGGCAGAGCCTGCGCATCGTCGAGCGCACGCTGCCGTCGGCGGTGCGAAAGGCGATCGCCGCGGTGGCGCGCCTGCGACCGCGGCGCGCAGGCCAGCCCGGCTGAGCTCCGCTCAGGCGCCGTCGGCGGGGAGCGCCTCGATCGCCCACGGCGTACCGAGGTGCAGCCGCCGGTGCGGACGCTCCGCGTCGTCGCCCTCGATCGAGAACGAGAGCAGGCTGTCGTCGTACTGGAAGGTGTCGTACGCCGTGCCGAGCCAGGCTCCGACGACGTACTCGCCGGGCGTGAACATCGGCGGCACCGGGCAGCGGAACCGATGCCGGCCGGGCGGGAAGTCGGCGGACTGCGAGGTGTCGCTGAGCGCCTCGTTCATCAGGCTGACGCCGCCGGTCGTGGTCAGCATCGCCGTCGCGTCGAGCCCCGGAACCGTTCGGTTGACGAGCACGTCGATCTGGATCCAGGCCGACGTCCAGGTGTTGAGCACCGCCTGCGGCGTACCGGCATCGTCGACGAGCGAGACGCTCGTGATCTGCGCAGCCGCGGATTCGTCGAGGTCGAACGCGGCGACGTTGGCCGGTCCGGCTGTGGTCCGCGTGTACTCGCCGATGACGGAGGCGGCGTCGCCGATCGCCCGCACCCGACCCTTGTCGAGCCAGATCACCTGCTGGCACAGTCGGGCCATCGCATCCATGTTGTGGCTGACGAACAGGACCGTGCGACCGCTCTGCTCGACCTCGCTCATCTTGCCGAGGCAGCGGCGCTGGAACTCCGCGTCGCCGACGGCGAGCACCTCGTCGACCACGAGGATGTCCGCCTCGAGGTGAGCAGCGATGGCGAACCCGAGCCGGAGGTACATGCCCGACGAGTAGCGCTTCACCGGCGTGTCCATGAAGTCGGCCAACCCGGCGAACTCGATGATCTCGTCGAGCCGGCGGGCGACGTCGCGACGGCTCATGCCGAGGATCGCGCCGTTCAGGTAGGTGTTCTCGAGCCCGGTGAGCTCGCCGTGGAACCCCGTGCCGACCTCCAACAGCGAGCCGATCCGGCCGCGAGTGCGGCAGCTTCCCTCGGTCGGTGTGGTGATGTTGCTGACCACCTTCAGCAACGTGCTCTTGCCGGCACCGTTCGAGCCGATGAAGCCGAGGGCCTCGCCCTCGTTCACGGTGAACGACACGTCGCGCAACGACCAGATCTCACGCGGAGCGCTTCGTTGGCGGCCGCGGGCGCGCGCGACGACGCGCCCGATCGTCTCGCGCAGATCGGTCCCCGATCCGTGGTGCTCGCCCAGCCGGTAGCGCTTGCCGACGCCGTCGAGCTCGATGACGGGTGCGCCCATCAGATGACGTCCACGAACTGACGCTCGTTGGCCCGGAAGTAGACGACCCCCACGAGGAAGATCACCAGCGCGGACCCGAACGACATCGCCACCTCGGCGAGCGTCGGCGGCTGCGTGCCGGCAAGTGCCCAGCGCAGCAGGCCGAGCGCACCGGCCACCGGGTTGACGTACTGGATCGACCGCCACGGCGACGGCACCAGTTCGGGCGGGTAGCCCACCGGGCTGACGAACAGGAACACCTGCAGACCGAAGCCGACGAGCACCGCCGCGTCTCGGTAGCGGACGATCAGCGCGCTGAACACGAAGACCGGTCCGGCGGTCGCCAGGAGCAGCAGCACCAGCCCGGCCGGCAACCCGACGACGAGTCCGACGAGCGAGATCCCGCCTCCCCAACCGATGGTCACGATCACGGCCAGCACCGCGCCGACCGTGAGGTCGACCAGCGGCGGCAGCAACGTGGCAACCGGCAGGGCGATGCGGGGCAGCGACACCTTCGTCAGCAGCTCGGCGTTCCAGAGCAGGCTGTTCGTACCGGCACCGAGGGTCGCCGAGAAGTACGTCCACGTCATGAAGCCGACGAGCGCGAAGCCGAAGTACGAATCACCGGGCACCTCGAGATCGGCCAGGCCGTGGAACAGCAGCGTGAACGCGAGTGCGCCCAGCAGTGGCTGCAGGCCGGCCCACGCCACGCCGAGGAACGCCTGCTTGTAGCGGACCTTCACGTCGCGCAGGGCGAAGAAGTAGATGAGCTCGCGATGACGCCACGGCTGGAGCAGTGCGAGCGGACTCCATCGCCGGGTCGGTGCGACGTTCTCGACCCACTCGTCACTGTCGATGTTGTTCTCCACGGACCACCCCGCAACGACCGAACGCATGGACCCGGCGCCGTCGCCTCGTCGCGCCACCGGTCGCAGGAGCCTACCGGCGAGCCTTCACCCGTCGGCCGTGGTGGACGGCACCGTCGCCAGCGCGAGCCACCGCTCACCGACCATCGCGTAGCGCCCGGCGATCGTCAGCTCGCCGTCGAGCACGATCGACTCCGAGCGGCCGTCGCTCGCACGCACGAGCACCTCGTGGTGCTCGAGCATCCGCCCGCCGAGCGAGCTCCACGCCTTGAACGCCGCCTCCTTCAGCGCGAAGACGAGCGTCGGATCGAGGCCGACCTCGTCGTCACGGACCACGATGCGCGCGACATCCGCCTCCAGCTCCACGGCCGGCTCCAGGTCGACACCGATCGACTGGAACAATCGCTCCGAGGCGACGGCACCGACGACGAACACGTCGTCGTGAGCCAGCGAACCGCACCACCCGCCGGGCAGCTGAGGGCCACGGTCCTCACGCACCGGGATGGCCACCTCGGCACCGAGCAGCGAGCGCAGCAGCCGTCGCCCACTGGCGAACTCGTGGCGGCGCCTGGCCACCGCACTCACGGGCGCGCCGTCACCGACGAGCAACCGCACCTCGTCGGCGGGGTCGATGATCGCTGCGCCGACCACCACACCGACCGGAGCCAACAGGCGCAGGGCGGCGTCGATCCGTCTCGCCGCGTCGGTGATGCCTGCGGCACCCGGTGCGTCTGGGGCCGCCACGACGCCCAATGTACGAGGTCGAGCGTGCGCTGTGATCGTCGACCGCGGAGGGTGAACGCGTGCGAAGCGCGATCTTCACGGAACCTTGAGTTTTCGGCCTGTGCTCTTCGTCAAGGGTTGATCAACCTTGATTGACTTCACCATCCGGACCGACCAACAATCCGAAAACCTCCTGGGCGGACAGGAGGACGAGACGGGATGGAGAGGTGGGGCGGAGTGATCGACACAGCAGCAGTGACCCGGGAGCACGTGCCGAACGAGCCGCGCACCGAGCGCCTGCCGAACTGGGTCGCACCGGTGGCCATCGTCGCCATCGTCGTCGCCGTCTACGCCCGCACCATCGGCTACGGGTTCCGACTCGACGACTACGTGCTCGCCCGTCGTTGGGGCGCGACTGAGACGATCAAGACGTTCTGGGGTCCGTTCGACACGCTCAACTTCAACGACCCGTACTACCGACCGCTCGTCAGCGTCTCCTTCGCGCTCGACTGGCGGGTGTGGGGAACGGCCAAGTGGGGATACCACCTCACCAACCTCGCGCTCCACGTCCTCGTCACGCTCGGGGTGTGGCGGTTGATCAAGCGCACCACGGTGCCCGGATGGGCTGCCTTTGCCGGGGCCGTCGCCTTCGGCGTCATCGCCAGCAACGTCGCCACCGTCCTGTACATGGGCGAGCGCTCCGACTCCCTCGCCGCGCTGTTCGTCGTCGGCGGGCTGATCATGCTCGGCCGCTACCACGCCGACCGTCGCACTCGCGATCTGGTTGCGGTGAACCTCGCGCTCGTGCTCGCGGTCCTGTCCAAGGAGGTCGGCGTCGCCCTCGTGCCGATGGCGCTCCTGTTCTGGTGGTACCTGGAGACCGAGCGCACCGCGGACGAACGTGCGATGGCCTCGGAGTCGGCGGCACATCAACCACGCGACCGTCGCAACGGTCTCGTCGGCCACCTGCTCGGTCAGATCTCGCTGCTCTGGCACGGGCTGACCCGCAAGGACGGACGGCGCGGGTGGCTGCTCGTCGGCGCCCCGCTGATCGTCGTCACCGCCGGCTACCTCGCCTACCGGACCGCCGTGATGCCTGCCGGCTCACTCGGCGGGCGCTTCAACGAGGGCGACAACCCCGCGCGCAGCCTCGTCTACGGCGTGTACTACACGTTCAAGGGCGTGCCGTTCTCGATCGCATCCACGACGCTCCTGCCGCTCGTCGCGTTCTTCGGTCTGGCGATCGTGCTCCAGCCGCGGTCACCGAACCTTCGGGTCGTGCTGCTCGGCGCGGCGCTCGTCGCCGGCGGAGTCCTGCCACTGACGTTCAACGGCGGTGTCGACCCACGGCTGCTGTACGTCGCCGAGATCGGCATGGCGGTCGCCATCGCCGGCGCCCTGGCCATGCTCGGACAGGCCGTGACGTCCGCACGAGCATCTCGGCCATCGTTGGCCACCCCGATCGCCATCGTCGCCTGCGGCGTGACCGCCGTGGCCGCACTGGCCATCGGCGTGACGCTCGTCCGCTCGCAGAACGAGTACCGACCCGGCAGCGCGCTGCTGATCAGCCACGAGGTCGAGCTGTGGCAGAACCTGACGCCGCAACAGATCGCGCGGATGCCGGCCGAGTACGTCGAGGAGATCCGCAGCGACCTCGTCGACGCCGGCTACGACCCCGACGCGCTGACTGCCTCCGGCGGCTGAGCAGGCCGATCCGGACAGGATCGTGCCGGTGTCATCGATCGCGCCTGTGTCACCTATCGTGACGGCGTCATCGCGACGCGTGCCCGCCACTGTCGGCCGATCCGGTGCACCGCGGACATGACGGAGCACGCCCCCACCTCGACACCTCACCGGCCGCAGGTCGCGTTCGTGCTCGAGCAGACGCTGGGTCACATCACCCACGCGGACAACCTCAAGCGCCTCGTCCCCGCTGACGAGCGCGTCGACGCTGCGTTCCTCCCGATCCGCTTCGACGTCGACGGTGCGACAGCGCGTCTCCCGGGCTTCCGCAACTGGACGGTCCGCGCCGGGATGCGGGCACGAAGCGCCATCCGGCGCGCACGGAAGGCGCGATCGATCGACGCGATGTTCGTCCACTCGCAGGTTCCCGCAGTGCTGCTCGGCCGCTGGATGGACCGGATCCCGACGATCGTTTCCCTCGACGCGACGCCGCTGCAGTACGACCAGCTCGGTGAGCACTACGCCCACGGCACGTCGTCGCGTCCGGTCGAGGCGATCAAGCGCCGGCTCAACGCGCGTTGCTATCGCAAGGCGACCCACCTCGTCACGTGGTCCGACTGGACCAAGCGCAGCCTCGTCGAGGACTACGGCGTCGCCGCTGACAAGATCACGTCGATCGCGCCCGGTGTCGAAGTGGCCCGGTGGCACGTCGACCTCGACGAGAAGTCGACGGACGGACCCGTGCGCATCCTGTTCGTCGGCGGCGACCTTCGTCGCAAGGGTGGCCACCTGCTCGTCGAAGCGGCACGACGACTTGCCGCCGACCCGCCGAGCCGGCCGTTCCACATCGACATCGTCACGCGCGACGACGTCGACGAGGTCCCGTTCGTCTCCGTCCACCACGGGCTGTCGCCGAACACGCCGGCGCTGATCGAGCTCTACCGCCGCTCGCACGTGTTCTGCCTGCCGACGCTCGGCGACTGCCTGCCGATGGTGCTCTCGGAGGCGGGCGCCGCCGGGATGGCGCTCGTGTCCACCGACGTCGGCGCGATCCACGAGATCGTGCGCGACGGCGAGACCGGCGTGCTCGTTCCCCTCGACGACGTCGACGCGCTCACCGCGGCACTGCGCGCCTTGATCGACGACCCGGCGCGGCGCGGCGAGCTCGCTCGCGCCGCACAGCAGCTCGTCGCCCGTCAGTTCGACGCGACCCACAACGCCCGACACATCGTCGACCTGCTCCTGACCGCCGCGACCCGTCGGGCCTGATCCCCACCGCTCCGGATCGACCCGAGTATCGAACGCGCGCTCACCGCGCACTCCGTACTCGTATGAATCGGACCCGAGTACCGAACGCGCGCTCACCGCGCACTCCGTACTCGGATGGCGCTGGGCGGTCAGCCGCCGAGACTGAGGCGGCGCTGCTCGGCACGGTGCCGGCGGATGCGCACGGTTGCTCCACGCGGCAGGAACAGCGGGAACGTCTTCGACCGGTGCGGCCCGAGGCGACGGCGCAACGACCAGCCGAGCTGCTCGAGACGAGACGACCCGCCGGGGTCGGCCTCCTCGGCGAGCTCGAACAGCTGGGCGACGACCTCGTCGCGCCGATCATCGTCGAGCTTGACGAACGCCCGCGTCGCTTCGTACCGCGCTTCGCGACCGATGGTGCGCCGCGCCGTGGCCTCCCACGCAGCCCGCCGCGGGTCCGCGCCGAGGCTCTCGAAGAACCGTGCGAACGCCTTCCACCTGGCCTGCAGGTCGGGGAAGGCCGAGCCCGTGTTGAGGAACGGCGCGCCGAAGTTGTTGGTGTGCTTGCGATACAGCGCCTGCGCGTGGCTGGGCAAGAACGCGACGTCGGCAAGCGCGGCCATCCGCAGCCACATGTTCAGATCGCTCGTGAACGGCAGATCGGTCTCGAGGCGTCCGGCGGCCAACGTCACCGAGGAGCGCATCACCACCTCCGGCGTGCGGATCGGGTTCGAGGCGGTGTCGCACCGCCGTTCGACCCACGACGCACCGGGGAACACGATCGGCGGGACGTCACGCCCGACGTACTCCTCCGGGGGGACGTCGGCGACGTCGAGGAAGTCGATCGCCCGCCCGTACACGAGACCGACGTCCCGATGCGCGTCCATGAACGCAACCGAACGAGCCAGCGACCCGGGGACCAGCGCGTCGTCGGCGCACAGCAGCACGGCGTACTCGCCGCGCACCTCCTCGCGGCAACGGTTGAACGAGGTGATGATCCCGCCGTTGTCCGGATGGACCACCACGCGCACGGTGTCGAACTCCTTGGCCAGCTCGTGGGCGAGGTCGAGCGAGCCGTCGGTGGACGCGTTGTCGACGACTGCGATGTCGAGGTCGACGCCCTCCTGGGTGGCCGCGCTCTCCACGCACTCGCGCAGGTACTGGATGTAGTTGTACGACGGGATCATCACGGTGACCAGACCGCGCACCCCCGTCACTCGAGCACCGTCACTTCGGGGATCGGCACGACGAACCGACCACCCCACGAACGCACCACCGCCATGTCGGCGACGATCTCGTCGCGCAGGTTCCACGGCAGGATCAACAGGTAGTCGGGCTTCGCCTCGGTGATGTGCGACGGGGCGTGGATCGGCAGGTGCGTGCCCGGCAGGAACCGGCCCTGCTTGTGCGGGCTCTGGTCGACGGTGAAGTCGATGAGGTCGGAGCGCACGCCGCAGTAGTTCAACAACGTGTTGCCCTTCGCCGGCGCGCCGTAGGCGGCCACCGATGCGCCGGGCTCCTTGGCGTCGATGAGGAAGCGCAGCAACGAACGCTTCGTCCGGCGGACCTGCTCGGAGAAGCCGGCGTAGCCGTCGAGCCGATCGAGCCCAGCGTCGTGCTCGACGGCCAGCAGCGCGTCGACGCGGGGCCCGGTCTCGTGCGCGGTGCTGTCGGCGTGGCAGGCGAAGATCCGCAGCGAGCCGCCGTGGGTCGACACCTGGTCGACGTCGAACATGCGCAGACCGTGGTGCGCGAACACGGCCCGCACCGTGGTGAACGAGAAGTACGAGAAGTGCTCGTGGTAGATCGTGTCGAACTGGTTGTGGCGCATCAGCTGGAGCAGGTGCGGGAACTCCATCGTGATCACGCCGTCCGGCGCCAGCAGCACCTCCATGCCGGCGACGAAGTCGTTGAGCGCCGGCACGTGCGCCAGCACGTTGTTGCCGAGCAGCAGGTCGGCGCGCACGCCCTCGTCCACCAGCGCATGGGCCAGCTCCGTGCCGAAGAACCCGACGCGCGTCGGCACGCCCTTGGCCACGGCGACCTCGGCGACGTTGGCCGCCGGCTCGACGCCGAGCACCGGGACGCCGCGCTCGACGAACCACTGCAGGAGGTACCCGTCGTTGCTGGCCAGCTCGACGACCTTGCTGTCCGAGTCGAAGCCGAAGCGATCGATCATCGCCTCGGTGTAGGCCTTCGCGTGCGCCAGCCAGCTGCTCGAGTACGACGAGAAGTACAGGTAGTCGCTGAAGATGTGCTGCGGCGATTCGAATTCCTGCAACTGCACCAGGAGACAGCTCGAGCAGACGAACGCGTGCAACGGGTAGAACGACTCGCTCTGGTCGAGCTGGTCGGGCGCAAGGTACGAATTCGCCAACGGCGACATGCCCAGATCGCAGAACGAGATCGACAGCGCGGCTCCGCAGTGGCGGCAGGGTGTGGACGTCACGACTTCTTCATCGGCTCGTCGGCCCAAATTCTCCAGGGCGCATCTCCCGAGTCCCACAATCCCTCGAGGTGCTGCTTGTCGCGCATGGTGTCCATCGGGTGCCAGAACCCGTCGAACTGGTAGGCGGCCAGCTGCCCTTCTGCGGCCAGCGTCTCCATCGGCTCGCGCTCGAAGATGGTGTCGTCGCCGTCGATGTAGTCGAGGACCTTCGGTGAGGCGACGAAGTAGCCGCCGTTCACCCAGCCGCCGTCTCCCTGCGGTTTCTCCTCGAACCTGGCCGTCTGGTCGCTGCCGATGTTCAGCGCGCCGTAGCGGCCGGGCGGCTGCACGGCCGTCACCGTCAGCAGACGGCGGTGCGCTCGATGGAAGTCGATCACCGCACCGACGTCGACGTTGCTGACACCGTCGCCGTAGGTGAAGCAGAAGTCCTCGTCGCCGATGTGCCGGCGAGCACGACGCAGACGACCGCCCGTCATCGAGTCGGCGCCGGTGTCGAGCAGCGTCACCCGCCAGTCCTCGCTGCTGTTCTCGAGCACCGACATCTCGTTCGTGCGCAGGTCGAACGTGACGTCGCTCATGTGCAAGAAGTAGTTGGCGAAGTACTCCTTGACCATGTAGCCCTTGTACCCGAGGCAGACGACGAAGTCGTTGATGCCCGCGGCCGAGTAGATCTTCATGATGTGCCAGAGGATCGGCTTGCCGCCGATCTCGATCATCGGCTTCGGACGCAGCTGCGATTCTTCGCTGATCCTCGAACCGAGGCCGCCAGCCAGGATCAGAGCTTTCATGCCGCGACGTTATCCTCCGAGTCGTGCGCTTCTCCTCGACGACCGTGCGCGGCGCGGCCCTCGTCGACCTCGAGCGCAACGAGGACGAACGCGGCTTCTTCGCTCGCACCTCGTGTCGTGACGAGTTCGCCGCGCAGGGCATCGACGTCGACTTCCCGCAATCGAACCTGTCGCACAACGACCGCCGCGGCACGCTCCGTGGTCTCCACTTCACCGTCGCCCCGTCGACGGAATCGAAGCTCGTCCGCTGCCTCACCGGCGCGATCCACGACGTCATCGTCGACCTGCGCGCCGGCTCGCCGACGCGCATGCAGTGGTACGCCGTCGAGCTCTCGCGCGCCAACGGCCGGGCGCTGTTCATCCCCGTCGGCTGCGCACACGGCTTCCTGACGCTGGAGGACGACACCGACGTCCTCTACGAGATGGGCGACGTCTACCGCCCGGACACCGCACGCGGCGTCCGCTGGGACGATCCCGCGTTCGGGATCGAGTGGCCGTTCGAACCGTCGATGATCTCCGAACGTGACGCTGCGTACACCGATTTCGACGACGCTTGACGATCCGTTGAGGAACGAACCGGGCGACACCGTCCGGAGGCCGAACGCGGCGGAAACCCGCAGGAAATGGGCCTTTTGGCCCGGTTGACGCTCGGAGCACCTCCCCGTACCCTGCCTGCAACAGCACACATCGTTGGGCGGGAGAACAGCAGATGAGCATCGACGTTTCACACGTGTCGCAGACCACGGTCCAAGGCGTCTTCGACGACCCGAAGTACGCCCGGATGGCACTCGATCGCGCCGCCGACTACCAGGGCGCGGCACCGTTCCCGAACATCACGCTGGACGACTTCCTCCCCGAGGCGCTGGCCCGCGAGCTGTCGGCTGCGTTCCCCGGCCCCGACGACATCGACTGGGTGTTCCGCGACAACGAGAACAACCGCCGTCGCTACCAACACGACGAGACCAAGGTGCCCGCGCTCCTGCGAGCGATGCTGCGCGAGCTCAACAGCCGCCAGTTCCTGCTGTTCATCGAGAACCTCACCGGCATCGAGAGCCTGATCCCCGACCCGTACTACATCGGCGGCGGCGTGCACATCAGCGGCGAGGGCGACTTCCTCAACATCCACGCCGACTTCAACTGGCACCACAAGCTGCAGGCGTACCGGCGCGTGAACGCGCTGCTCTACCTCACCGACGACTGGCAGCCGGAGTGGAACGGCGCCATCGAGTTCTGGGACCGCGAGATGACCGCCCCCGTGGCGAGCTCGCTGCCGATCTTCAACCGGCTCGTGGTGTTCTCCACCGGCGAGCACTCGAACCACGGCCAGCGGATCCCGAACGCCTGCCCGCCGGACGTGTACCGCAAGGTCCTGAACCTCTACTACTACACGTCACGCCGCGACGACGGTGACATGGACGACCCGCACTTCACGCTGTACAAGCCGTCGGCGTCCTCGTTCGCCATGGAGCTCGGCGACGACTACCGCAACTCGGCCAGTGCGACCTGATCGGCGCGTGCCGACCGAATCAGGGGAACAGACCGTGCCCGTGCGCGATGTAGGCGAAGGCTCCCTGCATGCGTCGCTGCAGCTTCTGGACGGCCGTGCGCTCGCCCCAGATCTCGGCGGGCAGCGCCTCCCCGGGCCCGGCACCCCCGTCGACGGGCGGCAGGGCGAAGGCCGCAAGAGCGTCCGCTGCGCTCGCCGCGGGGCTGTACTTGTCACGGACCGACGCCGCGATGCGCTCGACCCGGGCCTGGCGCTCGACGACTCGTTCGTCCCAGTGCTCCAGCTCGTCCTCGACGGCCTGGGCGAAGGCAACGACATCACCATCGGGGATCCAACGCGCCTCCTCGCTGATCTCCGCGCCGGCGAACCCGTGGAACCCGATGACGACACACCCGCAGGCCATCGCCTCGGCGGGCGGCAGACCGAAGCCCTCGCGGTGGCTGAACGCCAGGAAGACGCCGGCCTCCCGGAGGATCTCGGCCGTGCGCTCCTCGGTCAGCCCATCGATCGCGCGGATCTCCCAACCGTCCAGCGAACCACGGGCGCGCAGGAGGGACAGCACGTCGTTGGTCTCCTGCCGACGCTTCCTCGGCATGTAGGCGACGCTCCGCTGCTTCGGCCCAGCCATCCGGAAGTGCGTCGGGTCGACGGTGCACCTCATCGCCATGATCTCGACGTTCGTGCTGCCGAAGGCGTACTCGAGGTAGCGGCGGTTCTCCTCGGACAGCACGACGACGCGAACGACGTCTGGCCGGGCGTAGATCGCAGCCGCCGCGGTGGCATCGAGGCCCCAGGAGAAGGTGGTGTACGCGTTGGCGTTGAAGATGACCTTCCGTGGGCGGCTGGGCAGCGACGGGATCGCCCCAGTCCACTCCTCCGGCACGACGATGACGTCAGCCGCGTCGACGCGGAGCTGCTGCTGCGAGATCACCGCCGTGGTGTTGTCGAACCAGGTGCAGCGAAAGCCGCGCTTCCGGTGCACGATCGCGGCCGGGCAACCGCCTGCGTTCAACGCATCCACCACCTGGTAGTTCACCTTGACGCCACCGATCGGAGCATTCGAGTCCGGGGTGAGGATCAAGACGCGACCGGAGACGTTCGACACTTCGACCTCCCGTCGCCTGGTTTACCCGATTCGCATCCCCGTTGCACATCACCCAGGCGGGCCAACATGAGACCGGCTGCTCGCGTCACCGACGCGGAGGCCATCGACGCAAGGACGGCGACATGAGACTGCTGATCACCGGGCACCTCGGTTACATCGGTGTGGAGATGGTCGACCGGATGATCGAGCTCGGCCACGACGTGGTCGGCCTCGACGTCGGGTTCTACGACGGCTGCGACTTCATCGCCCCGCCGACGCCCGTCCCGACGCTGAACGTCGACCTGCGCGAAGTCACCCCGCAGCACCTCGACGGCTTCGACGCTGTGCTGCACCTCGCCGCCCTGTCCAACGACCCGCTGTCGGATCTCAACCCCGAGCTGACCTACGACATCAACCTGCACGCATCCGTGCGCCTGGCGGAAGCGGCCAAGGCGGCCGGCGTCGGCCGGTTCCTGTTCTCCTCGTCGTGCAGCCTGTACGGCGCAGGCGGCGACGACTTCCTCGACGAGACCGCGGCGTTCCACCCCGTCACGCCGTACGGCGAGTCCAAGGTGCGCGTCGAGCAAGCGGTCTCCCAGCTCGCCGACGAGCACTTCTCCCCCACCTACCTGCGCAACGCCACCGCCTACGGCGTGTCGCGGCGGCTGCGGGCCGACATCGTCGTCAACAACCTCGTCGGCAGTGCCGTCACCACCGGCAAGGTGATGCTGCAGAGCGACGGCACGCCCTGGCGGCCGCTGGTGCACCTGCGCGACATCATCCACGCCTTCGAACGGGTGCTCGAGGCGCCGCGCGACGTCGTGCACAACGAGGCCTTCAACGTCGGCCGCACCATCGAGAACTACCAGGTCAGAGACGTGGCCAACATCGTCGCCGACGTCGTCCCGGGCTGCGAGGTGACCTTCGCCGCCGGCGCGTCAGCCGACGCACGCGACTACCGGGTCGACTTCACCAAGATCGAGACCAAGCTGCCCGGCTACGACCCGTCGTGGACCGTCCGCCTCGGCGCCGAGGAGCTCTACGACCACTACTCGAGCGGGGCGATGACGTCTGAGGCGTTCACCGGGCCGAAGTACTTCCGCCTGCGCACCATCCAAGGACTCCTCGAACGAGGCGACCTGCGAGCCGATCTGCGACGAGCATGAGCACCGAACGCATCCCCGTCGCCGGCCCCTGGATCACCGAGAAGGAGATCCGCTACGTCGCCGACGCCGCTGCCAACGACTGGTACAGCCGGGCCGGCGAGTCGATCGGCAAGTTCGAGCGGGCGTTCGCCGAGCACGTCGGCGTCGCCCACGCCGTCGCCGTGCCGCATTGCACCGCCGCGCTGCACCTGGCCCTGATGGCGCTCGGCGTCGGGCCCGGTGACGAGGTCATCGTCCCCGACATCACCTGGGTGGCCACCGCCGCGCCGGTGTTCTACGTCGGAGCCACCCCGGTCTTCGCCGACATCGATCCCGTGACCTGGTGCGTCAGCGCCGAGACGCTGGCCCCGTGCATCACGCCACGCACCAAGGCGATCATCACCGTCGACCTGTACGGCGGGATGCCGAACATGGACGAGATCCGGGCGCTCGCCGAGGCGCACGGCATCCCGATCATCGAGGACGCAGCGGAGGCCGCGGGCGCCGAATGGAAGGGCGAACGGGCCGGCAGCCTGGGAAAGATCGGCACCTTCAGCTTCCACGGCTCGAAGACGCTGACGACCGGCGAGGGCGGGATGTTCGTCACCGACGACCCCGACATCAACGCCCGCGTCCTGTTCCTGCGCGACCACGGTCGCCCGCCGGGATCGCACCGCTTCTTCCTCACCACCGAGGTCGGCTACAAGTACCGGATGAGCAGCCTGCAGGCCGCCTTCGGACTGGCCCAGCTGGAGCGGATCGACGAGCTGATCACCCGCAAGCGGCAGATCTTCGGCTGGTACGCCGACCGTCTGGCCGGCGTGCCCGGCCTGGTCCTCAACGCCGAGGAACCCGGTTCGATGAACGTGTACTGGATGGTCACTGCTGTCCTCGACGCGTCGTACCAGCTCAAGACACCCGACCTGATGGATGAGCTGCTGGCCGAGGACATCGAGTCGCGGCCGTTCTTCCACCCGCTGAGCGCGTTGCCGGCGTTCGCCGATGCACCCGACGCCGGTCCTGCCGCTGTGCGCAACGTCGTCTCCTACGACATCAGCCCGCGAGCGATCAACCTGCCGTCGGCGTTGATCCTCACCGAGGCCCAGGTCGACCAGGTGTGCACGTCGCTGCGCGGCATCCTGAGCCGTCACGGCTGACGGACCGACCACCAGCGCGATGCGCGTCTTGCTGATCACGCCGTTCTACCGCCCGGGCATCGGCGGCAGTTCGCGACTGCTGGAGAACATCGTCGACGCCGTCGTCGCCGAGGGCGGGGAGGCCGACGTGCTGACCTTCGCCAGCGGCTCCACCGCCGAGAGCGACTTCGACTCGGCGCGCCCGTACCGCATGCACCGCGTCCCGTCGTCGGGGATGCAGGGCTGGCCGTCGGTGCGAATGCTCTGGACCGCCATCCGCGTCGCCCGCCGTCACCGCCCTGACCTGGTGTTCTGCGGCACCGTGTTCCCGTCAGCGGTCCTCGGCGCAGTGACGTCGCTCGTCACCCGGATCCCGCTCGCCAGCTACTGCCACGGCGAGGACATCGCCGGCGTCGTCGCCAGTCCGCGCAAGGCGCGCATCGCCCGATGGGCGATCACCCGATCGGCTGCGGTGTTCGTCAACAGTCGCTACACCGGGCGCGTCGTCCAGCAGGTGGAGCCCTCGGCGAACGTCGTGCTGTCCAACCCGTGGATCACGACCGAGCCGTTCCTGCGCCAGGACGCGACCGGCGTGGCCGACCTGCGCACGCGGTTGCGGTTGCCGGAGGACTCGCCGATCGTGCTCACCGTGGCACGGCTGGAGGAGCGCAAGGGCCACGACACCGTGATCCGGGCACTCCCCGCCGTGCTCGAACGCCACCCGACCACCCACTACCTGATCATCGGCAGCGGCGACACCGCCCGGCTCGACGCACTGGCCGGCGAGCTCGGCGTTGCCGAGCACGTCTCGATCGTCGCCGGCATCGCCGAGGCCGATCTGCCGCTGGCCTACCAGCTCGCCGACGTGCACATCATGCTCAGCCGGCGCGACCGCCAGCACGATCAAGTGGAGGGCTTCGGCATGGTCTACCTGGAGGCATCCGCATCGGGCACGCCGTCGATCTCCGGCGACGAGGGCGGCTGCCCCGACGCCGTCGAGGACCACGTCACCGGCCTGATCGTGCCCGTCGAGTCCGCCGAAGCAGCAGCAGACGCCCTGTGCACGCTGCTGGACGATTCGCGCCTGGCCGGCACGTTCGGTGCGCAGGGCCGCGCCCGGGTGCTGGCCCGGTTCGACGCCACCGTTCGTCTGCCCGAGCAGGTCGCCGCGCTCGAAGCCCTGTCCCTGGCCCCCACGCGGCAGTTGACCTCGACCGGCAGCGGGCGCTCGTGACGTCGAGGTCCACGGTCCCGCAACGGGTCGCGCTGTTCGACGACTCCGTTGCCTTCGGTGGCGTCGAGGTCCACATCCTGCTCGTGCTCGAGCACCTCGACCGGCAGCGGTTCGAGCCGTTCGTCCTGCTCCCGGGCCTGCGAGCACCGTGGGCGGCCAACCCACCGCGCTTCGTCGAACTGGCCGGCACCCTCGGCGTGCCCTTCCTGCAACCGCCCGATCCCGGCGTCCGTCCGGTGCTCGGTGCGATCCGCGAGGTCCGCGCCATCGCCCGCTTGCTGCGCAGCAATCGCATCGACATCCTCCACATCCACACCAGCCAGCCGGCCCGAGCCCGGCGACAGATGCTGGCGGCGCGCCTGGCAGGTGTCCGCGCCATCATCCGCACGGAGCACCTGCCACCGACGATCTACGGGCGCGGGCGCGCCGAACGTGCCGTGATCCCGTTGTTCGATCGCTTGGTCCGTCGTTTCATCGTCGTGTCCGAGCAGAACCGCGGCGAGCAGATCAGCTTCGGGCGCTCGGCGCGCAAGCTGCTCCTGATCCGCAACGGCATCGACGTCAAACGCTTCGTCGACGACCCGTCGACGCGCTCGACCGAGACGCGCGCGGCGCTCGGCGTCGCACCCGATGCGTTCGTGGTCGGCGCCGTCGGACGGCTGTCGCACCAGAAGTCGTTGGGCACCCTGTTGGACGCGGTGGGGCTGCTCGCCACGTCGCACCCCGAGGTCGTCGTCGTCCTGGCCGGCGAGGGAGGCGACGAGCAGTCGCTGCGCCAACGCGCTGCCGACCTCGGCATCGCCGACCGGGTCGTCTTCGCCGGGCACGTGGACGATCCACGTGCCCTGATCAGCGAGATCGACGTCATCGTGATGCCCTCGATCTTCGAGGGACTGCCGCTGGCGCTCCTCGAGAGCATGTCGCTGGCCCGCCCGTGCGTGGTCTCCGACCTGCCGAACATGATCGAAGCGGTGGGCGACGACGGAACCTGCGGCCTGGTCGCCCGCGTCGGTGACCCGGCGTCGTTCGCGTCGGCGATCGGGCGGTTGCTCGACGAGCCCGGACTCGCCGAGCGGATCGGCCGCAACGCTCGCGACCGCGCCCTGAGCGAGTTCGACATCCGTCGGCAGGTCGTCGAGCTGATGTCCGTCTACGACGGACTGGCCGCTCAGCGCGACCGGGCCTGATCCAACCCGGCGAGGACGATCTCGGCGCTGCGCTCCCAGGAGAAGCGTGCGACGCGCTCAGCACCTCTCGTGATCATCTCGTCACGGAACGTGGTGCCCTGGTCGGTGATCTCCGCTGACGCCAACCGCTGCAGCGCCGAGGCGAGGCCCTCGACGTCGTCGTCGGCCACGTGGACCGCGCCGTCGCCGGTGACCTCGACCAGCACCGGGAGCAGGGAGGTGACGACGGGCAGGCGGTGGAACATGGCCTCCAGCGGTGGCATCCCGAAGCCCTCGTAGGTCGACATGAAGGCCAGCGCGGTGCCCCGACGGTAGAGGTGGAGCAGTTCGGAGGAGCTGACGTACTCCAGGCAGATGACGTCATCGCCCGCCGGGCCCATCGCCGCGATCGCGGCCTGGATCGCAACGGCCTCGTCGCCGAGCCCGCCGGCCAGCACGAGCCGATGCTCGGCCATCGCCGGATCGTCCTTCAGCAGGCGGAAGGCGGCGAGCACGACCTCCCAGTTCTTGTTCCTGCGGCCCGGGTTGACCATCAGGAAGAACGGCGCATCACCGACCAGCCCGGCCGGCACCGTGGGCGCCACGTCGGGTGCCGACACCGAGCAGGGCGCGACGACGATGCGATCGAGCGGCACTCCGAAGCACTCGGCGATCTCCTGCCGGCCGGTCTCGGAGATGGCGAAGACGAGATCGGCCTTGGTCGCCGCGGCGCGCAGCTTCTCGGCCATCGCCGGGGCCTCGTTGTTCGGGATGATGCTCGGGTTGGTGACGCTGGCGCAGTCGTAGATGGTGATCGCCGTCGTCACCGGAACGGGGTACGGCGGCAGCCGACCGGTCGGCGAGAAGAGCACCTTGGCCCGGTTCCAGGCGAGGTCGATCGGCAGCCGCCCGTAGTACTGCGCGCTGCCCGGCCGGACGACGACACGAGCGTTCGCGGGAGCGACGAGCTCGCGGATCCGTGGGTCGGTGATCGGCTGATCGACGATCACGAGGTTGCGTTCCGAGGGCTGCAACCGGAACATCGCCGAGCAGAGGTGGAACGTGTACCACTCGACGCCGGACCAACGTGGGTAGCTCAGCACTCGAGCGTCGATGACGCGCACTGCGACCTCCCTCTGCCCTTGCACGAGCCCAGTGCTCACGACCATCGCGCGACACCCGACCACGCTCGTCGAGGGCCCGCCGAGCAGCAGATCGTACTCAGAGAAATGTGACGTTTGACCGCAAGAAATCTCCGCCGCGCGCAGCGCACGCGACCAGTCACGCCGTGTGAGCGTCGAGGGCCAATTGTCAGGAAACCCTTAAGTTCTCACGCGTTTCGGTCGATGTTCGATGCGACATCAACGAAAAAGCCGTGCGCGTACGCCGTGCGGCACGGCTCGCCCGCCAGTACGGGAGTTGTAACATGAACACAGCAATCGTCATCGATCGGACATGCCTCCCCCCGAGTGCATCCATCGCTGACGTTGCGTCATGCGGGCGCGTGACTCGGGAAGGTTCTCACTACTCATGATCCATCGAACTCCACGGCGCCTCGCGTCGCTGGCGGTGCTCGCGCTCACCTCCGTGGTGGCACCGCTCGTCGTCTCCACCGCGCTCGCCGGCTCCGCCGGTGCAGCGCCACGACCGGAATCCGTCACTGCGGTCCAGCCGTCCCGGGTGCTCGACACCCGCTTCGGCATCGGCGCTCCGACCGGTCGGATCAACCCCGGCAACGTCGTCGCCGTGGCCGTCCCCGCGGCGTCCAACGTCGGTGCCCTGACCGTGACGGTGAACATCACCGCCACTGATGCCGCCGGCGCCGGGTACGTGCGTGCCTGGCCGTGCGGACAGGCCCAGCCGTCGACCTCGGTGCTCAACTTCACCTCCTCGCGCACGGTCGCCAACGCAGCGGTCGTCAAGCTCGGCCAGGGTCAGGTCTGTGTGGCCACCTCGGCCCCGGTCAACCTGGTCATCGACCTCATCGGCTGGGCAACCGGCACGGTGGACGTCACCGGCATCAACCCGGCCCGCCTCCTCGACACCCGGTCCAGCCGTGATCCGCTGTCGGCGGGTGCTGAACGGCGCCTCAAGGTCGCCGGCCGGTCCAGCATCGGCGGCAACGCGCAGAACGCCGTGCTGACGCTGACCGTCGACGACCCGGACCGGGCCGGCTGGGTGGTCGCCTACCCGTGCGGCCAGCCGACCAACGGCTCGACGGTCAACTTCGGCGCCCACGAAACGACCGCGAACACGACGATCGTCGGGCTCAGCGGCGGCGACGTGTGCTTGAAGTCGTTCATCGACACCGACCTCATCGTCGACGCCTACGGCTGGTCCGACGGCGCCGGCGACATGAAGATCCAAGCCCCGACCCGCATCCTCGACACTCGCGACAGCTCGGCCTGGTCGTTCGGCCCGGCGAAGTCGACGAGCAAGATCCAGCTGCGCGTCGCCGGCCGCGGTGGCGTGCCCACCAACGCTGCATCCGCCCTGCTCACGGTGACGGTTGCCGACGCCCGCGGCGACGGCTACGTCACCGTGTGGCCCTGCGACCAGGACATCCCCAACGCCTCGACCCTGAACACCTACACGGGTGCGCTCAAGTCGAACCTGGCGCTCGTCGAGCTGACGGCGACCGATGGCACGGCGTGCATCCAGTACACCTCGTCCAACCGCACGTCGACCAGCCTGATCGTCGATGCCATCGGTTGGATCGCGGGCGGTCCGGAGCGCGGTGCGCTGCCGACCACCCCGATCGCACCCGCCGAGCCGGTCATCCCCCCGGCACCGGAGAGCGAGGGCGGCTCGATCCCCAACACCGGCGGCTGCATCCTGGCCCTGGCACAGCAGCCGGCCACGATGGCCTTCTGCGAGACCTTCGACCGTCCGGCCGGCGTCGCCGGCACCCGGACGGGCGACCTCAACCCCACCCTGTGGGGCGTGTCACGCACCAACACCTACGTCAACATCGGCCAGCAGCAGTACAGCTGGTGGTTCAAGGCCTCGGGTGTGCCCGGTTGCGACATCGGCACGGCGCCCAATGACGTGCGCATCTGCAACGGTCGGGTGATCGAGGCCGTCAACGACGGTCACGAGTCGAAGACCAACCTGTCGATGTACCCCAAGCAGCCGTTCGACATCGCCGGCCGCACCGGCACCGTCTCCTTCGACGTCTCGGCCGACAGCCAGGGCCCGCACGCCGCATGGCCGGAGTTCTGGTGGACCGACCAGCCGGTCCCGACGCCTCACGGTGACACCGAGGGCTACAACGCCTCGGCTCGCAACTCGTTCGGCTTCGCCATCGCCGGCTGCAACGGCGACAACACCCGCACCGGCATCACGATGATCGCGATCACCCGCAACTACGCCACGCAGAACCTCGGCCCGATCGAGCAGCTGGGTTGCGTGCTCAAGGGCTCCGCCACCGGGGCACTCAACCACTTCGAGGTGCGCATCAACGCCAACGGCGCCGAGATCTGGGCGACCGACGCCGGTCAGAGCCAGCTCAAGCTGCTGGCCAGGACATCGGTGAGCATGCCGCTCAGCCGTGGCGTGATCTGGCTCGAGGACCTGCACTACAACGCCTGCAAGTTCGACAGCCAGTGCGACCACGCCTTCGCCTGGGACAACGTCGCCTTCGACGGTCCCAAGCTGTACCGCGACCTCACCTTCGACGTGCCGGACGCCAACACCCCGGTCTCCAACGGTGTCACCAGCCTCGGCTACCGAGTCGGGCAGAGCCCGGTGAGCGTCCAGGTCCAGGGCGTCAACTGGGTGCACACCCCGGCGACCGCCTACGTCACGCTGAACTGGGCGCCCAACGACACCACGGTGCCGATGGTCCGCATCAACGGCGGGCCGTGGCACTCGACGGCCTGGCCGTACGCCAACTTCCCACCGTTCTGGAAGTCGATCGCCATCCCGATCCCGCTCAGCGAGATCCGCACCGGCACCAACACGATCGAGTTCCAGCAACCCGGTGGCGCCCAGGACACGGTGATCTGCAACATCAACCTGACGCTGATCAACGCTGCGCCGGTCCCGTGACCGGCAGCTGACCAGGACCACAACTGAACCATGCGCTCGGCCCGTCCGTATCAAGGACGGGCCGAGCCGCGTCATTGGCCCAAGATCCAGTGACGCAGCAGCCAGTGACGAGCAGGGAGAACGTGATGCAACGACGGGCATGGATCGCACTCGGGCTGGTGGCCGTGCTGGTGACCGGCTGCGTCAGTGATGCCAAGGACTCCAGCGAGACGACGTCACGAGACGGCGACGGCAAGCAGGTCGAAGGGGTCGACACGCCGACCAGCGTCGACGACGGCGACGACGTCCCGATCGTCACCACCCCGGTGCCCGGTCCGACGACCACCCTCGCGCCCGGTGAGCCGCCGGTGACGCCCGAGGGCCAGCGGACGAACGGGACCGAGGGCTGCCGCATGGCGCTCGCCGAGGCGCCGATGGCGTTCTGCGAGACGTTCGACGAGCCCGCCGGTGTCGAAGGCACCCGCACCGGCGACCTCGACCCGATCCTGTGGGGCGTGTCGCGCACCAACACCTACGTCAACCTCGGCCAGGACCAGCACGGCTGGTGGTTCAAGGCATCGGGAATTCCCGGCTGCGACATCGGCACCGCACCGAACGACGTGCGCATCTGCAACGGTCGCGTCGTCGAGGCCGTGAACGACGGTCACGAGTCGAAGACCAACCTGTCGATGTACCCCAAGCAGCCGTTCGACATCGCCGGTCGCACCGGCACCGTGTCCTTCGACGTCTCGGCCGACGCCGAAGGCCCGCACGCCGCGTGGCCGGAGTTCTGGTGGACCGACCAGCCCGTGCCCACACCGCATGGAGACGGCGAGGGCTACAACGCTTCCGCTCGCAACTCGTTCGGGTTCGCCGTCGCCGGTTGCAACGGCGATCCGACGCGGACCTCGGTGACGATGATGGCCGTCACCCGCAACTACGTCACCCAGGACCTGGGGCCGATCAGCCAGCTCAACTGCGTGCTCGAAGGATCGGCGACGGGCGATCTGAACCACTTCGAGGTGCGCATCAACGCCGACGGCGCCGAGATCTGGGCGACCGACGCCGGCCAGACCGAGCTCAAGATCCTGGCCAGGACGACGGTGCAGATGCCACTGACCCGTGGCGTGATCTGGCTCGAGGACCTGCACTACAACGCCTGCAAGTTCGACAGCCAGTGCGACCACGCCTTCGCCTGGGACAACGTCGCCTTCGACGGCCCGACGCCGTACCGCGACCTCACCTTCGACGTGCCCGACGCCAACGAGGCCATCAAGGACGGCGTCACGTCGCTCGGCTACCTCGTCACGCAGGACGCGATCAAGGTGACCACGGCACCGGTCTTCACCGAGCAGACCCCGAAGTCGGCGTTCGTCGCCTTCAACTGGGCGCCGAACGACACGACCGTGCCGCTGGTTCGGGTGAACGGCGGCCCGTGGCACGAGACCGCATGGCCGTACCCCGACTTCCCGCCGTTCTGGAAGAGCATCGCCGTCGAGGTCCCCTTCGACGAGATCAAGGACGGCCCGAACACGATCGAGTTCAAGCAGCCCGACGGCGCTCGCGACACGGTCGTGTGCAACATCAACATCATCCTGATCGCCGCTGCGCCCGTTCCCGTACCCTGAGCAGCCATGCAACCGACCGTGACGGACCCCGCAGGGGAAGGCGACGAGCCGTGGTCGGATCCGCGCGGCACCACACGCGCGCAGCGGCTGCGGTGGACCGTGGTCGAGGACTTCGCCAACCTGCAACTGGTGCTGCGCGTCACGACGCTGCCGGCGCGGGTGCTGCCCCACTACGCGATGCGCCGCCTGCGCACCGGGCTGCTGCGGCTGGCCCGCTGGAACATCGGGCACGGCACCGTGCTGTTCGGGGTGCCGACCGTCTACGGCCGGGGGCCGATCCGCTCGCGACTCGTGATCGGCCGCAACTCGTGCATCAGCGTCGACTGCACGTTCGAGCTCAACGGACGGGTGACGATCGGTGACCGCGTCGCGCTCGGCCACGAGGTGATGGTGCTCACCACGAGCCACCGCATCGGCAAGCGCGAGGAGCGGGCCGGCTCCACGCTGGAGGGTGACGTGACCATCGGCGACGGGGCGTGGCTCGGTGCTCGCTGCACGATCCTGCCCGGCGTCACCGTCGGCGAGGGTGCGGTGGTCTCTGCCGGCGCGGTCGTCAACAAGAACGTGCCGCCGAACACCGTCGTCGCCGGCGTCCCGGCGACGGTCGTGGTCAAGCGCCTGCCCGGCTGACGGAATGGGCCGTTCGGCCCTGACGACCAGGTCGTTCGCACTGATATCGTCGCTCTGGAGCTCGTCGGGACGACCGGCGAGATCACGGATGAAAGGCACGCGCTGGTGACGACGGAGACCACCATCGACCAGACGGACGAGTGCAGGCGAGCACTCGACGACGACGGGTTCGTGATCTTTCGCGGGGTCGTCAGCCGTGACAGCCTCGACGAGCTGCACGCGGCGCTCGACGCCGAGTACGCACGCCTCGCGGCGGCCGGCAAGCTGACCGTCGGCGGCGGCTCGTTCAGCGGTCACCTCAACTGCTTCCCCGGTGAGGCCGCACGTTCGATCTACGAGCAGCTCGTCCGGGCCGGCATCCCCGAGCTGGTGCGTTCGATCCGGCCGGACCTGGCCGATCGGCCCCGGCTGACCCTGAACTACAACCTGCCCGGCAGCGTCGCCCAGCACTACCACATGGACGGCGTGTACACGGAGGACTTCCTGATCTGCAACGTCGCCGTCGTCGACACCGACCTCGTCAACGGCGCCCTCGACGTGCTGCCGGCCACGAACCAGCAGTTCTACCCGTTCTGGAAGTACGCGCTGCAGCGCAAGCGGCGGCTCACCCACCGCGTGCCGTTGCAGCAGGGTGACGTCGTGCTGCGTCGCTCCACCCTCTGGCACCGGGGCATGCCCAACCGCAGTGCCGCCGCCCGGCCGATGCTCGCCGTCACGTACGGCGAGACGACGGAGGCGAACGCCGACGTGTTCGGCCCGAACGACGGCGGGATCATCTTCTACCCGAACTGGTTCCGGCCCACCCGGCTCGGCCGGCTCCGTGAGCGCGTGTTCGTGACCGCGCCGATCAGCTACTCCGCCTACCGGTTCGCCCGCTCGCTGTACGGGAAGAAGGGCTACTCCTCGTAGCCCGGCGGACCAACGGCTGATCACTTCGATGGACGTCGGCAACCTGCGCGGCACCGACCTGACCGTGTCGCGTCTGGGCATGGGGTGCGTCAAGCTGGGCAGCACTCGCGCCCGCCACGGGAGGCGTGACGCGGTGCGCCTGGTGCACGCCGCCGTGGATGCCGGGATCCGCATGTTCGACACGGCCGACGCCTACGGCTCGGGCACCAGCGAGCTGGTCCTCGGTGAGGCGCTGGCCGGTCGTGACGATGTGGTGGTCGCCACCAAGGTCGGCTACCGGTTCGACGAACGTCGTCCGGGTCTGGCCTCCGACGTCGTCGGCGCCGTCGCCCGACGGCTGGGTCGCGGCGTGCGCCCGTACAGCGAGCAGGACTTCTCGGTCGCCGGCGTCGAGCGCGCGGTGGTCGCCAGCCTGCGCCGGTTGCGGCGCGACCACCTCGACCTCCTGCAGTTCCACGGTCCGCCGATCGCTTCCTCGTCCGATCTGCCCGAGGCGGTGCAGCGGCTGATCGACGCCGGCACCGTTCGCTGGTTCGGCGTCGGCTGCGAGCGACTCGACGTCGCCGACTCGTGGGTCGGGGTCCACGGGTTGGCCTCGATCCAGCTGCCGTTCGGCGTGCTCGACCCGCAGGCTGCGACCGGGGCGATCGCCGTGGCTCACCAGCGCAACGTCGGCGTCATCGCCCGAGGCGTGCTCGGCGGCGGGATCCTGGCGCGCGCGGAGCGCGGCGAGCCGACGGGACTGGACGCCGTGCGCGCCGCCCACGTCGAGCAGTTGCAGCGCCGTGCCGCCGAGTCCGGCGTCGATCTGCTGCAGCTGGCCATGTGGTTCGGCCGCCATCGCGCCGAGCCCGACGTGGTGCTGATCGGCATGTCCACCGAGGAGCAGGTGATCGACACGATCCGCCGCTTCGACGCCGCACTCCCGGCTGGTCCCCTGCTCGACGAGATCCGGGCGATCGTCGAGGACGGGGCATGAGCACCCGAACGGATTCGCGGTTCGACGACTCCGAGCGGGTCATCGTCGTCGGCAGCGGGCCCGCCGGCGCCATGGCCGCGCTCGAACTGGTGCGAGCCGGGGTGCCGGTGACGATGCTCGAGTCCGGTCTGCGACCGCCGAGCGGGATCATCGTGCGCGCCGCCGGTCAGACGCTGCTGCGGCGGCGTGCGGGCGGCGACCTCCTGTCCCGTCGCCACGTTGCCGTCGGCGACCGCGACACGGAGTGGTGGAGCAGCCTCAGCCCGGGCGGGTTGTCGAACTACTGGACGGCCGCCGTGCCGAGGTTCGCCCCGGCCGACTTCCACGACGGGGCGCGGCTCGACGAGCGGTTCCGCTGGCCGGTGACCTACGACGACCTGGCCCCGTTCTACGACGTCGCCGAAGACCAGCTGTCGATCACCGCACCGACGACGGCGGTGCCGCTCGTTCCCGCCGGTCGGTCGCGCTACCGCCGCGACCTGCCCGCCGACTGGAAGCGCACCTTCTCGACGCAGCACACCGACGAGCTGACCGTGCTGGCGCTGGCCCGCGGGGCGAAGTGGATGATCGCCCGCCGCGGTTCGGAGTTCAACAGCTACCACGTGATCGTCGCCCCGATGCTGTCCAACGCCTCGTTCGAGCTGCGCGTGGGCACGCACGTGCGCCGCCTCGCCACGGCTGCCGACGGCACGGTGATCGGCGTCGAGTGCACCGATCGGACGAGCGGGCAGTCGTCGGTGGTGCGGGGCCGTGCCGTCGTGCTGGCCGCCGGCACCGTGGACACAGCGCGCATCATGCTGTCGTCGACGTCGTCGGCGTGGCCGGACGGTGTCGGCAACCAGCACGGCCTGGTCGGCCGCTACCTCCACGACCACACACGCGAGTGGTGGCCGGTCGACCTCGACCGGTCGCTGACCCTGCTCGATCACCCGCTGTACCTCACCCGTGAGGCGCACGAGCTGACCGAGCCGTTGAGCGGTGCGTCGGCGACCATCGGTCTGGCGTCGCCGCGCGATCGCCTGCTGACCTACCTCGGTCGAGCCGGACGACGGTTCGGCGTCCAGGTGTTCGGCACGATGGTGCCCCACGAGGAGCATCGGGTGACGTTGTCGGCGTCTCGCCTCGACGACTTCGGCAACCCGGTCGTTGAGCTCGACGTCGCCTACGACGACCGGACGCTGCAGGTGCTCGCCCGGATGAAGGAGCGCTTCACCGAGGTGTTCGCGGACGTCGGCATCGCGGCGAGGATCGAGCCCGTGGACTGGACGCCACGACCGGGCTCGTCGGTGCACTTCGCCGGATCGGTGCGCATGCACGATCGTCCCGAACTAGGGGTGGTCGATCGCTGGAACCGGGTGCACGGCCTGGAGAACGTGCTCGTGACCGACATGAGCTGCTTCACCACGAACCCGGAGAAGAACCCGACGTTGACGGCGATGGCGCTGGCTGCGCGGGCAGCGCGTCAGCTCGCCGCGTCGCGGTAGATCGCGGCGACGTCGGCGGCCAGCCGTTCCGGTTGGAACTCGGTCGCGACGCGTGCCACGCCCGCCGCTCCCAGTCGGGCCCGCAGGGTGGGGTCGGCTGCGAGCCGGACGAGGTGGGCGGCCAGCGCGTCGACGTCGCCCTGCGCGCTGAGCAGCCCGGTGACGCCGTCCACCACGACCTCCGGTGTGCCGCCGTCGTTGGTCGCCACGACCGGACGCCCGAGCGCCATCGCTTCGAGGAAGACGAGGCCGAACGGCTCCTCCACGCTCGGCATGACGAAGACGTCGCAGGCGGCGATGAACCGGTGCGCGTCCGCCCGAAAGCCGGTGAACCGGACGCGCGACGTGATGCCCAGGTTGTTGGCGAGCTGCTCGAGCATGGCGCGCTGCCCGTCGTCCTGACCGACGACCAGCAGGATCGCATCAGGCACCCGTTCGACGGCGATGGCGAAGGCGCGCAGCAGGAGGTCGTGGCCCTTCCACTCGTTGATGCGGGCCACGATGCACAGCAGGACGGCCGCGTCGTCGATCTCCAGCTCCCGACAGATCGCCGCTCGATCGCCTGTCGCCTGTGCCGTCGTCGAGATCCCCGTCGCGGCGGCGTCGTGGGGCGCCAGCGCGTTGAGCGCGACGACGACGCGCTCGGGCCGGTAGCCCTGCTCCACCGCTGATGTGGCGACGAACCGGGAGATGGCGAGGAGGCGATCGGCGCGACGCATCACCGTCCGCGTCGGCCGGCTGAACCAGTCCGCCACCTTGACGTGGAGGTGCACGACGAGCGCCGCGCCGCTGAGGCGGGCGACGAGGTAGGCCATCACCGACTCGCGGGCCTTCTCGGTGCAGTGGATGACGGCGATGTGGTTGCGCCGCGCGTACCGCACGAGCCGCAGCAACGACATCGCCGCCGCCGGCCCGTCGACGAGCACCGCTCGCGCCCCCATCCGGCGCGGGCCGAATCGAGCGTCGATCACGTGCACCCCGGCGATCTCACCGAAGACCCGTGCTGTGGCCGACGGATCGTCGATCGTGCCCGGGTCGGCTGCGGCGTGGACGTCGATGCCGAGCGCTGGGAGGTGGCGCATGATGCTGGCGTGGACCTGCGCGTCCGCCGCGTAGCGAGTACCGGACTGGACGAACATCACGGCGAGCCGGGCGTCGTTGGAGCGGTTCCGGGCGATGCCCGAAACCTAGCGTCGATGTCGTCTGCCGCGGGTCGCCCGACGGCACTCCCCGCGTATGATCAACGGATCGGGTCTGGCAGGTGGTTCCTCTCGCATCGTTCGGCGCAGCACCGTTTCGACGGTCGTGGTCGTCGTTCGCGCCCGGGCGCACCGGCGCTCGTCGCAGTGGCGCTGCTGCTCGCCGGATGCGGTGAGCCGAAGGCCGGAACGCCGTTCCAACCGATCACCACCACTCCGCCGGGCAACGTCTCGACGGCGCCGGTCACCAAGCTGCAGATCCGATCCTTCGTCGCCGGGCCGACGTCGATCACCTCGGGCCAGTCGTCGCTGCTGTCGTGGGAGCTCAACGACCCGGACGCAACGGTCACCATCTCCCCGAAGGTCGACCCGATCGATGACGGCAGCGTGCTCGTCTCGCCGACGTCGACCACGACCTACACGCTGACGGCCACGGCCGACGGCGAGACGGTGACCGCCACCGCCACCGTGACCGTTGCGTCCACGGGCTCGTCGAGCGGCGACCCGGTGAGCTCGGGCGACAGCGACTGGGTCAACGTCACGGGCAACCTCGCCGGCGTGGCGTCGGAGTGCGGCAACCTGACCATGGTCTCGGCCAACCCGAACAGCGACATGGTCATCGCCGGCGTCGCCAAGGCGGGCCTGTTCGCGCTCACCGGCACAGCAACCGACTGGGCGCCGCTCGGAACCGCAGGGTCGGGGAAGATCGTCAACCGTCCCTCGACGATCATCTACGACCCGTCGAACCCCAACCTGTGGTGGGAGAGCGGGATCTACGGCGGGCCCGGCGGGTTCCAGACCGACGACAACGGTGCGTCGTTCCGTCAGCTCGGCAACGTGCTCCACTCCGACGCGATCGCCATCGACTTCAGCGATCCGCAGCGGCGGACCATGCTCTCGGCCACGCACGAACGGTCGGAGGTCGCCAAGTCGACCGACGGCGGCGCCAGCTGGGTCGACATCTCGCCGTTCCTGCCGACGGAGATCGGCAACGCCGGCTCGCCGATGGTGCTCAGCTCGAGCACGTACCTGCTCGGCACGAAGTTCGGCAACCCGGCACGAGTGCTGCGGACCACCGACTCCGGCGTGACCTGGACGACCGTGTACGACCACGGCGTCGTCGGCACACCGATCTTCGATTCGACGTTCGCCATCTACTGGCTGCTGGAGAACGGCGCGGGCCTCATCAAGAGCACCGACCTCGGCGAGCACTGGGAGCTCGTCACCGAGGCGGCACCCACGTCGAGCCTCATCGCCCTACCGGGCGACGGCCTGGCCGGGCTCGACGGCAACACCATCGTCACCTCCAAAGACGGCGGCGTCACGTGGACGCCGGTCGGCCCGCCGACGCCGTTCGAGGCGCTGGGCATCTCCTACTCGGCGGCCCGCCAGTCGTTCTTCGCCTGGCACTGGGACTGCGGCGACTTCGTGCTCGACGACGCGATCGCCGAGCTCAAGCTGGACTGACGAGCCCACGACGCCGCCGATAGCCTCGTGCGGGTGGGTGAAACGGGAACCCTGACGTCCAGCCTGCGCAGCGACATCGACGCCGCGCTCGCCGCCGGCGACGAGCCCGTCGCCCGAGGTCTCCTCGATCGGCTGTGGCGGCTGCAGCCCGGCCCGTCCACGGCCGGCTTCGTACTGGCCCGCTGCAACCGGCTCACACCGGTCGGTGCACGGCGCGCGGCGCGGGTCGCCATCCTGCGGTCGTGCACGGTCGAGCCGATCGTGCCCATCGTCCGTGCCGCCGGTGCGCTACGTGGCCTCGATCTCACCGTGCAGGTCGGCGGCTTCAACACGTACGTGCAGGAGGTGCTCGATCCGTCGAGCCCGCTGCACGGCGAGTGGGCCGCTGACGTCGTCATCGTCGTCGCGCTCACCCGCGACGTCGCGCCGGAGCTGTGGAGCGGGTTCCACGCCCTCGACGATCACGGCGTCCAGCGAGTCGTCGACCGGGTCGTGGATGAGCTCGGCGGCCTGGTCACCGCGTTCCGCAGGTCGAGCAGCGCGTCGTTCGTGCTGCACGGCCTCGACGCGCCGGCGATCCGGGCGGGCGGCGTTGCCGACAGCGGCTCGCTGCACGGGCAGGCAGCGGCGATCGCCGAGATCAACCGTCGCCTCGCAGCGACGTGCGCCGAGACGGCCGGCGCCCACTTCCTCGACTACGACGCGGTCGTCGCCCGCACCGGCCGCGACCGCTGGTACGACGAGGCCAAGTGGGCGTCGATGCGGATGCCGTTCCGATCCGACAGCCTCGTGCCGATGGCCGAGGAGTGGTTGCGATTCCTCCACCCGCTCACCGGTCGGGTGGCGAAGGCGCTCATCTGCGACCTCGACAACACGATGTGGGGCGGCGTCGTCGGCGAGGACGGCATCGACGGGATCGTGCTCGGCCACGACGCGGCGGGCAGCGGGTTCCAACGCCTGCAGCGGGCGCTGCTCGACATCCAGTCGCGCGGCGTGCTGCTCGGCATCTGCAGCAAGAACAACGCCGACGACGTCGACGAGGTCTTCGACCGCCACCCGGAGATGGTGCTGCGCCGCGAGCACGTTGCCGCGTCGCGGGTGAACTGGGACAACAAGGCCGACAACCTGCGCTCGATCGCTGCCGAGCTGAACATCGGCATCGACTCGTTGGCGTTCATCGACGACAACCCCGCCGAGTGCGCGTTGATCCGCAGCGAGCTGCCCGAGGTGATGGTGATCGAGCTCGACGTGCCGCCGGGGCCGGACGGCAACCCGGTGGAGGGCAACCCGTGGTTCGAGCGCCTCACCTTGACGGCCGAGGATCGCGACCGCACCAAGCTGTACGCGCAGCAGCGCGAGCGCGAGGCCAGCGCGACGCAGGCCGGATCGTTGGAGGACTACCTGCGCTCGCTGCAGACCGTGGTGTCGATCAGCCCGATGGCCGACGACGACCTCACCCGCGCCGCGCAGCTGACGCAGAAGACGAACCAGCTCAACGTGACCACCCGCCGCTACTCGGAGGCGGAGGTGCAGGCGCTGGCCGACGATCCTTCGAGTCGCGTGCTCGTCGCCCGCGCCGCCGACCGGTTCGGCGACCACGGCACGATCGGTCTGGCGATCACCCGTTCCGACGGCGATCGGTGGTCCGTCGACACGTTGCTGCTCAGCTGCCGGGTGATCGGGCGGGGCGTCGAGACGGCGATGCTCGCCGTCGTCGTCGACGAGGCCGCCCGCGATGGCGCCACCGTCGTCGAGGGACGGTTCATCCCGACGGCGAAGAACGCTCCGGCGCGAGAGATCTTCTCCGGCAACGGCTTCGCGCTCGTCGCCGGCGATCCCAGCTCGGACGATCCCGACGGCACCCGTTGGGAGATCGCCGCGACGGTCGGGCGCCTGGTTGCGCCAGACTGGATCGACCTCACCACCCCGAGCATGCTCGGCACTTCCACCGCGGTGGGCAACATGGGAGCTCATTGATGGACGACATCTCCACCCGCGTGCGATCGATCGCCGCCGACGTGTTCGAAGTCGAGCCGTCGACCGTGAGCGATGCGTCGACGCCCGACGACATCGAGACGTGGGACTCGCTCGCGCTGCTCAACCTGATGGTCGCCCTCGAGGACGAGTTCTCGATCACGCTGCCACCCGACGACGTCGCCGAAGCACCGACGCTCGGGCACATCGTCGCGCTCGTCGCCGCCCGCGTCGCCGGCTGAGCGTCATGGGCAAGCTCGGTCGGATCATCGAGGTGATCGGCGAGGAGATCGGTCGCGAGCGCGTCGACTACCGCCTGGTGCTCGCCGACTCGTTGGTGCGGGTGCTGCCGTTCGGCGGCTTCATCCGTCTGCGCACGACGCTGTACCGGCTCGGCGGGGTGCAGATCGGCGCCGGCACCGCGCTCGTCGGGCCGCTGCGCCTGTGGGGCCGCAGCCCGCTGCGCATCGGCGCCAACACGAGCATCACCACACCGTGCGCCATCTGCCTCGACGGCCCGGTGACCATCGGCGACGACGTGCTGATCGGTCACGACGTGGTGATCGCCACCGGCTCGCATCCGATCGGCCCACATCGCGAACGCGGTGGCCCGCTGAGCGGCAAGCCGGTGGTCATCGAGGACGGCGTGTGGATCGGCGCCGGGGTGCTGATCCTCCCCGGGGTCACGATCGGTGCCGGCGCGGTCGTCGCCGGCGGTGCGGTCGTCACCCGCGACGTCGCCCCCGACACGCTCGTCGCCGGCGTCCCCGCCAAGCCCGTCCGCGACCTCCCCCCGGACTGAGCGCCGCGCCGCCGGAGCGACCGCCCATTCGTGAGTTTCGATGCCACCGGTGGCTCCCAAGCTCACGAATCAAAAGGCTGCGTGAGTTTCGATGCCACCGGTGGCTCCCGAACTCACGATGGCTGTGGTCGCGGACGTCAGCTCGATCGGCGGAAGCGGCCGGCGATCTTGCGGATCGGCGACTTCAGCAGCTCACGATCCTCGTGGGCGAGGGTGCGCAACGCGGCGACGGCGCCGACGTAGACCACGCCGCCGACCGCGATCGGGATCAAGAGGAACCTGCGGTGCAGCGGGTAGCTCGCGGCGAGCATCAGCAGGCCCGCGGCCAACGTCTTGGACACGCCGACGATCGTGGCCCGATCGAACAACGTCGGGATCACGCGCATGACCGCGAGGGCGAAGATCAACAGCTCGGTGAGCGCGAAGACGATCGCCGCGCCGATGGCCCCGTTGGCGTAGTGGCGATCCGTGTACGGGATCAGGAGGAGGTTGAGCGGGATCGAGACGATGAAGCTGACCACGGTGATCCACGCCCACTGGGATTGCCGTCCGATCGCCACCGCGTAGTTCCCGACGAGGATCGCCGGAACCATGATGATCATCACCACGCCCATCACGGCGAGCACCGCAGCGCTCTCCCGGAACTGGTTGCCGAAGACGAGCGGCGCGAACTGCGGGGCGGCGACGATGGCCCCGAACCCGAGCGGTGTCGTGACGACGAACAGCAGCTTGAGCCCGCGACGCACGAGGTTGGCGCCCTGCTCCGGGTCCTCGGACGAGAGGCGGGCGAGGGCGGGGAACGCGGCGGACAGCACGATGGTCGGCACGACGAGCAGCGAACCCAGGAAGGACTCGGCCACGGAGTACCAGCCGACCTCCTTGTCGTCGGTGAGGAACTTGATGAACACGGTGTCGCTCTGGCGGTACACGACGACGGCGGCTTCGATCATCAGGAACGGCAGCGACTGGCGGGCGAGGCCGCCGAGCCCGCTGTACGACGGGCGCAGGTCGAGCCCGGCCTCGCGCTTCACCCCGGCGAGCATCAGGATCATGTAGAGGATCATCAGGCTGGTGCCGAGGATGCTGATGCCGACCGCCCGGCCGCCGAGCACGAGCACGAGGATGGTCAGGACGGTGCTCAGCGCCTTGTTGGTGATGTCGACGCGCGACGGCCACGCCATTCGCTCTCGGCCGTAGAGCGCGGCGCGACCGAGCTCGACGTACGCGCCGGCCAGGGTGGCGGCACCGAGGATGAGGATGAGCGCCAGCAGCTGACCGCGGTACCCCGCGATCAAGCTGTAGCCGACGACCACGACCACGGCGACGAGGTACAGGAGCGACTCGAGCCCCATCGCACTGCGGAACTCCTGGTTCGACGACGTGCCCTTCGCCGTGCCGACGACGATGACGCTGTTCAGGCCGAACATGATGAACACGCCGGCGATCGTCCACAGCGACTGCGCGTAGCTGATCTGGCCGATGTTGTCGGCGCCGATGATGCGCGGCTGGATGTAGGTGATCGCGAACGCGAGCACCCACGAGCCGATCTGCGCGAGCAGGAGCGATTGCGTGTTGCGCCTGATCGACTGGCGCGGTGGAAGCGGAGCGGCGGCGGCCGCCAGTTCGTCGGTCACCGGCGATCCGACGCGTCGTTCGATGCGTGGGCGACGTCGTGCAACGCGGCGATGATGCGCCCGACGTTGGTCCGGACGTCGAAGTGCGCGGCGGCGCGCGTGACCGACGACGCGGCCATGCGCGCCCGTTCGGCAGGATCGGCGACCAACCGGTCGAGGGCGGCAGTGAGCCCGACCTGATCACCGGTGGGCACGATCAGCCCGTTGACGTCGTGGTCGACGATGTCCGCCGTGCCGCCGCAGTCGGAGGCGACCACCGGCAGCCCGGCCGCCATCGCCTCGACGGTGGCGATGCCGAAGCACTCGCCGAGGCTCGGCATGGCGAACACGTCCGCCCGGTGGTACTGGTCGAGCAGCTCGGGCGTGTTCGGCTGCAGGCCGGCGTGGACGATCACGTTGTCCTGCCGCGGGATCTCGTCGCGGGTGACCACGTGCAGCTCGACATCGTCACCTCGGCCTGCCATCCATCGGAGCAGCAGCTTGCCGCCTTTGCGCTCGAAGTCGCCGCCGACGAACAGAACGCGAACCGGGTGTTCACTCGTCGGCGGCGGCGCAGGACGCCAGAACGAGAGATCGATGCCCGGCGGGTTGACGACGACGCGATCGGCGGGCACGTCGTAGTCGGCGATCATCGAGTCGCGCGCCCAGTTCGACCACGCCTCGATCCGTGCCGCGCGGTGGTACAGCCGCGTCGTCATCGTTCGCTTCACCCAGGCGATGGGCTTGGGGTCGTGCGGGCTGCCGTACGCCGCCATCTCGTCGAGCTGCAACGGCGTCGAGTCGTAGTTGAGCATCGTCGGTGTGCGGGCGAACCGCCGTGAGTACAGGCTGGCGACGGAGCTGTTGGTGAACAGAGCGTCGAAACGTTCCGAGCGCAACGCCGTGCGAACCTCGACGCCACCGCGCATGATGCCGGCGGCGTAGCCCGGGGCGTGGAGCCGCCGCGCCACCCGTTCGATGCGACCGCCCTCGCGGTAGAACTGGATCTCGAACCACGTCGCGTCGATGGTCGGGTCGGCGTCGACGATGCGCCGGATGTTGCGGTAGTTGGTGACGTGGCCGGCGATCTGGTCCATCAGGAACCCGACCCGCAGCGGCCGTTGCGCGTTCATGGCCGCATCCTGACGCCCGCGACCGCCGGGCGTCTCGTCCTCGTCGAGCGGTGGGCATCGACGATGCCCGCCAGCCGCGATGCGTAGACCTCGATATCGGCGTGCTCGAGCACCCACTCCCGCGCTGCCGCGCCGAGTGCCTCGGCACCCGCCGGGTGATCGAGGAGCTGCTCGATCGCCGCGCGCATCGACGCCGCGTCGCCGACGGGCACGTACCGCCCGTTGACGCCGTCGATGATCGTGTCGGTCTGGCCGGTGGTCCGCGTGCACACGACGGGCTTGCCCATCGACATGCCCTCGAGGATGGTCGTGATGCCGGCCTGGAACTCGCTCTCCAGCAGCGGCATGACGACGAGGGCTGCGTCGGCGTAGAGCTGTCGCAGGGCGTGCAGGTCGAGCCGGACGACGGTGGTGTTGGTCGGGATGTCGATGCCGTCGAGCCCGTCGGAGCGCTTCGACCACGGGCTGGCAGCGGCCAGCACGACGGGTGCCGGCAACCCGTCGACGGCGACGAGCATCGTCGCGTAGTCGCGGAACTCGAGGCCGGCAGCGCAGATCACCCGCTCGTCGCGCGACGGCACGACGGCGTCCGGGGCGAAGAACGCCGTGTCGACCATGAACGGGGTGACGGTGACCTTCGCCGGTGCGACGTGCAGCTGCTCGACGATGAACCGCTGCTGCGCGGACGAGTAGACGAGGAGATCGTCGATGTGCCGGCCGAGCCGGAGCAGTCGGAACAGGAGCGCCTTGTTCCGTCGCGACATGATGTGCACGATCATCACGTGACGGGCACGGCTGCGACGTCGCGACCACCACAGCATCGCGGCCAACGGCAGCCCGACCTGCTCGCCGTCGGTGACGATCACGTCGTAGCTGCGACGCGCTCGCCAGCAGGCCCAGGCCAACCGCGCGTTGGCACCGAGCGCCCTGCCCAACACGCGGCCGATCGTGCCCGAGTCCGTGCAGGACGCATGGTCGGCGAGATCCG
Source organism: Ilumatobacteraceae bacterium (assembly GCA_965279405.1). Taxonomy (GTDB): domain Bacteria; phylum Actinomycetota; class Acidimicrobiia; order Acidimicrobiales; family Ilumatobacteraceae; genus CBDDIP01. The sequence goes on from OZ257157.1 coordinate 1,105,332, forward strand.
CATCGAACGCCGCGGCGAGCTCGAGGTAGTCGACCCGCGGGCGGCGGCCGGAAGCGACGTCGTCGACGACGTGCTCGGGGATCGTGCCCGAGACCGTCAACAGGACGCGACGTGCCGGTGCCGACGCCTCGAGGTCGACGTCGCCGGTGCGCAACAAGGTCAGCAGCCGATCGGGCGAGCCCAACGCGTCGGCAACGCCCTGGAAGTAGGTCAACCCGTAGACCGCACTCAACGCCTGATGGGCCACCGCCTGCGGACCGACCCGACCGCTGATGCGGGCAATGCGCTCCAACGCAGCAGTGGCAACGGCGGCAAGACGGGGGCGCGGCACGCACGCGCGCACCAGCGACCGGACGAGGCGGTGGCGGGTGCCGAACTCCTGCGACATCGTGCCGAGCAACCACGACTGCCCGCCGCGGGCGAAGGCGACGTCGTTCTCGCCGTAGCTGCGGGCCATGTTGCGCCACGACTCGAAGCTGCGATCGGCGTAGTGGTGCGCGGCCGCCTCGTGGTCGTAGACGAACTCGACGCCGGCGAGGTGCAACCGGTACGCCAGCTCGACGTCCTCGGCGCGCTTGAAGCGCACGTCGAAGCCTCCGGCCGCGACGATGCGGTCGCGGCGCACGGACGCGTTGCCGGTGTAGAACTGTCGGAACGTCGGCGCCCACTCTCCGGCGACCATCGCGTCGTACTGCTTGTAGAGCATGCGCTGCTCCCATGCCACCCAGGGCGCCAGGCGCACGTCGTCGGGGGTCAGCATCGGGCCGATGACGACGCGATCGGTGGCCGCCGCCTGGTGCCAGCCGACGTGCCGCGCCAGCAGGCCCGGATCGGGGACGACGTCGTCGTCGATGAACAGGACCACCTCGCCCGATGCCAGCTCGACACCGCGGTTGCGCGCCGCGGCCGGGCCGCTGTTCGGCTGCGTCGCGGCGACCACGGGCATCGGCAGGGCGCCCGAGGCGAGCAGCTCGTTCGTGCCGTCCGTCGAACCGTCGGAGACGACGACCACCTCGAACGGCACGTCGACGACCTGTTCGGCGAGCGCGCCGATGACGCGCCGCAGGCGCTCCTGGCGGTTGTAGGTGGGGATGACAACGCTCAGGAACGGACTCGTCGACTCCGGTCTCGTCATGTACCGACCATCATGAACGAATCAGCGCAAGCGCGGACGTCTCTGCTTCCTCGGGGAGCGGTTCGTCCGCCTCGACCTCCGGGACCGGCATGTCGCAGCACATCGCCACGGCCAGGCCGAACAGCATCAGCACGCGCGCATCCCACGCGATGTCGACGTACGCGAACACGAGCAGCATGGCGACGTAAGCGAGGCCGCAGAAGAGCACGACCAGGTCGCGGCCTTCGCGCACGCGCCGCACTCGCTGCCCGCCTTTCACCATCGTGCTGCCGAACAGGAAGAACAGCGCGGCGAAGCCACCGAAGCCGGCCTTGACCCAGACGTTGAGCACCGAGTTGTGCGGGATGAACAGGTAGAACTCGAACGTGCTGATGTCGGCGAGCGGGATCGGCCGGTAGAACGTGTGCCCGAAGCCGAGGCCGGTGATGCGCGCCGATCGGATGGTGTAGTTGAGGTCGAAGTTCTCGATCACGCGGTACAGGTCCGAGCTCTCGTCGCGATCGGACAGCGACTCCGGTGCGATGACCGACTTCACCGCCTGCGCGGGGAAGCCGACCGACGAGGTCGTGTTCCAGAACACGCCGAGGTAGCCGACCAGCACGACGGCGACGATCGGGAACACCTTCTTGAACGTGTCGCGCTGGCGCCAGAACAGGACCATGAAGAGCAGGATCGTGGCGACGCCGAGCGAGACGAACGCGGCGCGGCGCTCGGCCAGGAAGTACGCCCACAGCACCGGCACGGCGGCCACGCCGAGGGTGATCTTCATCCGCTTCGTCACGCCGCGAACGAGCAGCGCTCCGATGAGGGCGATGATGAGCACGTTCATCCGCAGCGCGGAGCTGTGCTCGATCAGGCTCTCCGACGCGGCGCGCTGGTCCTTCGTCAGGCCCTGCACGTACTGCAACGTCAGCACGGCGTGCAGCAGGATCGCGCCGAACACCGTCCACAGCAGGTGGCGGTAGTGCGACGTCGTCCGGCACAGGCTGGTCACCAGCACGTAGACGACCGGCAGCACCAGGAACGGGCGCACCTCGAGCGTCGCCGCACGGAAGTCGCCGCCGGTGGCCATCCCGTACATCAGGCCGATGATGATGAACGCGGTGAGCACGGCAACGGGCAGGAGGTTGCGGCCACGCACGAACGGCCACACACCGGTGGCCAAGTAGCGAACGAGCATGGCGACCGTGGCGACGAGGAGCATCACCTCGAGCGGGCTGACCGACACCGAGTCGGCGACGAACATGATCGACTCGTGGCTCGACATGTTCTTGGTGAACGGCCACCAGGTGACCGAGGTGATGTCGCCGACCAACGTGAGGAACACCGTCGCGTGCAGCGCGGCCAGTGGCTTGACGAACCACACGCCCATGACGACGAGCACGACGGCGACGGCAACGGCGAGCGGCTTGGGGGCGGTGCCCACGGCCAGGCCGGCGAGCATCAGCCCGACGGTGAACACCGACAGGTTGGCGAGCCAACCGAGCACGTTGCGCTGACGCCCTGGAGCCGGAGCCCATCCCGTGCGCAGGCTGTGCGTCACTGCACGACTCGAAGGCTGTAGTAGCCGCCGGCGACGAGGACGGCGATGGCGACGAGGGCCAGTGGGCGCTCGCGCACGGTGCGGCCGATCGGCAGCGCGCCGATGAGGAACGTCCCGATGATGAAGCCGATGAGCACCTTCACGTGCGAGCCGACCCCGTCAGGAGGCGAAGAAGCGACGCAACCGCTTCGGGATGCGCGTCGAGTACTGGTTCACGACGACCCCGAGGCAGTTCAGCGAGCGCAGCTCGTCGGTGGCTGCACGAACCTGCTCGACCGTCGTGACGCCGTGGCGGACCACGAGCAGGTACGCCTCGGCGTGGCGCACGAGACCGAGGGCGTGACTGCCGGTGAGCACCGGCGGCACGTCGAAGATGACGTAGTGGAACTGCTCGTCGAGCTTGGCGAACAGCGAGGCCAGCTGCGGCGCGCGCAGCACGTCGCGGGCGAGGTCGCGATCCGTGGTTCCGACCGACAGGGTGAACAGCCGCGGGTCGGCCGTGGCGACCAGCGCACGATCGAGCGACATGTCGCCGTTGATGACTCCGACGATGCCGCCCGATGTGGCGGCGGCGGTGAGCGGGCCGGTGGGGACCGAGCCGAGTTCGACGAGGCAGACCTGCGCGTCGAGGTCGTTGGCCAACGTCGCCGCCAACGAACGAGCGACCGTGGTGACACCTTCACCGTGCGACGCAGACACGACGGCGATCCGCTGACGGATCCCACCGTCGTCGTCGGACAACTGCAGCCGGGCGATGAGGTAGTGGATCGTCTCGACGAGCTCCCGTGGCATCGTCGGCAGGATCGGTGAGTTAGTCATGGGCTGGCTCGGGATGTCGACGACCCTGGCGCCCATGCTGCGCTCGCTCTCGATGTGGGCCCGTCCGCCGAGCCGTGACGACCTGCTGACCCGGTACGGGCGTGCCGGTGCTTCGCCGTGACCGGTGTTGCCGTGACTGGGGTTGAGCGTGCTCATGCCGGCCGGTCCGCGGCTCGGTGCACCGACGACGTCGACGCGAGCCCCAGGTCGGGGACCAAACGATGCCCACGGTCTCGTCCTCGGTGTCGAGGCACCGTGGCGAGCACCACGAGGCCCTCGGCGGTGAGGTCGTTGGAGGACCGGATGGAGCGATCGAGCAGCGCAGAGATCACGAGCATGGCACAGCCCACGACGAGGCCCAGGACAAGGAACATCCCGATCGTGGTGACCTTCTTCTTCAACGTGCCCTCGGGTGCGACCGGGACGCCCGGCTCGTCGATCACCTGGAGCCGTTGGCCGATGTCGCTCTCCGACGTCTTCGTCGCCAGCTTCGCTTCGTCGAGCTTGGCCTGTGCGGTGTCGAGCGCGGTCTGCGCCAGCTGCACCTGGTTGTTCAACCGGGACAGCTCGATGACCTCGTTCTCGGGGCGCTCACCGAAGTTCGGGGCCTTGTGATCGGCGACGTAGTTGTCGACGTTGACCTGTGCCTGCTTGACCGCGGTCTCGTACGTCGAGATCTGCGACTCGTAGAAGTCCGCTGCGGCGTTGCTGTCGGCGGTCTCGGCGGCGAGGACGTAGGCGGAGTAGCTGGTGATCAGCGAGCTGGCCAGCTGCGCCGCCAACCGAGGATCGTCGGCGACGGCGACGAGGCCGAGCAACGTGTCGCCACGGGCCTCGGCGTAGACGTTGGTGCGCAGGTCGTCGAGCGTGAAGATGCCGCTCTTCACTGCGTCGGTGAGGCCGGCGTGATCGGCGACCTGGATGGCGAAGGAGTCCGAGCGCATCAGCTCGTTGATGCTGCGTGCCGTCTTCGATGCCGGCGTCTCGTACCCGAAGTTCGGGACGCGCACGTCGGTCAGGTCGGAGAGGAAGGTGGCCGAGGCGACGTTGACCGTGCCGACCGAGTGGTAGCGAGCGACGTAGTCGCGAGTCTTGTAGACGCCGAGGCCGACGATCAGCAGGACCGGCAGCACGTAGAGCATCCACCGACGGAAGAGGTTCTCGGCGAGGCGAACCTTGAGCTGTCGGCCCGAGACGAAGCGACCTGGCGACGTCGTGGCAAGTTGATCGCTCAGCGTGTTCACTCGTCCGACTCTACCCCTGGCCCTTGGCGCGATGCCCGCGAAGACCAGCTGGCGAGCGCGTTTTGGGCCATTGGACCTACTCGTTCGAGCTGCGCGCGCAACGATGTGTCAAGACCCACCACCGAGAGTGATCCGCCGTGCTGGCGGGCGCGACGGAACAGGCCGGCCAGCACGCCGACCGCGGCGGCGTTCAAGCTCGGTGCGCCGGCGAGATCGAGCTGCACATCGGCGTCGGCATCGACGTTGCCTGTCGTGTCGCGAGGCGCAGCCGAGTGGTTCGCCGCCGATCCGGCCGGCACCGTCGTCCACGAGCTCGGGCCGCTCGCCACGACGTCCCATCCGCCACGCCAACGGCGCCATGCGAACAGGTGGCGAACGAGGCGCGGCAGGAACACGAAGATGTCGTTGGCGTAGCGCTTGCCGAGCCGGCGCGGCTCCTGCGCAGCCCGGTAGATCCACTCCAGCCCGGTGCGCTGCACCCACTGCGGCGCGCGCTTGCGAACACCGACGAGCATGTCGAGCGAGCCGCCGATGCCGATCATCACCGGCGTGCGCAGCCGTGCCCGGTTGGCATCGATGAAGCGCTCCTGCTTCGGGTTGCCGAGCGCCACGCACAGGATGTCCGCGTCATACGACGCGAGCTGTTCGAGCACCGCCTCGTCGACGTGGTGCACGTCGCGGATCATCGGCCCGCTGAAGGCGATCACGTCGAGGTCCGGGTGACGCTCGCGCAGCAGCGTCGACGCGCGTTCGGCAACGCCCTCCGCTGACCCGAAGAAGACGATCCGCCAGCCGGTCGACGCGGCGCGTTCGGCGAGCGCCGGCACGAGGTCGGCGCCGGTGACGCGCTCGGGCAACGGGACACCGATCCGGCCCGCCGCCCAGACGACGGGCATGCCGTCACCGATGCACAGGTCGGCCTCGCGCAGGATGCGCAGCAGGTCCGCATCGGCGAACGCGTTGACGAGGAAGTCGACGTTGACGGTGGACACCTGGTGCGTCACACCGCGCTCGCGACCCAATTGCACGAGCCGGCCGATCTCGTCGATCGTTCCTGCCATCGTCAACCGGTCGATGGGGATGCCGAAGAGGACGACGGGATCGATCGCGTCGCTCACGCCGGGCCGTCCTGCGCGTCGTTGCGAGCCGTCCGCGTCCACGTCACCTCGTCCTGACCGCGCAGGACGCCGAGCCACAGCTTGACCTTCCAGACGATCATCGACGGGGCCTTGGCGAACGCGCGGTAGATCGAAGCCGGAGCCCGCACGGCGCGCAGCCCGGCGAGCACGTGGCCGACGAGCACGGCGGTCGAGGCCACTGCCGTGGCCGCGACGAGCTTCGTCGGCCGCGTCGGGTGGGCGACGGCGACCGCGATCGCCAGGGCGTCCACGGCGAGCTGCCCGACCGCCAGCACCGACAACGGCGGCACGAGCTGATCGGCCAGCGCGTCCGCGGCGGCGATGCGTTGGCGCATCGGACCGGAGCCGAGGCGGCGGACGAGCAGCGGCACGAACCGCTTGGCCACCTGGATGCGGCCGAGCTCCCAGCGTTGGTTCTGCGTCGTGGAGGCGTCGATCCCGCCCGGCATCTCCGCCTCGAGGCGCGCATCCGGTGCGTAGTCGACCAGCGTCCCGTCGAGCAGCAGCTCCATCTGGAACTCGATGTCCTCCGTGAGGTGCCCGGACCACTGCCGCCCGGCCAGCACGTCGGCGCGGAAGGCCATGCCGTTGCCGAACAGACCGCACGACGCGCCGATCGCCGTGCGCCCCAGCGGTCGGAGGTGGTGCCGGCAGGCGAGCGCCGCGTAGCGCAGGGCGGTGGTGGGCGAGTCGTCCGGGTCGCGAACGCCGTAGAAGCCCTGGACCACGGAGGCACCCCCGTCGAACGCGCGGTCGATCGCGGAGAGGAAGCCCGGCGCCAACGTCGAGTCGGCGTCGACGATCACGTACGCGTCGAACGGCTCCGGGTCGTCCTGCAGCCGCGCGTGCAACCAGTTGAGCGCCGCACCCTTGCCGCGGTCGTCCAGGTCGAACCGTTCGTGCACGGTCGCGCCGGCGGCACGCGCCACCGCGGCCGTGTCGTCCGTGCAGTTGTCGGCGACGACGTGCACCTCGAACCGCTGCTCGGGGTGAGACTGCTCGACCATGCTGCGAACCGATCGAGCGATGCCCATCGCTTCGTCGTGTGCCGGCACCAGGATCGCAAACCGACGTGCTGCGGCCGCAGGCGTCGACGACGTGCTTGCGCGGCGACGGCGTTCACGTCGTGTTCCGGCCACCGTGAGCACGCCGAGGTAGCCCGTCAACGCGGCGACGGCGATCGTCGCTGCGGCCACCGGCGCGGCGACGACGGCCCCGGCGACACCGGCGATCGAGTGCGCCCGCCGGGCCCCGTTCCTCACCGGGTGCACGCTACCCTCGCCCCTGTCCGCGTCGATGGAACGACCCCGCCGGACCCAACCAGATCGACGGGAAGAAAGGCCGACAGGTGAGCTCACTGGTCCGCGACGCACGCTTGCACGGCCCGGCGGTCATCCGTGCGCGGTGGCACCTGCGCAGCGCGACGTCCGTCGGCCCGAAGGTGCGGTTGTACGGCAAGCCGCTGATCTCCAACCGCGGCGAGATGGTCATCGAGGAGCGCGTCCGACTCTCCGCTGCAGCGGCCACGCTCGAACTGGTCACCGAGCCGGGCGGACGTCTGGTGATCGAAGCGGGCACGTTCATCAACTACGGCACCTCGATCTCGGCGTCGCTGCTGGTGCAGATCGGTGCGGACACGCAGATCGGCACGCACTGCATGCTGATCGACAACGCGTTCCACCACGTCGAACCGGAACGCCGCAACGAGCGCCCCGAGTCGCAGGCGATCATCCTCGGTCGCAACGTGTGGCTCGGCGCCCGCGTCATCGTCCTGCCGGGCGTGACCATCGGTGCCGACTCGGTCGTCGCCGCGGGCAGCGTGGTCACCAAGGACGTGCCACCGCGAACGCTGGTCGGTGGCGTGCCGGCTCGCATCATCCGGGAGCTGTGACGACCCTGCTCGTCGTCGGGCTGCGACGCGAGTGGACGAACCGACGCGACAGCGACGCCCACATCTTGTGACGCACCGGCGTGGTGTAGTGGCGCATCACCAGATCCGGGCCCGTGAAGCGATCGGCCCATCCCCAGGCGTCGCGGTCGGACAGCACGTAGGCGTTCGCATCGAGTGACCGGGCGCCGGCTTGGTGCATGGCGACGTGAACCGCCGTCTGCTCCGACATCCACGTGAAGTCCTCCTCGAGCGCGTCCAGCCGTTCGAGCGCGGCGTCCCACGAGATCGGCTGCTGCAGCACGAAGAACCCGGCGTTCACCGGTTCCAGGGAGCGGTCGGCCTCTCGCAGCATGCGCGAATCGAGGTAGGCGTCGCAATCGCTGAGGAACCAGGCCGCCGGGCCGTCACCTTCGACGAGCGAGCCGAGGCAGTGGCTTCCGGCGAAGAACAAGACGTCCGAGTCCAGGTAGGCGGTCGGGCCGTCGTCCCACAACGACAGCTCGATGGCCAGCTTCTTGCCCATCGGGGTCGAGCGGGTCAGCGACGTGGTCGCCTCGAGCGCGTCCGCCGTGGCGAACTCGTCCCAACGCACGACCGAGACACAGGGATCGAGCCGCTCGAGCAGGGCGATCTGGCGATGGTCGTGGGAGCCGTCGGACACGACGACGAACCGCGTCGGGCGGCCGGCGTGCTTGAGCATCGAGCGGATGCTCAGCACCTGCTCGGCCAGATCGGACGACGACGAGAACGAGACCATGCTCATCGGGATGCGTCGTTCGGTGTCGATCGCGCGGCGCGACACGACGGGCAGGCTGACGCGGTACAACGCCCGGACCGCGCGCCCTTCGAGGCGCGCCAGACGCCAGCCGATCGTCATCGACCGCTCGCGAGCGACAGCAGGCAGCCGACCACAGAGCAACCGTCACCCGTCATCCTTCGTCGCACTGCGAGCAAGTTAGCGGTGGCGCGTGACGAGTGACCCCCCTGTCGGGTGTCCGGTTGATGAACGGTTCGTGTTGGTACCGTTCGTCCCGTGTCGCATCGTCCCCCTGGTGCGCGACGTCCGCACGGGCTGCTGCGACGCTGCGCAGCGACGTCACTTGCGCTGGGGATGATCGCTGCCTGCGGTGGCCCCGATCGGGTGGCGTTCACGACGACCCCGATCGCCACCGCGTCGCCGAGCACGGTCGCGCCGCCGTCGACCACCACAACGACGACCGACGCGTCGAGCAGCTCGACGGGCCCGACGACCAGCGGCTCGGCCGACACCACCACCACGCTGCTGCAGGTCGGCGGTGCGGACGCGCCGCGCGTCAAGTGGAACGGCGGGACCGCCTACATCCACGGTGCGAACCTGCCGTGGCTGAACTTCGGTTGCGACTTCGGCTGCGGACGCGACAAGGGCGGCGCCAGTTCCGACGCGTCGCGCATCGAACTGGCCAAGGCGCTCGGGACGGCGAGGGACGCCGGCATGAACGTGGTGCGGTGGTGGCTGTTCCCCGGCGACGTCACCGTCGACCAGATCACGAGGGACGATCAGGGCTTGCCGCTCGGGATCAACCCGTTGGTGTTCACGGACATCGACGCCGCGCTGTCGATCGCCGGCCAGTTCGGCATCTCCTACACGTTCACCCTGTTCTCGGAGCCGACCGCGATCCCGGAGGCGTGGGTGACCACCGAGGAGGGCCGCACCCGGCTTGCCAACGTGCTCGGCGAGCTGTTCAGCCGGTACAACGGCGACAGCCGGATCATGACCTGGGACGTGATCAACGAGCCGGAGTTCGACCTGTGGGCGGGCCAGGTGACCGAGGAGGACCTGCGTGCGCTGATCATGGCCATCGTCCAGTCGATCCACGACCACTCGTCGGCGCCGGCCACCGTCGGCGGGGCGCGACTGGACGGTCTGCCGTTCATGATCGGACTCGGCCTCGACTACTACACGGTCCACTGGTACGACAACATGACCAAGCCGGACGAGTGCCTGGCCTGCGTGACCTACGCCGAAGTGCGCGACGCCCTCGACCTGGACAAACCCATCGTGGTCGGTGAGATGTACGCCGGGCCGGAGACGACCGGACGCTTCGAGTTGTTCTACGACCACGGCTACGCGGGCACGCTGGCGTGGTCGCTGGAGCCGGAGCGCACGCAGGACCGCTTGGTCGTCGACCTCGCCCAGGCGACGACGTTCAGCCAGGAGCTCGCCGCGTCCTGACGCGATCGTGACGAAGTTCGTCACATCGGCGTCACAACGGGCACGACGGCGGCGTCGATCGGTCGTCAGCGCCGTCGTCCAGCGGCCGAATTTTCCTTCAAGCTGGACGACGAAACGCCCGATATTCCAGGTCAGGACGGGACTTCAGCTCATTGCCGAGCGAACCAGCGGAGATCCGCCCTGAGCACCAACCGGGACCGTAACCTGATCGCAATGTTGGCGTGATGCCACCGCCACCTCCCCGTGGCTACCTCGCCAAGAACGCCAATTTCACCGCCGACACCGGCTCGCCGACCGACATCCGCCGACCGACACCCGTCCGCTCACCCCCGCCCGCAAGGACCCCCGAATGAGCACCCCGAGCACTGCCACCCCGAACACGAGCACGACGAGCCCGCCTCGCTCCCCGCGGGCGCTGCTGTCACCCGCAGTCCTGCTGCTGTTCCCGGTCCGCCTGTTCCTCGCCGCCGGTTGGCTGCGCGCCGCCGCCGAGAAGGCGATCGAGCACCAGTGGTGGAACGGTCAGGCGCTGCGCAACTTCCTCGCCGACCACCACGACTCGGCGCTGCCGTTCTTCCGGCCGGTCGCCGAGCACGTCATCGGGCCGCAGGCCGTCCTGGTGTCCGCCCTGGTCCTGGCCATCGAGGTGTACTGCGGCGTGGTGCTGCTGATCGGTCGACCGATGCGCTCGGCCATCCACCTGGGCATCCTGCTCAACGTCGTGTTCATCGTCGCCGGACAGGTCAATCCGTCCGCGTTCTACCTGGTCATGGAGCTCGCCCTGCTGTTCGGCGTGGCCGACGGGATCATCGGCATGAAGCCGAGCCGCCCGTCGCGACTGACGCTTGCGCTGGGTGTCGTGGTGACCATGGCCGGCTGCTCGATGATCCCGTACATCCGCTCGTTCCAGCCGGCCGGTCTTGTGGCCGACCCGGCAGCGATGCTCGCCTTCATCGGCGTGATCGGTGGCGCGACGCTGGCCCTGCGCTGGCTGCTGGTCACCGACCTGGCCCTGCGGTGGAGCACGAACTCGGCCGTCGAGGCCGTCATCAACTGGGTGCGCGCCCAGCCGGAACCGGAGCCGACGTTGGCCGAGGTGCGTCCGGCGCTGTCCCAGCCGCGGATCGCCGACCCCGACGCCGCCGCCATCGTCGCCGTGGCGATGTCCGCCGCCGAAGGGCGTGCGGCTGCTGCCGGACCCGAGGCGGACGTGCTGGCCGTACGCGTCGCCGTGATGGAGCGGGCGCTGCGCAACCGGCCGATCGCCTACCAGGACATCGTCGGCGACGCCCACTTCGAGGAGTTCGGCGACCTCTCCACCGACCTGCCCGTCCCCGACGTCGTCCCCGCGACCGTCGCCCCGGCCGCCGTCGCACTGGCAACCGTCGACGCCGAACCCGACGATCAGGACGTGGCCACGCTCGTCACCGAGCTCGTCTCCGGCATGGTGGCCGACCTCGTCGGCTCCTCGGAGCCCGAGGCGAACTACGCGGCTGTTGCCGGAGAGTGACGTTCTGATCGCCCGGCTGATGCCGCTCCGGCGCGATCGATAGGGTTCGCTCGATGACGATCCAGCGGCGGCGACGCTGGCACAGCGAGCGCGCCCACAGGCGCCGCCTGAGCAACGTGCTGCGCGCCGCGCTCGGCACCTCGACGACCGATGCCGAGCTCGCCGCGATCGCACTGGCGACCCCCCTCGACGGACTCGCCGAGCTGGCCGCCTTCCACCGCGTCGAGGGCGCCACGCACGCGCGACTCGTCGCGATCGACGGCCTGGACCCTGTTGAGCTCGAGCTCCTGCGTCTCGCCCGTCAGCGCGCCGTCCAGCAGCACCTGATCACGCTGCGCAGCCTCGGGACGTTCGCCGCGGCCATGGCATCCCAGGAGATCCCGTGGGTCGCGTTCAAGGGCCCGGTCCTCGCCTCGCTGCTCTACGGCGAACCCGGTCTGCGGACGTACCACGACCTCGACGTGCTCGTGCCCCAGCCGCGCTTCGCCGACGCGATCGCTGCGCTGGAGGGCGGCGGGTGCGAGCACCTGATCCACAACTGGCCGGCGGCGATGCACTTCCGCGCGTCCGAGCTGACGATGGCCGTCGGCAACGTGCCGGTCGACGTCCACTGGCACCTGCTGTACGCCTGGTACGAACGGCGCAGCGTCGCACTCGACCCGGCGGCGATGCTGCGCCGGGCCGTGCCCGTTCGACTCGGGTCGATCGACGCGGCCACGCTCGACGCCGAGGACACGGTGGTGCACCTCGCGCTCCACGCCATGCGCGCCGGCGCCCATCGGCTGGTGTGGATGAAGGACCTCGAACGAGCGATCACCGTCGGCAAGCCGGACCTCGACGTGCTGCGCGTGCGCGCGCTCGAGAGCCGACTCGGGCCGATGGTCGGGGTCGCGCTGGCTCGGGTGCAGGCGGTGCTCGGCGTCGATCTCCCGGACGGGTACGTCGCCTCGTTGGCCGGGCGGACGATGCCGACGATCGACCGGTTCGTGCGATCGATGGCTCCGATCGGCTCGGCCGCCTCCGACAAGATGCTCGCCCGCCTCACCGCACGAGCGGTGAGCACGAACGTCGTGCGGTCCGCGCAAGAGCTGGGCCGCATGATCGTCTACCGCGGACGCGAGCGCATGGAGGGTCGGGGCGGGCTGGGCAAGCACGACCCGGCGAACCCGCGCTCGTTGAGCCATGACGCCGGCGGCGAACGTGAGAAGGCCGACCTCCTCCGCGCCGTGTCGACCTGGACGTGACGAGGCGGCCATGAGCCCGACGATCAGCGTGCGCCAGGTCGAGGATGCCGCCGACACCGCGTCGTTGATGCAGTACCTGCGCGACAACGAGCCGGCGACCACGCCGATGCTGGCCGAGGTGCAACTGATCGGCCTCGGTCGCGGGCGAGGCCGCGCCTGGATCGCCACCGAGCAGGGGAGCGTCGACGCGCCGCCGCGCACCGTCGGCATGGTCTGCTTCAGCAGGCAGTGCATCGACATGTGGGTGAGCGGGGTCCACGTGATCGAGCCGGCTGCAGCCGAGGAGCTCGCGCCGATCATCGATCGCGGTTGGACGTGGGCGGTGCACGGCCCACGCAGCACGATGGAGCTGCTCCGGCCCCACCTGCGCAGGGTGCGGGCCACGGTGACGATGCCGTGGATCGTCTTCGAGTCGCCGATCAGCATCGTCGACGGCACCGACGTGCGAGCGCGGCTGGCGACGACGCGGGATCTCGACGGACTCGTCGCGCTCTACGCGCAGTACGAGCTGCCCGTTGCCGCGACGATCTGGCAGACGAGACGTCTGCTGCGACGCAGCGTCGAGCGTGAGATGGTCATCGTCTGCGAGGTCGACGGCCGCCTGGCGGCCGCAATGCGGATGTCCAACTCGACCGGCGCCTACCGGGCGGCCTCGCGCCTGACCGTCCTGCCGGAGCACCGACGGCTCGGACTGTCGTGGGCGATGATCAGCCTGGCCCAGCGCCTGCTCAACGAGGAGCACGTCGGCGCCACCGTCGCCCTCGCTCCGTCCAACCCGATCGACTTCAGCACCCGAACGACGTTCGAGGATGCCGAGTGGCAGACCGTGCAGCTGCACGAGCCGATCCGGTTCCGCGGGCACGGCCGGCTGCGGCGGCTGGCCCACCGGATCCTGCCGACCGATGCGCGAGCGACCGACTACTGGCAGGAGCGCCCGTCATCACCGCGGCCTGACCCCGGACGCGACACAGGGAGCGGGTGAACCCGCTCCCTGTGTCGAACGCTGTTGCTGACTCGAGGTCAGTCGCTACCGCCGGGGCCGTTGTTGCCGCCACGACCCGGATGGAACAACCAATCCAGGGCTCCCGCCACGGCATCGCGACGCTCGATCTCAGGCTTCTGATAGTCCATGTGGGGAACCTCCCGCTCGTGTTGCTTCCGTCCCGTTCGGCACTGCCGATCAGTGATTGGGACGATACGCCAACGACCACGCCCTGCTCAACAAGTAGAGCAACTCTTAACGAATCTGACCACGACGACGCCCCGCGTGGGTGAGCAATGACCGCGCGTCGAGCACGACGCGCGCCATCACGCGGTCGCGCAGGCCCAACCGACGTCGTCCGCGCTCGTCGTCGACCTCGACCACGAGGCCGATCATGTGCGTCGACGGCACCGGCGGATCGTCGCCGGTGTTGCCGTCGCCACGCAGCCAGACACGCTCGACGTCGCCCTGCTGCCGGCTGCCGAGCACGCGATGCACGATGATCCTGCCGTCCGATGCGCAGTACGCCCAGACCTGTCCACGGGCCGGACGCTCACGCGCCCGCACGAAGACGCGGCCACGACCGATGGTCTCGCCCATCGACCGTCCGTCGACCTCGAGCCACAGGGGTTCGTGCTGCACACGCCGGCGCAGCACCGACGCCACCGCCTCGGCGCGACTCGCCTCGCCGGCTTCGCCCTCACCGGTCACCGCAGCGATCCCCAGTAGCGTGGCCCGGTCATGCGGGACACGGTACTGATCGGCGGTGTCCCGGTGCTGCTGGCCACCGAAGACGAGCATCGGGCCATCGCGCTGAGGCGGACGTTCGGATCATGCCCACCGAGCGACGAGACCGCGCAGATCGAGCTCGTCGTCGGCAGTGACGTTCCCGACGTGCCGTCGTCGCCACCCGACCAGCGCTTCCCGTCGCTCGACGTGTGGCACGGCAAGGTCGAGGTCGTCGCCCGACACGTCTCGGGGATCACCGCCCGCAACGACGGCACGCACATCACCGTCGGCGGCCCCGTCCTCGGCGACGAGCACGACCACTTCGGCGCCCGCGAGGTGCGGATGGCTGCGCAGTACGGACTGATCGGTGCATTGGACGTGCTCGACGTGCACACGGTCCACGCCGGTCTGCTCGAACGCAACGGTCGCGGGGTGCTGGTGCTCGGCTCCAGTGGCGGCGGCAAGTCGACGCTGTGCTTCGCCGCGTGGAAGTCGGGATGGCAGGTGCTCGCCGACGATCTCGTGTTCGTGCGGGCGGGCGATGAGGCACCGACGTGCCTCGGGCTGCCGCGACGGCTGACGGTGCCGGGCGACGTGATCACCAGCGCCGCCGACGGATCGCCGATCCCCGGCGACGCTCGACAGCGCTGGGAGCTGCGCGCGGACGCAGTGCAGTCGACGGGTTCGTGCGAGGTCGTCGGCATCCTGGTGTGCGGTCACGACGACGGGCCCGGCCGCCTCGACCCGCTTCCTGCGAACGTCTCGCTGTCGCGGGCGATCCTCCAGGGCTACGCGCGGACCCAGGCGCCGGCCAGCCTGCGCCGGTTCCTCCGCGTGCTCGGCCCGCTCAGTGCCGTGCCGAGCCGCGTGCTCATGCACGAGCCCGATCCGGCGCGCCGCGTGCCGCGTGCGGCCGAGATGCTCGACGAGTTCTGGGCGACCGCGACGGGTCAGTAGTTGCCGAGCGTGCCGGTGCGGCGCGCGGTGCGCAGGCAGCGCTTGAGCACGACGATCGACAGCGGGATCAGCACCACGGTGAACCCGGCGAGCACGAGCAGATCGGGACCGACGTCGTGGATCGAACCGGATCCGATCAGCGACTCGCGGACCGCGTTGATCCCGTAGTACGCCGGAAAGACGCGGGCGAGCAGCTCCAACGGCTTGGGGAACACGTCGACCGGGAACAGCGCCCCGCTGAGGATCCCGGTGAGCTGCATCAGCGGTCCGCTGATCGGGTCGCCGCGCTTCACCAGCACGACGACGCCGGCGCTCATGATCCCGAACGCGCAGAACGTCGCCAACGTCAGGGCCAGCGCGGGGATCGCCAGGAGCACGCCCGACACGTTCAGGCCGACGCCGATCACCCCGACACCGACGCCGAGGTACAGGATGAGATCGAAGCAGGTGATCACCATGGGCAGCACGAGGGAGCCGGCCATCAGCACACCGATCGGTGTCGGCGTGGCCAGCAGCACCTCGAGGGTGCCGAGGCTCTGCTCGCGGGTGATGTTGGAGTTGAACGTGCTGACACCGAGGCCGGCGATGCTCGTCACGGTGAGGCCGATCATGGCGAAGTCGAAGTAGCCGCCGCGGAACTCGGCGAGCGAGGGCGGCGAGATGATCAGCTTGCTGACGTGGAACGTGACCACTGCGGTGACGATGAACTGGATGCCCATCATCACGTAGCGGAACTGGTAGCTGCGCTCGGTGGTGAAGTCGCGACGGGTGATCGCCCGCACGCGCGCGAACTGCTGACGCATGCTCATGGTTCGAGGCTCATCGTTCGTCCGGGTCCCAGGTGAACGCGAGCTGATCGTCGTCCGAGTCGGTCCCCGGCGCAGGTTGGTCGGCGAGCATCGCACGCACGTTGGCGGCGAAGTCACCCGTGCCGGCCAGGTCGCGCGGCGTGCCGTCGAAGCGGATCGAGCCCTTCGTCAGCACGCTGATCCGATCGCACACCGCTTCCACCTCGTCCAAGCGGTGGCTCGACAGGAGCACGGCGACACCGTCGCGAGCGGCGTCTCGGATCATCGTCGCCACCTCGTCGGTGGCCAGCGGGTCGAGGGTGCGCGTCGGCTCGTCGAGGATCAGCAGCGGCGGCTCGGCCATGAACGCCCGCGCGATCGACAGCCGGGCACGCATGCCCGACGAGTAGCCGAAGACGAGCTTGTCGCGATCGATCAGCCCGACGCGCTCCAGCAGCACCCCGGCTCGCGCTCGCGCCGCGGTGCGGCTGAGCCCGCTCATCACCCCGAAGAACTCGAGGTTGTCGCGGCCGGTCATGCGCCAGTACAGCGACCGATCGTCGGCCAGCACGAGCCCGATGCGGGCCCGGACCTTGGCCGCGTCGCGCACGGAGTCGAGCGAGTCGACGCGAACCGAACCGGCCGACGGATCGAGCAACGTCGAGATGATCTTCATCGCCGTCGTCTTGCCGGCGCCGTTGGGCCCGACGAGGCCGACGACCTCGCCGGGCGCGACCCGCAGGTTGATGTCGGTCAGCGCGACGACGGACGTCGGCGACGCCGAACGCATGAACAACCGCTGCAACCCGCGAGAGCGCGGGTAGACCTTGGCGAGCTGCTCAACCTGCAGCATCGGCGGGGACGATCAGCCCTGCGGCGAGGAGCGAGTCGACGAACTCGGTCACGTCGGCCGCCAGCTGGTCGCGCGGGACTGCGGTGAACGTCGCGGCCAGATGATCGGTGGCGGCGTCCACGGTGCTCGGGCCGGCTTCCAGCGACTGCCAGATGATCGTGCCGACCGGGTTGAGCGTGATCAGTTCGGTGCCGGACGCGTCGAGGACGATGGCCCGGTCGCCGGCGAGGTCGGACGACACGTCGTCGGCTCGACGAAAGGTGGTGGGGAGCACGCCCATGACGCTACCGATCAGCCGCGCCGACCGGGGTCATGGGTACCGGGCGGCGAGCCACTCGGCGACGATCCGCATCGCCTCCGGACGGTGTCCCTCGAAGTAGTGCGGAGCGCCCTTCAGCTCGACGTACGTGGTGTCCGCAGCTCCGGCGTTGTCGACGATCTCCTTGGCCTGCCACACCCGGATCTCCGTGTCCGCGGTGGGGTGCACCAACAGGGTGGGCACCTGCACGTTCGGCATCGTGTCGGCGAGCTTGGCGTGACTGCTCAACCCGCTCCACGTGCTGAGCCAGCCGCGCGCGGTCATCGTGCGCGCCAAGCCGCCTCGCCCGTAGTTGGCGTCGAACGGGTCGGGGAAGGCGAACAGCGAACCCATCTGGCGTTCGTCCGGATCGATCGACAGGTCGAGGTACGCGGGGTCGGCCAACGTGCGGTAGATGGTCAGGTAGCGGGTGAAGACCGCCCGCCGCCGCTGCTCGCGGTAGCCGGCGACGTCCACGTTCTTGTCGACGGCACGCAGTGCCGAGCCCGCCGCGGTGGAGCGGGCGATCGACTCCTTGGCGATGGCGTCGATGCGCGCCACGCGGGCGATCTGGGCGGCGCGGTAGCGCTGCACCCAGGCGGGGTCGTACGAGCACGGCTCGGGCCACGGCCGGTAGCCGTTGTCCGGGTGGTACATGTCGAGCTCGGTCACGGTCGACATCGGATCGTCCTCGTCGGCCACGCTCGGATCGATCACCTGCAGCATGAACACGCCCTCGCCCGGATGTGCTGCCATGCCCACCCAGCCGTCGCCGATGCCCAGCTCCGCCTGGGCCATCGCCATCAGGCTGCCGCCGCCGGAGTTGCCGAGCAGCACCACCGCTTCGGCGCCTCGGCGGCGCATCTCGTCGTGGGCCGTCTTGACGTCGACGATGCACTGCTCGTGCAGGCAGTCGATGTCGTTGTTGAGGTAGCGGGTGGAGAAGCCGAGCACCGCGTAGCCGGCGGCGGCCAGCAGCGGACAGGCGTAGTGCACGCTGAAGTCGCCACGCGGGTGGGCCAGGATCACCGCCGTCTTCCACGGTCGGCCGTTGGGCGGGGTCCACAGCACCCCGCGGACGAGCGCCCCGTCCGGCGTGACGAGCCGGATCGACTCGCGCGGGATGTCGACGCCGGGATCGTCCTGCGGCAGCGGCCAGAAGCCGTAGCCGAACGGCCGTTGGCCGCCCAGGTGCGCGTCCAGATGTGCGTCGTCCGTCATGTCGAGCCTCCTGCCATCGAGTCGGGTCGATCATTGCCGACGCCGAACAGAACTCCGCTGTCAGGCCTCGGGTCGGCTGATGAACGTCACGGGCAGATCGAGCGGCGTGCCGTCGCGCACGATCGACAGCGTGGCGACGTCGCCGGCGGTGTGGTCGCGGATGATCGCGACGAGCCCCGCCTCGCCGGTGACGGCTGCGCCGTCCACCGCGACGACGACGTCGCCGATGCGCACGCCCGCCTGATCCGCCGGCGAGCCGTCGGTGACATCGACAACCTTCGCACCGCTGCCGCCGTCGTGACGGGCGGTCACCTGCACGCCGAGGAACGCCTCGTCGATCTCCTCGCCGCGCGCCTCGGCGCGCAGGCGATCGATCTCCGGCAGCAGCTCCGCGGTGGCGATGGCGAACCCGATGCCGTTGGCCGCACGCCCGCCGGTGTCGAGCGCGACGAACGTGTTGATCCCGATCACCTGTCCGAGCGCGTTGACCAGTGGCCCGCCGGAGTTGCCCGACGAGATCGCTGCGTCCGTCTGGATCAACCCGTCGATCGCCCCGTCGTCGTTGGACAGCGTTCGCCCCAACGCGGAGACGATGCCCGCGGTGACGGTCGGATCGCCGTCGAGGTCGAGTGCGTAGCCGATCGCCAGCACCTCGTCGCCGAGGCGCACGTCGCCGGCCGCGGCGAACGTCACCGGGGTCAAGCCGTCGACGTCGAGGCGCAGCAGGGCGAGGTCGCGACCCTTGTCGCGCGCGGTCACCGCTGCCTCGCGTGGTTCGGTCTCGCCGGGCAGGCGCACGTTGACCGTGGCCGCGTCGCCGACGACGTGCGCGTTGGTCAGGATCTCGCCGTCGGCCGTGATCACCACGCCGGTGCCGATGGACTCACCGACCTCGTTGTTGTTGGCCACGATCTGCTGGATGGCCACGACGCTGGCACCGACCTCGGCGGCAACGGCAGCGACGTCGAGGCGCGGCAGCGCGTCGTCGCGCGGCGCGGCGGCCTCGATGCCCAACGTCGACGCCTTGCGCGGCGGTTCGGCGCGACGCTCCGCCAGGTACGTGCCGACGAACGCGCCGAGCAACCCGGCGATCCACGAGCTGATGATCACGAACGCAACGGCCAGGAACCACTTGCGAGTGCGCGGCGGCTCCGTCGTCTCCGCCACCGCTGCCGTCTCGTCGTCCAGCCCGTCGATCCCAGAGTTCTATCGCCGCCGACCCCGGACGCCACCGCGTGACGTCACCGCTCGGCCGCGCACAGCGAGCCGTCAGGTGGGCGGCGGTGGCGGCGGCAGCGGGATGTCGGAGGCCGACTCGACGTGCCCGGACTCGACATGCCCGGACTCGACATGCCCGGACTCGACATGATGGATCGGCAACGGAGCGGGCGCCTCGGTCTGCGGCATCTGCCAGTTCGGTGGCGGCGGGGCGATGTACTCGGCGGGCTCGACGAACGGCGGTGGAGCGGGCGGTCCGCCGATCGTCGCCGCAGCGGCCGCGGCGACGAGACCGACGATCAACCCCCACAGCACGACGGTGCTGTTCGGCCCATCGAAGATCGGACCGAGGAAGCGACCGAGTCGCTGAGGGTCCTGGATGCGCTCGTCGTACCCCACCCAACCACCGACGACCGACCCGACGATCGCCGAGACGATGACCATGCCCCACACCCCGGCGAACAGCACGCCGCCGTGCGCCCGCTTGGCCAGTGCCTGGGTGATGACGAACACGAGCACGAGGACCACGGCGATGGCGATCAGCTGCCCTGCCCACAACGAGGTCCGGCTGCGCAGCGCGGAGAACCGCCACAGGAAGGCCGCCGGGACGCGGAGGAGCCGCTGCGCCTTGACGTCGCGTGGGCCATCGATGAGGACGTGTTCGAAGTACCACTGGTTGCCGAACGCGGCGATCGTCACCGCCGCAACGATGGTGGCGGCGACCGCTGCGGCACTCCCCCGGCGAGCTCCCATGAGCGCGAACCGTACCCGCAACGAGGTGCACGAAAACGACAACGGCCGTGCGACCCCCGATGAGGGGATCGCACGGCCGTGATGCCGAACGCTGACCGGGTCAGCTGTTCTGGATCTTGATCTCGATGTCCACGCCGGCCGGCAGCTCGATGCGCTGCAGGCTGTCGATCGTCTTCGCGTTGGGATCGACGATGTCGATCAGGCGCTTGTGGACGCGCATCTCGAAGTGCTCACGTGAGTCCTTGTCGATGTGCGGTCCGCGGATGACCGTGTAGCGGTGCTTGTCGGTCGGCAGCGGGATCGGGCCACGAACGGTGGCGTTGGTGCGGGTGACGGTCTCGACGATCTTGCGGGTCGAGTCGTCGATGATCTGGTGATCGAACGCCTTCAGGCGGATGCGGATGCTCTGTGCCATGGTGTCGGTGCCTCAGGTCACTTGGTGATCTTGGTGACGCGGCCGGCGCCGACGGTACGACCACCCTCGCGGATGGCGAAACGCAAACCCTCATCCATGGCAATCGGCTTGCCCAGCTCCACCGTGATCGCCACGTTGTCACCCGGCATCACCATCTCCGTGCCCTCCGGCAACTGGATCGTGCCCGTCACATCCGTCGTGCGGAAGAAGAACTGCGGCCGGTAGTTGTTGAAGAACGGCTTGTGACGACCACCCTCCTCCTTCTTCAACACGTACACCTGACCCTCGAAGTTCGTGTGCGGCGTGATGCTGCCCGGCTTGCACAGCACCTGACCACGCTCCACATCTTCCTTCTTCGTCCCACGCAACAGCGCACCGATGTTGTCACCGGCCATGCCCTCATCGAGCAACTTCTTGAACATCTCGACACCCGTGCAGATCGTCTTCTGCGTCGTACGCAACCCAACGATCTCGATCTCATCACCCGTGTGGACCTTGCCCTGCTCGATCTTGCCGGTCACGACCGTGCCACGACCCGTGATCGTGAACACATCCTCGATCGGCATCAAGAACGGCTTGTCCAGCTCACGAACCGGCTCCGGAATCGCCGTGTCCGCAGCTTCCATCAGCTCCATGACCTTGTTCTGCCACTCGGCGTCGCCCTCGAGGGCCTTCAACGCGCTGACGCGAACGACCGGGGCGTCGTCGCCCGGGAACTCGTACTCGCTGAGCAGTTCACGAACCTCGAGCTCGACCAGTTCGAGGAGCTCCTCGTCGTCGACCATGTCGGCCTTGTTCAGCGCGACGATGATGTACGGCACACCCACCTGACGGGCCAGCAGCACGTGCTCACGCGTCTGGGGCATCGGACCATCCGTCGCCGCGACCACCAAGATCGCACCGTCGACCTGAGCCGCACCGGTGATCATGTTCTTGATGTAGTCGGCGTGACCCGGCATGTCGACGTGCGCGTAGTGACGGTTCGCCGTCTCGTACTCGATGTGCGCGATCGAGATCGTGATGCCACGAGCCTTCTCCTCGGGCGCCTTGTCGATCTGATCGAAGGGCGTGTACTGCGCCAACCCACGATCCGCCAACGTCCTCGAGATGGCCGCGGTCAACGTGGTCTTCCCATGGTCGATGTGGCCCATCGTGCCGATGTTGACGTGCGGCTTGTTGCGTTCGAACT
This sequence comes from Ilumatobacteraceae bacterium, assembly GCA_965279405.1. Taxonomy (GTDB): domain Bacteria; phylum Actinomycetota; class Acidimicrobiia; order Acidimicrobiales; family Ilumatobacteraceae; genus CBDDIP01. Next base: position 1,127,472 of record OZ257157.1, read on the forward strand.
TCGCCTTGCTCATGGTGGATCTCCGTTGCTCCGGATCAATGTGGGTTGTCAAAGAACGGAGCGAGTGTAACGGCGGACGAGGCCCAGCACCACCCCGCGAGTGTGGCTACCTCCCCTGTTGCACCGCGGTGACGTCAGTACGATCCAGGCGTGGCGATCCGATTGGTGCTCGCAGAGGACAACGTGCTCCTCCGGGAAGGTCTGGCACGGTTGTTCGCACAGACGGAGGACCTCGACCTGATCGGCACGTGCGGCTCGCTGCCCGAGCTGCTGGCGATGGTCGAGGCCGACCCGCCGGACGTCGTGCTCACCGACATCCGCATGCCACCGACGCACACCGACGAGGGCATCCAAGCCGCGCGCCACCTGCGCGAGCACTTCCCCCAGGTCGGCGTCGTCGTGCTGTCGCAGTACGCCACGCCCGCGTACGCGCACGCACTGTTCGAGGACGGCTCGGACGCTCGGGCCTACCTGTTGAAGGATCGCGTCGCCGACGTCGACGAGGTCGTGTTCGCCATCGAGGCGGTCGCCAACGGCGGCTCGGTGGTCGATCCGAAGATCGTCGAGGAGCTGGTCGCGGCGCGGTCGCGCAAGCCGCGCTCGCCGCTGGAGCAGCTCACCGCGCGCGAGCGGGAGATCCTCGGCGAGATCGCCACCGGCAAGTCCAACGTGGCCATCGCCAGCACCCTGTTCCTGTCCGAGCGAGCGATCGAGAAGCACAGCAACTCGATCTTCTCCAAGCTCGGCCTCACCGAGGAGCCGGACGTCAACCGGCGGGTGAAGGCCGTGCTGCTCTACCTCGCAGCGGAACGGCGCCCGGAGTCGTGAGCGACGAGCCCGTGCGCGTGCTCGTCGTCGACGATCAGCTCCCGTTCCGCGAGGCGGCGCGGGCGGTGGTCGCCCGGCTCAGCGGGTTCGACGTGGTCGCCGAGGCCGCCTCTGGCGAGGAAGCGGTAGACGTCGTCGATGCGATCCACCCGCAGCTCGTGCTGATGGACATCAACATGGGCGGCATCGACGGCATCGAGGCCACCTCGCGCATCACCACCGCCAACCCGTCGACGATGGTCGTCCTGCTGTCGACCTACGAGCTCGCCGATCTGCCGCCGCGGGCCCGCACCTCTGGCGCGGCCGCCTACGTCAACAAGGACGACTTCGGCGGCCGCATCCTGCGCCGCCTGTGGGAGTCCGGCGGCGACCCCGACTTTCCCCGCTGACCTGTCAGTTCCGCCCCGGGTTCACTGCAACCCATGCTCCGGAGGCAGCGCAGCGAGCACCCGATCACCTCTCACCCCCGGCGAGGTGAGAGGTGTGCGGTCCATCGCCGATCACCTCTCACCGGGTTCGCGGGCGTGGAAGCGAGGTGAGAGGTGTGCGGTCCATCGCCGATCACCTCTCACCGGGCTCAGGTCACTCGGCGAGCGGCACGACGTGGCCGAGCGGCCGCTGCGCTCCGTCCAGAGCATGGGTTGCAGTTGGGTGCCCGGTTCAGCCCAGTGGGATGGTGCCGCGGATGGTGGTGCCCGAGCCGGGGGCGGAGGTGACGTGGAGCTTGCCGCGCACGGTGCCGAGGCGGTCGGCCATGTTGACGAACCCGTGGCCCGTGGCGCCGGTCGGGCCGGGCGTGAAGCCCGCGCCGTCGTCGTGCACGGTGAAGGTCAGGGTGCCATCGCGCTCGACGACCGTCACCTCGACCTCGGCGTCCTCGCCGGCGTGCTTGCCAGCGTTCTGCATCGCCTCGAGGCAGCAGAAGTAGACGGTCGACTCGATCTCCTGGCTGTAGCGACCGATCCCGTTCGTCTCCACGGTCGTCTGCAGCGCGGCCCGAGTCGCCGCTGACGGCAACGCCTCGGTCAGACCGCCCGAGGAGAGCAGTGGCGGGAAGATCCCGTGCGCCAATGCGCGCAGCTCGGCGATCGCGTCCTTCAACGTCTCGCGCAGCGCCTCGATGGCTCGCACTGCTTCCGGCGGATCGTCCTCGACGAGCTCTTCGGCCATCCGCAGGCGAACGGCCATCGCCACGAGGTGCTGCTGCGCGCCATCGTGGAGGTTGCGTTCGAGCTTGCGTCGTTCGGCATCGCCGGCGGAGACGATGCGCCGACGCGACTCCTCCAGCTCGATGTTGGTCCGCTGCAGTTCGTCGAGCGACGCCTGCAGTGCGGAGTCGAGCTGCACGTTGTGCAGCGCCAACCCGACCTGCCGAGCGAGCTCGGTGACGACGCGGTCGTCCTCTTCGCTGAACGAGCTGCCGTCGTCGCGACGGGTCAGCACGATGAGCCCGAGCAGCTCGCCGCCGTGGGCGATGGGCGCGACACGGGTGCGAGTGCTGGCCCCGTCGCTCGCCAGGCGCGGCAGCCACACGTCGATCCACGTCCCGCCGGAGATGCCCGCGCGCGCGACGACAGCGCGCTCCTTGTCACCCACGGTCAACAACGGCGCGTCGCGGTGCGGCACGCCGGCCGCCAGCTCGTAACGCCCGTCGGTGCCGGTGAAGATCTCCGCCGACGCCAGCGCCATCGACTTGCGCAACGACTCGACGAGTTGCAGCAGCAGCTCGTCGAGCGGGATCGCACGAGTCAGACGCGTGCCCCACGTGCGCAGCGCCTCGTCCGGCGCGACGCGCTCGCCGTAGACCAACTGGTTGGCCATGTCCGACAGGCGCGTGCGCATCGGCAGGTACACGGCGGCGGCCAGCACTGCGGCCACCATCGACAGCAGCAGCAGCGAGCGCTCGCCGTCGCGCATCGAGCGACCGAGGGCGACGACGACCGCGACGTACACCACGATCACCAGTGCGGTCAGCCCGGCGGCCGCCACCGTGTGCGTCAGCAGACGGTCGACGCGGGCGATCATCCGCACGTGCGTCGCGGCCACCAACGAGGCGGGCACCAGCGCGGTCAACGCCAGCGCGACGACCGGCGCATGGGCCGGCCAGTCGGCCATCAAGCGCAAGGCGATGAGCACGAGCACGAGCTCGGCGACAACGGCCAGCGACCACCCGACCCACTGCATGCGTCGCCGATCGGTGACCGTTCCGGTCGCGTAGCGCGTGTGGCTCATCCGCAGGCCGGCGACGGCGGCGACGATCCACAGCATCCACGACGGCCACAGCTCCGGCCCGCTGCCGTCGTGCGGCGCCAGCGCGCCGATCAGCGCGCCGAGCGCGTAGCCGGTGATCACCAGCACACGTTGGGCGCGCTGCGGCAGCCGGCCGACCGGCAACGAGGCGAGCAGGTGGAAGCCGACGGCGGGCAGCAGCCCGAGTGCGATGCGCGCCAGCAGCGCGTGGTCGGACGCGTCTGCGAGGAGGCCGAGCGCACCGAGGCCCGCGCCGGCGAGCGCGATCGGGCCCTGCCGGTCGTTGCGACGTCGGATGCCGACGAGCACACCCGCAACGGCCCACGCCACCACCAACCCGGCGCGCACCCAGTCGACGGCAACTCGACGATCCAGCATCCCCATACCGATCGCGCCGACGGCGGCCGCGCCCGGGGCGACGAGCAGGCAGAAGGCAGGTCGCAGTTCGCGCAGCTCGTCGTCGGGCTCGGCGAGCGGAGCGGGCACCTGGCGGCCGACGAGCGTGCGTTCCAAGGTGGTCGCGCCTCAGCTCGTGGACATGGCGGCCACCGGCTCGCCCGCACCCTGATCGACGACTCGCCCATCGCGCATCCGCACCAGCCGCGACGCAGCATCGGCCACGGGCTGATCGTGGGTGATCAGCAGGATCGTCTGCCCGCTGTCGCGATGCAGGCGACCGAACAGCTCGAGGATCTCCTCGCCGCCGGCGGAGTCGAGCGCGCCGGTCGGCTCATCGGCCAGCAGCACCGTCGGCTTGTTGGCCAACGCCCGGGCGATCGCCAAGCGTTGACGCTGCCCGCCCGACAGCGTGGCCGGCGCGGCCTTGGCCTTGTCGGGCAAGCCGAGCAGGTCGAGCAGATCGCGTGCACGCGACTCGGCGGGCTTGCGCTTGCTGCCGGCGATCAACGCGGGCATGACCACGTTCTCGAGGACCGTCATCCCCTCCAGGAGGTTGAAGAACTGGAAGACGATGCCGACGTGCTGACGTCGCATGCGGGCGAGGTCGTTGGCGGTCTTGCCGCGCAGCGACGAGCCGGCCACCCACACGTCGCCCTCGTCGGGCACGTCGAGTCCGGCGATGATGTTGAGCATCGTCGACTTGCCACAGCCCGACGGACCCATCACGGCGACGAACTCGCCGTGCTCGACGCGCAGGTCGGCGCCACGCAGCGCACGGACCGGAGCGGTCTCCGCCTCGAACGTGCGGTACACGGATCGCACGTCGACGGCGGCACTCGCCGGATCGCTGTCGTGATCGGTCGACGCCTGCTCGATCCCTTCTGATGCTTGCCCGTCGGTCATGTCCCCATCCTCCGTCATCGTGCGGCTCGTTGCCAGGGTGCTGGCATCACCTGCACGCTCATGCTCGCATCCTGCGTCGGACGTGCGGAACGAGCCGACGAGGAGCGGGCCACGCGATCACTCGCTGCGCAGCGACTCGGCCGCAGGGCGGGTCGAAACCGAGCGTGCCGGCGTCGCGGACAGCGCGAGCACGACGAGCACGACGGCCGGCACCAACACGCCGACCTCCGGCCACGGCAGCACCGCGTGGTCGACGATCCCCAGCTGGCGCGCGGACGCGCGCCACGCCAATCGACCGCCGAGCAAACCCACCGGCACCCCGACGACGACGGCGATCGCGGCGATCGTCGCCGCCTGCCAGCGCACCGCGGCGCGGACCTGCCGAGGCGTCATGCCGAGCGCTTGCAACGCCCCGAGCTCCGAGCGATGGCGACGCACCGACACTGCCAACGCGTGCGCGACCGCGGCCGCCGCCATTGCCGCGAGGACGATCGCGAGGACGATCGGCGTCGAGCGCACGGCGCGGTAGCCGCGCACCTCGCTGGCCTCGATGGGCACGCCGTCGACGGATGGCAAACCGGGCCCGACGACGGTGAGGTCGCCGACGAGCCCGCGATCGGAGACGGCTGCGCGAACGCGCTGGACGAACGCAGCGGTGGACGCACCGCCGCGCAGGTCGGCCACCACGAGCTGCTCGTCGAGCTCGTCGTCGTCGGTCAACTGCAGCAGATCGGCGAGCGCGTCGAGGTCCATTGCAGCGCCACCGCCGAGCGCGGGAACGTCCTGCGAGTTGTGCGGCAGCCCGGGGAGGATGACCGTGCCGACGATCGTCATCTCGCGCTGCGACCCGAGCAGGCCGACGGGCACGCGGTCGCCGATCGACACGCCGAGCGCCTCGGCCGTCCGGGCACCGAGGGCGACCTCGTTGGCTCCGGACGGCAGCCGGCCGGCGACCACCGTCGGACCGATCGGCTGCCCGCCCTTCGAGCGCACGCCGAGCACCGCATCGAGCCGATCGCCGATCAGCACCTGCGTGGTCACCGTGACACCCCACCCGCGCACGTCAGGATCGCGGTCGAGCGCTTCGGCGAGCGACGCCCTCATCGCCAGGTCGGTCACCGGACCGACGTCGCCGGGGGTGAACGCGACGTCGAAGCCCCAGCCGTACTCGACCGGCGTGCTCACGAACCGGCCGAGGTTGCCCGCGAACGTGAAGGTGCCGATCACCGCGGCGACGCCGGCGACGGCGCTCACCAACGTCGACCGCACGGGGGCAGCCAGCGCCCCTCGATCCGGTTCGACCGCGTAGCTGACGCCAACGGCCCGCTCCGGCCGGTTCGCCATCCGCCGCGCCGCAGCGCCGAGGCGCGTCGGCCGGCGGACCTCGGCGACGGCACTCGGCCGCGCCGAGGTGACGAGCGCACCGACGCCGAGTGCGACGACGAGCAGCACGAACGCCCCGAGCACGACGATCCCGTTGAACTGCCACCCCGGCGACGGCTCGATCCGACGTGCCTCACCGAACGACGCCAGCGGTGAGAGCACCAACGCAGTCACCACGGCGACGAGCGCGGTGCCCGCAGCGATCACCACCACGGTCAACCACTGCGCGGCGCGCACCGCCGACGACGACATGCCGAGGACGACCATCGTCCACGCGTCGTTTCGACCGGCGCGGTGCCATCGGGCCAGTGCCTGCCCCCACGCGGCGACGGTGGCGATCGCGACCACGAGAGCGAACAGCGAGAGCATCAGCACCTGCGGACCGATCGGACGGTTCACGGTGGAGCGGGTGTTCGCCGTCGTCTGGAACTGGACCTGCCCACCGGGCAGTGCGGCGGTCGCCGCCGCCTCGAACTGGTTCAGCGCTCGTTCGCCACCGGCCAACCGCACGCAGTAGCCGGCGTACAGGGGACCGGCCGCGGTCGCACGAGCGAAGGCCGGCGTGAAGAAGATCGATCCCGAGTCGACCATCGCCTCCTCCGTGCGGATGCCGACACCGACGAGACGGAACCGCATCAGCTGCCCGGCGCGCCCGGCTTGCGCCTCTTCGAGCACGTGCTCGGCGACGTCGTCCGGCGTGTTCCAGTCGGCTTCGGCGATGATCCGCAGCTCGACGGTCCCGCCGACGGGCACGCCCAGCGCTCGCTGCGCGGCAGGCGTGGCGACGATCTCGTCGACGGCAGTGGGATCGGCCGATCGGCCGGCGCGAAGCAGCGGGCGTTCGATGGTCCGCCCGAGCCGGTCGTCGAGCCCGTAGAGGGTGGCGGCCTCGAGGGGCTCGCCGGCTGCGGTGAGCGTGATGAACCCGTACACGCCGACGACCTCGGTCACGCCAGGGATCGCGGCCAACGTCGCCGGGTCGTCGTCGCCCGGCACCAACGGGAGCACGAGCACGTCGGACGCGCGGCTCGCGGTCGCCAGTCGATCGAAGGCCGTGTCCGCACGACGTGCTCCCGCCAGGGCCGCCAGCGCCACACCGCCGGACACGCCCGCCAGCACGGTCAGCGCGATCGCGAAGCGACGGCCCGTCCGCAACCGTTGGCGCGCCAACGTCCACGTCGCCGTCGAAGCTGGCCGCCCGCTGCGGTTCACGGTCCGATGCGGTACGGACGCACGGGTGTCTCGCGTCCCTTCACCGTCGCTTCCGGCAGCCGCTCGGCCTCCGTCGGCACCGTCTCCAACGCGTCCCACGTCGGCTCGCTGAGCACGATCTGACCGTTGGCGGCGAACTGCTGCAGGCGCTGGCACAGGTTCACCGCGTCACCGACGACGGTGTACTCGGCGCGCTCCTCGCTGCCCAGCAGCGCGGCCGCCACCATGCCCGTGGACAAGCCGATGCCGAGCTCGAACGGCGGCAGCCCCGCCGCCGTCCAGCCCTCGTTCACCGTGCGCTGCGCAGCGTGCATGGCGACGGCCGCCTCCAGCGCACGTTGGGCATGGTCCTCGCTCGGCTGTGGCGCGCCGAACACCGCCATCACCGCGTCTCCGACGTACTGCATCACGGTTCCACCGTGGCCGATGATCGCGCGGTTCATCTCGGCCCGGTGCGTGTTCAGCTGTCGGGCCAGATCGGACGGGTCGGTGTGCTCGGAGATCGTCGAGTAGCCGCGGATGTCGCTCATCACGACGGTGACGACGAGCCGCTCGGATTCACCGAGCACCTGTCCGGAGGCGAGCAGCTTCTCGGCGACGCCGCCCGGTAGCAGCCGGCTCAGTGACTCGCCCTGCTCCTCGCGGCTGACGATCGCCTCGTGGAGCATCCGCAGCCGGCGCAGCGCGCCCTGCGCCCCGGCGGACGCGCTCTCGGCCAACCGCGAGAACAAGCGATCGACGTCGTCGGCCACCGCAGCCGCTGTCGTCTTGCGGATCACCGCGATCGCCTTGATCGGCTTGCCGGCGGCGAGCAGTTCGAGCAGCGCCTCCTCGTCGGCGTCCAGTCCGCCCTTGCGCACCGCGGGCCGGACCATCGCGTCGACGATCGACGGATCGAGCACGGAGCCGCCGGTGGCAACGGCACGGATCGCCGCGGCGAGCTGGTCGCCCTCGGCGATGCGGTCCTTCAACAGGTAGGCGTACCCCGCCGCACCCTCGCTCAGCAGTGCGATGGCGTAGTCCGGATCGTCGAACTGGGAGAGGATCACCACGCCCGTGCCGGGGAGGCGCTTGCGGATCTCCTTGCACCCGTCGATGCCCTCCGACTGGAAGTTCGGTGGCATGCGGATGTCGCTGACGACCACGTTGGGCTCGGCTGCGACCGCTCCGGCGACGAGCGAGTCGTAGTCCTCGGCAACTCCGACGATGGTCATGTCGGCGTGGCGCGACAGCATCGCCCGCACGCCCTCGCGCACGATGATGTTGTCGTCGGCCAGGAACACCGAGATCGTCGTCCCGTCGGCGTCCATGTCAGCCGGACTGCTCTTCGCGACGGTGTCCGGTGGACAGCGCCACCAACGCGTCGCGATCGATGTCGGCGGCAGCGGCGATCGCCACCTTGCAGTCGGTGACCGCCCGCAGCGTCGACGTGCGCAGCCCACCCTCGAGGGCACTGCGTTCGCCGAGCACCGCACCCGGACCGAGTTGACCGAGCTCCTTGCCGTCGACGTCGACGGCGAGCACGCCATCGAGCAGCAGGAAGATCTCGTCGCCTGCGTCTCCCTGGGCCACCAGCGTCGTGCCCTCACCGACCTTGCGCACCGTCGGCTTCGTGCCGCGTCGCATCACGGCCGATGCCAGCTGGCGCTCGAGCGCGGTCTCCACCTCGGTGACGAGTGCCGGCGAATCCATGTCCCCCCACGGCGTGTGATCGCCGAAGGCGTCCTTGTACCAGCTCTTGAAGTCGATGAGCCCGGTCTTCGCCTGCAACGCGCCGTCGCTGCCGTAGATCCAGTGGCGGGGGAACGGGCTGGCGCCGACGAGCACGCCCTCGACGCGGCCGTCCAGGTGGATCGTCAGCGACAGCGTCGACCAGGCGATCGGGGCGTGGTACTGCACGAACGGTGGGCGGCGCACGGTGCGCGGCGCGGGAACGCCGGTGCGGCCACCGGCCGTCTGCAGGAACCGCACCCAGCCGGGGCCGATCTCCGGCTCGGCCTGCTTGTCGGGCAAGGCGACGGCAGCGATCGTCAGGTCCTTGCCCAGGCTCAACGTCGTCGCTCCGAGCAACCCGCCGCCGGCGTAGCCCGCGCCGCTGATCGTGCCGTCGTCATCGACGTCCACCCATGCGGCGAGGTGGTTGGCGAACCGGAAGCGGTCGGCGTCGCGCAGCGCCTCGAGCGAGCAGCCCGGCACGTCGGGCCCGATCACGTCGGGCGGCGGGGCGTCGTAGTGGGCCAGGCCGGTGCCGAACGGCAGCTTGGCCAGCCCGGCGACGGCTTCGGACGGGATCCACGACATGGCGGTGATCGAGCCTTCGATGCGCATCGCGCCATGGTGGACCTCGACCGGCGATGCGTGAAGGGTGCAAACGGGTGTCGCACGGTGTAGCTGGCACCACCGACGCGTCGGCCACGAGTTCGGTACCGTCGGTGGGGATGCCGGACTACGACGTGGTGGTGGTGGGTGGCGGACCGAACGGCCTCACCGCGGCCGCACGCCTGGCCCGCGCCGGGCGGCGCGTGATCGTCTTCGAGGCGGCGGCGACCATCGGTGGCGGATCGCGCACGAAGCCGTTCGGTGACGGTGCGCGGGTCGACGTCTGCGCGGCTGTGCACCCGTTCGGCGTCTCGTCGCCGGCGTTCGAAGCGCTCCGCCTGCACGAGCACGGCCTGCAGTGGTTGCACCCGCCCGTCGCGCTGGCGCACCCGTTCGACGACGGGTCGGCGGCCGCGCTGCACCACGACGTCGACGCCACCGTTGCCGGCCTCGGGGCGGACGGCGACCGGTGGCGGACCACCGTCGGCCGGCGCGGCGCCGACTGGGATCGCTTGCGCCACCTCGTGATGGGGCCGGTGCTCGATGCGCTCGTCCACCACCCCGTGCAGATGACGCGCTTCGGTCTGGTGGCCGGTCAGCCGGCGATGCTCGCCACCCGCCTGTTCCGAACGCGCGAGGCGCGTGCACTGCTCGGCGGGCTCGCCGCGCACAGCGGCACGTCGCTCGGTTCGCTGACCACTGGCGGTGTCGGTCTGGCGATGGCCGCCGCCGCGCACGGTGCGGGCATGCCCGTGGCCGCGGGCGGCAGCCAGTCGATCGTCGACGCGCTCGCCGAGGTGATCCGCTCGGCCGGCGGCGAGATCGTGTGCGACCACCGCGTCGACCATCTCACCGATCTCCCCAGCGCCACGGCGACCATGCTCGACGTGACGCCCGGTCAGTTCGCCCGGATGGCCGGCCGCGACGCGCCGCGGTGGAAGCACGGTGTGGCTGCGTGGAAGCTCGACCTGGTGCTCAGCGCGCCGATGCCGTGGCGCGCCGAGGTCTGCCGCCAGGCGGGCACCGTCCACCTCGGTGGTGAGCTGCCGCGCATCGCCGACGCCGAGCGGCGCACGGCGCGCGGCGAGCTGCCCGCCGACCCGTACGTGCTCGTCACCCAGCCCTCGGTCGTCGATCCGTCACGCGCTCCGGCGGGTCAGCACGTGCTGTGGGCCTACCGCCACGTGCCCAACGGGTGCGCCGACGAGTCCGCCACGGCCGGCATCGAAGCCCAGTTCGATCGCTTCGCCCCGGGCTGGCGCGATCTCGTCGTCGAACGTCTGGTCACCACCGCCCCGGGATACGAGGCATACAACGCCGGCTACGTCGGCGGCGACATCGCCGGCGGTGCACTCACCCCGTGGCAGACCGTTGCCCGCCCCCGGCTCGCACTCGATCCGTACCGCACGCGCGTGCCCGGCGTGTGGCTCTGCTCGCAGTCCACCGCGCCCGGCCCTGGCGTGCACGGCATGTCCGGATGGCACGCCGCAGCGTCGGTCGAACGCCACACCTGACAACGCAAGAACTGGATGTCTGTCACGCGGCCCTGCCGCGCACCAGACATCCAGTTCGAGCTCAGCGAGCACGGAGCATCACGTCACATCGAACTCCTTGGTCATGCCTTGCATGGCGTGGGGAGCGTTGTCCTCGTTGCCGTCGACGGGGAGGAAGCAGACCACTGCGTAGTGACCCGGCGTCAGCTCGCCGACGAACCCGGACTGCTTGCCCGCCGATGCCCCGGCGATTCCGGCGAAGTTGACCGACGCGAAAGCTGCATCGCCCTGCGCCAGCAGCTCGTCGATCGGCGTCGCGACGCCGTCGTTGTAGCGCAGCAGCAACATCTCGTGCTGCTCCTTGTCGCTGGTGTTGTCGACGCGGAAGCTCACCGTTCCGGCCTTCACCGTTGCCGGGATGCCCTCGAAGGCATAGTCCTTCAGCGTCACCGCGACCTGCTCGTAACCGCAGTTCTCGTGGGCGACTGCGTGTACCGCGCCGAGGTAGTCGAAGGCGACCATGCCGTTGTCGATGAAGCTGTCATCGCCCGTCGTGGCGATCTCCGCCAGCGCGTCGGTGAGCGGCTTGGCGCCGGCGCGAGCATTGGAGGGCGTCACCTCGATCAGCTCGTTCCACGCCGCGCTCTGCGCCGCGTACGAGGTCTTGTTGAACTCGACCAGCTCGGCGTCGGAGAGGTCCTCGGCCGGTTCCTCGGCGTTGAAGAGCGCGTCCATCGTCGGCAGGTACCGGTCGCAGAACCCATCCGTCTTGCGCAGAGCTGCCCCCTTGTCCTCGTCGGAGCCGCAGGAGGCGACCAGCATCAGGCCGGCCGCACAGGCGACCGCCGTCCATCGTGCACGTGTGTTGATCATGCGACCACGATGACGGACATCGTGATCCGCCACGAGGGCGCTACCGGGTGGACCGGGGTGTGGCGAGCCACACCCCGACAGCGAGCGAGCTCGCCGTGGTGACTACTCCCCGCGGACGCGCTTGATGATGTCGGTGGCGATGTTCGGCGGAACCTCCGCGTACACGGCGAACTGCATCGTGTAGGTGGCCCGACCCTGGGTGCGCGAACGCAGGTCGGTGGAGTAGCCGAACATCTCGCTGAGCGGGATCTGGGCCCGGATGACCTGCGTGTTGCCGCGGGCCTCCATGCCTTCGATGCGGCCACGACGCGACGACAGGTCGCCCATGACGTCGCCCATGTAGTCGTCGGGGGTGACGACCTCGACGGCCATGATCGGCTCGAGCAGCACGGGGCGGGCCATCTCGGCAGCCTTCTTGAACGCCATCTGACCGGCGATCTTGAACGCCATCTCGGAGGAGTCGACGTCGTGGTACTGGCCGTCGACGAGGATGGCCTTGACGTCCACGGTCGGGTAGCCGGCGAGCACGCCCGAGTCCAGCGCGCTCTGCATGCCCTGGTTGGTCGGGTTGATGTACTCACGCGGGATGCGACCACCGCTGATCTTGTCGACGAACTCGTAGCCCTTGCCCGGGTTCGGCTCGAGCGTGATCTTGACGACGGCGAACTGACCGGAGCCACCGGACTGCTTGATGTGCCGGTACTCGACCGACTCGACGATCTTGGTGATCGTCTCGCGGTAGGCCACCTGCGGCTTGCCGACGGTGGCGACGACGCCGAACTCGCGCATCATGCGGTCGACGAGGATCTCGAGGTGGAGCTCGCCCATGCCGGAGATGACGGTCTGGCCGGTCTCCTCGTCGGAGCGCACGCGGAAGGTCGGGTCCTCGTCGGACAGCGACTTCAGCGCCTTGCCGAGCTTGTCCTGGTCGTCCTTCGTCTTCGGCTCGATGGCCACGTGGATGACGGGCTCCGGGAAGATCATCCGCTCGAGGATGATCGGGTTGGTGCGATCGCAGAGCGTGTCGCCCGTGGTCGTGTCCTTGAAGCCGAGCCCGGCAACGATGTCGCCGGCCATGGCCACGTCGAGGTCCTCACGCTGGTTGGCGTGCATGAGCAGGATGCGGCCGAGGCGCTCACGACGCTCCTTGGTGGAGTTGTAGACCTCGTCGCCCTTGTTGATCGACCCCGAGTAGACGCGGAAGTAGGTCAGCTTGCCGAACGGGTCGGCGACGATCTTGAAGGCCAGCGCGGCGAACGGCTCGCTCTCGGATGCCTTGCGCTCGAGGATCTCCTCCTCGTGGTTGGGCTTGGTGCCCTGCGTCGGCGGGATGTCGAGCGGGCTCGGCAGGAAGTCGATGACCGCGTCGAGCATCGGCTGGACGCCCTTGTTCTTGAACGCCGAGCCGCACAGGATCGGGACGAAGTCGAACGCCAGGGTGCCCTTGCGGATGGCGACCTTGATCTCCGCCTCCGTGAGGTCCTCACCGGCGAGGTACTTCTCCATCAGGTGGTCGTCGCTCGTGGCGATCGTCTCCAGCAGCTCCTCGCGGTACTCCGCGGCCTGCTCGGCCATGTCGGCCGGGATGTCGACCTCGTCCCACTTCGCGCCGAGCTCCTCGTCGCGCCAGATGAGGGCCTTCATCTTGACGAGGTCGATGAGGCCGATGAACGGCTTGTTGCTCTCCGGGCCGCCGGCGCCGATCGGCAGGTGCAGCACCGCGGGCGTGGCCTCGAGGCGGGTCTTGACCATGTCCACCGTGCGGTAGAAGTCGGCACCGATGCGGTCCATCTTGTTGACGAAGCACATGCGCGGGACCTTGTACTTGTTGGCCTGGCGCCACACCGTCTCGGTCTGCGGCTCCACGCCGGCCACCGAGTCGAACACCGTGACGGCGCCGTCGAGGACGCGCAGCGAACGCTCGACCTCGATGGTGAAGTCGACGTGACCCGGCGTGTCGATGATGTTGATGCGGTGGTTGTTCCAGATGCACGTGGTGGCAGCGGACGTGATGGTGATGCCGCGCTCCTGCTCCTGGGCCATGTGGTCCATGGTGGCGGCGCCGTCGTGGACCTCACCGATCTTGTAGCTCTTGCCGGTGTAGTAGAGGATGCGCTCGGTGGTCGTGGTCTTGCCCGCGTCGATGTGGGCCATGATCCCGATGTTGCGGGTGCGCTCCAGGGGGAATTCGCGCTTCGCCATCTCTGTTCTCTTCCTCTACGTCGTCGGATGTCCTGAGCCAAAAGTGGCCGCAGGCACGGTGTTCAATGCTATCGGCCAACAGCTGCGGTCCGTACTCGTCGGCAGCCGCCGAAGCGCCCCAGGATCGGGGTCAGGTCGAGACGCTGGTGGTCGTCTCGCCGACCGGCAGGCTCGGCGGTGCGCCACCTTCGAGGAACGCCTTGGCCAAGGCGAAGCGAGCCACCCAGTCGGCGAACAGCAGCGGCTCGTCGGCCTCGGCTCGCTCGCACTCGTCGCGCAGCCGGTCGAGGTCCTGGCCAACGGCGATCCAGCGCAGCTGGAACTCGGGGTCGCCGATCGACGCGGACAGCACGATGAAGTCCATGCACTGCTTGACGGCCGCCGACGGGCGATCCTCCGACGGTTGGACGAACAGGCTCGTCGATGGCGGCGTGAGGACCACGAGCGACGTCGACGGCGCAGGCTGGACGCTGTCGCCCGCCGCGTCACCGTTGGTGGAGGTGCACGACGACGTCAGCGCTGCGGCCAGCGCCAGCGCGATCGCGCCGCGAAGCGGGGCCCGACGTGAGCTCAGGACGCGGACCGGGCGGCGATCCGGCGCAGCGGTGGGAGCGTGGGCGGCGGGGTCTTGCGCGGCGGCAGCTGAGCGAGCAGCAGGGAGCTGGCTTCGGTGATCGTGCGCACGGCCCGCTCGAAGGCGTCCTCGGTGGCAGCAGAGGTCGACTGCACGCCGCTGATCTTGCGGACGTACTGCCGGGCTGCTGCCTCGATCTCCGTGGGCGTCGCGTGCGGTTGCAACCCGCGCAGCGTCGTGATGTTGCGGCACATGGAAACAACGTTAGGAGAATCCCGGCGTCGTGAGACGCGTCTGGGTTCTGGAGCTCGGGTGAGCGAGCGCAGCGAGCGAGCACGGCAGGCGAGCGCAGCGAGCCCGAGCATGAACGGATACCGTGCTCTCACGTGTTCCAGGACCACCCGCTGACCATCGCCACTCGCCTCGGTCGGTTGGCGTACTCGTGGGTGCTCGTCGCAATCGGCGTCGGTCTGCTGCTGCGGTCCGACCTCGGCGTCGCCCCGTTCGACGTCCTCAACACCGGCGCCCACGAACGCTTCGGGCTCAGCTTCGGCGTCTGGTACGTCATCGACTCGCTGGTCTTCTTCGCCGCCGGCATGATCCTCGGCTGGCGACCGGGCCCGGCCACGTTCGTCGGCACGTTCGTCATCGGCCCGATGATCAACCTCGCGCTCGACCTGCTGCCTCGGCACGAAGCGCTGCTGCCTCGCTTCGGGTACCTCGTCGCCGGCGTGCTGATCATCGGCTTCTCCGTCAGCGTGGTGATCACGGTCGACCTCGGCGTCGGACCCACCGAGGCCGTGATGCTCGGACTGATGCGTCACCACTGGGGCGTGATCCCGTCGCGCATCGTCAGCGACGGCGTGCCCCTCGCCGTGGGTGTCGCGCTGGGTGGCGCGGTCGGCATCGGCACCGTGGTCTTCCTCCTGGCGATGGGGCCGATGGTGCGCTTCTGGTTGGCCCGCTTCCACTACGTCCCACCCCACGAGCGGGCGGCGGCGCTGATCAACGCTGCGCCGCCGTATCGTTGAGCGGTCCCCTTTTTCCGAGAGCGCAGACGATGTACGAACAACCGAACGATCACGACGACCAGGCCCCGGCCGAGGACGGCGATGGCCCCGCCACCGAACCCGTCAGCGAGACCATCGTCGCTGAACCCGTCGACGAGACGATCGACGAACCCGTCATCGACGAACCCGTCATCGATGAACCGGTCGACGAGCCGGTCGCATTCGAACCCGAGGCGGAGTCCGGGTTCGCTGCGCTCGGCCTGCGTCCCGAGCTGCTGAACGCGCTCACCGAGCTCGGCTACGAAGAGCCGACGCCGATCCAGCGCGAAACGATCCCCCACCTGCTGACCGGCCGCGACCTGTTGGGCCAGGCGGCCACCGGCACCGGCAAGACCGCGGCGTTCGCCCTGCCGGCGTTGCAGGCCATCGACCTGAAGGCACCGGTCCGTCCGGTCGTGCTCGTGCTGGTGCCCACCCGCGAGCTGGCCGTGCAGGTCGGCGAAGCGTTCTTCCGCTACGGCAAGGAGCTCGGAGCGAAGGCACTGGCGATCTACGGCGGCCAGCCGATCTACCGCCAGCTCCAGGCGCTCGACCGCGGCGTGCACGTGGTGGTCGCCACGCCGGGCCGCGCGCTCGACCACATCGGTCGCGGCTCGCTGCCGCTCGACGCCGTGCGCACCGTCATCCTCGACGAGGCCGACGAGATGCTCGACATGGGCTTCGCCGACGAGATCGAGGCGATCCTCGACACGATCAGCCAGCCGCACCAGACGGTGCTGTTCTCGGCGACGATGCCGCCGCGCATCAACGCCATCGCCAAGAAGCACCAGAAGAACCCGATCCGCATCGAGATCGGCCGCGGCGAGACGAAGGCCGACAAGCTCCTGATCCGTCAGAGCGTCTACATCGTCCAGCGGGCCCACAAGCCGGCGGCGCTCGGACGGATCCTGGACATCGAGGCACCGCGTGCCGCGCTGGTGTTCTGCCGGACGCGCACCGAGGTCGATCAGCTGACCGAGACGATGAACGCCCGCGGCTACCGCGCCGAGGCGTTGCACGGCGGGATGGACCAGGTTCAGCGCGACCGCGTCATGGGTCGTCTGCGCGATGGCACCGCCGAGCTGCTCGTCGCCACCGACGTCGCCGCCCGCGGCCTCGACGTCGACACGCTCACCCACGTCGTCAACTACGACGTGCCCTCGGCTGCGGAGAGCTACGTGCACCGCATCGGCCGCGTCGGTCGCGCCGGACGCGAGGGCGTTGCCATCACCCTCGCCGAGCCGCGCGAGCAGCGCCTGCTCGACAACATCGAGCGGTTGACCAAGCAGCACATCGCCATCGAGCGGGTGCCCAGCGTTGCCGACCTGCGCAAGGTGCAGGTGTCGCAGACCACCGACTCGGTGCGTCAATCGCTCGCCGCCGAAGACCTCGACGAGTACGCCGAGATCCTGGCGACGCTCGAGGAGCAGCACAGCCTTCGCGACATCGCGCTGGCCGCGTTGAAGATGGCCCACGCGGCGGGCGGCGCCGTCGTCGACGAGGCCGAGATCCCCGATCTCACCCATCGGGTCCAGCGCGCGGATCGCGGCGATCGCCCCGATCGTGGCAACGACCGCGATCGCGGCAAGGGCGCCAAGGGCCACCGCAGCGACAAGGAGGCCACCGGCTTCCTCTACATCAGCCTCGGCCGCAAGGCCGGCATCCGCCCCGGCGACCTCGTCGGCGCGATCGCCAACGAGACCAACCTCGTCGGCCGCGAGATCGGCCCGATCAAGATCACCGAGAAGTTCTCCATCGTCGGCGTCCCCGACAACCGGGTCGACGACGTGATCAACGCACTGCGCACCACGACGCTGAAGGGCAAGAAGCCCACCGTCCGCCGCTACACCGACTGAACGAGCGCGTCACCCGAGTACTGAACGCGCGCCAGCCGCGCGCTCGATACTCGATCGGGACCCACCCGAGTACTGAACGCGCGCCAGCCGCGCGCTCGATACTCGATCGGGACCCACCCGAGTACTGAACGCGCGCCAGCCGCGCGCTCGATACTCGATCGGGACCCACCCGAGTACTGAACGCGCGCCAGCCGCGCGCTCGATACTCGATCGGGACCCACCCGAGTACTGAACGCGCGCCAGCCGCGCGCTCGATACTCGATCGGGACCCACCCGAGTACTGAACGCGCGCCAGCCGCGCGCTCGGTACTCGAGCGCGTCACCCGAGTACTGAACGCGCGCCAGCCGCGCGCTCGGTACTCGATCGGGACCCACCCGAGTACTGAACGCGCGCCAGCCGCGCGCTCGGTACTCGATCGGATGGCTCCGTGTCGCTCGGGCGAGCGACTAGTCCGTGGTGCGGACCTTGTAGCGGCGCAGGGCCATGGGAACGGCGATGACCAGGACGACGACGGTGTACAACCATGCGGCGGCCACGGGGTGCTCCATCGGCCAGATGTCCTTGGCGATCGGCGACAGCGGGTTGCCGAACAGCGTGCGCACCGCGGCGACCACCACGCTGACCGGGTTGACCGAGGCGATCCACTGCAGCACGTTGGGCAGCGTGTTGATCGGCACGAAGGCGTTGCTGAGGAAGGTCAACGGGAAGACCATCACGAAGGCGATGCCCATCACCGCATCCGGTGAACGCACGAGCATCCCGACGTAGGTGCCGACCCAGATCATCGCCGAGGCGAAGGCCAGCAGCAGCAGGATCGCCTCGACGACGTGCAGCACGTCGGCGTGGGTGCGCCAACCGACGATCAGCCCGGCGCTCAGCAGCACGACGATCGCCATGATCATCCCGCCGAGCTCGGCCACGTAGTGACCGAGGAGGTAGGCCGATCGCCGCGACGGCAACGATCGGAAGCGGTCGATGACACCCTCGTTGAGGTCGGTGGCGATCGCCGTCGCCGGACCGACGAGCCCGAACGTCAGGGACTGGATGAGAATGCCGCCGATGAGGTACTCGCGGTAGTTGCCGCCGCCGACGCTGATCGCCCCACCGAACACGTAGGCGAACAGGACGACGAACATCAACGGCTGCACCGTCACGTCGAGCAGCTTCTCCGGGATCTGACGGATGTGCTCGATGTTGCGCCGGGCGTAGACCATCGTCTCCGTCCACAGCGACGCGGAACTGGCACGACCGGACCGATGGTCGGTCGCGCCGTGCGGGCTCGGTGCAGGGTTCGGCGCGATGCCGTCGACCTGCGTGGTCTGGGTGGTGCTCATGCGGTTGCAAGCTCCTGCGAGTCGGGCGGCACGGGGGATCCGGACGTGAGGGTGAGGAAGACGTCGTCGAGCGTCGCTTGACGGCGGTTGAGGTCGATCGCTTCGACGCCTGCCTCGTCGAGGGCGCGCACGACGTCGATCAGCTTCGTGCCGGCGACCACCGGCGCGGTGACCATCAGCACGTCCTCGTCGAACGTCGCATCGTTGGACGTGAACGCGGCCAGCGCGCCGGCCGCAGCGACCAGGTCGCCGTGCGATGCGACCGTGACGTCGATGCGATCGTCGCCGATGCGCGACTTGAGCTCGGCGGGCGTGCCGTGGGCGACGGTGCGACCGTGGTCGAGCACGACGATGTCGTCGGCCAGCCGGTCGGCCTCCTCGAGGTACTGCGTGGTGAGTATGACGGTGGTGCCCTCACGAACGAGGTCGCGCAGCATCTGCCACAGGTCGTTGCGACTGCGCGGATCGAGGCCGGTCGTCGGCTCGTCGAGGAAGAGGACCTCGGGCGCAGCGACCAGGCTGGCGGCCAGGTCGAGCCGGCGGCGCATGCCACCGGAGAACGTCTTCACCAGCTTGGAGGACGCGTCGGTGAGGTCGAGCCGCTCGAGCAGCTCGTCGGACCGCGAGCGCGCCTGCGCCTTGGACAAGCCGTGCAGCCGGCCGACCATCTCCAGGTTGAGACGCGCGGACATCAACCCGTCGACCGTGGCCTGCTGCGAGGCGACGCCGATGCGCCGGCGGACGGCGCTCGCGTCGCGCTCGACGTCGAACCCGGCCACCGTGGCGTGGCCCTCCGTCGGCTTGGAGAGGGTGGTGAGGATGCGAATGGCGGTCGTCTTGCCGGCACCGTTGTGCCCGAGCAGGCCGAGCACCGTGCCGGGTGCGACCTCCAGGTGCAGGTCGCGCAGCGCCCACAGGTCGCCGAAGCGCTTGCCGAGCCCCGTCGCCACCACTCCGGACGCCGACTTCGTCCCCGTCGTCTCGCGTACTTGTTCTTCGTACATAGTACGACGAACATTAGCAGTACGCTGTACGACGTGGCAACCAAGAAATCGTCGGGAAGGAATTCGCTCGATCGCTCCGTCCTGTCGCAGATCGTCGTCGACGCGGCGACGGAGAAGCTGGCCGAGCACGCCGCCAAGCACGCGGACAAGGTGAAGGCCAAGGCGGCCAAGCACGTCGAAGGCCTCGAACGCCTGGCCGCCCACCTCGATGCGCTGGACGTCTGGACCCGCGTCGAGCCCACCCCGCGCCGTCCGCGCTTCACCCGTGAGCAGATCGCCGCTGCCGCGGTGCGCATCGCCGACGTGGAGGGCATCGACGCGCTGTCGATGCGCCGGCTGGCCGCGGAGCTCGACGCCGGCACGATGACGCTGTACCACTACGTGCGCACGAAGGACGAGCTCCTCACGCTCGTCTTCGACACGATCATGGGCGAGGTCGTGCTGCCGGCCGGCCGCCGACTGCCCGCCGACTGGCGCGATGCGATGGTGGAGATCGCCACCCGGTCACGCGACTCGCTGCGTCGCCACCCGTGGATCCTGCAGATCAACGACGACCCGCCGATCGGACCCAACAGCGTGCGCCACTTCGATCAGTCGATGCAGGCCGCGACATCGTTCCCCGGCACGCTGCAGGACCGGCTCGATCTGATCATGGCGGTCGACGAGTACGTCTTCGGGTTCTGCACCCACGAGCGCAACAACCTCACCGACGGCGAGCTGATCTTCGACGATCCGACCGTCGCCTACGTCGGCGACCTGATCACCACCGGCGAGTACCCCAGCCTGAGCGCGCTCACCACCGAACACGGTCTCGACACGGTGTGGACGTCCATCCACCACCATGCGCGCGACACCGGCCGCTTCGAGCGCAACCTGCGCCGGCTGCTCGCCGGCTTCCTGCCGGGCCTGCCGCACCACCCCGCTTGACGCGATTGCACCAGCTCATCGCTGATGCAACGACGAAAAGAAAACGTCAAGGAATTCTCAAGACCATGTATGGATTCCCCCGAATTGGGAATTACTGTGAAGCCGTCAACGAATGAAGCACGCACCGGGGGGTGACCATGCACGGAAGACACATCATCCGACGACCGATTCGATCGCAGATCGCGCCCCTCCGTGGGCATCGAGGCGTCGCAGCCGACTCCTGGGCCGGCACGACGACGCTGGTCTTGCTGGCGTTGCTGGTGATCTTGGTCGAGACCCTTTCTTAGCACTCGGCCCGCGTCTCGAACGCGAGCCCGGACGTGACGTGTGTCGCCCGAGCCCGCGAACGAAATGCCGGGAACCCGGCTCACAACGAGACGAGTGCTCCCTTCCACGTGCCTTCGCCGCCCGCTGCAGTGGGCTTGGTGTCGTAGACGCCCGTGCCGGTGAGCCGGAACGAACCGTCACCGGTGGCCACGAGGGTGACGTTGGTGCCGACGAGGCGGACGGTGACGTCACTACCGCTGATGCGCGCGGCGCCGTGGAAGCCGGCGTAGGTGTGCGTCGTCACGCCGTCCTTGGTGACGCTGCGCTTCGCACCGGTGCCGCTGACGGTGACGACCGCGTCGCCCGCGCGGTCGACGACCACCAGGACACCCCGACCGGTGATGCGCATCGCGTCGACGTCCCCGCTGATCTGCGCGGTCCCCGAACCCCTCGCCGCCAGTGCACCGCTGCCGCTCCCCGATGTGGAACCGGCGGCGAACGCCGGCACCGTCATGGCGGACGACAGCATGGCGCACGACAGCACCGCGCCTGCGGCCATGGCCGTGATCGATCGCTTCATCTCGTTCTCCCTTCGACTGCGGCCGAGCGGCCGCTGGTGGAGGGTGATCGTGCGCCCGAGATGTGATCGGCTTCGGCGCAGAGTGTGAGCGAACGATGAGGGCCGAAAAAGCAAACGACCCGCCGTGAGGCGGGCCGTTCAGGTCAGCTTCCGGCGCTCACCAGCGCCAGGAGCTCACCAGCGCCAGGTACTCACCAGCGATAGTGGGCGAAGGCGCGGTTGCTCTCGGCCATCTTCTGCATGTCGTCGCGACGCTTGATCGATGCGCCGAGGCCGTTCGAGGCGTCGAGCAGCTCGGCGGCGAGGCGCTCGGCCATCGTCTTCTCGCGGCGGGCACGGCTGAAGTCGACCAGCCACCGGATGGACAGCGTGGCCGCACGACGCGGGCGCACCTCCATCGGCACCTGGTACGTCGCGCCACCGACGCGGCGGCTCTTGACCTCGAGCGGCGGCTTGATGTTGTCGACCGCCCGCTTCAGGCTGGCGATCGGCTCGGCGCCGGACTTCTCTTCGACGATCTTCAGCGCGTCGTAGACGATCTTCTCGGCGATGGAGCGCTTGCCATGCAGCATCACCTTGTTGACGATCTGCGTGACGAGCAGTGAACGGTAGATCGGATCCGGATGGAGCTCGCGGCGCTGGGCGGGACCTTTGCGGGGCATCTTCGTTCCTTACTTCGCGGCCTTGGCGCCATAACGGCTGCGGGCTTGCTTGCGGTTCTTCACGCCGGCTGCGTCGAGCGCGCCACGGATGATCTTGTAACGCACACCCGGCAGGTCGCGGACGCGACCGCCACGCACCAGCACGATCGAGTGCTCCTGCAGGTTGTGGCCTTCGCCCGGGATGTAGGCGGTGACTTCGACGCCGCTGGTGAGGCGGACGCGGGCGACCTTGCGAAGCGCCGAGTTCGGCTTCTTCGGGGTGTTCGTGTAGACGCGGGTGCACACACCGCGGCGCTGCGGCGAGCCCTTCAGGGCCGGGGTCTTGGTCTTCGAGAACTTCGTGCTGCGACCCTGACGGACCAGCTGCTGAATGGTGGGCACGCGTCTACCGGTTTCTTTTGTGAGGCTGCGATCTTGGACCGAGCGCACCACCGCTCCACAGGGGTGGCGGCGCACAGGACCCTGCAATGTTAGAGGTGCGCGACGAGGGCTGGCAACCCGCTCCCCCAGGTCGCGACGCCCGTGCGCTACGTTTCGGCGATGCCGCTGGCCATTCGGGACAAGATCGCTGCCAACGCCCAGTCGTTCCTCGAGCCGGGCGAACAGATCCAGCAGGCGTTCGCGGCACAGACGTTCAGCCAGTACTGGGCGTTGTTGAGCTGGCTCATCGTGCTGTTCAAGAACTCCTACCGCTGCGTGGTCGTCACCGATCGGCGCATCGCCGTGTTCAACACCGGGAAGTTCGCCATGGGCACGCCCAAGCAACTGGTGCGCAGCCTGCCGCGCGCCACCCGCATCGGACCGGCGTCCGGGCTGTGGTGGCGGAGCGAGACGCTCGGCGAGCGCCTCTACATCCACAAGCGGTTCCACAAGGACATCGCCGCCGCTGATGCGGCGTTGCCCGCACCGGCAGCCGGCACGCCGCTGCCGCCGCCCACGATCTGACCCCGACAGCGTCAGCCGGCGCGCACCTCGTCGAGCGCAGCGCCGAGCAGGCCGCTGGCACCGAACCGGAACGTCGACGACGTCGCCCACTGCTTGCCCATCACCGAATCGGCGAGGGCGAGGTAGGTCGTCGCGTCGGCGACGGTGCGGATCCCTCCGGACGGCTTCAGCCCGACCGCTCGGCCCGACGCCTTGATCACCTCGAGCATCGTGTGCGCCGCCTCAGGCGTCGCCGACACGGGCGACTTGCCGGTCGACGTCTTGACGAAGTCGGCGCCGGCGTCGATGGCCAGCTCGGCGGCCAACGCCACCCACGTCTGATCGGGCAGCTCGCCGGTCTCGAGGATCGCCTTCACGTGCAGGTCGCCGGCCGCGGACTTCACCGCGCCGACCATCCGGCCGACCTCCTGGGACTCACCGGCGAGCAGCGCGTGGTACGGGATGACGACGTCGATCTCGTCGGCGCCGTCGTGGAGCGCCTCCACCGTCTCGGCCACCGTCGCCCCGACGTCGGTGCCACCCGCGGGGAAGTTGACCACCGTCGCAACCAGCACACGCCGCGCCTGCAGCAGGCGCTTGGCCTGGCCGACGAAAGCCGGCCACACGCACACCGCGGGCACGTTGCCGAACGGGGTGATCGCCGCCGAACACAACCGGTCGATGGCCTCCGGCGTGCAGTCGTCGGTGAGGTCGGTGAGGTCGATCAGCCCGATGATCCGTCGGGCCATCGCCACGTCGCCGCCGGGCGTACGGTCGCCCGCCATCAGCTCGTCACCCGCTCGCGCACCACGGGGCCCGGCTCCCGTCCCGACCGGCCGATCCGGTACGCGGCCAGCACCTGCGCAGCGGCTTCGGTGGCAGCCGCTTCGCTGCGGGCATGCACCATCGCCAACGGCACGTCGGAGCTCATCGTGTCGCCGAGCGCGGCGAGTCCGGTGAGCCCGACCGCGTGGTCGACCGGATCCTGCGGCCGGGTGCGCCCGCCGCCGAGGGCGACGACCACCATGCCGACGGCCCTCGTGTCGATGGCGGTGACCACGCCGGGCTTGGCCGCCATGACCGCCAGGCGAACCGGGGCGACCTCCATCACCTTCCACGGCTTGGTCAGGATCGACCGACCGCCACCGAGAGCGGCGACCATCCGCTCGAAGCGTTCCGCAGCCGCACCGGAATCCAGCGCCCGTTGCAACGACTGGCGAGCGACCTTGGTCGTGCGGGCCAACTTGCCGAGCACGAGCATCTCCGCCCCCAGCGCCAGCACCACCTCGTGCATCCGCGGCTGGCGTGACGCTCCGGTGAGGTAGTCGACCGCGTAGGCGACCTCCAGCGCGTTGCCCGCCACGGACGCCAGCGGCTGGTCCATGTCGGTCAGCAGCGCGGTGGCCGGCACGCCCGCGCCCGTGGCGACGGTGACGATGCTCGACGCCAGTTCGCGTGCGTCCGCCATCGACGTCATGAACGCGCCGTTGCCGACCTTGACGTCCATCGCCAGGCCGTCGAGCCCGGCAGCCAGCTTCTTGGAGAGGATCGAGGCGGTGATCAGCCCGATGCTCTCGACGGTGGCCGTGACGTCGCGGATCCCGTAGAGGCGCTTGTCGGCCGGCGCGAGGTCGGGTGTCTGGCCGATGATCGCGCAGCCGACCTCGGCAACGACCTTGCGGAACTTGGCCATCGTCGGTGCGGCGACGTAGCCGCGGATGGACTCGAACTTGTCGTAGGTGCCGCCCGTGTGACCGAGGCCGCGACCGGAGATCATCGGCACGAAACCACCGCACGCGGCGACCACCGGCGCCAGCATCAGGCTCACCGTGTCGCCGACACCGCCGGTGGAGTGCTTGTCGAGCACCGGGCCCGGCAGATCCCACTGCAGCTGCGCGCCACTGGCAGTCATCGCCCGCGTCAACGCCACCCGCTCGTCGATGTTCAGCCCGCGGAAGTACACCGCCATCGCGAACGCGGCAGCCTGGCCTTCGGTGACCGCGCCGGACACCATGCCCTCGACGAAGGAGGCGATGTCGGCGGCCGGCAGCACCTTGCCGTCGCGCTTGGCTCGGATGATCTCTTGCGGCAGCACGAGGCGAACCTAGTCCCAAAACGGGATCAGGGGCCCGGGCACGCGGTGAGCGTGCGCCGGACCCCCGGGCCCAACAGCTGGACGAGGCGGTCAGGCCTCGGCGGGAACTTCACCGTCGGTGGAGTAGGTGCCGTGGATGTTGCTCAGCCAGGCAGCGGGATCCTCGTCGGCGTCGCTGGAGAAGTACGCCATCGGCTGGTAGTCCGGCGCCTTCACGTCGAACTCGCGGTAGCGCATCATGCCGGAACCGGCCGGGATGAGCTTGCCGATGATGATGTTCTCCTTGAGGCCCACGAGGCTGTCGCCGCGACCGTCGATGGCCGCTTCGGTGAGCACTCGCGTGGTCTCCTGGAACGACGCCGCCGACAGCCAGCTCTCCGTGGCCAGCGAGGCCTTGGTGATGCCCATCAGCTCGGGACGGCCTTCGGCGGGCTTCTTGCCCTCCTCGACCATCCGCTTGTTGGTGTCGCGGAAGACCTTGGCGTCGGCGCGCTCGCCGGGGAGGAACCCGGTCTCGCCCGGCTCCTGCACGCCGATGCGGCGGGTCATCTGGCGGACGATCAGCTCGATGTGCTTGTCGCTGATCGACACACCCTGGTCGCGGTACACCTTCTGGACCTCTTCGACGAGGTACAGCTGGGTCTCGCGGATGCCCTTGATCTCCATGATCTCCTTCGGGTCGAAGGGACCGTCGGTGATCGGGTCGCCGGCCTTGACGTCCTGACCGTCGGTGACGATCGGGCGGCTGCCGGTGGGCAGCACGACGGCGTGCTCGTCACCCTGGTCGTCGACCACGGTGATCGGGATGCCCTTGCCCTCGTCCTCGCCGATGCGGATGACGCCACCGGCCTTGGCCAGGCGGGCCGAGCCACGAGGCGTGCGAGCCTCGAACAGCTCGACGACGCGAGGCAGACCGCCGGCGATGTCCTTGCCCGCCACACCACCGGTGTGGAAGGTGCGCATGGTCAGCTGGGTACCGGGCTCGCCGATGGACTGAGCGGCGATGACGCCGACGGCCTCACCGAGCTCGATCGACTTGCCGGTGGCCAGCGAACGGCCGTAGCACAGGGCGCAGATGCCGAGCTCGGCATCGCACGTCAGCACGGAGCGGATGCGCACGCGGTCGATCTTCGGATCGTCGCGCAGCGCTTCCATCTCGTCGTCGCCGACGATCGTGTTGCGCTTGATGACGGTGCCGTCCGACAACGTCACGTCCTGCGACAGCGAACGCCCGAAGAGCTTGGTCTCCAGGTAGCTGCGCCGGTTGGCGGTGTCGGGGGCGACGTGCTCGATCCACAGGCCCAGGCTGGACCCGCAGTCGATCTCGCGGATGATCAGCTCCTGCGCGACGTCGACCAGTCGACGGGTGAGGTAGCCCGAGTCGGCGGTGCGCAGTGCGGTGTCGACGAGGCCCTTGCGGGCGCCCGGGGTGGCGATGAAATACTCGAGCGTCTCGAGGCCCTCACGGAAGTTCTTCTTGATCGGGCGCGGGATCATGTCACCACGGGGGTTTGCCACGAGGCCGCGCATGCCGGCGATCTGGCGCATCTGGGTCATGTTCCCGCGTGCGCCCGAGCCGACCATCATGTCGATCGGGTTGAACCGCTGGGCCTTGAACTCCAGCTCCATCGCCCGCTGCACCTCGGCGGTGGCATCGGTCCAGATGCGCACCTCCTGCTGGCGGCGCTCGCCGTCGGTGATGATGCCGCGGCGGAACTGGCTCTCGACCTTCTCGGCCTGCGCCTCGTGCTTGTCGAGGATCTCAGCCTTCACCTTCGGCGTCTTGACGTCGTCGATGGACACGGTCAGACCGCTCTGCGCGGCGTACCGGTAGCAGACGTTCTTGATCGCATCGAGGGCGTTGGCGACGGCCGACTTGGCGTAGTTGTCGCTGAGGCGCTCCACGATGACGCCCATCTCACGCTTCTTGACGATGTCGTTGACGTGCCCGAAGCGCTGCGTGTAGTCGGCCGGGAGGGCCTCCTCGAACAGCAGACGGCCAGCCGTCGTCGAGAACGTGTCGGCAGGGCGGTCAGCCATCGCCGGACGGCGCAGCGTGATCGGCGAGTGCAGGTTCAACGAACCCTCGTCCACCGCGCGCAGCACCTCCCACATGTGGCGGAACGTGCGACCCGCGCCGAGCCCTTCGGGCTCGTGCTCGGTGAGGTAGTAGCCACCGATGATGAGGTCCTGGCTCGGCGTCACGATCGGGCGACCGCTGGCCGGCGAGAGGATGTTGTTGGCGCTGAGCATCAGCACGCGGGCCTCGGCCTGCGCTTCGGCAGACAGCGGCACGTGGATGGCCATCTGGTCGCCGTCGAAGTCGGCGTTGAAGGCGGTGCAGACCAACGGGTGGATCTGCAGGGCCTTGCCCTCGACGAGCACCGGCTCGAAGGCCTGGATGCCGAGGCGGTGCAGGGTGGGTGCACGGTTGAGCATCACCGGGTGTTCCTTGATGACGTCTTCCAGCACGTCCCACACCTGCGGGCGACGACGCTCGACCATGCGCTTGGCGCTCTTGATGTTCTGCGCCAGCTCGAGGTCGACCAGGCGCTTCATGACGAACGGCTTGAACAGCTCGAGCGCCATCAGCTTGGGCAGACCGCACTGGTGCAGGCGCAGCGTCGGGCCGCAGACGATGACCGAACGGCCCGAGTAGTCGACGCGCTTGCCGAGCAGGTTCTGACGGAACCGGCCCTGCTTGCCCTTCAGCATGTCGGACAGCGACTTCAGCGGCCGGTTGCCCGGGCCGGTGACGGGACGGCCACGACGACCGTTGTCGAACAACGCGTCGACGGCCTCCTGGAGCATGCGCTTCTCGTTGTTGACGATGATCTCGGGGGCACCGAGGTCGAGCAGGCGCTTCAGGCGGTTGTTGCGGTTG
This sequence comes from Ilumatobacteraceae bacterium, assembly GCA_965279405.1. GTDB lineage: Bacteria > Actinomycetota > Acidimicrobiia > Acidimicrobiales > Ilumatobacteraceae > CBDDIP01. The sequence continues at coordinate 1,155,491 of OZ257157.1, forward strand.
ATGACGCGGCGGTACAGGTCGTGAGGTCGCTGGTGGCGAAGCGGCCACCGTCGAGCTGCACCATCGGGCGCAGCTCCGGCGGGATCACCGGAACGACGTCGAGGATCATCGCCTTCGGGTCGTTCAGACGACGAGCGTGCTCGTCGCGCTGGTTGAACGAGGCGACGATCTTCAGGCGCTTGATGGCCTTCTGACGACGCTGCGCGCTCAGCGGCTTGCGGCCACTGGCGTTGTGGTCGATGGCGTCGCGGAGCTTCTCCTCCTCGACGTCGAAGTCGATGCGGTCGATGAGCGCCTTGATCGCGTCGGCACCGGTGCCGCCTTCGAAGTAGTCGCCGTAGCGGTCGCGCAGCTCGCGCCACAGCAGCTCGTCGTCGATGATCAGACGGCTGTGCAGGCTCTTGAACTCGTCCCACGTGCGGGCCAGCAGGTCGAGCTCCATCTCGTAGCGCTCGCGGATGCCGGTGACCTCCTTCTCGGCGGTCGTCTTCAGCTTGCGTGCGTCGGCGCCTTCGGCCTCGCTGCGAACTGCCTCGTCCTCGAGCTCCTTGTAGCGGCGGTCGATCGCCAGCTCGAGCTCCTTGCGGATCGCGTCGCGCTCTTCGAGGAACTCGGCCTCGAGGTTCGACAGGTTCTCGTGACGAGCTGCTTCGTCGACCCAGGTGACCAGGTTGGCGGCGAAGTAGATGACCTTCTCCAGCTGCTTGGCCTTGAGCTCTTCCTTCGGCTCGATGCCGGCGAGGAGGTAGGCCAACCAGCTGCGCGTGCCGCGGAGGTACCAGATGTGCACGACGGGCGCGCTGAGCTCGATGTGGCCCATGCGCTCACGGCGCACCTTGGAGCGGGTGACCTCGACGCCACAGCGCTCGCAGATGATGCCCTTGAAGCGCACCCGCTTGTACTTGCCGCAGTAGCACTCCCAGTCGCGCGTCGGCCCGAAGATCTTCTCGCAGAACAGGCCGTCCTTCTCGGGACGCAGCGTGCGGTAGTTGATCGTCTCGGGCTTCTTCACCTCGCCGTGCGACCACAGGCGGATCTGGTCGGCCGTGGCCAACCCGATCTTCAACTGGTCGAACATGTTCACATCAAGCATCGGGATCTCGCGTTCTCTCGTCGTCTCGTATCAGTCGTCTGGTCGTTCAGTGAGGCTCAGTAGCCGCTGGTGCGGGAAGCCCGACGGGCCTCGCGCTCGCGGTCGTCCTCGTCGGTGCCGCGCTCGTTGCGGCTGATGTCGATGCCCAGTTCCTCGGCAGCGCGGAAGACGTCTTCGTCCATCTCGCGCATCTCGATCTCGGAGCCGTCGTCGGCCAGGACCTCCACGTTGAGGCAGAGGGCCTGCATCTCCTTCATGAGCACCTTGAAGCTCTCCGGGATGCCCGGCTCGGGGATGTTCTCGCCCTTGACGATGGCCTCGTAGACCTTCACGCGGCCGAGCACGTCGTCGGACTTGATGGTCAGCAGCTCCTGCAAGCAGTACGCCGCGCCGTAGGCCTCGAGGGCCCACACCTCCATCTCACCGAAGCGCTGGCCACCGAACTGCGCCTTCCCGCCCAGCGGCTGCTGGGTGATCATGCTGTACGGGCCGGTGGAGCGGGCGTGGATCTTGTCGTCGACGAGGTGGGCCAGCTTCAGGATGTACATGAAGCCGACCGTGACCGGGTTGTCGTACTTGTCGCCGGTGCGACCGTTGTACAGCGTGGTCTTGCCGTCGGTCTGGATCAGGCGACGGCCGTCGACGCTCTCCGGGTTGAGGTTCTCGAGGATGCTCTGGATGGTCGGGTGCTTGCCGGAGGCAGCCTCCTCGTCCCAGTGCGCACCGTCGAACACCGGGGTGGCGATGAACGTGCTCGGCTTGGTGTTCGGGCGGGTCTTGGTCTCGGTGCCACGAAGCGGCTCGTCGCCGATCTTCTTGCCACCGTTCTTGACGTCGGTCCAGCCCCAGCGGGCGGCGTAGCCGAGGTGCGCTTCGAGCACCTGACCGACGTTCATCCGGCTCGGGACGCCCAGCGGGTTGAGGATGATGTCGACGGACGTGCCGTCTTCCATGTACGGCATGTCCTCGATCGGCAGGATCTTGGAGATGACGCCCTTGTTGCCGTGGCGGCCCGCGAGCTTGTCGCCGACGCTGATCTTGCGCTTCTGGGCGACGTAGACCCGGACGAGCTGGTTGACGCCCGGGGGCAGCTCGTGGCCGTCCTCACGGGTGAACACCTTGACGTCGATGACCTTGCCGTTCTCACCGTGGGGCACCTTGAGGCTGGTGTCGCGCACCTCACGGGCCTTCTCACCGAAGATGGCGCGCAGCAGGCGCTCCTCCGGGGTGAGCTCGGTCTCGCCCTTGGGCGTGACCTTGCCGACGAGCACGTCGCCGGGGCCGACCTCGGCGCCGACGCGGATGATGCCGCGGTCGTCGAGGTCGCGCAGGATGTCGTCGGAGAGGTTCGGGATGTCCCGGCTGATCTCTTCCGGCCCGAGCTTGGTGTCGCGGGCGTCGACCTCGTGCTCGTGGATGTGGATCGACGTGAGCACGTCGTCTTTCACCAGGCGCTCCGAGAGGATGATGGCGTCCTCGAAGTTGTAGCCCTCCCACGGCATCAGGGCGACGAGCAGGTTCTTGCCGAGAGCGAGCTCACCGTGATCGGTGCTCGGGCCGTCGGCGATGATCGTGCCCTTGACGACCTTGTCGCCTTCCTTCACCCGGACGCGGTGGTTGATGCACGTGTCCTGGTTGCTGCGGCGGAACTTGCTGAGCGAGTAGACCCGCTTGCCGCCCTCCTTGTAGTTCACCGTGATCGCCGAACCACTGACCTCGACGACGTCGCCGTCGCCGGTGGCCTGGATCAGGTCGGCTGCGTCGCGAGCGGCGCGGTCCTCGATGCCGGTGCCGATGTACGGCGCCTCGGCGCGCACCAGCGGCACGGCCTGGCGCTGCATGTTGGCGCCCATCAGGGCGCGGTTGGCGTCGTCGTGCTCGAGGAAGGGGATCAGCGCGGTGGCGACCGAGACGATCTGCTTCGGGCTGACGTCCATCAGCTGGACCTCTTCCGGCGGCACCGAGGCGATGTCGGTGGTGGCGCCGAAGAAGCTCTCCGCCTCCAGCATCTTGCGCAGGTCCTCGAGGCTGGCCGCCTGCGGGCTGCGGCGCACGAGGACGCGAGCGTCCTTGAAGGTGCCGTCGGCGTTGATCGGGGTGTTGGCCTGGGCGACGACGTAGTTCTCTTCCTCGTCGGCGGCCATGTAGCGGATCTCGTTGGAGACCTTGCCGTTCTTGACCACGCGGTACGGCGTCTCGATGAAGCCGTACGGGTTCACGCGGGCGAAGGTGCTGAGCGCGCCGATCAGGCCGATGTTCGGACCTTCCGGCGTCTCGATCGGGCACATCCGGCCGTAGTGGCTGAAGTGGACGTCGCGGACTTCGAAGCCGGCGCGCTCACGGCTGAGGCCACCCGGCCCGAGGGCCGACAGGCGACGACGGTGGGTGAGGCCCGACAACGGGTTCACCTGGTCCATGAACTGCGACAGCTGCGAGGTTCCGAAGAACTCCTTGATCGCGGCGACGACCGGGCGGATGTTCACCAGCGTGGTCGGGGTGATGGCCTCGACGTCCTGGGTGGTCATGCGCTCGCGGACCACGCGCTCCATGCGGCTGAGGCCGATGCGCACCTGGTTCTGGATCAGCTCGCCCACGCTGCGGATGCGGCGGTTGGCGAAGTGGTCCTGGTCGTCGAGGCGGTAGCCCGGCTCCTGCTTGACGAGGTGCAGCATGTAGCTGATCGCGGCGACGATCTCGTTCGGACGCAGCACGTCGGTGTCATCGGGGTCGCTGGCCAGGCTGCGCTTGGTCGGGTCGGCGTCGGCGTCGGTGCGGAAGAAGCTGCCGAGCTCGATGGTGCCCTTGCCGAACAGCTGGTCGAGCTTGCCGACCTCGCCGCCGAGCTTGCGGTCGAGCTTGTAGCGGCCGACGCGTGACAGGTCGTAGCGACGGTTCTCGAAGAACGCGTTGCGGAAGTAGGCACGAGCGGACTCGACCGTCGGCGGCTCGCCGGGGCGGGCACGCTTGTAGATCTCGACGAGCGCCTCGTTCTGGGTCGGGGCGACGTGGCGCTCCTTCTCCCACTGGCCCTCGAGGAAGTCGAAGTGGGCGACGAAGCGCTCCAGGAAGCCGGGCGCGTGCTCCTCGTCGTAGCCGCAGGCGCGCAGCAGGGTGAAGATGCCCATGCGGCGCTTGCGGGCCACGCGGGTGCCGGCGGTGACGTCCTTGCCCGGCTTCTGCTCGACGTCGAACTCCAGCCACTCACCGCGGTAGGGGTGGATGGTGCCCTTGACGAGCTGGTGCTTGCTGAGGTTGCGCAGGCGGAAGCGCTCGCCCGGCTCGAAGATCACGCCGGGGCTGCGGACCAGCTGCGACACGACGACGCGCTCGGTGCCGTTGATGATGAACGTGCCCTTCTCCGTCATCATCGGGAAGTCGCCGAGGAAGACGTTCTGCTCCTTGATCTCGCCGGTGTTGCGGTTCATGAACCGGGCGTCGACGTAGATCTGGGTGGCGTAGGTGAGGTCGTGCTCGCGGCAGTGCTCGGCCGAGTACTTCGGGCCGGGGTTGTGCTCTTCGTCGTCGGCGCGGAACTCCAGCTCGAGCTGCAGCGCCTCGCTGAAGTCCTTGATCGGCGAGATGTCGCGGAAGGTCTCGCCGAGGCCCTCGTTGAGGAACCACTCGAAGCTCTCGCGCTGGACCGCGATCAGGTCGGGGAGCTCCAGCGGCTCGGCGAGGTTGGCGAACGAATAGCGTTCACGGGACACGGAACGAGCAGCCACGATTACTCCTTGACCTGACGGAATGAGACGACCCCGGAGCGGGACGGGATCGACATGGGGGCGCGGCGAGTCAACGGTGCACAGCAGGAGCGGGACACGAGACGCACGGCAACAGACGAGCCTACCGTTCGGGCAGGCCAGCGTCAACCGCCTCCGGCGACGGCCGGGCGGGTGCTCAGTGCGAGCGAACGGTAAGCCCGCAACCCCATATTTGTCAAGGATCTCCGGCTCCGGAGCAGGTCACAGCCGTGCGCCCCGGCCGTGCGAAGCGCGTCCAACTTCCCCCCGCATGGGCGCAAAACCAACGACATCTCGCCAATTCCGCACCCAAGCGACCAGAGCTCCGACGCGAGCGAGCGCCCGATGAGAGGTGAGTGCCCATGCGCCGCACATCTCTCACCTCACCCGCCCCCGACCGAGTCCGATGAGGTGTGAGCGGTCATACGCCGCTCATCTCTCACCTCACCAGGACCGAACGTGGCCGAGCGCTCGCTGCGCTCGGCCAGCGCATGGGTTGGGGTAGGTCCCGGCCCGCCCCGGCCACAAACGGGTCCGCGCCGTCGGGCGCCCGCGTCGGCAAGGGAGTTGCGACGCGGGCGCTCGAACGCCGCCTACTTGATCGACCCGGAGAGGTCGATGCCGCGGAGGAACACGCGCTGGAGCAGGAGGAAGACGAGGATCGGGATCGCCATGGCCATGATCGCCCCGGCCTGCACCAGCGGGATGTTGGTGTCGTAGATGTTGAGGAACTGGTACAGCCCGACCGAGATCGGCACCAGGTTCTGCTTGCCCTGCAGGAACACGAGCGGTTCGAGGAAGTCGTTCCAGGCGTAGAAGAAGTGGAACAGGGCCACGGCCAGCACGGCACCCTTGGCCTGGGGGAGGATCACCGTGAACAGCGTTCGCAGCGGCCCGGCCCCGTCGATCGCGGCGGCCTCGTCGAGCTCTCGCGGGATGGTCAGGAAGAACTGACGCATCAGGAACACGTTGTAGGCGTTGGCGAAGAAGTGCGGCACGGTCAACGGCAGGAAGGTGCCGATCCAGCCGAGCTTGTTGTACATGATGTACGTCGGCACCAGGGTGACGAACCTGGGCAGGATGATCGTCGCCAGCAGCGAGGCGAGGATGACTCCCTTGAACCGCATGCGGAAGCGCGACAGGCCGTAGGCCACGAACGTCGACGAGATCACCGTGCCGGCCATGCCGATGCCGGCGATCACCGCCGTGTTGCGCAGCATCCTGGCGAAGTCGATCTTCTCGGCGACCGTCGGGAAGTTGTCGAACTGCGGTTCGAGCGACATCGACTGTTCGAGCGTACGCCAGTTGCCCTGCCAGATGATCGGCGTGCCGGGCTGGTCCGGGTCGACGAACGTGCTCTGCTGCCGGCCCGGCTTGACCAGCGCCAACGACCGCGTCGTGCCGTCGATCGGCACCTCGAAGATCTCGACGTCCTTGCCGTCGATCTCCACCGTCTGGGGCGACATCGGCAGGATGCGTCCGTTGGCCAACTGGTCCTCGGTCTTCACCGCGGTGAGCGTCATGTAGACGAGCGGCAGCAGGTAGGTGAAGACGATGATCGCCGCCAACAGCGTGACGGCGCCCCCGACGACGAACCGCTTGGTCCGCTTGTCGAGGTCGCGGAAGCGGTCCTTGGGCTCGCGGGCCCGCACCATCGCCGCGATCGGGTTGGCCGACATCAGTTTTCCTCGTACTGCCATCAGTTTTCCTCGTACTGATAGTGGACCCAGTACTTGGCGGACCAGAACAGGGCGCCGGTCAGCAGGAAGATGACGAGGAACATCATCCAGGCCAGCGCCGAGCCGTAGCCGGCGGCGAAGTACGAGAACGTCTGTTGGTAGAAGTACAGCGTGTAGAAGCGGGCCGACTTGTCGGGGTCGCCGGTGCCCTCGGTGAGCGCGAACGGGGTGACGAAGTACTGCCCGACGGCGACGAGTGTGAGCACCAGGTTGTAGAAGACGATCGGCGAGATCATCGGGATCGTGATGTCGCGGAACAGCCGCCAGCTGCCGGCACCTTCGAGCGTCGCCGCTTCGTAGAGGTCCTTCGGCACGCTGTCGAGCGCGGCGATGTTGAGGATCATCGCGTTGCCGATGCCCCACAGCGAGATCATCCACAGCGCGGCCGTGATCCACTGCGGGTCGTTGAGGAAGTCGGGGGTGGTGATGCCGACGTTGGCGAACAGCTTGGAGAACCACCCCGACTTGCTGTTGAGGAAGAAGCGCCAGACGATCACCGAGGCGATGAACGGCACCATCGTCGGCAGGTAGAACAGCGTGCGGAAGACACGCTTGAACCACAGGTGCTTGGCCGTCAGCAGGTAGGCGACGGCCAGCGGCACGGCGAGCATGAGGGGCACGAAGACCACCGCGAACTTGACGGTGACCCACGCCCCGTTGGACACCTCCGGGTCGTTGAACAGCCGGCGCCAGTTGGCCAGGCCGGTGAAGTGCAACCCACCGTCCTCGCCTTCGCGCGGCACGAGCCGGTAGTCGGTGAAGCTGAGCACCAGCGAGGCGATCAGCGGGAAGGCGAACAGCGCGGTGAGCCCGATCAGCCACGGTGAGACGAACAGCGTCCCCCACCGTCGCTCGTGACGGGCGACCCTGCCCTGCTCGCCACGGCCGGACCGAAGGGGGGACCCCGCAGGGTCCCCCCTTCCACTGTCCGGGCCGATGAAGACGCTCGTCACCCGGCGGCTGCCCAGATGGCGTCGAGGTCGCTCTCCATCTTCTTCGCCTCGGCGTCGAGGTCGAGGTTCGGGTCGCCGTTGATCAGCGGCTCGAGCTCCTTGATCCGCTGGTCGCTCTCGACGAACGACGGCATGTCCAGCTCGTGGCTCGGGTTGTCGGGGAACGCCAACCCGTCGAGGAAGATCTGCCAGTTGACGCCCTGGGTGTAGTTCTTGTCCAGGTTGGCGAAGTAGGCGTCACGCAGGTCGGTGCGGGCCGGCATCGCGCCGTAGATGCTCAGCAGGTCGAGGGCCGCGTCCTCCTGGAAGTACCGCAGCACCTCGAAGGCGGCGTCCTGGTTCTTGGTGTCCTTGTGGATGCGGAACGTGTCGGCGTGCAGCTTGGAGGTGACGGTGCCCTCGTAGTCGGGCAGCGCCCCGGCGTTCCAGAAGGTCTTGAACACCGGCGTCGCCGCACCGTCGTTGAGGCAGCACGTGTACCAGAGGTGCGTGTCGGCCATGGCCACCTTGCCGCTGTTGAAGGCGTTGCCCGACAGCACGTCGCCGTCGAGGTCGGCCTGCGTCGGAGCGACGCCCAGCTCGTGGATCAGGCTGTGGTACCACTTCCACTCCTCCAGCCACTGGGCCGGCACCTTGGCCTTGCCATCGTCACCGATGATGTTGCCGGCGCCGAAGAACGTGCCCTGCGCACGAGGCGGTGCGGTCCACTGGTGGACGAAGCCCCACTGGGCCACCTTCGTCTTGTCGAAGTCCGGGCTCGTCGCGTCGTTGCCGTTGGCGTCGACGGTGAGGATCTTGGCGATCTCGGTCATCTTGTCGATGTTCCACTCGCCCTCGTACTCGGTGCCCTCGCCGTACACGGCGCCGTACTCGGCGGGCGGGTACGGGAGCCCGGCCTCGTCGAACAGCTCGGTGTTGTAGAAGAGCGCCTGCGGGTAGCTGGCGAACGGCAGCGAGTCGATCGTGCCGTCCGGTGCGCGCCGCGCCTCGAGCTGCTCGGGCTCGTACTTCGACAGGTCGATCTTCGACTTCTCGATCAGCGGGTCGAGGTTGAGGTACTGACCGGAGAAGGCGTTGGCGCCCTCACGGCCGACCGGACCGATGATGTCCGGCGGGTTGCCGCCGGCGATCTCGGCGGCGAGCGCGTCCTTGGCCGTGTTGTTGTCGACGAACTCGGCCTCGAGCTTGATCTTGTCCTGGCTCGAGTTGAACGTGTCGATGACGGCTTGTTCGCGTTCGATCTGCTCGGCTTGCGAGCCGGTGCCGAGGCCGACGAACCACCGGATCGTGATCCGGTCGCCGTCGCCGCCACCGCCACCGTCGGTCGCCGCCGGCTCGGCGCTGCTCGACTTCGTCGTCGCGTCCGGGTCGGCTGCCTTCTTGTCAGCACTGCCGCACGCGCTGGCGACGACACCGATGAGGAGCAGGGCGGCGAGCGCCCCACGGGTTCTTGCAGTGCTTCGCTTGCTGCGTAGCATGATGTTCTCCTTTTGCTGGATCTCGGAAGGGTTCGGGCGAAGAGGTGACCACTGTCCGGGTGGGAGGCCAAGCTTTCGAGGCGGTCTCTCACTCGGGCATCGGCCGCTCACGGCGCTCGTTGCTGTGTCCGCATCGACGACTCGCCGACGAAGAGCTCGGGGTCGAGCACGATCGGGTGCTCGGCGTAGGTGCCACCGATGCGGCGCATCAGCTCGTCGACCGCGGCCGTCGCCAGCGAGTCGAACGGTTGGCGCATCGTGGTCAGGGTGAGCTGCAGCAGCTCCTCGAAGGTGGTGCCGTCGAAGCCGCCGACGGCAACGTCGTCGGGCACGCGCAGCCCGCGGCGCGCCAGCGTCCACATCGCCCCGATGGCCATCTGGTCGTTGGCCGCGAAGAGCCCGTCGATGGGTTCCCCGGGACGATCGAGCAACGTCGCTGCCCCGTGCGAGCCGGACTCCTGGCGGTAGTCGCCGGTGGTGATCAACGACGCGTCGACGGCACGGCCGGCGCGTTCGTGCGCCAACCGGTAGCCGGCGAGACGATCTCGCGCATCGGCACGCTCCAGCGGGCCGGTGATCGTGGCCACGCGCTCGCAGCCTTGGGCGATCAGGTGCCCCACGACGGTCGCGCTGGACTCGATGTTCTCGACGTCGACGCCGACGAGGTCCGTGCGCGTCGGGTGCGTGCCGATGAGCACGGTGGGCAGCGCGTCGGCGTCGAGCAGCTTGTCCACCCACGGGCGGCCCATCGCCACCGAGCTGATCAGCAGGCCGTCGATCAGGCCGTCGCGCAGGATGTGGTGGACGGTGTCGCCGGGCTCGTCGGCGGCCAGGTGCAACATCAGGCCGAGGTCGCGCTGCGTCGACGCGCGGCCCACGGCGTGGGTCATCGACGCGCCGTACGGGTCGATGCGCAGTTCGTCGCTGGGGATGACGAGACCGATGACCGAGGATCGACCGCTGGCCAGGTTGCGCGCCGAACGGTTCGGCCGGAAGCCGAGGACGTCGGCGGCGCGCAGGACGCGATCGCGGACGTCCGGGCGAACGCCCGGTCGATCATTGATGGCCCGTGACGCGGTGGCCCGGGAGACCCCGGCAAACCGTGCCACATCGTCGAGCGTGATCTGCTCGGCCACCGAACCCTCCCCCCTGAGGAACCATTCGTGCGGTTGATATGAAAGCGCTTCCATGGTACAAATATCGAGCGCCTCCTGTCAACAGGGCAGGTTGCGAAACCAAAATCTTCCCGCTGAGCTGGGAAGATCGGACACTGCTGCAGTCGTGGGGGCACGAACGTGACGATGCTGAACGAAACGAACGAGAGCGCTTCCAGCCGCTCGCCGGCGCGCGAGCAGGCCGGGCTGCAGTTCCCCAGCGGGTTCCTGTGGGGCGCAGCCACGTCCTCGTACCAGATCGAGGGCGCCGCCGCCGAGGACGGTCGCGGCGAGAGCATCTGGGACCGCTTCTGCGCCACGCCTGGCCGCATCACCGACGGCTCGAGCGGAGCCGTGGCGTGCGATCACTACCACCGCTGGCCCGAGGACATCGAGCTGATGCGACGCCTCGGGCTCAACGCCTACCGCTTCTCGCTGGCCTGGCCGCGGGTGGTTCCGGCGGGCACGGGCGCCGTCAACGCGGCGGGGCTCGACTTCTACGACCGGCTGGTCGACGGTCTGCTCGCCGCCGGCATCGAGCCCTATCCGACGCTGTACCACTGGGATCTCCCCCAGGCGCTCGAGGAACGCGGTGGCTGGACGAGCCGGATCGTGCCCGAGTCGTTCGGCGACTACGCCGACGCCGTGCTCGCCCGCCTCGGCGACCGGGTCACGCAGTGGATGACCATCAACGAACCGTTCGTCGTCGCCAACCACGGCTACCTCACCGGCGAGCACGCCCCGGGGCGCAGCTCGTTGGCCGACAGCCTGGCCGCCAGCCACCACGTCCTGCTGGCCCACGGGATGGCGATGGAGCGGATCCGCGCCGCACGCAGCGACGCCCAGGTGGGCATCGTGCTCAACTTCACCCCGGTCACACCCATCGGCAGCTCGCCCGCAGCCGTCGAGCGCCAACGGCTGATCGACGAGATCGAGAACCGCTGGTACGTCGAGCCGATCGCCGGGCTCGGCTACCCGGCGTTCGCCACCGAGCGGCTCGGGTGGGACCAGCGCGAGGTGCTCGACGGCGACCTCGATCTGATCAGTGCGCCGATCGACACGCTCGGCGTGAACTTCTACACGCGCAAGACCGTCGGCGCCCTCGACGGCGAGCGCATCGACCCGGACGCACCGGCGACGGCGATGGGCTGGGAGGTGCACCCCGAGTCGTTCGGCGGGCTGCTGCGATCGCTGCACGAGCAGCACGCGTTCCCGCGCTACCTCGTCACCGAGAACGGCGCGGCGATGACCGACGGCATCCGCGTCGACGGACGGGTGATCGACGTCGATCGCATCGACTACTTCGCCGCCCACCTCGCCGAGGTGCACCACGCGATGGAGGCCGGCGTGCCGATCGAGGGCTACTTCGCGTGGTCGTTGCTGGACAACTTCGAGTGGGCGCATGGCTACGGCCCGACCTTCGGCCTCGTCGAGGTCGACTTCGAGACGCAGCACCGCATCCCCAAGCAGAGCTACCACTGGTACGCCAGGGTGATCGCCGCCAACGAGATCGTCGACGACGACGCGAGCGAGGCCGGCATCGTCGACACCGACGGGCGCGGACGATGAGCGCGGTCTCCTTCTCGGGCGTGACGAAGCGCTACCCGAACGGCTTCGAGGCCGTCAGCACCCTCGACCTCGACGTGGAGGACGGCGAGCTGCTCGTGGTCGTCGGCCCGTCGGGTTGCGGCAAGACGACGACCCTGCGGATGCTCGCCGGGCTGGAGGACATCAGCGACGGCACGATCACCATCGGCGACCGGGCGATCAACGACGTGCCGGCGCGCGACCGCGACATCGCCATGGTCTTCCAGAGCTACGCGCTCTACCCGCACCTGACCGTCGGCGGGAACCTGGCCTACCCGTTGAAGCTCGCCGGGCTCGATCGTGCGGCTCGCGACCAACGGGTCCGCGAGGTGGCCAAGCAGCTGCGGTTGTCCGAGCTGCTCGATCGCAAGCCGCGCCAGCTGTCCGGTGGCCAACGTCAGCGCGTGGCGATGGGTCGGGCGATGGTCCGCCAGCCGAGCGTGTTCCTGATGGACGAACCCTTGAGCAACCTCGACGCGAAGCTGCGCGTGGCGATGCGCGCCGAGGTCAGCGAGCTGCAGCGCCACCTCGGCACGACGATGTTCTACGTCACCCACGATCAGGTCGAGGCGATGACGATGGGTGATCGCGTGGCGGTGATGGACAGCGGCGTGCTCCGCCAGGTGGCACCGCCCAACGAGCTGTACCAGCACCCGGCGAACGCGTTCGTCGCCGGGTTCATCGGCTCACCACCGATGAACCGGATCCTCGGCGAGGTGGCCATCGGCGACGACGGCGCGCTCGTGGTCACCAGCGGTCCACGCCGCGTCGAGCTGCAGGCGGACGACCACGGCGGGGCACCCGCGTTGCACGCGGTGGCCGGAACGGGACAGGTGATCCTCGGCGTGCGCCCCGAGCACCTCGTGCTCACCTCGGACGGGGCCGGCATCGCCGGATCGGTGCGGCTCGTCGAGCAGCTCGGTGCCGAGCAGATCGTGCACGTCGACGTCGACGGACTCGAGCGCTACGACCCGGACAACGAGCTCGCCGACGAGCTGGCCGACACCCCGCAGCGCATCGTCGTCACCTCGCGCGACGACCGCGTGCTGCGACCCGGCGATCAGGTGCACCTGACGATGAAGCCGCAGCACCTCCACGTCTTCGATCACGGGACCGGCCTGGCCGTTCGGCCCTGAGCGGCGACGATGACGACCTCCGTCGCCGTCGAACGTCACGAGCTGCACCACGGATGGGTGCTGTCGTCGGTCGAGCCGGACGCCCGCCTGCCCACCGAGGTCGCCGCGACGGTGCCCGGTTGCGTGCACACCGACCTGCTCGCCGCCGGGTTGATCGCCGATCCACTGCACGACCGCAACGAGCTCGACGTGGCCTGGGTGGCCGACGCCGACTGGGTGTACCGCACCCGGTTCGACCTGCCGGTCGTCTCTTCGGGCCATCTCGTCGAGCTCGTCGCCGAGGGACTGGACACGCTGGCCCGCGTCGAGCTCAACGGACAGGTCGTCGGCATGACCGAGAACATGCACCGCACCTACCGGTTCGACGTCGGCGCCGTGCTGCGCGCCGGTGACAACGAGCTGTCGATCACGTTCGCGTCTGCCGCACGCGCGGCGGTCGATCGACGCGAGCGCCGCGGCGACTGGCCGTCGTCGTCGTTCGGGCAGCCGTTCAACCAGGTCCGCAAGATGGCGTGCAGCTGGGGGTGGGACTGGGGACCGACGTTGACGACGGCCGGGATCTGGCGGCCGATCCGGTTGGAGGTGACGCCGGCGGCACGGCTCGCCTCGGTGCGACCCGAGGTGAACGCGGACGAGCACGGGCATGGCACGGTCGATGTGCGGTGCGCGGTCGGGCGTGTCGACCAGCGCGCGCTGCGGATCATCGCCACGGTGACCGCGCCGGGTGACGCCGGGACCGTGACCGTTGCCGAGGCGTTGGTGGACGATGTCGATGCTGCAGTGCACCTCGACGTCGGTGCGATCGAACGCTGGTGGCCGCGCAGCCTGGGTGCGCAACCGCGCTACGAGCTGACGGTCGAGCTGCGCACGACGGACGACGAGCTGGTCGACTCGTGGTCGCGATCGATCGGCTTCCGTTCCGTCGTGCTCGATCGCAGCGCGGACGATCGCGGTGCGGCGTTCACGTTCGTCGTCAACGACGTGGCGCTCTTCGCTCGCGGTGTGAACTGGATCCCCGACGACCCGTTCCCGTCGCGCGTCACCGCGGCGCGCGTGCGCGAGCGGTTGCAACAGGCTGCCGATGCCAACGTGGATCTCGTCCGTGTCTGGGGCGGCGGCGTCTACGAGTCGGAGGATTTCTACGACGCGTGCGACGAGCTCGGCCTGATGGTCTGGCAGGACTTCACCTTCGCCTGCGCGGCGTACCCGGAGGAGCACCTGCGCGTCGAGGTCGCGGCCGAGGCCGCCGACAACGTCGAGCGGTTGATGCCACACCCGTCGCTCGTGCTGTGGAACGGCAACAACGAGAACATCTGGGGCTGGTTCGACTGGGGGTGGCAGGAGCAGCTGGGCGGGCGCAGCTGGGGCGCCGGCTTCTACCTCGATCTGCTGCCGAGCGTCGTCGCCGAGGTCGACCCGGGTCGCACCTACTGGGCGGGCAGCCCGTGGTCCGGATCGATGACGATCAGCCCCAACGCCGACGCCCACGGGTGCGTGCACGTGTGGGACGTGTGGAACCAGCTCGACCTCGACCGCTACCGCGATCGCACGCCGAGGTTCGTCGCCGAGTTCGGCTGGCAGGCGCCGCCGACGTGGGCGACCATGCGCGCCTCGATCGACGACGAGTTGCTGGCGGTGGACTCGCCGGGCATGGCCCATCACCAGAAGGCCACCGACGGCGACCGCAAGCTGGCTCGCGGCATCGAGCACCGCTTCGGCGCGGCGATCGCCGCTGGCGAGCCGTTCGTCCACTGGTGGTGGGCGGCGCAGCTGGTGCAGGCGCGCGCGATCGCCGTCGGCATCGAGCACTTCCGGTCGTTGCGCGGCTGGTGCATGGGCACGGTGTGGTGGCAGCTCAACGACTGCTGGCCGGTCACCAGTTGGGCCGTCGTCGACGGTGGCGGCCGTCGCAAGCCCGCCTGGTACGCGCTGCGCGACGCCTACCGAGACCGGCTGTTGACGGTGCAGCCGCGCGGCGACCAGTTGCACCTGGTGGCAGTCAACGACGGGGTCGACGCGTGGGCCGCCCACGGCACGGCGCGGCGCATCTCGTTCGACGGCCGTGTCCTGGCAGCACAGGAGATCGAGCTTGCGCTCGACGCGCGCTCGTCCGGCTCGGTCGCGTTGGAGCATCGGGCGGCGACCGCCGGTGATCCGAGTCGCGAGCTGATCGTCGTCGATGCCGGTGGCGAGCGAACGATCTGGTGGTTCACCGAGGATCAGCACCTGGCCCTGCACCTGCCGCGGTACCACGTGCTGATCGAGCCGTCCGGCGAACGGCGGTGGCGGGTGCACGTGTCCGCCGACGTGCTCGTGCGCGACTTGTGCGCGCTGGTCGACCGGATCGCGCCCGGCGCGTCGGTCGATCGTCAGCTGCTGACGATCCTGCCCGGCGAGCGGGCCACGTTCGTCGTCGACGGCGTCGACGACCTCCACGCACCGCTCGACCGGTGGCTGTTCAGCGCCAACCAGTTGCGCTGACCCGTCGCGCACCATTACCTGACCGCGCGACGATGCAGGGATGACCGCAGATCGCTACCGCCACCTCGCCGACCACTTCGAGTCACTCGTCGCCAACGTGCCCGAGGACCGCTGGTCGGCTGCGTCGCCCTGTGCCGAGTGGGATGCACGCGGCGTCGTCGGCCACATCGTCGGCGTGCACGGGATGATGATCAAGCCGCTCGAGCGAGAGCTCTCGCCCGCGCCGTCCGTCGACGACGATCCGCTCGGCGCGCTGCAGTCGGCCCGCCGCGACGTCCAGGAGGTGCTCGACGATCCGGCGTTGGCCGGCAAGGAGTACGACGGCTTCTTCGGACGCACGTCTGTCGGGGCGACCATCGACCGGTTCATGTGCTTCGACCTCGTCGTCCACGGCTGGGACCTCGCGCGCGCCACCGGCCAGGACGACACGATGGACCCGACTGAGGTTCGTGGGTTGCTCGACACCGCGAGCTCGTTCGGCGACGCCATCCGCTCCCCCGGCGTGTGCGGCCCGGAGATCGAGGTCGGACCCGATGCCAGCGACCAGGATCGCGTCCTCGCCTTCCTCGGCCGCGACCCGAACTGGCAGGCGTGAAGCTCAGGCGGCGACGATCGTGATCTCCTGGTTCCGGTTGGAGCCGGACATCGTGAACGCAACCTGCGCCGGGGCGAAACCCGGCTTGGACGCCGACAACGTGTAGCTGCCGTTGGGCACGTTGCCGAACTGGGCCAAACCCTGTGAGTTCGTGGTCGCGCTGAACGAGATCGAGCCGTTGAGCTGCAGCGTGACGCCGGACTGACTCACCCCGTTGGTGTCGCCGACGTGCACGAACACGTTCGCCGTGGTGGGCGGCGGAGTCGTCGTCGTGGTCGGCGGCAGCGTCGTCGGCGGCGCCGTGGTCGGCGGCACGGTCGTCGGCTTGGCGGTGGTCCCCGGCGGGCGGGTGGTCGTCGTCGGCTTGGGGGTCGTCGGTGGGCCGACGACGACGATCGTCGTCCCGGTGACCGTCTCGGTCGGGGTCGTCGCCGGCGTGGAACTGCTGGACGACGAGTTGCTGGTCGGCGACTCGCTGTCGGTCGGAGCGGTCGAGTCACCGGTCGAGTCGACCGTCGAGTCGCCCGTTGCCGGCGACCCCGCAACGCTGTTCGGCACCGTGCTCGCGGCCTCCTCGGCACCGTCGTCGCGCAGGGCCAGCGCCAGTCCGGCAGCCAAGGCCAGCACGGCCGTCACCGATGCGACCAGGATCGTTCGCCTCCGGCGACGACGACGATCGGCGCGACGGCTCGTGCTGGTGCTCGTGGTGATCGGCGTGACGATCGGGCCACCGGCGTCGGCCGGCGGCGCAGGCGACGACGGCGCCGCCGCGGCCACGCCTGCGACATCGAGCGATCCGGCGACGCCGGCCGCGCTCACCGCGCCGAGCACGAGGGTCGGCACGTCCCGCCGATCGCCGTCATCCGGTGCGTCGTCCATCGACGCCTCGGCTGGCGTGTCGTCACTGCCCGCGTCACTGGCGGACGCGTCATCGGCGGACTGGCCATCTGTCGCCCCGACCACCGGCAGCGCTTCAGTCGCCGCTGCCTCGGCAACCGCCAGCACCGGCGCCAGACCGGCGAGACGGGCGGCACCGAGGGCCACCGCGTACTCGGGGTCGACGTCCTCGGCAACCGGCCGCCCGGTCTCCTTGCGCACCCGGTCGCGGATCGACGGGATGTGCGACGAGCCACCGACGAGCACGATCCGGTCGATGTCGTCGAGCGTGATGCCGGCGCCGTCGACGGCGCGACGCAAGGCGACGAACGTCTCCGACACGCGTGGACGGATCAGCCGCTCGAAGTCCTCACGCGTCACGGTGATCTGCTGCGTCGTACCGCCGATGAAGACGGGGATCGTCGCGTCCTGGTCCGACGACAACGTCTCTTTGGCGTCGCGACAGTCGCGGCGCAGGCGAGCGAGCAGCGCGAGGTTGCTCTCGTCGCTGCTGTCCAGCGACTCGAGTGCGCCATCGACCCGGTCGTTGACGTGCTGCAGCACCGCCACGTCGAAGTCGCTGCCGCCGAGGCTGTCCACGCCCACCGGCGCGCCGATCAGCCGGAACCCTCCTTCGACGTGCTCCATCAGGGCGATGTCGAAGGTGCCGCCGCCGAAGTCGTAGACGGCGATGGTCTCGCCGGGGAGCACGTTGGAGCGCGACTCGTAGTGCGCGGCAGCGGCACGCGGCTCGCTGACGAGGATCGGCTGGGCGATGCCCGCCTCGACCGCGGCGACGTGCAGGAGATCGAGGCGGTAGTCGCTGTAGGAGGCGGGGTGGGTGATCACCACAGCCTGCGGTGGCTCGCCCATCCGTCGCACGGTGAACTCGTAGACGTGGCGGATCAGCGCGGAGGTGAGCGCTTGGGGCGAGTACGGCGTGCCACCGAGGATCAGCGGCGTCGGGTCGCCGAGGCGGCGCTTGAACTCGCGAGCGACGCGGGTCGGGTCGATCGACGATCGGCTCTCGGCGACGTCACCGACGAGCAGCTCACCGGACTCTCGCAGGACGATCACGGAGGGGATCGCCGCAGTTCGTCCGCCCAGCGTGATCAGTTCGATGACACCGCGATCGTCACAGACCGCGGCCGCGCTGAACGTCGTCCCGATGTCAACGCCAAGCGAGTACCGCACGACGCCCCCTCCCCGTTGCGGGGGAACCTACTTCACCCGAATCGGTGGTCACGCCCTGCAGCACGGTCCTGAGCGGGATCGGCGGAGACGCGCAACGGCCCCGGGTTGCCCCGGGGCCGTTGCACATCATCGATCGGGCAGAGCCCGAGTCACATGACCGTGATGGTCACTTGACCTCGACGCCTGCACCGGCTTCGGTGAGCTTGGCCTTGGCGGCCTCGGCTGCGTCCTTGTTGACCTTCTCGAGCACGGGCTTCGGAGCCGCGTCGACGAGGTCCTTGGCCTCCTTCAGGCCCAGGCTGGTCAGCTCGCGCACGACCTTGATGACCTGGATCTTCTGGGCGCCGGCATCGGTGAGGATGACGTCGAACTCGTCCTTCTCCTCTTCGGCCGGAGCAGCGGCAGCGCCGCCGCCGGCAGCAGCGACCGCGACCGGCGCGGCAGCGGTGACGTTGAACTTCTCTTCAAAAGCGGTCAGCAGTTCGCTGAGCTCGATGACCGTGAGGCCGGAAATGGCGTCGAGGATCTCGTCCTTGTTCAGTGCCATGGTGGTTGTTCTCCTGTGAAACGAAATGGGTTGAAATGAGTTGGGTGAAGCGGCCGGTCAGGCTGCTTCCTTCTGTTCGATGAGTGCCTTGAGGCCGTAGGCGAAGTTGCGCGGCAGCGCCTGCAACAGGCCGGCGGTCTTCACGAGCGGGGCCTGCAGCGCGCCGGCGAAGCGGGCGAGCAGCACGTCACGGCTGGGCAGATCGGCAAGGGCTTCGACGTCCTTGGCCGACATCGATTTGCCGGCCATGGAGCCGCCCTTGATGACGAGCAGCGGGTTGGTCTTGGCGGCATCGCGCAGCGTCTTGGCGACGGCAGCCGCGTCACCCTTGATGAAGGTGATCGCACTCGGGCCGACGAGCAGCTCGCGCAGCCCTTCGACACCTGCCTGATCGGCGCCGAAGCGGGCAAGCGTGTTCTTGTACACGCGGTGCTCGCCGCCGGCGTCGCGGAGCTGACGGCGCAACGCTGCCAGCTGTCCGACGCTGAGACCGCGGTACTCGCTGATGATCACCGCGTCGGCTTCTGCCAACTTGGCAGCGACCTCGGCAACGACCTCGACTTTTTCCGGACGGGGGTTCTCGGTGGTCATGTTCCTGGTTCACCTCCTTTCGCTTCGACTCTGGGGTGCTCGCGTGAGCGAACACCCAGAGGAGCGAACGGGCCAGAACGACCAGCTTGATCCACGTGGCATCCACCTCGGCTGGTGGGGCGAACCCATTACCCGCGTGAGCGGACCAGCGGTCTTCGGCGAGCGACCGTGCTTCGGTTGTCCGGCAAGGCTATCCAGGCACGGCGCGGTTTCCGACCGGCACCGAGCGCCGGGCCACGACGGTCACGACGTGGCAGGGGGTGACACGATGTCGTGATGGAGGTCAGCTTCGAGCCGGCGGTGGTCCCTGAGCCCTCTGACCCGGCCACCACGGCGACGACCGACCGATTCGGTGAGCTCCCGATCGGCTGGGTGCACCTCGTCGCCACCGCCTGCGCGTTCGCCTTGTCGATCTACGCGTTGTCCGGCGTGGTCATCAGTGTTCCAGCGACGTTGCTGGCCATCGTCCTGTGGTTCGCCCTCACTGCGTGGTGGCTCGTTCGGGTGGTCGTCGCAGCAGTGCTGACTCGGCGGAAGCACTACGTCGCGCTGGGATCATGGCGATGGCTCGTCCTGCCGCTGCTCGTGTCGACGAGCTACGGGTTGGCTCAGACGACGCTGCCGCGCGATGCGCGCTTCGAGATCAGCCGCAGCTCGCTGACCGAGCATGCGCGGTCGGCGTACCGGGGTGGTCCGACCGATGACCAGTGGGTGGGCGCGTACTACGTCGTCGAGACCGACGTCCGAACATGGGGTGTCGTGCTTGCAACGGGGACCGATCTCTTCGAGAGAGTCGGGCTGGCGTGGTGCCCCGATGGGTGCGAGCCCGTGGCGCGGGTGGGCGGCTACCGAGTCGAGTGGTTCGAGCACTTCGATGGCGACTGGTGGATCTGGCACGAGGCCAGCGATTGAGTCGCCCCGCTCAGGTGGACCGTGCTCAAACGAAGTTCTGGGTCAGACCGGGAGCTCGGGGCGCAGGCGGGCGGTGTCCACCTTGACGCCGGGGCCCATCGTCGAGCTGACGGTGATCTTGCGCAGGTAACGGCCCTTGGCCGAGGCCGGCTTGGCACGCTGCAGCTCGTCGAGCACGGCGCGGAAGTTGGTCTCCAGCGCTTCCGGCTCGAAGCTGGTCTTGCCGAGCGGGACGTGCACGTTGCCGTAACGGTCGGTGCGGTACTCGACCTTGCCGCCCTTGAACTCGGCGACGGCGCGAGCGACGTCCATCGTCACGGTGCCGGTCTTCGGGTTCGGCATCAAGCCACGCGGGCCGAGCACGCGACCGAGGCGACCGACGAGGGGCATCATGTCCGGCGTGGCGATGGCCACGTCGAAGGCGAAGTTGCCCTTCTCGATCTCGGCAGCCAGATCGTCGGCACCGACGATGTCGGCACCCGCATCACGGGCGGCCTGCGCTGCTTCGCCGGCGGCGAAGACGGCGATGCGCACGTCCTTGCCGGTGCCCGCGGGCAGGGCCACGGTGCCACGGACCATCTGGTCGGCCTTGCGCGGGTCGACGCCCAGCCGCAGTGCGATGTCGACGCTCTCGTCGAACTTGGCGCTGGACATCGTCTTCACCAGCGTCAGCGCCTCGGTGGGCGTGAACAGCTGATCTCGGTCGAACTTCTTCGACGCATCGGTGAACTTCTTGCCGGACATGTGTGTCTCCCTCAGGGTGAACGCCGCCGGGCGAGGTGGTCCCGGACGAGCGTGTGGTTGTTTGAAATCGGTTGGGCGTGAGCCCGGGGACCTACTTGACCGTGAGGCCCATCGACCGGGCCGTGCCACGGACCTGCTGCTTGGCAGCGTCGAGGTCGTAGGCGTTGAGGTCGGGCATCTTGATCTTGGCGACTTCTTCGATGTCGGCCTCGGTGACGCTGCCGGCAACGGCCTTGCCCGGCGTGGTCGAGCCCTTGGCGAGCCCGGCCTTCTGACGCAGCAGCACCGGCGTCGGCGGGGTCTTCAGCACGAACGTGAAGGTGCGATCCTCGAAGACGGTGATCTCCACCGGGATGATCGTGCCGACCTGGCTCTCCGTCGCCGCGTTGTACTGCTTGACGAAGTCCATGATGCCCACGCCGTGCGGGCCGAGGGCGGTGCCGACAGGCGGGGCCGGGGTGGCCTTGCCTGCGGGGATCTGGATCTTGACGATCGCAGCGACCTTCTTCTTTGCCATGACTGTTCCCTATTTTCCGTTGTCAGTTCGTTGTGCTCGAGATCGCGGTGATCAGAGCTTGGAGACCTGGGCGAAGTCCATCTCCACCAGGGTCTCGCGACCGAAGATGTTGACCAGCACCTTGAGCTTGAGGTGATCGGCGTTGATCTCGGCGATCGTGCCGGCGAAGTCGGCGAACGGGCCTTCCTTCACGCGCACGCTCTCGCCCACTTCGTAGTCGAGCTTCGGCTTCTTGCGCTGCGGCAGGCCGCCGGTGCCGTCGCCCTTCGCAGCGAGGAAGGTCTGCACCTCGCGGCGCGACAGCGGCGTGGGCTTCTGGCCCTGGCGGCTCTGGCCGACGAACCCGGTGACGCCGGGCGTGTTGCGGATGCAGTACCAGCTCTCGTCATCCATGATGCAGCGGACGAGCAGGTAGCCGGGGAAGACCTTCTTCTGCACGGTCTGCTTGCGACCGTTCTTGAACTCGTCGACTTCCTCCATGGGGATGACGATCTCAAAGATCTTCTCCTCCATGTTCATGCTCTGGATGCGAGCACCGAGGTTGGCGGTGACCTTCTTCTCGTACCCGGACTGGGTGTGCACGACGTACCACTGGCCCGGACGGGTCCAGGGGTCGTCGATGATGATCTCTTCGCCGTCGTCGTCGCCATCTTCCTGGACGGCGTCGTCGGTGAGCACGAAGGTCTCGTCGATCTCGACGGCCTCGGTCGGCTCGGTCTCGGTCTCGGTCTCAGCGTCGGCGGCGACCTCGTCCGCAGGTGCGGTGTCGAGGTCGGCGTCGGTGTCGGTTTGGGTGTCGGTGTCGTCAGTCATGATCAGTCGTAGAGCCAGCCGGAGAGGACGCCGAACAGGGAGTCGAGGCCGAACACGTAGGCGGTGTAGACCACCACGGTGACCAGCACGATGAGCGAGAAGCGACGGACCTCGGGCCACTTCGGCCACGCCACCTTGCGCATCTCGTCGCGGACCTCGCGCAGGTACTGCGCCGGGGTGACCCGTTCCTTGGCCGCGGGACGCGGCGCCGGGGCGCGAGTGGGTTGACCCTGATCGTTCAGGGCACCCATGCGCTTCAGCGAACGCTTCTGCTCTCGGTTCAGGTCGTCGAGTGACATTCAGGGATCTCGGTTCGGGCTTCTCGTTGTCGCGGGTCTGGCAGGGCAGGAGGGATTCGAACCCCCGACCGTCGGTTTTGGAGACCGATGCTCTACCAGCTGAGCTACTGCCCTCTGCAGGACGGCTGCAAACGCTACCAGCCGCCCCTGGAGGATCGACCCGCGGCGGGTCGGAGACGCGCTGGGGTCAGCGCGTCTCTTTGTGGACGGTGTGGCGCCGGTCGTGCGAGCAGTACTTCTTCATCTCGAGCCGTTCGCGATCGTTGATCTTGGACTTCATCGTGATGTAGTTGCGGTGCTTGCACTCGGTGCATTCGAGGGTGATCTTGACCCTCTTGTCGTTCTTCGGCATGACAGGCCTCCGGCCTTGGATTCTCTCGGTCCCAGCGGCGCTGGATTACTTGGTGATCTTGGTGACGCGGCCGGCGCCGACGGTACGACCACCCTCGCGGATGGCGAAACGCAAACCCTCATCCATGGCAATCGGCTTGCCCAGCTCCACCGTGATCGCCACGTTGTCACCCGGCATCACCATCTCCGTGCCCTCCGGCAACTGGATCGTGCCCGTCACATCCGTCGTCCGGAAGAAGAACTGCGGCCGGTAGTTGTTGAAGAACGGCTTGTGACGACCACCCTCCTCCTTCTTCAACACGTACACCTGACCCTCGAAGTTCGTGTGCGGCGTGATGCTGCCCGGCTTGCACAGCACCTGACCACGCTCCACATCCTCCTTCTTCGTCCCACGAAGGAGTGCACCGATGTTGTCACCGGCCATGCCCTCATCGAGCAACTTCTTGAACATCTCGACACCGGTGCAGATCGTCTTCTGCGTCGTACGCAGACCAACGATCTCGATCTCGTCACCCGTGTGGACCTTGCCCTGCTCGATCTTGCCGGTCACGACCGTGCCACGACCCGTGATCGTGAACACATCCTCGATCGGCATCAAGAACGGCTTGTCCAGCTCACGAACCGGCTCCGGAATCGCCGTGTCGGCGGCTTCCATCAGCTCCATGATCTTCTCCTGCCAGCCCGCGTCGCCTTCCAGCGCCTTGAGGGCCGACACGCGCACCACGGGAGCGTCGTCACCGGGGAACTCGTACTCCGACAGGAGCTCGCGCACTTCCAACTCGACGAGCTCGAGGAGCTCTTCGTCGTCGACCATGTCGGCCTTGTTCAGCGCCACGATGATGTACGGGACACCGACCTGACGGGCCAGCAGCACGTGCTCACGCGTCTGGGGCATCGGACCATCTGTCGCCGCGACCACCAAGATCGCACCGTCGACCTGAGCCGCACCGGTGATCATGTTCTTGATGTAGTCGGCGTGACCCGGCATGTCGACGTGCGCGTAGTGACGGTTCGCCGTCTCGTACTCGATGTGCGCGATCGAGATCGTGATGCCACGAGCCTTCTCCTCGGGCGCCTTGTCGATCTGATCGAACGGGGTGTACTGGGCCAGGCCCTTGTCGGCCAGGGTCCTGGAGATCGCGGCCGTCAACGTGGTCTTGCCGTGGTCGATGTGGCCCATCGTGCCGATGTTGACGTGCGGCTTGTTGCGCTCGAACTTCGCCTTGCTCATGGGGAGACGTTCTCCTGGTTGCGTGGTGTGCGGGATGTGTGTGGACTACTTGTAGCGGCGATCGGGATCGAACCGATGACCTTCCGATTATGAGCCGGATGCTCTGACCAACTGAGCTACGCCGCCAGGGCCTTGCTGACCGGCAACGGGCTGGCCCGGAACCGCTTTGGTCGAGCCCTCTGTGGGAATCGAACCCACGACCTACGCCTTACCATGGCGTTGCTCTACCGACTGAGCTAAAAGGGCTGGTGGCGCGCCGCATTCGCGGCAAGCCAGCGCGAAAGCATAGCGGTGCTTCCGTGCCAGCGGCCAAGCCGATTCGGCCGGTTCGCGCCCATCGGTGCCCATCGGTTTCGGCCATCGCCCATGCTCACCGGTATCGTCACGGCCTCGTGGGCACCGTCACCTTGCGCCTTGCTGCACTCGCCGACGCGGAGCAGATCCGGGCCATCTACAACCACGAGGTGATGCAGACCGTCGCCACGTTCGACCTCGTGCCGCGCACGCTCGACGAGCAGCAGCGGTGGATCACCGATCGGACCGGCGCGTTCGCCGCCATCGTCGCCATCGATCTCGACGACCCGGCCGGTGAGATCGTCGGCTTCGGGTCGCTGTCTCCGTACAAGGAGCGAGCTGCGTACCGCACGAGCGTCGAGGACTCCGTCTACGTCCGCCAGGACCGCCACGGAGAGGGCATCGGCAAGCTCGTGGTGAAGGAGCTGCTG
Source organism: Ilumatobacteraceae bacterium (assembly GCA_965279405.1). GTDB lineage: Bacteria > Actinomycetota > Acidimicrobiia > Acidimicrobiales > Ilumatobacteraceae > CBDDIP01. The sequence continues at coordinate 1,180,247 of OZ257157.1, forward strand.
GAGATCGGCCGACGCAGCGGCTTCCACGCCGTCTTCGCCCGGATCACCGCGTCCAGCGAGGGCTCGCGGGCCCTGCACGCCTCGTGCGGCTTCGAGCTGATCGGAGTCGAGCGCGAGGTCGGTCGCAAGTTCAACCGCTGGCTCGACGTCGCCGTGATGCAGTTGATCCTGTAGCGCTCGGGCTCGCTGGCGCTCGCCTGCCGTGCTCGCTCGCTGCGCTCGCTCACCCGAACTCCAATGCTCGGACCACCGCCACCACCCCAGGCAGATCACCCAGCGTCGTTCGCTGAGCACGCACTCACACCTCGAGGCCCTGGGCGGCGGCTTCGTCGGCGAGGGCGAGCCACGACTCCTCGGCGGCTTCGAGCTTGGCCTGCACCTTGGCCAGCTGCTCGCCGAGCGCGGTGAGCTGCACGTGATCCGTCTCGGTCGACAGCTTGGCGATCAGCCCATCGCGTGACGTCACCGCCGCAGCGACGTCGCGCTCGGCCTGGCCGAGCAGGCGCCGCAGCGTCGACGGGCTGCGGCCGCCAGAGGACTTGAGGGCCGGCTTGGCGGCGCGCGCCGGCGTCGTGGCCTTGGTCGGGGCGGACAGGCTGACCACCGGCGCGGCATCGCGCTCGGCCAGCCACACGGCCACGCCCCCACGAACCCAGCGAGCGGTGCCGTCGCCGTCGAGCGCGAGCAGCTCGTCGGTCACGCGGTCGAGGAAGGCCCGGTCGTGGCTGACGGTGATGACGATGCCCGGCCACCCGTCGAGGAAGTCCTCGAGGGCGCGCAACGTGTCCAGGTCGAGATCGTTGGTCGGTTCGTCGAGCAGCAGCACGTTCGGTTCGGTCAGCAACGTCAGCAGCAGTTGCAGGCGACGTCGCTCGCCGCCGCTGAGCGTGCCGATCGGGGCGAACTGGGCGTCGCCGTCGAACCAGAAGCGACGCATCAGCGTCACGTCGGAGAGCGACGGTTCGCCCTTCTTGCCGGCGACTGCCTCGCGCACCCGCTGCTCGGGGTCGAGGCCGGCGCCCAGCTGGTCGTAGGAGGCGATGCGCACGGTGGTGCCGCGCTCGACCGTGCCGGTGATGGGGGTGAGCCCGCCGGTGATCAGCTCCAGCAGGGTCGTCTTGCCGGCACCGTTCGGCCCGACGATGCCGACGCGATCGCCCGGCTCGAACTCGAGCGTGATGCCGGCCAGCACCGGCGTTCCGTCCGGCCAGGCGAACGACACGTCGCGCACCTCGATGCCCTTCGACCCGAGGCGTGCCGTGCTCCGCACCGCAGCCAAGCCGAGGTCGCCCGAGCGTGCCGTCTGCTGCGGCCGGGCCTCGACGAGTGCGGTCGCCGTCGCGATGCGGGCCTTCGGCTTCGTGGACCGCGCAGGGGCTCCCCGCCGCAGCCAGGCCAGCTCACGCGTCGCCAGGTTGCGTCGCGTCTGCTCGGCGGCCTCTGCCTGCGCCTCGCGCTCGGCGCGCCCGGCGAGGTAGGCGGCGTAGCCCGAGCCGGCGTGCCAGCCGGTGGGCACGTGGATGTACGCCCGGCCGCGATCGATCTCGAGCACCTTCGTCGTCACCCGATCGAGCACGTGACGGTCGTGGGTGACGAGCACGAGGCCGCCGCGGAACGCGGCCAACCACTCCTCGAGGAAGCGGATCGCGTCGAGGTCGAGGTGGTTGGTCGGCTCGTCGAGGATCAGCACGTCGTGCTCGCGCACGAGCAGTCGGGCGAGCGCCACGCGCTTGGCCTGCCCACCGGAGAGCTCGTCCGTCGAGGCATCGAGCAGCTCGGCCATGCCCAACTGGTGGAGCATCGTCTCGGCCTGCCAGTCGGCCACATCCGGCCCAGCCACTGCGTCACGCACCGTGCCGGGCGGCAGCGCCGGCTGCTGCGTCAGGAACCCGAGGCGAGCGCCGCGCCCGACGCGAACCACACCGGTCTCCGGTTCGAGCTCGCCGCCGAGCATGCGCAGCAGCGTGCTCTTGCCGCAGCCGTTGATGCCGACCACGCCGACCCGGTCGCCATCGCTGACCGTGATCGAGACGTCGGCGAACAACGGCCGGTTGGGCCGGGAGGCGGAGAGTCGTTCAGCGTCGAGGAGGATCATGAGAATTCGTCAGGTGTCGTTTCGCAGGCGTGAGTTCGGGTGAGGGAGCGCAGCGAGCGCACACGGCAGGCGAGCGCAGCGAGCACCGAAATGAAAAGAACCGCCAGACCCCGGAGCACGTCCGGTGATCTGGCGGTTCGAGATGGTGGGCCGGGCAGGATTCGAACCTACGTAGGCATGCCGGTTGATTTACAGTCAACTCCCTTTGGCCACTCGGGCACCGACCCAACGCAGTCGGCAAGGCTAGCGGCGCAAGTAGCCTCGGCGCATGCCCACATTCGATGTCGTCTCCGAGGTCGACCGCCAGGAGCTGCGCAACGCCGTCGATCAAGCCCAGCGCGAGATCGCCACCCGCTTCGACTTCAAGAACACCAACTCGTCGATCGAGCAGGCCGAGCTGGTCCTCACGCTGCGAACCGTCAGCGAGGATCGTCTCAACGCGCTGCGTGTCGTGGTCGAGGAGAAGCTCGTCAAGCGCGGGCTGTCACTGAAGGGCGTCGACTACGGCAAGGTCGAGGAGGCCACGCAGAACACCGTGCGCCAAGTGGTGACGATCAAGGTCGGCATCACCAGCGACAAGGCCCGCGAGATCAACCGGATGATCAAGGAGAAGGGTCCGAAGGGGATCAGCAGCCAGACCCAGGGCGAGACCGTGCGCGTCACCGGCAAGAAGCGCGACGACCTGCAGGCCGTGATCTCACTGCTGAAGGGCGCCGATCTGGAGATCCCGCTGCAGTTCGAGAACTTCCGCGACTGAGCGGAGCCTGATCGGGGAGCTGGTCAGGGCGTCGGCGACGGGACCAGCGGAGCGATCGTGCCCGGTGTCGGCACGCCGTTCGCGTCGGTGGCCGGCACCGGTTCCGGGAGCGTCGCTGCGCCACCGCACGCGGTGATCAAGTCGGCGTTGCCGGAGATCCAGCCGGTCGTACCCCCGAAGGCGAGGCCGAAGACGCTCACCTCGTCGGTGGCTGCGCTCAGCGGCAAGTTGCGGCCGATCGCTTGCGGAACGATGCAGCCGACGAACGTCTCCGCATCGGCCTCGACGCCGATACCGGTTGCCAGCAGCGCCTGCAGGCCGGGCGAACCACCGAAGCTCAGCGGCGACCCGTTCGTGTTCGTGGCGGCCGCGGCGCCGGGATCGCAGGCCGTGATCGCGATCGCGTTCGGCACCGTCGGCGACGGACCGACGGTCGTCATCGACTCGACGGGTGCGGCCTGTGCCCACGTGGTGAACGCACCGAGGAGCACACCGGCGCCGGCGGCGTCCTGGGCGACGACGGTGGCGTCGATGCACGGGCGTCCGCCGACGGCGACGTCCACGGTGGTGTCGCTGAGCCAGTGGATCGCCGCGTTCCAGGCGGCGGTCTCACCGATCCGCCCGGCGAGCGCGTAGTACCAGAAGACCATGCCGGCGTTCTGCTTCGTCGACGAGGCGTAGGCCGCGTTCAGGGTGATCGCCGGCGCGGCGCCGAACTCGATGCCATCGGGCATCGATTCGAAGGGCGGCTGGTCGGCGCCGGACCAGGCGGTGGGACCGACCGAGGCGAGCACTCGGCTGAACATCGGCTGGTCGACGATCCCGACACGGCCCGTCACGTGCGCGGCGTACGCCGACATCGGCACCGGCCCGAGGCGCGCGGCGAGGCGCAAGGTCTGTTCGGTGAGCGCATCTCGTGAGCTCGGGTCCGTTGCGGCAGCTGCGACCGCGAGCGCCAAGCCATCGACGCGGACGCGGACAGCCGTCCGGCCGGAAGGATCGGCGGTCTCGATCGTCGTGCCCCAGTGCATCCGCTGGTCGAGCGCAGCGGCTGCGAGGGCGCGGTGCAAGGAGAACGCACGCAGCTCCGGGCTGAGGTCCTCGAGCACGTAGATGGTCGCGTCGGTCGGGTCGTAGAACGCCGGCGAGTCGACCGCCGCAGCGCGACCGATCGCCTCGAGATCCAGCGCGCCGCTGAGAACGCCGACCGACCGCCAACGCGAGGCGACGGTGGCGCTGTTGGCGTCGTCGATGCCGAACGTGCTCGCCACGATCCTCGTCGAGTACTCCGCTGCGCCGAGCTCCGCCACGGCAACGGGAGCGGCGAAGGTCAGACCTGATGTGGCCGAGACCTCGTCGGCCAGTGGCTTGACGTCGGCCTGCCACTCCTTCTTGTCGAGCACGTAGCGCTTCAACGCGTAGACGCCGCCGCCGATCATGCCGAGGACGATCAGCAGCGAGAAGGTCTTGCGCACGAGGTGGCGCTTCTTCTTCTTGTACTTGCTCGGCGAGCCCATGGGCTTGTCGAACAGGCCGACGGTTGCGGCGCTCTTGATCGCCGCCGGGGCGCGAGCGGTGAACGCCGAGTCGGTGCTCAACGTCGGCAGTGCGGGGGCGATCAGCTGCGGAGCCGAACGAGACGGGGTCAGCTCGGGCTGGGCGAACTCGACGATCGGGATCGACCCGGTGCCGGAGTCCTCACGGTCGGGCACCATGGCCAACCGGTTGACATCGGCGTCGACCTGCGCGGCGATCTCGGCATCGACCTCGACGACCGACGCTGCCACGACGGGCTCGGGCTCGACGACCGGCTCGGCTTCGACGATCGGTTCGGGCTCGATCACGGCGTCGGGCTCGACGACCGGCTCCGCCTCGATCGCGGCCTCTGGTTCGACGACCGGCTCCGCTTCCACCACAGACGCGTCGACCACCGGCTCGGCCTCGACTACCGGCTCGGCCTCGACGATCGCCTCGGCCTCGACGACGGACTCGGGCTTGACGACCGGCTCGGGCTCGACGACCTGCTCCGCTTCGACCACGGGGGCTTCGATGATCGGCTCCGCTTCGACCACGGTGGCTTCGACGACCGGTTCCGGCTCGACGACTGCGGGGCGATCCGGGTTGAACGGGGCGATCACAGGCTGCGAACGCGAGTCGGTGCGACCGAAGATCGGGCGACGCATCGTCACCGGCAGCTCGCGGCTCTCGCTGAGCACCTGGGCGACCAGGTTGTCGATCTCCGGGGTCTGTGCCGTCGGGTGGTGCGGCGCTTGCTCCCACTCGATCTCACGCAGCAGCGGCACCTCGCCGGACGGCATGCGCTCGTCGCGGTGGAAGATCGGCGAGTCGAGGTTCAGCCGAAAGTCCTCGCGCGAGTACTTCGTGCCGCCGCCCTGTGGCACCTCTGGGTTCTGTGTGGTCGTGCCACCGCCGGTGCTGTCCGCGGTGCTGCTGTCCGCCTGGTCGTTCGCCACGTAGGGGTATCGGCAAGGCCGTTACCCGGCTTGAGGGGGGACTCGATCGACGATCACCCTGCACGCAGCGGCGCACGCTCAGTCCTCCGCAGGCGTCTCCGCGGCGCGTTGCTGCAGCTCGTTGACCACGCTGGCGTCGGCGAGGGTGGTGGTGTCACCGAGGTTGCGGCCCTCGGCGACGTCGCGCAGCAGGCGACGCATGATCTTGCCGCTGCGGGTCTTGGGCAGATCCGGCGTGAAGTAGATCGTCTTCGGCTTGGCGATCGCCCCGATCTCGTGGGCGACGTGGTTGCGCAGCACCTGTTCGTCGACCTCGAGGCCGCCACGCAGGGTGACGTAGGCGATGATCGCCTGTCCGGTGGTGGCGTCGAGCGCGCCGACCACGGCGGCCTCGGCGACGGATGGGTGGCTGACGAGCGCGGACTCGACCTCGGTGGTCGAGATCCGGTGGCCGCTGACGTTCATCACGTCGTCGACGCGACCGAGCAACCACAGGTAGCCCTCGTCGTCGAGCTTGCAGCCGTCGCCGGCGAAGTAGCGGTCGCCGTATCGCGACCAGTACGTCTCCTGGTAGCGCTCCGGGTCGCGCCAGATGCCGCGCAGCATGCTCGGCCACGGCTGGGTGAGCGTGAGGTAGCCGCCGCCGCGCGTCACCGGCTTGCCGGCGTCGTCGACGACCTCGGTGCCGATGCCCGGCAACGGGAACGTCGCCGAACCCGGCTTCGTCGTCGTCGCCCCCGGCAACGGGCTGATCATGATCGCCCCCGTCTCGGTCTGCCACCAGGTGTCGACGATCGGGCAGCGGCCGCCGCCGATGTGCTCCTGGTACCACATCCACGCTTCCGGGTTGATCGGCTCACCGACCGAACCGAGCAGCAGCAACGACGACAGGTCGTGCTTGGCCGGCTCCTGCCCGCCCCACTTCATGAACGTGCGGATCGCCGTGGGTGCTGTGTAGAACTTCGTCACCTTGTACTTCTCGACGATCTGCCACAGCCGATCGTTGCCCGGGTAGTTGGGCACGCCTTCGTAGATCACGCTCGTCGCCCCGTTGGCCAGTGGCCCGTAGACGATGTAGCTGTGGCCGGTGACCCAGCCGACGTCGGCGGTGCACCAGTACACGTCGGTGTCGGCGTGGAGGTCGAACACGTACTTGTGGGTGAACGCGACCTGGGTGAGGTACCCGCCGGTCGTGTGCATGATCCCCTTCGGCTTGCCCGTCGTGCCCGACGTGTAGAGCAGGAACAGCAGCTGCTCGGCGTCCATCGGCTCGGCCGGGCACAGCGGATCCGCCGTCGCCATCAGCTCGTGGTACCAGTGGTCGCGACCGTCGACCATCTCGACGTCGTTGCCACCGCGGCGCACGACGACGACCGCCTCGATCGACGGCGTGCCGGCGGCCAGCGCTTCATCGGCGGCCGGCTTCAACGCGAAGACCTCGCCGCGGCGGTAGCCGCCGTCGGCGGTGATCAGCACCTTGGCCTCGGCGTCGTTGATCCGGTCGGTCAGCGACTGCGCGCTGAACCCACCGAACACCACGCTGTGCGCCGCGCCGATGCGAGCGCAGGCGAGCATCGAGATCGCCGCCTCGGGGATCATCGGCAGGTAGATGTTCACGCGATCGCCGCGCTCGACCCCGAGACCCTTGAGCACGTTGGCGAAGCGCTGCACCTCGTCCAGCAGCTGCGCGTAGGTGATCGTGCGCGAGTCGCCCGGCTCACCCTCCCAGTGGAACGCGACCTTGTCGCCCTTGCCAGCGGCAACGTGACGATCGAGGCAGTTCTCGCTGACGTTCAACTGCCCACCGACGAACCACTTGGCGTACGGCAGATCCCACTCGCAGATCGTGTCCCACTCCTTCGACCAGGTCAGCAGGTCCGCCGCCTGTCGCGCCCAGAACCCTTGGTAGTCGGCGTTGCCGTCGTCGTAGAAGCCGGTGTCGGTGAGGAGCGCCTGGCGCTTGAACTCCGGTGACGGCGGGAACTTGCGGTTCTCCAACATCAGATCGTCGATCGCGTGCTGCTCGTCGCTCATGGCCGAACGTTAGCGCTGCGTCCAGAAACCGCTCTCCTCCCCCAGGCGTGCTCGGGCAGACTGGCGGGACATGCGCAGCGAGGCACCGATTCAGCACTTCGGGCCGACCGAGTGGGGCATGTCCGCCGCGATCGCCGTCGTCTGGGGCAGCTCGTTCCTGTGGATCGCGATCGCCATCGACTGGGTCGAGGCGCCGGTGGTGCCGCTGTTCCGCTGCCTCTTCGGCGCGCTGGCGCTGGTGTGCATCCCCGCCGCGCGCCGACGCATCGCCCGCGCGGACGTCCCTCGCTTCGTGTTCCTCGGCCTGTGCTGGATGGCCGCGCCGTTCCTGCTCTACCCGCTCGCCGAGCAGACGGTGAACACCTCGATCACCGGCATGCTCAACGGCGGTCTGCCGCTGGTGACCGTGGTGGTCACTGCGTTCTACACGCGGCACCGTCCGAGCCGGTTCCGCATCGCGGCCGTGCTCGTCGGCTTCGCCGGCATCGCGCTGATCTCGTTCGCATCGGTCGACTCGGGCGACAGCTCGAAGAGCTCGGCCGACACGAAGGGCATCGTGCTGCTGCTCGTCGCGCTCGTGCTCTACGCGATCGCCGCGAACGCGGCCCGTCCGGTGCAGGCGAAGTACGGGGCGCTGCCGACGATGCTGTGGATCGAGATCTTCGGTGCCGCGTGGTCGCTGCCGTGGGGACTCGCCTCGCTCCCCGACAGCACGATGTCGTGGCAGGCCGTCGGCGCGCTGCTGGTGCTCGGCGCCGTCGGCACCGGTCTCGCGTTCGCGCTCTACGGCGTGCTGCTGATGCGCGCCGGCACCGTGCGCGGGATGATCGGGATCTTCTTCACCCCGATCGTCGGCACCATCCTCGGCGTGCTCGTGCGCGACGACGAGCTGCACCTGCTGGCCGTCGCCGGCATGGCGATCGTCATCGTCGGCGCCGTCATGACCAGCCGCCCCGAACCGATCAGCACCAACTGATCGCCGCAGCGCGCACTCCCCAGGGAGCGCGCGCCCGAGAGCGCGACGTCGAACCGCTCGTGAGGTGAGGGATCTGCGGTCATGGGCCGCTCACCTCTCACCGAGTTCGCCGAGCCCGCGTCGAGATGAGCGATGAGCGGCCCATGACCGCCAACTTCTCATCGCGTCCGCCGCGCGCTCTCTGGGGACGCTGACGTCGATGACTCAGCTGGATTCCGCCGTCTCGGTGAGCGCCCGCGACCAACTACCGTCGAAACCGGTGGACCCCACAAAGACAGCCGACCGGACGGTGCTCTACCTCTGGGGTCTGTTCCTCCTCGTGGCGCTCACGGTGATGGCGATAGCGATCATCAAAGGTCGACGCCGCGGGCGAGACGACCCGAACCTCTGACGAGGCTGGTAGAAACGGATGAGTGAGTGAGGCGGCATGGCAAGCGGTGTTCGGCGCTGCGTTTGCGATGCTTGGCGGGATCATGTTCAAGCTGCGTCGCTTCCTCGTTCGGACGAACTGGAAGGGTGAGCCGAAGCCCGACGATGCCCTGATGCGCGTGCTTCGGGTGGGACTGCCACTCACGGCCGTCGCCACTGGGGTCGGGGTGCTGATCGCCGGTCTTGTTCGGCTTGCCTGGCACTGACGGCTGCGCTCACTGAGCGCGATCCCGAACGCCCGACCGCGCACGAGGTGAGCGATCTGCGGCGCATGGACCCTCACCTCTCACCGGGTTCGGTGGCCGGGCCGGCGCGCCGGGCTCAGATCTCGACGTGGGAGCCGACCTCGAAGACCCGGTCGACGGGGAGGTTGAAGAAGCGGCTGGCGCTGTCGGCGCCGCGGTTCAGCAACACGAACAAGCGCTCGAGCAAGGGGTGCATCCCCGGCGCCTTGCCGGCCAGCACGTTTTCGCGGCCGATGAAGTACGTCGCTTCGTCGGGGTCGAAGTGCACACCGCGATGCTTGAGGTTCGACAGCGCGGCGGGCACGTCGGGCTCCTCCATGAAGCCGAAGCGCAGCACCACCTGGTGGACACCTGGCTCGATGCGCGTGACCTCGTAGCGATCCGCTTCGTCGAGCACGCGGGGCACCTCGTCGGTGACGACCGAGACGAGCAACGTGTTGCGGTGCAGCACCTTGTTGTGGCGCAGGTTGTTGACGAGTGCGGGCGGCGCCTTGCCGGCGTCCTTGAACAGGAACACCGCGGTGCCCGGAACGCGCTGCACGTGCCCGGCGGCGTCGAGCACCTCTTCGATCGGTCGCTCGCCACGACGGATGCGATCGGCCACGAGCTCGCGGCCACGTCGCCAGGTCATCATCTGCACCACGAGGATGAAGGCGATCGCCAGCGCGAACCATCCACCCTTCGGGATCTTCGGGACGTTGGCGATGAAGAACGACCACTCGATGATCAGCAGCGGCGAACAGATCAGCAGCGCCTTCCACTTCGGCCAGCGCCAGCGCCACACCGCGACGGCGTAGAAGATCAACGTCGTGATGACCATCGTCATCGTCACCGCGATGCCGTACGCGGCAGCCAGGTTGCTGGCGCTGCCGAAGCCGACGACGAGCCCGACGCAGGCGATCATCAACAGCCAGTTGACGAGCGGGACGTAGATCTGGCCGCTGTGGCTGCTCGACGTGTGGCGAATGGCGATGCGCGGCAGGTAGTCCAGCTGCACGGCCTGCGCGGTGAGGCTGAACACGCCGGAGATCAGGGCCTGCGAGGCGATGATCGCGGCCATCGTCGCCAGCACGGTGAGCGGTAGGCGCAGCCCCTCGGGGGCCATCTGGAAGAAGACCTGCTCGATCGCCTCGGGCTTGCGCAGCAGCAGCGCACCCTGGCCCCAGTAGTTGAGGATGAGGCACGGCAGGACCACCGCGTACCAGCCGAGCATGATCGGCTTGCGCCCGAAGTGGCCCATGTCCGCGTAGAGCGCCTCGCCGCCGGTGACGACGAGGAAGATCGAGCCGAGCGAGAAGAAGGCGTGCTGCGTGTCGTGGGCGAAGAACTCGATGATGTGGATCGGGTTGACCGAGCTGATGATGCCCGGGCGACGCAGCACCTGGGAGAGACCGAGCACGCCGATCACGCTGAACCAGACCACCATGATCGGCCCGAAGACCTTGCCGACGCTGCCGGTGCCCCTGCTCTGCACGAGGAACAGCAGCACGAGGATGATGATGGCGATCGGCTCGACCCAGTTGCTGAGCGACGGCGCCGCCTCGTCGAGGCCCTCCACGGCGCTCAGCACGGAGATCGCCGGAGTGATGATCCCGTCGCCGTAGAGCAGTGCCGTGCCGAACACGCCGAGGGCGATCAGCACGGTGAGCGAACGCCTCGTCGGCATCCGCCGGTTGATCAGCAGGGAGGTGAGGGCGAGGATGCCGCCTTCGCCGTGGTTGTCGGCGCGCATGACGAACATCAGGTACTTGATCGAGATGATGATGATCAGCGACCAGAACGCCAGCGAGCACACGCCGTAGACGTTGGTCATGTCGACGTCGAGCTTGTGGGCCTTCTCGGTGAAGGCTTCCTTCATCGAGTACAGCGGGCTCGTGCCGATGTCGCCGTAGACGACACCCAGCGCGCCGAGGGCCAACATGCCCGTGCCGGCCGTCTTGTGCTTGTTCGACGCGTGCGCGGCGGGTGCCGCCGCCGCAGCGGTGTCAGTCATGGTCCGTCAAAGCTACGCGCCACGGCGAGGTTGCGACCACTCACGGGCAACACTTCACGATTCGGAGGCCCACTCGAGGACGTGGAAGCTGCCCAGCCCGGCCGCGTCGAGCAGCGCCTCGGACTCGCGGATTCGGCTGCGCAAGCGCAGCGCGGCGAGCGTCGGCGCTGCGGCTGCGGCCTCCCAGCCACGCCGGCCCTCCTCGACCAGCTCGTCGATCCCCCAGCGCTGCAGGAACTGCGCCTGCGTGCGCACCGCATCGGGTTCGGGCAGCTGATCCACAGCGACCTGCGCGGTGATGTCCTGCTCCCCCGGCACCGCGAGGTAGTGCCCACCACGCTCGTGGTCCCGGTACGTGCGCAGCCAGTCGCGCCACGGCTGCATGGCGAGTGCTGCCGTGCGCGGTGTGCAGTAGTCGACGCACACGACGCGGCCCCGTGCGAGTCGCTGCCGCGCATCGGTCACCCACGCGGCAGCGCGGTCCTGTAACGGCGCGCGCGAACCGTGCGCAGCCCGAGCCGGGAGGAAGGCGGGTACCGGATCGAGGAGCGGTCCCAGCTCCTCGGCGAACGACCCGTCGCGCTGCACCGTCACCATCGCCTCGCGCCAACCTCCGTCGAACACGGCCAGTCGGAACGGCAGGTTGTCGAGCAGCTCGTTGGCGATGACCACCCCGGTGATCGGCCCCTCGGGCAGCGCCTCGGCAGACTCGACGTTCGCCGGGTGCTGGGCCCGCTGCGATGCCGAGATCTCGACCGCGACGTAGCGCCACCGCAGATCGGCGGTGACGATCGAGCGAGCCAGCGTGCCGGGCCCGGCACCGGCTTCGACGATGGTGAAGTCGTCGGGCTCGCCGAGCTCGCGCCACCACCCCTCGATGGCTCGGGCGACCACGGCACCGAACAGCGGACCGACCTCCGGTGAGGTGATGAAGTCACCGCGCCGGCCGGCCTGACCGCCCGACGTGTAGAAGCCTCCCGCGCCGTAGAGCGCGAGGTCCATGAAGCGATCGAAGGGAATCGATCCGCCGGCGGCCTCGATAGTCGCCAGCAGCGCGTCAGCGGGGGAAGACGCCGGTGAGGTCGGTGAAGTGGCCATAGCCGCTGAGGCCGGGCAGCACGCCGAAGGCGAGCATCGCGACGAACGTGATGGCCAGCGCGGCCTGCAGCGAGGCGGGCACGCGGATCGGGGTGATGTCGCCATCGCGGGTCGGCTTCATCCACATCGCCCGCATGACGGTGATGTAGTACGCCGCCGAGATCACGGTGTTCACCGCAGCGATGACGGCGATGCTGTAGCCGTAGCCACCACCTGCGTTGATCACCGCTTGGAACGCGCCGAACTTGGCGTACCAGCCACCGAACGGCGGGATGCCGGCCAGCGAGGCGAGGAAGCCCGTCATCAGCACGGTCAGGCCGGGCGCGTAGGAGAACAGACCGTCGAGGCTGGCGATGTCGCCGCTGCGCGTCTTGCGGCTGATGGCGATGATCAGGCCGAAGGCGCCGAGGTTCGTCGCCGCGTAGATGATCAGGTAGGTGACGACGGCGCGCAGCGCGTCGTCGCCGGCGCGGTGGGCGACGGCCAGCGGCATGAGGATGAAGCCGCCCTGGCTGATGCTGGAGTAGGCCAGCATGCGCACGATGTTCGTCTGCTTGAGGGCCAGCAGGTTGCCGACGGTGATCGTCACGCCGGCCATCGCCCAGAGCATCGGCTCGTAGACGTTGCTGGCGGAGGGAAAGGCGAGGAAGACGAGCACGATCAACGCCACGAAGCCGGCTGCCTTCGAGGCGACGCTGAGGAACGCGGTGACCGGGGTCGGGGCGCCCTCGTAGGTGTCAGGAGCCCAGGTGTGGAACGGCACGGCACTGATCTTGAAGGCGAAGCCGACGAGCACGAAGACGATGGCCAGCACCTGCGCGCCGACCTTGTCGCCCTCGAGCGTGATCTTCTCGCCGATCACGCTCAGCTTCGTCGAGCCGGCGATGCCGTAGAGCAGGCTCATGCCGTAGAGCATCACCGCACTGGCGAACACGCCGAGCAGGAAGTACTTCACGCCCGCTTCGTTGCTCTTCGAATCGCGCTTGCGCCAGGCGGCCATCATGTACGCCGGGATCGAGAGGAACTCGAGGGCGACGAAGATGCTCACCAGGTCGCGCGCCGAGCACATCATCACCATGCCGAGGACGCTGGTGAGCAGCAGCACGTAGTACTCGCCCTGGTGGTAGCCGCCCTCCTCGACCTCGTTGGAGGACAGCAGCACGACGACGTAGCCGGCGATGAGGAACAGCCCCTTCAGCACGAGGCTGAAGTCGTCGATCACGTAGCGGTCCTCGAACAGGCTGCGCGCTGCGTGGCCCTGCACGCCCATCGTCACCAACGGCAATGCGGCAGCGAGCAGCACGAAGCCGGCGAGCGTCGAGGTGATCCAACGCTTCGACGGGGCGACGAAGAGGTCGACGAACAGCACCATGCAGATGCCCGCGGCGAGGATGATCTCGGGCGCGAGCGCGTGGTAGTCGACCTTCGGCGACGTGAAGTCGTCGACGGCAGCGAGCAGGGATGCGATCAACGCGTCACTTCCCGAAGACCTTGGTCAGCTCGGTGACTGCCGGGTCCATGACCTTGAACATCAGCTGCGGGTAGACGCCGAACACGACGATGCCGATCAGCAGCGGCGTCCAGGCGATCCACTCGTAGATGTTGACGTCGGTGATCTCGCCGTCCCCATCATGAGCGGCAGGGTGATGATCCGGGTTGCCGGCGGCACCGACGGAGTGGGCGGGCGTGTGGTGGCCGGTGAACTCCGGGTTCGGCTCGCCGAAGGCGGTGCGCTGGTACAGCCACAGCAGGTAGGCAGCAGCAAGCACGGTGCCGATCGCGGCGATGACCATCAGGGTCCGGAACAACGGTTCGCTGAGCCCGGCCGCTGGGCTGTAGGCGCTGAGGATGGCCGGGAACTCGCCCCAGAAGCCGGCAAGACCGGGCAGGCCGAGCGAGGCCATCGCGCACATGCCAAGGATCCAGCCCATCTTCGGCATCTGCTTGAGCAGGCCGGTCAGGCGCTTGATCTCGAGCGTGTGGTAGCGCTCCTTCACCGAGCCGGCGATGAAGAAGAGCATGCCGGTGATCAGACCGTGGGCGACCATGCCGAACAGCGCGGCGTTGATGCCGAGCGACGTCAGCGTGCTGATGCCGAGCATGACGAAGCCCATGTGGGCCACCGAGGAGAAGGCGATGAGCCGCTTCATATCGGTCTGCGCCAGGCAACCGAGCGCGCCGTAGATGATGCCGATCACGGCAAGGATGCCGATGAACGGCGCCCACTTCACTGCGGCCTGCGGCAGGAAGGGCAGGGCGATGCGGACGAATCCGTAGGTGCCGAGCTTCAGCAGGATGGCGGCCAGGATGACCGAGCCCTGCGTCGGCGCCTGCGTGTGAGCGTCGGGCAGCCAGGTGTGGAACGGGAACATCGGCACCTTGACGGCGAAGCCGATGAACATGCCGGCGAAGACCCACACAGCGGTGTTCGTGGCGATGCCGGCTCCGTGCTCGCGGAACCAGGAGAACGCGAAGCTGCCGCCCTCGGCCGTGTTGCCCTTGGTGAGGATGAACAGGGCGATGAATGAGACCAGCATCAGCGCCGAGCCGAACATCGTGTAGAGGAAGAACTTCAGCGAGGCGTACTGGCGGTTCTCGCCACCCCACACGCCGATCATGAAGTACATCGGCAGCAGCACGACTTCGAAGAAGACGAAGAACAGGATGAGGTCCTGGGCGATGAACGTGCCGGCCATGCCCGTCTGCAGCACCAGCATCAGCGCGAAGAACGCCTTCGGGTTGCCGGGCGACGGGATGTGGTTCCACGAGTAGATCATCACCAGCACGGTGATGATCATCGACAGGATGTACAGCGGCAGGCTGATCCCGTCGAGGCCGATCGTGTACGTCGCGCGAATCGGCTTGATCCAGCTGGTGCTCGTGAAGAACTGCAGCTTCTCCGACTGGTCGTACTTGAACTGGGTCAGCGTGATGATGCCGAAAACCAAGGTGACGACGGCTGTGCCGAGCGCCACCGCCTTGATCATCAGCTCGTCGGCCTTCGGCACGAACAGCAAGAGCAGCACGCCTGCCATGGGCAGGAACGTGCCCACGCTGAGGAGCCAACTCTGATCGGTGATGGTGTTCATATGTTCGTCCTCTAGGTGTTGACGATGACGAGCACGAGCGCACCCACTGCTGCGGCACCGAACAGCAACGCTCCGTACTGGTTGACCTTGCCTGATTGCGTCGGCTGCAACGCGCCACCCGTACCTTGGGCTGCTGCACCACTGCCGTTCACCGCACCATCGACGATCTTCTGATCGACGTTGCGGTACACCCACTCACCGGTGCGCTTGCCACCGATGCCCACGGCGTTGACGATCCCGTCGAGCACGTTCTGGTTGATCCAGTACGCAGCCTGCGCGATCGGGTGGGCGATGCCGTGCACGATGACCTTCTCGTACAGCGCATCGAGGTAGTACTTGTTGACGAGGAAGCGGTGGCCGGCACCGAGCAGCTTGCTGCGCTGGGTGAGGCCCTTCAGCTTCGACGGCGCATCGCTGAACACGGCCTTGCACAGCAGCAGGCTGACGGCGAAGCCGGCGGCGACGAGCAGGATGCTCGGCACGGCGTTGATCCACTTGAACTCGGCCGCCTCGGGCAGCTCGACCCCGATCGACGACTCGATCCAGTGGTGGAACTTCTCGATGTGGAACGGTGCCGCGTTGAGGTAGCCGGAGATCGTCGCGAGCACGCCGAGGATGATCAGCGGGATCGTGATGTGCATCGACGAATCGGTCTTGGCGAAGCGGAACGGCAGCGGCCCGCTGGCGTGTGACCCTTCGGCTGCGTCGTGCGCCGTGACGCTCGCGTGCGCCGCGACAACATCTGAGTGACCATGCGAGGCGTGAGCATCAGCATCGTGCGGATCGACCTCGTGGGCGCCGTGCTCGTCATGCGCATCGTGGCCTGCAGCTGCGCCGCGTGCGTTGCCGAAGAAGGTCAGGTACGTCGCCCGGGTCATGTAGGCGGTGGTCATGAAGGCGCCGATGAGGCCGACGACGAAGAACGTCGTGTAGTGGTTGTGCTTGGCGCCGTCGATGATCTCGTCCTTGGAGAAGAACCCCGACAGCAGCGGCACGCCGCACAGCGCAGCGGTCGACACGATCCACGCCGCGAACGTCACCGGCAGCTTCTTGCGCAGGCCACCCATGTCCTGCTTCATGTCGAAGCTGTGGTGCGAGCCGGTGTGTGCCACCGATCCGGCGCAGAGGAAGAGGCAGCACTTGAAGAAGGCGTGGGTGAAGATGTGGAACACGGCGGGCACCCAGGCGCCGACGCCGAGGCCCATCATCATGTAGCCGAGCTGGCTGACCGTCGAGTACGCCAGCACCTTCTTGATGTCGTTCTGCACGAACGCCAGCGCGGCCGCGATGATGATCGTGATGCCACCGATCACGGCGATGAGGTTGAAGTGGCTGCCCCCTGGCACGGCGATGTCGAGCCCGGTCTGGAACACCGGGTAGAGGCGGGCGACGAGGAACACGCCGGCGACGACCATCGTGCTCGAGTGCAGCAGCGACGACACCGGCGTCGGGCCGGCCATCGCGTCGGGCAGCCAGGTGTGCAGCGGGAACTGGCCGCTCTTGCCGATGCAGGCGATGAAGAGGGCGATGGCCCCGACGGTGATCGCTGTGGACGCAGCGCCGTTCTCGGCGGCCCACTTGTTGATGTCGCTGATGCCGAAGCTGCCGACGGTGCCGTAGAGGATCGCCGTGCCGACGAGGAGGCCGATGTCGCCGACGCGCACGGTGAAGAACGCCTTCAGCGCGGCGCGACTGTTGGCCTCTTCCTCCCACCAGTGACCGATGAGCATGAACGAGCAGAGGCCCATGATCTCCCAGCCGAGGATGAGCTGGACCATGTTCTCGGCCAGCACCATCGCCAACATGCCGGCGCTGAACAACGTCAGCGCGGCGAAGAAGTGGGTGTACCGACGGTCGCCGCGCACGTACTCGACGGAGTAGATCTGCACGAGCGTCGAGATGAACGTGACGAGCAGCAGCAGCATCACGGCGAGGCCATCGATGTGCTGCCCGAGCCCGAACTTGGCCAGGCCGCTCTGCCACCACACCCAGCTCTTGGTGACCGCCTCGACCTCTTCACCGTGACTGGCGTTGACGCGGCCGATCCATTGCGACGTCAGTCCGATGGCGAGCACGAGCGAGGCGACCATGCTGGCGATGCCGACCTCAGCGCCCTTGTAGGGCAGCTTCTTGCCGAACAGGATGATCACCGCGAAGGCGATGGCCGGGATCAGCGGGATCAACCACGCGTGCTCCAGGAACCACCCCGCGGCGTGCACGGCTTCGCCGGCTTCTTCAGCGAACATGCTCAGCCCTTCATCTCGGAGAGCTCGTCCAGCGAGATGGTCTTGCGGTTGCGGTAGATCAGCAGCACCATCGCCAGGCCCACGCCGACCTCAGCCGCAGCCACGGCGATGATGTACAGCGCGAACACGTTGCCGTCGGCCAGGTTGTTGAGCTGGTCGAAGCAGAGCAGGTTGATGTTGACCGAGTTGAGGATCAGCTCGATGCTCATCAGCACCATCACCGCGTTCTTGCGGATGATGACGCCGTAGACGCCGATGCAGAACAGCACCGCACCGAGGAGGAGGAACTCGTTGACGAGCATCGGTCAGTCCTTCCTGGCCAGCACGATGGCGCCGATGACGGCGGCGAGGAGCACGAACGACAGCGCCCAGAAGGGCAGCAGGTACGGCTTGAAGATCAGGTCGCTGATCGAGTTCATGTCGGGTCGCGGGATGCTGGTCGGCACCGGCTTGCGGTCCTTCGGCAGCTTGTCGTCGCCCCATCCGTCGATCAGCACCCAGCTCATCACGCCGAGCATCACCAGCGCGACCGGGATCGCCAGGGTGACGTTCTTGTTGTTGAGGTCGCCCTCGCGCCCGAGCTTGGCGCGGGTGAGCATGACGCCGAAGAGGAACAGCACCATGACGGCGCCGACGTAGACCAGCACCTGGGTGACGGCGACGAACTCTGCCGCCAGCAGCAGGTACTGCGCCGCTGCGCCGGCCAGCACGAGCACGAGCGACAGCGCGGCGTGCACGACGTTCTTGCTCGTCACCACGGAGATCGCGCCGGCGATCATCATCGCGGCGATGATCCCGAAGCCGATCTGCTGGGCGATCTGGATGCCGGAGGCCAGCATCACTTGCCCTTCTTCTTGTCGGCGCCGGCTTCCAGTTCGGGTGCCTCGGGCACCGTCTCCATCCACTCGCCGAGCTTCGTCTTGTCGTGCAGGAGGTCGGCGATGCGCGGCTCGGAGTACTCGTACTCCGGGCTCCAGAACAGCGCGTCGAACGGGCACACCTCGACGCAGATGCCGCAGTACATGCACAGCGCGTAGTCGATGTCGAAGCGATCGAGCTTGTTGACCTTGCGCGGCGCGCCACCGGCACGACGCGGCGGAGCGAGCTCCTTGTGACCCTCGATGTAGATGCACCAGTCCGGGCAGCTGCGCGCGCAGAGCATGCACGACGTGCAGTTGTCCTCGCGCAGGGCGATCACGCCACGGGCACGGATCGGCGGGGCTTCCTTGGCGTGCGGGTACTGCACCGTCGCCGCGCCGCCGCCCATCTTCTTCGGCTTGAGCGTCTGGGCCATCGTGCTCAGCGTGACGCCGAGCCCCTTGACCAAGCCGGGAACCTTGGGCTTCTCCATCAGAAGGCCACCTTCAAGATCGCGGTGAGCATGATGTTGCCGAGTGCCACGGGGATGAGCACCTTCCAGGCGAAGCGCTGCAACTGGTCCTCACGGAACCGTGGGTAGCTGAAGCGCACCCACATGATGATGAAGCTGAGCACGATCATCTTCGTGAACATGATCAGCGGACCGACCACGTTCATCCAGTTGTCGATCGAACCGGTGTCGCCGGCGTTCCAGCCGAACCAGCTGAACGGGATGCCCCAGCCGCCGAGGAACAGCACCGAGGCGATCAGGCTGAACACGCCGGCGGTGGCGAACTCGGCGATGAAGAAGATGAGGAAGCGGAAGCCCGAGTACTCGGTCATGTAGCCGGAGACGAGCTCGCTCTCGGCGATCGGCATGTCGAACGGCGTCTGCGTCAGCTCGGCCTGCACGGCGATCATGAACACGACGAAGCCGATGAACTGGGTGAGCAGGTACGGGTTGCCGAGGCCGTCCCAGCCGAAGATGCTGTCGCTGTTCTGCTTGACGACGATCTCTTGCAGGTTCAGCGTGCCGGCCTGGATGACCACGCCGAGGACCGCGAGCACCATCGGCAGCTCGTAGGCGATCAGCTGGCCGGCGGCGCGCAGGCCACCGAGCAGTGAGTACTTGTTGGCGCTCGACCAGCCGGCGATGAGGATGCCGAGCACGCTGATGCTGCTGACGGCCAACGCGTAGAAGAGGCCGGCGGAGAAGTTGGTGAAGTACGCGTCCGGGCCGAACGGCACGACGGCGACGAGCAGGAACGTGCTGACGAGCACGATCAGCGGGGCCATCTTGAAGATCCGCTTGTCGGCCTTCTCCGGCTGGATGTCTTCCTTCTGCAGCCACTTGCCGACCTCGGCGAACAGCTGCATCGACCCGTACGGGCCGGCTTCCATCGGGCCGAGGCGGCTCTGCATGAAGCTCATCATCTTGAAGAGGAAGAGGTAGACGATCGTTCCGGCGGGCAGCAGGACCGCGACGGTGCCACCGAGGACGCGCAGCAACGACTGCGCCCAGTACGGCAGATCAACAGCAATCACAGCGCTCATCGATCGATGTCACCCAGGATGAAGTAGAGCGAGGCGAGGATGCTGATGACGTCGGGCACGAACACGCCGCGCAGCACCCACGGGACGATGGAGACGTTGTTGAAGCTGGCCGAGCGGATCTTCACCCGGAACGGGCCGAGGTCGCCCTTGCTGACGACGTAGTAGCCCATCTCGCCGAGCGGGTTCTCCGTGCTCACCCATGCTTCGCCTTCGGGCACCTTGATGATGCGCGGCACCTTGGCCATCACCGGGCCGGCCGGGATCTGGTCGAGGAGCTGATCGACGATCTTCGTGCTCTCGCGCGTCTCCTGCAGGCGGATCCAGCAGCGGGCGAAGCTGTCGCCGTCGGGGTGCGTCCACACCTTCCAGTCGGCCTTGTCCCACGCCATCGGCAGCTGCTGGTCGCGGCGCAGGTCCCAGTCGACGCCGCTGGCGCGCAGGTTGGCGCCGGACAGTCCGTACTGCAGGGCCACTTCACGCGGGATGACGCCGATGCCGCGCAGGCGGGCTTGGAAGATCTCGTTGCCGAACAGCAGGTCTTCCATCTCGTCGCAGAAGTTGCGCAGCTTCTTCATCACGCCCTTGGTCTCGTCGATCCAGCCCTTGGGCAGATCGTCCTTGAGGCCACCGATGCGGTCGAAGTTGGGGTGGAAGCGACCGCCGGTGGCGGCCTCGATCAGGTTGAGCACGTACTCGCGATCGCGGAAGGCGAGGAACACCGGGGTGACCGCACCGAGCTGCACGCCGAGGTCGCCGAGGAACAGGCCGACGTTGGCGATGCGGCTGAGCTCGAACAGGATCGTGCGGATGAACTGGGCGCGCGGCGGCGCCTCGATGTCCATCAGCTTCTCGGTGGCCAGGATGAACGGGACCTCGTTGGCGAAGCTGCCCAGCCAGTCGATGCGGTTGATCAGCGTGGTCACCTGCGGGAAGGTGCGCACCTCGGTGAGCTTCTCGTAGCCGCGGTGCATGTAGCCGGCCGACGGCTCGGCCCACACGACCTGCTCGCCGTCGAGGCGGACGATGATGCGCAACGTGCCGTGCGTGGCCGGGTGCTGCGGGCCGATGTTGAGGGTCATGCCCTCGGTCTCGAGCTCCACGTTGAGGCGCGCGTCGGCGGCCTGGGCGGCGATGTAGGCCAGCTTCTGGCGATCAGCCACCGTTGAGGTCACGTCGGTCATGTCGCGGCCTCCTCGCCATCCTCGTCATCGCCACCGGGCAACGGCTCGACATCGACGATGCCCGGCCACGGCTTGACCATGCGGGCCAGCAGCGGGAAGTCCTTGCGCAGGGGGTGGCCCTCGAAGTCGGTGGGCAGGTACATGTTGCGCAGGTCGGGGTGACCGGCGAACGAGATGCCGAACATCTCGTGAGCTTCGCGCTCGTGCCAGTTGGCGCCGGCGTATGCCGGGATCCACGACTCGACGACGAGGTCGTCATCGGGCACGTCAGCCTTCACGGTGACGCCGAAGTGCTCCTTGATGTTGGTGACGCGAGCGAACACCTGCATGCGCGTCGCCCCACCGGTGTAGCCCTGGACGATCTCGGTGCTGCGCTCCGGCGGCGGCGCCGTCGGGTCGTCCTCACCGCGGCCGTACGGGCTCGGCATCCAGTCGATGGCGGACAGGAAGCAGAAGTACTCGCAGCCGATCACGTCGCGCAGGGCGATGCCGGCGGCACGCCATGACGATGCGCTGACGCGCAGCCAGACGTCGTCGCCGGGCTTGACCAGGCTGTCGACGAGGCCCTCGCCGAGCGCCTCGCGCATGCGCCGGACGATGCCTTCGCGCAGTCCGTCGCCCGGCAGTGCCGGTGTCTCGGTGGTCGTGGGCGTGTCACTCAATCGGACCACCGCCTACCACGATCGGAGCAGGACGGATGGGCTCGTGCTTCTGGGCCATCGGCTTGGTGCCCTCGCCACGCCAGCGTGCGCCCATGTCCTCGTTCTTGATCCGCTGCTGCAGCAGGACGATGCCCTCGAGCAACGCCTCGGGGCGAGGCGGGCAGCCGGGCACGTAGATGTCGACCGGGATGATCTGGTCGACGCCTTTGGTGACCGAGTAGCTGTCCCAGTACGGGCCGCCGCAGTTGGCGCACGAGCCCATGCTGATGACGTACTTCGGCTCGGGCATCTGCTCGTAGAGGCGGCGGATGGCCGGGGCCATCTTGTCGGTGACCGTGCCGGACACGACGACGAGGTCGGCCTGGCGCGGGCTGGCCGGCAGCGGGATGACGCCGAGGCGCATCACGTCGTAGCGCGGGCTGGCGAACGCCGCACCCATCTCGATGGCGCAGCAGGCGAGCCCCCACTGGTACACCCACAGGCTGTACGAGCGGCCGAGGTTGAACAGCGACGTGAGCGGTTTGGGCATGCGCCCTTTGTCGACAAGACCCATGGTGATCAGACCCAGCGCAGGACGCCCTTGCGCCACGCGTACACGAGGCCAAGGAGCAGGACGAAGACGAAGATGCCCATCTCGACGAGACCGAAGCCGCCGTAGGCCTCGAGACGAGTGGCCCACGGGAAGATGAACACGGCCTCGACGTCGAAGACGACGAAGAGGAGGGCGAAGATGTAGTAGCGGATCTGGCTCTGCGACCAGCCGTCGCCGATGGGATCGACGCCGCTCTCGTAGGCCATCAACTTCTGCGCGTTCGGCTTGTTCGGGCGGACGAGGGCCGAGATGCCCAACAGCAGACCGGCGAGCAACAGAGCAATTGCCCCGAACCAGACCACGTTGAGGTAGTCGCGCAGGAAGTTGGACATCGTGACCGGACGCTACTACGGCACGAGAATCGCCTCACAAACCCTGAGCAGCGAACTCCGCGTTCAGCCGGCTGCCTGAGCGAGCGCCGGGTGCAGGGCCACGAGGGCGGCGAGCGCCCGATCCATGGCAGCGCGCCGCTCCGGCACGGGCTCGCGGACGGCGGCGACCTGCAGCAGCGCCGGGGTCTCGGCGATGTCGATCAGGCCGAGATCGGCCAGCGCCAGGAAGGCTGCGCCGCGGGCGTTCGTCGCCCGTGGCTCGGCCAGCTGGTGCACTGGACGGTCGAGCGCGTCCGCCAGCACCTGGGCCCACAGGTCGCTCTGCGCGCCACCCCCGCCGAAGCGCAGGAACGGGAACGGATTGCCGACGAACGCCTCGACCGCGGGCAGCAGCCACGCCAGGTTCAGCGATACGCCTTCGATCACCGACCGCATCGCGTGGCGGCCCTCGTGCTCCAACGTCATGCCGGTGAAGGCGGCGCGCACGTCGTCGTTCGGGCTCGGGGCGATGCTGCCGAGCAGCCAAGGCAGGAAGCGCATCCCGTCGGCACCGGCGTCGGTCGAGGCCGCGTCGGCCAGCGCCCGCTCGACGTCGCTGCCGTAGCCGAACAGGCGCATCGCCCACTCGAGGGCGCGGCCGCCGATGCCGTTCTCGGCCATCACGTAGTAGGCGTTCGGCAACGGGCTGGGGACGGCGAGGATGCCGGCGCCGATGTCGCCGCGGTGCTCGTGGATGTGGCTGACCATCACGGCGGTGGTGCCGATGATCACCGACCCGGCATCGGGCCCGAGCGCGCCGGCGCCGACGGCCGAGGTGATCGAGTCGATCGTGCCGGTGCCCACGGGCGTGCCGGCGGGGATGCCGAGCTCCGCCGCGGCGGCCGTGGTGACCTCGCCGATGAACCCGTTGAGCGGCACCAACGGGGCGAGGCGATCGGGGTCGAGCCCGGTGGCGGCGACCAGGTCGGGGTCGTACTCGGTGACGCCCCACGTGCGGTTGTCGCAGACGAGCTGCCCGAACACCGTGGACTGGGTGGCGCAGACGCGGCCGGTGAGCCGGGCGTTGACGTAGTCCATCGGTTCGACGAACGCGGCCGCCGCGACGTAGGCGTCGGGGTGGTGCTCGCGCAGGACGTGGACGTGGGCGATGTTGTCGTTGCCGCTCGGCAGCGGGATCAGCCCGTGGCGTTCGATGAAGAGCATGAAGCTCTCGTCGGTGAGCAACGTCAGGTTGTGGGCGGCGCCGCGGGTGTCCATCCACAGGATCGACGGACCGGTGGGCGTGCCGTCGGCGGCGACGGGGACGGTGCTCATGTACTGGCTGGTGACCGCCACGGCGAGGATCGGCGGGCACGGCTGCAACGCCGCGAGCGTGGCGCGCGTGGCGGTGACGACCGCCGACCACATCTGGTGCGGCGACTGCTCGGCCCCACCGCCGGGCAGCAGCTCGGTGTCGACGCGCTCGTTGCGCCACGCCAGCGTCACGCCCCGACGATCGACGACGGCCACCTTCGGGCCGCCGGTGCCGAGATCGATGGCGAGGACGCAGCCGTCCGAACGGTCAATTGCAGGGGCCATCCGGGGAGGGTGCCAGCTCAGCCGGGCCGAAGCAAGCGCCGTTCGACCACCTCGGCCGTGCTACACCATTCATTCGTGACGAGGGCAGACATCGCGACCTTGGTGGCCGAGGTGCCGCAATGGTTCGGTCTGCGCGTCGCCATCCGACCGCTGCCAGGTGGGATCACCAACCGCAACTACGTCATCACCGCCGACGATGTCGAGTACGTCGTGCGCGTTCCGGGCGAACGCACCGAGCTCCTCGGGATCGACCGCGCCAACGAGGCCGAAGCCGCCGCCAGGGCCGCTGAGCTGGGCATTGGCCCGCCGGTGCTCGGCCGTCTGCCCGGCGTCGGCACGCTGATCACCGAGCTCGTGCCTGGCATCCACCTGGAGGGCGACCACTTCGCCGAACGCCTCGAGGACGTCGTCGCGCTCCTCAAGCGGTTCCATCGCAGCGGTTCGGTCAAGGGCAGCTTCCCGATCCACCGGGTCGTCGAGTGGCATGCCCGCGACGCCTCGGCGCACCAGGTGATCGCCCCGCCGGCGTACGAACGGCTGCACCAGCAGAGCCGGCGCATCGAAGCCGCCTTCGCCAAGGCGCCGCTGCCGCCGGTGCCGTGTCACAACGACCTCCTGCCCGCCAACGTGCTGTTCGGCGAGGACCAGGTGTGGTTGCTCGACTTCGAGTACGCCGGGATGAACGACGTGTTCTTCGACCTCGGCAACCTCGCGGTCAACGCCGGGCTCGACGTGGCCAACGAGCGCCGGCTGCTGTGGCTGTACTTCGGGGTGATCTCCGAGAGCGCCTTCGCCCGCTTGCAGCTGATGAAGATGATGAGCGAGTTCCGCGAAGGCATGTGGGCAGTGGTCCAGCAGGCCATCAGCACGCTCGACACCGACTTCGTCGGGTACGCCGACGAGCGCCTGCGCAATTGCGAGCGGCTGGCCAACCAGCCCGACTTCGAACGCTGGTTGACCGCCGCCGCCAAGCCCGTCGCGTAAGCCGTCACCTCGGTGCTCGCTGCGCTCGCCTGCCGTGTTCGCTCGCTGCGCTCACTCACCCGAACTCCGGTCATCTGACGATTACTGTCCCGTCCGTGCGGTCATCGGCTCGGGCGGTCATCATCGGCGGCGGCGTGGGCGGGGCGAGCATCGCCTACCACCTCACCCTGCTCGGCTGGAGCGACATCGTGCTCGTGGAGCGCGACCAGCTGACCAGCGGATCCACCTTCCACTCGGCCGGGCTGGTCGGCCAGCTGCGCAGCAGCGTGACGCTCACCCGGATGATGATGTACGGCGCCGAGCTGTACCGCCGCCTGGCCGCCGAGACCGGTCATGATCCCGGCTGGCACGAGGTCGGCTCGTTGCGCTTGGCATCGAGCCCGGAACGCCTGGAGGAACTGCGTCGCCAGGCCGGGTGGGCGCAGACGTTCGGGCTGCCGCTGGAGCTCATCTCCACATCCGAGGCGCACGAGCGGTTCCAGGGCTGGTTCGATCCGTCGCCGTCCGATGGGAACCCGGTGCTCGGCGCGGTGTGGCTGCCGACCGACGGCTGGCTCAACCCGAGCGACCTGACGATGGCCCTTGCTGCCGGAGCGCGCAGCCGCGGCGCAGAGATCGCGACGATGACCCGCGTGCTGGGCGTCGACGTCGCCGACGGCCCGAACGGCAAGCGGGTGACGGGGGTGCGCACCGACAAGGGCGACATCGCCACGGACATCGTCGTCAACGCAGGTGGGATGTACGCCCACGAGATCGGTCGGATGGCCGGGGTCAACGTGCCGATCGTGCCGATGGCGCACCAGTACGCGATCACCCGACCGTCGGCGGGTGCCGACCCCGTTCCCTCGTCGCTTCCGACGATGCGCGACCCGGACCGGCTCGTCTACTTCCGCGAGGAGGTGGGCGGGATGATCATGGGCGGCTACGAGCGCGACCCGGATCCGTGGTGCCTCGACGGCAACATCCCGCCGACGTTCAACAACACGTTGCTCAGCCCCGATTGGGATCGGTTCCTCCCGCTCACCGAGGCCGCGCAGGTGCTCGTGCCGGCGATGGGCGACGCCGACGTGCACCAGCTGATCAACGGACCGGAGGCGTTCACGCCGGACGGTGAGTTCATCCTCGGCGAGAGCGACGTCGCCGGCTTCTTCGTCGCCGCCGGGTTCTGCGCGCACGGCATCGCCGGCGCCGGCGGCAACGGCAAGGTGATGGCCGAGTGGATCGTCGGGCGCGAGCCGCCGATGGACCTGTGGAAGATGGACGTGCGCCGCTTCGGCCCGCAGTACCGATCGCGTGGCTACTGCCTGGCGCGGACCTACGAGGTGTACAGCACCTACTACGACATCGTCTACCCGAACCACGAGCGTCAGGCCGGACGCCCGCTGCGCGTGCCGCCGGCCTACTCGCGCCACGTCGCGCTCGACGCCGAGCTCGGCGAGAAGAGCGGTTGGGAGCGGGTGAACTGGTACCGCAGCAACGAGAACCCGGCGCACGAGCCGCTTCGGCCACGCGGCTGGGCGGGCCAGCACTGGAGCACGGCGATCGTCACCGAGCACCTGGCGACGCGCAACGCGGCCGGGCTCTTCGACGAGTCGAGCTTCGCCAAGATCGAGGTCGCCGGTCCCGGTGCTGCGGCGTTCCTGCAGCACCTGTGCGCCAACAACGTCGACCGTGCCGTGGGCGCGATCACCTACACGTCGATGCTCAACTCGACGGGCGGAATCGAGTGCGACTTCACCGTGAGCCGCCTTGCCGCGGACCGGTTCCTGATCGTCACCGGCACCGCGTTCGGTCGCCACGACCTGTCGTGGATCTCGTCGCACCTGCCGACCGACGGATCCGTTGCGGTCCGCGACATCACCGCGTCGCTCGCCTGCTACGGCCTCTGGGGCCCGCGAGCGCGCGACGTGATCGCCGCGGGG
The DNA here is from genome assembly GCA_965279405.1 of Ilumatobacteraceae bacterium. Classification (GTDB taxonomy): domain Bacteria; phylum Actinomycetota; class Acidimicrobiia; order Acidimicrobiales; family Ilumatobacteraceae; genus CBDDIP01. Next base: position 1,207,346 of record OZ257157.1, read on the forward strand.
TGCGCCGACGATCTGTCCTTCAACTACATGCAGGCGCGGCAGATCACCGTCGGCGACGTGCCGTGCTGGGCGCTGCGCGTCACGTACGTCGGCGAGCTCGGCTGGGAGCTCTACCCATCGGCCGAGTTCGGGGCTCGACTGTGGGACACGTTGATCACCGCCGGTGCGCCGTTCGGGTTGGTGCCCGGCGGGTACCGGGCGATCGATTCGCTGCGGCTGGAGAAGGGCTACCGAGCCTGGGGTTCGGACATCACCTCCGAGACCGACCCGATCTCCTCGGGCCTCGGCTTCGCCGTGCGCCCGCAGCGCTCGTTCATCGGTGCCGAGCGCCTGCCCGAGCCCGACGGTGTGACGCAGCGGCTGTGCTGCCTCGTCCTCGCCGACCCGCGTTCGGTCGCGCTGGGCAACGAGCCGGTGAAGACGGTCGCGGGTGCGGTCGTCGGTCGGATCAGCAGCGGCGGGTTGGGCTACGCGATCGGCGCGTCGATCGCCTACGCGTGGCTGCCGGTCGAGCACGCCGCGCCGGGCACCGCGCTGGCCGTCGAGGTGTTCGGCGAGACGGTGCCCGCCGAAGTCCGCGCCGACCCGCTCTACGACCCGACCGGTTCCCGCCTGCGCTCCTGACGCGGACGCCGCCGACGCGGGCGTAGCATCGCGGCAGACCAACGGAGAGGCGGGCCTCATGGCACTCATCGGCATCATCGCCCTGGCGCAAGTGATCGCCGCGGGAGCGCTCGGTCACCACATCGGGTTCGAACGCGGCCGAGCGGGAGTCGGCCTCGCGCTCGGCGTGTGCTTCTCCGTGCTCGGGTTGCTCGTGCTGGTGCTCGTGCCGCCGACGCCGGAGGCGCAGGTGTCGCGCGAGCGAGCGCTCGCCGCGCGCCGCCGCGCCGCGAACAGCTCGGGTGCGCACGACACGTTGGTCGACGAGGAGCTCACCCCGGACGAGCGGTGGCTGGCCGATCCGCTCGGCCGCTACGACCAGCGGCTGTGGAACGGCACCGCGTGGACCCGCTTCGTGCGCAACGGCAGCACCCACACCCAAGACGACGACCCGCGCCTCGCCGACCTCCCGTCGATCAACTGATCCACCGCACCCCGAGCGCGCAACTGGGCGGCCGCATCGCCGGGCCCGGCAACGCGACCGCCCAGTTCGAACCGCTCAGAGGGTGCCGTGCTCCAGGGCATCGAGCTCGCGCTCGATGGCCCGCAGCTCTTCCGGTGTGCCCTGCACCTTCGGGCCCTTGAACCACTTGCGCCCGGACAGGCCCCAGTAGGCGAAGATCGCCACGACCGCGAGCACGATCAACGGCCCGGTGAAGTTGAAGTTGTTCTGCTTGAAGAACCCACTCGGGGTGCCGTCGGCGTTGAAGATGTTGTTGTCGTTGCCCCAGATCGGCCAGAACGGCCAGAACAGCGGAGCGAAGAAGAGGATCGTGATGAACCCGATCCAGATCAGCGACGTCCATCCGACCAACTTGTGCTTGCCCTTGAGGTTCCACGGCCCGGGCTTGAAGTCCGGGTTGGTCAGGCGCAGGTAGATCGGGATCGCGTAGGCGATGTACAGGCCGATCACGCAGATGCCGGTGAGCGCGAAGAACGCAGTCGAGTAGCCGCCCTTCTGGTACAGCGACAGCGACCCGACGATCGCCGACAGGACCACACCGAGCCAGATCGAGTTGGTTGGTGTACGCGTCTTCGGGTTGATCTTGTGCCAGATCTTGGATCCGGGCAACGCCCCGTCACGGCTGAATGCGTAGATCATCCGACTGTTGGCCGTCACGGATGCCATGCCACAGAAGAACTGCCCGACGATCGAGATCAGCACGAGCAGCTTGGCCGCCGTCGATCCGAGCGCGTTGTCGATCAATCGTGGCGCGGCGTTGACGAGGAACGTATCCCCACCACCACCGAACGCGATCGCTGTGTACGTCTCGTCGTCTTTCGGCAGCGCGGCGATCATCGCCAGGTTCAGCACAAGGGCCGCGATCGCCGACACGTAGATCGAGCGGACGATGGCCTTCGGCGCCTCCGTGCGTGCGCCGACGGTCTCCTCGCTGACGTGTGCCGAGGCGTCGAAACCGGTGATCGTGTACTGCGCCAGGAGCAACCCGAGGCAGAACAGGTAGACGGTGATGAACGCGCCGCCGGTCCAACCGGTGAGCCCTGTTGGCGCCGCGTCGAAGGCGGCGCCGATGCCGCGCGAGTTGCTCGGGGCGATGAACAGGACAGCGGCAATGATCGCCACGCCGATGACGTGCCACCACACGCTGACGTCACCGAGCAACTTGACCAGTTGCACGCCGAAGGTGTTCAGCAGCCCGTGTGCGGCGAGTACGAGGAGGTAGATGCCGAAGATCGTCAACGACGTGAGCTTGAAGCTGTCGTCGAACATGCGAATGAAGTAGCCGATGAAGATCGACAGCGCGTAGTCGACGGAGGCGATGACGCCGATCTGGCCGAGCAGGTTGAAGTAGCCGGTGAACCACGACCAGCGGGCGCCGTTCTTCCGCGCCAACTTGGCCGACCAGTAGTAGAGACCACCGGCCGTCGGGTAAGCCGAGCAGATCTCGCCCATCGCCATGCCGACGAGGAGGGCGAAGAACCCGACCACCACCCAGCCGATCGTGATGATCCGTGGCCCAGAAGTGACCATGCCGAGCCAGAAGCTCGTCATCCCTCCGGCCAGGATCGAGATGATCGAGAAGCTGATGGCGAAGTTGCTGAACGTCCCCATCCCGCGCTTCAGCTCTTGGGCGTACCCGAGCTGGTGCAGGTGTTCAGTGTCTTCATCCAAGGTGTCGGCCATGGAATCCCCCCACTTTCAGTTGTCAAACACTCGCCGCGGCGGCGCCGCACTGGTCGAGCTCAGCGCGTGTTTAGCACCTGGGAAACCGGGCCCGTGACAACCTGATCCATGAACCAGTCGACGATGCGATCGGCGTTCGGTCGGCTCTCTTCGACGTTGCGTCGGGTGAGCGCCATCATCTCGTCGCGCGACGATCCGCGGCGCTCGAGCTCCTCCGCACCACCGCTGCGCGTCCACCGATCGAGCATCGTTTCGGTGGCCTCCGGATGGAACTGCGTGCAGAAGCTGCGACCCAGGCGCCACGCCTGCGGACCCACCGGGCTGCGGGCCAGTTCGACTGCGCCGGGCGGCACCGTGACGACGTCGGAGTGCCACTGCAGCCACGGCCCTTCGGCGATCACCATCGGCTCGTCGGTGACGACGTCGTACCAACCGATCTCGGGCTCACGAGCGCGCTCGACGGTGCCGCCCAGCGCGTGCGCCATCGACTGGTTGCCGAAGCAGATGCCGAAGACCGGGATGCCCCGCTGGTGCGCGTCGCGGATCACCGCTGCCTCCGCAGTCACCGAGTCGGCGACCTCGGGCCAGTACACGCTCCACTCGCTGCCGAGCAGCAGCACGAGCTCGTGCCCCTCGAGCTCGGGCCACTCCCCCGGGGCTTCGCGGGCGCATTCGGTGAACGAGTAGCCGTGGCTGCGGAAGCGGTCGCCGACGAACCCGGCGTCGGCGTCGACCTGGTTGGCGATGAGCATGGCGCGCACAGCAGTACCGTACGTCGTCGCATGGCTCGTCCCGAGATCGCCGTTCCTGTCGTCACCCGAAGCGACATCGAGGACGCGTTCGGGGCCGGTCGCGGTGTGGTCAAGCACACCCCGATCACCACGTCGGCGGCGATCAGCGAGCGCGTCGGTGGCGAGATCGTGCTGAAGGCCGAGAACCTGCAGCGCACCGGCAGCTTCAAGATCCGCGGGGCGATGAGCAAGCTGTCCGCGCTCGGCGACGACGCGGCGAGCGGCGTCACCGCGGGCAGCGCCGGCAACCACGCGCAGGCGTTGGCGTTCGCGGCGCGCCACGCGGGGGTGCCGTGCGAGATCTACGTCCCCGCCGGCGCGTCGATCTCGAAGATGGCGGCGTGCCGCGGCTACGGGGCGACGCTGATCGAAGGCGGCGAGTCGTTGGATGACGCCGTCGTCGCCGCGCGGGAGCGCGCGCTCGACGCCGGCATGGCGTTCTGCCACCCGTACGACGACCTCGCCGTCGTTGCCGGTCAGGCGACGCTCGGCCTCGAGCTCTTGGCCGACATGCCCGATCTGCGTCGCGTCATCCTGCCGCTCGGAGGCGGCGGGCTCGCCGCCGGGGTGGCCATCGCCGTGAAGTCACACGATCCCTCGATCCAGGTGATCGGCGTGCAGGTCGCATCGTGCGCGCCGTACGCCAACCAGCCAGCATCCGGCGGGCCCGTGGTCACGCTTGCCGACGGCATCGCGGTGAAGCGGCCGGGCGAGCTGACCCGTCCGCTGGTCGAGCACTGGCTGGACGACATCGTCGTCGCCGACGAGGACGCCGTTGCCGACGCGATGATCCTGCTGATGGAGCGGGCCAAGTTCTACGTCGAGGGCGCGGGCGCGATGGGCGTCGCAGCGTTGCTGAGCGAGCGCGTCGCACCGTCGCGAACGGGGACGACGTGCGTCGTGCTCAGCGGCGGCAACGTCGACCTCGGCATCGTGCCCGGGTTGATCCGTCGCCACGAGACGACGGCTGGGCGACGACTGATCGTGTTCGCTCGCATCAGCGATCGGCCTGGCGGTCTGGCTCGACTGCTGACCACGTTCGCCGAGCAGGGCGCCAACCTGATCGAGGTCGAGCACGTCCGGGAAGGCGTCGACCTCCACGTGCGCGAGACCGGCGTGCAAGCCGTCCTCGAGGTCCGCGGCCGAGGCCACGCCGCCTCCGTCCTCGCCGCCGCCAGAGCCGCCGGCTACGACGTCCACGAAGTCGCCAACCGCTAGCTCAGCAATCGTTTCGCTGGCTGTGTCGACTTTGCTACCGAATCGGTAGCAAAGCCGACGCGGCCGAGAGACGTCGCCGAACCTGATCGACCACGATCGTCGAACGGCGCTCGACCTGCCTGCGAGTGAAGTTGAGAACGCTCCACCCGTCGATCTCGAGCTCGTTGCGGCGATGGCGATCGTCCTCGAACGCGTCGAGCGATCGGAGGTGAACGCCATAGCCGTCCATCTCCAAGGCGATCTTGTGGTTCGGGTAGCTCCAGTCGAGCTCGTAGGTCCAGCCCGTGGTCACGGTCACCAGATGGTGCACGAGCGGGGGCAGGTCCGTCTTCATCAGCAGCTCGCCCAGTCGACCTTCCGGCGGCGAGTCGGGCTCGATGTCGCCGAGGACCCGCTCGTCGAACAGACGCTGCACGACGCGCTGACCGGGGCGACCTTCGTTGCGGCACAGCGTGTCGCGCAAGGACGTGACCGACATCCGCCCGCACGACAGCCAGTGCTCCATCAGTCGACGGACGATCGGCGCCGACACGACAGTCGCGAGGTCGACGAGCGTCCTCGCCGGCGTCGTTGTCGGTATCCCTCGATGAACGAACCAGTCCTCCGGCTCGAGCCGCCGCGTTCGGTGGACGAGCACGTCACGTGCGATCGACGCCGAGGATGACGGCTTGCACAGCTCGATGAGAGCGCACTTCACGTTCGGCCAACCGAGGTTCGAGGCAGCGGTGCGGTGGGACAGGACCGCGTCTGCGCCGATCGCCAGCACTGCGGCCAACCACCGCTGCTCCTTCGAGCGGACTGCGGCTGCGTCGCGGTAGACGCCGCGGAACTCGACCACGAGCTCGCCACTCGCGACCAGGCGGTCGAGGCGGCGGCGCGTCATGCCGATTCGACGTGCGTCCTGCTGGGTGACGAGCCCGAGCTGGTGTTGGAGGATCGGCGCGATGTCTGCGTTCACCTCTACAAAGAACCGTGCCGAGATCGCTCGAGCGGAAAACAAGGCCGTGTCGACTTTGCTACCGATTCGGTAGCAAAGTCGACACGCACACGCGATCCGTACGTCAGTCGGTGGCGATGAAGACGTTCTTCAGTTCGGTGTAGCCGTCGAGGACGGCCATGCTGTGTTCGCGGCCGAGGCCGCTCTGCTTGAAGCCGCCGAACGGGGTCGAGTACCGCACCGAGCTGTTCGAGTTGACGCTGATCGTGCCGGCCTCCATCGCACGAACGACGCGCAGCGCTCGCGAACCGTCGCCTGTCCACACCGAGCCGGAGAGGCCGAAGTCGCTGTCGTTGCAGATGCGGATGGCGTCCGCTTCGTCCTCGAACGGGATGACGACGGCAACCGGGCCGAAGACCTCGTCGCGACAGATCGATGCGTTCGGATCGGACGGTGCAGCGATCATCACCGGGTGCCAGAAGCCGGGGCCACTCGGCGCATCACCGGTGTAGACGGTGTCGAGCCCGTCGGTGAATCCGCGCACACGACCGAGGTGCTGCTCGGTGACGAGCGGCCCGAGCGCGGTGCCGTCGGCGAGTGGATCGCCCACGACGAAGCCGCGCGATGCGTCGACGAAGAGCTCCACGAAGCGGTCGTAGGCGCTGCGCTCGACGAGCACGCGACTGCGCGCACAGCAGTCCTGCCCGGTGTTGTCGAACACCGCTCCGGGCGCCGAGCCTGCGGCCTTCTCGAGGTCGGCATCCGCGAAGACGATGTTGGCGCTCTTGCCGCCGAGCTCCAGCGTCACTCGCTTCACCTGCTGCGCGCAGCCGGCCATGATCCGCTTGCCGACCGCGGTGCTGCCGGTGAACGCCACCTTGCGCACGTCGGGGTGCTCGACGAACCGCCAGCCGACCTCGGCACCAGTGCCCACGACGACGTTCAGCACGCCCTCGGGGATGCCCGCCTCGAGCGCCAGCTCGCCGAGGCGCACGGTGGTGAGCGGCGTGATCTCCGCCGGCTTGATCACCGCCGTGTTCCCGGTGGCAAGCGCGGGCCCGATCTTCCACGACGCCATCAGCACGGGGAAGTTCCACGGTGTGATCAACCCGACGACACCGAGCGGCTCGTGGAAGGTGAGATCGACGCCGCCGGCCACCGGGATCGTCGAACCGGTGTGCTTGTCGATCGCCCCGGCGAAGTAGTGGATGACGTCGGCCGCTGCGTTGGCGCACCAGCGCGCCGAGCCGATCGGCATGCCCATGTTGCGCGTCTCGATCTGCGCCAGCTCCTCGGCGTGGGCGGCAATCGTGTCGGCGAAGCGGCGCATCAGCCGGGCGCGGTCGGCGGGGGCCGCGGCGCGCCACGCCGGCCCTGCGGCCTTCGCCTTGGCGATGGCTGCGTCGACCTCCTCCACGCCGGCGAGCGGTTGATCGGCGATGACGTCCCCGGTAGCCGGGTTGCGCAGGATGATCGATTCGGTCACACGGCGAGGGTACTGCCGCGGCAGAATCGTGCCATGACGTCACGTTCTGGTCATCGAGCCGTCGATCCGACATGAGCGAACCACCCCCGTTGATCGCCGTGTGCGCCCGCGTCCTCACGTTCTCGGACGAGGGCAAGCGTGATGCCTTCTCCAGCAGCCAGCCCTACAGCCGCGCCGTCGCCCGGGCCGGTGGCGTGCCCGTGCTGGTGCCGCCGATCCGTGAGCTGTGGAAGAACGCCGGCACGGTGCTCAAGCACTTCGACGGCGTGCTGCTGCCCGGCGGTGGCGACGTCGACCCGCGCCGCTACGGCCAGGAGCCCGACGAGGACACGCTGTACGGGATCGTCGAGGCGCACGACGAGCTCGACCTGGCGATCGTCAACGCGGCCATCGACCTCGACCTGCCGATGCTCGCCCTGTGCCGCGGGATGCAGGTGATGAACGTCGCGCTCGGCGGCTCGCTGCAGCAGGACATCGGCAACAACGACCACTGGATGCGCGAGCACACCGTCGATCTCGTCGAGGGTTCGCTGATCGCCCAGACCGTCGGCACGACGCACCTCGAGCACTGCCACTCGGTGCACCACCAGGGCATCGATCGGCTCGCCGACGGGCTGGTGGCCACCGGGTGGTCCGAGGACGGCCAGCTCGAGGCGGTCGAGCGCCGCGGCAGCACGTGGGTGGTGGGCTTGCAGTGGCACCCCGAGGACACCGCCCCGCACAAGCCGCAGCAGCAGGCCGTGTACGACGAGCTCGTCCGCCGAGCGGCCGTGATGGCAGCCGTAGGCTGATCGTCGTGAACCCGCTGGTGCTGATCGTCGGTCGGTTGTCGCCCGAGGCGAAGGGCGTGCGCGGTGAGCCGTTCGCCGCCGGCCGCCGCTACTTCCAGTCCGTCGCCCGCGCCGGCGGCACGCCGTTGATGCTGCCGCCGATCACGTCACTCGTCGACGACATCGGTTCGTTGCTCACTCGTGTCGACGCGGTCGTGCTGCACGGTGGCGGCGACATCGACCCGCGCCGCTACGGCCAAGAGCCCACGGGCGACGGGCTCTACGGCATCGTGCCCGAACACGACGAGGTCGAGTTCGCCGTCGTGCGTGCCGCGCTCGATCATGACGTCCCGATGTTGGCCATCTGCCGCGGGCTGCAGGTGCTCAACGTCGTCGCCGGCGGCACGCTCGTGCAGGACATCGGCACCGAGGCGCATTGGATGACGTTCAACGAGGCGTCGCTCGACGCCGGGTCGCTGACGGCGAAGGCGATGGGCTCCGAGTCGCCCGGCCGCTGCCACTGCGTGCACCACCAATCGCTCGATCGAATCGGCGACGGGCTGCAGGTGGTCGGGCGTTCTGCCGACGGCATCGTCCACGCGGTCGAGGACCCGACGCAGCGCTGGCTGGTCGGCGTGCAGTGGCACCCCGAGGACTCCGCCGACGTCGACCCCCAACAACAGGGCCTCTTCGACGACCTCATCCGCAACTGCTGATCGTCGGGCTCGCTGCGCCCGCCTTCCACCGGTGCCTTGGGCGCGAGATCGACGAGCTGTCTTCCGCTCCACCCGGTTCGAGCAGCCGAGCTCGGGTGGGCGAGCTGGCGAGCGAGCACGGCAGGCGAGCGCAGCGAGCACCGGCATCGGCGGAACTCGTGTGATGGGTCGGTAGGTTCGGCGGTGACTTCCCCCGAGATGCTGCTGCTCGCACTGCGAGCTCCTCCTCGCGAGGTGACGTCATGTCCCGTTCCCCGAGTGCCGCGCTCGATGCCTGGTTGGCATCGCACCACGGCGTCGTGTCCCAGTCGATCATCGAACGCATCGGCGTTCCAGCGTCCTCCGTTCGCTCTCGGATGCAGCGAGGCAGCTTCATCCCGATCTTCCCGGGCGTGTGGCGGTCCGCCCAACACCCGTCATCGCGGCTCGCCACGATGACAGCGATCTGCCTCCGCAACGACAACGCGTCGATCGCCTTCACGACCGCCGGTGAGATGTCCGGCCTGCGTCGGATGCGCATCGATCGCAACATCCACGTGCTGGTGCCGCACGGGGTCAGTCCGGAGCTCCCTGGCGTCGTCGTGCACCGCTGCCGGCAGATCGATGCGATCGACCTCGGTCGGCGACGGTCCGACGGCATTCGGCTGACCTCCGTGCCGCGCACCATCCTCGACGCGTGCAGTCTGATCGGCGTGCGCAGGACGGAGAGCGTGATCGAGCAGGTCCTCGCCGATCGCATGTGCTCGTTCGACGATCTGCTGGAGACCGCGCACCGGCTCTACCACCCCCGCCGGCCGGGGTCGACGACGTTTCGCGAGGTCCTGCTGCGCCGGCCGCAGTGGCGCGGCGCAGCGCGTTCAGACCTGGAGAAGCGGATGTTCGATGCGATTGCTCGAGCCGGCCTGCCGATGCCAGCGGTCAACCACCCGGTCGCGCTGACGTCCGAACATCGCGTCGTCTTCGACCTCTGCTGGGCCGACTTCGGACTCGCGCTCGAGGTCGATCACCCGTTCTGGCACGACGGCAGCGAGGAGGTCCGCAAGGACAAGCGCCGTGATCGCAAGGCGGCGATCGACGGCTGGCTCACCGTCCGAGTCACCGAGGCCGACATCGACTTCTCACTCGCCGAGTCGGTCGCCGACCTCGGTGGCGTCCTGCGCTCCCGCGGCTGGCTCGGGGTCGCTGCCTAGGTCATGGGCGCGGAACTGACGACGTATCGTCGGTTTCGCGCCCAAGCCCTAGAGATTCGTGGCGGCCTTGGCGGCGTCGATGAGCCAGCCGGGGAAGAAGCCGATCACCAACGTGAAGCCGACGGCGAGGGCAACGGCCAGGCCGGTGGTGAACGGCACGCGCACGGCTTCGCGGGCGTCGTCGCCGCTCTCTGGCTCGGCCACCCACATGCTGATCATGATCCGCAGGTAGAGGAAGGCGGCGATCACGGAGGCGACCATGGCGATGATCGCGATGGCGTAGCTGTGCACGTCCACCGCAGCCTGGATGACACCGAACTTGGCGATGAAGCCACTGGTCAGCGGCACGCCGGCCTGGGCCAGCAGCAGCACGGTCATCCCCAGCGCGAGGAGCGGCTTGTCGCGTCCCAAGCCGCGGAACCCGGCGAGGTCGGTCTGGCCGTCGCCGGTTCGTCCGACGAGGGTGATCACCGCGAACGTGCCCGTGACGAGCACCGCGTAGAGCATCAGGTACAGCAACGTCGCGCCCGCACCGTCGTTGGGGCCGCCGACCCCGGCGGTGTGCGCTGCGGCCTCGACGCCGACCAGCACGAACCCAGCGTGGCTGACCGACGAGAACGCCAACATGCGCTTGACGTTCGTCTGCACGACGGCCATCAGCGAGCCGCCCACCAACGTCAGCACGGCGAGCACCCAGATCACCGGGCGGTAGTCGTCGCTCCAGTGCGGCAGGGCGAAGAGCAGCACGCGCAGCATCGCCGCGAACGCGGCCACCTTGCCGGCAGAGGCGAGGAACGCGGTGACAGGTGTGGGAGCACCCTGGTACACGTCCGGCGTCCAGAAGTGGAAGGGCACCGCGGCCACCTTGAAGGCGAGACCGACCAGCAGCAGCGCCACGCCGGCGAGCATCATCGCATCGCTGCGGCCGAGCGGGCTGGTGGTGTTGAAGTTCTCGACGATCTTGGTGAAGTTCGTCGAGCCCGCCGAGCCGTACACGAGCGCCACGCCGTAGAGGAAGAACGCCGACGAGAAGCCACCGAGCACGAAGTACTTGATGCCGCTCTCCTGGCTCTCGATGCGCTTGCGATGGCTGGCGGCCATCACGTAGAACGCGATCGACAGGATCTCCAGGCCGAGGAACAGCACGATGAGGTCGTTGGCCGCACCCATGACGATGCCGCCGATGACGGCCAGCATCGCCAGCGCGTACAGCTCCGGGCCGTCGAGGTCTTCACGGCGCAGGTAGTCGTTGAGCACCAGCGACACCATGAACAGGGCGACGCACAACGTGATCGTGATCCACATCGTGAACCGGTCGAAGCGGAACGCGTCGTTGACGAGCAGCCGCGGGCCATCGTCGGTGATGTCGTCCCAGAGGAAGAACGACAGGATCGCACCGGCCAGCGCGGTCGATGCGGTGAAGCCGGCGTACAGACCCTTCGGCCATGGCGGGGTCAACGCGGCGAGGACGAGCAGCACCATGGCCGCACCCAGCAGGACGAGCAACGGGCTGAGTGCGTACCAGTCGATCGACGGGCCGACGAGCGTCTCGGCGAGCACGGCGGTCATCCGCCCTCACCCGCCTCGTGTTCGGGCTCGGCCGGAGCCGGGGCGGCCGGCTGCGGATCCTCGTAGCCGGTCTTCTCGGTGACGTGGGCGATGAGCGCCTTCACACTGGGCTCCATGCGGTCGATCATCGGCTTCGGGTAGACGCCGACGAAGACGATGGCGGCGATGAAGGGCAGCAGCAGTGCGCCCTCCTTCCACTTCAGCTCGGCGAAGGACTTGTTGTCCTCGTCGGGCTCGCCGTGGAACACGCGCTGGTAGGCCCACAGCAGGTACAGCGCAGCGAGGATGACGCCGGTCGCGGCGACCACCGTGTACCAGCGGGCAGTGAGGAACGAGCCGATGAGCACGAGGTACTCGCCGACGAAGCCGTTGAGACCGGGCACGCCGATCGACGACAGCATCACGACCATGAACGCCGCGGCGAACACGGGCGCCACCTTCTGGATGCCCTTGAGCTCGTCGATCTGGCGCGTGTGGCGACGGTCGGAGATCATCCCGACCATCAAGAACAGCGCGCCGGTGGACACGCCGTGGTTGACCATCTGCAGCACGCCACCGTTGATGCTCTGCGTCGTCATCGCGAACGTGCCGAGCACGATGAAGCCGAGGTGGGCCACCGACGAGTAGGCCACCAACCGCTTGAGGTCCTTCTGCATCGTCGCCGCGATGGCGCCGTAGACGATGCCGATCACGGCCAGTGTGAGGAACAGCGGACGGGCCCAGCGGGCGGCTTCCGGGTAGAGGAACACGCCGAAGCGCAGCAGGCCGTACGTGCCGAGCTTGAGCATCACCGCGGCCAGGATCACCGAGCCACCGGTGGGCGCTTGGGTGTGTGCGTCGGGCAGCCACGTGTGCAGCGGGAACAGCGGCACCTTGACGGCGAACGCAACCGCGACGGCGAAGAACAGCCATCGCCCGGTGCTGGCCGCGAAGTTGGCCTTCTCGGTGAGCTCGATGAGGTCGAAGGTGATGTGCCCGACACCGTTGTTCTTCGCCAGGAACGCGGTGGCGATGATGCCGACGAGCATGAACGCCGAGCCGACCATCGTGTAGAGGAAGAACTTCGTGGCTGCGTAGATGCGGTTGTCGTAGCCCCACCCGCCGATGAGGAAGTACATCGGCACGAGCACGATCTCGAAGAAGACGAAGAACAGGAACAGGTCGAGGCTGATGAAGCTGCCCATGACGCCGGCTTCGAGCAGCAGCATCCACGACAGGTAGCGCTTGTGGTCGTGGTGCGGGTCGACGCCGGCGATCACCAGCGGGAACAGCACGCCGGTGAGCACGACGAGGAACAGCGAGATGCCATCGATGCCGAGGTGCCACGAGATGCCCCACGGCTTGATCCAGATGTGCTTGCTGACGAACTGGAAGCCGGCTTCCTTCGTGTGGAACTCGGTCAGCAGCCAGATCGACATGCCGGCGGTGAGCACGCTGCTGAGCAGCGCGACGAGCTTGACCCACTCGGGACGGCGGTTGGAGAGCACGGCGACGGCGAGCGAGCCGATGGCCGGCGCGAGCACGATGGCGGTGAGGATCGGGAACTCCATCAGAGGCCCCCTCGAACGATGACGAACCAGCCGAGGAGCAAGACGACGCCCACGCCGATCGCCGCCGCGTAGTTGCGCACGTTGCCGGTCTGCGCCTTGCGCGCTTCGTTGGCCGTGCCGCGCACGAGCTTGCCGGCGCCGTTGACCGCGCCGTCGACGACCGTGGCGTCGAACCAGGCGACGTCGTCGAACAGCGCCTTGCCCGGCCCGCCCATGAACGAGGAGACGGCCTTGTCGTAGTACCAACCCTCGGCGAGGATCGTCGGCTCGACGGCCTTGATCTTCTGCTTCCAGTACACCGCCAGCGACAGGGCGATGCCCGCAGCGGCGACAGCGATCGCGACACCCATCAGCACCCACTTCGTCGTGTGCTCGACGCCGGACGGCAGCACGCGCTCGGCGCGCTCGACCACCGGCTCGAGCCAGCGCCCCAGTCGCTGTCCAGCGTGGTTCGGCAGCTGGATGATCCCGGCGAGCAACGCGCCGACCGCCAGCACCACCAGCGGGATGAGCATGATCTTCGGGCTCTCGTGCGGCGTCATGTCGCCGTGCGCGCCGTGCTCCTCGTGGGCGTCGTGCCAGCGGGCCTTGCCGAAGAAGACCATCATCACCTGACGGGTCATGTAGTACGCGGTCAGCAGCGCCGTGACGAGACCGACCACGTAGAGCACGGGGCTCTTGTCATAGGCGAACAGCAGGATCTCGTCCTTGCTGAAGAAGCCGGAGAACGGGGGGACACCGGCGATGGCCAGCCAGCCGATGATGAACGTGATCGCCGTGATCGGCATCAGCTTGCGCAGCGCGCCCATCTTCCGCATGTCCTGGTTGTCGTGCACGCCGTGGATGACGGACCCGGAACCGAGGAACAGCAGCGCCTTGAAGAAGGCGTGGGTGATCATGTGGAAGATCGCCGCGACGTACGCACCCGAGCCGACGGCCAGGAACATGTACCCGAGCTGACTGACGGTGGAGTACGCCAGCACCTTCTTGATGTCGTTCTGGGCGACGGCGATCGTTGCAGCGAACAGTGCGGTGGCGACGCCGACGATGGCGATCACCCACGTCACCACGTCGTACGACTGCACGATGATCGGGCCCATGCGCGTCATCAGGAACACGCCGGCGGTGACCATCGTCGCCGCGTGGATCAGCGCCGACACCGGAGTGGGGCCTTCCATCGCGTCGGGCAGCCAGATGTACAGCGGCAGCTGCGCGCTCTTGCCGCAGGCGCCCACGAAGGCAAACAGGGCGATGGCGGTTGCCGTCGACTTCGTGTCGATGTGCGACTCGGCGATCGCCGAGTAGTCCAGCGAGCCGAGCGCCTGGAAGGTGAAGAACATGGCCACCATGAAGCCCCAGTCACCGACTCGGTTGGTGACGAAGGCCTTCTTGCCGGCGGTGGCCGCCGAGGGCCGCTCGTGCCAGAAGCTGATGAGGAAGTAGCTGCAGGTGCCGACGCCCTCCCAGCCGAGGAAGGTGACGAGCAGGTTCGACCCGAGCACCAGCATCAGCATGCTGAAGGCGAACAGGTTGAGGTAGAGGAAGAACTTGCTGAACCGCGGATCGCCGTGCATGTAGCCGACGGCGTAGAGGTGGATCAGCGAGCCGATGCCCGTGACGAACAGGCACATGGTGATGCTCAGGGGGTCGGCCAGGAAGGCCAGATCGACCTTGAGGGAACCGACGGGCAACCACGAGAACAGCGTCACGACGTGGTGGCGCTCCTCGGCCGTTTTCGACAGCAGGTCGAAGAACACGCCGACCGTGACCGCGAACGCGCCCGCGCACATCAGCGTGGCGAGGTAGCCGGCGCGCGGCTCACCGAGCTTGCGCCCGAACAGCAGGATCAGCAGGAACCCGGCCAGGGGCAGGGCAGGGATCAGCCAGACGACGTCGAGCATCAGATCAACCCTTCAACTCGGCGAGGTCGTCGGTGGTCGCGTTCGGCTTGCGTCGCAGGATGGCGACGATGATCCCGAGGCCGACCACCACTTCGGCGGCGGCCACGACGAGCACGAAGAACACGATCGTCTCGCCACCGATGTCGCCGAAGCGCTTGGCGAAGGCGACGAACGTCAGGTTCACCGCGTTGAGCATCAGCTCGACGCACATGAACAGCACCAGCGGGTTGCGGCGCACCATCACACCGACCATGCCGATGACGAACAGCAGCGCGGCCAGCACGAGGTACCACTCGGTGCCGGGCCCGGTCCCTGCGGCGATCACTTCGCGTCTCCCTGCGGTCCAGCGGTCTTCGGGGCGCCGCCGCGGCTCGGCTTGCGGGCCAGCAGCACGGTGCCGACGACGGCGATCACGAGCAGCACGGAGGTGAGCTCGAAGGCCAGCACGTGATCGCTGAACAGGTTGCGCGCCAGCAGGCGGATGTTCGAGTCGTGATCGAGCGGGTTGCCCTCACCCTCGCCGCGGCGCAGGTGCTTGTAGGTCTTGAGGATCGCGGTGATGACGATGGCGCCGACGCCGAGACCGGTGATCCCGGCCAACGGGCGCTGGATCTTGAACGGCTCGATGTCCAGGTTCTCGGCGCGGTCGACGCCCAGCAGCATGATCACGAACAGGAAGAGCACGACGATCGCGCCGGCGTAGACGATCACCTGCACGGCGGCGAGGAACTGCGCGTCGAGCGAGATGAACAGCACGGCGATGCCGAACAACGTCAGCACGAGGCTCAGCGCGGCGTGCACCGGATGCGTGCGCAGCACGACGCCGACCGCGCCGACGAGCACCATCACCGAGGCGGCGAAGAAGACGAACCACTGCATCAGTGCGCGTCTCCACGGGACACGGTGCGGCTCGTCTTCACCGGGTCGGCAGGCGTCTCCGGCTTGCGCACGCCGTAGCCGAGCTCTCCGCTCCAACCGACCTCGCCGACGAACGCCGCGTCACCGGACGGCGCGGTGGCGCGCATCCAACCACTGGTGTTCAGGTCGTCGCCTTCGCGCCAGTCCTCCCACGGCAGCTGCTTGGGCTTGCCGTCGTCGGACACCACCAGCTCCGCCTTCGTGTAGATGGCGTCCTTGCGGTTGGTGAAGCTGAACTCGAACAGCTTGCTCTCGGTGATCGCCTCGGTCGGGCAGGCCTCCACGCAGAGATCGCAGTGGATGCAGCGCAGGTAGTTGATCTCGTAGACGAAGCCGAAGCGCTCGCCCGGCGACGTCGGCTCCTGCGGGTCGTTGTCGGCGCCGCGCACGTAGATGCACTTCGCCGGGCAGACGCCCGCGCACAGCTCGCAGCCGATGCACTTCTCCATGCCGTCCTCGTACCGGTTGAGGACGTGACGGCCGTGCAGACGCTCGGGCTTGTCGATCTTCTCGTCGTCGGCGAAGTTGCCCTTCTTCGCGGCGCGACCACCTGAGTAGGGCGTGGTGACGCGCTGGCCACCGAACAGTCGGTGCTGGCGCAACGTGATCAGGAACCCATCGAGCAGACCCATCAGAACATCGCCCCCTCTCGTTCTCGGTTGCGCATGCTGACCTTGTTGGCGACGCCGAGCAAGGTGGCGAAGCCGATGAGCACGACGAGGCTGATACCACCGAAGAGCCACACGTTCCAGCCCTCGTCGGTGCGCACGCGGAACGCGGCGAGCAGCATGAACCACGCCAGCGACGCCGGGATCAGCAGCTTCCAGCCGAGGTTCATCAACTGGTCGTAGCGCAGCCGCGGCAGCGTGGCGCGGAACCACACGTAGACGTAGAGGAACACGATCAGCTTGAGGAAGAACCAGATCGTGCCGCTGAAGGCGCCGAGGCCGAGGTTGCCGTCCCAGTCGAAGTTGCCGATGTGGATGGCGACCGGCTGCGGGCCGCCGAAGAACAACGTGACGATCACGCCGCTCATCGTGATCGTGTTCATGAACTCGGCCAGGAAGAACAGGGCGAAGCGGATGCTGGAGTACTCGGTGTTGAACCCACCGACGAGCTCCTGCTCGGCTTCGACGAGGTCGAACGGCGGCCGGTTGAGCTCGGCCGTGGCAGCGATCATGAAGATGATGAACGGCAGCACGCCGGTGGCGACGACGTGCCAGTTGCGCACGCCGTCCTGGGCCACGACGATGCCGTGGGTGCTGAGCGTGCCGGAGATGAGGATCACGCCGGCGACGCTGAGGCCGAGCGCCGCCTCGTAGCTGACCATCTGCGCCGAGGCGCGCACCGAACCGAGGAGCGGGTACTTCGAACCCGAGCTCCAGCCGGCGAGCATGATCCCGTAGACCGCGATCGAGCTCAACGCGAGCAGCAGCAGCACGCCGATCGACGGGTCGGCCAGCTGTGCGAACGTGCGGTGCCCGAAGATCGTGAACGAGCCGTCGCGGCCACCGTGGAAGTCGCCGGCGAGCGGGATGACGCTCCACACGAGGAACGCCGGCACGAAGGCGAGGTACGGCGCCAACTTGAACACGAAGCGGTTGCTGCGCTCGGGGATCAGGTCTTCCTTGAAGAACAGCTTGATGCCGTCGGCCAGGGTCTGCAGGATGCCCCACGGACCGGCCTTGTTCGGCCCGATGCGGTTCTGCATGCCGGAGATGGCCTTGCGCTCGAACCAGACCATCAGCATCGTGCCGACGAGGCCGAGCACGAAGATGACGATCACCTTCAGCAGCACGATCAGCACGTCGCCGAGCGTGAGGTGGCCGATCAGGATCGGGTCGAGGGCGATCATCGGAAGTTCTCGATCCGCACGTCGATCACCGGCGCGCTCGCGTCGATGAGGTCGCCGATGTTCGTGCCGCCCTGGTTGAACGGCACCCATGCCGTGCCGCGCAGCACCGTGTCGTCGGCAACGGTCGTCAGCACGACGCTGGCGCGCGAGGTGCTGATCTTCACGTCGGTGCCGTCGGCCGCGCCGCCGACGCGCTCGATGTCGAGCGGGTGGAGGTGCACCATCGTGCGGCCGGCGAGGTGTGCCAACGACGGCGACTTCTGCGTGCCGACCGCGTTGTCGTACAGCTTGCGAGTGACCACGAGACGGAAGTCGTAGCTGTTGCGCTCCGAGATCACCGCATCGGCGCGCGACGGCAACGACACCGACGGCAGCGTCGCCAGCACGCCATCACGGTTCGAGGCGAGCGCCTCGGCGGTGACGGGCTCGTAGCTGTCCACGGTCTCGGCGATCGCTGCGGTCACGTCGCCGACCTTGGCGAAGCCGAGATCGGCGCCCAGCTCCAGCGCCAGTTCTGCGGCGATCATCCAGTCCGGACGGCTCGTGCCGCGCGGCGTGACCTTCTGCGACAGCGTGGACACGCGGCCCTCGAGGTTCGTGGTGGTGCCGCTCTTCTCGCCGTATGCGGCGGCAGCGAGCACGACGTTGGCGTTCTGGTTCGAGTCGTTGAGGAACGTGTCGACGGAGACGATCCGCGCCGCGCCGGCCAACCCGCGCCGGGCGAGGTCGGTGTCCGGGACGTCGTTGAGCGGATCGGTGCCGAGCAGGATCAGCAGCTCGATCTTTCCCGAGGCAGCAGCCTCGAGGATCCCTGCCGCCGCGAGGCCACCTTCGCCCGGACGCAAGCCGAGCTGCAGCGCGCCGACGACGTTGCCGCGACGAGTCGCCGGCAGCACCTTGGCCTCGGGCACCGCGGCGAGCAGATCGCGCAGCGCATCGACGGTGGCCTGCCAGGTCTCGGCCAGGTTGGCCTTGCCGGCGACGATGACGACCTTGCCCTTCGCCAGCTGCGCGGCGATGTCGGCGTCGGCGAGCGCGGACTTCACCGCGGCCACCTGAGTTCCCGGCTCGTAGCCGATGCTGCGCCACGCGTACTTGGTCAGCCCGCTCTGCTTCGGCGTGAACTCGAGGATCCGGCTGCGCCGCTTCTCCGCTGCGTCGCGCAGGCGGAGGTAGAGCACCGGCAGCTCTTCCTTCAGGTCCGGACCGAGGAGGATGATCGTCGTCGCGTTGGCCGCTTCGTCGATGGTCGCTCGTGGCAACCCGAGCACGCCGACGTGCAAGCCGTCGAGCAGCTGCGAGTAGACGTTCGGCGTGCCGATCACGTCGTGCGCGAGGCGGGCCCAGGCGAAGGCGTCCTCGTTGGTGCCACGCGCACCGCCGAGCACGGCGATGCTGCTCGGCCCACCGGCGGCCAGCGCGTCTTCGATCAGCTGCTTCGTGGTGGCCAGCGCGCCGTTCCACGACGTCGGCACGAAGCCGTCCTCGGTGCGCACCAGCGGGGCGCCGAGGCGCTCGTCGCTGTTGACGGCTTCGAAGTTGAAGCGGCCGCGGTCGCACAGCCAACCCCAGTTGACCGGATCGCTGTCGACGCCCTGGTAGCGCAGCAGCTCGTCGCGGCTGCTCTGCACCACGGTGCGGCAACCGACCGCGCACGTCGTGCACGTGCTCTCGGTCTGGTCGAGGTCCCAGGGGCGGGCCTTGAAGCGGTACGGCTTGGCCGTCAGCGCGCCCACCGGGCAGATCTGCACGGTGTTGCCGCTGAAGTAGCTGGCGAACGGCTCGTCGGGGAACGTGTTCACCTGCGTGTTGTTGCCGCGGTTGGTGAAGTGGATCAGCTTGTCGCCGGCCACCTCGTCGGCGAAGCGGGTGCAGCGGTCGCAGAGGATGCAGCGCTCGCGGTCGAGGAAGACGAGGTCGCTGATCGGGATCGGCTTCTCGTAGTGCCGCTTCTCCTCGACGTAACGGCTCTCGCCCGGGCCGTGGCTGAACGCCTGGTCCTGCAGCGGGCACTCGCCACCCTTGTCGCACACCGGGCAGTCCAGCGGGTGGTTGGCCAGCAGCAGCTCGAGCACGCCCTCCTGGGCTCGCTTCACCGTTTCCGTCTCGGTGTGCACGACCTGGTTCTCGGCGACGGGGGTCATGCAGCTGACGACCATCATCGGTCCACGAGGACCTTCGACCTCGACCAGGCACTGGCGGCACATGCCGACCGGCGTCATGCGCGGGTGGTAGCAGAAGCGCGGCACGTACGTGCCGGCGTCCTCGCACGCGTCGATGACGAGCTGGCCGGGCTGGGCCTCGAACGGACGCCCGTCGACCGTGATCGAGATCGTCGTCTTCTTCGGCGCTTCGACTTCCGCGTCGCCGGTCGTCGTGTCAGACATAGATCCGTGCTCCGTGGTGCACGCCGTGGATCGGCAGGTGCTCGACGCCGGCGATCGGGCGGCCGTGCTCGATGTAGTGCTCGAACTCGTGGCGGAAGCGCTTCACGGCCGAGGCGATCGGGCTGACGGCCGACGGGCCGAGCGGGCAGATGGTGGTCTGGCGCGGCGGCCAGGCCATGCCAGGGCTGATGCTCTCGCTGACGTCGCACAGCAGATCGATGTCCTCGGGGCGGCCGGTGCCGCTGAGGATGCGCTTGAGGATCCGGTCGAGCCACGTCGTGCCTTCGCGGCACGGCGTGCACTTGCCGCAGCTCTCCTTGGCGAAGAAGTGCACCACGTTCCAGCAGGCGGCCACCATGT
This sequence comes from Ilumatobacteraceae bacterium, assembly GCA_965279405.1. Lineage (GTDB taxonomy): Bacteria > Actinomycetota > Acidimicrobiia > Acidimicrobiales > Ilumatobacteraceae > CBDDIP01. Next base: position 1,227,803 of record OZ257157.1, read on the forward strand.
CGGTGGTGTCGTCCATGACGACGATCGCGCCGGACCCGAGCATGGACCCACTCTTGTCGATCGTGGGCTTGTCGAGCGGGAGATCGAGGTGCTCGTCGAAGAACCACATCGCGCTGGCCCCGCCGGGGATGAACGCCTTCACCGAACGGCCCTGGCGAACACCGCCGCAGTACTCGGGCGCCTCGAACAGCATGCGGAACGTGGTGATCCCGTTCGGCACCTCGAACACCCCGGGGTGCTCGACGTGACCGCTCACCGCGAACAGGCGCATGCCCGTGCTCGTCGGCGCGCCGAGCTCCTTGAACGACTGACCGCTCTCGTTGACGATCCACGGGAGGTTGCTCAGCGTCTCGACGTTGTTGACGATCGTCGGCTGCATGTACAGGCCCTTGCTGGCCGGGAAGAACGGCGGCTTCAGGCGCGGCATGCCGCGCTCGCCCTCGAGGCTCTCGATCAGCGCCGTCTCCTCGCCGACGATGTACGCGCCGGCGCCCCACGTCAGCACGATGTCGACGGAGAAGTCGGTGCCGAGGATGTTCTTGCCGACGAGCTTGTTGGCGTACGCGTCGTTGAGCGCCTGCGCCAGTCGCTCCTGCGCCAACGCCATCTCACCGCGCACGTAGAGGAAGGCCTGCGCCGCGTTCACCGCGAAGGCGGCGATGACGATGCCTTCGATCAGCTGGTGCGGATCGAGCTCCATCAGCTTGCGGTCCTTGTAGGTGCCGGGCTCGCTCTCGTCGCCGTTGATGACGAGGTAGCGCGGGAACACCGTCGGCGGCAGGAAGCCCCACTTGGTGCCGGCCGGGAAGCCGGCGCCGCCGCGGCCCTGCATCTCGCTGGCCTTCACCTCGTCGTGCACCTGCTGGGGCGTCATCGACGTGAGGACCTTGCGCAGCGCGACGTAGCCACCGGTGCGGACGTAGCCGTCGTAGGTGTACCCGTCGGCCTGATCGAAGCGCGACGTGATCAACTTCGGCCCCGTCGGCACGAGGCCGGGCACCAAGTAGCTCTGTGGGGTCGGTGTGTCGGTCATCGAGCATCCCGTTCAGAGATGGCCTTCGGCCTGCCGTGTTCGCTGCCTCCGCAAGCTTCGGCGCTCACCATGGCTCGCGGCTGCGGAACGCGACCTGACACTGCGACGACCTCCTCGATCCACCCGTTCATCGAGCATCGACCTGTTCTTGGGCTTGCTTGCCGGTGTTGGCCCAGTTCTCGGGGGTGCGCTGGCGGACGCGGGCGAGGGTGCCGTGCGCCGGGAACTCGTCGCGCGAGCGCTCGTTGCGCAGGTCGTCGATCAGCTGATCGGCGTCGGCACCGGTGACCGTGTAGCGGTAGCGGTAGTTCACGCTGAGGGCCGGGGCCTCGGTGCATGCGGCGATGCACTCGACGCTCTCCACGGTGAACACGCCGTCGGCTGTCGTGCCGCCGGACTTCACGCCCAGCGACTCCTCGATGTGCTCGAGCAACTGCCATGCACCGAGCAGGTGGCAGGAGATGCCGGTGCACACGTTGATGCAGTACGTGCCGACCGGCTCGAACTTGAACATCTCGTAGAACGTGGCCGTGCCGTAGACCTCGGCGCTGGTGATGCCGAGCAGCTCGGCGATGTGCGCCATCGCATCCTCGGCGACGTAGCCGTCCTGCTCCTGCGCGAGGTGCAGCAACGAGATCAGCGCGCTCTTCGAACGCGGGAAGCGCCCGATGATCTCGCGAGCGATCGTGACGTTGGCATCAATGAGACGAGCCACTAGCGATCCACCTCTCCGAGCACAGGGTCCACCGACGAGATGATGGCCACCGCATCGGCGACCAGGCCACCGCGCATCATGTGCGGCAGTGCCTGGATGTTGACGAACGATGGCGCCCGCACGTGCATGCGGTACGGCGTCGCCGATCCGTCGCTGGCGATGTAGCACCCGATCTCACCGCGCGGGCTCTCGATCGCCACGTACACCTCGCCCTCGGGCACCTTGAAGCCCTCGGTGAAGATCTTGAAGTGGTGGATCAACGCCTCCATCGACTCGTCGATGCGCGCTCGCGGCGGCGGCGTGACCTTCTTGTTCTGGATGCGGTAGTCGCCCGTGGGCATCCGATCGAGGATCTGACGGACGATGCGCATGCTCTCGCGCACCTCGTTGAGCCGGATGGCGTAGCGATCGAAGGCATCGCCGTAGGAGCCGACGATGACGTCGAACTCCATCTCGTCGTAGTGCAGGTACGGCTGGTCGCGGCGAAGGTCCCACGCCAGGCCGGTGCTGCGCAGGATCGGCCCGGTGCAACCGAGCGCAACGGCTTCCTGCTCGGTGATCACGCCGACGCCCTGCAGGCGGTCGCGCCAGATCGGCTGACCGGTCATCAGCACGTCGTACTCCTCGAGCCGCGGCTCGATGGTGTCGAGCAGGAACAGCACGTCGTCGCGCCACCCCTCCGGCAGATCGGCAGCGACGCCGCCGGGCCGGATGAAGTTGTGGTTCATCCGCAGGCCGGTGACCTTCTGGAAGAAGCGCAGCACCTCTTCACGCTCGCGCCAGCCGTAGATCATCATGCTGACCGCGCCGATGTCCATGCCGTTCGTCGCCAGGAAGAGCAGGTGGCTGCTCATCCGGTTGAGCTCGCTGAGCAGCATGCGCATCCACACGGCGCGCTCGGGGATGTCGCCCTCGATGCCGAGCAGCTTCTCGGTGGCCATCGAGAACACGAGCTCGTTGTTCAACGGGCTGACGTAGTCCATGCGCGTCACGTTGGTGCCGCCCTGCATGTACGTCAGCGCCTCACCCGTCTTCTCCATCCCGGTGTGCAGGTAGCCGATGATCGGCTTGCAGCGCAGCACGGTCTCGCCCTGGAGCTCCAGCATCAACCGCAGCACGCCGTGCGTGCTCGGGTGCTGGGGCCCCATGTTGATGATCATCGTCTGGTCTTCCGACGGATCGACCGGGATGTCGCCGAGCTTGGCCGCCTCGGCCTCGCTCATCCGCAGCACCGACCCGACCTCGCGCAGCAGTTCGCGCGCGGTCAGCTCGCTGCGCGGCTTGAGCCCCTGCTCCGGCTCGTTGCCCTCTCGGATGGTCTCGACGATCGGGGTGCTCACGAGTTCGCCGTCCATCTCGGGCTCGCTGCGCTCGCCTGTCGTGCTCCAGTGCTCACGAGTTGGCCTCCTTGAACTGCACGGGGATGCGACCTTGGTCGTAGTCCTTGCGCAGGGGGTGGCCGTCCCAGTCCTCGGGCATCAGGATGCGCGTCAGGTCGGGGTGGTCGGTGAACGTGATGCCGAACATGTCGTAGGCCTCGCGCTCCATCGCCTCGGTACCGGGGTAGAGGTCGAAGAGCGAGGCGATGCTCGGGTCGTCGGCGGGCACCTGCACGCGGATGCGGATCCGCTTGCGGTCCTGCAGCGACAGCAGGTTGACGACCACCTCGAAGCGCTCGCCGGTGACGCCATCGGCGACGGAGCGCTGCGGGAAGGTGAGGTAGTCGACCGCGGTCAGGTCGCTGCACATCGCATAGCCCTCGTCGAGCAACGTGCGCACGAGCTTGACGTACTGGTCGCGGCTCGGGTGCACCACCGTCTGGCCGCGGCTGTCGCTGAGCGGGCAGCCGTGCAGCGTCGGCGGCGGTTCAGGCGCGGCGGGCTGGGTGTCGGTGGCGGGCGCGTCGCTCATCGGTCACCGAATCCCCAGCAGCACCGGGATCGGCTGCACGTCGGCGGGGATCTCGGTGACGTGGATGTTGGCGCCCGCACCGCTCTCCGTGCGCCTGCGCATCAGCTCGCCGTCCTCGATCTTCTGGTGCAGCGTCTCGATCGCATGGATCAACGTCTCGGGAGTCGGCGGGCAACCGGGGGCGTACACGTCCACCGGCACCACCTGATCGACGCCCTGGACGATGGCGTAGTTGTTGAACATCCCGCCGCTGCTGGCGCACACGCCCATCGAGATGACCCACTTGGGCTCCATCATCTGGTCGTACACCTGACGCAGCACGGGTGCCATCTTCTGGCTGACCCGACCGGCGACGATCATGATGTCGGCCTGACGCGGCGAGGCGCGGAAGACCTCCATGCCGAAGCGCGACAGGTCGTAGTGCGCGGCGCCGGTGGCCATCATCTCGATGGCGCAGCAGGCGAGACCGAACGACGCCGGCCAGCTGCTGCGACTGCGCGCCCAGTTGACGAGGTCTTCGATCTTGCCGGTGATGACGTTGTGGTCGAGACCACCGAGGCCGTCGTCGCGAATGCTCTGCACGAGGCTCATGCTGCGTCCTCCTCGATGCGACCTTCGGTGCCGACGCGCCGGATGGTGCTCGACAGCGTGCGGTCGGCGGACACCGCGGTCTCGAGCCGACGGTACTTCTGCACCGGCCCCCAGTCGAGCGCCCCGCGGGCGACGACGTAGACGAAGGCGAGGAAGAACACGACGCTGAAGGCCAGCATCTCCCAGAACGCATACGGCCCGAGGAAGCGACGATCGACGGCGAACGGGTAGATGAAGATCAGCTCGATGTCGAACATGATGAACAGCATGGCGACCACGTAGAACGTGACCGGGAAGCGCTCCGGCGGCTCACGACTGGGCACGATGCCGCACTCGTAGGGCGCTTCCTTGGCCGACGACGGCCGACGTGGGGCGAGCAACCTGGACGCAAAGAAGCTGAGCGCGCCGAACACGATGGCGAGGATCATCAGACATGCGACCGGCAGGTACTGCCCCATGCGCTAGGCCTTCGCTGCCACGAGCGCGCGGTTGAGGGTGACACGACGATCGCGACGGTGCAGCAGCGAGCACAGCGCGAGGAACGTGATCAGCGAACCGATCGTGATGAACGCGGCAGGGCGCCGCTTCGAACCCATGTCGCGGATCATGTACACGTACTGGTGCGGGCGCGTGGTGTCGATCACCGGTCGAGCGGGAGCTCGACCTGGCTCGTCACGCTGCACCACCAACGGCGCCACCTCCACCACCGAGTAGTGCGGCTTGTGGAAGAAGGCGAGGAAGTCGATGTTGTTGCCCCAGAACTGCGGGCTGCGCTCGCCACCCTTGTCGAACACGTTGACGACGGTGAACTCGCCGGCGGCCAGTGCGCCGTCCTCCTCCAGGAACACGGAGGCAGCGGCGAACGCCTGCTGGTACTGCGGCGCGGCGGCGTCGAGACGCAGCCAGTCCTCGTCGACGAACGCCGACTGCACGCCGAGCGCGGTGTCGGTGGGATCGTCGGCATCGGGCACGGTGATCTTCAGCACGTTGGCCTCGCGCAGCGCCCGTGGCTCCTGGAGCACGGTGCGCCCGCCGACGGGCTGCCACGTGGGATCGGTGCCGAGCAGGCCCTTGCCGTACGACCACCAGATGGCGCCCATGATGAACATCCAGCCGGCGAGCGCCGACAGCGTGATCAAGAAGCCGAGGCGGGCACCGACGTTGGTGCCGAGGATCAGGTAGATGCTGCCGACCAGCACCGTCACCGCGATGATGACGATGAGGATGCCGCGCAGCTCCGGTTCCCAGGAAATGGCCAGCATTGCGTTCATCAGAGGCTCCGCACGTATTCGACGATCTGCTTGATCTGCTCGTCGGTGAGCAGACCCCCGAAGCCGGGCATCTTGCCACTGCCCTGGCCCTGGACGCCGTACTTCTTGCCGTTCTGCGACCCAGCGGCGACGAAGGCGATCATGTCGGCCTCGTTCGGGAAGTGCACGTTGGTGACGCCGCCGGTGAGGTTCCAGCCGAGGGCGCCCTGCGCCGACACGCCGGGATCGCCGTAGCTCCAGCCCGTGGTGTGGCAGCGGGCGCAGCTGTAGGCGCCGCTGGCCAGGTTGAGGTTGAACAGCGCCTCGCCCATCGCGTCCTCGACGGTGGCGTACTTGCCGGATGCGACCAGTGCCTCGGCGGCGTTGTTGGCCGTCTTGGCGATCTCGTCGCGAGTGTCGGAGGGCAGCGCCGCGCCGTCGCAGATCGCCGGATCGGCATCGGTCGGGAACTCCGCACCGAGGCACCCCTCCGGCTCGAGCTGGATGCTCTTGAGGTACTCGATGAGCGTGTCGATCTGCTGCGCGTTCATCGGACCGCCACCGATGGTGCCCCACGCCGACATCGGCGAGAACGGACGGCCGTAGTTGAGGATGAAGCGAACCTCTTCCACGCTGAAGCGGTAGAAGATCGTGTTCAGCGCCGGGGCGTACCAGTTGACCGACTTGACCTCACCGGTCACCGGGTTGGTCACGGCAGCAGCGGCGCTGCCGCCCGTGCCGTTGAGCCCACCGTGGCAGCCGGCGCAGTTGAAGCCGCCGTTGGCGGTGACCTCGAACAGGTCTTTGCCCCAGCCCTCGAACTCGTGGACCTTGTGCTCCTTGGCCCCGGCCTGACGATCCGGCTCGAAGACCCAGTACAGCGGCAGGGAGATGACGATGACGAACAACGTCAGCACGCCGAGCAGCTGCATGCGCTCCAGGCGCGGGCCCTCGAGCGTCTCGTCGTCGTAGTACTGCTTGCGGTTGGCGGCGAGCTCGATCTCCGAGCCGAGCTCGGGCGCGGCCGATGCCTTGTTCAGGAAGTAGTAGCTCACCCAACCGATGGTGACGATCGCGATGATGACCACCGCGATGCTGGTCGTTGCCAACGCGATCATCCGTGGCCACCCCCGCCACCGATGCAGTGCGGTCCTTCGGCTTCTTGACCGGTGGTGTTGGTGCCGATGGGCGGGCCGGGGAAGACGGTGCCGGTGTCGACGGTGACGTCGCCGGAACCGCCGACGGCGAAGGCGAAGCGGTCCATGCCGCGAGGCGCGGGGCCGCCCTTCTTCTCACCGACTCGGTTGTACTGCGAGCCGTGGCACGGGCATTCGAACCACTGGCTGCTCTTGCACTCCGGCACACGACAACCGAGGTGCGGGCACTTCTGGTAGAGCACGACGATGCCGTTCGACATGCCACTCAGCAGCGGCTTGTAGTTGGCGACGCTCTTCGCCTTCGGCAACGCCTCGGTGGGGTACACCGTGACGTGGGCGCGGGCGGTGGCGCTGTAGAAGAAGCCCTGGTTGCTGCGGATGGCGCCGAGGATGTCGTCGAGCTTGCCGATGTTGACCTTGCCACCGAAGCCCGACGATGCGGTCGGCCACAGGAAGGCGACGAAGCCGGCAGCGGCGAAGGCCAGCAGGCCCGTGGTCATCAGCGACACGCTGGCTCGGTTGAGGAACTGGCGACGGCTGACGCCGATGGCCTCGCGGTCCGGGGGAACCCAGATGATCGGCGCCGACGGCACGACCTTCTCGATGGCGCCGAAGTTGGCCTGCACGGCAGCGCGTTCGACCTCACGGCCGGTCGGTGCTCCGGGCAGATCGATGTCGTTGTCGCGATCCCGACGACGGGTCTCGCGGCTGAGCGCACCGGCGCCGCGCACGTCGGTGCGACGCGCTGCGGTGAGCAGCACGACAGCGCCGAGCACGACGATGACGCCGACGGCGATGGAGATGATGGCAGCAGAGCTCATGATGGGGACCTCACAGCTCGAAGAACAGGCCGTCGCGCCACGGCAGGGTGAAGTTGAAGCCGGGGCCACGGAAGAACGAGCCGATGATCACGAGCACGGCCCAGAACATCATGTGGACCGTCATCAGCGACGTGGCGAACTTGCGGTCTTCGGGTTTGTTGGACGGGTTCTTGTCGATGTACGGGGCGAAGATCATGACGATCAGACCGACGCCGGGGATGGTCACGCCGGCGATCATCGGGTGGAACATCGTCAGCAGTTCCTGCAGGCCGAGGAAGTACCACGGCGCCTTCGACGGGTTCGGCGTGCGGTTCGGGTTGGCCTGCTGCAGCAGTGGGGCGTTGACCCACACCGAGAACAGGAACGTGAACGCCAGGCAGATCAGCGCGGCGACGAACTCGGCAGCGAGGAGGTGCGGCCACGTGTGGACCTTGTCCACCGGGGCGGCCTTCACGTCCTGGATCGAGCCGCTCTTGACGACGGTGAGCAAGCGCTGGGTGTGACCGCCCGGGCCGGCGCCGACCGGAACGCCACCACCGGTGGGCGCAGCAGCGACCACGCTGGCCACGCGCTCTTGCACGGCCACGGCGCCACCACCGGCTTCGGCAGTGCCACCGTCGGCCTTGGCCTTGGCGGCGCGGCTGCGCTCGAGCAGGTGTGCGGGGATGCGCGGATCCGCCGGTTCTTCAGCGGCCGCGGGGGTCGCCGGAGCTGCGGCGGCAGCACTTTCTGCCGCAGCTTTGTCGCGGGCCGCCTGGGCCCGCTTGAGGAGGTGTTCCGGGATCTCGGTCATCGGTAGTTGGTCCCCTCGCTCACAGCGGCCCGGAGATGCCGCCGTCCTTGCGGACACGCCAGAAGTGGATGGCCATGAAGATGACGATGACGAACGGCAACATCAGCACGTGCAGCACGTACCACCGCAGCAGCGTCTCCGAACCGATCTCCTTGCCACCGAGGAGCACGAAGCGCACCTCCTGGCCGAAGACCGGCGTGTAGCCCATCATGTTGGTGCCCACGGCCACGGCCCACAGGGCCAACTGGTCCCACGGCAGCAGGTAGCCGGTGAAGCTCAGCAGCAGGGTGAGCATCAGCAGGACGACGCCGATCACCCAGTTGAACTCACGCGGCGGCTTGTAGGCACCGTGGTAGAAGACGCGGGCCATGTGCAGGAAGACGCTGAGCACCATCAGGTGCGCGCCCCATCGGTGCATGTTTCGGACAAGTAAGCCGAAGGTCACCGAGGTCTGCAGGTTGGAGATGTCGTTCCAGGCCGCCACGTCGGTCGGCCGGTAGAAGAACATCAGGAAGATGCCGGTGACGGTGAGCAGGATGAAGAGGAAGAAGCTCAGCCCGCCGAGGCACAGCGTGTAGCTGACCTTGACGGCGTGGCGCTTCACCTTCACCGGGTGCAGGTGGTACAGCACCGAGTTCATCACCACGTAGCTGCGGTTGCGCGGGCTGTCGGTGTAGCCCTTGCGGAAGATGGAACCGGGCCGGAAGATGCTGTTCCAGGCCTGGCTGCCCTGCACGCCGTCGACCGTCTTGTTCAGGCGGTCCTTGGCGGTGGGGCGGGGTCGTTCGTCGATGATCTTTGCCATGAGTACGGGTCTTCCTCTACAGCCGCAAGCCGTAGGCGTAGCCGTGGTTGTTGGTTCGGACGTGCGAGTCGCCCGTGCCGGACGGGGCGCCGGCCTTTCCGAGGATGATGACCCCGGTGGGGCATCGATCCACGCACAGCGCGCAGCGCGTGCAGATGTCGTCGTCGATGATGAACAGCACGTGGTCGCTCGGGTCCGAGCCCGGCCGTTCGGTGCCCGTCGCCTCGACGATGGCGTCGGGGGTGACCATGTGGATGCACTTCCACGGGCAGATGTCGACGCAGCCCTCGCACATGATGCACTCGGTCTGGTCGATGTGGATGAACTGCTTGGGCTTCACCGCCTTGGTGAGGTAGTCCGCGTCGACCTCGACGAGTTGGTACTCGTCGGTGTACGGCATCATCGGCGGGTTCGCGTCGGTGCGAGCCATGCGTTACGCCTTCTTCACCAGGGGTCGACCGTAGGTGCTCGTGGCCACTTCGACGCCGGGCTTGGCCTGACCGCGCTTCTGCCACTTGCCCCACAGGAAGATGATCAGCCCGAAGTACCACACGTGGATGAGCACGACCACCGTGTCGCGGATCGCTTCGTAGGTCATCGTCAACGGGAAGCTGCCGCCGTTGGCCTTGGGCTTGAGGATGTCGAACGGGCCGAAGATGATCTTCTGGCGCGACCAGCCGAGCTCCTTGTCCGCGTGGTCGATCCACTGGTGGGGCACGACGCCGAAGGCGATGAACATGGTGCCGAAGACGTACACCGCGGCGAGCATCGCTTCGCCCCACGACAGCGGCGTGCCGACGGGGCGGCGCTTGGCGAACGGGATCGACAGCAGGGCGAGACCGGTCGACAGGAAGAACGAGAAGAGGAACGCCTGGTTGACGCCGGGCCACTTCAGGACTTCCCAGTCAAATGCGATCTGCAACGCCGCTGCCTTCCACGTGAGATTCTCGAGTGCAGGGCTCGTGAACACCTGCACGAACTGCTGCTTGAACTGTAGTCACCCGCGGCCCTGGCGCGGCCAGTTCGGCCCCGAGGTCGCGAGCTACTTTGTCGGTCTACCACGCTGCCCTTCGAGCACCAGCCCGGTTGTGAACTCGTGCACGCGAGTTGCGTGCCGCGGATTTCCCTCTCTGCGGGTCGCGGCGTCTATCGTTCCCCAGCGATGACCGAGATCCCCGAGCACCTGCTGAAGCGCGCCGCTGAACGGCGTGCTGCGCTCAGTGGTGAACCCGCTGCCGCCGCGCCCGCCGCCGCAGCGCCTGCCGCCGGCACCGAGGTCGCCGCAGCCGCCCCGGCAGCTGCCGCCGCGCCGGCTGCTCGGGCCGCCAAGTCCGTGCCCGCCGCGCCTCCTCCGCCGCCGCCCGACATCCCCGTCGTCGCCGCCGCAAAGGCACGCAAGAAGATCCCGTTCTGGGCGATGGCCACCCTCAGCATCCTGCCGTTGTGGGGCTTCATGTACGTCCGCTCGCTCACGCCGGTGGAGGTCAAGGTCAGCGGCCCGCTGGGCGACGGCAAGACCGAGTTCAACAGCTGCGCGACGTGCCACAACGCCGACGGGTCCGGCGGGTCCGGCCGGCAGTTGAACAACGGCGAGGTGCTGAAGACGTTCCCGCACATCGAGGACCAGCTGAACCTGGTGTACACCGGATCGCAGGCCTACGAGACCAACGGCGTCGGCCCGTACGGCGATTCCTCGCGCGGTCACCTCGTCTACAACGGTGCGTACATGCCCCCGCAGGGATCCAAGTACGGCGGCTCGCTCTCCGAGGCGCAGATCCTCGCCGTGGTGTGCCACGAGCGTTACGACCTCGGTGGTGCCGAGCCGGATTCGCCGGCCTACGCCGCCGAGTACGCCAAGTGGTGCGCCGAGGACAGCGAGATCTACGCCGGGTTGAAGGACGGCTCGCTCACCTTCGACACGCTCGCCGACAAGGTGAAGGACACGCTGCCGATCGGCACGGCGCCGCGCAAGGGCACCGGCCCTTCCTGAGCGCCAGCCGGCCGGCGACCAATCACCCGGTTTGCCGCCACACTGTGACGTCGTGAGCTCCGACGCCGTGACGAACACCGAGTCCCGCGACACCGACGTGCTCGTCATCGGCGGCGGTCCCGCGGGAGCAGCGGCCGGGTACTGGTTGGCCAAGCACGGTCACGACGTCACCATCGTCGAACGCAAGTCGTTCCCGCGCGAAAAGACGTGCGGTGACGGGCTCACCCCGCGCGCCGTTCATCAGCTGAACGAGATGGGGTTGGCCGATCAGCTGACCCCGTTCCACCGCTACAGCGGGCTGCGCGCCACCGGCATGGGTCGCGAGCTCGAGCTGGAGTGGCCGTCGCATCCGACCTACCCGAGCTACGGCTACGTCGTGCGCCGCCGCGAGCTCGACAGCATCGTCGCTCGCAACGCGGTCGACGCGGGGGCGACGTTGCTCGAAGGCCACGAGGCGCTGATGCCCGTGGTCGACCGCGGCTTCGTGCGCGGTGCCACCGTGCAGCCGAAGGGTGGCAGCCCGATCGAGATCCGCGCCAAGTACGTCGTCGTCGCCGACGGTGCCAACAGTCGCTTCGGTCGCGCGCTCGGCACGTTTCGCACGCGCGAGTGGCCCTACGGCACGGCGATCCGCACGTACTGGCAGTCGCCCAAGCACGCCGACCCGTGGATCGAGAGCGCGCTCGACGTGAAGGACCGCAGCGGCAACGCGATGCCGGGCTACGGCTGGATCTTCCCGGTGGGCGACGGCACGGTCAACATCGGCGTCGGCCTGCTGTCGACGTTCCGCGAGTTCAAGAGCGTCAACACCACGCACCTCCTCGACGCCTACGCGCACCAGGTGGCCGAGCGGTGGGAGATCGACCCGGGCAACCCGGAGTGCAAGGCCACGAGTGGGCGCATCCCGATGGGTGGCTCGGTCGGGCCGAAGTCGGGACCGACCTACCTCGTCATCGGTGATGCGGCGGGCAGCGTCAACCCGTTCAACGGGGAGGGCATCGACTACGCCTACGAGACGGCGCGCATCGCCGCCGGGGTGCTGCACGAGGCACTCGACGGCAACGACGCGCTGGCGCTGCAGCAGTACGCCAAGCTGATCGACGACGAGTACGGCGAGTACTTCAAGGTCGCCCGCCTGTTCGCCCGCGTCATCGGACGTCCGGCGTTGATGCGCGAGCTCACCCGCGCCGGCATGCACAGCCGCACGCTGATGGAGTGGGTGCTGCGGATCATGGCCAACCTGCTGCGCCCCGACGAGATCGGTCCCGCCGAGCTCGCCTACAAAGCCGCCGCCAAGATCGTCAAGCTCGCCCCCAACGCCTGACCCCATCAGCGTTTGATCGCGTTTGAGCAGGGTCGAGGTCTGGGGCGGATCCGTCTCGGAAGCCGCAACGATCGGTGCCCAGAGTCAAGCCAGCTCGGGCGCCCATTGGCGGAGCACCGCCTGGATGCGGGCCGCGACCTTCGCTGGCGCCCGATCGAGCTGTCGCCAGGTGAACCGGACGACGATCCAACCTGCCGCGAGCAGTTCCGCGTCGCGAACTCGATCGAGCTCGAACTGGTCGCCGAGCTCGTGGTGCTCACGGCCGTCACACTCGAGCACGACGTTCGTGCCATCGATGCGAAAGTCGACCTCGTATCCGAGGATGACCTCGTGGAAGGTCATCGGAGGAAGCCGGTGCCGCGCGGCCATCGCCGCCATCCGCGTCTCCAGCACGCTGTCGGCAACCTCGAGTGCCAGCGGGTAGCGATCCAACGCATCACGAAACGCAGCCACCCCGTGGCGACCCGGTCGGGCGTGGCGCTCGAGCGTTTCGCGGAGCGCCCGCGGGCTGACGACACGGGCGATGACCAACGCCTCCAACGCCGGGTAGACACCGTCGGGGTCGACCGCTCCGAGATCGACCAGCATCCGCAACGGACTCGTGCACGGAACACGATTGCGGACCAGTGACTGAAGATCGACATCGCCGCGCGGGCGATGGATCACCGCACCCTCCACCACCGCCCGGCGCGACCTGCCCGGCAACATGACGTCGATCAGTTCACGCTCCGGACGCTTGGCACCCCACAACCGAGCCGAGCTCCGATGCGACGCCATCGCACCCGGACCCGCCGCCCACACCGCGGCCAACGCTCGCTGCTCGAAGCTCGGCGGCGACCCCGGGAGGCGGGCAACACCCGGGTGGACCTGTTCGAGCCGACCGGCATCGATCGACCGGTACCAGGCCGCCCTCGACATGCCGAGTCGCGCAGCGACCGCGCCGGTGATCAGACCATGATGCGTCGCGGCGAAAGCATGCTGTTGCTGTTGGGTCACACCAACACAGACCGTGCGGAGTGAGCTCGAGCGGAAAACAACCTGCTCTTGGCACCGATCTTCTCGGCTTCCGCGACGAACGGTGCCCAGGCCCGCCGCGGCGGATCGGGTCAGCGGGTGAGGGAGGCGAGGAGGGTGCTGGGGGCGGCGCGCAGGGAGTCGGTGGAGGGGCCGGCGGGGAGCGAGTCGCAGGCGGACTCGGCGACCGCGACCCACTCGCGGGCAGTGCGCTGCGCCGACTCGACGCCGCCGTTGACGCGGACGATCGCCAGCGCCTTGTCGCGCTCGATCGTGTCCAGCGGCTTGCCGAGGATCGCCAGCATCTCGGCCGCTGCGACCCCGCCGCTCTGCAGGGTGCGCAGGACCGGCAACGTGTAGACGCCCTCGACCATGTCGTGGCCGGCCGGCTTGCCGAGCTGCTCGTCGGTGGCGGTGATGTCGAGCACGTCGTCGACGATCTGGAAGACCATGCCGAACGCCTCGCCATACGCGGTGAGTGCGTCGATGGTCGGGCGCGGCAGGTCGGCGACGATGCCACCGATGCGCGCAGCTGTCGAGAACAGCGATGCCGTCTTGCCCTTGATCGAGGAGAGGTAGCTCGACTCGGGCCGCGCCGAGTTGTACGTGTGGCGCAGCTCCTCGATCTGGCCTTCGCACAGGCGGCCGATCGTGCGGGCCAGGAGCCCGGCGACCTCGGTGCCGAGCGAGGCGGCGATCTCCGAGGCGCGAGCCAGGAGGAAGTCGCCGGCGAGGATCGCCTGCAGGTTGCCCCACTTGGCGTTGACGGTGTCGACGCCCCGGCGGGTGAGCGCCTCGTCCATCACGTCGTCGTGGTAGAGCGAACCGGTCTGCACCAGCTCGCATGCGACGCCGCCGAGGACGGCGCTCGTGTCGTCGCCGTCATCACCAGCGACTTGCGAAGCGCGCACGGTCAGCAACGGCCGCAGCAGCTTGCCCCCGGCGCGGATCAGGTGCGCGGCGATCTCCGAGAGGTACGGATCCGGGGTGTGCACCGACTGCGCCAGTGCCGCCTCGATGACCTCGAGGTCGCCGGTCTTCCCCGGCAGTGCGAACAGGGGCGACGCGGCCACGGAGCCAGGCTAGGCGATCAATCTCGGGCTCGCTGCGCTCGCCTTCGTGCTCGGCTTGCAAGCTCGCGCTCGCCCCGGCTGCAAGATCGCGTGCACCGGACTGCCGCAGCACCGGCCGGTCGCGATCGAACGGCGAGGCGGGGCGAGGGCGAGCTTGCGAGCCGAGCACGGCAGGTGAGCGCAGCGAACCCGAGCGACACAGCGAAGCGAACCCGAGCATCAACAGCCCTGTTGCATCCTCCGACCGCCGGTACACTTTCGACATGTTCGAACGCTTCACCGATAGGGCCCGCCGGGTTGTGGTGTTGGCGCAGGAGGAAGCTCGCCTGCTGAACCACAGCTACATCGGCACCGAGCACATCCTGCTCGGTCTCATCCACGAAGGTGAAGGCGTCGCCGCGAAGGCGCTCGAAAGCCTGGGCATCTCGTTGGAAGCCGTCCGCAGCCAGGTGGAAGAGATCATCGGTCAGGGCGGCTCGTCGCCGTCCGGGCACATCCCCTTCACCCCGCGCGCCAAGAAGGTGCTCGAGCTGTCGTTGCGCGAGGCGCTGCAGCTCGGCCACAACTACATCGGCACCGAGCACATCCTGCTCGGCCTCATCCGCGAGGGCGAGGGCGTCGCCGCCCAGGTGCTCGTCAAGTTGGGCGCGGATCTCAGCCGCGTTCGCCAGCAGGTCATCCAGCTCCTCTCCGGGTACCAGGGTGGCCAGGGCAAGGGCGAGCCGCAGGCCGCCGCCTCCACCACGGGCGCGCCGAAGGAGGAGCAGGGCGACAAGGGCAACAGCCAGATCCTCGACCAGTTCGGTCGCAACCTCACCCAGCTCGCTCGCGAGAAGAAGCTCGACCCGGTCATCGGTCGTACTCGCGAGCTCGAGCGCGTGATGCAGATCCTCAGCCGGCGCACCAAGAACAACCCGGTGCTCATCGGTGAGCCTGGCGTCGGCAAGACGGCGATCGTCGAGGGCCTGGCCCAGAAGATCGTCAGCAACGACATCCCCGACACCCTGCGCAACAAGCAGCTGTACACCCTCGACCTCGGCGCACTCGTCGCCGGCAGCCGCTACCGCGGCGACTTCGAGGAGCGCTTGAAGAAGGTGCTCAAGGAGATCAAGACCCGCGGCGACATCGTGCTGTTCATCGACGAGATCCACACCCTCGTCGGTGCCGGCGCTGCCGAGGGCGCGATCGACGCGGCAAGCATCCTCAAGCCGATGCTCGCCCGTGGCGAGCTGCAGACCATCGGTGCCACCACGATCGACGAGTACCGCAAGCACTTCGAGAAGGACGCCGCGCTCGAGCGCCGCTTCCAACCGGTGAAGGTGGATGAGCCGACGCTGGCCCACACCATCGAGATCCTGAAGGGCGTGCGCGACAAGTACGAGGCGCACCACCGGGTCACGATCACCGACCAGGCGATCGTCGCCGCGGCCAACCTGGCCGAGCGCTACATCTCCGACCGTCACCTCCCGGACAAGGCCATCGACCTCATCGACGAGGCCGGCAGCCGCCTGCGCATCAAGCGCATGGGCACTCCGCCGGACCTGAAGGAGATCGAGGTCAAGCTCACCGACGTGCAGGAAGCCAAGAAGCGCGCCGTCGAGGAGCAGCAGTTCGAGGAAGCCGGTCGCCTGCGCGACCAGGAGAAGTCGCTGCTCGAGGAGAAGGCCACCAAAGAGGCCGAGGTCAAGGCCAGCGGCGTCGACCTGTTCGACGAGGTCGACGAGGAAGCCATCGCCGAGGTGCTCAGCATCTGGACCGGCATCCCCGTCTACAAGCTCACCGAGGAAGAGACCGCCAAGCTCCTCAACATGGAAGGTGAGCTGCACAAGCGGATCATCGGCCAGGAGAACGCCATCAAGGCGGTCAGCCAGAGCGTGCGCCGCACCCGCGCCGGTCTGAAGGACCCGAAGCGCCCGAGCGGCTCGTTCATCTTCCTGGGGCCCACGGGCGTCGGCAAGACCGAGCTGGCCAAGACGCTCGCCGAGTTCCTCTTCGGCGACGAGAACTCCCTCATCGCGCTCGACATGAGCGAGTACATGGAGAAGCACACGGTCAGCCGCCTCGTCGGCTCGCCCCCCGGCTACGTCGGCTACGAAGAGGGCGGCCAGCTCACCGAGGCCGTGCGGCGCAAGCCGTTCAGCGTGGTCCTGTTCGACGAGATCGAGAAGGCCCACCCCGACGTGTTCAACACGTTGCTGCAGATCCTCGAAGAGGGTCGCCTCACCGACAGCCAGGGTCGCACCGTCGACTTCCGCAACACCGTGCTGATCATGACCTCCAACCTCGGCACGCAAGACCTGCGCAAGGCCAACGTCGGGTTCACCAAGGTCGACTCGGCGATGAGCTACGAGCGGATGAAGGACAAGGTCACCGAGGCCCTCAAGGGTCATTTCCGGCCGGAGTTCCTCAACCGCATCGACGAGGTCATCGTCTTCCACGAGCTGGCCCGCGAAGAGGTCATGGTCATGGTCGACCTGATGACCAAGCGCCTCACCAGCCAGCTGGAGGGCCAGGGCCTCGGCATCGAGCTCACCCAGGCTGCCAAGGAGCTGCTCGCCGAGCGGGGCTACGACCCGCAGCTCGGTGCTCGTCCGCTGCGTCGCGCCATCCAGCGCCTCGTCGAGGACGCGCTCAGCGAGAAGATCCTCTACAAGGAGTTCCGCGCCGGCGAGATCATCGTCGTCGACGTCGTGGACGACGAGGAGAAGCCGGGCGAGAAGAAGCTCTCGTTCCACTCGGTGGAAGGCTTCCAGCCGCCGCCCATCGTCGAGCTGGCCACCACGGGCGCGGCCGACGCCGAGCCGATCACTCCGGCGGAGTAAGCCCGCCTGCAGTCACGGTTCGTCCGGTTCGCCGGATGCCATGATCGTCTCGTGCGTCGACTCCTCCTCCTCGTCGTTGCCGCGCTCGCGCTGAGCGCGTGCAAGGTCGACGTCGACGTCGCGGTCGACGTTCGCGCCGACGGCAGCGGGACGTTGGCGGTGACGGCACTCGCTGACGGCGAGCTGGTGCAGGCAACTCCCGGTCTGGCCGACGATCTGCGGTTCGAGGACGCGGTCGCTGCCGGGTGGACGGTGGACGGTCCGTCGAACACCACCGGCGGCGGGCTGCGCGTCGTGCTCACCCATCCGTTCGAATCGGCCGCCGAGGGCACCGCGCTGCTGCGGTCGATCAACGGCACGGGTGGGCCCGTGCACGACGTGGCGATCGCGCTCGACGGCTCGTCGGTGGCGCTGACGGGTTCGTTGCGCGTTGACGGCGGGCTGAACGCCTTCGCCGACCCGGACGTGCTGGCCGCGATCGGCGGCTCGCCGTACGCCGACGACCTCGCCGCGGCCAACCTGCGGCCGGCGGACGCGCTGGCGCTGACGTTCGCGGTCACCTTCCCCGGCGCCGTCGGCACGACGACCGGGACGAAGGCCGGCAACACGGTGACGTGGGCGGTGCCGCTCGATCAGACCTCACTCGACCTGGCGACGTCGTCCAAGGTGGACGCGCCACGCGACTCGACGTGGAGCACGGTCGCCACCGTGGCGTTGGGCCTGCTCGTGCTGTGGGTGGTGCTGGCCACCACGTTCATCGTCTGGGTGATGATCCAGCGCCGCAAGCGCGCCCGGCGCCGTGCCGCTCGCGCCTGACGGGCTCGGTCTCCGCTTCTCTGTCACACGCTTCGCGTACGGTGCCCAGCATCATGGTCAAGCTTCGACTCGTCTACCGGTGCACCGACTGCGGCGCCGACCATCCCAAGTGGGCCGGGCGTTGCACGTCGTGCGGTGCGTGGAACTCGCTCGTGGAGGACGTCGACGGTCCTGCCGACGTCGCCCTCCCGCTCGCCGCATCCGCGTCCGGTGCCGTGGCCCGCGAGATCGGCGACGTCGACACGGTGGCCGGACGGCCGCAGTCCACCGGCATCTCCGAGATGGACCGCGTGCTCGGTGGCGGGTTGGTGCCGGGCTCGGTCACGCTGCTCGGCGGCGAGCCGGGCATCGGCAAGAGCACGCTGCTGCTGCAACTGGCCGCGTGGTGGCCGACGCGCACGCTGTACGTCAGCGCCGAGGAGAGCGCGCAACAGGTGCGCCTGCGCGCGGAGCGCCTCAGCGCGGTGCGGCCCGACCTGTGGCTGCTGCCGGAGACGTCGCTGCCGCACATCGTCGCCGCCATCGACGAGCTCCAGCCGCAGCTGGTCATCGTCGACAGCATCCAGAGCGTGGCCGACCCCGAGCTCGGTTCGGCCCCGGGCAGCGTCGTGCAGGTGCGCGGCTGCGCCCACCGCTTCGTCACCGAGGCCAAGCGGCGCAACGTGCCGATGGTGCTCGTCGGCCACGTCACCAAGGACGGCACGCTTGCTGGGCCGCGCCTGCTGGAGCACGTGGTCGACACGGTGCTGTCCTTCGAGGGCGATCGCCACCACTCGTTGCGCATGCTGCGCGCCGCCAAGCACCGCTTCGGGCCGACGAGCGAGCTCGGGGTGTTCGAGATGGCCGAGGCCGGCCTCCAGGGCGTGCCGGATGCCAGCCGCCTGTTCCTCACCGACCGGCGCACGGGCGTCGCCGGATCGGCCGTCACGCCCACGCTGGAAGGGCATCGCCCGTTGCTCGTCGAGGTGCAGGCGCTCACCAACTCCGTGCCGCAGGGCGTGCCACCGAGGCGCAGCGCGCAGGGCATCGACGGTGGGCGGTTGGCCCTGCTGCTCGCCGTGCTCGAACGTCGCGCCCGCCACCAGTTCGGGAGCAAGGAGGTGTTCGCCTCGGCGGTCGGCGGGGTGCGCCTCACCGAGCCGGGCGCCGACCTCGCCCTGTGCCTGGCGCTCGTCAGCGGCTCGCTGAACATCCCACTGCCGGCCGACACGGTGGTCTTCGGTGAGGTCGGTCTCGCGGGCGAGGTCCGTCAGGTGGCGCACGCCCAACGCCGGCTCGCCGAAGCGGCGCGGATGGGCTTCGCCACGGCGATCGTCCCGGCCAACTCGCCGGCGAGCGCCGACGGGATCACCGTCGTGCGCGTTCGCACGATCAACGAGGCGTTGATGGCGGTC
Organism: Ilumatobacteraceae bacterium; assembly: GCA_965279405.1. Taxonomy (GTDB): domain Bacteria; phylum Actinomycetota; class Acidimicrobiia; order Acidimicrobiales; family Ilumatobacteraceae; genus CBDDIP01. The sequence continues at coordinate 1,247,312 of OZ257157.1, forward strand.
GGCCTGACGGGCGAACGTTCCACTCCGTAGACTTCACCCATGCCGCAGCCGGTGTCGCCGACCGACGCGCTCCACGCCGCTCTCGCCGCGGTCGCACCGGGAACCCCGTTGCGCGCCGGGATGGAGCGAGTCGTGCGGGCGAAGATGGGCGCGCTCATCGTGGTCGACGACGGCCCCGAGGTGCTGGCGATCTGCAGCGGCGGCTTCCTGCTCGACGCCGACTTCACCCCGCAACGGATGTCCGAGCTGGCCAAGATGGACGGGGCGATCATCCTCGCCAAGGACACCTCGCGCATCGCTCGCGCCAACGTGCACCTCGTGCCCGACCCGACGGTGCCGACGGCGGAGACCGGGACGCGGCACCGCACCGCCGAGCGCGTCGCCCGTTCGTTGAACGTGCCGGTGATCAGCGTCAGCGAGGAGATGGGCGTCATCAACGTCTACGCCGGCGGGATGAAGCACCAGCTGCAGGACATCAGCCGGTTGCTCGACCGTGCCAACCAGGCGCTGCAGACGCTCGAGCGCTACAAGGCCAAGCTCGACGATGCACTGGCCAGCCTCACCGCGCTCGAGGTCGAGGACGTCGTCACCGTCCGAGACGTGGCGATGGTGGTCCAGCGCGGCGACATGGTGCGGCGCATCGCCGAGGAGATCGAGACGATGATCGTCGAGCTCGGTGTCGACGCACGCCTCCTGCGCTTGCAGCTCGACGAGGTCTTCTCCGACCTCGACGACGAGCTGGAGCTGGTGATGGAGGACTACCCGCACATGGTGGAGAACTACGCCGGTGTTGGTGCCGACGGTGGAGCCTCCGCGTCACCGATCGGCATCCGCCTGCTCACCCGCGTGCCGCGGTTGGCGCCGGCACTGGTGCGGCGCATCGCCTCGCACTTCGGCGAGCTGACCAAGCTGCAACGCGCGTCGATCGCCGAGCTGACGATGATCGACGGCGTCGAACCGGCGCTGGCGCAGGCGGTGAAGGACACGCTCGACCGGCTGACCGAGACGAGCATCCTCGAGCAGTACCTGTAGTTCCCGTCGACGCTCGCTGCGTCACGACGGGAACGTGAAGAACGAGACCTGGGTGCCGTAGGCGACCAACGTGTCGCCGTCCCACAACGCCATGTCCACCGACGCGTAGCCGTCGCCGGCCCAACGTGCGGTGTTGTGGGCGAGCACCCATGGCGAGCGGCAGTCACCGCAGATGTGCACGGTGAGGTCGACGCTCGGCCCGAACCACGGCCGATCGGTCGGCCCGAGCTTCTGGCCGATCGCCCCGGGCATCGTGTCGGCGAGCAGGACGATCGCCGCCGGATCGAGGCGCGGCTCCGCGTCCACCCACGGCGTGTCGTCGAAGCGGTACCAGGTCGCCTGTTCGGCGGTCCGGTGCTCGACGACCTCCCACGGCGGGACCCCCATCGCTGCTCGTCCCTCGACACGCTGGGCCCAGAACGGTGTCGGCTCGAACTCGGGCACGCCGGGCGGCGGCGGGTCGCGGAAGGACGGGCACTCGTCCGGAGCCGGCACGTCCGGCCGGCGGAGCTCGGTGAACTCGAACCCGTCGCGCGTCGCGCCGAAGACCGCTGTGGTCACGTGCCCGTTCTTCGTCCCCGGGTTGCGCACGTGGACGCGCAGGTGGGACATCGACCTTCCACGTCGCAGCACTTCGACATCGATCTCGAGCTCGCCGTCGGCAACCTGGCCGACGAACGTCGTGTGCATCGTCCGCAGCTGCTGCGCCGGGTCGGCAAGTGCGACTGTCATCGCGCGCAGGGCAACCGCGGTGACCACCCCGCCTTGCGGCAGCGGTCGCAGGTTCCACGACTCGTCGAGGAAGGCGCGGTAGCGACCGTCGGAGGTCGGCTCCACCGAGGTCGCTGCGTGGAACGGCGTCACGGCGCCGGACCGTAGTGGCGAGGTCCTCCGCCTCCGCCTTCATTTCTTGGGCGGATCAACCTCGACGGCCCGTCCGGCGTGTGTTGACATGTGCAGGTGCGCGGGGGCTCGGGTGCGGTGAGTGCTGGCCGCGAGGTCGACTTCGCCGCCATGTACCGCAGCGACCTCCACGTGCTCGTCGCGCTGGCAACGTCGCTGACCGGAAGCCGAGAGCGCGGTGCCGATCTCGCCCAGGAGGCGATGGTCCGTGCGTACCGTTCGTGGAGCTCGGTCGGCCGCCTCGACCGGCCCGGTGCGTGGACACGACGCGTGCTGATCAACCTGGCGATCGACGAGCACCGACGCGGCCAACGCGAGGATCGGGCGATGGCCAGGCTGCCGCGAGGGGCGGCCACGCCGGCAACCGAACCGAGGTCGGAGGAGTTCTGGCGCGCCGTGCGTGCCCTGCCCGAGCGCCAGCGTGCGGCGGTGGCGCTGCACTACCTCGAGGACATGAGCATCACCGACATCGCCGATCTCATGGAGATCACGACCGGCACCGTGAAGACATCGCTACACCACGCCCGCCGGACCCTTGCCGAAGCGCTGAGTGCCCCTGGAACCAAGGACGTGGAGGCGCCATGACGACCATCGACGACATCGGTCGCTCGGCAGCGCTCGACGCGCTCGACGACGCCCGCCGCAGCATCGACATCGAGCTCGGGCTCGCCGACGTGCTGACGGCATCAGCGATCGGTGACGTCGTACCGCTGCGATCACCACGGCAAGCACGCCGATGGATGATCGTCGCGTCGGCCGCGGCGGTCGTGGCAACGCTCGTCGTCGTCGGCATCGTCGTCAGCCGTGATCGGACGACGCCCGTGGTCGACCTGCCGACGGTGGCGCCCTCGACGACGGAGAGCCCGTCACCCACCACGACCGGCACGACGACACCGACCACGACGACCGTCGGCGCCACCGGGAGCGGCCTGACGGTCTCCTACCTCGATCCGCCGCCGGTGTTCGAACCCCTGCCGTTTGCTGCGGTCGATCTCAGCGGGTGCCCGAGCACCGGGTGCTTCGGCTGGGACGTCGCCGTCATGGACGGAGCGGTCGTCGTCACCGACGACGGGGTGCAGCAGGCATTCGTCGTCGACCCGATCACCGGCGCCGTGCGCACGCAGCCGATCGACGCCGACCTGTTCAGCACGGTTGCCGGGCCTGGCAACGTCCTCTACGGCCTCGTGCAAGGGCAGGACAACCAGGACTTCGCCATGGAAGCTGTCGCGCTCGACGGCCCTCGCGCGGGCGAGGTGGTCGCAGCGGCTCCCGTGGGGATCGTTGCCTACGTCGAGCTGCCTGCGCTCCCCTTCGGACACGGGCCGAGCGGCGTCGTGGACCGCGTTCGCAACCCGGGCGCAGAGATGATCGGCTACGTCGACGAGAACGGTGTGTCGATCACCCTCGACGAGGCGGCGCCGTTCTACACACGTGAGGGCGACACGGTCACGGAGGTCGGCGGTGCGACGTGGCCGCTGGAGGTCGTGCGGCATCCCGATGCGGCCGACACGGTCAACGGCGAGCCCGCGGTCGCTCCCACCATCGACGGCGCTGCCGTGGTGATGACGTGGATCGGGCCGGCCGACGGCGAGGGCGACTTCCCACCGCCATCGATGCCGGTGGTCGGGTGGCTGACGCCGGACGGCAACGCGGTGTGGCGACAGCTCGCCGATGGCTGGCACGTGGGAGCCAGCGACATCTGGGGCACGGTGCTCGTGCGGCTGACCGGGATGCACCTCGAGCTCGCCTGGCTGACGTCGCCTGACGGCGCCACGCCGAATCCGCCAACGACCACCACGACCGCGACGACCGGGGATGGCTTCGACCTCGCGCCGCTCGACCTCCTCGGTGACTGCGAGCCGACGCAGTGCCAGAGCGTCGGCGCGACCGCCGACGGGACCATCGTCTCCTACGACCGGATCGCCCGATCGATCACCCTGCACACCGCGCAGCCGACGGTCATCGATGTCTCGGGCGTCGACGGACTCGATCCGGTCCTCACCTACCTCACACACGTCGGACCCGGCGACGTCGCCTACCTGGTCACCCAACAGACGGACAGCGGCGACCCGGTCGGAGACCTCGTCGCGGTTGCTCTCTCGGGGCCGAAGGCCGGACAGCAGGTCGCGCGGGCGGTCGGCGCGATCGACCTCAGTGGCGACAGCGATCTCGTGCCCACCATCGACGGCTTGGTCTCCGTCGGCTGCTGCGGATTCGAAGCGCAGCGTCCGGCCGACGGGGCCTCGCCGGTGATGCGCTGGGTCGACAGCACCGGCGTGACGATCACCGACCCGGGGCCGGTGATCCAGCTCGAGTTCGGCGACGGTGCGCTGGTGGTCACCCGGAGCGAGGGCGCGACCGAACGGTCCTGGACGGTGCCGAACGTGCCGATCGGCTTCCGTGGGATGCCGCCGGCCGTGGCCACCACCGATGGCGGGGCGATGGTGTTCGTGCAGGATTCGTTCGACAGCGAGTCGCCGTCCCGGTTGGTCATCCTCCGCGTCGACGGTTCGATGGAAGAACGTTCGATCGCACCGCACTACCCGGCGGTGATGGTGCCCGACGGCAGCCTCATCGTCTACTTCGACGAGTGGGTGCGACTGACGCTGCGCTGATCAGCCGCTGTCGTCAGACCGGATCGAACCGCGAGGTCGCGCGCGCCGGGTCGGTGTCGCAGACGACGAGGCCGTCGCCGACGAGCTTCACCAGGTGAGCCAGCACGCTGCGCGCTGCCGGCTTGTGCAGCTCCTCGCGCACGTCGGCGTAGAGCACCTTGACCATCTCGGGGACCTCGGCCACGCCGGCGCGGACGACGGCCAGCACCTGCGCTTCGCGGTCCAGCCGATGGGCGAGGAACGCGTCGAGAAACGGGCTCGGCTCGGTGACCGGTGCGCCGTGCGTCGGCCACAGCACCGCGTCGTGTCGACCCTGCACCTTCGCCAGCGAATCGAAGTAGGCGCGCATGTCGCCGTCCGGTGGGCCGATCACCGTCGTGCTCCAGCCCATGATGTGGTCGCCGGTGAACAACCCGCGCTGCTCGTCGAAGGCGAAGCACATGTGGTTCGACGTGTGCCCCGGCGTGAACACGCCGCGCAGCGTCCAGCCGTCGCCGAGCGCGGCGACCTCGCCGTCGGCGAGACGCACGTCCGGTTCGAACGCGGTGTCCGTCGTCTCCTCGATCTTGACGCCGTCGTCGATCGGCTCCTCGTCGTCGTCGATTGCGCCGTGGGGCCCGAAGGCGATCGTCGGCGCGCCCGTCTCCTCGCGCAGCCACGCGGCGAGCGGCGAGTGATCGGCGTGGCAGTGGGTGACCAGGATGGCCCGCACTCGCTCCCCCTCGAGTGCACGCGCCAGCGCGTCGCGATGCGAGTCGAGGATCGGGCCGGGATCGATCACCGCGACGTCGCCGCGGCCGACGATGTACGTGCCGGTGCCGTGGTACGTGAACTTCGACGGGTTCTCGGCGATCAGCCGGCGCACGAGCGGCGCCACCTCGTGCACGTGGCCGTAGTCCGGTGCGTCGAGCGTGACGAACGGGATCGCGCTCACGCGACGGCCCGCACGTCGCCGACCGGGCGGCCGTGACCGAGGATCAACTGACGGATGTGCGGCTCGGCGTCGGCCGTGTCGATGCCGATGGCCTCCAACGCGGCGAGCATCACCGGAACGCGGGCGCGGTCGCCACCGTCGGCGATCTTCAGCGCCACCGCACGCCCGTCGGGCATCGCCGCAGCGAACACACCGTCGGCACCGTCCTTGGCCATCGATCCGGGCACGTGCTGCATCAGCAGCGTGACGTCACGTCGCGGACCACCGACCATCAGCGGGTTCGAGATCATCGCCTCGCGCACCACGTCGCCCTCCTCGCCGGCACGGCCGCTGGCGATCGTGGCGAAGGATCGCGCCAGTGCCAGCAACGTCATCGCATGCGTCGGTGCCCCGCAGCCGTCGACGCCGATGTGCAGGTGCGGCTCAAGGCCGATCTCGTCGATGGTGGCGATGATCCGCTGCTGCAACGGGTGATCGACGTCGAGGTAGCGCGCATCGGCCGGCCAGCCCTGATGGACGCACGTCGCCAGCATCCCGCTGTGCTTGCCGCTGCAGTTCATCGTCACCGGCTGACGTGTGCCACCGTCGCGAAGGATCGCCTCCGCGGCAGGGCGGTTGATCGGCAGGTCGGCGGTGTTGCCGAGCGCCGTCTCATCGAGGCCCGCGCTGGCGAGGATCCGCCGGACGCCGGCGACGTGATCGGGCGTGCCGTCGTGGCTCGCGCACACCAGCGCCAGCAGGTCGGGTGGCAACCGCAGCCCGGCGCGCACCATCGCCAGCGCCTGCAACGGCTTCAGCGCGGAACGCGGGTAGATGCCCACGCGCGGATCACCGAGCGCGTACGCGATGGAGCCGTCGGCAGCCAGGCCGACCACCGCGCCGAAGTGCACCGACTCGTCGAAGTCGCTGCGTCGCGTGATCGCCACCGGGACGAACGCGTCAGGCGTCGCCATCGCTCGACTGCTTGCGCAGGGCGCGGCGTTGCCCTCGCGTTCGTCGGACGGGCAGGACCGTGAGGCGCGTCTCCACCACCTCGTGGCGTTCGCCCGAACTGCTCAGCACCGCCTGCAGCATGGCGGCCGCGGGAATTGCCAGCACCGCGCCGACGGCGCCGAGCACGGCCGCGCCGGCGATCGCCGATCCGAAGGCGATGGCGGGGTGGAGGTCCATCGTGCGGGCGGTGATGCGCGGCAGCAGCAGGTAGTTCTCCACCTGCTGGTAGAGGATGACGAAGATCAGCACGATCAGCGCCTTGAACGGCGAGTCGATGAACATGATGATCACCGGCAGCGCGCCGGCGATGTACGTGCCGACCACCGGCAGGAACTGGCTGACGATGCCGACCCAGAGCGCAAGGGCCACGGGCGCCTGCGTGCCGAGCGCCTGCAGGATCACCCAGTGGGCGATCGCCGAGAGGCCGGCCAGCAACGCTCGCGAGTAGAGGTAGCCGCCGGTCTTGTCGATGGCCAGCTCCCAGCCGTTGAGGACGCGACGTTGGCGCTCCTCGGGGAGACGGCTGCAGATCGCGCGACGCATCTTCGGCCCATCGGCCACGAGGTAGAAGGTGAACAGCAGCACCGACAGCGCCTGCACGATGAACCCGAGCGCGGCGACAGAGAGATCGACCGCACGACTCTGCTGGCTGCGGATGAACTTCTGCACCGCGCCGTCCTCGTCGTTGATCGACTTGATCACCTCCTTCGCATCGATGTGCGACCCGAAGGTGTCGTTGAGGAAGTTCACCGCGCGGGTGATCGTCTTGCCCGAGTCGCCGAGCACGTCGGCGATCTGCTGGCCGACGAGCGTGGCGATGGCGACGACGAAGACGAGGCTGGCAACCACCACGCCGACGAGGATCACCGCGGTCGCGCTACCGCGCTTCCAGCCGCGCCGGGCCAGTCGGTTGACGCCCGGTTCGATCGCCAGCGAGAGGAACAGCGACACGAGCAGCAGCATCAACAGCCCCCACAGGCTGTTGAACACGCTGCGAGCCAGCACGGTGGCCAGGAAGCCGAGCCAGAACAGGCCGACGATCTTCCACGCCCAGCGAGGCATCCGCTCGGGCAGCACCGGGAGGTCCGACATCAGCGCCGAGCGTACTGAGCGACGGCCCTCGTCAAGGTGGACGCAAGATCGCCACGCGGCTGCACCTGCACGCGGTCGAGCTCCAGCCAGTCGGCCATCGCCCGCAGCTCGTCGGCCAGCTCGCCGACGATCACCTCCGGCGGCACACCAGGTTCGGCGAACGAGCTCTGCACGAGGAGCGCGCCGTTCTGGCGATCGGCCTTCAGGTCGATGCGCGCCACGAGCTCGTCGCCGAGCAGGAACGGCAGCACGTAGTAGCCGTAGATCCGCTTCGGCGGCGGCACGTAGATCTCGATCCGGTAGTGGAAGCCGAACAGCCGATCGGCGCGATCGCGGTTCCACACCACCGGGTCGAACGGGCTCAGCAACGCACGAGCGCCGACGCGCCGCGGGACCTTCGCCTGTGGGTGCAGGTACGCGGGCTGGCTCCACCCGGCGACCTCCACCGGCAGCAGCCGACCCTCCTCGACGAGCTCGGCGATCAGCGGCTTGCAGATCATGTTCTTCTGGCGGTGGTAGTCGGCCAGGTCGGTGAGCGTCCCGACGCCGTGGTGCTGCGCGGCCAGCACGAGCAGCTCCTTGCGCGCCTCGTGCTCGGGCAGGGCCGGCGTCGCCAGGACGCTGGCCGGCAGCCGGTGCGCCGGCAGCTCGTAGATGCGGGCGAAGTCGTTCCGGCGTCTGCGTGCCGTCACCTGCCCGGTCCAGAACAGGTGCTCGAGCGCCACCTTGCCGTCGTCCCAGTCCCACCAGCTCCCCTTCGGGCCGACGCGCTGCGACACGTCGCCGGCGACGATCGGGCCCTCGCTGACGCGCTCCAGCACCATCTCGACGAAGCCCGGCTTCTTGCGAGCCAGCTCGCGCACGTGACGCCACACGTGCTCGTGGCCGCGCTCCATCTTCCAGCGATGGAGGTGGTGGTGCTCCGACGGGACGTGCGACGCCTCGTGCACCCAGTACTCGAACAGCTCGCCGGCGTCGGCGGCGTCGGGAATGAGCGTGCGCGGGTGCGCGCCGAGGCGGGCGAAGAGGGTCAGCTCCTGGCTGCGCGCCAGCACGTTGACCGAGTCGATCTGGATGAGGCCCATCCGGTCGAGGGCGCGGCGGAAGTGGCGGCGATCGACACGTCCGGTGGGGCGCGGGTCGGCGAACCCTTGGGCGCCGAGCGCGACACGTCGCGCTTGGTGGAGCGTCAGACGCTCAGTCGGCAACGGTGATGGAGACCGAGTTGATGACGACGTCGTCCTTCGGGCGGTCGCCGCGGCCGGTCTCAACGCTCTGCATCGTCTCCAGGACGTCGAGGCCCTTCACGATCTGACCGAAGTGGCTGTACTGCGGCGGCAGGTTGACCCCGCTCGGACCGCTGATGAGGAAGAACTGGCTGCCGTTGGTGTTCGGGCCGGCGTTGGCCATGGCCACCGAGCCGAGCTGGTAGCGCTGCTTCACCGGCTCGTCCTTGAAGCGGTAGCCGGGGCCACCCGTGCCGGTGCCGGTGGGGTCGCCGCCCTGGCAGACGAAGCCGTTGATGATGCGGTGGAAGATGACCCCGTCGTAGTAGTGGTGCGCGGCAAGGAAGACGAAGTTGTTGACCGTCAGCGGTGCGTTGATCGCGTCGAGGGCGATGACGATGGTGCCGAGGCTGGTCTCCATCGTGGCCGTGTAGCGCTTCGACGGGTCGATGCCCATCTCGGGCTCGCCGGGGAACGTCTGCTGCCGGGGCGCGGAACCATCAAGGGCGGGAAAAGGGGTTGCCATGCAGCCCAGGCTACCCGCCACCCCCGGTCACCCCAGGTCCGCAACCCGCGCCACTCGCCCGACCCCGGCGCAGAAGATCTCGGACCGATGCGTGACGGTTTCCGTCACGGAACCGTCCGAGATCCTGGGTGTTTTCCCCTGCGGGCCAGATCCCACGGTTCTTTGTGGATGTGCGCACCAACACGATCGACGCCTTTGCAGGAACGCACCACGGGCTGATCACCCGAGCGATCGCCGAGCGCCTGGGGCTGTCCCAACGGGCGTGGTATCGAGCGATCGCCACCGGGCGGCTGATCCCGCTGTTCCCGGGGGTCTGTCGCATGCCCGGCGCGCCGAGGAGCAGGGATCAGGCGATCCTCGCCGCCGCGTGGGCCGTCGGATCCGGCGGGATGGCTTCGCACATCTCGGCCGCGCAGCTGTGGGTCGACCACTCATCGAGCTCCGAGCTGGTCGACGTCGCCGTCGCCCGGCGTGGTCGACACCCGTCGCTCGAAGGTGTCGTGCTGCACCGCCCCACCGATCTCCGCAACTTCCAACGAACGATGCGCAGCGTCATCCCCGTCACCACACCGCTGCGGACGTTGATCGACCTCGGTGCCGTGGCATCCACCGACGAGGTGTACTCGGTGATGGAGAAGATCATCATCGCTCGGCTCGCCCGTCCGCAGGCGATCTTCAATGCGCTCCACGCACACGCAAAGCAAGGCCGCACCGGCGTCGTTGCACTCCGCGCTGCCCTTGACCGGTACCCGCTGGCGCTGAAGATCGCCGACAGCACGATGGAGACCAAGATGCAGGAGCTGGCCAACCGGTTCGGTCTCCCGGCGATGACGTTCCACGAGCGGATCCTCGGCTGGGAGGTGGACTTCCGCATCGACGGAACGCCGATCGTCCTCGAGTGCGACGGACGTCAGCACGACCTCGACCCCAAGCAGTTCGAGCGCGATCGAGTACGAGATGCCGAGCTCCTCAGTGCGGGTTGGGTGGTGTTGCGCTTCACCTGGAACCAGCTCACCAAGCAACCGGCGAAAGTGGCCGCCCGCATCGTCGCCATGGTCGAGCAGTGGGCGCCGACCGTTCCGATCGCGAAGCGATCTCGGACGGTTCCGTGACGCTTTCCGACACGGAACCGTCCGAGATCCTGTGGGTCAGGGGTTGCGGGCGTTGTAGTCGGCGATGAGGCGGTTGGCTTCGGCGGCGGCTTCGCTCAGGGTGGCCTGCGGGTCGGCGCCGGCGAAGATCTTGGCAACGGCGCCGGCGGTGACCTTGCGGACCTCGCTCAGCGGACCGATCACCGGGCCGGCCGAGGTCGGCGCGTCCGGCGCCGCGAGCAGTTGGTCGAGGCCGACGGCGAAGCGCGGGTCGTTGGCCAGCGTCGTCTTCAGCGGCTCGAGCTCGCGGGCGTCGTCACGAACGGCGATGTACCCGGTGATCGACGACCACTCGCTCTGCTGCTGCGCACCGACGAGGAACGACACGAAGTCCCACGCCGCGGCGACCTTGGCCGGGTCGCCGTCCTTGATCCACAGTGAGGCGCCGCCGACGAGCGCACCGGGCCCCCCGGGGCCGGGCATCGGCCCGACGCCGACGTCGGTGGCGTCGATCTGCGGGAACTGACCGCCGGCGAGCACTGCGAGCACGCCGCCGATCGATGCCGACGAGGCGATGGTCATCGCCGCCGGCTCGGTGGCGTCGGCCATCTTCAACAGGTTGTCGATGCCGCCCGGGTTGTCGCCGACGCTGACGGCGAGGCCGTCGTTGATCATCGACTGCAGCTGCGTCAACAGGTCGACGCCCTCGGCGTTGTCGTAGAGCACCTTCGTCGCCTTGGCGCTGCGGCCGTTGTCGTTGTCGGCGTAGTACTGCCCGAGCTTGGCGAACCACTGCTCGAGGAACCAGCCGCCGCCCGAGTCGAAGCCGGAGTCGAGGGCGATGCCGTACTTCGCTGCGCCGCTGTCGACGATCTTCTGGCTGTACTCGCGCAGCTCGTCGAGCGTCGTCGGCGGCTTGTCGGGGTCGAGCCCGGCGGCGATGAACACCTTCTTGTTGTAGAAGAGCACCGGGTCGCTGATGTTGAACGGCATCGACCACTGCACGCCACCGGTGCTGTACGCCTGCAGCGCGCCGGGGATGAACGACGACGTGTCGAACCCACTGGACTTGATGCACTGCTCCACCGGCACCGAGCTGCCGAGGTCGACCACGTTCTGCACCATGTACTCCGGCATCTGCGCAACTTCGGGACGGCTGCCCTGGTCGCTGTCGAGGTACTTGGTGATCACGTTCTCGTACGAGTCCTGACCGATGAGGTTGACCTTGACCTTGTCCTGGCCGGCGTTGTAGTCGTCGGTCAGCTTCTGCAGCTCGGTGGTGTACGGGTCGGTGCCCATGCCACCCCAGAACGTGATGTTCACCGGGCTCGTCACGCTGTCGAGCGCGGACGTGTCGCACGCCGGCAGGCTGTCGAGCGGTGTGGCGGTGGTCGTGGGGGCGATCGTCGTGTCGCCGGGCAGCGTGGTGCCACCCGACGCGACGGTCGTGGTGGGGGCCACGGTGTCGCGATCGCCGGCGTCGCTGATCGAGTCGCCGCCCGAACAGGCAGCGGCCAGCAGGGCACCGGCGGTCAGCGTGGCGAGAGCCAGACGGCGGCGCATCAGCCCTTCACCGCCCCGGCGGTGAGCCCGCGCACCAGCTGGCGCTGGAAGGCGATGAGCATGGCGAAGATCGGCACCGCGGCGATGACCGTGCCGGCGGTGACCAGGTTCAGGTTGTTGATGGATGCGTTCGACAATCTCTTCAGTCCGATCTGGATGGTGCGATGGGCTTCGTCGTCGACGACCGCTTGGGGCCACAGGTACTGGTTCCACGTGCCGAGGAAGGTCAACAAGCCCAATGCTCCCAGTGTGGGGCGACTCAGCGGTGTCGCCACCTCCCACAGGAAGCGGATGTGGCCGACCCCGTCGAGCGCCGCTGCTTCGTGCAGCTCGGTGGGGATCTGCAGGAACACCTGGCGCACGAGGAACGTGCCGAGCCCGGTGGCCAGCAGCGGGATGACCAACGCGAACATCGAGTTCTTCCAGCCCCACGAGTCGATCGTGCGCTGGTTGATCAACACGGTCACCTCGGTCGGGACGAGCAGCGTGGCGAGGAAGAAGGCGAAGAGGAACTTCTTCGCCGGGAACTGCAGGAAGGCGAAGGCGAAGGCGGACAGCAGCGACGTGGCGACGACGCCAACGGTGACGAGCACCGACATGACGATGCTGTTGCGCAGCAACGTGCCGAGGTCGCCCTCGGTCCAGGCCTTGCTCAACGTGCCGAACGTGAGGTCGACCGGCAGCAGCGAGCGCGGGTGATCGATCGAGTCGCGACCGGTCTTCAGCGCCTGCATGAGGATCGCGTAGATCGGCGCGAGCACGATCGCGGCGACGACGATCAGCAGGACGTAGCGACCGAACTTCTTCGCCCCTGCGGAGCGATCGATCACTGCGGCACCGGTGTCAGTTGCCATAGTGCACCCGCTTCTCCAGGCTGCGGAACTGCACGAAGGCGAGCAGCAGCAGGATCAGGAACAGCAGCACGGCGACGGCGGACTTGAGCCCGATGTCGTTCGGCACCGTGGAGCGGCTGCCGTAGATCAGGTAGGTCAACGTCTCCGTCGGCCGGCCGGCGTTGTCGGGCCCGCCCTGGGTCAACAGGTCGATCTCGCCGTAGGCCTGGAAGGCGCGGGTGGTCATCACCACGGTGACGAACAGGATCGTCGGCGACAGCATCGGCAGGGTGACGTTGGTGAAGCGCGTCCACGCGCCGGCACCGTCGACGTAGGCGCTCTCGTAGAGCTCCTTCGGCACGCTCTGCAGCGCGGCCGTGATGATGATGAAGGTGAAGCCGAGGCCGGCCCAGATGCTGCTGAGCGCGACCGCGGGCATCGCCGTGCCGCCGTCGTTGAGCACGCCGGGCGACTTCAACACCGGGATCCACTTGCCGAAGATGTCGGGCAGCACGCCGATCTGCGGCTGCAGGAGCACGAACCAGACGAGCGATGCAACGGCGACGCTGGTGGCCACCGTGCTGGAGAAGATCGTGCGGAAGATGCCGATGCCGCGCAGCTGCTTGTCGGCGAGGATCGCCAGGCCGATGCCGAACAGCAGGCCGGCGGGCACGGTGAGGAGGGCGAAGATGAACGTGTTGCCGAGCGCGTGCTGGAACTGACTGGACAGGAACACGTCCGAGTACTGGCCCCAACCCGCATCGCTGCAGACGCGGCCGGCGTTGTCGCACTTCTGGTGGCCCAACCAGATCGCCCGTCCGAGTGGGTAGAAGACGAAGATCGTGAGCACGAGCAGCGACGGGATCAGCATCACCGCGGCCATCGGCACATCACGCCAACGTCGACGCCAGGGCAGACGGGCGCTCACCGGATGCGTTCCCCCGACACGGCATCGAAGCGGTGCCGATGCTGGACGGGCGCATCGAGCCCGATCTCGTCGCCGATCTGCGCACTGGCCACGCCGGATGGGAGCCGGGCGACGACGCGTGCGCCGTTCACGTCGCACGTCACCAGCACCTCGTGACCGAGTTGCTCGACGAGCCGAACCGTGCCGGTGAGCGCCGAGCCGGTGGACTCGCCGATGACGACGTGCTCGGGCCGGATGCCGACGCGGACGTCGGTGCCCTCGAGCACGCCGGCGGGCAGCACGTTCATCGGCGGGGTGCCGATGAACTGGGCGACGAACACGGTGGCCGGGTCGTTGTAGACGTCCTGCGGCGTGCCGACCTGCTGCAGCTTGCCGGCGCTCATCACGGCGATGCGGGTGCCCATCGTCATCGCCTCGACCTGATCGTGGGTGACGTAGAGGAACGTGCTGTCGAGGCGGCGGTGGAGGTCGACGAGCTCGGCGCGCGTCTCGCCGCGCAGCTTGGCGTCGAGGTTCGAGAGCGGCTCGTCCATGCAGAACACGGCGGGCCGGCGGACGATGGCGCGTGCGAGCGCGACGCGTTGGCGTTGGCCGCCGCTCAACTGGCCGGGCTTGCGCTTGACGAGCGTCTCCAGGCCGAGGGCCTCCGCCGCGCTCATCATCTCCGCCGCACGATCCGCCTTCGAGACGCCGCGCACCTTCAGCGGGAACTCGATGTTCGCAGCGACCGTCTTGTGCGGGTAGAGCGCGTAGCTCTGGAAGACCATCGCCACGTCGCGCTGCTTTGGCTCGACGTCGTTGACGCGCTTGCCACCGATGACGATGTCGCCGGTCGTCGGCTCCTCGAGACCCGCGACCATGCGCAGCAGCGTGCTCTTTCCGCACCCGGACGGACCGAGGAGGATCATGAACTCGTGGTCCTCGATGGTCAGCGTGACGTCGTCGACCGCAGTGACGGCCTCGCTCCCCTCGCCGAACCGCTTGGTGATGTGCTCGAGCCCGACCTGCGCCACGACCGCACGTTAGCCACGCGCGCCACGAACCGCTTCGGGCGTCACCCGACGTTCACCCGGTCGTCCGGCACGTCGGTTGCGCGGGCCGCGCAGTAGAACGCACCCATGGGGATCGATCAGGGAGCCGTGGACCGGTTGTCGCAGCGCGTGCGACGCGACGTGGAGGAGGGTGTGCTGCCCTCTGCACAGGTGGCACTGGCGAAGGACGGCGAGCTGGTGATGTTCGAGAGCTACGGCGACGCGACCGACGAGTCGCGCTACGTCGTCTACTCGGCGACGAAGGCGTTCGTCGCCGGCACCGTGTGGAGCCTGATCGGCGACGGACTCGTCGACGTGTCGCGGCCCGTGGCGTCCGTGATCCCGGAGTTCGGATCGAACGGCAAGGCCGCGATCACGATCGAGCAGGTGATGCTGCACACCTCGGGATTCCCGGCAGCGCCGCTGTCCGCGCTCGACGGTGACACCAGCGCCGGGCGCAACGCTGCGTTCGCCCGCTGGCGGCTGAACTGGGAGCCGGGTTCGACGTTCGAGTACCACCCGACGTCTGCGCACTGGGTGCTGGCCGAGATCATCGAACGTGTGACGGGCAACGACTACCGCGACGAGGTGCAGCGACGAGTCACGACGCCCGCCGGGCTCGGGCGGGTGCTCGGCGACGTCCCCCACCGCGCCCAGACGCTTGTTGCCGTCGGCGAGCCGGCGACGGAGGACGAGCTGTTCGCCGCACTCGGCATCCGCTCGATCGACGTCGGCGAGGTGACCACGGATGCGCTGCTCGGCTTCAACGATCCCGCGGTGCAACGCGTCGGCATCCCCGGCGGTGGTGGCGTGATGCGCGCCGCCGATCTCGCGCTCTACTACCAGGCCGTGTTGCACAACCCGGGCGAGATGTGGCGGCCCGACGTGATCGAGGACGTGCGCACCAACGTGCGCAACAGCCTGCCGGAGCGGACCACCGGGCTGGCGGCCAACCGCACGTTGGGGTTGGTGCAGGCAGGCAGCGACGGGCACAGCAACCTGCGCGGCATGGGTCGCACGGTGTCGCCCGGGACGGTCGGTCACAACGGCGCCGCGGGACAGATCGCCTGGGGCGACCCGGCCACGGGGCTCAGCCTCGGCTACTGCACGAACGGCCTGGAGCAGCACTACCTGCGCGAGGCGCGGCGGACCACGGCGATCGCCAGCCTCGCCGCGGTGTGCGCCACCGCCTGACCCGGTCACCCGCTCACCGGTAGCGTGTCGGCCGATGGAGCGCGAGCAGGCCACCGAGATCGTCGACGAACCCACAGACCAGACGGCCGAGCAGACGACCGTGCCCTCGGCGCCGCTCGACCTCGACGGCATCGAGCGCGACCTGGCCGACGTCGAGGTCGCGTTGGCACGACTGGATGCGGGTACGTACCGCACCGACGAGGTGACGGGCCAGCCGCTGCCTGACGAGCTGCTGCAGGCGAACCCCACCGCCAGGCGCCTGCCCACCGAGTGAGCCGCGTCACCCGGCTGCGCCGCACCGCACGCGTGTGGCGGCTGACCGCACGCAACGGCGGGCGCTACGTGGTGCACCGCGTTCGCAAGGTGCGCAGTGGAACGGCGCGGCGCGAGGAGCTCGACGAGCAGTTCGCCATCCGAACCGCCGAGGATGTGGCGCGCGAGCTCGGCAACATGAAGGGCGCGTTGATGAAGGCCGGTCAGCTGATCGGCTTCATCATGGAGGCGCTGCCGGACGACGCGCAGAAGGCGCTCGCCACGTTGCAGGCCGATGCCCCGCCGATGAGCCCCGATGCGGCAGCCGGCGTGGTGCAGCGCGAACTGGGTGCCGCACCCGAGAAGGTGTTCCTCGACTGGCAGCGGATGCCGATCGCCGCGGCCAGCGTGGGCCAGGTCCACCGCGCCGTGACGCGCGACGGTCGCGACGTGGCGGTGAAGGTGCAGTACCCCGGTGTCGACGAGGCGATCGAGGCCGACCTCGACAACGCCGAAGGGCTGTACCGGTTGTTCTCGGCGTTCGCCCTGAAGGGCCTCGACGCCAAGGGTTTGGTCGACGAGCTGCGGGCGCGGATGTACGACGAGCTCGACTACCGCCTCGAGGCGAACAACCAGCGCGAGTTCGGCGAGCACTTCGCCGGTCACCCGTTCGTCCGCATCCCCGAGGTCGTGCCCGGCACCAGCCGTCGCCGCGTGCTGACCAGCGAGTGGATCGACGGCCTGACGTGGGACCAGTTCGTGGCCCAGGCGACGCCCGAGGCGAAGCGTCACGCGGGCGAGAGCATCTGGCGCTTCGCCCAGCACGCCGTGCACCGCATGGGTGCGTTCAACGGCGACCCGCATCCGGGCAACTACCGCTTCTCCCCCGACGGTGACGTGACGTTCCTCGACTTCGGTCTGGTGAAGCGATGGTCCCCCGGCGAGTGGGAGCAGCTGTCACCCAGTCTCGATGCGATCGTCGTGCACCGCGACCCGGAGCGGCTGGTCGTGGCAATGGAGTCCACCGGCTTCCTGAAGCCCGGCCACGGCCTGGCGCCGCAAGCGGTGTACGACTACGTCAGCAACCCCTACGTGCCGTACCTCAGCGACGAGTTCACGTTCACGCGCGACTTCGTGCGCGACGCGATGCGCGTGATCGTCGACGTGAAGGGTCCGCACGCGCCGGTGATCGAGCGGTTGAACATGCCGCCGAGCTTCGTCGTGCTCGACCGCGTCGTGTGGGGCGTCAGTGCGATCCTCGGCAAGCTCGAGGTCACCGCGCCGTGGCGCTCGATGCTCCTCGAGTACCGCACCGACGCCGAGCCCGCGACCGAGTTGGGTCGCGCCGAACAACTCTGGCGCGACTCACCTAGGCCGTAGCGCGCCTGAGCACGTCGGCGGCGAGGTGGATGGCGTCGACGTCCTTGATCAGCGGCAGGTTGACGAGGATCTCGTCGGCGCCGGCGGCGACGCACGCGGCCAGGTTCTCCACCGCCTCGTTCTCCGTGGCGATGATCATCCGCTCGTGCACGTCGGGGTTGTCGTAGCCGAGCATGCCGCGCAACCCGTCGCGGGTCGTGTCGTCCGGGCAGACGAACAGGCTGACCATGTTCGTGCGCTTCACCCCGTCGCGAGCGCGGCCGACAGCGTCGAGGTGCTCGTCGAGGATCGCCAGCTTGCGCGCCAGCACAGAGGCGGTGCCGCCGATGTTGCAGATGTCGGCCACCTCGGCGACCATCCGAAGCGTCTTCTTCTCGCCGCTGCCCCCGATCATCAACGGGATGCGGCGAAGCGGCCGAGGGACGACGCGCGCCTCCTCGACGCGGTAGTGCTGACCGGTGAACGAGAACGTCTCCTCGTCGAACATGCCGCGGCAGATGGTGACCGCTTCACGCAGACGCTCGAAGCGCTCCTTCACCGGCGGGAACTCGAAGCCGTATGCGGCGTGCTCGACGTCGTACCAAGCGGCGCCGATGCCGAGGATGATGCGACCCGCACTGAGCGTGTCGAGCGTGGCGATCTCCTTGGCGAGGTGCGCCGGGTTGCGGTACGTCACGCCGGTGACGAGCGTGCCGAGCTCGACCTTGGTGGTCAGCGCGGCGAGCGCGCCGAGGGTGACGTAGCCCTCGAGGATCGATGCCGACGGGCCACCGAGCGGCGGCAGCTGCAACAGGTGGTCCATCACCCACAACGACGAGTAGCCGGCATCCTCGGTGGCCGCAGCGACGTCGCGCAGACGCGACATCGTCGTCGCCGGATCGGCGTCGACGATCCACGAGAAGTCGGGCAGCTGGAGCCCGTACGTGGCGCTCATTGCTCAACCGCGCGCGGTGCCTGGTCGGCGTAGAGCTTGCCGAAGTCCATCGTGCGCCAGTGCTCGGGCGTGAGCCGCACGATCACCGACTCGGCGGTGCTCGGGTTGTTCTCGGCGTACCACGCGCCCAGTTCTTCACCGAGGTAGCGCGAGGCCATCTCGCGATCGTCGCGCTGCGCCGGCACGATCTCGGTCGGGCCCTCCACGCTGACGTACTGGTACGGCGGCGCCTCGGTCTGCGCGGTGAGCGTGGCCCGCCCGGCGGCGCGCAGCAGCTCGGCCTTCACCGACGAGCCACCCATGCCGATCTCCACGACGCCGTCGCGGTAGAGGTACCAGACCGGCAACGCGAGCGGGCCACGGCCCGGCTCGTCGATCGCCAGCACTCCGACGTGTACGCCCGCGAGGAACGCATCGCGCTCCTCGGACGTCATCGATCCCACAGCCATCTGTCCCCACTTCCCCAGTGTCTCGATGTACAGGGACCAAGTACGGTCTGCCTCGGATCCCGAAGCGCACGGTACCGCTTCGGTTTTCGAGGCACAAGAGGGTCACCGAGCGTCAGGCGTCACAGATGGGCAGCACCCGCCACACGATGGACAACGAGCACCACGAGCCGTGGGAGACCAAGCTCTCGCCGCTGCTCGAGCTGTTCGACGTGCTCGGCCGGCGATGGTCGTTGCGCATCGTGTGGGAGCTCAACCAGCAGGGTGCGGCCACGTTCCGTCAGCTGCAGGCTCGCGCGGAGGGCATCTCGTCCAGCGTGCTGTCGGACCGGTTGCGCGACCTGCGCGCCGCTGGTGTCGTCGGCCACGAACGCGGTGTGGGCTACTCGCTGACGCCGATCGGCTGCGGGCTCGGCGAGAAGATCATCGACATCTGGTTCTGGTTGCAGAGCCAGCCGGAGTGGAGCAGTGCACGACGATGAGCGCGGTCCCGATCATCGATCTCTCGCCGTTCGACCGAGACGCCGAGGGGCGCGCACTCGTCGCCGCGCAGATCGCCGACGCGTGCGAGCGAGTCGGCTTCTTCACCATCGTCGGCCACGGCGTGCCCACTGAGGTCGTGGCCGCGATGTGGGACGAGGCGCGTGCGTTCTTCGACCTCCCCGATTCGTCCAAGCGCGACGTGGCGATGCCGTACCCCGGCTACCCGTACGGCTGGTCGCCGATGGCCAACGAGACGCTGTCGCTCAGCCTCGGCGATGCGGCACCGCCGGACCTCAAGGAGTCGTACGCGATCGGGCCGCTGGACGCCGCGCTGCGCACCGACGACCCGGACGAGGCGTGGGTGTTCAGCGAGAACCTCTGGCCACCGGCGTTGCCGACGCTGCGTCCTGCGTGGGAGCGCTACTACCGGGAGCTCGGTGATCTGGCGGCGCGAGTGCTGCGCATCTGCGCGGTCGCGCTGTCGCTGCCCGACGATCACTTCGAGCCGCTGATCGATCGGCACACGAGCGCGATGCGGGCGATCAACTACCCGGCCGTGCACGCATCGCTCGCCGGTCAGCTGCGTGCCGGCGCGCACACGGACTACGGCACGCTGACGATCCTGCTGCAGGAGGACAAGCCGGGCGGGCTGGAGGTGCGTACGGCCGACGACTCGTGGGCAGCGGTGCCGGCGATCCCCGATGCCTTCGTGGTCAACCTCGGTGATGCGATGGAGCGCTGGACCAACGATCGCTGGCGCTCGACGCTGCACCGCGTCGTCCTCCCGCCGGAGGGCAGCGGCGACGCCGCCCGCCGACAGTCCGTGGCCTACTTCCACAACGCCAACTGGGACGCCGTGATCGAGTGCATCCCGTCGTGCCTCGCACCCGGCGAATCCCCGCGCTACGCCCCGATCGCCGCCGGCCCCCACCTGATGAGCAAGTTCACCAGCACCGTCGTCCCCAGGTACTGACCCCGTCCACGATCTCGGACGGTTCCGTGACGGTTTCCGTCACCCAGCCGTCCGAGATCGTGGCGACTCGGGACAGGGGGTGACGGAAAGCGTCGGAGGACTACCCGAGAGTGGAAGATGGCAGGGGTCGTCCCGAGACTGGCTCCGCCACGATGGGCGGGAACGGGGCTGGCTACAGTCGCCGGGCATCACGTTCGAAGCCTGAGGGGGATTCGTGGCCGATCCGTACAAGCCCAGAGCACCGTTCGCTCCGTGGGACCGGCGCGAGCTGCCCGGGTCGTTCGACGTCGAGGAGTCGGCGCGCCGCGTGGGCAACTACAAGTGGGCCGAGATGAAGCTGTTCGAGGCGCTCGGCGGGTGGGTGGCCACCGTGCCCGAGCTCGACGTGAAGATGCGCCTCGGCACGCACTGCTACAAGCACGCGTGGCACGCCGAGCTGTGGCACAAGCGCCTGCCCGAGCTGCGCGAGATGAACCCCGACCGCCTGACGCAGCCGGCCAACGACGCCATGGTCACCTTCGTCGAGGCGCTCACCGAGCCCGAGGCCGCCGACCAGACGATCGAGAAGCTCGTCGGCGTCTACCGCGTCTTCATCCCGCACTTCATCGCCGCATACACGTTCCACAAGAACAACACGAGCCAGATCACCGACGCACCGACCATCCGCTCGCTGAACTTCATCCTCCAGGACGAGTTCGACGACTGGCGCGACGGCGAGATGCTCATCCAGTCGCTGATCGAGACGCCCGAGGAAGTCGACCGTGCGGCAGCGCACCAGGCGAAGCTCGAGAAGCTGATGCTGGCGGCCGGCGGGATCACCGGCCCTGGCAGCATCGGAGGCCCGTCATGAGGCAGTTCTTCCCGGTCGAGGAGCTCGCCCGCGACGAGCGGTTCCACAAGGTGACGATGCGCGAACGCATGGGCGACGCGCGCACCGTCTACCAGCGCGACAGCGAGCCGAAGCGCAACAACAACCGGCTCACCCCTGCTCGCCGCGACGCCAGCGACGCGGCCCGCGGCTTGATGCACGGCATCTTCGTCGGCGAGATCCAGGCGCTCGAGGGCGCCGGGCGCACGTGCCACGACTTCCCTGTCGCCGGCGTGGCCCACACCGGCCCGACCTCGCTGGCCGACGACACCACACCGGTGCCGTTCGCGCTGAAGCTGGACATGGCCCGCCAGGCGTGGGACGAAGCACGCCACGTCGAGATCAGCGTCAAGCTGAGCGACTGGATGGGCAGTGAGATCGGCCAGTTCGCCGAGAACACGGTGCTGTTCGAAGCAGCCTGCAGCACCGACGCCGTGCTGCGCCTCGCCGGCGTCAACCGCGCCCTCGAAGGGCTCGCCATCGACGTGTTCACGACGATGAAGGAGTTCGGCGACCTCGCCGGCGACCCGTACCTCGAGTTCTGCGAGGACTGGATGCTGGCCGACGAGGTGACCCACGTGAAGATGGGCAGCGACTGGCTGCGCCGCGTCACGGAGAACGACCCCGACCGGCGCAAGAAGGCGCTCGAGTTCCAGAGCATCGTCGACAAGCTGTTCTCCTACGGCGGCACGCGCAGCGACAGCGAGGAGTCCCCCATCGGGCTGGCCCGTCGCTTCCGCGAGCTGGCCGGGTTCACCGATGGTGAGGTGCAGGAGATCGCCGACGTCAGCCTCGCCGCGCTCAACGAGCGCAAGGACGCCGTGAACAAGCTGCAGGCGAAGGCAGCCGAGCAGTTCGCTGCGTCATGAGCGTCAGCGTCAGCCCGACCGAGTTCAAGTTCGTCAACTACGACCACGCCACGATCCTGCGCGTCGCCGAAGACCTCGCCGCCTCGCTCGGACTCACCGCACTCCAGGTCGACATCGTCGTCGACGAGACGACCCCGCTGGCGCGCGTCAGCTCGGAGATCGACGGCAACCACGTGACCCTGCACGCGGAGAGCGGCGCGCTGGAGGACACGCGCAAGCCGCGCCAGCTCAGCGAGACGGCGACGGCGACGTCGCTCGGCCGGATCCTGCTGCGCGTGCGCGACCGGCTGGAGGGCGGCTTCGGCGAGGCACCCGACGACGCCGACCTCAGCCTGGCGCAGCTCGCCGCGTGGGAGACGTACTGCGTCGGCCGGCTGGCCCGCATCGGCATTCCGGTCAACGAGCAGCGCTGGCGCTACAACTTCCGCAACCGGCACGGCTTCACCGACGCCGGCGACGGCGCGTTCGACCGGCTGTGGGCCAGCGACGGCCTCGGCTGGGGCGAGCTGCAAGCCATCAGCACCCAAGCAATCGGAGCCACCGCGTCATGAGCGACATCACCACCAGCCGCATCGCGGTGAACGACGTCGAGCTCGTCGTGCACGAAGCCGGCGACCGCGCCAACCCGACGGTGCTGCTGAGCCACGGCTTCCCCGAGCTCGGCTACTCGTGGCGCCACCAGCTGCCCGCGCTCGCCGCGGCCGGGTTCCACGCAGTCGCGCCCGACCAGCGCGGCTACGGCCACAGCACCGCACCCACCGATGCCGCGGCGTACGGCATCAACCAGCTCACCGGCGACCTGTTCGCGCTGCTCGACCACTACGGCAAGGACGACGCCGTCCTCGTCGGCCACGACTGGGGCGCCATGATCGTGTGGCACGCAGCGCAGCTGCAGCCCACCCGCGTGCGCGCCGTCGTCGGCTGCAGCGTGCCCTTCGTGCAGTGGCCGGCCCCGCCGACGCAGCTGATGAAGATGGTCTACACCGATCGTTTCTTCTACATCCTCTACTTCCAGCCGATCGGCCCTGCCGAGACCGAGCTCGACGCAGACACCTACGACACGATGTCCAAGGTCCTCTACGGGGCGAGCGGCGAAGGCTTCGCCGGCCGCGACCAGACGCAGACCGAGCTGCCGCCGATGGAGGGCACCGGGTTCCTGACCAACATGCCCGAGGTGCCGCCGCGACCGTTCGGTGGGCCCGAGGGCCCGTGGCTGAGCGAGGAGGATCTGCAGCACTACGCCGACGAGTTCCGCCACAGCGGCTTCTTCGGACCGGTGAGCTACTACCGCAACCTCGATCCGAACTTCAGCGTGCTCGAGGGCATCGGCCCCGACCCGGTGACGATGCCCTCGTACTTCATCGGCGGCACCCAGGACGTGGTCAACGCGATGGACCCGACGGGTGTCGAGCGGATGCAGAACACGCTGCCCAACTTCCGCGGCGCGACGATCATCGAGGGTGCCGGGCACTGGACGCAGCAGGAAGCACCCGATGCGTTCAATGCGGCGTTGTTGGGGTTCCTGCGCAGCCTGGACGGCTGAGCGGGTTCAGCGGTTCAGCGGCGCTGCAGCTTGGCCAGCAGGCGCAGCAGCTCGAGGTACAGCCACACGATGGTGACCAGCAGACCGAGGGCGGCGTACCACTCCATGCCCTTCGGCGCTCCACGCTCGGCGGCCTTCTCGATGAAGTCGAAGTGCAGCGCGAGGTTGAACGCAGCGAGGCCGGCGGCGAACACGCTGAAGGCGATGCCAAGGCCGCTCGACGAGCTCAGGAAGCTCACCGTGCCGCTGCCGCCGATCAGGTTGATCACGAACGACGCGAGGTAGAAGAGCATCAGACCCATCGTCGCGGCGATGACGATGCGCCGCATCCGGTCGGTGACCTTCAAGATGCGCGAGCGGTAGAGGAACAGCATCACGCCGAACACGGCGACGGTGGCGCCGACTGCCTGGATGACGACGCCGTCGTAGTACGTCTCGTAGGCACGCGAGATGGTGCCGACGAAGAAGCCCTCGGCAAGCGCGTAGACCGGACCGAGGAACTTCGCCCACATCGGGCGGAAGTGGCAGGCGATGACGCAGCCGAGACCGACGAACACGCCGACGAGCGCGAGCGCCGGGAACTGGCGAACCTCACCCTGGGCGCTGGGCCCGACGGACCAGCCGACGGCGGCCGCGGCGAGCAGCAGGATGAACAGCACGGCCGTGGCGGTCATCGTGCCGCTGACGGTCATCGTGCCGCCGTGCCAGCGCGAGACGGGATCGTCGCCGGCCGGGATGCCCGTGATGGGGGTGGACGAGCCGTAGGTCGGTTGCTGGGGCGACGGTGCACCCCATCCGGCCTTCGACGCCTCGTTGAAGGCCTTGTCGTTCAGAAGCGGATTTGCCATGAGGACCTCCTCGGGATGACCTCGTGTGGGCGCACCGATGCGCCGATGAAACGAACCATACCGAGTCGTGAACCGTTTGCGTATGCGACGATGATGGTTCGGGTTCAGGAGGGCATGTGACGTATCAGCTCGGTGTCGACCTCGGCACCACCTACACCGCAGCGGCGATCAGCCGGGACGGACAAGTGGAGATGGCGACGCTCGGCACCACCAGTCCGGTGATGCCGTCGGTCGTGCTGCTGCGTGCCGACGGTGAGGTGCTGGAGGGCGAGGTGGCCGTCCGCCGCGGTCTGGCCGAGCCGACGCGCGTCGCACGCGAGTTCAAGCGCCGCCTCGGCGACCCCACCCCGCTCGTGCTCGGCGGCACCCCCTACGGCGCGGAAGCACTGATGGGCCACCTGCTGCGCGCCGTGCTGCGGACGGTCTCCGAGCGCGAAGGCGACGCCCCGACGCGGGTGGTGCTCACCCACCCCGCCAACTTCGGCCCGTACAAGCTCGACATGATGCGCGAAGTCGCCCGCCTCGGCGGCCTCAACCTCGACATCACCACCTTCCTCACCGAGCCGGAGGCCGCGGCCATCTCGTACGCGACGCGCAACCGCGTCGAGCCCGACGAGATCGTCGCCGTCTACGACTTCGGCGGCGGCACGTTCGATGCGGCGATGGTGCAGCGCTCCGCCAACGGCTTCGCGCTCATCGGACGACCGGAGGGCATGGAGCGCTTCGGCGGCATCGACATCGACGCGGCGATCGTCGCCCACGTCGATCAGATGCTCGACGGTGCGATCTCGTCGATGAACGGCGACGACCCGTCCGTGCAGGCCGGCGTCGCTCGGTTGAAGGACGACTGCCGCGCGGCCAAAGAAGCGTTGTCGGGCGACACCGACACGGCGATCAACGTCTCCCTCCCCGGGCTGCAGACCCAGGTGCGGCTCACCCGTGGCGAGCTCGAGGAGATGGTTCGTCCGCGCATCCGCGAGACGATCGAGGCACTCGATCGCGCCGTGCGCAGCGCCGGCATCACGATGGATCGCGTCAGCCGCGTGCTGCTCGTCGGTGGCAGCTCGCGCATGCCCCTCGTCGCCGAGATGATCCGGTCGCAGACCGGCCGCCCGGTCGCTGTCGACGCCCACCCGAAGTTCGCCATCGCCATGGGCGCGGCAGCGCACGGCACCGCGGCGGTCGCCCGTGACGCCGCCGCGACGATGCCGACACCCGTCGTGCCCGCACCACCGGCGCCACCCGCTACGACGCCACCCGTTGCAACCTCGCCGCCGACACCACCCGCCGCGCCGCCCCGCATCCCCTCGCCGCCGACAGCGCCGACGCCGAGCCCTGCGCCGCAGCCTCGGCCGGTCGCATCGCCGACGGCGCCACCGTCAACGCCCTCGAAGCCGGCCGACAAGAAGAAGCTGTACATCATCCTCGGCGGCATCGCCGCTGTCATCGCCATCATCATCGGCGTGGTCGCCCTGTCGGGCGGCGACGACCCGCAGACCGAGGACACCCGACCGCCACGCACCACACCGGAGCGCACCGACCCGCCGGAGACCGACCCGATCACCGAGCCGACCATCGCCGAGACGATCCCTCCCGACACCCTGCCGACGGGCGTGCTGTCCCTCGACGACCTGCGCGGCGTCGCACTCACCGTCGCCGATCTGAACGCCGGCTACTCGCCACTGGGCGAGGTCCCGCCCGACGACGACAACCAGGGCATCTGCAACGTGACGCAGACCGTCTTCCCGACGTCGACGTTCTCCAACCAGTTCGTCAAGGGTGCCGGCACCGTCGACGTCGAGCAGCTGACTTACACGTCCGAGTCGTACCCCGACGTGGCAACGGCGCAGGCCGCGATCGCCGAGCTTCGGGCTGCGTTCGCCACGTGCGGCGACTTCTCCGTCATCGATGCCACTGGCACGGAGATCCGCGTCGCCCCGCAGCTCTTCAACGAGACGCCGCTCGTCCAGTGCGACGACGCCGTGTCCATCCGCCTCGACGCGCGCAGCCTCGATGGCACACCGCTGACGACGCGAATCGGCGTCCTCGAGCTCTGTGGCCAGAACGCCGTCTCG
Organism: Ilumatobacteraceae bacterium; assembly: GCA_965279405.1. GTDB lineage: Bacteria > Actinomycetota > Acidimicrobiia > Acidimicrobiales > Ilumatobacteraceae > CBDDIP01. Next base: position 1,273,944 of record OZ257157.1, read on the forward strand.
GTGGTCATCGACCTCGACCCGACCTCGACGTTGGGCACGGCAGGCGACTCGCCGATCTTCAACGAGCTCAGTGCGGCCGTCTCGATCGGTGTCATTCGACTCGTCAACTTCGCAGGGACGTCCTGAGCGCCTAAGCGAGGTCGTGGGCGCTCGGCCCATCCCACAGGTCGATGTCCGGCGGCGCGGTCAGCAACCCGTTGCACGCCATCGCCATCTCGATCATCACGTCGCTGTCGAAGTGGGCGCGCTGCGCGTCGACGGAATCCCACTTCTGGATGATCAGGTAGCGGCCCGGTTGGGTGACCGACGCACACAGATCGACGTTGCGACAACCGTCCTGCATCCGGGTGAGCACCACGTACTTCGAGAGGATCGCCAGCAAGGAGCCCTCGTCGGCGGCGTCGAAGCGCATCGTGACGATGGCGATCTCCACGTCGTGCGTCATGTCGGCGAACGATAGACGTCTCACCGTCATCGCTGGCGCCGATGGCCGCCACCGCTCGAATCGATATCCTTCCGTTCACCCGGTGTTTGGGCTTGACCTCGTCGGTATCGTGAGCGAATCCCGGCCGAGTCGCCTCGCCGGTGGTGTGCCCCATATTCGAGGAGAGTCCGTGGCGAAAGATCGCGTCGAGCGTGACGAGGAAGATTTGGTTCGCCTGTACCTGACCGACATCGGTCAGTACATGTTGCTCACCAAAGACGACGAGGTGCGACTCGCCAAGCAGATCGAAGCCGGGAAATCTGCCATCACCGAGTTGGACACCGCGGGCAAGGACGTGTCGGCCGCGCGCAAGCGCGAGCTGCGTCGTGCCGCTCGTGAAGGCGAGGACGCGGAGCGCGCGTTCGTGCAGTCGAACCTGCGCCTGGTGGTCTCCATCGCCAAGAAGTACCAAGCATCCGGGCTGCCGCTGCTGGATCTCATCCAGGAGGGCAACCTCGGGCTGATGCACGCCGTCGAGAAGTTCGACTGGCGCAAGGGCTTCAAGTTCTCCACCTACGCCACGTGGTGGATCCGTCAGGCGATCACGCGCGGCATCGCCAACACCGGCCGCACCATCCGCCTGCCCGTCCACGCCGGCGACACGCTGGCTCGACTGCAGAAGGCGCGCAGCCGGCTGGAGCTCAAGCTCGGTCGTCCCGCCACCTTGTCCGAGCTGGCCAAGGAAGTCGAGATGCCGGAGGACAAGGTCACCGAGGCGTTGCGCTTCGCGGCCGAGCCGCTGTCGCTCAGCGAGCCGCTGCGCGAAGACGGCGATGCCGAGCTCGGCGACGTCGTCGAAGACCGCTCGGCCGAGTCGCCCTTCGAGGTCGCGGCCACCGCGCTGCTGCCCGAGGAGATCGCTCGACTGCTCGCTCCGCTCGATGAGCGCGAGCGCGAGATCCTGAAGCTGCGCTTCGGCCTCGACCGCGGCGAGCCGCGGACGCTGGAAGAGGTCGGCGAGCACTTCAACCTCACCCGCGAGCGCATCCGCCAGATCGAGGCCAGGGCGATGAGCAAGCTGCGTCACCCGAGCAGCGACACCGGCGCTCGCGACCTGCTCGCCGTCTGACACCCGGATAGGTCGGGATCTGGCGCCACGTTCGCGCCAGACTCTGACGATGATCGAAGTGCGCACGGCGGTGTTCGACGACGCGGACGACCTCGCGCGCGCCCACGTCGACGCGTGGCGGGTGGGCTACCGCGGGATCATCCCGGACGACTACCTCGACGACGAGCACTTCGAACGGCAGCGCGTCGACCAGTGGCGGGCATGGACGTGGCGCCGACCCGGTTCCGAGCTGTTCGTCGGCTTGCTCGGTGGCCGGGCGATCGGCTTCGGCCTGTGCGGTCCAAAGCAGGACGCTGCGGGTGAGGCCACCGGCCTCGGCGAGGTGTACGCCTTCTACGTCCATCCCTCCGCGTGGGGGACGGGCGTTGCCGCGGCGATGATGTCGCGCTGCATCTCGTTCCTCCGCTCGGAGGGCTACCCGTCGGCGTGGCTCTGGGTGCTGCGCGACAACCCGCGGGCGCGGGCCTTCTACGACAAGGCCGGCTGGACGTTCACCGGCGGCGAGCAGCTCTGGCACGGCCCGTCGATCGACTTGCCGCTGCCGCAGCCGGTCACCGAGGTGCAGTACTTCATCGCCCTCACCGCCACCCGCTGACGGCGTCGGCTCAGGCGCTGCTGCGCTGGAAGCGACGGGTGCCCCACCACGCCAGCAACACCGCGACGGCCACGGTGATCAGCGCGCCGCGCAGCACGTCGGTCGAGGCGAACTCGCCGCGGAACAGCGCACGCACCGCATCGACCACGTAGCTCAACGGGTTCGCCTGTGAGATCCGTCGCAGCCACGTCGGTGCGATCGTCATCGGCAGCAGCACGCCCGAGAGGAGCAGCAACGGCAGTGACACGCCCTGCACGAAGGGCGCGAACGAGTCCTCGTCCTGCATGATCAGCCCCATCGTGTACGACGCGGCGGCCATGCCGAGGGAGAGCACGCAGATCACGGCGATCGCCACGAACGCACCACCCCACGCCGGGCGCAGCCCGAACGGCACGGCGACGAGCGTGAGCAGGACGGCCTGCACGCCGATCGTGACCACGTTGGTCAGCGTGCGGCCCATGATCAGCGCGACGCGGTGCGCCGGGGTGACGCGCTGGCGGTCGACGACGCCCTCGCGCAGCTCCTGGATGATGCCGAAGCCGGCGAACCCGGCACCGAAGATCGCCAGCTGCAGGAGCAGGCCGGGGACGAACACGTTCCATGATCCCTTGCCGCCGAGTCCGCCGCCGCTGAGCTTCGTCAGCAGCGGGCCGAACAGGACGAGGTAGAGGATCGGCTGGGTCAGCCCGAAGAACACCCAGACGGGGTTGCGGATCTGACCGCGCATCTGGCGCAGGAACACGACCCAGGTTTCGATGAGCATCGGGAACTGCTTTCAGTCAGCCGGGGCTTCGCGCAGCGAGCGACCGGTGAGGGTGAGGAACACGTCGTCGAGCGCGCGCAGCAGGTCGGGCACGGCGAGGTCGCCGCGCTCGACGGTGAGCACGAGACGATCGCCCTCGACCACGCTCGTGCGCGGCTGCAGCGCGTCGATCGCCACCACGCGGGCGCGCTCGAGGTCGCCGTCGATGCTGACCGTGACGACGTCGCCCGACACTCGCGCCTTCAACGCTTCGGGCGTGTCGTCGGCGACGATGCGGCCATCGTCCATCACCAGCAGGCGGTCGGCCAGCGCATCGGCCTCGTCGAGGTAGTGGGTGGTCAGCATCACGGTGACGCCGTGGTCGTCGCGCAACGAGCGGATGTGGTCCCAGAGGTTGGCCCGGCTCTGCGGGTCGAGGCCCGTGGTCGGCTCGTCGAGGAACACCAGCTTCGGTGAGTGCATCAACCCGAGGGCGATGTCGAAGCGGCGGCGCTGACCGCCGGACATCTCCGCCAGCGTGCGCTTCTCGAAGCCGGCCAGATCGATCGTCGGCAGCAGCTCGGCCAGCCGTCGCTCGGCTGCCTCGCGGCTCATGCCCTGGAGGCGCGCCTGCGTGACGAGCTCCTCACCGAGGCGCGTGCCCGGACTCGGCGTCGCGCCGATCTGGGCCACGTAGCCGATGCGCCGGCGCACCTCGCGGGACTGCGTGATGAGGTCGGCGCCGGCCACCGTGGCGGTGCCCGAGGTGGGGCTGACGAGCGTGGTGAGCATCCGCAGCGTGGTGGTCTTGCCGGCGCCGTTCGGCCCGAGGAGGCCGACGATCTCGCCCTCGGCGACGTGGAAGTCGATGGCCTTGACCGCCTCGACCGGGCCCGTCTTCGTCGTGAACGAGCGGGCCAGCCCGTGCGCGGTGATCATGTGCCGAGCGTAGCGGGCGGCATAGTCAAGTTTGGCTATCGAGCTCGATCGAGCCCGGTCAAGTTCGCCAGTGCTCGTGGTCGGGGTGCTCGTCGAAGAAGACGTAGGCGCCGGCGCGCAGCCGCTCCAGCAGGGCGGTGGCCCACTCGACCTCGCTGCGCAAGCGGGCCATGCCGAAGTCGAGGATCTCGCGGACGTGCTCGGGGATCTCGCCGTCCTTGCCGGTCGCTCCGTCGCGGATCCCGGCGCGGGTGAAGTGCAGTTCGCCGGACTGCGCGGCCAGCTGGCTGATCCGCGACTCGAGCGCGGCGATCAGCTCGGCGCGGGGCATGAACAGCATCAGGCACAGCGCCGGCATCAGCGGTTCGGTCGGCCGTTGCAGCTGCCACCACGCCGTGCGCAGCAGTCCGGCGAACTCCTTGTTGCCCTCGGCGGTGATGACGTACTCGGTGCGCTCGGGCCGTCCACCCGAACGGGTCTGTCCGGTGACCTCGATCAGCCCGTCCTTCTCCAGCGTCTTCAACGCCGAGTAGATCGATCCGGACTGCACGTTCATCCAGCCGTCGAGGCGCCACGAGATCAGTTCGCGGCGCACGTCGTAGCCGTGCACCGGTTGCATGATGCGCACGACGCCCAACACGAGGAGCCGAGCGGAGGACACGCCGGTGAACGTACTCCCGGTGATGCGCGGCGCAACGATCCGTAAGTCCTTGATCTCCTCAAGTCGGGAGTGTTTCGTGACGATGCAGCTAACGCGATGGAGCTCATCGATCTGATCCCCAATTCCATGTCGTTTCGCATCATCACGACGCTCGACGTGGACGACGAAGCCGACATCCCCGACGGCTTCACCGGCCGCGTCCGGCGTTCGCAACGCGGCCGGGTGATCTACGTGGCGTGGTACCGAAACGGCAAGCTGGAGAACCCGGCGAAGAACCACCCGGCGTACCGCCGCTTCCGCTCCAACCGCGAGCTGAAGTACGAGCTGTGGTACTCCGAGGGTGCGCTCCACGACCCGAACGACCACACGGCTGCGGTGCGTGGCTACTACGCCAACGGCGTGGTGCACTACGAGGAGCACTACCAGCACGGCCGGCGCAACGACAGCCCGTCCGGACGCCCGGCGATCACCAAGTGGCGCCAGGACGGCACGCTGCGCCACGAGCTGCGTTACGTCGACGGCATCCGCGTCGCCTGACGCGCCGACGCCGACGCCGACGCCGGCGCCGAGACTCAGGCGACCTCGACGACTCAGACGAGCTTGCGCTCGTTCGCCCAGGCGGTGAGCTGGTGGCGGCTGGAGAGCTGCAGCTTGCGCAGCACGCCCGAGACGTGGGTCTCGATGGTCTTCACCGACAGGTGCAAGCGGCTGGCGACCTCCTTGTAGGCGTAGCCGCGGGCGATCAGGCGCAGCACCTCCTGCTCGCGTGCCGTCAGCTGGTCGAGCTCGGGGTCGGCGGGGGCCGGCAGGTCGCCGGAGAAGGCGTCGAGCACGAAGCCGGCGAGGCGCGGTGAGAAGACGGCGTCGCCCTCGTGCACCCGCTCGATGGCATCGAGCAGCTCGACAGCCCCGATCGTCTTGGTGACGTAGCCGCGGGCTCCGGCGCGCACGACGGCGATCACGTCGTCCACCGCATCGGACACCGACAGCGCCAGGAACTTCGGACCCTCGTCGCCGGCGCGCACCGAGGTGATCACCGTCTGGCCGCCACCGCCGGGCAAGTGCACGTCGAGCAGGACGACATCGGGTCGAGTCGCCAGCACCACCGCGACCGCGTCCTCGACGGATGCGGCTTCGCCGACGATGTCGATGCGACGCGCTCCACCCGGGGTGGTGAGCTCGTTCAGCTCGCCGCGCACGCCGGCACGGAACAGGGCGTGATCGTCGACGAGGACGAGACGGATCGGCGTAGTGGTCATCGTGACAGCCCGCCGCTGTGGCGCGGGATGCGGATCTCGACCTCCGTGCCGACGTCGCACGTCGACTGCACGGCAGCGGCGCCGCCCACCCGTTGGGCGCGACCGACGATCGATTCTCGGATGCCGCGGCGGTCCACGGGCACCTGCGCGTGATCGAAGCCCCGCCCGGTGTCGCGCACGAAGCCGGTGAGCTCGGTGTCGTCGGCTTCGACGAAGACGTCGACGTGATCGACGCCGGCGTGGCGAGCCGTGTTCACCAGCGCTTCGCGGATCGCGGCGACGAGCGCCCGCGACGCGGTGTCGAGCGGTTGGTCGCCGACGACCACCGCTTCGACGCGCAGGTCGTGGTCGCGCTCGATCTCGAGCGTCAACGCCTCGATCGCCGCGTGCAACGTGGTCGGTTCGCCCTGACGCGCCGAGCCGTACAGCCAGGCACGTAGCTCGCGCTCCTGACGCCGAGCGAGGCTGGCCATCCGTCGCGGATCGTCGTTGCGCTGGATCAGCACCAGTGACTGCAACACCGAGTCGTGCAAGTGCGCGGCCAGCGCCGCGCGCTCCTCCTCGCGGATCCGCGCACCGCGCTCCTCGTCGAGCGAGCGGATCAAGCGTGCTGCGGCGGGCGCTCCGAGCATGGCGATGCCGCCGATCACGATGGCGATCGCGCTGGCGGATGCCCCGGTGCTGGCCAGCCCACCCGTGCGGCGGGCCAGGGAGTAGACCCCGGCGCCCATCAGCGCCACGCCGGCAACGACCTGCACGGCGCGCAGCACACGAACGTCGGCGTCGATCCGACCGGCGCGAACCCCGGCGCCGAGCGCCCACACCACGGCGAGGCCGGCGGCGACGGCGGTGGCCGGCACCATGAGATCGTCGCCCGGCCACAGCCCGATCGCCCGAGCGGCCAGGAGGATCGCTGCGGTGCCGGCACCGAGGGCGAGGTGGCGGCGGTGATCTGTCGGCGGCGACGCGAGCGGGTGCTCGGCGGGTGCCGGCACCGACCACAGCGCGGCGAGCCCGTAGAGGGCGATGCCGATGCCGCCGACCAGCGTCAGCAGCCCGATGCATGCGCGCAGCACCGTCGGCTCGACCCGCCAGCGACGCGCCCACCCGCTGGCAACTCCAGCGAGCAGACGGTCGTTGCTGCGCTCGACGCGCTCGAACCGGTGCTCTGTGCTCACCCCTGCATGGTGTCACAGGAGCCGGGCCGGCACATCGGGCGGATCCCCCATCCGCGAGGGGTCCAACCAGGGTCATCCCCCATGGTCGAGCCCCGGGCACGGGCGTACCGTGCCGCTCATGCTGCCCACCGCCCCCGACATCGAACGTCCCGACACGAGTCAGGCACCGGCCACCGAGACGCCCGAGTCGAACCGGGTGATCGGTGGTGTCGGCGCCTTCGTCGGCGAGCGCCTCGGCGTCGACCCGCTGTGGGTGCGCCTCGGTCTGGTCGTGCTGGCGCTGCTCGACGGCGTCGGCCTGCTCCTGTACGCCGGTCTGTGGTTGGTCTTCATCGCCGGTCGATCGCTGCCGTGGCTGCGCTACGCCGGCGGCGCGCTGCTGATCGTCGGATTGCCACTCGCGCTGAGCGAGTCGCACCCGCTGAACTTCGTCGACGGACCGGTCGCGATCGTCGCATTGCTCGCCGGCTTGGCGCTCGCGCTGTGGCAGCCGAGGACGTCGGCCGTCGACACCGAGCCCGCGGCGATGCAGTGGCAGGCGCCTGTCGTGGCTCGTGCGCCGAAGCCGCCGCCCTCGCCGCTCGGGCGCGCCGCCCTCGCCCTGGCCCTCGCGGTCGCAGCTGTCGGGGCGCTGATCGACAAGGCCAACGGTGGGCGTCTGCACCCCGAGCAGTGGTTGGGCGCGGCCGCCGTTGTCTGCGGCATCGGTCTCCTCGTCGGCATCTTCGTGGGCCACGCCCGTTGGCTGATCGTCCCGGCGATCCTCTTCGGTCTCGCCGGTTGGGCGTGGGGCGTCTGCGCTCGTCTCGGAGTGCCGATCACCGAGCGCGGCGACTCGTCGGCCAGCATCGACACGACGGGCCTGTTCGGCACTCGCGACATGCGAGTCGCCCACGGCAGCGCATCGCTGTGGGTCGGCGGCGCGCCCGCTTCTGTCGTACGGCCGACGATGCGCGTTGCGTTCGGCGACGTCGACATCACCAGCAACGGGCTGACCACGATCGAGATCCACGCCGACGTCGACGACGGCTCGATCATGATGAGCACGCAGGGCTCGCACCGCGTCGGTGACGTCATCACCATCGGGCCGGACGGGGCACCGTCCGTGATCGTCGACGTGCGCATCGGGCACGGCAACCTGACCATCAACGAGTACGCCGAGCCGGTGAACACCGGCGACGGCGACCCGTTCTCCCCCGGCGCGACGAGTCCCGACGTCCCCGGCTTGCCGACCACGGTGCTGCCGGGCGGCACGGTGCCAGGCCAGCTGACCCAGATCTCGGAGGCGCTGGCCATCACCTCGGACGGCTGGATCGTGATCGATGGCGGTGTCGCGGTGATCGACGCCGAAGATCGTGTGGTCGTCGGGCAGGTGTTCGACGACGGCTTCGACGGCCAGGCCGGTGACTCGGACGTCATCGACTTCGCCGGCAACCTCGGCACCTACCGACTGCTCCCGCGAAGCCTGCTGATCACGCCGACCGGCGAGGTGATCGACCTCCAGGCGCTGCGCGCCTCGGTCGTCACGACCACCACGACCCCCGTCGCAACGACCCCAACCCCGACGAACGCGGTGTCGACCTCGACGGTGCCGGCGACCTCGACGACGGTGCTGTGATGGAACGCCACCGCTTCGACCCGATCTCCGCGGTGCTCGGCATCGTCGCCTGCGTCGGCGGCCTCGGCGTTGCCCTCGACGTCGGCCACGGCCAGCGCATCGATCTCAGCTGGTGGGTCGTTGCCTTCGCCGTCCTCCTCGCCCTCGCCATCGTCCCCTGGTCGAGCCTCCATCACGGCGGGCGCGCCACGGACCTCGTCAGCGCCGAGCCCACGCTCGGGACAACGCCCGACGTCGACGTGTCTCGGGACAACGCCTGACGCTTTCGTCACCCGCTGACCCCGGTCCGTCGACAGCTGCGCGCCGCTCCACGCTCGGTCCTGCGAGGAAGCGTTCAACGTCAACCGTCCTTCCAGACCCCCGCTCCGCCGTGCGCCGCCGACCGGCGCCTGCCGTGCGGTCGCCGTGCCAGGATGCGCCCGGAGGGATCAGAGCGATGCTCTTGTACGGGGTGACCGAGGCGGACGCAAGCCGATGAACGGGCGCGATCCATGAGCATGGCCGCGACCGGCGTCGCTCAGCCGAGCCACGATGTGGCGTTCCTGTTCTGCGATCTCGTTGGCTCCACCGCACTGCTGAGCCGGATCGGAGCGGCAGCGAGCGACGACGTTCGCCGCGATGTCTTCGCGACGTTCCGGCGCCCGGTCGACGCGGTCGGTGGCGCCGTGGTCAAGACCCAGGGCGACGGGCTGATGGCCGTGTTCGCGACGATCGACGACGCCGTGCGGTGCGGGCTGGCCATGCTGGGAGGCATCGACGGCTTGGCCCGGCGCGACCCGGACGTGCCGCTGGCGATCCGCGTCGGGGTCTCGTCCGGTCCGGCGACCCACGAGGACGACGACTGGTTCGGCCCACCTGTCGTCGAAGCGGCGCGCCTCTGCGCAGCGGCGGGCAGCGGCGAGCTGTATGCGCCGAGTCGCGTCGCTGACGTCGCCCGGGTTGGTTGGCTCGTGGAGCCGGTCGGCGCCCTCGAGCTCAAGGGTTTCCCCGCGCCGTTCCCGTCGGTCCGTGTCTCCGAGCCGGGACGGTCGGGCGCCAGCGTTGGGAGGGTCGTGCCGCCCGAGCTGGACACCTCGCTCGACCCGAGCTTTCTCGATCGAGGTGGACATCGGGCGACGCTGTGCGACCGTGTGGATCGCACGCTGGGCGAGAGCTCGATGGCGCTCGTCCTCGTCGGCGGAGATGCCGGCACCGGCCGCTCGCGGCTGGTCGCCGAGGTCGCCCAACACGCCGGCCGGGCGGCGACCGTGCTCTTCGGGCGCAGCGCCCCATTGGACGAGCCACTGGCACCGTTCGTCCAAGCGTTGCGGTGGTTGGCGCTGGCGACGACGCCCGCCGACCTGCGCACGATGCTGGGCGACCACGCCCCGGTGCTCGCCGAGATGGTGCCGGCGATCGCGCGGCGGCTCGGGCTCGAGCCGGGACGGTCGATGCCGACGATCGAGGCCCGCCTCGACGCCGTGTGCGAGTGCCTCGGTGGCGCCTCGGGCCCCATGGTGCTCGTCGTCGAGGACATCCACGTCGCCGATGCGGCCACGCTCGTGGCACTGGCCCGGCTGACGGACGTCCGGGGTCCGCTCGTCGTGCTGGCGACGCACCGGCCGCCGCTCGCCGCATCCGGTGACGCGTTGCGGGTCATGCTCGCCAAGCTCGATGGCGACCCGGCGGTCGTCCGGGTCGCGCTGACACCCTTCGGCGTCGACGGCGTCGCCCACCTGTTCGCCGCGTTGGGCGCGAGCCCAGTCGACGACGACGCCGGCCTGGCCGCGGTCGTCGGCGAGACCGGTGGGAGCGCGGTGCGGATCGTCGAGGTCGCCCGCCGCTTCGCGGCGGCCGAACCGTCAGGCGTGACGCTTGCCGCGACGATGCTCGTCGTCTGTCCGTACAAGGGTCTCGAGCACTTCGACGCCTCCGATGCCAGCCGGTACCACGGTCGCCGGGAACTGGTCGCGGAGATCCTGGAGAAGCTCAGGACGAACCGGTTCGTCGGCGTCGCGGGCGCGTCGGGGAGCGGCAAGTCGTCGCTGCTGCGTGCCGGCGTGCTCCCGTCCATCGCCGGAGCGACGGTGGTGCGGACTCCCGGCGAGCACCCACTGGAGTCCCTCGACGAGGCCCGCCGTGCGCTGGGGCCCGGGCCCGGGGTGCTTGCGTTCGACCAACTCGAGGAGTGCTTCACGTTGTGCGGCGACGCCACGGAACGGGTGGCGTTCCTCGATGCGCTCACGGAGCCGGGTCCGCATGGCGTCGTGGTCGCGGTGCGGGGCGACTTCTACGCCCACTTCGCCGTCCACCCAGCGACGGCCAGAGCGCTCGAACGCAGCACGGTGCTCGTCGGGCCGATGACGCAGCACGAGTTGGAGGACGTCATCGAGCGACCGGCACTCGACGCCGGGCTCAGGCTGCAGGACGGGCTCGTCGACCTCGTGGTGAGCGACGTGCTGGACGAGCCCGGCGGTTTGCCCTTGCTGTCACACGCCATGCGTGAGACGTGGCGGCGTCACCGTGGTGGTGTGCTCACCATCGCCGACTACCGATCGTCAGGCGGGGCGCGAGGGGCCATCGCCCGTTCGGCCGACCTCGCCTTCACCACCGAGCTCGACGGCTCGGAGCAGGCGATCGCTCGTGCCATGTTCATCCGGCTGACCGAGCTGGGCGACGGCACGGCCGATACCCGTCGGCGAGTCGGGCTCGAGGAGATGTCCGCGGTCGGCGACGATCCGCCTGCCGCCGCGCACGTCCTCGCAGTCCTGACCGCGGCGAGGTTGGTCATCGCCGACGAGCACACCGTCGAGGTCGCCCACGAGGCGCTGATCCGCGAGTGGCCGCGGCTTCGCGCTTGGCTCGACGAGGATCGTGACTCACTCAGAGTGCAGGCCCACCTCACCCAGGCGGCGCGGGATTGGGAGGCCGCGGCACGGTCAGCGGAGGATCTCTACGCTGGAGCTCGTCTCGAGGTCGTCACCGAGCGGGCCGAGCGTGGGTCGATCCAACCGACCGCAGCGGAGCGCGCGTTCCTCGATGCCAGCAGGGCGCAGCAGTCCGCCGGCGAGCGCCGCGATCGTCGCAACCGCCGGCGGCTGCGACGGCTGCTCGCGGCGACGGTGATCGGCCTGGTGCTGGCGCTCGTCGCCGGCGCCATCGCGCTCACCCAGCGCAGCGAGGCACAGCAGCAGGCCGGCGAAGCACAGCGCCAGGCCGCAACAGCGGATCGTGAGGCGGCCGAAGCACAACGCCAGACGACCGAAGCGCAGCGTCAGGCCACGCTCGCCGACCAACGCCGTCTCGCCGCCGAAGGTGTGGCGCTGGTGTCGTCCCGGCCCGACACCGCTGCGCTCCTCGCCGTCGAGGCCGGCCGACCCGGGCGACTTCCGGAGACTGATGGAGCGCTGGCCGCTGCCCTTCTGCGGTTTCCCGCGATCGTGCGCCACCTGTCGGCGGGCGAGCAGATCCTGGAGAGGCCGGTCACCTCGCCGGATCGACGCGTCCTGGCCGCAGTCTCCGAAACGTCGATCGTGCTGTTCGCAACGGCCTCCGGATCGTTGGTCCGCCAGATCGACGTCGGCGCCGAGATCAGCACGATGGCGTTCATCTCCGACACCGTCCTGGCGGTGGCGACCACGGCTGAGGTCGGACTGTGGGACACCGCTTCTGGGGCCCGCGTCGGCGCTCCGATCGAGGTCGCCTCGGCCACCTCGATCGCCGTCTCACCCGATGGAGCCCGCCTCGCCATCGGTGCCGACGACGCAACCATGCGGGTGATCGACCTCGAGGGTGGCGTCGTCGCGGCGCCCGTGACGGTCGGCAGTGGACCCGTCACGGCCATCGCCTGGCACCCCGACGGCGTGCACGTGATCGCCGGCTCAGGCTTCCCTCGTGCGTCGACGGTGGGGACCTCGACGGTCGAGCTGTGGGACACGACGTCACGTGCGCCGACGCTCGAGGTGGAAGTCGCCGGGCTGGCCGTGCAGGAGGTCGCCATCGACAGCACCGGACGACGAGCGCTGGTGGCGTCGGCCGCGCCGGGAGCGGTCACCCTCATCGACCTCGGCAACGGGGCCGCCGTGGAGCTCGACGACGGCCGGCAGGCCCTCGCCACGTCCTCCCTGTTCTTGGCCGACGACACCGCCGCGTTCCTCGACGCGGCCGGAAGGGTCGAGCACTACGCAACGGACGGTGAGCTCGATCGGCCGCTCGACACGCCGCCCGGGACAGCGACCGCGATCGGCCAGATCGGTCTGCCCGTCGAGACACCGACCACGTCCGACGGCCGGCTCGCTGCGGGGCCCGACGACACGGTGTTCGTGACCGCCTTGTCCGGTGGGATCGTCCAGGTCGCGCTGGACGGCGGCGGGGCCCTGCTCCGCTCGGTCGGAGATGAGTCGATCGGCGACGTCGGCGCCTTCGAGCCGGGCGGCACCCAGGTCGTCGTCAACCTCGGGGCGGACCGAGGTTCCGTCGTTGTCGACACGGCGTCCGGTGCTCGAACTGCCGGTCCGTTCGCCGGCTCGGCTCTGGCGTGGCCGACGCCCCGCCAGCTGATCCTCAGCGACGAGGCCGGCCGTGTGCGCGTGGTCGACCCGACCGACCCGTCGACCGGAGGATCACCGATCGACACCGGCCTCGACTACATCCAGTGGGCCGATGCTCCCGGCGACGGCACGATCACGCTCGTCGGCTCCCTCGCGGCGGCGGCCGTCGTCGACCTGGAGCACGGCCAGGTGCTGCGGCACATCGATCTCGGCAGGTCGGGGATCGGCTGGGGCCGACTCGCGGCGATGAGCCCCGACGGAGCACTCGTCGCCGTCGTGACGACGTCGAACCTGGTGGAGATCCAGGACGCCGTCACCGGCCGGGTCGTCGCACGGCCGGTGCTGGGTGCCGACCGACCGACGGCACTGGCCTTCAGCGCCGACGGGGAGACGTTGGCCGTCGGGGCGGAGACCGGCACCGTGACCCTCGTCGGTGGGCACGGAGAGGGTCCGCTGGGTGCGGTCCTGCGGGGCCAGCGCGCCGCGGTCGCCCAGATCGCCATCACCGCCGACGGCATCGTCGTCGTCTCCTTCATCGACGACACGATGCGCCTGTTCGATTTCCAAGGTGCGCCGTTGGGTTCTCCCGTCGCCATTGCCTCGCTCACGACCATCGCTGTCACCGACGCTGCCGCTGTCTTCGTGAACCCCGCCGCTCGGCTCGTCGTCGTCGACCTGGACGCCGGCGGTTGGCCGGCGATCGCCGAAACTTGGGCCGGCCGGACCCTCACCGACGCAGAGCGACGACAATTCGCGTTGGATCCCTGACGACCGACACAGCCCCTGACGTGGGTGTCCTGGCGGAGGTGGACGGGAATCCGCTCTCTAGCGCGTAAGCCCAGCTAGATCTCTCGCGATCTAGCCGCTGAGCCGATTTGAGACTTCCACTGAGACTTATCGGCGCGCCCGATGCACCTCTGTGGTTGGGCCAGTGCCGCTGGGGACAGTGCAACCGGACGGGCAGCGAGATCACAGAATGGGTGTCGCGTCCCGGGAGTCAGCGGGGTGGGGTCACCCGGCGAACGAGCGACTCAAGCGTGAGGAGGAGGCCGATTGTGACGATCAACGACGACGCGCTCGCCAACGACGGGTGTCGCCTGCTGACGATCGAGGCGGCGGCGGAGTTCCTCGCGATCAGCCGTGGCGCGGTGTACCACCTTCTCGATCAGGGCGAAGTGGCATCGATTCACATCGGGCGATCGCGAAGAATCGCACTGGCCGAACTGCGACGCTTCGTCGTCAAGTCTGGTCAGTTCGCCACGACCGTGGCGAACTGACGCTCGATCAACGCATCGCCGGCTGTTCACCGACTGTCATCCACAGCCCGACCTACAGGTTGGCCGCGGCTAACGCGCCGCATGAGCAGTCGGCCAGCTCGATGTTCGACGACGCGGACCCCATGCCTCAGGTACAGACTCCGGCCGATCGGTCAATCTGCGTCGCCTCCCCGATCCCAGACGATGGCCAGGGCGATTGATCCGATCGCAAGCCATCAACCGGGCAGCCATACGTACCGGGTGATGACGACCGTCGTGTACTACGCCGGGCTCAGGCCTTCGAGGTTGTGCTGAGCCGACGTGGGTCGCTCGATCTTTCGGCCGCTTGGTGACGTCGTCTTAGCCTCGATCCACCGATGAGCAGGGTGTGAGGTGACGCGCGTATCCGCGTGAGAGGTCTCCTGAGCTGGGACGATGTACGTCTCTTACCTCGTCAATCACCACAGCTCAGGAGACACTTTCAGTGACGCGAGTATCGCAGACGCTCGACCGGATCGACGCGACCTTTGATGACCCGAACCTGGTCGCTGACGCCGGGTTGTTGCTCGTCGCGACGATGTCGCAACGACTCGGCCTGGAAGCGTTGATCAACGCGACGGTCCGGCTGGGCGGCCGGGTCGGTGGTTCGCGTCCGGGCCGCAAGGTCCTCACGTTGGTCCACGCGATGTGCGCGAACGCGTCGCACATCGATCACACCGACAAGCTCCGCGCCGGCGCGACCGGCGCGGTGTTGAGTCATCGGGTGATGGCCCCGTCGACGATCGGGACGTTCCTGCGAGCGTTCACGTTCGGGCATTGCCGGCAGATGGAAGCGGTGATCGGTCACGCGCTCGAACGAGCCTGGGCTGCTGGCGCCGGCCCGGGCGTGAAGCCGTTGGTGATCGACATCGACTCCACGATCTGCGAGGTCGACGGCCACGCCAAGCAGGGCGCTGCGTTCGGTTACACCCACACCCTCGGCTATCACCCGTTGCTCGCGACCCGCGCTGATACCGGTGAGGTGCTGCACGCCCGGATGCGCAAAGGCTCGGCGAACACCCAGCGCGGCACCGTCCGTTTCCTCGACGAGATCGTTGCCCGTGTCCGCCGCGCCGGCGCCACCGGCGAGCTGACCGTGCGCGTTGATTCGGGGTTCTGGTCCAACGACACGATCGTCGCGTTGAACCGGCTGAACGTGCGTTACACGATGGCGGTCAGGTGTGCCACGAAAGGGATCGCTGCGGCGATCGCGGCCATTCCCGAGTCCGCCTGGGTCGAGATCGACTACACCCCCGGCGGCCAAGCCCAGGTCGCCGAGTGCGCCTACACCACCGGCAAAGGCCGCCACCAGATCACGCGTCGGCTGGTGGTTCGACGCACCCGACTCACCGACACCACCCAGATGAAGTTGTGGCCCGATTGGCGGCACCACGCGTTCCTCACCGACCTCGACGGCACGGCCGTCGACGTCGACAAGTTCCACCGTCACCACGCCGTGGTCGAACTCGCGATCCGCGATTTGAAAGAAGGCGCCGGGCTCGAACACGTCCCATCGGGCAACTTCCACGCCAACTCGGTCTGGTTGCAATGCGCGGTCCTCGCGCACAACCTGATCCGCTGGACCGCGACCCTTGGCGGTGTCCGCACCGGCGACCAGCTGATCGTGGCCCGCACCGTGCGCACCCAACTCCTCGCGATCCCCGGCCGACTCGTCAACCGCGCCGGCCGCAAGACTCTGCGACTCCCGACCGGCTGGCCCTGGGCCGAACAGTTCACCACCGCGCTCACCACACTGCGCACCCTGCGACCCGCACCCGGCTGAACGGCGGCCTTGCGGTCAGGCGCGCCGCACACCACCACCAGCGCTGACAACCCCGACCGGCACGAACGCCTGCTTCGACGCGTCCCAACACCAGCCAGCAACAGACCCGGCCACGCCCAGCCCACACGAACCCGTCACGAGTTCGACCTCAGGACCCAATCGGTGGATCGAGGCTTAGCTTGAGGAAGGCCGACATCTCCTTCGGTGAAAGGGCGAGCCAAAGACCGGGCCAAGAGTCGTACCAATCCAGCCCGTGCTTGTCGAAATGCTGCTGGCACGATCAAGTGCACAGCCGCTGCGCGTGACGGTAGCGGGCTGGTGGTTTCGCCGCCGATCACGCCGGTGATGTCCTGCTCGCCCAGCCATCGCATCTCGGCTATCGTCGAAGTCAAAACACCCAAGAAGTAGTGAGAGGAATCCAATGACCAGTCTGACTCAGGAGGACGTTGATCTGCAGTTGCAGGTTCGCTCTCTCTCAGATGCCAACCACCCGGCGTTGGCGCGACTGCAGCGAGAACTGGCCGCGGGCGACACGCTCGAGCAAGTCATCACGAGCTACGACCGGATGCACCACCGTCACAACCGTTCCTGAGGTGACGCCAGCACGATTCTCGTGCTTCCTCGTGAAGATTGCTTCCAGGTGCAATCTTGCCTGCGACTACTGCTACATGTACGAGCACGCCGACCAGAGTTGGCGGTCTCAGCCGCGTGTGATGAGCGACGAACAGATCGGTCTGCTCGCTACGCGGATCGCCGAGTACGTCGATGAGGTAGATCTCGCTGAGATCGTGGTTGTCTTTCACGGTGGCGAACCACTGCTCGCCGGCGTCGAGCGGGTTGTCGCAGTTGGTGAACGGATTCGGCGCGCGGTTCGGCACGCGACGATCGTGAATTTGTCGATGCAGACCAACGGTGTGCTGCTTGACGTCACCGCTGTCGACACGCTCGCGGCGGCCGGGATCGGCATTTCGCTGAGCATTGATGGCGCGAAGCCTGCGAACGACCGGCATCGCATCACCGTGCGAGGACGATCCTCGTTCAAGGCAACATTTGGCGCGCTGCAGCGGCTGATCGAGCGACCGCGTACATTCAGCGGCGCAATCAGTGTCATTGACACGGCTGTCCCGCCACGTGACCTTTTGGAGTTCTTCGACGCGAACAGGCCTCCGCAGATCGACTTCTTGCTCCCTGACGCGAATCACATCCGTCAACCTCCTGGTCGAAATTCGCACCCCGACGTGTACGTCGATTGGCTCACCGAGGCGTTCGACATCTGGTTCGATGAGTTCGCTCATCTACCGATGCGGACCTTCGACGCATTACTGGCCGCGGTGAGCGGAGGCGCGAGCCGAACGGACGCATTTGGGTTCGGCGACGTCAGCCTTCTAACGATTGAGACCGATGGGAGCTACCACGATCTTGATGTCTTGAAAATTACCGAGGATGGCGGCACAGCGATTGGCCTGTCGTTGTCATCAGCCTCGATCTCGGCAGCGGCCCGGTCGAAGCGAATCGAAGACCATCGGCGCCTGCTTCGTCCAGAAGGGCTCTCGGCCCAGTGTCAGTCCTGTCCAGAAGTCACGGTATGCGGCGGTGGCGCTGTCCCCCATCGATTCGACCACGACGGCTTCGACCATCCAACCGTTTATTGCGAGGAGATGCTCACACTCATCCGTCACGTCCGTCATCGCCTCACCCAAGCTGTCGCAGCCGACACAGCAGCGGCCTCGACTCACGATCGGGCGACGTCCGCACGTCCATTCGACGGAGCTGTCGAGTCGAGCGAGTTCGTGAGCGAGCTCCTCTCGAGCTGGGGTGAGTCAGCCGCAGTCCTCCTTGCCTCGATCCTGCCAGCCGACGCACTTGCAACACTTCAGTCGGCCACCGCTGCGCGGCTGTCACGGGTGGCGATTGACCCGACGGTCGTTGTCCGAGTCAAAGTCGCGGTGGACGAGCGACGCGGCGTGCTCACTCGGTCCCTTGATGGACGGGTCATCAGTGCCGACCCTGTGCTCGCAGCAAACATCTCGCAGATGCTTGAGCAACCAGCCCGAACCGAGTGGTTGAGAGTTCACGCTGACCAGCCATGGCTACGTGCACCCTTCGGTGGCCCAATCGAATTCGAGAACAACCACGAGCTCATCGAAGAAGGTCGAGCTCTTGTCTCGACCTCGGAAGCCATGATTCGAGCGTATTCGCCAGCTCTCCACCTCGAAATCGCATCAATCGACACTGACGTTCAGTTCATTCGCGACCTCGACGCCGACCCAGATAAGTGCGTGTCTTTCAGCGACGACATCGTGCCTGGGGCGCTATACGTGTCCATCCGGCACAACGGTGGACTGATCGATGCTGTTGACCTCGCCGACTCGCTGATCCACGAGCACCGCCATCAAAAGCTCTATCTGTTGGGACGCCACACGCCCCTGGTCGAGCGTGACTACCCGCTGGTGCAGTCTCCGTGGCGGAACGATCCGAGGCCACCAAGCGGTCTGCTTCACGCGGCGTTCGTCTTTGCGGAACTACGCAGATTCTGGACCCACATCGCCAATGAGGATCGCATGCGCGCCACACGCGCGAAACGCTACCTCGACGTAGTCAACGGTCAACTCCAGCAGGCGTGGGTCACGCTGGCCACAGCGCCCTTGACCCCAGCTGGCCGCGAGCTCGCTGCAGAACTCGAACACAGCTGTACGCAACGATGATCCGCATACCGGTGTCCCGGGTTGCTGGCGGTGGCGACATCGACACGGTTCTGCAGAGCTACTTCGCGTTTGACCAGTTTGTCGAGTGGACCATCAACGGTGACTTTGTCGAGATCAACCTTGTTCCACCACCGACTGCCGACTTCTACATCGACCCACAACTTGCTGTGGGACTCGCATGGTGGCCGGGAAGCAGCGACCTTACGCTCGTCCCAACTCAACGTCTTACGCTGGACGGGTGCAGCGTCTTCTTGAATGACGCCTGGACCTTGCTGTCTTGGAGCCAGTGGCTCGCTCGCGCTGGTTCTCCTTCGAGTATCACAATCCTGCATGCCGACGACCACCAAGACCTCATGTCACCGAGGCTGTTCCGCCACGCAAACCAAATCACCGACGCAATCACCGGTGAATCGTTCGACGTGCGCAACCCCAGCAACGTTGCTGCCGCGATCACCAGCGGAGCCATCGGCATGGGCAGCTTCCTTGTCCCTCTGCTCGGCACCGTCAACAGTGTGGACTTACGACACCTCAAGGCTCGCTGCCCGTCAACCGTCAAGCGCGCTATCCGCCTCAACGATGCTGCCGACACACTCCTGTCTCCCGACGCATTGCGCCTGGCGTGCGCTCTCGTCGACGACGCCGGCCCACACCAGTACACCCTGACCGCTGACGCCACGGTCTGGGCCCAGTCGCCATCGGATGATCCGATCTTGCTCCACATTGACCTCGACTACTTCAACAACAGATTCGACGGCGACTCCAACTGGGAGCACAACGAAGGACGACACGACCCCCCACTCGCGACCGTCCTCGACATGGTCGACGAATTGTGTGACTCCCTTGAACGCTGCAGCGACCGCATCGTGGACATCGCCATCGGAATCTCACCAGCCTTCTTTCCCGGCGAGATGTGGCAGCCGACAATCGAACGCATCCTCGATCGACTTGGACAACCCGAAACAGGTGGACCGTGACCGAGCGTCGCCGGCCGCCACCCAAAACTCATAAGCCGGCCGTCGACCCAGCGTCCGTACAGCTCATCCGCGGAAAGGGCTCCAAGGGCCGCGGCGGACCGCCAAACGGCAAGTACTGGCACGTGATGGTCGATGGAACAAGAGCTGGCTTCGTGTACATCAACGTGATCGACGAGCTTCCGATCGGGCCCCACGCCAGTATCCAGATTCAACTGAACACAACCGTTCATGGTCGCGGAATCGGCCGCATCGCCTATCAAGCAGCAGTCAACGACAGCGGGTTCGACGAGGTCTACGCACACATGCGCAAGTCGAACCTTGCATCTCGCAAGGCGGCCGAACATGCCGGCTTCACCGAAGTCACAGAAGTGCCTACCGCTCAGCTACTGATGCGATGGCAACGCTCGACATGAACGTGACCACACTCCCCTGGCAAATGCTCCCAATGAGCGCCAACATCGACGTTCTCCACCTCGCAGCCGGGATTCGCCCGAACATTCGCCTCACCTCGGTCCGACCCGGTGCGGATACCCGAGCTGCACTCGAGGCGTGGGGACAGGCCAACCGAATCGACGTCGCGTCAGACCAGAAGTACACCTGGCTATCGACAGAATACAGAGCGCGTGCCCTGCTAGAGCTCGACCAGTCGTCAGGTCCCCATGAGGAGGAACTCGGCTTGGCGCTCGGCTACCCGCCATGCTGTTGTGCCCAAGTCGCCGCCATCGGTGAGGCAAACATCGATGCCTGGGCGACTCAAGTCCTTCAACAACCCGTCCCCGACCGCTTTGGCCCATCCAGCATCGCCGACTACCACCAGGGCACCGCCCTGCTCAGCCACGTCCCGTGTGCGGCAACCTGTCGCTCAAGCCTTGAGATTGCGCACAACGCTGCCAACTGGATCCGACGCTCAGCACCAACCCCGACTGCACCACCCTGGCCAACCTGGCAGGCCACACTCGCCGTGCTCCTACCATGCGGAACTCAGGTCTGATGCCAGAGTGGACTGCATTCGTGATGCCTTGCCTCAACGAAGAGGCGCTACTTGTCGCGACGTGCCGCTCGCTCGGCTTCGGACACGGACTCGAACCACCACAACAAAGCCACCTGATTATTGTCGACAACGGATCAACAGACTCAAGCGTTCAACAGTGCCTTGACCTTCAGCAAGTCGTTGGACGCGACGCGATCACTGTCGTCAACGAACCAATCCGCGGCCACGTACCAGCGCGACACCGTGGAGTCGAGGCTGCCGCCACGTTGGCCCTCGCTGCAGGAGCAGAGCCCGCCGACACAGTCATTGTGCAGGTCGACGCCGACACGACATACTCGCCCACCTATGCAGCCACAATCGTCGAGGCTCTACGGGCTAGCCCCAACCCGAACACAATGGTCGTCGCTACCACCACCCTCGATCCAACGGCTTCCCAACGGGCCCCGCTACTCACCGCCGCCATGAGAAGGATTGATGCCGCAGTGAGTCAGGTCTTCCCACCCCACCGCCTGGACGTGCTGATCGACGACAAGGCCTGCGCCTACTCGCTCGCCTCGTATCGCCGATGGGGAGGGCATCGCCGAGAATACAGAACGGATGGTTCCGAACTGCTGGCAGAGACGACCAGAATGTTCACGGCCGCGCAAGTATCGGGAGCCACACAACTGGAAGCCGAGATGGCCCGCGCGACTCATTCACAGCGCCGAATGTTCTCGGATGCAGCCGAGATTCTGGCGACCGCTGGATATCCATACCCACAAAGAACCTCGTTCACAGGTAGCGAACAGACGACACTCGACATGCTCGAACGGCAAGCAGCGACCGACCTCGAGAAACTCATCGACCAGATCGCGCGGCCGAGGGTCACACACCTTTTAGCGCTCACCCAGGTACTTCCCGAATACATTGCTTCGACCCTAGGCGCGGGCGAGCCGAACCCCGTGTTGAGGGAAGTCGTTCGATCTCTTCCCGAGCTTAACAAGGAAGTAGTCGAGCGCCAGCCAGGTCGACTCCTTGACGCCGTGCTCTCGCAGATCTCCACGACTTGCAAGGAACTCCGCGTGCTGGTCGACCGCACCGTCGACGTTCTCAAAACGACCACCTGACGCCGGCCAGCGTGGGGTCGAGGCAAACCGGGTCAACGCACTCACGGGGCGGGGATAACGCCGGCTCCCGCCCGCCGACGCATCGCGATCGTCTGGCCTCTCCGATCGATCTCGAGGAAGTGGTGACGGGCGTAGAGCGCCCGAGCGATCTCGTTGTGTTCCCCGACGGTGAGCACGAGGTCGGCGCTCGCGTCCTCCGCTCGACTCACGACCTCGGCCAGCAGTTGGTTGCCGATTCCGAGGTGGGGCTCGGTGGCGACGTCGGAGAGGACCCACGGGTGCCCGGCGGTGTCGAAGGTTCGGCGTGCTCGGATTTGGCGTTCGCATCGCGAGCCCAGGACGAGTGCCGACACGAGCATCGCCGGAACGGTCAGTGCAATGAGCGGGATGCTGCCGATCGCGAAGCCGTAGAGCATTGCGAGGAATGACGGGACGTACGTCGCGGCGAACAGCGTCGTTGCGCGAGTGGCATGGCCGGCCTCGGTGAGGAGCGCGATGCCGCCGTCGGGGTGGGTGATTCGTTGGTCGGCGCTGAGCAGTCGCAGGGCGGACGCGAGTGAGTGCTTGCTGAACCGTCGGGCGTGGAGCCGCGCGGCGTCCTTGAAGCGGAACGGTTCACTCGCTGGCGCGGTGGGCGGAGCGGATGACGAGGTCATTGGGCTGATGGTGCGGGCACGGGAATGCGTCAAGGTTGATGCTGCGGCCGGCGGCGACGGCGATGGGGATGAGGCATCCGCAGGGATGGCTGGGCAGCACGACAGTCGAGGGCGAACGCCCCGTCAAGGGGTCGGGCTGGCCGGTAGAGGGTTGGGCGCTCAGCCACACCGCCTGCGGTTCGCCGGTTCGGGCTTCGTGGATGACATCCACATCGGTGAGCTCGCGCAGGGTGATGGTGGCGCGTTGCGAGCCGGGATGGCGGTCGATGTCGATGATCCCGATGGGGAGCTTCGGGTCGAGGGTGCTGAGGTGTTGCACGAGTTGTCCGACGGTGAGCATCGGCTGGTCTCCCTTCGTGGGTCGGCGGGTCAGGCAGTGCGACCTGGCCGCCGTGGCTTTCTGGAGGGGGAAGTGCTGGTTCGTTTCTTCGACGGCGACGTGCGTTCGGTCGGCTTCGGTGGTTCGGTGACGGTGAGCACGTAGTCGAGGAAGCCGGGAATGGATGCTGCGACGTGGCCGGTTGATGGTGCGACGATGATGCCGCGGTCGAGGAGGCGGTTGCGGACGGCGCTGAGCGCGGTGATGGGTTTGCCGAGCGCGTCAGCGATCTGGCCGGTTCGTACAGGAATGCTCGTCGAGATGCGCGCCATCGCAGTGAGGTAGGTCTGTTCGCCAGCGGGCAGCTTCTTCCAGCGAGCGACGTACAGACCGCGTTCGCTGTCGTGCCGGGCGAGGTCGATCGCCTTCGTGGCGTCGTCGAGGGTGATGCGTGGGTGGCCGTCGGAGGTTTGCCAGGCGTAGTCGCCGAACAGTTGCACGAAGTACGGGTAGCCGCCGGTGGCGTCGGCGAGCACGGTGAGCGCGTCACCGTCGAAGGGTCGGCCCGCGGAGTCGGCGGGGCCGGCGAGTGCTTGCAGGGTGGCGTCGTTGTCGAGGTTGTCGATCGGGTGGAACGCCATTCGTTCGCCGTAGGTGACGGCGTCGGTGACGAGCCCGGGTGTGTCGGGCAGCCCGCCGAACACGATCATCGCGGTGAGTTCGGGTCGGCGACTGAGATCTTGCATGATCGGTCCGAACACCGAGAGCTCGTCGGGATGCACTTCTTGGACCTCGTCGACGAGGATCATCAGTCCGCGCCGATCCTTGGTGCAGTGCTCGCCGACAGCCAGTACGGCGCTGGCGAACTGTTGGGCGATTGGGATCGCGTCGCGCCGCTGGCGTTTGGATTCTCGTCGGTAGACGCCGAGGTTGAGTGTCTGAGATTCCTCGCCCCATCGTTCGCGCAGCTCGACAAGTTCGCGGCTCAGCTTCTTGGTCAGCCCGGCGCAGGCGTGAAGCTGTTCGACGATCGCGCCGATCGGGTCACCGGGTGAGCGGGCCTCGTGACGCACAACCGCCCACTTGCGTTCCATCGCGATCGCCGCGTACCGGTCGAGGAGCACGGTCTTGCCGACACCGCGCGGCCCGTACAGGACCTGGAACGACTGGCGCCGGTTGCCACTCGTGCGGACTGCGGTCTCGACGAGCTGCACGAGGTGCTGGCGGCCCGCGAGCAGCGGCGGCTGCGTGGCGAATCCTGGCCGGTACGGGCTCGGTGTCGACATCATCGCTCCTCTCGATAGGAAACGATAACACAACCCGTTTATAAGACGCTATCGACAATCGCACTCGCCGATGTCGCGCTGCCGGCCGGGTAGGGGTGGGGAGTGTCGCTGATGAAGGACTCGTCGATCGCGCTATGTCAGCCGGTTCGTTCGTCGCGCCTCCAGACGTTCGCGACGAGTCAGTTCGCGAGCGATCGCGGCACCAACGAGGTCTTGCACGCTGATGTCGTCCTGGCGGGCGCGAACTCTCAGCCGCTTGATCAGCGAGCGAGGCAGCTTCGTGGCCAGCGGGTCGATTGGTTCGTCTCGTTCGATACGAGGGCGCGGCACACCCCGAAGAATACGACCGCCCGCAGACGGCTCGTTCACCCGGACACCGCGACGGCGCTACCGCATACCTGCTTACTTGTATACCCCACCCGCGAAAATCGAGTTCGGCAGCGGTGATACCGTGAATCCTTCGGAGGTCGCCATGCTCCACACCACGCCAACTCAAGCGGCGGTGGATGACCTGGAACAGCGCGGCCCCGGAGCAGGAGCAATCGGTGCTGGCCTGGGTATTGCGACCCTGCTCGCCGTTGTGTACGTCGGTCGGGCAGAGGTGCTGATGATGCCGGCGCTCGGGATGATCGCAGTCACTGCGGCCGTGATCGACGCTCGCACATTTCGGATTCCGAACTGGCTGACCGGCATGGGTGCTTTCCTCTTCGCTGTTCTCAGTATCCATCTTGTGGTTGTGGAGAACACTGCGTGGCAGCCGATCGTGGCGGGAGCGGCGATCATGGGTGGGCCGCTCCTCGCGGCACATCTCGTCAGCAAGTCGCGTACACCTGGGCTCGGCGACGTCAAGCTCGCAACTGTTCTCGGCTCGCCGCTCGGCGCAGTCTCACCGGCCGCCGCGTATTGGGCACTGCTCACGGCACTCACGATTGGTGCCGGGTTCGGGTTCATCTACCAGCGGACGACGAAGCGTCGGGCGTTCCCGCTTGGCCCAGCGATCTCGCTAGCATCTGTCTTGACAGCGTTCGCATTCGGTCTCACGGACTCGAGTGGGGTGTGGGCGCTGTGATCGCGATCGCGACCGATCGCCTCCTGCCGACCGTCGGCCGCGCACCTGCGCATCGCCGAGAGGAGTTGTCATGATGCGATCCCGCCCAGCCTTCTCGTTCATCGTCGTTGCCGCGCTCGTGCTCGGTGCCTGCTCGAGCGGCGAAAGTTCGAACGGCGACCCGACCGTGCCGATCCCGACGGCTGGCACCGTTTCGTCCACGACGGGCGAGCCGGACAGCACGCTGTCGACCGAGTCTTCGCAGGGGTCGACGACCTCGACCGGGCAACCGACCAGCAGCGCACCGACGACGAGCTCGACGACCGGGCCACCGACAACCTTGATCCGGCCGGCCGACTTGGTGACCGACCCCAACGACCCAAACAACCTGCACGCCAGCCTTCCCGAGCATCAGCCGATCATCGACGCTTACGTCGCCGGGGTGTACGCGCAACTCGTCACCTACTCCAGGTGGCCGCTTGACCCGACGAGCCCGGAATTGGCTGCTGCACCGATCACGGAGCGAGTCCTGCAGGCGAACAACGACGGCATGGTCGAGCGCACCCAGAAGAATCAGGTGCTCGACATCTCCGGCGGCGTCACGTTGCGGCCGTACGTCGTCGAGAACGATGACCCAACCCGAGCATTCGTGTGGGACTGCCAGATCGATGCGACGTTCTGGAAGGACAAGGACACGGGCGTGAAGGCACCGCCCGATGCGTGGCCCAATCTGGGGCCACCCGGCGTCGAGACCGGCGTCGTAGCTGTCATGGTGCTTGTCGACGGGCGGTGGTTGCTCGACGACGGTGGACTGGAGCCGCAGGCATGCGAGTAGGTCGCAGCTTCGTCGCGGCCCTGGTGATGGCCAGCGCACTCATCGCGATGCCGACCGTGCACGCAGCACCACCGGTCGGTCCCGGGGGCGACCCACCGCCGCCCCCTCAGCCAGGGCCGATCACGGTGCAGTACCGCAACGGTTCGGGTGGTCTGTCGTCGACGACGTCGATTCCAGTGGGATCGGCGTTCCGTTCGGCGGGTGGGTCGGATCGCGCTCCTTGCACCTTCATGTACCTCGGCCTCGACCCGGATGGCGACGGCCCGCTGCAGCCGATCTACGAGCCCCGTGAGTCGCTGCAATGGATGTTCCGTGAGACGACCGACACGGTGGTGGAGCTCACAGCTGAGGAGTGGGCAGCGGTCGCAGAATTGGGTGGCACGGATGTGGCGTCGGTGTTCGCAACGTATGGTCGTGTTGAGTCGGCCTACCGCCGGTTCGACGTGTACTGCGTCGGTACGCAGGGCTCGGGCACGACGACGAACTCGTTGGTGACGTCGACGCTGGTGTCGATTCGTGATGTGTTCTGGGACCCGTATGCGCGGATCGGCACGTTGTGGACGGGTCTGCAGTTGGATCGCCCGGTGGCGTTGACGGTGCCCGACAGCGGGCTGTTCGGTGGGCTGCCGGTGAACATGCCGGCAACTCTGCAGATCGACGCGCCGCCGTGGAGGACATACGTGTCGGCACCGTCCACGTATCGGGGTTGGACCTCTCGGTTGGTGTTGTCGCCGGCCTCGCTGGTGTTCGACTTGTCGTTCGATCCTGATGACGGCCCAGCCACGTCGATCACCGTCGACTGCTTGGAAGGCTCGGCGGATCAGCCGGATGCGGGTGCGATCCCGCGACGGTCGAACGACGTGCCTGACTTCGCGGAGCCGGGGCAGTACGACGCGCCGTGTCTCTGGATTCCGCCGGAGCCTGGCGAGCTCACCGTGACGGCACGGATCACCTACGACGTGGTGTTCACGGTGTCGGGCTTCGCCGATGTGCTGGCCCCGTATGTGTGGTCGTCGAGTCCGCTGACGGTACGAGTCGACGAGCTGAGTGTTGTCAACACCCGGACCGGCAACTGACGAGGAGGCTCGAGATGACGGCGACCGAAACCACTCCGCTGGCAGGCCGACGATCCGGTCAACCTCGCGGTCCCTCGCGACGGGTGCGGTTGCCGTGGCTCGCCGCCGCTGCCGGGCTGGCGGTCCTTGTTGCAGCGTTGGTGTTGTGGGGGTTCGGTAGGGCAGCCGAGCGGCGCGAGGTGGTGATGGTCGTCGCCCCGGTGGAGGCGGGCGACCCGATCACGGTCGCGGCGTTGGGTTCGACGATGGTGGCCATCGACTCGTCGTCTACCCAACTGTTCTCGGCGTCACAGCGTGCCGAGCTGGTAGGCAAGATCGCCGCGATCGATCTTGCGCCGGGCGACCTGCTCGGGCCGTCGTTGATCTCGACCGGGCCGAGCGTGCCAGACGGCTGGTTGGAGATCGGTGGGCTGTTGCGCGCCGGCCGGTACCCGGTGTCGTTGAGTGTCGGCGACCAGTTGCTGGCGATCCCGATGGATGGCGCCGATGTCACCCCGGTTGCGGTGTTGGTCGTCGAGTCGTCCGTCGGCGACGACCGGGCGTTGATGGTCGTGCTGGCGGCAGCACCCGAGTCGGCGGCGCAGGTCGCGCAGTGGGCGGCATCTGATGATTTGGTGTTGGTTCGTGTCGGAGCGCAGCCGTGACGTGGGTGATCGCGGTCGGCTCGATCAAGGCCTCTGGCGGCGCCACCTCGACGGCGTTGGTGCTGGCGGCGTCAGCAGCGGCGACCGGTGAGCACGTCACGCTGGTCGAGGCGGACCCGTCGGGTGGGTCGCTGCTGGGTTGGTGTGCGGACCTCGACCCGTCCGGCCCAGGACTGTACGAGGGCGTGTTCCAACGCGATCTGGCCGTCGGTGCGCAACGGCTTGGCGAGTTCGGTGTCGTCGCCGCGCAGGGCGACCCGTGGCGGATCTCGGCTGCGCTGGACCGGCCTCGAGGATGGCGGCAGTTGCTCGACCCCCTCGACGGGGTCGTCGTAGTCGACATCGGTCGGCTGTTCCCTGGGTCGCCGGCGGCACAGATTGCCGGTGTCGCGGACGTCGTGGTGTTGGTCGCTCCGCCCGAGCCCGGCCCATTGGCGGCGACCTTGGAGTGGGCCGCCCGTCGCGGCCAGTTCGCCGCCACGGATGCCCAGATCGACGCCGGGCGCGTGAGAATTCTCACTGTCGATGTCGCGGCCGAACGTCGCCTGCGGATCGACCCGGGTCGATTGGCGCGTGACGAACTCGGCCACGTCTACGCCGGCCATGTCCCGTTCGATGACGGGGCGCTCGACCTGCTGTGTCGCGGTGCGTCGATCGGGCATCGCTCTCTGCGCAGGTCGCGATTGGTGCTCGGCATACACGGCTTGTTGGCGCGGCTTCAGGTGGGGGTGACGGTGTGAACGGGCCGCAGGACTGGTTGATGGAGTTGGCGGAGCGGATTCGCCGCGAGTTCGGCGCCCAGCTTCCGACCGCACCGGTGCGTGAATCGCATGCTGATCGTGACCGTCGGCAGGAACAGACCAAGTTCGAACTGGAAACGAAGGTGCTGCCGATCGTCAACGAGCAGCGCGTCGCCGGTCGGGAACCGGCGCTGTCGGAAGCGGAGGAAGACATCGTCGTCGAGTTGATCCTTTCGGCGATGTTCCTACTCCCTCGCCTGTACGGGATCCTCGCCGGGGAGCCGTTGGCGGAGGACGTGCTCGTGTTCCCCGGGCAACCGGTGCGCGTCGATCGTGCCGACGGCACCAAGAGCTACTACCCGGCGCTGGCACGAACCGCCGAGGAGTTGACTCAGATGATCGCCGATGTGGCGGCGACACATCATCGGCCGTTCAGTTTCGAGCATCCGTTCGTCGACGTGCAGTTGTCCCCTCGGCTGCGGTTCCACGGTCAAGGGTTCGACGTCGTGTCCAGGCCGGCGATCTTCATCCGTGTGCACCGTGTGATGGGCGCAACCTTCGATGACCTGTTCGAGTGGGGCTCGATCTCGAACGGGATGCGCTACCTGCTCGGCACCGCAGCGGTTGAGGCCCAGCTGTCCGCGGCGACCACTGGTGTGCAGGGCTCGGGCAAGACAACCGTGTTGCGTGCGTTCCCGCTGGCATACCCGGCGGACACGCGGATCGTCACCGTGGAGACCGATTTCGAGTTGGGGTTGGTGTCGTTGGGTCGGCCGTGGACACAGGAGATGCAGGCGCGGATGCCGATGACCTCGACGTCGCGTGGGATCTCGTGCGCCGACATGATGGCCCCGGTGCTGCGCACCCGCGGCGAGCTGAACATGATCGGTGAGGTCCGCAGTGATGAGGCCGACCCGGCGATCCGCGCCGCCAACATCGGCCAGGGCACCCTGGTGACAGTCCACGGCTCGTCCGCCGTGGCGGGGCTCGGGCAACTGATCGATCGGATTTGTGAACGCGGCTCGAGCGAGCGTGACCAGGCCGCGCGCATGGTGTACCAGGCGTTCGACCTTGTCGTGCATTGCTCGATGGCCCGAGATCGACGACGTTGGATTCAAGAGATCGTCGCCCCATCGATCGAAGGTGACCGCTGCGTCGTCCACACCCTGTACGCGCCGCAGCCTGGCGCCGGCGATCTGCGTGGCCGGGCGTCTCGCACGCCGTGGCCGGATCTGTTGGTCACCAAGATCCGCACCAACTTCCCCGACTTCGAGCTCGCCGACGCACTCGACGACACCTACCTGCCGATGCAAGCCGCGGCCCACGCGACAGGGTCGCCGTTCTCGCTGGAGGCGGTGTCGTGAACGCCACGATGAGGCTCCTCGTCGCCGTGGCGGCCGGCCTGGCGGCGGGCGCAGCGGTGTGGTGTGCCGCCGAATCCATGCGCCCACGATCAGCCTCCAACCCGCTCGCTCGACGTCGCTCGCAGCTGGCGAGTGGCAACGCATTGGTCGTCGCCATCGTTGCCGGACTGGTGGTGTTGTTGG
This sequence comes from Ilumatobacteraceae bacterium, assembly GCA_965279405.1. GTDB lineage: Bacteria > Actinomycetota > Acidimicrobiia > Acidimicrobiales > Ilumatobacteraceae > CBDDIP01. The sequence continues at coordinate 1,304,023 of OZ257157.1, forward strand.
TCACGCGCTGGCCGGTCGCCGCTGCGGGGACGATCGCGCTGGTCGTGGTGTGGCCGAGGTTGTTCGCCGGCAAGTCGGCGACCGTCGAGCGTCGCCGTCTCGATGGGATCGCCAAGTGGTTGGAGGACCTCCGTGACCTTCAACTTGGATCGAATCTCGATCTGGTCGAGGCCTTGACCGAGTCCGCCAAACGGGCGCCGACGGTGATCGAAACGGAACTCGGCCGGCTTGCCGGTCGGCTCGGGCATCACATGCCACTGCGCGACGCACTCGTGCATCTGGCCGACGAACTCGATCACCCAGTATCGGACACCGCCGTGGCGTCGATGTTGTTCGCAGCCGGGCACGCCTCGGGTTCGGCGCTACAGGACACCTTCGCCCAGCTCGCGGTGACGGCCCGCGACGAGCTCACCGCCCGCGACCGCATCGACCGCCTGCGAGCGAACTTCGAACGGTCGATGCGTCGGATGCTCGCGATTCTGGGCGGCCTGGTTGCGTACATGATCGTCGTCGCCTCCGAGACCCTGGAGCCCTACCAGTCCGCGGTCGGGCAGATCTGGCTGTTGTTGCCGCTATCGATCTGGGCGCTCAGTCTGGTGTGGCTCCGCAACCTGTCCCGCTATGAACGCGCCGGCCGGTTCGTCAGCCGCGAGGCACTCGCCGAGGCACGGCCATGACCCTGACCCAGCTCGCGTTGGTCGCCGGTGCTGCGACCGTGATGGCCGGATGGTGTCTACGACGAGCCATGCAGTTCGGTCCGGCAACGGTGGCCACCACGTACCGGCGTTTGTACTCGACCCGGTCCCCTCTCCCGGCGACCGCGACAGGTTCGCGGTGGGATCGCTCGTTCGCCCGCTTGGGGACACGACTCGCGGCCTCCGATGTCGGTCAACGGATCGAAGCACGCCGTCGCTACGCGTTTCGCGCCGGGGGTGTCTCCGTGCCGCTGCTCGCCACCCGGATCGTGTCGGCCGCAGTCGTCGGTTTCGTAGCCGGGCTGGTGCTCGTGCTGGTACCGACGATGACAGGCGTTGCGGTCCCCTGGCCGATCGTCGCGATCGCGCCGTTCGGTGTCGCCGTGTTGATGGGCTGGTATCAGTTGTCGAGCGTCGTCGCCGTAGCCGATCGTCGCTACCGGTCGTTCCGGGCCGGGGTCGCCGCGTACGTGCAACTGGTCGCGGTGTGCATGACCACGAGACGATCGATGACCGAAGCGATCAGCTACGCAGCCGAAGTCGGTACCGGGCCAGCGTTCGAAACGATCGCAGCCGCAGTGCACGCCGCGCCGCAGATGGGCATCCGGGTCTGGGAAGCACTCGACAGTGTCGGCGTCGAGTACGACTGCCGCGAGCTACAAGACCTGGCGTCGTCGGTCGGCCACGTCGCCCGGATCGGCGTCGGTGTCGAAACCACGGTCATTGCCGTGGCAACACGGATGCGCCAGGTCGCGCTGGACGACATGCAACGTTCCGCTGATCGCCAAACCTCCACGATGTTCGGCCCGACCCTGCTTTTCGTCGCCGGTGTCGTCGCATTCCTCGGCTACCCGCTGATCGTGCGCGTGTTCGACGCCTTCTCCACCACCAGCTAACCGAAAGGAACCCGACATGACATCACCCGCCCCATACGTCACGAGCCCGTACGTGACAAGCGTCGTCGATCAGGCCTACATCGGCCTGACGATGCTTTTGCGCACCTTGCGCGTCTGGTCTGCCCGAGACGAGGGCCTCGACGAGTCACCGTCCAAGCTGCTCTACATCGCCCTGGGGATCATCGTCGCCGGCATCGTCGCAGGGATCGCCTACGCGATCGTCCAACAGGCCGGCGACAACATCCCCGACCCCGTGGTCCCCGCCGGACCCTGAACCCGCGCCCGCTGTCCGATGCGATTTCGTCGACGCCCCCGACGAGCGGTCAGTGCCGCGCGGCGACGTTTCGACTGGCGCGACGACCGCGGGGTTTCGAGCAGCATCGAGCAGCTGTTCGCGTTCGTGTTCCTCCTGATGTTGTTCCTGTTCTTCATGCAGGTGATCGTGTGGTGGCACGCCAAGAACATCCTCGAACAGTCAGCGGCCGAGGGCGCCAGGGCCGCCGCAGCAGCCGACGGTGGATGCACCGACGCAGCCACCGCGGCGACATCGATCGCAACACGGATCGGCGGCGGCTGGGTCAGGAACCTCGACGTCACCTGCACCGGTGGCGCCGTCGAGGGCGAACTCGTGATCGTCACCGTGACCGCATCGACGCCGGGGTTCGTGCTCCCCGGATCGCTCACCGTGTCGGCCGTTGCCAACGCACCGGAAGAGTCACCGTGACCGCCCGAACGACGAGGTTCCGGTGGGGTGACGATCGCGGTCAAGCCGTGAGCACCGAACTGCTGTTGCTACTGATCGTCGCGCTGATCGGGTGGGGCTTCCTGGCGTGGCTCGGGCGGCTGACCTCCACCTCACAAGACCTCGCCAACAGCGCCCAATCCGCAGCCCGCGCCGCATCACAACAGGGCAACCCCACCGACGCGCTCACCGCCGCTCGCGCCGCGGCCTATGCGTCGAACCTGCAGTCGCCATGCACCACGCAACCTGCCGTTGCCATGTCGTGGCAACCAGGCCCGACCGGCACATGGCGCGGCGGCAGCGTCACCGTCACCCTCACCTGCACCGTTGACAATCGCGAACCGATCACCAACACAGGCCGCACCATCGCAGCGTCAGACACCCAAGTCATCGACCGCTACCAGGAAGCAGAATGAAGCGCCGCCTGCACACACTCCGCCGAGCGATCGCGGATGACCGCGGCGTCATCGGTCCTGCTGTGGCGATGCTGCTGATCGTGGTCCTGATCGGTGCCGGCCTCGTGTTCGACGGTGGCCGGGCCCTTGCCGCGCGCCGCCAGGCGATCAACACCGCCGAGGCCGCCGCCCGCGCCGGCGTCGCGACTGTCACCGCCGACGGCCTACGCGAAGACCCGGCACGCGCCGCGACACTCGACTTCCTCGACGCTGCAGGCGTCTCACGAACGGACGTCGTGTCAATCACGGTCACCGCGACCACGGTCACCGTCGTGCTGACGGCTCGACGGGACGCGGTGTTCGGCCAACTGATCGGCAACGACAGCATCGTCGTGCGCGGCAGCGGCGAAGCAACAGCAACGTTCGGGAACAGCCCATGATCCGCCGAGCCCTCCGAATCCTGGCGCGCCTGGCCGCCGGCGTGATCGTCCTCGCCGTTCTCACCGTTCCCGTCGTATTGATGGCGAGAGTTGCCGGGAACCCGTTCGGTGGTGATCTGTTGCGCCGCGTCCAGAAACGAACCGTCGACGACGCCACGATTCTGCGGCTGCTGTCCATCGGCTTCTACGTGCTGTGGGCATGGTTCGCGCTACCCGCCATCCGCCAGGCAAGGCTGTGTCTCAGCGCCCGCCATTCCCGCCCGTCTGCTCAGGCCTCGCCTCGCTCGGTTCCTGTCGTTGTTGACCGAGGTCCACAAGGGTGGCTCACCAGGCTCGTGCGCTACGCGCTGACTTCGTCCACGATCGCCGCGATCACCACCACGACCACGCTCGCCGTGTTCCCCTCCTCCGCGCTCTCCAGCATGCATGGCTCCACGCAGGCCACCGGCCGACCCGCCGCGACGGTCGTCGTGAACGACGCTCGCCACTCGATGCAGAATGAGCACAGTGAACGTCCCGATCTGGTCAGCGAGATCGTTGCTCGACGTCGGGACACCCCCTACTCGATCGCCGCCCGGCTGTTCCCTGACCGACTCGACGGTGCCCGAGACGAGATCCTCGCACTGAACGTCGGCCGACCGGCTCCCGGCGGTGGCATGTACCAAGGGGGAGCCTTCCCTGAGGGCATGACCGTGCTCACGCCGCGCAGCCAGTCCGCAGCCAAAGACGCTTCGTCCGGGACCAAGGGCGACGCCGGCTGGCTCCCGGGCGAGACGGTGGTAGTCCAATCCGGCGACAACGTCTGGGACCTCAGCGCCGAGCGGCTCGATCGCGCTGACGGCGAGAGACTGACGCCGACCAACGCCGAGATCGCCGACCACATGCACCTGGTCATCGACACCAACACCTTCACCAGCGGGAACCCGAGCCTGATCTTTCCCGGCGACACGATCAACTTCCCCGCGATCGGCAACCCGCCACTCGCGCCACCGAACCCACCGCCGCTACTTCCACCCCAGCCCGAGATCGATCACCCAACGCCGCCGACCACCGAGGCTCATCACCCGCCGTCCGCCCCGCCGGACGTGCCCACAACCACCGAAGCGCCGACCATCGTCACCGGGACCGGCACCACGGTGCCGGTCCCGAATCCCGCTGACACCCCGCCCGGCACTGAGCAGGCCGCACCCGCGGTCACGGACAACGACACATCCCCGGACCGGTCGCTCGTCACCCTCGCCGGAGTGACCGGAACCGTCGCGCTCGCCTCCGGGCTCACCACCGCCCTCGTGCGACAGCGGCGTCGTCGCCGCGCCCTCGGCACCGGCCGACTGAGTCGACTGTCGACCCGACAAGCCGAAGTCGAGACCGCGATCGTCGCGGCATCCGACGTTCCCTTCACCCGTTGGGCGGGCCAGGAACTCGCTGCGCTCGCTCGCCAACTCACACCAACCGCGATCAAGGGCGCTCCGCTCGCCGTCGAACTGGAACCCGGAGTCGGCATAGAGGTCCTCTGGGACCATCCGTGCCACGCCGCACCCATCCCATGGGAAGCAACCGACGGCGGCTGGTCATGGCGCGTCCACTACGACCCCGACGAACCAACACCCCTCGCCGAATGGCCCTCGCCCATCCCCGCCTTGGTCACCGTAGGAACACGGGGCAACCGCCAACTGCTCGTCGACCTCGAAGCAGTCGGAACACTGGCAGTGTCCGGACCGCCGGCGGATGTCGAGGCATGGATCCGAGCGGTTGTGCTCGAACTCGGGGCCGGAGACGACCTCGCCGATGCCAGCGTGCTCACCGTCGGCAGCGGAGTTGACGGCGTCGAACACCTCGAACGAGTCGCCTACGTCCATCCCGACGAAGCAGTCGGACTGCTCACCGCCAGGGCCCATGAAGTCACAAGCCTGCTCGACGAACACGAGTCGCTGTTCCAGCGTCGCCTCGGTGAGAACCCGGTGCTCGGTCTCTCGACGGACGTGGTGGTGTGTGGCGACCTCGACCTCGAGACCCAAGCACAGATCGCCGCCCTGGTGATGCCTCGTCACGGGGCAGCCGTCATCCTCACCGCCGACATCGAACACGCCGGTGCCCGCCTCGTCCTCGACGGCTACGGCTCCGCCGTCCTCCACGACATCGGCACCGACGCGATCCTCATCACACCTGTCGGCGTCCCCCGAGAGACCGCCGCCGAGATCGCCGTGCTCCTCGACCACGAACACGACGCGTCCGCCGACGAACCAGTCAGCGACGAAGTCGTCACGGAACTCGTACCGGAATCCGAGCAGCGGCCCACTGACGAATCGGTGGCGTCAACGAGCGAACCGAGCGCCGCACTTGTCCAGAACAGCCTCCTCAATTCCGCGTGTTTCGGCAACGGTGACGACGAGTGGTGCCAACCCGAACCCGCACTGCTCGTCCGAATCCTCGGACGCCCAGCCGTGCCCGACCGTCCCGAGATACAAGGCCTCAAACTTCGCCTGCTCGTCTACCTCGCCTGCCAGAACGGCCGAACGGTTTCGAGGTCACGGATCCTCGACGCCGTCTGGGGCGGTGAGGCTCGCGAGCGAAAGACGTTCTCGAACAAGCTGTCCGACCTGCGCAACACCCTCGGCACGTCGCCGACAGGGAGCCCCATGCTGTCGACCGCAACCGACGCCGGCGTCCGACTCGACCCGAGCGTGATGACCGATCTCTCCGTGTTCATTGCCCTCGCCGCCCGTGCCCGCGACGCCGCGTCGAACGAAGCGATCGAACTACTCAGCGATGCACTGGCTCTCGTGCATGGCGAACCGTTCGACGACGGCGGATACGAATGGGCCGACGCCACCCAGGACAACGTCCAGACGCACGACCACATCCTGAACGCAGCTCGTGACCTGTGCCGACTGGCCTGCGACGCCGCCGACCTCACCATCGCACGGTTCGCGCTCGTGCAAGGGCTCAAGGCCGTACCCGGCCACGAGGACCTCTACCGACTCCGCATGCAACTCGAACACCGCGCCGCCAACACCGCTGCGATCCACGCCACCTTCAACGAACTCACCCACCAGCTCAACGTCCTCGAATGCGAACCGTCCACCGAGACCGTCAACCTCTACCGCCAACTCGTGGGTCGTCGTTCCTGAATCAGGTTCGTGTCGTATCCCACCCTCGGACCCAACTCATATCCGGCGCGATCTGGGGCGCCTCTCGGACGCTGAAGAAGCCATCACTCCGCTCACACGCCAGCACGACGGGGTGCGCACCGAACGTCGACCACCTCGAGGCCTTGGTTGGAGGAGCCGACGGGTCGTTCTTCGTCAGGCTCTAGGTGGTCGCGGAACCTCACCGAACCGCCCGACGAGTGATCGCACCGAAGTGTCAGCGCCGGCGGCGGCATCAGCAGGGAGAATCTCTCCGGTCAGCATGAAGCGGACCAGCCGCTGGGTGGCCGACCACCAGTACCGAGATCCGAATGCGATCATGGGGAGACCGGCGAGGACCTGCGGACCACTCGTCAAGGCAAGAACGCCTAGCGCGATGTAGGGCAGTGCGACCACGACAAGGGTGAGAAGGACCGCCTTGTTCGCAGGCCACAGCGGGCCATCGCCTCGCTCTGGGCTCTTCGTGGACCCGCTCACGGTTCACCGCCCGTGGCGCGGGAACGGCGGCCGCGGCGGTCCGAGGCGGCCGCCTTCTTCCTCGCCGTTGACGAGAAGGGCTCATCGAGCGTGTAGTGGCGCTCCTGGGTCCAGCCAGTCTCGGACTTGGCGTTCTTGACCCACTGCTCGTTGACGTCGAGTACCCCCGCCTTGCGGAGCTCGCGGAGCCCCCGCTCGGCGCTGTCGGCGGAGATCCCGTACCACTTGGGCACGCGGTCGGCGGGGAGCGGGAATCCGTCCGGCAGACTCAGGGCGACGAGCAGCATGGCCTTGCCCGGCAGGCTGAGTGACTGGTGGAACTCCTCGAGCCAGTAGGCGTGCGGTAGCTGCAGCCAGTTCTCGCCGTCGCCAACCTTGTGGGGATGCTCGTAGGAGGTTCCGCCCCCGTCCTCCTTGAGCAACGTGATCGAAGCCTTTCGCCCTGCCCGGCTCCGGCTGATGAGCTGGCGGTCCTCGAGGCGCTTCATCACCTTCGAGACCGCACTGCGAGCCGACGCGGGCTCAGCAGCTTCCGCCAGCCCGAGAGCACGCACCCACATGCCCGCCGGATAGTCGCAGTTCCACGGCTCCGCGCTCGCGAGCGCGTGCACGAACAAGTAAGCGTCGAGAGCTCGCTGATCGTGCGTGCTGACGAAACTCGCGAGCGGGCCCGGGACGCGGTGGCCGCGCTCGCCCTGCTGAACGAAGGTCTTGCGGATCGGCACGATCCCGCGCCCCGACTGCTTGAGCATGTCGATGAGGGTCTCCAGCTGGCCCAGCGGCGGTGGCGGTGCCGTGCTGCGAGTTACCGTCTTCCCCTTGCTCTTCGATGCTGTGTCCACGCCAACAGTGTGCCACGGTGGTCTTTCACGTGCACCGTGAGGACACCCGGACTCTTACCGTGGGAGCACCAGCCATGACAACACGTGTGAATCCAGGTGACAGGACACGTGGCAGACCAGTGACAGACCCATACCGACCTTCCGACCTACCGACCCACGTGGTGTCCGCCAGCGGCGCACTCGAACGCGCCGTCAGTTCAACGTCACCTCGTCATCGGCTTCACCTGGCGCCTCGCCTTCATCTTGCGGCGATCAAGACCGCCACAATTCGAGACAGAGAGCGCCGAGGATGTGGCCTCCCGGATGGGCCTGCTCATGGGCACGCATCTGTTGCTAGACGCAGCGCTAGAAGCTGCACCCGGTTGTCGCGAGCGAACGTGGATCGAGCCCGATGCCGGCGCGGTAGAGGCTGGCGACAAGCGGTTGCGGGCAGTGTTGGATGCCGTCGGGGGTGCGGATTTCGAGGTGGAGGTGGGGTGTGCCGGAGCGGCCGGTGTTGCCGGAGGTGAGGATGTGGGTTCCTGCTTCGACGTGGCTTCCGCGGGTGACGTGGAGGTTGCTGCCGTGGCAGTAGGTCCATCGGGTGCCGAGGTCGTCGACGATGGTGAGGCCGATGCCGCAGGGGGCGCAGCCGTTGACGCCTCGGGTGGTGCAGCCTTGTTCCCACCAGTTGTGCGGCCAGGCTGAGACGGTGGCGACGGTGCCGGCGCGGACGGCGTAGATGGGGGTGCCGGTGGGGATGATCCAGTCCCAGGCGGGGTAGTCGTGGTGGGGGTCGTCGAGTTGGTTGACGGTGGCGTCGATGATCGAGCGTGGTCCGGGTAGCGCCCAGTCGCCTGCCAGTACTTCGCCGGGCTCGCCTCCGAAGCAGCTACTCGTTATCGACGCGGGCGGTCCGGACGTGGGGGACGCATCGCCGCCGAGTTCGGTGTACTTGTCGATCCACCGTTGCTGGTATTGGCGTGGCGTCAGCCGGTTGCCGGCCTCTGGTGCGGGGATCGTGTCCCACTCGGCGCTGCTCGAGGCTGGGAGGTGGCCGATGTACCAGACGACGGGAACTGCGGCGACGTCGTTGTGGCGGTCGAGGATTGCGCCGACCATCTCGGCGGCTTTGGCGTCTTGGACTTCGGGCGGGGCCTGTAGTGCGCGGGCGTAGCCGCCGTAGTTCGCCCACGTCGAGTCGATGAACTGGTATGCGCCCGACGCGCTCGCGCCTGGGTTGGTGGCTTGGTAGTTGTCGCCTGATTCGAGGCTGCGGATCGTCGCCAGGATCGTCTCGATCTGCGCGGCGTCAGGTGCGCAGGCGACGAATGCTGGCGGGTCGCCGTTGGCGAGCAGCACGGGTATCGACACGACACCGGCGAGCAGGGCGAGCGGCGATGCGAGCAACAGGGAGTACTTCACACCGGTGACCCCACCCCTCGACCGGATCACGGCGCACGACCTCGGTTCGGTTCGGTGTCGCGGTCGGGATGCCGGCGGGGTGGGGCAAGCCGGTGAGCGAGGTTGGCCACCGGGGCCGGCCCGCTTCCGGAGGTACTGCGATGGCACACGACACAGGGCGCACGACGAGACGAACGATGCACCGATTGACCGTCGCCGTGCTCGTGTCGGCCATCGCGACCACGGCGGTGGCCTCGCCTGCATGGGCGGCGGTTCCGAATCCGCCGGCCGACGGGTCGGCACCGGGCGCGGCGCTGATGACGTCACTGTTGGGCTGGTTGAAGTGGGGCGGCTTGGCCGCTGCTCTGGCCGGTCTGCTGATCGGGGCGATCACGATGGGCGTCGGCCACTTCGGCAGCAACTACTCGGCATCGTCTGCAGGCCGCAAGTGGCTTCTCGGCGGCATGGGCGCAGCGATCCTGTCCGGACTGGCATGGACGATCGTCACGACTCTGTTCGCTGCGACGGGCGGCTGACGATGGCACGCCCGATCGCGGTAGTCGGTGGTGCGCTGGCGACGGTGATGCTGGTCGGTGTCATCGTCGCCCGGGCTGGGCGTGGCGATACCGGACCGGATGGCAACACTTCCGCCCCAGTCGCGGAACCCTCGGCGAGCTCTCCTTCAGCTACCGGGCCGGGTGTGGCCGCTGCGCCGAGTGCCTCGATCGACGAAGCGCAGGTCGCCGCGATCAAGGTCGTGGGCCGTACGGGCGAGGTGGTCGAGGCGGGGTTCATCTCCCGACGGGAACTGATCGAGACGTTCACCACCCGGTCGTTCGGGCCGACGTTCGCGGACGAGACCGGTCGGGCGATCGACGCGATGCTGATCGAGTTGGGCAGCCGCGAGGTCGACCTGGAGGACCTGGTCGTGCGTGAGCAGCCGATCACCTCGACCGCCGCCGCGACGGCGGATGGTGTGCAGGTGCGGGTGTGGTCGGTGCTGATCATCGCCGCGCCGGGTACTGGCCCTGGCCGTCAGGTGTGGCGCACGGTCACGCTCGACATGGTGCAACACGGCGGCGTGTGGCTCGTTGACGGGTGGGTGTCGTCTCCGGGCCCGACGCCGTCTCCGCCGGCGGAAGGGATCGTCGACTCGGCCGAGACCGTGGCGGTGCCGTTGTCGTGGGACCCGGCCGAGGCGGGCTGACATGTGGCCCTTCCCGAATCCGCTGGACTTGTTCGGCGACGCCGTCGGGGGCGTCGTCGGATGGGCCTGGGACAAGGTGATCCAGGGGATCTACACCTGGTTCGCCAACGGCCTGCTGCTGTTGATGGAGTGGGTGTGGAACGTGTTGGACACCGCCACCACACCACGGGTCACCGAGGCCTGGTTCACCAACGGCCTGATCCGCCCACTCGCCGGAGTGGCTGTCGGGATCACGGTGGCGATGATGCTCGCCTCGGCGATCCAGGCCGGGCTCGGTGGACGCCCGGAGCTGATCATCGACGCGTTGAAGGAGGGCCCCAAGTCACTCGTCGCCACCGCCCTCACGGTTGTTGTGATGGACGTGATGATCCAAGGCGGCGACGTGTTGGCCGACGTCGCGTGGCAAGCCGGTCGCGGCGACGCCCAACAGGTACTCGACGGGCTGGCAGCCACGATGGGTTCGTCAGGCGGGCTGGCAGGGACGTTCCTCGGGCCGCTGGCGTTGCTGTTCGGGATGATCGGCTTGCTCGTGACCACGGTGGTGCTGTTCATGCGCTCGTCGATGCTGTACCTCGTCGCCGCGTTCGCGCCGATCGTCTGGTCGACGTCGGTTGCCCCGATGATGCGCGGCTCGGGTCGCCGGCTGATCCATCTCGTGGTCGCGCTGGTGTTGGCGAAACCGGCGATCGCGATCACGCTCGTGGTCGGCACGAAGCTGCTCGCCAACGCCGGCGCCCCGGGCACGACAGGCGCAAGTTCGGGGGCGTCAGCCTTGGGGACGATGCTCGCCGGGTTCTCGTGTTTCGCGATCGCCGGTCTGAGCCCTGCGGTCATCTTCAAGCTCCTGCCCAGCGTGGAGGGCGGGACCTCGGCCACGGGAGTTGCCGGTGGCTGGGGCCGGTCGGCGATGACCGGGGTGCAGATGGGTCTGATGGTCAAGTCGATGGGAGCCTCAGCTGGCGCTTCCGCAGCCACCCGGGCGATGCCGTTGACATCGAGCGCTGGTGGCCCGTCGGGTCAGAGCGTCGGAGGGATCGCCGGAGGCCCGGGCGGATCGACCGGTGCGACGGCTTCGTCGTCGGGAATCGCGACACGCCCAACGACCACTTCGGAGCCCGCATCGAGTGGGCCACCAGTCGCGCCACCGGGCGAGACGCGTGACGCCCAACCAACCCGCGACCAGCGAGGACCGTCGGCATGAACGGCGCTGCCCGCGAGGCCGCCCGCTACCGTTTCGGCGACTCATCCCGCAGCGGGATGCTGCTCGGGCTGTCGCTGCGCCAGGGCGCGCCGCTGGTGGCCGGGATGCTGTGGTTGGCGTTGGCGTTGATGATCGAGTTGCCCGTCGTCGGGCTCGTCGGTCTGGCTCTCGCATCGGTCGCGTCGTTCGGCCGCTGGCGGCACACACCGCTGTACGACATCGCCGCTCCAGGCGCGCGACTTGGGCTGCGACGGCTGCGAGGTCGCGGAGTGTGGACGCGGCGCTCGTTGATCGGCGCCGGCTCGGGCTTCGACGATGTCCTTCCGGCGGCGCTTGCGGGACTTGAGTTGATCGAGACCTCGGTCGATTGGGCAGGCAGCACAGCGAACGTCGGCGTGTTGCGAGACCGAACGGCCGGGACGGTCTCGATGGTGATCGGAGTGCTCGGCGATGGCTTCGCCGCGTCGAGCGCGCTCGAACAGGACGGGATGCTGGCCGGGTGGGGCGCAGCGCTCGCTCCGCTCGCCCGCGACCGCTGCCCGGTCACCCGGGTCACCTGGCAGGAGTGGGCTCACCCGGTCGGTGTCGGCACGCACCGCCAGTTCCTCGCCGGCGTCGCGACCCGACCCACGAGCACCACCACGGCGTCCGCCGACTACGCCGATCTGCTCGACACGCTCGATCGTTCGACGATCGCCCACGATGTGCTGCTCACGATCACGGTCGATCTTCGGCGAGTCCGCGCCCGGCGAGGAGTCTCACCGCTGGCGGCGGCGCTCGTGGTGCTCTGCGGAGAGGTCGACCTGCTGGCGGCCCGACTGTCGACAGCGGGCCTGGTGGTGTCGCCGCCATTGTCGCCGGATGAGTTGGCGACAGCAATCAGAGTGCGATCCGACCCGACCCGCGAACACGCCGGCGTCCCGCGGTCGCTCGCCGCTATCGCCGGGCGGGGTGTGGCCGAGTGGGGACCGATGGCCGTGGAGTGTGACTGGTTCCACGCGCGAGTTGACTCGTCGGTGCATCGCACCTACCGGATCGTCGGGTGGCCGATGCTTCCCGTCCCTGCTGACTGGCTTGCCCCACTGCTGACCGGCGGTGGCCAGACACGAACCTTGACCGTCGTCATGGAACCGGTGCCGATCGTGCACGCCGCCCGTGCGGCCAACCGGCAGCTCACCTCTCTCGAAACGGATCGCGACGAGAAGCAACGCAAAGGATTCCGGTCGACCGCTCGCGAGCGTCGCCGCATCGCCGACGTCGAGACCCGGGAAGAGGAACTCGCTGCAGGGCATCCGGAGTTCCGTCACGTCGGCCTGCTCACGGTCACCGCCGCCACCATCGACGAACTCGACGACGCCTGCGCCCAAGTCGAACAGGACGCCGCGCAATCGATGCTCGACATCCGCCCCGTCGCCGCCCGCCAAGGCGAGGGATGGGTCGCCTCGCTCCCCCTCGGCCGATCAGTTCGACGCGGGGTCTGGACGTGACCGCAGCATCCGACCACCGCAAGCAACGTCAGCGGCCATCGCAGGTCACCGGCCACGCCACCCCGCACAAAGATCGACGGCCAGCCGACCGATCAAGAACACACCGTGACCCTGATGACAAGCCGGTCAGTCGACTCGGAGGAGGCCCCGGCGTGCCCGTCGACTGGTCCCGGTCGACGCTCGCTCACCTGCGCTCGGTGTACCCGTTCCACACGGCCGCCGGCTTCGGGGAACGAGGCGTGCTGCTCGGCTCCGACGTCACCGGCGGGTTCCGCGGCTTCTACTTCGACCCGTTCGAGTTCTACCAGCAACGGCATCTCACCAACCCGAACATGATTGTGATGGGCTCGGTCGGGTTCGGCAAGTCGGCGACGGTGAAGGCGTTGATCCGACGCCTCCAAGCCGTCTACGGCGCCGGCCGCTACCTGGCGATCATCGACCCCAAGGGCGAGTATTCGACCGTTGCCGCGGACCTCGGGTTGGCGGTGATCAAGCTGTTCCCCGGCGAGGGCGGAGCTCGGGTCAACCCGATGGACCCCGGCAGCACCTCGAACGACGACAGCGTCATCGCCCGCCAAACCCTCGCCGCGCAACTCGTCGCCGGCGTACTCGGCCGCGAGCTGACCCCGCTCGAAGACGCAGTGCTCTCGTGGGGGATTGAGACTCGATGCCGCGCCAACCAAGCGTTCACTCTGGCCGACCTGCACCGCGAAATCCTCGACCCACCCGACGAACTCGTCCGCCTGTCGCGCCACACGCCGCTCGAACTCGCCCGGGCCACGTCGCCGGTCACCTTCGCGCTCGACAAGCTGTGCTCGCGCACATTGCGCGGCATGTTCGACGGCCCCACCACCGTGCACGTCGACTGGGACAACGGACCAGGCGTCGTACTCGACCTGTCCGCCGTGTACGCCAACAGCGAAGCCCTGCCGCTGGTGATGGTCGCCGCCACCCACTGGCTCAACGGCGCGCTTCGTGGTCGCCCCGAACGACGCTCGGTGCAAGTGATCGACGAAGCCTGGGCCGCGGTGCGCCACGGAGCCGCATACCTCCAAGGCTCACTCAAGCTCTCCCGCACCTACGGCGTCGCCACCGTGCTCGTCTGCCATCGCCCTTCCGACCTCACCGCACAAGCCGACGACGGCACCGCGTCGTCGAAGATCGCCGCCGGACTGCTGTCCGACATCCAGACCCGCGTTCTGCTGCGCCAACCGCCTGAGCAGATCGCCGCAGCCGTCGAGATGTTCGACCTCTCCGAGCGTGAACGGGATTGGCTGAGCCAGCTCGTGCAAGGCCGTGCGATCTGGAAGGTCGGTGCCCGCACCGCCGTCGTTCAGACCGTGCTGACCGGCAACGAGCGCAAGCTTTTCGATACGGATGCGGCGATGACCAGCAACCCCACTGGGTTCCCGGCTTCTGGACCGAAAATCCCGGGAACCGAAGCGTGCGAGACATGAAGACGTTACTCGGAGGTTCGGGTTCGGGGAACCGGCGCGGGTGGGTGTTCGAGGTCGGGGTGGGCGATGGTGTTGGTGTAGCGCTGGGCGGCGTCGACGCTGAGGCCGAACAGGTCGCAGATCTGGCGGATATCGCCGCCGTTGGCGTGGATCTGTTGGAGGATGCGGTCCTCTCGGAGTGCTTGGGGTCGCAGCTCGGTCCTCGTCCAGGGGAACTGTTGGCCGACGGGACCGAGGCGTGGCGCGCTGCGGATGCCGACGAACAGGTGCGGGTTGATGCTGCCCGGCCAGGTCGTGGCGCGGTGGTCGAGCCAGGCAGTGAGCCGGGTCACGACGGGCCCGGCGAGCGGTATGTCGCGGCCGTCGAGGGCGAGTCTGGCGTCGACGATGTCGGTGAGCTTGAGGTGCTGTATCTGCTTGGCCGTGAGGGCGTGGAAGGCGACCAGGGCAACGGCGAGCGCGCTCGCCGCGTCGGGCGAGTTCAAGGCGCGGCGGACGGCGTCGGTGTCGAGCGGCAACGGCACGTTGCTGCGGACCGGTGTGGAGGGCATGGCGGCGGTCGGGTTGGTGAAGATCAACTTGCGGGCCTTCAGCACGGTGAACAGCGACCGCAGTCCGAACTCGGCGAAGTTGCGTCGCGATCCGCTCTCGGGCAGCGCGGCGAGGACTTGTGCGTGGGTGATCTCGGCGAGGGACTGATGCCCTGCTTCGGCCCACGCTTGGAGGATCGGGGCGATGCCGAGAATGTGGACGCGCGCCGTCTGTGGGTCACGGGGGCGACGTCGCGGTGCGGTGTTGCTGCCGTTGAGCATGACGGCGAGCCACACCTCGAGCTGCGCTTTCATTGGTTCGGGCAGCAGGGAGGTTTTGCCGGCGAAGTACCGCTCGGTGTGGGAGACACGATCGTCGATGAGCAGGCCGGCGGAGGCGAGGACCTCGAGTGTCGAGCCGACGTTGCCGTCGTAGCGCGACAGCTGCAGCACATCGGTGGCGTTGACTTTCGTGGTTGGGGTGTCTTGGAGGGCCTGCAGAATTCGCATCGAGCGGATGACGTCGTTGGTCTGCCGCTTGCTCCACCCGTGCTGGACGCCGTGATCGCGGACGATGTCGCCGTAGTAGCGGACCATCTCGGAGTCGGTGCTCGCGGCTCGCTCGCGCATCACGGCGGGGTCGTGGACGACACTGAGCAGCCGAAGCTGTTGCCAAGCCGGTGGGCGGACCTTCTCCGACGGCGGACGGATCGATCGTGGTGGCGTGGGGTTCTGTCGCGCGTCCTTGCGACGCTGCAGCGCCATGTTGGCGAAGAACAACTGCTGTCCCCACCGGTTGGCGGCCTCGAGATGCAGCGCTCGCACGGATTCTCGTTGGACCATGCGGGCTTGCACAAGGCAAAGCCGACACGCGCCCTGCTCACCGACACGCGTGGTGCGCCCGCAGTAGGTGCAGTCGCCGAGCGGGTAGTGGGTGGTCCACCAGCGGCAGCTCCAGCACTGCCAGTTATGGCGCCGATACACGCCCCACGCCAAACAGCCCCGACAGGAATCGAGGTGCGATGGGGCGCCCGGATGGCAACGGTCGCAGAGCCCTTCGCTGTAGTAGGTGTCCGATCCACAGGCACGACACGACGGGGCGGGAAACGGGCCGCCTGGCAGACAGGCGTAGCAGTAGTCGACGCGCGGTCTGACCCACGCGACCTTGTTGCGTTGGCAGGCGAAGCAGCGTGCCGGTGGGAGCGTCACAGCGGCGGTGCGGACCGCGAGGATCCGAACCGCGGCGCGACCACCGACGGTCCTCGCTCACCGCTCGCAGTCTGTGCTCGTTTCGGGCGGCCGGCCGCGACCTTGTCCGGCTCACGGATCAGCAACTCGTCGGTGCCACAGTCGAGGACCGCGCAGATCACGTCGAGATCATCAAGGCGAATCGTGGTCGGGGTTCCCGCCCACAACGCCGACATCTTCCCAGTGCTGAGCTCAAGCCCGGCGTCGATGAGCAGCCGGCGCATCTCGGCCGACTTCCAGATCCCACGTTCGGCGGCCTTCAACCGCAGGTTCCATTGCACGGATTCATCCTCCTTCTGCGAAGCGTCCTTCGAGACGCTGATTGGCGTTCGTCCACGCCTGTTCGATGTGATCGCTGCGCACGTGGATGTACCCCGACGTGGTCGCCAGCCACTGATGCCCCAACAGCTCTTGGAGCGCTTTGAGGTCCATCCCGCTGACATACAGCGACGAGGCGCAGTAGTGGCGCAACACGTGTGGTGTCAGCCGCTGCGACCACGCCGGCAGCCACCTCTCGGTCTGCACACCGAGCCCGTGGCGGAGCGCGTTGGCACCGACCCGCGGACACTTCTCAAGGTCTGGGCCGTGGCGTTCACTGGGCAGCATCGGCGCGTCCGGGTTCGACCAGTCGCCACCGAACTGGTGACGCACTTCGGCCAGCCACCAATCGATCAACCGGTCGGCACCGTTGATCGCCGGGACGAGGCGCGCCTTGGGTCCCCGCCCGCTGCTTCCTTTGCCGTGGCGCACGTGGAGCTTGCCGAACTCTCCCAAATCTGGACGCCAGTCGCGGATGTCGAGCATCACCGTCTCGTTGATCCTCAACCCCAACCGTCGCCACAGCGACGCCGCGAAGTAGTCTCGGGCGGCAGGCAGGTACTTGCGGGCCTCTGGCACCGAACGACGCCACCCGGTGAACAACACCTCAACCTCAGCGTCCGACGGCGGCACCCTCACCTTGCCCAACGAGTTGCCGGACTGCCGGTTGAACTCGTCGATCGGCTGGTCCACCACCACACCGGTCAACGCGTGGATGTCGCCCTGATAGCGGCTGACCATGAACTCGAAGAACAACGCCAACGTGCCCGCCTTACCGGCTCGTGTGCTCACCGAGCGGCCCAGCCGGCGCTGCTCGGCCAAGAACCGATCGGCGTCGTCGCACGTCGCCGCCCACAACGGTTCCGACAACGACCGGGCGAACTCGATGATCACCGAACGAGTGTTGGTCACGTGCCCGTCGCTGAGACCGGCAGCGGCCATCGCCAACGCGTGCTGATCGACGATCTCCTGCTCGAAGTCCTCAACATCCTCGGTCGTCCGCAACGCCCGAGGGGAGCCGATCGTGCGGACCGCAGCCAAGCTCAACGACTCACCAGTTCACCAATCGACGGCATCCGTCGAACATATCAACAAACCGTCAGGAATCCCGACCAGTCGTCACTGAAGCTCGCCCGACGCGACAACCCCGCCCTGCCTGACACAGCGAAGGATGAGGCCGCGGAAGCCCACGCCGAACCTGAGCCCATAGGGATTGACATCGCTGGGGTCTTGGGGGAGCGTGTCGGGTGAGTCGCCCGCCGGCGACGACTCGTTGGCCGATCGACGACATTCTGGCGCGCACCGACCTCGCTGCGCTGTTGGACGAATTCGCCCAACCCGACCAGCGCGCCCGTCGCTGGCACTGTCCGCTCAACGATCACGACGACAACCACGCCTCGGTCACCATGCATCGCGACCAGCGTGGCCACGAGCGTTGGCGGTGTTGGTCCGGCGACCAACGCCATCGCGGTGACGCCGTCGACCTCCTCCAAGCCGTGCGCGGCAACACCCGCGCCGAGGCGATCGAGGAGCTCGCAACACGAGCAGGATTGCAGCCCGGTCGCGAGCTCCCACCAATCGCGCCACGCAAGCCGACGCTGCCGCCCGCGGTAGTACTCGATGAGCGCGTAGTCGCCTACGCCAACTTCTGCGCCCGGTTGCTCTGGTCCCCGCTCGGGGCGCCGGTGCGCGAGTGGCTCCACAATCGGGGCCTTGGCGATGACGTGCTCCGCGCCAACCACGTCGGCGCCGACCCCGGCCGCGACCGGCTGCGCCGATCACGCGGCATCCCATACGGGGCCGGCCCTGGAGCAACGTTCCCAGCCCTCGACGTCAACGGCCAAATCCGCTACGTCCAAACACGAGCGCTCGAACCGAGGCCCGGGTATGGCAAGTACGACAACCCCTCGGCGGCGCTCGCCCCGAACCCGAGGCTCACGTGGGCCGTTCCGCCGAGCATCACCCAGCCAGGCCAGCTGCTGGTATGCGAAGGCATCCCCGACGCCCTCATCGCCGCCCAAGCCGGATACCGATCCGTCGGCCTGCTCGGCACCAACGCCCTCGACCCCACCGTCGCCGCCCGCATCGCCAACGTCGCTACTCGCGACAACCTCGACATCACCATCATCACCGACAACGACGACAACGGAGTCGGCAAACACCTCGGCCAGCAACTGTCCGCCGAATTCTCGAAACACGAATGTGTCGCCAGCATGGTCGAGGCTCCAGCCGATCAGGATCTCACGACGTGGGCCTTGCGCGAACCGACGTGGCACACTTCCCTCTCCTCTGACCCATCCGGCGGGTCGGGGCGGCTCATCGCTCCGGTAAGGCTGACGGATGTCGCAGTGTGCGCTTTGCGACCCAACGGCTCCGAAAGGCATCTGATCTGATGAAAGGCCGCCGGGGCTTTGCCGAACGCGCGTGGTCGCGAGTGCCGCCGAGTCTGACACGCTGCTTGACCTATCGAATGAAGACGACTCGGCAGGAGAAGCGACGGGTCCGCCAAGTCAACACGATCGTGCGAGAGACTGCACTGCGATGAATGGACTGCCCGATCCCAGCCCGGTGTTCGAGACGTACTGGCGGTTTGCGGCGGAGCGTCAGTCGATGTACGAACTGCGCCTGAGGGGTGCTTCGGCACCATGGACGCGCGACGCAATTCTGGGCTCCTTCCGGTTCACCAACGTCTTTCGTGCGTCCGACCGTGTGAGCCAGTACCTGATCCGCGACGTGATCTATGCGGGCGACACCAGCGCGGACGAGGTGGTTTTCCGTGTGCTGCTGTTCAAGTTCTTCAATCGGATCGAGACGTGGGAGCTTCTGGAGGCGGAGTTCGGGCCGATCAGCCTGGGGTCATTCGATCCTGCCCGGGCCGACGCCCTGCTCTCTCGGGCTCGTGACAGCGGTCGGTGCGTGTACTCCAACGCGTACATCGTCCCGCCTCTGCCGGGCTGGGGAGCACCGAAGCACGCTGGCCATCTGCGGTTAGCTTTCGATCTCGTTGAGGGTGGTCTCGCCGAGCGGGTTCGTTCGAGCAGCGGGCTGGAGGAGTTGTTTCTGCTGCTGCGGGGTGTGCCTGGCCTCGGAGACTTCTTGGCCTTCCAGTTCGCTGTTGACCTCTGTTACGCCACGGTGGTCGATCATGATGAGGATGAGTTCGTTGTCGCCGGGCCCGGCGCCCTCGATGGTCTCTCGAAGGTATTCCCCCGGATGGATCTGCGTCGCGCTCCCGATGTCATTCGAGCGATGACCGAACAGCAGGAACACTGGTTCGAGCACTTCGGTTTGGACTTCGGCGGCCTGTTCGGCCGTCGCCTCCATCTCATCGACGTGCAGAACCTGCTCTGCGAGATCAGCAAGTACTCGCGCGTCGCGCATCCTGAGTATCCGGGTGTGGCGGGTCGAACGCGGATCAAGCAGACGTTCAAGGCGCTCGGTCCCTTACCGTGCCCATGCTTCCCGCCCAAGTGGGGTCTGCACCCGGGAGCGCCCGAGCCCAAGCTGGCAGGGATGGAGCAGCTGGCGCTCGTCTGAGGGCGGCCTTGGCGGTCTCGATCAGGTGGGTGGTGCGTCATAGGTGAGGGTTCGGCCGATGAGGTCGGCGGTAAGCGTGCCACCACGGTGCTCGACTACATGGCGGAAGGCGCCGTAACCAGCGAGGATCGCTTGGTGCCAGTCCGCGATGCTGCGGTTGGACACCTCGAGGTGGCCGGTCATCTTGGCGCAGACCTTGAGGATGCTCGGCGGAACATGTTCGAGGTTCGCGAAGTAGGAGTGGTCGCCAGCCATGGTGAACACGTACGCGGTCAGGCCCTCCTCGATGGCTGCGGCACGACCTCCGTCCTGGATTCGATCGATCGAGGGCTGATTCCATCGTTTGCGATCGAGGAGGCGTCGCATCACCGGTGACCAGCCGAGCACGGCCATGTGAGCCAGGTGGAACACGTCGTGGTAGCGGTACGCGTCGTCGTGCTCGCTGTTGTCGTCGAGTGGATCACCGACCGCGGTTTCGCCCGCGTACATGCGCACGCGCAATACCCGCTCACCACGTTTGGAGGTCTCCTCGTTCTCGACGAGAGTGACGGTCAGGCGGTCAGGCAGTCGCTGATCATCGGACAGCCCGGCGTCGAACAGTTCATGGACCGGGAGGGCATCGCCCGATCGGAATAGGTCGTGGGTCTTGGCCAGGTTGCGTTTGGCGATGTCGCCGAGATCGAGGCCGTTGTGTCGGGCGAGCGCTGCGGCGTACCACAAGATGTCGCCGAGTTCCTCACGGACTTCCTCCTGGAACGCGCGGTAGCCGTGGACGTCTCGTTGACGCTTCTTGTACTCGGCGATGAGCTGGCCGACCTCACCAGCGAGACCGAGTAGCGGCATCAGCGGGTCGTCTTTGGTGAGAATGTCGGTGGAGCCGGCAAGCTCCTGATACGTGCTGAGGTCCATAGCGGCGGCTTTCGAGGTTGGGTTGGCGTTCATCGGGTCGCCAGCGTGGTGGGATCAATTGCGGCCGCCTGCACGGCGAACGCGACGAGGTAGTCGTACGGGAGCCAGCCGTAGCCACCAGCACCCCAACCCGGCCCCCACGAGTTGCGGATCAGCAGCCGCCGAGCAGTTCCGGCGGCGTTGGTCGCAGCGCCGACCGCAGTGACCGCGTGGTAGTCGTTGACGGGCGCGGTGAGCGCCGGAACGTCGATCTCGCCATCGGCGCCGGGATTCTCGAACTCGGCGGTGATTTCGACGACGACCACGAGCGGGAGACCGGCGGTGAGGGCGGCCTCGAGGTCGTCCTCGACGCCGTCGTGTGCGAGCGGCACGTCGAAGAGCTCCGCGGTGTTGAACGAGCCGACGGTTGCGGAGGCCGGCGTTGGTTCCGTGCCTGAGCCGAGCGTTTCGTTGTATGGCCAGATCGTCGCGAGGGTCTGGCCGGTGCCGCCGGCGGCGGTGGCGACCGCATGGAGAGTCGTGCCGTCGTGGCTGGCTACTCCCCCATGGACGCAGTGCTGCCATAGCGGCTCGACTGCCAGCGCCTCTGCCGGTATGGCGGCCGCGGTCGCGCGTGCGGCTTCATGCGCCGCTGACACCGAAAATGGCAGGCACAGCGGTCGCGGTCCCTGGGCGCGGACGTCGGGGGTGAGGAGATGTCGCAGGTCGACTGGGGCGAGCAGCAGGCTCGCGGCGCGGCGTGTGGAATTGCTCGGCATCGGGATCGTCTCGGACCTGCCGTCAGGCCGGATTGTCGGTGTCGGTCACGGCGTCGAGCTGTTCGTCGTCCTCGAGCGGATCCAGTGGCCGCTCAAGGTGGCGTTGCCGCACCTGAGCCGTCCAAGGCTCGTCGAGATCGGTTGCCAGTTGGTCGACGGAGAAGCCAACGTGGCGCGGTTCGACGAGTGCGTGCAGGACGTATTCCTCGATCGGCTCGTCGTCGTTGTAGGGACTCCTGTATTGCAGGCGCAACGTTGCCGGGCCGGGTTGAGCGAAACGCACGCCGAGGAGTCGCCGCCCGGTACCCGCAACGACCGGCTCATCACTATCTCTCGACCGCCCCGTCACGTCTCCAGCCGCCGGCACGGCGTGTTGCGCCAGGCGACTCCTTCGAACCTGGCGAGATGGCAGCCAGGATGCCCTCGCAGGCAGGTACTCGTCGCCGACGACTTCGGCACCGACGACCGATGGGAGCTGTCCCTGTGCCGCGCCGGTAGCCGCGCGAAGGCGGTCGAGCACCACGCCCGGAGCCCGTGCGTACTGGCCAGACGTCGAGTTCGTCGCGAACCGCGCTCGCAACGCCGCGACGACGCGCCGATCGACGGCTTCCGGTGTCTGGACATTCGCCGGTGGGGGCGCCGCTGATGTCTCGACTCGCTGGCGCTCATCGGGGAGCATCCAGCGGTAGCCGGTGCTGCGGTTCTCGGGAAGTGAGATGACCACCTCGTCCTCGACTCGTAGCGCGAGGAGCTGGTCATCCCAGTCCTCGTTGACCGGCCACACGTCGGCATAGCCGTTGACTGGGCGGCGACCGAGGGCAAGGTCGGCCTTCACCTGAAGGGGTCGGTGCCCGCGGAGGCTCGTTGCTTGGTCGCCGCTGATGACCTCCAGGTTCGTGAGCTGTCGCACCGCTGCCTCATAGCTGACGCCGGCTTCCCTCGCAACGGCGTAGGCATGCTCCGGTTGGATCGCGCCGCTGCCGAGGCCGAGGCGGTCGAGTACGCCGAACACGAGCGGCGGGGGCATGAGGAGGTTGCCGGCGAACACTTGCGCCAGTTGCTCGCGTTCGACGGTCGTTGCGCCGAGAACGTGCTCTTCGCCGTCGAGGGCGACACCGTGGCCATGGTCGAGTCGCCAGTGACCGATTTCGTGCGCGGCGGTATAGCGCTGGATTGGGATCGGGCGTTGCGTGGTAACGAGCACGCCGCCGACGCCTTCAGGAACGAAGGCACCGAGGAGGTTGTCCAGCGGCAGGAACGCGAGCCAAAGGCCGAGGTCTTCGCAGATGCCGAACACGTCGATCTGTTCGGTCTGGTCGACGGACAGCTCGTCGAGCAGGCGGCCGGCGGATTCCGCGGCTTGGATGCGTCGCTGCCAACGTGCTCCTTGCTGTGCCATGACGTGCTACTGGTCCTCTCTGGGGGAGGTCCCGCGCGCCGTACGGCGTCCGCCGCCGCCGGGCTTACCTGCGGCGGCGAGAAACTCGGCGAAGCGGAGCACCTGTTCCTTGTCCTCTTCCGACAGGGTGGCGGTGGCGCGAAACAGCGGTTCGGCGTCGTCGAGCTTGACTTCTTCCTCGCCGAGCAGCCACCCCACGGGGCGTCGGTACAAGCGGGCCAGTCGTCGCAGTTCCAACCCGGTGACCTTGCGCTTGCCCGCTTCGAGCGCGTGGACGCTGGTACGTGGAATGCCCAACACTGTCGCGACGTCCTCTTGGAGAAGGCCGATGTACTCGCGGGCCTCTTTCAAGCGTGCGCCGAGCGCCGCTTCTTCAGTCGCGTCCGCTGCTGGACCCTCGGTTGCGGCGCGAGCGTCCTCAATGCGACGTCGTCCACCGGTCTGTTCAGGCATCTTCGTTCCCCTCGTGTGTTTGCGTAGGGCCGGCTGCCGGCTCGTGTCGGTCCGCGATCGCTATCGCGGCGGCCCACCCGTCTTCGTGGCACAGCGAGACGTGCCAGCGGCGCACACCCAGTGCGGCGGCGGCGTCAGCGGCGTTGCGATGCAGCACCACGCGCGGTGCGCCATCCGGTTCGGTCAGGATCTCGATATCGAGCGGGTCCAGGTCGCCGATCCCGCATCGCAGCGCCTTCATAACCGCTTCCTTGGCTGCCCATCGGGCGGCGAGCCGTTCGACTGACCCATGCGCGTCGCGCTGCTCCCCGCTCGACCACCCGTTGTCGAGAAATGCCGATCCGCCCGTTGCGTGCAGGCTCGTGAACGCTGCCAGCTCGACCAAGTCGACGCCGGCGCCAGCGGTCGTTCCGAGCGATGCGATGGATGCACTCCACACCGAGCGGAGCGCTGCAACCGGTGACCCCGTCACGACTCGTCCCCGAGGTCATCAGCGGCTGCGGCGTCAAGGGCGGCGCGGGCATCAGCAGCGAGCCGGGCAACCCCCGGAAAGTCACCCCGTTGCGCGTCGGCCATCGTGGCGTGCACGACGAGCTCGCCCGGTTCGTAGCCGCTCTGCTGACAGAGGAACTGCACCAACGCGGACAGGCCGAGCATGTTTCCATAGGCCTTCTCGACCAAGTACTGGTGACGATAGACCGCCATGCAATGCAGACGGCCGTCATGGAGCGTCAGGTCGATGTGCGTAAGACACGGAAACCCGCGCCGGCGTTTGTCAGTCGCCGCGTAGACCTGCACGCCACGCAACATCGCCTGCGAATCGGCCGCTACGTCAACATCGAGCGTGTTGTTGCGCTGCCGGCCAGCGCGGTGCTCGCTGCGCAGGGCGGTGATTCGATCTGCAAGTTGGTTGGGGCCACCTGCGGCCTTGCCTGGCCAGCTCACCATCCGACCGAAGTAGGTGCCGCGGTTGTTGCCTGACGCCGTCAGGAGCAACGGCAACATGTCGAGGTAGTTGGCGTACAGCGCATCGGCCGCGGCGTCGAGCTCAGCCTCCTTGTCGACGGCGATACCCGGCATCCAGCCGTACTCCGGGTCCGTGTACAGCGACGATGGGAAGATCGTTCCCGCGACCGTGTCAACGGCTTGCTTGTCCGCCGCCTCGAGAGCCAGGTCGAGCACACCGCGCACCGCAGGAATCTCGGCACCAGGGTCGGCGACGGTCGACACGAGGTGTACGAGACGCCCACCGGGTTCGGCTACGACTCGTTCGAGCGCGAGCGTCCACGCTTCACTCACCGAAGCCACGATCGGCAGCGCGATCATGACGCCTTCGCCTCCGCTGGCACAGGGTGCAGCGTGCGATGGACGAGACGGGCGAGGCCACCGATACTGCGGAGTTCCTCCCGGCGCACCCTCGACAGATTCACCAACTTCGGCCGGCCTACCGCGTTGCCGACCTGGCTGAGCAGCCACACCGACACAAGACTGGGCACCCGGGGGCTGCCATCAGCAGCCACCTCGGTGAGCGCGCACGTCGGCTGAGCGGCACGCAACAGATCGGTCAGATCACCTTCCAGCTCCGTGACGGAACGGGTGCGGACAGCCGCCAACGGCGCCGCCGCAGGGTGCGCGGGGGGCCTCCTCGGCTTGGGCGGGGCGATTCCACCCTTGGCGGCGATGTCACTCTTCAGGACATTCATTGTCGGATATTCCGACATGAATGTCAACAGGCAATTCTGTCAACCCCACCCCGCGTCCTCACCTACTGCAGCGTCCTACACCAAGGCGGCTGAACGGCGCGTCCCGACTATCTGCGATGCAGAGCCAGCTCCCGTGCCTGGGTGCCCTGGTCAGCCAACCGAACGCTCGTCGTCGCGGCGTGGTGTTAGTGAGGGTGGGGTCTGTCGGTGTATGAGATCACGCGGCAAGCGCTTGGTGGATGTGGTTGGCGACGCTGTGTCGGGCGCGGGGGATGTTGATCCGGGTGTTCCGCTTCGCTGGCGGTTCGGGGAGGTCGAGCGCGGGGATCAGGACGCCGTTGATGTAGTGGGTCCACTGGGTGGGGCTGATCTCGCCTCGGTCGATGCCGTCGTTGACGGCCGTTCGGAAGTCGGCGAGCGCCAGCCGGTTGACGATCGTGTCCTCCTGTTCGCCGTGGAGGTTGGTGCCGATCATCCAGTCGAAGTGGTGGGCGTCCGTGGGTGTGAAGTGGTCGGCATGGCGTTGGCGGGTGGCGTGGCGGCGTTGGTGGCGGCGGCCGGCGCGTCGGGTGAGTACCTCGCACAGACGGCCGCGCCCTTCGAGACTGACCGCGAGGCCCGGCTCGCACAGCAGGGCGGCGAGGTCCGCGAGAAGATCGTCCCTGGACTCGGCGGGCATACCACGATGTGCGGCGCGCAGTCTGCTGGACAGCGCGATGAGCAGAACAGTGTTGGGTTCCGCGTGGGGTCGTCGGCCGACGGGCATGTCGAGCAAGGCGAGGACGATCCTGTCCGCACGGTCTTGGTGGGTGAAGTCGCGCAGCGCTCCGATGAGCGCGCCGATGTTGCCGACTCCGTAGAACGCCGGGTGGTCGGCGGGCCAGTTGCGTGGGAGCGGTTGGTCGGCGAGGTTCTGCTCGAGAGCTCGGAGTTGGGTATTGAGATACATGGTGGCCTCCTGGGCGCTGGGTTGTCGGAGGCGATGGTGCGATTTGGGGTTCCCGGCGATGTTCCCGGTCAGGTTCCCGATTCGGTTCCCGATCAGGGGTTTCTGTTCCCGATGGATGCCCTGTGATGGCTCGGGAGCGTGCCGAGCCTCCCGGTGCCGGGCTCGAGCTGGCGGTCGTTGCCGCTAGCGGGGTCGCAGTCGGGGCGGGTCTCGTCACGGCGGGAGGTGCGTGGCTGGCGGCGTGGTTCTCCGGCGGGCGCGTCGGAGGGGGTCTTGCCGATTGGTTGCGCGTCACGGTCCGGCTGGCGCGTGGCGAATCGCCTTCGGCTGCGTGGGGTGACCTGGCGACCGGGTTTCCATCGACCGGCGCCTACTGGGCGTGCACTGCTGCGGTGGGGCTCGCCACGGTGGCCGTCGTGACGGCAGCGGTTGTGATGTGGCGACGTACGACGACGCCCGGACGGGCACGGTTCGGTCAGCCGTTGGACGCGCGGATCGCTGGTCGCGGCGACGTGCTTCCGCTGCGGGTTGATGGTCTGGTGCCACCGACGGGTCGGATGTTGCTGGGTCGTCACGCGGGGTCGGGGCGAGTCCTCGCAACCGAGGATCGCGAGCGGAACGCGTTGTCGGGCAGAGCCGCCGTCCGGCAGGGTTCGAGAGGGTCGGTGGCCTTGATCGGCCCGACGGGGTCGGGCAAGACGGCGTTGGCGGCGTCGGCTGTGGCGACGTGGGATGGCCCGGCGGTAGTGGTATCGGTGAAGCGCGACCTGTACGACGTGACGGTTGCGGCTCGCGCCGAAAAGGGCGAGTTGGCGGTGTTCGATCCGGCGGCGTCGACGGGTTTGCCGTCGGCGCGTTGGTCACCGTTGCAGCGGGTGGGAACAGCGGGCGAGGCGCTGCGTACCGGTCGTGCGTTGGCGCAGGCGATCCCGCGCAATGGGGTGACTGGGGCGGACTATTGGGCCAAGCATGGCGAGAGCTTGTTGGGGTCGTTCATGTGCGTCGCCGGCTTGTCGCAGCTTGTCGCGCTGGAGGGCGCTGATGGTGCCGAGCCGGTGAACATGCAGCAGATCGCGACGTGGGTGTCGACTGTGGCGATGGCGACTGACCCGGTGATCAACGCATTGCTTCGTCGGGGTCTGGAGGACGATCAGCCGCCCCGCGTGCAGTTGATGGCGAGGCACGCTGCGTCGGCGTTCATTGGTCTGTCGCGTGAGGACGACCGGATTCGTTCGTCGATCTACGCGACCGCTCGGCTTGCGGTCGAACCGTGGTTGGAGCCGTCGGTGGCGCATTCGGCGACCACTGATCCTCGCCAGTTCTACGACCTCGGCGACGAGTGGGAGCAGTCCCCGCGGTTCATCAACTTGGAGTGGTTGATGGGTGGCGGTGATGGGCGGTCGAACACGTTGTACCTGGCGGCACCGCAGACCGAGTTCGAGCGGCTCTCACCGGTGCTGGGCGGGCTATTGGCCGAGTTGAAGGATTCGATCCACACGTGGGACATTGCCGGCCGCAAGCTGAGCAAGCCGGTGCTGTTCCTGATCGACGAGACCGGCCAGCTGGAGCTCGGTTGGCTGCCCGGCGAGGTGTCGACGATCGCCGCGCTCGGGGCGTTCTACGTGACCTGTTGGCAGAGCCTGAGCCAGATTCAGCACCGTTACGCATCGCTGGCCGACACCGTGCTGGGCGGGCACCGATCGAAGGTGTTCTTCGCTGGGATCGACGACGCCGCGACGCTGCGCTACTTGCATACCGTCACCGGCAGCGAACACGTCGCCCGCCGATCTTGGTCGGCCGACGTGTGGTCGGGCGGCGGGCGTGGTCGCCGGTCGATCTCGGAATCCCAACAGCGCGAAGAACTGGTGCCGAACCATCTCGTTCGCACGATGGTTCCTGGTGAGGCGGTGTTGCTGCACGGCACGCTCCCCCCGATCCACCTGCGTGCCGTTCGGTGGTGGACGGAGCGTCGACTGCGCGACCTGTTCCCGAGTACCCGCCCTGATGTCGTCACGTGCCCGCTGACTGCCAACGCCGCCGAAGTGTCCGGGCCGGTGTTGGACGCCTCGACACTCGAGTTCTCCCGGAGCCGTTTGCCCCGACCTGAAACCGGGCCGGTCCCGCAGAACGCAGGTGGCAGTGCCCGTCCACGGCGTGCGAACGGTAACGGCCAGCTGACGATGGACCTCGAAACCGTCGCCTCCGCCGACACCCCCGACACCGTCGAGCCGACGGTGGCTGTCGATGACAACGCCTCTGGCGCGGGTCTGCGGGCCGTCAACAGGGTCGCCGGGCGGTGCGAGCGTTGCACCGACCCGATCGCGCCGAACGCCGGCTCCGTCCGCGTTCTGAACAACCGAGAAGTGATGGTGTGCTGGCCGAAATGCGCCAAGGAACCCGGATCGGGAACGTGATCGGGAACATCGTCGGGAACATTGCCGGGAACCCGATTTGAGACCGTGCGCGCATGGTTCGTGTCGCCACCCGCATCGAATTCCCGAACGACGATCCTGGCCCAATGCTCATCCATCTCGACCGGTGGGCGACGGCCACGCTGACGAGCCCGGAGGCGTGGGCGTCGGTGCTGGAACGCTGCGGGCAATGGCAGGACTACTCGGCTCGCAACCAGGTGCTGCTCGCCTCCTACGGGATCGCCACGCCCGTCGCCGGTGTCGCCACGTGGGATCTCGTCCCATCGCGTGAGCACGGCCGCCCGTGCGCTGTTCGTGCCGGCGAGCACGGGCTCCCGGTCCGTGCCCCGGTTGAAGTTCCGGTCGCCACGGCGTCGCCGCGCAGCCGCGACGGTCAACACACGGTTCGAGCCGTGGGTAAACACAAGTGGGAAGTGGTGTTCGCCGAGGAACAACTCGCCCGCCGCCCACCACCAGGCGAACTGGCATGGCCAACCCTCCCGGCCGGACTGAGTGGCGCCGTAGGGGACGCCGAGTACACCGAGCTGGTCCGCCAATCGATCGGTCGACTCACCGGTCGAACCCCGCGAACGGTGAAGAACCCATGGGACCAGTTGGTCGACGCTGCCGGTCGGGTGCCGCTCGGTGGCCGCCGACCGGAACTTCGCCCGGCGTTGTGTCGCCAGGCCGCGTGGCTGGCCGCCGACCGCGTCGGTCACGCCGACGGGCCACTCCCGACATTCGACCCGATCCATGTGCGCGGCCGAATCCGCTGGGAGCTGCTCGCTGACACCCGTCGAGCGGCCCAGCAGCTCGTTCAGGCGTTCTCACAGATCGCGGAGGTTGACCTCTCGGCATCCCCTTTGCCGCGGATGGCGATCGCCGATGACCGCACCGTGGCACCGGGCCGCCGCAACTACCTGGCACCCGCCGACGTCGCCGCCCTGCCGGTGGGCGTGTGGGTCGAAGCCGGGCCGTACACCGCGATCGAATGGGCGGCCCGCGGGATGCCCGACGCGGTCGGCCGAGCCGGATTCATGCGCGTCTCCGACACCGGATACCTCGGCGTCTACGAAACTAGCGAAGGCGCCCGATGGCGGATCGAGTCCACCCGCCCGGCGTCCGGTCGGCGCGGCCTGCTCGACGAAGGCGAGGCATCCAACTTCGTGGCCGCGCAGAAGGCAGTCGGTGCGGTTGTGAGTGATCGATATCCGACGCTCGCCGCGACCGTGCTCCCACCGGCCGCACGGCGAGCAGCGAGCGGTGTATTCGACCGTCAGCACTCCAACTGGCAGCCGCTGACCCTCGGTCGTGACGAACGGTCCGAACAACGAGACCTCACCGATCGTGTCCGCTTGGTTGTCGCGCCAGGCCCTGGCGGGCGGTGGGACAGCTGGGTGCTCGCCGACTCCGACATCCGTCAGCTCCCACTCGCAGCCAACAGCGCCGCAGCCAAGTCGGCGGCCGAGACCGAAGGCCGGCGAACGATTGTGCAGCTCGCCGCCCAGGCCCCGCAGCTCGCCGACGAACTCATCCACGACGCGGCCGCCGCAGGCACACTCACACGAGAGCTGCTCGTCGACGTCATCGGCCACCGCCTCGATCCAGCCGATCGTGCCCGCCTTGCCGACCCGACAGTTCAGGCCGCCGACCTCAGCGAGTTGCTCGGCGCTACTGGTGTGTTGACACCACCGACCACGATCACCGTGTTGGCCCACGAGCACGTCGACGCCGGTCAGGTGGCGGCGTTGATACCGACAATCGGGTTGCCGATCGCCGACGGTGTGCGTGCCCTCAACGAGCTGTGGGATGTCGATCGAGTCGTTGCCGGCCAGATGCTCGGCGCCACCGTGGTGGAACTCCGAGAAGCGGGTTGCACACCAGCCGAGATGCTCGCCTCTCACCCCCGTGAGGTGCTTCGCAGTCTCGACGCTCGCCCGCACACCTGGGAACTCGCCGCCGCGACCTTGCTCGAAGCAGGCATGCCCGTTGACGCCGCAGTCCGACAGCTCGCAGCCCATGCCCCGACACCCGACGCGTTCGCAGTCGCAGTCGTCACGATCGTCGAGGACCCGATCGCCGCATACGCGTACTCCGCCCGTCATGCGCAACCCGACGACCTCGCCGCGCTCGGAGAACGCTACGGGCTCGACCCCGACACCGCCGCCCAACTCCTCGCCGACGCCGGCACCCACCCGACGACCGCAATCGAAGCGCTGACCATCGCCTGCAGCGGCGACACCGCCACCGTCGACGCCCTCGCAGAACGTCACTTCAACCAGTCGCCGACCCCGCTCGCACCCGTCATCGACCTGACAACCCGGGCGGGGTTGCGAGAGGCACTGCCACTGCCGACCGCAACAGGCATCAACGACCTCGCGACGCAACTCGCCAATCTCGTAGTCCCATCACTGGACCCGCCAATGCTCGCAAACCACGCACAACCGGAGTTCTGACATGAACCGAGCCCTCGACCGAGACCGCCGCTCGTCAAGCCAGGTGTGGCTCGACGTGGTATCCGCCGTCGACTACCTCTCGCGAGGCCACCGCCCCGGCCTCACCGTCTACGACGCGCTGGAGGAGGCGCTCCGATGGCACATCGGTGCGCTCGTGGCGGGATACAGCGAGTACCCCACCGAAGTTGACCAAAACGATCTGCCGTGGGACGACCCCGACGCACTACGCACCGCGCTCGAACAACTGGCCCTGCACAACCCTCCCGACGCCGACGACGAGCAGTCGACGTCGGCACATGCATTGCACACCGCGCTCACACACTGGGTGCGGCAGATGTCTGACCAGTACAACGAGGGTTGTACGTGGGCCCACCCGACTTGAGATCCAGGCTGCCTCGGACGGACTCGCGATCCGGCTCCTTCTCACACAATCTCATTGCGCACCGGCCATGAACGTCTCTCCCTTGCCGCGGCACACATCGGTCCGAACTGTGGCGACGCCCGGTTGTCGGACGATCGGCCACCTGCCTCGCGGCGCTACCTGTAGTCGCGGGCGTGGCTGCCTTCGTACAGTGCCGACACCTGGGCGCCGTCGAACTCCATCGCCTCTGCGCGGATTCCTGGGTCGTGGAGGTCGAGCACTCGAAGCTGGTCCCCGACTTTCACGATCGACTCGATACGCACGTAGTGGTCGCCGTAGAGCTCGGCGTACCGAGCGAGCGCCTGCAGCTTCGGGCGGGTGTCGGCCAGGTAGTCGCCGTGGGGATCGATGATCGACACGCCGAGCGTGCCGTCACCTCGACGTGACACCACGAGGAAGTCGACCTGCAGCGAACCCCACGCTGCGCTGTCGTCTTGGTAGGCGATTCGCAGCGAGGCGGGAGTTGGGCGTGCGGGATTTCGATACCAGGCGACGAAGGTCGGCCGGGCGGCTTCCGTCTCCAGCACGGCGCGTTCCCATGAGTTCAGGTCTGCCGGGAAGTAGCCGCCGGCATCGGCGTAGAGGTGACCGGTGTAGGTGGGCAGGTCGTCGCCCCCTGCCTTGCGTGTGGCGGCGGTCAGGTTCTGACGCAGATCGACGGTGACGGCCTCAGGCCGAGCAGTCTGCTCCTGGACTCGTCGGAAGGCGTCGCGGGTCGCTCCGGTGGTGTTCTTGATGTCGACGGCATAGTCGGCCAGGCGATGTTGCACCCAGAGCGTTGCTTCGCGTTCGACCTCGCCGATCACCTCGGGCACCATGAAGAGCGCGGCGACCTCGACGGCCACGTCAATCGGGTCGGCGTCGGCGCCGGCAAGGCGGGCTCTGTGCTGCCAGTAGTCCATCCCGACGCCTTCGCGGACGGAGCGGATGATCTTGCGCACTTCCCGCTCGAGGTCGGTGGCATGGGTGGCGACTTGGTAGGTCTCGTAGCGGAAGCCGCTGCCGTCGAAGCTGTAGCGACCGCGGGCCAGGTCGGCGTGCTCGATGTTCTGCACGTTGGCAGCAACCGCCTCCGCGTGCTGGGCGGCAAGTCCGTCGAGCTTGGCATTCAACGCTTTGGTGAGGCGCTGGCCAGCAGCCGCGAGCAGGGCAGTGCCGCTGATGTTGTCGGTGAGCAGGCGGGTGAGTTCCTTGGCACGTCGCAACGGGTTGGCCAACGCATCGGGGGCGGGCAACGACGGCAGGGCCTCGATCACGTCGAACACCTCCGCCGGCACGTGTGAGTTGCGTTCGAACACCTTCGGCGCGCGCACCACCGTTGCGCCGACGCGACCCTCCGCACCGCTCTTACCGTTGCCTTCGAGCTCGTCCTTGATGGCATGCAGCGCGTCGCGATTGAACTTGGGCAGGTAACACGCGACGGTGTTCAAGGCGTCGTCGGTGGCGATGCGATGGGCCAGCGGCGAACGCACCATCCGGCCGATGATCTGAGCGATGTGGGTGGCATCCGCTGCGGGACGTTCGCTGTAGAGCACCTCGGCACGCGGGCAGTCCCATCCGGTCGAGATAGCCGTCTTCGCCAGCACGACGCGAACGGCGTGATCGTTCTCGATCGATTCAGGCGCTACCCAGTCGACGGCACGACCCCCGATATGGAGACGTTCGTGCTCACCGAACACATGCGCTACTGCGCCTGGTCCGAGTGCCGTCCATTCCGAGTCGATCACGTTCACGATCTCGGTGAGGTGCGCGTCACTCGCCTTGTCGGCGACCTGCACGACGAGCACTGGCAGCACCTCTGGCGAGTTCTGCTCGGTGGCGTAATCGCGCCAGCGACGGTCGTAGTCGAGGGCAGACCGTACGGCCTCGCGGAGGAGGGTCGAACCGAACGCGCCCTTCTCGTCGGGCTCGTCCAGGCCGATCTCGTCCTTGATCAACCCGGAGGCGCGAACCCGATCGACATCGACCTCGACGTGCGGATAGTTCGTGCGATCGGCGACGCCGTCCATCGCCGTCGCGAACCGCGCAATGGTCGCCGAGATGCCCCACACCAGCGGAACGGCAGCGTGCGACCCGGGAGCGCCGGCGATGATGCGTTGCACGATGGTCTTGCGGTCAGTCGCCGGCTTCACGCCGCGGTGGGCCTCGTCGAGCACCACGTACAGGTCGGTAGTACCGCCGTTGATCGTGTTGGCGATCACCTCCCAGAACGAGTACTGGCGAAGGTTGCGCCCACCTTGAGCGAGACCAGCGTTCTTCGACAGCTTCTGGATGTTGAGGAAGTACACCCGCCCACCCGACAGCGTCGAGTCGAGGAAGTCGTTGTCCAGGATCGCGAGCCGGCTGGGTTGCAGCAGGTCGGACGCGGCCAACATCTTGTTGCGTGTCTGCCGGTTCAGCGCGGGGTCGTCGGTCACCCAAAGGAACGTCGCCCGCGGATCGGCATCGACGCCGAGGTCACTGGAGCCGTGCAGCATCGCTTCAATCACGGCGGTCGCGATCACAGTCTTGCCAGCACCGGTGATCGCCGACAGCGCAAAGCTTGACCGGCTGCGGTCCTCCTGCCAATCGCGCCGGCCGCGGCGAAGCTGCTTCAGGCACCCGAGGGCTGCATCACGCTGATAGTCGAACAGTTGATACTTCACGACACCCGCCCCTGGTTGATCGCGAACGTCGTCAGGTAGTTCTCGTACAAGCGCACCACTGCCAGATCCGCCGAAAGGCTCTCGGCCACGCCGGCGAAGACAGCCGCCGAGTCAGTCACCACGAACACTGTCCTCGCAGTGTCCGGCAGCGCTGCAACGAAGTCGCGCCAGCGATCCGGATCGAACAAAACCCCGTAGCGATCCGCCACAGCAAACGGGAGGAGGTCACCGCCCGCGTCGGTCCGCTCGGCCACCGTCGATCCCTGCCCGCCGGCCCGCAGCCAGAGCATCGGCGCTACCGCTTCGAAGGCCCGATCCAGTTCGACGTCAACGGGGTCGAGATACGTGAGCTTCATGAACTCCACGTTCTCCTCGAAACCCTCAGCCATCGGGAACTCATCGGTGAACTTGTAATCACCCTTGACGAGCGTGCCATCGGGCGTTCGTCCTGTGACGGCCGCCGTGATTCGCGGACGGGTCACCTTCTCGAAGATGCCCCACGCTTCCCACTCGGGATCTCCGTCGCGAAGACCGCGCATCGTCAACGACTTCGCCTCGTCCGCGGACACTTCGTTGTTGGTCACCACGATCGCCTGGCGGCGTCCGCCGTCCTGCCGGTTGAGCCGCATGAGCGCATGCGCTGTTGTTCCAGACCCTGCGAAGAAGTCCACGACCACTGCTTCGGGCTTGTTGCCGACAGCGATTCGGATGGCGTCCTCCTCCGCGTACAGAGACTTGGGGAACGGGAACTCCGAACCTGGGACGAACCGGGCAAGAAGCTTCGAACCGTGATCTCGGGCGTAGTGACTCGTCTGGTTCCACACTGACGCCGGCGGCTTGGTCTGAATCGAACTTGGGTCGCTCGCAAGCTCGAGCGCGCCTTCGACAGTCCGCCCCGTCACCCTGACTCGACCGGCTTCGATCGCTGCAACGGTGCCAGGGCGGAGGTAGGTGACGGGTCTCAACCCAGTTGTCAGATCCCGCCTCCCGAGCCGAGCGGTTCCGTTCGCGAGGTACTCCACCATCTTCTCGCGGGTGAACCTCCAGGTCTGTTCTCTGCCATTCGAGACCGGCCAGATTGCTTGGGTTCCCTCTGGCGCTCGGTACTCCGCCAACGCCTCCCCAGAGCGAAGAGGCGGTCCTACGGAGTGAAGTTCTCCGTTGTCCGACCGAATCAGGACGGGATAGAACAACGTCGTCTCCGTGTAGTAGCTGCGCAGCGCTTTCCGGCTTCCTACCCTGACGGCAGAGAACCAGAAGGTGGCCGTCGGCACTTCGCTGCCACTGTCGTTCTCAACGAGGAGGTTCGAAGTCCAGTTGGCAGCGGAGGACTCACCGAGGAACACGAAGAACGCGTACTCCTCCACCCGGGTAAACCGGTCAGGGCGCGGTGAGCCTGCGCGGTTCGTGACGATTGTCACTTGCTGAACATCCTTGCCCGGAAACGTCTGCTGAAGCAGCAGACCAAGCCGCAGGAACTCCTTCTCGTCGATCGTCACGATGAGCACCGAGTCGTCGGGGTTGAGCAATTCCTTCGACAGAAGCAGACGTCGCTCCATGAATGCCAGCCACTTGCTGTGGCGATAGGCATCGTCGCCATCGACGTAGTTGTTGTCGTACTTCCAGTCTCTCGCGCCCGTGTTGTACGGCGGGTCGATGTAGATGCAGTCCACCTTGCCAGCATGAGTGAACTGCAGCATCTCCAGTGCGTGGTGATTCTCGGCGTTGATCACCAAGTGCGCCGGCTTGTCGCCTCCGCGCTGGATACTGCCCACGCTTGTGAGGCCGGGGTACACCGGCTCGCCGAACTCGGCCACGACCACGAGGTCGTCCAACGGAACCGTGTCGCGTGTGCCGTCGTCGGTCACCACGGTTGCTTGGCCGCGCCGGACGCCCTCCACCTTCATCGGCCCGCTGTTCTTGTCGGCACGGCGAACCACTTTGGTCCCGCGGCGCACGGGGTACTCGGGCAGGCGCACGCGCTCGGGCAGATGCGCCTCGAACACCAGCCCGAAGCTGCGTTTGGCTCGCACCTTGTCCACTGCGGCGCGCAGCTCTGCGCGGAGTCCGGGATCTGCGACCTTCTCGAGCAATACGTCCAGCTCGTCAGCCATTGTTGTGTCCCGCGAACTCCATCAAAGTCACACTAGGAGACGCAGAGGTGACCCCCCGCTTACTGCAGATCCAGTCCGATGCTGACTCTCGTGTTGGCACGGACGACCGGCAATTCTGGTGCGTGGGTGAGCAGCTGTCGTAGGTGTTCGTGTTCGGCGAGCTGGTCCGGGATAGCTGGGCTTGTCCCGAGGGGTTGGCTGCCGGTCACGTTCCAACGTTGGCGGTAGTCCGCGATGGCATGGAGTTGGACCCCTGAGTCGGGTTCGAGCTCGGTGGCCCATTGGGGCGCGAGTCCGCCGATTGCGATTGGCAGCCATGGCTCGTCGGCGGCAACGGCTGCGGCGAGCGCGGATCCAGTCTCCGGCACGAGGTTGTTGAGGATGGCGGCTGTGTCGGGGCCCCAGAGTTGGTTGGTGAGGGTGTTGGCGATCTCGGCGTACTCGACGATGTGTGGCCAGTGTTCGAGGATCCAGTGCCTGCGGGCGTGCTGGTGGTCGAGGGCAGCCTTGAGCACCTCGGCGGTGTCGTCGAGCAGTTGCGGGTCGCCGCGACGAAGGCGTGCGATGAGGGGTTGTTGATCGGCCGGGGCGGTCTCGAAGGTCTGGTCGAGTTCGGTCCGTCGTGCCCCAAGTTCGTGATGAGAGCGTCGGTGAGGCCAGAGGACGGTGGGCGGGTCGCGGTGGTCGAGCCAGGCTTTGGTGTGGACCAGCCGGGTGCTGAGCGCTTCCCGCGCCTGACGCGCCGCGTCGTCGAGCACGGGCAGGACGCCGGCGTCATCGCCGGTGTTGTGGTGTCGAGTTCGCCAGGTTGCGATGTCGCGCACGGCGGTTGTCCAGGTCTGGGTGCCGATCGGGTCAGCGGGTTGGTAGCCGACGAGGGGGGTGAGCCATTGGGGTTGGTCGGCGATGAGGGTGTTCGTTGCGCGTTCGATGACGCGTCTGATGGCCTGTTGGACGTTGTCGGCTTCGCCTGGGTCGATGCCGTTGAAGGCGAGGTAGCTGGTCCAGGTGGCCAGCGTGGCGTCGGCTGCGTGGGTGAGTTGAGCGAGGCGCGTGCGCGCAGTCTCGGGCAGCGAGCGAGGGTTCGCGTGTCCGTCGAGGATCTCGACTTCCTGCCAAGCGAGTGAGCGTTCGGCCCACTTGCCGTCGGCGGACAAGAACCCGACGAGCACGCGGCCGGCAGTGTCGTCGAGTCCGATGATCGTGCCGATGTTGTGCCGGTCGAGTGCTTTGACGGTCTGTCCGATGGCGGCGTGGGTAGCCGTGCGCGACGCTGTGGCGATCGCATGTCGGAGTTCGGTGGCATCGACGCCGATGCGCTCGTTGGCGAGGCGTTCGATGTGTCGGCACAGGTTGAGGCGAGCTTCGAGCTGGTCGAGCGGTCGCCGGGCGAGGGCGTCGACGGTGGTGACGTTTGGGTCGATGGTGTGGGCGAGGTGCTTTGCGCGGGATCGTTCGAAGGTGTCGACGAGTTCGTCGTCGATGGTCCCGGGTTCCTCGGTCGGCAGCGGTATGCCGTGTTGGTCGTGGCGTTCGAGCGGGTCGCGGGCGAGGAGGTCGTACTGTTCGGCTTCTGGTCGTGTGATCACGAGCAGGTTGGTGTGTTGTCCGCGAGACATGTCGACGTACGCGGCTTCTCGGTAGAGGCCGTCGAGGCCGACGGTGATCGCTTGTTCCCACGTGCCGCCCTGGGCACGTGTTGTGGTCAGGGCGTAGGCATGGTCGACGCGTCCACCGCGGGCGAGATAGGTCTCGTCGAGGGTGATGACCGTGCTGTGGTTGTCGAGGATGACGGAGAGCGCGCCGTCGCCGATCCCGGTGACGGTGCCGGTTTGGCCGTTGGCGACGGTGACTTGTTGGGCGTCCAGGGTGCGCGCCCGATCGCTGTTTCGGCGCAGCACGATCCGCTCCCCAACCCGGTAGCCGCGATGCCCGTAGTGCCCGTCGAGGTCGGCGGCGAGTTCTCCGTTGTCGACCAGTTGTCGGCGTGCGGCCTCGTTGAGGACGTCGACGAGCTCGTTAGTCCCGGCGAGCAGCACAACATGGCGGCCATCGCTACGGGCCTGTTGCCACCGGTCGATCGCGATCTCGACCATCTGTTGACGGTCGTCAGCGACCGTGACGCGGTCGTGGTCGAGGTAGGCACGCACGGCGATGGTGATGTTGCCGGCGCGCAGTTCGGCGAGGGCGTCTTGTTCCCAGGGTGCGTGCTGACGTCGGTTCACGGTCAGTTCCGCAACGGTGCTCGTGCGTGTGGTTGCGGCCGAGAACCCGCCTCCGGCGTCGATCTCGGGGAGCTGGTGGTGATCGCCGACCAGGATCACCCGTCCCCCAGCCGCGCGAACATGATTGATGCTTCGTTCGAGGAGGCGGACGTCGGTCATTCCCGCTTCGTCGATGACCACCACTGTGGAGAGGGTTGGTTGTTCGTGGCCGCGTTCCCACGCTGCCAGTAGCGAGTGCAGGGTGCGTGACGGGATGTTCGCGCCGGCGTGCAGTTCGATCGCCGCCCGGGCCGATGGGGCGGCGCCGATCACCTGGTGGCCGGCGCGCTGGTAGGCGTCGCGGACGGTGTCGAGCGTGAAGGTTTTGCCGGTCCCCGCGGGCCCGACGAGCACTGCCAGCGGTCCGGTGGCGGCGCACAGCGTGCGCACCGCCGTCGCCTGATCGACACCGATCGTGATCCGGTCGGCGATCGCTGATTCGACGATGTCGGCGGTGATCGGCTGGTTGGTGCCGGTGGCGGTGAACGCCGCGAGGAGGCGTTGCTCAATGTTGAGCATGTCGCGACTGGTGTAGCGGGCGCGGCCGCGTGGCGCTGGTGTGTCCGGTTCGTGAACCGCGATCACTTGGTCGCTGGCCAGGACGCTGGCCACGACACGATCGATCGTGGCGACCGTCGCACCCGTTCCGATTCGGGCGGCGACAGCTTCGGTCAACTCGAAGCGGGTGAACGTGGTCGAGGTTTGGGTGAGCTCTCGCCGGAGCAGATCGGCGATCCATTCCTCTGGTTCGACGGTTCGCTCGTAGTGGTCGGCATCTCCGGCCTCATCGAACGCGACCGCCGCCAGCCGCCACACCTCACCCACTGGGTCGGTGGCGACGGTCTGGGTGGCTTGGACGATCAGCCGCTCGGCCTGGTCCGGGCCCCACCCTTCGGTGATTGCTTCGCGTTTCCATCCTGCATCGAGCCGCTCGCCTTCGCGTTCGGGCTTGCCCCGCCGTGTCGCCAACGTGGCATCCTGCGCGGCCTGCGGGGTGTCGGCTCGACCGTTCGAAGCAAGCCACGATTCGATCTCGGCGCGGCGTTTCGAGAACACCTCGAGCAGATGCGAGGGCACGCCAGCGACTTCTTGCACGTGACGGCCACGGACCCAGTCGACACCGAGACTGGCGGTGAGTTCGCGGCGGGCGACAGCCTGGAAGATCTGGCCGGCGGTCTTGGCGGAGCGGTAGATCTCCGGGTGAGCGAACGCCGACCAGCGTCCGTCGTTGCCTTCGACGAGGTTGGCGACGAGCACATGCCAGTGCAGCAGCGGGTCACCGGCGCGTGAGGTGCGATGACGGAAACCTGCTGCGACGACGCCGTGGGTGGTGATCCGCTGTGGCCGCCACTGGGTCGTGTTGTTTGGGTCGAGGGCTTGTTGCTTGTCGAGCCACGCCTTGTTGTGCGATCCACGGTTGGCGCGGATT
Source organism: Ilumatobacteraceae bacterium (assembly GCA_965279405.1). Taxonomy (GTDB): domain Bacteria; phylum Actinomycetota; class Acidimicrobiia; order Acidimicrobiales; family Ilumatobacteraceae; genus CBDDIP01. Next base: position 1,343,938 of record OZ257157.1, read on the forward strand.
GCTTCGCGTTCCAGCCAGGCGACCGCTTCGCGGACGGCGGTCTCGCCGGCGTCGATGATCGCACCTTGGACGCGGGGATCGTCGGAGACGGCGTACAGCACGCTGGCCGACTTCGGCAGTTTGAACGTCAGATCGAACCCCGGGACGCGCCGTGCCGAGGTGCGGAGCTGGTTGCCGTTCGGGTCAAGACCGCCGGTGCCGGGGGCGAGTCCGGCGAGCGCGGCGCGCAGATCGTCGGGGCGGACGTCGCCGGTCAGGTCGAGTCGTGCGGCTCCCCCGCCGAGCCATTGGCCGACAGATTCGCCGGCGCCGGTGTAGTAGTCGTCGAGGGATTGGGCGACCCCGGACAGGTGGTAGGCCTCTTGGCCGACTCGGAGTTTGGCGATCGACAGCATGGTGCACCGACGCACCCCACCCCGCTGGCGATGCGGTCGCGACGCCTGTTCACCCTTGGGTCGTAATCTGTGCATTCTGATCGGCGATTTCGGGCGCGGATCGGGAACACGGCGCGATTGCGGTCGGGAACGCGTTGACCGACGTGATTCGTTCGTGTGGTGGACGGGGTGGGGTTGTTCGGTGAGCGAGCGCGCAGCGTGCGGGCTCGGGAATCGAGACAGCGGTCATGTCGCACACGGACACGGGACGTTCGAGGAGCGGTCGCAGCGGTCGGTCGGGTCGGGTTGCGTCGATGGTGCGCGACGGGTTCATGTCGCACACTGCGGCTGCGAATCTTCGACGAGGCCGGCGGTGTTGCGGGTGGTCGCAGGCAGAGCTCGGTCAGCGAGTGGCGCCGCTGCTCGAGGGGGTGTCGCTGACGCAAGCTCAGGTGTCGGCGCTCGAGCTTGGTCGGACGCACCTGACCATCGATGTTCTCGTCGTGTTCGCGATCACGCTGGGCGTGTCGGTGGTCGACCTCGTCACCCCGACGGCAGAGGTGCCGGTTCCCGCGTGGGCGTCAGCGGCGTTCGCGACGCCGTCGCTGATTGCGGTGTCCGACGGTGAGTTGATCGCCGAGGTGGGCCGGCGGCTTCGCCGCTGAGTGCGGTTGGTCGCAGGTCGTGACGCGCGACGGATTCTCGAGGGGTGGGGTGACTCTGCGTCGAGGACGCGCTGGGCGGGCTCGACTCTCGGGAGGTCGATGATGCGATCAGAAGCGGTGAGCTCGCTGCGGAACTGGGCCAAGGATCGGCTCGGCGAACAGGAAGATCTGCTGCGCTCGGTAGAGCGCGCAATTTCGCGTTTGGCGGAGCTTGATCACGAGCGCACGCAAGTGGTCGAGACGATCGGTGCCTGCATTGTCCGTCTCGGTGAACTCGGGCTTGACGAGCAACAGGTCGCAGCGTTCGTCGGAGTCGAACTCGCCGCGCTGCGCGCCGGCCGCTCCAAGCCGGCCGGCACCGTCCCGACACGTCGCGCACCGGCGGCACTGGTGAACGGCGAGGTGCTGTCGTGACCGGAACGAGCCCAGTCGAGGAGTGGTTCGCCCGGAACCCGCGTCGGAGCAGCCCCGAGGTCGACTACGGGCAACGTTGGACCTCAACTCGCGAACCGGGCGTCGAGTGGCGGATCGCCTGGAACACCGGCACCGGCGAGGTGTACGCGGCCCGCCGTGACGACGCCGATCTGCACGTGCTCGGCATCGCCCGCACCTTCGCTGAAGCCGAGACGGCACTACAGGGATGGGCGAGCCACGCCAACCAACCAGGCGAGCTCGATTGGGCGATCGAACGGACCCGTGATCTCACTGGCGACGGCGAACTCTCGCTCCACCTTTCGCGCCTCCGCGCCGACCTCAGCGAGCTGGCCTCGCATCCGGAACCTCTCGGTCGTGAAGGGCTGTCGGTCGAGCTCTGATCTGAAGGCACTTCACGCATTCGGTGGCCACCGTCTCTGCCGCTGAACGCGAGTGGCGGCCCGGTCGGAGGCTCTCGGCCCGCTAGGTCGCCGCTTTCAGCAGCGACGTGATGTCGGTTGTTCCCGACGCGGATAGCAACGCAGGACGTGCGTGAACGATGTGCCCGTTGACGTGTTGATTGTGCAATGCGACCGCTCGCACAGCGTCGACCGGAACTCTGACTGCTTGGCGTACTCCGTAGTCGAGATCGTCGAACAGAACGATGATCGCCTCGTCGAAGTCGAAGGACCGGAAGGGCGATAGCTGGAGCTGGCCCGACTTTGGCGGGTCGGAGAGAACACGCGCCTTTACTTGGATCCGGAGATCACCCACCAGCACGTCGAAGCTCTTCTCGGAGTTTGGTGCCAGCGTTCCACCGAGAGCGCTTGCAACGAGGAACTCTGCGTAGTCCCCGGCCGGGGCGTTCTCGGTGCGCACCACACCACGAGTACGTAGTTGTCGCAGGATTTGTCGGTACAGCGCGAACAACTCCGGCGTGGAGCGTTGCTCGAGCTCGTCGTCGTGGTGCGCCATGCCCGAGTTTCGTATCGTTGAAGCGTTGTTCGTCGCGTCGACTGTCCCCTGTTCCCTCCTGCCGAGGGTGAAGGGCTCCGGGTGCCTCGCTGCTGATACCTACGTTCATCGACCGGACGTCGGCCGCTACAATGAGTCTCGGCTTCCCCGCTGTTGATGTGTACGACGCGTGAGGAGGTGTGCGATGGATTCGATGCCAAGGTTGGTGGTGCTGCGTCTCGTGAACGGGGTGGTGCTCGATCATCCCTTCGCCGGCGAGGTGCGGTTCCCATTGTGGGCGGCGACTTTGGACGCTGACGCGACTGATCCATTCGGTTGGCGGCGTTCGTTGTGGCCCGTGGCGCCGGGTGGGCGGGGGTGGGTTCCGCAGGTGTTGCATTTCGGTGATGTTGTCGAGTTCGGCTCGTATCACGATCCGGTGCAGCGTTGGTTCGGCTGGTACACGCACCATGCCGGGGACGGGATCATCGTCACGGGACCGTTCGCATCGCCGAGCGACGCTTCGTTGGATGCCGAGCCGACCCGCCGCGAGTTCGAGTGTCGGGCGATGCTCGACTATCAGCGATCGCGGCTGCAGGTGGCAACGCAGATCGGCTGACGGTCCAGCTGCCCACGGCACCTGGCCCGAAGGGCCGGTCACGTCACCCACTGCCGCGGTATGTCGCTGCGATCGGCCGAGGCGACAGCCGGCGGCGGATCAGTAGTCGCTCGGAAACAGAACCGTTGTGGTGGTGGGTGGTTGGTCGAGGTCGTCGGTAATGACCCAGACGGTTGGGTCGGGGTTGCCGCCGACGAGGTGGGCGGGGACGGGGTAGGCGGAGATGATGCGTCCGTCGCTGTTGGTGATGGCGCGTGTGTTGGCGGCTTGGTCGTGTGGGTCGATGTCGCCCCAGTCGTCGGCGGTGTGTCTGTTGAGACACTCGACGAGCCAGGCGCACCGGTAATGGTGTCCGGCGGCCCAGCCGTGCACGGTGGCTGATGCGTTCACTCGGGCGTTGCAAAGGTCGATCATGGCAGCGGTCCCCTATGCGGCGTCGGCGGTGGCGGCCGCGGTTGTCACGCCGGCGAGTTGGTTGAGGTAGTCGAGCGCGGCCTGTGCGCGGGCGGCGACGGTGAGCAGCACGCGCGGGTGTTCCTTGAGGACCCGCACCCAGTGCGCCAGATAGCTGGCGTGGTCGTGGCGCGTGGCCGGTGCGATCGCTGACTGTGCGCACCAGAACGCTGCGCCGAGCTCGGCGATGAGTTCTTCGACTGCGTAGGCGTCGTCTCCGAATCGGCCGCTGAGGTCGCGGGCAAGTCGACTGGGGTGGGCTGTCCAATGAACATGCTCATGACAGGTCGTGGAGTAATAGAGCGCAGGTTGCTCGAACTGGCTGAGGTGGGGGACGTGGATCCGGTCGTCGGCCGGGATGTAGCAGGCGCGGTTACCGCCGGTGATCACGTCGGCGCCGATCGACGCGAAGTAGGTGTCGGCGGCGGCGATCCTGTCGGGTGTGTCGCGTGGCTGGTCGCGGTCGGTCAGCGTCGAGTCTGCGCCGTCGACTTGTTCGGCGGCGAAGACGGCGAAGACTCGTGACACCAGTCGGCCGCGGGGTGCGTTTGATGTGTCGGTGTCGTCGGGTTCGTTGGTCGAGTCGTCGCGTTCGGTTGCCGGTCGGGCTGGCTTCCACAGCAGCACGTGGGTGGCACGTTCGCCGCGTCGTACTTGCGCGCCGTGTCGTTGCCATCCTCGATAGGTCGCCCATGTGCCAGACGGCCAACCGTTGGCTGCGGCGGTGAGAGCGAGCACGACACCGTTGAGCCCGCGGTAGGGCCGATCGTCGATGCTGCGCGGTTGCGCGTTGGTGGCGATCGTGTGCCACGGCATCTGCCAAGTGTCGGCGCCGTTCTCGATGGCGGCGATCAGGTCGTTGGTGACGTGTTCGATGAGTTCGTCGGTGTTCATCCCGGCTCCTTGGGTCTGTCGGCCAGCGGCGGATCGCAGGCTCGCCCGTACGGGCGTTGAAGGCCGACCGGGGAAAGGGCGGGTGTCAATGTGTGCCGCAGCGCCGGAGTTGTTCGCCCAGGATTGACACCCGCCCGCCGGTCGGCCGACCCACTGCACCCGCCCGAAGGGCGGCCACGTCACCCCGGGCCGTGCCGGCCGTTTCGAACCCGTGACGTCGACGCGGGTTCGAGTCGGCCGGTTGCTCAGACCGGGAGTTGAGTGATCGCGTTGGCGATGCAGCGTGGGAGGCGGGCGGCGAGCAGTCCGGCGTCGATCGCCCGGGCGATCGCCGGGTCGTAGGGCACGCTGGTGACTGCCAAGGCGAGCGCGAGACTCACGTCGCGTTCGGTCAAGCAGCGTTGCTGCTCGGAGATCAACACGACGTGATCGGGGACGAACGGCACGCCGATCGCACGTCGCAACGCCAGGTAGCACGGTCGTGTCACCAGTAGGCGTTGCGGGCTCAGTGGGTCGAATCTGTGCAAGACGTCGTGATCGGTGCCGGTGTCCACGATCACCCGATGTCCTGCGGCGGTCAACCTTTCGAGCTCGCTGGTCGCGTCGCTGTCGATCTGGTCGCCTGCGATGGTGGCGACGCAAAGGTGACGGCATGGTTCGACGGCATTCGCCATCGCCTCGGCGAACGTGCCGGCCGGTGCCGGGTCCGAGACACCCAGGGTCGGCGCGGCATCACCGCGAGTGTCGAGTAGCAGCGTCGGTTGGTTGCCCTGTGCGGCGAGAACGGCCAGCACCGCGGCGATGGTGGTGCATCCTTGTCCGCCCTTCGCGCTGGCGCACACCGTGATGTGGCGGGCCGGTGGGGCGGTCATGCCGCGTGCCCGTCGACGCGGGCGACCTGATAGGGACAGGTCGCGGCGAGGTAGGCGGGCATCCGCTCGACGTGACGGGCGGCGAGTGCCGGGACGCGGGTGCGGACCTCGATCCGGTCGCCGACCGTGCGGATCATCCCGAACCGCTCCAGCCGGTTGAGCGAGGCGCGCATCTGCGAGGCGCCGACACCGAACGTGGCGGCGAGATCCTCGATCGACCAGACACGACCAGTGCCCGTCGTCAAGCATCGCGACAGACGATGCAACGCCAAGGTCGAAGTCGGCCCCAGCAGCGGCGCGAGATAGATCAAGGCGTCGTCGGTGTCGGTCTGCAACCCGTTGGCGGCAAGCGGGTCGACCCACACAGCGAGCTGCAAGGTAGGGATGTCGTTGGTCATGTCGGTCTCCGTTCAGGCGGTGTGCGGGTTGCCTGGTCGGATCGGGCGACTTCCCCAAGTTCCGATCCGACCAGGCTCGCCCGTACGGGCGTTGAGGCCGACCGGACAAAGGGCGGCTGTCAACGCACCGCGCACCCTCGGACCCGTGCTCACGGATTGACAGCCGCCCGCCGGTCGACCGACCCACCGCACCCGCCCGAAGGGCGGCCACGTCACGCCGGCCCGTCACACGAACCTGCCCCGCAGGGTGGGGATCAGCCTTGACCGAACCTGCCCGACCCGACGTCCCTTGCGGAGGTGCCCGCCATGACCATGATCGATGCCGCAACCGACCACAGCGACACTGCAAGCAGCTCACCGTGATCGACGCCGCCGACTACCTCGCCATCAGCCGCGGTGCGATCTACAACCTGCTCAACACCGGAGCGATCACGTCGATCCACATCGGCCGCGCCCGCCGCCCCCTCGGTGAACTCCAACGCTTCGTCACCGACTGTCTCGCCAGCCGAGTCGGTCGGCATCCGCCTGTCTGATCCACAAGGGAGATTGAACGCAATGAACGCCGGCCGCCACTCCGATCCAGCCGACCAACAGCGATCCGCTCGCCTGGTTCCGCCCTCGAGCCGACGCCTCGCTGGTTCGACGTGGGTTGCGTTCGGCGAGACCGGCACGACCGGATGTCCGGCCTCCAGCAACACGTCGACCAGGCGACCGTCGGGCCGTTCGATCGCCACCGGCGTCGACGCCACCACACCCAACTTGGCCAGCCGCACGATGAGATGGTCGAGCCCTTCACGGGTTCGTGGGAGACGTTCCCGCTGGCGTCACCGGCGGCACGCTCATGAGCCCCAGGGTCAGCGCAATCATCACCGCGGACTCGCGCCGCATGGACGCCTGCCTGCGGACCCGCAGCGACATCCTCGACGACGAAGACGTCCATAGGCGCTCGAAGCGAGACGGGGCGACCCAGCCTACGAACTGGCCGCCGCAGCGTCAGAGCACTCCGCCACGTTCATCGTCATCGGACAGCAACGGTCATACAGCCTCACCCGCCATCTCGCCGGATAGACGATGCTGCGACTCGACCAACGTGACGCCCGATCGCAACCACGGCGAGATCGACGGAGGGCTGTCGGTGAGATCGCTGACCCGTTCGATGTTGCACAAGTCGTGGTTCGTCTGCCCCGCGACCGGCGCTGCCGTTTCGATCGGTGCAAGGGTACCCAGCGGAGTACCGGCGCAAGGCGCCTTCTCGGCACGTTGACCTCCTCATCGTCGGCGCCACCGATTCAAAGTGCGCAGATGACGCGCACTTCAGAGCAGGCCACCTCGTCGACCGACACGCTCCGGCGCAGAAGCTCGGTGTCAGCTCGGTGCTCCCAGCACGGTGAGCGCTGTGTCGGCATGGGTGTTCATGTTGGTCTCACTCGCAATGACCGCCACCACGACTCGATCAGTACCGATGACGAACGTCGTTCGCCGATTGAAGAGCGGCCCAGGACGCTTGACGCCGAAAAGCCTCGCGATCTCTCGGTCGGGGTCGGAGAGCAGTGAATAGTCGAGGCCCTCCTTGTCCGCGAACGTGGCCTGCCGCTCGACCGAATCGGAACTGATTCCAACGCGGGTGGCGTTGAATACCCTGAATTCGGCGGCGAGATCTCGGAAGTGGCAGCTCTCGGCCGTACAGCCTCGTGTCATTGCTCGTGGATAGAAGAACAACACCACTGGACCGTCAGCGAGCACGCTCGACAGGCGGAACTTCACGCCGTCGTGAGTGAACGCTTCGAAATCAGGGACGACGTCGCCTTTGTTCATGCTGCCGAGAACCGCGATCGGGTGCGCTTTGTTCCCGGCGGACTGCCGACACAGGTAGGCAGGTCGAGACGTGGCCACCAATTCGAACGCGCGCCGGGCCGGAATCTAGACGGATTTCACGATGACATCCGGGCTTGAGGTCGTCACCCGCGTCGCTGCCGTTCCCGTCGGCGAGTTCCGCATCAGTCCGATCCTGCAGCCCGACTCAGCCGCACACGCCGCTCCTGGCTCCGCCTCCGCCGGACCTGGTGCGCTCGTCAGAACCGCCGCGAGATGCCCGTGAGCCACGCCCGGCAGGATCGAGGGGGACATCGCGGCCGACGCCGGCCCGCACGCGGCCCCGGATCCTGTGCTGACGGCCAGCCCTCATTGGTCGCATGGCGCGGCCAACTCGGTCGCGGCTCCGTTCTGTTCGGCCGGGCCCTGATCGTCGGTGCCGATTGGCCCGCTCTGTCGTCGGCACCACGTAGCCGATAGGTCTGTGCCTGCAACCGCCGCCTGCGCAACGAACTCGCCGAACGAACAGTTCGGCCAGGCTCACGGCGAGCCCAGATCATGTTCATCCGACGTTCACCGTCACGGTGGCCTGCCGACATCGCGGGCTGGCACACTTGCACAGGTGTTCGAGGAGTTGAGCAACTTCCGTGATCTGGGCGGTCACGTAACCGCCGACGGACGGACGCTGCTGTCCGGACTGGTGTACCGCAGCGACGCGCTTTGCTTCGTCACCGAGCACGACCGGGCACTTCTGCGTGACACGCTACGCATCCGAACGATTGTCGACCTGCGAACGTCGATGGAGCACGAGCGCATGGGACGCTACGACCTCGCCGATGTCGGCGAGGTCGTACATCTCCCCGTGCTCGATGGGGCGCTGATCCGCGAGAAGGCACACGATGGGTCTCTCGACCTGTTCTCGATGTACCGTGCCATCGTTTTCGACCACGCCGGCGAGATCAACGCAGTGTTGACCTTGCTCGCCAACCCTGATCGATTGCCGGCGGTCATCTCGTGCACGGCCGGGAAGGACCGCACTGGCATCGTTGTCGGCGTGCTGCTCGCCGTGCTTGGGGTTCCCGACGAGACCATTCTTGCCGACTACGAACGGTCGACAGCAGGTGTCGGCATGCTGCGCGGCCGCATCCTGGCCCGCCTCGTCGGCGACGACGTCCCGAACATCCCACCGGCCGCGTTCGCGGTCGAGCCGGCGGCGTTGGCCGAGGTGCTCCAAGAAATCAGAGCGCGCTACGGCACAGTCACCGCGTACCTGATTGCTGCTGGGGCGCCAGTCGAGATCGAACGGCGGTTACGCGCACTTCTCGACAGTTCGGCCGAGGAGGCCAGACTCGGACTGCTCGCGTAGGTGCGGCCGTTTCGGAGTGGTCGCACGAACGCCCGCGAGTAAGGAAGTGGGCACTCGGACGGTCGCCTCGGGGAGCGCGGGCTCGAGGAGGAGCTTGGCACGGGATCGCTGGTTGCGCGAGCTCAGTGTGCTACCGCTGGGTCGGCGGCGTTGTCCGCAGGGACACCCTCGGTGCCACTGAGGGCATCACCCAGCGCGTCGTGGAGTGTGACTTCAGGGTCTTGGTCGTGCCGTGGCGCACGCCATGCCACGATCAGCGCGCCAAGCACGAGCATGGTGGCACCGGCCACGAGCGCGTAGCGGGTCCCGGTCATGAACGCATCGCGGACGGCGGCGATCAGCGATGTTCCGGGTTCGCCGAGTTGCTGAGCAACACCGAACGCCGCTGCGGGCGATTCCTTGGCAGCCTTCGCTGCCTCGGGCGGAAGACCTGCAAGAGCACGGGTGATGTCGTTGCGGTAGCCGGCGTTGAACGCACTGCCGAGCACGGCGATCCCGAACGCCGCGCCGAGTTCCCGTGCGGCGTCGTTCACCGCTGACGCGACGCCCTGCTTCGCGGGCGGGAGCGAGCCGACGACGGCGTCGGTGGCAGGCGTCATCGCCAGGGCCATGCCAACCCCGACAACGATGAGACCGGCGAACAGGTGCCAGTAGCCGGAGTCGGCGCTCATCGTGGCGAGTACCCCGAAACCTGCCGCGCACACGCTGAGCCCGACCATGCCGAGCAGACGTTGCCCGAAACGGTGAGCGAGCAGCCCCGCGAGTACCGCGACCGGAAGGATCACCGCGGCCATCGGCGCCAGCGACACCGCAGCGGTCCAGGTTCCATAGCCGAGGATCAACAACAAGAACTGCATCACGATCAAGAACAGGCCGAACAGGGCGAAGAACTGGGCGAACAACGACATCGTCCCCGCGGAGAAGCCGGGAAGCGCGAACAGCCGGAAATCAAGGAGCGGCTTGTCGGCGCGCAACGACCACAGCACCCACGCAACGATGGCGGCACTGCCGACGACGAAGCCTCCTACGGTGAGCGACGCGGTCCAGCCCCGCTCGGGTCCTTCGATGATGCCGAGCACCAGCCCGCCGATACCGATGATCGACAGCAGCGAGCCCGGCGGGTCGAGGTGGGCGTGGGCCGGGTCCTTCGTGTCCGGCACCAGCAGCCACGACAGTACGAAGGCGACGACCGCGGCGATCGCGGTGACGACGAACAGTGATCCCCACCAGAAGTGTTCGAGCAGGAATCCTGATACGAGGAGTCCGATGATCGCGCCGATCCCGGCGAAGCCCGCCCAGACGCCGACGGCCTTGGCGCGCTCTTCAGCAGGGAACACGTTGGTGATCGTCGCCAGCGTGGCCGGCATGATCATCGCTGCTCCGACGCCCGACAGCGCCCGCAGCGCGATCAGCATCCCGGTCGTGTCGACCATCGCCGACGGCACGGCCGCCAACCCGAACACGGCGATACCGGTCAGCAGCATCGGTCGCCGTCCGAGCCTGTCGCCAAGCGCCCCCAACGGCAGCAACAGCGCGGCGAGCACCACCGTGTAACCGTCGATGATCCACTGCTGCTGCGACTGGGAGGCGCCGAGGTCACGAGCGATGGATGGCAAGGCGAGGTTGAGCATCGCCACCCCCGCCATCACCAACACCAGAGCGAGACACACCACGGTGAGCACCAGGTTACGCCGCGATTCCGAGACCACGGCGATCTCCCCGGGTGCTTGTCGAGACGTCACACCAACCTCACCTGATTTCGGACATGACCGTTTCCGCATATCGCCAGGATATACGGAAGGTATCGTTATCGCAACTGTGTTACGATGCAATTACCGCCACGGCGACAGGACGGCGATGGCCAACAAAGCGACAGCCCCAGACCCGACAACATCAGGCGTGTCCCGTGACGAGGTTCGGGCGCGACGGGGTCGGCCCCGCAGCCCGGACCGCGACGACGCAATCGTGAACGCCACGCTCGAGCTGCTCGAAACTGTCGGTTATGACCAGACCCGGCTCCAAGACATCGCCCAACTCGCCGGGGTCGGACTAGGGACCATCTACCGTCGCTGGCCGACCAAACAGGATCTCGTCATCGCCGCCATCCGCCGCGCCGGCAGCACAATCACGACAGCACGTTCCGTCGGGGACCCACATCAGGACCTCGTTGCGATCATCGAGGAACTGGCCCACCAGATGCGCGGGTCCAGCGAAGCGTTCCTGCCGGGACTCCTCGCCGCAATCCAAACCGAGCCCGAGATCGCGGCCGTGGTGCGCACCGAAGTCATCGGCTCGATCAGGTCAAGGTTCCACCAAGTCCTCGAGGACGCCCTCGGCGAGGACCTGCCCGACGATGACCTGCGAGTCGACATCGCACCCGCCCTTCTGTTCTTCAAACTCCTCCTCGACACAGCATCAGAACCCCCTGACCAACTCGCCCTCCGGATCGCCGGCCTCTTCCAACGGCCAGGAGGCAACTCGGCCGACCATACCGCCAGCCCGCGGTCACCCACGACGCCCGTCAACACGAAGGCGGCGTCATCATGAGCCGCACGGACGAGTATCTCGATCGAGCCCGACCTGCCCTCGACCGCTTACGGACCCAAGTCGACGCCCTCCGGGAACGTTCGTTACATGTGAAGGTTTGCCGACAGCGCGGAGACGGTGTCGATGAACTCCTCGACGATCTGGAGTACGACCCGGTCGGCGGGACGCACCGTGTTGATCGAGCCGATGACTTGTCCGACGAAGTAGGTCGCGAGTTCGTTCGCACCCGAGCCGGGCGTGTTGGCCGACCGATTGATGCGGTTCAGAGCAGCGCCGACGAGCAACGGCTGGAGCGGCATCGGCAGCGGCTTCGGTGAGTCTTCACGCTCCCATTCGTCGGTCCACGGGGTGCGGAGCATTCGCGCCGGCTTGCCCGTGATCGATCGGGAACGAACGGTGTCGCTCGACGTCGCCGCGAGGAACTTCTGTTTGACCGCCGGTTCGGTTTCCGCCTCGGCGGTGGTCAGCCAGACTGAGCCCGTCCACACACCCGCCGCTCCCAGCGCCATCGCTGCGGCCATGTGTCGCCCAGACGCGATGCCTCCCGCGGCGAGGACCGGTACGGGTGAGACGGCGTCGACGACCTCGGGGACGAGCACCATGGTGCCCACTTCACCTGTGTGGCCACCCGCTTCGGAGCCTTGGGCGACGATGATGTCGGCCCCGGCTTCGGCATGCTTGACCGCGTGCGCCGTGGTGCCGGCGAGCGCGGCGACCTTGACGTTCGCTGAGCGGGCTCGGTCGATCACGTCGGCGGGAGGCGGGCCGAGTGCCGATGCGATGAGTCTGATCGGGTGTGCGAACGCAATGTCGAGCAGCGGTTCGTAGCCTGCCGGCGATACGTTCATGCTCATGCCTCGCGGGCGCTCGCCTTCGGGGAGATCGGGGACGCCGAAACGTCGCAGGATGTCGTCGACGAACGCCTGGTGTTCGGGCGGGAGCAGTTGGCGTAGCTCACTACGGTCGAGACCCCCCTCTGCGGCGCCGACGTACTTCTGTGGCAGCAGGAGGTCGACGCCGTAGGGACGGCCGCCGACTTCGTCGTCGATCCAAGCGAGATCGATCTCGAGTTGTTCAGGGCTGTGAGCAACTGCGCCGAGCACACCGAAGCCTCCGGCACGAGACACTGCGGCCACGACGTCTCGGCAATGGCTGAACGCGAGGATCGGGAACTCGCAACCCAGGAGTTCGGTGACGGGAGTCTTCATGATGATCAGGCCTTCGGGAGAACGATGGTGACGGTGCCTTGGGCGGCGCAGACGCCGTTGCCGTCGTTGGTGATGTCGATGCGGGCGACTCCGCTGCGCTTGGTGAGCGAGATGATCTCAGCCACGGCCACGCACACTCCCGACGACACCGGTCGCAGCAGGTTGAGCTTGAATTCGGTGGTCGCCACCCACGCACCCTTCGGGATGACTGGGTAGAACACCACGCCGAGACAGTGGTCGACGAACGCCGAAAGGCAGCCGCCGTGGAGGTTGCCGAACGGGGTCAAGAGATCTTCTCGGGCGTCCATCTCCGCCACGAGCCGACCGGCGGTGAGCTCAGAGTGACGGAAGTCGAGGTATGTCGAGATGCCTCCTGTCGCTGTGGCGGCACCGAGCATCCGCTCGGCCGTTCGCTCGTCGAACTGTTCAAACTCCATTGGGCATCCTCCGCGATCTTTGGCTCGACATTATGAATGAGACACTAGTAGAGTTCTGTTTCATCGAGCGAGCCGGACTCGCACGTCCGCCCATCACCATCGGAGCTACCCAATGACCGAACGCACCGCCGGCGACGACTTCCCGCTCTCGCCCACCAAGGACTGGGGACGCGATCTCGACATTCTCGATCCCCGGTACGTCGACGACCCGTTCAGCGTCTGGCATGAGCTGCGTGATGCCTGCCCGGTCGCCTTCTCCGAGCGCCGTGGCCGCGCCTGGATGCCGGTCAATTACGACGACATCTCCGCGATCGCTCATGACACGGAACACTTCTCGTCGAGGCGGATCGGTGTCGTCGATCTGCCGGAGGCTGCGCGAGAGGGGCGGCCGCTGCTGACGGCGCCGCCGATCACGTCGGACCCCCCGGAACACACCTGGGCACGGCGGATCCTTCTTCCGGCGTTCGCGCCTGGGCGAATCGAGACGATGACACCGATCACGCAAGACCTGGCCCGGGAGCTGCTCGACTCGATCGCGGCGGGACGCCGGGCGGATGCGGCGAGGGACTACGCGCAACACATTCCGGTGCGGGTCATCGCTCACATGCTCGGCGTGCCTGCTGCCGACGAGGAGATGTTCACGAACTGGGCGGTTCGTATCCTCCAAGAGGGCTTCAACGACCTGCAGAAGAGTCTCAATGCGATCATCGAGACGTTGGAGTACTTCGGCGCCCGCGTTGATGAGCGCGCGGCCCTGCCCGCCGACCAACGACCCGATGATCTCATCACGCTCTTGGTGGAGACCGAGATCGACGGAGAGCCACTCGACCGACGCCATCTGCTGGGAACCTGCTTTCTCCTGCTTCTCGCGGGTATCGATACCACGTGGAGCGCGATCGGTTCCTCGTTGTGGCACCTCGCGACCCACCCGGAAGACCAGGCACGCCTGCGCGCCGAACCCGGCCTGATCGACTCGGCGGTCGAGGAGCTGCTGCGTGTGTACAGCCCGGTGACCATGGCGCGGGAGGTGATCGCCGACGTCGAGGTCGCAGGGTGCCCCATGCGATCCGGCGACAAGGTGCTGATGTCGTTCCCGGCTGGCAACAGAGACCCGGCACAGTTCGAGAACCCCGATGAGTTCATCATCGACCGCGAGCGCAATCGTCACGTCGCGTTCGGCTCGGGCATTCATCGCTGCCTCGGGTCCAACCTCGCACGGATGGAGCTGAAGGTCGCCATTCAGGAATGGCTCGACCGAATTCCGACCTTCGAGCTCGCCGATCCCGACGCGGTCACCTGGACGGGCGGTCAGGTACGGGGACCTCGCACCATTCCTGTCCGCTGGTGAGCCAACCAGCCTTGACTGCCCGCTCGCACGTCAGGTCGGGGAGATGATCGGCGGGAGCAGGAATCGGCGGAGGTAGGTGTCGAGTCCATCGCGGCTGCGACGTTTCGGCCCGCCGACCGTCAGCAGGCTGAGGATGGAACGAAGGATCCACTCTGTCGCGTCGTCGATCGGCAACCCCGGTCGGTGCTCGTCCGAATGGGCGGAGAACATCGGGCGCAGGAACTCCGTGACCATCTCGAAGAGCGCGACCGAGGTGCCCTCGATGATCCCGACGCTGTTGAGGCTGTCGTCGCTCGTGAACAACAACGCGATCGTTTCGTCACGATGTGCGGCGCGGATCGTGACCTCGACGAACTCCAGGATTGCGCTGCCGAGATCCGGTTGGGCCTCGACTCGCCCACGAACGCGTTCGAGGTAGCGCTCGGTTGCGCGCAGGATGACTCCTGACACGACGGCATCTCGCCCTGCGAAGTAGCGGTACACCGTTGCCCGCGAGACGCTGGCCTGCTTGGCGATGTCCTCGACGGTCGTCTTGGAGATCCCGGATCGTTCGAAACAAGCCTCCGCCGCGTCGAGCAGGCGATCGCGCGCCGTATCGGGATCGTTCGGTGCCTCGGCCCCCCATCGCAATGATGCATTCGTCACGACTCCCAGTATGTCTTACGAATCGATGGGTGCACACGTTCTGGCTGGATCGCGGTCGCGCGAGCCCCGTCCGCCATGCGTCGATGCACGCGGGCACGAGAGCACGGGATCTGTACGACTACGAATCTTCGAACGACATGTGACATGATACCGATATTGTCTCATGCCGTCGGCCGTCGTCAGACGACGGCGCGAGCAGGGGCCAGGGGATCAACGGGGACTTGGAGGTCGATGATGGGACTGCTCGATGGACGGGTGTGCGTAGTGACCGGTGCCGGTCGCGGACTCGGGCGCGAGCACGCGTTGCTCCTCGCCGCCGAAGGCGCCCAAGTCGTGGTCAACGACCTCGGTGGCGCCATCGACGGCTCCGGCGAAGATGCGGGTCCGGCGCACGAGGTCGTCGACGAGATCAAAGCAGCTGGCGGCGAGGCGATTGCCAACACGGACTCGGTGACAAGTTGGGCCGGCGCTCAGCAACTCGTGCTCGACGCGATCAACGCGTACGGCCGACTCGACGTGCTCGTCAACAACGCCGGCATCCTCCGCGACCGGTCACTTGTCAACCTCGAGGAAGCAGAGTGGGACGCCGTGATCGAGGTTCACCTGAAAGGTCACGTCGCGCCAACACGGTGGGCCGCTACCCACTGGCGCGAGCGAGCCAAGTCGGGCGAGAAGGTGCAGGCCAGTATCATCAACACGGCCTCGGGGGCCATGCTCGGGAACCCCGGACAGACCAACTACAGCGCCGCGAAGGCCGGGATCGCAGCGATGACGCTGGTCGAAGCGATGGAACTCGGCCGGTACGGGGTCCGCGCCAACTGTCTCGCACCGCTCGCACGAACCCGTTTGACCCTGCAGACACCCGGCGTCGGGGATCTCGTTGGTCCACCAGCTGACGAGTCGTTCGATTTGTTCCATCCCGGGAACGTTTCACCTTTGGTCGCGTACCTCGCGACCGCCGACTGCCCCTTTACCGGAGGCGTGTTCCACGTCGGCGGCAACGAGGTCGGCTTGTATTCGGGCTGGAGCCTGAGTGAGGAGCGGATCCTGACCGCAGCCGGCCGCTTCTCGCTCGCCGATCTGGTCAATCGGGCACCGGCGCTGTTGCACGAAGGTGCTGCGCCCGCTTCGATGGCCACCTCGGTCGCCGACACGATGGCCAAGTTCGGCCGCAGGGGCCACGGTTGACGGCGATGGCAGCGATCCAGGTGCCCACCGATCCTCGACTGTTCCGTCTCGCTGAAGGCGACGAGACCCGTCCTCGCTTGCTCGGCTCACATGCGCCGGAGTCCGACCTGTACTTCTGGCCGCGACGCCTGCGCTGCCCCGTGACACGGACCCCCGTGACAGATGTCGACTTGAGCCCCGAGGGTGTGCTGTATGCGTGGACGTTCCTCTATGTCCCGCGCATGGGAAGCATCTCCTTCGGCGACACCGGCGGCTACGGCGTCGGGCAGATCGATCTCCCGGAAGGGGTTCGAGTCCAGGCGCCGCTGCTCGGTACCACCGACGACTGGCAGATCGGATCACCGATGGGTCTGACGACGTTCCCGGTCGGCCGCGACGACGACGGCAATGACCTCGTCACCTTCCGCTTCGAAGCGGTGCGCTGATGGCAACGAAACTCGCCCGCGACGTGTACGTGATCGGTGTCGGAATGCACCGCTTCAACAACGAACGCCTCGCCTCAGCAGCGATGGCCGACGTGGCCGGCATGCAAGCCCTCGACGATGCAGGGATCGGCTTCCCGGAAGTCGGCGCCCTCTACAACGGGTACCTCGGCGGCGGACTCACGAGCGGGGTCGGCATCGCCAAGGAGTTCGGACTCACCGGCATCCCGGTCACCCACGTCGAGAACGCCTCAGCGACTGGATCATGCGCCTTTGGTGAAGCGGTCCATGCAGTTGCCGGCGGCCGCGTCGACGTCGCGATGGCGCTCGGCTTCGACGACATGAACCGAATGGGCGGTCTCGGACGAAGCGGAGGGCGCCGTATGGGAGCCGAAGACGTGATGCTTCCGGCCGCGTTCTTCGCGATGTGGGCGACACGGCGGATGCACGACGTGGGAACCACTGCTGAGACGTTTGCCGCCATCGCCGCGAAGAACTGGAACCATGCACGCGCCAATCCCCTCGCGCAACGCCGGGCCGATCACGAGGTCACCATCGACGAGGTACTCGGATCGACGATGATCTCCTATCCGCACACCTCGATGATGGCGTGCGCCGCCGGCGGAGGCGCAGCAGCGGCGATCGTCGCGACTCGAGAGGTCGCCGAACGCCTCAGCTCGGGGCGCCCGCTGGTCCGTGTCACCGCCTCGCAACAGCGATCCGAGACCTACACCGATGGCCACGTCTTCCTCGGCGCCGTCATCGGCCCGGCACAGATGACTCGCGACACGGCCGGGGATGCCTACGAGCAGGCGGGCGTGGGACCCGACGATCTCGATCTCGTTCAGGTGCACGACGCGTTTCCCGTCGAGGAACTCGTCTACTACGAGTTGCTGGGGATCTGCGGCGACGGCGAAGGAGACCGACTCGTCGCTGAGGGTGCAACCCGTCTCGGCGGGCGGATCCCATTCTCGACCGATGGCGGTCTCACCGCGCGCGGCCACCCGGGCGGACCCACCGGTCTCGCCCAGATCCACGAGACGACCCTGCAGCTCCGTCACGAGGCCGGAGCCCGGCAAGTGCAACGGGCACGTACCGGTCTGTGCCACATGGCTGGGGCGGGGTCGGTGTGCGTCGTCCACATCCTCCAACGAACAGAAGGTTGAATCGATGAACAAACTCCCCATCAACGGCGACCTGGTCGGACTCTCGATCGACCCGATCAGTTACTCGTGGACCAACCGCGACACGATGCTGTACGCGCTCGGTATCGGATGCCGGCCACCGGACGACCTCGATTTCATCTACGAAGGCCGCGGACCGAAGGTCGTGCCGACGTTCGCCGTGATTCCCGGCCTGCGGGCGATGGGGTCGGCGATGCAACGAATTGACATCAACCTCGCGGCCCTGCTGCACGGAGAACAGTCCGTCACCACACATCGCCCACTGCCCGCCGCTGCCGAGGTGACCGTCGAAGGTCGGATCGCTGCGGTCTGGGACAAGGGCAAGGCCGCCGTCATCGAGTTCGAAGGCATTGGCTACGACACCGAGGGACCCCTCTTCGCCGTCCGTGCCAGCCTGTTCGTGCTCGGTGGCGGCGGCTGGGGCGGCGAGCGAGGCCCGAGCGGCTCGGCAGCTTCGAACGCCGCACCGGCACGAGATCCCGATGTCGTCGTCGAACGCGAGACCAGGCCCGAACAGGCTGCGATCTATCGGCTCTCCGGCGACATGAACCCGATGCACATCGACCCCGACTTCGCCACCAAAGCCGGCTTCCCCGGCCCGTTCAACCACGGACTGTGCACGTTCGGCACCGTTGGACACAGCGTGCTGACCGCGTGGTGCGATGGCGACGTCGGCCGGTTCGCGTCGATCGAGGGCCGGTTCGCCGATCAGGTGTGGCCGGGCGACACCATCGTCACCCGCATCTGGGACGAAGGTGATCACGCGATCGTCGAAGCTCGCACGCAGCGCGACAACGTCGTCGTCTCGAACGGGCGCGCCACCAGACGATGACCATCGACCCACGAACCCCGGTACTCGTCGCTGTCGGCGAGGTCACCAGTCGCTCCGCGACCGTGGTCGACCCCATCGATCTCGCGACGGAAGCGACCCGCCGAGCGTTTACCGATGCGGGCGTGCCGATCGGGCACCGCATCGACACCGTGGCCACACCCGGCATTCTGATGATCGGCCGCGATCATCCGGCGAGCCGCATCGCAGAGGCGGCCGGGCTTCGGGCACACCGTCGGATCAGCTGCCCGGTTGGTGGGAACACTCCGCAGTACCTCGCCGGAACGCTGGGCCAGGACATCATGTGCGGGCAGGTCGATGCCGCCTTGATCGTGGGTGCCGAAGCCGGCAATTCGGCACGTCGCGGCCGCGCCGCCGGCACCCTTCCGGTGGCAGGCCCGGTCGAAGGTCACGACGAAACCCTGGGCGATGCCCGTCCCGGGTTGAGCGCGATCGAGATGGGCGCAGGACTGCACTGGCCACACGAGGTGTACCCGATCCTCGAATCGGCGATGGCCGCACGAGCGGGACGCACGCTCGACGAGCAGCGAGTGTGGCTCGGCCGGCTGATGGCACCGTTCACCACCGAGGCGGCGCGCCACCCCGACCAGGCATGGTTCCCGACCGAGCGCACACCGGAGGAGCTGTCGACGGTCACCGCGGACAACCGGATGGTGTGCGAGCCGTACACCAAGCTGCTCAACAGCATCCTCACCGTCGACATGGCCGCAGCGTTCGTGATCATGGCCGCCGAAGTCGCGCAGGATCTGCAGATTCCTCGCGATCGTTGGGTGTTCAGCTGGGCCAGCGCGACGTGCAACGACGTCTACTTCCCGGTGCAACGACCCGACCTGTCGCGCTCCGCCGGTATCCGGGCCGCGGGATCAGGGGTGCTTGCCGCGGCAGGCATCGGCCTCGACGACGTGAGCTGGTTCGATCTCTACTCGTGTTTTCCGGCAGCCGTCGAAGCCGCGGTCGACGCGCTCGGGCTCGAGGCGACAGATCCGCGCGGTTTCACCGTCACGGGTGGCCTGCCGTACCACGGTGGTCCGGGCAACAACTATGTCAGCCACTCGATCGTCGAAATGGCCCGACGGTGCCGGGCGGATCCGAAGGGCGTCGGGATGGTGTCCGGACTCGGTTGGTACATCACCAAGCACTCGGTCGGGTTGTGGTCCGCTGCTCCTCCACCGAAGGGCTGGCAGGCGCCCGACATGTCGAGCACACAGGCGTCCATCGACTCGACCGCGCTCGAGGTCGTCGAGGCGGGCGCGGCAGTGGGGACCGCCCGTATCGACGGGTACACGGTGGTGCACGATCGCGACACCGGACCGGCGTCGGTTCCGGTGTTCGCCAGCACACCGGACGGGCACCGGGTCGTTGCTCGTAGCGACGACCCGGATGTCGCAGCCGCGATGTCGGGCGGCATGTTCGTCGGCCACGAGATCGACCTGAAACCAGCCCATGATCATGCGAGGTTCGAACTGCGATGAACCCATCAGCCGAAGCGCTCGTGCTCACCGGACCGAACACGCTCGAGCATCGTACGTTCGACCTCCCCGACGTCACCGCCGACACCGCGCGGCTCCGCATCGAGGCCTGCGGTCTGTGCGGCACCGATCACGAGCAGTACAGCGGACACATCGCCGCCCCGTTCTCGTTCATCCCCGGTCACGAGATCGTCGGCATCATCGACGAGATCGGCGACACCGCCGCCGCCCGATGGAACGTCGCGGCAGGCGACCGCGTTGCCGTCGAGGTGTTCCGCTCATGCCGGCAATGCGAGCCGTGCGCACGCGGCGAGTACCGGCGCTGCGTCCGTAACGGGCTCGCCACGATGTTCGGCTTCGTCGACACCCAGATCGAACCGGGCTTGTGGGGCGGGTATGCGACGCATCTCCACCTGCCGTCCGATGCGATGCTGCTCCCGATCCCCGACTCGCTCGACCCAGTGCTGGCCACCGTGTTCAACCCGCTTGGTGCAGGTATCCGTTGGGGAGCGACGATCCCTGAAACGAAATCCGGTGATGTCGTCGTCGTCCTCGGCCCGGGCATCCGCGGTCTTTGTGCCGCCGTTGCTGCGAAGGAGGCGGGTGCGTCGTTCGTGGCGCTGACCGGTCTCGGCCCTCGCGATCGTGACCGTCTCGACATCGCTCATCGATTCGGTGTCGACCTGGCCATCGATGTGGCCGTCGACGATCCGACGGCCGCGCTCAAACGAGCGACGGGTGGTCTCGCGGACGTCGTCGTCGACGTCACCGCGAAGGCACCCGCCGCCTTCGCCCAGGCGGTGGCCCTGGCTCGCCCAGGTGGGACGATCGTGGTCGCGGGGACACGCGGTGGCGGTGGTGCGCCTGGATTCGAGCCCGACCATCTCGTCTACAAGGAGCTGCGGATCATGGGCTCGCTCGGCGTCGACTTCCATGCCTATCGCGCGGCCATTGATCTGCTCGTCGCCGGCCGTTGGCCGTTTGCCGATCTCTCTCGCCGCGTGGCTGGCTTCGGTGACCTTTCGGCGTTGTTGGACACGCTGTCGGGCGCCGACCGGGACGCCATCCCACCGTTGCACGGCGTGTTCTCGCCGTCCGCTTGAAGAATCCTCGACCGTACACAGCCTGATTGAAGGAGTGCAGCTCATGTCCACCGGATCACGGATCGCAATGCTCGACATCGACGAGGCCAAGCGCAGGGCAGCCACACGCGGGATTCCGGACACGATGGCGGAGCTGTCGGTGTTCCGGATCGCCTTGCATCAGCCTGGCGTCGCCGCCGGCTTGAGCAACATGTTGCACGAACTGCTGTGGAAGGGCGTGCTCGACGCCAGGCTGCGCGAGCTGATCATCATGCGGATCGGATGGTCGACCGGCTCGGTGTACGAGTGGACGCAACACTGGCGAGTCGCACGCCTGCTCGATGTGCCCGAACGAGATCTGCTCGCGGTACGTGACTGGCGTACCGCCGAGCACTTTGGCGACGCAGAGCGGGCTGTGCTCGCAGCCACCGATGACACGCTGCAGTACGGCACGATCACCGATGAGTCGTGGAGTGCCTGCCGTGCAGCCCTCGACGACGATGCCGTCCTCGTCGAACTGGTTGCTGCCATCGGTAACTGGCGGATGTTCTCTGCACTGCTGCGGTCCCTCGACGTGCCCCTCGAGGACGGCGTCGAGCCGTGGCCTCCGTCGGGTGAGGCCCCTGCAGCTGTCCACGGAGGTGAGTGACGTGTCGGGGTGGACCTTCGCGGAGATCTGGGAGACGGCCGCGGCACAGCTCCCCGACGCACCGTTCGCCAAGCAGGGCAGTCGCACGGTGACGTGGTCGGAGGCCGATCGACGAGCCGAAGGGCTCGCCACGTTCCTCCTCGACCGGGGTGCTCAGCGACAGGACAAGGTGGCGCAGTACCTGTACAACTGCCCCGAGTACCTCGAGTCCGTGTTCGCTTGTTACAAGGCAGCGCTGGTCCCGGTGAACACCAACTACCGGTACGCAGCAGACGAACTGGTCTACCTGTGGGACAACGCCGACGCTGTCGCCGTGATCTTCCACGGCATCTTCACCGACACGATCGAAGCCATCCGCGAGCGAGTGCCCCGCGTGGCGTCGTGGTTGTGGGTCGACGACGGCTCGGGCGATTGTCCCGAGTGGGCCACCCCGTACGAGCAAGCCGCGCTCCGCATCGGTACGCCGGTGGTCGACCGGGTCGAGCGCAGTGGTGACGACCTGTACATGCTGTACACGGGCGGCACCACCGGGATGCCGAAGGGCGTGATGTGGCGACAGGACGACCTGATCGTCGTGTTGAGCAGCGGTCTCGGGCTCAGCGTCCCCGAGACCTACGACCCCGACTTCGTCGCTGACGCGCTCACCGGACCCGGCCCCGTCCAGATGCCGGCATGTCCGCTCATGCACGGCACCGGCGCGCTCACTGCATTCGGTGCCCTCACATCCGGCGGCTGCATCGTGTGTCTCGAGTCCCGCCACTTCGATCCTGGCGAGCTCCTCGACACGATCGACCGTGAACGGGTCAATGTCATCGCCATCGTCGGCGATGCGTTCGCCAAACCGATCCTGGCCGCGCTCGACGCCGAACCGGATCGTTGGTCGCTCGACTCGGTGATGGCGTTCGTGTCGTCAGGGGTGATGTGGAGCGAGGAAACCAAGCAGGGCATGCTGGGCCATCAACCGAAGATGTTGTTGATGGACGCGTTCTCCTCGTCGGAGGCGTTGGGGATGGGGCAGTCGGTGTCGGGCGGTGGCGCGGCGGCGAAGACGGCCCGCTTCCAGGCGAGCGTCAACACGATCGTCGTCGACGACGACGGGCAGCTTGTCGAGCCGGGCTCCGACACGATCGGTCGGTTGGCTGTCGGCGGCCGCCAACCGATCGGGTACTACAAGGACCCGGAGAAGTCGGCGCGCACGTTCATCATCGTTGACGGCAAGCGTTACTCGTGCCCAGGTGACTATGCGACCATCGACGCTGACGGGACCGTGAAGGTTCTGGGTCGCGGGTCGGTGTGCATCAACAGTGGGGGCGAGAAGATCTTCCCGGAGGAGGTCGAGGAGGCCCTCAAGACCCACGGCTCGGTCGCCGACGCGGTTGTCGTCGGAGTACCACACGATCGGTTCGGCGAGATGGTCGTCGGCGTGGTGGAACGCCGGCCCGGCACGGTCGCGACCGAGACCGAGTTGATCGAGCACGTCCGTGCACGACTGGCTGCCTACAAGGCCCCGCGGCGAATCGTCGAGGTCGACACGATCGGCCGTGCGGCGAATGGCAAGGTCGACTACAAGCGGCTGCGAGACCAGGCGAGCGACGGATTGTGACTGGGTCGATCCATGGGCACTGATCTCTGGGGCACCACGGCCATCGTCGGGGTCGGCGAGACCGACTACGTGCGAGGAAGCGACCGCCACGTCTGCGATCTCATCCTCGACGCGGCGATGGAGGCGATCACCGACGCCGGGCTGAAGCCTGCGGACATCAACGGCATCATCCCGCCACCGGGCTACATGAGCGCCGAGGAGATCGCCGCGCACCTCGGCGTACCCGACGTCGCCTACCACGTGTCGGTACTGATGGGCGGTGCCTCACCGACCGCATCGTTGCAAACCGCGGCGATGGCGATCGCCGGCGGTCTCGCTGACAACGTGCTCGTGTGCATGGGCTGGAACGGGTACTCGGCCCTGCGTCCCAAGCCGGACGCACGCCCGACCAAACGTGTGATGAACCTCGGGCCGATGGGCGAGACCGTCAGAAACCACTATGCACCGTATGGGCTGATGTCGGCCGCACAACACTACAGCCTGTATCTGCGCCGCTATGTGGAGACCTTCGGGATCCCCGAGGACGCCGCTGCCGCAGTGGCGATCGCGTGCCGCAACCATGCGCAGCTCAACAGCAAGGCCTTGATGCGAGGCACGCCGCTCAGCCGCGCCGACTACGACGCCGCGCCGTTCATCGCCGAACCGTTACGGAAGTTCGACTGTTGCGTGGAGACCGATTGCGCCACCGCCGTCGTGGTGACGAGCCTCGAGCGCGCCCGTGACCTCGTTCATCCGGCAGTCGTCTACCTCGGCGGAGCCGAAGGCCATCCCGAGCCCGCCGACGAGATCGCCAACCGCGCCAACCTCCTCGAACTCGGCATCCACCGAGCGGCACCCCGCGCCTTCGCACGAGCCGGGGTGTCGCCACACGACATCGACGTGCTCGAGATCTACGACTGCTTCACCTATGTCGTGCTGCTCCAACTCGAAGCGCTCGGCTACGCCGAGCCCGGCGGGGCCCCTGCGTTCGTCGCCAACGGCAACATCGAGCTCGGCGGCCGGTTCCCGCTCAACACCCACGGCGGGCTGCTCTCCCAAGGGCACTGCTGGGGACTCAACCACGTCGTCGAGGCCACCCGCCAACTGCGTGGCACCGCCGACGCCCAGGTGACCGACGCCGAACTGGCGTTGGTCACCGGGTACGGCGACCTCGGCGACGGCAGCGTCGCGATTCTGGGGAGAGACCGATGAGCACCTACGTGCCAACACCCGAATGGATCGTCCTGGACTGGCATCACGCGTGCATCGCCGCCGAACTGCTCTGCATCCAACGGTGTACCGGGTGCGGGCGCTGGCGTCACCCACCACGCCGATTCTGCCCTGCCTGCCAATCCGACCAGACAACCTTCGAACCGGTCACGGGGAACGGCTCGGTACTGTCCTTCGCCGTCAGCCATCGCAGCCTCGACCCCGGGTGGCAGACCCACGCACCGTACGCGACCCTGCTCGTCGAACTCGACGAAGGCCCGCGCCTGCTCGCCGCGACGACAACACCACCTGGCGAGATCCGGATCGGCCAACGCCTCGCCGTGCGCACCGAGGCGCTCAGCGAGAACTTCGTGCTCGTGTGGGCCGATCCAGCCCCTCACGACGAACCGACATCGATTGCACCACGAGCGAGAGGCAACCCCCATGACTGACAGCACAACATCGACCCGTCCCGACGCCGACGGTCACGACGACTTCGATGTCGAATCGTGGCTCGACGTGAACTGGAATCCCAATCTCCCGGTCGGTGAATGGTGGTCACGCCTCGCCAACGCCGGACTCGCACATCCGATGCTGCCGGCCCCCTACGGGCGGGGATGGCAACGAACCAAGACCGGTGAACTCGCCCGAGCGATGATCGCCCGCGGGGTACTCGGGCCGCCCTCCGGCCTCGGCATGATGCTCGCCGCGCCGACCTTGTTGGCACATGGGTCACCGAAGTTGATCGAGATGTTCGTCCCCAAGATCCTCGACGGGCAACACGGATGGTGCCAGCTGTTCTCCGAACCGGGTGCCGGTTCCGACCTGGCCGGGTTGCAGACGCGCGCCGAACGCGACGGCGACGAGTGGGTCATCTCCGGGCAGAAGGTGTGGACGTCGATGGGGCAATGGGCCGACTACGGAATCCTCATCGCCCGCACCGACCCCGATGCCCCCAAGCACCGAGGCATCACGTACTTCGCGTTCCCGATGAAACAGGACGGCGTCGACGTTCGGCCCTTACGCGAGATGACTGGGCACGCGTTGTTCAACGAAGTGTTCATCGACGAGGCACGCGTGCCCCACGACCACATCATCGGCGACCTCAACGACGGATGGCGAGTCGCCAACACAACGCTGATGGTCGAACGCAGCGGCATCGGAGGCGAGAACGTGGCCGCTCCGAGTGCGGCCATCGCGGGCACGATCGCCGGCCACCTCGACCGGTCTGCTGGATCGTTCGGGAACGACGCCGCCGTTCTCGGCGGTGGCATGGTCGGCCCAGGCCGGGTACGACAGTTGATGGCCCTAGCGCTCGACAACGGCAGCATCGGCGACCCCACCATCCGACAGGACCTGATCCGACTTCACTCGATGATCGAGATCACCGGATGGCACATTCGGCGGATGAAGTCCGGTAACGCCGCCACCGGCGCGGAAGGCAACCTCGCCAAGCTGCGCAACAGCGACATCACCCGACTCGCCAGGGACGTCGGGTGTCGGATTCTCGGGGCAGGGGCCACCATCGTGGGACCGGACAGCGCGAGTGGCGGCGCGGTGCAGGAACTCGCGCTGTTCTCACCGGCTCCGTCGATCTATGGCGGCAGTGATCAGGTGCAGCGGAACATCATCGGTGAACGAGCACTCGGTCTCCCCAAGGAGCCCGGCCCCGATCGCGACACTCCGTTCCGCGATCTTCCGCACAACGGCTGATCAACTCGGCACGCTCACCCCGTCGGCGGTCGCTGGGCACCGCGAACGAGCCGACCGGGTAGCTCACCGGTCGCACGACCTGATTCGTACACCGGTATGCCTGACACCACGGTGTGGAGGTAGCCATCGGCCCGCTGCAGCAACCGCCGTCCGCCTGCCGGTAGGTCGAAATACATCTCCGGGGCGGACAACCGAAGGTTGTCGAAGTCGATCACGTTGATATCGGCCTTGTAACCAGGGGCGAGCACACCGCGATCGAGAAGGCCGAGCGCACGGGCGGTGTCACGGCACTGGGCTTGGACCACGAACGGCACGGTGAGGCGCTCACCGTTTCGGTCACGGCACCAATGCGTCAGCAGTGTCGTGGGGAACGAGCCATCGCAGATGGTCCCGACATGCGCGCCACCGTCGCTGAGCCCTGGAACGGTCAGCGGGTGGACCAGCATCTCTCGAACGCTGTCGAGGTGCCCGTCGACGTAGTTGAGCGCCGGGAGGTACAGGAACGAGCGGCCGTCGTCGGCGAGCAGCACGTCGTAGACGAAGTCGAGGGGATCTCGACCGGCGCGGCGCGCCTGGGCCGCGATGCTCGAGGCCGGATCGGGCTCATAGTTGGGTGGATCGCCGAGCACGAACATGTTCTCGAACGCACGCACCACCCCACCGCCGAGCTTGGTCTTGTCGCGCTGGCCGGCATCGGCGGCGAAAACACGCGCCCTGAACCCCTCATCTCGCATCGCGCTGACGCGCTCGCCCAGAGCCAGATCTGCGATCTCGCGATACACCGGATTCGCCATCAACGGGTTCAAGGTTCCCTGCAATCCGAGCAGCAAACCGACCGCTCGAGTGGCGACCTGGCCACGAATCTCCAGGCCGTCGGCATTGGCTTCGTCGAGCAGGTCGAGCATCCGCCGATAGCCACCGGGATCACGGGGCGACTGGACCAGCGAGAACGACGCGGGTCGACCGGAGGCTGCGACCATGGCTCGCAGCGTTGCGAATTCGTCGTCCAGATCGATGAAGTCGGAGACAAGCTGCAGCACTCCCGTTCCCTCGCGCCCGACACCGATCGCGATCCCGACGAGCTCGTCTCGGGATGCCTTGAGCGTGGGGGTCGGGTCGCCCCGACTGGTGCGGTGATTCAGTGTGCGTGAGGTCGTGAAGCCCAGCGCGCCGGCTCGTATCGCCTCACCGGCGAGCAGTCCCATCTGTTCGATCTCACCGGGGGTTGCGTTCTCGCCGGCGGCGCCGCGGTCGCCCATCACGAACAGCCGAAGCGCTCCGTGCGGGAGCTGCGCAGCGAGATCGATGTCGTGCGGAATCGTATCCAGCGCGTCGAGGTACTCGCCGAAGCTGTTCCATCCCCACGGCAGACCCTCGTGCAGCGCCGCTCCGGGGATGTCCTCGACTCCCTCCATCAACTCGATCAACCGCTGATGGTCGCTGTCGTGCACCGGGGCGAACCCGACGCCGCAGTTCCCCATCACCACCGTCGTCACCCCGTGCACCGACGAGGGCGCGAGACGTTGATCCCATGTCGCCTGTCCGTCGTAATGAGTGTGCACATCGACCCAGCCCGGCGTCACCAGCGCCCCGTCAGCGGAGATCTCGCGCCGACCTGTCTTGTCGACATCTCCCACCTCGACGATCCGGTCACCGACGATTGCGACGTCAGCTCGGCGTGCGGCGGCACCTGTGCCGTCGACGACGGTGCCGCCGCGGATCACCAGATCAGGCCTCGCTCCCGACACGGCGTCACCCGGCCGTGGGCTGCAATGCGGCGACGTCGATGCCGTACAGGCCGGCGACGTTGCCCGACAGGATCGCCCGCGTCTGCTCCGCGGTCAGCTGCGCCGTCTGTTCGGCGAGCATGCCCTGCGACCACGGCCAGGTCGAGTCGGAGTGCGGGAAGTCGTTGGCCCACATCAACCGTCGCCAGTTCATGTCGTTGGCGTGCGAGAAGGCCGTCCAGTCGTCCTGGAAGGTGACGAAGATGTGCTCCGCGAAGTACTCCGACGGCAACCTGCGCAGGGCCACCCCGGGCTGGAGCCAGTTGCGGTGCCGCTTGTAGGCGTGGTCCATCCGATACATGTAGTGAGGCACCCAGCCGGCATCGGCCTCGACGCAGACGACCCGAAGATCGGGATGACGCTCGAACACGCCGCCGAACACCAGGGTGCCCATGATGTCCTGGATGCTACGGATGATCGACAGGAAGCTGTTCAACCGGGGCCCTCGCCAACCACCCCCACGGGCGGTGAGGATGTGGAAACTGAGCGGCAGCCCAAGCGACACCGCCGCCTCCCAGAACGGGTCCCACATCGGGTCGTCGTAGTCCGCCTCCGTGCCGGGATTCCCCGGCATCATCACGCCACGAAGGCCGGCCGCCTTGATCGCCTCGAGATCGGTGATCCCTTCCTCGACGGTGCGCAGCGCGGTCTGACCGCACCCGAGGAGCCGATCCGGAGCTTCGGCGCAGTACTCGGTGATCCACCGGTTGTAGGCGTTGAAGCACGCTCGCTTGTAGTCGACGTCCGGGTGGCCGCACAGCACCATCCCCACCGTCGGATAGAGGATCTCGGCAGCGACCCCGTCGCGGTCCTGGTCGGCGAGCCGCACGGTCGCGTCGTAACCGGACTTGTGGAGCTCGTCGAACTTGACACCCTCCTGGGTCAGTTCCCCTGCCGGCTTGCCGGCGGCGGCGACCAGACCCATCGGCACCGTCGACTTCATGCCGGGCACCACGAACACGTCGCCTCGTACCGGATCCTCGACCATGTTCGGCGCTGTGTCGCGGTACGCCGGGTCGATGTGAGCCGAGTAGCAGTCAGGTGGTTCCGTGATGTGCGAGTCAGCGCTGATCACGGGAAAGTCGAACGACATGCAGATCCCCTCTCGTCTGCACCGACACTACTCCAGCCCCATATACGACACAATGACCAATTCGTCTCATTCCAGCTTCTTCGGCCGAAGGGTCACGTGCCGGTGAAGTGCGGGCTGCGTTTCTCGATGAACGCACGCGGACCCTCCATGGCGTCGGCCGACGCCATCACGACCCCGGCTGCACGCGACTCGATGCGATACGCCTCGTCGAACGGCAGGCCGTTCGACGAGACCATCACCTCCTTCGCCTTGCGCATCGCCAACGGCCCGTTGCGGGCCATTCGCCGGGCGAGTTGCATCGCCTCGTCCAGCACGTGCACGGATGGCACCAGCCGGTTGACGAGACCCATCTCCGCGGCCGACTGCGCGCTGATCCGGTCACCCACGAGCACGATCTCCGCTGCTTTGGCCCATGGCACCTGACGTGCCAACCTCGCCAGCCCACCGCCGGCGGGGATGATCCCGCGTGTCACCTCCGTGAGTCCGAACTCGCTGTCCTCGGCTGCGATCCGCAAGTCGGTGCCGAGCAGCAGTTCCATGCCGCCGGCGAGCGCGAACCCGCGGACCGCGGCGATCACCGGCACCGTATAGTCGGTACGGCGCAGCAGTGCCTTGTCGAGCAGTCGCGGATCGGCCTGCAATCGCTGGTCCCACTCATCCTGCGCTGGTCGCGCACCGGTGAACAACGGGATCAGCCGCCCCAGATCCGCACCGGTGCAGAACGCCCGGTCTCCTGCACCGGTCACGATCACCACCCGAACAGCGGGATCGGCTGCCATCTGCTCCCATGCGTCGGCGAGTCTGCAGACGAGTTCGGGATCGAGGGAGTTGAGCTTTGCCGGACGATTGAGCGTGAGGGTCGCGATGCCATCGTCCATCTGGACACGCAGCACCGACTCCTGTACTCCTACGGGTGGCGTTGTCGGGTGTGGCATTCGGGCACCTCCGCGTCCGGGCGCTGCCCGGCGGCAGCACGATACACATCGTACGCCTTGTCTCACCCCGGCGTTCGTCTGGACATGTCAGTGGTGATACGCACCCAAGTCGGGCTCTGCCATGACCTCGCGGAATCGGCGGAACGGCCACGGCCACGCTGCTGGTACGCCGCGAACGTCGAGGTACCAGCTGTTGCATCCGGTCACCCACACGGTCGCCTGCGCCGCTTCGATGCGCCGGGTCTCGTGCTCGCGCATGGCCGCCTCAGTCGCATGGATCTCCGTCGAGAGGCCTGCCTGGAGCCGGCGCACGAGTTGCAGGATGTAGTCCATCTGGAGCTCCGCGACCTGGATCAGGGAGAAGTTGCCGACGGGGCCGTTCGGGCCGTTGAGCATGAACAGGTTGGGGAACTCGGGTATCGAGACGGACAGATAGGCAGTGGGGCCGTCGGCCCAGGCCTCTTCGAGGGTTCGTCCGTCGAGGCCGGTGATGACGGTGGGCCGCATGAATCGGTCGACCTCGAACCCGGTTGCGAGGACGATGACGTCGAGCTCGTGAAGGCGTCCGGTGTCGGTTCGGATGCCGCGACGTTCGATGCGAGAGATGGCAGCGGTGACGAGTTCGGCGTTGGGCTTCTGGATCGCGTCGTAGAAGTCGGCCGACACGACGAGCCGTTTGCAGGCGGCGCGGTAGTCGGGCTCCAAGCGGCGGCGCAGTTCCGTGTCGGTGACGTGCTCGTACAGGTTCGCCCGACAGGTGTCCTCGATCTGTTCGAGACGCTCGGACTTCGCGTCGACAACGGCATCGGCGAAGTTCTCCGCGAACGCCGACTCGAGGAAGTCCCGGAGCTCCCTGAGTCGATGCGGCTCGCTCCGGAACGTCGCCCTCTGGTCGTCCGAGAACAGCTTGTTATCCATCGGCATGATCCACTGCGGTGTTCTCTGAAAGAGACTGAAGTGCTCCACCCGATCGACGAGCGCGCCGGTGATCTGGACCGCCGTCGACCCGGTGCCGATGACGCCGACGCGGCGGCCGTCGATCGGTGCGTCGTGGTCCCATCGTGCGCTGTGGAACATCGCCCCCTCGAACTCGTCGAGACCATCGATGTCCGGCATCCGGGGATGGTGCAGGACGCCGCTCGCGGCGATCACCACGTCGAAGTCTGCTCGATGTCCGCGCGCAGTCTCGAGGTGCCACACACCGCAGTCGTAGGTAGCGGCGACGACTTCGTCGCCGAGGCGAAGATGCGGGACGACCCCGTGCTCGACGGCCACCTGTTCGAGGTACGCCCGGATCTCGTGCCCGGGCGAGAACATGCGGGTGAAATCGGGATTCGGAGCGAACGAGTACGAGTAGACATGCGACGGGACATCGCATCCGATGCCGGGATAGGTGTTCTCGCGCCACGTGCCGCCGACGCGGTCGGCCTTCTCGAAACAGACGACGTCGGTGATGCCGGCCTCGCGCAGCTTGATCACTGCGAGGATGCCGGCCATGCCTGCCCCGATCACGCCAACGCGCAGCGATCGTCCTCCAGAGAGACGCGAATCCGGCACGGCGTCAGCCATCGGTCTTACGTTGAGTGCCGACCAGCAACTCGCTGAACGCGACGCCCTTGTCGATACTGGGCTCTCTCGGCAGTCCGAGCACACGTTCACCGATGATGTTGCGTTGGATCTGGTCGGTCCCACCGCCGATCGAGATGAGGTAGGAGGAGAATCCGATGTCGTGCATCCGCCCGCCGAGCGGAGCGTCCTCCCCCCAGAGCGTCGCGTCGGCACCGCAGATCCGGAACATCGTCTCGCGCAACGTGCGCAGCAAATGACTGGCGGCCAACTTGCCGACCGAGACTTCTGGACCCGGTCGCCCACCTCGTTCCACGGCCCCCTTCACCCGTAGATCGGTGAAGCGGGCGATCTCGAGCAGCGAGTAGATCGTTGCGTACTCCTGCCGGATGAGCGGATCACCCGAACGGTCGTACTGCTCGACGAGACTTCGTAGCAGCGCGCCGACCCCACCGGACGGAACGCCCTCACCCGACCCGCTCTCACGCACCAGATCGCCCACCCTGCCCGAGAGGTCCGGCTTGGTGATCGACATGCTGCCACCGGAGCTCCCGAACGAACCGGCGCCGAGCATCGTGCGTTCGTTCGCCAGCGTGGTCAACGCGACCCCCCAACCCGAGCCGACCTCGTCGAGCCTGTTCTCCTCCGGCACGACGGCGTCGGTGAGGAAGACTTCGTTGAAGATCGAGCGACCGGTCATCTCCCGAATCGGTCGAATCTCGATGCCAGGCTGATCCATGTCGATCACGAAGTAGGTGAGCCCCTGATGCTTCGGGACGTCAGGGTTCGTCCGAGCGACCAGAATGCCGTAACGGGCGATGTGCGCACCGGAGGTCCACACCTTCTGCCCGTTGATCACCCACTGGTCGCCGTCACGAACCGCACGGGTCTGCAGCGACGCAAGATCGGACCCCGAGCCCGGTTCGCTGAACAGCTGGCACCAGATCTCACCGTGGACGATGCCGGGCAAGAAGCGATCCTGCTGGTCCTCGGAGCCGTGAGCCAGCAGCGTCGGACCTGCAAGGTTCGGCCCGATACCGGCCGGTGGCCCCAACGCCCCGACCGCTCGGCGAGCGACGTTCACCAACGGGGCCAGGTGCGGGTCGACACCGCGCCCGTAGCGGTGTGTCGGCCAGGTTGGGAAACCCCACCCGGACTCGGCGAGGACCGCCCACCAGTCGCCCAGCGACATTTCGGGGTCCCAGTTCGCTTCGAACCAGGCCCGAGCTTCGTCGGCGACCGCTCGGGACTCATCGTCGTCGAGCACCGCAGCTACATCTGGAGTCATAAGACATACTATGGCATATGTCTCGTCGGCGGCGGCAACTGCGGGACGTGTCGTCATGACGTCGGGTCGAGCGAGCCGAACTCCTCGTACGGAATCGCGATGAACAGTCCCTCCGCCTCCGCGAAACGCTTGCCGGCCACGATGGCTTCGCCGTCGATCCACAGCTTGCGGCCGTCGCGCACTCGTAACCGAGCACGAAACTCGAGGCCGACAGCCAGCGGAGTCGGCGCGAGGTAGCTCACGGTCAGGCGGCCGGTGTAGGCGGGCGTCTGGAGCATCGACAGCACGAAACCCATGACGTCGTCGAACACGGCGGCGACGATGCCGCCGTGGACACGACCGGGAGCACCCTCAAAGGCTGCACCGAATGACACTTGCGCCACCGCGTCATCACCGTCGCGGTGGCAGGTGATGGCAATTCCCATCGGGTTCGCCGGACCCGAGACGACACAATCAGGATAGTGCACCATGCTGTCACCGTCGAGTGGGGCCACCTCGAACAACCGTCGCTTCATGTCGTCGACCGGACGCGACCGCAACGCAGCGGACTCGACGTCGCGGAACACGTCGCGGACGAGTGCAGTGATGCGATCAAGCACGTCGTCGTCGACGGCGTGACCGACAATCGAGTGGCCCAACTCACGCAGAGCCGTCGCAGCCGCGACTCGACTTGGAGAAACGGCGATCTGACCTTGAGACGATTTCACAATAGAGTTGATACTACATCCTTACCTGTTTGTCTCATTCCGCTCGCTGGCCGGCGCCTCGTCTCGCTCAGAAGCGGACCATGCAGCGACCGGGACCCCGAACCTGACCACCATTCCACGTAACGTCGGCGGGATCGATGAGCTCGAACCTTGGGATCCGGTCCATCCAGGGCGTTTGGAGCGAGTTGTGAGGACAGCTTCGGATGGTCGGCCGAGGGCGTCGCCGATGACCGGAGTGATGTGTCCCGGGTTCGGTGGGCTCGCGGGCGCTTCACGTCGCCTTCTTTCGTCGCCGTGACTCCACGACACGGACACGGACACGGACACGGACACGGACACGGACACGGACACGGACACGGACACGGACACGGACACGGACACGGACGATGGAGGTCGGGGCGCTGCATCACACGCTAGCCAACACTGGTTCTACGGTTACCGGCCGATTCGGTGGGCGTGGGCCGCACGACGACGGTCCGAGTCCGCGGGCAAGCAGGGTGCTATGAGGACTTTCGGTTGACCAGTGCCCATGCGCCGGGCAGCAGCGTGCCGGCCAGGACCAGTTTGATGGCGTCACCGATGAGGAACGGGGTGACGCCGAGCGACAGAGCGTTGGTGTCGCCGGTGGCGACGGGCACGTTCAGTCTGTGGGCCAGCCATGCCGCGCCGAACGCGTAGATGATGATCGAGCCCAACGCCATCGCCGACCATGACGAGGCCAGGTTGCGGTCGTGCTTGCGTTCGGCGAGGTAGCCGATGACACCGGCAGCGACGACGAAGCCGACGAAGTAACCCATCGTCGCGCCGGTGCCGTTGGTCCAGCCGCCCGCGCCGCCCGCATAGAACGGTAGGCCAACCAGGCCGAACATCCAGTACAGCAACTGCGACGCTGCACCGGAGCGCCAACCCAACGCGCCGCCGGCCAGCAACACACCCAAGGTCTGGCCGGTGATCGGCACGGGCGTGAAGCTGAGCTTCAACTCCCATTGGGCAAGGGCAGCGGTGAGCAGCGCGAACGCAATCACGACAACGACGGCACGCACCGCGGCGAGGTTGCGCTCGGACGGTCGCGACCAGATTCGGTCGACGAGAACGGCGGGGTGAACGGAAGTCATGGTTGATCCTCGGAGGGAGAAGGGGGATGGACAGCTCGGGGAGTCGCCGGGGACCGTCCCGACTGGCTACACCAGCGACGCCTGTACGACAAGAATGCATATCATTCGAGCTGAAGAAACGTCCTGTTGGGGTGGCGGGGGCGCTCGCGCTTTGTGGTGTGGTCGGAGCCGATGGCTCCGACCGACCCCATTGCCATATCCAATGTCAGAAGCGGACCATGCAGCGTCGGGGGCCGCGGACCTGGCCGCCCTTCCATGTGACGTCGGCGGGATCGATGAGCTCGAACTCCGGGATGCGTTCCATCCAGACCTGGAGCGCCACCCGAAGTTCGAGTCGGGCGAGGTTCGACCCGGCACAGCGGTGGATGCCGGCACCGAATGCCACATGACGATTGTTCTCGCGATCGAGGAGCACCTGATCGGGGCTCTCGAACACGCGCGGGTCGCGGTTCGCTGCCGGGAACGCCATCAATATCCGGTCACCTGCCTGCATCGGACACCCCTCGAACTCCGTGTCGTGCGCGACGATTCGAGCCATCGTGACCGGCGCGTAGACCCGAAGCATTTCTTCCACCGCGGTCGGCCACACATCAGGGTGGTCGCGGAGCTGTTGGCGGTGATCAGCGCGATGTGCGAGGTGCCACAGCGAGGACCCGATTGCCGACCACGTCGTGTCGATCCCGGCGATCAGCATCAGATTGCATGCGCCGAGCACGAAGATGTCGTCGACTGGTTGTCCATCGATCTCGAGGCGGAGCAAGTCGCTGATCAGATCGTCGTCGCGCGGGTTCGCTCGCCGATCCTCGATCTGCTGCATGAAGAAGGTGATGATCTTCATCCGGCTCTGCAGGCCGACTTCGCGATCGATCAGACCGGTCTCGAGCACGCCGCGTACCCAGTCGACGAAGTCGTCCTCCATCTCGAAGGGGACACCGAGGATCATCGAGATCACGCGAACAGGAATGCGTTGTGCGTAGTCCGACGCGGCGTCTGCGGTGCCGTTGTCGATGAATCCGTCGATCAGCCGGTTGCACAGGTCGCGAGTGATCGACTCGTACTTGGCGACCGCCTGCGGTGCGAACGTCGGCAGGATCGCACGCCGATGCCCGTGGTGCTCCGGCGGATCCGAATCGATCGGTGGGACCCTGACGCCACCATATGGCCCCTCTTTCGATTCAGGAGAGAGTCCGATCACGCCGACCTCACGTGACGTAAAGATCTCCGGAGTCTGTGCCATCGCCACGACATGGGCATGGCGCGTCGGCATCCACGAACCGCCGTTCTGATCGCTGTGCGCGATCGGGCATCCTGACTCGCGGATCTGATCGAGCAGCGGGAATGGGTCCGTGACGAAGTCATTGTCGAAGATGTCGTAGTGGTTGAGGAGTTCGTCGAGGCTTGCGTTGCGCATTCCCATGGTCACTCCCTGATCTCGATGGCGCGCTCCGGGCAGTTGCCTTCGGCGCGCTTGGCTGCCGCCTCCAAGTCACGGGGAATGTCTCCCTCGATCAGCACCACCGCATTGCCGATCTCGTCACTTCCGAAGACATCGGGCGCCGCGATGGCGCACATCTGGTGTCCATGACACCGATCCTGATCAACCTGTACACGCATCTGCAACCCCCTGATCGTAGTCAACTCGGACGATGATACACATCTGCCGCGGCGTCTCACAACGGCAGCACCATGGGACGGAACCAACGGCGCGAGTATGCAGGTCAACACTGCACCACCGTGCTTATCGCCAGCAAGATCAGCTGGCACGTTCCGACTGCATCAACACGCGACAGATCGGCTACAGTGCCTCATCTCGACGGGCATCGCAAGAGCGACATGGGGAAGCCGCTCACGCAAGTTCGAGTCCGATCACCACCTAGGGGGACCATGGGTACGAGAACCAGGCATCAGCTTCACGTCGCCGTCGCGACGTGTTTGCATCGCCGCCCGGGCAGCCCACACGTGGGCCGTGCGGGGCACGCATGACGTTCGTCAACGGGACCATCCTCGGTGTCTTCACCGGCGCGCCGTACGCGATGTTGGCCATCGTGGTCACGCTGATGTACCGCTCGACCGGCGTCCTGTCGCTAGCCCACGCGGGTTTCGCCAGTATCGCCGCCTACGTCTATGTCGACCTTGCAGGCCCGCTCGGGGACAGTCAATGGCCCGTGGTTCCCGCGGCTGTCATCGCCGTCGCCGTCGCCGCGACCACCGGCATGCTGGTGGAGCGCGTTGCCATTCGTCAGGTGCGGCACGCGCCGGCCACGACCAAACTCATCGCCACCCTCGGCGTGCTGACCGTGATCAACGGCGCCCTATTGTACTTCTACGGCGTCGATCCGAAGTCCGCGCGGCTCGTCTTCCCGAACAAGACGGTCCAGATCGGCGACGTGCGCGTCGCGTTCCAACAGTTTGCGGTGCTGGCGATCGCCGTGGGGTCGGCGTTGCTGCTCAGCCGGTTCCTCCATCGAGCACGCTTCGGCGTCGCGATTCGGGCCGTCGCCGACGATCCCGACGCGGCGAGGCTCGCCGGCGTACGGCCCAACGCCGTCTCGCAGTTCAACTGGATTATCGGCGCCACACTTGCGGGCGTCACCGGAGTCCTGGTCGCGCCCCTGCAACTCGTGAGCGTCGGTACGTTCCCGTTGCTCCTCACCAAGGCATTGGTGGCCACGCTGATCGGTGGACTGGTGTCGCTGCCGCTGGCCTTCGCCGGAGGCATCGCCGTCGGAGTCATCGAGAGCATCTCGATACTCAAGTCGAGCGTTCCCGGCGCATCGGACCTCGTCATCCTGGTGCTCGTCACCGCAGTGCTGCTGTTCCGCAGAAAGTGGCCCACCGTTGCCGCCTCGGCAGGTCCCACGTCACACTCGGTCCCGCGCTTCACGGTGCCCGCTCGCTTCCGCTGGCTGCTCATGGCGATGGCACTCGCCGGCGTGGCCGCGGCGGTGATCATCCCCGCTGGTTCGACCTATTGGTCCTTCATCGGCGGCCGAGCCATATTCTTCGCGATCCAATGCCTGGCGATCGTCGTCGTCTCCGGTTGGGGTGGCCAGGTCAGCCTGATGCAGGCCGCCTACGCCGGAATCGGAGCGTTCGGAACGGCGTACCTCGTCGTCGAGCGCGGCTGGCCGCTCGGTCCCTCGCTCCTGGTCGCCGCGATCGCAGGGATGCTCATCGGTGGACTGGTCGGTATCCCCGCCCTGCGACTGAGCGGACCGCAGTTCGCTGTCGCTTCGCTCGCCTTCGCGGGTGCAGCATCGAGTTGGCTCTTCAAGCAGAAGCAGTTCCCGCGTTCGATGCCGCGCGGCGATCTCTTCGGCTTCGATCTCTCGAGCGACACTCGGGTGTACTTCATGATGGCAGGCGTCGCACTCGTGCTCTTCGTACTCGCCTGGGGTGTCCGCCGCTCCACCCACGGCACGTTGGTATTCGCGTCCCGTGACGCGGCGGACACCGTGTCGCACTTCGGCGTGTCGGCAGCGAGAGTACGCATGGGTGTCTTCATGTTGTCGTCGTTCATGTCGACCCTGGGGGGCGGCCTCTACGCAGTGCTCGTCACAGGCCTCTCTCCGAGCGACTTCTCGTTGTTGCTCTCGCTCTCCTTGGTCATGTACACCGTCGTCGGCGGGATGCGCTCGCTCCTGGGCCCAGTCATCGCAGCCGCCATGTTCGGAGTCCTGCCACAGGTCATCCAAGGACGGTCGGGTTCCACCGGGAGCGCGATCCCGGACATCATCGCCGGATTGATCGTCGTCGGCCTGATCGCCTCCCGCCCCTCGGGGGTCGCGTCCTTCCTACCGACCCGACTGATCTCGCCTCGGCGGTCCCCCGAACCCGAGCGCCGCGTCGTCCTCACCCGTCCGGTTCCGACACCGACCGAGGTTCGAGCATTTGTCCATCGTCATCCCTACCACGACCGGAGGCCAGAGTGCCCGCCAACATCGACGATCACCCGTTGAACAGAATTTCCAGCGACCTGCCCCGTCGGGGAGGGCCCAACATCCAGGTAACTTTGGCGCTGATCGTCGCTCTGGTCGGCGTCGTCCTGCTCGTCGCCGGGTATCTCGGCGTCTCGGGCACGACCGTGACGAGTGATCAACTCTCATACCTCGCGTCGTCCACGCTGCCGGGTATCGCGGTGCTCGTCGCAGGTGCTGTCCTGCTCGCCCGGGCCGCCGCCTTGGCTCATCAACGTTCAACCGAAGCACTCAACCGTCAGGTCGAGTCCCTCGTCGCCTGGCTCAGCGATGCGTCGAACGATGCCGAATCACCTACGGATCCAGGCGAGTGACCGGGGCTGTGCTCACCGTCACCGAACTGAGCGTGCGGTTCGGAGGTCTACTCGCCAACAACGAGATCTCGATGTTGTTGCCGGCACAGTCGATCAGCGCGATCGTCGGGCCCAACGGCGCGGGCAAGACGACGTTGTTCAACGCGATCACCGGTGCAATCCGAGCCACCTCGGGCCGCATCGACTTCGGCGACGTGGACATCACGAACATGTCGTCGACCGCGCGCGGTCGACTCGGCATCGCGCGCACGTTTCAGAACCTCTCGCTGGTCGAGGACCTCAGCGCTGTCGACAACATCACCGTCGGTCTCGGCCGGTTCCGGCGCAGCGGATTGCTCTCTGCGATGTTGTCGCTGCCGCGGTCCTTGCGCACCGACCGCGCCACACGCGCCTGCGCGCGTAACGCCCTGGGCTTCGTGGGGCTTGCAGAGGCGGCGGATCGCCCGGCCGGGCATCTCAACTACGGCGACCGACGCCGCGTCGAGATCGCTCGTGCCATCGCGCTTGCGCCATCGCTGCTACTGCTCGATGAGCCCTCGGCCGGAATGGGCCCGTCCGAGACCGACGAACTCGCAGAACTCTTCGTCGCCATCAAACGAGAGTTCGGCTGCAGCATCCTCGTCGTCGAACACGACATGACCATGGTTCGGGCGGTCGCCGAATTCACGCTGGTGCTCGATCACGGCGTGGTCATCTCCTCCGGCGCGACGACTGCAGTGCTGGCCGACCCGGCAGTCACCGCCGCCTATCTCGGATCGAGCCGATGACGATGCTGGACGTATCGAACCTGACCGCCGGCTACGGCGACATCCCTGCCCTCCGCGGCATCGACCTCCACATCGGCGCAGGTCAATTCGTCGCGGTACTCGGGCGCAACGGAGCCGGGAAGAGCACGACGATGCGGTGCATCGCCGGGCTGCACATGCCCGAATCGGGCAAGATCACGTTGAACGGCACCGAAGTCACGCGGGCGCGAGCAGACGAGCGACTCCGCCGCGGGCTGGTGTTCGTCCCCGAGGGCCGTCATCTCTTCCCCCACCTCACCGTGCACGACAACCTGATGGTCGGCGCCTACAGCCGACGACTCAAGGGCAAGGCACTCCGCGACGCCATCGATCAGGCGACGGCACACCTGCCGCGCGTCCGGGAACGGCTTCAGCAACTCGCCGGGAGTCTGTCCGGAGGTGAGCAGCAGATGGTCGCGATCAGCCGGGCGCTGATGGCCAAGCCGACGGTCCTGCTGCTCGACGAACCGTCGCTCGGACTCGCTCCGATCGTGGTCGACACCGTGTACGAACTGCTGCGCCAACTCCGCGACGAGGGCATGACCCTCGTGGTCGTCGAGCAGTACGTCGACATCGTGCTCAGCCTCGCCGACCATGCGATGGTGATCGACAAGGGCCGGACGGTGTTGCACGACACCGCATCTGCCGTTGCGTCCTCACCGCAACTACTGGCTGCGTATCTCGCAGCTGAGACCGAACAACAAAGGGGGAACCAATGAAGAAGTCCAATGTCATGATCGCTCTCGTGACCGCAGCCATGGTCGCGGGCGCCTGCGGAGGCCGAACCGACGGCGGTGCCACCGCGTCGACACCACCGGCAGCCACCACCGGCGCCGTGGAAGCCACGGCCGTCGCAGCGCCGGCGACCGACGCCCCCACCACGACCATCGGCGTCTCGGACCCGGGCGTCACCGACGACACGATCAAGATCGGGGGGTCTGCCACACTGTCCGGGCCGACCGCTTCGATCGGCGTCGAAGTCGTTGGCGCCGCTGGCGCGTACTTCGACCTGATCAATCAACGTGGCGGGATCAACGGCCGCAAGATCGACTTCATCACCTACGACGACCTGGGCGACTCGAGCCAGTACCTCGCGAACGTGAAGAAGTTGATCGAGCAGGACAAGGTCGTCGCGCTCGTCACCGGATTCGGCGACGCCGCCGTCGAGTACATCGCCAGCCAGGGCACCCCGACAATCACCTTCGGGGTGTCACCGGCGACCTTCTCCTCCAAGTATCCGACGATCTATCCCGTCGTCGGCAATGCCCTGCTGTGGACACAGGAGACCATCGCTGCCCTGCAGCAGGCGTCGGTGGTCCAGCCAGGCATGAAGGTCGGGGTCATCTACGACGACACCTTGATCGACATCTCGCCCTACGTACCGGCTATCAAGAAGTCGTGGGAGAACGCCGGCGCCACGGTGGTGTCGACCGACGTCATGAGCCTGGCGACGGGGAGCTGCGACAGCCTGGTTCTGAAGATGAAGGACCTCGACATCGACTACTGGGACTTTCAGACAGCGGCATGGTTCCTGTGCGTCCAGGCCGCCGACCGTCAGGGCTGGAGCCCAAGGCTCGGCTGGGGCGGCTGGCCCGCAAGCGTTCCGATCACCGCGAGGGTGGCGGGGCCGCTGGTGGAAGGCGTGTGGGCCGGATCGAATGGCGACCAGCCCAATGGCGCCCCGCGCGGCCTGACCGAATCGACCACCGAATTCGTGGACACCATCAGCGCGTTCAATCCTGAGCTCGCCGATCCGATGCGACTGGAGTCGCCCGCGACGCTCGGCTACTGGGCTGGCGCAAAGCTCCTGGTCGCGGCTCTCGAGGCGCAGGGCGACGTCATCAACAAGGCCGGCCTCAATGCATGGATCCAAGGAATCAAGAACTTCGACACCGGTGTCACCCCGCCGATCATCTCGATGGCCCCGGACTGCAAGACGGGGAGCGAGCTCGTCTGGATCGCACAATGGCATTGGGACGCAGCGAACCAGAACGCCGTCCGCACAGCGGGTGACTACTTCACCAGCCCTCAGAAGGAAGCGTTCGGCGGCGAGTGCTTCCTGACAGCGCTGTCCGACGAGATTCTCGGCGGCTGACTCGCTGACCGCCGTTCCGTGTGGGTGTTCAGCCGCGGCAACAGCCGCGGACTGATCACCTGCCCGACCGCGGGAGCGGACTCGCATACACGACTTCCACCTGCCAAGGTCGGCCTCGCACCATTGTGCGAGGCCGACCCGCCGCGACAATCACACTCCACCGGCCGGGAGCGCCACACCAGCAGTTGTCCCGCGACAGCGGTGAGATCGGTCCGCTGCAGTATCAATCTGCAACGGGCACACCAGCACCAAGGCGAACCAAGCACAGCCGAACCCGCCGCAAGATCGTCACCCGTCACGGTGCCGCGCCAGCGGCAAGAGGATCGCTGTGGAAGCGCAGCACGACAGGGCCCTGCTCACCGTCGCCGATCCACGCAGCGCGCACTCTCCGGCGTCGAAGGGGTCAGTCTGTTGTGGCCGGTCGTTCGTCGGTGACTTCCGACGACAAGCGCCAGACGACCCCGCTATCGGCATCACGCTCCTAGTGTCTCGGGCGGCGCCGACTCGCTGAGGATCTGCTCGACAACGGGACCGAGTTCGGAAGGGTTCCATCGATCCCTCTTGTCCTGCTCGGCCCCTCGGCGCCAACCGTCGGCGATCGAGATCCTCCCGCCGGCGACGTTGAACACACGACCCGTCACCGCCGCCGACTCGGTGCTGCCGAGCCACACCACGAGCGGCGAGATGTTCTCCGGCGCGAACGCATCGAACTGGCCCGCCTCGACACCCTTCGCCATCTGGCCAAAGCCGAGGTTCTCGGTCATCCGAGTGAGCGCTGCAGGCGCGATCGCATTGACCGTCACGCCGTAGCGGCCAAGCTCCTTGGCCGCGATGATGGTCATGGAGGCGATTCCCGCCTTGGCTGCGCCGTAGTTGACCTGGCCCGGATTTCCGTAGAGACCCGACGCCGAGGAGGTGTTGATGATCCGAGCGTCGTTGGTCTCGCCACTGCGAGTGCGTTCACGCCAATACTCCGCGGCCCAGCGCATCGGCGCCACGGTCCCCTTCATGTGCACCTTCACGACGGCGTCCCACTCCTCCTCGGTCATGTTGACCAGCATTCGGTCGCGCAAGATGCCGGCATTGTTCACCACCACGTGGAGACCACCGAAGGTCTCGACGGCACAGTCGATGAGCCGCTTTGCTCCGGCCCAGTCGGACACATCGTCGCCGTTGGCCACCGCCTCGCCACCCTGCGCCCGGATTGCGGCCACCACCTCACCCGCGGGCCCTGCCGACGAGCCGCTCCCATCGACCTGAGCACCGAGGTCGTTCACGACGACCTTGGCCCCTTCGGCCGCAAAGGCCAGCGCGTGCGCACGCCCGATGCCTCTTGCCGCGCCAGTGATGACCACCACTCGCCCCTGGCAGATTCCAGCCATCTTCGATCCCCTCTCCGGTGCATGTCCGCCCACGTGGACTATGAGACATGCAGACGATATTGTCACATCCATCCAAGCAGTTCGCTCATGCATCGAGGGGGTACACGTGACGACGAGTGGGGGGACATCGGTGGAGCAGGCGATCGCGTGGCTCGAAACAACCTGGGACCCGGAGCTGACCGTGGCCGAGTGGTGGCAACACCTCAGCGACGCCCGGCTGTCGAATCCCATGCTCCCCGAGCCGTGGGGGCGCGGATGGAACCGAGCAGAAGCCGGCACGTTCGCGTCGGCGATGGTGGCGAAGGGCGCGCTCGGGCCGCCCACCGGGATTGGGATGATGCTCGCGGCGCCGACGATTCTCGCTCATGGTTCGGGCGAACTCGTCGAGCGGTACGTCCCGAACATCCTCAACGGTCGCGA
Organism: Ilumatobacteraceae bacterium; assembly: GCA_965279405.1. Classification (GTDB taxonomy): domain Bacteria; phylum Actinomycetota; class Acidimicrobiia; order Acidimicrobiales; family Ilumatobacteraceae; genus CBDDIP01. The sequence goes on from OZ257157.1 coordinate 1,387,756, forward strand.
CGGCTGGTGCCAACTCTTCTCGGAACCCGGCGCCGGGTCCGACCTCGCCGGGCTGCAGACCAAGGCCGAACGCGATGGCGACGAGTGGGTCGTCAACGGGCAGAAGGTGTGGACCTCCGGCGGCCAGTGGGCCGACTTCGGCATCCTCGTCGCCCGAACCGACGCCGACCTGCCGAAGCACAAGGGCTTGTCCTACTTCGCCTTCCCGATGCACCAACCCGGCGTCGAAGTGCGGCCACTTCGCGAAATGACCGGACATGCCATGTTCAACGAGGTCTTCCTCGCCGACGCGCGGGTCGCTGACGCCGACATGATCGGCGACCTCAACGACGGCTGGCGCGTTGCCAACACGACGCTGATGATCGAGCGGGCCAGCATCGGAGGCGCCGGTGCGGCCGCCCCCAGCGCCGCCATCGCCGGGTCCGTCGCCGGCCACCTCGGTCGGCCGGCCGGCAGTTTCGACAACGAGGCCGTCCGGATGGGTGGAGGAGGCATCGGGCACAAGCGAGTGCGGCAGTTCATCGAACTGGCGCGGAGCAACGGCCGGATCGAGGACCCCTCCGTGCGCCAAGAGATCGCCCGCCTCTACACCATGGTCGAGATCACCGCATGGCACATCGGCCGCACTCGCACCGGGAACGCTGCCACCGGCGGAGAGGGAAACCTGGCGAAGCTCCGCAACAGCGACATGACACGCCTCGCCCGCGAGATCGGCGCATCCATCCTCGGCGCCGGAGCAACCATCACCGGATCCCATTCGCCCACCGCAGGCGACGTGCAGGAGCTCATCGTCTTCTCCCCCGCACCATCGATCTACGGCGGAACCGACCAGGTGCAGCGCAACATCATCGGAGAACGCGTCCTCGGCTTGGCCAAGGAACCTGGGCCGTCGAGCTCCACACCATTCAAGGAACTGCTGCAGAACCCGGCCCGCTGAGCCGTCGAAGGATCCACATTCAGGCTCGCCGCGCACCGGCACAGCGCATCACAAGGAGGGAACACACATGGGAGCGCCAGCACAAGTAGGTTTCTGGGCGATCGCCGACTCCACACCTGAGCGGCTCGCGATCGTCGACGCCGAAGGGATGACCTGGACCTTCGGCGAGTTGGAGCAACGGTCCAACCAACTGGCGCACGGTCTCCGCGGGCTCGGGCTGCAACGTGGCGACGGTGTGACGATCGTCCTGCCGAACGAGGTGATGTTCGTCGAACTGTACCTGGCAGCGATTCAGATCGGCCTCTACCTCACGTGCATCAACTACCACCTCACCGGCCCGGAGATCGCCTACATCGTCAACGACTGCGAGGCGAAGGTGCTCGTCACGCACGAGCGGTACGCCGCCGCTGCGACGGTGGCCGCAGAGAACATCCAGGTTCCTCTCGCTCACCGCTTCGCCGTCGGCCAGATCGCGGGCTTCCGCCCCTACACCGAGATGGCGGTGGGGCAGCCGACGTCGCGTCCCGACGATCGATCGCCTGGGACATCCATGCTCTACACCTCCGGCACCACAGGCCGCCCCAAGGGTGTGCGGCGCCCATTGCCGGAAGGCGACCCCAACGCCGCCGCGGCAACAAGTTCGATGCTGTCGATGTTGTTCGACATCGAGCCCGGCGAAGGGGTGCACCTCGTGGCCGGGCCTCTCTACCACGCGGCACCGCTGGCGTTCGGTATGAGTGCGCTGCATCTGGGTCAGACCATGGTCCTGATGGACCGCTGGACCCCGGAGGGGACGCTGCGGTTGATCGAGCAGTGGGGTGTCTCCACCAGCCACATGGTGCCGACGATGTTCCATCGTCTGCTCGCCCTGCCCGACGAGGTCCGAGCAGCAGCCGACACGTCGACTTTGCGATCCGTCATCCACGCCGCCGCGCCGTGTCCGGTCGAGGTAAAGCGAAGGATGATCGAGTGGTGGGGCCCGGTGATCTACGAGTACTACGCAGCCACCGAAGGAGGCGGAGCGTACGTGAAGCCAAAGGATTGGCTGCTCCATCCCGGAACTGTCGGCCAGCCCTTCCCCGGCTCAACGTTGAAGATCTTCGACGACGACGGCAACGAGTTGCCGGCCGGCGAGGTGGGCACGGTCTACATGGGCAATGCGCGGGGCGAGTTCGAGTACTACAAGGACGAGGCGAAGACACGGGCCAGCCGCCGAAATGGGTTGTTCACGGTCGGCGACATGGGGTACATCGATCCGGAGGGATGGCTGTTCCTCTCCGATCGCAAGGCCGACATGATCATCTCGGGAGGCGTCAACATCTATCCGGCCGAGATCGAGGCGACGCTGCTCGGCCATCCCGAGGTGGCCGACGTTGCCGTAATCGGCGTTCCTGACGAGGAGTGGGGCGAGTCGGTGAAGGCGGTCGTGCAGCCCAAGGACCTATCGCGGGCCAGCGACGAATTCGCCGAGGAACTGCTGGCCTGGTGTCGAGAACACCTGGCACGTTACAAGTGCCCCCGGTCGGTCGACTTTCGGGACGAGTTGCCCAGGTACCCCACCGGCAAGCTCTACAAGCGCCTCCTCCGCGACGAGTACTGGGCTGGCCACACTCGCTCCATCTGAGCGGGCCGACTTCACATACGCGACAGATTGCAGATTATGTTGCATATGTCGCGGACTTCGAAAGGATCACTCACAACATGGCTCACTCGCTTCGCGGTTCCGCTGCAATCGTCGGTGCGGTCGACGCGGTATCGCCCACCGGCAAGCTGAACCGCACCGTCGCTCAACTCGAGGTCGACATGATCGGCGCCGCACTCGCCGACGCCGGGCTGGCAGTCGGCGATGTCGACTGTGTCATGTCGACCAACGGAATGATGGCCTCGCTCGATCTCGCCGAGCGGATCGGTGTCACCGGTCGCTTCACGGACAGCACGATGACCGGTGGATCCAGCTTCGAGGTGCACGTCGAGCACGCTGCCGCGGCGATTGCCGCGGGCCTGTGCGAGGTCGCTGTCATCGTGTACGCGGCAACACCGCGCAGCGGCGCGAACCCGTTCGCCGGGGGATCGTCGGCCGACCGCGGTTCGGCCGCGTTCCAATGGGATCTTCCCTACGGAACCGGGCTGCCGGCGGCCAGCTACAGCTTGGCAGCCCGGCGTCACATGCACGAGTTCGGAACCACGTCCGAACAACTGGCCCAGATCGCCGTGTCGTTCCGGGAGTGGGCGTCGAAGAACCCGAACGCGTACCTGCAGACGCCGATCACCATCGACGACGTGCTCGCCTCACCAGTAGTCGCCGAACCGCTCCACAAGCTCGATTGCTGCCTCGTCACCGATGGCGCCGGAGCACTCGTCGTCACGTCTGCAGAAAGAGCCCGCGATCTCGCCCGACCGCCGGCCTACATCCTCGGCACCGGCACTGCCCACACCCACGGCATGTCGATCAGTCAGATGCCCGACATCACCACCACCGGCGCGGCGATCTCCGGCCCGCAGGCGATGAAGATGGCCGGTGTCATGCATGCCGACATCGATGTCGTCGAGTTGTACGACAGCTTTACCATCACCGCTCTGATGACCCTCGAAGACCTCGGGTTCTGCGCGAAGGGCGAGGGCGGAGCCTTCGTCGCCGACGGTCGCCTCGGCCCGGGCGGTTCGCTGCCCACCAACACCAACGGTGGCGGACTGTCGTACACGCACCCCGGGATGTACGGGATGTTCGTCCTCGTCGAGGCCGTGCGCCAACTCCGTGGCGACAGTGGCGACCGTCAGGTGAGCGACGTCGACGTGGTCCTGGCCAACGGCTGCGGCGGGCTCCTCTCGTGCACGTCCACCATCGTCCTCGGCACCGAAGCCACCATCTAGGAGCCCGACCATGCCCCGCATCGAACCCACCCCCACGCCGTTGTCCCAGCCGTTCTGGGATGCCACACGAGACCGCCGGCTGCTCGCCCAACGATGTGCCATGTGCGATCGGTACATCTGGTACCCGCGCGAACATTGCCCAGGTTGCCTCCGCAGCGAACTGGAATGGGTCGAGCTGTCGGGAAACGGCACCATCTACACGTTCAATGTGATGCGCAAGCCCGGCAATCCAATGATGGCCGACGCCGTGCCGTACGTCCTGGCGCTGGTCGACCTCGACGAGGGCGTGCGCATGACCACCAACATCGTCCACGTCAGCCCGGAGGAGGTGCGGTGTGGCCAACGCGTTTCGGTCGATTGGAGCATCCAACTCGACGACGGTCGATGTCTGCCCACCTTCGCACCTACTGTTCGATGACCGCCGACGCGCACCTCGCCGATGCGACGGTTGGCCGCGAGGCCGGACCAGGGAAGTGAGGGACCCAGCGGTGCCGGAGGTCGGGATTCAACGTCATGGTCTCGTGGGCGTCGTCGAGATGCGTCGCCCGCCCCACAACCATCTGGGTGACGGCGTGGTCGGTGAACTGGCAGCTGCCTTCGAGGACCTCGATGCCGATCCCGATTGTCGTGCGATCCTGCTCTGCGCCGAAGGAAGGTCCTTCTGCGCCGGCGCCGACTTCTCAGGACGACGTCCCGAGGCCGCGAACTTCGCGGGTGGCCGGGTCGACTACGGCGCCCCCGCACACGGTCGAGTCGACGATGTCGGCGCGGGATCGCTGTACCACGAAGCGCTGCGGTTGTTCGCGATCGGCACTCCGGTGATCGCAGCCGTTCACGGCGCAGCGATCGGAGGGGGTCTCGGGCTCACACTGGTCGCGGACCTTCGTGTCACCTGCAGAGAAGCGCGGTGGTCGGTGAACTTCAGCCGGCTCGGCTTCCACCCGGGATTCGCCCTCACATACACATTGCCTGAACTAGTGGGAATCCGTCATGCCCGTCGTCTCTTCTACACCGGGTGTCGCATCGACGGCGCCGAAGCCGCAGCGATCGGACTCGCCGACGAGTGTGTGCCGCAGGACGAGGTTCGGTCACGTGCTCTCGAGCTGGCCGAGGAGATCGCCTCGTCCGCACCCCTTGCCGTTCGGGCCATCAAGGCCACGCTCGACGGTGATCGTCTGGATCGCCTGCGGCGGGCGACCGACCACGAGCTCGCGGAACAAGTACGCCTGCTCGGAACCGATGACGCGCGCGAAGGCATCGCTGCCTACGCGGAGCGTCGCACACCGAAGTTCGCGGCACGGTGACGGCGTCGATGGATGATGAGAGATGAGCCGTCGATGAAGAACCTCGATGGGAGGGTCGCGGTGGTCACCGGAGGCGCGAGCGGCATCGGCCGCGCTGTGGCAACAAAGTTCGCCGAGGCGGGGATGCGCGTCGTCCTGGCGGACATCCAGGAGGATGCGCTCGATCGAGCCGCGTCCGAGCTCGCAGCAGCAGGCCACCAGGTGATCGGCGTCCGCACCGACGTCTCGGTCGGGGAATCGGTCGAAGCGCTCGCCGCGACAGTGATGGCCGAGTTCGGTGCCGTGCACGTTCTCCACAACAACGCCGGTGTCGGCGTCGGCGGCTACATCTGGACTCATACCCAGCGGGACTGGGAATGGGTCCTCGGTGTGAACCTCTGGGGCGTGATCCACGGCGTCCGTGTGTTCGTGCCGTTGATGATCTCCCAGGGCGAACCGGCCCACATCGTCAACACCGCGTCCATGGCCGGTCTCATCTCCGTGCCCGGTCTCGGTGCGTACAACGTCTCGAAGCACGGGGTCGTCACCTTGAGCGAGACGCTCGAACGCGACCTTCGAATTGCCGGTGTACCGATCGGCGTCTCGGTCCTGTGCCCGGGCCTGGTGATGACCAACATCTTCGAGTCCCACCGAAACCGGCCCGGCGACATATCCGACGAGGGCCAGGATCCCGGGTTGCTGGGGCTCACCGCAGCTGCCGACGGCCCTGCACGAGCCGACGCGCTCGAGTCCTTCGGCACCATGCTCACGCCGGAGCAGGTCGCAACAGCCGTGCTCGAGGCCGTCGTCGACGATCACTTCTACATCCTCACCCACCCCGAACCGGCCCGGTCCCTCGTCCGCTCTCGCGCGGACGACATCATCGAGGCCCGACATCCTTCACCGCTCCGGAGCCCCCCGTGACCCATTCCACCTTCCGTCCGTGCAACCCTACGAGCGATCACATGGCAGCGTCGTGAGATCGCCGATGCTTGCTCCTCCGCTGCAGTCGACCATCGACACAGGCAGCGAGCGGTTCCGCCAGAACCGCGACGACGCACTCGAGCAGGTGCAGGTCATCGACGAACTGCTCTCCCAGGCCGAGGCCGGCGGTGGCCCGACCGCGATCGCACGGATGCGCTCACGCGGCAAGATGCCGATCCGCGAACGAATCGCCAATGTCCTCGATCCCGACACTCCGTTCCTCGAGATCAGCGCGCTGGCCGGGTACGGGTCGAGTTACACGATCGGCGGCGGCATGGTGATCGGTATCGGCATCATCGCCGGGACCGAGTGCGTCATCATGGGCAACGACCCATCCGTCCTCGGCGGGGCGCTCACTCCGTATTCCGGCAAGAAGTGGTCACGGGCGATCGAGATCGCCCGCGACAACCGCATCCCCTACGTGAGTTTCGTCGAATCCGCCGGCGCGGATCTCCGCATGGGCGGTGCCGGCAACGAAGGCCCGATGACCCAGACGACGCATTTCGCCGAGAGCGGCCGCCCGTTCTACGAGATGATTGAACTGTCCAAGCTGGGCATCCCATCCGTCTGCGTGGTGTTCGGGTCCTCCACCGCCGGCGGCGCCTATCAGCCCGGTCTGTCCGACTACGTGATCGTGGTCAAGGAGCAGTCGAAGATCTTCCTGGCAGGCCCACCGTTGGTGAAGATGGCCACTGGCGAGGATTCCGACGATGAGACTTTGGGTGGCGCGACGTTGCACGCCGAGACCTCCGGACTCGGTGACTACTTCGCCGACGACGAGATGGATGCGTTGCGCTTGTGCCGCGAGGTGGTCTCGCATCTCAATCGGCAGAAGCCGGGGCCGCTGGCGGCATCCGTTGTCGACGAACCCATCCACGATTCCGAGGAGCTCCTCGGGCTCGTCAGCCGCGACCTCCGGCAGCCCGTCGACGTACGCGACGTCATCGGCCGCGTCGTCGACGGTTCGCGCTTCGAGGAGTTCAAGCAACGCTGGGGTCCGACGATGGTCTGCGGTTGGGCCTCGATTCACGGCTATCCGGTCGGGATCCTCGGCAACAATGGCGTCATCTATCCCGACGCTTCCCAGAAGGCAGCCCATTTCATCCAGCTGTGCAACCAGATCGACGTTCCGCTGGTGTTCCTGCAGAACGTCACCGGGTACATGGTCGGACGGGACTTCGAGGCGGACGGGATCGTCAAGAAGGGTTCGCAGATGATCAACGCTGTCACCAACTCGACGGTGCCGCACCTCACCGTGATCATCGGTTCCAGCTATGGCGCAGGCACGTACGGGATGTCCGGGCGCGCCTTCGGCAATCGATTCACGTTCATCTGGCCGACCGCCAAGATCGCGGTCATGGGGCCCAAACAGATCGCCGGTGTCATGTCGATCGTCCGCCGCACTCAAGCCGCCCGAAAGGGCATCGAGTTCGATGAGGAGGAGGACACGGCGATCGTGGCAATGGTGGAAGCAGCGCAGGAGAAGAGCTCGCTGGCACTCGCCGCCACCGGTGCCATCAGCGACGACGGGATCATCGACCCCCGAGACACCCGCACCATCCTCGGACTCTGCCTCTCCGTGGTCCGTAACCGCCCTATCGAGGGCGCCGAGACCTACGGAGTCTTCCGACTGTGAGCAGGCCCATCACCTCTGTCCTGGTCGCCAACCGCGGCGAGATCGCCCGGCGCGTCTTCCGGACTGCCCGCAGCATGGGCATTCGATGCATCGCCGTGTACGTCGATGCCGACGCGGACGCGCCGTTCGTCACCGAGGCCGACGAGGCGATCCGGCTCGACGACGGTGGCTACCTCGACGCGAGTTCGATCATTACCGCAGCAAGGTCGGCCGGCGCCGACGCCGTTCATCCCGGCTACGGCTTCCTATCCGAGAACGCAGAATTCGCCCGCAAGGTCACCGAGGCCGGCATCATCTGGGTGGGGCCGACACCGGACGTGATCGAAGCGATGGGCGACAAGCTCGCCGCAAAGCGGATCGCCGTGGCGGCCGGAGTGCCGACGCTGCCCTCCTCGGATGATCCGTCGAATTCGGACGCTGTCGGGTTCCCGTTGCTCGTCAAGGCCGCCGCGGGTGGCGGTGGCAAGGGAATGCGCATCGTCGAGTCCGCCGCCGATCTCGACACGTCGGTCGCCTCGGCCCAGCGTGAGGCGACGAACGCTTTCGGAGACGGCCGGGTTTTCCTCGAGCGGTACGTGCCCCGCGCCCGGCACATCGAGATCCAGATCCTCGGCGACGCGCACGGCGGGCTTGTGCATCTCGGCGAACGCGAGTGCTCGATCCAGCGTCGTCACCAGAAGATCATCGAGGAGAGCCCGTCGCCTGCGGTCGACGGGCCGCTCCGGGCGGCGATGGGTGCCGCTGCGCTGAGCCTCGCGGCGAATCTGGGCTACCAGTCGGCCGGCACCGTCGAGTTCCTGTTTGACGACGCGACCGGCGAGTTCTTCTTTCTGGAGGTGAACACCCGTCTCCAGGTGGAGCATCCGGTCACCGAAGCGGTGACCGGGATCGACCTGGTCCGCGAACAGTTCCGGATCGCCGCAGGCGACGCATTGGGCTACGACCAGACCGATGTCACCTTCACAGGGCACGCCATCGAGGCCCGACTCTACGCCGAGGACCCGTCCAACGGGTTCCTTCCCGCAACCGGGACGTTGACAGCGTATGTCGAGCCCTCGAACCCAGAGGTGCGCTGGGACAGCGGCGTCGAGGCCGGATCGGTGGTCGGCGTCCGTTTCGACCCCATGCTCGCCAAGGTCATCGCACACGCCCCGACACGGGCAGAGGCAGCAGGGCGACTCGCGTTGGCGCTTGATCGACTCCACATCGGCGGCGTCGTCACCAACCGTGCCTTCCTCGCGGCCACACTTCGCCATGAAGCGTTCCTCTCCGGCGCCACCACGACCGACTTCATCGAACGAACCGCACGGGAACGGGCGCCGAGCCCCGACGACGCCGCAGAACGTCGAGCGGCCGTGGCCGCTGCCCTCTGGATACAGGGCAGGAACCGCCACGAAGCCCCGGTCTGGGAAGGCCTGCCCTCTGGTTGGCGCAATGGCCCGATGCCACCGCAGTCGGTGTCGCTCCGGCACGGCGATGAGGTGCTCGTCATCAGGTATCACTTCCGGCGTGACGGCGCAGTCGCGCTCGATGGCGGCGAAGGAGGAGGAGACCACGGACTCGCCCGCATCCACAACTGGAGGGTCGACGGAATCGACATCGAGATCGACGGTCGTCGCAGCGACGTGCGGGTCACCGACGACGGTGCTCGGATCCATGTGCAGTCGCTGCACGGGACGCTCACCTTCGATGTGCTCCCGCGCTTCACACCCCCCGCCGGGGACGACGTCGGCGGCGGTGGACTGTCCGCCCCGATGCCTGGTGCGGTGCTGGATGTGCGGTGTGCTGTCGGGGACTCCGTCGCCGCCCGACAGGTGCTGGTCGTGCTCGAAGCAATGAAGATGGAGCACCATGTCAGCGCGCCATTCGATGGGGTCGTCAGCGAGGTTCGAGTGCAGATCGGCGATCAAGTCCAAAATGGTGCGGTGCTGCTCGTCATCGAGGCGCACATCGGAGGCGATCTCTGATGGCCGACCCGATCCGCATCGCCAACTGCTCCGGATTCTACGGCGACCGCCTGGCCGCGGCCCGCGAGATGGTCGATGGCGGACACATCGATGTGCTCACCGGCGACTGGCTGGCCGAACTCACCATGCTCATCCTCCAGCGGACACGTGCCAAGCACCCGCGCGGCGGGTACGCACGCAGCTTCGTGACACAGATGGAACAGGTGATGGGTACTTGCCTCGACCGCGGCATCAAGGTGGTGTCGAACGCCGGGGGCCTCGACCCGGACGCGTGCGCGGAGGCAGTTGCAGAGGTGGCCGGAAGGCTTGGCCTTTCGCCGACCATCGCGTACGTCAACGGCGACGACATCCTTGGCCGACTCGACGAGTTCGTCGCTGCGGGGATCGACCTTGCTCACTTCGACACCGGCGAGCCCATCGGCGACACGTCTCGGTTCATCACCGCGAACGCCTATCTCGGTTGCTGGGGCATCGTCGAGGCCTTGAACCGTGGCGCAGACATCGTCGTCACTGGACGCACGACCGACGCAGCCGTCGTGTGCGGCCCGGCAGCCTGGTACCACGGCTGGGCGCGTGACGATTGGGACCAGCTCGCCGGAGCCGTCGCCGCCGGGCACATCATCGAGTGCGGCACACAGGCGACCGGCGGCAACTACTCGTTCTTCACCGAGGTCGAGGGACTCGTTCATACCGGGTTCCCCTGGGCGGAGGTCGCATCCGACGGTTCGTCGGTCATCGGCAAACACGACGGGACCGGCGGGCAGGTCTCGGTTGGTACTGTCACCTCCCAACTGCTGTACGAGATCGCGTCGCCGGCATACCTCGGCCCCGACGTCACGGCCAGGTTCGACACCATCGAACTGGACCAGGTCGGTCCAGATCGTGTCCGGGTCAGCGGCACAAAGGGCGAGCCGCCGCCGACGACGCTGAAGGTGGCGATGAACGAGGTCGGCGGTTTCCGCAACGAGGTCGGCATCGGCCTCGTGGGGCTCGACATCGACGCCAAGGCCGCGCTGGTCGAGGCTGCCTTCTGGGCGGCGCTCCCGTACCAGCCGTCCGACTACGCGAGCGTGTCCACACGTCTGGTACGCACCGACAAGGCCGACCCCGCCACGAACGAAGAGGCGACCGCCGTGTGGCGCCTCTCGCTCAAGGATCCCGACGAGCGCAAGGTCGGTCGCGTCGTGTTCAACGCCACGGTCGAACTCGGCCTGTCCACGATCCCAGGCTTCACCGGAATCGGCGGCGGCGGCCAACAGGCCCAGCCCTACGGCGTGTACCGGCCGGCGGTGGTGCCAGCTGATCTCGTACCGCAACACGTGGTCGTGCTGGGCGGCGACCGGACGGTGGTCGACTCGGTGGCGCCGTACCCCGACCGGACGGTCGATGTCGATCCCCGTCCCGGCCCCACCGTCAGTGCCCCGACCGAACCGACGCGGCGAGCGCCCATCGGCACCATCATCGGCAGCCGTTCGGGCGACAAGGGCGGCAACGCAAACCTCGGCGTGTTCGCCCGGTCCGACGAAGCATGGGCGTGGCTCGATCGGTTCCTCACGCTCGACAAGCTCCGCGAGCTGCTCCCCGAAACCGCCTCCTACGTCATCGATCGTCATCGACTCCCTTCGATCCGATCCCTGAACTTCGTCATCCACGGGCTGCTCGAGGAAGGTGTCGCGGCTTCCACTCGCCGCGACCCCCAGGCGAAGAGCCTCGGCGAGTGGCTTCGCGCACGATTCGTCGACATCCCCGCCTCTCTCCTGCAAGGAACTTGACCATGGACTTCGATTTCCCACCCGACGACGACCCGCGACGGCTCGCGATCCGCCAATGGATCGCCAGCCATCCCGATGCCACGATGGCCGAGACCGCCGAGGCCGGTTTCGTGGTGCCTCACTGGCCGCAGCCATGGGGCATCGAGGCCGATCCGATGCATCAGCTGATCATCGACGAGGAGTTCGACCGAGCCAAGATCCACCGCCCGGTCGGCATCGGCATCGGTTGGGCTGCGCCCACGATCCTGCTTGCCGGCACGGAGGCGCAGAAGGCGGAGTACCTCCCCCGGATCCTGTCAGGGGAGGATCAGTGGTGCCAGCTCTTCAGCGAGCCGGATGCCGGTTCCGACCTGGCATCGCTGCGCACGAGCGCCGTTCGCGACGGCGACACCTACGTCCTCAACGGCTCGAAAATCTGGACGAGCGGCGGTCACAACAGCCGCTACGGCATCCTGATCGCCCGGACGGATCCTTCGGCTCCGAAGCATCGAGGGATCAGCTACTTCATCTGTCCGATGGACCTGCCGGGCATCACGCTCAGTCCCATCATCGACATGACCACTGCACACTCGTTCAACCAGGTCTTCTTCGACGACGTCCGTCTGCCGGCCGACCTGCTCGTCGGTGTCGAGAACGACGGATGGCGTCTCACCAAGGCCACGCTCTCCAACGAGCGGGTGATGCTGTCGTCGGCCGGATCGTTGTGGGGCGCCGGGCCGTCCGCCGCCGACCTCATCAATCTCGTCCGCGCCGACGGCGGGCAGGAGGATCCGCTTCTCCGCCAGCGCCTCGCCCGGCTCCACTGTGAGTCCGAGGTGCTTCGCCTCAACCGCCTGCGAACGCTTTCGGCTCGGCTCAAGGGTCGAACCCCTGGCCCAGAGGCCTCGATCCAGAAGGCGATGGCAGATGAACACGGTCAGCACGTCATGGAGCTGGCCAAGGATCTCGTCGGGGCTGACGGGCTGCTTGAGGGCTCCGGCCCGGTGGGCGCAGTGCCCGAGGACGCGCGCACCGGCGCGACAGAGATCCGACTTCGAGGACACCAGTTCCCCGGCGTCGACCCGATCTGGCACTACGGTTTCCTCTTCTCCCCGGCCTTGACGGTGGGCGGGGGAACGTTCGCGATCCAGCGCAACATCATCGGGGAGTTGGTCCTCGGTCTCCCCCGCGAGCCGAAGGCCGACCGATGAACGATCTTGCCACCATCGCATCCGACCTCCTGGCCGAGCAGGAGTCGCTCGACCGCGTGGTCGCCGATCTGTCCGACGAGCAGTGGCGCACGCCGACAGCGAGCCCCGGCTGGAGTGTTGCCGACCAGATCGGACACCTGACCTACTTCGACGGCACTGCGAGGCTCGCGATCGAGGATCCTGACGGCTTCCGGGCCAGCGTCGAAGCGCTCATGGCTGCGAGCGACGGGATCGAAGCACTGACCCTCTTCCGCCACCTCTCGCCCGACGGACTGCTGGCGACGTGGCGCGACCACCGACGTCGGCTGGCCGCAGCGGCATCCACGCTCGCCGAGGGCGCGCGCGTACCCTGGTACGGGCCGTCGATGAGCGGAAGATCGTTCCTCACCGCCCGCCTGATGGAGTGCTGGGCGCACGGCACCGACATCGTCGACGCGGTGCAAGGGCACCCACCCCCCACCGACCGGCTCCGTCACGTCGCGCAGATCGGCTTCATCACCCGCGGATGGACGTATGCGAACCGTGGCGAGGCGGTGCCCGAGGGCGAAATCCGGGTCGTGCTCGAAGCGCCTTCCGGCGAGACATGGACCTTCGGTCCCGAGACCGCGGCAGCCAGCGTCACCGGCACCGCCGAACAGTTCTGTCAGGTCGTCACCCAACGCCGACACGTCGACGATACCGACCTCGTCGTGATCGGCGGCATCGCCGCCGACTGGCTCGCCAAGGCGCAGGCCTACGCCGGCCCACCGAGCACCGGCCCGGCACCACGAGGCAGGAACTGATGTCCGTCGTCCGCAGCGTGACCAACGGCGGCGTGTGCACCGTCACGCTGTGCGACGAGGCGAACCGCAACGCCCTGGGCCGACGGTTGGTCAGCGAGATGATCGCCGCCTTCGAGTCGGCCGAGGCAGACGACGACGCCCGTGTCATCGTGCTCACCAACGAGGGCCGCACGTTCTGCGCCGGCGCGAACCTGGCGGAGCGTTCAGCAGGGCCTGATGATGCTCCACCGGCAGCGACCACCCCGATGCACCTGTTCGAGCGCTTCGCCCGTTCGCCGAAACCCTATGTCGGTCGCATCGCCGGACACTGTGTGGCGGGCGGCATGGGGCTCGCCGCGGCGATGGACATCTCCGTGGCAGTGGACGACGTCAAGTTCGGCTTCACCGAGGTCCGCATCGGCGTCGCGCCGGCGATGATCTCAGTGGTCTGCCTGCCGAAGATGCGTGGTGCCGACGCCCGAGCCGCGTTCCTGCGCGGCAACAGGTTCGACGGAGCCGAAGCCGCACGACTCGGCCTCGTCAATCTCGCTGTTCCGCGGAGTCGACTCGACGACGAGGTCGACCTCATCGTCGAGGACCTGCTGGCGGCGAGCCCGAACGCCTTGGCCGTCAGCAAGCAGCTACTCGCGGCTGTCCCCATGATGCCGACAGACGAGGCGTTCGAGTGGACGTCGAAGGTGTCCGCTGAGCTCTTCGCCACCGACGAGGCGCGCGAGGGCATGACCGCGTTCCTCGAGAAGCGACCACCATGGTGGGTGAGGTCGACACCAGCCAGGCGACCTGACGACGCGTGAAGACCTGAACGTCGAGCACCGGTCCAAGAGAGAAAGTGCATTCGACTGTCTCCGACAGCTGCTCCTGTACGGCTCAGGTGTGCAGCGTGGGGGCTCCATCCAACTTGCAGAGGATGCCGTCGATCTGTCGCAGATCGTCCTTCGTCCAGGCGTCTCCCCGGTCGTCTCGAGCCATGAGAGTCAGTCGGCGCATCACCACGAGTTCCGGGTACGTGAGTGCCACGATGTAACGATCTCGGTTCACCACCACCGGACTGTCACCTCGATCACTGGCCCGCACTGCGACCCGTCGGATCCTCGCGCACCGACGGACAGCCGGGAGATCCTGACGTCAAGTCGTCTCCCAGCCTCACGTTCACCTCGACGCGAGCCGAGACATCGGTCCCTCATCATCACCCACTTTGCTCGCATACGACATCCTGCAGACATTGTCGCAAAGTGCATCCGCTCAATCACTATTGGTCGGTGTTTGCGACAGGCCGTTTCTGGTAAGGGAATCTGGCTCGTGCGGGCGCGTCGACACATCGGTTCGTCACTCAGATGTGCGACAGAGCACTCCATTCGTCTTGACCCGGCGCCGCGGTTCAGGCCAGACTTGGCGTTGATGCTGCCGAGGAAGGGGATCTCGGGAGCCGTTCACGCAGGTGCGGGGCCATCACGGTCGTCGACACCACATGCCGGCCCGGCTAGATGCCGGCGGGAGGAAAGCGATCGTGTACCCAGGCGCTCATGCAGCAACCCGACCGGACCACCCAGCGGTGATCATGGGTCGTTCCGGCGAGGTCGTGACCTACCGGCAACTCGACGAGCGTTCGAATCAGTTGGCCCGACTGTGGCGGGAGCGAGGCTTGGTCGCCGGTGATCACGTCGCCATCTTCAGCGAGAACCAGCCGCGGTTCTTCGAGGTCATGTGGGCAGCGCTGAGATCCGGTCTGTATGTGACGACGATCAACAGTTACCTCTCGGCTGAGGAGGTCGGCTACATCCTCGAGGACTCTGGGGCTCGATCGCTCGTCACCACGTCCGAGAAGGCCGAGATTGCGAGCGTTGCGATGCAGCGCGCGACGGGATGCGTCGTCCGGTTGCTGATCGGCGATGCAGATCCGCGATTCGAGCCATACGCCGAATCGATTGCGGCGATGCCCGCCGGTCCACTCGACGAACAGCCAGCGGGCGAGATGATGTTGTACTCCTCGGGCACGACGGGCCGTCCGAAGGGTGTCAAGCGTCCGCTGAGCGGCAAGTCGGTCGCCGATGGAATGCTGATCGCAGGGCTGGTGAGTGGAGTGTTCGGGATGGGCGCCGAGTCCACATACCTGTCACCCGCTCCCTTGTACCACTCGGCACCGATCGGGTTCAGTCTTGGCGTTCAGTCACTGGGAGGGACAGTCGTCGCGATGGAGAAGTTCGACCCGGTCGACGCGCTCCAACTCATCGGCAAGCATGCGATCAGCGATTCTCAATGGGTGCCGACCATGTTCATCCGCATGCTGAAACTCGACGCGGAGCAACGATCCGAGTTCGATGTCTCGTCGATGAAGGTCGCGATCCACGCCGCGGCACCG
The DNA here is from genome assembly GCA_965279405.1 of Ilumatobacteraceae bacterium. GTDB lineage: Bacteria > Actinomycetota > Acidimicrobiia > Acidimicrobiales > Ilumatobacteraceae > CBDDIP01. The sequence continues at coordinate 1,403,537 of OZ257157.1, forward strand.
TGTCCCGTGGCCGTCAAGCAGCAGATGATGGATTGGTGGGGCCCAGTGCTGTGGGAGTACTACGCGGGCACCGAGTTGAACGGCTTCTGTCTGGTGCGTCCCGACGAGTGGTTGGCCAGGCCGGGGACTGTCGGTCGACCGTTGATCGGGTCGATCCACATCCTCGACGAGGCCGGCGACGACCAACCTGCGAATGTGCCCGGCACCATCTACTTCGGTGACGGGCCCGCCTACGAGTACCACAACGCCCCCGAGAAGACCGAGAGCGTGAAGGACCCGCGAGGCCGCGGCTGGACCACTCTGGGCGACGTCGGATACGTCGATGACGACGGATGGCTGTTCCTCACCGACCGCAAGGCGTTCATGATCATCTCCGGCGGTGTGAACATCTATCCGCAGGAGATCGAGGACTGTTTGGTGTTGCACCCCAAGGTTGCCGATGTCGCCGTGTTCGGAGTTCCCGACGACGAGATGGGCGAAGCGGTTCACGCCGCGGTGCAGCCTGCAGAGGGCGTTGCCGGCGACGAGACACTCGCCGGCGAGCTGAGGTCATACGTGCGCGAGCACATCGCCCACTTCAAGTGCCCGCAGGGCTTCGAGTTCCACGACGAGCTCCCCCGGCTCCCCACCGGCAAGCTCTACAAGAACAAGCTGAGGTCACCCCACTGGGACGACCGCGAGCGTGCCATCTGATGATCCGACAACACACCACGTCCTTGCCTGACGAGGAGACCCACCGATGAAGTTCGACGTGATGACCGGCGGCCTGCCGCTTCGCTCGATGGCTGCATTCGCCCAGGACGCCGAGCGCGCCGGCTTCTCGGGAATCGTGGTCACCGAGGGCGGGCGCACCGCATACCTCGGCTGCGGCGCCGCTGCACTCGCCGCCGACATCGACATCCTTACCGGCGTCGCGGTCGCCTTTCCCCGCAGCCCGATGGTGACAGCGGAGATCGCGTGGGAGCTGGCCGAGGCGACCAGCGGTCGCTTTCGTCTGGGGCTCGGCACACAGGTCCGCGCCCACATCACGCGCCGCTACGGCTCCAACTTCGAGCATCCCGGCCCACGACTCAAGGAGTACGTGCTTGCGATGCAGGCGATCTTTCGTGCATTTCGAGGCGACGAGCCGCTGATGGTGGACGGCGAGTTCTACCACCTCGACCTGCTCCCAGCACAGTGGTCACCCGGGCCGATCGGCGCACCGAACCCGCCGATCGACGTCGCTGCCGTGAACCCGTGGATGCTCCGCATGGCCGGCGAGGTCGCCGACGGTGTGCACGTCCATCCGCTCAACCACCCCACCTACCTCCGCGAGACGGTGATCCCCAACCTCCACGAGGGTGCCACCAAGGCAGGCCGCTCCGCCGAGGATCTGGAGATCATCGTGCCCGCGTTCATCGTCCCCATCGACGACGACGAAGAACGCTGGCGCAACTTCGCCCGGATGCAGGTCGCGTTCTACGGATCAACACCCAACTATGCGTTCATCTTCGAACAGTTGGGTTTCGACGGAACCACCGACCGCATTCGCGAGCGGCAACGCGCCCGCGACCTAGCGGGCATGGCCGCCGAGGTGTCCGACGAACTGCTCGACCACTTCGTTGTCACAGGCAGGCGCAGCGAACTCGCCGACAAGATCCTCGAGCGATACCAGGGGCTCGCGACGCGAGTCGTCAGCTACTTCGGAGGCCTCGACTGGACGAACGACCCGTCGGCCTTGAACGCATGGGCCGATGTGGCTCGAGGTGTCACGAACCCATGACGGCACCACATGGGCTCGATCATGACGTAGTGGTCGTCGGAGCCGGCTTCGCGGGCCTGTATCAGTTGCACCGGCTGCGAGCGTTGGGATTCTCGACGGTGTTGCTCGAAGCCGGCTCCGGGCTCGGCGGCATCTGGCACTGGAACTGCTACCCCGGCGCCCGGGTCGACTCGCACGTGCCCGTCTACGAGTTCTCCGACGAAGAGCTGTGGAGGGACTGGTACTGGGACGAGCGATTCCCGGACTGGACAGCGCTTCGTCGTTACTTCCAGTACGTCGACGACAAATGGGATCTGAGCCGCGACATCCGCTTCGACACCCGGCTCGATACGGCCACGTGGGACGAAGCGGCCACCTGCTGGCACCTCACCACACGGAACGGGCAGTCCCTGCGAAGCCGGTTCCTGGTGCTCTGCACCGGCTTCGCGTCCAAGGCCTACATCCCCGACCTGCCCGGGCTGGACGATTACGAGGGCCAATGCCACCACACAGCGCACTGGCCTCAGGAAGGTGTCGACATGACGGGACTGCGCGTCGGTGTCATCGGCACGGGCGCCAGCGGAGTCCAAGTGATCCAGGAAGCGGCGAAGACCGCCGCGTCGGTCACCGTGTTCCAGCGGACACCGATCCTCGCGCTCGCCATGCAACAGCACCGCCTCACCCGAGCAGAACAGGACCAGGCGAAAGCTCGATACCCGGACATCTTCCGAACCCGCACCGAAACCTTCGCGGGCTTCGACATCATCCGGCGCGACGAGTCAGCGCTCGCGGTCTCCGACGAGGATCGTCGCTCCGGCTTCGAACAGATGTGGCAAGCGGGCGGATTCAACTTCTGGGCCGGCAACTTCGCCGACATCATGACCGACGAGGCTGCCAACCGAACGGCGTACGACTTCTGGCGCGACAAGGTCCGCGCCCGTGTACACGACCCAGCAGTCGCAGAGCTGCTCGCCCCAACCGAGCCGCCGCACCCGTTCGGCGTCAAGCGACCGTCACTCGAGCAGACCTACTACGACGCGTTCAACCAGCACAACGTGACACTGGTCGACCTGAAGACCACACCCATCGAGCGCATCACGACGGCCGGCGTCCAGACGACACAGGACGACTACGACCTCGACCTGCTCGTCATGGCGACCGGATTCGACGCGGTCACCGGCGGTCTCACCAGCATCGACATCCACGGACGAGCCGGCACCACCTTGAAGGACTACTGGGCCCGCGGGGTCCGCAGCCACCTCGGCCTCGCCAGCGCCGGGTTCCCGAACCTGATCTATCTCTACGGGCCGCAGAGCCCGTCAGGTTTCTGCAACGGGCCGACCTGCGCGGAGGTCCAAGGTGACTGGGTCGTACAGCTGCTCAACGACCTGAGAGATCAAGGTGTCACACGCATCGAAGCAACGCCGCATGCGGAGGACTCATGGCGTGACTTGGTGCGCACGATCGGTGACATGACCCTGTTCGACAGAGCCGACTCGTGGTACGTCGGTGCCAACATCCCCGGCAAACCGCGCGAACTTTTGAACTTCCCCGGCGGTGTCCCGTTCTACGCGGAGTCGTGCCGCACATGCGCAGAAGACGGATACAGCGGGTTCAACCTTGGCAGCTGAACGCGCACCGACCCGCGACGCGCGCGTCCGAATCGGAATGAACGCCCCCTCGTTGAACAACGCACGTGATGATGTATGGATCGAAGCCCTGAAAGCACGAGCAGACGCGGAGCTCGACCATGTCATGGTCGGCGACCACGTCAGCTTCCACACCGGGTTCGGCGTGGACGGGCTGATCCAAGCGACGGCTGCGCTCGTCGGCGAGCAACGACTCGCCGTACATGTCGGGGTGTATCTGCTCGGCCTCCGCAATCCCGTCACCACCGCACGACAGCTTTCAACCATCCACCAGCTCGCTCCAGGACGACTCGTCCTCGGCGTCGGCGTGGGAGGTGAAGATCGCCACGAGATCGAGATCTGCGGTGTCGACCCTCGTCGACGAGGCGGTCGTCTCGACGAGGCCATCGCCATCGTCCGCTCGCTTGGCACCGGACACCCCACGACTTGGCATGGCGAGCATTTCGACTTCGACGATGCAGTCATCCTCCCGGCCTGCAACCCGCAGGTACCGTTGGTCGTCGGTGGCCGATCCAACGCAGCCATTGCGCGCGCTGCGATTCTCGGCGACGGATGGCTCGGAATCTGGTCGTCGCCCACCCGCTTCGCAAGCGTCGTGCGAGAGATCCTCGAGATCGCAGCCGACGTCGGTCGCGAGCAGAAGCGGTGGCACCATGAGATGCACGTGTGGTGCTCGTTCGGCGAGCCAACAAACGCCCGCGAACGACTCGGTCTCGCGCTCGAAAACCTGTACCACCTGCCGTTCGACCGCTTCGAACGATACTGCCCGTCAGGTAGCGCCCGAGACATCGCCGACTTCCTCGCCCGTTACGTCGATGCCGGCTGCGCATCCTTCAACTTGCTCACCGTTGGACACGACAGCGAGCAGGTCGCCGGTGCCGCGGAGGTTCGCCAGCTGCTGAACCGCTAGCACCGGGCTACGCCCCAACTCCGGTCACCATGGCGTCGAGTCAACCTCGGGCAGTCTCGACCGGGCTGCTCTTGTCATGGAATTGATTGCGAGCGAGCTGGGTCCGAGCCGCTGCGATCTCGTCGAGTGCCGAGACGAACCGTTCGAGTGAGTCTGCAAACGATGCTCGATCAATCTCGTCAAACCGATCCAGCGCCTCGGTGACGCCGCCGAAGCGATGGTTCAGCGAGAGTTGGACTTCGCCGCCAAGACGGGTGGATTCGACTACCCATCGTCAGGCGGCGTTCGTCAAGAGCATCGAGGCCGTCGATCTGACCTCTGTCAAGGAGCGCCGAGGGCGCTCCGTCGATCGATCCGAGCCGGCGCGGCCTGCTGGGCTTCGTCGCAGTGCTCGCCAGACGATCGCCCGTTCGGCATGACGGCCGGCGTCGCGCTCCGCGCCTCGATCTTGACGTCATACGACAGCTGCGCAGAAAACATCGTCAGCTCCGGCCCGAGGATATGTCGGCCGGAACCACGACAACGGTCGCCTTCGTCTCGTGTACGACATGAGCCGCCACGCTCGGAGAGCGAAGATGCGATCGCGCTGGCTGACCGTGACATCCAAGCACGGCGAGAACCGTCGGATGCGCCGCGAGCCACGAGGCGATGCCTCGCTTCGGAAGCTTGTCGTGCAGCGCATCCCAGGTCACGGTCTGGCCTCGCCGCAACGCCTCGGCGGCATACCGGCGCAACCCAGCGCTCTCACACACATCGCTCTCATCTCGCAGCGGCACCGGTGGCAGGACCTTCATCACCGTCAGCGGCAAACCGGCCTGCAAGGCCAAATCGCCGGCGAAGGCCACTTCGGCGTCGCTGCTCCTGGACTCGTCCACGAATGCGGCGATCTCGCTCCACCGCTCTGGCAGGCAATGTCGCGGTCCGACGAGAACCACGGGTCTCCGTGTGCCCGCCAGAACTTGGCTGCTCGTCGGGTGGAGCAACGTCTCCCGGAGCCCGCGGTACGCGGGTGTGGGCATGCATAACATCGAACCCTTGCGCGACGCGGCAAAGTCGCGGATCTCCTCTCCGGGATGGTCGGAGGGGGCGAGGAGTTCGATGTCGACGACAACATCGGAAATCGTTGACGCCAGGTCGTTCAGTGCGCTTCGAGCATCGCGGTGGCGCGTCTCAACGGCCACCAGGATGAGCGGCACCTTGGCCATGCGGGAAAGCATCGTCGCGGTGTCCAGCGCTCGGTGATGTGTGTGCGAGGGATCGATCGGCGCGATCACCTCCTCGTAGGAGGGCACCAGCTGGGGACGTTTCGGGCCGACTTCCGTGATCATGGCGCCTCCGTTAGGGAACCAGAGCGTTGATTGGTCAGTTTAGACGAGTCGTCCAAGTGATGTACAAACCGTGTGGGAGGATGTTGACGCCGGAACAGGTCGCACCGAGGGCACGAAGCGTGACCGAGGAGCGGTTCGGCGTGTCAGCGGAGCGGCGTCGCGCCGCCCACGTGTTCCGCAACGAGGCCTTGATCTAACCCGGATCTAACCCTAGGAATCAAGTTCCTCGCGGCAGGAGTGCTCACTGGTCTGCGGCTCGGAACGAGCCTCACTTCAGCCGGTCGACTCCCATTGGACATCGGGCGGTGATTGGCACTGTCGACTCAGACATCGAATCGGAGGTTCGGGTGTCCGGGGCTGCTGAATCGCTCAACATGCACGCGGAGGCCGCAGATCTCGCCAGCACACCGGATTGCGGTCAGGCCAGCGGGCGAACGTGGTCGTCGTGGCGGCGGCGCTGTTTCTCCTCGTACATGGTCTGGTCGGCCCGTCGCATCAGGTCTTGGGCGCGTTCGGTCTCGTTCCAGATGGCAACGCCGATGGTCCACGAGACTCCCTCCGGGGAGACGTCGTGGAGGCGTTCGATGAGGCGTTCGGTACCGACTGCGTCCGAGCCAGGAGCCAGGAGCGCGAACTCGTCGCCACCGACGCGTGCGAGGAAGTCCCCGCCGCCGCGCATCGCACAGGTCCAGGCCTGGGCGAGCGTTTGGAGGAGATGGTCACCGGCGTCGTGCGCGCCGCGGTCGTTTACCGCTTTGAAGCCGTCGAGGTCGATCATCGCGACCGACAATGCTGCGCCGGTGCGCTGGGAGCGCCGGACCTCCTCCTCGAGACGCTCGTCCCACGAGCGCCGGTTGGCGAGCCCGGTGAGGGGGTCCTGCATGGCGGCCATACGCAGCGCGCTCACGAGCCCGTACGTGACCGCGCCGAGGACTACGGCCGTGCCGAAGACCGACACCCACTCCAATCCCGGAGGATCCCCCGAGCTCGGTCCGAAGGCGAGCACCAGCGCAAAGGCCGTTCCGGCCAGCGCGAGGTGGGCGACCGCGGCGCGAGGCGAAAGATAGAGGACCGTGAAGACCATGACCAGCAGGTAGAGATTGGGCAGGTGGATGTGCTGGCCCCTGCCAACGGCAACGGCAACGGTCACTATGAGGTTGCCCATCGCGACGTCGAGCTGAGGGCTCCAGCTGGGAAATCGTGAGCCGAGAGTGGCCCGCAACGTTGCGATGATGGCGGCGGCGGCTGCGGCGATGAGCAAGACGAGCAGCGACTGGAACGGCCAGTGGCGCAGCGGGACAACCGAGATGATGACAAGCGCTCCGATTGCGGGGAGAACCGCAGCAACCTTGCCCGGGTGCGACAGCAGAGCTCGGGTCCGCTCTGCCGTCGCTGTGTATCGGGACAGGGCTGTTGTCGCCTGCCCCGACGGTGTACGACAAGGAGGCCCTGCGGTAGGTTTGGTGGTCACAGGCCCCAGGTCGTCTGGCGACGGAGATGACGGCCGGCCCGTCGAGACAGGAGGCCGGGATTCCAATGCGTCCGGCCGACCGTCAATACTCTGATCGATTGCCATGGATCTCTTTCGGCGGAGGTTGTCGCGGTGAACCCTTTGAAGTATCGGCACAGCAGGTCTCGCGCTTGACGAATTCGTCCTGTTCGAGCCGCTCGCGCTTCGTGATCAACACGCCCCACCTGGCATGGTCGCCGAGGCCGCGCGGTGGCCCGGTTCGTGCAAGGAAGATCCCGCGCGTCTACCGGTCTTTCGATGGTTACGCGAGGCGCCGCAGAGTCCGCTGGTTCCGAAGACGCGGCGACTCGGACACGTGCGACTCAGGGTTGGAGTTCGAACACCGAACTGGTGATCGCGAAGCCGAGCTTGTCGCCGAGCAGGGCGAACACGACGAAGATCGCGAGTCCTCCGCCGCACAGCGCATGTTCTTCATGAACATGACCTGTTCGGTCTGCTTCGCCATCGGGTCCTCAACACACGACCGCCCAGAAGTTCGTCACCATGAAGGTGTCTGGCACCAAGAACGCGACCAGCATCAATGCCCCGATATCTCCCCACACGCCGAGCGCGACGGACAACGCACCGATCACGATCCAGAACCCTGACACGAGGACGGCGAGCTTGGGTTGAGGGACGCCTCTGGCCTGGGCGTATTGGATCATCGAGTCGCCCTCGGCGAAGTGCGCGATGCCTCAGCCGATGAACAACATGGTGTGCACGATCGGTGACATGACCTTGTTCGAGGAGCCGACTTGTGGTAGGTCCCTGCCAACATCCCCGGCAAACCACCCGGACTGTTGAACCTCCCCCGTAGTGTCCCTTCTACGCGGAGTCGTGCCGGACACGCGCAGCAGACGGGTACAGCGGCTTCGAACTGGCCCGACGAAGCGGCAATCACGTCGGACTGCGAACCAGCACCACCTCGTCGAGACCTGCGATGAATCGTTCCAGCAGATCGGCGAGCCGTCGCCGGTCGCCGCTGTCGAAACCCTTGAGCGCCTCGACCACCGCGGCGAGTCGTCTATGCGCAAGCCGCTTCTGCACAGCACGGCCCTCCTGGGTTGCACGGACCACTGTCATTCGCTTGTCGCTCGGATGCGTGCTCCGATCCGCCAGACCTGCGTCGACGAGCCGCGAGACGGCTCTGGTTGCCGTGGACGGCTCGATGAACAGCGCGACCGCAAACTCGTGCATCGTCCACGCACCGTGCTGGACGAGGAGATCGAGGGTGTCCATCTGCCCCAAGTCGAGTTGTGGGTTGGTCGGTGCCCACGCGTACCGGCGCATGCCGCGGGCCGCGGGACCACGGCGAAGAGTCCGCCAGGCAATGGCAATGCGCTCCGCATCCTGCTGACGACGGGTCGGACGGATCCTGCGCCTCGCCATGAGAGTTGTCCGGGTGGTCACGTAGCCCTCCGTTGCGCAACGCATCACGCGATCCCGTAGCTTAGACGTACCGTCCAATCATCACGTTCAACCACCGGGAGTCATGGATGCAAGAGTCAGCGATCGTCGGCACGGCCACAGCGACCGACGGGCGGTTCGGAGTGACCGACGCACGAACTCGTGCCGCCACGCTGCTCCGCCGACTCGGTCACGGCTTCGTGCGCCACGATGCCCCGGATGAACTGTTCGAGCAGTTGATCAACGCGATCCTGCCGGTGGTCAAGCAACTCGAGACAGGTACCGAACGCAATCGCTCACTGGCGAGCATGGGTGACGACCCATCGATGCTCGGCGAACCTCCCGCCGACCGCGAACGGCTCTCGCACTTTCCCGACTGTGTCGTGTCGGGCGCCGCGAATCCGATGGGTGTCGCGATCGAGGTTCACTGTGACGGCGGCGATGCGGTTGCCGAGACGGTGTTGGGTGCTGCCTTCGAAGGCGCGCCGGGCCGAGCTCACGGAGGCGTGGTCGCGGCGATCTTCGATGACGTGATGGGGTACGTGTTGTCGATCCACAAGGTGCCCGCATTCACAGGCCGGTTGACGGTCACCTACCGAGCGCCGACGCCCATCGGCGCGCCGCTCATCTTCCGCGCGCGGTTGGATCAGCGCGAGGAACGCAAGCTGCACATCTCCGCGACGGCGCACACGCGCGACGGCCTGGAGTTGATCGCCGAGGCGACCGCGACGTTCATCGTCATCCCGATCGATCGATTCATGCCGGGCTTCACGGAGGTACAGGAATGATCAAGCACTCGACGAACGCGATTCGGCCGCTACCCGACGAGTTGGCGGATCGGATCGATCTCGCCGCTCCTGTGTTCGCCGACAACGGGCTGGACGCGACTCGGATCGACGATCTCGCGAAGGCGACAGGTATTCCACGCGCGACGCTCTACTACTACTTCCCGGGCAAAGAGCACATCCTCGCCCACCTGCTGTCGCGAACCCTTCGTCAGATGACCGCCAAACTATCCGATGTCGCATCCGAGCCCGGCACGGGACGCGAGCGGCTGGCTCGACTGGTGCGCGAGCATCTCGTGTTCATCGGCGAGCACGGCCCGACCTACCGACTGCTGTTCGCCGAACTGGGGCGAGCGGCTTCGCTGGTCGACATCGCCGCAGGTGTCGACCTGGCGATCCTGTCACCGATTCGGCAGGCGCTACGTGACGGCAACAACGACGGGTCGCTTCGAGTCGACGATGTCAGCGCCGCCTCGTCCGTCGTTTACGGCACCGTCCTGGTGACCGGCATGCAGCACCTGCTGCTCGGCAACAAGGGAGACCTCGGCGACCGCGCTGAAGCGGTGTCGAAGGTCATTCTGCACGGAATCGGCGGGCAGCGCGAGCTGCGGCAGAGCCGACGAACGACCACTGGAGGGACCTGATGAACACGACCGACAACCAGACCACGGCTGCACCCGACGACGTGCTTGTCAGCCTGTTCGGCGACCCCGCGGTTCGTGCCGATCCGTACCCCGCCTACCGGCAGCTGCGCGAGACGGCACCGGTGCACCACAGTGCGGTCCTGCCGTTGTGGGTTGCGACCCGCTACGACGACTGCGGCACGGTGCTGCGCGATCCTCGGTTCGGTAAGAGCGAAGAAGTGCAGCGCATCTTTGGGTCGTCTGCGCAGAGCGCTGATCGGGAGGTGCCGATCATCTCGCGGTACTCGATGCTGCGGATGAACCCACCCGACCACACCCGGATGCGAAGTCTTGTCGCCCGCGAGTTCACGCCCCGACGAGTCGAAGAGTTGCGGCCAGCTGTCGAAGCGATGGTCGATGAGATCCTCGATCAGCTCGCCGACGCCGGCGGTGGTGATGTCATGGACGTGCTCGCGTTCCCGTTGCCGGTGCGAGTGATCGGCGAGCTCCTCGGTGTCCCGGTCGAGGACCGTGAGCAGTTCCGGTGGATCGTGCGCGACGCGGCCGGCGCGCTCGAGCCGATGGCAAGCGCTGAGACGATCGCCGCCGCTGAGAACGCAAGCAACACGATGAACGACTACTTCCGGTCGCTCATCGCCGAGCGGCGGAATCGGCACTCCGATGATCTGATCGGCGGATTGATCGGGGTCCGTGACGGCAGTGATCGACTGTCCGAGAACGAGTTGATCGCCACGATCGTGTTGTTGTTCGCGGCCGGTTTCGAGACCACCACCAACCTCATCGGCAACGGCCTGATCAGCCTGCTCCGAAACCCGGACCAGATGCAGCTGCTGCGCAGTGATCCCACCCTCGGACACGGCGCGGTGGAGGAGATGCTGCGCTACGAGAGCTCGGTGCAGCTCGACGCACGGACCGCGCTCGAGGATGCCGACCTCGCGGGTCACCACATCGACGCCGGCCAGGTCGTGCTGACCTTGCTCGGAGCAGCCAACCGCGACCCCGACCGCTATCAGGACCCGGACCGGTTCGACATCACCCGTACGGGCACCCAGCACCTCAGCTTCGCCGCCGGCATCCACTACTGCCTCGGCGCGCCACTGGCCCGACTCGAGGGCGAAGTCGTGTTCGAACGACTCCTCTCGCGTTTCGCCACCATCGACGCCGACACGACTCCGGTGTGGCGTCCGAGCCTGACCCTGCGCGGCTTGGAGACGTTGCAGGTCACTGCCCGGTGAACACGACGGTATCGGCAGGGCAGATGCCGGATCTGACGCACCGCGAACGCACCATCGTCATCATCGGGTTGATGACCGGTCTGCTCCTCGCTGCGCTCGACCAGACGATCGTGTCGACCGCGCTGCCGACGATCGTCGGCGAATTCGGCGGCATCAACCACCTGTCGTGGGTCGTCACCGCGTACCTGTTGGCCTCGACGGCGAGCATGCCGCTGTGGGGGAAGATCTCCGACCTCTACGGCCGCAAACGGATCTACCAGACCGCGATCGTGCTGTTCCTGATTGCGTCGATGTTGTGTGGCCTGGCGCAGTCGTTGTGGCAGCTGATCGCGTTCCGTGGCCTGCAGGGCATCGGTGGTGGCGGGTTGATGTCACTCACGTTCACCATCGTCGGTGACATCGTGCCACCACGAGAGCGTGGCCGCTACACCGGCTACCTGACCGGCACCTTCGCGCTGGCCAGCGTGCTCGGTCCGCTGATCGGTGGTGTGCTCACCGATCACTTCTCATGGCGATGGGTGTTCTACGTCAACATCCCGATCGGGATCGTCGCCCTGTTCGTCACCGGCATCGTGCTACGTCTCCCGTTCCGCCGAGCAGAGCACCGGCTCGACTTCACCGGTTCCGGGTTGCTGGTGCTGTCGGTGGTCGCGTTGCTGTTGGCCACCGTGTGGGCCAGCGTCGAGTACGGGTGGGGTTCACCGGTCACCGTCGGGCTCTACGGGGTGTCCATCGTCGCCGCGGCCGTGTTCGTTTGGTGGGAACGGCGAGTCGCCGAGCCGGTGATCCCGCTGCGGATGTTCAGCCGGCCCGGGTTCAGTTCATCGGTGGCGATGGCGTTCCTCGCCGGTGCGGCGATGTTCGGCGCGATCGTCTACCTTCCGTTGTTCTTCCAAGGCGTCCAGGGTCAACAGGCCACCAACGCCGGGCTGTTGCTGCTCCCGCTGATGCTGGCGTTGATGGTCGCGTCGCTCGTGGTCGGTCGGCTGACCACACGCACCGGTCGCTACAAGATCTTCCCGATCATCGGCGCGATCGTCGCCGCGGCCGGACTGTTGCTGCTGTCCACCATGGACCCGGCCACCGGTCGCGTCGCGTCATCGATGTGGATGATCGTGCTCGGCCTCGGTGTCGGCGCCACCTTGTCGGTGCTCACCATCGCGGTGCAGAACGCGGTCGAGATGCGCGACCTCGGCGCCGGCACCGCGTCGGTCAACTTCTTTCGCACCCTCGGTTCCACCATCGGGGTCGCCGTGTTCGGCACGATCCTCACCAGTCGGCTCGACACCGAGCTCGCCGACCGGCTCGTCGGTGTCGACCTGCCGCCCGGTGTCACCGCCGACACCCTTGCCCGCAGCCCGCGAGCCATCGCCGCGCTCCCCGAACCGCTCCACAGCGCCGCCGCTGGTGCGCTGTCGGCATCGATCACCACCGTGTTCGCCGTCGCCGCGGTCGTGATGGTCGGTGCGTTCGTGATCTCGCTGCGCATGCGCGAGCTCCCATTGCGCGACCTCGCCGCGATGACCACCCGGGAACCGATGGTCGAGCCCGCATGAGTTTCCGCCAATCCAACGTCGTCACCGGCCACGACGGTGTCACCATCGTCGCCGACCTCTACCCACAGCCATCCACCGGCAAGCCGTCGGTGATCCTGCTCCACGGTGGCGGACAGAACCGCCACGCCTGGGCCAAGACCGCTCGCACCATCCACGCCGCCGGTCACCACGTGATCGCCTACGACACCCGCGGTCACGGCGACAGCAGCTGGGACCCCGCCGGCCGCTACGACACCGAAGACCTCGCCTACGACCTCCTCGCCGTCCGCGAACGCTATTGCGGGCGGCGTCCAGCGGTCGCGGTCGGCGCGTCCATCGGCGGCATGACGATCCTCACCGCGCACCGCATCGCCCCACCCCGGCTGTGGGCCGGTGTCGTGCTCGTCGACGTCACCCCCCGCATGGAACTCGACGGTGCCCGACGAGTCGTGCAGTTCATGTCCGCCCACCCCGACGGGTTCGCCACCCTCCACGACGCCGGCGACGTGATCGCCGCCTACAACCCGCACCGGCCCAGACCCGACACCGTCGACGGACTCACCAAAGTGCTCCGCCAACGCGACGACGGGCGTTGGATGTGGCGGTGGGACCCCGCGTTCATCACCTCCAAACTCGACGTCATGCACGCCGACCCGGCCAACAGCGCCCACCGCTTCCAACAGATGGCCGACCAACTCCTCGACGGTGCCCGGCGGATCACCGCCCCCGCGCTGCTCGTGCGCGGCGCGATGTCCGACCTGGTCAGCCCCGACACCGTCGACGAGTTCCTCGCCGCCGTGCCCCACGCCGAGGCCGTCGACGTGTCCGGCACCGGGCACATGGTCGCCGGTGATGACAACGACGCGTTCACCACCGCCGTGCTCGCCTTCCTCGACCGCATCCCCCCGATCCCCCAACCCAGACAGGCCCCCACACGATGACCCCTGGGCATCCTCCCGTCTGGCTCACGGTGGGGTTACGGTGCTGCGCGTTGCGGCCCACCGTCGTAGCGCGGTTCTAGTTTCCCGGCGGATCGTGCGTAGTGCTCGGCGTGATTGTCGGCATCGGGGCGCCTCGGCATGTACCCAGATCTGAACGTGCTCGCCGGTCACCGTCGGTTGTAGAGTGAGATGCCCGACGAGGTTTGGCCCGCCAGCATCGGCTCGCCAGCGGATTCCATCGGCGAACCACCGACGTGAGATCCGCAGGGTGACCGGGCGACGGTGCCCAACGGCGACCACGTTTGTGTCGTGCGTGCCATTGCTTGAGATCCGGCGGAGCGTCGGGCACCATGGATCGAGGCCGTCGGCGGCTCGTAGTTCACTGGCGACGGTTGACCACGCACCGGCTATAGGCAGAACCTCGTTCCACTGGTCCACACGTCGACCTTCGACTGTGGGCGACTCTGCGGCGGTCGGCTCCCGGTGAGGAGCGACGGCGAACGCTGCCAGCAACGCTGCTACTCCCGCGAACCACATGACCCCGGATGCGATTGCCAACCCGGCGGCAAGAAGGATCGCCGCGGTAGCCAAAGCGGCGAACACGGCGGCCGATCTCGCGCTGTCGCCACGACGGATCCGGCGAAGTCGTCGAGCCAAGCTCGGATCGTCGGTGCGCAGACACCGCTCGAGTTCGGCGATCGTGTTGTTGACCTGCTCGTCGTCCATCGGGAATCCCACAGTTCATCTGAGGTCGCCTGGCGGTTTCACCGTATCCCAAATCGAGCACTCCAACTCCTGACGGTTCAGTTCGAGGGGGGCGGTGGACCGCGTGACGAGACCCGCCCTGTTCAGGCGCACCCCGTGCTGCGGCGCCTTGCGGAGTTCTTTGCGATTGTAGTTGGGTGCTGCAACCATCTATGATGCCGATGTGGGATCGACGCAGCTTCGGGTTCAGCGGACGTTGGATTCGGTCGTTGCGATCGAGGAGGCGGTGGTCACGATCGTTCGTGAGTTCTCGTTGGCTTCGACGCAGGAGCGCTTCATCGGTGCCGCTGGTGTGTCGGTGGAGCGGGCCGGGTTTGGCGTGTTGCGGTGTGTTTCGGAACGTGGTGAGGTGCGAGTTTCTGAGTTGGCGCAGTTCCTTGGTGTGGACACGTCGACGATGAGTCGGCACGTGAAGACGTTGGAAGGTGGCGGGCTTGTGGTGCGGGCGGAGGATCCGTTGGATGGTCGCGCTGCGCGTGTGGGTTTGACCCCTGCTGGGGTGGAGGTGTTGCGGTTGTTGCGCGAGGCGCGGCACCGGTACTTCACGGAGCTGTTGGCCGGTTGGTCCGACGGCGAGCGGGCGGTGTTGGCTCCGTTGCTGGTGCGGCTGGCGAACGAGGTTCTGGAACGGGGAGGTCGTACGTGAGTGTTCCGGCTCCTGCGGGTGGTTCGCAGCTGTCCCATCGGCAGATCTTGGTGGTGTTCAGCGGGCTGATGTTGGGGATGTTCTTGGCGGCTTTGGATCAGACGATCGTGGCGACGGCGTTGCCGACGATCGTTGGTGATCTGGGCGGTTTGGATCATTTGTCGTGGGTGGTGACGGCGTATTTGTTGACGTCGACGGCGTCGACGCCGCTCTACGGCAAGATCAGCGATCTGTACGGACGCAAGATCATGTTCCAGACAGCGATCGTGGTCTTCCTGGTCGGGTCGGCATTGTCGGGCCTGTCGCAGAACATGGGCCAATTAATCGCGTTCCGAGCCGTCCAGGGCCTTGGGGCGGGGGGCTTGATGGCGATGGCCTTGGCGATCATCGGTGACATCGTCTCACCGCGTGAGCGCGGCCGCTATCAGGGGTACACGGGCGCGGTGTTCGCGATCGCGAGTGTCGGCGGCCCGCTGATCGGCGGGTTCTTCGTCGATCATCTGTCGTGGCGGTGGGTGTTCTACATCAACATCCCGATCGGGATCGCCGCGCTTGTGGTGACGAGTTCGGTGTTGCGCCTGCCGTTCACCCGACGTCAGCATGCGATCGATTTCCTCGGCTCCGCGCTGCTCGTCGCCGCGGTCACGTGCCTGCTGCTGGTCACGGTGTGGGGCGGTAGCGAGTACGAGTGGGGGTCGCCGACGATCATCGTGCTCGGAGTGGCTGCGGTGGTGCTGACCGTCGCGTTCTTGGCGCATGAGCGTCGCGCGCCGGAGCCGGTGTTGCCGTTGTATCTGTTCCGCAATCCGGTGTTTTCGGTGTCGAGTGGGGCGGCGTTCATCGTCGGTCTGTCGATGTTCGGAGTGCTGATCTTTGTCCCGTTGTTCTTGCAGGTCGTCAACGGCGCCAGCCCGACCCGGTCGGGTTTGCTGCTGACACCGTTGATGTTGGGTCTGATCGTCGGCACGGTCGGTTCTGGGCGGGCGATCAGCCGGACCGGCCGCTACAAGCTGTACCCGGTGGCCGGTACGGCGATCATGACGTTCGGGCTGTTTCTGCTGTCGCGTTTCGATGCCGACACGTCGCGGGCGGTTCAGTCCCTGTACATGGCCGTGGTCGGGCTGGGGATCGGGCTGGTGATGCAGGTGCTGGTCCTGGCCACGCAGAACGCCGTCGAGGCGAAAGATCTCGGTGTGGCCACATCGGCCAGTTCGTTCTTCCGGTCGATGGGCGGAGCGTTCGGTGTCGCGATCTTCGGGTCGATCTTCAACAACCGTCTCGACCACTACCTCGCCGACGCGGGCCCGCAGCTGTCCGGGGTGGACCCGGCCGTGTTGCAGTCCGGTCCTGAGGCGCTCCGGGCGTTGCCCGCCGACACCCAGGCGGTCGTTGTCGACGCGTTCTCGCGGGCGCTGCATGTCACGTTCCTGGCGGTGATCCCGGTCGCCGCGATCGGGTTCGTGGTCGTGTTGTTCCTCAAGGAACTCCCGCTCCGCGAGAGCGCCCATATCGGCATGGAAGCGATCGGCGATGACCTCGGTGTCGCGTCCGACCCGATCGGTGATCCCGTTCCGGTACCGGAACCGGACACCGACATAAGCGCCGGCCACCCCAACAAAGCGAAAGGCTGATTCGCGATGCCCGATGGTGCGATCGTGGTCGGCTTTGACGGGACGGTCGGTTCCCACGCGGCGCTGTTCGCGGCAATCGACCTTGCGCACGCCACTCACCGACCGGTCGCGGTGGTGCACGTCGAGCACACCCAGCCGATCGCCGCCGCCGGCACCGCGATGGGACCGGGCGCCGGCGCGATGATCGAGGCCGAGGACGCAGTGGCCGAGGTCTGTCGCACCAACTGCGCCGACATCCTCGACGCTGCGGGTGTCCGCTGGACGTTCGAGATCCGACATGGCAACCCAGCCGACGAGCTCGCCGACGCAGCAGCAGAACACACCGCCACCTACCTCGTGGTCGGACGCCACGGCCACCACGGCCTCGCCCGGCTCCTCGCCGGTTCGGTCAGCCAACGCTTGCTGCACCACGCCCGGCATCCGCTGTTGATCATCCCCCCACCAGCATGACCGCTGCGGAACTGACCCTGATCGACGACCAGGTCCTCGTCGCCTGCACCGTGGACGAAGCAATGCAGCTGCTCGACGGGCCCGACCCGATCGCAGCATGGTTCCGAGCAACCCGCGACGAAACCACGACGACGATCACATCGGCGGAGGGTGATTGTGTGCTCGAACGCACATCCGAGCGGTGGCACCCGACCGATCAGGGGCTCACCATCGACGGAAGAATCGGCGACATCCACGTCCACGCCCACCTCACACTGATGGCCGTGGTGCACTCCATCTCCGATGGGCACGTGAACCAAGGCACCGAGATCTGGGTCCACGCCGAACTCGGACGCGGCAGCCAAGCCCGTCGTGTCGCCAGGATCATCACCTCGGCGATCGCACATGGGCTCGAGCACCTTCGACTGGAACTCGATCGGTCTCCGAACGTGGGGTGAGCGAACCGAACCCGGACAGGTGACCGCCGCGTGTTAGTCGAGCTGTTCGTTCTCGCTGACGGTCTGACGTCGTTTGTCTTGGAGACCGGTCCAGGTGGTGTAGGCGGCGGCGAGGGCGGCGAACCCGGCGGCGAGGAGCATCGCGGGTTGCATGGCGTCGACGTAGGCGTTGCGGGCGGCAGCGATGAGTGATGGGCTGTCGGGTCCGAGTTGGGCGGCGGAGCTGAGGGCGCCGCCGATGCCTTCTTTGATGCGGTCTGCGACGTCGGTGGGGAAGGTGTTGGCGGTGTCGGTGATGTTGGCCCGGTAACGGGAGTTGAGGATCGATCCGATCAGGGCGAGCCCGACGGCGGCGCCGATCTCGCGGACGGTGTCATTGAGCGCGGAGGCGACACCTTGTTTGTCTTCGGTGAGTGAGGAGGTGATCGCGGTGGTCGACGGGCTCATCGACAACCCGACCCCGGCACCGATCACGAGCAGACCTGGGAGCACGGAGAGGTATCCGCTGCCGGGGTCGGCGAGCAAGGCCAGGAGCACCAACCCGACGGCGAGGGTGATCATTCCAGACGCGACAGTGCGCCGGTAGCCGACACGGTGGGCGATGGTCGGCGCGATCGTTGACAGCGGCATCATCATCACCGCCATTGGCAGCAGCCCCGACGCGGCGCGTAGTGCGGTGTAACCGAGGATCGCTTGGAGGAACTGCACGAGGACCAGGAACAGGGCGAACATCAACGCGAAGACCACGAACAGGTTGACCGACCCGGTCGTCAGGCCCCGGTTGCGGAACAGGCGGACATCGAGCAGTGGGTGGTCGCGGGCCAGTTCGGCGCGGACGAACGCGACCGAAGCGGCGAGGCCGATGACGAACGCGGTGATGGTGAGCGGGCTGGTCCAGCCTCGTTCTGGGCCTTCCTGGATCGCGAGCACAAGCCCGCCGACAGCGAGGACCGACAGGATCGCGCCGGGGATGTCGAAGCCGGTCTCGACGTGTTCACGGGAGTGGGGAACCACGAACACTGTCGCGGCGAGCGACACTGCCGCGAGGATCACCGGGATCGAGAACACCCACGGCCAGGTGGTGTTGTCGATGATCGCCGCGGAGGCGAACAGGCCGATGATCCCACCGGCCCCGGCAACACCAGCCCAGGTGCCGATTGCTTTGGCTCGTTCGGCGGCGGGGAAGCTGGTGGTGATCACCGACAAGGTGACGGGCATGATCATCGCTGCGGCGAGGCCGGCGACGACACGCAGCGCGATCAGCGGTTCGGGGCTGTTCACGAACGCTGAGGCGAGGTTGGCGGCGGCGAACACGACCAGGCCGATGATCAGGATCGGTTTGCGTCCCCACCGGTCGCCGATCGCGCCGATCGGCATCAGCAGTGCAGCGAGGGCGAGGGTGTAGCCGTTGATGATCCACAGCAGTTGACCTTGGGATGCGCCGATATCGGCGGCGAGGGCCTGCTGGGCGACATTCAGCCCGGACGACGAGGCGATCACCGCGATCAGCGACACGCACATCGTGATCAGGATCAGTCGCCGTTGCCGGGCATCGGCGACCGCTTCGTCGTCGGTGTGCGGATCGACCGGATCGAGCAGGTCGACATCGACGGGTTCGTGGGGAGGTGTCATGGTGCGATGCCTGTCTGGTGGGGGAGCGTTCGGATGGGGGCGGGGCGGTGGTTGGTCGCCGCGAGTTGCTATGGCCGTGTGCGTGGCGCCGTCACGTCCTTGACCGTCATCGGCAGATCGAACGATGGTCCTGACGTCGCCGTGCGGGTCGAGTCGATGGGCCGAGATCGGGCGGGTTCGCGGGCGGGGTGGGCCATGTCAGTGGATCAGCGTCTGTTCAGGCTGGTGATCCGGGTCGCGGTCGGGTGGTGTCAGGTCGGGGTGATCGGCGGGTCCTTCGACGTTGAGGCGGGGCAGGATCCGGTCGAGCCATGCGGGCAGCCACCAGTTCTTGTCGCCGAGGAGTTCCATGGTGGCGGGGACGAGCAGCATGCGGACCAGTGAGGCGTCGAGAAGCACGGCGGCGGCGAGGCCGACACCGAAGAGTTTGATGACCCGGTTGTCTTCGAGCAGGAAGGCGCCGAACACGACGATCATGATCGCCGCGGCGGCGGTGATCACGTGGGCGGTGGCAGCGAGGCCGTCGGCGACCGAGGTCCGTGAGTCCTTGGTGCGGTCGTATTCCTCTTTCACCCGTGACAGCAGGAACACCTCGTAGTCCATCGACAGCCCGAACACGATCGCGAACATCATCATCGGCACGAACGGTTCGATCGGTGCCGGTTCGACACCGAAGACGAAGTTGAGCCACCCCCACTGGAACACGGCGACGACGACGCCGTAAGCGGCGGCGATCGACAACAGGTTCATGATCACCGCCTTGAGCGGTACGAGCAGCGACCGGAACACCATCATCAGCAACACGAACGACAACAGCAGGACGACACCGATGAAAATGAACAGCCGGTCGGCGAGATAGGTGGTGAAGTCGATCGATGCCGCGGTGGTCCCGGTCACGTACACGGCGAGGCCGGTGCCGGCGATCGCCGTCGGGACCACCTCTGCGCGGAGGCGTTCGATGGTGTCGGTCGTCGCGTCATCTTGCGGCGAGGTCGTCAGAACGAGCTGGACCAATGCTGCGTGCGGCGTCGCCGGGTCATCGGGGCGCGCTGGCGAGGCGAACTGCACGCCGGGATCGGCTCTGATCGCGTCGACCAAACCCGTCAACGCGGTGGCGTCACCGGGGTCGGCGAGTGTGACTGCGGCGACGAGCGGCCCGTTGAAGCCGGGTCCGAACCCGTCGGCGAGCAGGTCGTAGGCGCGACGGGTGGTGGTGTCCTCGCTGTAGTTGCCTTCGTCGGAGAATCCGAGCCGCAGCGACAACACCGGCGCGGCGAGGGCGAGGAGCACGATCGTGCCGCCGAGCAACGACCGCCACGGATGCGCTTGGACGACGCGGCTCCACCGGAACGGCAACGTCTGCCGTGCCGGTTTCTCGTTGCGGGTGGGCAACTCGCGACGCAACGGGGCAACGGCGAACCCGGCGAGCAACGTCACGACGGCCAGCGGTGCCCCGATCAGCAGCGGGTCGATCGACAACCCGAGCCCGAACAGCGTCACCGCGACGAAGCCGGCGGCGATGATCCCCCGCCACCGGGTGACCTCGATCCGATGTTCGGCGAAGCCGAGCAGCGCCGGCAGCAGTGTGATCGACGCGATCATCGTGACCGCCACCGTCGTCGCCGCGCCGATCCCGAGACCGGAGATGAACTCGAGACCGATCAACAACATGCCGAGCAGAGAGATCACCACCGTCACCCCGGCGAACACAACCGCCCGGCCGGCGGTGTCCATCGCGTTGACCGTCGCTTCCTCGAACGACTGACCCTTCTTCAGGTTCTCCCGATAGCGGGTGACGATGAACAACGCGTAGTCGATCCCGACCGCGATGCCGATCATCGCCCCCAACGTCGTCGCAAAGTCAGGGATCGTGACCAGGTTGCTGAACAACGCGACCACACTGGCGCCGACACCAACACCGAACAGGGCGACACCGATCGGCAGACCCATCGCCAGCACCGACCCGAACGCGACGATCAGCACGATGATCGCGAACCCGAGCCCGATCAACTCCGACTGCGGCGGCTCGAACTCGGCCAACGCCCGACCACCGACCTCGACCGTCACCCCATCCACGGCCGGGACCAAGTCACCAATCGCGGCGCCGATGTCACTCAGTTCGACCTGGTCGAGCGAATCGTCGAGGTTCACCGTCGCGAACGCAATCGTGCCGGACGGGTCGATCTGACGTTGCCCGCCCTCGTCATACGGGCCGAGCACCGTCACACCCTCGATCGCCCCGACCTCGCCGAAGAACTCCGTCATCGCGGCCTGCACCGCCGGGTCAGCCACCCCCTGTTCGGCGCGGAACACGATCGACCCGGACTGCCGGCTCGCGCCCTGCTGCGGGAAGAACTCCGACATCACATCGAACCCCGACGCGCTCTCCGACACCGGGATCTCGAACGCGCTCGAGAACGACGGCCCGACGATCACGTTTCCGAGCGCCCCGAAACCGACCAGCGCGACCAGCCACGCGACCAGCGTGGTGCGCCGGTGTTGAAAGGTCCATCGACCAAGTCGTGCGATCACGTCAGCAAATCCGTTCGTCGGGGGCGAAGCACTGCTGGAACGCTACTGTAGCGTAGCTGTATTCCCACACGCGCCAGAAAGGTCGGCACGATGACTCGTGGCACACAACAAAAGGTTCGCGACACCGCCCTCGCGTTGCTCATCGCCGAAGGCGTCACAGGTTTCACCATCGATGAGATCTGCCGCCGCTCCGGGATCGCCAAGACCACCATCTACCGGCACTGGCCCAGCGTCCACGACCTACTCGTCGACACCGTCGCCAGCCAGATCGAGCATCTACCGACACCCGACACCGGCGGGCTCCGATCCGATCTCGGTACCCTGTTCGGGCAAGTCATGTCGATGCCCGAGATCACCGGCAAGCGACGGATGATGCTCGGACTCATGCAAGCCGCCACCGACGACCACGACCTACGTAACGCGCTCAACAAACTCACCCGTGAACGATCGCTCCCGGTCCGCAACGTGCTCCGGAACGCTCGCGACCGCCGGGAACTCGCCGACGGAATTGACATCGATCACGCCGCCGACATCATCGAAGGACCCATCGTCTACCGCTACATGATCCGCGGCGACACCTTCGCCCAACACGACCTCGACGCCATCCTCGACATCATCGTCGCCGGCCTCACCCGACCACCCGACACGCCCGCATGAGCGACGCCCCGGCCGATGAGCAGCACCCAGCGCCTCCACAGCGCCCTCGGCGACAACCGACGAGTTCGAAGCAGCCCTCGACGCTGATCAACAGCCGACCCTATTGGGGTTGGGCTCATCCAATGGCCCAGAGCCTCCGTCAAACCCAGGGCGATTCATCGCGGGCGCCGGCGGGCCCCCTTCGCATCACCGAACGGGCGAAGCTCCAACCACGGCCCAAACCAGGGCGCTCTTGACATCTCCTCCCAATCTCCTCCCAATCGCAGAGGCAAATGGCGGTCACTGGCGGTCGCTGGCGGTGAATCGGACCGAGCACGAAATCGTTACACACGGCCCTCTACCAGGTAGTGTGCCCTGGTAGAGGGCCGATTTGCGGAGCGCCCCCGGTAGGAATCGAACCTACGACCTGCGGTTTAGGAATGCGGTCGAGATGGTCTCAGCGAGTCTCGTTGAATCGCATCTGACCTGCTCAGCTTCTGTGTTCTCCTCGTCTGGTCTCGTTGAACATCATGCAGTAGCGCGTGGTGGATGGACAAGTGGATGGACAACTTTCGGGGGGCCGGCGCCGGCGACCTGGGCTCGGAGAGACGCTCAAGGCGGGCTGTGAGCGTAGGTCTGATAAACCGCACGTCACCCGGAGGCGATGGTCACTGCGCGGTCGGACGACAGGTCGCATGGCGATCCTGACCGCCGCAGAATCCCGACGTCCGGCCGGTCACCTGGTGTAGGTCAGGTCGAGTTGACGTCCCGATAGTTCGGGCACAGTTCGATCTGTTCGCCGGACGCTGCCAGCAGCTGTTCTGCGCTAAGGAGGAGATCGACGATCTCGGGATGAGCGGCCCGGTAGAAGACCTGTCGGCCTTCGTGGCGGTCGATGATCAGCCCGCACTCCTTCAGGCAAGCGACGTGACCGGAGACATTTCCTTGCGACCCGCCGATCATCTCGACGAGGTCCTTCACCCGTTGCTCGTCATCGACGAGCGCCAGCAGGATTGCCAGACGAGTGGGGTCCGCGAAACCTCGAAACAGCTTCGCTGCTGTGGCGACGGCAACGGCGGTCTTCATTGACATGGGCCGATCCTATTGCCATCGACCGATGACATCGGAACATCTGGGTCCTTTGGCTCTGCCTCAAACAACCCAGTCGGAGCAGAGTATGGGCATGACCGACATCCTCCCGACCGGCGTCTCCACGACCGCTACGCGGCGTCGCTGGGTTCTTCCCGTCATCGCGGTCGCCCTCCTGGCCGCCGGTCTCGGCGTCGGACTCGCGATTGCTGCCGGACGAGATGATTCATCGCCCGGTCAAGCTTCCACTGCCGTCCAGGTCTCCAACGTGAACCAGGCGTGCGCGAACTGGATGATGAGTGTTCCCGCCACGTCAGCAGGCACGTCGAACTGGTGCGGCGACATGACTGCATGGATGAACCAGCAGGTCACCGATGGACGGATGATGGGCATGATGATGTGGGGCGACCCCGACCGAATGCTCGCCAGCTGCCAATCATGGGTCAGCTCGAGCAACGCCGGTGCACCTCCGCTCTCCTGGTGCGACGACATGATCGCCTGGATGCGCCAACACATGAACGGCGACTGGGACGGCTGGATGATGAACGGCTCGATGATGGGTCGCTGAACCCGTGGATGCCGCAGCATCATCAGCCAAGGGCCCGATTCCTCGCGGCGGGCTGACGCGACGATCACTGCTGGTCGGAGTGACGGCGTTGGCCGGCACGACGTTGGTGTCGGCATGCTCACCGCGACGAGCGGCCCACCCTTCCCAGTCCGGGCCGGCGCCCGTGACGTCGGGTGGCCCGGCGACGACCACATCCCCAGCGTCAGCATTGGCTTGGGTGCAACCTGAGGTCCTGTCGAGCCACGGCGGCGTCCTCGAGGTGACCCTCGAAGCGGCACCATCGATGGTTCCTTGGCGCGGTGGTCAGCGGTGGGCGTTGACATACAACGGCACAACGCCTGGCCCGACGTTGCGAGTGCGGCCCGGTGACCGCCTTCGAGTGCTGCTCCGTAACCAGCTCGACTCACCGACCAACCTGCACGTCCACGGCCTGCATGTGTCACCGAACGCGGCGAGCGACAACGTGTTCGTGATGGTCGGCCCGGGCGAGGACCACACCTACGAGTACCTGATTCCTGGCGATCACCCGTCGGGCACCTTCTGGTATCACCCCCACCATCACGGCACCGTCGCCGAGCAGGTGGCCGCCGGCATGGCTGGCGTGATCATCATCGACGACGAGCTCGACACACTGCCACTGCTATCGAACGCGACGGAGCGGGTGATGGTGCTCAGCGACCCTCGGATCGGCACCACCTCAGACGTGCTCCGGTGGTCGATGATGGGCATGATGCAGGGCCGCTTCGGTGACGGCGTGCTCGTCAATGCGACACCTCAACCGTCGCTGACCGTGACGGCCGGCACGATGGAACGTTGGCGGATCCTCAATGCCAGTGCGTCGCGCTACTACCCGCTACGTATCGACGGCGCGCGATGGTGGCAGCTCAGCAGCGACGGTGGCCGCCTGGTGACACCCGTCGACGCGACCGGTCTCGTCCTCGCGCCGGGCGAACGCGCCGAAGTCCTTGTCGCTGTCGAGCGTGCCGCCACGATGGCGCTCACCGCTACTGCCTGGCAGTCCACACCGGGGATGGGCGGCATGGGCGGCATGGGCGGCCCACCGAACCAATCGGGTGCCACCGAAACGGTACTCACCGTCATCAGTACCGGTGCGGACACAACCGCACCAGCGGTCGACGGCCCGCTGAACACCATCGACTCCCTGGCCGACGCGCACATCGACGGAACACGCGAGTTCACGTTCTCGATGGGTGGAATGATGGGCGGAAACGGCATGTCGTTCACGATCAACGGGAGGAGCTTCGATCCCGAGCGCGTCGATGTCGAAGCAGCGCTCGACACGGTCGAGGAGTGGACGATCATCAATGCGACGCCGATGGCCCACCCCTTCCACCTCCACGTCTGGCCGTTCCAGGTCATCGAGGCCAGCGACCAGCGAACACCGCCAAGCGGCTGGAAGGACGTCGTCGACGTTCCTGCCGGGGGGTGGGTCCGCCTGCGAGTTGCGTTTCGCGACTTCGGTGGCCGAGCTGTCTACCACTGCCACATCCTCGATCACGAGGACCGCGGGATGATGGGCGTCATCAACGTCACCTGACAGCGAAGCTGGGCGACGCCCGCGTCTGCCGGGCGGGTGTCGTGGGCGCCACGGGCAGTCAGATCCATCGGCATTGACAGATCTATCGGTGTTGACAGATACATCGGTGATGGCCGATACTTCTAGTGATGCAGAGCACCACCGATGGAGCAACCCGTGCAGTCGAGATCGGCCTCGCTGCCAAGCTCTTCGACGGTTTCGCCGACCGCACGCGGTTGGCGATCCTGGTCGAACTCAGTGCGGGCGAGCGCCGTGTCACCGATTTGGTCACGGCGCTCGCCGGCTCGCAGGGCAACGTGTCCGGGCACCTGGCGTGCCTGAAGGAGTGTGGACTCGTTCGCGATCGGCGTGATGGGCGTCAGGTCTTCTACAGCATCTCGCGATCCGAGGTCATCGACGTGTTGCGGGCCGCGGAGGCGTTGTTGGCGTTGACTGGGGAGCGCATCGAGTTGTGCCCGAACTACCGGCCGTACCGGCGATGACCGCGCTCGACGAACTCGACTCCGACCGCGACGAGCAGGGCGAGGCACCACAGCACTTGTGGGAGAGCCGGGAGGTGCGCTGGTCGGGACTGTCGGGAATGCTGCTACTGGCGGGCTATGTCGCTCAGTGGGGCGGCGCCGCCGATGGTGTCTCGATCGGGTTGTGGTTGGCGTCGTTGTTGGCGGGTGTCCGTTTCTTTGCTGCTGAGGCGATCGAGGAACTGGTCCGCGAGCGCGAGGTCGGTATCGAACTGCTGATGACCGTCGCCGCCGTCGCTGCGGCCGTGCTCGGGTTGTGGGAGGAAGCCGCTGCGCTGGCGTTCCTGTACTCGATCTCAGAAGCGCTCGAGGAGTTCACCACCGACCGCACCCGCGGGGCGATCAGGGCGTTGATGGACCTGGCCCCGAAACGGGTCCGCCGTCTCGTCGACGGCGTCGAGGAGGAGATCGATCTCGAGTTGTTGGCGGTTGGTGACCGGTTCGTCGTTCGCCCAGGAGAAGGGATCGCCACCGACGGGCAGATCGTCGATGGCCGCTCCGCGCTGAACGAAGCGGCGATCACCGGCGAATCGGTGCCTGTCGAGAAGGCTGTCGGCGACAAGGTGTTCGCCGGCACGTTGAACACGACCGGTTCGATCGTTGTCGAGACGACCGCTACCAGCGTCGACAACACGCTCGCCAAGATCGTCCATCTCGTCACCGAGGCACAGGAGCAGAAGGGTCGCGGGGAGCGGTTCATGTCCCGCTTCTCGCGCCGCTACTCGCCCGCGGTCCTGGCTGCCGGAGTCGCGATCGCGATTGTCGGAGGCATCGCTACCGGAGAGTGGTCGACGTGGGCCGAGCGCGCCGCGACCGTTCTGGTTGCCGCCGCGCCGTGCGCGCTCGTGATCGCGATTCCGATCACCTACGTCGCCGCGATCGGCTCAGCAAGCCGGCGGGGGATCTTGATCAAAGGCGGCGCCTATCTCGAAGAACTCGCCCAGGTGCAGGTGCTCGCACTCGACAAGACCGGGACACTGACTCAGGGCCGCCCTCAGGTGGTCAGCGTTGTCCCGGCTTCGGGTGAATCCGAGGCTTCGCTGCTGGCGGCGGCCGCCGCTGTCGAACAACGCTCCGAGCACCCCCTCGCCCGAGCCGTCCTCGCCCGGGCTGCGGCTGCCGGGATCGGCATCTCACCGGTGTCGGACTTCGAAGCGTTGATCGGTGCCGGTGCCTGCGCGACCGTTGATGGGCGTCGAATCATGATCGGTTCACCGACACTGATGACCGACAGCGCTGTCGAACTGGGCCGGCTGGCCGAGGAGATCGAACGCCTCGAGAGTTCGGGGCAGACCGTGATCGTGACCGCGACCGACGACCAAGCGCTCGGGCTGATCGGGATCGCCGACGTGCTTCGCCCACAAGCCTCAGCGGCGATGGCCGATCTGCATCGCGTCGGCATCAAACGACTCGTGATGCTCACCGGCGACAACCCCCGCACCGCGGCCGCCGTCGCCGCCCAAGTCGGCGTCGACGACTTCCAGGCAGGTCTCAAGCCCGAGGACAAGTCGCGCATCATCGGCGAGTTGACCGCGGCCTACGGGCATGTGGCAATGGTCGGCGACGGCGTCAACGACGCGCCAGCGTTGGCAGCAGCGTCAGTTGGGATCGCGATGGGCACCGCCGGCAGCGACGTCGCACTCGAGACCGCCGACGTGGCATTGATGGGCGACGACCTCGCCAAACTCGTCGACGCCCTCGAGCTCGGCCGCCGTACACGCCGAATCGTCCGCCAGAACATCGTCCTCGGCCTGGCCATCCTCGTCGTGCTCGTACCCGGCGCACTGATCGGCCTGTTCAGTCTCCCCGTCGCCGTGCTCGCCCACGAACTGTCCGAACTGTTCGTCATCACCAACGGCATGCGCGCCGCCCGGCGCCGTCGATGATCGCCTCACAACTAGCTACAACGACACCGGCGGCACGCCGACAGCGAGCACTCCTCCTCGCAGCAGTTGTGGGCGGGGCAAGCATCGATGGAGTCACCAAGCTGGCCGCCGAAGCGACCCTCGACGACGGCCCCACCCACATCATCGGACCGATCGCCCTGAAGCTCGGCCACAACTCCGGCGTCGCGTTCGGCCTCGGCGCAACCGGCCCAGCATGGATCGTGCTCGCCGTCACGGCAGTCGTCATCGCCGTGCTGGCGGCGGCAGCCTGGCAGGGCCGGTTCGCGTCGCCGCTCGCGGCTGGACTCATCCTCGGCGGAGCGGTCGCCAACTTCGTCGACCGGATCGGCGATGGCGCAGTCACCGACATGATCGACGTCGGCTGGTGGCCAACCTTCAACGCGGCCGACATCGCCATCACGACCGGTGTCGTCCTGCTTGTGCTCGCCCAGCTCAGCCCTGCGGCACATCCCGCCGCCACTGAATCGGCGGCCGACACCTCCAGTCCAGATCCCAGCGTTGTGCCGTAGCGAGGCCGCGTACCGGCGCTGACGAATAACTCTGCCGAGACTCGACGGTGGCCGCGATCCACGAGGTGTTCCGGGAGCGCGGATCGGAAGTTGGAGTTTCAGGCCCCTCGTAGGCTGTTGGCGATGTCGCAGGCTTCCCACCGGCTCCAGTTGCTCTACTTTCCGGAGTGCCCGCACTGGCGTGTGGCGGATGAGCGGCTGCGCGAGGTCGCCAGCCGCTTCGGGCTGACGATCGAGTATCGGTTGGTCACGACGTCGGAGGAGGCCGACCGCGTTTCGTTCCGTGGTTCGCCGACGATCTTGATCGACGGTGTGGATCCCTTCGCGGTCGGTGACGAATCGATCGGGTTGTCGTGCCGCATCTATCGCACGTCAGACGGCTTCGCGGGCTCGCCGACAGCAGGGCAGATCGCGGCCGTGCTCGGTTCGGGCGGGTGAGGCGACGCTTCGATCTATCGTGGCCGGATGCCGACGACACAGTGGTACTCGGCCGTTGTCACGACGGCTAACCGCAACCGTGTGATGGTGCCCGTGCCCTTTGATCCGAACGCGGTCTGGGGCAACAAGACGGAGCACCGGGTTCACGGCACCGTGAACGGAATGGACGTCAGAGCGTCGGTCGAAGTTCTGGATGACGGGTTCGGGATCGTGCTCGGTGCGGCATGGCGAAGAGATTGCGGCATCACTCCTGGCGATGTCGTCGATGTCGTCCTGATGCCGGAGGGACCGCAGCGTGATGATCTCGCAGAGGACGTGCGTGCGGCGCTCGCGACTGAGCCGGCCGCCGGGGCGTTCTTCGACGGTTTAGCTCAGTTCTATCGGCGGGCATTCCTTCGTTGGATCGACGC
Organism: Ilumatobacteraceae bacterium; assembly: GCA_965279405.1. Lineage (GTDB taxonomy): Bacteria > Actinomycetota > Acidimicrobiia > Acidimicrobiales > Ilumatobacteraceae > CBDDIP01. The sequence goes on from OZ257157.1 coordinate 1,432,951, forward strand.
CACGAAGCGTCGTCCCGAGGAGCGTGAACGGCGGCTCGCCGAGGTGATCGATCTGCTGCAGCGCGGCGAGAAGCAACGCCCCTGAGTTTCGGGGTCACCACGCGAGCAACTCATGCCAATTCGAGCCGCTCAGTAGGAGTAACCGGTGAGCGACCCGTCAAGGTGCACGAGGACCACCGTCTGATCTGCCCAACTCGTCGCGTCGCCGCCCATCCCTGGTGCATCCGCGGGCATGCCGGGCAGTGCGAGTCCGGCCGCGTCGGGGCGTTCGGTGACGAGCCGTCGGATCGCCGCAGCCGGCACGTGCCCCTCGATCGCGTAGCCGTCGACGAGCGCCGTGTGGCACGACGCCGCGCCGTCGGGAATGCCATGGGAGGCCCGGAAGTCGGCGCGGGCTGGATCCTCCGTCACATCGACCGTGGCACCGTTCGACCGCAGGTACACGACCCACGCTGCGCAGCAGGTTCAACCAGGGTCGCGTCGGACCTCGAACGACAAGCCCGCGAGCGCACCGCCGGTCTCGGAGGTCGCTGACGCGACGTCGCCGCCGTTGCTCGAGCATCCGGCCGAGAGCACGCCCGACAACCCGACGATGCCTGCACCGAGTGCAGCGCAGAAACGTCGTCGTCCGATCTGGGTCATCGCCCGAGCACCGTAGTCGTCGTGTTCTGCCGAGCGTTGGCGCGGGTGCCGTGGGCGGGTCGTCGTAGCAGTCGCAGGCCGTTGGCGATGACGACGAGGCTGGCGCCCATGTCGGCGAGCACAGCGATCCACAGCGACGCGGTGCCGGCCAGTGTGAGGGCGAGGAAGATGGCCTTGACACCGAGGGCGATGGTGATGTTCTGCCACAGCACGTGGGCGGTGTGGGCGGAGATGCGGATGGTCTCGGCGATCTTGCGTGGGTCGTCGTCCATCAGCGCGATGTCGGCGGTCTCGATCGCGGTGTCGGTACCGGCGGCGCCCATCGCGATCCCGAGGTGCGCCTTGGCGAGCGCAGGTGCGTCGTTGACACCGTCGCCGACCATCCCCACCGGGCCGGCGGTGGCGACGAGTTCGGTGATGATGCGCAGCTTGTCGTCGGGCAGCAAATCGCCGCGGGCGTCGTCGATGCCGGCCTGGTGGGCGATGGCTGTGGCGGTTCGCTGGTTGTCGCCGCTGAGCATGATCGTGGTCACGCCGAGCGCCTTGAGATCGTCGACGGCTTGGCGGCTGTTCGGTCGCAAGGTGTCGGCGACTGCGAGCACGGCGATCGGTACGGCGTTCATCAGCACGATCACGGTCTTGGCTTCGTTCTCAAACCGCTCTAGCATCGCCTCGAGGTCGGGTCCGCACATGCCGGATTCTTCGACGAGGCGGTGGTTGCCCAACGTGTAGGTGGTGCCGGCGATCTTGGCGCGCACGCCGCGGCCGGTGATCGCCTCGAACTCCTCGACCGTGTCGACGGTGCCGGTGTAGGCGGTGACGATCGCGTGGGCGACGGGATGTTCGGAGAGCGCCTCGATCGAGGCCGTGATGCGCAAGACCGCGTCGTCGGTCAGGCTGCCGAGGTTGACGAGATCGGTGAGCACCGGTGTGCCATGGGTCAGGGTGCCGGTCTTGTCGAGCGCGACAGTGCGGAGCTTGCGGGCGTTCTCGAGGTGCACACCACCCTTGATCAGGATGCCGCGCCGAGCCGCGCCGCCGAGCCCGGACACCACCGTGACCGGCGTCGAGATCACCAGTGCGCACGGGCAGGCGAGCACCAGCAGCACGAGTGCCCGGTAGAACCAGTCGTGGAAACTGCCGTGCCCGGTCACCACCGGCACCACTGCAACGACGATCGCGATCACGAACACCGCCGGCGTGTACACCGCAGCGAAGCGATCGACGAACCGTTGCGCCGGGGCCTTGTCGGCTTGGGCCTCCTGGATCGAACGGGCGATCCGGTCGAGCGTCCCTTCGCCCTTGGCCGCAGTGACCGTGATCTCCAGGGTGCCTCGCTCGTTGATCGTGCCGGCAAACACCGGATCACCGACCGCCTTCGTGACCGGGATCGACTCTCCGGTGATCGGCGCCTGGTTCACCGAACTCGACCCGGAGGTGACTCGACCGTCGAGCGCGATGCGTTCGCCCGGCTTGATCAGGATCACCGCGTCCAACGGCACCTCCCCGGTCGAGACCGTCGCCCAGCCGCCATCCTGTCGGACAGTGGCTGTCTCCGGGGCGAGCTCTACGAGTGAGCGGATCGCGTTGCGAGCGCGTTCCAGGCTGAGCGCTTCGATCAGTTCCGCCACGCCGAACAGCCAGATGACCACCGCCGCCTCGGGCCATTGCCCGATCAAGACCGCGCCGATGACGGCGACGCTCATCAACAAGCTCATCGTCATCCGCAAGGACCGCAGCGCCTGGAACCCCTTGCGCAACGTGTCGCGGCCTCCGAGCGCGATCGCTCCCGCGGCCATGACGCCAACCAGCACCGACTGCTCATCGGCGCCGACGATCACCGCGACCTCAGAACCGACAGCCAACACGCCGGCGAGGACGGTGATGAGGATCGACCGTCGAGACAAGCTTCGGGCAATCGCCGCGCCCTGGGCCTCGACGACGACACTGGGTCGCATCCCAAGCTCGCGGATGGTGGCCTCGATCGGGTCGGGCGACACCAGATCGTGGCGAACACGCACCCGCCGGCCGACCAGATCGAACTCCAACGACCGAACCCCGAGCAGCGGTGTCAACGCCGCCCGCAGGTCGTTCTCCTCCGTCGCGCAGTCCAACTCCTCGACCCGGTAGGTGACCACCCCAACACCCGTCGACCGACCCGACAACGGTGTCACCATCGACGGCGCCACACAACACTCATCCCCTTCGACGGCCGCCGTCGTGGTCTCGGCGTGGTCATGATCAGCTGACACGGCGACCACCGCGGGCACTCGAGTCGCGAGCCGACTCCACCGCGCCAGTTGTCAGTTCCTGATGGCGGACATGGTCGGCCGAGAGATCCAACAGCAGCCGGACATGCGCATCGGCGAGCCGGTAGTGGATGCGGCGGCCGTCGCGACGCGTGCGCACCACATCGGCAGCACGAAGCAGCCGCATCGCCTGACTCACAACGTTCTCCGCGACACCGGCAAGACGGGCCAGGTCGCACACGCACAACTCGCCCGCCTCCAACAGCGCGTGCAGAATCGCCAGCCGAGTCGGATCACCCAACAGCCGGAACAGTTCTGCCGCCTCGACATGCGCGTCGCGGCCCGACACGCGATCCCGCAGCGCATCCAACGGTGCCGCCGGCTCGTCGCAATGCGACGGACAGACATCGAGATCCACAACAGAAGCCTTGCTACGGGAAGCCATAACCGGCACTATATCTGTGCAGCTGAACAGATAACAAGACTAAGTTTCAACCGATAGGACGCACCGACGTGGCCATCACCGCTCTCACCCTCTACCTCCTCTGGGCGTCGCTCGCCTTCGGATGGCGCACCATCGATCAACGCCGACGCACCGGCGACAGCGGACTGCGTCTCCACGCCGAGCCCAGCACACCGCAATGGTGGGCAAAGATCGGATTCGCCGTCGCCGTCCTTGTCGGTCTCGCCGCACCGATCGCTGCCGTCGCCGGAATCGACAACATCGCTGCCCTCGACGCGACACGGCTCCACGTCGCTGGCATCGCCCTGACCGTGACCAGCATCCTGCTCACCGTTGCCGCCCAGGCCTCGATGGGCGAATCCTGGAGAATCGGCGTCGACCCCGACGAGCAAACCCAGCTCGTCACACGCGGCGCCTTCCGGCTCGTACGAAACCCGATCTTCACCGCCATGCTCGTCACCGCCACCGGGCTCGCCATGATCATCCCCAACTTCGTCAGCATCATTGGACTGGTGGCACTCATCGCCGCCCTCGAGATCCAAGTACGACTCGTCGAGGAGCCATACCTCCTCACCGTCCATGGCGATATCTACCGGGCCTACGCGCGCACTGTCGGACGATTCGTTCCGGACGTTGGGCGCATCCGCTGATCGAACACGGAGCAGGCAGTAGCTCGTCGCTGGCCTGATCTTCGGGTTGGTCCGAACCGGGTCAAGCAGAAGTGGCCACGATCCTTCGTCGCCACGCTCCGCAACGTTGACCCGGCGACGGCGCGTCAACGACCTGAGGTCGTCCTCGGGCTTCAGCGCAGACGGAACCGAATGCCCGGACGCGCGTTGTTGTCGGCTACAGGGTCGCGGCCCGACGTTGCTCTGCGAGCAGTGCGGCAGCCGCATGGAGCACCGCGATGATCGCCGCGATCGCAGCGACCGTCGCCGCCGACTTCTGGATCTGGTGTGAGAGCTCGGCCACATCGAGGACCGCGAACGCCACCGCGAACAACGCCGTCACGAGCAGGATCAGCCTGCGGTCCGCTCGCCAGTTGGCCGCTGCCAGCGCAACCGAGACGATGACGGCGAGCACGACGAGCGGGGTCGACTCGAGGTTGATCCCGACGATGGTTTCGCCGCCCGACTCGGACGCTTCGTTGTGCTCGGCTTGTTCGGTCGCCTCGTTGTGCGCTCCGGACTCGACTGGGGCGACGCCATCGTCGTGGCTGTCACCCTCGGTCGCGACGCCAACTGCGAACAGCGCAGCAGCGGCGATCAACAATGTGCCCAGCAGCCAGCGGAGGCGGGCGAGGTGCGCAATCCTCACGACCGTGCTCGCACGTCGGTGAGCTCGACGCGAACCGATTCGGATGAATCCGTCGATGCGCACGCCACCGCACGTCGGCGACGCCGAACGATCACGACGGCAGCGACCGCGGCACCGATCAGGATTGCGAACGTACCGAACGACGCGAAGCCCGCTGCGGTGCCCAAACCGATCGCTGCGAGCACGGCGAGGATCGGTCCGGCGCAGCAGACGGCGCATGCCGCGACTCCGACACCGATGATCGCTGCGTTCTCCTTCGTGGCGCTCATACCGATGCTCCGAACATCGACTCGACGATCGACTGGGCATCCTTGGGTGCACGCACTTCGAGGGCTATGCCGCGGGTGTCGACGGTGATCGCGAACTGGAAGAACTGGCAGCAGTCCTGCTCGGCCGCGACCAACCGGATCAGCTGATCGGTTGGCACCGACGACGCGAAAACGCGTCGGACGCCGCCGTCGATCTGCTCGCGGCGCTCGACGTGGGCGAGCAGCGATTGCCAGTCGGCGATCCGACCCCTCATCGACCCGGCCGACAGGGTGCAGGCGATCGCAGGCTGGCCCGCGACAGCCGGCTTGGTCGACAGGGAGACGGTCTGGATCGTCGCTGCGACAGGTCCGGTTCCGTCGGGATCGCTAACGCATCCACACTCGGCGTCACAGGCACCGTCAGGGCGATGCCGTTCGAGTGCTGTGGACGCGTGTTGCAGCTCGTTGGTGAATGTCATCAGTTCCGTAATCTGATGCTGTGCGGCGGCGATCTTGCCGGCCACGAGCTGGCGCAGCTGGTCCTGGATCGGACCGCACTGGCCCCCATCCCACGCCGTCGTCAACCCAGTGATCTCGTCGAGACTGCAGCCGAGCTGCTTCGCCCGGGCGATGAATGCGAGGCGGTCCAAGGTGCGCTGGTCGTACATCCGGTAACCAGCCGGCGTGCGCGACGCCGCGGGCAGCAGTCCGATCTGTTCGTAGTAACGCAACGTCGCGGCGGTGAAGCCGCTGGCGTCAGCAACCTCTTTGATCTTCAGTCCTGTGGTCATCGCAGCCCACGATAAACCTTCGTGTCTACTTGAAGGTCAAGAGGAACCTTGATCAGGCGTACATCATCACGGCGACACCGAACAGGCAGATCACCCGGGTTCGCGGCGGCCCTCGTCGACGGCGGCGAGTTCGATGGCTCGGCAGTCACGCGCTGCAAATCCAACATCTCCTCCCAATCTCCTCCCAATGACAGAGGCGAATGGCGGTCACGCACGGTCACTGGAGGTCAATCCGAACACCGCGGGAACCCCTTGCGCATGGCTCTCTACCAGGTAATATCCCCTGGTAGAGAGTCGATTTGGAGAGCGCCCCCGGCAGGAATCGAACCTGCGACTTGCGGTTTAGGAACACGTAGTCTCTGTGCAGGCGGAGCCGTGCAGGGGTTCAGCCGCCGTCATCGTCCGGATGCGTCGACTCCAGGGTCCAGGATTCCGAACGCCTTGCGCGACACCATCTGCGGCCGTTCTCCCTCCGACTGCACGTAGCCGCGCGTCGTGGAGACATCGGAGTGGCCGACGAACCGCGCCACGTCCTCGAGGTCGAGGTCGCCCGATGCGTAGAGGTTCGTCACCACCGAACGGCGACCGGTGTGCGTACCGATCTCCGACGGGTCGAGCCCTACCGCCTCCGCAGCCTTGCGGATCGCCTTGTCGACGTGCTGGCGGAGCATCAGACGTCCGGCAGGGTTCACGAAGACGAGGTCGAGCAACTCACCCTGATACGACACTTCGGGCCACGGCACGACCCGCTCTCCGCGCAGTCGCTGCCAGCGGTCATGGTGCGCCACCAGCAGCGTGAGCGTCGTTGGAGCGAGTAGTTGCCGGCCGGCGGTGCGGCTGGTCTTCGGTGCGCCCAGCACCATGCCGATGCCGTCGGCGTACGTGGCGCCGCGTCGCAGACGAACAGTTCCAGCGTCAAGGTCAAGGTCTTGCCAAGCCAGCCCGAGCGCCTCGCTGACACGCCAGCCTTGAACGAAGCACAGAGCCACCGCAGCGACATAGCGCTCGTCGCACACGCTGACCAGCCGCGCCACTTCGGCCGGGGAGAGTGTTCGTCGTTGGACCTTCGGCACCCGAGGTGAGCGCACCTTCCTGGCGACGTTGTCCTCTGCGAGGCCGAGGTTGACGGCCTCGTCGAGCAATTGCACAAGCAGCATCCGGATGTTCCGAGCACGCGAAGCGGAGCCCGCGTCTGCGATGTCAGCGATCACACCGGCGACCTGCTCTGGCCGAAGCTTTCGGACGGGCACTTCGCCGAGTCGCTCGTTGACGACGCGCAGCTGCTTCTCGTACGTGGACCAGGTGGTGACGCGCACACGGTGACGGGCCACGTGATCAAGCCACCAGCGTGAGAGTTCGGTCAGGCTGGTATCGGCGTGGAAGCCGCCGGAGAGCGGTGCGAACTTCCCTGCCTCCAGCTCGGCAGCGACGTGTCGGTCGCGAGACGCCTCGGCCGCAGCGCGCGTCCGGCCGGTCGGTCGTCCCGTTCTGCCGTCGGCCTTTCGCCACGGCGCGACCCAGACGTTGCGGGACCTGTCAAAGAACGGGTCGGGTTGGCCGCGCTGGGCGCGGTTGACCACCACGAACGACCCGGTTGACGAGTCATTGACACGCTTGCCACGAGGAGCACGGGGCACGACAGGACCTCCCTCCAATGCAGTACTCCACTCAAGTTAGCCCTCGATGCGTGACATTGAGACTTACACTGAGACTTACAGTCTGTGAACACCCCTGGACGTCCATGCATCTCACCGGAGAAACTCCCTGGCCAGGGCGTCATCGGTAGTTACGCATGAACGTCCAGGGACGCTGTGGCGGAGGTGGACGGGAATCGAACCCGCCAGACGGGGATCGCCCGTCTCGACCGCTTTGAAGGCGGCGGAGCCCACCAGGTGCCCTGACACCTCCGGTCGTCACCGTAGTGGCCGAGTAGTCTGCGCCCATGAAGCGACTGCTCATCCTCCTCGCACTGGTCGGCCTCGCTGCGTTCGCGGTGAAGAAGGTCCAGTCCTCCTGAGCCTCACGCTGTTCTGCACCGACACGGCGCTCGAGCGCTACGGAGCGGAGTGGCTGGCGACGGCACCGGGGCTCCAGACGGTCGTCCTGCGACCCGGCGAACAGGTCGATCCCGCCGACCTCGAGCGCATCGACATCGCGTTCTTCTCCGGTGACGTCTGGCCGGATCGCGCTGCCACGTTCATGAGCATCGCGCTGCAGGTGCCGCGCCTGCGCTGGATGCACCTGGCCAACGCCGGCACCGATCACCCCGTGTTCGCCATGCTGCGTGAACGCGAGGTGCGACTGACGAACTCCAGCGGCGCGTCGGCGACACCGATCGCCCACACGGTGATGATGCAGCTGCTGGCGATGACGCGCGACACCGCGTCGTGGGCGCGGGCGCAGCAGGCGAAGCAGTGGGAGACGCGTTCGGTGGCCGATGCCGAGGGCCGCGTCGTCGGGATCGTCGGCATGGGCGCGATCGGCGCGGAAGTCGCGCGGTTGTGCCTGGCGTTCGGGATGCGGCCGATCGGCCTGCGCCGCACGCCGTCGGGCAACGAGCCGTGCGAGACGTGGACGACGGATCGGCTGCACGAGCTGCTGCCGCTGCTGGACGACCTCGTGCTCACCGCGCCGCTCACCGAGGAGACGCGCAACATGATCGGCGCAGCCGAGCTGGCGATGCTGCCCGCAGGCGCTCACCTGGTCAACGTCGGTCGTGGCGAGCTGATCGACGAGCCGGCGATGATCGCCGCGCTCGAATCGGGCCACCTCGGTGCTGCCGCTCTCGACGTGTTCGCGGTCGAACCGCTGCCGGCCGACAGCCCGTTGTGGGCCATGCCGAACGTGTTGATCTCCCCGCACTCGTCGGGTGGCACCGACCTGTCTCGCCACCGCGCTGCGGTGCTCTTCAGCGACAACCTCGCACGGTTCCTGGCCGACGAGCCGTTGATCAACGAACTGCCCTGACCCTCCCTCGGTAGCGTGCCCGTCGGCTTCCCCCGACTGAGCACTGCGATCCCGCGGGGGAACCATGATCATCTGTTGGTCGGCCAAGGGCGGAGCGGGCAGCACCGTCGTCGCCTGCGCCATGGGACTGGACCGCGCCCCGGGCGCGAGCACCACCGTCGTCGATCTCGCCGGTGACGTGGCGACGACGTTCGGGGTCACCGACCCCGCTGGGCCGGGCATCGACGAGTGGCTGCGATCGCCGACCAGCGGAGCTGACGCGCTCCGTCGGCTTCGCACCGAGGTGGCGCCCGGCCTGCACGTGCTGGCGCCGGGTGCTGCCGGGCGAACCACGATCGACGACGACGGAGTCCGCCTCGCCGCGGCCCTCGCTTCGTTCGACGACGATGTCATCGTCGACGCCGGGACCGGAGAACCGCCGCCCGCGCTGGTCGCCGCTGCCGATCACGCACTGCTCGTCACCCGAGCTTGCTACGTGGCGATGCAGCGCGCGGTGCGCATGACGGCGCGCCCCAGCGGCATCGTGCTCGTTCGCGAGCGAGAGCGCGCGCTGCGCCCGAGCGATGTCGAGCGCGCCATCGGCGTGCCGATCGTCGCGGTCGTCGAGCTCGATCCGGCGGTGGCACGGATGGCGGACGCCGGCATGCTCGCCGGACGGATGCCGCGCGCGTTCGGGCACTCGTTGCGAGTGGTGCGATGAGCACGATCATGCGCGCCGACCCAGTCGCCGAGCGGACCGCGCTCGGCGGGCTGGAGCGCTGGCTGGACGATCCCGCCGTGAGCGAGGTGCTCGTCAACAATGGTGGTGACGTGTGGGTCGAGCGGGCCGGCGCGCTCATCCGCGTCGGCACGATGTCGTGCACCGCGATCGACGCAGCCATCGAACGCATCCTCGCCTCGGTCGGACGCCGCGTGGATCGCACGACGCCGATGGTCGATGCCCGGCTCGCCGATGGTTCGCGCGTGTGCGCCGTGATCCCACCGATCGCCATCGACGGTCCGTGCATCGCCATCCGCCGATTCGCCGTCGCTCACCTCCCGCTGCACGCGTTCGGCGACGAGCGAGTCGTCGACGTGCTGACCGAGCTCGTCGTCACCCGTCGGAACCTGCTCATCAGCGGCGCCACGTCGTCCGGCAAGACCACGCTGCTGAACGCGCTGGCGCAGCACGTGCCGGCAACCGAGCGGATCATCACCCTCGAGGACACCGCCGAGCTGCGCCTCGCCCACCCGCACGTGCTTCGCCTCGAGGCACGACCGGCGAGCGCGGACGGCATCGGCGAGGTCGACCTGACCATGCTGCTGCGCACCGCCTTGCGGTTGCGGCCCGACCGACTGGTGGTCGGTGAGGTGCGCGGCGCCGAAGCGGCGCTGCTGCTGCAGGCGCTGAACACCGGCCACGGCGGCTCGATGGCCACGGTGCACGCCAACCACGCCGGCGACGCGCTCGACCGCCTCGCCACACTCGTACTGCAGGACACGACGGGATGGCCGCTGCTCGCCATCGAGCGACGAGTGGCGGCATCGATCGACGCCGTCGTCCACCTCGAACGCAACAGCACCGGCGGGCGGCGCGCCGTCGAGATCGGTGCGGTGCGCGTCGGTGACGGTGGTGGCTTCGTGCTCGACGACATGATCGGCCGAACATGATCGCCGCGATCTGCGCGGCGCTCGCCACGGCGATCGTGGTCGCGTCCGCAACTCGTCGCGCATCGAGGTTGGCGCGCCCCCGACGACGCACGACCGCACCAACCACAGGCGCGTGCATTCCGTTGCTCGAACGCATGGCTGTCGAAGTGCGCACCGGCTCGTCGTGCCGGACCGCCCTGACCATGGCGTTCCGGTCCGTCGACGGCGCACCAGCGTGGGTGCGAGCCGTCGTCACCGCATGCGACGACGGTGCTGCACTGGTCGACGCACTCCGTGCCGTCCGAACCGTTGGCGGCGACGAAGCGCTGCTTCGCCAGGCGCTGGTCGGCGCGGCCTCGATGGGCGGTGGGTCGGGCGCGGCGCTCGACCGCGCGGCCGCGGTGCTGCGTGATCGAGCAGCGATGAGCGAGGAGCGCCGGGCCTGGGGCGCGCAGGCGCGACTGAGCGCGCGGGTGCTGACGATCGTGCCCGTGGCATTCGGCGGCTGGATGCTCGTCTCCAACGAGTCCACGCGCACCGCCGCGATCGGATCACCGATCGGCCTTGCGGCCCTGGCCGCCGGGGCGGCGCTGAACGCCACCGGCTGGTGGTGGATGCGCAAGATCATCGGAGGGCGCGGATGATCGCGGCCTGCGCCGCCGCACTGCTCGTCGTGGTCCTCGTGCCGACGCGATCGTTCGGCCCGTCGCGACGATCGCGCACCCTGGTGGCGGCGATCACCGCGGTGACGGTCGCTGTCGTCATCGGTCCACCGTTGCTCGCCGTTGGAGCCGCAGCCTGGTGGTTCGGACGCCGGGCCTGCGTCATCCGTGATCGACGACGGCTTGCCGCCGAGGTCGCTGCGGCGTACCCCGATGCCATCGAGCTGCTCGTGCTGGCCATTCGCAACGGACTGCTGCCAAGTGCAGCGATGAGCGCGATCGCCGACGACGTGCACACGGCACTTCGACCCGCGTTCGGCGCGGTCATCGACGCGATCGACGACGGCGCGAGGTTCGCCGACGCGTTGAGCGAGCTGCCGGCCCGCCTGGGCACGATGGCCGTGCCGCTCGCCGATTCGCTGGCGATGGCGGATCGCTACGGCCTGCCGTTGGCGCCTGTGCTCGACCGGCTGGCCGACGACGCCCGCTCGCAGCGTCGCCGCGCGGCAGACGCAGCTGCCCGTGAGCTGCCCGTCCGGCTCGCCGGCCCGCTCGTGGTCTGCACGCTGCCGTCGTTCGTGCTCATCGCCATCGTGCCGCTGCTGCTCGGCGCACTGTCGTCGATCCGCGGATGAGCGCTCCCTTCACTCGAGCAGCTCGATCGGGCGCCACCGATGCCGCACCACGCCCGTCGTCGGGTCGTAGCACCAGACGTTGCCACCGCCTGGCGCCGCCTCGCCGCCGGTCTGGTCCTCGCCGCGGCTGATCGGGACACCGAGCAGGTGGCACAGCAGCAGCGTGCCCGTGGCGCCGTGGCCGACGACGAGCACGTCACCGTATGCCTCGAGCACGTCCGCTGTCGCGGCAACGACCCGTCGTTGCGCGTCTGCGGCGGTCTCCCATCCTCGCACCGACCGGTCCGGGTGGGCGAAGAAGGCGTCGGCGACCGACTCGAACTCGTCACCCGGCAGGAAGCCGGTGCTCGACCGGTCGTTCTCACGCAGCCCGACACGAACGTCGATCGGCACGCCGATCGCGCCGGCGACGATCGCTGCCGTGTCCAACGCCTTGGTCTCGTCGCTGGACAGGATGCGGTCCACGTTCGCCACCCACGGCTGACGCAGCATGGCCGTGGCGCGCGCCCGCCCGACGTCGTTCAGCCCCCACTGCGGCACCGGCGTCGCGGGATCGATGCGGACCTGTGGGTGGGTGACGAAGCGGATCATGGGCGGTCGGCGGCGGCAACGGTCGCGAATCTTCGAACCTGCGTCATGGCGACGGGGATCGTGCGTCTCATGTCCAGCGCGTCCGGCACCTCCTCCCGTCAGAGTAGAGCCGGCCGTGTCCCTGTGGAGTGGGCCAACAGCCTCCCGTCGGCTCGAGGCCCACTCCACGGATGTCTCCCCTCGACGGGCCCGTTGAACCGACCGAGACGTTTGCGTTCGCGCAGGGCTCGGTAGCGTCCGAGTCACCGTCGCTCGATCCGAGCCGCATCGCTGCGTCCTGCAGCCGCACACGTTCACGTCCGTTCGTTGTGGAGGCTCTCATGCATCGACGTCCTCGCCCTGGCCGCATCCGCCGGCCCATGCTGCGCATCGCGGCTCGCATCCACGGTTGGCACTTGCGCCACGACGACCCCGGCCAGGCCACGACCGAGTACGCCCTGGTGATGTTGGGCGCGGCAGTCGTCGCGTTGCTGGTGGTCGGTTGGGCCACGGCCGGCGGTGGTGCCGGCAAGATCGGCGACCTCTTCGACCGCGTGCTCGACAACATCATCGACCGGGTCTGAGGTGACCGACCGCCAGCCCCACGACTCGAGGCGAGACCGCGGACAGGCGGCCGTGGAACTGGCGCTGTGCCTGCCTGTGCTGATGATCTTCCTGCTGGCCGCCGTGCAGCTGGCCGTCGTCGTTCGCGACGTGCTCGCTGTGCAACTCGCTGCGCGGGAAGGCGCCCGCGCTGCTGCCGTCGCCGGTGGCGGCGGCGCGGCCGAAGCCGCGGCAGCGGGCGCCGTCGCCCTCGACGACCTGCGCGTCAGCACCTCCGTCGGCAGCGCCACCGTCACCGTCACCGCCGAGCACGTCACGCGCACCGAGGTCCCGCTCATCGGCTGGCTGCTGCCCGACCTGCCGGTGGCGGCAACGGTCACCATGGCGCTCGAACCGCCGTGACCGCGGCCGCCGAGTCGCTAGCGTCCCGACGATGTCCGTGTCCTGCCAGCTCGTCGTCGTCGGCGGCACACCGGTGCTGCAGGTGCAGGGTGATGTGGACATGGCGACGGTCGGCGCCTGGCGTGATCACCTGCTGAAGGCGATCACCACGCATCGGGGTGGCGAGGTGCTCGTCGATCTCGACGGCGTCACCTCGTTGGACGACACCGCGCTCGGGGTGCTGCTCGGCGCTGCGGGACGTGCGCGGGAGGCCGGCGGTGAACTGGTCGTGGTCTGCACGACACCCCGCCTGTTGCAGCGGTTCGCGACGACGCGCCTCGATCGCGCCATCGACGTGCGCGCCCGTCTGGCCTGACCCGTCCGCAACCCCGGTCAGGCTGCGAGCGCGAGGCTGGCGATCTCGGCGGTGCCGTCGGCGAACGTCACCGTGATGCCCACCGAAGCCGGCAGCGTGCCCGACAACGACAGCACCGTGCCGTCGAAGCCCACGCGCAGACCCGGGGCGTCGATGCGGGCGATGGTCTTCGACGTCTCGATCAGGAACAGGACGGCGGTGTCGCCGATGTGCACCTCACCCAACCGACGCGCATCGAACGACGTCGACGCGCCGCTGACCTGGAGGTCGGCGACGACGACGGACGCGCTCACCCGTTGGCAGGCTCCGGCCGCGGTGCCGCCCGGGCAGTGCGACAGGTCGCCGACCTTGCCGCCGACGAGCGCGAAGCCGGCCAGCTCGACCATCGTGCCATCGGCGATCGTGGTCTGGAACCCGTCCGCCGTGGCCGCGGTGGCAACCGGGGTGCCTTCCAGCAGGCGGAACCACCGGGCGTAGAGCGCAGCGGGGGTGCTGGGTGCCGCGTCGGTGGCGTCGGTGCCCAGGTTGCCGACGAAGTGGGCGACGGGGTTGACCGATGCAGGGTCGGCGGGCGACCCGAGCGGTGCGCCGCTGATCGTGCCGTTCGGGTTCTCGGAGGTCGGTGGCGCGGTCGGCGCGACCGTCGACTCCACCGTGGTCGGGGCCGCGGTCACCTCGGTGGCCGGAACGGTCGCTGCCGGCTCGATCGACGTCGATGTCGTGGATGCCACCGCCGTCTCCTCGGTGAGCGCGGTCGTGACCTCTGGAGCGGATGCAAGGGTGCCGGCGGCGTCCTTCGCATCCTTCGAACCGTCTCGCGTCAGCACCACGCCGAGGCCGCCACCGACGAGGACGGCCACCGCGACCAGCGCGACGATCCAACGACGACCTCGGGGCGCATCCGCGTCCGGCAGGTCGGGATCCGGCTCGTCGTAGAGCATCGGGCGCGGCACCGATGCCGCCGCAGGCGGTGGCGGGACCAGGCTCGGGTCCGCCGGCTTGTCGTCGGGCCTCGGCGGCTCGAACGTGGACATCACGTCAGACTAACGATGGCCCCGGTGAGGTGTCCCGCGGCGACCCCACGAGCTCAGTGCGGCTTGGGCTTGCGCACGCCTCGTCGGTCCATCGACTTCAACTGCACTCGCTGCTCTTCCTCGAGCGCGGCCTCCTCTGCCACCAGCCGCTTCATGCTCTCCAACCGTCGTGGATCCAGCGTGCCGGCCTCGATGGCGGCGAGCACGGCGCAGCCGGGTTCGTCCTCGTGCTTGCAGTCGCGGAAGCGGCAGCTGTCCATCAGCTCGAACACATCGGCGAACGCCCGCTCGATGCCCGTGCCGCTGCTCCACAGGCTCACCGCGCGCACTCCGGGGGTGTCGATCAGCCAGCCCGTGCTGCGCAGCTTGACGAGCTCGACGGCGGTGGTGGTGTGGCGGCCGCGCTGATCGCCCTCGCGCACCTCGTTGGTGCGCATCGCCTCCCTGCCGACCAGACCGTTGACGATGGTGCTCTTGCCCACGCCGCTCGCGCCGAGCAGGGCGATGGTGGCGTTGCCGGTGGCGAAGCCGAGCAGCACGTCCAAGCCCTCGCCGCTGATGCCGCTGGCGACCAGCACCGGAACGTCCGGCGCAACCGCGTGCAACGACTGCACGGACGCGGCCGGATCGTCGACGAGGTCTGCCTTGGTCAGCACGACCACCGGCTTGGCGCCGCTGTCGAACGCCAGCACGAGCTCGCGCTCCAGCCGGCGCTGGTTCGGCGGCGACGAGAGCGCGTGGACGAGCATGACGACGTCGATGTTGGCGGCGATCGTGTGCGCCTCGGCGCGGCTGCCGATGAACGATGCGCGGCGGACGAAGGCGCTGCGACGCGGCACCACCCACTCGACGCGCTCACCATCCGGGTCGATGACCACCCAGTCGCCGACGGCGACGTCGGCACCGATGTTGCGCACGCGTACCGGCGGATCGACCGCGGTCATCAGCACCGAGCTCCAACCACGGTCGAGCCGAGCCACCCGGCCCGGCGTCGATGTCACCTTCGCGGCGTCAGCATCGTCGATGAGTTCGGGGCTCCAACCGAGTCGGATGTCACCAGGCACGTCAATGCACCGGAGGGTACTCTCGGCCCCACGTCACGAAGTCGATGTGGGAACCGTGACCATTGCCGCGATCGAGCAGGTTTGGAGAAGCGAGTCGCGCACCCCTCTGTCATCGTCGTCCTGTCGGGCCCAGCGTCGACGTTGCATCGGTCACATCTGCCGATCAGCTCTCGACGTCTCCGACAAAACCTGCCAACCTGATGTGCTCGCTAGTCAAACTTGACTAACAACCCCGCCGCCCCCGCACCCCGTTTCCCGACTCCCCAAGAGGTCGCCATGCTCGTCCGTCTCGCTCGTTTCAGCTTTCGCCGCCGAAAGCTCATGGTGTTCGGCATCTGGTTGCCGATCCTCGTCATCCTCAACGTCGTCGGCGGTGGCATCGGCACCGACTACCACACCGAGTTCAACCAGCCCGACAGCGAGTCGAAGCTGGCCCAGGAGGCGCTGAAGGCCTCCGGCAACGGCGAGGACGCCGGCCTGCAGGCACAGATCGTGTTCACCTCCACGCAGGGCAACGACGATCCGGCCGTGAAGGAGGCGATGACCAAATTCTTCACCGCGATCGACGACGACGCCGAGTTCAAGGGCGTCAAGGTCGCCAGCCCGTACGCCGACGGCGCCTCCTACCTCCAGAAGCACGCCGGAGATCCGGGCAACCAGCTCGGCCAGGACGTCTACTACGCCTCGCTCACCGTCGAAGAGCGCGATCAGGCCGCCACGCAGAAGCTCGGCGAGCGCATCACCGAGCTCGGCGACGAGATCCAGATCCCCGGCTTGACCATCGAGTACGGCGGCCAGGTGTTCGCCAAGTTCGAATTCCCCGCCAGTGAGCTGCTCGGCATCCTCGCCGCGATCGTCATCCTGCTGATCGCATTCGGGTCGGTGATCGCCATGGGCCTGCCCATCGGAACCGCCGTCGTCGGCCTCGGCGTGGGCATGGCCATCGTCGGCATCGCCTCCAACGGCTTCTCGATCCCCGAGTTCGGCCCACAGATGACGGCGATGATCGGCCTCGGCGTGGGCATCGACTACGCCCTGTTCATCGTCACCCGGTATCGAGAGCACTTGCATGCGGGTGAGGATCCGGAGACGGCGACGATCGCCGCCGTCGACTCCTCGGGTCGTGCCGTGATCTTCGCCGGCATCACCGTCATGATCTCGCTGCTCGGCCTGTTCATCATGGGCCTCTCGTTCGTGCGCGGCCTGGCCATCGCCGGCGCCACGGGCGTGCTCGTGATGATGATCGCCTCGATCACGCTGCTGCCGGCCCTGCTCGGCTTCACCGGCAAGAAGATCGACAACACCTCGCGTGCCGCGGCCATCGGCGCCGGGTTGTTCGTGCTCATCGGTCTGGTGGCCGTTGCTGCCGATCAGATCGCGATGGTCGGCCTCGGCGCACTGCTGTGGATCGGCATCGTGGCCATCAGCTACGTCCCGGGCGCCAAGTCGCTGCGCACTCCGCTGCCGCACCGCCAGGAGAAGCCGCGCGAACTGCGCTTCTGGTTCAAGTGGAGCCGCAAGATCCAGCGCCGCCCGTGGCCGTACTTCGCTGCCGGCGCCGGCGTGCTCATCCTCCTCGCCCTACCGCTGTTCTCCATCCGCCTCGGCTTCAGCGATGCCGGCAACGCGGCGAAGGACACCACCGTCCGCAAGGCCTACGACATCCTGTCCGACTCGTTCGGCCCCGGCAGCAACGGTCCGCTCGTGCTGGTCAGCACCGACCCGGCCCTCGACGCAGCCAAGGCGGCCGAGGTCAGTGCGGCGATCGGCGCCGACCCCGGCGTGGCCTTCGTCCCGAACGCCCAGGAGCGCAGCAACAACACCTGGAGCTGGTTCGTCGTGCCGACCACGTCGTCGCAGGACGAGAAGACCGTCGACCTCGTCAACCGGCTGCGCGACAACGTGCTCCCGGCGACGGGCGTGGACGTCAACGTCGGTGGCTTCACCGCCGGCGGCATCGACTTCGCCAAGTACCTCGGCACCCGGCTTCCGCTGCTGATCGGCGCCGTGCTGATCCTGTCGTTCCTGCTGCTGATGATCGTGTTCCGCAGCATCCTCGTGCCGCTCAAGGCGGTGATCATGAACCTGCTCTCGGTCGGTGCCGCCTACGGCATCATCGTCGCCATCTTCCAGTGGGGTTGGGGCCTGAGCCTGATCGGCGTCGACAAGGCCGGCCCGGTCGAAGCATGGGCTCCGATGATGCTGTTCGCCATCGTCTTCGGTCTGTCGATGGACTACGAGGTCTTCCTCCTCTCGCGCATGAAGGAGGAGTTCGACCGCACCGGCGACAACGGCACCGCGGTGGCCGACGGCCTGGCCGTCACCGCTCGCGTGATCACCGCCGCGGCCATCATCATGGTCTGCGTGTTCGCTGCGTTCGTGCTCGGCGACGACCGATCGCTGAAGCTGTTCGGTCTCGGCATGGCGGTGGCCGTCCTGGTCGACGCGACCGTGGTCCGCATGGTGCTCGTGCCGGCGACGATGGAGCTCCTCGGGGCACGCAACTGGTGGATCCCGAAGTGGCTCGACAAGATCCTGCCGCGCATCGACGTGGAGGGTCACAGCAGCGATCATCCGGCCGTCGAGGAGCGCGAACCCGAGCTGGTCTCGTAGGGCGCGCCTTGACAGCGCCCCTGCTCATGCTTTAGCGATACGCACGGCATGGCCAGACCCCTCGTCATCGTCGAGTCACCGGCGAAGGCAAAAACGATCTCCAAGTTCCTCGGCAACGCGTTCGACGTGCGCGCCTCGGTGGGCCACGTGGCCGACCTCCCGAGCAAGGGGTTGTCCATCGATGTCGACAACGGGTTCAAGCCGACCTACGAGCTCACCGAGCGCGGCAAGACAGTCGTCAAGGATCTGCGCGCCGCGCTGAAGGACGCCAGCGAGCTCTACCTCGCCACCGACGAAGACCGCGAGGGAGAGGCCATCAGCTGGCACCTCCTCGAGTACCTCAAGCCCAAGGTGCCCGTGAAGCGGATGGTCTTCCACGAGATCACCAAGACCGCGATCGATCATGCCGTGGCCAACCCGCGCGGCATCGACTACGGCCTCGTCGACGCGGCCGAGACGCGCCGCGTGCTCGACCGCCTCTATGGGTATGAGGTGTCGCCGGTCCTGTGGCGCCGCGTCAACCGAGGGCTCAGCGCCGGCCGAGTGCAGTCGCCGTCGGTGCGCCTCGTCGTCGAGCGCGAACGCGAGCGGATCGCCTTCGTGGTCAAGGGCTACTGGGACATCGACCTGCTCACCGGCACCGCGCCGGCGTTCAACGCCACCCTGATCAGCCTCGACGGCACGCGCATCGCCACCGGCAAGGACTTCAGCAACACCGGCGTCGTCAAGCAGAACGTCGTCGTGGTCGACGAGGCTCGCGCCCGGCAGCTGGCCGACGACCTCGCCCCTGCCACGTTCACGGTGCGCTCGGTCGAGGAGAAGCCCTACCGCAGCACGCCGAAGGCCCCGTTCATGACGAGCACGCTGCAGCAGGAGGGCGGTCGCAAGCTGCGCCTCAGCGCCTCGCAGGTGATGCGCGTCGCCCAGGGTCTGTACGAGCGTGGCTACATCACCTACATGCGTACCGACAACGTGACGCTGAGCGCGGAGGCCTTGGGCGCGGTTCGTGCCGAGGTGCAGCGCACGTACGGCCAGCAGTTCCTCTCGCCGCAGCCGCGGCAGTACGCGACCAAGGTGAAGAACGCGCAGGAGGCCCACGAGGCCATCCGCCCGACCACGCCGCTGCGCTCGCCCGACTCGCTGGGCGCCGAGCTCAACGGCCAGGAGATGTCGCTGTACCGCCTGGTGTGGCAGCGCACCCTCGCCTCGCAGATGGCCGACGCCGCAGGCACGACGGTCAGCGTGCGGCTCGGCGCGAGCACGCCCGCCGGCACCGACGCCGAGTTCGCCGCCAGCGGTACGACGATCACCTTCCCCGGCTTCCGTCAGGTCTACGTCGAGTCCACCGACGACGGCGAGGCCGCGACCGAGGAGGAGAAGGAAGCACTGCTGCCGCCGCTCGTGCAGGGTCAGCAGGTGCCGGTCGCCTCGCTCACCCCGAACGGCCACACCACCTCACCGCCGGCCCGCTACACCGAGGCCTCGCTGATCAAGCGCCTCGAGGAGCTCGGCATCGGGCGCCCGAGCACGTGGGCCAGCATCATCCAGACCATCCAGGACCGCGGTTACGTGTGGAAGAAGGGCCAGGCGCTGGTCCCCACGTGGACTGCGTTCGCGGTGGTCGGGCTGATGGAGAAGCACTTCGGCGGCCTCGTCGACTACGCCTTCACCGCTCGCGTCGAGGAAGACCTCGACTCCATCGCCCGCAACGAGCGTCAGAAGCAGGACTGGCTGCAGCAGTTCTACTTCGGCGATCAGAGCGACGCGGCAGACGCGCTCCACGGCCTGAAGCGCCTGGTCGAGGAGAACCTCGACGAGATCGATGCCGCGGAGATCAACACGTTCCCGATCGGCAACGACCCGGACGGCAACGAGATCGTCGTCAAGCCCGGCAAGTACGGCCCGTACGTCAAGCGCGGCGAGGACACGGCCAGCGTGCCGGAAGACCTGACGCCCGACGAGTTGACGGTGGAGATGGCGCTGAAGCTGCTGTCGATGCCCAAGAGCGACGAGCCGATCGGTGAGCTCGACGGGTTCCCGGTCTTCGCCAAGAACGGTCGCTACGGCCCGTACGTGCAGTGGGGCAGCCCGGACAACCTGCCGCCCGGGCTCGAGAAGCCGAAGATGTCCAGCCTGTTCAAGACGATGGTGCTGGAGCGGATCACGGTCGACGAGGCCGAGGCGCTGCTGACGCTGCCACGCACCCTGGGCGCCGACCCGACCGACGGCGAGCCGATCCTGGCTGCCAACGGCCGCTACGGGCCGTACGTGCAGAAGGGCCGCGACTACCGCAACATCGACAACGAGGACCACCTCTTGACGATCTCGCTCGACGAGGCGCTGCGGATCTTCTCCGAGCCGAAGGTGTTCCGCCGCGGCGCTGGCGCCAACATGGCCGCCAAGGGCCCGCTGCGCGAGTTCGGCAACGACCCGGTCAGCGGCAAGGCGGTCGTCGCCAAGGACGGCAAGTTCGGCGTCTACGTCACCGACGGCGAGACCAACGCGTCGCTGTCGAAGGGCGATCGGCTCGAGGCGATGCCGCCGGAGCGGGCCTACGAGCTGCTGGCCATCCGCCGTGAGGCGATCATCGAGAAGGGCGGCGCCCCGGCGAAGAAGGCCCGCGCGACGAAGGCAGCTGCGGCCAAGAAGGCCGCACCCAAGAAGGCCGCACCGCGCAAGGCTGCGGCCAAGAAGGCCTGATCCGAGTATCCAACGCGCGACCACCGCGCGCTCGATACTCGGATCCCACGCACCCGAGTATCCAACGCGCGACCACCGTGCGCTCGATGCTCGGATCGGCTGGACACGACGAGGGTCACCTCGGGCGGGTCACACCCCTTGGGTAGGGTGCGCATCCGACATGGACGTGGCTCGCTACATCGCCCTCGAGGGCTCGGAAGGGTGCGGCAAGAGCACCCACGCGGCCCGACTGGCCGAGGAGCTCGGTGCGGTTCTCACCCGCGAGACCGGCGGAACGGCCATCGGGCAGCGGGTGCGCGACATCCTCCACGACACGTCGCTCACCGACCTGTCGCACCGCGCCGAGGCGCTGCTCGCCGCGGCGGATCGGGCGCAGCACTTCCACGAGGTCGTGCTCCCCGCACTGACGGCCGGCCGCTACGTGGTCAGCGACCGCAGCGTCTACTCGATGTTGGCGTACCAGGGCTACGGGCGCGGGCTCGACCTCGATCAGCTGCGCAGCATCAACGACTGGGCGATGCAGGGGCAGTGGCCGCAGCTGGTGCTGCTCATCGACGCGCCGTCGGAGGTGCTCGCCGCGCGCATGCACGGTCGCCAGCTCGATCGCTTCGAGCAGGAGGGCGACGCGTTCCACGATCGGGTTCGCGGCGGCTACCGCGCCATGGCCGCGGCGAACCCCGAGCACTGGGTGGTGATCGATGGCGCCGGCACCATCGACGAGGTGTCGGCTCGCGTTCGCGCTGCAGTCGCCGGCAGGGTCGGCTGATGAGCAGGGCGCCGCGGCTCAGCGTGTGGGATGACGTCGTCGGGCAGCCGCATGCCATCGCCCAGCTCACGAACGCCGCGCTCGACCCCGTGCACGCCTACCTGTTCGTCGGCCCGCCCGGAAGCACGAAGGACGAGGCGGCCCACGCCTTCGCTGCCCTTCTGCTGGCCGGGCGCGACGATCCGGACTCGCGGGACGCACGACTGGCGTTGGCCGGCGAGCACCCCGACGTGCGCGACGTGGAACGTGTCGGCGCCCGGATCTCCGCCGAACAGGTCAGCGAGATCATCCGCACCGCGTCGATGGCGCCGGTGGAAGGCAACCGCCAGGTGCTCGTCCTGCACGAGTTCCACCTGCTCGACGCCACCGCTGCGGCCCGGCTGCTGAAGACGCTCGAGGAGCCACCGCCGAGCACGATCTTCGTGGTGCTCGCCGATCAGGTGCCACAGGAGCTCGTCACGGTCGCGTCTCGGTGCGTGCGCATCGAGTTCGCCGGGTTGTCGGCCGACACGGTGTTCGATCAGCTCGTTGCCGAGGGGCTCGGCAGCGAGGCGGCCCGGGCTGCCGCCGATGCGGCGGAAGGCAACCTCACGCGGGCACGCATCCTCGGCCACGACGTCGGCTTGATGGCGCGGCGCGAGGCGTTCGCCAAGATCCCGACCCGGCTCGATGGCTCGGGCGCTCGCGTGTTCGCGCTGTGCAACGAGATCACCGGGCTCATCGAGGCGGCGGCCGAGCCGTTGCAGGCCGTGCAGCAGCAGGAGGTCACCGACCTCGAAGCCCGCGTGGCCGCGCTCGGCGAGCGCGGCAGCGGTCGCAAGCCGCTGGAGGAGCGGCACAAACGCGAGCTGCGCCGCCACCGCATCGACGAGCTGCGCGGCGGGCTGGCCGTGATGGCCGGCACCTACCGCGACGCGTTGGTCGCCGGTGCGATGTCTCGCCCCGATGCGGCGGTCAACGCCGTCACCCGCATCCACACCGCGCTCGAAGCCCTCGAACGCAACCCCAACGAAGCGCTCCTCCTGCAATCCCTCTTGCTGGAGCTCCCCAGCCTGAGTTGAATCGACCCATGCGGGCACGGTCGGGTGTGGGAATGATTGGCCTGCTCGCCCTCGCGCCAGTCGGCGGCTGCGACGCGAACGATTGCAAAGGCGACCAGTTCGCCGGCGGCGTGCAGGTCTTCGGGCTCGAGTCGGTCGACGGCGGCGCCACCGTAGAGGTCTGCGTCGACGATGCGTGCCAGCGATCAACCGCCGGCCTCATCGCGAGCACGCCGACTCGCCCATCCCTCGTCGGCGTCGTGCCGGACCCCGACATCCAGAAGCCCGGTGGCGACGCCGACGGCTACATGACGGTCCACGTCACGGTCACGTCGACCGCCGGAGCGACGCTCCTCGACGGATCGGTCGACGCCAAGCCGCGGCTGATCTCGCCGGGTCAGTGCGTGAGTGCCGGTCCGACGATCGCCGTGCGGTTCACGTCATCCGGCGTCCTGACGGTCACCGCACCGGACGTGCCCCGATACAACGCCTGACTGGATGTCTGGGCGCGGCAATGTGCCGCGCCCAGACATCCAGTTACAGCGTGTCGAAGACGGCGTCGTCGGCGACGAGCTGGATGGGTTCGCCGATGGACAGTGAACCGTCGACACCGACGGTGAGCCGGTAGCCGCACAGGTTGCGCAGCGGCATCGACTCGGCACCGAGCTCGCGAGCGAGCAGCCGCATCACGCCACCGTGAGCGACGACAAGCACCTCGTTGCCCGGATTCGCCGCGGCAACCGCGCCCAAACCACCGGTGAAACGGGCCAGCGCGTCGGCCAACGGCTCGGCGTCGTCGGGGCGACGGAACTCGGCGACCCAGCCGGGCCACTCGGCTTCGATCTCGGCGCGGGTGAGGCCCTGCCACGATCCGTAGGCCATCTCGCGCAGGCGTGGCTCGATCTCGATCGGGCCGACGCCGATGTCCTCACCGATGATCCAGGCCGTGGCAGCGGCACGTTGCAGGTGGCTGGACACGATGGCGTCGACGGTGCCGATGAGGCGCGCCGCGAGGACGGCCTCCTGCTTGCCCCGATCGGACAACGGCGGATCGGCGTCGCCCTGCCACTTGCCGAGTGCGTTCCACTCGCTCTCACCGTGGCGAACGATGAGCATGTGGCAGGGCGCGGACATCCGGGCGAGGGTACTCAGTCGATGTCGATGCTCCCCACGCGGTTGTCCCAACCAACCGACATCGACGAGGCGGAGGCTCCCGGTCCGGTGTATCCGGGGTACGCGGTGGAGCCACCCGTCGTGTCGTAGAACGTCGAGTCACACGTCCCGAAGTTCTTGTAGCTGCTCGTGATGTTGTCGAACCCGTACGAGCTCAGGTTGTAGAAGCCATGGTTCACCATGGCGAGCGTCGGCGTGCCCGTGAACGAAGCGCCCTGCCACACCTTCACACTCGGCGAGCACACGAGCAACGACAGGTTCACACCCAGCACAGAGATGCCGACGCGGACGCTCGGGTTGATGCCGGTGGTCTTCGCAACGAACGCATCCATCTCTGCCTCTGTCCGGAAGCAGAACGTGTTGGCCCCGTCGGTGCTGCACGCCGTGGCCTCCTCCCAGCTCACCCGAAGGTCGAGGATCCGACCCTCGAAGTGCGCCAGCGACGGGTTCGATGCTGCGTGCACGGTGGACGTGGTGAGCGCCGGCGTGATCGCACACGCGGCAAGGAGCAGTCCGATGGTCTTCAGTCGCATCAGTGATGCCTTTCGTGGTTGGGGGGGAACCTGGTCGTCAGGTGCGCCGCGGCGGCCTCATCCGCAGGTTGATCACGTGCTGCTCGGCGTCCATGTAGCCGAAGGTGCACACGTCCTCGGCCGTCGGCACGGCGGTCGGATCGGCGGGCGCGAGCGTCCAGTCGTCGAATCCGAGATCCGCGAGCAGGTCCTCGATGGCGCGGATCGCTTCGTCGTGAGGGAGGCACAGCTTCGATTGCTCATAGAGCCCGTTCTTCAGCTTCAGATACGGGTTGTCGGTGAGGTTCGTCAGATCGGCTTCGTCGAGTCCGAGATCGGCGCAGGACAGGTCGCTCCGGATGGGCCGCGGAAAGACCGCGATGATCTCGGTCGGGCTGACGCAGGCGAACAGGTCGGGGGCCACGTCGAGCGGCGGACCATTCCCTCCGTCGGACATGGCCCCGGACAACCACTGCTGCCGGCAGTCCTCGATCGGATCGTCGGTCAGCTCGCGGGCCATCATCGGCGCGGACCATCGGTCCTCGACCACGCACGCAACGCCCTCGTACGCACGTGCTGCCGGTCGTTTGTCGTTGCCGAGTTGAGTCGCGGCGACCGCGCCGCCGGCAGTGACGGCGATGACGACGCCGATCGCGCCGTAGCGCTTCCAACGGCGACGTCGCCGAACGAGTGCACCCGCCGGCACGTCGAAGCGGCCAGCCATCACATCGGCGACGAACTCGTCGACATCGAAAGCGTCGAGGTCGATCGGCGGGGTCGCCTCAGCTTCTTCCAAGAGCGCGGTGCCGAGCGCGCCGTACCAGTCGCGGTCTTCGTTCATCGTGTTCCACCTCCTTCGGTGGCCAGGACGCGCTTGCACGCGTCGTCAAGTCGTTGTCGTGCTCGGGACAGGCGATTGCGCGCTGCGCCGACGCTGACGCCGAGCACGCGCGCCAAGTCGTCCGAGCTCGGGTCTTCGAGCAGCTGCACCCGCAGCACTGCTTGATCTTCGGCCGTCAACGTCTCCAGGGCCTGGAGCGCGATGCGCAGCTCGAGTCGACGGTCGTCGTCCGGTGCGGCGACGTCGCCGGCCGCCGGTTGGCGGGCGGCGGCGGCCTGCACCGCCTGCCACCGGTTCTCGCCGCGCTGGGTGTTGAGCACGACGTTGCGCATCACGCCCTTCAGCCAGGCGCGCGGGTGGTCCTCCGGGATGTCACCGAGTCGTTGCCATGCAATCGTGAACGTCGCGTTGACGATCGACTGCGCGTCGTGACGCGGATGCACCAGCTGCGCATGACGCGTCAGCGCTACGTGGTGGTCGGCGACCAAGCGCGCCAGCTCGTCTCGCGGACTCCCTGCGAGCTCTCCCGTCGAGCGACTCGTGTTGGTCATGCAGCCTGCCCGCCTTGGCAGTCGTCACCGCGCCGTGCGGCTTCGCCGTCGCACCCTACTTCGCGTCGATAGCGTCGGCCACCGTGAGTCCTCGCGTCCTGCTGCTGTGCGGCAGCCTGCAGCAGCGTTCCTCGAACGGCGCGGCGTTGGCCATCGTGCGTCGACGTCTGGTCGATGGTGGTGCCGACGTCGACGAGTTCGAACTACTCGCCGCGGTTGAGCCGTTCAACATCGAGCACGACGACGCGCCGCCACCCGTGGCGCTCGAGTGGCGGGCGCGCACGTCTGCTGCCGATGCCGCAGTGCTGGCCGGGCCGGAGTACGCCGGCGCCCTCGCGGGGACGATGAAGAACGCGCTCGACTGGCTGGTCGGCGCGGCCGGCCTGTACGAGAAGCCCGTCGCGCTGATCTCGTCGGGCACCACCGGCGGGACCCTCGCGCTGGCGGACCTCACCCGCACGCTGACGTGGCAGGGCACCAAGATCATCGGCCAGCTCGGCATCGCCGCACCGCGCACGAAGACCGACGACGACGGTGCCTTCACCGACGAACCGACGATCGCCGCGATCGAGCAGCTCGTTGACGATCTGCTCGCGGCCACCGCATCGGGACGCCACGAGTGAGCTCGGGAACGGAGTCGATCGCTCGCCAGCTGTGGCTGCGCATCGAGACGCTCCACGCCGTCACCTACTTCGCCGACGAGAGCCGCCGGGCCGCGACGGCGGCAGGGCTGCGCGGCTTCTGGATGGGCTACTTCGGCTTCCGTGCCGCACCACTCGGCGCAGCGTCCGCCGGCGTCGTCGAGGCCGCGTTCGCCAACTTCGCGCCGCGCATGGTGCAGCGGTCGATCCCCGATGCATGGACGTTCGCCTCCCCGATCGAGCTCGTCGTCGCGCGCACCATTGCCGCCGCCGATTCGCTCGATCGGATCGTGCCGGCGCTTCGCGACGTTGCCGACGGGGTATCAGACGACCTGGAGGCAATCGTTGCCGCGGCCGGCAGCACAGACCGGCCGCTGTTCGCCGCCAACCGCGGCGTGCCCGCACTTGGAGAACCGTTGCAGCGGCTGTGGCAAGCGTGCACGACGTCGCGCGAGCACCGCGGCGACGGCCACGTGATCGCGCTCGCCGCAGCCGACATCGACGGCTGCGCGGCGCACCGCCTCATCGCCGCCGAGCAGGCGATACCGCATGACGTGCTCCAAGCGAACCGGGGCTGGACCGACGACGAGTGGTTGGATGCCGAGGCTCGACTCCACGAGCGGGCGCTGCTGTCGACGGACGGGTCGATCACGGCCGGCGGCCTCGCGCTTCGGGCGCGCATCGAAGCGCTGACCGATGAGCTCGCTCGAGCGCCCATCGACGGTGCGCTCACGCCGGGCGCACAGCGCAACCTGCTCGATCGCCTCACCCCCTTCGCTGCCGCCGTCGCGGCCAGCGGTGTGATCCCCTACCCGAATCCGATGGGCCTCCCACGTTTCCAGCCGTGACCGGTTCGTGTCGCGGAATTCGCATGCTCCACGTGGCGAACCCGCGACATGAACGGGCAATTGCGATCAGCGTGAGGTGCTGTCGTGCTCGTACACGGCGATGAGGGCGGCGTTGACGATGTTGTCGGTGGAGATGCCGGTGATCTCGTGCAGGTCGGCGATCGTGCCCGACTCGCCGAAGCGGTCGACACCGAGCGGGTACTGCGGCACGCCGAGCGCGGAGCCGATCCACGCAAGTGAGTGGCTTGCCGCGTCGTGCACGCTGACCACAGGACGGCGGCGCTCCGCCGGGGGGACGAGGCGGTGCAGCAGGCTCGGCTGGCGCACCACGGTCGCTGCCGCGGCCGCGCCGGCGAAGCTGCGCTGCCAGCTGCGATAGGCGAGGTCCGGGCTCGTCAGGTGCACCACCGTCGCGGCGACGCCCTCGTCGTCGAGCACGGCGGCAGAAGCCAGCGCCTCCGGGGCCATCACGCCCGTCGTGACGATCATGACCCCCGGTCGGTCGTCCGGCGCGTCGCTCGGCACCGCCTCGCGCAGGCGGTAGCCGCCGGCGACGACGTGCTCGCGCAGGCGATCCTCGCCGTACCGCTCCAGCGCTGCCGCGAACGGCGCTTGATCGATCGGTCGCGTCGACAGGCGCAGGTACGTGCTCGCGCCGGTCGGCTCGGCGATCGCCGCCAACCCGGCGCAGAGCAACCACTCGACCTCGGTGGCGTAGGCGGGTTCGCAGGCGACGATGCCCGGCAGCTCGACGCCGACCGAGGCGGTGATGGTGCTCTGGTGCGCGCCGCCCTCCGGCGCGAGCGTGACGCCCGACGGCGTGCCGACGACGATGAAGCGGGCGCCGTTGTACAGCCCGTAGATCAAAGCGTCGAGACCGCGCAGCACGAACGGGTCGTAGACCGTGCCGATCGGCAGCAGCTGCTGGCCGTGGTGATCGTGGCTCAGCCCGAGCTGGCCGAGCAGGAGGAACAGGTTCATCTCCGAGATGCCCAGTTCGATGTGCTGACCCCGCGGTGACGGCGCCCACTTCAGCAGGCGATCGCGACCGCCGTGATCGTCGCGCTCGTCGTGGGCGAAGACGCCGGTCTTGTTGATCCAGCCACCGAGGTTGGTGCTGACCGACACGTCCGGCGACGTGGTGACGATGCGCTCGCCGACCAACGGCACCTCGGCCAGCCGGGCGAGGACGCGCCCGAACGCCTCCTGCGTCGACGACGACCCACGGGTGAGCGCTGGCAGCACCGACGGCGGCACGACCAGCCGCGGCCGCGGCACCGGCGCCGGGTTGTTGACCCGCGCACCGACGCCCGCACACCAACGCCCCGCGTCGCTGTCCGGCTCGAAGCGATCCCACTCCGTTGCCGCCGTCAGCCCCGTGCGTTCGCGCAGCGCGTCGATCTGCTCCGGCGACAGCAGTGCCGAGTGGTTCATCGGGTTGCCGGCGATGGGCAGCCCCCAGCCCTTCACCGTGTAGGCAAACACGACGCTCGGCCGATCGGTCACCGCATCGCAGGCGCGGAAGCTGTCGATCAGCAGACCGAGGTCGTGGCCGCCGAGATCGGTGACGAGCATCCGCAACGAGTCGTCATCCATGCCGTCGGCGAAGCGGTGCACGGCCTCGTCGGCGCCGAGGAGGAACTTGGCCCGCGCGGCGACGGCCTCCATGGCGAACAGCGACTGGTACGCCTCGTTCGACATCGCGTCGATGTGCGCCCGCAGCGCGTCGCCCCCAGGTTCGGCGAACGCCGCCTGCAACCGTTGCCCGTACTTGGCCTCGACGACGTGCCACCCCGCCTCGGCGAAGAAGTGCTGCAGACGGGTCGCCTGGATCTCCGGCACGACGCGGTCGAGGCTCTGCCGGTTGAGGTCGACGACGAGCGTGACGTTGCCGAGACCTTGCGTGCTCGGGTCGGCGATGGCCTCCCACACGTTGCCCTCATCGAGCTCGGCATCGCCGACGGTGGCGACGAACCGCGCCGCAGGCCCGGCACCGAAGTGCGCATCGGTGTACCGACGGACGAGCGAGCTGAACAACGGCGCCACTGCGCCGAGGCCGACCGAACCGGTGGAGAAGTCGGCGACGTCCGGGTCCTTCGTGCGCGACGGGTACGCCTGCAACCCGCCGCGCTGGCGCAGCGTGGTGAGGTACGAGCGATCGAGCTCACCGGTGAGGTACTTGATCGCGTGGAACACCGGTGAGGCGTGCGGCTTCACGGCCGCCTTGTCGGCACCGTCGAGGTGGGCGAACCAGAGCGCAGTCATGATCGACACCATCGACGCCGACGACGCCTGGTGCCCGCCGACCTTCACGTCCGGCGTGCTGCCGTCGGGGTTCGTGCGCCGGTTGGCGTGATCGACCATGCGCACCGCCAGCCACAGCACGCGCTGCTCGATCTCGCGCAGCGTCGCCAGATCCGGCGTCGGCTCGGTGTTGCTGCTCATCGGTTGCCAGCTTGCTCGATGTCCCGACCACGCAGGAACGCGACCAGCGCGCCGGCGGCGTGGTCGAGGTGCGCGCTCAGCACGCGCACTGCGCCGCGCACGTCGCGGTTGCGGCAGCACTGCAACAGCTCACGGTGCTCCGCATCGCTGGCCGAGTCGCCGGAGAGACCGGCTTCGTAGAGCACGACATACGGTGCGACCGCGGCGTGCAGGTGACGGACCATCGTCAACCCGCGATCCCACCCGGCGCCGGAGTACAGCGCCTGGTGGAACTGCCAGTTGGCCTCGCCGATTGGTGCATCCGGATCGGCAAGGGCCATCTCCGCCGTGGCGAGGTGGACGATCGTCAGCTGCTTCACCGACCGACGCAGCAGCAGCGGCTCGAGCGCGGAGCGCAAGGCGTAGATCTCCTCGGCGCCATCGGCGGTGAGCGTCGGCACCACCGACCCGCGGTTGGCCTCGAACATCACCAACCCTTCGGCGGCGAGGCGTTGCAACGCCTCGCGCACCGGGATCTTGCTCACGCCGAGATCGGCGGCCAGGTCGTCCTGGCGCACCCATGACCCTGGCGCCAGTTCACCACGCAGCATCGCCGTGAGGAGGTGGTCGTGGACGGCTTCGACAGCACTCATGTTAGGATCGTATACGATTCTACGGTTCACCGCTGCACAGGAGCTCTCCATGTCACTCGACGACTTCCCCCGCCACCCACTCACCTTCGGGCCGTCACCGATCCACCCGCTGCCACGCCTCAGCGCGCACCTCGGCGGCAAGGTGGAGATCTGGGCGAAGCGTGAGGACTGCAACTCCGGCATCGCCTTCGGCGGCAACAAGACGCGCAAGCTGGAGTACCTCATCCCCGAAGCGCTCGCGCAGGGGTGCGACACGCTCGTCTCCATCGGCGGCGTGCAGTCCAACCACACCCGGCAGGTCACCGGCGTTGCCGCCCACCTCGGGCTGAAGTCGGTCACCGTGCAGGAGAAGTGGGTGGAGTGGCCCGACGTGGTCTACGACAAGGTCGGCAACATCCAGCTGTCGCGCATCATGGGTGGCGACGTGCGCATGGACCCGGCGGGCTTCGACATCGGCATCCGCGACAGCTGGCAGCGCGCGCTCGACTCGGTGATCGACGCGGGCGGCAAGCCGTACGCCATCCCGGCCGGCGCCAGCGACCACCCACTCGGCGGCCTCGGCTTCGCCAACTGGGCGCGCGAGGTTGCCGCGCAGGAGGCGGCCATCGACACGTTCTTCGACCACATCGTCGTGTGCACCGTCACCGGCTCGACGCACGCCGGGATGATCGCCGGCTTCGCGCTCGAGGAGCGCACCGACCGGCACGTGATCGGCATCGACGCCTCGGCGACGATGGCCAAGACGATCGATCAGGTGACGCGCATCGCTCGCAACACGGCGGCCAAGATCGGCCTCCAGCGCGACCTGCGCGCCGACGAGATCACCATCGTCGATGGGTACTCGGCCGGCATCTACGGCATCCCCGATGCGCAGACGATCGACGCCATCCACACCTGCGCGCGGATGGAGGGCATGCTCACCGACCCCGTCTACGAGGGCAAGTCGATGGCCGGGATGATCGGCATGATCCAGTCGGGTGAGATCCCGGCCGGCTCACGCGTGCTGTACGCCCACCTGGGTGGGCAGACGTGCCTGCCGGCCTACGCCGGCGTGCTCTGAAGCCGCGGCGGCAGGGTCGCGACCAGCCGCTGCACGGCGAGGATGCGATGCTCGGTGCACAGGTGGTGGTCGAGGAACACGTCATCTGCCGCTCGATCGCAGTCTGGGAAGTCGCACGTCGACAGTTCCGTCACGCTTTCAAACATCGGCACACGCGGTTCGAAGGTTGAGCCCTGGAACTGAAGGTCTTGCCTTCAGGGTCACCGTGCGTGAAGGAAACGTGAAGAACCTGGCAGACGACGTGGAGAAACCGTGAACGCAGGGGGTTCGCCGCTCGTGGCCGACCACCATCGGGGACGTGACGGAGGTGGAGCACCGCAGCGGATCGATCGCCGCCGCAGGCGGACCGCTCGCCGCGCTGGCCATCGCCGGGATCACGTCGACCGTCCGCGACTCGATCGGCACGACCAACGTCGCGTTGGCGCTGGCCGCCGTGGTCGTCGCCGCGGCGATCACCGGACGTGCCGCCGGGTTGCTGACGGCGTTCGTCGCCGCGCTGTCGTTCAACTTCCTGCACACCGAGCCGTACCACTCGCTGCGCATCCATGATGCCCATGACGTGATCACCGTCCTGCTGCTCGCGGGACTCGGCCTGGTGATCAGCGAGCTGGGCGCTTGGCGGCGGCGCGCCCATCAGCACGCCGAACGACGTCTCAGCGGCCTGCGCGCGCTGGAGACGACCGCGGCGATGCTCGTTCGCGGCGCGACGGTCGACGAGGTCTGGACGGCGATCCGCGATCTGCTGATGGCCACCCTGCCCCTCGCCGACTGCCGCTTCGAGGCAACGATCCCGGAGTCCGTGGCTGTCCTTCCGCGCTCCGGGTCGTTGCTCTCCACCGGTCGATCCGCCGGCACGATGTCGATCGGGCAGCACGGTGTCGAGCTGCCGACGTGCGGCGTGGCGATCGAAGTGGCCTGCGACGGCGAGCGCTTCGGCTCGATCGTGCTGACACCGCGGCCCGACAGCGGGTCACTCGTCGAGGAACGCCGTCTGGCGATCGCGCTGGCCGATCAGTACGCGGTCGCCCTGCGTCTTCGTCACTCCTGACGCGCCGGGTGCGGGTCGCCGCTCCGCCTACGCTCGTCGACGTGGGATCGTGGCGGGTGCTCGCGGTGGCGGCGCTGGTCGGTGTCAGCTGCGGTGATCGTGCCGCGTCCTCGGCGGTCACGAACACGGCGACCGTTCTCGCTGCGACGACGTCGACGTCGTCGACGACATCAACAGCTGCACCGATCACGACGATGGTCCGGACCGAGGATCCGCTGACGATCAGCTGGATGGTCCCGTCGGTTCCACCGCCTGCGCTGCGCTTGTCGGAGGCGCGCCGCGAGGCCGTCGCCGAGTGCGGTCCGACCCTGGACTGCATGCGCTCCGTGCCGAGCGCGACCTTGGCGTACGAGCCCGAGGATCCCGCCAGCGGTCGTCACCTGCAGATCGCGCAGACGTGGCCGCGACCCGACAACGTCTTCCTCGGGTTGCTCCCCGGCGGTGTCGAACGGACGATGGCCGGGCGGACGGTGCTCGCCACCGAAGCGGGCGAGGGTGCGTTTCGGTGGATCCAGGTGACGTGGACCGAGGACAACGACCTCGTCGTCGACATCAACGCGTTCGGCATCACGTGGGACGAGCTGACCTCGATCGTCGACACGCTGGCGGTGACCGATCCATCGGCGTGGCCGACCCCTCCCCCGGCACCTGGCCGCTGCGTCGATGCCACGACGCGGTACGCGCCGGCGCTGATCCCCGCTGGCTGGGAACGTGTCGTCCTGCAGGCGCAGCCGAGCGGTACGTGCGACGTCGAGCCGTACCTGTTCATGTCGCTGGTGCTGCCCGGCACGGCTGCCGGTCCGGGCACGCTCGTCACGATCGTGACGACCCCGTTCAGCACGCCGCTGCCGGCCGGTGAACCGATCACGATCAACGGGAACGACGGCACGCTCGTGGTCGGCACGATGGGCGATGGCACTCCGACGTCGGCGATCACCCTCCGGATCGGAGTCGTTGCCGTCGATGCGCACGGCACCGCCGACGTCGCCACGTTGCGGTCGATCGTCGAGAGCATCGAGCTGTTCGACGATGCCGAGTGGGCGCAGCTCGTGTCCGAGGTCGACGCCGGCTGAGCATCGGCTCGTAAGGTCGCGAGCGTGACGGTGCGCAAACTGACCATCGACGAGGCGCGCCGGATCGCGATCCGCGCCCAGCTGCTCGATGCCGATCGACCCACCGACCTGGTGGCGATGGTGCGGCACCTGAACCTGTTGCAGCTCGACCCGACGTCGGTGATCGCGCCGAACGCCGACCTCGTCTCGTGGACGCGGATCGGGAACAGCTACCGGCCCGCGCAGCTGACCGCAGCGCTCGAGCAGGACCGCACCCTGTACGAGCACCGTGGCCAGCCGACCCCGTTCGAGGCGGCGATCGTGATGATCCGTCCGACTGCCGACCTCGGCCTGTTCCGCGCCGAGATGAGCTCGCCGCCCAAGCACTCCAGCGTGGCCGACTGGCTGCGCGACAACGCCGGCTTCCGCAAGCGGGTGCTCGCGCTGCTGACGAAGACCGGCCCGCTGCCGTCGCGCTCGATCCCCGACACGGCGGAACGAGCGTGGGAGTCGACCGGCTGGACCCACAACCAGAACGTGACGCGCATGCTCGAGTTCCTCCAATCGCGCGGCGACGTCGCGGTGGCCGGCCGCATCGGCCGCGATCGCACCTGGGACATCGCAGCGCGCGTCTTCCCCGATGTCGAGGTCGTCCCGCTCGAGGAAGCACGCCGGATCCGCGACGAGCGCTGGCTGCGCTCGCAGGGCATCACCCGACCGCGCGCGGTCGGCGACGCCGGCATCCCGGTCGAGGTCGAGGGCACCGTCGGCGAGTGGCGGCTCGACCTCGCCGCGACCGCCGACGGCTTCGCCGGGCGCACCGCCCTGCTGTCGCCGTTCGACCGCCTGATCCACGACCGCGTTCGCGCCGTCGACCTGTTCGACTTCGAGTACACGCTGGAGATGTACAAGCCGAAGGACAAGCGCCGCTGGGGTTACTTCGCCCTGCCGGTGCTGCACCACGACCGCCTCGTGGGCAAGGTCGACGCCGCAGCGGACCGCAAGGCGGGCGTGCTCCAGGTGCACGCGATCCACGAGGACGTGCGGTTCACGAAGCCGATCATCGCGGCCGTGAACCGGGAGCTCGCCGCGCTCGCCGCGTGGCTCGGGCTCGACGGCGTCAGGCGAGGCTGAGCGCGGCGTCGAGCACCGGATCGCGACCGGCGAGGAGATCGTCGAGCGTGAGGGCCACCGGCACGTCGGGCGCGACCGCGTCGCGACGGTCGTCCGGCCCGCCGAGCTCGAAGTAGTGCGACGACACCTCGACGACGATGCCGCTGTTCGGCAGCTTCAGTGGGCGCGGGTTGGCGTACAGGTTCGGGCTGCCACCCGTCGGTTCGCCGATGAACACCGCGCCGGTCTGCTGACCGAGCTCGGTGGCCAGCAGCACCGCGGCGGAGAAGGTCTGCTTGCCGATCAGCACGACCAGCGAACCGGGTCGCTGCAGCGCCGGGTTCGTCGTCAGGACGCGCAGCAGCGGCGCGTACTCGTCGGTGTCACCGCCGGGGTTGAAGCGGAGGTCGACGACGAGCCGGTTCGCCGCGCCGCTCGAGAGCGCGCCATCGATCTCGTCGGCGACGGTGCTGATGTTCGTGGTGCCGCTGCTGCGGACGATGGCGTTGTCGTGCAGCACGATCGCCGAGCCGACCACCTCCGTCCAGAACGGTTCACTGATGCGGGCCATCGACGGGATCGACTCGATCTGCCCCATCCCGACCGGCGTCGGATCGATCTGGTCGACGAACTCATCCCACGTCAGCTGCGCCGGTTCGAGCGTGTGCTCCGTGCCGTTGGCGAGGCGCACGACGAAGTGCGGCACGGCAACGTCGTCCACGACGCCTGCCGCGTGGAGCACCTCGGGCGTCATCAGC
Source organism: Ilumatobacteraceae bacterium (assembly GCA_965279405.1). GTDB lineage: Bacteria > Actinomycetota > Acidimicrobiia > Acidimicrobiales > Ilumatobacteraceae > CBDDIP01. Next base: position 1,468,336 of record OZ257157.1, read on the forward strand.
AGCAGTGGCACGACGAGGTCGATCGTGGCGGCGTTGTCGTACGGCGACCACGGCCGCACCGCGGCGACGGCGTCGGCGATCGGCGTGCCGTCGATGCTGACAACGGTCGCCCCGAACAACGCCGGATCCGGCGCGCCGACGACAGCGATGTCGTCGCCGAACCCGTACAGGTGCAGCGCGTACAGGTGGAAGCCGGCTTCCGACAGGTACACACCGGTGTGGCCGTCGAACCCCGCCATCAGGCGCATCACGAACGCGGTCGCGTCGGTGACGCTCATCATCGCCAGCTGCTCGGGCGCTGCGGCGAGCGCGGCGTCGAACTCGTCTTCCGACTGACGCCAGAACGGGTTCGGGTGGATCCGCCGCACCCCGTCACCGAGCGCCCGCATGTCCTGCGCCCATCCCTGCACCGCGGCACTCGGCTGCGTCGTCGACGTCGTCGAGGCGGTCGAAGCGGTCGACGGCTGGACGACACCGACGGTCGACGAGGGCTGCGAGCGGCTGGCCGACGAGCACGCAGTCACCGCGAGCAGCACCACCGTTGCTGCCATCCACCGACGTGCCACGCCACGAAATCTATCACGGTCTCGTGGTACCTGTCACGGATCCGTGCTTGATCCGTGCTTGATCCGTACCGAGCACGTGACCATTCGAGAGCGAGCTACCCGACTTGGGTGGCGGCGGTGCGCATTTCGTCGAGGGCGTGCTCGCCGGCGGACTTCAACGCCGCCAGCGCGGCGATCACGTCCGTTCGATCCGTCCCGAGGTGAGCGCCCAACCGCAGGTCAGCACGACTGAACGCGGCCTCGGTCTGGTCGTGGACGGCGTCACCCGCCTCGGTCAGCCGCACCAGGTACGAACGTCCGTCGCGAGGGTTGCGCAGGCGAGCGAGGTGGCCGTTGCGCTGCATCGTCGCCAGCGCGTCGAGCACCGTCGTCACCGGCATGCCGAGGTGCTTGGCCAGATCGGTCGGCGTGGTCGGCTGCGTCTCACGGACCGCGCTGTACAGCGCGTAGCCGGCCGCGTCGAGCGGTGCGCCGGCAAGCGCTTCCGCCAACAACGCACCGACCTGTTGCGAGGCGGCGAACAGGTGGTACATCGGCGAGAGCGTGGCGGGAGCAGGCAGACGTCGGGCCACGAGCTCCATCGTACGAGGCCCGGTTCGCCGGCCAGGATCCGCTGGAACGTCCTGCTTGCTTTTGCAAGGACCTTGCAACAAGATGCGAGGCCATGCACATCCCGGACGGCTTCATCGACGGCGGCACGTCGCTGGCCGGCGGCGCGCTCGCCGCCGGTGGCATCGCCATCAGTCTCAAGCAGGCGGCGCGCACCCTCGACGAGCGGCAGGTGCCGATGATGGGACTCGCCTCCTCGTTCATCTTCGCCGTGCAGATGATCAACTTCCCCGTGGCCGGCGGGACCAGCGGTCACCTGCTCGGTGGTGTGCTGGCGGCCGTGCTCGTCGGGCCCTGGGCCGGCACGTTGTGCGTGTCGGTGGTGCTGCTCGTGCAGTGCCTGATGTTTGCCGACGGGGGCCTGTCGGCGCTCGGTCTGAACGTGCTCAACATGGCGGTGGTCGGTGCGTTCGGCGGCTACGGCATCTTCCTCGGCGTGCGGTCGCTGCTCCCCCGCCGTCGGTCGTCGATCGTCATCGCCTCGGGCGTCGCCGCCACGTGCGCGCCGGTGCTGGCGTCGATCCTGTTCACGGTCGAGTACGCGATCGGCGGCAACGGTGTCGCCTCCATCGACGAGGTCGCCACCGCGATGGTCGGCGTGCACGTGCTGATCGGCATCGTCGAGGGCCTCATCACCGCAGCGACGATCTCCGCGGTGCTCGCCACACGACCCGACCTCGTGCACGGAGCCCGGCGGATCGAACGCCTGCACGAACCCGCGCGCGTCACCTCACCGGCGAGCGTCTGATGGGTCGCGTCTCGACGAGGTGGTTCGTCTCCGTTGGGGTGCTCGTCGCGTTGCTGCTGGCGTTCTTCGTCTCGCCGCATGCCAGTTCGAAGCCGGACGGCTTGGAGAAGGTGGCTGCCGACACGGGCATCGACGTCGGTGAACGGGCGCACACCATGGCCGGCGGACCGCTTGCCGACTACTCGGTGCGCGGCGTGGACGACGCTTCGCTGAGCACCGGTCTGTCCGGCGTCATCGGCGTCGCCGCCACGTTTGCGGTCTGCACGGCGCTGTTCGGCGGGCTGTGGGTCGCGGTGCGTCGCCGACGTCGATCGCCCTTCGGCGCTGCCTCGCCGTGAGCGGCGCGCACCACCGCTCGCGCGCCCCGTCCGCGCGGGCCACCCACGGCCCGCTGCACGGGCTCGCTCCGCAGTGCAAGCTGCTGGCGGCGGTCCTGTTCGTGTTCGCCGTGGTCTCGACGCCCAAGGAGCAGACGTGGGCGTTCGCCGTCGACGCGGCGATGCTCGCCGGCGTGGCCGTCATCGCACGCGTTCCACTGTCGTACGTCGCGCGCCGACTGGTCATCGAGGTGCCGTTCGTCGCCTTCGCCGTGCTGCTGCCGTTCTTCGGCAGCGGGCCAAGGGTGTCGGTGCTCGGGCTGCACCTGTCGGAAGCTGGGCTGTGGGCCGCATGGAACGTCGTCGCCAAGGGCACCCTCGGCGTGGCTGCCACGGTGCTGCTGGCCGCAACGACGCCGGTCGCCCACCTGCTGCTCGGGCTGGAGCGGCTGCGCATGCCGAAGCTGCTGGTCGCCGTGATGGGCTTCATGGTCCGCTACGGCGAAGTGATCAGCGGTGAGATGCACCGGATGCGGGTCGCTCGAGCTTCGCGCTGCTACGACCCGCGTTGGTTCTGGCAGGCGCGGGCGGTGGCGACCGCCACGGGCACGCTGTTCGTTCGCTCCTACGAACGCGGCGAGCGCGTCTTCCTGGCGATGGAGTCGCGTGGCTACACGGGCTCGATGCCAGCCCGCGAGTCCTCCCCGGCACGGTCCGCGTGGGCGATCGCACTCGTGCTCCCCGCGTCTGCCGCCGTCGTCTCGTGCCTCGCCTGGTGGTCGCGGTGAGCGACCCGGCGCTGCTCGTCAGCTGCCTGACCCACACCTACCCGGACGGACATCGCGCGCTCGCCGGCGTCGACCTGTGCGTCGAACGTGGCGAGCGCGTGGCGATCCTCGGTCCGAACGGCGCGGGCAAGACCACGCTCGTGCTGCACCTCAACGGCATCCTCACCGCGACGTCGGGCACGGTGACCGTCGGCGGCCTCGTCGTTGCCAAGCCCAACCTGACGTCGATCCGTCAGCGCGTCGGCATCGTCTTCCAGGATCCGGACGACCAGCTGTTCATGCCCACGGTGCGCGAGGACGTCGCCTTCGGACCGCACAACCTCGGCCTGCGTGGGGACGAGCTCGCGTCGCGGGTCGACGAGGCGCTCGACGCCGTCGGCATGCGCGACTGCGCGGACCGCGCACCGCACCACCTCAGCTTCGGGCAGCGCCGACGCGTTGCGGTGGCGACGGTGCTGGCGATGCGGCCCGAGGTGCTCGTGCTCGACGAGCCGTCGAGCAACCTCGACCCGGCGGCGCGTCGGGAGCTGGCCGACATCCTCGTCTCGCTCCCCGTGACCACGGTCCTCGTCACCCACGACCTGCCCTACGCACTGCAGCTGTGCCCGCGATCGATCGTGCTCAACGAGGGACGGGTCACCGCCGAGGGAGCGACAGGCGAGATCCTGGCCGACACCGCGCTGATGGCCGCCAACCGGCTGGAGCTGCCGTTCGGGTTCTGCGTGCCTGGCCGCTGAGGTTGCTCAGTGGACGTGATCGTGGTCCGCACCGTCACCGTGCGAGTGCGTGTGGCCGTCGTGCGAGTGCGTCGTCGGCGCGCGCTCGGCCGGGCAGCGCAGGCAGTGCCCGGAGAGCGTGAAGTGGTGCGGCTCGATCTCGAACGCGAACCGGCCGAGGAGCTCGTCGTGCAACGAGTCGAACACCTTCTGCGGCACCTCGATGACGCGTCCGCAACGGTCGCAGACCAGGTGGTGGTGGGCGGTGTGCTCGGTGAAGTGGTACACCTCCGGGCCGGGCCCGAGGCGCACGTGCTCGACGACACCGAGTCGTTGCAGCTCGTCGAGGAACCGGTAGACGGTCGACTCGGCGAGCTCGGGTTGCGACTCGCGAACCGCCGCCGTGATGTGCTCGGCAGTGGGGTGCACGTCTTGGTGGTCGAGCAGCGTCTGCAGGATCGCACGTCGCGCGCCGGTGGCTCGGCCCCCGTTCGTGCGAACCAGCTCCAGGATCTCGTCGACGCGTTGCGAGCTCACGTCGCGATGCTACGAACCCAGGTGCACCACTCATCGATGCCGGCCCCGGTCTTGGCCGAGACCTCGATCGTGCGCACTCCCGGGTTGACCCCTTCGAGGTTCTCGTAGAACAGCGCGAGGTCGATGTCGAGGTGCGGCAGCAGGTCGATCTTGTTGATCAGGACCACGTCCGCGGAGCGGAACATCACCGGGTACTTGAGCGGCTTCTCCTCGCCCTCGGTGACGGAGTACACCATCGCCCGGACGTCCTCGCCGACGTCGAACTCGGCGGGGCAGACGAGGTTGCCGACGTTCTCGACGACGATCAGGTCGAGGTCGGCCAACGGCAGTCGGGGCAAGGCCGAACGGACCATCGTCGCGTCGAGGTGGCACTCGCCTCCGAACCCGTTGGCGGTGTTGACGAGCGACACCGGAGCACCGAACCCCTCGAGCCGATCGGCGTCGATCGAGGTCTCGATGTCGCCCTCGACGACGCCGACGCGCACGTGACCCTGCAAGCGCGACAACGTCTCGCGCAGCAACGTCGTCTTGCCGGCGCCGGGCGACGACATCAGGTTGATGACGCGCAGACCGGCGGCGCGAAAGTCAGCTCGGTTCTCCTCGGCGGTGCGCTCGTTCTCGCCGAGGATCCGTTCGAGGACATCGACGCGCAACCCGCCCGTCGTGTACCCGGAGTGATCGCCGACGTCGTGATCATGATCATGATCGTGGTCGTCGTGGGTGTGGCCCGTCCCGTCGGCGTGGTAGTGGAATCGTCCCATGGTCAAGCTCCGATCAGATCGAGTGAGGTCACGAGCAGCTCGTCGCCGCTGACGACGTCGGTGTCGGTGGACGAGCAGGCCTCGCAGCGGAACACCGGCACGACGATCGACGTCTCGTGGCCGCACGCGCGACACGAGATCACCGCCGGAACGTGACGGATGTCCAGCGGCACACCTTCGAGCGCGGTGTGCTGCACGACGATGTCCCAGCAGTACTCCAGGCTCGTCGGCACCACCTGACGCAGGTGCCCGACGTCGAGGCGGACGCGCTCGACGGGTCGACCCGCGGCGTGTTCCTCGACGATTCGGGAGATCGATCGACAGATCGACAGCTCGTGCACGAGCGCAACTTAGACACACGCGTCAAGACCCCGACCCGCAACGGGCGCGGCGCGAGCTCAGCTCCGCAGGGTCTGCGACGGGCTCTCGCCGAAGCGGGCGCGGTAGTACCCGGCGAAGCGGCCGAGGTGGTTGAAGCCCCAGCGGAAGGCGACGTCGCTCACCGTGCGTCCGTCGTTCGGACCCGTCTCGGCGAGGTCGTTGCGCACGCGCTCGAGCCGCCGATCGCGCAGGTACGCCGAGGGCGTCGTGCGCAGTTCGGTCCGAAACCCGTCCTCCAGGCTGCGCACGCTGACCTGCACCGCGTCGGCGACGTCGCCCACCGAGATCGGCTCGGAGAGGTGCATCTCGATGTAGTCGCGCGCCAATCGGATGGCCCGACGGCCGGGCGTGTGCTCGGGCCGCGCCAGCGACGCGCTGTAGTTCGAGTGGTGGGCGAAGAGCAGCGCGCTCATCACGAACTCCTCGAGCGGGGCGGTGCCGAGGCCCTGGTGCAGCAGCGAGCTGTCGTGGAACAGCTCCGTGTGCAGCAGCTGGATCGCGGAGTTCCATCGGCTGGCCGAGTCGGGGCTCATGTCGAGCGCGAGGTCGAACACGAGCAGTTGATCCAGCGGGCGACCGAGCAGCCGGGCGAGGTGGCGATCGAGTCCGTCGCGATCGATGCGGATCACCAGGTGCGGCGAGTGCGTGCTCCAGTCCATGCGCATCGGCGTGTCCGGTCGCGGTGACACCGCGGTCACCGAGGACGCCTCGGCCCGGCGCTGCTCGTTGATGATCCGCGACTGCCCGTTCATCGGCATCATCACGAGGTAGTCGGCGGGCAGGCGCTCCGAGTGCACCGACGTCGCGGCCACGTAGTCGAGGTAGCCCATCGTGATGTCGTGGAACCGCACCGCGTGCAGCGAGGCGAGGAAGTCGGCCTCCTCACCGGCACCGACGGCGAGCTGGTGCGGGCCGAGCAGCGGCCGACCGGACTGCTCGGCGATGCCGATGCTCTGCGTCGCGTAGATCTGATGATCGACGAGCGCGGGCGGGATGCCGCGTGGCTTGAGACGGGGCGGGATCGGGTTGCGGGCGCGCTCGGCGTTGATCGAGCGCAGCCGGCGCACGGGCGCCACGGGCGGTTCACGAGCGACGGTCACGGTTCACGGATTTCTCAAGATCTGATGCGCCCCCAGGACAACGCGTGCGGAATGAGGATAGCCAAGCTTCGGAACCGGGCCTACGGTCTGCGTCGTGAGCGCCCGACGGGGGTCGGTGCCCACGGCGAGCGGCAACGATCCGAGGGGGCAGCGATGAGCACGAATTCGATGGTGCACCAACCGGTCGACGCCGTCACCGACCGGCTCAACGACCCCACCGTCGCCGCCTCGTTGGTGCTCCTGCTCGACAACGCGGAGATGCTCGCCACGCTCGTGTCCGGGCTCAACGGGTTCCTCGAGCGGGGCGACACGATCATCGACTCGGTGGCCAGCAGCGTCCGGGAGATCAAAGACGCCCGCACCGCGAGCGGCAGCGACTTCGACCTCGGCAAGACCGTCGCCGACCTCAAGTCCGCGGCGGCCACCTTGAACGAGGCGCTGCCGAGCATCAACCAGCTCGTGCGTTCGGGGATGTTGAACGCCGACACGATCGATCTGCTCGGGCTCGTCAGCGAGAGCGCCGTCGCCGGCCGCCGTGCTGCGCAGGCCAACGACACCACCGTCAAGGGCGTGCGCGGCGCGATGAAGGCGCTCAAGGACCCCGACGTCCAGCGCGGTGCCGGCCTGCTCATCGAGATCGCCAGGGCGCTCGGCAAACGAGTCGACGACGCGTCATCGCATCGCCCGACCGGCGTCACCACGAACAAGTCCTGAGACCGAGGAAATCGAAAGGAAGCAGCAATGGCATCAGTCCTTTGGTTCCAAGGGGGAGCGTGCAGCGGCAACACGATGTCGTTCCTCAACGCGGAGGAGCCCAACGTCGTCGACCTGATCGTCGACTTCGGTCTCGACATCCTGTGGCACCCGTCGCTCGGCATGGAGCTCGGCAAGCAGGCCCAGAAGATCTTCTGGGACTGCGCCAAGGGCGAGCGCGACCTCGACATCTTCGTCTTCGAGGGCACCGTCATCGACGGCCCCAACGGCACCGGCCGCTACGACATCTTCGCCGACCGTCCGATGAAGGACTGGGTCACCGACCTGTGCGCGGCGGCAAGCATCGTCGTCGCCATCGGCGACTGCGCATGCTGGGGCGGCATCCCCGCCACGGCGCCGAACCCCACCGACTCCACCGGCCTGCAGTTCCACAAGCGCAGCAAGGGCGGCTTCCTCGGACCCGACTTCGTCTCCAAGGCAGGGCTCCCGGTGATCAACATCCCCGGCTGCCCGGCGCACCCCGACTGGATCACGCAGATCCTCGTCGCGCTGGCCTCCGGTCGCACCGGCGACGTCGCCCTCGACGAGCTCCACCGCCCGCAGACGTTCTTCAAGACGTTCACCCAGACCGGCTGCACCCGCGTGCAGTTCTTCGAGTACAAGCAGTCGACGTACTCGTTCGGCGAGGGCACCCGCACCGGTTGCCTGTTCTACGAGTTCGGCTGCCGCGGCCCGATGACCCACTCGCCGTGCAACCGCATCCTGTGGAACCGGCAGAGCTCGAAGACCCGCGCCGGCATGCCGTGCCTCGGTTGCACCGAACCGGAGTTCCCGTTCATGGACCTCGCGCCCGGCACCGTCTTCAAGACGCAGAAGGTCAGCGGGTTGATCCCCAAGGAGGTGCCGGAAGGCACCGACCACCTGACCTACATGGCCCACGCCGCAGCGGCTCGCGTCGCCGCACCGCAGTGGTCCAAGGAAGACATGTTCGTCGTCTGACGGACGTCCCGTTCACTTCACGCACCGGAAGCAGGCACCACCAATGAGCACGATCGATCTCCACGTCAGCCCACTCGGCAGGGTCGAGGGCGACCTCGACGTCCGCGTCACGATCGACGACGGCATCGTCACGTCGGCGTGGACCGAGGCCGGCATGTTCCGCGGCTTCGAGATGATCCTCAAGGGCAAGGACCCGCAAGCCGGCCTGATCGTCACCCCGCGCATCTGCGGCATCTGCGGCGGCAGCCACCTGTACAAGGCGGCCTACGCGCTGGACACGGCGTGGAAGACGCACCTGCCGCACAACGCGACGTTGATCCGCAACATCGCCCAGGCGTGCGAGACGCTGCAGAGCATCCCGCGCTACTTCTACGCGCTGTTCGCCATCGACCTGACCAACAAGAACTACGCCAAGTCACCGATGTACGCCGAGTGCGTGCGCCGCTTCGCTCCCTACGTCGGCGAGAGCTACCAGGCCGGCGTGGTGCTGTCGGGCAAGCCGGTCGAGGTCTACGCGATGTTCGGCGGGCAGTGGCCGCACTCGAGCTTCATGGTGCCGGGCGGCGTGATGTGCGCACCGAACCTCGCCGAGGTCAGCCGGTCGATCGCCATCCTCGAGCACTGGAACCGCGTGTGGCTGGAAGGCCAGTGGCTCGGCTGCTCGGTCGATCGCTGGCTGGAGAACAGGACGTGGAACGACGTCCTGGCGTGGGTCGACGAGAACGAGAGCCAGCACAACAGCGACTGCGGGTTCTTCATCCGCTACTGCCTCGACGTCGGCCTCGACACGTTCGGCCAGGGCGTGGGCAACTACCTCGCCACCGGCACCTACTTCCAGCCCGAGCTCTACGACCACCCGACGATCGACGGTCGCAACCAGGCGCTGATCAACCGCTCGGGCGTGTACGCCGGCGGTCAGTTCTCCGAGTTCGACCACCTGCGCGTCAGCGAGGACACCGCCCACTCGTTCTACAAGGGCAGCGGACTGCTGCACCCGTGGGACGGCATCACCGACCCGATCGATCCGGCGGAAGGACACAAGCAGGGCAAGTACAGCTGGGCCAAGTCGCCCCGCTACAACGTGCCCGGCCAGGGCTACCTCCCGTTGGAAGCCGGTCCCCTGGCGCGGCGCATCGCAGCTGGGGCACCCGGCGCGCAGGCCCACCAGGACGACGACCCGCTGTTCCTCGACATCCTCGACTCGATCGGCCCGTCGGTGATGGTCCGCCAGCTGGCCCGCATGCACGAGGGCCCGAAGTACTTCAAGTGGGTCCGCAAGTGGCTCGACGAGCTCAACCTCCAGGACAGCTTCTACACCAAGCCGGTCGAGCACGCGAGTGGCAAGGGCTTCGGTTCCACGGAGGCCGCACGCGGCAGCCTGTCGGACTGGATCGTCATCGAGGACGGCAAGATCGCCAACTACCAGGTGGTCACGCCGACGGCTTGGAACATCGGTCCCCGTGACGGCGACGGGACGCTCGGACCGATCGAGAACGCGCTCGTCGGCGCCCCGATCGCCGACGTCGAGGATCCGGTGGAGCTCGGGCTGGTCGCCCGCAGCTTCGACTCGTGCCTCGTCTGCACGGTGCACGCCTATGACGGCAAGACCGGCAAGCAGCTCTCCAAATTCGTCATCAACGGTGACATGTAGCTGCCGGTCGGGAGGTCGATGATGCTGAGCCCGGACGCCGACGGCCGACCGCCGTCGTGGGGCAAGACCGTGGTCATCGGCTGCGGCAACCTGCTGCGCGGCGACGACGCTGTCGGGCCCGTGCTCATCCGCCACCTGTGGAGCGTCGGCATCCCCGACCACGTCGTGCTCGTCGACGGCGGCACGGCCGGCATGGACGTCGGCTTCAAGATGCAGGGCGCTCGACGCGTCGTGCTGATCGACGCCGCCGCCACGGGCTCGGCGCCGGGGACGATCTTCAAGGTGCCGGGCGCCGAGGTGGAGCAGCTGCCGCCGCTTTCCGGGTTGCATTCGCACCAGTTCCGTTGGGACCACTCGTTGGCCTTCGCCCGCTGGCTGCTGCACGACGACTACCCGACCGACATCACCGTGTTCCTGATCGAGGTCGAAAGCTGCCACCCCGGCGCCGAGCTGACGGCGGGCGTGGCGAGGTCGATGCACGAGGTGGCCCGGCTGATCACCGCGATCTGGGAGGACGATCGTGCCGCGTGACGAGGCGCCCACCGGCGTGACCGTGGAGCTCACCGAGGACGGCTACGTGCGCCTGCGCGCCGACGTGGCCCACGAGCTGTTCCCGACCGACGCGCTGGTGGCGATGCTCAAGGGCAACGAGCTGTGGCTGCTCCCGCTGATCGGTCAAGGAGGCGGCGGCGTGCTGCTCAAGCAGCGCAACCGCGCCGGCGATCGCTCGGCCTTGATCTGGGAGTGGCTGCCCGTCGACGCGCCGGTCGGCGTTCGCCAGGCCGTGTGGGACGCCGGCCAAGGAGCACTGAGGGTCGATGTCAGCCGAGCCGCGTGATGAGCAGCGGACGGCACGAGCCGCAGGAGGCGCTCGCCGTCGAGACCTACGTCGAACGTCGCGCCGGACAGTGGGTGGTGGACATCGTCGTGGTCTTCGCCGACGAAGTGGTCCGCACGACGATCAACACGTACCACACCGAGCGGATGGCGAACATCGCCGCCTCGTGGATCAAGCGAGCAGCGCAGCGCGACTTCCCGGGAGCCCGCCGGCCGACCGTGGACGACGCCGTCAACCGAGCCGTCGACGAACAGCAGACCGAACAGCAGACCGAACCGGAGCCGAACGATGAGTGACCAACCGACCCTGCCGCGCCCGCAACCGGTGGGCGTCTTCCCGCTCCCCGCCGGGTACCTCCTGATCGGCGCGGGTGAGGGCCACGACGCGGTCCGCGAGCAGCTCGTCGCCGGCCGACTGCCGAACGCGTTCCCGTCGTCGCTGCGCTGCTACGAGCTGGCGCTCGCCGGCGACATCGACGGGGCAATCGCAGCGCTCGCCGGTGACACGGGCCGTGCGGACGCGATCGCGTTGGCGAACCGCTTCGTCCTCGAACCGAGCGCGCCGCTCCTGGCGCGAGTGCGCAGCCTGGCTGCCGAGCTCGGCGACGCCGCACTGGCCGCGCACGTCGAACTGGTCGCCTTCGCCGTCGGCCTGGCCGACGACCCGCCCGACCCGGGAAGCGCGGACGGCGAGATTGCCGCGATGGCCCATGCGGCGAGCGCGACGCGTTCGCTCGAGCAGCGCGACGTCACTGCGGCGGCCGAGTCGCTGGAGATCGGCGCGCAGCTGGCCCTGCCGATCAGCCGCGCCCTCGCCGGGCAGATCCTCGGGCAGCTCGCCGTGACGCAGCTCGACGACGGCGGCACCAAGCGCGCCGCAGTCACGTTCCAAGCGGCGCTCGACGCGCTCGACGGCACCGACCTGCGCGTCAGCGCCGCCGAGCTGCACGTCAGCTGCGGGGCGATGTTCCAGGAGATGTCGGAAGCAGCGCCGCGGCTGCTGAAGGCGGCGATCGACCACTACCACGCCGCGCTCCAGCTGATCACGATCGAGACGTCGCCGGACTCGTGGGGCATCGCCAACGCCAACCTCGGACTGGCGTACATGACGATGCCGATGGTCGAGGCCAGCGACCAGCTGCGCGTCGGCATCGCCGTGCAGTCGCTGCGCGAGGCGCTGAAGGTGTTCACACCCGACCACCACCTCGATCGGTGGTCGAGCACGCAGCTCAACCTGGCCAACGCGCTGGTCTACATGCCGTCCACCCATCAGGCGGAGAACATCGCCGAGGCGGTCGAGCTGTACGAGGCGGTGCTGCAGCACCGCGATCGCCACCGCGATCCGCAGGGCCGAGCGCGGGTGCTGGCCAACCAGGGCAACGCGCTGGCCCATCTCGGGATCTTCGACGAGGCGAAGGGACGCCTCCACGAAGCGCGGGCGATCTTCGAGGAGTTCGACGAGCTCGAAGCGGTGCGCAGCGTGCGATCGATCCTCGACGAGGTCGCCAAGCACGAGTCGCTCATCCGGCAGGACCGCTGATGACCGCGCCCACCGCCGTCGACGAGACCGGCGGGACCGCCGGATCGGTGAGCCCGTTCGAGGCGACCGCTCGACGCGTCGACGACGCGCTGGCCGCGGTGAACGAGCTCGGTGCCCCGGCGCGCGCCGCTGCGCTCGAGCTGCGCGACGCGATCGAGGCGTTCCATCGCGAAGGCATCATCACCATGGTGCGACGCATGCGCGAGGACGAGCGCGGCAAGCAGATCCTGTTCGACCTCGTCGACGATCCCTCGGTGTACGCGCTGCTCCTGGTCCACTCGATCATCCGCGCCGATCCGCTGACGCGCGGTCGCACCGCGTTGGAGGCCGTCCAGCCCTACCTGCAGTCGCACGGTGGCGACGTCGAACTGGTCGAGGTGCGCGAGGGCGTCGCCTACGTCCGCCTGCAGGGCTCCTGCAACGGCTGCTCGATGTCGGCGGTCACGCTGCGCGAGGGCGTGACCGAGGCGTTGGTCAACGGCGTCGACGAGATCGTGACGGTGGAGGTGCTGCCCAACGAACCGACCGAGGCCTTCATCCCGTTGGGCGCCGTCGGGCGCAAGGCCACCGACATGGCTGGCTGGGTGCAGGGCCCCTCGACCGCCGACGTGCCCATCGGCGGGATGCTGCGCGTGGACATCGACGAGGAGAGCTTCGTCATCACCAACATCGATCAGCGCTTCGCCGTGTTCCGCAACGAGTGCGCGCACCAGGGCATGACTCTCGACGGCGGCATGGTCGACGAGGGCGTGCTCGTCTGCCCGTGGCACGGCTTCCGCTACGACGCCAGCTCCGGCGAGTGCCTGTCGTCGCCGGGCGCGCAGCTCAGTCAGGTGCCGCTGCGCATCGAGCAGCACCGAGTGTGGATCCGTGCCACCCACTGACCTGACGTTGCCGGTGGCAGCGACGACTCGCGACTGCGAGCCGTCGGTGTGGCTCGGTGCCACCGCCCCGGGCGGCCTCGGTCTGCCACTGGCGATGCCCACCGACTCGCAGCTGTACGCGCCCCGCGGTGTGTGGCTGGACGACGACCTGCTGATCGTCGCCGACACCGGCAACCACCGCGTGATGATCTGGCACGGTCCGCCGACCGCCGACCACGCCGCCGCCGACGTCGTCCTCGGCCAGCGCGACTTCACCCACGAGGGAGCGCAGTCCGACGGTCGCGGTCCCGACAACGGCATGCGCCTGCCGACCGGCGTGATCGTCGTCGACGGCCGCCTCCTCGTGGCGGACGCGTGGAACCACCGCATCCTCGTCTGGAACGAGGTGCCGCAACGCAACGACGTCGCGCCCGACGTCGTCATCGGGCAACCGGACCGCGCGTCGGTGGACGAGAACCGCGGCGGTGCGTGCGGACCGCTCGGGTTCTACTGGCCCTTCGGCCTGGCCATGGTCGCGGGGCGCTTCTGCGTCACCGACACCGGGAACCGGCGCGTCCTCGTCTGGGACGGCATCCCCGAGCCGGAGGTCGCCCCCGAGGTGATCATCGGTCAGCTGAGCGCGTACGAACGCGACGAGAACGGCGGCGAGCTCGACAGCCACAGCTTCCGCTGGCCCCACGACGTCGCCGGCACTGCGGAGACGCTGCTGATCGCCGACGCCGGCAACCACCGGGTGCTCGGTTGGAACCCCCACCCCGCGGCGGACGTGCCGGCGTCGATGGTGCTCGGGCAGACCGACTTCGTCTCCGGTGCGGAGTTCCCGTACATCCCGCAGACGCCGACGTCGATGCGCTTCCCGTACGCCATCGACATCGCCGACGGGATGCTCGCCGTCGCCGACACCGCGAACAACCGCATCCTGCTGTGGGACGAGGTGCCGACCGGATCGACCACCCCTGCCGACCACGTGCTGGGCCAGCCGAACTTCGCCAAGAACGGCGAGAACCGCTGGGATCAGGTCGCCCACGACACGTTCTGCTGGCCGTACGGCATCCACCTGCACACCGCGTCGGACGGCACCCGGCGGCTGGCGGTCGCCGACTCGGGCAACAACCGTGCCATGGTCTGGACCATCCGCTGATGGCCTCTCCCGCCGCTGTGCTCGCTCGACGGCACATCGCCGTGCGCGGCGTGGTGCAGGGCGTCGGGTTCCGCCCGTTCGTGCACCGGCTGGCGACCTCGCTCGGGCTGCGCGGTCACGTCGGCAACGACGCCGCCGAGGTGTTCATCGAGATCGAGGGCTCGCCGCCGGTGATCGCCGAGTTCGTCCGTCGCCTCCGCACCGAGGCGCCACCGCTGGCGATCATCGAATCGATCGCGGAGGCCGACGTGCGGCCGCAGTGGTCCACCGAGTTCGCCATCGTGGCCAGCGAGGAACGTGCCGGCGCGGTCACGTTGGTCTCGCCGGACACCGCGGTGTGCGACGACTGCCTGGCCGAGATGAACGACCCCACCGATCGGCGCTTCGGACACCCGTTCATCACGTGCACCAACTGCGGCCCGAGGTTCACGATCATCCGCGGGCTCCCCTACGACCGGCCGCGCACGACGATGGCCGACTTCCCGATGTGCGCCCGCTGCGCTGCCGAGTACCGCGATCCCGACGACCGCCGCTACCACGCGCAGCCGATCGCCTGTCACGAGTGCGGTCCGCGCCTCATCTTCGACGTGGGTGGCGCTTGCGAACACCGAGATGCGGCCGCGATCGCCGCGGCGCGACGTGCGCTGCTCGATCACCGGGTGATCGCCATCAAGGGGATCGGCGGCTTCCACCTCGCGTGCGACGCGACCTCTGATGCTGCCGTGGCGATGCTGCGCCGGCGCAAAGGTCGCGCCGACAAGCCGTTCGCCGTGATGGTCGCCGATCTCGACGCGGTACGAGCGCTGGCGTTCGTCGACGACGACGAAGCGGCGCAACTGGCGTCGGCGGCGCGGCCGATCGTGCTGCTGCGCTCCCGTGCCGGCACCGCGTTGTCGCCACTCGTCGCGCCGGGCAACCCGATGGTCGGCGTGCTGCTGCCCTACTCACCGCTCCACCACCTGCTGCTGCAGTCGCTGCCGCCGCTGGTGATGACGAGCGGCAACCGCACCGGCGAGCCGATCGCCCACGACGACGACGACGCACGTCGACGCCTTGCCGACCTCGTCGACGGGTTCCTCGCCCACGACCGGCCGATCGACCAGCCGTGCGACGACTCCGTCGTGCGCGTCGTCGACGGTCACCTGCTCCCGATCCGCCGCTCGCGTGGGTACGCCCCGCTCCCCGTGCGCCTCCACGACGGCCCCGACGTTCCCGACGTGCTGGCAGTCGGCGGCGAGCTGAAGAACGCGTTCTGCATCGCCACCGGATCGCACGCGTGGATGAGCCAGCACATCGGCGACGTCGAGAACCTCGACACGCTCGAGGCGTTCGAGGCATCCGTTGCACGGTTCTGCGATCTCTACCGCGTCGAGCCGACGATCATCGCCGTCGACGCGCACCCGGGGTACTCGACGTCGGCGTGGGCCCGCCGTCGCCACCGTCCCGGCGACGCCGTGGCAGTCGTCGAGGTGCAGCACCACCACGCTCACATCGGAGCGGTCCTGGCCGAGCACCGACGCGATCCGGCCGAACGCGTCATCGGCATCGCCTTCGACGGCACCGGGTACGGCAGCGACGGCACGATCTGGGGCGGCGAGCTGCTCATCGCCGACGGCGGATCGTTCACCCGGCGCACGCACCTCGCATGCGTCCCGCTGGCCGGTGGGGACGCCGCCGTCCGCAACCCGAGTCGCATCGCGCTCGCCCACCTCTCGGCAGCCGGGGTGCCGTGGCACGCAGACCTGGCGCCCGTCTCGTTGCACCCGAGGGTCGAGCTCGATCTGCTGCGACGACAGTTCGCCAGCGGCTTCGGCTGCGTGCCGACGTCGAGCATGGGCCGCCTGTTCGATGCGATGAGCAGCTTGCTCGGCCTGCGGCACACGATCTCCTACGAGGCCCAGGCCGCGATCGACCTCGAGATCGCCGCGGAGGGTCACCTCGCCAACGCCAGCCCCTACGCGTTCGCCGTCCACGACGACACGTTCGACGCGGCGCCAGTCGTCGCCGCCGCTGCCGCGGACGTGCGCCGCGGCATCGAACCGGGGCGGATCGCAGCATCGTTCCACCTCGCCGTCGTGGCGCTGCTGCGCGACCTGGCCGGGCCCGCCAGGGATGAGCTCGGTCTCGACGTCGTCGCGCTCAGCGGCGGCGTGTTCCAGAACGCAACGCTCGTGCGCCTTGCGCGCACGGCCCTCGCAGCCGACGGCTTCGAGGTGCTCACCCATCAGATCGTCCCGCCGAACGACGGCGGGCTCGCGCTCGGGCAGGCGTACATCGCCCGCCATCGAGCGCGGACCAGCAGAGAAGAGGGCTGACATGTGCCTCGCAGTTCCAGGCAAGGTGCTCGACACACGCGACGACCGTGGCACGCGCATGGCCACGGTCGACTTCGGCGGGGTGCAGAAGGAGATCTGCCTCGCCTACCTCCCGGAGGTGGAGACCGGCGACTACGTCATCGTGCACGTCGGCTTCGCCATCTCCAAGGTCGACGAGGCCTCGGCGCTGGAGACGTTGCAGATGTTCCGCGATCTCGGCATCGACCTCGAAGACGAGATCGGAGCGCGGCGATGAAGTACCTCGACGAGTTCCGCGACCCGGATCTGGCCGGACGCATCTTCGCCGAGATCGAGCGGGTGACGACGAGGCCGTGGGCGATCATGGAGGTGTGCGGCGGGCAGACGCACGCCATCATCCGCAACGGCATCGATCAGCTGCTGCCGGACCGGATCGAGCTGATCCACGGTCCCGGATGCCCGGTGTGCGTGACGCCCCTCGGCATGATCGACAAGGCCCTCGAGATCGCCAGCCGGCCGGACGTGATCTTCTGCTCGTTCGGCGACATGCTGCGCGTGCCCGGCACGGAGCGCGACCTGTTCCAGGTGCGCAGCCACGGCGGCGACGTGCGCGTCGTCTACTCGCCACTCGACGCGGTGCGCCTCGCCGAGGAGCACCCCGACAAGCAGGTGGTGTTCTTCGCCATCGGCTTCGAGACGACCGCACCGGCGAATGCGATGGCCGTCCACCAGGCGTCGCAGCGAGGACTGACGAACTTCTCCGTGCTCGTCAGCCACGTCCTCGTCCCGCCGGCGATCGAAGCGATCGTGTCCTCGCCGACCAACCGCGTCGACGGCTTCCTCGCCGCCGGCCACGTCTGCTCGGTGATGGGCAGCTGGCAGTACGACCCGCTGGTCGCGACGCACCGCGTGCCGATCGTCGTCACCGGCTTCGAACCGCTCGACGTGCTGGAGGGCATCCGTCGCGTCGTCGTCCAGCTGGAGGCCGGGACCGCCGAGCTCGAGAACGCGTATGCGCGAGTCGTGCAGCCCCAGGGCAACGTTCCCGCGCAGCGGATGATCGCCGACGTGTTCGAGGTGTGCGATCGGCAGTGGCGCGGCATCGGTGAGATCCCTGCCAGCGGATGGCGGCTGAGCTCGCGGTACCGGGACTTCGACGCCGAGCACCGCTTCGACGTGATCGCCATCGACTCGCCCGAGTCGGCGCTGTGCCGCAGCGGCGAGGTGCTGCAGGGGATGATCAAGCCCAACGAGTGCGCCGCGTTCGGCAAGGAGTGCACTCCGCGCAAGCCGCTCGGGGCGACGATGGTCTCCAGCGAAGGGGCGTGTGCGGCCTACTACGCCTACCGGCGGCTGGATGCGCCCGTCACGGTCGGGATCTCGCCCCGTGGCTGACCGACCGGACTTCGACGGCTGGAGCTGCCCGCTGCCTCTGCGCGACCACGATCGAGTGACGATCGGTCACGGTGGCGGTGGGCGACTGTCGGCCGAGCTCGTGGAGCACCTCTTCCTCCCGGCGTTCGGGGTGCTGCCGAGCGCCGAGATGCGCGACTCTGCCCTCGTCGAAGTCGGCGCACATCGACTGGCGTTCTCCACCGACTCGTACGTCGTGCGTCCGTTGTTCTTCCCCGGTGGGTGCATCGGCGACCTCGCGGTCAACGGCACGGTCAACGACATCGCCATGAGTGGCGCACAGCCGCTGGCGCTGAGTGCCGGGTTCATCATCGAGGAGGGACTCGAGCTGAGCCTGCTCGGCCAGATCGCGACGGAGATGGGCAAGGCCGCCGACATCGCCGGTGTGCGCCTCGTCACCGGCGACACGAAGGTGGTCGACGCCGGTCTGGCCGACGGCCTGTACGTGAACACGTCGGGCATCGGCGTCATCCCCGATGGGGTCGACATCCGTCCCACGCGGGCGCAGCCGGGTGACGTGATCATCGTCAGCGGACCCATCGGGCTGCACGGCATCGCCGTGATGTCGCGGCGCGAGAGCCTGCAGTTCGAGTCCGAGATCCTCAGCGACTCGGCACCGCTCAACGGGCTCGTTGCGGAGATGCTCGCGGCGAGCCGAGACGTGCACGTGCTGCGCGACCCGACGCGCGGCGGCGTCGCCGCGTCGTTCTGCGAGATCGCCGGTTCGGCGCTCGTCGGCATCGAGTTCGAAGAGGCCCGGATGCCCGTGCCCGAGGCGGTCGCATCGGCGTGCTCGTTCCTCGGCCTCGACGCGATCAGCGTCGCCAACGAGGGCAAGCTCGTGGCCATCGTTCCGCCGGAGATCGTCGACGAAGTGATGTCGGCGATGCACGCCCACGAGCACGGGCGTGACGCGGTCGTGGTCGGCACCGTCGTCGCCGACCATCCGGGCGTGGTCGTCGCCCGGACGTCGTTCGGCGCCCGACGAGTCGTCGACCTCCCGCTCGGCGAGCAGCTGCCGCGCATCTGCTGAACCTGTCGCGTCAATCAGCGCGGACCGACCGGAACACGGACAGGTCAGTAGATGGACAGCTCGCCGGTGACCTCGTCGATGCGCGCGCTGAGGTCGGGGCCGATGGCCAGCGCGGTGAGCGTGGGCACGCCACCGAACTCGGTGGTGCCGGCGTCGCGGATGAGGTGGCTGCGCAGCCCGCGCTCCTGTGCGGCGTCGTGCAACGCGATCAGCTCGTCCTCGGTCTGCACCTGCAGGGCGATCTTGCGGTGCGACGACGTGATCCACGTCAGCGCCGCCGCGTCCAAGGTGATCGTCGACGAGCCGGTCGACGTGTCGAGCGCGGCGACGACCAGCGCGGCGATCCACGCGTTCGAGGCGTGGGCACCCTGGGCGATCTCCTTGCCCCGACGCATCTTCAGATCGCGGCGGATGACGATGACCTGCTTGACGTTCTCGGCCGTCGGCAGCTCGGTGTCCATGCGTGCAGTCTGCTCGTAGCGTTCAGTCGATGAGCGACACCTGCAGCCACCTCGACTCGATCAGCGATGACGCCGTCCCGTCGGCCGACGGCTGCGAGGACTGCCTGGCCGCCGGAACGCGCTGGCTGCACCTGCGCCGCTGCATGACGTGTGGTCACATCGGCTGCTGCGACAGCTCACCCATGCGGCACGCCACCGCTCACTTCCGCGCCACCACCCACCCCATCATCCAGAGCTACGAGCCCGGCGAGGACTGGCTCTGGTGCTACGACGACGAGATCGCCTTCGAGGTCGACAGCCTCAGCAACAGTCCCGCCCACTCCTGACGCGTCGGTCGGTCCAGAGCGGCGCTTGCGCTTGCTGCGGCGAACGAGGTTCATCGTCACACCGGTGACGCCCAACGCGATCGGCGACAGACCGATGGCCACCCAGATCACACGTGTGGTCGTGCCGCCGAAGTCGCCGGTGTGGAGCGGAAAGCTCCAGTCGTCCCACGCCTGGTCGAACACGTTGCCCTCACCGGGGATGCCGTCGTACAGCGTCTCGCCCGTGTACTGGTCGAGTCCGACGTAGGCGTTGCCGGCACCGCCCTCCCGTGTCCACGGGTCGAAGCCGCGCGTGACCCAGGCGAAGTACGTGCCGGTCTCGTCGAACGGCGTGAACAGCGAGGCGATCTTGCGCGACGGGTAGCGCTCTTCGAGGATCTCGCGTGCACGATCGAGACCGATCGCCTCGCGCCCGTTCGACTCACTCGAGACCAGATCCTCCGGCGTGGTCCAGAGGTAGAAGTCGCGGTGTGCCGGTGTGACGTTGTCGAACCACTTCTCCATGTTCGGGAAGGCGAACGCCGCTCCGGTGAAGGCGATCACCGTGAGCGGCAACCACACGACGAGCCCGATCACCTTGTGCAGCGACATGTTGAAGGTGAACGTGCCGCGCCCGCGGCGCACGACCAGCGCCGTCGCCCAACGGCGTACGCCCGGCCAGTACCAGAGGTAGAACCCGGACAGCAGCACGGCGATGAAACCGACGGCGAACCAGCCGACCATGTCCGGCCCGTCCGGGATGACGTCGCAGACGACGCCCTTCAGCCCGCCCGGTTCCGCCCCGCCTGCGTCCAGCCGGCACCACCCGTCGCCGCCGTCGAACACACCGAACAGCCCGTGGTCCTGCCACAGGTACTCGTGGCCGCGGTACAGCCAGTGGGTCGCGCCCTCTTCGTCGTCGGTCACCCCGTTCACCGCACCCGAACCGGGGTCGACGAACACGGTGAGGTACCGGTACCGCAGCGCGTCCTCGGGGCCGGACTCGATCTCGGCGTACACCTGGTACACGCCGCGTCCGTTGGAGGGCAGCGTCAGCCCGTACAGCGAGGCCCCTTCGGGCACGCGCTCGGTCGCCGCTGCCAGCGCGGCGTCGGGGCCGACGTCGCCCGCCGTCGTGGCGTAGCGATCGCTGTGCAACGAGCTCTCGACCGAGTCGTGGATCGCCAGCCATGCCCCGGTGACCCCGATGACGAAGAACCACGCCAACAGGACCAGCGACAGCCAGCGGTGGAACTTGACGATCAACCGCCGCGGCCGCATGGCCACGCGCCGCACGAGTCGCGACGACGTGGGCGACTTCACTCGTCCTCCTCGAGGTGATCGGTCGGGCTGTCGGCGTGACGCCAGTAGGCGATCATCGCCACGCGCTCGCGGATCAGACCGCGCTCCTGGCGGAGGTGGCGTCGCGCCAACGTCATCGCCCTGCTCTCGCCGCCGCCCCATGCGTACGTGCGATCACCGAGGCCTGCCGCCGTGGCTGCGCGGAGCTCCCCGACGAGCAGCTCGGGCACCGAACCCGGCGCGGCACCGTTGCGATGCACCCAGCGCACCTCGACGCCCGGGCGCTGTGAGAGGGCCTGCTGTTCGGCCGGCCCATCGACCTCGGCGATCACGGTCGCCGTCACGTGGGTCGGGAGCGCGTCGAGGATCGCGGCCACGGCCGGCAGGCCGGTGTCGTCCGCGACCAGGAGGTAGGAGTCGGTGTCCTCGGGCGGCAAGAAGGCCTGCCGCGGTCCCCACAACGCGACGGGGTCGCCGACTGCGGCTCTCGCAGCCCACGCCGACGCGTGCCCGCTCGGTTCGTGCAGCACGAACAGCATCGACAGCTCCGTCGTTGCCGGATCCCACGTGTGCAGCGTGTAGTACGCGCCGACCGGTCGATCCGCCTCGGGCATCTCGCGGTAGTGATCCCACGAGAAGGACGCGTCGATGGACAGTTCGGTGCGGCCGGGCGGTGGAAGCAGGACGTAGATGAACGTGTCCGGCCCGAGCGGGGCGAACGTCGACAGGTCACCGCCGGCGAACGTGATCCGGCGCAGATGCGGGTGCACATCCTCGACCGCCGAGACCGACGTGACGAAGGTGCGGATCGCCGAACGGAGCCGCGCCTCACGCTCGATCGACGTCTCACCGGCCTCACCGGATCGCTCGCGTGCCAGCGCGACGAGCGCCATCGCGCGCGGCTGCACGTCGATCAACTGGGCGATCGGTTCGGCGAACGGGATCCGCAGGTGGCTGACCTCGTCCCCGTCGGCGACGAGGAGCTCCAGCCCTTCGACGTCGATGCCGGTGGCGTGGGCCGACGCGGCGCCCGGGTGATCACCGAGGTAGCGGGCGATCAGCAGCACCGCGTCCTCGTGCGAACCGTTGATGTGTTCGAGCACGGCTGCGCCGTGCTCCCGCAACTCGGCGGCGATGCCCGTTCCTGTGCTCATGAGTTGCGGAGCTTACACAGTTTGTTAGGTTCACCAAACAACTACGGAGAGGCGTTCACGTCCTGGTCACCGGCATCGCCCGAGATGCCCACGAGCAACGCGCCGACGGCGATCAGCACGCCGACGACGAGCGACACGTCGGCAACGTTGATCACCGTGTTGCCCGGGAAGTCGAAGAAGTCGCGCACCGATCCGAGCGCCAGCCGATCGATGAGGTTGCCGACGATGCCGGACACCACGAGCGCGACCGCGACGGCCGGGATCGGTGCCCGCTTGCTCGCCAGCCACACCCAGCCTCCGAACAGGGCGAGGCCGGCGATGCTGGCCAGGATGACCTGCAGCACGGATCCACCGACGATGCCGAGCATCAGCTCGTGGTTGCGCAGCGGGCAGATGACGTCGCCGCAGTCCCACGACTCGAACACCGCCTTGGTCACCTGATCGACCGCAACGGAACCCACACCCACCGCCAGCGCGACCGTGTGCGAACGTTCGAGCCGCGGCGACATGCGCCGACGATAACGACCGGACGAGATCGACCCGGTCAGGCGGAGGCGGCTCGTGCGGCGGCGAGCTGGCTCGCCGGCGGCAGACCGAGGTGATCGCGGAACGTCGTCGTCTCGTACTCGGCGCGCAGCACGCCGCGCTCCTGCAGCAACGGCACCACCGAGTCGACGAAGTCGTCGAGGCCGGTCGGCGTCAGATGCGGCGCGAGCACGAAGCCGTCGGAGCCGTCCTCCTGCACGAAGTGGTCCATCGCCTCGGCCACCTGGCTCGGCGTGCCGATGAACGTCTGGCGACCGGTCGTCTCGATGATCAGCTCGCGGATGCTGAGGTGCTTGGCCTCGGCGAGCGCTCGCCACTCGGCGGCGGTCTTCAACGGATCTGGGAACATGCGAGCGCGGCCCTGGATGATCGACGTGGAGGAGATGTCGGGATCGGATTCAGGC
Organism: Ilumatobacteraceae bacterium; assembly: GCA_965279405.1. Lineage (GTDB taxonomy): Bacteria > Actinomycetota > Acidimicrobiia > Acidimicrobiales > Ilumatobacteraceae > CBDDIP01. Next base: position 1,491,537 of record OZ257157.1, read on the forward strand.
AGCGGACCCTCGGCGTCGTAGCTCGACAGGTCGCGGTTCCACAGCTGCTCGAGCAGCAGGATCGCGGTCTGCGGACTGACCTGCTGACGGCGCACGACGTGGGCGCGCTCGCGTGCGTCCTCGGGCGTGTCTCCCAGCGCGAACGAGACGGCGGGCAGGATCTTGAGATCCTCACGTCGGCGCCCGTACTTGGCCAGGCGGTTCTTGGCATCGTTGTAGAAGGCCTGCGCACCGGGCAGCGCGGAGTGCCGGCTGAAGATCGCGTCGGCGGTCTGCGCGGCGAGCTCGCGCCCGCCGTCGCTGTCGCCGGCCTGGAGGATCACGGGGTGGCCCTGCGGGCTGCGCGGCACGTTGAAGTGGCCGTGGATGTCGAACTGCGGACCGCGATGCTCGAACGCACCGGGCAGGCCGCGACGGGTGAACGTCGCCGCGTTGGGGTCGGCGACGAGCTCGTCGTCGGCCCACGAATCCCACAGCTCGCGGCAGGTGGCCACGAACTCGCCAGCGCGCTGATACCGGTCGGCGTGATCGAGGAAGCCGCCGCGGCGGAAGTTCTCACCGGTGAAGGCGTCGGACGAGGTGACCACGTTCCAGCCGGCGCGACCGCCGGAGAGGTGGTCGAGCGTGGCCATCTGCCTGGCGAACTCGTACGGCTCGCGGAACGTGGCGTTCATCGTGCCGGCCAACCCGATGTGCTCGGTCACCGCGGCGAGCGCAGCGAGCACCGGCACCGAGTCGGGGCGGCCGACCGTGTCGAGGTCGTGGATGCGGCCGCGCTGCTCGCGCAGACGCAGCCCTTCGGCGAGGAAGAAGAAGTCGAGCTTGCCGCGCTCGGCCGCCTGCGCGAGGTGGACGAACGAGTCGAACTCGATCTGGCTCTTCGAGCGCGGGTCGCTCCACACGGTCGTGTTGTTCACGCCCGGGAAGTAGGCGGCCAGGATGACCTGCTTCTTGCCGTTCCTGCCCGTGCTCATGACGTGGCTCCTGCATACCGGCTCGGCTCGCGTTGCAGACCGAGTCGCTCGCGCAGCAGTTCGTCGTCGTAGGCCGTGCGGAACGCGCCCCGCGTTTGCAGCTCGGGCACCAGCCCGTCGACGATGGCATCGAGGTCGTGGCCGATCACCGCCGGCCGCAGGCGGAAGCCGTCGAGCCCGGCGGCCTGCCAGGTGAGGAGCTGGTCGGCGAGCGCGGTCGGGGTGCCGGCGAAGATCGCCGCATCGGAGCGGAACGTGCGGCCGTCCGCCTCGTCGAGCCGTTGCTTGCGCGCCTCGGCGGCAGCGGTCGTGTCGTCGAGGAGCACCTCGAGGTCGGCGAACACGCGCAACGGCGGCAACTGGCGATCGACGGTCTGCTCGGCGTCGCGGATGTCGGCCACCCAGCGCGGCACGGCGTCGAGGTCGGCGGGCGTCACGCACACGACGTCGGCCGAGCGAGCGGCGAATTCGAATGGAACGCGCTGGTGGGCGAGGGCGACGATCAACGGGTTGCCCTGCGGCGGGCGAGGCACGATCGACGGGCCCTTCACGGAGAAGAAGCGACCGTCGAAGTCGATGTAGTGCAACTTGTCGCGATCGATGAAGCGGCCGGTGGCGACGTCACGGATCTCGGCGTCGTCCTCCCAGCTGTCCCAGAGCCGGCGCACGACCTCGACGACGTCGTTGGCCTCCTCGAACAGATCGTCGATCAACGATGCATCGGCCGACAGCTCACGACGGCCGACGTGGGCGGCGTCGCTCGGGCGGCCGGAGACCTGCGGCCGCCACCCGGCGCGGCCGTGGCTGGTGAAGTCGAGCGTGGAGATCGACGAGGCGACGTGGAACGGTTCCGTGTGCGTCGTGATCACCGTCGGCACGAGCCCGATGTGGGTCGTGTGCGGGGCGAGGAACGAGGCGATCAGCACCGCCTCGAGCCGACCCTTGACGTGATCGCGTCGTTCGTCGGGACCGCGCAGGTTCGTCGACTGGAGACCGAAGGAGTCCTCGATCGTGAGGAAGTCGAGCAGGCCGCGCTCGGCGGTCTTCGCCAGGCCGACCCAGTAGCTCGGGCCGAACACCTCGGCCGGTCGCGCCGACGGCTCGCGCCACGACGCCGGATGGAAGCCCGTTCCGTCGAGCGCCACGGCGAGGTGCACGTGCGGAACGCTACTCCCGGAATCCCGAGCCGACGTGTCGGGATTCGTGCCGGTCTCACCGTTGCCGCTCATGCGGCCACCGCCACTGCGTCGCCGCGGCCGGACGGCTGCGTCCACGCCGCCAGCGCGGCGAACGAGGTGAAGTCGGTCGTGTCGCGGAACGCGGGGATGGCGTACAGGTCGCGGGCGTAGGCCCACAGGTTGGCGAACGCAGGCAGGCCGGGGTTGATCCGCCGATCGGCGTTGGCGGTGAAGTCGTAGCGCACCAACGTGACGAACATCCGCACGTCCGCTTCGGTCAATCGGTCGCCGAGGAGGAAGCGGTTCGTCGCCAGGCGCGCGTCGAGCACAGCGAAGGCGTCGAGCAACGTGGCCCGTGCCTCGATGGCACCGGGGCCGTTGCCGGCGGCGGTGTTGACGCCGACGTTGACCGCCGGGCCGATCCACCGATCGAGCGCCTCGATCTCCTCGGCGAGAACGGCCGGGTAGGTCGCCAGCACCGGCGTCGCGACCGCACCGAACTGCGTTGCGAGGTCGATGCCGATCGTGCGGAACTGGTTGCTGACCACCGTGCCGGTGCGCCGATCCCACAACGTCGGCACGGACACGTGCCCGTCGAAGCCGGGCTCGGTCGCGTCGTACGCCTCGCGCAGCAGGGCGAAGCCGTTCACCGGGTCGGCACCGTTCGTCTCCCGGAACGCCCAGCCACGCGCGTCGCGCGCGTTGTCGACGTAGGAGACCGAGATCACGTCCTGCAGGCCGGCCAGCGCATGGGCGATCGTCACCCGTTGCGCCCACGGGCAGAACCAACCCGCGTACAGGTGGTAGCGACCCGCCTCAGCGGCGAACGGGGTCGAGCCATCGTTGGAGATGCGACCCTCGAAGCGGTAGAGCGGACGAGGGTCGCCGGGGTCGCGCGTGATGCGGTACTCGCCGTAGCGGGCGACGTCGACGGGGCTGGCGAAACGTTGGTGCTCGGTCATGAGACGAGGGTCCTTTCGGCATTCGGGAGGCGGGTTGGAACGACGTCGTTCCAGAGACGGTCGGGCAGTTCGCGCTGCAGCAGCGGGAGCACCTCAGCGGCGAACAACTCGATGCCGGCCCGGCTGATCGGGTCGTCGATGCTGCCGATGCCGGCGGTGTGCTGCACCTCGTGCCCGAGCGCGTCGTAGTAGCGGTGGACCTGTTCGATCACCTGTTGCGGGCTTCCGACGAAGTACGACCCGCGGGCGATGGCGTCCTCGAGCGACGAGAACGTCGGCGAGACGCCGAGGGCACGGGCGAGCTCCTGGAACGCGTGGTAGCGGGGACGGAACTCCTCGACGGCGCGCTGCGAGTCGCGATGCACGTGGAGCCCGGCGGACCCTGCGCCGACCAGCGCGTCAGCTGGGTCGCGACCGTGCTCCACCCATCGGGCGCGGTAGTCGTCGACCAGCGCGCGGTACTGCTCCAGCGGGCCGGACACGTTTGCCGAGAACAGCGGGTCGCCCCACCTCGCGGCGAGCTCGGTGGACAGCGTCGAGGTCGCGCTGCCGTGCCACACGCGGATCGGTTGCTGCAAGGGCCGCGGCCGCGACGTGAACTCGGTCAGCGGCGGGCGGTACGTGCCGCTCCAGGTGACGCGCTCCTCGCGCAGCAACCGGTGCAGCAGCCCGTAGTGCTCGCGGTTGCGCTCCCACTGGTCGGCGTTCGTGTAGCCGAAGACCTTCGACTGCTCCTCGGTGTTGCCCTTGCCGATGATGATCTCGACGCGGCCGCCCGAGATCACGTCGAGCGTGGCGTAGTCCTCGGCCACGCGCACGGGGTCGAGCAGCGAGAGCACGGTGACGCCGGTGAACAGACGGATCCGCTTCGTCGTGGCCGCGAGGTAGCCCAGCAGCACGGGTGGCGACGACGCCTCGGCGTCGTTGATGTGGTGCTCGCCGATCCCGTAGCCGTCGAACCCGATCTCCTCGAACCACTCGGCCTCGCGCAGCGCGTCGCCGAAGACCTTCGACGCCGATGCCCGTTCGCCGGTCTGTCGATCGGGCGCGTTGGTGAGGAGGCGGACGACGATGAACTTCACGGCAACCTCGACGGCGTGACGACGGCGGCGAACTCGAGCTGCCGACGCACGACGAACCCGAGTCGCTCGTAGACGCGCTGCGCGTTGACGTTGGTCTGGGCGACGTGGAGCAACGGCGTCTGGCCGCGCTCCAGGATGCCGGTGGCGACATGGTGCGTCAGCGCCGCGGCGAGCCCGCGGCCACGGGCGTGCGGCCGCGTGCACACGGCACTGATCTCGGTGAACCCCGGCGTCTGCAACCGCTCGCCGGCCATCGCCACCAGTAGCTTGCCGACGAACACACCGAAGTAGTTGCCGAGCTCGATCGTGCGCGGCCGGAACGGCCCAGGCTTGGTCAGCTCGACCAGCGCGAGCATCTGCGGCACGTCGGCAGCCGAGAGCGGTTGGATCTCGAGATCGATGGACGGTCGCTCGACGAGATCGCCGAGCACCATCTGGTTGCCGAACCCGGAGCCGGCCCGCTCCCAGTCCGCAGGAGGTGCGAGGCCGCCGGCTTGCGAGAGCATCAACGTCTCGCCCGGCCCGACCAGCGCATGGAGGTCGGCCCACGCCTGCGCCGACGGCTCGGCAACGGCGACGAACCCGGCCACGTCGGGCTGGTAGCGGCGAGCCAGCCCGTCGCCCTCGGCGAACCTCCGATGCGTCGTGTCCAGCGCGTTCCAGATGAGGTGATCGAGCACCTCCGCATCCACGTCGGCGACGATGCCAGTTCTGGTCATGAACGCTCTCCTCTGATTGGTGATGTGCACGTAGGGCGACTCGAGTTCGGGTGAGCGAGCGCCAGCGAGCGAGCTCGGCAGGCGAACGAAGTGAGCACCGAGATGAACGGATGGACGCCGGGACGGTCGCTGATCGAGGGGGTGGACCAGCGACCGTGCCCGGCGGTTGGCAGGACGACAGAGGGGAGACTGTGTCGTCTGCGTTCTGTGTCGTCTGCGTTCTGGGTCGTCTGCGTTCTGTGTGACGGTCAGGTCTTGGGAAGGCCCGGCGGGTTGACCTCGGACTTGGCGATCGCCTCGACGTCGAGGCCCCACTTCGCCAGCACCTTGCCGTAGTCGCCCGTCTCGATGACGTGGTTCAGCGCCGCGGAGATCGCCGCAGCAAGTCCGCTGTCCTTCTTCGACATCGCCGCGATCTGCGCCGGGATCGCCCCGCCGCCGGGGACGACGCCGACGATCTGCGTCTTGCCGGTGGTCTGGTGGCGGTACGACGCGGACGGCGCCGGTCCGAAGTAGATGTCGATGCGGCCGGAGTCCAGGGCCAGCAGGAAGTCGGCCTCGTTCTGGTAGTACTGGATCTCGGTGTCCTTCAGGCCGGCGGCCTTGTTCTCGGCAACCCACGACAGCAGGATCTGCTCCTGGTTGGTGCCCGAACCGACGGCCACCTTCAGCCCGGCGATGTCGGCCGCCTTGTTGATCACCAGCGGGCTACCGGCCTGGGCCTCGAAGGCCAAGGAGTCGACGCGGTAGGAGGCGAAGTCGTACTTCTCCTTGCGCTCCTCGGTGACGGTGATGTTCGCGAAGGCTGCGTCGTACTGACCGCTGTCGACGGAGAGGAACAGGTTCTCCCACGACGTCGGCTCGACCTCGAGCTTCAGGCCGAGCGTGTCGGCGACGAGGTAGGCGATGTCGAGCTCGTTGCCGACGAGCGTGGTCTCGTCGTCTGCGTAGAGCAGCAGTGGCGGCGCATCGAACGCACCGATGCCGATCTTCAACGTGCCGCTCTTCTTCCACTCCTCGGGCAACGTTTCGGCGATGGCGTCGTCCTTCGCGACGCGGATGCGCGTCGCCTGCTCGACGGAGGTGTCGAAGTCGCCGACGGCGACGGCGACCGGTGCGGCGGTGTTGGGAGCGACCGTCTCGGATGGACCCGAGGGGGCGACCGTTCCGGCAGGCGCGCTCGATCCGCTCGCTTCGTCGGAACCGCACGCACTGGCGATGAGGCCGAATGCGAGGACGATGCCGACGAGCGACGCTCGTCGATGGCGGGTGGTGCTGTTCACGTGATGACTCCGTTGTCTGTCTGTGTTGGGGGTTGGGGGATTGCTGTGCTGCCGACGCTTCCGTCAGAGCACCTTGGCCAGGAACCCGGCGGTGCGTTCGTGCGCCGGCGAGTCGAACACCTGGTGCACCGGGCCGGACTCGACGATCAGCCCGTCGTCCATGAACACGACGGTGTCGGCGACCTCGCGGGCGAAGCCCGTCTCGTGGGTGACGACGATCATCGTCGTGCCGTCGCGGGCGAGTGCCTTCATCACGTCGAGCACCTCGTTGACGAGCTCTGGGTCGAGCGCGCTGGTCGGCTCGTCGAAGAGCATCACCTTGGGCTCCATCGCCAGCGCGCGTGCGATGGCGACGCGCTGCTGCTGTCCACCGGAGAGCCGGCGCGGGTACGAGTCGGCTCGATCGGCGAGGCCGACGCGGGCGAGGTAGTCGCGCGCCAGCGCCTCGGCCTGCTGGCGCGACTTGCCCTGTGCCGACCGCGGTGCCTCGGCCACGTTCTCCAGCGCAGTGAGGTGGGGGAAGAGGTTGAAGTTCTGGAAGACCATGCCCACGTGCGTGCGCTGCTTCAGCACGTCGCGCTCGCGCAGCTCGTGCAGCTTGTTGCCCGCCCTGCGGTAGCCGATGATGTCGCCGTCGATGGCGATGTAGCCGCTGTTGACCTTCTCGAGGTGGTTGATGCAACGCAGCAAGGTGCTCTTGCCCGAGCCCGAGGCGCCGAGTACGACGGTCACCTCGCCCGGGGCGACCGTGAGGTCGATGCCGTGGAGCACCTCGTGCGTGCCGTAGCTCTTGCGCACGTCGTGGACGAGCACCATCGGCTCCCTGCGCCCGCCGCCGTTCGCTGCGGCCGATGCCGAGCCGAGGTCGAGCTCGTCGATGCTCATCGCGTGCCCTCGACGGCAGCGACGTCCTCGCGACGGGCGCGCTCGGCGATGCTGCGCACCACGCCGCGCACGCGCTGCAGCGGCGTCGGTGGCAGCTGGCGCACCGAACCTCGGGCGAAGTGCCGTTCTACGTAGTACTGGATGATCGACAGCACGGTCGTCAGCACGAGGTACCAGACGGTGGCCACCATCAGCAGCGCCCACACCGCGCCGTTGCGGTTGTAGATCACGCGCACTTGGTAGAACAGCTCGCCGATCGCCATCACGTACACGACCGACGTGCTCTTGAAGAGGTTGATCACCTCGTTGGCGCCGGTGGGCAGGATCGTGCGCATCGCCTGCGGCAGCACGATCCGGCGGAACTGCCGGCGACGCGGGATGCCGAGCGCAGCAGCCGCCTCGCGCTGCCCGTGATCCACCGAGAGCAGACCGGAGCGCATCACCTCCGACGAGTACGCGGCCTGGTGCACCGCGAGCCCGGTGATCGCCGCGGCCATCGGGCTGAAGAGGTCGAGCGTGTTGGTCGACCAGATCGACGGTCCGAACGGGATGCCGATCGAGAGCGTGCGGTACAGGTAGGCGAGGTTGTACCAGAAGAGCAGGTTGACGATCAGCGGGATCGAGCGGAACAGCCACGTGTACGTCCAGCTGACCGCCTGCAACAGCGGGCTCTTGGACAACCGCATCGCGGCGAGCACGGTGCCGAGCCCGAAGCCGATCACGGTGCCCCACAGGGTCAGCCACAGCGTGGTCCGCAGGGCGCGCAGGATCGAGTCGGCCGTGAAGTAGTCGAAGAAGATCGGCCAGTCCCACTGCGAGTTGGTGACGAGCCCGTTGACGAACATGGCCAGCAGCACGGCGATGACGATCGTGGCCACCCATCGCGACGGGTGTCGCAGTGGGACGACTCGCAGCGGTTCGTTCGCCGTCGCCCGGGGGCGAGAGGGGTCGGCAGCACGGAAGGGAAGCAGCTCGGTGATCGCTTCGGCGGTCATGGCGACGACCATAACCGGATAAATCCGATCTGTCTAGTCATCTTTCTCACACTGTGTGTAGTGTTTCGCGATATGACAACCACCGACCACGATCTGATCGTCCTCGGACTCGGTGCGATGGGCAGCTCGACGGTGGACGCCGCCGCAGCAGCAGGGCATCGCGTGCTCGGTCTCGAGGCGTTCGCCCAGGGCCACGATCGAGGCTCGTCACACGGCCCGACGCGGATCCTGCGCCGCAGCATCGAGGAGGGCCCGCACTACGTGCCGCTCGTGCTCGATGCGCTGACGCGCTGGGCTGAGCTCGACGCCGACGAGGTGGCTCGTGGTCATCGGCCGGTGACTGCGCTGCACGGCGCGATCCGCATCGCCCCCGAGGGCTCGCTGCTGCACGCCGCCTTCCTGACCAGTGCGACCGAGCACGGTCTTGACTTCGAGCGGCTCAGCGCGGGCGATGTGCACGAACGCTTCCCCGGCTTTCGCGTGCCCGCCGATCACAGCGCCCTGTTCGAGCGGGAGGCCGGAGTCTTGTTCGCCGATTGCGCCGTGCGCGCGCTGCAGGACCGTGCCGGACGGCGCGGCGCGACGCTGAGCTTCGAGTCGCCCGTGCTCGGCTGGAGCACCGACGGAGACGGTGTCGTCGTCACGACCGCACACGAGACGCATCGAGCGGCGCGGCTCGTCATCACCGCCGGCGCGTGGACGTCGCGACTCCTGCCCGGCCTCGGCATCCCACTGACCCCGCACCGCATCGTCAACGTCTCCTTCGAGCCAGCAGAGCGAGCATTGTTCGAACCCGAACGCCTCCCGGCGTTCATCGTCACCGATGGGGTGGACGGCGTGTACGGCGTTCCCGCCGTTCCGGGCGAAGGGCTGAAGGTCGGCGCCAGCGGCGCACCGGTGGACCCCGACGACGTCGATCGCACGGTGCACGACGACGAGATCGCCCGGCTGCGCGCCGTCGTCGACCGCTACCTCCCGCTGGCCGGTGGCCCGATCAGCTCCACGCTGACGTGCCTCTACACGGTCGCCCCGGATGGCGGCTTCGTCATCGACCTTCACCCCGACCACTCGAACGTCGTCATCGCTTCGCCGTGCTCGGGGCACGGCTTCAAGTACACGACGGCGATCGGACCGCTGCTCACCGATCTGGCCACCACCGGCCGCACCCACTTCGACATCAGCTCGTTCGCCATCGACCGATTCATCACTGCAGGAGCGTCATGACCGCCACCCCTTCGCCGACTCCCTCACCAGTCAGCTCGACGCCACCACCCTCGGGCGGCATTCCGTTGTCGGTGCTGGACCTCGTGCCGATCAGCAGCGGGTCGACTGCGGCAGCCGCTGTCGCCAACACCATCGACCTGGCCAGAGCGACCGAGGCTGCCGGCTACCGCCGCTACTGGGTGGCCGAGCACCACCTCAATCCCGGTGTCGCCGGGACCAGCCCGGCACTGCTGATCGCACTGATCGCCAACGGCACGTCGACCATCCGCGTCGGCTCCGGCGCGGTGCTGATGGGTCACCACACGCCCCTGTCAGTGGTCGAGCAGTTCGGTCTGCTCGATGCCGTGCACCCCGGGCGCATCGACCTCGGCGTCGGTCGGTCGGGCTTCCGGCGCGCCGGTGCGAGCGCATCGCTGGGCGAGCCGAAGGAGACGCGTCGCACCGAGCGCGGCCTCCTCATCCCGGCGCCGTTCTCGTTCGCCCACCTCGTCGGCTCACCGCGGTTCGCCGTCCAGATCGCGCTGCTGCAGCAGCCGAAGGCCGAGACGCCGGAGTACGCCGAGCAGGTCGACGAGATCCTCGCCTTCATCGAGGGCACGTACCGCTCCGCCGCCGGCGTGGAAGCGCACGTCGCGGCCGCGGAGGGTGCCGGGCTGGAGGTGTGGATCCTCGGCTCCAGCGGCGGCGAGAGCGCTACCGTCGCCGGCGAGCGCGGTCTGCCGTTCGCCGCCAACTACCACGTCGCGCCGAGCGCCGTGCTCGAGGCCGTCGAGTCGTACCGGCGCGCCTTCCGACCGACCGCGGCGCTCGCCGCACCGCACGTTGCCGTGTCGGCCGACGTGGTCGTCGGTGAGGACGAAGCTCACGCTCGCGAGCTGGCCTCGGGCTACGGGCTGTGGGTCCGCAGCATCCGCACTGCCGAGGGCGCGATCCCCTTCCCGACGCCCGACGAAGCGCGCCGCCACGTGTGGACCGACGCCGACCGGGCGTTGGTGCAGGACCGCCTCGACACGCAGTTCGTCGGTGACGCATCGACGGTGGCCGACCAGCTGCAGGTGCTGGCCGACGAGACCGGCGCCGACGAGCTGGTGATCACCACGATCACCCACGACCACCGCGACCGCGTCCGCTCGTACCAGCTGCTCGCCGACGAGTGGGCACGCCGTCACCAGCTCGTGACGAGCCGACGATGAGCACCACCACCAAAGACGTCGACCGGCGCGGCCACGCCGGTGCGGGCGCCGGTGAACGACCGCTGCTGGACGTGGTCGGCGCCGACCTGCTCGTGCCGGTCGTCACCGGAGGGCAGCGCCGGTTCGTCCACCTCGACCATGCGGCCAGCGCGCCGGCGCTGCGTTCCGTCGCCGACGCCGTTGCCGACTTCCTGCCGTGGTATGCCAGCGTGCACCGTGGTGCCGGCTACACGTCGGTCGTCAGCAGCGAGGTATTGGCCTCGGCACGCGATCAGGTGCGTCGCTTCGTCGGTGGCCGTGCTGACGACGACGTGATCTTCACCCGCAACACCACCGACTCGCTGAACCTGCTCGCCCGGTCGTTGCCCGACGACACGACCGTGCTCACGCTCGACCTCGAGCACCACGCCAACCTGCTGCCGTGGCGGACCCGGCCGGTGGTCCACCTCGCCACACCATCGGACCTCGCCGACGTCGCCGGACTCTTCGACAGCGCGCTCGGCCAGGTGCGGACGGAGCACGCGCTGATGGCGGTGACGGGGGCGAGCAACGTCACCGGCGAGGTGCTGCCGATCGCCGACCTCGCGTTCATCGCTCATCGTCACGGCGCGCGCATCGTCGTCGATGCTGCGCAACTCGCTGCCCACCGGTCGATCGACGTGCGTGCAGCGGACGTCGACTACCTCGCGTTCTCCGGTCACAAGATCTACGCGCCGTTCGGCGCCGGGGTGCTGATCGGCCGACGCGACTGGCTCGATGCCGCGCCACCGCACCTCGCCGGTGGCGGCGCCGTCCGCGCCGTCACGCTCGACCGAGTCGACTGGGCGACCTCGCCGGCCCGTCACGAAGCAGGGACCCCGAACGTGCTCGGTGCCGTGGCCATCGCAGAAGCATGCCGTGCGCTGGACGAGGTCGGCTTCGTGGCGATCGAGGCACACGATGCCGCGCTGTTGACGCGGCTGCGCGACGGGCTCGCACACGTTGGCGGCGTCCGCAGCGTCGACGCCTTCGGCGAGCGCAGTGATCGCGTCGGTCTGGTCACGTTCACCAGTGCCGTGCCGGCCGCGTTGCTCGCCGCCGCGTTGAGCGCCGAGCACGGCATCGCCACTCGCGACGGCGCGTTCTGCGCGCATCCGTTGCTGCGCCGGCTGCTCGGCGACGATGAACTCGCCGTGCCCAACGCGGTGCCGAACGCTGTGCGGGCCAGCGTCGGCGTCGGCACCACCGTCGACGACGTGGACGCGCTCGTCGACGCGGTCGCCGAGCTCAGCGAGTCCGGACCGCGTTGGGACTACCGCATGGTCGACGGACGACTCGCGCCCGACCCCGACGTCCGCGGTCGGCCGCTCTTCGGAACGACCTGACGGGCGGGGCGCGCGCCGGCGGTCACCAGGTGCCGCGGTGGACGACCTCGGTGAACGGTCGGCGGTCGGGCTTGACGATCGGGCTCAGCGGACGATCCGCCGGGTAGCCGAGCCCAATGATGTACGCGGCGATGTGACCGTCGGGGAACCCGAGGATCGCGCGGGCCTTGTCCTGGTCGCCGATCGAGGAGTGACCGCTGCCGATGCCGAGATCGGTCGCCGCAAGGAGCATCGCATAGGTCGCCTGGCCGAGGTCGTAGCGATCGATCGTCAAGAAGCGCGGCTCATCCGGTTCCGGCACCACGAGCACGATCGCCGCGGCGGAACCGGGGATGTGCCGGGCGCCCATCCAGACGTCGCCGAGCGCGACGAGCTGCTCCCGAGCGGTGACGAGCACGAAGTCCCACCGCTGCCGGTTCGAGGCCGACGGCGCGCGCCAACCGGCCTCGAGGATCCGGTCGAGGTCGTCCTCGGCGATCGGCTGGTCGGTGTAGGCGCGCACGTTGCGCCGCGCCCGGATCGCATCCCACGTTTCCATGGCGGCACCGTACGGCAGGCGGCTCAGCCGACCGCGCCGGCGGCCGTCGCCTCGGGTACTTCCACCAGGCGTCCGGTGACGACGTCGTAGATGTAGCCGTAGATCGGGATGCCCGCCGGCACCAGCGGATGGTTGCGGATGCGGGCGACGTCCTCGGTGACGCTGGCCGCGTTGTCGCTGATCGTCAGCCAGTCGATGTACTTGGCTTCCGGCGAGCCAGGCCCGGTGCCGACGTCGACGAACCCGTCTGCCGTGAGCGCTGCCGTCTCCAGGCTGTTGGCGAGCAGCCCGCGGATCACCTCGTCGGTGAAGAACTCCATGCCGCAGTTCGTGTGGTGGATGACGAACCACTCCTTGGTTCCGAGGAGCTTGTAGGAGATGACGAGCGAGCGGATCGCGTCGTCGCTGGCGCGACCACCGGCGTTGCGGATGACGTGCGCGTCGCCCTCGGCCAGTCCCGCGTACTTGGCCGGGTCGAGCCGCGCGTCCATGCACGTGAGGATGGCGAAGCCGCGGGCAGGCGGCAGCGCGAGCGTCCCCTTGTCGCCGAACGACTCGGCATACGACTCGTTGGCGGCGAGCACCTCGTTGAGCACACCCATGATCCACTCCCATCGGTCGGCGGCCGATGCTTCGGCACCCGTGAACCGTAGATGTTCAATCCCGATCGATCAAGTCAACTTTTCCACTATGCCGAAGATAATTCCGTATCGCGGAGAACAAGGCACGCCGTCGCTCCGGCAGGAGCAGTCGGTCGGCGACGTACGCGACCAGCATCGTTCGATCTCGCGCATGACGCTGGGGGGCGCTCCGGTCCGGGACCAGAAACGATCACAGTTCACCGCCGATCTGGTGCCGTTGACAGCCCCAGGGGGAGCGCATGCGTCGTCGTCTCGATCCGATCGAGAGCGTCTGACGTCCCTCCAACGACCGCAGAGGACCCGCCGAGCGTGCCCGTCAAGCTGGGAAAACATGCGCTTGTTGGCCGACGGACGGAGCTCTCGGCACCCCTGCAATCATGCGCCCGATGGTGTTGCGAGGCGGGCCTCCGCACACCTAGTGTGGTCCTGGAAACGTATCCCAACGGGGATCGTCGATGGAACCCAGAGAACTGCGGGGCTCATGAAACTCTCCACCACGTCGGAATCGCTCGCCGAACGGCTCGGCGTGCTCACGATCACGGAGATCGAGCAGATCCCCCTGCTCGTCCCACTGGGCCGTGAGTACAAGGGCAGCTACTACTCGATGACCCACCGGGCCACCGTGCTGACCAGGGTGCACACCGCTGAGGGCATCGTCGGTACGGCCTACGCGGCCGACGAGGAGCACACCCTCGGGGCGATCATGAACGTGGTCAAGACCGAGATCGCGCCCAAGCTGATCGGCCAGAACGCCATGGCGGTCGAACGCTGTTGGGAGCTGGCCTACCCGGTCACCTTCGACCAGCTGCGCGACCGGCGCATCGGGCTGGTCGCCCTGGCCGGTGTGGACACCGCCATCTGGGATGCCATCGGTCAGGCCGTCGGTCGACCGCTCTACCAGCTGTGGGGCGGCTACCGCGACCGGCTGCCGGTGAACATCATCGGCGGTTACTACGGACCGCACGACGGCATCCGAGCCGAGGTCGAAGAGTGGCTGGACATGGGCTTCCGCGGCTGCAAGTTCAAGCTCGGCTCGCAGCCCATCGAGGTCGACGCCGCCCGTGTCCGGGCATGCCGCGAGGCTGCCGGCGACGACTTCGTCATCACCATCGACGCCAACCAGGGCTACACCCTGGCCAGTGCGCTCGGTCTGTGCGAGCAGGTCCGCGAGTACGACATCCGCTGGTTCGAAGAGCCCTGCCGGTGGGCCAACGACGCCCGCGACATGCGCGAGGTTCGAGCCCGCGGCGGGATCCCGGTGTGCGCCGGGCAGAGCGAGTACTCCCCCGAGGGCTGCCGTGACCTGATGGAGGCCGGCGCCATCGACGTCTGCAACTTCGACTCGTCCTGGGCAGGCGGGCCGACGAACTGGCGCCGCAACGCCGCGGTCGCGCACGTCTACGGCGTCGAGCTGGCACACCACGAGGAACCGCACATCGCCGCTCACCTGCTGGCCAGCCAGCCCAACGCGACGTACCTCGAGGTGTTCCACCCCGACCGCGACCCGATCTGGTGGAACCTCGTGCTGAACCGGCCCGAGGTGGTCGACGGGCACATCGAACTGCCCACGGGCCCGGGCCTCGGCTGGGAGTACGACGACGCGTTCATCGAGCGCTACCGCGCCGACCGCTGAGCGAGGACGTCATCGCTCGCTCGGATTTGCGTCAGACTGGTTCCATGGCCGGAAACGTCGTCAGCACGCCGAACACCAAGCCGAGCATCAAAGAGGTCGCCCAGCGTGCGGGCGTGGCCATCTCCTCGGTGTCCCGGGTGCTGTCGGGCCACTCCGACGTCAGCCCGGCGATGCGCGATGCGGTCAACAACGCCGTGCGCGAGCTCGGTTACCGGCCGAACGCCCTCGCCCGCGGGCTGCGCAGCCAGCGCAGCATGTCCGTCGGCTTCGCCGTTGCCGACATCGCCAACCCGATCTTTGCCGACATCGTCAAGGGCGCCGAGCGCGAGCTGCGGGCTGCGGGCTACTCACTGCTGCTGACCAACTCCGAGGGTGACGCCGAGCTCGACGCGGACAACATCTCGTTGCTCGAGAACCGCCAGGTGGATGGCCTGCTCCTGTCGCTCACCCAGGAGGACGACCCCAACGTCGTCAAGGCGCTGCGATCGAGCAAGCTGCCGATGGTCCTGCTCGACCGCGACCGGCCCGAGGGCGTCAACGCGATGTCCGCCCGCTTCGACCACCGCGTCGGAATGACGGCCGCGGTGGAGCACCTGCTGGAGCTCGGTCACCGCGACTTCGCACTGGTCGTCGGCGGCCCGGCGCTGCCCGCTCGCGACCGCCGATCGGCGGTGGAGGAGACCCTGTGGCCTCGCGGCGGTCGGTGCGCCGTGGTGGAGGGCGGCTTCGGCGTCGAAGGCGGCTACCGCGGGGCGATGGCCGTGCTCAGCCGACGGCCGCGGCCCACCGCGTTGATCGCCGCCGGCAACACCCTCATGGCCGGCGCCATCCGCGCTCTGCACGAACTGGACATCCAGGTCGGGCGCGACATCTCGTTCGTCGGCTGCGACAACGTGCTGGTGGCCGAGCTGCACCAGCCCCCCATCGCCGTCGTCTATCGAGACGCGGGCGCACTCGGCGAGCACGGGGCGCGCATGCTCCTGTCGGCCATCGCATCGAAGGAGACCGACGCCTTGAGCGTCGAGGAGACCGTGCTGCCCACCGAGTTCCTGGCCCGCCCCAGCTGCGCGCCGCCGCCGGCCATCGTCAGCTGAACCGGTTCGCCGGGCGGTGACGTTCGGCTAGGATCTTCCTGGAATCGATACCAGCCACGGTGTCGACGGACGATGCGACCGTGACAACGCACTCTGGAGGCCGAACTGTGAGCACGACGACACCCCCCTGGACCGTGCTCGTCACCGGGGCCGGCGGCGGGATCGGCCGGGCCACCGCACAGGCCCTGGCCCGCGTCGGCGCGCAGGTGGTCTGCACGGACGTCGAAGCTGCCTCGCTGGCCGCAACCGTGGCGTCGCTCGGCGGTGCCGGGCATGCGATCCCCGCTGATCTCCGCGACATCGCCTCGTTCGACGGCGTCCTCGATGCAGCCGAAGCCGCCGTCGGTCCACTCGACTCCCTGGTGCAGCTGGCGGCGATGCTCCGACGCACCTCGGTCGCCGATGTCACCGAGGCCGACTGGGACGCGCACCTCTCGGTCAACGCCAAGGCCGCCTTCTTCCTCGCCCGCGCCTTCGCCGAGCGCACGCGCCGCGCCGGTCGATCGGGCTCCGTCGTCAACACCGCATCGCAGAGCTGGTCAACCGGCGGGCTCGACGGGGCGGTGGTCTACGCGGCATCGAAGGGAGCGTTGGTGACGATGACTCGCGGGCTGGCGCGCACCTACGGACCCGCCGGGATCCGGTTCAACACGGTGGCCCCCGGGTTCGTCGACACCGAGATGCTCCACAGCGGCCTCGACGACGGGGCGATGGAGCGCATGCTCACCCAGGTCCCGCTCGGTCGGTTGGCCACCCCCGACGAGGTCGCCGATGCGATCGTCTACCTGGCGTCGCCGGCGTCGTCGTACATCACCGGCGCGACGTTGGTCGTGGCCGGCGGTCAGCTGATGCACTGACTGCTGGCGATCAGCCGGCGAGCACGACCGGCAGCTGGTGCACGCGGCGCTCGTACCAGTTGATCGTCGGTGCGTCGTCCACTGCCAGGCGCGGCGACGGCAGGCGCAGCAGGAACCGCGAGGTCGCGGCGACGGCTTCGGCTCGAGCCAGCTGGTAGCCCATGCAGAAGTGGCTGCCGAGCCCGAACGCGAGGTGTCCGCTGACGCCGTGCTCGTGGAAGCCGGGCTTGCGTTCGACGCCCATCAGCAGATCGGTGCGATCAGGGTCGAAGGTGGCCGGATCGGCGAACACCGAGTCGTCGTGGTTGGCCGCGCCGATGCACACGAGCACGTTGGAGTCGGCCGGGATCACGGTGCCGTACCACTCGACCTCGACGTTGGTGCGACGGTCCTCGTAGATGATCGGCCCGTCGCGGCGCAGCGACTCCGAGAACGCTCGCTGGATCCGTTCGTCGTCCGCGCCGTCGTCCCGGCGGCACGAGTCGAGCAGGCCGGGCTCGGTGAGCAACGCCCACCAGAAGTTGCCGATCGCCATGTCGGTCGTCGGGCCGCCGGCAACGAGCAGGAAGCTGATGAACGAGTGGATCTCGTCGTCGGTCAGCCGCTCTCCACCTGCCTCGGCGTGGACGACCTTCGAGATCAGGTCGGCCGTCGGCTGCTCACGGCGAGCGTCCATCAGCGGAGCGAGGTGCGCGGCCAGTCGGCGGTGGGCGGCGTTGCCCGCGGCGCGCAGCGCAGGGTCGTCACCAAGACCCTCGAGGATCGCCGTGCCGACCTCGAACAGCAAGGGCGTGTCGGCTTCGGGGAACCCGAGCAGCGACGCGATCACCGTGAGCGGCAGGAGCCCGGTCATCGAGGCGACGAGGTCGAACGATCCACGTCCGCGCAGCGGCTCGGCGAGCGCGTCCACGGCGTCGTCGATGAACGGCCGGTAGCCGTCCAGGCTGCGGCCGACGAACGCCGGCGCGACGATCGTGCGCTCGCGGATGTGGCGCGGCCCGTCGAGCTCGGCCAGCGTGCGACCGAACACCGGGCGGAAGCGCTCCTGGTACGTGCGCGCCGAGTACGTCTCCGGGTCGCGCAGGACGGCGACCACGTCGTGGTACCGCGACAGCACCCAGCGATCGGCAGCCTCGTCGTAGAAGCACGGGTGGTCCTCGCGCAACCGTCGCCACACGGGGAACGGGTCGCGGTCGTACGCCGCGGTGCGCAGGTCGGCGCTCGTGATCGGTGTGACGCTCACGGCCGGCGCCTCAGGCTCCGCCGTCGAGTCGTTCGGCCGACCCGGACGCCATGCTCCGATAGGCCGCGGCGAGCAGCTCCACCGTGCGCGCGCCGAGCTCGATCGGCGAGCGGTTGATGACGTCACGACCCTGGGCCAGGTCGAGGATCGTGTGCACGGGGCCTTCGCAGTGATACGCCCCTGCCTTGTCCGGCAGAGCGACGTCGGTGGTGCCCTGGTCGGCACGCCACGCCCACAGGCGATCGCGCTCGAGGTCGGCATGCAGCTGCCCTGCATCGCCGAAGACCCGGATCTCGAACTGGTGCCGATCGGCAGCGACTCCTCCATGGAACGACGCGCCGCTGATCGCGCCCGTCGCGCCACCGGCGAAGCGCACCGAGATGGCGTCGTGCAGCTCGACCGATGCGTCGGGGGGCGACGAACCGAAGGCGAACACCTCCGCCGCGCGCAGGCCGGTGACGCCGAGCGTCCAACCAAGGATGTGTGAGAGCTGTGCCTGCGCGTAGCCACCGCCGGAGATCGCCGGGTCGGTCCACGTGCGGGTGTCGACGACCTCGTCGCGCGGCCCGGCCGAGAACAGCGACGTCCCGTCGAGCAGCTCGCGCGTGCCGGACGCCATGTGCACCATCACGTGCTCGATGTTGCCGACGCCGCCGTGTTCCCACAGCGTGCACGCCTCGGCGAACGTGGGCAGGTAGTTCCAGCCGAAGGCGACGACGACGTGACGCCCGACGCGTTCGGCGACCTCGACGAGGTCCCACGCGTCGGCCGGATCGATGGTCACCGGCTTCTCGATGAGCACGTGCGCGCCGGCTTCGAGCGCTGCACGGGCGTGCTCGTGGTGGAAGGCGACCGGGCTCGAGACGATGCACAGGTCGATGCCGGCGTCGAGCACCTCGCGGTAGTCCTCAGTGGCGATGGCGAAGCCGAACTGGTCGGCCACCTCGCGGACCTCGTCGGCACCCTTCCGGCACACTGCGACGAGCTCGATCTCATCGGCGCGCTGCAGCAGCGTCGGGATGTGCGAGACGCGAGCCCAGACCCCCGCGCCGATCACCCCGACTCGCACGCGACCGCTCATGAGGCGAGCAATTCGCGGATGCGCGCACCGAGCCGGGCGCTCTCGGCGGTGTTGTCGACGCGGTCGCAGCCCCACTTGTCCATCCACACGTACTCGCTGGCGATCCAGCCCGAGTAGTCGATGGCACGAAGGCCGTCGATCAACGCCGGCAGGTCGACCTGGTCGTCGGGCACACGGCACTGCATCACACCGGGACCACCGGGGCGGATCTGCACGTGACGCGTGCGTGGCAGCAGGGGAAGCATCGTCGACACGGGGAAGCCGGCGTACTCGAAGTGGGAGGGGTCGAGCGTGACGGTGAGCCCCGGGCAACGGTCGAGCAGATCGGCCGTGGCCTCCGGGTTCTCGACGCACGAGCCGACGTGCGGCTCGATCGACACGCCGAGGCCCGCCTGCGCACCCATCTCGACGAGGGGCGCCAACCCCTCGGCGGCGAGTCCGATCGCTGCGCTCACCGACTGACCGTCGGCGACCACACCGGGCAGGAGCGTGATGCCGGGCGCTCCGACGCCGAGCGCGAAGCGGACGGTGGCATCGAAGATCCCACGCAACACGTCGACGTCGTCCGCGTGGCGGCTGGTCGGGGTGAGTCGTTCGATCTCGCCGGAGGACGTCAGGAACACGTCGGCCACCGCAAGCCCAGCGGCCGCCACGTCGGCACGCACCTCCTCCGCGCGTCGCTCCGGTGCGGACCGGACGGTGGACAGCTTGACGTGGGTCGCTTCGTGGAAGAGCCCGATGTCGACGCCCGTGAACCCGAGCTCGGCGATGATCGTCAGCACCGTGCGGTGGCTGAGCACCGGCCAGGCGTAGTCGTCGCAGGAGACCGCGATGCTCACCAGGTGATCCGATACTTGTCGACGACGGTGTCGAGGACATCGACACCGAGGCCCGGCCGGTTCGGTGCGCTGATGAAGCCGCCCTCGTGCCAGAACGGCTCGGCGACGAGCTCGTTCTGCATCGGGTTGTCCAGTGGCTTCAGCTCGAACAGCAGGCAGCGCGTGGACGACGCCGACAGCGCGAGGCTGGCCGCCGTGATGATCGCGCTGCTCCATGCGTGAGCGTTGAACCACAGCTGGGCGTGCTCGACGAGCCCGATGAGCTCGCGGAAGCCGGTGATGCCGCCGGCGCGGCCGGGGTCGCAGCCGATGACGTCGACGATGCCGGTGGCGATGAGGCGGTGGTACTGCTCGGTCGTCCAGCACCGTTCGCCGGTGGCGACGAGGCTCGTGCAGTGCGAGCGCAGCTGGCGGAACCCCTGCACGTCCCACGGCTCCAACGGCTCCTCGACCCATCGCAGGCCGAGCTCCTCCCACGCCAACGTGCGACGCACCGCTTGACTGACGTCCCACTTGAGGTGCTGGCCGCGGTCGAACATGATGTCCGCCTTGGGTCCGGCGGCCTCGCGCAGCAGGCGCATGAACTGCACATCGCGACCGAACTCGTAGCCGACCCGAGCGTCGCCCTTCTTTCCGAGGCCGATCTTGAAGCCGTGGAACCCGCCAGCGACGTACGACGCGTGGCGCTCTGCCTCCACCTCGAGGTCGGCGGCGAAGGCGTGCGTGGAGGCGATCACGGGCAGCTGCTGCTGCGCCGCGCCGCCGAGCATGGAGATCAGCGATTGGCCGCTGACCTTGCCGCGCAGGTCCCAGAGGGCGATGTCGATGGCGCTCCGGGCGAACGAGGCGATGCCCTCCGGCCCGTACCACCACGCTCGCTGGGCGACCTCGCGGCTGATGATCGTGTTGTCCAGCGGGTCGCGGCCGATGATCAGGTCGCTCATGCCCTCGATCAGGACCTCGGTGGCCCTACAGGCCTCGGCCCACATCGTGATCGCCTCGCCCCAGCCGACGACGCCGTCGGTGGTCTCGATGCGCACGAACGTGAGCCGGCGCAACGCGCCCCCGTCGTTCGGTTCCGGGTACTCGACGGAGATCGGTGTCACTCGCGAGATCGTGCTCATCACAGCCCTTCCAACGGCCGGTCAACCCGGCTGAGAACGTTTCCAGACATTACTCGCCGACCTCGTTCGACACAAGCCCCGCGTCGACCGGTTCCGTCTCCAACCCGAGGTCGATGGCCAGACGCGAGCGACGAACCTTCGCCAGACCCACTCGTGGGATCGCTTCCACCACGTGCACCTCCTTGGGTCGCTTGTAGGCGGCGAGGTGAGCGGCTGCGTAGCGCTGGACGTCGTCGGGATCGACAGCACCGACCACCGCCGCGCACACGCGCTGGCCCCACCGCTCATCGGGCCGCCCGAACACGGCGACGTCCTCGACGCCGGCGATCTCGCGCAGGACCAGCTCCACCTCGGCGGGGTACACGTTGACCCCGCCCGAGATGATCAGGTCGTTGCGTCGACCGGTGAGGAACAGGTAGCCGTCGTCGAGCCGTCCGAGGTCGCCGACGGTGAACGCCATCGACCCGTCACTGGCCCCCGCTCGCCACGCCTGCGCCGTGCGCTCCTCGTCGCGCCAGTACGTCCAGCGGGCCCACGGCGGCGCCTCGCACCAGACCACCCCGTCGGTACCGACCTCGATCAACCGCCCCGACCGGGCGCGGCCGACGGTGCCGGGCCGGTCGAGCCACTCGGCCGACGAGCACACCGTGAACTGACCCTCGGTCGACCCGTAGAACTCCCACAGCCGATCGACGCCGATCTCGTCGATGGCGGCGCGCTTCAACGCGTCGGGGCACGGAGCACCGGCGTGGGCGACGAGGCGCATCGACGCGAACGCTCCGAGCTTGCCCGCGCCCTGCAGCCGCTGCAGGTGCGCGGGGCTGCAGAACGTGGTCGTCGGGTGCAGCATCCCGACCGCGGCGGCGAACGAGCCCGCCTCGAACGTCCCCGGCATCAGCACCGTCCCGCCGACGAGCAGGGTGCTCAACGCGAACCGGATCGGCGCCGAGTGCTGCAGCGGTGAGCAGACGAGGTGGCGGTCGGCGGCGTCGAACTGCCACTGCTCGATCTCCTCCTCCCACAACCGCGTGGCGAGGTCCTCGGCGAGCACGCCCGTCCAGACGCCCTTCGGCCGACCAGTCGTGCCCGAGGTGTAGTGCATCGGACGTGACAGCGGCACCGAGGCCAGTTCGCCGAGCGGGCCGTCGAACAGCTCTTCCAGCCGAGCTTGGTCGTCGATCCAGTCGGCGACGTCGGCGTCGGCGCGGATCGCGTCGCGCTCCGCGGGGAGCAGCTGCGCGTTCGCCACCACCGGCACGATGCCGCTGCGCAGTGAACCGCCGATCACGTGGAGCAACGACGCGGTCGTGGACAGGCACAGGCCGAGACGATCGCCGGGACGCAAGCCCCGCCGGGCCAGGGTGCCCGCCACTCGCGCCTGCAGCAGCTCGGACTCCGCTGCGGTCACGACGACGGCATCAACGGCCATCAGTACATGACCGAGCCACCGCTGACGTTGATGGTCGCCCCATGCACGAAGCTGGCGTGCACCGATGCGAGGAAGACCACCACTGCAGCGAGCTCCTCGGGTTGGCCCATGCGTCGCAGCGGGCACGCCTGGGCAGCCGCTTGCACGACCGACTCGGGGTTGTCGATGTGCTGCATCGGCGTGTCGATCTGACCGGGCGAGATGGCGTTGACGAGGATGCCGTGCGGCCCGTACTGCTTGGCGAAGCTGCGCGTCATCGTCACGATCCCGCCCTTGCTGGCCACGTAGGCGTCGCTTCCCGACAGCGCACCGGTGAGGAACGCTGCGCTCGTGAAGTTGATGATCCTGCCGCCGACGCCGTCGGCGATCATCGACTGGCCGACGGCGCGGTCGAGGAAGAACGAGGCCTTCAGGTTGATGTCGGCGTGGAGGTCCCAGTCGGCCTCCGTGACCTCGTCGATCGGTTGCCGCCGAAGCACCGCGGCGACGTGAGCCAGCACCCACAGCCCACCGAGCTCGGTGCGCACGCGTGCGACGACTTCGGGGATCGCGGCGATGTCGCCGAGGTCGAACGGCACGGCGAGGTGGCGGGACGGCTCGCCGAGCGAGGCCACCGTCGCCGCTGCACCATCGCCGTCGCGGTCCAGGGCGGCGACGCGGCATCCGGCAGCGGCGAGCGCCTGTGCGGTCGCTCGTCCGATGCCCCCGGCGGCGCCGGTGACGAGAGCGACGCGACCGTCGAGGCCGGCGCCGAGGTTCCACCCGGATGTGGCGTGCTGGTCGGTGCTCACGTCGTCGCCTCCACAGCGATCGTGGCACCTGCGGCGAACAGCGCCACGGCCTCGTCGGCGAAGTGGCAGGCGACGCCGTGCTCGGCGTTCGGGTCGAGCACGGGCACCTCGGTGACGCAGCGTTCCTGCGCCAGCGGGCAGCGAGAACGGAACGAGCAGCCGCCGCGCAGCTCGGCGGCATCGGTCGCCTCACCGCGGATCAGCACCCGGGCTCGCGTGCGTTCGACGGCCGGATCGGGGATCGGCACGGCGGAGATCAACGCCTGCGTGTACGGATGCCGCGGCGCGGCGAACAGCTCGTCGGCGGAGGCCGTCTCGACCACCTTGCCGCTGTACATCACCACCACCCGGTCGCACACGTGGCGCACCATCGACAGGTCGTGGGAGATGTACAGGTAGGCGAAGCCGTGCTCCGACTGCAGCCGGCTGAGCAGGTTGAGGATCTGGCCGCGAGCCGACATGTCGAGCGAGGCAACGGCCTCGTCGGCGATGATCAGCTTCGGCTGGGTGCTCAGCGCGCGTGCGATGGCGATTCGTTGCCGCTGTCCGCCGGAGAGCTCGACCGAGCGGCGTGTGCCCATCGCCGGGTGCAGGCCGACGTCCTCGAGCAGCGTCGCGACCTGCGGCTGGTAGCGCTTGGCCCGGCCGCCGTCGCGCAGCACCAGGGGCTCGCTGATGATCTCGTTGATCGTCATCATCGGGTTCAGGCTGTCGCCGGGATCCTGGAAGACGAACTGCACGAAGTCCTTCGGCAGCCGCTCGACCGGGGCCATCGTGGCGCCGGACGGCAGCAGCTTCTGACCGGAGTCCGCCGTTTCCAGGCCGACCACGATGCGCGCCAGCGTCGTCTTGCCCGAGCCGGACTCACCGACGATGCCGACCGACTCGCCTTCGCCGATGCGCAGGTCGACGCCACCGACGGCGACGGTGCGCGTGCGACGCCCGTCGGCTCCTGCCTTGGCACGGAACGTCTTGACGATCGAGCGCATCTCGACGATCGGCAGCTCGGAACGAACGGCCCGGCCGACGACGACCGGGACGGCGATGGGCTGGTCCGGTCCGGTGGCGACGAGGCTCGTGGTGCCCTCCACCGGGAAGTGGCAGGCGACCTCGCCGAACTGACTCCCATCTGGACGGGGCGTCATCGCCGGCGCCACCGTTCGGCACTGCTCGTTGCCGTGGCCGACCGGGCAGCGCGGCTCGAACGGGCAGCCGATGACCTGCTCGGTCAGGTCGGGCAGGGTGCCCGGGATGCTGCCCAGCAACCGCTGTCGGTCGGCCCAGATGCTCGGGATCGACCCGAGCAGCGCTGCGGTGTACGGGTGAGCCGGGGCGGCGTAGATCGCATCGACGGTTGCCGTCTCGACGATCTGTCCGGCGTACATCACCGTGACGCTGTCGGCGAAGCCGGCCACCAGCGCGAGGTCGTGGGTGATGAGCAGCGTCGACATCGTGCCGTCGTCGCCGAGCCGCCGGATGAGGTCGATGACCGTGGCCTGGGTGGTGACGTCGAGGGCGCTGGTCGGCTCATCGGCGATCAGCAGGGACGGCCGGCCCGCGAGCGCCGAGGCGATCATCGCCCGCTGGCGCATGCCGCCGGACAGCTCGTGCGGGTACTGGCGGGCGGTGGTGTGCGGGCGGCGGATCTCGACGTCGGCGAGCAACCGCTCGACCTCGGAGCGCACCTCCTTGCGCGGCACGACGTGGTGAACCTTGAGCAGCTCGGCGATCTGGCTGCCGACGGTGCGAACGGGGTCGAGTGACGCCTTCGCGTCCTGGAACACCATCGACACCGTTCGGCCCCGGAACGAGCGCAGCCGTTTGAGGTCGTGGAGGTCGACGACCGCGCCATCGATCGACATCGAGTCGTACCGGAACGAGCTGTTGCCCGGCAGCAGGCCCATCAACGCCAGCCCGAGCGTGCTCTTGCCGGAACCGGACTCGCCGACGATGGCCATGCGGTGCCCGGCGGGCACGGACAGCGACACGCTGTCGAGCGCGCGCAGCCGCTTGCCGCCGGCGCTGTAGCTGACGGAGAGGTTGGCGACCTCGAGGTTGCCGCGCACTCAGACGCCGCCGAGCGAGGTCGTGTCGATGTTGCGCAGGTTGCGGTCGCCGCTGTACTTGCGGCGGAAGCCCTCACCGATCAAGAGGTAGGCACCGGCGACGATGGTGATGCAGATGCCGGGCCCGACGCCGTACAGCGGCGCCTGGTACACCGAGCCGTAGGCCGAGCGGAGCATGTTCCCCCAGCTCGGATCGGGTGGTTGCGTCCCGAGCCCGAGGTAGCTCAGTGACGCCGAGATCAGCACGGCGCTGGAGGCCAGCACGCTGGCCGCGACGAGCAGCGTCGGCAACGAGTTCGGCAGCACGTGGCGGCGCAAGATGTGGATGGTCGACGCACCGGAGATGCGACTGGCCTCGACGTAGCCGCGGTTGCGCAGCACGAGACCGGCGCCACGGCTGAATCGCGCCATCGAGGGCATCATGACCAGCGCGATGGCGAGGATCTGCACCCACTGCCCGCGCCCGAAGATGACGATCAGGAAGAGGGCCAGGATGATCGTCGGGAACGAGAGGAACACGTCCACCAACCGCATCGTGATCGTGTCGGTGATGCCACCGACGTAGCCGGCGAAGAGGCCGAGCGCCGTGCCGAGGCTGAAAGCCACGAACGCCGAGCTGAGGCTGGTGAGGATGTCGGTCCGTGCCGCCGCGAGGCAGCGGCTGAACAGGTCGCGGCCGACCTCGTCGGTGCCGAGCCAGAACTTCGACGACGGTCCCATCAGCGGCTTGCCCTCGATCGAGAGCGCGCCGTATCGGGCGAGGATGCTGGGAGCGATCGAGACGATCAGGAACGGGGTGAGCATGATCACCCCGATGGTCAGCTGCTTGGGCTGGCGGGCGATGAAGGCACGCACGCGGCCGCGCCGGGCCGGCGTCGACGACGCGGCGGGCGTTGCCGTGGCCATCGTCTCGGGAGTCGTCGCCGTCATGCCCGGCGCCTCGTTCGTGGATCGAGCAGCCGGTAGGCGACGTCGACGACGAAGGCGACGATCACGTAGGCGACCGCGGTGACGAGCACGATCGCGGCGACCGTGTTGTAGTCCTTCACCTTCACGCTCTGCACGAGCAGGAGGCCGAGGCCTGGCCAGCTGAAGACGGACTCGACGATCACCAGTCCGCTGATCAACGAGCCGACCACGAGCCCGATCACGGTCACCGTCGGCAGCACGGCGTTCGGCAGCACGTGTCGGTAGGCGATCGAGCGCTCGCTGAGCCCGCGCGCACGAGCCGCCGTGACGAACGTCGCGTTGGACGTGTCCGAGAGCCCCGCGTAGAGGTACCGGAAGAACAGCGCCAGCTGCGGCAGGGCCAGCGTGAGCGCGGGCAGGACGAGGAACCGGAAGTTCTCGCCGACGCCGTCCGCGAGCGGCGCGTACCCGGCCGACGGGAACACCTGGAACTCGGCCGCGAGGAGGATCACGAGCAGCAGCCCGAGCCAGAACGCCGGCATCACCAGCAGTCCGGTCAGCAGTCCCTGGATCCCGGTCTTCACGCTGCGCAACCGGGTTCGGTAGGCGAGCAACGAGATGGCCAGGCTGCCGAGCACGCTGAAGGACACGGAGACGACGGCCAGCTCGATGGTGGCGGCCATGCGATCGCCGAGGGCTTCGCGCACCTGGAGCCCTTGGTAGGTCAGGCCGAAGTCGCCCTGTGCGGCGTTCTTCGTCCAGATCGTGTACTGCCGCCAGAGCGGCTGATCGAGGCCGAGCTGCTTGGTCAGCGACGCGGTGACCTCGGCACGCTCTTCGGGGGAGAAGTTGGGGAGCGGGCCGATGCGGGCATCGACCACGCTGCCGGGCAGCGCGTTGAGCAACAGGAAGGTCATCAACGAGACCGCGATCAGCACTGCCGCCAGCTGGACCAGTTGGCCCAGCACGCCTCGGAGCCGTGCCTTCCAGACGGAAGGCAGGTGCTCGTCGTCGAGGTCGAGCAGCGGCAGTGCCGAATCGAGTGTCACGTAAAGGTCGCCTTGGACCACTGGACGTCGCCGAAGCCGTTGGTGGTCACGCTCTCGAGGTTCTCCGGCAGGACGTTGGACACCGGTGCCCCGAAGGCGAAGTAGACGACGGCGTCGTCGACGCACGTCTTCTCGGCGTCGGCGAGCAGTGCCGTGATCTCCGTGGAGTCGAACGGTGTGGCGTTGATCTTCCGGTACAGCTCGGCGACCTCCGGTACGACGTCCCCTTCTTTGTACGCGCTGAGGATCGAGGACGGGTTCACCAAGTAGTCATAGAAGTTCTTGCTGGGGAAGGGCAAGTTCCCGGCGTTGAAGGTGATCCCTTCCCAGGTGCCCTTCGTGTAGGTGCGCTCGAGCCAGTCGGCCGCCTCGGCCACTTCGATCTCGCACGTGATGCCCGCCTCGCGGAACCCCTGCTGCATGACCTGGGCGGCGGAGATGCCGTCCTCGTAACCGGCGATGCACAGGATCGGCACCGAGATGTCCGTCGCGCCGGCCGCAGCGAGCAGCTCCTTCGCCTTGGCCGGGTCGTAGGTGACGTCGTCGGCGTCGATGCCGGAGTTCGTCGGGTACAGCTTGAACGGGTTCCAGCTGTGGACGCCAGCGCCCTTGAACGACGCGGCGTTCATCGCCTCGATGTCGAAGCAGAAGCGCAGCGCCTTGCGCACCTCCGGGTTGTCGAGCGGCGCCTTGCCCATCTGGATGATCCACCAGTAGGCGTACGTGGCCTCCTGCACGACCTTCTTGTCCGGCACGTCCTTGACGGAGTCGATGTTGATCGGAGCGACGTCGTACAGCGCGTCGACCTGGTTGCTGCGCAGGCTGGTGCTGGCGGTGGCCGGGTCGGCGAAGAACGAGAAGTTGAGGTTCTTGATCGGCGGCGTGCCGTCCCAGTAGGTGTCGTTGGCGACGCACTCGACGCCAGTGCCGCTGGTGAACTTGCCGAGCTTGAACGGGCCGGTGCCGAGCACCTCGTTGGCGAAGTTGACCTTGCCGAACGACTCGTTCGGCACGATCAGCACCGGTTGCGGGTTGACGAGGAACTCGACGCGCTCGGTGGTGTTGACCTCGACGGTGAAGTCGTCGGTGGCGACTGCCGACACCCACTGCGACGGCGTCATGATCGGACGGCCGGCGGTGGAGGCGATCAGCTTCTCGTCGGCGCGGGCGGCGATCGAGTACGCGACGTCCTTGGCGGTGAGCGGCGTGCCGTCGTGGAAGGTGACGCCCTCGCGGATCTTCAGGATCGTCTTCTTCGGGTCGGTCGTGTCCCACTCGGTGGCGATGACCGGGATCAGGTTGCCCTTCTCGTCCTTCTGGATCAGCGGGTCGTAGAACACGAACCCGAGCATCTGCGACCAGATGTAGCCCTGGATGGCGAAGGGCGTCAGCCCGGTGACGGCCGAACCCATGCCGACCTTCAGCGTGTCCTTCGTCGACGCGCCCGGGTTGCCGGTGGTGCCCGACGGGTCCGTTCCCCCGCTCGAATCCTCGGTGGACTTCTTGGAATCGTCGCTGCCACACGCTGCCAGGACCAAGCCCGTCAGCGATGCGGCCGTGAACCCGATGAACCCTCTGCGGTTCACTGCTCCTGCGATGTCGACCATCTGCTTTCCCTCCCCGTTGATGCTCCCAGCGGCTCGCCGGGTCCCGTTAGCTTTTCAGATCCTGGAAAGGATTGCAAGAGCTTCTTCCAGGGCTTTTACAGCGATTTGATCGAATAACTGAGACCGTTCCCGGCGTGTTTCCGGCCGGTGCATCTCCCCCTGACCGGTGAGCCGACAGGCGTCGCCGGTCAGCCCTCGATGACGCACAGGTCGGCACCGGTGGCGACCTCGTCGCCCTCGTCGACGAGGACCGCGGTAACGATGCCAGCCACCGGCGCCTCCACGTCGACTTCGACCTTGTCGGTCTCCACGCGGACCAGGGCGTCGCCCACGGCGACGGTGTCACCGACGCCGACCAGCCACTCGACGATCACCACCTCGTCCACCGTCTCGCCCAGGCGGGCCAGCTTCACGGTCTCGGTTGCCACGACGTCACCCGACCTTCGTCGCGCCGGTCGAGCGACCGGTCGGGCTGTCGGCCGAGACGTTGCGGAACATCGAGGCCACGTCCGCCCGAGGACTGGCCATCACCCGCTCGACGCACGCCTCGATGCGGGCGACCACGTCCTCGCGCATCCGTGACGCAGCCGCGTCGTCGAGCGTGCCGTCGGCGAGGAGCTTGGCGAGCGCGATGTCGATCGGATCGCGGGCCAGCCACTGGTCGAGCTCGCCCTCGGGGCGGTAGGTCCCGGCGTCAGCTCTCGAGTGGCCTGAGTACCGGTACGTCTTGCACTCGACGAGCGTCGGGCCGCCGCCGGATCGGGCGCGTTCGAGCGCCTCGTCCATCGCAGCGATGACCGCGTCCACGTCCTGGCCGTCCACGGCGGCGCTCGGCATCGCGTACGACGTCGCCCGCAGCGCGATGTCGGTGACGGCAGTGGTCAGGTCGATGCGCGAGTACTCGCCGTAGCCGTTGTTCTCGCAGACGAACACGACCGGCAGCTTCCACACGGCAGCGAGGTTGAGGCCCTCGTGGAA
The DNA here is from genome assembly GCA_965279405.1 of Ilumatobacteraceae bacterium. GTDB lineage: Bacteria > Actinomycetota > Acidimicrobiia > Acidimicrobiales > Ilumatobacteraceae > CBDDIP01. Next base: position 1,521,275 of record OZ257157.1, read on the forward strand.
CGCGCCGATGTTGGTGGCTCCGTCACCGAACACGGCGATGGCACAGCGATCCTCGCCGAGCACCTGTGCGCTCAGCGCGGCGCCGGCTGCGATCGGGATGCCGGCGCCGACGATCGCCGACGTCGGCATCAGCCCGACCGACGGCTCGCTGACGTGCATCGACCCACCGACGCCGCCGATCGCCCCGACCGACCGGCCGGTGATCTCACCGAGGATCGAGTCGAGCGTCATGCCCAGCGCCAGTGCCACGCCGTGGCCGCGATAGGTGCAGCAGACGTGATCGGTCGGACGGGCGCTGCGGGCGATGCCCACCGACACGGCCTCCTGGCCCTGGCAGGTGTGCGTCGTGCCGTGGATCAGGCCTTCGGCGAAGAGCTCCTTGATGCGATCCTCGAATCGGCGGATCTCGAGCATGCGGTCCCATCGGGCGACGGGATCGTCGAGCGCGTGGCGGCGCTCCAACGGGGTCTCGGTCATGACGCGTAGCCCTCCTTCTCCCACCACGGTCGCGGTCGGCGACTCGTGGCGATGAGCTCGGTGATGTCGTCGCGCACGGAGGCGACGCTCGGCAGGTACTGCTGCTCCAAGTGCGCCGGGTAGGGCACCGGGACGTCGGGGCACGTGAGGCGGATCACGGGAGCGCGCAGTGCGTGGAAGAGCTCGCCGGCGACGTGCGCGGCGATCTCGGTGCCCCAGCCGCCGGAGTACGGGCTCTCCTCGACGAGCACCAGCCGGCCGGTCCGCTCGACGGACGCGCAGACCGTTTCGCGGTCCCACGGGACGAGCGTGCGCAGGTCGATCACGTCGGCCGACCACGGCGCGTCCTTCGCTGCAGCGAGCGCCGTCTGCACGGTCTGGCCCAGCGCCACGATGGTGACGTCGTCGCCGGAGCGACGCAGATCGGCGACGCCGAGCGGGATGATCGCCTCGTCGCCGAGCGGCGTCTCCTCGCGCTCGGCGTAGAGCACTCGGGGCTCGAGCACGACCACCGGATCGGGGTCCTGGATCGCGGCGCGCAGCAGGCCGTAGGCGCTGCCGGCACCGGACGGCACGACCACCTTGAGCCCGGGGCAGGCGTACATCCACGTCTCCAGGGTCTGCGAGTGCTGGGTGCCGAACCCGAGGCCTGCGCCGACGCTGGCCCGCACGACCAACGGCGCCGTGTAGCTGCCACCGGACAGGTAGCGGAACTTGGCCGCCTCGGTGACCACCATGTCGAGGGCGACGCCGAGGAACTCGACGAACATGATCTCGACGACCGGGCGCAGACCGGTGGCCGCAGCACCGAGCGCCGCGCCACAGAAGCCCATCTCGGAGATCGGCGTGTCGCGCACGCGCAGCGGGCCGAACTCGTCGAGCAGCCCCTCCGACGTCTTGAACGGCCCTTCGGCGACGGCAACGTCCTCACCCATGAGGATGACCGTCGGGTCCCGGCGCATCTCGTCGGCCAGAGCCCGGACGATCGATTGTCGCATCCGCAGCTTCATGCTGCCCCCTTCGTCTGGATGATCACGTGTCCGAGGGTCACGCGTGGTTTGGAAACGTTACCAGAGTGATTCTGTGGACGACAATTCACACGGAACGACCCTGCGGCGGCGGGAAGGCCGGTGCGAGCTCGGCCACCGTCACCCATCCCGGACGAGCGGCCAGCACGCGCTGCACCGAGTTGGCGGTCATGTTCTGCGATCCCACCTGGGCGCCGACGCCTGGCCGCAGCTTGACTGACTGGATCGGCGCTCGACGGTGGGTGAGATCGATGTCGTCGCCCGGGTCACGCCCGATCGAGCGCAGCGCGACGTGCCCGAAGAAGTGCGAGGTGAACCACGGGGCACCGTCGACGATCGCCGTGTAGGTCTGGTCGACGCCGGCGCTCTCCCCGACACGCACGACGAACCGGTCCCGCAGGTCGAGCTCGGTCGTGGTGATCACCGGCCGCAGGATCTTGTCGATCCGGTCGATGCGCAGGCCGAGGGCATCCGCGACGATCGACATCGACTGCGGGAAGCCGGCGTGCCCGAGGATCTCGCCCCTGGCCACGGCGTCGTCGAAGGACTGCGTGTCTTGGCCGACACCGATGCGGCGGAGCACGGTGGCTCCGAAGCCGGAGATGTCCACCACGCGCCGGACGTGGATCTGGCAGCCCCGTGGCGCAGCGCCGAGCAAGGTCAGCACGAGGGCGTCGAACATCAGCCCGGGGTTCACGCCGGCACCGGCGACGGTGACGCCGCGCTCCTTGGCCAGCTGGTCGATGTGCGCTGCAAGCGCCGCGTCGACGATGAATGGAAACGCCGCCTCCTCGGCCGAGACGAGCACGTTTGAGCCGGCATCGACGGCCGCTTCGACGTCGGCTCCGACGTCGGCGAGCCTCGTCGTCGTGGCGATGATCACCACGTCGGCACCTGAGCGCAAGGCCTGGTCGCGGTCGTCACGACCGAACGGACCGAGCACGACGTCGCAGCCGGTGGTGCGCAGCAGCGCGGCGACGGACGTGCCGAGCTGACCGCTGCCATAGATGCTCACGGTTGCCATCGCCGCACCGTAGCAAGAAGTGGAATCGTTGTCGATCGGCCGTCAGCTCGGGCGCCGAACCACGGCGAAACGTGCAGTTCGCCCTGTGTTCTTCGAGTCCGAGGTCCGAACATCGCGATTCGAAACGTTTCGATGGGAATGCTAACCTCTGCCCTGTCGTCCAGTACGCAGGAGTGTCGCCATGTCGTCCGAGTTCCTCGCCGGGGCCGCTGTCTTCCCCATCGATCCGCCGCTGCCCGCCGACCCGCAGGGATTCGTTCGCCGCGCTGTTGCCGTGCGCCGCCACGGTGCTCGCCTCGACGTGCGCGCCCTCGTGGTGCGCATCGACGGCGAGGACCTGGCGATCGTCACCGCCGACATCACCGGGCTGGACACCGCGTTCGCCCATCGCATCCGCACGGTGATCGAAGCGCAGACCGGTGTGCCCTACGAGCGCATCCTTCTCAACGCCAGCCACTCACACGCCTCGCTGTGGCCGCGCACGGACCACAAGCTGCACGGCGAGTTCGACGGCCCGACCGACGCCGAGCGTGCCTACTTCGAGCGCCTGCCGTACGACTACGCCACCGCCGTCGTCACGGCCATCGACCGGCTCGCGCCCGCTCGCGTCTCGGGCGGTGTCGGGCATGCGCCCGGGCTGGCCGTCAACCGCCGGGAGCGCACCGCCGAGGGGACCACGATCCTCGGCTGGAACCGCGACGGCTTCGTCGACGAGGACGTTCCGACCATCCGCATCGACGGCCACGACGGCAGTGCCATCGCCACGCTCGTCGGGTTCGGTTGCCACCCGGTCACCCTCGGCGGCGAGGTGCCGCTGACCGGGCCCGACTTCGTCGGCGAGCTACGCACTCGGGTCGAGCTGCTGCGCGGCGGGGTGTGCCTCTTCCTGCAGGGCGCGGCCGGCAACATCCTGCCCCTGCAGGCGTTCTGCGATCAGCCCGGCCTCGAAGTGGACATGGGGGCCCGCCTCGGGCTCGAGGCCGCCCACGCCGTGGCCGACGCCGACCCGCGCGTGATCGACATCGAGCGAACGCTGTACGGATCCGTGACGCCGATCATCCTCTACCGCCGACGCGCGGCCGACGAGCAGCCGGCGCAGGAGGTGCAGGTGCGCCGCGAGGTGCTCCAGCTGCCGCTGCTGGCCGCGATGACCGTCGAGCAGATGAGCGACGAGCTGACGACCCGACGGGCCGACCTCGCCGAGCAGGTTCGGCTCGGCGCCGGGCCGGCCGTGCGCAACCCGATCAACTACCACGTGAAGTGGTTGGAGGCGATGCTCGAACGCGCCAGCCACGGCCCCCTGCCGGACGAGGTCGAGGCGGAGATCTGGGCCGCCCGCCTCGGCGACACCGCCATCGTCGGAACGCCTGGCGAGCTGTTCTCCGAGCTCGGTGCCGAGGTTCGTCGCCGCTCGCCCTTCGCCACCACGATCTTCGCCGGCTACTGCCAGGGTGTGCAGGGCTACGTGGCCACCGCAGAGGAGTACGCCTTCGGCGGGTACGAGCCGACCGTGGGCCAACGCGGGTACGGCCACCCGGCACCGTTCACTCCCGAGGCCGGCCGCATCCTCGTCGAGCGCTCCGTTGCCCTGCTCGAGTCGCTCGTCCCGGTCGGAGCTGTGCGATGACCGCCGAGCTCGACGCCGACGCAGCCGCCCTCTTGGCGGAGTGGGCCGGTCGCAGCACCATCGCCGTCGAGGATCAGCCGTTGGAGGTCTCTCGCAACTCCGGCCTGATCAACGCGACCATCACCGGCGCCAAGCGCGACCTGTGGTCGGTGACCGAGCAGGACGTGTCGCTGCCCGGATGCGAGCCGGTGCCGGTGCGCGTCTACCGACCGGACGATCGCACCGACCTCCCGGTGCTGGTGTACTCCCACGGTGGCGGGTGGACGCTGCTGTCGATCGAGTCGGCAGACGTGATCTGCCGCGAGTTCGCCCTCGGCGCCGACTGCGTCGTGGTCTCCGTCGGCTATCGGCTGGCACCCGAGCATCCGTTCCCGGCCGCGTTCGACGACGTCTGGAACGTGGTCCGCTGGGTCGCCGACGGCGGGGTCGGTTGGCGCCCACCGCGCCTCGCGCTGTCCGGCGACAGTGCCGGCGGCAACCTCAGCGCAGCAGTGTCGATGCACGCCCGCGACACCCGGGCGATGACCATCGACTTCCAGCTCCTGCTGTACCCATCGACCGGGCTCGACCTGGACACACCATCGATGCGCGAGCTCGGTCCCGATCCGCGCTTCCGCCTCACTCCGTCGACGATGCGCTGGTTCTGGCGCAACTACCTCGGCCCGACGATGTCCAGCGACGATCCGCGCGCCGTGCCGATGCTCGATCCGGACTGCTCGCGGCTGCCCGCCACCTTGGTGGCAACGGCCGGCTTCGACCCGTTGCGCAGCGATGGAGAGCGGTACGCCGCCCGACTCGCTGCCGCCGGCGTGGAGGTCGAGCACCTCGACGCAACGACACTCCCGCACGGCTTCGCGATGATGCTCGGAGCGGTGCCGGCGGCACGGGCTCACTTCGACGTGCTCGTCGGCCGCCTGCGCGACGCGCTGCACCCGTTGCCGACGCTCGCTCGCGAGTTCCGAGACCGTCCGTTCGGTCGCCACAGCGCCGAGCTGCAGCTGCTGCTGCACCAGATGCGTTCGGAGCCGATCGCCGGCAAGCCCTTCCTGTTCATGTCCAAGTCGCAGGAGGAGTGGGTGCTCGGGCGCTACGACGACTCCGTGCCGCCGGTTCCCGTCGTCGACTGGGACGTCGCCTTCAGCGATCTCGAGGACGCCGAGTGGCACGTCTTCAAGCATCGTTGGCGGGTGCTCTTCGGCGACGAGCTGGACGACGGCGACGTCCGCCGCAACGCGCCTCGCCCGTCGCAGCTCGATCCCTTCGATCGCGAACGCGTGCTGCGCTCGCCGGCGGTCCTCGGATACGCCACGGCGCGCAGCGTCCGCGCCGGCGAGCAGATCTCGTTCTGCGTCAGCAGCGCCGGCGATGCGGCGTACTTCGCCCACGTCGTCCGTCTGCTGTCACCCGACATCGGCCCCATCGGACCGTCGTTCCGACAGCCGTCCGTCGACGCCCCGATCAACGGCACGTGGCCGGGCACGCACCAACCGATCCTGGCCGGCTCCTACGCCCACATCGCCGGGCCGCTGCCGATCGACAGAGCGGCGCGCTTCGAGGTGCTCGTGCAGCCGACGCTCGTCGAGGCACGGCCGCGCACGATCCTCGAGGTCCGCGCCGAGCACGGCACCGTTGCGACGGTGACGCACGGGCTGGACGGACTCGTCACCACGCTGCGCAACGGGGACACGACCGTTGCCACCGTCGCCATGCCACCGCTGCGTGACCGAGCGTGGACGGACGTCTCGGTCGCTGTCGACCTCGCCAGTGGCACGTTGAGCATGAGCACCCAACCGCTGCCGACCGCCGGCGTCCTCAGTGGCGTCCCGGCATCGGCGTCGACGTCGTTCGATCCCGGCGGTTCACTCGCCGGATCGTCGTTGTGGCTCGCCGCCTCGGCTGGATCGATCGCCGGTCGGCACGAGCCGGCGAGCTGCTTCACCGGCAAGCTCGAACGGGTTCGCGTCTTCGAGCTCACGGGAGCGACGCCGGTCGCCGAGTGGGACTTCTCGCTCGACATGACCACCGAGCGGATCCTCGACATCGGGCCGTCCCAGCTCGACGGCACGCTGCACAACATGCCGACGCGCGGCACGCGCGGTTCGACGTGGTCCGGGCAGCACCTGTCGTGGGTCGCCGATCCGACGAGCTACGCCGCGATCCACTTCCACGACGACGACCTCGCCGATGCGGGCTGGCCCACGTCGCACACCTACGACGTCCCGGGTGACCTGCCGAGCGGTTGCTACGCGCTGCGCTTGCAGCCGGTCGACGACAGCACACCGGAGTGGTTCGTGCCGTTCGTCGTGCGACCGCGCTCGGGCGACGAGCGCGACATCGCCTACGTCATCCCGACCACGACGTACGGCGCGTACGCCAACATGCACCTGCGCGTGACCGCACAGTTCAACGAGCTGGCCCACGGTCGCCTCACCGTGCTCGACAGCACCGACTTCCTGCTGCTGACGATGCCCGAGCTCGGCAAGTCGACCTACGACGTCCATCGCGACGGCAGCCCGGTCATCTACTCGAGCATGAACCGGCCGGTCACCAACTTCCGCCCCACGGGCCGCATGTACAAGTTCTGCGAAGACCTGATGACCGCTGACTGGCTCGACGCACAGGGCTTCATCGCCGACGTGATCACCGACGACGACCTCCACGTCGAGGGCGCAGCGGCGTTCAACCCGTACCGGGTGGCCATCACCGGCACGCACCCGGAGTACCTCACCCGCGCCGAGCTCGACGCCTTCGAGGCCTTCACCGGGTCCGGCGGGCGGCTGATGTACCTCGGCGGCAACGGCTTCTACTCGGCCGCCGAGATCCCGACGCACCGGATGGACGTGACCGAGGTGCGGCGGCCGGGCCAGGACAACCTGTGGCGAGTGAACCACGCCGAAGGTCTCTTCAGCACGTCCGGTCTGCCGGGTGGGCTGTGGCGCAACATCGGACGATCCGAGAACGCCACCATCGGCGTCGGCTTCATCACCCAGGGCTTCGACGAGTGCACGTGGTACACGAGGTCACCAGCCAGTCGCGAGGAGCGCGTGTCGTGGGTGTTCGATGGCGTCGGTGACGAGCGGATCGGCAACTTCGGCATCCTCCAGGGCGGCGCTGCCGGCTACGAGATCGATCGCCACGACGTCACCAAGGGCTCGCCGCCGCACAGCGTCGTGCTGGCGTCGTCGGGCGGGCACAGCAACCTCTACGACCTGATGGTCTCGTCGATCCTCGACACCCTGCCCGATCCGAAGCGGACCCAGGACCCGATCCGCGCCGACATGGTGTTCTTCGAGACCGACAACGGTGGTGCCGTCTTCTCGGTCGGCTCCATCGCGTGGGCCGGCAGCCTCAGCCACGACGGCTACGAGAACAACGTCTCGCGGATCACCGGCAACGTGCTGCGACGCTTCATCGACCCGACCCCGTTCCCGCTGCCGGGCTGAGAGCGGTCACACCGCTGGTGGTCGGAATTGCGCCACCAGTCGCTTCGGGGCGAGGACGCACCAGCTCTCGACGAGCAGTTCGTTCAGCTCGACCCAGTCGGTGTCCGCGGACAGGACGACACCGATCAGGTTGGGGAACCAGCCCGGCCAGAAGAACGGCGGGCCGGCGTGACGCAGCGCTTCGAGCTCATCACCGGACGAACGGAACGTGACGACGTCCACGGGCCCGTCGCTGCCGGCGGCGCGCGCGTAGGCGGGCGGCCAGCCGTCCTCGATGTGCACCACGTGGGCGAAGTTCTTCGTGCGGATGCACCAGCGCGTGCCGACCCAAGCGAGCTCCTCACGCGCCTCGGGCAATGCCATGCACGCGGCGCGGACCGCGTCGACGTGCTCGTTGGACGGCTCGGCGCGGCCGGTGTCCCGTCCCGTCACGGCTGCAGCGCCTTCACGTAGCGGCGGCATGGCACGACGAACGTGCCTCCTTCGATCTCGGCGTGGTGGTCGAACGGGCCGTCGTCGCGCCAGCCGTTGCGCTCGTAGAACCGGCGAGCGCGGTGGTTGCCGGCGACCACCGCCAACCACGCCGATGAGTGATGCCGCGCGATCGATCGTTCTCCGGCCGACAGCAGCGCCGCGGCCGCGCCGCTGCTTCGGGCGGCGGTGTCCACGTACATCTGCTCGAGCTCGTCGTCGTGCACGACGATGAACCCGACGATCGTCTCGTCCATCGACGCAACCACGGCGCCGTCGATGCGCGAGGCCATCATTGCTCGGAGATGATCGAGCGTGCGGTGTCGCTCGAGCGGCTGGGGCACGTGGCCCCGGTGACCGTCGGGCCATCCGGCGTGCCAGATGGCTGCGATCGCATCGAGATCGGCGGTGGCAGCCGGACGAAGTGCGTGACTGGTGTACGTTGTTTCGATGGTGACGACGTTAGTGACTGATCGGTGACTGGTCAAGGCCTGTTCGACAGTGACGAACGCTACGAGTCGACGGGTGCGGTGGTGGCCGTCGAGTTGATCAACGAGCTCGCGCTGGACGACGAGCCGCCCTCGGCAAAGGCAGCGATCGCCGTGCTTCGAGATGTCCTCGCCATCGATCCGCCGTCGCTCGCGGCGCTGCGGACGCGTGACGCGCCCGGGTTCGTCGGCCTGGCCGGCCTGCTGCACGACGTGTTCGTCGCACTCGATGCGCGCGACGTCGATCGGGCGGCCGCGAAGCTGAACGTGCTCTTGGCCGAGCATCCCGCGCATCCGCACCTCGCCAAGGAAGGCAACCGCTGGCGGCTGCACCACCACCCGTCCGACGCCGCACTCGTGCCGATGTGGACAGCGATCTGTGCGGAGGGTCTGGCGAGGTTGATCCCGGACCACCACGAGCGCCTCGGCACCTGCGCCGCGCCGGATTGCGAGCGCGTCTTCCTCGACGCGTCGAAGAACGCCAGCCGGCGGTTCTGCTCGGTCACGTGTCAGAACCGGGTGAAGGCCGCCGCCTTCCGCCGCCGGCGGAGCGGCGGCTGAAGCAGCCTCAGCTCGTCTGGTCGTGCTGGATCTGCTCGAGCACGACGCGTCGCAGGAGCTTGCCGGTGGGGGTACGCGGCAGCGCGTCGGTGAGCACGATCGTGTCGGGAGTTTTGCTGCCGCGCAGCCGCGCTCGCACGTGCTCACGCAGCTCCTCGGGGTCGGCGTCGGCGCCTTCGCGCAGCACGACGGCGGCCCAGATGCGCTGACCCCACTCCTCGTCGGGCACACCCACCACGCACACGTCGTCCACCGCGGCGTGCGAGTGCAGCGCATCCTCGATCTCGGCCGGCGCGATGTTCTCGCCACCGCGGATGATCGTGTCGTCGGCGCGGCCCTCGATGAACAGGTAGTCCTCGTCATCGAGCCACGCAGAGTCACGCGTGCAGAACCATCCATCGGCGTCCAGCAGGCTGCCCGTGGCGTACTCGCCGGCGATCTGCTCGCCGCGCACATACAGGATCCCCGTCTCGCCCTGGGCGACGACGTTGCCGTCGTCGTCACGGATCTCGACCTCGACCATCGGCACGACGCGACCGGCAGAGCCGAGCCGACGGCGCACCGCCGGGTCATCGGACGTCACCGCCTCGCGGTGGTCCTCCGGTCCGAGCACCGCGATCGTCGACGCTGTCTCGGTGAGTCCGTAGGCGTTGACGAAGCCGGTCGTCGGCAGCGCCGCGAGCGCCCGTTCGAGCACGCTCGTCGCCAACTTCGAACCGCCGTACGACAGGGAACGCAGCTCGCTCGGCGCCGGTTCGCCACGCTCGATCGCGTCGACGATCCGGGCCAGCATCGTCGGCACGACCATCGCGTGCGTGACGCGCAGGTCACGCGTCGTGCGCAACCACACCTGCGGCTCGAACTGCGCGAGATAGACCAGCCGGCGCCCGGCGAACAGGTTGGACAGCATGTTGGCCACACCGGCGATGTGGTACGGCGGCACGCTGATGAGCACTGCCTCGTCCTCATCGGCACCGGCGTACTCCACCGTCCCGAACAGGTAGGCCATGAGATGACGGTGGCGCAGCAAGGCCGCCTTCGGCTCGGCCGTCGTGCCACTCGTGTAGAGCACGATGGCCACGTCGTCGTCGTCATCCGCCGGCACGTCCAACGGCTCCGCTGCTGCCCCGGTGGCCAGCCACTCGTCGAGCTCCGTCGCGGCAAGGCCCTTGGCCCGCAACCGCTCGACCGTGCGTGCATCACCGAGCACCAACGCACCCGGCTGCCGAGCGATCAACGCCGCGAGCTGCTCGTCGTCGAGCCGGTAGTTCACCGGCACGAACGGCACACCGCGCCACGCGGACGCGAGCAACGGCACCGGCAGCAGAGGATGACTCTCCCCGGCGTAGACGACGGAGGCGGCATCGATGGTCGCCGCCGCCCGCCGCACCCGATCGGTCAGCTGCTCACCGGTGAGCGACCCGAGCTCACCACCATCCAGTACCACCCGATCCGCGAGACCCGACTCGAGCATGTCCACCAAGGTTGCTACGTGCACGGCGCGAGGCTATCGAGCCGCCGAACGCAGCTCCCAGAGCGAACGGGGCCCACTCACCCGTCGGACGACCGGTCGACCAGACGGAGCGCTTCGAGCTTGAGCTGCCGGTAGTCGAGCTTGCCGTTCGGCGCACGCCCGATCGTGCCCACCGTCAGGATCCGCTTCGGCGACTTGTACGCAGCGAGCGTCCGACGCACGTGACGGACGATGTCGGATTCGTCGACGACCATCCCTGGGTGCGGTTCGACGAGCGCCGTCACCGCCTCTCCGAAGCGCTCGTCGGGCACGCCGACGACCGCCGCGTCGGCGATGGACGGATGCAGCTTGAGCACCTCCTCGACCTCCTCCGGGTAGACCTTCTCGCCACCGGTGTTGATGCACTGGCTGCCCCGTCCGTACAGGCGCACGGTGCCGTCGGTGTTGACCTCGGCCCAGTCGCCCGGGATCGACCAGCGATCGCCATCGATGACGACGAAGGTCACCGCCGACTTCGCCTCGTCCTTGTAGTAGCCGACGGGTGCCCGGCCGCGAACGGCGACTCGGCCACGCTCACCACTGCCGGGCACGACCTCGCGGCCGTCTTCGGTGAGCACCTTGGTGTTCTTGCCGAGCTGGAACACCGCCGTCGACGGCGATGCGGCGGTGTCCGCGGTCGTGGTGCTGGCAGCCATCCCGATCGCCTCGCTGGAACCGAGGCTGTCCACCATGATCAACCGCGCGTTGTGGCGCAGCAGCCCGGCCTTCGTCTCTGCCGACCACATCACGCCGCTGGAGAAGATGACGCGCAGCGACGAGATGTCCCAACGCGCCGGCTCGGCGTCGAGGGCCCGCAGCACCGGCTTGGCGAACGAGTCGCCGACGATGGAGATGCTGTTCACTCGGCGGGACTCGATCGTGTCGAGCAGTTCGACGGCGTCGAAGCGACGACCGACCGCCGTGACGACCGAGCCGCCGATCGACAGGTTCCACATCGCCGTGAACGCCGAGGTGCCGTGCATCAACGGCGCGGCGGGCAGGTTGCGTGGGCCCGGCGTAGGATAGGTCGCCTCGAACTGCTCCCACCCCGGCGACGGCGGCAGCGGGCGGCGCTGCGCTGCGTCGAGCACGCCGATGACGTCGTCCTGGCGCCACATCACTCCCTTGGGCATGCCCGTGGTGCCGCCGGTGTAGAGGAGGTACAGGTCGTCTGGGCTGCGGCCGAACGACGGCACGACCCTGCCGCTGGCGCCGGCTGCGGCCGTCTCGTAGGGAACGGCCCACTCCGGGCACGCGCCGGAGCCGTCGTCCACCCAGATCCAGGTGCGCACTCGCGGGGTGCGGTCGCGCATGGCCGCGCAGCGCTCGGCGAACGAGCCGTGGAACACGACGGCCACTGCGTCGGCGTTGTCCCACAGGTAGGCGAGCTCGTCGTCGGTGTAGCGGTAGTTCGTGTTCACCGGGACGAGGCCGGCTTTGAAGATCCCGAACATGCTCTCGAGGTACTCGGGGCAGTTGTACAGGTAGTGGGCGACCTTGTCCTGCCGACCGGCGCCGTCGGCCAGCAGCGTCGCCGCGATCCCGTCGGCCCGGCGGTCGAACTGCGTCCAGGTGAAGGTCCGATCACCCTGCACGTGGACGAGCGAATCGCCGAACCGATCTGCGTTCCGCTCCCACACCTCGGCGAAGTTCCAGCCTGCAGACATGCCGCCGACGCTACCCATCTCGGCGCTTGATTGCATCCGATCCATGTCTTTTTGGATTCGAGCTGCCAGAGCACGTCCGTTTGGAACGCCCCGGGCGACTTGATACCTTGTCGACGTCCACCAGGGATGAAACGTTTCAACCCCATGAGTTGCCAGAGTTGGGAGCACCGCGTGGAGCACGCACGTCACTTCTACGTCGACGGCTGCTGGGTCGAGCCGTCGTCGGCCGACACGCTGGCCGTGGTCAACCCCGCCACCGAGGAGGCGATCGCCGAGATCAGCCTCGGCACGGCGGCCGACGTCGACCGAGCCGTTGCCGCCGCGGCGCGCGCGTTCGAGTCGTTCTCACGCACGACCACGGCCGAGCGGCTGGCACTGCTCGACCGGATCATCGAGGTCTTCGCCACCCGCCTCGACGACCTCGCCGACATCGTCTCGCGGGAGATGGGCGCGCCGCGGTGGCTGGCCACGGCAGCACACGCCCCGATCGGCATGGCCCACCTGAAGACGGTGCGCTCCGTCCTCGAGCGGTTCGAGTTCGAGCGCGAACAGGGCAGCACGCTGATCGTCCGCGAGCCGATCGGCGTCTGTGCGCTGATCACCCCGTGGAACTGGCCCCTGAACCAGATCGTGTGCAAGGTCGGCCCGGCGCTCGCCGCCGGATGCACGATGGTGCTCAAGCCGTCCGAGGTCGCGCCGCTGAACGCCATCGTCTTCGCCGAGATCCTGCACGAGGCCGGCGTGCCGGCGGGCGTGTTCAACCTCGTGCACGGCGACGGGCCGACCGTCGGTGCCGCGCTCTCGTCGCACCCCGACGTCGACATGGTCTCCTTCACCGGCTCGACGCGCGCCGGTGTCGAGGTCGCTCGTGCGGCAGCGCCCTCGGTCAAGCGCGTCACCCAGGAGCTCGGCGGCAAGTCCGCCGACATCATCCTCGACGACGCCGACTTCGACGAGGTGATCGCCCGCGATGTGCTGCGCATGTGCACCAACACCGGCCAGTCGTGCAACGCGCCGACGCGCATGCTGGTGCCGGCGGCACGGATGGACGAGGCCGCGGCCCTAGCGGCCGCAGCGGCGCAGTCGCTGGTGGTCGGTGAACCGTCGAGCGAGACCACGCGCATGGGACCGGTCGTCTCCGCAGTGCAGTTCGATCGCGTGCAGCAGCTCATCGAGCGCGGCATCGCGGAGGGCGCCACCCTGGCGGCGGGCGGCCCGGGCCGGCCCAGCGGTCTGGACGTCGGCTACTACGTGCAGCCGACCGTCTTCTCACACGTCACCAACGACATGACCATCGCTCGCGAGGAGATCTTCGGACCGGTGCTGGTGATGATCGGCTACGAGGACGACGACGACGCCGTGCGCATCGCCAACGACTCCGACTACGGGCTGTCCGGTTACGTCTCGGGCAGCCCGGAGCGCGCCCGCTCGCTCGCCCGCCAGGTGCGCACCGGCAACGTGCACATCAACGGTGCCGGCAACGACCTCGCCGCGCCGTTCGGCGGCTACAAGCGATCAGGCAACGGCCGCGAGTGGGGCGAGTTCGGGTTCGAGGAGTTCCTGGAGACCAAGGCCATCCTCGGGTACGGGGCACCGGCATGATCTCCGTCGCCGACTTCAGCGCCGCCGCGGCTGCATGGCTCGACGAGAACGCCCGACGCCGACCGCCGGCGACCGAGGTCAGCTGGGGACAGGGGTCGGACACGGTGGCCGTGTTCCACAACCTCAGCCGCGACGAGGAGCGTGCCCACGTCGACGCCCTGCGCGACTGGCAACGGCACAAGTCCGACGCCGGGTACGGCTCGATCGCCTGGCCCGTCGAGCACGGCGGCGCCGGCCTCACCACGGCCCACGAGCGCGAGTTCACCCGCCTCGAGCGCCAGTTCGTCACACCGGCGCCGCACGAAGCGGTGACGATCAGCCTCGGCATCAGCACGCCGACCATCCTCACGCTCGGCACCGACGAGCAGAAGCTGGCCCACCTGCGCGGACTGCGACGGTGCGACCTGATGTGCTGTCAGCTGTTCTCCGAGCCGGGTGCCGGATCGGACCTGGGGTCGATCTCGATGAGCGCCGTGCGCGACGGCGACTCGTGGGTGCTGAACGGGCAGAAGGTGTGGACGTCGGGCGCGCAGTTCGCCGACCTCGGCTGGCTGGTCGCACGCACCGACTCGGCCGTGCCGCGCCAGCGGGCGATGACGGCGTTCCTCGTCGACATGCGCACGCCGGGCATCGAGGTGCGTCCGCTGCGGCAGATGACGGGCGGCTCGTCGTTCAACGAGGTCTTCTTCAGCGACGTGCACGTGCCCGACACCACGCGCGTCGGCGAGATCGGCACCGGTTGGCAGGCGATGATGACGACGCTCGGCTTCGAACGGGCGGCCGGCGGCGGTGGCGCGGGCGGCAACGACATGGTCCGCAGGGTCACGCTGCTGGCGCGGCACGTCGGCCGCGACACCGACCCGGTGATCCGCCAGCGCATCGCAGCCGTGCACACCAGCGCGCGGCTTCGTGGGCTCAACGCCGCTCGTGCCGCCGAGACCCGTCGCGCCACCGGCGTGCCCGGGCCGGAGGGCTCGATCGTCAAGCTGGCGTACTCGAACTGGCTGCAGGAGGTGGCCGCGCTCGTGTCCGAGCTGCTCGGGCCGCGCCTCACGGCCGACACGGGCGAGTGGGGCACGTACGCGTGGGCCGAGCTGGTGTGCGGCTACCCCGGCATGCGCCTCGGCGGCGGCAGCGACGAGATCCAGCGCAACACCATCGCCGAACGAACCCTCGGCCTGCCTCGCGATCGAACCTGACTCGTCAGGTGCCGGTCCACGCCGGCGGCCGCTTCTCACGGAAGGCGCGCGGGCCCTCCTTGGCGTCGTTCGACGACATCACCGCCCCGGACAGCTCCTGCTGCAGCTGCCACACCGCGTCCTCGCCGGCGCTCTGTGCGCCACGGATCACCCGCAGGGAGATGTCGACGGCAAGGGGTGCGTTGCGAGCCACTCGCGCCGCGAGCTCCAGCCCCGCGGCCGTTGCCCCACCGGGCTCGGTGATGCGCGTCAGCAGACCGCACATCAGGGCATCGGCAGCGGAGATCGGTTCGGCCGTGATCGCCATCTCCATCGCCTTGCCGTAGCCGACGCGGCCCGGCAGGCGGACGAGGCCACCCGCACCGGCGAACAGACCGACGCTCGCCTCGGGGATGCCGAGCTTGGCGTCGTCGGCGGCGACGAGGAGGTCGCACGCCAGCGCGAGCTCCAGGCCACCGCCGAGGGCGAACCCCTCGATCGCCGCGATCAGCGGTTTGCGGCTGCCGCGCCGAACGAACCCGAGGAACGGGGAGATGCGCTCGCCGCGAGCGAACGCCTTGAGGTCCATGCCGGCGCAGAACGTGCCGCCTGCACCGGTGATCACCCCGGCGCCGAGCTCGGGGTCGTCGTCGAGGAGAGCGATCGACTCCGCCAGCTGCGTTGCCAGCGCGGCATCGATCGAGTTGCGCTGCGCGGGCCGGTTGAGCGTGATCAGCAGCACTCGCTCGCGGCGCTCGGTGAGCACGGCGAGCTCGTCGCTCATCGTGCTCGTTCGCGCGCCGGGATCGCGCTCGGCGGGATCGCGCTCGGCGGGAAGGTCGACAGCACGTCCTCACAACGCAGCACGTCGCGCTCGAGCTGGCTGCAGAGCTCCTCGATGCTCTCGAAGCGCACCTGGCCGCGCAACCACCCGACGAGCTCGACGGTGATGATCGCGCCGTAGAGGTCGTCCTCGAACCCGAGCAGGTGCGCCTCGGCGAGCAGGACGCCGTCGTCGCCGTAGAACGTCGTGCGTCGTCCGATGGAGACGGCGCCCGGGTAGACGCTGCCGTTGGGCAGGTGGATGTACCCGGCGAACACGCCGTCATGCGGGCGGATCCCATCAGCCGGCAGGGCGAGGTTGGCGGTGGCGAACCCGATGGTGCGCCCGCGCTGGTCACCGCGGATCACCTCGCCGCGGATGGTCATCCGCGTCTCGGTGGCGACTCGCGGCAGGCCGACGATCGCCTGGACCTGTCGCACCTCAGACACCTGCGGGAGCAGCGGACGGGGTGAGGTCCAGCGAGGCCGGCAGCGCGTGCAGCCGGGGCAGGACCTCAGCGGCGAACAGGCGCATCGACCGCTCGGCCGTCTCCGCCGGCATCGTGCCGAACTTGAAGTTGAGCACGAACTCCTCGGCGCCGGTCATGCCCTGGATGAACTTCAGCTTCTCGTAGACCTGATCGGGCGTGCCCCACGCCTGCGGGCGAGCGGTGGCTTCGATGACCTGATCGTCGCTCATCGACGCGACTGCCCCGAGCGCGGCGTAGGACTCGTAGCCCTTCGTCGCAGCGAACCGCGTGCTCTCGGCGAACTTGTAGTGGTTGGAGCTGCTCTCGCCCGCCTCGACGGTGTACCGGGCCATCGCGTCCCAGCTCTCCTCCTCCGTCTCGAAGCAGGTGGCGCGCACGACGACCGTTGGCTGGGTGGGTGCCCAGCCGTGCTCGGCGCGAATGGCGTTGAAGGACAGGAGGTCCTCGCGGTACTCCTCCCAGCTCTTCTGGTTCGTCATCAGGATCCCGAGGCCGTTGTTGGCTGCGAGCGGCAGCGTCTCGGGGCTCGTCCACGCCACGCGCAGCCGCTCGAGCAAGCGCTGCGGGTTGCGGTAGGCCGGCCGGATCGACGTCTCGGTGAACGGGAAGAACTCGCCGTCCTCGTTGGAGAACCACTCGTTCTCCATCGAGCGGCGCAGCACGTTGAGCGTCTCGTTGTA
Organism: Ilumatobacteraceae bacterium; assembly: GCA_965279405.1. Taxonomy (GTDB): domain Bacteria; phylum Actinomycetota; class Acidimicrobiia; order Acidimicrobiales; family Ilumatobacteraceae; genus CBDDIP01. The sequence continues at coordinate 1,538,347 of OZ257157.1, forward strand.
GCGACCGCGGGCGTCGCCCATCGGGATGCGCAACGGGTCGAACTCGCGGATCGAGGCGCCGCGGCCGAGACCGAGCGTCAGCTGGCGACCGCCGAGCATGTTGTCCAGCACGCTGATCTGATGGGCCACGATCAGCGGGTCGTACCACGGCAGCACGGTGACCATCGTGCCCATGTCGATGCGGCTGGTCTTGCCGGCCATGAACTGCAGGTTGCCGAGCGCTCCGCCGGTCATCCCGTACGGCGTGAAGTAGTGGTCGATGGCCCAGTACGAGTCGTAGCCGAGCGGCTCGACGAGGCACGCCAGAGCGATCTCCTCGTCGTAGACCTCCTGGTCGGACTTGATCATCGGGCCGGTGTCCTTGGCCAGGAAGCGGCCCCAGTCCTCGTGGTTCTGCCAGTTGAAGTAGACGCCGATCTTCATGGGAGGTTGCCTTTCGCCGGTGCGATGTGCGGGGAAGCTCGTTCATGTCGACGGCTGCAGTCACGGGGTGACATCCGTCTCAGGCGAACTTAATCGTTTAAGCACACCGCCGCAAGGCCTCGAGGAAAGAATTGTAACGTTTAACCCATCCCGCTTCAGACGTGCGCGTGCGAGGCCGGACCGAGCGACGAACGCTCGATCCAGGTCAGGCAGTCCGGCAGGATGACGTCGGCGATCTCCTTGCCGTCCATCGCCTCGAACATCGCCTGCGACGTCGCGTGACCGAGCCGCTCGTAGTCCATCCGCAGGGCGCTCAGCGGTGTGCGCAGCAGCGCTGCGCCGTCGGAATCCGTCATCGACACGACGGACAGGTCCTCGGGCACGCGGATCCCGAGCTGCTCGCACGCGGCCAGGATCTGCACCGCACTGGCGTAGGTGGCGAACAGCGCCGTCGGTGGATCCATCTCCGAGCGCAACGACTCGACGAACGTGCGCACGCTGTCCGGATCGAAGCCGATCAGACGGTTCTCGTAGTGGATCCCGTGATGACGCGCCGCCGTCGTGTGCATCTGCAGGGTCTGGCCGGGGCTGACCTCGGCCACCTTGCGGTGACCGAGCGCCTTCAACCGGCTGTAGATGACGTCGAACACGCCCGAGCCGTCCACGGTGATCAGCGGCAGCCACGAGCACGACTCGTCGCGGTAGCCGACCGCCAGCACGGGGATGCCGGCGCGGCGGTACCCGCTCAGCGACGTCGAGCCGAACGCGTTCCAATAGGCGAGTCCGTCGACGCGCCGCTCGAGCAGCCGGCGCAGCAAGCCGTTGACGTCCGCATCACCTCCGACCACCGACAGCAGCACGCTGTAGCCGCGCTGCTCGAAGTCGCTGATCTGGCTGTGGAGCACCGCCATCAGCTCGGTGTTCGGGTTCATGTCCATGTGCACGACGATGCCGATCGTCGACGTGCGCCCGCCGCGCATGGCTCGCGCTGCCTCGTTGGGCACGTAGCCCAGCGCTTCCGCGGCAGCGAGCACCTTGGCGAGGTTCTCCGGTGACACCGAGATGCCGTTCAGCGCCTTCGACGTGGTCGCCGTGGAGACGCCGGCTGCCTGCGCCACAGCATGCAACGTGGGCACGCTTCGGCCGCTCGCGCCACCAGCTCCGGCCCTCCGTGGATTCACGCCGCACTCACCTCGCGGACAGTACCACCGGGTGCGCAGACTGCTCCTCGGCAGTTTCAAACTTCGATTGAATTTTCGGGATCACGTCGCTACAGTCACGCCGACGGCGGGCGCGCGCCAGCGCCGGCACCCCACGAGGTCCCAGAGGGAGCAGCAGATGTCCGAACGTGTTGACGAGGCACGCCGAGCGCTGGGTCGGGTCGGTGCGCACATCCCCCAGGTCGGTGTGCCGCAGTTGCCGGCGACCGCCGTGCAGCTCGACGCCATCCGCCGCCTCGAACGTGCCGGCTTCGGCGCGGCGTGGACGAACGAGGACATCGGTGGCAAGGACGTGTTCGTCCAGATCGCGATGCTGCTCGCGGCGACCGAGCGGATCACGCTCGGCACCGACATCGCCAACATCTGGGCGCGCGCCCCGCAGATCGCGCACGCTGCGGCCGCGCAGATCGCCGACGCGCACCCCGGCCGCTTCGTGCTCGGGCTCGGCGCCGGCTACCCGTACCAGGCGGCCGCGGTCGGCCGCGAGTACAAGCCGCTGACCAACCTTCGCGACTACCTCGCGCAGATGCGGCAACCAACGCCCGTCGTGGCACCGCTCGACGCGCCGTACGCGTGCGTGCTGGGCGCACACGGCCCGAAGATGCTCGAGCTGGCCCGCACCGCGGCGGACGGCGCCTTCCCGGTGATCGTGCCGCCGTCGTTCACCACCACCGTTCGCGACGCCCTCGGTCCGGATGGCCTGCTCGTCGTGGGCGTCACGCTCGTCGTCGGCGAGGATCGCGCCGGCGCCAAGCCCGTTGCCCAGGCGGTGCTGTCGGGGTTGCTCAGCTTCCCCGGCTCGCCGTACGCGGCGAACCTCGTGAGGTTCGGGTTCGCCGAGGCCGATGTGCTCGCCGCTGCCGACACGGTGCTCGACGAGATCGTCGGCTACGGGAACGGAGCCGACGTCGCCACGCTCGTCGACGCGCACATCGCAGCCGGCGCCGACCACGTCGTGCTGATGCCGGTGACCGGCGACTTCGAGCTCCAGCTGCAGCAGCTCGAACAGGTCGCCCCCAGCCTCAGGTTCTGATCGCTCGCAGCACGAGGTCGTACTGGGCGTCGACGACCTCGTCGATGGTGAACCGACCGCCGTGGGCGAACCAGTTGGGCAGCCAGTTGAACATCCCGAGGATCGACAGGACCGTCATCGAGATGTCGAGCTCGGGGCGGAACGCTCCGCTGTCGATGCCTTCGCGCAGGATCGTCGCCCAGTTGGCGCGGTAGCCGGTCGTCAGCACGTGGTCCTCCGCCTGCTCTGCCTTCGTGCGGCCCGGGTTGGCCGGGTTGGTGAACCACTGCTGCGACTCGTTGAGGTACTGGCCGATGTGATGGAGGTGCGCGCCGATCGCCGCGTGCAGCTTGGCCTGCGGCGTTCCCGCTCCGGCGGCGATCTCGCCGATGCGATCGGTGATGGTGGTGAAGCGACGCACGCGAACCATGCGCAGCAGACCGGCCTTGCTGCCGATGTGGTAGTAGAGGCTGCCTTGGAGGACGCCGACCTCGGCCGCGATGTCCTGCAGGCGCGCTGCCTCGTAGCCCTTCTCCGCGAACACCTTCGCGGCCGCATCGATGAGCTGGTCCTGGTTGTGGATCTTCGTCATGCGTGCGCCACGACCTCCGGTTCGCAGCCTACGGATCGACCGGAGGCGGGCGCGAACGAGCTCAGGTCGACACCCGCTGCGGCTGCACGGCCAGGCGCTCAGCCGGCACGCCGTCGAGCAGCAGTCCCGGCATCCCGTCGTCGGCCCACTCGTCGATGATGTCGTTGAAGTGGCTGATGCCGGGCGAGTACGAGCCGTTGCGGCGCATCGCCTCGACGTTCGGTTGGCCCTCGTTGTTGTAGTAGCCGGGTGTGCACGAGATGAGGAAGTCGAAGTTCGCTCGCGACGCCTGGTACACCTGCTCGGCCCAGTCCGCCGATGCTGACTCGGTGACGTCGATGGTGGTCGCGCCCACCTCACGAGCACGGCGCACGATGCGTGCCACGTGGCGGCTCTGCACGTCGAGCACGTGCGTCTGGTTGGAGTCGATGCCGACGTGGGAGATGCCACCGATCAGGAACAGGTTGGGGAAGTCCGGCACCTGCGTGCCGTACAGGGTGACCATCCCCTGCCGCCACTTCTGGGCGAGCGGCTGGCCGTTGCGGCCGTGCGCCTCGTAGCCGAGTCGCTTCGGGTGGGCCATCGCCACGTGGAAGCCGGTGGCGATGATGATGCAGTCGACGGCGTGCTCGACACCGTTGGCGACGATGCCGTGCTCGGTGATCCGCTCGACGCCCTCACCATTCGTGTCGACGAGCGTGACGTTCGGGCGGTTGAACGTCTGCAGGTACTCGTCGTGGAACGTGGGTCGTTTGCACAGTGCTCGGTACCACGGCTTCAGCGCCGCCGCCACCTCCGGGTCCTCGACCAGCGCGTCCACTCGCGCGCGGACCTCCTCCATCTTGCGGTAGTCGAGCACCTCGTCGAGCACCCCGGGCGACGTGCCCGTGCTGCGCGCGCGGAAGATGGACGTCCACCCGTCGTTGACGAGATCCGTCTCGACCGGACGCCCCTCGATGAAGGCCGAGAAGTTGCGCATCCGGTCGCGCTGCCACCCGGGCTGCAGGCTCGTGGCCCACCCTGGGTCGGTCGGCGCGTTGTTGCGCTCGCTGACCGCGGATGGCGTGCGCTGGAAGACGTACAGGTGCTCGGAGTCCTGCGCCAGCGGCGGGACGCACTGCATCGTGGTGGCTCCGGTGCCGATGACCGCGACGCGCTTGTCGTGCAGGTTGGTGAGCTCACCTTCGGGGCCGCCACCGGTGTAGTCGTAGTCCCACCGCATCGTGTGGAACATGTGGCCCCGGAAGTCTTCGATGCCGGGGATGCCAGGCAGCTTCGGGCTCGTCGTCGGGCCCATCGTCATGCAGACGAACTGAGCGCGGAAGCGGTCGCCACGATCGGTGGAGATCGTCCATCGCTGATCGTCGTCGCTCCACCGCAGATCGGTGACGCTCGTGCCGAGCAGGGCGTCGTCGTAGAGGCGGAAGTGGTTGCCGATGCGCTGCGCGTGCTCGAGCATCTCGCCGGCCAGCACGTACTTCTGCGAGGGGATGTATCCGGTCTCCTCGAGCAACGGCATGTAGATGTAGGCCTCGGTGTCGCAGCCGGCGCCGGGGTAGCGGTTCCAGTACCACGTGCCGCCGAAGTCGCCGCCCTTCTCCACCACCCGGAGGCGATCGACGCCGATCTCGCGAAGGCGCGCCGCGCACAGCAGGCCGCCCCAGCCGCCGCCCAGCACCGCCACCTCGACCTCGTCGAACACCGGTTCGCGCTCGACCCGCGGCGTGTACGGATCTTCCAGGAACGACGCCATCTCGCCGGTCAGCGAGCGGTACTGCTTCTTGCCCTCGGGGCGCAGTCGCTTGGCGCGTTCCTGCGCGTAGCGCTCGCGGATCGCGGCGATCTCCGTGCTGATCTCCGGCGATGATCCGGGTGATGCTTCCGGCGACTGTCCCATCGAACGCCCCTCCTGATTTTCGACCTTGATTTGAAAGATAGTACGAGCTGGTCCGACACGTCCAGAGATTTTCAACTTCCATTTGAATTTGTCGCCGTGCAGGCGTACCATCGAGGCGTGGCCGGAGCACTGGAGCACGTCAAGGTCCTCGATGTGACGGTGCGCATCGGCGGCGCACACGCGGCGACGCTGCTCGCCGAGATGGGCGCCGACGTGATCAAGGTCGAGCCGCTCGACGGCGAACCGTGGCGCAACTACAAGTCGGTGATCCCACACGAGAGCCGGGTCTTCCAGTACCGCAACCGCGGCAAGCGCGGCATCGCCGTCGACCTGCAATCGGCCGAGGCGGCGGAGATCCGCGAGCGCCTGATCCGCTGGGCCGACGTGATCATCACCAACTACCCGCTCGGCGTTCCCGAGCAACTGGGGATCGACGACCAATCGGCGCGGGCCGTGAACCCGTCGATCATCTGCTGTGACATGACCCGGCTCGGCAAGCAGGGCGCGCTCGCTGGGCTGCCCGTCGACGACGTGACGGTTCAGGCGCTCAGCGGGATGCAGACGTCGAACCAGGGCATCCGCAACGGCCTGCCGCAGATGCTCGCGTTCATCCCCACCGAGATGGTCGCCGCACTGGCCGTCGCGTTCGGCATCTCCGCCGCGCTCGTGCACCGCGAGCGGACAGGCGAGGGCCAGTCGCTGACGACGAGCTCGCTGCTGGCGGCGCTGTTCCTGCAATCCGCGAACATGAGCGAGATCGTGGCGATGGACGCCGAGCCGCGCGGCCGCCGACTGGACGTGCTGGCCGACGCCCGCGCACGCGGCGCCTCGCTCGACGAGACGTTCGCCGCGATCGACGCCGCGAACTACGCGCAAGCGGCGAAAGACGGCGACACGACCCGTGGACCGTCGCGCACCGACATGCGCCCGGGCAGCACGTACGAACGCAGCTACCGGGTGCGCGACGGGTTCGTCGCCGTCAACGCCAGCTCGGCCAAGGCCGGCTTCTGCGAGGCGCTGGGAGTGCGCGACGCATCCCTCCAGCCGGGCTTCGAAGCAGCCGGAACGATCGATGCCGCCGTAGCGCTGCAGGCGGCCTGCGAGCCGATCTTCGCCGCCGCCACCACGGCGGAGATCACCGCCAGGCTGGCCGAGCACGGGGTCGCCTGCGTGCCGGTGAAGTTCGTCGACGAGATGTGGGACGACGAGCACGTCCTCGCCAACGGGTACATCACCGAGTACGACCACCCGAAGTTCGGCCGGATGCGCGGGCTCGTCCCGCTCGTGCAGATGTCGGCGACGCCCGCCGAGGTCCGTCGTCCTGCGCCCGGTCTCGGCCAGCACACCGACGAGGTGCTCCAGATGATCGGTCTCGGCGACGACGTCATCGCCGATCTCCGCCGCCGCGACGTCATCCGCTGAGGAGCTCCCTGACATGAACCGACCACCGGACACCGAAGCTGCGCCCGTCGAGGTCGACAACGGCGTCGCCGCCGTCGGCGAACTGCGGCTCTGCTACCAGACGAGAGGCTCCCGTTCCGACCCCGCGCTGCTGCTGGAGATGGGCTTCGGAATGCAGCTCGACGCCTGGGACGAATCCTTCTGCGACGCGTTCGTCCGCCGCGGCTTCTTCCTGATCCGCTACGACCACCGCGACGTCGGGTTGTCGTCGAAGCTCGACGGCATCGAGCCCGACCTTCGAGCGTGCGGTCGTGGCGACTTCACCACCGTTCCGTACACGCTGTACGACCTCGCCGACGACGCCGTCGGGTTGCTCGACGCCTTGGGCATCGAAGCGGCGCACGTCGTCGGGGCGTCGATGGGCGGGATGGTTGCGCAAGCCATCGCGATCCGGCACCCGGCGCGCGTCCGCTCGCTGTGCTCGATCATGTCGACGACCGGAGATCCGACGCTGCCGGGGCCCACAGCCGAGGCGTCAGCGGCATCGCTCTCGGCCATGCGCGCCGACTCCCGGGACGAGGCCATCGAGGCGACCGTCGCCGGCGGGCGGGTGTTCGCCGGAGGCGGCTTCCCGTACGACGAGGATGCCGCGCGCCGCCGAGCGACCGCCGCACTCGATCGCAGCGACTACCCCCAGGGCAAGCGGCGACTCGCCGCTGCGATCATGGCGACGGGCGACCGCACCCGTGCGCTCGCCGACGTGCACGTCCCCACGTTGGTGATCCACGGCGCCAACGATTCGCTCGTGCCGGCCGACGGCGGCCGCGCCACGGCTGCGGCGGTCCCCGGCGCCGCGCTGATGATCATCGACGGTATGGGTCACGAGTTCCCGATCGGCGTCCGCGACCGGATCGTCACCGCGGTCGCCGAACACGCGCTGCGCTGACGCCCGTGTGACTCAGGGCTTCGGCTCGCGCGGCAGGCCGAGGAGGCGCTCGGCGATGAGGTTGCGCTGCACCTGGCTGGTCCCGCCGGCGATGCGACCACCCGGTGCAGCGAGCATCGCGGCCGCCTCTGCTCCGTCGAGCTGCGCGCTCGCTCCACGGATCTCACCGCGCAGCATCGACATCTCGAACTGCACCTCGGTGATGCCCAGCTTCATCAAGGACGCGGCCGTCGAGGCGATCGGGCCCTGTCGCTCGGCCAACGCCTTCAAGGCGAAGCCACGCGAGTAGAGCGCAGCCAGGCGTTGGCGCCGGCCGGCATCGAGCTCGCGGTCCGCCGCCATCGCCACCATCGCCGCGAGACGACGCTCGAGGCCGAGGACGGTGGTGCCGACGTGCCCGCGCTCGTTCGTCAGCACCGCCATGCCGACGTTCCACCCACCGTCGATCGGCCCGAGCACGTGGTTGGACGTCAGCTCGACGTCGGTGAGGAACACTTCGTCGAACTCCGCCTCGCCGGTCATCTGGCGCAACGGACGGATCTCGATGCCGGGGAGGTCCATCGGGATCGCGAAGAACGTGATGCCCTGGTGCTTGGCCACCTGACGGTTCGTGCGCGCCATGAGGATGCCCCAGTTGCTCGCCCGGCCCCCGCTGCACCACACCTTCTGCCCGTTGACCACGAAGCGGTCGCCGTCGCGCTCGGCCCTGGTGGTCAGGCTGCCGAGGTCGCTCCCGGCGCCCGGCTCGCTGAAGAGCTGGCACCAGACGTGCTCGGCCGCGAGCGTGGCGCGCAGGTGCACCGCCTGCTGCTCCCGTGTGCCGTACCGCAGCAGCGCTCCCCCGGCGAGCACGAGCCCCACCATGTTGAGCACCGGCGGCACGCCGGCCAGGGCGCACTCGAGCTGCCAGGCCGCGTTGTGATCGGCGGTGAGCCCACGACCGCCGTGCTCGACCGGCCAGTGGATGCCGGCGAAGCCGGCCTCGTGGACGCGCCGTTGCCAACCGCGGGCGGCCTCCATCAGCTCCGGTGGGCAGATCGGGCCGAAGTCGCGCGGCGCTGCATCCCGGTTCGCCGCCAACCACGCACGTGCATCCGACCGGAGGTCGTCGACGGAGATCGACGTCATCGCTGCACCGGCAGCCTCGACGACAGCACGCCTGCAGCTTCGAGCTCGTCGATCTCTCGGTCGCCCAGACCGAGGAGGTCGCTCAGCACGTCGCGGTTGTCCTCGCCTCGGTAGCGCGGCTGGCCGACGACGTCGGCCGGCGCGTTGCGGAAGCGCCACGGTGAGTTCGACACTCGCACCACCCCGCCGGCACGGTCGTCCACGTCGACCACCGCGCGGCGATCGACGGCCCACTCCGTGGCGGCCAGCTCCCGCGTGCTGCGCACCTGGCCGGCTGCCAAGCCCTCAGGCTCCAGTGCCCGCTCGATCTCGACGGCGGAGGGCATCGTCGATGCCCAGGCGCGCATCGCCTCGTCCAGGTCGCCGAGGTTGCGGATCCGCGCAGCCACACCGTCGAAGCGCTCGTCGTCCAGCAGATCGGGACGCCCCATGGCCGCGACGAAGTGCTCGAACGTGCCCGGCGGAACCGGGCTGGCTGCGATGGCGACGACGTCACCGTTCGCCGCGGTGACGACGGGGAACTGGTCGGTGCCGAAGCTGCGCACCTGGTCCGCAGGAACGTCTCGATCCCACAGCTCGTCGTGGACGAACTCGTTGACGTACAGCATCGTTGCCGCCATCGCCACATCGATGTGATCGCCGTCCCCCGTGCGCTCGCGGCGGTGCAACGCCGCGAGCACGCCGATCACGCACTCCATGCCCGTGTAGACATCGGCGTGGCTGTGCGGATCGGTGCGGTGCACCCCGCCGCGCGCGTCGCCCTGTCGTTTGGTCAGGCCGACCTCTGCAGCGACAGTTGCTGCATAGGCCCGCCGGTGCGCCCACGGACCGGTCTGCCCGTAGCCGGAGATCGAGGCGTAGATCAGCCGGGGGTTGCGTGCCGCGACGACCTCGTAGCCGAGCCCGAGCTTGGCCATCACGCCGGGCCGGAAGTTCTCGAGCAGGACGTCGCACTGCTCGGCCAGCGACAGGACCAGCTCGGTGCCCTCGGCGCTCGACAGATCGATGCTGATGTTCCGCTTCCCCACGTTCTGCTGGACGAAGTACGTCGACAGGCCACCGACGCGCGGGTTGGCGAACCGCGTCACGTCGCCATCGGGCGGTTCGACCTTGACGACGTCGGCACCGAGATCGGCAAGCGTGCGTCCCGCATGCGGACCGCTCAGCACGCGCGTGAGGTCGAGCACCCGGATGTCGGCGAGTGGTCGCGTCATGATCCGATTCTGTGTTCACCACACTCCCCCTGTCAAACCACGAGAACAACGTTTCATCGCGATCAGAGCGCTTGACTTTGCCGAATCTGCATTCACTTGCAGTGACGCCGAGGCCGTATCGTGGCGGCATGACCGAATCGACTCGGCTCGCCTTCCGCACGTGTCCGCTGTGCGAAGCGACGTGTGGACTGGAGATCACCCTGCGACCGGCGGAGGCGGGGGGTGAGGAGGTCGTTCGCATCCGCGGCGATCGAGACGACGTCTTCAGCGGGGGGTTCCTCTGCCCGAAGGGGTCGACGCTCCGCCACCTGCACGAGGACCCGGACCGGCTGCGCCGGCCGGTCGTGCGCGGCGAGGACGGCGGCTTCCACGAGGTGTCGTGGGACGAGGCGTGGCGCGTCGTCGCCGACGGGCTGAGCGGTGTCGTGGAACGGCACGGGCGTGGTGCCGTCGCCGGCTACTTCGGCAACCCGAGCGGGCACAACCTCGGCTCGATGCTGTACCTGCGCTACCTCGTGCGTGCGCTGCGCACCCCCGCCGTGTTCTCGGCCAGCACCGTCGATCAACGACCGAAGGAGATCTCGACGGGACTGATGTTCGGCACGTTCACGCTGCCCGTGCCCGACGTCGACCGCACCGACTTCCTGCTCATGCTCGGGGCCAACCCGTTCGCGTCGAACGGCAGCCTGGCGACGGCACCCGACTGGCCGGGACGCCTCGAGCGACTCGTCGCACGGGGTGGCACCCTCGTCGTGGTCGACCCGCGCCGGACGCGCACCGCGGAGATGGCGAGCGAGTGGGTGCCCATCCGTCCGGGCACCGACGCGCTGCTGCTGGCAGCACTGGTCCACGTGCTGTTCGCCGACGGATTGGTGCGCCTCGGCGCCGTCGCGGGGCTGGTGGCGGGCATTGATGAGGTCGCAGCAGCGGTGGAGCCGTTCAGCCCCGAGGCGGTCGCCGACGCAGTGGGCGTCGCCGCGCCCATGATCCACGACCTCGCCCACCGCCTCGCCGGTGCACCCACGGCGGCGGTCTACGGCCGGATGGGCACGTGCGCGCAGGCGTTCGGCACGCTCGCCAGCTGGCTCGTCGACGTGCTCAACATCGTCACCGGCAACCTCGATCGACCCGGCGGGGCGATGTTCGCCAAACCCGCAGTCGGTTCGTCCAACACGCGCGGCGCGGGCGGACGTGGCAAGGGCACGACGATCCATCGTCGCCACACCCGGGTGCGCGGCCTGCCGGAAGCGCACGGCGAGTTCCCCGTCGCCGCCCTGGCCGAGGAGATCGACACGCCGGGCGACGGGCAGCTGCGCGGCTTCGTCTGCATCGCCGGCAACCCGGTGCTGTCGACCCCGAACTCCGCTCGCCTCGACGCCGCGCTGTCGTCGCTGGAGTTCATGGTCGCCGTCGACATGTACGTCAACGAGACCACGCGGCACGCGGACGTGATCTTGCCGGTGCCCTCCGCGCTGCAGAAGGCCCACTACGACATCGTCCTCAGTGGCATGTCGCTGCGCAACGTGGCCAACTGGTCCGACCCCGTGCTGCCGCTCGACGACGATCAGCTCGACGAGTGGGAGGTGCTGGCGAAGCTCGCGCTGGTCGCCGAGGGCACGCCCGACGCCGAGCCGTCGATCATCGACGATCGTGCGTACGAGGCTGTGGCCAAGCACGCCCACGACGACGTGCGGGCCGCCGTGCTTGCCACCGGTCGCACCGGGCCGGCGCGGATGGTGGACATGATGCTGCGCACCGGACCGTACGGCCTGACGTTGGACGACCTCATCGCCGCGCCGCACGGCATCGACCTCGGTCCACTCCGGCCTCGTCTCCCCGAGGCGCTGCGCACGCCGAGCGGCATGATCGAGCTGGCGCCTCCGCTCATGATCACCGACATGCGACGGCTCGCAGGCGTGCTCACCGCCCCGCTCCCCGAGACGGTGCTGATCGGGCGACGGGATCTGCGATCGAACAACTCGTGGATGCACAACGTCGAGGTGCTCGTGAAGGGCAAGCCGCGCTGCACGATGCACATCCATCCCGACGACGCCGAACGGCTCGGCCTCGTCGACGGCGAACCGGCCACGTTGGTCAGCCGAGTCGGGCGGATCGACGTCCCGGTGGAGATCACCGACGCCATCCGGCCCGGAGTGGTCAGCGTTCCGCACGGATGGGGTCACACTGCCGACGGCGTACGACTGGGGGTGGCTCAGCGCCACCCCGGCATCAACAGCAACGTCCTCACCGATGAAGCGGAGATCGACTGGATCAGCGGGACGTCCGTGCTCAACGGCATCCCGGTGACGGTCAGCCGAGCCTCGATCTGATCCGTCGTGCCATGATCGCCCCGGGATGAGCAGGCCGGACACGAGCAAGCAGGTGGCCGACCCGGCGGCGGATCGCAAGCGTCAGCTCGTCCACGCAGCCGCAGATCTGTTCGCTCATCGCGGGTACGCGGCGGTGACCGTGCAGCAGATCGCCGAGATCGCCGGCATCAGCGCGGGCGCGGTGTACCGCCACGTCGGCAGCAAGGAGGCGCTCCTCGACGACGTGCTCGTCGAGGCCACGAGCACCTTCCTCGATGCGATCACGCCGGCCGAGGCCGCGGGCGCGCGGGCGTTGGTCCACCGGGCGATCCACACGGCGACTCGGCAGCCGGATCTCGTCGGCGCCTACGTGCGCCAGCGGAACCGACTCGAGGCGGTCGTGCCCCAGCTCGCCGCCGACGAGACCGAGCTGGCGGGCGTGTGGCGACGAACGATCGCTGCGCTCCAACCTCGTCTCGATGAGGCAGCGCTGACGACTCGCGGTCACGCCGTGGTGGGCGTGCTCACCGCGATCGCCGACTCGACTGCCCGGTCGTCGAGCGCCCGCCTCGCGGCAGTCGGCGACGGCATCGAGGCCATCATGCGCTCGCCGATGCCGCGAGAGCGGACCACGATCGTGCGGAGCGCTCCTCCGTGGTCGCCGCCCGTGAGTCGACGACAGCAGATCGTCGACGCGGCCATCGAACTGTTCGGCGAGCGCAGCTACGACCGGGTGTCCCTCGCCGACGTCGGGCTGCGAGCGGGCGTCGCCGCGCCGACGATGTACGAGTACTTCGCCACCAAGGTCGACATCCTGCTGGCCGCCTACGAGCTCGGTGGTGCGCTGCTGACCACGCTGCGGTTGTCGGCGGTGCACGGCGCGGCCGGCCCGGATGATGCGCTGGCCCGGATCGCGACCGGCCTGACCGAGCTGTGCTTCGACAACCAGGCGCTCATCACCGTCAACAGCCGGGCCTGGTTCTGGATCCCACCGGAGGAGCAACCTCGGTTCGCGACCTCTCGCGACGAGCTCGACGAACTGTGGTCCGCAGTGCTCCGCGAGTGCGTGCCCGCCCTCGCCGGCCCGGACGCTCGCTTCATCACGAACTGCACCTCGTGGCTGATCGTCCACGTCGCCCGATCGACCACCGACGACCCCGCGCGCCGACGTCAGGTTGCTGCGCTCGCGCTGGCGTTCATGCGCACCGCCGCCGACGCCGCAGTCCGCTGACCAGCGTCACTCCCCCTGACGGATCAGGTCCGCAGCTCGCCACGCCAACGCCATCGTCGGCGCTGCGGTGTTGCCGGCCGGCTGCTCGGCGAAGACCGATGCGTCGATGATGCGCAGTCCCGTCACGCCACGCACTCGAAGCCGGGCGTCGACGACATCGTCGTCGTTCGGCCCCATGGCCGCGGAGCCGATGGCGTGGTATACGCCGAACGACGTGTCCTGGGCGAAGCGCACGACGTCCTCGTGCGACGACACCGCCGGACCGGGGATCACCTCGCAGTCGACCATGTCCGCCAGCGCCTCGTGCCGGAACAGCGCGCGCGCCCAGTCGAGCATCGGCCCGGTGGCCGCACGGTCCTCCTCGGTCTCGACGAACCGCGGCCGGATCACCGGCGCGTCCTCCGGTCGTGCGCCGCCGACGTGAACGGAGCTCGTCGTGGTCGGCCTGATCTGCCATCCGAGGAACGTCGCGCCGGAGTAGTCGGCCAGCTTCATCCTCGCCGCATCGGTGTTCACGGCGAGCGGCATCATGATCCCCTGGATGTCGGGACGATCGACGTCGGGCGAGGACTTGAACGCACACGTCAGGTCGTAGCCCGCGCCGGCGATCGGGCCGCGGCGGGTGAACAGGTACTTGAGTCCCTCGAGGCCCTGCTTCGGGATCGAGTCGAGCTTGCTCGTCAGCCCGAGCTTGCCCTTGAGCTTGACCTGCAGCCCGACGCCGCGCTGCTCGATCACCCGCTCACCGAGGTTCGGGCTCTCGACTCGGATGTCGATCCCCGCTGCCGCCAGCACCTCGGGACGACCGATCCCGGAACGCTCGAGGAGCAGGGTGCTCTCCACCGTGCCGGCGGAGACGATGACCTCGCGCCGCGCGCTGTGGTCCTCGTAGGCCGGCGAACGGTCGCTCTTCACGCGCACGCCGACGACGCGATCACCGTCGAAGTTCAGCAGCCCGACCCGCGTCCGGAACCGGACCGTCAGGTTCTTGCGCTTCGCCGCGGGACGGAGGAAGGCGCTCGCCGCGCTGGACCTGATGCCCTTGCGAACGCTCGCGGGCGTGAAGCCGATGCGTTCGTCGTCGTCCTCGTTGAAGTCGGCGGTCTGGCGCAACCCCATCGACGTGGCCGCAGCGAGGATCGCATCGGTGACCGAGTCGGGCTGGTCGGTGATGGAGACACCGACCGGTCCCCCTGCACCGCGCAGCGCTGACGCGCCGAGAGCATGGTCCTCCAACGCGTTGAAGACCGGCAACATGTCGTCCCAGCCCCACCCGGGGTTGCCGCGCCGGACGATGTCGTCGTAGTCGGCCTTCGCACCGCGGACCCACATCATCCCGTTGATCGACGTCGAGCCGCCGGCAACCTTGCCTCGCGTCCACGTCTCCGGCCGCTGCGACGGTCCGACCGGTTGGGTTGCGTACTTGTAGGTGTACCGCTCGCCCTGCAGCGTGAAGTAGAAGCCCTTCGGGATGTGCAGCAGCGGGTTCCGATCGCGACCTCCGTGCTCCAGCAGCAGCACGCTCACCGAGGGGTCCTCGGTGAGCCGGTCGGCGAGCACGCATCCGGCAGCTCCTGCGCCCACGATGATGTAGTCGAACGTCGTCACAGGTGCCTCCCCTTCATGCTGTTAACGTTACCAGTCTCGGGCGTGCCGCAGTCGAACGGGCGGGCGGGACATCGCCGGTCGATGTTCAGGAGGCCGGAGAGCGCTTCGCCGCGGTGCGGCGCTTGGCAGCCGCTGGCGAACGTCGGGCCGGGCCGGTCGACGCCCGCTCGATCCATCCCATGCCGCCGGGCATGAGCACGTCCTCGATCGGCTCACCGTCGATCGCGGCAAGCATCGCCGCCGCCGCCGCCGAGCCGAGCATCTCGTAGTCGGAAAGGATGCTCGACAGCGGCGTGCGCAGCAGCGGCGTTCCGACGGCATCGACCGTCGAGATCACCGACAGGTCCTCGGGGACGCGCACACCGAGCTCCTCGCACACCGCCAAGAGCTGCGCCGCTCGCGGGTAGTCGGCCATCACCAACGTCGGCGCGTCGGGTTCCGCTTGCCAGGCGTTCAGGAAGTCGAGCATGTGCGCTCGATCGAAGCCGAGGTCGAACCGTCGCCACTGCAACCCGCTGACCTCGCCGAACAGCTCGTGCATCGCCGGATCGCCACTGCCGACGAACTCGATGGCCCTGCGATGCCCGAGTGCGCGCACACGACGGAAGACCTCGTCGAAGGTCGGGCCTGCGTCGAGCGAGACGAGCGGCAACCCGGCGCAGCGCTCGTCGCGGAACGCCACGGCCACCACGGGGATGCCGGCGCGCTCGTACCGGGCGAGCACCTCCGACGGTCCGGCGTTCCAGAAGAACAGTCCGTCGACGCCGCGGGCCACGAACCCGCGGAGGAGCTCGTCGAGCTGCGTCGGACCGCCGCGCGCGATCGACAGGAGCACCTGGTTGCCGGCGCGCTCCATCTCGCGGATGAGGCAGTCGAGGATGGCCATGATCTCGGTGCGCGGATCGAAGTCCATGTTGATCAACATGCCGATCGTCTTCGTCCGACCCCCGCGCATCCGTTGTGCCGCGCCGTTGGCGACGTACCCCAGCTGCTCGGCCGCCTGCGCCACACGAGCTCCCACCTCCTGCGAGACCGTGCCACCGTTCAACGCACGCGACACGCTCATCAGCGAGACGCCGGCGAGCTCGGCCACGTTGCGCAGCGTCGGGCCTCGTGAGCCGGGAGCGCGACCGCCGGTCGTGCTCTTCTTGTGCGCCACCACGGCAGGTTACCAGTGGCCCATCTGGGCACCGGTGGTGCTGCACGAGCCGGCTTGGGTCGACCTCAATGGAACGCTCCGTCGTCGCGGAGCTCGGCGATCATCGCCGGCGAGAGGCCGAGGATGTCGCGCAGGACGTCGTCGGTGTGCTCGCCGTAGCTCGGGCCGGAGCGGTCCTGCCGGCCACCGATGTGGGTCGGCGTCTCCGAGAAGGTCGTCGGATGCTCCTTCACCGGCCAGCGACCGAGGTCGGCCTGGTCGAGCTCGACCAACCATCCGAGGTGCGCGAGCTGTGGATCTCGCTCGACGCGGTCCTGGGCCGTCTGACAGACGCCGGCCGGGACGTGCCGCGCCTGCAGCGCCGTCATCAGCTCGTAGCCGTCCCAGCCCTGCGTCGCCGCACCGACCAGCTCGTCCAGCACGTCCTGGTTGGCGAGCCGCTGCTCGAGCGTGGCGAAGCGGGCGTCGGACGACCACGCCGGTTGGTGCAGGACATCGGCAACGGCGCGCCACTGCTCGTCGGTGAACGCGCCGAGGGCGATCCAGCGGTCGTCACCCGCCGTGCGGTATGCGCCGTGCGGCGCGGCGGGCTTGCCGGGCGAGCGGTTGCCGGAGCGCGACCAGTGACGCCCGTTGACGGCGTGATCCAGGGTGGCCGTGCCGGTGAGGTAGATGCCGGTGTCGCCCTGCGAGGCGTCGATGTGACAGCCCTCGCCGGTCGCGTCGCGCCGATACAGCGCTGCCATCATCGCGTTGGCCATGTTGTAGGCCCCGAACCAGTCCAGGTACGAGTAGCCGATGCCGGCCGGCGGGAACGGGTCGGGCAGACCGGACATGTCGCTGATCCCGGCGATGGCCTGGGCGCTCGGCCCGTAGGTGCGCGCGTTGCCGTAGGTGCCCTTCTCGCCGAGACCGCTCTGCTGCACGTAGATGATGCGCGGGTTGAGCTCCTTCAGCCGCTCGTACCCGAGGCCCATGCGGATCATCGTCCCCGGTGAGTAGCCCTCGACGACCATGTCCGCGTCGCGGATGAGGTCCTCGAGGATCCGTCGTCCGCTCGGATGCTTGAGGTTCAACGACATCGACCGCTTGCCGGCGTTGATCTCCATGAAGAACCCGCTGCGGTTCGGGTCGTCGGTGACCTCCGGGGTGCGGAGCGGACTGTTCGCCGCATCGCGCTCGGCTCGACCGCCGGGTGGGCACGCGCCGAGCGGCGTGAACCGCATCCCGTCCGGCCGACTGAGGTGCTCGACCTTGATCACGTCGGCGCCCATCGCGGCGAGGAACCGACCGGCGCCCGCACTTGCCAGCATCCAGCTGAGGTCGACGACGCGCACGCCCGACAACGCGAACGGTGCACCCTTCGTGCTCACCTCCGGCTCACCGGCGGCGCGCGGCGAGATGAACGCACGGGTGTGCGCGTCTCGTGCCGTCGCCCACTCCGCAGCGACCTCTGCGGTGTGCTCGCCGACCAGTGGCGCTCGAGGACCCTTCGGCCACGGCATGCCCTCGGTGACCCACTTGCCGCCGGTGTACATGAACGTCTCGTCGAGCTCCGGATGCTCGACAGGGAAGAACGACTCGCGCTGCAGCCAGTGCTCCTCGGCTGCGTTCTCCTCCGGCCGGCGAATCGGTGCCCACGGCAGGCCGACGGCCTGCGCGTCACGCCACACGTCACGGTCGAACATCAGCCGCCCGACCAACTTGTCGATCTGCGAAGCCAGGCGGTCGCCGGCCTCGGCGGTCTGGCGGTGGTCCGTGTCGTACTTCGGGTCGTCGAGGTCGGCCTCCATGCCGTACTTGCGCAGCAGCTCCACCGAGCCGTCCCACGCGTTCACCTGACCCTTGTTGACGTACGTCCGGTAGGGAAGCACGTATCGCCCGTCCTTGGTGATCGACAACGCCGGCGCTCCGGCGGTCGCGGTCGAGTGCCGGCAAGTGAGGCGCAGGTGCTGCTGGCGCAGGAAGATCCAGTCCGGCAGGTCGGTCTCGGTGTTCTGGCTGACCGCGTGGTGGACGCTGGTCGACAGCGACTGGCCGCGTCCGGTGCGCAACCGGTAGACGAGCGCAGCGACGATCGACATGGCGGCCATCTCGCCGGCGATCTGGTACGACTGCCACATCTGCGGAGCGATCGGAGGCGTCTCGTACCAACCACTCGGATCCGGGTCGTAGCCGCAGTTCATCATCACCCCGCCGAGCGCGAGGTGGACGAGGTCGCTGCCCTCGAAGTCGGCCCACGGACCGTCGTCGCCGAAGGGGCTGATCCGCGAGTGGATCAGCCGCGGGTTGGCAGCGCGCAGCTGCTCGGCACCGAGGCCGCGGGCGGCGAGGTCGCCGCGCGGCCGACTGTCGATCACCACGTCGGCAACGGACACGAGGCGGGCCAGCTCGCGCTGCCCGGTCGAGTCGTCGAGGTCGATCACGGTCGAGCGCTTGCCGAAGTTGTAGTGCCAGAAGTAGAGGCTGCGGTCGGGGTGCGCCAGGTCGTGGTGGAACGGACCGAACGCGCGCGTCCGCTCACCGCCCGGCGGCTCGACGCGGACGACGTCGGCGCCGAGACCGGCCAGCACCTTGCCGCAGTACTCGCCGAGCTCGCCCCCGATCTCGAGGACGCGGATCCCCCCGAGGAAGCCGTTGAACCCTGCGTCAGTCATGCCGTCTCGCTCCGTTCGTCCGTGTTCGCTTCGTCCGTGTTCGCTTCGTTCTTGTTCGCCTCGTGCGTCGGGCGTGCCCGTGTCATCGGCCGAGCAGCAGCACGGTGCCGATCTCGGCGTTGATCGCGATCCGTGCCCCTTCGACCTGGTTCGCCGCGCTCGTGCCACGAAGCTGGCGGACCGACTGGACCACGCGCTGGTAGCGCTGCGACTCGCCGGTATGCGAATGCGACATCGTCCCTCCGTCGGTCACGATCGGGTAACGCCCACCGATCTCGATCGCGCCGTCGGCGACGAAGTCGGCGCCCTCGCCCTCCTCGCAGTACCGCAACGACTCGAAGTAGCGGATGATCTCCCACGAGAAGTTGTCGTAGAGCTCGAACACGTCCACGTCGGCGCGGTCGATTCCCGCCTGCGCGAAGGCGAGGTCGCCCGAGCGAACCCCGAGGCGACCGACCCGTTCGTAGGTCGGCGGATGTGTGTACGACGGACCCCAGTCCTCCGACGCACCGCCGAGCACCTCCACCGGGACGCCCCGCAGGTCGCGGGCCCGCTCGAGCGAGGTCAGCACGAGCGCGCTGCCGCCCTCGGCGGTCATGCAGCAGTCGAGCAGGTGGTAGGGCTCGGCGATCATCCGCGATGCCAGAACGTCCTCGACGGTGAACGGGCCACGGCCGTAGTAGACGGCCTCCGGGTTGCGGTGGCCGTTGTTGCGGATCGTCGCCGCGATGTAGGCGATCTGCTCCGGCTTCACCGCGAACCTGGCCATGTGCTGGCGAGCCGACAGGGCGAACTCCGCCGGGGTGTGCAGACCCCAGCACTCGATGAACTCGTTGGACGGCCGCGCCCACGGAGCGACGGATGCCTTGTCGGTGTGCACGGCGGCCTGGCCGCTGGCGACGATCACGGTGTGGCACATCCCGCCCTCGATCGCCTTCGCCGCCTCGACGACCGCGGCGGGCCCGGGCGCGGCACGGCCCACCCAGAAGAAGGGGATGCCGAGCTGGTAGCCGAAGATCCGCGTGCCGTTGGCGAAGTCGAGCCCGGGCAGGACGTTGAGCCCGTCGACGTCGGCGATGGTCAGCCCGGCGTCGTCGAGCGCGCCGCGGATCGCCGACAGCGTGATCGAGTTCGAGTCCTCGCCCTCCAGCACGCGCGCCTGGCGGGTGTTGAACGCACCGACGACGACGGCCCGGCGCGAGGCAGCGCTCATCGCGCCGCCTCGAAGCACGGCAGCGTCACGCCCGGTGCCACCTCGACGAAGCGCACCCGCACCGATTGGCCGATGTGCACCGCTTCCGGGTCCGAGCCGACGATGTTGGTGAGCATCTCGTAGCCCTCGGCGAGCTGCACCACGGCCACGACGTACGGCGCCTCGAAGGCCGGTGTCTGCGGTCGCCAGACGGTGGTGGACGTGACGATGGTGCCCTGGCCGCTCGACTCCACCCACGCGAGGTCTGCGCCGAAGCAGCGCGAGCAGAACGGAGCGGGGTTGAAGACGTACGTGCCGCAGTCCGCACAGCGCTGCACGATCAACCGGTGCTGCGCGCAGGCGTCCCAGAACGGCTGCGTCAGCGCGGTCGGCTGCGGTGCAGGTCGGGTGAGCTCAGCGGTCACGATCGAAGTTCAGTTCGAACTGCTTGATCGCGTTGCCGCGGATGATCTTGTGCGTCACCTCGCGGTCGACTCCCTCGAACTGCGCGGCGAGGTGCTCGCGGGTGTTCGGGAACGCTCCGTCGGCGTGGGGGAAGTCGGTCTCGAACATGAGGTTGTCGATGCCGATCGCACGGGCGTTCTGGATCGCGTGGCGGTCGGCGAAGATGCAACCGAACATGTTCCGGCGGATGTACGTCGACGGGAGCTCGTCGATCTTGCGCTCGCCGAGGGCCCACGTGTGGTGGAGGTAGGCGTGGTCCATGCGCTCGAGCGCGTACGGCATCCACCCTGCCTGCCCCTCGCTGTAGGCCAGCTTCAGGCGCGGGAACCGATCGAGCACGCCGGAGAAGACGAAGTCGGCGACGGACGCGTAGGAGTTGGCGAACTGCAGCGTGGTGATCACCACGTCCGGCGCGCCCGGCGGCAGCGGCATCAGCAACGACGACGAGCCGATGTGCATGCAGATCACCGTGCCGGTCTCCTCGCATGCGGCGAAGAACGGATCCCAGTAGGCGTCGTGGATGCCACCGAAGCCGAGGTGCCCGACGACCTCGCTGAACGTCACCGCCCGCACGCCACGGGCCGCGTTCCGACGGATCTCGTCGGCTGCCAGCTGCGGATCCCACAGCGGCACGACGATCAACGGGATCAGGCGACCCTGGGAGTCGCCGCACCACTCCTCGACCATCCAGTCGTTGTAGGCGCGAACGCAAGCGAGCCCGAGCGCCCGGTCCTCCGGGTGCTCCTCGCTGAACGCCTGGCCACAGAACCGCGGAAAGGAGGGGAAGCCCAACGACGCCTCGACGTGCTGGGTCTGCATCACCTCGACGCGCTGCTTGGGGTCGTAGCACGCCGGGTTCATCTCGTCGTAGGTGACCGGTTCCTTGTCGCGGAACGCAGCGCTCGTGTCGACGTCCTTCAGGACGACGACCGGACGACGATGGACGTAGGCGGACCTGCCGTAGAACCACACGTCACCCGGCTTGCCGTCCGCGTCCTCGACGAACTCGCTGAACACGCCGGTGCTGTCGCTGATCATCCGCCGCTCGACGTGCGGGGCGCGGTCGTGGAACTTGCGTGGCATCCACCGCTCGAAGAGGTGCGCGGGTTCAGTGACGTGATCGTCGACGCTGATGATCATCGGCAGTTGATCGGACGTGTCGGTCGTGGTCATCGGATGCTCCATCCTGTGGTGATCTCATCAGCAGTGATCTGGCTCATTCGGACACCGACAGCAGCTCGATGCCGGGCCCCCCGTCGTGGCGCACGAAGACCCACTGCAGGTTCCCGCTGACGCGCGGCGTGGAGACCATCGAGAAGCCTTCGGCGACGACGGCGCTCACGGCGCTGTCCATGTCGTCGACCTGGCAGCACACGTGCATTCGGCCGGGGCAGTCGGCGGTCGGCACCGGCACCGCGCCGGACACGGCGGACAGCTCCAACCGAGCCCCGTGTCCGACCAGCACGGTGTCGGTCTCGGGTTCGAAGCCCAGCAGCCGGAGCAGGCGCGCCGTCTCCCTCGGGACCGAGGTCGTCAGCGTCACCGCGACGTCGGACGTGCGCGAGACAGAGACGGGATGGCCGTCCGGGTCGGTGGTGGCGCGGTCGGTGGTGGCGCGGTCGGGGGCCGAGGTGACGGGGACGGAGCCGAAGCACGGATCGTCGATCGACAGGGCCCGCCCCGGCGGGTCGAACTGCAGCAGCTCGAGCGTCACCCCGGGCGAGCTGAGGAAGGCGATCTCCAACCCGATCGTCTCGGTGCCGGTGGGAGCGAGCCCGTTGCCGATCGCCGGGTCGGATCCGTGCAGGTGCAACCGGTCGGCGACCGAGTACCCGCAGCCGCAGTAGAAGTCGCACGACGCCGACAGATCGGCAACGGCGAGGCCGACGTGGTGGAGGCCCCGGACGTCGATCACGGCAGTGCCGCCGCGTTCGACGTCGAGTCGACGGTGACGACGTAGTCGTCCAGGTCGTCCTCCAGCGTCAGCTCCTCGTACTGATCGACGGTGTACGGGCACTGCGTCACCACCCGACCGGTCGGGGCCCGGTAGTAGCGACTGCCGTCCGTCTGCCACGCGTTGACGTTGCTGATCTCGTGCTGGAGCCGATCGTCGTACGCGCGCACGGCCTCGGCCCGGACCTCCAGTGCGGCGATGCCGTGCTGGAGCGCGAAGCCGATCTTGGCCACGATGTACCGCGCCTGGATCTCCAGCTTGTCGATGATCGAGCCACCGTTCGTGTTCGGTCCGTAGAGCATGAACATGTTCGGGAACTGCTCGACCGCCATGCCCTTGTACGCGTATGCCCCGTCGGACCACAGCTCGCGCAGCGACGTGCCGCCCGTGCCGACCACGTCGACGATCGAGAAGAACTTGTGCGCCGCGTACCCGGTGGCGAGCACGATCGTGTCGGCCGGGCGACGCTGCCCATCGGCCGTCACGATCGCGTCGGCGGTGATCGCCTCGATCGGCGAGGTCACCAACGCGACGTTGCCCCCGTTGAAGCAGTCGTAGTAGTCGGACGACTGCAGCGGCCGTTGCGAACCGAGCGGCAGCCGCGGGACGAGCTGCTCGCGCGTTGCCGGATCGCGCACGTTGCGCAGGTTGTCGAGTGCCAGCCGGCCCAGCTCCTCCATCAACGGTACGTTGTTGAAGTCGTTGAAGTCGACGAGGAGCTGGAAGCTCTTGCGTCGCGCCTCGGCACGTCCTTCACGATCCAGCAGGCGGGCGGCGACCTGCTCCGGGGTGAACACGGCATCGTCCTTCGGGAAGACCCAGTTCGCCGTGCGCTGGTACTGGTCCAGATGGGCCACGACCGGTGCGATCGAGGGCACGACCTGCACGGCGCTCGCCGCCGAACCGATGACCGCGACGGACTTGCCCACGATCAGACCGCGATCGTCTTCGGGCCACTCGGCGGTGTGCACCACCGGCCCGGCGAACGTGTCGAGGCCGGGGATGTCGGGACGCACGACCTCGTTGAACATCCCGACGGCGCCGACGAGGAAGCGGGCGTGGTGCTCCGCGCCGTGCGAGTCGACGACGTGCCAGAGCTGCAGGCCGTCCAGCCACGTCGCCGAGACGACGCTCGTGTCGGTGACGATCTTGGGCCAGAGGTTGAACTGCTGGACCGTGGCGCAGAGGTACTCGACGATCTGCGCCGGACGGGAGAAGTTGCGCGTCCACGCATGGTCCTGGCGGAAGCTGTACGAGTAGTGATCGGAGACGACGTCGCACGCCAGTCCGGGGTAGCGGTTGTTGTGCCACGTGCCGCCGATCCCGGACGACTTCTCGAGCAGGACGACGTCGTCGATGCCTCGCTCCTGGAGCAGGATCGCCGTGCAGATCCCGCCGGGTCCAGCGCCGACGATCAGCACCGTCACGGGGTGATCGATGCTGCCGCGGCCCATCTCACCACTGGCCTCGGTGTGTGCCTGCGTGGTCCGATCGACGTCGTGGTGCTGTGTCATGGAGTCCTCGTTGCTCGTGGTGGGGCCGTCATCGATCGCCAGGATCTACGCTGGTTGGTAACGTTAACAGTCCGGGCGTGCAGCATCCAGACCGGAGACGTACGGCACGACGCGAACGGGGACGTTGCTCATGAGCGGTTGTCCCGAGTAGCGCTCGTAGGCCACGTCGTCGGCGATCAGCCGACCCGGGTTCGATCCCACGTCGCGCACCGCGTCGTCGCCGGGCAGGCCACCGAAGGAGTGGCTCAGCGAGAGGGTGCCCGGACGGACGGTGTCGTCGCTGCCGGCGACGGCGACGATCGCCGATCGCGCCGACCTGATCTCCACCAGGTCGCCCGCGTCGAGCCCGAGATCGGCGAGGTCCTGCGGGTGCAGGAACGCCGGGTTGTGGCGAAGGCGGTTCTCCGGCATCGCCGGCGTCGGGGCGTTCATCACGTGCATCATCCGGCGCGAGATGAGGCGGAACGGAAATGCGACCGTCTCGTCGTCGACGGCGGACAGCTCGGCGAGGAGGTCGGTCATCATGGCCGAGCTGCCGACGTCCAGCCGGCCCTCCCAGCCGTCGTGCTTCGGCTTGACGTGCACGGGCGGGTCGGGGAACAGCGCGCCCTGCGGATGCCGCTTGATCTCGTCGAGCGGGATGCGCGAACCCGTGTGGACGATGTCGAGCAGCTCCTCGACGAGCGGGTCGCGTGACATGTCCAGTGCCACCGGGCTGCTGCCGGGAACCTGCGTCACCTCGCCGAGCGCGGGAAACAGCTCGAGCTGGAGCCCCATCCGACGAGCGAGGCGATGCAGCAGGCGCCACTGCTCGATGACGTCCGAGCCCTCGGGCGGCTCGACGACCGCCGGGGCGTACTGGGCGAAGGCCTCGGGCAGCCCGACACCGTTGGCGTACAACGGCAGGAAGTCGGTGAGCAGGTTCGTTCCCGGCACCTCGAGCGGCAGCTTGGTGGCGATGACGTAGTCGGCCAGGCGCGCCGTCGGCGACATCTGGATGTCGACCTGCACCAGCAGATCGAGCGCGCGCAGCGCTTCCACCATCTTCAGCTGATCGGGCACGCACACCGCCGGGTTGCCACCGACGCTGACCATCGCCCGCACCTGCCCCTCACCGGGCAGCAGGATCTCGTCGGCGAGCGCGCCGGTGGGCAGGCCGGCGAGCGTCATCGTCAGACCGCGCACGCGCAGCTGCTCGCCGTAGCCGAAGCCGGGGAACGGTCCGACGGCCTGCGCCGTGTCGGGCTGCAACGCCTGGTGCACGAGCGTCAGCGGGTTCTTGATGTGCTCGCCGGCGCGCATCCAATGACCGCAGATCGTGTCCAGGCAGAGCAGCAGGTACTCGACGAGCGTGCCCTTCCCCGACATGTTCGGTCCGGTGCCCGCCGCCGCGTAGCCACGCCGGGCGCTGCCGAAGGTGCGAGCGGCCGCGACGAGATCGTCGGCAGGGATCCCGGCGCGGTGGGCGACGAGGTCGGCGGTGAACGGGGCAACCGCCGCGCGCAGCTCGTCGAGGCCCGTGACGTTGTCGTCGACGAAGTCGTCGTCGACAAGTCCTTCAGCGAGGATCACGCGGATCATCCCGGCGAGGATGGTCGCGTCCTCGCCGGGCCGCGGCTGGAGGTGGATGGCTGCCCGCTTCGCCGTTTCCGTGCGCCGCGGGTCGATCACGATCAGCTGCGCTCCGCGCGCCGTCAGGCCCTTGAAGTAGTCGGCGGGATGACCGTTGCGGCCCTGGTGGCTGATCAACGGGTTGTTGCCGACGAGCAACGCAACATCCGGCTCGGCGAACGCCTGGCTCGGCGCCATCCACGCGCCGTGGAACGACTTGGCCAGCGGCTTGCCCGGCTGGTCGATGGTGCTCGTCGTGAACATCATCTGCGAGCCCAGGGCGCGCATGAACGCGTCGACCATCGACAGGTTGGCCGGGCTGTCGATGGCCATGTACGTCCCGCCGAACAAGGCGACGGCTCGTGGTCCGAACCGATCGACGATCCCCTGCAACCGGTCGGCGATCTCGGCGATCGCATCGTCGGTGGGGATGGGCGTGAACGTGCCATCGGGCAAGCGCTTCTGGGAGTGCAACAGCCGCCGCGAGTGGTCGTACAGCGTGGTCTGGGCGCGACCCTTCACGCACGTGTAGCCGCGGTAGATGGGGTTGTCACCGACGCCCGAGACCGAGACGACCTTGCCGTCATCGATCTCGACGTCGATGGGGCAGAAGTTCATGCAGACCCGGCAGATCGACGTGCTGACTCGACTCATCTCGCGGCCCTCCTCGTTTCGACATGGGGCATCGATGGAACGGTCATGCCGTCAACCGCAATCAGCGGACGCGTTCGCATCGGCCACCACGGTGTCGCCCAGGTAGCTGGCCTCGAGGAGCTCGGCATCGCGCCGAAGCTCGGCAGCCGTTCCCTCAGCGACGACCTCCCCGTGGGCGAGCACGTAGCCGCGATCGGCCACCTTCAGCGCAGCGAAGACGTGCTGCTCGACGAGCAGCACCGACATGCCGTGCTCGTCGGCGATCTGACGGACCATCGGCAGCAACCGCTCGACGATGATCGGCGCGAGCCCGAGGCTCATCTCGTCGAGCATGATCAGCTTCGGGTCGGCGATCAGCGCTCCGGCCAACGCGACCATCTGCTGCTCGCCGCCGGAGAGCAGCGCGCTCCGCCGGTGCAGCAGCGGCTCGAGCGCCGGGAAGTAGCCCAGCACCTGGCGCAGGTCGACCGTCGAACCGCGGTGGCGCCGCAGGCGGAGGTTCTCGGCCACGGTCAGTTGGTAGAACAGCCCGCGCCCTTCGGGCACGAGTGCCACACCACGCCGGGCGACGTCGTGTGGCCGGGCCGCGGTCACCGGCCGTCCGAGCACCTCGAACGTGCCGGACAGCTTCGCCAGTGCACCGGCGATGGTCAGCAACGTGGTCGTCTTGCCGGCCCCGTTGGCGCCGAGGAGGCAGACCACCTCGCCTTCGCCGACGGTGATGTTGAGGTCGCGGATGACCGGCAGCTGTCCGTAGCCGCAGACCAGATCTCGGGTGGTGACGACGCAGCTCATGCCGTTGCCCTGGCGGCGAAGTCGCCGTGGTCGGCGAGCTCGTGCTCGCTGCCGAGGTAGGCAGCCAGCACCTTCGGGTTGCGGCGCACCTCCTGCGGTGGCCCCTCGAAGATCAGCTGTCCGAACTCGATGACGTAGATCCGGTCGCACACGTCGAGCACCAGGTGCATGTCGTGGTCGATCAGGAGGCAGCCGATGCCCTCGGCGGCGATCTGGCGCAGGTGCTCTCCGAACGTCGCGCTCTCGTTCGTGTCCAGCCCGGCCGCCGGCTCGTCGAGCAGCAGCGCGGTGGGCCGGAGGGCCAGCGAGCGGGCGACGCCGAGCGCCTTCTGCCGGCCGAGCGGGAGCTCGCTGGGCTTGCGCGTCGACACGTCGTCGAGGCCCATCAGGGTGAGGGCGTCCGTCACCGCCGGCGATGCGGGTGGGTTCGGCCGCACGGTGTCGCGCAGTAGCTTCCAGGTGTCGTTGCCGACGTCGTCGCTGACGCGGACGTTGTTGGTCACGGAGAGATCGTCGAACAGCTCACCTGCCTGCCACGTGCGAACCAGACCGCGCCTGGCGCGTTGGTGGGCGGGAAGTTCGGTGAGCGAGGCCCCGGCGAGCCAGACGGTTCCCGAGCACCGGGTGAACCCCGTGATCGCATCGACGAAGCTCGTCTTGCCCGCTCCGTTCGGCCCGATCAGGCCGACGATCTCCCCGGCTCGCACTGCGATCGACAGCTGGTCGACGGCGCGCACACCGCCGTAGTTGACGCCGATGTCGTCGGCTCGCAGGACCACCTCGCCGATCGAGCGCGGCGCCCGGTCGACGGTCGGCCGAACGGCCTGCGGTGCGACGTCGACGGCCGCCGCAGCGGCAACGGTTCCCGCCCGCGAGCTCGCGGAGCGCTTGGCACGCAGCCGGTCGAGGTCGCCGCGCAGCTTGCCGGCGATGCCCACGGGATTCATCACCACCGTCAGCAGCAACCCGATCGCACTGATCAACGTGTAGTACTTGCCGAGGTGCAGGTTGCGGTCGAGGATCACGAAGACCAGGCCGAGCGTGCCGGCCGCACCGGCCACGAGCGCGCCGCTGACGCTGGTGATCCCGGCGAGGTAGCCGGTGGCCAACAGGCCGAGGCCGACGAACACACCGTACGAGGCCGGCGTGAGCTGCCCCCGGCTGTACCCGATGAGCACGCCGCCGACACCGGCCAGGACGGAGGCGATCACGAACGCGGAGAGCTTGACTCCGGCGACGCCGATGCCGATCGACGCAGCCGCTCGCTCGTTCGAGCGCACGGCGAGCATCTTGCGTCCGCTGCCGCCGCGCATCAGGTTGCCGACGAGCACGAACGAGACGACCACGACGATGAGGGACATCACGCCGAACTGGATGCGGGCGATGTTCCTGCCCTCGCGGATGGCGAGGTCGATGCCGAACAATCGCGGCGCAGGGACCACGTCGGAGGTCGGCGACAGGATGTCAGGGTTGCCGAAGACGAACTTCTCCAGCGTCAGCGCCGCGGCCAAGGTGACCACAGCGAGCTGCGCGCCTCGGATGCGCAGCGCCGGCAGACCGACGACGAGCCCGGTCACCGCCGACACCGCGATCGCCACCACAGCTGACAGCGGGAACGGGATGCTGGTGCCGATCTTCGCCAGGACGAGGACCGACGTCCCGGCGAACGCCGCCTGCGCCAGCGAGATCTGGCCGACCATGCCGGTCAGCAGCACCAGCGAGAGCGCGATCAGCGCCAGCCCCATGCTGGTGATGACACCGAAGCGGTAGCTGCCGCTGGTCAGCGCCAGCACCGCCAGACCGGCGATGCTGAGCCCGGCCACCACGACCGGGCGGTTCCTCGGAAGGATCACGGGTGGCAGGCTCGAGCGGGTGTCGTCACCGCGCATGGGGATCGACCTGCCGACGACGAAGAGCGTGACGACGATGACCACGAACGGGATCGCGTCGGACAGGCCCTGCTTGGCCCACGTCGGCCACCACGTCTTCGTCGACGAGAGGAAGAACAGCTCGGACTGCAGCGCACCGAGCAGCAGACCGCCGGCCAGTCCCGCCCACAGCGACCTGAGTCGTGCGATCAACGAGGCGGCCAGTGCCGGCACCACGAGCAGGGTCAGGCCGACCGGGGTGATGACACCGGTGATCTGACCGCCGAGGATCATGATCAGGGCGACGAACACGCCGGCGAGCACCCATGTGACCATGCCGAGCGTCTGCGGCGAGAGCCGGGCGAAGCCGGCGGCGCGCTCGTTCTCGGCCGCGGCGCGGATGGCCAGTCCCGTTCGCGACCAACGCATCCACAGCGCCAACAACGCGCTGAGCGCGATGACGACACCGATGAACCAGAGGCGATCCACCGCCAGGTTCGCCCCGCCGACGCGCACCGTTCCGGTCGGCAGGATCGTGTCGCGCGGCCGGGCGGCGGTGCCGTACTTCAGCCCCGCCCCGGCCTGCAGGACGAGCATCACGGCGATCGCCGCGACGACCTTGGCCAGCACCGGCGCCGAACGCAGCGGTCGCGAGACGCCGAGCTGCACGACGACGCCGAGGGCTGCGGCGACCGCGAGCGCGACGACGACCGAGACGACCGTCGGCGGGCTCCAGTCGATCGACGGCACCCACGGGACCGGCAGTGTCAGCTTGCCGTGGCGCAGGTCGTCATAGACGTAGAGCGGGATCGTCGCCATCGCCGCTGCGGCGAAGTTGATGACCCCCGTCCCCTGGTACGTCACGACGATCCCCAGCGCCAGGGCGGCGTAGACCGCCCCGACGCTGAGACCGATGACGAGGAAGAGGAGGAAGTTGCTCATCGTCCGTGACCCTTCCGCTGCCCTCGCAGGACGTCGACGTCAGCCCGCCGAGACCAGACCGCTGATGTCCACCGGCATGTCGGGCAGCAGCTCGATCTTGCGATCGGATGTCGCCTTGCCGTACAGGAACCCGGTCGCACACGTGGTGGTGTCCGGCCACGCCGGCTTC
Source organism: Ilumatobacteraceae bacterium (assembly GCA_965279405.1). GTDB lineage: Bacteria > Actinomycetota > Acidimicrobiia > Acidimicrobiales > Ilumatobacteraceae > CBDDIP01. The sequence goes on from OZ257157.1 coordinate 1,568,308, forward strand.
GAGCAGTCGTACGTCCACGTGCGGAAGGCGAGATCGCCGGTCGCCGTCTTGGCCGCGTCGTGCACGGACTCGGCCGTGATCTCGCCCGGCACCTGCTGCAGGATCGACGCGGCGAACAGCGCCGTCGCCCACCCTTGCATGGCCTGGAACTGGTCGAGCTTGGACACGTCGACGTATCGGTTGAAGATGTCGAGGTCGGCCTGGGCCTTCGCCGGGATCTCCGTCATCTGCGGCGAGTAGTACGTGGCGCCGATGTAGACGTTCTCGAGCAACGCTGGATCGAGCTCGGTCAACGGCTGCACGCAGACGCCGGCCACGATCGGGCCGGTGAACCCGGCGGAGCGCAGTGCCGGGATCGCAGCCAGGCAGTCGGGCTCCACGGCGAACAGGTTCACTGCGTCGGGGTTCGAGGTGACGACGGTCGCCGCGATCGTGGCCCAGTCAGCGGGCTGGTCGTAGAACACCGGAGTGACGTCGAGGCCCAGCTTGTCCGCCGTCGGAGCGATGACGTCGGCCGCGGCGGCCTGCGTCGACGGGACGTTCGGCAGGATCTCGGTGATCTTCGTCGAACCGATGCTCTTCAACATCACGAGGCCGGCGGCGTAGCCCTCCTCGCTGGCATAGGTGTGGGCGTAGAAGTCACCGACGGCGACGTTGGTCGCCGGGCCGTAGGCGAAACCACCGATGTCGAGGATCCCGGCGTCCTGCAGGATCGGCAGTCCGGCGTCGAAGGTGTAGTCGATGCCCTGTACGCCCAGCACCACGCCGTCGTCGACGAGCTGGTTGGCGCAGTTGACCGATGTCTCCGGCACCATGTCGGTCTGGCACTCGTCGACCTTGAGCTCGTGCCCGTTGATCCCGCCGAGCTCCTCGTTGATGTACTTCACGCCGGCCTCGAAGCCGACGCGCAGGTCGGGCAGTGAGTACGAGCCGCCCTCCAGGTTGTGGAAGCCGACCGTGACGGCGGGCAGGCTCGGATCGAACCCTCCGGTCGAGCCATCGGTGCCGGGCACGTCGGTGCCGGGAACGTCGGTGCCGGGTGCTTCCGTCCCGGGTGCTTCGGTGCCGGACGAGCCGGACGTGCCCGGCGCGTTGGTCGTCGCCGTCTTGTCGTCGCTGCCACACGCTGCCAGGACCAGCAGTCCTGCGGCGAGCAACCCAACGAGGTGCTGTGATCGCTTCACGTCTCCCCCTTCAAAGGACTTCACAGCGGACCGGTGTGCCGTGTGAACGAGTTCGACGGGCCGTGCCCGTCAGCGCCAGGAGCGCTGGGGTCAATCGTTTCACACCCGCAGATCGGATGCAACCCTTCTGAGATTGGATTCCTCTTTGCGCCGCCCGGCAGCTTTGATGAGCCACCTCTCGACCACCGTCCGCATCAGTCAGGACCACGACTGAAACGTTTCCGTGCACGCGATGCAGATCGCCACCTTAAACGTTTGCCGTCTGGCGGCACGCGACGTAACCTGCCGGTCGATGGATCGTGCGGCGCCGCTGCTGCCGGGACGGCTCGGAACGCCGGATCTGGACCTCGCCGGCGACCCGCGCGCGGACCCGCGGATGATCGCCGCGATGGCACCCCTGGGGATGGCGGCTCGAGCTCCGGCATCGTCGATCACCGGCTCATCACCGCTCGATGACATCCACGAGCTCTGCGCACAGGCAGAGGTCGGGTTCGAGGCGGCCGTCGTCGCGCTCACCGCCGGCCTGCCACCGCGCCCCGGCATCGAGCACACGCTGACGACGATCGAGGCAGTCGACGGCCACCCGATCACCCTGCACGTGCACCGACCGGCGGACCGCATCGGCCCGTCGCCCGCAGTGCTGCACCTGCACGGCGGGGCGATGGTCTTCTTCGAAGCGCAGGGCATCGGCTACCAGCGGTGGCGTGACGCGTTGGCCACGCAGGGCCTGGTCGCGATCGGCGTCGAGTTCCGCAACGGTTCCGGCCGGCGTGGCCCGCACCCGTTCCCGGCCGGACTCGACGACTGCACGTCCGCGCTGGCGTGGGTGTCCGACCACCGCCGCGAACTCGGCATGTCCACGCTGGTCGTGTCGGGAGAGTCCGGCGGCGGCAACCTCTCGCTGGCGACCGCGTTGTGTGCGCTGCGCCGCCGTCGGTCCGGGCAGTCCGCCGGCCGCATCGATGGCGTGTACGCACAGTGCCCGTACATCTCCAACGCGTACGCGAGTGGAGATCCGAAGCTGCCATCGCTCGTCGAGAACGACGGCTACATGTTGGCCTGCGATCAGATGAGCGCCTTCGCCACCGCCTACGACCCGTCGGGTGCCCACGCCACCGATCCGCTTGCCTGGCCGCTCCACGCCACCCCCGACGACCTGCGCGGCCTGCCACCTCACGTGATCTCGGTCAACCAGCTCGACCCGCTGCGCGACGAGGGGCTGGCGTACTTCCGTGCGCTGCTCGGCGCCGGCGTGCCGGCCGTCAGCCGGACGGTGAACGGCACCTGCCACGCCGGCGACTGCTTGTTCGAAGCAGCGATGCCCGACGTGTACTGGTCGACGATTCGCGACATCGTCGCGTTCGCTCGCTCGCTCGAGCCCCATGATCGGATTCAATAGTTCTGTGATTGGATGCCAAACGATTGACGGTCCGGGCGATGCTCGGTAAGGTGACCCCGCCTCCCCACCCCCCGGGGGAGGCACCAGAACTCGAGCCAGCCCGGAAGGGGAACCTCCATGACCATCGGTGACGAGCGATGACGCTGGAGCCGGTCCTCGATGGACTCGGCTTCGCCGAGTGCCCGCGCTGGCACGACGGCAAGCTGTGGTTCTCGGACATCTTCAACCACCGCGTGATGACCGTCGACGAGCACGGCAACGCCGAGATCGTCGTCGAGCTCCCGGAGGACGACCTGCCGGCCGGCCTGGGCTTCCTGCCCGACGGTCGGTTGCTGATCGCCAACCTGGCCAAGCCGAACGTGCTCCGCCTCGATGGGCCGGGCCGGGTCAGCGTGCACGCCGACGTCGCCCACCTCGCCGTCGGCATCCTCAACGACATGGCCGTCGACGGCAACGGTCGGGCGTACGTCGGTTCCATGGGCACCGACGAGCTCGACGTCCCCCGACCGGTCACCGGGACGGGCAACATCATCTGCATCGAGCCCGACGGCTCGTCGCGCATCGTCGCCGCGGAGATGGACCAGCCGAACGGCCCGGCGATCAGCGTCGACGATCGCCAGTACGTCGTCGCCTCGTTCCCCTCCGGCATCCTCACCGGGTTCGACCGCAACCCGGACGGATCGCTGTCGAACCGGCGGGTGTGGGCCGATCTGCGCCCGTTCACGGCCGACGGCATCTGCATCGATGCCGCCAACGGCGTGTGGACGTGCTCTCCGCTGGACGGCCTGGTGCGTCGCGTGCTCGAAGGTGGCGAGGTCACCGACGAGATCGACGTCCGCGGCGACTCGGACAAGATCCCGCTCGTGCCCTGCCTCGGCGGTCACGACGGGCGCACCCTGTTCATCCTCAGCGTGCTCGGCGGCGTCGAGGCGATCGCCACGCACAGCACCGACGCGATCGTCGAGAAGACGCGCGTCGAGGTACCGGGCTGGTGAAGCCCGGCAGCATCGTGAAGCCGGCCTAGATGCAGATCGGGCTGTTCTTCACCCACCCGCTGCCGCGCCCGTGGCACGACGGCAGCGAGCACGAGCTGTTCCAGCGTGGCTTGGAGCAGATCGAGCTGGCCGATCGGATCGGCATCGACGCGGCGTGGTTGGTCGAGCAGCACTTCCTCGAGGAGTACTCGCACTCGTCGGCGCCGGAGATCCTGCTCGCCGCGGCGAGCCAGCGCACCACCCGCATCCGGCTCGGGCACGGCGTGATGCTGATGCCGCCCGCGTACAACCAGGCCGTTCGCATCGCCGAGCGCGTCGCGACGCTCGACCTCGTGTCCAACGGGCGCGTCGAGCTGGGCTTCGGCAACTCCAAGTCGCGCATGGAGCTGGAGGGGTTCGGCATCGACCCCGCCGAACGGCACGCGATGACCCTGGAAGCCGTCGGGCAGGTCACCGACATGATGGTGATGGACCCCTACCCCGGGTTCGCCAGCCGGTACATCACGGTGCCGGCGCGCAACGTGCTGCCCAAGCCGATGCAGCGCCCGCACCCGCCGCTGTGGGTGGCATGCTCGGACGACGCGACGATGCACCGCGCCGCGCAGCAGGGCGTCGGGGCGCTCGTGCACACCTTCTTCGACGGCGACGAGGCTCGACGCATCATCGACGACTACTACGACACCTTCAAGGCCGAGTGCGTGCCCGTCGGCCACGCCGTGAACCCCAACGTGGCGATGGTGCTGCCGTTCTTCTGCCACACCGACGCCGACGAGGCGCTGCGCATCGGGCGAGAGGCGCACGGCTTCACCACGTACGCGGCACGTCACTACTACTCGTTCGGCCGGCACCGGCCCGGCCGCACTCGTGTCGCCGAGGACGCCGCAGCCGTGCGCGACGAGTTCGGTGGCGACATCCCGCTGCGTGGAGCGCACGGCATCGGAAACCCCGAGCAGATCGCCGCGCAGCTCCGCGTCTTCCGCGACGCCGGCGTCGACCAGGTCGTCCTGATGCACTGGGCCGGCGGGATGAGCCAGCGACAGACGTGCGACTCGCTGAAGCTGTTCGCACGCGAAGTGCTGCCCGAGTTCGCCGATGCGGAGCCGCGACGACGCGCCGAAAAGGACGCGCGGCTCGCACCGTTCGTCGCCGCGGCGATGGCGCGCAAGCAGCCGACCGCGTCGCTGGCCGACGCCGACATCCCCGTGGTCGATGCCTACGGGCTGTCGCGACCCGACGTCGAGATGGCGATGCTCGACGGCTTGCCGGACGAGACCCGCTCGCTCCTGATGGAGCTGCAGCGGATGAAGCAGATCGTGCTGCGTCGTTCGCGATGAGCACCGCCCCGTGGGAGGACGACAGATGAGTGGACCGTTGAACGGCGTTCGCGTCGTCGACTTCTCGGCCGTCGTGTCCGGGCCGCTGGCCGCGATGTGGCTGGCCGACCAGGGCGCGGAGGTGATCAAGGTGGAGGGGCTCGGCATCGGCGACATCACGCGGGCCAACGCTGCTGCGCCCGACCTGCACGGCCTGGCCGGCCTCTACATGAACTGCAACCGCGGCAAGCGGGCGATCAGCGTCGACGTCGCCACGGACGCCGGGCGCGCCATCGTGCTCGACCTGTGCCGGGCCGCGGACGTGTTCATCCAGAACTGGCGTCCAGGCGTCGTCGATCGGCTCGGTCTCGGCTACGAGGACCTGGCCGCGGTCAACCCGGAGATCATCTACGTGTCGATCAGCGGCTTCGGCCCCGACGGTCCGTACGCGCAGCGCCGGGTCTACGACCCGATCATCCAAGGGATGACGGGCTACGTCGAGATGCAGACGAACCCCGAGATCCCCTTCCCCGATCTCGTCCGCAACATCGTCTGCGACAAGGTCACCTCGATGACGGCGATGCAAGCGGTGACTGCGGCACTGTTCGCGCGGGAGCGTGGGGCCGGCGGGCAGCACGTGCACGTGCCGATGCTCGACGCAGCGCTGTCGTTCCTGTTCCCCGACGGGTTCATGTCGAAGGCGTTGGTCGACGATCCCCGCGCCGACGAGCGCCCGCGGTTGTCATCCGTCTACCGCGTCAGTCCCACCGCCGACGGGCACCTCATTTACCACACGGCCACGATGGACGACATGTACCGGCTGTTCCGCGCGCTCGGCCATCCGGAGTGGGTCGACGATCCCCGCTGGTCCAGCGCGGTGGAGCTGCGCAAGAACCTGACGGTGCTCGGCGAGCTCATCGCCGCTGCGTTCGAGTCGTTCACCACCTCCGAGCTCTCGGCACGGCTCGAAGCCGAGGAGGTTCCCTTCACACCGGTCCTCGACCTCGATCAGCTGCAGCGCGATCCGCAGGTGCTGCACAACGGTGCGCTGCGCACCCGCGAGCACCCGGTTGCCGGCCGGATCCTGGAGGCCGCCAGCCCCGTGCGGTTCTCCGCAACGCCGGCGCCGGTCGCTGCGCTGGCGCCGCAGCAGGGCGAACACACCGACGACGTGCTGCGTCAGCTCGGTCGCAGCGACGACGACATCCGCTCGATGCGCGAGGCCGGCGTCATCGCCTGAGCGCGTACGACCGTCAGTCGCTCGAGGGCAGCGGCTTGGCCTGCTTCAGCGCGAGCACCTGCCCGTCGATCGCCGGCACGCCGTACCCGGCACGCGTGCACAGCAGCTCGATCGAGTGAGCTGCGTCCGCATATCGCTTGCCCATCGCCGTCCCACCGCCGTACCCGGCGACGATCGTGCCGTCGGCCGGGCGGTCCGACGCCAGCGTGACGGGTGGCCGGCCACCGATCGTCAGATCGACATCGGCGGCCGGGGCCTTGACGACGATCATCTCGGTCGCGCACGCCGTGCTCAGCAGCTTGGCCCCGGGCTTGAGCTTCATCGATCGTGCTCGGCGGGAACGGGCTCTTCGAAGGTGACCTCGATCTTCACGCCGTTCGGATCGAAGTGGTGCACCTGCGAGAACGGCGTTTCGACGACGGCGGCGACCTTGAAAGATTGGCCGTTGGCACGCAGCTTGGCGAGGTAGTCGGCGATCCCGACGCCCCGGAAGGCGATGTGGTCGAAGTTGCCCCCGGCTTCGTGCTCCTCGGCGATGCCGATGAGGTGAAGGATCGGGTAGTCGCCGTCCTCGGCGTACAGCCACGCCCCCGGGAAGCCGAAGTCGGGACGGAACCCGGGTCGCAGACCGAGGTAGGTGCCGAAGAACTCGACGGAGCCGTCGACGTCGGCAGTGTTGATGGTGGCGTGGTCGAGCCGAACTCCGCGCATCGTGCCTCTCCTTGTGTTCTGGTCCTTGTGTTCCGGTCCTGGTGTTCCGGTCCTGGTGTGCAGGTCTCGCACGAGGTGTGCGATAGGATTTCATCTTACGGAAACTGCACTCAATCTTAGCGACGGCTCGGCGTCCGGCCCCCATCGCTCGGGGAGCGTGCGCGCACACGGCGGCGATGGGCATGTGGTCACTAGGCTGCGTGTGCACGTCATCACGATTCGAGGAGCGGCAGCGTGACGGACTTCCTCACGGACGATGGAGCACTGAGCGATCAGCTGATCGACCAGTTGCAGCGGCGGATCCTCAGTGGGCAGATCCCCGTCGGTTCCTGGCTGCGCCACGCGTCGATCGCCGAGGAGTTCGGCATCAGCCGCACGCCGGTGCGCGAGGCGCTGCGCGTGCTGCACGCGCGCGGCGTCGTGACGATCGTGCCGAACAGCGGGGCACGGGTGAACGGACTTTCGGGCCGCGACATCCGCGAGCTCGGCGAGGTCCGTGCCGAGCTGGAAGGGCTGGCCGCCGAGCTCGCCGCGACGCGGATCAACGACGATCAGATCGTGCTCGTGAAGCAGGCCATCCGAGACTTCGAGGCCGCGATCGACGACTACACCACGAACCCGGAACGGTCCAGCCACCCCGAGGCGGACGCACGCTGGAGCCAGACCAACGAGGCGTTCCACGGCGTCATCCTCCAGGCGGCAGGGAACCGGCAGCTGGCGCTGAGCATCGGCGAGGTCAGCCGGCGGCTGCCGCGCAACTCGAACTACCCGGCGTACGCCGGCAACTCGAGGTTGCTCCGGCAGAACCTGATCGAGCACCAGTCGATCGCCGAGGCGATCGTCGCGCAGGACGTGAAGGCAGCTCGCCGCACGATGGTCAAGCACATCCGGTCGGCCACCGAGTCGCTGGCGCGTCTCGTCGAGGAGTGACCTCAGCCGCGCGTCGCGGCGAACCGGCACCCAACGTTCCGCCTTTCGGAACCCCGCCGCGCCGTGGTGCCTGCGCGCCGGGCAGGCTGCTGACGACCGCCGCACATCATCCGCACATTGAATGTGAAATGGTCGGATTGGGATGCAATACTGGGACCTGTCCAGCGAGGAGATCCCCCCGATCATGGCGTTCACCGCACCCCCACTCCACCTCAGCAGACCCACCCTGACCGGCTCGTTCGCAATGGCGGCGTCCACGCACTGGGTGTCCACGGCGGTGGCTCAGGCCGTGATGGAACGCGGTGGCAACGCCTTCGATGCCGTCGTGGCCGCCGGTTTCGTGATGCACGTCGTCGAACCGCACCTCAACGGTCCGGGCGGCGACATGGTGGCGATCGTCGCCCCGGCAGGTGGAGAGGCGGCCGTGGTGGTCGGCCAAGGACCGGCACCGCGCGCAGCCTCCATCGAGCACTACCGCGACGCCGGCGTCGAGTTCGTACCGGGTTCCGGCGCGCTGTCGGCGGCCGTGCCCGGCGCCGTACCCGCCTGGTTGTGGATCCTCCGCGAGCACGGCTCGTGGGACATCGGCGACGTGCTCGCCTTCGCAGTCCACTATGCCGAGCACGGCCAGCCACTCGCACCACTCGCAGCGCGCACGATCGCGACCATGGAGGCGCACTTCGTGGAGCACTGGCCGACATCGGCAGCCACCTGGCTGGTCGACGGGCGGGCCCCGGCGGCGGGCACCACGATGGCGAACCCGGTGTACGGGCAGACGCTGCAGCGGCTCGTCGACCAGGCCGGCGACGGCGACCGCGTGGCGCGCATCGACGCGGTGCTGCGGCAGTGGAACGGCTTCGTGGCCGACGCGTGCGCGCGGTTCGCCTCGGTGCCCCATCGCCACGCCGACGGCGCCGACCGAGCCGGCGTGATCACCGCCGCGGACTTCGCGGAGCTGGCGGTCACGACGGAGCAGCCGCTGACGATCGACTTCCGCGGCCACACGGTGGCGAAGGCATCGTTCTGGGCGCAAAGCCCGGTGCTGCTGCAGACGCTGGCCATCCTCGATCAGTTCGACGACCTCGACCTCGACCCGTCCACCGAGCGTGGTGCGCACACCATCATCGAAGCGCTCAAGCTGGCGATGGCCGACCGCGAGGCCTACTACGGCGACGTGCGCGGCAACCACGCGCTCCTCGTGGAGCTGCTGACCCCGGAGTACGCCACGACCCGCGCCGCGTTGATCACCGACCGAGCCGCTGCCGAGTTCCGCCCGGGCACGATCCCCGGTGTCGCGCCGTACGTGCCCACGCTGCGCACGGTCGACGGAGCATCCGTTGCCGCAGCTGTCGGCGTCGGGGAGCCGACCGTTGCGCGCCAGGGCGAGACACGGGGCGACACCGTCCACCTCGACGTGGTCGACCAGTGGGGGAACATGGTGTCGGCCACGCCCTCCGGGGGCTGGCTGCAGGGCAACCCGACCGTGCCCGAGCTCGGCTTCTGCCTCGGCACGCGGTTGCAGATGACGTGGCTCGATCCGCAGAGCCCGTCGGCGCTCCACCCCGGCACACGTCCACGGACGACGCTGTCGCCCACCGTGCTGCTGCGTGACGGCGTGGCCGTGTGCGCGCTGGGCTCACCGGGTGGCGACCAACAGGACCAGTGGCAGTTGCTCTACCTGCTGCGCACGATCGTCGGCGGGTACAGCCCGCAGGAGGCGATCGACGCGCCGATGTTCCACACCACCGCCGTCGCCGAGTCGTTCTGGCCGCGGTACTGGACGCCGCGTGGCGTGGTTGCCGAGGAACCGCTCGGTGCGGAGATCCTCGACGGCCTGCGCCGGCGCGGGCACGAGGTCACCGTCTCGGGACGCTGGAGCCTCGGTCGGTTGTCGGTGGTCCTGCGCGACCCGGACACCGGCCAGGTGTCGGCTGCGGCCAATCCGCGAGGCGCCCAGGGCTATGCAGCCGGCCGGTGAGCCGGGCAGATCCCGCCGCGATCAGCGCGTCGTGATCGACCGTCCGCGGATGAGCGGACGGAAGACGCTGAAGGCGTGCGGGACGAGGTTGCACGCGAACTCCGGGCGTCCACGCCAGCGGCACACGCCGGGCGTGCGTTCGATCGGCGCAAAGGGCACGTCGCCCCCGACGGCAGCGGCGGGAAACACGAAGCCGATGAAGTCGAAGAACCGCGCCGCGTGCACGAGCTCGGGAAACGCGTGCACGACTGCGCCACCCTCCTGCAGGTTGGCGCCGACCTCGTCGGCGGCCAGCGCAGCACGCGCGTCAGCGGGTGCGGTCGGCTCGTCGAAGCGCTGCGCCCACTTGTTGAACCACGCCACGTAGGGCACGTCGCGATGCGCCGAATCCGGGCTCCACGGCACGGACGTCGGGAAGTGCGCCATGAACGCGGAGATGAAGATGCCGGTGAGCTCGTACTGCCGCTCCCACGGGATCCGCGCGTCGACGACGACCGGCGCGTCGAGACGACCCGCGTACTCAGCCGGCTGGGCAGGAAACCTGGGCAACGAGGCGACGTAGGCGTCGACGCCGAGTCCGAGCTCGGTGTGGAACCCGGCGGCGACGAGCCGGTCGACCTGTCGTTGCCACTCGGCCTCCACGGCGAGATCGCCGGCTTGCGACGGATGGATCCCGCGCGCCGGCACGGGCGAATGGGGATCCACCTGCACGTCGCGCTGGCTGCGCGCGACGCCAAAGGTGCGTCCGCCCATGAACGGCGTCCGGAGCTCCGCGTTGAGGTCGTACCCCGTCAGCAGCGAACCGGGCACGGGCGTCTCGTCGCCCAAGCCCTCGGCCATCTCGTCGCCATCGAAGCGAACGGCGACGATCCCGCCGGTCACGCGGATGCCGATGCGCGTCCAGGTCCGCCGTTCGTCGAGGTACTGCCCCACGAACAGCTTGCTGTCCTGTGCGGCGACGATGTACTGGTTCATGCTCAGCAGCTGACGGCCGTCGGCCCGGACCTGATCGAGCAGCGCGGCCTCGTCGGTGTCGCGGTACGGCGCATCGATCGACGACTCGTAGTCGAACCAACCCGGCTGGCTGACAATGTTCTCGACCTCGTTGTCGGTGTGCAGGCTGTAACAGCCCATCAACGGGAAGATCTCGCCGAGCACGTGACGATCGCGTTGGGTGGCGATCGCCGGGGGAACGAATCCCACCCGGCGGTCGGCGCGTGCGAGCTCCGCCAGCTCGTCCGCGGTGTACGGACACGGCGTGACCACGAAGGTGCGACCGACCGACGTGCCGCGCGCGGTCCAGATCGCCTGGTGCGTGCGCGTCAGCTCGTCGGGCGTCAGCGTCGCCCCTGTCGGTTCCTCGATGTCTGTCATGTCGCTGCGCGGCGTCAGAGCGCCATGCCGCCGCTCATGTCGACGGTGACGCCGGCCATCGCGCTCGCCGCATCGGAGGCGAGGAAGGCGACCATGTTGGCGACCTCCTCGGGGAGCTCGTAGCGCTGGATCGCCGTGCGGCCGTGGTCGTAGAGCGTCTGCCAGAAGTCGGGCAGCAGTTCACGATTCGGACCCCACATGCTGCCAGGGTTGACGCCGTTGACGAGCACGCCGTACGGCGCCAGCTCCATTCCCAGGCTGCGGTTGAACGCCTGCAGCCCGGCCTTGCAGGTGCCGTACATGCCGAGGTCCGGCAGTGCGGTGACCGCAGCTGCGGAGCCGATGTTGATGATCCGCCCGTACCCCTGGGGCACCATGTAGTCGAGGGCAGCGCGGCACGAGTAGATCGGGCCGGCGAGGGTGCCGCCGATGGCCGTGTCGATGTTCTCGCGACTCATCGACACGAGCGGTCCGACGTAGGTGGACACGGCGCTGTTGACGAGGATGTCGATGCCGCCGAGCGCGTCGTTGGCCTCGGCCATCACCCGCTGGATCTCGTCCCACTCGAGCACGTCGCCGAAGATGCCGACGGTCTTGACGTCCCATCGATCGGCGACGATCTTGGCCATCTGCTCGGCGTTCGGGCCGGGCTGGCGGCCGACGGACAGCTGGAAGGCGTCCGCTTTGTCCTGCGGAAGATCGATGACCGCGATGTCGGCGCCGAGGCCGGCCAGGCGGTTCACGCATGCCTGGCCGAGGTTGATGCCGGCGCCACCCATGACGACGGCGCGCTTGCCCTTGAGGCTCATCACGTCGGTCACGCGCTGCTCGATGGTGTGCAGCGGGATGCGTTCCTCGTCCCACCAGATCGTGTTGTCGGATCCGTTGGCGATGTGCTGTTCGAGCACGTCCTTCAGGAAGTTCTTGGGCATGGCAGCTCGTTGTCTCCTTCGTGTGCGGTGTACGGGTGCAGGCGGGGCGTGATCGCTCACATGGCTGCGCGCGACCGGATCTGTTCCAGGGCGCGGAGGGTGGCATCGGGCGTCGGCGGTGGTGACGTGGCCATCTGCCCGCCGATCTCCATCCAGTTGTCCTCGCTGACGGCGGTGCCGGGGTGGTTGTAGAGCATCACGACCAGCCGGTCGGCGCCGGCTTCGGCGTACGCCTCCTGCAGCTCCGCGTCGGCTTCGTAGGTGAGCACGGAGATCTCGATCTCCTTGGGGTCGCGACCGTTCGCCTCGCACTCGGCCGTGATCGCCCGGCGGCCTTCGGCCACCGCCGCCGGTGACGGAGTGGTCGCCAACCAGCCGTCGCCCCATCGGGCCACGCGGCGATACGTGGCCTCCGAGTTCAGCCCACCGATGATCACCGGCGGGCCGGCCGGCCGCTGCGCCGGGATCGGATCGATGATCACCTCGGGGAAGTTGACGAGCTTGCCTTCGTAACCGGCCTGCCCGTCGCGCCAGAGCTGACGGCAGAAGTCGATGGTCTCGCGGGTGTAGGTCCAGCGGTGGTCGTAGTGCGGGTTGAACAGCTCGATCTCCTCACGCATGTAGCCGACGCCGATGCCCAGCATCAGCCGACCGTTGGAGAAGTTGTCGAGGGTGCTGACCGACTTGGCCAGGATCAGCGGGTGCCGCTCCGGCACGACGCAGACGCCGGAGGCGACCTTGAGGGTGGTGGTCGCGGCGGCGATGAAGCTCATCGCCACGAACGGGTCGGCCATCTCTCCGTAGAGGCGGGGGAACGGACCGCCGGTCATCGGGAACGGCACGTCCAGCTTGGCTGGCAGCGCGGCGTGATCGGGCACCCAGAACGAGTCGAACCCGGCGTCCTCGATCGCCCTGGCGAGCGTCATCGGGTCGATGGTGTACCCCGTCACGTAGAACAGCACTCCGACCTGCACGGCGGTCCCCCTTCAGTGATTGTTAACGTTACCAGACCACACGTCCGAGGGTCAAACCCCCGATGACTGCCGAGTCAGATCGCGCCCCACCGGTTGCGGTAGATCACCTCGGCGATGGGCTTGCGGGTGAGCGGCCCGTACTTGCCGATCGGATAGCCGAGCGGGATGGTCGCGCCGATCCCGACCTCGTCGGGGATGCCGAAGCGCTCGCGCACCGCCGGCTCGTTCTCCTTGTGGCAGGTGGTCATCGCCGCGCCGATCCCCATCGCCCGCGCCGCGAGCAGCAGGTTCTGCGTGGCGCAGAACACCGATGACCACATGAACTGCGGGTCGGCGTGCTCGGGATCGGGGAACCCGTTCTCGATCGCCGTGATGATGAACGCCGGGATCTCGTGCCAGTTGTGGATGAAGTTGTGGTACATCCGCATGTTGCGGCCCATCACGGACTGGTCGTCGGGCGGCGGCGGTTCTGCAGGGACTCGGCTTGCCGTCGCCGCGACGAGCATGTCGCGGAACCAGACCCGGTCGGCTTCGTCGGTGACGATGATGAACTTCCACAGCTGCGAGTTCCCGGCGCTCGCGGCTCGCGTGGCGTAGTGCACGAGCTGATCGAGCACCGAGTCCGGGATCGGGTCGGGCTTCAGCCGCCGGATCGACCGGCACGTCTCCATCGCCTCGAACACATCCATGCCCATCAGAACCTCCACTCCTTGTCGGCCGAGAACGTCAGGGCGACGAACCGGGTCTCTCCATCGGTGCGCGAGATGTGACCTTGACCGCTGTGGTCCTTGACCAGGCACACATCTCCCGCCGCGAACACCTCGGTGGCTCCGCCGCCGCCGCCGACCTCGAGCTCGAACCCGCCACTCAGCACGACGACCAGTGACGCCGGCTCCTCGGTGTGCCAGTCGCCGAAGCTGTCCGGCGAGAGGCTCAGCCACATCGCGCCGAGCACTGGATCGAGCTCGATCGAGCCCGGCTGCTCCGGGTGCAGGCCGTCGAACGCGGCGAAGCGGGCCTGCTCATCGACCACCTCGATGCGTCGCACCTTCGGCTCGTCCGTGCCCGACCGTCTCGGATCGGCGAGCGGCGGCGGAACGACACCGGTTGGCACCCACTGATCCGCCAGGTCGAGCTCCACGGTCCGAACGTCGCCGCGATACGTCAGCGTGTGTCCGGTCGAGCCCAGGTCGTCCACCAGCAGCACGTCGCCCGGGCTGAGCTCGGCGGTCTGGTAGGCACCGGCGACGACGATCGCCCCGGACACCACCACGACGAGGTGGCGGATCGCCGCAGGGCCCTGCGCCACGGTTCCATCGGCGTGCCGCACCGCCCGGGCTGCGACGTAGGCGCCGGCCAGCTCGGGAGGCGGCATCCGAGCTGCATCATCGGCGGTCGCGGTCGGCCCGACATGCATGAACGGCAGCTCGAGCGACTCGATCCTGGCGGTGCCGGCGCCATCGGTGCGCAAGCGAAACGATCTCACGGGAACCTCCTCGACTCGGGTGGTTGGTAACGTTACCAGAGTGCCGCCGGGAACACGGCACGAGCGAAGGGTCCCGGCAATACGGCCAACGCAACCCGAGCCACCACCCGATAACCTCCCTCAGCCAGAACGGCAGGCCCTCGCACGGCACGGCCTCCGCTCCGGCCCAGATAGCTCAGTCGGTAGAGCAACGCACTCGTAATGCGTAGGTCGGGGGTTCGATTCCCCCTCTGGGCTCCAATGATGCGCTCGGGACTCTCCTGGGCAGTCACGGCCACCGCCGGGCTGCTGCTCATCGGCTGCAGCAGCACGCTCTCGTCGGGGAACTCCGACGTGTCGGTGGCGTCGACCGACTGGAACACGATCGCCCCGACGACCTCCACCGGATCGACCGTCACCACGCTGGCGCCGGTGTCCACCGCGACCGTGGTCGAGCAGCAGCGTTACCGGATCATCGACGAGGACACGAGCCGGCAGTTCGTCGCCGACAAGTGCGGCGTGACCGTCGAGGACCTCGACAAGGTGAACAAGAAGATCGACGGCTACCAGGCCTTCTACCCGGGCCTGATCATCAACATCCCGGGCGGCGCGCTCGCCGGCTGCACCGGGCCGGTCGTGCCGACCACCACGACGACGCTGGCCGAGACCGACACCGGCACGACGGTGCCCGGATCGACCACCACGACCATCGCCGACCCGTGTCTGGTGCAGACCTACAAGATCGCCAGCGGTGACGTGCCCAGCAACGTCGCCAGTCGGTTCGGCGTCACCGTCGAGCAGCTCGACAAGGCCAACGCCGACACCGAGTTCTACGACGGCTTCGTCGTCGGCATCATGATCAACATCCCCGGCCCCGACTGCTGATACGCGTCAGGCGCCGAGCACCGCCGGCAGCCACTCCTCCAGGCGTTCCCACATGATGTCGCCGCTCTTGGCCAGCAGGTGACCATCGCCAGGGAGGCGGACGAGCTCACCGTGGCCGGCGATCATCGTCACCATCTCGCTCGCCTGCAGCGGCAGGATCTCGTCGCGCTCACCGTGGAACAGCAGCAGCGGGGTGTCGCCCAGCCCACCCGCCACCTCGCAGCCGGCCGACTGCGTGGCGAAGGTGACGACACCGGAGATGAGGTCGTTGAGACCGACGCCGACGCGCACCGCAACCGCGCCGCCGAAGCTGTGGCCCATCACGACGATGCGCTCCGCACCGCCGGCGCCGACGGCGAGCTGCACTGCGGCAGCGACGTCGATGCAGCACGCGTCGAGGTCGTTCGGGCGCCGGTAGCTGACTCGCAGGACGGGCACGCCGCGGCTCGCCCACACCTCGCCGAGGCGGTGGTACAGCGCATCGGCCGGGCCGAGCAGCCCGCCCATCGCGCCGCCGCACAGCACGATCGCGGACGGCGGGCTCGGGACCGGCGTCTCCGGCGACGGTTCGTGCCACAGGATCGTCAGCAGCCCGCGCATCGTGTACAGCTCGCAGTGGCGCAGGTTGGCCGTGATCATCACGTCGCTCTGGGCCATCACCTGCAGCGCATCGAGCGGCGTCGGGCTGCTCGCGGGGGCTCCGTCCGAAGTGCTCCGGTACGGCGCCGACTCGTCCACCGCCGGTACCCTACCGACCTGCATGGAACCCGCCGAAGCGCAGCTCTCGAAGGCCCCGCAGGGCGGCACGACGTACGACCTCGCCGTGCGCATCGGCACCGCGTGGGTCGACATCCGCCGCGCTTCGTCGATGGGCAACCTGCGTGAGTACCTGCTCGGCTCCGGCTCGGATTGCCTGGAGCAGGGGCAGATGGACACCCTCGATCTGCTCGCCTCGCAGCCCACCTGGCGGATGAGCGATCTCGCCGAAGCGCTGCGCGTCGACCCATCCACCGCGACCCGGGCGGTGCAACGACTCGTGACCGCCGGCCTCGCCGAGCGCGGCACCAACATCGACGACGGTCGCGTGGTCATGGTGGCCATCAACGACGCCGGTCGCGCCCGCCACCACGACGTCCACCAGCGCCGCGCCGCGCTGATGACCCACATGCTGCGCGCCTTCACCCGCGAGGAGAGGCCGATCGTGGCGGACATGCTCGAGCGGTTCGTCGTCGCCATCGACGAGTTCTTCGAGCCGGGTCAACCCGGGCATCCGGCGCCGCCCGAGCCGGTCGCCGTCGCGACGTCGACCGACCAGGTTTGACGGGCGGCCGGTGGACGGCCTGCACCTCTCGATCGTCGACGCCGGTTCGACGCCGGCCCGAGACGCACTCGCGCACTACTTCGCCGAGCTCGACGAACGGTTCCGTGACGGCTTCGACGCGACCACGGCGTTCGACGAGGCGGCGGCCGGGTTCAACCCACCCCACGGCCTGTTCCTGATCGCGCTGGTCGACCACGAGCTCGCCGGGTGCGGCGCCGTCCAGTTCCTCGATGGCGAACGCGGCGAGATCAAGCGCATGTGGGTCGACCGACGCCACCGCGGCATCGGCCTCGGCAAACGGCTGCTGGCCCGGCTCGAGCACGAGGTCGCCGCAACCGGTCGCGCGGTCGTCGTGCTGGACACGAACGAAGCGCTCACGGAAGCCGCCTCGATGTACACCAGGTCGGGCTACGAACCGATCGAGCGCTACAACGACAACCCCGACGCCCACCTCTGGTTCCGCAAGCACCTGGGTCCGCCGGACACGTCTGGGTAGGGTGACGGCGATGGCCGATCGAAGCGCGTTCGCCGAACAAGCGATGCAGTACGCGCCCCAGCTCTACAGCGCGGCGCTGCGGATGACCCGAAACGCAGCCGACGCCGAAGACCTCGTGCAGGACGCCTACCTGCGCGCCTACCGCAGCTTCGCCACCTTCGAGCAGGGCACGAACCTGCGCGCCTGGCTGTTCCGCATCCTCACCAACGCGTACATCAACACCTACCGCGCCAAGCAGCGTCGTCCGCAGGAGACCGAGCTCGGCGAGGTGGAGGACCTCTACCTGTACAAGCGGGTCGCCAACCTCGGCAGCACCGCGCGCAGCGCCGAGGACACGCTGTTCGAGATGTTCACCGACGACGAGGTCAAGGCCGCGCTCGAGGAGCTGCCCGACATCTTCCGCATGCCCGTGCTGCTCGCCGACGTGCAGGACTTCTCCTACAAGGAGATCGCCGAGATCCTCGACATCCCCATCGGCACCGTGATGTCACGACTGCACCGGGGAAGAAAAGCCATGCAGAAGAAGTTGGTTGACTTCGCTGTGGAACGTGGCCTCGTCGAACGAGACCATGACGACGACAACGAACCGGTGACCGAAGATGCCTGACAACGACTGTGGTGGACCGATGTCCGATTGCAACGACACGCTCCGTGAGCTCGAGCTCTTCTTGGACAGCGAGCTCTCCGACGACGCCCGCACCGCCATCCAGTCGCACCTGTCCGGGTGCACGCACTGCCTGGAGACCTTCGACTTCCACGCCGAGCTGAAGACGATCATCGCCGCCAAGTGCCGCAACGACGAGCTGCCGCCGGGGCTGATGTCCAAGATCGAGCAGTGCTTCGGTGACGACCTCACCAGCGAACAGCCTGTCGCCGGCGAGCCCGGCGTCTGAGCGATTGGGCGCACGTCGCCCGCCAGTCGCTACATTGGCCACATGCTCGCCGCGAACATCTGGCACTGGTGGATCGGCCTCCTCCTCTTCGCCGTCTCGGCGCTCACCGTCGTCGGTCTGATCGGCGGGTACCTGAAGAGCGTCACCGCCAAGCAGTACCCCGGCAAGCGCCAGCACGAGGACTGATCGTCGTCTCGTGGCCGCGTCCCTGATCGACTGGGGTCGCGCCGAGCGGGTCGCCATCCACTTCGCTCACCGTCGACCGTTCCCGCCGCCCGGCCCGTTGGATCTGCGCGCGCCGGCCGGCGAGCTCGAGGACCGCATCGAGGAGGTCACCGGGCTGCGCTCGGCCGCCGGCACCGGCACCCCGCAGCTGATCGACCGGGCCACCTGGATCCGCGCCAACATCACCTCGTTCCAGCGCTTGCTCGACCCGTTGCTGGACTCGTGGCAGACACGCCTCAAGGGCAGCACGGGCAACATCGCCCGCCAGATCGCCGGTGCCGAGCTGGGCACGATGCTCGGCTGGATGAGCACCCGCGTGCTCGGCCAGTACGACCTGCTGTTCGGCCGCGACAGCGGAGGCACCACGTCGGCCGCGGACGGTGCGGTGTACCTGGTCGGTCCCAACCTGGCGGCAGTCGAGCGCCGCTTCGGGTTCGACCCGGCCGAGTTCCGCAGCTGGGTGCTGCTCCACGAGCTCACCCATCGCGCCCAGTTCACCGGTGTGCCCTGGATGCGCGAGCACTTCGGTGGTCTCGTCGACCAGAGCCTGGCTTTCGCCAACCCGTCGCCGGGCGTGCTGGCAACCTCGTTGAAGGAGAGCCTGCGCAGCCCGGCCGACGCTCGCCAGCGGGTGCGCGACGGCGGGCTGATCGGGCTGGTCGCCTCACCCGAGCAGCGGGCGCTGATGGAGCGCATCGGCGGCCTGATGTCCCTGCTGGAGGGACACGGCGACGTGACGATGACTCGAGCTGCCGGTGGCATCGTGCCGTCGGCGCAGCGCTTCGCCCACGTGCTGGCGGTGCGCCGCACCCAGGGCAACCCGCTGTCACGGCTGGTGCAACGACTGATCGGTCTCGAAGCGAAGCTCGACCAGTACGCCGCCGGCGAACGCTTCATCGCCGCGATCGAGGACGTCGGCGGCGAACGTGCGGTCGATCGCTGCTGGCAACGACCCGAGCACCTGCCATCGCTCGACGAGATCCGCGATCCCGGGCGCTGGTCGGCGCGCTTGGAGACCCTCGTCGCGTGACCGGTTGGCGCGATCGGCCCGACGTCGGCGCGTTGTTCGCGAGGTGCACGTTCCCCCCTGCCGGGACGGCGGTGACGTGCGCCGTCTCCGGCGGCGCCGACTCGATGGCCCTGCTGGTCCTCGCCGGCGCGGCCGGGTGCTCGGTCACCGCGGTGCACGTCGATCACGGCCTGCGCGTCGGGTCGGCCGACGAGGCCACGGTGGTGGCCGCCGCGGCGCAACGCTTCGGCGCTGCCTTCCGCTCCGTGTCCGTCGACGTCGAACCCGGCCCGAACCTGGAGGCCAGGGCCCGTTCGGCCCGGTACGCGGCGCTGCCGATCGGCGTGCTCACCGGCCACACCGCCGACGACCAGGCGGAGACGGTGCTGATCAACCTGCTGCGCGGCAGCGGTCTGGACGGGTTGGCCGGCATGCGGCCCGAGTCGGCTGGGCGGTCTCGCCCCCTGCTGGCGTTGCGACGCGCCGAGACCCACGCGCTGTGCCGCGATCTGGCCATCGACGTCGTGCACGACCCGAGCAACGACGACTCGCGCTTCACCCGCAACCGGGTCCGCCGCGAGCTGCTGCCCCTGCTGGACGACATCGCCCGCCGCGACGTCGCCGCCGTCCTGGCCCAGCAGTCCTCGATGCTGGCAGCCGAAGCCGATCTGCTCGACGAGCTGGCGGCCGCGATCGACGTCACCGACGCGATCGCGCTGGCGGCCGCCCCGGTTCCCCTGGCCCGGCGGGCGATCCGCCGCTGGCTGACCTGTGAGCACCCACCCGATCAGGCCACGGTCGAGCGGGTGCTGGCCGTCGCCCGCGGCGACGCCGTCTCCACCGAGGTCGGCCACGGCCGCAGCGTCCACCGCACCCAGCAGCGCCTCCGCCTCCAGCCCTGAGTACGAGCCCCCAGACCCTCCACACCTGATCTGTGGAGGGTTTCAAGCCCACCCGGACGAGCCCCAGACCCTCCACACCCGGGAAAGCCGGGTCCGGCCTCGGCGGTCGTCTCGGCGAGCGAGTAGTCTCGTCTCCCGATGTTCGTGCGAGTTCGCGTGTCCCAGCCGAAAGCGAGTTGCTGATGCCGCCCCGGCTGAGAGGGAAGTGGGCACTGGGCATCACCCCGCGCAACTTCACCTGGATCATGAAGGACAAGCTGGCCGTGTGCGAGCGTCCCGGTGGCTACGGCGACAACCACCGCCGCGTCCGCCGTCAGGAAGAGATCATCTGGCTGCGTGAGAACGGCTTCGGCTGCCTGATCAGCATCATCCCGGCGCCGCTCAACCTGCACAACTACGACGAGCTGAGCCTGCCGTACCGGCACCGCCCGTTCACCGGCACCGACGACCTCGGCGAGTGGCTCAAGGCCTTCTACCTGGAGCTGAACACGCTCCTCGAGGGCAGCACGAAGGTGATCGTGCACAGCGAGAGCGTCGACGACCGGGTCATCGGGATCATGGGCGGCTACATCCGCTGGAGCGGTCTGGTCGACGATCCCTCGCAGGCGATCACGATCACCGAACGCATCGCCGGCCGCCAGCTGGATCCCTTCGCCCGCGAAGTGATCCTCATGGCGCACTCGCTGCGCTGAGCGCGCCAGCGAGCGGTCGCCCCGCGTCCTACGCTGCTCGGATGAGCACCACCCCCGCCGCTTGGCATCCGGACCCGATGGGTCGTCATCAGCTCCGCTACTGGGACGGCGCGGCCTGGACCAGCCACGTCAGCGACAACGGGGTGCAGGGCACCGACCCGATGCAGACCCGGCTCGACCGGCTGGACAGCGCGCTCACCGTCGGCAACGAGGGCAACCCGGAGAAGATCCAGGAGCAGCTCCACGGCGCCCAGCAGTACCGCAGCGCGCAGGTCGGCGAGGCCGCGTTCGCCGGCGGCGGGACGATCTTCACCGAGCCGATCCTCGTCGTGAACCAGAAGGCCAAGCTGATCGAGCTGAACAACCAGTACACGGTGTTCAACCAGTCCGGCCAGCAGATCGCCGCGGTCAACGAGGTCGGCCAGAACGCGGCCAAGAAGGCGCTGCGCCTGCTGAGCAACCTCGACCAGTTCATGAAGCACCGGCTGGACATCACCGACAGCAGCGGGCGGCTGGTGCTGCGCATCACCCGCCCGGCGAAGGTGATGAAGAGCACGGTGATCGTCAGCGACCCGAACGACGTCGAGATCGGTCGGATCGTGCAGGACAACGTGTTCGGCAAGATCCACTTCACCCTGCAGGCCGGCGGTCACACCTACGGCAGCATCCGTGCCGAGAACTGGCGGGCGTGGAACTTCCGCATCGAGGACCACACCGGTGTCGAGATCGCGCGGATCACCAAGACGTTCGAGGGGTTCGCCAAGACGATCTTCACCACGGCGGACAACTACGTGGTGCAGATCCACGCTCAGATCCCGCAGCCGCTGAACTCGCTCGTCGTCGCTGCTGCACTGTGCGTCGACACCGCCCTCAAGCAGGACGACAAAGGCATCCTCTGACGGTTTGACGGGGTGGCCGGGCGCGCTAGAAGCCGACGGCGACCAGGTCGATGATGACGTGGACGTTCTGCGTCGCGGCCAGGCAGAGCTTGCCCCCGGTGACGTCGAGCGTCGCGCTGACCGGGGTAACCATGTTCTTCTGGCTCGACCCGACCGAGGCCGCCGGGCGCGGCTGGCTGCACGGATAGGCGAACAGCGACGAGTCGTTGTCGCCGGCGACGAGGGCGAAGGTCAGCTGCGCCTGCGTCACGCCGGGCGGGAACCACAGCGTGACCGTGCGGTCGCCGAGCAGCATCGCGCCGGCGTTGCGCGAGTCGTACAGGCGCATCGGCCCGAGCGGGACCAGGCCCTTGCCGGCAGCGTCCTTGAACACGCCGTCGACATCGACGATGACGTGCGCCTGTGTGGTCACCGAGACGCACACACCGGCGTCGTTGGTCCGCACGACGGCCGAGAAGGACTGCATCTGGGCGTTGGCGAACGGCACGATCCACGGCGTGCCGCCGCACGGACCGATGCCGATGCTGCCGCCGGCGCTGACGTCGATCACGGTCACCGTGACCGACACGGCCTTCGCGCCCGAGCCGGAGCCGAGCGCTGACGGAGACATGCTGCGCGTGCTGTTGGCAGCCATCGGTTCGCCGGAGCGCGTGTCGAGCGCTCGCTTGGCAGGGATCGCCACGATGCCGGCGCCGGTCGTCGAGACGTACCCGACGACGTCGACCCGCACGTCGACCTTGACGGTCGAGAACACGCACACCGCTCCGTTGATCACCCGGACCATCGACATCGCCGCGTTGACGCGGTTGGGTTGCACGTTCAGCGTCGACGAGCTCGGCGTGACCCCCTCGCACTGACCGACGGTGACGAAGCCGCTCGACGTGACGTTGCGGGCCGTGATGCGCACCATCACACCGGTCGCCGCCGACGGGACACCGCTGAGGTTGTTGACGCGCACCGAGCGCGTCGCGTTCGCGGCGAGCTTGCTGCCGCCGGTGTCGAGCGCCAGGACGGGTGCGATGAACTGCCAGCGGTTGGGCGACTGGGCCAGCGGCGTGTCCGGGATCGACGGGCCGCTGGGCACGGTCGTCGTGGTGCTGGTCGGCGGGCTCGTCGGCGGGCTCGTCGGCGGCGTCGTCGGGCTCGTCGGGCGGGTCGTGGTCGTGGCCGGCGTGGTCGTCGTCGGCACGATGACCCCATTGGGTTGCGGCGGTACCGCCGTCACCTTGCAGCCGTTGACCGCGGCGACGATCGGTGTCGGGTTCACCGCCGGGCCGCCACCGGGATGGACCTCGATGTGCAGGTGCGGCGTGCCGGCGTTGCCGGTCTCGCCGACGAGGCCGATGATCTGTCCCTGCTTGACCTTCGAGCCGACGCTCAACCCCGGGGCGAACGCGCTCAGGTGGCCGTAGAAGAAGTAGGTCCCGTCGGCCTTCGTCAGCCGCCAGCCGTTGCCGGTGAGGGCGGCGGTCGCGGCGAGGTACTGCTTGGTCAGGGTGCCGTCGGCGACGGCGTAGATGTACTGCCCCGTCTTGGCGATGATGTCGACGCCCTCGTGGGACCGACCGCCGGAACGCGGCGCGCCGAAGGTGTCGGCGAACGAGCACGGGCCCTGCACCGGGAACTGGCCGATCGACACCGAACCGGCCGGCAGCGGTGCGGAGGTCGTCGTCGGGCCCACCGTCGTGACGGTTGCTCCGGCGGGGAGGCACAGCACGTTGCCGGGGTGGATCATCGTCGCCGTGGTCGCCTGGTTGGCGTTCAGCAACGAGGTCATGCTCACCTTGTTCTTCGAGGCGATCCCGCTCCACGAGTCGCCCGAGATCACGGTGTAGGTGGCAGCCGGGCACGACGAGGGCAGGGCGTGGGCCACCGGCACGGAACGCTGCTGCCACGTCAGACCGGCCACACCGACCAGGACTGCCAGCACCATGCCGACCATCCGTGCCCGGCCAGGGGTGCGTCGGTGACGCTCCGGCATTGCAGATCCTGCTCGAACGGCTTCGCTCACGGGAACTTCCTCTCCTGCGCGCCGCAGGCGGACTCGCTTCCCGCAGCGAAGGATGTATCGGCCTCGGAGCGGACCGACTTGAGGCGCGCCACACTGTCGCGATGGGCTCTGTCACCGTCTGCGGTTCCGCTTCCACCACCGTCACACCTGACCGGGTGATCGTCTCGTTCGGTCTGTCGTACGTCGCCGCGGAGGCCGGCGCGGCGGTCGAGGAGATCGCTCGCCGCAGCAACGCGCTCGCTGCGCTGCTGGCCAGCGCCGGTTTCGAGCGGACGGACTGGACCACCGAGGGCGTCCGGGTGAACGAGGAGTGGGAGTACCGGGAGAACAGCAACGTGCGCGTCGGCTACCGGGCAGACGCCGGCGTTGCTGTGGTCGTGCGCGACCTGGACGCCGTCGGCCCGCTGATCAGTTCGGCCATCGCCGACGCCGACGCAGCCGTGCGCAGCCTCGACTGGAAGGTCGACGCCGACAACCCGGCGCGGCGAACGCTGCTCGGCGAAGCCGCAACCGACGCCAGGTTGCGGGCCACCGCCTACGTCGAGGCGCTGGGACTGCAGCTCGGCGCGGTGGAGGCGATCAGCGAGGAGCCGTTCGCCACAGCCCCGTCGCCTGGCCCGATGCCGATGATGATGCGCTCGGCCAAGGCCGACGCGGCCCCGATGGACGTCAGCGGCGGGCTCGTCCCCCTGACCGCCGAGGTCCACATCCGCTTCACCCTGATCTGATCGCCGGATCAGCTGATCCGATCGGCCCATCCGGGCTCCGGAGCACGCACGGAGCGCTACCGACGGGTAACGTCACACGCCTATGCGCGGGCAACGTGTGCTCGTCAGCGGAATGGGTGGCGAGATGGGGTCTCGCGTCGCATTGATGCTGGAGGCGGAGCCCTGGGTCGGCGCGTTGGCCGGCATCGACGTCGATCCGCCCCGGCGCCGGTTGCGCAAAGCCGAGTTCCACCTGATCCAGCCGTCCAACCGCGACCGCATCGTCGACGTGGTCACCACCTTCAACCCGCACGTGCTGATCCACATCGCCGTGTGGGAGCCGTTCAGCCGGGCCACGCCGGCGCTGGCCAAACGGCTCACCGCCGAGGCCACCACGGCCGTCGTCGGCGCTGCTGCCGAGTGCCCGGCGCTCGAGCACCTGGTGGTGCGCAGCGGCACCGAGGTCTACGGCCGGGCCCGCAACGCACCCACCCGCCCGGACGAGTCGTCGCCGGTCGCCCCGACGAGCGACTACGGGCGCACGCTGGCCGAGATCGAAGCCTCGGCCGCAGCGGTGGCCAAGCGCATCGGGATCACCACCACCGCCCTGCGCCTCGCTCCGGTGCTCGGGCCGCACGTGCCCAGCCCCCTCGGTCGCCTGCTGCGCCAACCCGCCGTGCCGTTCAGCCTGCTGGCCGACTCGCCGTTCGACGTGATCATGGAGACCGATGCCGCTCGGGCCTTCGTCGCCGCGGCAGCGAAGCGGGTCGATGGCCCGGTGAACGCCGTTGCCCCGGGAGCGATCACCGCGTTGCAGGCGATCCTGCGCGGCAAGCGGATCCCGCTGCCCTTGATCGGGCCGGAGTGGCAGATCGCCCGACGGATCAGCCAGATGTTCGGCGCACCGGTGCCCGACCACGTGATCGAACTGATGCACCGCGGGCGGCTCGCCGACGGCGGCCGGATGGAGGAACTGCTGGGGATCACCCCGGAGTGCTCCACGCCCGAGGTCATCGACCGGTTGTTCGCCTGGGAGACCGTCGTGCGCTTCACGAAGGAGGCCGCGGCCTGATGTCCAACGTGGTCCGCCTCCCGGTTCGTGCGGCGACGTCCGCAGCTGCGGCGAGCAGGAAGCTCGGCGACGCCGCCGCTGCCCCGATGCGCCAGTGGTGGCCGGTCCACTCGGTCGACGACTGGGGTCGCGATCAGCACCTCGTGCGGGCGATGTCGCCGTGGATGCGGATGCGCTGGGACGTCAGCGTCGGCGGCGAGCAGCACGTGCCGCAGCGCGTGGGCGCGTTGCTGGTCACCAACGCCC
This sequence comes from Ilumatobacteraceae bacterium, assembly GCA_965279405.1. Lineage (GTDB taxonomy): Bacteria > Actinomycetota > Acidimicrobiia > Acidimicrobiales > Ilumatobacteraceae > CBDDIP01. Next base: position 1,594,161 of record OZ257157.1, read on the forward strand.
GTCGCTTCTCGATGAGCAGCATCTACGCCGCGTGGGCGCTCGGCGAGGCCGTCGGTCGCCCGGTGCGATTCGTCGGCCGGCCCGACGTCGCCCCGATCGGTTCGTTCATGCGCCGCGTCGGCGCCCTGCTCGATCGGCCCGACGAGGTCGCCGGGGCGCTGCGCAACGGCGAGCTGGTGCTGATGGCGGCCAAGGCCACGGGCAACCCACGCCACGCCGGTGATGTCGACCCCGCGTTGATCGGTGCGGCGATCGCGACGAAGACGATCGTGCTCCCGGTGGCGTCGATGAGCACGCCGATGGGGCGCGGCGCGCGCGTCGAGGTCGGGCCCGCGGTGCGGGCGAAACGCAACCGTCGCGGCCCGCTGGCCGAGGTGGAGATGGCCGAGGCGACCCAGCGCCACATCCAGAAGCTGCTCGACGGGTTCGGGGGGTTGCGCACCGGCGTGGCCCCGCTCGACTGGCTGGCGGAGGGCTGACGTGGCGTACGCATGGGCAACGGACGGCGTGCGGTTGCACTACGAGGTGCTCGGGCGTGCCGGTGCGCCGGCGGTGCTGATGATCCAGGGCCTCGGCGCGGACAAGCACGGCTGGGACATGCAGCGCTACCGGCTGGCCCTGCAGTACCGGGTGGTCGCCCTGGACAACCGTGGCGCAGGCCGCAGCGACAAGCCGTTCGGTGCGTACTCGTTGGAGCAGATGGCCGACGACGCGATCACCGTGCTCGACGCGGTCGGGGTCGACCGGGCCCACGTGGTCGGCGCATCGATGGGCGGGGCGATCACGCAGATCGTCGGGCTCAAGTACCCGGAGCGGGTTCGTTCGCTGACGCTGGCGTGCACGGCCTGCCGCAACCACCCGTGGCGGCGTGAGCTGCTCAACAGCTGGGCCACCGCAGCCAGCGAGAAGGGCATGGGCGCGATGACCAAGGAGGCGGCGCGCTGGGTGATCGCCCCGCGCTCGTTCCGTCGCCTGTCTCCCGCGTTCGGCTGGCTCGGGCCGTTGGCGATGAGCCGTCCGGCGCACTCGTTCGTCGCCCAGGTGCGGGCCATCCTGGCCACCGAGGACTCGATGGCCGACGAGCTCGTCAACATCACCGCGCCGGCACTCGTCGTCGTCGGCAACCAGGACATCCTGACGCCGCGCGGCGACAGCGAGGAGCTCGCCGAGCGGCTGCCGAACTCCGAGCTGGTGGTCATCTCCGGCGCGGCGCACGGGTTGATGGTCGAGCACGCCAGCACGTTCAACCGGGTGCTCCTGGAGTTCCTCGGGCGGGTCACTCGCGAGCAGGCCGCCGACGCCGCGGTCTCACTGGCCTCGTAACCGTTCGCATGCGCGTCGTCGTGGTCGGCGCCGGGTTGGCCGGTCTGTCGGCCGCGCGAGCGCTGGCAACCGCCGGCCACGAGGTGACGGTGTTCGACAAGGGTCGCGGGCCGGGCGGGCGGATGGCGACACGTCGGATCGGCGCCGCTCGCCTCGATCACGGGGCGCAGTTCTTCACGGTTCGCAGCGACACGTTTGCCGCGTTCGTGCAGCCGTTCGTCGACGACGGTCTGGTGGTCGAGTGGTCCCGCGGCTTCGCCCAGTTCGGCACGGCTGCGGAGCCGGACGGGTTCCCGCGCTACCGGGTTCGTGGTGGCATGAACGCCTTGCCGAAGGCGCTGGCCGCCGGGCTCGACGTGCGGTGCGGCTCGCTGGTGTTCGCCATCCGCCGCTCGCCGTCGGGCGGCCATTCGGCGAGCAGGTGGTCGGTCGGCCTGGACGACGCCTCGTCGTACGACGCCGATGCGGTGGTGGTGACCTGCCCGTTGGCGCAGTCGTACTCGCTGCTCGTCACCGCCGAGGTGTCCGTGCCGGAGACCCTGTGGCGCACCGAGTACGACCGCACGTTGGCGTTGCTCGCCGTGCTCGATCGACCGAGCTCGGTCCCCGCGCCGGGCGGGCTGCAGGGCGCTCCGGGGTTCACGTTCGTCGCCGACAACGCGGCGAAGGGCGTCAGCGACGTGCCGGCGTTGACGCTCCACGCCGACCCGGCGTGGAGCGAGGCGCACTGGAACCTGCCCCACGAGGAGGCGCTCGACCTGCTCGTCGAGTCAGCCGCGCCGTGGATCGGCGAGGCCGTGATCGTCGAGCGGCAGCTGAAGCGGTGGCGGTTCGCCACCCCTCGAGTGATCTGGCCGGATGCGTGCTGGTTCGACGACTCGTTCGCGCCGGTCGCGCTGGCGGGCGACGCGTTCGCCGGACCTCGCGTCGAGGGCGCCGTCCTCAGCGGGCTGGCCGCCGCAGCCGCCCTCGGCTGACCTCCGAGACTGCTGCTCGGATCTCGGCCGGTTCCGTGACGGTTTCCGACTCCAGACCGTCCGAGATGTCAGCCGGCGAGGACGGCCAGCATCGCTGCGGTGTCGATGGCGAAGTGGGCGGCGACGGCCTTGCCGTCGCGGATGGTCCAGCGGTGGACCTCGGCGATGTCGAAGGAGCGGCCACCGTTCACCGTGGTGCCCTTCGTGCGGCCGACCTCGAACACGTCACCATCGGCTTCGAACAGCGCGTCGATGGTGACGGCGGAGTCGATGTTCGACGTCAATGCGGCGGCGAAGTTGCCGAAGCCCTCGTGGCCGACGTGGCGGCCACCCCACGGCAGCCGCTCGTCCTGGGTGATCACACAGGACGGGTCGATCAGCTCGGCCAACTTCCCCAGGTCCTTGGCAGCCATCGCGGCGTAGATGGACTTGACGAGCTCGATGTCGGACATGGCGCAACAGTACGGGCCGGCCACGGCTCGCCCATCGACGCGGTTCACCGGCAGACTCGACCGGTGATCCCCTACGACGAGGCGCTGCGCGACCGCATCGCCGGCAACATCGCCGCCCACGAGGTCCGGACGATCGCGCCGGACGACCGCAAGCGGGCGGCGGTGGCGATCGTCGTCGTCGACAGCGATGCCGCGCGCCACGGCACCGATCCGATGCCCGGGACGCCCGACGAGATGTCGATCGTGCCGGGCGACGTCACCGGTCTCGACGGCACGGTGAACGGCGTCGCCGGTGGCGCGTCGTTCCTGCTGTGCCGGCGGGCGGCGAAGATGAATCGGCACGCCGGTCAGTGGGCGCTGCCGGGCGGACGGCTCGATCCGGGCGAGACGACGGTGCAGGCGGCGCTGCGCGAGCTGGACGAGGAGCTCGGGCTGCGGCTGGGTGAGGACGCGGTGATCGGCGTGCTCGACGACTACGCCACTCGCTCCGGCTACGTGATGACCCCGGTGGTCGTGTGGGGCGGCGGCGACGTCGAGCTGCACCCGGATCCCGGCGAGGTCGCGTTCGCCTATCGCATCGGGTTGCACGAGCTGTGCCGTGCCGACTCGCCGCGGTTCGTCTCCATCCCGGAGAGCGACCGCCCCGTGGTGCAGCTGCCGATCGGCAAGGACCTCATCCACGCCCCGACCGCGGCCGTGCTCGTGCAGTTCCGTTGGGTCGGCCTCGACGGCAAGGTCAACGAGCGGGTCGACCACCTCGAACAGCCCGTCTTCGCCTGGAAGTAGCCGCGTCGGGCAGCCTGCGTCAGGGTTCGACGAGCGGGTGGTCTCGGAGCCAGTCGCGCAGCGTGGGCAGAGCGAACTCGACGACGCCGCGCTTGACGGGCTTGATCAGTCCGGCAGCGATGAGCCGCAACCGGTACTGACTGGCGTAGTTCGCGTCGACCCCCATCCGAGCGGCGATGTCGCCCATGTTCGACGGTCCGTCATCGTCGGCCATTCGTGCCAGGAAGGTCTTGTCGACGGCAGACAGCTCGTGGATCGCCGGTTCGAAGACCAGGCGACCGACTCGTCGGCCTGCGGCCTCCGCACCGGCATCGACGTCAGCGGCAGTGACCTGCTTGCGCCCGGGGTTCTGGCGCCACGAGTGGTAGCCGACGAGCTGGATCATGAACGGGTAGCCGCCCGTCGCCGAGGCCGCCCGCTCGGCATCAGCGGCGGTGATCGATCGGCCCGCTGAGGAGATCACGTCGACGAAGGCGTCGGCGACGGCGGACCTGTTGGCCGGGCCGAGGGTGTGCACATCGGCGCGCCGGAGGAACGTGATGATCTTGTCGGACAGCACGTCGTCGACCGCCGACGGCAGGCCGGCCGCGCAGAACGCGAGCCGGCGACCTTCGCGGATCGAGTGCTGGAGGACCACGGCGAGCTGACGGAGCTCGTCGATCACGCCCGCCTGCAACTCGTCCAGCGTGATCAGCAGCGGGTGGGCGAGGGTGATCCGATCGGTCAGCTCACGCAGGCTCTTCGAGCGCTCCGTCAGATGCTCGAGCTCGATGCTGCCGCCGGTGCCGAGGACCGTGACCTCGCCGGCGCTGACGCGGCGCCGACGTCGAGGCAGCAGCGGTGGCAGGTGCTCGTCGACGAGGCGTTGGAGGAAGCCCGCAGTGGCCGTCTCGCTGACCACCAGGTACCCGGCCTCGCGTGCGATGTCCTCCGCGGCGTTGAGCATGACCGTCTTGCCGACACCGCGGCCGCCGGTGTAGATCGTCGCGAACCCGGGGCTGCCGGGACCCTCGTCGAGTGCGTCCTGGAACTGATCGAGCTCATCACGACGACCGACGACCAGTGGTGGCGGTGCTCCGAACGTCGGAGTGAACGGGTTCGGCGCCATCTCGTCGACGTCCTTTAGACAGGTCTCAGACTTTTAGTTGCTATAGACAAGACCCGCAGCTGGTGGGCAGCAGAGGTCATGGCACAACCGTACGCCGGGGCTGTGACACCCGGATCAGACCCGGCCGGAGTGGCCGAAACCGCCGCCGCGGTCATCGCCGTCGAGCTCGTCGACGACGATCCACTCGACCTCTTCGACGCGTTGGACCACCAGCTGGGCGATGCGGTCGCCGCGGGTGACGACGAACGGCTCGGTGGGGTCGGTGTTGAGCAGGATCACCTTGACCTCGCCTCGGTAGGCGGAGTCGATCAACCCGGGCGCGTTGCCCATCGTCACGCCATGCTTCAGCGCGTTGCCGCTGCGCGGCAGCACGAACCCGGCGTAGCCACGGGGGATGGCGATCGAGATGCCGGTGGGGATCAACGCCCGGCCACCACCGGGGGCGACGACCGCGTCCTCGCGTGCTCGCAGATCGAGGCCGGCGTCGCCCTCGTGCGCGTAGGCGGGCGCCGGAAGATCGGGATCGAGGCGGACGACGGGCACGGGCAGCACGGCGGCCGAGGCTACCGCCACGATTTCCGGTGGAACTACGGTGCGCCGATGGCCTCGATGCGTCCACCCAGCATCGACGCGCTCGCACGATCGATGCGCGCCAGCGGCCTCCCCCACGCGGTGTGCGTGCAGCTGGCGCGCGATGCGGTCGCTGCGGGCAGGCCGACCGATGCCGCGTCCGCACTGGCGACGGCCAAGGCGTTCCGTCGTTCACTGCTCGGTCCGGTGATCAACGCGACGGGTGTGCTGCTGCACACCAACCTCGGTCGTGCGCCGCTGGCGATGCCCCACGACGAGCACCCGATGAACCTCGAGCTCGACGTGGCCACCGGCCAGCGCGGCTCGCGCCAACAGGCTGTCGGCACGCTGCTCGCCACGTTGTGCGGCGCCGAGTCGGCGATGGTGGTCAACAACAACGCGGCCGCGGTGCTGCTGGTGCTCGCCGCGCTGGCCGCCGATCGGCAGGTGCTCGTCAGCCGCGGCGAGAGCGTGGAGATCGGCGGTGGCTTCCGCATCCCGGAGGTGATGGAGCAGAGCGGAGCGCGCCTCGTCGACGTCGGCACGACGAACCGAACGCGCCTCGCCGACTACCGCAAGGCGCTCGCTCGGAAGACCGCCGACGTGGCACTGACGCTGAAGGTGCACCCCAGCAACTACCGAGTCGACGGCTTCGTCGAGACGACGTCCGTGGAGCAGCTGGCGACGCTTGCCGTGCCCGTCGTGGCCGACCTCGGCAGCGGTCTCGTCGACGCGTCCTGCCCGTGGTTGTCCGGTCCCCCGCCGGCGTGGTTGGCCGACGAACCGGCGGCCCGCCAGACGTTGCAGGCCGGCGCAGCGCTGGTCACGTTCAGCGGCGACAAGCTGCTCGGCGGTCCGCAGTGCGGGATCATCGCCGGCCGCGCCGACCTCGTGGCTGCCTGCACCGCCCATCCGTTGGCGCGTGCGCTGCGCCCCGGCGGACACGTGATGGCTGCGGTACAGCGCGTCGCGCTCGCCTACCTCGATCGAACGGTGGTCGAGCACGTGCCGTTCTGGCGAATGGTGGGCGTGCCGGTTGCCGCGTTGCGGTTGCGCGCCGACGCGCTCGTTGCTGCGGCAGGCGCTGGGTCGGTCGCCGAGATGCGGTCGGTTCCCGGCGCAGGTTCGGCACCCGGCGCGACCATCGACTCGGCCGGCGTCGTCGTCGACGGCAACATCGTCGATGCCTTGCGCGACCAGGAGCTGCCGGTGATCGCCCGCAGCCGCGACGGCCGAACGTGGCTCGATCTGCGCACCGTTGCCGCCGACGACGACCACCACGTCGTCGCCGCGTTGCGTGCCGCGTTGCACTGAGGGCTCGTGCACGTCGTCGCCACCGCCGGACACGTCGATCACGGCAAGTCGTCACTCGTGCAGGTGCTCACCGGCGTGCACCCCGACCGCTGGGAGGAGGAGCGTCGTCGCGGGATGACGATCGACCTCGGCTTCGCCGCGCTCACCCTGCCGAGCGGTGCGGAGGTCGGTTTCGTCGACGTGCCCGGCCACGTGCGGTTCCTGTCGAACATGCTCGCCGGCGTCGGCGCGGTGGACGCCTGTGTCTTCGTCGTCGCCGCGACAGAGGGCTGGAAGCCGCAGAGCGAGGAGCACCTTCGGATCCTCGAGCTGCTCGGTATCGGCCACGGCGTGATCGCACTGACGATGACGGATCTCGTCGACGAGGACACCGCGCTGCTGACCGAGATGGACGTGCGCGACCGCGTCGTCGGCACGTTCCTGGCCGACGCGACGATCGTGCCCGTCAGCGCCCGCACCGGACACGGTGTGCCTTCGCTGATCGAGGCGTTGGAGGCGTTGGTCGCCACCACCCCGCTCGCCGCCGATCACGGGCGCCCGCGACTGTGGGTGGATCGCTGCTTCACCGCGCGTGGCAGCGGCACCGTCGTCACCGGCACGCTCACCGGTGGCTCGATCGGCGTCGGTGACGAGCTGGCGATCCTGCCGGCGGGCCACGGAGTGCGGGTGCGCGCGATCCAGTCGCACGATCGCTCGATGGATCGCGCCGCTCCGGGGCGCCGCGTCGCGCTGAACCTCGCCGGCGTCGAGCGCAGCGACGTGATGCGCGGCGACGCGGTGGTTCGCGCCGAGCAGTGGGCCCCTTCGGCGATGGTCGACGGCAGCCTCACCGTGCTGCCGTCGTTGCGTCACAGCGTGTCGCGCCGTGGTGCGTTCACCGTGCACATCGGTTCGCGCGAGTCGGTGGCTCGTGTGCGCGTGCTCGGCACCGAACGACTGGAGCCCGGCACCACCGGCGCGGTGCGACTGCACCTCGACGCGCCGTTGCCGTTGGTGATGGGCGACCGCTACGTGCTGCGCGAGTCCGGTCGTGACGAGACCGTCGGCGGCGGGATCATCATGGACGTACGGCCGCGGCGGCCGGCGTCGCGGGCACGGCCCGACCTCGACATCGACCGGTTGATCGCTGAGCACGGCGAGATCACGATCGATCTGCTCGAACAGCTGACCGGTGCGCGGCGAGCTGCATCGGTCGACGACCTCGTCCTCTCAGCGGAACGGCTCGCCGCACACGAAGCGGGCGAGCAGGCGCGGCGCGAGGCCGAGCGCGACCGGGCGATCGCGCAGCACCCGCTGATCGAGCTGCTCCGCGCCGGCGGCCTGCAACCTCCCGAGCCGCTCGCGGAACACCGGGCCGATCTGCGCGAGCTCGTCATGCGCGGATTGGTCGTCGAACGCGACGGCATCTGCTTCCACCCCGACGCCATCGACGCGGCCACCCGTGCGATCACGCCGGTGCTGCGCGCCAACCCAGCCGGAGCGACGACGGGTGCGTTGCGCGAGGCGATGGGCACGACGCGCAAGTTCGCCATCCCACTGCTCAACGAGCTCGACCAGCGGCGCATCACGTTGCGGCGCGGCGACCTCAGGATGCCGGGTCCGCGACTTCCCGCGTCGTGAGCGTGCGCACGCGGCGGATCCCCTTGCGCTTCTTCATCGTCGCCGACTGCTCCAGCTCGCGAGCAGCGCGGGCGATGTTGACGTCGTTGGTGATCACCTCGCCGAAGCGGTGCGGATCGGCCAGCAGCCAGCTGTGCGATCCGTCGACCACGGTGCCCTCCACACCCGACGCGACGCACAGCGCCTCGAACGACTCGCGGGGGATGACACCGTCGCGCGTTCCCCACAGCACCGTCACCGGCAGGCCACGGTCGCGCAGCGACTCGAGCTCGGCGCGCAGGTCGGCGCGGCGAGCGAGGTTGGCGACCTTGATGATCGCCTTCGGATGACGCACCAGGTTGGGCAGCAGGTCCTCGGCCACCACGGGGAGCACGCGGGTGGCCTGGCGAAGCGGCCACACGTCGCTCGGGAAGTGGAGGCCCCAGTCCCACAGCGGGCGCTCGGCGATGCTGCGCAACGTGCGACCGCGCTTCCACGACGAGCCACCGATCGAGTTGACGAGCACCAGCGATCGCACCCGCGCCGGCCAGTCGTGGGCAAGGCGGATGGCCACCCCGCCACCGAAGGAGTGGCCCATCACCACCGCCGGCTCCTCGATCTCCAGCACCTCGAGCAGCTCGTCGACCCACGCCGCGTAGCCGCCGATCGAGAACGCCGAGTCGGGCAGATCGGCCGTGCCACCGAAGCCGGGCATCGACGGGGCGATCACCTTGCATCCCTGCGCGGCGATCTCCTCGATCACCGACCGGTACGTGTGCTGGGCCAGCGCCCACCCGTGGAGCAGCACGACCGGCAGTCCTTCACCGGCGACGCTGTACCCGGCGGGACGACCCTGCACCCACGTCCGCTTGTCCACGACCAGCACGGTCGGCGCGCGGTTCGGCGCCCGGTCACGATGAACCTCGGATGTGCCCCCACTCCCCGTCATCAGCTGGTCAGTCGACGGACGACTTCGCCCGGCGTTCTCGGTAGTCGCGGGCGCCACCCTCGGCCGGCTCGACCTCGAGCGTGACCCCATCGATGGCGGTGACGCGCAGCTCGCCGCCGGCAGCGATCGGGGTGGCCCGGTTCGTGCGGGCCCGCCAACGTGCGCCGCTGACGAGCGCCACGCCTTCCGGGCTGATGCTGGTGGTGGCCGAGCCAATCTCGCCGATCATCCACTCGCGACCGATGGTCGGCGTGGCGAATCGTGTGCGCACCATCGAGGGCATGCCGACGACGAACGTCAGCAGCACGCCGATGACGGCGACGATCAACGTGAACCAGCCGAGGCGCAGGTCGGTGCCGGGGATCGGGTCGTACAACGTCCACGCGCCGATGACGAACAGCACCAGGCCGACCCCGGTCCACAGCCGTGGGATGCCGACCTGGACGTCGACGGCGAACGCCAACATGCTCAGCACGAGCAGCGCGACGGCGATGCCCGAAGCCGGGAGCGCTTCGAGGCCGTAGCAGCCGAGGATCGCGCACACCGCGCCGACCAGGCCGCCGACGCCGACGCCGGCGGTGAAGAACTCGAAGACCAGCAGCGCCAAGCCGATGATCAGCAGCAGGAACGCCATCGGCGGGCTGGCCACCGTGTGCATGATCTCGTCGATCAGGCCGAGGCCGTTGAAGCGCACGAGGGTGAGGTTCTTCTGCACGCCGCCCTCGTCGTTGAGCGAGTCGGCCAGCGTGTCGAGCTGGCCCGTGTCGGTGTCCACCCCGTCCATGGCCGCGACCATGCTGCGCACCGTCGGCACGCCCTGGTCGGTGATGTCGAGCTTGAGGACCCCGGCGGTGCGGGCCTCGTTGAAGTTCATCGAGCCGTTGCGCAGCTTGTCGGTGGAGGCACCGAAGCTGATCGCCGTGCCGTCGACGAACAGCGGGTCGCTGGTGTGGCCGAGGCGGCTGCCGGGCACCATCGCCGTGACGTCGGCGACGGCGAACAGCTGGGCGGGCAGGCCGTAAGCCCGGGCGCCGCGGTCGGGCCCGACCCAGATGCCGATGGCGATCGGGGCGTCGGCCACCCGCTGCAGGAGGCCCTGCATCGTCGACCGCGAGACGATCGCGCCCTCCGTGTTGAGCTGCAGGATCAGGGCCTGCGAGCCGTGGTCGGCGGCACGGTCGATGGCGTCCTCGATGGAGTGGACGACGATCTCGTCGAACAGCCCGGACACCTGCAGGACGTCGACGGGCGCCAGGTCATCGGCGGTGTCGCTGCCGGTGCCCGTCGGTGCCGGGTCCGTCGCCGGGGTGGTGGGAGGGACGGTGGCCACGTGCGATGTGACGCCACCGGCCGCGGCCGATGACGCGAGGAACGACGACCCGATCCACCCTGCGAGCAGGGCAAGGAGAAGGGTGATCGCTAGTCTGCGCACAAGTGCCTCCGAAGAGCAGGGTTCCGCTGCATTTCCTCACCGCCACACGCGTGATCGTGGTGGCCGGCAAGGGCGGCGTCGGGAAGACAACGGTAACGGCCGTGCTGGCCCGTGCGGCAATCCGGTCGGGGCTTCGGGTGCTGGTGGTCGAGCTGGATGGGAAGCCGGCGCTGGCCGAGCTGGTCGGGCCGGGGGTGGAGGTCGTGTCGATCACCGCGTCCGCCGCGCTGGCCGAGTACCTGGACACGCACGGGTTGAAGCGGGTGTCGAAGCGGCTGGCATCGAGCGGGATCATCGACGTCGTGGCCACTGCGGCACCGGGCATCGACGACATCGTCGTCCTTGGCAAGATCAAGCAGCTGGAGCGGCTGGGCGAGCACGACCTGGTCATCGTCGACGGTCCGGCTGCCGGTCATGCCGTCACGTTCCTGCAGTCGGCGAGCAGCCTGCTGGCCACGGTGCGCGGCGGGCCGGTGCGCACGCAGGCCAGCGAGGTGGCGGAGATGCTGGGCGATCCGGAGCGTTGCCAGGTGGTGCTGGTCACCCTGCCGGAGACGACACCGGTGAACGAGGCGATCGAGACCGCGTACGCCCTGGAGGAGAAGGTCGGCGTGCAGCTCGGGCCGGTCGTGGTCAACGCGCTGGACGACGGCGCGCTCCTCGATGCATCGGGAGCAGCCGACGGTTCGCCGGTTCGGCTGGCCGCCGAGTTCCGCAACGCCCGGCGGACGATGCACCGCGACGAGTGCGCCCGTCTGGGTGAGGACCTCGCGCTGGAGCAGGTGCACGTGCCGGTCGCACCGTCGTCGACGCTCGACGCCGCTGCGGTCGACCTGCTGGCCACGGCGATCGGAGCACCGTGACCGCGCTCGCCGATGTCGTCGCCGAGTCGGCGGTGCTGGTCTGCTGCGGGTCCGGTGGGGTCGGCAAGACGACCACGGCCGCGGCGATCGGGCTGCAGGCCGCGGCACTCGGGCGGCGCGCGGTGGTCGTCACCATCGATCCGGCCAAGCGGCTGGCCGACGCGCTGGGCGTGCCGGGCGGGTTGACCAACGACCCGATCCGGCTGCCGGTCGATGCGCCCGGCGAGCTGTGGGCGCTGATGCTCGACACCGCGACCACCTTCGACGGGCTGGTCTCGGCCAACGCGGCCAACCCGGATCAGGCCGAACGGATCCTGGCCAACCGCTTCTACCGCAACATCGCCGGCTCGCTCAGCGGCACCCAGGAGTACATGGCCGCCGAGCGGTTGCACGCGCTGCACCGGGACCCGCGGTTCGACGTGGTCATCGTCGACACGCCGCCGACGCGAAACGCGCTCGACTTCCTCGACGCCCCCGGCACGCTGACGCGATTCATCGATCACCCGCTGTTCAAGCTGTTGATGATGCCGACGCGCCGCGGGTTGAAGGTGCTCAACGTGGCCGCCCAGCCGATCCTGCGAACGATCGGCAAGGTCGTCGGCGGTGAGGTGCTGGCCGACGCCATCGCCTTCTTCCAGGCGTTCAGCGGGATGGAGCAGGGCTTCAGGTCGCGCGCCGACGAGGTGATCACCCTGCTGCACGGCTCGACCACGAAGTTCGTGCTCGTCGCCTCGCCGCGGACCGACACGATCGAGGAGGCGCGGTTCTTCGCCGAACGGTTGCGTCAAGCGTCGATCGACGTCGGTGCCGTCGTGGTCAACCGGGCAACGCCCGTGTTCGGCTCGCCTGCCGCGAAGCGCCCGCGCGGCGAGGCAGCCGGGCTGCTGCACGACAACCTCGTCGAGCTGTGCGCAGCGGCCGACGCCGAGCGGGCCAACCTGCAGCCGCTGGTCGAAGACACGGGCGCCGATCCGGTGTGGGTGCCGCTGCTGCCTGGCGACGTGCACGACCTGACCACGCTGGCCACGATCCGCGGCCTGCTCTTCGCCGACTGATCTGGCTGGTCCTGGCCCGATTCGGTAGGGTCGGCGGCGTGCACATCCTGGTTGCCACCGATGCCGATTACGTCGTCGACGACGTCACCGCCGCGCTGAGCGGGCCGGACGTGTCCTTCACCGTCGTGCGCGACGGCCGCTCCGTGTCGAAGGTGGTCGAGGGGCGCACGCCCGACCTCGCCATCCTCGACCTGCAGATCGGCTCGATGGGCGGGATGGCCGTGACGATGGACCTGCGCCTCGACGAGAGCGCCGGCGTCGTGCCCCACATCCGCGTGCTGATGCTGCTCGATCGGGTGGCCGACGTGCACCTGGCCAAGCGCTGCGGTGCCGAGGCCTGGCTGATCAAGCCGGTCGACTCGTTCACGCTCAAGCGCACCGCGCTCGGGATCATCAACGCCGCGGTACCGCTCGACGAGCCGGAACCCGAGACGCTGGAGCTCGACGATCCGGTCGACCCGGTCGACGTCGAATCGGCTGAGGAAGAACCGGCACCCGCGGGATAACATCGCCCCCGCACCAATCGGGGTGTAGCGCAGCTTGGTTAGCGCGCCACGTTCGGGACGTGGAGGCCGGAGGTTCAAATCCTCTCACCCCGACCACGAAGTGCGAACTGGATGTCTGACAGCTCGAATGTCGAGCTCGCAGACATCCAGTTTGCGTTTTCGGTCAGGCGGGCGGGAAGACTCGAACGATCAGCTGGGGGCGGATGCGCTCGATGAAGCCGTAGTACAGGTGCCCGGGGTCGATGCGCACGATCATCCCGCCGAGGATCGGGTCGCACACCGAGCCCCGCGGGCAGACGAGGTCCACGATCGACACGGTCTGCACCGGTGCGTCGACGGAGGACGCCGCAGTCGCGGCGGCGGTCAGCGCGCCGAGCTCGTCGTGCAGGACTGGGGTGACCGGGAACGTGCAGTCCTCGACGCGGGTCACCGAGGCCAGGCACACCTGCGGGTCGAACGGCGAGCTCGGCGTCGGCATCAGGATCACCACGCGGCGGCCCGGCGCGGTGAGCCCGGCGAGTGCCTCGGTCGACGCATCGCGATAGGCGTCGGCGGTCGCGATCGGGCTGCCGTCGGTGCGCAGCAGATCGGGCAGCACGTCCGGCTCGAGCAGCGGCCGATCGATCAGCACGATCACGTCCGGATCGAACTCCGGGATCACCACCTCGGCCACCGCCCGACGAGCGTCGAGGCACAGCGAGTTCCACTCCGGGTGGCCCTCGTTGCGCAGCATCACCGTCGACTGCCACGGGCAATTCGCGGCCGCCACCGATGCAACCGCCCCGCCGCCGAAGAACGCCGACTGCACGAACGCGGCCGCCAGACCCGCCGCATGGCTGTCACCGAGCACGAGCACGCGCGGACCGGCTCGACCGTTGTCGATGGCCGTGCAGTCGGCTGCCGAGATGGGCACGCGGTTGATGCAGCCGTCGTAGTTCGGGACGGCCAGCTCCACCGGGATGATGCCGAGGTCGGCCGGCACCGGCGTGCTCGTTCCCGCGACCTCGGGGCCCGAGGCGAAGCCCGGTCGCGGCGCCGCTCGCAACAACGGCACTCGGTCCGACAGCGTGGCCGGCAACACGGTCACGGCAACGAACACGGATGCGGCGACGCCGACGACCGCTGCGACCAGTCGCAGATCGCGGCGACGAACTCGCTGCGCCTGTCGCTGGATCGGCAGCTCGATGAACATCCAGCTGGCGGACGCACAGGCGATCGAGGCCCCGAGCACGACGACGAACTTCGACGACGAGCCGAGCGCGTACGTGCGGTTCAGCAGCACGGTGATCGGCCAGTGCCAGAGGTAGACGCCGTACGAGATGCGGCCGATGCGCACCAGCGGGCCGAACGACGTCACTCGCTCGAGCGGGGCGCCACGGATGTGCAACGGCGATCCGGGCACGAGCAGCAGGAGTGCCACGATCGTGATCGCCGTTGCGGCGAGGCCGCGCACGTGCTGACTGAGGTCGGCGGCGTTGACCACCCACGCCAACGCGCCGGCGACGGCTGCGAGCTCGGCCCAGGCCACCCAGCTCTGCCACTGCTGGGCGGGCGAGCCGCCCGCGCCACGGCGACGGAGCACCACCGCGAGCGCTGCGCCGGCAAGCAGTTGGTACACGCGCGTGTCGGTGGCGTAGTACGAGCGGATCGGCGAACGATCGCTCTGGACCATCGTGTACGCAGCGGCCAGCACCGGAGCGGCGATGACGACGGCCGGCGACACGAGCCAGCGCACCCGGCGTCGGAGCCCCAGCCCGGCGATCACCAGCAACGGCCAGACGACGTAGAACTGCTCCTCGATGGACAGCGACCAGAAGTGCAGGAACGGGCTGGCGTCGGCGTTCGGCCGGAAGTAGTTCTGCGCCTCGTCGACGAAGTGCCAGTTGGCGAACCACAGCGTCGCCGCACGTCCATCGCGCAGCACCGAGGCCCGCTCGGGTACCGCCGACACGAAGCTGAACAGGACGCCGGTGGCGACGATCGTCACGAGCGCCGCCGGGGCGAGGCGGCGGATGCGTCGGAACCAGAAGGCGATCACATCGATGCCGCCGCCCTGGTGCTCGCGCAGGAGCAGCCCGGTGATCAGGAACCCTGACAGCACGAAGAACATGTCGACGCCGACGAACCCGCCGGGCACCCGGGCCAGTCCGGCGTGGAAGGCGACGACGGCGATCACCGCAACGGCCCGCAACCCGTCGAGGCTGTCGAGCCGCGTCGTGCCGTCGATCGGCATCGCCTCCGCAGCGCTGGTGGATCGGACGTCGGAGGCGATCTCCGTGACGCTAGTGGTGCCCCGCTGCCTGAACTGGATGTCTGACGCGCGGCATGTCTGCACGTGAGACATCCAGTTCCGCGCGTCGGCTCACGCGGTCGCCTCGAGGAGCGATCGCACCGCGGTGCCGAGGTCGTGCGCACTCGGATCCCGCATCGTCGCCGTCGGCCGAGCCGTCGAGCACCTCGACCTCCGGGCGGCCGAGGAGCAGCCCGCTCTCGCTGTGCGAGTACGGGCGCACGAGCATGATCCCGCGACGGAGGCCGACCTCGACCTGACCCGTCGACACGCGCCGCTCGCGATTCACCAGTGCCCGTCCAACATCACCGGCGCCTAGCTCGTTGCCTCGGGGACGACGATCAGCATGCCCTCCGCCGGGCTGAGGTGGTTCCTGGCACCGCCGAGCTCGACGTTGTAGGAAGCAGCCATCGAGGAGCTCGACGGATCGAGATCGAACGTTCCTCGTTCGGCGCGGCACCCGGACACAGCTCCATCTTCGGAGAGCCGGCAGGCCGTGAGGTCGACGTCGTACCGAAACGGCTCGGGGCGCGGGCTCACCTTCGTGAGGAGCACGACGAAGGCGCCCTTCGTGTCGACGTTCACGTCTCTCGCCGCAACGATCAGTCGCGAGAGGTCGGCAACGACGCCGATCCGTGAACCCGAGGCATCCCAGTACGAGACGCCGGCGACACCGGCGGCATCGGTCGCAGCGAACGACGTCGCGACCGCTCCTTCGCAGGCGGCATCGCACGGGAGCGTGTTCGTCGTGGAGGTCTCAGAGCGGCTCGTGCACGCCATCGTCGCCGACGCGAGCAGAGCTGCCGCTCCGAACCGCCAGCGATGCCGATGCATCGAAGCCCTTCCCATCCCGTCGCCCCTCGAGGGATTCCCGCACTCGGGACGGTAGCGCACGCACAACGCATCGTTGCCCTGCCCGGACGGCCGCTTACGCTTCACGATGTGACGATCATCCGGACGGTCGAGGAGCTGCATGCGATCTACGGCGAGCCGGTTGCCAGCTCGCTGACCAAGGAGGTCTCGCGACTCACCCCGTTGCACCAGGAGTACGTGCGCGCCTCCAGCTTCGTGCTGATCGCGTCCTCAGGCCCGGGCGGGTTGGACTGCTCGCCTCGTGGCGATCCGGCCGGCTTCGTCCGCATCGCCGACGACCGGACGCTGCACCTGCCCGATCGCCGCGGCAACAACCGCATCGACACGCTGAGCAACCTCGTGCAGGACCCGCGCATCGGGTTGCTGTTCCTCGTCCCCGGCGTGGGCGTGACGCTGCGCGTCAACGGCACCGCCGAGATCTCCACCGACCCCGACCTGCGCGCCAGCTTCGAGTTCGCCGGCAAGACCCCCGCGACCGTCATCGTCGTCAGGATCGACACCGCCTACACGCAGTGCCCGAAGGCGTTGATCCGCTCGAACCTGTGGGACCCGTCGCTGTTCCGCGACCCGAAGGACCTGCCGACCGTCGGCCAGATCAACGAGCTGATCACCAATGGCGCGTTCGACGGCAAGGCCTACGACGACGCCTACCCCGAACGCGTCCGCCAGACCATCTACTGAGAGCTGGTGTGCTGCTGGACGAAGGCCAGCGCGGCGTCGGCGACGTCTTGCCAGCCGCTGTCGAGGATCAGTGAGTGACCGCGGCCGGCGAACTCCTGGAACTCGGTGAGGCCGGGGTTGCGCTTCTGCTTCTTGAACGAGGCGTGGGCGATGGCGTGCGGCACGGTGTGATCGCTGCCGCCGGAGATGACCTTCATCGGGCCGCGGGCCACGTTGCGCGAGTCGACCTTCGCCTCGGTGCCCGGGTTGAAGTTGGCCATCGCCGCCTGGAACAGCACCTTGCCGGTGCCAGGAACGGGGTAGGTCTCGTACAGCGCCGCCGCTTCCTCCTCGCTGACCGCGTTGGTGAACGCGAATCGGAACTGCTCGGCGGTGAGCATCACCGCCTTCTTGCGGTTGCCGGGCCTGCCGAGCACCGGGAACGCGGCTTTCAGCGCCGAGACCGGCAGCGGCAGCACGCCGCGGAACGGCGCCGGATCGATCGGCACCGACACCGCGCCGAGGCCCTTGCCGGCGAGGATCTGGGTGAACAGCCCGCCGAACGAGTGGCCGATGATCGCCGGCTTCTGGGTCAGCTCACGCACGACGTCGATGAGGTGATCGGCGATGTCGCCGATGCTCTTGCCGGCGAACGTGCCGGGGTTGGCGCGGCCGTCGGCAACGGTCAGCGAGTCGCCCGGCCAGTCCGGGGCGACCGTGGCGAAGCCGGCGTCCTCGAACTTCACTCGCCACGCGTCCCAGCTGCCGGCCAGCAACCACAGACCGTGGATGAAGACGACGGGCTTCTTCCCCGAAGCGTTCGCGGTGGCGACCTCCGCTCGCTCGCGGTCGGTCAACGTGGACGTTGCGGCGCTCATGGATGGCTCCTCGCTTCGAGCAGCGGGGGTTGCTCGAAGCGAGTCATCGTAGATCCCATCGGTGAACGCCCCGACCGGTAGCGTCCGCGGGATGTCGAGCCCCGGACCGATCACCGATCTCGCCGCGTTGCAGCACCGCATCGACGCCACGTTCGGCTCGCGCGACCGGGCCCGCGGCGTGCCGGCCAGCGTTGCCTGGTTGGCCGAGGAGGTCGGCGAGCTGGCGCAGGCGGTCCGCAAGGGCACGCCGGATCAGCAGCGCCACGAGTTCGCCGACGTGCTCGCGTGGGTGGCGTCGCTCGCCAACCAGATGGGCATCGATCTCACCGAGGCCGTGCAGCGCTACGCCGAGGGCTGCCCCCGCTGCCACGCGCTCCCCTGCGCCTGCGCGTGACGCAGGCTCAGTCGGGTTCGATGGCGCCGCTGGCGGTGGCGGCGTCGAGGAGTGACAGGGCTTCTGCCCACGCCCCGGGGATGGCCGGCTCGATGTGCACCCCATTGCGGGCGATCACCCGCGAGCGCGTGATGCCGTGCTCGCGCCAGGTCGAGCCGCCCTCGGCGATGTTCAGCAGCATCGGCGCCATCCGGTCGACCGCCATCACGTAGCGGGCCTCCGGTGTGTCACCGCGCTCGTACTCGTCCCACAGCTCACGGAACCGGCGACCCGTGGCCTCGGGCAGCAGGCCGAACAGGCGGTCGGCGGCAGCCTGCTCGCGCGCTTCCTTGGTCTCGGACAGCTCGGTGGTGTCGTAGGCGAAGGTGTCGCCGGCGTCGATCTCGACGATGTCGTGCACGAGCGCCATGCACACCGCGGTGCCCAGGTCGACTGGCTCGGCGGCGAACGGCGCGAACACCATCGCCGCGATGCCGAGGTGCCACGAGTGCTCGGCCGTGTTCTCCCGGCGCGAGCCGTCGGCCAGCCAGTTGCGCCGCTCGACGCTCTTCAGGCGATCGACCTCCATGAAGAAGGCCAGGGCGTCGGTGATCTCGCTCATCGCGCCGACCGTACCCGGCTTGGTCGTGGTTACCCGTCGGTAGCTACGCTTCCCCGATGGCTGAGATCAAGCGGGTGGGGATCCTGGGCTCGGGGATCATGGGTTCCGGGCTGGCAGAGGTGGCGGCACGTGCCGGCTACGACGTGGTCGTGCGGTCGCGGTCGCGTTCGGCAGCGGACGCGATGGTCACGGCGATCGACAAAGGCCTGACCAAGGCCGTCGAGCGGGGCAAGGCAACCGAGGACGAGCGAGCCGCGATCCTCGGGCGTATCTCGGCCACCGACCACCTCGGCGCGCTGGCCGACTGCGACCTCGTCATCGAGTCGGTGGTCGAGGACCTGGCCATCAAGAAGGCGTTGTTCGCCGAGCTCGAGCAGATCGTCAAGCCGAGCGGGATCATCGCCACCAACACCTCCACCCTCCCGGTGGTCGAGCTGGCCGTCGTCACGCAACGCCCCTCGCAAGTGTGCGGCATCCACTTCTTCAACCCGGCACCGGCGATGAAGCTGGTCGAGATCATCCGCCCGCTCACCGCCAGCGACGAGACCATCGAGGCGGCCACCGCCTTCGCCGTCGCGTGCGGCAAGGACGCCGTCCAGGTCGCCGACCGCGCCGGGTTCATCGTCAACGCGCTGCTGTTCCCGTACCTCAACAACGCGGTGCGCCTGCTGGAGCAGGGCACGGCGTCGAAGGAGGACATCGACACGGCGATGAAGGGCGGCTGCAACTTCCCGATGGGGCCGTTCGCGTTGCTCGACCTCGTCGGCCTCGACACGAGCGTCGCCATCCTCGATGCGCTCTACGCCGAGTTCGCCGACCCGAACTACGCCGCGGTGCCAGCCCTGCGCCGCATGGTCGCGGCCGGTCAGCTCGGCCGAAAGACCAAACTCGGCTTCTATCAGTACTGACGTCGCACCCGTCGAGCCACCGGCCTGCGCCTGGCGGCTGCCGTCACCGGACTCGGCCGACGACGCCGGACTCTGCGGCGTCGGCGCCGACCTCGAACCCGGCACGTTGCTGGCCGCCTACCGCGGCGGCCTGTTCCCGATGCCAGTGCGGCGCAAGCTGCTCGGCTGGTGGTCGCCGGATCCGCGGGGCATCGTGCCCCTCGACGGGTTGCGCGTGACGCGGTCGCTGCGCCAGAGCACGAAGCACTTCGAGATCCGCACCAACACCGCGTTCCGCGAGGTGATGGAGCGATGCGCCGACCCGAGCCGACCGCACGGCTGGATCAACGGGGCGTTCATCGACGCCTACTCGCGCTTGCAGCGGATGGGCTGGGCGCACAGCGTGGAAGCGTGGCAGGGCGATCGGCTGGTCGGCGGGCTCTACGGCGTGCGGATCAACGGGCTGTTCGCCGGCGAGTCGATGTTCCACGAAGCTCGTGACGCATCGAAGGTCGCCCTCGTGTGGCTGGTCGATTGGCTGCGCGAGACGAACGCGAGCCTGCTCGACGTCCAGTGGCAGACGGATCATCTCGCCACCCTCGGCGCCATCGCCATCCCGAGGGACGACTACCTGGCGAGGCTCAGCGCTGCGATCCGGGCTTGACCCGAGTATCCAACGCGCGCCAGCCGCGCGTTCAGTACTCGGTCACGATCGATCCGAGTATCCAACGCGCGCCAGCCGCGCGTTCAGTACTCGGATGGCAGGTGCCAGGTCAGGTGAGAGCCAGCGCCAAAGCTTGCGGAGACGCTGTGCGAGGCAGCTCAGCACAGCGGCACGGTGTTCGGTGCCGGTGGGTTGCCCCACCGGCACCGGCGACCGAGGTGGCTCAGGCTCCCGCCGCCTGAGCACCTCAGTTCCGCCCGCTGAAGCTCCGCCGAGCCTCGCACCGTGTTGTGCTTGAAATATCGGAACCGGTGTGAGGGACTTGAGCAGTTCTTTCCGATTTCTTTCTGGCGGCTGCGACGGGGCGAGCCAGGTTGGATGCGCCCCGGACGAACGGTAAAGCTCTCCGGATGAGCGAGCCGGGCAAGCGACGCGACGAGCCGTGGTTGATGCGGACGTACTCGGGTCACTCGACGGCCCGTGCATCGAACGAGCTGTACCGGACGAACCTGGCCAAGGGGCAGACCGGCCTGTCGATCGCCTTCGACCTGCCGACTCAGACGGGCTACGACCCCGACCACGAACTGGCCCGCGGCGAGGTCGGCAAGGTCGGCGTTCCGGTCGTCCACCTCGGCCACATGAAGACCTTGCTGCACGACATCCCGCCGGCGCAGATGAACACGTCGATGACGATCAACGCCACCGCGGCGTGGCTGTTGTCGCTCTACGTGGCCAACGCCGAGGAGCAAGGCGTGCCGTCCGCGGCGCTGCGCGGCACGACGCAGAACGACATCGTCAAGGAGTACCTGTCGCGCGGCACGTACATCTTCCCGCCCACGCCGTCGCTGCGGTTGATCGTCGACATGGTGTCGTGGTGCGCACAGCACGCGCCGAAGTGGAACCCGATGAACGTCTGCAGCTACCACCTGCAGGAGGCCGGGGCCACGCCCGTGCAGGAGATCGCCTTCTCGCTGGCCACCGCGATCGGTGTGCTCGACGCGGTGCGTGACAGCGGTCAGGTCGAGCCCGAGCAGTTCGCCCAGGTGTTCGGCTCGGTGTCGTTCTTCGTCAACGCCGGCATCCGCTTCGTCGAGGAGATCTGCAAGCTGCGTGCGTTCACCGAGCTGTGGGATCGCATCGGCCTGGAGCGCTACGGCGTCACCGACGAGAAGGCTCGCCGCTTCCGCTACGGCGTCCAGGTCAACTCGCTCGGGCTCACCGAGGCGCAGCCGGAGAACAACGTGCAGCGCATCGTGCTCGAGATGCTCGCGGTCACGCTCTCCAAGCGGGCCCGGGCGCGCAGCGTGCAGCTGCCGGCGTGGAACGAGGCGCTCGGCCTGCCGCGGCCGTGGGACCAGCAGTGGTCGTTGCGCATGCAGCAGGTGCTCGCCTTCGAGAGCGACCTGCTCGAGTACGGCGACATCTTCGACGGCTCCACCGTGATCGAGGCCCGCACCGCCGAGCTGATCGACGCTGCGCAGACCGAGCTCGACGACGTGCTCGCCCACGGCGGCGCGTTCGAGGCGATCGACGAGCTGAAGGGCCGTCTCGTGCGCTCGATGGCGGATCGAACCCGGCGCATCGAGTCCGGCGATCAGATCGTCGTCGGCGTCAACGCCTACACGGAGACCGCCGAGTCGCCGCTGAACACGCCCGGCAACATCATGACCGTCGACGAGACGGTCGAGGCCGAGCTCGTCGCCGACGTGACGGCGTGGCGCGCCGCGCGCGACGCCGGCGCCGCTGCGGCAGCGCTCGACGAGCTGCGTCGCGTGGCCAAGGAGGGCGGCAACATCATGAGGCCGTCGATCGCGCTGGCACGTGCCGGCGGCACCACGGGCGAGTGGTCGGCGGCGCTGCGCGATGCGTTCGGCGAGTACCGCGCCCCCACGGGCGTCGGTGCCGCGGTCGGTCGTCGTGTCGACGAGCTCTCCGCCGTCACCGCGTTCGTGAAGACGATCGCCGGTGGCCCGCCGCGGTTCCTCGTCGCCAAGCCCGGCCTCGACGGGCACTCCAACGGCGCCGAGCAGATCGCCGTCGCCGCCCGCGACGCCGGCATGGAAGTCGTCTACTCCGGCATCCGTCTCACACCCGAGCAGATCGTCGCCTCCGCACGCGACGAGGACCCGGATGTCATCGGCCTGTCGATCCTCTCCGGATCGCACCTCGCGCTCGTGCCGGGCATCGTGCGCGACCTGCGCGCTGTCGGTGTCGACGCGCCGGTGATCGTCGGCGGGATCATCCCCGAGGACGACCGCCCCCGGCTGATGGCGGCCGGCGTCGCCGCGGTCTACACACCGAAGGACTTCCAGATGGCGAAGATCATGCGCGAGGTCGCCGAGCTCGCCGTCGCCCACCGCGGCTGACACAGCGTTTGGCCGCTGCACCACCGATGCGGTGGGTCAGCGATCAAACGCTTCGCTCCCTCAGACGCGGGCGGGGAGCTGGGTCTGCACCCAGCCGTCGAGCGCAGGACCGCTCTCAAAGCTGGTGATGAGCGCGTGACGAGCTGCATCGCCGGGGTGCACGACCACGTGCCACAGGCGCTGCGTGTCGACCAGGTAGCGGCTGCCGCGATGCAGTGGGACTCGCACCTCGGTCGCCGGGTCGGGCAGGCCGTCGGGCCCGTTGTCCATCAGCAGCATGTAGCTGTTCGGGTTGTCGGTGAGCTCCAACCACGTGCGCACCACCCAGCCCTCGTCGTCGGGGTTGAAGCGGTTGTTGTCGTCGCGGTGGATGCTGCGGATGGCCTGCTCGCGATCCTGCGGCTCGAGCTTGATCACGCGCACCCGACCGAAGTTGGCGCCGACGTCGTCGACGTAGCGGCGCAACGTCGGCGAGATCGCCGCGTTCGACGTCCACAGCGCGTCCTTGTCGGTCTTGCCCTTGTCCCAGAACCCACGGCAGTCGAGCTCACCATCGGCCGACGCAAGCGGCGCGAAGTTGGTGTCGCCGCCGCTCTTCCAGTCCATGTACTCCAGCGACTCCCACTCCGCAGCGGGCACGTCGAAGCCGGCATCGGCGAGCTGCACGAAGCCGGCGCTCGCCAGCACGTCGAGCCGCGGGTGCGGCGTGTGCAGCGGGATCTTGACGCTCCAGTGCTCTTGGTTCGGCCAGAAGCTCATGGGCGCAAGTGTAGAGACGGCCGCTCGACGATGTCAGGGCACAAGGTCCCGATGGCTTACGTGGTCGGGGGCGGGGCGACGGTCGTGGTCGTCGGCGGGACGTAGTCGACCGTCGGGATCACGAGGCGTGCACCGGCTTCGATGTGATCGGGATCCTTGATGTTGTTGATCCCGATGATCTGTGCCTGGGTGACGCCGAACATCGCGGCGATCTTCTGCAGCGTGTCGCCGGACTGGATGACGTAGAACTCCGGCGCCGTGGTGGTGGTCTCCAGCAGCGTCGTCGACGTAGTGGTGGTGACCATCGGCGGCAAGGTCGCGTTGGACGCACCGTCGCTGCCACAGCTGGCAGCCAGCGGCAGCATCAACGCCGACGCTCCCGCCATCACCCACATCCGCACGCCTGCCACGTCGTCGATGCTAGAGGTCGCGAAGCGCAACGGCCAGGGGGAACCGGTGACGAGCGGCGCCGACGCACGTCGTAACGTGCCGCGATGGCCACCGACGACCTGCCCCTCGGCGCGTATCCCGGAGCCGTCGACCCCGCCCGCGAGTACGAGCTCGACATCGGTGGACTGCGCGTCGCGGTGCACGAGTGGGGCGACGAGTCGGCCGACCCGCTGTTCCTCGTCCACGGTGGCTTCGACTTCGCCCGCACCTACGACGTCTTCGCCCCCAAGCTGGCGGCCGCCGGCTATCGCGTCGTGGCCTGGGACCAGCGCGGCCACGGCGACAGCGATCACGCCGCGCTGTACTCGTGGGACTGCGATCTGCGCGATGCGACGGTCGTGATGGACAGCATCACCTCGAAGCCGGCGCCGGTGATCGGCCATTCCAAGGGTGGGGCGATGATGATCCAGCTCGCCGACGCCCAGCCGTACCGGTTCAGCCACCTCGTCAACCTCGATGGTGTGCCGTACAAGCGACGCCTCCCCGACGTGGCCGAGCACGAGCGGACCCGCATGGTGGCCAGCGAGGTGGCCGGTTGGCTCGATCACCGCCGGCGCGTGGCCGGCTCCGAACGCAAGCCCGGTTCGTTCGAGCAGCTGGCGAAGCGGAGAGCGCGGATGAACCCGCGGTTGAGCTTCGAGTGGTTGTGCCACCTCGTGTCCGTGGGTGCGTTCGAGAGCGCGGATGGTTGGCGATGGAAGCTCGATCCGACGATGCGCATGGGCGGCTTCGGACCGTGGCGACCGGAGTGGACGATCATGCGGCTGCCCGGCCTGTCGATGCCGTTCCTCGGTGTGCTCGGGCGCGAGCTGGAGGAGATGGGTTGGGGCACGCTGCCCCGTCACGTGATGCCCTACCTGCCTCCGGGCAGTCGCTGCGAGGTGCTCGAGGACACGGGCCACTTCGTCCACATCGAGCGACCGGACGTCGTCGCCGAGATGGTGCTCGAGTTCCTGGTGACCGGGCGATGACCGTGACCTTCCTCCAGCACAACCGCGTGCAGCTGGCGTTGCACCAACTGCGCGGCGGGGACGGCCGTGCGCTGTTGCTGCTGCACGGGCTCGGCGAGTCGTCGCCGGCGAGCGTGCCGTTCTGGGCCGACGCGTGGACCGGCCCGATCGCCGCACTCGACTTCACCGGCCACGGCGAGTCGACGGTGCCCGTCGGTGGCGGCTACAGCGCCGAGATCCTGCTGGCCGATGCCGACGCGGCGATTGCCGCGTTGGGCGAGGCAACCGTGGTCGGGCGCGGCCTGGGCGCGTACGTCGCGCTCATGATCGCCGGGGCACGCGCTTCATCGGTGCGCGGTGCGGTGCTGGCCGACGGACCGGGTCTCGCCGGAGGTGCGGTCGTGCCGACGTCATCGAGCGTCGTCACGTTGCAGCGGCGGGCAGCGGCGCCCGATCCGTACGCGATGTACGAGCTGTCCCACGACCTACGTCCGCCGGACTACGCCTCGTTGTTCGTGCGTCTCGCGGTCGAGGGGTCCGGCGTCGACGAGCCGATCGCGGTCGCCGCGGTCGTCCGCCCGCCATGGCTCGCGGCCGTGGCCGACGAGGTCGGCACCTTCACCGCCTCGATCGAAGACGCGCTGGCCACCTTCTCAGCCCTGCCCTGATCCCAGGCCCTCGGCCAGCCCCCCGTGGAGGGTTCCACGCCCACCCGGGCGCGCCTCAAACCCTCCACACACCAGGGTTGGAGGGTTTCACGCCCACCCGGGCGCGCCTGAAGGCCTCCACACACCGGGAATGGAGGGTTTCACGCCCACCCGGGCGCGCCTGAAAGCCTCCACACACCGGGAATGGAGGGTTTCACGCCCACCCGGGCGCGCCTGAAAGCCTCCACACAACTGAGTGGGCCCCAGTCAGGTGAGGCGTTGGCTGACGAAGTGGGCGAGGGCGACCAGCTCGGTGCGGGCCTCGGGGGCGATCGGCGCCGACTCGATGGCGGCGATCGCCTCGGCGGTCAGCGCGGCGATGTGCGCCTCGAGCGCGTCGAGGGCGCCCGTGTCGACGATGGCTTGCTGCGCGCGCGCGATGTCGGCCTCGCTGATCCCCGGCGTGCCGACGAGATCGAGCACCTCGCGCTGCGACGGTGTCGCCGACTCGACGGCGCGAGCGAGCAGCGGCGTCGGCTTGCCCTCGCGCAGGTCGTCGCCAACGGGCTTGCCGGTGACCAGGGTCTCGCCGAACGCGCCCATCACGTCGTCGCGCATCTGGAAGGCATCACCGAGCGGCAACCCGTAGGCGCTCAACGCGGGGAGCAGCTCGGCCGCTCGCTCGGGCGCGGCGAGCGTGGCACCGAGGTGCAGCGGTCGCTCGATGGTGTACTTGCCGCTCTTGTAGCGGCAGATCCGCTCGGCCTGGCTGCGCCGCCGTTCGTTGCGCACGCTGCCGACGATGTCGAGCAGCTGGCCGACGTTGAGCTCGACGCGCAGCTCGTTCCACACGGCCCACGCCTCGGGCGGGATGCCGATCAGCAGCTGATCGGCGTAGACGAATGCCAGGTCGCCGACCAGGATGGCCACGCCCTCACCGAAGCGTCGCGACTCGCCCGCCCAGCCTTCAGCGGTGTGCCGTTCGCCGAACACGACGTGCGTGGTCGGCGCGCCGCGGCGGTTGGCCGCGTCGTCCATCACGTCGTCGTGGAAGAGGGCGAAGGCGTGCATCAGTTCGAACGCCGCACCCGCATCGGCGACGATCGCATCGTCGCCATCGCCACCGGCAGCGACGTAGCCCCAGTGACAGAACGCCGGCCGCAGCCGCTTGCCGCCACCGAGCACCAGTCGGCCGATCTCGGAGACCGGCCCGGTCAGCTCCGGATCGAAGCTGCTCCAGCGCTGCTGCTCGGCCTCGAGCAGCGTGCGCAGCCGTGCCTCCACCCGGGCGGCGATGCGCGGCAACGAAGCAGGCACATCGGCGGAGGGCACGGTTGGCAGGCTACGGGATGGTCAGGCGTCGTCGGGGGCGAGGTCGGCGACGACTCGTTCGATCTGCAGGCGGGCGTTGGCGATGCGGTCGCGGCAGACGGCGATCAACGTGGCTGCGCGCTGGACCTGCGTGGCCAGCACATCGACGTCGACATCGCTGCGCTCGAGCTGGTCGAGGATCTGCTGCAGCTCGGCCAGTGCGGCCGCGTAGCCCGGCTCGTCGGTGTTCCCGGTGCCGGGTGCGGTGCTGCTCATGACGTGATCTCCTCCACCCGACTGCGGGCGCTTCCGGTTGCGAACGTGGTGACGACCTCGTCGCCGGGCGACAGCGACGCGGCGTCGCGCACCGTCCGCCCGGCTGCGTCGCGGGTGATCGACCAACCGCGGGCCATCGTGTTGACGGGATCGAGCAATCGCACCCGAGCGGCGACGCCGTCGAGGTGACGGGCCTCGTCGTCGAGCCGGCGCGGCAGCCGTTGCAGCGCCAGCGCAGCGCCGGCCACCGAGTCGTCGGCGCCGGTCAGCACGCGCTGTGCCGCGCCGCGCACCCGCGCCAGGCGATGGGCAAGCCGCTCGTCGCTGCGCTCGACCGCGGACACCGTGCGATGGCGCACCCCGTGGGCCAGCTCGGTGAGCTGCACCTGCGCGGCATCGATGCGGCGCTCGGCAACTCGACCGATGGCCGCCCAGGTGACCTCGGAGAGCTCGCGGAACGCGAGCACGCGCTCGACCAGCGCGGCCGCACACGCCGTGGGCGTCTTCAGCGCGGTGTGGGCGACGTCGTCGGCGACGCTGCGGTCGATCTCGTGGCCGAGCCCGGTGAACACCGGCAGCGCCGAGGTGGCGATGGCCATCGCGATCGCCTCGTGATCGAACGTGGCCAGTTCGGAGCGCGCCCCGCCGCCGCGGATGAGCACGATGACGTCGAGGTCGTGGTGACGAGCCAACGCGCGGGTGGCGTTGCTGACCATCGCCACCGCCGTCTCGCCCTGCACCCGGACGTCGATCACCCGCAGCTGGAAGCCGAGCCCGCTGCGCTCCAGCTCATGGGTGAAGTCGGCCCAAGCCGCGCTGTCGAGGCTGGTGACGACGCCGACGCGCAACGGCGCCGCGGGCAGCACCTTGCGACGGTTGGCGTCGAAGAACCCTCCGGCGACCAGGCGGCGCACGACGTCGTCGCGCTCCAGCGCCATCTCGCCCAACGTGAAGCGGGTGTCGATGCCCGACATCTTCAGCCCGAGCTGCCCGCCGGCCGCGTAGAAGTCGAGGTGGCCGAAGATGCGCACCTTCATCCCGTCAGCCATCCGCAGCCGGTTCTTGGCCAACAGCGGCCGCAGCCGGGCGCGCGCCGGGGCGAAGAACTGCACGTTCAGCGACGCCTTGCCGCCGTCGCCGTCCTCCACCAGCCGGAAGTAGGCGTGCGGCCCGCCCTCGCGGTAGCCCTGGATCTCGCCGCGCACCCAGACCCCGTCGCTGAACCGGCGGTGCAGCGCCCCGTTGATCGCCTCGCCGAGCTCGGCGACGGTGTAGGTGGGGATGCCCTGATCGTCGTCGAGGTCGAGATCGAACGACGGCTGGCTCATGGTGACGGAGTCTGCCTGGCTAGGCGCCGAGCTCGCGCACGTTGTCGAAGCCGAACCCGTCGGTGTCGTCCACGTCGTCGAGCGCGAACAGCTCGCCGTCCACCGGCAGCGCCTGCTTGCGACGCAGCTCGTCGATGGCCGTGAGCGGACGCTCCAGCTGGCGCCGACGCGTGGTGGCCAGCTCGTCGAACGAACGGTTCAGCGTGTCGAACTGGCGCTTGACCTTGTCGATCGACTCCGTGTACTTGCCCCACTGCTGACCGAACTTGCCCAGCAGCTGGAGGATCTCCTGGCTGGTCTGCTCGATCATGAAGTTGTCGAACGCCTGGCGGATGACGCCGAGGAAGGCGAACAGGGTGAGCGGCGAGCAGATGACCACGTTGGCCTTCATCGCCTCGTCGAGCAGCGCCGTGTCGCTCTCGTGGATGAACGCGGCCAACGTCTCGTTGGGCACGAACAGCAGCACGTTGTCGAGCGTCGGCCGATCGTCGGCCTTGGCGTACTCGCGCTTGGCCAGCTCACGAACGCGAGCACGCACGTCGCGCACGAACGTGGCCCGGTGCGCCGACCGCTCGGCCTCGGTGCCGGCTTCGAGGTAGCGCAGGTAGGCGGCCATCGGGAACTTGACGTCCATGAACAGGACGTGGCCCTTCGGCAGGCGGAACGTGAAGTCGGGGATGCCCGAGCCCTCGCCCTGCACGGCGGTGCGCTTGACGTAGTTGGTGCCCTCCTGGAAGCCGGCGATGCGCAGCACGTCTTCCGCCATCCGCTCGCCCCACTGGCCACGGGTGTTGGAGCTGGCCAGGGCCTCGCGCAGGCTGCCCGTGGTGGCCGCCAGCGACTGGGCGATCTCGCTGTGGACCTGCAACGAGCGATCGACCTGACCGAAGCGCTCGGACGTCGATTCGCCGAGCTTGCCGACCAGCTGCGACAGGCGCTCCATGTCGTCGTGGACGCCGCGCTGGACCGCCTGCAGCCGGCTGTCGATGAGCTCCTGCTTGCTGGCCAGCGATGCATCGGCGGCCTGCGTGTGCGAGCCGAGCTGCTCGCGCACCAGCGTGAGGGCGTGCTGCACCGAGACCTGCACCGCCTGGTCGCGCTCGCGCCCGGCGCGCTCGTTGGCGTCGGCCACCGCCAGCGCCACGGCCTGGGCGATGACCTCCTGCGGCACGTCGACGACGACGGGGCCGGCCTGAGGCGCGGGGATCGCGCCGGGCTGGCGGCGAGCCAGCACGAAGGCGACGGCGGCGGCGATCACCACCAGCAGGGCGACGAGTGCGATGTCCATGGGCGTCATCTTGGCGAAGGGGTGTGACGCGGAAGCGGACCCCCAGCTCACGGCCCAGATCGGGCCTCGCAGACGAGCGAGGTTCAGCCGACGATCGCGTCGTGCTCGACGGCAGGCAGCTCGACGAACAACGGGCCCGTCAGGGGCGATCCAGCCGGCGAGACCGTTTCGCCCGCACGCACCTGGGCGGCGTACACGCCGTCGAGTGCGAGCAGCGCCTCGTGCGTGCCCTCCTCGACGATGTGGCCGCCGTCGAGCACGACGATGCGGTCGGCGTCGCGAATCGTGCTCAACCGGTGGGCGATCACCAGCGCGGTGCGGCCGCGCAGCGCCACGTCCAGGGCGGCCTGCACGTGCGCCTCGTTCTCGTTGTCGAGGTGGCTCGTCGCTTCGTCGAGGATCATCACCGCCGGGTCCTTCAGCAGCAGCCGGGCGATCGCCAGGCGCTGCTTCTCGCCGCCGCTCAACCGGTAGCCGCGCTCGCCGACCAGCGTGTCGTAACCGTCCGGCAGCGACTCGATGGTCTCCAGGATCTGGGCGCCGCGACACGCCTCGTCGAGCTGGGCTCGCGTGGCGTCCGGCTTGGCGTAGAGGAGGTTGGCGCCGATCGACTCGTGGAACAGGTGCGGATCCTGGCTGACCACACCGATCGCAGCGCGCAGCGAGTCCTGGGTGAGGTCGCGCACGTCGTGCCCGTCGAAGCGCACCGATCCGCCCGTGACGTCGTACAAGCGCGGCAGCAACCCGGCCAACGTCGTCTTGCCGGAACCCGACGCGCCGACCAGGGCGACGGTCTCGCCGGGCTCGACGACGAGCGACACGTCGACCAGCACGTCGCGGTCCGGATCGGCTCCGGCGATGGCGCCAACGGCTTCCAGCGAGGCCACCGTGACGTCGGCGCCCGCCGGGTAGCGGAAGCTGACGTGTTCGAGCTCGATGCGACCGGTCGGGGCGACCAGGTCGACCGCGCCGGGCCGATCGGTGATCGACTCCGGCGCGTCGAGCACCTCGAAGACACGCTCGAAGCTGACCATCGCGGTCATCAGGTCGACGCGGGCGTTCGTCAGCCCCGTCAGCGGTTGGTACACCCGAGTGACCAGCGCGGCCAACGCGACGAGCGTGCCGGTTTCGATGGTCCCGTCGGTCACCAGGTGGGCCCCGATGCCGTAGATCGCTGCGGCGCCGAGCGCACCGACCAGGCCGAGGGCGACGAAGAAGACCCGCCCGAACATCGCCGCCTTGATGCCCGTGTCGCGCACACGGGCGGCCCGTCGCGAGAACAGCGAGACCTCGTCGTTGGAGCGGCCGA
Organism: Ilumatobacteraceae bacterium; assembly: GCA_965279405.1. Classification (GTDB taxonomy): domain Bacteria; phylum Actinomycetota; class Acidimicrobiia; order Acidimicrobiales; family Ilumatobacteraceae; genus CBDDIP01. Next base: position 1,625,026 of record OZ257157.1, read on the forward strand.
ACAGCTTCACCAGTTGCGCGCCGGCGACGTTGAACCGCTCGGCCATCTGGTTGTTCAGCTCGGCGTTGGTGTTCATCTGCTCGCGCGAGATGGCCTGCAGGCGCTTGCCGATGCGCTTGGCCGGGATGACGAACACGGGCAGGACGATCAACGCCAGCAACGTCAGCCGCCACTCGAGGACGATCATCGCCGCCAGCGTGGTGATGAGCACGACGACGTTGCTGACCACGCTGCCAAGCGTGCTGGTGACCGCGTTCTGGGCGCCGACCACGTCGTTGTTCAGCCGGCTGGTGAGCGCCCCGGTCTGCGTTCGGGTGAAGAAGGCGATCGGCATCCGCTGCACCTTGGCGAACAGCGCCACTCGAAGGTCGTAGATCAACCCTTCGCCGACGCGCGCCGAGCACCACCGCTGCACGATGGCCAGCCCGGCGTCGAACAGCGCTGCGGCGACGACGAGCCCGGCGAGCACGTTGATGTACCCGCGGTTGCCGTCCGGGATGGCAGTGTCGAGGATGGAACGGAAGGCGAAGGGCGGCACGAGGGCGATGAGCGCATCGACGACGATCGCGGCGAGGAAGACGAAGATGATCGTGCGGTACGGCCTGGCGAACTGCCACGCACGCCGCAGCGCGGCGCGCTCCAGCGTCGCTCCCTTCACGGCCTCGTTGTCGCGAGGCATCATGTGGTGAGGTCCCATGCGCATGTGATCGAGGATACGGTCGGGACGATGCGACGCTTCGCCGGTGCCGTGCCCGCTCTCGCATTGATGCTCGGCGTGGCGGCGTGTGGCGACGGCGGGACCACTGCTGCGCCGCGCGGCACGATCGACGGCGTGGTGCTCTCCGCCCCCGAGGCGCCGCCGACCAGCCCACCCGACACGGAATCCGACGACACGTTCCCGGACTTCGACACACTGCCGATCCCCGAGCCGGACGACAGCCCGTTCGGCTGGTTCGAGTACGACACCGGGATCCAGATCGGCCAGTTGGAGGTGCCGATCGACTACGACGACCCGCGCGCCGGCACGATGACCCTGTCGGTCGCCCGCCACCTGGCCGCTGATCCGGCCAAGCGCATCGGCACGTTGCTGGTCAACCCGGGCGGGCCAGGGTCCGGTGGCAGCGACTTCGCCGTCAACGCCGACGCGATCTACGGGCAGGACCTGCTCGACCGCTTCGACATCGTCGGATGGGACCCGCGGGGCACGGGCTACAGCAGCCCGGCGGTCGACTGCATCGAGGACGACGACGACTACTTCGCCATCGACTCGTCGCCCGACACGCCTGCCGAGCGCGCCGAACTGATCCTCACCGCCGAACGGTTCGCCGCGGCCTGCACGGACGGCGTCGGGCGCAACGTGCTCGAGCACCTGAGCACCGTCGAGTCGGCGCGAGACATGGACAGCATCCGCGAGGCGCTGGGCGAGGACACCATCAGCTACTTCGGGTTCAGCTACGGCAGCGAGCTCGGCGCGACGTGGGCGACGTTGTTCCCCGACACGGTGCGCGCCGCCGTGCTCGACGGCGCCGTCGACCCGACCGTCGACTACCTCCACCAGAACCTGCAGCAGGCGGCTGGCTTCGACGCCACGTTCGCCACCTTCCTCGCCGGATGCAGTGCCAGCCCGCAGTGCGCCTTCTACAACGGCGGTGACGCGGAGGGCGCGTACGACGCGCTCGCCGCCGCCATCGACGCCAGCCCGCTCGACCCCGGTCTTCCCGGTCGGCCGAAGGTCACCCAGGGCATCCTCGACGCGGCGGTGGTGTCGGCGATGTACAACCAGGCCTCGTGGCCGCGGCTCGAGCAGGCGCTCGCCGATGCCCAAGACGGTGACGGCGCCGGACTGATCGACCTCTACGACAGCTACTTCGGCCGCGACTTCGACGGGTCGTACACCAACGACATCGAGGCCTACTTCGCCATCGGCTGCCTCGACGACCACGGAAGCGCCAACCCGGACGACCTGTTCACCCACGAGGCCGAGTTCGCCGATGTCGCACCGCGCCTCGGTCGCTCGTACATGGCCGAGCTGACGTTCTGCTCGGTGTGGCCCATTCCTCAAGTGGCGCCGTTCACCATCACCGGCAAGGGCGCCGGGCCGATCGTCGTGGTCGGCACGACGGGTGATCCCGCGACGCCGCTCGACAGCACGCGCAACATGGCCTCGGCGTTGGAGGACGGGCGGCTCGTCGTCGTCTCCGCGGATCAGCACACGGGCTACGGGGTCAGCGCCTGTGGTGACGAAGCGATCGAGGGCTACCTCCTCGACCCCGACGGTGCCGTACCGCCGCGCGAGCTCACCTGCTCATGATCCGACGGATGCGGTTGACCGCCGTCTGCGCCGCCGTCGCGTTGCTGACGGCCTGCGGCTCGGACGCGTCCGAGCCGAGTGGCGCGACGATCCCCGCGGGCGCAGCTGCTCCCGGCGGCGGCACCATCGTCTGGAAGGGCATCGGCAACGGCCTCGACCAGACCTACCTCACGGTGCCGCTCGACTACGCCGACCCAGCCGGCGCGACCATCCAGCTGGCGCTCGTGCGGCACCGGGCCACCGAGCCCGACGATCGCATCGGCACGTTGTTGGTCAACCCCGGCGGGCCGGGCTTCGGCGGCACCTACCTCGCTGCAGCGGCCGAGCAGCTGTTCGGCGACGACCTGCTGGAGCGGTTCGACATCGTCGGCTGGGATCCCCGCGGCACCGGCGTGAGCATGCCGGCGATCGATTGCATCGACGACTACGACAGCGTCTTCTCCGCCACCGACATCACCCCCGATGACGACGCCGAGCGACAGCAGCTGGTGCAGGTGGCGCAGGGCTTCGCCGACGCGTGCACGACGAAGAACGCCGATCTCCTGCAGCACGTCGGGACCAACGACGCCGCACGCGACATGGACGCCATCCGCCAGGCGCTCGGCGAGCGGACGATCAGCTACTTCGGCTTCAGCTACGGCAGCGAGCTCGGAGCGGTGTGGTCGACGATGTTCCCCGAGACCGTCCGCGCTGCGGTGCTCGACGGGGCCACCGACCCGACGGTCGATCCCTTGGAGGCCAGCATCCAGCAGGCCGTCGGGTTCGAGCAGGCGCTCGATCGGTTCCTCGCCGACTGCAGCGCGCGCTCGAAGTGCAGCTTTCACAACGACGGCAACGCGGAGGCCGCGTTCGACACGTTGATGGCATCGATCGACGAGCAGCCACTGCCGACCGTGAAGGGGCGCACCACGCTCACCCGCGGTGCAGCGCTGATCGGCGTCGCCGACGCGATGTACGACGAGGCGTACTGGAGCACGCTGGCCGACGCGCTGGCCGACGCGCAGCGCGGCGACGGCGCCGGGTTGCTGGCGTTGTACGACGACTACAACCAGCGCGACGCGAAGACCGGCACGTACGGCAACGAGCTGGAGGCGTTCCAGGTGATCTCGTGCATGGACGAGCCGACGCGCGACACCGTCGCCGAGGACGACGCCAACGCGACGAGGTATCGAGACGTTGCGCCGCGCACGAGCCCGGGGACGGCAGGTTCGTACTTCTGCACGTTCTTCCCGCCGAGCGACGACCCGCGGGTGCCGATCACGGCAGCGGCGACGGTGCCGATCGTGGTCGTCGGGACCACGGGCGACCCGGCGACACCGTTGGAGGGCACCCGGCACATGGCCGAAGCGCTCGCCGACGGCCGGCTGATCGTGGTCACGGCCGATCGGCACACCGGGTACGGCGTCAACGACTGCTCGAAGCAGAACGTCGACGCCTACCTCATCGACCCCGTCGGCCACGCCCCCGCCGACGGCACCGCCTGCAACTGACGCCGTGGACGTGGGCCGGGTACGCAGGTACTGTCCGGTTCGTCGATCGGCCGCTCAGGCCGGTCCCAGGATGGCCCGGCATCGCCAGGTGTGCCCACCCGTGAACATCACTTCCGCCGCCTCGTGTGCGGCTTCGACTGAACGGAGCACTGCGCTCGTCGTCCGATGAGCGCAGCGTCCAAGTCCACCCCGGCCGATCTGCGCCGGGCACGCAGGCCCCGCCGCAGTCCCTGCTTCGGCCACCTCGTCGTCGCGCCGCTGTGGGTTGCGTATCGGGCGAACCTCGGCACGCTGCTGCGCACCTGCGACGCGGTCGGCGCATGCATCGCGGTTCCGCACACGCAGCACTACCGCGATGCTCTTGCCCAAGGCGACACCCTCGGCGCTCGGCGCCCGCACGTGCACTGGATCAGCGGCGACAAGGTCGCGTGGGTCGACCAACAGCGTGCCGACGGTTGGCGCATCGTCGCCGTCGAGTTGGCCGACGACGCGACGCCACTGACGATGCTCGGCCCGGCCCGTGTCCCGACGATCGTCTTGTTGGGCCACGAGCACGACGGCGTGCCGGAGGACCTCGTCGAGTCAGCCCACGAGTGCGTGACGATCCCGATGATCGGTCACGGTGCGAGCCTCAACGTCTCCGTCGCCGGCAGCCTCGTGCTGTACCGCCTGGCAGGACTGAGCTGATCGGCCGCGTCGGAAACTGGATGTCTGTCCGCGGCACATTGCCGCGCTCGGACATCCAACTCGGCGCGCTCGGGCATCGACAAGGAACCTTGGCGATCTGCGTCAACTGGCGGAAGGAGTGGGATTCGAACCCACGGAGACCCATAAGACCTCAACGGTGTTCGAGACCGTCCCATTCGTCCACTCTGGCATCCTTCCGGCGGGCACACTATCGGGCCACTGCGAGGGCTCCCACCCCGTTCCGGCCCACACGGTCCGTCGATGCGGGACGGGAAGAAACCGGCAACGTTGTCTCAAGACCTCCCCGCAGCGTGCCGATCACCCTGCCATGACGCTCGAACGGCGCGACGTGAACCTGTTCCCCGACGAGGGTGCCTACACCCCGCGACAGGCATGGCAGGTGATCGAGTCGGCGCGCCGTCAACACCTCACGGGTGAGCTCTCGCTGGACGTCGACCCGCCCGCACGGCTCTACCTCCGCGATGGCGAGGTCTACTTCGCCGAACGCACGACCGACGGTGCGCTCAGCGTGCGGTTGCTGGTGGAGGGCGTGCTGACGCGCGACCAGATGAACCGCGGCAAGGTCGTGGTCAACGGGGTCGAGCACCTCGGGCGGATCTTCGACAACGACGACACGGTCGATCGCCAGTCGGTGGAGCTGTGCGTCGAGCTGTTCACTGAGGACGTGCTGACCTCGGTCGCCACCGAAGAGGCTCGCGGCTACCAGATGGCCATGTACAAGAAGCACCCGAACGGTGTCGATCGTTGGTTCCCGGTGTCGAACACGGTGGTGCTGCACACGGTCGATCCGCCCGCCCCGATCGTCGCGGTCGAACCTGCTCCCGTGATCGAACCGGTCATCGAGGAGCCAGTCCTCGACATCGTGGAGATCGAGCCGGAGCCGGTCGTCGAGGTCGCTGAGGTCGTCGAGCCGGAGCCGGAGCCGGTCGTCGAGCCGGAGCCGGTCGTTGAGGTCGCTGAGGTCGTGCCGACCCTGCCTGCCACGCCGCCGCGGTGGATGGAGCCCGAGCCGACGCGCGAGATGCCGATGGACGACCTCGATCTGCTCGTTGCCGACGAGACCACGCCGGCCGAGCCGGACGTCGTCGAAGCGATCGTCGCTCCCGTCGTCGACGAGCACACCGACTTCAGCGAGGGCATCGACACGAGCTCGCTCGCCGACGAGGTGGCCGAAGCGGTGCGCCGCGCCCTCGAAGCGATCGACGCCGCGGCACGCCCGCCGGCATCGTTGCGCCCGGAGGACATCATCGGCGCCGACGAGGACGCACGCGCCGACTCAACCTCGTCGTGAGCTGAAGAAGCGCTTCAACAGCGCCCCCGCATCGTCGCCGGACACGCCCCCCGTGACCGGCGGACGGTGGTTCAGGCGCACGTCGCCGCACACCTCGTAGAGGCTGGCCACCGCGCCGGCCTTGGGGTCGGTGGCGCCGTACACCAGCCGCCCGATCCGGGCGTTGACCAGGGCTCCGGCACACATCACACAGGGCTCGAGCGTCACGTACAGGGTGCACTCCGACAGTCGCCAATGGCCGACGACGGCCGCCGCGTCGCGGATCGCCAGGACCTCGGCGTGTGCGGTCGGGTCGCCGGTGAGCTCGCGCTCGTTGTGCCGAGCGGCGATCACCACGCCGTCGCGCACGACGACGGCACCGACCGGCACGTCGTCGTGGACTTCCGCGGCAACGGCCTCGGCCAGGGCGAGCTGCATCGCCGACGCATCGTCGATCGGGGTGTCGATCGGGTGGTCGATCGGGGCGGACATTGGCGGAGGGGGTGGGATTCGAACCCACGGTGAGTTGCCCCACACACGCTTTCCAAGCGTGCCGATTCGGCCGCTCTCGCACCCCTCCCGGGACGGAGCAAAGCTAGCGGGAGTCGCGTCTGGCCGCTCACGGGACTTCGGCACTAGATTCTGCCGAGCACCCGCTGGGTGAGGTGACGGTCGGGTCCTGTGCGACGAGCGACCGGGAATCAGGTCAGATCCGGGAGGAAGCAGCCTTCAACGGTCTCGCTCGTGTGCCGCAGGCAGCCTGGCCGTCACCTCACTCAGCGGGTTTGCAGTTCAGCGGGCGCCGCGCGATGCCAGCCGGGCAGCTCGCTCGGCCAACGAGGGCACGCCGAGGTGCACGGCCATCGCTGCGAAACCGTCGGTCGGTCCGCGCCACTGCCAGTCGTCGACGGTGCCGACGGCGACGTCGAGCTCCACGGTGGCGATCCGTTTGAACAGCAAGGCTTCGGCCATCTGGTCGCGGAGCGTCACCGCCAGCTTCTCCGCACCGCGCAACCCGTGCAGTCCCCACTCACCCGACGACGAGGGGATCTGTTCGATGCTCAGGAACTTGGCCAGCACGGCCGACGCGCTCTTCGCCCCCCACCCCGGCAGACCGGGGTACCCGTCGGCCGCATCACCGACCAAGGCCAGGTAGTCGGCGATGGACGCCGGGCCGACGCCGAACTTGGCGAGCACCCCGGACTCGTCGACGATCTCACCCTTGCGGCGGTCGTACTGCACGACGCGAGTGCCCCGAACGCACTGTCCGAGGTCCTTGTCCGGGGTGACGATCAGCACCTGCTCGACGCGCTCGTCGGCGTCGGCGATCGCAGCGGCCGCACCGAGCGCATCGTCGGCTTCGACTTCGACCATCGGCCACGTCGTGAACCCGGCCGAGACGAGCGCCTCCTCCATCACCGGGATCTGGGCGAGCAGCTCGGGATCCATCCCGGCGCTGGTCTTGTAGCCAGGCCAGAGGTCGTTTCGGAAGCTCTCGATGACGTGGTCGCTGGCCACCCCGACGTGCGTCGCGCCCTCGGCGACGAGCTGGAGCGTGGACGCCACCACTCCGGCCGCAGCCGCGAACGGACCACTGTCGGCGTGGCGCGCCGCCTGGCCGAAGTGCTGCCGGAACAGCTCGTAGGTCCCGTCGATGAGGTGGACTCGCACGACGCCACCGTAGCCGTGAGAGATCTCTCAAGAACTGGGCAAGCACCGCCGATATATCCGTCGTGGTGAAGGAAGCGGACGAGCTCGCAAGCGAACACCCTGCCGGCCGGCGCGCGCAAGCGGCCCCCGGAACAGGACCCTCCTCGACGGAGGTGCTGGCTGCCACCATTGCCGCGGCCGTGGAGCGACAGCTCACCCAGTACGTCTCGGCGATGTCCAAGCAGGTCGACGCGGCCCGCCAGAGCGCCGACGGCGCGAAGGCTGAACTGCGGGCGGAGTTCGCCCAGCAGCTCGAAGCGATCGTCACCCGATTGGATGCCCAACAGCAGGCCAACGACCAGTACCAGAAGGCGTTGCAGGGCGCGCTGGAACAGCGACTCGCCGAGTTCGCCAACCACCAGCACGTGCGGCTCACCGAGCTGGACACCAAGATCGGCGCCGTCCCCGCACAGATCCACGCCACGCTGCCGGCGCAGGTGTCGGCCGCCAACGAAGGCCTGCGTCAGTACGTCGAGCAGCAGCACGACACGATGCACGCCCAGATCGAGGACGCCCGAAACGTCAGCCGTCGCATCGACGAGCAGGCCAGCGCGCTGGTCCAGCACGTCAACGAATCCACGGCGGCGCTCACCCGCCGGATGGACGAAGGCGACGAGCACCTGGCCCTCGCGATCGAGGAGCGCCTCTCCGGGGTGCGCACCGCGCTCGACGACGTGACCACCGACGTGCAGCGCCAGTTGGTCGAGCAGACCAACGCCGTCGCCCAGCGCATCGACAACGGCGACATCAAGGTCACCGACCGCATGCTCGCCATGGAAGAGCGGATCAACGAGCAGGCGGGCACGAAGATCGCCGGGCTCGAGGCCACCATCGGCCGCATCGGCGCCGGCTTCGACGACGCCATGGGCGCCCTGTCGCAGCGGCTGCTCGTCAGCGAGAACGCCCTCGGCGAGGCTCACGAGCGCATGGACGCGCTGTCCGAGCAGGTCGCCAAGGTCGACGAGAACGCCATCAACGAAGTCAAAGAGCAGCTCTCGAGCGCCATCGGCGAGGCGATGCTGGTGCGCATCGAGCTCGATCGCGTGGTTGCGGCCATGGACGAGAAGCTCGACAAGACGGCCGTGCGCATGGCCGAGATCGAAGGCCAGCTGGCCGACGAGATGGACGTCAGCACCGCAGTGCAGCTCGAGCGCCTGGAAGAGATCGAGCGGGCGCTCGTCGAGCTGGACCCGGAGCAGTTCGTGCGCAAGAGCGAGATCGGAGCAGGCCCGACCAGTTCGCCGGCCGGCTTCCCGAGCAGCTCGTTGAACACGGGTTCCACCACCACCACACCACCGACGCCGAACACGGACGACGGCACGACCACCACGTCGGAACCCAGCTACACGTCGCACTGAGCGACGGCTAGCGCGGACGACGCCCCTCGGCGGGAGAGCGGCACATGGCACTGTTCAAGAAGGACAACTCACCAGCGACGACCCTGACGGCGGCTCCCCCCGCCGCGCACTCCGTCGTCGCGCCTGGTGAGTTCGCCGCGGAGTGCATGCGCGCCGGTCAGTTCATGGTCGAGGCCGATCAGCTCAGCCCGGAGAACCTCGCCGTCGCTCTCGGTCAGGCGAACGGCAACCTGCTCGCCTTCGCCGACATCACGCTGTCTCGCTACGCGGTCAGCCGCCAGGACGTCGCCAACGCGATCGGTCAGGCCACCGGCATCCCCGCCGTCGACGTGAAGTCGGCGCAGTTCGACGAGAGCGTCGGGTCGTCACTGCCCGAGCTGATCGTTCGCAACAACATCGTCATCGCCGTCGGCGAGGAGAACGGCGCGCTCGTCATCCTCTCGGCCGACCCCACGCCCACTCGCCGCGCCGAGGTCGAAGCTGCAGCCGGACGGGCGTGCACGTGGAAGGTCGCCGACCCGACGACCATCCGCACCTTCATCGACCGCCTCTACCGCGCCGACGCGGACATCGACCGCTTGGTCAAGACGTTCGAGGTCGGCGACGAGGTTCAGCGCAACGCCGACCGCGCCGCCGAGGTCAACCTCGACGATCAGGCACCGATCATCCAGCTCGTCAACCGGGTGGTCAGCCAGGCCATGCGCGACCGCGCGTCGGACATCCACATCGAGCCGTTGGACGAGAGCCTGCGCGTCCGGTTCCGCATCGACGGTCACCTCGTCGAGGCGTTCACCCTGCCGATCGGCGTCCACGCCGCGCTGTCCAGCCGCCTGAAGATCATGAGCGGCATGAACATCGTCGAGAAGCGCCGCCCGCAGGACGGCCAGTTCTCCACGGTGATCGACAGCAAAGAGGTCGACGTCCGCGTCGCCAGCGTGGCCACCGTGTTCGGCGAGAAGATCGTCATGCGAATCCTGGACAAGAGCCGGTCGACCATCGGTCTGTCCGAGCTCGGCTTCCCGCGCGAGACGTACCTCCACTACTCGAAGATGATCCACTCGCCGTTCGGCATGGTCATCTGCGCCGGCCCGACCGGTGCCGGCAAGACGACGACGCTCTACGCCTCGCTGCTCGAGGTCAACTCGACCGGCAAGAACATCACCACCGTCGAGGACCCCGTCGAGTACGTGTTCCCTGGCATCAACCAGATCCAGACGAACGACCAGGCGGGCCTGACCTTCGCCACCGGCTTGAAGGCCATCCTCCGTCAGGACCCCGATGTGATCCTCGTGGGCGAGATCCGTGATGCGGACACGGCACGCATCGCCGTGCAGTCCGCGCTCACCGGTCACTTCGTGCTCTCCTCGCTCCACGGCACCGACAGCGTCGCCGCGCTCCACCGCTTCCTCGACATGGGCATCGAGGCCTTCCTCATCGCCTCGTCGGTGGTCGGCGTCATCGGTCAGCGCCTCCTGCGCCGCATCTGCGATTCGTGCAAGGAGCCGTACACCCCCGGCGCCGACGAGCTGGCCGTGTTCCGTCAGCACAGCGGCGGCAGCGACAAGAGCCAGTTCTTCCGCGGCGCCGGCTGCAACTACTGCGCCGGCACCGGCTACCGCGACCGCATCGGCGTGTACGAGCTGCTTCGGATCACGCCGGAGCTGCGCCGCCTCATCGTCGGTTGGGCAACCACCGAGGAGCTGCGCCGCCTCGCCGTCGCCCAGGGCATGCGCACGATGTTGCGCGAAGCCATGGCGCTCGTCGAGAACGACGTCACCACCGTCCCCGAAGTCGTCCGCACTCTCTTCGCCAGCTAACCCCTCTCACTCTCACTCTCAGTCTCCAGCAACGAATTCCGACAGGAGCAGTCATGCCCAGGTTCGCCTACGCAGCCATCGACGCCACCGGCGCATCGGTGGAAGGCGTCACGAAAGCCGACACCATCGGTGCCGCGCGCGCCCTGTTGCTGGACCAGAACCTCTACCCCGTCAAGATCGAGGAGAAGCGCGGCGCGCTGTCCATCGAGCTGACCACGGTGAAGGTCAAGAAGAAGGAGCTGATGCACTTCACGCGTCAGCTCGCCGTGTTCGTGAAGGCCGGCATCCCGATCACCGAGGCGTTGCAGATCATCGGCGATGAGACCACCGACGTCGCCCTGCAGCGCACGATCACGATGATGGTCGAGGACCTCCGCAACGGCGGCACGCTCTCCGACGCGGCGAAGAAGCACCCAGAAGCCTTCCCGCAGTACTACATGGGCATCCTCCAGTCGGCGGAGCTCACCGGCAAGCTCGACGAGACGCTGGAGAACCTCGCCGGCTACCTCGAGCGCGAGCTGGAGACCCGCTCGAAGGTCGTCTCCGCGCTGTCCTACCCGGGCGTCGTCATGGTGCTCGCCGTGTTCACCGTGGCCGTGCTGGCCGGGTACGTGCTGCCGCAATTCAAGCCGTTGTTCGAAGAGCTCAACGCCGACCTGCCGTTCGCCACCCGCGCCCTGCTGTTCGTCGCCACGCTGTTCAGCACGCTCTGGTACATCCCGTTCTCGTTCGCCATGCTCTGCATCGGCACGTTGCTGTTCCTGATGAAGCACCCGAAGGGCCGGCCGATCCGCGACAAGCTCGTGCTCAAGCTGCCGATCATCAGCGGCATCGTCGAGTACGCCATCCTCGAGCGCTTCTGCCGCATCCTCGGCGCCATGGTGAAAGCCGGCGTGCCGTTGCTGGACGGGATGAAGACGACCACCGACGCGACCACGAACCTGGTGTTCAAGGAGCGGTTGATCGAGGCGCAGGCTGTGATGCTGGAAGGCGGCGGCTTCGCCAAGCCGCTGGCCGACACCGAGCTGTTCCCTGGTGCTGCCCGCCAGATGTTCAAGGTGGGCGAGGAGACCGGCACGCTCGACGATCAGCTCGAAGTGGCCAGCCTGTACTTCGACCGTGAGCTGGAGAGCCGCATCAAGCGCTTCACCACCATGTTCGAGCCGCTGATGATCGTGTTCGTCGGCCTCATCGTCGGCTTCGTCGCCGTCGCCCTCGTGCAAGCCATGTACGGCGTGCTCGACAGCACCAAGAACCAGGCCTAGCCCCCACCCCGATCGCCCGCGGCTGTGTCGACTTTGCCACCGATTCGGTAGCAAACTCGACACACCCCCCGGCGCCCCCGCCTTCCTGTCGCGGGTTCTCTACGTCCCACGTAGAGAACCGTCGACAAGAACCGGGAACTCTCGGCCGCAGCCAGGCGTCCGATGTCCGTGCGCGTCCTCGCCCTCGCCGCGGTGCTCGTGATCGCCGGCTGCTCGAACAGCGCCGCACCGGCCGACCCGCCCGACACGATCGCCCATGCACGCGGCATCCACGACGTCGTGATCCAACTCGGCGACTATCAGCTCTCGACCATTCCCGATCAAACCGTGCTCGGCCCGGAGATCGTCGTGTTCGGCGACGGCGAGGTGTACACCAGCCTGTACGGCGACGCGGACGAGGTCGACACGCACCGGCTCATCCGCGCTCACTTCGACGAGGCCACGATGCAGCGCCTGTTGCGCGCAGCGAACGACCTGCCCGCCGAAGCACCGGTAGATCCCAGTCAGGGCGACGGCGGATCCGAGCCGCTGGTCGTCAACGGAGTGCGGTGGGACGTCTCGCTCATCACCGCGCCGTTCCGCGACTACTTCGCCGAGTTGCGCGCGACCGCCCGCGGGTCGGCGGTCGGGACCTGGACCCCGGAACGGTGGGTCAGCAACCCGCCGAACGCCGGCTGCGCGGTGACCGAGCAACCGGTGACCGACTCGTGGTTCCAGTGGCCGGTCTTCCCGCACGCGCTCGACGACTACCCCCTCGGCCCGGTCAACTGCTTCGGCTGAACCGCGCCTTCCTGTCGCGGAATTTCCATGTCCCACGTAGAGAACCCGCGACAAGAACCGGGAACTCTCGGCCGCAGCCATCTGCTGGACGACTACCCGCTCGGCGAGCTCGACTGCTTCGGGTGATGCGCCGACGCGCCGTCACGGAAGGAGCGTGAACACCCCGGTCTGCGGCTGCACCACGGAGAAGTGACGCCGATCGAGCGCCGCCACGTCGGTGATGGCCAATCGCTCTGCGGCCGCAACCACAGAAGCGTCCGCGGTACCGAGCGGAAGGTCGCGATAGCGACCGACGAGTTCCGCGATGCGCAACCAATCGCCCGGCGCGACCGCCTCAGGCAGCAAGTTGCCGGCGGCGAGGTCGCCGAGGAAGCGAACCTCGGCCTCTGTCCCGAGCCGCGCGGCGAGCAGGTACGCGACCTCGGTGATGACGAGCTGCGGAACCACCAACGGACCGGGATGGGTTTCGAGCAGCTCGAGGCACGCTGCATGATGTCGATCGTCTCGATCGATGTACGCGTACAGCGGACCGGCATCGACGATCAGCGCGATGGCGACGACGTTCCTGATCGGGAAGCGTCGGCAAGGATCTCCTCGATCCGCTCCGAGATGTCGTCGCGCCCACTTGCTCCGGCGCCGGCAGCGATCAGCCGACGCCGCTGACGCGGGCCACCGAGCAACGTCTCGATCGCCTCGCGAGTGAGCTCGGACACGGTGGTCCCGCGTCGCGCCGCCTCATGACGAAGCCGGGCGTCGAGCTCGTCCGGCAACTTGACCGTCGTGCGTTGCATGTATGCCAGCATACCGACGCCGATGGTGGCCGCTCATCGCTCATGGGGCGCCGGCCGGCCGGGATGACCAGCGTTCAGTGGCCGCGCACGAGGATGATGTCGATCCAGCGTTGGCCGATGAAGATCGCCAGGATCGCGCCGAGCACGAGGAACGGGCCGAACGGCACAGTGCTGCGCCGACCGGCACGCTTGGTGGCCAGCAGCACGGCGCCGACCACGCCGCCGAAGAAGAACCCGAAGAACAACCCGATCGGCGCCAGGCCCGGGTTGATGAAACCGAGGAACGCACCGAGCAACGGGGACAGGCGCACGTCGCCACTCCCCATGCCGCCGCGGCTGGCGACGTAGATCAGCCCCATGATCGCCAGCGCGATCGCCGCGCCGAGCGCGAGCATCCACAGCCGGCGGGGCTCGTGGCGCACGAACGCGTCGATCACGAGGAACGGGATGCCCACCGCGGCGGTGACGTAGGTGATCTCCCGCGGCAGGCGCTGGATCTTGAGGTCGATCCACGCCAGGGCCACCAGTCCGGCGGCCAGGAAGCAGTAGCCCGGAAGGGCCCAGCGCAACCCGAAGTGCCAGGCCATCAACGCGAAGAGTGTTGACGTGACGATCTCAAGAACCAGGGGTTCCGTGCCGATACTCACCTTGCATCGGCGGCACTTGCCGCGCAGCACCAACCAACTGAACACCGGCACGAGATCACGGGCACCGAGGCGCAAGTCGCAGTTCCCGCACGCAGAACCAGGCGTGACGATCGAAGCGCCACGCGGGACGCGATCCACCACCACGGTGAGGAACGAACCAAACAACAGGCCGTACACGGCCGACACGACGATCGTCATCAGAAGAAGCGCTTCCCTCAGCCCGATTGACAGACGGACCTGGGGCAGCGGGCACACGGGAGGCTAGCCCCAATGTTCAACCCAGACCCGAGCTTGGTCACCCTGCTCCAGGCCACTGTCGCCGCCGGCGCCAGCGACCTCCACCTCACCGTCGGCCGCCCTCCGTCGGCCCGTCGCGACGGCACGCTCGTGCCGTTCGAAGGCGTCGGCGTGCTCGACATGCCGGAGACCGAGCGCATGGTGATGTCGTTGCTCGACGACGAGCAGAAGCGTGAGCTCGCCGAGGTTCGGCAGGTGGACTTCTCGTTCGGTGTCGAGGGTCTCGGCCGCTTCCGTGCCAACGCCTTCAACCAGCGCGGCTCGTACGCACTCGCCTTGCGCGTCGTGCCCTACCGCGTCCGTTCGCTCGAGGAGCTCGGCGCTCCGTGGGCGGCCACCGAGCTGCTGAACAAGCCGTTCGGTCTCGTGCTCGTCGTGGGCCCCACCGGTTCCGGTAAGAGCACCACGCTGGCGGCGATGATCGACCGGATCAACGCGACGAAGCCGTTGCACATCCTCACCATCGAGGATCCCGTCGAGTACCTCCACGACCACAAGATGGCGATGGTCAACCAGCGCGAAGTCGGCACCGACGTGAACAGCTTCACCGACGGTCTGCGCAGCGCCCTTCGTGAAGACCCCGACGTCATCCTCCTCGGCGAGATGCGCGACCTCGACTCGATCTCGATCACGCTCACCCTCGCCGAGACCGGTCACCTCGTGTTCGCCACCCTGCACACCAACGACGCCTCGCAGGCCCTCGACCGCATCGTCGACGTGTTCCCCGCCGAGCGTCGCGACCAGATCCAGATCCAGCTCGCCGGTTCGCTGCAGGGCGTCATCAGCCAGCGTCTGCTACCCGCCGTCAACGGCGGTCGCGTCGCTGCCTACGAGGTGCTGATGGCCAACGACGCCGTCCGCAACCTGTTGCGTGAGGGCAAGACCCGCCAGCTGCGCAACACGATGATCTCCGGCCAGCAGGACGGCATGCAGACCATCGAGATGGACCTCGCCCGTCTCGTGGCCAGCGGCATGCTCGACTTCGACACCGCCGCATCGGTCAGCGCCTACCCGAAGGAGATCCTGGCCCAGGCGGCCACGGTCCGTTCGCAGATGCAGGCTCAAGCCACCCTCGCCGCCGGCCAGGCGGCCAGCACCGGCGCCGGCCAGTTCGTCACTGCGGGCTGACGGACCGGAACCCGCCGACGTGGTCGCCAGCAAGCTCCCCTACAAGACCCTCGGCGGCATCGTGCCGTGCCCGGGCGGATGGTGCATCGTGCCGGCGCGCCTCGCCGGCGTGACGGTGGTCGCCGAGGACCCGATGGTCTTCAAGACGTTGGTCGAGGTGCTCGACTTCCGACCGAAGTTCGACGCGGCGGCGATCTTCGCTCCGGTCGGCTTCAACGAAGAACCGGACGGCCCGTTCCGCCCGTGCGACGTCGAGGGCCGCGAGTTCGTCGGGTGGCCGCGCAAGGTCGCGTTGCGACCGGTGCCCTCACGCGCCGCGCTGCACGCCAAGACCCGCGCCGAAGCTGTGGCGCTCGAGCCGTGGCTGAGCCGCGACGACCTGCGCCGCTTCAAGTGGTGGCGTGAGGCCGAGCGCGAGTTCCAGCCGTTCCACCAACGCTCCTTCTTCGCCGCACACCCCGATCTCAGCTTCACGATGCTCAACGGTGACGTGCCGCTGACCTCCTCGCCGTTCCACCAGGATGGCGTGCACGAGCGGATGAACCTGATCAAGGCCAAGCTGCCCGGCTGCGAGGACATCGTGCTGCAGGTGCCGCCGCCCGGTGCCGCACAGGTGCACCTGCTGCAAGCCACGGGCCTGCTGTGGACCGCACGGCGCGCCGCCGGCCGAGCGATGAACCGCCTTCCCGTCGACCCCAAGTGGGACTCCAGCGGACTGCGCATGGAGCTCGTCCGCTAGACACCCACCGATGCGCGTCAGGCGCAACCAGTCGTCGATCCGAGCACGCTGCTGCTGGTCTCAGCCGTGACACCGCCGCTCGCGGTCACGTTGTAGGTCTTGGAGGCCGAACGGAGCAGCCCGGTGGTGACGAGTGTGTCCTCGGCAGTCGCAGGCGCCACCTCCGGGATGGTGCTGCCCCCGTTGTTGGCGAAGTACGCCTCGACGGCGGTCTCGAGGGTCTTCTTGTCAGCGGAGCACGCGCTCTCCTTGCCGCGGGTCGTGATGCCACGAACGGCGAACACGGTGACCGTGGCCAAGATGCCCAAGATCACGATCACGATGAGCAGCTCGACCAGGGTGAAGCCCGAGTCGTCGCGCCGGGCACGTCGTGTGCGATGTGCGATGTCCATGAGTGTGCGCTCCTCCTGCTGTCGACCGTTCAGAAACGACGACCAGCAGGGTCCCCCCGCTGCCTTCGCACAAGACTCATCGGCTCGGCGCGACCATCCTGTAGCCGGCTTCGATCAAAAGTGTCTCAAGGAAAACGAACGAGCCGGGCCCGAAGGCCCGGCTCGGTCAGTTCGCTGACTGATGATCGTCGTTGATCAGGCAGTGCAAGCAGTGGTGTCGCCGAGCACCGTGGGGCTGGTCTCAGCGTTCACGCCGCCCGTCGAGGTGACGTTGTACGTCTTCGACACCGAGCGCAGCAGGCCCGAGCTGACGAGGGTGTCCTCAGCGGTCAACGGCGCCACGGCCGGGATGGTGCTGCCACCGTTGTTGGCGAAGTACGCCTCGACGGCAACCTCGAGCGTCTTCTTGTCAGCAGAGCACGCGCTCTCCTTGCCGCGGGTCGTGATGCCACGAACGGCGAACACGGTGACCGTGGCCAAGATGCCCAAGATCACGATCACGATGAGCAGTTCGACGAGGGTGAAACCCTTGTCCTTCTTCTTCTCCGTGACCGGGGTCTCAATGATGTTCATATCCATGTGAAGCGTTCCTCCCGCTATGAGCTGATGCTCGAAACGCCGAAAGACGAACCACGTCCGTCGCCTGCGCAGATGATTCATCGTCGTCGGCGCCCGTTCCTGAAGTCCCAAACGATCAAGCATCTCTCAAGGAAAACGAACGAGCCGGGCCCGAAGGCCCGGCTCGGTCAGTTCGCTGACTGATGATCGTCGTTGATCAGGCAGTGCAAGCAGTGGTGTCGCCGAGCACCGTGGGGCTGGTCTCAGCGGTCACGCCACCGGCGCTGTCGACGTTGTACGTCTTCGACACCGAGCGCAGCAGGCCCGAGCTGACGAGGGTGTCCTCAGCGGTCAACGGCGCCACGGCCGGGATGGTGCTGCCACCGTTGTTGGCGAAGTACGCCTCGACGGCAACCTCGAGCGTCTTCTTGTCAGCAGAGCACGCGCTCTCCTTGCCGCGGGTCGTGATGCCACGAACGGCGAACACGGTGACCGTGGCCAAGATGCCCAAGATCACGATCACGATGAGCAGTTCGACGAGGGTGAAACCCTTGTCCTTCTTCTTCTCCGTGACCGGGGTCTCAATGATGTTCATATCCATGTGAAGCGTTCCTCCCGCTGTCTTTTCCACATCCATGTGAACGCCGAAGGACCGAAGTGCTCGTTCCCGCCTGCGCAGAAAATTGATCGGTCGGGCCGATCGGGATCTGTAGCCCGAACGGGTCAAGCCATCATCAAGATCGTCACCCGAGCTGGGGAACCGAGACCCAGAGCTATCCCTGGTCAGATCGGCGGGGATGTTCAAGCGCGGGCAGCTTCCTGCCGATGGTTCTCTGCGGCGCCGAGCAAGGAAGTGAGGACGGATCTGATGCGACGGACGAGCAAGACGTGGTCGGAGATGGACGAGCTGACCAAGCCGTTCCTTCCGGACGAATCCGTGGAGAGCGCGACCGCGGTCGCGATCGAGCTCCGCAGCCGTTTGGTGAAGGTCGAGCAGCAGGCGTTGGCCCTCTACACGGCGATGGCGTCGTACGCGATGATCGCCCAGCAGAGCGTCGACACGGCGCGAGGCGAGGCCCGCGCCGACCTCGATCGTTCGCAGGCGACGATGATCGGACTGATCGAGAAGCTGCGCACCGAGGTGACCGCACGACTCGACGGAGCGGCACGGCGCGCCGACACGATCGCCGCGACTGCAGCGGTCGTGCCCGAGGATCGGCTGGCCGCGCTCGAGTCGCAGATGTCGACGATGTCGACGGCGATGGACGCGGTTCGTCACGAGAACGTCGAGCTGCGCCGTCAGCTGAGCGGGCTCGTCGGCGAGCAGATGGAACGCGACGGCTGGCTGGTGAGCAGCGGCAGCGCCGACTCGCTCACGCTGCGCTGAGCCACCCCGTCTCGGTGGTGGCTGGCGGCCGGCCACTGGCCGCATCGTGCCGGCGGGCAATACGGTGTCGCCCGTGAACGCCCGGCTGGTGCTGCGACCGAACCGCGAACGCTCGCTGAAGCGACACCACCCGTGGGTGTTCAGCGGCGGTGTCGCCCACGTCAGCGGCAACCCCGCGCCCGGCGAGACCGTGCTGGTGTGTGCCGACGACGGCACGCCACTCGGCTCCGCTGCGTACAGCCCGTCGTCGCAGATCCGGGCGCGCATGTGGACGTTCGATGCCGACACGGTGGTTGACGACGACCTCATCGTCGCTCGCGTCCGCGCCGCATCCGAGCGTCGCTCGCGTCTGCTGGCTCGGCGAACCGACAGCGCTCGCATCGTGTTCAGCGAGGCCGACGAGCTGCCCGGCGTGATCGCCGACCGCTACGGCGACACCGTCGTCGTGCAGAGCACCAGCGCCGGCGCCGACGCGTGGATGCCGACGGTCGTCGACGCGCTCGCCTCGTTGCCCGGCATCGCCACCGTCTACGAACGAAGCGACGGCGACATCCGCGAGCGCGAGGGCCTCGAGCGTCGCGTCGGTCTGCTGCGCGGGCCCGCCCCGCGGCCGGACCTCGTCGCCTGCGAGCACGGCTTCCGCTTCGCCGTCGACGTGCGCAGCGGTCACAAGACCGGCTTCTACCTCGACCAGCGCCACGCCCGTCACGAGGTGTCGGAACGGGCTCGCGGCGCGAGCGTGCTCAACGTGTTCTCGTACACCGGAGCGTTCAGCGTGATCGCCGCCGCCTCGGGTGCGCGTTCGTTGCTGAGCATCGACTCGTCCGGCCCTGCGCTGGAGACGGCCAAGCGCAACGCGGTGCTCAACGCGGTCGACATCGGCGAGCTGCAGGAGGCCGACGCGTTCACCGCGCTTCGCGGCCTGCGCGATCGCGGGCGCGACTACGACCTGATCATCCTCGACCCGCCGAAGCTGGCCAACAGCGAGGCGCAGCTCGACAAGGCGTCACGCGCCTACAAGGACCTCAACCTGCTGGCGATGAAGCTGCTCGCCCCGCATGGCACGCTGCTGACGTTCTCGTGCAGCGGGGCGATGACCATGGACCTCTTCCAGAAGGTGCTCGCCGGCGCAGCGCTGGACGCCAAGCGCAACGTGCGCATCGTCGATCGGCTGCACCAGCCGAGCGATCACCCCGTCCCCCTCTGGTTCCCGGAGGCGGAGTACCTCAAAGGCGCGATCCTCACTGCGGATTGAGCAAGTGCTCGAGTTGCGTCGAGCGGCTCCGCGCGTGAGCGAGCCTCGAGGTTCGAGCAGTCACTCTTCGACGAGCTCGATGAGGGTGCCGAAGCTGCCCTTCGGGTGGATGAAGGCGACGGTGGTGCCGCGGCTGCCCGGGCGGGGCACCGTGTCGATCGGCGTGGCGCCGGCGGCGATCATCGAAGCGAGCGCCTTGGCGCAGTCGTCGACGCGGTAGCCGACGTGGTGCAGCCCCTCGCCGCGCTTCTCGATCGACTTGGCGATCGGTGAGTCCGGGCGGGTCGCCGCGGTCAGCTGGATGTAGCTGTCGGCCACCTTGACCAACGCTTCCTCGACGCCGTCGCTCTCGACGATCTCGCGGTGATGCACCTCGGCGCCGAACGCCTCCTGGTAGTAGGCGATGGCAGCTTCCAGGTCGCGCACGGCGATGGCGATGTGGTCGATCTCGGTGAGGAGCATCGTGCCAGTGAAACAGATCGACCCCCGGCGGCGTCAAAGCAGCGTGAACGCCGCGGCCACACTGTCGCTGAGGGCAGGCCCGATGACCATCGACGACTTCTACCGCGCTCACCACGCGGACGCCGTGCGATGGGCCACCGCGTTGGTCGGAAGTCGCGAGGTCGGTGAGGAGCTGGCCCAGGAGGCGCTGCTCGCCGTGGGGCGCAAGCTCGATCGCATCGATCAGCCGACGGCGTACCTCCGCAGGGCGGTCGTCAACCGTGCGACGAGCTGGCACCGATGGCACCTCCGTGAACGAGCCCGCGTCCGTCGGGCCGCGGCCGGCCAGGCGACGAGCTACACCGAACCGACCAACGACATGCTCGGCGCGCTGGGTGCGTTGCCGCATCGCCAACGGGTGGCGATCACGATGCGGTTCTGGGCGGACTGGACCGACGACCAGATCGCCGACGCCCTCGGCTGCGCACCCGCGTCCGTGCGCGTGATGGTGCATCGCGGCCTCGCCGCGTTGAAGCAGGAGATGAGCGAATGAGCACGACCACCGACATCACCGACGATGAGCTCGTCGCCCGCATGCGCGCGGCGCTCGACGAGCTGACCGCGTCACCCGCGAACGAGATCCGTCTCATCGGCTCCGCCAGGTCAGCAGCGGCGCGCCGACGGCCGAAGCTCGTGATGGCAGCGGCGGCGGTCATCATCATCGGCGCTGTGTCGGCGATCGCTGTCAATCGCGCCGGTCGCGAGGATGCGCCTGCAGCGTCGGCGCCCGTCGCGACGGTGCCCGCGGCTCTGCCATCGACCACCACACCGGTCGCGCCGTCGGCAGCGGCGGTCGATTGGTACGTGCTCGCCGGCACGGACCTGGTCGCAGCGCCGATCACGTTCGAGGCCGGGAGCCTGTCTGGCGAGAGCGCCCCTGCGCACGTCATGGTGTGGCAGATCGAGCCGTCGGGTCTGCTGTTCGCCCGCGCCGCGACCCGAACCGACGTGCCCGACCTCGACGTGACGGGGTGGGGCATCGACGAGGCGAACGTCCTCCGGCTCCGGCTCGAGATCGTGCCCGGGTCGGGACTGCCGTACGTGCTCCCGGTTCCCGAGGCGACGCTGCTCGGATCCGGGCTCGACACCTTCGGCGAGCTGCACGGGCAGGTGTACTCGTCCGACGACGGCTCGGTGCGGTTGTCGTCCGGCTCGTATCGCGGCAGGTTGGCCGAGATGGCCGATGCGACCGACGGCGCGATGGTGGAGGTCGCCGGAGCGTCGGGCTACCGCTTCACTGGTGACGACGGCACCGTTCACGTGATGTGGCGAACGCCGAACGGGTTCTGGGCTGCGCTCGACATCGATCCCGGTCTGGCCGGGCGCACCGACGAGCTGATCGCCTCGGTCCGACCGGCCGACGACGGCGCCGCGCCGGGAGCGACCGAGACGACCGTCGCGACCGACGTCGGCGCCGAGCAACTCGACGGCGCGCTGACGTCACTGCAATCAGAGGCGCCCGGCGTCGTTGCCGAACAGGTGTCGGTCGTCGTCGGCGATGCTGCGTCGATCCCGGCCGGGTTCATCACGACCGTTCGCAGCGGCACCGTGACGATCGCCTTCGTCGTGATCAGCGGCGACTGCAAGATGTGCAGTCATCCCATCGACGCGACGATCCCGCCGACGCACACGGTCTACGTCGTCGTCGGCTCCAACGCCGTGGGCGTCGCTCCCGGCGACCGCAGCGCCGACCTGACCGCCGCGTTCGGATCCCCCGTCACCTTGGACAGCCTCCTGGCGACCACCTCCGGGGACGACGGCTGACGCCTCCGTCGGCGAACTTCCCGAGAACGAGGCGCGGCGGGGCGTGAGCGCTCACGCCCAGGTTCTCGTTGCATTGGGCGACCGGAGGTGTCGCTCGTTGCAACGAGAAGGCGGGCCAGGGCGCGGGTCAGGCTTTGGAGCCGTGGCGGCCGGCGCCGGCGGCGAACCTGGCGGCGCCTTCGAGGGTCTCGCCGGATCGGATCGGGATCATCGCCAGCTGGGTCTCGTTGGCCATCGCTGCGTCGTGGTCGAGGCCCCACTGCTCCAGCGCTGAGCGGCGGTCGCTGCGCATGCACGTCTGCGGCAGTGCTGCCAGCTCGCTGGCCAAGGCGATCGCGTTGGTCAGCACCTCGCCGCGCTCGACGAGCCGGTTGGCGAGGCCCCACACGAACGCTTCCTCGCCGCCGACACCGCGACCGCTGAGGATCATGTCCATCGCCCGGCTCTGACCGATCAAGCGCGGCAGGCGCACCGTTCCACCGTCGACCAGCGGCACGCCCCACCGTCGACAGAACACGCCGAACGTCGCATCGCGAGCGGTGACGCGGAGGTCGCACCACAGCGCCAGCTCCAACCCGCCGGCCACGGCGAAGCCCTCGACGGCCGCGATCACCGGCTTGGAGAGCACCATGCGCGTGCACCCGAGCGGGCCGGGCAACGCCATGTCGACGTCGACACGATTGCCCCGTCCCTCGCCGATGCCCTTCAGATCAGCGCCGGCGCAGAAGGTGCCGTTGGCACCGGTGAGCACAGCGACGCTCAACGAGTCGTCGGCGTCGAACTCGGTGAACGCCTCGAACAGCAGGCGTGCGGTCGGGCCGTCGACGGCGTTGCGCGCCTGCGGCCGATCGATGGTGACGATGAAGACGGCGTCGCGACGTTCCGTGCGCACGGCCAACGGTGCTGGATCGGTCTCGCTCATGTGCGAAGCGTGTCAGACCACGCCGAGCGGATCAGCGGCGGAAGCGGTGCAGCTTGTCGCCGACCTTGTCGCGCAGCTCGTGGTCGGTCACGCCGAGGCCTTCCTCGGGAGCGAGGCACAGCACGCCGAGCTTGCCCTCGTGCATGTTGTGGTGCACCTGGTATGCCGCGTCAGCGGTCTGCTCGAGCGCGAAGACCTGGCTCATCACCGGGTGGATCATGCCCTTGCTGATCAGCCGGTTGGCCTCCCACGCCTCCTTGTAGTTGGCGAAGTGCGAGCCGACGAGCCGCTTGAGGCGCATCCAGAAGTGGCGGTTGTCGAACTCGAGCATGAACCCGCTCGTGGCCGCGCACGTGACGACGGTGCCGCCGCGCTTGGCGACGTACATCGAGGCGGCGAACGTCGAGCGGCCGGGGTGCTCGAAGACGATGTCCGGGTCCTCGCCGACGAGCTCGCGGATGTCCTTGCCCAACCGGCGCCACTCGCCTTCGTCGTGCGTGTGCTCGTCCTTCCAGAAGTTGTAGCCGGCAGCGCGCCGGTCGATGATCGCCTCGACGCCCATCGAGCGCAGGATCCCGGCCTTGTCCTCCGAGCTGACCACGCACACCGGGATGCCGCCACCGTTGAGCACGTACTGCGCCGCGTAGGCGCCGATGCCGCCGGTGGCGCCCCAGATCAGCACGACGTCGCCCTGCTTCATCTGCGCGCCGTTGGCCGACACGAGCATGCGGTAGCTCGTCGAGTTGCACAGCGCGCTGACCGCAGCCTCCTCCCAGGTGAGGTGGGCGGGCTTCGGCATCAGCTGGTTGGCCTTCACCACGGCCAGATCGGCGAGCCCGCCGAAGTTGGTCTCGTAGCCCCAGATGCGCTGGTTCGCCGCCATCATCGAGTCGTCGTGCGCGGACGCGTCCTGATCGTCGACGTGGTTGCAGTGCACCGTGACGCGGTCGCCCGGCTTCCAGTTGCGCACGGCGGAACCGATGCGCAGCACGACGCCCGAGGCGTCGCTGCCGACCACCTGGTACGGCTGGTCGTGGCGCTTGGCCCACTCGCTCTCGCGGGCGAGGCGGGCGATCGGTCCGAAGGTGGACACGGGCTCGAAGATGCTCGTCCACACCGTGTTGAAGTTGATGCTGCTGGCCATCACGGCGACGTAGACCTCATCGGGTGCCAGCTCGGGCGTCGGCACGTCGCCGACGTGGAGGCTCTGGCGCGGGTCCTTGTCGTTCGACGCGGTGCCCACCCACATCTCCTGCTCGCTCTTGAGCACGTGTGCGCCGCGGTAGTGGTCGGGCACGGGCAGGTTGGCGAACTCCGCTGCGGAGGCCCCGGCCTCGATCGCATCCAGGATGGGCTGCATGTCGCTCGGCATGGCGGGAGGTTACTGATCGGTAGATCCGCGACGGAAACCGACTGGGCCTGGGGTGATGCGGGGGCGCGTGGACCCCTTCGCGACACCCCAGTAGCGTCGCGGCGTGCTCCAC
Organism: Ilumatobacteraceae bacterium; assembly: GCA_965279405.1. Classification (GTDB taxonomy): domain Bacteria; phylum Actinomycetota; class Acidimicrobiia; order Acidimicrobiales; family Ilumatobacteraceae; genus CBDDIP01. Next base: position 1,649,600 of record OZ257157.1, read on the forward strand.
CGTTCACGCAGCGTGTTGCGCGCGCTTGCCGCCATGGCACTGGTGGGGCTCGCGATCGACGGGTCGGGGATCGCCGTCGGGCATCCGGTTGCGGCGGCGCCTCCGGTGGCTCGGTTCGTCAGCGGCTGGGTGCCGTACTGGGCGGCCACGGACGGACGCCAGTCCTACGAGTCCGGTTCGCTGCTGCGCAACCTGTTCGCCGACGTCTCCCCGTTCTGGTACTCGGCCAACGACAGCGGCGGGATCACGTTGGTCGGGACGCAGAGCGATCTGACCAAGACCCTCAACGCGGCACCCGCCGAAGCAGTGATCCTGCCGACGATCACCGACGGCTCCGGCAAGGGCGTGATGGCGGCGATCCTCGCCGACCCGGCCCGCCGCGGCGCGCACATCGCCCAGATCGTGCAGCTCGTCGTCGACAAGGGCTACGACGGCATCGACCTCGACTACGAGGGGTTCGCCTTCACCGACGGGCGCGGCACGTGGTCGGACACCCGCCCGAACTGGATCACGTTCGTCACCGAGCTCAGCACGGCGATGCACGCCGCCGGCAAGCAGCTGGCGATCACGATCCCGCCGAGCTGGACCGGCAGCAACGGCACGGACTACTGGGTGTACGACCCGGTCACGATCATCGGCAGCGTCGACCGCCTGCGGTTCATGGTCTACGACTTCAGTCCCGGATCACCGAGCGCGACGGCGCCGATGGCATGGGTCAACCAGGTGATCTCGTGGACGAACGCGCGCATCACCGATCCCGCTCAGCGGGCCAAGATCCAGCTCGGCGTCCCGGCCTACGGGCGCGACTGGGGCCGCCAGCAGACCGCCTCCGAGACGTGCCCCGACGGCGCACTGTCCACCGTCGCCGTCCAGATGGAGAACGGGTTCACGCTCGCTGCGTCCGTCGGCAAGACACCGGTGCGTGACGCGACCGGCGAGCTGACGTTCACGTACACCCGCGTGGTCACCGGCGTGCGCACCACCCCGGTGCCGCCGCCCGTCATCCCCGGCCCCGCCGGGCCGTGGGTGCCCGAAGTTCAGGGTCCGGCGACCGGTGGCGCGTACGTGCCGGCGAAGCGGCTGGGCGTGACGTCGACCGCGGTGACGTGCACGGTGAAGCACACTGTCTACTTCCCCGACGCCTTCTCGGTGAAGGACCGTGCTGTCGCGGCGATGAACGCCGGATGGGCCGGCATCGCCATCTGGGCCCTTGGCTACGAAGACGACGCCAGCCTCGGACTCGCCCTCAACTCGATCTAGTTGGATGTCTGAGCGCGGCATATTCCTGCGCTCAGACATCCAGTTCGGCACTTCCTCAACGATTGAGGATCTTGCGCCAGCCCTTGGCCTGCTTCTTGCGCATCGGGCTCGTCACGATCATCCACGGTGGATCGCAGCGATGGTCGGGGCCGTCGTCGTCCGGAGGGCACAGAACGTTCTTGATGCGATCGGACAGCGCCTCGAGGTATGCCTCGTCGTCGGTCTCGACCATGACTTCGACGCTCCAGATCCTCGGCTTCATCGCCTCAGCATCGCGCCGCAAGCTCAACGCGCCGAGACGGTTTCTGGATGTCTGACGCGCGGCAGAGCCGCGCGTCAGACATCCAGTTTCAGTCGGTCACCGAGTTCGGGTGAGCAGAAAGCCAATCACGCGGGGCGGATGGCTTCGGCGGGGTCGAGCCTCGCGGCGCGGATGGCGGGCGAGACGCCGGCGAGGAGACCGACGGCGAGGGCCACGAGCACGCCGAGGCCGAGCGAGCCGAGCGGCACGTCGAGCTTCCAGTGACGTGCGTGCGCGTAGGCAGCGGTGACGCCGGCGCCGAGCAGGACACCGCCGATGCCACCGAGCGAGGAGAGCATCACCGACTCGGCGACGAACTGGGTGGCGATGTGTCGGCGCGTCGCACCGAGGGCCCGACGCACCCCGATCTCGGCGCGACGCTCGAGCACGGAGATGACCATCACGTTGGTGATCCCGACGCCGCCGACGAGCAGCGCAACACCGCCCAGCGCCAGCAAGAGGTTGCGCAACGCCGTGTCGGTCTTGGCCCGAGCCTCGAGTGCGTCGGATGGCCGCGACACGTCGACCTCGTTCGGGTTCTCCGGCGAGACGCTCCGACCGAGCACGGCACGCACGGCCTCGACTTCGTTCGGCGTGGTGCGCACGTACAGCAGGCTCGGCGAGCGCTCCGTGTCGTACAGGGTCGCGGCGACGCCGTACCCGATGAGCGCCGCGCTGTCGAGCTCCGGAGCGAGCGGCGCCGGTTCGAGGATGCCGATCACCGCGAACCACTGACCGCGACCACTGGCGTCGGTGATCCACACCATCGGCTGCTCGTCGAGCGAGGTGATGCCCAACCGGGCCGCGGCATCGGCACCGAGCACCACCGTCGGCGCAGCGGACGATGCCGCGTCGAGGAAGCGGCCCTGTGCGAGCCGAGCGCTGGTCGCTTCGAGCACGGTCGTGTCGGCAGCGGCGACGGCGATGCCGCCGGTGACGTTGTCGTCGATGTAGTTCGTGCGTCGCACGGCTGCCGGCGTGTAGGTCAGCCCCGCCGCCTGCGTGACCGGACCGATGCGCGCTGCTGTGTCGCGCGCTTCGTCGGGCAACGTGGTCGAGTCGCCGAACATCGTGTTGCCCGGGGCGACGCGCAGCAGATCGGTGCCCAGCGAGTCGATGTCGGCGATGAGGTCGGCACGGCTCGATGCGGAGATGCCGACCACCGCCACCATCGCGGCGATGCCGATGGCGATGCCGAGCGCGGTGAGCAACGTGCGCAACCGACGCGTGCGCAGGCCGACGCCGCCGGCACGCAGCCCGTCGACGAGGCGCAACCGACTTCTCGGTGGCGCGACGCGACGGGCGCGAGCCCGGGGGAGACGGCTGTTGGCGGTGATCGCGGTCATGCGGCCACCGCCGAGTCGTCGACGATGCGACCGTCGCGCATCGTCACCTGACGCTGCGCCGACTCGGCGATCTCGCGGTCGTGCGTGATGAGCACGATCGTGCGGCCGGCGCGGTGCAGCTCGTGGAGCAGGGCCATGATCGAGGCGCCGTTCGACGAGTCGAGGTTGCCCGTCGGCTCGTCGGCCAGCACGATCGCCGGATCACCGACGAGGGCGCGGGCGATGGCGACGCGCTGACGCTCGCCGCCGGACAGCGCACCCGGCTTGTGGGTGCGCCGCGCCGTCAGCCCGACGATGTCCAAGGCCTCGGCAGCGCGCCGCAGACGATCCCGTCGCGACACGCCGGAGTAGAGGAGACCGTCGGCGACGTTCTGCTGCGCGCTCATCCCCTCCAGGAGGTGGAACTGCTGGAAGACGAACCCGATGCGCCGGCCGCGAACTGCGGAGAGCCGAGCGTCGTCGAGCGACGACACGGCAACTCCGTCGATGTGCACCGAGCCGGTGGTCGGGCGTTGCAGTGCACCGACGACGTTCATCAACGTCGACTTGCCGGAGCCCGACGGGCCGACCACCACGACGAACTCGCCGGCGACGACGTTCATGTCGACGCCGTCGAGCGCCCGCACCGGCGGCGCGCCGCGGTACTCCTTCGTCACCCCGGCGAGCGCCAGGACGGTCGGAGCCGTGTCGGTGAAGACGGTCTCGTCGATCACGCGGTCACCACGCTGTCGCCGACCTCGACGTCGCCGGTCACCTGCACCCAGCCGTCGGCGAACACGCCGACGTCCACCGGGATCAACCGCGTGCCGGTCGCACTCGTCTCGTCGGCCACCTCGAGCCCGAAGCCGCCCTCGGCGAGCGCGAGGAGCGCCGCCGCCGGCACTGCCGTTGCGTTCGCCGCGTCGACGACGGCGACGTGGATCTCGACCGGCGTGCCGTCGAGGGCGTCGAGCCCCGTCGCGGTGAGCGTGACGGGCAACGTCGCCGAGCCGTCCTGACCGACCACCGGTGCGCCGATGGCCGAGACGGTCGCCGGCACTCGATCACCGGTGAGCAGTTCGAGCTCGACGCTGTCGCCGACGTCGAGCAGACCTGCGTCGCCTGCGTCGAGCGACGCCGAGACCACCTGGTCGACCGCCGACAGCTCGATGCCGGCCGATCCAGCCGGCAGGCCCAGGTCGCCGCCGACCTTGGCGACGCGCTGCGACCCGTCGGCGAAGACGATCTCGCCGAGGTCGAGGCGGCCGTCCTTCGGCATCCCCAGTGCCTCCTGCATCGCTTTCACCGCAGCGGTGGTGCCGGAGCTCCACGCGTCGTCGACGGTTGCGTCGTCCGGGTCGAGGAAGCCGAGCGCGTACAGCGCGGTCTCCAGTTGGCGGATGTCCTCGCCCGCGGTCATGCCGGCCTGCATGCTGCGCCACGCCGGGCGAGTGCCCTGGAGTAGCACCACCGGATGACCATCGATCTCCATCAGCTGCTGGCCGTTGGCCACGACCGTGCCGACCTCCGGCAGACCGGTGATGGTGCCGTTGCCCGAGTACGGCAACGCGCGCTGGTCGCCGTGCCCGACGGTGCCGTCGAGCGTCTCGTCGCGAGCGAGGTCGCGCTCCTCGACGGTGGCGTACTTGCGATCGTCGTCACGCGTCGCCGGGGGCGCAGCGGCGGCCCGGTCGTTGCCCCAGCGCCACACGAACGTGCCGCCGGCGAGGATCAGCACGGCGGCGACGCCGACGACAGCGGTTCGGCGGCGCATCACGAGCCGACCGCTTCACCGACGGTGAACGTGCCACCGTCACCGAGGATGTCGCTGCACGCCTCGCTGGCGGCTTGCATCTTCTCGTCGTCGATCTTGCTCGGGCCGTTGCCCTCGCCGGCGGAGACGTTGATCGACACGCCGCCGTTGTCGTTGAACACGGGATCGGGGAAGTCGATCCCCTGGTCGCGCATGCACTGCGAGTAGTCGAGCATCTGCTCGCGCATCTCGGCTTGCTGCTCGGGGTCGATGTCGATCTCTCCGATGACGTCCTCCAACAGGGAGTCGCACGCCGCGCTCGCCTCCTTGAACTCCTTGTCGTCCAGGTTGAACGCGGGGCCGTCGGCGCCGTCGGGCACGCTGCCGGCGGAGTGGACCTGGATCACCGGCCCGCCACCCTTGCTGCCGCCCTGCGTCGACCCGGCCATCACCGGGTCGGGCATGTCGACGCCGTGATCACGCATGCACTCCGTGTAGGCGAGCATCGCCTCCTGCGGGTCCTGCTTCGGATCGGTGCCGTCCGGTCCGCTGCCATCCGTCTCGTTGGCTGCGTCCGGGCTCGTGCCGACGCTGGCGACCTTGCTGCCGTTGGCCGCGCCGTTGCTGCCGCAGGCGGCCAGCGTCCCGGCGCCGATGCAGAGCGCGGCGATGCCGCCGAACCTCCATCGACGTCCGGGCCGGCTCGTTGTCGTGTTCACGCGTGCTCGTTGGTTCATGGCGAGCACCGTGACGGACGCGTCCTGAACGTCCGCTGAGGACGGCTGAGAGTGCGCTGAGAGCGCGGCACGTCGCGACGGCACGCGTGCCCGACCGGCGCGACACACTGGTGACGTGCGCGTGCTGGTGGTCGACGACGAGGTGCGGCTTGCCGACTCCATCGCCCGCGGGCTGACCGCCGAAGGCTTCGAGGTCGACGTCGCCCACACCGGGCCCGACGGGTTGTGGCGGGCGACCGAGGGCTCCTACGTGGCGATCGTGCTCGACATCCTGCTGCCTGGGATGAACGGGTACGCCGTCTGTCGCGAACTGCGTCAGCGCGGCGTGACCACGCCCGTGCTGCTGCTCACCGCGAAGCAGGGCGAGCACGACGAAGCGGAAGGGCTCGACCTCGGCGCCGACGACTTCCTGCGCAAGCCGTTCAGCCTCGTGGTCCTCGTCGCTCGCCTGCGCGCCCTCGTGCGTCGCGCTGCCGGATCGGCGGACGGCATGCTGCACATCGGCGACCTCTGCATCGACACCGCCGGGCGCTCGTGCCGCCGCGGCGGCGTGTCCATCGCGCTCACCGCGCGCGAGCTCGATCTGCTCGTCGCGTTGGGTCGTCGCAACGGCGGCACCGCCAGCAAGCGCGAGCTGCTGGCCGAGGTGTGGGGCTTCGACTTCGACGGCGACGACAACATCGTCGAGGTCTACGTGCGCTACCTGCGCAACAAGATCGACAAGCCGTTCGGCCGGGCGAGCATCGAGACGATTCGCACCATCGGCTACCGCCTCGTCGACGACGAGCCGGTCCGCGATTCGGGGGCGGCATGAGCGCACCGCACGTGCTGACTCGGCTGCGCAGCTCTGTGCGCGTGCGCGTCGCGGTGGTGGCCGGCGCGGTCTTCGCGCTCGTGCTCGTCGGCGGTTCGATGCTGCTGCTGCGCACCTTGGAGCACCGCCTCGTCAGCGACATCCGTGAGGGCGACGAACGAGCGCTCCAGGCGCAGGCGATCGAGGTGCTGGCCGACGGACCGCGTCTGTTCACCGTGTCCGGCAGCGTCAGCGTGCCGCTCGACGCGACTCGCTTCGCCGTGCAACTGCCGCAGCCGGCCGGGACGGCGATCGTGGCCACGGTCTCCGGTGTCGGCGCGGGCGTCGACCCCGGCCCGATCAACGTTGAGCCGGGCACCAGCGCCGGCGGCACCCCGGTGTTCATCAGCCACCTCGACGACGCGGGCTCGGCCGGTGTGGCGCAGTACACGCAGGCGATCGACCCCGCTTCGGCGAAGTTGCTCGGGGTGACGACGAGCGGCGGGCAGGTGCTCGTCAGCACGCTGCGCGTCAACGACGCGGTGTCGCTGACGCGTGCCTCGTCGTTGGCCGGCGTGCGCAGCACGCTCACGACCACGCGTCAGATGCTGTGGTGGATCGTGCCGCTGCTCGTCGCGATCGTCGCCGGGCTGGCGTGGCTGATCGCCGGTCGGGCGTTGCGACCGGTCCACGCCATCACCTCTCGCGTCGGCTCGATCGGTGGCGACTCGCTGCACGAGCGGGTGCCGACGCCCACCGGCCGCGACGAGATCGGAGAGCTGGCGACGACGATGAACTCGATGCTCGAGCGCGTCGAGATCGCCACGCTGTCGAGTCGACGTCTCGTCAGCGATGCGGCGCACGAGCTGCGCACGCCGATCGCCGTGATCCGCGCCGAGCTCGAGGTGGCCAACGGCGATCCGTCCACGGATTGGTCGGCCGTGAGCACGACCGTGCTCGACGAGGTCGGCCGGCTGCAGGGGCTCGTCGACGACCTCGTCCTGCTGGCGCGCATCGACGAGCGTGGTGCGCAGACCGCCTCGGTGTCGGTCGACGATCTCGTGCGCGACGTTGCGGCACGACGACGCGTCGCGCCCGTGGCGGTCTCCGGGCTCGTCGACGACGACACCGCGACGCTGTGCTGCGACCCCGACGCCACCCGCCGCGCGCTCGATCACCTCGTCGCCAACGCCGCACGCCACGCCACCGCGCACGTCGAGGTCTCCGTCGAGCGCGTCGCCACTGCGCTCAAGATCCACGTCGACGATGACGGCCCGGGCATCGCCGAGGCCGACCGGCCGCGCGTCATCGAGCGGTTCGTCCGCCTCGACGAGGCACGCAGCCGCGACGCCGGCGGCTCGGGCCTCGGCCTGGCGGTCGCGGTCGACGTGATGGCTGCACACGACGGCACCGTCGACATCACCGACGGCCCGCTCGGCGGAGCCCGCGTCACGCTCACCTTCCCGACTGCTGGTCGTGCTGCTGACCGGACCGGCTCCATTACCGGACGGTAGGGAACCGCGCCTACGCTCGTCACCACGGGCGAGCGGTGCCTCGCCATCAGCGTCACTCGAGGAGAACACCATGGCTGGGTCGTACATCGTCGCCGGAGCCCGCACGCCGATCGGCAAGATGAGCGGCGCACTTGCGTCGTTCAGCGCCGCCGAGCTCGGCGCCTTCGCCATCGCGGCCGCGCTGGAGCGCGCCGGCGTGGCACCCGAAGAGGTCGAGCACGTCCTCATGGGTCAGGTGCTGATGGCCGGTCAGGGTCAGGTGCCGTCGCGCCAGGCGGCGTTCAAGGCCGGCATCCCGATGAGCGTCCCCAGCGTCAACATCAACAAGGTCTGCCTCTCCGGCCTGAACACGATCTACCTCGCCGACCAGATGATCGCTGCCGGTGAGGCCGACATCGTCATCGCCGGTGGCATGGAGAGCATGACCAATGCGCCGTACCTCGCAGCCGGCGCACGTGGCGGCTTCCGCTACGGCAACACCGAGCTCGCCGACGCGATCATCAAGGACGGCCTGTTCTGCGCGTTCGACGCGTGCCTGATGGGCCTCGGCACCGAGCGCTACGCCGGCGGCGGCATCACCCGCGAGCAGCAGGACGACCTGGCGGTGAAGAGCAACGAGCGCGCCGCGAACGCGATCAAGGAAGGTCGCTTGGCCGACGAGATCATCCCGGTCAGCATCCCCCAGCGCAAGGGTGAGCCGATCCTGATCGAGACCGACGAGGGCGTGCGCCCCGGCACGACGATGGAGTCGCTCGCCGCGCTCAAGCCGGCCTTCGACAAGGAAGGCACGATCACTGCGGCCAACGCCTCACAGATCAGCGACGGCGGCTCGGCCGTCGTCGTGATGAGCGAGCGTGCGGTGGAGGCACGCGGCGTCACGCCGCTCGGCCAGGTCGTCAGCTACGGCATGGTCGCCGGGCCGGACAACGCCTCGCTGCTGCACCAGCCGAGCCGGGCGATCCAGCTGGCGCTGAGCAAGGCCGGCAAGACGATCGGCGACGTCGACCTGTTCGAGATCAACGAGGCCTTCGCCGCTGTCGGCATCGCCTCGATGGCCGAGCTCGGCATCAGCGACGAGATCGTCAACGTCAACGGTGGGGCCATCGCCCTCGGCCACCCGATCGGCATGAGCGGCAACCGCTTGGCGCTGACCGTGCTCCACGAGCTGCGCCGCCGCGGCGGCGGCCTCGCTGCCGTCGCCCTCTGCGGTGGTGGCGGCCAGGGCGACGCCCTCGTCGTCCGCACCGTCTGAACCCTGGGATGGGCCTCGCGCTCTGCGCGCAGGCGACCACAATTCGTCGCCGAGCATGACGATTCGTCATGTTCCAGCAGTGGTCCGAAACCTGCAAGAGTAGGCCTGCGCGCCAAACCCGCAGGCTGGACGCGTCGTGTCATCACCAGGACGACGAAACGCCGGGCAGGTTCTTCGTCAAACAGGTTGACATCTCACCGTCACCGTTGTAACGTGACCGCAACATACACGTTGGTGATTCGGAAGCGCCGAGCAAGACCCGGCAGCTCCAAGCACAGCGTCACAAGATCTGGGGTACCACCTCTGGAGCTGGCCCGTCCGCCCGCTACCAGGTCCAGGAGTGGTACCCCAGCCTGCTTTTCCCGGTCGGGTCGCTGAGCGTTTGTTCGCTGGACCACCGTGGCGGTGGATCTGCGATCAAACGCCGGTGCCGTGCTGTCAGCCGTTCAGCCGGTGAGCTCGCGGCGGCCTTCGATGGCCCGGCCGAGAGTCAGCTCGTCGGCGTACTCCAGGTCGCCGCCCACGGGCAGACCGCTGGCGATGCGGGTGACCTTCAGGCCGAGCGGCTTCATCATCCGGGCGATGTACATCGCCGTCACCTCGCCCTCGGTGTTCGGGTTCGTGCAGACGATGACCTCCTCGATGCCTTCCGGCTCGAGGCGGGCGAACAGCTCCTTCATCTTCAGCTGCTCGGGCCCGATGCCCTCGAGCGGGCTCATCGCCCCGAGCAGCACGTGGTACCGACCACGGAACTCGCCGGTCTTCTCGATGGCGACGATGTCGCGGGACTCCTCGACCACGCACAGCAACGTGTTGTCGCGTCGATCGTCGGAGCAGATCGGGCACAGCTCGCCCTCGGCCACGTTCCAGCAGCGCACGCAGAAGCGCACCCGCGCCTTCGCGTCGGAGATCGAGAACGCCAGCCGATGGACGTCCTCGGCGGGCAGCTTCAACAGGTGGAAGGCGATGCGCTGCGCCGACTTCGGGCCGATGCCGGGCAGGCGACCGAGCTCGTCGATCAACGTCTGCACGGGCGGTGTGTAGACCCCGGCCATCAGCTGCGCTCGTCCACTTCGTGCGAACCGGGGAACGCCTGGTGCAGACGGTCGAGCGGGGTGACCACCGCTTCGGCCGGCGCATCGACCAAGTCGCGGAGATCGATCTCCTCGTCGGGCTGCATCACCGGACGCTTCACCAACGGCACGACGTTGTCGTCGTTCGCCGCGCCGTCGACCACCAGCACGACGCGCATCGGCGAGCCGACCGCCTTCGACAGCGCGGCCTCGACGTCGGCACGGTGCGGCTCGCACTTGCTGCGGTGGACCTCGCTCGGCACGGCGATGCGCAGCTCGCCGGGCGCCTCGCCGACCACCTTCGTGGCCGAGTACACCGCCTTGGCGAACCCCTTCAGCGCCGGCACGACCTGCGAAGCCCACAGCTCCGTCGGCGTCCCGGAGGCAGCGGCAGCCGGCGGCGGCGCGATCGATGCGGCCGGCGCGACGGGCGCGACGGTCGGAGCCGGTGCGACCGGCGCGGGCGGTTCCGGATCGGCCGGTGCGGGCACGGCGACGAGGGTTGCCGGTGCGGTGGGGGCCTCGGCCACTGGCGCAGGCGCGACCGGCGCAGCAGCGGGGGGCCGGGCACGACCGCCGAGCGCGGCGCGTCCGGTGCTCGGATCGATCGGTGCGGGACGAGGCGGCGCCGCGGCGGGCGCCGCAGCCACGCCGGCTGCCACCGTCTGCTCCAGGCGCTCGATGCGTGCGGCCAGCGCTCCGGCGTCGGAGCCTGCGGCGGCGTGGGTGAGCTGCACCAGCGCGACCTCCAGGAGCAACCGCGGATCCGGGGCGTGGCGCATCTCGACGAGCATCTCGCCGAGGCGCTCCATGGCCCGCACCAACGCTGCGGCACCGAGGCGAGTGGCCTGACCGGACACCTCCTCGGCGCGGACGGCCGGGAGCTGCACCAGCTCTGGCGCCATCAGCGACAGGAAGCAGTCGCGCAGGTGGCGGATGATGTCCTCGGTGAGGATGCGCGGATCGCGCCCGAGCTGGGTGGCGTGGGCGACGACCGTGAGCGCGCGGCCGGGGTCGTGCTCGATGAAGGCCTCGATGAACTCGTCGAGCGGAACCGAGTCCGGGGCGATGCCGCCGCTCGCGGCGACCAGCTCCAGCGCCGAGATCGTGTCGCGCGCCGATCCGCCGCCGGAGCGGAGCACCGACTGCAGCGCGTCGTCGTCGACCTCGATGCCGGCGTCGGAGGCCAACCAGCGCACGTGCTGCTCGAGCACGTCGGCCGGCAGCAGGTGGAACTGCAGGTGCTGGGTGCGGCTGCGGATGGTGTCGCTGACCTTCTGCGGATCCGTGGTGGCGAGCACGAACACGACGTGCGGCGGCGGCTCCTCCAACGTCTTCAGCAGCGCCGCCTCGGCCGCCTTGGAGAGCATGTGCACCTCGTCGAGGATGTACACCTTGTGGCGGCCGGGCGTGCCGAGCGACGCCTTCTCGATGAGGTCGCGCATCGCGTCGACGCCGTTGTTGCTGGCCGCGTCGAGCTCGTGCACGTCGTAGCTCGTGCCGCGCTCCACCGCGATGCAGGAATCGCACTCGCAGCACGGCTCGCCCTCGACCGGTCGTTCGCAGTTGAGGACCTTGGCGAGGATGCGCGCCGAGGTGGTCTTGCCCGTGCCACGCGGGCCGGAGAACAGGTAGGCCTGGCCTTCGCGACCGTGCTCGACGGCGTTGCGCAAGGCGCGCACGACGTGCTCCTGCCCCTTCACCTCGCTGAAGCGGCGGGGTCGGTAGCGACGGTAGAGCGCTTGGGTGGCCATCGACGCCGAGCCTACTCAGGGGGTGCGCGACCGGGACCCGAGGTCGCACAGCAGGTCGCGGCCCAGGTGCTTGCCCACGCGGCGACGCCGGACCGACACGGGGCGTCATCCGGCCTGCCAGCCCGCCCCGCTAGCGTTGGGCCACTGCGTTCGCCAGTGCCCTCATGATCGCCACCTCGTCACCACTCCGTCGCGCGTTGCGCTGGCTCGTGCTCGCCTTCGGCATCATCGTCGGGGTGGGCGCATTGATCGCCGCGCCGACGTCGGGCCGCGTCGCCCACGCCGACAACGTGCTCGCCAGCAGTGCTCCTGCCGACGGCGCGCAGGTCGACGTGTCGCCGGCGTCGATCTCGCTCACCTTCCAGTCGCCGGTCGGCGGCAAGAACATCGTCGAGGTGGTGTGCAACGGCGCCACCACCGGCGTCGGTGAACCATCGGCATCCGCGGATGCCCTGACGCTCACCGTCGCAGTGCCCACCGCCCTACCGAAGGGCACGTGCGCGGTCGCGTGGTCGGTCACCGCGCCCGACGGCACCACGAACGGCAGCGGCAGCTTCTCGTTCACCGTCGCCAACGACGCCGTCCCCACCTCCACTCCGGCCACCACCCCGTCGGCCACCACGGTCGCGCCCTCCAGCGGCGACGTCGTCGCAACGGGTGACGCACCCTCGGGCGCGCCGCTCGGGCTGGCCCGGTTCGTCGGCACCACCGCCCTCGCCATCCTCTTCGGCTCGCTGGTGCTCATCGCCGTTGCCTGGCCCGAGGGCGTCGAGTACATCCTCACCGTCCGCTTCCTGCGCTGGGCCTGCATCGCCGCGGTCGCCGGCGTGTACCTCAGCACCGCGGGAATCGCCGCCGAGATCGACGGCGCCAGCTTCGGATCGCGCCTGTTGCCCACGGAGTGGACGCACCTGACCGACACGACCGCGGGCGTTGCGGCGATCGCCAGGTTCGTGTTCACCGTCGCCATCGCCTGGGTGGTCGTCCGGCCCGAGCGCGTCATCGATCCGGCCACGCAGCTCGTCGCGTTGGCGATCCCCGGCATCGCTGTCGCCACGCTCGGCTTCAGCCGTGCGGGTCGCCTCGAAGTGATCGGCTACGGCGCGGGCGTCGTGCACGCGCTGGCGATGGCCGTCTGGTTCGGTGGGCTCGTGCTGCTGGCCAAGGTGGTGCTCGCCGGCTCCGGCGACGAAGACCTCGTGCACGCCGTTCGTGGGTTCGCCCGCATCTCGATCCCGGCGCTTGCCCTCACGTTGTTCACCGGCATCATCCAGATGTACCGCCTCGACTGGGGCGCGATCTTCGACACCGGGCACGGCCGCGTGCTCCTGCTGAAGGCGCTGGCTGCTGCGGCGATGGTCTACGTCGGGTTGCACCTGCGCCAGTTCGTGCGCCAGCGCATGCGCCGCGCCGATGCGATGAGCGCGCCTCTGGCCAACCGGTTGCGTCGCGCGGTGACCATCGAGGCCGTCGTCGGGCTGGTCGTGCTGCTGCTCACCTCGTGGCTCGTGTCGCTCGCGCCGGCTCGCCTGGTCGATGCAGGCAGTGCCGGGCCCGCGCTGCCGGCGAAGGTCACCATCGCCAAGGACGACCTCGAAGTGGTCGTCTCCTTCAGCCAGCGAGTCGGGCCCAACGCGGTTCGCGTCGAGGTCAAGAAGCCGGTCACCGGCCTCGGCGATCTCGTGATCGTGTTCACCGCACCGGAGGGCAGCAACGTCGCGTCGGTTCGCCTGTCGATCCCGCTGCATGAACGGGGCGCTGCCGAGCTGCCGATCGCGACCGGCGTGCCGCTGAACGCACCGGGCACCTGGACGATCGGCGTCGAGGTCAGCGGTCAGGACTTCGGCACCCGCAACGTCCAGATCTCGGCGTAGTCACGACCTGCCGACGACGTCGCGGAAGGGGACGGCGGACGCCACCTCGAGCTGGGCGTAGGTGCAGGTGTGCGGGTCGCGGTCGGGGCGCCAGCGGAGGAACTGCGAGCCGTGGCGGAACCGACCCTCCTGCAGTTGGCCGAAGGTGACCTCGGCGACGCGCTCGACGCGCACAGGCACCCACGACAGGTCCTTGCCGGCGTTCCACCGACTGCCACCGCCGGGCATGCGCGTCTCCGAGGACTGCATCATCTCCGCCCAGTCGCGCCACGGATGACCTTCCAACGCGTTCTCCGTGTACGGCTGCATCTCCTCGAGCAACTCGGCGCGGCGCTTCACCGAGAACGACGCGACGACGCCGACGTGGTGCAGCCGGCCGTCGTCGTCGAACAGGCCGAGCAGCAACGACCCGATGCCGTTGCCGTCCTTGTGGATGCGGTACCCGGCGATCGCGCAGTCGGCGGTGCGTTGGTGCTTGACCTTGATCAGCGTGCGCTTGTCCGGCGTGTACGGATCGGCCAGCCGCTTGGCGATCACCCCGTCGAGCCCGGCGCCCTCGAACTCGACGAACCACCGCGCCGCGGTCGCGTGATCCGTGGTGCTCGGGCAGCGGTACACCGGCGCCGCAGCGTCGGCCAGCACCTCCTGCAACCGGCGGTGCCGATCAGCGAGCGGCACGTCGAGCAACGAGTCGTCGTCGAGCGCGAGGAGGTCGAAGGCGACGAACGAGGCCGGCGTCTCGGCAGCGAGCCGGTTCACGCGTGACACCGCGGGGTGGATGCGTTGCAGCAGGGCGTCGAAGTCGAGGCCGCGGTCGTCGTTGGCCGGCACGACGATCTCACCGTCGACGACGCACCGATCCGGCAGCGCGGCGCGCAGCGGGTCGAGCAGCTCGGGGAAGTAGCGAGTGAACGGGCGCTCGTTCCGACTGGCCAGCTCGATGTCGTCGCCGTCGCGGAAGACGATGCAGCGGAAGCCGTCCCACTTCGGTTCGTAGAGCCAGCCCTCGCCGGCCGGGATCTCCGTGGCCAGCTTGGCCAGCATCGGGGCGAAGGGCGGCTGGATCGGCAGCACCATCACGTCAGCCTGGCACGCCAGCCTGCCACGACCGCGGCGCAGTGGATGGTTCCACGCCCACCCGAGCGCGCCCCAAAGCCTCCAACCCTCCCGAGTGGAGGGTTCCACGCCCACCCGAGCGAGCGCCAAAGCCTCCACGCGGGCGACGGGCGGAACCGGACGGGGGCGAGCGACCGTCGAACGTGCACGCCGGCCCACCCCAGGCCGGGACATGAACGGAGCACAGACCGATGAAGACTCGATTGACCGCAGCGATCGCAGGCGGAGTCCTGGCCGGAACACTGGCCATCGGTGCCGTCGCCCTCCTGGGCAAGGACGGCACCTCGACTACCTCGGCGGCGCCGAACCCGCAGCCGGCCGGGAGCGTCATCAACAAGACGATCACCGTCAGCGGCGAGGGCAAGATCACCGTCAAGCCCGACACGGCGTCGCTCAGCGTGGGCGTGTCCGTGGACGCCGACTCGGCGGCCGCCGCACTGTCCCAGGCCAACGACAAGGCCGACGCGTTGATCAAGGCGATCAAGGCCGCCGGCGTCGCCGACGACGACATCGTCACCAGCGGGCTCAGCGTCTACCCGCGCTACGACAACGGCAACAACAAGGTGTCTGGGTACACGGCCTCCAACAACGTCACGGTCACCGTGCGCAACCTGGCCAAGACCGGACCGGTCATCGACGCCGCCGCCGCGGCCGCCGGCGACAACGTCACCATCGGGGGCATCAGCTTCTACGTCGGCGACACCGAGAAGCTGATCGGCGCGGCCCGTGCCGACGCGATCGACAACGCCAAGAAGCGCGCCGGCGAGTTCGCCGAGGCAGCCGGCGCCAAGGTCGGAGGCGTCCTGCAGATCAGCGAAGTCGGCGTGTCCGTCCCGCAGCCGATGTACCGGACCATGGAAGCCGCCGACAGCGCGGGCGGTGCCACCCCGATCCAGACCGGCACCCAGGACCTCACCGTCTCGGTGACGGTGGTGTACGAACTGGCCTGACCGAAGCGGACCGATGCCGGTCACGGGGCGTGCGACTAGCGTTCGCACCGTGACCGGAAACCCCCCGAACCAGATGGACGAGAAGCTCGACGACTTGCGCCAGCGTCGCGAGCAGGCGTACCACGCCGGATCGCAGCGATCGATCGACCGCCAGCACGAGAAGGGCAAGATGCTCGCTCGCGAGCGGATCGACTACTTCCTCGATCCGGGCAGCTTCCACGAGCTCGACCTCCTCGCCCGCCACCGCGCCCACGCCGCCGGGCTCGAGGAGCGGCCGTACACCGACGGCGTCATCACCGGCTGGGGCACCGTCGACGGCCGCAAGGTGTTCGTCTTCAGCCAGGACTTCACCGTCTTCGGTGGCGCGCTCGGTGAGGTCTTCGCCGAAAAGATCCACAAGCTGATGGACCTCGCCCTCAAGGTCGGCGCACCCGTCGTCGGGCTCAACGACGGTGCCGGCGCACGCATCCAGGAGGGCGTCGTCTCGCTGGCCAGCTACGGCGGGATCTTCTACCGCAACGTGCTGTCCAGTGGCGTCGTGCCGCAGATCTCCGTGATCCTCGGGCCCTGCGCCGGCGGCGCTGTGTACTCGCCGGCGATGACCGACTTCATCTTCATGGTCCGCGAGAGCAGCCACATGTTCATCACCGGCCCGGACGTCGTGAAGACGGTGACCGGCGAAGAGGTCACCCTCGAAGAGCTCGGTGGTGCGATGAGCCACGCCTCCAAGAGCGGCGTCGCCACGTTCGTGTCGCCCGACGAGAAGTCGTGCCTCGAGGACGTCCGGTTCCTGCTCGGCTTCCTACCCTCGAACAACCTCGAGGAACCGCCGACGATGGAGACCGCCGACGACCCCGATCGTCTGTGCGAAGAGCTGCGCACGATCCTGCCGCCCAGCCCGAACCAGCCGTACGACATGAAGAAGGTCATCCGCGAGGTCGTCGACGACGGTGAGTTCTTCGAATACTTCCCGCACTTCGCCAAGAGCATCGTCTGCGGGTTCAGCCGGGTGGACGGCCATCCGGTCGGCATCGTCGGCAACCAGCCGCTGATGCTCGCCGGCGTGCTCGACATCGAGTCCAGCGAGAAGGCTGCCCGCTTCGTGCGCACGTGCGACGCGTTCAACATCCCGCTGCTGACCTTCGTCGACGTGCCCGGCTTCCTGCCCGGCGTCGACCAGGAGTATGGCGGCATCATCCGCCACGGCGCCAAGCTGCTCTACGCGTACTGCGAAGCCACGGTGCCGCGCATCCAGATCATCACCCGCAAGGCATACGGCGGGGCGTACGTGGTGATGAACTCGAAGAGCATCGGCGCCGACCTCGCCTACGCGTGGCCGACCGCCGAGCTGGCCGTGATGGGCCCGCAGGGCGCCGTCGAGATCGTCTACCGCCGCGAGCTGCAGCAGGCTGCCGACCCCGTGGCCCGCCGCGCCGAACTGGTCGCCGAGTACACGGAGAAGTACGCCAACCCGTACAACGCGGCCGAGCGCGGCTACGTGGACGACGTGATCGACCCGGCCGAGACCCGCCAGAAGATCGTCGCCGGGTTGCGCATGTTGCGCACCAAGCGCGAGGAGCTGCCCCGCCGCAAGCACGGGAACGTCCCGTTGTGAGCACGAACGCTCGCGTCTCGATCACGCCCGACCCGACCGACGAGGAAGCCGCCGTGATCGTCGCTGCGGTGGAGGCGTTCTGGCCCAAGCCCGTGCTGCAACAGGACGTCGCCGACTTCCGCCGCAACCCGGCGTGGCGGTTCAGTGGGCGCTGGTGGGCGCGGCCACTCGCCGCACGCCGCGACCGTCCGTTCCGCTGAATTAGCTTTCCGGCATGTCGATGCCGCCTCCGCCTCCGCCGCCTCCCACGCCGCCTCCCGGTTGGGGCGCTCCGCCCAGCTCCGGCGGCATGATGCCCACGGCGGCGCCCGGGTACGGCACGCCGCAGTACGCAGGCTTCGGAGCTCGCCTCGGCGGCTACATCATCGACTACCTCATCTCGTTGATCTTCTTCATCCCCGGGTTCGCCGGCCTCTTCCTCGGCCCGCACCGGACGGAGGCCTGCGACAGCGGCAGGTGCCGTGTGCCCGAGTCGTCGTCCGTCGCAATCGGCACCGTGCTGTTCATCGTCGGGTTCGTCGCGTTCACGGTGCTCTACTGCAAGAACGTGGGCAAGGGTCAGAGCTGGGGCATGAAGGCCGCCAACGTCCGCGTCGTCGATCAGCACACGGGTCAACCGATCGGCACCGGCCGCGCCGTCGGGAGGTACTTCGCCCGGTTCCTCAGCGCGTTCCCGTGCTTGCTCGGCTACTTCTGGAACCTGTGGGACCAGCGCAAGCAGACGTGGCACGACAAGATCGTCGGCTCCGTCGTCGTCAAGACCTGAGCGCTCCGACCCGAACGGATCAGAAGCCGAGCGCGGCGGGGCTGTAGCGCGAGGTGGCGCCCACCGGTCGAGCGCCGCGTTCGTCGTCGGCGATGTCCGGGTTGCCGGCCAGTTCGGCGTCGACGGCGATGCCACCCGGACCCTTCGACTTGGCGTGGCGCATCGCCTGGCGGGCGCGACGCATGCCGATCTCCAGGTCGATCACCGTGCCATCGGTCTGGGCCACGCCGATGCTCACGCTGACCGGCACCTCGACGTCACCGATCATCATCGACACGCACGTCTCGTCGCGCACGGCTTCGGCCAACGAGCGGCCCTTGCCGAGGTCGCTCGAACGGACGAACGCGGCGAACTCGTCGTGGCTCAGTCGGGCGAGCGTGGCGTGCTCGGACAGCGCCCGACGCAGGCGGGTGGCCACCTCGACCATCACTCGATCGACGTGATCGGGCCCGTACTGCTCGGACAGGCTGCGCGACCCGTCGACGTCGATGTAGAGCACGGTGCCGCTGCGTTCGCGAACGCCGCCTCGCTCGCCGGCGTTCATGAACGCGGTGCGCTCCAGCAAGCCGGTGAGGCGGTCGTGGCTCATGTACCAGTCGAGCTCCTGACGAGTGCGCTCCATGCTGCGCATGCCGACGACGCTGCGGCCCACGTTCAGTCCGGCGACGATCACCAGCCAGACCGCGAGCGGTGCGAGGCGCACGTTGCGCCCATCCAGCGCAAGCGCCAGCAAGGTCGAGGCGGCCCCGACACCGGCGAGTGAGACGAGCGCGGACAGGCGTCGTCCACTTGCCTCCGGCGTCTGGCGATCCGCAGGGTCCGCGGCCGGACTGACCATCGCCGCAACCGCGATCGCGGCGTTGCCGAGGAGGTAGACGAGGTCGGTCGTCGGCCAGGCGCCCGCGGGATCGCGCAGGTAGAGCACGAGCAGCGCCACGTCGGCGCCACCTCCGAGCAGCACCCCGAGCGCGAGCAGCACCCCGACGCGGCGCCACACCGTCTTGCTGATCAGGAGCCAGATCGCGGTGATCAGCAACGCGACGTCGAAGGCCGGGTACAACGCGCTGAAGGCGCGATCGACCTTCGGCAGTCGGGAGTCGGTGCTGACGGGCTGGACCGCCAGCACCCACACCGCGCCGTAGAGCAGCGCGAACGCGATGAGTCCGTCGAGCACCGCACTGAGCCGGCGCGGGAGGTCGGGCGGCGTGCCGAGCACGATGAGCCCTGCGAGCACGAACGGGTACCCGAGTGCGTAGAGGATGGAGACCACCAGCGACGGGATCGATTCGAACGCGGCGACCTGCAGGGTGACGAGGGCGCCGGCCACGGTCCACGAGGTGAGGCCGGCACCGACGAGCAGCCACACCCGCCGCTGGGTGGCGTGACGCCGGGCCACGCGCAGGACCAGTCCCGCGGACGCAGCGAGACAGCCGACGTAGCCGAGCTGGGCGACGTCGCCGTGCCCGAGCGCGCCGATGACGGCGAGCGCACCGAGCACGCCGGCCGTCCCGGTGACCATCGAGGTCGTGGCGATCGCCTGCTTCGCTGCCACCCGCCTGGGCGGTCGGCTCAGCACGTCGAGGTGCACGCGATCCCGCCTTCCCGGTCCAGCTGACTTGGGTGTTCACACGGAGCGTAGCGATGCGGACGCTCTCTGTAAAGAGAGTGGCCATGCTGATCGGGATCGTCGGCGGACGCTACGGTCGCCGCCGTGGACATCACCACGGTCGCCGATGACCTCGTCGTCACCCATGACGGCACCACCGCCACGCGCCACGGCGGACTGCAGCCCGCGACGACGTACGAGATCGCCGGCCAGCAGGTCACGACGCTCGAACGGCCGGAAGGGGCGTTGCTGTGCCGCTTCGCCACGGTCAACGACGTGCACTTCGGCGAGGAGGAGTGCGGACGCATCGATGACGACCCTGCTGGCCCGATCCAGCGTTCGGCCCCCGGTGAGGCCCCGTACCCGGAGACGATGAACCTCGCCGCGGCCGCGGAGATCGGCTCGATCGACCCGGTCGCGGTGATCGTCAAGGGCGACCTGTCGGTGGACGGCCGACCCGACGAGTGGACCGCGTTCGAGCACTGCTACCGCGACGCGTTCGCCGATCGGCTGCACGTCGTGCGCGGCAACCACGACGCCTACCAGGGTCAGCACGAGTACGCCGGCGACCAGTGGATCGAGCTGCCTGGCGTGGCGGTGGCGTTGCTCGACACCGTGATCCCGACGGTCACCACCGGCTCGTTGTCGACCGAGCAGCTCGACTGGCTGGAGACCCGCGCCACGGCCAGCGACCGTCCCGTGATCGTGATGGGCCACCACCAGCAGTGGACCGGTGGCAAGCGCAGCGACGACTACTTCGGCATGCACCCCGACGCCAGCGACGCGCTCAGCGCTGTGATCGCCCGCCAACCGCGCATCGTCGCCTACACGGCGGGGCACACGCATCGCCATCGCGTGCGCACCCTGCCGAGCGGCGTGCCGTCGGTGGAGATCGGGTGCGTGAAGGACTTCCCCGGCACGTGGGCCGAGTACCGCGTGTACGAGGGCGGCATCACGCAGGTGGTGCATCGCATGTCCAGCGCTGCCGCACTCGACTGGAGCGAGCGCTGCCGTCACCTCTACGCCGACTTCGGCATCGACTACGAGACGTACGCGCTCGGGCGACTGGAGGATCGGTGCTTCAACATCCCGCTGCGGTGAGGGCCGCCTTCGACGAGGCCGCGCGGTCGTTCCTGTCGGCGGTGCGCGCCGTGCCCGCCGACGCGTGGGACGCGCCCGGCGCGTTGGGTTCGTGGACGACGCGCGAACTCGTCGCGCACACGCTGCGCGCGTTCACGACGATCGAGACGTATTTGGCCGTCGAGCCGATGCTCGATCGCTTCTTGGCCGATGCGGGCGAGTACTACCGCGCCGCGTTCACCGATTCGAGCGTGCACGAGGGTGTCGCCCAGCGGGGACGAGATGCCGGCGCCGCACTCGACGATCCGATCGGCATCGTCGAAGCCACCACCGAACGCGTGCTCGCACTCGTTGCCAGCACGCTCGACGACGATCCGGTGAACACGTTCCTCGGGTCGATGGTGTTCAGCGAGTACCTCGCCACGCGCACCGTCGAGGTCGCCGTGCACACGCTCGACCTCCAACGGGCGATCGGCGAGCCGGCGGAGCTGCACACGGCAACCGGGCCGGTGGTGCTGCAGGTCGTCACCGAGCTCGTCGACCCGGCGGTGGTGCTGCTGGCGCTCACCGGTCGGCGTCCGTTGCCCGAGCACTTCAACGCGCTGGGCTGAGTCGTGTTGCACGAAGCGCTCCGCGCCGCCGCGGTCCCGCCGTTCCACGCGATGGCGATGGCCCGCAACGCTGCCGAGCGCGAGGCAGCCGGTCATCCGGTGCTGCACCTCGAAGTCGGGCAACCGTCCACGCCCGCACCGCTGCTGGCGCGCGGGGCGGTCGCTCGCTTGCTGGTCGCCGGCGACTCGATGGGCTACACGAACGCGACGGGCTTGCTCGGACTGCGGCGGCGACTGGCGACGCGCTACGGCGAGCTCCACGACGCGGACGTCTCGCCCGACGACATCGTCATCGTCGGCGGTGCATCGGCCGGCTTCACGATCGCCTTCCTCGCTGCCTTCGACGCCGGTGACCGCGTCGGCATCCTCGAACCCGGGTACCCGTGCTACCGCAACACGTTGCTCGCGCTCGGCGTCACGCCGGTGCCGATCCCTGTGGACGCATCCACCCGGTGGGCGCCGACGGCCGAGCTGCTCGACGCCGCCGGGTCGCTCGACGGGTTGATCATCGCCTCGCCGTCCAACCCCACGGGCACCGTGCTCGACGCCGACGCGCTCGATGTCGTGATCGGCTGGTGTCCAGCGCACGACACGCAGCTGATCGCCGACGAGATCTACCACGGGCTCACCTTCGACGGTCCGGCGCCGTCCGTGGTCGGTCGCGATCCGTCGGCCGTGGTGATCAACAGCTTCTCGAAGTACTTCTCGATGACGGGCTGGCGGCTGGGGTGGATCGTCGTGCCGCCGCACCTGCGCGGTGCGGTGGAGCGGCTGCAGCAGAACCTCTACATCTGCGCGCCGCACGTCAGCCAGATCGCCGGAATCGCCGCACTCGACGCCACCGACGAGCTCGACGCGCACGTCGCCCGCTACCGCAGCAACCGCGGCGTGCTCGTCGACGGCCTCATCGCGGCGGGCATCGATCGCCATGCAGAGGCCGACGGCGCCTTCTACGTCTATGCGGACGTGTCGCACCTCACTGACGATTCGTTCGCGTTGTGCGGCCGGTGGCTGGAGGAGCTGGACATCGCCACCACGCCGGGTCTCGACTTCGACCTCGCCAGCGGGCACCGGTTCGTGCGCTTCAGCTACGCCGGTGCCGCCGACGACATGGTCGAGGCGTGCGCTCGATTGCAACAATGGCGACCATGACCACGACGAACGAGCAGGCGGCGGGCCCGCTGGCGGACATCCGCGTGATCGACCTGAGCACGGTGCTCGCCGGGCCGAACTGCGCGCGCTACTTCGCCGACTTCGGGGCGGACGTGATCAAGGTCGAGCGGCCCGATGGTGGCGACAGCCTGCGCAACATGGCGTGGCGCGACCCGCGCGACGGCGAGGGCCTGTGGTGGAAGGTCGTCAACCGCAACAAGCGGACGATCGCGCTCGACCTCAAGGACGACGGCGATCTCGCCGTGCTGCGACGGTTGGTCGCCGAGGCCGACGTCGTGGTCGAGAACTTCCGGCCAGGCACCTTGGAACGCCTCGGGCTGGGGCCCGACGACCTGCTCGCACTGAACCCGAAGCTGATCATCACTCGCGTCACCGGGTTCGGGCAGACGGGTCCGTACGCGTCGCGCGCAGGCTTCGCCACGATTGCCGAGACGATGTCCGGGCTGGCGTCGATCAGCGGTGTGCCGGGCGGTCAGCCGATGCTGCCGGCCATCGCGCTGACCGACGAGGTCACCGGGTTGGTCGCCGCGTTCGCGACGATGGTCGCCTTGCGCAGCGGCGTCGGGCAGGTCGTCGACGCCAGCCTGTTGGAGAGCCTGTTCCAGCTGATGGGGCCGTTGACGTCGCTGTACGAGCTGACGGGCGAGATGCAACCGCGACTCGGCGCCGGCCTGCCGTACACGGTTCCGCGCGGCACGTACCGCTGCGCCGACGGCAAGTGGGTCGGCGTGTCGACCTCCAGCGACACGGTTGCGGCGCGAGTGCTCCGGCTGCTGGGCGTCGACGGCGACGAACGGTTCACCACCTTCGCCGCGCGGGCCGCCAACCGCGACGCGCTCGAGTCGGTGATGGTCGAGTGGTGCGCAGCACGATCGCAGGCCGAGGTGGTGCGGGCCTTCACCGACGCGCAGGCGGCGATCGGGCCGGTGATGGACATGGCCGACATCAGCGTCGACCCGCACTACGCCGCGCGCGACGCGATCATCGACGTCGAGGGCACACCGATGCAGGGCGTCGTGGCCAAGCTGAGCCGCACGCCGGGCTCGGTGCGCTGGCAGGGCCGTGGCCTCGACGCCGACGGTGACGAGATCAGATCATCCGGCTGGGGAACCAGGGCCGGTGGGACAGGGAGCAGGAGCACATGACGCTGAAGGCATACGTCGCAGGGCCGTTGTTCGACGAGGGCGAGCGATGGTTCATCGAGCACATCGACGCGCTCGTCGCCGCGGAGGGGTTCACCACGTTCCTGCCCCACCGCGACAACCCGACCAAGACGCAGGACAACGTCGCGGAGATCTACGCCAACGACAAGCGCGGCATCGACGAGTGCGACGTGGTCGTGGCCAACCTCAACGGCATCACCACCGACGACGGGACGGCGTGGGAGCTCGGCTACGCGTACGCCACGGGCAAGCACCTCATCGGGCTGCACACCGATTGGCGACGACGGTTCAACGACGAGGTGGTCAACCTGATGATCGAGTGCTCGCTGCACCGCATGGTCCGCTCGCTCGACGAGCTGCGTGCCGCGCTGCAGGAGTTCGCCGCCAGTCGAGGTTGAACGTACGAAAGTAGGAAAGTACGATCGTGCGCATGTCGCGCACCACCGTTCGAGCAAAGGGCCAGGTCACGCTGCCCGATGAAGTTCGCCGGCTCGCCGGCCTCGTCGAAGGCGATCTGCTGGACGCCTCGGTGACCGAGGACGGCTGGATCGTGCTCAAGTTGCAGCGGGTGGTCGATGCCGATCAGGCCTGGTTCTGGTCGAAGGAGTGGCAGGCCGGCGAACGTCAGGTCGACCTCGACCGACTCGACGGCGCGGCGGAACGATTCGCCGATGGTGACGAGTTGCTGGCCGCGCTCGAGGGCGCGCGCAAGCCGAAGTCCTGAGCGCTCGCCACGATGCCGACGTACGAGTGGTTCGCGACCTTCCGCTCGGACTTCGATCGACTGACCTCCGAGCAGCAGGACGCGTTCCTCGTCGCGGTGGCGCAGTTCGTCGCCGATCTGGCGACGGGCCAGGCGTTTCGCAACGGTCTGCGCGTGAAGAGTGTCAAGGGTGCGGCGGGTGTCTTCGAGATGACGTGGGCTCCAGACGGGCGCGCGACGTTCGAGTACGGCGCGGCAGTGCTCGGAGGGCAAGCACACATCATCTGGCGTCGAGTCGGAACGCACGAAGTGTTCGGCAGGCCGTGAGCGTCACGCAGTACCGTCCCCACCCATGATCGTTCGCGACACGACGGTGGCCGACCTGGCCGAGGCCTTGGCGTTGAACAACGCCAACATCCCGGCGGTCAACGAGCTCGATGCGGGCGAGATCGCCCGACTGCACGGGTTCTCCGTCGCCGCGCTGACCGCCGAGGTCGACGGCCGGTTCGCCGGGTTCTGCTTCGTCTACGGACCGGGCGAGGACTACGCCAGCTACAACTACGGCTGGTTCAGCCAGCGCTACACCGACTTCGTGTACCTCGACCGCATCGCCGTCGGCGCCGACTTCCGCCGCTTCGGCATCGGCCGGGCGTTCTACGCCGAGCTGGTGCAGCGCTTCAGCGGCGTCCGCCCGGTGCTGCTGTGCGAGGTGAACACCAAGCCGCGCAACGAGACCTCGCTGCAGTTCCACCACACCATCGGGTTCCGAGAGGTCGGCACCCAAGTCCTCGACGGCGGCGCCAGAGAAGTCAGCATGCTCGAGCTGCAGCTCCCCTGATCCCGGAACTGGATGTCTGACAGCTCGACATTCGAGCTGTCAGACATCCAGTTCGAAGCGCCCGGTGATTCCCGTCTGGCCGGAGAGGCGATCGACCGCGGGCTGGGCCCAGACGACCGTGTACTTCGCGTCCAGGGCGTCGAGGAACGATTGCAACACGCCCTCGGCGGCGACGACGACCTCGCCGTAGCGCTGCGGCGATCCGTCGAGCACGCCGACGGGCTCGGTCCTGCCGTCGATCCAGCCGCGCTCGACCCGGATCCCGACGTTCCACCTGCCGTCGTCCCTCTGGATCAGTGCGACCTCGCGCGGCGGGCCGAACTGCCGAGCCCACCGGTTCGGATCATCCGACTCCATTCGACGGACCGTACTTCTGGAAACTGGATGTCCGAAACGCGGCACAGCCGCGTTCTGGACATCCAGTTCAGCGGCGGTCGTCGAGGAAGCGGAAGCGGGCTCGGGTGGCGGCGACGGTGTCGGCGCTGATGTCGGCGACGAGCGTGGTCTCGCCCTGCGAGCCGGTGGCGAGGAGCTCGCCGAGCGGGTCGATGATCCTGCTGTCGCCGACGTAGTCGAGTCCGCCACCCGAGCCGACGCGGTTGCAGCCGACGACGTACGCCTGGTTCTCGATCGCCCGCGCTTGCAGCAGCGCCTGCCAGTGGGCCCGGCGTGACCCCGGCCAGTTGGCGGGGACGAGGTACACGTCGGTGCGCGTCGCCATCTGCCAGAACTCGTCGGCGAAGCGCAGGTCGTAGCAGACGAGCGGCGTGACCCGCATGCCGCAGATCTCGACGTTGATCAGCTCGTCGCCGGCGCGGAAGACCTTGTCCTCGCCGCCGTAGGTGAACGGGTGGATCTTGCGGTACCGGTGCACCGTGCCGTCCGGCCCGGCGAGCACGAAGCTGTTGGCCGGGCGGGTGTCGAGCGGGTCGGAGCCCGCCGGGATCTCCGGGCAGCTCCCGCACACCCACATCCCGTGCTCGGCAGATTGGGCCATGAGGAACTGCGACGACGGCCCGCCTTCGGGCTCGGCCAGCGAGTCGTCGTCGACGACGAAGCCCGTGGAGAACGTCTCGCTCAGCAGCACCAGGTCCGCACCACCAGCCGCGGCCGCGGCGATCTTCGGTGCAAGCCGATCGAAGTTGGCCTGCCGATCGTTCCAGACGATGTCGTGCTGAACAGCCGCAACGCGCATGGGTTCAGCGTAAGCGCGAACTACGAGGCAAGCGCCTTGAGCCGGACGACGACGTCGTCGAGCACCTCGAGGCGCTTGCAGAAGGCGAAGCGCACCAGGTGCCGTCCCTCGTGGCGGTTGGCGTAGAAGACCTCGTTGGGGATGGCGACCACACCGCACTGCTCGGGCAGCGCGCGGCAGAACGCGTAGCCGTCGCCGTCGGCGCGCACCGGCCGCACGTCGACGGTGACGAAGTACGTGCCGCGCGTCGGGTACACGTCGAGCCCGGCGTCGACGAGGCCAGGCAGCAAGCGGTCGCGCTTGGCCTGCAGGTCGATGCCGAGGTTGCGGAAGAACTCGTCCGACAGCCCGAGCCCGACGGCGATCGCCGGTTGGAACGGCCCGCCGTTGACGTAGGTGAGGAACTGCTTGGCGCTGCGCGCCGCGTTGATCAACGCGGGCGGACCGCACAGCCAACCGATCTTCCACCCCGTGGTGTTGAACGTCTTGCCGCCGCTGGAGATCGAGAGCGTTCGCTCCCACATGCCGGGCAAGGTGGCGATCGGGATGTGCTGCGCGTCGTCGAACACGAGGTGCTCGTAGACCTCGTCGGCGAGCACGATCAGGTCGTGCTCGATCGCCAGGTCGGCAACCAGTTGCAGCTCCTCGCGCGTGAACACCTTGCCGGTCGGGTTGTGCGGCGTGTTGAGCAGCAGCACCTTGGTCTTCGGGGTGATCGCGGCGCGCAGCTCGTCGGGGTCGAAGGCGTACTCGGGCGGGCGCAGGGTGACCGGCTTGGCGGCCGCGCCGGCCAGCGCGATGCACGCTTGGTAGCTGTCGTACATCGGCTCGAAGAGCACCACCTCGTCGCCGGTGTCGAGCAGGCCGAGCAGCGCACCGGCCAACGCCTCGGTGGCACCGGCGGTGACGAGCACCTCGCCGTCGGCCGCGTACGTCAGCCCGTAGAAGCGCTGCTGGTGCGCGGCGATCGCCTCACGCAGGACGGCCATGCCGGGCCCGGGCGGGTACTGGTTCTGACCGCCGCGGATCGCTGCCACTGCGGCGTCGAGCACCTCGGCAGGACCGTCGGTGTCGGGGAACCCCTGTCCGAGGTTGATGCTGCCGGTGGCCGCGGCCAGCGCGGTCATCTCAGCGAAGATGGTGGTGCCGAAGCCCTGCAGCTTGGCGGTCAGGTACGGCTGTCGATCGGAGCCCACGGGAGGAACCTTACGGGGCGATCAACTCGGCAACGGCGAGCATGGTGATGCACGGCGGCAGGCCGACCTGGGTGCCGATCAGCCCGGTCGAGACGCGTTCGACGACGCCCCACTCCCAGATCGCGGTCGCGTCGCGTCCGGTCCACGACGCCAGCAGGTGGGCACGGTCCATCGGGTCGCCGTGCAGCATCTCCTCGGGGTCCTCGCGCATCATCACCCCGAGGTCGTACTCGGCCTCGCAGTGCAGCCCGTCCGGATCGATGAGCTTGAACCCGGCGCCGGCGCTCAGCGTGTTCCACTGGTGCACATCGCCATGGACGAGCACCGAGCGCTCGTCGTCGTGCGCGGCGATCCGACGTTCGGCGCAGGCGACGGCGTGCGCGACCACCCGCTCCGAGCACGGCCGGTCGAGCTCCTCCCACAGACGGAGGATGCTGTCGATCAACCACCGACCCTTCTCCGCGCCGGCGGGCAGATCGGCGTCGGGCGCGGGTCGCCACATCGCCGAGGCGACACCGGTGAGGATGGCCAGGCGTTCGTCGAACGGGCGACCGAGCTCCTCCAACGACGGGCCGAGCCGCTCCAGGAGGAGCGCGCCGCGCTCCTCGTCGCTGTCGAGCAGGCGCACACAGCCGTCACCATCGGCCAACCGCAGCACGGTGCACTCGTGCCGAGCGGCACTGCCGTCGCGCGGCACGAGGAGCTTGAGCACTGCGGCCACGCCGTCGCGTTGCACGACGTCGAGCACCAACGCCTCGGTCGCGCCCTGGAAGACGCGGCCGATCGTCAGACCCCACTCGCCTGCCAGCGCGTCAACGAGGCCCGACAGGTCGTCGAGCCATCGTTGCGCGCCGGCGGCGTGAGCCTTGTTGCGCACGACGTCCGGCACCTCGATCACGAGCGAGGAGCCTGGCACGTCGTGGGTTGTCTGCGGCCCGAGTTTCCCCAGCCGCGGATCGGCGAGGGTCAGCCGACGGTGAGCTCACCGGTCATCGACGGGTGGATCTCGCAGAACACCGAGTAGGTGCCAGCTGCGGGAGCCGTGAACGTGCCGGAGTCGCCGCCGCCGACGTCGACCTTGAAGGCTCCACCCTTGTCGGTGAACGTGTGGCCGAAGCCGTCGTCGTTGGTCACGGTGACCTCGCTGCCCGCGGTGACGCCGGCCGGGATCGAGAACGAGAAGTTCTCGATCGTGACGGTTGCACCGCCGCCGGCGGGAGCATCCGTGCCGGCCGGGGCATCGGTGCCGGCTGGGGCATCGGTGCCCGACGGCGCTTCGCTCGGTGCCGACGAGACGTCGGGCTTCTTGGCGTCGTCGCTGCTGCAGGCGGCGAGGCCGAGAGTGGTGAGTGCGGCGACTGCAAGTGCCTTGCGCATCCCGGTGCGGTTCATGTGTGCTCCCCTTGTTTGCTGTGATCTGGCGATCGCCACGTCGGAACGTGGTGATCGGAGGTGTGTACGTTGCCGATCCGGGTTCGGTTCACGGATCCCGGTGGAAGTTGGCCAGGTTCTCCGGTCCGAACGAGAACGGGAGGAGCTGATCGAGGGTGAAGGTCGCCAGCACGCCCTCGGGTGTGGCGGCGAAGATGGGCGTGTCGAGCGACGCGAACTCGCGAAGGCGTTGTCGGCACCCGCCGCAGCACGTGGTCACATCCGGGCCGTTGGCCACGGTGAGCACGGCGACGATCTGACGCTCGCCGGCCGACACCATCGCCGAGATCGCGCCGGCCTCGGCGCACGAACCCTGCGGGTAGGCGGCGTTCTCGACGTTGCAACCGGCGAAGATCGAACCGCTGGACGTGAGGACGGATGCGCCGACGGGGAAGCCGGAGTACGGGGCGTGCGCGTGCCGCTGCACCGCCACTGCGGCGGCGAGCATCGCGGCGACCACCGGATCCGTCGCTTCCACCATCGGCTCGACGCTACTGGCTGGTTCCCGCAGGTCGGAGACAATCCCGGACCATCCTCGGATTCCGACGCAGCGTGACAGGCAACTACCCTTCGTCACGGTCGCCGCAGGTGCATGCGGCTGGAACGGCGGAGCTCCATGGTCTGGCGCACAACCACTCGATGTGTCGCAGCCATCGCTGTCGTCGTTGCGTCCGTCAGTCCAGTGCACTCGACCCGGTCGAGCCGCATCGTGGCAGCGGTCGGCGCGGATCCGGTGGACGAGCCGGTCGACGCCATCGACCGAGCGGCGACCGCCCTGCTGCCGGCCGTTCGCCTGCGCGTGCCGACGTCGATCGTCGTCGTCGGTGACTCGCTGTCGTGGATCGGCGAGGGTTCGTTCAACACCGACGGTCGCACGGTGAGCGGGGCGCTGCACGGCGTCGGATGGGACTCGGTGAGCGTTGCCGCGCTCGTCAGCAGGAGCATCATCTACCCGACCGACCCGCAGTACTCGGGGCTGCACACCGTGCGCGATCTGGTCGCCGCCGGCGTGCAGACGGAGGCGTGGCTGATCGAGCTCGGCACCAACGAGATGTACACGATGAACCACTGCTGGTGCACCGACCTCGCGGCGTTCGAGACCGACCGCATCCGTCAGCTGCTCGCCGAGATCCCCGAGGGCGACATCGTCTACTGGGTCGACCCGCAGCACTTCGGCTACCCGAACCTGATCGCCACGTTCGACCAGGTGACCTCGGCGCTCGTCGCGTCGGGAGAGCTGGCCGGCGTGGTGCGATGGAACGTCGTGTCCTCGGCGCATCCGCCGGGGTGGTTCGTCGACGACGCGCACCTGCGCCCCGACGGCTACGCGGCCTGGTTCGACGCCATCGCAGCGGTCGTGGTGCCGCCGAGCTGACGTGGCAGGTGCGTCGCCCGCGTCGGCGTGCCACGATGTGCGCCGATGGCTGCCCCCTCGTCCTTCCGCCGGCGCGTGCTCGGCAACCCGATCGCCCGAACGATCCTGTCGGTGTGGGCGTGGATCGTGCTCGCGGTCGTGCTCATCGTGTGGCTGCCGCTCGTCGCCATCACCCGGCTGGTCACCGCACCGTTCGACAAGGGCAGCCGCTACGCCCCGGGTTGGCTGTTCCGCAAGCTCACCGTGGTGCACCAGAAGCTCAACCCGCTGTGGCGGTTCCGCACCAGCGGTCAGAAGATCACCGACCCGCGCCGTCCGTACGTGGTGGTGGCCAACCACCAGAGCTTCGTCGACATGCTCTTGATCTCGCACCTGCCGTGGGAGATGAAGTGGCTCTCGAAGGAGGACTTCTTCAAGTACCCGGTGGTCGGTTGGCTGATGCGCATGGCCGGCGACGTGAAGCTCGTGCGTGGGCAGCGCGACAGCGTGGTGGCGGCGATGGACTCGCTGAAGGACCGGCTGAGCAAGCGCGTCAGCGTGATGATCTTCCCCGAGGGCACGCGCAGCAAGGACGGCGCGCTGCAGCCGTTCAAGGACGGCGCGTTTCGGCTGGCGATCGAGACCGGCACGCCGATCCTGCCGCTCGCCGTCGACGGCACGTATCCGGCACTGCACAAGGGCGACTGGCGCTTCGGCGTGACCAATGCCGAGGTGCGCGTGTTGGCCCCAGTGGAGACTGCCGGGATGACGATGGACGACGTGCCGGCGTTGAAGGAGCGGGTGCGCGATGCGATCACGGCCGAGCTCGCCGTGATGCGGGCCTGAGCAAGCGGCCGGCGGCAGCGATGCCTCGCCTGTTCGCCAGCGACGACGAGGGCGACCTCGTGCGCGCCGAACGCAACGTGCGCCAGGCGTTCACCGACCTCGATCTCGACCTGCGTTCGCTCGCCGCGGTGTCGAACATCTTCCGCGCCGCGACGGCGGTGCGCAACCACATGGAGAACGGCGTGCTCGCACAGCACGACTTGTCGTGGAGCGCGTTCACGACGTTGTTCGTGCTGCGGGTGTGGGGCGACATGGACGCCCGCTCGTTGGCGTCGGAGGCAGGAGTCACAGCGGCGACGTTGACCGGGGTGATGAAGACGCTCGAGGCACGCGGTCTGCTGCGACGCAAGAACGACTCGTCGGACGGGCGGCGCGTGCTCGTGTCGATCACGGCGAGAGGCCGCGCTGCCGTGAACGCGATCATGCCGTCGTTCAACCGGCACGAGAGTCTCGTCACCCAGGCGTTGACCGACACCGAGCAGGAGGACTTGGCGCGGGCGTTGCGCATCGTCCTGCGCACCGTCGAGGCGATCGACCTCTAGCGACGCTCAGGTGGCCGGCGCCGCCGCAGCCAGCTGCGCCTCGAGCTCGGCGATCCGTTGGCGCAGCGGCTCGGTCGCGGCGATGACCTCGGCCTCGGTGAAGCGGGGCGTGATGTGCTTCGGGCAGTTCCAGTCGAAGGCGACGACGTCGACGATCACCAGCCCCTCGCTGCGTCCCTCGGCGTGCACCGCGGCGAGCTGCTCCGGGGTCGGGTCGGTGACGAAGCGGGCGTGCCCGTACAGCTTCACACGCCGCCGGTGCGGGTAGTCGACGGCGATGATCGCCACTCGTCCGTCGTCGTCGAGGTTGCCGGCAGACACGAACTGCTTGTTGCCAGGCCGGTCGAGCCAGGCGATCTGCGAGGGCCCGGTGACGTGGATGAACCCCGCCGGGCCGCCACGGTGCTGCACGTACGGCCATCCGTTGGCGCCGACCGACGCGAGGTAGAAGCTGTCGCGTTCCGTGAGGAACTCGATCTCGGACGCGCCGAGCGAAGGCGGCGGTTGCTGCGCTTGTGCATCGGCGTACATCAACGCCGAGCCGCGCTCGGTCTGGTGCCGCACGGCGGCGGGGCCGAAGGCGATGTCGTAGTAGTTCTCCATGACGATCAGTTCCCTTCCAGGAGGATGGCCGGCAAGCGCTTGAGCGCGCGAGCGAACGGGGCTCGGTCGCCACTGACGCGGGCGATGACAAGTGCGCCCTCGATCGCCGCGATCGCATCCTGCGCACGCGTGGTGGCCTCGGTGACGGTTGCGCCTGCTTCACGCGCGACGGTGGCGAACGCGGCGGTCCACCCCGCGAGCGATTCGGCGAGCTGGGTCGACGCGGCATCGCTTCCTTCACCGACCGACAGCGTGTCGAGCAGGCAGCTGCGCGTCCCCTGCTCGTAGAACGCGGACAGGTTGCGGGCGACGGCGCGAACGCGAGCCGTCGCATCGCCGGTTCCGCCCAGCGGTCGCAGCACCTCTGCGGCGAAGCGCCGGCCGGCCGCGGTGACGACCTCCGCCGCCATCTGCTGCTTCCCGCCGGGGAAGCGGTGGTACATGCTCGACTTCTGCAGACCGGTGGCGACTGCGATGTCGGTCAGGCTCGCACCGGCGTACCCCGCATCGCGGAACAGGCCGCTCAGTCCATCGAGGAGCTGTTCATCGTCGATTCGTCGCACGGCCATGGGGCTACTGTACCGATCGTTCGGTACAGTTGCAACACTACGACGTGGCGGGCAGGAGCACGGGCAGCTCGAGCGTGAACACGGCGCCGCCGTCGGGGTGGTTCGCAGCAAGTGCTCGACCCTGGTGCTCGGCAGCGATGGCCGCGACGATCGACAGGCCGAGGCCGGAGCCGGCGCCGACGCGTGCCTGATCGGCGCGCCAGAAGCGATCGAAGACGCGGGTGAGGCTGGCCTCGTCGAGGCCCGTGCCGTGGTCGCGCACCTCGAGGCGCGCCGTGCGGTCCTTCCAGTCGACCGACACCTCGACCGGCGTGCCCGCCGGTGTGTGCTTCAGCGCGTTGGTGACGAGGTTGGCGATCGCCTGGCGGAGGTGGTCGCCATCGCCGGCGACGACGACGGGCTCCGGCGCGTGCAGCGTGATCTGCCGATCCGGCGCCGTCGCCGCGGCATCGGTGCACGCATCGGCGGCGAGCACCGTGAGGTCGACCGGCACCGTGTCACGCGGTCGCGTCTCGTCGAGTCGGGCGAGCAGCAGGAGGTCGTCGACCAGCACGCGCATGCGTGCCGACTCCTCCTCGATGCGCCGCACGACCGTGCCACGATCGATCTGCGTGCCCTGCTGGTCGAGGCGGAACAGCTCGGCGAAGCCCTGGATGGAGGTGAGCGGCGTGCGCAACTCGTGCGACGCGTCGGAGAGGAACTGACGCAGCCGCTGCTCGGTCGCCTCGCGTTCGCTGAACGCCGTCTCGATGCCACCGAGCATCGTGTTCAACGCCAGGCCGAGCTGGCCGACCTCGCTGCGACCGTCGGCGGGTGCAACGCGCTGCGACAGGTCGAGGTCGCCATCGGTGATCGATCGCGCCGAGTCGGCCATGTCCTCCAGTGGGCGCAGCCCGCGGCGCAGCAGGAACCAGCTGCCGACGGCCAGCAGCACGAGGAGCGACCCACCACCGATCGCCTCGATCAGCACCAGCCGGTTCAACGACTCCTGCACCTGATCGGTCGGCACCGCGATGGCGACCTCGTAGACCGCGCCGTCGGACTGGTCGCGGAAGCTCTGCACGTAGACGCGCCACTCGCCCGAACCCGTCGAGGAACCGACGGTGAGGAACGAGCCATCCTTCGGCAGCGCGTCAGGCAGATCGGGCACGCTCGTCGGCGCCTCCGGATCGGTGGCCAGCACCGTGCCCGTGGCGTCGCGGATCTCCGCGTAGCCGTCGAAGAAGCCGCCACCGGGTCGCTCCGCGCCACCGAACCCGGGTCCGGGGATCAAGCCGGCCGCGTCGAGCAGCGTCGGGATGATGCGGCCGTTGGTGTTGCGCAGCCGCTCGTCGAGGCGGCCGTACTCGCTGTTCGAGTAGACGCTGTAGGTGGCGACACCGAAGACGGCGAGCCCTGCGGTCAGCAGCAGGGCGAGGCCCACCACCAATCGGAGACGCAGGCTCATCGCAGCATCATGCCGCGCCGGATGCGGCGCGGAACATCCATCGATCCAGCAGCGCGAACTGCAGCAGCCACAGCGGTGCGTAGGCAGCCGCCGATCCGAGGACGACGGCGATGGTGTGCACCGTGCCGCTGACGCCCGCGTGCAGCGCCCAGTGCTCGGCGAGCGAGGCACCGATCGTGGACAGCACCAGACCGACGAAGGAGAGCACGCAGAACGGGACCACCTCGGACCCGGGCGAGCGGCGACCGCGCTTGCCCCACACCCATCGGCGGTTGAGCTCGAACGACGGGATGATGCCCGCGCTCGTGGCGATCAGGTTGGCCCAGCCGGCGGTCATCATGTTGCCAACGACGAGCACGACGAGCAGCACGTTGCTGATCACCGTGCTGACGACGGACACCGCGCTGTAGCGCGAGAGCTTGGCGAACAGCGTCATCGTGAGGTCAACCCCGCAGCCGAGACGGCGACGCGCGGCCGGAACACCCACGAGCGCAGCAGCACGAGCTTCGCCGCGCTGGCCAGCGCGTTGGCGACGGTCAGCACGACGACGAGCGCGAGCACGTCGGTGACACCGATCGACTGCGTGATGGCCAGCGTCGCCAACGTGACCATCAGCGGGACCCCGCCGGCGACGAGGCCGCGTGCGTGGTGGCTCGTGCGACGGGTGCGACCGCGCAGGTTGAAGGTGAGGCGCCGGTTGGCCGCGGTGTTGGCCACCGTGCAGATGGCCAGCGCGACCACGTCGGCGACGACCGCGCCGAGCGGGCCGTACAGCGTGGCGAAGAGCGCTGCGAAGGCGATCGTGGAGACGACGCCGATCGAGGCGAAGCGGGCGAGCTGCTCCCCCGTCGGGCTGTCGGGCACATCCGCGGTGCCGGCGACCGGGGTGGCCAGCAGCCCCTCGCCACGGGCGAATGCACGGACCATGCGCCACACACCGCGCAGGTCGTCGCGAGCGGTGGTGACGACGTTGACGCGCGAATCCGGATCGTCCACCCAGTCGACGGGCACCTCGTGGATGCGCATGCCGTTGTGCTCGGCGAGCACGAGCAGCTCGGTGTCGAAGAACCAACCCTGGTCCTGCACCATCGGCAGCAGGGCGCGTGCGACCTCGCCGCGGAGCGCCTTGAAGCCGCACTGCGCATCGGAGAACCCGGCGCGCAGCGCGGTGCGCAGGATCAGGTTGTAGCTGCGCGAGATCACCTCGCGCTGCGGGCGGCGCACCACGCGCGACGTGCTGGCCAGTCGCGTGCCGATCGCCACGTCGCTGTGCCCGGAGACCAGCGGCGCGACGAGCGGCAGCAGCGCGTCGAGATCGGTCGACAGGTCGACGTCCATGTAGGCGACCACCGACGAAGCGCTCCGGCTCCACACGGCGCGCAGCGCGCGACCGCGGCCTTTCGCCTCGAGGTGCGCGGCGCGAACGCCCTCCAGCTTCTGGGCCAGCGAGCAGGCGAGGCCCCACGTGTGATCGGTCGACGCGTTGTCGGCGATGGTGATCTGCCAGGACAGCGGGAACTGCGCGGAGAGGTAGGCGTGGAGGCGGCGGATCGACGTCTCGAGCATGGCGTCCTCGTTGAACACCGGCACGACGATCTCGACCGTCGGCGCAACCGTCGAGGGACGGGGGTCGAACACCAGCAACGTGTCCGCGCCGTTGCGGTGTCCGAACACCGGGTGGCCCATGGCGGGGTGGCTGCGGTCCGGCATGCCGATGGTGGTGGCGGTCGTGCTCATGCAGACGATGCTCGGCCAGCGGACTGTGACCCTCATCCGTCGTTCCTGGGAGTTCGCTGGGACTTGGGGCGATCGTGACCTGCCGACGGACACGAGCACCTAGCGTTTGCGGCGTGGAGCGTGACCGAACCAAGCCGCTGGTGCTCGCCGTCGACGACGAGGAGCACATCACCGAGCTGCTGGCGATGGCGCTCGGGTTCAACGGCTTCGAGGTGCGTCGGGCCGCGTCGGGCCGCGAGGCGTTGGCCGCAGTCGCCGAGCGCCGGCCGGATCTCGTCCTGCTCGACGTGATGCTCCCCGACCTCGACGGCTTCGAGGTCGCTCGCCGGTTGCGCAGCGACGAGCGATCGGGCACTCGGGTGCCGGTGATCTTCCTCACCGCTCGCGACGCGACCGTCGACAAGGTCGAGGGCTTGCGCCTCGGTGTCGACGACTACGTCACCAAGCCGTTCTCGATCGAGGAGCTGATCGAGCGGGTGAAGGCGGTGCTGCGCCGCTCCAGCGGCGCCGGGCCCGGCGAGAGCAAGCTGACGTACCACGACCTCGTGCTCGACGAGGACACCCGCGACGTGTGGCGTGCCGGTCGGCTGGTGGAGCTGACGCCCACCGAGTACAAGCTGCTGCACTACCTGCTGTCCAACGCTCGCCGGGTGCTGACCCGCGAGCAGATCCTGGAAGCCGTGTGGGACTACACGTTCGCCGGCAACGCGTCCGTGCTGGAGACCTACATCAGCTACCTCCGCCACAAGGTCGACGACGTCGAGCCCGCGTTGATCCACACCGTCCGTGGCGTCGGGTACAGCCTGCGCCTCCCCGCCGGCTCGGAATCTCCGGCCTGACTCACTCCTGAGCAACGACCTGGCTGGTTCTCAGGTGGCTCTGAGGATCAGGGCGCAGCATCGTCGTCATGACGATGACACTCGAGCCGCCGGCGATCCCTGACGCGCTCATCGGGGACGACCACCTGACCGAGCACGAACTGGTTGACACAGATCGGGCACCGCAGCGGCGACGGATCACCGACTGGCGCCCGCACCGGCCGTCCACCCACGGGTGGGTCACCGGCGCGATCGGCGCGTTCACGCTGGTTCTGTACTCGTGGAACCTGTCCGCGGTCGGCATGGGCAACAGCTACTACGCCGCCGCGGTGAAGAGCATGACCGTGTCGTGGAAGGCGTTCTTCTTCGGCGCGCTCGACCCGGGCAGCTTCATCACCGTCGACAAGCCGCCGGCCGCGCTGTGGCTGCAGGCGATCTCCGGACGCATCTTCGGCTTCTCGACGACGAGCATGATCCTCCCCGAGGTGCTCTGCGGCGTGGCCTCGGTGCTGCTGTTGCACAAGCTCGTGCGTCGTTGGCAGGGTGACGTCGCCGCGCACCTCGCTGCGATCGCACTGGCCGTGACACCGATCGCCGTGGCGATGTTCCGCAGCAACAACCCCGACGCGGTGCTCACCCTCCTCGGTGTCGCCGGTGCCTGGGCGCTGTGGAACGCGATCGAGACCGGCCGCACCCGCTGGCTCGTCGCCGCCGGGGCGATCACCGGTCTGGCCTTCAACGCCAAGATGCTGCAGGCGTTCCTCGTCGTGCCCGCGTTCGCCATCGTCTACCTGGTCGCCGGACCACCGAAGCTCGGCAAGCGCTTCCTCCAGTTGCTCGCGGCGATGGCCGCGCTGATCGTGTCGTGCGGCTGGTGGATGGCGATCGTCGCCATGTTCCCCGCCTCGGCGCGGCCGTACATCGGCAGCACGAGCGACAACTCGATCGTCAGCCTCCTGCTCGGTTACAACGGCCTCGACCGTGTCTTCGGCTCGGGCTCCGGCACGGGCGGCAACGGTGGTGGCGCAGGCTTCGGCGGCACGGCCGGTCTGTGGCGGATGTTCAACAGCGAGACCGGCGGCCTCGTCTCGTGGCTGATCCCCGTCGCCGCGGTCGGCCTGATCGCCGGCTTGCTGATCACCCGCCGCCACCCTCGTGATGATCGGGCTCGCGCCGGTTGGCTGCTGTGGGGCGGTTGGGCGCTGACGTGCATGGCCGTGTTCAGCCTCAGCGAGGGGATCTTCCACCCGTACTACACGGTGCAGCTGGCGCCGGCGATCGCCGCGCTGGCCGGAGCCGGTGGCGTGGCGCTGTTCCGCCTCGCCCGTGACGGTGCCGGGCGATCGCAGCTGGCGGCGCGCATCGCCATGCCGGCGATGATCGTGCTCGGTGCAGCGTGGGCGGTGGCGCTGTTGCAGCGCACGCCGAACTACCACTCGGAGCTGCGCACCGTGATCGTCGCCGGTGCGGCGATCTCGGCTGCCGGTCTGACTGCCGGTTTCGTGCTGCGGCGTCGCGTGCTGCAGCTCGCCGCGACGGCGATCGGCGCGCTCACCTTGCTCGCCGGCCCGACGGCGTACTCGGTCACCACCGTCGAGTCGCCGGTGAGCGGCTCACTGATCTCTGCCGGGCCGACCGTGGCCAGCACCGGGTTCGGCGGGTTGGGTGGCGGCGGCCGCGGCGGTGGCGGGCCGGGTTCGTCGACGACGGTGTCGAGCGATCTGATCGACTACCTCGAGACCAACCAGGGCGATGCCACGTACCTCGTCGCCGCCTTCGGTTCGTCGGCCACCGAGCCGATCATCCTCGCCACCGGCGAGCCGGTGATCACGATCGGCGGCTTCAGCGGCAGCGACCCGGCACCGACGCTGACCCAGTTCCAGCAGCTCGTCGCCAGCGGCCAGGTTCGCTTCCTGCTCGCCAGCGGCGGTCAGGGCGGAGGACCGAACGGCGGGCGTGGCGGCTCGAGCGAGATCACCCAGTGG
This sequence comes from Ilumatobacteraceae bacterium, assembly GCA_965279405.1. Taxonomy (GTDB): domain Bacteria; phylum Actinomycetota; class Acidimicrobiia; order Acidimicrobiales; family Ilumatobacteraceae; genus CBDDIP01. The sequence continues at coordinate 1,688,580 of OZ257157.1, forward strand.
GCCGAGGCCAACGGCACCGCAGTGACCGTCGGCGGGTACACGCTCTACGACCTGTCCGGGGTGACGTCATGACCGACCTCGACACCAACTCGTGGCCCGCACCGCTCCCGCAGCCGCCGGCCGATCCGCCCGAAAGATCGACCGCGACGTGGGTCCGGGCCGGTGTGGCGGCCATCGCCGTCGCAACCCTCTCGGTCGTCGGCGTCAACGCCATCGCCTCTCGCGCCCAGAGCCTCGGCGACGGCGGCACCGCGCAGGGCTTCCCCGGAGCCTTCCCCGGCGGTGTGCAGCCGCAGAACGGTGCGCCGACCCAGGGCACACGCAGCACCCGCGGCACGGTGACCTCCGTGTCTGGCTCGACGTTCACGATCAGCACGCGCAACGGAGGCACGCGCACAATCACCGTCACCTCGAGCACCGACCTCCAGCTCGCATCCGGCCCCGGTTCGATGTCCGACATCGCCGTCGACGCCGTCGTGCAGGTCACGGGCACGAGCACCGGCACCAACGCCCTGGATGCGATCACGGTCGTCGTCGACGGCTGACTCGACCGCACCGTTTGATCGCAAACCCACCGCCACGGTGGCCCAGCGACCAAACGCTCGATGGATGCGAGCTCAGGCGGTGCGAGCGGAGGCTTGCGCGACCAGCCAGGCGAAGGCGGGGTCGGGCTGCTCGGCGAGCATCTCCGGGTGCCACTGCACGGCGAACACCTCGGGGCGGCCGGCCACCTCGAACGCTTCGACGACGCCGTCGTCGGCCGAGCCGGTGACGACCACGCCGGCGCCGGGCGTGCCGACGGCTTGGTGGTGCAGGCTGTTCGTCGGCACCTCGCGGCCGTAGAGCTGAGCCGCGATCGAGCCCTCGCTGACGCGCACGATGTGGCAGCGCTCCGTGCGCGGCGTGTCCCACAGCGCGTGCCCGCTGTCGTCGGGGAGGTGCTGCACGAGCGTGCCGCCCAGCGCGATGTTGAGCAGCTGCGCGCCGCGGCACACGCAGAGCATCGGCAGGTGTGCGTCGAGCGCAGCACGGATCAGTGCCAGCTCCCAGTCGTCGCGACCGCGTTCCACCTCGCCGAGCTCGGGGATCGGGTCGTCGCCGTAGAGCGCCGGGTCCGGGTCGGCGCCACCGGTCATCACGAGGCCATCGAGCCGAGACACCATGTCCACTGGATCGGCGTTGCGCGTCAGCTGCACCGGCAGGCCACCCACCTCGGCGATCGCCTTCGGGTACTCGCTGAGGTGCAGATCGACCTCCTCACCGGCCAGCGCCGACGGCAGCATCGGCACGCGCTCCACCGGCCATCGCCGACCCGACAGCCCGATCAGCGGGCGGCGACTCATGCGCGCTCCATCGTGACTGGCAGGCGCTTGATGCCGCTGATGAAGTTCGAGCGCAGCCGCTCGGCCGGCCCGTCGAGCGAAGCCGAACCGATGCGCGGCAGCAGCTCCTCGAAGAGCACCTTCAGCTCCATGCGCGCCAGCTGGGCGCCCAAGCAAAGGTGCGGGCTCATCCGCCCGAAGGCGACGTGATCGTTCGGCGTGCGGTGGATGTCGAAACGATACGGATCGTCGAACTGGTCGTGGTCGTAGTCGGCGCTGGTGAACCAGATGACGGCCTTGTCGCCGCGCTTGATCGTGCGGCCGCCGATCTCGATGTCGGCCGTGGCGGTGCGGCGGAAGTGCATCGTCACCGTGCCCCACCGCAGCATCTCCTCCACTGCGCTGTCCATCAGCGCCGTGTCGCCGGCGAGCACCGAGGCGCGCAGCTCGTCGAGCTGGTCGGGCCGTTCGAGCAACGCCTTCATCGCCGACGCCATCGTGTACCGCGTCGTGTCGTTGCCGGCACTGACGAGGAGCACGAAGAAGTTCTTGAACTCCTTGTCGGTCAGCCGGTCGCCGTCGATCGTCGGAGCGAGCAGGTCGCTGATCACGTCGTCGGTCGGTGATGCGTGACGCTCTTCGGCGGCGCGCTGCGCGTACTGGTAGAGGTCGAGCGCGGCCGGCGAGCGGAACGGGATCGACTTGAACTCGTCGGTGTCGGTGAGGCCGACCGGGTGCTCGGTGAACTCGGGGTCGAAGTTGCCGAGCAGCGCGTCGCCGCGCTCGACGAGCCACGCGCCGTCGTCGTCGGGCACGCCGAGCAGGCGGCCCAGCATTCGCATCGGCAGCTGCTTGGCGATCGCCTCGACGAAGTCGAAGCGTCCGTCGTGGGGGGCGTGCGCGGCAAGCGCTTCCTCCGTCACGGTGCGGGCCAACAGGCGGATGGCGTTCTCGTAGGCGTAGACCTCACGTCGCGAGAACGGCTTGCTCACCAGGCGGCGGAAGCGGGTGTGCTCCGGCGGGTCGTACTCGAGCATGTTGCGACGGGCCAGGAAGTCTTCCTGGTCCATCTCCTCGAGCGTGATGCCCTCCGCGCTGGAGAACACCTCGACGTTGCGGCTCACCTGCAGAAGGTGGTCGTAGCGGGTGATCGCCCAGAAGCCTTTGCCGCCGTCGTGCTCCTCCCAGAAGCTGACCGGCTCGTCGCGCCGCAGCCGTTCGAAGGTGGCGTGCGGGAAGCCGTTGACGTACACGTCGGGGTCGACGATGTCCGCGTCGGCGACGGCCATCGCCGCGTCGAGCACGCCGTCGACGCGCGGCCCGGTCACGCGACCGGACCGACGTGATGCGGCGCGATGAGGCTGCCACCGGCGAAGGTCGTGCCGACCGAGCGCCAGTAGCCGCCGATGACCTCGCGCACCTCGAGCCGGCTGACCTCCTCGACCGGCGACGGCAGCAGCTCCAGCTCGGCGTCGCCGCGCCACGCCTGACCGAGCTCGACGTCGACGCCCTGCATCGTGACGAGCTCGTCCATCGCATCGGAGCCGTCGGCCTCGATGGCCGGCATCCACCGGCTGTGCAACATGGCGTGCCCGTTGACGAAGCCGTTGCCCGCCGACTCCTCGCGCAGCGTGACGCGGGCGTCGACGATGCGCCGATCCTGGTACGCCACCGTGCCGGCGAAGCGTCCACCGGGAGCGACTCGCGGACCGGCCTTGCCGATGGTGACCGGACGAGTCATCCAGATGCTGCCGAGCTTCTTCGGGTAGCCCTGGAAGTGGCCGCGCACCATGGCGAAGTCCTTGTCGACCCAGATGTAGACGCAGCGGCTGAAGATGCGGCCCTCGTACTGGCAGCGCACGACGATGAACGCCTCCTTGTACTGCGCGCGCACAGGGTCGTCGAGCTCGCTGAAGTCGGGCCCGCAGCTCTGCCAGTCGGCGAAGATCATCGCCACGGCGCCTGGGTCCTGATCGTCGGGCACGAGGGTCAGCGGCTCGGGCAGCAGCTCGGCGACGCGCGACGGATCGGTGCGGTACTCGACCGTCATCAGATCGCCGCTGTAGTGCCACGGCGGGGGTGGCAGGATGGACGACGCCCCGCTCGCGGTGCGTGGGAAGACGAAGCCCTCCAACGCACCGGGCTCGTGTTCAGCGCTCATGTGCGCACACTATCGTTTGGGGCCTAACGACTTTGCCGCTGCCGAACGCAGCACTGGAAGGGCGCCCCGTGACCGAAGTACGACGCATCCTGCTCGATGGCTACCCCACCATCGTCGTGCGCGAGGGCGACGAACTGGTCGCTCGCGACGGCCGCACCGTCGGTGTCGACGAGGCCGTGCACCTGCCTCCGGTAGAGCCGACGAAGATCCTCTGCTGCCACCTCAACCACGTGTCGCGCGTCCGCGAGTTCGGTGTGTCGCTGCCGCCCGCGCCGACCTACTTCCACAAGCCGATCTCCGCGCTCAACGCGCACGGCGCCGGCGTCGTGCGACCGTCGAACCTGAAGTGGCTGAACTACGAGGGCGAGGTGGCCATCGTCATCGGACGCACGTGCCGCAACGTGTCGCACGCCGAGGCCGGTGCGTACATCGCCGGCTACACGGTGGCCAACGACTACGGGCTGCACGACTTCCGCGACACCGACTCGGGTTCGATGCTGCGCGTGAAGGGCGCCGACACGCTGTGTCCGATCGGGCCCGGGCTCGTGACCGACTGGGACTTCCACGACAAGCGGATCCGCACCACCGTCAACGGCGTGGTGCGCCAGGACGGCAGCACCGCCGAGATGGCGTGGGACATGCACTACCTCGTCGCCGACCTCGCCCGACTGATCACGCTCGTTCCCGGCGACATCATCCTCTCCGGGACACCGGCGTTCTCCCGCCCGGTGCAGCCGGGCGACGTCGTCAGCGTCGAGGTCGAAGGGCTCGGCACGCTGACCAACACGATCGTCGAGGGGCCGACACCGGTGAGCAACGAGATCGGTGCACAGCCGACCGAGACCGAGGAAGTGCTGTCCACCGCGCTGGGCGGCGACTGGGAATTCCGCGGACAGCGTCGCCCCAACGCCACCGATCGCAGCGAGCTGCCGTTCCCGGTCGTCAAGCCGCTCGTGCAGGAGTGAGGGCGCGATGAGCCTCTTCCACGAACCCGGCGACGGGCGCACCGACGTCGGCGGCATCCACGTCAGCACGCAGCACTACATCGGCGGCGAGCGCGTCGGCTCACCGACCACGTTCGAGGATCGCTCGCCCCTCGACTGGTCGATGGTGCTCGCCGACGTCGCACGCGGCGACGCCACCACGGCCGAAGCTGCAGTCACCGCTGCGGTCGACGCGTTCCCGGCGTGGGCTGCGCTCGGCGTGCACGGCCGCGGGGAGATCCTGCGCCGGCTGGCCGATCTGATCGACGCCAACGTGCCGTCGCTGGCCACGGTCGAGTGCCTCGACATGGCGATGCTGGAGGAGAGCCTTCGGCTGCGCGTGCTGTCGCGCGGCGCCCGCAACTTCCGCGCCTACGCCGACCTCGCCGAGCAGTACGAGGAGCGCGTGTGGGACAGCAACGGCACGCACAACCGGGTCATCCGCCACCCGGCCGGGCCGACCGTGGTGATCACCCCGTGGAACGCGCCGTTCATGCTCAGCACGTGGAAGTGCGCGCCAGCGTTGGCGGCGGGCAACACCGTCATCCTCAAGCCGGCCGAGTGGTCGCCGCTGTCGTGCTCGATGCTGGCCGACCTGGCCGACGAGGCCGGCGTGCCGCCGGGCGTGTTCAACATCGTGCAGGGCATCGGTGAGGAGGTCGGTGCTGCGCTGGTCGCCGATCCGCGACTGCGCAGGATCAGCTTCACCGGTTCACCGGAGACCGGTCGGCACATCGGCATCGCCGCGGCGAAGAACCTCGTGCCGTTCACGGCCGAGCTCGGCGGCAAGGGCCCGCTGATCGTGTTCGCCGACGCCGACCTCGACGCCGCGGCGAAGAAGGCCGCCGGGCAGTACGACGACTCCGGTCAGGTGTGCCTGGCCGGGACGCGCATCCTCGTCGAGGACTCGATTCGCAGCGAGTTCCTCGAGCGGTTCCACGCTTACGCCGACGCGCAGGTGCTCGGCGATTCGCGCGATCCAGCGACGACGATCTCGCCGATGATCCACCCGGATCACCTCGCTCGCGTCGACGGCTTCGTCGCTCGGGCCCGTGAGGCCGGCGACACGATCGTGCGTGGCGGTCACGTGTGGCGCGACGGTGGCCTGTGGTACGAGCCGACGTTGGTCGAGCCGCGCAGCAACGACAGCGAGATCGTGCAGCTCGAGGTGTTCGGCCCGGTGCTGACGTTCCAGACCTTCACCGACGAAGCCGACGCGATCCGGCTGGCCAACTCGACGCCGTACGGCCTGTCCGGCATCGTCTACACCGGCTCGCACGAGCGCGCCGAGCGCGTGGGTCGCGCCGTGCGCGCCGGCACGGTGTGGATCAACACCTTCCTGATCCGTGACCTCACCGCTCCGTTCGGTGGCATCGGCATCAGCGGCATCGGCCGCGAAGGCGGCGACTACGCGCTCGACTTCAGCAGCGATCTGTCGATGGTCCAGATCCTCGACGGCACCACCGCCTAACTGGATGTCCCAGACGCGGCACAGCCGCGCGTCAGACATCCAGTTCGGTGGTTGATCGGCGGCGACTCGGCGGATCGCGTCAACGCAAACCAGCCGGGCGCGCGTCCGGACGCCGCCGCTGACGGAGCGGTCTTCACCGAGCGGACCGAGGGATGGTCGATGAGCATCCCCGGCACGTGGGAAGAGGCGGAGTTGACGATCTCGTTCGCACCGCAGGCGTGGACCGTGGCATCGGCTCGCGACGGGTTCGCGCCGAACGTCAACGTGTTCGTCGAGACGACCCCGGCGATGTCGCTCCAGGCGTACGTCGACGCGTCCGTGGTCAACGCACCGAAGCTGGTCGCTTCCGCCGAGGTGCACGCGAACGGGGTGATCGAGCGCGACGGACGCGCCGACGCCGGCTTCATCGACTACACGTTCGGCCAGGCCGGGATCGACCTCGAGGCCGTCGCGTACGTCGTGCGGCTCCCCGGCGGCTTCGCGGTCGCCACGTTCATCGCCCCGCGCGACCGCTTCGACGAACTGCTCGCGCAGGTCGAGCCCTACCTCGCCACGCTCGACGAAGCGGGCTGACTACCGGTAGACGCGGACGTAGTCGACGACGAGGTGCTGGGGTTGGGCATCCGCGGGGCCAGGGTCACCGCCGAGGGTGCCGCCGACGGCGACGTTCATGATCAGGAAGAACGGCTGGTCGAACGGCCAGCTGGCGACGCGGTCGCGATCGATGCGGTGGAAGACGCGCCCGTCGACGCTCCACACCACTGCGTCGTGATCCCACTCGATGGCGAAGACGTGGAACGCAGCCACGTCGAGCAGCTGGGTGCGGCCGATGATCCCGGCTTCACCGGAGTAGCCGGGCGCGTGCGCCACGCCCTGCACCTCGCCACCGCGCCGGCCGATGTGCTCGACGATGTCGATCTCCCCGCAGTTCGGCCAGCCGACCTCCGCTCGGTTGGCGCCGAGCATCCACACCGCCGGCCACGTCGCCTCGCCGCCCGGCAGGCCCAGCCGCACCTCGACGCGGCCGTGCTCCTGGGCGAAGAGCCCCTCGGTGCTCAGCCGCGCCGACTCGTATCGGCACGGCCCGTACCAGCACGTCGCGCCGAGGTCGGGCGGTGCCGGCTGCGAAGTGATCACGAGGTGGCCGCCACCATCCAGTCGCGCGGCGCGGTCCGAGGTGTGCTCCAGCTGGCGGTTGCCCCACCCGTTGCCGCCGATCTCGAAGCGCCACTTCGCCGGATCGGGCAACGCGCCGACGGCACCGTCGAACTCGTCCGCCCACACCGGTTCGGGCGGCAGCGTGGTCGTCGGGGCGGCGGTCGTCGTGGTCGTCGCGCTCGATGTCGTGCTGGTCGACGACGTGCTCGATGTCGGGGCGGCGGTCGGCACCGCTGAGGCGACCGACACCGACGGACCCGACGGCGACGAGCTCGTCGCATCCGCGCACGCTCCGACGACCAACGCCACGACCACCGCGAGGGCGATCGACCTCAGACGCGCAGCACGACTGGCCACGTCGTCACCACGTCTCGCTTCGGCGGCGCGGTCCAGTGATCGGCGAGCACGGCGAACATGAAGTCGTCGATGCCGTCGACGATGTGCATCCGTCCGTAGAGCGGCGTGCTGAAGCGCATCGCCATCACCACGTCCTTGCTCGGCACGTAGGCGACGCGCACGTCTCCGCCATCGTGGAACACGTACAGCCACGGCATCGGATCTGCCGCAGTCGCCGCGGTGCACGGGCAGTGTCGCCAGGCCCCGAGCCCACCACCGGCGGTGTACTGAGCACCGCCCCAGATCATCTCGTCGAGCATCGCCGGCGACAGCACCACGCGGCGCCGGACCAGCGCGTCGTACCACGCGGCGACGTCGTCGAGCGTCGACACGACGCCACCGCTGGCGAAGCCGACGAAGCCCTCACGCGTGTTGTCGACCATCTCCGTGTGCGTCAGCCCGAGGGGGACGAAGAAGCGCTCGGTGAGCACCTGCGCCAACGACTGGCCGGTGACTTGTTCGATCAGCAACCCGACGACGAAGTAGTTCGTCGCCGAGTAGTTGACCTCGGTGATCGTGGGGTCGCTGTCCTGCCACGCGACCATCACCGCCTGGCGCGGATCCATGATCGCGTCGGTGCGGTAGTGCGAGGACTCGCGGTAGTCGACGAGCCCGCTGGCGTGGGCGAGCAAGCGGCGCAGCGTCTCCTTCGACGTGAGCGCGGTGGGCAGGCCGTCGATCGGCGGCAGCGGGTCGTCGAGCGAGAGCTGTCCCGACTCGACCAGCTGCAACGCCGCGGCAGAGACCATCGTCTTGCTGACGCTGAGCACCTCGAACTGCTGGTCGACGTCGAGGTCGCCCGTCGCCCCGAGTCGCACCGCCTGGGTGATGTTGCCGTCGCCACCGCGCAGCGCGACCGCAGCCGAGTCGACGCGGCGGCCCTTCAGCCAGGCCTCGGCGCTGAGCGTCGGTCCGCTGATCGCGGCGAGGACCGCCGGATCCTCACTGCCACCGCCGACCGCCGGGCGACCGGATGGCGCCGGCGGGCCGACCGCCTCGGTCTGACGTGGGAACAGCGTCGGCTGCGTCGTGAGCACGAGCAGCAACCCGACCCACAGCACCATCCCCGACTTGCGAAGCCGGACCGTGCCCCGCCCGCCGAACGATTCGAACGGGTGCGCTGTCGCGACGACGAAGGTCAGCAGGACGGCGAACACGACGGCGAACACGAGGAAGTCGTTGAGCTCGGTCGGCGCGCCCACGAGGTAGTACGTGACGCAGATGACGAGCGTGTGCCAGAGGTACACGGTCATCGATCGTTCGGTCACCCACGAGAGCACACGGCGCACACCGGGGATCGAGCCGGCGTGGCGGATCTCGTCCTCGAACAGCAGCACCACGAGCAGCCAGCACATCCCGACGAGCGCCATCGACAGGTTGGAGTTGTTGACCACCATCTTCGGCGGTGGCGAGATCCACGTCGCTGCTGCGGTCGCCGCCACCGCGGCGGCGAGCAGGCGGGCGCGATCGCGCCGGCTCATCAGCGAGCGGCGGTGGTGCACGACGATGCCGAGAGCGAAGAAGCCGCCGAAGCAAGCGAGGTCGCCGATGCCACGCCAGATCGCCGTGGTCATCTCCGAGGTCTGGTGGCTGACCAGCGCATCGCACCCGACGAGCACCGCCACCCAGGCGGCTGCCCACACGGCCGGCGATGCCCACCGTGCGACGCGCATCGCCAGCGGGACGAGCAGCAGCACCACGAGCAGGGCGCGCAGGAACCAGAGCGGCGTCGACAGCCAGCCCTCCTCCCACGGCAGCGGCGCCGGGCTGCGATACGGGATGATCCAACTGGCGACGTCCATCGAACGGTCGCGGAACGTCGAGGGCCTGGCGATGGCGACGGCTGCGAGCGACACCGCGATGAACACGCCGTACGGCGGCAGCAGCCGCTTCACACGGGCACGCACCACCTCCCACGGCGTCTTCTTCGCCAGGCTCTTGGCAAACACCGCGCCGGACACGTAGAACACCGCGGGCATCGCCGCAAACGTCCACGAGATCCACCAGAAGCCGAGCGTGTGCCAGAACAGCACACGGATGATCGACAGCGCTCGAACGGTGTCGAGGTAGCCGTCTCGGCCGTCGGCCTTGGAGGCGGACGCTGACGGCGAGAGCTCGATCCGCTCGGCCGGTCGAGTCACGGTGAGCGCCGTCGCGAGCGCGACGACCGCGAGCACCGCAACCGGCGCGAGGTCGAGCATGGAGAAGCCTCCGGCGACGCGGAGGCCGAGCAGTGCTGCCGTTGCCAGGAACGCCCACATCCCGCCAGCGGCGATCAGCTCGGGGATGCGGTCGGTGGCCTGTCGCTTGCCACCGCCACCGACGTCGCCGGTCGGCACCCACTCCTGTTCCCGATCGGACAGGTGGTCGCGCAACGCGTAGAGGTGGGCGATCTGCGAGATCAGACCGACGCGTCGTGACGCCTGGCCATCGGACATGAACAGCCAGCGCGGCTGCAGCACGAACTCGGTGATCAGCGCCGGCAGCAGCATCAGCGTCGGCGCGAGGGAGATCGCCTCGGGCGCCTCGGCAAGGGTGACCAGCGGGGCGACGACGGCGACGATCGGGCTCAGCGCGCTGGTGACGTAGAAGATCCAGCCGTCCCAGATCGACAGGCGCTGCATCGGTGTCAGTCGCAATCGCTTGAAGAGCGGTGTGCCGGCAAGCGCGAAGTTGCCTCGCGCCCATCGGTACTGCTGCGACGCGAGCGCCTTCGTGGTGGACGGCGCCGAACCCGCGGCGAGCACCATCGGCAGGTACGTGACGCGGTAGCCGGCGTCGAGCACCTTCATGCCGGTGAAGAGGTCCTCGGAGTGCTCGAGCAGCGCCATCCCGCCGCGCTCGTCCAACGCAGCCCTGCGGTACACCGCGTTGGTGCCGACGCAGATCGCTCCGCCGCGTCGATCGCGAGCGCGCAGACCGATCCGGTAGAACTGCTCCTGCTGCGCGGCGGCGCCGCGCTCGACCCAGTTGTGCTTCGACACCCGGAAGAACTGCGGCGTCTGGACGATGCCCACGGACTCGTCACGGAAGTACGGCAGGGTGTGGCGCAGGAAGTCGGCCCGCACGGCGAAGTCCGCGTCGAGCACGACGATGAAGTCGGCGTCGGACCGTTGGTACGCGTGGTGCAGGTTGCCGGCCTTCTTCATCCACCCGCGGTTCGGACGGTGGAGGTAGATCGCACCCCACGTCTCGGCGAAGTGCTGCACCTCGGGCGAGCCCTTGTCGTCGAGCACGTGCACGCGCACGCGGCCGTCGTGCTCGAGGCTGACCGCGCGCCAGATCGTGTTCTCCACGACCGCCGGGTCCTCGCCGCACGTGGTGATGAAGATGTCGACGGACGTCGACGGCACACCGCCGGCGCGCACGCGGACACGATGATCGATCGCGTCGAACGCCGGCACCTGCGTGCTCCACACCAACGAGATCAACGCGCCGAGCACCATCATCACGGCGAACGGCAGCAGCAGGAGCAGCCACTGGCCGCGCAGCGAGAGGTAGACGAGCGCGGTGCCGAGGAAGAGCCGGCTGATCGACGAGAACTGGAGGAAGAGGCGACCGCGTCCGCGGGCGTAGGACCACAGCTCGTCGTCGTCGGGAGGGAGGTTGTACTTCGCCGGCGCGGCGAGCTCGATCGTCATCGCCCGCTCGTCATGACGGCCGCCAGGAGGATCACCGGCGCGGCGATCGCGCAGCGTTGCATCAGCCGCACGAGCGGGAGCCCGGCGCCTCCGCCGCGATGCACCCCGAAGATCACGGGATCGCGATCAGCGACGACGCTCGACGCGCCGCTCGTGTGCTCCTGCTCCCCCGGTCCGCCACGCAGCGCACTGGCAGCGGCGACGATCGCGACCGCTGCGCCGCCGATCGCGATGCCGGTCCACGGCGTCGTCACGAGTCGAGCAAACCAGCCCGAGTCGTACTGGTCGATCGGTGCAGCGAGCACGAGCGCGTGGTGGACGATCAGGGCGATGAACCCGGTCGCCGCGAGCTGCGCGGCGAAGCCGACCGTCACTCGCCGCCGGGCGGCGGCGACGCCGATGACCGCGACGGCGATCACCACGCCGGTGCCGCGATACGACATCGCCGAGTAGAGACGCCACGGGTGGTCGCCGACCTCCAGCAGCGGCAGCGCGGCCAACCGTTGGTACACGAGGTCGGAGAGCTGCTGCAGCGAGCGGCCCATCACCTCGTGCACGCCGTTGGCCACCGGCGTCCAGCACAGGACGCTCAGCAGCACGACGCGTCGGAGCAAGTACAGCGAGCGGAAGCCCCAACAGGCGAAGTACACGGACAGGCACGATGCGGTCACCATCGGCCCGGCCAGCGTCGACACTCGCGTGGGCTCGGCGAGTGCAAGCAGCGCCAGCTCGACGACAGCGGCGAGCGTGAGCGCGTTCACCGATGCGGGCATCGGTCGCTGCACGTCGTGGTCGCTGGTCGGCGTCCAGCGGATGACACTGATGGCGAGCGAGATCGCCGCGGCGACGGCGACTGACGACCCGGAGGTGCCGGCGCGCACGGCGTTGGCGATCACGAGCACGGCGACGGACAGCACGGCGACCGCGCCGATGCGCGACTGCGTTGCGGTCGTCAGTCGATCGGGAACGACGAGGACGTCGTCGAACCAGTGATCTGCTCTCGTGTCCGGACTTGCTGCGGCGGGATGCATCGTGTCCATGCCGAGTCATCGGGCGCGAACCGCCGTCGACTTGACCGATCACACCGTCTGTTCACACGCTCGTTGCCGGCTGTGTGTTGGGTGCCACACCAACGTTCAAGATCGCGTGTGATCACTCGCGCGGTGTGGCGCACAGCGCGCCAGCGCGACTCACGCACGCAACGCGGCAGCGAACCGATCGCCGTCGACGCGCAGCACGGCGCGACCGTTCATGCGCTCGCGCTCGTGTGGATCGATGGCGTGCTCGCAGCGCGCCGAGTACGCCACGACGTAGAGCGCGCCGGCGATGGCGATGCGACGATCCTCCGCGGTGAGCGGACGCGGGTACTGGTCGAGCCACTCGATGATCTCGTCGAAGCCGGGCATCGATGCATCGGTCGCCTCGCCCGTCGCTCGCCACGTTGCCGCGGCCTGACCCATCGCCACCGGGATCGACATCGTCGCCAGGCTGTCCATGTCGTAGATGGCGGCGACACCCGACGGCGAGAGCCGTACGTTGCGCGCCGCCCAGTCGCCGTGGGCGATGCCGCGGGTGCCGAGCTCGAGGAGCGGCTTGGCGAGGGCGGCGCGCTCGTCGATCCACTCCGCGCCCGCCGCAGTGGCGACGAAGTCGAACATCGGGGAATGCGGCTCGGGGTACAGCTCGTCGATCTCGCTGTGCAGCGGATGACCGAGCAGTGGCGGCAACGACGCGCAGGCGTCGACGACCGTGGCGAACCCGGCGGCCGAAGCGACCAGGTGCGCGTGTCCGAACGTCGCCGGCATGCCGGGATCGGCGACGTACGTCTCCACCGTCGCCAGACCGAGGCCACACGGCAGCGGACCGGCGAGCGGCTGCGGACACGGCAGCCCCGCGGCCGCGACCGCTGATTGGGTGGCGCTCACCGAAGAGAGGAACGCTGCCGACCACCGCGGCTGGTAGCACTTCACGACGACCTCGTCGCCGGTGGTCAGCTCGACGCCGGTGACGCTGCCGACCGACGCGCTGTGGAACAGAGCGCGCCTCGGTGAAGCAGCGAACGCAAGCCGGCACACGTCGGTGACCTGATCGGCGATCGCGTCCGGATCGTCGGTGCCGTGGATGGACGTGTGCACGGCGACGTAGCCGCCGTAGCGGCGCGCCTGCGCGTTGATGAGGTCGGCGATCGTCTCCATCGGCTACTCGGCGGGCTTCGCCGACGACTGCGCCGCCGCGTTGGCGCAGATCGCTTCGTGCACCTGGCGGGTGAGCGACTCGATCGCCTCGGTGAGGTCGGTGTTGCGCTGCAGCAGCGAGCGCAGCGTCTCGGTGTTGCCGAGCGTGTGCTGCGACACCTCGGCGGCGACCTGGTCCGAGCGCTTGGCGGCGATGAGCAGGATCGCACCCTGCAGGCCGGCGACCATCGACAGCATCAGGTTGAGGAGGATGTACGGGTAGGGGTCGAAGCCGTCGCCCTTGCCGAGGTGCAGCAACGTGTTGGCGACCATCCACAGGCCCATGAAGAGCAGGAACCCACCGACGAAGCCCCACGAGCCCATCCGGTTGCGCACGGAGTCGGCGGCTCGCTCTCCGGGGCTGAGATCGTCACCCTTGCGGACGGCCGGATGATGTCCCCACGGGTTGCTGTAGCGAGCCATTGCGCGAGTCTGCACCTGTCCCGCCGAGGGGGATGCGCAGGTTGGTCACCCGCCGAGGACGGGTTGAACGACAGCGATGCGATTTCCCCCTCAAGTCGGCGGTCCCGGACGCCGAAGGTGTGGTGTGGACGCTGCACTGCGAGCCCTGAATTCGATGAGTCGCAAGGAGGGTGAGTACACCCTCCTGCTCGACGAGCAGTTCGACATCATCTGGCACAGCGAGTCGCTGACGCGCATCCTCGGCTGGGACGACGTGACCGGCCGCAACGGCACCGAGTTCGTCCACCCCGACGACCTCGAGCTGGTCCTCCAGACGATGATGCAGGTGATGCAGGGCGGCGACCACCAAGGCCTCGACCCGTCGTTCGCACCGGAGTCGGCCGACATCCGGGTCATCGACGTGCACGGCAAGTACCAGGTCTTCGAGACCACCACGTTCAACCACCTCGACGACGGCGATGTGCAGGGCGTGCTGTGCACGTGCCGGCGGGTGCGCGACCGCAGCGACCTCGCCCGGGCGATCGAGATGCTCGGCTCGGGTGCCGAGGTGGACGAAGTGGTGCCGGTCGTCGCGCGGCTCACCGATCGCTCGATGGGCGGCGGCGAGGTGCGCAGTGCGATCGCGTGGAAGCACGGCGAACGGATCGTCGTGGTCTCCGCAGACGGCGAAGCGCCGCTCGACGCTCGCCTCGCCGACGTCGCCCGCGTCGTCTGGTCGCACGGCATCAGCCGCCCCACGGTGATCACCGACCTCGACGACCCGATGCTCAACGGCGCCGGGCCGATCGCGCTCGCCGCCGGGTTCCGCGGCGCGTTCATCATGCCGATCGAAGCGCCGACGGGCCCGGAGATCATCGGAGCGATGGTCGCCTGGGGCTCGTCGACCGTGGACTTCCAGGCGCCGGAGCAGTCACCGGTGCATGTCGCCCTGCGACTGGCCGCACTGGCCATCGCCGACCACCGCACCAAGCGCAGCCTGCGCTGGGCAGCGGCGCACGACCCGCTCACCGGACTGGCCAACCGGGCCGAGTTCGCCCGCCGGCTCGACGAGCTGGCGTCCGGCGACCTCGTGCTGCTGTACATCGACCTCGACGACTTCAAGCCGATCAACGACCAGCACGGTCACCCGGTCGGCGACATGGTGCTCAAGGAGGTGGGCCGACGGATCGCCAGCGTGATCGGCCCGCACGACATCGTCGGTCGGCTCGGTGGCGACGAGTTCGCCGTGGTGTGCGCGGGAACCAGTGATCCGGCGCACGGACGGGCCGTGGGTGATCGCATCGTCCGCGCCGTCCGTGTGCCGTTGATCGCCAACGGTCTGCACCTGCGTGTCGGCGCATCGGTCGGCGTCGCCGTCGGGGCGCACCCGCTGATCCCCGCCGTGCTGGCCCGTCGCGCCGACGAGGCGCTCTACCAGGCGAAGAGCTCCGGCAAGAACACGGTCTGTCTGGCGAGCTGAGGCGGGGGGTGCGGCCATGAGCATGTTGCACCCGCGCCAGGACCACGTCGACGAGCACGTCGACGAACGCCTCGAGCTGCGAGCGATGGCTCGCGAGCACCGCGGCGCGATCAACCTGCTGCGCATCGAGCGGTTGTCGGAGCGGCTGCGCCGTGGTCCGTTGGCGATCCAGGAATCGATGACCGGCTTCTGCGGCGACCGCTTCATCCTCGTGCTCGACAGCGGCGAACGGCTTCGGCTGAAGCTGCTGTGGCCACGGCACATCACCGTCGCCGCGCTGTGCTCGATCCGCTGGGACGACGCGTCCGGCTGGATCGTGATCGTCCGCAGCACTGCCGGCGAAGGCGTCGTGCTCTACTGCTTCGACGCAGCGCTGGACCTGCCTCAGCCGAAGAGGTAGTTGTTGAACCAGGTCAGCGTGCGGCGCCACGCGTCGTCGGCCGACGCTTCGTGGTAGCTGCCGCGGCGGTCGCAGTTGAAGCCGTGCGCGGCGTCGGCGAAGCGGACCACCTCGGTCGGTTGCCCGCTGGTCTGCGCGGCGGCGCGGAGGTGCTCGACGTCGTCGATCGGGATGCCCTGATCGAGGTCGCCGTAGAGCCCCAGCCACGGGGCGCGCAGGTGGTGCGCCGACTCGATCCCTGACGGCAGGCCGAAGCGGCCCTCGGCGAGGCCGCCGCCGTAGAAGGTGACTGCGGCGCCGATCTTGCGCTCGGCCGCGGTGGCCAACGCGACCGTGCCGCCCATGCAGAACCCGACGATGCCGGTGGCCGTCGCGGCGATGCCGTGCTCGAGCATCGACGCCATCGCATCGTCGACGTCGGCGCGGATGTCGTCGGCCGTGAGCGCCTTCATGTGCTCCATCACCTCGCTGAAGTCGTCGTAGCCGAACTTCGGGTCGCCGGTGCGATGGAACAGGTGCGGGGCGATGGCCAACCAGCCCTCCGCGGCGAGGCGGGCGGCGATGTCCTCGATGTGCTCGTTGACGCCGAACGCCTCCTGGATGACGACGACACCACCTCGCACGTCGCCCGTCGGTTCATGGATGGAGAGCGGAGCCGTCATGCCTCCGAACGTACCTCTCGTCAGGTGACCACGGAACGCAGGATGGCGACTTCGGCGCGAAGGGCGTCGGCTTCGTCGGGCTTGTCGTTCGCTTCGAACACCGCGACGGTGTGCTCTCGGTCGGCGATCAGGGCGTCGATGACCGCGATCGCGTCGCCGACGGTGAGCTCGATGCGCTCGTGCTGTTCGAGGGTGCCGCGGACTTCGGGCGGCGCGCTGTCGATCGGTGGAGCCGCCGAGTTCTCCAGTGCGGCCAGGCCCTCGCGCAGTGCTGCCATGGCGGCGCGGTCGCGACGCTTCATCGCCGCGGTCAACTCGGCTCGCATCCGGGTGACGATCGCCAGCTCACGCATGCGCCGAACCGTACGCAGCCAACTGGATGTCTGTCGGCTCGAATATCGAGCCGACAGACATCCAACTCGGCGAGGTCAGCGGGCGATCTCGATCTGCAGCTCGGTCACCCAGTCCTGCGGGCGATCCATCGGGCAGTCGAGGTAGAGCTCGCGCGCCAGGCCGACGGCACGAAGGCCCTCGCCGTCGATCCAGCGCAGGAGGGCTTGGTACGCCGGCTCGATCTGCTCCATCGGGCCGTGGTGAACGATCGTCGCTGCTTCGATGCCGGGCAGGATGGCCACGTCGACGCCCTCGACGTCGACCTCGTGGTCACCGGTGAACAGCGCGGCGTGGATGCGCACACCGGCGTCGGCGGGCAGCTGGTCGTAGTAGGCGATGCCGGGCCCCTCGACCTGCTGCTTGGTTGCCGCGAGCAGCCCCTCCAGCAGCGGGTACATCGGCTGGATCACCGGACCGATGTCCTGCGGGTCGAAGCTGGCAGCGATGGCGGTCACCTCCGCCACACGCGCCGGCGGGATCTGCTTGATGATGACGTCGTGGGCCATGGTGTGTTCGCTTTCGATGGTGAGGAGCCTCGCCTCGACCCTGGCCAGCCGCTCGGCGTCGGCGTTGATCTGCAGCTCGAGTTCGGCGCGACGGAGGCGCAGCATGCCGCGCAGCTCCTCCGCCGTGACGGTGTCGTCGACGATCCGCTGCACCTGTTGGAGCGTGAACCCCAGGTCCTTGAGGACGACGATGCGGTTGAGCCGCTGCAGTTGCATGGCCGAGTACCAGCGATAGCCGTTGGCCGCGTCGATCTGCGCGGGTGGCAACAGGCCGATGGCGTCGTAGTGGCGCAACATCCGCACCGACACACGGCCAAGGTTGGCGAAGTCTCCGATGGTGTACATGACGTGACCCAGTCTGAGCCCTGACACGGTGTGAGGGTCAAGCGGCAACTGGCATGCTGACCGGATGCTCGACGAAGCGGTGGCGCTGTACCGGTTAGCACCGGGGGAGTTCATCGCCGCGCGCGACGCGCTGGTGAAGGCGCTGAAGGCCGACAAGCGCGCCGAGGAGGCGGCCGCGGTGAAGGCACTGGCCCGCCCGAAGCTCGGCGAGCACGCGCTGAACATGGCCGCTGCGGAGGTGCCGGACGTGGTCGACTTCTTCGCCGGCGCGGTGGCAGCGATCACCGCGGCACAGTCGGAGGCGATCGGCGGCGGCAGCGCCGACGCCTTGCGCAGCGCGACGGTCGATCTCCGCGACGCCACCGAAGCGTTGATCGACGCGGCTGCCGAACGGTTGCCGGACGGGCACGCCAATCCGACGCAACGCGACGAGATCCGCTCCACGTTGCGCGGCCTGACGAACGAGGCCGGGGTGCACCTGTTGGTGCTGGGCATCATCGGCTCGACGAAGCCGGGTGAGCCGAGCGAGCTCTTCGCCGGTTCACCGGCGCCGGCGCGGCGAGTGACCCCGAAGCCGCAGAAGCGCGGCAGCGCCAAGTTGCGGCGCGTGCCCCTCGAGCCGACGAAGGCCGCTGCTCCCGAGGCGACCCCGAAGGCAAAGGCGTCTGCCGCCGAAGCACGCGAGCGCGAACGCCGCATCGCCGCGCGTGCACGAGCGACGACCACGCTGGACGAGGCGGAGCGGGTCGTGGCCACGGCGCGCAAGGTGGTCGACAAGGCACAGGCCGAGCTGGCGCGCGCAGAGGCCAAGCGCGACAAGGCCAAGACCGCGCTCGACGAGCTGCCGTAGTCGACCGTCGTTCCCTTTTCACACCCCCGCGCGCAGGACAAGGATCAAGGGCAATAGGGTTCCGGTCCATGGAAGGGCACCTCGTCTCGGCCCGTGACGAGGCGAGCCTGGACTCGGATCTCGCTCAGCTGCGGGTTGCGTTCCGAGGTCGCTGCCGTACCGTCGCGGTCTCAAGTGACGACCCTCGGACGAGCTATCAGACAGCCGGGAGCGTTGTGGCGGTGATCAACCTCATTGCCCTGCTCGCGAGGTATGTGAGCCAGATCGCGCTCACCGCAGTCGGGTACCTTTCGAGCGCATCGGGACTTGTTCGGTGGAGGCTGGCGAGCGCCGAGTACGACGTGCGGGTTCGGCGTGCAAGGCTCCGGCGACGCGGTGGTGGCGTAGCCTCGAACCTGGGGAGCGCCGAATGCGCTTTCTCGTCTCCGACTCATCAGCGGCGAGCGTTTCGCTAGCGGAGCCGTGCTGCTGCTCGACGCTGGAGTCGACCTGGCGTTCGTCGCGAAGATCGGCAGGTGGGCTGACCCCAAGGTCGTTCAAAAGCACTACCTACGATTTGGGAAGACAGCGAAGGCGGCAGCCGCCGATGCCCTCGACAATGTCCACGTCCAGGGCGTCGGCCGGCTGGACGCGACCAACCCAGCCGATACGGACCGAGTCCGCGGGGCTCAACTCGACCGACTGACGTGGGAGAATTCTCGAATCCGAGACCATCTCCGAGAACGGGGAATAGATCCCGACGGTGTCGTCGCGATTCCACGGCCCAACATCGAACCGCGACGCACTGTCAACCTGCGCCCCGTCGGCACGGCTCAGGCACTGTTCGCTGACGCGGACCGACTCCGCCAAGCGGCGAACAATCTCACGAGCCGCCATGCGATCATCCGCATTCGGGCTCTATCCCTACCGGGAGTACTACCTACAGCTGGAGGAGGCGGCGGTCGACGCAGGAATCGATCTGCCACCGCTGGCTCGGCCTTAGCTTCACGGGGACGACGTCGCTCAGGGAACGGTTCGGTCGCTTCACGTTGGTGGCCGACGGAAAGTCGGGTCATCGAGATTTTGAACGAACGCAGCCCGGGCTCGCATCAGGCGTGTCCGGGCGGCCTGATGACTGACCCCGAGGCGGGCGGCGATGGCAGGGCCGTTGTCTCCAGTGGCGGCGTACGAGAGCACGGTCCGATACTCGGGGGCGAGTTTGTCGAGCGCTTGACGGACGCTGGCGCCGCGCTCGTGTCGATCGAAAGCAGCGATGTGTCCGTCCTCCGGGGACTCGCTCACGACGTCAGGGTGTGCTCCGAGCCGATCGAGAAGCCGCCTTCTAGTTGCTCCACGTCGCGTTTCGTTCGCCACGAGATTCGATGCTGTGCGTGTCAACCAGGAGCGCACCTGGGACGCGTTCAATGTGGCAAGTTCGGCTAGGTGCTGGTAGGCCAACTCGAAGACGTCGGCGAGCAGTTCCTCGCCAACCATCGAGTCGAGTTCGCGTTGGGCGATGAACCACCCGAGCGGACGCGCGTAGTCACGAATCAGGCCACGTAACTGTTGCTCGTCTGAGCTGTCCATCGTGTCGACCGCCGCGCCGCTCAGAGCGCCTGGGAGCGGCGCCGCTAGGTACCTAGTGTCGTCTCGATCCGAATTGTTCCGGTCGCGGCTACCGACATCACGTGGACCACCCCACCGGCATGGAGGTCGGGATCTCTGGCCATGATGTCCGCGAATGCGCGGGCCGTGTCGCAATCCGCGAACCCCTCGAACACCACCATGGATCGGTCGCGTTCAACTGGGACCATCAACACGGCGCACGCGCGCACAGTGCCCCCAGCTTCGACACGCCTGCGGACGGTCTCGAGCAATCGCTCGTCCATCCATCGGTCCGCTACACGGTCACAACGCCGCTTGATCACAGGCACACCTCGTTTCCCGTCGAATCCTGCCTGCGTACTCAGTGTCGCTGGACCCTCGACTGTTCCGCCGATCTGGATGACCGCAGCAGATGGCAAGGCGTCCGATGTCGTCGCCTAGAGCGGCTCTGCCGTCGCTCGCACCGAGGTCGGAGAGGGCGTCGTCATCCGCGGCGTGTCGATCAGCAAGGCCGGCGCCTTCGACGTCCCCGGGCTGAACAAGAGGGCGGAAGGCGGAACACTCCGGCGGGCGAAGACACTGAGTGGGAGGCGGCCAGAAGCGGTTGATAGAGCTTCGCAAGGAGACCACATGACATCGGCGGCAATGTCGACGCGACCACACTGTCCGACTCATAGGTTCCGGCACCGCGTGCGAGGCTCGGCGTTCGCGCGGACGTATGGCGGCCTGCTCGCCTCGGCTCTCGCCGTCGCCGGACTCACGGCGCTGTCGCCGATCGCCTCGCAGCCTGCGTCGGCGTACTGCGTTTCGGGCGCAACCATCTCCTACCGGTACTCGACCCTGTGGGGCCGCGAGGGCGCCAACACCGGCACATGCGACGGACTCGGCGATTACTGGGCCTACTACAACGACTTGAACAACACCGACGGATTCCGGGTCGCGGTGCAACACGACGAGTCCGGAAGCTGGGTGATGACGCCGATGACGAACGGGACGGGCAACTACGGCTGGGCGTTCAAGACAGGGACGAAGCACCTGATCCTCACCAGGAGCGACAACACAGTCACCCCATGGTTCTCGACTGCCGGCTACTAGATCACGACATCGGAGATCGAACATGAAGACCAAACTTCTGCTTGGATGCACAGCGCTGGTCGCAATGGCGGGATGCGGTGCGCAGCCGACCGTGTCGTCGAACATCGCCGATCCGCCGTCGACATTGGGTGCTGCTGCGACCGTCGACGAGACCGAGTTGCCGTTCACCGTGCTCAGGAACGCGGTTCTCGGAGACGAGGCGGCCGCGATCAACAGCGACACAGAACATCGACGCATCCCAATCGCCCGGCAATGCCTCGAACTGCGCGGCTGGCAACCATCCGATGCTCTGATGACGGCCTACGCAACCCACCCCACTGACGCCCCGGTCACCTTCGCCGACTATGCCCGGTCCGTGCTTGCAGCCCGAGCAAATCCGGTCGATGTGTTGTGGACAGACGACGAGTTCAGCGCCGACATGGGCGACTGCTGGCAACAGGCGTCGGTGGCCATCGCCAACCCGGTGACCGTTTTCGATGAGGCAATGCAGACAGCAGAGCAAGCAGTCGCAGATGCGGTCCATGCACGCGCAGACTTCCGGGCCGCCCAACATGCCCAGGCTGACTGCTACTCGGCGGCCGGGTACTCGTCCGATGATCTCGCAGCATGGAACAACACGGCGTCGACGAAGGCAAACCAGATCATCACCGGTGTCTCGGAAGGGTCGCTCTCCAGCACCGACGCCGAGTCTCAGCTCGCAAAGCTCAATGCAGAAGAGCGTGCCGTACTCGCCGCAACCGGCCCATGCGACGCCGCCGAGACGAATGCCGAACGGATTGCTGCCGCAGACGAGCAACAGAAGTACCTCGCGCTACATCCTGATTTTCAACACGAGCTCGAAAGCGTCGTGCAATCGGTCTTGGGGACCTAGCCCGGCGCCGAGGAGTGGTCACTCCACCGTCACTCCCAGCACCAGCTCGTCAGAGTTGTCGTCGATCCTCACGACAGCGGACCCATCGAGCACGTCTCCGTCCGAAGTGAGAAACGTCTTGCTCAGCCTTCGCGTCGACGGGGTCGGCGACTGCGAGCCCTCCAGCCAGCCATCAGCCAACATCAACTCGGCGAGAACGTCGACGGAGGCTCGCAGGTCGGCACCTGAACCGTCCACCAGCTCCCATCGCTGCGAAACATTCCCCGGACTCTCAAACGCTCCGCCACTTCGCCCCGGGGCCTTCGACGGATCTCCGTGCAGCCGAAACCCATCAAGCTCGGCAACGAACACCGGGTCGGCAGCCACGACGCTCACGGACTCCTTGTCGAAAGCGGAAGGGCCGCCGCTGCCGTCACAACTCGACACAGAAACGATGAGAGCCGTCGCAGCGGCCAGAACCAATCGATTTCGCCGCAACATCGTGAACCGCCTTGTTCAGATGCCGACCCTAGTCCCGAAGCGAGCCGCAATCAGACCGTCCGGCCGCATTGACACCTGTTCGAAACCCGAGGAGAGACGTGAAGAAGTCACCGTTCATGATCGCCGCAGCGCTGATCGCCAGCTCCGTTTTACAAGCGACCGCCGTTGCCGCACCCAACCCGGCTGATGAACCGTCCGGCCAGAAGGGCAAGTAACCAATCGCTCGCCCACCTCCACGGTGGCACAGCGTTCAAACGGTGGGGTGTCCTTGGCGGATGCGGTCAGGTGAGCTGTTCGACGAGGAGCTCGAGGGCGGCAACGGCGAAGGCGACCATGTTGTCCTCGCGGTCATCGCTGCCGGTGAGCACGTGGCGCGTCGCGCTCGACGGCCCGTGCACCGCCGTCCAGCAGTGGCCGGCCGGGTCGCCGTATGGGTTCGGCGGGCCTGCGGCACCCGCTTCGGCGAGGCCCCACGTCGAGCCGAGCTGCGCGGCCACCGACTCGGCGAGGAAGGTGGCGAAGCCCTCGGTCGCGCCGCGCATGTGTGCGGGCGGCGTCACGGGCCCGGTCATGAACGCGGTCACCACGGCGCGCGTGTAGACCACCGCGCCACCCACGTAGTACGCCGACGCGCCGGGCACGGAGAGCAGGGTCGCCGAGATCAGGCCGCCCGCTGAACCCTCGGCGACGGACACCGTCTCGTTGCGGCGGCGCAGGGCGGTGCTCGCTTCGGCAGCGAGCTCGTGGAGGCGAGGTGTGAGCACGATGGCAGCTTCGCCGACGCGCCTCCGTAGGTTGCAGTCATGGACGTGGGGATCCAGACCCTGTTCGCCAGCTACGGCTGGCCGGGCATCACCGACAGCCAGGTCTACGACGAGGACACGCGGCTCGCGCTGCTCGCCGAGGAGCTCGGCTTCGACGTCGTGTGGGCGGTGGAGCACCACTTCTTCGACTACTCGTTCTGCCCGGACAACACCGAGTGGTTGGCGTTCGTCGCCGGCCGCACGAGCACGATCGATCTCGGCACCGCGGCGGTGATCATGCCGTGGAACGAACCACTCCGCGTCGCCGAGAAGGTGGCGTTGCTCGACCAGGTTTCGGGTGGGCGGATGCGCTTCGGGATGGGTCGCGGGTTGTCGCGTCGCGAGTTCGGCCACTTCGGCATCGACATGGAGGAGTCGCGCGAGCGATTCGACGAGGGCTCGCAGATGGTCAAGGACGCGCTGGAGACCGGCTTCATCGAGGGCGCCGGGCCGCACTACGTGCAGCCGCGCGCACCGATCCGTCCACGGCCGTCGCGCAGCTTCGCCGATCGGTTGTACGCGGTCGCCAGCTCCGACGATTCGGTCGAGGCAGCAGCGCGACTGAAGGCATCGATGGTGATGTTCGCCGACCGATCGTGGAAGTCGCGGCTGCCGAGCATCGAGCGTTGGCGCGGGCTGTATCGCGAACTGCACGCGGCCGAGCCCCCGCCGCCGCTGATCTGCGACTTCATCTACTGCAGCGCCGACGAACGCAAGGTGGTCGACGACGGGCAGCGCTACATGGCCACCTACCTGGCCTCGGTGCTGGAGCACTACGAGGTGATGGGCGATCACTTCCAGGGGATGAAGGGCTACGACTCGTACGCCGACGCGGCGCCGATCCTTCGCAAGATCGGCGAGTCCGGGTTCCTGCAGGGCTTCCTCGACGCGACCGCGTCGGGCACGCCGGAGCAGATCATCGCCAAGTACCGCGCCCGCTGGGAGCTGCTCGGGCCGTTCGAGGCGGCACCGGCGTTCCGCTTCGGTGGCGTGCCGTTCGAGGAGGCCGAGGCAGGGATGCGCCTGTTCGCCGCCGAGGTGCTGCCGGAGCTGCGCAGCTGGACGTGACGGTCAGTCGCCCACCGGCATGTCATAGGTGATCCAGGTCGTGCGGGTGGCGAGACGGTCGTAGACGGTGCGGGCGCGGTAGTTGTCGTCGGCGGTGGTCCAGCGCACCATCGGCCAGCCGCGCTCGACGGCCATCGCGTTGATCGCGGCGAAGAGCGCGTCGACCGCGCCGCCGCCGCGCACCGCGGGATCGACGAAGAGGTCGTCGAGGTAGCCGGCGACGATGCCGCGCAGCGGGCGCACCCACTGGCGCAGGTGAGCGATGCCGACCGGCGGGCCGGTCTCGTTGCCGTCGGCGTCGGTGGGCACGGCGACGAGCGCCCACACCGAGCCGTCGTCGTGGATCCAGCTCCAGATCTGGCGCTGGTGCTCGTCGGAGGTGGGCCAGTGGTAGAAGTCGGCGTAGCCGCGGAAGAGCTTCGTCCACGGTTCGAACTCGTCGTCGCGCACCGGCCGCACGGCCCAGGTCGCCGCGGGTGTTGCAGTCATGGGCGGAGCGTAGGAGCGCCGGCGAAGTTCGCGGAACAGGTTTGCCGGCACGGGTGTCTCATCAGTTGATGGAGGATGTGGCCGTGGCGAGCGAAGGGGCCCGCGAAGGTGTTGCGTCGGTCGAGCCGATCTCGTTCGACGACCTCTACGCCGCGCATCGTGCGGGGATGGTGCGGCTGGCGTTCGCGCTGGTCGACGATCTCGACGTGGCGGAGGACCTCGTGCAGGCAGCCTTCGCCAAGGTGTACCAACGGCGGTCGTCGATCGAGCAGCCGCTGGCCTACCTGCGATCAGCCGTCTACAACGGGTGCCGCAACCACCACCGCTGGGCTCGCGTGCGGCGGCTGGCGCCGGTGCGCGCCGACCGCGACCAGGCGCCGGTGGGCGATCACGTCATCGACGTCGTGCGTGGTCTGCCGCATCGCAAGCGAGCGGTGGTGGTGCTGCGCTTCTACGCCGGGTGGAGCGATGCCGACATCGCCGCGGCGATGGGCATGGCCGAGCCGACGGTGCGAACGACGTTGCACCGCGCCCTGAACGACCTACGAGAGCAACTGCGAGAGGAGCCGTCATGATCGACATCGAGGAGCAGCTCGGTGCTGCACTGCGCCGCTACGCCGACGGCGTGCGACCGAACGCGGCGCCGATGAGCGGTGTCGTGCGCCGTGCTCGACAGCACCGCCAACGTCGCATCGGCGGCGTGCTCGCTGGTGCCGGCGTGGTCACCGGATTGGTGGCGGTGGTGGCGACGCGCGGCGACGACTCGCAGCGCATCGTCGATGGCACGACACCGACGGCGCCGGTGTCACTGACGCCGGACACGGTCGGTGCGACGACACCGAGTTCGGAGGTCGGTCCGGACGCGGGCGGGACCTGGACCGCGCTGCCGCCATCACCGCTCTCCGACCGCGAGGGATCAGTGGTGGTGTGGAGCGGCACCGAGTTCATCGTGTGGGGCGGTCGCAGCGGGCTGATGGCCCATCGCGATGGCGCGGCGTACAACCCCTCTACGAACACGTGGCGCTCGATCGCCATGAACACGTGGGCGCATCCCGGCGGGCACGCGGTGTGGAACGGCCACGAGATGGTCGTCGCGGCGAAGTCCGGCGGCGCGGTCTACGACCCCGTCGCCGACAAGTGGACCGATCTCCCCGACATCGACATCGACGCCGTCGGCGGCGTCGGCATCGCCGACCTCGTGTGGACCGGCACCACCGTCGTCGCCATCGGCTACGACGTGGGTGGGGCGAGCGGCCCGACGAACACCACCGTGCGGATGTGGGAGCTCGCCGACGACCACTCCGCCTGGATCGACCTCCCCTTCACCACCGCTTTCACGCTGGACCCCTTGCAGGCGTACTCGATCGACGGCGACATCGTGATCGTCGCTCCGGACGGGCGAACCGAGCGCTACTCGTTCGCCGACGGCTGGCAGCCATCGACGTACGTCTATGGCGGGCCGGCCGGGTACATCGGCGGGCCGAACGCCATCGCCTCGGACGGGACCGGTCTCGCCGCCACCGTCTCGTACTCGATCGACTTCGGTGGTGGTGACGCGCGCTCGATCGCGGTCTTCCGCGACGGGGCGTGGGAGATGACCACTGACCCGATCGACGGCAGCCGGCCGGTGGAGGGCCAACTCCTGCTGGCAGGCGACCACCTCATCGTCATCGGGGACGGCGGCCCGAGCGCTGTGTACGACGTCGCGACCGCAGCAGAGTCGCCGACCACGCCGTCCAGCGTCATGCTCGCAGGGCAGTCGATCGCCTGGAACGGGAGCGAGCTGTTCGTCTGGGGTGGGCGCTCCACGTTCGAGGAGTCGTCCGACGTCGACGCCATCGGGGCGATCTGGCGGCCGTCGGCTTGATCACCGTTTCTGGATGTCTGACGCGCGGCTGTGCCGCGTTTGGGACATCCAGTTTCGATGCCGGAACTGGATGTCTGGGCGCGGCATATTGCCGCGCTCAGACATCCAGATCTTGGAGGTTGCGGGCGAAGAGGGCGTGGAGGCGTTCCCAGTGGCGTTCGGCGGCGGCCTTGTCGTAGACGGGGCGCTGCGGGAAGGCGAAGCCGTGCTCGGTGCCGGGGTACCACTCGACACGGGCGTTGGCGCCGATCGACTGCAGGTGCGCCTCGAGGCCGTCGATCATCTCCTTCGGGGCGAAGCGGTCGGTCTCGGCGCAGGCGAAGTACAGCTCGCCGCGCGCCTGGTCGGCCATCGGCGCAGACGAGCCGTCACCGAACAGGCGCACGCCGTAGACCGACGCTGCGGCGGCGACCCGGTCGGGGAAACGGCAGGCCATCGCGAACGAGAACGGACCGCTCATGCAGTAGCCGACGCAGCCGACCGACCCGGAGCGCGCGTTCGGATCGGCGTCCACGTGGGCGAGCATGGCCACGGTGTCCGACTCGACGAGGTCGTCGTTGATCGAGCCCATCAGCTCGAACATCAGCTTCCACGACTCCTTCGGGTCGCCGGCGGTGTAGTCGAACTCGCGAGTGGTCCGGTAGTAGAGGTTCGGCAGCACGACGTAGTAGCCGGCGCTGCCGAGGCGGCGGGCCATGTCGTGCAGCTCCTCACGCTTGCCCGGTGCGTCCATGTAGAACAGCACGACCGGGAAGGGGCCGCCCTCCTCGGGATGCGTGATGAACGTGTTCATCGCCCCGTCGCGGGTGGCGATGTCGATGTGCTGGTCGATCATGGGGAGCACTGAAACACATCGGTCGACCATGATGAGAGCCGTGCATGCCGCGGGATCATCCACACCGTCAACTCCAGCCGTCGTCAGCCTTGGTCGACGTCGAGGCT
The DNA here is from genome assembly GCA_965279405.1 of Ilumatobacteraceae bacterium. Taxonomy (GTDB): domain Bacteria; phylum Actinomycetota; class Acidimicrobiia; order Acidimicrobiales; family Ilumatobacteraceae; genus CBDDIP01. The sequence goes on from OZ257157.1 coordinate 1,716,183, forward strand.
GGGCGCGCGTCGAAGCCGCGGCCGCGTGCCTCGTCGGCATCGTCGTGTTCGCCCTCACTGCCGCCGCGCTGGTGATGATCGTCGCTGCCGCGGCAGCTCGCGCGTGGAGCTTCTTCACGGATGACTCGATCGTCGACGCACCGGTGTGGTCGTGGGCACCCGGAGGCGCCGGCGCGCTGGCCATCCTGGCGGTCATCGTCAGCTTCGGCGGCACGTTCCTCTACTTCTGGCGCGGCGCGCATCGCCAGGTGCTGGAAGAAGTCGGCGCGGTGCCGCTCGACCCGACGGTGTTCCCGCAGATCGTCAACGTCGTCGAGGCGCTGTCGATCGGGCTCGGCCACACGATGCCCTCCCTCTACGTGGTCGACGACCCGGTGCCGAACGCGGTGTCCATCCGCTCCACGCGCCAGCGCGCGCTGTGCGTCACGAGCGGTTCGATCGCGCTCACCCGCGATCAGTTCGAGGCGATCTGCGCGCACGAGCTGGCCCACCTGTGGGCACCCGATTCGCACTGGGTGACGTCCGGAATGGTCGCGCTGGCGCGGGCGCGGCGCTTCGGTGCGTTCATCCTCACGCTCGGCACGCTGCTGCTCGTGCTCGTGATGGCCGTTGCCTACTACGGCGATGCGTTCCTGTGGGGCACGGGCGTGGTCGCCATCGGCCTGCTGCTGCTCGGCTGGTTGTCGCGCGGCGCGCTGCGCCGATTGGAGCTGCGCGTGCGCCGCCAGTCCGACGAGATCGCCGACGTGTGCGCGGTGATGTTGGCCAAGAACCCGGCATCGCTCGGCTCGGTCTGCGTGCAGCTCGCGAGCGACCCGCGCCGCGTCAGCCGCATCGGGTGGCGCAGCGAGCTGATGTGGTTCGAGGCCGTCGAGGAGCTCACCGATGGAGCCGCAGCCGCGGGTGCCGACGCGCGCACGCGATCGGAGCTCGTCAAGCGGGCGCTGAAGGCCTACGCCGAAGCACGCGTGCCACCGCCGGCCGAGCTGGCCTCGGCGGCCATCGGCATCAGGCAAGCTTGACGGCGATGATCGTCCACGACCTCGCCCTGTTCGGCCGCGTGGCGCTCGCTGCGTTGCTCGGGTCGGTGGTCGGCTGGGAGCGCGAGGTGCGCGGCCACCCGGCGGGCGCTCGGACGTTCGCGCTCGTCGCCGCCGGATCGGCCGCGTTCACCGTGATCGCCGTCGACGCGTTTCCGTTCACCGCCGAAAAGCTCATCGCCGGGGTGGCGACCGGCATCGGCTTCGTCGGCGCCGGGCTGGTGATCCCGGGACCGAACAAGAAGGTGCACGGACTCACCACGGCGGCCGCGATCTGGGCAGTGGCTGCCGTCGGGGTGATCGCCGGCGCGGCGCGATTGCTGCTGGCGACGCTCGTCGCGGTGCTCTACCTGGTGCTGCTGGAAGGTCGCGCCATCCCGCTGCTGAAGCAGCTCGATGCGCGCCGGTGGCAGCACCACTTCACCAAGGACACCGACGGCGACGGCATCCCCGACAGCGACTGAGCGCGCTGCTCGACCGACCGCTACTCGACGATCACCTCACCCGTCATCGACGGGTGGATGGCGCAGATGTAGCTGAACGTGCCGGGCGTGTCGAAGGTGAACTCGAAGGTCGAGCCACCGACCATCTCGTCGCTGGAGAACTCGCCGTCGGTGTTGGTGACGGTGTGGCGGAACGAGTCGTCGTTGGTCCAGGTGATCGTCGTGCCGACGGGCACCGTGACCGGGTTGGGGTTGAAGGCGAAGTCGGCGATGTCGACCGCGGTGCCGTCGCCCGACGGCTCTTCCGTGTCGTCGCCACCCTCCTGGTTCTTGGAACCCTCGGGTGACTTCGCCCACATCACGCCACCGACGATCGCACCGACGGCGATCAACCCGACGAGCGGCGCGGCGAGCTTGATCTCGGTGTTCTTCCCCGCGCCGATGGCCGGCACGAAGGTTGCCGCCAGGAGCACGATCGCGCCGATCTCGGTGATCAGCGTGATGATCGCCTGCGGTGACGGGTTGAGCCCCGTCTCGGTGAACCCGAAGATGCCACTGTCGCTGCGGCTGATCGCGAACGCGACGAGCGTGCCCGCGGAGACGCCGATGCCGGCAAGTCGGACGAGCACGTCGCGACGGGCGACGAGCGCCGCGGCGACGATCATCGAGCCGACGGCATTGGCGAGGAACGAACGGCCGAGGTTGTCGTTGGGGAAGTCGCGGTAGCCGTCGAAGTACAGCTGCAGGTGCACGAGTCCGCCGACGACGATGGCGATCGCAGCGAGGATGCGCAGTGCCGACCCGGCCGGCGGCGCCGACGGTGCCGACGACGGCGACGCGCCGGACGGCGGCGCCGGTGGCGCAGCGGCCGGACGAGGCGGCGGCGGCGGAGGTGGGGGCGGCGGGGGCGACCCGGGCGTCGGCGTCCAGCCTGGCGGATTCGGGATGTTGCTCATCGTCTCTCCTACGTCACCGATGCTCGATCGGATTGGCCCGCACGTCCGGCCGAGCCACATCCTGCCGCGTTCCGCGGTGGGTGGTGAGCAGCGCTACGGAGCGAGCTGGTCGGTGGCGCGCAGGACGCTGAGCGGGCAGGCGGCCAGCTCGTCGGCCGGTTGCGGTGCGCCGTAGAGGAAGCCCTGCGCGAAGTGGCAGTCCAGCTCGCGCAGCAGCTCGTGCTGCCACGAGAACTCGACGCCCTTGGCGACGACGTCGACGCCGATGTGACGGCCGAGCTCGAGCAGCGCGCTGAGGACACCGGCGGCCCAGCTCTGCTGATCCGACCCGACCCGCGAGACGGCGATCAGGCCGGGGTCGAGCTTGATCACGTCGACGTGCAGGTCGCGCAACGCCAGCAAGTTTGCTGAGGTGCCCCCGAAGCTGTCGAGGGCGACGCGCACACCGGTCGACCGCAGCCGATCGACGACGGGCTTGAGCTGCTTGACCATCCCCGATTCGAGCGTGTCGGAGATCTCGATCTGCAGCGCGTCCGCAGGAAGGCCGCAGCGCTGCAACTCGGCCGCGACGCGAGCGACGAAGCCCTTGTCGCTCAGCTCCTGCGCCGACGCGTTCACCGACGCGCGCACCTCCGACATGCCATCGCGAGCGCGCAGCTGCTTGCACAGGTCGAGCGCCTCGCGCAGCACGCCGGCACCGAGCTGGACGATGGCCCCGGTGTCGCGGGCGGCATCGATGAACTCGGCTGCCGAGAGCCGCTCGTTGGGCGGACGGTCCCAACGAGCGAACGCCTCGACTTCGACGATCTCACCGGTGATGAGGTCGACGACCGGTTGGAAGTGCGCGGAGATCGTGCCCTGATCGACAGCGTCGCGCAGCGAGCCGGCGAGTCGTCCCGTGGACGGCGGCAGTGCTGCGCCCGGCTCGTCGTTCCACTCGATGGTGCCGGCGCCACGGCGCAGCGCCTGGGTGAGGTTGCGGTCGGCGCGGTCGATGAGCACCAGCCCGTGGCGCGATCGTCCGACGGTCGCGCCGATCGAGCAGCCGACCGCGACTCGTCCGAGTGGCGTGTCGATCGGCTCGCGCACCGCGTCGAGCAGCAGATCGAGCGTGCGTCCGTCGCTCTCGTTGGTCAACGCGGCGACGGCGAAGCGGTTGCCGCTGATCCGCTCGACGACGGCGTTCGTCGGACCGAACGTCAGCAACCGGTTGGCGACGGCAGCGAGGGCGAGGTCGCCGGTGCTGCGACTGAAGCTCTGGTTCAACGACTGCAGCCCGGTGATCCCGATCGCCGCGCAGAGCACGACGCCGTTGATCGAGCGGATGCGATCGGCGACCTCAGGCCACGGCCGCACGCGGGGCGCCGTGCTCGGCACGTCGTCGACTGCGTGTACGGGAGCGAGGACGATCGTGGTGTGGTCAGCCTGACCGGGCACGGGCAGTGCCGAGACGAAGGCGGTCATCGCCACTCGCTCGCCACTCGGCCTCGGCACGAGGATCGGCACGTGCTTCACCGCACCGTCGACGGACGTCCACAACAGGTCGCGGCCGAGCAGGTCGGCCAGCGCCGCCGACTCCATCGCCGCGGCCGGCCGTCCGAGGAGATCGGTGGCCCGCTCGTTGGCGCGCACGACGATGCCGAACGCATCCACCACGAGCACAGCCACCGGCAGCGAGTCGATGTCGATCGAGCTTGCTGGGTCTGGGTCGCCGACACTGCCGATCCGATGAGTCCGCGTCTTCATCAGTCGTTGTCATCGACGTCGAGGCCTGGTCGCTGGATAGTGCATCTGCACTGTTTCCACTTCAGGAACTGGTTCGTGCTCGTCGCGACTTGGATGTCCGACAGCTCGAACGTCGAGCCGTCAGAATCGCGCGTGTACGCGCCACGGGTTTAGTCGATGGCGGGGCTGCGGCGTTCGAGGAAGAGGACGTCACGCCACTGACCGTTCAGCCGACCAATGCGTTCGCGACGGCCGACGATGCGGAACCCACAACGCTGGTGCAGCGCAACGCTGGCTTCGTTCTCGGGGAAGATCCCTGTTTGCACGGTCCACAGCCCGGCTCCGTCTGCGGCAGCGACCAGCGCTGAGAGCAGGGCACGTCCGACGCCGGCACCACGATGGCCGGGGTGGACGTACACGCTGTTCTCGGCCACGCCGGCGTACGCGCATCGGTCGGACACCGGAGAGAGTGCCGCCCACCCGGCAACCGTGCCGTCGTCGGCCACAGCAACGAGGCGATGATCGGCGAGGTGGCCCGCATCCCACCGCTCCCACGTCGGCGCCGCTGTCTCGAACGTTGCGTTGCCGGTGGCGATGCCGGCCTCGTAGATGGCGCTCACCGCCGGCCAATCGGCGGGCTGCATCGAGCGGATCTGCACCGCGTCAGCCCAGGACGGCGCGCAGTGCGTCGAGACGTGCGGGGACGACTCGGTACCACACCCAGAGACCGCGCTTCTCGCGCTGGACGAGCCCGGCGTCGACGAGGATCTTCATGTGGTGGCTGACCGTCGGCTGCGACCGGCCGGACGGTTCGGTGAGGTCGCACGCGCACACCTCGTCCGCATCGGCGGAGGCGACGAAGCTCAGCAGCCGGAGGCGGATCGGGTCGGCAAGGGCAGCGAACGAGCTCGCCAGCACCGTCGCCTGCGCCTCGTCGAGGACTTCCGTGCGCACGGGAGCGCAGCACGCGATCGGATCTCGGAGGGCAGTCTTCGTCGCAGCCATGGCGACAACAATATCGATGATCGTCGAAGAAGTCCATTGACAACCTTCGATGCAGTCGGTACGTTCATCACATCGACGAACGTCGATGCACTTCTCACTCTCGCAACGGAGCACCCCATGTCACGTGTCCAACTCGCCCTCAACGTCGCCGACCTCGAGGCGTCGATCGCCTTCTACACCAAGCTCTTCCAGACCCCGCCGGCCAAGGTCCGCGACGGCTACGCCAATTTCGCCATCGCCGACCCACCGCTCAAGCTCGTCCTGTTCACCGGCATGGGCGAGCCCGGCTCACTGAACCACATCGGCGTCGAGGTGGAGACCACCGACGAGGTCGCCGCGGTCATCGCCCGCACGCAGGCGATCGGCATGGAGCAGGAGATCCAGGAGAACACGACGTGTTGCTTCGCCGTGCAGGACAAGACCTGGGTGAAGGGCCCCGAGAACGACTGGGAGTTCTACACCGTGCTCGCCGACGCCTCGGTCATGGAGTGCGGCGTGGAGGCCACGAGCACCGGCTGGTCGAGCGAGCCGGCCACCGGCGCGTCGTCCACCTGCTGCTGACGGAACGGCTACCGCGCCGCCACGTCGAGCGAAGCGAGCAAGCCCCGCACGCGGCGTTCGATCTCGTCGCGGATCGGTCGCACTGCGGCGACGTCCTGCCCTGCTGGGTCGGTCAGCTCCCAGTCCTCGTAGCGCTTGCCGGGGAACAGCGGGCAGGCGTCGCCACACCCCATGGTGACCACGACGTCGGCGGCGCGAACGATCTCGTCCGTCCACGGCTTCGGGTACTCGTCGGCGATGTCGATGCCGACCTCGGCCATCGCCGCGATCGCCGATGGGTTGACCTCCCGGCCAGGTTCGCTGCCGCCGGACCAGGCGACGGCCCGGTCGCCGGCAAGGTGGTTGAACCAGCCGAGCGCCATCTGCGACCGCCCGGCGTTGTGCACGCAGAGGAACAGCACCGTCGGCAACCCGCCGGCGGCCTTCCCTTCCACCTTCGCCAACGCGCTCAGACGTTGACGGGCGAAGCGCTCGGCCAGGAGGGGAAGGAAGTTGATCACCGTGGCCTTGGTGGCGAATTCGTCGAAGCTGGAGCGCAGGAATTGCTGGATCGTCTCGAGTCCGAACACTCCCTCGAACTCCAGTTGCAGGCGGGATGCAGCGCCGCGCAGCACGTGGTCGAGCTCGGGGCTGAGCGATGGGTTGGTCGTCATGGGCACATCATTTCACTCAACGGCGGTTGAGACAACTAGAGTGCAGCGGATGAGCGAACCAGACCTCGCGATCCGGGCCGAACGGTTCGCCGCACTGGGTGACCCGACACGTCTGGCGATCATCGACGCGCTGTCCACCTCGGACCGTTCGCCCGGCGATCTGGTGCGTGCAGCGGGCGTCCCGTCCAACCTCCTTGCTCACCACCTCGACGTGCTCGAGCGGGTGGGCTTGATCAGCCGCCATCGTTCGTCGGGCGATGCGCGTCGTCGCTACGTCCGGTTGGAGCACGACGCGATGCGGCACCTCCTGCCCGGGCGGACGCTCCAGCGCGGGCCGGCGCTCTTCATCTGCTCACAGAACTCGGCGCGTTCTCAGCTGGCTGCTGCGCTCTGGCAACGGGCGACCGGCAAGCGGGCGATGTCCGCCGGAACGCGCCCGGCCGAACGCGTTCACCCCGGAGCCGTCGCCGCTGCGAGACGCGCCGGGATGGACATCGCCCACGAGGTGCCGCGCCACCTCGACGACGTCCGGACCTGGCCGGCACTCGTGGTCACGGTGTGCGACCAGGCTCACGAGGAGCTCGGCGACGCAACCGACCACGTGCACTGGTCGATCGACGATCCCGTCACCGTTGCGACCGCCGCCGCCTTCGATCGCGCCCGCGACACGTTGGACCAGCGGATCGCCGGCGCGCTCCAAGCGGGTGCGTCGGCATGACCGCACCCATCCCCATCGGCCGACGGTTGCTGGCCGAGGCCATCGGAAGTGCCTTCCTCATCATCGCTGTCGTGGGTTCGGGCATCATGGCGCAGCGGCTGTCGAGCGACGTCGGGCTCCAGCTCCTCGAGAACTCGAGCGCCACCGCGGGCGCGCTGGTCGGGTTGATCCTCATGTTCGGAGCAGTCTCCGGTGCTCACTTCAACCCGGTCGTCACGCTCGTCGACCGCCTCCTCGGCGCGACGTCGACGCGCGACGCGGCGCTGTATGCGGTGACGCAGACGATCGGCGCGTGCGTCGGCACGGTCATCGCCAACGTGATGTTCGAGCTCGACCCGATCAACTTGTCGACGCACGATCGATCGTCAGGCGCCCACTGGCTCTCGGAGGTCGTGGCCACCGTCGGCCTGCTGCTCGTCATCCACGGGTGCCTGCATGCGGGCCGCGGCAACGTCGTTCCGTTTGCCGTGGGCGCGTGGATCGGCGGCGCCTACTGGTTCACGTCCTCGACGAGCTTCGCCAACCCGGCCATCACCGTCGCTCGGATGCTGTCGGATTCGTTCGCCGGCATCAGACCCTCGTCGGCGCCGATGTTCATCGTCATGCAGATCGGCGGCGGCCTCATCGCATTCGGCCTGATCCGAGTTCTCTTCCCGCGAGGCGCGGAACTGGATGTCTGACGCGCGGCTGTGCCGCGCGTCAGACATCCAGTTCGTGCGCGTGCGTGGGGCTCAGCCGCCGCCGGAGCCGACGGGGGCGCCGCCACCGCCGTCGCCCCCACCGCCGTTGCCATCACCGTTGCCGTTGTTGTCGTCGACGGCGGAGCCCTGCGTGGGCGTCAGGCTGGTGGGCACGGCGGAGCCGGCGGGGGTGGTCGGGTTCGGTCCGTCGCTGTCACTGCCACAGGCGACGAGCGTCGCCATCGGGATCAGCAGCGTCGCGGTGAGGCCGAGTACCGATCGACGCGTCATCGAAGGATCAGCACGATCACGACGATGAGGAGGACGAGGAGGAGGAACCCTCCACCGATGTAGATGCCAGCGGCAAGGATGGGAAGCATGGCGTTCGGGTACCCCGAACGCGGCAGGACGAGACGCGACCGTCGGCCGGCGGCAGGCATGGGTCTCCCCCGAGGCGGGTACGGACGCCGGGTGAACCGGCCAGCCGACACCAGCCTCCCGACCTACGCCGTGCTCGTCCCCGCCAGCGGGCTGGCGCGGCTAGCCGGCCTCGTGCTGGCAGTCGTGGCCGGCATCGTGATGATCGAACGCGGCGGGGACGCGATCGCGCTCGTCGCCATCGCCTTCGCCGTTGCCGTGCTCGCCTGGCCACTGGTGGCGACGCTGCAACGGGTGGTGCCGCGCGCTGCGGCGATCGCGCTGGTGACGCTCCTCGGCGTCGCCGCGGTCATCGCCGTCGTCGCGATGGTCACGTGGGACCTCGACCGCCAATCGACTGCGCTGTCCGGCGCGCTGCAGTCGTCGATCGAGCGGCTGCCGAACGGTGGGACCGGTGACCGGATCGCGACGTCGCTCGACCTCGGCAACCGGGTGGAGCGCACCTTCGACGGAGCGGCCTCGCGATGGGTCCTCGGCGTCGACGACCCGATCGGTGCGGCAGGCGAAGTCGCCCGTGTCGTCATCGTCGCCGTGCTCGCCGCCTTCATGATCTCCGGCGGCCGGCACCTCGTCGCCAACGTCGTCGGCACCGTCCGGCGCGCCTCGCGCCGGGAGGCACTGCACCGCGGCGTCCACGCAGCGATCGGCCGCGGCGGCTCGTACGTGCGCCGCACCCTGGTGGTCAGCATCGCCCATGGCGTCGTGGCCGGTCTGCTCGTGCACGCGCTCGGGATCCCGGGTGCGATCACCATCGGCGCATGGGTCGCGGTGGCGATCACGGTGCCGATCGTGGGCGGCGTCCTCGCCTGGCTGCCGGTGGTCGCCCTGGCGTATGCCACGGACAACCCCTGGCAGCTGATGATCGGGCTCGGTCTCGTCGCCATCGCCGCCGACCGCCTGGCGCGGCACGCATGGGTGCATCGAGCACTGCGCGTCGGCCCGCTCGTTGCCCTCGTCGGACTGGCCGTCGGCAACTCGTTGCTGGGTGTGTCCGGTGCGTTGGTGGGGTTGTTGATGGCCGCGATGGCTGCGGCGCTGATGACCCCGGCGGCGAATGACGCCACGGCGGTGACCCTGGCGTTGGTGGACGACGAGGTCGAACCGGTCGCGCTCGAGCAGGTCGAAGCCAGACAGACCGGGCCGGTGCTGCGCGCCGAGCTCTCCGTGCGCACGGCGATCGCCGTGTGGGCGATGGTCGTTCTGGCGTGGGCAGCGTTCCGCGTCACGACCGGCGCCGCCGCCGTGCTGATCTGGCTCGTCATCGGCACGTTCATCGCCTTCGGCATCGATCGCCCGGCGGCCGCTGTCGAACGGCGGCTGCACCTCCACCGGGTTGTCGCCGTCACGCTCGTCCTCGTTGCCATGCTCGCTGCCGCCGGCGGGGTGATCGCACTCAGCGGTCCGTCGGTCACCGACACCGCCGGATCCGTCGTCGAGGACGCGCCGAAGACCGTGGAGAGCCTGGAGTCGCTGCCGTTCGCCGGCAACTGGCTGCGCAACAACGACGCCTCCGACAAGGTGCAGCAGTGGATCGAGGACCTGCCCGATCGCATCGGGGACTCCAACGTCGTGGACCGCGTCGTCAGCGCCGCCGGCAGCGGCATCGTCGGCGCGCTCTGGTTGATCGCCACGCTCCTGGCCGCGTTGCTGGACGGGCCACGGCTCGTCGCCGCAGCGCATCACCGCGTCCCCGTCGAGCGACGCCGCACCGCCGATCGCCTCGGGAGAGCCGCTTACCGTGCGATCTCGAACGTCGCTGCGGCATCGGCCTTCGTGGCGACGCTGAACGGCACGGTGGTGATGCTGCTGGCGCTCGCTCTCGGTGTGCCGCTGGCGCCGCTGCTCGGCCTCTGGGCTGCGGCATGGAACGTGATCCCCCAGATCGGCGGGTTCGCCGGAGGGATGCCACTCGTGGTGCTGGCGTTCGGGCAGTCGCCGGTGACCGGCCTGATCGCGCTCGGTGCGTTCATCACGTACCAGACCTTCGAGAACCACGTCATCCAGCCGATCGTCGGAAGTCGCGCCGTGAACCTGCCGCCACTGGTGACGATGATCGGCGCGCTCGTCGGCGGCGTCCTCGTCGGCTTCGTCGGGGCTGTTCTCGCCGGGCCCGCGCTGGGGGTGGCCAAGGTGGTGCTGACCGAAGTGCGCGGCGGATCGCTCGATCGGGTGGAAGATCGCCGCGCATCTGCCACGACGGGTTGAGATCCGGCGACGATGGGAACGTCCCCCGCATGAGCGATGACGACACCCAAGCAGGCGCAGAAGGCATTGACGAAGAGGTCACCGGCACGGATCCGGTGACGAGCGACGAAGCAGGCATCGAGGCCGCGCCCGACCGGCCGCACGGCATCCAGTTCGCCGATGCCGACGTCACCGACGAGTCCTTCGCAGAGCGCAGTGCACAGGAAGAGCCCGAGGTGTGGGAGCGCCCTGCGATCACCGAGGAGACGCCCATCACCGATGGCGCGCCGCTCGCTGCGGACGAAGAGCTCCACGAGATCGACGGCTGACGATGGCGACGACTCGCAAGCCCAACACCCCGAACAAGAGATCGCGCCGCGGCAACGCCGACGAGCTGCACCAGATCGCCGGCGAAGGCGGCGTCCTCACCACCCAGCAGGGCGTGCCGGTCAGCGATGACCAGAACTCGCTGCGCACCGGCGAGCGCGGCCCGCTGGCGATGGAGGACTTCCACTTCCGCGAGAAGATCTTCCACTTCGACCACGAGCGCATCCCCGAGCGCGTCGTGCACGCCCGCGGCTACGCCGCGCACGGCTACTTCGAGAACTACGCGTCGCAGCAGAAGCTGACCTCGGCGGACTTGCTGCAGCGGCCGGGCGAGCGCACGCCGGCGTTCGTCCGCTTCTCCACCGTCGCCGGCAGCGAGGGCTCCGCCGACCTGGCCCGAGATGTGCGCGGCTTCGCCGTGAAGCTGTACACGAAGCAGGGCAACTGGGACATCGTCGGCAACAACATCCCGGTGTTCTTCATCCAGGATCCGATGAAGTTCCCCGATCTGGTCCACTCGGTGAAGCCGGAGCCCGACCGCGGCTTCCCGCAGGCCGCCTCGGCACATGACAACTTCTGGGACTTCGTCTCGCTGATGCCCGAGTCGACCCACATGCTGATGTGGGCGATGAGCGACCGGGCGATCCCCCGATCGTTCCGCTTCATGGAGGGGTTCGGCGTCCACACGTTCCGCTTCGTGAACGCGAAGGGCGTGTCCCGCTTCGTCAAGTTCCACTGGAAGCCCTTGCAGGGCCTGCAGTCGGTGCTGTGGGACGAGGCCGTGAAGATCAACGGCGCCGACCCGGACTTCCATCGCCGCGACCTGTGGGATGCGATCTCGACCGGTGACTTCCCGGAGTGGGAGCTCGGCATCCAGGTCTTCGACGACGCGTTCGCCGACTCGTTCGACTTCGACGTGCTCGACGCGACCAAGTTGATCCCCGAGGAGCTTGTGCCGGTGCAGCGCATCGGACGCCTGGTGCTCGACCGCGTCGTCGACAACTTCTTCGCCGAGACCGAGCAGGTGGCCTTCTGCACGCAGAACGTCGTCCCCGGTGTCGACTTCACCAACGACCCGCTGCTGCAGGGCCGCAACTTCTCGTACCTCGACACCCAGATCAAGCGCCTCGGCGGCCCGAACTTCACGCACATCCCGATCAACGCACCGAAGTGCCCGTTCGGCAACTTCCAGCAGGACGGTCACATGGCGGTGCAGCACCGTGTCGGCCGCGTCAACTACGAGCCCAACTCGTGGCCGGGTGCCGAGGCCGGGCCCCGCGAAGACCCGACGGGCTTCACCTCGTTCCCCGCCGAGGAGACCGGCGCGAAGCGACGCATCCGCGCGTCGAGCTTCGCTGATCACTACAGCCAGGCTCGCCAGTTCTTCGTCAGCCAGGAACCCGTCGAGCAGGACCACATCGTCGGCGCATTCGTGTTCGAGCTGAGCAAGGTCGAGCGTCCCGACATCCGCGAGCGGATGGTGGCCAACCTGCGCAACGTGCATGAGGACCTCGCCACTCGAGTGGCCGACGGACTGGGGCTCATCCGCCTGCCTGCCGCTGCGCCCGCCGCAACGGCGACGAACGAGACGCTGCCGCCGTCGGACGCGCTGAGCATCGTGCGCAACGGCCCGGCGGACCTCGCCGGCCGCAAGCTCGGCATCCTCGTCGCCGACGGCGCCGGCGCCGCATCGATCACTGCGCTGCAACGGGCGGCGGCGGCCGAGGGCATGGTCGTGCAGGTGATCGCGCCGCGCATCGGTGGCGTGACGTTGGACGACGGCAGTTCGCTGCCTGCGCAGCAGAAGGTCGGCGGCGGGCCGTCGGTGCTCTACGACGTCGTCGCCGTCGTTGCCTCGGCCGAGGGTGCTGCCCAGCTCGCTGCGCTGCCCGCCGCCCTCGACTTCGTCACCGATGCCCACAACCACGGCAAGTTCGTCGGCTTCGTCGGCGACGCCCAGGCACTGTTCGACGCCGCCGGTCTGACGGCCAAGATCGACGACGGGTACGTCGATCTCGCCAAGCGTGGGGCGGCGAAGCGGTTGGTCGAGCGCGCTCGCACCGTCCGGTTCTGGGGTCGTCTCCAACCGGAGGCCTGACCCACGAGCGAGCCGGGATTGACCCGGCTCGCTCACCTGTGCGGGCGTAGGGTTGCAGGGTTCGGACGAAGGTGCGATGAAGGGTGGATGTGGATGTCAGCCGACTTCGGGTTGGCAAGCTACGCAGAGGGCGACCGCACGTTCCTCGTGCTGTCGGGCGACCTCGACATGTCGACGGCGCCGCAGGTGCGCGCCGCGGTCGACGAGATCACCACGGCGAACCTGACGATCGACATGGCGGGTGTCCCCTTCATGGACTCCTCCGGCGTCAACGTCATCGCCACCAGCATCCACCGCCGTCGCGGCATGGGCGGAGCAGTCACCCTGCGCGCCGTTCAACCCGAGCCGATGCGCGTCTTCCAGATCACCGGCGTCGCCGACATGTGCCCGTTCGAGGCCGCACCCGATCGAGACCTGGACTGATGGCCCGCAAGCAATCGGCGCCCGACCTCACCGTTCCGTTCGAGAACATGGCCACCGCGCCGCGCGCGTGCCGCGAGCGGATGCGCTCGATCGTCAGCGCCGACGCGCTGCTCATCGCCAGCGAGCTCGTCACCAACGTCGTGCGCCACACGCGCAGTGGCGGGGTGATGCGCGTCTGGCTGGCCGACGACGTGCAACGCCTCGAGGTGGAGGACTTCGCCGGCGGTTCTGTCGCCACGTCGGCGCCGAGCGAACACGGTGGCCGTGGCATCCCGATCGTCGCCGAGCTCAGCACCCGTTGGGGCATCAAGCCGACGTCACAGGGCAAGATCGTCTGGGCCGAGATCCCCGTCGCCCGCTGAGCGAGCGTCGTCGTCGGGCGTGAGCACCGTCAACAGGCTCGCCGCCGCCGTCCGGTAGCGCTCGTCGAACTCGACGGCGATGTAGGTGCGGAAGTCCTCACCGCGAGCCGTGCGCGTCACGCGGCCGACGACGTGCGTCCACGCCGCAGTCGCGTCGGGTTCGTCGGCGTCGTGCGGGTCGACACGATCGGCAAGCGAGGCGACCACCGTCTCGCCGACCATCAACCCGATCGGCTCGTCGAAGCTGACGAGCATCCCGCGGTCGGACACGTTGATCGCCGCCGCTGGCGGCAGCCGCCGCTCGTGGTGCGCGGCGATGCGGATGATCGGTGCGACATCCAGTCGGCGTGCGCCACGTCGTTCCACATCGTTCGCATACCCACCGTGTGGGACGCGGCGAACGCGCCGTGACCAGGATCACCCTCAGGTGGCAGGCGAGCTGCGCAGCACCAGCACCGATCGATCGACGAGCGAGATCGGATCTCCGCCGACGAGCTGCCGATCGTCGTCACCGACCGCGGACGCCGCGGTGTCGACCACCACGTGCCACGACAGGTCCGGCAGGTGCTTGGGCACGGTGAAGTCGACGGGCTCGGCTGCACCGTTGACCATCACGAGGAACGAGTCGTCCTGGACCAACTCGCCACGTCCGTCGGTCTCGATGTCGTTGCCACTCAGGAAGACGGTCATCGCCTTCACCGCGCTGTCGTTCCACTCGTCGTCGGACATCGTCGTGCCGTCGGGCTGCAGCCACGCCACGTCGCCGATGTCGTCGCCGCGCAGCGGTCGGCCCTGGAAGAACTGACGGCGACGGAACACCTTGTGCGAGCGGCGCAGGTGCACGAGGTGACCGACGAACGCCAGCAGGTCCTCGTCGACGTCGTCCCAGTGGTACCAGCTGATCTCGTTGTCCTGGCAGTAGCCGTTGTTGTTGCCGCCCTGCGTACGCCCGAGCTCGTCACCGCCGAGGAGCATCGGCACGCCCTGCGACAGCAGCAGGGTCGTCAGCAGGTTGCGCTGCTGGCGGGCGCGCAGCTCGTTGATGCCGTCGTCGTCCGTCGGGCCTTCTGCGCCGCAGTTCCAGCCGCGGTTGTGCGACTCGCCGTCGTTGTTGTCCTCGCCGTTGGCCTCGTTGTGGCGCTCGTTGTAGGAGACGAGGTCGCGCAACGTGAAGCCGTCGTGGGCGGTGATGAAGTTGACGCTGGCGTGCGGGCGCCGGCCGGCCGCTTCGTACAGATCGCTCGAGCCGGTGAGCCGGTAGGCCAGCTCGCCGAGACCGTGCGGCGAACCGGCCCAGTGGTCGCGCACGCAGTCGCGGTACCGCCCGTTCCACTCGGCCCACTGCGCCGGGAAGTTGCCGACCTGGTAGCCGCCGTCGCCGATGTCCCATGGCTCGGCGATCAGCTTCACCGTGTTGATCACCGGGTCCTGCTGGACGAGGTCGAAGAACGCGGACAGGCGGTCCACCTCGTGCAGGCTGCGGGCCAGCGCGGAGGCGAGGTCGAAGCGGAACCCGTCGACGTGCATCTCCGTCACCCAGTAGCGCAGGCTGTCCATCACCATCTGCAGGACGTACGGCTGGCGCATGTTCAACGTGTTCCCGGTGCCGGTGTAGTCCATGTAGAACTGCGGGTCGTCGGGCATCAGGCGGTAGTAGCCGGCGTTGTCGAGCCCGCGGAACGACAGCGTTGGACCGAGGTGGTTGCCCTCCGCGGTGTGGTTGTAGACCACGTCGAGGATGACCTCGATGCCCGCCTGGTGGAGCGTCTTGACCATCTGCTTGAACTCGGTGACCTGTGCACCGCCACCGCCGCGGCTGGAGTACTCGTCGTGCGGGGCGAAGTAGCCGATCGTGTGGTAGCCCCAGTAGTTGCGCAGCCCGCGGTCGAGCAGGTGCTGCTCGTGCACGAACTGGTGCACCGGGAGGAGCTCGACGGCCGTGACGCCGAGGTTGGTCAGGTGCTCGACGAACGCAGGGTGCGAGAGCCCGGCGTACGTGCCGCGCATCGTCTCGTCGATGCCCGGGTGCAGCTCGGTCGCGCCCTTCACGTGCACCTCGTAGATCACCGTGTCGCTCCACGGCGTGCGCAGCAGCCGGTCGCTCTCCCAGTCGAAGTACGGGCTGACGACCACGCCCTTCGGGGCGAACGCTCCGCTGTCTGCCTCGTTGCGCCGATCGTGATCGTCGAAGTCGTAGGCGAACACCGACGGGTCCCACTGCACCGGCCCGTCGATGGCACGCGCATACGGGTCGATGAGCAGCTTGCTCGGATCGCAACGCGCTCCGCTCGCCGGGTCGTACGGGCCGTGCACCCGGATGCCGTACCGGGCACCCGCGCCGACGTCGGGGAGGTAGCCGTGGAAGATCGAGCCCGACCGCTCGGGCAGGTGGGCGCGCTCCTCGTTGCCGTCCTCGTCGAACACGCAGACCTCGATGGAGTCGGCGACGTCGGAGAAGACGGCGATGTTCGTGCCGACCCCGTCGAAGGTTGCACCGAGCGGTGTCGATTGTCCTGGCCAGATCCTCATCACATGCTCCTCATCGGTGGGTGTCATCGCGGGGACGTCGTCAGCAGGACGACGCTGTCGTCGTCCAGTTCGATCGTCGTGCCGTGCTCGTCGAGCACGGCGGTGGGGTCGTTGCTCAGCAGCACGGTCGCTCGTTCGTCACCGATGGCGATGCGCTGACGCACGCCGAGGTTGACGACGACGATCACGTCGCCGCGCCGGACGAGCATCCAGCCGAGCGCAGCATCGGCGACGGCGGTCGTTGCGGCGCTGGCGTGGTTGCGCAGCGACGGGCGGGCGGATCGAACGCCGAGCAGCGCTCGGTACCAGCGCTCGAGACCGTCGTGCGGCTCGTCGTGGCGTTCGTCCCAACGCAGCACGGAACGATCTCGCGTCGCGACGTCCTGCGGGTCGGGCACCGAATCCGGATCCCAACCGAACGCGCCGAACTCGTGACGGCGACCGTCGCGCACGGTCGCTGCGAGGTCGGCGTCGTCGTGGTCGGTGAAGTACTGGAAGGGCGTGCTGGCACCCCACTCCTCGCCCTGGAACAGCAGGGGCACGAACGGCGAGGTGAGCAGGATCGCTGCGGCGATCTGGGCACGCCGCATGCCGACGACGTGGATGAGCCGATCACCGATGGCGCGGTTGCCGATCTGGTCGTGGTTCTGCGCGCAGACGACGAAGTGACCCCGGTCGAGATCGCCGATCGGACGCGGCGGCGTGCCTTCCGGCAACGGACGCAGCTCGGTGCACACGACGTCGTCGAGGCACGTCGCCAGATCGGCGAGCCCGCGATACGGCGAGTAGTAGCCCTGCCGCTCGCCGGTCAGCGCGACGTGCAGGGCGTGGTGGAAGTCGTCGTTCCACACCGCGTCGAGGCCGAAACCCCCGTCGGCCACCGGCCGCACGATCGTCGAGTCGGTCGACATCGTCTCGGCGATCACCCACGTCGTGCGGCGCTCTGCCAGGCCCACCGCGTGCACCGCCGCGGCGATCTCGCTCAGGACGTGCGGGCTGGACTCGTCGTGCACCTCGTGGACTGCATCGAGGCGCAGGCCGTCGGCGTGGAAGTCTCGCACCCACTGCACCGCGTTGTCGACGACGAGGCGGCGCACCTCCGCACTTCCGTCGCTGTCGAAGTTGACGGCCGGTCCCCACGGCGTGACGTGGTGATCGGTGAAGTACGGACCGAGCGCAGGCAGGTGGTTCCCTGACGGCCCGAGGTGGTTGTAGACGACGTCGATCACCACCGCCAGTCCACGGTGGTGGCAGGCGTCGACGAAGCGCTGCAGGGCGCGCGGGCCGCCGGACGGCTCGTGCACGGCGAAGAGTCCGACACCGTCGTAGCCCCAGCCATGCGCGCCGGGGAACGAGGCCACCGGCATCAGCTCGACCGTGTTCACGCCGAGATCGGCCAGGTGGTCGAGCCGAGCGATCGCCGCGTCGAACGTGCCCTCCTCGGTGAACGTGCCGACGTGGATCTCCATGATCATCGCCTCGCCGAGGTCGAAGCCGTGCCACGCGGCATCGGTCCACGAGAAATCGGCCAGGTCGATCTTCTGCGACCAACCGTGCACGCCGTCGGGCAGCCGAGTCGCGCGCGGGTCGGGCAGCGGGGTGCCATCGACCACGAACCGGTAGCGCACGTCGGTGTCCAGCGTCGGGCCGTGCCACCAACCGTCGACGTCGCGGTGCATCGCCAGCAACGCCTCGTCATCGGCGAGGCGCAGCTGCAGCTCCACCCGCGCCGCGCGAGGCGCCCACAGGCCGGCGGTCGAGCGGGTCATCGATCGTCTCCGTCATCACGCACCAGCACCGCGAACGGCCGGTCGCCGGCGTGCTCGGTCAGCACGACGCGTCCAACGAGCGGCGTGGACGGATCGAGCGCGTCACGAAACGTGCCAGCGGGAAGCGTGAGCACCGTGTCGACCCAACCGTCGCGACACCACGCAACCGAGCGCACCGTGGCGACGACGACCAACCGGTCGCCGATGGCGTACGCCACCGCGCCGTCGCACGCGCCGGCCATCGGCAGCGCGATGACGGTGGACGGTTCCGTCAGCAACCGGCCCAGTGAGCGGCGGACCGCGAGCAAGCGATGGGTGAGCCACAGCTTCGAGCGACCGTCCACGTCGCCTCGCCAGTCGGGCACCTCGTTGCGGACCTCGGCCAGCATCGAGTCCCGCTCGGCGAAGTCCACCGGACGGCGGTTGTCCGGATCGACGAGGTCATCGGTCCACAGCTCCGTGCCTTGGTAGAAGTCGGGCACACCGGGATGCAGCACCTTGAGCACGAGCTGCACCAGCGATGCGGCACGTCCCGCTTGATCCAAGCTGCCGGCGTCGGCATCGAGCTGCTCGATGAAGCCCTCGTCGTCGTACAGGTCGCGCACGAAGCGCAGCACCGCTGCCTCGTAGTCCTCGTGCGGGGCGACCCACGACGTGTGCACCTTTGCCTCGCGCACGGCTTTGACGACGAAGGACTCCAGACGCTTGCGGGTGATCGGGTGCGCGCCGACCATGGTCTGGAACACGAGGTGGGCAATGGCCGGATCGGTCGATCCGTTCCAGTGCGGCACGTGCCGCTCGTGCCACGTGCGCATGGTCGTCGCCCACCGTTCCGCATCCTGTGAGAGCAGGGCCTGACGGATGCGAACGTCCTCGGAGCGCTTGGTGTCGTGCGTCGACGTCGCCACCATCGACCGCGGCCGGTGCGCCGCCGCGTCGGCGAGCCAGGCAACGTGGTCTGCCGCGGTCGCCGAGGGCTGCTGCGGCTGGCCGCCGACCTCGTTCAGCGCGACGAGCGGGTGCCAGCGGTACATCGCCGTGTCCTCCACTCCCTTGGCCATCGCCGGCCCACTGACCTGCTGGAAGCGGCGGATGACGTCGGCGATCACTGGGTCGTCGGGCGACGTTGCGCCGCGCAGCACGTCGACCACGAACGGCACGACACGCTCGTCGAGCTGGGCCACCGTCGCGTCCTGGAGGGCGAGCTCGGCGGCGTGGTCGAGCACGTCATGATCCGCCTCGGACAGCTCGCCGCCGGGCACCGCGTACGTGCGGTAGACGGGCATCGCCACGAGCACCGCCTCGATCGCGGCGCGCTGATCGCGGCGGCTGATGTCGCGCATCGACAGGTCTGCCTCGAAGACGCCGGCGAAGGCTTCGCAGAGCCGCGTGACGTCGGCTGACAGCACGTCGCGCACGACCAGCGCCTTGCACTCGGCAACGGTCTCCTCGAACGACGAGACGTCGCCGGTGATCTCGCCGTACAGCTTGCGCAGCGTGGCCACGCCCGCGGGGTCGACGTGCAGCGCGCTCAACTGGCGCATCGCGTCGTACCCGGTGGTGCCGTCGACCGGCCACGACGCCGGCAGCGCCTCGCCGGCTTCGAGGATCTTCTCGACCACGATCCAGGCACCGGGTGCCGCGGCCGCGAGGTGCGCGAGGTACGCCGCCGGGTCGGCGAGCCCGTCGATGTGGTCGATCCGCAGCCCGTCGATCCAGCCGGCGCGCACCCACTCGAGGATGCGCTCGTGCACGTGAGCGAAGACCTCCGGCCGCTCGACGCGCAGCGCAGCCAGCGTGTCGATGTCGAAGAAGCGGCGGTAGTCCAACTCGTCGCGACCGATCCGCCACGACGCCAGGCGGTAGTGCTGCGCCTCGAGCAGCTCGTGGATCGCGTCGGAGTCGCCGGCGATCGCCGCAGCGAGCACCGTCGGCGTCGCCGAACCGTCGGTCACCGGGAAGCGGTGGTCGTGGTAGCGGACCTGGATCTCGTCGCCGGACGATTCGACGGTCAGCGTGCCGGCGGCCAGCTCGTCGCCGTACGGATCGCCGAGCACCGGCAGCACCACGCGGCCGTGGCCGATCGGATCGGGGCGGTGCCAGTCGATGTCGAAGAAGTCGGCCGCCGCGCTGTGCTCGCCGTCGCGCAGCATCGTCCACCACAGTCGGTTGCGGGCGTCGTCGATGGCCATGTGGTTGGGCACCACGTCGAGCACGTGGCCGAGGCCGTGGGCGGTCAGCGCATCGACGAAGCGCCGCAACGCCGGCTCGCCCCCGAGCTCGTCGTTCACCCGGTGGTGATCGACGATGTCGTAGCCGTGCGTCGACCCCGGGCGGGCCTGCAGGTACGAGGAGGTGTACACGTGACTGACGCCGAGCCGAGCGAGGTACGGCACCACCGCCGCCGCATCGTCGAGGGTGAAGTCAGGGGTCAGCTGCAGGCGGTACGTGGCGACGAGCTGGCGCTCGTGCGGACGATCGGGCCACGAGCCGTCGGGATCCATGATCCTCCCGATGTACCCCGATCGAGGCGGCTTCAATCACGAGGTCACTCCGGACGGAGGAAGAGGGCTCCGAGTGGGGGGAGGGTGAGGACGAGGGACTGGTGGTGGCCGTGGGAGTCGACGGGGACGGTGTCGGCGTGACCGCCGTTGCCGACGTTGCTGCCGCCGAACGGCTCGGCGTCGGTGTTCAGCAGCTCCTCCCACCGGCCGCGCACCGGCACGCCGAGGCGGTGGTTGTACCGCACCGCAGGGGTGGCGTTGATCACCACCAGCACCGGTCGCCCGGACCCGTTCGGGTCGAGCCGCAGGAACGAGTAGACGCTCTGCTCGCTGTCGGCACCGTCGATCCACTGCATCCCGCACGCGTCGCTGTCGCCCGTGTGCATCGCCGGCTCGCTCGCGTACAGCGCGTTGAGCGCGGCGACGCAGCGGCGCACGCCCTCGTGCATCGGTGCGTCGTGCAGGCTCCAGTCGAGCGTGGACTCGTGGTTCCACTCTCGCCACGTGGCCAGCTCGCCGCCCATGAACATCAGCTTCTTGCCCGGCTGCGCCCACTGCATCGCGTAGAGCAAGCGGAGGTTGGCAAAGCGCTGCCAGTCGTCGTCGCCGGGCATCTTGCCGAGCAGCGAGCCCTTGCCGTGCACGACCTCGTCGTGGCTCAGCGGGAGGACGAAGTGCTCCGACGCGGCGTACACCGACCGGAACGTGATCTCGCCGTGGTGCCACCGGCGGTGGATCGAGTCGCGCTCGAGGTACTGCAGCGTGTCGTGCATCCAGCCCATGTCCCACTTGAAGCCGAAACCGAGCCCGCCGACGTAGGTCGGCCGGCTGACCATCGGCCACGCGGTGGACTCCTCGGCGAAGGTGGCCACGTCCGGGTGCTCGGCGTACACGGCTTCGTTCAGCTCGCGCAGGAAGACGATCGCGTCGAGGTTCTCGCGACCACCGAACTGGTTGGGGATCCACTCGCCGGCCTGACGCGAGTAGTCGAGGTAGAGCATCGAGGCAACGGCGTCCACGCGCAGGCCGTCGGCGTGGTAGCGACCGAGCCAGCACAGTGCGCTGGAGATCAGGAACGAACGGACCTCGTTGCGCCCGTAGTTGAAGATCGCCGAGCTCCAGTCGGGGTGGAAGCCCTGACGTGGGTCGGCGTGCTCGAACAGATGGGTGCCGTCGAACTCGGCCAGGCCGTGGGCGTCCATCGGGAAGTGCGACGGCACCCAGTCGAGGATCACGCCGACACCGCGCTGGTGCAGGCGGTCGATCATCCGCATCAGATCGGTCGGCGAGCCGTGCCGCGCCGTCGGGGCGAAGTAGCCGGTGGTCTGGTAGCCCCACGATCCGTAGAACGGGTGCTCCATGATCGGCAGCAGTTCGACGTGCGTGAACCCGTGGGCAAGCGCGTGGTCGGCCAGCGGATCGGCCAGCTCGTCGTAGCGCGGGAAGCGACCGTCGGCACCGACGGAACGCCCCCACGAGCCGAGATGGACCTCGTAGATCGAGATCGGCGCATCGAGCGCGACCGTCGCACCACGCCGCTCCATCCACGCATCGTCGCCCCACTCGTACGACAGGTCGGCGATGCGCGAGTCGATCGACGGCGACAGGCACGACGCGGCGGCGAACGGGTCGGACTTGTCGAGCACGCGCCCGTCGTGGGTGTGGATGCGCAACCGGTACGAGTCGCCGATGGCCGCACCGTCGATCCAGCACGACCACACGCCGGACGAACCGCACGGCTGCATCGCGTGCTCGATCGACCAGTCGTCGAACGATCCGACGATGCCGACGCCGCGGGCGTTCGGCGCCCATGCCGAGAACGTCGCTCCGCCGGCCGCGGGCTGCGCGCCGAGCACCTCGTGGAGGCGCCGGTGCGTGCCCTCGTTGAACAGGTGGAGGTCGAGCTCGCCGGGATGCGGGTGGGCGTGCGAGTCGATGGCGGTCATGCCGGCACCGGGCCGAGCAGTTCGGCGGTGGCGGCCAACGGCCAGGCCACCCAGGCCGGACGGTTGGCCAGCTCGTAGCGCAGCTCGTACAGCACCTTGTCCAGCACGCACAGATCGAGCAGCAACTGGAAGTCCGCCGGGTCGGCTGGCACCAGATCGGTCTCGCCGAGCTCGGCGACGTAGGCATCGACGAGCTCGCGCTGCATGCGCGTCGTCCACTCCCGACGCCACTGCTCCAGCCCCTCGACGCCGGCGTCAGAGACCATGCCGCGCTGCACCGCGGTGAGCACGGCGACGCGGCCGGCGTAGTCGAGCGAGCGGATCAGCCCGGCCACGTCGACCAACGGGGAGCGCTTGATCGAGCGCTCGCCCATCGGCCGCGCCGGCTCACCCTCGAAGTCGATGAAGACGATGTCGCGGCCGGTCCACAGCACCTGCCCGAGGTGCAGGTCGCCGTGCACGCGGATGCGGCTGGCGTCGAGCTTGCCGGTGCGCAGTGCACGGAACCGCTCGAGCACGTCGCGCGGGTGCTGCGTCAGCACCGCGGCGGCCGTTGCCTCGACGTCGTGCAGCGGCATCTCTTCGATGACGTGGCTGCGCCGGAGCGCGCGCTGCGCGCTGCGCAGGCTGCTGCCGAGGCTCTGCAGCAGCGACCGCTGGTGCAGCAACGTGAACGCCTGCGGGGCGAACTGACCGTTCTCGGACACCTGCCGCGTCGAGCTCGGTCGCGCCAGGGCGAGGTGCATCTGTGCGGTTCGGCGGCCGAGCAACCCGACCAGCGCGCGGGTCGAGGAATCCAGCGCACCGCACTCGTCCTCGCCCTGCTCCATGCGGCAATCGATGTCGCGCGACAGCTGATCGAGCATCCACGCCCAGAGGTCGCCCTCGTTCGACACGGCGTCGTGAACGATCATCACGCTCGCCCGCTCGTGCTCGCCGGCCAGCTCCAGCTCGAGCGTCGCGGCGAGCGCCGGGGCGTGCACGAAGCCGGCTCGACCGAGGTGCTCGGGCACCACGACGTCCGGGTTCTGCGCGGCCTCCAGCCGTCGCACGAGCTTGGCGATCAACTGGCCGTCGAGGATCGCCGACGAGTTCGACTGCTCCGTCGACAGCACGTTGACGTCCGCACTCGGCCCGAGCTGGCGGGACAGCCCGGCGCGTCGCGGGGCACCGCTGATCCCTCCGGTGCGGCCGCGGTGCGTGCGACGCGACAGCGCCGCGTCGGCGAGCGCGCGGACGCCGTCGGGCAGGACCATCGCGTCGACGAGCACGCCGTCGTCGAGACGGGCGATCACCGACGCCGGGTGCAGGCTCTCCGCCGTGGTCGCCAGCGCACCGGTGGCGTGGAGCACCGGCACCGCGTAGCGGTGGTCGTCACCTTCGTTGAACGACGCACGGGCCACGACCAGTGCGACCTCCGGCGAGCTGTCGCGCAGGGGCACGACGTCGTCGATGGAGATCTCGCGCAGGGCACGGTCCTTGGCCGAGAACCAGCGCCGGTCGGGCAGCCACGTGGTGAGCGCACGGGCCATCGCCGGTCGACGACGGATGACGTCCTCCCACGGGCCGGCGAGGTGCGGCGTTGCGGCGTCGGAGCTGCCGGCCACCGGCTCGAGCACGAACCAGAAGAACCCGTACGGAGCCAGGGTCAGCGGGTACGAGGTCTCGCCGACGGTGCCGAAGCGGGTGTGGCCGAACACCTCGACGGGCGTCTCGCCCATGTGCGCGCGCAGATCGAGCTCGACGTGCTGCGCGAGGCGGGAGAGGTTGGCAACGCACAGGAACGAGCGCTCGCCGGCGATCGTCTCGTCATCACCGGGCGAGCGGACGAACGCCAGCACGTGCGGGTTCTCCGGCTCCAGCATCTGGATGTCACCACGGCCGAGCACGGGGTGGCGGCGGCGCAATGTGATCAGCTGGCGCATCCACGACAGCAGCGAGTTGCCGCTGTGCTGTTGGGCCTCCACGTTGACGCTCTCGTAGTGGTAACCGAGCTCGGTGACGAGCGGCAGGTACAGGCGGTGCGGGTTGCAGGTGGAGAAGCCGGCGTTGCGATCGGCCGACCACTGCATCGGCGTGCGCACGCCGTCGCGATCGCCGAGGTAGACGTTGTCGCCCATCCCGATCTCGTCGCCGTAGTAGATCGTCGGTGTCCCCGGCATCGAGAACAGCAGCGCGTTGAGCAGCTCGATCTTGCGCCGGTCGTTGCCGAGCAGTGGCGCCAGTCGGCGGCGGATGCCGAGGTTGATCCGCATCTGCGAGTCGCGTGCGTAGGCGCGCAGCATCAGGTCGCGCTCCTCGTCGGTGACCATCTCCAACGTCAGCTCGTCGTGGTTGCGCAGGAACGTGGCCCACTGCGCGCCGGCCGGCGGATTCGGCGTCTGCTCGAGGATGTCGGTGATCGGGATGCGGTTCTCCATCTGCACCGCCATGAACATGCGCGGCATCAGCGGGAAGTTGAAGTTCATGTGGCACTCGTCGCCGTCACCGAAGTACGCAGCCGCGTCCTCCGGCCACTGGTTGGCCTCGGCCAGCAGCATCCGGTCGTCGTAGCGAGCGTCCATGTGCTTGCGCAGCCGCTTGAGGAAGTCGTGGGTCTCGCTGAGGTTCTCGCAGTTCGTGCCGTCGCGCTCGTACAGGTACGGCACCGCGTCGAGGCGCAGCCCGTCGACGCCGAGGTCGAGCCACTGGTCGAGCACCTCGAGCACCGCGCCCTCGACCTCGGGGTTGTCGAAGTTGAGGTCCGGTTGGTGCGAGTAGAAGCGGTGCCAGAAGTACTGGCCGGCGACAGGGTCCCACGCCCAGTTGCTGGTCTCGAAGTCCTGGAAGATGATCCGCGCGTCGCCGTAACGGCCGGGGTCGTCGCTCCAGACGTAGAAGTCGCGCCACCGCGATCCCGGCGGAGACGTGCGCGCCCGCTGGAACCAGGTGTGCTGGTCGGAGGTGTGGTTGATCACCAGCTCGGTGATCACCTTCAGCCCGCGCGCGTGCGCTGCGGCGAGGAAGCGCTTGAACGAGCGCATCGTGCCGTAGTCCGGGTTGATCACCTCGTAGTCGGCGATGTCGTAGCCGTCGTCGCGCAGCGGCGACGGGTAGAACGGCAGCAGCCACAGCGCGGTCACGCCGAGGTCGGCGAGGTAGTCGAGCTTCGACGTCAGCCCGTCGAAGTCACCGGTGCCATCGCCGTTGGAGTCGGCGAACGAACGGACGTGCAGCTCGTAGATCACTGCGTCGCGGAACCAATCGGCAGTCATGCTGCAACCTCTCTGGCGAGTACTTCGAAGACGTGCGCGTTGGCCGACCAAGGGGCGAGGTCGACGTAGTTGCGATTGGCGTGCCAGCGGTAGGTCGCCCCGCCGAGGAGGTCGACGACGTCGTAGCTGGCGCCGTAGGGCAGGCCGAGCTGGGCGAGGTCGAGATCGACGAAGCCGGTCTGACGCTGGTGGTGGTCGAGGTTGGCGACGACGACCACCGGGTTGCCCTCGCCGGCCGGGTCGGTCTTGGAGAAGCAGAGCAGCGCGTCGTTGTCGGTCTGGTGGAACCACGTCGTGCGCAGGTGCTGCAACGCCGGCTGGCCAGCGCGGATCTCGTTGAGTCGCGTCAGCAGCGGCTCGAGGCTGTCCGGACGATCGAGGTCCCACTCGCGCAGCTGGTACTTCTCCGAGTCCTCATATTCCTCTGATGCTGGAACACCTGGACCGTCGGGACCGTCGGTCGTCGCGGGCCGGACCGACGTCGCTTCCTGGAGCTCGAACGCTGGGCCGTAGACGCCCCAGCTCGGCGACAGCGTGGCGGCGAGCACGGCGCGGCTGGCGAAGCCGGCGCGACCGCCCTCCTGCAGCTGCTCGGTGAGGATGTCGGGCGTGTTCGGCCAGGCGTTCGGGCGGAAGTAGTCAACGGTGCGCGTCGCCAGATCAGCGAAGTACTCGCGCAGCTCCCACGACGACTGGCGCCATGCGAAGTAGGTGTACGACTGGTTGAAGCCGATCTTCGCCAGCCGCTCCATCACGCGCGGACGGGTGAACGCCTCGGCCAGGAACACGGTCTCCGGGTGCTCGGTGTGCAACGCACGCAGCGCCCACTCCCAGAACGGCAGCGCCTTGGTGTGCGGGTTGTCGACGCGGAACACCGTGACCCCGCAGTCGATCCAGAACCGGAACACGTCGACGAGCGCGGACCACAGGCCGGCCCAGTCGTCGGACTCGAAGTCGAGGGGGTAGATGTCCTGGTACTGCTTCGGCGGGTTCTCGGCGAACTGGATCGAGCCGTCGGCGCGGTGCGCGAACCACGCCGGGTGCTCCGTCACCCAGGGGTGATCGGGCGAGCACTGGAACGCCACGTCGAGCGCGAGCTGCAGCCCGCGCTGATGGCACTCCTTGGCCAGCGCGACCACGTCGTCCACGGTGCCAAGCGCGGGGTCGACGGCGTCGTGCCCGCCGGCCGCGGCGCCGATCGCCCACGGGCTGCCGACATCGTCCGCGGTGGCGACGGTCGAGTTGTTGCGGCCCTTGCGCTTCGTCGTCCCGATCGGGTGGATCGGAGGGATGTAGACGACGTCGAAGCCCATCGCTGCGACGCGGTCGAGACGGTCGACCGCGTCGTGCAACGTCTGCTGACCGCTGTTGGGCACCACGGCGGAGCGGGGGAAGAACTCGTACCACGAGCTGAAGCGGCCGATCAGCGGGTCGACGTCCAGCTTGAACGGACCGCTGCGCGCCACTGGCTCGCGGTGGCCGGCACGCCACAGGATGCCGGTCCACGACGGGTGATCGAGCCGTTCCGTGTCGCCGCGTTCCAACGCGTCGAGCAGCTCGCGCAGCGGTGCCGCGTCGGCGGGACCAACGCCGGCGATCAGGTCGGCAACGATCCGGCATCCGTCACGAAGCTCCAGCGCCACGTCGACCCCGGCGGCGACCTTCAGCGCGGTGCCACGGCGCCACGTCTCGGCGTGATCCACCCAGCCCTGCACGTCGATCTCCCAGCGGCCGAGCCGATCCGGACGGAACGAAGCGGTGAAGCGATCGTTGCCCTCGGTCGTCATCGGCACCTCGGACCACGGCGCACGGCCGCCGGCCGGCGACACCGATCGCCAGCGCAGCGCGGCATCGACGACGACGTGACCGGCAGCGAACACGTCGGCGGCGACGACCACGTCCTCACCGATCGTCGCCTTCGCCGGGAACGCGCCACCGTCGACCACGGGGTGCACGACCTCGACCACCACCGACGCTGGTCGGCTGCGGGGTGTGGTGATCATGTGACCGTCCGTACCCGAGACGGCACACCACCCAAACGGTGTGACCCGTTCGTGTCAGTGATGCGACACGGTCACCGGCGCGGTCAGTTGGCCATGACGACGTCGGCCGGCTGGGCGATATCGACGAGCGTGGCACCCGCGCTCACGCGCATGACCAGCACCACTGTGTCGTCGGCGCTGCCTCTGGGGCGTCGACGCCGCTTGAGCGTTCGCACCGAGTCGGCGATCTCGTCGACCAATGACGTCTCGCAGCCCGCAAGGAGATCAACGACCTCGCCGAGAGGAACGGCCTGTTCGCCGGGGGCATCGGTGAGTCCGTCGGTGTAGAGCACCAACACGTCCCCGGGGCCGAGGACGAACGTCGTGTCGGTCAGCTCCGGCTCGAAGAAGCCGAGCAGCGAACCGGGCGTGCCGATCTCGTGCACCGTGCCGTCGGCGCGGCGGACCAACGGTTGCGGGTGGCCGCCGAGCGACATGGTCACCTGCAGGCCGCCATGGTCGAGTTCGCCGAGGAAGAGGAAGCACATCGTGCAGTACGTGCTCGGGCGATGGTCCATCATCGCCACGTGGACGGAGCGCAGCACCTCCGCTGCGGTGCCGGCGCCACGTGCGGTCGCCCTCGCGGTGTGCCGGGCCAGACCGGTGAGGCCGGCGGATTCGATGCCCTTGCCGCACACGTCGCCGATCAGCACCGCGTACCGCTGGTCGTCCACCTGGAACGCGTCGTAGAAGTCGCCACCGATCAAGGCGGCGCTGCCCGCGGGCCAGTAGCGCGCCGCCAGCGACGCGATCGGTGGCGACTGCAGCTCGACCGGCAGCAGCCCGAGCTGCAAGGTCTCGGCGATGTGTCGCTGCTCGTCGAACAGACGAGCGTTGTCGAGCGCAAGCGCGACGGCTTCGTCGCGGCGGGCGAGCAGGCGCCGGGCCAGCAGGGCGAACACGACGGACACCACCGCACCGAGTGCGGCCACGATCCACCACAGGTTGGCGAACAGCGCGCCCGACAGCTGCTCGGTCGGCGTCATCACCAAGAGCAGCTCGGAGCTCCCGAACTTCGACACCGCCGAGGCGCGCCGTCCGTGGATCGGCAGGTCACGCACGCTCGCACCGAGCAGGTGATCGGCCTGCTCGTCCTTGCCGAGGTAGATGGCGTAGTCGAGTTGCGAGAAGGGCTCGTCGGTGCGGCGGCGAACGTTCGGGTCGGCGCTCAGCGTGCGCTCGCCGTAGACGATGAACTCGGGCTCGGCGCCGGCACCGGTGCCGACCGCGTAGCCCAACCGCCGACTGGCGAGCAGGTCGACGATGACGAACGGCTGATCGGCGGAGATGGTCGGCTGTTGGTCGACACCGAGCGGAAGCCCGAGCACGGCGACTGGGTCGGCCTCACCGACGCGGTACAACGCCGCCGACGTGAACGGCTTGCCGTCGCCGACGTATGGAGTCATCGCCGCGTCGAACGCGGCAGTGTCGCCGTCGGTGACGCGTGCGAGCGTCGCCGCGCCATCGAGCGGGGCGCGGATCTGGCCGACGCTGACGGCGAGCACGGCCGACGCTTCGTCGGTGTGCTCCTGCAGCAGCCGTTGCTCGGATTGGTCGTGGATCACGCGGCAGGCCACGGAGAGCCCCGCGAAGACGGCGAGCCCGAGCCCGAGGATCGCCAACGGCAGCGCGTGCCGGCGCGAGGACGCCGCATCGTGCTCGGTGGTCGGTGCATCTCCACCGACCGGTGCGTCACCCGTCGACATGAGGCCGAACGTACCCCGTACGGGGCTGCTCCAAACGGGTGATTCCGCGCCGTTTCAGGCCTCACGCACTGGTCGGCGCTCGCACCAGTCGCAAGGTCCTGCGCTCGTCGACGCTCAAGCCGGTGGGCCTCGAACCGATCGCTCGGTTCCACGATGCGGGGAGCGATCCGTCGAGGAACCGCTCGACCACCACGGGGTGGATGTAGCTGGTACGGCACACCGCGCGGGTGTTGCCCAGGTCGTCGGCGACCGAGTCGATCACCGCGTTCAGCACCTGCGCGGTCGGCCCGCCGTCGGCGTCGGTCGTGGCGAGCCGAGCTGCCGCGGCGACGGTGGCGTTCCACGTCCGGAACGTCTTCGCCGTCGACCCGGGGTGACCGTGTGCGGACAGGTACTCGTTGACGTCGCGAGAGCCGACGGCGCGTCGCTCGCCGTCGATCGTCGTGTACTGGAACAGGTGCTGCCCCGGCAGGTGCTGACAACGACGCACGATCCGCGCCAGGGAGGCGTTCTCGACCGTGACATCGAAGTCGTGGGCCGACTTGCCACGAAAGCTCAGGCGCACCGCTGATCCGCGCACGTGTGCGTGCCGCGTCCGCAGCGTGGTCAACCCGTACGACCGGTTGTCGCGGGCGTAGGTCTCGTTGCCGACGCGCAAGCTCGTGAGGTCCATCAAGCGGACGACCACCGCGACGACCTGATCGTGCCCGAGCTCCCCGGAGCGCAGATCGCGCGCCACGCGACGGCGCAGTCCACCGAGCGACGTTCCGAACGCACCGAGCTCGCCGAACTTCTGCTCGGCCGACTCGGCGGTGAACGACTCGTGGTAGCGGTACTGCTTGCGTCCTCGCGCATCTCGACCCGTCGCCTGCAGGTGTGCCTGCGCGTCGGTGGCGATCCACACGTCGGTCCACGCGGGCGGGATGACCAGCGCGTGGATTCGCTGCAATGTCGCCGTCGACGGGCGTCGACCCGTCCGCTCGTCCACGTAGGTGAAGCGGCGTCGGCCGCGCCGGCGAACACCCGGCTCGGCATCGGTCGCGTAGTGCAGGCCGGCGGGCGGTCTCGGCGAGATCGACATGCGGCGAACGGTTCCCGGCGCAGTTCTCCCTCAACCCTTCGGTCTGCACGACACCCCGAACGGGTACCGGTCGTGCATGGCGCGACCGCTCTGGAAGGGCAGCATCAGCTTCGGCCTCGTCAACGTGCCGGTGCGCGCGTACACGGCGGTGCGCGACCACGACGTCCACTTCCACCAGCTCGACAAGCGCAGCGGCTCGCGCATCCGCTACCGGAAGGTGTCGGAGCAATCGGGCAAAGAGGTCGACACCGACCAGATCGTGCTGGGTTACGAGATCAAGAAGGGCCGCTACGTGACGTTCTCCCGCAAGGAGATGAACGCACTGCAACCGACCTCGACACGCTCGATCGACATCACCGACTTCGTCGCCCTGGCGGAGATCGATCCGATCTTCTACGAACGCACCTACTGGCTCGCTCCCGACGGTGACGCCGCGGGCCGCGCCTATCAGCTGCTGCTGGCGGCGATGGAAGCCCGCGAACGAGTCGGCGTGGGCACGGTCGTCATGCGCGAGAAGCAGTACCTCGCGGCCATCCGGCCACTGGACGGCGCGCTGGCGATGTCGACGATGCGCTTCGCGGACGAGGTCCTCGCCAAGGCCAAGGCCGCCGAGGGCGTGCCAGCACGGCGGAGCAAGCCGGACGCCAAGGCGATGAAGATGGCCGTGCAGCTCATCGATGGGTTAACCGCGCCCTGGGATCCCGAGCAGTACCGCGACACGTACACCGATGCGCTGCGCAAGCGCATCCGGGCCAAGGATCGTGGCAAGGAAGTGGTGGCTGACGTCGACAAGCCGGCGGCGAAGGTCGTCGATCTGATGGCGGCGTTGCAGGCGAGCGTGGACGCCGCGAAGTCGAAGCGATCGGCAGACAAGCGCCGCTCGGCGTGACCGACGGCTCACGTCACGAACAGCACGATTGACGTCCCCGAAAACGGGGAACGTTGCACCCGTGTCCACACCCGTTCGAGTACCTCCCTTCGTCGTCGATGGCGTGCGCGTCCGCCGGATCGTCAACGGTCGAGCCATCGACGCAGACGCCTCCGCGCTCGCTGCCCTCGACTGGTCCGCCTTCAACCTGGTGCTCGGCGCGGGTGGGGCGACAGGCGCGGCATTCGAGGCGGGCGCGCTGCTGTCCCTGTGCACCGACGTCGGCGTCGACCTGGCCAACGCGGTGGAGATGGTCGGCACGTCCGCCGGCTCGATCGGGTGCGCACTCGCCGCCATTGGCCTCGATCCGCACGACCTCGCCGCGGTGGTCACTCGCGCCCACGAGTGGCTGTCGCCCGTCGCTCAGGCCTGCAACGCAGCGTTGGCCGGCGAGGCACCACCGATGCCGCCAATGCCGTCGATGCGCGAACTGCTCCGCCCGCTCGGTCCGCTCGGGCTCTTGCGCTCGGGCCGGCTGGCCGCCGAACGTCGGTACCGCGCCTTGATGCTGCACTCGCTGCGCGACGGGTCGTTCGACCTCACGCCGCACCTGACCGCCTTCGCCGCGATCCCGTGGCCAGCCGATCGGCGCCTGACGATCTGTGCCACGGACGCACGTACCGGCGAGCGGGTCGCGTTGACGGCTGCCGACGACGTGCCGCTGATCGACGCTGTCGCAGCGTCGTGCGCAATCCCCGCAGTGATCCACTCGGTACGAGCGGGGAATCGTCGGCTCGTCGACGGGGGCGTCGTCTCACCGACGAACGCCGACCTCGTCGTCGATGCGGTCCGCCGCGGCAACGCGCCGACCACCACGCTGGTCGTCTCACCGATGAGCGGCACCGGCGCGGCGACGTCGCTGGGGCGGATGAGCTCCTGGTTCGCTCGGGGCCGAATCCGGCACGAGCTCCGTCGTGCGCAGGGCGACACGATCCTCATCGAGCCTGCCGGAGCACTCGGGAGGGCGGTCATCGACGACGCGCTCGACCAGGACGGGCTGCATCAGATCGTCGCCTCGACGTACGTCGGCGTCGCCGGACGGCGGGCAGCCGGGACGGTCGCGGCATGAGCACGACCACACGGCGGTTCCGCCGCAACGCCGGCACGTGTACGCCGTGATCGCCGATCCGCGCACGTACCCGGCATGGCTGAGCGGCGCGCGCTGCATCCGGTGGATCGAACCGGGCTGGCCGGAGCCCGGTACCTCGTTCGGACACGAGGTCGGGGCCGGGCCAGTGCAGACAAAGGACACGACGACGGCGACCGCGGTCGTTCCCGGGCAGTCGCTCGAGCTGGATCGGGGTCGGTGCCGTCAGGTGTCCGTCGGCTCGTACGAGTTGGGCAGGTGCCATCCGCCGGTCTCGTCGACGATGCGCACATCCTCGGCACGAAAGCGACTCATCGTGTCCGCTGCGGCAACGGCGCTCGGCTCGTCGTCGAGCAGCGCGGCAACGAGCACGATCGTCTGGTCCGGTGCCTGCGGCGTGTTCCACGCCCGCTGACCGGCGAAGCGTCCACCGCCGCCCACCATGGCGCCGACCCAGGCGCCGATCACGCCGACGAACAGACCGACGATGACGCCGACCACCGTTGACGAAGCGAAGCCGACGATGAGGCCGACGGCCACACCGACCACGACACCGACGGCCAGCGCAGCTGCGATCGGGCGACGACGCGGGAGGTCGACGACCGCTTCGGGATCCTCGCCGCCCGTGTTGACCACGCTCGGCGGGGTCGGCTCGACGTGCAGCTCGAGGACCTGTTCGCCCGGATGATCGGCCCGCAGCGCGGCGACCATCGGATCCATGTCCGCGTCACCACCGATCACCTGGGCGACCACGGTGCGGTGGTGCAGCGGCGCATCGCCGTCGAGCTCGCGGATGCGGTGGTTGGGGAAGATCCGGTGTGCGTATTCCGTCAAGGTGGTCATCGCGGGACCCTTTCTGTGCAGGGCTTGCGCCCCGTGCTCAGGTGCTGTCGTCGCCAGTCGTCTCGCCGTGGGCGGAGTTGCCGGGAGCGTGGCCGTCGCCGCGCTCGTCGCGCAGGCCGCGCAGCACGTCGTGATCCTGGGCCGTCGCGTTCGGACCGAAGGCGAGCAGCGACGTACCGCGTGCGCCGCACGCCGGGCAGGTGATGGCGACGATGGCAAGCATGTCGTCGGGGTCGGACTCGCCCTCCATGCGGCGCAACGAGCTCATCGCCACCGTGTCCGGTGCCACGACCGCCTGACAGGTCAGGCATCGCAGCTGCGAGTCGTCGGTGATCTCGAAGGACGAGTCGAACCCACCCTCGGCGTACGCGGCCAGCACCTCCGTGACGGTGGTGCCCTCGCTGCCGCTCAGGTCGACGTCAGGCCCGGCGCTCATCCGCCGACGGCCTTGGCGACGTGATCCGCCGTCTCCTCGACCTTCGTCAGGGCGGTGTCGACCACGGCATCAGCCGCGGTGTGCGCCGCGCCGGTGACGCGCTGCACGACGTCGGAGCTGGCGACGGAGCGCGCACGGCCGGTGACCCGGCGACGTTGCTCCTCCGTCATCATCGTGGAGGCGGCGAACCCGCAGGCGATGCCACCGAAGAAAATCACAGTCTTGACCATGTCGGTGGAGTACCCACTCGGGGGCCGAGTCAACCTCACCGCGTGTGCTCATCGGCTGGTCGTGGGTACGAGATCACGGTGACGTGGACCGACGACCTCCCACCGGCCACCGACTGGCAACCGGCGCTCGGCGCGCATCGCCTGCTGGGCTGCGGGCACGGGGCGGCGCTCGTGCGTCCCAACGGCGACATCGACTGGTGGTGCCCGGAGCGGTTCGAAGCACCACCGATGCTGTGGTCGCTGCTCGACGCGGATGGCGGAACAGCGCGATGGCGCGCCGCCGAGACCGCCGAGTGGGACGAGACGCCTGCCGGACCGACCGCACGCAGCGAGGTCCGCATCGATGGGCGTCGTGTGCAGACGTGGGACGGCCTGGTCCGCTCTCGTGGCTCCAGCATCCTCGTTCGGCTCGTCCGCTGCGAGGACGGCGACGGCCCCGTCACGCTGACGCACGAGCTCTCTGCCGGTGGCTTCGACGCGCCGGACGAGGTGTGGGACGCGACGTCCGCGTCCAGCGCGTCGTTGCGCATCGTCGGTGGCAAGGAGCACCGGTTGGCCGGGCGCTCCATCCTCAGCACCGTCGTCGCCGGGGATCGCTGGTCGGGGATCGGCATCATCCACGCTCACGCGGCGAGCTTCGTCGAGCATGCGGACCTCGAGCAGATGCTGATCGAAGCCGACCGGGCGGACCACGCCCAGAAGCAACGGGTGCGGTTGCCGCGACACCACCCGGAACGGGCGATGGACGCGCTGCGCGTGCTCCATGCTCTGACCGATCGCGACGCTGGGGCCCCCGTTGCGTCGCCGACGACGAGCGTGCCGGAAGCCATTGGCGGTGATCGCCAGTTCGACTACCGGTACACGTGGCTGCGCGACTCCGCCAACGCGATCGCCGTCGCCGCGCTGCTCGGCCACGTGGAGGTCGCCGCCGACTACCTCGAATTCGTCGCTCGGATGCTGGAGCGGACGGGCGGCCACCTCGATCCGGTGTCCACCACGAGCGGTGGCCCCGTTCCGTTGGAGCGCATCGTCCCCGACGTCGCCGGATGGGCCGGAGCGCAACCGATCCGCGTCGGCAACGCGGCGGCGGGACAGGTGCAGCTCGACGCGGTGACGTGCGTGATCGAGGCGGTGTGGGTGCTGATGGAGAGCGGTGGTCGGCTGACCAAGCGCGCCGTCTCGACGGTCGAGCAACTGGCGGCGATGCTCGCGAGCGCTCCCAGCGGTCGGAGCAGTGGCGTGTGGGAGCTGCGCACGCCGCGGTTCCTCGTCAGCGAGGAGCTCGCTCGCTGGGTCGGACTCGACCAGGCGATCCGGCTGAGTCGGCGCCGACGGCCGTGGCTGCGCCGCACCGAGTGGGCAGCTGCACGAGATCAGGCGCGAGCGCGCGTCGAGTCGGCCTTCGACCCGGAGACCGGGATGATGCGCCAGTCGTTCGACGAGACCGACGTCGTGCCCGATGCGGCCAGCCTGCTCGTGGCGATCAACGGCTTCTTCGAGCCGCACGACCCGCGGTTGCGCCGCATCGTTCACACCACTGTGTCCGCGCTCGAGACCGGCGCCTTCCTCCGTCGCTACGACGATGCCGACGACGGCTTCCACGGTCGCGAGGGCGCGTTCCTGCCCGCGTCGTGGTGGGCCGTCAGCGCGCTCGCCATCATCGGCGACATCGACGAGGCCGAGCGTCGCGCCGACGAGATGTGCCGACGCTTGCCCCGATTGCTGCCAGAGGAGTGGGACGTGGAGCGCGACGCGGGACTCGGCAACACCCCACTGCTGTGGTCGCACACCGAGGCGGCTCGCGCCCTGCACCAGTTGCGGATCGCTCGCATCCGCCGGCGTACCGGCCGCATCGGTGTGGCGATCTGGCGTCTCGGTCGCTTCGCCCGCGTTCGGTTCGCAACTCGCAACGTGTCCCTCACGCGGGTGAAATCTCGGTGATGATGGCATCGACAGGGGTAGACACCTTGCCCATGACCGACGGCGCGTCCACCTGGCCCTTTGCTTCCGACGGACTCACCGCCCGGCAGAGCACGATCCTCGTCCTCCTCGCTTCGGGCAAGTCCAACCAGCAGATCGCCGACTCGCTCGTGCTCGGCATCGAGACGGTGCGCTCGCACCTGAAGTCGATCTACACGACCCTCGACGTGCACACGCGAGCCGAGGCGATCGTGTGGGCGTTGCGCAGCGGTCAGCTCACCTGACGGTCGCGGAACTGGATGTCTGACAGCTCGAATGTCGAGCTGAGTGACATCCAGTTTCAGGCGACCGGGACGCGGGCCTTGGTGAACTGCATGGCGCCGTCCTCGATGGCGCCCTTGCGGAACATCTGCTTGTCGACGGAGTAGTTCTGCGGGTTGATCCACGGCTCGCGGTCGCCCTGGCGCGGGAACTTGTGCATCACGCGCTGCATGTAGCCGGAGGTGAAGTCGTCGATCCACGGCCGTTCCGGCATGCCGGCATCGCTGGCGCGCAGACGCGGCGTGCACTGCACGGTGCCCGTCGCCTTCATGTGGTTGAGCAGACGGCAGACGTACTCGCACGTCAGATCGGCGCGCAGCGTCCACGAGGCGTTGATGTAGCCGAACGACGACACCAGGTTCGGCACGTCCGAGTAGGCGAGGCCCTTGTACGTCCAGGTCTTCGAGAAGTCGACCGGCTCGCCATCGACGACGAAGTCCATCTCGCCGAGCGTGACGAGGTTGAGCCCGGTGGCGGTGACGATGATGTCGGCGGCGAGCTCCTCGCCCGACTTCAGACGGATCCCGGTCTCGGTGAAGGTGTCGATCTCGTCGGTGACGACCGACGCCTTGCCGGAGCGCAGCGCGGTGAACAGATCCGCGTTGGGCACGAGGCACAGGCGTTGATCCCACGGGTTGTAGCTCGGCGTGAAGTGCTTGTCGACGTCGACGACGTCGCCGATCTGCTTGCGGACGAGACCGATCATCTGGGCCTTCACCTTGGCCGGCTGCGTCCGCGTGCGCTTGTAGAAGAACTGCTGCAGCTTGACGTTCTTCCACCGCGTCACCCTGTAGGCCAACGCGTCGGGCAGCGCCTTGCGCAGGCCGTTGGCGATCGAATCCTGGTCGGGTCGCGACACGACGAAGGTCGGTGAGCGCTGCAGCATCGTGACGTGCGCGGCGCGGTCGGTCATCGCCGGCACCAGCGTCATCGCGGTCGCGCCGGAGCCGATGACGACCACGCGCTTGCCCGTGTAGTCGAGGTCCTCCGGCCACGCCTGCGGGTGGACGATCGTGCCGGTGAAGCGCTCGCGGCCGGCGAACTCCGGCGTGTAGCCGCCCTTGTAGCTGTAGTAGCCGGAGCACATGAACAGGAAGTTGCACGTCATCGTGATCGTGTCGGCCGTGTCGGGCTTGGCGATCTCCAGTGTCCACGTCGCGTCGGCCGAGCTCCACTCGGCGCGCTGCACGAGGTGGCGGAAGCGGATGTGCTGATCGATGCCGAACTGCTCGATGGTCTCGCGGAGGTAGGCCAGGATCGACGGGCCGTCGGCGATCGACTTCGCCGCGGTCCACGGCTTGAAGCGGTAGCCGAGCGTGTGCATGTCGCTGTCGGAGCGCACGCCGGGGTAGCGGAAGAGGTCCCACGTGCCGCCGATGTCGTCGCGGCCGTCGAGGATCACGTAGCTCAGGTTCGGGCACTGGTCCTGGAGGTGGTACCCGGCACCGATGCCGGAGATCCCGGCACCGACCACCACGACGTCGACGTGCTCCACGTTGCTGCTCATCTTGGGGACGCTACTGGCGCGTCGCGCGCCGGCTTCACGCGGAGGGACGCGTGCGCCAGGCCCGCTCGAACGGCAGCCGCCACGCGTGCGGGGCGATCAACTGGTGGATCGCGTTCGGCCCCCACGAGCCCGGGCTGTAGGCGCGCACCGGCGGCGGCGCCTGGAGCAGCGGGGCCGACAGCTCCCACAACCGCTCGATGCCCTCGGCCGTCGTGAACAACGTGTGATCGCCGCTCATCGCGTCGTGGATCAGGCGTTCGTAGGCCTCCAGCACGTCGTGCTCGCGCCCGGTCTCGTGGAGGGCGAACTGCAGGCTCAGCTTGTCCAGCTTCATCCCCGGTCCCGGCCGCTTGCCGTAGAACGACAACGACAGCTTCGACGCATCGGCAAGGTCGAACGTGAGGTGGTCGGGGCCATGGGCGCCGATGCCGGAACCGGCGGGGAACATGCTCTTGGGTGGTTCGCGGAAGGCGATGGAGATGATGCGCGCTCCCTCGGCCATCCGCTTGCCGGTGCGCAGGAAGAACGGCACGCCGGCCCATCGCCAGTTGTCGATCTCGCAGCGCAGGGCGATGAACGTGTCGGTCTCCGAGTCCGGGGCGACGCCGGGCTCGTCGCGGTAGCCGATGTACTGGCCGCGCACGACGTGGCTCGGCTCGATCGGACGCATCGAGCGGAAGACCTTGTTCTTCTCCTCGCTGATCGCGCGTGGCTCGAGCGCGGTCGGCGGTTCCATCGCCATGAACGCCAGCACCTGGAACAGGTGGGTGACGACCATGTCCTTGTACGCGCCGGTCGACTCGTAGAAGCCGATGCGATCGTCGAGCGCCAACGACTCGGGTACGTCGATCTGCACGTGGTCGATGTGGTCCCGGTTCCAGATCGGTTCGAACAGGCCGTTGGCGAAGCGAAAGGCGAGGATGTTCTGCGCGGCCTCCTTCCCGAGGAAGTGATCGATGCGGTAGATCTGGTCCTCGCCGAACGTCTCGTGCAGCGACGCGTTGAGCGTGCGCGCCGAGGCGAGGTCGGTACCGAACGGCTTCTCCATGATGATCCGCGAGCGCTCGACGAGGTTCGCCTCGGCCAGCGTGTTGACCACCATGCGCGCCGCTGCGGGCGGCACGCTGAGGTAGTGCAGCCGGCGGGTCTCGCCACCGAGCGACGCCTCGGCTGCGGCAACCGCGGCGGCGAGCCCGGTCGGTCCGGCGTGCTGCGGCACGTAGTGCAGGTGCGCGGCGAACGTGGTCCACGCCTCGTCGGTGATCGTGCGGCTGGAGAACTGGTCGCACGCCGTGCGGGCGAAGGCGCGGAACGCGGCGTCGTCGAAGTCGTCGAGCGAGGTGCCGACGATGCGGCACTCGCTGACCAACCCGGCGAGCGACAGGTGCAGCAGGCCCGGGAGCAGCTTGCGGCGGGCGAGATCGCCCGTGGCGCCGAAGAGCACGATCACGTGTGGCTTCACCGGGGCCATCAGCGACGGCGTGATGTCACTCGGGTCCGTGTGCGTGACGACGTGCTCGCTCATCCGTTCACAGTAGGGGCTTCACCGGAGTTGGATGTCTGGGCGCGGCAGGATGCCGCGCTCCGACATCCAACTCGGGCAGGGTGGCGAGGTCGGCCTCGAACCCGGCGGCTTCGCATCGTTCGAACTCCTCCGGACCCAGTGCGGCCACGGCCCGTTCGCGGATGGCGACCGCGTCCGACGCGGGTCCGGTCGGGCCACCGCCGTCCGAGCCGAGCAGGCGTCGAGCCGCGCCGAGGAGGAACGCGGCGCGATCGCCATCGCTGTCGCAGAGCGCCACGCCGGCCAGCCCCTCGAGCGCGATGGCCGACCCGCGCGTCCCGCCGTGCTCGTGGGCGATCCGCAACGCGTGCCGGAAGTGGGTGCGCGCCCGGTCCGGATCGTCGAGGTGCAGCGCGACGAAACCTTGCGTGGAGATCGCCTGCGACATCTGCAGGCGCAACCCCGTGGCTTCGAACCGCTGCGCGGCACGGATGGCCGACTCGGTCGCCTCGGCGAACCGCGACTGCAGCCGGCGCACGACCGCCCGTCCGGCGTGGCCGAACCCGTCCATCAAGACGAACCCGCCGGTCTCGGCGATGGTGATGGCCTCGCCGACGAGGTCGTCGGCGGCCGCGAGGACGTCGGCGGTGATCTCGTCGCGACGCAACGCGACCGCCGCGAGGCGGGTCAGCAGCAACGCCTCCATCCCATGGAGGCCCAATCGCCGCGCCACCTGGCGCGCCTCGTCGTTGAGCCGGTACGCCTCGTCGTGGCGGGAGAGACGACCGGCGAGCATCCCAGCGTCACCGTTCATCACGACCAGCGCCCAATCGACGCGGCTCGCCTGGAGCAGCGGCAGGGATGCGGACACGAGGTCGAACGCGGCCTGGACGTCGCCGCTCATCTCGGCGATCTGGCCGTACATGTCGAGCGACATGCCCTGGCTCCAGTCGTCGGCGCCGCGGGCGAACAGCTCGGCCGCGCGGCGCGCGTGGCGGATCGCTGCCGGGCGGTTGCCGCCCATCGCGTAGATGTCGCCGACGAGCGCCGATGCCCAGCCGAGCAGCTGCTCGCCGGACAGCCCTTCGAACTCGTCGTCCTGCGCACCGGACAGCAGCGCGATCGTCTCCTCGCCGACGGCTGCGGCAGCGTCCATGCCGATCCCGGCGAACGCACCGACGTACGCAGCCCACATGCCGACAGCGCCGCGCCCGATGACGCTCGCACCCTCCTCCATGCGGAAGACGCGCTC
Source organism: Ilumatobacteraceae bacterium (assembly GCA_965279405.1). GTDB lineage: Bacteria > Actinomycetota > Acidimicrobiia > Acidimicrobiales > Ilumatobacteraceae > CBDDIP01. The sequence goes on from OZ257157.1 coordinate 1,756,655, forward strand.
GAGCAGCCGCCAGCCCTCGTCGTTGCGGCCGACGAACCACCACTTCCAGCCGAGCCCGCCGACGACCGCCTGGACGTCCCTCGTCTCGCGCCGGTCGATCAACCACTGCACGGCGACGCGGATGTTGGCGTCCTCGCGGCGCACCTCGTCAAGCCACGTCGCCTGGTCCTCCAGCCCGCGAAACGCAGCGAACCCGCGACGGCACAGGCTGCCGACGTGCTCCGCGTGTCGCGAGCGAACGCGATCCGCCTCGCCCGACGCCACGAGTCGCTCACGGCCGTACAGCTCCAGGGTCTGCAGCATGCGGTACCGCGCGGGCTCCGTGTGGTGGTCGACGGTGACGAGCGATTTGTCGACGAGGTGGGCCAGCAGATCGGCGACGTCCTCGGCGGCGATCTGCTCGTCGCTGCAGATCGCCTCCGCTGCCTCCAGCGTGCAGCCGCCGGCGAAGACGGACAGCCGCGAGAAGACGCGCTGCTCGTCGTCGAAGAGGAGCTCGAAGCTCCACTCGACCACGGCGCGCAACGTCTGCTGGCGGGGCAGTGCCGTGCGCGACCCGCCGGTGAGCAGGCGGAAGCGATCGTCGAGGCGTGCCGCGAGCTGCCGCACCGGGATCGCCCGGACGCGACCGACGGCGAGCTCGATGGCGAGCGGCAACCCGTCGAGCCGTTCGCACACCTCGGTGACATCGGCGGTGATGTCGTCACCGAGGGTCATGCCGAACATCGACGCGGCGCGGGTGGTGAACAGCTCGACGGCGTCTGCGGTGGACATCGGCGGCACCGGCCAGATGACCTCGCCGCGCACACCGAGCGCCTCGCGACTGGTGGCCAGGATGCGCAGCCCCGGGCAGACGACGAGCAGCCGCTCCGACACCCGCGCCGCGTCGCGCACGACGTGCTCGCAGTTGTCGAGGAGGATCAGCACGTTGCGCTCACCGACGTGCTCGGCGATGCGCTCGTGGGTCGGCGCGCTCGTCATCGGCCCGATCGAGCCCATCACGGCGGAACCGTCGGGGACGCCGATCACCGCCGCCACCGTGTCGGCCACGTCGTCACCGGATTGCAGCGGGGCGAGGTCGACGAACCACACGTCGTCGCGACCGACGCGGGCCATCGCCGCCTCGACGGCCAACCGCGTCTTGCCGGCACCGCCGGGGCCGACCACCGTGACCAACCGTCCGGTGGCCGACAGCTCGGTGAGCGCGGCGACGTCGTCAGCTCGCCCGACGAACGTGCTCAGCTCGCGCCACAGGTTCGTCCGCGTCGACGGTCGTTCGCGCGCCGTGGCCATCGGCAGGTCGAGCGACGGCTCCTGTTCGAGGATGGCCGACTCGAGCTGCTTCAGCTCGGTTCCCGGATCGAGGCCGAGCTCGTCGGCCAGCACCTCTCGCGCTCGTTGGAACGCTCGCAACGCCTCACCCTGACGGCCGGCGCGGTAGAGCGCCAGCATCAGCTGACCGTGCAGCCGTTCGCGGAGCGGGTGGGTGGCGGTCAACGTGCCGAGCTCGGCGACCACGTCGAGGTGCCGTGCGAGGCGAAGGTCGGCGTCGATGCGATCCTCGATCGCGCCGAGGCGCAGCTCCTCGAGGCGCACCGCCTCGCGACGGAGCACCCCATCGCCGTCGAACTCGGCGAGCGCCGGACCGCGCCACAGGGCGAGCCCGGCGCGCAGCTCGTCAGCGGCATCTGCGGCGTTGCCGGCCGCCAGCGCGGCGCGTCCTCGCTTCGCCGATTCGGCGAACCGAGCGGCGTCGACGGCGGCCGGGTCGATGTCGAGGCGGTAGCCGTTCGACGTCGTCACGAGCATCCCGCCGTGGGCGCCCAGTGCGCGCCGCAGCCGGGAGACCAACGACTGCAAGCCGTTGACGTACCCGGCGGGAACGTCCTCGCCCCACAGGTCGTCGGCCAGCCGATCGGTGGAGACGACCTCGCCGGCGCGCACCACCAGCAGCGCGAGCAGCGCGCGCACCTTGCTCCCGTTGATCGGCACCTCGTGTTCCCCGTCGACGAGCGCAAGGGGGCCGAGGATCCTGGCCTCCATCGGCGTCGACCGTACTCGTCGCTCGACAGCGTGCCGTCAGGGCCGTGTCAGCGCACGCCCGCACGATGCGCACATGAACACCACCACGAACCAACCACTCACCATCCAACCCCTCGCCACCGAACCGCTCGCCACCCGGCGCGGCCGCACCTCGATGATGGTCATCGCCGGTGCGCTGACCGTTGCGCTCGCCTCGTGCGGCTACCTCGCTCGCCACGTCTCCGAGGAAGCCACCAAGGAACTGGCCGGGCGCGTGCGCGACCACGTCGTCGACCACGCGGACGGCAGACCGTTGCAGACGTACGTCCTGTTGGCCGACGCGCTGCACGACGTCGTCGACCGCGACGCCGCGGCGGAGGATCACGACAGCAGCTTCACGCCCAGCTACGCCGGTCTCAGCGACGCCGACCACGACGGTCTCGACGACGATGGTCGCATCGAGATCCGCGTCCGTCACGCCAGCTCGTGCCTGATCATCGACGATGCCCAGACGCGGATCGTCGAGGGCGACTGCTGACGTTGGTTGCTACAGCGCGGCGGCGGTCGCCTCGTAGATCTCGATCGAGGGGCGGCCGTCGCCGAGCTGGCCGAGCGCCTTGGCGAACGCTCGCGACTCGGGCACCTGGAAGTGGGTGCGCAACGCATCGGCATCCGCCCAGTGCTCGATGAACACGAAGCGATTGGCGTTCTCCACGTCGCGGTGCACCGAGTGCAGCAGGCAGCCGGGTTCGAGGCGCGAGCGGTGCACGTGCTCGACGCTGATCCGCGCGACCTCGTCGATCGTCTCGGGACGGGCGACGACGCTGCCGGTGACGATGATCATCGGCGAAGCCTGCCAGAGCCGAAACTGGATGTCCCACGCGCGGCACAGCCGCGTTTCCGACATCCAGTTCGGTGTTGTTGACTGGGTGCGTGGATCCGCTGGAGTTGGCCATCGATCGACGCGCTGCGGTGCGGCGAATCGCGCTCGGCGAGCGCTCGTGGGTCGACCTCGTCGAAGGCTTCGTGCGCGACGGTGAGGCGGCGTTCACGGAGATCCACGACACGGCGCCATGGGTGCAGAACGAGGTGCTGCGCTACGACACCTACGTGCCGGAGAAGCGGCTCGGGACCGGGTTGCGGTCCGACGCCAAGCCGATGTTGCGTCAGACCGACCTGCACCTGCAGGCGACGTACCGCCAGCCCTTCACCGGTGTGGCCGCGCTGCTGTACCGCGACGGCGAGGACTTCCAAGGCCTGCACAGCGACCGCGAGATGCGCTGGCTGGACGACACGCTGATCGCCATCGTCGTGCTCGGGCAGCGGCGACCGTTCGTGTTCCGCGAGCGACGTCCGCTGTCGGAGGTGGTCGAGCGCATCCCGGCCGGCAGCGACCCCGGCGACATCGTGCTCATGCCCGGCGAGGGCGACCTGCTGGTGATGGGCGGGGCGGCGCAACGCGAGTGGCTGCACGGCGTGCCGAAGGCGGACACGCCGAACGCGCGGATCTCGTTGACGTGGCGATGGACGAGCCGCCGCGGCCGGCCCGACACCAACCCCGGCTACTTCGAGGGCCGCCAGTTCAGCGACCGGCCGCGCCAGCCCGGCACGCGCTCGCGTCGGCCCTGAGCCACCGCCGCGGTGGGTACGGTTCGGCCGTGGCCGACGACATCACCCACTACGACGCGGTCGAGGCGTACGCCGGGCGGCTGAGCTACGCGCCGGGCGATGAGGTGACGCTGCACGTCTCGTGCACGACGGCGAGCTACGACGTCGAGATCCATCGATGGGGCGCCGAACGCGAGCTCGTGTGGAGCGCCACCGACCTGCCGGGTGTGGAGCAGCCGACGCCGGACGACGCGGACGCGAACGGGTGCGGCTGGGCGCCATCGATCACGTTGATCGTGCCCGAGGCGTGGCGCAGCGGGTTCTTCCACGTCACGATGCGCGCCCACGGGGCGCCTGCCGATCGTGCGGTTGGCCACGCCTGCTTCGTCGTGCGCGCCGCTGCTGCGCGAGGGCGGGCGCTGCTGGTGGTCGCGACCAACACCTACAACGCGTACAACTCGTGGGGCGGGCGCAGCCTCTACACCGGCGGCAAGCAGGTGTCGTTCCGCCGGCCGTTCGGGCGCGGGTTGATCGAGCGCCCGGAGACCGAGCGCGACGATCGCAAGTCGCGACCGACGTACCGCGGCGAGGAGCCGGACGTCGACGGCAACGCCTACCAGGAGTACCGCTTCCGTCTCGGCTACCCGGGCTTCATGGGCTCCACCGGATGGTTCACCTACGAGCGCCGCTTCGTCGAGTGGGCCGAGCGTGCCGGGATGGCGTTCGACTACGCGATCTCCAGCGATCTCGCGGACCACCCAGGTGTGCTCGACGGCTACGACGTCGTCGTCTCGGCGGGGCACGACGAGTACTGGTCGTCGCGCCAGCGCGACGCGATCGAGGGCTTCGTTCGCGACGGCGGCAACCACCTCAGCATGAGCGGCAACACGATCTTCTGGCAGGTGCGCCTGGCGGACAGCGGCGACACGATGGTCTGCCACAAGTACTCGGCGCACGAGACCGATCCGGTGATGGCCGATCCGTCCACCACGCACCTGATGACCGGGATGTGGAGCGACCCGGTGGTCGGCCGCCCGGAGACCGCGTTCCTCGGCGCCGGTTCGGCGTGGGGGTTGTACGCCCGCTTCGGTCAGGCGACGCCGCGCGGCTCGGGTGCGTTCACCGTCTATCGCGACGACCACTGGCTGTTCGCCGGCACGGGGCTGCGCTACGGCGACCTGCTCGGAGCAGCCGATGGTGTGGTCGGCTACGAGACGGTCGGCTGCCGGATCACGTTCGACGATCACCAGCTGCCGATCGCCGCCGGCGGTGACGGTACGCCGGCGGACATCGAGGTGGTCGCCTTCACCCCATCGTCCAACCTGCGCATGGGCGAGTACCCGGCGTCGATCGCCGCGCTCGACGATCAGGGCGACCTCGACTTCGTCGCCTCGCGCTTGGCCGGTCGCGTCGATGCCGACTCGATCGCCCGCTTCCGTCACGGCAACGCGGTGATGGTGGTGTGCCGGCCGTTCGGGGCGGACGGCGGTGAGGTCGTCACGATCGGCAGCACCGATTGGGTGTTCGGCCTCGGCGACCCGATGGTCGGGCAGGTGACACGCAACGCGCTGGAGCACTGCCTCGATCGCCGGCGCGGATGAGCGCGAAGCAACCGCAGCGCCCCAGCCTGCGACAGGACGCGGTCACGTGAAGCTACGTTCACGGTGACGGCACAACGCTCCGCGTTGGCGTGAGGAACGAGGGCACCGTGGTCGAGCTGTTGACAACGAGCAGTGGCGTGGAGTTCGTGCGAACACCCGAGGAACGGTTCGCCGGACTGGTCGAGTTCCCGTACGCACCGCACGACGTGGTCGTCGACGGTCTCCGGATGGCGTACGTCGACGAGGGCCCTCGGGACGGGCCGGTCGTGCTCTTGCTGCACGGTGAGCCGGCGTGGAGCTACCTGTACCGGCGGATGATCCCGCCACTGGTCGCTGCCGGTTTCCGTTGCATCGCACCGGATCTGATCGGGTTCGGTCGATCGGACAAGCCGACGGATCAGGGCGCGTACACCTACAACGGTCACGTTCGATGGCTGCACTCGTTCCTGGACTCGATCGATCTCCCCGCAGGCTCGTCGCTCTTCGCCCAGGACTGGGGCGGGTTGCTCGGTCTCCGTGTGGTCGTTGAGCGACCGGGGCAGTTCGCCAGAGTCGCGATCGGGAACACGACACTGCCGACCGGTGAGTCGCCCGGCGCCGGCTTCGATGCGTGGCTCGCCTTCTCGCAGAGCCCGGGCTTCGATGATGTCGGTGCGTTGTTCGGTCGGGCAGTGCAGGCTCGACAGCTGACCGACGAGGAGATCCGCGGCTACGCCGCGCCCTTCCCGGATCGGACGTACATGGCGGGCGCGATCGCGTTCCCCACGCTGGTCCCGATCACGCCGCAGCATGGTGCCGTCACCGAGAACGAGGCGGCGTGGCGAGTGCTCGAGCAGTGGGATCAGCCGCTGTTGACGTTGTGGTGCCCGAACGACCCAGTCCTCGGACATCTCGCTTCGACGTTCATCGAGCGGATCCCCGGTGCTCGAGGTCAGCCGCACCGAACGTTCGAGCCGGGAGGCCACTTCGTGCAGGACGATCGCGGCGAAGACATCGCCGCCGCCTTGATCGACTGGCTCGACGACGCCCGTTGATCGGCACCGTCGGATCCTGCGGCTGACACCCGAGGATGACGCCGCCCTCGAAGCGAGGACCTGAGCTCCGAGTATCGAACGCGCGGTGGGCGCGCGTTCAGTACTCGGAGCCGACTGAACCGAGTATCGAACGCGCGGTGGGCGCGCGTTCAGTACTCGGGCTCGAAAGGAACCGAGTATCGAACGCGCGGTGGGCGCGCGTTCAGTACTCGGGCCGAAAGGGGGCCGGGGCGCGGGCGGTGAGATGCGAAGCTCGGTGGATGCTCGACGTACGCAGCACCCAACCGGACGAGTGGCGCACGGCTTCGGACGTGTTCGCCCTGGCGTTGATGTCGCCGCCGGTGAGCGACGAGGACTGGGCCGATCGGCTGAGCACCTGGGAGGAGTCCGACAGCGTCAGCGCGTGGGAGGGCGATCGCTGCGTCGGTCATGCCTCCGGCTTCCGGCTCGACACCACCGTGCCCGGCGGTGAGCGGCTGAAGACCATTGGTGTCACCCGCGTCGGCGTGCTGCCCACGCACACGCGGCAGGGCGCGCTGACGCGGATGATGCGCCAACTGCTCGTCGACGCACGCGGCAACGGCAACGTGCTCGCCAGCCTGCGCGCCAGCGAGGCCGTGATCTACGAGCGCTACGGGTTCGCCGTCGCCGGCGAGGTCGCGTCCGCGGTGGTGGTGACCCGCGAGGCCGGGCCCGTGCGCGCGCCGGCACCCGGCTCGATCCGCATCCTCGATCGCGACGAGGTGATCGAGACCGCGACGGACATCTACGAGCGCTGCGGTCGTTGGCGCGTCGGCTCGGTGGCCCGCCCGGCGTTCTTCACCTCGCGCTACCTGAAGCCGGCTGTCGAGGCGAAGAAGGCCAGCTTCGTCGCCGTGCACACCAACACGTCCGGCGAGCTCGACGGGTACGTGCACTACGACACCGAGTGGAAGGCGGCGGTCGGCAACGAGGAGGACCAGCGCGGCTTCGGCGAGGTGCACGATCTGTTCGGCGCCGACGCATCGGTGGAGCGGGCGCTGTGGGCGTACCTGCTCGGCATCGACCTCGTGCACCAGTGGCGTGCCGACATGCGCCCGATCGACGACCCGGTGCGCTTCGCCATCCGCGACGCGCGGGCGTACCAGGTGCGCAGCGTGTGGGACGAGCAGTGGCTGCGCATCCTCGACGTCGACGCTGCCCTTCGCTCACGTGCCTACCGTCCGGCGGTCGCCAACGTCGTCATCGAGGTGGCCGACCCGCTGTTCGCCGACAACACGGGGCGGTGGCGCATCGACGCCACCGGCGCCAGCCGATGCACCGACGAGCCGGACATCAGCGTGGACATCGCCACGATCTCGGCCGCGTACCTCGGCGGCACGTCGTGGGCATCGCTCGCCGGTGCAGGTCGGCTCGGCGGCGCGACGACCGCAGCTGTCGCGGCAGCCGACACGCTGTTCGCCTCGACGCCGGCACCGTTCTGCGGCAGCTTCTTCTGACGTGACGGAGGGTCGCTCGTCGTGTGCGACCATGCGCCGATGACGATCGACGCCGATCCGTTCACTCGCGCGCACCTCGACGAGCCGTACCCGTTCTACGCGCAGCTCCGAGAGCAGCCCGACGACTTCGTCGAGGTGCCCTCGCGCGGCGTCTTCGTCGCCGCCCGCCACGACGTGTGCCGCACGGTGCTGCGCGACCACGACACGTACCTCTCCGGGCTCGGTGTGCAGTGGGTGTCCGTGGCCGACACAGGGATGCGGGCGACGTTCATCGAGAACGACCCGCCGGCGCACACCCGCGTGCGCCGAGCGGTACAGCGATGGGCCACGCCTCGGGCGATGGCCGACATCGCCGGCTTCGTCGACGAGATCACCGCTGAGCTGATCGACGGGTTGGTCGCCGCTGGCGGCGGCGACGTGATGTCGATGCTCGCCCGCCCGACACCCCTGCGCGTGATGAGCACGTGGCTCGGGCTGCACCTGCCCGACGAGGCAGCGATGTGGGCCGACGCGTCGTTCCGGCTGGGCGCGCCCGATCCGTCGGAGGAGGCGGCCGCAGGGTTCGGCGGCTTCCTCAACTGGGCGTTCGGTGAGGGGTTGGCGAGCGTGCAGCCCGGCGGCTTCGCCGAGGCGATCCTCGCCGGCGGCGACAACGGCGGCCTGCAGGACGACGAGCCGTTCATCGCCCTGGCGTCGATCATCATCGCCGGGCTGGACACGACCGTGCACCTGATCGGCAACGGCATCGCTGCCCTCGCGGCGAACGCGGATCAGCTGGCGTTGCTGCACGACGATCCTGCGGGTCGTGCGCCGAACGCGGTCGAGGAGATCCTGCGCTTCGACTCACCGGTGCGCTTCTTCCTGCGCCGCACCGCCGACGGCGACGAGCCGGGTCGATCCATCGTCGTGCTCTACGGCTCGGCCAACCGCGACGAGCGCGCCTTCCCCGATGCCGACCAGTTCGACATCACGCGCGACACGTCCGCGCAGCTGGCCTTCGGATCGGGCATCCACCTCTGCCTCGGCGCGCCGTTGGCGCGGCTGGAGGGCGCCTCGATCTTTCGCACGATCGCCGAGCGCATCGGCTCGATCGAGGTGCTGCCCGGCGCCGAGCGCACCGACTCCGCCGCCATCCGCGGCTTCGCCAGCCTGCCGGTGCGAGTGACGGCGAGGTGACCGTGGCCATCGAATCCGCACACGACTGGAAGCAGTACTACGCAGCTGAGCGTGCACGGCTCGGCGAGTCCCACCTGCACGGGCTGCTGGATGCTGCGGTTGCGATCCCGATGAGCCCCGGCGGCGCTGTGATCGTTCCGCACACCCGTTTGGAGATCACCGGCAACCAGATCGCAACCGCGGTTGCGACGATCGTTGCGTCCGGTGCCGAACGCGTCCTGGCACTCGGCGTGCTGCACGGGGCGCGGCGGGTCGACGCCGAACAGGTCGCCGCCGCAAGATCCGGTGACACGAGGGCGATCCACGCGCTGCGCGGCGTGCACGACGAGGCCGGCATCGCGTCCGAGGAGTTCTCGCTCGACGGCTTCGCTGCGATGCTCGCCCTGGCCGCGGCGCGCGTCGGCCGCGAGATCGAGATCATCCGTCGCTACCCGTTCCTCGTCGGCGCCGAACCGTTCACGCTGCCCGGCCTGGACGAGCTGGCTGCGCTCGTCGACGACGGGGTCGCGCTCGTGGTGACCACCGACCCGATCCACCACGGCCACGCCTACGGCGTCGACGCGGAGGACTGCCTCGACGAGCACGACGACGCCACCGTCGCAGCGGCGGCGGCGGCCATCGACGCGCAGCTCGCACTGCTCAGCGACGAGTGCTTCGCCGAGTTCCAGCAGCTCGCCGCGCAGCAGCGCTCGGACTTCCGCGACACCGGCCCGGTGCTGGCAGCACTGATCGGCGGCGGCTTCGAGTGGACCACGCACGACCTCGCGCTGGTCGACTACTCGGAAGCGTTGCGCGCACCGACCCCGTCGTGGGTGGCGGGCGCGCTGATCACGACGACGAGCTGACCCGTTCCTGTCGACGGTTCTCCACGTGGGACGTCGGATCTCCGCGACAGGAAGACCGCCGCCGATCAGCCGAGCGTGGGCTGCTTCGGTGCCTTCTTCAGGAACACGCCACCGAGGATCAGCGCGGCGCCGACGAGGATCAGCAGCACCCCGCCGAGGATGATCCAGAGGCCGATGCGATCGAGGAGGCTCTCGCTGTCGATGACGAAGCGGATGTCGATGCCGTCGGCTTCACACGTCACCGAGGTCTCGCCGGAGACGGCGTCGAAGCTGCCCACCTTCTCCGTGTTGTTGACCTCGCTCGACACGTTCTGCTTCGAACCGTCGATCGTGATGCTCCGTCCGTTCGCCAGCTCGACGTCGCAGATCACCGCTTCTGCCGTCCGCGAGTCCTGGTCGCGACGGCTGTGCACGATGAAGATCTCGTAGGTCTCGTCGTCGGCATCGAAGGTCGCTGTGCCGGGCGTGCGCGCCTCCGCGGTCGGGTCGGTGGTGGCCGACGTGCGGCTGACCACCTCGGCCACCGCACCGCCGATCGCGATCAGGAGACCGAGGGCGGCCCAGACGATGCCCCAGATGATCCAGCTCTTGCGCATCCGCTTGCGCGGCGCGGCGGCCATCGGACTCCCGATGGGGGTGCTGCCCCACACCGGCGAACCGGGTTGGAACGGCGATCCCGGTGGCGGCGGAGGCGGGGGTGATCCGGGCGGCGGCGGCGGCGGAACGGACATCGACCGATCGTACGGCACCGCTGCGGCGGTAGCGGCTGACGGTGGGCGGCTGACACGCTGGCGTATGTTGGCCCGGTGATCCGCCGCGCGTCCGTTCTTGCGATCACCGTCGCCGTCGTCGCGACGCTCGCCGGATGTGCGACCGACGACCAGTCGGGAACGGGGGCGTCGCCGATCGGATCGACCGCCGTCGTCGCCGAATCGCCGGAGGCGTTGCGGTTCACCGCGCCGTTGGTCGGCGGCGGAACGTTCGACGGGGCGGCGATGGGCGAGCGGCCGGTGGTGTTCTGGTTCTGGGCCCCCACTTGACTGACGTGCAACCGTGAAGCCCCTTCGGTCGAAGCGGCACGTCAACGCTGGAGCGGCAAGGCCGCGTTCGTCGGCGTCGCCTGGATCGGCGACAACGACGCGTTCCAAGGTTTCATCGACAAGTACGGCCTGACGTTCCCGACGATCAGCGACGACTCGGGCGACGTCTTCATCCGCTTCAAGATCGTCAGCCAACCCGCCTTCGTCGTGGTCGACCCCGACGGCACCGTGCACACGATGAACGGGGCGCTCGACGAGCGACGCCTCGATGATCTGCTCGTCGACGCGACCGGAAGCTGAACGAACGCCGCGCCGTCAGCGGCGCGTGCGAGCGCTGCTGAGCGCAACGCTGATCGCCTGCGGTTCGGCCGCCACGCAGGTCGCCGCGGGGCGACGACGGCGGACGATCACGACGACGGCGACGAGCGCGCCGACGAGCAGACCACCGATCCCCCACAGCACGGCGCCGAGTGCAGTGCCGAGGCCGATCGCGGCGAGGAAGCCGAGGATCGGCCCGGCGCAGCACACCGCGCAGGCCATGACGCCGACGCCGACGATGGCCTTCGTGTCCCCGGTGACGCGCGTGGCGCTCACGACGGGGCCCCGAACATCGCAGTGACGATGGGCATGGCGTCCGACGGCGCTCGTACCTCCAGCGCGACACCACGGGTGTCGACCGTGATCGCGAACTGGAAGAACTGGCAGCAGTCCTGCTCGGCCGCGACGAGTCGCATCAGGTCGTCGAGCGGAACCGCGGGGCCGAACACCGAACGCACGCCACCACCGATCGCCTCGCGGCGGATGACGTGCGCGAGCAACGCCTGCCAGTCGTCCAAGCGGCCCCGCATCGAGCCCGCGGAGAGCGTGCATGCGATCTCCGGCTTGGTCGACAGCGACACCGGCTGGACCGTGATGACGGCATCGCCCGTGACGCTGACGCAGCCGCACTGGTCGTCGCATGCCCCGTCGGGACGGTGCCGTTCCAGCGCTGCGGCCGCCGCCTGCAGCTCGCCGGTGAAGGTCATCAGCTCGGTGATCTGCACCTGCGCGGCGGCCACCTTTCCGGCGACGAGCGCTCGCAGCTGGTCCTGGACCGGGCCGCACTGCCCGCCATCCCACGCCGCCGTCAGCCCGGCGATCTCCTCGAGCGAGCAGCCGAGCTGCTTGGCTCGGGAGATGAACGCCAAGCGGTCGAGCGTGCGCTGGTCGTACGTCCGGTAGCCGGCCGGCGTGCGCGGCGACGCCGGCAACAACCCGATCTGCTCGTAGTAGCGCAACGTCGCCGTGGTGAGCCCGGTGGCGTCGGCGACGTCCTTGATCTTCAGCGCAGTGGCCATGCCGACACGGTAAACCTTCATCTCGGCTTGAAGGTCAAGGGCTGGTGGAGGCTCGGGCTCGCGTGCGGTGAGCGGGGCGGCGCAGCAGGCGCAGGCCGTTGGCGATGACGACGAGGCTGGCGCCCATGTCGGCGAGCACGGCGACCCACAGCGAGGCCGTGCCGGCCAGCGTCAGGGCGACGAACACGACCTTCACCCCGAGGGCGACGCTGATGTTCTGCCACAGCACGTGCGCCGTGTGCGCCGAGATGCGGATCGTCTCGGCCAGCTTGCGCGGGTCGTCGTCCATCAGCGCGATGTCGGCGGTCTCGATGGCGGTGTCGGTGCCGGCCGCGCCCATCGCGATGCCGAGGTCGGCCTTGGCGAGCGCTGGCGCATCGTTGACGCCGTCACCGACCATGCCGACCGGCCCGCGAGCGGCAACGAGCTCGGCGACGACGCGCAGCTTGTCGTCGGGCAGCAGGTCGCCGCGCGCGTCGTCGATGCCGGCGTGCGCCGCGATCGCGTCGGCCGTGCGCTGGTTGTCGCCGGTGAGCATGATCGTCGTGATGCCGAGCGCCTTGAGGTCGTCGACCGCCTGGCGGCTCGTGGCCCGCAACGTGTCGGCGACGGCCAGGACCGCCAACGGCCCATCCCCGCTCATCAGGACGATGGCCGTCTTGGCGTCGCGCTCCAGCCGTTCCAGCGTCAGCTCCAGATCGGGCCCGCAGCGACCTTCCTCCTCGACGAGGCGATGGTTGCCGAGCTCGTAGCGCACCCCATCGACCACGGCTCGCACGCCTCGTCCGGTGATCGCCTCGAACTCCGTCGCCGGCTGCAGCTCTCCCGTGTAGGCGGTGACGACGGCATGCGCGACGGGGTGCTCGGAGAGCGTCTCGATCGAGGCGGCGATGCGCAGCACGTCGTCGTCGGTGAGCTGGCCGAGGTTGACGAGATCGGTGAGCACCGGCTTGCCGTGCGTCAGCGTTCCCGTCTTGTCGAGCGCGATGGTGCGCAGCTTCCGCGCGTTCTCGAGGTGCACGCCGCCCTTGATCAGGATGCCGCGACGAGCCGCACCACCGAGCCCGGAGACGACGGTCACCGGCGTCGAGATGACCAGCGCGCACGGGCAGGCGAGCACCAGCATCACGAGGGCGCGGTAGAACCAGTCGCGCAGGCTGCCGTGGCCGGTGAGCGGCGGGACCACCGCGACCGCGATCGCCATCACGAACACGAGCGGGGTGTAGATCGAGGCGAAGCGGTCGACGAACCGCTGTGCCGGTGCCTTGTCGGCCTGCGCCTCCTGGATCGAGCGAGCGATCCGGTCGAGCGTGCCCTCGCCCTTCGCCGAGGTGACGGTGACCTCGAGCGTGCCGCGTTCGTTGATGGTGCCGGCGAACACTGCGTCACCGACGGACTTGGTGACGGGGATCGACTCGCCGGTGATCGGTGCCTGGTCGACCGAGCTCGAGCCCGACGCGACCCGTCCATCGAGGGCGATCCGCTCGCCCGGCTTCACCAGGATCACGGCACCGTGCTCGACCGCGGCGGTGGGTGTCGACACCCACGTCCCGCCGATGCGCACGGTGGCCGTCTCAGGAGCCAATGCGACGAGCGACCGGATGGCGTTGCGGGCGCGCTCCAGGCTGAGCGCCTCGATCAGCTCGGCGACCCCGAAGAGCCAGATGACGACGGCCGCCTCCGGCCACTGACCGATGGCGATCGCGCCGATGACGGCAACGCTCATCAGCAGGCTCATCGTCATGCGCAGCGAGCGCAGCGCCTGCAGTCCCTTGCGCAGCGTGTCGCGGCCACCGAGGGCGATGGCTGCCGCCGCCATCACGCCGACGAGCACTGATTGCTCGTCGACTCCGGCGATGACGGCGACTTCGGAACCAACGGCGAGGACGCCGGCGGCGACCGTGGTCACGAGCGCGCGCCGCGACAGGCTGCGCGCCGGTGCACCCTCACGATCGGCAACGACGGTCGGGCGCATCCCCAGCTCGCGGATGGCCACCTCGATCGACTCGGGCGACGACAGGTCGTGGCGGACGCAGACCCGGCGCGCCACCAGGTCGAACTCCATCGAGCGCACGCCCGGCAGTGGCGTCAGCGCGGCGCGCAGGTCGTGCTCCTCGGTCGCGCAGTCGAGCTCCTCGACGCGGTAGGTGACCGTAGCGGCGGCCGGCCCTCGCTCGTCAGAAGTCACGGGCTCCAGGATATATGAACATCTGTTCAGATGTCCAGGTGCAAACCAGCGGGACGGATCAGTCCGAGCTGGCCCTACGGTGCCGCAGGTGCGCCCGTCCGAGCTCCAACAGCTGGTGAACGTGGTCGTCGTCGAGGCTGTAGAACATCATCCGGCCGGACCGCCGGGCACGCACGATGTTGGCGTTGCGCAGCCATCGCAACGAGTGCGAGACGGTGGTCTCGGCGGTGTCGATGGTGGCGGCGAGGTCGCACACGCACAGCTCGCCCGCCTCGAGCAGCGAGTAGAGGATGCGCGTGCGGGTCGCGTCGCCCATCACCCGGAACCACTCGGCCAAGCGATCGGTCTCGGTCGGCGACGGGATCTTCGACTTCGCGTCGGCGACGCGCACCGCGTCGACGAGCACGAGATCGCACTGGTCGACGTCGGTCATGCACCCATGTTGCCAGGGATCCGTGGATCTCGGCGGGGCGGCGCTGCCGGGTGACGGAGCCGGTGCCGACGGTTGACCGAGCGTTGAACTTGCTCTCACCCTCCGTTGACGGACGGATTCGTACCGTCGGCGCCATGGTCACCACTCCATCGCAGCTCGACGCAGCCGGCCGTCGTTCGCAGATCATGAGCCTCGCCAGCAAGGTGCCGGAGGTGACGATCTGGTTCTGGGTCATCAAGGTCCTGGCCACCACCGTGGGCGAGACCGCTGCCGACTTCCTGGCCGACAACCTCGACCTCGGGCTGACGAACACGACGTACATCATGAGCGCGCTGCTGGCCGCGGTGCTCGTCGTGCAGTTCCGAGCGGGCACGTACGTGCCGGGCATCTACTGGCTCGCCGTCGTGCTGATCAGCATCGTCGGCACGCTGATCACCGACAACCTGGTCGACAACCTCGGCGTCAGCCTCGTGGTCAGCACGACCGTGTTCGCGGTCGCTCTCGCCCTCACGTTCTCGGTGTGGTTCGCCAGCGAACGGACGCTGTCGATCCACTCGATCCGCACGGCCAAGCGCGAAGCGTTCTACTGGCTGGCGATCCTGTTCACGTTCGCACTCGGCACCGCGGCGGGCGACCTGCTCGCCGAGAAGCTCGACGTCGGATACTGGAAGTCGGCGCTGATCTTCGCCGGCGCGATCGCGCTGGTCACGGCGGCCCACTTCGCGCTGCACCTGAACGCGATCCTCGCCTTCTGGATCGCCTACATCCTCACCCGTCCCCTCGGCGCATCCATCGGGGACTACCTCTCCCAGCACCGTGCCGACGGTGGGCTCGGGCTCGGCACCGTGGGCACGAGTGCCATCTTTCTGGCAACGATCCTCGCCGTGGTGGTCTACCTGTCCAAGTCGAAGAAGGACCAGCCCGCTCTAGGGTGAACCCGGTGAGCCATCGAGTCGTGGTGGTCGAGGACGACCCCTCCATCGGTCGGGCAGTCGCCGACTCGTTGACGGCGCACGGCTACCTCGTCGAGTGGTGCGTCGACGGCGCTGCCGCGACCGCCGCGCTGGAACGCGAGCCTGCCGATCTCGTCCTGCTCGATGCCGGCTTGCCCGACGTCGACGGGTTCACGCTGTGCCGATGGATGCGCCAGTTGCACCGCGACCTGCCGATCGTGATCGTCACCGCGCGCGACTCGGAGATCGACATCGTCGTCGGGCTCGACGCGGGCGCCAACGACTACGTGACGAAGCCGTTCTCGATGAACGTGCTCCTCGCTCGCGTGCGTGCACATTTGCGTGCCAACGAGCCGGACGCCATCAACGCCGCGATCTCGGTCGGCACCGTGCAGGTGGATCCGGGCGCGTACACGACGACGGTCGCCGGAGCGCCGGTGGACCTGCGGCGCAAGGAGTTCGAGCTGCTTGTGCTGCTCTGTCGTGAAGCGGGTCGCGTGGTCACCCGAGAGCGGTTGATGTCCGACGTGTGGGACGTCCACTGGGACAGCTCGACGAAGACGCTCGACATGCACGTGATGGCGTTGCGCCGCAAGCTCGGCGACGCGATCGAGATCGCCACGGTCCGCGGCGTCGGCTACCGGTTGGAGTCGCTGTGAGACGTCGCATCACCGAAGCGATCGTCGGCGTCGCGGCCCTCATCCTCGTCGTGCTCGGCGTACCCCTGGCGATCGTGATCCATCAGTCGATCCTCGACTCCGAGGTGGTCGAACTGCAGGCCACCGCGGCGCAGGCGCTCGCCGAGATCGCCGTCCCGATCGACACCACGCAGCTGGCGGCCGTGTCCGGCGAGCCCGACGCGCCGCCGCCGTTCAGCGTGTACGGCACCGACGGCACGCTGATCTTCGGCGGCGGTCCCGCCACGGCCGACTCGGCCGTGCGACGTGCGCTCGCGGGCGACCCGGCCTCCACCACCGACGACGAGATCGTCGTGGCCACGCCGATCACCGAGCGAGGCAGCGAGCAGATCATCGGGGCACTGCGGCTGACCGAGTCGATGGCCGGAGCCGACCATCGCGTCCGCATCGCGTGGCTGGAGATGGCGGCGACCGCCGCCGTCGCGCTCGCGCTGGGCTGGCTGATCGCCAAGCGGTTGGCCCGCCGACTTTCCCAACCCGTCACCGACCTCGCCGCAGCGGCAGCCCGAGTCGGTGACGGCGGCGCGATCGTGCGCACACCTCCGTCGGGCATCGGCGAGATCGACACCCTCGCCGACGCGTTGGCCGACACGTCGGAGCGGATCAACGAGGCGCTCGCCCGCGAGCGGCGGTTCAGCGCCGACGTGTCGCACCAGTTGCGAACGCCACTGACGGCGATCCGTCTGCGCCTCGAGGCCGCCCACGCGCACCGAGACGTGGCGCTCGTCGGGCCGGCGATGGACGACCTGCAACGACTCGAGCAGACCGTCGATCACCTCCTCGCGTTCGCCCGGGACGCGATGCCGAGCACGTCCACCGTGCAGCTCGACGAGGTCGCCCGCGACGCGGCGCAACGTTGGACAGAGCGCGCCGAGCACGCCGGACGGCACGTCACGGTGGCAACGTCCGAACCGATCGTCGGCCGCGGCTCGACGGCATCCATCGAGCAGGTGCTCGACGTTCTGCTGGACAACGCGCTGCACCACGGCGCCGGCGACATCGCGATCACCCAGCGGCGCATCGCCGGGGGTGGCGCCATCGACATCGCCGACCGCGGCATGATCGACGCCGGCGACACCGAGCGCATCTTCGAGCGCGGCCACGGCGATCGCAACGGCATCGGGCTCGCGCTCGCCCGCTCGATCACCGAAGCCGAAGGCGGCCGCCTGCTGCTCGCCCACTGCGAACCCACCACCTTCTCCGTCATCCTCCTCGAACCCGAACCGAAGGACGCTTCATGACCACCCCCACCACAGCGCCGATCGAGCCCGACGCGCAACGGTCGAGACGCTTCGCCATCGCCGGCGGTGTCGTGCTCGTCGCGGCGATCGTCGCGCTCTCCTTCGGCTCCACCTCGGGACCGTTGACGACGCCGAAGGCGATCCTCCTCGGCGCGGTCGAGGGCATCACCGAGTTCCTGCCCGTGTCGTCGACTGGGCACCTGCTGGTGACGCAACGGCTCGTCGACCTCGGCACCGGCGCCGGCAAGACCGCCGCCGACACGTACGCGATCGCCATCCAGCTCGGCGCGATCCTTGCTGTGATCGCCCTGTACCGGCAGCGGCTGGGCCAACTCGTGTCCGGGCTCGTCGGCCGCGACGAGGAGGGGCGGGCACTGCTGATCCGCCTCGTCGTCGCGTTCATCCCGGCGGCGGTGATCGGCGTCGCACTCGACCACACGATCAAGGACCACCTCTTCGGGCCGTGGCCGGTCGTGGCTGCGTGGGCCGTCGGTGGCGCGTTCCTGCTGTGGTGGAAGCCGCGACAGGGCACCGGCACCATCACCTCGATCACCATCCGCAGCGCGGCGATCATCGGCGTCGCCCAGTCGCTGGCCCTGTGGCCGGGCGTCAGTCGCAGCCTGGTGACCATCGTCGCCGCGCTCGCCCTCGGCTGCACGATGGGAGCCGCGCTGGAGTTCAGCTTCCTGCTGGGCCTGGCCACCCTCTCGGCGGCCACTGCGCTCGACCTGACCAAGGACGGCAGCACGCTCGTGCACGACTACGGCTGGCGCACGCCGATTCTCGGCGGCCTCGTCGCCTTTGCCACGGCGATCCTCGCCGTTCGCTGGCTGGTCTCCTACCTGCGTCGCCACCCGTTGCGGATCTTCGGGTACTACCGCCTCGCCATCGCCGCGATCACCGTCGTGCTGATCGCCACCAACGCCATCTGATTCGCGACACGCCCGCCCGCCCGCCGGAGTGGAGGAGTGGAGGGTATGGAGGGTTTCACGCGCACCCGGGCGGGCCCGAAACCCTCCACGGTCCGCGAGCGGAGGGTTTCACGCGCACCCGGGCGAGCGCCAAACCCTCCACGGGTCAAGGACTCGAGGCGCTACAGGTTGAAGGGGCCAGCGAGATCGGCGGCACCTTGGGCATGGCCGAGGTGGGTCTCGATGCCGAGGGCGTCCTCGGTGAAGGCCAGCAGCGAGGAGTGGTCGAGCTCGGCAGTCACGCTCGTGCCCGGCACGACGGCCGGGGCGATGGCGAGGAACGGCATCGTGCCCAGACCCTCGCTCTCGTCGAAGACGATGAACAGGGCGACGTCGCCTGCTCGGTACGCCGCCGATGACGTGATCGATTCGACGACCGGTCGCAGCCATGCGTCGCCCGTGGCGACCGGACAGTCGTGCATGTCGCTGCACAGGTCCGGCACGATCATCGAGAACGACGGCAGCTCGCCGGCGAGGTCGGCAGCGAACGCATCGAACGGCACGTCATCACGCTCACACGCGGTGCGATCGTCGGCACCGACGTAGTACGTCGCCGGGTTGTGGCGGACGGCGTAGGTGTCACGTGAGCTCAGGTCGCACGTGCCGACCATCGACTCGGCGTACGTCTTCGCCGTGCCACCGGCGACGCGAACCTGGCGGAAGATGTTGTCGACCTCCAGCGGGTGATCCGCCGGGTCGCCGCTGTCGGCGATGCCCTGAGGATCGCCGGAGGTGGCCTTGATGTAGTTCGGCAGCGAGGGATGGATGCCGCCGTCGACGAAGTTCGCCGCAGACCCACACGAGGCGGCGAGGCCGTCGAGGAACGGCGCCTCGCCCGACCCGAGCACCTTCGGCGAGTCCTTGTTCTCCATCCAGATCCAGATGACGTGCTCGTACGCGCCCGGTGCCGCAGCGACGCCGCCGCACGGTCCCGTCACTGCCGGAGCCGTCGAGGTCGTCGGCGTCGACGACTCGTCCGAACTGCACGCGGCGAGCAGCAACGCGACGGCGACGGCGATGGCGCCCCGGCTTCCTCTCACCGCTGCCGCGCGCCCCGGGACGTGCGCTTGCCCACGGCGACCATCTCGTCGAGCGACCGGAAGCGCGGCGCGGCGGCGGGCATCGGCGGACGGTCCGTCGCGCGCAGGCCGTCGAGCAGCAGCGCGAGGTATCGCCGCCACGGCTCGGACCCGGCGCGGTTGCCCATGTCGAAGATCGGTCCGAGCATCGCAAGCATCAGCGCGGCGTCCTCGGGTGACGCATCGGCGCGGATCGCACCCGCGGCTTTCGCTCGCTCGAACAGCGTCCCGACCGCGTCGACGATCTGCGGCCAGATCCGCACCTTGTCGTCCATGCTGCCCTGCCCGGCGAGCGCCTCGTAGAGCCCGCGGTCGGCCGCTTGGCGCACCGCGTTGGCCTCGAAGAAGGCAACGATCGCTTCCCACGGATCGGCCACCTGCAGCGCAGCTTGCGCGTCGACGACGATCTGCTGCGTTGCGTCGGCGAGCACCTCGGCGGCGATCTCCTGCTTGTTGCGGAAGTGGCGGTACGCGGTGCCCGTGCCGACTCCGGCCCGCTCGGCGATGTCGTCGAGCGTCGCGCCGAGGCCGCGCTCGGCGAACACCTCACGCGCCGCTTGCACGAGCAGGGCGCGGTTGCGCGCCGCGTCGGCGCGAGGTGCCACTCAGGCCATCCCGTGCGCGATCAAGCTGCGGGCGCACTCGACCACCGTCTCCACACCGGGGCGTGCCGTCCAGCCGAGCACCCGCTCGGCCTTCGCCGTCGAGTGGCGGTTCTTGCGGCCGAGTCCCGGCATGATCCCGCGCAGCTCCGGCTTCACCATGGCGAGTGATCGTACGAGGGCGTTTGGCAGGATCTTCGACGGCACCTTCGCTGCAGCCGCGCCGAGCTGCTCGCGCAGCACCGTGGCGATGTCGCCCATCCACATGAACTCGCCGGTGGCGAGGAAGCGCTCGCCGGCACCGGCGGGCGACGTCATGGCCCGGATGTGCGCGTCGACGAGGTCGCGCACGTCGACCACCTCGAGGCCGATGCGCGGCGTGCCCGGCATCTCGCCGCGCAGCATGCGGCCGATCACCTCGACCGAGCCGAGGTTGTCGGTGGCCAGGATCGGGCCGAACACAGCGCCGGGCAGGATCGTCGTCAGCGTCGTCGGCCCGGTGGCCGTCTCCATGAACGTCCACGCGGCGCGTTCGGCGAGGGTCTTCGAGCGGCGGTAGGCGGGAAGCTTCACGTCGTCGCCGTTCGTCCACAACGTCTCGTCGGTGACGCTGTCCTCCTTGTACGACGACGGGCTGGCGGTGTTCGCCGCCGAGGTCATCACGACGCGCTGGACACCCGCCCTGGTGGCCGCGCGCAGGACGCGCAGCGTGCCGTCTCGGGCCGGGATGATCAGGTCGTCGGCGTTGCTCGGGTTCTCGGAGCCGAGCGGCGAAGCGACGTGGAGCACGAACCGGCAGCCGCTCATCGCCTTGTCCCAGCCGGCGTCGGCGGTGAGGTCGGCAGCGGCGAACGTCAGCCGCTCCCCCAGTTCCCCGACGTCCGCCTGACTCTCGACCGTGTCGCGGACCTGATGTGCACGGTCGAGGCTGCGCACGGTGGTCCGCACGCCGTAGCCGCGCCGCAGCAGCTCGACGATGGCCCAGCGGCCGATGAACCCGGTACCACCTGTGACCAGCACGGTCTCGCTCATGTCGTTGCTCCTTCACCGGTCGCCGCACCGAAGCGGAGATATTGTCTCCGGTGAGAGAGTACCACCAATCGGAGACATCACCTCCGTTTGATGTCACACCCGCGATGCTGATCGTCGGGCACGGGCATCCGACGCATCTCGATATATCGTTCAGCACATGTCTGAACGTCCGTCCAACCCGCTCGCCACGCGCCGCCGCGTGCCCGACGACGTCTTCGGTGGTCGCCTCGCCGACTGCTTCCTGCTCGACCTGGAGGTCGCCGCGATCACCGACACGTCGCCGCGGATGCGCACCATCACGTTCCGTTCCACCGACCTCATCGGCTTCGAATGGCAAGGCGGGCAGGACGTCATGTTCAGCGTGCCGGGCACCGATCCGCCGGCTCGGCGGCGATACACGATCCGTCGGACCGACCCGGATCTCGGCACGCTCGACATCGACGTCGTGCTCCACGGCGACGGCCCGTTCGCACGCTGGGCCGCGGCCGTCGAGGTCGGCGATCGCATCGACGGCATCGGTCCGCGTGGCGTGATCCTCGTGCGCGCCGAAGCGGCTCATCACCTGTTCGTCGGCGACGAGTCGGCGATGGCGGTCTGCGACGCGATGGCCGAATCCCTCGTCGAGGGCACCTCGTCGACGGTGATCGTCGGTGGCGACACGTCGGCGATCGTCGAGGCGGTTCGCGTCACGCCGCTGCCGGACGGCACCGTCGCTTACGTCAACGGCGAGCGTTCACTGGTGCGCGACGTCAACGAGGTGCTGGTCGCTCGTGGCCTCGACCGCAGCGCCATCGTCGGCAAGCCGTACTGGCGCGCCGACCAGCCGAACGCTGCGCACGGAGAACCTGCCAAGGACTGAGACCGCACCGGTCTCAGCACCCGATCGAGGGATCGGTCCGGCTGCCATCATGCGGGCATGACCGACGGGAAGCGGTGGGCGAACGACGACGCCTTCGCCGCTGCGTTGGCCGAAGCACGCGCCGGAAGCGAACGGGGCTTCGCCGCCGTGTTCACCGCGTTCCAACCGCGGCTGATCCGCTACCTCCGAGCTCGAGAGCCCCAACGCGCCGACGACCTGGCCGGTGAGACGTGGCTCGCCGTCGCGGCGCAGATCCACCGCTTCGAGGGAACGCCCGGTGCGTTCGCAGCATGGGTGTTCACCATCGCCCACCACCGCCTGGCCGATCACCGACGGACCGGAGCTCGCCGACGGACCCAGCCGGTCGCCTCCGTGCCCGACGAGCACGGAGGCCGGTCGAGCGAGGAGCTCGGGCTCGACAACCTCTCCGCTCAGCGCGCCGCCGACCTGATCGCTCGCTCCTTGCCCCACGATCAGGCCGAAGTGGTGCTGCTGCGCACCCTCGGTGACCTCAGCGTGGCCGACGTCGCTGCGGTGATGGGCCGCACCGAGGGGTGGGTGCGCGTGACGCACCACCGCGCCCTGGAACGGCTCCGGACGGTGATCGCCGGCGAGCCCCTGTAACGCAGACGGCCGTTGAGACGATCTTCAAGGGTGAACGACGACCAGGAGCAGCTCGACGACGGGGACGTGGGTCTCTTCCTCGACGTGCTCCGCTCGCCGGCAACTGCCTCCGAGCTCGCCCGACAGGACGAGATCGTCACCGCGATGATGCGCGTGGCCCGCGACGGCGCGGTCGAATCGCTGGCCCCGGCGGCGCGAGTGCGGCGAGCTCGCTCCAAGCGCGCCGTTCGCGCCGCGATCGGAATCGCCGTGCTCCTCGGCGGCGCGTCGGCCGCCGCAGCGACCGGCAACCTGCCCGACGGGGCTCAGTCGGCTGCGGCCCGCTTCGCCGATCACCTCGGTCTCGACCTGCCGGATCCGCGCGAACCCACGCCTCACCACGGCAACGACGCCGGCGACGAGCCAGGCGACGGCGTCGACGAGTCGACGACGACCTCGTCGGCAGCGACGTCGACGACCGCCGGCTCGACGACCAGCGACGCGGCGACCACGACCGAACTGCTCGGCGGCGTGCCGACATCCCCGCCGGAACGTCCGGTCGGCCCCGACGTCACCGGTCCTGCCAAGGACGGCCTGTGCCGGGCGTGGGCGAACCACGGCGCCGGCAGCCCGGCAGACGAGCACGCCACCGCGATGCGGCGCCTGCGGGAAGCGGCCGACGCCGCAGGCATGACCGTCGAACAGTTCTGCTCCGACGAGACCGCATCGTCCACATCGACGACCACCACCACCGGCACGATCGTCGACGACACCGACACCGACACCGACACCGACACCGGGAACGGAAACGGCCAGGGCAACGGAAACGGCAACGGCAACGGCCAGGGAAATGGCAACGGCCAGGGGAACGGGAACGGGAAGCCGACGCCCTGAGACGAGATCAATCGATCGCCACCGGACGACGTCTGATGAAACAGTCAGTCGCCGTCTTTTGCCATTTCAGCGACTGTGTGCTCATCATGTCGCCAGACACCTATGCAACGGAACGTGGCCAGATTCTCGGACGATCATGGTTTGCATGAAGGTTCCGCCGGGTACGGGTTCTCCATCACAGAGCAACGATCGTTGCTCGTTCGAAACAGGAGACAAACCACATGCTCGGATTCATCATCTACCTGCTGGTGATCGGACTCATCGCCGGGTTCATCGCCCGGGCACTCGTGCCAGGCAAGGACAGCATGTCCGTCGGCGCCACGATCGTCCTCGGCATCGTCGGGTCGTTCGTCGGAGGGTTCATCGGGTACGTCCTGACCCATCACGACGCCAATGACGGCGCCCTGCAGGCGTCGGGCATCATCGGCTCGATCGTCGGTGCAGTGATCGCACTGCTCGTCTACCGCGCCGTCAACGGTCGCGGGCATCGGCACCTGGTCTGATCCGATGACGAACGAACCTGACCGGTACCTCACCACGTCCGAACCCGGCGCGTACGTCGATCGGGACGGTCGCACCGTCGTCCAGCCGACCACCGTCGCTCCCGTCGAGCAGGTCGTCGAGCGCGTCGTCGTGGCGCAGCCGGCTGCCGTCGCTCCCGTGATGCACGAGCGAGTCGCCGTCACCACCGGTCGGCGCTACGCGTTCGATGCGGTCATCGTCGGCATCGTCGGCATCGTCCTCGTCCTGATCGGGTTGATCGCGGTCATCCGCGCCGGCTTCGACGGGCCGATGGACCAGCCGGTCGTCGAGGTGCTCGGCTTCACCCACACGGTGACCCTGGGCATCATCGAAGCGGCGCTCGGCCTCATGTTGCTGCTGTGCGCCGCGACGGCCTCTCGGGGCGGGTCCGTGTTCTTCGGCCTCGTGCTCGGCATCGGCGGCTTCATCGGTGCGGTGCAGACGAGCTCGTTCCGAAGGACGCTCGCCCTCGAGTCCGGGCATGCGTGGCTGATGGTCGTGCTCGGCGCTG
Source organism: Ilumatobacteraceae bacterium (assembly GCA_965279405.1). GTDB lineage: Bacteria > Actinomycetota > Acidimicrobiia > Acidimicrobiales > Ilumatobacteraceae > CBDDIP01. The sequence goes on from OZ257157.1 coordinate 1,781,382, forward strand.
TCGTCGTGCTCGTCAGCCTCCTCATGCCGAGGATGGTCACTCGCACCGATCGCGTCGAAGCGGTCTGAGTCCCCCCTCACGATGTGGCGGCCGGAGATCCCGGCCGCCACATCCGCGTCTGCGGTGCTAGCAAACGTGGATGGAGCTCCCTGAGTCCTCACCCCCTGCTGGTCGCGCGCCGCTGAGCGTCGGCGTGGTCGGTTGTGGCCGCGTCGGGCTCGCCCTCGGTGCACGCCTCCGCGACGCCGGGCACCCGTTGGTCGGGGTCGTCGCCAGGTCCGCGGCGAGCCGGGCGGCGGCCGAGCAGCGACTGCCAGGCGTGCCGATCCTGGGCCTCGACGGCGTCGTCGAGATCGCCGACCTCGTCCTGCTGACCGTGTCCGACGATGCCATCGTTCCGCTCGTCACCGAACTGAGCGACGGCGGCCTCGTGCGGCCCGGCCAGTTCGTGGCGCACACCTCCGGCCGATTCGGCTGGCGGGTGCTCGAGCCGATCGTTCCGTTCAGAGCCATCCCCTTGGCGCTGCACCCGGCGATGACCTTCGTCGGTGAAGCGGGAGATCACGCCCGCATCGCCGGGTGCTGCTTCGCGATCAGCGCACCCCACGACGCGCTCGCAACGGCCGCATCGTTGGTCGAACGCCTCGGCGCCACACCCGTCGTGGTCGCCGACGAGGATCGGCCGCTCTACCACGCCGCGCTCGTGCACGGTGCGAACCACCTCGTGACGCTCGTGGCGCAGGCACTCGACCTGCTGCGATCGGCGGGCATCGCCAACCCGGAGCAGCTGCTGCGGCCGTTGGTGGAAGCTGCGCTCGGCAACACGCTTCGACTCGGTGACCGTGCGCTGAGCGGTCCGGTGGCACGCGGCGACGCCGAGACGGTTGCCGCGCACGTCGCTGCACTGGCTGCGGCGATGCAGCGCGCGACGGGTCTGCGTTCGCAGCTCATCGAGGACACCTCGTCCGCCTACCGCGTGCTCGCCGCTTCGACAGCAGCGCGCGCCGTGACCTCCGGCGTGCTCGCACCCGAGCGGGCGATCGTGGTGCGCCGGGCGCTCGAGCCGAACTGACTCACGCCGCCGCGTCAGCTCTTCAGGGCGAGCCCGACGCGTCGACGAGACCGGCAAGGCGATCGAGCGAACGCTTGTTGCGCGCTCGGATGAGCGGGCCGGCCAACGGCGCGATCAACGCGAACACGCCGACGGGTGTCTCGGTCATGCGCAACGCGCATCCACCGCCCTTCGACGTGACGTCGAACCGGACCATCGCTTCGATCACCGGGCGGGCCCGGACGAACAGCACGAGAAGATGGGGCGCTTCGATGTCGCGAACGGTCGTCCGGTCCGGAATGGCGAGCGGGCCGAAGCCCACCACGTGCCTGAAGTGGCCGCCCGGTGCCGGCCAGTCAGCTGAGACGCTGCGGATGTGCTTGGCTCCGACGAGCCATTCGGGATAGGTGATCGGCTCGGTGAGGATCGCGAAGAGCCGTTCCGCGGACACGTCGAACGCTCGGTCGGTGATCGTCGGGGCGCTCATGTGCACTCGATTCGGGTCAGTCGACCAAGCACCTCGAGGTCGCGTTCGGCGTGGGATTGACGGCGGTAGAGGTCGGTCTCGGCCATGTGGCGATGCAGGCTCGTCGAGTGAGCCAGCGGCCCCGGCCCGAGGGCGCGGCCGATTCGTTCGTGGATGTCGGTGATCGCCGCGTCGACGAGGTGTCGGACTCGCAGCGCGCGTCGCGACCTCGACTCGGCGGTACCGATCGGATCGGCGTCGATCTCGTCGGCGGCGGTCTTGATCACGACGCGCAGGTTCCAACGCGCCGCGTCGATCGCACCGAGGTGGGCGCTCGCGTGCGGGTCGTCTCTCCAGTCACGCATCAGCCGGTCGATCACACCGTCGACGCATCCAGCCCAGCAGGCGGCGACGCCGATGGCGCCGTGCCAGAAACCGGGACGGGTCAGGTACCAGTCCTCGACACCGACGATGTCGGCCTCCTCGATGATCACGTCGAAGTGAACGGTGCGCGTCTCGACTGCGGTCATCGCCGGCGATCGCCAGGTCGACTCGCCGACGCGCACGCCACCACCTGCCAGCTCCACACGTACCAGCGCGCCGGTGCCGTCCGGCCCGCTTGCCGTGACGAGTGCGACCGTCGCGAGGGTTGCGGCACTGCACCAGTGCTTGCTGCCGTGCATCCGCCACGTACCCGAACCGGCACGTTCCAGCAGCAACGGGTCGGGGCCGCCGGCCGCCCACACCCCGTGCACACCGGGCCGGACGTCCGAACGCCCTGCCTCGGCCAAGATGGCCTGCGCATCGTGATGGGCCTCGGCGACGCGGCCGAGTGACGGCGAACGCGCGCCGAAGTCCCACAGCGCGCTGAACCGCGCCGCTGTCTCGCCCGAGCCCGGAACCGGCAGCCAGCGGAACAGGGCGTCAGCAGGGTCGGCGAGCGGTTGCAGCTCGCACGTCTCAACGGTCATGCGCGATCGCTCCAACGATCGAGCACGAAGCCGTCGGCCTGCGGTGACTGCGCTGGGCCGAGCCGTTCGGTGTGGAGGTCCGGCGGGCCGAGCGCGACGACCAGTTCGTCGTGAACGTTCGTGCCGTTCTGCACGTGATCGCCGGACGAGCCGCGCCAGTGGACCGCGATGATCTCGCCATGCGCTGCGAGCGAACGGACGCATCGCTCGACGACGTCGGCCCACCCGGCCTGATTCCAGTAGTAGCCGAGCTCGGACAGGACGATGAGATCGAACGTGCCGGAGGGCCACCACTCGGGGATCGCTGCTGCGACGACTTCGACGTGCGGAGCATCGGCCACGCGCGCTCGCGCGCGAGCGACGGCGATCGGCGAACCATCGCAGGCGACGACCTCGTCGCAGCGGACCGCGAGCTGCCGCGTCAGCACGCCGATCGAGCAGGCCGGCTCGAAGCAGCGGGCGTAGCGCTCCTTCGACAACGAGTCGATCGTGAGCGCGTACTTGTCGAGCTCGTAGGTCGAGGTCGTGAACGCCCACGGGTCGTCTGCCGAGGCGTACGCGGCGTCGAAGCTCATCGGATCGATTCGGACGTCGTTCACGCGGGCTCTCCGATCGCGCCGAGGAGCGCTGGGGCGACCAGGTTGCTGAGCATGTCGGCGAAGCCGCCGCGAGCGCGACTGTTCAGCCGCGCGCTCGTGGCGACGCGCAACGCGACGGAGGAACGACACGTGAAACCGGCCGCGCGTAGCGCCCGCCAGAGCGCGTGGTCTTCGGCGAGGTCGATCTCCGGGAACCCGCCGACGCGCGTGTACGCATCCGCGCGCACGCCGAGGTTGGCGCCGTGGACATGACCGTGGCCGTCGTGACCAACCGCGTAGTGACGATCGAACACAACCCGGACCGCAGGTTCGGCGTCGAGCAGGTCGACCACTCCGGCAACGGCGTGGTCGCCGTGCGACCAGCTCTCGGCGTGGACGAGCAACCAGTCGACGGGCACCAACGTGTCGGCGTCGGTGGTGGCCACCCACACCTCGCCCAGCGGCGCCTGTTCGGCGGCAGAGCTCAGTGCGTGACGGATCGCGGCAGCTCGCGCCGCGCCGGCGTTGCGCCACGTTCCCTCGAGCACCTGAACACGACCGTCGGCGAGCGCGAACCGCTGCGCGATGGCCACGGAGTCGTCGACGCACGAGTCGCAGGCGATGACGAGTCGAACCGAGCTCGGGTCGTCCAGCGCATCCGCTGAGGCGAGGACGGCCGCGATCGAGTCCTCGATCAACAGCTGCTCGTTGCACGCCGGCACGCCAACGGCGAAAGCGGGTTGTCTGCGTTCGGCCACCACTCGTCTCCTGTCCTGAACTCCGTCGACACGAGCAAGTTCGAGTGGGAGATGCCCTGCGATGCAGCGGGCGAAACGGCTGGGACCACGATTCACCTGTCGTCCACCCGATCGGGTCGTACGTCGAGCCGGCTCGATGCGCTCGGGCGTTCGTCAGGCTCCGACCATCACCTGCTGGGCCGGCGCGGCGTCCGGCTGCAGCACGCCGCGGAGCAACGACAGGCCGGAGTGCGACGGATCGCCGTCGTAGGGCTCGGTCGACACATCGACGATCGGGTAGTCAGCGAGGCGAAGGCCCCGCGGCAGCTCGTAGGCGCCATCGGCGCGGACGGTGCCGAGTGACACCATGCCGGAGACGTCCGGCTTGATCAGCCACAGCTCGAGGTACTCGCCCGACGCCGGACGCAGGTCGCCGACGTCGACGCGGATGGCCTCGCCGCCCCCGGACTCGAACACCTCGGCGGCACCCCGCAACCCGACGGGAGCGCCGGCCAGTCCGTCGCTGGAGAGATCCGCTCGGGCGACGACCGTGCCGCCGCTCCCACCGCTGAACACGAGCACCGTGCCCACCACGGCGGCGACGAGCAGCGCCGCTGCGGCACCTGCCACCCACCAACGCCGACGGTGAGAGGCGCGATCGGTGTGGACCGCCGCGTCGTCGTTCGCTGCGTTCGCGATTGCGGTCCAGACCGCCTCGGGCGGTACGTCGAGGCGACCATCGTCCGGCTGCAGCGCCCGCAGCGACGCCAGCAGATCGAGCTCCTCGTCGTCGTAGTCGGGATCAGCCATCGGATCGGTCCATCAGTCGTCGTAAGCGTGCCAGGCCACGGCGGATGTCGCTCTTCACCGTGCCGAGCGGCAGGCCGGTTCGGTGAGCGATCTCGGCATGCGTCAGCTCCTCCTGAAACGCCAGCGCGATCAGGCGCTGCGCTCGTGGCGGGAGCTGGCCGAGCGCTGCTGCGAGGACGAGGCGATCGGCCAGTTCGCCCACTGAGTCCGGCGAGACGACCTCGGGCGCGGCAGACCCGACGTCGTCGATGAGGTGCAACTGACGGCGTCGGAGCGCTTCCAGGACCTTGTTGCGAGCGATGCCGACCAGCCACCCGGCCAGCACGCCCCGCTCCGGATCGAAGCGCTGCCGTTGGCGCCAGGCGGTGATGAACACCTCCTGGGTGACGTCACTCGCCAGCTCGGGACCGACCGCTCGCCGGCACAGCGTGTAGATCAACGGGCCATGGCGGTCGTACGCGCGGCGCAGCACGTCGTGAGCTCCGTCACGGAACGCTTCGTCGAGGTCGGTGGCTTCGGTGAGCATCGGCACGTGCGAAGGAACGAGACGGATCGACTCGGCCATGGCACCCACTAGTTGGCGGCCGAGGCCCACCTTGGATGCACCTTCGACCAGGTTCTTCGAACGAGTCGATCGAAGTGCATCCACGAAGCCGGTGGGACGCCAAGTACCGAGTCGACGGGCGATCGGCGCTCGTCGACTCGAGGAGGACCCATGAAGCACTCACGGACGAAGCGCTCGCTGCTCGCCGGGCTCTGTGCCACCGTCGTCGCGGCAGTCGCCGCACCCGGGATCGCACAAGCCGCGCCATCCAGCAACCAACGACCCACGCTCGTCGGTCTGCTGCTGGCCGACGCCAAGTACGACGACGCCGCCGGCTTCGATCGCTTCGCCTACGACTTCGACATCGTGACCGAAGCACTGAAGCTGTTCCCCGACCTCGTCGCCGCAGCGAACGACCCCGCGAGCAACCTGACCGTGTTCCTGCCCACCGACGCCGCGTTCCGCTCGCTGGTGAAGTCCCTCACGGGCACCGCTCCGAAGAACGAAGCGGACGTCTTCGCCGCCGTCGCCGGCCTCGGGCTCGACACCGTGAAGGCCGTGCTCACCTACCACATCCTCGCTGCGCCGGTGGACTACAAGACAGCGCTCAAGTCGGACGGCGCCAAGCTCACGACGCTCAACGGAGCCACGCTCACCGTCGACGTCCAGGGCCGCTGGTTCAAGACCGTCACCCTGATCGACAACGACCCCGACCTGCGCGATCCGCGCATCGTCCTGCCGAACCTGCGGGCGTCGAACGGCATCGCCCACGCGATCGATCGCGTCCTGCTGCCGATCAACGTCTGACGTTGCACTCCCAGCGCTGCCGCCTGACCGCAACGCACATCATCCCGCCCCGTGAACCGGGCGCCCGCATGCCGACACGGCGGCGGGCGCCCGACGCGCAACACACGTCACAGCGGAGATGTGCGGCAGGAGTGGATCCGTTGACGGTCCTCTGCCAGGTTCGTCGGTCGGAGGTTGTGTCCCCACGATGAAGCTCGATGTCCCGCTGTCGCCCGCAGTCGAACGACTCGACGACGAACGGCTGATCGTCCTGCTCGACCCGTCCGGGCGCGCGCTGGGCGTGGCGCCGAGGTCGACGGTGCACCACGACTCGACGCCGTTCCACCTCGCGTTCTCCTGCCACGTCGTCGATGCCGACGGCCGCGTGCTGCTGAGCCGGCGCGCCGCGTCGAAGCGGACGTGGCCGTGCGTGTGGACCAACGCGTGCTGCGGCCACCCCCAACCGGGCGAGTCGCTCCGCCAGGCCGTCACTCGACACCTGGCCGACGAGCTCGGCTTGGCGCCCACGGGCATGGCGATGGCGCTGCCGGACTTCGCCTATCGCGCTGCCATGGATGACGGCACGGTGGAGCACGAGCTGTGCCCGGTCGTGGTCGTTTCCGTCGAGGGTGATCCGAGGCCCAACCCCGACGAGGTGGACGACGTCGCGTGGATGCCGTGGGAGGACGTCGTCGAACGTGCGCGCACCCGTCCGACCACGTTGAGCCCGTGGTTCGTCTCCCAGATCGAAGAGCTCGACGGCGATGGCCGCAGCCCTGCCGACGTGCTCGCCGCCGGCGTCGCCGCGACCGCGCCGCGAGCGCGCACCTCGTCACCGCCGGCCGACCTGTTCACCCCGATCGGTGACCAACTCGACCGCGAGCTGGCCCGCATCGTGGACGAGCGCTGTGCTGAGCTCGACGCGCTCGACCCATTGACCGTCGAGATCGGCGACGAGATCCGAACGCTGATCGCGGCCGGCGGCAAGCGCCTTCGTCCGGCCTTCGTCCACTGGGGACACCGTTTCGCCGGCGGGCACGACGACGACAGCGTCGTTGCGGCAGCCATCGCTCTGGAGCTGCTCCACACGTTCGCACTCATCCACGACGACGTGATGGATCGCAGCGACGTCCGTCGCGGCGTTGCCACCGTGCACCGTTCGTTCGCCGACCGCCACCACCGCGGCGACGAGTGGTTCGGCATGTCGGCGGCGATCGTCGCCGGCGATCTCGCCTTCGTCTGGGCGGGCGCCGTGCTCGACTCCCTCGACGTCGATGACGACGTGCGCCGTCGCGTGCGATCGATCTACGACGGCCTGCGCGTCGAGGTGATCGCCGGCCAGTACCTCGACCTGCGCCTCGCCGGGTTGCGGCCGACGACGCAACAAGCGGTACGAGTCGCACTGCTCAAGTCCGGTCGGTACACCGTCACGCGACCGCTGCAGCTCGGCGCCGCGCTGGCCGGCGCGCCGGAGTCGACGCTCGACGTGCTGAGCCGCTACGGCGATGCGCTCGGCATCGCGTTCCAGATGCGCGACGACGTGCTCGGCGTCTTCGGCGATCCGGCGACGACCGGCAAAGGTGCCGCCGATGACCTCCGCGACGGGAAGGCCTCGCTGCTGCTCGTCCGTGCGTTCGAGATGTGCTCGCCTGCCGAGCAACGGTTCCTCACCGGCGCGCTCGGCGATCCTGACCTCGACGACGCCGACGCCGGCGCGTGCCGAGCGATCATCGCCGGATCCGGCGCGCTGGCGAGCATCGAGCGGCTGATCGACAGCAAGATCGACGAAGCCCGGATGGCACTCGACGACGACACGAGCGCAGCGTCGGACAACCTGGTCGCACTGGCCACCGCGCTGACAGCTCGCGCCGGCTGATGGGGTTCGGCTGATGGAGGTCGTCGTGGTCGGCGCCGGCCTCGCCGGGCTCTCGGCGGCCTGCCACCTGCGCGGTGATGGCCACGACGTCATCGTCGTCGAAGCGGGAGCGCTGCCGGGCGGACGCGCCGGGAGCGCCACCGTCGGCGGCTACCGCTTCGACACCGGCCCGACGGTGCTGACCATGCCAGAGCTCATCGACCAGTGCTTCCACGCCGTCGGCACGACCATGGCCGCCCACCTCGACCTGTTGCCCATCGACCCGATGTACCGAGCCGTGTTCGCCGACGGATCGCAGATCCACGTACGCCATGGACGCGACGCGATGGCCGCCGAGATCACCTCGGTCTGCGGCGCGCCGGCGGGCCTCGCCTTCCATCGCTTCTGCGACTGGCTCACCGAGCTCTATCGCGTCGAGATGCCGAACTTCATCGACCGCAACTTCGACGGACCGCTCGATCTCGTGCGCCCGCTGCGGCCGGGCATCCAGCTCGTGCGCGCCGGCGCGTTCCGCAAGCTCGAGCCTGCGGTTCGACGGTTCTTCGACGACGAGCGGTTGGTGCGGCTGTTCTCGTTCCAGGCGATGTACGCCGGTCTGGCGCCGCAGCAGGCGCTGGCGGTCTACGCGGTGATCACCTACATGGACTCGATCAACGGCGTGTTCGTTCCGGTCGGCGGGATGCACGCACTGCCGGTTGCGTTGGCCGCCGCGGCGACGGACGCCGGGGTCGACTTCCGCTACCACTCGCCGGTCGAGCGCATCGAGTGCGACGGCGACCACGAGGGTCGAACGGCGGTGCGCCCGGCCGTGCTGCTGCAGTCGGGCGAACGTCTCGAGGCGGACGCGGTCGTGTGCACCGTGGACCTGCCCGTCGCCTACCGGCGGCTGCTCCCCGGCGTGGCGCAGCCGAAGCGCGTGCGCCAACGGCGCCACTACTCGCCGAGCGCGATCGTGTGGCACCTCGGTGTCCGCGGCGAGCTGCCAGCGGGCACCGCGCACCACAACATCCACTTCGGGCGGGAGTGGAGCGAGTCGTTCACCGCGTTGCTCGATGGCGGCACGCGGATGCCCGACCCGTCGATCCTCGTCACGGTCCCGACCATCGACGAGCCGTCGATGGCGCCGGAAGGCGGGCACGTGCTGTTCGCCCTGGAGCCCGTCCCCAACCTCGACGCCGACATCGACTGGCGCACCGAGGCGCCGATCGCGCGCGATCGGTTGCGCTCCCACCTGGATCGGCTTGGCTACCCGCTGGACGTCGAAGCCGAGATGTTCGTCGACCCCTCCGATTGGGAAGCCCAAGGGATGGAACGTGGCACGCCCTTCGCGCTCTCCCACCGGTTCTTCCAGACCGGACCGTTCCGGCCGAAGAACACCGACCCGCGGCTGCCCGGTCTGGTGTTCGCCGGATCGGGCACCGTGCCCGGTGTCGGGGTCCCGATGGTGCTGCTGTCGGGACGCCTCGCCGCGGAGCGCGTGCGCCAGCTCGCCGGAGCCCGCGCATGATCACCCTCGACGCGTCCTACGAGAACTGCCGCGAACTGAACAAGCGCTACGGCACCACCTACTACTGGTCGACGTACGCGCTGCCGCGGATCAAGCGCCATCACGTGTGGGCGCTCTACGCCTTCTGTCGGCTCGCCGACGACATCGTCGACGCGTTCGACGGAGCGTCGACGGATGAGCGCGCCGCGGCGCTCGCAGCGTTCGGCGACCGCTTCGTCGCCGACGTCGATCGGGGATGGTCGGCCGACCCGGTGCTCAAGGCGGTGGTCCACACGGTGCGCGCGTTCGGTCTCGACGAGGAGGTCTTCCAGCGCTTCCTGCGGTCGATGACGATGGATCTGACGGTCGATCACTACGAGACGTGGAACGACCTGCTCGAGTACACCGACGGATCTGCCGCGGTGATCGGCGAGATGATGCTGCCGATCCTCGAGCCGACGACGCCCGATGCGCTGCCCCACGCTCGCGACCTCGGCACCGCCTTCCAGCTGACGAACTTCCTGCGCGACGTCGCCGAGGACCTCGATCGCGGTCGCGTCTACATCCCGCTGGAGGACCTGCGACGCTTCGGCGCCGATCCGAATCGCCGCGTCGCCGACGAGGCGTGGGTCGCGTTGATGCGCTTCGAGATCGCCCGATGCCGCGACCTCTACGCCAGCGCCGACCTCGGCATCGCCATGCTGCCGCCATCGACGGCGCGCTGCGTGCGCACCGCGCGACAGCTGTACTCGCAGATCCTCGACCGCATCGAGCAGGCCTCGTACGACGTGTTCACCACGCGGGCTCGAGTGCCGACCGTGCGCAAGGCAGGGCTCGCCCTCGCCAGCTCGCTGGGATGGTGACGGAGCCGGTCCTCGTCGCGGTGGCTGCGCTCGCGTTGGTCGCCACGTTCGGTCGCCGTCGATGGCTCGCTGCCGTGGTCGATCAGGTTCCGCCGATCTCGGTGATCGTGCCGGCTCGCAACGAGGCAGCGACGCTGCCGACGCTGCTGCCCTCGATCGATGCGAGCACGATCCGGCCGCTCGAGATGCTCGTGGTCGACGACGGGTCGACGGACGGCACCGCATCCGTCGCCCGCGCGCACGGGGCGATCGTGGTGGCCCCCGGCCCGCCACCCCCCGGCTGGAACGGCAAGCCGTGGGCGTGCGCCGCAGGCGCGCACCACGCGACGGCCGGGCTGCTGGTGTTCCTCGACGCGGACACGCGCCTGGCCCCCGAAGCGCTGGCTCGGCTGGCGGGCGAGTGGGCACGTTGCGGTGGTCTCGTCTCCGTGCAGCCGAGCCACCATCCGCAGCGCGCGGTGGAGCAGCTCTCGGCGATCTTCAACCTCGCCGCCGTCACCGGCTCGGGGATGTTCGGTGCGTTCCGCGTGGGCCGACCCGCCGCGTTCGGGCCGTGCCTCGTCACCTCCGCCGACGACCTGGCCCGCGTGGGCGGCTGGGCCGGAGCGCGGGCCTCGGTGATCGAGGACGTCGAGCTCGCACAGCGGTACCGCTCGCACGGTCTGCCCGTCACCTGCCTGCTCGGCGGCGACGACATCTCGTTCCGCATGTACAGCAGCGGCGGTGCGGTGATCGAGGGGTGGAGCAAGAACATCGCCGCCGGCGCGTTGGCGGCCTCGCGTTGGTCGACGATGGCCACCGTGGTGCTGGTGGCCGCTGTCGTCGCCGTCGACGTCCGCTTCCTCGACGGTGTCGTCAGCTGGGTCGCCGGCGGGTCCGCACCCGTGCCGGCGGCCGCCGCCTACGCGTGCGTCGCGGTCGGTCTGTGGTGGGCGCTGCGGCAGGTCGGTCGCTTCCGGTGGTGGACGAGCGCCGCGCACGTCGTGCCCCTCGCGTTCTTCGTGCTCGTGTTCGCGCGGTCGATGCTGCTCCGTCTGCTCGGCCGTCCCGTGACGTGGCGCGGGCGCGACGTGCCAACTCGTCGGACGACGTCCTGATGCCGCTCGTCGCACTCCCGAAGGTGACGTTGTTCCTCGTCGACGTCGCCGCGTGGGGCACCGTCCACGCGCTCACCGGATTCGCCGCCCACCACCTGTCGGTGGACCGCCTGCGTCGCAGCGGCAGGCTCTTGCGCCTGCGTGCCTGGGAGCGCAGCGGGGCGGTCTACCGCCACATCGGGGTGCACCGCTGGAAGGACCGGGTGCCCGAGGCCGGCGACGTGTTCCCGGGCGGGATGTCCAAGCGATCCATCCCGGCGACGGTCGATGGCGGTCTGCCACGGTTGGCAGCGGAGACCCGACGGGCGGAGATCGGGCACTGGTGGTGCGCCCTCGCCGGGCCGTTGTTCGCACTGTGGAACCCGTGGCCGATCGCTGTGGTGATGACCCTCTACGGCATCGGGGTGAACCTGCCGTTCATCGTCATCCAGCGCTACAACCGCGGCCGGATCGAACGCGTGCTCACCCGTGCCTTGGCCCGTTCGCGCACCGATCTCGGCACGATGGGCAACAACATCCCGTAGGGCTCACCGCCGAACAGGTGATGCAACCGATGTGCTTCGCGCAGGTGCTCGAGGGCGGCGATCGGTGGTACGTGGAACGGCAGCCGCTCGTGGATGTACACCTCGTGCACGAACAGGTAGGCCGCCCCGTAGAGCACCATGCCGACGCCGACGGGCACCAGCCAGCCGATCGACGGGCCCATCGTGCCGAGCGCGAACGCGCCGAAGCCGACGACGGAGAAGCAGAGCGGGAAGCGGTCGTTGCGCTCCCAGCCGCCCTCGGCGGGTCCGTGGTGACTGGCGTGCCAACCCATCGCCGGCCCGTGCATGATCCAGCGGTGCGCGGCGTAGCTGACGCCCTCCATCGCCAGGAAGCTGACGAGCACGATGATCAGCGACGCCATCATGCGACCTCCCCTTCGGTGTCGTCCGTGCTCGGTCGCGTGCGACCCAGACGGTCCCACGTGATGATGACCAGCGTGAGCAGCGCGAAGGCGTAGGCGTACTCCTCGACGAGGATGTCCCAGATCGGGCGGACGCCGCTGACGTCGTCGGCGCGGTAGATCACGATCGGCGCGCTGAGCTTCGTCAGCCACCCGTCGACAGGGATCATGAACGCGAGCGAGATCGCCATCGCCAACCAGAACGCCACGCTGCGGAACACGCCGGTGCGCACGACGACGAGCTCGAGGGCGACGACGACGACCATCGCCACCACCGCCAGCAGCGGGTAGATCGGCATCAGCGCTGCCCCCACCAGCGTTGGACGGGCGTGCATCCGGCGAGGACGTTGCGCACCGACTCCAGCGTGATCAGCGCGCAGAGCGGCACGACGGCGAAGAACACGAGCTCCTCGATGGCCATCCCGCCCGGGAGGGTCACCCCGATCGTGTAGCGGCGTTCGAACGACCAGGTGCCGTGCGCGCTGGCCGCAACGTCCCACGCGAGGAACACCGCCAGCGCGGGCGCGACGGCGAGCGCCAGTCGGCGCGGGCGACGCCAGACGCGGGCATCGAACGCCCACTCCAGCGGCAACGTGACCAGCACGCACAACGCCATCACGATCAAGTACTGGAACCGTTCCACGCCCGGCGAACGTACCCGTGGATCGGTCGGCCCGGACACTCCTGCAGCGTTTGTCCGGACGCAAATTCCCGGCCGCGCCGCCCGGCGTTCACCGGGCGGCGCGTCGAGGACCACTGGTCAGTTGGTGTCGAACCGATCGAGGTCCATCACCTTGGACCACGCACTGACGAAGTCGTTCAGGAACGTCTCCGTGCCGTCGCTGGCGGCGTACTTCTCGGCCAGGCCGCGCAGCTGGGAGTGCGACCCGAAGACGAGGTCGACGGCCGTGGCCGTCCACACCTGCTCGCCGCTGCCGCGTGCCTTGCCGTCGTAGACGTGCTCGTCGTTGACCGACGTCGTCCACACCGTGCCCATGTCGAGCAGGTTGACGAAGAAGTCCGTCGTCAACTGCCCCGGTCGATCGGTCAGCACTCCGTGCTGCGATCCACCGACGTTCGTGCCGAGCACGCGCAGCCCGCCCACGAGCGCCGTCATCTCCGTCGCGGTGAGGCTCAGCAGGTTGGCGCGATCGAGCAGCCGATGCTCGGGCGGCAGCTTCTCACCGGGCTGCAGGTAGTTGCGGAACCCGTCGGCGGTGGGTTCGAGCACGGCGAAGGACTCCACGTCCGTCTGCTCCTGCGTGGCGTCGCCACGCCCGGAGGTGAACGGCACCGTCACGTCGTGGCCGGCAGCCTTCGCCGCCTGTTCGATGGCCGCTGCGCCGCCGAGGACGATGAGGTCGGCCAGCGAGACGGTGCCGCTGAACGCGGCCTGGATCTCCTCCAGCTTCGACAGCACCGTCGCCAGCTCGGCGGGATCGTTGGCAGCCCAGCCGCGCTGCGGCTCCAGGCGAACGCGTGCGCCGTTGGCACCACCGCGCTTGTCGGTGCCGCGGAAGCTCGCCGCCGACGCCCACGCCGTGGACACCAGCTGCGAGACCGAGAGACCGGAGTCGAGCAGCGCAGCTTTCAGGGTGGCGACGTCGGCGTCGCTGAGCGTGGCGCCCGCGGGGATCGGGTCCTGCCACAGCTGTGCCTCGGGCACCCACGGGCCGAGGTAGCGCGAGATCGGGCCCATGTCGCGATGGAGCAACTTGTACCAGGCGCGGGCGAAGGCGTCGGCGAGCTCGTCCGGGTGCTCGTGGAACCGCTTGGTGATCGGTGCGTAGATCGGATCGAGACGCAGCGCCATGTCCGTCGTCAGCATCATCGGCGCGTGGCGCCGCGACGCGTCGTGCGCGTCGGGCACCTTGTCCGCTGCCGACGCGTCGGTGGGCGTCCACTGCTTCGCACCGGCCGGGCTCGTCGTGAGCTCCCACTCGTAGCCGTAGAGGTTGTCGAGGAAGCCGTTGTCCCACTGCGTCGGGTTGTTGGTCCAGGCGCCTTCGAGACCACTCGTCACCGCATCGACGCCGACACCGCTGCCGTGGCTGTTGACCCAGCCGATGCCCTGGGCGTGGATCGGGCACCCCTCGGGCTCCGGCCCCACGTGCTCGGCGCTGTTGGCACCGTGGCACTTGCCGAAGCTGTGGCCGCCGATGATCAGCGCGGCAGTCTCCTCGTCGTCCATCGCCATGCGCTTGAACGTCTCCCGGATGTCGGCAGCCGCGGCCAACGGGTCTGCGCTGCCGTTCGGTCCTTCCGGGTTGACGTAGATGAGGCCCATCTGCACGGCACCGAGCGGGTTCGCCAGGTCGCGAACACCGCTGTAGCGCTCGTCGCCGAGCCACGTGTCCTCCGGGCCCCAGATCACGTCGTCGGGCTCGTCGACGTCGGGGCGACCGAAGCCGAATCCGAACGTCGTGAAACCCATCGAGTCGAGGGCGACGTTGCCGGCGAGCACGAGGAGATCGGCCCACGACACCGCGCGCCCGTACTTCTGCTTCACCGGCCACAGCAGGCGCCGGGCCTTGTCGAGGTTGGCGTTGTCGGGCCAGCTGTTGAGCGGGGCGAAGCGCTGCATGCCGGCGCCCCCGCCACCGCGGCCGTCGGTGGTGCGATACGTGCCGGCGGCGTGCCAGGTGAGGCGGATGAACAGCGGGCCGTAGTGGCCGTAGTCCGCCGGCCACCAGTCCTGCGAATCCGTCATCACCGCTTCGATGTCGGCCTTCAACGCCTCGACGTCCAAGGTGGCGAAGTCCTTCGCGTAGCCGGCGCCGAGCTCCTTTGGGTTGGTGCGCGCGTTCTGCGCCAGCACCCCGAGGTTGAGCTGCTCGGGCCACCAGTCCTGGTTGGACCGCGGCCGACCGGCCTTGGGGGTCGGTGCATCGATGACTGGGTTCTCGCTGTCGGACATCCTGTTGCTCCTTCGATCTGGTTGATCTGTGCTGTCTTGATTCGCGGCGGTCAGACCGCCGGCGGACTCGGTGCCGCTGCCACGCACGCCGGGCAACGACCCCAGTAGATGACTTCGGCTTCGTCGATCTCGTACCCCGACGCGTCGGACGCGGTGAGGCACGGCGTGTCGCCGACCGCGCAGTCGACGTCGGCCATGCGACCGCACGTGCGACAGACGACGTGGTGGTGGTTGTCACCGACGCGACTCTCGTACCTCGCCGCCGATCCGGCCGGCTGGATGCGACGCACGACGCCACGATCGGTGAACGCCGCCAGCGCGTCGTACACGGCCTGGCGCGACACCCCACCGATCTCGTCGCGGACCACCTTGTCCACGTCGTCAGCGGTGCAGTGCGGCAGTCGCTCGACTGCGCTGAGCACGGCAAGCCGCTGTGCCGTCACGTGCATGCCGTGGCGGCGAAGCAGCTCCCGACCGTTCGAGGACGACTCGGTCACGACGAGCACCGTAGACCGATAAATGGATCTTGTCCAGAGTTCTCGTGACGTCGAATGAGAACTGGGATACTTCGGGCGTCCGATCCGCCGGTTCGCCGAACTGCTGTGATCGACCATCGACTCGAGGAGCAGCGACATGGCACCACCGACGACGCTCGGTTTGGCGGGAAAGGCCGCACTGGTGACGGGCGGTGGCACGGGCATCGGCCTCGGGATCGCCCGTCGCTTGGCAGCGGACGGCGCGCTGGTCACGATCTGCGGACGGCGTGAGGACGTGCTGGCGGCCGCGGTGACCGAGATCGGCCAGGGCGCACGCTTCGTCGTGTGCGACGTCCAGGACGAGCAACAGGTCGCCGACGCGGCGCAGTTCGCGGCCGAGCCGCTCGGAGCGCTGCACATCGCCGTCGTCAACGCGGGCGGCGGCTTCACTGCCGGTCCGATCGTGATGGGCGACGTCGCCGGGTGGCGCACGCAGCTCGACATCAACGTCATCGGCTCGTTCCTCACCATCAAGCACACCGCGCCGCTCATCGCCCGCAGCGGAGGCGGCTCGATCGTGGCCATCTCCTCGATCGCCGCGTCGCACACGCATCGCCAGATCGCCGCGTACTCGGTGAGCAAGGCAGCCGTCGACATGCTGGTGCGCAACGCCGCCGACGAGCTCGGCGAGTTCGGGGTTCGGGTCAACGCCATCCGGCCCGGCCTCGTGCCGACCGATGCCTCGGACGCGTTGGGCAGCGATCCGACGACGCTCGCCGACTACCTCGCCCAGATGCCGCTCGGTCGAACCGGCACCGTCGACGAGATCGCCGCGGCGGTGCGCTTCCTCGCCGGTGACGACGCTGCGTGGATCACCGGCCAGACGTTCGGCGTCGACGGCGGCCACAGCGTTCGCCGCGGCCCCGACCTCGACCCGCTGATCGGCTCGCTGTTCCGCGGCCACCTCGATGCGCTGATGGGCAGAGGCAAAGCCAACACGTAGTCGCCGACCTCGAGTCAGACCGCTGCGCCGCCCCGCTTGACGTACTCGGCGCGGTAGCCGGCGGCGAGCTCCTTCTGCCGGGTCTTCGACAGCAGCTTGCCGGCGAGCTGGAACGTGCCGTGCTCCTCTTCGTCGAGGTGGTCGCGGACCTCCGTCGAGAGCGCCTTGGCGAGCTCGGCGAACCGGTCCGTGGCCGGGTCGACACCTCGGAGCTCCTCGACGGCCTTCTCCGCCTTGTGGTGGTCGGCCAGCGCGTGGCGGCTCACCTTCAGGCCGGCGTCGTCGAGCAGCAACGGCACGTACAGGTGGCGCTCCTCGGCGGTGGCGTGAGCGTCGAGCTCACGCGCCAACGCGAGGAACGCGGTCCGACGCTTGTCGGCCGACGCCCTCGCGTGGGTCATCGTGCGAGCGAGCGTCCGTTGGATCTCGTGGCTCGCTCGCAGGTCCTCGAAGATCGTCATGGTGCTCGCTCCCGCGTGTTGTCGATGTGCGGGTCGATCCTTGTCGCTGCGTCACGCGTCCTGGCGGATCAGCAGCGCGGTGCCGATCGCCACGGTGACGACGGCCCAGCCGCCGATGACGGCAGCGTTGCCCAGGCTGGACAGCGCAGCGGCGAGCGTCTCGGGCGTGTCGGCGGCCGAGCGGGTGCCGAGGATGCCGTGGGCTGCAGTGAACGGCAGCAAGCGGGAGACGTTGGCGGGGATGATGCCGCGCACGAGGGTCTCGACAGCGAGCGCCCACACGAGCACGGTGGTCACGGCGCCCGCGCTGTGGCGCACGAGCAGACCGACGCCGAGGCCGAGCACCGCGGCGAGGGTGGTCAGCACGAGGGCCCACGCCACTTCCGATGCGGCGCCGGACAGATCGCCGGTGTCCATGCCGCTGGCGATGCCGCCGACGAGTCCACCGGCGATGCCGATCACGCCCATGGCCAACCCGAGCGCTGCTGCGGTGAACGCCTTCGCGGCGACGAAGATCGGCTTCGACGGGCGGGCGGTGAGTGCGCCGGCCAGCGTGCCGTGCTGCACCTCGGACGTGTGCAGCAACGTGCCGGCGACGACGGCGAACAGCGTGGTCAGCCACGTGGACACGATGAACGTGTTGCCGACGGTGAACGGCAGGTGGTCGTACGGGTCGGTCTTGACGACCTTGCCGAGGACGAACGACAGGCCGACGCCGGCGATGGCGGCAAGACCGATGAACAGCTTGGTGGAGCGGACGGAGCGGACCTTGATCCACTCGCTGCGGATGGCGGCGCGGAGGTCGCGGACGATCGGGCTCGTGGTCGAGATCGAGGTGGAACGGGTGAGCGTGGTGGTGGTCATGACAGGTCCTTTGGGTTCGTTGTTCGGGGATCAGGCGGCCGCGTAGGTCGCGGCGTCGTGGGTGAGGTCGAGGAGGATGTCCTCGAGGCTGAGCGAGCGGTCGCGGTCGAGGGTCTCGGCCAGCGGCTCGGCGGTGATCAGTCGGCCGTTGCCGACGACGACGAGGTCGTGGGCGAACGTGGCCAGTTCGGCGATGAAGTGGCTGGAGACGAACACCGTCCCGCCATCGGCGGCGAAGCCGGTGAGCATCGTGCGCAGCCAGCGGATGCCGTCGGGGTCGAGACCGTTGGACGGCTCGTCGAGCAGCAGCACCTCCGGCTCGCCCAGCAGCGCGCCGGCGATGGCCAAGCGTTGGCGCATGCCGAGCGAGAAGCCGCCGACTCGTTGGTCAGCGGCTGCATCGAGACCGACGAGGTGCAGCACCTCGTCGACGCGTGCCTCGGGCAGCGAGCTGATCGCGGCCATCGCCCGCAGGTGGTTGCGAGCCGAACGGCCGGGGTGCATCGCTCGTGCATCGAGGACGACGCCGACGGTGCGGGCCGGATCGCGGAGGTCGGTGTACGCCGCACCGCGGTAGGTCACGTCGCCGGCGTCGGGCCGGGCGAGGCCGACCATCATCCGCATCGTGGTCGACTTGCCGGCGCCGTTCGGGCCGACGAAGCCGGTGATGCGGCCGACGGCGAGCTCGAAGGAGAGGTCGTCGACGACGGTGCGCCGTCCGTACGTCTTGGTCAGATGGGAAACCGTGATCATGAGGTGCTCCTCGTGTCGCCGGTCGTGACGACCGGGGTGATGGAGATCAACTGGGCGTTGATCGATGCCAGGTACGCCACGAGACCGTGCAGGTGCGACGGATCGCGGACGGTGCCGACGAGCCGGGTGACACCGGCCTGGTCGTGATCGCCGTGCTCGCCGTGATCGCCGTGCTCGACGATGAAGTCGTCTCGGAACGGACCGAGCAGGTGGCGACCGACTCGGCCCCGCAGCACGATCTCGTGGGTGTGTACGTCTTGCATGTCCGTACGGTCGCATCGCACCGGGTGAGCGGGCTTCACCCCGTCGGCCGATTCACCCGGGTGAACGCCGGTAGGTTCCCTCCGTGGCCGACGGCGCGAGCAGCAACCTGGCGGCCACGAAGATCCGGCCCCCGGTGTCGCCGTCCCGGCTGGTCGATCGTGCTCGGCTCGGTGCTGTGCTCGACGAGGCAGACGCCGGCGGCGTGCCACTCGTGCTGGTCAGCGCGCCGGCGGGTTCGGGCAAGTCGACGCTCGTCGCCGGCTGGGCGGCAGCGGCTGCTGGCTCCGCTGCTCACGTCGCCTGGTTGCAGTTGGAGGAGTCCGACGCCGACCCGGCCCGGTTCTGGGTCTCGGTCGTTGCTGCGATCGGCCGTGTCGATCCGGCGATCGCCGCCAACCTGGAACCGCTCGTGGCCGGTTCGCTCGGGGCCGGTCAGGTGGTCGTGCCGGCGCTCGTCAACGAGCTGGCGTCGCTCTCGCAGCGGCTGGTGGTCGTGCTCGACGACTACCACCTGATCGACGACGCGCAGGTGCATCGTGGCGTGGAGCGCCTGGTCGAGCTGTGCCCGACGCAGCTGACCCTCGTGCTGATCACCCGCGCCGATCCGCCGTTCCGGCTCGGCAGGATGCGGGTGCGCGGTCGGGTTCGCGAGATCCGTGCCGCCGACCTCCGCTTCGATCCCGCTGAAGCGGCCGCGCTGCTCGGCAGTGCAGCGGAAGGTCTGGACGGACCGCGGCTCGACGACCTGTGCGAGCGCACCGAGGGGTGGGCTGCGGGCTTGGTGCTGGCCGGGCTGTCGTTGGAGCGCACCGACGACGCAGCTCGATTCGTGCAGACCTTCCGCGGCGACGACCAGCTCGTTGCCGGCTACCTGACCGACGAGCTGCTCGCCGTGCTCGACGACGACGAGCGGCGCCGCATGGTCGAGGCCGCGGTGCTGCACCGGCTGTCGGGCCCGCTGCTCGACGCGGTGACCGGCTCGATCGGTGGTGCCGCCTGGCTCGACGGGCTCGCGGCGCGCAACCAGTTGGTGATCCGCCTCGACGCGATGGGCGAGTGGTTCCGCTACCACCACCTGTTCCGCGACCTGCTCCTCCTCGAAGCACGACGATCCATCCCCGAGCAGTTGCCCGAGCTGAACCGGCGCGCCGCGGCGTGGTTCGAGACGTCGGGCTACCCGGCCGCGGCAGTCGACCACCTGCTGGCTGCCGGCGATCGCGAGCGGGCGATGCTGCTGATGCGGTTGGTCGGGCCCGACCTGTTGGGCAGCGGCCAGCTGCGCACGTTGCGCAACATCCTCGGGCGCCTGTCTGCCGGTGGCGAGCTCGATGCGATCTGTGCGGCGCTGTCCGGTTGGGACCACTACCTCACCGGTCAGTACGACGAAGCGCAGCGCTTGCTCGATCTGGCGACCGCCACGCTGCCGCCCGACATCGACCCGATGCGAACCATGCCGTTGCGGATCAACCTCGCGTTGGGCACGGGCGACGTGGGCACTGCGCTGGCCGGCGCGCGCGAGGTGATCGATGCTGGCGACGTCGAGGCGCGGCCGAGCGAGCTGACGACCGCAGCGGGCGCCGCGTTCGCGTGGGCGGGTCTGGCGGCGGAGGCGCGGTCGACGTTGGCGATCGCCTTCGTGCGCACGCAGGTGGAGCAGCGCGTGACAGCACACGCCATGGCGCTCGTCGCCGCCGCGGTCGCCGAGCTCGATGGCGCCCCGTCGGTGGCACGTGACGCCGCACTGCGCGCGCTGGCCTTCGCCACGACGTCCGGACTCGGTGAGTACCACGGCATCGCGCCGGCGGTCGCGATCCGCGCCGCCACGTGCCGGGCAGACGAGAGCGGTGTGGCCGACGCCGAGCACGCGGTGGTCCTCGCACGGCGGGCGAGCACGATGCTCGGGTCGGTGTTCGTGCTGACGTTGGCCGGCGACGTGCTGCTGCAGGCCGGCGACGAACGCGGGCGCGAGCTGCTCGACGAGGCGAGCCGGATGATCGAGCGCTGCCCCGACCCCGGCATCAACCGGCCGTTGCTCGAGCGAGTCGCGGCGCGTCACCGGGTGAGCCGGTCAGAGCCGGCGCGAGTTGCCGGATTGGTCGAGCAGCTGTCGGAGCGAGAGATGGCCGTGCTGCGCTACCTGCCGTCGACGCTGTCGCTGTCGGAGATCGCCCGTGAGCTGTACGTCTCGCCGAACACCGTGAAGACCCAGTGCTCGGCGATCTACCGCAAGCTCGGTGTCACCAGCCGCCACGCCGCCGTGCAGTCCGCCCGCGAGCACCGCCTGCTCTGAAGTCGGGCCTGGTGCGCCACCGCCGTCAGCGCTGCAGGACCTCGACGGCGCATCGGATGCGCGGCGCTCTCGCCAGCCTGACGTCGGCCGTCACGAGGGTGCACGCCAGACCCTCGGCCAGCGCGACGTAGGCGGCGTCGTACGGAGTTGCGTTCGCTCTGAGCTCGTACGCCCTCGGCATCAGCGGACCGGTCGGGACTCGCACCAGGGGTAGTGCGAGCAGGTCATCGATCGCATCACGGAACCGGCGAGCGGTGAGATCACCGGCCAACCACCGCCTGCGGAGGACGGAGACCGTCTCCACGTCGACCAGGTCAGGTGCTGACGCCTCGCCCGCGACAAGGAGCCGGGCGCGAGCCACCTGGCCGGCTTGGCCGTCGTCGCCGATCACGTTGGCCAGGATCGAGGCGTCGACGACGATCAACGCCGGCGCTCGTCGTCCAGATCGCGGACGGCGTCGCCGAAGCCGACGCTGCCTCCCCGTCGTCGACCGATCCGATCGAGCACCTCGCTCATCGTCGGCGTGGTCGCCAGGCGAGTCAGCTCCCCGGCGAGGAACTGCTGCAACGACTGGCCCGCCTCCTCTGCACGTCGCTGCAACCCGGCATGGACCTCATCGGGCAGATCACGCACCAACACGTTCGTCATGCTTGCATTCTGCTATCAGCAGTCCCCGGCCGCAACGCAAACGACCACGTGGCGTTGACCGCTGCAGGCCGTTTCAGTTCTGCCAACCGGCGACCTCGAGCGGGTCGACGTCGATCGGTTCGTGGCCGGCGATCAGGAGCACACAACGCCCGGTCCCGCGTCCGATCATGATGTCGTGAATGACCGACGCGGCCCGCGCGGGCTGCAGCACCTCATCCGCCCGGTCGGCGGCGCGGAAGCTGTTCACCCGGACGGCTCCCATCGGGGTGTCCATCAGACCGGGGTTGAAGGAGTTCAGTGTGATCTGATCGGCGATCAGGTCTGGGGCAACGGCACGAGTCAGTCCGACCACGGCGTGCTTCGTCAGGTAGTAGGTCGGCATCCGCACGCCGGCCAGCGGAGCGAGGCCGACCGCCGAGCCGACGATGAGGACGCTGCCACCGCCCTGCCGGCGCATCCCCGGCACGAGCGCTCGCAGGCCGAACACGCTCTGGTCGACGTTGATCGACATGATCCGTCGGTACCTCGCATCGCTGATCTCGGTGACGTCCTCGACGCGTCCGGCGATCCCGGCGTTGAACACCGCCAGCTGCGGAGCGTGATCGGCTGCGATCTGCGTCCAGCATTCGGCTTGTCCGACATCTCCCTCGACGAACGTTCCGTCGAGCTCGGCCGCAGCGGCTCGCCCGCGTTCGACGTCGATGTCGACGATGACGACGTGCGCACCCGCGGCCGCGAGGCGCTCTGCCACGGCGCGCCCGAGCCCAGCGGCGCCGCCGGTGACGACCGCCGTCTTGCCCCGAGGATCGAAGGCCCTCGCCACCTCGTACGTCGCCACGCTGTGCACCTCCCAGTGTTCCGCTCGTTGTCGAGCCGATCGCGACGACCATATCTGAGTACTTGTCAGATG
This sequence comes from Ilumatobacteraceae bacterium, assembly GCA_965279405.1. Lineage (GTDB taxonomy): Bacteria > Actinomycetota > Acidimicrobiia > Acidimicrobiales > Ilumatobacteraceae > CBDDIP01. The sequence continues at coordinate 1,804,179 of OZ257157.1, forward strand.
GTTGCGCTCCCGCCAAAACGCAGATGAGCGGCCCCGGAGGACCGCTCACTGTTCAGCGCGCTCGAAGGGACTCGAACCCCTAACCTTCTGATCCGTAGTCAGATGCTCTATCCATTGAGCTACGAGCGCAGTGCGGTCCCGAAGTGTAGGGGCCATGCCTCTCGACGGAAACCCGATTGCGCCCGACCCTTCGTGAGACTGGGGGCGCGCAGGCGCACCGTCGGCTCACGGATGAGTGTGATCGTGAGGCTCGGGGGCGTCAGACCGCCCGGAAGCTCACGGACGCACCGAGGCTTCGTGAGGTTGGCGGCCACGGGTGGCACGGAGACTCACGGAGCGTCGAGCTTCGTGAGTTTGGGAGCCAGGGGTGGCACGGAAACTCACGGATGGGGCCGGGCGAGCGTGCGGCGGTGGGTCAGCCGCCCCAGGGGCCCCAGCCGCCGGCTCGGTTGTAGAGCACGAGGGCGGCGTAGGCGTTGGCCCGGGGGTCGAGCAGCTGCGACGAGCTGGTGATGCCCATCGCCGCGAGCCAGGTCTTGTGGACGCTGTAGTAGATCTGGAACAGGCCGAGGCAGCACGAGTTGCGCGCCGTCGGGATCAGGTTGCTCTCGCGCTTGGCGATGGCAACGGCCTTGTCCTCGAGCTCGTCGGGCCAGACCTCACGGATGATCGCCTCCACCTCGGCACGCGAATACGTGCGGGTGGGCACCACCACCGGAGCCTTCGTCGTGGTCGTCGCCGGCTTCGGCTTCGCCGTGGTCGTGGTCACCGGCTTGGCGGTGGTCGGTGTGGTCTTCGGCTTGGCCGTCGTCGTCGTCGGCTTGGCCGTGGTGCTGGTGACCGGCTTCGTGGTCACCGGCGGCTGGGTCGCCCCGGCAGGCAGGCACACGGTGCGGCCCGGATAGATCGCCGTCGTCGCCTTGGCGTTGTTGGCGGCCAGCAACGCCTTCGTGGTGACGCCGGCGCGACGGGCGATGCCGATCCAGGAGTCGCCGGCGACGATCGTGTACTTCGTCGCGCACGAGCTGGTGGTGGCCACCTTCTCGACCGGCGGCTGAGTGACCGGCGTCGACTTCTTCAACGTGGTCGCCGTCGGTGCGGCCTCGGTGCGCTGCTCGGCCGGCACGGCAGCGGCAGCGGTGGTCGGAGCATCCGTCGCGTCCGGCGCGATGGCCACCGGCTCGGACGACGCGGCAACCGTGTCGGCAACGATCACTGCGGCGTCGGTGGCGGCGGGGTCGGTGGCCACGGGACCGGCATCGTCGAACAGCGGTGCGTCGGGGATGGCGGTGGCGCCACCGGTGGGAGCGGAGCGGAGGATGGACTTGTGCTCGGGGCGGAGCGAGACGGCCACGGGGATCAGCAGCACGACAGCGAGCACGATCATCCCGAGGCGAGCGAGGAACGGATCGATGCGACCGTCGACGGTGCGCAGGTTGCGGCCGAACAGCCGGTCCGGCAGGCGGAAGCGACCGGTTTCAGTGCGTTCGCCGCTCGAACGCGACAGCAGCGCCGGACGCTGCGCGACCGGAACGTCGGCGCGCCGTTCGCGCGGGTCGACGCGGCGCAACTGCCGGGTCGGTTCGTCGTGGTGCTCAGCTGATGTGGCAGGGAATGGAGTACGCCGGGTGGTCCAGGTCTGGCCACCCCAGAAGTCGTGCTCGTCGTTCGGTTCGTCGTACATCTCGCTCCTCGTGACCCGGCTGCGCCCACACCGAGATGCACGTCGAGAACACGCATCACCGGTCCGGGCCCAACGGACCGTGAAAGATGACAGATTGTCTACACCGACCGTCATGGAAACGCAACATTGTGGACGCGGGGTGGCCGGCCGACGCGTGTGCTCGATCGAGCCGGCGAGCGACCGCGTCGTCAGGGTTGCAGTGCGAGGATCGCCGCGACGTGGAGTGCAACCGTCGACGGGCCGGGCAGCGCGCCGCCGAACTCGAAGATGAAGCTCTCGCCGAGCCCCGCCGTCATGATCCAGTCGGTCGCCGTGCCCGGACGCGGCGAGAACGCCGAGTACGAGCCGACCGCTGCGGCGAACGAGTTGCACGTCGCGCCGACGCGTGACGCGTTGCAGTCCACACGTCCCCACGGCTGGTGGTACCAGAGCGTGAGGTCGGGATGGATCGCGTCGAGGAAGGCCATCATCGCCTGCGTCTCCGGTTGATCGCCCGGCGCCCAGCCGCTGAAGTACTTGCCGGAGGAGTAGGTGGTGCCGTGCTCCCACGACGCCGGCCAGTTGCGGTTGAGGTTGACGCCGTTGGCGTTCCCCGTGGTGCCGGCGGCTTCACCGTCGGGGTTCATCGTCGGCACGATCCACAGGTCGAGGTCGGCGGGCAGCGTCACAGTGAGCAACGCATCGGAGATCCGCCGTCCGGCGTGCTCGTCGCCATGGATGACGCCGACGACCACGATCGTCCGACTCGCATCCAACGAACCCTTGCGATGGATCGCCGTGATCGGTCGGCCGCGCACGCTCGTGCCGACCGTGATCGTCTCCGGTCCGGGGAACGCGGCGTCGGTCAGCTGCAGGCGAGCGCCGCGCACCGCCGGCATCGTGGCCACGGCGGCGCCGTCGACCGTCTGCACGTCGGCCGGCACGGCGCTGGTCGGACTCGGCAGCGCGACCAGCAGCATGGCCGTCAACAACCCGAGTCGTCCGGCCGCCGCCCACACCACGCAGCTACGACGGAGTGCCGCCGGACCGATGACGCGGAACGCACGACCTGGCACGGGCCCTGGTCAGAATCAGGTTCTGACCAGGACTCGGCCGTGGCGGAGAGGGTGGGATTTGAACCCACGGACCACTTTGAGGTGGTCCCCGCATTAGCAGTGCGGTCCGATCGACCAGACTCCGGCACCTCTCCGTGCCCACGTGAATGGGCGAACGAGAGGTTATCGCAGCGGTCCACAGCGACCACCGGCCAAAACCCGTCACGACGACAACGGCCCGCCGCCTACCGTGACCAACCGGTATGGGGTCGATCCAGGTGAGTCACGTGGGCTGGCGACGGCCCGGCGGCGCCGAGCTGCTGCGCGACGTCAGCTTCTCCGTCGGCAACGGCGAACGCATCGCCCTGGTCGGCGCCAACGGCGTCGGCAAGAGCACGCTGATGCGCCTCATCGCCGGCGATCTCACCCCCACTGCGGGCACGATCAGCATCGACGGCCGGCTCGGCGTGATGCGCCAGCTCGTCGGCGACAGCGAGGAGACCGTGCGCCACCTGATGGTGTCGGTGTCGTCGGCGCGCCTGCAGGCCGCGGCCGGGCGCCTCGCTGCGGCCGAGGCGAAGGCCGCCGAGGAGCCGATGCGCTACGCGACCGCGCTCGCCGAGTGGGGCGACGCCGGGGGCTACGACGCCGAGGTGTTCTGGGACGCCTGCGCCACCAAGTCCGTCGGCCTGACCTTCCCCGAGATCGAGCACCGCCCGCTGCGCACGTTCAGCGGTGGCGAGCAGAAGCGGCTGGCGCTCGAGGCGCTGCTGCGCAGCGACTTCGACGTGCTGCTCCTCGACGAGCCAGACAACTTCCTCGACGTGCCCGGCAAGCGCTGGCTGGAAGCGGAGCTGCAGGCGACCCGCAAGACCGTGCTGCTCGTCAGTCACGACCGCGAGCTGCTCGCCGCGGCCGCGACGAAGATCGTCACCGTCGAGGCGGAGGGCGCCTGGACCCACGGCGCCGGGTTCGCCACCTACCACGACGCCCGCCAGGCCCACCTCGAACGGCGCGAGCACAACCTGGCCGTCTACGAAGAGGAGCGCAAGAAGCTCGAGGGGCTGGTCGACGAGATGCGCCGCCGGGCCAAGATCAGCGACACCTTCGCGCCGCGGTTGAAGGCCGCCGAGAGCCGGCTGCGCCAGTTCCACGAGTCCAACGAGAAGCCGGAGATCGTGCGCGACCAACGCATCGACATGCGCCTGCGCGGCGCCCGCACCGGCAAGCGGGCGCTGATGATCGAACAGCTCGCGCTGCACGGGCTGACCGACGCGCTCGACGCCGAGATCTGGTACGGCGAGCGCGTCGCCGTGCTCGGCGGCAACGGCGCCGGCAAGAGCCACTTCCTACGACTGCTGGCCGGCGACCAACGCGTCGCCCACGACGGCACCGTCCGACTCGGCGCCGGCGTCGTGGTCGGCCACTTCAACCAGACCCATCAGCACCCCGACTGGACCGGACGCACGCTGCTGGAGATCCTCCACCGCCACGACGTCGTCCGTGGTCCGGGCATGGCCATGCTGCGCCGCTACGAGCTGCAGGGCTGTGCCGACCAACCGTTCGAAACGCTGTCGGGCGGGCAGCAGGCCCGCTTCCAGATCCTGCTGCTGGAGCTCAGCGGCGCAACGATGCTGCTGCTCGACGAGCCGACCGACAACCTCGACCTCGTCTCCGCCGAGGCGCTCGAAGCCGGACTCACCGAGTTCCAGGGCACTGTCATCTCCGTCACCCACGACCGCTGGTTCCTGCGCGGCTTCGACCGCTTCCTCGTCTTCCACGACGACTGCCGAGTCAGCGACCACCTCGAACGACCGCCGGCCTGGCGCTGACGAGGCTCGGCCGGGCTCAGCGATCCGGCGAGTCCTTGAGCCCAGCTCGCGCCACGACCAACACCCCGGCCAGCACGATTGCGCCGATCACCGCTGCCCAGAACTCGATGCTCACGGTGTCAGATCGTTCCTCCCCCCGATTGCGTTACAGCCTCCCGATGCTCCACCCGGCTTGACTGGAACTGTTAGGAGTACTTAACATTCAGCAATGACACCACACGGTCTCGGTGCGCTCCGTCGAGCGGCGCTCCTGTGCCACACCCTCCCGACGGTCTCGGTGCTCTTGTCGGATGCGGACCGCACGCTCGTCTCGGTCGGACGCACGGCGGCCAGTGGCGCCCGCCACCACCTGGCTCCCTGCCAGTTCCGCACCGCGGTGGCCCAGGCGTGGAGCCACATGCGCACCGGCGGACGGATCTGCTTCCTCGGCCTGCCAGAAGGCGACGATCCGGTCGTCGACGTCGGGGTGCGCCACGGCGGCACCATCCACCCGGGCGGGATCCTGGACGTGCACCTCGCCGAGCAGACGTGCCTCGCCTTCGCCACCACCCTCGGCTGCGATGACGCAACCGCCGCGCTCGCACCGCTCGCCACCCTCGATCGCCACGCCGATCACCCCGCCGCCCGCCTCGGCGCCGTGCGACTCGACCTGCATCACGACGTCGAGCTCGGCTGCTGCCTGGTGTGGACCGAGCGCCCGAGCGGCTCGGCCGACGACGGCCACCGGCTGTCGGTGGTGCGAGACGCGCTCGCACGATGCGCCGCCGCCGAAGTGGACGGCGAGCTGCATCAGTTGCTGGCCACGGCGCGGTAGTTCGAGCGGCCAACCAGAGGGCCAGGGGTCTCGCAACCCCCGGCCCTCCTTTGGTGGGCTTCGTCTGCGCCGACGGGATAGGCGTGGACGTCGCTGCATGTGAAATGCGGTCGAGGCGCATCGATGACGCCACATCCGAGGAATTCTGGCGGCGTGCCACCAGTAGCGTCCGAGCGTGACCGGGAACGCGCCCATCGTGCAGGCGAGCGAAGCCGTTGCCGTCACCGTCGGTGCCGCGGCGCTCGGCGCGGCGGTCGGATGGCTGATCGACGCCGACGTCGCCGCGTTCACCGGCGCGGCGGCAGCGATCAGTGGCGCGCTGGCCGGCTGGCGCGGCACGTACCAGTGGCGTGAGGCGCGTGGGTGGGCGTCGTTCGTGCTCGACCACACGTGGGCGCTCGTGCCGGGCATCGGTGGGCTGATCGCCCACGGCGTCGCCGCAGCGGGCGGCTCGCCCGGCTACGTGGACGAGCTCAGTCGCCGCCAGAACCGCCACGTCTACCGCAATGGGCTGCGGCTGAAGCGGGGCTACGCACTGACGATCGGCAACGTCATCTCCGCCGCCGGCGACGTCGACCGCCCGAGCCGGCGCCGCCTGATCACCGATCACGAGGACGTGCACATCTGGCAGGCCCGCGCGTTCGGGCCGCTGTACCCGTTCATGTACGTCGGCTGGTCGATCACCGGCGCGCTCTGGGGCGTCGTGGTGTGGATGCGCCACCGGGGCGGCGCACCGGCCGGCTCGCTGTCGACGGGCCCGATCCCGTTGAGCAAGGCCATCGAGACGTGCTCGTACTACTGCAACCCGTTCGAGTGGTGGGCCTACAGCCGCGGCGACAACTGGCCGCCCGGCGGCAAGGTGCCCGGACTCGGGTGGCAGAAGGCGGCCGCCGCCGCCCTCCACCACCGCGAAGACTGAGCTGCTGGGGGATCGGGCCGGACGGGAACGAGCCCGATCACCCCAGCAGGCCGGAGGACGTGTGACGGGAACACGTCATCCGGGTGCGGTCGAGACGGGCCAGATCCGGATCGATGACGCAGAACGCGCGCAGATCCTTCGCGTTGTGGTGATGCGCCGACGGATCACGCGCGGCGCAACGTGCGGGCGACGACGTCGTGGGTCAGCTCGACCGTCGGGCCACGACCGGCCAACAAGGCGACGTGCACCTGCTCGTAGGCCTCGGCGAGGCGCGAGTCGCGCGCGCCGGGTGGCATGCCGAGGTCGCGCAGGATGCCGGCCGCGTGCTTCCACGTTCGCTGCCGCAAGCGCTCGAAGGCTGCGGTGTCGCCTGCCGCGGCGGCGCGCAGCAGTGCCGCCTCCGTGGCGAACCGAAGTGACAGCGACACGAAGAGCTCCTGTTCCGATGCGGGTGCCGGCGGCAGCCGGCCGAAGGACCTGCTGCATGACGGACGAGGTGGCGAGCGATGACGCAGCCGGGACGCTCAGCTCGCCCGACGAACCGCCGCGTGGTCGGCATCCGTGGCCCGCACGAGCACGGCGCTGCCGAAGGCGAGCACCGACTGGTCGGTACCGGCCTCCAGGCGGACGAACACTTCCTGGTAGCCCGTGTGGGAGATCGCCGTGACCGTGCCCAGCCCACTGACGACGTCGCCGACTTGGACGTCCTCCGCTGAGGTGACCTCGAATCGGACCCGGTGCACCAGCGGCTCGGTCGCCATGTCGCGCAGGCCGTGACGGCCGAGGTGCGCGGCGACCAGCACGCACAGCAGGACGAGGAACACCGTGAGGCTCATCACCGCGGGTGCATCGTTCGACGTGACGAGGAGCTCCGGCCGGCGCGCTGGTGCGCGCGCAGCGCGGCACCCGCACAGGAACCGGCAAGCAGGATCGCAAGGAAGGCGGACATGCAACGGAACTGACTCCATGCACGTGCCCGTCATGACGACGGATCGTCCTCGCAGGTGATCGGGTTCTGAAGGGCGCTGATCAGCCCTTCAGCAGGCCTCCGACCGCGGCGATGGCGACGATCAGCCCGATCGAGGCCATGAAGATGCTGCGGCTGCGCGGCGCTGCGGCCAGATCGGTCTCGTCGCGCTTGGCAGGCGGGCGGATCAGGGCCAGCACGTTGCCGGCGAACAACGCCCCGCCGAGCGCGAGCATCAGCCAGACGATGAGCTTGTCGCCGAGGAACACAGCCGAGACGCTACCGACCGCCGCGCAGCTGCGTCCGGTGTGCAGCGAGCACATGCGCGAGAATTCGACGATGGGCTTCCACCACGTTGCACTGGCCGTTCGCGACAGCGCCGCCACCCACCGCTTCTACACCGAGGTGATGGGCTTCAAGCTCGCCAAGGTGGTCGCCGGGCCGACCCCCGGTGAGCACGGCGGGTGGAGCAAGCACTTCTTCTACGACACGACGCTTCCCGGCGAGTCGCAATCCGGCGATGCCGGCCTGATCGCCTTCTGGGAGCTGCACGACAGCGTCATCGGCGAGGACTACGAGCCCAACTTGAACAAGGCCGCCGGCCTGCCGGCCTGGGTGAACCACTTCGCCTTCGACGCACCGACGATGGACGTGCTGCACGAGCGCCGCGACCACTGGCGCAGCCACGGGCAGACCGTCGTCGAGATCGACCACGGCTTCTGCTCCAGCATCTACATCAACGACCCCGACGGGAACATGGTCGAGTTCTGCTGCACCACCGAGCCGTTCACCGAGCACGACCACCAGCACGGCCTGCAGGTCCTCGCCGATCCCGCCCCCGCGTTCGAGGAAGGCGAACCGACGATCACCTTCCACAAGCCGTTGGTGCCCGCCCCGGCCTGAGGTTCGTCAGACGCCGCGGGCGGCGGATTCGAACCGGGTGTACGTGCCGTGGAAGACGAGCTTCACCGTGCCCGTCGGGCCGGCGCGGTGCTTGGCGATGATCAGCTCGGCCGAGGCCCGGTCGGCTGAGTCGCGGTTGTAGACCTCGTCGCGGTAGAGGAACATGACGACGTCGGCGTCCTGCTCCAACGAGCCGGACTCACGAAGGTCGGCGAGCATCGGGCGCTTGTCGCCACGGCTCTCCAGGTTTCGGCTCAGCTGGCTGAGGGCGATGATCGGCACCTCCAGCTCACGGGCCAGGATCTTCAGACCACGGCTGATCTCGCTGACCTCGAGCTGGCGGTTCTCCGGGTTGGAGCCGCCGCTCATCAGCTGCAGGTAGTCGATCAGGATCAGCCCGAGCGACCCGTAGCGGGCCTTCATCCGCCGGGCCTTGGCGCGGATCTCCATGACCGTGACGCGCGGGTTGTCGTCGAGCAGCAGCGGCACCTCGAGGCGGTTGATCGCCCGGCCGATCTTGGTCCAGTCGCTTTCCACCAGCCGGCCGGTGCGCAGCTTCTGCGAGTCGACGCGCGCCTCGCTGGACAAGATGCGTTGGGTGAGCTCGGCGTGGCCCATCTCCAAGGAGAACACGAGCGTCGGCTTGCCCTGCTGGGCGATGTGCGTGGCGATGCCCAGGCCGAGGGCGCTCTTGCCCATGGCCGGGCGGGCACCGACGATGTTCAACGTCGACGGCTGCAACCCGGAGAGGATCTCGTCGAGGTCGTAGAGGCCCGTCGGGATGCCGGTGATGATGTCGCCGCGCTCGAAGGTCTCGGCGAGCTTGTCCATGGCGATCGGCAGCAGCTCGGACAACGGCTTGGTCGAGTCGACGATGCGGTCCTCGGCGACCTCGAAGACCTTGGTCTCCGCCTCGTCCAGCGCCTTGGTGACGTCGTCGGGCTCCAGGTAGGCGATCTCGGCGATCTCGCTGGCGACGCCGATCAGGCGGCGCAGCACCGCGGTGTCCTGGACGATCTTGGCGTAGCGGCCGGCGTTGGAGATCGCCGGGGTGGCGTTCTGCAGCTCGATCAGCAGGGCCGCGCCGCCGATCTCCTCGAGCAGGCCGTTGCGGCGCAGCTCGTCGGCCACGGTGACCGCATCGATCGGCTGACCGGTGCTCATCAGGCCGCGGATCGCCGCGTACACGTGCTGGTGGGCGGGCTTGTAGAAGTGCTCGACCTGCACGCCGAGCTCGGCGACCTGGCCGACCACGTCGCGAGACAGCAGCAGCGCGCCGAGCAAGCTCTCCTCGGCGCTCAAGTTGTGGGGAGGGACCCGACCGTCTGCGCGTCGTTGCGGGGGGCGGTCTCGGGGGTCAGCGGCCATGAAGCTCCTACCTTCGCGGACACGCCCTGTGGAGCGTAAGGGGGTTCAACCTGTGACTTGCCTGTGGGCGCGCCTGTGGAGAACTTCCCCGAGCCCAGGGGCTGGGGGTCGGCGAACCCGCGACGAATCAGGGCCCGAGGGGCCTGTGGACAACGCTGTGCGAAAAGTGCGTTGTAACCGGACCGTCAAGTGGACGACCGGACGAGATCGCCTACTTGGCGATGACCTCGATGGTGATCGGGAACTCGACGTCGTTGTGCAGCTTGGCCGTCAGCGAGTGCTGGCCGAGCGACTTGACCGGCTCCATGTGAAGCTTCTTGCGGTCGAGCACGATGCCCGTCTGAGCCTCGATCGCCGCGGCGACGTCGGATGTGGTGACCGAGCCGAACAGGCGATCACCCGAGCCGGCCTTGGCCGTGATCGAGATCACCTTGGCAACGAGCGCCGAGGCGACGGTCTGGGCGCTCTCACGGTCGTGCGCGTCGCGCAGGTCGCGGGAGCGGCGCATGGCCTTGGCCTGTGACACGGCGCCCTCGGACGCCTTCATCGCCTTGGCCTGCGGGAGCAGGAAGTTGCGGGCGTGGCCATCGCTGACCTCGACGATGTCGCCACGCTTGCCGAGACCCTTGAGGTCGGCACGGAGGATGATCTTCACGGTCAGGCCTCGACTTCCACGGCGTCGTCGGCACCATCGGTCTCGACCTGATCGACGACCTGGTCGACGGCCTCGACGTTGGCCTCACGGTCGCGGCCACGGCCACCACCGTCGCCGTCGCGCGGCGGACGGCCGGTGCGAGCCTGCGAGACGCGCTTGGCGTACGGGATCAGGGCCATCTCGCGAGCGTTCTTCACCGCGTTGGCGATGTCACGCTGCTGCTGGACGCTGTTGCCCGTGACCCGACGGTTGCGGATCTTGGAGCGGTCGCTGACGAAGCGGGTGAGGAGGTTGACGTCCTTGTAGTCGACGTACTCGACCTTGTCGGTGACAAGGATGCTCGTCTTCTTCTTGAACTTCTTCGGGTTGGTCTCTTTGGGCGCCCTGGCCCGGTTCTTCTTGCTGGTCATCACTGGGGTCCTTCTCGGAACATCACAATTGGATCGAACGGATCGACTGGGTCGACGGGATCAGAACGGCTCTTCGTCGCCGTACACGGGATCGGGGTTGCGCGGAGCGCTGCCGCCGCCGCTGCCACCACTGGAGCTGCCACCGCCGCCGGTGTTGTCCCCGCCGCCGTCGGTGCGAGCGACGCGCTCGATCTCGGCGCGGGCCCAACGCAGGGACGGGCCGATCTCGTCGGCGTTGACCTCGACCACGCTGCGCTTCTCACCCTGCTGGGTTTCGTAGCTGCGCTGCTCGAGCCGGCCGGTGACGACGATGCGGGTGCCCTTGTTGAGCGACGCCGCAGCGTTCTCACCGAGCGAGCCCCAGGCGACCACGTTGAAGAACGAGGTCTGCTCCTGCCATTCGCCGTTGACCTGGTAACGGCGGCTGACGGCGAGACCGAAGCTGGCCACCCCGCGGCCGCCCTGCGTGAAGCGCAGTTCGGGATCGCGGGTGAGGTTGCCTACGAGGGTGACGGAGTTGTCGGCCATGGTGTGCCTCCTGGTGGAGAAGGGCAGCCGGTCAGGCTGCCGCGCCGGCCAGACCGCGGCGAGCAGCCTCGGCATCGGGCAAGCGGATGAGCTTGTGGCGGACGATGTCGTCCGCGATGCGCAGCGTCCGCTCGAACTCGTCGAGCGCGCCACCGGAGGCCAGCAGGTTGAACACGACGTAGTAGCCGTATTCCTTCTTGTTGATCGGGTAGGCGTACTGGCGACGTCCCCACCAATCCGGCTTGCCGTGGATCGATCCGCCGGCCTTGGTGATGCTGTCGCTCAGCGACTTCACCCAGGCCTGTGCAGCCGTGTCTTCGAGGTCACCATCGAGGATGACCATCAGTTCGTACGCACGCGTCATGCGTGTACTACCTCCCTTCGGACCCGGGGCATCCCCGGGGCCCCGTGCTGGGGCAGGGCCAATATGACCGGGCGAGTGTACAGGGGCGCTGGCAAGACCATGCGAGGAGCATGACAGAGAGGTGTGACAGGGCAGCCGGGTCGTGCTCACCTCGTGACCGGCGATGCCAGAGTTCGAGCAGTCCGGATCGACGAGCCTGCAAGCACGGTGCCCGAAAGCTACGTTCGCGCTGTGGATCTGCACAGCTGGATGAACGCCGACCTGGCCAGCCTGCGCGGCAAGCTCTTCGAGGGCGTGGTCAACCGGGTACCGGCCGAGCACTGGAGCACCCCGGTCGACGGCGGCGGTTCGACGATCAACCACCTCCTCCTGCACCTCGCCCGGCACCAGGACCTGGCGGTCAACACCGCCATCCGCAACAAGGCGCCGCTGTTCGCCGCGCACCGCCAATCGCTGGGCCTCGACGACGCGGCCCCGTGGGCGGGCCTGCCCGAGCGCGAGGACCCGAACGTCTCCGGCCACCTCGCCCCTGATCCCCTCCTGAACTACGTCACGGCCGTGTTCGCCGCCAGCGCCGAGTGGGTCGAACGAATTGGATCGCTCGCCCTCGACACGGTGCCCGACACCAGCCGGCGGCTGAGCCAGTTGGCGAACCTGCCCGTCGACGAGCTCGACTGGCTGCACTCGATGTGGAACGACAAGGCCGTGTGGTGGCTGGTGCAGTGGCCCGTCATCGGCCACGGCCACACCCACGTCGGCGAGGCCACCTCGCTGCGCAACCGCCTCGGCTTCAGCCCGTTCTGATGAGCACCCGGACCTGTGAGAGCTGTGGCAGCGACGAGGAGACGGTGTGGCGCGTGCGCCGCGTCTACGTCACCCCGCCCGACCCGATCTTCCCCGAGATCACCGAGACCCGCGAGACCGTGCTGCCCGAGGTCGAGCAGTGGTGCTTCGCCTGCCTGGCCAGCTACCCCCACGAACCTGTCGACGACTAGCCACGACGCCGGTCAGGAGGTGGCGCGGGCCTTCGGCTTGCGTCCACCCACCGGCAGCACGCGCAGCAGGTGGTGCCACTTGCACGACGTGCACGCCTCGACCACGTAGGCGGTGAGCTCGTCGGTGCGGCCGTCGAGCTTGGCCAGGTCCTTGGCCGTGCTGACGCAGCGACCGTGCGACGGCAACCGGGGTCCGAACACGTAGGTGACCAGGTGCAGGTGGGGTTCCTGGCAGATCGGGCACTTGTTGGTGGCGGGTGAACCGACGTTGCGAGCGGCCCGGATGAGCTCGGGGTGGGCGTCGCACACCTGGTCCTGACGGAGCCGGCCGCGGCGGTACTCGTTGATCAGGTGCTGGCGAGCGAGACGGTGGTCCACCACCGCACCGCCGGAGCCACCACGCAGCGAGCCGACACCGAACGACATGTGCGGCAAGGCTACAGACGGTCCGCCACCGCGAGCGCCGCTGCGGCCACACTTGGACGTCATGAGCATCTGGTTCGGCGCCAACGTCGCCGACGACAACGAACTGCGCCTCTGCGGCGACGTCAACCGCAAGCGCGTCATCGAGCTGGGCATCGCGCCCAACCCCAACGCGGTGGCCTTCGCCCTCGCCGGCGCGAAGGCGATCGTCGTCGACCCGTCGGCCGAGCGCATCGCTGCGATGCGCGCCGACGCGGAGCGCAACGAGACGCGCGTGGAGTGCCACCTCGGCGATCTCGCCGACCTCGGCTTCGTCACCAGCGCGTCGGTCGACCTCGTGCTCGCCGCACAGACGATGAGCCCCACCGACGACCTGCCGCGTCTGCTGCGTCAGGTGCACCGCGTCCTCAAGCCGGGCGCCTCGTTCGTCGTCTCGATGACCCACCCGGTGGCCGCGATGTTCGACCCGGGCGATCCCAACGTGCGCCGCCCCTACGGGCAGCGCGGTGGCATCGCCGAGCTGTACATGGCCTTCGAGCGGTCGAACTTCCGCCTCGACGTGATCCACGAGCTCCCCGACCGCCGCCAGCGCGACCCGCTCGTCCCCAGCGTCCTCCTCCTGCGAGCGCGCAAGCAAGGCGTGTAGCTCGCGGAACGCCCACTCCGGGGACACCGAGTGACGGAATGCGTCGGCGGATGTCCCGAGTCTGCGATTCAGGGCGACGAGGTGAGGGCGTACTCGGTGGCGATCAGGTCGGCGGGGCGGGGGCGGCCGAACAGGTAGCCCTGTCCGCGGTCGCAGCCGATCTCGCGCAAGCGCGACAGCTGCAGCGGGGTCTCGACACCTTCGGCGACCACCTGCAGGCCGAGTGAATGACCGAGCTTGACCACGGCCTCGACGATCGTCGTGTCCTCCTGGTCGATGCCCAGGCCGCTGACGAACGAGCGATCGACCTTGATCGACTCGACCGGGAACCGCTTGAGGTAGGTCAGCGACGAGTACCCGGTGCCGAAGTCGTCGACGGCCAGGTGCAGGCCGAGGTTGCGCAGCTCGCGCAGCGCCACCGTGGCCTGCTTGACGTCGCTCATGAGGGCCGTCTCGGTGATCTCCAACCACAGCGCGTTGGCCGGCACGCCGGTCTCGGCGAGTGCGTCGGCCACGGTCTCGTGGAGGTGCTTGCTCATCAGCTGACGCACGCTGACGTTGACCGACATCGACAGCTGCTCGAAGTGCGGCATCGACTCGCGCCACAGACCGAGCTGCGACAGCGACGAGCGCAGCACACTGGCACCGACCTCGCCGATCAACCCGGTCTCCTCGGCCATCGGCAGGAACTGCTCGGGCCCGAGCAGACCGCGATCCGGGTGGCGCCAACGAGCGAGCACCTCGAAGCCGACCAGGTGCCCGTCGACCAGGTTCACGATCGGTTGGTAGTACGGCATGATCTCGCCGCGCTCCAGGCCACGACGCAGCTCGTTGGTCGTGCGCAACGTGAGCACGCTGGCGTCGTGCGAGCCGGGTGAGAACACCTCGACGCAGTCGCGGCCGCGAGCCTTGGCTCGGTACATCGCCGCATCCGCGTCACGCAGCAGCTCGGTGGTGGTGACCCCCGGCCGGTCGGCAACGGCGATGCCGATGCTGGCCGTGACGAACAGCTCGGCACCGTCGACCACCAGCGGCAGGGCGATCTCGGCGCGCAGCCGCTCGGCGATCTCGACCGGGCTCAGGGCCATGCCGATGTCGCGCAGCATGACGATGAACTCGTCGCCGCCGAAGCGCCCGAGCAGATCGCGGTCGCGCACGACGGCGCGCAGCCGCTCGCTCATGCCGCGCAGCAACTGATCGCCGACACCGTGGCCGAGGCTGTCGTTGATCACCTTGAAGTTGTCGATGTCGATGAAGAGCACGGCGACCGCGCCGGGCACGCTGGTCTCCAGGTGCGAGCCGAGCTGCTCGAGGAAGCGGAAGCGGTTCGGCAGCCGGGTCAGCTCGTCGTGGGTGGCCGCCCACTCCAGCCGCTCCTTGCTGTGTCGCTGCTCCGTGACGTCCTCGACGTGGGCGATGGCGATCGACCCGCCCTCACCGTCGTCCAGCAAGGACACCCATGTGCGCGCCCACACCACGCCACCGTCGCGGCGCACGTAGCGCTTCTCCAACCGGAAGGCGTCGACGCCGTCGACCGACTTCGTCGTGAAGCCATCGCTGCGCATCCAGTCGTCGGGGTGGGTGATCTCCTCGACGGTCAAGCCCTTCAGCTCGTCGATCGTGTACCCGAGCATGTCGGCCAGCGACTGGTTGACGTCGAGCAGTACCGCAGAGTCCGATGTCGCCAGGGCCATGCCGGTCGGCGCGCCGTGGAAGGCCATGCGGAACCGCTCGCGAGCACGCTCGAGCTTCACTGCCTCCTGGTTGCGGAAGGTGACGTCGCGCAGCGCGAGCACGACACGGTTGGGGTCGCGCACCGGGCCGTGCACGTCCGCCTCGAGGACCACCTCGTTGCCGTTCGGGTGGCGGATGGCGAACACCGGGTTGACCATCCGGCCGCCCTGGAACAGCTCGACGTAGGAGTCGGCCAGCATCTGGCGGTACTCCTCGGGCACCACCGACACGAACGTCCGCCCGAGCAACTGGTCCTTGGTGCGCCCGGTGATGTCGAGCGCCCGCGCGTTGGCGTCACGGATGCGACCGGCGCGGTCGAGCACCACCACCGCCGCCGGCAGGTCGTCGAGCAGGGCGCGCAGCTCCCCCTCGACGACGGTGAGCCGGTCGACGTTGAGCTCCAGCGACCCGGCCAGGTCGGACGCCCGGTACCACGACGCCAGCTGGTTGGCACAGATCAACAGGCCGGTGATGCCGACGATCACCGCCGAGACGACCGACGCCTTGTGGCTCTGGATGATGTAGCGGAACATCGCCACGGCGATGGCCACGAGCACGGGAACGTTGACCACGAACAGGTTGAGCTTGCGCCGCCGGCTGGGGCGAACCGCACCGCCACCCTCCAGGCCGGAGGCGACGCCGGCGATCACGAACGCCAGCGCGAGGAAGGGGTAGGCAACGAGGTACGAGGCGGCCGAGCGCGGCGGCACGGCGCAGAAGACGATGTCGCCGATGGCCAACGACACCGCGCAGAGGAAGAAGGCGACGCGCGTGTGCGAGACGTCGACGAGCAGCATCAGCAGCATCACCGACGCCATCAGGATGTCGGCGAGCGGGAACGACAGGCTGAGCAGGTGGGTCAGCGCCGACCGCGACCACGTCTCGGTGGCCGGGCGCACGACCAGCTCCCACAAGGTGAACCAGATGGCGACGGCCAACAGCGCCGACTCGACGAAGAAGACCATCTTCGTGCTGCGCTCGAACGAACGGGTGTGCACGAACACCGCAGTGATCGCCATCAACGGCCAGGCGAGCAGCCCGACACCCGCCCAGGAGGGCCACCTGTCGTTGCCGAAGCCGTGGACCTGCACGGTCCAGGCCACCTGGCCGAGGGCCCAACCGGCGGCGCCGATCGAGAGCATCAACCACAGCAACTTGGGCTCGCGCCGGTACCGCTGGCCGAGCATCCACGAGGCGACGCCCGCCGCCACGGCGAGCGAGAGATCGCACCACAGGCCCCATCGGCGCAGATCGGTGCCGTGG
Source organism: Ilumatobacteraceae bacterium (assembly GCA_965279405.1). Taxonomy (GTDB): domain Bacteria; phylum Actinomycetota; class Acidimicrobiia; order Acidimicrobiales; family Ilumatobacteraceae; genus CBDDIP01. The sequence continues at coordinate 1,820,718 of OZ257157.1, forward strand.
GTCACGAGGTCGACGAGGTAGGTGGCGACCACGAGACTGACGACCACGGCACCGCGTCGGGCACCCGACCGGGGGCCGGGGCGCCATCTCGTCACCTCTGCGTCCACCTGCCCCTCGCCTTCTGGCCACCGTCGTGCCGTCTGGAACGCGCCCGTCGCGCCGCTCCTGAAGTATCAGCGCAGACCGTGATCTTTCCACCACTCCGTGAGCTTTTCGCGAATGTTCTCCTCGCCGAGCAGGCCCTCGTCCAAGCGCACCTCGAGCAAGAAGGCCAGTGCCTTGCCCACCGCGGGCCCCGGCCCGACGCCGAGCAGCGCCATCACGGCGTTGCCGTCCAGCTCAGGACGGATGGAGGCGAGCTCCTCGTGCGCCTCGAGCTCGGCGATGCGCACCTCGAGGTCGTCCATCCGCTTGGACAACGTCGCCGCCTTGCGCTCGTTGCGGGTGGTGCAATCGCACCGGGTGAGCACGTTCAGCTCGGCCAGCAGGGGGCCGGCGTCGCGGACGTAGCGGCGCACCGCGGAGTCCGTCCAGCCCATCTGGTAGGTGTGGAACCGCAGGTGCAGGGCGACGAGCTCGGTGACCGCCTCGGTGTCGTGGGTGCTGTAGCGCAGCGCTTCCATCCGCTTGCGGGTCATCCGCGCCCCCACCGCGTCGTGGTGGTGGAAGGTGACGCCCTTGCCCTTCTGGTAGCCGCGCGTGCGCGGCTTGCCGACGTCGTGGAACAACGCGGCCAGTCGGGTGAGGCGGAAGTCGAACGTCGGATCGCCCTCGGCGTCGAGCAGCGGCCGCACGTTCTCGACCACCGCCAGGGTGTGGGTGAGCACGTCCTTGTGCCGATGGATCGGGTCCTGCTCGAGGCGCATCGACGGCAGCTCCGGCAGGAACTCGTCGGCCAGGCCGGTGTCGATGGCGAACCACAGCCCCGGGCTCGGGTGGTCGACGGTGATCAACCGGTCGAGCTCGTCGCGGATCCGTTCGGCGGAGACGATCTCCAACCGGCCGTGCATCGCCCGCACCGCGGCGACGAGCTCGTCGGTGGGCTGGAACTGGAAGCGGGCGATGAACCGGGCGGCGCGCAGCATCCGCAACGGGTCGTCGCCGAAGCTCTCCTCCGGCGACAGCGGCGTGCGCAGGACGCGCATGGCCAGATCGACCGCGCCGTCGAACGGATCGACCAACGTCGGTGACGGCGACGTGAGCTCCAGCGCCATCGCGTTCACCGTGAAGTCGCGGCGCGACAGGTCGGCCTCGATCCGGTCGGAGAACTCGACGTCTGGCTTGCGCGAGTCGGCGTGGTAGGCCTCGGCCCGATGGGTGGTGATCTCGTAGATCCGCCCGTCCTTCTTGGCCCCGATCGTGCCGAAGCGCTCGCCCTGGGTCCAGATCGCATCCGCCCAACCTTCGAGGCAGGCCTTGATGTCGGCAGGGCGCGCATCGGTGGTCGCGTCGTAGTCGTCGAGGAGGTCGCGATCGACGCCCAGCAACAGGTCGCGCACGGTGCCACCAACGAGGAACAACCGATGGCCGGCCGCGGCGAAGCGCTCCGTCAGCGGGCGAACCTCGTCGAAGACCGGCTGGAACCGATCGGGCGTCACGACCAGCCGCGCTCGCGCCAGAACGCGGCCAGGGCGTCGACGGCTTCCGCCCCGGGCCCGCCCGACGTGGCCGACTCGGACGCCGGCACGGACGCCGGCAGACCGACCAACGTGCGCAGCACGCCGGCCGAGCAGTCGGCGAGCGCGTCGAGGTCGTAGCCACCCTCCAGCACCGCCAACCGACGACCGGCCGGCACCAACGCGAACGCTCGCTGCACCAAGGCCGGGTAGTCGCCGGCGGCCAGTCCGAGATCGGTGATCGGATCGGCGCGGTGCGCGTCGAACCCGGCGGAGATGATCACCCACGTCGGAGCGAACCGATCGGCGATCGGCGCGATCACTTCGTCGAAGGCCCGCAGGTAGACGTCGCCGGTCGTGTCCGGCGGCAGCGGGATGTTGACCGTCGTGCCGTCGGCCGCACCGACACCGGTCTCGTCGTGGCGCCCCGTGCCGGGGTAGAGCGGCCACTGGTGCATGCTGACGAACAGGACGCGCGGATCCTCGTAGAACACCGCCTGGGTGCCGTTGCCGTGATGTGCGTCGAAGTCGAAGATCATCACCCGCTCGCCCTGGTCGGCGAGCGCCGCTGCGGCGACCGCGACGTTGGAGATGATGCAGAAGCCCATCGACTCGACGCGCGTCGCGTGATGACCGGGCGGCCGCACGGCGCAGAACGCAGCGTCGGCCTCGCCGCGCTGCAGTGCCGCGATGGCGGTCAACCCGGCACCCGCGGCGAGCGACGCGGCACGCCAACTGCCCGGGCTGGCGTACGTGTCGGGGTCGAGCCGGCCACCACCGGCGGCGCAGATCCCCTCGATCCGATCGAGGTACCAGACCGGGTGCACGCGCTCCAGGTCGAGGCGTGACGCGGCCACCGGTTCCAGCGGCAGCAGCGCATCGAGGACGTCACCGCTGCGCGCCCCACGCAGCACCGCTTCCAACCGCTCCGGCCGTTCGGGGTGCCGTGGACCGGCCAGGTGCTCCAGGTACGCGGCGTGGGTGGCGAACAACACGGTCACCGTGACGACGCTAGCGGGACGGCCCGACGCTACCGTCAGGGCTGGTGAGGCCTGTGCTCCGCTCCCGGACTGACGCACCGCTGGTGCTCCGCGGTGGCGGCTCGGTGTGCCGCGTGCGTCCGTGGCCCCACCAACCGACGACCGCGCACCTCATGTTCTACAGCCAGGCGCAGCTGCCGTCGGCGGCGGTGATGCAGCGTTGGCTCGACCAGCTCGCCGATGCCGGTTTCGACACCATCCGCACCGGCGCGGTCAGCACCGTCGTCGCCGGCGAGTTGCACCGCCACGGTTTCAGCACGGCCCAGGAGCTCGCGTTGCTCGAGCACACCGATCCCGGCTCGGTTCGCGGGCGGAGCGACCTCCCTGCGACGCACCGCCTCCTCGCTGCCGCGCACGCCGACGCGGCCAGCGTCGACCTCGCCGCGTTCGGGCCGACGTGGGGCACCGATCAGATCGGCGTCACCGACATCTGCAAGGCGACCACACGCCACCGCGCCCGCGGTGCATCGATCGGGCTCGCACGCGGCGCCGACGGTCCCGGCCCGGCCGGTCCCGGGCTGGCCGGCTACGCCATCTCCGGACGCGACTCGCGCACCGGGTTCCTGCAGCGGCTGGCCGTGCACCCGTCGCAGCACGGCCACCACCTCGGGCTGGCGCTCACCGTCGACTCGTTGAAGTGGATGGCTCGCTGGCGCGTGCAGCGCGTGCTCGTCAACACCCACACGGACAACGTGGCCGCACTCGCGCTGTACGAGCGCACCGGCTTCACCCGGTTGCCCGACCACCTCCACGTGCTCGAGCGCGCGGCGTGATCCGCCGCCGGTTGCCAGCGCTGATGGCGCTCGCGCTCGTCGCCCTGCCGGCGATGGTCGCCGCACCCCCGGTGTCCGCCCGAGGAGCGGCGACGTTGCGGTTGACGCTGATCGAGCAGGACTTCACCGTCCGGTCCGCCGGCGAGATCACGTTGACCGTGGCGGTGCCTGCATCGCTCGACGCGGCCACGCTCGACGCCTCCGATCTCGTCGTCACCGCCTACCGACCGGTCAGCGATCGCGACGCGGTGCAAGCCGCGTTGCAGTCCGAGCCGGACTTCCCGAACACGGTCGACTTCGTCGTCGCTCCCGTCATCGAGCTCGTCCGCCCCCAGCCGAACCAGGTCACGCTGACGATCCCGGTGGAGACCAACACGCTGACACCGCCGGCGATGCTGCTGTCGCGCGCCGGCGTCTACCCGCTCACCGTCGAGCTGCGCTTCGAGGGCGACACGGTGGCCGAGCTGACCAGCTTCGTCAACCGGCTGCCGACCAGCGGCGAGGTCGACGACCCGATGTCGGTCGCGCTCGTCATGGGCACCACCCGTCCACTGCACCTCGACGACCGCGGCGCCGTGGTCCTCGATCAGGCCGACCTCGACGAGCTGGCGTCGTTGGCCGATGCGCTGGATGCCAGCGCCCTCCCGGTTGCCGTGCGCATCGAGCCGAAGGTGATCGCCGCACTGCGTGACCGCGATCCCGCGTTGGCCACGCGGTTGCTCGACGCGCTGGACGGCAACGAGATCATCTCCGGCACGAGCCTCCCGCTCGATCCGTCGGTGGCGGCCTCCGCAGGGCAGACCGCGCTGTACACCCAGTGGCTGCGCGACGGCGAGGACATCGTCGCCGACGACATGCCCGCCCCGACCGTGCGGACCGCGCAGTTCGTCGACCACACCGTCACGACACCCGGCGCGACGCTGCTGCGCGACCTCGGCACCCGCCTGCTGGTGCTGACACCCGACGTGTACCAGTCCCTCGACGGCAGCCTCGGTGGGTTCGCCGACACCACGCAGCTCGTCGGCATCGCACTCGACGACGACGCTCAGCTCGAGGGCGCGATCGTCGACCGACGGATCGCCGACACGTTGGAGCGCACTGCCAAGGACCCGACGCTCACCGCCATCCAGGTGGTCGCCGACCTGCTCGCCGCCCGCCAACGGGCGCTCCTCGACGACGACGTCGCCGCGCGGCACAGCATCGTCATCGGCACCAACGACCTCGGCGTGCCCGACCCGGCCACGCTCGCGGTGATCACCGAGCTGATCGCCGACACCCCCGGACTGCAGTCCGCCGATCTCGATCAGGTGGCCACGCGCACGACGCGCCAGCAGGTGCTCGGCGACGACGTCGTCGTGCGGCTGCCCGACACCGTCGACGCCGGCGCGTTGGCGACGAGGGTGCAGACGCAGACCGACCTGGCGACCGAGGCGACCAGCACCGGCAGCATGCTGCCCGACGGTGACCAGCGGCCCGCGAACTGGGCTGCGTTCATCGCCATCCTGCCCACGACGGCGCTCGACGACGACGCAGTCGCGACGATCGCCGGTCGGCTGCGCGCCGAGTACGACGCGATCCGCAACGCCGTCGGCATGCCCACGCCGTTCTCCTTCAGCCTCACCGGTCGCAGCAGCACCATCCGACTCAACTTCCGCAACGACAGCGACACGCCGCTCACGATCCGCGTCGTCCTCGACTCGCCCAAGCTCCGCTTCCCCGACCCCGACCAGATCGAGACGCTGCCGCCGCACAGCGTGCACGAGGTGCTCGTGCGCGTCGAAGCGCGCAGCAACGGCGACTTCGGCGTCTCGCTCAACGTCCTGACACCGCAGGGCGACGTCGAGCACGCCCGGCTCGCACCCACCGTTGCGCTGACCGCCAGCCTCAACGCGCTCAGCGGGCTCGGCAACCTGGTCACGGGCGCGGCGATCCTGATGCTGGCCGCGTGGTGGTTCCGGCACTGGCGCGCCGTCCGCCGCAAGCGCGACGCCGCTGCCGTGATGGGCAGGCACCCCGTGTCGTTCGGCAACGCGATGCCGGGTGATGCCATGCCGGGTGATCCGGGCGCGAACGGCGGCGAGCTGTCGCCCGACGCGGCAACGAGTACCCTGCCCCCCTCGTGAGCGACACGCCGCGAGAACCGACCGTCCGCATCGTCACCGATTCGGCATGCGACCTGCCCCAGTCGGCGGCCGACGAGCTCGGCATCGAGATCGTCCCGCTGACGATCCGCATCGACGGGCACGAGTACGTCGACCGCGCCGACCTGACGCCGTCGGAGTTCTGGGCCAAGTGCTCGCAGTCGTCGACGCTGCCGGAGACGGCCGCACCCGCACCCGGACAGTTCGAGGCGACCTACCGCCGTCTCGCTGCCGAGGGTGCCACCGGCATCGTCGTCGTCTCGCTCAGCGCCGGGCTCTCGGCGACCATGCAGTCCGCCGAGCTCGCCGCGCGCAACGTCGCCGACGTCATCGACGTGCGCGTCGTCGACAGCCGCTCGGCCACGCTCGGCCAGGGCGTGGTCGTGCTCGACACGGCGCGCTCGGCCCGCGCCGGCGCGTCGCTCGACGAGGTCGAGGCGCACGCGACCGATCTCGCCAAGCGGACGCACGTGTGGGGCGCACTCGACACGCTGGAGAACCTGAAGAAGGGCGGCCGCATCGGTGGCGCCAAGGCGATGCTCGCCTCCGTGCTGTCGATCAAGCCGATCATCGAGGTGCGCGACGGCAAGGTGGAGGAAGGCGGCAAGCAGCGCACGCGCAGCAAGGCGATGGCCTTCGTCGTCGAGAAGATGGCCGCTGCCGGCCCGATCCAGACGCTGGCCGTGATGCAGGCCGACTGCAGCGACGTCGACGCGTTCGTCGCGCTCGTCCGTCAGCACTACAGCGGCGACATCGTCATCGGTGACATCGGCCCCGTCGTCGGCAGCCACACGGGCCGCGGCACCATCGGCGTCGCCTTCACGGTGTAGGTCGGGCTCCCGACCCTCGTCACCGCACTCGAGGTGCCGCAGCGGTATTGACGGCGTCGGACGCGGGTGGGCAACTAGCGTTCACCGGCGGATCCCATGTCTGCAACCCTTCCGGGCACCACCAGCCCCACCCCGCTTCCTCCGGCCATGCTCGCCCAGCGCTATCGGCTGGAGCGACGACTCGCGCAAGGGGGCATGGCCGAGGTGTGGCTGGGCACCGACACGTCGCTGTCCCGACAGGTCGCGGTGAAGCTGCTGAAGCCCTCACTGGCCGCCGACCCGATCGTCGCCGAGCGCTTCCGTCGTGAGGCCATCGCCGTCGCCGGGTTGAGCCACCCGAACATCGTCGCCGTCTACGACGCGGTCGACGACACGATCGGCGGCGAGCGTCGGCAGGCCGTGGTGATGCAGCTCGTCAACGGCAAGAGCCTGCGCCAGCTGCTCGACGAGCAGAAGCGGTTGAGCCCCGACCTGACCATGCACATCGGTGCATGCGTCGCGTCCGCGCTCGATGCCGCGCACAAGGCCGACCTGGTGCACCGCGACGTCAAGCCGGGCAACATCCTCATCACCCCCGACGGGCGCGTGCTGCTCACCGACTTCGGCATCGCCAAGGGCCTCGGCTCACCCGACGAGGACCTGACGAGCCCGAACGTGATGATGGGCACGGCGAAGTACCTCTCGCCCGAGCAGGTGCGCGGCAAGAAGCTCGACGGGCGCGCCGACCTGTACTCATTGGGTCTCGTGCTCTACGAGTGCCTCGCCGGCCGCGTGCCGTTCCTCGGCGAGACCGACGCCGACACCGCGCTCGCTCGCCTGAACCGCGAGCCCACCGACCTCACCCGTCTGCGCCCGACGCTGCCGTACGGGTTGGCGCCGCTGATCCACCGCCTGCTGGCGCGCCGCCCGGAGCAGCGCTTCGCCACCGGCGCCGAGGTGCGCGCCGAGCTCACCAAGGTCGCCTCTCGAGCGACGGACATGGGCAACGACACCGGCGGCTTCACCCCGCCCTCGGGGACCGCCGGCACGCCGACGCAGCCGAGCCCGTCCGCACCTGCAGTGCGCACCACGCCGACGCGCCAGTCGCCCACTCGCCCCGCCGGCCAACGCCCAGCAACCGGTTCCGGTGGCCAGCAGCGACCCGGCCGTCCCGCCGGACAGCCGGTGATGATCGACCGCACGCCGACGTCCGATCGCCGCCCCAAGCCCCGGCCCAACCGTCGCTTCGAGCACCGCAACGGTCCGTCGCTCGTGGTCGTCGGAGGGCTGCTGCTGGCCGCGCTCGTCGTCGGCGCCATCCTGTGGATCACCATCGGTGGTGACGGCGACGGTGCCGCGTTCACCCCACCGACGTCGGTCGTGCCGCCCGAGGCCACCACGCCGCCGGTGCCAGAGGCATCCATCCAGGCAGTCACCACCTACGACCCCGACGGCGACGACGGCACCGAGAACGACGACCAGGTGTCGCTGGCCCACGACGGCAAGGCATCCACCGCCTGGACGACCGTCTGCTACTCGTCGAAGTTCCTCGGCGGCAAGGGTGGCGTCGGGCTCGTCGCCGACCTCGGCGTCGCTGCCACCGGCACGTTCACGGTCGAGATCGGCAGCGCTCCCTACCAGGTGCAGGTGCTCACCGCGACGAACTCGATCCCGCGGGAGATCAGCGACTGGGGGCCGGCGGTGCGCAAGGCCAACGGTGAATCGGCCGAGACGATCCAGGTCGATCTCGACGCTCCTGCTCGCTACGTGCTGGTGATGTTCAACGAGCTCGGCAAGGACGCCGGCTGCGCCAACAACCCGTACCGCGGTCGCATCGACGAGATGACGTTCACCCCGGCCGGTTGAACGACCGCCACCGGAACGTGAAGTGCCGGGAGCTCCCGGCAGCTCCCCAGTAGCCTCGCCGCATCGCTGCACCGCTCGACGATCTCTCGTTGGTGACCGCGGCCCAAGGGGGAGACCGCGGGGCGCTCGATCAACTGCTTCGCCGTCACTACGACCGCGTCCACGCGGTGTGCCGGCGGATCACCGGCAACGACGCCGACGCCGCCGACGCCGCGCAGGAAGCGATGATCGCCGTCGTGCGCGGGCTGTCGAAGTTCGACGGTCGCTCGTCGATCGGCACCTGGATCTACCGCGTCGCCACCAACGCCAGCCTCGACGAGCTGCGTCGCCGGCGTCGCCGGCCGATCCCCGACATGCCGACCAACGACGACGGCGCGACGCGCGACATCGTCGACCCGGACGCGGGGCTGCGCCTCGACGCCATCGGCGACCGCATGGCGCTCGACACCGCGGTTGCCGCGCTGCCGACCGAGTTCCGCCTCCCCGTCGTGCTGCGCGACGTCGGCGACCTGGACTACGCCGAGATCGCCATCATCCTCGACATCCCCGTCGGCACCGTGAAGAGCCGCATCGCCCGCGGTCGCGGCGCCCTCGCCGGTGCCCTCGGTCGCCTCGACGCAGACGGCGGGAACCAGTACGGCCGCCCACAACGTCCAACCGGAGCACCATGAGCGACGACGTCACCCCCGACGTCGAGCTGGCCAGCGCCGAGCTCGACGGGATCCTGGAGGGGTCGGCGCGCGCGCCGATGTCGATCATCGACGCGCTCACCACCACCCGTGCCGAGCTCGCCGACGTGCCGCCGCCCACGGACGAAGCTCGTGAGCTGGCCATCAACGCCGCGCTCACCGAGTTCGACCGCCTGCTCGCCGACCCCGAGCGTCCCGTGCGCCGCGCCGCACCCGCTGCGGCGGCCGCGGCACCCGTCGACCAACTGGCGCTCGTTCGCGCCAAGCAGCGACGGGCGTACCGCTGGCTCGGCGGCGCTGCTGCTGCAGCCGTCGTCGGCGTGATCGGCTTCTCGTTGGCCAACAGCAACACCGGCTCGGACATGAAGTCGTCGTCGACCGAGGCGTTCGATGCCTCCAAGCTGCCCTCGGACTCCGACACCGCCGGCGGCGAGAGCCCGTCGGTCGGCGACAGCGCACCGCGTCCCACGATCGGCTCGATCTCCGGCGCCGGCGACCCACGGTTCACGACGCCCGACGAGCTCCGCCAGTACGCACTCCTCTCCATCGATCGCACCGCAGCGACCAACTCGCCGGCGGGAACGACACCGGCCGCCGACAACACCACGGCCGGCACCACGGCGGGCTTTCCCACGGCCACCGCCTTCTCGGAGACCATCCCGCAGATGGAGACCACGACGGTCGCTTGCGATCTCGCCGGCGGCAGCATCGTCGGTGGTCCGATCGTCTACATCGATCGACCGGCGATCGTCGTCGTCATCGGCAACCTGATCCGCGCGGTGGACATCGAGACGTGCAACACCCTGGTCGAGATCGACCGCTGAGACGGCGCTGCGCCGGCACGCGGCAGCAACTCGGAGCAGGAGCGCAGCAGTAGGCTCGGCCGCATGCCAGGCAACCCGTTCACCGACCCCAACTGGGCACCCGATCTTGCCGACACGGTCGACAGGTACGTCGGCAAGGTCCGCGACAACGTCACCGCCAAGGCGGCCACCGCCGTGCGCGCGTTGGTGTTCGGGATCATCATCGGGATCACCGCGATCGCAGTGCTCATCGTCGGCATCATCCTGGCCACCAAGCTCGTCCAGCACTTCCTCGCCTTCCCGCTGGACCCGGACACCGCGGTGTGGGTCAGCTACCTGGCCCTCGGCGGGATCCTCGTGCTCGGCGGAGCGCTCCTGATGCGCAAGCGGTTCGCCGGTGACAGCGAATGAGCGACCAGCCTCGACATCATCACGTCATCGTCGTCGGTTCCGGCCCGGCCGGCCTCACCTCGGCGATCTACACCGCCCGCGCCAACCTGGCCCCGCTCGTCATCGAGGGTGAGCCGAGCAGCACCAGCGACCAGCCCGGCGGCCAGCTGATGCTGACCACCGAGGTCGAGAACTTCCCCGGCTTCCCCGAAGGCATCATGGGCCCCGAGCTGATGATCCGCTTCCGTGAGCAGGCGCAGCGCTTCGGCGCGACGTTCCTCACCGAGAAGGTCACCCGCGTCGACTTCTCCGAGCGACCCTTCCGCGTCTGGGTCCGCGACCAGGAGTTCACCGCCGACTCGATCATCGTGTCCACCGGCGCGCAGAGCCTGATGCTCAACCTGCCCGCCGAGCAGCACCTCCTCGGCCACGGCCTGTCGACCTGCGCGACGTGCGACGGGTTCTTCTTCCGTGGTCAGGAGATCGCCGTCGTCGGTGGCGGCGACAGCGCCGTCGAGGAAGCCACGTTCCTCACCAAGTTCGCCTCCAAGGTCAGCATGCTCGTGCGCCGCGACGAGCTGCGCGCCTCGAAGATCATGCAGGACCGCGCCGCCGCCAACGAGAAGATCGAGCTCGTCTGGAACACCGTCGTCGACGACCTGGTCGGCACCGACAAGCTCGAGGGTGCCGTCGTGCGCAACGTGCTCACCGGCGAGGTCCGCACGCTGCCGGTCACCGGGCTGTTCGTCGCCATCGGCCACCGCCCGAACACCGACCTGTTCAAGGGCATCCTCGACATGGAGGACAACGGCTACCTGATCACCCAGCCCGGCAGCACCTACACCAACATCCCGGGCGTCTTCGCCTGTGGCGACGTGCAGGACCACACCTACCGCCAGGCGATCACCGCCGCCGGCTCCGGTTGCATGGCCGCCATCGACTGCGAACGCTGGCTCGAAGCGCAGCACGCCTGACGCGCCGCGCTTCGGCGTGTCTCGCGGCACGCTCGCACTGGGAATCATTGACCGGACCGCACGGTTCGACACCGGTAGCATCACGCTTCCGACCGAAAGGACCCCCGCCATGGCCGATGGCATCGTCACCCTCACCACCGCAACGTTCGACGAGACCGTCGCTGGGTCCGACAAGCCGATCATCGTCGACTTCTGGGCCGAGTGGTGCGGCCCGTGCAAGATGATCGCCCCCATCCTGGGTGAGATCGCCACCGAGCAGGCCGGCAACCTCACCGTCGCCAAGCTGAACGTCGACGAGAACCCCGACATCGCCATGCGATTCAACGTCATGAGCATCCCCACGCTCCTGGTGTTCAACGCCGGTGAGGTGCAGAAGCGCCTCGTCGGAGCCAAGGGCAAGGGTCAACTCCTCCAGGAGCTCAACGAATTTCTTCCTACTTCCCGCTGACCCCCGGTCAACGCGGAGAGGCCGTTCGCGATCTGCAACGTCGCCTCGGCGCCGCCGGGTTCTCACCTGCCGGCGCCGAGGCGGGGTCGTACTGCGCCGCCACCGAAGCCGCGGTGCGCAACTTCCAGCGGGCGCGCGGACTGCGCGTCGACGGGGTGTGCGACGAGCACACCTGGACCGCACTCGTCGAGGCCTCCTGGCACTTCGGTGACCGGCTGCTGTTCCTCACCGCGCCAAACCTGCGCGGTGACGACGTCGCCGAGCTGCAGTCCCGTTTGGCGCGCCTCGGCTTCGACAGCGGTCGGGTCGACGGCATCCTCGGACCGAGGACGGTTCGCGCTCTGGAGGACTTCCAGTCCAACTGCGGCGTCACTGCCGATGGGGTGTGCGGACCGGACACGGTGCGCGCCATCCTGCGCGTCAGCGGCCAGACCGGTGACGGGCCGGGCATCAGCACGCTGCGCGACCGCGAGCGCCAGCGCGGCGGACCCGGATCGCTGGCGGCCAGCCGTGTGGTGATCGGTCAGTTCGGCGGGCTGAGTGCGATCACCCGAACCCTGGCTCGCGACCTGCGCCAGCACGGCGCCACCGTGATGACCCTCGACGAGCCGGACGTGATCGCCCAGGCCCACGCCGCCAACCACTTCGAGGCCGACCTGTACCTCGGCTTCGAGAGCAGTGCCGACCCGATGGCCGTCGCCCACTTCTACCGCGTGCCCACCTTCGAGTCAGCCGGCGGACGGGCCCTCGCCGAGGCGATCGTCGCCAGCCTGACCTCGACGCTCACCCTGCCGACGAGCGTGACACCGACGACCAGCGGGATGCGCCTGCCCGTGCTGCGCGAGACGCGAATGCCCGCCGTGCTGTGCCTGATCGGGCCAGTTCGCCAGGTCACGGACGCCGCATCGGCCCTGTGCGGGGCCATTCTGAGCGCCGTCGAAGGCTGGGTCTCCCGTCCAACCTGAGAGTTTGTCCACAGGGTTTTCCACCTGGTGTGTGCAACCCTCATCCGCTGGTTGGCCTTGATATCTCACACTACGTGGCCGAATTCGACCACATGCTCACGCTTCGTGCGTGGTTTGGCCCGTCATCAGGTGATACAGGCGTTCGAGATCCTCGAGGTCGGCGAAGTCGACCACGACCTTGCCCCGCTTGGAGCTCATGCTCACCGCCACACGTGTGGACAAGTGCTCGGCAAGCAGCTCCTCGAGCTCGAGGAGGCCGGGTGGACGCAGCCGCGTCACCGGGCTGATGCCTGCGCCGTCACCGGCGCTCCGACTCGACGGAGCCGCGCCGCCCGCCGACTCGTCGGCGATGCCGTCACCGCCACCGACCGACCGGTCGCGCACCGCGTCTTCAACCATCCGCACCGACCAGCTCTCCGCCGCGCTGCGGCGGGCCAGCTGCTCCTGGAAGGCGCGGTCGGGTGTGCCGAGGAGCGCGCGCGCATGCCCGGCGCTGAGCCGACCGTCGGCCAGCAAGGCCAGGATCGCCGGCGGCAACGACATCAGTCGGAGCGTGTTGCTCACCGCCGAACGGCTCTTGCCGACGCGCGAGGCGATCTGATCGTGGGTCAGCTGGAAGTCCTCGATCAGTTGCTGGTAGGCAGCAGCCTCCTCCAACGGGGTGAGGTCCTGGCGATGCAGGTTCTCGACCAACGCCCGCTCGACGGAGCCGAGATCGTCGGTGGCCCGGACCACCGCCGGGATGACCGCCAGTCCGGCGCGGCGCGCGGCGCGCAGCCGGCGCTCGCCGGCGACGAGCTCGAACGTGCCGTCCTCGAGCGGACGGACGAGCACGGGTTGCAGCACGCCGATCTCGCGGATGGACGCGGCCAGTTCGGCGAGCGACTCCTCCTCGAAGTGCCGGCGCGGTTGGTTCGGGTTCTCGACGATCGAGCCGACCGGCAGATCTGCCAGCCGCGTGCCATCGGTGGCAGTCGTCGCGCCGGACGAGTCGGCCGGGATCAGCGCGCCGAGTCCCTTACCCAGTCCTCCGAGTCGAGCCACGACTGACCTCCTTTGCCACGCTCCGGTAGGCGGTTGCACCGCGGGACCCGGGATCGAAGGTGATGATCGGTTGGCCGAACGACGGCGCCTCCGACAGTCGGACCGAACGCGGGACGACGGCTCGGCAGACCTTGTCGCCGAAGTGCTCGCGCACCTCCTTGACCACTTGGTCCGACAGCTTGGTGCGTGCGTCGTACATGACGCAGACGATCGTGCTGACCTCCAGCGTCGGGTTCAGGTTGCGCTTGACCAGATCGACGTTGCGCAGCAACTGACCGAGACCTTCGAGCGCGTAGTACTCGCACTGGATCGGGACGAGCACCTCGCTCGCCGCGTTGAGGCCGTTGACGGTCAGCAGCCCGAGCGACGGCGGGCAGTCGATGAGCACGAAGTCGTAGTCGTCGAGCACCGCTTCGATCGCCCGACGAAGCCGGTTCTCCCGGCTGAACGCCGGCACCAATTCGATCTCGGCGCCGGCGAGATCGAGGCTGGCCGGGGCGACGAACAGGTTCTTCACCTCGGACGGCTCGATGCAGTTCTCCAGCGGGACCTCGTGCATGATCACGTGGTACATCGAGGTCTCGAGCCCACGGTTGTCGATGCCCAGGCCCGTGGACGCGTTGCCCTGCGGGTCGAGGTCGATGATCAGGGTGCGAAAGCCCAGTTCGGCCAGGCAGGCGCCGACGTTGATGGTCGAGGTCGTCTTGCCGACGCCACCCTTCTGGTTGGCGACGGCGATCACACGGGGAAGCGGACGCCCGGGTTCCGGCTCCGGCTCGGTCGAGGTCATCGAGGGCACATCTCCTTGAGGGGTTCGTCCCAGTTCATGCACGGCCACGGGCGACCGGCGAACGCTCCGAGAGGCTATCGCAGCAACCACGGATCACCCGGGGATCCCCGCCGTTCTCTCCCCCACCACGGCCCCGAATTCGACAGCCATCACACATCGCGGCACCACCACTTCCCTGCGACCACCGTCCGACGCGACTGCCGCGCCCAAGGCGTTCCACGTGAAACATCGCGCCGCCCTGGTGCGCGAAGCCGACGACATCGCACCAACCTCGCGCCCAACCCGACCACGCAATTCCGACGCACAGCACCCCAGTCCGACCGCCCACGGCTCTGAGGTGCGATCCGACCCCATCTCCCGAATCTCGCGCCCAAGCCGCTCTCCCGCAGTGACTCTCGCCGCCTCGTCCAGCCACGTTCATCCGCCCTTGGGCGCGAAACCGACGACATCTCACGAATCCCGCGCCCATGCCGCCGCACCCGCAACAACGCGGCTTCCTCGCCCACCATTCATCCGCCCTTGCGCGCGAAACCGACGACACCTCACGAATCCCGCGCCCATGCCGCCGCACCCGCAGCGACGCGGCATCCTCGCCCACCGTTCATCCGCCCTTGGGCGCGAAACCGACGACATCTCACGAATCTCGCGCCCAAGCGGCGTGACCACCGTGCGGCGCGGGTGCCGCGCCCAAGGCGTTTCACGTGAAACACGCGCACCCATCCCAGGCGCCAGACCCGCGACGTCTCACCAAGCTCGCGGCCAGCTCAGACCGCGACCACGGTACGACGCGGGTGCCGCGCCCAAGGCGTTTCACGTGAAACACGCGCACCCACCCCAAGCCCCAAACCAACGACATCCTCACGAGTCTCACTCCCAGGCCCGACCGCGACCACGGTGCGACGCGGCCGCCGCGCCCAAGGTGTTCCACGTGAAACATCGCGCGATCTACGGTCGCTGAATGCCGACCATCTTCCTTCATCCCCTGCCGTTTGATGGATCGATCTGGCGACAGCACCTGGACTCCCCCGGCGTGGACGACGACCTGGTGATCGCACCGGACCTGTACCGACTCGGCGACTCGATCGAGGCGTGGGCACAGGCGGTCCTCGACCTCGCCGGAACGGGTCCATTGGTGCTCGTCGGCGGATCGGTCGGCGGATCGTGCGCCATCGAGGTCGCTCGACTTGCGCCCGAGCGAGTCGCCCTGCTGGTCCTCGTCGGCGCCAAGGCAGGACATCGTCCTGAACCCGACCTCCGCGACGCAGCGATCCGCATGCTCGTCGAGCACGGGATGGAAGGCGCGTGGGAGACCTACTGGGCGCCGCTGTTCGGGCCGAACGTCGATCCGGCCGTCGTCGCAGACGCATATGCCATCGCGCTGACGCAACGCGTCGAGGATGTGATCAACGGCGTCCGCGTCTTCCACGGACGAACGGATCGCACCGAGGTCGTCGAATCGCTCGACACGCCGATCGTCGTCGTCACTGGCGACCACGACCCGACTGCGCGCCACGCTCCGGCACTGGCGGCACGTGTTCGCCACGGATCGTTCCACCGCATCGCCAATTGCGGGCACTACGTCCCGCTCGAGCAGCCCGAAGAGCTGGCGGCGATCCTCCGCGACGCCCCACGGCGTTCCAGGTGAAACCGTGAGCGCCAGGCGGCGTCAGCAGCGACGGAAGGCGCGAACGCCGTCGACGAGACCTTCGTCGGCGAGGTGCTCTCGCTCCAGCACGTCGGCCGGCCAGCGGGTGTCGTCGGTCTGCGGCGGCTCGCTCACCAGCAAGCACCCGCCGTCGACGAGCAGCCGGCTGCCCCATCGGGCGGTGATCTCGGCAGCAGCGAAGCTCCGCGCCGTGGCGATGTCGGCGAACCGGCCGCGGGCTCGATGGACGAGCTCGACGTCGCTGGCGAGCACCTCGACGTGTCCGGACACCCCGAGCGACGACACCGCTCGGCGCAATTGGTCGGCGCGGGTGGCGCGACGCTCGATCAGGACGATGCGCAGGTCCGGACGACGGACCGCGATCACCAGACCCGGCAGGCCACCGCCCGAGCCGAGATCGACGAGCTGGCGGGTGGCCGAGCCGTGACCATGGGGGAGTGGTTCCGGGATCCGGGCCACGAACCGGTCGGCATGTGCGATGGCGTCGACGAGTGAGTGCTCACCGATCGAGCCGCGCTCGCGAATGGTGCCGAGGACCGCGATCAGCTCGCGGTCCCCGTCGACAGGTCGGTGACCGTCAGCCATTCGCCGGCGCGATGACCACGCGCCGGTACGGATCGTCGCCCTCGGACCGAGTGCTGATGCCCTCGATCTCGCCCAGCGCATCGTGGATGACCTTGCGGTCGGCGGACGACATCGGCTCCAGCACGCGGGCAACGCCGGAGGCCGTGACCTCGGCAGCCTGCTGCAGTGCGAAGCGGCCGAGCGCCTCCTTGCGACGCTGGCGGTATCCGCCGATGTCGATCCGCAGCCGCGTGTCGTGATCGCCGAGGCGACGCTGCGAGGCGACGCGAGCGAGATCCTGCACGGCCTGCAACGTCGTGCCGCGCGGCCCGACGAGCAGCCCGAGGTTGTCGCCCTCGACGCGAACCTCGAGATCGTCGCCGTCCTCGACCAGGGACGTCGTGCCCTGCAGCCCGAAAGTGCGAACCAACTCGTCGATGAACCGCTGCGCCTCGGCGCCAACCTCTTGTGCGCTCACGTCATGCTCCGTGTTCCTGGTCGATGTGTTCCTGGTCGATGTGGTCGTGGGTGATGTCGTGTCGTCGGCGTCGTCGCGAGGGGCACGCGGCTTCGGGGTGCGCTGACGCGGCGGACGAGCTTCACGCGGCGCCGAAACCTCGGCACCCTCGGCACCCTCGGCAGCGTCGACGACGTCGGTTGCGACCGCGGCGTCGCCGGCAGCGCCGGCACGGGGCCGGCCACGACCGCCGCCACGCGAGCGGCTCGGGGCACGCTCGGCCGGCTCGGCGGTGTCACCGTTGGTCGCCGGGACGGTGGCCGCGGCGCCATCGGCGCTCTTGGCCCGACGCTTGTCGCGACGATCGACCTTCTGGCGAGCCTGCGTCGGGCGGACACGAGCTCGCACTCGCGCCTCACCACGCATGCGGCCGAACAACCCGGCCTTCGGCTCTTCGAGCACTTCGAACTCGGCATCGGTCTCGTCGACGCCGAGCTGGTCGAGTGCCAGCTCCTTGGCGTCCTCGAGCGTGCGTGCGGTGGTTTCCACCCATTCCATGTCGGTCAGACCTACTTCTTCTTCGGTTGTGGCCGCCCGCCGGGGCGAGCAGCCTTGCCCGTGGGAGCCGGGCGACCGGCCTTCCCCGTGGGCGTCGGACGGTTCTTCGGTGTGGTGACCCGCTTGCTGGAGATGGCGCCGGGGGTCGGTTTGCCTGACTGCTTGCCGGCCGGCTGCTTGCCGGCGGCGATCTCCCGCTTGGCCTGCGAGAAGATCCCGCCGCCACCCGCGCTGGGGTTGGCCTTGGCGTACTCACGAGCACGCTCGCCGGCGGCCTGCGCCTGGCGACCGAGCGACTCGTCGCCCTTGTAGAACTTGCGGGTGATGTACACCTGCAGGCCGATGCGGAAGATCGCCTGGGCCATGTAGTAGATCACCAGGCCGGTGAGGTAGAAGACGAGGAACACGGCGAACACGACCGGCAGGTACTGCATCAGCTTCTGCTGGGTGGCCGACATCGTCGGTGCGACGGTGGCGCGAGCGGCGACCATCTTCTGCTGCACGAAGTAGAGGACACCGAGCGCGACGACCAGCAGGGCGTAGATCAGCCCCTTGCCGAACGAGTCGCTCATGACCTGCCACGGACGCTTGGCCAGGTCGAGGCCCCACGACAACATCTCGTTCTGCCCGAGCAGCGAGTTGTACAGCTTCGAGGAGTGCGAGACGTACTTGGGCTGGAATCCGCCGCCGAGCTTGCTGTTCTTGGCGGTGAGGCCGTGCAGCACCCGGAACATGATGATGAACACCGGGAACTGCAGCAGCAGCGGGAAGCACGAGGCCAACGGGTTGACCTTGTGCTGCTGGTACAGCTTCATCATCTCTTCGTTGAGCTTCTGGCGATCGCCGCGGTGCTCGTTCTGCAGGCGGCGCATCTCCGGCTGGAGGCGCTGCATCTCGAGCATGCCCTTGGTGCTCTTCAGCACCAGGGGAGCGGTGATCAACATGACCACGAGGGCCATCATCGAGATGGCCAGGATGTAGTTCTCGGTGAGCCCGTAGAACCACTCGAGCGGCTTGGCGGTGAACTCGAACAGGCCGGCGATCATGCGGCGTACCTCTTTCGTGAGAGCACTCGGTCTCGATCAGCAGTGACGGCTGGCTCGGCACGTCGCTCGGGAACGGGGTCGAAGCCCGACGGGCCGAAGGGGCGGCAACGGAGCAGGCGGCGCACGGTCAGCCAGGCGCCGCGCCACGTGCCGTGGGTGTGCAGGGCCTCGATCGCGTACGCCGAGCAGGACGGGGTGAACCGGCAGGGAGACGGACGGCCATCCACTGCACGCTGGTAGAAGGTGATCAGACGGATCAGCCGCGAATGCGGTCGAGGACCCGCTGCAGGTCGAACGTCAGTTCGTCGAACGACGGTGACGCGGTGCCGGGCCGCACCCCGAACAGGTACCAGCCCGCAGGAAGGTGCTGACCGTCGTTGGTCTGCGCACGGATCAACACCCGCAGCTGACGACGCAAGCGGTTGCGAACGACCGCCGTGCCCACGGCACGACCGAGTGCGTACGCGACGCGCGGCGGCGTGGCGAGAGGATCGAGAACGTACGTGCACCAGACGACTCCAGCCCGGGTGCGGCGACCCTCACGCGAGAGGCGTGAGAAGGCGCTGCGTTCCCGGATGCGCCAGATCAAGCCGACAGTCGGGCGCGGCCCTTGGTCCGGCGTGCCTTCAGCACTGCCCGGCCGGCGCGAGTGCTCATGCGGGCGCGAAAGCCGTGCTTCTTGGCACGGCGACGGGTGTTCGGTTGGTAGGTGCGCTTCACGCAGCCCTCCATCAATGGGACGACAACACAGGGACGACAACTGAAAAGGCGACAGGGTGTGTGGGCGCACGAAACGGCGCGACCGGCACACGCCAGACCGGACAAGGCTAGAGCTTCGCCCTGGCGACTGACAACCAGGGCCTCCGAGGGGCTGGATCGCGCCGGATCGCGGCCTGGAACCCGTCTGCTAGCCTGCCAGGCTCCGCCGTCTTGCACTATCCACATGGTGTGGACAAACATGTGGACGGACGAACGGACTCAGAGAGGAGTGGCAGGTGAGCGACCACGATCAGTTGTGGACAGCCGTTGCCCAGCTCCTCAGGGCACAGGTGTCCGAGGCGGTCTGGTTCTCAACCTTCCAAGATGTGGTGGCGCTGGACAGCGATCCATCCATCGTTCGGGTGAGCGCCCCGAACGGGCCGGTGCGCGACAAGATCCTGTCGCGATACCTGCCGCTGGTGCGTGACGCGCTCGACGAGATCGGCGCCAGCAACCGCCAGTTCGTCGTCGAGGTCCAGCTCAACGATGGTTTCGTCGACGACTACGGCAACGAGGCGCCGCGCGACAAGCAGGTCAGCAGCGAACCGCTGAACGTCAACGGGCCGAGCGAAGCGGCCGGGATGAACCCGCG
This sequence comes from Ilumatobacteraceae bacterium, assembly GCA_965279405.1. Taxonomy (GTDB): domain Bacteria; phylum Actinomycetota; class Acidimicrobiia; order Acidimicrobiales; family Ilumatobacteraceae; genus CBDDIP01. The sequence continues at coordinate 1,840,708 of OZ257157.1, forward strand.
GTACACGTTCGAGACGTTCGTGAAGGGCGCCAGCAACCAGTTCGCTCTCGCCGCCGCACTGCGCGTCGCCGAGACGCCGGGCCGGTCGTACAACCCGCTGTTCATCTACGGCGCCGCCGGTCTGGGCAAGACCCACCTGCTGCACGCCATCGGGCACTACGTGCACCACCACTACCAGCACGACACGGTCCGCTACGTCAGCACCGAGACGTTCCTGAACGAGTACGTCGACGGCATCCGCACCAACACGATCGCCAACTTCAAGCGCCGCTACCGCGACATCGACGTGTTGCTGATCGACGACATCCAGTTCATGGAGGGCAAGGAGGGGCTCCAGGAGGAGTTCTTCCACACGTTCAACTCGTTGCACGGCGCCAACAAGCAGATCGTCATCTCCTCCGACCGCATGCCGGACGCAATCCCGACGCTGGAAGAGCGGCTGCGCGGCCGGTTCAAGTGGGGCCTGATCACCGACATCCAGCCACCCGACCTCGAGACCCGCCTGGCGATCTTGCGCAACAAGGCCGAGCGCGACAACAGCCCGGTGCCGTCGGAGACGCTCGAGTTCATCGCCTCGCGGATCACCACCAACATCCGTGAGCTGGAAGGGGCCCTGATCCGGGTCACCGCCTACGCCAGCTTGAACCACGTGCCGATCAGCACGCACATGGCCGAAGCCTTGCTCAGCGACCTGCTCACGGACACCTTCGTCAAGCCACGCACCGACGACGAGCTCCTGAGTGAGATCGCCGTGATCCTCGGCTACAGCGTCGATGCGCTGCGCGGCAAGAGCCGGCAACGCCCGCTGGTCACCGCTCGTCAGACGGCGATGTACGTGTTCCGCGAGCTGACCGACCTGTCCTACCCGGCCATCGCTCGCCTGTTCGGCGGTCGTGACCACACCACGGTCATCCATGCCGTCGACAAGATCCAGCGCCTCATGAAGGAGCGCAAGCAGATCTACGACCAGGTGACCGATCTCGTCCAACGGCTCAAGAAAGCATGAGCCGCGTTCACCCGATCAGGGGCGCGCGCGCCCATGTGGACGGCGTGTGGACGCTTGGGCGCGGTACGGGGACAACCGCTCCGTCATCCACCGAAGCACACGCGCGTCATTTCCTGCCTGTGCACGGCGGTGGAAACCGGTGTGGGCGCGGATCGGGCACCTACGCTGGCCGATCGACGGGTTGTGCACAGTCCACAGCCCTTATTACCTCTATTACTTCAATTCAAAACTGCATGTTGAGAAAGGCAGCCCTGTGAAGTTCCGTTGCGAACGTGAAGCACTGGCCGAAGCACTCGCCACCGCGGGGCGCGCCGCCACCGGTCGCACGGGCGCGCTCCCGGTGCTCTCCGGGCTGCGCCTCGAGCTGTCCGGCGATCAGTTGACGGTCACCGGCACCGATCTCGACCTGACGATCCAGCTGTCGGTCACCGTGGGCGGCGACCGCGACGGTGGCGTCGTGCTGCCGGCTCGCTTGGCCAGCGACATCGTGCGTTCGCTCGGCGCCGGCAAGGTCGAGGTGTCGGTCGATGACGATGACGTCAGCATCAGCGGCGGTCGTTCCCAGTTCAGCGTGCGTCCGCTGTCGCTCGACGACTACCCGAAGCTGGCCGTGCCGACCACGTCGTCGGTCACGTTGCCGGCCGCTGCCTTCGGCGAAGCGTTGCGCCAGGTGGTGCGCGCGGCCAGCACGGACGAGGCTCGGCCGATCCTCACGGGCGTGCTCCTGGCTGCCGAGGCCGAGGGTCTGCGCATGGTGGCCACCGACTCGTACCGTCTTGCCGTGCGTGATCTCCCTGGTCAGCAGGTGCTCGGGCACGATCAGAAGGTGCTCGTCCCGGGCCGGGCGCTCAACGAGCTCGCCCGCCTGGTGGGTGGTGGCGACGAGCTGACGATGCGCCTTGGCGACCGCGACGCGACCTTCGAGGTCGGCGGCACGCGCCTCAGCACGCGCTTGATCGAAGGCGAGTTCCCCAACTACCGCCAGCTCATCCCGGCCAGCCATCCGAACACGTTGACCGTCGAGCGCGAGCCGTTGCTCGAGGCCATCCGGCGCGTCAAGATCCTGGCCCGCGATGCCACGCCGGTGCGCCTGCAGCTCGGTGGCGACACCCTGCGGCTCACGGCCATCACGCAGGACGTCGGCAACGCGTCGGAGGAGCTGGATGCCACCTACGAGGGCACCGAGCTCACCGTGGCGTTCAACCCCGACTACCTGGCCGCCGGCGTCGAGGCCTGCGCCGGCGACTCGATCACGCTGTCCACCCTCGACGCACTGAAGCCGGCCGTGGTCCGTGGCGTCGGCCACGACGACTACCTGTACTTGTTGATGCCCGTCCGCGTGCCGTGATCGTCCGGTCGCTGGAGCTCGTCGACTTCCGCAACTACGAGAGTGCGACGTTCGAGCTGCAGCCCGGTGTCACCGCCGTGGTCGGCCTCAACGGCCAGGGCAAGACCAACCTGGCCGAGTCCCTGGCCTACCTGTCGTCGCTGAGCAGCTTTCGAGGCGCGCCCACCGAGGCGTTGATCCGGACCGGCGCCGACGCGGCCATCGTGCGGGCGATCGTGGTCCACGACGACGGACGTGAGCTGCAGGTGGAGCTGGAGCTGTCGCGCACCGGCCGCAACCGCGTGCAGGTCAACCGGCAACGCCTCGGCCGGTCGCGTGAGCTGCTCGGTGTGATGCGGGTGACGGTGTTCTCCCCTGACGACCTGGAGCTGATCAAGGGTTCGCCGTCGGCGCGGCGCGGCTTCCTCGACGACACGCTGGTGTCGCTGGCGTTGAAGTACGACGCGATGCGGCTGGAGCTGGATCGGGTGCTGAAGCAGCGAAACACCCTGTTGAAAAATGGGCTCAAGCAGGCCGGCGGTCGCCTCGACGCCGATCGTGAGCTGACCCTCGACGTGTGGGACGCCAAGATGGCCGACCTCGGCGACCGCTTCGGGCACGCCCGCGCCGTGCTCGTCGCCCGGTTGACGCCGATGGTGGGGGAGGCCTACGAGCAGCTCGCCGATCGACCGACGGCGGTCGATCTGCGATACGAACCGTCGTGGCGCCAGACCGGGTTGGGCGCGGCGCTCGCTGCATCCCGCGCCGACGATCTGCGCCGCGGCGTGTCCACCGTCGGCCCGCACCGCGACGAGCTGGAGCTGAGCATCAACGGGATGCCGGCGCGCACCCACGCGTCGCAGGGTGAGCAGCGCACGCTGGCCCTGGCCCTGCGCCTCGGCGCCCACCGGATGGTCGCCGACAAGGAGGGCAGCGCCCCGGTCCTGGTGCTCGACGACGTGCTCAGCGAGCTCGACCCGATCCGTGCGGCTGCGTTGCTGCACCACCTGCCCGTCGGCCAGGTCGTGATCACCACCGCCGGCCCGCTGCCGGAGGCCGCCCATCCCGATGCCGTGCTGCGCATCCAGGCAGGTACGGTCGTCGAGTGAGCCGTGAGCCGGTGCCGTTGAGCGACAGCCTCAGCGCCGTGCTGCGTTCGTTGCGTCCGCCCGATGCGCCGAGTGGCCCGCAAGCAACTGCTGCGGTGATGGGTGACGTGTTCGGCCTCTGGGAGCAAGCCGTCGGTGCCGCCGTCGCAGCGCACGTCCAGCCGGTGAAGCTGCAGGGCACCAACCTCGTCGTCGAGGTCGACGATCCGGCCTGGGCCACCCAGCTCCGGTTCCTCGAGCGCACGATGCGCGAGCGCCTGCTCGAGGTCGCCGGCGCCGAGATCACCGTCATCGAGGTGCGAGTCCGCCGCCGATGAACCGGGGGATCGAGATTGCGGACGACCGGGTCACGATCCGGCGCCGGACTCCATCCTGGCTCGTCGCACCCTGGCTCATCGCCGCCACGCCAACCTTCGTTCGACACGCTCGACGCTGGGCGTCGGTCGGCGACCGGACCGTCGTCCTGGTCGTCGCCGCATCTGTCGTCCTCGCCTTGATCTCGCACCTGGCCAGATGGAACGACGGCACGACGATCGATCGTCGTGGCATCACCACGCGCGTTCGCCGACGGGCCACCACCGTGCCGTGGGCGAACGTCGACCTCGTGCGTGCCTCGATGGACACGTATGCCCAGACCTTCCTCGTGTTGGTGCGGGGCGGCGGATGGACGTGTTTGCCGGGCACGAGAGGGGGGCGGCGACCGCGCCAGCTTCGTCTCGTCGGGGCGCTCGAACCGTGGGCACGACTGCACCCCGGCATCTTCGACCTGGAGCTGTTCGAGGATGGCCCGACGCTGGTCCCGACCACACAGATGCTCGAGCGGTTCGTTCCGGACAGGGCCCTCGACGTGGTCGCCGGCGTGGAGCTCCCTGCGGTGCGCGAGCGCGTCAGTTCGGCATGGATCATCGTCTGGGCGACGACGGGTCTCGCCTGCCTGGTGGCGATGTTCGTCGTGCTGGGGAGCACGTGAACGGGAGGTCGTGACGGCGCGCTCGAGGGGCGTGTCGGAGTCCGAGAGCCCTTGGGCGCGAACCTCGCATGGTGGCCACCGACTCGCACGCCACGGGGACGTCTCGTTCCCGGCCTTGGACGGCGATCACGTCATCGAGGTGCGAGTCCGTCGCCGATGAGTCAGCGCGCCCGGGCGAACACCGTCTCCGGGATGCCGGTGCGGTGCCAGAGCTCGACGCAGGCATGGCTCGGATCGACGAGGCGACCATCACGTTGGACCTTGATCGCACCGGGTTTCGCTCCCATCGCGAGCTCGTCGGCGGTGTGCCGTTCGAGGAACTGGCTGAGGATGCCGACGCACGCGCAGGCCAGAACATCCCAGGTCTGCCAGGGTCCGGCATCGGCGACGGCAGCCTCGATCCAGTCGGCGTACCACGCAGTGAACGACGACGCTGCCTGCAGCCGAGTCGCGTCGCCGGCGTCGTGCCAGACCGTGCCGTCAGTGGCCAGCACCCAGCGGTTCCCACATCCTCCGTCGGCAAGCAGCACCTCTCCGTTGACGAGCGTCGGTTCGACCAGTCCGTAACCAGGGCCTGCTCCGGGTCCGGCGACATCGGTGAGGAACGAGCGAAGATCAGCGGGGAGCGGTCCGACTCGTCGCTCGAGGCGGCGTACCTCTCGAGAGCTCATCGTGCGGCCGAGCTTGCCGCCGTGCGACCTCCAGCCGCGCCAACCGGCCGCCTGGGACACGTCGGTTCGTGTCGCGCCGATGAGGTCGAGCGTGTGCTGTAGCGAGGAGCGCTCGAAGCGTCCGGGTTCGCGCGGGACCAGCACGGCAAGCTCACGCAGCAACGTCGCCGCTCCGGCGGGCTCCGGACCCCGTGCGCTCAAGGCCGGCCAGACGGGCGGCCAGTCGCCGCCCATCACCTTGACCTCGGTCGTCTGCTGGTCGTCGAGTTGCATCACGAAGCAGCCCACCAGGCTGATGTGATCGCCGACGAGCGCCGGGAAGTCGCGGTGGAACACCGCGCTGCGCGTCAGGCACTCGTCCGGTTGGCGACCGCGGGCCGCCGGGAGCCGAAAGCGCATCTCGTCGGTCCCGCTGAACCTGATCGCTCGATCGAGGCCGTCGATGAAGGCAGTGAACCGTCGTCCAGCGATCGACACCTCGAACGTCTGCAGCAGTTCGTCGTCTCGAGGATCGCGGTCGAGCCCGATCGCAGCCCGCAGCAGTGGCCGGACGGCGCAGGCCCATCGGCAGGCGCCCTCGGTGACGGCGCCCTCGGGTGTGGACTCGTAGCCGCTGATCGAGGCAAACGAGGTGCGAGCGCCGAACGGTGTGCCTCCCACGTGGAAGAACAGGGATGCGGCATGTGACGGCCCGAACGGCTTCACGTCGTTGACCTGACAGTCGATGGTGATGCCCGCCAGCCCTGTGTGCACTCGTGAGCCTTCGATGGTCGCGCCGTCGAAGTGGTCTGCGACACGCTCGGTCAACAACGCGGTGAGGTGCTCGCCATCCTCCACTCGACCAGCGTACGTCTGCGCAGATTCGGCGTGCGTGAGGACTGCCACGACCGCCGTGACGGGGGTTGCCGGAGTCCGCGATGGCCATGGGCGCGAACCTCGCGACAACGCTCGGCGGCCTCGATGCTGCGCTCGACAGGGACGTCTCGTTGCCAGTGCAGGAGGGCGACCACGTCATCGTCGCCGGACCAGCCGCGCGCATCGACATGACCTGCGGTTGAGGGCCTGACCCTCCGCAGTTCGGGGCCCCCTGGCGGGTAGACTGGGACCACTCGCGAGGACCGTCGGTGGGCGCAGGCCCGACGGTCGTGTCGCTTCCTAAAACTGCAGGTCAACCCCGCTTTTCCTGCTGAGCAACGAGGTGCACGTGTCGACAGACACCAACCAGCCGAGCGCCAGCTACGGCGCCAAAGACATCCAGGTCCTCGAGGGGCTGGATCCGGTCCGCAAACGCCCCGGCATGTACATCGGTTCGACCGGTTTGCAGGGTCTCCACCACCTCATCTGGGAGGTCGTCGACAACGCCGTCGACGAGGCGATGGCCGGCTTCTGCGACCGCATCGTGGTCACCCTGTTGAGTGATGGCGGGTGCCGTGTCGAGGACAACGGTCGAGGCATCCCGGTGGATCCGTACCCGTCGGGTCCGCACAAGGGCAAGAGCGCGGCAGAGGTCGTGCTCACGGTGCTCCACGCCGGTGGCAAGTTCGGCGGCGAGGGCTACAAGGTCTCCGGTGGTCTGCACGGCGTCGGCGTCAGCGTCGTCAACGCGCTGAGCGAGCGGTTGCTGATCGAGATCGATCGCGACGGCAACCGGTACCAGCAGGAGTACGCCAAGGGCGGCAAGCCGCAGGGCAAGATCGCCGTCGCCGGCCCCACGCCGGCGCGTGGCCGCAAGACCGGTTCCACCGTCTCGTTCTGGCCGGACCCCACCGTGTTCGTGGCCGAAGGCACCGAGTTCGTCGCCCGCACGGTGCTCGAGCGGCTGCAGACGTACGCGTTCCTGAACCGCAACCTGGAGATCATCTTCCGCGACGAGCGCGAGGAGAAGCAGCAGGACATCACGTTCCAGTACAAGAACGGCATCACCGACTTCGTCCGCCACCTGAACGCCTCGAAGGAAGCCCTGTTCAGCAAGATCGCCCACTACGAGGACGAGGACGACGAAGGCGGCCAGACGCTCGACATCGCCGTGCAGTGGAACACCGGCTACCACGAGGGGATCCACGGCTACGCCAACGGCATCTCCACCGTCGAGGGTGGCATGCACATCGAGGGCTTCAAGACCGCGCTCACCAGCTCGGTCAACAAGTACGCCCGGGCCAAGAACCTGCTCAAGGAGAAAGACGAGAACCTCCTCGGCGAGGACATCCGCGAGGGCATCACGGCGATCATCTCGGTGAAGCTCCGTGAGCCGCAGTTCGAGGGCCAGACGAAGGCCAAGCTCGGCAACGTGCCGATGCGCAGCTTCGTGCAGAAGGCGACCAACGAGCGGCTCGTCGAGTGGCTCGAGGAGAACCCGACCGAGGCCAACAAGGTCGTCAAGAAGGCCCAGGCCGCGGCCCAGGCTCGCGTCGCGGCGAAGAACGCCCGCAACGCCATCCGCCGCAAGACGGCGCTCAGCGGTGCGGGCATGCCCGACAAGCTGAAGGACTGCAGCAGCGGCAACCCCGACGAGAGCGAGCTGTTCATCGTCGAGGGCGACTCCGCCGGTGGCTCGGCGTTGAACGCCCGCGACCCGCGCACCCAAGCGCTGCTGCCCATCCGCGGCAAGATCCTCAACGTCGAGCGCGCCCGGCTGGACAAGATGTTGAAGAACAACGAGGTCCAGGCCCTGATCACGGCCATCGGCGGCGGCGTCGGCGACGAGTTCGACGCGGCCAAGGCCCGCTACCACAAGGTGATCCTGCTCGCCGACGCCGATGTCGACGGCAGCCACATCCGCACCCTGCTGCTGACGTTCTTCTTCCGCCAGATGCGCCCGCTGGTCGAGGCCGGCTACGTGTACATCGCCCAGCCGCCGCTGTTCTCGACGGTGGTCGGCAAGGAGAAGGTCTACCTGAAAGACGATGCGGCGAAGGCCGCCTTCCTGGAGTCGCACCCCAACCACAAGAAGGAATTCCAGCGGTTGAAGGGTCTCGGCGAGATGGACTGGGAAGAGCTCAAGCCGACCACCATGGATGCGGCATCGCGCACCCTGCTGCGGGTCAACGTCGAAGACGCTGCCCTGGCCGACGAGATCATGAGCGTGCTCATGGGTGACGACGTGGACCTGCGCAAGCAGTTCATCGTCACCAACGCCCGCGACGTGAGGAACCTGGACTTCTGATGAGCGACGACGACACCACCAACAACAACGACAACATCGACAACGGCCGCGACAACAACGGCCCGGACAACAACATCCCGCAGCCGGGCGCCAGCAGCGGCAGCGGCGCGGATCGTGATCCCAGCCTGGCGGTGCAGCCCGTTGCGCTCCAGGACGAGATGGAGAGCAGCTTCCTCGACTACGCGATGTCGGTCATCATGTCGCGTGCCCTGCCCGACGTGCGCGACGGCCTCAAGCCGGTGCACCGCCGGATCATCTGGGACATGGAGGAGCAGGGCTTCCGCCCCGACCGACCGTTCGTGAAGAGCGCCCGCGTCAGCGGCGACACGATGGCCAAGTACCACCCGCACGGCGACGGGGCGATCTACGACGCCCTCGTGCGCATGGCCCAGCCGTTCTCGTTGCGCCACCCACTGATCGACTTCCACGGCAACTACGGCAGCCCGGACTTCGGTCCGGCCGCATCGCGCTACACCGAATGCCGGTTGCACCCGTTGGCGATGCAGCTGCTGGCCGACATCGACGAAGAGACCGTCGACATGCAGCCGACCTACGACGGCAGCCGCGAGGAGCCCAAGGTCCTGCCGTCGCGGTTCCCCAACCTGCTGGTCAACGGCAGCCAGGGCATCGCCGTGGGCATGGCCACGAACATCCCGCCGCACAACCTCGGCGAGGTCATCGACGCCACGATCCACCTGATCGACAACCCGGAGGCCACCCCCGACGAGCTGATGAGCTTCGTCAAGGGGCCCGACTTCCCGACGGGCGGCAGCATCCTCGGCCGGGCCGGGATCATGGACGCCTACCGCACCGGTCGCGGCAGCATCAAGATGCGGGCCACCGCCACCATCGAGGAGACCCGCCGCGGCGGCTGGCAGATCGTCGTCACCGAGCTGCCCTACCAGACGAGCTGCTCGGCGATCGCCGGGCGGATCCAGGAGCTGGTCGATGCCGGCGACCTGGAGGGCATCTCCGACGTCAACGACGGCTCGGCCGGCGGCAAGACCCACCTCGTGGTCAGCCTGAAGCGCGACGCCAACGCCAACGTGGTGCTCAACAACCTGTACAAGCTGACCCAGCTGCAGACCAGCTTCGGGGTCAACATGGTCGCCCTGGTCGACGGCGTGCCGCGCACGTTGAACCTGACCACGGCGTTGCAGGGCTACATCCGCCACCAGGTCGACGTGATCACCCGGCGCACCGAGTTCCGCCTCGACAAGGCCCAGCGCCGGGCGCACATCCTCGAAGGCCGGCTCAAGGCCCTCAACGTCATCGACGCGATCATCGCCCTCATCCGGGCCAGCGAGGACGCGCCGGCGGCGAAGGCCGGCCTGATGGCTGCGCCTTACGAGTTCAGCGAGATCCAGGCGATCGACATCCTCGACATGCAGCTGCGCCAGCTCACCCGGCTCAGCCGGATCGATCTCGAGCAGGAGATGGCCGACGTGGCCGAGCGGATCAAGGAGCTGCAGAGCATCCTCGATTCGCCCGAGAAGCTGCGCTCGGTGATCAAGGACGAGATGAGCGCGATCAAGGAAGAGTTCGCCACGCCGCGCAAGTGCGCGATCGCCTTCGACTCCGGCGAGATGAGCCTGGAGGACCTGGTCGACGACAAGGAACTGGTCATCGTGATGACCGAGGCGCAGTACGTGAAGGCCGTGCCGGCCGCCTCGTTCAAGACGCAGGGCCGCGGTGGCCGTGGGGTCAGCGGCGCCAAGCTGAAGACCGACGACATCGTCCGCCACGTCATCTTCACCACGGCCCACGCGTTCCTGCTGTTCTTCAGCAACCGCGGCAAGGTCTACCGCTTGCGGGCGATGGACATCCCCGAGCGCGAGCGCCAGGCCAAGGGCATGCCGATCGTCAACCTGCTGCCGTTGCAGGCCGGCGAGACGATCCAGGCGATCATCGACACCCGCGACTTCGCCGCTCAGCGCTTCCTGTTCTTCGCCACCCGTCAGGGCGTGGTCAAGAAGACGGCGTTCAACGAGTACGACTCCGGTCGTCGTGACGGGTTGATCGCCATCAACCTGCGCGAGAAGGACGAGCTGGTCAAGGTGATCGAGACCACCGGTTCCGATGACATCTTCATGGTCAGTCGCAAGGGCCTCACCATCCGCTTCAACGAGGACGAGGTGCGCGCCATGGGCCGCTCGGCGTCGGGTGTGCGCGGCATGAAGCTCAAGCCGGGCGGCGACGAGGTGGTCAGCGTCGACGTCGCTCGCGACGACACGGCGATCCTGATGGTCACCGAGTCCGGCTACGGCAAGCGGACGCAGCTCGACCGGTTCAACGTGCAGGGCCGCGGCGGCCAGGGCGTCATCGGCATTCGCTTGACCTCGAAGAAGGGTCAGGTCGTGGCAGCATTCATGGTCGGGCTCGACGACGACATCGTCGCCGTGTCCAGTGGTGGCGTCACCATCCGCATGGGTGTGCGCGAGATCTCCTCGCAGGGCCGCGACGCCACGGGTGTGCGCGTGATGAGCCTGGACGACGGCCAGACCGTCGCCTCGGTGGCGCCGATCCTGTCCAGCGACGAGGAGTAGTCGAACCAGTTCGTTCGGGCTTCGGCCCCGCATCGCCGTCGCGCACGGTCACATGTCTCCGCATCACGCGAAAGCAGGTGGTCCGTGCGCGATCCGGTGCGCCATCGACAGCAGGCCGACGACGGTCAGGCGGTGTTCGCCGCACTGATGGTGGTGGTCGTTGCCGTGCTCGTGCTCATCGGCGCGGCACATCTCGCCGCACGGGTGGTGGCCGATCAGCACGCCCAAGCGGCCGCTGACGCGGCAGCGTTGGCCGGCGCCATCGCCGCCGTGGACGGTGGCCCGACCGCAGGACGATCCGCTGCGGCGGCCATCGCCGACCGCAACGGTGCCGATCTCGTCAGCTACCTCGTCAGCGACGTCGATGGGGGCCAGACGATCACGGTCGTCGTTCGCTACGCCGGCGAGACCGCCCGGGCCGCTGCCTCCACGGCCCCCTGACCTGGCGCTGGTCGACGGTGCGCGCGGAGCGACCCACAATCAAGAACCTCGTTCTCTACACTTTCCGCTGTGGACAACGGCGCCAAGAAACCCGCCAAGCGGGCAGCGCCGCGTCCGAAGCGAACCCCATCGGTCGATGGCGCCGTCGAGGGCAACGGCAGCGGGCCGAGCAACGCCAACGGCACCGGGAGCGCGGCGAGCCGAGCCAAGGGCTCGAACGGCACGGGTGCAGCGCGTCGGGCCAACAGCACGGGTGCTGCGCCGCGGACCGCTGGCCGCGCCACTGGCGTCGACACCACCGACTCGATCACGACGAGCAGCGGTCGCCCACGCCAGCCCGTCAAGCGCGCCGCGGCGCGACAGAACGGGTCTCGTGGAGCCGCCAGTCCGATGCTGCTCGCGCCCGACGTGGTCGATCGTGACAACGGGCCGGTCGAGCTGCCGACGATCGTCCCGGCCATCCCCGATGCCGAGCGCGTTGGACCGCGCGTCTTCGACGATCATGCCAACGGCAACGGCAACGGCAAGAGCAACGCCGGCAATGGCAACGGTACGAGCAACGGTCACTCGACCAGCGCCGTGCTGCCCACCAACGGGCGCCACCTGCCACCGCCGCCGCTGCTGCCCGACCCGGACATCGATTGGGCCGAACCGGCGATCATCGAGCCGTCGATCGATGCGCCGACCGATCTGGTGGCGCCGACCATCGAGGTGCGGGCTCCGATCGCAGATGCGCCGGCGATGCTCGCTCCGTCCGCACCGATCACCGACGTCGTGCCGGGCGTCGAGCTGTTCGACGCCCAGCTCGACGGCAGCGGCCCGCTGCCGCTGCCCATCCGCCCGCTGCGACCGCCGCTGACGGTTCGCCGCCGATCACGTCCGAGGGTCCGTCGCGTCACCCGGGTGATCCGCCACGTCGACACGTGGAGCGTGTTCAAGGTCGCGTTGATCTTCAACGTCTTCCTCTACGTCGTGTGCCTGACGGCGGGGGTGCTGCTGTGGCAGGTGGCCCAATCCACCGGCACCGTCGACAACGTGCAGAAGTTCTTCGAGGGCTTCGGCTGGGAGAAGTTCGAGCTCAAGGGCGGTGAGATCTTCCACGAGCTGTGGATCGCCGGGCTGTTCGTGATCGTCGCCCTCACCGGGTTCGCCGTGCTGCTGGCCACGTTGTTCAACCTGATCACCGATCTCGTCGGCGGGATCCGGGTCAGCGTGCTCGAGGAAGAAGTGGTCGCCCGGCAGGAGCGCAGCACGCGCTGGACGTCGGTCGCGGCGCTCCCGCACGAGGAGCAACAGGGCGGCTCCGGCAGCTGATCCGGCAGGGTTGATCTGCAAGCCGGTTGAGGACGGGCGAGCTTGCCCGATAACCTCCAGCTCCGCCCAGTAGGGGGCTATAGCTCAGTCGGTTAGAGCGCATCCCTGATAAGGATGAGGTCGCAAGTTCGATTCTTGCTAGCCCCACGATGAAGACGCTGCGTCGAGCACTCGTCGCCCTGTCGTTGGCCGGTGCCATCGCCGGGGCGCTGCGGATCCGAGGACGCGGCGGCGTGCCTCCGCAGGAGGGCGGCTGGAAGGAAGTGGCTCCAGCGTCACCGAACGCACCGAAAGCGTGACGATGCCGTCGGCAGGCGAGAGCTCGCCGATCGTCGCGGTCGTCGGCGCCGGCGTCACCGGCACCCAGGTGGCGCTGCGGTTGCACGATGCCGGCGTGCGCGTCGCCGTGCTGGACGAGGACGGTGGTGTCGCTTCGTCGCTGGCCAAGCGAGTGCAGGGGATCGTCCTGACAGATGAGCGCGAGCTTCGCGTCGCCGACGGGATCGTGCTCTGCCAGCCGGCTGGCCACGCCGACCTGGTGAGCGATCTGCTGCGGGCGGGTCGCCGGGTGGTGTCGATCAGCGACGACGTCGATGACGTGCGCGAGCTGCTCGGGCTGGATCGCATCGCGCGCGCCAACCACGGCGCGCTGCTGGTCGGTGCCGGGATGTCGCCGGGGCTGTCGGCGCTGCTTGCGGTGTCGCTGTCGGTGCACGTCGTCGAGGTCGAAGAGGTGCACGTCGCCGTGCACGGCACCGCCGGGCCCGCGTGCGCTCGCCAGCACCACCGTGCGCTCGGGTCGCGCGCCGACGGGTGGCATGACGGCGAGTGGATCGAGCGGCCGGGCGGCAGCGGGCGTGAGCTGTCCTGGTTCCCGGAGCCGATCGGCGCCCACGACTGCTACCGGGCGGCGCTGGCCGATCCGCTCGTGCTGCAGCGCAGCTTCCCGACCGCGATGCGGATCAGTGCCCGCGTGTCGGCGACGCGGCGTGACCGGCTGACGGCTCGGCTGCCGATGCTCACCCCGCCGCACGCCGACGGTGATCTCGGCGCAGTGCGCGTCGAGGTGCGCGGTGCCAACGTGGATGGTGAACGGGTCAGCGTGATCGCCGGGGTTGCCGGACGGACCGGCGAAGTGGCCGGAGCCGTGGCGGCCGCCGGGTTGCGCCGTCTCCTCGGCGACGTGCCAGCCGGCGTGCACCTGACCACGTCGGCTGCTGTCGACCCGGTGGCGTTGCTGGCCGACGCGGTGTCCTTGGGCATCACGTTGCAGGAGTTCACCGGCGTCGCCCGGCCGCTGGCCTGGTAGGTCCGCCGGTACCCTCCACGTCATGACGTCCGAACCGGTGCTGCCCTGGTTGCCGCCGGGGTTCACCCGTGTGGTCCCCGGTCGCGGCGAGCTGTTCTACCGCCACCACCGGCACCCGGATCCGTCCGCACCGACGGTCCTGCTGCTGCACGGCTGGACGGCCAGCGCCGACCTGCAGTTCTTCACCGCCTACGAGTCGCTGGCCGAGATCTGCTCGTTCGTCGCCATCGATCACCGTGGCCATGGGCGCGGTCTGCGCTCGTCGGAACCCTTCCGCCTCGAGGACGTCGCCGAGGATGCTGCAGCACTGGTCACCGATCTCGGTGTCGGCCCGGTGATCACGATCGGCTACTCGATGGGCGGGCCGATCAGCCTGCTGATCGCCCGCGACCACCCGCGCCTGGTGCGCGGGATGATCGTCCAGGCGACTGCGCTCGAGTGGAACGCCACCATCCTCGAACGAGTGCGCTGGAAGACCGTCCGCGTTGTCGGTCCGCTGCTGCGTTCGTGGGCGTACCCGCGGTGGCTGCGCTTCGGCATCCGCAAGCTGCTCGGCGAGGGCCACCCGATCTCGCGTTACGCGCCGTGGCTGTCGGGGGAGATGCACCGCAACGACGCGTTCAGCATCGTCCAGGCCGGTCAGTCGCTGAGCCACTTCGATGCTCGCCCGTGGGCCGGCTCGCTCGGCAAGCCGGCCGCGTCGTTGATCACCTCTGCCGATCGGTTGGTCAAGCCGCGCAAGCAGCGGGCGTTGGCCAAGGCTCTGGGCGCCGAGGTGATCGAGATCGACGCCGACCACCTGTCGACCTGGGTCAACCCGGAGGAGTACGCCGTGGCGACGACGAAGCTGGTGCAGTTCGTCGCCGGGGCCAGCTGACGATCAGCTGTCCGACTGGTCCTTGTCGGCGCGACGCTCGAGCTCTTCGAGCCGGTTGGCCATCCGCTCGATCGCCTTGCTGATCCGCTCCAGCTGGTCCTCGAGCTCGGTCGAGGTGGCCACGTCGCCGAGCGAGATGCGCACGCTGGAGATCTCGCGAGCGAGGAACTCGGTGTCGGCCTGAGTGCGCTCGGCGACCTGGCGGTCGTAGTCGCTCTGCACCCGGTCGCGACCTTCCTGCCGGTTCTGGGCGAGCAGGATCAGGGGCGCGGCGTACGACGCCTGCAGCGAGAGCAGCAGGGTGAGCAGCACGAGGCCACGGCCCCACGGGTCGAACGTCCAGCTGTCCGGGACGACCAGGTTCCAGCCGATCCAGGCGATGATGATGATGGTCTGCCACACCAGGAACCGGGCGGTGCCGAGGGTGCGGGCGATGGACTCGCTGAAGCGGCCGAACGCTTCCGAGTCGTAGTGCACGTCGAAGCGACGGGCTTGGCGGGGGGTGGTGAGGTCTTCACGACGCTTCATTTCCGGCCCTCCTTCATTTCAGGCCCCCTCGACTCGTGCCACCTCCGGCGACCGCAAGGCGTTGTGCGGGGGAGACCCGGCGGCGCTGGCGCCAACCGGTGGGCAGGGTGCGGTCGAGCACGTCGTCGACGGTGATGGCACCGAGCAGCGAACCGTCCTCGTCGCACACGCCGACGCTGAGCATGTTGTAGCTGGCCAGGCGCTCGGCGACCTCGCGCTCGGACAGGTCGGGGGTGATCGTCGGCTCCTCCTCCAGGCAGCGGCCGAGCTCCATGCTCGGCGGCTCGCGCAGGAGGCGCTGGAAGTGCACGACGCCGAGGTACGCGCCGGTCGGCGGCTTGTACGGCGGCTGGACGACGAACACCTGGGCGGCGATCGAGACCAGCCACTCCGGGTCGCGGATCTCGGCCAGTGCCTGGGCGACGGTGGCCGTCGGCCCGAGGATGATGATGTCCGGCGTCATCAGCGCGCCGGCGGTGCCCTCGTCGTAGGCCAGGAGACGGCGCATGACGTCGGCGTCCTCCTCGTCCATGGCGGCCAGCACCCGGCTGCGCTGCTCGCCCGGCATCTCGGCGAGCAGGTCGGCGAGGTCGTCGACCTCCATCTCGTCGAGCACGTTGATCAGGCGCTCCATGTCGAGGCCTTCGATGATGCGCAGCTGCTCGGCCTCGGGCAGCTCCTCGAGCAGGTCGGCGAGGCGCTCGTCGTCCATGGCTTCGGCGAGTTGCTTGCGCTGGTTCATCGGCAGGGCGCGCAGGATGCCGGCGACGTCGCTCGGGTGCATGTCGCGCAGGCGGGCCACCTCGGCGGCGACGTCCGAGCCGGCGACGGCGGAGAACAGGTTGGGCAGGTCGGCGAAGTCGACGAGGCGGTAGCTGGGGCGGCGGCGCAGTGCGCTGCGCCGGGCGAGACGGACCTTGGCGGGCTCCCACCAGGTGTGCCGGCTGTCGCCCATGGCCCGCAGGGCGACGTCGCTGACGGTCTCGTCGCCGATCTTCTTGTCGATGATGTCGCGCCCGATGAGCACCTCGCCGGTGCGTGGCTTGAACGGGTTGAGGTCGACGTCCCAGCTGCGCAGGCGGGCGCCGTCGTTGTCGAGGGTGGCGATGCGCGCCGCGTTGACGAAGATCCGCCGGCGCTGGCTGGTGGCGACGAAGCCGAGCACTCGCGCCTCGCCGCCGCGGCCGGCGGGGATGACGACGATGTCCTCGAGGCGACCGATGGGGCTGCCACCGGCGTCGAGCAGGGGCAAGCGCATCACCCTGAACGCGTAGACGAGGTCGCTTGCCATGGGCCAAGGCTACCCCCGTGGGTCCCCGCAATCCGGGCCGATAGCAGGGGCGATACGCGCGCCGGTGAACCTCCGACGGATTGCCTGACGATCCGTTGGACGGTGATCGGTAGCGTGCTCGCCATGCGCGTCCGCCACACCTCGGCGTCGCGCGCCCTGCGACGGCGGGTGCTGACGTTCGGGTTGCTGACCGCGTTGATGGCCTCCGGCTACGGCGTGATGTTCACGATGCTCGACGACTTCCGTGACGACTACGGGATCAGGGGCACGTGGCTGGGGCTGATCGTGTCCGTCGGCTTCATCGCCGCGTTCATCACCCAGACGCTGATCGCCCCGTTCGCCGACCGCGGCTACGCCCGCCGCCTGGTCTACGCAGGGCTGATGTTCAACGTGGTGGGCCTGATCGGGATGGCCACGAGCGAGACGACCGCGCCGCTGCTCGGGTCGCGGTTCATCATGGGGCTGGGGGTCGGGATGGCCTACCCGGCCATCCGCCGCATCGTCATCCTCTCCGACCCGACCAACCTGGGCGGCAACCTGGGGATGATGCTGTCGGCCGACGTCACCGGCTTCGCCGCCGGCCCGGCGCTGTCGGCGGTGTTGGTCAAGCCGTTCGGCCTGGCGGCACCGTTCCTCGTGATCGCCGTGCTGATCGTCTGCTGCCTTCCCGTCGTGGCGCGGGTGAAGGTCACCGAGAGCGCCACGGTCCCGTCGTCGCGGTTCGCTTTCGACCTGCTGCGGCACCGCCCGTTCGCCGCTGCGCTGCTGATGGGCTCGGCGGTGTTCATGATGATCGGCACGTTCGACGCGCTGTGGTCGGTGGTGCTCGACGACCTGAACGCGGCGGACTGGATGTCCAACATCGGCATCACCCTGTTCGCCCTGCCGCTGATCTTCCTCGGCTCGACGGGCGGCCGGCTGGCTCAGCGCGTCGGCCCGTACCGGCTCGGCTCGTTCGGCCTCCTCCTCGGCGCGGGGTACATCTTCTGCTACGGCGTGATGCCGACCGGCCTGGCGATGCTCGGCGTCGGGCTGGTGCACGCGATCACCGACGGGTTCACCGTGTCCTCGACCGGCGTGGCGGTGGGCATGGTCACTCCGGCCGACCGCCAGGCATCCGGCCAGGGTCTGCTCGGCGCGACGGAGACGCTGACGGCTGGCATCACCGCCGGTGTGGCCGGTGTCCTCTACGAGCACTTCGGTCGCTTCGCGGCATACACCGCGTGTGCGGTGTGCATGGTCGGGCTGGTGGTCGCTTCCCGGGCGCTGGTCGGTGGCAGCTGGCGGATGCGCGGTGAACCGGTGCCGATGGGCGGCGTTCAGCCGGCGGCGGAGACCTCGACCAGCGTGTCGCTGTAGGCCACGCCGCCGCCCCAGTCGGTCAGCGTGTCGTTGGTCAGCGAGTTGGCCACCATCCCGTCGGTGTGCTGCGCGCTCCACCAGCCGAACGGGATCGCGACCACGCCGGGGCGGACCCGGGTGCTGATCCGAACCGGCACCTGGACGCGGGCCCGGTCGTTGAAGACGGTCGCCTGCTGGCCGTCCGCCAGACCGCGTGACGCGGCGTCGTCGGCGCTGAGCTCGACGAACGGGCCGCCCTCGAGCGGACCGTGCTTGGGCAGCTGCGAGTAGCCGGAGTTGAGGAAGCGGGTGTGCTGCTTCGGCGTGAGCAGCATCAACGGGAAGCGGGCTGCCAGCTCCGGGTTGCCGGCGGGCGACTCGCGCGGCGCGACGAACGTCGGCAGTGCCGGCTGACCCATGGTCACCAGCGCCTCGCTGAGCAGCTCGACCTTGCCGCTGGCGGTCGGGAACTCGCCGTCGGCGAACGGACGACCGTCCTCGGGATACGGCACGCGCCACCAGCCGGTGCGGCGCAGCTCGTCGAGGTCGACGTCGGGGAGCCCGGCGCGCAGCGCGGTGAGGTCGTCGTCGAACAGCTCGGGTTCGGTGAAGCCCATCGCCGCGGCGAGCCGGCGGTGCAGCTCGCTGTTGCTGACGCTCTCGCCGAGTGGGGCGATGGCCGCCTCGTTCCATCCGATCCAGAGGTGGCCCCACGAGGTGACGACGTCGGTGGCCTCGATCTGCGTGGTGGCCGGCAGGACGATGTCGGCGTAGCGGGCTGTGTCGGTGAGGAACTGGTCGTGAACGACGGTGAACAGGTCGTCGCGCTCGACGCCCCGGCGGATGAGCTCCGCGTTGGGGGTGATGACGAGCGGGTTGCAGTTCCACACGACCATCGCCTTGACCGGTGGTGTCAGCGGTTCGGGCGCGGTGTCGGTGAGGATCTCGCCGAGGCGGCTCATGTTCAGCCAGCGCGGCCGGCGCCCGTCGAGCAGCTCGGGCTTGCTGAGCGCGCGGTCGTCGACGAACGGTGAGCTCCACACGCCGACGGAGCGGGCGTACCCGCCACCGCGGTGCTGCCAGGCGCCGATCAAGGCGGGCAGGCAGGCCAGCGTGCGGAAGAACATCGCCCCGTTCTCGTGGTGCTCGGCGCCGATCAGCGTGCGGATCGCGGCCGGACGGATCGTGCCGTACTGCGTGGCCAGCCGCTCGACGTCGACCGCCTCGAGCCCGCACACCGCGGCGGCGCGCTCCGGCGTCCACTCTCGTACGTGCTCGCTGAGCTGGTCGAAGCCCACCGTGTGAGCGGCCACCCAGTCGTGATCGACGAGCCCGTCGCGGATCAGCACGTGCATCATCGACAGCATCAGGGCGATGTCGGTGCCCGGCTTGGGTTGGATGAACCAGTCGGCGTCATCGGCGGTGAGGGTGCGGATCGGGTCGATGACGACGATCTGCGCGCCGTCGGCGCGAGCCGCCTGCAACGTGGGCCACAGGTGGCGGTTGGTCAGCTTGGTGTTGGTGCCCCACAGGATGATCAGCTTCGAGTGGCGCAGCTCCTGCGGGTCGAGGGCCCGTGCGGTGCCGTTGGTCATCGTCACCCCGGCGCCGACGGTGGCGCCGCAGATGTTGCGCACGAGACGTGTGCCGCCGAGCCGGTTCCAGAAGCGGTTGGGGTAGTAGATCGACAGGACGCTCTGGTTGCCGGCGTCGCTGTACGGCATGATCGCCTCGGCGCCGTGCTCGTCGATGATGGCGTGGAAGCGGGTGGCGATCTCGCCGAGCGCGTCGTCCCACGAGATCGGCTCGAAGCGGCCCTCGCCTTTCGCGCCGACGCGACGCAGCGGGGTGAGGACGCGGTCGGGGCTGTGCACGCGATCGAGGAAGCGGTTGACCTTCGGGCACAGCTCACCCTTGGAGTACGGGTGGTCGGGGTTCCCGCGCAGCTGCACGGCGACCGGCCCGCGCTCGCCGTGTTCGACCGTGACCTGCCAGCCGCAGCTGTCCGGGCAGTCGTGGTGGCAGGTCCCGTGCACGCTCGTCGTGTCCGTCGTCGTGCTGGTCATGACCGGACGCTAGGCGAGACGATCGTCAGGAGGGCCTCAGGATTCGCGCGTCGAGCGCGAAATCGTCACACGTTCGACCTCGTAAAACTGTGACGCGCGCCACTAGGTTCACCCATCCGGGTTCTCGGACGGGACTCGGGCAGGCACGAAGGGGCAAGCGAGATGGGCGACTTCGATGTGGTCATCCGCGGCGGCACGGTGATCGATGGGACGGGCGCGCCCGGGTTCATCGGTGATGTCGGCATCATCGGCGATCGCATCGTCGAGGTCAGCGCGCACATCAGCGGCACCGGCACGACGGAGATCGACGCCACCGGCCGGCTCGTCACGCCGGGCTTCGTCGACATCCACACCCACCTGGACGCGCAGCTGGCGTGGGATCCGGTGGGTTCGAGCAGCTGCTACCACGGCGTGACGAGCGTGGTGATGGGCAACTGCGGCGTGACGTTCGCGCCGTGCAAGCCGGAGGATCGCACCTACCTGGCCGAGCTGATGGAGAGCGTCGAGGACATCCCGCGCGACGCGATCATGAGCGGTCTGCCGTGGGATTGGGTGACCTACGGCGAGTACCTCAGCAGCGTCGGGCGGATGCCGAAGGGCATCAACGTCGGCGGCATGGTCGGCCACTGCGCGCTGCGCCAGTACGCGATGGGCGATCGGGCGCTCGACCAGGCCGAGCCGACCGCGGACGACATGGCGACGATGGTCGAGCTGCTCGACGAGGCGATGCGCGGTGGAGCGCTCGGCTTCTCCACCAGCCGGACGTACCTGCACAAGGTGCCCGACGGCCGACCGGTGCCCGGCACCTACGCCCAGCCGGACGAGCTGTACGCGTTCGCCGACGTGCTCGGCCGCCACGGCGCCGGCGTGTTCGAGAGCGCCAGCCGCATCGGCGAGGGCGAGCGCGACGACGTCGACGTGCCCAAGACGCGCGCCGAGCTGGCGTGGATGGGTGAGGTCAGCCGTCGCAGTGGTCGCCCGGTGAGCTTCGGGCTGACCCAGCACGACAGCCGCCCCGACCTGTACTCGCGCGTCATCGAGTTCGCCAAGGAGGAGAACCTCCTCGGCGCGACGGTGCGGCCGCAGACCACGGCGCGCAGCGTCGGTATCCTGTTCAGCCTCGACACGCGCACCGTGTTCGATCGGGCCCCGTCATGGAAGACGCTGCGTGGCTACGTCAACGGCAAGAAGATGGTCGCCATCCGCGACGCTGCGTTCCGCTCCAAGCTGATCGCCGAGGCCGACGCGATCGAGCCGGGCCTCGACCTCGGGCAGCTGTTCATCGTCGGCCAGAGCACGAAGTCCGGTGCGATCGACGCGCGCTACGACCTCGATCCGGAGAACTCGCTCGCAGCGGAGGCCGATCGCCGCGGCATCAGTGCCGCTGCGGCGTACATCGAGCTGCTGCTGGAGACCGACGGCACGGTGGTGATGAGCTACCCGTTCCTCAACCAGCAGCTGTCCGCGGTGGAGGAGATGCTCGACGATCCGCTGGTGACGCTCGGCCTGGCCGATGCCGGCGCGCACGTCGGCCAGATCCTCGACGCCAGTCAGCCGACGTTCTTCCTCACCTACTGGATCCGCGAGCGCCAGCGTTGGACGATCGAGCAGGCGGTGCGCCGATTGACCAGCGACACCGCCGACCTGTTCGGCATCACCGATCGCGGCCGCCTCGTGGCCGGCTGCTTCGCCGACGTGAACGTCATCGACTTCGATGCGTTGCACCTGCCGCCGCCGTCGTACGTGTACGACTTCCCGCACGGCGCGGGTCGCTACGTGCAGGGCTCGACGGGGTACGACTACACGCTCGTCAACGGCGAGGTGTTCATGGACCACGGCGTGCACACCGGCGCGTTCGCCGGTCAGCTGCTGAAGAACGCCGCCGCCGTCAGCTGATCGCCAGCTGATCGCCGGCTGGACGATCCGGCTCGCTCGCGGGTGCGAGACTCGCAACCATGACTGCTGTCTTCGTCCACGGGGTCCCCGAGACCCCCGTCATCTGGGAGCCACTGCTCGCCGAGCTGCAACGCGACGACGTCGTGTGCCTGCACCTCCCCGGCTTCGGCCGCCCGAGCCCTCCCGACTTCGGCGCCACCAAGGACGACTACGCGGCGTGGTTGACCGCCGAGCTCGAGGCCCTCAACGAGCAGGGCCCGATCGACCTGGTCGGTCACGACTGGGGCGGTGGCTTCGTGATGCAGGTGATGAGCGAGCGACCCGACCTGGCCCGCACGTGGGCGTCCGACGTGCTCGGCCTGTTCCACCCGGACTACGTGTGGCACGACATCGCCCAGGTCTGGCAGACGCCCGATGCCGGCGAGGAGTACTTCGTCAACAACGCCAACGCGCCGGCCGAGGACCGCATCGCGCTGCTCGAGATGCTCGGCATCCCGCGGGCCACGGGCGCGAAGCTGGTCGAGGCCGGCGACGAGGAGATGGGCCGCTGCATCCTGGCGCTGTACCGCAGCGCGGCGCAGCCGGCGATGGCCGAGGCCGGCAAGCTGCTCGGGCCGGCGGCGCGCACACCGGGTCTGGCGATCATCGCGCCCAACGATCCGTTCGTGCGTTCGCACGACTACGCCCGCGAGATGGCAGCGCAGCTCGGCGCGCACACCCACGAGCTCACGGGCCAGGGTCACTGGTGGATGCTCGGCGACCCCGCCGCAGGCGCAGCGATGCTCACCGAGTTCTGGGCGAGCGTCTGAGTGGAGACGCTCAGCTTCACCTGTCCGCGTTGCAGCAACGCGGTCGACGAGCAGTTCTACGGGCCATGCACCTCGTGTCGCACCGAGCTGCGGGCGAAGTACCTCGGCGAAGCGCGCAACGTCGTGGTGGCCGAGTATGAACCGAAGATGAACGTGACCCCCAACGCTGTGGCGTTGAAGGACGACTGACGCCGTCTCCGACCGGTCGGCACCGTTTCGACGGTTTGACTTCACCGTCTGTTCACCTGGCGTACAGTTCGCTCGCACACTGGCGAAACCTGCGGGGGCTTTGCTGGTGGCACCAACCACAAGGGGAGAACATGACAATGAGGAGCACGGCCAGCCGAAAGCTGCTGGCCTCACTCGCCGTCGGGATGCTGGCGCTGGCAGCGTGCGGCAGCGACGACAAGGATTCCACCGCGACCAACGCACCGGGCACCCAGGCGCCGAGCACGGAGGCCCCGGGCACCACGCCGGCGGGCACCGATGCCCCGGGCACCACCCCGACCGGGACCGACGCACCTGCCAGCGGCGATCTCGACACGCTTGCTGCTGACTGCACGTCGGAGGGCAAGGTCAACCTGATCGCCCTGCCCGACGAGTGGGCCAACTACAAGGGCATCCTGCAGAGCTTCCGCGACAAGTACCCGGGCGTCGAGAACCCGGTCGCCAACCCGAACGGCTCGTCGAAGGACGAGCAGGACGCGGTCAAGACCCTCAAGGGCCAGGACGACCAGCCCGACAGCGTCGACGTCAGCCCGGCCATCGCGCAGTCGATGGTCGACGAAGGCCTGTTCGAGCCGTACACCGCAACGGTGGACGCCGACGTGCCCGACGGTCTGAAGGACCCGGACCACAACTGGTACGCGGCCTACTACGGCGTCATCGGCATCACGACCAACACGACCATCGTGCCCAACGCACCGAAGACCTTCGCCGACTTGAAGAAGCCGGAGTACAAGGGCCTCGTTGCGTTGAACGGCGATCCGCGTGAGTCGGGCTCCGGCTTCGCCGGCGTCATGGCTGCCTCACTGGCCAACGGCGGCAGCGCCGACGACATCATGCCCGGCATCCAGTTCTTCGCCGATCTGAAGGCGTCCGGCAACCTGGGCAGCGGCGACGTCACCCCGGCAACGGCAGTCTCCGGTGAGACCCCGATCGCCATCGACTGGAGCTACAACCTGCCCGGTCTGCAGTCGCAGCTGGAAGACGCCGGCCTCACCGCCGAGACCAACTTCCCGAGCGATGGCGTGTACGGCGGCTTCTACTCGCAGGGTGTGGTCAAGGGTTCGCCGCACCAGGCGTGCTCGAAGCTGTGGCTCGAGCACATCCTCAGCGATGAAGGTGCCCTCGGGTACCTCGAGGGTGGCGCCATGCCGGCCCGCTACCAGTCGCTGCTCGATGCAGGCAAGGTGACGGAGGACTCGAAGAAGAACCTCCCGCCCGACGACCTGATCTCGCAGATCAAGTTCCTCACCCCCGCCCAGATCGCGGCAGCCGCTGATGTGCTCGCCAAGAACTGGGGCCCGATGGTCGCCGACGCCTGATGGCGCCGACGTGACCGCCACGTTGACTGCTGAAGGGGGCCGCACCGCTGGTGCGGCCCCCTCGGCCATTCCGAAGAAGCGACGCAGCTGGGCCTGGCTCGGTCTCGTTCCCTTCCTCGCCTTCCTCACGCTGTTCCTCTTGGTCCCCGCGATCAGCGTGTTCATCAAGTCGTTCGTCGACAAGGACGGGCACTGGGGCATCAGCGCCCTGAAGGACGCGTTCTCCGGCCAGAACCTCGACGCGTTCAAGTTCTCCGTGAAGCTGTCAGCGCTGTCCGCGCTGGCCGGCGTCGTCCTCGGTGGGCTGCTGGCGTACGCGGCCACCATGATCCGCCGACCCAAGTTCCTGCGCACCTTCGTCACTGCGTTCAGTGGCGTGGCGGCCAACCTCGGCGGCGTGCCGCTGGCGTTCGCGTTCATCGCCCTGCTCGGCCGCCAGGGCCTCGGCACCAAGATCCTCGACGGCTGGTTCGGGATCAACCTCTACGACCACGCCTTCTCCCTCGACGACACGTGGGGCCTGGTCACCATCTACTCGTACTTCAACATCCCGCTGATGGTGCTGATCACCCTGCCGGCGATCGACGGGCTGAAGGTCGCCTGGCGCGAGGCCGCCGCCAACCTCGGCGGCACCTCGATGACGTACTGGCGTCGCGTCGGCTTGCCGGTGCTGGCGCCGTCGCTGCTCGGCGGCTTCCTCCTGCTGTTCGCCAACTCGTTCTCGGCGTACGCGACCGCGGCGGTGATCACCAACAAGTCGAACCTGGTGCCGCTGCGCATCCGCTTCTACCTGACCGGCGACGTCAACGCCGGCCAGGACCAGCTGGGCATGGCGCTCGCCAGCTGGATGGTCATCGTCATGATCGTCTTCATGGGCATCTACTGGATGTTGCGCAAGCGAGCCGAGAGGTGGACGTCGTGAGCATCCCCGGTCCCGACATCATCGCCATGCCCGAGGGCACCGCCGCCTTCGAGCCCGAGGTCGGTCCGCCGACGCAGCCGGTGCCGATCCCGCCCGGTCCCGCCGGCCGGCCGAGCCGCAAGCTCGGCTTGCTCGGCCCACTGCTCGTGCTGCTCGGTGCGGCGGTGTACTTCTTCCTGCCGTTGGTCGCGATGGCGCGCTTCGCGCTGCAGTTCCGCGTGCCGGTCATCCAGCTCGGCTGGCACAACCTGTTCGACAAGTGGTCGTTCTCGCAGATCTCCGACTCGTTCAAGGATCCGCTGTTCAGCGAGACGCTGTTCCTCAGCCTGCGCATGGCGCTCGGCACGGTGGTCTTCACGATCGCCCTGCTGCTGCCGACCACGCTGTGGGTCCACCTCCGCATGCCCAAGGCGCGGTCGTTCATCGAGTTCCTCACGGTCCTGCCGTACGTGGTGCCGCCGGTGGCGTTGGTCGCCGGCATCCGCGTCGTGCAGCCGCATGCGCTGTGGTTCCTCAACTCGGACTACTCGCTGGTGCCGTTCTACGCCGTGCTCGCCCTGCCGTTCACGTTCCGTGCGCTCGACGCCGGTGTGCGCGCCCTCGACGTGAAGACCCTCGTCGATGCGTCGCGCAGCCTCGGTGCCGGATGGGGCACGACGCTGATGCGGGCGCTGATCCCCAACCTGCGCACGGCGATCATCTCCTCGTCGTTCCTCACCGCGACCGTCGTGCTCGGCGAGTTCACCATCGCCAGCCTGCTGTTGAAGAACACCTTCCCGACGTTCCTCAACCGGTACTACGGCAGCCACGCCGCTGGTGGCATCGGCCTCGCCCTGCTCACGCTCGTCGCGACGACCGCGTTGCTCGGCGTGCTCACGTTCCTCACTCGCAAGCGTGGCGCGGCTCGTGCCGCGTCCATGTTCTGATCCGCCCGTTCCACAGGAGCACCACACCCGCATGAGCGCGCTCAACTACATCGCCGTCCGCAAGACGTTCGGCACCAACGTGGCCCTGGAGAGCTTCGACCTCGACGTGCGCGAGGGCGAGCTGATCAGCCTGCTCGGCCCGTCGGGCTGCGGCAAGACCACGGCGTTGCGCATCGCTGCCGGCTTCGAGTTCGCCGACTCTGGCGCGGTCACCGTGTCCGGCGCGGACATCACCCGCACTCCGGCGCACAAGCGCAACATGGGGATGGTGTTCCAGAGCTACAGCCTGTTCCCCAACCTGACGGTGGCGCTCAACGTCGACTTCGGTTTGCGCACGCGCGGCATCGACAAGCCGGAGCGACGTCGTCGCGTCGGCGAGATGCTGGAGCTCGTGCAGCTCGGAGCCATGGCCGGTCGGTATCCGCACCAGCTCTCCGGCGGTCAGCAGCAGCGCGTTGCCCTGGCTCGTGCCCTGGCCGTGCGCCCGCAGGTGCTGCTGCTCGACGAGCCGCTCAGCGCGCTCGACGCCAAGGTGCGCACGACGCTGCGCGACGAGATCCGCCGCATCCAGACCGAGCTCGGCATCACCACCCTGTTCGTCACCCACGACCAGGAGGAGGCACTGGCGATCAGCGACCGCATCGGCGTCATGTCCAACGGTCGCCTGGAGCAGCTCGGCAAGCCGGTCGACGTGTACCGCCACCCGTCGACGGCGTTCGTGGCCCGCTTCGTCGGCTCGATGAACGAGCTTCCTGGCGTGGTGCGCGGCAACGATGCCGTCGAGGTGCAGGGCGGCTACGTGGTCCCCACGCCCGCCGCTGCCGGCCAGCGCGACGCCAGTGCGGTTGTGCTGCTGGTGCGTCCCGAAGAGGTGACCATCGGCGACGTCGTCGACCAGGGTCTGCCCGGGTCGGTCACCGCGGTCACGTTCCAGGGCGCGGCGACGATCGTCACCGTGCGCCTCGACGTGATCGACAAGCTCGTCTCGGCCCACACCTCGGGCACGGGTGCGACGACGTACAGCCCCGGCGACCGCGTCACGGTCTCGGTCAACGGCGCTCGCGCCGTCTGCGAGCCGGTCACCGCGATCGCCGACGCCGCGGCCTAGCGCCGCCCTCGTCAGTCCTGTCCGGGGAAGCCGGCGCCGGGGCGGAACGTCGGGTCGTTCTCCTGCTTCTCCCGCGCCGCGGCCATCTGCTGCATGGTCGTCGCCATCGCCTTGGCGGCGCCCTCGTGTCCCATGATCTTGCTCATCACGGCCTTCGACGCGCCGGCCATCAGCTCCGACTTGTTGGCGGTGAGGTAGTCCGCTGATGCCTGCAGCGGACGGAACGTGCCGTTGACCGCGGGGATGACGTAGCGGGCCATCAGCTCCCACGAGCGGAACATGGCCTCGCGGTTGGCCCAGTCGTTGGCGAAGCCGAGCACGACGCCGAAGCCGCCGGTGATCTCCTGCATGTTGCGGATGGCTGCGATGAGATCGTCGGGGGTGCCGACCACCGCGGCGCCACCACCGGATGCACCGGTCGCGGTGACCTGGTCGAGCAGCTCCCACGGATCTTCGACGCGTGCGGCGCCGGGCCGGCCGAGGACGTGGACGTTGTACTCGTTGTGCCAGCGGTGCAGGCCGTGCACGGCCTCGGCGCGGGCCTGCTCCTTGGTCTCGGCGAGGTGCCAGCTCATCATCACGCGCCAGGTGCTGCGGTCGACGGTCTGTCCGTGCTGCGCGGCGGACTCCTCGGCGAAGCTCCATTGCGTCGGCAGGGCGGCGATGCCCTCGCTCGAGGTCGAGGCGATCGACAGCGCGCCGATGCCGTACTTGCCGGCCAGCTGCATGCCCGACGGCGAGATGCTCGAGGCGACGGTCATCGGCATGTTCTCCTGCACCGGCAGGATCTGCAGGGCGGCGTCGTTCAGCGTGAACCACTCGCTCTCGTGGCTGAAGCGGTCCTCGCCGCGCAGCAGGCGCATGATCACGCCGATCGCCTCGTCCTGGCGATCGCGCTGCACCATCGGGTCGATGCCCAACGTGCGCGCATCGCTCGGCAATGCGCCCGGGCCGCTGCCGAACATGGCGCGACCGCGGGTCATGTGGTCGAGCTGGACCATGCGCTGGGCGACGTTGAACGGGTGGTGGTAGGGGAGCGAGACGACGCCGGTGCCGAGGCGGATCGTGTGGCTCACCTGGCCTGCGGCGGCGAGGAACATCTCCGGCGAGGCGATCGTCTCCCATCCGCTGGAGTGGTGCTCACCGCACCAGAACTCGTCGAAGCCGAGCCGGTCGAGGTGGGCGACGAAGTCGAGGTCGCGCTGGAATTGCAGGGTCGGGCTCTCGCCGAGGGGGTGGTGCGGGGCGAGGAAGGTGCCGAACTGCAAGCGGCCGCCGGGGCGCTGGGGTGACGTCATGGCGGGCACGTTAGGAAATCGGACCCGTGCAGCCGCTGTCGAGCTGCCGCTATCCTGGCGCCGCCCCATCGCGAGATGGCGAGGGGACGTAGCTCAGTTGGCAGAGCGCTACCTTTGCAAGGTAGATGTCAGGGGTTCGATTCCCCTCGTCTCCACCATGGCGGACCTCGTCGGAGATCCCAGCCGGTTGGCGTTCGAGATCGGCGCCGAGGACGGCGGGCTCCGCACCGTCGACATCTGGCTCGCCGGTCGACGACTCACCGTGGCGACGACATCGGCGGTGCCGAACGGTTCTGGTTCATGCACTGGGGACCGACGACGGACAACCTCACCACGTTCCTCTTCGAGCTCGATGGCCAGATGGCGATCACCACCGAGTTCTGGTGCCCCGACCACGAGCCACGCGCCGAGATCGGCGTTCCGTTCGTGGCGAAGCTCGATCGCGCCGAGCTGCTCGACGTGCTGCGGCACGCCGTGCTCCTGCTCCGAGGTGCGTCGGTGGACTGATCCGTCTCTCGGCGTCGAGTCGTAGCGTCTCCGCCGTGGCGCAAGGACGACAGCGGTCGCGGCAACGGATGTGGCCGTTCGCCATCGCGTTCGGGCTCGTCGCGCTCGCCGTCATGGCTGCACTTGGGGCGCTCAGCGGTTGGGTCGTTCGGGCCGTGGTGAAGGATCGCCGCGATGCGCTCGTGCTCGCGATCGGGTGGGTGCTCGCATCCTCCCTCCTGATCGCAGTCGGCACGTTCGTCGCATCTCGACGACGATCGCAGGGTCGGTCCACGCTCGGTGCCGGGTTGAGCGCGCTCACTGGTGGGATCGTTCTGCTCATGGGCTGCTTCGGCGCTGGCGGGAAGTCCACGGGTTCCGAAGAAGACAGGGTGAACCGCGAGCTGCACGGCTTTCGCACGGACTTCTTCGTGGCGCTGCTCATCGCGTGCTGCATCGCTGGTGTCATCACATGGGTCGTTCGTCGTCGTCGGCCCGAGGCCTGAGCGGACGGAGCGAGCGCTGCAGCGCCTGATCGTGATCGCGCTCGTCGGTGCTGATCAGTCGCGGGTGGCGGCGGTGCCGAAGCCGTCTTGCTGCGCTCGCTCGTCGAGTGACTCGAGCTCTTGGAAGAGACCGATGTGCAGACCAGCCGGGCCGTCGAGGCGGGCGTTCAGTGATCGCCATGGGGTGACAGTCGGTGGCGCGACGAGCGTCGCGCCGGCTTCGACCATGGCATTGGTCGTCGCGGTCGAGTCGACCACTTCGAAGGCGACGCGGATCTTTGGCGCGACCTGTCGTCCGACCTCGACGTCGTCGATCATCCGCTTCTGCGCCGGGTTGGCCAGCTCGAGCGTGGCCCGACCGGCGTCGAGGATCACCACGCGGGCATCACCCTCGCCCTCGAACGCCGCTTGCTCGCGCAGGCCGAGCACGTCGCGGTAGAAGGCGAGGGCCTCGTCGAAGTCCTCAGCCTCGACGACGAGGCGGAGCTGCAGGACCCGAGGCGGTTGCGTTGTCACGAGCCGACCGTCGGACCTGGCCGGGGCTCGCTTCGTTCACATCGGCCGTCTACCTCTGGGCGCGGCAGGGACCGCACGATCGGCAGGGCTGACAACAGGAGGACTCGAACGGACTGACGCACGTGTGCCCGCAACGTCGGGCCAGCGGCGCGTGTTCCCGTCGCGCACGATCAGCGTGTGGTGGCCGCCATTGCGATCGCCAGCGCGTGGCCGACGTTGAGCGAGTCGACGCCGCTGCGCATCGCGATGCCGACCCGTCGCGTCGCCGCGTCGAGCGCCGCCGCCGACAGGCCAGGGCCTTCGGTGCCGGCGACGAGCGCGAGTCGCTCGGGCACGACGAGGTCGCGGATGTCGTCGGTCGCCGACGGGGTGAGGGCCCACGATTCGAAGCCGGCGGCGTGCAACGCTGCGAGTGGGTCGGGCCACGTGTCGCAGCGAACCACGGGGAGGTGGAGGATCTCGCCCATCGAGACGCGCACGGCGCGTCGGGCGAAGGGGTCGGCGCAGGTCGGGTCGAGCACCAGCGCGTCGATGCCGAGGCCGCGAGCGGAGCGGGCGATGGCGCCGAGGTTCTCGTTGTCGTTGCACCCCTCGAGCACGACCAGGCGCTTGGCTGTTGCGGCGATCTCGCCCAGCCTCGGGTTCGGCAGTCGCTCGGCCGACGCCACTGCGCCGCGGTGGATGTTGAAGCCGACGACGTCGTTCATCTGCTCCTGGTCGAGCACGTAGATCGGAGCGGTCACGCCGGCGAGGTGGGGCCCGAGTCGCTCCAACGACTTGGGTGTGACGAGCACCGACCGCAGCGTCAACGGCGAGGTCAGCAGGCGCTCGATGGTGGTCGCACCCTCGACGATCACGGGTCCGGAGCGATCGCTGCGCCCGGGAAGTGCCCGGTAGTCATCCAGGCGCGGGTCGTTCGCATCGTCGACCGGCGTGGGCTCCATCCGCCCAGTCCACCAGGTCCGGCACTCAGACGCGCTTGCGAACAGGTGTTCGACGCGCGAGGCTGAAGTGATGGCACTTGTTGACACCCACACGATCGATCCCGACGACACCGCTGCGCTCATCTGGCAGCAGTGCTTGTTCGCCTTCGAAGAGCCGGCCGTCGATGCCTCCTTCGGTGGGCTGATGCGGACCTGGCTCGACGCCGACAGCTGGGTCGACCACCAACCGGGCTGGCTCACCGGTGCCGACGTCCTCTTCGCCGATCTCGTCGCCCGACTGCCATGGCGGCAGCGCGAGGTGACGATGTATGACCGCCGCCTCCCCGAGCCGCGGCTCACAGCCTGGGCCGCGGGTGACGCGGCAACGGAGCTCGCCGATGGCGTGCCCGTGTTCGCTGCGGCGGCCCAGGCGCTGAGCCGGCACTACGACCGGCCGTTCGACACCATCGGCTGCAACCTCTACCGCGACGGCCGCGACTCAGTGGCCTGGCATGGCGATCGCGAGCGCTTCGAGCAGGAGAACCCGGTCGTGGTCATCATCAGCCTCGGTGCACCGCGTCCATTCCAGATGCGTCCCGTGGGTGGTGGCAGCTCGATGAGCTGGATGCTCGGGCAGGGCGATCTGCTCGTGATGGGCGGGGCGTGCCAGCACCAGTGGCAGCACGGCGTGCCGAAGGTGGCGCACGTCGCCGGCCCGCGCCTGTCGGTGATGTTCCGGCACCACGTTGCCGACGGTGACCCCATCGACTGAGGTCGCCCAGCTGACACACTGAGCGCATGGCTCGTGATTCGCGGTACTCGTTCGTGCCCCATCTGGGCGACCATCCGACGATCACCGGTGGGTCTGGAGTGTTCCTGCACACGGCCGACGGGCGCAAGATCCTCGACGGTGCGGGCGGGGCGATCGTCGGCAACATCGGGTGGGGTCGCAACGAGGTGGCCGACGCCGTGGGCGAAGCGCTGCGCGACGGCGCCTACTCGATTCCGCTGTGGCCCTCCACCCATCGACTGGCGCTCGTCGACCGGATGGTCGAGTCGTGGCTGCCCGACGGGTTCACCCAGCTGTTCCTCACCAGTGGCGGCAGCGAGAGCACCGACTCGGCCATCCGCCTGGCCCGCGCCTACCAGGTGGCCAAGGGCCGCCCGCAGCGTTGGAAGGTGGTCGGTCGCCACCCGAGCTACCACGGCATGACACTGGCGACCCTTGCCGCCGGCAGCCACTCCGGTCGCCAGAAGGGCTACGAACCGATGCTGCTCGACTTCCCCCACGTGTCGTGGAACGACCCGGCCGACCTCGCCGCGACGCTCGAGCGCGAGGGCGACACGATCGCCGGGTTCATCGCCGAGCCGATCACCGGCGCGGCCGGCGGTTGCCTCACGGCAAGCGACGACTACTGGCGCGCGGTCACCGAGCTGTGTCGCGAGCGCGACATCCTGATCATCAGCGACGAGGTGATGTGCGGCTACGGGCGCACCGGTTTGAACTGGGGCCATCAGCACTTCCCGTTCGAGCCCGATGTGATCGTCGGCGGCAAGGGCCTCGGTGGCGGCTACGTGCCGATCGGCGCGGTTGCCACGCGTGCCGATGTCGCCGAACTGCTGCGCGGCGCCGGGTTCATGTTCTTCACCTTCACCGGCAACGACGCGGCGTGCGCCGGCGCGGTGGCCGTGCTCGACATCCTCGAACGAGAAGGTCTGGTCGAGCGCTGCGCGAAGGTCGGCGCCGTGCTCGGCGAGCGGCTGCACCACGAGTTCGACGACCACCCCGCGGTCGTCGAGGTGCGCGGTCGGGGCCTCTTCTACGGCCTCGAGCTGAACATCAGCCACGACGCGGTGGTCGGCGCGGCGATGCAGCGCGACCTGTGGGTCTACCCGGCCGGCTCGGGGCCGGTGCCGCACGCGGTGATGATCGCTCCTCCGTTCGTCATCAGCGAGGACGAGATCGACCAGCTCGTCGTCACCCTGCGGGCCTCGATCGACGCGGTCGTCTGATGGCCTCGCTCGAACACGTCATCGTCGTCGGTGGATCGCTGGCCGGCTTGCGCGCTTGCGAGACGTTGCGCACCGACGGCTTCACCGGCCGGATCACGCTCGTCGGAGCGGAGACGCACGCACCGTACGACCGTCCGCCGCTGAGCAAGAAGCTGCTGGCCGGTGAGTGGGAGGCGGAGCGGATCCACCTGCGCAAGCCCGACGACTTCGAGAGCCTGCAGCTCGATCTGCGGCTCGGCATCGCAGCGGCCGGCTTCGACGCGTCGTCGCGGACGGTCACGTTGGCCGACGGCACCGAGCTCGTCGGTGACGGTGTCGTGCTGGCGACGGGCACGTCGACGAGACGCCTGCCCGGCCAACCGGAGATCGCCGGCGTGCACGAGCTGCGCACGCTCGACGACGCGCTCGCGCTGCGCTCGCGACTGGTCGACGGTGCTCGTGTGGTGGTCATCGGCGCCGGGTTCATCGGCCTCGAAGCAGCGGCGACGGCGCGCACGCGCGGCTGCGACGTGACGGTGCTCGAAGGTGCGCCGGCTCCGTTGATCCGCGGCCTCGGTGCCGAGATGGGCGCGGCCGTTGCGTCGGTGCACGCTCGACACGGCGTCGACGTTCGTTGTGGTGTGCAGGTCGCCGGCATCGAGGGTGACTCGAGCGTCGAGGGCGTGCGCCTCGGCGACGGGACCGTCGTGCCGGCTGATGTCGTCCTCGTCGGCATCGGTGTCGTGCCCGCCATCGGGTGGCTGGACGGCAGCGGGCTCGAGCTGCGCGACGGCGTCGTGTGCGATTCGACGTTGAACGCCGGCTTCCCTGGCGTCTACGCGGCCGGCGATCTGGCCCGCTGGGTGAACCCGCTGTTCGGCGACGACGGCGAGGAGATGCGCGTCGAGCACTGGACGAACGCGGCCGAGCAAGGCGCGGCGGCGGCGAGCAACCTGCTCCGCGTCGCGGCGGGCGAGGAGCCGGTGCCCTACGCGCCGGTGCCGTTCTTCTGGAGCGACCAGTTCGACAGCCGCATCCAGTTCGTCGGCCGCGCCCATGGCGACGACGACGTGGTCGTGTTCGAGGGCTCGCTCGACGGCGCGTTTGCCGCGCTCTACGGCTACGGCGGTCGCCTGCGGGGCGTGCTCGGCGTGAGCATGCCGAAGCGGGTGATGCCGTTCCGGCGCCTGCTGGCCGAGCGGGTCAGCTGGTCCGACGCCCTGGCCGTCGCCGGCATCGACCGCCCCTGACAACACCCTTGCGAATCGTCACGTGACGAAGCGGCGTGGAGGGTTTGGAGCGCGCCCGGGTGGGCGTGGAACCCTCCGCTGAACCTGGGTGGAGGGTTCGGAGCGCGCCCGGGTGGGCGTAGAACCCTCCGCTGAGCCTGGGTGGAGGGTTTGGAGCGCGCCCGGGTGGGCGTGAAACCCTCCACTGAGCTGGGTGGATCGGTGCGCGGATCTATTCCCGGCGGAGGCGTGGCATGCAGCACACGGCAGAAAAGCTGAGCCGTAGCGACGCAAGTTTTCTGTCGCTACCCTCCGATTCATGACTGATCTACTCGGCAATGACGAAGCGACCAGCGCGACGACTCGCCTGGTCACCCTTCCGGTCCTCGAAGTGCCCGCCGTCGTCCTGCCGGGCACGGTCTTCACCGTCACCCTCGCCTCGGCCGGTGCGCAGGCCGCCGTGCAGGCGGCCCAGTCCGGCGACGGCCGCCTCGTGCTGCGCCACCCCGATACCGAGACGGGCACGCCGACGATCGGCGTGATCGCTCGCATCCCCAACACCGGCTCGCTGCCCAACGGCGATCCGGCCGCCATCGTCCAGGCCGAGAGCCGGGCTCGCATCGTGTCTGTCCACGCCAGCGAGCGCGGCGCGGACCACGTCGAGGTCGAGCTGCTCACCGACCCGCGGCCCACGCCGCGCACCGAGGGCGCCACCCGCGAGCTGCGCGTCGTGCTCGAGGAGATCGCCAAGCTGCGCAACAGCCGCCGCCTGCCGGAGATCCTGCGCACCGTTGCCGAGCCCGGCGCGCTGGCCGACGCCGTCACCGCCTGGAGCGACGAGGAGCAGGACCACATGGCGCAGGTGCTCGCCACCGTCGACGTGGCCGAGCGCGTCGACATCGTCAGCCACTGGGCCAAGGACCACCTGGCCGAGCTGCAGGTCACCGCACAGATCCGCCACGACGTCACCGAAGGCGTCGACAAGCAGCAGCGCGAGTACCTGCTCCGCCAGCAGCTCGCCGCGATCCGCAAGGAGCTCGGTGAAGGCGACGACGACGTCGTCGGCGAGTACCGCACCAAGTTGGACGCCGCTCAGCTCACCGAGAAAGTCAGCAACTTCGTCGCCAAGGAGATCGACCGCCTGGAGCGCACGAGCCAGCAGTCGCCCGAGCACGCCTGGATCCGCACCTGGCTCGACCGCATCTTCGAGCTGCCGTGGAGCGAGCGCACCGAGGATCGCCTCGACCTCACCGCGGCGCGTGAGGTGCTCGACGCCGACCACTACGGCCTCACCGACGTGAAGGATCGCATCGTCGAGTTCCTGGCCGTGCGCAAGCTGCGCGCCGACCGCGAGATCGTCGACGAGCCGGGCGCTCGCGGCGCCGGCGCGGTGCTCACCCTCGTCGGGCCTCCCGGCGTCGGCAAGACCAGCCTCGGCGAGTCGATCGCCCGAGCGATGGGCCGCAACTTCGTGCGCGTGTCGCTCGGCGGTGTGCGCGACGAGGCCGAGATCCGCGGTCACCGGCGCACCTACGTCGGCAGCCAGCCCGGCCGCATCGTGCGGGCCATCATCGAAGGCGGGAGCATGAACCCCGTCGTGCTCCTCGACGAGGTCGACAAGCTCAGCCCCGGCGGCTGGAGCGGCGACCCCACCGCGGCACTGCTCGAAGTGCTCGACCCGGCGCAGAACCACACCTTCCGCGACCACTACCTGGAGGTCGAGCTCGACCTGTCCGACGTGGTCTTCATCGCCACCGCCAACGTCGCCGACACGATCCCCGGCCCGCTGCTCGACCGCATGGAGATGGTCCGCCTCGACGGCTACACGGATGACGAGAAGGTGTTCATCGCCCAGCGCTACCTGCTGCCTCGCCAGCTGCGCCGCGCCGGCCTGACCGGCGACGAGGTGACCATCACCGAGGACGCGTTGCGGGCGACGATCAGCGGCTACACCCGCGAAGCCGGCGTGCGCTCACTGGAGCGCGAGCTCGGCAAGCTCGGTCGCAAGGTGGCGGCCGCGGTCGCCACCACCCAGCGCGACCTGCCGGTCCTGGTCGAGGTACCCGACGTGCGCACCTGGCTCGGCCGCCAGAAGGTGGACGACGAGGTGCCCGAGCGCACCAACGTGCCGGGCGTGGCGACCGGTCTGGCCGTCACCGGCGCCGGCGGCGACGTGCTGTTCATCGAGACCACGGCGTTTCCGCTGGCGGGTGTCGACGGCGAGCCGACCCTGGCCCTCACCGGCCAGCTCGGCGACGTGATGAAGGAGAGCGCCCACATCGCGCTCAGCTACGTGCGCTCGCATGCAGCCGAGCTGGGCATCGACCCGGCCCAGCTGAACAAGAAGGTGCACGTGCACGTGCCTGCGGGCGCCGTCCCGAAGGACGGCCCGTCGGCCGGCGTGACGATGACGACCGCTCTCGTCTCGTTGCTCACCGGCAAGGTGGTCAAGTCGACGGTCGGGATGACCGGCGAAATCACCCTGCAGGGCAAGGTGCTGCCGATCGGCGGCGTCAAGCAGAAGGTGCTGGCCGCGCACCGCGCCGGGCTCACCGAGGTGGTGCTTCCGAAGCGCAACGGACCCGATCTCGAGGACGTGCCCGAGCAGGTGCGTGCCGAGATGACCTTCCACCTCGCCGACACCTACGCCGACGTGCTGGCTGCTGCCTTCGCCTGAGCGCCGTTCAGGACTGCTCGTCCGTCGATCCGCCTGATGCGGGTCGACGGGCGAGGCCGATCGCTGCGGCCCCGGCGAACATCGCCGCGGTCGCGATCGCGCCGATGGCCTTCGGATCGGTGCCCGTCAGCGGCAGCGAGCCGCCCAGCACGGCCGCGTGGGCCGGCAGCTCGCCGCGGCCATTGGACGAGGAAGCGTCGACGTCGCGGGGGTTGGCCGGCGGCGACGCGATGATCGTCGGCGACGTCGTCCCGGGCGCACTGGTCGTCGCGGGCGCACTGGTCGTCGGCGCGGTGGTCGTCGGTGCGGTGGTCGTGGACGTCGTGGACGTCGTGGACGCCGTGGTCGTTGTGGTCGGCGCCGCTTCGATCGGGGGCGGTGGTGGTGGCTCCTGGGCCCGAGCGACGGCGTCCTCGAACGCGGTGCGCACCGGACCGGTGCGCAGGTCGGCTGAACCGGCGGTCGTCAACGCGGCGAGTGCGGCGACGTCGGTGGTCAGCAGCTGGATGCTGTACGGCTGGCAGACGCAGCACGGATGGATGCGCCCGGCGATCGCCTCGTCGCGGCTGAGGTAGATCTTGTTGGCAGCATGGGCGCGACACGCGCTGCACAGGCACCGGGTTCGGCTCTTCGGCGGAACCGGGTAGCCCCAGTCGGCCGACAGGCGCCACACCGTTGCGAACTCCGGGTCCGCGGCACCCGCCGAGCCGCCACCGGCGATCGCCGCAGCCGCTCCGCCCGCGCCCAGCAGCAGGAAGCGCCGCCGGTCGAACGTGGTCCTCATGGAATTGCCCTTCTGTGGCGTCGTGCCGTGTCGCGATTCGAGACTCATGTGCTCCGGGAGTGCCATCTCGTCTCGCGGGTTCGCCCGGTGCTTGTCGACTCCGGCTCGTACCGGCTCCACCGGACGGGCGCTTGCTGATCCGTGCTCCCCCGAGGGGGAGTCGTGACCAGTGCAACCCGTTCGCTTTCGCCGGCCGTGCCCGTCGCCGACGCCCATCGGGGTCGCCCGTTCGATCTGATGACACATCCGCAGCACAGGAATTCCTGTACCGAAAACATTTATCGACCGAGGTTGACGCGATCTTGAGCGATTGTTTGATCCATCTGGACCAGTGCCGCATGGTGCACTCGCACGGGTCGACGGCGCTCGTCGCGTCGGTGTCGTCCGGATTGGGCCACAATCGTCGCGTGCGTGCACGGTTCCGCGAACTGGCCCTTGGGCAGCCGGCCGCGGCGCGCCTGTCCATCGCCCACGGCGTGGCGGCCGCGGCCGACTCGTACGTCACCGTGTCGCTCGCCGGGTCGCTGTTCTTCAGCCTCAGCCCGGAGGCCTCCCGCCAGCAGGTGCTGCTGTACCTGCTGGTGACGATGGCGCCGCTGGCCGTGCTGGCGCCGCTCGTCGGCCCCGCCGTCGATCGCTTCCGCGGCCGTCCGCAGTGGGTTGCTGCTGCCTGCTACCTCCTGCGTGCGGTGTTCTGCGTGCTCCTCGCCAACTCGCTGTTCCAGCTGTCGTTCTACGCGTTCGCCATCGGGCTGTTGATCAGCAGCAAGGCCAGCGGCGTGGTCAAGCAGGCACTGGTCCCGCTGGTCACCGACGACCCGGATCACCTCGTGTCGACCAACGCGACGCTGGCGCGGATGAGCACGTTGTGTGGCGCGATCGGCGGCTCGTCCGCTGCCGGCGTCCTGGCGTGGGTGGGTGCGGCGTGGGTGCTGCGCGTCGGCGCCGTGCTTTTCGTCATCGCCGCCGTCGTCATCTGGCGGCTGCACACCCGACCGCCCGACGAACCCGTGCACCACACGGTCGAGTACGCCGAGATGCACCTGCCGACGGTGCTCGTCGGCTCCATCGGGTTCATGGCCATCCGCGGCGCGGTCGGCTTCTTCGTCTTCACCATGGCGTTCACCCTGCGCCGCGCCAGCGAACCGCCGTGGGTGTACGGCGCGGCCATCGGCATCTACGGCGCTGGCGCGTTCCTCGGCAACGTGGTCACCCCGCTGCTGCGCCGCCGCTTCCGCGAGCAGACGCTGCTGGGTCTGGCGATCGCGGCACCGGCGTCGTTGGCGATCGTCGGGATCCTGGGCGTGTCGCGGCCGCTGCTGCTCACCGTGGGCGGGCTGATCGGGCTGTCCACCACGCTCGGCCGGCACTCGTTCGACAGCCTGCTGCAGTCCCGCGCCCCGGCCGCCTCTCGTGGCCGCGCCGGTGCCCGCTACGAGACCCGCTTCTCGCTCGCCTACGTCGCCGGTGCGGTGATCGCCACACCCATGGTGCTGCCGGCCGAGGCGAGCATGGCCGTGCTCAGCGTGATCTACCTTCCGGCCCTCGTGGTGTTCGTGCGCGCGTTCGAAGCGGCACGGCGGCTCGAGCAGGAGTCGGGGTTGGCCACGCTGCAGCCGGCGATCAACCGCCTCGCCGCAGCGGACGACCTGCGCGACGGTGGGAGCGCGCGTGCGGCGATCGTCGACGCGTCGGCCGCCGTCGACCTGGCCCAGTTGGCGCACAACGAGATCGCGGCACACCCGCGGCGTGACGAGCTCGATCGTTTGCGCCGCGTCGCGCTCGACCCGAGCGAACCGGTCGACGAGGCGATGGCGACCGAGGCGATCGCCATCGCTCGCGAGCTGATCAGCCCGGTGGCTGTTCCGTCGCCTCCGTCACCGTGACGCCGGACGACGTCGCGCTGACGGTGAGCTCCCAGGCGGTCGTGTGCTCGGCGTCCGAGTACAGCGTGAGGGTGAGGTGCTCGACGCTGAAGTGCTCGTCCTCGATCGGCTCCAAGGTCACCAGGACGCCGGCGTCCTTCACCGGCTGCAGGTCGGTGTCGAGCTCGAGCGCGTCGTCACGATCGTCGGCGAAGCGCACCGTCGCCTCGTCCACCGTGTCGCGTGCGACTGCTGCCTGCGTGCCCGCACCGATGGCCGAACCGTCCTCGGTGGCGATGTAGATGATCGGCACGGTGTCGTCGATCGGCGCCGGTAGCTGATCGGTGGTGATCCAACGAACGACGGCGCTGTACGCACCGTCGGGGGTGACCTTCGGCGGGCCGTCGTCGGACGTGCACGCCGCGAGCGAGACCAACAGACCCGCCGCCAGGAAGACGCCGCATCGTCGCGACCACTCCGAACGCATGGTTCGACTGTACGTGGTCAGGCCCCCGCTGCAACGGGAGCGGATCCGCTGACGCTCGTGCGGAACATCTCCCGGCGGTGCCCGGCGTAGTCGTTCACCGCCAGGTGCTGGGTGCAGCGGTTGTCCCAGATGGCCATCATGTGCGGCTGCCAGCGCAGGCGACAGGTGAAGTTCTCGTGCACCGCGTGCTTGGCCAGGCGGGCGATCAGCGGTGCAGCGGCCTCCTGCGTCCATCCCTCGATGCCCACCGTGTAGACGGGGTTGGCGTAGAGCGCGGCACGGCCGGTCTCCGGGTGGCGGATCACCATCGGGTGCACGTGCACGCCGTGCGCGTCGGCCGACGGCTCGATCGCCATCGACGTCTTGCTCTGAACCGATTCGAGGAAGCCGCCGGTGCCGTACGCCGGCCCCGCGCTGTGCACGCCGCGCAGGGTCAGCAGCTGCTCGCGCAGCTCGGCCGGCAACGTCTCGTAGGCCAGGTACTGGTTGGCCCAGATCGTGTCGCCGCCGAACGGCGGGACCTCCCACGCGTGCAGGATCGTGAACGACGGCGGCGCCGGGAGGTACGACAGATCGGTGTGCCACGCGTTGGCGAAGTTGAGCTCGTCGCCCGGCTCCTTGATGACGCGGATCACGTACGGCCGCCCGGCCACCGGCGTGACGTAGGGGGTGATGTCGCGGCCGCCCATCTCGTCGGTGAAGCGCTCCAGCTCGTCGAGCCCGATGTGCTGCTCGGGCAGGAACACGACGAGGTGGTCGCGCAACGCCTGGCGCAACGCTCCCATCTCAGCCGGTGCGAGTGGCGCGCGCAGGTCGAGCCCGCGCACGTACGCGCCGAGCGATCCAGCGACGCGTTCGATCTCCAACGGTGCGTGCATCACATCCCCCATCGCGCCAGTCTCGCGCCTGCGCCGTGCTCATTTGGCGGGCGCCTACCATTGGCGCATGACGACGACGTCGCACCTGTCAGGAGTCTGGTTCTCGGTCACGCCGCTGCAGGTGGCCAGCGGCCACGGTTGCTGGGTCACCACGGTCGACGGCGAGGAGTACCTCGACTTCGCCGCCGGCATCGCCGTGAACTCCACGGGCCACGCCCACCCGCACGTGGCCAAGGCCATTGCCGACCAGGCCCAGCGGTTCATCCACGCTCAGGTCAACGTGTTCCGCCACGACCTGCTGGAGCCGTTGGCGGCCAAGCTCGCCGAGATCACGCCCGGCAGCATCGACACGTTCTTCTACGCCAACTCCGGCGCCGAGATCACCGAGGCCGCGGTGAAGCTGGCCAAGCAGGCGACGAAGCGGCCGAACATCATCGTCTTCGCCGGCAGCTTCCACGGCCGCACGCACATGACGATGGCGATGACGACGTCGAAGACCGGCTACCGCGCCGGGCACTCGCCGCTGCCCGCCGGCGTGTTCGTGGCGCCCTACCCGGATCCGCTGGTCGAGGACCAGGACGCCGAGGTCGCTCGCGCGCTGGCCGGTTTCGATCATCTGCTCAAGTCGCTCACCGCGCCAGAGGAGACCGCGGCGGCGATCCTCGAGCCGGTGCTCGGCGAGGGCGGCTACATCGCTGCGCCGCCGGCGTTCATCCACGGCATCGTCGAACGGTGCCGTCAGCACGGGATCCTGTTCGTCGCCGACGAGGTGCAGAGCGGTTTCGGCCGCACCGGCAAGCTGTTCGCCGTCGAGCACTACGACATCGAGCCGGACATCATCTGCATGGCCAAGGGCATTGCCTCCGGCTTCCCGTTCGCCGCGCTCGGCACCCGTCGCGAGCTCGACGACAAGTGGCCGAAGGGCAGCCACGGCGGCACGTACGGCGGCAACGCCATGGGCTGCGCGGCAGCGCTGGCGACGATCGAGCTGATGCAGGACCCCGCGTTCCTGGAGAACGTCAACGCCCGCGGCGATCAGCTGCGCGCCGGCTTCACCGAGTTGCAGCGCGAGCACACCGACCTCGTGCAGGTGCGTGGCCCGGGCCTGATGGTCGGCACCGAGTTCACCAACGCGGCGCGCGTTGCGGCGATCCAGGCCCACTGCCTCGATGAGGGTCGGATGATCCTGATGAACGCCGGTACCTACGGCACGTGCCTGCGCTGGATGCCGCCGCTGGTGGTCGACGAGCACGAGATCGACCTCGCCCTCGCCGCGTTCGGCGCAGCGCTCAAGGCCACGGCCTGACCCTTGCCCCGCCTCGACGCGGAACGAGTGGCGCTGTGGCGTTCGTTCGCGGCCACCGCCGAGACGGTTCGTCGACGGATCGATGCCGAGCTCGTGGAGGTGCACGACCTGTCGCTGGCCTACTTCGAGGTGCTCAGCTCGTTGCGCGTCGCGGGCGGGTCGCAGCGCGTCGGTCAGCTGTGCGCCGAGCTCGACGAGGTCCCCTCGTCGTTCTCGCGCCGGCTCGACCGCATGGAGGAGGACGGCTTGGTCACCCGGGCCGCAACGCCGACCCCGGATGACCGTCGTGCCGTCACCGTCACCCTGAGTCGCGAGGGCCGGCTGGTGTGGCGCGATGCCAACGTCACCTACCGCCGCCTGGTGCAGCAGCAGTTCGCCCAACGTCTCACCGAGACCGACATCGCCGCACTCCAACGAGTCCTCGGCAAGACCGCCCCCGACTGAGCCGCGGTCAGTCGCCAGACCCCGACCCGACGAATCGAGCGGTGGCGAGCACGCACGATCCGTCCAAGCGATTGCTGGTGACGACGATCTTCACGCGAAGCGCGTTCGTGACGTCGATCTCGAACGGGGCGAGCATCCCCAGCCACGCGGTCTGGTCGAACACGGCGGTGCCGTCGGCGAAGATCTCGACCCGACACTGCAACGCCGAGTCGGAACCGTCCCAGATGCCGATGGACCCCTTGATGCGGCTCCAGTCGCGGCCGAGATCGAACTCGCAGGTGGATGAGCCGGAGCCCCACGAGTGGCTCGCCCAGTAGGTGCTGTCGAGCTGCGTGGACCCGTTGACGCTGATGTCGCCGTACTGGAGACCGCAGTCGTCGACGACGCCATACTCACCGAGGAACTTCGTTGTCGGTGTCGTGGCGACGGAGAGCTTGACCTCGGAGCCGATGGACTGACCGGCGGCTGGGGTGGACGAGATGATCGTCCCGTCGGCCACGGTGTCGTCGAGGACCTCCTCGATCGTCACGGTCACGCCGCGCTCGTCGAAGTACGTCTGCGCCTCGGCCACGAGCTTGCCCGCCCATTCGGCCATCGGCGGGAGTGCCTTGGTCACGGTGAGGTCGACGGGGCCGGTGATGCGACTGCCTGCGCTCGGCACCTGATCGAGCACCGTCCCGGGGGCCGTGACGTGCTCGACCTCGGTGATGCGCACATCGGCCACGTCGAGATCGGTCAGCTCGGCCTTCGCATCGGCGAGCGTCGCGCCGACGAGGTCCGGCATCTTCGACGGTTGCGTGGTGGTGGTGACCACCACCGTCGTCGTCGTGTCGGCGACGGTGGTCGTCGAGCCGTCGCTCGCGACCGTCGAGTCCGATGTGCGCGGCGAAGCCGAGTCGGGCACGGCGAGCTTGGCGCCACTGCCTCCACCGCATGCGGCCAACGCCACGGTTCCCACGATCACCAGTACGGTCCGCCTCACGGGCTGTCTCCTTGTTTCGGCCCGTCAGGTTGTGTCTTCGTGTGGACCCGGAGGCTAGCCCGCACGGGTGACGCCTCGAGGTTCGGATCGCTGTACGCCGAGCGCTGCCGAACGGTTCACCGCGTCATGCCGCGACTGCCGTTGCGTCCGGAACGCATGCCCGCGCACGTGATCCTCGGTGTCGACGTCGGAACCACGTTCACGGCCGCAGTGGCGTCGGTCGATGGTCGACTCGAGACGGTCAACCTCGGCAACGGCTCGGCGACCATGCCGTCAACGGTGTTTGTGCGCGACCACGGGACCGTCTTGACCGGGGTCGCTGCAGACGCACGTGCCGTCGGCGAACCGCATCGGTATGCCCGGGCCTTCAAGCGCCGCTTCGGCGACCCGGTGCCGCTGCATCTCGGCATCGATGTGCGCGCGGACGAGCTGACGCGGATGCTGCTCACCGAGGTGGTGGGCCGTGCCATCGAGCGGTTGGGTCTGCCGATCGACCACCTCGTCGTCACCCACCCGGCCAC
Organism: Ilumatobacteraceae bacterium; assembly: GCA_965279405.1. Classification (GTDB taxonomy): domain Bacteria; phylum Actinomycetota; class Acidimicrobiia; order Acidimicrobiales; family Ilumatobacteraceae; genus CBDDIP01. The sequence goes on from OZ257157.1 coordinate 1,884,769, forward strand.
CTACAACGACTATCGGCGCAGCCTGCTGGAAGCGGCGGCGCATGGCTTGGCTCCCATCGTCACCTTGCTGCCAGAGCCCGTCGCGGTTGCATGGGAGTACGTGGCCCGCCGTCCGGTGAGCGATGGCGCGCTGCTGGCCATCTACGACCTCGGCGGCGGCACGTTCGATACCGCACTCGTCGAGCAGGGACCGCGTGGCTGGCAGATCGTCGGCGAACCAATGGGTCTCGAGCAGCTCGGCGGCATCGACTTCGATGAGGCCCTGTTCGATCAGGTCGATGCCCGTGTCAACGGCGCGCTGCGGCGCCTCGACGGCTCCGACGTCGCTGTTCGACGTTCGTTGCACACGCTGCTGCAGCACGTTCGCCAGGCGAAGGAGCTCCTGGCGACCGACGGCGAAGCCACCGTTCCGCTCGGCATCGGCAGTCTGCCGCCGACTGTCGTCATCGCTCGCGCCGATCTCGATCGCGAGATCGCCGGGAGGCTCGAAGCGACCGTTCGCCTCGTCGAGACATCGCTGCGTTCCGTCGGTCGAACGTTTGCCGACCTCGAGGCTGTCGTGCTCGCCGGCGGCTCGACCCGCTTGCCGATCGTGCGCTCGACGGTGGCGCGTCTGTCGGGACGGCCGGTTGCAGTGGACGTCGATCCCGACCTGGCGATCGCTGCCGGAGCGGTGCGATCGGTGATCCCTGCTCTCGCCGAGGCGCCTGCCGCGTCCGCCGTTCCACGCGCACCACTGGCGACGGCAATGCCGAGCTCGACGAAGCGAATCGGCCGGCGCGCGTTGCTGGTCGCCGGCGCCGCCGGGGCCGCCGGGGCGGCGGGAGCATTGCTGGCGCGCCGGGGCGGTAGCGACCGGTCGGCGAGCGCGACGTCGGGCCCGGCTGCATCGCCGCCGCCGGGGACCGGCCCGGTCGTGTCGCCGCTCGGAACCGCACCGACCGAACCGACTGTCGGCCCGACCGCGACGTCGCCGGCGACCATCGCAGTCGAGGTGCCGCTCGCGGGCTTTACCTCGATCCGCGGGGATGTGACTGGGCGGCTCTGGCTACAGGTCGGCGATGCCGGCCGGTTTCTCGATCTCGGCGGCGATGTCGTCGACGCCGAGTTGTCGCCCGACGGGACGCAAGTGGCGGCGATCCTGCGCGTTGACGGCTCGCCACGGTTGTTCCTCGGCGCCATCGCCGGCGACGTCGCAACCATGACGAAGCTGCCGTTCGAATCAGACGCGGCTGACGCGACGTGGAACCCGGACGGATCGTCGATCGCGTTCAGCGGAGCGAGCACCAGCGGCCGCGACATCCTGATGTACACGCTGGCGAGCGGCACGGTCAGCGTGCTCGTCGACTCGTCGGCCACCGACGAGCACCCGGCCTTCCGCGCCGACGGGAAAGCGTTGAGCTTCTCGTCGGATCGCGACGGCGGGTTGCGGCAAGTGTTCGTGCTGGACGTCGCGACCGGAAGCGTTCGCCGAGCGGCGACGGATGTGATCGAGGGACGCCGCAGCACCTGGGTGTCGGATGCATCGGTCGCCTTCGAAGCGACCGTTGGCGGCGTACGGGATCTCGTCGAGTGCGACCTCGGCGACAGCACCACCCGACGCATCACGACGACGGAACCCGAAGAGCGGGCCCCAAAGTTCATCCCGGGCTCGAACGCCATCATCTGCACCATCAGCGATCCAGCGGGCGCGTTCGCGGCCCGCGTCCGTCTCGACGACGGGTCGGTCGAGCGGCTGAGCGAAGCCGGTACGGGAGATGCCGCGCCTCGCGTGCTCACTGCGGTGCAAGTGGCTGCCTTGGGCTGACCGTTGCGCAGTGGTTGGTCCGTTTTGGGAAGCAACGCACTCCGGTTTGGGTTGCTGTCCTTGCAGCCAGCAAACTTCCGGCAGGCTCGCCCAACATCCTGAAAGCAGGTTCGCCATGACCACCGCCGTCATCGTCGACGCCATCCGCACCCCGCTCGGCAAGCGAAACGGGAAGCTGAAGGACTGGCACCCGGTCGACCTCGCCGCCGAGACCCTCAACGCGCTGATCGAGCGCACCGGCATCGACCCGGGGACCGTCGACGACGTGGTCATGGGCTGCGTCATGCAGGTCGGCGAGCAGGCCGCCAACATCGCCCGCAACGCGGTGCTCGCCGCCGGCTGGCCCGACGGCGTGCCCGGCACGACCATCGATCGCCAGTGCGGCAGCAGCCAGCAGGCCGCCCACTTCGCCGCCCAGGGCGTGATCGCCGGGGCCTACGACATCGTCGTCGCTGCGGGCGTCGAGGTGATGACCCGCGTGCCGATGGGCTCGTCGATGGTCGACGGCAAGTACGGCTTCCCGTTCGGGCCCAAGATCGGCGCCCGCTACGCGCCGGCCGGTGGGCTCGTGCCGCAGGGCATCTCTGCGGAGCTGATCGCCGACAAGTGGGGCCTCACCCGCGACGACCTCGACGCGTTCGGGGTCCGCTCGCAGGAGCTCGCCGCCCGGGCGACCGCCGAGGGCCGCTTCAGCCGCGAGATCCTGCCGGTGCTCGGCGCCGACGGGCAGATGATGACCGTCGACGAAGGCCTGCGGGAGACCACCCGCGAGTCGCTGGGCAAGCTCAAGCCGGCGTTCCGCCCGGAGGAGGAAGGCGGCCGGGTGACGGCGGGCAACTCCTCGCAGATCACCGACGGTTCGTCGGCGATCCTGATCATGAGCGAGGAGAAGGCCAAGGCACTCGGGCTCACCCCGCGGGCCCGCTTCGTCAACTTCGCCCTCGCCGGCGACGACCCGCGGATGATGCTCACCGCACCCATCCCGGCCACCGAGCGGGTGTTCGCCCGTTCCGGTCTGACGATCGAGGACATCGACCTCGTCGAGATCAACGAGGCGTTCGCGTCCGTGGTCCTCGCGTGGGAGCAGGAGATCCACCCGGACATGAGCAAGGTCAACGTCAACGGTGGGGCGATCGCCCTCGGGCACCCGCTCGGTTGCTCCGGTGCCCGGCTGATGACGACCTTGCTCAACGAGCTCGAACGCAGCGGTGGCAGGTACGGCCTGCAAACGATGTGCGAAGGCGGCGGAATGGCCAACGCCACCATCATCGAACGGTTGGGCTAGCGAAACCGCGAGTCTCAAGAACCTAGAAGTTCGACACGCAGCGCGGTCCTTGGGGACCGCGCTGCGCCGCGTCTGGCCTGCTCACCGTCCACAACCGGGCGGTACGATGGGGCAATGCCGGCGTTCGCCACCATCATCTGGGTGCTCGGTGGGGTGCTGATCGGGTTTGTCCTGTGGAAAACCGGGATCGGCATGCTGCGCAGCTTCACCACCCCGATGCCGGCGCCGCCGCCTGCCGGCGAGCTGCGCAAGGTCAACGTCAGGTACCGCTGCAACGTGTGCGGGCTGGAGATCAAGTTGACCCTGGCCCCCGACGAGGATCCGCCCCCGCCCAGGCACTGCCTGGAGGACATGGACATCGTCGCTCCCGTGTTCGAGTGATGTCCCCAGCCTGTGGATAAACCTGTGCGGGAACTACATGGATGTCGTTCGAACGCACAGAGCGCGCGAACGACGGGTCATTTCCATTTCGTGGCGACGAACAGGCCTGAGAGCAGGAAGACCAGCCCGACCAGCACGGCCGTGTTCGAGTCCCACACGATGTAGCGCAGGATGATGGTCAGCACACCGAGCCCGATGAGCACGGCCATGAGGATCGGCACCCAGCGCGGGCTCTCCTCGTAGCTCTTCGGCGTGGGAGGTGTGTACCTCGACGAGGCGTTCGCGTTGGGGTTGGCCGCCGGGGCAGAGGTGATCTGCCCGGGTCGGGTGCCCTTCGGTGTGACGCGACCGCCAGTTGTCTTGCGCTTCGGGGGAGCCATCGGGCCGGAAGTGTAGGCGCAATCGGTTCGACACGGGCAGACGCGAGCAGCCAGGCTGGTGCGGTGCCGCGCGTTCTGGTGATCGACAGCTACGACAGCTTCGTCTACAACCTGGTGCAGTACCTCGGTGAGCTCGGCGCCGACCCGCTCGTGGTGCGCAACGACCAGCTCACCGTGCCCGAGGCGCTGGCCCTCGGATGCGACCTGGTCCTGCTGTCGCCCGGGCCTGGCCGGCCGGAGGACGCAGGCATCATCTGCGAGGCGATCCCGGCGTTCGCCGCGGCCGGCGTGCCGGTGCTCGGCGTGTGCCTCGGCCACCAGGCGATCGGTCACGTCTACGGCGCGTCGGTGGTGCGTGCTCCCTCGCTGATGCATGGCAAGACCTCGCCGATCGAACATCGCGGGGTGGGCGTGTTCGAGGGCGTCGACTCGCCGCTCACCGCCACCCGCTACCACAGCCTGGTGATCGACCCGGCGACGATGCCGCCCGAGCTCGAGGTCACCGCCTCGACCGCCGACGGCGTGGTGATGGGCGTGCGCCACCGCACCGACCCTGTCGAGGGCGTGCAGTTCCACCCCGAGAGCATCCTGACGGGCGCCGGCCACCAACTGCTCGCGAATTTCCTGCGGCGAGCCGGAGCGATCACGCCGACGTAGGGAGCTAGGTCGTCGGGACGGTCGTGGTGGTCGTCGTCGTCGTGGTCGTCGACGTGGTGGTGGTGCTCGAGGTGGTGGTCACCGGCACGACGGCTTTGCCGATCTTCAGCTTGATCACCGTGTCCGGGGCGACTTCCTGCCCGGCGTCGACGCTCTGCGAGATGACCCGGCCGTCGTCGGGGGAGCCGATGGCGACGGGTTGGAAGCTGACCTCGGGTGCGGGCAGGCCGGCGCTGGACAGCGAGTTGCGGGCCTGCGCCTCGAGCGTGCCGACCATCGCCGGGACCTTCTTCAGCTCTGGACCGCTGGACACGATCAGCTTGATCGCCGAGCCCTTGGCCAGCAGCTGGCTCTGCGCCGGATCGGTGCGGATGGCCGTGCCGGCGTCGACCGAGTCGCTGGCCTCTTCCTCGATGGTGACGACGAAGCCGAACTCTTCGCTCTCCAGCGTCGCTTGCGCGTTGGCCTGGCTGAGCCCGGCGACCGCGGGCACGGCGACCTGATCCGGGCCGCCGGAGACGACGAGCGTGATCGGGTCGCCCTGCTTGGCCTGCGTGCCTGCCGGAGGGTCGGTGCGGATGACCTTGCCGGACTCGACGGTCGGGTCGTTCTCGGTGACGATCGTCGGGTTGATCACCAGGCCCTGCGCGGTGAGGATCGGCGTGGCCTCGTCGACGGTCTTGCCCGACACGTCCTCGATGGCGAACGGCACCAGGCTCGGCCGGTAGAAGACCTGGACCGTGTCGCCCTTGGTGACGATGACGCCGGCGATCGGATCGGTGTGCGAGACGGTGCCGTCGGCGACGGCTGCCTCGGGCTCCTCGTTGAGCACGGCGACGAGGCCGAGGTCGTCGAGCTGCTTGACCGCGTCGTCGACGAGCGCGTTGGTCAGCTCGGGCATGGCGAACGTGGTCGGCTGCTCGTCGTCCTTGGACAGCTGCTTGAACAGCAGCACGCCGCCGATGACGAGTGCGATCAGGGCGAGGAAGCCTGCCACCGCGTACCAGCCGGTGCGGTTGCTGCCGTACTGCTGCGGCGGTTGGCCTTGCTGCTGCTGCATCGCCTGGGTGCGCGGCATCGCTGCGGTTGCGCCGACCGGCACGGCAGCGGTGCGCGGCATCGCCGTGGTGGCGCCGGCGGGCACGGCAGCGGTGCGCGGCAGGGTGGCCGTGGCATGAGCGGCGGGCGGTGTCGGCGGGCGAGTGCCGGCCAGTGCCTGGACCGGTTCGTTGTTGCGGAACCGGCGCAGGTCTTCGCGCAGCGCCTCGGCGTTGGGGTAGCGGACGTCGGGCTGCTTGGCCAGCAGCTTGGCGACGATCGCCTCGAACGGGCGGGGCACGTCGGCGACGATCTGGTTCAGCGGCTGCGGGCTGTCGTGCACCTGCTTGTAGGCGATGCTGACCGGGTTGTCGCCACTGAACGGCGGCCGGCCGGCGACCATCTCGTAGAGCACGATGCCCAGCGAGTACAGGTCGCTGCGCGGGTCGGGCTGCGCGCCCTGGGCCTGCTCGGGGGAGAAGTAGGTGGCGGTGCCCATCACCGCACCGACCTGAGTGAGGTTGCTCTCGGTCGGCGCGTTCATGGCCCGGGCGATGCCGAAGTCGGCGACCTTCACCTGGCCGTTGGAGCCGATGAGGATGTTGGCCGGCTTGATGTCGCGGTGCACGACGCTGTTGCGGTGGGCGAAGCCGAGGGCGGCCGACACCTCGCTGGCGATCTCCGCGGCCTGGATCGAGTTGATGTGCCCGTTGGCGCGCAGGATGTCGGCCAGCGTGCGGCCCTGCACGTACTCCATCGCCATGAAGTAGGTGTTGGCGTACTTGCCCCAGTCGTACACGCCGACGATGTTCGGGTGGTTGAGGTTGGCCGCGGCCTGCGCCTCGCGGCGGAAACGCTCGACGAAGTTGGGGTCGGTGGCGAACTCGGGGAAGAGCACCTTGATCGCCACGGGGCGATCGAGCAGGAGGTCGCGCGCCAGGAACACGTCGGCCATGCCGCCGCGTCCGATGCGCTGTTGGATCTCGTAGCGGTCGTTCAGAACCGTCCGCTCGGTGTTGTTGCTCACTGCTGCCTTCCGTCTCGCGCGTCACGGGCGAAACCGGTACACGAGGTTACCGACCAGCACCGATGAACCGGGTTCACGCCGGATTCGCAAACAGGTAGTCGAGGACGGTCTTGGCGATGGGGCCGGCGAGGCGGCCACCGGTGCCGGCGCTGATCTCGTCGTCGGGCCCGCCTTTGAGCACGACGGCGATGGCGTACTGCGGGTTGACCGCCGGGGCGAAGCCGACGATCCACGCGTTCGACTTCTCCGGTTGACCGGCAGCGTTGAGCTGCGCTGTGCCGGTCTTGGCCGCTGCCTGGATCGGCTGACCGTCGGGTCCGGGCGCCAGTTGCATCGGCCGCCCGGTGCCCTGGTTGACCACGCCGATCATCAGCGTCGTCAGCGTCTGTGCCGTCGGACCGTCCATCGGGGTCTTCCACACGGAGGTGGTGGTGCGGTCGAGCACCTTGCCGTCGTGATCGAGCGTTGCGTCGATGACGTGCGGCTTGACCATCACGCCGCCGTTGGCGACGCAGCTGGCGATCATCGCCATGTGCAACGGCACCATCGCATCGCTGCCCTGGCCGAACCCGCCGATGGCCAGCAGCGGCTGGTTGTCCTTGAAGAACGCGGCGTCGTGGCCAACGCTGCTGGAGGCCGCGCCGGGCAGGTCGATCGGGACCTTCTCACCGATGCCGAACGCCTGCGTGCCGGCCAGCCACCGGTCCTGGCCGAGCTCGAGGGCCATCTGCGCGAAGGGGATGTTGCAGCTGCGGTAGAAGACCTGGGCCATGGTGCCGCCGCATCGCTCGCCGCCGTAGTTCTGGATCGGGTCGGTGGTCTGCGGCGGGATGAACTCGGTCTCGTTGGGAAAGCTGCGGTCCAGCGAGGTGACCCCGTTCTGCAGGGCGATGGTGGTGGTGATGATCTTGAAGCTCGACCCCGGCATGTAGCGCTCTTGGTAGGCGTTGGCCAGCAGCGGCTTGCCGGGGAAGTTGTTCAAGAAGTTGTAGACGTTCTGGACGTTGTCGGAGTTGTGGTCGGCCATCTGGTTGGCGTTGAAGCGCGGATTGCTGACCATGGCGATGATGGCGCCGGTGTGCGGGTCCATCACCACGACCGAGCCCTCGCGGTTGCCGAGCGCTTCGGCGGCGACGCGCTGCACGTCGCTGCGCATCGTCAGCACGATCGTGCCGGTGTTGTCGCCACCCTCGAACAGGCTGCCGAGGGCGCGCAGCTTCTGCTCGTCGGTGTCGCCGAGCAGCACGTCGTTCTGGCTGCGCTCGAGCTGCGTGCTGCTGCCGAGGTTGTAGTAGCCGGAGATGTTCGAGAACAGGTCGTCCGTGGGGTACTCGCGCTGGTACTTGAACTCGTCGCCGGGCCCGGTGGGCACGCTCTGGGCGATGATCACGCCGTCGGCGGTGACGATCGGGCCGCGCGGCCGATTGAACTCGCGGATGGTCTGGCGGTTGTTCAGCGGGTTGGCGTCGAGCTCGGCCTTGCGGCCCACCTGGAGCACGTTCAGCTGCACGAACAGGATGAGGTAGAGCACCAGCAGGCCGGCGGCCAGCTTGCGGATCCTCGAGTTCATCGCTTCGCCGCCCTGCGTTGCGAGCGGGCCAGGCTGCGCGCCTGCATCCGTTCGTTCAGCGTCGGCAGGTCGGGGACGTCGCCCGTGCGCCGGGCAGTGGAGTCGCCGACGCGGATCAGCAGGGCGAGCAACACGTAGTTGGCGACGAGGCTGGAGCCGCCGTAGGAGACGAACGGCAGGGTGATGCCGGTCAGCGGGACGACGCGGATGACGCCACCGATGATGATGAATGCCTGCATCCCGAGGATCGCGGTGAGGCCGGTGGCGAGCAGCTTGTCGAAGGACCGTTCGGTGCGGGTGGCGATGCGCAGGCCGCCGCCGATGATCAGCAGGAAGGCGACGAGCACTGCGGTGGCGCCGAGCAGCCCCATCTCCTCACCGATGGCGGCGAAGATGAAGTCGGTCTTGACCGCGGGGATCTTGTTCGGGCTGCCGAGACCGAGCCCGGTGCCGCCGGTGCCGCCGTTGGCGAAGGCGAACATCGACTGGGCGATCTGGTAGCCCTTGCCCTCGTACTGCGCCCACGGGTCGCGCCAGATGGCGACGCGTGTCTGCACGTGGGCGAACAATCGCCACGCGACGTAGGCCGCGCCGGCGAACAGCAGCAGTCCCATCACGAGGTAGGTGGCTCGCTCGGTGGCCACCCACATCATCACGACGAAGAGGGTGAAGAACAGCAGCGACGAGCCGAGGTCCTTCTCGGCGACCATGACGACGACGGCGAAGCCCCATGCCAGCGCGATCGGTGCGAGGTGGCGCAGCTCCGGCAGGCGCAGCGGGCCGATGTGCCAGGTGCTGGCGGCGATCAGCTCGCGCCGTTCGGCGAGGTAGCCGGCGAAGAACAGGGCCAGCGCGATCTTGGCGAACTCGCCGGGCTGGAAGTTGACCGGGCCGATGCTCACCCAGATCTTGGCGCCGCCGACGCTGGTGCCGATGCCGGGCACGAGCGGCAGCATCAGCAGACCCGCGCCGATGAACAGGAAGCTCCACTTGTAGCGAGCCAGGTCGCTGGTGCGCTGGACGAACAGCAGCGTGCCGACGTAGGCGGCGATGGCGATGAACGTCCACGTCGTCTGCAGTCCGGCGAGGCGTTCGCTGAGGCGGGCGATCATCACGTAGCCGAGGCCGTGGAGGATGGCGACGAGTGGCAGCAGCGTGCCGTCGGCGCCGCTCGCCAGCCAGCGGTTGGCGAGGTGCGCGGCGACGAGCAGTCCGAGCACGACGACGAGGAACGGCACGATGACCGCCGGGATGCGGCTGTTCTGGCCGAGCGACGCCAGCGTGTAGGCGGCGCCGGTGATGAGGACGGCCATGACGATCAGGCCGAGCTCGGTGCTGCGCCGCGCGGCAGCGATGGGCGAGGTGCTCACGGCCCCGCGATGCTCGACTCGGGCCCGGTGGTCGTCGATGCGATCGTCGTGGACGTCGTCGACGTCGTGCTGCTGGAGGTCGTCGTGCTCTCCACCGTCGTGGTGGTGGCCGGCGTCTTGTCGTCGTCCTTGTTGGCGGCAACGAGCACGAGCACCACGGTGACCGTGGCAATGGCGGCGAGCGCGAGGAAGAAGAGGAACAGGCCAGGCGTGAGCTTGCGGCGCTTGGCGGTGGCGCCGGTCTCGGCAGTGGTGACGGGCAGGGTCTGCGTGGCTGACGCCTGCGACTTCATCGCCGCGGTGTGGTCGCTGTCGCCGCTCGGCCAGCGGTCGGCTTCGATCAGACGGGTGTTGCCGCCGGTCGGGTCGTCGTCGTCATCGTCGGCCCACCCGGGTTCGAGGTCGAGGTCGTCCTCCGGTGCCGGCGGATCCTCGCCCTCCATCAGGTCGACGACGACGACGGTGACGTTGTCGCGTCCGCCGTGCTCGTTCGCCGAGGCGACCAGCGCGTCGGCGACCACCTGCGGGTCGTCGGAGCTGTTGACGATCTCGGCGATCTCGTCGTCGTCCACCTCGTCGACGAGCCCGTCGCTGCAGAGCACGAAGCGATCACCGCGGACCATCGGCAGCACCCACGTGTCGACCCGCACGTTGGGTTCGATGCCCAGCGCGCGGGTGACGATGTTGCGGCGCGGGTGCGTGCGTGCTTCCTGCTCGCTGATGTGCCCGGTGGCCACGAGCTCTTGTACGTACGAGTGGTCGGTGGTGGTTCGGCGCAGTCGTCCGTTGCGCAGCCGGTAGATGCGCGAGTCGCCGACGTTGACGACGGCCAGTCGGTGCGGGTGCTCGTCGTTGCGCAGGATGACGAGCGCCGTGAGCGTGGTGCCCATGCCGCGCTGCTCGGCGTGGGTGTGCGCCGAGGAGAAGATGGCCGCATTGGCCTCGACGACCGCGGCGACGACGACGTCGGCGTGCGACGCGCCGCCGATGAGGCGGTCGCGCAGGATGGTGGAGGCGATCTCGCTGGCGACCTCTCCGGCGAGGTGACCACCCATGCCGTCGGCCACGCCGAACACGGCCGACTCGGCGACGAAGTTGTCCTCGTTCTCGGTGCGGACGCGACCGGTGTCGGAGGCGGCTCCCCAGCGCAGCGCCGGTGTCTCGGATGTCTGCATCACTCGGCCTCGAACACCGTGTTGCCGATCTGCACCCGGTCGCCCTTGGCGACCTGCTCGGGTGCGGTGATCCGCCTGCCGTTGAGGAACGTGCCGTTCGTGGAGCCGAGATCTTCGATGAACACGCCGCCGTCGCGGCGGAACAACCGGGCGTGCAGCTGCGAGACGAACGTGTCGTCGGGCATCCCGATGGTGCACGTGTCGGCGCGGCCGACGGTGATCTCCTCGGCCAACCCGTAGGCGGCGCCCTTGCGCGCTCGCGGTTCGCTGATGACGACGCGGCCGACCTCGCCGCGCTTGCCGCGCACCGGCCGGCGGGGGAGCGGTTGCCCCTTCACGCTCGCGGACGGCTGCGGGTACGGAGCGCTGACCGTGGGGTCGGATGGCGCGATCGAGTGGGTGGTGGCGTCGCGGGTGTTGGCCATCGCCGGGCCGTGCCCGGGGCGCGGGCCGCGCACCTCGCTCCACACGGCCCACAGCACTCGGGCGAAGAACAGGTAGAGGAGCGCGAGCAGCGCGTACTTGAGGATGTTGAGGAGCTGATCGCTCACGATGCCTCGAAGCGCAGGTGGGTGCTGCCCACGCTCACGATGTCGCCGTCGTTCAGCAGGCGCTCGCCCTCGATGCGCACGCCGTTGACCTTGGTGCCGTTGGTGCTGCCGAGGTCGGCGACGACGTAACCGCTGCCGACGGGGCGGATCTCGCTGTGGCGACGGCTGACGTTGGGGTCGGACAGGGCGATGGTGCACTCGGGCAGGCGACCGATGGAGACGGCGCGGTCGCCGATGGAGACGCGCTCGCCGGACGGCAGCACGAGCGAGCCGGCGCCGACGCCGCCACCGGTTTCGAGCATGCGCGAGCCGACGCTGAAGCGACCGGGCTTGAGGTTGTTGTCGATGGCCAGCTCGACGGCCACGGGGCCCATGAAGTGGTAGCCCTCGGTGCGCGCGTACTCGCGTGCGGCCTCGCTCAGTTCGGTGATGAGCGCCTGGTCGATGTCGGCGAAGCCGGCGTGGTCGCGACCGCTGAGGTTGATGACGTAGTGGTTGGGGACGATGCGTCGGCCCTTCACGTCCACGCTGCGGTGGTCGTCCATCTCGCGGATGAGCCGGCGCCCCAGCTCGACAGGGCGGATGCTGGAACGAGACCCACGGGAGAACACACCATCGACCATACGCTCTAGACCTCGTTCGAACGATTGCAAGCCCATGACAGCGCTTCAGGGTAGTGGTGGGGTCACCGCTGCCAGTGCGCGGGTCTCGCTGCCCGGCGCCCGGCCCGGCGCCCGGCCCGTTCCGTCCATCCGTGAGTCTCAATGCCACCCGTGGCTCCCAACCTCACGAACCCCCCGCATCCGTGAGTCTCGGTGCCACCCGTGGCAGCGAAACTCACGGACGGCCGAGTGGGGGCAACCGGGTTGGGCTGGCAGGGCGACGCGGCTAGCGTGCTGGTTCCACTCGGGCGAGTGGCGGAATGGCAGACGCGCTGGCTTCAGGTGCCAGTGTTCGTAAGAACGTGGGGGTTCAAGTCCCCCCTCGCCCACAGCGAGCCGGACTTTGGTCCGGTTCGGCCGGACTTTCGTCCGGGGTGACCGCAGCGGTGTGAACCTCAGGGTTCGCACCGCTTTTGTCGTTCCCGACCAAGACGCCGGCGAAGCCTCCGAATCCGGCGTCGACGACGACGCGACGTTCAACCTGATCGCACCCGCGAGCGGCGACGGCGACAAACGAGACGGGGCTGTGAGTGCCGCCGACGAGAACGTGCCGACGGTGCGAGCGGTGCCAACTCCATCCAGCCTCGCCACCGCCAAGCGCAACGCGGTCCGCATCCAACGTCTCCGTCCCCGGGCAGCCGGCCGGCCTGAGACCCGACAGACCGGATTCGCAGCAGCGACTTCCGAGGCTGGTTTCGACGACATGTCTTCGCCGTCTGACGTGAAGGGTGGGGCGGCGCGTGCGCTTTCAGATCGTGTCGACATGGTCCCCGGTGTGGTCAGCATCGAAGCATCCGAACTCAGCGAACAGCAGGCTCGCATGGGCCGCCTCGGTCGGTTCCTCGATGACGACATGTTCGACGGCCGCGATGGCGACCTCCACGCCGACGCAGGCCTGTCGTTCCTTGCCGGTCGCAGCCGGCCAGCTTCGTTGCCGTTCCCCGAGGTTGGTCCTGTCACCCGCAGGGTCGACGAGGAGCTCCGCCGCAGTGAGATCGGTGTACTCAACGAGCGCGACACCCCGACGACCGCAGCAGGTCTCACCGTGTACGACAGACGCTCCAAGAACGACCAACGCGCCCAAACCGCGCACTAGACGGCTCCGACGACGCCCGCTCGTGCCTACCGTCGCGTCCCGAAGGCGCCTCCGAACCGTGTGACACCCTCCGGGTAACGTCGCGCGCATGGGCGACGGGGCATCTGACGGTCAAGATCAGGGCGCTCACGATCCACCCGCGCTCTCCGCCAGGGCTCAACGGCTCATCGATCTGCTCGCAGCTCACCCTGACGGACTCTCGAACGCCGCCCTCCTCGCCGCCGCCCGCCAAACCACCCCAACCGTGTCCGGTGCTGCACTCACCGCCGCCCTTCGCGAAGCCGGCGACGCCGTCAGCTTCGACGGGAACATCTGGACGTCCACCGCACCTGCCGCAGGCACACCGGCCGCCGTTCCCGCGTTCCCGCATGCCGGAACCCGCATCGTTGTCATCGACATCGAAGCAACACCACGTCCGTGCGCAGAGCCGCCATATACCGAACGGCACACCTGGCAGATCGGGGCGGTGCGTACCGGGACCGACAGCGCCTGGATCGCTGCACAACCGGAACTGTGCGTGTATGTCGACGTGCCAGCTGAAGTCGCCGTCCCAGCCCGCGCCCGCGCAGCGCACACCGCCGGTGCTCTCAGCAGAGCGAGCGCAGCTGTGGCAGTCGCCGACTACTGCTCGAACACAGACATGATCGGGACGTGGCACGGACGAGGCGTCGACCTCCCAGAACTCGAAGCACTGTTCGCCGAGACCGGCGTCACCGAACCGGCCGGCGACCGAATCGACATCGCATACCTCGCCTACTGCTGCTGGCCACTCGCCACAAGTCATGAACTGACGGCGCTCGCCGCGGCCGCCGGCGTGAACACCTCCGGGTTCACCGCGCACGACGCCCGTGACGACGCAGCCCTCGCTTCGACTGTCCTCGCAGTCGCCGCCACGCACATCGCCGGATGGGACGACGAACTCCTCGAGATCATCGCGGCGGCAGCTACTACGAGTCCGATCTGGAGTGCCGTGTTCGACATGGGCCGGACTCCGTTCACCTCCGCCGTCCTCGACGAAGCAGACGTCACCACCGACCTCGCCGGTCTCCTCGGCACCCGTCCACCAGTGCGTGCCATCACCACCGCACCCACGTTCTCGGTCCCCGCTGCATGGAAGGACACGGCCGGACGAGTCGATCCGCACCATCTCGCACTCGTCGGGCATCCAGGGTCCGTGCGCCGTGCCGCCCAGACAGCGATGGCAGTGGCGATCGCCGACGCGATCGACGCCGGTGACGACATCGCGATCGAAGCGGCGACCGGCACCGGCAAAAGCCTCGCGGCACTCGCCGCCGCACTCGATTGGATCGACGGCCGCCCTGACCGCGTCGCAGTCATCGCAACCCACACCAAACAGCTGCAACGCCAGCTCGCCGGTGACGTCGAAACGTTGGCCGGCGCAGCGCCGGGCCTCGCAGCGGCTGCAACGATCATCAAAGGTGCCTCGAACCGGTTGAGTGCCCGTGCGTTGATCGCACACCTCGTCGACGCGTCACAACGCACCGGACCGGCCGACAGTGCGACCACGCTGCAAGACGAATTGGTCATCTACCTGTTGTGCCGGTTCCTCGCCACACCCAGCGGCCTCATCGAGGAATGGGAGGTTCGCTCCGTCGACGACGCCGACCTCCCCGTGTTCTTCGACGACTACACCGCGCAACGGTCATCGATGTGGGCGACCGCATTGTCACAGCACACCGCAGGGGACTTCAAGGCAGCGAACACCGTGATGGGCCCACACACACGTCTCGTCCGCGAACACATCAATGCCGGTCGCATCATCATCGCCAACCACGCCCTCGTCCTCGCTCACACCGACGATCTTCCGACCGGGTGCATGCTCATCGCCGACGAAGCCCACACGCTCGAAGACGCGGCGACCGGCTCGATCGCAGCCAGCTTCGAGGTCACCGCACTCGAAATCGTCGCGGCACGCCTTCGACGGTTGAGTCGCAACGTCACCCTCGACGGGCCCGCCAAATCGGCAACCGAACACCTTCAAGCAGCGCTCGCCAGGGCGGTCCTTCACCGCACAGCTCAGTTCGAAATCGACAAACTCTGCGGCCCACGCCAAGGCGGACGGCTACGTACCTCGACGATCGCAAGCCCATACACCGGCGCCCAACAAGTCGGCCCGGCAGTGCGCCTCGGCGGCGAACTCCGCAGGATCGTTACCGCAACGGGCGCCGCCCGCAAGACACTCGCCGGCTGGCTGACAGCGAACCAGTCGACGTTGCCACCAACGATCGTCCAGCAAACCGACGACATCGTCGACCGGCTCGCGAACCTGCACGAGGAAGGGTCCCGGATCATCGACGACCTCGTCGTGCTCAACATCCTCCCGCCGTCGCCAGGCACAGCCCCTGCGCCGCCCCCGACGACCGGGCCCGGGGGCGCTGCCACCGGAACAACTCCCGCGTCGAGCCAGCCGGCGACAAGCCAGACCCCTGCAATCACCGCTGCCACAGCGAACTCCTCGACAGCACCGAGCCAGCCCAACACCACATCGTCCGACGAGATCGCATTCGACGACCTCGAAGAGGACACCGCCGATGGCAACGACGGCGTTGACGATGACGTTGATGACGACGCCGGCCCGACCGACGCCGACGACACCACCGCAGGCGCACCGCCGGCCGCCGCACCCATGCCAGTAGCCGGGCTCCTACCGGTCGGGAACAGGGTGATCTGGTTCGCGGAAGAGCCAGCGCTCGACCACACGCCACGCGGCTACCGGTTCTCGATCACGTCCAGCCCGATCCGTGTCGGACGAGAACCTGACTGGAAGACACTGTGGGTCAGCACCGAGGCCGTCGTCCTTACCTCGGCGACACTGACCGTCGCCGCCAAGTTCGATCACCTCATCGACAGGCTCAGCCTCGACCAAACCCCACGCATCGTGCAGACCGAGGTGATCACCGGCAGCTTCGACTACCGGAACCAGTCCAAACTCGTCTGCTTCGACGACTTCCCATCATGGGCCGAACATGCCGCAGCCGCACAACGACTCGTCGCTCATCAGCTCACCGGCTGGGCGGCCGAAACCGAGACCTACGGGAAGCGGGCCCCCGGAGCGATGGTGCTAACCACATCGAAAGCTGCGGCGGCGACGATCTCGGAACATCTTGCGACAGAGCTCGGCCGCAACGGCGTCGCCGCACCACTCCAACCGGCTGTCGTGTGGGGCAACCGGCGTTCGATCGACAGTTTCAACAACGACGGCGGAATCCTCGTCGGCACGAAAGGGCTGTGGGCCGGAGTCGACGTCAAAGATCCCGGCCGATGCCAAATCGTCTGGATCAACAAGCTGCCGTTCGCCCCATTCGCCGACCCGGTCATCGCCGCACGGCGCGCAGAAGTCGAAGCCCGTGCGACAGCGACCGGAATCGCCGACCCGCAAGCGCATGCCACCGAGCACTACTACCTTCCGCTCGCAGCGATCGAGTTGCGCCAGGCCGTCGGCCGGCTGCTCCGCACCGACAATCACTACGGCGTGATCATCATCTCGGACCGCAAACTCGCCGGCGTCACCCGGCAACGCCGCCTGTACCGCCAGCTTCTCCTCGGCTCACTCGACCCCGGCCTACTCGACAACGCCGGCACCGACATCGGAGCGGGCAATGTCATGTCGATGGCGCACGGCTGGTCACAGATCTGGCCGTTCCTCGCCGCCCGCAACGACATCGACCCGGCCCGCCTTCCAGCACTGTGCTCACCAGATCAACTCCGTTCCTTGACGATGCTGCCGTCGGCTCGCGTCATCGCCGAAGCCGAACTGTCTGCAGCCGACGAAGCAGCCTTCGCTGCTGCAGGCACCCTCGAGACTGAAGTGCTCGAGCGATGCGCACGTGTCGCCGGCGCGTTGCGGTTCTCAGACCAGCCGGCAGTACTCAAAGCAGAACAGAAGACCGCGATCAGTGCCGCAGTACGCGGTGATGACCTGTGCGCCCTGTTGCCGACCGGGTTCGGGAAATCATGGTGCTTTCAACTTCCGGCGCTCGTCCTGCCCGGAGTCACCATCGTCGTCTCACCGCTCGTCGCGTTGATGACCGACCAGGTTCTCGACCTGAACCCGGTGCTCGGCGACCGCGTCCGGGCACTCGTGTCGATGATGCCCGAATCGATGTCACGGGCGGGGCGAGCTGAACTCGCCGCCGAACTGACCGGTGATGCCGCACGCGGCATCAAACTCGTCTACGTCTCACCGGAACGGTTCGCGCAGGCGAGCTTCCGGTCATGGATCGACGATGCCGTCACCGCCGGACGCGTCCGTCGGATCGTGTTCGACGAAGCTCACACCGCCGTCACCTGGGGAGACGACTTCCGGCCGTCCTACCGACGCCTAACCGAACACCTCGCCACCTTGACAGCGGCAGCGTCGAACGCCGGCCTTCACCTGGCCATCTCCGCATTCACAGCGACAGCGAACAGAACCGTCCGCGAAGGGCTGCGGACCCGCCTGTTCAGGCTGCCAGTCACCGTGCCGATAGCAGGTGACCGTGGCAACTTCACGATGGTCAGCGCACAACCGATCCGCCCCGAGCTGGCGATCTACCGCCGGCGGCTCGCCGGCGGCCACATCACACGCGCAACCCTGCTCGAAAGCGTCGTCAATGTGATCGACGAACACTCGATCATTTACTGCACCACCGTCCGCGACGTCGAAGCGACCTGGGCGCATCTCGTCGACTACCTCGGCCCGGCGAGAGCATCATCGATCCGCCGGTTCCACGGCCGGCTCCCAGACGCCGAGAAACAGGCGGTGCTCACCGACTTCAAGGATGCCCCCGCGAAAGAAACGGCCGACGGCGCCTTCCAACCGTTGATCGTCGTCGCCACCTCAGCATTCGGGCTCGGCGTGAACCGCAACGACATCCGCAACGTGATCTGCCTGACACCACCAACCGACCTCGCCGCCCTCTACCAGCAGTTGGGGCGCGCAGGCCGCGACCGGCACGGAAGCATCCCCGGCACCGGAGACACCGCCTCGGTCGGTGTTGCCATCGCCACGGGTCGAGGTTTCCGCACCGTCGAGTTCCTCACCCAGGACATCCCACGGCCGCTGCTCCGCGACGCCGCCCGTCGAGTCCTCGCCGCTGCCGTCGCCGGATGCGTCGACCCGGGCGCGCTCGCCGCCGACCTCGTTGCCACCGAGCTCGCCGCCGGGCGGATCGACGTGTTCGAAGCGCGTCGCAAAGCGACACTCGAGCGGTACCGGACCGTGATCATGCGAGCGCTCGCCACCCTCGTCGCGGGCGGCACCCTCGAAGATCGCGGCGATCATCCGTCAGCGGTCCGGCTCGGCCCCGCCGACGTCGCACCCACAGGAGCATTCGCAGCGGCGGTCACCGCGATCGCACAGGCCGGCCCGACCGTGTTGCCGATCGACGACCTTCGTAGTCTCCTGGCAGCTGCCGGCCACCCGAGCCCCGATGCATCCGAGCTGTGGGCGTCACTCGTCGCGTTGTTCAACGCCGGTGTCGCCGACGTCTCGGTGGCGTCGCCGACATGGCGGACCAGCGTCGCGTTCATCGGTGGCCCCGTCACCACACCTTCTGCATCGTTCGAAGCGATGGCGGACCAACGAGCCCAACGCACCCGCAGCGAGCTGACACAGATGCGGGCCTGGTTCGACGAGAACCGTCGTTGCGCAAACGAAGGCCTCGCCGACTACTTCGCATCGACGTTGCCGGCAACGCTGCCCGCCGGGGTGTGCTCGACCCCAGAGTGCCGGTGCCTGAACTGTTGGGGCACGAACGGGACCGGCGCTGCTCCACGCCTCCATGACGCACTGCTCCATCCGATGTCGAAACCGGCCGGTAGCCACGCTGCGCGCGAACAGGCCCTGGACCGGGCGATCGCCACTCTGCTCTACGACCAGCCTCGAGGGATCGGGCCTCGCATGCTGTGGTGCGTGCTGCGCGGCGAAGAGACACGCTGGGATGTAGCTAGCCAACGACGCGTGTCGCTGCCACGAGCGCTGCTGTACCACCAGCTGTTCAACTCCAAGCCCGGACTACGTGACGCTGCTGTCACGGCAAGCCTCACACGAATCCAGACAGCAGGAATCGCCGACCTCGACGGGCACGTCTGGCGTCACCGTCATTGGATCGACTTGGACGCCGTCCGCAACGCAGCGGCGGCAACCTCGGCAGGAGCCACCACACCGTGACGGTGGCCGAGCAGCCGATCGCTCTCCCCGACGTCGAGCAAGGGAGGACAGCGTTCGTCGCCGACCTCCTCGTCGGGGCGGACGCCGTCCCAGCAGTCGACGCCGAACGGATCGTCGAACTCGTACGAGCCCGTGCATTTTCGACGGGATGCCCGATCCCAGTCGCAGTCGCATGGAACACCGTCCATTTCGGGTGGAGCCCGACGCGCGGCGGATACGAGGACGCTGTCATCTACGGCGAGGAGCTCCCGACCGTCAACACCGCAGACAACGACGCTGACGCCCTGCCGGTCGGCGCCGTCGTCTGGGTGGTGCTCGGCGGTGACAACTACTGGGCGGAGCTCGTCGGCAAGATCGGTCGCCCCGAAGGACTCGAGGACGGGATCGCACCGGCATCGATGGTCGGTGCAGCAGCAACGGTCGCCGTCGACGGTCGAGCAGTAGTTCGAGAAGCGTGGGGCTTCGACTTCGGGATCTTCGGACCGGCCGACCCGGCGGTCGACACCAAACTGCGGCGTCTCGCCCGACGCGGCAAACTCGACCAACACTGCTTGTACGACGTGAACGCCCGCTACGAATCGGCCGAGTCAGCGAACGACACCGACGCCGAGTTCTTCACACGCTGGATGGTCGAGAACCAGGCAGTGCTGCTCATGTCCGGCCCTCTCTACGAGTTCCTAACTGAACACGACGACGCAACTTTGGCGGCAGGTGTGGCGACCAGCATGGCCTCGATCGCCGACATCTGCGACACGTCCGAACGGCTCGTCCGCTGGAACGACGCCTGGATGCCGATCGAGTGGGTGTATGAGGTCGAAGACCTCCCCAACCTCGTTCTCCACGCCCACGACCTCGAACACATCGCTACAGAGCTCGCATCGCCAGGTCGCACCGTTGACGTCGGATGGGTGTCGCTCGCTCAACGAATCGATGACCTCCTCGAACGACGCCAACAAGCCGACCCGCACGCACGCGGTCGGAATCGCGAAGACCGCACCATCTTCGACGACCACGCCGGTGTCGCGTGGCTCCGTGCCCTCGCTACATCCGGTCGCTGGATAGCCGACATCGCCATTGCCCACCAAGGCGTAATCCGTGCGCGGAACGGAAACCGGAAACTGCGCGTCGACGATGGATGGGCACACGGCGGCCTGTGGCGATCAGCACCCGAAGGCTTCGACCACCCTCTGCTCGAGGAGATCCCCGAAGACATCCCGCTCCTACTGGGTGCGGAGCCCGATGCGGCCTTACGCGAGTACTTCGGATTCGACCCGGACCAACCCCTCCCGACGTCCGCCGAGCCAGCCGCCGAGCCGCACGACGACACGCACACCGTCTCGGATACCAGCCCCGCTCAAGACGACACCCCGGACGCTGACGCGTCCAACAGCGGACAAGCTGAACCCGAAGACAACGAACCCGGAAACGACGAAGAGCTGCCAGTTGAACAGGGGACGCCCGAGTCGGCACCAGCGCGCGACGAGCCGGCCGACCTCGAAGACTCGGTCGTTTCGGTGACCGTCACACTGCGCGCCGCTGACATCGTCCACCAGACCCTGCCGCTCCCTTCGGCTATCACCTGGCTGCGACCGGCAGCCAACGTCACCGTCCGCATCATTCACGAAGGCACCGACCCGACACTCGCGGTACAGACCGGGACACTGAGCGACGACGGGTTCTTCGTCACCGGGATCGAATGGCCAGAGTCGTGCTTCGAAGGGATACGCGTTGGCGTCAGCGCCCTCGTCGGGGCGACCGTCCTCTCCGTGCTCACAACCCCACTCGACGAACCCGTCGAGATCGCCGGCATCGAGTACCGACACCAGTTCGACCGGACAGTCGTCGACACGCAACGCCCCGAACGACCGCTCAGCATGGCCTCCCTCCTCATCTCAGCGATCAGCCGTTGCGGACGAGTCACCTACGGAACGCGCCGCGCCTCGGCTCGCACACTCGTTTCGGTGCTCTTCGGCGAACACGCTCCGCCGCTGCTCGCCACCATCGTCGAGATGGCGCTCGCCGATCTCCACGAACGTGGCCGACTCAAGCTCTACGGCACCGAATACGTGTGGTACCAGGACCTGCGCGCACGACGACCACGCCGATTCGTCGCCGACGACTTCGACACCAGGCAAGACCTCGTCCTCGTCGTCCGTCGCCACATCGTGCTCGGGCACCTCCGCCGCCTGTCGTACTGGCAGAGCGCATCCGGCGAAGCACACGACGAGTACCGGCTCGCCCACCGTTCCGGTAACCGTCGGGCCCGGGCGCCGGAACTCCCCACCGGATACACCTGGGTCCGAGACCACCCACGCGGGACCGAGATCACGACCACCGTCAACGCGTTGGCCGTCGCCGACGGCGGGCTGCATTCCCGTGCAGACATCGAGCACGACGTTCGCCGATCGTTCAACATCGAGGAGACAGCATGAACCGACCAGTGAACGATTCGTTCGACTACGACCTCGACTCCTTCGTCGCCGGCGACCATGGCCAACTGCTCGCCGACGTGGCGGCATCCCTCGAAGGAGTCCGGAACCCCGCCGACGTTCTCCGCGACGTCGAGCCGGACTACCACCGGTCGCTGTACGACGGGATCGACGCCGCCGGCTTCTACGACCTGCTGCGCAAGGTGCCGATCAAACCGAAACAGAAGCTCGGACGGGCGATCAAGGCGCCATTGCGGACCTGGTCGATGGCATCGGCATCATCGATGCTGCGACAGCTTCGCCGTGCCAAGACGTACGACATGCGCTTTGGGTTGGAGCTCATCAACTTCGCGCTCCGTGAAGCATCACCGGTGACCAGCCCGTGTTGGCCTGAGGCGATCAACACCGAAGCTGCACGCCGCGCCGCCGAGCGGGGGGTCCAACTGACGACAGTTCCAGAAGCGATCGAACTGTACGGGGTGAGCGCCGTACGCGTCGGGCTGATCATGGCCGCGGTCGGCTCGGTCGAAGAAGCTATGAACGTTTCACGCATCGTCGTCGAAGACGACCTGTGCCCCCCAGCATGGCGAGACCACGACGAACTCGTCACATCCGCACGAGCGTTCATCGAACTGGCCGCAGCGTTCGACGCACATCGCCACGAGCACCGAGACGCACACGCCACACCCGACGACAGCATCGCTGGCGTGGCCGACGGCGAAGACGACGCCATCGGCGACGAGGGTGACGATGAGTCCGGCGGTCGCGGTGATGACACAGGCAGCACACAAGATGGTCCTGTCCCAACGAACGCTGACAACCGACCAGAGAACCCTGCACCAGAACCGGTACCCGCACCCGTAGTCGATCGGGCCGGACCTCAAGCCTCCCGCCACTCCACCAGAGACACGACGCCCACACGCGCAGAGGCACGCGCCCAGATCGTCGACGCTCTGACAGAAATGCGGTCACTCGACACACAGATCCGTGCGCTTGCCGCCAGCCTCGACGCCACGACCGACCCACACGTCCTCGCGGTGAACCTCGAATCTCTGCGGTCGCCAGGTCCGGAAGGCGAGACCATCGACGTTCTGACTTCGGCCCTCCGCGAGGGCACATCCACCGTCGAGCATCACGGCTTCGTCACAGCTGTCATCGCACTCGCGGCTGCGGCTGCCGCGGGCGCAGACCGGACAGCGCTCCGTGAGCTCGACGCCGCAGCACGCCAGTTCCCGATCGCAGCCGAACTCCACGACGTGCTGTTCGACGCCCGCGGCCGGACCGAGCCGCTACCCCTGACCGTCGACCCGGACCCGCTGGCGGCGATGATCGCCGCAGCAGGACCGGGACCACTGCCGTACAACGACCCTTCACTCGACCGGCTTGACCAACCAGATACCACCAACGCCACGCCCGCCGCTCCCACGGCGCCCGCCAGCAACGTCCCAATCGTCGAGGACCGCTCAGCCGTCTCGGACGCCTCCACCGCTGCGATCATCACCGGACCGAACGCTGGGACCACCGACGGTCACGACGATCCTTCGGACGTCGTGACCGCAGAGACGCCAGCACACGAGACAGGCACCCAGGCCACAACCTCTCCAGGAGAACCAGTCGCCCAGCCCGGACCAACGGCGGAGCCGCCGGCCGCAGACGACATGCCAGATCACGACCGGGTCGGTCCCGAAGACTCGGCCGGGCAGCACGGCAGCGACGAAGAACAAGCTGACGACCTCGTCGTCGCCGGCGTCTCCTTCGTCGACCCGGTCGCCGTTCAGGCCACCCAACGGGCCGCCGTTCCAAACGAACAGGGCACTCAACGCGAGTACAGAACGCTGCTCGCCAGCGCAATCGGTGCAGGACGCATGTCCCTCGCAGCACACCTCGCCGCAGGGGAACACGACGAAGGCCGGCAAGTCACCATCGAGGTCGCCTGCCTGGCCGGGGCGATGAGATCGCCGGCATCGCCGCTCGCCGGAGCATTCGGTACCCGCCTCGGAGCTCTCTACGAAACGAACGTCGACCAGGCGTTGAGGCCGATGCTGGCAGCAACCATGGCACGAGCCACCCTCGTCGCACCCGGCACAGGAGCTGGAGCTGTCTGCGCCATGCTGGCAGGCCAGGGCTACGTCGAGATCGGGCCCGCCGCCGCCGCGGTCCTGACAACGATCTCCGATGCCGCCAACAGAGGTGTCGTGTTCTCCCCGTCTACCGCTGGCCACGAGAGCAGCCGCGCAGAAGAGTTCGCAGCACTCATCGTCGCTGCCAGAGCCGAGATGCAACGACCAGGTCGCAGCATGTTCGCCCGCGCCTCATACATGCTCGAACGGTGGCGTCAGCAGGGACAACCGCTCTGGGAGCTTCTGGACCCGGTCATCAATGACCGTCGCGCCGACGCCGGATCGGTCGCCCAACTCGCATCCACGTTGCGAGGACAAGGCGCATCCGAACTGATCCAGGAAACCGATGACAACATGCGGACCAACAAGCAGCCGCGGATCACCGGCCCGGCAAGCACCATCCTCGTCAAGAGAATCCACACCGCCGCAGCCATCGCCAGCCAGTGGGCGTCGCTCGCCGGCCCGGCGGCGGACTCGCGTTCGAGCGATGCGACCATCCGCTCCAACCTGACCGGACTCCGCGCGGCGCTCACCTCCGAACTCCGCGACCTCGGAGCGTCCCCCGATTGTCTCGTCTCCGCTGCCGCCGTCGCCGCCGGACGCCTTTACGACGACATCTACAACATCGCAGCCGGGATGATTTCGACCGCACCTGAAACCTCGCCGGACCACGTGTTGAACGCCGATCTGCTCCGCTTCGGTCTCGGCGCACAGGTCGCCGACCCAGCCGAGCTCGACAAGTTCACCGTCGCCGAGTTCCCACCCCTAGACGAGGTCCTCGCGCGCTACTCGACCGCACACGACCTGGCGAGCGTCGAGGCCCTTGCCGCTGTCTGCGCCAGCGGAATCGACGGGTGCGACCTGACGGTCGAACTCGCCGCAGCACGAACCAAGTCCCTCGGCGTCCTGGCAGATCGCCGCGCCACCACCGAAGCAGAACTGGCTGCGCACCGACGCCGAGGGCAGCTGTCCCCGGAACTGTCCGACACCGCAGATGCCCGCATCGCAACGGCAGCCAATCCCGACCGGCTCGACATCGGCGCCGCGCTCACCGAACTCGACGCGATCGTCGCTGACTTCCGCACCTCCGCCCGACAGATCGCCACCCAACTGGCCGCCGAACTGGACAGCATCACAACCACGAGCACGATCGACCCCGCCGGACTCGACCGTGTCCGCGCCCAGCTGGAAGCAGGAGAACTCGGCACCGCCGACGACCTCCTCACCCGACTGCACGCCGGCGAACCGCTCGGCGAACTCGAACACGCCACCGTTGACATCTCCACGTTCTGGCCTGCCGTGCCCGAGGCCCTCAGCGCCGGCATCGACGACGAAGTGCGAGCTGCCGCCGCCAGCGGCGGAGTCGCGCACGGCACGCTCGACTTCGCTACCACCACCGGAAACAGCCGCGCTGTGACAAGCGCGTTCGCTGGCTGGGTGCAAGCCCGTGACGGCGACCGTGAAGCGACCTGGATACTGCTGCTCCGGGACGCCCTGAAGATCCTCGGTCTCGAGGTCGCGACAGAACGCAGAACGACAGCCTCCGGAGGCACCGACCGTGTGTGGGTCGACTTCGAAGGGGTCCGCCGAACCGGCAAGGCAATGGTCCCCGAGTTCGGTGACAGTTCCGGCGATCGGGTCCGATGTCTGCTGGTGTGGGGGCACCCGTCCGCCGACAAGATCGTGGCCTGGTCCGACGCAGACAACGAGAACCGTCCGGTGATCGTGCTGCACTTCGGAACGATGTCCGCGAAAGTGCGGTCCGCACTGCACGACCGACTGCGAGGTACAAACCGTCGCCCGATGATCGTCGTCGACGATGCCGTCCTCGCATGGGTGGCAGCACAAGGGACCGGGACCCTCGAGACAACCACACGCGCGACGTTGCCGTTCTCAGCCGTGAACCCGTTCGTGACGAACACCGCAGTGGTGCCCGTCGAAATGTTCTACGGCCGCGTCCAAGAACGCCGTGATGTCATGTACGACCCCGACACCACATTCATCTACGGCGGCCGCCGGCTCGGCAAGAGCGCGCTGCTGCGCGCCGCGCAACGCGAGTTCAACACCCCCACCCAAAGGTCGATCTACATCGACCTGTACAACTCGTCGATCGGTGCGACACGCAGGCCTGAGGTGGTCTGGGAGCTGTTGGAACGCGAACTCGACGAAGCCGGGATCATCACCGTCACCAAGACGTCACGGCGCCGCTCCGTCGCCAGTGAAGAAGTCGTCGTTGCCGGAATTCGCACATGGTTGGACGGAGACCAGCAACGGCGGCTGCTTGTCCTGCTCGACGAAACGGACGCCTTCTTCGACGAGGACGCCCTGAAGGGCTTCCCCTCCACTGGAAGATTCCGAAGCCTGAAAGACACCCACGAGGGACGGTTCAAAGTCGTGTTCGCCGGCCTCCATCAGGTGCAGCGTTTCGCCGGTCACGCCAACCAGCCGTTCCCGCAGCTGGGACGCCCTACCCCGATCGGCCCGCTCGCAACACAGGCAGCGTTCGACCTGATCTCCCGGCCGCTCGGTGCGCTCGGGTACCGGTTCACGGACGCGGACCTCGTCTCCCGGTTGATCGGGCGCTGCAACTCGATCCCGATCCTGCTTCAAGCCTGCGGCCGGCAACTCCTTACCCACCTCCGCCAGAAGGACGACTTCGGTGTCGGTCTCCCACGCACGATCACATCGGCCGACGTCGACGCAGTACTCGCGGATCCTGCACTCGATACGGAGATCATCAGCCGTTTCGACATGACCTTGGAGCTCGATCAGCGGTACAAGGTGATCGCATACACCATCGCCCTCCACGGGACACCAATGACCACCGAGGAATTGTTCGCCGACTGCATCTCAACATGGGCAGCCGGGTTCAAGAACAACAACCTGACGTCGTTCCGGGCGCTCGTCCAAGAACTCGTCGACCTGGGCGTCCTGACTGCAAGACCGGGCGGTCGCGATCGCGGCTGGGAGATCCGAGGGATCAACGTCCGCTCGTTGCTCGGCAGCGACGAGCGGATCCTGGCACGCCTGGTCGAGATCTCGAACACGACTCAGCCACCGCACGAGTTCGCCGCTGGTGCCGACCGGATGAAGCTATCGAGCGGACGTTCTCCGCTGTCCGCCAGCCAGATCTCCGACATCTTGAACCCGGGACACAACCAGTGGTGTGTGGTCGTCGGGACACCTGCGTCAGGAGTAGGGAGAGCCTCGGCCTCCCTCCAAGAAGGCGTCACCCGCTTCGCGAATCGTGTCGAGTTCATGTCTGTGTCCAGCGCCCGGGTGCTCGGTTCGGCATTGCGCAAGACCGATGGTGTGGCAGCTCATCGAGTCATCGTCGACGACATGGCAGCCAAGGACGTCTCCGGGGCGAACGTCGAACGGACAGTTCGCCTGGTGCTCGACGACCAACCGTCCGCCGGCCGTACCCGCTCGGTCGTACTGATCGTCACCCCAGCGCAGTACGTCGAGATCCTCGAACTGCTCGACGCCGAACCTGGCGGAGCGGTCGGTCCGGATGTCGTGCTCGCCTGCGAACGCTACGACGCTCAAGCCTTCGATGTTCTGCACTACAGCCTGGAGAAGGGCTTCCGTGAGCCCGAACGAGAGGCAGTGCTGGCCTTGACAGGCGGTTGGCCGGAACTCGTCGAACATGCATGCGATCTGTGCATGACGACGGCGAACACGACATCGGTGATCAGCAAACTCCAGGCAGAGATGACGGGCGACGGCGCTGACCTCCACATGCTGGCGCAGACTGCAGTCGCGACAGGAACGATCGGGGTGGCATTCCACACACTGGCGCAGCTGTCATCCACCGCGGCGGACTCGGCAGATCTGCAGACGCTCGTCGGCTTGCTCGCTGAGGTCTGCCCGCCGCGGACTGCGGGGCACATCGTGGATGCGTTGAGGCTCGCGGATCTGCTGGCGACCTCGGACGGCGAAAGCTGGCACTGCGAGCCTGTGCTCGCCGGAGCATCACGACGTGTCGGCCACGACGCAGCCGCCCCTGACGACTGATCTGCAATGGCCCGCACCGGTGGTGCGCCCGCGGCACCGGCCGACGGACTTGGAGCTTCAAGGCCGCCTCTGTTGTGAATCGACCATAGGCACGTGGTGGCCGACTCAAGGCTGCTGCAGGGCTACCGCGAGTTGCTGGACGCTCAGTCGCTCCTGGGCGACGCGGCCGCGTGCGTCGCGCACAGGCTTCGTCGCTGCCCAAATCTCTTCACCTAACCATGACCCGTCGGCGCCGGCCCAGATAACTGATTCGGCGCCCGTCGCTGAGAGAGATGCGGTCGCCATCCACAGGGCGCGGTGTGGACGAAGTAGTCCGAGGCCTGCAGACGCCACCGCGCTGGCCGCGTTTCGTGCCATCCGCACTCCTTCTGTGTCGAGGTCACCCCAATACCACACGTGACCGAGCTCACCGCTCCATGACCAGATGGACGGAGCTGTCTGCTCCACCTGGCGGCCAGCCCCCCAGCCGAGCCGCCCGATCGAGGACTCGCTCCCGGCCAGGAGCCCAGCAAGCGCCCAGAACGGATCAGCGTTCTCGACGACAAGGACGTCTGGGCCGGGACCGACCCGACACATCGCCATCGGCGGCGCCGGCCGCGTCGCTCGGAGCAGATCGAGCGACAGGCGTCCTTCCCCGAACAGCTCCGACCGTGCGAAGTCGTCGAGGAACTTCTCGTCCTCGAAGATCTCCGCCGATCGCAACCGGGCCGGCACGACCGGGGTCTGCGGGTCACGAGCCCCGAGCCAACGGTTGACCTTCGCCAACGCGTCCAGCTGAGCGTCGGTGACCGACCGCAGCGACGCGACCCAGCCGAGCTCGGCGCGCCACGGGACCGACCGCCATGGCGCACCACGCGCCACCCGGCGAGCCGAGGCGACGCGCACGAAGTTCGGCAACGCCGGTCGGGTGCTGCGATCCCAGGACGCCGCCGCCGGCAACTCGATCACACCGGCTGCGACAAGATCGTGCAGCGCCACCAGGAGTGCCTCGAGACCGTCGACCTGACCAGTCAGCTCCGGTGCGACCGTCGCCCACCGGTCCAGCACCGTCGCCCTGGACACGGTCACCGAACCAACAGCCACCAGAGCGTCAGCGAGACGTGCCGCCCGCGGCGACGTCGACGACACGGTCACCGCTCCCCTCTCCCAGAACGGATCGTGTACCCGGATGCCGATACCCGCGCCTCGTCGCTGGTGTCGGTGCGCGCACCACCGAACGCGGCCGTGACCGCCTGCAACGCCGTCGGCTCCACGATCCGTAGGTACTGCAGGCCCTTGCGTTGATCGCGGTCGTTTCGCAACCGGATCACCTTGCCGGTGTCACCTTCGAACGCGGCAAGGATCCCCGGATCGTCGAGCCCGGTCGCGCAGACGAGCTGCACCCCGGACTGCAACGCGAGCATCTGCTGCATCCTGATCAACGCTGCGTTCGACGCGCGCCCGAACGGGTTGTCGATCAGCAACACACCAGGCGGTCGCGACCCGCCGGTGCGATGCTTGGCCCGCACCGCCGCCAACGTGCAGTACAACAACACCGCGAGCGTCAGTTCCTGCCCGCCCGAGTACTCGGTACCGACCCGGTCCGGGGCCCGGTACTCGACCCGGCCATCGACCGGCGGTTTGAGGACCCGGACCCGCCACGCGCCCGTCTGGCTGTGCTTCACGGTGTCCTTGACCGCGTCCGCGAGCCAGCGGACCCGCTGGTCCCGGTTCAACGAGCGTGCCCCGCCCTCTCCTGCAAGGCGTTGCGCCCAGTCGTCGACGCGGATCGTCAGCCGGACCCTGGCCTCAGCGTCGGGGAGTTTGTCGAAGTTGATCTTGAACGCCGGCTGGCCGGCGAGGTCGCCGCCGACACCAGCCGGCAGCTTCGAACAGGTCGTGACCTCGTTCAGGAGACGTCGCTGGTTCCCGCACAGCGTCTCCAACTGGTTGACGAGCAGATCCCGATGCTGGTCAAGGCTGGCCAGGTCATCGGACAGGGAGCGGCATCGAATTACCGCGTCCTGCGACCACCGCTCCGCCGACGCCGCGACCTCCTCCACCGGTGCGACCTTGCATCGCTCACGGATCGGTGATGCGACCGACGCCCAGCGCTCGTCCCGGGCAACGTTGCGGACCACGTCGAGCGTGTCCCTCAACGTCGTCTCCCGTGCCGTCAGCCGCAACTGGTCCTCGCGCAGCCGCTGATCGAGTGCGCCGAGGTCGTCGATCGCTTGCGTCCCCGACCCCTCGTACTCGTCGTAGGCGCGGTCGAGACTCTCGTCGGCCGACGATCGCCAGCTGCGAAGAGCGACATCGAAGCGCTGCTGTTCGGTTCGTTGCAGGTCTGTTGCCGCAGCGAGCTGCCTGCGAGTCTCGGTCAGCTCGCGGCCACGATCACGCAACGTCTGCAGGGAAGCCTCCACTTCGATGCGCTGCTCGGCGATCAGGTCCGAGGTGGACACGTCCCAGTCGTCGGGTAGCACGATGTGGGAGGGGCGCCCTTCCGGGGTTCGTTCGGTGACTCGCCGGCGAGCATCAGCGAGCACCGACTTCGCCGCTTCATGAGCGGCGACCGCCGACCGGTACGCGTCCATCGCGAGGCGTGCCGATTCGGCGCGCAGCCCCGGATTCGATGCGGCGAACGTCTCGCACAAGGCGTCTGCCTGGGTTCGGATGTCGTCGTCGAGCTCGTCGACGGCGACGCGTAGCTCGCTGGCGAGTCGGTCCGTCTCGCGGAGACGTTCAGCATGGTCGGAGCCCTGCTCCTCGGCCCGCAAGCGGCTGCTGAGCTCACGCCAGCGCGACTCGAGTTCGGGAAGCGCGGTCGGTGGGGCGACCGATGCCGGTTCGATGCCGATGTCGCGCTGTCGGGTTCGGTACGTCTGCGCTTCGGCCCGGGCGGTGGCGGCACGGCCGATCAGATTCATCCGTCGTCCGTCCGCTTCCTGACGGGCGAGTTCGGCGGCGTCGCGAGCACGCTCGGCTCGCGTCCGGTCACTGATGACAGCGGCGCGTCGATCTTCCGCACGGCGTGCCTCGCGTTGCAAACCGGCGACGTGTGTGGCGCGTTGCAGCGCCACCTCGAGGCCGGTGAGACGGCCCGACCGCGTGTTGCGTTCCTCGTTCGCTTGCTCCCGCTCACTCTGCAGCGCCTGCTGCTGACCTTCGAGTCCTTCGAGCGTCGCGATCGTTGCAGCCTGGGCTTGCTCCGCTGTTTTGACGGCGGTGTTGAGCTCGTCGCTGGTGACGTTCACCCATCTGGAAGCGAACGACGTCAGGGCCGCGACCGCTCCACGGAGCCGGCTGGCACCGACTCGGCACCCTTCTGCGATCTCGACCCATTCGGCCTGTTCGATCCGCAACGCATGCAGCGTCTGCTCTGCCCACTCCGGGTCGAACAGTGCGCGGTGCGGGGCAAGGACGAACGATTCCTCGGGTGTGCCGGTCGATGCATGGAACGCCGACGGGTCGATGACGAGAACGGCAATCCGGCCGTCCGGCTCCTCGGTTCGGCAGAGCGCTTCTGCTTCACGGAGACGGGAATGGTCCGACACGATGACAGCGTTTGCGAGATCTGGGCGAGCCTGGATCGCGGTCTCACGGTCGGGCGCCGGGATGTTCTGGGCGATCCACTCCCAGCCGGTCGTTGCGCCGATGCCGTGCTGGCGGAGCAGTTCGCGTGTCGCTTCGATCTCCGGGGCGGTCGCCATCAGGTCACCAGCTTCGAGGCGAGCGATCTGCGCCTGAATGACCCGGAGCTGCTCATCGAACTGAGCTGCCTCCTGTTCGAGCCGTGCAGCCTGATCCGTCGCGATCGACGAGATCCTGGCTGCTTCCGTCGCTCCGGTGAGTTGGCTGTCGCCGGCGAGAGCGACGACGGTCTCGTCGTTCGCGACTTCTTCGAGTTCGGACAAGAACCGGGCGAGGCGGCCGGCGGCGTCCCGGGCGACTCCCTCGTCTGCTGTGACAGAACGACGGGCGGCGGCAACTGGCTGGACCAGTTTCTCGAGCTCGCCGCCGATGGCACCGATCCGGTCGCCGAGCCCGCGCACATCCGCCCGGGCATCTATGACCGTGTTCTGCAGGCGTGTCTCGGTGGCGGCCGGTTCCTCGCCGACGAGCGCGATTCCGGCGTCGAGGAGCTCACGTTGGCCGGTGCGGCTCGCAGCGATCTCCCGGTCGATCTGTGTCAGCTCACCGGCGAGGCGGGTGTGTTCGCCGTCGAAGCGTTTCCGGTCCTTGTCGAACCGCTCGGCCTCACGGCCGGCCCCCTCGCTCGCGTGCGTGTCCGATCTGTACTGCTCCTCACCAACTGCGGCGAGTTCGGCGTACTTCGCTGCGACATGACTGGCAGCAGTGTGGGCGTCGGTTCGCAACGGGGCGAGGCCTTGCTCGGCGGCGTCGTACGCTTCCCGTGCCGCTGTCGCCGCCATGTTCGCGGACCGCCACGCCTGGATCGGTTCGACGGCCCGCCACGCCTGAAGCTCGGTGTCCGTACGGCCGACCGTGGTCTCTGCTTCCTCGGTTCGCGCGAGCGCGTCGCGCTCCACCAGGCGAGCGTCTTCGAGATTCAGCTGTGCCCGTAGGTTCTCCTGACGCCCTTCGTCGGTCTGGACCTGATCGAGCTCGGATCCGAGCGTCTCGTACCGCTGTGTCGCCGCGTCGAGACGGATCTGCTGGGCGGTCCGTCGCACCCTGATGCGGGCGGCGAGGTCGTCGCCGGCCATCTCGGTCGCAGTCACCGCCGCGGCCGCCTCCGCGCGCTGTCGCTCGACCGTGTTCAGGGCGACGAGCCCGTCATTCAGGGCGGTGAAGAAGCCGAGGTCGGTCTGCAGTGCCCCGCGCTGGCCGGCAAGGTCCGCGTACCCGCCAAGCGTCGACGCGAAGTTGGCGAGCGCCTGATCGTCGTTGAGTGCCTGAATGAAGAACAGGACCACACTGTCGGGTGTGGCCAACCGCTTGATCAACGCGCCCGCGCCGGACTCCTCGTCGTTCATGCGCATCTGATGCACGAACAGTTCTGGGTCGAGTGGCGTGCGGGTGTCGAGCGCATCCGCCCACTCCTTCGCGGTCCGGGCCCACACGAACTGGTCGGCGCCGCGATGGACGAACATCTGGGTCATCTGGTCTCGGAAGTCGGCGAGGGTCCGCCGGCGGCGGGTTCCGTCGTCGGCGATCACGTCGAACGGCAAGTCGTCGACGGTCACCCCGCCCACCCGGAACGTGTACCAGTTCCGCTTCAGGTCGCCCATCTTCAAGTCCGACGGACGGGTCCGATCAGGCCATTCGTAGACCGCGCCGAGCACGAACCGGCCGATGTCGCGGTGCTCCCATTCCGTGACGACATGGGACGTATCCCCGTTTTGGACGTACTCGCCGATGTTGGACCCGCCAACCTGTTCACGCGATGCGGTCACGACGATGGACGACAGGAGCCGGATCATCGTCGTCTTGCCGCCGGTGTTCGTCAGCGACCACAGGACCTTGTCGGCGACACCACTGACGGCGTCGTGATTCAGGTCGAGCGGATCGAACCGTGCGGCGTCCGGTCCAACGGAACGCATATGCACACGCGCCAGGGTCAGGTCCGGACGTTTCGTTGCGGTGCCGACCGCTTCGGTGAACAAGTTCGTCATGACGCCGCCTCCGTCGTCGTGTTCGCGCTCGCGGCTCGTTCGCGGTCGAGCAGGGCGCTGTAGATGTCGGAGTCCTCGATGAGGTCGCGGACCGCGATCCGCATCCGTGACGTCGCCCGCCACGTTCCACCGTCTTCGTCGGAGACAGCGGAAAGCATCCCTTCCGTTTCGAGGAAGACGCACATCTTCTTGACCAGCCCGGACCGCTCCGCTGACGACGAGCGTTGCGACTCGCTGCGCGACTGACGGAGCCGCAGCCAAGCCCGCCACAGTTCGTCGAGGCCTTCGTCGTGCGCTTCGGCGTCGCCGGCTTCAGCGTCACGCTTGTCACAGATCCTGTTCAGGTACTCAACGACACCACCGACCGATACCCGTGGGACACGGGCCACGTCATCGAGCTGGGCCGGGTTCGGGTAGGCCATCCTGGCGATGGCGAGCAGCACGGCCCCATTGACGGCGCGGCGGACGACCGAGTTGACCCGTTTGGAGAAGTCCGTCATCGGCATTCGCAGTGCCGAGTCCGGCTCCGCGATCGCGATCGCACCGACCTGACGGTCGACGCTCAGTGTTAGCCCGAGACCGGCAGCAAACCCGTCGCAGGTCTCGGCGAATACGTCTTCGTCGAGGTAGCGGCGCACGACCCGGTCGTAGTCCTCGTGGCGGGCCGGCTGTTCCTTCGGGCGGGCCGCCCAGCCGATCAGCCGGCCGGCGTCGACGATGTTGCTCTGGTCACTGGACGTCATCCGGAGATCCTCTCCGACATGGGTTGGATCGCGCTGCGCACGGCGAGCGCGAAGTCGGCGGCACCGTCGCTCGGTGGCCCAGCCGGGTGCCCGACGAGGACCCCCGGGGCGATCCACAGGTCGTCACCGACGACCCACGGACTGACGAGGCGTCGCCCTGCAGGAGCGGCGCAGAGCACGTCAACGCCGCCGGCGGCGGTCAGCGCCGTCGACGTGTGTTCGAACGCGAGGTGGCAGACCGCCGCGATCAGTGTCCCGGCGTCGAGCGGTTCGTCACCGTCGTGGGCGTCCGCGATCGCCGGGATGTCGTCGAGGATCCGTGACAGCAGCACCGGTTCGGTGATCCCGGCAAGGACCCGTTCGGCGGCCTCCCAGTACTCGACCCACCATGGATCGTCGTCGGACAGGTCGAACTCCGGTTCCTCGACTTCGTCCCCGAGGCCCGGGTCGACGGGGACGACGGCGAGCTCGTCGAGCAATCTCGCCAACGTCGGCTGCATCGTGCGCCGTGGCGCCGCGAAACGGATCAGCAGACGGTCTGCCCAGTCGGCGATCGCGGTCGCTGGTGCGTCGAGGGCGGTGCCGAGCAGTTCCCGTTCGATGTCGAACCGGGTCCTGGTCGTCGGTGGCCGGGCGAAGCGCTCGTCTTGGGCGTTGCGGAGCCGGCTGCGGATCTGCATCAGGTGCCGTTGCAGTTCGGTGTGCCGCATCGTGCATTCCTTGAGGACGACGATCAGCTGGTTGGCGACGGTCCGCATGTCCGGGTCGACCGCTTCCCCACGACGGTCCTCGACGGCGCCGCGCAGTTCGAGCTCGGCGCTGATTCGCTCGCGGATGTGGTCGAGGGCGCTGTCGAGCAGGCGCGGAACCTCGATGGCCCAGTCATGGCTGTCGGGGTCGATCAGCGTGTCGCGAGTGATGTTGCGGATCTGCTCGAGGTACTGAATCGTCTGGTACCGGGCACGTTGGGCGACCACGACAGCGGAGGTGAGCGCGCCGCGCTGGATCAGGGCCCGCATCTGCGCCTCGGACGCGATCTGGGCGGACTCGATGTCCATGTCCAGCGCGTCGACAAGTACGTTGATCGCGGCAGGGCTGGCGCGAAGGTCGGTGGTCCCGTCCGGGCGGTACTCCTCGTACAGGAGCCGGAACTCGTGGACACGGTGAACGGCATCACCGACGAAGTCCACGTAATTGTGGGTGTGGTGCGTGTCGGTAATCAGGCCGGCGAGGACCTTCTCGGCGACGACTAGCCACTCCTCCCGACCGCCCTCAGGGCGGTGTCGGGCCGCCTCGCGTGTCACGGACTCGAGCGCTGCGTCGTACTGCATGCCTGCCGCAACGCCCATAGCGAGGGCGACCTGGTCGATCGCCCCGGCGGCGAGGGTGATCAGGTCATAGTGCGCCCAGAACAACCCGGCATAGGAGGATTTGTTGCGCTCGAGGTCGTTGATCGGCGACGAGATCACGATGCCTTTGACGCGACGGGTGATTCCCGCGTCGTCAGTAGGGATTGCGAAGTCCGTTGCCTGCCAATCGCCGTTGGCGCTCTGCTCCATGTATCGATAGTAGGGCGGGTTCGCGCGACAGATTTTCGGGATGAACGGCGGCGAACCCCGCTCGGTCAGCCGGCGGCGCGGACGTGACGCACCGGGTGATGTCGGGTTCGAGTTCTCGGACTTGAACGCGCGGTCCGGTCCGATTCCAATTGTCGAAGGTGATCACAGTGGTCCGCTGGTCGATTTCGACTGGCCGCAGCTTTCGGGACAGCAGACCTGCCAGCGGTCATAGTGCGTCGACACCAGGAGTTGCCTTCGTGCTCGGGTCCCCCAAGTAGGTCCGCGAGCCCGAGTAGTTTCACGTCGTCGAGAATTTGCAACGGATCGTCTAGTTCAACGAGATCGAGACAGGTGTTGTCCAACCCACAATTGAACGACGACTGTTCGCCTATTCGGGAGGTAGCACGCTCGCCTCGCTCATGGTCCGAGCCTCGCGCAAGGGTGTGGCTCGATTGCGCTGGTGATCAGCGAAGGACATCGGGGTTGTGGCGGCGTGCTAATCGGTGCGTGGGTTGATGATCGCGTCCCGCCAATTGTGGATGTCTGATTCCACTCGATCCGCGAGCGCAAAGGAAAGGTCGTCGAAGATGGCCGCTTCTCCGGGACCGCCAATCAACGTCGTTCGGGCGCCAGCCTGCAAGACGACGGTAGGGCCGCCCCAGTACGTGATCGCTGCGCCGGCGACGAAGGTGGCGTCTACGCCAGATTCGCCTCCGATGATGCCGACGAAGTGGCGGAGGCTGGGCTGCCCGTCCGTTCCCTGAATAAGCGACGAGACACAGACTCGAATCTCGTTGGACCTATTCGAGTCTTCCTGAATCACCGCTGGCTTGTTCACGATGTCAAGCAAGTCGCCACCGTCGTACTGAAACGCCTGTGTCCCATCTCGGCGGAACACCGGTGCGCCCTGATCCTCCAGATAGCGCAGCGTGTCCTCGCATCGTGCTGCTAGGCGAAACATGGCCGCGCGAACATCGTCCGTCTTGGCGCGGCGGGCTTCCCGATCTCCCCCGGCGGCCTTGACATGAATCATCGCCGACTCGATTGCTCCCCTCAGGTCGGGAAACACGTTGGGCCCACCACCGCGTTCAGCCGATACCCAGGCTGCGAGATCTCCAGCTACCGCAGCCATTGATGGTCGGTCAGTCGGATCCTCTGCAGTCATCACGCGCAGCAATGCATCGATCTCGCTGAGCCTCTGCTCGTTCGGCAGGAGGACGTTGAGTGCGGCTGCGCCACCGACCTGGTTCGGCGGGAACGCCTTGCCGGACAGCACAACCCAGATCGTCTTTCCGAACGAGTACACGTCGGCTGGCGCTCCGGCCGCCTTCGAAGGTTCGTTGATGAGTTCAGACGGAACGTAGAAGTTCGAGCCCAGCTTTGGCCGCCCGACAGTGAGATCTCCCAGGTCGTCTGGCCCCGTGACCAGCCCGAAATCGGCTACCACCGGTAGCTCGGCCAAGTAGAGCAAGTTGGAAGGCTTGATGTCTCGATGGTGGATGCCCGCCGCCGCGAGATCAGCGAGCGTCGCTGCAACTTGTGCGAGGAGCGCAATCCGTTCAGGCAACGTCGTAGTGGTCGCGTCAGGGAAGGGGCGCGCCCTAGGCATCGTGAACCAAAGCACGTCGTTTCGAGTCGCGGTAGCGACATTCGAGTCCAACACCGCAATCACGCCGGGGTGGCTGATCGCCTGGAGAATCGTGACCTCACGAGTGAAGCGAGCGCGACCCTCCTTGCTATTTCGCGTGAGCTCCTTGCAGACAACGGAATCGACGTCGGCGAGCGCCCGCACCACTCCGTTGCCCCCGCCGCCAATCTTCGCACCGAGCTTTGGCATTCCGGCGCGAGACATCTCGCGGCCCGATCTCTTCGTAGCCATTGATGACACCCTTCCAACCGAGCGGCTGAACGTATTCAAGCGTCGCTGGAGACTCCACTCGCTTTTGAGCAGCATCGCGCCATTTCGCAGGGTTCGACGATGTTGGCGTTGTCGCACGGCTAACGGAGAGCGTTCGAAATGAGAAGGCCGCCGAGGTGTCCCCAGCCGGGTACGCAAGCCAAGGCAAGCCTACGTAGCATCGAGCGGAACACTGCGGGTCGGTGCAGCCGATGACTGCGTCTGAACTTGATCCGGGGGGATCCGACATGACCGAGTACTTCACGACGCGCGAACGGAGCGTTACAACCCGAGACGAGCTTGGCGAGCGAATCCGGCAAGTGGCTGCCCTGTCTGAATCCACCGGACTTACCTTCTACTGGCGTGGTCAGGCCGATGCAGAGTGGGCAATCCACTCGTCACTCCACCGAGCGCTGGCGAAGAAGCGAGGACTTCCGCCCGGTCAGATCCACCAGATCCTGGAGGCAGAGGTGGTCGACGCCGAGCGGCAGATCGTTGACGAGGCGCGCCAGTGGATCCGACCCAGCGTGGGCGCCCGCCTGACGACGGTTGACCTCCTTGCTCGGCTGCAACACGAAGGGGTGCCGACTCGACTCCTCGACTTCACCTCTGATCCGCTGGTCGCTCTGTACTTTGCTGTTGCCGACTGTCCGGATCGCGACGGCCGGATCGTCGTGGCGTCAGCACGCGGGGTCGCTGGAAACGCACTCAAGAATGCATTCGACGTACCGTGGGAACGAAGTAACCCCGCCCGACCAACGGATTGGGGCGAGCAGTTGTACGCCCTCGAGGATCAAGCTGACTTCCTTCGAATCATTCGTCAGAAGGGAGTGTTTCTGATCGGTGGCACGCCATCGACGCGGCCTCATCGGCGTTACCCCGATGGCAGGAGCCTGACGGCGATCGATGTCCGATCAAGCATGTCGATTCCGCTAGCGCTTCAATCATGGGCGCAGGCCGAGGCCGCATTCAATGGGACAACGGCAAGGGGGCGGGCTGCGACGGTTGTGTCCGCACTCACGTTGCGGATTCCCCAAGCGAACAAGACAGCGCTTCGTGAGTCGCTCGAAGAGTCTGGACTGTCGTGGTCGACTCTGTTTCCGGACGCCGCCGGTCTCGCAAGCCGAGGTCCGTTCGTCTCTTCGCTGAGCTCGTCTCTTCGCTGAGCTCGTCATAGCCGTAACGGCGCAGGTACAGAATCACCCGGCCATCGTGCGTTCAGCCGTTGGCGTGAACGCAGTTCACGGGACGACGAAGGGGCGCTCAGAGTGATGCGTCAGATGTCGATTACTGGCCGGGCGTCGTGCAGGCCCAGCAGACGTCGTATCAGGACGATCGGCAGCGCCGCCTCCTCCGCCAAGGCTTCCAGGGTCACTCCCTCACTGGCGAGTACATCGATCGCTTTCGTGAGAAGCACCGGCTGCTCGGGTCGCCCGAGAAGGTTGTCTCCGGGTTCATTGATGCGCCAGCCCCGACTTGACATTGCTTTCACAGCGGTCAGGTAGTTCGAATCCGACATCACCTTCAGCTGCTTCGAGCGAAAGAGGAGTGCGGCGAGAGAGACCTTCCAGGTCGCCTTCAGGTCCATGAGCAGCGACCAGTCGACGCGCCTCGGTAGCAAGTCGACCATTGGATCACGAGGCATCAGAAGTGCAGCTGCGAAGCGGTGGGCCTGACTCTCTGCCCGCTTGGTATCTGCGTCTGGCCAGTCGTGCATGACGAGATGTCCGAGTTCGTGTGATGCGTCGAATCTTGAGCGCGCGGTGACCTGCTTGTCGGAGCCGAGCAGCACCACAGGACGACTGGGAAACGGCACCGAGAACGCATCGATTTCGTGACGTTCGACTGCGACTCTCGCCGTGACGACACCATGCCGCTCGATCAATCGGACGACATCTTCGATCGGCGTCTCGCCGAGAGACCATCGCTTCCGGATTGTGTCGGCCACATCCTCTACCTCGTCCAAGTCTTCGGTATCGAGCGGAATCCGGGGAACGTCGAAGGCGGGCAGCTTTGCGTGGGTCTCCACGGCAATGGTGAGGTCGCGTAGCAAATGCGCTTGCGACATGGCTTGCTTGCGCGCCTTGGCGGGCGCAGCTCGGAGACTTCGAAAGAATCCGGGAACTGACGTGTCTCTCTCGCCTCGCGTGAAGAACGTTGGCGGGTAGCCAAGAGCCGAGCAGAGATGCTCCAGCGTCGGGCCAGTGGTGCCGTTGCGTCCTGATTCGATCTGGCTGATGGCCGCAGAAGTGATGGAGCCTGACAT
The DNA here is from genome assembly GCA_965279405.1 of Ilumatobacteraceae bacterium. GTDB lineage: Bacteria > Actinomycetota > Acidimicrobiia > Acidimicrobiales > Ilumatobacteraceae > CBDDIP01. Next base: position 1,924,589 of record OZ257157.1, read on the forward strand.
GCGCGTCGCGAGTTCGATCTGCGTCCACCCGAGTGATTCGCGAGCAAGTCGGACCCGGTCCCCACTGACCAGGACCGCTAGCTGTGCGAAGGCTCGCTTGCTTTCAGTCGCCACGCAGGCTCAGCTCCCGGAGCCAGGCGGATTCACAGGCAATCCACAAGGTAGTCAACATCGTCTCCACAGTAGTCGGGCATCCGTTGTATCGCGGATTCCAAGCCAAAATTCAAGTGGAGAGGGCTATCAGAACTAAGAAGTACGCCACAGAGAGGCGAAAAAAGAGGAACTGCTTGCAAGACGGGCGCCGACGCGCGACAGTGGGTTCCGAATACGAAAGGCCCCGGCCTGGAAGCCGGGGCCCTTCACCGAAAACCGCAGAGAACTCGAAGAGCCCCAGACCGTCTCCAGCTTGCAGAGCGACGGTAACAGGGTCCCTCCGGTCGATGCCAGAGTCACAGGAGACCCAGATGACCAGTAAGTCCACCCCCGCACCACAAGCCGGCATTCTCAACCGCCCACCCGAGCACGTCGTACTCGCTGTGTTGCGGATCACGTCACCGGACCCTGCGGCCGCCCTCGCCACCGTCGAGGCGCTCCGCGTGATTGTCCACCACGAGCTCCGCAGCAAGCTCGACCCGCAGGACGCAACCAGCGCTCGGGACGCCCCGAGCCCGGAGACGGGCGAGCTCGGATTTGCCGACAACTACGACCGCCGCCACCTGACAATCACGCTCGGCTTCGGGCGTACCGCCTACGAGAAGCTCGGCACGCCGCCAGAGCTGATCCCTCAGGACCTGACTCCGATCAACTGGGGTCAACTCGGCGATTCGCCGAGTCAGCCCGATCAAGGTGATCTCCTGATCCAGGTCTGCTCCGACGATCTCTACATCTGCGAGCACGTCGTCCATCACGTCGAGCAGGATCTTCGCGGAAGTGTCGAGCTGATCTGGACGCTCGTCGGATCGCAGCGGTACTCCACGCGCGAGGGCAGCACCAGCCGTGGCGAAGGACGAGCGGTCAACGGCTTCATCGACGGCACCTCAAACCTTTCACCGACGAAGGCCAAGAGCGACCGCGCCCTCGTGTTCGTCGATCCTGACCGCGTCGCGGCCTACCCGCAGCTCCCGACACCGACCCCGGCAGGATACAACGGTGTGCCCGGCTCTGCGTTCCCAACTGACCTCCGCACTCCGCCGAGCCAGGAACCCGGGTGGACGAAGGAAGGCACCTACCTCGTTGTGCGCGCCTCGACGATCCAGATGCCGCAGTGGGACCAGACCACGCTCGGCAACCAGGAGAACGTGATCGGCCGATTCAAGTTTTCGGGGTCCTCGCTCGACCTGACCGATGATCCCACCAACCTCGATGTTCCTCCGACCTTCGCGTCGAACTCGAACGACCTCACCGTTCCAGTGAACGCACACGTCCGCAAGGCGAACCCGCATCGACCGGAAGATGCCGACCGCAGGCACTTCCGCCGGGGGTACCCACTCGTGTCCGGTGCGCTCGATGGGTTCGACCGTGGACTCATCTTCATTGCGTTTGCCCGGACGATTTCCACGCAGTTCGAGTTCGTCTTCCGCGCTTGGATGCGCAACGAGAACTTCCCCAACCAGGGCAGCGGACCTGACCGGATCTTCGAGTTCGAGAAGGCAGTACTCGCCGGCGGCTACTACTTCGTCCCCGCTCTGGAGCACGGCGCCAAACCCTGGACGTGGATGCTCCCGCACTGAGCCTCAGCGGACCGCATGTCACGCCGACCGTGAAACCGCACTGGAAAGAACACCGAACCATAGGAAAGGAAATCCCGTGCCGCGACAGGAACGCCATGTCACACCACACCCCGACGGCGGCTGGCAAGTAACCGCGCCAGGTGCCGTCCGAGCCTCGAGCCGAGAGGACACCCAAGCTGCCGCCATCGAGCGAACCGGACAGATCGTCCGAAACATCGGAGGCGGTGAGGTAGTGATCCACCGCCCCAACGGGCAGATCAGGGACTCGAATACGATCGCGCCCGGCAACGACCCATTCCCTCCGAGGGACAAATGATGCAACAGGATCCTGCGCTCTGGGCATCTCGGTTCATCGTCGGGTCCGTCGCCGGCGGCATCACATCCGCCCTTCTCGGACCGCGAGCGGGCCTCGTCGCCGCGTTGGTGGCGATGTGCGCTCACGAGAAGTTCGACCAGCCGCTGGCTGATTGGCTTCGCGCGAACGTGTCGATCCTTGCGTTGTCGTGAGCCGGGTTTGACGGATCCGGCGGTTCGCCACGGCGGCGGACCCGGCGAGTGCCGGCGGCGTGCCGAGAGTGACGAGGCGCATGCGACCCGTCGACGGTACGTTCTCGAAATAAAGGTTGACGAGGTTGGTGGCGCAGCATGCGCAGGGCGGGACGATCTGGCGAACAGCAAGAGCGACTGTGGCGTGCTCGGCCCCGAAAGCCGCCCGGGCGGACGAAAGTCCGGCTCGACGCTGTCAAGTCCCCCCTCGCCCACTTGAAGTGATTCGGTCGAGCGCTGCTACTCGGCGCGGAGGCTGGACGCCAACGCCTTTCGTGGTGGGGTTGTGCCATTGAGACCTGCGCGGCGACGAGGTAGTAACACGCCGGCGTTCCGCGGATGACGTTCCGTGCACGCCTGAGCTCCGGCTCGACCGTGGTCGGCTGATGACCCGATCTCGAACGCGGGAGGTTGATCGGGGCGGTCGAACACGAAGTCGATCTCGTGCTTGCCGTCTCGCGGTACAGCCGAACTTCGGCGTCGGCGAACTGCAACGGGCAACCCGGACGTGCGAGGCCTCCCGCACACCTCATGTGCGGGAGCGCCGTCGGATCGCCGTGAGGTTGCGGTCGAAGTCGCTGGGGTCGAAGGCTTCTGGGTCGAGGGAACCCCGGCCGACTTCAGCGACCCACGAGACGCGTTCGTCGTGTTCGGGGTGTGACGGATCGCCCAGGACCCTCAGGAGCTCCATGTAGCCCCACGGCCCACCGCAGTCCTCCGGTGGACACGCTCGTCTCCCGTCGATGCAGGCTGGCAGCGTCATGCCGGGCGGAAGCGGGATCGACTTCTCGACGGTGACCTCGTGCTCCCAGCCGTCGCCGAAGTCGTACGCGTACGTGAACGAATCGCCCGTGTCGGCGACCGTGTTGAGCACGGCGCGGTGTGCTGGCTTGACCGGCGGCCCGTCGTCCCCATCGGGGTCGGGGATCCCGTAGCGCTTGTCGTCGATCTCGAACTCGTAGAGGTGGTAGTTCCACCATCCGAACGCGGCCTGGATGCATTCGTGTAGGCGGTCGAGCGACGTCGACGCGTCGACCAGGAGCTGGCGCCACACGGGCGGCTGGATGTCGAGCAGGGTCACCTTCAGCTGAAGTACCTGTGCCTCGGCGGGTCGGCGCTCGATCACGTTCGACGGGCTGCCGTGCAGCAAGGCTGCCAGCTCGCGGTCGGGTGATCCCTGCCGGTGGAGGAGCGGTCCGAGGAACAAGGTCGACGTTCGCAGGCTGAGATCCTCGAGGTCGGTACGGCCATCGAGGAAGTGCAGTTCGCCATGGAAGGCGAGCTCGGTCATCACGCCGACGGTGCTCCGGTCGTTGGTTGGGGAGATCCGAACGTCGCCCATGGCCGCGAGCTCAGCGTCCACGAACTCGTCGCTCGCGCCGTGATGGCGGAGCGCGGCAGCGATTGCATCCGGGACCCGCTCGACGAGCTTGGCCGCCGGTGCGAGCGGCATGAACACGGGCAGCAGTGTTCGTTGGTTCACCAGCAGTGCCACCTGGGGCTTCCAGAACAGTGCAGTCGCGAACCAGTCTCCGAGCACCGTCGACGACTCGTCTGTTGGCCCTGCGCTCGGGCCCTTGATCCGGTCGCGCAGCTTCTTCGTACCTCGCAGCACCAGCACGGCCCGAGTTTCGCGCGACGGCCGCGTCGTCGTGGCGAGATCGTCGTCGGCTCCTTGTTGCGTGGCCCGCACGGCGAGTGCGGCGAACGCATGAGACCGTCACCCTGCGGAAACACGGGGCACAAGATCCCGACATCGGGCCTCTTTATGTTGCCGCTCGTCACGCAACCCCCGCGTGACTGAACGGGGAGACGTACATGCTCAGGACAACAAGACGGCGCCCGCCGTTGATCATCTCGGCAGCGGTGGCTGCATTCGCGTTGATCGCGGCAGGGTGCGGTTCGGACGAGAAGACGAGTGACGGCACCACGCCGGCAGCGACAACGCCAGCAGGTGGCACGACCCCCGAGGGCACGACGCCTGCGGGCGGCACGACCCCATCCGGCGACATCTGCGTCGAGGGTGACACGGTCGAGCTCGGACTCCTCAACTCGACATCGGGTGTGATGGCCATCAGTGAACAGACGGTGCGTGACTCGCTGTTGATGGCGGTCGACGAGATCAACGCCGGTGGCGGGATCCTGGGCAAGCAGATCGACGTGATCGAAGAAGACGGTCAGAGCGAGCCGACGATCTTCGCCGAGAAGATCAACAAGCTGCTGACCGAGGACAAGGTGTCCGCCGTGTTCGGTGGCTGGACCTCGGCGTCCCGCAAGGCGATGCTGCCGGTGGTCGAAGGCAACAACGGCCTGCTGTTCTACCCAGTGCAGTACGAGGGCCTCGAGGCCTCGAAGAACATCTACTACACGGGCGCGACGACCAACCAGCAGATCATCCCGGCCATGGACTTCCTCAAGTCCAAGGGCGTGAAGACGCTGTTCCTCGCCGGTTCCGACTACGTGTTCCCGCGCACTGCGAACAAGATCATCAAGCAGTACGCCAAGGAGCTCGGCATCGAGATCGTCGGTGAGGAGTACGTGCCGCTCGACAGCGACGACTGGACGACGCAGGTCGCCAAGATCGCCGCGGCCAAGCCGGACTTCGTGTTCAACACGATCAACGGTTCGTCGAACGTGGGCTTCATCAAGGCCTACGACGAGGCTGGCCTCGGACCGACGAACTCGCCGATCATCTCCGTGTCGATCGCCGAGGAAGAGGCTCCGTCGATGGGCGTGGACCTGACCGGTCAGTTCGCCGCTTGGAACTACTTCGAGAGCGTCGACAGCCCGACCAACGCCACGTTCATCTCGGCCTTCCAGACGAAGTACGGCGCTGACCGTCCGACGTCGGACCCGATGGAAGCGGCCTACACGTCGATGTACCTGTACAAGGCGATGGTCGAGAAGGCGCAGTCGTTCTGCGTCGATGCGGTGAACGCCGCGTCCGGCGGCGTCACGTTCGATTCGCCCGAAGGGACGGTCACGGTGAACGGTGAGAACCACCACATCGCCAAGACCGCCTTGATCGGTCAGATCAACGCCGACAACCAGTTCGACATCGTCTTCACGTCGGACGGTCCGATCGAGCCCGATCCGTTCCTCACGGGCTACCCGTGGTTCGACCCGAGCGCAGGCTGACGCTCGAGCTCCCAACCGTCTCGTGTCGGGGGTGCCGCGCTCCAGCGCGGCACCCCCGCACGGCGATCTGAAAGCAGAACGATGGACGTCTTCACCACCCCGCTCCTGACGGGGACGGCAACCGGTGCGATCCTGCTGTTGGCCGCGCTCGGCCTGACCCTGACGTTCGGTCAGATGGGCGTGATCAACATGGCCAACGGCGAGTTCCTGATGGTCGGTGCCTACTCGGCCTACGTCACCCAGCAGGTGGTCAGCAGCGCCGGCATCTCGATCGTGATCGCGCTGCCCGTGGCCTTCGTGGTTGCCGGCCTCCTGGGCCTGCTCCTCGAGGTCTCGATCATCCAGTGGATGTACCGCCGCCCGCTCGACACGTTGCTCGTGACGGTCGGCGTCTCGCTGGTGCTCCAGCAGCTCGCGCAAGACATCTTCGGCGCCCAGGGCGACCCGGTCACGTTGCCGAGCTGGCTGAGCGGCCGCATCTCGGTGTTCGGCTACGAGTGGCCGCACCGCCAGCTGTTCACGATCGTGTTGGCCGTCGGCGCACTCGCCGGGCTCAGCGCCGTGCTGCGGTACACGTCCTTCGGTCGACGGATCCGGGCGACGGTGCAGAACCGTGAGCTCGCCGAGACGGTCGGTGTCTCGACCCGTGCGGTCGACCGCATCACGTTCTTCCTCGGCTCGGGTCTCGCAGGTGTGGGCGGGGTCGCCATCGCCTTGATCTCCGGCACGAACCCGCAGCTCGGTGCGTCGTACATCATCCCGGCCTTCCTGGTCGTCGTCATCGGCGGCGTCGGACAGCTCAAGGGCACGTTGATCGCCGCATGGGCCGTCGGCGTCGTCACCGCCTTCCTCACCGACTGGACCAGCGGATCGTGGGCGCAGGTCATCACCTTTGCCGTCGTGGTCGTCTTCCTCACGATGCGACCGCAGGGCCTGTTCACCGTCCGGACGAGGTCGCTCGCATGAGCATGGCTCGCCTGCGCTCGACGGTCGTCCCGCTGCTCGCCATCGCCCTGCTGGCCTACGTGCTGCTGGTGTGGGCGCCTGGCACGATGACGCCGTTCCGGCTCGGCAACCTCGGCCGCTACTGCGCGCTCGCGCTGGCTTCGATGGGCATCGGTCTGGCCTGGGGTCGTGGCGGCATGCTCGTGATGGGCCAGGGCGTGTTCTTCGGCCTCGGCGGCTACGCGATGGCCATGCACATGAAGCTCGAGGCCGCCGGGCCCGGCAACGTGCCCGACTTCATGACGCTCTATGGCGACGGCACGATGCCGTCGTGGTGGGAGCCGTTCCGCAGCGGGCCGTTCACCATCTTCGCCATCGTCGCCGTGCCGGCGGTGGTGGCGTTCATCCTCGGCTACGCGATCCTCAAGCGACGGGTGAAGGGTGCGTACCTCGCCATCCTCACGCAGGCACTCGCCGTCGCCTTCGCCACGTTGCTGATCGCGACGATCAAGCAGACCGGTGGCTTCAACGGCCTGAACACGTTCACCACGTTCTTCGGTCACAACCTCTACGACCCCGACGTGAAGAAGAACCTCTACAAGATCGCCGCGGGTGCGGTGATCGTCTTCCTCGTCATCCTGTGGCAGCTCTACCGCAGCCGGTACGGCGAACTGCTGGTCGCCACTCGCGACGCGGAGGAGCGCGTGCGCTTCCTCGGCTACGACCCGGCCAACATCAAGCTCGTCGCCTACGTCGTGGCTGCCATCATGGCCAGCGTCGGCGGCGCGCTGTTCGTGCCGATCGCCGGCATCATCTCGCCGACCAACGTGGACGCCGCGGCCTCGATCCTCCTCATCGCCGGCGTCGCCCTCGGTGGTCGCTCGACGTTGCTCGGGCCGGTGCTCGGTGCGATCGCCGTCGGGTACGGCCGGTCGACGCTGTCGGAGAAGTTCCCGACGCAGTGGACGTACTTCCAGGGCGCGCTGTTCATCATCGTCGTGCTGCTTCTCCCCAACGGCGTGGTGTCGCTGTGGAACGCGATCAAGTGGGTCTGGGCGCAGATCGCACCGTTCCTGCGAACCCGCGACCTGAGCCCAGCGCCGGACCGCGAGCTCGACCGTGGCGACCAGACGACATCGGAGGCGCTGGCATGACCGCTTCGTTCATCGGCGAGGACTACCTCGAGATCCGCAACCTCACGGTCGACTTCGACGGCTTCAAGGCGATCAGCGGTGTCGACCTCACCTTCCTGCAAGGGCGGTTGCACTTCCTGATCGGCCCGAACGGTGCCGGCAAGACGACGTTGGTCGACGCCCTCACTGGGCTGGTGCACAGCACCGGTGAGGCGATGTTCCGTGAGCGCAACCTGCTGACGATGAAGTCGCACCGGATCGTTCGCCTCGGCGTCGGTCGTACGTTCCAGACCGCGTCGGTGTTCGAGAAGCTGACCGTGCTGCAGAACCTGGACATCGCCGCCGGTGTGCATCGCCGGGCGGGCCGGTTGCTGCTCGCTCGCGGCAAGGTGCCCGAGCGCGTCGAGCAAGCGCTGGAGACCATCGGTCTGACCGCGCTGGCGAACCGACCGGCGGGGATCCTCGCCCACGGGCAGAAGCAGTGGCTCGAGGTCGGCATGCTGCTGGTGCAGGACGCCAAGGTGATGTTCCTCGACGAGACGGTGGCAGGCATGAGCGCCGGCGAGCGCGAAGAGACCGGCGACCTCCTCCAGCGCATCGTCGGCGATCGCACGATCGTCGTCATCGAGCACGACATGGAGTTCATGCGCCGCTACGCCGACTTCGTGACGGTGATGCACTCCGGCGCGGTGCTCGCCGAAGGCACGGTGGCCGAGATCCAGGCCGACCGGAAGGTGCAAGAGGTCTACCTGGGAACCGTGACGGAGGTGGCTGCGCATGGCTGAGCCGATGCTCGAGATGGTCGGCGTGACCGCGGGCTACGGCCGCTCGATGGTCCTGTTCGACGTCAACCTGTCGATCCCCAAGGGCGGCGCCGCGGCCGTCATGGGTCACAACGGCGCCGGCAAGACGACGCTGCTGCGCGTCGCTGTCGGCCTGATTCCGGTGAAGTCCGGCCGGGTGCTGCTCGACGGTCGCGACGTCACCAGGTCGCGCCCCAACCGAAGGGTCCGCAACGGTCTCGGCTACGTCCCGCAGGGTCAGCTGTGCTTCCCGCAGATGACGACGCTGGAGAACCTGCAACTGGTCTCGACGGTCAAGTCCGACATCGACGAAGTGCTCGACACGTTCCCCGCGCTCACCAGTCTGTTGAGTCGGCGCGCTGGCCTGCTGTCGGGCGGTCAACGCCAGCAGCTCTCCATCGCGCGGACCCTGCTTGCGAAGCCGCGGCTGCTGATCCTCGACGAGCCGACCGAGGGCATTCAGCCCAACGTCGTCGCCGAGATCGAACAGGTCATCGTCGAGCTCACTCGTCGCGGCGATCTCACCGTGCTGCTGGTCGAGCAGCACGTCGGCTTCGCGCTGCGTTCGACCGACATGTACTACGTGCTCGAATCGGGTCGCATCACCGGCACCGGCGAAGGCGGCGAGCACTCGCTCGACGAAGTCCGCGCCGCCATGGCGGTGTGATCGCAAACTCCACCAGCGGAGGCTCCGGCAGCTGACACGATTGGCGCGTGCCGCCGTCGAGAGGTCGAACGCGATGACCTTGATGACCCTTGTACGCAAGGCGACTGACACGACGCTGCCGACGGGCCTTCGCGTCCGTTCGTTGATGCAATGCGTCGAGCTGTTCTGTCCGCTCGGGTTCCATGCGACCGTGGACCACCTGGCATCCAGTGTCGGGGTCACGCGCGGTCGGTGGACCTCTGAGAACGTCAACGATGCCATCGACCTCCTCGTCGAGGAGTGGCGCCGGCACGTTCAGTTCGACGAACAATGGGCCGATCGGCGGCGCGCCCTCAAGCGGATCGGACATCGAAACGTGACCCGGCTCGAGCGAGCCGAGTGCGAGGCGATGCCGTGGCTGACGTGGCCGAGAGAGAAGATCCGCAATCGCAGGACGGTGCGTCTCGCCGGCGCGCCGGCGGATGCGCTGCCCTTTCGACCTGTGCAGCGTGACGACTTCGAGACCGTGCAGGTGCTCATGCCAGGTTCGGTCCTCGCGTCGTCACGCGGCTTCGATGTACGGGTCGAAGGCGATTGGCTTCGTCTCCCGACCCGGATCTACAACGGGGAACCGGACGCAGCGTCGCTGGCCGTCTTGTCCGAATCCCAGCAGCTGATGATGCACTGCTTGTACACCAGGCACCACGACGGTCACGTTCGTCAGCGTCACCTGCAGCCGCTGTTGGTCGCTGACGAGAAGTGGGTGGTCCCGTACGTCGTCGCGCTGATCGGCGAGTACGTGGTCGAGATCATCGAGGACATCGATGCCGGGCTCGCCGACCTCGGCCGTCGCGCGTCGAAGCAACGTTCGCTGTTCGGGCGATTCGCCCGCGACAACTTCGCCTTCATCGAGCTCACACGCCAGCGCGTCTGGAGCTACTGGAGCGCATATCACCGGCACGACTACGCCCGACCGGGTCAGGGCGATGCGAGCTTGCCGGTGCATCCAGGTTTCACGCTCATCTCAGCGCTCGAGGTGGCGATGCGAGATCGGCTGTAGAGCTACCAGCCCGCGCCGGTGGCCTTGACTCGTCGAGGCGAGCCTTGATGAGCTGCTTCAGTAGCGGAACCGGGAGCTCGCGGTCGTAGGAGAGCTTGATGAAGCCCTCGCCCGCTTCGTAGCCGGCGGCTTCCACCGCGGCGATCTGCGAGGCGAACTGTCGGGTCGGGAAGCGCAGCGAGCAGTGCGCCTTGTACGACTGCAGCATCAGCAGTCGAGTGCCGTCCTGCACGAACGCCGGGTTGTTCCAGTGCAGCGCCTCCTCTGCCTTCGGCAGGCCTTTCTGACACAGCTCGCGGAGCTTGGTCATGTGGGCAACGGCCTGCTTGGGCAGCTGGGCGTAGTAGTCGTCGAGGTTCTCGCGCTTCGGAGACGGCATGACTGCGATCTTAGGGACCGCGGTCAGCAGACGAACTCTTGACGTCTTTCTGCCGGTGGGCTCCGTCATCGGCTGCGCCGCATCGAGTCACTCCTGCGAAGCCGCGCCGAACTGGGCGCGACTCGGCGGAGGAGGTCGATCGTGCAGAGGAACCGCGTTTGGAAGCGATGGAGCGCGGCAGCGTCGGTGACCGCGGTCGCGATGCTGACGAGCTCACCGTTGCGTGTTGAAGCCGACGTGCCACCGGTGCCGGCCGCGGTGCCGTTCAACGCGCCACTGTGCGCTGGCGAGACGGACATCGATCCGACCGATGCCGGCGCGCCGAACCCGGACACGACGCTGATCTTCGGCGGCCGTCTCGACACCTACAACGCCGGCGGCGTGATCGCGCTCTACGACGTCTTCGGCTCGCAGGACCCGGGTGCGTACCCCGCAGTGTGCGGCACCCGCTACGTCGCTTCGGTCGGTGGACCCGTCTCGGAGTGGATGTTCTGCACCGACATCACCGCGCACGTCTGCGGCGGAACGACTGCAACTGGCGAGTCGTCGCAGGAGGACGTCGTCGTCGCACCGATCGCGCCGCTCGGCGGCCCGAACCCGAAGCTCGGTCCCGACCAGGAGGCGCTCATCGCCTTCCTCATCCAGCACGGCCACACCTATGCCGGTGTCGGCAACCAGTCCTTCGGTGGGACCACCGTCGCCGTTCAGGATGCGACGAGCACCACCGGCACGCGCAGCGCGCTGCAGACGTTGATCTGGTGCATCTCCGACACGCCGGCCCTCGACGACACGTCGGACTTCGCCGCGACCTGTGCAGCCAACATGGACGCCGCCGAACAAGCACGCCTGCTGGCGCTGATCCCTGGGACGCCGTCGCTGACGGTCACGCTCACGTCGTCGTCGGCCACCGCAACGGTCGGTGACGTCGTCGCGTTCACCTTGTCGACGAACATGTTCTCGGCGCCGATCACCATGACCAGCAGCCCACCCGCTCTGGTCGCCCTGTGCCCGGGTGAGACCGATGCGTCGCTGGTGGGCGATCAGTTGTCGGTCAACGGGACCGATGCGTCGGCGCCGTTGACCGTCGACCTCTGTGTCACCGTGGCGACTGCAGGGACGACGACGGTGGCAGCCTCCGGCACACCGCCATCCATCGACCACATCGGCTGGAACCAGAGCCCAGGGGCGCCGGGCATCGTCTGCCAGGTCTTCGCCACCTTCCAGGAGTCCAGTCGCACGACGGTCGGCGACAGCGCAACGGTCGCCGTCGCGGCCGCCGCATCGACCACGACGACCAGCACGACCACGACCACGACCACTGCGATCCCCACCACGACTGCGGCGATCACCACGACCACGGCCGCGCGGACGGTTCCGATCGGCCTGCTCCCTACGACCGGCTCGACGACCACGGTGGTCGGCTCCGTCGCCGGTCTCCTTCTCGTCTTCTTGGGCGGTCTCCTCGTGATCGCCACCGTTCGTCGACGCCCAGCAAAGCTGTGAACCCGAACGGACGTGGAGGTCGACGGATGCTGGGTTCGATCGAACAGGACGAGTTCGTGTCGCGGAACGTCATCGCCATTGCGACCACGGTGCGCCGCGACGGGTCGCCGTCATCGTCGACGGTGTCGTTCGCCCGGGCCGGCGACCACCTGTACTTCACGACCACCCTGCACCGAGCCAAGGGTCGAATGCTTCTCCGCGATCCAAGATTGGCGCTGACGGTGCTCGATCCGCATGCGCCGTGGTCGTTCGTCGTCGTCGAGGGTTCGGTGACGATCCACCGCGACAACCCGGCGAACCTGCGTGATCTGATCCTCGACCGGTGCGAGCATCCGGACTACCCGTGGTCGCGCTCCGAGGTCGAGCAGATGATCGTTGGTCCGGGGAGGGCGGTGTTCGAGCTCGTGCCGACGCGGGTCTCCGGTGTGGTCATGCCTCCGGAGACCTGACCCCCTCGAGGTCGGCGGTTCGTGTCGGCGACTTTCTACGTGGGACGTGAAGAAACTTCGACAGGAGCTTGAAGTAGCGGTGCCGAGCAGGTTTGCGGTCTTCGTATGGCACACCCCTTTGCGATGATGACCTCGGCGACCAAATCGGCCCTCGGTCCCTCGGACCCACTTCCGCCAGCAACTAGTTTGGGGGTGTGCTGTGACTGGTCGTCGCCGGCATTCAGCAGAGCAAATGAGCCTTGGGCATGGGCTCGGGATGGACACGGACGTGCATCAGATCGACGAAGCTGACGAACACGGCGAGGTCTTCACCCGCCGCTGGATCGTCGAGCTGATCCTCGATCTCTCCGGCTACACGGCCGACAAGGACCTCGGAGGGATGGTCGCAGTCGAGCCGTCCTGTGGTGCTGGCGCGTTCTTGGTGCCGATGGTCGAGCGTCTCATCGAGTCGTGCTCGCGCCATGACCGACCACTCACTGATGTTCGCTCCGCGCTGCGGGCCTTCGACCTTCTCGCCAGCAATGCGGAGCTTGCCCAGAAGGCGGTCTGCAAAGCGCTGACGGATGCGGGGTTGGCTGAGAGCGTTGCTTTGGATGTGGCACGCGAGAGCGTGCGATCGGAGGACTTCCTCCTGTGTAAGCACGACCTTGGAAGCGCCGATTTCGTCCTCGGCAATCCGCCCTACGTCCGGCTCGAACAGGTTTCGTCGCAGCGAAGTGCGGCATATCGACGAGCCTGTCCCACGATGCGCGGCCGCGCCGACATCTTCGTCGGGTTCATCGAGATTGGGCTGCGGTTGCTGCGCTCTGATGGCGTACTCGGCTTCATCGTCGCGGACCGTTGGATGCACAACCAGTACGGCAAGGACCTCCGTCAGTTCATCGCCGCATCCTTCGCGGTCGACACCGTGATCTCGATGCACGATGTCGACGCGTTCGAGGAGCGGGTGTCTGCCTACCCGGCCGTCACGATCCTTCGTCGTCGGCCGCAAGGCGAAGCAGTCATCGCCGAGACAAGTCGCGCATTCAGCGAACGAGACGGTGTGTCCTTCCGCCGTTGGAGAGGTTCACGCCGCGGCTCCCTGTCGAACGGCGCGGTGCAGGCCGCTCGACTATCGACCTGGCCTGACTCGGCGAGTTCGTGGCCGTCGGGTGATCCGAAAAATGTTGCGGTCGTGCTTGACCTGGAACGCAGGTTCCCACCGCTGGAGGACCCGACGACAGGAACGCGTGTCGGCATCGGCGTCGCGACCGGCAACGACTCGGTGTTTCTGACGCGCAACCGGGATCTGGTGGAGCCCGATCGCTTGCTTCCGCTGTTGATGACTCACGACACCGTGAGTGGGCAGGTCGAGTGGTCTGGCACGCACTTGGTTAACCCATGGGATGACGGGCGATTGGTCGATCTCGCCGAGTTCCCCCGTCTTCGCACATACCTGCAGTCGCATGGGGCCGAGGTCCGCGCTCGGCATGTAGCCCAGCAGAACAAGAGTCGCTGGTACCGCACGATCGATCGCGTCGAGCCGGGCTTGCTCGAGCGCGACAAGCTCGTGATCCCCGACCTGAAGGCGTATCTCCAGCCGGTCCTCGATCGTGGGACTGCGTACCCGCATCACGGCCTGTACTTCGTCACCTCGGAGAGGTGGGACCTCGAGGTGCTCGGGGGACTGCTCCTCTCCGACATCGCGGAGCTCTTCGTCTCGACCTACTGCGTGAAGATGCGAGGGGGGTGCTACCGCTTCCAAGCCCAGTACCTCCGACGCATTCGCGTGCCGCAACTGAGCAGTGTCGGAAAAAGGGATGCGGCGCACCTGAAACGAGCCTTCGCCAGTCGTGACCGGACGTCAGCCAGCGCGATCGCTCGTCGGCTATACGGAATCGACTAGTCAGTCGGTAACTGTGAGAGCGCCGAATTTGGCAGCGCTCAGGTCTCTGCACGCGCGATAGAGCGTGCGTTCCAGTTCCAGATTTGCTGGGATCCCGCCGCGACGTCGGTAGCGGCCGGATTCGCCCGGGACTGCTTCGAAGCAGTAGAGACCGACCGCGTCCACCACCTGCTCTGCGATGCCGGCCCACTCCAACGTTCGCTTGAAGTCACTGTCACTGACGACGCGCGTAGCGAGGAAGAAGTAGATCCGTGGAGCGGTCCCGCGAAGCCACGTCGTGAGGTCGCCTCCACCCGGGCCACCGGAGGACGGCGCACCGCCTTGCGCAGTTCGCAGCCGACTTTGTTCGCCCTTGAGGTCGATGGACTTGAATGCCAGTTCCTTAACTCGCTTGTCGATGTCGGCGGAGCCGGCGCGTCCCTCGTCGCGTTGTGTCGGGCTGTTGACGTGCTTCGGCGTACCCATCATCTTGGCCTCCAGCAGAAAGCTGATTGGTCCGGACCCTGGGTAGACGCCGTCGAGGTTGTGCGTCCGCACGATCAGCCCCGGGACCCTGTTTCGAGAGTAGAAGGTCTCAATCCCGGAGCAGTTCTCTAGTAGGAGCGCGAGCAGATCGTTGAAGAAGTCACCCTTGCCATTCTGGAGGTCACCGGAGAGCGCCGATTTTTCTACATCGAGCATGTCCTGACGCCCGGCTGTCGCCGCGACAAGCGCATCGAAGCTGGCCATCGCTTCGAGAAAGTCTTGCTCGACCTGGTCCCAGCTCTTGGCGCCCTTCGCGACAGTGCGGTTGTACATGTCGAAGAGTGGCTTGCAACGTGGACTGGTCGCGACCAAGCCGCTCGTTCGCCGTACGTGGGGAGTGGTCTTGCCAGACATCGGCAAATACTGCTGCGGCCCGGCCTCCAATCCGAGGATGCAGTCCTCACGTCGCCGCATGTCGCCGCGCGACTGAGCGTTCGTGTCGACGATTCTCTACGTGGGGTGTGGAGAATCGTCGACAGCAGGCCGACAACGCCGTCGCTACGGGGTTTCGAGGCGGCGGTGGGTGAAGGTGGCGAGGCAGAACAGGCCGTAGGCGAGGAAGCCGGCGCCGACGAGGGCGACGACCACCAGCCCCCAGCTGTTCGTTGCCAGTCGGCGCAGCGCACCGTCGAGGCCGGTGGCCTCGCTCGACTGGTAGTCGAACGCGGCGATCACCAGGAACAGGCCGACCAGCCCGATGCCCACGCCGCGGCCGATCTCACCGACGCGGCCGAGCACGTGGATCACCTTGATCCGCTCGTGCGACATGCCGCCGAGTGACAGCTCGTCGGTGACGTCGTCGGTGGCGCCCTTGCGCACCCGGTACGCGCCGGCGGCGATGACGATCAGCCCGACGAGGCCGATCAGCAGCCGTCCGGCGGTGTGATCCATGATCGTCTTGGTCAGGTCGGTCACCGTCGAGTTCCCGTCCACCTGCTCCTTGCTGCTCGTCGCCAACTTGATCGCAGTCCAGGCGAACGTCAGGTAGATGATCCCGCTGACGACGAACCCGACACGCTTCAGCTTCGACTCGGCGTCGTCCGACCCGCCCGGCAGTGCCGCCGAGACGAAGCGCCACGCGGTGTACATCACCATGCCGATGGCGAGCACCCACAGCAGGAGCGGCCCGAGCGTGGTGTGCGCGATGGTCTTCAGTGCGCCCGTGGGGCTGGCCTCTTGATCCGAGCCGGAACCCGATGGCGCACCGGTGGACTTGAGGCCGTCCTCGTTGGCGACGATCGCGAAGGCGAGGAACCCGGCGACGGCGTAGACGACGCCCTTGGCGAACCAGCCGAACTTGGCGATGCGCACGATGCGCGGGTGCTCGGCCACCAGACGGCCCGTCGGGTTGTTCGTCGGCGACGCCGTGGACATCGATGTCATGTCGTGTGCTGTACCCAATCGTGTGCGTTTGAAGCCATCGCCCATCCGGGTAGTTCGCCTGCCATGGACTCGCAGATCTCGATCGCGCCGCCACGCGGTGCAACGACTGAACCTCGTGCTCACGGCCCGATTCGCGCGACGTGGCTGCTCGATCGCCGAGCCTTCGCGCAGCTGGCCGCTGCGTACGCCGGCCTGACCGCCGTGTGGTTCGCCATCGGATGGTCGATCGACCACTGGTTCACCTCCTCGATCGGTCGCGTCGACGACGAGGTCGAGCAGTGGTTCGTCGATCAGCGCACGCCCACCGGCAACCGCTGGTCGCTCTGGGGATCGTGGATGGGCGAGACGGTGACCAAGATCGCGGTCACGGCCGTGCTGGCGATCGTCCTGCTGGCCGTGCTGAAGCGGTGGCTGGAACCGCTGCTCCTCGCCGTGTCGTTGACCCTCGAAGCGATGGTCTTCATCAGCGTCACGTGGCTCGTCGACCGCCCTCGTCCGAACGTGTCGCACCTCGACACATCGCCGGTCGGGTCCAGCTTCCCGTCCGGCCACACCGCGGCCGCGGCGTGCTACGCGGCGATCGCCATCGTCATCTTCTGGCACACGCGCAAGGTCTGGATCCGAGCGATCACCGTGGTGCTGACGGTCGCCATCCCGGTGGCCGTCGGCGTGGCGCGCATGTACCGGGGCATGCACCACCTCACCGACGTGTTCTTCGGCGTGCTGCTCGGTGCGGCATCGGTCATCATCACGCTGTGGATCCTCGAACGCGCCGCCGAACGCAACGCGGTGCAGCACGGCGTCGACGCCGAGCAGGCTGAGCTGCCGTGGGTCTGATCCTCGTCATCGTCGGCATCGGCGTCACCGCGGCCATCATCTCGTTCGTCGTCGCCGCGTCAGACAGCACGCCACTGGATCCGATCGATCCGGCCGGCGCCGAGATCGCCGTCAAGCGGTCGATCCGTCATCACCCCAAGGTTCGTCGCTTCCTCGCCCAGCGAACCGACCGCACCAGAGCAGGCGGGTGGATGCTGACCGCCGGCTTCGTCGTCGTCTTCTGCGCATCGCTGCTGACGGGCGTGGTGCTGCAGCTCATCAACCACAGCGACTGGGCCAAGCGCATCGACAAGTCGGTCGCCGCATGGGGTTCCGATCACGCCTCGTCGGAGTCGGTCGACGTGATCAAGTTCATCACCAACTTCGGTGCATCGAAGTGGGCCATCGCCGCGCTGACCGTGGTGGCGGTCATCGACTTCGCCCGTCGCCGGAACGCTGAGGTCTTCGCCTTCGCCGCAGCCGTCGCCATCGGTGAGCTCGTGCTGCACAACGTGCTCAAGGTGGTCGTCCACCGGGCCCGCCCTGACGTGCTGCACCTCGTCACCGCCAACGGCTACTCGTTCCCATCCGGGCACACCGTCAACGCCGCTGCCATCTGGTCGGCCATCGCCCTGATCCTCGGTCGCAACCGGCGTCGCTCGGCGCGTGCCGCGTTGGCAGGGGCAGCGGCGCTGATCGCCCTCGCGGTGGCAACCAGTCGAGCGCTGCTGGGCGTGCACTGGGTGACCGACGTCGTTGCCGGCCTCGGCATCGGCTGGGGCTGGTTCCTGCTCGTCGCGGTGATCTTCGGTGGCCGGCGCCAGCGGCTGGGCGACCCGTCTGCCGAGGACGTGGCCAACACGCCGTCGGCGAAGTCGACGAAGCAGGCGGCCTCGGCCGTTCGCTAAGCCGCGGCCGGGGCGCACACGACCAGCGATGACGGCTTGATGGTGAAGTCGAGCCGCTTCGTGCGGCCCTTCACGCCACCGTCGAGCTCGAAGCGGTGCTTGGTGTCGAAGCGCATCGACACCTCGGTGCCCGACGACAGGTGGGCATGCCCGGACAGGCGCTGCTTGTGGCGCACCGCGGTGACCATCAGGCCCACCCACTCACGCGCACCGGACGCGGTGATCACGCCGATGTCCAACTTGCCGTCGGTCGGCGACGCGTCGGGGAAGGCTTCGACGCCGCCCTTCAACGTGCCGATGTTGCCGACGAGCACGCACGTCGCCGAGCCCTCGAACGCGCACGACCCGTCGATGGTGACCTCCACCGCGAACGGCTTGCGACCGCGAGCCTGCTTGGCCCCGGCGCGCAGGTAGGCCAGCGTGCCGAGCTTCTCCTTGTCGTCCTCGGCGCTGTCGATCATCGCCGCGTCGAACCCGGCACCCGCCATCACGTTGAACGTCATGTCGTTGCAGACACCGGTGTCGAGCGTACGCAGCGAGCTCGACAGGATCAGCTCGACGATGTCCGCCGGCTTCGACGGCAGGTCCAGCGCGGAGGCGAACAGGTTGGCCGTGCCGGCGGGCATCACGGCCAGGGCCACGTCGGTGCCGACCAGCGCCTGCGACGCGGCGCGAACCGTGCCGTCGCCGCCGCACGCCAGCACGACGTCCGCGCCGTGCTTGATCGCCTTCTTGGCCGCAGCCGTGGCCGCCGAGCCCTTCTCGATCTCGTACCACGTCGCGGCCACGCCGTGGTCGGCGAGCGCCGCCTTCAACTGGCGAGACACCGACTTGGTCAGCTTCTCGGTGTGCGCAACGACGGCAAGGTTCGGCATGGTCTCTCCAGAGAACAGGTCAACCTCGGACGGGCGACCTCGTGGGGCCACCGATACCCCGATCGGCGTCAGCTGAACCACGGGCGAGCGAGCGCATCACCACCTGGGCGATCGTCCACAGCGGAGCGACGATCAACACGATGCGCACGATCTGCACGTCGCGCTGGGCGATCGCCAACCACGTCATCGACCCGAGCCACGCCACCATGAACGTGATCGAGATCGCTCGGTGCTCGCGCACCGACACCGGGTGAGCGAACTGCACGCGCGGCGTCAGGCAGAGCACGCAGAAGATCAGGCAGACGACGACGTTGATCCACTTGTTGGCGTCGATGAAGTACAGCGACGGGATGATCAGGTTGAACTCGGCAGGGAAGCCGTTGAACCAGCCGTCCTCCGTCTCCTGGTTGGTGCGCGACATCCACAGCGCGCCGACGAAGAGGATGGCGAAGCCGATGGGGCCGGACGTCTTCTCCGGCAGCACGTCGAAGCGGTACAGGAACGCAACCGGGACGATCGTGCACGTGAAGTAGTCGATGATCAGATCGAGCGAGTTGCCGTCGATCGTGGGGATGGCGTTCTTCACGTCGAGCTTGCGGGCGATCGGCCCGTCGATGCCGTCGAGGAGCAGCGCCGCGACGAGCCACAGCACCGCGGCGCGAGCGTGTCCCTCGACCACCGAGTTGAGGCCGACGTAGCCGACGATCACGCCCGTTGCGGTGAGCGAGTGCACCGCCCACGCGTAGCGGATGTGGCGTCGGCTGAATTCGTTCACGGGGAACTGTCTACCCATCTGCAGGTCCATGTCGACCCGTCAGGGTCGAACCACCCGGGCGGAGATGTTTCCGATGCACCCGGTCGGGGTAGGAGAGGCGCCGATGTCGACTCCGCCCGCGCCCACTGATTCACGTCGATCGATCCCCGGATACGTGGCCGCCGGTGCCAGCGCAGCACTGATCGTCGCGCTGCCGATCGTCGCTCAGTTCGTCGACGGATCGGCCGACCGCTTCGGGCCCGACCACGTGCCTGCGCTGCCCATCACGGGTTGGCTGCTGTGCGCCGCGCTCAGCGCTGTCGTCGTCACCCGCCTGCTGCAGATCTCGGTCGGCGTCGAGGAGGGCTCGGCGCTGGCGTTGGCCTACGACGCGCTGCCGCTGTTGCTCGTCATCGCCTGGGTGGTCGCGATTGCCGCTGTGGTCTCCGAGCACTGGCTGCTGGCCGTCGCCGCAGGAGGCCTGTGCGTGTACCACGTCGTGCTCGTCGTGCCTCGCCTCATCCAGGCGCGTACGCCGCACTGGGTACGTCACGCGCCGCGCCTGCAGATCGCCGCGGCGAACGTGTTCGTCGACAACGAGACCCCGGATGCGGCAGCCCGTCAGGTGATCGACACCTCCGCCGACGTGCTCGTGCTGGTCGAGAGCACCGGCAAGTTCATGCGCGTGTTCGACGAGTGCGGTGGTGACGCCGCCTACCCGCACCGGATCGTCGACCCCGACGACGAGAGCGACTACGCGGTCGCCATCGTCGCCAAGCAGCCGCTCGGCCCGCGCTCGGAGTTCCGCCACATCGGGCTGCTGCGCCTGGCGATCGCCGACGTGGACGTCGACGGCACGAGCACGTTGGTCGTCGCCCTGAACCCGATGGCCACGGTCGACCCCGGTGGTCACGTCGCGTGGAAGGAGCAGATCGCGGTGCTCGAGGAGTTCGTGCCGACGCTCACGGGGCCGGTGATCATCGTCGGCGATCTGAACACGACCCGCTTCCGCCCCGAGTTCGAGCAGATCCTCAAGCTCGGCTTCAGCGACGCGATCGACTCGCTCGGCAAGGGCCTGAAGCCGTCGTTCAAGCTGCAGGCGAAGGGCCCGCTCAGCGCCGTCGGTGCGGTGGTCCGACTCGACCACGCGCTCGTCAACAAGGACATGCATGCCACCGAGATCCGCGACCTCGAGGCGTGCGGCAGCGACCACCTGCCCTTCGTGCTCGACGTTGCCGTGCGCACGTCGCATGGGCATCACCGGCGACACCATCGCCGGCGTCACGGTCGTCGGCGCGAGTGACGGCTCTGATCGACCGCCGGTGATCAGCCCTCGGCGGCGGTGGCGTGGGGGAGACGTCCGTCGTGCAGCGCAGCGACGCGACGGTCCATCAACTCGTGCCACTCGGGATGGGTGAGGATCCAGAAGCGGTCGGTGCGGATCCCGTCGAGCACCATGTCGGCGACGTCGGCGGGGTCGATTCCCTTGTCGGCCAACGTCGAGCCCGCCCGACTGCGGAACCCGTCGGCGACTCGGCCCGTCGCCGCGGCCACCCCGGACGGCAGGTTGCGCTCGGCCTGCACGATCCTGGTGTTCACCGCTCCGGGGCACAGCACGCTGACGCCCACACCGGTGCCCTGCAGCTCCAGCCACAGCGTCTCGGACAGGGCGACGACGCCGAACTTGGCCACGTTGTACGGACCGATGCCGGCGTTCGACTGGAGGCCGGCGGTCGAGGCGGTGTTGACGATGTGGCCGTCGCCCTGTGCCTTCAGCAGAGGAACGAACACTCGCGAGCCGTGGATGACGCTCCACAGGTCGACGTCGATCACCCACTGCCACAGGTCCAGCGTGATCTCCTCCACCAGACCGGCGGCGACCACGCCTGCGTTGTTGTGCACGACGTGCACGGCGCCGAACGTGTCGAGCGTCGCGTCGCGCAGGGCTTCGATCGCCGCAAGCGAACCGACGTCGGTGGGCACCGCGATCGCCTCGTGGCCCGCTGCGGTGAGCTCGTCGGCCACCGATTGCAGTGCGACTGCGTCGATGTCGGCGATGGCCAGGCGCATGCCTTCGGCCGCCAGCCGCAACGCTGTCGCCCGGCCGATGCCGCCTGCCGCGCCGGTGATCACGGCCACCTTGCCTTGAAGCTCGTCCATTCCGTTCCCCCAAAGTCCTCAATACTTATCGGTGGGTCAATAATGCCACGTGGTGCATCGACGCTCGGAACGGGAACAATGGAGGCATGGTTCGCGACAACGCTGAACGAAGCCGCTACGAGCTCGTGGTCGACGGGAAGGTCCTCGGCATCGCCGACTACCACCGCGTCGGCGACGCCATCGTGATCCCGCACTCGGAGATCGATGCCGCGCATCGCGGCCAGGGGCTCGGCGACGTGCTCGTGCGCGGCGCGCTCGACGACATCCGCCGGCAGGGTCTGCACGTCGTCGCCCACTGCTGGTTCGTCGCTGACTTCATCAGCCGGCACGCGGAGTTCAACGACCTGGTCAGCACCACCGGTTAGCGTCGTCCCGATGGACGGGCTGACGGCCGAACAGATCGCGTTGGCCGACCGGCGGGCGCAGTGCGCGGTCGCCGCGGCGGATGCCCAGACCGCTCGCGCCGGTGACGGCTTCGTCTCCATCCGCGGCCTCAACCAGGCGGCCAAGCAGGTCGGCACGCCGGAGCCCGACTGGAGGGCCGAACGCGACATGGTCCGCGCCGCGGGCTTCGGAAGGTTCAAGACCGGTGCCGTCCTCGGTGACTGGGGCTCGATGGTCGACGCGGCGTACGAGGCGTCACGTTTCTACAAGGAGCCGATCGACATGATCGCCGTGTCCCGCCACTCGCTGGCGTGGTGCCTCGCCGGTCGCCCGGTCGATCACCCGCTGCGAGCCGTGATGAAGGACAGCCGCGACATCACCACCGACGACGTGCACATCGAGACGACGCGGCCCGTGTACCGCCAGCTCCTCGACGGCTGGAAGCGGATCCTGACGCCCTGACGCCCGATTCCGGGTGACACATCGCTCCAGTACGTTCTGACGAATGGGCGAACGATCAGGCGGGACGGATCGCGATGACGACGTCCACTCGATCGTGGCCAAGGAGCTGCATCGTCCGATCCAGTCCGCCGAGCCCGTCCGGCGCGGCCTCGGCAACGAGAACTGGAAGGTGCGCACTGGCGATGGCGAGGAGCTGTGCGTCAAGTTCGGGCCACGCGCGTCGGCCGCCAAGTGGGCCGCGACCGCGAAGGCGTACGAGCTCGCCAACGCCGCGGGCGTTGCGGCACCACGGCTGCTGCACGTCGATCAGCCCGGGTCAGGCGACCGGATCATGCGCGTCCTCACGTGGGTCGACGGCGACGACGCGGCGAACGTGCTCGCCGGCGGCGACCCCGGCGTCGTTGCGACCTTCTTCACCGGGCTCGGCGTTGCCCTGCGGAGGCTGCATTCCCTGCCGGTGCCAGCGTTCACCTCGCGCCTGGACGGCTCGGCTCCCACGTTCACCAGCTGGCGTCGATACGTGGAGCACCGCGTGCCGGCAGTCGTGGCGCGGTGCTCCACCGCCGCCGTGTTCGACGAGGCAACGCTGCTGTCGATCACCGACGAGGTCGTCGAGCTTGCCGGCGCCGTCGACGCGGTGGTCACGCCGAGCCTGTGCCATCGCGACCTCAACCTCGGCAACGTGCTCGCCGCTCGGGATGGGTCGTTCACCGGCCTGATCGACTTCGACGCGGCCGAGGCCTGGGACCCTGCCGTCGATCTGGTCAAGCTGCGGTGGCAAGCGTTCCCTGCGTACGAAGGATCGGCGACCGCGTTCACCGATGGGTACCTCAGCGACGGCGAGTGGCCGCCGATGTGGGAGCAGCGCCTGCGCATCGTCGACCTGCTCGAGCTGACGAACACGATCGCCAACGCGGGGCTCGATGGTGACGCGGCCTACGAGGAGCGTGCCTGGAAACGCCTCGACCAGCTTCTCGGCGAACCGGGGCTCTGACGGTCGCTCAGCGCATGTTCGAGCCCCGACTCGCTCGCCGCGTCAGGGCGCGGTGAGCATCAGGCCGGTGCCGTTCGGGCCGGTGAGGGTGAGGCTGCCCGCTTCGATCGTGAACTCGATCCTGCCGTCGAACGTGGCGGCGACGGCCGACTCCAGTTGTGCGACGTCCGGCGGGCAACCCATCTTCGTCGAACCCAGCGGGCCGGCCTCGATGGTGCCCTCGCCGATCACCGCAGCGCCGCTGATCTGGTTGCAGCCCGTGACGACCTGCACCTTGCCGTCGGCGAACACGACGGTCGCGCCCTCGATCGTGCTCGACGCCGAGTCTCCTTCGATGATCCCGGTGATCGACCACGTCGTGCCGTCGAGCGGCCGGTCCGGGTCGGCGACCTCGCGGTCCTGCAGGGTGAGCGTGACGGCGTCACTCGTGCCCGCTGTTCCCGTGATCGTGATGCTGTCGCCATCGAACGACACCGTCGGCGACGAGGTCAGCAACGAGCCGACCCACGCGTCCTGATCCATCAGCGGCTGCTCGCAACCCATCTCCGTCTGCATCAGCCCGCCCGACACCTGGAGCACGCCGCTGGCCAGTGTGTACTGACCGCTCATCGAGTTGCAGCCCGCCTGCGCGCTCACGCGACCGCCAGCGAACCCGAGGCGGATCCGCGTGCCGTCGACGATCGTCTTGCCGGTCACGCCGGTCGAGAGGAACGTCCTGCCCTCGACGGAGACGTCGGTGTGTGCCGGGGGCGTCGTGCCGGCGGTCGACGTGTCGTCGTCCCCGCACGCGCCGAGCAGGGCCATCGAGACCATCACCAGTGCCACTGCCGTCCGTCGAGCCATGCCAGCTTCGACGTCACCGGCGCATCGCCGGGTTCCCGACTCAGTCGGCGGGCGCGCAGACCTCGAGCTCCATGCCGTCGATGTCGCGGAAGAACAGCGACCACTCCGACCCGAGCTGCTGGATGTCGCCGACATCGCCGCCGGCCGCGACGATCCGCTCGCGCACCGACTCCAGCGTCTCCTTCGTGTCGACGGCGAGAGCGAAGTGGTCGATGGCACCGCGGCTGCCCTGCGTGCGCTGCTCGCCGATGATCGCCTCGGGCGGCGTCTCGAAGACGTTGAGCGCCGCGCCACCACCGAGGTCGAGGATCGACATCCGCGGATGGCTGCCTTCGGCGGCCATCTCGAACGAGATCACCGCGTCGAACGCATCGATGTAGAACTTCGCCAACCGGTCCAGGTCCGTGGTCAAGGTGGCGACGTGGTTGAAACCGACGGTGACGGGCATCAGGAACCTCCGACTGCAGCGCTTCCCTGAAGTCTTGCCGCGTCGGCGGGCAGCGCGCGACCGTTGACCGCCCGATCGCGCTGGTGACCCCACGCCGCTGCGCCGAGGCAGGCGACACCACCGACGGCGAGGCCGGCGCGCGGGTCGATGAACTCGCAGATGGCTCCCAGCAGCGGCCCGCCCACCGGGGTCGAACCGAGGAAGACCATCGCTTGCAGCGCCAGCACGCGGCCGCGCATCGACGGGTCGCTGCGAACCTGCACGATCGCCGTGGAGGCGGTCATGAACACCATGCTGGCGAAGCCGACCGCGATGGCGACCGGGAAGATCCCGTAGAACATCGGCACCGCGGCAAGGGCGAGCATCGACGCACCGAACGCAGCAGCACCGACCGCCACGTTGTGCACGGTCACCGTGGTGCGGCGAGCCGTGTAGAGCGCGCCGACCAGTGAGCCGATGCTGAGGATCGACATGAGAACCGTGTAGGTGGTGGTCGAGCGGTCGAAGTCGTCACTGACGAAGAGGGGCATGACGACACCGAAGTTGAACGCCAGCGTGCCGACGACCGCCATCATCACCAGCGGCACCCACAAGTCGTGCGTGGCACGCACGTAGCGCAGGCCGGACATCACCTGACCCTTGGTGCGGGCGGTCGGGATCGACGGGCGCAGGTCGGCGGGGATCATCCGCCACAGCCCCCAGAGCACGGCGAGGTAGGAGATGCCGTCGATGGCGAAGCACCACGAGTAGCCGACGGTGATCACCAGCAGGCCAGCCATTGCCGGTCCGATCACTCGCGATCCGGTCATCAGCGCGCTGTTCAACGAGACCGCGTTCTGCACGTGGTCCTCCGGCACCATCTCGACGACGAAGGCGCGCCGGGCGGGGTTGTCGAAGGCGGTGATGACGCCACCGATCATCGCCACCCCGTACACGGCGACGAGCGGCGGGTTGCCGAGCGCCAACGCGGCCAGAGCGAACGACTGCAGCATGGCGATCGCCTGGACGATCAGCAGCAGCTTGCGCTTGTCGCTGCGGTCGGCCACCAACCCGGCCCACGGGCCGAGCACCAGCACTGGCAGGAACTGGAACGCAGTGAGGAAGCCGAGGGCGACGCCGTTGCCGTGCGGGTGGTTGGCATCCGTTGTCAGCTTCAGCACGAACAGGCTCTGGGCGATCAGCGTCAGCCAGTTGCCGACCTGCGAGATCAGCTGGCCACCGAAGAAGAGGCGGAAGTTGTGGAACTTGAACGAGCGCAGCGTGTCGCTCGTGGCCTGGCGCGTGCGCGGGCTCATCGGGGTCCCACCACGTCAGGAGCGGGCGGGTCGATCGACCCGAGCTGGGCCAGTGCCTTGGTGGCCGCCTCGAGGTGGGCGATGTCGGCCGGGCTGAGCTGCTGCAGCCGCTCGACCAGCCAGGCGGTGCGCCGCGTGCGAGTGGTGGCCAGGTGATCGCGGCCGGCGTCCGTCGTCTCGACCCGCCACACCCGGCCGTCGCGCTCGTCGCGCACCCTGGCCACGAAGCCGAGCGCTTCCAGCTTGCCCACTGCGGCGGTGATCGTCGGCGGCGACACCCGCTCCGCCGTTGCCACGTCGCCGAGGGTCATCGGGCCCTCGCGGTCGATCGTCGCCAGCGTGTAGACCAAGGTCGAGCCGAGGCCGTCGGCCGCTTGCTGGCGCAGCAGCCGGGCCAGTCGGGCGATGGAGAACCGCAGGTTGACGGCCAGCTCGATGACGTCAGCGGACTCGGCCGCGTCGATCTCCGTCTCGATCCCGGGGTCCAGCGACGTCGTCACGATCCACAGTCTGCCGCAATCGTTAGTTCATCGAACTATCGATCTCCACCTTTCATCGTGAAGTGCGTCACGCAGCACCTCCCAGCAATGGACGGTTTGGCGTCCGACCGGGTGCGCTTGAAACCCTCCATTGGGGAGGTGTGGAGGGTTTGGGGTCCGCCCGGGTGTGCTCGAAACCCTCCACTCGGGAGGTGTGGAGGGTTTGGGGTCCGCCCGGGTGTGCTCGAAACCCTCCAGCCGGGAGGTGTGGAGGGGGTCAGTGGCCGCCGAGGAGGTGCGGCAGCACGGGCAGGCCGGGCAGCGTGATGTTCGGCAGCGTGACCGGCGGGATCGACACGACGGGGATGCTGACCGGCGGCAGGGTGATCGGAGGCAGCGGGAGCGCCGGCACCGAGATAGCGGTGGGCAACGTCACGGCCACTGCGCTGCCGTCGTCCAGGTCGACGGTGAGGCCCACGTTGACACCGCCGACGTCCACCGTGGCGTCGACGCCGGGGACACCGCCACCGCCGGAGACGTTGACGTTGATCCCGCCGCCGCCGAGTCCGCCGGGCAGGGGCACGTTGGCGTTGACGCCTTCATCGGACACGGTGACGGTGGGCGGGGTGATGCCGCCGATGCCGGTGCCGTCCAGGATCGGGCCGTCGAGCACCAGGCCGCCTGGGATGGCGCCGATGCCGGGCAGGCCCGGTAGTTCGAGCCCGGCGGGGATCGCGCCGTTCAGCGCGCCATCGACCGCCGTCGACGATCCGACGATCGACGCGTCCGTGCCGCCGGCGCCGGTGCCACCGGGGCGCTCCGAGATCGGCTGGCCGGTTCGCGGGTCGACGCCGTTCGGTGCCTCGACGACGTTCGCCGATGCCCGCGCCGCCATCGCCTGGCGAGCCGCCAACGGCGTGTCGGCGGTGAGGCTGCCGGCGGAGAGCACGAGCATCGTCACCGCCGCGGCCTTGAACAGCCAGGAGAGCCCGGCGGCAGCCAGCGCTGCCGGGCCGGGGAGGGTGCGCAGCGACGAGTTCAGGTCGCGCAGCTCGGCGACGGCGCGGCGACATGCCTCGCAGTCCTCGAGGTGCGATTCCACCCTGAACACGTCACTGGCCCCGGCTTGGCCACGGACGTAACGCGCCAACGAGGACGCGACGTGGCGACACGAGTCGCGGGTGGCCATTGCGGTGTGCTCGTCGAGGTAGGCAACGGCGAACGCCTTGCGAGCCCGGTAGACGAGGGCGCTCGCGGCGTCCTCGTTGAGGGCGAAGCGGTCGGCGACCTCGGCGGGAGTGCGCTGCTCGACGGCCGACATCCACAGCGCCTGCTGCCAGCGCGGCTGCAGGTGCGAGAAGGCACGGGCGACGACCCCGGCCTCGTCGGATCGATCGACGTCGGCGGGCGTCTGCTGCTCGTAGGCGCTGCCTTCCTCCCATGCAACGGGTTGCACGCGAGCACCCCGTTTGCCGTGAGCGATGCACTGGTTGCGGACGCTCGTGCACAGGTACGGCACGAACCCCGTCACCGGGCCGCGCCCGCCGCGCAACGCCTGCAGCATCCCGGCGAAGACCTCGCTGACGACGTCGTCAGCGGCGTCGACGGACCGGAGCCTGCGGCAGGCGATGCGCTTGGCGAGCGGAGCGTGGCGGTGGTACAGCACGTCGAACGCCTCGGCATCGCCGCCGCGCACGATCGCCGCGAGCTCGTCGTCGGACAGTGCGTCCAGAACCTGCATCGGTTGTGCCGTCATCGTCGCCCCCAGCCGTTGGACGATGGGAGAACGGTACGACGAGTCGGTCATGGTGTCCATGGAGTTGATCCAGTCTTGACGCAGGTTCACGGGGCGCGGTTGGTGCTCTGTACCCGGATCCGGCCTGGACTATCGCCCCGACCGCTTCGCCAGCAGCCCCCGAGGCATGCTGACGAAGCGGCCGGCGGCGCCGCTGAGGACGAATGCGGCACCGAGCCCGAGCACCAGTGCCACGGAGGCGCCAGTAAGCGGGAGCGACAGGCCCGACCGCGGTGACTGGGTGGAACCGCCACCGGAACCGGACTGGGGGGAACTGGGGTCGCCCGTCACGTCGGACACCTCGCAACCGGCCGAGGCGCTGCTGGCGACCGCCGCCGCGTTGCCGCACAGGTCGACGTTCACCGACGGGTCGATGACCGCGTCGAGGCCGGTGTCGGCAGCGACCTGACCGAGGTCGATGGCATCGCCGTCACCGATGGCGTCGCTGACGCCGTTGACGATGCCCTCCACCGGCAGCACGTTGCCGAGCCCGCCGGGCAACCCGACTGCGTTGCCGGACCCGTTCGTCGTGCAGCCGGCCAGGCCCGGGTCGAGCACGCCGACACCGTTGCCGCAGACGCCGAGCGCGAGCGAGGGGTTGATCGGGCTCGAGCCCGCCGCGGCCGCAGTGCTCGTTGCCGGGCAACCGCCAGAGGCAAGCGTGCCGACGGCGACCGAGTTGCCGCAGACGGTCACCGGCACGGCGGCGTTGATCGCGCCGGTCGAGGCCGGCGCTGGCGCCAGCGTGTTCGGGCACTGTGCCGCAGCCACGCCGACGAGCGGCAGTGCGTTGCCGCACACGACGACCGGCAGATTGGCGTTGAGCAGCGTCGGCGAGTCGCCGCTGAGCCCGGTCGGATCGACCGTGACGGGCAGCCCCGTGGGGGCCGGCGTGGTGGGGCAGTCCCCGGCGCCGGTGCCGGCGGCCATCACCTGCGCGCCGCAGACGACGACCGGCAGGTTGATGTCGATGACCGGCGGGTCATCGGCGAACACGGCGGTGGGGGCGACGGCGAACATCGCCAGCCCCACTGTCGCCGTGCCCAGCGCTCGGCCAACCCGGCCCGAGAACGTGCGCTTCGATGTGATCTGGATTCCACCCATGATCGGCTCCTTCGTCGATGGCTCCCCGTGGTGGGGATGCAGTCAGTTGCCATCGAGAAGGGCCGTGGCGACGTCGGCTGACGGGCCGAGGGTCACGATTCCGGAAAGGTGTCCGTCTGCTTTCGTCAACCAGCCGCGCTGCGTGAGCACGGGTCGATGCCCTTGGCCGTCAGCACGTGGAGCACCGCATCGTCGAGCCGCGCCTCGTCGAGCTTGCCGTTGCCGACCGCGTCGACGATCGCGTCGATGACGAGCGGTGCGTCATCGGTGAGCGTGAAGATGACCACGTCGGCGCCGGCCGCCAGCGCTCGCGTCGACGCCTCCGTGATGCCGAAGTCGTTGCTGACCGCCTTCATGCCCAGCGCGTCGGTGAACACCAGCGCGTCCTGGTAGCCGTACTGCTCGCGGAGCAGTCCGGTGATCGCGTCGTGACTCAGCGACGCGGGCACGCCCTCGCGATCGGTCAACCCGGGGACGGTGAGGTGGCCGACCATGACCCCCGCGCCGCTCCCGCTGAGCGCCGCGTACGGCAGCAGGTCGCGCTTGATCAGGTCGGCCAGTGGCGCGGTCGATGCGGCCAGCTGATGCGTGTCTGCCGATGCCGCTCCGTGGCCGGGGAAGTGCTTGAGGACCGGCATGATCCCTGCCGAGCGCCAACCGGCCACGTAGGCCTTGGCGTAGGCGATGACGGTGTCGGGATCGCTGCCGAACGAGCGGTTGCCGATCGGACCACCACCGCCCGGCGGTTGCACGTCGACCACCGGAGCGAAGACGATGTCGATGCCGATCGCTTTGATCGCCCGACCGTGCTCGGCGATCGCCGCTTGCGCCTCGGCCGGCGTGAGCGTCGTCGCCGCCTTCTGCGCGGACGGCAGCAGGCCGAACTGCTTCAGCCGCTGCACGTTGCCGCCTTCCTCGTCGGTGGCGATCAGCAGCGGCAGCGCGCCGGCCTGCTTCAAGGCGATCAGGTCCTTCGGCTTGGCTCCGTCGGCGAAGGTCATCAGCACGGCGCCGCCGACGCCCCACTCGGCGAAGTCGCCGGACCGGCGGGCGATCTCGTCGCCGTACAGCGCAGGCCACACCACCTGGCCGGCGCGCACGGTGAGCGGCAGCGCGCGAACGCACTCGACTGGCGTCGGCGCCAGCGTCGTCGGGGCCGCAGTCGGCGGCGGCGCAGTGGCCGGCGCGGTGGCCGGCGCGGTGATCGGTGTGCCCGACGTGCTGGTCGTGTCGTCGACCGTCGGGGAGGTGGAGCCGTTCGTCGACGGTTCCGTTCGTGGTGTGGTCGGGCCCGTCCCCGTGTTCGTGCTGGTGCACGCGGCGAGTCCGAGCGCGACTGCCAGAGCGATGGCCGCGCGTCGGCGGCTCAAGGCTGGAGCTTCGTCGTCGGCGAGACGTTCGGATCGTGCGTGATGAACTTGGCGAAGCAGTTGTCGCGATCGATGCCGTGGTCGGTGCAGAACACGAGCGCCTCGTCCGGGGTGTTGAACGGGATCGGGACGATGTCCACCCAGAGGTCGGTCGTCTTGTAGTTGTAGTCACCGCTGAACAGCAGCAGCGTGCCGAACTCGTTGACCAGGTTGGCGTGGTTGTTGACGATGTCCGCGTTCGTGTAGATGATCCCGTCGTCCTCGATGCCCTCGCGCTTGGCGGAGAGCTGCGGCACCCAGAACCCGACCAACGACTCGACCGCCGGACGATCGGCGTCGCGGTTGGCCGCGAGCTGCGTCAGCGGATCGGGAGGCGTCGTGACAGGTGCGGTCTCGGGTGTGGTGACCGGCGTGGTCGCCGGCACCGTGTCGATCACCGGCGTCGTCGAGTCGGTCGGAGGCACCACGAGCACGCTGCCGCCCGGATCGGTGGCCGGGACGTCGGTTGCCGCGACGGTCTCCGTCGGCGAGGTCGCCGTACCCGTCGAGTCTTCCTTGGTGACGAGGCGTGTGACGAAGAACGAGCCGACGGCGAGGGCGACGAAGCCGGCGCCGTAGGCCAGCCACGGCACGGGCTTCTGCGCACGCGACGCCACGGTCTGCACCAGCGGCGCCTGGTCGCCGGCGAGCCCGGTGCCGCACACCGCGCAGAACTGCGCACCCGGGTGGTTGGCCGACCCGCAGCTCGGACAGGCGCTCATGCCGCAACCGCAATCATGACGGCACCATAGCGATGGCGCCTCGGCGACGAGCGTCGTCGGCGAAGCCGGTGAGCGCCGCGAGCAGCACGCCGATCAGGCCGAGCGTCGTGACGATGTGCGGCTTGCCGTCGAACGAGCCGGGGTTGGCGAACCCGACGCCCGCGTTGACGGCTGCGCTCGCGCTGAGCTCGTGGCGCAGTGAGCCGAGCCACAGGGCTCCGGTCACGATGCCCGCACCGAGCGCGAGCGAGAGCCCCCACCGGCGACGGTTGAGGAAGCCGACGACGCCGGCGAGCAGGAGCACGGCGAGGGCGCCCACGCGGCACCACACGAACACGGTGGCGGCGGAGGCAGAGCTGGTGAAGTTGTCGCCGAAGGCCGTGCCGTTGATCGGGATCAGCGGCCCGAGCGCGAGTGCGATCGCCGATGTCGTTCCCAGTGCGGTCACCATCGGGTTCACCGGCAGACCACCGTCGTACCCGGCTGCACCGAGCGAGACGAGGAAGGTGATCACACCGAGCGCGCCAGCACCGACGAGCACGTAGAAGCCGACTTCGTTCGTGAACCTGCCGGTGCCGAGCAACCCGTCGCGGAACGCCTGCAGGAACGCCAGCTCCCACCCGACGGCGAGCGCCGAGATCGATGCGACGGCGAGGCCTGCGCCTCCGGCGAGGCCGACCCCTTCTCGTCTGCTGGCCGCGGCAAAGGCCGCGCCGACGACGAGCACCAACGCGGCGACGACGAGCGCGGTGCGCACGTTGAACACGATGTCGTCGAGCTTGAACGCCTGGTCGTTGGTGTCCGTGGCGATGGTGAAGTTGTCGAGGAGCACACCGGCGACCGTGGCCGCCGCGGCGAGCACCGCGAGCACGACGACGGCGGCAGCGCTCGACGTCGGAGCGACCGCAGGGTCGACGATCGGCAGCTCGCCCGTGTGGCCCGAGCCCGGCGCGTACGGCTGCTCGTCGGTGTGGTGCACCTGCCACGCGCCGCCGAGGCCGGGGTCCCACGCGTTCGGTGTCGGTTGGTAGGTCGGCACGGTCTGCTCGACCACGCTGAGCGGCGTGGTGATGCTCGCGGTCGCCGGTGTCGACGCCGGTGTCGTGGGCGCTGGCGGAGGCGGCGGGCTCGGTGGCGCGGCGAACGTCGCAGTGCTCGTCGGCGTGCCGCATTCGGCGCAGAACTTCTGCCCCGGCTGCGTCGTGGCTCCGCACGTCGAACAGAACATCCGCTTCCCTTCCCTCGTCGTGGCCCGCCGCCCTGATCGGCGGGGGTGTCGGACTCGCTGGTACGTCCGACACGGTTGCCTGGTTCGCGGCCGATCGTAGTAGCGCGGCCCTACGTCAGCTCGTTCGTCTCCCACGCGGTGGCCGTCAGGTTGCTCTGCGCGTAGCGCTCGGCGAGTCGCTGCAACAGGAAGCTCTCGAACTCGTCGGCGGGCAGCGCCGGCGCGTAGAGGTGGCCCTGCTGGCGGACGCAGCCGAGCGCGATGAGCGCGTCGGCCTGAGCGCCGGTCTCGACGCCATCCGCGGTCACGGCGAAGCCGATCTCGCGCACCACGGCGATGATCGAGCGGACGATGGCGCGGTCGTGGGGGTGGGTGATGATCGTGTCGATCGAGACGCGGTCGATGCGCACCTCGTCGAGCGGCAGCCGCCGCAGCAGGCTGAGCGATGACACGCCGCGAGCGAAGTCGTCGAGGCAGACGCGGCCGCCGCGAGCGCGGAACGCAGCGAGGTTGGCGGCAGCAGCCGGCAGGTCGGCGATGACGGCGGCCTCGCGCACGTCGACGGTGAGCAACGAGGGATCGAGGCCCTGCACCAGTTGGTCGATCGGGTTGTCGCGCCACGAGCGCTCGGTGGCTTCGGGCGCGACGTTGATGCGGAACCGGAACCCGTCGGGCAGACCGAGCATCGCCAGGCGGCGGATCTGCGGGCGTGCGCCGTTGAGCACGCGGTCGGTGATCCGCTCCAGCAGGCCGGCGCGGGCTGCCAGCGCGATGAAGTCCTGTGCCGGTACCACCTTGCCGTTGCGGCGCACCCAACGGGCCAGCAGCTCGGCGCCGACGATGTGGCCGGAGCTGGCGTCGATCTCCGGTTGGAAGTACGGCATGATCTCGCCGTCGTCGATCGCCCGGCGCAGTGCCTGCTCCGCCTCGAGTCGATCGACGAGCTCGCGCTGCATCGAGCCGTCGAACATCTCCATCCGGTTGCGGCCGTTCTTCTTCGCGCGGTACAGCGCAGCGTTCGCGTGGCGCATCAGCTCGGCGGCGGTGGTGCCGTGCAACGGTGCCGCGGCCACGCCGATGCTGACCGACGACGGCATCTCGCGCGCTTCCGCGTGCACGGGTTGTCCGAGCACGCCGACGAGTCGACTGGCCACCGCGCTCGCCGCGGCGAGATCGAGACCGGGCAGGGCGATGACGAACTCGTCGCCGCCGATGCGGCCCGACACGGAGCCCGCTTCGGTGCCGCGCGCGATGCGATCGGCGATGACGCTGATGAACTGGTCGCCACCGCGGTGACCGAGCGCGTCGTTGATCGACTTGAAGTGGTCGAGGTCGCAGAACAGCAACGCAACCGGTCGCCGCTCGCTGGCCGCGGCGACGAGCCGTTCGATCTCGTCGAACGCGCCGCGACGGTTGCGCAGCCCGGTCAGCGGGTCGTGGGTCGCCTGATGGGTCAGCTGGTGGATGCTCGCCGCCAGCTGCTGGTTGACCGCCGTCAGCTGCTGGCGATCCGTGGCGAGCTGCTGCACGAGTGCGTCGCTGCGCTGCTGCAGGTGGATGGTGCGGTAGACGGCGCGGCTGAGCACGCGGTGCAATGCGATGAGCGAGGCGGCGAAGAACACGGCGACGACGGCCAGCGCGCGGAAGCGCGCCTCGCCGGTGGCGTACAGGCCGGCAGCGGACAGGGCGGAGAGCGGCACGGCGACGGCGAGGTACATGTCGAGACGGCCGGCGGTGACGATCGCCGCCATGCACGCCATGCACGCCGGGAACAGCACCAGCAGCATCAGGACGTCGACGCCGCGGTCGGCGCCGAGCCACGGGCACAACCCGAAGAGCACACCGATCGCGGCGTGCGCGGCGCCGACGAGCAGCACCACCCACATCGGTGGCACGCTGCGGTCGGCTTCCTCCGCTTCGGCGACGGTGGTGCGCCGATGAGCGCGGACGGCGACGAGCACGAGCGCGGTGGCGACGACGGACGTGAGGATCCACCAGCCGACGCGGGCCTCGTCCACCTCGTTGCGCAGCAGCGCGCCGACGACGAGCGCGAACGGGACGAGGAACCAGCTCGACGGGGCGAGGTTGGCGACCACGCCGTCGAGGGCGCGAGCGCGCGAGAACGGTGTGCGCTGCGCATCCCCGATCGGATCGGGTTGTCCGATGATTGCTTCCGCCACGCTGTCTGCCCTACCCCGACTGGGCGGCTTCGAGCACAGGGCGTGATCGGATCCGCACGGTCTGCGTCAGACTATGCCGGTCACGTTCCGTGATCAACCCAACCCTGCCCGTGCCGCGCACCAGATCAGCACCCACGTCGACGCAGCGTGAGATCCGACGGCAGCGCACCACCGTGGGCGGCGGGCGTGTGCGGCAGACTGCAACGATGCGTGGCCGGTTCGCCCCGTCGCCGACCGGCGATCTCCACCTCGGCAACCTGCGCACGGCGCTCGTTGCCTGGCTCAGCGCGCGGTCGCAGGGCGGCGGGTTCGTCGTGCGCATGGAGGATCTCGATCGGATGACCTCGTCGCCTGCCCACAAGCGCGCCCAGCTCGCCGCCCTCTCGGCGCTGGGGATCGACTGGGACGGCGAGGTCGTGCGCCAATCGGATCGGCACGGCCGACACCGCGACGCGATCGAGGCGCTGCGCGCAGCGGGACGCGTGTACGAGTGCTTCTGCACCAGGCGTGAGATCCGCGACGCGATCAGTGCGCCGCACGGGGCAGACGCGACCGATCACTACCCCGGCACGTGCCGTGAGCTGAGCGACGCGGCGCGCGCCGAACGTCGTGCCGCCGGACGCGCGCCGGCGCTTCGCCTGCGTGCCGACGAAGCACGGGTCACCATCGACGACGCGATCGCCGGATCGTTCTCCGGGGTGGCGAGCGACGTGGTCCTCCGACGCAACGACGGCGTGCCCGCGTACAACCTCGCCGTCGTCGTCGACGATGACGACCAGGGCATCACGGAGGTGGTGCGCGGCGACGACCTGCTGGCGGTGACCCCCGCACAGGTGACGATCCAACGGCTGCTCGGCGTGCCCCGTCCGCGGTACGCGCACGTGCCGATGGTGCTCGCCCCGGACGGCACGCGCCTGGCCAAGCGACACGGCGCGGTGACGCTCGACGATCTGGCCGCGCGCGGCGACGATGCGACCGTCGTTCGGACCTGGCTGGCCGTTGGCCTCGGGCTCGCCGAACCGGGTGAACGAGTGACCGCCGCGCAGCTCGTCGAGCGCTTCGATCTCACTCGCATCCCGGCGGCACCACTGCGGCTCAGCGCTGCGGACCTGCTCGATCGGTAGCGTTGCCCGCCATGACCGGGCACGATCGAGGCGACCTGCAACGGATCTTCGGCTACGTCGACGCGGTGGACACGAGTGACGCAGCGATCCGCGAGGTGGCGCCGGAGATCCTGGCGATGCCGTTCTGGACCGCGGAGTTCTGCGACACGGTGGTCCGCGCGGCCGAGGCGATCGGCGTCTTCGAGCCGCAGCCGGGCGATCCCGTTCCCGGTCACGAGGTTTCGTTGGCGGTGATCAGCCCGAAGCTCTTCGAGACGGTCGAGCAGGACATCGGCATGCGCATCTGGCCGCAGCTGCAGGAGCACTGGCCCTACGTCGACTACCACGGGCTGCGTGACGCGTTCGTCATCCGCTACGCCCCTGGCGAGCAGGAGCATCTGCGCATCCACCACGACGTGGCGCAGGTGTCCGGCTCGGTGAAGTTGAACCAGGGGTACGTCGGCGCCGAGCTCTCGTTCCCGCGGCAGGGCTTCACCAACGCCGACCTCGCGGTCGGTGAACTGGTCGCGTGGCCCTCGATGGTCACCCATCCGCACGAGACGCTGCGGTTGATCACCGGTGTGAAATACGCGCTCACGATCTGGTTCGAGTTGCCCAGCTTCTGATCGACAGGGTCAGTAGGATCGGCGATGGCAGGGTTCGTTTTCGTGCTCGATCAGCCGTGCACCCGGCTCGGTGGCAGGCCCGAGCGGCAGGCAAGTGAAAGGTCAGGCGAAGGATCGCAATGCAACGTCAGCGGGCCATCTCGATCGCAGCGTGGAGCGTGCCGGTCGCGCTGTTGATGCTGTCGTCGTGCTCGCAGTCGGGCAACGAAGCGTCCGCAGCGAGCGCCGCGCCGATCACGCTGTCGGGTCTGCCGACACCGACGCCGTCGGTCACCACCGTGGCGCCGACCACCGAGGCACCCACCACCACCGAGCAGCCGACCACCACCACCGAGGCGCCCACGACGACGGCGGCGCCCACCACCACGTTGCCGCCCAACGTCGAGGTCGTCGGCGCGTTCCCCACCCCGCTCGAGGCCGTCGGTCAGCGCAGCGGCGAGGCCACCAAGCTCATCCAGATGCGCCTGTCGCAGCTCGGCTTCTGGTTGTCCGCCGCGGACGGCAAGTACGGCCTCACCACCAAGCAAGCAGTGATGGCGTTCCAGAAGTACATCGGGCTGCCCGCGACCGCCGAGGTCGACGCGGCCACCGCCGCGTACCTGACCAACTTCCCGGAGAAGGCGCACGGCCTCACCGACAGCGGAACGCTCGTCGAGGTGGACAAGGCCCGCCAGCTCGTCTTCATCGTCGTCGATGGCAAGACGCAGTGGGCCTTCAACACCTCCACGGCCAACGGCAAGCCGTACGAAGAGGAAGACAAGAACACGCCCGGCGAGATCATCAAGGGCGTGGCGATCACGCCCGACGGTCTGTTCAAGGTCAACCGTGAGCGACCCGAAGGCTGGTGGGAGGGCGACCTCGGCGAGATCTACCGCCCGAAGTACTTCAACGGTGGCATCGCGCTGCACGGTTCCAACAGCATCCCCAACTACCCGGCCTCGCACGGCTGCGTTCGCCTCAGCGTTCCGGCCATGGACTTCGTCTGGGCCTCCGGCCTGGTGCCCAAAGGCATGACCGTGTGGGTGCACAGCTGACGTGCTCCCGCACATCGGGGAGATGCGGCCGTGGGCCGACCCCGGGCTGCTGGCGCTCCACCGGCTGACGCTCGGCAGCAGCGACACCGCACCCATCCGCCCCGCTGATCGACGCTCGTTGAACGGGCGCTGGCGGTTCCGTCTGTTCGATCACCCCGATGCGGTGCCGGCCACGGCGCTGCGCGGTTCGACGGCGCGATGGGCCGAGGTGGCCGTGCCCGGCAACTGGACGATGCAGGACGTCGGCGACGCGCCGCACTACACGAACGTGCAGATGCCGTTCGACGGTCCGCCCCCGGTGCTGCCCGATCGCAACCCCACCGGTGTCCACCGGCGCACGTTCGCCATCCCGGCTGTGTGGCTGCGCCGGCAGACCGTGCTGCACGTCGGCGGCGCGGAGAGCGTGCACGCGGTGTGGGTGAACGGTGCGTTCGCCGGCTACGGCACTGACAGCCGGCTGCCGAGCGAGTACGACATCAGCGCCCACGTGCGCGCCGGTGAGAACGAGATCGCCATCGTCGTCGTGCGCTTCAGCGCGCAGAGCTACGTGGAAGACCAGGACCAGTGGTGGATGGCCGGGCTGCACCGCGACGTGCACCTCGAGTCGCGCTCGCTCGTGCGGCTGGCCGACGTGCGTTGTGCTGCGTCGCTCGACCTCGAGGCCGGCACGGGCACGCTCACCGTCGACGCCCACGTCGGCTTCGCCGGCGCGCCGGAGCCGGGCTGCGTCGTCGAGGCAACCCTGTTCGCGCCGAACGGCAAGCGCGTCGGGCGCGTGCAGCGCGGCACGGTGCCGCACGCCTTCGCCCAGCCGTACGTGTTCACGGGTCACCGCGTGGCGCTCACCTTCGACGTCGCGAAGGCGCGTGCGTGGTCGGCCGAGCACCCGGACCGCTATCGCGTCGAG
Organism: Ilumatobacteraceae bacterium; assembly: GCA_965279405.1. Classification (GTDB taxonomy): domain Bacteria; phylum Actinomycetota; class Acidimicrobiia; order Acidimicrobiales; family Ilumatobacteraceae; genus CBDDIP01. The sequence goes on from OZ257157.1 coordinate 1,963,240, forward strand.
GCGCGCCTCCTGCGCGGCGGGGTCGTCGTCGATGGTCGCGACGTGCAGGTCGGATTCCGCAACGTGGAGGTGCGCGACCGCCAGTTGCTCGTCAACGGGCAGCCGGTGTGGATCTTCGGCGTCAACCGCCACGACCACCACCCCACCCGCGGCGGTGCCGTCACCGTCGACGACATGCGCGCCGATCTGCTGTCGATGCGGCGTCACAACATCACCGCCGTGCGCACGTCGCACTACCCGAACGACCCGCGGTTCCTCGACCTGTGCGACGAGCTCGGCTTGTACGTGATCGACGAAGCGAACATCGAGAGCCACGCCTACAACACCAGCCTGTGCAACGACCCGCGCTACGAGGCGACCTGGCTCGCGCGTGGCACGCGCATGGTGGCCCGCGACCGCAACCACCCGTCGATCATCCTGTGGAGCCTCGGCAACGAGAGCGGCTACGGCGTGCACCACGACGCGTTGGCCGGTGCCATCCGCTTCCTCGACCCATCGCGGCCGTTGCACTACGAGGGTGCGGTGCTCCACGCCGGGTGGACGAAGGGCGGCCTGGCGGCCACCGACGTCGTCTGCCCGATGTACCCGACCATCGACGCCATCCAGCGCTACGGCGCCGAGGGACGCGGGCAGCGCCCACTGATCATGTGCGAGTACAGCCACGCGATGGGCAACTCGAACGGCTCGTTGGCCGACTACTGGAAGGTGATCACCACCACGCCCGGGCTGCAGGGCGGGTTCATCTGGGAGTGGATGGACCACGGTCTCGTCCAGCGCCTGCCGGACGGTTCGACGCGCCTGGCCTTCGGCGGGCAGTTCGGCGATCAGCCCAACGACGGCAACTTCGTCGCCGATGGCCTCGTCGGCAGCTGGGGCGAACCGCACCCGGCGATGCGCGAGGTGGCGTGGGTCTACCGCCCGGTCACCGTCGAGCTCGCCGCCGTTCGAGGACGTGCGACTCGGTTGCGCGTCACCAACCGCCAGTCGTTCACCGGTCTCGAGGGGCTGCGCGCCGGCTGGGGTCTGCGCGTCGACGGGGAGCTGGTCGCCAGCGGCGTGCTGCGCCTGCCCGCCATCGCCCCACACGCGTCCGCGCTCGTCGACGTGCCGGTCGAGGTGCCCAGCACCGACGGCGAGGTGCACCTGTCGGTGCGCTTCGACTCGCGACACGACACCCCGTGGGCCCGTGCCGGGCATCTGGTCGCCTGGGATCAGGTGACGCTGCGCGGTGCTCGTCGTGGCCGGCCGCCGCGGCTCGTGCCGACGCCCGACGCGCCGTTGGCGAAGGTCGAACGCGTCCTCGCCTCGCCGGTCGAGCTGTGCGTGTGGCGAGCGGCCACCGACAACGACGGCTTCAAGTTGATGCCCGATCTGCCGCACGGCGGAGGCAAAGCGTTGCGCCGCTGGCTCGACGCCGAGCTCGATCGGCGGCCCGCAGACGCGGTCCTCGAGCACCACCACGAACGCACCGTCCTCGCCGACGGCGCCGTGCACCACCGGCACCGCGTGGTCGTGCCCGAAGAGCTCGCCGACCTGCCCCGCCTCGGCGTCACCTTCGCACTGCCGCCACGGTTCCGCATCGTGCGCTGGTTCGGGCGTGGCCCGTACGAGAACTACCCCGACCGCAACAGCGGCGCGGCCCTGGCGGTGTGGGAGCGCGAGCCCGACGAACCCCCGTACCTCGTGCCGCAGGAGTTCGGGTTGCGCACCGATTGCCGCTGGTTCGAGTGCATCGACCCGAAGACCGGCGTCGCCGTTCGCGTGGAGGCGGAATCGCCCGGCGCGTTGCACTGCTCGGCGACGCGCTTCACCGCCGACGACCTGTTCGTCGCGTCGAACGCCGAACAGCTGGTGCCCCGTGCCGGGCTGGTCGTGCACGCCGACCTCGCCCACCGCGGCCTCGGCACGGCCAGCTGCGGCCCGGACGTGCTGCCCGACCACCGCATCGTCGCCGGCACCTACGAGCTGTCGTGGGTGCTGCGCTCGATGCAGGGTTAACCCCGATGCTGCCCCGCGCGAGCGCGGCGTAGCGTGCGCCCCTGACGGGTTCGTACAACCAACCGGGCGGTGGCCCACCTCGAACCGTCAGCGGGCCGGACGCTCTCGTCCGGCCCCACCTCGTCTCGATCGCGTCGCCGTTCCTCGAACCAAGAGGGCACTGATGACAACGAGTGATCGACGAGATTTCCTGAAGGGTGCCGCGCTCGGCATCGCCGGCGGCGGCGTGTTGCTGTCGGGTCCCGAACTTGCGCTGGCGGCACCACCGCCACGCGATCCACGGACCGACACGACCGGTCGACCCGGCCGTATCGAGGCACTGGCCGTTCCGTTGGCCGGCGAGGAAGTGGTCTTCATCCCCGCCATCGCGATGGTGCCGAACGGGACGGCGGCGACCTCGGCGATCATCGTCAACAGCGCGGGCATTCGCTCCGAGGTGCTGACCGAGTACGTCAGCGCCGGGATCACCCTGCCGGTCGGCGCCGTGCTGACCTCCGTCGACATGGTCGTCGAGGGCCACCCGCAGTCCGGCTTCATCGGTGTCATCCGCTACGCGCCGGAGGCCGGGACGTCGACCGGCCTGGCCTTCCAGGCGATCAACGCGAATGGCATCTCCACCGTCCACATGGCGTTGAACGAGCTCTACACCGGGACGACCACCTACGAGGCCTGGTTCCAGGGTGGCGGCACGACGGTCGGCTGCAACGGCGTGCGCTACACCTACCGCAAGCCCGACGCCGGGTTCGTGCCGATGACGCCGACGCGCGTGTACGACAGCCGCTTCTCGATGGCGCCCGATGTCAACGGTCCGATCGCCGGTTCGACGCGCACCGTCTCGGTCGCGTCGGCACGCAGCACGGGCGACGGCACGGTGGTGGGCACCGCGCTCCCCACGGCCGCTGGAGCGACGGCGATCGCGTACACGCTGACCATCGCCAACACCGTCGGCTCGGGCTTCGTCGCCGTCAACCCGGGCGGCGTCGGCGCTGTCTCGGCCTCCACGATCAACTGGAGCGCCACCGGCCAGAGCCTGGCCAACACCGGGGTGGTGCAGCTCGGTGGCGACCGTCAGGTGACGTTGATCGGCAGCGGCGGCGGCGGGTCGTGCGACGTGATCATCGACCTCGTCGGCTACTACCGCTGAGTGACGTTGCTGCGCGGGTTCGTCAGCCGGCGAGCTCGCGCAGCAGCGTGTCGATGTGTCCGACCGTCGGCGGCAGTGAGTCGACCCACACCATGGTCTGGCGGACCTCGACCACGGACGACAGCCGCAACCGATCGTGGAGCACGATGGCGCGGGCCTCCGTGCTCGGCGAGCGCTCGGTGAGCACGACGATGCGGCCCCCGCTGCGTGCCACCACCTCGCCGCGGCGGAACACGTCGTCGACGGTGCGGGCGACGTCGGCGATGACGATGTCGTTGCGAAACGGCCCGGCGCCGCCGACGGGCGCATCGATGACGACGAACGAGTGGGTGTCGCTGGGGGCCCGACCGGTGCCGCGCGCCTGCTCGAACAGCTCGTGGAGACGAAGGCGCAAGGCGTACGGCGTGGACAACCCGGTGACCGCGTCGGTGACGACGTCCTCGCCGGCTCCGCGGACCATGCCTGCCGCCCACCCTTCGGCGAGCGAGGCGGTGGCGGCCTGCGACCGGAGCAACACCCGGTGGCGGCGGCCGACGATGAGCGTCAGGTGGTGCAGCCACCGATGGACGCGCTGCAGCGGCCAGCCCTCGTCGCCGAGGCGCTGACCCGTGCGATGCATCGCGGCGGCCAGCGCGTCCGGACGGGTGAACAACGTCTCGACGACGTCGGCTGCCGCTTCGTCGATGTGCGGATCCAGGCGACGACCGACGTCGGTGCGCACCTCGGCCAGCCACGCGGTGAGGGTGGCCTGCCACGACGAGGAGGTCACCGTCGGAGGTCGTCGAACGCGGAGTCGCACGGGGGTGTGATGCCGCTCACGACGATCCATGACGGCGTTCGCCGAACGTCACGGAGGGTCACGGAGCGTCACGCGATCCGTCGGAACGCCAGAAGATCGAGCGGTGCCAGATGTTGACCAAGGTCTCGATCGCCCGGGCCTCGTCGACGTCGGCCGAGTCGGCGCCGCCACCTTGTGCGAGCCACACGTAGCAGGAGTGCTCGATCATCGACGACAATGACGAGGCCGTCAGCTCTGGGTCGATCCCCGGGCAGTAGCCCTGGGCCTGAGCTGCTCGAATGCCATGAGCGACGGAGCTGACCGCATCGGCACGGATCGTGCGCCACTGCTCGAGGAACTCCGGGTCGATCATCGAGGCTTGAAAGATGCCGCTCCACGCCCCGAGGCGGTCGCGGTAGTTCGTCCAGAAGTTGGTGATCACCTCCGTCACCGCGTCGAGACTTGTTCGTTTGTCGTGGTCTGGAGTCGTGTGCAGTCGGAGCGCGTTCTCATGGAGGTCCCGGGCGATCGCCGCAAGCACGTCGGCCTTGTTGTCGAAGTAGTTGTAGAAGCTCGCTGCGGACTTGTTCGCCTCGCGAGCGATGTCCTCCACCTTCGTGCGCAGGTAGCCATCGAGGGCGAAACGCCTGAGCGCCGCCTCCTGGAACGCAGCTGCAGTGCGCGCTCCCTTCGTGTAGTTCCGTGCCATCTGCCACACCTCCTGCCGAAGCCGTCACAACGTGAAAGCTGACCTTATTGTCAGCTCCCTTCGATGGAGTCGACTCGACGCCTGACGTTCAGTCGTCGGCGGTGGCGCGACGGATGATCAGCTTGCGGTCGTCGGCGGTGATGCACTCGCCGCTCTCCAGGTCGAAGCGCCAGCCGTGCAGCGTGCACACCAGGTGCGGACCGTCGATCTCGCCGAACGCGGCCAGGTCGGCCTGGCGGTGGGGGCAGGTGCGTTGACAGATGTAGTCGCCGATGCGGATCTCCTCGCCGGCGATGCCGTCCTGATCCGGGTGCAGCTTGCGCACCGCCTCGGCCTCGGCGCGGCGCATGCGCTCCACGGACAGCGACTTGAAGAAGTTGTAGAGGTACTCGTTGAAGGCGCCGGCTCGCCACGCATGGAACCGGCACGAGAGGAACAGCGCGTTGCTCCAGTCGACGGCGCGCTCGGCGACCACCGTCTCGACGAGCTCGCGTTGGATCTCGAAGCGGAACGCGTGGGGCTCGCCGTGCCACTCTCGGACCTCGCCGTTGGGGAAGTCGATGGCGATGGCCAGGTCGCCGGCGTGCAGCACGCACACGTCGCCGACCGAGTCGCGCAGCGTCGGCGCCATCGCCAGCAGCGGCTCCCACCAGGAACGCACGGTGGCGAGCAGGTCGTCGGTGGGAGCGTGCCAGTGGCGGTGCTGGTCGTCGAGCCACGGCAGCCAGTCCGCCTGGTAGCCGCGCAGGTAGTCGGCCTTCTCACTGAAGATCGCCTCGACGTCGGCATCGGGGGCCGGGTGGCTGATGGTGATCGATCCGTCGGCGATGTCGATCGCGGTGCCGGGAATGGCCAGCACGCCGGCTCGCCCGGCGTCGGCCAGCTGGGCGAGGAAGCTGCGCTGGTCGGGGAAGATGCTCAGCTCGTCGCCGGTGATCATGTTGAGGTGGAACAGCTCGGGGTCGAGGAAGCACGGCGGCCCGGCGCTCGGCACCACGGCCACGGCATCGACGGACTCGACGTAGCGCATCGCACGCGTGAACTGGCTGAGCACCTTGGCATCGACCAGTTCGCGCATCCGCGCCGGCGGCTCGTCGTAGACCATCGGGTACCAGATCGCTCCGCTGTACTGCAGCCAGTGCAGGTCGACCGGACCGTGGGCGCGCAGCGCTGCCATGTCCGTCGTGCGGCAGTCGTTCTGGTTGACGAGGCGGCCGGTGCCGTCGCTGACGACAAGTGCCGAGTCGCCGCCGGGCCCGTCGGTGATGCTCGTCTCGACGTGGATGGCGACGCGCAGCGACGGGCCGAGAGCGAGCTCCTCGCCGTCGACGGTGCGCACGATGTTGCCGAAGCCGAGGGCGCGCATCTTGCGCTCCAGCTCGCGCGTCGGGTAGCCGGGGATGAGCACGGTCGTGTCGCGGCTGACGTGCTCGCGCAACCAGGGCTCGTCGTAGTGGTCGCCGTGCAGGTGGGAGACGAACAGGTAGTCCGGGTGCTCGATGCGTTCGCGCAGCTCAGCGGGCAGCTGGTCGTTGCGCGGGAAGACGAACCACGAGCCGAAGAACGCCGGATGGAACCAGGGGTCGCAGAGGATCGACCCGTCGACGGTGTCGATCAGGATCCCCGCATGACCGATCGACGTGGCGCGCATCAGCGCCCGAGGCTACCGGTGGCGATGTGCCCGATCAGGGCGGCGCGGGTCAGGCGACGGGCGGGTCGGTGAACCGCTGGCCGGCGCGTGACACGTGCTCGGTCCAGGTGCTGCCGTCCCAGTAGCGCAGGTCGAAGCGACCGGCCGGGTCGGCGTACCAGTCGGCGGGGACGGCCGGGGCTGCGGGTGCCGGAGCGGCAGGCGCCGGGGCGTAGACCGGTGCGGGCTCCGGTGCCGGAGCGGCTGCGGGTGCAGCGCCCCAACCGGCGGGCTCGGCCGCAGCGACGGGCGCGGGCGCCGGTGCCGGAGCGGCCTCGACCACCGGTGCCGGTGCTGCCGCCGGTGCGCTGGCACCCGTGGACTCACGGCTCAGGTAGGCGGTGACGTCGCCACCGGTTGGCACGATGCCGACCACGGACCAGCCCTCAGCCGACTTCTCGGTGAGCTTGGCGGCCAGCGCGGCTGGTTCGTAGGACGAGGTGCTGACGGTGGCGAACTCCTGGGGCATGGACGCCGATGGTAGCGCTCAAGCAGGCAGGACGAGAGCGTGGACGTCGGCTTCTGCCGGAGTTCCGTCGAACGTGCTCGCGCCGTCGCGCAGGGCGATCAACCGATCGACCCGGTTGACGAAGCTCAGCTCGTGGGTGGCGACGACCAACGTGGCGCCGCTCGAGCTCGCTTCGGTGAAGATCTGCAGCAGCGCTTCCTTGCCGGTGGCGTCGAGCCCGACGAACGGTTCGTCGACCAGCAGCACCCGGAACGGGCGGATGATGGCGATGGCGATCGCCGCCTTCTGGCGCAGGCCGCGGCTGAAGGTGGTGGGGATGTCGTCGCGGCGGTGGGCGATGCCGAGCAGCTCCAGCAGCTCCTCGCCTCGCGCTTCCCACGTCGTCGATTCGTGCATGCGGGCGATGTACTCGAGGTGCTCCCACAGCGACAGGTCGTCGTAGAAGGTGGGCGTGTCGCTGAGCCAGCTGAGCATGCGCCGCGCGTCGGTGCTGCCCGACGGGTGGCCGAAGATCGTGGCCGAACCGGCCGTCGGGTCGAGCAGGCCGGCGACCATCTTCAGCAGCGTGGTCTTGCCGCTGCCGTTGTGGCCGACGAGGGCCACGTGCTGGCCGGGCTCGACGTCGAGGCTGAACGGTTCCAGCGCCGGGCGGTCGCCGTACTCCTTGGTGAGTCCGTCGATGTGCAGCGCGAGGTGTGCGTTGCGAGCAGGCATGGGTCTTAGAACGTCCTCTTCTGACTGGAGTACTCGCGGCTCTCGTTCATCATGTTGCGGAACTTGGCCTTGATCTGATCGCGCATCCGCACCCACGCCGCCGTGGCGGTGGTGATGAGGATCGACCCCATCGCGCCGCGGGCGGCACCACCGATCAGCGAGTCGCCGTTGCGGTACGCGGCGCGGGCGATGAGCACGGTGCTGACGCCGAGCGTGCTGACCACGATCGGCAGCAGCGTGCGCAGCACCGTGGTGAACCCGGCCATCTCCGGTGGGATGAACGCCTGCTGGTTCTGTGCCGAGAACGGGTCGGGCATGTCGCGCACGATGCTGACCACCGCGCCGCACGCGCCGCCGAGCACGACCGGCAGGGCCATGATCGCCACGGGTGCGATCGCGGTCGACGACCCGATGGTGAGCGCGGCGACGGCGCCGGCGACGACGGCGAACGGCACCAGCGCGGCGGCGGGTGCGGCGAGGTGGAGCATCATCAGCTCGGCGCGCACGACCGGCAGGCTGTCGGCGCGGTCGGGTTGGTCGACCTCTTGCGACAGCGGCTCGAGGACCTCGAGCCCGAGCAGGAACGTCGCCAGGCCGAGCAGGAGGAGGGCGGAGGTGGTGCCGCGCGCGACCACGCCGGCCATGATCCCGGCGACCGCGGCGATCGCGGTCATGCGCACGATGCGCGTGGCCGGCAGCCGGGCGATGCTGTGCCAGCCGCGGCGCCAGACGATGTGCTTGCCGCGGCGCGGCACGTGGAACCACGGCCGGTTGCGGGTGCGTTCCTGGTTCAGCTGACGGCGCAGGAGGATGACGGTGCGGAGGTCCTGCATCGTCACCGCAAAGCGCAGCTGGGCGACCAGGCTGCTGCGCCGGGCCAGTGCGTCGAGCGAGGTGCGCCGCAGCATCGCCGCGCCGCCGATGGTGAGCACGAGGCCGAGGCCGAGGCCGATGAGATCGACGGGGTGCTGGCGCCAGCCCCACAGCGCCAGGCTGCCGACCGAGTTCGCGGGGCCGTGCAGGTGCCACGCGACGGCGGCGGCCTGCCATCCGAGCAGGCCGAGGCCGGCGATCGTGGCGATCCACAGCCGCAGGCGCGCGGCGTGGGCGACGAGCGCGGCGCCGACCCAGAGCAGGGCAACGGTGAGGCCGAAGAGCGCACCACCGCCGGCCCATGCGGCAGGGCTGCCGGGCAGGCGACGTCCGGCGAGCTGACCGGCGATCGCGCCGGTGACCGCGGCGCTGGCGCTGGCGCTGCGCACCCGTTGCCACGTCGGCTTCATCAGCGCCCGCAGACGGTCGACCGGGGCGAGCATCACGTGCATCACGTCGGCGCCTTCGAGCGCCAACGGCCCGCCCTGGGCACCGCTGCGCAAGCCGGTCATCAGCGCGAACACGGCGAGCAGACCGAGCACCGCCGGGCCGTTGCGGGCGATGTCGGCAGCTGCACTGGCGCTGACCGGCTGGTCGCCGATGCCGCTGCTGATCCACAGCACGCCGCCACCGCCGAAGATGGCGACGATGTAGACCTTGTAGGCGGCGTCGAACCACTCCATGTCGACGAGCCGGTTGCGTTGCCGCTTGCGCCGCAACGCCTTCAGCCCGGCGAGCGCGCTGGGCGCCGCGGCCGGGGTGGGGGCCGGGCTCGAGGCGATGACCGCGTCAGTCACGGGCGCCGAGCTCCGCCGGGCGTGCTTCGTCGGCGGACCACCCGCTCCAACTCCCGACGTAGAGCCGTGGTGCGGCGAGCCCGGCGCGCTCCATGCCGAGCACGTTCAGGCAGGCGCTGACACCGGAGCCGCAGGAGGCGACGAGCCCCTCGGCGTCGGCGACTCCGATCGCTTCGTAGTGGGCGCGCAGATCGTCGGCGCTGCGCACGCGACCGTCGGCGTCGAGGACGTCGAGCGCAGGTGCGCTGCGCGAGCCGGGGATGTGGCCGGGGCGCTTGTCGACCAGCGTCACCTCGCCGGTGAACCGGTCGTACGAGCGGGCGTCGATGGCCGCGCCTCGTGCGGCAGCCTCGGCGGCTTCGTCGGCCGTGGCCAGACGATCGGCCGGCCAGGGCATGACCGTGAACGAGCCCGGCGCCTTGGGGTGCGGCGTGACGCCGCCGACGCCCAGCCCGCTGCGCCATCCGGCGAGGCCGCCGTCGAGGACCGCGGCCTCGCGTCCGAGCATGCGCAGCATCACGACGAGCCGACCGGCGGTGACGCCGCCGGTGTCGTCGTAGGCGATCACCGTTGTGTTGTCGCCGATGCCGAGCCGCTCCATCGCCGCAGCGAAGTGCTCCGGTGACGGCAGTGGATGGCGGCCCTCCGTGGCTGGTGCACCGTGCGCGGCCAGGTCGTGCTCGAGGTCGGCCCACACCGCGCTGGGGATGTGGCCGGCGATGAACGCCGCCTTGCCGTCGCGCCCGTCGAGGTACCAACGGACGTCGACGAGGAGGACGTGCTTGCCGCTGTGCTGCAGCTTCGACACTTCGTTGGCGTCGACGAAGGGTGCGATCACAGTGCGTCATCCTGCCACCGGTTCAGCCGTTTCCCCCGGCAGAATGGCGCCGTGTCGGTCGTCCAGATGGAGCGGTTCACCGCGATCCTCGCCCTGGTGGCCGGCGGCGGGGCCGTGCTGCTGCTGGTGAGCGCGCTGCTGCCCGTCGCGTCCGTGCGATCGCTGCACCTCACCATCCGCGACAGCGCCCTGTGGCTGGCGTTCATCGTTGCCGCAACGGCGATGGCCGGCAGCCTGTGGTTCAGCGAGTCGGCCGGGTTCGAGCCGTGCCGGCTGTGCTGGTACCAGCGCATCGCCATGTACTCCTGCGCGGTGATCCTGCTCGTCGGCGCGCTGCGTCGCGACCGCGACGTGCGCTGGTACGTCGTGCCGCTGGCATCGATCGGCGTCGTCATCTCCACCTACCACTACCTCATCGAGTGGAACCCGCAGTGGGAAGCCACCTCGTGCAGCGCGACCGTGCCGTGCACCGCGCTGCCGTTCCCGCGCCAGTTCGGCTTCGTCTCGTTGTCGTTCATGGCGCTCTGCGGCTTCGCCGCGATCCTCACCGTCCTGCTCATCCCCCGAGCCCCGTCCGAACAGGAGCACCAGCCCGATGGGCAAGAACACACAGCAGCCCCGTAATCCAGTGCCAGCGCCCGCGCCGCCGGTCCAGAACCGGATGTGGCTGTTCGTCGCGCTCGGCCTGGCCGTGGCGATCATCGCCGCGATCGTGGTGATCACCGTCTCCGGTGACGACAAGAAGGCAACCGAAGGCACGCTCGCCCCGGGCGGCGGCAGCGCATCTCCCGCCGAAGTGCAACCGGTGACCGTCGTCGGCGATGTGCTGCCGGTGCTCGGCGACAGCGGGCCGGACACCGCGCTCGGCACGAAGGCGCCGGTGCTCAACGGGTTCACGTTCGACGGTTCGCCGATCTCGATCAACGCCGATGCCGGCGCGTACATGGTCGTGTTCCTGGCCCACTGGTGCCCGCACTGCAACCGCGAGATCCCGGTGCTCAACGAGTGGAAGGCCAGCGGAGCGATCCCCGCGGATCTGCGGATCATCGGGGTCACCACCGGCGTCGATGCGTCAGCGCCGAACTACCCGCCGTCGAAGTGGATCGTCGACAAGGCGTGGACGTGGCCGGTGCTGGCCGACAGCGCCGACAGCACGGCCCTCGCCGCGTTCGGCGTCGGCTCGTTCCCGGCGTTCGCCATCGTCGGCAGCGATGGCCTCGTCAAGTTCCGCGGCTCCGGCGAGTACCCGATCGCCGACCTCAACCAGATCGTCGCCGCGGCACTCGCCTGAGGTCGCTGCGGCCGGTGTCTCGGGAAGCTGCCTGACGGAAAGCGTCAGGCGTCGTTCCGCGACCCGAGCTCGGCGGCTGCGGCGAGCACGTCGCGCAACGGACGATCGAGCGCCCGCGCCGCGGCCGCGGCGTCGTCGTGCTCGACCTTCACCCGCCCGTCGGCGACCTTGATGCGAATTGCGTGCCCGCCGATGGTGACGGTGCGCTCCTCGCGTGCTTGCGGCCAGCGCTGCAGCACGGTGCCGCGCAGGCCGAGTGAGCCGGTCTCGCGTACGAGCACCGCGCTGACGACGGCGGCGATCGCCGGGTCGCACAGCGCGTGCACGGTGTGCGCCGGACGGCCCTTCTTCATCACGATCGGCGTGGCCCACGCGTCGTGCGCGCCGGCCGCGAGGAGTGCCGTGATGGTGTGGGCGATCACCTCGCCGGTGGCGTCGTCGACGTTGGTCTCGAACAGCTGGACGGGCTGGCCCGGCGCCGGTGTGCGCGTCGCTTCGACCTCGGTGCCGATGACCACCTGCACGACGTTGGGTCGCCCGACGATGTCGAGGCTGCCGGCGCCGTAGCCCACCGACTCGACGCGGGCGAGCGTGGGCAGCGGACCGAACTCGTCGGCCAGCGTGCACATGAGTGCCACGCCGGTCGGAGTGGCCAGCTCGTGGTGGTCCTCGATGCCGCGGCTGGGCGCACCTCGTCGGGCGAGCAGCTCCATGACGGCAGGCGCTGGGTTGGGCAGCTGCCCGTGCTCGGCGCGCACCGTGCCCATGCCGTGGGTGATCGGGCTGCAGACGATGCGGTCGATGCCGAGCACCTCCAGCGCCGCGCAGGCGCCGACGATGTCGACGATCGCGTCGACGGAACCGACCTCGTGGAACTCGACGTCGTCGGGGTCCGTGCGGTGCATCGCGCCCTCGACCTCGGCGAGCAGACGGAAGGTGCGCTGGGCCCGATCCCGAACGCGCGGCGGCAGATCGGCGGTGTCGATCAGGTCGCGGATGTCGGCGTAGTAGCGGTGGCCGTGTGCGTGGTCGCGCTCGCCGTCGTAATGGTGATGATCGTGGCCATGGTCGTGATCGTGCGTGTGGTCATGCCCGTGGTCGTGGTCGTGGTCGTCGAGGACGGCGACGTGGGCCTGGGTGGCGGCAATGCCACAGCGCAGCACGGGCTCGAAGTGCAGCGCCCAGCCGTCGAGACCGAGCCCGCTGACGATCGCTGCGACCTCGCCGGGGTCGGCGCCGGCGTGAACCAGCGCCGCCATCGTCATGTCGCCGGCCGTCCCGGCGAAGCAGTGGAACCATGCCGTCTTCATCACGGTCATCGAAGCATCCGGGCGATCGCGCAGGCGGCGCCGAAGCCGTTGTCGATGCCGACCACGCTGACGCCACTGGCGCACGAGGCGTGCATCGCCAGCAGCGCGGTGACGCCTTCGAGTCCGGCGCCGTAGCCGGTGCTGGTCGGCACGGCGATCACCGGCTTCGCGGTGAGCCCGCCGATCACGCTGGCCAGCGCGCCCTCCATCCCGGCGGCGACGACGATCGCGTCGGCGGCGGTGATCTCGTCGAGGTGGGCGAGCAGGCGATGGATGCCGGCGACGCCGACGTCGACCAGCCGGTGCGGTGCGAAGCCGAGCGAGCGCAGGGTGAGCACGCACTCGTCGACGACGGGCACGTCGCTGGTGCCGGCGCTGACGACGAGCACGGTCTGCTCGCGATGCGCTTCCGGCAGGCGCCAGGCGATGGTGCCGGCCTGCTGCACCGCGTTGGGGTGGATGGCCAGCACCGCCTTGGCCTGCTCGTCGGTGGCCCGGGTGAGCAGCACGGGCCCGGTGCCGTGGGCGAGCAGTTCGTCGACGATGCGCACGCACTGCTCGGGTGTCTTGCCGCGGCCGTAGATCGCCTCGGGCATGCCCTGGCGCAGGGCGCGGTGGTGATCGACGAGCGCGTCACCGACGTCGGCGAACGGCAGGCGTCGCAGCGCGGCGACCGCGGCGTCGGGCTCGATGCGCCCGGCACGCAGGTCGTCGATCAGCTGTCGCAGCTCCCCCTCGTCCACGGCCACCATTCTGCCCGGCCTCGTCGGGAACCGCCCCAACGCTCCGGTGTGGGCGGAAACGGTCCAGAGCCTTCGCCGACGTGCCGCGTAGCCTGAGCACCCATGAGCGTCGAGCCGTCCAGCATCAGCGTCGGGAGTCGTGTCGGCTTCTTGGGGCCGCTCGGCACGTTCACCGAGCAGGCGGTGATGTCGCAGCCGGATCTGGCGGTGGCCGAGCGGGTGCTGTACCGCACGATGCCCGACGTGCTCGACGCCGTCGAGTCGGGCGAGGTCGATCTCGGGTTCGTGGCCATCGAGAACTCGATCGAGGGCATGGTCAACCTGACCCAGGACGAGTTGGTGTTCAACCACTCCCTGCTGATCCAGCGCGAGGTGGTGCTGAACATCGAGCACTGCCTGCTCGCCCGACCCGGTACGACGATCGCCGATCTGAAGGCCGTGCTCTCGATCCCCGTCGCCACCGCGCAGTGCCACGCCTACCTGCGCACAGCGGCGCCGGCCGCGGAGCTGCGTGCCGCCAACTCCACGGCCGAGGCGGCGCGCATCGTGTCGGAGGACAGCTCCACCGCGCTCGCCGCCGTTGCGCCGCGCATCGCCGCCGAGCTGTACGGCCTGGAGATACTCGCCGCTGACATCGCCGATCACCCGGGCAACCAGACCCGCTTCGTGCTCGTCGCCCGCGAGGGCGTGCCGGCGCCGACCGGCCACGACATCACCGGCCTCGTCGTGTACCAGCGCGCCGACGAGCCGGGCTCGTTGATCTCGATCCTGCAGGAGTTCGCGGCGCGGCGGATCAACCTGTCGAACCTGCTGTCGCGGCCGACCAAGGCCGGTGGGTTGGGTGACTACTGCTTCATCCTCTATGCCGACGGCCACATCGCCGACGAGGTCGTCGCCGACGCCGTTCGCTCCCTCCACGCCAAGCAGGGAGCCGTGAAGTTCCTGGGTTCCTACCCCGCTGCGGGAGAGCACGCGCACACGGCGCGCGAGCACGCGGACGCCAGGTGGCGCGACGCCGACGACTGGGTCCAGTCCCTCCGCAACGGCATCCGCTGACCCCAGCTCGCCGCAGCGTTTGATCGCAAACCCACCGCCACGGTGGCCGAACGACCAAACGCGTCCCGTCCGGCGTCGTTAGCCTGTCGGGCGGAACGGTGGCAGAGCGGACAAATGCACGCGCCTTGAAAGCGTGAGGCCCACAAGGCCCGGGGGTTCGAATCCCTCCCGTTCCGCTGGTGGATGAACGGTGCTCAGCGTTTGCCGGTGCCACGATGAGCGCTGGGACTCCGGCACACGTCAAGAGGCTGCGCGAAAGCGTTCGAAACGTTCGGCGACGAGACCTCGATCCGGCTTGGCCGCGCGTTTCGTCGGGGTGAACAGGCTCGAGTGGTTCAATTCTTGCAAGGCGTAGCGCAGGGTCGGCCCGTCGGATTCCTCGAGCACGTCGGCTCGGATGTGCACCTTGTAGTCGGGGTCGACCCCCATGATGTCGGCGTCGTAGGCAGCGTGGTGGATCTTGCACATCGCGATCCCGTTCGGGACGATCGGCTCCCCACCTTCGGTGTCGGCGCGAATGTGAGCGGCGTCCAAGAGCTGCGAGTGCCCCAGCCGGCAGATGGCGCAACGACCGCCATACGCAGACAACACTCGAGCCCGAAACAGTGGCTGGTGAAGTCGGTCGAGCACGACCCGCTCGGCGTAACGCCGTCGCAGGTCAAGGTCGATTGCTCCGTCGGTCGTCCAACGTTGCGCCTGCTCGAGGTCGAGCGCGACGACGAACTGGTGGAGCTCCGGTTCCTCATGAACGAGCCAGACCGGAAATATTGGGAGATAGGCGCCGCTGTCGACTCCCTGGAACCAAATCATTGGGCGACCCTCCCGTTGGGCACGGCGAAGCGCGCTGTTCTCGGGATGGTTTGGATTGGTGCCTCGCCACTTGTACCGCAGGTAACCGTCCAACCCGGGTGCGTCGTCGTACGGACGCTGATCAGGACGGGCTGCATGCACTGTCCGAAAGCTGAGCGCTGCGTCAAGCATTCGAGGCTTTCTGATGCCGCGTTGTGGGTCCATCAGGGGAACTCGAACGTCCTCGAACACGAAATCGGCGACATCGGAATAGCGGACGGGCCCGCCCGTGCGCAGCTGCACGGCGCGTAGATATGCCAACGCTGACAAACGCAGACGTTCGTCGTGATCGTCTCGGGCCCACATCCCGAGTCAGCCTCGCGCAGATCGCGCCACGCGACGCGAAGGCCCCGCCATCCGCGGACGGCGAACGTCACCGAAAGTACCGTTCGGCAACGGCCGCGCGTGGTGTGCTGCCGGGACGGGACGGAACGATGAGCGACGTGGAGGAGCTGCGCGCCGAGATCGCGCGGTTGCGTGGAGACCTGAACCGCCTGGAGTCGGCGCTCGAGTCCGCGACGCAGGACGACGGTGAGCCGGATCGTCGAAGGTTCTTTCGACTGGCGGCCGGCGCTGCTGCTGGCGCGGTCGTGGCGGTCGCCGCGAGTGCGAATCCGGCCGCGGCCGCCAACACCGATCCATGGCTGGTGGGCACGGGAACGCTCGGCGACTTCAGCGGCAGCGCGCCGTCGAACACGAACAGCCCGACGCAGATCTTCTGCCCATCATCGAACACGCTCATGCCGATCATGGTGTCGGCCAGCAACATCTCCTCGGACGGACCGGGCGTGAACACTCGATTTCGCGTTGCGCTGCTCGGCCGCTCGGCGGGTGCGGACCCGGTGACGAACTGCCATCGGGTCGGCGTGATGGGCGTCGGCGCGCCGGGCGCCGTGTCGCCCGACGACCGCAACATCGGCGTCTACGGCGCCGCCAACTTCACTTCGGGGATCTTCCCGTCGCAGCCGGTCGGCGTCTTCGGCACTGCCGGTGCAAACGGCCGGGGTGTGCAGGGCTACGCCGAGACGACCAACGCGATCGGCGTCCACGGCTTGGCCGCGCTCGACGGCAGCTCGACAGGTGTCCTGGCCGAGTCATCAGCCGGCGGGACGGCGCTGCGCGCTACCACGACCGGCCTCGCCGTCGACATCGCCGGCAGCGGCCGGATGCGCCAAGCGTTGCGCGGCGCCATCGGGGCGCCGACCGGTGTTGCGCTGATCGGCGAGCAGGCTCGCGACTCGAATGGCGATCTGTTCGTCTGCGTCGGCAGCGGCAACCCCGGCACGTGGCGCAAGGTCGTCGCCCAGCATCCGAACTTCGCCGCATCGGGCGGGTCGATCAACCTGTTCACCAACCCGATCCGACTGGTCGACACCCGCGGCAACGGCGCTCCGCTCCAGAACGGCGGCCTTCGTTTGGCGCCCAACACGGATGTCACCTTCCAGGTGACGGGGACGTTGGCGGGCGGGGTCGGCGTACCGAGCGGCGCAGCGGGGATCATCGGCAACGTGACGGCGGTCGACCCGAACAACGGCGGCAACCTGTCGGTGTTCCCGAACGCGTTCGCCAACACGAGCAACATCAACTACGTGCCGAACCAGACGAGCGCGAACGCGTTCACCTCCGCGCTCAGCTCGACGGGTCAGATCCGCGTACGTTCCTCGGTGGCCACCACGCACTTCCTGATGGACATCTCCGGCTTCCTCTTCTGACCGCGCTGCGAGATTCAGTTCGTCATCACTGCGCGCTCGACGCTGAGCAGCTCCCGAACGGCAGGGATGACCTCGTTGCCGTAGAGCTCGATGCTCTGCATCATCTGCTCGTGGGGAAGCGTGCCGGCGGAGTACTTCATGTCGAAGCGGGCGAGGTCCAACGCCCGGGCGGTGGCAGCGATCTTCGTCGCAACGGTCGCCGGCGAGCCGACGTACAGCGCGCCCGAGGGCCCGGCCGCCTGCTCGAACTCGGCCCGTGAGGTCGGGCCCCAGCCGCGCTCGCGGCCGATGCGGTTGCGCATCTGCTCCCAGTGCGGCCACAGCTGCTCCTTGGCCAGCTCGTCCGTCGCGGCGATGTGCCCCGGCGAGTGCACGCCGATCGGCTGGCGCGGCTGCTCGAACTGCTCGAGCGCGCGCTTGTACAGGTCGACGAACGGGGCGAACCGCTCGCTCTCGCCGCCGATGATGGCAATCATCAGCGGCAGGCCGTACCGAGCCGCGCGGACCACCGACTGCGGGCTGCCACCGACACCCACCCACGTCGTCAAGCCGTTCGACGTGCGGGGGTACACGCTTTGGTTCTGCAGACCCGACCGCAGCGAGCCCCGCCACGTCACCGGTTGCTCGGTCAGCAGCTGGGCGAACAGGTCGAGCTTCTCCTCGAAGAGCTCCTCGTACTGGTCGAGCGGGTAGCCGAACAGCGGGAACGATTCGGTGAACGAACCGCGCCCGAGGATCACCTCGGCCCGACCGCCGGAGACGGCGTCGAGCGTGGCGAAGCGCTGGAACACGCGCACCGGGTCGTCGGAGCTGAGCACGGTCACCGCGGAGCCGAGCCGGATCTGTGAGGTGCGGCCGGCGATCGCCGCCAGCACCGTCTCCGGCGACGACACGGCGAAGTCCTCGCGGTGGTGCTCGCCGACGCCGATGAAGTCGACGCCGAGCTGATCGGCCAGCACGGCCTCCTCGACCACGTTGCGGATCACCTCTGCCTGCGACAACCGCAACCCAGAGGCGTCGACGGTGACGTCGCCGAACGTGTCCAGACCCAGCTCCAGCTTGCGTTCCATCTCGATCTCCCGTGCTCAGGTGCGACAGTTGCGCACGCAAGTAATCTGAACCGTAGCCGTGCGCAGGTCATTCCCGGACCCATTGACAATTCTCAGTCATGTGACTTAACTGGCGCGATGGCCAGGTCGGGGGACAACGCGCGCCAGCTCCTCGTCGAGCAGGCGGAACGGCTCTTCGCCGAGCGCGGCATCGAGGCGGTGTCGCTCCGCGACGTCAGCGCGGCGGCCAAGCAGCGCAACCACTCCGCCGCGCAGTATCACTTCGGCGATCGGCAGGGCTTGATCGCCGCGGTGTACCACGCTCGCATGGGCGAGGTCGATCGTCGTCGCCAGCGACGCCTCGGGCAGCTCAACGAAGCGGGGATGGGCAACGACCTTCGGTCCCTCGTCGAAGCCGCGGTCGCCCCGCTGATCGAGGTCGTCGCCGAGACCGATGGCTGGTACGCCCGCTTCCTCGCCCGCACTCGCTGGGACACGATGGCCTGGACGGTGCTGGCCGACGTGCCCGAGCTGAACAGCTACCGCGCCGTCGTTCGCCGCATCGTCCTGCAACTCGACGACATGCCGGCCGAGATCCGTCGCAGCCGCGCCGACCAGCTGCTGACGCTCGTCGTCGGCACCGTTGCCGGATGGGAATGGGCGCGCCACCGCGGCGACCCGCGTCTCAGCCAGGCGGCACTGACCACCGATCTCGTCACCACCGCGGTCGCGCTGATGTGCGCGCCGTTCGACTCCACACCACACTCGACCGAACTGACCGGAGCAACATCATGAGCATCACCGAACATGCCGCCGTCGCCACCCCGCCCGTGTTTCGCGCCGGGCCGCGCACGCTGCGACGCACGCGCAGCAACTGGGTCGATCAGCCGTACACCCGCTTCACGCTCGAGCCGATGTCGCCGACGATCGGTGCCGTCGTGCGCGGCGTGTCGATGGCCGACGACGTCGACGCCGAGCTCTTCGCCCAGTTGAACCAGGCGCTGCTCGAGTGGAAGGTGATCTTCTTCCGCGAGCAGGACATCACGAGCGCACAGCACGCTCGCTTCGCCGCCAACTGGGGCGCGTTGGAGGACCACCCGTTCATCCGTCTCAAGGTCGATCAGCCCGACGCTCCCGAGGTGGTGCGGTTGGAGAAGGGCCCCAAGGTCGGTGGCTTCGAGAACGTGTGGCACAGCGACGTCACCTGGCGCGTCAACCCGTCGCTCGGCTCGGTGCTGCGTGCCGTCGAGGTGCCCGAGTTCGGCGGCGACACGCTGTGGGCGGACATGGGCGCGGCGTACGACGGGCTGAGCGACGACCTCAAGGCGCAGCTCGACGGCATGGTCGCCGTGCACGACTGGATCAACTCGTTCGGCCGCGGGATGACCGAGGAGGTGCGCGATTCGCTGCGCCCCGACTTCCCCGCCGTGGAGCACCCGATCGTGCGCACGCATCCGGAGACCGGCCGCAAGACGCTGTACGTCAACCAGGCCTTCACCCAGCACATCGTCGGGATGAGCACCGAGGAGAGCCGCAAGCTGCTGACCTACCTGTACATGCAGGCGGCCGTTCCGGAGTACCAGTGCCGCCATCGGTGGCAGCCGGGCGACGTGGCGTTCTGGGACAACCGCTCGACGCAGCACTACGCCTCCTCGGACTACTTCCCGGCGCGACGCGTGATGGAGCGCATCACCGTCGTCGGCGACCGCCCCGTCTGAGTGAAGATGAGCGCGTGACCGCGCGCCGTCGACAACTGCTCGTCGGCCACTTCGCAGTGTCGCCGTCGTCGGTGATCGTGTGCGACCGCGCCTTCCCGGTGTGCGCCGTGCTCGACCGTGAGAGCGGCGCGGTGCGTCGAGTCGCGCACTGGACCGTTGACGAGTCTCGACGCGGTCGACCGGTGGTGACGGCGGTGCGATTCGTGGGCGAGGACCTCTGGATCAGCTCACCTGCGGCCGGCGGGGTGGTTCGCATCGCGCCCGCCGGCGAGCTGACGATCGTGCCGCTTCCGTTGCCCCCTGGCGACATCTCGGTCCTCGGTGGCGACGTCGTGGTCTTCGCCGATCGCGAGTGGGAGGCCGACCTCGGCGAGGAGCTCGCCGAGCGGTTCCCAGCCGTCGAGCACCCGGTCGAGTGGCGTGAGCGCCCGCCGTCGTCGACGAGCAGCGACGGCTGGTTCATGATGTCGCCTGGCCTCAACGTGCTCATCGGACCGGAGCCACACCCGATCTTCGCTGGCGACGACGTGGATGACAACGATGATGACGATGATGACGATGATGACGACGACGGCGATCGGCATCGGATCGAGGAGCGGTCTCGCCCGGTCTGGCGCATCGTCGACGGAGTGCCGACGCCGCTCGAGCTCGACGGCGACGGCGGCCCCGCGTTCTCGCTGGCTGACGGTCGCATGCTCGTCGTCCTTCGTCGTTCTTCCGATCCGGTGATCAAGACCCGCGAGCGTGGGTCTGGTGTCTCGTACGAGTACCCGCAGTCCGTCGTCATCGTCGATCCGAGTGGTGCGACGACGTCGCTCGTCGAGGCGAAGCACGTTTGCATCGTCGAGGACGGATCGCGGTACTGGGTGGCACAGCAGGAACCCACCGTTGAAGGCGACTCGACGTCCGCCTATTTCGACGCCTCGACCGATCGGCTCGTGCCCAGCGACGAGTGGCCCGACGAGATCGAGCTCGAGCCACTCGATGACGACGAGTTCGGGCGAGAGGTCGTCGTCGCCGGTTCCGAGCGCTGGTTCGTGACGGAGGGACGGACCGGGTTGACGTGCACGGTGGGCAGCGATCGCAGACGCGAGGTGACCGTCGACATCGATCTGTCCGGTCGCGTGGCCGACGTCGTCCCGCCGGCCGGGCTCGACGTTGCCGCATTCGAAACCGGCCACGCCGACTCGTTGCGCGACGAGCTCGGAGCCGGGTGGGTGGATTCGGAGGGAGAGGTTTCTCCGTTCGTGGAGGGAGCGACGTTTCAGTCGGTGACGGTGCGCGGTGAGTTCCCGGCGTCGCACCTCGCCCTCGTCTTCTCGATCGACGACCGGCCGAATCGAACGTTCGGGTTGAGGTTCGCGCTCTTCGACGAGCTCGGCAACCCGCACGACCTGGAGTACGCGGGCGTGTACGTGATGGAGACGATCCACACGGCGATGCACCTCTTCCCGGGCGTGGAGAGCGCCGACGCCGACGGCATCGTCTGGATGGACCTGTAACCGAGCTTCGCTGTCGGGTGGTGAGTGCGTCGATGGAGTCGGCGGCACAGTGCGACCGATCGCGAACTGGATGTCTGACAGCTCGAATGTCGAGCTGTCAGACATCCAGTTTCCAGCGGGCCGGTCGCAGGTCGGGTGTACCTTCGCTGCGGTGCAGCACGAGCAGGACGAACCGGTCTCGTGGCGACGCGCCCGGCGCGATGGGCTGATCGCCTACCTCGCGTCGCGACTCATCGTGCTGCTCGGCGTGGGCATCGTCACGTCGACGAACGCGGCGGCGGTCGCCGGTCGCGAGGCACGTCCGGCGTCGGCCTTCAAGGGCATGCTCGACGCGCTCGCCTCGTGGGACGGCGCGTGGTACCTCGAAGTGGTCCGTCACGGCTACCCGCGCGTGGTGCCGGCGAACCTGCCGTTCAACGGTGATGCAGCGCACGCCGCGCGGGTCGCCTTCTTCCCGCTCTACCCATCGCTCGTTCGTGTGGTCGACGCCGTCGTCCCCGGCGGCGACGTCGGCGCCGCGGTGCTCACCAACTTCCTGCTCGGCTTCCTCGTCGTGCTCGGCATCGGCTGGCTGGCGCGTGAGTGGTTCGACGACGCCGTCGCTCGCCGGGCGATGATCCTCACGGCGATCTTCCCCGGCAGCCTCGTGCTGTCGTTCGCCTACAGCGAGGCGCTGCTGATCGTGTTGGCGTGCGCCTGCCTGTACTGGCTGGGTCGCAAGCAGTGGGAGCTGGCCGGCCTCGCGGCACTCCTCGGCGGGCTGACCCGGCCGAACGGATTGGCGCTCGCTGTCGCCTGCGCGGTGGTGGCCGTCGTCGCCATCCGCCGCAACCGTGACTGGCGTGCGCTGGTGGCGCCGGTGCTCGCGCCGCTCGGCTTCATCGGGTTCCAGTTGTTCCTCGGGCACCAGACCGGCGAGTCCGGGGTGTGGTTCCGCGCCCAGCGCGAGGCGTGGCACGAGGGCTACAGCTACGGCTGGTCGACCCTCGAACGGATCGTTCGCACGTTCACCCATCCGCTGCACTCGCCGACGGACCTCTTCTGCACGCTGACGGTCGCCGCAACCGTGGTGATGATCATCGTCGCCCGCCGCCAGCGGTTGCCGCTCGCCGCGTGGGCGTACACGTGGGCGGTGGTGGTGCTGATGCTTCTCCCCGAGACGGTCACCGCTCGGCCGCGGTTCCTGATGACGGCGTTCCCGTTGATCGTCGCGCTGGCGGCGTGGTGGCCGCGCCGACGCCTCGAGCTGTGGGGCTACACGGTTGCCGCGTGCGCCGTCGGGCTGATGGCGCTGACGCTCGTCTACGGCGGCCAATCCGCGGTTCCGTGAACGAGACTGGCCCGATGAACGATCTCGTCGTGCAACGCGTTCGGCTGTGGCCGCGCGAACCCGGTGGTGAGTTGACGGACGTGACGATCAGCGACGGTCGCATCGCTGCGATTGCGCCGCACGTCACGCTCGATCCGGACGCGGCAGACGGCGGCGGTGGCGTGCTCATCCCGGCGCTGGCCGACGTGCACGCCCACCTCGACTCGACGCGACTCGGCCTGCCGTTCCGCCCGCACACCGCTGCGCCCGGCCTCGCCGGGCTGGTCGAGAACGACCGCGTCAACTGGCGCATGGCCGGCGACGACGTCGCCACACGTGCGACCCGCACGCTCGGCGCCACCATCGCCTCCGGTGCGACGACCGTCCGCAGCCACGCGCAGATCGACACCGATGCCGGCGTCGAACGGCTGGAGGGCGTTGTCGCCGCCCGCGAGGCGCACGCCGCGCGATGCCGAGTGGAGATCGTGGCGTTCCCCCAGTCGGGGATCGTTCGCGACCGCGGCACCGCCGGCCTGATGGACGCGGCGATGCGTTCCGGTGCCGACCTCGTCGGCGGCATCGACCCGTGCGCCTTCGACCGCGACCCGGTCGAGCACCTCGACATCGTCTTCGGCCTCGCCGATCGTCACCAGGCCGGCGTCGACATCCACCTGCACGAGTCGGGCGACCTCGGCGCGTTCACCGTCGAGCTCATCGCCGAGCGCGTCGCTGCGCTCGGCATGCAGGGCCGAGTGACGATCAGCCACGCCTTCGTGATGTCATCGGTCGACGCTGTGAGGCAGGGCGCGTTGATCGAGCTGCTCGCCGCCAACGACATCGCCCTCACCACCGTCGCTCCCGGCAACCGCGAGCCACTGCCGATCGACGCGTTGCGTGCCGCAGGCGTGCGCGTCGGCCTCGGCCAGGACGGCATCCGCGACTACTGGTCGCCGTACGGCAACGGCGACGTCCTCGAACGTTCGTGGCAGCTGAGCTTCCGTGCCGGGCTGCGCTACGACGAAGCGATCGAGGGCTGCGTCGACCTCGCCTCGCGCGGCGGACGATCCGTTGTCGAAGGCGGCCCGTGGCCGTCGACCGGTGTGCTCGACGATGCGCGCTTCGGGCTGACGATCGGCGCGCCTGCCGAGCTCGTGGTCGTGGCGGCGGACACGGTGGCCGCCTCGGTGATGGACCATCCGCCACGGACCCTGGTCATCCACGACGGCCGCATCGTCGCCCGCGATGGCGAGCTCGTCTGACGAACTGACAAGCGCCAGAAGACGACGAGCGGTTCTGGCGCTGGCCGGTTCGATCGAGTCAGGCGTGCAGCTCGGGGACTGACGCAGACCACGCCTCGAACTCGGCGCGCAGCCGAGCCTTCGTGTGGTCGTCGACGAAGGCGACGTCGAGGGCGTGCAGGTTGCACTGCCAGAGCTCCGGCAACGTGATGCCGAGGTCGGTGAAGCACGACGTCCACTCCTCCGACAGCGTGATGTCGCTGATCGTCGTGTCGTCGGTGTTGATCGTCATCCCCAACCCGCGCCGCAGCAGGATCGGCAAGGGGTGCTCGGCGAACGTCGCCACCGTCGCGGCCTGCACGTTGCTCGTTGGGCACACGTCGAGCGTGATGCCGCGCTCGATGAGCTCGTCGACCAGCGCCGGATCGGCGATCACC
Organism: Ilumatobacteraceae bacterium; assembly: GCA_965279405.1. Lineage (GTDB taxonomy): Bacteria > Actinomycetota > Acidimicrobiia > Acidimicrobiales > Ilumatobacteraceae > CBDDIP01. Next base: position 1,987,464 of record OZ257157.1, read on the forward strand.
GAACAACCGTGGGCGATCCGCTGCGGTCGCAGCGCCAACGCGTCGCGAACCCCGACGCCACCGTCGAGCAGCTCGCCGGTGTGGATGGTGATGCCGAGCCCGCCGTCGCGGGCGATGTCGAACGCCTCGGCGTGGGCGAGCGAGTCGGGGAACTCCTCCTCGAACCCGGCGAAGTCGAACCCGGTGACGCCGAGCGTGCAGTTGCGCACCGCTGCCTCGGCGACGGCGACGTTCGTGGCGACGTCGTGCGAGCGCATCGCCACCGCGGTCAACGTGACCACCACGTCGAGGCGATCTCCCGCCTCGCGCGCCCCGGTGGCAACGGCCCAGATCACCTCGTCCAACGTCAGGCCCGCCTCGAGGTGCACGGCCGGCGCCCACTTGATCTCCATGTAGCGGACGCGGTCGGCAGCCTTGTCCTCCACCAGTTCAGCGGCGATGCGGTGCAGCGCCTCGGCCGTCTGCATCAGCGAGATCGGCAGCGCGAACGACTGCAGCAGCTCGGCCTGCGAGCCGGGGTGCTCGGCGGCGACCATCGCCTCGAAGATGCCGAAGTAGGTGCGCGGCGCGTCGATGCCGTGCTGCGCGGCGAGCTCCAGCGCGGTCACCGGCCGGAGGCACCCGTCGAGGTGCAGGTGCAGCTCCGCCTTCGGCATCGCCTGCAGCAACCGGCGCACGGCGTCGCCGTGTCGGGGAGTCGGGGGTTCAGCCATGACGCAGTCTGCCACCGCGACGAGCACCGGTTCGAGGAGGTCTAAGGTCGGCACATGCGTGCGGGGAGGCTCGCTGGCGTCGCACTCGGGGCAGTGATGCTCCTTGCGTCGTGCAGCTCCGACGGGGGTGGGTCATCGGACCCGACCGTGCGCGCCACGTTCCCCGATCTCGGCACGATCCCACCGGCGCGGACCGATCAGGTCGGCCCGACCACCACGGTCAACGACGGAACCCACATCGGTCCACCACCGCCCGGCGAGGTCGACCTGCCCGACAAGCCGCGGGCGTGCGTGATGTCCTCGCCCGAGGCGGTGAGCAGCGCGCTCGGTGTCGCCGCAGCCTCGACGCTGCAGGTCGACAGCGGCGGCGTCCTCGGCTGCAAGTTCCGCGACGCCGCCGGCATCACCGTGGCGACGATCTCGATCGTCACCGCCGAGGCGGGCCCGGAAGCCGTGTTCGCCGAGCAGGTGGCGGTCGACGGTGCACAGCTCGTCGACGGCGTCGGCGACGGGGCGGTGTGGGCGGGCGGCGCGCTGTACGTCCGTGCGTTCGACGAGGTGAGCGTCTTCACCCGAGTCGAGCCACCAGCCGATCCTGCGGACGACGCAGCACGCGACGCGGCCAAGGCGTGGGCAGGTGCGTCGTTGGAGCTCTACGTGAAGCCCGGCCGCTCGGCGCCACGCGCGTGCCCGATGATCTTCAACTCGGACCTGTCGACGATCGTCAAGATCGGGCCGCTGTTCGGCAACGAGCAGGAGGAGTTCGGACGACTCGTCTGCACCTTCAGCGACGGGGACGGCACGCCGGTGTTCGTGATCGTCGTCGTCACCACCGTGGCCGACATCCCGCCGGCCGACGTCTACGCCCAGAGTGCCGCCAGCGACGGCGCCCAACTCATCGATCTGCGCGACGGTGCGGTGTGGGCGAACGGCTCGCTGGTCGTGAAGATGAAGACGGAGGTGGTCGTGTTCGCGTGGCTGGCGCCGACCGCGCCGACCGATGACGACGAGCTCCGCGACGCCACCGTCGCGGTCGCGACGAAGGCGCTGCGCGGCTACATCAAGCCGTAGGGAGCGAACGCGCCGCGGTGCGAGAATGGCGGCGATGCTCCCCGCCGGAACCGCAGCTCCCGACTTCACCCTGCCCGACCAGCACGGCAACCTCGTGCACCTCGCCGACCTCCGCGGCCAGTGGGTGCTGCTGTGGTGGTACCCGAAGGCGTTCACGCCCGGATGCACGATCGAGGGTCAGGGCCTGCGCGACTGTTCGCCCCGCTTCGACGAGGCGAACGCGGTGATCCTCGGGATCTCGTTCGACACGCCGGAGGAGAACCTGGCGTGGGCGGAGTCGCAGGACTTCGGCTTCCGGCTGCTGAGCGACATCGATCGCGAGGTCGGCAAGGCCTACGAGGTCGTGCGCCCCGACGCCGATCGATACGCCGTGTTCGCCCGCCGCTACAGCTTCCTCGTCGACCCCGACGGCCTGATCCGCCGCACCTACGACGTCGCCGACGTCGCCGGCCACGGGGAGTCCGTGCTCGTCGATCTGGCCGCGCTGCAGGAGGGCTTGCTCGGATGACCGCCGACGACCTGGCGGTGCCGGCCACGGGCCTCGGCGCCCGGCTGCGCAAGCCGTACGCGGATCGCATCGAGTCGAAGGTCGCCGACGCGTCCGCCGACGCCGCCGAGCTGCAGAGCCGCGTCCAATCGGTGGCACGTGGTGGCGCTCGAGCTGCGGTGCTCGGGGTCAACGACGGCCTCGTCACCAACATCTGCCTGATCCTCGCGGTGGCCGGTGCGGAGAGCTCGGCCGGCGCGGTGCGCATCGCCGGGTTGGCCAGCCTGGTCGCCGGTGCGTTCTCGATGGCTGCCGGCGAGTGGGTCAGCGTCCGCAGCCAGGTCGAGCTGTTCAGCGGCATCCTCGCCGAGCTCAAGTCGTTGGTGCGCCGCAACCCGCGCCTGGTCCTCGGTGAGCTGACCGACAAGCTCGTCGACGCCGGCTTCGCCACCGACACTGCGCAACGCGCGGCCACCGAGCTGCCGCTCGATGAGGAGCGGTTCTTCGACTTCACCGCGCGCACGATCTTCGGCATCGATCCCGGCGAGCTCGGCTCCCCGATCACGGCCGCGATCAGCTCACTGTGCTGGTTCAGCCTCGGCGCGCTGGTGCCGCTGCTGCCGTGGTTCTTCGCCTCGCACGGCTTGGCCATCGGCATCTCGGTGGCCGCCACCGCGCTCGCCAGCGTCGTCGTCGGCGGGTGGGTCAGCCGCTCGTCGGGCCGACCGGTGTGGCTCGGCGCGGCGCGTCAGCTGCTGATCGTCGTCGCCGCGGCCGCCGTCACGTACGCGATCGGCAAGCTGTTCGGCACCGCCGTCGGCTGATCGCTCGGCCGATCGTTCGGCGGCTGCTCAGGCGGGGTCGGGCTTGCGCAGACCGACGGCGTCGGCCCGCCAGAACGCGTCCGGGTAGACCAGCGTGCCGGTCATCCACGACTCGTACTTGGGCAGCATCACCACTTGGAACGCGGGCGCCGGGATGCGCTCGGACGGGGCGATGAAGCCCAGTTCGCCTGCGGGCCGGAAGCCGAAGCGCGGGTAGTACAGCGGGCTGCCCTCGAGGAACACCAGCGGCTCGTTGCGTTCGCTGAGCGTGGCCAACGACTGGGTGATCATGCGAGCGCCGACGCCCGAGCGCTGCACATCGGGGCGAACGCCGACCGGGCTGAGCACCAGCACGTCGACCAGGCGGCGCGGAGCGTCGACGATCGCGTGCGTGTAGAGCACCTGGCCGACGATCTCACCGTCGAGCTCGGCGACGAAGCACAGCTCGTCGGTCCACGCCCACGAGGAGTGGAGCGCGTCGAGGAGCTCGCCGATGCTCGGGTCGTTGAACGCCGCCATCGAGACGTTGGACATCTCCTCGAACTCGTCGGAGCGCATCACGCGCACGATCGGTTCTGCAGTTGCCATGCACCCAACCTAGGTGCCCACCCCGCCGATCCCCCGTCGCAGCGGCGATCGGCCGTGCCACGCGACCACCGAGTCGCCCGATGAGGTGAGCGATCTGCGCCGCATGGCCGATCACCTCTCACCGAGGTCAGCGCGGAGCGGCGGGGCGATCGGTCAGTCGGTGATCGCGTCGCCGCGGTGGAAGCCGGCGGTCGTGAAGAGGCGCTCGGAGGGCGTGTTGCCGACGGTGATCGCGGCACGGACCTTGGCGATGCCGGCGGCCTTCAGCACGTCGAGGGACAGGCCGAGCAGCAGGTTGGCCAGCCCGGTGCCCTTCCGGTCGGCGGCGGTGATCACGTATCCGACCAGCACCTCGTCGTCCTCCCAGCGGTGCAGCAGCACGGCGCTCACGGCACGAGGGACGTCGAAGGCGATCAGCGAGCCCGACATCACGAGTGCGTCGTCGCCCTCCTTGGCGAACCACCCGGCGATCTCCTCGCGCGCCTCGACGATGGTCTCACCCTCGGAGTCGATGGTGCCGGCGTAGGCGTCGAGCATCAGCACCGCGAGCACCTCGTCGTCGCCGCGCTCCACCGCCCGCGTCGTCAGGCCGAGCCAGGGCAGCGTGGGTGTGCAGGGCTGCAGGAGGTCGAGGTGCCACCACCGTCGCTCGCTGGCGTCGTCGTCCATGGAGACCACCGTTGCACGCACGCTCGTGCGTGGCAAGGCGCGTCACTCGCCCCCGATGGCCGCCACTTCCGCTGCGCCGCTCTCGGCAGCCGCCACCGTTGCCGTCGCATCGCTGTGCGCTGCGGCGTGGCGCGGCAGCAGGAACCGAGCGGCGACGGCGGTGCTCAGCACCACGGCGGCGGCGACCCATGCGGCAACGCCGAAGCCGTCGACGTAGGCGCTGCGTGCTGCTGAGACGAGGGCACGTCGGGCACCGTCGCCGAGCGTCTGCGCCGACTCGAGCGCACCGGCCAGGCCGCTCTTCGCCTGAGCGGCCGACACCGGCGAGAGGTCGCCGGTGGCATCGCCGATCGAGCTGGTGTACGTGGTGGCCAGGAGCGACCCGAGCACGGCGACGCCGAGCGCTCCGCCGAGCTCGCGCGTCGTGTCGTTCATCGCGGATCCCATGCCGGCGCGGTTGCGCGGCACGGCGGACATGATCAACGACGTGAGCGGGCTCGAGGCCATCGACATGCCGGCCGCCATCGGCAGCAGCCCGAGGTAGATGTGCCAGACCGGAGAACCGACACCGAGGCCGGTCATCATCACCAGCCCCAGAGCGACCAGTCCCAGCCCGGTGGAGGCGACCGAGGCAACGCCGAAGCGCCCGACCAGTCGCGGCGCGCGCGGCGCGATCGCCATCATCACCACCGAGAACGGCAGGAACAGCAGGCCTGCGGTCAGCGCGGTCTTGCCGAGCACCAGCTGCAGGTACTGGGTGAGCACGAACGAGATCCCGAACATCGTGAAGAACGCCAGGGAGATGCCGACGGATGCAACGGAGAACCGCCGGTCGCCGAACAACGCCAGGTCGAGCATCGGCTGGCGGGCCTGGCGTTCGCGGACGATGAACGCGGCGAGGCCGGCGAACGCTGCCGCGAAGGCGAGCAGGGTGTGCGACGAGAGCCAGCCGTAGCGCGGTGCCTCGATGATCGCGTACACCAGCGCACCGACGCCGAGGATGGACAGCACGGCGCCGGGGATGTCGAGCTTGTGCTCGTCGGGGTTCTTCGACTTCGGCACGAGCTTGCGCCCGAGGATCAGCGCGGCCAGTACGAGCGGCACGTTGACGAGGAACACCGATCCCCACCAGAAGTGCTCCAGCAGGAAGCCCGACGTCGGCGGGCCGAGCGCCGCACCGCCGGCAGCGATGCCGGCCCACAGGGAGATCGCCTTGGCCCGCTCGTGGGCGGGGAAGACGTTGGTCAGCAACGACAGCGTCGACGGCATCACGAACGCGGCGGCGACGCCCATCACCGCGCGGGTGACGATGACCTGTGCGGCCGAGTCGGCGAGCACACCGGCGGCGGCAGCCACGAGGAACAGCAGCAGGCCGCCCTGCAGCGCGCCCTTGCGACCGAACCGGTCGCCCAGGGTGCCGGCCGCGAACAGCATCCCGGCGAACACCAACGAGTAGGCGTCGACGATCCACTGCAGCGAGCTGCTGGACGCGTGGAGGTCCTTGGCCAACGACGGCAGCGCCACGTTGAGGCTGCCGTTGGAGACCATGATGATCGACAGGCTGAGGCACAGGACGCCGAGCGTCCACCACCGCTTCTCGTACACCGCCGGCTCGATGCCGTGCGTATCGGGATACATCGCTTCGCTCACGGGTCAGGCCAACGCCTTGGCCCAGGCAACCCATTCCTTCACGAGGCCGAGGTCGTAGTCCGGGCCGCCGATGCCGACGGTGAACAGGGTGATCCCGGCCGCGACGAGCCCATCGGCCACCTGGTCGGGGGAGTCCTGCACGGCGGTGCTGCGCTCGATGTCCTCCGGCTGACGGCCGACCTTGGCGCACCACTCGTCGAGGATGCCGCTCTTGCGAGTGACCGTCTCCAGGTCGCCGAAGCCGTGCCAGATGTGGCCGTGCTCGGCAACGATGCGCAGCGTCTTGCGCTCGCCGCCGCCACCGATGAGCACGGGGATGTCGCGGGTGGGTGCCGGGTTGAGCTTGGCCCAGCGGGCCTTGATGCGCGGCAGCGACTCGGCCAGCGCGTCGAGGCGACCGCCGGCCGTGCCGAACTCGTAGCCGTACTCGTCGTAGTCGCGCTCGAACCAGCCCGAGCCGATGCCGAGGATCAGCCGGCCCTCGCTGATGTGGTCGATCGTGCGGGCCATGTCGGCCAGCAGCTCCGGGTTGCGGTAGCTGTTGCAGGTGACGAGGGCGCCGATCTCGACGCGCTCGGTGGCCTCGGCCCACGCCGCCAGCATCGTCCAGCACTCGAAGTGCAGGCCATCGGGTTCGCCGTACAACGGAAAGAAGTGGTCCCAGTTGAACACGACGTCGACGCCGGCCTCCTCGGCCGCAGCGACGGCCGCTCGGATCTGGCGGTACTCGGCATGCTGCGGTTGGATCTGGACACCGATGCGGATCGGCCGGCGGGGCGCGTTGGTCATGTCGTCCTTCCTACCGTCTGATCGATGCCGTCCAACCAGCGCGCACCCTCCTGGCACACTGCGGCGATGGGCCGAAACAACAAGCAACGACGGGCCGACAAGCATCGCAACCAACAACGCAACGCATCGCGCCGCCCCGGCGCCTCCTTCGGGCCGATGTCGGCCACCGAGATGGACGACGAGCTCCGTCGCCTGGTCATCACCTCCGCTTCGTTCGCCTACGGCCCTCGTGCCGATCCCGCGGCGTTCCCCATCGCCGTCGACTCACTCGCACAGATCGAGCTGACGACCCCCGGCGCCGGCAAGGTCATCGGCAAGCTCGATGAGCTGCTGCGCCGCGACATCACCCACCTGCTCGAGCGCGGCTGGCAGCCGGCCGACGTCGTGCACGCGGCGAAGCGGCAGTGGAACGTGAAGGCCGGTCGACTGGTCGTGCAGGTGCTGGCCGCGGAGGCTCGCCGCACCGACGCGCTGAACCGGGCACCGGTGCACTGGATCGACCAGCTGGAGGAGCTGGGGATCCACGACGGCTCTGGCCTCGTCATCGGTGGGCACGCCGACCTCGTTGCTCGCTGGGCTCGGGCGGAGCGGCTCCATCCCGAGGAGTCCATCGAGCTCGCGCTCAAGCTGCTCGCCTGGATCGCGATGGCTCCCTCCTTGCCACTGCTCCTGCCTCGCCCGTCCGAATGGGGCGCGTCCAACAAGGGCGTCGTGTCGTCCCGATCGGTCGAGGACGTCGATGCCCGCGCGTTGAAGGTCATCCGTGCCCTGCTGGCCAAGGCGGAGGCGAGCACGTTCGACGCCGAGGCGGAGTCGTTCACGGCGAAGGCGCAGGAGCTGATGACCCGGCACTCGATCGACGCGGCGATGCTGGCCGCATCCGCCAGCCACTCGGATCGCGTTGCAGGCGTCGAGTCGCGGCGGGTGCACGTCGACCGGCCGTACGCCCACGAGAAGGCGACGTTCCTGTCGATGATCGCCGAGGTCAACGGCGCCAAGGCGGTGTGGTCCGACGAGACCGGGATCGTCACCGTGATGGGCTTCCCGGTCGACCTGCGACTCACCGACATGCTGTTCACCTCGTTGCTGGTGCAGGCCACCCATGCATCGGCGGCGGCGATCGACCGTCGCGCCAGCACCCCGTCGTTCCGCAGGGCGTTCCTCGTCTCGTTCGCCAATCGCATCGCCGAGCGGCTGGAGGAGACGAAGCGCTACGCCGCACACGAGGCGGAGGAGCAGTACGGCTCGGCGCTCGTGCCCGTGCTCGCCGATCGCGCCGCTGCCGTGGACGAGGCGTACACCACCGCGTTCCCCAACGTCACCAGGTCACGATCGCGCAGCTTCAACGCCGCCGGCTGGTACGCCGGACGTGCGGCTGCCGATCGAGCCGACATCGGGATCGGCGAGGCGCTCAACGAGTAGCGGTTGGCGTGCCGAGCGGCCAGGCGCGGTCGACCGACCAGCGGCTGTCCTCGTCCTCGATCAGCCGGGTCAGGTGGGTCACTCGCGCCACCACCGGCAGCAGCGGCGCCAACGCTTCCTCGATCTCGGCCAGCTCCGGCAACGAGCAGCCCTGGCCGACGGTCAGGTGCGGCACCGGCTCGGCGAACGCCCCGCCGTACGGCGGGCAGTCGGGGAACTCCCTGGCGATGGCGCGCATCATCGCCCGGAACGGCTCCGTCGGTTCCGGATGCAACCACACCACATCGCCCGGGAAGCGTCTCGTCTCGGCGAAGCACGCGTCGAACGGCGCCGCTGCCGCACAGACGCGAGCGATGGTCGCCGACGCTTCCTCGCTGAGCGCGAATCGGAACGGATGCAGCACCGTCACGTGAGCGGGCACGCCGAGCGCAGACATCCGATCGTGCTGCCGGCGCAGTGGCGCGACGACCGGCTCTGCTTCCGGGACGACGAAGACCAGTGCCGAGCGGGGCATCGCGGAACCGTACGCCGACGATCGAACCGAGTCTCGGCACCGTGCCGGCGCGGGCAGGACCCGATGGCACCGGCGCACAGGCACCGACGCCATACTGGTGGAGATGGCTGCCTCTGGTTCTCCCACCGCTCGGTCGCGCGCCAAGCCGCCGGTTCGCAAGCTCGGGCGGCCGCCGCGGGTGAAGGCGCACGACACGCGCCGACGCCTCCTCGACATCGCTCGCGGCGTGTTCGCCGAGCGGGGCTACGACGCGGCGACCAACAAGGAGATCGCCGACATCGCCCTGATGACCACCGCGGCGCTCTACTACCACTTCCCGTCCAAGCGCGACCTCTACCTGTCGGTGCACGAGGACGCCCGCGAGCAGGTGTACACGCGCTTCGAAGAGGTGCTCGACCCGAACGGCACGTTCGCCGAACAGCTGCTCGCCGTGTTCTACGCGACGCACGAGCTGAACGAGGAAGACCCGACGCTGGCCCAGTTCCTGGCCTCGGCGCGCACCGACATGAAGCGCCGCCCCGACCTCACGGAGGCGTTGCGCGAGCGCATCTCGTTCCGTCAGGACTTCTTCGACAAGATCGTCGAGGTCGGCGTGCGCACCGGCGAGATCAAGCCTGCTCATCGCGATCACGTCAGCGTGTTCATCATCGCCATGATCACCGGCATGACCGATGCGCTCAGCGACGACCAGGGCATCCACCTGCGGGCCATCGAAGCCGTGAAGACCATCATCGCCGGCGATCTGGTCGGGCCGCCGAAGGCAAACCGCCGTCGTCGCGCCGGTTGAACCGGAGCACTTCAACTTTTCCTCGCACGGCTTACTGATCAGCGAGTAAGTTACGCTCGGGGTTGCGCCGACCGAATCGGCGCGGGGACCGAGGGGGAAGGCAATGGGGGTACTGGACGGACGCGTCGCGTGCATCACCGGCGGCACGCGCGGCATCGGCTTGGCGATCGCCAAGGCGTTCCTCGACGAAGGTGCACAGGTGGTCATCAACGGCCGCGACGCCGCCAAGGCGCAGGCGTCGATCGATGGGCTCGGGGCCGGCGACCGGGTGCACTTCATCGGCGGCGACGTCAAGCTCCGCGCGGACTGCGAGGCGATCGTCGAAGGCACCGTCGAGCGCTACGGGGCGATCGACATCCTCGTGCCGAACGCCGGCGGTGGCAGCGACTACGCACCCGTCGCGCAGATGACGGACGAGGCGATGAACGACGCCATGGTCTGGAACTTCTGGCACACGTTCTGGACGATGCGCGCTGCGCTGAACCACATGATCCCGCGCCAGTGGGGGCGGATCATCACGATGAGCTCCGTGGAGGGGAAGATGGGCAAGCCGGCCATCTCCAGCTACGTCGCCGCCAAGCACGCCATCAACGGACTGACCAAGTCCGCGGCGAAGGAGGTCGGCACCATGGGCATCACCGTGAACGCCGTCTGCCCTGGCGCGATCGAGACGGACGTGATGATGCTGCAGGGCCCTGTCGCCGCCGAGGCGATGGGCACGACCTACGAGGGGCTGCTGGAGATGTTCGCCAGCGAGTCGGCGGTCAAGCGGCTCAACGACGCCGAGGACGTCGCCGCGGTGGCCGTGCTGCTCGCATCCGAGGCGGGCGCCGGCATCACCGGCTCGATGATCTCGATCGACGGCGGCACCAGTCCGTACTGATCGGACCGCACCGCACCGCACCGCTCATACGCACACGCACACGCACACGCAACGAACGACGAACGCACAGGGGAACGACATGGGGAACAAGCTGGAGGGCAAGGTCGCCTGCATCACGGGCGGCACGCGCAGCATCGGTCGAGCGATGGCCGACGCCTTCCTCGCCGAGGGCGCATCCGTGGTGGTCAACGGCCGCGACGAGGCCAAGGGGCGGGCCTGCCTGGCCGAGATGGCAGCCGGCGACCGCGCCGACTTCTACGCCGGCGACGCGTCGAAGCAGGCCGCCGTCGAAGGGCTGATCGACTTCACCATCGAGCGCTACGGGCAGCTCGACATCTGCTGCCTCAACTCGGGCGGTGTGCTGATGACCGCGCCGGTCGCGCAGATGACCGACGAGGAGTGGCTGCTCGAGATCGACTGGAACCTGAACCACGTGTTCTGGGGGATGCGTCGGGCGTTGCAGCACATGATCCCGCGCCAGTCCGGCCGGGTGATCGTCACGTCGTCGGTGGAGGGCAAGCTCGGCAAGCCGGGCATCCCCGGCTACGTGACCACCAAGCACGCCGTCAACGGTCTGGTGAAGGCGGCCGCCCACGAGGTGGGCACGTTGGGCATCACGGTCAACGCGATCCTGCCGGGCATCATCGAGACCGACATCGTGCGCGCCACGGGCCCGGACTCCGCCGTCGCCATGGGGCTCGAGGACTACGACGCGCTGATCTCGCTGTTCACCCAGGAGTCGGCGATCAAGCGCCCCAACCGCGTCGAGGAGGTCGCTGCGGTGGCGGTGCTGCTGGCATCGGACGCGGCGCGCAACATGACCGGCTGCCTGTTCCCGGTCGACGGCGGGACGATGCCCTACTAGCGGTTCGGCCGTTGAGTCGAGCTGCCTTCAGTCGAGCTGCGCGGGGTCGCCGAGCAGCTCGACGATCGTCTGGCAGAACGCCGCCGCCGGCGCGCCATCGAGCACGCGGTGGTCCCACGTCAGGCTCAGCGTCAACCGGGTCCGCGAGGCGACCGCACCGTCGACCAGCACGACGTCCTGCCGCAGCCGGCCGACGCCGAGGATGGCGACGTTCGGCGGGTTGATCACCGGGGTGAACGCATCGACGCCGAACATGCCGAGCGCGCTCACCGAGAACGTGCCGCCGTCGAGGTCGTCGAGCGTCAGCTTGCCGGCTCGCGCCGCCGTCGCCAGCCGGGTCGTCTCGGTGGCGATCGCATCGAGCGGCGTGCGATCGGCGTGGCGCACGACCGGAACCACCAGCCCGCCATCGAGTGCGACGGCGAGTCCGACGTGCACGTCGGGCAGCAGGGCGATGCCGTCGGAGGTCACCTGCGCGTTCACGCCGGGGTGCCGGCGCAGCGCGCGCCCGGCGGCGGCGACCACGTAGTCGGTGAACCCCGGCGCCGCGCCGGCGTCCTTGCGTCGTTGGCGGTCGGCGACCACGGCGTCCATCTCGGCATCCATGGTCAACGTCAGCTGAGCCATCTCCTGCAACGAGGCGTGCATCCGCTTGGCGATCGTGCCGCGCATGCCGGAGATCCGGGTGATCGAGGTCGGCGTCTGCGACGCAGCCGGCAACGCAGCCGGTGCCGGAGCCGGTGCCGGCTGCAGCTGGGCGCGCACCCAGCGAGCCACCGCGTCGCGAGTGACGTAGCCCTCGGCCGGGTCGGGCGGCACGACGGCGAGATCGACGCCGAGCAGGTCGGCCAGCTGGCGGCCGGCGACGGTCGCCGGCACGTGCCCTCCGCTCGGCCGTGGCGACCACGTGGCAGCCGGTGCGGCAACGGGGCGCGGCCGCTGCGCCGCCTCCTCGACGTCCTCGGACACGATCCGTCCGCCTGGCCCGGTGCCGCGCAGCGTCGTCACGTCGATGCCGGCGGCCGCGGCAACCCGGCGTGCGTTCGGCGACACGAACAACCGACCGTCGGCCCGCGGCGCGGGCGCAGGCGCGGCCGTGGTGCTCGGCGCGCTCACGGCAGCCACGGACGTCGCTGCGACCGCTGCAGCGACGGGCGATGCACTCGCCGGCGCGGACTCGCCGTCGGCCAACCACAGCCCGATCACCGCGCCGCACGGGAAGGTGTCGCCGACCGCGCCGATCTGGTGCAGTCGTCCACCGACCGCGGCCTCGACGTCGCTCTCCACCTTGTCGGTCTCGATCGACATCACGGGGGTGCCGGGCTCGATGACGGCGCCGTCGGGCACCAGCCACTCGCGGATCGTGCCCTCCTCCATCGTCAGGCCCAGCTTGGGCATCAGGAACTCGGTGGCCATGGCGGTCCTCCTGGGGACGTGGGTGGCAGGTCGAAACGTCGTTCGGCTGCGGCGAGCGCGAGCGTGCGCTCGACGTCGATCAGCAACGGGCCGGTGGGCTCGACGGACACGGTCACGTCGGCATCGGCGCCGATGCGCAGGTCGCGTTCGCCGTCGAAGGCCAGCACGCCGGGCCCGCGCAGGTGCACGACCTCGCCGAACGCGAGCGGCGTCACTTCGGCGATGTCGACCGACGAGAACGATCCGGGGGCGACCGGGACGCGCACGCGTCGTCCTCCCGGCCCGAGCCGGACGAGCACGCCACCGTCGTCGAAGCGACCGACGGGATGGGCCCGCCCGGCGATGCCCGACAGGCCGGTGCTGCTCGGCGAGGCGAAGGCAGCGACCACGGCGCGCACCGCCAGCGGGTCGAGCACGGCGCGCGACCCGACGAACGTCGTGTCGATCAGTGCCAGGTCGACGAGCGCCACGTCGTCGCGCACCGAGGCACCGTCGACCACGTGGACCGACACCCGCTTGCTGCGTCGCATCACCCCGGTGCCGTCGACGAGCCCGGCAGCGACGAGCCCGGCGGCGGTGCCGGCCGCGGTCGCGTCGATGGCCGAGGGGAAGGCGTTGTTGGTGCCCGTGGAGACGGCGATCATCGGCGCGTCAGGCCAGCCGAGCGCGACGTCGCGGCACGTGCCGTCACCGCCGAGCGTGACCACCGCCCCGGCGAGCTCCTTCCACATCCGCGCCGCGACGGCGACGGTGTCGAAGCGCGATCCGCTGACGGGCACGTCGAGCACCTCGGCCGGCAGATCGAGGCCGTCGATCGCGCGTTGCGACAGGTGGTGCGGGTCGCCGCTCAGCAGCACGCGCTGCGCGCCGGCTTCGACGGCGGCGATGACGACGCGACGGACGATGCCGATCTTGACGCTGTCGGAGGTGTGGCTGGCCGCCGTCACCAGCCGGCGGATGTCCTTGCCGGCGGCCGGGTTGACGATGACGCCGACGGTGCTCACGACACGACCCGGTGACGGGTCAGCTCCCCACCAGCGGGCGGGCCATGACGGCGCGGATCCCGGCGGCGATGCTGGCCGCGTCAGGCACGTAGTGCTGCTCGAGCGCCGGGCTGAACGGCACCGGCGAGAACGGTGCACCGACGCGCGCCACGGGACCGTCGAGGAAGTCGAACGCCTCCTCCTGGACCTGTGCCGCGATCTCGGCGCCGAGGCCACCGAAGCGCACCGCCTCGTGCACGACGATCGCCCGGTTCGTGCGCTTCACCGATGCGACGATCGTCGGCGTGTCGAGCGGCTGCAACGTGCGCGGGTCGATCACCTCGCAGTCGATGCCCTCACCCGCCAGCTGCTCAGCGGCGACCAGCGACTCGTTGAGCATCCTGCCGTAGGCGACGACGGTGACGTCCTTGCCGGCGCGGGCGATGTGCGCGGTCCCGAGCGGGATGGCGTAGGCCTCCTCCGGCACCATCGCGCTCATCCCCAGCAGCCGCTTGTGCTTGACCATGATGGTCGGGTTGTCCTCGCGGATGCAGGCCGTCATCAGGCCCTTCATGTCGTACGGGTTCGATGGGTAGACCACCTTCAACCCGGGGATGTGGCACAGCAGCGCCTCCAGCGACTGGCTGTGCTGCGCGGCCGCACTGAGGCCGGCGCCGCCGGCGGTGGTGATGGTCAGCGGCAGCGTCGCCTCGCCGCCGAACATGTACTTGAGCTTGGCCGCCTGGTTGACGATCTGGTCCATCGCCACGCAGATGAAGTCCATGAACATCAGGTCGACGATCGGTCGCAGCCCGGTGACCGCGGCACCGACGCCGAGCCCGACGATCGCCTGCTCGCTGATCGGGGTGTCCACGACGCGGTCGGCACCGAAGGTGGCCTGCAGCCCGGCGTAGGTGTGGAACACGCCACCGAACGCGCCGATGTCCTCACCGGCGCAGAACACGTCCGGGTCGGCCTCCATCGCCTGACGCACCGCCTCGTTGAACGCTGCGCCGTACGTCAATTTGTGATCGGTCATGACGTGGCTCCGGTGTAGACGCCGACCATCAGCTGGTCGGCTTCGGGCAGGGGACTGGCGTCGGCGAAGGCGATCGCCGCCTCGATGCCGTCGCGCAGCTCGGCCCACACCGCCTCGATCTCGGCCGCGCTCGCCGTGCCCGCTTCGATCAAGCGCTCCTCGAAGGTGAAGATCGGGTCGCGTTGCTTCCACCGTTCGACCTCGTCGTCGCTGCGGTACTTGAGCCCCAGGTTCTGGATCCCGTGGTGGTTGTAGAAGCGGTACGTCTTGGCCTCGATCAGCGACGGGCCCTCACCGCGCCGGGCGCGGGCGACGGCCTCGGTGGCCGCCTCGTGCACGGCGACGACGTCCATGCCGTCGACGATCACGCCCGGCATCCCGTAGCCGACGGCGCGGTCGACGATGTCGGTGATCGCCATCGTGCTGCTGCGTGGCGTGAACTCGCCGTACTCGTTGTTCTCGCAGGCGAACACGATCGGCAGGTGCAGCGCGCAGGCCATGTTGGCCGCCTCGTGGAACGCGCCGATGTTCGTCGCGCCATCACCGAAGAAGGCCACGGCCACCTGACCGCGCTTGCGGTACTTGTTGGCGAACGCCGCGCCGACCGCAATCGGCGAACCGGCACCGACGATCCCATTGGCGCCGAGCATGCCGAGCGACAGGTCGTTGATGTGCATCGACCCGCCCTTGCCCTTGCAGTAGCCGGTGGACTTGCCCATCAGCTCGGCCATCATCCGATCGAAGTCGCCGCCCTTGGCCACGAGGTGGCCGTGGCCGCGGTGCGTCGAGGTGATGTGGTCGTCGTCGTTGAGCGCCGCGCACACACCCGAGGCGACGGCTTCCTCGCCGACGTAGAGGTGCAGGAACCCCGGCAGCCGAGCGCTCTCGGCGAGCTTGCCGGCGGCCTCCTCGAACAGGCGGATGCGCACCATCCGCCGATGGAGGTCCATCTGTACGGTCGTTGACAGTTCCATGGGTTCTCGTTTCTCCGGTCGGCAGGTGGTCAGGCCGTGGCGCCGCGGGCCCAGCGCAGCGAACGGCGGAGCAACTCGTAGTAGACGGGCTTGTCCCACGAGCAGCGCTCGACGCGCGGGTAGTAGGCGGCGACGGGCGCCATGTCGTAGTGGCCTCGGCAGTGGCCGAGGGTGTTGTAGAGCACCGCGCCGGCGCCGAGCTCGCGCAGGTACATCACGAGGTGCTGTGCGTCGGCCGTGGTCCAGTCGTGCTCGACGAAGCCGCGCGCGTCGCCCTGCCACGTCGTGTGCAGCAACGGGTGCAGCGCGGCGCGGTCGGCGTACTCGCTGAGGTACAGCTCGTCGTCGGTCTCGAACGGCTCGACGCCGGCCACCAACCAGTGCGCCGCGTCGGTGACCTCGACGCGGTACGGCTGGATCGGCGGGTGGGCGATGAACTGGCTGCCGAGCGTGTCGGCCCACAGCGGGAACACGCGCGGCGCGTCGACGCCGTTCGGCCCGCCGAGGTCGAGCGCCGAGTTGGTGCCGTGCAGCGCCACCCAGCGGCCGCCGCCCTCGACCCAGGTGCGGATGGCGCGCTGCGCCGCTTCGGAGGGTCGGACGTCGCACGTGTAGCTGACGAGGATCGACGATCGCTCGATGCCGCTGGTGTCCTCGTAGTCGGGTTGCACGCGGACGCGCACCTCGTCGTGCTCGGCCAGCAGGCCGAGCAGCTCGCGTCGAGCGAAGTCGATGTCGTGGTACTTGCCGCCCGCCACCAACGTGACGTCGACGCGAGTGCCCGGCTCGTCGGACGTTGCCGACATGTCAGAAGTTGACGCGCTTGAGGAACCCGCCGTCGACGGTGAGGTTGACGCCGTTGATGTGCGCAGCCCGCGAGCTGACGAGGAAGGCCACGGCGTCGGCGACGTTCTGGGCCACGCCGAGCCGGCCACCGGGGTGGACCTTCTCGGTGGCCTCGTAGAACGGCGCCATGTGCGTCTTGATCCGGTCCCAGTCGCCACCGTCGACGAAGATCGGTCCGGGGGAGACGACGTTGCAGCGGATGCCCTTGGCCCCCAGCGTCTGCGCTTGGCCGAGGGTCCAGTTGGTGACGGCGGCCTTGAACGCGCTGTAGCTGTTGGAGCCGCTGGCGAAGTGCTCGGCGCTCGCGGTGGTGCCGATGCTGATGATCGAGCCACCCCCGTCGGCGAGGGCAGGTGTCGCCGCATCCACGCCCTGCACCAGTGCCATCAGGTCGATCTGGAAGTTCTTGCTCCACGCCTCGAGCGTCTTGGCCGGCTTGCCCGACGTGTTGTGCACGTAGATGTCGATGCCACCGAGCTGATCGCCCGACGAGGTCACCCACGAGCGCAGGCTCTCGGCATCGC
Source organism: Ilumatobacteraceae bacterium (assembly GCA_965279405.1). Taxonomy (GTDB): domain Bacteria; phylum Actinomycetota; class Acidimicrobiia; order Acidimicrobiales; family Ilumatobacteraceae; genus CBDDIP01. The sequence continues at coordinate 2,004,508 of OZ257157.1, forward strand.
TGACGTCGACGGCGCTGCCGACCGCGGTCCCCAACGCCGACAGCTCACCGACGGCAGCGCTGACCTCGTCGGCGGTGCGTGCGCAGATCGCGACGGACGCTCCCTCCGCCAGCAACGTCTCGGCGATCGCTCGCCCGATCCCCTTCGTGGCGCCCGTGATCAGCGCCCGCTTCCCGGTCAGCCCGAGATCCATGTCGTTCCCCCTCTGCTTGATCGACCCGTTATTGATCGACTGGTAAGTATTCTCGCGCAGATCGGCGGGCGGCGAAACCCCGTCACCGAATGCACCTCGCGACCCGCTCCCTCGCTATCGGGGGACGTCCTTCCAGGCGACGTCCTTGTCCACCCGCGGCTCGCCTGGCAGCCCCAGCACGCGCTCGCCGATGATGTTGCGCTGGGTCTCGTCCGAGCCGCCGGCGATGCGGTAGCCGGGCGCGCCGAGGACGTGCTCGCCCCATGCATACGTGGCGTGCTCGCCGTTGTCGGCGATGAGCTTGACGCCGAGGATGCGCGAGATCACGTCCGTGGTCAGGTTCATGCCCTCGGTCCACAGCAGCTTGCCCAGCGATCCTTCCGGCCCGGGCGCTGCGCCGGCACGGCGCAGGTCGGCGACGCGCCGCCCGAGGAAGCCCTCGACGCGGTGGTGCGTGTAGACGCGCATCAGGTCCTGCCGCGTGCACGCGTCGTCGGTGACGCCCATCGACTGCGCGGTGGCCAGCACGTGTCGCCACGATCCGCCGACGCGCGACGTGCTGCCGCCGGAGTCGGAGTGGTCGCGCTCGAAGCCGAGCGTGGTCAGCGCCACCTTCCATCCCTCGCCCACGGGACCGAGGCGCATCGTGTCGGGCACGCGCACGTCGGTGAAGAAGACCTCGTTGAAGGATGAGCCGCCGCTCATCTGCTTGATCGGGCGGATCTCGATGCCGGGCAGATCCATCGGGATCACGAAGGCGGTCATGCCGCGGTGCTTGGCCACGTCGGGGTCGTGCCGGGCGATGAGCTCGCCCCATGCCGAGAACTGCGCACCCGAGCTCCACACCTTCTGCCCGTTGATCACCCACGTGTCACCGTCTCGAACGGCACGGCACGCCAGCGACGCCAGGTCCGAGCCGGCACCCGGTTCGGAGAACAGCTGGCAGCACAGCTCCTCGGCGGCGAGGAAGCGCGGAACGAGCGTTTCCTGCTGCTCCGGTGTGCCGAACAGCTGGACGGTCGGGGCGATGAGGCGGGTGGTGACGCTGTGGGTCTCGTGGGTCGTGGGCGTGAGGTACTCGCCCTCCAACTTCGACCACGCCCGCGCGTAGCTGCGATCCAGCCCGAGGCCGCCGTAGCGCGGCTCAGCGGTGATGGCGTGGTAGCCGTGCTCGGCCTTGACCATCGTCACGCCTGGATGCGCTGGAGCAGCGCTCGCTCGTCCTCGAACGACAGCGAGTGGAACACGGACACGCTGAAGTCGTGCTCCGCGTCAGGTGCTTCTGCACTGCCGTCCCGGCGCGGTGCATTCGCATCCAACCACTCGCGGGCGTCGTCGATGAAGCGGTCGAGCGTCACGGCTGCCGACAGTAATTCACCAACTGATCAATAATCGAATCATCCGAGCACCCTTTGCCATACTTGCGGCGTGACCAAGCCCAAGGCCGTGAAGCCGCGCCTCGGCAGGCCGCCCGACACGGACTCGGCCGACACGCGGCAACGGATCCTGGACATCGCTCGGCTGGCGTTCGCCCAACGCGGTTACGGCGCGGCCACCAACCGCAGCCTCGGCGCTGACGCCGGCATCACTGCCGGGGCGATCTACCACTACTTCGGCTCCAAGCTCGACCTCTACCTGGCGGTCCACGCCGACGTGCAGGCGCAGGTCTACGCCCGCTTCGCCGAGGCGACGACGGTGCCCACCACCTTTCGCGGCAAGCTCGAAGCGGTGCTCGACGAGGCCCACGTGATGAACGACGAGGATCCGACCCTGGCCCAGTTCCTCGGCGCGTTGCGTGTGGACCTGCGCCGCCACGAGGAGCTGCGCGACGCCCTCGAGGGCGGGCAGGTTGCCCGCCAGCAGTTCTTCGATCGCATCGTCGACACAGGTCTGGCGACGGGCGAGATCGAGCCGGGCGACCGCGACAAGGTCAGCGCGGTCGTGCTGACGCTGCTCATCGGGCTCACCGACGCGGTGTCCGGCGATCCGCAGCAGCACCGCAACGCGGTCGACGGGATCAAGGCCCTCCTGGAGAGCAAGCTCATCCACATCACGGACTGACCGGATCACGGGACTGGGCTACGGTCGCGTCCGTTACTTACTGAGCGGTAGGTAACCCCGGGGGATGATGGAGGCTGCCGTGGATGATCGCTACTCGCACCTCGCGCACGCCAACGACCTCGAACCGTCGGTCGGCCACCACCACCTGCTGGCCAACTGCCCGGTGCATCGCGAAGAGCAGCACGACCCGCCGTTCTTCGTCGTCAGCCGGCACGCCGACGTGATGGCGATGGTCACCAACCCGGAGCTGTGGAACAGCCGCGACGGGTCGGGGGTGTTCTACATGCCTGGCGGCGCGCTCGGCTCGGCAGACGGCGAGGTGCACCGTCGTCAGCGCAAGGTGCTGCAGGACGGCTTCCGCCCCACGGCCATCGAGTCGCTCGGCACGCGAGTGGACCGCATCGGCGCCGAGCTGTGGGACGACGCGTTCGGGCCAGCGGGCTCGGCGGGCGGTGATGGCGACTTCGTCCGCCTGTTCGCCATGCCGTTCCCGGCGATCGTCATCGCCGAGCTGCTCGGCGTCCCCGACGATCGCCGCGACGAGTTCGAGCGGTGGTCGGGCGACATCGTCAACGGACTCGGCGGCGGCGACCTGACGCTCGTCGAGGCGGCCAACCGCGGCATCTTCGCCATCGTCGACGAACAGGTCGACCGCCGGTCGGCGCTGATCGATGCCGGCGCGGAACCACCGGACGACATGATCACGGTCCTCACCCGCGCCGAGCGCGACGGCACGTTGACGCGCACCGAGGTGCGCCGGCTGTGCCAGCAACTGCTGGTCGCCGGTCACGAGACCACCGCCAGCCTGATCGGGCTGATGCTGTACCGCCTGATCGAGCGCCCGCACCTCGCCGAGCGGCTGCGTGCCGAGCCGGCACTCGTGCCCCAGGCGGTGGAGGAGCTCCTGCGCTACGACTCCCCGGTGCAGGGCCTGTTCCGCACCAACGCGCAGGAGTGCCCGATCGGCGACGTCGTCATCCCGGAGCGGACCAAGGTGCAGGCGCTGTTTGCCGCGGCGAACCGCGATCCAGCGGTGTGGGACCGGCCCGACGAGATCGATCTCGACCGCATGGCCCCGGGGAGCCGGCCCCACGTCGCGTTCGGCTGGGGCATCCACCACTGCATCGGTGCCGCACTGGCGCGTCGTGAAGCGCAGCTCTCGCTGCGCCTGGTGCTCGACCGCTTCGCCACGGTCGAGCTGGTCGGCGAGGTGGCGGTGAACCAGCCGTTCATCCTGCGCGGGCTGACCACGCTGCCCATCCGCTGGACGAACCGATGAGCGGCGGGCGCGTCGCCATCGTCACCGGTTCGGCCTCGGGCATCGGCCGGGCCACGGTGGAGGCGTTGGTCGCCGCGGGCACCGCTGTCGTTGCCGTCGACATCGATGCGGGCGCGTTGGCATGGGCAGCCGGCGACGAACGGATCGCGATCGTTGCCGGTGACGTCACCTCGGTCGAGTGCAACGAGCGAGCGGTGCAGGTCGCGTTGTCCGCCTTCGGGCGGCTCGACGTCAGCGTCCTCAACGCCGGCGTCTCGGCCGGTGGGGATCTGCTGGACATGCCGATCGAGCGCTTCGACCGGGCGATGGACGTCAACGTCCGCGCCCTCGTGCTCGGCATCCGGGCTGCGGTGCCAGCGATGCGCGATGCCGGTGCCGGTCGGATCGTCGTGACCGCCTCCACCTCCGGACTGGCCGGCGACCCGGGCATGTGGGCCTACAACGCGTCGAAGGGCGCGGCCGTCAACCTGGTCCGCGCCGCGGCGCTGGACCTGGCCGCCGACGGCATCACGGTCAACGCCGTCTGCCCCGGGCCGACCGAGACCGGGATGACGGCGGGCATCAAGTCCGCGCCGGAGGTGCACGAGTCGCTGCGCCGGTCGGTGCCGATGCAGCGCTGGGGACGCGCCGAGGAGATCGCCGCGGTCATCGCCTTCCTCGTCTCGCCTGCGGCCAGCTTCGTCACCGGCGCTGCGATCCCCGTCGACGGCGGGATCACCGCCAACACCGGCCAGTTCCGGCCCCGAGCGAGTTGAGGTGCATCGATGAGCGACGCTGAGAATTATGAAGACGTCACCGTGTACGGCCTCGATGCCGACGTCGAGGAGCAGCTGCTGCTGGCCCACGACGAGTGCACGTTCATCTGGTCGAACAAGGAGGGCTGGCCGGTCGGGGTGATCATGTCGTACATCTGGCGACGAGGCAGCTTCTGGCTCACCGCCTCCAACCAGCGCGCTCGCATCAGCGCCGTGCGTCGCGACCCCCGCGTCTGCGTCGTGGTCACCTCCACCGGTTCGCCGCTGCCGCGGAACAAGACGGTGACGTGGAAGGGCGAGTGCGTGCTGCACGACGACCGCGAGGTGAAGGACTGGTTCTACCCCGAGCTCGCACAGGCGCTGTTCGGGTCCGACCCGGCTCGAAGCGCGGCGTTCGCCGAGTTCCTCGACTCGCCGCGGCGCGTCGTGATCGAGGTCAAGCCGGTCCAGCGCATCGGCTACGACGGCGCCAAGATGGGCCGCGCCACCAACGAGTGGATGGCCAACCGCCAACGCTGACGCCCGGCACGCACGACCCGAGTTTGGAGTGCGCGGTGAGCGCGCGTTCGGTACTCGGGTGGCGGCGAGCGAGTACGGAGTGCGCGGTGAGCGCGCGTTCGGTACTCGGGTGGCGGCGAGCGAGTACGGAGTGCGCGGTGAGCGCGCGTTCGGTACTCGGGTGGCGGCGAGCGAGTACGGAGTGCGCGGTGAGCGCGCGTTCGGTACTCGGGTGGGTGCGACTCGCGTGACGGCCGAGCTGATGGTCAGGTGCGGCGGGCGGTCCAGGCGATCGCGTTCGCGACGACCCTGCGGAAGTTCGGGTCGGCGTAGGTGACGGGCCCGTCGCCGAACTGGAGGTAGACGATGCGCGACCGACCGTGCTCCTTGGCCCAGCCGACCAGGTTGCTGCCCGGCGGATGCGTCCAGCCGTCGTTGGCGTTGCGCCGCCCGCGGATGGCCAGTTCGGCCGAGGAGAACGCAGCGACATCGCCGGTGTCGAACGTCGTGCGCAGCAGCGGGGTGACGGTGTGCTCGAGCACCGGGAAGCAGTACAGCTCGTCGGTCAACGTGAACGAGTCGCCGAGGCCGGCGCACACCGGGTGGTCCGGTGCGAGCACCTCGACGTTGTGGGTGACGTCGAAGCGGTAGCCGGAGTCGGGGTAGGCGGTGCCGTCGAGCTCGCCGGGCACGTAGTGGAAGCGCCCGCCGATCAGTTCGGCGTACTCCTGCCACGCCGGCCAACCAGCGACGGCGTGGTGCAGGAACACGAGACCGACGCCGTCGTTCGTCAACTGACCGATCACGTCGCGCTGCGCGGTGCTCGGCTCGCCGAGCACGACCGGCGGGTCCGCGCGGGTGAACTGCAATCCCGGCATGTCGTAGAAGACGACCACGTCGTGGCCGACGTCCGGCGTGCCGGCACCGGTCCAGGCGACGCCGTCGAGCGCGTCGAACACAGCGAAGAACGGCTCGGGCTCGAACGGGTGCCCGCCCGTGACGACCAGTGCGTCCACTGGTTCGTCGAGCGGTCGTTGCATCTCAGCCGCGACCGACGAAGGCCCACTCGCCCATGATCGCCTGCTCGTGGGCGAGCCGCCGTTCGAGCGCGGCGCGCCCGACCTCCTGCAGCTCGCGCACGCCCGAGGACATCGCCGCGTCGAGCGCGGCAGAGAGGCACTCACCGGCGAGGTCGTAGTCGGCGACCACCTCGTCGAGGTGCAGTCCACCGGTCCGGTTCGCTCGACAGGCGTCGAGCGCGGACTGCACAGCGTCGGTGGGGGCACTCGCCTGCACCTGCTCGGCGATGGCGATCATCTCGGCGATCTCCTCGTGCATCCAGGCGATCTCGTGCGCCGCGCGCTCGGCGCAGTTGCGCAGCACGTTCTCCATCATCTGGATGGCGATCTTGGCCGCCGGGTCGGTGATCGCCGCGTCGATCGTGGCGAGCAGCTCGGCGCGGCAGTCGAGGATGATCTGGTCGGTGGTCGGTCGCGACAGCATCAGACGCTCACCTGCTCCTGGGTCGATGGGTGGGTGGGGTCGAGCACGCACCCGGCCATGAAGTTGGTGTGGCCCACGGTGAGCGCGTTGAGCGTGTACGTGGTCATCAGGCCGCCGTTGTGCCCATCGGCCATGAGGGCGGCGCCGCGCAGGATCTGGGCGTAGACGGTGATCGCGGCGAGCGAGGAGAAGTAGGCGAGCGTCTGCATGTTCACGGCCTCCTCGCTGAACCCCGTCCGTTCTCGGTATCGGGCCAGGAACCGCTCCGGGTCGGCCATCAGCAGGTTTGGGCCGAGCGCCGACGCGTAGACGTTGTAGTAGCCGAGGTCCTCGCGCGGGTCGCCGACGTGCGTGAGCTCCCAGTCGATCAGCGAGTGCGCGCCGTCGTCGCCGACCATGATGTTGGCGGGCTGGAAGTCGCTGTGCACCACGCCGAGCGGCAGCGGCGGTGGGCGATTGGCGTCCAGCCACGCGGCGACGAAGCGCAGGAACGGCACCGACTCGACGTGCTCGCGGTCCGCCTGGCGGAAGCGATCGATGAGCCCACCCATGTACTCGTCCCAGCTCGCTGGTTGGGCGAGCGCGCTGCCGAGCGAAGCGGCGTCGATCGAGTGCACCCTCGCCATCGTGTCGACCAGCGCGTCGGCATGTGCGCCGTGTGCTTCAGGCGCAGCGTCGTGGAGGATGCTCTGCAGCGGACGGCCGGCGACGAAGTCGAGCACGATGCACTTCGTGCCGAGGTGCTCACCGGTCGCGTCGTAGTGCCGGGCGGCGGGCATCGAGATCGCGTTCATCGTCTGGAGCGCCCGCAGCAGGGCGTACTCGGTGTCGCGGTCGGTCTCCATCATCGCCTTGCCCGTGGGCGGGTCACCGCGCAGCACGAGCACCTCGCGCGTGCCGTCCGACCATGCGACCTCGGCGCGGGCCATGAGCCGGCTGTAGCCGCCGACCATCCCCTCGTAGGCCGTCACCGTCGCGCTCCGGACCCCGTCGCTGGCGGTGAGGAACGCAGCCAGGCGCTCGGGCATGACCGTCGTGTCGTGCATTCGGGACCCCCAGGTTCCACGTAAGATCATTAAATAATCAACTGGTTGATTAGCACATCGTCGGGGGACACGCAATGAACTGGGCAACCCTGTGGGAGGCCATCGCCGCGAGCGCACCGGATCGCGTCGCAGTCGTGCTGGGCGACACCGAGATCCGCTGGGGCGCGCTCGAGGACCGGGCCGCGCGACTGGCTGCGGCGTTGGCTGCGCACGGCGTCGGCCCCGGCGACGCCGTGGCGCAGCTGATGTACAACTGCCCCGAGTACCTGGAGTCGGCGTTCGCCGCGTTCAAGGTGCGGGCCTGCACCGTCAACGTCAACTACCGCTACCGGGCGCCGGAGGTGGCCCACGTCGTCGGCGACTCGGGTGCCGCCGTGCTCGTGTTCCACGGCTCGTTCGCCGAGGTCGTCGAATCCGCCCGCCCGGTGCTGCGTGAACTGCGCCTGCTGGTGCAGGTGGACGACGGCAGCGGCGCATCACTGCTCGACGGCGCGGTGGCGTACGAGTCGCTCGTCGCCGATCACCCACCCGCCGCACCGATCGAGCGCAGCGGCGACGATCGTCTGCTGCTCTACACCGGTGGCACCACTGGTTTGCCGAAGGGCGTCGTGTGGCGCCACGAGGACCTCTTCGGTGCGCTGGCGTTCAGCGGGTACGCGTCGATGGGTCTGCCGGTGCCGACCACGGCGGTCGAGGTCGGCCGCGTCGCCGCCGAGCTGCGTGCCTCCGGTGCCAGCCCGGTGAACATGACGGCGCCGCCGCTGATGCACGGCACCGCGCTGTTCCTGGCGATGAGCACCTTCGTGCTCGGCGGCACCGTGGTGCTGCTGGCCGAGCACCGCTTCGATCCGGCCGAGCTGCTGCGGCTGGTGGAGCGCGAGCGCGTGACGCAGTTGTCCATCGTCGGCGACGCCTTCGCTCGTCCGATCATCGCCGAGCTCCATCGGTCCGAGGCCGCGGGCACGCCGTACGACCTGTCCAGCCTGGTGCGCATCGTGTCGACCGGGGCGACGCTCTCCGTCGATGCCAAGCGCGAGCTGATGGCTCGAGCGCCGCAGGCGATGGTGCTCGACATGATCGGTGCGTCCGAGGGTGGGCCTTACGCGCTGTCGGTCACCGCGCCCGGTCAGGAGCCGCTCGAGACCGCCCACTTCGTCGCCACGCCGGCGACGGCGGTGTTCGATCCGGTCACGTTCGAACGACTCGAACCCGGCTGCGGCCGCAGCGGCGTGCTCGGCTGCAGCGGCCCCATGCCCAGCGGGTACCACGGCGACCCGGAGAAGACGGCCGCGACGTTCCGCTTGATCGACGGCGTCCGTTGGTCGATCCCCGGCGACCAGGCGCTGATCGACGCCGACGGCACCGTGCACCTGCTCGGTCGCGGTTCGGTGTGCATCAACACCGGTGGCGAGAAGGTCTTCCCCGAGGAGGTCGAGGTCGCCGCCCGCAGCCATCCGGCGATCGAGGACTGCGTCGTGGTCGGCCTGCCCGATGACCGGCTCGGCGAGCAGGTCGTGCTCGTCGCCTCACGCGCTCGCGGCGCGGACGTCGACGAGTCCGCGATCGCCGACCACGTTCGGGCGCAGCTCGCGTCGTACAAAGCGCCGCGACGAGTGGTCTTCGTGGACAGCGTCTACCGCAGCCCGTCCGGCAAGGCGGACTACCGCTGGGCGCGGGAAGCGGCGCTGCGATGAGTCCGTCCGGGACTCGCCCGTCAGTCGTCGAAGCCGACGGTGGCGCGCCGATCTGCGTTGTACACCGGCGCCGTGGCGTCGATGCGGTGCTTGCGGCTGACCGCCGAGGCCAACCCGGCAGCGTTGAGCATCTCGCGCATCGCCGCGTAGTTGGGGTGGTCGAAGTGGGCCGCCAGCGACGCTTCGTCGGCCCACAGCTCGTAGACCTGGATGAGGTCGGCGCGCACGGGATCGGCGGCGAAGCAGTACACGAGGCAGCCCGGTTCGTCGTTGCGGGTGGCGGCCTGCACGGGCGCCGACGCGGCGACGAGCGCATCGCGCCCGGCGGGGTCGGCGACGGTGATGGCGGCTTCGACGGCGATGAGGCTCATGGTCGGGCAACGTACCCGCGCGCTGGCAGAGTGACGTGATGATCGCCGGACTGATCACGGGCAAGGACACCCTGGAGCTGCGCGAGGTGCCGGAGCCGACGCCGTTCGACGACGGCGTGGTGGTCGACATCTCGCTGTGCGGCATCTGCGGCACCGACGTGCACGCGTTCCAGTCCGGTCGTCCCTACAACCCGGCGATCTGCGGGCACGAGTGGGCAGGCACGGTGTCCGCCATCGGCGGCGCGGTCCGGTCGTTCACCGAAGGCGACCGGGTCGTCGTCGCCGTGGCTCCCGCGTGTGGCGCGTGTGCCGCATGCCGAGCCGGCCAAGCCGATCGCTGTGAGGTCGCCTTCCTGTCCGCCCTCGGCCGCGACGCTCAGGCACCCGCGCACGGGGGGTTCGCTCCTCGGATCGGTGTCGCCGCGTCGCGCATCGTGCACGCCCATCCGTCGCTGTCCGATGTGCAGGCCGCGCAGGTGGAGCCGACCACCGTGGCCTTCCACGCCGTGCGCACCAGCCGCATCCGTCTCGGCGACACCGCTGTCGTGCAGGGCGCCGGCCCGATCGGCCTCGCCACGCTGCAGTGGGTGCGTGCTGCCGGTGCGGCCCGCGTCATCGTCATCGAGCCGAGCGAGCAGCGCCGCCAGCTCGCCGCCTCGCTCGGCGCGCACGACGTCGTCGAACCGGGAGCGGACGCCACGCAGCTCGTGCTCGAGCACACGCACGGTCTCGGTGCCGACATCGTCTACGAGTGCGTCGGCCGGGCCCCGGCGATCCAGTCGGCGGTCGACCTGGCCCGGCGGGGCGGGGCGACGTGTCTGATCGGACTGCCGCACGGTGAGGCGACGATCAACCCGACGACGTGGCTGGTCAAGGAGATCGCCGTCACCTCGTCGTTGGCGTACTTCCACGAGGAGTTCGAGATGACGATGGCGATGATCGCCGACGGCCGCGTCGCCGTCGAGCCGCTGCACAGCTCCACCGTCGGCCTTGCCGGGCTCGCCGCCGCCCTCGCCGACCTCGCCAGCGGGCAGTCCACGGAGACCAAGGTGCTCGTCGACCCCGGCTGGTGAATTCGCCTGGTGAACCGGGCTGGCGACATTATTGATCAACTGGTAAGTTACGTCGGTCGCACGACGTGGAGGGGGCAACATGCCGACGCAGGTACCGATCGCCGAAGGCATCTTCACGTGGCCGGCCGAACAGCCGCAGCTGCTCGGCAGCCGGTGCACCGACTGCGGCAACCACATGTTCCCCACGCAGTCGGGCTGCCCGCGCTGCACGGGTGACCACACCGAGACCGTCGAGCTCGGTCGCCGCGGCACGCTGTGGACCTGGACCGTGCAGGGCTTCCCGCCCAAGGCGCCGCCGTACCTCGGCCACACCGACGAGCGCTTCGAACCGTTCGGCGTCGGGTACGTCGAGCTGCCCGGCGAGGTGAAGGTGGAGGCCCGCCTGACCGAGGCCGATCCCGCCAAGCTGGCGATCGGGATGGAGATGGAGCTGGTGATCGTGCCGCTCACGGTGGACGACGACGGCACCGAACGGGTGACCTTCGCCTTCCGCCCGGCGGGCACGAACGACACTGCGAGCACGAACACGGCGAGCACGAACATGGAGGGAACGCGATGAGCGACCAGGTGGCCATCGTCGGCATCGGCATGCACGAGTTCGGCCGTCACGACGGCGTCTCGGGCATGGACCAGGGCGTCATCGCCGTGCGGCGCGCGCTGGCCGATGCCGGCCTCGGGTGGGAGGCGATGCAGTTCGCCTTCGGCGGATCGCACTCCGCCGGCGCGGCGGACACGATGGTGTCGCGGCTCGGCCTCACCGGCCTGCAGTTCATCAACGTCGCCAACGGCTGCGCCACCGGCGGTTCGGCGCTGTTCAGCGCGTACAACACCATCCGCTCCGGCGTCTTCGAGCTGGGCATCGCCATCGGCTTCGACAAGCACGAGCGCGGTGCGTTCCGGGTCGACACCAAGTCCTCCGGCATCGGCAACTGGTACGGGCAGTCGGGCCTGGCGCTGACGACCCAGTTCTTCGGCATGAAGATCAACCGTTACATGCACGAGTACGGCATCACCCAGGACTCGCTGGCGAAGGTCAGCGCGAAGGCGTTCCGCAACGGTGCGATCAACCCGATGGCGTGGCGGCGCAAGCCGATCTCCGAGGAGGAGGTGCTGGCCTCGGCGATGCTCTCGTACCCGCTGACGCAGTACATGTTCTGCTCACCGGGCGAGGGCGGCGTGGCGCTGATTCTGGCCAAGGCCAGCGACGCCCACAAGTACACCGATCGGCCGATCTTCCTCAACGCCGCGGTCGTCCGCTCGCGCCGCTTCGGCAGCTTCGAGGTGCTCGCCCCGTCGATCGCGCTGGAGCACAACGCCGGCCCGACGGTCGATGCGTCGAAGGCCGCGTTCGAGATGGCCGGCATGGGGCCTGAGGACATCGACCTGGCCCAGTTGCAGGACACCGAGGCCGGCGCGGAGATCATGCACATGGCCGAGAACGGGTTCTGCGAGCACGGCGAGCAGGAGGCGATGCTGGCCAACGGCGACACCGAGATCAACGGCCGCTTCCCGGTCAACACCGACGGCGGCTGCCTGGCCAACGGCGAGCCGATCGGCGCGTCCGGACTGCGCCAGGTGTACGAGAACGTGCTGCAGCTGCGCGGCGACGCCGGCGAACGTCAGGTGCCCGGCGAGCCGCGCACCGCGTACACCCACGTGTACGGCGCCCCCGGCATCTCCGGCGTGACGATCCTCAGTCGCTAAGAGGATCAGTCGCTAGGAGGATCAGTCGCTCGGAGGATCAGTCGGTCGCCATGGCGCGAACCCGCGCGTAGAACGCGAGCAGCCGCGGTGACGGCTCGTACAGCTCGACGAGGTGACCGAGCTCGGCGCGTGCGTCGTGGAAGGCGAACTCCTGGCCGCCTGCGGTGATGGCCCACAGCAGCTCCGGCCAGCCGCGCCCGACGCACGCTGCTCGCGCAGCGGCGAGATCGGGCACCAAGAACGCCAGGTGATGCAGGCGCGGCGGTGAGACGAGTGCCGCGCCGTGCTCCTGCACGAGCTCGACCATCACCTCGCCCCACTGGCCGTAGGCGGACGAGTGGTCGAACGCCGTCGCACCGTCGGCCCGGCGCACCTCGGCCAGCGCGATGTGCTCGACGACGAAGAACGGACCGGCGCCCGTCTCGGCGGCAAAGCGGGCAGCGGCGGCGTGCACGTCGTCGACCGCATAGGCGATCTGCACCGGCGCGCCGAGCGTCATCTCGGGCATCAGTCGCGCATCAGTCGCGCATCAGTCGCGCTCGATGTAGCGGTCGAGGAGCGGAGCGACGCGCAGTTCCGGCGGGATCCTGTCTGCACCGATCATCCGGTCGAGTTGCTCGTGGAAGTGCCAGATGCGCCGTTCCTGGTAGTTGATCGGCATGCCGCGCATCGCCGGCGATTCCATCGACCGCTGCATCGGCTCGAGGTTGGCGAAGTCCTCGGCCATGATCAGGTCGAAGGTGTCCATCCGCTTCTGCCACACGGGTTCGAGCGGCTCATGAGCGCTGGCTGTGGTGAACGGGCCCGGCGCGTAGTGCGTCCAGGTGAGGCGCGTCGTGCGGTGGTCGATCGGCCAGAAGGTGATGAACGGGAACCCGTAGGCGGCCACCGGGGTGATCAGGTTGGGGAAGATCGAGAAGGCGGTGCTCGTGCTGCGGACCACGTCGGCGACGGTCGGGATGTCGATGAAGCCGGGCGACTCGAAGTGCTGCCAGTCGTCCCAGGCAGCCATGCCGAGGTTGGCGCAGGCGCTCGACGAGAACGGGGTGATCATGCGCGAGTGGCCGTTCGGCAGCAGGCCCATCGTCGCCCCGCGGTTGTCCAGCTGCGTCTCGCCGTTGCGGCTGTGGATGTGGCGGAAGTGGTACACCTCGAGGAACGCCTCGGCGGTCACCTTCCAGTTGCACGACACGACCTTCGTGCGCCGTGCGACGGTGTGCAGCGTGGCTCCCTGGAACTGGGCGAACTGCTCAGGGATCGGGCCCAACCACTCGTCCAGCGGCGGCGCGTCGTGGTCCTGGTTGACGAAGATCCACCCGTCCCAGACCTCGCAGCGCAGCGTCGGCAGGCAGCGCTCGGCGCGGTCGAGGCCGACGAAGTCGCGCTCGTCGGGCACGTTGATCAACGCGCCGGACGTGATGTCGTACGTCCACGAGTGGTACTGGCAGCGCAACGTGCGCGCCGTGCCGGCCGTGTCGCGGACCACCGGCGCGCCGCGGTGCTGGCACGTGTTGTAGAACGCGCGCACCTCGCCGTCCTTGCCGCGGATCAGGATGACGGGCACGCGCAGATCGTCGAACAGCACGAAGTCGCCGACGTTGGCGATGTCCTCGACGCGGCCCGCGAGGACCCACACGTGCGGCCAGAGGTGCTCCTGCTCGAGGTCCCAGAACTCGCGACTCGTGTGCCGGCCGACGGGGATGTCGTGGAACGCCGGGAACTCCGGCGGTGGCCCGGTGCGGGCGAACTCGGCGCGCATCTCCTCGCGCAACCGGTCCACGAGCGCGGCGTCCATTCGGCCTCCGATCCTACTTATTGAACAGTTGGTTAGTTTGGTGGGAGAGTACATCGGTGAGCACGAGCCCGGTCTCCGTCGACGACCTGATCGCCATCCAGCGCCTGGTGCATCGCTACGCCGACGCGGTGGTGCACCGCGACGCCGACCAGTGGGGCAGCTGCTGGGCGCTGGACGCCGAGTGGGACCTCGGTCGTGGCCGGCGCGTGCAGGGGCGGACCGCGATCGTCGAGCTGTGGTTGCGGGCAATGGGTGGCATGGAGGCCGTCGTGCAGAACGTCGTCAACGGCGACGCTTGGTACACCGGCAGCACGGACGCCGCCGCCGGTCGCTGGTACATCAACGAGCGGTACTCCCGGGCGGGTGGAGATGCGGGCATCCTGCTGGCGCACTACGACGACGCCTACGTGCGCACCGACGACGGCTGGCGCTTCGACAACCGCGTGCTGCGCATCCACTACACCGGCCCGCCCGACCTGACGGCCGAGTTCACCAACACCGCTGCCGGTCTCGCCGGGCGAGCGGACGTCTGATGCCCGCCTTCGCCACGGCGCTCGCCGCAGCCCGACCCGACGAGGTCGCCCTGCGCGATCGATCCGCCGCATTGACATGGGCGCAGGTCGGCGACGTGCTCGACCGCGTCGCCAACGAGGTGCTGCGCTCCGACCTCGGGCCGGAGCGTCGCATCGCCGTGTTCGCCGAGAACGCCAACGAGACCGCGCTGGCCCACCTCGGCGGACTGCTCGGGGGTGCGTCGACGGTGCCCGTCAACTTCCACCTCACCGCAGACGAAGCTGCGTACATCCTGCGCGACTCGGCCAGCGCGATCGTCTTCGTCGGCCCGGCAACCGTCGATCGTGCGCTGGCCGCCGTCGCCACGAACCTCGCCGAGGGCGTCGCCGCACCGCTCGTCGTCGGCTGGGCCTGCGCCCGTCCGGATGGTGCCGGGCGTGCCGGCGTCGTCGACTGGGGCGCGTGGCTGGCGCAGGCACCGACCGGCGAGCCGCCGTTGACCACCGAACCGCGACCGAACCTGCTGTACACCTCGGGCACCACCGGGCTGCCGAAGGGCACCGAGCTGCCGCCGTCGATGTTCGCCGGCGGACCGACGATGGTCGAGCACCTGGCCGCGCTGCAGACGAACCGCTTCGCCGCGTTCGGCACGCACCTCGTCGTCGGCCCGATGTACCACACGGGTCCGCTGTCGGGCATGCGACTGCTGGTCGCCGGAATCCCGTCGGTGATCCTCGATCGCTTCGATGCGGAGGCCACGCTGCGAGCCATCGAGGAGCACCGCACCGAGAGCACGGTGATGGTGCCCACCCACTTCGTCCGGCTCCTCGCCCTGCCCGGCGAGGTCAAGGCGCGCTACGACGTCTCGTCGATGCAGCTCGTGGCCCACACCGGTGCGGCCTGCCCCGTCGAGGTCAAGCGGGCGATGATCGAGTGGTGGGGCCCCGTGTTCACCGACGCCTACGGGGCCACCGAGGTCGGCACGACGTGCTCGATCTCCAGCGTCGAGTGGCTCGAGCACCCGGGCTCGGTCGGGCGTGCCGTGCCGCCGTTCGAGGCGTTGGTGATCGACGACGACGGCGCCGAGGTGCCCGCGATGACCGAGGGCCGGCTGTACTTCCGCGACACCACCGGTCGAGGCATCGTCTACCCGAACGACCCGGAGAAGACCGCCGCCGCGCACATCGCACCGGGCGTGTTCACGCTCGGCGAGGTCGGCTACGTGGACGCCGACGGGTACGTGTTCATCACCGACCGGTTCAGCGACATGGTCGTCGCCGGTGGCGTGAACATCTACCCCGCCGAGGCCGAGCAGGTGCTGATCGAGCACCCCGACGTGGTCGACGTGGCGTGCATCGGTGTGCCGCACGCCGAGATGGGCGAGGAGCTCAAGGCGCTCGTCATCCCGCGCGATCCGGCCGCGCCACCGGACCCGCAGGCACTGATCGCCTGGTGCCGCGAACGACTCAGCCACTACAAGTGCCCGCGGTCGGTCGAGCTCGTCGACGACCTCGGCCGGACGACGATGGGGAAGATCAACAAGCGGGCCCTGCGCGCGCCGTACTGGGCGCGGTGACGGCTCGACCGGCGGGCATCGCTGTGCTTTACTTACCGACTGATTAGTTATGTGGTGGACGAGCGGGGGTGTTCGTCGGCCGGGAACTGGGGGACCGAATGGGCACGTCTGGGTGGATGACCGACTGGACACCGAGTGCGCGCTGGCCGCACTACACGCGATCGAACGCCGGTGAGGTGCTGCCGTCGCCCGCCAGCCCACTCGGGCAGACGTTCTCGTGGGACGGCGGGTTGTGCCTCGGCTGGGCCGACGGCTACGTGCGCGTCGGCAGCTACACCGCCGACGAGTTCGACCCGGTGCGGCCGGAGGCCTGCGGGTTCTTCGGCGGCTACTTCTACATCAACCTCTCCAACGTTCGGATGCAGGGCGTGCGCAGCCCGGCGGTCACCGTGGAGCAGCTCGACCTGGCCTTCTTCGGCGACCACCCGGACGTGCCGCCCTACACGTCCCATCCGTTGGACGATCGCCCGGAGCTGGTGCCGAAGATCCTCGAGCACCTCGGCTGGGTGATGACGACCACGTCGTGGCCGGAGATCGACGACGAGAAGGCAGCGACGATCGAGCTGCGTCGTGGGCGGCCGGACCTCGGCGCGGCGACCGACGCCGAGCTCGTCGCCCACGCCCGCACGACGCAGCCGATGCTGCGCAAGCTGTTCGACAGCCACACCGTGTCGTCGTCCAGCTCGGGCATCGCTCCCGGCGTGCTGTTCGCCGTCGGCCAGGCGATCGGCGACCCGACGGTGCCGATGAAGCTGGTCGCCGGGATCGGTGACGTCGATTCGGCCGAGCCGAGCTACGCGATGTGGGACCTGTCGCGAACGGTGCGTCGCTCGGAGGAGCTGAGTGCGGCGTTCGATGCCGGCGTCGACGGGCTGCTGGCGCGACTGGCCGGCAGCGGCACCCCCGACGCCGTCGGCTTCTTGCGCGACCTCGACGAGTTCCTCGTCGACTTCGGGTCGCGCGGGCCCAACGAGTGGGAGATGACCGCCGACACCTGGGAGACGCGACCGGAGATCGCCCTGGCGGCGATCGGCAGGGTGCGCCTGCAGAGCGACGACGAATCACCGAGCCATCGCAACGCGTCGCGTGCCGCCGAGCGCGAACGCGTCACGGCCGAGGTGCGTGCGCTCGTCGCCCCGCTCGGCGAGGAGCTGGCCGGGCAGTTCGAGGCGGGCCTCGCCGCCTCGAGCCAGCTGGCCTTCCGCGAGCGGACCAAGACCAACGTCATCCGCGTCGTCCACGAGGGGCGGATGGTGTTCCGCGAGCTGGGCCGACGCCACGCGGCGGCTGGTCACCTCGACGACGCGGCTCACGTGTTCATGCTGCTCGACGACGAGCTCGACGGGTTCGTCGCCGACCCTGCATCGTTCCGTTCCACCCTCGCCGAGCGCTACGTCGCCTGGGAGGCGCTGTTCGACCTCGAGCCGCCGTACTTCATCCGTGACGGCAAGGTGCCGCCGCTGGCCGAGTACCCGCACCGCGGTGCCAGCAGCGCCGTTGTGGCGAGCGAGGGCGATGTCATCCAGGGTGTGCCCGGGTGCGCCGGCACGTACGTCGGGCGGGCGACCGTCATCACCGATCCCGCCGAGCCGGGCGACCTGCAGCCCGGCGACGTGATGATCGCTCCCCTCACCGACCCGGCGTGGACGCCGCTGTTCATGGCCGCCGGCGCGGTCGTGGTCAACGTCGGTGGGCAGATCAGTCACTCGATCATCGTCTGTCGCGAGCTCGGCCTGCCCTGCGTCGTGTCGGCCACCGACGCCACCGTGCGCATCCCCAACGGGGCCATGGTCGAGGTCAACGGCAGCACCGGCACCGTGACCGTCGTGAAGTTGGCCGGCGGATGACTCGACCGTTTCGGTTCGGGGTGCAGGCCTACGCGGCCGAGTCGGCAGCGGAGTGGCGCGGCCTGGCGCAGCACGCGGAGGCGCTCGGCTTCTCCACGTTCAGCGTCGCCGACCACGTCATCGGGCCGGGCCCGGCGCTGGCCGCGACCAACCACCCGGTGCAGAACCTCGCCGCGGTGCCGGCGATGGCCGTCGCCGCAGAGGCCACCGAACGGATCCGCATCGGCGCACGCGTGTTGTGTGTGGACTACCGCAACCCGGTCATGCTGGCCAAGGAGCTGGCCACGCTCGACTTCTTCTCCGGCGGGCGCCTGGAGATGGGCCTCGGCGCCGGCTGGCTGGCCAACGAGTACGAGGCGATGGGCGTCGGCTTCGACCGGGCATCGGTGCGACTCGACCGGCTCGAGGAGACGATCGCCCTGCTGCGCGCCAGCTTCGCCGACGGCGAGCTCGACCAGCGCGGCACGCACGTGCACGCGGTCGGCTTCGAGGCGGTGCCGAAGCCAGTGCAGCGGCCGATGCCGTCGCTGATGATCGGTGGTGGAGCACCGCGCATCCTCGGCATCGCCGGTCGCGAGGCCGACATCGTCAGCCTCAACTTCGACAACTCGTCGGGCAAGCTCGGCGCAGCCGGCGTCGGCTCGTCGACGGCGTCGCTCACCGAGCAGAAGGTGCAGTGGATCGCCGACGGTGCGGGCGATCGCTTCGCCGACATCGAGCTGGAGATCGCCGCCTACTTCACCGTCGTCACCGAGGCGGGCGCCGACGGTGTGGTACTCGAGAAGATGGCGGCCGGCTTCGGGCTCGGTGCCGCCGAGTTCGCCGACCACCCACACGCGCTGATCGGCACGGTCGACGCCATCTGCGACCGGCTGGTCGAGCGCCGCGAGCGCTACGGCATCAGCTACGTGACGTTCGCCGCGCGAGTGATGGACGCCGTCGCGCCGATCGTCGAACGACTGTCAGGAACGTGAACGCAATGAGCATCGATCTGAAGGGACCCGCATGAAAGTCGGCATGAACCTGCCCGCCCAGTTCCCGTTCGGCAGCACCGAGCAGCTGCTGCCGATGTACGAGAACGTCGGCTTCGACTCCTACTGGGCACCGGACCACATCCTCGGCGTGTTCCACCCCGGGCTGTGGGCCGAGACCCCGCTGTCCGCGCTGGCCGCCGACCCCGATGCGTTCTACGACCCGTTCTGCTACGGGGCGCGGATCAGCACGATGACCGATCGCGCCTACGGCATCTCGGTCACGGACGCGACACGCCGCGGAGCTGCCGACCTGGCCCGCACCGCACTGACCCTGAACGACATGCTCGCCGGCGGGTTCATCCTCGGCATCGGCTCAGGCGAGGCGGAGAGCCTGCTGCCGTTCGGCTACCCGTTCGACCGTCCCGTGGGCGTGCTCGAGGAGGTGCTGGTCGAGCTGCGCAGCCTGCTCGACACCGGCCGCATGCCGTCGGGCGTCGGGCGCATGGGCCTGCCGCTGACCGCAGACGGTCGCGGTGGCCCGAAGGTCTGGGTGGCCGGGCACGGGCCGCGCATGTTGCGGCTCACCGGCCAGTACGGCGACGGGTGGATCCCGGCGTGGTGGATGACGCCCGACGAGTACGGCGCCAACCTGGCAACGGTGGCCAAGCACGCGGCCGACGCCGGGCGGCCGACACCGGAGGCCTCGCTGCTGCCGTTCATCATCTTCGCCGAGAGCATCGACCGCGCCGCGGCGATGTTCGAGGCCGAACCGCTCGGCAAGCTCTTCGGCCTCTTCGCCATGGGCTCGATGTGGGAGGCCAACGGCCTGACCCACCCGCTGGGCAACGACTCCAAGGGCTTCATCGACGTGATCATCCACGACCTGAACCCCGACGACCTGCGCGACCTGGCGCCGACGATCCCGTTCGAGATGGTGCAGCAGGTGCTGTTCATCGGCAACGCCGACGAGCTGGCCGGTCAGTTCGAGGCCTACGCCCGCAACGGGTTGGAGCACGTCGTGCTCGCCAACCTCACTGGCGTCATCGGCGGGATGGACGAGATCATGGCCAGGGCGATGGAGCTGCCCAAGCTGAAAGCCGTGCTGTCAGAGTTGTGAGCGACATGACTGACACCCCCGCCGGCGTTCCCACTTCGCTCGACGGATTCAACCCGTTCGACCCGACCACGTTGCAGTGCCCGTTCCCCCACTACGCGACGATGCGCGCCACGTCGCCGGTGCACTTCGTCGAGGGGTTCGGCGTGCACCTCGTCACCCGCCACGACCTCGTGATGGAGGTGCTGCGCGACCCGCAGACCTACTCGTCGATGTTCGGCGGCGCCGGCATGCCGCTGCCGGCAGCAGATCGCGAGCGCATGGCCGCGGTGATGGCCGAGGGCTACCCGCGCAAGGCCACGATGCTCACCGCCGATCAGCCCGAGCACACCCGCTACCGGCTGCTCGTCTCGAAGGCGTTCCATCCGGCCGCGATCGCGGCGATGGAGCCGGTGATCCGGCGGATCACGGTGAGGCTGATCGACTCGTGGATCGACCGCGGTTCGATCGAGTTCGTGCGCGACTTCGGTGTGCCGCTGCCGGTCGAGGTGATCGCCCACGCGCTGAACGTGCCCGACGATCGGTTGGCCGACTTCAAGCGGTGGTCCGACGACTCGATCGCCGGGATCGGCACGACGATCTCGATCGATGCGCGCGTCGAGGCCGAGCGCGGCGTCAACGAGTTCCAGCACTACTTCGCCGAGCAGCTCGAACGTCGACGCACCGAGCCTCGCGACGACCTGCTCACGCACCTGCTCAACGCGCGAGTCGCCGACGACGATCCGGACGTGCCGGACAAGCGCCCGCTGGACATGCCCGAGATGCTGAGCATCGTGCAGCAGCTGCTCGTCGCCGGCAACGAGACGACGACGAAGATGCTCACCGAGATGGTGCGCCTGCTGGCCGAGCACCCCGACCAGTGGCAGCGGGTCCGCGACGATCCGTCGCGCATCGACGCCGTCGTCGAGGAGACGCTGCGCCTGTCGACGCCGACGCAGGGGATGTGGCGCATCGTCACCCGCGACGTCGAGCTCGGAGGGACGAAGATCGCCGCCGGATCGCGGATCGTCATCGTCTTCTCCTCGGCCAACCGCGACGAGGCGATCTTCGAGGATCCGGACGCGTTCGACCCCGACCGCGGGCAGCTGCGCCAGAGCCTGGCGTTCGGCAAGGGCATCCACTTCTGCCTCGGAGCCAACCTGTCGCGACTGGAAGGTCAGGTCGCGCTGCAGGAGCTCAGCCGGCGCATCGAGTCGATCTCGCTGCCACCGTCGAACGACTTCCACTACTTCCCGAGCTTCATGCTCCGCGGTCTGACGTCGCTCGACGTCGACTTCGTCGCCGCCGGAGCTGCGTCATGACCGGCCCGATGTCCGGGCGCATCGCCGTCGTCACCGGCGCCAGCCGTGGCATCGGCCGCGGCACCGCGGTGGCGCTCGGCGAGCAGGGCGCCACCGTGTACGTCACCGGACGCACCACCGGCGACGGCCCGCTGAGCATCGACACGACGGCGAAGCTGGTCGACGAGGCGGGCGGGATCGGCATCCCCGTGCGCGTCGACCACGGCGTCGACGAGGAGATCGCCGCGCTGTTCGCCGAGGTTCGCGAGCGCTCGGGTCGCATCGACCTGCTCGTCAACAACGTCTACAAGATCCCCGACCCGCCGGCGTGGGGTGGCGGGTTCTGGGACCACCCGATCTCGATCTGGGACGACCAGGTGGGCATCGGTCTGCGCGCCCACTACGTCGCCTCGTGGCACGCTGCGCCGCTGTTGTTCGCGTCGGGAGCGGGCGCGGCGATCATCAACGTCTCGTCGCCCGGTGGGCAGACCTACCACTTCAGCTCGTCCTACGGCGCCGGCAAGGCCGGACTCGATCGGCTCAGCGCGGACATGGCCGTCGAGCTTCGCCCGCACGGCATCGCCTGCTGTGCGGTGTACCCCGGCACCGTCGCCACCGAGTTCATCCAGGAGTGGAGCGGCAAGCGCGGCACCGACGTCAGCGAGGCCCAGACGACGCTCGGGGTCGGGCGCACGATCGTCGCCATCGTCCGGTCACCCGACCTGATGGAGCGGTCGGGCACGATCCAGTGGATCGAGGACGCGGCGATCGAGCTCGACGTCGTCGACGAGCATGGTCGTCGCCCGCAGCCGTACCCCAAGCGCGTTCGCTGATCAGGCCAGGAGGCGGTCGAGCTCGGCGATGGCGTCCAGCGGGTCGACGACGTGGATCGCGGTCCAACCGAGGGCGATCGCCGGGCCGAGGTTCTGTTCGAAGTCGTCGAGGTAGGCGATGTGCTGGTGGGCGACGCCGAGCGCTGCCGCCGTCGCCGCGTAGATGCTCGGCTCGGGCTTGCGCGCGGCAACGGCGTAGGACTCGATGACGGCGTCGAACTGAGCGAAGTCGATCGTCGCCTCCAGCGTCGGGCGGAACTCGGCGAACGTGTTCGTCAGCAGCGCGGTGCGGATGCCTCGTGCGCGCAGTCGGCCGATGCAGTCGACCATCTCCTCGATGCGTCGGTAGCTCGGCAGCAGCAGCGCGTCGATCTCGTCGCCGTGCAGCGTCACGCCGATCGCGGTCGCCCATGGTTCGAGCAGCCCTTGGATGTCGGCGACCGCCAGCTCGCCACGCTCGGCACGATGCCACGGGTGATCGCCCGAGTCGTGCGGACCGAGGAGCACCTGCACCAGCTCGCCGACGGTGACGCCGTGGCGCGTGGCGAGCAGCTCGACCTTCTCCGTGATCGGCGTGATCAGCACGCCCCCGAAGTCGAAGACGACCGCCTCGATCCGTCTCGTCACCGGATCTGTCACAGGGAGACGATGGTGACGGCTCCCGATGAGCCGTCGACGGTGACGATCGCCCCGTCCGGGATCCGCTTCGTCGCGTCGACCACCGACACCGCGCACGGCACGCCGAGCTCGCGGCAGACGATCGCGGCGTGGCTGGCGACGGCGCCGACGTTGACGATCACGCCGGCGACCGAGAGGAACAGCGGCGTCCACGACGGGTCGGTGGTCGGGGCGATCATGATGTCGTCGGGCTCGAGGTCGCCGGCGTTCGACGGATCGAGGATCACCCGGGCGCGACCGGTGACGACGCCCTGTGCGCCGGGCGCGCCGTGCAGCACCTGGCCGACCTGCACCGCCTCGATGCCGGCGGTGCCGTTGCGGGGCGGCCACTCGGAGATCGGCGGCACCGGGCGATCCGGGCCGACGATGTACGGCGGCTCGAGCTGGTGCAGCCGTTGGAACATCTCGTCGCGCTCGCGGATCGTCGCCGACAGCGATGGAGCATCGGCGAGCAACGTCTCCAGCTCGTCGTCCATGACCATGAACACCTGCTGCGGATCCTCGATCACGCCGCGGTCGACCAACCGTTGGCCGAGCTCGAGGAAGGCCAACTTGCCCTCGTGAATGACCCGGATGCACGCGCCCTTGCCGCGCTCGCGGAGCGCGTAGAACGTCGCCGCCGAGTGCAGGCCGGCCTGCAACGTGCCGCTGGCCTCCGGATCGCCGGCGACCGCGGCGAGCAGCTCGGCGCTGACCTTCTCGCGCCGCTCGGCTGCTGCCGCCTTCGCGGCATGCGGCGAGCGGTCGTCGCTCTGGAACCGAAGTCGTTCCAGCATCGAGAGCGCCAGCGTCGGCTTGGTGGTCCAGGAGTGGGCGCGCATGTCCCACTCGTTCGGGCCGCGATGACCGTGCTCGGCGATCAACGCGTCCCATGCCGCGAGCAACTTCCTGGTGTCGTCGGTGTCCGCTGCTCCGGCGCGAGCGAGCAGGTCGTCGAGCGGTCCGTCGAACAGCCGCATCAGCTCGTCGGAGCGGCGGATCATGCGGCCGATGTCCCACATCGCGAACGATGCTTCAGCTGACTCGATGTCGCCGACTGCGGCGAGGACCGTCATTGCATCGTCGGACCGGCCGATCGCCGCGCAGATCGCCTGCACTGCGCCAGGGCCGAGCGAGGCGCCGAGGCAGACCTGGGTGTAGGCGATCCAGATCTCGTCGATCAGCGGCGCCATCGACCGCCCGCGAGCCACGAGTTCGGCGTCGCTGAGGTCGGCCAGCACCGGTCGTTCGGCAACGGTGCGCCGCGCCAACGCCGCCCCGTCGGCCATCGCCGGGAAGTCGTTGGTGCTCATCACCCAGCCCATGGTCGTGGCGAGTGCCGCCGACTGAGCTTCGTTGTCGTCCTCGGGTGGGCCACGTACGGGGGCACGCCGGGGTGGTCGCCGAAGTAGGCGATGTCGATCGCGGCCGGCGTCGCGCCGGGCATGCGACAGCCCATCATTCGCGGCAGCGAGAGCTGGTTGAAGAAGTAGCCGCCCCAGTTGCCGAACACCTCGCGCGGTGTCAGCGCGAACTCCTCGTCGGCGAGCACGCCGAACTCGACGAAGCCGGCGGCGACGCCGGGGATGCAGCCCTTGATCCAGCCGAGGCTCCAACCGAGCGGGCTGAACGGGTCGGGACCGACCTCATCGGCGTTGGCTCGCGTGTAGTACTGGAACCGCGGGCTGATCTGCGTGTCGGTGATCCAAGTGTCCATCGTGCTCCCCCCGAAGCAAGCGGCGGTCGCAGCGGCGCCACCATTACTGATCGAACAGTAGATTATCTGCAGGCTTCGATCCAGGGGGTGTCCGATGGCCGACTACGTCGACGACTACGAGGACGTGTCCGTCTTCGCACTGGCGGACGAGCGCGAGCGGGTGCTGCTGGCGACGCAGACCGAGTGCTGCTTCATGTGGACCACGAGCGACGGTGATCCCGTCGGCGTGATCATGAACTTCGTCCACCACGACGGTCGCTTCTGGCTGACGTGCACCCGGCGTCGCAAGCGCGTCCCGGCCATCGAGGCCCGGCCGCGCGTGGCGATCGCCGTCTCCAGCCGCGGCACCGACATCGGCATCAGCCAGGCGATCACCTACAAGGGAACGGCCACGGTGCGCGACGACGCCGAGGTGACGGCCTGGATGTACCGCGCCCTGGCCGAGAAGGTGCGCCCCGGCGACACCGCCAAGCAGGACGCCTTCGCCGCCCATCTCGACAGCCCCGGCAGGGTCGTGATCGAGGTCGTCACCGACACTCGCATCGGCTTCGACTCCGAAGCCATGTTCGCCCGCTCGCCCGCAGGCCCGAGCGCCACGAAGGTCTGACGCGCCTGCCGCTGCTCGTTCGAGCACTGGAGTTCGGGTGAGCGAGCTCGCGAGCGAACACGGCAGGCGAGCTTGCGAGCACCGAGATGAACGAGTCAGCCAGCGGCGGCCTTCTTGCGCTTGGGGACCTTGATGACGAGCATCCGGCTGGCGAAGGCAACGGCGACGAGCAGGCTGACGCCTTCGAACATCGGCTCGATCCAGTACGTGCCGGCGTCGAAGTACAGCTGCAGGCCCTTCACCCCGAAGGCCAGCGCGTAGACGGCGATCATCGTGCCCCACACGTTCGGCCGGCCCTTCAGCTGCGAGGCACCGAAGAACACGGCGGCCACCGCGGGGAACAGGAACCCGGGCCCGGTGCTCTGCGAGAAGATCGGCGTGCGCCACGAGAACACGATCCCGGCGAACCCGGCGATGACCGCCGAGCCGACGAGCGATCCCCACGTCAACCGGTCGGTGCGAACACCGGACAGCCGAGCGGCCTCGCGGTTGCCGCCGGTGGCGAAGAGGTAGCGCCCGACGGGGGTGTGCTCGAGCACGAACCACAGGATCGCGGCCAGGACGATGACGTAGTAGAAGTACAGCGGCAGCCCGAACAGGTCGGTCTTGCCGATCGAGCGGTAGCCCTTCGAGAGCACGCCGCTGATCTGGCGGTTGGCGGAGATGTAGAGGATCACCGCGCTCACCACCTGGCTCATGCCGAGCGTGGCGATGAACGAGTTGACCCCGAGTCTGACGACGATGAAGCCGCTGATGAACCCGACCACGGCGCACGCGCCGAGGGCGATGAACATCGCCACCACCTGGTTGACCTCGGTCTCCTTGGCGAACCAGCTGACGATGACGAGCGACAGCGACATGATCGAGCCGATCGACAGGTCGAAGGTCTGCGCGGTCAGCGGCAGCAGGAAGGCGAGGGCGAGGATCGCCACGATCAGCGTGCGGTCGGTGAGGACGAGCTCGATGCTCGTGCGCGTCAGGAACTGCTCGCGGGTGAGTCCGAAGAACACCATGAACCCGGCCCAGAGGTAGAGCGCACTGAAGCGATCGAAGCCGAGCCGCGTCGTCAGACTCACCTTCGGCTTCTGCGAGGGCGGCGCGGCGTCCGGCGCCGGGGCGCTCGTTGCGGTCTCGGGGCTGTCGGCGGTGGTGGTCATGACATCACGTCCTGTGCGAGAGCGGCGGGTGCCGCGGTGGCCAATTGCGATCGTTCGATGTTCTCGGCGCTGATCTGGTCGCCGATCAGCTGGGCGGCGATCCGGCCGTCGCGCATGATCACCACGCGATGAGCCAGGCGCACCAGCTCGTCGCTGTCGGTGGAGGCAACGACGACGGCTGCGCCGGATGCCGCTGCCTGGTCGATGAGGAGGTGGATCTCCTCCTTCGCTCCGACGTCGATGCCGCGGGTGGGCTCGTCGAGTGCGATCACCGTGGGTTCCAGCCGCAACCCGCGAGCGAACAGGACCTTCTGCTGGTTGCCGCCGCTGAGGGTGGCGATCGGGGCCGCGCCGCCGGCGGTCTTGATGCCGAGCTTGTCGATCCACTCCTGCGCCTCGCGGCGTTCACCACGATGGTCGATGAGCGGGCCGCGGAGGTGGCGCTGGAGGTTCCCGAGCGTCGTGTTGGAGATCACCGAGAGCATGCCGACGACGCCCTGTCGGCCCCGATCGGCGGCGAGACAGGCCATGCCGGCACGGATCGATGCCCGCGGTTGGTACGACGGCGTGTTGATGCCGTTGACGTCCACGCTGCCGGCCGCGCTGGGGATCTGTCCGGTGATCAGCGGCACGACGTGCTCGCGTCCCGAACCGGTGATGCCGGCGATGCCGACCACCTCGCCACCGCGCACGTGCAGGTCGACGTCGACCACGTTCATGCCGGAGATCGCCGTGACCTTCAGTCGCACCGGCGACGTCCCGTCGCCGACGCTGCTGCGGCCGCGCTCGATGCGATGGCCGATCATCAGCTCGATGAGGCGATCGTGGTCGAGCTCGCCGATCGGTGCGCTGGCGACGTTGCGACCGTCGCGCAGCACCGTCACCTCGTCGGCGATCTGGAAGACCTCGGCGAGGTGGTGCGACACGTAGAGGATCGACACGCCGCGCTCCTTCAGCCGGCGGATCGCGGCGAAGAGCCGCTCCACGTCGGCGCCCGGCAGCGACGCCGTCGGCTCGTCGAGCACCAGCAGGCTGGCACCCTGCTGCCAACCGCGCAGCGCTCGGGCGACGGCCACGGCCGTCTTCTGCGACGGGGCGAGGGAGCCGACCGGCGCGGTCACGGCGAAGTCGTCGAAGCCGAGCTCGGCCAGCTCGGCTGCAGCCCGCTTGGTGTTGTGGCGCCAGGTGATGCGACCGAAGCGCGTCCCGAACCCGCCGCCACCGAGGGCCAGGTTCTCCACCGTGCTCAACGAGTCGACGAGTCCGAGGTCCTGGTGCACGAAGCGGATGCCGGCGCGCTCGGCGTCGTCGGTGTCGCCGAGACGCAGCGGACGATCGCCGTCGGCGAGGTGCAGCGTCGCCGACGGCGAGCCGGTCGGTTGGTGGTAGCCGGCGAGGATCTTGATCAGCGTCGACTTGCCGGAACCGTTCTGCCCGACGAGCGCGTGCGTCGTGCCCTGACCGATGACGAGGTGCACGTCGTCGAGCGCCACCTGTCCCGGGAACTCCTTCGACAGGTGCTCGATCGTGAGCAACGGCTGCATGCCTCTCCCCCTCGTGTCGCCCGTGCACGCCCCAACGTGCATCCCCTTGATTGGTGTACTCCGACGTCATCCCCATGTACAGCGGCGTGTCGTACATGTATATTAACTGATGAATAAGTAAGGGGCCATCCGATGGGGGATGGAACGCACGACCATGGGGGAGACATTCATGAAGAAGTTCGTCAGAACGGCCGCGCTCGTGCTGCCGCTGGTGCTCGTTGCTGCAGCATGCAGCTCGGACGACAAGGGCGGGGGCACCACGGTTGGCGCCACCACACCGGGCGTCACCGAGCCCGCGGCAACGACGCCACCGGCGGGCACCGACACCACGCCGGGCGGCACCGACGCACCGGCCACCGATCCGCCCGCATCCGGCTTGGACGCGGCGAAGGCGGCAGTGGAGGCCGGCTCGAAGGCGCCGACCAAGATCGGGCCGACCATCCCGCTCACGGGCGTGCCGGAGAAGAAGACGGTGGCCTGGTTGGAGTGCGAGCTGCCGTCCTGCGTGCAGATCACACCTGGCTTCGAAGCCGCCACCGAAGCACTCGGTTGGGACCTGCAGGTGATCAGCGTGAAGAGCTTCGACCCGTCCGCCGGCTTCCAGCAGGCGATCGACGCGGGCGTCGACTACATCGCCCTCACGGGCACGCCCGCGGCGCTGGTGCAGACGCAGCTCGACGCGGCGAAGGAGGCCGGCATCGGCTTCTTCAGCTGCTACTCGACCGATGATCCCGAGGGTGAGGCGAACGACATCTTCATGCAGTGCGGTGACGAGACGGCCGTCGACGCCTCCGGTGGTCTGCTGGCCAACTGGATCATCAACGACTCGGGCGGCGAGGCGCACACGCTGTACGTCAACATCCCCGACTTCCCGGTGCTCGTCTCCGAGGTCGACGGTGCGTCGAAGGTGTACGACGAGAACTGCCCGGACTGCACCTACGAGTCGCTGGACGTGACCATCGATCAGCTCGTCGCCGGTGAAGTGCCCGGAGCCGTGGCGTCCAAGCTGCAGGCCAACCCGGACATCAACTACATCCACTTCACATTCTCCGACATCCCGGCCGGTGTGGCCGACACGCTGGAGAGCGCCGGTCTGCTGGACGGCGTGAAGCTGACAGGTGTCGACTTCAACGCTTCCATCGGTCTCACCGAGATCGCTGCCGGCCGTCACGCGGCCTGGACGGCGAACCCGAAGGAGTACGCCGGTTGGTTGATGGTCGATGCGATGGCTCGCCGTTCGCTCGGCATGGACAACACCGAAGAGCGCGCCAACGCCGTGCTGCCGACGTTCATCGTCAGCGACAAGGCCACGGCGGAAGCCCTCATCCCGACCGACGGTTGGCCGGGCCCCGATGGCATGGCCGATCAGTTCAAGACGCTCTGGGGCGTCTGATCGGTTGACGTGAACGCAGCGTGATCTCCCCCGGGGGTTCGGGCCCGTACCCGGGCTCTCGGGGGTTCACGATCGTCAAGACGAAACGAACAGGCACGACGATGATCGACTACCAGCGGATCTACCACACCGGCATTCGAGTGCCTGATCTCGACGCGGCGATGGCCGAGCTCGGTCCGGCACTCGGGTTGACGTGGGCGGCGCCGCACTCGGTGGACGCACAGCCGGCGTGGAGTCCTGAGCACGGACAGCAGCACCACTCGTTGCGGATGACGTACTCCTGCGAGGGACCGCAACGAGTCGAGCTGCTGGAGGGCGCGCCGGGCAGCCAGTGGGACGGGCGCGAGCGCCCGGGTGTGCACCACATCGGGCTGTGGTCCGACGACGTGCGCGGTGAGACGGAGGCGCTGTTGGCAGCGGGCTGGGCGTTGCGACTGGCGCAGACATCGCCGGACGACGGCTTCGGTGCGTACACCTACGTGCAGCCGCCCGGCTCGTCGATGCTGGTCGAGCTCGTCACGTCGGCAGCACGACCGAGGTTCGAGCAGTGGTGGGCAGGCGGCCGGCTCTAGCAGCCGAGCGATCGATGCGAAGCAGGAGGGACGAAGAACATGGTCTATCGACCGACACGCGGTGACGTGATGCCGAGGTTCGGCGGCGGTGTCGGGCGGCCCGATGTGGCCGGTTCGACGGTGAGCGCAGAGGTCTACCGCGACCCGACGCGATTCGAGATGGAGCGCGAGCTCGTGCTGCGCGCCTCGTGGATGATCGGCGCCCGCTCTGCGGAGATCGCCGGTGCCGGCGACTGGGTGCTCTACGAAGGCCACGGCGAAACGGTCGTCATCTCCCGCCAGCCCGACGGTGGCGTTGCCGCGTTCCACAACGTGTGCCAGCACCGCGGCGCGCGGCTGACGCGTGGAGAGTCGTCCGGTTGCGACCGACGGTTCACGTGCCCGTGGCACGGCTGGGTGTACGACACCACGGGCGAGGTGGTCGGCGTGCCCGAGCGAGATCGATTCGCGCCCGAGCACGTGGAGGGACTGCGTTCACCGGCGGTTGCCGTGCAGGAGTGGGCCGGTTGGGTCTGGATCAACCTCGCCGGGCCGGACGTTGCGCCCGACCTGCTCGACTGGCTCGGCCCGGACATCGTCACCGATCTCGGTCGGTTCCGGATGGAGGACATGGTCGTCCACGCCAAGCTCGAGTACGAGATCCCCGCCAACTACAAGGCGATCGTCGACGGGTTCAACGAGGTGTACCACGCCACCGAGCTGCACCACGTCGACAAGGAGTTCACCGTTGCCGCACGGGAGACGGCGTTCCACCTGACCGGACCGAACTCGATGATGTTCGTGCCCCGCGCCACGCACATGGAACGGCTGGCCGAGACGGGCGATCACCACCAGTTCACGATCTGCCACTACGTGATCTTCCCGAACACGGTGTTCAACAACAATCCGCGACACATCCAGGTGTTCCAGCCGATCCCGCAGTCGGTCGACGTCACCAAGTTCGTGCTGTGGGAGCTGATCTACGCGCCCGACGGTGAGGACGACGCCGAGTACGGCGCCTACCTGGAAGCCACGCTGGCGCACTGGCAGACGCTGCAGGGCGTCGTCGAGGAAGACATCTTCGTCTTCAACGAGCTGAGCGCGACACGCCACTCGCAGGGCTACACGCGCAACGTGTTCGGCACGCACGAGTGCAAGCCGACCGAGTACCACGCAACGATGGATCACATCCTGCGCGGCGGCAGTGCGATGGATCGCTGGAGCGATCATCCGGCCGCTGCCTCCTCGGACTGACAACGGTATAATTGATCGAACGGTAAGTATTGACATGAGCGAGACAGTCGCAACCGACACGGAGGAACGATGAGCAGCGAGCGAGCCACGGGTGCAGCGCGGTCGCCTGGGATCAGCTACCAGCAGCTGCTCGACACCGACACGCACGAGGTGCCGGTCGTGCTGCGGCTCGAGGCGCCGAAGTACCTCGGCAGCGGCGACGTGTCCATCGATCGGTACATCACGCGCGAGTGGCACGAGCGCGAGGTCACCAAGCTGTGGGGTCGGGTGTGGCAGTACGTCTGCCGCTCCGAGGAGATCCCCGAGGTCGGCGACCACCACGTGTACACGATCGCTCGCGCGTCCTACATCGTCATCCGCACCGCGCCGGACACGATCCGGGCCTACCCGAACGCGTGCCTGCACCGCGGCCGTCAGTTGAAGGACTACGACGGTCGCTGCTCGGAGATCCGCTGCCCGTTCCACGGGTTCGCCTGGACGATCGAGGGCGACCTGCTCGACGTGCCGGCCAAGTGGGACTTCGAGCACGTCGAGGCCGACGAGTTCAAGCTGCCGCAGTGCAAGGTCGGCGAGTGGGCCGGGTTCGTGTTCATCAACCCCGACCCCGGCGCGGAACCGTTGCTCGACTACCTCGGCGAGATCGTCGACCAGTTCGCCGAGTGGGACCTCGCCAACCGCTACAAGCAGGCACACGTCGCCAAGGTCATCCCGGCCAACTGGAAGATCACCCAGGAGGCGTTCTGCGAGGCGTTCCACGTGAACGCGACGCACCCGCAGATCATGCCGTACCTCGGCGACACCAACAGCCAGGTCGACGTGTGGGACAACTTCGCTCGGGTGATCACGCCCGGCGGGACGGTGAGCCCGTTGCTCGACTGGACGCCGACGCAGAACGACATGATGCGAGCGATGATGGACGTGCGCGTCGACCAGACGTCGCCGATCACGATCGAGGAAGACCAGTCGATGCGGACCATCGCCGCGGAGGCCAGCCGAACCCGGTGGCGTCCGGTGGTGGGCGACTGGGTCGATCGCATGTCGGACGCAGAGATGATGGACAGCCTCGACTACACGGTGTTCCCCAACTTCCACCCGTGGGGCGCGTTCAACCGCATCGTCTACCGCTTCCGGCCGAACGGCGACGACCACCGCAGCTCGATCATGGAGTGCATCTTCCTCGCCCCGTTCTCGGGCGAGCGGCCGCCGCCGGCCCCGATCCACTGGCTCGACGAGTTCGAGTCGTTCGCCGACGCACCCGAGCTCGGCATGCTGGCGAAGGTGTTCGATCAGGACCTGTTCAACATGCCCAAGGTGCAGCTCGGCCTGGAGAGCACGCGCAAGCCCGGGGTGACGCTGTCGAACTACCAGGAGTCCAAGGTGCGCTGGCTGCACAAGAAGCTCGACGAGTACATGGAGCGCGACTGATGCTCGGGATCCGCCATCCGTTCACGCAGGCGTTGTACGAGCAGGACGGCTCTGGCAACGTGTTGGTCACCACGGGCGAGCAGTGGGGTCGCTTCGCTCGCGATGGCCGCTGGTTGGAGGGCGAGCTGCGTGAATGCGATCCGCAGCTGTGCGGATGGGTGAGCGGTCCGGTGATCGCCAACCACCGCATGGTCGAGTCCGTGCCGCAACAGGGCATCTAGCAACACAGCATCTAGAGAAGCAGCATCGAGCAACACAGCATCTGATCGGGGGATCGATGAGTCGAGACGAACTGGTGCGGGAAGCCCGCAGGACGATGGCCCACACGAAGGCGGGCACCGTTCCCACCGAGCCGGACATCAAGCGCGTGCCGTCGAGCAACTACTACGACGTCGATCGCTGGCAGCTGGAGATGGACCGCATCTTCCGCCGGATGCCGTTGATGCTCGGCTTCAGCTGCGAGCTGAAGGAGCCCAACTCGTACCGCGCGCTGGACGTGATGGGCGTGCCCGTGCTGCTGATCCGCGGCGACGACGGCGTGCTGCGCTCGTTCGTCAACATGTGCAGCCATCGCGGCGCGATCGTCGTCGAGGAGGGCAGTGGCACGGCGCGACGGTTCACGTGCCCGTACCACGCCTGGAGCTACGACGGGCGTGGATCGCTGGTCGGCATCCTCGACCGCGCCGCCTTCGGTGAGATCGACATGGCCTGCCACGGGCTCACTCCGTTGCCGGTGGCCGAGCGCGCCGGGCTCGTGTTCGGCGGCATCACGCCGGGCATGGACTTCGACATCGACCGTCACCTGTGCGGCTACGGCGAGATGCTCGAGCACCTCGGCTTCGAGAACTGCCGGCTGGTCGGCCGACAGGCCGTGGGCGGGCCGAACTGGAAGCTGGCCTACGACGGCTACCTCGACTTCTACCACCTGCCGATCCTGCACAAGAACACGTTCGGGTCGGACTACAACAACAAGACGATCAACGACGCGTGGGGCCCGCACCAGCGCAACGTGCAGCCCGACGATCGCATCCTCGCCCTCGACGGGATCCCCGAGGACGAGTGGCCGCTGAGCAAGCTCACCGGTGGGGTGTGGACGATCTTCCCGCACATCTCGGTGGCCGGCTTCGACGCCGGCGGCCGGCTGTTCATGGTCTCGCAGCTGTTCCCCGGCGACACGCCCGAGACGTCGGTGACGGTCCAGAACTTCCTGGCCACCTTCGAGCCCGACGACGAGGCGATGACGCTGATCGACAAGCAGATGGACTTCCTGCTGCACGTCGTGCGCGACGAGGACTACTACACCGGCAACCGCATCCAGCGTGCGGTGAAGACCGGCGCCAAGCCGGAGTTCGTCTTCGGGCGCAACGAGGGACCGTGCCAGCGGTTCCACACCTGGGTCGAGGACCTCGTCAACGCCGACGACGCCGAGTTCGTGCGACTGTTCGCCGAAGCCGGCGAATTCCATCATCCGTGAACTGGCTTCCGTGACGTGGTGACCGAGCTCGTGCTCAGCCACTTCAGCTTGGCTCGCCACCACCCGATCGCGGACCGGATCCGCCTCGCCGCAGTGGCCGGGTTCGACGGCATCGGGCTCTACGTCGGGCACTACGCCGCGCTCGAACGCGACGGTGAGGCGCCGGGTCGGCTGCGCGAGCAGCTCGCCGAGCACGGCCTGCCGTTGCGTGAGATCGAAGTGATCGGCGGTCTCGGCGCCGACGGGCCCGGCGGCGCCGACGCCGCCGAGCGCGAGGCGGTCGCCTTCCGGATGGCCGACGAGTTCGGCTGCCGGTACCTGCAGGTGATCGGGCCGTCCGGTGACGACCTCGACGCTGCGTCGCGCGCGTTCGGTGGGCTGTGCGACCGTGCTGCCGATCACGGACTGGTCGTCGGCCTGGAGTTCCTGCCGTCGATGAGCGACATCGTCGACGTACGCCAGGCGCGGCGCATCGTCGAGGGGGCCGGGCGTGCCAACGGTGGTGTGTGCGTGGACGTGTGGCACCACGAGCGTGGTGCCGACGACCTCGCCGCCATCGCTGCGCTGCCCGGTGAGCTGATCACCGGCATCCAGTTGAACGACGGGGCCAAGGTGCCCGCCGACCCCGACTACTACACCGACTGCCTCGCCAACCGGGTCGCTCCGGGCGACGGCGAGTTCGACCTCGTCGGCTTCATGGCCGCGGTGCGCAGCACGGGTTGTACGACGCCCGTGTCGGTCGAGGTGTGCAGCGCCGCCGGTTGGGCGGATCCGGAGCCACACGTGCGGCACATCGCCGACGGAGCCAGGAGATTCACATGACGGTTCACATGACCGTGGAGCCGATCGACGTCATCGTGCTCGGGACGGGGGCCAGCGGGCTGACCGCTGCGCTCGCAGCGCACGATCGCGGCGCCTCGGTGCTCGTGCTGGAGAAGGGCGAGCAGGTCGGTGGCACGTCGGCGTGGTCGGGCGGGATGGTTTGGATCCCGTGCAACCCGCACATGGCCGAGGTCGGCATCGACGACAGCCGCGACGAGGTGCTGACCTACCTTGCTTCCCTCTCCCACGGGATGATCGATCCGGCGCTGGCGGCGGCGTTCGTCGACGCCGGCCCGCCGATGGTGCGCTGGCTGGAGGCGGACAGGCCGGTGCGCTTCGAGATCGTCGAGGGCTTCCCCGACTACCACCCCGAGCACCCGGGTGGGAAGAGCGAGGGCGGCCGTTCGCTGGAGTGCCCGCTGTTCTCCTTCGACGAACTGGGCGCGTGGTCGTCGCGGGTCACCGTCGGGCGGCAGGCCGCGGTGAACGTGGTGATGAACGAGACGACGCTCGGTCGCGGCGACGCACCCGACCCGGTCGAGCTGGCCCGGCGCGCGGAGCACGACGAGCGCGGCTGCGGCCAGGCGTTGGTCGGGCGGTTGCTGAAGGGCCGCCTCGATCGCGGCATCGACCCACGTACGGGTGTGCACGTCACCGCGCTGGTGATGGAGGACGGTCGTGTGGTCGGCGTGCGCACGGCGGATGGCGACGAGATCCGCGCAGCCGGTGGCGTGGTCCTGGCGACCGGTGGGTTCGAGTGGAACGAGGACTTCGTGCGCAGCTTCATCCGCGGCCCGCTGGTGCGCAGCGTCTCCGTGCCGACCAACACCGGCGACGGGCTGAAGATGGCGATGCGCGCCGGCGCGGCCATCGGCAACATGCGCGAGGCGTGGTGGGTGCCGGTGATCGACGTGCCCGACCCCGGGCGTGACGACGGCACGACGTTCGCCTGGATGGTCAACCGCGAGCGCACGCGTCCGCGCACGATCATGGTCAACGGCGCCGGGCGGCGGTTCGCCAATGAGGCCGCCAACTACAACTCGTTCGGCGCCGCGTTCCATCACCTCGACGCGACCTCGTTCGAGTACTCGAACGTGCCGTGCTGGATGGTCTTCGACCAGACCTACCTCGCTCGCTACGGGCTCGCCGGGTTCCGCGGTGAGGGCGAGCCGCCGTCGTGGCTCACTCGTGCCGACTCGGTGGAGGAGCTGGCCAACGTGCTGGGCATCGATGCGGCGACGATGATCGACACGGTCGAACGGTGGAACGCGCAGTCGGTCGACGGCCACGACCCGGACTTCGGTCGCGGCACGAGCAAGCACGACACCTGGTGGGGCGATCCCGGCCAGCCCGGCACGGCTGCGACGCTCGGGCCGATCGACACCGCGCCGTACTGGGCGGTGGAGGTGCACAGCGGTGCGCTCGGCACGAAGGGCGGGCCGAAGACGACCGGTGACGGGCAGGTGATCGACCTCGACGGGGTGCCGATCGAGGGGCTGTACGCGGCCGGCAACGTGATGGCCTCGGCGATGGGCATGACCTACGGCGGTGCCGGCGGCACGCTGGCGCCGGGGATGGTGTTCGGCTACCTCAGTGGGCTGCACGCAGCCGCCGCTGCCGCACGTGGTCGCGTGGGGGCAGGGCGATGAGCGCGCTGGATGGACGGGTGGTGGTGATCACCGGTGCGGCCGGTGGCATGGGTGCTTCGATCGTCGAGCTGTTCGTCGCCGAGGGAGCGTCCTTGGTCATCAGCGACCGTTCGGTCGAGTCGCTCGACGCACTGGTCGCGGCGTTGCCATCGGGCGCGGACCGCGTCGCCGTCGTTGCCGGCGACATCACCGACGCGGCGGTCGTGTCGAGTCTCGTCGACACCGCGGTGGCTCGGTTCGGTCGTCTCGACGGAGCCGTCAACGCAGCCGGGATCGAGTTCGAGATGGTGCCGTTGGCCGAATGCGACGACGACGACTTCGACCGGATCATGGACGTCAACGTGAAGTCGCTGTTCCGCTGCATGAAGGCCGAGCTGCGAGCGATGGCCGCCAACGACGGGCCGGCGCGGGGGAGCATCGTCAACATCGCCTCGACCAACTCGGTGCGGCCACAGCCGAACCAGCCGGCGTACACCGCCAGCAAGCATGCCGTGCTCGGGCTGACCCGCAGCGCGGCGATGGACTACGCAGCGAAGGGGATCCGCGTGAACGCCATCTGCCCGGGGACGATCGACACGCCGATGCTGCGCGGTGCGATGGAGCGACGAGGTCGCGACCCCGACGAGGTCGCCAAGCGGCTCTCGCGCTTCGGCCGCTTCGGCACGCCCGACGAGATCGCCCAGGCGGCGCTGTGGCTGTGCTCCGACGCGTCCTCGTTCACCACCGGCCACGCGCTGGCCATCGACGGAGGGATGTTGGGGACATGAGCGACCGCGACGACATCATCGATCTGACTCATCGCTACTGCTGGTCGCTGGACTCGCGCGACTGGGCCGGCCTGGACACCGTGTTCCTGCCCGAGGCGACCGCCGAGCTGCGCTCGCCGTTGCTCGAAGGCCGCGACGCGATCCGGGCGCGGATCTCACGCGCCATCGAGCCGCTCGACGCCACCCAGCACACCGTCACCAACCACATGGTCGCCGTCGATGGCGACACGGCCACGTGCCGCTGCTACCTGCACTCGCAACACGTGCGCGAGGCCGCCGTGGGTGGCGGGCACCTCTACGTGATCGCCGGCCGCTACGAGGACGAGCTGGTGCGCACGCCCGACGGTTGGCGCATCAGGTTCCGCCGGCTCGTGGTCACGTGGTCCGAGGGCAACCTCGACGTCGTCCGGCTCAGCCGCTGACATCGTGAACGGAGGAACCACCCATGACTGACAACCACTTCGAGGTCCTGCACGCCTTGCGCGTCAAGGGCTTCGCCACCGCACCGGCGATCGCGGAGATGCAGACGCGACCGCACGACGACGTCGCCGCCGCGCTCGACGCGCTCCATGCGCGCGAGCTCGTCCGCTACCGCGAGGGCGCCGTCTCCGGTTGGCGGCTGACGCCCACCGGCACAGCGCACCACGAGGAGCTGCTCGTCGCGCACCGCGCCACCGCGGACCACGGCGCGCTGCACGTGCTGCACGAGGCGTTCATGCCGTTGAACCTGCGACTCAAGCAGCTGTGCACCGACTGGCAGATGCGCAACGGTGAGATGAACGACCACACCGACGCCGCCCACGACGCAGCCGTCGTCGAGGGCGTGCAGCAGACCCACGAGGAGGTCGCCGAGGTGCTCGACGCGCACGCGCCCGCCTTCACCCGCGTCGCCTGGTACTCCCCGCGTCTCCGCCGTGCCTGCGACCGCTTCGCCGCCGGCGACGCCACCGCGCTCACCCGCCCGCTGTCGGAGTCGTACCACGACGTGTGGATGGAGCTCCACCAGGACCTGATCCTGACGCTCGGCCTGACCCGAGGCGACGCCGACACCTGACCGTTTCGTCCTTCAGTGCTCGCCGATGGTGAGGTCTGATCAGCCGCCCTCCTCACGCCGTCTACACCGCAGCGTTGTACAGCGTGCTCGTGATGTTCGTCAGGTCGCCCGGCATCTCGCACGGCCCGTAGATGGCGTTGCCGCCTGATGCGAACGTGACTGCGAGAACGAACGCAGGCGAGTCGCAGCAGCCCCTGTCGATGGGTGGAGGCAGCGGAAGGGTCATTGACGCCTTCGCCAACTCGAACGCATCGACGACATCGTCAGGTGATGTGTACGGTGAACTGGGGCTGAAGTCGAAACTTGCTATGACTCCTTCCGGCCACGGAAAGACCGAGATCTTGACAATTTCGTCTTGCTCGTCGCTCGCCGGAACCGTCTGTTCGGGGGCGCTCTCGCAACCCGTTGTGCCTCTCGACGATGAAGCGACCGTCGAACTCGTCGCCGCAGTCGCGCCCGACGGCTTGGCTGTGCCGTCTGGTTGACCCGACGACGTGTTGGAGCAACCTCCAATGACAGTCGCAAGCATGAGGGACACGAGGGCGGATCGGCCAACTGGCACCCCCGTATGGTGACCAGTAGAGACGCTGATGTCCATCGCCCGCGGCACCCAGACGCGGGACACATGAGGAATGGACGAGGTTGGTCAGGGCGATTGTCCGCCGACGAAGAAGGCGGCGGCGTTGATCGCGACGAAGGCGTCACTGTCGAATTCGGCCTCGCTGTCCCATCGAGCCTCAAGCAGGGTGCGCCTCAACCGGGGCGGCAACTCCACCGAATCCTCCTCAACGAACTCGCTGCCTTGACATAGGAGCCTCATCGCCGAGCCGCGATCAACAGCCTTCACCGAGATCGACCGGATCGCACCTGATCAACAGCCCGAAAGAAATCCGAGCAGAGCGAACCCAAGCCTTGTCAGCGCTGACCGATGTCGAACTCGTTGCCCTCAGGGTCGGCCATCGTGATCCACCTGATGTCACCGAGCGTCCCCTCGCCGAGACGAGTGGCTCCGAGCCCGACCAGGCGAGTGGCCTCTGCCTCCGGGTCGGTGACATGCAGATCGAGGTGCATGCGGTTCTTCACCTGCTTGCCCTCCGGGACGCCCTGCACGAGGAACACCGAGCCAGCGGCGCCCTCCTGCGGCACGAGCACGGCGTACTGCTCGAGGCGGTCGACCTGGCGGTAGCGCAACGCAGACACCCAGAACGCGGCGACGACGTCGACGTCCACCGCGTCGAGCACCACGTACACGTCGGGTGCCTCAGGCTGTGCTGCATCATCCGCGGTCATCACGAGACGGTACCCGACGGTTGGTACCGTCTCGCCGTGCGTTGGGGCCTGTCGATCTCGTTGTCCGGTGACCTCGCCGACCCCGCGTTGATCGCCGAGCTGGCGGTCGCTGCCGAGTCGGCCGGGTGGGACGGCGTGTTCGTCTGGGACCACCTGTGGAACCGCACGTTGGTCCCGTTCGCCGACCCGTTCGTCACGCTTGCGGCGATCGCCGCGGCGACTGAGCGCGTGCTCATCGGCACGATGGTGACAGCGTTGCCGCGTCGGCGGCCACAGCTCGTGGCGCAGGCGACGACGTCGCTCGATCGCCTCTCCGGCGGGCGCATGGTGCTCGGTCTCGGCTTGGGCGTCGACAGCTACGGCGAGTACTCGGTGTTCGACGAGCCGGTGGTCGACGACCGCGCTCGCGCCGTGGCACTCGATGCCGGCATCGGCCAGCTGCAGGAGATGCTCGCCGGTGGGCCTGTCGCGAGCGCGGGCGGACGGGTGACCACTGCCGCCGGCGTGCAGCAGCCTCGCGTTCCGATCTGGATCGCCGGACGAGCCGCCTTCACCGCCGGCCCGCGACGCGTGCGACGGCACGGGTTGGAAGGGCTCGCTCTCGTCGATGCAGAGGTCTGGACGCCGGAGCACATCAGCACCGCTCTGCGAGCCGGGGATCTGGCCGCGGGCGAGATCGACGTCGTGTTGGTCGGTGGCACGCATCCCGATCCCGACGCGCTGTCGGCCGCAGGTGCGACGTGGTGCTTCCCCGAGATCCTGCCGGGAGCAACGGCGGCCGAGGCCCGCGCCAAGGCATCGACGCCGCCTGCCTGAGCCCTGAGCCGAGACACCCGGTCCGATCCTGTCCGCAACCATGCGTACGGTCGGTCGCATGGCAATCGCACGCTTCCCTTCGTTCATCCTCGACTGCGACGACCCTGGCCGTCTCGCCGAGTTCTACGGCACCCTGCTCGATTGGAGGAAGACCTCCGACGAGGGGTGGGGCGAGGTGCGCAACGCTGCCGGTGACCAGTGCATCTGCTTCCAACGCGTCGACGACTACCGGCGACCGCAGTGGCCGGGCCAGGACGTCCCGCAGCAGTTCCACATCGACGTCATGGTCGACGATCTCGACATCGGTGAACGGGCCGTGCTGGAGCTCGGTGCCACCAAGGCCGAGCACCAGCCGGGCACGACGTTCCGCGTCTTCCTCGACCCCGCCGGCCACCCGTTCTGCATCTGCGTGTCGTGACGGCGAGGTGCACTGGCTGCTCGTGCAGGATGGGTGGCGATGAGCCCGTCTCTCGCCGACATCGGCCGGTTCCTCGGCGAGCGCTTCGGGCCGGTGAGCGACGTGTCCGAGCTGCAAGGTGGGGCCTGGTCGAGCGCGCACTCGTTCGTCGCCGACGGGCGCGAGCTCGTGCTGCGCCTCGGCCAACACCGCGAGGACTTCGCCAAGGAGCAGATCGCCTCGACGTGGCACGAACCCGGGCTGCCGGTGCCGGAGGTGCTCGAGATCGGTGAGGCGTTCGACCGCCACTACATCGTCTCCCAACGCCATCACGGCACGAAGCTGGCCGACCTCGACCCATCGCGGGCTCGTGCAGTGACCGAGCGTCTCTTCGACGTGCTCGCCTCGATGCGCCGGGTGACCCTTCCGGGCAGCGGCTTCGGGATCTGGCAGTCGTTCAACGGCGATGCTCCCGCCGCCACGTGGCCGGCGTTTCTGTGCGGGCTGGCGGACCGCGACGAGCTGAGACTGGTCGGCTGGCGGCGCAAGATCTCGTCGCACGCGCACGCGAGCGAAGCGTTCCGTCTCGGTTGCGATGCGCTGCGAACCGGCGCGACGGACCTCCCGGACGTGCGCGGCCTTGTGCACGCAGATCTGCTCCTCAACCACCTCGTCGGTCCGGACGACGAGGTCACCGCCGTCTTCGACTGGGGCAACGCGCTGGCCGGCGATCCGCTCTACGACGTCGCCTGGATGACGTTCTGCATCCCGTGGTTCCCCGCGATCGATCGTCAGCACGTGCTCGGTCTCGCACGCGCGCACTTCCCCGACGACGACATCGATCGGCTGGTTCCGTTGTACGAGCTGCACATCGCACTTGGCAGCCTCCAGTACCTGGCGTTCACGGAGGACTGGCGGGCGGTGGAGGATGCCGCCGGCCGAGTCGATCGACTGCTCGCCGACACTCGTCGATGAGTCGAGGATGTCCAGGACGTCTACCCAGCAACACCAACACCGGAGGTCGTGATCATGCGCAAGGTCGTCGTGTCGTACTTCGTGTCCCTCGACGGTGTCGTCGAGGCTCCCGACACGTTCCTCACCGAATGGGACGACGACGTGATGGACGCGTTCATGGCCGAGGCGCTCGGCGCGCAGGACGCCGTCATCCTCGGACGACGCAGCTACGACGAGTGGGTTGAGTTCTGGCCGACGAGCACCATCGAGCCGTACGCGACCTTCATCAACTCGGTCGCCAAGTTCGTCGCCACCTCGACCCCGCTCGATCTCGAGTGGACGAACGCGAGCATCATCGACGGCAACCTGATCGAGTTCGTGCGTGAGCTGCGCGAGCAGCCCGGCGGAGACATCGCCGTGCACGCCAGCATCTCGGTCGCGCAGGCGCTGCTGGCGGCCGGGCTCGTCGACGAGCTCAAGTTGGTGATCATCCCGGCGATCGCCGGCAGCGGCCGTCGCTTGCTCGACGCCCTGCCCGCCCAGCGCTTGGAGACGATCCGGAGCGCGACGTCGCCGGCCGGCAAGCTGCTCGTGGAGTACCGCGTCGTTCGATAGCGCCTTGACAAGATTTATTGTCAAGGCGTACCGTGTGGTCCATGGACGACGTTCGAGTGCTGGCGGATGCAGCCGCCGTGGAGGTGGCGCTGGATCCGATCCGGGCCTCGATCCTCGACGCGCTGACCGAACCGGGGTCGGCGACGACCGTGGCCGCGGCGGTCGGGCTGACCCGTCAGAAGGTCAACTACCACCTGAAGGCGCTGGAGGCCCACGGGCTGGTCGAGCTGGCCGAGGAGCGCTCGTGGGGTGGCATCACCGAACGGGTGGTGCAGCGGTCAGCGCGCCACCTCGTGGTGTCACCGCACGTGGTGCACGGCGCTGCCATCGATCCGAACACCGTGGCCGATCGGCTCTCCGCCGACTACCTGATCGCCGTGAACGCGCGGGCCGTCTCCGAGGTCGGTGCGATCGCCGGCAGCGTGGCAGCGACCGGCACACGTCTGCCGACCCTCACCGTCGACACGGTGATCGGTTTCCAGTCGGCCGACGATCGCACCGCGTTCGCTGCCGATCTGCAATCCGCGATCGCCGCACTCGTCGCTCGCTACCACCACGACGACGGGCGTCCGCATCGTCTCACCATCTCGTCCTACCCCCGACCCGAGGAGCACGCATGACCACGTCCAACGAACCCAACCGCGTCGAGCACCGGATGGAGCGCACCTACGAGGTGGCTGCGACACCGGAACAGGTGTGGGACGCCATCGCCACTGCCGATGGGATCTCGGCGTGGATGGTGCCGACCCGATTGGACCCGCGGGTCGGTGGTGAGGTGTCGTTCGATCTCGGCGACTCCCGGTTGACCGGTGTCGTCACCGCCTACGCGCCGAACCAGCGATTCGCCTACGACGAGCCGTGGCCGCTCGCGGCGAACATCGAGGACATCGCGCCCGACATGGCGACGTGGTTCGCCACGATCGGTGTACCGCTGTCGCAGGTGTACGACGACCTGCCGTCGATCACGCCGCTGGCGACCGAGTTCCTCATCGAGGCTGCGTCGGGCGGCAGCACCGTGATCCGCGTCGTGTCGAGCTCGTACGGCAGCGGCGCGGATTGGGAGCACGAGTTCTTCGCCGAGATGGTCAACGGCTGGGGCGAGATGCTCGACAACCTCGCCACGCACCTGAACGGGGCGATCGCTCGATGAGCACTGACCAACACGTCACTCGAGACGCACCGGTCGCGCCGACGGACCACCGCACCGGCGGCTCGCTCGACGCGGTGCGCTCGCGGGCGCGATCGCCGCGGTCGGCACCACCGTCGTGGCAGCCATCGCCAGCGCCGCCGATGTCAGCCTCGAGATCAAGGGAGCAGCTGTTCCGATCGCCGCATTCGCGTGGTGGACGCTCGTCGCCGCTGCGCTTGGCGTCGTGCTGGCCCGCGTCCTGCGCGATCGCCGGCGGTTCCTCATCGTCTCGACCGCCGGTGCCGCCCTGTCGCTCATCCCGGCGATCGCTGCGCCTGACGACACGGCCACCAAGGTCGTGCTCGTGGCGACCCATCTGCTTGCCGCGGCGATCATCATCCCGACCCTCACCCGCAAGCTCCCCGTCACTCGCTGACTCGCCCTATTCGCTGGCGTCGCCACTGATCTTGTGGTGAGGTGACGCGCATGACGACCGTGATCGAGC
Source organism: Ilumatobacteraceae bacterium (assembly GCA_965279405.1). Taxonomy (GTDB): domain Bacteria; phylum Actinomycetota; class Acidimicrobiia; order Acidimicrobiales; family Ilumatobacteraceae; genus CBDDIP01. The sequence continues at coordinate 2,048,394 of OZ257157.1, forward strand.
TCGGCGACGTTCGCCTCACGCGAGTGCTCTACGTCGATGCGGCGATCGATCCGGATGCGGTGGGCCTCACCCCCGACGAGGTTCGTGCGGTGCCGTGGGGATCGCCGACGTGGGCCGAGGACGGACAGGTGCGCGCGGCGAGCTGCGTGTGGGTGATCAGCACGGCCGGTCGGCACATCGCCGTCGACCCGAGCGGCAACATCGACGAGATCCTCCACGACCCGGACAGCACCGGTGCGCACCAGGCCGCGTACGCCGCAGCATTCGCAGCTGCGGGCATCCCGATCGAGTCGATCGACACCGTGCTGCTGTCGCACATCGAGTCCATCGGGCTGAGCGCAGTGCACGATGAGGACGCGTGGCGGCCGTTCTTCCCCTACGCCCGCCTGCTGATGAGCGAACGTGCACTGCAGTCGTTCGACGAGTCTCCGCCCGACGGTGAGCTCGCGACCGCGTTCCGAGCCCTCATCGACGGCGGGCTGGTGGACACGTTCAGCGACGGCGAGCGACTGGCGCCTGGCGTGACCGCCGAGTGGACCGGCATGCACAACGTCGGCCACTGCGCGTTCCACGTCGGCGATGCGGCCACGTTCGTCGGCCACCTTGCCGTCACGCCGCTGCACCTCGGCACGGGCCCGTGCCCGGCGCAGCACTTCGAACCCGATGCCGCGTGGCAGTGGCTGACGTCCATCACCTGCGACCCGTCCCGCGTGATCATCGGTCCGCTCTGGCCGTCGCCCGGTGCGCTTCGGTGGCACGACGACCATCCCGTCGCCGTCGCAACCGCCTGAGCCTGCAGCGAGCGGCACAGATCTCCCGAGACCGTCGGGAACCCGCCCCCTTCCACCCGGGAACGCTCCACGTGCATGGTGATCGCATGACGAAGCACCACTCCCTCCGCCGGCTCGCTCCGGCCTGCATCCTGCTCGTGGCCACCGGCGCTGCCTGTGGGTCCGATGCGAAGAAGAGTCAGCTCACCGAGGCCCAGTACCGCGACAAGGCAAACGCCGTGTGCACGGCAGCCGAGGGTGAGCTGCAGCCGATCTTCGAGGCCATCTTCCCGAAGCTCGACTCCGCCACCGAGGCCGAGCGCCAGACCGCCACCGACGGGCTGCTCGGCGTGCTGCACAAGGAGATCGACGACCTCGCCGCTCTGCAGCCGCCGGATTCGATCTCGGACGACGTCGATGCGATGCTCGCCGCCGTGCGCACCGCCGAGAGCACCGTGAAGGAACAAGGCGCCGGCTTCTGGCTCGACGACTCGGACCCGTTCGCCGACGCCAACCAGCGCGCGGCCGCGTTGGGGATCGATGCGTGCGCCGGCGACGCGTCCGAGTGACTCGGAGCTGCGTGGCAGAGTGTCGATGGTGAGCGCGACGCGGATCTCTCCCGGCTCCCTCGTCGTCGATCGTGAGGGAACCACCGTGCGGCGCGTGCGCGTGCTGCGCGGCGTGACGTTCGCGGGTTGCGCGATCGCGGGGCTGGCGATCGTCGCGGGGTTGTGGCTGGCGGTGCTCAACCGCGACGTCACCTCCGCGACCATCGTGCCCGAACCGTCGTCCACCTTCTGGTGGAGCCAGGCGCTCAGCGCGTGCATCTTCATCGTCGCCGCGCTGGCCCTGGTGCGTCGCCCGGAGACCGGGTGGTCGGTGTGGTGCACCGTTGCTGCGCTGGGCCACGCCGTCGGCCTGCTCGCGCAGGGATGGGCGCTGCAGGTGTTCGTCGTCGGCCACGACCTGCCCTTCGGGAACCTGTCGGTGTGGCTCCTCTCGTGGGTGCTACCGCTCGAGGTGCCGGCGCAGACCTGGATGCTGCTGACCGCGCCCGACGGGCGCCTGCCGCGCGGCCGGGGTCGCCGGGTGGCTGTGTGGGGCACGATGACGCTGGCGTTGTGCGGGGTCGCGGCCGGGATGGTCACACGCCTCGACCTCTCCGACAACCCGTTGGCCGGCGCCGAGTTCCCGTTCGGCTCCGGCCTCGATCTGCCCGAGGCGTTGCCCTTCGCGCTCCTCGTCCCGACGCTCGTGCCGACGTTGATCCTGTTGGCGATGCGCTGGCGGGAGTCGACGGGCGACGCGCGCCGCTCGATGCGGACGATCTTCGTGCTCGTGTTCGGCGGGCTGTGGGTGACGCTGCTCATCGCCAACCCGGGCCTGGCGATCGGTGTCGGCCAGTGGGTGACGGTGCTGCAGATCGCCGCCCTCGTGTGGGTGATCTTGCGCGATCGCCTGTTCGGCATCGACACGCTTTTCGAGCGGGCGCTGGTCGCCTCGCTGCTGATCGGCCTGCTCTTGGTGACGTACGCATCGATCGTCACGGTGGGCGATGGGTTGTTCAGCGCGTCGCTCGGTCCGGTGGCCGCGGTTGCCGTCGCCCTCCTCGCGCTGCCGCTGCGCGAACGAATCGGTCGTGGTGTGATCCGCTTCATCTACGGCGATCGCGATCGCCCGGACCGTGTGGTCGAGGCCGTGGCCCGTCGCGTGGTCGCCAGGACCACCCCCGACGAGATGGTCGCGGCCGTGGTCGACGACGTCGCGGCAGGGTTGCGACTGCCATGGATCGCGATCGACGTTCCCAACGTCGAGGGGCTGCTCGCCGAGTCCGGCACCAGGCAGGCCGACGTCGAGCCCGAGACCGTCGAGCTGCTGCACCTCGGACGGTCCATCGGGCACCTCGTGCTGCAGCCGCGACGCGGCGAGGATCGACTGGGCGACCGCGACCGCGCGGCGCTGATGGCGGTCGCACCGCACCTCGGCTCGCTCGTCGACGGGGCCCGTTCGGCGGTGCTGCTGCGAGAGAGCCGCGATCGCCTCGTGCGCGTCCGCGAGGAGGAGCGCCGGCGGTTGCGCCGCGACCTGCACGATGGCCTCGGCCCCGTGCTGACCGGCGTGGCGTTGATGACCGATGTCGCCCGGAACACGATCACATCGGATCCGCAGGTGGCGGTCGACGCGCTCGTGCAGACACGTGCCGAGCTGACCCGTGCGCTCGATGAGATCAGGCGCTTGGTCGACGCGCTGCGTCCACCCGTGCTCGACGAGCTCGGACTCGTCGGCTCGATCGCGCAGCAGGCCGAACGGTTCAACGGACTGGCCATCACCGTCGAGCACGAGGGTGATCTGAGCAGCCTGCCCGCGGCCGTCGAGGTGGCGGCCTTCCGCATCGTGCTCGAGGCGATGACGAACGCCGCCCGTCATGCGCACGCGACGTCGGTGCGCGTGCGACTGCAACGAGCTGATGACCTCGAGATCGATGTGGTGGACGACGGGTCGCAGTCCGGCCCGTGGGTCGCCGGTGTCGGGATCACATCGATGTCGGATCGAGCCACCGAGATCGGCGGCGAGCTGTTGGTCGGCCCGAACGTCGGCGGCGGCGGACGGGTGTCAGCACGACTGCCGGTGCTCGCATGAGCGATGCGGTGCGGGTGCTCATCGTGGATGACCACGCCGTCGTGCGTTCGGGCCTGCGCGCCCTGCTCGGCACCGTCGCCGGGCTCGAGGTCGTGGGCGAGGCGGGGGGCGGCACCGAAGCCGTCGAGCAGGCGATCGCGATGGTTCCCGATGTGGTGCTGATGGACCTGCAGATGCCCGATGGCAACGGGATCGACGCCACACGCGCAATCGCAGCGGCCTGCCCGAGCGTCGCCGTGCTCGTGCTGACGATGTACGAGGAGGACGACATGGTGTTCTCCTCGCTGCGCGCCGGTGCCCGCGGCTACCTGCTCAAGGGCGCCGATCAGGACGAGGTGGTGCGTGCGATCCATGCCGTCGCCGCCGGCCAGGTGATCCTCGGTTCGGGTGCGGCCGAGCGGGTGCTGGCCTCGTTCGCCGCGCCGGTGGCGCAACGCCAGCCGTTCCCGCAGCTGACCGATCGAGAGCTCGACGTGCTCCGCCTGATCGCCGACGGTCACCGCAACGATGCGATCGCCCGCACGCTCAACCTCGCCACGAAGACGGTGGCGAACCACGTCTCCAACATCCTGGCGAAGCTCCAGTTCGCGGATCGCGCCGCGGCCATCGTCGCCGCCCGCAGAGCCGGGCTCGTGGACGATCGCTGAGCCCCGGCAGATCGCAGCCCGCGTCAGTCGGACTCGGTGAGCAAGGCGATGCCCAGTGCGGCGTACAGCAACATCCATCCACCCAGCGCCACCCGACCGGCATCTGCTGACAGGGCGAGTGCTGGGGTCAGCGGAACGAACATGTACACGCCGAGCGCGAGCGGCAGCCACCGGATCCAGACGGGGACGTTCCACCCTCCACGGATCACTGCGAGCCCCGCAACCACCAGGGCCGCCCCGATCACGAGCGTGGGGAGGGCGTAGAGGGTCGAGATGAGCGTTGCGGTCGAGCTGTCACTGGGCTCATCAGCGGCCGCGATGTTGATCAGTTCCACGATCGCGAGGAGACCCATCCCGGCCGCGCCGACCATCACGCTGCGTCGAGCGCGTTCGGTCGGAACGAGCCTCGCCAGCGCGATGAGGGCGAGGACGAGCGGAACGTGTTGCACGGCCAACAGGACCTGCCCGAAGCGGAAGCCAGTGGGCGACTGAGGGTAGGAGTATCGGTCGTCGCCGACCGAGGGATCCATGACCAGCATCACGGCGACGTATGCCACCCCGACGAGTGCGGCGAGCAGGCAGGCAGCGCCGATGCGGCGAGACGTCGAAGGTCGAGTTGGCAGAACGGAGGCGGTCATCGACGAAAGGTACGATGACCTTCTCGACGAGCGCCTCCGTGGAAGTACGGATTCGCGAGCATTGGTCAGATGGGAACAGTGCGAACTCCGACGTTGCGGCAAGCAGAAGATCTCTCGCGCTCGGGCGATGTCGAGGCAGCGTTGGCGCACTGTGAGGCGGTGTCACGTGCTGCGATTGCGGAGGGCGACAAGGAGATGGTGGCGGCGGCCGCGCTGCTGCTCCCCGCAGTTCGGATCGGGTCGTGGTCGCTGCGTGCGCGCCAGCGCGCGTTGGCGGAGCGGGCGCTCCGGTTGATCGGCGACGGCGGGCCCGCGGACACGGTCGTCGCCCTGCGGTCGGTCATCGCCACGATGGCGAACCCGTGGTCCGGTGATGGCATCGAGCTCGTCGACACCGGGCTTCCGTCCGGCGATCCAGCAGCCGCAGCCGGCCTCTTGCGGGCCCGTCATGAGGAGCTCGTGCACCTCCGCCACGTCGAGGCGCGCCTGCACCTCGCCGACGAGATGATCGCGCTGGGTGAGACGACGGGTGATGACGAACTGCTGGCGACCGGCCGGGCGTGGCGCCTCGACGGCCTCAGCCAACTGGGCCGTCGGGCCGATCTCGATGCCGAACTGCTCGACCTGTGCGGCCTGATCGACCGAATGGACAACGGCTGGTGGCAGTGGTGGCGCCTTGCCACCTGGGCGTCGCTCTCGCACCTCGACGGAGAGCACGGTGAGGCGTTGGCCCACTCGGATCGTGCGGCGGCTTTCGGTGAGGAGCGATCCATTCCTGAGGCTCCGTTCGTGCATCTGGTCCTCCAGACGCGGGTCGCTCTCAGAACAGGTGAGCGCCTGGTGCCGGTTGAAGAGGCGGTCCGCGAGGTGTTGCGTCACGCCCCGATGGAAGCTCGCGGATGGCGAGCCCAGTTGTTGGTCGCACGAGGGATGATGGACGAGGCCGCCGACATCTGGCGTTCGTTGGCGCCGCGCCTCGAAGGGGTCCCCGAGCGAGCGCCCGAGTGGGCAGTGGTCAACGAGGGACACGCCAGCCTGGCCCTCGCGCTCGGTGACCGAGCCTCAGCCGCCGTGATCTTTCGGATGCTGTCTCCGTACGAGGGTCTGCACGTGGTGGGACCCGTCCAGACCCCGTCGAGCGGGCCGGTGTCGCTTGTCCTCGGTCGACTCGCAGCCCTCGTCGGTGACGACAGCGCGGCGCGTCACCTCGACGCGGCCGAGACCCAAGCGGCTGCGATCGGGGCACCTGACTTCATCGCCGATGCCCGCTCGGCCCGTCACGCGCTGGAGGAACGGGGCGGTGTGCTGACGCCGCGGGAACGAGAGGTGGCGCATGCCATCGGCTCCGGTGACACGAACGCGCAGATCGCCCGTCGGTTGTACGTGTCCGAGCGGACCATCGAGTCCCACGTGAGCCACATCCTCACGAAGCTGAACCTGCCGTCGCGGGCCGCGGTAGCCACCTGGGTGGCCCGAGGAGACGGCGGTCGCTCACTGCCCCCGATCAGTCGCCGCCCGAACAACTGATGCTCGGGCGACGCTCGACGTTCACTCTTTGAAGTAACCACGCCGGTGAGGATCGGAATCAGCACACACTCGTGGGCGCGCTCTTCATCGCACGCGCGGGCTGCGGCGGTCAAGATCGAGTTGCCTGGCAGGCGTGAGCCGTCACGGTGGTCTCCTCCGAAGGACGTCGCATTCCTCGAGCGTCGGCATCGGGTCATGCGTGCGAGCGGATCGTGCGCCGGACGGACCACGGCACGATTCGCTGATGGACCCACGCTGCGGGGAGCCAGACCATTCGGCCGATGCGGTTCAGATATCGGACATCGGTCTGCCAGCTGATCGAGTTGCTCTCGGCGGTGAGCGTGTTCGTCGCCGACAGGATCCGCGATCTGGCCGAGACGACCACCGTGCTGTCCGTTTTCTCGTCGATGTGCCATCCCAGGACGTGCGCGGAACCAGCCGGTCCCAGACGGAGGCCGAGACCGAACCGCCACCCGAACCGCAGGAACAGGCGGAGAGCGGTGGGTGCGTCCTCCCACACGGATCGAAGCCACTGCTCGGCCGTGCGAGCGCTGAGATCTGTTCCGCTCGCGATGAAGATCCAGTGATACGCAGCGACGCCAGCCTCGTCGTCGCCGACTCGATCGGTCGAGTGGTGTGCCACACGGCAATCGTACGACCGGTCATTCCCACGCATCGGCTCTCTGGAGCGGGTGACGGGAATCGAACCCGCGTTCTCAGCTTGGGAAGCTGATGTTCTGCCTCTGAACTACACCCGCAGACGGTCGACGAGCTTAGCGGCGACGGTTCCAGGGCGGCCAGGCCGGGTACAGGCCACCATGCGACGCAATCGCAAGCACCTGCCTGCGCCGCTACCGGAACCTGCGGCTCCCGAACCGATCCGGTACGCCCTTGGGCGCGTCCCCGTCGAGCAGCTGCAGCCGGGGACGCAGCTGGCCAAGGATGGTCAGCCGGGCCCTTTCGTCAATCAAGTCCTGCCCATGGGGTTGCGCGGGCGGATGACTCGCGTCGACACCACCGACGGCAACCTGTTCCTCGACACGGGCGAGGTCGTGGAGATCGTGCAGCGGCTACCGTCCAGCGAGTGATCCTCTCCGACCGAACCCTGCGCGAGCAGCTGGCCGCCGGCCGCATCATCATCGAACCCTTCGACGAGGCGTGCATCCAGCCGTCGTCGATCGACGTCAAGATCTCGAACCTGTTCCGGGTGTTTCGCAACCACACAGCTCGTGTCATCGACGTCAAGGACGACATGACCGCGCTCACCGAGCTGGTCGAGATCCCGGCCGACGGCGTGTTCATGCTGCACCCCGGTGAGTTCGTCCTCGGCAGCACCCTCGAACGCGTCGGCGTCGCCGACGACATGGTGGCGCGGATCGATGGCAAGGCACTCGCGCTCGGCACCGAGATCCCCACGCCAGACGGGATGCGCACGATGGCGGATCTTCGCGTCGGCGACTACGTCTTCTCGGACACCGGGGTCCCGGTCCGCATCAAGGACGTCACGGAGGTCATGTTCGACCGCCCGTGCTTCGAGCTGACTTTCTCCGACGGCACCGTGCTCATCGCAGACGCCGGCCACCAGTGGGTGACCACGGACAAGCGCGATCGTCGAGCCAAGCGAGAGGGCTCGATCCGCACGACGGAACAGATCGCCGACTCATTGGAGGATGAGCACGCGATCCACTTGGCTGCGCCGGTCGACGATGCGCGCACACTCCCTAGGGAGTGCGCGACAACGCTGTTCGACATCGAGGCCGACGCTGTCGATGCGCACGAGCTCGCCTGTCGGCTCGGCATGGTCGCCACGATCGAGAAGGTGAGGACTTCGAGCGAGATCGAGGACGCCCCTCGCTATCGAGTCGTCGTCGACTCGAGCGCCACGCACAGGATGATCACGGCTGTCCGTGCGATCCCGAGTGTGCCGGTGCGGTGCATCGAGGTCGACTCGTCGACCGGCATGTACCTGGCAACGCGGTCGTACATCCCGACGCACAACTCGTCGCTCGGCAGGCTCGGGCTGATCATCCACTCCACGGCGGGGTTCATCGACCCGGGGTTCGACGGGCACATCACGCTCGAGCTGACCAACATCGCCACGTTGCCGATCACGCTGTACCCGGGGATGAAGGTCGGCCAGGTGAGCTTCATGATGATGACCTCGCCGGCGGACAACCCGTACGGCAAGGGCGCCCGCGGCTCGAAGTACCAAGGCCAGCGCGGCCCGACGCCCAGCCGCTACTTCGAGAACTTCCGCGACTGACGCATGTCGTTGCTGAACGGTCCGGTGGACGTCGTCCTCTTCGACTTCTTCGGCACGCTCGTCACCTACGAACCCGACCGCACCGCGGTCGCCTACCCGCGCACGCACGACCTCATCGCCGCGTGGGGATCGACGGCGTCGCACGATGAGTTCGTCGAGCAATGGGACGTCGCATCCACCACGCTCGAGCACCGATCAGCCGCCTCGCACGAGGAGCACTCGATGCTCGAGATCGCCGCGGCGTACGCGTCCAGCGTCGAGCTGCAGCTCGACTCGTTGCAACTGCAACAACTCGTCGACGTGTTCCTCGTCGACTGGCGCATCGGCGTGCACGCCGTACCCGATGCGGCCGACATGCTCACCCGACTGCACGAGACGCATCGACTCGGCGTCGTCTCGAACACGTACGACCCGGCGATGGTGCCGTCGCTGCTCGACGAGCTCGGCATGGCTGCGGCGTTCGACTTCGTGCTGCTCTCGGTCGATCACGGTCACCGCAAACCGCACCCGTCGATCTACGAGCAGGCGCTGACGAAGTGCGACTGCCCGCCGGAACGCGTCGCCTTCGTCGGCGACACGTACGAGCCGGACTACGTCGGCCCGATCGCTGCCGGGATGAGCGCCTACCTCATCGACCCGATGCGTCAGTGGCCGGTCCCCGAGCCGCACCGCCTGCACCACGTGCTCGACATCGAGGGCAAGCTGCGCCCGTGAGCGACACCAGCCCCGAGAGCAGCGAGCGCCACGGCATCTTCGGCAGCACCTCGCGACTGGAGGCGTTCAGCGACGGCGTGCTCGCCATCATCCTCACGATCATGGCCTTCGAGATCGCCGCGCCCGAGGGTGGCGCGCTGCGCGACCTGCGCGACCGCCTCGGCACGTTCCTGGCCTACGCGCTCAGCTTCGCCTTCATCGCCATCTACTGGAACAACCACCACCACACGTTCCGCGTCTGCAAGCGGATGAGCAACTCGGTGATGTGGTCGAACATGTTCCTGCTGTTCTGCCTGTCGCTGATCCCCGCCGCCACCGAATGGGTCGGCACGCATCCCGGCGACCCCGGCCCGGCGGCGTTCTACGGCATGGTCGGCACGTTGGCCGGCATGGCCTACTACGTGCTGCTGCACAGCATCATCCGCGCCAACCCGGGCACGGGGATCGCCGAATCGGTCGGCAACGACGCCAAGGGCAAGCTGTCGGTGGTGCTGTACCTGGTCGGTGTGGGATGCGCCTACATCCACCCGGCGATCTCGTACGCGCTCTACGCCTGCGTGTCGATCATCTGGTGGATCCCGGACAAGCGGATGGTCCGCGCCGTCGGCGATTGACGGGAACCACGGTGCGCCGGCGCGACGTCTGACGCCCATGCGCCCCACCATCGTGCTCCGCGTCGCCTGCAGCGGTGCGCTGCTGCTGGCCGCGTGCTCCTCATCCGGATCGTCGTCCACCGCGGGCCCCGGCGCCCCGCCGACCGGCGGCCCGGCGGCGAAGAAGTCGTCACTCGCCGGCAGCGCGCTGTTCGAGGAGTTCGGCTCGTGTGACGACTTCCTGGCGTGGTCGAAGGACCGCATGCTCGAGCGGGTGACGCCCTACGGGCTCGGACAGCGGTACTGGTACCCGGGTGGTCCGGTGATGACGGAGTCGGCCGGCACCACGCCGGCGGCGACCACGCCCGCGCAACCGACGGGCGACACGACCGCGGGCCAGACGACCGGGGGCACATCGACCACCAACACGCAGGAGGAAGGCGTCGACGAAGGCGACCTCGCCGAGACCGACGGTCGGTTCGTCTACACGATCATCGGCGGTCGCCTGCGCAGCGTCGACGTGCACGGCGGCACGGTGGTCAGCGATCTCGCCATCCCGCCCGGCGCGACCGACATGATCCTCGACGGCACGTCGCTGCTCCTCGTCGGTCAGGACTGGAGCAGCGCCGACAGCGACACCGTCGCCTCCACCTACTCGGTCACGAACGGCGTGCTCGAGCTGCTCGGCCGCACCCACCTCGAGGGTCGGTTCATCTCCGTTCGCTCGGTCGACCACGTGGCTCGGATCGTGCTCGACCAACCCTTCGCCACCCGCCTCCCGTTCGTGCAGCCGACCTTCTCCACCGACAACAGCGAGGACGAGGCCCTGAAGGAGAACAAGGCGGTCATCGAAGCAGCGACCGCCGACGCGCTGATACCGCGCACCTACACCGAGGGCCCCAACGGCGGCTCGGGCCCGCTGACGCAGGCGCTCTCGTGTGAGCAGGTCGGCCACCCGACCGAGTACTCGGGCCTGTCCACGGTGTGGGTCGCCAGCGTCGACCTCAGCGCCGAGGCACCGGCCGCGACCGGCGCAGCCGCCGTCGTCGCGACCGCGCAGACCGTCTACGCGTCGACCGATCACCTTTACATCGCGACGATCCCCGACAGCGGCGCCACCGGCGACACGGTCCCGGTCGGGCGTCAGAGCGTCCGCACCGCCATCCACCAGTTCGACCTGTCGGCCGAGGGCGGCGCCGGCTACGTGGCGAGCGGCGCCATCGACGGCTCGGTGCTCAACAGCTACGCGATGAGCGAGTCCGACGGAGTCCTCCGCGTCGCCACGACCACCGACGCCGGCGGGTTCGGGCAGAGCCGGGAGAGCGGCGTGCACGTGCTGCGGGCCAACGGCGAGTCGCTCGACGAGATCGGCACGCTCGGCGGGCTCGGCCGCGGCGAAGGCATCCAGGGCGTGCGCTTCGTCGGCGACCGCGGCTACGTCGTCACCTTCCGCCAGGTCGATCCGCTGTTCGTCATCGACCTCTCCGACCCGGCGAAGCCGACGCTGCAGGGCGAGCTGACCATGCCTGGCTTCAGCACCTACCTGCACCCGATCGACGACCACCGACTGCTCGCCGTCGGCTACGCCGGCACCGACAACGGACAGATCACCGGCGTGCAGCTCTCGCTGTTCGACGTCACCGATACAACGGCGCCGAAGCTGCTCGACACGCTGCCGTTCGCCAACAGCTCCAACGCCACGTTCGATCCGCACGCGTTCCTGTGGTGGCCGGAGACCGGTGCGGTCGTCGTGCCGCGCGGCCTCGACTGCATCGAGGACTGCTCATCGGCGTTCGTCGCCACTGTCGGCGATGCCGACGTGACCGAGCTCGGCCGGCTGATGCAGTGGCACCAGATCGAGCGGACGATGGTGGTCGACGGCGAGCTCGTGGCGATCAGCAGCTACGGCGTGCAGGCCTTCCGTCTGGACACGCTGGCCCAGACGGAGGACATCGTCTTCCCGTCGTGAGGTGGGCGGTCAGTCGCCGGCGACGGGGATGTTCAACGGTGCATCGGGGTTCGACAGCTTGCGCTCGCCGGCCTCGATCGCATCGAGCAGGTGGATGGCGATGTCGGCCACCTTCACCTCGGTCTCGTCCATCCCGGCAGCCTTCACGCCGTCGTCGAGCATGATGTAGCAGAAGGGGCAGGCGGTGGCGACGCGTGACGCGCCGGTGCTGATCGCTTCCTTCGCCCGCTCGTCGTTGACCTTCACGCCGATGGACTCCTCCATCCACATGCGAGCCCCGCCGGCGCCGCAGCACATGCCCTTCGTGCCGTTGCGCTGCATCTCGACGACCTCGATGCCCTTGATGCTGCCGACCACCTTGCGCGGCGCAAGGTACACGTCGTTGTGCCGACCGAGGTAGCACGAGTCGTGGTACGTGATCCGCTCCTCGAGCGTGGCCTGGCTGACGTCGAGCTTGCCGTTGTCGATCAGGTGCTCGAGCAGCTGCGTGTGGTGGATCACCTCGTAGTTGCCACCGAGCTGCGGGTACTCGTTCTTCAACGTGTTGAAGCAGTGCGGGCACTGGGCGATGATCTTCTTCACGCCCATCCCGTTGAGCATCTCGATGTTCGGCATCGCCAGCATCTGGAAGAGGTACTCGTTGCCGCTGCGGCGAGCCGAGTCGCCGGTGCACATCTCGCTGGGGCCGAGGATGGCCACGTCGATGCCCGCCCGGCGCAGCAGCTTGGCCATCGCCTGGGTGACCTTCTTGTTCTTGTCGTCGAAGCTGCCGGCGCACCCGACCCAGTAGAGGTACTCGGCGGTGAACGGGTCGCCCGGATCGACGATGTCGACGTCGAGGCCCTTGGCCCAGTCGGCGCGCTCGCCCTGGTTCATGCCCCACGGGTTGCCCTGGTTCTCCATGCCGCGGTAGGCGGAACCGAGCTCGGCCGGGAAGTTGCTCTCCATCAGCGAGAGGTAGCGGCGCATGTCGAGGATCTTGTCGAGGATCTCGATGTTCACCGGGCAGATCTCGTCGCACGCCTTGCAGCTCGTGCAGCTCCAGATCTCGTCGGCGGTGATCCGCTCGAACAACGAGTTGGCGGAGATGGTGATCTCGCCGTCGATCGACAGCGGCGGTGACACGTGACCGTGCGGCGACGAGGCCGCCATCACCTCGCCGGTCTTCAACACGATCTCGCGCGGGTCGAGCGGCTTGCCCGTGGCGTGCGCCGGGCACACTGACGTGCAACGTCCGCACATGGTGCACGCATCCGTGTCGAGCAGCTGCTTCCACGTGAAGTCCTCGACGACCGATGCGCCGAACGACTCCAGCGACGTCTCCGTCAGGTTCGGCATGGCCCGCATCGCGCCCTTCGGACGATCGCGATCCTTGAGGTACATGTTCAGCGGCGACGTGAACATGTGGCGCAGCATCGTGATCGGCAGCAGCGCGAGGAACACGACGAAGGCGACGACGTGCGCCGACCACATGATCTGGTGCCAGCGGTCGAGCGTCTCGAACGAGAGGTTCTGGAACGGCGTGCTGAGCGGGTAGCCGATGAAGCTCCACTTCTCGTACGACGGCTTGCCGTAGATGGCGATGCGGAACGCCTCGGCGAGGAAGCCCGTGGCGCCGATGACGAAGAACGTGCCGAGGATCAGCGCGTGCTCCGGCTTGCTCTTGATGCGGATGCGATACGGGCGCTGCACGTAGCGACGGACGATCGCCCACACGATGCCGACCATGAACACGGTGCCGGCGAGATCGCCGAAGAACGAGTACGCCAGGTACACCTTGCCGTGGAGGAACTTGGCGCCGGTGGGCAGCTGGTGGTCCACCTCGAGCACGGTCGTCACGCCGAGCAGCGCAAGGAAACCGAAGTAGATCATCGAGTGCATCAGGCCGGCGGCCGAGTCGCGCAGCAGGGTGCGCATGTACACACCGGCGCGGAAGTCGGCCAGGCGACGCTTGACGTTCTTCGTGTTCGTGCGACGACGATCCGGCGCACCGCGCTCCCAGTTGCGCACGCGATCGGCGAAGGCGAACGCACCCCAGATGAGCATCACCGGGATGACGGTGTAGAAAGCCACCTGGAGCGGGCCGGGGATGCCTTCGAACACCTCGCGGGCGGGGGCCTTCTCGCCGTGCCACTTGGTGATCTGCGGCAGCACCCCCGACACGAGGGTGAAGACCCCCATGAAGATGCCGATGCCGATGACCAGTTGGTGCGGCTTGATGCGCTTGGGGCCCTTGTCGACCGGCGCGGGAGAATCATGCGTGCTCATGGCATGCCTGACGCTAGTTCACCTGGCGAATCCGGTCCCTAACCGTCGGACCGGTTCACCCGATCAGCCGTAGTACTGGCGATCGAGGTCGCGGATGCGACCGGCGAGGCTGGCGAGCAGCTTGTGCGCCAGTGCCGGCACGTCGTCGACGACGCCGAGGAAGTTGCGCTGGCTCAGCAGCAGCAACGTGCAATCGGTCTCGGTGATCACCGTCGCGGTGCGCGGGCCGTGATCGAGGAGCGACAGCTCGCCGACGACGGTGCCCGGCCCGAGGGAGGCGACCTTCTTGCCGTTGCGCTTGACGGTCACCGTGCCTTCGAGCACGACGAACGCCTCACGACCCGTCTGGCCCTGATCGACGATCAACGAGCCTGCGGGCATCGTGACCTCGTCACCGGCCTTGGCGATCTTCGCCAGGTCCTTTTGTGAGCAACTGGAGAACAGCGACACCTTCGCGAGGTGTTCGAGGTACGACGACTTGCTGGCCATGGCGGGGGAGCATAGACCGCTCGTGAGGTCGTGAAATGCGTCGTAGCTACACTTCGCCGCCAGATGGGATACGGACTGGGGGTCGATCTCGGCACGACGTTCACCAGCGCGGCGGTGTCCATCGGTGGGCGCGTCGAGGCAGTGAACCTCGGGACGCGCACGGCAGTGCTGCCGACGGTCGTGTTCGCGCGTGAGAACGACGAGGTGCTCGTCGGCGACAGCGCCGAGACCCGCGGCGTGCTCGAACCCGGTCGTGTCGCTCGCGAGTTCAAGCGTCGGCTCGGTGACACGACGCCCTTGATCCTCGGCGGCGTCGCGTACTCGGCCGAGGTGCTGATGGGCTTCGTGCTCCAGCACGTGCTCAGCGTCGTGACCGAACGGATGGGTGCAGCGCCCGACGCGGTGGTCGTCACCCACCCGGCGACGTACACGAACTACCGACTCGACCTCCTGCGCGACGCAGTCGCGCGCGCCGGCATCACCAACGTCGAGCTCATGGCAGAACCCGCGGCGGCTGCCCTCCACTACGCATCGTTGGGTCGCGTGCCCGAGGGCGCGGCGATCGCCGTGTACGACCTCGGCGGTGGCACGTTCGACGCCGCGGTGCTGCGTCGCACGGGTGACACCTTCGAGATGCTCGGCGAGGCGAAGGGCCTCGAACGCCTCGGTGGGATCGACTTCGACGCCGCGGTGCTCGAGCACGTCGACTCGCGCCTCGGCGATCAGCTCGGTGACGTGCCCGACGATCCGGCGTCGCGGGCTGGGCTGGCGCGGTTGCGCAGCGACAGCCGCCACGCCAAGGAGATGCTGTCCGCCGACACCGAGACGACGATCCCCGTGATCGTGCCAGGCGTCGTCGGCAACGTCACGCTGACCCGCCGTGAACTGGAGAGCGTGCTGCGCCCGCGGATCCGCGAGAGCGTCGCGGTGCTGCGTTCGGCGATCGACTCCGCCGGGCTGCAGCCGAGCGATCTCCAGGGCATCCTCCTGGTCGGAGGTTCGTCGCGCATCCCGCTGGTGCGGGTTGTTCTGCACGCCGAGTTCGACGTGCCCATCACGGCTGATGTCGACCCCGAGATGGCCGTCGCCTTCGGCGCCGCGCAACGCGCCACGTCGATGCCGGCGATGGCCCCGCGGCCGTTGGCGCCGCCGATCATCGCGCCGCCGCCTCCGATGATCGAGACGGCACCTCCGGCTCCGCCCCTGACCACGTCCGCGGCGGCACCGGCGATCCCGTCCGACGCTCCGCCGGCCCGTCGACGGACCGTGCCCTTGCTGGTGGGGATCGCGGTCTCGCTTGCGCTGATCGTCGTCGGCGTCATCCTCACCAACGGCGATGACGAGACTGCCGGCACGCCGACGGACCCGAGCGCTACGACGCCGACGGACCCAGTCCCGGATGACTCGATCGGCGGTGTCGGTGTGGACTGTCGGCGAGCCGTCGATCTCGTTCGGGCCAACGGCATCCGCCGGCAGCTGCGCCCCACATCGACGGCCCCGCCGTGCAACCTCGCGGGCGTCAACCTCTCGGGCGCCGATCTCGGCGGCTTCGAACTGGAGTTCGCCGATTTCACGGGCTCCAACCTCTCCGGTGTGATCCTCGCGGATGCCCAGTGCAACCTGTGTGACTTCACCGACGCCGACATCAGCGACGCCGATCTCGGGTCGACCTCGCTCAGCGGCGCTGACCTTGGGACCGCGGACCTCGAATCGACGAGAGTCGAAGGCGCGACGATCAGTCCGGGCACCACGCTCGGACGCGCCGATGTCAGGATCAGCTTCATCAATGCGACCGGACGCAGCGGGTTTGCCGCTGACGTAACCACCCAGGCGTCGGTCTTCGCAACGATGGGCTACCGGTTCGGCGAGCCCGGCAACTCGGCCGAGCGCTCTGCGACGACCATCGTCACGTGCCGCGGTGATCAAGCGGCGAGCGATCGGCGCAAGCTGGTGCTGTACACGAGCTTCGTCGGTGGTGTGGTTGCGGCCGAAACCGACTTCGCATCAGTCGAATCTCAGGTCTCCGGTTCGGTCGATGCGGAGGTGTCGTGCCTCGTGCTGCTCGGGTCCGACTTCGTGCTCAAGGACTTCTGACGGGCCGTCAGCGCGACTGGTTGGCCACGGCGGCGGCGGCCGCGGCGATGGCGTCCTGATCACCGAGGTACTCGGCGGAAGCGACCGACAGGTCGGCGTTGAACGTGTAGCGGCGGGGCGCACCGGTGGGGATGTTCAGCTCGGCGATGTCCGCTTCGGAGATGTGCTCGAGGTGCATCGCCAGGGCGCGCAACGAGTTGCCGTGTGCCGTGATCAACACCTCTTGCCCGGCCAGCAGCTGCGGCGCGACCACGTCGTGCCAGTAGGGCAGCACGCGCGCGACGACGTCCTTCAGGCACTCGGATGCGGGCAGCACGTCGGGGGGCAGCAGCCGGTACCGCGGGTCGTTCACCGGGTGCTCCGGGCTGTCGGTGCCGACGGGCGGCGGCGGCACGTCGTAGCTGCGTCGCCACAGGTGCGCCTGCTCGGCGCCGTGCTGCTCGGTGGTGGCCTTCTTGTCCAGGCCCTGCAACGCGCCGTAGTGGCGCTCGTTCAACCGCCAGTGGCGCTGCACCGGCAGCCACACCTGCCCCAGTGACTCCAGGGCCAGATGGCACGTGAGCACGGCACGGGTGAGCACCGAGGTGTGTGCGACGTCGAAGCGCGCACCCGCCTCGGCCAGGGTGACGCCGGCTGCGCTGGCTTCGGCTCGCCCCCTGTCGGAGAGGGGCACGTCGTGCCATCCCGTAAAGAGGTTCTGCTGGTTCCAGGTGCTCTCACCATGGCGCAGGATCACGAGGCTGCCGGTCACGGGGCAGTTCTATCGCACGCGCAATGGCATGATCACGTGCTGTGAGGTACGGGAGCGCTTGGCCATTCGTGGGACGCGAGGCGACCCTCCACGCGATTGCGGCCATGGTGGAGGATCCGCAGAGCGGCGGTGTCCTGCTCAACGGCCCGGCCGGGGTGGGCAAGACGCGCCTCGCCGATGAGCTGCTCGTCCGGTTGCGTGCCGCCGGCCACCGCACCGCTCGCACCGTTGCCACGCCCGGAAGCCAGACGATCCCCTTCGCTGCCATCGGCCACCTCGTCCCCGACGAGCTGATGGCGGAGGCCAGCCTGGCCGGCGCGGTGAAGGTGTTCGGTGCGCTGCGCGAGCTGCTCGACGGCCACGACAAGCGGCTCGTGATGATGATCGACGACATGCCGTTCATCGACGAGGCCAGCCTCACTGTCGGCATGCAGCTGCACGCAGCGGGTCTCGTGTTCATGATCGGCACGGCGCGGACCGGCATGCCGCTGACGCCGTCGGCGGACGGGTTGATGCGCAGCTTCGCCATTCGCCGCGTCGACATCCACGAGCTCGACGTCGACGAGGTGGCGACGGTCGCCAGCGAAGCGCTCGGCGCGCCGATCGACCCGCTGTCCGCGGCGCAGCTCTGGGACGCGACGCGCGGCAACGCGCTGTACCTGCGCGAGCTGCTCCTGTCCGTCGAGGACAGCGGGATCACGCAGCTGCCGTCGGGAGCGTTGCGGCTCGACGTCGACCCCTCGCAATCGCCGCGACTCGTCGAGCTCGTCAGTGATCGGTTGCGTGGGCTCGAGCCGGCGCTTGCCGACACGCTTGCGTTGATCGCCGTCGCCGAGCCGCTGCTCGTCGGCGACATCGAGCGGGCAGGTCTGCTCGACCACACCATCGCCCTCGAGCAGTACGGCGTGGTCACCGTCGATGACAGTGGCACCGAGCCGACGGTGCGACTCGCCCACCCGCTGCACGGTGAGGTGCTGCGCTCGACCATGGTCGTGCTGCGCCGTCGACGCCAGATCCAGCGAGCGATCGACATCATCGGCGGGCGCCCCAACCCGCGGCCCGACGACGCGCTGCGCCTGGCGCTGTGGCGACTGGACATCGGACAGGTCGGTGAACCCGACGTGCTCATGTCGGGTGCCCGCTTGGCCCGTTCGGCGCTCGACCTGCCGAGCACGATCCGCCTGGCACGCGCCGCGCACGACGTTCGTCGGTCGGCGGCGTCGCAGCACCTCCTCACCGAGGCCCTGTTCCTCAGCGGATCGTTCGATGAGGCCGAGATGATCGCCGCCGAACCCGAGCCGGACGACGCCACGCCTGCATCACACCTCCTGCTCGTCGCGCCACGCGTGAACAACCTCCTGTGGGGTGTCAACGACACGGCACGTGCGCTGGCGGTGGTGGAGGCAGAGCGACCGTTCTTCGCCCAGATCGGCACCAGCCACATCCTCGACGTGGTCGAGGCCAACGTGCACGCCTACGACGGCCGCCCGCTGCGCGTGCTCGACAAGATCCCGATGGACCAGCCCGGCGGGCTGCTGCGCATCCTCACCGCGACGCCGCTGTCGACGGCGTTGATCCTCAACGGCCGCCTGGAGGACGGTGTCGCTGTATCGATGGCGGCTCACGCCACGCAGATGGCGCAGGACGATCCGAAGGCGTTCCTCGACCCGAACACGCACATCGCCACCGGCGCCAACGGCATGCTCGGTCTCGGCCGCTTCGCCGAGGTCGACGGGATGGTCATCCAGGCCCACGCCGACTCGATGAGCGAGCGGGTGCCGTTCATGCGCTCGTTCCACGCCTCCGTGCTCGGCCGCAGCGCGCTGCGCACCGGCCGCCTGCTCGACGCGCAGCTGTGGTTCGCGGACGCCCGTGCCGCTGCCGAGGAGATCGGCTTCCGGCCGAGCCGGCGCATCGCCATGTCGGGCCTCGCATCCGCGCTCGGCCAGCAGGGCAAGCGCACCGAGAGCGCGGCGATCCTCGCCGAGCTCGAAGCGCTCGAACCCGACATCAACTACATGCTGAGCGACATCGCCATCGGTTCGGCGTGGGCCCTCGCCGCGCTCGGCCGCATCGGCGAGGCGCGCTCGGTGCTGCGCGAGGCAGCCGAAGGGGCGATGCAGCGAGACGAGTGGTGGCCTGCGCTGGAAGTGGTGATCGAGTGCGCACGTCTCGGCGACGCCGACACGATCCGCGATCTCGTCGACGAGATCGAACCGCACGTGCAGGGCCCGTTGACGCCCGTCGTGGCACGGTTCGCACGAGCGATGAGCGGCCGCTCGTTGCAGATGCTCGCCGACGTCGGCGCCGATCTGGCCAAGGTGGGCATGCGACTGCTGGCCGCCGAGGCGGCGGTCGAGCTGGCGCGACTGCAGCGTCGTGACGGGATGTCTCGTGACGCAGCGAGCACGTCGGCGCGGGCGATGGAGCTGATCGCACAGTGCCAGGGGGCGAACACGCCCGGCATCGGTTCGGTGGAGAGCAGCACGTCGTTGCTGACCAACCGCGAGCGAGAGATCGCCGTGCTCGCCGCCGAGGGGTTGACCAGCAAGGAGATCGCCGACCGCCTCTTCCTGTCGGTGCGCACCGTCGACAACCACCTGCAGAACGTGTACCTCAAGCTGGGCGTCAAGGGACGCGCCGAGCTGAGCCAAGTCATCTGAGACGAGCACCTGCGGCGGAGCCGCGTAGCGTCGGGTCGATGACGACGTACGACTTCGATCGCTTCCTCCGCTACGACGAGCTGACCACGTGGCTCGAGGAGACTGCCGCTGCCCACCCGACGCTGATGACCGTCGAGTCGTACGGACGCTCGAACGAGGGCCGCGACCTGTGGTTGGCGACGATCACCGACTCGTCGACCGGCGCGCACGACACGAAGCCGGCGCACTGGGTCGACGCCAACATCCACTCCGTCGAGGTCACCGCCGGCGTCGCTGCGCTGAGCCTGATCCAGCGTCTCGTCGCCGGGTTCGGCAGCGACGAGCTCGTGACACGCGCGCTGCAGACGCGCACGTTCTACGTCGTGCCGCGCGTCAACCCCGATGGTGTCGAGTGGGCCTTGGCCGACTCACCGGTGTTCCGCCGCAGCAGCACACGCGCCTGGCCGTGGGGCGATGCCCACGAGTCGGCAGGCCTGCACAAGCGCGATGTGAACGGTGATGGCCGTGTCCTGCACATGCGGATCCCCGATCCCAACGGCGCGTGGACGCCGTCGACCGAGGACGCTCGTCTGCTCGTCGCCGTCCCGCCCGACGCAGCCGTCGGCGATGCGCAGCGGTACCGCCTGCTCGGTGAGGGCATCCTCGTCGACCACGACGGCTTCACCATCCCGACACCGCGTCCGCCGCAGGCGCTCGACATGAACCGCAACTTCCCAGCGGGGTGGGGCACGGGCGTGCCGGGCAGCGGCGATCACCCGCTGAGCGAGCCCGAGATCGACGCGTTGGTGCGTGCCATCCGGGCGCGCCCCAACGTGTGCGGCTACAACGCGTTCCACACGAGCGGCGGGGTGCTGCTGCGCCCGTCGAGCACGAAGTCGGACTCGGCGCTTCCGCCGCTCGACGTCTGGGCCTGGACCGAGCTCGGCCGTCGTGGCACCGAGCTGACGAAGTACACCGTGCACTCCGTCTACGACGACTTCACGTGGGATCGCAGCGACACGATGAGCGGCGCCGCCGACGACTGGGCCTACGAGCACCTCGGCGTGCTCAGCTGGACCACCGAGTTCTGGGACGTCGTGCACGCCGCGACCGGGACGAAGCAGAGCACGCACTTCTGGTACACCGGCCCGACGCCCGCCGAGGAGCTGGCGGTGCTGCGGTGGGCCGACGAGCACGGCCACGACCTGTTCGTCGACTGGTTCGAGTTCGATCACCCACAGCTCGGCAAGGTGGAGCTCGGCGGGTGGGACGACTTCACCACCTGGACGAACCCGCCCGCGTCGCTGCTGGCCGCCGAGGTGGAGGGCCATGCCGACTTCGCCATCCATCAGGCACTGGCCGCACCGTGTCTCGAGGTGCTGCACACGGCCGCCGTCGCGATCGGTGACGGCGCGTGGCGCGTTGAGGTCGGTGTCGCCAACACGGGCTGGCTGCCCACGTTCGTCAGCGACCTGGCTCGCAAGGAGCACCTCGTGCTGCCGATCGTCGCCGAGCTCTCCGGCGCCACCACGGTCGGACCGGCGCGTCAGGAGCTCGGCCAGCTGAGCGGCCGGCTGACCGCCCGCTTCGCCCACCAGAACGACGGCACACCCGAGCGTTCGCTGGTCACCTGGATCGTCCAAGCCTCCGCCGGAACGACCGTGAACGTCTCGGTCACCCACCAGCGCGCCGGCCGCGTCGACGTCGCCGTCACCCTGTAGGGCGGGGCTACCGTCGCGGCGGTGAGGCGGCTGCAGGCGACGATTCGACGATGGCTCGGTGAGGACCCGCCGTTGCGATGGCGCGACACCGTCCTCAGGGGCCTGGCGATCATCGTGAGCGCGTCGCTCGCCAAGGAGGTGATCGGCTCAGGGCGTCCGCTGTGGTGGTGGCTGGTCGCGGGATTGGCGTTCGGCGTCGTGGGGCTGCCGATCACGATCTGGTGGCGTCGGCACCTGCGCCGCGTCGCCGTGCTCGAGGGCCGGATGCCGTCGCCCTTTCCGCCCCCGGACATCTCGTCGGTTTCGCGGCCGTGGGGTTAGTGCAACAGGCGGAGGGTGGCGGTGAGGCCGCCGCCGGGGCGGTTGGCGACGGCGACGGAGCCGCCGCTGGCGGAGGCCAGTTGGTGGACGATGGCCAGGCCGAGGCCGGACCCCTCGTGCTCGGCGGTCGGTGAGCGCCAGAAGCGGTCGAAGGCGCGAGCGAGGTGGTCGGCGTCCATGCCCGGCCCGCGGTCGGACACGTGGACCTCGACCAACCCGCCACTGCGGTTGACGACGACGTCGATGGCCGAGTCGTCCGGCGACACGTTCAGCGCGTTGTCGATGTAGTTGTCGACGACCTGCTCGACCGCGTCCGCAACCGACCGAGCCGGCGCGCTCGGCGGCGCCTCGATGGTGACGGTGATCCCCCGTTCTGCGGCCAACGGCTGCCAGATGCTCACGCGTTCCCGAGCGACGGCTGCCACGTCCACGTCGACGAGCACGACGTCGTTGGACTCGGCACGGGCGAGCAGCAGGAGCCCTTCGATCAACCGCTGCAGCCGCTCCGTCTCGGCGGTGGCCGCCTCGATGCGGTCGCGGGCCACCTCGGGTTGCGTGTCGACGAGATCGCCGGCGCGTTCGAGCTGCAGCCGCAACGCCGTCAGTGGCGTGCGCAGCTGGTGCGACGCCTCGCCGGCGAACGAGCGCTGCCGCTCGACGAGCGTGGCGATGCGCTCGGTCATCGAGTTGAACGAGGTGGCCAGGGCGCGCACCTCCGGCGGGCCCTCGTCGGTCTCGGCGCGGCTGGTGAACTCGCCGCGGGCGACGCGCTCGGTGGCACGTTGCAGTCGCCGGAGCGGGCGTACCACCGTCCCGGCCATGAACAGCGCGGCGATGCCGGCGGCGCTCAACGAGATCACGCCGACCAGTAGCAGCCCGCGCACCTTCTCGTTGGCGCGATCGTCGATCGTGTCTGCTGGGTAGGTGATCCGCACCGTGCCGACGATGTCCGCGCCCGACAGCACCGGCACGGCGACGTAGACGATGCGCTCACCCAAGGTCTCCGATGAACGCGTGCCCGATGCGGGCACGCCGGTCAGGGCCGTGGCGATCTCCGGCCGGGTGGCGAAGTCGTCACCACGCCGCGCCTCGTCATCGCTGACGACGATGGCGATGCCGCGGGCATCGGTGACCACCACCTGCGCGCCGTTGCGGGTGCGGTAGAGGTCGACGGTGGACTGGAGCGTTGGCAGGTCGTCGCCTTCACCCGACAGCTGGTTCTCCGACGAACCGCCGAGGATGAACGCGTCGCGCTCCAGGCCGGCCAGGAGGCGGTCCTTCTCCACCTGGCGGAGGTGCGAGGCCAGCGGCACGTCCTGGGCCAGCAGCACCATGACGATCACGCCGAGGAAGATGGCCAGCAGCCGCCACCTCATTGCGGTGCGGGTGTCTCGAAGCGGAAGCCGACGCCGCGCACGGCGTCGATCCAGCGGTGGTCGCCGAGCTTCTTGCGCAGCGACGCAACGTGCGCATCGACGGTCTTGGTCGGGCCGTACCAGTGCTCGTCCCACACGCTCTCGAGGATGTCGGTGCGCGTGCGCACCGCGCCCGGATCCGAGGCGAGGAAGGCGAGGAGGTCGAACTCCTTGGCGGTCAACTGCAGCTCGCTGCCGTCCAAGCGGACGCGTCGTGTTCTTCGATCGATCGACAACCGACCGACCGTCTGCTGCGCGTCGGTGTCCGGCCCGTCGCCGCCGCGGCGGCGCGACACGGCGCGGATCCGTGCCAGGAGCTCGCGCAGGCTGAACGGTTTGGTGACGTAGTCGTCGGCGCCGAGCTCCAGGCCGAGCACGCGGTCGAACTCCTCGCTGCGCGCGGTGAGCATGATCACCGGCACGTCCGAGCGCTCGCGCAGCGTGCGCAGCACGTCGCGACCGTCCATGTCCGGCAGGCCGATGTCCAGCAGGACCACGTCCGGCAGCGCTGCGGCCAGTGCCGCTGTGCCCGTGGTGCAGTGCTCCACCTCGTGCCCGGCGGCGATGAGCCCTTCGAGCAACGACTCGGCAATGGAGCGGTCGTCCTCCACGAGCAGCAGGCGCATGCAGGCATTCTCCCCTCCACACCGAACTTCCATCACATCTTTGATGTTTCTTGGATGAAGTGCGGGAACCTGTTGGACGACACATTCGTACCGTGATCGTCGTTCAACGTCGTCCGGTTCGAGCCGGCGATCGACACCGGTTCCAGGAGGACTGAACGATGAAAGCACGAATCGCAAGCCTGTTGTCACTCTCCGGAGTGCTGGTCGCGGGTTCCGCCGCGGCCTTGGTGAACACGCAGGTCCTCAGCAGCAGCCCCTCGTCGAGCTCGGCGGCCACGGCGAGCACGCTCGACGACGACGGCACCAGCACCACCATCTCCACGTCCAGCACCACCCCGAACAGCATCGACACGAGCACCACCCTGCCGCCCGTCTCGGGGTCCTCCCCGGTCACCGGGACGCAGGCCGCCTACCAGATCGGCAACGCCGGCACCGTCGTGCTCGACACCGCCGGCGACGTGCTGAGCATCGTGTCGGTCACCCCCGCCGACGGGTGGACGGTCACGAAGGCGGAGCGCAACGGCGCGTTGAACGTGGAGATCAAGCTCAGCAACGGCGGTTCCGAGGTCGAGTTCAAGGCCAGCCTGCTGTTCGGCATCATCAGCACCTCCGTGGAGGTCGACGGCGACGACGACGTCACCTCGACGAGCACGGGCAACTCCACGGTCACGAGCAACACCGTCGATGATCACGGCGGCAACAGCGGCCCCGGTGGTGGCGACGACGACAACAGCGGCTCTGGCAGCAGCGGCTCGGGCAGTGGCCACAGCGGTGGCAGCGATGACTCCGGCCACGGCGGAGACGACGACTGACATGGCAGACCATGAGCCGGCCGACCCCGGGCTGGACCGCATCGCATCCCTGCGGTCACGTTCGCGGCGGCCGGCTCAGGTGTCCAAGGTCGTTGCGGCCGGCGCCAGCGGCACGCTGCTGCTCGGCCTGACCGCGGCAATGGGCTGGCAGGCCCGCACGAACACGAGCGACACGCCGTCGCCCACCGTGCCGCCTGCGCCGGCCACGGTCCCGCAGACCATCCCGGCGAGCGCACCCGCCGCCGGGCAAACTGATGCACCGACAGGAATCGGGTCCACTCCCCCCGCCCCGATCCCCGTCATCGAGATCGTGATCCCGCCGCCGGCACCTGCAACGCCGGCGGCCAAGCCGGCCAGTGGTTCCACGGGAACGCCCGACGCCACGACCTCGCAGTCGCACTGACATGAGCACGACGCACGGAAACGGGACTTTGGTGAGGATCAACGGGGAGGACCACCCGTCGCTGGTGGTCGATCGGTTTCGCGCAATGGGTTGTCAGGGCGGCCTGGTGGTGGTCGGTGGGACGACCGCACACGTCGCGCTGGCCCGCAGGCTGCTCGAGCACCTCGAGTCGAGGTGGAGCAGGTTCCGCCCGGAGAGCGACATCAGCCGCATCAACCGCGCCTGCGGGATCGCCGTGCCCGTCGACCCGGCAACGATCGAGCTGGTGACGGCGATGGTCCACGCCTGGGTCGTCACGGAGCGCGCCTTCGACCCCACGTTGCTGGCGCCACTGATCGGCCTCGGGCATGCGACGAGCTGGGACGACCCGGCTCGGGTCACCTCCCTGCCGCCGGTGGCCGCACCCCGCGGCCGCCCCTACGAGATCGCGGTCGACCTGGCCAACTCCACCATCGTGGCGCCGTACGGCACGGTGCTCGATGCCGGCGGCATCGGCAAGGGGCTGGCCGCGGATCGCGTCGCGTCGGAGCTGATCGAGGCCGGCGCCGACGGCGTGCTCGTCAACATCGGTGGCGATCTGCGCGTCGCCGGACACCCGCCGCAGGGCGAGCTCGGCTGGCAGATCGCGGTCGGATCGCCGTACGCCGACGACGTCGATGGCGGTGACGCCGAGTGCGCGCGCGTCGCCATCGCCGAGGGTGGCGTCGCCACATCGGGCACCACCCGGCGCCGGTGGACCACGGCCGATGGCATGAACGTGCACCACGTGCTCGACCCGGCGACGCTGATGCCGGTCGACACCTCGCGATCGGGCGACGGCCAGTCCGGTGACGGCGTGTCCGAGGTGGTGCAGGTCACCGTTGCCGCGTCGTCGGCGATGTGGGCCGAAGTGCACACCAAGTCGGTGCTCGTGCACGGCGCGAAGCGAGAGCTGCCGCGCTTCGACGCGATCGGTCTCGCCGCGATGGTGGTGCTGGCCGACGGCCGCACGATCGCCAACCAGTCGTGGGACGCGCTGGCAGTCCATTCGGACGCGTCGTGAACCAGCAGTTCTGGTGGTACCTGTCCCGTGCCGGTGGCATCGTCACCGGGCTCGTCCTCGTGGCGTCGATGGTGCTCGGTGTGCTGATGGCGACGCGCGCGCTGAAGCCGCACGATCGCCCGGCGTGGATGTTGGCGATGCACCGCTGGTTCAGCGCGCTGACGATGATCGGCATCGCCGTGCACATCGGCGGTCTCGTCGCCGACAGCTACGTCCACTTCGGTTGGCTGGAGGTGCTCGTGCCGATGGGCTCGGCGTGGAAGCCCGGTGCGGTGACGATCGGCGTGATCGCCATGTACCTGCTGATCGGCGTGCAGCTGACCTCGTTGGCGATGCGCCGCCTGCCGCGGCGGACGTGGCACCTGGTTCACCTCACCAGCTACGTGGCCGTGTGGCTCGGCTTCGTGCACGCCGGCCTGGCCGGCACCGACGTGTCCAACCGCGTCTACCAAGTCGTCGCGTTGAGCCTTGCGGTCACCGCGCTCTCCGCCGTGCTCGTGCGGATCCTGCTCGGTTCGGCGCGTGCCGAGCGACGTCCGCGACCCGCTCGGTCAGAGGCGAGGCCCGCGGACGAGGGCTCCGGGGAGCTGACCACTGTGAGCGCCGTCGGCGAAGGTCTCGACGCCGTGCTTGAAGGTGTGCCGGTAGCCGGTGGCGGTCTGCATCAACCGACGCCCGCCGGCCGGTAGGTCGCGCACGATCGTCGGCGGGTGCGCGGCCAGCGCGCCCATGTCGATCACGTTCACGTCGGCCAACTTGCCCGGCGCCAGCACACCACGATCGAACCAGCCGACGTGCTGCGCGGTGCGCTGGGTGATGTGGTGCACCATCAGCTCGATCGGCAACGTCGGTCCGGCGACGCGATCGCGCGTCCACAGCGCCAGTGCCGTGGTGGTGAAGCTGCCGTCGCTGATCGCCCCGCAGTGCGCGCCGGCGTCGCTGAGCCCGATCAACGCGTTGGGTGCCTGCAGCATCTCGCGCACCGCGTCGAGGTTGCCGTCGGCGTAGTTGAACAGCGGCATGTACAGCAGCTGGTTGCCGTCGCGCTCGACGAGGAAGTCGAGGGCGACCTCGATCGGCAAGCGACCGGTGGCGGCGGCGATGCCGGCCACCGAGCGCGACGCCGGCGGCTCGTAGTCCACCGGATCGTCCATCGGGAACAGCTTGTGGAACCCGCCGGTGAGCTCGGCGAGCATGCCCTCGACGGTGATCTTCTGGTGCTCGGCGATGATCGCCGCGCGGCGATCGGGATCGCGCAGCGCAGTGACGAGCTCCGGGAGCCGCAGCTTGGCGACCTGCTGGAAGCTCGGGCACAGGATCAGCGGGTTGATCGTCGCGGTCAGGCCCTGGAGCACGCCGATCGGGCGTGGCGCGATCTGGGTGCGCATCGTCTGCCCGCGGGCAACGCAGCCGTTGACCCAATCGGTGATCTCCCGCCACCGATCCGGGAGCGGCTCGGGCTGCTGCACGGTCATGCTCAACGGGCGGCCGGTGTGCTCGGCCAGGGCCTGCATCAGCGCCATCTCGGCGTGCACGTACTCGGTGTCGGGTGACTGGTACGCGTCGCTGATCATCTGGATCACGCCGGTGCCGAGGTCGGCCAACGGTTGGGTCAGCGCCATCAGCTCGTCGAGCGGGGCGATGCGCGTCCCGAGCGGCGCACCGTCGCGCGTGCGGTGGATGTAGGTGCGACTCGTGGTGAAGCCCAGCGCTCCGGCCTCGATGCCGGCGCGGACGTGCGCTGCCATCGCGGTCAGCTCGTCGGCGGTCGGGGTCTCGTCCGGGTTGGCGCCACGCTCGCCCATCACGTACACGCGCAGCGGCGCGTGCGCCACCTGGGTGGCGACGTCGACGGCGAAACGGCGACGGCCCAGCGCGTCGAGGTAGTCGGTGAAGTGCTCCCAGTCCCACGACAGCCCCTCGGCCAGCGCGGTGCCGGGGATGTCCTCCACGCCTTCGAGCAGACCGATCAACCAGTCGTGCTGCTCGGGTGTCGGTCGCGCCGGCGCGAAGCCGACGCCGCAGTTGCCCATCACCAAGGAGGTCACGCCGTGGATGCTCGACGGGGCCAGGAGTGGATCCCATGTCGCCTGCCCGTCGAAGTGGGTGTGGATGTCGACGAAGCCCGGCGTGACGGTGAGGCCGTCGGCGTCGATGGTGCGCGTCGCGCTTCCCTCGACGTTCAAGCCGACGGCGACGATGACGCCGTCCTTGATGCCGACGTCACCGGTGTACGCAGGTGCGGCAGTGCCGTCGACGATGTTGCCGCCGCGGATGATCAGGTCGAGCTCGGCCATGGTGTCGGCCTCCGTGTTCTTGGTTCGTCAGTCGATGATGGATTGGTACACGAGCGTCTTCAGCTCGGTGCGGATCGGGTGGGTGCTGCTCGGCAGCAGCTGGGTGAAGAACTGCACCGTGAGGTCTTCCTTCGGGTCGACCCAGAAGGCCGTGCTCGCCGCGCCGCCCCAGGCGAACTCGCCGACGCTGCCCGGCACGCGTGCCTTCACCGGGTCGAGCGTGACGCTGACGCCGAGACCGAAGCCGACGCCGTCGAACGCCGTCTCGCTGAACAACGGCCGGCCGACCGCGGTGAGATCGGCGCCGCCCGGCAAGTGGTTGCTGGCCATGTAGTCGACCGTGCGTGGAGCGAGGATGCGCACCCCGTCGAGCTCGCCGCGGCGTAGCAGCATCGTCGTGAACCGGTGGTAGTCGTGCGCCGTGCCGACGAGTCCGCCACCGCCCTGGAACGCTCTCGGTGCGTGCTTGGCGCCCTGCGCGGCTGCCTCCAACGGGATCGCCTGGCGCGTCGAGGGGTGGGCGCCGTAGAGGTTGGCCAACCGGCTCAGGTCCGACTCGGGGACGTACCAACCGGTGTCGCTCATGCCGAGTGGATCGAGCACTCGCTCGCGGAAGACCTCGTCGAGCGGCTTGCCGGTGATGACCTCGATCACCCGACCGAGCACGTCCAGCCCGACCGAGTAGTTCCACTCGGTGCCGGGTTGGAACAGCAGCGGCAGCGCCGCCCATCGGTCGCACAGCCCGGCGAGGTCGTCGTCCGGATGCCCCCATTCGAACCCGGCGGCGCGGTACAGGGCGTCGACCGGGTGGTTGTACATGAACCCGTAGGTCAGGCCGGCGGTGTGGGCGAAGAGCTGCCACAGCTGCATCGGCTCCGTGATCGGATCGAGCATCGGGCTGTTGATGTTGCCGCCGCGCCACACCTTCGTGTCGGCGAACGACGGGATGTACTTCGACACCGGGTCCTTCAGCTCGAAGGCACCCTCCTCCCACAGCGTCAGCGCAGTGGCGGCGGTGATCGGCTTGGTCATCGAGAACAGCCGCCAGATCGTGTCGGTGGTGACCGGCGTCTGCGCGGCGATGTCGCGATGCCCGGATGCCGAGACGTGGGCGAGCTTGCCGTGGCGAGCGACGGTGATCAGCCAGCCGGGCAGGCGGCCGTCGTCGATGTAGCGCTGGAAGTGCCGGTCGATGCGCGCCAGCCGCTCCGCATCGAGCCCGACATCACTGGGATCCGCCTCGAGGTGCAGATCCGGATGCGAGTCGCTCATGCCCGCACGCTACGCGTGGACGGCCGAGCCGTGCGATGCGTAGATGGTCAAGCGTGGAGGGTTTCGAGCGCGCCCGGGTGAGCCTGGAACCCTCCATACGACCGATGTGGAGGGTTTCGAGCGCGCCCGGGTGAGCGTGAGACCCTCCGCTCGACTCAGCTCAGCAGCGGGGCGACCTCGGTGGCGATCAGGTCGAGGTGGTCGAGGTCGTCGAGGTCGAGGACCTGGAGGTACATGCGCTCGGCGCCGGCCTCGGCGAAGGTGCGGATGGTCGCCGCCACTTCTGCTGGCGTGCCGGCGGCGCCGTTCTTGCGCAGCTCGTCGGGCTCGCGTCCGAGCGCCTTGGCGCGGCGGGCGATCTCGGCCTCGTCCTTGCCGCAGCACACGATCAGCGCTGCCGAGTAGACCATCGGCCGGGTGCGCTCGATCGCCTCGCACGCGGCGCGAACACGATCGCACTGCTCGGAGAAGAAGCTCAGCGGCACGAACGGGGTGTTGAACTCGGCGGCGTAGCGAGCGGCGAGCGCCGGCGTCTTGGTCTTGCCGCCTCCACCCATCACGATCGGCAGCGGGTCCTGCACCGGCTTGGGCAGACCGGGCGAGTCGGTGACCGCATGGGCGCGACCTGCGTAGGAGAACGTCTCGCCGATCGGCGTGGTCCACAACCCGTCGATGATCGCCAGCTGATCGGTGAGGCTGTCGAAGCGGCCGCCCGTGGTGGGGAAGTCGAAGCCGTACGCCTGGTGCTCACGTTCGAACCAGCCGGCACCGAGGCCGAGCTCGACGCGGCCGCCGCTCATCTGGTCGACCTGAGCAACGGAGATCGCCAGCAGGCCGGGCCCGCGGAACGTGACCGGGGAGACGAGCGTGCCGAGGCGGATCGTGTCAGTGTCGCGAGCCAGGCCGGCGAGCGTGATCCACGCATCGGTCGGGCCCGGCAGGCCGTCGGCGTGATCGCCCATGACGAGGTAGTGGTCGCTGCGGAAGAAGGCGCCGAAGCCGAGCGCCTCGGCCCGCTTGGCGACGGCCAGGAGCGTGTCGTAGGTGGCGCCCTGCTGGGGCTCGGTGAAGATGCGGAGGTCGGTGAGCTGCACGACCCCATTCAACCGTTCACCGCGCGTTCGAGCACCGGGACACCGTCAACGGTCGTCCGCCGCACGTATCCGGCCGCGAGCGCCGCGGCGATGCCACCAGCCGGATCGCAGTCGCCGGCCGACTGGTACTCGGCGACGAACCGCGGGCGATCGTCGGCGCGGAGCATGGCCACGATCTGCGCTCGCGCGCCGGGCACCTGGAGGACGTGATCGCGCCAGATGTACGGCGTCGGCGGGTCGATGCCGGCATCGGCGTAGAAGCCGGGACTCGAGCACAGCACGTACAGCTCGTCGTCGGGCAGCCGAGCGGCACGGAACCACCGGGCCATCTGCTCGTCGATCGCCGGCCGCAGGTCGTCGCTCGCAACGGCGGCGATGTGGCTGCGGTCGAGGCGGAAGATCGTCACCGAGTCTTGGAAGCCAGGCAGCAGCAGCACGATCGCGGCCAGCATCGCCGTCCTCGGGCGCAGCCATCGGCTGAGCACGATGGCCGTCGCCACCGACAGCACCGGGCACAGGGCGACCCAGTAGTGCAGGAAGAAGTTGCCGCCGGCGATGAACGAGGTGCACGCAGCGAGCGCCCACAGGCCGACGATCGTCGGGGTGCCGCGCTCATGGCGGCGTTCGCGCCGGGCGACCCAGGCGATCGCACACACGAGGAGCAGGGGCAGCAGCACGGCGCGGGCGGTGGTGAAGGTGGCGAGCAGCCTGGCCCACTTCGCCCCGTTGACGGCGCTGCGCTCGTCGAACCGCTGAGCCACCATCGCGTACCACCACGCTCGGAACCCGGACGTCGCCGCGCCGTGCAGGGCCAGCGCAGCGAGCACCGTGCCCGCACCGCCCAGGAGCGCTGCGACCGCGCTGCGGCACCGTCGCCACGGGCGCTGCGTGAGCACGACCCACACGAGCAACGTCAGGAGCCCGTCGAACGCGCTCTGCTTGATGGAGATGGCAACGCCGGCGAGGGCGCCGGCGGCGACGAGGTGCCACGTCCGGTCGGCGTCGAGAGCACGCAACCCGATCGCCAATCCGGCGACGGCGATCGCGCCGCTGAGCAGCTCGCCGTTGGCCAGGTGGCCCTCGATGACGGGACTGGCGCTGAGGCCCGCGACGAGGATCGAGGCGATCGCCCCGGCGCTGCGTCCCGCCAACTGCGTTGCGACCGCGCCGACCACGACGACCAGCACCGCGCCGAACAACATCGCCATGATGCGCAGCGAGGCCACGCTGCCGCCCGAGAGCCAGTCCCAGAAGCGGTAGATCGTCAGCAGGCCTTGCGGACGATCGACCCAGACGTCGCGCTGGAGCACCTTGCCGTGCGCCCAGGCGCGGGCGATCGCCAGGAACCCACCCTCGTCGGACGTGATCGGCGTCCAGTACATGCGCAAGCGCAGGAGCACCGACAGGACGACGCCGGCAGCGATCCCCGGCCATGGCAGCCCGTCCGGCGGTCGAGCGGCCGCGACGACCGGCTCGGCCACGGGTCGGGCGTGCAGGTCGATCACGGTGCTCACGTGGTCGAACGTACGGACCGGCCTGCGAGCGCACCATCGGGCATGACCCTGAACGCGCCCGATCGTGGTCAGGGATGTGCCGTGCCGACCTCGTGGTCGATCCTGAGTGATGATGACTCAAGATTTCTGCCGCCGAGTTGTTGACCTGGACGAAGTTTCCTAGACTTGAGCCAACGTCACTCAGGTTCTTCCCAAGGAGAACCCCCGATCCCCATCACACAGGAGCAGTCACCATGGCCAAGGCAGTCGGTATCGACCTCGGTACCACCAACTCCGTCGTCGCCGTGCTCGAGGCCGGCGACCCCGTCGTCATCCCGAACTCGGAAGGTGGCCGCACCACCCCGTCCGTCGTCGCCTTCTCCAAGGCCGGTGAGGTCCTCGTCGGTGAGGTCGCCAAGCGCCAGGCCATCACCAACCCCGATCGCACCTTCCGCAGCATCAAGCGCCACATGGGCGAGGGCTGGAAGAGCGACGACATCGACGGCAAGAAGTACTCGCCGCAGGAGATCAGCGCCCGCACGCTGATGAAGCTCAAGCGCGACGCCGAGGCCTACCTGGGCGACACCGTCACCCAGGCCGTGATCACCGTGCCCGCCTACTTCGACGACGCACAGCGCACCGCCACCAAGGAAGCCGGCACGATCGCCGGCCTCGAGGTGCTGCGCATCATCAACGAGCCCACCGCTGCGGCCCTGGCCTACGGCCTCGACAAGGGCGGCGAGGACGAGAAGGTCCTCGTGTTCGACCTCGGCGGCGGCACCTTCGACGTGTCCGTGCTGGAGATCGGCGACGGCGTGTTCGAGGTCAAGAGCACCCACGGCGACACCCACCTCGGTGGCGACGACTGGGACCAGCGGGTCATCGACTGGCTCGTCCAGCAGTTCAAGGCCGCCCACGGCGTCGACCTGGCCAACGACCGCATGGCCGCGCAGCGCCTGAAGGAAGCAGCCGAGAAGGCCAAGATCGAGCTCAGCCAGGTGCAGCAGACGCAGATCAACCTGCCGTTCATCACGGCCACCGCCGACGGTCCGTTGCACCTCGACGAGTCGCTGTCGCGCTCCAAGTTCCAGGAGATGACGGCCGACCTCATCGAGCGCTGCCGCATCCCGTTCGAGCAGGCGTTGAAGGATGCCGGCATCAGCAAGGGCGAGCTCAACCACGTCATCCTCGTCGGTGGGTCCACCCGCATGCCCGCCGTCACCGACCTCGTCACCAGCCTCACCGGCAAGGAGCCGAACAAGAGCGTCAACCCCGACGAGGTGGTCGCCGTCGGCGCCGCCATCCAGGCCGGCGTGCTGCGCGGCGACGTGAAGGACATCCTCCTGCTCGACGTCACTCCGCTGAGCCTCGGCATCGAGACCAAGGGCGGCGTGATGACCAAGCTCATCGAGCGCAACACCACGATCCCCACCAAGCGCACCGAGGTCTTCACCACGGCCGACGACATGCAGCCGAGCGTGGAGATCCACGTGCTGCAGGGCGAGCGGGAGATGGCCAACTACAACAAGACGCTGGGCAAGTTCCAGCTCGTCGACCTGCCGCCGGCCCCGCGCGGCGTGCCGCAGATCGAGGTCACCTTCGACATCGACGCCAACGGCATCGTCCACGTGTCCGCCAAGGATCGGGCCACCAGCAAGGAGCAGTCGATGACCATCACCGGTCAGAGCACGCTCAACAAGGACGACATCGCCCAGATGGTCAAGGACGCCGAGGCCCACGCCGAGGAAGACCGTCAGCGCCGCGACGAGGCCGAGATCCGCAACAACGCCGACTCGCTCGTCTACCAAGCGGAGAAGCTGCTGCGCGATCAGGGCGAGCAGCTCGGCGACAAGTCGCTCGTCGAAGGTCCGCTCGGTGAGCTGAAGACGGCCATCACCGGCACCGACACCGGTTCGATCAAGGAAGCCACCGAGCGGCTGTCGCAGGCGCTGCAGGCCGCCGGCCAGCAGCTGTACGAAGCGGCCGCCCGCGACACCAACGCGGCCGGCACGTCGGCCAGCGGGCAGAACGATCAGCCGGGTTCGGCCGACGACGAGATCATCGACGCCGAGATCGTCGACGAGTCGTGAGCGACGACATGGCCGACTTCGAATTCGAGCGGGCCAGTGAGGTGGAAGACCTCTCCGGCCCGATCGAACGACCCGACGCCGACGCGGAGGCAGCCGAGCTCGTCGAGCACGACGTCGCCGCACTGCTGCAGGAGCGCGACTCCTTCAAGGACATCGCGCTGCGCTTGCAGGCCGACTTCGAGAACTACCGCAAGCGCGTCGCTGCCCAGCACGCCGACGAGGTCGACCGGGCAACCGGCAAGCTCGTCGAGGCGATGCTGCCCGTGCTCGACGCCGCCGAGGCTGCGTTCCTGCAGCACCCGGCGGAGGTCGAGCCGCTGTTCAACCTGCTGCTCGGCGAGCTGCGCAAGCACGGGTTGGAGGCGTTGAACCTGCATGAGCAGCCGTTCGATCCGATGGTTGCGGATGCGGTGTTGCATGAGCCTGGCGATGGCGAGCCCATTGTCAGTGAGGTCTTGCGATCTGGCTATCTGTGGAAGGGGAAAGTGCTGCGTCCTGCGATGGTGAAAGTGCGCGGCTAGGGGCGCTGCGGCCAGGCCGGTCGCATGTCGTGGCTCGCACGGGGTTCGCCCTGGGGGCTCACCCACTACTCGCTCACCACGACATCCGACCACCCTGGCCTTGCTCTCGGACAACTGAACAACGACTCCTCGTGCAGGTGTGTGGGGAGGAAAAGATGAGAACTCGGAGGAGGTGACGGAATTGGCTGCTCAACGGGAGTGGTACGAGAGGGACTACTACAAGGTCTTGGGGGTGGCTGAGGACGCTGCTCCGAAGGAGATCACCAAGGCGTATCGCAAGGTGGCGCGCGAGAGTCACCCCGACACTCATCCTGGCGATGCGGCGGCGGAGGAGCGCTTCAAGGAGGTCAGCGGGGCGTACGACGTGCTCGGCGACGAGGCCAAGCGCAAGGAGTACGACGAGGTCCGTCGTCTCGGTCCTGCCGGTGGCTTCCCGCAGGGCGGGCCCGGGCAAGGGCCCGGTGGCTACAACTTCAACGTCGGTGCCGACGGTCTCGGCGACCTGCTCGGGCAGATGTTCGGGCGCGGTCGTCGCGGTGGCGGCGCGTCCGCGTCGGCCGGGCCGATGCGCGGCGCGGACGTCGAAGCAACGCTCAACCTCGACTTCGCCGACGCGGCGCGCGGGCTGACCACGACGCTCTACCTCACCAGCGACGCGCAGTGCAGCACGTGCAACGGCAGCGGCGCTCGGCCCGGCACGCAGCCGACGAACTGCTCGGTCTGCGGCGGTCGTGGCGTCATCGACGACAACCAAGGCATGTTCTCGTTCTCCACTCCCTGTCGCAACTGCGGCGGTCGTGGTGTGGTCATCCCCGACCCGTGTCCGACGTGTCGTGGTAGCGGCGTCGAACGTCGTGCTCGTGAAGTGCAGGCGCGCATCCCCGCCGGTGTCGCCGACGGGCAGAAGATCCGATTGAAGGGCCGCGGCGCGTCGGGCCGCAACGGTGGGCCCACCGGCGACCTGATCGTCGAGTGCCACGTCGCGCCGCACCGTTTGTTCGGTCGCGACGGTGGCAACCTCACCGTTCGCGTGCCGGTGTCGTTCGCCGAGGCCGCGCTGGGCGGGGAGATCGACGTGCCCACGCTCGACGGTCCGTCCGTGACGCTGCGCTTGAAGCCGGGCACCGCCACTGGGTCGCGTCACCGGGTCCGCGGCAAGGGCATCGTCACCCCGAAGCACACCGGCGACCTGATCGTCACCGTCGACATCGACGTGCCCAAGGAGCTCACCGACGAGCAGCGGGCAGCGATCGAGGCGCTCGCCGCAGCAACTACCGTGTCCCCCAGGGCTCACCTGCCGAACGCCGCAGGAGGAAGCTGATCATGCGATCACGAGACCACGCCGTCTACGTCATCTCGGTGGCAGCCGAGCTGGCCGGCATGCACCCCCAGACCCTGCGCATCTACGAGCGCCGCGGGCTCGTCGCCCCCGCTCGCACGCAGGGCGGCAACCGCCGCTACAGCGACATCGACATCGATCGCCTGCGCCGCATCAGCGAGCTCGCCGCCGAGGGCATGAACCTGGAGGGCATCCGCCGGGTGATGGCCCTCGAAGCCGAGGTGCAGCACCTGCGCGCCGAGAACGACGAGCTGCGCACCATCGCCGCCTCCGCCATCGCCGAGGCCGAGCGCCGCTCACCCCGCCGCGACCTCGTCCCCCTGCGCCAAGAAGTCGCCGTCTTCGGCCACCAGCGCAACCCCTTCACCCCCCGCTGAGACGAGGCTCATCTAGCGCGGCGCGCGGAGGATGTGGAGGGCGGAGCGGACCATGGCGCCGACGTCGAACTTGTCGATCACGCCGGGGCCGGGCTCGACGGGCGGAAGGAGATCGGGGGACATGGCCACCACAGGAGTGGGCAGGTCGACGCCTTCGAACTCGCGCCACTCGGGCGTGCTGAACGGCGACGGCTGCGGCGGCGGGACGATGCGCAGGTGGCGCTCGCCGGACGCACGCGACCCGACTTGGGCGCGCGCCGGCGCGTCACGGGTGGCGCCGCGCCACTCGAGCAACAGCTCCGGGCGCTCGGCCAGCTCACGGGCGAGTTGGAGCACGGCGGCGACGGCGTGCTTGCACGGGTCGTCGAAGTCGGGACAGGTGCACGACGCGATCAGCTCGTGAGCTTGCGGCGTGAGCCGGCTCACCTGATGACGTTCCAAGCGCGCGCCGAGGTCGGGCGGGGGAGCGACGAGGTCGACGGCGATCGTCGCCTGGTACGGCTGCGCCCGGCTGCCGGTGACCGAGGCGCGGAGGATGCCCGGCGAGATCTCCAGCCGGGTGACCGCGTGCTCCAGCACGTACGTCTTGCCGCGACGGAAGCGGCTCGGGTCGGCGAGGCCGGCGACCGACACCGACAGCAACGTGCCGGCCAGCTTGCCCACCGGATCGGCTTCGGTCTGCGGACCGGTCGAGGGGATGATGACGATGCTCATGCCCGTGTTCGGTTCATGACAGCGCACTCCGGTCGAGCACGACCAGGTCGCGCAGCTCGTCGGTGCTCAGCTCGCTGAGCCACGCCTCGCCGGTGGTGCCGACGACCGCGTCGGCCAGCGCGCGCTTGTCGTTGATCAGCTGGTCGACCTTCTCCTCGATCGTGCCCTGGCACACGAGCTTGTGCACGAACACGGAGCGCTGCTGGCCGATGCGCCAGGCGCGGTCGGTGGCCTGATCCTCCACGGCCGGGTTCCACCACCGGTCGTAGTGCACGACGCGCGATGCGGCCGTGAGGTTGAGCCCGGTGCCGCCGGCCTTCAACGAGACGAGCAGCAGCGGCGACGCAGCATCGCCCCCGGACTGGAAGCTGGTGACCATCTTCTGCCGGCCGAGCTTGGAAACGCCGCCGTGGAGGAACGGCACCTCGAGACCCTGGACGTCGTGGAGGTGGCGTTGCAGCAGCAGGCCCATCTCGCGGAACTGGGTGAACACCAGCGCTTGCTCGCCGGCATCGAGCAGGTCGGCGACGAGCTCGTCGAAGCGGGCCAGCTTCCCGGACCGACCGGCGATGCGCGATCCGTCGCCGAGCGCGTGCGCCGGGTGGTTGCAGATCTGCTTGAGCCGCGTGATCGCGGCCAGCACCAAGCCGCGCCGACGCATGCCGCTCTCCTGCTGCGCATCGACGAGCATCTGCTCGACCACGGCCTGGTACATGCTGGCCTGCTCCTTGGTGAGCGTGGCCCACGCGACCTGCTCGACCTTGTCGGGCAGGTCGGGCACCAGCGAGCGATCGGCCTTCGTGCGACGCAGCAGGAACGGACTGGTCAACCGCCGCAACGCCACGGCCGCGGCCTCGTCGTGGTTGCGTTCGATGGCCGACGAGAACTGCGAGCGGAACTGCGGCAGCGTGCCGAGCAGACCGGGCACGGCGAACGACATGATCGACCACAGTTCGCTGAGCCGGTTCTCCACCGGCGTGCCGGTGAGCGCCAGCCGCTGCCCGGCCTGCAACTTGCGCATCGCCTTGGCCGAGCGGGTGTCGGGGTTCTTGATCGCCTGCGCCTCGTCGAGCACCACGGTGCTCCAGCGCACCTCGGCGACGTGGTCGATGTCGCGGGTGACCACCTGGTACGTGCTGATCACGATGTCGTTGGCCGCGGCCATCGCGGCGAACGACTCGGCGCCGTGGCGTCCGCCGCCGTGGTGGACGACGACGCGAACGAGGGGCACGAAGCGGGCGGCCTCGGCCTCCCAGTTGTGCACCACCGAGAGCGGACAGATCACGAGGTGCGGGCCCGGCAGCCCGGCGAGGTGGGCGAGCGTGGTCGGCGTCTTGC
This sequence comes from Ilumatobacteraceae bacterium, assembly GCA_965279405.1. GTDB lineage: Bacteria > Actinomycetota > Acidimicrobiia > Acidimicrobiales > Ilumatobacteraceae > CBDDIP01. Next base: position 2,087,274 of record OZ257157.1, read on the forward strand.
CGAGACCCATGTCGTCGGCCAGGCAGCCGCCGAACCCGGTGCGATGCAGGAACTGCAACCAGCCGAGCCCGCGTCGTTGGTACGGCCGCAACGTGGCCGTGAACCCGGGCGGCGGATCGGCCTCGGTGAGCGTCGTGTCGGGCAACCCCTGCAGGAGCTCACCCAACCAGCCGTCGGCGTCGAGGCGCGCCCCGTCGGCCGCGGCGACGAGCGCTGCCACCGCGTTGTCGGTGCCACCCTCCAGCGCCGCGGCGGCGACTGCTTCGGCCTCGAGCTGCGCGGCGAGGCGCAGCAGCTGCAGCGTGCCGAGCTCGCCGTGGTCGGCGCGGTGCTCGGCCAGGTTGGCCAGCGCGCGACGCGCGTCGCGGCGATCGAGGTGCACCCAACGTCCGCCGACCTCGATCAGTGCCGACCCCGCCTCGGCGGCGCGCTGGAGCACCACCTCGTCGACGGGCACGTCGTCGATCACGGCATCCCACTGGATGATCGCCTGCGCGCTGAACTTGCCGGGTCGGTCGTCGGCCGGTTGGGCGACGCCGCGCGACGTCGGCTTCCTGCGCGCCAGGCCCTCCGGCACGACGACCTCGATGCCCACCGTGTCGAGCTCGTCGACCCGCTCGAGCAGCAGCGCTGCGGCGTCGAGGTCGACGTGACCCTCGCAGGCATCGAGCCACTCGCCGAGGAACGGGGCCAGCTCGTGCAGCTCGTGTTGAGCGATCGTGAAGGTGTCCTGCAGGCGCGGCACGAACAACGGATCGCGTGCCAGCAGCACTGCCGCCTCGCTGCGTGAGAACACGTCGGTGACCGAGCACCAGCGGCTGCGATCGTCGACGTCGACGAGCTCCAGGTTCAGCGGCCACACGGACTCGTCGGGATCCGCGTCGTCGTCGACGTCACGCGAGCCCGGCAGCCCGAGCCGCACCCGAGCGCGCAGCACGGGTTCGCCGCCGGCGCGCTTGCGCACGTCGGTCATCGTCGTGGCCAGACGAGTGAGCGCTTCGTCGAGCTCGGAATCAGCGCGGAACGCGCCCGAGGGAGCGATCAGCGCGCGCCCGACGAGCCGAACCGCACGCGACGTGGTGCGGCGCGTGTCGGCGACGTCGGCTGCCCAGCCGCGGCTGGCGAGGCGGCTGCGGGCGATGTGATCGGCGAAGGCGGCAACGACATCGCCGGGCACGAGGTCGCGCTGCGAGGGGTTCGGCGCGGCGACGGCCGGGGGCATCGTGGCCAGCAGCGAATCGAGCACGCCGATGACGTCGATGGGCAGTGGGCTCCAGGTCGCGAGCCACGAGTTGGTGCCCGTCTGGCGCAGCGTGGGGGTCACCCGCCCGGCGCGCACGAGCTGGTCGGCGAAGGCGAACATCGCTCCGAACCAGGTGACGGAGGGGCTGAACGTGCTGCCGGCTGGGCCGCTGAACGTGTCCAGCTCGGCCAACGACGCCGTGCTGCGGGCGTCGAGGCGCTGGCACATCACCGACTGCTGGCCGTCCGGCAGGTGCAGCCGCACGACGCGCATGTTGGCCGCCTCGGGCGACATCGAGCGGCGAAAGGTGCGCGCGACGGTGTCGTTGAGGTTGCCGCCGTAGACGCTGCGACCCGGTTGCCAGGCGACCACCTCGCCCTCGTGCCAGCTCAGTTGCAGGCCGGGCAGCGGCTCGGGGGAAGGCGCTGCGCGGCGGTTCATCCCTTCGAGTGTACGAAGGGGGTGCGCGCCCGCAGTGGGAGCTACGCCGTTGCGGCCTCGAGCTGCGCGAACGCGTCGGCGACCGCGGCCTCACCGCGGGTGGCCATCTGCTCGGCGGCGATGACGCGGATGTCGGCGACGCCGATGAAGCCGAGGATGGCGCGCAGGTAGGTGGTGTTGAAGTCGATCTCGCTGCCGATCGGTGTGCCGCCCGAGGCGGTGACGATCCACGCGCGAGTCGCCTTGACCAGGCCTTCGGGACCGGCTTCGGAGAAGCGGAACGTGCGCCCGGCGCGCACCACCTGGTCGATCCAGGCCTTCATCGCCGCCGGGATGCCGAAGTTGTACACGGGAGCGACGAGCACGATCTCGTCGGCCTCGAGCAGCTCGTCGACGAGCGCGTCGGAGATCGCCAGTGCAGCGCGGTCGCCGTCGGCGAACGCGGCCGCGACCCACGCGCCCGTCACGATCGGAAGGCCCTCGATGGCATGGCGGCGCACGACGACGTCGTCGGGGCCGGCGATGCGAGCGATCAGCTCGTCGGCGAGGCGGCGGCTCACCGAGCCGGGGTGCTCAGCGCCTGAATCGACGCGCAGGATGGTGCTCATGACGTTCTCCCTGTCCCGTGTGGGGCTCACCGGGTCGGGGGGACCCGTCAGGGTGAACGTAGCGGACTCGCGCCTACTCGCCGGCCACTGCTTCGCGGTCGGTGAGCGCGGCGGGCGCCGGGGTGTTCATGTACTCGATCAGCCGGCGGCGCCACTCGACCGAGCACTTGTCGGCCTGCACGCTGACGAGCGTGGTCTGGTCGAGGGGCATCACGCCGTCGAGGCGCTCGAGCATCTTCTTGTCCTCGGCGCCGATGGCGAGATCGAAGCGGATGACCTCTTCGGCCGACACGGAGAAGTCGTCGTTGCGCCAGATGACGAACGTGAAGTAGCTCGTCACGTCGTCGACCGGCGTCGACAGCATGAGGATGATGTGCTCCAGCCCGTTCTCGTAGCGGATCGTGCTCTTCACGTTGAACGGCAGGTTGAACCCGGTGCTCATCGAGCGGCTGACCACCTCGCCGGTCTGCCCGCTGGCCAGGTTGCCGAGGTCGCTCGTGTTGTTGGCGTTGACCGTGTAGCTGTAGCCGTACCAGTGGTGGTCGAGCGGGCGCAGCTCGACCTTCGGCACGATGGTCTCCTGCGCCCGGCCGAACGTGCCGACGTGCACGTACGGGAAGTGGGTGATGTCGCAGAAGTTGTCGCTCATGCGCGTCGCCGATGTGTTCCACGTCTCGACCGGCGTGTTGATCCGCCTGAACGTCTCGTCGGGCTCCTGGGCGATGTCGGGGATCGGGCCCCGCGCTTCGCCGAGGCACACCCACACCAAGCCGTAGCGCTCCTCGCACGAGAACGTGCGCAGGTGGGCGCGCGGCGGGGCCGGGACGCCCTCCGCGCTGGACGGCACGCGCACGCACTTGCCGTCATCGCCGAACGTCCAGCCGTGGTACGGACAGACGAGGCAGCCCTCTTCGAGCACGCCGAGCGACAGCGGCGCTTCGCGGTGCGGGCACCGGTCCGGCGCAGCGACCACGGCACCGCTCGGCGAGCGCCACACGACGATCTTCGTGCCGAGCAGCTGTGCCCCGACGGGCGCGCCACCGACGTCGATGGCGCGGGCGACGACGAACCACGAGTCGCGCAGCGCGGTGTTGTTGCAGAGGACCGTGTTGGTTTCAGACATGTTGTGACAACCTGACGCGATGACCGGGAACGTGCAGATGCTGATCCGCGGCGGGGATGTGGTGACGATGGACGCCGAGCGCACGGTGGTGCGCAACGGTGCGGTGGCGATCGATGGCTCGACCATTGTGGAGGTGGGGGACTTCGATGCGTTGCGCGCCGCCCACCCGAACGCGACGGTGATCGGCACGGCCGACTCGCTGGTGACGCCCGGCTACGTCAACGGGCATCAGCACGTGACGGGCGATCGGTTCGTGCACAGCTGCATCCCCGACGCAATCGACTCGCAGGAGGCGATCTTCGGCTGGGCGGTGCCGATCCACGGCGGCCACACCGGCGACGACGACGAGCTGTCGGCCACGCTGGCCGCGCTGGAGGCGTTGAGCAACGGCATCACGTTCACCCTCGAGGCCGGCACCGTTGCCCACCCCGATCGCGTGGCGACGGCACTGGAGCGCATCGGTCTGCGCAGCCGCGTCGGCCAGTGGGGCTGGGACGTCGACGACGCACCGTTCGCCGCACCGGCTGATGAGGTGCTCGACCGCCAACGTCAGTTCGCCGCCCGGCTCGCCCCGGGCGGTCTCGTCGAGCCGGGCATCTCGCTGGTCGGTCACGACCTGATGAGCGACGACCTGGCCGTCGGTGCCAGCGACCTCGCTCGCCAACTGCGCCTCGGCCTGACGTTCCACATCTCCCCGTCGAGCGGCGACTCGAAGAGCTACCTCGCCCGCACCGGCAAGCGTCCGCTGGTGCACCTCGGTGATCTCGGTGTGCTCGGCGACCACGTCGTGCTGGCCCACGCGGTGCACCTCGACGACGACGAGGTCGAGCGCGTCCTCGACACGCGCACGGCGATCGCCTGCTGCCCGTGGGCGTACCTGCGACTGGCGCAGGGCTTCGTCACCGCCGGTCGTCATGACGAGATCTACCTGCGCGGTGGCCGTGTGGCGATGGGGTGCGACTCGGAGAACGCGGGCGACGCGGTGGACATCCTGCGCGCGGCCACCACGTTCGTCGGCATCTTCCGCGACCGCGCCGTCGACGCCTACTCGTTGACCGCGCACGACGCGCTGGCGTTGGCCACCATCCGCGGCGCCGAAGCGGTCGGCAAGGGCGACGTCATCGGCTCGCTCGAACCGGGCAAGCACGCGGACGTCGTGGTGCACGAACGGCGCGGCGCGCAGTTCCTGCCGCTCAGCCCGGAGCCGGTGCTGCAACTGATGTGGGCCAGTGACGGACGGAGCGTCAACGACGTCATCGTCGGCGGCCGCGAGGTGATCCGTGATCGTCGCTGCGTCACCGTGGACATCGACGCGCTTCGCGCTGAGGCGGCGGCTCGGCGGGACCACTTCATGCAGGGTCGGGGTGCCGGTCAGGGCCCAACGCATGCGTGAACACTAGCCGACTTTTGGTCAGACCATCAGTCCATGTTTGCTAGGATCGCGCCATGGCTCAACCCAACACGCTGATCTTCGTCGACTTCCCGTCCGACGACACCGTTGCCGCCTCCGACTTCTACGCCAAGGTCTTCGGATGGACCCTCGAGGGCCGCCCGACCGGTGTCTTCCACCGCGCCGTGCCGGGCGGGTACTTCCCGTTGGACGACGGTTCGGACTCGCCGGTCGGCAACCTGCACCTCGGCATCTACGACGCCGGCAACGCCCGCCCGCACCCGGATCCCGCCGGTGTCGAACCGCGGCAGGTGAGCCGCGACGGACGTGGACTTCGGGTGTGGATCCTCGTCAGCGACGACGACAACGAAGACGCGATCCTCGATCGGGCGATCGCCAACGGAGCCACCGAGCTGTGGCGCCATCACTACTGGGCCGAGTTCAACGGCTTCAACGGTGCCTTCCGCGATCCGTGGGGCACCGAGGTGATCTTGTGGACCAAGGGCGGCGACGACCCGAAGATCCCGGAGGGCTGGACCAATGAGTGACACGACGAGCGACCCGTCACCCGCGCTGTACGCGAACACGGCGCCCGGCGCCGATCACGTCGCCAAGGACGACCGGCTGCGGCCGAAGGGCGTGCGTTGGACGCACATCGCCCTGCCGTGCGTCGACATCGACAAGACCATCGCGTGGTACGAGAAGTACACACCGCTGCGCCTGCTCGACCGGCGCGAGGACGAGATGGGCTATGGCGCCTGGCTGGGTCATCCCGACCAGGGCGACAAGCCGTTCATCCTCGTGCTCGTCAGCTTCTTCCGCGACCAGGAGAAGGGCGCGCAGATGCCGATCATGGCGCCGTTCGCGCACATCGGCCTGGAGATGCCGTCGAAGGAAGCCGTCGATGAGATCGCTGCGATCGGCAAGGCCGACGGTTGCCTCAACTGGGAACCGCAGTGGATGCCCGACCCGATCGGCTACATCTGCGCGCTCACCGACCCCGACGGGAACATGATCGAGTTCTCCTTCGACCAGGGCGTGTACGAGAAGGCCCAAGAGGTCTGGGGCAGCGAGGGCTCGTGAAGCCCGCTGAGGTTGCGGCGACGTACCTCGCCGCGTTCGGCACCGGTGACCCCGACGCGGTGACGTCGATGGTCACCGACGACTTCGTCAACGAGCACACCTCGGCGATGGGCAGCGGATGCGAAGGCAAGGAGGAGTACGCCCGGCGCGTGCCCAACTTCCTGAAGAACATGCCGCAGCTGCGTTACGACGTGGAGGAGATCGTTGCCGAGGGTGACCGCGTCTTCGCCGCGTACACCTTGCACACGCACGTCAACAACCGCGACGTCGCGGTCCGTGGCGTGATGCGCTTCCGCATCGAGGGCGATCTCGTCGCCCACCGAACCGACTACTGGGACAGCATGATCTTCAAGCAGCAAGCAGGTCTCGAATGAGCGCCGGAAACGCAACGCTCGGCAGCAGCGGCATCGAGGTCAGCCGGCTCGCGCTGGGCACGATGATGTTCGGCGCGTGGGGCAACCCCGATCGCGACCAGTGCGTCGAGATGGTCGACATCGCGCTCGATCACGGCATCACGCTGTTCGACACGGCGGACATGTACGACTTCGGCGTCAGCGAGGAGATCCTCGGCGCGGCGCTCGCAGGGCGTCGCGAGGGAATCGTGCTGGCGACCAAGCTCGGCAACCCGATGGACGACGATCCCGCACATCGCGGCCTGTCACCGCGGTGGGTGCGCCAGGCGTGCGAGGACAGCCTGCGCCGCCTCGGCGTGGACGTCATCGACCTGTACCAGATGCACCGGCCCGACCCCTCGACGCCCATCGCCGACACGCTCGGCGCGCTGCAGGAGCTGATCGATGCCGGCAAGGTTCGGGCCATCGGGACGAGCACGTTCACGCCGGCACAGTTGGCCGAGGCGCATGCCGCCGGTCTGCTGCCGGGCAACGCGCAGTCGACGGCCGAGCAGCCGCCGTACTCGATCCTCACCCGCGCGATCGAGAACGAGGTGCTGCCGTTCTGCGCAGCCAACGACATCGGTGTGCTCGTGTGGGCGCCGCTCAACGGCGGTTGGCTCACCGGCAAGTACCAGGCCGAGTCGCTGGATCCCGCCGGCCGCGCCGCCAAGCAGGGCGAGCACTTCGACCACAAGGACGAGGCGATGCGCGCCCGCAAGCGCGACCTCGTCGCCCGCTTGATCGCGGTGGCCGATGGCGCCGGGCTGACGATCACGGAGCTGGCCATGGGCTTCATCCTGTCCAACCCTGCCGTCACCTCGCTGCTGCTCGGCCCGCGCACGCCCGCGCAGCTGCGCGACCTCCTCGGTGCGCAGCACGTCGTGCTCTCGCCGGACGTGCTTGCCGCCATCGACGCCATCGTCGAACCCGGCCTGACCGTCAACCCCTACGACAACGGCTGAAACTCCGCGCTCGATCGGGCGAGTGTGGAGGGTTTCGGGCTCGCCCGGGTGAGCGTCAAAGCCTCCACAGCGGGTGGGTGGAGGGTTTCGGGTCCACCCGGGTGAGCGTCAAAGCCTCCACTCGGGGTGGGCGGAGGGTTCAGTTCATGGTCACGATGATCTTGCCGAAGAACTCGCCGCGGGCCATGTGGTCGAGCGCGGCGGGCAGCTCGTCGAACGGCCACGTGCTGTCGATCACCGGCGGCGAGCCGGTGGCAGCCATCGCCGCGAGCATCTTGGGGAAGTCGGTGGGCTGGTAGCCGCCGGCGCCGATCAGGGTGCGGCCCCAGTGGTACACGTCGGTCAGCGAGATCGTTGCCTCGGTCCCGGTGGTGGTGCCGCAGAACACCATCCGCCCGCCGATCGCCATCGAGCGGATCGATGGCGCGAAGAGCGCCGGCCCGACGTGGTCGATGACGAGGTCGACGCCGCGGCCGCCGGTCAGCTCGAGCACGATCGGGGAGATCGTGCCGCCCCCATCTGCCTGCAGGTAGTCGATGACGTGGTGGTAGCCGACAGCCTGAGCGCGCGCGACCTTCGCCGCACCGCCGGTGGTGGTGATCACCGTGCTGCCGTCCGCGCGGAGCAACGCCAGCGCGGCGCACGACACGCCGGATGCAGCGCCGTTGACGAGCACCGTCTCGCCGGGCACGTGGCCGCCGGCCTGCAACGCATGGAACGCCGTCATCGCCGCAACGGGCAGGGTTGCCGCCTCGACGAACGTCAGTCCGTCGGGCAGCGGGTGCACCGTGGAGGCGGGTGCGGCCACGAGCTCGGCGAAGCCGCCCGGCCGCGTCGAGCCGATGGTGCGCAGCTGCTCGCAGTACGGGGCGAGCCCGTTGGTGCATCGGTCGCACGTGCCGCACGTGCTGACCGGATCGACGATGACGCGATCGCCGATCGCCGGTCCGCCGATCAGGTCGGCGTGCCGAGCGACCACCTCGCCGGCCACGTCCATCCCGGCGATGTGCGGCAGCGAGAAGCCGCGCACCAACGCTGCGTCTCGTTGCAAGAGGTCGAGCCGGTTGAGCGCGCACGCGTGCACGCGCACGACGACCTCGCCGGGGCCGGGCTCCGGGTCGGGCACGGATTCGAAGCCGACGACGTCGCCGCCGGCTCCGAACCCACGTTGGACGAACGCACGCATCAGGTCAGCTCGCCGGCCAGATCACCTTGCCGTTGGCGTCGTAGAGGCTCTTGGCGATGTCGGCGTCGTAGTACTTGCCGTCGGTCGGCGCACCCTTCGGCCACACGCCGGCCTCCGTGTACTCCTTCACCTCGGTGTCGAGCAGCGCCGGATCGATGAGACCGACCGGCTCGCCGCTCGGCGTCGACGCGACGACCACCTTGGATTCCTGCGTCCAGCGGTACAGCTCGCCTTCCTTGGTCAGGAAGAAGTCGTTGCCGGCCGACTCGATCTGGGCAACGGCGATGTCGACGGCAGCGGCCGGGTCGGCGATCGCGTCTTCCATGCCGTGCAGTGCCGCGCGGGTGAAGTCCTCGACGGCGGTCGGGTGGTCCGCGAGGAACTGCTTCGACGTGTAGATCAACCCGAACGAGCCGGGCACGTCGAAGGTGACCGGATCGAAGAGGTGGTACTTGACGCCGGCGGCGTCGAGCTGGCCGGGCTCGTTGGACTTGTAGACCGGCAGTGCGTCGATGGGCTGCTCGAGCTGGACGACGGGGTCGAAGCCTTCCAACGAGAGCTCCTCGTAGTCCTTGCCGCGGACGAGCCCGTTCTTCGCCAGCATGGCGACGATCGACGGCGGCAGGTCGCCTTTGATGCCGATCGTTCCACCCTTCAGCTGCGACAGCTCGGTGGCGCCGCTCTCCTTCGTCACGAGCGCCTCGATGGGTGCCTTGCCGTAGTCGACGGTGGCGACGAACTCGGCGCCCTCGGTCGTGAAGTTGAGGATCTCCGTGTAGTTGCCGGCACTCGAGAACTGCGCCTCGTTCTTGGCGACGAGCGGATAGTTGGTCGTCGAGAAGCCGGGCCGCAGCTCGACGTCGAGGCACATCTGCTCGAAGTAGCCCTTCTCCTTGGCCACGACGACGTCGAGGATCGACGCCGAAGCGGAGAAGGAGAAGCTGCTGAGGTAGGTGATCTTGCCGGCGGCCTTGTTGGCCTCGCAGCGATCGGCGGAGATGCCTTCGGTGGTCACCTCGCCGACGGCGCCACTGCCGCCATCAGGTTTGGTGGTGGACGGTTTGGCGTCGTCACTGCTGCAGGCAGCGGCGAGCAACGCGAGGGAAACGACAGCAACGGTGGCGAACCGCTTGTTCACGCTGATCATGGGTGCTCCTGGTTTTGGGGTGAGGGGGTGGGGTGACTAGTTGCGCTGGCTGGCGTGCCAGTGCAGGACGACTCGTTCGATGAGGCCGATGGCGATGATGGCGACGCCACCGATCAGGGCGAGGACGTAGATCGAGCCCCACAGCTGATCGGACAGGCGGTTGCCCTGCTGCTGCGCGGAGCGCACCGAGTAGCCGAGGCCGTGGTTGACGCCGCCGAACCACTCGCCGAGCACGGCGCCGATCAGCGCCAGGCCGACAGCGATGCGCGCCGCCGAGAACAGGCTCGGCAGGGCGGAGGGGAAGCGGAGCCGGGTGAAGACCTCGAGGCGGCTGGCGTTCACCGATCGGGCCAGCTCGATCAGGTTCGGGTCGACGGATCGGAACCCGGTCACCGCGTTGACGACGAAGGGGACGAAGCAGGCGATCGAGGTGATGATCACGATCGGCTTGAGGTCGAAGCCGACCCACAGCACGATCGCCGGCGCGTAGGCGACGATCGGCGTCACCTGGATCAGGATCAGCAGCGGCGAGATCGCCCGGTCGGCGAACCGCGAGTGGGCCATCACCGCGGCGACGACGAGCGCGGCGGCGAGGGCGACGACGAAGCCGAGGAACGCCTCCCACATCGTCGTGCGCGCGTTCTCCCAGTAGTAGGTCTTGTCGCTGTTGATGTGCGACAGGATGCGCGACGGCTTGGGCAGCACGAACGGGCGCACGTCGAAGGCGACCACCAGCAGCTGCCACAGACCGAGGAAGACGACCACGCCGATCAGTGGTGCGAACGCGAGCAGCAGACGACGGCCGTTCGAGCGCGCCGGCGCCGACGAGGCCGCGGCGCGGTCGTTGACGGTCGGGTCGACCTGGAGCGAGACGCCGCTCATCCGGCGTGCTGCTCGCGGAGGTCGGCGCGGAGCTGACGGACGACCTCGTGGAATCGCGGGTCGTCCTCCATCTCCGGCATGCGCGGACGGGGCAGGTCGACGATGTGCTCGGCGGCGATGCGGCCAGGGCGCGGCGCCATCACGACGACGCGATCGCTGAGGATCGCTGCCTCGCTCACCGAGTGGGTGACGAACACGACCGTGGTGCCGGTGCGCTGCCACAGGTCGAGCAAGAGGTAGCGCATGTCGGCGCGGGTGATCTCGTCGAGCGCGGCGAACGGCTCGTCCATCAGCAGGATCGGCGCGCCGAGGGCGAAGGCGCGCACGAGCGAGACGCGTTGCTGCATCCCGCCCGACAGCTCGTGCGGGTAGGCCTGCTCGAAACCGTCGAGTCCGACGGTGCGCAGCAGGTCCGAGATCGCTGCGTCGTCGAGCGGTGCGTTGCCGGCGCTGCGATGCAGGCGCGAGAGGAAGCGGACGTTGTCGCCGACGTTCTTCCACGGCACCAATGCCGGCGATTGCGGTACCAGGCCGTACTGCTTGTTGGCCCGGGCCTGCTGTGGGCTTCCGTCGTTGACGACCACGCTGCCGCCGTCTGCGTCGTGCAGGCCGCCGATGATGCGCAGCAGGGTGCTCTTGCCGCAGCCGCTCGGTCCGAGCAGGCTGACGAACTCGCCGCGCTCGATGTCGAGGTCCACCCCACGCAGGGCCTCCACGGAGCGCTTGCGCCCGCGGAACACCTTGCTCACGTCGTGAACGGCAACCAACGTGTCCGGCATTGCCGGACATCGTTGCACGTCGCAACCCACTCTCGCCCTGTGACGTTCATCTCGGTGCTGCCGTCACCTCGGTGCTCGCTGCGCTCGCCTGCCGTGTTTCGCTCGCTGCGCTCCCTTACCCGAGCTCGAGCTGTCGTGCTGGACGCCAACGACTCGCTTCGTGAGTTTCGAGGCCTCCCGTGGCACTGAACCTCACGGACGAGCTGGCTTCGTGAGTTTCCAGGCCACCGGTGGCGCTCAAACTCACGCCCGGCTACCAGGTGGGGAACTTGCCCCGGTCGGGGAGACCGCTTCGGGCGGTGATGGACTCGCCCATGCGCTGGGCTTCGGCCCAGAGGCGGTCCTCGTCGATGCGGGTGCAGTGGTAGTCCTCCACGACGACCTGGCCGTCGACCAGCACGGTGTGCACGCCACGACCGTCGGCGCTCCACACGAGCTGGTTGATCACGTTCAGCAGCGGGCGCCACTCTGGGCGATCGGTGTCGTGGAGCACGAGGTCGGCCTTCTTGCCGGGCTCCAGCGAACCGATCTGGTCCTCGAGCTGCATCGTGCGCGCCCCGCCGAGCGTGGCCATCTCGTACGCCTTCTCCGCCGGGAACATCTGCGGGTCCATGCGGGCGTCCTTGAACAGACCGGCGACGAGGTAGGTGGCGCGCATCATGTCGGCGTAGTTGGAGGCGTTGTTGCCGTCGATGCCGATCGAGACGTTGATGCCGCGCTGCACCATCTCCGGGAACTTGCCGATCTGGGTGATGCCGTAGCTGACCTTCAGCGCGGTGGTCGGGCAGTGGGCGACGTTGACGCCGCGCTTGGCCATGATCCCGATCTCGTGGTCGTCGACATGCACGCAGTGGGTCATCGCCGTGGTGCTGCCGAGCACGCCGAGCTCGTCGAGGTGGACCATCGGACGCTGGCCGAACTCGGCGATGAACCCGTCGGGGTCGAGCTGCGCCGGCGACATGTGGAACGACAGGCCGACGTTGTGTTCGTCGGCCAGCTCCTTGGCCGCCCGCCACAGCGGGTCGCTGCACGTCGTGTGCCCGACGACGATGCTCCACGCGCCGACCCGTCCGTCGGCGTGCGACTTGTGATGGTCGAGCTGGTGCTGCAGGTGGGCGATCGCCTGATCGGTGCTCTGTCGGTACACCGACGGCTCCGGCGGGATGTCCCACACCCACCGGCCGACGCGTCCGCGGATCCCGGCTTCGACCAGCCCGTCGATGACCTCGTCGAGGAAGCGGATGGTGCCCGCCTCGAGGAACGACGTCGTCCCGCTGCGCAGCATCTCCACCGAAGACAGCTGCGCGGAGGTGCGTTCCTCCTCGGCGTCGTACATCGAGTACAGCGGGCACAGCCACTCGAACACGTTCTCGACGAACGGCGTGTCGTCGGGGACGTAGCCACGCGTCAGCGGCTCGCCGGTGATGTGGATGTGCGTGTTCACCATGCCCGGCGTGACGACGAAGCGGTCGCCGCCGATCACGCGAGCCGGGGCGTAGCGAGCGAACAGGTCGTCGGCCTTGCCGACGGCGACGATCGTGCTGCCGTTCACCGCGACCGCGCCGTCGCGGATGATGTCGCGCGCCTCGTTCATCGTCACCACGTACCAGCCGCGGATCAGCAGATCGACGGGTTCGGGTTGCAACGGTTCAGGCATCTCTGCTCCTGTCGGCGACGTAGACGAAGTTGAAGCCGATCGGCTCCAGCATGCGGATCGAGGCGAAGCCGGCGTCGCGCAGCCAGCCGACGACCTGCGCGTTGGTCAGCAGCCCGCCGTGCGCGGTGTTGGCCATCATCGTCAGGCCCATCTGCACGCCGAACGGGTTCTGCTTGCGGGCGTCGTCGGCGAAGTAGTCGGCGATCAGCAGCTGACCACCCGGCTTCAACGCGTTGCGAGCGCGGCTCACCAACGAGCGAGATCGTTCGTCGCCCTCGGTGCGGCAGACGTGGCCGAGCACGACGATGTCGAACGCGCCCGGCTCGATGTCGATCTCGTGGAAGTCGCCCTCGTGCACCTCGACGCGCTCGGTGAGCCCTCGCTCGGCCACCGTCTCGGCCGCCAACGCAGCGACGCCCGGCAGGTCGTTGACGACCGCGGTCGAACCTGCCGACTGCTCGAGCACGGCGATCGCCCACGGCGCGCGTCCGGCGCCCAGGTCGAGCACGCGCAACCCGGCTCGGCGGGCCCAGCCGAGCCGCAGCCCGAGGCGGGACGCGGCGCGCAGCTGGGTGGCGAACGTGGCCGTGACGAGCGGTCCGTAGAACGCAGCCGGGTCGTCGTCGATCGGTGTGGACACGTGGCCGGTGCGCACCGCATCCGCGAGCCGAGCCCAGTTCTCGTGCGGGCCGGGCGCCACCCGGACGAGCGCGGCCATCGACGCCGCACCGTTGGTGCACAGGTACCGCTCGGCGGTCTCGGTCAGCTCGTAGACGTCGTGCACCTGATCGAGGAAGCCGAACGTCACCAGCGCGTCGAGCACGTGGCGCAGGTGATCCGATGACACGTCGAGCGCGCTCGCCAGCGGGACGACCTTCGTCGGCCCGATCCGTTCGATCGTGTCGAACACGCCGAGGTCGATCGCCGCGACGAGCGTCCAGTACGAGCCGAGGCCCTGGATGATCTGCCACACCGGCCCGGACGGCGGCGGCTTGAAGTCTCGCCACGGGCGGCCGCGACGCGCCAGCGTGTGCGTCTTCTTCAGCTCCGGGTACGGCGAGTCGGCGCCCACGCCCGTCAGGGCTCCAACAGGATCTTGCCGAAGAAGTCGCTGCGCAGCATCTTGTCCTGCGCCTCGCCGCCGTCGGCCAACGGGAACACGCTGTCGATCGGCGTGTGGAAGCCGCCGGTGCAGTACAGCGACCACGCCTCGGCGAACTCGTGCGGCCGGTAGGCGTCGCTGCCGAGGATCTGGATGCCCATGTGGAACAGGTAGCCGAGCGAGGAGATCGTCGCCTGGTCGCCCGTCGTGTTGCCGCAGTTGACCAACCGCCCGCGCGCCTTCAGCGCTTTGAACGAGGCGTCCCACAGCGCCGGACCGACGTGATCGAAGACCACGTCCACACCCGCGCCGTCGGTGACCTCGCGCGCCCACGCGGCCACGTCGACCTCGCGGTTGTTGGCGGCGAAGTCGGCCCCGAGCTCGATCGCCTTCGCGCACTTCTCCGCGCTCCCGGCGGTTGCCAGCACGGTGGCGCCGGCGCGCTTGGCCATCTGGATCGCCGCGGTGCTGACACCGCTGCCCGCGGCGTGGATCAACAGCGTCTCGCCGAGCTGCAGGCGACCGGTGTCGAACAGGGCGTGATGGGCCGTGAGCCAGATCGTCGGGAAGGCGGCGGCCTGATGCCAGTGCATGTCGGCGGGCACGGGCTGCACGTGCGTGCTCGGCACGAGGCACAGCTCGGCGTAGCCGCCGGCGACGGTGCCGCCGATCACGCCGAGGTTGCCGTAGAAGTCGCCCATCCCGGTGAGCTTCGAGTGATCCGGTGCGCCGGCCAGCGACGGGTCGACGACGACACGGTCACCGACTGAGACGTTGCTGACCTCGTCGCCGATCGACACCACGGTGCCGGCGAGGTCCATGCCGGCGATGTGCGGCAGCGTGAACCCGGGCAGCTGGTACCAGCCGCTTCGCTGCACCACGTCGAGGTGGTTCAGCGCGGTGGCGGCGACGCGCACGATGACGTCGGCGGGCCCGGGATCGGGATCGGCGACGTCCTCGTAGCGCAGCACGTCGGCGCCACCCGGCTGGTGGTACAGCAGCGCCTTCATGCGTTCGAGCCGTTGGCTTCCGCCTCGTACGGGTAGCGCTCCTGGTAGTACACCGCGTCCGGTAGGGCCTTGATGAACGTGCGCGCACCGCTGCGCCCGATCGGGGCGAGACGGGTGAGATCGATGCGCGGGTGGTCGAGGTCGGGCGATTCGAGCACCTCACCGTCGATCACCGCGCACACCACCTCGGCCACGACGAGCACGACCTTGGCGTTGTCGCTGCCGAGCGGGATGCACTGGTGCACGACGCACTCGAGGTGCGCCGGTGCCTCGGCGACCGCAGGCGCGCTCACCTGATGCGCGGGCACGAGCGTGAAGCCGTGCAGCTCCGCCTCGTCGACGCCGGCGGGGTACTCCTTGGCGATGCTCTCGATGTGATCGGCGAAGATCTCGCCGCACACGTTGATGACGAAGTCGCCACTGGCCATCAGGTTGTCGTAGCTGTGCTTGGTGCCACCGTCGATGGCGCGCATCCCGAAGGTGACGCCCACCAGCGGCGGCTCGCCGGTGATCGGCAGGTAGTAGCTGAACGGCGACAGGTTGCCGCGGCCATCAGCGTCTCGCGTGCTGACCATGGCGATCGGCCGGGGCACGACCAACTGGGACAGCAGCCCCTGGTTGGTGCCCGGGTCGCGTCCGGCGAACTCGTACACGTGCTTCATCGAGGGTCCTCTCGATTGCCAGGGCGGACGGAGCTCTCTCCGACGGCCGATGTGCTCACCCTAGCCTGTGCGGACTGTTGGTCTGATGGTCAGACCACTGGTTCACAGGTTGTTCACGCGGGTCTCGAACGCGGTGGCGAGCGCGAGCAGCCGGGTGTCGGTCCACGGGCGTCCGGCGAGCTGCATGCCCACCGGGAGGCCGTCGTCGCCGCGGCCGATGGGGACCGCCAGCGACGGCAGCCCGGTGACGTTCCACAGCGCGAACGTCCGCGCCGACACGTCGGGCCAGTTGCTCGGTACGCCGGCCACCGGACGATCGACGTCGTCGAACGGGGGAGCGGTGGCCAGGGCGGCCGGCACGACGGTCGCATCGAAGCCGGCCAGCGAAGCGGTGACCGATGCTGTCAGAGCGCGCCGGGCGTGCAACGCGGCGTGGTAGTCGTCCGGCGTGACCATCTCGCCGACCTCCAACCGCCCGCGGAACGTCGGGGTCAGCTCGTCCCGAGGCGCGTCGGGGTAGGTCTGCGCCGCTTCGTACATGGTGATCAGCCAGCTGAGCGCGGCGCCGTGCTCGGCGTGCTCGACGTCCACCTCGACGAGCTCGGCGCCGAGATCACGCAGCGCGTCGAGTGCGTCGGCGAACCGTGCCGCGACGTCCGGCTCGATGACGTCGTGGAAGAACCGTCGCGGCACGGCCAGTCGCACGCCGCGCAGATCGGCCAGCGGCGTGGTCGGCTCGCCGTCGAGTGCTTCGAACAGCAGCGCCGCATCGATCGCGCTGCGGGCCATCGGGCCAGGGCAGTCCAGCGTGGGAGCGAGTCCGACGATGCCGTCGCACGACAGGCGACCGAGCGTCGGCTTGAGCCCGACGACGCCGCAGTAGGTGGCCGGGATGCGGATCGAACCGCCGGTGTCGGTGCCGAGCGCGAGCGGCGCAACGCGTGCCGCGAGCGCCGCGGCCGAGCCTGCGGAGGATCCGCCGGTGATTCGAGTGTGATCCCACGGGTTGAGCGTGTTGCCGAACGCGAACTGCTCGTTGCCGCAACCGAGCTCCGAGGTCGACGTCTTGGCCACGACGATGCCTCCCGCCGCGCGCACCGCGGCGACGACCGCGGCGTCGACCGTCGGCACGCGATCCGCCAGCCACCGCGACCCGCCGGTGGTGGTCAGTCCGGCGGTGTCGAGGAGGTCCTTCACCACGACCGGCACGCCCTCCAGCAGGCGCGGCCGACCTGCGGCCCATCGTGCTGCCGACCGTTCGGCAGCGGCAAGCGCGCGAACGTCGTCGACCGCCCAGAACGCGCCGAGCCGATCGTCGTGGATCGCCGCGAGACAGGCGTCGACCACCTCGCCCGGTGTGGAAGTTCCGGCGCGGTACGCGTCGATCAGCTCGTGTGCACCGAGCTGCAACGACGCCGGGGCCGACGTGGTCGGGAGCGCGCCTGCGGCAGCGACGACGCGCGGCAGCATCGCCGCCAGCTCGTAGTCGGCGGCAGAGGGCATCGGGGTCAGGTCAGTCCGCGAACGAACGGTCTGGCGAGCGCGGAGGGCTGGCGACTGCGGGCGGCGAACACGAGCATCGTCGCCAGTGCCATCACGTACGGCAGGGCCACCAGCAGCTGCGGGTTGGCCTTGTAGCCGAGCGCCTGGAACACGGAGCCGAGCGCCTGGAAGAAGCCGAAGACGAACGCGCCGGCGATCGTGCCCTTCAACGTCCAGCCGCCGAAGATCACCGCGGCGAGCGCGATGAAGCCGCGACCGTTGAGCGAGTTGGCGGTGAAGCTGCCGGTCTGTCCGAGCGTCAGGTAGGTGCCGGCCAGGCCGGCGAACAGCCCGGCGACGTACACGCCCTGGCGGCGACGCTTGTTGACGTCGATGCCGCTGACGTCGCCCGCCTGCGGGTTCTCGCCCGCGCAGCGCAGCTCGAGGCCCCACCGGGTCCGGTAGACGAGCCACCACGCCAGCGGGATCAACGGGTACAGCAGGTACTGCAAGGGCGCCTGGTTGAACAGCGCTCGACCGACGAGCGGGATGTCGGCCAGCAGCGGGATCCGCCAGGCCTTCACGCCACCCGACTGCACGACCGGCTCGATCTGCGCGTCGAGGAACGTCGTCAGCCCGACGGTCAGCACGTTCAGGGTGAGCCCGACGACGAACTGGTTGGTGCCGAGGCGGTGGGCCATGACGCCCTGCACGATCGCTACGATCAGTCCACCGGCGATGCCGAACAGGATGGCGACCCAGATGTTGCCGGTGAGGTGCGATCCGAGCGCGGCCATGAACGCGCCGTTGAGGATCATCCCCTCGACGGAGATGTTGATGGTGCCGGCGCGCTCGGCGATCCATTCGCCGATGGCGGCGAACGCCAACAACGTGCTGAAGCGCATCGTCGACGCGTACGTCGATTCCGAGCTGAAGAGGTCCCAGACGGCCTGTCCGAAGGCGATCATGCCGCCACCGTCCCCTTGGCCGCAGCGGATGCACGGCGCTGCTCGCCACGCCGTCGTTGGATCTCCTGGAACGCAGGAACGACGAGCAGCGCGAGCACGAGCATCGCCTGCACGACGTCGGCGATGCGCCGGTCGACGCCGGTGGCGGAGAGGAACTGCGAACCGGTGCGCAGCGCGGCGAAGACGAACGCCATCGGGATGGCCAGTGCGGCGCGCTGGCGGGCCAGCAGTGCGACGAGCAAGCCCTGCCATCCGAGGTTCGACGACATGCCAGTGGTGAAGCGATCGCCGGCCACGCCGCCGGAGAGCCACAGCCCGCCGGCCAACCCGGCAGCTGCGCCGGAGAAGACGAGCGCTCCGCCGCCGACGACGGCCGCGGAGACGCCGGCACGTCGCGCCGTTCGTGCGTTGAGGCCGAGCATGCGCAGCTTGAAGCCGACGGTGGTGCGAGCGAGGACGACGCCGACGCCGACGGTGACGACGATGGCGATCACCGCTCCCCACGACACCGTGTTGCCGAAGATGTCGATGCCGGGCATGCGAGCGGCGTGCTTGATCGGCTCGCCGTTGTTGACGCGCGAGTCCTTCGAGTGCGACGCCAGCAGCCAGCGCTTCGTCAGGCCGAAGTCGGTGAGCTGCGCGGCGATGAACACCAGCAGCAGCGTCGAGATCACCTCGGGCACCTTGCGCGAGTACTTCATCACGGCGGCGACGAGCGCCCAGAGCCCGCCGAGCACGATGCCGACGCCGAGCGAGACGATGATCGTGATCCAACCCGGCGCATCGATGCGCGACGCGACGAACGCGAACCCGGCGGCGCCGATCAGCACCTGGCCCTCTTGACCGATGCTGCCGATGCCGGCCTTGCCGGCGGCGATCGTGCCGGCGGCGACGACCAGCAACGGGGCGGCCGTGGTCAGGGTGATGCCCCACGCGCCCGGAGAGCGGATGCTCCCGTCGAGCAGCGCGGTGAGCACCTTCGATGCGGATCCGCCGGTGCTGCTGACCAGCAGGGCGCACAACGCGAGGGCGATGGCGATGGAGAGCGCGTAGGCGAGAACGGTCGGCACCGTGCGCCGGAGCATCGACGGCCCGGACGGTGCACTGGACCGTTGCTCGTTCACCTGGCTCGCCTCGAGCGCAGCCGTGCTCATGCGGTCACTCCTCCCATCAGCAGCCCAAGCCGTTCGATGTCCGTCTCGGCGGTCGGCATCTCGCCGACGATCCGTCCTTCGTGGATGACGCAGATGCGATGCGACAACGTCAGCACCTCCTCGAGCTCGGTGGAGATGAGCAGCACGCCGACGCCGTCGGCTGCCGCGTCGCGAAGGCGCGAGCTCATGTACTCGATGGCGCCGACGTCGAGGCCGCGCGTCGGCTGCGCAGCGATCAGCACCCGTGGCTTGGCGGACAGCTCGCGTGCGAGCACGACGCGCTGCTGGTTGCCACCGGACAGCGAACGCATCGGCGCGTGCGGCGACGAGGCCTGGATGTCGAAGGCCCGCATCAGCTCGCCGGCGCGGCGCTCGATCATCTTGCGGTCGAGGATGCCGTTCTTGCTCACACCCTCGAGGTCGGCGAGCACGAGGTTCTCGGCGACGCTCAGGTCGAGCACGCAACCCGAGTCGTGGCGATCCTCGGGGATCACGCCGACGCCGGCAGCACTGAGCGCGCCGGGCTTGTCGTACGCGATGCGTGCCCCGTCGACGAGGACGCTGCCGCTGTCGAGCGAGATCAGGCTGGAGAGCACGTCGGCCAGCGGCCGTTGCCCGTTGCCCTCCACCCCGGCGAGCCCGACGATCTCGCCGGCGTGCACGGTGATGGAGAGGTGGTCGAGGAGAACGTGGCCGTCGCGATCGGTGAGCGTGGCGTCGAGCACCTCGAGGACGACGGGAGCCTGCAGCAGTGCGGCTTCCTCGGCCTCGTCGCTCTGCTCGGCCATCTCGGCGGCGGCCTCGATGAGCCCGAGGGCGGCAGCTTCCGAGCGCAGCGAGACCGGACGGCCGACCATGCTCTGCGCCAGCGAGGCGGCAGTGGCGTCCGACGTGGGCAGGCGATCGATGACGCGACCGCCACGCATGATGGTGACCTCGTCGGTGGCGTGGAGGATCTCGTCGAGCTTGTGCGACACGAGGGCGACGGCGCGGCCCTCGTCGGCGACCACGGTGCGCAGCACGGAGAAGAGCTGTTCGCTCTCGGCCGGTGTCAGCACGCTGGTCGGCTCGTCGAAGACGATGATGCGCGGCTCGCGCCGCAGGCACTTGATGATCTCGACGCGCTGGCGCTCGCCCGCAGTCAGCCGCGAGACGGTGGCCATCGGGTCGATGCCCAAGCCGTAGCGCTCGCTGATGGCGGCGACGCGCGCGCAGGCCTGCTTGCGATCGAGCGACACGCGCTCGCCGAGGATGACGTTCTCCCACACGGTGAGCGGCTCGACGAGGCTGTAGTGCTGGTGGACCATGGCGATGCCGAGATCGGCGGCGGCCAGCGGGTCGGTGATCGTGGTGGTCTCACCACGGATGGCGATGGCTCCGTCATCAGGCTGGATGAGCCCGATGAGGATCTTCATCAGCGTGGACTTCCCGGCGCCGTTCTCGCCGAGCACGCCGTGGATGCGCCCGTGGTGGAGGTCGAGGTCGACCTCGTTGCAGGCGACGACGCGGCCGTACCGCTTCGTGATGTTGCGGAGGGAAACCGCGGGGGTGGCGGCCGAAGCCGCCACCCCCACATCAACCTTGCTCAAGCGTATGCCTCAGCCTTGACAGCGCCGAAGGCTTCGTTCAGGTCGCCCGAGGCGATCTTGGCGTAGGCAGCTTCCATCGCCGTGGTCTCCTCCGGGGTCGGGTCGCAGATCACTGCGCCGACTTCGGGGTCGACACCGACGTGGAACGTGCGGGTCTGACCCCGCTGCAGCTTGCCTTCCTGGATCTCCTTGAGGATCGTGCCGAGGTACAGGCCCGAGTCGAACTTCACCGCGATGTCGTAGTGGATGTCGGTGCGCTCGCAGGCGTTGGCCGATCCGGCGCTCATCGTGATGATGTCGTTCTCGTTGGACAGCTTGACGACGGCCTCGTGCGCGCCACCCAGGTACGGGTAGATGGCGCCGACGCCCTGATCCTTCAGGTTGTTGAAGGCCTCGGTGGCGGCTGCGACGTCGTTGAACGAGCCGCTTGCCACGTAGGTCCACTCGAAGGACTTGTCGACATCGTCGAGCCCGAGGCGGAACGAGCCGAAGCTCTCCTTCTCGAAGTTGAAGCTGTTGTTGCCGATCATGGCCGCCTTGGTGACGCCCTTGGCCTGCATCAGCAGACCCGTGGCCACGCCGGCCGAGTAGGCGATCTCGGAACCGTCGTCACCGGACTGGATGAGGTTCGGCAGCTCCTGGAAGCCACCGCCGCAGTTGCAGTACCAGATGATGTCGCCGTACTTCTCGGTGAGGTCCGGCAGCGGGTCGGCGATCTCGCCGGCACCGACGGTGATCACGTCGACGTCCTGACGGGCGAGGCTGTCCAACTGCGTGGCGGCCTCTTCCGGCTTGATGTTGTCGACGACGATCGGCTCTTCGTAGCCGTTGTCGGTCGAGAACTTGGTGACGCCGTCGACGAGCGCCTGGTAGTAGGCGCCGTCATCGCGGGGACCGGGCGTGGCCACACCGAAGACGACCTTGCCGTCACCGTTGGTGTCGAGGCTGAGCGCCTCGCCCGTGGTGCCGGGGGTGGTCGCCGGGGTGGTGCCCGGGGTCGTGCCCGCATCCGTCGGCGGCGTCGTGCCGGCGTCGGTGGCGGGGGTGGTCGCCGGCGTGGTGGCGCCGGAGTCCTTGTCGTCGGAGCCGCAGGCTGCGGCGAGGATGCTCAGGGCAGCGATGGCTGCCAGGGCGGTACGGGTTGCTTTCATGTGTCTCCCCCGAGAGCGAGTCTCGTGTTCTTGGCTGCAATGCAGTGGTTCGTCAAAATCGTTTCGCCGTGATCGTTGGGCGCGCTCCCGTGGGCCCTGGGTCACCTCCTCAGCTCGGCAACGACGGTCTGCTTGTGGCGGTAGGCCTCGGCCAGCGGTGCGCCCGCGCCGAGTGCCTGCACCACGAGTTCTTCTGCCGCCGCGTAGCGCTCTGCCGCCTCCATCACCTCGGTGAGCTCGGCGGCGCGCACGCGCACGCAGCCGGTCCCGTCGATGACGACGTGGTCGTCGGGCGACACCGTTGCGCCGCCGACGACGACCGAGTGATCGACGCCGACGACTTCCACCTGACCGGCCGGGCCGACCACTGCTTCGCTCGCGGCGTAGACGGGAAGACTGATCGCGGACATCGCCGGGCGGTCGCGGACGATGCCGTCGACCAGCACGCCCGCAGCCCTCTGCTGCGCTGCGGCCGTGCTCAGGATCTCGCCCCAGAGCGCGCCGGGCACGGGGCGTGCGCCGGCGATGAGAACGACGTGGCCGTCGAGCGGCGAGCTGAGCAGATCGTAGATCGGGCCGATGCCGGCGCCTCCGGGCGTGGCGCGCACCTCGACGATGCGCACACCGGACAGGATCGATCGCGTCGACGGCACGACGGGGCGCAGCGGGGGCGTCAACCAACCGTCTCGACCCCACAGGGCGAGCACGTCGGCGATTGCCGACACCGGTGGCGCGGTCACGGAGACCTGGGAGTCGCTCATGCGGCGGGCCAGTGATCGCGGTAGCGCTGGATGAGCCAACGGTTGAACTGCACGTGGCTGGCTTCCTGCCAGCTGTAGCGGCCGCGCGCGGCGAAGCGGCTGTGCATGCCGCGCTGCACCTTGGTCGTCGCGTCCTGGTCCTGACGGACGAACACCTGCACGCCGGCGTCGCTCATCTCGTAGAGGTGGTCGAACATCGGGTGGGCGAGCGCGCTCGGGTCGAGCAGGTAGCCGATCTCGAGGTCGATCGTGTCGGCCGTCTTCGGGCGGACGATGAAGAAGAACGCTTGGTCCGGTGCGGTGCCGAAGCACAGCGTCGGCGGCATCAGCGCGAACGTGCTGCGCCAGCGCTCCTCCTCGGTGAGCTTCGGGAAGATCGGCAGCAGCGCCTTCGTCGTCGCGTTGAACCCGCCGTCGATGTGCGTGTAGCCGTTGGTGCGGAAGATGACGTTGGACTTCGGCTCCCACTCGACGGGGAACGCGGCGAGCTCGCTCGGGCAGAAGTCCTGGATCGTGTGGTGCAGCTTGTTGGCGTGGTAGCCGTCGTTGAAGTTCTCGAACATGACCTTCCAGTTCCACGGCAGGTCGTGGAGCGTGAAGGTGCCGGGGCACACCGCGTTCTCGAGGTCGTAGTGCTCGACGTACGGCTCGTAGGCGGCGAGCGTCGGCGCCAGCGCATCGGCGTCGGCGTCGAAGTGGACGAAGATGAACCCCTTCCACAGCTCCACCTTCAACGGGGGAAGCGGGAAGTCCTTCTTGTCGAAGTCCTTCGTGCGCTCCATCGCCGGCGCGCCGAGCAGGCGGCCGGTGAGGTCGTAGCTCCACAGGTGGTAGGGGCAGGTGAACTTGGTGCAGTTGCCGGCGTCGTCGACGACCTGCATCCCGCGGTGCTGGCAGATGCTGGAGAAGGCGCGGACCGAACCGTCCTTGGCGCGCGAGACGATGATCTGCTCGCCGTTGGCAGTGGTGGTGAAGTAGTCGCCGATGTCGGGGATGCGGCTGGCCACACCGACGCACAGCCACTCGTGGGCGAACAGCGCGCGACGTTCGAAGTCGAGGAACTCGCTCGACGTGTAGATCTCCGGCGGGAGGGTGATGGCGGTGTCGACGTCGGTGATCGAGGCGTCGAACGAGGTGAGCAGATCGTCGTTGAGGATGGTCATGAGGAGGGGCCTCCAGAGGCGGCGCTCGCGGCGTCACGGAGCAGGAACTTGCGGATCTTGCCGACGCTGGTGCGCGGCAGTTGGTCTACCAACGCGATGTCACGAGGGCGTTTCGATTTGGTCAAATGCAGCGCGCACCACTCGTGCAGCTCGTCGGATGTCAGCGCCGGCGAGGAGTCGTTGGCGACGACGAAGGCCACGGGCACCTCGTCGCGGATGGCGTCGGGCTGGCCGACGACGGCCGCTTCGAGCACGCCGGGGTGCGAGCTGAGCACCTGCTCCACCTCGACGGTGGAGACGTTCTCGCCGGCCACCTTGAGCACGTCGCTGCGACGCCCGTCGAAGGTGAAGCGGCCGGTGGCGTCACGGCTGGCACGATCGCCGGTGAGGAACCACTCGTTGCCGTCCGCACGCGTGCGGAAGCTGGCGGCAGTCGTGTCGGGGTCGTCGAGGTAGCCGTTGAAGATGGTGACGCCGCGCTCACCACCGACAACGATCTCACCGGCGTCGAGGTCGACGGAGCACCCATCGGTGGCGAAGCCCATCGTGCCGGGCACGGTGTCGCCGGCCGGCTCGCTGAGCACCGCCGGGATCGTCTCGGTCATCCCGTACAGCTGGCGTGGGGCGCAGCCGAGCCACTCGGTCAACGTCGCGTGCTGCTCGGGCGAGATGTTCATCGCGTACCAGCAGTGCTGCAGGCCCACCGGCTGCGCGGGCGGCTCGCTGCGGGCGAGGATCATGCGCATCGGAGCGGCGAAGAGGCTGGCGTGGGTTGCGCCGTGCTCGGCTGCCTGGCGGAGGAACCCGCTGGCCGAGAACGTGTGCATCAGCGCCACCGACGCGCCGGCCGAGATGGCGCTGGCGAAGCTGTAGAACTGCGCGTTGGCGTGGAACAGCGGGAGCACGACGAGCTGGCGGTGCTCGGCCTCGAGTCCGGCGGCCGCCGCCATCGTCGCGCCGGCGAACGCGTAGTTGGCCTGGGTGATCTCGACGCCCTTGGGCCGTCCGGTGGTGCCGGAGGTGAACATCACCGCGGCGCGGGCGAGCGGGTCGACGTCGACGTGTCCGTCGAGCTCCGGGCCGTCGATGACGGTGCGGTCGCTGCCGGCTTCGTCGATCTCGATGATCGTCACGGTCGATCCGATGGCGGCATCGCGATAGACGTCGGCGCGGCTGGTCGAGCAGAAGGCGACGGTCGGCGAGGTGCGCTCGATGTGGCCGCGCAGCTCGGTGGCCGAACCCATCGGATCCGACGGCACGATCCATGCGCCGAGGCGGTTGGCGGCCAGCCACACGGCGACGAACGCCGGGCAGTTGGTCAGCGCGAGGTGCACGCTGCTTCCGGCCTGGACACCGTGCGCGTCGAGTGCACCGGCCGTGCGCCCGACGACCGCGTCGAACTCGTCGTAGGTCCACTCGACGACCGAACCGTCCGGTGCCTCGAAGCGCAGGAACGGGTGCGCGCCGCGAGCAGCGACCGAGCGGTCCCACGAGCTGGCGAAGGCGGTCGGTGTCACGTCGCGTTCACCGTTCGTGCCGTGATCCCGCCGACGGCGAAGTCGTCGGGCAGGTGCAGATCGGCATCGACGCGCAGCCACAGGCGGATCAGGTCGCGCTTGCGCGCCGGATCGTCGTGGTCGACGTAGTGCGTGCGCGCGTGCCAGATCTTGTAGTTGTTGAGGAACTGGATGTCGCCGGGCTGGAAGCTCATGTTGAGCACGAACGCCGGGTCGTTGGCCAGCTCGTCGAGCAGATCGAGCACCTCGACCTGACGGGAAGTGAGCGCAGGAACGTTCTCGCCGCGCGTCGCCGACTCGATGTGCGCCCGGCCGTAGTAGCTGACCATCGAGCCGCGGTCGTCGGCGAAGATCCGCCGTTGGAAGAACGACTGCGTCAGGTCCTGCTTGCGTCGATCCCACCACCAACTGCCGAGCAGCTCGTCGGCGAGATCGGGGCGGCGTTCCAGCGCGGCGTTGAACACGGCGCCCGAGCTGACGATGGTGGACACGCCGCCCTCACGAGCAGGCCGCACGCAGAGCAGGCCGACCACGTCGCTGGAGTCGCTGTGGTAGTCGAGACGAGCCGCGGTCTGGTACGCCCGCACCTCCGGGTTGGCGAAGTCGAGGCCCTCGTCGCGCACGTGCACGAGCAGATCGCCGGCGTCGTTCTGCGGGATCGCGGTGCCGAGGTGCAGCCCGATCGTCCACCAGATGCGCTCCAGCTCCGAGTCGCTCAAGCCGTCCACCGGGACGCCGCGGATGAGCACGAAGCCGCGTCCGTCGACCAGCTCGTCGACGAGCGAACGCAGCACCGGCGCGAGCGTGGTGAGCTCGCCGCCGCCGAGCAGCTCGGCGACGTGCTCGGGAGTCAGCGTGACGCGCCACGTTTCTGGGCGCGCGCCGATCTCCTCACCGGTCCACACGGCCGGTCCGGTGACCGGCTCGTGTCGCAGCGAGGAGCTCGTCGACATCAGTTGTCAGGCCTCGACGAGGTCCGCGGTTCCGTAGCCGCCGCCGCCCGGGAGGTCGAGGCGCACGGTGTCGCCCGGCTTGAGGGTGACGCGAGCTTGGGTGGTGACCTGCTCGCCGTTGACGGTGAACGCACCGCTGCCGCCGGCCTCGCCACCGAAGATGCCTTCCGGCGGCACGGCCATGCGCGAGGTGACGGCATTGAGCTGCCACGCCCGCTCGGTGTCCACGGTGAACTCCACGGTCTGGCCGAGGCCGCCCGTCGTGTGCCCGCGTCCGCCGCTGCCGGCGCGCAGCTCCTTGCGCAGGAAGTGGATCGGGGCCGACGCCTCGACGACCTCGATCGGCACGGCCGACACACCGGTGGGGAACGAACAGGCCGACAGGCCGTCCTTCTCGAAGCGGGCGCCGACGCCACCGGCGTAGGTGAACATGGCCGTGATGAACGGGCTGCCGTCGGGGTGGTTGCCGCTGACCTGCATGGTCCACACGGCGCCGCTGCCCTCGGCCATCGACTGCTGCGGCTTGATCTGTGCCAGCGCCTTCAGCAGCGCGTTGGGCAGGAACATGCCGACCACGTGACGGGCGGTGCCGGGCATCGGCGAGACCGCGTTGACGATCGACCCGACCGGTGCCTCGACCTTGATCGGCTCGAGGCTGCCGTGGTTGTTCGGCAGGTCCGGGTTGAGCACGGCGCGGATGGTGAACGTGGTGTAGGCGTGCGTGTAGTTCTTGACGACGTTGATGCCGAACGGGCTGGCGCCCGACGAGCCGGCGTAGTCGACGAGGATCTCGCCCTTGTCGGTGTCGACCGTGATCGCGCAGGCGATCGTGATGCGCGAGCCGTCGGTGAGGTCGAGCTCCGCTTCTGCCTTGTACGTGCCGGCGGGCAGCTCCTTGATGCTCGCCCGCGTCGCAGCTTCCGAGCGCTCGATGATCTCGTCGGCGAGGTCCTCGATGTCGATCAGCTTGTGACGGTCACACAGCGACTTCAGCCGTTGCGCACCGACCTCACCGGAGGCCATCTGGGCGTGGAGGTCGCCGGCCATGTGATCGGGCTGGCGCACGTTGGAGAGGATGAACTTCCACACGTCGTGGTTGCGCTCGCCGGCGATCATCAACCGCACGATCGGGATCCACAGACCCTCCTCGAACACGTCGCGCCCGCCGGCGCCGATGCCGTAGCCGCCCACGTCGGTGTGGTGGATCGTGGAGCCGAAGAAGGCGATCACCTTGCGGCTGCCCTCCGGCCCGTAGAACACGGGGTAGAGCACGGTGACGTCGAGCAGCTGGCCGGCGGTCTTGTACGGATCGTTGGTGATCAGCACGTCGCCCTCGACCAGCGAGTCGGTCGGGTACTCCTCGAGGATCGCGCCGGCGGCACGGGCCAACGAGTTGATGTGGCCGGGCGTGCCGGTGACGGCCTGGGCCACCATCCGGCCACGGCGGTCGAACACCGCGTTGGCCAGGTCGCCGGCCTCACGAACGATCGGCGAGAAGGCAGCGCGCTGAAGGGCGCGAGCCTGCTCGTTGACCGTGGCGATGAGGCTCTGCCACAGCACCTCGAGCTCGATGGGGTCGAAACGGTCGCTCATGAGGGAGCCTTCCAATCTGCGATCAGCGAGCCGTCGGCGGCAACGGTGACCGTCCAGCCGGGCCGGATGACGGCCGTCGTCTCGCGCTCTTCGATGATGGCCGGGCCGGGCACGATCTGCCCGACGCCGAGGTCGGTGCGCCGGTACACCGGCGTGTCCACCGCAGCGGTGCCGCGGCTGAAGCGAACGGCGCGGTGCTTGTGCGCATCGCCGTGGCTGCTGCCCACGGTGGCCGACGGCTCCACGGTGTTGGTCGAGGCGAACGCCGACAGCCGCCACGTGACCGCTTCGATGCCCACGTCGGGGATCGTCAGGCCGTAGATGCGCCGGTAGTCGGCCTCGAACTTGGCGACCACGTCGGCATCGCTTGCCGGCCATGCCGGGCCTTCCCCGAGCCACAGGGTGATCTCGTTGCCCTGGCCGAGGTAGCGAGCGTCGAGCCCGTAGCGGAAGTGGATGTCGTCGGGATGCACGCCGGCGGCGCTGAGCACGCGGGTGCCCTCGGCGCGCAGCTCGTCGAGCAGGGAGTCGCGCTCGGCAGGATCCATCGATGCCAGCGGACGCACCTTGCTGCGAGCGAGGTCGATGCGCACCGGCGTGACGAGCGTGCCGAACGCGGACAGCACGCTGGCGTTGGTGGGGAACACGACCCGGCTGCTTTCCAGCAGCTCGGCCACACCACAGGCGTGGATCGGGCCGGCACCGCCGAAGGCCAGCACGGTGATGCCGCGCAGGTCTTCGCCCTGCTCCACCGCGTGCATGCGCGACGCGGCAGCCATGTTCTGGTTGACCAGTTCGTGCACACCGGCGGCGGTGTCGCCGACCGGCAGGCCGAGCTGATCGGCCACCGAACGCAGCGCGGCGTCGTTGGCCGCGAGGTCGAGCGGCATCTCGCCACCGAGGAAGTACTCGGCGTCGAGCAGGCCGAGCACGAGGTCGGCGTCGGTGACGGCCGGCTTCGTGCCGCCACGGCCGTAGCAGGCCGGGCCGGGATCGGCGCCCGCCGACTCGGGGCCGACCTTCAGCAGGCCGAGGTCGTCGAGGCGAGCGAGGCTGCCGCCGCCGGCACCGATCTCGACGAGGTCGACGCTGGGCACCGACACCGGGAACCCGGAGCCCTTCTTGAAGCGGTAGATGCGGGCGACCTCAAACGTGTTGGTCAGCTCCGGCTCGCCGTGGCTGATCAGGCACGACTTGGCGGTGGTGCCGCCCATGTCGAAGCACAGCAGGCGATCCTCGCCGAGGCGCTCGGCGAACCAGCTGCCCGCGAGGGCGCCGGCCGCGGGGCCGGACTCGACGAGGCGGATCGGGGTCTGCGCAGCATCCTCGGCGGACACGACGCCGCCGTTGGAGAGCATCATCAGCACGGAGCCGCCGAAGCCCTCGGACGCCAGCCACTTCTGCAGCTCGTCGAGGTACGGCCCGATGACGGGCATCGTCGCCGCGTTGCACGCGGTGGTGATCATGCGCGGGTACTCGCGGATCTGCGGGGAGATCTCGCTGCTGATGCACACCGGCACGCCCAGCGCGCGACGCAGGTGTTCGGCCACCGCACGCTCGTTTGCCGGGTTGGCGTAGGAGTTGATCAGGCAGATGCCGACGCTCTCGACCTTCGCCGCACGCAGCTGCTCGGCGACGGCGTCGAGCGCCTCGACCGACGGCGAGGCGACCACGTCGCCCAGCGCGTTCGTGCGCTCGGTGAGCTCGAAGACCAGCTGACGCGGGACCGGCGGTGCCGGGAACTCGATCTGCAGGTCGTACATGTCGTAGCGGTGCTCGTCGCGGATCTCCAGCGTGTCGCCGAAGCCGGTCGTGGTGACGATGCCCGCACGGCCGATCTTGCCCTCGATCAACGCGTTGGTGATCAAGGTCGTCGCGTGCACGATCGGAGCGGTGATGTCGGCCGGGCGCACGTTGGCCTTGGCCAGCAGCATCCGCACGCCGGTGCGCACGCCGTCGAGCGGTGCCTTCGGCGTGGTGAGGGTCTTCTCGACGACCACGGTGCCGGAGGCGGCGTCCAGCAGGACGAGGTCGGTGAAGGTGCCGCCGATGTCGACGGCGAGGCGCCAGTCGGCGGTCATCGCGGGGTCTCCGTTCCGAAGGGGCCGGTGCGCGGCGGGGAGAAGACGTCGAGGATCCAGCACTCGCCGTACTCGTCGTCACCGATGAAGATGCTGTCGCCGTGCCAGATGCTGACCGGCGCGAGGTAGACGTCGCCGGCGTTCAGCACGCGACGGGTCTGGTCGTCCTGGCTGCCGATGCGGAAGTCGAGCGCGCCGCGCATGATGATCCCGATCTGCTCGTTGACGACGTGGTTGTGCAGGAAGCTGCCGGTGGCCCCGCCGGCGATGCGCCAGAACCACAGCTCGAGGTGCTCGCCGACGATGACGCGCTTGCGGAACCCGGGACGGTCGGTCTCCAGGAACTCGGCGTCGTCGAAGAAGTAGCAGTAGTTGGACTCAGCGATGTCCTGGCTCACAGCAGACGCTCCACCATGCGACGCTCGACGTCGTCGAGGTGCGCCACGACGGCGGCGACTGCCTTGCGGGTGTAGCCCTTGACGACCGCATCGGCGATCGCCTGGTGGGCCTCGGTGGAGGAATCGATGATCCCGCTGACCTCGGCGCGGTTGACCTCCGCGTAGAGCAGCGAGGCGAACTCGCCCGAGCCGAACAGCGAGGACAGCGCCTTGGCGTGGACCTCGTTGAGCATCGGGTTGCCACAGGCACGAGCCAGCGCGGCGTGGAACTGGCGATCGATCTCGCGGAACTCGACCAGGTCGCGGGTGGTGCGAGCGGCGATGCGGGCGATCTCGGCGCGCTCGTCGTCGGTGGCCCGGCGGGTGGCCATCTCGACGATGGCCGGCTCGATCACCTGGCGCACCTCGAACAGCTGGGTGACGAGCGCCTTGCGGTCGTCACCGGTGAAGTTGACGTCGGGGAGGCGCTCGGCGACGACCGAGCGGTTGCCGCGGCGTTCCAGGTAGCCGGCGATGACCAGGCCCTGGATGGCTTCGCGCACGGAGGTGCGGGCGACGCCGAACTCCTGGCAGAGCACGCGCTCGGCGGGCAGCGGGGTGCCGGGGGCGAGCTGACCGGTGTGGATGGCGTCCGCCAGGCGCTGGCGGATCTCCGCCGACACGGTGCGGCGGGAGACGGGGTCGAAGGTGTTGTTGCTCATCGCAGACCCACCTTGGCGAACTCGCGACGTTCGGCCGGGAGGTCGAGCGGCTCGACGATCGCCTCGTGCTCGGCGTCGCCCCAGTGCTCGGAGGGCACGAGCCACATCACCTCGAACTCGAGGCCGTCCGGGTCGAAGGCGTAGAGGCTCTTGTTGGCGCCGTGGTTGCTGGCGCCGCGCAGGGCACCGGCGGCGGCGAGCTTCTCGCGCATCGTGTCGAGCTCCTCGAGCGTCGGCACCTCCCACGCGACGTGGTACATCCCGACGGTGCGGCGGCCGGCTTCGCTCGGCCCGGCCTGCTCGCCGATCGAGAAGAAGGCGATGTCGTGGTGGTTCTGCGAGGCGGGGGCACGCATGAACACGAACGCGCCGTCCGGGTGCTCGATGATGGTCGAGAACCCGAGGACGTCCTCGTAGAACTGCTTCGTACGCTGGGCGTTGCGCACGTACAACACCGCATGGTTCATGTTGCTGATCGGCATGGAGCTCCCTGGGAAGGCGGCGCAGCGCTGCACCCGCTCATCCCCCTGTTGGACTGATGGTCAGACCATAGCGAATCGGTCGCTCGTTGGGAAGACCCCGGTTCCGGCGGAAACACAGGGTTCACGTTTCTGGATGTCTGAAACGCGGCAGGGCCGCGTTTCAGACATCCAGTTTCAGACACTCCTTCTTCTGCCTGGGTTGGGCTTCGTACGCGCTCCGCCGACTTGGATGTCTGAGCGCGACATATTCCTGCGCTCAGACATCCAGTTCTCGGCGGCGCTCGACAGTCGCCGGGTTTGTGTCTAATGTTCTGATGGTCTGACCAACGGAGGGTTCATGACGACGCCGACCTCACTGCTCACCCACATCGCCCTGCCCGTGCAGGACATCGACGCGACGCTGGCCTTCTACCGGAAGTACACGACGCTCGACGTCATCCACGAGCGCGTCGACCCGGAGACCAACCTGCGCACCGCGTGGCTGGCCAACCCCGGCGACCACCCGACCGGCGATGTCGGCGAGATCGACGCCGACGAGCCGCCGGCGGCTCGGTTCGTGATCGTGCTGATCTGCGGCAAGCTGCCGACCAAGATCACCGGCGACATCAAGGAGGAGTACGGCTTCCTCCGTTCGATCAGCCACCTCGGCCTGTCGTGCGACAGCCGCGAGGACGTCGACCGCATCGCGGCGATGGCCAAAGAGGACGGCTGCCTGCTGCTCGGCCCGATGTACCGCAACGTCGTCGTCGGCTACATCTGCATCGTCACCGACCCCGACGGCAACAACATCGAGTTCTCGGTGGAGCAGGTGCTCGGGTGACGGCGCAGGCGAGGTACTGATGACGTTGCTGATCACGGGCGGCGACCTGCTGACGATCGACGACGAGCGACGGATCATCCTCGGTGGTGCGATCGCCGTCGACGGCGGCACCATCGTCGCCGTCGGCACGACCACCGAGCTGCGTACCGCCTACCCCGGTGCCGACGAGCTCGATGCGTCCGGCTGCGTCGTCACGCCCGGGTTCGTCAACACCCACCAGCACACCACCGGCGATCCGATGACGCGCAGCTGCGTGCCCGACGACCTGCCGCCGGGCGAGTCGATCTTCACGTGGGCCGTCCCGATCAACGATGCCCACCTTCCTGAGGACGACGGCCTCGCCGCGACGCTGACGTTCGTCGACAGCCTGTTGAACGGTGTCACCACGGTGATCGAAGCGGGCACGATCGGCCACCTGCAGCCGACCGCTGATGCGGCGCAGCGCGTCGGCATCCGGGCCGGTTTGGGCGTGTGGGGATGGGACATCGAGTACGGCCCGTTCACCGCACCGACGGCCGAGACGTTGGCCCGCCAGGCGGCGACGCTCGACCTGCTGCCGGCCGGCACTCGAGTCACTGGATGGGTGACGTTGGTCGGCCACGACCTCGCCTCCGACGCGCTGCTCGCCGGCGCCGCCGAGCTGGCGAAGTCCCGCGGCGCGCACATGACGATGCACATGTCGCCCACCAGCAACGACCCCGAGGCGTACCTGAAGCGCGCCGGGGTGCGGCCGCTCGTGCACCTGAACAACCTCGGCGTGCTCGGCTCGCACCTGCTGCTGGCCCATGCCATCTGGCTCGACGACGAGGAGGCCGAGCTGGTGCGCACCACCGGCACCGGCATCGCCTCGTGCCCGTGGGCGTACCTGCACCACGGCCAGGGAATGGGCAAGATGAGCAAGCACATGGCCATGCACCGAGCCGGCGTGCACGTCGGGCTCGGCTGCGATGCGCCGAACGCCAACGACGGCGTCGACATCCTCGATGCGGCCCGACTCGCGGTCGGCATCGCCAAGGACGCGGCGATCGACCCGACGTGGTGCAGTGCCTACGACGGTCTGGAGATGGCCACGATCGGTGGCGCTGCTGCCGCGGGCATGGCCGATCGCATCGGTTCGCTCAGCGTCGGCAAGGCCGCCGACATCGTCATCCACGACGGCACCGCTGCTCAGTGGCGGCCGCGCGGCAACCCCGTGCAGCAGCTGATCTGGACCGCGCAGGGTCGCACGGTTCGCGACGTGCTCGTCGACGGGAAGGTCGTCGTGCGCAGCGGCGAGTGCACCACGGTCGATGCCGTCGAGCTGGCCGAGCAGGCGACCAAGCACCAGCACGAGGTCCTCGGCCGCGCCGGCCTGTCGATCCCGCAGCGATGGCCGGTGAGCTCGTGATCATCACCGAGGTCAAGGCGCTCACCGCCACCTTCCCCTTCGAGCGCGACCCGCTGTCGTACTGCTTCGTGCGCGTCACCACCGACACCGGGCTCGTCGGCTACGGCGAGGCGTGCGACAGCTACGGCTGCTCGTTCGCCAACGTGCTCGCGCTGGTGATCGACGAGGCCCTGGCGCCGCTGGTCGTCGGCCAGGAGCTCGACGCGGTCGACCGGCTGTCCGAGCGCATGCGCTTGTTCACCCGCCGTCGCCTCGGCGACGCCGCCGTGGCTCCGCAGGCGCGCAGCGCGATCGAGATCGCGCTGTGGGACCTCGCCGGCCAGGAGGCTGGTCGCTCGGTCAGCTCGCTCATCGGCCGCGTGCGCGACCGAGTGCCGGTGTACGCGTCGAGCGTGTTCCTCGAGGAAGGCCCGCCCTCGTTCCACCTCGGCCTGCTGCAGCCGCTGCTCGATCGGGGCGTGCGCATGGTGAAGGTGCGCGTCGGCCCGGAGTGGCGGCCCGACCTGGCGACGCTCACCGAGCTGCGCGCGGCCATCCCGGATCATGTCGAGCTGATGGTGGACGGCAGCGAGATCTTCACCGTGCCGACCGCGGTCGAGGTGGCCAAGCGCCTGGCCGACCTCGGGGTGATGTGGTTCGAGGAACCGCTGCCGCAGAACGAGCGGGCCGGCATCGAGCAATTGGTCGCCCAGTCGCCGGTGGCCATCGCCTACGGCGAGCACCTCTACGGCAACCTCGACGCGCTGGAGGTGCTGACGCGCAAGCAGGCCACCGTGCTGCAACCGGATGCATCGACGTGCGGCGGCATCACTGAGGCGCGGCGGATGACGGCGACCGCCGCGTACTTCGGTGCTCGCGTGGTGCCGCACGTGTGCGCCGGCCCGATCTCGCTCGCGGCCAACCTCCACGTCGCCGCGTCGACGTCAGTGATCCGGGCCATCGAGTACCCGTTCACGATGGCTCCGTCATGGCAGGCGTTCGCCGCCACCGAGTCGCTCGGCATCGACGCCATCGTCGACGGCGAGCTGCCCGTCCCCGATGCGCCCGGCCTCGGCATCTCGCTCGACGAGATCGCCGTTGCCGAGCGCCCCTACCGCGCCCCTGGCGTGCGCGTTGCCGGCTCGCGAGCCGGCCTCCCCGACCGATTCGTCGGCGACCGTTGAAGCTGCAAAGGACCCACCATGACTGAGCTCGACATCCACACCCCCCGTCTGTTCCCCGCACTGGACACCGGCTTCGACGGCCCCATCGGCGGCGCCATGTCGGAGTTCAGCAGCGAGTACATGACCCACGTCGAGGACCACCTCGACGAGGACTACACGATGACCGCCGACCGCATCCTGGCCGTGCTGCGCAGCACCGACGAGCTCGTGCAGGGCTTCCAGGTCACTCAGCTCGTGCACGGGCTGCAGACCGCGACCATGGCGGAACAGGCCGGTGCCGACCTCGACATGGTCGTCGCCTCGCTGTGCCACGACATGGGCAAGATGATCTCCAACGCCAACCACCCGGCGATCGCCGCCGAGATGATCCGCCCGTGGGTCAGCGAGGAGGCGTACTGGGTGGTCAAGGTGCACCAGGACTTCGAGGGCATGCACTACTACGCCCGCATGGGCCTCGACCCGATGATCCGCCTGAAGTACAAGGACCACCAGTTCTACGAGTCCGCAGAGCGCTTCGCCGACCAGTGGGACCAGCGAGCCTTCGACCCGGACTACCCGACGTTGCCGCTCGAGCACTTCGAGCCGATGGTGCGCGAGGTCTTCGGTCGGCCACCGAGGCGCGGCTGACGTGAGCTCGTTCTCGCCGGTGGTGCGCCGGTCGGTTGCCGACGAGGTCCGCCAGCAGCTGGAGGCTTCGATCCGCGGCGGCGTGCTGCAACCCGGTGACGCGCTGGCCAACGAGGAGTCGCTGTGCTCGCAGTTCAACGTCTCGCGCCAGTCGGTGCGCGAAGCGCTGCGCGACCTCGTCACACTCGGCCTCGTCGAGCGGCGCGGCAAGCGGGTGTTCGTCGTCGAGCACCTGCCGTCGGTGCGCATCGAGTCCGACGATCGCGCCTCACGGATCCGCGAGATCTTCGACACCCGTCGCCTGATCGAGGTCGAGCTGACCCAGCTCGCTGCGGCACGGGCAACGAAGCGGCAGCGCAACGCGATCGCCGAGCTCGCTGCGTCGATCGCGCGCGCCACCGACGTCGAGCAGCTCCGCCCGCTCGACCGTGCGTTCCACGGCGTGATCGCTGCCGCCGCCGGCAACGCACTGCTCGCCGAGCTGCACACGAAGGTGCTCGACGCGGTGTTCAGCACGCCACCGTTCGACGCGGTGCTGCGTGACGCCGAAGATGGCCCCGACGCGCTGCGGATCCTCGCCGAGAGCGCAGCGATGCACGCCTCGATCGCCGCCGCGGTGGTGGCCGGCGACGTGGCCGCAGCCGGCGCTGCAGCGCGAGCCCACCTCGACGACGTCGAGCGACGGATCGTCCGCAGCAAGCGGTGATCCGCTGCGTGAGCCGTTGCGCTGCCTGCCATGACAGGATGCGCCGATGACGGAACGCATGGAAGTGCAGCGCACCATCGAGGCCGATGCGGCGTCGATCTTCAAGGTCCTCGCCGACCCGCAGGGCCACGTGGCGATCGACAGCTCGGGCATGTTGATGGACGCCACCGGGAGCCCGGCGACGGCGGTCGGCGACGAGTTCGTCGTCCACATGGACCGCGAGGCGCTCAACGACTTCCCGCTCGGCAAGTACGACGTCACGGTGCACATCTCCACCTTCGAGCAGGACCGTGAGATCGCATGGAAGATCTTCGGGCAGATCAACCCGCCGATCGGTCACATCTACGGCTACACGCTCGAGCCCGTCGAGGGCGGCACCCTCGTCACGTCGTACTACGACTGGGCGTCGATCGATCCGGTGTGGCGTGAGCGCAACATCTTCCCGATCATCCCCGAGAGCGCGCTCCGGGCAACGTTGGGCGTGCTCGCTCGCACCGTCAAGCACGGCTACACCAAGGCGTCCTGAACCCCGCTACAGCGAGTCGGCGAAGCCCTTGATGTCGCGGATGGTCGCGGCGTAGACGTCGGGCATGGCGACCTCGAAGAGGCAGTCGCCGGCGTGGCACGTGCCGTTCACCGTGCGGCTGACCGCGGACACCCCGGCGCCGAGCAGCTTGCGGTAGTAGGCCAGGCCTTCGTCGCGCAGCGGGTCGAGCTGGTTGACGGAGATGACGTGCGGCGGCAGGCCCTGCAGGTCGGCCTCGCCGGCGTGGTACGGCCACGCCAGTGGGTTCGTCGCGTTGTCGCCCTCGGGGTCGTAGACCTTGGCCAGCGCGCCCATGTTGTCGCAGGCGAGGAAGTAGCCGTCGTTCTCGTAGAGCGAGGTCAGCTCGACGGGCGGGTCGGCGTAGGCGCCGGAGATGTACGGGCACTGCGCGTAC
This sequence comes from Ilumatobacteraceae bacterium, assembly GCA_965279405.1. Taxonomy (GTDB): domain Bacteria; phylum Actinomycetota; class Acidimicrobiia; order Acidimicrobiales; family Ilumatobacteraceae; genus CBDDIP01. Next base: position 2,124,581 of record OZ257157.1, read on the forward strand.
ACGCCGTCGATCTGGGCGATGCGGCCGTCCCGCTTGGCCGAGAGCGTCGTCGCCAACGTGAGGTTGCCGCCGCCGGACTCGCCGGACACGACGAGCTTGCCGATGCCGAGCTTCGCCTTGTTGTCGCTGATCCACTGCAGCGCCGACGTGCAGTCGTGCAGACCCGCCGGGAACGGGAACGGCCCGTGCTTGCCGCCACCGTTGCGGAACTCGACGCCGACGACCACCATCCCGGTGGCCGCCAACGTGTCGCGCCACTGGTGGTAGCCGGGCATCGCCGCTTCGAGCAGCACCATCCCGCCGCCGTGGATGTGCAGCAGGCCAGGCAGGGTGCCGGTCGCATCGGCGGGCCGGTGGATGTAGAGGGTGATGTCGTTGCCGTCGATGCCGCGGATGATCTCGATCGACCGCTCCACGCCCTGAACCGGCGGGGCCTCGGTGCCGATCATCGAGAAGGCCATGTCGAACCCGGCCTCGGAGATGGAGACGAACTCCAGCAGCTCCTCGATCCCGGTCGCCGCGGTGATCGGTGACGCCGGTGCCATCTCGGCCAGGCCGATGGGCGCCATCGCCGCGATCATGCGCGGGTCGGCGCGCGGGTCGTCCTTCAACGCCATGTCGGGGTTCCCGAGACGGCCGGGCAGGTGCGGTGCGTTCATGGTCGGAAGCTAGTGCGTTCGTGATCGGGAAGTCGACGGGTGTGCGGGGCGTTGCAGCCCGCATGACGAGCAAGCAGATGAAGCTCCCGAGTCCGGACCACCCCATCACGATCGTGCCGACAGGCGCCCGTGTGGTCGTGACGGCGGACGGCGTGACCACCGCCGACACGCGTCAGGCGCTTGCTCTGAGCGAAGCGAGCTACCGCGTCGTGCAGTACGTCCCGCGCGAGGACGTGGACATGTCGCAGCTCGAAGCCAGCACCCACGAGACGTACTGCCCGTTCAAGGGCGATGCGACGTACTTCAGCATCCCCGCGCTCGGTGAGCGCGGTGCGAACGCGGTGTGGACCTACGAAGCCGCCTACGACGCCGTCGCCGAGATCAAGAGCCACCTCGCCTTCTACCCCGACCGCGTCGAGATCACCGTCACGCCGGACTGAGCTGGGTGACGAGCGCGGCGAGGATCGCGGTCGCGCAGATCACGTGATCGGCGTAGACCCGGCGCGCCAGGGCCGACTGCGTGGCCAGGTCGTCGCGGCGCGTGCCGACGCGCACGGCGTTGCGGACGACGCGAGCGCCGGCCAACCCGATGCCGATCGCCGTGAAGCCGAGCGCCAGACCGGCTCGCCAGCGCGGCAGATCCTCCCGCACCAGCTCGGCGCCGAGAGCGCCGAGCGTGACGAGCATCGTCACCGAGATCAAGCGGTTCATCGGACGAGCAGCGGTGGTGACTCGCGCGTAGTAGCGGGCGATCGTGTCGAGCACGCCCTCCGGTAGCACGCCGTCTCGCGAGTGCCCCCGCACGAGCACGTCGTGCATCAGGTCGAACCAGAGCACCGCGAGCAGGAACCCGAGACCCGCAGAACCGAGTGCGCGCATGCGCGCATCATGTCAGCTCCCGCTCGAGGTTTTCCTAGGCTCCGTCACGTGCCGGGTGGGCGAGGGACTGAGAACGATGACCTCATCATCGAGGGCGAAGTCGATCGCGTCGTCTTCACGCTCGGGGAAACGAACGCATCGCTGTTCGGTCGCTCCTTCCTGGAGGCGTATCGGCTCCTCGGAGTCGAGCTGGCCGCGAACCTCGGGGACGCTCTGGAGATCCGATTCGGCGCCCTCCACACGGGTTTCGCCAGTTCGCTGACCTCTCATGGACGTGCACCAACGGTCCTGTTCGAAACGGTCGGATGGATCGTCGACCTCGACGCCATTCGAGATCATCTCGAGTTCGACAGCTACGACGGACAGCCGCTCTCGGTGCAGTCAGGTGCACCGCCGTACCTGAAGCACCTGTGGTACTCACCTCGGAAGGCGGTCCTGTCGTCCGTGGCCCCGCCGGCCGGCCCCACCATCGGTCTGATCATCTGCCTGATGGAGGATTGGGTGGAATGGCGCGTAGCGATCGGGTTGGGCGACGTGCCAGTGGAGCTGCTCGACCTCGAAGCCAGCGTCGAGGCGCGGGCGCATCTCGAGAAGCTGGCGAACGCGACCTCCTGGGAGGGATTTCTGTTGGCCATGAGCGGCGTGTGGGAGCGCAGCTCTGCGAGGTTCGACTGACCCCGCAGTGGCACGTCAGGTGAAGATGCTGCGGGTGATGGCTGCGTGGCAGCCGAGGGTGCCGTCGACGACTTGGGTGACGCCGAGGTCCATCGCCACCGAGGCGAGTGAGTAGCTGTCGTCGGCGGAGAGCCCGAAGTGGGCCTGCAGGAACCACAGCATCTGCTCGGCGGCCATGCGCATCGCTGCGTCGAGGTCGGCGCCGAAGCCGTGGGTGAACCACTGCGATGCGGTCTCCAACATCGGTGACGCGTTGCCGAGGCCCTTGAGCACGGACACCTGGATGGTCGCGTTCAGTGATGCCTCGATCGCTGTTCCGCAGATCTCGCCGTCGCCCTGGGCGAAGTGCGGATCACCGACGTAGAGGTTCGCGCCCGGTACGAACACGGGATAGGCCACCGTCGCGCCCGGCCCGATGCGCCAGTTGTCGACGTTGCCGCCCCACACACCGGGTGGGATCGACGACTGCTTGCCGCTCTCGGCGGGCGCCACGCCCATCACACCGAAGTGCGGTCGCACCGGCACCTGTACAGCTCGGCTGAACGGCTGACGCGCCGCAGCGTCGGGCGCGCTGATCACGCCGGGGATGTCGTAGAGCGCGCGTGCGGAGAAGTCGAAGCCGAACATCGGATGCGCCGTCGTGTCGAAGCCGTTGTCGAGCTCGTAGATCGTGATCCGCTCCTTGCCGAACGTGTCGTACAGCAGCCCCCAGTTCGCCGCGCAGTTCGAGCCGTACGGCAGCCGCGGCGCCATGTCGAGGATGCGCACGAGCAACGTGTCGCCGGGCTCGGCGCCCTCGACGGCGATCGGGCCGGTGAGGATGTGCACGCCCGGCCCGCGGTCGGCCTCGGCGATCGACGACCAGATGGCCCGCACGCCCTCGTCCATCAGCAGGTCGGGAGCGTCGCCGGCGTGGTGGGTGATCGCCTCGACCTCGATGATGTCGCCGTCGGCCACGGTCAGCACCGGCGGCTGGTCCTGATCGATGTAGCCCCAGTAGACGGTGTCGGGGTTGGCGGGCAGGTGGTGGCGAGTCCCGGTCGTCAGCAGACGGCTCGTGAGATCGGACGCGGTGAGGTCCAGCGGCATGCGCAGGACCGTACGGATGCGATGTTTCCCCGGTGTTTCCACATCGGGTCGGCAGGTTGAAACTGGTCAGACGGTCAGACCAACGAGCAGCGCGACCCGATCGGCGATCGGCAGCACGGCGCTGACAGCGTCAGCGGACACGTCGGCACTCGCGGCCGACGCGGCGCAGGCGCCGATGAGCACGGTCGACTCGATCCTTCGAGCGAAGCCGTGGCCTCCCGGTCCGCGCAGCGGGCCCGGGCCGAACGGCGTGGTGTGATCGAGGACGACCGTGCCATCGACCTCGACGCGCTGGCGCAGCGTCAACCGACCCGGCGCCTCGTCGTGCCTGCCGAGCGCGACGTGCTCGGCCCAGCGCACCTCGGCGTCGGCGGCGATGTGCAGGCGGGTGGTCGTCTCGTGGTCGCTCCCGGCGACGCTCACCGTCGGCTGCGGGCACCAGTCCAGGCTCGCGCCGCGTCCGACCACGACGGTGACGTCGAGCGTCGAACGTGCGCCGTGCGCGCCGGGCTGCACCATCTGCGCGGCAACGCTGCGGATGCGCACGCGGGCCCCGTCCTCCACCGTCAGGTCGAACGTCAGCTCGTCGCCGCCGAGCGGCCCCGCTGCCCCGCCGACCAGCAGCAGCTCGAGGTGATCGTCGACCCGGTCTCCCACGCGCACCAGCAGCGGCGCCTCGCAGTGCAGCCGGTGCGCCGTCGAGCACCCCCGCGAGTCGAGCCCGACGACGACCCCCGTCCGAGCCTTCACCGCGTCATCGGTGGGCGGGGGTGGTCGACCAGGCGGCGAGCTGGGCGCGGACCCAGTCCGCAACCGCGGTGGCGCCCTCGGGGCCGACGAGGGAGGTGAACTCAATGGGCAGGTCGCCTCGACGCGCCTTGGCGTCGCGGTCCATCACCTCGAGCGAGGCGCCGACCATCGGGGCCAGGTCGGTCTTGTTGATCACCAGCAGGTCGGCCGTCGTCACGCCGGGGCCGCCCTTGCGCGGCACCTTGTCGCCACCGGCCACGTCGATGACGAAGATCTGCCGGTCGACCAACGCCCGGCTGAAGATCGCGGTCAGGTTGTCGCCGCCGCTCTCCAGCAACGTCAGCGCGACGGGTGCGTGGCGCGCCTCCAACGCCTCGACGGCGTCGAGGTTGGCCGAGATGTCATCACGGATCGCAGTGTGCGGGCAGGCGCCGGTCTCCACCGGCATGATCCGGTCGTCGTCGAGCACGCCCATCCGTCGCAGCGCCTCGGCGTCCTCGGTGGTGAAGATGTCGTTGGTGATGACGACGGTGCTCACCTCGTCGCGCAGGATGCGGCACAGCGCCGCGACGAGCGCGGTCTTGCCGCTGCCGACCGGCCCGCCGATGCCGATGCGCAACGGGCGAGTGCCCGCACCGCCGAAGGCCCACATCGCATCGTCGGGCTGCCCGTCGTGGAAGCCGTGCGTGTGACCGTCCGCGGGGTGGTGTGGTTGGCCGGGGTTGTGATCAGGAGGCAAAGAGCCTCACCTCCCAAGTGGCGTGGTGCTCGGCGAGCGCGTCGGCGAGCAGGCTGGTGGTCGAGGGCAGCTCCGACACGGGCAGCCGCGCAGCGAGGGCGGCGTCGCCGGCGAGCGCATCGAGTCGAGGTGCAAGCGATGCGGCCAACGCCTGGACGGAGAACGGGTCGAGCCCGATCAACCGCACGGCCGCCGTGGTGATCGCTCCGAGCAGGTGGTGCAGCGAGCACAGCGCGGCCTCCTCCGGCTCGAGCCCGGCGGCCGCGGCGGTGGCGCCGAGCACGAGTGGTTGCATCGGGCCGTCGGGGTGCACCGACCGCAGCGCGGCGTACGCGGCGGAGGGCCAGGCCCGCTCGGCAGGCCGCAGCAACTGACGCCCGAGCGATCGGCTGATCATCCGCAGGCGCGGCGACGGCGTGCGCGCTGCCAGTTCGGCATCGAGCTCGGCCCACGACGACTCGCCCGCACACGCCGCGGCGACGAACGCCGACTCGGTCGGAGCGATCGTCAGCAGCCGGCCCTCGATGAACGCGGCAAGGTCCTCGATCGTGCGCACGTCGCCGCGCGCGTGCGACGCCTCGACCCCCGCCGAGTGCGCGTGCGCACCCGTCGGGAAGCGGCTGTCGGCCAGCAGGAGCATTGCCGCGTTCGCCATCAGAACAGCATGTAGCGCTGGGCCATCGGCAGCTCGCTGACGGGCTGCTCCTCGATCAGCTCGCCGTCGATGCGCACGGCGAAGGTATCCGGGTGCACGGTGATCGACGGGCGGGCGTCGTTCTCCGGCAGGTCGGCCTTGCCGCGGGAGCGCGTGTCGGCAACAGCGACCAACCGTCGCGCCAGCCCGAGCCGCTCGGCCAACCCGTCGTCGAGCGCGGCCTGCGCGACGAACGTCAGGCTGGTGGCCGCGGCGACGCGGGGCGAGGCGCCGAACATCGGCCGCGGGAACACCGGCTGCGGCGTCGGGATCGATGCGTTCGCATCGCCCATCGAGCCCCAGGCGATGAACCCGCCCTTGAGCACGACGTGCGGTCGCACACCGAAGAACCTCGGGTCCCACAGCACGAGGTCGGCCAGCTTGCCCACCTCCACCGAGCCGATCTCGTGGTCGAGGCCGTGGGCCACCGCCGGGCAGATCGTGTACTTGGCCACGTAGCGGCGAGCGCGGTGGTTGTCGGCATCGCCGTCGCCGTCCAGTGCCCCGCGACGGCGCTTCATCACGTGCGCGGTCTGCCAGGTGCGCATGATCACCTCGCCGACGCGGCCCATCGCCTGCGCGTCGCTGCCGATGATCGAGATCGCGCCCATGTCGTGGAGCACGTCCTCGGCGGCGATCGTGCTCGGCCGGATGCGGCTCTCGGCGAACTCCAGGTCCTCCGGCACCGACGGGTTGAGGTGGTGGCAGACCATGAGCATGTCGAGGTGCTCGGCGAGCGTGTTCACCGTGTGCGGGCGCGTCGGGTTGGTCGACGACGGCAGCACGTTGGCCAGCGCAGCCACCGTGATGATGTCCGGCGCGTGGCCGCCGCCCGCGCCCTCCGTGTGGTACGTGTGGATCGACCGACCGGCGATGGCGGCCAACGTCGACTCGACGTACCCGGCCTCGTTCAGCGTGTCGGTGTGGATGGCGACCTGCACGCCGGTCTCGTCGGCCACGCGCAGGCAGGCGTCGATCGCGGCGGGCGTCGTGCCCCAGTCCTCGTGCAGCTTGAACCCGCCGGCGCCGCCGAGCACCTGCTCCCACAAACCGTCGCGCGACACCGTGTTGCCCTTGCCGAGGAGCACCACGTTGACCGGGTAGCCGTCCATCGCCTGGTGCATCAACGCCAGGTTCCACGACCCGGCGGTGACGGTCGTGGCCTTCGTGCCATCGGCCGGCCCGGTGCCGCCGCCGAGGATCGTCGTGATGCCGGAGGCGAGCGCCTCGTCGACGATCTGCGGGCAGATCAGGTGCACGTGGCAGTCGATCGCCCCGGCGGTGAGGATCTTGCCGTTGCCGCTCAGGATCTCGGTCGAGGGACCGATGACGAGTGCCGGGTGGACGCCGTCCATCGTGTCCGGGTTGCCCGCCTTGCCGATGCCGACGATGCGCCCGTCGCGCACGCCGATGTCGGCCTTGACGACGCCCCAGTGATCGAGGATCAGCGCGCCGGTGATGACGAGATCGGGCGTCCCGCTCGCACGGGTGCGCCCGCCCTGGCCCATCGACTCGCGGATCACCTTGCCGCCGCCGAACACCGCCTCGTTGCCGCCGACGCAGTCGTCACGCTCGACCTCGATGACGAGGTCGGTGTCGGCGAGCCGCACGCGGTCGCCGGTGGTCGGGCCGTAGAGGCGTCGGTACTGGGCGCGAGTCAGCTCAGCCATCAAGAGCTCCAGCGACCTCGCCGCGCAGGCCGGCGATGATGCGGGCCCCACCGATCGGCACCAGCATGACGTCGCGCTCGACGCCCGGCTCGAAGCGCACCGACGTGCCGGCGGCGATGTCGAGACGATGCCCGCGTGCCGCATCCCGATCGAACCGCAGCGCCGGGTTGGCCTCGGCGAAGTGGTAGTGCGAGCCGACCTGCACGGGGCGATCGCCGGTGTTGGCGACGTGGACGGTGATCGTCGGCAGGCCGGCGTTGACGATGATCGTCCCCTCCGGTCCGCTGATCTCGCCGGGGATCATCGGATCGGCTCGTGCAACGTGACGAGCTTGGTGCCGTCGGGGAACGTCGCTTCGACCTGCACCTCGTCGACCATCTCGGCGACGCCGTCCATCACGTCGGCGCGCGTGAGCACGTGCCGTCCGGACTCCATCAGATCGACCACGGTGCGCCCGTCGCGCGCCGCCTCGTAGACCCACGAGGTGAGGATGGCGATGCTCTCCGGATAGTTGAGCTTCAGCCCGCGGGCTCGGCGCTTCTCGGCCACGTCGGCGGCGACGTGCACGAGCAAGCGCTCCTGTTCATGAGGCGACAGCTGCACGCCGGCGATCGTAGGCAGCGCTGTGTTTCGGCCGTGTTGCGCGGCCGGGAACTACTGGGCAGCGAGATCCATCGTCCAGTAGATGCGGCCGTTGCTGTCGGGCACTGCCGACAGGCCGATCTCGGTGAAGCTCCCGTTGAGGATGTTGGCTCGGTGACCGGGGCTGTTCATCCACCCCTCCATCACGGCGGCGGAGGTCGTGTAGCCGACGGCCACGTTCTCGCCCCACGTGCGGGCCTTGTACCCGGTGAAGGCGATGCGCTTGCCGGGGTTGGACCCGTTGGCGCCCGTGTGGGTCATCGTCTTGCGCTGCGCCTGCTCCTTCGAGTGGCCTTCCGCAGCCCAGTTGAGGAGCCCGTTGAGCCGCAGCGGCGCGAGACCGTTGGCTGCGCGCTGCTGGTTGACGAGGGTCAGCAACTCGTCGGCGATCGGCAGCGGCGCGCCGATCGTGGCCGGGGCCGGCTTGGCCGGTGCCGGCGTCGGGTTGCACGCCCGCAGCGAGCTGGAGCCGAACACGCCGATCAGGGCGACGAACCCGAAGGCCCGGATCTTGCGGCCCAGCGTCTTCGGCTGGTTGCGGTTCGTTGCTGCTGCCGGATGCACCGGCAACGGTCGAGTCTGCGTCACGTTCTCTGCTCCCATCGCGCCCGCTCTGGTTTCTGAAACGCCCGACCCGTCGTCATGGAACCGTAACACTCTGCGGCGGCAGGTTTCGGTGCGTGCATTGGGAATGATCGGCCCAAGCGCTCAAGACTTGACGGAAGATGACGAAGCCTTGACGGGAATCGTCATCAATGGTCCGATCGACCCACTGCATTCTCGGTGGCTCGTGCGACCGAAGTTGATACGCTTCGACTCAAGATTTCTGACCGGGGCAAGACAGGAGCGCGTGGCATGGCTTTCGATCCGAAGAAGTGGACGCTGAAGACGAACGAGGCGATGGCCGCTGCCATCGACCAGGCCAAGGCGCTCAGCAACCCGGAGCTGACCCCCGATCACCTGATGGCGGCGATGGCCCGTCAGGAGGACACGATCGTCCCCGCCGTGCTGGCCAAGCTCGGTCTGGCGCCGTTGATGGTGCGCAACAAGGCCGACGAGGCCGTCGCCCGTCAGCCCAAGGCCTTTGGCGGCAGCGATCCGCGGCTGAGCCGCGAGCTGACCAACGTCGTGTCCAACGCCGAGAAGTACCAGAAGGACCTGCGCGACGACTACCTGTCGGTGGAGCACCTGCTGCTGGCCATGAACGATCGCCTCGGCATCGGCAGCGAGGAGGTGCTGCAGGCCCTCAAGGAGGTGCGTGGCAGCCACCGCGTCACCAGCCAGACGCCGGAGGAGAACTTCGCCGCGCTGGAGAAGTACGGGCAGGACCTCACCCAACGCGCCCGAGACGGCAAGATCGACCCGGTCATCGGCCGCGACGACGAGATCCGCCGGGTCATCCAGGTGCTCAGCCGCCGCACGAAGAACAACCCGGTGCTGATCGGCGAGCCCGGTGTCGGCAAGACCGCCATCGTCGAGGGTCTCGCCCGCCGCATCGCCGACGGCGACGTGCCCGAGGGCCTGAAGAACAAGCGGCTGATCTCACTCGACATCGGCTCGATGCTGGCCGGGGCGAAGTACCGCGGCGAGTTCGAGGAGCGGTTGAAGGCCGTGCTCAAGGAGATCACCGACGCAGCGGGCGAGGTGATCACGTTCGTCGACGAGATCCACACCATCGTCGGTGCCGGCGGGGCCGAGGGCGCGATGGATGCCGGCAACATGATCAAGCCGATGCTGGCGCGCGGCGAGCTGCGGATGATCGGCGCCACCACGCTCGATGAGTACCGCAAGTACGTCGAGAAGGATCCGGCCCTCGAGCGCCGCTTCCAGCAGGTCTACGTCGGTGAGCCGACCGTCGAGGACACGATCGGCATCCTGCGCGGTCTGAAGGAGCGCTACGAGGTGCACCACGGCGTGCGCATCCAGGACTCGGCGCTCGTCAGTGCGGCCGTGCTCAGCAACCGCTACCTCACCAACCGCTTCCTGCCCGACAAGGCCATCGACCTGATGGACGAGGCGGCCAGCAAGCTGCGCATCGAGATCGACTCGCTGCCCACCGAGATCGACATCGTCCAGCGCCGCATCCTGCAGCTCGAGATCGAGCAGGTCGCCTTGTCGAAGGAGACCGACAACGCGTCGAAGGAGCGCCTCGACGTGCTCGAGGACGAGCTGGCCACGCTCAACGTGCAGGTCGCCGGGATGAAGCAGCACTGGGAGGGCGAGAAGCAGGCCATCGACGCCATCCGTTCGTTGAAGGAGGAGCTCGGTCAGCTCAGCCAGCAGCTGGAGCGCGAGACCGACCTCGCCATCGCCGCCGAGATCCGCTACGGGCGGGTGCCCGAGCTCGAACGGCGCATCGCCGAGGCCACCGCCCACCTCGACGATCTGCAGACCGGCAACCGGATGCTGAAGGAGGAGGTCGACGCCGAGGACATCGCCGAGGTCGTCAGCAAGTGGACCGGCGTGCCGGTGACGCGGCTGATGGAGGGCGAGATGTCCAAGCTCGTCCACCTCGAAGAGGCGCTGCACCAACGGGTCATCGGCCAGGAGGACGCCGTCACCGCGGTGGCCAACGCCATCCGTCGTTCGCGCGCCGGGCTCAGCGACCCCAACCGGCCGATCGGCTCGTTCATGTTCCTCGGACCGACCGGTGTCGGCAAGACCGAGCTCGCCCGCGCGGTGGCGGAGTACCTGTTCGACGACGAGAAGTCGATGGTCCGCATCGACATGGGTGAGTACATGGAGAAGTTCTCCGTCACCCGTCTCATCGGTGCGCCTCCCGGCTACGTCGGCTACGACGAGGGCGGGCAGCTCACCGAGGCGGTGCGCCGCCGGCCGTACAGCGTCATCCTCCTCGACGAGATCGAGAAGGCCCACCCCGACGTGTTCAACGTGCTGCTGCAGGTGCTCGACGACGGCCGTCTCACCGATGGCCAGGGTCGCACCGTGGACTTCACCAACGTCGTGCTGATCATGACCTCGAACCTGCCGGGTGATCCGTCGACGTTCTTCAAGCCGGAGTTCATCAACCGCGTCGACGACATCATCCGCTTCCGCTCGCTCAGCGAGGACGACCTGCGCCACATCGTCACCATCCAGCTCGCCCGGCTGCGGGCACGGATGGCCGAGCGCCGCATCACGCTCGAGGTCACGGCCGAGGCGATGTCGCTGCTGGCCCACGAGGGCTACGACCCGTCCTTCGGCGCTCGCCCACTGAAGCGCGTCATCCAGCGCGAGATCAGCGATGCCGCCGCGGTGCTGATCCTCGACGGCAAGGTCGGCGAAGGCGATCGGGTGGTGGTCGACGTGATCGACGGGCGACTCACCGTCAACGCCGCGTAACGCGCCAGACTCTGCGCTGCACATGAGCAACGCGGGCACCACATCGGGCAAGCACATCCAGCATCCTTCGGCGAACGGTGGCGCTGTGATGCTGGCGGTCGGCGCGCTCGGTGTGGTCTACGGCGACCTGGGCACCAGCCCGCTCTACAGCATCCGCGAGGCGTTCGAGAACGAGCACCACCGGCTCGCCGTCGATCGGGTGAACGTGCTCGGCGCCACGTCGATCATCGTCTGGACCCTCGTGCTGATCATCGCTGTGAAGTACGTGCTGATGGTGATGCGCGCCGACAACCACGGCGAAGGCGGCATCCTCGCGCTCACCGCGCTGATGACCGGTGGCGACGCCGGCGATCGTGACGCGGGAACGCCGACGCGACGGTCGCGGGTGCTGGTGCTCCTCGGGCTGTTCGGCACGGCGCTGCTGTTCGGGGACGGGATGATCACCCCGGCGATCAGCGTGATGAGCGCGGTCGAGGGCACCAAGCTGATCGACCCCGGCTTCGACGCGTGGGTGGTGCCGCTGTCGGTGGTGATCCTCATCGGGCTGTTCGCCATCCAACGATTCGGCACCGGCACGGTCGGCGCGGTGTTCGGGCCGGTGATGGTGCTGTGGTTCCTGACGATGGCGGTGCTCGGCACGGTCAGCTTGGTGCGCACGCCCGAGGTGCTGCAGGCGCTGAACCCGGTCCACGCCGTTCGCTACTTCCAGACCAACGGGGGCAAGGCGTTCCTGTCGATGGGTTCGCTGTTCCTCGTCGTCACCGGCGGCGAGGCGCTGTACGCGGACATGGGCCACTTCGGTCGGCGACCGATCACCGCCGGCTGGTTCGCCGCGGTGTTTCCCTCGCTGCTGCTGACCTATCTCGGCATCGGCGCGCTGCTGCTGCGTGAGCCGACGGCGATCGACAGCCCGTTCTTCCGGCTCGCGCCGGACTCGTTGCGCATCGCGCTGATCGTCCTGGCGACGGCCGCGACGGTGATCGCCTCGCAGGCGTTGATCTCCGGTGTGTTCTCGCTGACCCTGCAGGCGATCCAGCTCGGCTACGCGCCGCGGACGCGGACGGTGAACACCTCGTCGGAGTCGCGCGGGCAGATCTACATCCCGCTCATCAACTGGGCGCTGATGATCGCCTGCGTCGGACTGGTGCTCGCGTTCCGTTCGTCCGCAGCGCTGGCCGCCGCGTTCGGGTTGTCGGTCACCGGCACGATGTTCATCACCACGATCCTCTTCGCCGCGTACGCCCGCAAGCACTGGCACTGGCCGATCGTCGCCGTGGCCGGGTTCTGCACGGTGCTGCTCGGCGTGGAGGGATCGTTCCTCGCTGCCAACGCGTTCAAGATCCCCGAAGGCGGCTGGTTCCCCATCGTCATCGCCGTTGTGGTCTTCACGCAGTTGACGACGTGGAAGACCGGCCGGGCACTCGTCAACCGCGCCATCCGGTCGAAGCCGACGATGGTGGTCACGTTCGCCGACGGGTTGACGAAGGCAGCCTCCACGGTGCGGCGCGTGCCTGGGACTCAGGTGTTCTTCTTCTCCACACCCGGCCTCGTGCCGCCGAGCCTGCTCGTCAACCTGCGCGCCAACGGGTCGCTGGCCGAGCACGTGTACGTCGTGGCGATCATCACCGCGGACACGCCGACCGTGCTGCCGGCGCAGCGCGTGACCCACGAGCAGCGCGCCGCTGGTCTGCACGAGGTGACGCTGCGCTACGGGTTCATGGAGCGGACCCCCGTCGCCGAGGACCTGCGCGTTCACCTCAACATCGAGCCCGAGCAGACGTACTACTTCCTCGGCAGGGAGAGCGTCCGCTCGTCGGACCGGGGCGGCATGGCGCGGTGGCGCGAGGTGCTGTTCGGCGTGATGGGCCGCAACGCCACGGACGTCGGCTCGTGGTTCCAGCTGCCGACGGACCGCGTCATTGAGATCGGCGCGCGTGTCGAGATCTGACGGCTCGCTGCTGATCTCCACCCGCGCCGTCCGCGGGTTCGCAGATGGAATGGTCGGTGTCTCGCTGTCGGCCTTCCTCGGCGACGAGCTGGGCTACAGCGGGGTGCGCATCGGGGTGATCGTCACCGGGATGCTGCTCGGCTCTGCTGCGCTGACGCTGCTGACCGGGCTCGGTGGCAACCGGTTCGGCCGGCGCGGGCTGCTGCGCGCCGGCTCGCTGGCGATGATCGGCACCGGGCTCGTGTTCGCGACCACGTCGGTGTTCGCCGTCCTGCTGATCGTCGGCATCGTCGGCACGATGAACCCCAGCGGCGGCGACGTCAGCGTCTTCCGCCCGCTGGAGCAATCGGTGCTGCCGTTGACCGCGACCGTCGAACGACGTTCGCACCAGTTCGCCCGCTACTCCTTCGCCGGGTTCTTCTGCGGTGCGCTCGGCTCGTTGGCCGCCGGCTTGCCCCACCTGATCGGCCTCCCGCCGGAGACCGTGTTCGTCGTCTACGCCGTTGCCGGCGTGGTCACGCTGATTGCGTACGGCATGCTCTCACCGGCAGCTGAACCGTCGAACCTGCATGCGCCATCGCCGCTCGGCCCGTCGCGGCGGGTGGTCTACCGGCTCTCCGTGCTGTTCAGCATCGACGCCTTCGGTGGCGGCTTCGTCGTGCAGTCGTTGCTCGCCCTGTGGCTGTTCCGACGCTTCGACTTCACCCTTGGCCACGCCGGCGTGGTGTTCGCACTCATGGGGATGCTCACGGCCGGGTCGGGCTTCGTCGCCGTCCGGATCCAACGCCGCCTCGGCCCGATCAAGACGATGGCGCTCACCCACCTCCCCGGGCAGATCTTCCTGATGGCCGCGGCGCTGATGCCCAACGGCAACCTGGCGGTCGCCTGCCTGTTGGCGCGCAGCTGCCTGTCGAGCATGGACGTGCCGGTCCGCGACGCCTACGTGATGAGCGTCGTCACCCCGGCCGAGCGCGCCGCTGCGGCCAGCGTCGTCAACGTGCCGCGCAGCCTGGCCTCGGCGCTGCCCCCGTTCGCCGCCGGGTGGATGCTCGACCACTCCACGTTCGGCTGGCCGCTGCTGATCGGCGGCGGCCTCAAAGCGAGCTACGACCTCCTCCTGCTGCGCGAAGTCGAACACCCGCACGGCTCCTAGACCCGGATCACGTCCAGACCAGGGATGCCGACGTAGTCGGCGTCCTGCGTGACGACCGGGACGCCGAGTGCCATCGCCGTCGCGGCGATCCATGAGTCGTTCACCGGCATGCGCAAGCCGGCATCCCTCAGCACGACGCGCAGGTGAGCCCATGTCTCGGCGATCGCTGCGTCGATGGCGATCGCCTGGAACTCGAGTGCGGCCGTCAACGTGTTCAGTCGGCGGTTCCGTGTCGTCACGTCTGCCGCCGCAAGCACGCCGGCGCGAAGTTCACCGAACGTGATGACGGACACGGCGAGCTCGTCGGGCAGGTGGTCGACCTCCAGCGAACGCCCCGATTCGGCTGCAACGAAGATGCTCGTGTCGGCCAGCCCGCGGGTCACAGGGGAGCGAGGTCGTCGGTGCTGTCGGGTGCGAGCGCGCGAAGGTCCGCAAGCAACCCGGGATCGGCTTGGCGACCAACGATCGTGCGCACGAACTCGGCCCGTTTCATCCAGCGGCGCTCTCGGGTGAGCGGTCGAAGCTCAGCGACCTCGCGACCGTCGACCGCAATGGTGATCACCTCGCCGGCATCGACGCGATCGAGGAGGCCCCGGGTGTTGTTGCGCAGTTCCCGAGAGGCGACAGCGGTCATGAGCGCATCGTAGCGCATGTGCGACGGCTGTAGCATCGACCGTCATGGAACTGGATGAGGCGCTCACGTTCATCGGCAGCCGGCACAACGGGGTGCTGGCAACCCTCAAGCGCGATGGGCTGCCGCAGCTGTCGAACATCACCTACCACCTGGGCGGTGACGGCGTGATCCGCATCTCCACCGCAGACGACCGGGCCAAGGCGCCGAACCTCCGCCGCGATGCGCGCGCATCGATGTGGGTCGGCCGTGACGACTTCGGTGGCTACGTCGTCGTCGAGGGCGACGTCGAGCTCTCGCCCGTGTCGGCCGACGAGCACGACGCCACCGTCGAGGAGCTGATCGTGCTGTACCGCGACGTGCTCGGCGAGCACCCCGACTGGGACGACTACCGCCGCGCGATGGTGCGCGACAAGCGACTCGTGATCCGGTTGAGGCCGACTCGCGCCTACGGCATGCCCGGGGCCGGCTGAGCGACGAGCACCATCGTCTGGTTCGTCCGGCCGACGACACCGTGCTCGTCGAACAGCACCGAGTCCGACAGGCCGATGCCGCCCGGCTGCCAGACCGATGTGGCTGCCATGCCGATCCACTCGCCGACCGGGTCACGGTGCAGCGAGATGGTGAGGTCGGCGTTGATGAACGTCACCTCGGTCGACTCGGCGTGCCGCGAGAACGCGTTGCCGCAGTCGGCCAGCGGGCAGACGCGCTGGAACGGCGACATCGTCTCGCCGTCGAGCAACGGCGCCGATCGCATCCACACCGTGGTCGGGCCTGGGCCCAGCGCCGCCGTCGGTGGGTAGCGCAGCTCCACCGCGTCGCGGAAGCTCGGCAGACCGTGCGAGATCCGACTGATCGGAAACGGGCCCGGCACGCTGTGGGCGAACGACGGCGTGTCGAAGTCGTTGCCGAGCACGTGATCGATCGTCGGTCGCTCGCCGACGTGCAGGGCGGTGGCTCTCGCGCACAGACGTCCGTTGCGGTCGCGCAGCTCGAGCGTGGTGCCGGTGGTGGTCCGTCCGGCGCGCAGGACCTCGGTGTCGATCGTGAACCCGGCGAGCGGCACTGGTCGCAGCAGGTCGACGGTCAGCCGCGCCAGGCGCTGCGTCGGCGCAGCGAGCTCGCTGGCACGAGCCAGCAGCGCGGTGGGCGGCCCGCCGTGGCAGGCAGCTGCGTCCCACGGGCCGCGGGCCTGATCGGTGCCGAGGAACGTGCCGTCGGGCTCGACGTGGAAGAACGGTTCGGTCACGCCGTCGACGCTACGCGGGCGCTCACACGGACCTGTAGCGGCGCACCGCCAACGGTGCGAGGACGGCGATGATGCCGACGCTCCACAGCACCGACGTCAGCACCTTGCTGCCGAAGTCGGCGCCGAGCTTGCCGTCGAGCACGCTGGCGCGCACGGCGTCCACGGTTGCCGACACGGGTTGGTGCTCCGCCCACCACTTCAGCCAGTTCGGCATCGTCGTCGGCGAGACGAACGCGTTCGACGCGAACACGAGCGGGGCGAGGATCGGGAACGATGCGGCCTGTGCCGCTTCGCCGTTCGACACCGACAGGCCGACCGAGGCGAACACCCACGACAGGGCGAAGCCGAACAGGATCAGCACGAGCAGACCGACCACGAACTTGGGCACGCCGTTGTGGATGCGGAAGCCGACGAGGAAGCCGATGCCGGAGATGAGGACGACCACGAGGGTGTTGCGCACGGTGTCGGCCAGCGTGCGCCCGCCGAGCACGGCGCTGCGCGCCATCGGCAACGAGCGCAAGCGTTCCAGCAAGCCCTTGCCCTTGTCCTCGGCCAGGCCGACCGCGGTGCTGATCGCCCCGAAGGCGACGGTCTGGGCGAAGATGCCCGGCATCAGGTAGTCGACGTAGCGCACTCCTGGCACCTGGATCGCGCCGCCGAAGACGTAGCGGAACATCACCACGAAGATGATCGGCTGCACCAGCGCGAACACCAGCAGCTGGGGCAGCCGGACGATGGTGATCAGGTTGCGCTTGGTCAGCGCGGCGGTGTCCTTGACCGCCCAGGTGGCGTTCATGCGGCTCCGGTCAGGGTGAGGAAGACGTCGTCGAGCGTCGGTTCTCGCAACGTGACGCCATCGGCGACGAGGCCGGCGTCGGCGAGCGTGTTCAGCGCGGTGCGCAACGTCTCCGAGCCGTTCGTCATCACGACGCGCACGATCGTGTTGGCGGCGATCTCGGCGTGCAGCGCGGCGGCAGCCGCAGCAGCCCGACCGGCATCGTGGAACTCGAGCTCGATGACCGTGTCGCCGAGGCGGGCCTTCAGCTGCGTCGCCGTTCCCTCGGCGACGATGATGCCCTTGTCGATGACGACGATGTTGTCGGCCAGCCGGTCGGCCTCCTCGAGGTACTGCGTGGTCAGCAGCACGGTGGTGCCGTCGCCGACGAGGGTCTCGATGACGTCCCACAGGTCGAGGCGGCTCGCCGGGTCGAGCCCGGTGGTCGGCTCGTCGAGGAAGAGCACCGGCGGATGGGCCACCAGCGCAGCGGCCAGATCGAGTCGTCGGCGCATGCCGCCGGAGTACGTGCGCGACGGCCGGTCGGCTGCATCGCTGAGGCGGAACTGGTCGAGCAGCTCGCTCGCCCGCGTGCTGGCGACCCCCTTCGACAGGTGGTTCAGCTGGCCGACGAGCGTCAGGTTCTCGCGCCCGGTGAGGTTCTCGTCGACCGCGGCGAACTGCCCGGCGAGTCCGATGCTGCGCCTCACGGCCTGCTGTTCGCGGACCACGTCGTGCCCGTTGACGGAACCGGTGCCGCCGTCGGGGTGCAGCACGGTCGTGAGCATCCGGACCATCGTGGTCTTGCCGGCGCCGTTGACGCCGAGGAGGCCGAGCACCGTTCCCTTCGGCACCGAGAGGCTGATGTCCTCCACGGCGACGACCGGGTTGCTCGCCTTCCCGAAGTGCTTGCGCATGTGCACTGCTTCGATCATGGACGCGACCATACGAAGATGCTTGACCTTTGTCAACCTTTGATCGAACTCATGGAAATCGGTAGGGTGATGTCATGGACCGGCAACCGGGCGCGGAGCTCGACGAGGCGTGGGGCATCCTCAGCTCGCTCTTCTTCGCCAGACGCGACCTGTTCTTCGCGACGATGGCCGACGTCGGGCTCACGCCGCCGCACGGCCAGGCGTTGATGCTCCTCGTCGCCGGCCCGGCGCGGATGCGCGACATGGCGTCTCAGCTGAAGTGCGACGCGTCGTACGTCACCGCGGTGGTCGACCGCTTCGAGCAGCTCGGCTTCGCCCAACGACGCGCGTCACCCACCGACCGCCGCGTTCGGGAGGTGGTGCTGACGACCAAGGGACGTCGCGTCGCCGACGGGCTGATGCGCACGATGTCGGCCGCGCCGGAGGCGTTGCGCCAGCTGTCGCCCGCTGATTGCACGGCGCTCGTCCGCGTGTTGCGCAAGCTCGACGTGCCGGCGACCGGGCCTATCCCTCGGCGAGACGCCTGACCAGTTCGACCAGTTCGTCGACGTCGTGGAGGTTGACCACCTCGCCCGTGTCGATCACTTCGGCGTGCCCGACGATCTCGCCGTCCTCCGCGGCGCGCGAGATCAACCGCAGCATCAAGGTGACGGTGCTGCGGCCGGTTCGGGTGACGAAGTCGGGCACCGGGTCAGCATCGTCAGTCGACGTCCAACGATCGTCCGACGCGAGCCAAGTCCTGGCCAGGGGGCATGCCGAGGGCCTCGAGGGCGGCAAAGCCGCGCTGCACGACGTCGCGAGCAGCAGCTCGCCGGCCCTGGTCGATCAGCGCGGTCGCCGCCATCGTGTAGCGCTTCTCCTCCAGCGGCTCGGCCTCGATGCCCATGTCCAGGAGACGCACGCCTTCGTCGAGATCGCCGCGCTCGAGCGCATCCGCAGCGACGATGTCGATCAAGGACAGGTAGCGGCGACGCAGCCGTTCCCGCGGGCCGGCGGCCCAGTCGTCGTAGGCGTCGGCCGGCAGCAGTTCGCCGGTGTACGCGTTCAGCGCCAACCGGGCGAGGCCGGCGCGGTCGGTGGCGTCGGCGGCCATCGCGGTCGCCACGCCCGACTCGAACTGGTCGACGTCGATGTCGACGTCGTCGGCCAGCTCGATCGACTCGCCGCGACGGACGATCAACGTCCCGGTCTGGGTGCGCACGCGGTTGAGCAGGTTGCGCACCCGCGACCGCCCGGTGGCGACATCGGCGTCTGGCCACAGCAGATCGATCACCTGCTCGGTGGTCAACACCTTGCGCATCGCCAGCACCTTGACGAGCGTCGCCGAGTTGCCCGGCGCGGGCGTGACGATCTCGGCGCCGTTGAGCACGTTGAAGCCGCCGAGCAGCACGACGCGCGTGCGACCGGTGCCCGACGCAGTGGGGCCGCCCGGCCACACGTCGGCGAGCATCTGCACCAGCAGCGGCTCGTGGCGCTGCGGGAGATCTGGCACACCCATCTGCTCGACCAGATCGAGGCACAGCTGCACGTGTCGGGTTGCGGTCGACCGGTCGCCCAATCGCTTCGCCGAGACCGCGCGGAAGAGATGCCGCACCCACTTGGTGCGGATGGTCGCGTAGGGCTCACCGTCCAGCCGATCGAACAGCTCGACGCCCCGCGTCGCGTCGCCGAACATCGCCTCCAGCCGTCCGTCGAGGACGTCGAGCAGCTCGCGAGTGCCCGCGTTGCCGACGCGAGCGGCGACCCGGTCGCGATAGATGCGCGACCGCTCCTCGTCGCCGAGGCCGCAGAGGATGTCCGCGGCGAAGGCGAAGAACTCCTGCCCGGTCACCTCGTCGAGCCACGGTCCAGCGTTGCTCTCCGCCTCGGCGAGCCAGCGATCGACCGCGTCGCGATCGTGCCGGTGTGCGGCCACGACCGCACCGGTCCACGCCCCGTAGCCGCTGACGCGCGAGTCGCCGAGCCGTTGACCGACCTCCCACGCCTCTCGCGCCGCTGCCTCGCTCTCGACGGATCGGCCGAGGTAGTCCAGCATCTCCGAGTAGTACGTCATCCCGACGGCCCAATCGGCGGAACCGGCGGGCAGCAGCGCGAGACTGGCGGCCTGCTGTTCGGCGGCGAGCGAGAAGCGGCCGCCGTGGTAGCTCACCATCACGGCCAACCGGTTCATCGCGTCGGCCTCCCATCGTTGCTCGCCGAGCACGCGGAACAGGCTGGCCGCTTCGTCGAACGCCGGATCGGCGCGGGCGAGGTCCTCCGGGCGCGAGCGGAAGGCGTGGGCGATGCCCAGCGCGAGCAGGGTGCGTCCACGCGCTGCCAGCTCGGTGTGGTCGAGCGAATCGATGAGCGCCTCGCCCTCGGTGATGACGTGCTCGCGATCGGCGGTGCGAACCGCGTCGCGCAAGGCCTCGGCGCGCAGCTCGTGCGCGACCCGGCTGCCGTCTTCGGCGATCGACGACCCGAGTGCGATCCATGCGTGACGACTCGTCATGTCGCGCAGCTCGGTTGCCCGCGCCGCGTTGAGCAGGATCTCGGGTTGTTGGCGCAGTCGTCCGTCGCCGATCAGCCGCACGTACGTGTCGAGCTCGCTCGTGCCGAGCACCTGGAGCTCGGTCCAGTGTCGTTGCGCCAGCTGGTCGGCGAGTGCGTCGATGTGGTCGCAGGCCACCAGGAACGACGCAGCGGTCGGCAGGTCGTAGTGGCCCGCAACGGTGGCGCATGCGGCTTCGTCGGGCGGGTTGCGGGTGCGCAGCGCGTCGCGCACCGGATCGGCGAGGCGGAACCAGGCGGTGTCGAACCGGACAGGCAGACCGCTCGTGCGCAGTCGTTGGAAGGCTGCGTCGTCGGTGATCGCCGAGGCCACCGGCGCGGACAGCAGCGGCAGCCACGCCAGCGGAGCGACGAGGGCCCGATCGGCGCCGAGGACGTCGTCGATCAAGCGGTCGAGCAGGCTGTCGAGCGCTGCGCCGCTGCCCCAATCGCCATCGTCCAGGCTGGTCCGGGTCAGCGAGGCGAGCCCGATGGCCGCCGGCCACCCGTCGGTGCCCACTCGCGTCGGTGCCGCGGCGTCCGTGCTCACACCGAGCACTGCGGCCGCCTCGTGCAGGTCGAAGCGCAGATCGTCGATCGTGATGTGGACGACGTCACGGCGCGGGCGGCGCACGAGCCGAGCCGCGAGGGCGCGTCCGGCGACGATGAGCCGGTGCGGCGCTTGGAGGTCGTCGGCGAACGAGCGCAACCAGCGCGATGCGTCGTCGTCGAGGAACTGGCCCTCGTCGACGAACACGGTGACCGGCTCGACGCGTTGGGCGAGCGCGCTCAGCAGCGCGTCGGCGACGCCATCGGGGCTCTCGCTCGCCGCCAGGTCGGCCAGGTCGCTGACGCCGGCGCGACGCAATCCGCGGCGTAGCGCGGCGACGAGCGCGTCGGCCGCGGTGTCGTCCTCGAGACGCACGCGCGCCGCCGCCGTCCCGAACCGGGAGATCGCCTGTTCGGCCAACGTGGTCTTGCCCCACCCGCCCGGGGCATCGAGGAGGATGACCCTGGCGTGGTCGGCGCGCGGCAGCAGGTGCTCACGGTCGATCCAGGTGTGCCCCGCCCGTACGGTCGCCACGACAAGCGAGGTTAGGACTCGCAGCGAAGAACGGGCACTCGCGATGTCCAGTTGGTTCGATCGGCCCATCGTCGGACGTTCGTTGGACGGCGCGTTCGTACGTTCCGAGCATGTTGCACTCACGTCTTCCACAGGGCCGATTCGCTGCGATGGCGGCCGCCGCGGCGATGATCGTCGGCGTCGCGGTGATGAGCAGCGCCTCACCCGTTGCGGCCGCGGACTACTGCGGTCTTCCCGAGACCGACCAGAACGTGTTCTCGGTCAACGACGGCCTGTGGAGCAACCCGGTCAACTGGTCGCGCAACCACCTTCCGACCTCCGGTGAGGCCGTGTGCGTGCCCGGCGGCATCGTTGCCCAGGTGTCGAGCGCTTCGACGTACCTGCTGGGCGCGCAGGGCGGCTTCATCACGACGTTGCGCGTCGAGGGCACCATCCGGATCAACGGGGGCAACACCGTGTCGCTGGCATCGGCGATCTTCGGTGGCAGCAACCTGTTCAACGGCGGCGTGATCCAGGTGCTCAACGGCTCGACGTTCGACATGAACGCCGACCAGAACGGTGCGCCCGCGTTCCAGAACGTGATCGGCGGCAGCCTCATCCAGGTCAGTTCGGGATCGAAGATCCTGCTGCGCCGCCCGTTCCTGAACACGGGCACGATCAACCTCACCGGCGGCGGTCAGATGATCCTCGACAGCGCCCCTTCCTCGTACAGCGTCGGCGCCAGCAACGGCGCGGTCATCGGCGGGCAGATCAAGATGACGAGTGGTTCGGTCGTCTTCGGCGGCACGGGCGCACTGTCGGTGCTCGCCACCGGCGGCTCGACGACCGGCACGATCGCTGCCACCCAGTCGCTCGACATCGCGTGCAGCACGTCGAGCGGGGCGATCAACTGGACCGGGAGCCTCGTCAACAACGGCGCGGTCCACTTCCTGCCGCCGCTGGCCGGTGCGTGCGAGATGGACTACACGCTTCCCGGTGGGTCGTCGTTCACGAACAACGGGACGTTGACGTTCGGCAACCCCGGTGTCGCCGCGACCGGCGGCAGCGTCGCCTACGCCAGCAACTTCTTCACGAACGGCGGACAGGTGACCAACAGCGCGGCGGGCACCATCGTCGTCAACGACTACTGGTCGATGATCGGGCCGACCACCAACCAGGGCACCATCACGGTTGCCGCCGGCGGCTTCTACGAGCAGCGCACCGACACGTTGACGAACTCCGGCACGCTCGTCAACGGTGACCGCTGCGACCTCAACAAGCTCGACAGCAGCGGTGGCACGGTCGAGCTGAAGAAGTCCTGCAACATCCGGACGACCGCGACGTTCACCGCTTCCTCCACGCTGCGGCCGCACTCGTCGGCGAGCGCGCTGGCCAAGCTGATCGTCGCCCAGACGTCGTCGATCAACGGCACCATCGACGTCGTCACCGACGGCACCCCGCCCGCGGTGGGCACCACTCGCGACGTGATCACGGGCCCGGTGTCGGGCACGTTCGCCTCGGTGACGAGCCAGTCGCCGGACGTCAGCTACACCGCGCTCTACCCGGGCGGCGCCGTGCAGCTCCAGGCCGGTGCCGGTGCCGGCGCGATCAACGCGGTGGTGCCGGGACGCGTGCTCGACACCCGGCCGAACGGCGCGACCGTCGACGGCGTCGCCCAGCGCGCCGGTTTGCAGAACGTCGGCGCCACCGTCGAGATCCCCGTGCTCAACCGCGCCGGCGTGCCGGCCAACGCGACCGCGGTCGTGTTGAACGTCACCGTCACCGAGCCGGTCGGCGCCGGGTTCGTCACCGTGTGGCCGTGCGGTGCCAACCGTCCGGCGACGTCGAGCCTGAACTTCGCCGCTGCCTCGACGGTGCCGAACGGTGTCATCAGCAAGGTCGGGACCAACGGCAAGGTGTGCGTGTTCGTCTCCAACGCCACGCAGGTCCTCGCCGACGTCGGCGGCTACTTCACCGATGCGTCGCCGTACAAGCCGCTCGTGCCCGCTCGCCTGTTGGACACGCGGACGAACGGGGCGACGGTGGACGGGCTCGCCGTCGGTGGCGGTCCCGTCGCCCAGAACGTGGTGAAGGAGGTGCAGGTGACCAACCGCGGTGGTGTGCCGGTCAACGCGACCGCCGTGGTGCTCAACGTGACGGTCACCGAATCGCAGGGCGCCGGGTTCGTCACCGTGTTCCCGTGCGGGGCGACGCCGCCGACCGCCTCGAACCTCAACTTCGTGGCGGGCGGGACCATCGCCAACAACGTGATCGCCAAGGTGGGCACGGGCGGCAAGGTCTGCTTCGTCGCCTCGAAGGGCGTGCAGCTGCTCGCCGATGTGAACGGCTACTTCGGCGTCGGTGCGGGTTTCTCCGGCATCACGCCGCAGCGCTTCCTCGACACTCGTCAGGGGCAGGCGACGGTCGACGGGCTCGGCCAGGGTGGTGGTGCGCCGACCGCCGGGACCGTGGTGCAGCTGCAGGTGACCGGCCGGGTCGGTGTGCCGGGTGGTGCGACGGCAGCGGTGCTCAACATCACCGTCACCGAGACGCAGGGCGCCGGCTTCGTCACGGTCTTCCCCTGCGGCTCGCCGCAGCCCACCGCGTCGAGCCTCAACTTCGTGCTCGGTTCGACGGTGCCCAACGGTGTGATCGTCAAGGTCGGCACCGGCGGCAAGGTGTGCCTCGTCGCCTCGAAGGGGACGCAGTTCATCGCCGACCTGAACGGCTACTTCACCAGCTGACCGCGTACCGTGCACGCGCATGCGATGGCGCGTGCACGGTGAACGACCGATCTACGAGAGCGAGTGGGTCGGGTTGGTGCTGGTCGACGTCGAGCTGCCGAGCGGCAAGCGCTTCGAGCACCACGTGGTCCACTCGCCGTCGGAGGCGGCGGGCGTGGTGATCGCCGATGTCGACCGCGGCGTGCTGCTGCTGTGGCGCCATCGGTTCATCACCGACTCGTGGGGGTGGGAGATCCCGGCTGGACGCGTCGACCCTGGCGAGACGCCGATCGTCGCCGCGCAGCGCGAGGCGATCGAGGAGTCCGGCTGGGAACCTGGGCCGTTGCGATTGCTGACGAGCTACCACCCGCAGAACGGTTTGGCCGACACGACGTTCAACCTGTTCATCGCCGAATCGGCGACGTACGTCGGTGAGCCGACCGACCCGGACGAAGCGGAGCGCGTCGAGTGGCGCACGTGGGAGCAGGTGCGCGCCGACATCCGCGAGGGGCACGTCGGTGACGGGTTGTCGTTGACCGCGCTGCTCTGGGTGCTCGCTCAGGTCTGACGGATGCGCGCCGCGTTGGCGTGCGCCGGGAAGCCCTCGTGCGCGCTCATCGCCAGGATCGTCGGCGTCATCCGTGCCAGCGCGGCAGCATCCGATCGAGCGACCGCAGTGCGCTTGAGGAAGGCGTCGGCGGTGATCCCGCTGGCGACGTGGGCGAACCCACCGGTGGGCAGGCTGGCGGGGCAGCCGATGACGAAGTTGCCGGCCGAGAACAGCGTGCTCTGACCGACCAGGATCTCGCCGGCGTTGACGAGCAGCTCGACCAGCTCGTCCTCGCACGACGCCGACACGGCGACCTGCAGGTGCTCAGGCGCCCAACGGTTGGCGACCTCGGCGGCCTCGGCGAGCGACCCCACGAACACGCACCCGCCGTTGCTGCCGAGCGAGGCACGAGCCGCCTCGGCGCGAGCTACGGGCAGCTCGGCCAGCTGCTCGGCGAGCGCGGCGTCGACGGCGTCGGCCAACGCGGCCGACGGCGTCACCAGCAGCACCGCCGAGTCGGTGCCGTGCTCGGCCTCGTTCAACAGATCGGCGGCGACGAACCGAGGATCGGCGCTGTCGTCGGCGATCACCAGGCTCTCGGTCGGCCCGAGGATCATCATGGTGGCCACGCCGTAGCGCTGCATCTCGACCTGCGCGCACGCCACCGGTGGGCTGCCGGGCCCGACGATCTTGCGCACCTTGGGGATCGACTCGGTGCCGAAGCCCAGCGCGGCGATGCCGGCGGGGCCGTTGACGCGGAACACGGCGTCGACGCCGAGCTTGCGGCACACGACGAGCACGGCCGGGTCGATCGCCCCGGCTGCGCCGGGTTCGGGCGGCACGACGAGCGCCAGCTCGGGCACACCGGCCACGGTCGCCGGCACGGCGAGCTGGTACGCGACGCTCGGGTAGCTGGCCTTGCCGCTGGGCACGAACAGGCCGGCGGAGCTGATCGGGGTGATCTTCTCGCCGACGGTGAGCCCGGGCTCGCTCTCGAAGCTCCAGTCGACGGTGCGGGCCAGGAGCTGCTCGTTGAAGGCGCGGAGGTGGACGATGGCGTCGTCGATCGCCGCATCGACATCGGGCGCCACGTGCGCCGTCTCGATCTCCTGCGCGGTGGCCCGCAGCTGATCGGGGCGCAGCTCGACGCCGTCGAAGCGGGAGAGGGCCCGACAGACCGCGTCGTCGCCGTTGGCTCGGACGTCGTCGATGATCGTGCCGATGTCGTCCTTGAGCTGCTGGTCGAAGATCGCCTCGAGGCCGCGGCTGCACAGCGCGGCCCGTTCCGGCTCGTTCATCTGCGACCACGTCATCCGCCGCATCACCGGCTCCTGGGCACCCATCGTCCGGACGCTATAGGCTCTCGACACGTTCCATCCCGCCACGTTGTGGCCCCCAGCTCGGAGCGTGCCATGCCTGTCACCGTCGTCGTCGGAGCCCAATGGGGTGACGAGGGCAAGGCCAAGGTCATCGACCTGTTGGCGGCCGATCACACCCACGTCGTTCGCTACCAGGGTGGGCACAACGCCGGCCACACGGTGGTCGTCGGCGACGAGCGCTACGCGCTGCAGTTGATCCCCAGCGGGGTGCTCTACCCGCACATCATCCCGGTGATCGGCAACGGCGTGGTCGTCGACCTGCCGACGCTGTTCAAGGAGATCGACACGCTGGAGAGCCGCAACATCTCCTGCGCCAAGTTGAAGGTCAGCAGCCAGGCGCACCTGATCTTCCCGTGGCACCAGACGCTCGACGCTCTGTACGAGAACGTGCGCGGCGACGCCCGCATCGGCACGACCCTGAAGGGCATCGGCCCGGCCTACGCCGACAAGGCGCGTCGCGAGGGGATCCGTGCCGGCGAGGTGCTCGACCCGGCGGCGTTCGCTGCAACGGTGAAGGACCGCGCCGTTGCGCACAACGCCGAGATCGCCGCGCTCGGCGGTGAGCCGCTCGACGTCGACGCGGTGGTCGCCCAGTTCGAGGCGCTCGGCAAGCGATTGGCGCCGTACGTCGTCGACACGGTGGACCTGTTGCACGAGGCGCTGGACCGCGACGATGCGCTGCTGCTGGAGGGTGCGCAGGCGACGTTCCTCGATCTCGACCACGGCACCTATCCGTTCGTCACCTCGTCGAACCCGACCGCCGGCGGCGCGTGCGTCGGCACCGGCATCGGGCCGCGCTACCTCTCGCGCATCGTCGGGATCACGAAGGCGTACACCACCCGCGTCGGTTCCGGTCCGTTCCCCACCGAGCTGCTCGACGAGCTCGGCGACAAGCTGGTCGAGATCGGCAAGGAGTTCGGCACGGTCACCGGGCGCCGCCGCCGGTGTGGCTGGTTGGACTGCGTGATGCTGCGCAAGGCGGTGCGGTTGAACTCGCTCACCGAGATCGCGCTGACGAAGCTCGACGTGCTCGACACGTTCGACGAGATCCTGGTGTGCACCGAGTACGACGCCGACGGACGCCCGGTGTACGCGCACCTGCCGGGTTGGCTGTGCGACATCAGTGCGGTCACCGAGCGGTCGGCCTTGCCGGCCGAGGCGGTGTCGTTCATCGAGCTGGTCGAGCGCGAGGTCGGCATCCCCGTCGTCATCGTCGGCACCGGCGCCGAGCGCGACTCGTACGTGACGTGGCAGTGATCCGATGATCCCCCGCTACTCGATGCCCGAGATGGAAGCGGTCTTCACCGACGCGGCGCGCTTCGGCCGCTACCTCGAGATCGAGTTGCTGGCCACCGAGGCGCACGCCAACCTCGGCATCGTCCCGCTGGCCGACGCGCAGGCGTGCCGCGACCGCGCCCCCGTCACCGACGACGCGTTCGTCGGCGCGGTCTCGGATCGCGAGCGGGTGACGGATCACGACGTCGCCGCGTTCGTCGACGTCGTGCAGGCCGCCATCGGCGCACCCGCCGGCGCGTGGATCCACTACGGGCTGACGTCCAGCGACGTCGTCGACACGGCGTGGTGCTGGATGCTGCGCGACGCGGCACAGCTGCTGATCGCCGCCGCCGACGATCTGATCGACACGCTTGTCGCGCTGTCCCGTCAGCACCGCGACACGGTGATGATCGGGCGCACGCATGGCATCCACGCCGAGCCGACGACGTTCGGCGCCAAGGTGGCGCTGTGGGCGTTGCAGGTCGGCCGCGATCGTGATCGGCTGCGCGCGGCGAAGGCCGCCGTGTCGGTGTGCAAGCTCAGCGGCGCGGTCGGCACGTACAGCAACATCGACCCCGAGGTCGAGCGCTTCGTCGGCGATCGCGTCGGCCTGACGCCGGTGCCGGCGACGCAGGTGATCCCGCGCGATCGCCACGCCGAGTACCTGTGGGCGTGCGCCAGCGTCGGCTCGACGATGGAGCTGATCGCCGTCGAGCTGCGCCATCTCCAGCGCACCGAGGTGAGCGAGGTGCAGGAGGGCTTCAAGCCGGGGCAGAAGGGCTCCAGCGCGATGCCCCACAAGCGCAACCCGATCAGCGCCGAGACGATCAGCGGCCTGTCGCGCGTGCTGCGCGGCAACCTGCAGGCGGGCATGCAGGACGTGGCGTTGTGGCACGAGCGGGACATCTCGCACAGCTCGGTCGAGCGCATCGTGCTGCCGGACTCGTCGCTCCTGGCGTACTACGTGCTGCGACGCATGCAGCGTCTGCTGGCCGGCCTGCAGGTCTTCCCCGACCGCATGCAGATCAACCTCGACGCCAGCTTCGGTCTCGTGTTCAGCCAGCCGGTGCTGCTCGCGTTGGTGCAAGCCGGTCTGACCCGCGACGACGCCTACCGCATCGTGCAGGAGAACGCTGCCCGAGCTTGGGCCGAGCGTGTGTCGTTCCGGGCCCTGCTCGACGCCGACCCGCGCGTCACCGTTGCACCTTCTGTGCTTGACGACGCGTTCGACCTCCGTCGCAGCCTGTCGCGCATCGCCCCCGTGTTCGACGCCCTCAACGCGCTGTAGGTCAAGCGTTCGCTGCGAGGAACGGCAGCACGAACGCGCATGCTTCAGCCGCACGGGCGAACACGTCGAAGTGGGTGGCGCCTTCGAGGACGTGCGTCTCGACCGAGTGCTCGGCCACGTACATCACCTCGTCGTCGGTCCATCCGCCTTCCTCCGACCCGCAGTACCAGAGCTGCGGCACGTGGATGAGGTCTGGTTCCGGTGACCACGTCGCCGAGCCGCCGATCGCCGCGGCCGGCGCGGCCAGTGGTCGGTTGCGGCGGAGACCGGCGGCGATCGCGTCGTCGTCGGTGAACCCGACTGCCCGCCAGAACTCGGTCATGCCCGCGTCGGTGTCGATCGTTCGCGCCAATTCCTCGTAGCGCTCTTGACCGTTGTTGCGATTCGGCAGCGATGGTCCCGACGCGTGCACGAGCGCCGAGATCCGATCGGGGTGCAGCACGGCAAGGGAGGCGCCATTCTTGCCGCCCTGTGAGAAGCCCCACACCGGCACGCGGTGGAGTCCTTCGGCGTCGAGCACGGCGACGATGTCGTCGACGATCAGGCGCTCGTCGTAGAGCGCCCAGTCGGTCGGCTTGTCGCTGTCTCCGTGACCGAGGCGATCGATGGCGATCATCCGGTAGCGGGGTTCGAGCAGCTCGCCGTAGCCACACTCCCACCACTGATCAGCCCACTGCGTGCCGCCGGAGAGCAGCAGCAGCGGCGGCCCCTGACCCTCGATCCGGTAGCTGATCGAGAAGCCTCGCGACGTCACCGTTGCCCGCATCGACGGAGCGTACGCAACGTCTCACCCCAGGGCGCGCCGAGTCACCGTGGGAGTTGCAGTGGTGCGACTTCGGTTCCGTCGGAACGCCAGATGTGCAGGGTGCCGTGGTGATCGCGGGTGATCGTGTAGTTGTGGCGGTGCTTGAAGCGATGGTGGTGGCCGCAGTGGGGATCGGCGTTCTCGACGTCGGAGAGGCCGCCGTGGTCCCAGTCGTGACGGTGGTCGAGCTCGGCGAACATGGCGCGCACGAGGCAGGTGAGCCAACCGCAGCGTGGTTGGGCGAGCATGACGGCTTCTCGCGTGGCCTTGTTGAACAGTCGCTGGGTACGGCCGAGGTGCAGGACGCGGCCGGTGGAGTCGATGATCACCGCACGGACGCGGCCTTCGATGGCCGCGACGACAGCTTGTCGAGGGTCGATGGGCAGCCCGTCGATGGTCTGGCAGCGACGTGTCGTGCTGCTGGACGGATCGGCCGTGGCGGGCTCGACGCCGGCCATGCGGCGGACGGCGTCGTTGAACGTCTGCTCGTCGATGACGAGGTTGACCAACGGTTCGGTGATCGGTGTGCCGTTGGTGCCGACGCCCGCGGCGAGTTGGATGATGCGTTGCAGTGCGTCGTAGCGGCACTGGCGCAACGTTCGGGGCAGCAACCCGGGTCGTGCCCGGTCGCCGTGCTCAGCGACGACGCGGTCCCAGTCGGCCTCGCGTTCGGCGCGGGTGAAGACGTCCACGACATGACGCATCCCGGTCGCGCTGATGGTGTCGCCGCTGATGAGGAAACGGATCCCGGTGGGGTCCTCGCGGATGTCGACGCGTCGTGTGGCGTGGGAGTGCTCGTGATCGAGCAGGTGTCCGTCGGGGTCGGCGTAGGACTGCCAGCGTTGGGTGACGGTGAGGAAGTCGGCGTGGCGGAGCACAGCGGCCTGGTCGGTGAGCAGGTGCTCCGAGTCGGCGACGTGTGCGCCGGCACGCAGGTGCACGAGGAGTCGGGCGATCTCGTCGATCTGGCACGTGCCGATCTCGGCGGCGGCCCACACCTTGGCCGCGTGTGGGAGGTTCGAGACGAGCTTGGCGTGGCGCACCTTGCGGCGGGTCTCGGGTTCGGAGCAGTTGGTGACTGCGGCGACCCAACGGTTGATCGAGCGGAACCCGTCGGCCTTGAACGCACCGGTCTGCTCGCAGTCGGCGACCACCGCGGCCATCTGTGCGGCGATCATCCGCGCCTGCGCCTCGAGCCGCCCGAGGACGTCCTGATGTCCAGCCGCGCGGATCGCGGCCACATCGAGATCGAGCAACTCCGCCGAGTCCATACGACAACTCAAGCAGAGGGGTGTGACGCGGATGCCGGACGACGCGTCGTGGGTCAGCTTGTGATGTCGACTCTCGTCGTCAGGTGTGGTAGCCCAGCATCTGATGAGCAGCGGACCGATTGAGGACGGGGTGAATGAACAGCCGATTGCGGCGGCTTGGCGTCCGACGTTCGACGCCATCGTTCGGGCTTTCGTCGCAGGCGACTGGCAGCTTGAATCTGCCCCGGCAGGCGTGAAGAGGCTCAGCGCCGAGGCAGGTCACCGGTTGAGCAGTGGCGTTGCCGACTACGGCGAGGTCACGCTGGTGCCCTTGCCGCCGGGGACGTGGGACTCATCGGTGTCGATGTGGACCGGAAGTCATTGGGACGTGCTGGTCGATCTCTGGACCGAGCAGGAAGGCCGCTCGGATCTCGTGCTCAGTGCGTCCGTCCGCAGAAGCGAGGACGGCTTTGAGTTCGACGTCCTCATGGTCTACGTGCCCTGACTGGTCGTGCTGATACTCGGGGACTGCAATTTGCCCCTCGAGCCGGGAGTCGGGTGCGCTACTGAACGGCGGATTCGAGCAGACGGAACGTGTTCGCGTTTGGGTCGAGCTCGGCGCGGATGCCGAGCGGGATGATCCACTGCGGGTCGATGTGGCCGAAGTCCATGTTGGTGACGATGGTGAGGTAGAAGATCGCCGCCACCGACGGATCGGCGAAGGCCTCGTTGAGATCGGTAGCTCGGGAGCGCGGGTCGTTGCGCAGCGCCTCCGGGCTCCACCGCGTGGTGCGTCCCTCGCGCACGCGCAGCCCGAACAGCGACGTCAGCGTGTCGACACCGGCGTCGAAGACGTGCGGGAACACATGCGGGCCGCCCCACGACGTCGACAGCAACGCAACGCTGTCACCCGCCCGCAATCGCGCCGGCTTGATCACGGCATGAAGCGGTAGCCCATGCCGCTGTCGGTGAGGAAGTGCTGGGGGCGGCTGGCGTCGAGCTCGAGCTTGCGGCGGATGTGGGCCATGTGGACGCGCAGCAGGTTCGGATCGGGGTCGTAGGTCGCGTCCCAGACGGCGGTGACGAGCTGTCGCTGGGTGACGAGCCGCTCGGCGTGACGCACGAGGTGCTCGACGATCGACCACTCGATCGGCGTCAGCCGGACCTCCTCGCGCCCGTCGCGCGGCCCGGCGAACACGCGATGTGCGCCGAGGTCGATGCTGAAGCTGTCGGTGTCGATCACCGGATCAGCCGCGGCAACGGTTTCCCCGCCGCGGCGCAGTGCGGCGCGCAACCGCGCCATGAGCTCGGCCATGCCGAACGGCTTGGTGATGTAGTCGTCGGCTCCGGCGTCCAGCGCCTGGACCTTCGAGCGCTCGTCGTCGCGCACCGTCAGCACGATGATCGGCACGTTCGTCCACGGGCGCAGCGCCTCGATCACCATGATCCCGTCCATCCCCGGCAGACCGAGGTCGAGCAGCACGAGATCCGGGTGCTCGTTGGCGACGGCCTGCAGTGCGTGCTCGCCGGTGTCGGCCTCGAACACCTCGTAGCCGCGGGCGCCGAGGTTGAGGCTCAACGCCCGACGGATCTGCGGCTCGTCGTCGACGACGAGGATGCGGATCATGCCGGCTCGTGCCCGGCGAGGCCGACGGTGATGATCACGCTGAGCCCGCCGCCCGGCGTGTCGTCGAGCGTGAGCGTGCCACCCATCGCCTCGACGAACCCTTGGGCGATCGACAGCCCGAGGCCGACGCCGTCCACCGTCTGCTGATCGCCGAGTCGCTGGAACGGGGCCAGCACCTGCACCCGTGCGCTCAGCGGGATGCCGGGTCCGCGGTCGATGACCGCGAGGTGGATGCGATCGGCGACGACCGATGCGGTGATGCGGACCGGGACGTCGACCGCGGTGGCCGACGCATGGTGCAACGCGTTCGAGACCACGTTCGCCAGGCTGCGTTCGAGCAGCACCGGGTCGCACAGCGCCATCGGCAGTGACGGATCGAGGTCGAGGGTGACGCAGTTCGACGCGGGCGCCAACGTGTGCAGCACCGACGCCACGACGTCGCCGATCGCCGTCGGCTCGAGGCGCACGGCCAGTGCACCGATCTGCAACCGGCTGGCGTCGAGCAGGTTGCCCACCAAGCGGTTGAGACGATCGGTCTCCTCGTCGATGGTCGCCAGCGCCTCTGCTGTCTGATCGGGCGTCCACGCCACGGTGTCGTCGCGCAAGCCCGAGACCATCGCCTTGATCGACGCAAGTGGGGTTCGGAGGTCGTGCGACACCGCACGAAGCATGCCAGTGCGCACGGCGTCCACCTCGGCGAGCGCGGATGCCTCGGCGGCATCCCGCGCCAGCTGCTGCGCGCCGACGGCGACGGCGAGCTGGTCCGCCAGCACGCGCAGCAGCCGCTGGTCGTCGTCCGACAACGCGCGCCCGCGGACCTCGAGCTCGTACCGCGCCGCCTCGTCACCGGCGACGATGCCGAACGGGACGACGAGCTCGTGGCCCGCCGTCGCCGCGCCCGGTGCGAACGACTCGGCCAACGCCTCCGAGCTCGTGCCGAGGGTTCGCACGAGCCGCACCGACGCGAGTCCGAAGATCGAGCGCACCTCGTCCACCAGCGCCGGCATCGGCTCGGCGTCGGTGCTCAGGCTGGCTGCCGAGCGGGTGAGCGCCTCCGCCTCGAAGCGGGCGACACGAGCCTCCAACGAACGGCGCGAAGCGGTGTCGACCAACGAGCCGACCGCGAACGCGACCACGACGAACACGACGAGCGCGGTGACGTTCTCAGGCTGGGCGATGGTGAACGTGTGGCGGGGCTCGACGAAGTACCAGTTGACGAGCAGCGAGGCCAGGACGGCGGCGATCGCAGCCACGAGCCGCCCACCGACGGCGGCGATCAGCAGCACCCACGTGAGGAAGACGAGCAGCGTCGTCGGCAGCTCGACGTGTTCCCGCAGCGCGGTGCCGGCGACGGTCAGCAACGGCAGCCCGAGGAGCGCCAGCACCCACGCCGCGGAGATCCGCGACGCGGTGATCGGAACCGGCGGACGATCGCGCCCGCGCAGTGACGACGTCTCGGTCGGCGCGTCCGTGGCGATCACGTGCACGTCGATGCCGCCGGAACCGGCGTCCGCGGCGAGACGGGTGACCGTGGCGATGAACGAGCCGTGGGTCAGCTCGAACCACCGCGAACGGCGCGTCGCGCCGAGCACCAGCTGCGTCGCCCGTTCGGTGCGCGCAAAGGTGACGAGCGCCGCGGCGCGGTCGGCACCGACCACCTCGCGCGCCGTGCCGCCGAGCTCCGTGATCAGTTGCCGTTGCTGGGCGAGCACCGCTTCGTCGTCCACGTGCAAGCCGTCATCGCTCGTCACGTGCGCGCCGATCAGCTCGCCACCGAGCCGGCCGGCGATGCGCGCCGCGCGACGGATCAAGGCGTCGCCGCCCGGTGCGCCGGTGATGCCGACCACCACGCGCTCGCGCGTCTCCCATGCGTCGGTGATCCCGTGATCGCTGAGGTACGTGCTCAGCGACTCCTCGACCCGGTCGGCCACCCACAGCAGCGCCAGCTCGCGCAGCGCGCCGAGGTTGCCCGGCCGGAAGTAGTTCGACAGCGCGGCGTCGATGCGCTCGGGCGGGTAGATGTTGCCGTGCGCCATCCGCCGGCGCAGCGCCTCCGGTGCCATGTCGACCAGCTCGATCTGATCGGCGCGACGCACGAACTGGTCGGGCACGGTCTCGCGCTGCACCGTGCCGGTGATCCGTCCGATGACGTCGTTCAACGACTCGAGGTGCTGGATGTTGAGCGTGGAGATGACGTCGATGCCGGCGTCGAGCAGCACCTCCACGTCCTGCCACCGCTTCTGGCGCGGCGACCCCGGCGCGTTGGTGTGCGCCAGCTCGTCGACGAGCACCACCTGTGGGCGGCGCGCCAGCACGGCCTCCGCATCCATCTCCAGCAGGGTGGTGCCGCGGTACTGGTGCTCGCGTCGCGGCACCTGCTCGAGATCGGCCAGCTGGGCGATCGTCTGCGCCCGCCCGTGCGTCTCGACGATGCCGATGACGACGTCGGTGCCGCGGTCGTGACGGCGCGCTGCCTCGCCGAGCATCCGGTACGTCTTGCCGACGCCCGGCGCGGCGCCGAGGTAGATGCGCAAGCTGCCACGACCCATTGCGATCAGTCTCTCAGCCGGTCAGGTCGTCCAACGCGACGTTCAATCGCAACACGTTGACGCCCGGTTCGCCGAGGATGCCGAGGGCCCGCCCGTCGGTGCTCGCGGCGATCAGCTGCTGCACCTGGTCGACGGTGATGCCGCGCTCCTCGGCCACCCGCGGAGCCTGCAGCGCGGCGTTGGCCTGCGAGATGTGCGGGTCGAGCCCGGAGCCCGAGGCGGTGACGGCGTCGACCGGCACCTGCGCATCGGCGGCCAGCCCGTTCTCCGTGCGATACGCCGCGGCGCGCTCGGCGACGGCGTCGAGCAGGTCGGGGCTCAGCGGGCCGAGGTTGGACCCTGAGCTGGCCGATCCGTCGTAGCCGTCGCCGGCGGCCGAGGGGCGCGGGTGGAAGTACTGCGGTGAGGTGAACGCCTGGCCGATGAGCTCGCTGCCGATCACATGTCCGTTGCGCTCGATCAGGGAACCGTTGGCCTTGTCGTTGAACGCGACCTGGGCGACGGCGGTGCCGGCGAGCGGGTAGATGACCCCGCAGATGACGGTGAACGTCAGCAGCATCATCAGCGCTGGACGAAGTTGGCGGATCATTTCACTCCTAGTGCGGTGACGATGACGTCGATGAGCTTGATGCCGACGAACGGGACGATGACGCCGCCCAGCCCGTAGACGAGGAGGTTGCGGCGCAGCACCGCACCGGCGGCCTCGGCGCGGAAGCGAACGCCGCGCAGGGCCAGCGGAACGAGGCCGATGATGATCAGCGCGTTGAAGATGACGGCGCTGAGGATGGCCGAGCGCGAGCTGGCCAGGTGCATCACGTTGAGCTTGTCGAGCGCCGGGAGGAAGCCGGAGAACATCGCCGGGATGATGGCGAAGTACTTGGCGACGTCGTTGGCGATCGAGAACGTGGTCAACGAACCGCGGGTGATCAGCAGCTGCTTGCCGACCTCGACGATCTCGATGAGCTTCGTCGGGTTGCTGTCGAGGTCGACCATGTTGCCGGCCTCCTTCGCAGCTTGCGTGCCGGTGTTCATCGCCACGCCGACGTCCGCCTGGGCCAGCGCCGGCGCATCGTTGGTGCCGTCGCCGGTCATCGCCACGAGGTTGCCGCCGGCCTGCTCGCGCTTGATCAGCGCCATCTTGTCCTCGGGCGTCGCTTCGGCGAGGAAGCCGTCGACGCCCGCCTCCTCGGCGATCGCTGCGGCGGTCAACGGGTTGTCCCCGGTGATCATGATCGTGCGGATGCCCATTGCCCGCAGCTGATCGAAGCGCTCGCTCATGCCCGGCTTGACGGTGTCCTTCAGACGCACCACGCCGAGGACCCTCCAGGGAGCGTCGGGGCTGACGCGATCGGCGACGACGAGTGGCGTTGCGCCGTCTCGCGACACCTGCTCGACGATCGGGCCGAGCTCGAGCGGCACGTCGACGCCGGTGTCGGCGACGAAGCGGCGCACCGAATCGGCGGCCCCCTTGCGCACGCTGCGTCCGGTGGTGAGGTCCATGCCCGACATCCGCGTCTGCGCGGTGAAGGGCACGAGCAGCGCGTTCGGGTCGTGCACCGCACTCAGCCCGTGCGCCGTCTGGGCGAGCGTGACCACCGATCGCCCCTCTGGCGTCTCGTCGGCCAACGACGACACCATCGCCGCCTCGGCCAGGCCCGCAACGGTGACGCCGTTCACCGGCAGGAACTCGGCGGCCTGCCGAGAGCCGTAGGTGATCGTGCCGGTCTTGTCGAGCAGCAACGTGGTCACGTCGCCTGCGGCCTCCACGGCGCGGCCCGACATGGCCAGCACGTTGCGCTGCACCAGCCGGTCCATGCCGGCGATCCCGATCGCCGACAGCAGTCCGCCGATCGTGGTCGGGATCAGGCAGACGAGGAGGGCGACGAGGACGATGATCGGCTGCTCGGCGCCGGAGTAGATGGCGAACGGCTGCAGCGTCACGACGGCGAGCAGGAAGATGATCGTCAGCCCGGCGAGCAGGATCGACAGGGCGATCTCGTTTGGCGTCTTCTGCCGGTCGGCGCCCTCCACCAACGCGATCATCCGATCGAGGAACGTCTCACCCGGCCGGGCCGAGATGCACACGACGATCTCGTCGCTCAGGACGCGCGTGCCGCCGGTGACCGCCGAACGATCGCCGCCGGACTCGCGGATCACCGGAGCCGACTCGCCCGTGATGGCCGACTCGTCCACCGTGGCGATGCCCT
This sequence comes from Ilumatobacteraceae bacterium, assembly GCA_965279405.1. Taxonomy (GTDB): domain Bacteria; phylum Actinomycetota; class Acidimicrobiia; order Acidimicrobiales; family Ilumatobacteraceae; genus CBDDIP01. The sequence goes on from OZ257157.1 coordinate 2,161,656, forward strand.
CGACGATGTCCCCGTCGCCAGGGATCACCTCGCCGGCCGTGACGACGCACAGGTCGCCGATGTCGAGCGCGTTGGACGAGCGCTCGACGATCGACCCGTCCGCCAGCCGAACGCGTGCGATCGTGTCCGCACGCGTCTTGCGCAGTGCTGCCGCCTGGGCCTTGCCGCGACCTTCGGCCATCGCCTCGGCGAAGTTGGCGAACAGCACGGTGAACCACAGCCAGGCGGCGACCAGACCGGCGAACCAGTTCTGCTGCGAGTCAGCAGTGCCGAAGTCGCGGATGAACAGCACGGTGGTCAGCACCGAGCCGACCTCGACGATGAACATCACCGGGTTGCGGGCCATCTTCTTCGGGTTGAGCTTCTTCAGTGCGTCGAGCGATGCGTCGCCGATGATCGAACGGTCGAACAGCTGCGTCATGACAGGTGCTCCAGGATCGGGCCCAGCGCCAGCGCCGGGAAGAAGGTGAGGCCGGCGATGATGATGATCACGCCGGTCAGGAGGCCGGCGAACAGCGGTGTGTGCGTCGGGAACGTTCCGGCGGTCTCCGGCACCTTCGGCTTGCGCACCAGCGATCCGCCGATCGCCAGCGCCGGGATGATCAGGAAGAAGCGCCCGATGAGCATCGAGATGCCCATCGTCGTCGTGTACCACTGGGTGCCCGTGCCCTGGAAGGCGAACGCCGACCCGTTGTTGTTGGCCGCCGAGGCGAAGTTGTAGAGCACCTCCGACAGCCCGTGGGTGCCGCTCTGGTACGTGTCTGCCGACTTCACCATCACGCTCGCCGCAGCGAAGCCGAGCAGCGCGATCGGCATCGCCAGGATGAACAGCGTGACCAGCTTCATCTCCGCGGCCTGGATCTTCTTGCCGAGGTACTCCGGCGTTCGACCGACCATCAAGCCGGCGATGAACACGGCGAGCAGCGCGTAGTGCAGCACGCCCATCAGGCCCACACCGACACCGCCCGGCGACAGCTCGCCGAGCATCATGTGCGCCATCGGGGCCAGACCGCCGAGCGGGGTGAACGAGTCGTGCATGCAGTTCACCGACCCGTTGGAGGTGCCAGTGGTGGTGCCCGCCCACAGACCGCAGGCGGAAGCGCCGAAGCGGACCTCCTTGCCCTCCATGTTGCCGCCCGACTGCGTGGCGTCGATCGACTGGTCGACGCCGAGCTTGGTCAGCTCGGGGTTGCCGTTCTGCTCGGCGAAGATCGACAGCGCGCTGAAGACCACGAGCAGACCGACCATCACCGCCATCAGCACTCGTCCTTGCCGCTTGTCCTTGACCATCCGGCCGAATGCGACGACGAAGGCGAACGGGATGGCGACGATCGCCCAGATCTCGAGGATGTCGGTCCAGCCGTTGGGGTTCTCGAACGGGTGCGCCGCGTTGGCGTTGAAGAAGCCGCCACCGTTGGAACCGAGCTGCTTGATCGCTTCCTGCGTCGCCAACGGACCGCCGGGGATGTGCTGCTGCGCCTGCTCGAGCGTGGTGGCCACGGTGTCGCCGTGGAAGTTCTGGATGACGCCCTGCGACATGAGCACGATGGCGAACACCATCGACAGCGGCAGCAGCACGCGGACGGTCGTGCGCGTCAGGTCCACCCAGAAGTTGCCGAGCGTGCGCTGCTTCGTGCGGGTGATGCCGCGGATCATCGCCACGAGGATCGCCATGCCGGCAGCGGCGGACACGAAGTTCTGCACCGCCAACCCGACCATCTGGCTGAGGTGGCTCATCGCCACTTCGCCGGAGTACCACTGCCAGTTGGTGTTGGTGACGAAGCTGACGGCGATGTTCCAGGCACCCGATGGCGTGAACGCCGAACGGCCTGTGGGGTTGAACGGCAGGTGGCCCTGGAGCCGAAGCAGTGCGTACAGGCCGAGCAGCGACATCACGCTGAACGCCAGCAGCGAGACGGCGTACCCGCTCCAGCGCTGCTCGCGCTTGGCGTCGATGCCGCACACCCGGTAGATCAGCCGCTCGATCGGGTTGAAGAACCTGTCGCCGGGCGCCGAGCCGTCGTCACGGGCGCCGTACACGTCGGCGAGGTAGCGACCCAGCCGCGGCACGGTGACGAGGAGCAGGATCACCAGGACGATGATCTGCAGCCAGTTCTGCCAGCTCATCAGAAGCGCTCCGGGAAGATGAGCACGGCGACGAGGTAGACGACGGCGACGACGGCGAGCGCGAGCCCGATCCAGTTGTCGCTCACGACGCGGAGTCCGTCGAAACGGCGGGGATCGATTCGTGCTCGCCGGTCAGTTCGCCGGCGGGGTCATCGCCGATGATCCGGTCGCACCAGCGCACGTAGAGCACGCACAGCGCGAAGAACGCGATGGTGAGGGAGATGTAGACAAGGTCGGCCACGACGACCGTTGTACGGCCGCGCCAAACGGCCCGACAGTCCCTTTATGCCGTGTTCACGACCCCCTCGGGGATCTTCACGGCTCCTTCACGCCGAGGGCGCTGGATCAGCCGGCGCGGCTGATGCCGGCGCGCTTGAGCACCGCGGCATCGATGCCGACTTCACGCCACGTGGCGTAGCTGATGCCCTTGCTCGCGCTGTAGGACTTGGCCACGTCGACGAACGCCTGCTCGAGCGCGGTCATGTCCACGGCGGTGCCGAACGACACCAGCTCAGACTGGAGATCGCGCCGATCCTGGAGCAACCGCAGCTCCTCGATCGGGTCGGCGTCGGCCAGTGCCACGTCGATCGCACTCAGGCGTTCGGCAATGGACTCGCGTGTGCGCTTCCGGCCTCGCTTCGGTTTGTTGGAACGCAGTGCTTCGAGGCAGTCCCGAACTGCCTTTCCTTCGACCCGGCCCGCCGCGAGTTTTGCTTTGTGATCATCGGTCATCGGCCCTTTGGGCCCTCGCTTAGCCATGAGCGGTGATCATAATTTCGTTCTGTTGAAAAAGGAACGATCAGCGACAGAAACTTCAGGGCCTGCTGAATACAGTGTCAGTCCGATGGACCTGGCTCGCTTGTTCGACCTCGAGCCGCATGGCCCGGACACCTTCGTCGGCAGTGGTCCGAGGTACCCGTGGGGTGGTCTGTACGGTGGTCAGATCGTGGCTCAGGGGTTGCGCGCCGCGGCCGAGACGGTGGAGCCCGACCTGTCCGTGCATTCGTTGCGCGCCTACTTCATCCGTCGCGGCGATCATCAGGAACCGGTCCGCTACGAGGTCGATCGGATCCGCAACGGGCGATCGTTCGCCACTCGTCGCGTGGTCGCTCGCCAGGCGATCGGTGCGATCCTCAACCTCGAGGCGTCGTTCCAACGCCCCGAGGCGTCACCCGACGTCACCACCGTCGCGATGCCGACGGATCTGCCGGGTCCCGATGAGCTGACGGAGTCGTCGTGGACGCCGTCGTTCGCCCGGCGCTTCGTACCGGCGGACCGGCTTCCCTCGCAGGCGGGTGCGGGCAGCGGGCGAGTGGCGGCGTGGATGAAGGTCGCCGCCGACCTCGGTGACGATCAGCTGCTGCACCGCTGCTGGCTCTCGTACCTCTCCGACGACCTGCCGACCGACGCGGTGCGCCTCGTCCACCCCGACCTCAGCGGCGCGCACGACGAGCCGGTGTTCGGCGCCAGCCTCGACCACACGATCTGGTTCCATCGCCCGGTCCGCGCCGACCGGTGGCATCTGCACGACGTCAACTGCCATGCGTTCGTCGGTGGCCGCGGTCTGGTCATCGGCCACCTCTTCGGTGAGGACGGCACGCACGTGGCGACGATCGCCCAGGAGGCGCTGCTGCGGCAGGTCAGCCCCCGAACTGCCGGCTGAAGCGGTCGCTCGTCGCGGCCAGCAGCGCTTCGGCCGGCGGGAGTGGTGCTCCGAACAGGTAGCCCTGCGCGTACTCGCATCCCATCGTGCGCATCGCGTCGAGCTCGGCCTGGGTCTCGACGCCCTCGGCGAGCACGGCGTAGCCGAGCGCGTGGGCGAGCTCGACGATGCACCGCACGACGCGTTGCATCGCCGGCGAGCTGTCGACACCGGTGACGAACTCGCGATCGATCTTCACCAGGCGCAACGGGTAGCGACGCAGCAGCGTCAGCGTCGACAGCCCGGAGCCGAAGTCGTCGATCGCCAACGACACGCCGAGCTGCTTGATCGCGTTCAGCTGCTCGTCGACGCGGCGCGGGTCCTCGAGCAGCACGCGGTCGGTGATCTCCAACGTCATCAACGCCGGGTCGAGGTCGTGGCGGGCGAGGATGTCGGCGACGCGACCGAGGTGCGTGGGCGACACCAGCTCGCTGCTCGACAGGTTGACGTGCACGCCGAGCGAGTGGCCCGACTCGCGCAGCCACGACGCCGCGTCGCGCACCGCGAGATCGACGACGCGCGCCCCGAGCAGACTGATCAAGCCTGACCGCTCGGCGAGCGGGATGAAGCGATCCGGCGGCACTGCGCCGAGCGTCGGATGCGCCCAGCGCGCCAACGCCTCGAACCCGGTCAGCTCGCCGGTCTCGATGCGCCGGATCGGCTGGTAGACGACGGTCAGCTCGCCCTGCCCGATGGCCTCGCGCAGCCCGCGTTCCATCAGCGCCTGCTCGGCTGCTTCCACGCGCAGCAGCTCGTCGCAGGTGACGACGCGGTCGCGGCCCTTGCGCTTGGCCTCGACAACGGCGATCTCGGCGTCGTGCAACAGGATGTTGGCGCGATCGCGCCCGGGCATCGCATAGGCGACGCCGATCGACAGGGCGAGGTACACCGGTTCGTCGACGAGCGAGAACGGCTCGGCGAACTCGAGCAGCAGTCGTGCGGCGATCGCCGTTGCCGCGACGGCGCCGCCGATGCAGAGCACGGCGAACTCGTCGCCGCTGACGCGCGCCACGGTGTCCGACGATCCGACGACGCGCTGGATCCGTGCGGCTGCCGCCTGCAGCAGCGAGTCGCCGAGGCGGTGCCCGTACGCCGCGTTCACCTGACGGAAGCGATCGAAGTCGATGTACAGCAGGCTCGGCCACGGTCCGCGGGCTCGTCCGCCGTCGAGCGCGAGGTCGAGGCGTTCGGCCAGCGCGTGCCGCCCGGGCAAGCCGGTGAGTGGGTCGTGGCTCGACTGCCACTCGGCTTGGCGCATCAGCAGCGATGCCTCGCGGTCGGCGTCTCCGTACGCGGCGTCGACCCGGTCGATGAACCGCTGCCACTGCTCGTCGTGGAGCGGACGGCCGTCGATGCCGAGCGAGCGAAGCTGCTCGATCAGTCGCGGGTGACGGTCGGCGGGCATCACCCTGGTATCGGATCGTCGGGCGATGCGCTCAACGGAGCTGTACCAATGCTTGACGAAGGTCGCGTACCGTGGCCGCATGACGAACCTTCAGGCCGATCTCGCCGCGCGCATCAACGCCATCGCCCGGCTCACCGGCACGTTCACGTTGCGCTCCGGCCAGACCGCCACGGAGTACTTCGACAAGTACCGCTTCGAGGCCGATCCGGCGCTGCTCGCCGACATCGCCGAGGCACTGGTGCCGTTGATCCCCGAGGGCACCGAAGTGCTTGCCGGGCTCGAGCTCGGCGGTGTGCCGATCGCGACCGCGCTGTCATTGCGCACCGGCATCCCCGCGGCGTTCGTGCGCAAGGAGGCCAAGACCTACGGCACGGCACAGCTGGCCGAGGGCGCTCCGATCGCCGGCCGTCGGGTCACGGTCATCGAGGACGTCATCACCACCGGCGGGCAGGTCGTCATCTCGACCAACGACCTGCGCGCCCTGGGCGCCCACATCGAGCACGTCGTGTGCGTCATCGATCGCAGCCCGGATGCCGGTTCGGCGTTGCGCGCCGAAAGACTGACGATGGTCTCGTTGGTCACCCGCGCCGACCTCGACGCCGCCGAGGCGGCGCGCGTCTAGGCGACGGAGGCGCCCGGCGGCAGCTCGGACAGCAGCGGCTCGCTGACCCAGCAGCGGGTCAGGTGCAGGGTGCTGCGGATCCGCACGACCTTGCGCGGGTCGTCGAAGTTGCGCCCGCACATGCTGAGCGCGGCTTTGATGCACGCCTCTTCGTCCGGCAGCACCATCGGCATGCGCGCCCGCCGCGCCCCGGCGATGCCGGCGGTGAAGCAGTTGATGTAGGTCTTCTGCCAGTCGATCGTGTTGGCCAGCGAGGCGGGGATGAAGTCGGCCAGGCCGATGCCGAGCACGTTGCCCTCGGAGACCTCGGTGATGTCGAGCAGCACGATCGTCGCCACGCGCGGCGACTCCACCTCGGGCAGGCCGTGCACCCAGAAGCGACCGGTGACGTTGGGGTCCATCGTCGTGCCGCTGATGTCCTTGCCGCCCATCTCGATGATCAGCACGTCGATCTCGGCGAACGGCAGCGACGGCACCAGCGACTTGGCGAAATCGGTCAGCTCGCGCTCGGCGTCGCCGCCGACCTGCTCGCTCGACAGCGCCTGCACCTTGACGACCTCGCCACCCGTCGACTCGATCGATGCGACTCCACCGAGCAACCGTCCGGTGTCGCGCAGCGCGGCGATGCCGTCGAGGATGCGGTTGCGCATCTCGATGGGTCCGCACGCGTGGATCTGCGCTGCGCCCGGCTGCTTGCCGAAGCCGACGACGGCCATCTTCGAGCAGCCGCTCTCGATCGGGCCCTTGAAGCAGGTGTGCGGCTTCACCCGGTTCACCGGGAGGATGCGATCGGCGCCGGCGGCGTGGCGGTCGAGGTACAGCGGCATCCCGCTGGCGGTGCGAGCGACCTCGACGGTCTCCATCGTCGCCCGGATCTCGCAGTCGATCGCCGCTTCGCTCATGCCGAGGTGCTCCAGCATGTGCTTCTGGCCGTCGGCGGTGGCGCCACCGTGGCTGCCCATCGCCGGTACCACGAACGGCTCGGCGCCGAGCTGACGCAACCCGGCGATCGTGCCGCGCAGCAAACCGACTCGATCGGTGAGCCCGCGACTGCCGCCGCCGACGGCCACCGTCATGCCCGGCGTGACGTCGCCCGCGAGCGTGGCGATCACCGAGGCGCGTGCCGCTGCCTCGACGTCGCCGATCTCCGCCACTTCCGGCGTGGGCAGGCGCACCTCGACGAGCGTCGGGATGGTGAGGTCGGCGCGGAACGGGAGCTCCACGCCCTGCTGCAATTGCTGCCACGAGTCCATGAACGGCAACGTACCCCCATCGACGGCAGTGCTCAGCTGTCGTCGCGCCCCGGGCGACGGCGCTCCGCCTTGCGCTGCGACGTCACCCGCTTCTCCTGCAGCCGCTCCTCGGTGGCGCCGCGGCTCGGTCGTGTTGCACGACGCCTCGGTGGTGGTGGTGCGGCGGCGGCGTCGAGCCGCTCCAGCGCGGTCGCCGTTGCCAGTTGGCGGTTGCGGAACTGCGATCGCGACTGCGACGACGAGGCGATGATCGTCTCGCCGGCACGCGACCGAACTCGCTCGGTCAGCACCTCGGACCACCCGAGGGCAGCGACGTCGATGGTGACCGTGACCGCCGTGTCCGAGGTGTTCGCGTGCTGCCCGCCAGGCCCGCCGGAGCGCGTCGCGACCCAGCTCATCGCGGTCTCCGTGACCTCGTGCCCGCGGGGTGTGGTCGGCATCGCAGCGCATGCTACGGAGCAGTCGTCAAGGCACCGTCAACCCGTCTCACCAGGGGTTCGGGGTCGAACGCGGAGAGTGATCGGCTCTCACCCTGCGTGAGATCAGTGGTAGCGTGCCCGCAACGGCCAACGGCGACGCAAGTCGTCGGGGAACGTCCGAGCAGGGAGCAATCATGGACATCGTCGATCTGCAGCAAGCAAGCGTGGTGCGGGGGCGCCACGTCGATGCCAGCGCACATCGCGAGCGGCAGCGCCAACGTCGCCTTCGTCGGTTGCTCGTGCTGGTCGGCGTTCCCCTGGCCTTCTTCTGGTACCGCGAGCTGTTCGCCACGCCGCTGCGCCCTGGCATGCCCGACCTCATCGCCAACAACCCGGAGATCTGGATGTCGGTCGGGCTGATGGCCCTGCTCGCCAGCATCGTCACCCTGCCGATGCTCGCCTCCGGCCGGTCACCGCATCAGCTGGTGCGACCGAGCGACTCGGACATCCGCCTCGCCGACGTGGTCGGTGCGGACCAGACACGTCGCGAGGCGATCGACTCGCTCAACCTGTTCCTCAACCACCGGCTGTTCGCCGAGGAGATGGGCGGCTCGGCGCGTCGCGGTCTCCTCTTCGAAGGCCCGCCCGGTACGGGCAAGACGTACCTCGCCAAGGCGATGGCCGCCGAGGCCGGTGTGCCGTTCCTGTTCGTCTCGGCCAGCTCGTTCCAGTCGATGTACTTCGGTGGCACGAACCGCAAGATCCGCACCTTCTTCCGCCACCTGCGCAAGCAGGCGCGCAAGGACGGCGGCGCGATCGGGTTCATCGAGGAGTTCGACGCGATCGGCGGCGCGCGCGCCGGCATGGGTGGCGGCGGCTCTCGCGAGGGCACGGTCGGTGTCGTCAACGAGCTGCTCGTGCAGATGCAGAGCTTCGACACCCCGGCTCCGAGCGACGTGCTCAAGGGCAAGCTCGTCGCCGCGGTCAACTCGCTGCTGCCGGCTTCGCGGGCCATCCGCCGACCGGCGTCAGTGCCGGCCAACATCCTCGTGATCGCCGCCACGAACCGCGCCGCCGACCTCGACCCGGCGCTGCTGCGTCCCGGCCGCTTCGACCGTCTCATCCACTTCGACCTGCCGCCGCACAACGACCGACTGGCGATCGCCGGCTACTACCTGGCGAAGAAGGCGCACCACCCTGCGGTCACGGCGAACTTCATCGCCGACCTCTCCGGTGGGTACAGCCCGGTGCGCATCGAGCGGCTGCTCGACGAGGCGTTGATCGTCGCCCTGCGGCGCGGCCGACGCTTGATGACCACCGATGACGTCATCGAGGCGCAGCTGACCACCGAGGTCGGGCTGTCGCAGGAGGTGGGCTACCACCCCGACGAACGCCGCCGTGTTGCCGTTCACGAGGCAGGTCACGCGTTGCTGGCGACGCTCGTCGGGCGCGACGTGAAGATCGCCTCGATCCTCCGTCGCGGCAGCGCCCTTGGGCTCGTCCAGCACGCCGACGCGGAGGAGCGCCACCTGCGCACGCCGTCGGAGGGCAGCGACCTGATCGCCGTGGCGATGGCCGGGCGTGCCGCGGAGATCCAGGAGTACGGCGAGGCGTCGAGCGGCATCGCCAGCGATCTCGCCGCGGCGACCACGATCGCATCCCAGCTGGTCGGACAGCTCGGCGCCGCCAACAGCCTGCTCAGCCTGGAGGCTGCTCACCTCGGCATGGCCGGGAACCTCGTCGCCAAGGTCCTCGGCGACGAGGTGGCGCGGGGCAAGGCCGAAGCGATCGTCAGCAGTGCCGCTGATCGCGCCGCCTGCGCCGTCCTCGAGCACCGAGCCGCGTTGATCGCACTGGCCGACGCGCTGTGCGAGCACGACGAGCTCACCGGCGACGAGGTGCACAGCATCGTCGCCGAGTTCATCGCCGCCTAAGCCGTCGACCCCGGGTTGGCGGGGAGCGCGTCGAAGCGGCCGACGGGGCGGATGTCTCGGTAGGCCTCGATCGCGGGAGCGAGCTCGGTCGGCGCCGCGCCGTGCACGATCACGCCGTCGGCGCCGAGGTCCAGCTGACGCAGCACCGACCACGCACACGCGGTCGCGTCGCCGGTGCCGGCCGGGGCCAGCCACTCGGCGGGGATGAGCGTGGCGACGTGCTCGAGCTCGGCCGTGGTGGCCTTCTGGTCGAGCGCGCCGCGGAAGCCGGCGACGAAGGGGTCGGCGCGGAAGCGGGCCAGCACGGCGGGGTCCCACTGGTTGGTCCGCACCATCAGGTCGCCGTACGCCTGGAGGTAGGTCGCCATCCGGCCGACGGTCTTCTTCAGACGGATGTCCTCCGGCACCCAATCGCCGACGACGGCCCAGCAGCTCCAGATGCGCACGCTGGCCGGATCGCGACCGGCCTCCTCGGCTGCGCGGCGGATGGTGCGGACGCAGCGCAGCAGCGTCTCCTCGGTGAAGAACGTGTGCAGGATCACACCGTCGAAGGCGCGCCCGGCGAGCTGCAGGCTCTGCGGGCCGAAGGCGCTCATCATCAACGGGATCTGCTCGTCGAACTCCGGGTCGAGCGCGAGCACGGGCCACTTGCCCGCCGGACCGTCGTGGCCGACCACCACCTCGCCGCGCCACAACCGGCGCATCAGCCCGGCGAAGTCCTCCATCTGCGCGGTGGTGATGCGTGGCAAACCGAAGGCGTCGAACATGCGGTCCATGCCGCGACCGAGCCCGAGCGCGAAGCGGCCACCGGTCAGCCGATGCATCGTCGTCGCGTAGCTGGCGGTGACGATCGGGTGGCGCGTGTTGTGGTTGGTCACGCCGGTGGCGATGCCGAGCGTGGAGGTCACCGCGGCGGCGGCGCCGGAGAGGGTGACGATCTCCTTGATGTTGAACCGTTCGCTGAGGAAGACGGTGCCGAGGCCGAGCGCTTCGCCGTCGCGGCACTCGCTGAGGAGGTCGGCCGGCGAACGTGGCGCGCCGGGCAGTCCGTAGAACCCGAGCTCCGTCAGCTGCGGCCTGGAAATCGGCAGATCGGTCATAGGTGTCGGAGCGTACGGTGCGACCCATGGGGACGATCGAACTGCGCGCACCGCGCACCGACGAACTGGCCGCCGTGTGCGCGTTGGTCAACCGAGCCGAGCAGCACGACCGCATCCCGCGGCAGCTGGAACTGGTGGAGCTCGAAGAGGAATTCTCACACCTGTCGATCGATGACGACGTGCGCATCGCGACGGTCGACGGAGAGCTCGCCGGGTACACGTACGTGCTCCACCTGCCGTCGGACGTCCGGGAGGAGCGCGGCTACGTCTTCGGCACGGTCGACCCCTCGATGCGCGGCCGAGGCGTCGGGACCGCCTTGCTGCAGTGGGGCCGGGGGCGAGTCGCCGAGCTGCTGCTCGCGTCGGGCAACGCGCTGACCAAGTACGTGCGGGTCGACGCCTACGACTTCGTCGGCGCGGCCCACCAGCTGTTCGCCTCGATCGGCTTCGAGCCCGTTCGGTACATGGACGAGCTGCTGCGACCGCTGGACGTGCTGCCGACCGTTCCGGAGATCGACGGCGTCCGCATCGTGCCGTTGCCCGACGACCGCGACGAGGACGTGCGCGTCGCCAAGAACACCGCCTTCGCCGATCACTGGGGATCGACGCCGACCACGCCCGATCACTGGCAGCAGAGCCTGCGCGGGTACGGCTCGGCGCCGCAGATGAGCTTCGTCGCACTGGACTCCGACGATGCCGTCGTGTCGATGCTGATCTCTCACCGCTACGAGGCCGACGACGCGATCACCGGCCGACGCGACGCCTGGGTGGCCACGCTGGGCACGCTGCGCGAGTGGCGCGGCAAGGGGCTCGGTTCGGCGCTCATCGCCACCGCGCTGCACGCCTACGCCGCGGCTGGGATGACGCACGCCTCGATCGGGGTCGACAGCGAGAACCCGACCGGCGCGGCGCAGCTGTACCGCAAGCTCGGGTTCGAGCCGTCGACGCGCATGATCGTGCACCAGATCGTCATAGCGTGAGGGGATGACGCAGACCCCGTTGGATCGCATCGCACCCGTCGTCGCCGCGGCGCGACAGAGCTACGTCGACGGGGCCACCCGTCCGCTGGCCTGGCGGGTGGCAACGCTGCGGCGCCTGCGCGACCTGGTGAAAGACCACGAGGACCGGCTGCTGGACGCGCTGGCCGCCGACTTCGGCAAGCCGCGCACCGAGGCGTGGGTCACCGAGATCGGCTTCACGATCAGCGACATCGACCACACGCTGGCGCACCTGCCGCTGTGGATGAAGCCCGAGCGCGTCGGCACGCCGCTGGCGTTCAAGCCCGGCTCGTCGGCCATCGTGTCCGAGCCGCTCGGCGTGGTCTGCGTGATCGCTCCGTGGAACTACCCGGTGCAGCTGCTCCTGCTGCCGATGGTCGCGGCCATCGCCGCCGGCAACGCCGTCGTCGGCAAGCCGAGCGAGCTCGCCCCGCACACCGACGAGGCGCTCGCTGCGTTGGTGGCCGAGCTCGGCGACCCTGCGGTGGCCCTCGTGCAGGGCGGCGTGGCGGAGACCACCGAGCTGCTCGCCCAGCGCTTCGACCACATCCTCTACACCGGCAACAGCCGCGTCGCCCGCATCGTCGCTCGGGCTGCGGCGGAGCACCTGACGCCGCTCACCCTCGAGCTCGGCGGCAAGAGCCCGGCCATCGTCAGTCGCAACGCCAACCTCGACGTCGCCGCACGGCGCATCGCCTGGGGCAAGTTCGTCAACGCCGGTCAGACCTGCATCGCCCCCGACTACGTGCTCGTCGAGCGCGACGCGCACGACGGACTCGTCGCCGCGCTCGGTCGCTCGATCGCCGAGTTCTACGGCTCCGACGTCCAGGCCAGCGCGGACTACGCGCGCATCGTCAACGACCCCCACTTCCACCGGCTGGAGAAGCTGCTGCACAACGGCACGGTGGCCCATGGCGGCGGCAGCGACGCCGACACCCGCTACATCGAACCGACCGTGCTCACCGGGATCACCCGCGACGATCCGGTCATGGGCGAGGAGATCTTCGGCCCGATCCTCCCCGTCATCGCCGTCGACTCGCTCGACGAGGCCATCGCCTTCGTCAACGCCGACGAGAAGCCGCTGGCGCTCTACAGCTTCAGCGAGCGCGACGAGGACAACGACCGGGTCATCGCCGGCGCCACCAGTGGCGGTGCGTGCATCAACGGCACGCTGCTGCACATCAGCAACCCGAACCTGCCCTTCGGCGGGGTCGGCGAGAGCGGCACCGGTGCGTACCACGGCAAGTTCGGCTTCGACACGTTCAGCCACCGCCGCGGCGTGCACACCCGCTCCACCAAGCTCGATCCGGCCCTGATGTACCCGCCGTACACCAAGCGCAAGTCGTCGATCCTGCGCCGCGGCATGTCGATCGCCGATCCCCGCGACGTCGTCGCCCGGGTGCGCTCCGCCGTCAGGCGCTGAGCAGGTCCGTGATGTGCGCCTGGAGGCGGTCGATGCCGACGCCCTTGGACGCACTCACCCACATCACGTCGCCCTCGTCGAGCAAGCAGCCCTTGGCCACCTGCTGCTTGCGTCCGGCCAGCTTCGACGGTCGAACCTTGTCGAGCTTGGTCGCCACGATCGAGTGCGGCACGTCGCTCTCGCGCAACCAGTCGAGCATCTGCACGTCGAGCTTGGTCGGCCCGATCTCGCCGTCGACGAGCACGAACACCATTGCCAGCTCCTCGCGGTCGAGCAGGTAGTCCTCGATCATCCGCTGCCAGCCCCGCTTCTCCCGCCCGGGCACGGCGGCGTAGCCGTACCCGGGGAGATCGACGATCGTCGCCCCGCTGGGCAGTGCGAACTGGTTGAGCAGCTGCGTGCGCCCCGGCGTCTTGGACACCTTCGCCAGCTGGCGATGGTTGGCCAACGCGTTGAGGAGCGACGACTTGCCGACGTTGGAGCGGCCCACGAAGGCAACCTCCACCGGTGACGGTGGAAGGTCGCCGTGGCGCTTGGCCGACGTGACGAAGCTGAGTTGGAGTGGCAGCGTCAGGCGCCCAGTGAGCCGAAGAAGTCCGACAGCGTCGGGTCGAGGTTGGCGTCGGCGCCCGAGAGCACCCACACGATCACGTCGTCGCGGCTGGCGAGGAAGAAGAACAGCCCGTTGGACTCGTACTTCAGGCCGGGCACGCCGCCGATGGTGGCCGGCACGTTGAGCGCTCCGGACGACACGATCGGGATGAGGTCCTCGATCGAGCCCGGGGTGAGCGTGGTGTCGGCGACCATGAAGAAGACGCGGCCGATGTTGGCGCCGGTGCCGTCGAACACGTCGACGCCACCGATGGTGCCGGGCTGCGGCTTGATCAGCGAGCTCAGGTCGAGCAACGTGTTCCAGCTGCTGAGCGTGTCGGCCGGTGCGTCCTGGAACGTGAAGTTGCCGGACGGCACCAGGAACGAAGCGGCGTCGAGGCTGATCTTGTTGGTCTCGAGGTTCGGCTGCGTCTCCGGGGGAGCGGTGGACGGAGGCTGCGTCTCCGGCGGTGCCGTCACCGGCGCGGTGTCGATCGGGGTCGTGTCGATCGGCGTGGTGTCGATCGTGTCGACCGGTGCGTCGGCGAAGTCGGTGAAGGACGTGTCGATCGCGCAGCGCTTGGCGTCGAGGTTGTCGGCGAGGTCGCCGTTGTCCGTGGCGATCTTCTTGAACGCCTCGAGCTTGGTGGTCAGCGTGTCCACGTCACCGTTGCCGGCCGCCTTCGACATCTGGTCGAGCAAATCGATCTGGTCCTCGAAGCCGGAGATGAGGTCCTTCGCGTCCCGAGCGTCACCCTTGTCGCTCGGCAGCTTGAGCTTCTGCATCTCGGCGACCGCGTCCTCGTAGCTCGTCGACGCATCGCTGGCGAGATCCTTGACCTCGTCGATGCTCGTCGCAGCCGGCAGCTTCTTCAGCGCCCGGTCGAGGTCACGGCAGACATCGTCGATCTGATCGCCGAAGGCGACCGCCGCGCCCCCGCCACCGTCGTCGCCACACGCGACGATCGTGGTTCCGAGCAAGAGGGTTGCTGCAATGGCAAAGGTGGCACGCTTCATCGCTGTTCTCCGTCCGTAGGGTCAGGCGAGTCCAAGTACGGTAGACCGTCGGCAACGGTTCTCCGGTTTCTAGGACGTTGCAACTGGGCGACGAGTGCCTCGAACACCCGTCCGTGTGGCGTCAGCTGGGGATCTCCACGCCGTTGAGCAGATCGGTGAGGTCGGCGACGGACTCCGTACCGGACACCGAGACGTACCACTCGGTCGCGGCGAGCGGGTGGCCGACGACGATGTTGCCGTTGAGCGAGACGTTGGACGAGACCCCGCTCATCGTCGCCGAGTCGCCGACGTCGGTGAACGTGGTGCCACCCGGCTCCACGGACACGGGGCCCTGGCGGACGACGATCACCTTGTTGCCGTTGACGTAGACGTCGGCGTAGTCGACGACGGGTGGGCTGGCGGGTGCGACGGTGTCGCCCGTGAGCGGGTCGGTGGTCGGTGTCGGCTGCGAGCCGGCGTTCGGATCGCTCTGCGTCACCTGGTAGCGGCCGGCCAGCGTGTAGCCCTCGGGCACCTCGGCCAGCGCGTAGTAGTCGTCGACAGGCGCCTTGGCCTCGTCGATCTCCTCGACCTCGAGCCCGCCGGCGTCGAGTGCAACGGGATCGCCCGTGATCGTGAACGCCGAGTCGTCGAGCTTCACCGCAGTGTCGACGGACGTGGCGGTCTTGCGGGCGACGACGGCACCGCCCGAGACCACGACCTGCTCGAGCAGCAGGCCACTGGCGTCGATGCACACGTCGGCGAAGTCCGTCTCCGTCGGCACGGCCGTGGTTCGCTCGTCGGGTGCCTTGCCGGTGCGGTACACCTGGCACTCGCGGTCGAGCAGCGTGCGGCGCTCCTTCAGCACGTAGGTACCTTCGGCAACGAGGTCGGCGAGCGAGCTGTCGAACCGGAAGTCGGCGCCGCCCACGTCAGGCGGCGACGCGTACGTCGAGGTCGAGCTCGTCGTGATCTGCTGCACCGAGGTCTTGTTCGTCGTGAACGTGAAGTCGGTGGTGGCCTTGTCGGTCGTGTCCGGTGTGGACGACGAGGTGGCCGCCCCCGTCGACACGACTCGCGAGTCGAACGGGCGAAGCGCGGTGAACGTCTGCGTGGTGTGCAGATCGTCGGCGTTGTCGGTGAAGGTCTCGACGTCGTAGACGACCTCGTAGGCGTCGGGCGACGACGTGATTCCGAGGGCGCCCGTCGCGTCCGGCACGACCGTTGCCGCGATCAGGTGCTTGGGCCCGGCGTCGTTGGGCTTGTCGTCGTCGCCGCGAGTGAAGACGAAGATGCCGGCCGCGACCACGGCCACGCCGGCGACGCCGCCGATCACCGCTCGGGTGCGCTGCTTCTTGCGTCGTCGGGCGTCGAGCGCCGCTTGGACGCCCGGGTTTCGATGGGCGTTCTGACG
Source organism: Ilumatobacteraceae bacterium (assembly GCA_965279405.1). GTDB lineage: Bacteria > Actinomycetota > Acidimicrobiia > Acidimicrobiales > Ilumatobacteraceae > CBDDIP01. Next base: position 2,177,640 of record OZ257157.1, read on the forward strand.
TCGCTGTTGGATCGCGGTCCGCTGCCGCTGCGCACGCAGCGCTGCCGCACGCTCTGCCTGCCGGTTCTTCTGGTTCATGCTGGGCGAGATGTTCGCTCACCTGGGCGAAGTGCGCCAGTGCAGGACACCGGATTTGTTGGTGCAAGTTTCCTGGTGGATTTGCAGGAATCGTCGTCAAGTCGTCGGTCAACTGTGCCGACGAACTGGACTGTGACGACCGAACTCGACGACGCGCCCCGGCTGCTCAGCAGCGCCGGTGCCATTGGTCGGGCGCTGCCGTTCGCTGTCGGAGGTGCCGTGGCGGTCGCCATCGAGCCGATCACCGGCGGGACCACCGAACGTTCGCTGTGGTGGTTGGCCGTGGGCTTCGTGGTCGTCGTCAGCGCGGCGTCGCTCGCCGTGCCGTGGCGTCGTCTGCCGGCCTGGTCCGAGAGCGTGCCGGCCTTCCTCTACCTGGTCAGCGCCGGGTTGATGCGCCACGCCACGTTCGGCACGGTCGGCGGCTACGGGCCGCTCGTGCTGCTGCCGATGCTGTGGGTCGGTCTCTACGGATCACGTCGTCAGCTGCAGGCGATCGTCGTCGCCGGCGGGCTCGTGCTCGCCGTCCCGGCGGTGATCTTCGGTGCACCGAGGTACCCCTCGACGGGATGGCGCGGCAGTCTCGTGCTGATCTTCACCGGTGCCGTCGCCGGCGCTGCGGCCCAGCGGACGCGCCGCGCCCTCGAGGCCCGGACCGCTCAGCTCGCGGCCCGGGAGAGCGAACTGCTCGGCTCGCTCGAGGCGATGCAGGAGCCGGTCGGCCGGTACAGCGCAGTGCGCGACAGCGCGGGGCTCGTCGTCGACCTGCGTTGCACCTACCTCAACGCTGCCGGCCGTCAAGCGCTCGGCCCCGACGCGATCGGACAGCTCCTGTCTGTGCGCCTGACCGAGCAGTCACGCCTGTCGGTCCTGGCCAGCTGGCTCTCGGCCGTCGGCCAGTCGACCCCGGTGATCTACGAGATCGAGGCGCACGAGGCCAACCGCGACGGCGTGTTCGAGGTGCACCTGATCGGCATGGAGGACGGGCTCATCGCCGTGTGGCGCGACGTCACCCACTCCCGTCAGACCGAGGAGCAGCTGCGCAACGCCGAGGCGTTGTGGCACTCGGTCGCCGACGCCGTCGCCGATGCGGTGCTGACGCTCGACCCGCGCGGACACGTCATCTGGGTCTCGCCGTCGCTGCCTGATCTGCTGGGCATCCCCGCCGAGCTCGCGCTCGGCCGCAGCGTGTTCGAGGCGGTGCACTTCGACGACCACCTCTCGGTTCGCCGGGCGATCGACGCCGCGTTCGGCTCCAGCCGCCGCCACTCCGTCGAGTTCCGCATCCACAACCCGTCTCGCGTCGACGATCCCGTGTGGCTCGAGGCTCGCGTGCACAGCACCGGGGAGGATCGCGATCGTCAGATCCACGTCGGGCTGCGCGACATCACCGGCACGCGGCGCGAGCACGCGCGCCTCGGCCACGAGGCGACGCACGACCCGCTCACCGGCCTGTTGAACCGCACCGGGTTCCGCGATTCGCTGGAGCGCCACCTCGAGCGGGCGACGAGCCCGGCGCTCGTGTTCTACATCGACCTCGACGACTTCAAGCCGATCAACGATCGCCTCGGTCACCTCGCCGGCGACGTCGTGCTCGCCGAGGTCGCTCGTCGGTTGCAGGCCGAGCTCCGTGACGGCGATGCCGTTGCTCGCATCGGCGGCGACGAGTTCGCCCTGTTCGTCCTGCCGCCGCCGCACGACTACCGGATGGTGGCGCTGCGTCGGCGTCTGGCGAAGGCCATCAGCCTGCCGATCGACATCGGCGCCGACGTGGTCGTCAGCGTTGGGGCGAGCATCGGCTCCGCCTACGGAGCCATCGGCGCCACGGTCGACGTGCTGCTCGCAGCTGCCGACGAGGACATGTACCGCATCAAGCGCGAGCACCACGCCAGTACCGCGGCGAGTGCCAGCCGCCAGGAGATCGCCAGCGCCGCGTCGCAGTGAAACGGGCACCGACGCGGCGCCGTGCAGCGACCGGTGGGTGTGAGCTCTGCTCCACCCGCCGGTCGCAAGACCAACCCTCAGGCGTGATGTCGCAGGTCGCGCGCGGCGATCAACGCGAGTGCGAACGCCACCGGCGCGATGATCAACCGCGACCACCAGGTCGCTGCTGAATCACTGAGGAGCGCGGCGCCGACGAATGCCGGCAGACCTGCTCCGATGATGAGATCGGCACGTCGGACGACCCGTCCCCGTGCCGTGGCCCTGTCAACCGCGATCCCGTTGCCCTGCATGCGCGCATGTTGGCCGCGTTCGCGCGGGTTGTCGAGAGGCGCGACACAACTGTCGCGCTCCTGTTACACAGCGACGAGATCGTTCGCGGCGGAGGTTGGCGCCGACTCGTCGTCCGCGACCGGTCGTTCTGGTGTGCACACGAGGGCGATGGCGACCAGGCACCCGGCCAGGCGCAGCAGCCCGCGCACCACCGGGAGGTCGCTGATCATCCAACTCGGCAGCAACGTGCACGTCGCGATCAGGCTGGCGATCGGCAGTCGCCGCGCACGGTGGAGGTCCCACATCACGGCACCGAGGACGAACCCTGCGGTGTAGTAGTTCCACGTGCCGGGGTCGAGCAGCATCCGCGCCGCAATGCCACCGAGGAGTGCGCCCGCCTGACGACCCTGCCGGACGACGATCATCACGACGGCGGCGCTCAGTGCCATCTGCGGCAGGCGCAACGAGTGGATCAGCGAGCTTGACGCGTCGATGCCCAGGAGCCGGAACAGCGAGTCGGGCGCGACGCGCACCTGCGGTTGCAGCCCGCCGAAGGTGCGTGGAGCAGCGACGAGGAACGGGCTCCACAGCAGCACGCCGATGAACGCGCCGAGCGCCGGTTCTCGCCAGCCGCGAACACCCGTGCCCGGTCGCCACGTCAACGGGAGCAGGAACGCGCTCCACGGCTTGATCGCCAGGCTGATCCCGATCAGCACCGCTGCCGGACCGCGACGATCTTGAACCACGAGCGCCGTCGCGGCCGTGGCGAGCGCGAGCGTCAGTGCGTCGTCGAGGTGTCCGGACGTGGCCAGGTACGGCCACCAGACCATCAGCAGCGAACCGAGCGCCCACGTCGTGATCAGCTGGCGCCCGCCACGTGGCCGTGTGTCCGCGACGCGGGTGGCCCACCACAGGGCGACGATGCCGACGGCGAGGACCGACGCAGTCAGTGCGATGCGACCGTGTGGCGCGAGCAGCGCCGTCAGCAGGAGGCTGATCGGGCCGGTCTGGCACTCTGGGTGCGCGGCGTAGATCGACAGCCCCTCGCTACCGAGGAGCATGCGGGCGATGCCGGTGAAGAAGTCCCAGTCGCCCGTGACGTTGCGCGCCGTGGCCATGGCCACGACTCCGACCACGACCGGAACCGCAAGGATCTGAGCAGCGCGCAGCACCGCATTCGTCCGGGCCTCGCCCGCCGTCGAACGCATGCAGGATCATCGGCACGCCGCAGCGGCTGCTTGATGTCGCGAATTGCTGCGGCGTCTGTCGCGCACTTGGGCATCGGCAAGCCTTTCATCGGTGATGGCACCGCGGAGGCGACTCGAGGAGGGGACGAACTTCGATCGCTTCGTCACCGGTTGCGAGCCGCGACTGCGTCGAGCGCTGGTGGCTGCGTTCGGTCCGACGGTCGGGCGCGAGGCCACGGTGGATGCCTTGAGCTGGGCGTGGGAGCACTGGGGAAAGGTCGCTCCGATGGAGAACCCGGTCGGCTACCTGTACCGGGTCGGCCAGACGGCTGCGCTCGGCGCGTTGTCCAAACGCTCGATTGGCGTCCGCGACGCGCTCGTCGCGGTGGACGTTCCGGACATGACGCCCGAGCTGGTGCCGGCACTGGCAGCGCTCTCCGAGCAGCAACGGATCGTGGTGGTGATGGTCCACGGTCACGGCTACTCGCTGCGTGAGACGGCGGAGGTGCTCGGGATCTCCGTCAGCACCGTGCGGGAGCACACCGATCGGGCCATCGAGAAGCTTCGTCGAGCACTGGAGGTGCCGTCATGACAACGGAACGGTCGTTCGACCTGATGGACGAGTTGGCTGCGTTGGCAAGTCACTTCGACCGCGCTGCTCCGCCCGTCCGGCCGTCGGAGGCACGCGCAATCGACCCGTCGCGGCATTCCGCCGGCGGTGGGCGGACGGTGGTGCACGTGCTCGTCGCCGCGGCGGTCGCTGTCGCCGTGATCGGCGGTCTCGTGCTGGTCACGGGACGCGACGGACAGGCGCCCGTGACCGTGCCTCTCCAGGTCGACGACACGGTCGGTGCAACGTTCGCGCCGACGACGGTGGCATCGACGACATCGTCCACGGCCGGAGCGCCGGCGTTCGCCGATCAGCTCGCAGCGATCGAGGCGGAGGTCATCCCGGAGCTGGCCTCGTTGTCGGGCTTCCGCGCCACGGCGACCGTCGTCCGCGTCGGCACCGATGCCAACGGCGCTCCCGTTTCGGCGACCAGTACGAACGAGGTCACGCTGCTCGGCAACGGCTCGATGTGGACGACGATGAGCAACGGCGGCTGGGGTTCGTTCGATCCGGCGACCGGCCTGACGCGCGGAGCGTTCCCTGACGGAGCCGGTGGCGTCAGCTACCAGTTGATCGAGGGCTGGAGCGACAACTCGGTCGGCGTCAACATCCTCCTCGGCCACGATCCGATCGTCATGCCGACCTCGATCAGCGGCGCCGTCGAATCGATCACCGAGGTCGACCACGACGGCAGGCCCGGTTGGGAGATCCGAACGACCGAGGACGAGCTCGCCACGAGCTACGTCATCGACCGGGCCACGGGGCTGCTCGTCGCCTTCGTCCACGGCGAGGACTCGATGTCGTTGACCGCGCTGTCCACCGACGTGTCGCTGCCACCCGAGTTCCCCGGCTCGTTCCCCGAGGGCGCTGACGTGCAACGCAGCGGGGATCCGAACGCGTTCCAGCCGATGTCGATCGAGGATGCCGTGACGCAGTTCGGCACCGGGGCAATGACGCCTGACCCGTTCGACCCGGCCACCGGTGCGTCCGTCGCCGAGGTCCCGGCGACCTACGACGGCGGCTACTCGACGGTCCAGAAGCGCCTGGTCCTGCAGCTGCGCTCCGGCTTTCTGCGCACGGAGGTCACGGTGTTCAAGGAGGTCGTCGTCACGGGGGCGCCGCCTGCTGGATCCGGCATGATCATCGTCGACGGGATGGAGTGCACGAGCTCCAACGGCGTGGCGTGCGACGTCATCGACGAAGGCAGCGTCCTGACCGCCGGCCCGCTCGCGGGTTTCGCCGTGGAGGACGCCGGGACGGGATACATCGTTGCCAGCAACGGGCCGATCCAGGTGTGGATCTCCGCGCCGACTGCCGACGCGGCTCGCACCGTGCTGGAGTCGCTGCGGCCCGTCTCGGCTCAGCCGGGCTGAGCGTTCAATTCGCGACCCATCTCGACCATCCACGGGGGCAGTCGGGTGGGGCGCCCGTCGGTGGTGATCGTGCCGTGCGCGGTGGCCGCGACGGCGCGGACCGACCCGTCGACGGTCAGCAGGTAGGCGATCTCGAACGTGGCTCGTGTGACGCGGTGGAGCACCACGTGGACGGTGACCTGGTCGTCGAAGCGCAGCGGTTGGCGGTACTGGACCCAGCACTCGAGCACCGCCGCGTCGTGGCCCTCGGCGCGCAGCTCCTGGTAGGGATGGCCGAGGTGGCGCAACCAGGCGACGCGGGCCTCCTCCAGGTACGGGAGATAGCGGCTGTGGTGGACGATCCCCATCGCGTCGGTCTCGGCGAAGCGGACGCGGATCTCGTGGTGGAACGAGTAGGCGCCCGCGTCGAGCGAAGGATCGGCCGTCAGTCGCATCGTCCGAACCGTACCGGTATCCGTTGGCGGAATCCTGGGACGCCCCTGCTATCGTTTCGACGCTCTCAACCGGAGACGTGTTCCTTGCCCCCATCGTCTAGTGGCCTAGGACACCACCCTTTCAAGGTGGCGGCACGGGTTCGAATCCCGTTGGGGGTGCTGACCTACTGGTCTTCCAGTTGGTCCCGTGGTGAAGTTGGAGTTCACGCCGGCCTGTCAAGCCGGAGGTCGCGGGTTCGAGTCCCGTCGGGACCGCCAGATCGTTCGCAAGAGCGATCAGCGGGCAAGTGAGAGTTGTTGCCAGCACGGTCGAGTAGCTCAGTCGGCAGAGCGTCCGCCTGAAAAGCGGAAGGTCACCGGATCGACGCCGGTCTCGACCACGTTGAGGACGAAGGCCACGAGCAGAGATGCTCGTGGCCTTCGTTCGTCTTCCGCAGGTGTGGCTGGCCCGCCAGGAACGCGCGGAACGTCGCGTTACAACTGTCGGTCAATCGCCCGAGGTCGACGACGCAGTCGATGAGCAGCCATACGCTTTTTCGGATGCGCCATCGACGGGCGTTCGGCGCTGAGCCTGGACTGCCATGTCCCGCTCGCTGAACCAGCACATCGGCATCTGCACCGACTCCAGCGCCAACACGCCGCCCGAGATCATCGAGCGCTTCGGCGTCGAGGTCGTGCCGTTGACGGTGTCGATCGACGGGCACGATCACCTCGAGGGCATCGACCTCGACGTCGACGACTTCTACTCGCGGTTCCATCACGGCCAGCGGCCCGAGGTGCAGACCAGCGAGCCGAGCTCGGGCCAGTTCGCCGCCGCCTACGACGAGCTCGCCGCGCGTGGCTGCACCTCGATCATCTCGGTGCACCTCGCCACGTCGATCTCCGCAACGGTCAACCAGGCCCGGCTCGCGGCACGGTCCGTGCACGTGCCGGTGCGCGTCATCGACACCGGCATCGGCGGCGTGGGCGTCGGGTGCTGCGTCTGGGCGGCTGCCGATGCCGCCGCATCCGGCGCGAGCGTGGACGAGATCGCCGCGCTCGTCGAGGCGTCGGCGCCGCGCGTCGGCACCGTGTTCGTGGTCGGCGGGCTCGACCTCGTCCGTGCCTCGGGGTCCGCGAGCGGCACCGTCGCCGGCGACGGCATCCCGGTGCTGACGATGCGCGAGGGCACGGTGCAGCTCGTGCAACGCGTGCACACGATGCAGGACGCCGTGCTGGCGATGTCCGCGTACGCGGCCGGTTGGGGCGCTCGGTTGCGCGTCGGCGTCGGTCTCGGCGACGAGAGCGGCGCGCCGCTGGCGGACGCGCTTGCCGGCGCCCTCGCCGTCGACCCCGGTGTTGCCGAAGTCGTGCGCTACCGCATCGGCCCGAGCGTGGGCGCGCGAACCGGGCCCGGGACCGTCGGCTGCTTCATGTCCCCGACATGACGCCGACGGCGCTGTCGAGCAGGTAGCTCAGGTAGCCGTAGAGGTGGTGCTCGCCGACGAGCGGATCGTCGTCGGCGATGTCGGCCAGATCGGTCTCCTCGCTGACGTCGAGCATCGTGCCGAGCACGAGCCGCAACGAGTTGAGCGACTGCATCACCGAGACCATCGCCGCCTCATCGAGCGGACCGCCTTGGCCGCTCAGGGCTTCGCCCACGGTGGCGATCGCCGTCAGCCGCGAGGCGACGAGGTCCTCGCGCATCAACCGCTGGTACTCGACGTCGGCCTCGGCGTCGGCGGGGAGGTGGTAGGCCACCGGGAACATGCGGCGCAGGAGCGGCTCGTCCGACGATCCGAGCAGCATCGCCCGCAGCTCGTCCAGCAAGCGCGTGAGCAGCTCTCGTTCCTCCGGTTCGAGGTGCACCACGACGCCGTCGCGGACGCGCTGGAACGGCGGCTTCGGCCGGCGGCGACGGGCCATCAGGCGTCCTGCTGCATCGTGGCCCATAGGCCGTGCTCGTGCAGCCGGAAGACGTCGATCTCGGCCTTCTCACGCGCACCGCTGCTGACCACCGCGCGACCCTTGTGGTGCACGTCGAGCATCAGCTCTGTGGCCTTCTCCAGGCTGTAGCCGAACAGCTTCTGGAACACGAACGTGACGTAGCTCATCAGGTTGATCGGGTCGTTCCACACCAGCACGATCCACGGCCGATCCGGGGTGGTCGTCGTGTCGATGTCCGGTTCGTCGACCTCGACGGGCATCGGTGCGGGCGGCATGAGGCCCATTCTGCCCCGGGTTGACCGTCACAGCTCGTCCGCGGGTTGGCCGCCCGCTCTCCGCCGACCGTACGATGGGAGCCTTGGCTGTTGGCGCTCGTCCCATCGTTCCCTCTCGGTTGGCGCCGGGCGGCGTGGCTCACGGGTCGCGGCGCACCCCGACCACGGTCGTCGGTGGGTACATCGCTCTCACCAAGCCGCGGATCATCGAGCTGCTGCTGATCACGACGGTGCCGACGATGGTGCTCGCCGAGCAGGGTTGGCCGGCCACGAGCCTGGTCCTGATCACGTTGCTGGGCGGCACGTTGGCCGCAGGTGGCGCGAACGCGATCAACATGGTGGTCGACCGCGACATCGACAAGCTGATGCCTCGCACGCAGGGCCGTCCACTGGTCACGGGCCTGATCCAGCCGCGCCAGGCGCTGATCTTCGCGCTGGTCCTGGAGGCCGTTGCCTTCGCCGTGCTGTGGTGGGGGGCCAACCTGCTGTCCGCGGTGCTGGCGCTCTGCGCCACCCTCTTCTACGTCTTCGTCTACACGCTGTGGCTGAAGCGCACCAGCACGCAGAACATCGTCATCGGCGGCGCCGCCGGCGCGGTGCCGGTGCTCGTCGGCTGGGCGTCGGTGCGCAACGACGTCACCTGGGCCCCGATCGTGCTGTTCGCGGTGATGTTCCTGTGGACGCCACCGCACTTCTGGGCACTCGCGATCCGCTACGCCGACGACTACCGCGCGGCCAACGTGCCGATGCTCCCCGCGGTCGAATCGGCGGAGGTCACGGTTCGCAAGATGGTCGGCTACACGGCCGTCATGGTCGCGGCCACGATCGTCCTCGGCCCGGTCGCCGACCTCGGCGCGACCTACATGATCGCTGCCATCGTGCTCGGCTGCCTGTTCCTGTTCGGGACCATCGAGCTCGGCCGCAACCCCACGGCGCAACGCTCCATGCGGGTCTTCGGGTACAGCATCACCTACGTCACGCTGCTGTTCGCAGCGATGACCATCGACGTCCTGGTCCGTCACGGGGCATGAGGATTTCCGCTCTCGCCGGGGGCTATGGGTAATGTCGCAGCCGAACATCGGGTGCAGCCAGGGCGCGCCCGAAGCGAAACGAGCACTCCGCCTATGACCACGATCGACACCCACGCAGCAGCCGCGCCCGCTGGCGACTCCCGCGCGGCCGGCCGCCTGGCAACGGTGTCCGACTGGGTCACCACCACCGACCACAAGCGCATCGGCCGCCTCTTCATCGGAGTGTCGCTGCTCGCACTCGTGGGCATCGGCGCGGTGGCCGCCCTGCTGGGCTTCGAGCGGGCCAACACCGGCACCGTCCTGCTCGATCGCGACGCATGGCCGCAGTTGTTCTCGCTGTACCGCGTCGGGCTCACCTTCGGTGCACTCGTGCCGCTGCTGCTCGGCGTTGCCGTGGCCGTCGTGCCGCTGCAGGTCGGTGCGCGTTCACTGGCCTTCCCCCGCGTTGCTGCCGCCGGCTTCTGGTCGTGGCTGATCGGCCTCGGCATCGTCGTCGGCGCCATCCTCGGCAACGGCGGGCCGAACGTCGGCGATCACCGTGCGGTCGCTCTGTTCCTCGTCGGTCACATCCTCGTGCTGGTCGGCCTGCTGGCCGCCACCGTCTCGGTGGCCACCACGGTGCTCACCACTCGTGCGCCGGGCATGAACATGCGCCGGGTGCCCTTCTTCTCCTGGTCGGTGCTGGTCGGTGCGCTCGGGCTGCTCGTCACCCTGCCCGTGCTGCTCGGCACGCTGATCTACACGTACATCGACTACCGCTACGGCGGCAACGGCTTCGAGGGCAACGCCGGGATCATGAAGTGGATCGGCTTCGGCTTCACCCAGCCGCAAACGATCGTCTACGCCGTCCCCGTCTTCGGCTTCGCCGCCGAAGTGGTCGCCACGGCCACCCGTCGCCGGTTCCCGATGCGCGGCATCGCCTTCGCCGGCATCGGGCTCGTCGGCGTCGCAGCACTCGGCGGCGTGCTGCAGAACCCGAGCGGCCTGCGCAAGGACATCGTCGACGCCTCGTTCGGCACCGCCCTCAACGACATCGTGCCGTACGCCTTCTTCAACCTGCTGCCCCTGCTCGGTGGCCTCGTCGTGCTCGGCGCCCTCGGCGCGGCGCTGATGAAGGGTCGCCCGGCGATCTCTGCTCCGTTCGTGTTCGGCTTCCTCGGTGCCGGGATGGTGCTCACGGGCATCGTGGCCAACGCGGTGTACCTCGTCGGTGACGCGCAGCTCGGCGGCACCGTGTTCGAAGAGGCCTCGTGGATCTACGTGGTCTACGGCGGCGTCCTCGCCGGTCTCGGTGGCGTCGCCTACTGGGGCCCGAAGCTGTGGGGTCGCAGCCTGCCGATGAAGGCCTCCCTGCCGCTCGCCGGCCTCGGCTTCATCGCCACGGTCCTGGCTGCACTGCCGTACGTGATCGCCGGGTTCGCCAAGCAGGCCGGCGGTGTGTTCACCAACGCGGTCACCGCTGCCGACTACCCGGACTACGGCGGCCCGCACCAGTTGTGGAACGTGCTCTCCGGCGTCGGTCACGGGTTGATGGCGCTCACCGTGCTGGCCTTCATCGGTCTCGCCCTGAAGACGTTCACGTCCAGCGATGCCGCCACTGCCGCGGGCGACGATCCGTGGCGTGGACAGACGCTGGAGTGGGCGACCTCGTCGCCGGCGCCGGCCGACAACTTCGCCGAGGTGCACACCGTTGCCTCGGCTGAGCCGCTGATCGATCTCAAGCCCGGGGGAACCGCCTGATGCTCGCCCTGCCCGCCGCCCCTGCTCCGGCGCCGCGCCGTCAGGTCTTCGTCGGCACCGCGCTCATCTGCGCCGCCGGCTCGGCGCTCATGTTCGGCATGTTCGCGCTGTGGCTGCGCTTCCGCGACGACGCCATCTCTGGCGTCGACGGTCGCTGGCTGCCGAAGAAGGTCACCATCCCCGAAGTGCCGACGAACGTGATGCTGCTCGCCTTCATCCCGATCTGCATCTTCGGTCAGTGGGCCGTGTACTCGGCACGACGCAACGACAAGCCGCACACCGGCGTGGCGCTCGGTCTCACGTCGCTCCTCGGCCTGGCCGTGGTCAACAGCCAGGCGTACGTGTACTCGCAGATGAAGGTGCCGGTCGAGGGCAGCGCCTTCGGGGCGATGTTCTACGCGCTCACCGGCACGTTCGTCTTCCTCACCGTCATCGGCATCGCGTTCAGCCTCGTCACCGCGTTCCGCTACCTCGGTGGCCGCACCACCGACCGCGAGATCGTCGCTGCGCATGCTCTGTACTGGTACTTCCTCGCCGCTGCCTATGCCGGGCTGTGGTTCGTCGTCTACGTGACGAAGTAGGGCTGGAGCAACGTGTTCACCACCGGAACCAAACTCTTCCTCGGCGCCAGCGTCCTGTCACTCGTCGGAGCGATCGTCTTCGGCGTCACCAACGGCGGCGCGGTCGGGCTCACCGGCACGATCGGCCTGCTCGGCACGATGCTCGCCTTCATGTTCCTCGCCGGGATCAACTTCTTCACCCGCGACGGCAACGTCTCGGCGATGCAGGAGGGCGCCGGCGATCGCTCGGCCGCCGCCCAGCGCCCCGTCGGTCGCAGCATGTGGCCGCTCGTCACCGCCGTCGGCGCCGGCCTGCTGGCCGTTGGTTCGGAGACCAAGCCGATCGTCTTCAAGGCGGGCGTCGTCGTGCTGCTCGCCGCCGGCGTCGAGTGGATGGTGCAGTCGTGGAGCGAGCGCGCCTCGGCCGACCCGGCCTACAACGCCGGCCTGCGCAAGCGCGTGCTGCACCCGCTGGAGTTCCCGATGATCGCCACCATCGGGCTCGGCGTGATCATCTACTCCTTCTCGCGCATCATGCTGTGGGTCGACAAGGCGCAGGGCCCGGTGGCGTTCGGCATGGTCGGCGCAGCGATCCTCGTCGTCGGCTTCATCGTGGCGCTCAAGCCCGGCCTGAAGAAGAGCCTCATCGCCGGTGTGTGCACGGTTGCCGCGCTCGGCATCGTCAGCACCGGCGCGGTGATGGCCATCGACGGCCAGCGCGAGATCACGCACTACCCGACGACGTCGGGCGAGTTCAACAAGGAGATCTGCGAGCAGGCCGGCGAGAGCGACGACCACGAACTGCACGAGATCGACAAGCGGGCCTCGCAGACCGTTGCCGCCAAGGCCTCGATCGCTGCCACGGTGGTGCTCAAGGACGGCAAGCTCAACGTGTACCTGCAGGGTCGCTCGAAGCCGGTCGACCTGTCGAAGTACCCGTTCCCGATCGTGCGCTCGAACCCGACCAACGTGCTGTTCCGCAACCTGGACAGCGAGCCGCATCGCTTCACCGTCGAGTACGGCAAGTTCACGACGGTCGACGCCGACGGCACCAAGATCGTCGAGGAGCCGGTTGCCTGCACGAGCCTCCTCGAGGAGGGCAGTCAGACGTTGATGACGCTCAAGTTCCCCAAGTCCTCGCTGGGGACCGAAGATGACTACAAGATCGTCGTCCCCGGCGTCCCCGACCAAGAGATCCTGATCAACGTGCCATGAGCCAGTCCGGAGCCCCCCGCATGCCCAGCCGCTTCCCCCGTTGGCCGTCGGCCGCCGTCGTCGTCGCGCTCGCCGCGCTGCTGACCGGCTGCGCCAAGAACGCGCCACAGGACACGTGGAAGCCAGCCGGCGAGAACGCCCAGGAGATCCAGGATCTGCAGTGGTGGGTGTTCCTGATCGCCGGCATCGTCCTCGTGATCGTCTTCGTCGTGGTGATCTACGTCGTCGTACGCTTCCGCGATCGTGGCCAGGAGATGCCCGAGCAGACGCACGGCAAGCCCGCGTTGGAGATCGCCCTCACCATCCTGCCGGCGCTGATCCTCGTCGCCGTCGGCGTGCCGACGGTGAGCACCGTGCTCAAGCTGGCCAAGACCAGCGACTCGGACTGCGTCGTCAACGTCACCGGCCAGCAGTGGTGGTGGGAGTACGACTACCCCGCACAGACGTGCCACGACATGGCGGGCAACGAGATCGTCATCCCTGATCCGATCGTCACCAGCGGCGAGCTCGTGCTGCCGACGAACACGCGGTTCATCCTCAACATCACCAGCCGCGACGTCATCCACAGCTACTGGATCCCGAAGCTCAACGGCAAGCGCGACGCCGTGCCCGGCCGTGTGCACACGTTGCGCATGGAGGCCGATTCGCCGGGCATCTACGCCGGGCAGTGCACCGAGTTCTGCGGCCTCAGCCACGCCCGCATGCGCATGGATGCCGTCGCGCTGTACCCCGACGACTTCAGCGCCTGGGTCACCAACCAGCTGGCGCCGTACACGAAGCCCACCGACGAGCTCGCCGTCGCCGGTGAGAGCCAGTTCGTCAACCAGTGCTCGCGCTGCCACCAGGTGAACGGCCTCACTCGCGCCGACGGCACCCCGGTGCTCGCCGCTCCGGAGAACAACCTCGTGTCTGGCGCCGCGCCGAACCTGACCAACCTGATGACCCGCACCACCTTCGCCGGCGCCACGTGGGACCTCCTGACCGAGGACTGCAAGCAGAACCTCCGCGAAGCCAAGCCGGCCGACTTCGGGGCGATGTACCTGAAGGGCGTCACCGCCGAGTGCTTCAACGAGGTCGACCTGCGCGAGTGGTTGCGCAACGCCCCGGCCAAGAAGCCGATGTACGCCGATCCGAACAACCTCGAGGCGAGCAACGGGTTGTACCGCGGCATGCCCAACCTGAACCTCACCGACGACCAGATCGATCAGCTCATCGCCTACCTCAAAGAGCGGATGTAACAGATGGCCATCATCGAACGCCCCTCGACCCCCGCCCTCGCCCTCACTGGCGGCTCGGCCACCGTCACCAACAGCCAGGCACTCGGTTCGTTCCGCCGTCCCGTTGCGTCCACCGGTTGGAAGTCGTGGCTGTTCACGGTCGACCACAAGAAGCTCGGCATCATGTACGGCGTCGTGGCGATGTTCTTCTTCCTCGTCGGTGGCATCGAAGCACTGCTGATCCGCACGCAGCTGGCCCAGCCGGACAACACGTTCCTCAGCGCCGGTCTGTACAACGAGATGTTCACGATGCACGCCACGACGATGGTGTTCCTCTTCGTCATGCCGATGGCGGCCGCGTGGGCCAACTACTTCGTGCCACTGCAGATCGGTGCTCGCGACGTCGCGTTCCCGCGCATGAACGCGTTCGGCTTCTGGTGCTTCCTCTTCGGCGGCATCTTCCTGAACACGTCCTGGATCCTCGGCGGCGCTGCTGACGGTGGCTGGTTCATGTACCAGCCGAACGCCAACGCCCTGTTCTCGCCGAGCCACGGCGTCGACTTCTGGTCGCTCGGCCTGCAGATCACCGGCATCGCCTCGTTGACCGGTGCGCTCAACCTGATCGTCACCATCCTCAACATGCGTGCCCCGGGCATGAGCCTGATGAAGATGCCGATCTTCACCTGGATGATCCTGGTGGTGCAGTTCCTCCTCGTGTTCGCCATCCCGGTGATCACCGTGGCGCTGTTCCTGCTCACCTTCCAGCGAGAGTTCGGCGCCCAGTTCTTCAACGTGCAAGCAGGTGCCGACCCACTTCTCTGGCAGCACCTGTTCTGGATCTTCGGACACCCAGAGGTGTACATCCTGATCTTGCCCAGCTTCGGCATCGTCAGCGAGGTGCTGCCGGTGTTCAGCCGCAAGCCGTTGTTCGGCTACAAGTTCGTCGTCTTCAGCGGCGCGGCCATCGGCTTCGTCGGCTGGGGCGTGTGGGCCCACCACATGTTCGCCAGCGGCCTCGGCCCGGTCAGCGTGGCGGTGTTCTCGGTGAGCACGATGCTCATCGCCATCCCCACCGGCGTGAAGATCGTCAACTGGACGCTCACGATGTGGGGCGGCAAGTTGCGCTTCACCACCGCGATGCTCTTCGCCATCGGCCTCATCGTCGAGTTCACCATCGGTGGTCTCTCCGGCGTCACCCACTCGGTGTCGCCGAGCGACACGCAGCAGACCGACACGTACTACATCGTCGCCCACTTCCACTACGTGCTGTTCGGCGGTGCCGTGTTCGGCATCTTCGCCGGCTTCTACTACTGGTGGCCGAAGATCTTCGGGAAGCTCCTCAGCGAGAAGATCGGCCGGTGGAACTTCTGGCTGATGGTCATCGGCATGAACATGACGTTCGGCCCGATGCACATCCTCGGCCTGCAGGGCCAGCCGCGGCGCATGGTCGTGTACTACACCGACCGCACCGGTGACGGGTTCTTCAACCTCGAGTTCTGGAACACGGTGGCCACGGTCGGTTCGTACATCCTGGGCATCGGCATCTTCATGTTCCTCATCAACGTCGTCGTCACCACCCGCAAGGGCCAGAAGGCGCCGCTCGATCCGTGGGATGCGCGCAGCCTGGAGTGGATGACGCACAGCCCGCCGAAGGAGCACAACTTCGACGCGATCCCGACGGTGCACGCGCTCGACGAGTTCTTCCACCGCAAGTACGAAGAGGTCGACACGGACGCCGGGCCTCGCCTGGTCAAGGTGAAGACCGCCGAAGAGCTGCTCGCCGAGCAGGAAGCCAACGCCGACACGCACATCCACATGCCGTCCCCGTCGTACTGGCCGATCGTGCTGGCGTTCGCGCTGCCGATCATCGCCTACGGCGTCATCTTCGCCAAGGTGATGGCGGTCGTCGGTGTGCTCATCCTCGTCCTCGCCATGTTCGGCTGGGCGCTCGAACCGTCGGTGGCAGACGACGCCGACTTCGACCCGCCGTCCGACGACTCGGGCCCGAGCAAGGAGCTGGCGTCCGTTGGCTGACACCGCGACTCACCACGACGAACATCCGGTGATGCACAGCAGCACCGGGCTCAGCAACAACAAGCTGGCGATGTGGCTGTTCCTCGGCAGCGAGTGCCTGCTGTTCGGTGGCCTGATCTCCACGTACATGCTCTACCGCGGCCGCGACAACGGCAAGGTCGGCCCCGACCAGCTGTGGGACATCCCGCTGACATCGGTCTCCAGCTTCGTGCTGCTGATGAGCTCGCTGACGATGGTGCTCGCAGTCAGCGCCGCCCAGCAGAAGGATGATCGCAGCACGAAGGTCTGGCTGTCGATCACCGCACTGCTCGGCGCCACGTTCGTGGGCGCTCAGGTCTACGAGTTCACGTCCTTCTACCACGAGGGCATGGGCTTCACGACGAGCTTGTTCAGCTCGAGCTTCTTCACGCTCACCGGCTTCCACGGGGTGCACGTCAGCGTCGGCATCGTCATGCTGATGGCGCTCGTGGGCATCATCTCGCGCAGCAAGGTGCCCGGCGACAAGGCCGAAGTGGTGGAGCTCATCGGGCTCTACTGGCACTTCGTCGACATCGTCTGGATCCTCATCTTCACCCTCGTCTACCTGATCCCGGCATGAGGTCGCAGCCATGAGCACCGCCACCGAACACGTCGACGAGCACGCCGCCCACGGCGACGCGCACGACGAGCACGTCCACGAGCACAAGTCGATGGGCTACTACATCGGCGTCGCCGGCGCGCTGGCCGTGATGACGGCGATCGAGACGTCGACCTACTGGGTCGACTTCGGCGCGGCGTTCCTGCCGGTGCTGCTCGGCTTGATGGTGATCAAGTTCTTCACCGTGGTGCTGCTGTTCATGCACCTGAAGACGGACAACAAGCTGTTCGGCTACCTCTTCTACTCCGGCCTCGGGCTGGCGGTGTTCGTGTACATGCTTGCGCTGTTCACGTTCAAGTTCTTCTCCGGATCCTGAGGTTCGGATGACGGCCGCTGCGACCTTCGCCGATCCGTGGAGGTTCCAGGCCAACCCTGAGGTCTACGTCCTCGTTGCGTTCCTCATCGGCGCGTACGTGTACATGGTGCGCGTCATCGGGCCGCATGCGGTGCAGCCCGGTCAGCCGGTGGTCACCCGCCGACACGTGCTGTGCTTCGCCGGGGCGATGGTGCTGCTGTTCGCGGCGAGCACGTGGCCGATCCACCAGATCGGCGAGACGTACCTGTACTCGGTGCACATGCTGCAGCACATGATGCTCAGCTACTTCATGCCGCCGCTCGTGCTGCTGGCGACGCCGGAGTGGTTGCTGCGGATCCTCATCGGCAACGGCCGCACCTATCGGATCATCTCGTTCCTCACCAAGCCGGTGGTCGCCGGGTTGGTGTTCAACGCGGCGGTGATCGTCACCCACATCCCCGGTGTCGTCAACACGGCGACGGAGAGCGCCCCGTTGCACTACCTCGTCCACCTGATGGTGGTGCTCACTGCGCTGCTGATGTGGATGCCCGTGGTCGGCCCGTTCGCCGAGATGCGCATCAGCGACGCAGCCAAGCCGATCTACCTGTTCCTGCAGAGCGTCGTGCCGACCATCCCGGCCGGATGGCTGACCTTCGCCGAGGGCGTCGTCTACAAGCACTACCGCCAGCCGGTGCGGGTGTGGAACGTGAGCATCACCGAGGACCAACAGGTGGCCGGGGCGATCATGAAGATCGGCGGATCGGTGTTCCTCTGGGCGGTGGTGGTCTGGTACTTCTTCAAGAAGTTCACGCCGAACTGGCGTGCGGAGAACACCTACCGGCGCACGCCGACGGTGACCGAGGCGGATGAGCCGGCGCTCACCTACGACGACGTCACCCGGGCCTTCGAGGCCAGCGACGCGCCGTCCGAGCAACCGCACTGACGGACATGAGCGCTGCAGTCGAGGTGACTGGGCTGACGGTTCGCTACGGCGATCTCGTCGCCGTGAACGACGTCAGCTTCGCCGCGGCCGCCGGAGAGGTGACTGCCGTGCTCGGGCCGAACGGCGCCGGCAAGACGAGCACGATCGAGGTGTGCGAGGGCTACCGCTCGGCCACGTCCGGCTCGGTCTCGGTGCTGGGCATGGATCCGCGGACGCAGCAGCGCGCGCTGGGCGAGCGCATCGGTGTGATGTTGCAGGAGGGCGGCGTCTACCCGAGCGGCCGCGTGCTCGACACCGTGCGCCACTACTGCGCGCTGTACGGCAAGGGCGCCGACGCGGCCGCGCTGGTCGACGCAGTGGGACTCACCTCGCGGTCGAAGGCGACGTGGCGTCGTCTGTCGGGCGGCGAGAAGCAACGGCTGTCATTGGCGCTCGCGTTGGCGGCCAAGCCCGAGGTGGCGTTCCTCGACGAGCCGACCGCCGGCGTGGACGTCAACGGTCGCGACACCATCCGGGCGATCGTGCGCGCGCTGGCCGACGGCGGGTGTGCGGTGGTGCTGGCCACTCATGAGCTCGATGAGGCCGAGAAGCTCGCCGATCGAGCGGTGATCTTCGACGGTGGCGCGGTGATCGCCGATGGCACGTTGGCCGAGCTGCGCGCCGGTCACGACGAGATCCGCTTCCGCAGCGACGCCCACCTCGACCTCGGCGCGTTGGCAACTGCGCTGGACATGGTGGCCAGTCGGGTCGGCGTCGATGAGTACGTCATCGACGCGCCACCGCACCCGCGGTTGATGGCGCTCCTGGCGACGTGGCTGGCCGAGCAGGGTCACCCGTTGGGCGAGGTGCGCGCCGGTGCGCAGCGGCTGGAGGACGTGTTCCGTCGACTCACCGCTTCGAAGTCCGACGTCACCACGGTGGCACCGATCGGTCGTCGCCGTTCCGCTCGGAAGCAACCGTGAGCCGCTTCGTCGCCCAGGTGCGCAACGAGCTGCAGCTCGTCAGCCGCAACGGCGAGCAGCTGCTGCTGACGCTCGGCATCCCGGTGCTCCTGCTCGTCTTCTTCTCCGTGGTGGATGTGCTGCCGACCGACACGAAGGATCCCGTCGACTTCCTCGCCCCGGGCATCATCGCCCTCGCGGTGATGAGCACGGCGATGGTCTCGCTCGGCATCGGCACCGGGTTCGAGCGGACCTACCACGTGCTCAAGCGGTTGGGTGTCACGCCGCTCGGTCGGCCGCGACTGGTCGGGGCGAAGATCGCCGGCGTGGCCGTCGTGGAGCTGGTGCAGCTCGCCGTGCTCGTTCCGGTGTCGTACGCGTTGGGGTGGAGCCCGTCGTCGCCGAACTGGTTCGCCGCGATCGGTGCCGTGCTGCTCGGGACGCTGGCGTTCGCCGGCATCGGCCTGACGATGGCCGGGCGCTTGCGCGGCGAGATCAACCTGGCCGCGCAGAACGGGCTGTACCTCGTGCTGCTGCTGCTCGGAGGCATGGTCATCCCGTTCACGAAGCTGCCCTCGGCGTTGCGCGCTGTGGCTCACGCGTTGCCGTCCGGTGCGCTGGCCGACGTCCTGCGCGAGGCCCTCACCGGCGCCGGCTCACGCCCTGGGCTGAGCTGGATCGTGCTGGCCGCATGGGCGGTCGCCGCCCCCGCCCTCGCCGCCAAGCTCTTCCGCTGGGATTGATCTCGCGCCCATGCAATCCTCTCCGGGTCTCGTTGGGGGTGACGGGTAGCCTCTCGGGTCTGTGATCGATGTACGACTGTTGCGCAACGAGCCCGATTCCGTGCGAGCCGCATTGGCCCGACGCGGCAGCTCCGAGCTGCTCGAGCAGTTGGAGCGGGCGATCGCGCTGGACGACGAGTCGCGCAACATCGTCGCTCGCCGTGACGCGTTGCGCGGCGAGATCAACGAGCTGTCGAAGCAGGTCGGTCAGCTGCGTCGCGATGGCAACGCCGATGGCGCCGAGCAGTTGCAGACGCGCAGCCGCGCGCTCGGCGAGCACGAGCGCGTCCTGGCCGGTGAGCTCGACGGTGTGCAGGCATCGCTGCGCGACCTCCTGCTGCGCATCCCCAACCTGCCGCACCCGGCGGTCCCCGATGGTGACAGCGATGCTGACAACCCGGTGATCACCGGGCCGGTCGGCTTGCTCGACGAGTACCCGGAGCACCAGCAGGTTCCGCACTGGGAGACGGCGACCGCGCTCGGCATCCTCGACAGCGAGCGGGCGACGAAGATCAGTGGGGCGATGTTCACGATGCAGCGCGGCCTCGGCGCCACACTCGCTCGTGCGCTGTGCCAGTACGCACTCGACAGCAACGCCGATGCGTTCGAGGAGATCCGTCCGCCCACGCTCGTCACCACCGCCACGCTCACGGCCACCGGCCAGCTGCCGAAGTTCGCCGATGATGCGTTCGCCATCGAGCGCGACGACCTGTGGTGCATCCCCACCGCCGAGGTGCCGCTCACCTCGATCTACGCCGGCGAGGTGCTGGACGCCGACGAGCTGCCGAAGCGGATGATGGCCTACACCCCGTGCTACCGCCGCGAGGCCGGCTCGGCCGGGCGCGACACGCGCGGCATGCTGCGTTCGCACGAGTTCGACAAGGTCGAGATCCTCGCCGTGGCCACGCCCGAGCAGGCGCCCGCGTTGCTGGACGAGCTGCGCGGTCGCGCCGAGGCGCTGATCGCCGGGCTTGGCCTCCCGTACCGGATCATCGAGATCTGCACCGGCGACCTCGGGCAGAGCCACCACCGCAGCTTCGACATCGAGGTCTACGCGCCGGGAGCCGGCACGTGGCTGGAGGTCAGCTCGGTCAGCTGGTTCAGCGACTACCAGGGCCGCCGCGCCGACATCCGCTTCCGCAACCCCGGGCAGAAGGGCACGCAGATCGCGCACACCCTGAACGGCTCGGCCCTCGCCGTCCCGCGCGTGTGGGCGGCGATCGTCGAGAACTATCGCCAGCCCGACGGCAGCGTCACCATCCCCGACGTCCTGCGCCCGTACATGCGCGGCGCCACGAGCATCACCGCCAAGTGAGCTCCGAGTTGAGCTCTCGGCGGGAGGAGTACGAGACCGCGGGGCTCGACGTCGGTGATCTCGCGGCGGAGCCCGTCGCGCAGTGGCAGCGGTGGTACGACGAGGCCTCGTCGGCGGGGTGCGTGGAGCCGCACGCGTTCGTGCTCGCGACGGTCGACGGCGACGGGTTCCCGCAGACCCGGTACCTGTTGGCTCGTGGCGCTGACGAGCGCGGCTTCGCCTTCTTCACCAACTACGAGTCGGCGAAAAGCCACCAGCTGGACGCGTCGCCGAAGGCCTCGTTGCTGTTCACGTGGTTGCAGCTGCACCGCCAGGTGCGGGTCGTCGGCACGGTCGAACGGCTGAGTGCGGCAGAGAGCGACGCGTACTACGCCTCGCGGCCGCGTTCATCCCAGATCGGTGCGTGGGCATCACCCCAGTCGCAGGTGCTCGCCGATCGTGCCGCGCTCGAGGCGCGAGTCGAGCAGTTCACGACGACCTTCGAGGGCGTCGACGACGTGCCGCGGCCGAACTACTGGGGCGGCTGGCGTCTGACGCC
Organism: Ilumatobacteraceae bacterium; assembly: GCA_965279405.1. Lineage (GTDB taxonomy): Bacteria > Actinomycetota > Acidimicrobiia > Acidimicrobiales > Ilumatobacteraceae > CBDDIP01. The sequence continues at coordinate 2,198,985 of OZ257157.1, forward strand.
GATCACCGTCGAGTTCTGGCAGGGCCGCCCGAGTCGGCTGCACGATCGCCTCCGCTATCGCCGCAACGATGACGGCGAGTGGATCGTCGAGCGGCTCGCTCCTTAGCGAGACGAACCGCCGGCGCCGACCCGAACGAGGTCGAGTGCCTCGCGATGGTGGAGCTCGACGCCGGCCGCATGGCACTCGGCGACGACCACGGGATCCGCCGTCGCGGCCAGGTGCGTGCCGAGGTCTGCCTCGATGCGCCGCGTCACCGGCCAGGCAAGGAGCCCGGCGCGCTCGCGCAACCCGGCAACGGCACCCAAAGCGGTGGCGGCGTGCAACGTGTCGCCCTCGGCGAGCGCGAGGTCGGCGAAGGCGACCAGCGCGAACGTGACCGAGAGCGTGCTGATGTGGGTGCCCTCGATGGCGTCGACGGCCTCACGCAACAGCGCCCTTGCCTCGTCGAGCCGGCCGGCTCGAACGGCGAGCATCGCCAACTGCGTTCGCGCACTCGACGTCAGCCAGGTGTTGCCGTAGCGGTCACCGAGGTCCTTGACCTCGGCCAGGTGCAGCCGGGCGACGTCATCGTGCCCGAGCGTCATCTGCACCATGCCGACGGTGAGCGCGGCGAAGGCGACGAACGGCTGGTTCTGCGCACGGAAGCCGGCGAGTGCGGCGGATGCGGCCGTCAACGCGCCCTCGAAGTCGTCGTCGATCGGTCGCGCCCACGCGATGGCCAGTTGCAGCGCGCTCGCCAGGTACGGGTCGTCGACCGCGCCGAGCCGTTCGATCTCGGCGACTGCCGCGCCGGCGGCGGCGTCGTCACCGACCTCGACCGAGGTGACCGCCCAGGTGAACAGGACCTCGGCGCGAGCGTGGTCACCCAAGGGCTCGGGTCGGACGCGCAGCTCATCGACCCAGGCGCGACCTTCGGGCATCCGGTCGCTCAGCTGCCAGAACAACCAGAGTGCGCGGAACATCGTCGGCAGCGGCGTGATGTCGTGCACGAAGAACCAGCGGATCGCGCGGCGCAGGTTCTGCTCCTCGTTGCGCAGCCGGTCGACCCACTCGCTCTGACGTTCCGCCGGCCACTCGCCGGCCTCGACCAATGCGGCGAAGTAGCGAGCGTGGCGGAGCTCGACGTCGATGTCGCGTCCCGACGCAGCGAGACGTTCGGCTGCCAGTTCGCGCACCGAGGTCAGCATCCGGAAGCGAGGGATGGCTTGTTCGGCATCGACCGAGACGAGGCTGTGCCCGGCGAGTGCATCGAGGAGGTCGAGCGTCTCGTCCTCCGTCGTCGCCGTCACGTGCGCGGCCGCGGCAACGGTCCACCCGTCGACGAACACCGACAACGTGAACAGCAGCTGGCGCTCGGCGTCGTCGAGCAGGTCGATGCTCCACTCGACGGTGGCGCGCAGCGTCCGTTGGCGCTCGGGGAGATCGACGGGACCGGTGCCCAACCCGTCGAGCACGCGCTCCAGGCGGGCCAGCAGGCTGACCGGATCGAGCAGGCGGGTGCGGGCGGCAGCGAGCTCGATGGCGAGTGGGAGGCCGTCGAGCCGTCGACAGATCTCGACGATCGTGGCCGTGTTGTCCCGGGTCAGCGTGAAGCCACGACGCACGGCACTGGCTCGGTCGACGAACAGCTGCACCGCGGACGAGTCGATCGTCAACGGCGCGACGGAGTACTCGTGCTCGGCGCGGAGCCGCAGCACGGTTCGGCTCGTCGCCAGCACCTGCAGGCCCGGGCACGAGGACAGGAGGCTGTCGACGTCGGGGGCGACCGAGACGACCTGTTCGAGGTTGTCGAGGATCAGCAACGTCGGCGTCGCGGCGAAGTGCTCGACCAGCGCATCGAGCGGTTGGCGGTTGCCTTCGATCGCTGCGCCGGCGATCGCTGCGATCTGGGGGAGCACCAGCTCGGGCTGGTTGATCGACGCCAGCGGCACGAACACGACTCGTCGCGGGGCCATCGACTCGCCGACGGCGATCGCCAACCGCGTCTTGCCGATCCCGCCGGGACCGGTGAGCGTGACGAGACGGACGTCGTCGGACTCGAGCAGGTCGGTGATCGCCCGAACGTCGTCCTCGCGACCGATCAACGACGTCGACATCACCGGCAGTGACCGCGACGCGGTCGGTGCCACTGCTGGCGCCGCAGGAGCCGGCCGATGCGGGCGCGCCGACATCGTGAACCGCTCGCTCAGCAGGAGGGCGAGGTCGTCGCGAACCAACCGGCCGAGCTCGCGCGTCGTCGAGAAGCGGCGGTAGGCGTCGACGCCTTGGGCTTCGAGGTCGGCGATCATCGCCGTCAACCTCGGCTCGCGGTCCGGCGACGGTGTCTTCAGGTACAGGAGCCGGGGGAGCGAACCCGACAGCTGGAACTCGTCCTCGAGACCGGAGATGTCCATCCCCGGGCCGACCCAGCCGTAGCGCTGCCAGTAGAGGCCGATGAAGATGTCGGACTGCGCGAGGTAGGCGCGGTAGAGCTCCTGCGGCGGATGCGGTCGCGCCCCGAGCTCGAACATCACGGGCGTCAGGTGCAACGCGTTGATCGCTCGCGCGACGGCGACTCGCTCGTCGGCCAGCTCGGCGAGCGTCGAGCTGACGAACACGCGCAGCCGGCGGTCCGGCGTCTGGATCGTCGGGCCGTCGTCGAACGCGTCGGTCATCCGTTCATTGTGACGTGATCAAGCGTTCTGGTGCGACCAGCTCGACGCCGCGGCCGCCAGCCCGCTGACCAACGACTCGGTGTGCGGTGTCATGCTCGGACCTTCCCAGTCGGCCCACATCGGGCTCGACCCGCGCACGCGCGGTGGCAGCTCGATCTGCACGCCCTGACGCGTCGGAAGGTTCACCGGGTTGGTGGCGTGCAAGCCGCGCAGCTCGCGTGGGATGCGGTCGAGATCGGTGAGGATCTCGTACGCCGGCAGGTGCGCGCGCAGGTGGCCGCCGACGTGCTCGGCGAACTCGCGGTTCTGCCCGCCGAGCAGCAGCGAGGTGAAGTAGCCCTGGCGGCCGAAGCCGTGCACGGTGATGACGATGTCGATGTGCTCGAGGAACGTCCGCAGCGCAGGCGAGGCTTCCGGCGACACCTTGTGCGACGGGATGTGCCAGTTCAGGTTCGGAGGCTGCAGCACCGCGTAGTAGCTGGCGCCGCTGCGCTCGGCGGCTGCCGCTGCGATGACGTCGGTCATCTCCTCCAACGACCCGCCGTGGTACGCCATGAACCCGACCCGCCCGCGCAGTTCGAGCTCCTCGCGCACCCCATCGGTGGCCAGCAGCTCGGCGAACGCGCTCACGCGTCGACGGTCTTGGTCCGTCGGATCGCGAGCGAGGTCACGATCGCTCCAGCGATGACGGCGACGGCGAGCACGACGATCGTCGTCTGGTTGCGCTGGACGAACTCGCTCAACCGCGACTGCCAGGTCTCGGCTCGGCCGATGACCTTGTCACCGCCGACGTCGTCTCGAATGGCCGTGAACCAGTAGTACGTCAGGTACAGCCCGGTGAGGAGCACGAACGCACCCGCCAGGTACTCGAACCAGGCCATGCCGCTGCGCAGGATGCGGAGCACAGCGGTGTTGGCGAGGGCCAGGCTGACCGTGAGGCCGGTGACGAGCAGGCCCATGCCGAGTCCGTACAGGGCGGCCGAGCCGAGCGCGGTGCCGACGCCGTCGGTCTTGAGGCCGCCGAACACGATTGGGACGAACAGTGGGAGCGTGCAACCGAGCGAGGCGACGGCGTAGGCGATGCCGAACACGAACATCGATCGTACGGATCGGTCGCGTTCGCCGACGTCCAGCTTCGGCACCGTGAACGGCAGGCGGTAGCCGAAGAGCATGGCGATGCCGAGCGCGACCAGCGCGACGCCGATGCCGAGCGAAAGCCACTCGGACTCCTTCAACAGCCAGTCGGTTCCCCAAAAGGTGATTCCTCCGATGATGGCGAACACGGACATGAACCCTGCGGTCACCGACAGCCCGACGAGCAGTGCCCGACGCACCGAGGCGCGCTCGGCGCCGGGGCGCAGGTTCTCCATGCCGAGGAAGTAGATGAGGTACGTCGGCAGGAGCACGAAGCCACACGGGTTGATCGCAGCGACCAGCCCGCGCGTGAACGACAGCTCCAGTCGCGCGTCGAGGGCCCAGATCACGACGGCGGGCTCAACAGGTAGGTCTCGATGTTCTCGCGCAACTGCTCGAGCGAGCGCTCGCCGTGTTGGGCGACGATCGTTCCGTCGGCGAGCACGAAGTACGTCTGCGGCATGGATGCCACGCCCGCTTCGACGGCGAACTCGCCGGTGCCGTCGTAGAACAGCTCGTACTGAACGCCGCGGGAGCGGGCGAACTCCTCCTCCGACTTCGACGCGCCGAGCGTGTCGATCCCCACGAAGCGAACCCGGTCGCCGTACTCGGCCTGCGCCTGCGCGAACGCCGGCAGCTCCTTCTTGCACGGGACGCAGGTGCTGGCCCACACGTTGATGACCAGCGGCTTGCCGAGCAGGTCGGCCGTGCTGAAGTCGTCGCCGTCGAGCGTTTGCACGTCGACGATGGGAAGCGGTTCGCCGGACACGACGGCGTTGGTGCCGATCGTCGGGTCGAGGTCGAAGGAGTTGGCCGTGGTCGAGTCGAGCGTGACCGTGTCGTCGGGTCGGCCGTTGCGGGCGCCACCGTCGTCGTTGCTGGCGCTGATCGCGACCGCGGTGCCGGCGACCACGAGGGCGGCGAGGCCCAGCGCGGCGAACATCGTTGGCTTGTGCACCGTCACGGGGTCGAGGTTACCGACCAGACCCGCTCGGGAACCGGGCGGCCCAGTGCCCCTGCCATCGTCGGGGGGCTCCGATGGCAGGGGCTGGGCGGCTGCAGTGCCGGGCTCGTCAGAGCGTCACCCTGCACTGCGGGGCTGGAGGAACGTGGTTCCGGGGGAACGGGCTGCGCATGTGTGCCCATTCGGCGGCAGATCGAAACTGGATGTCCGAGCGCGGCGTGGAGCCGCGCTCGGACATCCGTCTGATGTGTTGGTCGACGGTCATGATCACGCCACCAGGTGGGGCGGGATCGGGACTTCGTCGATGACCAGCACGGGGCGGGGGTGCTTCGGAGGACGACCGCGCGGGCGCTTGTGCACCACGATGCGGCCGTTCTCGATCAGCTCGCCGCCCCACACACCCCACGGCTCGGCCCGGTCGACCGCCGCCTCGAGGCAGCTGGCCGCCAGCGAGCACTTGCTGCAGATGGCCTTTGCACGAGCGATGTCCAGCGGGACGTCCGAGAAGAACAGGTGGGTGAGGGTGCCGTGACCGTCGGCGCACCGCGCCTTGGGGGCGCGGACGACGATGGGTTCGGGCGCTTCGTCGAGTTCGAATGTGATGTCGATGGCGTACATGTGTGTGCCGTTTCGTCGTGTCCGCTGTTCGGATCGTGCGGACGATGTGGGAAAGGATCGGAAAATGCAGAAAGGCCGCCGGGATCTTGCGATCCCGACGGCCTCGGAGCGGTTGCTTCCGGCGTAAGCGTTACGTCGGTAGCGTCCCGAGGCGTCGGGTGTGGCGCTTGATGGTGTCGAGATTCATGGTCTTCGGCCGGGAGGCGAAGGACATGCTGGGCACCACCGCGGTACGCCACTGGTAGCCATGACCGAAGCCGGCAACTGCGCAAGCGCGCGCAGCTGCGGCCAGCGTGGCCACCTGCATTGCGAGCATCGTGCGAGTCATTGGTTCCGATCCTTCTTGATCGTCGAGGCCGGGCGCGGGGTTGCGAGCGGTCGATCGCTAGAAGACCACGGATGTGATTGCGCCGTCAACCGCATTTCGCGATCAATCCGCAGATGTGTCGGCAGTCACAGTTCCTGGGGCGCCCTCAGCGTCGCGAACGAACACGTGCTCGCGGTAGAAGCGCATCTCCGACACGCTCTCGCGGATGTCGTCCAGCGCCCGGTGCGTACCGCTCTTGCCGTTGTGCGCGTTGACCAGCGTCGGGTACCAGCGGCGGACGAGCTCCTTGACGCTGCTGACGTCGATGCTGCGGTAGTGCAGCCAGTGCTCGATCTCGGGCAGGTAGGCGTCGAGGAAGCGACGATCCATGCCGATCGAGTTGCCGCACAGCGGCACCTTGCGCGCCTCGGGCACGTGCTCGCGGATGAACGCCAACGTCTGTGCGCCGGCCTCCTCGAGCGTCATCGTGGAGGCGCGAATGGCGTCGAGCAGACCGCTCTTGGTGTGCATGTCGACGACGATCGGCTCCATCAGCGCGAGCAGCTCCTCGGACTGGTGCACGACGAGGTCGGGACCCTCGGCGACGATGTTCAGCTCGTCGTCGGTGATGATCGTGGCGATCTCCACGATCACGTGCTTCGACGGCTCCAGCCCTGTCATCTCGAGATCCATCCAGACCAGCACGTGGAGCACACTACGGGGTCCGTTCCCGATGACCGAGTACGTTCGCCTCGATGTCCGACGCACCGCTGCCGATTCGACCCGCGTCCACCGTGATGCTGGTGCGCGACGGCGCCGACGGCATCGAGGTGTTCATGCTCCGACGCACCATCGCCGCCGCGTTCGCCGGGGGCGCGTACGTGTTCCCTGGCGGCAAGGTCGATGCGGCAGACGGCGAGATCGAGTCCGACGCTGCGTACCGCGTCGCGGCGATCCGTGAGGTGTACGAGGAAGCGGGTGTGCTGCTGGCGCGCGACGCCGACGGCCGGACGGTGGACGACGGCCACCCTGCGCTCGCCCATCGCGATCAGGTCTACGACGGCTCGCTCGACGTGCGCGCCCTGTGTGCGCGCCACGGCCTGGAGCTGGCCGTCGACCAGCTCGCCTACGTCAGTCGCTGGATCACCCCGAAGGGCGAGACCACGCGCCGCTTCGACACCCGCTTCTTCATCGCCGAAGCGCCGGCCGGCCAGTCATCGCACCACGACGACAACGAGACCATCGCCAGCTTCTGGGTGCGCCCCGAGGACGCGCTGGCGCGGCAGGCGGCGGGCGAGCTGATGATGCTGCCGCCGACGATCGTCAACCTGCGACTCCTCGCCGATGCGGGAACGGCTGCCGAGGCGATGCGCGTCGGGCAGGCGATCGGCACGCCGCCGACGATCCTGCCCAAGCTGAAGGTGGATGCCGACGGTCGCTTCGTCGGCGTGTCGATGCCCGGCGACGCGGACTACGACGCGCTGGACTGAGCAGTCGCGGACGCGTCCTTTGCGTCGAGCGCTGCGGCGACCATGTCGAGCATGCGTGCCGAGCAGCCGGCCATGTTCACCGGTGGGGCGACGTCGTCGATGATCCGCCGGGCGATCGCCCGGAACTCGGCAGCTGCAGCGCCGTCGCCGTGGATCGCCACCGGCAGGCCGGCATCGCCGCCGGCGCCGACCGCGGTCTCCAACGGGATCTGACCGAGCAGCTCGACACCGATCTCGTCGGCCAGTGCTCGCCCGCCGCCCTCACCGAACAGGGCGTACGTCTCGCCGTGCTCGCACGTGAACGAGCTCATGTTCTCGATCACGCCGGCCACGCGCAGGAAGCTGCGCCGGGCCATGTCGGCGGCGCGAGCGGCCACCTTCTGTGCGGCGAGCGCCGGCGTGGTGACGATGAGCAGATCGGTGCGCGGCAGCATGCGCGCGAGGCCCATCTGCACGTCGCCGGTACCGGGCGGCATGTCGATGAACAGGTAGTCCAGCTCGCCCCAGTGCACGTCGCGCAGGAACTGCTCGACGGCCTTCGTCAGCATGAGGCCGCGCCACATCAGCGCGGTGTCCTCGTCGACGAGGAAGCCGGTGCTGACCACCTTCAGCAGTCCGCGGCCGACCTTCAGCTCGTTGGGGATGATCTTCGGCTTGTCGCTGCCCTCGACCGGCTGGGCCTCGAGGCGGTCGTCGATGCCGAGCAGGCGCGGCACGGAGAAGCCCCAGATGTCGGCGTCGAGCACGCCGACGGTGAACCCCTGCGCGGCGACGGCCGCGGCCAGGTTGACGGTGACCGAGCTCTTACCCACGCCGCCCTTGCCGCTGGCGATCGCCAGGATGCGCGTCGAGGTGGGCACCTCGGTGTCCGGTGCGTTCTCGCGGGCGTTCCACCGGGCCTTCATCATCACGTCGGTGCGCTCGTCGGGGGTCATCTCGCCCCAATCGATGGACACCCCGGTGACGCCCGGGTGCACGGCGATGCGCGTCTCGACGTCCTTCTTGATCTGGGCGCGCAGCGGGCAGCCGCCGATCGTCAGCTTGACCTGCACGGTGACGTGCCCGTCCGGCGAGATGCTGACCTCGGGGGCCATCCCCAATGAGACGATGTCCGCGCCGAGCTCGGGATCGATGACCGACCTGAGCAGGTCGATCACTTCCGTGGAAGTGGGCGGTGCGGACGGGAATGCCACACCTCGATTGTACGGTTGCATGCCGGTACAGTGCGTGTGACCCCTCACACCGCCCTCATCTAGGAGGAAGCCCGTGATCACCCTCACCGACACCGCTGCCAACAAGGTCAAGGAACTGCTGGAAGCAGAAGGCGCCACCGACCTGGCCTTGCGCGTTGCCGTTCGCCCGGGTGGCTGCAGCGGCTTCTCCTACGAGATGTTCTTCGACGGCGACTTCGCCGCCGATGACGAGAAGGCCCAGTTCGGCGCCGCCGATCAGCCCGTGTTCGTCGTCGTCGATCCGCAGTCCGCGCAGCTCCTCGAGGGCGCCACGCTGGACTACAAGGACGGCCTCAACGCCGCCGGCTTCTCGATCACGAACCCGAACGCCACTCGCACCTGCGGTTGCGGCAGCTCGTTCAGCTGACGCTCACGAATCAGGCAACGAACGCGTCGAGCGCTTCGTTGAGCTCGTCGCCGTCCCACACACCGTCGAGGTGGTCGACGATCACACCGTCGGCACCGACGAGGTAGATCACCGGTTCGTAGCTCAGGCCCAGCGCGTTCACCGCGGGCGCGAGCTGGGTGCCGGCGTCATCGGCGTAGACGTCGGCGTGGACCATCACGGCCTTGTCGCCGATGCGCTCGTGCGCGGTGACGAGGAACTCGAGGCCCGGTGCGCACGTGCCGGTCTGGCAGTGCGCCGGCGTGCCGACCATGTACACCACCGGCTTGCCGCTCTGCAGCGCGTCGGTCAGCGTCACGGCGTGCAGCGGGCATGGGTTCGGGGTGAGCGAGCAGTACGGCTCGACGCCTCGGTGGTCGTCCACCGTGGGCGTGTCGAACGCCGGCAGCGTTGCGCCCGTGTAGGGCATCGGCACCGCTGACGGCTCGAAGACCTGGAACGCAGCGCCCTGCCCGTCGTCGCCCTCGGCGCGCAGCGTGTAGACGCCGGGCGCAGCGATGTCCGGGCGGAACGCCCAGTACGCCGTCTCGATGCCGTTGTTGCGGATCACGGCGGAGACGTCGGTGACCTGCTTGTCGCTCGAGTCGAGCACGGCGCCCTCGATCGTTGCGGGGCCGTCCTTGGCGATCGTGCCGCCGATCGCGATCGACATCGGCAGCCGGACCCGTCCCGGCACGAGGACCTCCGTCGGGAAGCGCTGGACGAGCGTGAAGCTGCTGGGCGTTGCGGTGGTGCCCTTGCCGCCCTTCGTGCCGCTGCTGCTGCAAGCGGCGAGGGCGAGTGAGCCGGTGGCGACGAGCAGGGTGCGGCGGGAATACTGCATCGCATGGAGACGGTAGCGACGTTCACGTTGAATGGGTCGGCGGTCTCCGTTCCGAGCGACGGTTGCTCGCTGCTCGAGGCGTTGCGCGACCGGATCGGCGTGCGGTCGGCGAAGGACGGCTGCAGCCCGCAGGGGCAGTGCGGCTGCTGCACGGTGTGGGTGGACGGCCAGCCGCGCGTCTCGTGCGTGACGCCGGTGGCGCGGGTGAGCGGTCGTGCCGTGACCACCATCGAGGCCCTGCCCGATGCCGACGAGTGGGCGCAGCGGTTCTGTGATGCGGGCGCCAGCCAGTGCGGCGTGTGCACACCGGGGATCATCATGCGCGTCGCGGCGATGACGCCCGGCGAACGCAACGACGCAGGCGTGCGCCAGGCGATGCTGGCCCACCTCTGCCGATGCACCGGCTGGGAGACGATCGTCGCCGCTGTCGTCGACTCGCCTCGCCGTGGTGATCGTGATCTCGTGGCCGCATCCCGTCGCGCCGCGATCGAGGGTGGTGGAGTGCAACGGGTCGGCCCCGAGGTCGCGCTCGGCCGCGGTGGCTTCGCCGCCGACAGCGCCCCGGCCGATGCGCTGATCGCCGTGCTCGACGAGGCCGGTGAGTGGGTGGTCGCCGAGACGATGACGGCCGCTCGCCGCTCGGCAAAGAAGGTGTCGGGCAGGCGCACTACGGCGCCGTTGCACTGGCCGATCGAGCTGCCGTCGGGCGAGTGGGTGCGAACGCTGCGCACGACGTGGGTGGAACCTGGCTACGTGGAGCTCGATGCCGCGTGGTGTGCGCCTGGTGGTGAGCCCGTCGGGCCCGCCGGCAACGGGGGAGCGTTCGGTGGCAAGGCGGACAGCGCGGTGGCGAGCGCGGCGCGGCGACTGGCCGACGAGCACGGGCGGGCGGTGCTCGCCGCGTACGCGCGCGAAGACGTCGTGCGGCGCGGGCCGAAGCGGCCACCGATCGCCGCCGGCATCCGCGCCGATGGTTCAGGCGTCGTGCGCGTCGCGCGCACTGAAGGCGTCGTCGACGCGATCGCCGCGATCGCGCCGGCCATCGTCGTCGAGGAGGTCGACGTGCCCGGGCCGCCGACATCGGCCGACATCCGCGCCGCCGGTTGGGCGGAGGTCGCTGTGCTGCTCTCCTCACTGCAGCCGACCGATCGGATCGTCGCCCCGAACGGTGCGATCGCCGACGCGCGCGTCGATGCCGATGGTGCGGTGCACGTTCGGGTCGAGTGCGGTGCCGCGCTCGACGACGTCGTGCTGCGCAGCTACTGCATCGGTGCCGCGCACATGGCGCTCGGCTGGGTGCGCAGCGAGGCGTTGGCCGTCGACGCTGCCGGTGTGCCGATGGACCTCACGATGCGCAGCTTCGGCATCCTGCGCGCGGTGGACACGCCGGCGATCCACGTCGAGATCGTCGACAGCGCGGCGCCTCCCGTCAACGGATCCGACGCTGTGTTCGCCGCGGTCGCTGCCGCCGCATGGCGCCACGCGGGCTTCCCGGGCGCCTGGCCTACGATGCGCTCATGAGCAAACCTCTTGGCCCGTACACCCCGGTCGTTCGCGCCGGCGATTGGATCATCGTCAGTGGCCAGCTGGGCCTGAAGGACGGCGTCCTCGTCGACGGCGGTGTCGCCGCACAGACCACGCAGGCCGTCGCCAACCTCACCGCGCAGCTGGCGACGATGGGTGCCACGTTGGCCGACGTGGCCAAGACGCTGTGCTTCCTCACCGACATGGACACGTTCGCCACGTTCAACGACGCCTACGTCGCCGGCTTCGGCGACAGCCGCCCGGCGCGCAGCACCATCGGCGTCGCCGCGCTGCCGGCCAACGGTGCCGTGGAGATTGAGGCCTGGGCGTTCAAGCCAGTAGCGTGACGGCCGTGCCCGGCGCCATCGCGATCATCCTCGTGCTGTTGATCTTCCCCGTGCTGACCTGCATGGGTTCGGTGGCGATCGCCGCCGGGCTCGGCTGGGCACTGAACCGCGATGGCGAAGTGCGCCACGAGGGCTCGGAGCTGCTCGACACCGTGTGAGCGGGTTGCTGCTGAGCAAGACTGCTCGGATGCACCGCCACGACGCCTCCACGGAGGTGCTCACCCAGGCCATCGTCGACTACGCCGTCGACCGGGTGCGGATGGACCCTCCGCCGCTCGACGGCCCGCGCACGTCTGCCGACCTGCGGGCGATGGCGGGACGCACGATCACCGAGTCCGGCCTCGGTGGGGTGGAGGCACTGCGCGTCTTCGGCGAGGTGCTCGGGCCGGCGTGCATCTCCGTCGACCACCCGCGCTACCTGTCGTTCGTGCCGGCCGCGCCGACCGAGGCGGCGATACTGTTCGATCTCGTCGTCGGCGCATCGAGCATCTACGGCGGCTCGTGGCTCGAGGGCGCCGGCGCGGTGTTCGCCGAGAACGAGGCGCTGCGCTACATCGCCGATCTGGCCGGACTGCCCGAGGAGGCCGGCGGCGTGTTCGTCAGCGGTGGCACGGCGGGCAACCTCAGTGCGCTCATCGCTGCGCGGTTCCACTGGCGGGCGAAGCGACCCGGGCACTTCGATCGCGTGCGCGGGCTGATCGTCGCCTCGAAGGGCGCGCACAGCTCGATCGCCTCAGCAGCACGGGCGATGGATGCCGACGTGGTCGCCGTGCCCGCGGACGACGAGGGTCGCATGCACCAGGACGCGCTACGCGCGACGGTCGACGCGCTGGACCCCGAGGACCGCGCTCGGATCTTCGCCATCGTCGTCACGTGCGGTACGACGAACGCAGGCGTCATCGACCGGATGGCTGGCGTGGGCGGGTTGTGCGCCGAGCTCGGTGTGTGGTTGCACGTCGACGGGGCCTACGGCGGCGCCGGCCTCGCCGCCCCGAGCGTGCGCGACCGCTACGCCGGCATCGAAGCGGCAGACAGCTTCATCGTCGATCCGCACAAGTGGTTCTTCGCTCCGTTCGACTGCTGCGCGCTGGTCTACCGCGATCCGTCGATCGCTCGGGCGGCGCACACGCAGCACGCCGAGTACCTCGACGTGCTGCAGGGCGATCACCCGGTGGATCACAGCGACTGGAACCCGAGCGACCTCGCCCACCACCTGTCGCGACGGGCGCGTGGCCTGCCGTTCTGGTTCAGTTTGGCGACGCACGGCACCGACGCGTACAGAGAAGCGGTGGAAACCACGCTTGCCGTCGCCCACGAGGGCGCCGGGCTGATCGCCGCGGCGCCGCACCTCGAGCTGATCATGCGGCCGGAGCTGAGCGTGCTGCTGTTCAAGCGCACGGGGTGGACGGCTGCCGAGTACCAGTCGTGGAGCGACCGCATGCTGGCGTCGGGTGCGGCGTTCATCACGCCGACGGCGTGGGCGGGCGAGACCGTGCTGCGGCTGTGCATCGTCAACCCGCTGACCACCGTCGACGACATCGCCATGATCATCGAGTCGCTCAGCTGATGGTCGACCTGCTGATCCGCAACGCGCGGCTCGTCGCGACACTCGACGCCGATCGCCGCGAGCTGGCCGGTGGCTGGGTGGCGATCACGGACGGTCTCGTCGAAGCGGTGGGTTCGTCGACCGACGTTGCTCCCTCGGCCACCGAGGTGGTCGACGCCGGCGAGTGCCTCGTCACGCCGGGGTTGGTGAACACGCACCACCACATGTACCAGAACCTCACGCGTGCCTATCCGCCGATGACGGACAAGCCGCTGTTCGGTTGGTTGCAGTCGCTGTACCCGTTGTGGCGGGCGATCGACGAGGAGTCCGTGCACGCGAGCGCGTTCGTCGGGCTCACCGAGCTGGCGCTCAGCGGGTGCACGACGAGCACCGATCACCTCTACCTGCACCCGCGCGGCGCCGGTGATCTGCTGAGTGCGGAGATCGCCGCAGCGCGCGACCTGGGCATGCGCTTCCACCCGACGCGCGGCTCGATGTCGTTGAGCCAGAAGGACGGTGGACTGCCGCCCGACGACGTGGTCGCCGACGACGACGAGATCCTCGCCGCGAGCGAGGAGGCGGTCGCTCGTCATCACGATCGACGCCACGGCGCAATGGTTCGCATCGCGCTCGCGCCGTGCAGCCCGTTCAGCGTCACCGAGGACCTGATGGTGCGGTCGGCGGAGCTGGCCGAGCGGCTCGACGTGCGACTGCACACGCACTTCGCCGAGAACGACGAGGACGACGAGTTCTCGCTGGCCCGCTTCGGTTGCCGGCCGATGGAGTACCTCGAGCGAACCGGCTGGTGCACGTCGCGGACGTGGGTGGCGCACTGCGTCAAGCCCAACGAGGACGAGGTGCGTCGCCTCGGTGCGGCCGGCATCGGCGTGGCCCACTGCCCGAGCAGCAACCTGATCCTGTCGTCGGGCATCGCCCCGATCGTGCCGATGCGTGCTGCAGGCGTGCACGTCGGTCTCGGCGTCGACGGGTCCTCGTCGGCGGACAGCGCATCGCTGTGGCTCGAGGCGCGTCAGGCGATGCTGCTGGCCAAGCTGCGCGACGGCGCTGCCGCAGGAACGGCGCGGATGGCGCTGGAGGTGGCGACGCTCGGCGGCGCCGGTTGCCTCGGCCGCCTCGGCGAGATCGGGCAGCTGTCGCCTGGCGCAGTCGGCGACGTTGCCGTGTGGCGCCTCACCGGGCCGTCGTACTCCGGAGCCGTGGCCGACCCCATCGAGGCGTGGCTGCGCAGCGGGCCGATCAGCGCGTGGCACACCGTGGTGCACGGGCGCTTCGTCGTGCGCGACGGCGTGCCCACCCATTCGGGGCTCGACGAGCAGCTGCGCCTGCACGCCGCACACGCGCGGAGGATCCAACAGCTCGATACGTGACCCGTGCCACGCGCCGCCAACTCCGCTGGCCGGTCGACCACACTGGTGCGATGCCCCTGAGCCGACGCGCCTTCCTCGTTGCCGCGCTCGCGGCCGCGGCCGGCTGCACGACGCGCCACGACGGCTCTGCCGCCGGACCTGACGCGGCGGCTCCCGCTGTCGGCGGTGGGTTGCCGCAGCTGACACCGGTCGCCAAGAAGCGCACCTCGATCGCCGTGATCGGCGACTCGATCACCGAGGGCAGCACGGACGCGCTGAACGAGACGCTGGCCGCTGCCGGGTTCACCGACGTGCACATCGACGGCAAGCACAGCCGGCGGATCGACGTCGGCGACGGCAAGGGCTCGCCGTTGGCCGGCGTGAAGGTGATCTACCAACTGATCGCCGACGGCGTCGACCCCGACGTGTGGGTCGTCGCGCTCGGCACCAACGACGTCGGCCAGTACCCCGACGCCGAGTCGTACGGCTCGTTGATCGACGAGATCACCTCGATGCTGCCGGCGGATCGCCCGCTCGTGTGGGCCGACGTCTACCGCCCCGGCGAAGACAAGCAGACGGCGATGTTCAACGACGTGCTGCGCGGGCGCATGGAAGATCGTGGGCACGCCGAGATCGCCGACTGGTGGACCGCAGCCACCGATCCGGCGCAGCGCGTGCTGAGCTCCGACGGCCTGCACCCGAACAAGAACGGCCGACTCGTCTTCGCCTCGCTCGTCACCAACGCGGCCGTCGCCGTTCGTTGATCAGCCGGCGCGGCGCCGGACCGACGTCGGGTCGTCGCGCACGCGCTGGATGCACTGCAACGCAGCGCCGAGCGACGCGGCGCGGAAGCCGAGCGACGACGTCTCGATGACGCATCCTGCCTCGTTGGAGGCCACCGTGTGATCGCGCAGCACCTCGTGCGCGGGCGGGATCACCCACGGGGCCACCTCGGCCAGCGCGCCGGCGATGATCACCAGGCTCGGGTTGAACATGTCGATGAGGTTGCCGACGCCGATCCCCAACCACTCGCCGACCTCGTGCAGGGTGCACAGCGCCGTCTGGTCGCCCGCTTCGGCACGCTCGACGATGAAGGCGATCTTCGCCTCCGGGTTCAGCGAGTCGTCGTCGGCGACGCGATCGGCGATGTCGGGCACGGCGCGGCGCAGCATCGGCGTCAACCCGACGAGCGTCTCCCAGCAGCCGTGCGAGCCACAGCCGCACGGGTCGCCGTCGCGCACCAGGGTCATGTGCCCGATCTCACCGGCGTAGCCGGTTGCACCGCGCATCAGCCGTCCGCCACTGACCACGCCACCACCGACACCGGCCTCGCCGAGGAGGTAGATGAAGTCGTCGACGCCGACCGCGCCGCCTTGCGTGAGCTCGGCGAACGCGCCGAAGTTGGCTTCGTTGTCGAGGATGATCGGCACGTCGACGAGGCCAGCATCGTGCATCGCCGCGCGAAGCAGCTCACCGAACGGCTCGTTGCGCCAGCCGAGGTTCGGGGCCACGTGCACGACGCCGGTCCGCGAATCGACGAGGCCGGCGATGGCCAACCCGATGCCGATGATCGCGACCCCGTCGAGGTGACCGCGGACCTCGTCGATCTCGCGCAGCACCTCGACCACGATCTCGTTCGAGGGCCGCTGCTCGCTGCGCATCGGGCGGCGTCGTTCGAACAGCACACGTCCGCCGAGGTCGAGCACCGACGTGGTCATCGCACCGACGTTGAGCTCCATGCCGATGGCGGCCGCGTGCGAGCCGTCGACCTCGAGCATCGTTGCCGGGCGGCCCATTCGCTGATCCGCGGCGACGCCGAGCTCGCGCACGAGGCCGCGCTCCATCAGGTCGGCGACGAGGCTGGACGTGGTGGCTCGGGTGAGACCGGTCGTGCTGGCGATCGCTGCGCGGGAGAGCTGGCCGTGCTCGCTCAGCAGTTGCAGGACGAGCGCGAGGTTGTGCCGTCGGACCGCGCCGTGTCCAGCGGGTGCACTGCTGTCGGCGCGCAGCACGATGTCAGCGCGAGGCCGCCGCGCCGCGGCGTGTGAGAGCGTCGACACCACCGGCGAGCAACAGCACGGCACCGGCGACCATCAACTTGAAGCCGGCGTCGACGTCGGCTCCGAGGATCGTCTTGTACAGCCCGAGACCGTTCTCGATGGTGGCCATCACCAGCCCGCCGATGATCGCGTAGACCACCTTGCCGCGTCCGCCGAAGAGGCTGACGCCGCCCACCACTGCGGCACCGACGGCGCGCAGCAATTCGTCGCCCGCACCGGTCTGCGGGGTGACCGAGCCGACGCGCGAGCCGTAGACGAGGCCGGCGATCGAGGCGAGGAAGCCGACGATGGCGAACGCCGAGAGGCGCAGCCGGGCGACGTTGATGCCGGCGCGGCGAGCCGCCTCGGCGTTGCCGCCGACGGCGTAGAGGTGACGACCCCAGGCGGTGCGGTTGAGCAGAAACGTCAGCAGCACGGCCAGCACGAGCACCAGCGGCACGACGTACGGCACGCCGCGCAGCGGGCGCACGGCGTTGGGCAGCGCGCGGTTGTGGTTCAACCGGAACGTGACGAACGCCCACACCGCGGCGAGCGCGACGGTCTTGGCGGCGATGACGCTGAGCGCCTGTGCCGACACGCCCTTGCGGACGCGCGAACCGCGTGTCACGAGCGACATCAGCACGAAGCCACCGACGACGACGACGAACAGGACCCAACCGAGGGCCGGCCGCATCGGCGAGTTCGACAGCGACCGAAGAAACTTGTCGTCGATGCGGATCGAGCCGCCCTCCTTGGCGATCTTCAGCAGCAGGCCCTGCCACGCGAGGAACAGCGCCAAGGTGACGACGAAGCTCGGGATGCCGACCTTCGCGACGAGGAAGCCGGTGAAGGCGCCCATCGCCACGCCGACGATCATGCCGAGCAGGATCGCGATCATCACCGTGGGAGCGAACGCGACCAGCAGCACGCCGACGACGATGCCGACGACTGCGCCGATGGCCAGTGCGATGTTCGACGGCCGTCCCGCCTTGCGCAGCTGGCTGCCGATGCCGACGAGGAGCGCGGCACCGAGGATGATCGCGACGAGGAGCTCGGCGCCGATCGGCACGCCGTTCTTGACGCGCAGGTAGACGATCGCCGAGGTGACGCCCATCGTGGCGCCGGCGGCGAGGTCGATCTCGCCGAGGAGCAGCACGAACGTCACGGCCATCGCCAGCACGGTCAGCCACGTCGCCTGCTGCAGCAGGTTGGCGAAGTTGAGGTCGGTGAGGAAGCTCTCCTTCGTGAACGTGAAGATCAGGAACAGGACGACGAGGCCGCCCATCGCCGGCACGACGCCGGTGTCGCCGCTGCGCAGTCGGGCGACGTACGCGCCGCCTGCTGCGCGCAGCGTGGTCGCCCCGCTGTCGCTGCCGAAGTCGCTGACCGCAACGGCCGGCGTCACTTCGATGTCGTCGTTCGTCGCCATCAGACGGTCGCCGTTTCTGCTTCGCGCTTGGCGAGTCCGATGTCGCCACTGCGTCCGAGTGTGATCAGTTCGACGATCTGCGAGTGGGTGACGTCCTTCGTGTGCACCTGAGCGGCGACACGCCCGAGGTACAGCACGCAGATGTTGTCGGCCACCTCGAGCACGTCGTTCATGTTGTGCGAGATGAGCACGACGCCGAGGCCTTGATCGGCCAGGCGGCGGACGAGGTCGAGCACCTGGCGGGTTTGGGCCACGCCGAGCGCTGCGGTCGGTTCGTCGAGCATGACGACCTTCGAGTTCCACAGCACGGCCTTGGCGATGGCCACGGTCTGACGCTGTCCACCCGACAGGCTGCCGACGAGTTGGCGCACGCTCTTCACGGTGCGCACGGACAGGCTGGCGAGCGTCTCTCGAGCCAGCTTCTCCATCGTCGGTTCGTCGAGCATGCCGAAGCGCCGACGCTCTCGACCGAGGAACATGTTCTGGACGATGTCGAGGTTGTCGCACAGCGCCAGGTCTTGGTACACGACCTCGATGCCGAGTGCGGCAGCATCGCGTGGGCTGTGGATGGCGACCGGCTCACCGTTGAACTCGGTCGTCCCCGAGTCGATGCCGTAGATGCCGGTGATGCACTTGATCATCGTGCTCTTGCCGGCGCCGTTGTCGCCGACGAGTGCGGTCACCTGCCCCGGGTAGACCGTGAAGTCCACGTCGTGCAGCACGTGCACGGCACCGAAGCTCTTGTTCACACCATGCAGCTCGAAGATCGGTGCGACGGTGTCCGTCGACGCAACCTTCGAACCAGCCCCCTGGTCGATGTCCATGTTGTGAAGAGTAGGGCTTGTCACAGCAGGTGTCTCCGGGAGGAAGGGAAGTGAGGGAACGCGCTGCACCCACTGTTTCGGTGGCGCCGACACCGGGCAGAGCCGACGCCACCGGATCAGGGGGGAAACCTTGTCGACCGAGGTCGATGTCATGGAGTCGTCGGGCCAGCAGCGGCGCCGGCCCGACGACTCAACACGACGTCTTCGTCAGCTGATGCCAGCTGCGGTGCACTCCGCTTCGAGGCCCTTGCAGACGGCTTCCTTGGTCTGGTAGCCGTCGTCGATGACGTCCTTGACGTTGTCGAGGTAGATCGCCACCGGGGTGGCGAGCACGGCGGGGACCTCGCGGCCGGCCTCGGTGTCGGTGACCGTGCCAGTGGCAGCGGGCTCCTCGCCGTTGGCCAGAGCGATCGCCGCAGCAGCAGCTGCTTCGGCCTCGGTCTTCACAGCCTTGTAGACGGTCATGCACTGATCGCCGGTGAGGATGTTGCGCAGACCGTCGACGCTGGCGTCCTGACCGGTGACGGGCACCTGCAGGTTGTTGGCCTTGAGGACCGTGATGGCAGCGCCACCGAGGCCGTCGTTGGCGGCGAGCACGCCGTCGACCTTGCCACCAGCGGCCGTGAGCATCTGCTCGAAGATCTGGCCACCCTTCTCGTTGTTCCACTCCGGCACGGACTGGTCGTCGACCAGCGTGTACTCACCGGAGTCGAAGTGCGGCTTCAGCACCGCGTCGTAGCCCTGCTTGAACAGCGTGGCGTTGTTGTCCGTCGGCGAGCCGTTCAGCACGGCGATGGCCGGCTTCTCGACCTTCTTGTCGCTGAGGCACTTGACGAGGCCTTCGCCCTGCAGCGTGCCGACCTGCACGTTGTCGAACGAGATGTAGACGGAGGCCGAGCCGTTGAGGGTGAGGCGGTCGTAGTCGATCGTCTTCACGCCCGCGTCAGCGGCCTTCTGCTCGATCTGCGCGCCGGACTCGCTGTCGAGGTTGACGATCATCAGCACGGTCACGCCGTTGGTGATCATCTGATCGGCGATGGTGGCCATGTTGGCCGCGTCGCCTTCTGCGTTCTGGATGTCGTACTCGAGACCGGCGGCCTTGAAGGCCTCCTCGAGGTACGGGCGGTCAGCGGTCTCCCAGCGGTCCGAGCTCTTCGAGTCGGGGAGGATGACGCCGACCTTGCCGCCGCCACCGGCGGGCGTGGTGCCTGCCGGGGTGGTGCCTGCCGGGGTGGTGGCCGCGGGCGAGGTGCCCGGTGCGGCCGTGTTGTCGCTCTTCTCGTCGCTGCCACACGCGCTCAGCAGCGCCAGGCTGCCGACGGTGAGGTACGAGGCGATCCGGATGGACCTCTTCATGTGTGCTCCCTTGCGGTTGGTTGTTTCACGCTTCGCAAGCGCAACGACCGCGTCGAACGCTGTTGGCACACCGCACGCGATTCCCCCACGTGTGATCCCCCATCTGCGACCGTTGATCGCTTGCAGACTTAGTTCTTACTCCGAACAAAGTCGGTTGTAAAGCGCGGATTTCCAGTCCGTTCATCCGGCCGTCGCTCGCCGGGAGCGCTCAGGTCGCCGGAAAGGCGTGGTCGCGCTGAGCTGCGTACTGGTCGCGGACGGTGTCGCCGGCGGTGTCGTTCGTGGCGCGTTCCACCAGCTCAGCGGTGCCCAGCTGCCACCGTTCAGCGATGTCGGCGGGGGTGCATCGAGCCAGGACAGCGGCTGCTTGGACGGCCGCGCCGGTGGCCACCGCTTCGGGTTCGTCGATCACGAACACGGGCCGATCGCAGAGGTCGGCGATCGCCTGGCGCAGACTCGCCGAGCGGGCACCACCACCGACGAGGACGACCCGACCGGTGACGTCGGCGTGGGCGCGCACGGCGTCGAGGGCGTCGAGGAGGTGGCAGGCGACGCCCTCGATCGTCGCCCTGGCGACCTGCTCGCGGCTGACGTCGCTGCGCAACCCGGCGAGCACGCCGGTCGCCTTCGGCAGGTTCGGCGTGCGCTCACCGTCGAAGTACGGGATCAGCGTGAGGCCGCCGGCGCCGGCCGCACTCGCCTCGGCAAGCGCGTCGAACGTGGTGTGGTCGACGCCGAGCAGCGCGGTCATCGCGTCGATCACCTTCGCCGCGTTGAGCGTGCACGCCAACGGGAGGTAGCGCCCCGTGGCGTCGGCGAACCCGGCGACGAGACCCGACGCGTCGGCGGTCGGGCGATCGCTGACCGTGTAGACCGCGCCGCTCGTGCCGATCGAGATCACCGCGTCGCCGGGCCGCAGCCCGAGCCCGAGCGCGCCCGCCATGTTGTCGCCCGTGCCGGGCCCGACGACCGCGCCGTTCCACGTGCCGGCCTGCTCGGTGGGGCCGAGCACGCGCGGGACGACGGTGGACCAGTCGAGGTCCTTGTCGATCAGGGCGAGGACGTCCCAGCGGTACTCGCCGGCGCTCGGGCTCCAGTAGCCGGTGCCGCTGGCGTCGCCGCGGTCGGTGACGAGCTCGCCCGTGAGCTTGCTGGTGAGCCAGTCGTGGGGGAGCACCACGTGGGCCAGGCGGGCCCACGATTCGGGCTCGCTGCGGTGCAGCCAGCTGAGCTTGGTGCTCGTGAAGCTGGCGACGGGGACCGAGCCGACGGCTGCCGCCCACGCCGCGGTGCCGTCGCGATCGGGCGAGGCGAGCTGCTTGATCAACCAGCCCGCATCGGGCGCCGTCTCGGTGTCGTTCCACAGCTTCGCCGGGCGGATCACGTTGCGGTCGGCGTCGAGGACGACCATGCCGTGCTGCTGCCCGGCGACGCTGATCGCGTCGACGTTCGTGGTGCCCGCTTGCGCTGCCGCCGCGGCGAAGGCCGTTTCGAACGCCGACCACCACGCGGCCGGATCCTGCTCGCTGCGCGGCGGGTGCACCGGCGGGTGCGGCGCGCTGCCGCGCCCGCGCACCTCACCGGTGTCGGCGTCTCGGATCTCGACCTTCGTGGATTGCGTCGACGAGTCGACGCCGGCGATCAACGGCATCGCGCCAGCTTGAACTCAGCGCACCCCGAGGAGCAACTCGTTGACGAGTTGATCGAGGCGCTCGTGGCCGTAGCCCTGCGCAGCGAGCTCGGCGATGTCGGCGTCCTCGTTGCGGATGCTGGCGAGGGCCGCCGCGCCGAGCCCGTCGGGCGACGTCGGGATCGACAGCTCGTGCGCCTTGGCGACGCGCATCGCCGCCTGGATCTCCGGGTCGGTCTTCATCCGCTCGGCCTTCTCGGCGAGGATCAGGTAGGTGCGCATGCAGCCGCGTGCGAACTCCCACACGCCCTCGGCGTCCTCGGTGCGGTAGGCGTGCGCGTCGAAGTGGCGCATGCCGTCGTAGCCGGCGTCCTCGAGCAGACGCACGAGGTAGAACGCGTCGCGGATGCCTTCGCTGCCGAAGCGGAAGTCCTGGTCGAACTTGCCAGGGCGCTGGGCGTTGAGGTCGATGTGGAAGAGCTTGCCCTGCCACAGCGTCTGGGCGATCGCCTGTGTGAAGTTGAGACCGCTCATCGTCTCGTGGGCGAACTCAGGGTTGAGGCCGACCATCTCCGGCCACTCGAGCTCGTTGATGAACGCCAGCGCGTGCCCGACCGTCGGCAGCAGCATGTCGCCGCGGGGCTCGTTGGGCTTCGGCTCGATGGCGAACTTCAGCGCGTAGCCGCGCTCGCGGGCGTGGGCGCAGCACAGGTTGACGGCCTCGGCGAGACGGTCGAGGGCGAGGCGTGTGTCCTTCGCCGCGTCGACCTCGGTGCCCTCGCGGCCGCCCCACATGACGTAGATCTCGGCGCCGAGCTCGACACCCATGTCGATCGCCTCGAACGTCTTCTTCACCGCGTAGCGGCGGACGCGCGGGTCGTTGGCGACGAACGCACCCTCCTTGAAGACGGGCTGCCCGAAGAGGTTCGTGGTGGCCATCGGGACCTTGAGCCCGGTCTCGTCCAGCGCCTTGCGGAACTGCTTGAGGATCTTCTCCTTCTCCTGGTTCGACGACCCGAACGGCACGAGGTCGTCGTCATGGAAGTTGACGCCGTAGGCGCCGATCTCGGCCAGCTTGTGCACGGTGTGCACCGGGTCGAGTGCGTCACGGACTTCGAGCCCGAACGGGTCGCGGCCACGATTGCCGACCGTCCAGAGACCAAAGGTGAACTTGTGCGCGGGCGTCGGCACGAAATCGCTCATGTGGGTTGCCTTCCTCGAGGGGTGTGAGGTGCCCGGCCCCGCCACTGTAACCGCGTCACCGACCGCCTTGGGCAAGTGGGGGCTCGCAGGGTCGCTGAGTGCACTTTCAGGCCCCGGTTGCGACGGCCGGGATCACCGCTACCGTGCGACGCGGCTTCCCCCGACTCGAGTTCTGTCCGAGGAGAAGCCATGCCCACGCTCTCGCCCGCTGCTTTCGAGTGGTTACGCCGCCATCACGGCATCATCACGACCGAGGTGATGCAACGCTTCGAAGTCTCGCCCAGAACGATCAGGACGTTGGTCGCGACCGGCCTGCTGATCCGAGAGGAACGTGGAGTGCACCGCATCGCCACGGCTCCGGTGACGCTCGAGTCGCGATGTGTCGTGCTCTGCGCGAGTCGGCCGGATGGCTTCATCACCGGGCCGACAGGCGGACGGCTCAACGTGGTGCGAAGAATGCCCAAGGACGACCGACTGCACTTCGCCGTTCCGCATGGTCAGAGCTTCGACCGTCGAGGGGTCGTTGTCCGGTGTTCGACCGTGATCGAAGACGTCGACGTGCGCGAGCGCGTCGACGGGATCCGCGTCGCCTCAGCGTGCCGGCTCGCGTTCGACCTCGCAGCCGACCTCGGTGCGCTGGACCATGCCTCGGTCGTCGAGCAGCTGCTCCATGAGAAGCGGTGCAGCATCGATGCGTTGGTCGCAACGGCGCATCGTCTGGCTCGGACGTCTCGACCGGGCTCGCGACAGTTCCTCACCACACTCGCGAATCGGCTTCCGGGCGGACCGTTGGAGTCGCACCGAGAGGTCGAGCTCGGACAGGCGATGCAGGCCCGAGGGATCCCGGTCGAAGCGCAGGCGACGTGGCTCGATCTTCCCAACGGTCGCCGGGCACGCCTCGACCTGAGCGTGCCATCGATCCGATGGGGGATCGAGATCGACGTGCATCCGGACCACCTCTTGCTCGAGGGCGGGACTCGCGATCGTCGACGCGACCGGCAAGCGCATCAGCTGGGTTGGCAGATCGACCGGGTTACAGCGCTCGATCTCCTCGTGATGTCCGACCTGCTCGAGGAGCTGACGCAGATCTACGTCGCTCGCCGCTCGGAAGTCGGGGCTTGAACGTGCGCTGAGCGACCTTTCGAGCCCCGGTTCCGCGGCCGGCACGATGCGTGGGTCAGGAGCTGGACCAGCGGGATTGGCCGAAGCGGTAGCCGACGCTGCGGACGGTTTGGATGAGGTTGGCGTGCTCTTCGCCGAGCTTGGCGCGCAGGCGGCGGATGTGGACGTCGACGGTGCGGGCGCCGCCGTAGTACTCGTAGCCCCACACCCGGCTGAGCAGCATCTCGCGGGTGAAGACCTTGCCGGGGTTCTGGGCGAGGAACTTGAGCAGCTCGTACTCCATGTACGTCAGGTCGAGCGGGCGACCCTCGATCGAGGCCTGGTAGGTCTCCAGGTTCAGGGCCAGGCCGCTGTACTCGACCATCTCCGAACGGACCTCGGCGTTGCCGCGGTAGAACAGGTGCCGCAGCCGGGCCTCGACCTCGACGGGGTGGAACGGGGTGAGGCAGAAGTCGTCGAACAGGTCGTCGCGCAGCTCGAGGTCGCTCAGCTGGCTGCCACCGACGAGCAGCAGCAGGCGGATCGGCACGTCGCGCTTGCGCAGCGCGCGGCAGAACGCCCACGCGCCCTCGGGGTCGGCGTCGCAGGCGACCACCGCACCGGCCCAACCGGCGGCGGGCTCGTTGCGGCCGATGTCGTCGGCGCTGCCGATCGCCTTCCAGCGGTAGCCGGCGAGATCGAGCGTGCGCGCCAGGTCCGGCGGCGGTGGCTCCGGGTAGACGACCACCAGGTCCACGGTCAGAGCGCCTTCAGGTAGCGGTCGTGCTCGAACGCGCTGACGTGGGTCTTGTAGGCCCGCCACTCGTTGCGCTTGTTGCGCAGGAACCACTCGAAGATGTGCTCGCCCAGTGCTTCCTGCACGAGCGTCGACCGCTCCATCACCTTCAACGAGTCGCTGAGCGACTGCGGGAGCTGGTCGATGCCGAGCTTCTGCAGCTGTGCGTCGTCCATCTCGAACAGGTTGGCGTCGGCCTCGACCGGCAGCTCGTAGCCCTCGCTCACGCCACGGAGGCCGGCCGCGAGCAGCACGCTGAAGGCGAGGTACGGGTTGCACGCCGGATCGGGCGAGCGGTACTCGATGCGCGTGGCGCTGGGGTTGCCGCGCTTGGGGATCGGCACCCGGATCAGGCCGCTGCGGTTGTTGCGGGCCCAGCTGATGTGCACCGGCGCCTCGAACCCGGGCACCAGTCGCTTGTAGCTGTTGACGGTCTGGTTGGTGATCGCGGTGATCTCGGCGGCGTGGTGCAGCAGCCCGGCCATGAAGCTCTTGGCGACGGGCGACATGTTGTACGGGTCGTCGTCGTCGTGGAAGGCGTTGGCCTCGCCGGTGAACAGCGACAGGTGCACGTGCATCCCGCTGCCCTGCACGCCCTCGAGCGGCTTGGGCATGAACGTCGCGTGCACGCCGTGGCTCGCCGCCACCTCGCGCACGACGAGCCGGAACGTCATGATGCTGTCGGCCATCGTCAGCGCGTCGGTGTGGCGCAGGTCGATCTCGTGCTGGCTCGGTGCGTCCTCGTGGAAGGAGTACTCGACGGGGATGCTCATCGTCTCGAGCGTGCGGATCGTCTGCTTGCGCAGGCTGCCCGACACGTCAGTCGTGGTCAGGTCGAAAAAGCCGGCCTCGTCCAAGGGCACCGGCGCCTGGCCCTTCTCCGGCGGGGCGAAGTAGAAGAATTCGAGGTCGGGGGCGACGTAGAACGTGTAGCCACGGTCGTGCGCGGCCTGCAGGTTGCGGCGCAGCACCTGACGCGGATCGCCCTCGAACGGGGTGCCGTCGAGCTTGTGGATGTCGCAGAAGACGCGGGCCTCGGTGGCCTTCGGGTCGCCCCACGGCAGCACCTCGAAGGTGTTCGGATCCGGGATGGCGAGCACGTCGCTCTCCTGGATGCGGCTGAAGCCGTCGATCGACGAGCCGTCGAACGTCATCCCGTCTTCGAGCGCGTTCTCCAGCTCAGCCGGACTGATGGCGAAGCTCTTGAGGTTGCCGAGGATGTCGGTGAACCACAGCCGGATCAATCGGACGCCGCGCTCCTCCACCGTGCGGAGCACGTAATCACGTTGCTGTTCGAGCACTGACGACCTCTGGTTCTTCTCGATGTGATCAGTCTTGCCGTGTTGCCACGGTTCCGAAAAGCGCGAACGGGGGCCGACCGGCCCCCGTTCGACACTGAACGATGGTTGCTGAGGTGGTGACGTTTCAGCCGGCGGCAGCGCCGCAGACCGTCTCCACGATGAGGCGCGTGACCGTGTACGGGTCGCAGTTGGCGTTCGGGCGACGATCCTCGGCGTAGCCCTTGCCGTCCTTGGCCACCTGCCACGGGATGCGGATGCTGGCGGCGCGGTTGGAGACGCCGTAGCTGAACTTGTTGTACGGGGCGGTCTCGTGGGCGCCCGTGAGGCGGCTCTCGATGTCGTGTCCGTAGCCCTTGATGTGCAGGTCGACCTTCTTGCCGATCGCCTTGCAGGCGGCCTCGATGGCCGGGTAGCCCTCGCGCATCGCCTTCGTCGAGAAGTTCGTGTGCGCGCCGGCGCCGTTCCAGTCGCCCTTCTCGGGCTTGGCGGCGAACGAGATCACCACGTCGTAGTCCTCGGCGATGCGGTGCAGCAACCAGCGAGCGACGTACAGGTGGTCGCTGACCGTCAGCGAGTCAGCGGCGCCGATCTGGAACTCCCACTGACCGGGCATCACTTCGGCGTTGGTGCCTTCGATCATCAGACCGGCATCCATGCACGCCTGGGTGTGCTCTTCGATGATCTCGCGACCCACGACGCGGCCGGTGCCGACGCCGCAGTAGTACGGGCCCTGCGGGCCGGGGTACCCGCCGGGGGGGAAGCCGAGCGGCGTGCCGTCGGGCTTGAGCATCGTGTACTCCTGCTCGATGCCGAAGATCATCTCCTGCTTGGCGTACTTCTTCGCGGCCTTCTCGGCGGCCGCACGGGTGTTGGTCGGGTGCGGCTTGCCCTCGACGGCGAGGTAGACCTCGCAGAGCACGAGGATGTTGTTGCCACCGCGGATCGGGTCCGGACAGGTGAACACCGGCTTGAGCATGCAGTCGCTGGCCTCGCCCGTGGCCTGCTCGGTCGACGAACCGTCGAAGCCCCAGATCGGCGGCTCCTTGCCGTCGGCCAGGATCTTCGTCTTGTTCCGGAGTTGAGGAGTCGGCGTCGCGCCGTCGATCCAGATGTATTCAGCTTGGTACGCCACAGCGGTCCTTTTCTCGGGTGGTCAGGGGCGGCGCCAGGCTGTCAACAGGCGATTTCCGTCCCGTTGCCCCAATGTGAACGCTCTGTGAAGCCGGGCCCCCGAACGGGGATGGAACCAGCGGGGTCGGCGCGTACGTCGAAGCTGCCATGAACCGACGGACGTTCCTCTCCGGCCTCGTTGCCACCCCCGCCCTTGCCGCCATCCTCGCCGCCTGCGGTGACGACTCGAAGAGCTCCGGCTCGCCGAGCACGAACTCGGACGGCACCCCCGGCGTGACCGGCATCGACCACCTGACCGGAGCCGACGACGTCGTGCTGCGCCTCGGCTACGAGGGCGGCTTCGTGCCGATGGGGTTCGCCTTCAGCAACGTGCCGAGCTTGTTGATCAGTGGCGATGGGCACGTCTTCGCCCCTGGCGCGACGACGATGGAGTTCCCGGGTGCGTTGCTCCCGGCGATCACCACCCGCACGATCACCGAAGCGGGGATCCAGCGCGTGCTCGACCTGGCCGGGGAAGCCGGTCTGCTCGCGCCGCCGCCGGACTACACCGCCGATCTGCAGGTGGCCGACGTGCCCGACACGGTGCTGATCCTCAACGCCAAGGGCGGTGCGTTCGAGCACCGCGCCAACGCGCTCGGGATGGCCATCGACGAGTCGGGCAACCCGACCAAGGAGCTGACCCCGCAGCGCGAGAAGCTGAGCCAGTTCGTGCAGCTGATCAGCGACCTGCCGAAGATCGCCGGCGCCGAGAACCTCGGCCCGGAATCGGTGCTGCAGGCGACGGAGTACCGCTTCCAGGCCCTCGTCACCGATCAGGCGAACGTCGACGCGCAGGACCCGAAGCCCGAGATCATCGCCTGGCCGGCCGACGCCAAGGTGCGGCTCGTCGATGCCGGCACGTGCGCGAAGAGCTCGGAGAACGCGGTCACGTCGGTGCTCGTCGCGGCGAAGTCGAACACCGTGTTCCAGGACGCCGACGTGCTGTACACGCTGAGCGCGGTGGCCGTGCTGCCGGGCGATGCGGTGTGCTGACCAGAGCCGACCCACAGGAACTCGTGACGCACTCCTGACGCACTCCTGACGGTCGTCCGCGGACCTCCGCCGCTAGGGTCGCCGGAGCGGTCGGGTACGGGAACCTACGAATTCGGGAGGCGCGTCGTGCGTCGTTGGCTCATCCTCACCACTGCAGCGATGCTCGCTCTCGGCGGCCTCGTGCCAGCGGTCTCGCCCGTCTCGGTGGCCTCGGCTGCCGTTCCGTCCGGGTTCACCGACACGTTGGTCACCACGGTGTCGAGCCCGACAACGGTCGTCGGGCTGCCCGACGGTCGGGTCGTCGTGCTGTCCAAGGGTGGGGCCGTTCGCATCATCGACCAGGCGGGCGCGTTGTTGCCGGCGGCGATCACGTTCGGCGGAACGTGCACCAACAGCGAGCAGGGACTGCTCGGCTTCGCCACGGATCCGGCCTTCTCCGTCAACGGGTTCGTCTACATCTACCGCACCCGCTCGGTCGGCGTCAGCGTCGCGATCCCGAGCGGCTGCGTGAACCGCGTCAGCCGGTTCACGATGGCGGGCAACTCGATCATCGGCGGTTCCGAGGTCGTGCTCGTCGACAACCTGCCGACGAACCCGGGCAACCACAACGGCGGCGACCTCGAGGTCGGCAACGACGGCTTCCTCTACATCTCGGTCGGCGATGGCGCTTGCAACGCGCGCACGCAAGCGACGTCGTGCGACAACGGACAGAACACTGCGGCGCAGGACCTGTCGTTGTTGAACGGCAAGATCCTGCGCGTCGACCGCAACACCGGGTTCGCCCCGCCGAGCAACCCGTTGACGGGCTTCCCTGGCGCGACCGATTGCCGCATGCGCGGTGGCAACGCAGCCACGCCGACGACGTGGTGCAAGGAGATCTACGCGTGGGGACTTCGCAACCCCTACCGCTTCGCCTTCGACACGAACACCGGCACGACGAGGTTCAACATCAACGACGTCGGCCAGAACAAGCGCGAAGAGGTCGACCTCGGCCAGGCCGGCGCGAACTACGGGTGGCCGGCGCGTGAAGGCATCTGCGCGCAGTCGGCGAACGGCACCCCGTGCGCGTCGCCGACGAGCGACACCGACTCGCGCACGGTGACGTACTGCCGCCCGACCGGCACGAACGTCTGCGTGCAACCGATCCTCGACTACCCGCACAACCCGTCGACCGGTGGTGACGTGATCACCGGCGCGGCGTTCGTGCCGAACGGCGCGTGGCCGACCGAGTACGACGGCGGCTACTTCCTCGCCGACGCCGATCCCGGCAAGGTCGTCTTCCGCGCGGCCAACGGCACGGCCAACTTCGTCGAGCCGTTCCTCGCCAGCGCCGGCTACGTCAGCGACCTCAACTTCGTGCTCGGCCCGACCGGGTGGGCGCTGTGGTACGTCAACGCCGGCAACGGTCAAGTGCGCAAGATCACCTACAACACCGCCGCTGCACCGTCGCCCGGGGCGATGAAGTACACGCCGCTGGCGACGTCCGATCGCGTCTTCGACACTCGGAACGCGGGCGCCGATACGGGCCCGATCCGCGCCGGTACGACGCGACTCGTCGACCTGAACCCGCCGTCGGGCACCGCTCGGGCCGCGCTGGTCAACCTCACCTTCGCCAGCACGCAGGGCCCCGGGTTCGTGTCGTCGTGGACACCGCGCACCACTCGCCCCGCGTCGTCGAACCTCAACGCGTCCGCGTCCGAGGTGGTGGCCAACTCGGCGATCGTGCCGCTCGACGCCGACGGCAAGACGATCATCATGTCGTCGGTGACCGCCGACGTGGTCGTCGACGTCCTCGGCTTCTTCGACACGTCGGGCGCCACGACCGCAGGTCGCTTCACGGCGACGTCGCCGTTGCGGATCGCCGACACGCGCAACCCGTCGGCGACCGGCAACACGTACACCCGCACCGGGACCACCACGCTCGGCGTGGTCAACGTGCCGGTGGTCAGCTCGGCGGCGGGCGTGCCTGCCGGGACGAGTGCGGTCGCGGTGATCGTCACCGCGCTCAGCGGCGACGCCGTCCCCGATGGCGGCTACGCGGTGGCCTACCGACACGGTGACGCGGTGCCGAACACGTCGACGGTGAACGTCAACGGCTTCGGCGACACGCGCGCCAACCTCGCTGTGGTGCCCGTGGGCGCGGACGGCAGCATCGACCTCCAGCTGTTCAAGACGGCCAACGTGCTCGTCGACGTCGTCGGCTACTTCACCGGTGGCGGCGCGTCGAGCAGCACCACCGGTCTGTTCGTGTCGCTGCCGTCGGTGCGCGAGATCGACTCGCGCTCGAACAAGGGCCTCCTCCACGGCGGCATCGGCGTGACGCAGACGTTCAACGCCACCGACGTGCCCGACAACGCGATCGCGATCGCACAGAACCTCACCATCACCGAGACGATCGGTGCCGGGTTCATCACGTCGTGGCCGACGACCGCGCCGACGCGCCCGGACGTGAGCAACGGCAACGCCACCGGCAGCGGCCAGACGCGTGCTGCGTTCTCGATCACCGGGCTGGGCGCTGGTGCGGCGAACTACTACACGTTCATGAACACGCACATCATCAGCGACTTCGCCGGTTACTTCCAGGGCTGAGGTTCGCCAATAGCCTGGGCCCGTGCCTCGCCTGCGGATCGCCCTCGCCCAGCTGAACCCCACCGTCGGCGACCTCGACGGCAACATCGCCAAGATCTGCGCGGCGTACGACGAGGCCGAGGCAGCGGGCTGCGACATCGTCGCCTTCCCCGAGCTGGCCATCACCGGCTACCCGCCGGAAGACCTCGTGCTGAAGCCGGGTTTCGTCGCCGACAACCTCGCCGGGTTGGCGAAGGTGGCGGCGCGCACCGGTCGTTGCGCTGCGGTCGTCGGCTACGTCGCCTCCGATCGCGACATCTACAACGCGGCGGCGGTGTGCGCCAACGGCGAGGTGCTCGGCACGTATCGCAAGCGGCTGCTGCCGAACTACGCGGTGTTCGACGAGGCGCGCTACTTCACGCCCGGCGCGGAGAGCGATCCGTTCGAGCTGTACCTCATCGGTGGGGTGAAGGTCGGCATCAGCATCTGCGAGGACGTGTGGAGCCCGACCGGTCCGCTGGCCGAGCAGGCGGCGGGCGGTGCCGAGGTGAACATCAACATCAACGGCTCGCCGTATCACGCCGGCAAGGCCGCCGGACGCGAGCGCATGCTGGCGACGAGAGCTGCCGACGCGTCGTGCGCGCTGGTCTACGTCAACCAGGTGTGCGGTCAGGACGAGCTCGTCTTTGACGGCGCCTCGGTCGTCTTCGACGCCGACGGGCAACTCGTCGCCCGCGCCGCGCAGTTCGTCGAGGAGCTCCTGATCACCGACCTCGAGGTCGAGCCGGTCTACCGCAAGCGGTTGCTCGATCCGCGCGGGCGGCGCACCGACGGGCAGCTGCCCGTCGTGTTCGTCAGCGACCGGCCGATCACGCAGGCCGCGCCCGCGCCCGCTCGGTTCGCCGAACCGCTGTCGGCCGACACCGAGCTGTACGACGCGCTCGTGCTCGGCACCGGCGACTACGTCCGCAAGAACGGGTTCACCGACGTGGTCATCGCGCTGTCCGGCGGCATCGACTCGACGATTGTTGCGTGCGTCGCGGTGGAAGCACTCGGCGCCGAGCACGTGCACGGGATCAGCATGCCCAGCCGCTACTCCAGCGACGGCTCGATGACCGATGCGTACGCGCTGGCGGAAGCCCTCGGCATCGAGTGCCTGACCGTGCCGATCGAACCGGCATTCGCCGCGTACCTGGAGATGACGAAGCCGGCGTTCGGCGACCGGCCGCAGGACCTGACCGAGGAGAACCTGCAGAGCCGCATCCGTGGCACGACGCTGATGGCGATGTCGAACAAGTTCGGCTGGATGGTGCTCACCACCGGCAACAAGAGCGAGCTGGCCGTCGGCTACTTCACGATCTACGGCGACTCGGTCGGTGGCTACGCGGTGATCAAGGACGTGCTCAAGACGCGGGTGTACGACCTGTGCCGGCACGTCAACGAGCGCGCCGGGCGGATGATCATCAACGAGAGCGTGCTGACCAAGCCACCCTCGGCCGAGCTGCGTCCGGATCAGCGCGACGACCAGAGCCTGCCGCCGTACGAGGTGCTCGACCCGATCCTGCGCCTCTACGTCGAGGAGGATCGCACCGCCGGCGAGATCATCGCCCTCGGCCACGACGAGGCCATCGTGCGGCGCATCACGCGGCTCGTCGACATCAACGAGTACAAGCGCCGCCAGTGCCCGCCCGGCGTGCGCGTCAGCCTGAAGGCGTTCGGCAAGGACCGCCGCCTGCCGATCACCAACGGCTACCGCGGCTGAGCGGGCTCCTGCAGCTCGACGAGGTTGCCGCTCGGGTCGTGGAGGAACGACTGGCGTCCGGAGCCCACGGGCTTGGGATCGCTGACCTCCACGCCCCGGCCGCGCAGCTCGACGATCGCATCATCGAGGTGCGGCACGTGCAACGCCAGGTGCTGGCCGCGCTGCTCGGGCACCTGCGCTTCGATCAGGTGGATCTGCTGGCCGCCGACGTCGAGCCACGCGCCGCCGAACGGGAAGTCCGGCCGGTCGCCGCGGACGGTGAGCCCGATCACGTCGACGTAGAAGGAGATCGCCGCGTCCACATCGGACACGTTGATCGACACGTGGTGCACCCCATCGACCTGCATCGCCCGATCATCGCACTCGGCTGAGCAGCGTGTCGATGCTGGCGTAGCGATCGGCCGGGAGCTCCGTGGGCTGGAACCAGCGCGCTTCGCGGATCTCCACCCGGCGCAGGCCGCGTCGGGCCGTCGGCTCGTCGTCGCTGTGCACCGCGAAGCCGGAGAACGTGTCGCCGTTGCCGGGCACCTCGTCGACGGTGCCGATCGGCTGCAGCCGGCTCGGGTCGACGGCGATGCCGGTCTCTTCGCGCAGCTCGCGCACGGCAGCCACCTCCAACGTCTCGCCGCACTCGGCCGCACCGCCGGGCAGCGACCAGGCGTGCAGCCCGAACCAGCTGCGCACGAGCAGGCACGAACCGTCGCTGCGGATCACGAGCACGCGCGTCCGCTGTGCGGGGCCGCGGACCCGATGGGCGACGGTGCTGACGAGCACCCCCAGCCGCGACATCGTCGAAGCGTACGTGTCAGCTGTACGCGTCGATGCCGAGCTTGACGGCCAGACCGAGCGCGGCGATGGCGATGCCGATGCGCAACGGCGTGGGCGGCAGGCGCCGGACGATCTTCGGGCCGAGGGTGTTGCCGACGAACAACCCGACACCGAGCGGCAGCGCGGCCGTCCAGCGCACGTCGCCGAAGATCACGAACGCGATCGCCGCGACGCCGTTCGCGGCGCCCAACGCCACGGACTTGAGCGCGTTGCTGCGTGGCAGCGTGTCGTGGGTCAGCAGGAGCAGCACGGCCAGCGCCATCGTGCCCGCACCCGCACCGAAGTAGCCGCCGTACACGCCGATCAGCCCCATCGACCAGACCACCGAACGGCGAGCATGCGCGTGGTGGTCGGCGGCAGCGGCGTCGACCAGCTGTCGGCTGAACATGATCGCCACCGCAGCGAGGCCGATGAGCACCGGCACGATCCGTTCGAACGTGCCGTCGGGGGTGAGGAGCAGCAGCGCGCCTCCGGCCGCGCCGCCGATGGCGCAGGCGATGGAGAGCTGCCGAACGCGCAGGCCCTGGCCGGCGAGCTCCGGCTGCGAGCCGACGGCCGCACCTGCCGTGCCGAGCGTCATCGCGATCGTGTTCGTGACGTTGGCGCTCACCGCCGGCAACCCGATGGCGAGCAACGCCGGGTAGCTGATCAGTGACGCCAGTCCGGCGACGCTGCCGGTGAGGCCGGCGCCAACGCCGGCCAGCACGAGCAGCAAGGCCTGCGTCACGTCAACCGGCCGCGCGCAGTGATCAAGGTCGCGGCGATCGCGGCGAGCACGACCGAACCGATCGCCGAGGTCGCCATGCCGTGGTGCTCGTACCAGCGCGTCGCCGGGATCGCGACGGCGGCGCGGGTGAGCGTGACGCCGCCGATCAACATGCCGAGGCCCTTCGCCGGAGCGCCCGGGGTGAGCAGGGCGCCGAGCGGCAGGCCGCTGATGATCGCCAGCTCGAACCCCATCAGGAACAGGGCCAGACCGCCGAGCATCGACGGCAGGTGGTGCGCGCCGATGCCGACGATCGCCGCGCCGGGCGCCATGAGCGCCGCGCCGATGACCACGCACCGCTCCTTGCCCCAGCGATCGGTGCGGCCGACCGAGACGATGCTGGAGACGAGCTCCACCGCTCCCAGGCCGAACGTGACCGCGGCCAGCTTGGCCGGTGTGAAGTCGAACTCGTCCTCGAGCCACGAGCCGTACGTGACGAACATGAACTGCGCGCTGCCGGCCAGTGCACCGACCGCAGCAGCGGTGACGATGATCAACCTCCACGGAGACTGGTTGTCGCGAGTCGCTTGCGCTTCGTGAGCGGTGACGGCGCCCGGGTGGTCCTCGTGTGGAAGCCGCCGGTGCAGGGCGGCGGCAGCGCCGAGCACCACCGCGGCGATGACGACGTAGGCAACGTTCCACGACGACACGGCGACGACGAGCGCGAGCGCGCTCACTCCGACGAGGAGCCCGAGCGACCACGACGTCTCCGTCAGGCTGATGACGCGACTGCGGACCTCGAACGGCACGCGATCGGCGATCCAGCCGCCGAGGGCGATGTCGTAGGTCACCTTGGCGACGGAGAGGATCGACAGGGCGACGACGAACACCCAGAGGTGCGTCGCCGCTGCCGCGAGCAGCGCGCCGACCGCGATCCCCAGCAGTCCGGCGGTCATCGAGGTGCGACGCGTGGTGCGCTCCACCATCCGGCCGACGATCGGGGCCGACAGGGCCACCAGCTCGGTGATCGCCAGCCCGACGCCCAGCGTGCCGAGGCTGACGTGGAGCCCCGAGGCGATCGTGGCCAGGAACGGGACGGGGAAGCGGTACGCGGCGTTGCCGGCGAAGCGACCGACGGTCAGCAACGTGACGTTGCCTCGCACATCGTGGTCATACGTTTCGTCGAGGACCCGGCCGAGCACGACGGGCAACCCTATTGGGCGGTGCTGTGATCGCCGCCTTCCGTTCCGATCGACCCCGCCGGGTGAACCGCGGCCGGTAGCGTGTCGGTCCCGTGGCCCTCATCGTCCAGAAGTACGGCGGCACCTCCGTCGCCGACCCAGATCGCATCCGCGCCGTTGCCGAGAACGTCGCGTTCACCAAGCGTCACGGCAACGACGTCGTCGTCGTGGTCAGCGCGATGGGCAAGGCCACCGACAACCTCATCGCCCTGGCCGAGAGCGTCTCGCCCGTCCAGCCCGGCCGCGAGATGGACATGCTGCTCACGACCGGCGAGCGGGTCACCGCCGCGCTGATGACGATGGCGCTGGCCAACCTGGGCATCGACGCGATCAGCTTCACCGGCAGCCAGGTCGGCATCATCACCGACAACGTGCACCGCAAGGCGAAGATCGTCGAGGTCAAGGGCGACCGCGTCCGCGAGGCGCTGGCCCAGGGCAAGGTGGCCGTCGTCGCCGGCTTCCAGGGCGTCAGCGTGGACAAGGAGATCACGACGATGGGTCGTGGCGCCAGCGATCTCACCGCCTCCGCGCTGGCCAAGGCGCTCGACGCCGACGCCTGCGAGATCTACACCGACGTCACCGGTGTCTTCACCGCCGACCCGCGCATCGTGCCCCAGGCGCGCAAGCTGCCGCGGATCAGCTTCGACGAGATGCTCGAGATGGCAGGCGCCGGCAGCAAGGTGCTGGCCCTGCGCAGCGTCGAGTTCGCCCGCAACCACAACGTTCCACTCCACGTGCGTTCCAGCTTCACCTGGGAACCCGGCACGTGGGTCACCGACGAGGAGCTGTCCATGGAAGAGCCGATCATCTCCGGTGTCGTCACCGACATGAGCGAGAGCAAGGTCACGATCGTCGCCGTGCCGGACCGCCCCGGCATCTCGGCGGCGCTGTTCGAGCCGTTGGCCAAGGCCAACGTCAACGTCGACATGATCGTGCAGAACACGAGCCACGACGGCACCACCGACATCAGCTTCACGATGCCGAAGGCCGACATGTCCACCGCCGAATCGATCGTGCAGCGCGTGGCGGACGAGGTCGGCGCGAAGGGCGTCGACCACGACGTCGACATCGCCAAGGTCAGCCTCGTCGGTGCGGGCATGAAGAGCAGCCCGGGCATCGCCGCGACGATGTTCCGCACGCTCGCCGACAACGACGTCAACATCGAGATGATCTCGACGAGCACGATCCGCATCAGCGTCGTCATCGCCGCCGCCGACCTCGAGCGCGCCGCGCGAGCGCTGCACACCGCCTTCGGTCTCGACTCCGGTCAGGCCTACGCAGCACCACTGCCGGAGCGCAAGTAACCGATGACCGAGGCCGGCCGATGACCCAGCGCAAGCAGCACGTGCCGTGGAACGCGGCCGGCAGCGCGTCCGAGAGCGAGCACAGCGCCGACGACGTCGTGCGACAGACCGGGTGGGTGTTCAACAACCGCACCGGCAGCGAGCTCAACCTGGCCGACTTCGTCAACAGCGGTGATCACGAGGTGGGCGCGTACGTCCAAGCGTTCGGCTTGGAGCCGGAGGAAGGTCGCCCGTCCACGCTGGTCGAGATCGGCTCGGGCATCGGGAGGATGACGTGCGCGTTCACCCGCTTCTACGGTCGTGTCATCGCGTGCGATCTCGACGGCGCGTTCCTCGAACGCTGCCGTGAGACCGTGGCCCAGTTCGGGCTCCCGGAGCGGCTGCACACCGTTCGGGTGGCCGACGGTCACAGCCTGCAGATCGACTCCGACGTCGCCGACGTGGTGTTCAGCTACATCACGTTCCAGCACTGCCACGGCGATGACGCGGTGCGACTGACCGCCGAAGCGGTGCGCATCGCCAAACCCGGCGCCCGCATCGCGTTGAACTACCGCACGTGGGTTCCCGCCGATGCAGTGCTGTGGCCGGCCGGCAAGGTGATGCGCGCCCTGTGGCGTCTGCCCGGCATCGGTCAACGACTGGCGACCAACCGCCTCGCGACTCGCGTCGGCTGGCAGGCCAACCGGCTGCAGCCGACGGCGGTGCTGGCCGGAGTGAGCGGGCAGCTGACCGAGGTGCGCATCTTCCGCTCGTCGAAGCGTCGACCGTTCGCCGTGCCCGGCACCACTGACGCCGTGTTCGACGGCATCAACCCCAGCCACTGGTGGCTCGTCGCCCGCAAGGCCTGATCGCGTTGCGTCGGCTGCCGGCGCCGCGTCATCGACCGGGAGGCAGGACGTCGTGTCGGGGTGCTTGCCCCGTCCGTTCGCCGTGCCGTCGTCTGTCTCGCCATGGGACTGGCTGGTTGCGCCGCACCAACGGAGGCGCAACGTCAGCTCGAGCCGCTCGCCCCGCTCGTCGCGCCGGTCGCCACCCACGACGGCGATCTCGTCGCGGCAAGCCAACCGGTGCTGCCCGACGGGATCGACGAAGCGACCGTCGAGGGCCTGTGCGGCGGCTGGTGCGACAAGGAGGCGTACGTGGCCACCTCGCACGCCGAGCTCGGGCTGGGTCGCTTCGTGTGGCTGTTCAGTCCGATCGGCGGCGCGGTCGGGCCGGTCTTCGTCGTCGACGGTGAGGTCCGCTGGTCGCTCCCGGTGGCCGATCCCACGGCTCACGCACGTCGCGCGTCCGTGGACGTGCTCGGGCACGTGTTCTTCCAGGTCGAGCTCGGCGACGGCCGTGAGGAGGTGGTGGTGCTCGTGCCCACCGAGCACGGCTTCACCGACCTGCGCACGTTGGGCCCGTCGAGCCCGTGGCGCGCGGCCGGCGCGGCGTACGGCGACATCGGCGGTGGGGAGGTGGTGGTGCTCGTCGACGACGGAGACGGTCCGGTGGTGTACCGCTGGGACGGCAACGACTACGCCGTCGTCGATCTCGTCAGCGAGGCGGGGTGAGCGGCGCCACCTCGTCGGGCACGTGCTCGACGCCGACGGGCGCACCCGCAGCCCTCGCAGCGCGGTCGGCGAGGTAGTCGCCGGCGATCTCCTCGCGGGGCACGCGGTCGAGGGCGCGCACGACGTCACCGGCAGCGAGCGTCTGGCGGCGCAGCCGGGCGACGTCGATCGCGTCTGCGCCGAACGCCGGCGCCCAGAGCGACCACGGCCCGGTGATGATCGACGTGGTCGGGAGGAGGTGCACGTTGTAGTGCGTGCCGAGCCCACCGAAGGAGACGATGCGCGGCACCTGCCCGTCGACCGGCGCACCGAAGCCGGGAGCGAGCAGCACCCGCTCCAGCTGACGTCCGTCGACGGCGTCGATCACGGCGCGGCGGAGCACCTCGCTCGGGCCCGCGGCCCACAGCACCGGCTCGGCACTCGCGGTGAGCTCGAGCCGACGTCCTGGGCCGTCCGGTCGATCCACCGGCACGAGCTCCCGCGCGCCGAGGTGCTCGATGGCGAACACGAACGCGATGTTTCCGTCGTCGTACTGCTCGTCGAGCTGGGCTGCGTAGCGGGCGGAGCCCTCCCGAGAGATGTGCAGGTGTGCGGTCGTGAAGGCGAGCTCGATCGTGCGATGACGTTGCTCGATCGGGAGCGCGGCGAAGTGCTGGCCGAGTGCGAGGAGGGCGGCGATGCCGTTCTCCTGGACCCAGGTGTTGCCGTCGGTGTGGGTGACGAGGATGATCCGCTCCGGCGTCTGCCCGGGCAGGGTGGCGATGACGTTGCGAGTGGCGGCGGACCCGACCTCGGCGGTGACGGTGATCTCGACGGTGTCGCCCGATGCTGCCTTCCCCCGCAGCTCGTCGCGCTCGTCGACGCCGACGAACACGGCCGGGACTCGGTAGTGCGTGCCGCGGTGCGGCTCGAAGTACCCGGCGACCTGTTCGCGCGGGAGGTCGAAGGCGATGATCACACCAGCCGCACCGGCGGCGCCGGCGGCGAGGAGGTCGGCGTCGAGGAGCTCGTTGGCGAGCCCCGGCCGGTCCCAGGTCTGACCGCGCAGCTCGTCGCAGTCGGCGGTGACGTGCAGGCCCAGCGAGAGCAGCGCGTCGTACGGCACCGGGATGTGCGGGAAGTCGCGCACCACCACTCGACCTGCTGCGTTCTCGGCGGTGATCGTCACTCCCGGCGGCAGGTGGGCCAACGGTGCGGCGGCGCTCGCCGGCAACGAGTACGGCACCGCGCCGGCGACCGCGATGTCCCGGCCGTCGGCGCGCAGCCGGCCCGCTGCCGCGAGGTCGCCGGTCGGCATCGGCTGCCAGCGCAGCACCTCGTACTCGTCGGAACGCACGGTGAAGCCGGGGATGGCTCGCAGCGATTCCTCGACCCACTCGATGATCCCGGCGTGCGCATCGGTGCCCGTGCCGCGGAACCCGGCGGCGCCGATGCGATCGCACCACTCCTGCAGGACCGCCTCGCTGGCGAAGTCGTCGTCGATCGGCGGGCTCGTCACGCTTCCCATCCTCGCGGACGGCGATCGCTGCGACGTCGACGCTTGCCTGCCTAACGTCCGTTAGGTATGGTCCGAGGCGTGGTCACACCGTCGCAGCCCGACCCAGCATCGGTCGGTGGTCGGGAACGGATCCTCGTCGCCGCTGCGGCTCGGTTCGCCGAGCTCGGCTATGCCGAGACGTCGCTGCGCCTGATCGCCGCCGACGTCGAGATGAAGGCGGGTTCGCTCTACTACCACTTCGAGTCGAAGGACGATCTGATCCTGAGCGTCCTCCGCCGCGGGATCGGGTTGATGGTCGACGCGTTCACCAGCGTCGAGCAGGACGCCGCTGACGAGACCGACGATGCGGGCGGACGCGAACGGCTGGCCGCTCACGTCGTTGCTCACCTCCGGGTGCTGCACGGCAACTTCGAGTTCACCTCGCTGCACGTCAACACGTTCCGCACCGCCCCGGCTGCGGTGCGCGCCACGATCGTTCCCGAACGCGACGCGTACGAGGCGAAGTGGACGCAGCTGCTGCGATCGATCCTGCCCCGCCAGTCCGACGAGGAGATCGGCATCCTGCGGCTCGTGCTGTTCGGCGCGATGAACTCGTCGATCGAGTGGTTCGACGCCGAGCGCGGCGGCCTCGACGCGTTCGCCGAGGTCATCACGAACCAGTTCTGGTACGGCGCGTCGTTCGCCGACGCCAGCGCGACACGGGGTCGCTGATGCAGCCGATCACGTCGCGCGTCGACCGGACGTCGAAGGAGTTCCGCGCCAACGCGGCGGCGTACGGCGAGCTCGTGTCGACGCTGAACGAGCGTCTGCAATGGGCGATCGAGGGCGGTGTCGGGCGGGCGCGCAGCATCGAGCGACACCTCGGTCGCGGCAAGCTGATGGTGCGCGATCGCATCGCTGCAGTCACCGATCACGACACGCCGTTCCTCGAGCTCTCCACGCTCAGCGGGTTCGGTCAGTACGACGACTCGGCGCCGGGCGCGGGCATCGTGACGGGGATCGGCGTCGTGCACGGCGTGCCCTACGTGTTCATCGCCAACGACGCAACGGTGAAGGGCGGCTCGTTGCTGCCGGTGTCGATCAAGAAGCACGTGCGCGCGCAGCAGATCGCCGACGAGAACGACCTCGGCGTGATCTACCTCGTCGACAGCGGCGGTGCGTTCCTGCCGCTGCAGGACGAGATCTTCCCGGACAAGGACCACTTCGGCGGCTCGTTCTTCCGTCAGGCGCGCCTGTCCGCGCGCGGCCTGCCGCAGCTGTCGGTGGTGCTCGGTGGATGCACCGCGGGCGGGGCCTACGTGCCGGCGCTGTCGGACGAGGTGATCATGGTGCAGGGCATCGGCCAGATCTTCCTCGGCGGGCCGCCGATCGTGAAGGCCGCACTCGGCGAGATCGTCTCGGCGGAGGATCTCGGCGGCGCGGAGATGCACACGCGGGTGTCGGGTGTCAGCGACTACCTGACCACCTCGGAGCACGAGGCCTACGCCAAGCTGCGTGAGATCTGCCAGACGACGAACCAGCGGGCGATCACCGAACGAGCGGGCTGGCTCGACTGGCAGGAGCCGGAGCCGCCGCTGTTCCCCGCAGAGGACCTGTACGGGATCGTCAGCGCCGACGACCGCATCCCGTTCTCCGCGGTCGAGATCATCGCCCGCCTCGTCGACGGATCCCGGTTCGCCGAGTTCAAACCGGAGTGGGGCTCGTCGATCGTCACCGGGTTCGCCCGCATCTGGGGGCACCTCGTCGGCATCATCGCCAACGACGGCATCATCTTCAGCGAGTCGGCGCTGAAGGCGACGCACTTCATCGAGCTGTGCGAGCAGCGCCGCATCCCGTTGGTGTTCCTGCAGAACACGTCGGGCTACATGGTCGGCACCGATGCCGAGGCGGGCGGCATCGCCAAGAACGGAGCGAAGATGGTGGCCGCCGTCGCCAACGCCACGGTGCCGCGCTACACGGTGCTCACCGGCGGCGCGTACGGCGCCGGCAACTACGGCATGTGCGGTCGCGGCTTCCAGCCGCGGTTCCTGTTCGCCTGGCCGAACTCGCGGATCGCGACGATGGCGGCCGACACCGCCGAGACCGTGCTCGTCGACATCCGCCTCGGCGGGCTCAAGGCGGCGGAGACGACTGAGGCGGACGTCGCCGCGATGCGCGCCGACGTGCGGCGGCAGTACGAGGAGCAGAGCGATCCGTACTACGCGACCTCGCGACTCTGGGACGACGGATTGATCGACCCGGTGCACACCCGCGACGCGCTCGGGCTGTGCCTCGCACTCGCCGCGCGACAGGACGAGCCGCTGCCTGGCCGCGGCCTCGTGTACCGGATGTGACCGCGTGCGCATCCTGATCGCCAACCGCGGGGAGATCGCCCGTCGGATCATCCGCACCGCACATCGACTCGGTCATGAGACGGTGGCGGTGTTCGCCGAGCCGGATCGGGACGCGCCGTTCGTGAGCGAAGCATCGAACGCGATCGCGATCGGCCCCGCCGACCTGAGCCAGTCGTACCTGTCGATCGAGCGCATCCTCGACGCCGCGATGCACAGCGGCGCCTCCGCCGTGCACCCCGGTTACGGGTTCCTGTCGGAGAACGCGACGTTCGCTCGCGCCGTCGTCGAGGCCGGTCTGATCTGGATCGGGCCGCACGCGGACGCCGTGCAGCGGATGGGGTCGAAGATCGAGGGACGGCGTCTTGCGGTCGCGGCCGGGGTGCCCATCATCCCCGGGTTCGACGACTCGCAGGATCCGGCCGACCTCGCAGCGGCAGCCGAGCGAATCGGCTTCCCGGTGCTCGTGAAGGCTGCGGCCGGTGGTGGGGGCAAGGGCATCCGCATCGTGCACGACGCAGCGTCGTTCGCCGGCGCGCTGAGCGAGGCGATGTCCGAGGCCGCCCGCTCCTTCGGGGACAGCGCGATGATCGTCGAGCGCTACGTCCAGCGGCCGCGCCACGTCGAGGTGCAGGTCGTCGGCGACCGTCACGGCAACGTGATCCACCTGGGCACGCGCGAGTGCTCCGTGCAGCGCCGGTACCAGAAGCTGCTCGAGGAGGCGCCGGCGCCGAACCTGCCCGAAGCGACGCGGTCCGGTCTCTGCGCGTCGGCAACCGAGCTGGCCCGTTCGATGGGCTACGACTCGGCGGGCACGGTCGAGTTCATCGTCGACGACGACACCGGTGACTTCTTCTTCCTCGAGATGAACACGCGGCTCCAGGTCGAGCACCCGGTCACCGAGCTCGTCACGGGGCTCGACCTCGTCGAGCTGATGATCCGCTCGGCAGACGGCGAGCCGCTCCCGTTGGTCCAGGACGACGTGACGTTGCGCGGGCATGCGATCGAGGCGCGGATCAACGCCGAGGATCCGGCGGCCGACTTCATGCCGCAGACGGGAACGATCACCCACCTCGTCGTGCCGCCCGACGTTCGCTGGGACGCCGGTGTCGTCGAGGGCTCCGTCGTGTCGCCGCACTACGACGCGATGGTCGCCAAGCTGATCGCGTTCGGCGCCGATCGGACGACGGCGCTCACCAACCTGCGCAGGGCGCTCGACGGACTGCTCATCGGCGGGCTCGTCACCAACGCCGGCTTCCATCGCTGGCTCGTCGATCAGGCACCGGTGATCGCTGGTCGCGTCACCACCCGGTTCCTCGACGAGACCGAGGTTCCCGATCACGCCGATGTCGACGAGGCAGCGGCGATCGCCGCCCGCCTGTGGAGCGAGCACGTGAGCGCCACTGCCGACGCAGGTCCGTGGTCGTCGCTCCCGAGCTTCTCGACGACACCGCATCGCATGCGCCGACCGATCCACCTCGAACACCACAGCGGCCACGTCGTGCACGTCGAGGTGCCCGGCGGCGGGTCGCTGCGCCGGCCTGTGGTCGGTGGCGTTCGCGGGAGGTCCGTCGCGGTGAACGTCGGTGGCGACATGCACACGTTCCGAGTCGTCGGCCGAACCGAGGCGTGGACGCCGACCGCAGACGAGAGCAAC
Organism: Ilumatobacteraceae bacterium; assembly: GCA_965279405.1. Taxonomy (GTDB): domain Bacteria; phylum Actinomycetota; class Acidimicrobiia; order Acidimicrobiales; family Ilumatobacteraceae; genus CBDDIP01. The sequence goes on from OZ257157.1 coordinate 2,242,690, forward strand.
GCCCGCGCCGGCTCGATCGTGTCGCCCTTCCCGTCGGTGGTCACGGAGGTCCCGGTGACCGTTGGCCAGGACGTGCACGCCGGCGACGTCGTCGTCGTCATCGAGGCGATGAAGATGCTGCACTCGCTGCGCGCCGCTGGTCGCGGCACGGTCACCGAGGTGCGCGTCGTCGTCGGCGAACAGGTGCAGACCAACCAGGTGCTCGTGACGTTCGAGGAGAGCTCAACATGACCGACCGGATCCATCGCAACGTCTACACGACCGACGAGCTGCAGGCGATCTACGAGCAGACCACGGCCTTCGTGGCCAAGGAGGTCGCACCACACGGCGATGCGTGGGAGGCCTCCGGCAAGGTGCCGCGCGAGACGCTCGCGAAGATGGGCGAACTCGGCATGCTCTCGCTGCGCGTGCCACAGGAGCATGGCGGTCTGGGCATGGGCATGCTCGCGTCCGCCACGTTCAGCGAGGCGATCGGCTCGTCGACGTTCGGAGGCTTCGACGCGACCGTGCTCGTGCACACCGACATGGCCGGCCCGCACCTCGTCAACTCGGGATCGCCCGAACAGCTGGAGCAGTGGCTGCCGGGCGTGCTGGCGGGCGAGACGATCCTGGCGATCGCCGTGACGGAGCCCGATGCGGGATCGGACGTCGCTGGCATCAGGTCGGCCGCGGTGAAGGACGGCGACGGCTGGCGGATCAACGGCACGAAGATGTTCATCACCAACGGCGTCCACGCCGGGCTGACGATCGTCGCCGCGCGCACCGACCCGCAGAACCGCTACGGCATCACGATGTTCCTCGTGCCGGCCGGCACCGACGGCTTCTCGGTCGCGTCGAAGCTCGACAAGCACGGTTGGCTGTGCTCGGACACGGCGGAGCTCGTGCTGCACGACGTGTGGGTGCCGGACTCCGCGATCCTCGGCACCGTGCACCGTGGGTTCTACGAGACGATGAAGAACTTCCAGAACGAGCGGATGGTGCTCGTCGGCATGGGCGTCGGTGCCGCGCAGGCGGCCATCGACGTGACGAGTGACTACACCCAGAACCGCGCCGCGTTCGGTGGCAGGCTCGGCGACCTCGGGGCGATCCGCCAGCGGATGGCGATGAACCAGGCGAAGGTCGATGCGGTGCGGGCGTCGATGTACCACGCGGCGTGGCTCGGCGATCAGGGGATCGACAACGTTCGTGCCATGTCGGGCGTGAAAGCTTGGGGCTGTGAGGTGGTCAACGAGGTGATGTACGACTGCGTGCAGTTCCACGGTGGCTCCGGCTACATGCGCGGCTCGACCGTCGAGCGCATGGCTCGTGACGCGCGGATCCTGACGATCGGCGGCGGTGCGACGGAAGTGATGCTGGAAGAGGTCGCCAAGCGGTTGATCGGGGTGAGCTCGTGACGGCGCCGCGTCCGCTCACCCGCCTCCGATCGGTGCTCTTCGCTCCTGCCGTGAAGCCCGACGTGCTCGCCAAGCTCGCCGACCGCGGCGCCGACGCCGTCGTGATCGACTGCGAGGACGCCACGCCCGCGGTCGCCAAGGCGGAGGCTCGCGTCAACGCCGTCCACTTCGGATCGCAGCTCGCTGCAACCGGCGCGCAGGTGCTGGTACGGATCAACTCGGTGTCGAGCGAGTGGTTCGAAGACGACGTCCGTGAAGCGCTCAGCCTGGGCCTCGCGGGTGTCGTGATCCCCAAGGTCGAACGCATCGACGACCTCGACCGCATCGCCGCCGCACTCGACGCCGCCGGCCATGGCGACCTCGGGATCCTCGCCGGCCTGGAGACCGCGCTCGGCGTCGCCGACGCCCGCGTGCTGCTCGCCCACCCGCGCGTCGTGGCCGCGTACTTCGGCGCGGAGGACTTCATCGCCGACATGGGCGGTCGGCGCACGATCGGCAACGCCGAGGTCCACTTCGCTCGTTCCGCTGCCGTGCTCGCGGGACGGCTGGCAGGGCTACCGATGATCGATCAGGTCGTCACGGACTTCCGCAACGGCGACGCGTTCGCGACGGAGGCGGGCGAGGCTCGAGACCTCGGCTACCGCGGCAAGCTCTGCATCCACCCGAGCCAGGTGCAGCTCGCCCACGACGCGTTCACGCCGACGATGGAGGAGATCGAGCGGGCACGTCGCCTCGTCGCCGCGCACCGCGCCGCCTCGGCGGCCGGGCTGGCCGCGATCGACTTCGAAGGCCAGATGGTCGACGCCCCGGTCGTCGCCCAGGCACAGAACCTCATCGACCTCGGGGAGTTCACATGACCACACCGCACCCGCGAGCCCACAGTGGCAAGTGGTTCGAGGAGCTGACGCCCGGCCTCGTCATCCCGCACGCCATCCGTCGCACGATCACGGAAGCCGACAACGTGCTGTTCACGTCGATCACGATGAACCCGGCGTGGCTGCACCTCGACTTCGACTACGCGGCGAACGAAACCGAGTTCGGCAAGCCCCTCGTCAACTCGATGCTCACGTTGGCGATGGTGATCGGCATCAGCGTGCACGAGACGACGCTCGGCACGACTGTCGCCAACCTCGGGTTCAAGACGGTCGCCTTCCCAACGCCGATGTTCCACGGCGACACGCTGCACGTCGAGACCGAGGTGATCGAGGCCCGGCTGTCCACCAGCCGTCCCGGGCAGGGCATCGTCGCCTTCGAGCACCGCGGCTTCAACCAGCGCGATGAGCTGTGCTGCACGGCCGTCCGTTCGGCGTTGATGCTCGTCACGCCGACGGCGTAGTTGCCACCCTCATCTCGAGCTCCTGTAGGAGCTTGGAGCCCTCGACGTCGAGGTCGGGGAGCTTCTGCAGCCAACCGGGCAGCCACCACGCCGCCTTGTCGAAGAGGGTCATCACGGCCGGGACGATGATCATGCGCACCACGGTCGCGTCCAGCAGCACGGCGACGGCGAGGCCGATGCCGAACATCTTGATGATGACATCGTCGCCGAGCACGAAGGCGCCGAAGACGGAGATCATGATCAGTGCAGCAGCGGTGATCACGCGCGCCGAGCTGGCGAGGCCCTTCAGCACGGCCTGGTGCGGGTCGCCGCTGTGGGAGTGCTCCTCGCGGACGCGGGAGAGGATGAACACCTCGTAGTCCATCGACAGCCCGAAGAGGATGCCGAACATGATCGTCGGGATGAACGAGACGATCGGCACGGTCGAGTCGACGCCGATCCAGCTGGCTAGCCAACCCCACTGGAAGATGGCGACGACGACGCCGAGCGATCCGCCGATGGAGAGCAAGATCGCGATCGCGGCCTTGATCGGGACGAGGATCGAGCGGAACACGACGAGCAGCAGGATCATCGTCAGGATGATCACGAAGGCCATGTACTTGGGCAGCGCGGCGCCGAGCTTGTCGGAGATGTCGATGTTCGACGCGGTGTTGCCGGTGATGAACGTCGAGGCCCCGGTGCCGGCGATCTCGTTCGAGTCGAAGCTGGCGCGCAGACGATGGACGAGGTTCTCGGTCGCGCTGCTGGACGGGCCCGACTTCGGGATGACCGCGACGATCGCAGTGTCGCCGGCGGCGTTGGCGACGGGTGCGGCAGCGGCGACGACGTCGGGATCGGCGGTGGCGGCGTCGTGGATGGCGGACAGCGCAGCGGCCGGGTCGGCGACGCCTTGGAGGTCGACGACGACCGTGAGCGGACCGTTGAACCCGGCGCCGAAGCCGTCGACGAGGATGTCGTACGCCTGTCGCTCGGTCGTGGCCGGTGCCTTCGTGCCGTCATCGGGCAGACCGAGTCGCATCGACAGCATCGGTGCGGCGAGGACGACCATGACGAGGACGCCGACGACGAGGTACGGCCAGGGCCGGTCCGTGATCGCCTTGGCGAACCGGCCCGAGAACGTCGTGCGGATGTCGGCGACCTCGCCGGTGGACACCTTGACGCCTGGGATGCGCACGCGGTCGATGTTCTCGCCGGCGAACCCGAGCAACGCCGGGACGAGCGTGATCGCCACGAGCACGGCGATGGCAACGGCCGCGGCTGCGCAGAGGCCCATCACCGTGAGGAACGGGATGCCGGCCACGAACAGACCGGCGAGGGCGATGATCACGGTGCCACCGGCGAACACGACCGCTCCGCCCGATGTCGCGTTGGCGCGAGCAGCGGACTCCGCGGGCGTCAGCCCTGATGCGAAGAACGCTCGATGGCGGGTGACGATGAACAGCGCGTAGTCGATGCCGACGGCCAGGCCGATCATGATCGCCAGCGTCGGCGCCGTGCTGCTCATGTCGACGAACGCCGACATCAGCGAGATCCCGAGCACCGCCACGCCGACACCGATCATCGCGGTGAGCAAGGGCAGGCCCATGGCGAGCACCGAACCGAAGGCGAGCAGCAGCACCACGATCGCGACCGCGAATCCGATCAGCTCCGACGGCGGGTGCGGTTCCTGCACTGCGCGGCTGACCGCCTGCCCGCTGAACGCGACCTTGATCAGCGCCGGAGCGGCCTCGCGAGTTCCGTCGATGATCGACTGGATCTCCTCCTTGGGGATCTCCGTCGCGGCCTGATCGAAGCGAACCTCGATGAAGGCGATCCGCCCGTCGGCCGACACCGTGACGCTCGAGGCCGGATCAGCGGGTGCGACGACGTGGGGGAGCAGGAAGAGGCGCTGGAGCCCGGCGTCGAGCTCCTCCTCGGAGCCGAAGTCGGTGAGCTTGCGACCCTCCGGCGCCTCCAGCGCGATCCGGATGGTGGTGCCGGACTGCGCCGGGAACCGCTCGGCGAGCAGGTCGGCGGCATCTTGCGACTCGGTGCCCGGGATCGTCAGCGAATCGGAGGTCTGACCGTTGGCAGCGTTGGACCAGACGGCGACGCCGATCAGCAGGGCCACCCATGACAGGAGCACGGTGCGCCGTCTGCGGACGCACCAGTGGCCGAGTCGGTAGAGCAGCTTGGCCATGGCGGAATTCTCCCTCGAGACGTTCGGCGCGGGTGCACCGGCTCCTGCAACTCTATGCAAGATTGCAGTCGACTGCAACTAGTTTCTGACAGTGGAGTGCAAACTTGCTCTCTGAGGTATGTTTGCGTTCATGCAACCATCGGGTCTGCGAGAACGATCCCGCCTCCGCCGCCACGACGAGATCCAACGAGCGGCGATGCGCCTGTTCGCCGAGCACGGCTACGACGCCACGACGATCGCCGAGATCGCGGCGGCCGTTCCGGTGGCGCCGCGCACCGTGTCGCTGTACTTCCCGACCAAGCTCGACCTGGCGATGTCCTACGCCGACGGCATCGCGCAGCGACTCGCCGATGCGATCGAGGCCGGCCAGTCCGGTGACGGCCGATCTGGCGATTCGACCCTCGGCGTGCTGCGCCGTTGGCTCGATGCCGAGATCGTCGGCGAACCTGAGTCCATCGGTCTGCTCCGTGCGATGCACGAGAAGAACCCGACGCTGCGCGGCATCACGACGCCGGCAACCGAGCGCGCGCGCGACGTCATGGCAGCATCGATCGCTCGCGACCTCGGCCGAGAGGCGGACGACGTCGCCGTGGCGATCGTCGGCGGCGCGATCTCGGGCGTCCTCGCTGTGCTCCTGGCTCTGGATCCGGGCGATGGGAGCATCGGCGAGCAGTACGACGTGGCGATGCGCCTGCTCGCTTCGGCGTTCGCCGCAGTGCAGCAGTAGGGCTCAGCCGATCAGGCCGAGCTCGGTCCACCGTGCGTCGTGCGCCTCGACGATGGTGAGCTCGGCGAGGAACGTCGTCAGCTTGGTCAGCCCGGCGACGATGTTCGAGCGGTACGCCGGGTTGGCACGGGCGATCTCTGCACCGTGCTCGATGCCGAGCTCGTCGAACACGGTGGGGTTGAGGCTCAGCGACACGACGTCGGCGACGAGGATCGGCGCCGCGTCGCGCACGATCGCCTGCGCGTCCGCATCGAGCGTCGGCCAGACCTCGGTGAGGTACGACTTGGCGAAGCTCACGTGACGCGACTCCTCGAGCACGTGCAGGCGGGCGATCTGGCGTGATGTCTCGTGCACGCGAGCGTCCCGCATCGTCGCCCGGTTGACGTGGTCGAGCAGTTCTTCGATGGCCAGGATCAGCAGGTACGACAAGGCTCTGCCGGTGCTCGTCTCGTCGACGACCACGGGGCGATCCGGCGCATAGGCCGGTGTGCCGGCGCGGCGGATGTACTCGCCGAACATCGCGGAGTGGCGGCACTCGTCGGCGACCTCGATGAGCAGGTAGCGATGGATCGGACTCGTGACGTCGATCTCGGCGAGGTGTCGGAGCACGACCTGCATCAGCGCGTTCTCGAACCAGATCCCGGCGGCGAAGGTCGCCGCCGCTTCGTGCCGGCTGTACTCGATCCGCTGCGGCTCGGACATCGCCTCCCACGCCGGCGTGCCGTGCAGGGCGAGCAGCTCGGGCGGCAGGTGGTAGGCGGAGTCGTCGATCGGTGCGTCCCAGTCGATCTCCTGGAACGGATCGTGGGTGTGGCGCTCGGACGCAGCGATGAGCTGCTCGGCGCGATGGGCTGCTTGGGGAAGGAGCAGGATCGTCATGCCGCCACCATGACACTGACAGTGATCACTGTCAACATATTCTGACAGTGATCACTGTCACAGTTGCACGACGATGTGGTTGAATGGCGACGTGGATGCTCCGATCACCTACCAGCTCGGCGAGCTCGCTGCTGCGAGTGGCGTCAGCGAGCGCACGATCCGCTACTACCAGGCAGAACGTCTGCTGCCGCGGCCCGGAAAGCACGGTCGCGATGCGGTGTACACGACCGAGCACCTCGAGCGCCTGACGCTGATCGGCGAGCTCCGCGACCGGGGCCTGACGTTGCAGACGATCGGCGAACTGGTCGCCTCCGACCACCCGACCGCCACCGTGTCCGAGTGGCTCGGCGTCGACGCCACGCTCACAGCACCATGGTCCGACGACCGTCCGCGGACGGTGACCAAGCAGGAGCTCGTCGAGCAGATCCGCCGCTCGGGCAAGTTCCGCCCAGGTCTCATCGGCGAGCTGCAGGTCGCCGGCTACGTGCAGCCGCTGGCGGACGACATGTGGACGGTCACCAGTCCGACGCTGCTCCACCACGCGCTCCGCTTGCAACAGGCGGGCATCGACGTGGACATCACGGCCCGCATGCGCGACCTGCTGCGGCGGCGCCTGGCCAAGGCCGTCGACGACACGGTCAAGCTCATCGTCGAGCGAACGGGTGCCGGGTTCGCCGGGACCGCGTCGGCACAAGAACTGGAGACGGCCATCGGCGCGCTCCGCCCGGTGGCTCGCGAGATGTCGAGCGTCATCCTCGCCCAGGAGGTGGAACGAGCCCTCGCCGAGCTCGTGCGGTCGGGACCGCGCACGTTGTCGCGGTCGGTTCGCCGCTGATCCGACGTCGCTCGAACCGCGTGGCGTCATGAGGTGGGCGCGGCGGCGTCTCTGCCTTCGACGGAGAGTGGAGCAACGTTGATCACCCCCATCCAGGCCGAATCCGCCCTCGCTGTCGCCGAGGCCGGTTCGTTTCGCCAAGCATCGATCGTCACCGGCATCGGGCAGCCGGTCCTGTCGGCACACGTGCGACGGCTGGAGAAGCTGCTCGGCGTGCGCCTGTTCGAGCGTGGCAGCGGTGCGGCCACCCGGATCACGCCGGAAGGCGCGCGGCTGCTGCCGAGCCTCGCCGCGTTCGTCGAGTCGGAGACAGCCATCGGGCGGTTCGCGTCGGCGATCGCAGCACGACGGCCGGTCTCGGTCCGCGTGGCAGGGCATCGGCTCGGCATCCGCTACCTGCTTCCACCAGCGCTCGCAGCGGTCCGCGAACGCGCGCCTGACCTCGTCGTCGAAGTGAACGCCTTCGACACCGTCCACGTGATCGAGCACCTCATCCGAGGCAGCGTCGACATCGGCTTCGGGGCGCGGGCGACGGAGGACGCGGCGCCGGAGCACATCGAGGAGGTCGAGCTCTCGCGGAGCCCAGTGGTGCTGTTCTGCCCGGTCGGCCACGAGCTTGCCGGTCGTGCACACGTCGGTTTCGCCGAGCTGGTCGGGCAGGTGGTGATCGTCGTCAAGTCCGCGCTCAGCGCTCGGCTGGTCGACGACGTCGGCGGCGGACTCGTGGTCCGCCCCACGACGTGGTCGGCCGAGGACGTCGACATCGCGCTGCGCATGGTGGCCGAGGGGGTCGGCGTGGCGCCGCTGCATCGCGATGTCGAGGTGCTTGCGGAGGAGCACGTCGTCGCCGTGCCGCTGGTGCCGGAGCTGATGGTGTCGGTGACGATGATGCGTGCTGCGGAGCGCGCCCGTTCCCCCGAAGCGGAAGCGCTCTGGCAACGGCTGTCGGAACGTTGACGCTCGGCCCGCACCCCAGGTGGAGCGGTATTTCCGGCTCGCTGCGGACGCCCCGGCGTTAGCCTGCTCGCCATGAGAATCGGTGTCGTCGGTGCGACCGGCCAGGTGGGCACAGTGATGCGCTCCATCCTCGCGGAGCGCAACTTCCCAGTGTCAGAGATCCGCTACTTCGCCTCCGCCCGTTCGGCGGGCACCACCCTGCCGTGGGGCGATCAGGCGATCACCGTCGAGGACGCCGCGCTGGCCGACCCGTCGGGCCTCGACATCGCGCTGTTCTCCGCCGGCGCCACCGGGTCGCGCGAGCTGGCCCCGAAGTTCGCCGCCGCCGGTGTCACCGTGATCGACAACTCGTCGGCGTGGCGGATGGACCCCGACGTGCCGCTGATCGTCAGCGAGGTCAACCCCGGCGAGATCGCCAACGCTCGCAAGGGCATCATCGCCAACCCGAACTGCACGACGATGGCCGGCATGCCGGTCCTCAAGCCGCTGCACGACGAGGCCGGTCTCGTGCGCATGGTGGCCAGCACCTACCAGGCCGTCAGCGGCAGTGGTTCTGCTGGTGTCGACGAGCTCGACAAGCAAGCTCGCGAAGTGGTCGATCGGGCTCGCGAACTCGTCCACGACGGCGCCGCGGTGGCGTTCCCGGCCCCGTCGAAGTACGTCAAGCCGATCGCCTTCAACGTGCTGCCGTACGCCGGCAAGTACGTCGACGACGACTCGTTCGAGACCGACGAGGAGCAGAAGCTGCGCAACGAGGCGCGCAAGATCCTGGCCATCCCCGGCCTGCGCGTCAGTGGCACGTGCGTGCGCGTGCCGGTGTACACCGGGCACTCGCTGAGCCTGAACCTCGAGTTCGAGCGGGCGATCAGCGTCGCCCGGGCGATCGAGCTGCTGTCGTCGGCCCCCGGCGTGGTCGTCAACGACGTACCCACCCCGCTCGACGCCGCTGGTCAGGATCCGGCGTTCGTCGGTCGCATCCGCCAGGACAGCTCGGTCGACGGCGGCCGCGGCCTCGTCCTGTTCGTCAGCAACGACAATTTGCGCAAGGGCGCGGCACTCAACGCCGTGCAGATCGCCGAGCTCCTGGTTCGCTGAACCTGACCGCTGAAACGGAAGTCACAGGGCGGTTCACCGTGCGTTCACCGACGGTCTGTGTCGGTGTCGGATGACGTCGGTACGGTGAGATCGTGAGCGTGTCGACTGCTGCAGATCATCCGGACCGGCTGGTCGCCCTCGAGGCCGTGCACAACTTCCGCGACCTCGGCGGCTACCCCACCAAGGACGGGCGCACCACCCGCTGGCGTGCGCTGTACCGCGCCGACGGTCTGCAACGGCTGACGTCGGCCGACCTCGAGGTGCTCCGGCCGCTCGGTCTGCGCACCGTCATCGACCTGCGCACCGCCACCGAGATCGACGAGCGCGGTCGGTTCCCGCACGAGCAGCACCCGGTCGACTACCACCACCTCTCGGTGATCGACGTGATGTGGGCCGAGATCGACCTGCCCGTGTTCGACGACGACGCCGAGTTCCTGCTGTGGGCGTACCACGACATGCTCGCCCAGGGCCGCGACCGCTTCGGTGAGGCCATCTGCCGCCTGGCCGAGCCCGGTGCGATGCCCGCCGTGTTCCACTGCGCCGCCGGCAAGGACCGCACCGGCATCCTGGCCGCCTTGATCCTCGGTTCGCTGGGCGTGGCCCACGAGGACATCGTCGCCGACTACGCCCTCACCGAGGCGGGCATGGCGCGCATGCGCGCGTGGTCCGAGGTGAACTTCCCGGAGGCGTCGGAACGGATGAAGGACGTGCCGTCGGCCTTCTTCGCCGCTCGCCCGGAAGCGATGCGCGGCCTGCTAGCGCAGCTCACCGATGCGCACGGCAGCGTGGCCGAGTACGTGCTCAGCATCGGCGTGCCGGCCGAGACGTTGGCCAAGCTGGCCGACGCACTGCTCGTCGACTGACGGGCCTCACCCGCGGCTGGTCGCTCGCCTACGCTCGGCGACGATGACCGGAACGATCGCACTGCAGGGAGGCGGCCCCTTCACCGCCAACGACGAGCTCGACGGACGGTTGCTGGCGGCGGTGGGAGCGAGCAGCGTGGTCGTGCTGCCGACGGCCGATGCGTTCGAGCACCCGGAGCGTCTCGTGGCCGCGTCGATGACGTGGGCCGAGCGGCTCGGCGTCGAGGTCGAGGCGTTGATGGTGATGCGCCGTGGTGAGGCCCTGGAGGTGTCGGCTGCCAGCGTCATCCGCAAGCACCGCGCCGTCTACCTCGTCGGCGATCAGCCGTTGCACCTGCGCTCGGTGCTGAAGGACACGCCGCTGTGGGACGCGTTCGGCGAGGTCCTCGCCAACGGTGGCCTGATCGCCGCGTGCGCCGGCAGCGCCGCTGCCCTGTGCGATCCGATGGTCGATCCGCGCGGCGGGGCGATGACGCTCGGCCTCGGGATGGTCACCGGGTTGGCCTTGGCCACCGAGTCCGAGCAGTGGTCACCGGAGCGTCTGCACCGCACCCGCGCCCTGGCCAACACGACGCTGGTTGCACTGCCCACCGGCTCCGCACTCGTGCGCACGAACGGTGCGTGGACCGTCGAGGGCACCCCCGAGATCCACGGCGACCTGCCCACCTGACGCCGGCCAGGCGTCAGCTGGTGGCGGTGGCCGTGTCGGGCGTGGTGACGTCGGGCGTGGTCACGGCGGGCGCCGAGTCCGAGGTCGGGACACCGGAGGTCGACGTCGTGACGACGGGCGCGGTGTCCGACTCGGTGATCCTGATCGAGGTGACGGTGACGGTCCGCGACGGTGCCCCGTTACCGGTGCTCGGCGCAAGACCGAGGATCGTCTTGACCACGTCGAGGCCCTTGGTGACGTGTCCGAACGTGACGTACGTGCCCTGCGAGTCGAGGTTCGCCACGTTGGGACCACCGGCGAAGAACCACTGACCGCCGCCGCTGTTGGCTTCCTGCGTGCGTGCCATCACCAGGTCGCCTTCCTGGTAGGTGAACCCGTTCGCCTCGTCGGGGATGGTGTACCCGGGCGTGTCGGAGTTGGTCAACCCGCCGCCCTGGATGATGTCGATCGAGGTGTCCGAGCGGAAGATCGTGGTGTCGTCGTAGTAGCCGAGACGCGTCAGGTTGACGAAGTTGTTGACCGTGCCGGGCACGTCGGCTGCGTCGAGGGCGACCTCGATGGTGCCCTCCGTGGTGATGAACGTCGCCGTGTAGAACTTCGCCGGGTCGATGCACAGCTTCGGCGCGGCAGCGAACGGGCCCTTCTGCGGGTCGCCCGGGGTGGTCGGGGCGCAGTCGCCGGTGCCGTAGACGAACGCCGGCAACGGTGCCGCCGTGGTGGTCGGCCCGACCGAGCTGCTCGTCGTGGAGTCGGCAGTGGGTGTGGTGTCGTCGCTGAACAGCTGGATGACGCCGATGAGGGCGATCACCCCGACGACGATGCCGCCGACGATGAAGGCGTACCGGCGTGACCGGTTGCGACGAGCCTGCTTGGCGAGCTCCTCCAGCCGGAGCTGACGGTTGGCCTTCTGACGTTCACGCTTGTTGGTGCCCACGAGGCGGCAAGGCTAGCGGGCAGGCATCGAGACACCCCTGGCGGCTCCACGTGTCTGTTGTGAGCTTCGGTGACGCTCCGTGGTGCGGAGTGGCAAGGGCGGTTCAAGTTCGACACGCCGGGTGCCGATGAACTCCATCGAGCGGCCGCCACCCAGCACGGCCGCAGCACGATCGAGCAGGCGGTTCGGACAGCATGAACAAGTGGGCGCACAACGCAGCGAGAGTGGTCACGATCGCGGGGCTCCTCAGCTCCGTGGGCTACCTCGTCTGGCGCGCCGTCGCCTCGTTGCCCGGCGCGCCGTGGTGGCTCGGCGTGCCGCTGCTCGTGCTCGAGACCGTCGGAGTCGGGGCTGCGGCACTGCTGGCGTGGGCCCTCTGGCGTCGACCGCGAATGGCGCGCCGTGAGTCGTTCGCCGGTGGCGTCGACGTGGTCGTCCGGGTGGACTCCCAGCCGGTCCACGACGTGCGCGCCTCGCTCATCGCCGCCCGAACGGTCGTCGGCATCGGCGACCTGATCATCGTCGACCTCCTCGCACGACCGGACGTCGCCGCGCTGGCGACCGAATTCTCCGCCCTGTACGCGGCCACCGACGAGGCCGATCGCAACGGCAGTTCGCTGATCGCCGCGATCGGCGGCAGCGATGCGGTGCTCGTGCTCGAGGCCGGCGACATCGCCTCGCCCGACGTGATCTCCGTCCTCGCCGGCGAGCTGGCCGATCCGGCCGTCGCCGCGACGCAGGCGCGCTGCGCGACCGTCGGCGGCTCGACCAGCGACCCGACGCACGGTGCGGTCCACGACGACACGTTCGATCGCGATGCGCTCCTGCCCTCGCTCGGCAGACGGGGCATGGCCGTGCTCAGCGAGAGCGGCTCGCTGATGCGGCGCAGCGCGCTCGCGCAGCTCGATCTCGAGCCGTCGCCGATCAGCTCGGTCGAGTCCTCGTGGCGGATCAGCACGCAGCTCCTCGCGGCCGGGTGGCAGATCACCGCGCCGAGCGGTGTCGCGCTCGTGGCGCGCCACTCGATCGACGACGGCGAAGCCATCCACGACCATCGCGTCCAGTGCGCTCGTGCCGCAGGCGAGTCCCTCGTCGGCCCGCAGGGAGCGTTCCGCTGGAGCTCGCTGTCCGTCCGCCAACGCGTGGCCCTCAGTGCGTTCGCGATCCGTCCGCTCTCCGGGTTCCGCCGGGGCTGCTTCGTTGCGCTGCTCGTCGGCGCGCTGCTGTCGGGCAAGTTGCCGCTGCGTCCTGACGTGACCGCCCTCGGTCTGCTGTGGGCGCCCGGCTTCATCCTGACCGCGCTCGGCCTCGCGCTGTTGAGCAACGGTGCGCTGCGCCCCGGCGATCGCACCCGTTGGTCGCTGCGTGCGCTCGGCCCGTCGTGGCGCAGCCTCGGTCATCCGGAGGCGCCGCGTCGCGCTCCCGTGCTGCACGCACCATCGTTCCAACACGGCGCGGCGCCGGCCGGTGTGGTGGTGGTGCTCAGCGCCGTCGTTGCCATGCGCGGCATCAGCGATCAGTGGACGCACACGTTGGGCGCGCTGCCGCAGCGCTCGCTCATCGGGCTCCTGCTGGTCGCGCTGTGGATGCTGGCGATCTCGCTCGACGTGCTGCGGTTGCTCGCTCGCCCGTCGCAGCTGCGTCGTGCGCGCCGCATCGTCTCCTCGTTCCCGGCCTCGCTCGGTGGGCGCGGCGCGTTCATCGTCGACATCACCCCGCTCGGCGCCGGTGTCGTGTCCGACGTACCGGTCGCCATCGGCGAGACGATGGTCCTCGACACGGTCATCGGTTCGGCCTCCGGCTGCACCTCGATGTCCGTGCCGGCAACGGTGCGCAACGTTCGCGACGACCTCGGCGGCGGCTTCCGACTCGGCGTCGAATTCGGCGCGCACGACAGCACGATCGCCACCGCGCTCGTCGAGTTCAGCATCGTCGAACCGGCCCGCACGCAGCTCGGACGTCCCGCTCCGGCACCGATCCTCGGCGTGCACGAGTTCAGCGACTACGCCCTCGAAGGCGGATACGAAGGGCGTCGGCCCGTGTTGCGACTCGCCTCGCTGCTCGCCGTCGGCGGCGTCGTCGCCAGTGCCGTGCCGGCGGCAGCGCAGGCTTCGGACACCGCCAGCCACCTCGTGCGCGGCACCGTCGTGGTCGCCGAGATCGAGTCCCTGCCGACCGACACCAGCCCCGTCGGCACCAGCGTCGACAGCAACCCGCCGGTCACGGTCACCGTCAGCAACCCGGCCACGGTGCCGGCGACGGGTGCACCGACCACCGACGCGCCGGATGCACCTGCTGCGACCGGCGTCGGTGGCGCCGTCGTCGTCGGTGTGTGCAGCGTCGCTCCGGGCCCCGACGGGGCGTGGGGCACGGCTGACGACGAGTACGGCCCGCCGGTGAGCACCGAGACCGCAGCGGATGGCACCTACTTCCTCGACATCGACGGTGACGCCTGCTGGCTGACCGTCGATCCGCCGACCGGCTTCGTGCCGGTCCCCGGCGACAGCAGCAGCCCGACCGCGGGCCCGACCGTGATCGACGTCAGCGGCAAGCGCAGCGAGATCGAACCCGTCGTCGTCACGCCCGTCGATCCCGTCGCCCGGCCGCGCACGTCCTCCGTGCGCAACGAGGTGTGGGACGACGTCGATGGCGACGGCGTGCGCGACCCTGACGAAGCCGGCATCGGCGGCGTCACCGTCTCGCTCTATGGCGCTGACGGCCTGACGACCGGTCGGCAGGTGACGAGCGACTCGGGCGAGGTCGTGTTCCCCGACCTCACCGCCGGCAGCTACTCGCTCGGCGTGTCCAACGTGCCCGCCGGCTACCGGGTGACCGGGCTCGGTGACAACGCCGCCGATCCGGTGACCGGTCGGACCGGTGCGATCATCGTCGACGGCGGTGGCGACGTGGTCGACGTGGTCATCGGACTGGTACCTCGCGCCAGCGGGGCTGCGGCTGCACCGGTTGCCAACGAGCGCGTGCTCCCCGAACCGGGCGCCGGTCAGCTGGCCAACAGCGACGGCCCACCCGCCGGGGTGCTGGCCGTCCTCGCCGTGGCGCTTGCCGCAGTGCTCGGGGCGAGCGTGCTCATCGGCGTCGTGCGGCCCCGCCGGCGCACTGCCTGACGATCACTCGATCTCGCTCGGATCTGGTGGCTCGTCGGAGCCGTCGGAGGACTTGGCGATCAGGTAGCCGATCGCCCGCTCGGCCCGTGGGTAGCGGCGCACGAGCGCCCAGAACGCCGGCGAGTGGTTCGGCACCTCGATGTGCGCCAGCTCGTGCACGATCACGTAGTCGAGCACCCACTCTGGGAACGCGGCCAGACGATCGCTGATCCGGATCTCGCCGGTGGCCGGTGTGCACGACCCCCAGCGGGCGGTCATGTCGCTCGCCCAGCGGATGTCGGTGGCGGCGGTCAACCGGTGCCGGCGGGCGAGCGCACTCGCTCGTTGCGGCAAGTCGATGCGCTCGGTGCTCATCGAGCGGGCGAAGCGGTCGGCCATCGTCGCCGCCCAGCGGCGCTCCTCGGCCTTGCTCATCCACGACGGCACAGTCACGGTCAGCACCCCGCCGCGCAGCTGTGCGCCCACCGTCTTGCGTCGCTTCGCCGAGCGCACGACGTCGACGGTGAACGCGGGCCCGGCTGCGACGGGCTCGTCGTCCACGCTGTCGAAGTCGAGTTGTTCGTAGGAGCTCACCGGCCTCGGAGGGTACGCCAGAAAATTTCTCAAGAAGTGCTCAAGTTCCGTCGCGGAAGTGCCGATACCCGCCGCGAACCCTCATGAGCACCCTCGTCCGCGCGCCCGAACCGAAGCACCGTTGGCGCGATGGGTCCGGGGTTACGCTGCAGCCGATGGCCACCCTGCGCTTGTTCGCCTCTGCTCGCGAAGCTGCGGGCACGTCGCGCGCCAGCTTCGACGGGACGACGGTGGAAGAGGTGCTGGCCAAGGCAGTG
Organism: Ilumatobacteraceae bacterium; assembly: GCA_965279405.1. GTDB lineage: Bacteria > Actinomycetota > Acidimicrobiia > Acidimicrobiales > Ilumatobacteraceae > CBDDIP01. The sequence continues at coordinate 2,258,514 of OZ257157.1, forward strand.
GCGTCGTTCGGTGACGGGTTCTCGCAGGTCTTACCGTCGTGTCGAGTGTGGGTGAACGGCGATGCCGCCGACGCCTCCACCTCGGTCGGCGAATCCGATGAGGTCGCGGTCCTACCGCCCGTCAGTGGAGGTGCAACTTGAACCAAACGATCGATCCCGGCGGTCAGCCCGACCAGGCCTCGGATCCCGCGCTGGTGGCGATGCCGCTGGACGAGCTGCGCGCGCTGCGCGGTGATCTGCAGCATGAGGACGACGCGATCTCGTACGTGCGTCGGCTGGCGCAGGCCCGCATCGACCTGGTTCGTGCGGTGCAGCGGCACCGTGCTGCGGGCGAGTCCGGCCCGCCCACCGGCGAGCTGCCGATCATCCTGTCGGAGCACCTCACCGCCACCGGCGGGTCGCCTCGGCCGCCGCGCCCGGCCGACGACTTCAGCGACCACATCCTGGCCACCGAGCTCGAAGCGCTCTGCGACGACTACGGCGGCGCCGACGTGTCGTCGTTGGCCGACGACAAGCTGGCCGAGTTCTCGGCGGCGCTGCAGCAGTTCGAGCAGGCCCGTTCGCACGAGCGCAAGGAGCTCTTCGGTCGCATCGATGCGTTGAGCGCCGAGCTCGTGCGCCGCTACCGCGACGGCGAGGCCGACGTCGACGGCCTGCTCGCCGACGACTGACGGAACGGTCCCGGCCGGCGACGATGGCTGCACGCGACGACCTCGACAAGCGCCTCGCTGACGTCGGCGACTTCATCAAGGCCCAGCGCGAGGTGGCGCGCATGAGCGTGCGTCGACTGGCCGAGCTGGCCGGCGTGAGCAACCCGTACCTGTCGCAGATCGAGCGTGGGCTGCGCAACCCCTCGGCCGACATCCTCCAGCAGATCGCCAAGGCGCTGCAGATCAGTGCCGAGTCGCTCTACGAGCGCGCCGGGTTCATGTCGGCGGACACGAAGGTGCGCGGCGTGCGTGATGCGATCGCCGCCGATCCGTTGCTCAGTCCGGAGCAGCGTCAGGCGTTGCTCAACGTGTACGAGAGCTTCGTGGCGAGCTCGACGGCGAAGCAGTAGCCGCACCGCCGCTGCGCAGGACCGCGAACGCCAGCAGCGCGCTGACGACCGAGGCGGCGAGGATGGCCAGCTTGGCGTCGTTCAGCTGATCGGCATCGTCGAACGCCAGCTCGGCAACGAACAGCGCAACCGTGAAGCCGATGCCCGCCGCATTGCCCACGCCGAGCAGCGATCGCGTGCTGCCGCCCGGCGGCAGGTCGGCGACGCCGGCGCGCACGGCGAGGCGGGAGGCGACGAACACGCCGATCGGCTTGCCGGCGACGAGCCCGACGAGCACGGCCCACGTCAGCGGGCTGCCCGCCGCGTCGCGTAGTCCGTCGGCACTGATCACGATGCCCGCGTTGGCGAGCGCGAACACCGGCACGATGACGTAGCCGGTCCACGGGTGCAGCACGTGCTCGAGCCACTCGACGGTGCTCACCGAGCTGCGCGCCAGCTCGCTCGTCGCGTACGCATGGTCGACGGTGCTCAGGTCGTTGAGCTCCTCGATGTCGATGAGGTCGGCGGACAGGTGCGGTTGGGTCGGGGCCAGCAGACCCATCGCCACGCCGGCGAGCGTCGGGTGGATGCCACCCTCGTGCATCGCCAGCCACAGGCCCACGCCGACGACGACGTAGATCATCGTCGGCCGCAACCCGATCCGGCGCAGGACCGCGGTGAGGGCGAGCAACGCAGCGGCCAGCGCCAGCCACCACCATCCGATGTCGTCGCTGTAGAACGCGGCGATGATCACGATCGCGCCGATGTCGTCGACGATCGCCAACCCGAGCAGGAAGGCGCGCATCGACGACGGCACGCGCTCGCCGACCACTGCGACGACCCCGACTGCGAGCGCGATGTCGGTCGCCATCGGCACGCCCCAACCGTGGCGCGATCCGCTGTCGGCGATCGCCACGAACAACAAGGCGGGCACGGCCATCCCGCCGATGGCGGCGACGATCGGCAGCATCGCCGCGCGCCGGTTGCTGAGGTGACCGGACGTCAGTTCGCGCTTGATCTCCAAGCCGACGACGAGGAAGAAGATCGTCATCAAGCCGTCGTTCACCCAGTGGCGCAGGTCGAGCTGCAGCGTGTGGCCGGCAACGGTGATGCCGAGGTCGCTGCCCCACAGCCGGTTGTAGGCGGCCTTCCACGGCGAGTTGGCCCACAGCAACGCGATCGCTGCGCCGACCGCGAGGAGCGCGCCGCCGGCTGCTTCGGTGCCGAGGAAGTCGCGCAGCGGTGACAGCAACCGAACGAACGGCGACTCCTGCTTGGCTCGTCGTCGCATCGGTCCATGATCGCACGCGGGTGTGAACCGTCCCGTTCCGGGGAATGTTGAGCAGGTCGATAGGCTTTCTCTCCGCCGTGCAACGTGTCGCAGTGCTCTCCCTTCACACCTCACCGCTGGTGCAACCCGGATCCGGTGACAGTGGCGGCATGAACGTGTACGTGCGCGAGCTGGTGTCGGCGCTCGCGCAGGCCGGCGTCGAGTGCACGACCTACACGCGGGCCACCAATCCCGACCTTCCCGAGGTCGTGCAGATCGAGCCGGGTCACCGCGTCGTGCACGTGCCCGCCGGGCCGTACGACTTGCGCAAGGAGCAGCTGCCGGAGGTGATCGAGGAGTTCGGCGACGCGGTCGTCGAGCACCTGCGCACCGACTCGCCGGCCGACGTGCTGCACGCCAACTACTGGCTCAGCGGTCTGGTCGCCCATCGCGTCAAGCACCAGCTCGACATCCCGTTCGTGGCGACGTTCCACACGCTCGCCAAGGTGAAGGCCGAAGGTGGCGACCTGGAGCCGGAGTGGCGCGAGCGCGCCGAGGCCGAGATCATCAACTGCGCCGACGCCATCTGCGTCAGCTGCACCGAGGAGGAGCGTCAGTTCCGCCGCCTCTACGGCAACCCGCAGGGTCGCATCGAGATCGTCGCCCCTGGCGTCGAGCACGCGTTCTTCGCTCCTGGCGTGAAGGCCGGCGCGCGTCAGGCGCTGGGGTTGCCCGAGGACGTGCCGGTGCTGCTGTTCGTCGGCCGCATCCAGCCGCTGAAGGGGCCCGACGTCGCCGTGCGCGCATTGGCCCGGCTCAGCCGCAAGGACGCACTGCTGCTGATCGTCGGCGGGGCCAGTGGCACCGAAGGCGACGAAGAGGTCGAGCGGCTGAACGTGTTGATGAGCGAGCTCGGCGTCACCGATCGGGTGCACTTCATCGAGCCGCAGCCGCATCACATCCTGAGCACCTACTACCGCGCCGCTGACGCGGTCGTCGTACCGAGTCGCAGCGAGAGCTTCGGCCTCGTTGCCCTCGAGGCCTCGGCGTGCGGTGTGCCCGTGGTGGCCAGCGCCGTCGGCGGCTTGTTGACGCTCGTCGATCACGGCGAGACCGGGTTCCTCGTTCGCGACCGCGATCCCGATCTGTTCGCCCGCTACCTCGACGAGATCATCGAGCACCCCGAGCACGGCGCGGCCCTCGGGCGCCGCGGTGCGCAGCGCGCGCAGCGGTACACGTGGGGCTTCGCTGCGGCGCGGTTGCGGCGGCTGTACGCCGACCTGTGCGTCAACGAGCTGGTCGCCTGCGCGTGAGCGACCTGCACGCCGCCGCCGACCTCGCGGTGTACGAGCGCCAGATCGACGAGTGGCTCGCCGGGTTCGCCGCGTCGAACCCGGTGATCGAGGCGATCGACCGCAACGTCGACGCCGCCCACGGTGACCAGCCGCGCTGGTACGTGCGCATGCGCGGCGAGGAGAAGGAGCACACCACGGTGTGGCTCACCCTCGGCCAGCGCACGTTGCGCTACGAGACCTACGTGATGCCGGCGCCGTACGAGAACGTGCAGCAGGTGTACGAGATGGCGCTGCGCCGCAACGAGCGGCTCGTCGGCGCGCACTTCGCCATCGGCGTCGAGGACGCGCTGTTCCTGCGCGGCGAGCTGCCCTTGGTGGCCCTCACCGAGGACGAGCTCGACCGGATCATCGGCTCGCTCTACGCCTACGTCGAGCAGTGCTTCCCCGCGCTCATCCGCCTCGCCTTCGCCTCCCGCTTCTAGCGCATGGGCGCGAAACCGACGAGATGTCGTCAGTTCCGCGCCCAAGCGAGAAGAAGTTCGCCGCCGGGGGCGGCTCGGTGAGAGGTGAGGGGCGATGCACCGCACATCGCTCACCTCGCCGCCTCCAGAGCGTGGGTTGGGGTCGGCCTTGGTCGAGACTGTGAGCAGGGTGTTTTCCGTTCGGGCGATCTCGGCACGGTTCTGTGTTGATGCACGGATGGGCGGGCCATCGGGGAAGTCGATGTCCCCGCCCATCCGTCGTGCGTAGCCTCCACCGCCATGACGACACATCGCCTGGCGATCATCGGCGGCGGGAACATGGGCGCTGCGCTGGCCGGTGGCCTGCTCGCGGCCGGATGGGTGGCGAGCGACCTGGCGATCATCGAAGTGCTTGCGCCGAGAGCTGACGCACTCGGCTCGATGTTCCCGGGTGTGACGATCAGCGCGACCAACGTGCCCGCCGATGGCGCGGTGATCGCGGTGAAGCCGTACGACGTGCCGGCCGCCGTCGAGGCCGCGGTCGTCGCCGGCGCGACGCGCATCCTGTCGATCGCCGCAGGGGTCTCGATCGCCACGCTGTCCGCTGCGGCCGGCGACGCCGCGGTCGTGCGGGCGATGCCGAACACGCCGGCGTTGGTGGGCCAGGGTGCGGCGGCGATCGCCGGCGGGCCATCGGCGGACGAGGGCGATCTGGCGTGGGCCGAATCGATCCTCGGCGCGGTCGGCACGGTCGCTCGCGTCACCGAGGCGCAGCTCGATGCCGTCACCGGGCTGTCCGGCAGTGGTCCGGCGTACCTGTTCCTCGTCGCCGAGTCGTTGATCGAGGCAGGTGTGCTGGCCGGGTTGCCGCGGCCCACCGCGGCTGCGCTCGTGCGGCAGCTGCTCGTCGGATCGGCGGCGTTGCTCGCCGATGGCGACGCCGATCCTGCGGTGCTTCGTGCGCAGGTCACGTCCCCTGGTGGCACCACTGCTGCCGGGCTGCGCGTGCTCGAGGAGCACAGTGTGCGATCGGCGTTCCTCGAGGCCGTGATGGCCGCGACGGCACGCAGTCGCGAGCTCGGTCAGGCGCACTGACGCATAGCAGATCGCATGGGTCGGACGACTCAACTGCGGCGCTCGCCGAAAAATCTTCGGCGTGACTCTTTTCTCACCGGCCCGAATGTGCGTAGTCTGCGTTTCGGTCATATGACCGCCGGATGAACTTTCAACCGGGTGTCGCGCCCCGCAAGGGCTGCGCCGAGGAGGGCTGATGCCATCGGGGGGTTGGCATCGGCCCTCGTCGTTTTTCCGACGAGGTTGAGATCTCCTCCGACTGGAGCTCGGGTGAGCGAGCTCGCGAGCGAACTCGGTAGGCGAGCGCAGCGAGCCCGACAGATAGCGTCCCGCGGGTGGGCCGCCGTTACGACACGATCAGCTTCCTCACCGACTACGGCACGGCTGACGAGTTCGTCGGTGTGGTGAAGGCGGTGATCCGCGACATCGCTCCGCACGCGGTGGTCATCGATCTCACCCACGCCATCGCGCCCTACGACGTCCGCGCCGGCAGCCTGGCCCTCGCACGTGCGGTGCCGTACGTGCCGAGCGGGATCGTGCTTGCCGTCGTCGACCCGGGCGTCGGCACCAGCCGCCGTTCGATCGCCGTCGAGGTGGCCGACGGCGAGGGCGTGATGATCGGCCCGGACAACGGTCTGCTCGCGCCGGCGGTGGCGATGGCCGGCGGTGCCGGACGCGCCGTCGTGCTCTCCAACGTCGAGTACCAGTTGGCAACGCCGGGCGCGACGTTCGCCGGTCGCGACGTGTTCGCACCCGCGGCGGCGCACCTCTGCAACGGCGTCGACCTGTACGACCTCGGCGAGCCGATCGACGCGGACGCGCTCCTGCCGGGCACCATCCCGTTGCCGCGCGACGAGGACGGCGGGCTCGTCGCCGAGGTGCTGTGGGTCGATCGCTTCGGCAACTGCCAGATCAACGTCGGGCCCGACGAGATCGCCGACTGGGGCGATCGCGTCCGGCTCGTGGCCGGTTCGGTCAACCGCATCGCGACGCGCGCCGCCACGTTCGCCGACCTCGGTCCTGGCACGGTCGGGCTGGTGGTCGACGGCTCCGGGATGCTGGCCTTCGTGCTCGACCAGCGATCGGCTGCCGACGAGCTGTCGATCGGTGCCGGCTCAGCAGTGACGATCTCTCCGCTCGCCGACGACGACGGTCCGGCATCGGTGACGACGTCGGTCGCCATGTCCGTCACCCGGGATCGCCCGAACGGGCACCGGTAGGGTCAACGACATGCGCCCGGCCACCACGCTCACGCTCGCTCTGCTGCTCGTCATGATCCTGGTCGCCGGCACCATCGCGCTGCTGCGCCTGTGATGACCGGCCGGTCCTGACCCACCGGTAACATCGCCGGACCGCTGAGATGAGCATGGGGGCGTGCGGGTGAACCTGGGGCACATCATCGATCAACACGATCCGGATCGCGTCGCCATCATCAGCCGCGGTCGGGAGACCACCTACGGGGCGCTGCGCGACCAGATCGATCACCTGCGCGGCGGTCTTGCTGCGCTCGGCGTGCAGCAGGGCGATCGCGTCGCCGTCATCTGCGGCAACAACCGCTTCTTCGTCGACGTCTACTTCGCCTGCCTCGGGCTCGGTGCGGTCACGGTGCCGTTGAACCCGACCAGTCCGTCGCCCGAGATCGTGCGCGAGATCGCCACCGTCGGTGCCACCGTGGTGTGCGTCGGGCCGACCGCCGCCGCGGCGTGGGCCGGCGTCGATCGTGGCGCGGTGCCCACCGTGCAGCACGTCATCGAGATGGAGTCCGGGGTCGCTGATGCGACCACGACGTTCGAGGCGTTGCTGGCTGCCGATCCGGTGCCGATCGTCGAGGTGGAGCCCGACGCGCTTGCCGCGCTGATCTTCACCAGTGGCACGGCCGGCTCGCCGCGCGCGGCGATGCTCAGCCACGGCAACCTGCTGTCGAACCTGGAGCAGGGTCGCGCCGGTTCCGGCGAGATCAACGCCGGCGACATCGTCTACGGCGTGCTGCCGATGTTCCACATCTTCGGGCTCAACGTGGTGCTCGGGCTCACCCTCGCCCGCGGGGCGACGGTCGTGCTGGTGCAGCGCTTCGATCCGTCGACGGCGCTCGACACGATCCGCGATCGGAAGGTCACCGTGATCCCGGGCGCTCCGCCGCTGTGGTTGGCGTTCAGCCACTTCGACGACGCACCGGCCGACGCGTTCGCCACCGTGCGCATCGCGCTCACGGGAGCGGCGAAGATGCCCGAGGAAGCGATGCGCCGGCTGCAGGAGCGCTTCGGCATCGAGCTGTCCGAGGGGTACGGCCTCACCGAGGCGTCACCCGTCGTCACCAGTTCGGCCGGGCTGCCCATCCGCATCGGGTCGGTCGGCAAGGTGCTCGAGGGCATGCAGGTGCGGCTCGTCGACGATCAGGGCGACGACGCGCTCGAGGGCGACGCCGGCGAGATCTGGGTGAAGGGGCCGAACGTGTTCCTCGGCTACTACGAAGAGCCCGCGGCGACGGCTCGTGCGCTGACGCCCGACGGGTGGTTGCGCACCGGCGACATCGCCGTCACCGACGACGACGGCTACCTGTACCTCGTCGACCGCTCGAAGGACCTCATCATCGTCAGCGGCTTCAACGTCTACCCGGCCGAGGTGGAGGACGTGCTGGCGATGCACCCGGCGGTGGCCGACGTCGGTGTGATCGGCGTGCCGCACCCGCACACCGGTGAGGCCGTGAAGGCGTTCGTCGTGCTCGCCGCCGGCAAGTCGGCCGACGAGGACACGTTGATCGAGTGGTGTGGCGATCACCTCGCTCGCTACAAGTGCCCGTCGAAGGTGCTCATCGTCGATCAGCTGCCGCGCAACGTCAGCGGCAAGCTGCTCCGTCGCGAACTGGTCTGAGGACGACACGATCGTGGACGTGATCGAGCAGCGCGTGCGCGCTGCGGTTGCCGAGCTCGCTGCGACGGGCGTGCCCGTCGAGGTGATCGACTGCGATCCGAACTTGGCCGACACCGCCGAGTTCTGCGCGGCGTACGGGTACTCGCCGGATCAGTCGGCCAACGCGATCGTCGTCATCGGCAAGAGCGACCCGCCGGTCTACGCGATGTGCGTCGTGCTGGCGACGACGCGGCTCGACGTCAACCGCGCCGTGCGGCAGCGCTTCGGCACGAAGAAGGCCTCGTTCGCTCCCGGTGAGGTGACGGCGGAGATCACCGGCATGCAGCTCGGCGGCGTGACGCCCGTCGGCATCCCGGCCTCCCTGCCCCTGTGGGTCGATGCGCGGGTGATCGAGCGCGACCGGATCGTCATCGGTGGCGGCAGCCGCAGCTGCAAGGTGGTCGGCCCGCCCTCGATGCTCGCCGCCCTCGCCGGCCCCGGCGTCGAGGTGTCGGTCATCGACGCCCTCGCCAACCCCCTCGAACCCCGACCCGATCCCGGCGTTTGAACCCCGATCCACCGTTGCGGTGGACCTGCGATCAAACGCTGCGGGTGCGGCGGCGGGCGGGCGTCGAGCTGACGAGGAAGCCGGCGAAGAGGATGGTGATGCCGATCAGCAAGGTGACGGCGAAGGCGCGGTCCTTGCCGAGCCGACCGGCCAACGTGCCGCTGGCCGAGAGCACGATCGTGCCGACGGCGATCAGCAGGTTGCCGGAGACCAGTCGGCGCGGCACGAGCACGGTCCGCTGCGCACCGGGCATCGCCGGCACCTGACCGCGGGCCAATCGGTACGCGCTCCACAGCGCGCCGGCGACGATCACGATCGCGGCAACGCCCGAACCGACCGCGGCCAGGACGCGCGGCCACACACCGAACACGTCGTGGCCCGTCGGCAGCTCACGTCCTCCGACTGCGGCGCGCGTCGGCGCGGCCAGCATCACGCCGGCGCTCAAGCCGCTGAGCGCGATCAGCCACGTGCGCGTGCGATCGCCCGCTCGTTCGCCGGCCAACAGGTAGACGGTGCCGAGCGCCAGCCACGGCACGTTGAGGATCGCGCCCGCGAGGTAGAAGGTGCGGAACGAGTCCAGGCTCCAGCCCCTGGCTTCGGCCCACCACAGGGCGCCGGCTCCGAGCGCGAACAGCGAAAGCGACACGGTCCAGGCCAGCTCGTGGCGCCGTCGCCGGCGCAGCCAGCGGTCCCACGTGCTGAGCGCGAACGCCGCCGACACCAGCGTTGCAGCGGCTGCGAGGGCGGCGTTCACATCGTGCGATGGTACCGACGGAGGCGCGTGACGGAAGTCCTGTCGGTTCACCCCGGCGCGGTTTGTGAATGTGTGCACGAGTGCCTACTGTTGGCACCCGGTATGCCCACCGAACGTTCACGCCGTCGCATCCCCGATGCCACCGTCGCTCGTTTGCCGATCTACCTCCGCATCCTCGCCGAGCAAGGCGATGAGGGCGTCGACAGCATCAGCTCCGACCGCCTCGCCGAGCTGGCCGGCGTCAACGCAGCGAAGGTCCGCAAGGACCTGTCGTACCTCGGCAGCTACGGCACCCGCGGCGTCGGCTACGAAGTCGCCTACCTCGTGTACCAGATCCGCCGCGAGCTCGGTCTGACGCACGACTGGCCGGTCGTGATCGTCGGCGCCGGCAACCTCGGTCAGGCGCTCGCCGGCTACGGCGGGTTCGGCGAGCGCGGCTTCCCCGTCGCCGGCATCGTCGACGTCGACGCGGCGAAGGTCGGCAGCGTCCTCGGTGGTGTGCGCGTGCGCCACATCGACGAGCTGCCGCAGATCGTGCAGGCCAAGCGGGTGAACATCGGCGTCGTGGCCACGCCTGGCGCGGCAGCGCAGGACGCAGCCGATCGCCTGGTGCGCGCCGGCGTGACGAGCATCCTCAACTTCGCCCCGGTGGTGCTGTCGGTGCCCCGCGAGATCGAGGTGCGCAAGGTCGACCTCGCCGTCGAACTGCAGATCCTGAGCTACTACGAGCAACGCCGCAACGGCGGCGCGATCCATGCGGTCCCAGGTGTCAGCCAGACTGGCCCCACTCGTACGGCGAGCGCGTAGGGTGGTGACCGCATGTCCATCGTCGTGATCGGGGTGAACCACCACACCGGCCCACTGTCCTTGCTGGAGCGGGTCACCCTGCCCGCCGACGGTGTGCCCAAGGCCATCGCCGGCCTGGTCAGCCGCCCGAACGTGCGCGAGGCCGTGGTGCTGTGCACCTGCAACCGCACCGAGGTCTACGCCGTCGCCGAGCGCTTCCACGGCGCCTACGCCGACATCCGCGACTTCTTCTGCGAGCTCGGCGGGCTCGATCCCGACGAACTGCACCCGCACCTGTACAGCCAGCACGACGACGCCGCGGTGTCGCACCTCTTCGAGGTCGCTGCCGGGCTCGATTCCGCGGTCATCGGCGAGAGCGAGATCCTCGGCCAGGTGCGCGGCGCGTGGGAGCTGGCACAGGCCGAAGGCGGCGCCAAGGCGACGCTGAACCTGCTGTTCCGCCACGCCGTCGAGACCGGCAAGCGGGCCCGCACGGAGACCTCGATCGGGCGCGGCACGGCGTCGGTCAGTCATGCGGCCGTGGAGATGGCAACGGAGCGGCTCGGCACGTTGGCGGGTCGCCGCGTGCTCGTCGTCGGTGCCGGCGACATGGGTGAGGGCATCGCCGTTGCGCTGGTCGGCGCGGGCGCGACCGACATCACGGTCACCAACCGCACCGAGGAGCGGGCGTTCCAGCTGGCGCAGCGAGTGGGCGGCTCGGTCGTTCCCTTCGGCAAGCTGCCGTCGGCGCTGGGCGATGCGGACGTGCTGCTCACCTGCACCGGTTCGGGGACGACGATGATCGATCTCGACACCGTGACGATGGCTCGCCTCGGTCAGGACCGGCCGCTGCTCATCGTCGACATCGCCGTGCCGCGCGACGTGGCCACCGACGTGGTCGAGGTGCCGGGCGTGACGTTGCTGAACCTCGACGACCTGCGCGACTGGGCCGCACGCGGCGTGCAGCTGCGCACCGCAGAGGCCGACCGCGTGGTCGCCATCGTGTCGGAGGAGGTGGAGCGCTTCGGCATGGAGGTCACCGCCCGCCAGGCTGCGCCGCTCGTCGCCTCGCTCTACGAGAAGGGCGAGTCGGTGCGCCGCAGCGAGCTCGAGCGCTTCTCCGCTCGCCTCGGTCAGCTCGATGACGCGCAGCGGGCCACCGTGGACGCGGTCACCAAGGGCATCGTCGCCAAGTTGCTGCACCAGATGTCGGTGCGGTTGAAGGACGATGCCGGCAGCCCGCAGGGTGAGCGCAACGCCGCCGCCGTGCGCGACCTGTTCGATCTCGGCTGATGCGCCTGCGGCTGGCCACGCGGTCCAGCGCCCAGGCAACGGCGCAGGCGCAGGTCGTCGCCGACGCGCTGCAGGCGGCACACGAGGGACTCGTCGTCGAGCTGGTGTTCGTCGAGACGCTCGGCGATCAGCTGGCCGACGTGCCCCTGCACACGATCGGCGGGCAGGGCGTGTTCGTGAAGGAAGTGCAGCGCGCCGTGCTGGCCGGCCACGCCGACCTCGCTGCGCACTCGGCCAAGGACCTGCCGTCCGCACAGGCCGACGGGTTGACGATCGCCGCGTTCACGGCGCGTCGCGATCCGCGTGACGCGCTCATCGGGCTGCCGCTCGTCGATCTGCCGGTGGGGGCGACGGTGGCCACCGGGTCGGTGCGTCGTCAGGCGCAGCTGACGGTGCTGCGACCGGACCTGAACTTCGTCGAGCTGCGCGGCAACATCCACACCCGCCTGTCGAAGCTGCCCGAGGGCGGGTCGCTGGTGATGGCGATGGCCGCGCTGGAGATCCTCGGGCTCACCGATCGCGTTGCCGAAGCGCTGCCGGTGGAGGTCTTCGTGCCGGCACCGGGGCAGGGGTGCGTGGCCGTCGAGTGCCGTGCCGATGACGAGGCCACGATCGAGCTGCTGGCCGCGGTCGACCACGGGCCGACGCGCGTCGCTGTCGAAGCCGAGCGGGCGTTCCTTGCTGAGCTCGGCACGGGGTGCTCACTGCCGGTCGGCGCGCACAGCGACGGCGCCACGCTCACCGGCTTCCTCGCCGATCCGGCGTCGGGCCGCACCGTCACCCGTGCCGCGTTGCTGGGCGACCACCAGGCGGCCGCTGCCGCGGCGCTGGCGCGTGCGATCGACGAGGAGCTTCAGGCGCCGTGAGCCTGCCGCTCGCCGGTCGGCGGGTGGTGGTGACGCGCCCGGTGGAGCAGGCCGCGTCGCTGGCCGAGCTGGTGCGCGAGCAGGGTGCCGAGCCGGTGGTCGTGCCGCTGATCGAGGTGGTCGACGTGCCGGCCGGGATGGCCGAGCTCGCCGCCTTCGACCTGCGCACCTTCGACTGGGTGGTCATCACCTCACCGAACGTGGCCGAGCGCGTCGAACGTCTCCATCCGGCCGCGCTCGGTGAGATCCGGCCGCGGATCGCAGCGGTCGGCACGGCCACCGCGGCAGCGCTGACGCGGTGCGATCTGGTGCCCGAGACGCAGCGCGCGGTTGGTCTGCTGGCCGCGATGCCCGCCGCACCCGCGGATCGATCCGGATCGGTGCTCGTCGTGCAATCCGCCGATGCGGCGCCGACCCTTGCTGACGGGCTGACGGCCGCTGGTTGGCGAGTGTCCGTCTGCCAGCCGGTTCGTGCGGTCCCGGCGACCCTTTCTGCAGGTCAGCAGCTCGCTGCGCTTGCTGCGGATGCGGTGCTGTTCGCCAGCGGATCGGCCGCCAGGGCCTGGGTGAGCGTCCTCGGCACCACCACACCACCGATCGTGGTGGCCATGGGCCCCCAAACGGGGGCAGATGTGGAGGCTGCCGGCCTCAAGGTTTCCCTGGTCGCGACCGATCATTCACTCGCTGGCCTGGTGACGGCACTCGTCCGTCATATCGCCCCGCTTGGGTAGTCTGTCAAGCGGGCGTCAAACGGGCCGGCGGATCCGGAGCACCTCACAGCAATCATGGCCAGCCGCAGCACCACTCGGCGTTGGTTCCGCATCGTCGGAGTCCTCGCGATCACCGGAGCCCTGGGTTTCACTCAGGCCGAAGCTGGGTCGCGCCCGCTGCCGGGTGCCGCGCCGCAGCTGCCGACGGTGCGTGTCGAGGCGGTGGCCGGCGAGCGCCCGTCGCTGTCGACCGATGGCCGCTGGGTGGTCTACTCCGGCGCTCCGGCCCAGAGCGACAACCGCACGAGCACGGTGTACTTGCGCGACCGGCTCGACGCCTCGGTCGTCGAGCTGACGCCGATCGTCGACGGCGTGCAGCTCGGTGACAGCGTGATGCCGGCGCTGAGTGCCGACGGATGCGTCGTGGTCGTGGTGACGCAGATGTCGTACGACCTGTTCCGCGACAACAACGAGGGTGATCGCTGGGACGTCTACCGCCTCGTGCTGCCGTCGTGCGGTGGCACGCTCGGCGACTGGGAGCTCGTGTCGGCCAGCACCGGCAGCGGCTTCGACGCAGCGGCCGGCGACGACGCCGACCCGACCTCGCAACCGGCCATCTCCGCCACCGGCGCCGTCGTCGCCTACACGCACTCGTTCGACGGCACCCCACTCGAGGACGCCACGAACCCGCTGACCACCGTGTCGCTCGTCGACGAGACCGTGCCGCTCGGCGACGACGGCCACATCGTCACCGTGCCGGGCGCGCCATCGACGGCACCGGCCACCAGCTTCCGGTACCGCGGTCTGCGCGACCCCTCGCTGAGCGACGACGGGATGGTGCTCGCCTACACCAGCGATGCGACGTCCACCGACGACCAACCGGCGTGGGCCGACGGCCTCACACCGGGTGGCTTCGGGCGCAGCAACGTGTTCGCCTGGGATCGTGCCGACCCCAACCCGTCCACCGCGGTGACGCAGGTGTCGGGCAACGCTGCGGGTGTCGTCGACGGCGACTCCGGCGAGGCCGCAGTGTCGGCCGACGGTCGCTACATCGCCTTCACCTCCGCCTCGTCGACGTTGGTCGCCGAGCCGAAGGTGGCACCGTGCGTGGACGGCGTGCCGTGCGCGACGCAGGTGTACCGCTTCGATCGCTCCGACGGCTCCACCGTGCTCGTCAGCAAGCAGTCGGTCACGCCCGCCGCGCCGTCACAGCCGGCCGACGGCGGCGCGTGGCAGCCGGCGATCACCGCCGACGGCGGCGAGGTCGTCTTCGTCACCCGTGCCACCAACCTGTTCCCGACGCGCGGCATCGTCAGCGGTGGGCCGACCGATGGCGACATCGTCGTCGCCGAGGTCGGGCTGCAGACCGTCAAGCGGGTCTCGGTGCTTGCCGACGGCTTCACCCCTGCGCCGGTCGGGCACTCGCACCCGCAGGTCTCCGGCATCGGTCGCGTCGTCGTCTTCGACACGCTCGCCGGTTCCGCGTTCGGTGGGTCGGCTGCGCCCGGCCGCCAGGTGGTGGCCGTGCAGCTCGTGCCGACGCTGGAGATCGCCCAGGTGGTCGACGTCGGCACCGTTGCCGTGACCTTCCCGGGTCCGGAGTGGTACGTGTCGGTGATCAACCGGGGCCCGTCGGCGTTCCTGCCGGCGACGGTCGAGTCCGACAACCCCGACTTCACGATCACCGGTGGCGACTGCCTCGACGGTGTCGCCGTGCCGCCCGGCGGTCACTGCAGCGTCAACCTCATGCTCACCCCGACGGTTCCCGGGCCGCGGACAGGAACGCTCACGGTGTCCGAGGCGGGCGTCGGCAAGGATCACGTCGGCGCGGCCAGCATCTCGGCGCAGCTGCTCGGCTACGGCGGCGAGCCGACGCTGGCGCCCTCGCCGGCGGGCGTCGACTTCCCCGACACGGTGGTCGGTTCCGAGTCGGTGATCACCACGGTGCAGATCAAGAACGTGGCCTTCATCCACACCACCGTCAGCAAGATCGAGATCACCGGCGCCAACCCGGACGACTTCAGCATCAAGGCCAGCACGTGCGGCGTGGACATGGAGTCCGACGCGACGTGCTCGGTCGACATCGCCTTCGCACCGAAGGGCGAGGGTCACCGCACGGCGACGATCGCCGCGTCGACCGGGCTCGGTCAGTACACGACCGTGCTCGTCAACGGCGAGGGCTTCTTCCACCCCGAGTTCCACGTCGTCGCCGCACTGGCCCCGACCGGTTCGAACCTCGGCGTGTGGGGCAAGGGCTTCGCCCCGAACGCCACGGTCACGATCGTGTTCGCCGACAGCACCGCGCCGCCGACCACGTTGACCACCGACGCCCTCGGCGGGTTCCTGTGGGCCATCCCGGTCGGCCGGTACGAGCGTCCTGGCATCCGCACCGTCGTCGCCCAGACCTCGGTCACCGCCGCGGCCAGCGCCACGGTCACCATCGTCTCGCCCCCCGCACGCCCCACCCCCGCCTCACCCGCCTTCGGCTGACCCGCGCCGGTCCGCCTGGCGCCTGGCGCCGTTCGTGAGTTTCCGGTGCGCCAACGGCACCCGAAGCTCACGGACCCCCTGCGCTCCGCATTCTGGGTGCCACTCAGCCCCGTCGCGCCTGGTCGCCGAGCGCCCCTGGCACCCAGACTTCCTCGGCTCAGGACTCGCCGGTGAAGGTGCCGAGGATCTGCAGGGCGGCGGTGCAGGTGGCCGCGCCGGGGACGGTGCCGGTGCACACGACTTGGTACGTGACGGTCTGGCCGCCCTTGACCTCGATCGGGGTGCGCAGGGCCGTCTGCTGCTCGCCGAAGATGACGTCCAGGCGCCAGTTGCCGATGATCGCGTCGTCGCGCAGGAGCGTCGCGGTGCCCTGGTCGCCTTCCGGGTTCTGCAGGATGAGGTCGGTGATGCGCAGCACCTGACCCTCGGGAACGGTGAACGTCGACGTGAGGGTTTGACCGGCTGGAGCGTTGGCGATCATCCGGTTGTCGTAGAGCGATGGCTCGGCGACGACGGGCACGGTGTCGTCGACGACCGGTGTGGTGTCGTCGGGCGCCTGGGTGGTGACCGTGCCGACGATGGTGGTGACGGTGGCCGGGCGCTCGTCGGCCACTGCGTCGCGAGCTGCGTCCTTGATGGCCGGCTTGACGAGTCCGAACCACACGCCGAACAGCGCAGCGATCCCGAGTGCGACGGCGGCGGCACGGCCGAGCAACCGCTCGGGCACCATCGGCGCCTGCACGAACGTGGCCGGGGCGACCGCGGTCGGCGAACCGGGCTGG
This sequence comes from Ilumatobacteraceae bacterium, assembly GCA_965279405.1. Taxonomy (GTDB): domain Bacteria; phylum Actinomycetota; class Acidimicrobiia; order Acidimicrobiales; family Ilumatobacteraceae; genus CBDDIP01. The sequence goes on from OZ257157.1 coordinate 2,274,752, forward strand.
TCGGCTTCGACGGTGAACGCCAGCGTGCGTGAACGACGCTCCCACTGGCGACGGTTGGAGCGCAGCTTGAGGCGGATCAGCGTGCTGGCACCGGGCTCGACGCCGGCGGCCGGGGGGTCGAAGTCTCCGTCGACGCGGCCCGACGGGTCGACGAGGCGCAGCCGGCAGCTGGCCTGCGTGTTGCCCTGGTTCTCGAGCATCAGCTCGTAGTTGGCGCGACGGCGGCCGCGCAGGGCCGGCTGGAGGACGTAGAGGCGGCGGTCCTGGCTGGTGCCGATGTTGAGAGTGGTCTCGGCGCTGGTGACGTCGTCGGGATCGCTTTGCGGGACGATGCGAACGCTCAACGCCGTCGGGCCAGCGGTGGTGGAGGGCAGCAGCGGCGGGGAGACGACGACGTCGATGTTCTCCTGCGAACCACCGAAGAGCGTGACCGTCGCCGGGCGAACGGTGGTCCATCCGGCGGCCATGCCGGCCGGGGCAAGGGCGAACGTCTCGGTGATGTCGCCGAGGTTGACGATGGTGGCGTGCAGCACCGTCGTCGCGCCGGGCGCGACATCGACGTCGCCGGTGGAGAACCAAGCCTGTACAGCCACGGCGACAAGCTAGCTGTGCAGGCCTTCGAACTCTCGGAGGGTCGTCGCCGATGAGATGCTGGTGGTCGTGAGGTCCAACACCGCATGACGACCTTCCTGTTGCTCCCCGGCGCCGGTGGCGAGGCGTGGTTCTGGCACCTCGTGGTGGCCGAGCTCGAAGCGCTCGGCCACGAGGCCATCGCCGTCGACCTGCCCGCCGACGACGAGTCGCTCGGCTGGGCCGAGTTCACGACCATCGCCCTCGACGCGTTGGGGTCGCGTTCGGACCCGGTGGTCGTCGGGCAATCGATGGGTGCGTTCCTCGCCCCGCTCGTGTGCTCGAAGGTGCGGGCGCTTCACCTGATCCTCGTCAACCCGATGATCCCGCGGCCCGGCGAGACCGCGGGCGAGTGGTGGGGCAACACCGGCATGGAGGCGGCGCGCGTCGCGGCCGGCTTCGAAGGGTTCGACGTGGATCGCGACTTCTTCCACGACGTCCCCGCCGATCTGGTCGCGGTGATGGCGCAGGGCGGACGGAACCAGAGCGAGCACTCGTTCGCCGATCCGTACCCGTTGGCATCGTGGCCCGCGGTACCGACGACCGTGATCGCCGGCCGCGATGACCGCTTCTTCCCGCTCGAGTTCGTGCAACGCATCGCCCAAGAACGACTCGGCCTCGAATCGGAAGTCGTCCCCGGCGGCCACCTCAACGCCCTCTCCCAACCCAAAGCCCTCGCCGCCGCCCTCGCCGCCCACGCCTGACGAATAACTTGGATGTCTGACAGCTCGACATTCGAGCCGACAGACATCCAGTTACGGGCGCTTGCGCTTCGGCTTGGGCTTCGCCGGCGCGGCGACTTCCCAGAGGTGTTGGAGAGCAAGGAGGTTGCGGGTGAATGTGCCCGGTTCGTAGCTGCCGGGCTCGATCAGTTCGGCGAGCAGGTAGCCGTTGTCCATCGCCAGGATCATTGCCGCTGCGTCGTCGACCGGCATCGGTGGCCTGATGCCGAGCCGTTCGCTGTCGCGCCGCACCACCTCGGCGATCACCTCGCGCCAGCGTCGTTGGTGCTCGGCGAGCCGGGCCCGGTTCGCCGGGTTGCGCAGGGCGTAGAGGGTGAACTCCATGTGCAGCACGGGGGCGGGCCCGAGCGGGCTGTCGCGCCGGCGCTCCGGTGACTCGAGCAGCTGGATGTAGTCCGGCGGTGATGCGGCGACGTCGAGGAGGCGGGCCATCTCGGCCATGCTGCGCTCGACGTGGTCGTCCATCATGGCCATCACGAGCTCGTCCTTGTTGGCGAAGTTCGAGTACATCGCCCCTCTGGTCAGCCCGGCTTCGAGGCAGATGTCCTCGACGCTCGCACCGGCGATCCCTGCGCGGACGAAGACCTTCGCGGCTGCGGCGAACAGTCGCTCGCGGGTCTCGTCGCGTGAGGGGCGCGTCCTGCTTGACACTCGGATCAGCATACGCGACTGTACTGAATACATTTCTGTATCGAGTTGGAGGCGAAGATGAGCGATGGCGGCGGCGACGTAGCAACCGAGTTCTTCATGGAGGCGTTCGCGCCCGAGCATCGAGCCGATCCGTACGGGCTGTATCGACGCATGCGCGAGCTCGGCCACCTCATCTCGGCCGATGGACTGCACCTCGCCTTCGGCCACACCGATTGCTGGTCGGTGCTGCGCAACCCGATGGGCAGCAGTGACGAGCGACGCAGCACGGTGCTGCAGCGCGAGGCGCTGACCGATCCACGGCTGGCAACGATGCTCGAGACCCGGCCGCTGCTCGTGTTCATGGATCCGCCGGATCACACGCGCCTGCGCGGTCTGGCGGGGCAAGGGTTCACGCCGAGGCGGGTCGAGCAGCTGCGCATGAGGATTCAAGCGGTGGCCGATGCACTGCTCGACGACATCGCCGCGAGTGGCGACGCTGAGGTCGATCTCATCGAGCGTCTCGCATATCCGTTGCCGATCGCCATCATCTGCGAACTGCTCGGGATCCCGCAGGAGGACGAGGGGCGGTTCCGCGAGTGGTCGACGGCGATCACGAAGTCGGTCGACCCTGGCATGCTGCGCAGCGACGAGGACAACACGGCGATCGCGGTGGCCATCGCCGAACTGAACGCCTACACGGGATCGCTGCTCGAGTCGCGGCGCAGCGAGCCAAGCGACGACCTGCTGTCCGATCTCGTGGTGCGCCACAGTGGTGACGATCACCTCCACGACGACGAGCTCGCCGACCTCGTCACGCTGCTGCTGGTCGCCGGCCACGAGACAACGGTGAACCTGATCGGCAACGGGCTTGTGGCGCTGCTCGACCACCCGGACCAGTTGGACGACTGGGCTCAGCACCCGGAGATCGCCGACTCCGGTGTCGACGAGCTGCTGCGCTTCGACAGCCCGCTGCAACTGGTGCAGCGAGTGGCGATCGAGGACATGGTCGTTGGTGGGGTCCGAGTGCCGGCCGGCGCTCAGATCGTGACGATGCTCGGCGCCGCCAACCGCGACCCCGTGGTGTTCGACGACCCGGACCGCCTCGACATCCGTCGTCCCAACGCGAACCGGCACATCGCCTTCGGCGGGGGGATCCACCACTGCCTCGGCGCTGCGCTGGCCCGGGTCGAGGGCTCGATCGCGATCACGTCGTTGCTGCAGCGCTTCCCGAACATCGAGCGCGCCGGCGACGCCCCGATCAAGAACACCTTCACCCTGCGAGGCCGCTCCGCCCTTCCCGTCCGCCTGTTCGAACTGGATGTCTGACGCGCGGCCACGCCGCGTCTCCGACATCCAGTTCGCCGCAGACTCACCCGCGCCACGAACGTGCACGATGGCGGGGCGCTCGATGTCGACCTTGACCGGGTCATGCGTTGGTGGTCTCATTGGCTCGCCTCTCGGCGAAGGGTGGGCGTGAACGGATGGCGGCGATGAAGACAACGAGCTTGAGCGCGGCAGCGCTTTTGGCTGTGCTCGTCGGGTTGATGATGCTGAGCGCGTGCAGCGCGGGGCAATCCGCCGCGGTGAGCCCGTTCACGACGTTTGAGCTTGCACCTCCCGCGCAGCCACTTGTGACGGTCATCGTCAGCGTCGAGGGGCAGGTGGCTCATCTCCGGATGTCCGCCTTCGATGGCGTGAGGAAGCCGATCACGATCAACTGCTCGTCGGGCATCGATTCAGCCCAGCTCGTCTATCGAAGCGCATTCGATGAAACGGAGCCCGACCTGATGTTGGACGACACCCACACTGACGTCGACTGCGTCACCATCGAGGGGACCGGTCGTCAGATCAGCTCGATGACCATGCACCTCGTCAACGACTCTGCCCTGTGCGCCCCGCAGGACGTTTCGCCCGGTTCCACCATCTGCACGCTCACCGATCTTGGGTTGACCGTGTCAGCTGACACGGTCGCGGACACCGAAGTGATCGTCGACTTCCTTTCCCCGACATGAAGTTTCGACAGTGGTCGTCGACGTTGATCCCGACGCTCATCTGGGGTTGCTTCGCAACGTTGATGACGGTTGCGAGCACTTCTGGCCCCGACCCTCGCCACGCGCATCGCCTTGGTGTTGCGCTCGCTTGTGCCTTCGGGCTGCTGTGCCTCCGCTCGACCTTTGCTGGCACGCTCCGCGTGACGCGCGAACGCGCCTTGGTCGCTCGCGACATGTTCTCCACGCTTCGCGTGCCATTCGACGACATCGCGTACTTCGACGAGTTGCGCGGCCGTCAGGGAGTGATGGGATACCCGCGAGCGTTCCTGCGCTGCAGGTTGCACGACGGGTCGGCGCGAGTCGCCAAGGGCTTCAACGCTTCGTTGAGGAGCCACTCGGTCGAGCGGGCCGTCGAGGCGCTCAATCGAGAGTTCGGGCTCGCTTCGACGGGCTGCGATCTGCCGATGGCGACCGGTGATGCTGTGCAAGAACGTGGTGACGATGCGCATTGAATCCTCGGCACGGTGGTCGTTGGATCGTCGAGCTCGGTTCGCAGATACACGAAGAGCTTCGAGGACGATGTGCGCCTGCTCCGCGAGGGAGCCGAGGACATCCCGCGCCGGATGATGAAGGTGCGGCTGCGTAGCTCGTGGGGTCGTGCGAGCTCAATCGCGACGACGTTGATCGCCCGGCGAGTCGACTCGGAGCTGTCAGCGTTGCTCTACGACGAGCTCGCACGTCCGTCCGATCGGCATCGCTACGCCGTTCTCGTCGATCCAACGATCGACCTCGACTCGATCGTTGGTGACGGCCCGATCCAGGCCGAGGTGCTCGGCTGGCCCGCCCCGGGGCGTGCCATCGTCATCGACGCGATGGGCGTCTCGATGCTGTCTCTCACTCCGTGCAAACCACCGTTGCTCGGCCGTCGTCTCGGAACGAGTTTCCCGCGGTGAGCACGTGACCTGGCTGGTGCCTTGCATCGTTACGCTCACCGGTGTGGCGAAGGTGGCGCGCATCGCTGACGTGCCCGGGCCGTGCGCACTCGAGGTTGCGTCCGAAAGGAGCGTGAGGTCACGGGGGCGCCGTGGACGTGCGACGCGGCCCCAATCGTGCACACCCGCACTCGGCGCGCCGCCTGTGGCTGCTGACTGATGGCGAGGGTCGCGTGGGACTTGACCCGATCTCTTGCCATCTTCGAAGGTTCACTTGACCCGACCGTGTGATCGGTGGTCTAGTGGCGATCGTCCTCTTGGCGAAAGGCGGCGGCGTGCAGAATCGGCGACTGTTCGGGCTTGTGTTGGCATTGGCGTTCCTCGGTGACGCGGTGGTCGTCGCGCCCGTGATGGCGTCACCGCCCGATCAGGGTGTGGAGGCGCCGGTGGTGAAGCCGGTCGATGGGGCGGTGGAATCGTGGCCGACGCCGTCGGACGGTGCGGTCGGTCGGCCGAAGGATGCGGGCTCGCCGCCGCGGCCCACGGAGTCGGACGGGTTGCCGACGTCCAAGGCTCCTGATGCGTTGAAGGCGGCGCCGGAGAACGCTGGTGTTGCGCCGGTGTTCGAGTCGTCGTCGCAGGAACTGGTGCTGTCGCCCGAGGCGCTGCCGGATGGTGGCGACGACGACGAGACGTCGACGACATTGCCCGCGCCGGAGACAGGTGCCGATCCGGATTCGTCAGCTGCGCCGTCAGAGGTGCCCGATACACCGAGCGTGTCGACCGAGACGCCCTCGCCGCCGCCGGAGTCGGCGGTTCCTGACTCGGATGGTCAGAAGGCGGATCCGAGTGGTCCTCTGACGGTCAAAGGCGTTCCGATGACCGTCAGCGCGGTCGCGGTCGGATCATCGATTGGCGAAGAAGCGACTCGCACGCCGGCGTTGGTCGGCGCGGACGTCATTGGCTGGTTCTGCGTATGGGATCTCGGCGGGGTACAGCTCGAACTTGGGGTCGTTCAATGCGACGCCGTTGGCTGCGGCAGGTTCGTGGTCGGTGTCGGAGGGGATGGGTGCGTTCAACTACTCGTATCCGATCCCGGTGCCGCCGTCGGGGTTCGGTGCTGCGCCGTCGGTGGGGTTCTCCTATTCATCGGGCGCGGTTGATGGGGTGGTGTCGGATGAGAACACGCAGGGCGGCTATCTCGGGTTGGGTTGGAACTTGGATGCGAGCGGGTTCATCGAACGCTCGTACAAGCCGTGCCCGGCGGACGCGGGTGGGTGGATCGTCAACGACATGTGTTGGGTGTCGGACAACGCGACGATCTCGTTGAACGGTCACTCGGGTGAGTTGATCTTGGAGGGTTCGGCTGGTGGTTCGTCGACGTGGTGGCGTTTGAAGAACGATCCGGGTTGGCGGATCCGTCGTGACATGGCGACACCGGGTTCGTTCGACAACCGGGGCGAGAAGTGGACGGTGTTCACACCGGACGGAACGCAGTACGTGTTCGGGCAGCGGTTCGAGCCGACGACGGGCCAGGATCTGGCGTCGGTGTGGTGGATGCCGGTGTTCGGCAATCAGGTGGGTGAGCCGTGTTACAACGCGACGGCGTCGTTGGCGTGGTGTCAGCAGGCGTGGCGGTGGAACTTGGATTACGTGAAGGATCGGTTTGGGAACACGCAGACGTTTCGGTACACGGCGGAGTTGAACAAGTACGCCCGGTTCGGCACTCCGGCGAACGCGACGGACTACGTGCGTGGTGGTGTGTTGTCGGAGATCCGCTATGGCGCGAGGGCGGGCGCGGAGGGGGCGTATCGGGATCGTGTGGTGTTCAACTACCGGTTGCGGTGTGGGTCGGATCCGATCGGGAACTGCGAGTGGTTGATGGCAGGGCATCCGACCCCGTGGTATCTGGATTCGCCGACGGACAAGACGTGCACGGCATCGCCGTGCACCGCGAACCAGTACGCGCCGGCATTCTGGACGCAGTGGGCGCTTGATTCGATCGACACCCAGGTTCGCCGCGCGTCGCAGGATCTGGGTCAGAACCTGAAATCGAACGGGTCGTTCGAGAGCGGGATGTCGGGTTGGGGGGTCTGGTCACCGCCAGGGACGACGACGAACTTCGCGATCTACGGAGCACCGAACCAGGACGGCGCCCAGCACTTGGAGATGAACTCCGCACCCGGTGTCGGAGTGGTCTACGGGACGATCGCGATGACCCCGGTGGTCGGTGCTGACTACACGGTGATCGGTTGGGTCAGGGCGCCTTCGGGGTCGATTGCCGGGTCGATTCAGCTCACGGCTCCGGATGGCACGTGGGAGGGCGCGACCGCTGCGTTCACAGCGAACTCGACGTGGCAACAGGTGTCTGCTGTGTTGACACCTGCAAACGGAACGCACACCTACCTACAGGTCCAGTTGGCGTCGAACGTCGCCGGGGCAAGCGTCGACTTCGACAACGTCACGGTGCTCGGGCCGTGGCGGACGGTGGACACGATCAAGCCGTTGATGGATTGGGCCGATCCGGACGGCGGCGGCCCGCAGGGTGGCCAGCAGTGGTTGCGGGAGATCCAGCACACCGGCGCACCAGGCTCGCCGCTGGCGACGTCGGTGCCGGCGGTTCGCTTCGATTCGACCGTTGGCGCGTTGGACAACCGTGCGGATGCGATCACGATGCTGGTGTGGCGGGTGAACCAGATCGACGACGAGATCGGTGGTCGCACGACGGTGGTGTACGGGCAGAAGACGGCGTGCACCTCGCTGGGTGGGCCGTGGGTGAACAACATCCAGGACTGTTACCCGCGCTGGACCGTGGTCGGTTCGTCGGCGGGGTGGGGCACGTTCAACAAGTTCTTGGTGTCGTCGGTGACCCGATCCGATCTGGTTGCTGGTGGGACGTCGATCCAAACGGCGTACACGTACGTCGGTGATCCGATGTATCACCACGACGACTCGCCGTTCACGACGAACAAGACGTGGTCCGATCCGCGCGGCTACGCGCAGGTGCTGGAGACGACGGGGTCGGGGACGGTGACACAGACCCGGCACTACTTCGCTCGTGGGATGAACGGTGACGACAACGGTGCCGGCGGCACGAAGTCGGTGAGCAACACCTACTTCGATGGGTCGACACAGGCGGACGATTGGCAGTTGCAGGGCCGCGAGTTTCAGACCGAGGTGATCGATTCGGTGTCGGGGAACGTGATCGAACGCGACAGCTCGGTCTACTCATACATTCCCGTCGTCAGTGGCGGCACGGCACGGTTGGTGACGGACACGTCGCATCGCCACCAGTCCCGCGACAACGGCGGCAACTACTTCTACACACGCACCGACACCACCTACGACAACTTCGGGTTCCCGACCGAGGCGTGGGACCGTGACGACACGTCCGGTGGGATCACGTACTCCGGCTCGGGTGTCTGCACCCTGACCGCGTACCAGCGCGATCCGTCGTTGCCGGACCGTTGGCTGGTCGATCACGCATGGCAGGTTCGCCAGGTCGTGCACACCCCGTCCGGTTGCAACGGTGCGGAGCTCTCCAAATCGGAAACCAAGTTCGACACCCAGAACTACGGCGACACCTTGACCACCGGCGTTGGGTTCCCGACCGGAACCCGGACGTGGGTCGACTACCCCGGTGCGCCGGTCTCGTCGCAGACCGACGAGTGGTTGGAGACACTGATCACCCCAACAGCGGATGGGTCAGGGAAGGTGTGGAAGACCGACCCGCCCGGGTCCGTTGGCGTCACCGAGATCACCTACGACACGTTCGGTCTGGCGTCGACCTCGAAGGACCCGTCCGGGCACTCGGTGACGTCGACGACCGACCCCGGGCGCGGGTCAGCGACCGTGGTGACCGATGACAACAAGACAACGGCGAATGGCGACGGGCCAGACAAGGTCACGTTGTTCACCTTCGATGGGCTCGGCCGCACGACATCGGTGCAGCTGCCCGGCGATCCGGATCCGACCGTGCGGTTCGAGTACGTCGTATCGAAGACCAGCCCGAACCCATCGCGGATACGCCAACGCGTGCAGCAATCGGCCGGGGTGTGGATCGACTCGTACAGCTACATCGACGGCCTCGGACGCACGAGAGAAACGCAGACCGCGTCACCCGCCGGCACCGGCGGACGGATGATCACCGCCACCGAGTTCGACAACCGCGGCTTGGCGGTCAAGTCCATCAGCAACTGGAACATCAGCGGCACCGCCGGCTCCGGGATGGCGACCAACGGCCCGTTTGCCTCGTCGTCGATGCCGGCCGAGACCCGCAGCACCTACGACAGCCTCGGCCGCCCGACGCTCGTTGCCCAGTACTCGTTCAACGCGCAGATCTCGATCTCCGGCACACCAGTGCAAACCTCAACCGTGTACGACGGGCATTGGACCAACAGCTACCCGCCGGGTGGATCGCCCACATCGACCCACACCAACGGGCTCGGTCAAACCGACGTCACCGTGGCGTACAACACGTCGTGGGTCGGCGGAAAGTCGACCAACTACACCTACGACAAGCTCGGCCGGCTGCTGACCACCACCGACCCCAAAGGCAACGTCACCACCGTCGACTACGACTCGACCGGCCGTCAGCTCCGCTACCAGGACCGCGACGCCGGCACGAGCTACACCACCTACAACGCCGCCGGCCAGGTCGCGACCACCAAAGACGGCGCCGGCCAGATCCTCGGCTACACGTATGACTCGATGGGCCGCCCAACCTCGATCACCGACGGCGCTGGTGGGACGATCCTCGAGCAGTACGCATACGACAAGAACAGCGAAGCCGGGCTCCTCGACTACGCACTCTCCAAGACTGGTGGCGCCGACATCAAGATCGACACCATCGGCTACGACACACGTGGCCGGCCGACTGGCTACGACTACGTCATCCCGTCGATCCCCGGATGGACCGACACGAACGGCCTCGCTGGCACCTACAGCTTCACCGGCATCACCTACGACCGAGCCGACCACCAAACCTCGATCACCTACCCAGCGGTCGGGTCGCTCGCCGCGGAAACGGTCACTACCGGCTACGACAACTACGGCAACGCAACCACATTGAACGGGGCATCCACCTACGTCGGATCGAGCACCTTCACCGCAGAAGGACGACTCGCCGCTCGCGTCCTCGGCGCCGGCACCTACGCGATCAACCGCACTTACAGCTACTGGATCCCCATGGGCTGGCTGACCACGATGAAAGCCACACAGGCCGGCGTCGACATCCAACACGAATGGATGACCTACGACGCCCGCAACAACCTCATCGTCAACAGCCACGGCCGCACAACAGGATCGACGAACACCGAGTGCTTCGGCTACTCCGGACGAAGCGAACTCATCGTCGCCTACACCAACGGCTCCGGACCAACCGCACCAGCATGCGGCAGCGCCGGCACCGGCTACGCCCCCTACAACGTCACCTACGCCATCGACGAAATCGGAAACCTCACTGCCGGGCCCGCAGGCGCGTACGCGTATCCTGCTTCAGGACCATCCTCGACGCGGCCCCACGCTCCGACGTCAACGACGACCTCCTCGTCGATCTCATGGAACGCAGACGGCACGATGTATCGACGCACGACGAGTGGCGTTGTGACCGAATACGGCTGGGATCAGTTCAACCACCTCACGAGCGTGAGCAGCCCGGTGGGTACCCCGATCCAGTCGATGCTCTACTACGCCGGTGGCGAGCGGGTACTTGCCAAAGACCTTGCCGGGGTGCATCTGTACCTTGGTCCCCTTGGCGAACGCCATGCACTGATAAGTGGCAGTGTCACCGAGAAGCGCCACTACTCGATTGGCTCGACGAACGTCGCGGCCCGGAGCAAGTCGGGTGGGGCTGCAGACACCGTCGACTTCCTATTGGGGGATGTTCGCGGGTCTACGTCAATGAGCATTTCTTCTGGAACAACTTCTACCACTGAGCAGTGGTACTCCCCGTATGGAGCGGTGCGGGCTGGCGCGCTAGGCGCTGTGACTTCACACGCCTATATCGGACAAAACTTTGATGCTGCGTCGGGTCTTCTCTATCTTCATAGCCGATACTACTCACCGGATCTCGGAGAGCTATTGTCCGTCGACAGGAAGGTTGCTTCAACTCGAGCGCCCTATCTGTATACCGGAGGTAACCCGGCGTCCTTTCATGATCCTTCTGGCTTGGACAGGTGTGACAATCCCCAATCTTCAGGGAAATGTATGAGTTCGACGAGCAGTGGATACGCGCAGTTCCCAGGCATTCAGTCGCCAACAGTGTCGTCGATTCGGACTGTATCTGAGCTTCGGAAGGCTCTGGGTATTGGGATAGACGAACAGGGATCACCGACCGCAAAGCCTGGACTCTCACGCGCACTCGACATCTTCAGAAAGTGGAGAGATGCAAACGCGCAGGCGCCCGGTAGTGACTCCGCCACTGTTGGCTTCGAACCAGTAACAGCCATCAACCGAGCGGGCCTGACGATCAACTGGGGCACGCTCGGCGGCGAATGTGAACAGGACCGTACGTGCGCGTTCATGACGACAACTTTGCTGTCGTACGCGTCTGGAGAGGTTCAGGTTTCCGGAGGTCAAAACGGTGGTTACGGACTAGTAGACGGGCTAAAAGATGTTGGATGGTGGGCAGCTGAGGCGTTTATCTGCATCGGTAGCGAAGGATTCGGCTGTGGCCTCGCCGTAGCTGGAGGGGAGATTGCGTCCTCTGCGGTGGTTGAGAGCGGAGGGGTGCGTACGGTCTCGTATCTAGTCAATGCCGTCAATGTGAAATATGATAAGAATGGCGGAGTGGTTTCAACGAATGTGTTTCAGACATCGATTTGGGTGGTGGAGTCACTCGCGATTCAGAAAGAGTCGCACGAGGCAACTATTCGCGGTGATCTGGAAGGCGCTAGCGTAGTTCTCCCGCAGGGCGGCGACGGAGTGATCGTCCTCAACCCGAATGTCGTGTTCTCGCCATGATGAAACGACGATCCAGATTGGTTCTATGCGGGTTGCTCCTCGTGGCTGCATGCTCTGGTCAGTCCGCTCGGAGGGAGTCCCCGGACTTCATCGTGGGAATTGTGCTCAACCCACTCGAGCAAACGCTCACCATCAGGTTCACAGTCTCACCACTGGCGTCGGTCGAGAAGATATCCGGGCTGTGTGCAGGTCTGATTCCCGTTGAAGAGAAGGCTGCGGGAGAAGCCGAGGTGTCCTTGACGCTTCGCCCGGTCTCCTACAACTGCCAGCTCGCTGGAGCTTCGAGGATGGACTACTTTCAGATCGATCTCACCGATCTGAGCTCGGATCTTTCGTGCGATGTATCTCTGTGTGATTCGAGCGCAGCGGAAGCGGGCCTCCACTTCGACGGCGCGGAGTTCGACGTGGCGGGGATCTACGTGGCCGGCGCGCCTTGAGACAGCACCGTTCAGTGGAAGGTGATGCGGTTGCGGCCGGTTCGTTTGGCCGCTTGCATCGCTTCGGTGGCGGCGGCGAGCACCCGGGCTGAGTCGAACGAGCCGCTGCCGGCAGCGACACCGACGGACGCGGTGAGCGTCACGTCGCGCGGCAGGCCGCTCCACGTGTGCGTGGCGATCAGCTGGCGGATGCGCTCGAAGACGACGCGGGCGTCGTTCAGCGACGCTTCGCGTAGCACCATCACGAACTCGTCGCCACCGATGCGCACCACGGCGTCGCCGCGGCGGCACACCCGCTCGAGCAGCGTGGCCACTTCCTGCAGCACGCGGTCGCCGGCTTCGTAGTTGAAGTCGTCGTTGATCTGCTTGAAGCCGTCGAGGTCGACCACGCCGACGCACACCGGCGGGTGCTCCTCGAACACCTCGGGCAACCAGTGGCCGAGGTAGCGGCGGTTCGGCAGACCGGTCAGCGGATCGCTCTCGCTGATCGCCTCGACGCGCTTGTGCTCGACACCGAGGCGCACGTGCTCCCACCGCGCAGAGGATTCCTGGTGGATGCGCGCCATCAGCTGGCGCGTGTTGCGACGCATCGCCGTGCGCGCACATTCGAACTTCTCCATCGTCCACAGGATGTCGACCTCGACGTCGCGGATCGGCTGGAGGATGTCCTCGAAGTGGACTTCGGAGGCAAGGTCGTAGGTCTCGGCGATGAGGTCGAGCACCGACGCGTCCTTCGACAGGCCCCAGCGCGATACGACTTCGCCGCACATCGCGGCCACCTGCTCCTCGCGCATGCCGTGCTCGCTCGTGATCAACCGCGCCCGCTGCGCGTCGCGCAGCGCGGCGTCGAAGTGTCCGATCTCGGCGAGCATCATCGAGCGGTGGGCCATCGCCAACCCGGTGGCCATGATCTCCGCGCCGCCCTGCGGGTCCAGCGCCGCGGTCGCGGCGTAGAGGCCGTCGTGCAGCAGCGCGTCGCGTGCCGCATCGTCGGGCTCGGCGAGCGCGGCGAAGTGGTAGGCGACGGCCATGTTCGAGTAGGTGAACTGCTTGTCGGCCTCGTTGTCGGCGAGACGCAACGCACGGTCGTAGAGCTCCAGCGCGGCGTGCACGAACCCGCAGCGCGAGTACGTCACCGCCAAGTTGTGCATCACCTGGAACACGGCCGGATCGTCCGGCAGCCGCTCCAGTGCGTACATCGCCTCGGCCAGCACGTGCGCCGCGTCGGCGAGGCGATCGTTCTGCGTGTGGTGATCGACGATGACGCCGAGCGCGTCGGCCAGCTCCGGGAGGAAGCCCTCGCCGCGAGCACGTTGCGCAACTCGCTGGGCGATGTCCAACGCGCCGTCGGCGTTGTCGACCGCGATCAAGCAGTAGGCCCGGCGCATCTCGAGGTGCAACGACTCCTGCTCCTCGGCGCACATCGACGCCGCCTCGGCGAACAGCAGCGCAGCGCGGTCGTAGTCGCCTGCCATGCGCGCGTCGTACGCCTGCTGCTCCAACGACGACACCGACAGGCTGTCGTGCGTCGTGCCTGGTGAACTGGTCCGCTCTTCGTCCACGGGTGAAACCCTCCGCCTACGCCCTACGATGCCCAGCCGTGGCTGGCACCTTCCCGGTTTCTCGTCCACGCAGGTTGCGCACCACTGCTGCGCTGCGCGACCTCGTCGCCGAGACACAACTCGACCCACGCAACCTCATCGCCCCGTTGTTCGTGCGAGAGGGCATCGACGAGCCGCAGCCCATCTCCTCACTCCCCGGGGTGATGCAACACACCCGAGACAGCGTGCGCCGCGAAGTTGCCGAGCTCGCTGAGCTGGGCGTTCGCGCCGTGATCCTCTTCGGGGTACCAACCATCAAGGATTCCATCGGCTCGCAGGCGTTCGATCCTGAGGGAATCGTGCAACTTTCTCTGCGCGATCTTTCCGATGACCTGGGCGACGACGTGGTGCTGATGGCCGACCTCTGCGTCGACGAGTACACCGATCACGGCCACTGCGGCATCCTCGACGGACACGGCTCGGTGGACAACGACCAGACCCTCGACATCTACGCCCGCATCGCCGTCGCGCAGGCCAACGCCGGCGCCCGCGTCGTCGCGCCGAGCGGGATGATGGACGGCCAGGTCGGCGCCATCCGCACGGCACTCGACGGTGCCGGCCACAGCGACATCGCCATCCTCGCCTACTCGGCCAAGTACGCCAGCGGCCTCTACGGACCGTTCCGCGACGCGGTCGACGTGCAGATCGTCGGTGGTGGCGATCGCAAGGGGTACCAGCAGGACTGGCGCAACGCCCGCGAGGCGCTCGTGGAGATCGAAGCCGACCTCGCCCAGGGCGCCGACATGGTGATGGTCAAGCCCGCGTTGGCCTACCTCGACGTGATCGCCGCCGTGCGCCAGCGCGTCGATGTGCCGCTGGCGGCGTACCACGTCAGTGGCGAGTACGCGATGATCAAGGCCGCGGCGGCCAACGGCTGGATCGATCACGACACGGTCGCGCTCGAGCACCTGACGGCCATCCGCCGCGCCGGCGCCGACATGATCCTCACCTACTTCGCCCGCTGGTTCGCCGAACGCGTCGCATCGTGACGACGAACGCCGAGATCTTCGAGCGCTCGTGCCGGGTGATCCCCGGTGGGGTCAACTCCAGCATCCGCGCCTTCAAGTCGGTCGGCGGCACGCCGTACATCGTCGAGCGCGCCGAGGGCCCGTACGTGTTTGACGTCGAAGGCACCCGGTACCTCGACCTCGTGCAGAGCTACGGGGCGATCATCCTCGGCCACGCTCACCCGGCGATCACCGCTGCGGTGTCGACCGCAGCCGCGGGCGGAACGAGCTACGGCGCACCGACGCCCGGCGAGATGCTGCTGGCCGAAGCGATCGTGGCTCGCGTGCCGAGCTGCGAACGCGTGCGCCTGATGAACTCCGGCACCGAGGCGACGAGCACCGCGGTGCGCCTGGCGCGCGGCTTCACCGGACGCGACCGCATCGTGATCTTCCACGGCAACTTCCACGGCGCCACCGACGCGCTGCTCGCCGCCGGCGGCAGTGGCGTCGCCACGCTCGGCCTGCCCGGCACCGCCGGCGTTCCCGCCAGCGCGGTGGCCAACACGTTGGTCGTGCCGTACAACGTCGTGCCGCAGCTCGACGATCAGGTCGCTGCCGTCTTCGTCGAACCCGTCGCGGCCAACATGGGCCTCGTCGCCCCGGTGCCCGGCTTCCTCGAGGGTCTGCGCGCCGAGTGCGATCGCGTCGGCGCGCTCTTGGTGTTCGACGAGGTGATCACCGGCTTCCGGCTCGGCGTCGGTGGCGCGCAGGAGCGGTACGGCGTGCGCCCGGACGTCACCACCTTCGGCAAGGTGATCGGCGGCGGGCTGCCCATCGGCGCCGTCGGCGGCCGCCAGGACATCATGGAGACGCTGACCCCGCTCGGCACCGTCTTCCACGCCGGCACGCTCGCCGGCAACCCGTTGGCCACCGCCGCCGGCCGTGCCGCGCTGGAGCTGCTGACGCCCGACGCCTACGAGTTCCTCGCCGCGCGAGCGCAGCAGCTGAGCGACGTGCTCGCGGCTGCATGCGACGCTGCTGGCCTGCCGGCAAAGTTCCCCGTGGTCGGCACGCTCGCCGGGATGTACTTCGGCGACGGCCCGCTGCCGACCAACTTCGCCGAAGCCAAGACCACCGACGAAGCCGCCTTCCGCACCTTCTTCCACGCCATGTTGGACGAAGGCGTTGCGCTTGCCCCCGGCGCCTACGAAGCCTTGTTCGTCGGCCTCGGCCACACCGAAGCCGTCATCGACGCCATCGGCGCCGCCGCCGCCCGCGCCGCCGCCACCGCCGTCCACCAACTGGCCTGACCCCCTTCCGGGCGTGGAGGGTTTGGGGTCCGCCCGGGTGGGCGTGGAACCCTCCACTGATCCGGCATGGAGGGTTTGGGGTCCGCCCGGGTGAACCTGGAACCCTCCACTGATCCGGTGTGGAGGGTTTGGGGTCCGCCCGGGTGGGCGTGAAAGCCTCCACTGGAGAGGCACGGCGGGGCCGCCTGACGGCCTTGCCGGAGTCGACACCTCTACGCTGCTCGGCCGTGCGGCAGTTCATCTCGATCCGGTTCTGGATGACCCTGCTCGCGCTGGCGGGGCTGTTCGCCGGGCTCTGGTACATCTTCATGCGTGACGACACGTCGGCCATCCGTGCCGTGGTCACGCCGACGACCGAGGAGCACAACATCGACCTCGTCGCCTTGGTCTACGCGGTGCAGGCCGACGACGGGTTCACGATCAAGAACGGTGAGACCACCGGCGAACTGCGACTGATCATCGACGGCACGCGGGTGATGGTCATCAAGCCCGGCACGCCGGGCGACATCAGCTGCGTCGAGCTGGCTGAGTTGGCCAAGTGCGTCGTCGCCGCTGATCTCCTCGGCGACGGCGTGGTGTGGTTCTCGCTCGTCCCCGGCGCGCCAAAGAGCACTGTCGTCCTGCCTGCAGTCGTCACCGTGCGCGACGACAACATGGTGCTGCTGGCGAACGGTTGGGTCGTGCGCCGTGCATCCGTGGTCAAGCTGGTGTGCGACAACGACGACGTGTCGACCCTCGGCGAGTTCGTGCGCCGCTTCGGCTCACTCGCTTCGTCGACCTACACGTTCGAGAAGCAACAGGTGACGTCGGTGGTGTGTCCCGGCGCAACCGAACCTCCGCCCACGGACCCGATCGCCACCACCACGACCGTGCCGATCAGCCTGCCGGGCACCGCCGCGCCCTGATGCGGCGCTACTTGGCGCGGTGGCGGGCGACCTCGTAGGTCGCCAGTGCCGCAGCGGCGCTGACGTTCAGCGAGCTGAGCCGGCCGCGCATCGGGATGCTGACGATCAGGTCGCAGCGCTCGCGCACCAATCGCGACAGGCCGGCACCTTCCGCGCCGAGCACGAGGCACACACCCTCCGAGGCGAGGTCGCCGAGCTCGAACAGGTCGCGATCGGCGCCGTCATCGAGCCCGACCACCCAGATGCCGGCGTCCTTGATGCGCGCCAGCGCGGCGGGCAGCCCACCCACCACGGCGATCGGCACGTGCTCCACCGCGCCGGCCGCGGCTTTGGCCGTCGTCGGCGTGACGTGCACGGCGCGATGGCGGGGGATGACCACACCTTGCACGCCGGCGCCGTCGCAGCAGCGCAGCAGCGCGCCGAGGTTGCCCGGATCGGTGACGCCGTCGACGGCGACGAGGAACGGCGGACGGCCGGACTTGCGCTCCAGCATCGTGGTCAGGTCGGCCTCGGGCAGCGGGTTGGCGAACGCGATCACACCCTGCGGCGCCTCGCTGCGGGCGGCAGCTTCCAACCGCTTGCGGTTGACCTCCTGCACCGGCACGCGCACGCTGCGGGCGATGTCGACGATGTCGCTGACGATCTCGTTCTCGTCGAGATCGGTGGCCACCCACACCTCGCGCACGCGCCGAGTGCCGGCCAGCAGCAGCTCGCGCACCGCCTGACGACCCTCGACCTGCTCGCCGCCGAGCGTCTTCTCCGGCTTCTTCCGCGGTGCCTCGCCCGTCGGCGTGATGCGACCGGTGCGACCGGCGCCGCGCGATGCGAACTGACGCGTGCCACTGCTCGCGCCGGTTCGTGCCCCGCCGCGCGACGCACCACTCGCGCCACCGCGGCGCGGTGCACCGCCGGTCCCGGCCGAACCCGACGATGCCCGCTGCCCGCGAGCCCCCGATGCGGCGCGACCGCCGCGACCCTGACCCGGTTGGCGTCCTGAACTGGCGCGTGCCATCACTGCTCCTCACTCGATCGAACGACCACCGCAACGGCGAAGCAGGCGATGCCCTCGACGCGGCCGAGCGCGCCGAGCCCCTCGGCGCGACGACCCTTGACGGTGACCGGTGCACCCGCTGCTGCGGAAAGCCGTCGTTGCATCTCGTCGCGATGCGGGGCCAGCTTCGGTTGCTCGCAGATCACCGAGAGGTCGACGTTGCCGATCGTCCAGCCGTGCTCCAGCACGAGGTCGCGCACCGCAGCGAGCAGCGCCAGCGAATCCGCGTCGCGCCACTCCGGCTCGGTGTCGGGGAAGTGCTGACCGAGATCGCCGAGGCCGGATGCGCCGAGCAACGCCTCGCACGCGGCGTGGGCGATCACGTCGGCGTCGCTGTGCCCGACCAACCCGATCGCACCCTCGATGTACACACCGCCGAGCATCATCCGCCGCGCAGGGTCGTCGCTGAAGCGATGGATGTCGAAACCCTGCCCGACGCGAATGACCGGAACGCTCATGACGGCTCCGCGGTGACGAGCGCCCGAGCCCAGGCGAGGTCGTCGGCGTCGGTGATCTTGCGGTTCAGCGGATCGCCCGCCACCACCACGACGCGCCCACCGATGCCCTCGACGAGCGATGCATCGTCGGTGGCCTGGCCCCCACGCGCGTGCGCGTCGCGCAGCACGCCGGCGCGGAACGCCTGCGGCGTCTGCACCGCAACCAGCGCGTCGCGTGGCGGCGTGTCGACCACGACGCCGTCGACGTCGATGCGCTTGATCGTGTCGGTGACCGCGATGCCGGGCACCGCGGCATCGGCGCCATCGCGGACCGCGGCGATCACCGCGTCGAACAGCGGCTGGCCAGCGAACGGACGCGCCGCGTCGTGCACGCACACCACGCCAGCCTCTGCGGGCACCTCGTTCAATCCGTTGCGTACCGACTCGGTGCGCGTGCTGCCGCCGGCCACGACGCGCGTGCATCCAATGGCCGAGGCGCGCTCGCGCTCGGTGTCCGTGCTCGGCACCACGACGACGACGCCGGCGCTGGCGGCCACGGCGGCGCGCACGGCGCGATCCAGGACCCGACCGGCCCCCAGGGCCTCGTACTGCTTCGGACCACCGAAGCGCTCGCCCTTCCCGCCGGCGACCACGATGGTCCACACCGTGGCAAGGGCGCGGTCGTGGTCGGGCTGCGGCATGCCCGGCGAGGGTAGTACCGTTCGCTCGGCATGGCTCACGAAGACCTCCTCGCTCGGACCGAATTCTTCGCCGACGCCCAGCCCGATGTGCTGCGCACCATCGCAGCGGCGGGGCGGGAGCAGCACCTCATCCGCGGCGACGTGCTCTTCCGCGAAGGAGATGTCGCCGACGCGCTCTACGTGGTGCTGCGCGGCCGGCTGGCCATCGCCATCGCCAACCCGATCGACCACCGCGAGACCGTCGTCTCGCTGATGGAGCCCGGCGAGCTGTTCGGCGAGATGGCCATGCTCGACGAGGGAACCCGCTCGGCCATGGCCCGTGCGCTCGAGCCGAGCGCGGTGCTGGCCATCCCCTTCGAGCCGGTCCTCGCCGCGTTCCGCAGCGACCCGAGCATCCTGTGGGGCGTCACCCGCCTCCTGGCCCAACGCCTGCGTGGCATGGACGAAGCGCTGGCCGACAGCGTCTTCCTCGACGTCACCGGCCGCACCGCCAAGCGCCTCCTGGAGCTGTCCGAGGGCGCCGACGAGTTCACCCTTCCGGTCACCCAGGAGGAACTGGCGGGCATGGTCGGTGCGTCGCGCGAACGAGTCAACAAGGCGATCGCCAGCTTCATCCGCCTCGGCTGGATCGACCAGCACGACCGCCACTACACCATCCTCAAGCGCGACAGCCTCGAGATCCGCAGCCGCTGACGCCGCGGCGCGAGCACCGCTCAGGCGGTGAGCCAGGCCTTGGCGCGGGCGAATGCGTCGGCTGCATCCGCGGCGCGGTGCGCCGGTCGGCTGGCGTCGTGGGCGAAGCCGTGCTCGGCCTCCGGGTAGCGCACCACCGTCACGCCGGTGGCCTCCAGCGCGTCGACGTCGGCGGGCGGCGTGTAGTGATCGACCTCGCCGATGATCGCCAGCACACGATCGGGGTGACCGGCGGCGAGGATGTCCAGCGGCTCGCCCTGCGACGGACTGGCCCACGCAGCAGGCAGCCGGATCATCCCGTAGAAGCTGACGATGCGTTCGAAGCGATCGCTGCGCGACGCCTTGTGGCAGTACATCCCGCCGAGGCAGAACCCGAGCAGACCGACGCGCTCCTGACCAGTCGCGTCTGCGCCCTCCAACAGGTCGCGCAGGTGGCGACCGTCGTCGAGCGACGGCACGGCGGCGAAGCGCGGCTCCACGTCGGGTCCGAGGTCGCGACCGGGGAACGGTTCGACGGCGCACACCGTCATCTGCCACTCGCGGGCCAGTCGGGCGACCAGATCGTCGTACAGCGGCCGCAGGCCGAAGATGTCCGGGGCGATGACCAGACCGCGGGTGGACGGTCCATCCGGGTGGGCGATCTCGGCGGGCGCGCCGCTGGGCAGAGTGATGCGCATGCGCTCAGGCTAGGAGGGCGCAGCCAGCTCGTCAGGCGTCGCGGCGGTTGGTGATCCAGGCGCCGAGCGCGACCAGGGCGACGACGACCAGACCGAAGTAGATGCCCCCACCGAGGCGACCGAGCTGTTGTGGGTCGCCGGAATTGCGGTCGGACGTGGCCGCCAACGCGAACCCGGCGCTGTACGGCAGGAACTTGAAGACGTTCTTCACGCCTGCCGCGAAGAGCAC
Organism: Ilumatobacteraceae bacterium; assembly: GCA_965279405.1. Classification (GTDB taxonomy): domain Bacteria; phylum Actinomycetota; class Acidimicrobiia; order Acidimicrobiales; family Ilumatobacteraceae; genus CBDDIP01. Next base: position 2,295,629 of record OZ257157.1, read on the forward strand.
GCCGCCGACGATGTTCTCCAGCAGCAGCGGCCACAGGATGAGGATGGCCACGGAGCTCGGCGTGTTGCGGATGATCAACCCGATGGCGTACCCGAGCAGCGAGATCAACGCGGCGAAGACGATCAGCCCGATCGTCGCCGGCTGTGCCTGGGGCACCTCGTCGAACTGGATCGAGGCACCGCGGGAACTGGCCACTGCGGTAGCGATCGAGTAGCTGAGCAACACCACCAGCGCCTCGGCGATCAGCGAGAACACGGCGACGACGATCCCCTTGGCGACCAGCACCCGCCACCGTTGCGGTGTCGCCGCGAACGTCGGGCGGATGGTGCCGTGGCCGAACTCACCGGCGATGGACACGGCACCGATGACGCCGAACAGCAACGCCGACACGACCGACGAGTTGACGACGAGATCGACGATGTCGCGTGCGCCCAGATCGCGGACGTCGATCAACGAGCACGTCAGCACCGAGACGAGCAACGGGAACAGGACGGCGATGAAGCCGAGCACCCAGTTCATCCGGACCGTGCGCAACTTGATCCATTCGGAGCTGATGATCGGCGTCATGGCTGATCCGTCGCGGCAACGGTGCCGAACGTGGCCGACCCGGTGGGCGGCGGCGGTGGCGAGGCGAACGGGTCGACCGGTGGCGCGGCGGTCATCGAGTGCGAGGCGTACTCCTGTGCGTCCGCCGTCGCGCGCAGGAAGGCGTCCTCCAGCGAGCCCGTCTGCAACGACAGCTCGTGCAGCACGACCCCGCGCGCCGCAGCCATCTCGCCGACCTGCGCGCACGTGACGCCGCGCAGCTCGGCCAGCTCGCCGTCGCGCACGCCGAGCTCGGCGCCGGCGTGCTGCGCCGCGTCGACGAGCGCACCCAGCTGCGGGCTGCGCACGCGCACCCACTGCTCGCCGTACTTGCCGACGAACTCGCTCACCGTGCACTGTTCGATCAGCCGGCCGCGACCGATCACCACGAGGTCGCTGGCCATCAACGCCATCTCCGACAGCAGGTGGCTGCTGACCAGCACCGAGCGACCCTGACCGGCGAGGTGGGTGAGCACGTCGCGGATCCAGCGGATGCCCTCCGGGTCGAGCCCGTTGGCCGGCTCGTCGAGGATCACCGTGTGCGGATCACCGAGCAGCACGCCGGCCAGGCCGAGCCGCTGCTTCATCCCCAGCGAGTAGGTGCGCACCCGCCGACCGGCTGCATCGGTCAGCCCGACCAGCTCGAGCACCTCGTCGACGCGGCTCTTCGACAGCCGGTTGGATGCGGCCAGCCACCGCAGGTGGTTGCGCCCCGAGCGACCGGGGTGCACGTAGCCGGCGTCGAGCAACGAGCCGACCTCACGCAAGGGCTGGGTGTACGACTCGTAGGGCTTGCCGTCGAACAGCGACGAACCTGCGTCGGGCCGATCGAGTCCGAGCATGCACCGCATGGTCGTGCTCTTGCCCGACCCGTTCGGGCCGAGGAAGCCGGTGACCGTGCCCTGCCTGACGTCGAACGACAGGTGATCGACGGCGACGAGCCCACCGAACCTCTTGGTGAGCCCGCCGACCGTGATCATGATGTGTTGCTCCCGGTCAGCTGCCCAGCGAGGCGAGGAACTCTTTGGCGACGACGTCGGGCGACGTGGCGTCGACCTCGATCTTCACCATCAGCTGCTTGAGCACGTCGGTGGTCAGCTTGGCGTCCACCGCGTTGAGCACGGCGAGCACCTCGGGCGTCGCTGCAGCCGTCGTCATCAGCGGCAGCACGGCTTCGGCGGGCACCAGCGTCTGGTCGTCCTCGAGGGCGACGAAGCCGTTGGTGGTGATGGCCGACATCGTCGAGAACATGTTGCCGCAGTCGATCGCGCCGCTCTTGATGCTGTCGGCGATCTGCCCGATCTTCAGCGGCACGAACTCCTTGAACTCGGCCTTGAGGATGTCCTTGAACCCGGCGAGGCCGAACGGCGACCGGGTCTCGAACTCGGGCGGGCCACCGATGGTGATGTTGGCCGAGGCGGCGGCGAGCGTGGACAGGTTGGTGATGAGGTACTTGTCCGCGACTTCCTTCGAGCAGACGATGACGTCCTTGTCCTCGGCGGTGGACGGCGTGCCGATGGTGAGCGTGTCGGGCAGTGCGGCCTTCAGCTCGGTCACCTGATCGGCGATCGTCTTCGACGTCGGCAGCGCGTCCGGCTTGTCGAGGCGCAGCACGTAGCTGAGCAGCGAGTTGGTGTACTCGGGCACGAGCTGGATCTCGTTGGCCTGGATGGCCTTGTAGTACAGCTCGCGGCTGCCCAGCGGATCCTTGAGCGAGACGCGGAAGCCGGAGTTCTCCAGCGACTGGGCGTAGATCTGGGCGATCAGCTGGCTCTCGGGGAAGTCGGCTTGGCCGATGACGATCTTCTGCGTCGAGGGGGTGGTGGCATCCGACTTGTCGTCGGAACCACAGGCACCGAGGGCGAGTGCGGCAACGAGGGGCAGTGCAAGGGTACGGGTGAGCTTCACGGGGGCTCCCTTCCGGTTCACGGAGTGTGGGGGACGATGGTATTCGGGATTGCGCGGACTCGGCGGCTCTTGCCGGTGCGCAGACCCGGCGAGACGATGGTGCGCTGGAGCATCGCGAAGCCGATCTCGACCAGCAGGACGAGGGCGATGACGAGGAACGCGGCGCCGTAGACGATGTCGTAGTGCTGCGTGCCGAGCCCGGTGAACAGGAAGCGGCCGAGCCCACCGAGGCCGAAGAAGCCGGCGACCGTCGCGGTGGCCAGCACCTGGTTCGCCGCGCTGCGCACGCCGGCCAGCACGAGTGGCAGCGCGCACGGGAGCTCGACCTTCGTCAGCACCTGCCAGCCGCTGTGCCCGGTGGCGCGCGCAGCGAGACGTGCCTCGGGTTCCACCGAGTCGATGCCGGCAGCGGTGTTGAGCACGATCGGCGGGATCGCGAGCACGGTGAGGGCGACGAGCGTGGGGTACACGCTCAGCGGGCGCCACGTGAAGATCAGCGAGACGACGCCGATGGTGGGGACGGCGCGCAGCAGGTTGGCCGCGTTCGACGCGACGAAGCGGCCACGGCCGGTGTGGCCGATGAACAGGCCGATCGGCAGGGCGATGGCGATCGCCAGTGCGGTGGCGAACAGCGAGTACCACAGGTGCTCACCGAGGCGGCGGGTGATGCCACTCGGCCCCCACCAGTGGTCGGCGGTGGTGAGCCAGTGGAAGCCGTCGACGATGTCGTTCATGCGCGCGCCGCCTTCGTGGCGCGCACCCACGGCGTCAGCAACCGGCCGGCGACGAGCACGATGATGTCGGCGACGAGCGCCAGCACGACGATGGCCAGCAGCCCGGCCCACAGCTCCTGCGAGATGTCGCGCGCGTCGCCGTCCTCGAACAGCCGGCCGAGACCGCCGTGGCCGACGAGGCTGCCGACGCTGACCAACGAGATGGTGCTGACGACCGCGATCCGAAGTCCGGCGACGATGCCCGGGATGGCCAGCGGCAGCTCCACCGCGACGAAGCGGCGCAACGGCCCGTAGCCCATCGCCGTCGCAGCGGTGACCACGTGTGCGGGCACCGTGCGCAGCCCCTCGACGATGTTCCGCACGAGGATCACCAACGTGTACAGCGCCATCGCCAGGACCACGGGCCGATCGCTGGTGAACCCGAACGTGGAGGCGAGGACGATGAACAGGGCGATCGACGGGATCGCGTAGGCGATGTTGGTGACGGCCAGGATCACGGGGTAGGTGATCGGCTGTCGGTGAGCGAGGTAGGCGAGCAGCAGCGCCATCACCATGCCGATCGCCAGCGACGTCACGGTGAGCTGGATGTGCACCCAGCCGTAGTGCCAGATGACGTCCCAGTTGCCGGCCCACTGCCGCCCGCTCCACGTCGGGCCCGCTTGCGGCAGCAGGTGTCCGCTCACGGCGCGGCTCGCAGGTCGTCGAGCGTCGAGATGCCGATCGCCCGGCCGTCGTCGTCGATGTGCACCACGGCCCCGACGGTTCCGGCGAGGGCGCGCTCGAGCACGTCCTTGGCGGTGTCGATGGCGGTGACGGTGCGCGCCGTGTCGGAGGCGTGATCGCGGCGCCACGCCACCGGTCGACCGTCGTTGAGCTCGAGCGTGAACCCGTTCGCAGTCGTGTCCAGCGGGTGGCACGGCACGTCGCGCGCGGCGGTGACGCTGAGCAGCCGCACCGTGCGATCCCCGCCGAGGAAGCTGTCGACGAAGCCGTCGGCCGGGCGGGCGAGCAGCTCGCGCGCCGTGCCGAGCTGAGCGAGCACACCGCCGTCGCGGAGGATGGCGATGTTGGTGCCGACGGCGATCGCCTCGTCGACGTCGTGGGTGACGAACACGACCGTCTTCTGCAGGCGCCGCTGCAGCGAGACGAACTCGGTCTGCAGCTGGGCGCGCACGATCGGGTCGACCGCGCCGAAGGGCTCGTCCATCAGCAGCACCGGCGGATCGGCGGCGAGCGCGCGAGCCACGCCGACGCGTTGCTGCTGTCCGCCGCTCAGCTGCGCCGGGTAGCGCTTGGCCATCGACTCCGGAAGGCCGACGAGCTCGAGCAGCTCCATCGCCCGGTCGCGCGCCTTCGTCTTGCTCCAGCCGAGCAGGCGCGGCACGGTGCACACGTTGTCGATCACCGTGCGGTGCGGGAAGAGGCCTGCTTGCTGGATGACGTAGCCGATGCCGCGGCGCAGCTCGTTCACCGGGATCTGGCGCACGTCGCGACCGTCGATGCTGATGACCCCGCTGGTCGGTTCGATGAGACGGTTGATCATCCGCAACGTCGTCGTCTTGCCCGACCCCGACGAGCCGAGGAGCGCGAGCACCTCACCGGAGGGCACGGCCAACGACAGCTCGTCCACCGCGACGGTGCCGTCGTCGAACCGCTTGGTGACACGGTCGAGCTCGATCACCCGACCCACCTTAGGCACCCTCCGTCCCGTACTTGTCCGCAATGCTCGGTGCTCGCTGCGCTCGCCTGCCGTGTTCGCTCGCTGCGCTCGCTCACCCGAGCTCCAGCCGCGCGCCGAGTCCGCCGGATCATTCGCCTCTCGTACCCGCTACGCGCCGCCGGCGAACGTGTCGATCATCAGGCGGACGTCGTCACCGAGGGGGTAGAGGATCGGGCAGGTGCAGCCGTTGGCGATGTACTCGCCGACCTTGGCGCGCACCTCGTCGGGCTCGCCGCTGGCGGTGATCATCTGCACGATGTCGTCGGGCACGAGCTTGCTCGCGGCCACCACCTGATCGTGCGTTGCCGGCCACGTCAGCACCTTGCCGATCTCGTCGAGCAGCTCCTGCGGCACGCCCGACGCCTTCATGATGTGCGGTTGCTGGCCGAGGTACTGCGTCACCAGCAAGCGCGCACCATCGAGCGCCTTGGCACGGTCGTTGTCCACGCTGCACACCACCAGCTGCGGCCGATCGATGTCGTCGATGGTCTTGCCCGCCTTCGCCGCGCCACGCTCGAGCGCGGCGATCGCATCCCGGTTGTAGGCCGGCGAGACGAGGTAGTTGAGCACCGCACCGTCGGCGATCTCGCCGGTCAGCTCCATCATCTGCATGCCCGTCGCGCCGATGTAGATCGGCACGACCTTGGGCCGGCGCTCCTGGTGCACGTAGTCCAGCTCGACACCGTCGAGGTGGGCGAAGTACCCGTCGAAGTCGACCGTCTCGTTGTTGAGCAGCGCGCGCACCACGGTGACCACCTCGCGCATGACGGTCAGCGGTCGCTCGCGCTTGATGCCCACCTTCGACGCCAGCGGATCCCACCAGGCGCCGAGGCCGCAGATGATCCGCCCCGGCGCGAGGTCGTCGAGCGTCGAGAACGTGCTCGCCAGTCGCGCCGGGTTGCGCGTCCAGATGTCGATGACGCCACTGCCGACCTTGATGCGATCGGTGCTCGCGGCGAACGCGGCCATCGGCACCACCGCGTCGCGCACCAGCCTGCTGTCTGCCTGCCACACCGCGTCGAAGCCCTGCTGCTCCGCGTAGCGAACGATGTCGATGCCCTCGCGGATGTCGTGGGCGTCTTGGAGGTAGAGGGCGACGGGCGTGGTCATCCGCGTGAGCGTAGTTGCGGTCCCCGTTTCGCGAGACTGGGCGCATGGCCCGTCCTGATCCCGTTGCCGCGTTGCGGACGATCTGCATGTCGTTGCCGGAGGCGACCGAGAAGGTCAGCCACGGCGAGCCGTCGTGGTTCGTGCGCAAGCAGTTCGTGATGTTCGCCGATCAGCACCACGACGACCGCGTCGGCTTCTGGTGCGCGGCGCCGCCGGGCGTGCAGCAGGACCTCGTCGCCGCCCGCCCCGAGTCGTTCTTCCGCCCGCCGTACGTGGGTGTGCGCGGCTGGCTCGGCGTCTACCTCGACGTGCCCGTCGACTGGGACGAGATCGCCGACATCGTCGAGGACGCCTACCGCACCGTCGCACCCAAGAAGCTCATCGCCGAGCTCGATTCCGCCTGAGCGTTTGTGCACGAAGCGGCCCAGGAGCCCGATCCGTGCACAAACGGTGTGAGTCAGAGGCGGGCGAAGAGGCGCTGGGCTTGTTCTGCGGCCTTCGCGCGAACCTCGTCGACGTCGACGCGGGTGGGTCGGCCGTCGACGAGCAGTGCCTCGTCGCCGCGCTGCACGTGCAGGGCGCGGATGCCCGGGCTGAAGGCGACGTGCCACGGCGAGTCGGCGTGGTCGTAGTTCCACGTCACCGTGTCGTCGCGGCACTCGGGGAGGAACCGGTAGCCCTCCTGCAACCACGACCACGCGGTGTCCGGCGAGGCGGTGATGTCGACGGCGCGATGGGCGACGTAGGCGAGGCGGAACTCCTCGAGCATGTCCGCGCCGATCCCGTCGGTGCCGAGCACGACGCGGTTCGGGCGTGCTGCCGGGTTGGCGTAGCCGACGGCGTTGTTCATGTTGCTGCGCGGGTTGTGGGCGATGGTGCCCGGCAGATCTCGGTCGAGGTGGACGCAGTGCACGATCAACCAGTCGTCCGTGCACATCGTCGCCAACCGCTGCCCGGCGGTGACGTCGTCGACGCCTTCGGCGACGTGGATGTGCACGCCGACGCCGTGCCGCTTGGCGAGATCGGCTGCCGCTTCCAACGTCGTGTCGTCGCACGTGAACGCGGCATGCACGCCGACCAACCCGCGGCCGCCGGCGGCGAGGAAGCGCTCGTTCTCCTCCAGCCCGCGCCGCGCGCCGTTAGGCCCGTGGCGATCGGTGACGCCGTAGGCGCACAGCACGTTGACGCCGACCTCGGCGCACGCCTCGGCGATCACGTCGAGGCTGCCCTCGATCGCGTTCGGGCTCTCGTGGTGATCGATGATCCCGGTCGTGCCGCACTGCAGCGCCTCGACCGCGCCGAGCATCGCGCTCCAGCGGAGCATCTCCAGATCGAGCGCGGTGTCGAGTCGCCACCAGATCTGCTCCAGCATGCTGCGGAAGTCGTGCGGTTGCTCCGGCGGCGCCGGCATCCCACGAGCGAGCGCCGAGTACAGGTGGTGGTGCCCGCACACGAGCCCCGGAGTCGTCGACGCCATCAGTCGTCGGTGGCGGAGCTGGACTTGGGGCGCATGGGGAGCACGGTGCGCCACTGGCCGTCGAGCTCGTGCAGCGCTGCGGCCACCGCCGGCGCCGTTGGTACGAGGCCGATCTCGCCGACGCCCTTGATGCCGAACGGCGACCGTGGCTGCGGCACCTCGACCAGCTGCACCTCGATCGGCGGCACGTCCTTGGCGCGCAGGATGCCGAGCGACCGCAACGTGGTGTTCGTGGGGAAGCCCGTCTCCGGATCGTGGGGGAATTGCTCGCTCAGCGCGTAGCCGAGGCCCATGTGCACGCTGCCCTCGATCTGGCCCTCGCACAGCAGCGGGTTGACGGCCTTGCCGACGTCGTGGATCGCGACGACGCGCTCGATGTTCCCGCTGGCCCGATCGATCACCACCATCTGCGTGGCGTACCCGAACGCGGCGTGGATGGTGGGGCTCGGATGGTCGGGGTCGCCGATGTGGTGCGTCCAGTCGACGAGGTGTTCGCCGACGTAGTCGACCTCCTCGACGCATCCGGCGGCGAGTGCCTTGGCGCACGCGTCACCGACGGAACCCGCGGCCATCAAGGTGCCGCGCGAACCGGTGGTCTGGCCGAAGCCGAGCTGGCGCGTCGTGTCGACGATGACGTCGATGCGGTTGGGGTCGATGCCAAGCTCCTGGGCGGCCACCTGCAACGCCACCGTGTGCACGCCCTGGCCCATCTCGGTCCAGCCGTGACGCACCTCGACTCGCCCGGAGGCGAGGAAGCGCACGACGGCGCGCGACACCTCGCGGAAGCCGTTGCCCAAGCCCGAATTCTTCAACCCGAGCCCGAGGCCGACGGCCTTGCCCTCCTCGCGAGCGAGGTCGTAGCGCGGCTTGATCGCGTCGAGGCACGCCTCGGCGCCGGCGCAGCCGTCGTCCATCACCTGGCCCGGCCCCCACACCTCGCCGGGGTGGATGACGTTGCGCTTGCGGATCTCCCACCCGGTGATGCCGACCTGCTCGGCCAACCGGTCGAGAACGCCCTCCATGCCGAACTGCGCCTGGTTGGCGCCGAACCCACGGAACGCGCCGCACACCGGGTTGTTCGTGCGCGCTGCGATCGCGTGCACGTCGATCGCCGGCAACCGGTACGGCCCGCTGGCGTGACCGGCGGCGCGCTCGAGGACCTTCATGCCCACGCTGGCGTAGGCGCCGCTGTCGCCGATGGCGCGCACGCGCAGGGCGGTGAGCACACCCTCGTCGTCGCAGCCGGCCCAGTACTCGAGCTGGATCGGGTGGCGCTTGGCGTGCATGAGGAAGCTCTCCTCGCGCGACAGCGTGCACTTCACCGGCCGGTCGAGCAGCCACGCGGCCAGCGATGCGTGCGCCTGGTTGCTCATGTCCTCCTTGCCACCGAACGCGCCGCCGTTGGACACGAGCGTGACGGTGACCGCGTCATTGCCGACGGCGAGCATGCGAGCGATGTCGTCGCGGTCGTCCCACACGCCCTGGCCGCCCGAGTACACCTGCAGGTGCCGCGCCCCGTCGACGAGACCCGGCACGGCGAGCGTGCTCTCCGGTTCGAGGAACGCGTGCTCGATGCGCTGCGTCTGGAACGTCTCATGCACGGTGTGCGCAGCTGCGGCGAGCCCACCATCGACGTCGCCGCGCGAGTACTCGCTGACCGACAGCACGTTGTCCTGCGTGCCCCACACGGCGACCGGCGCGCCCGGCTGCACGGCCGCTACCGGATCGGTGACCGGCTGGTGCACCTCGTAAGCGACTTCGACGAGCGCCGCGGCGTCGCGTGCCTGTTGGCGCGTCTCGGCGACGACGATGGCCATCACGTCACCGGCGTAGCTGGTGCGACCGCCGACGGGGATCATCACCGGCCAGTCCTTCTTGATGATGCCGACGTAGAGCTCGCCGGGGATGTCGGCGGCGGTGAGGACCGCGACGACGCCATCGGCCGCGGCCGCGGCGGTTGGGTCGATGCCGAGCACGTCGGCACGGGTGTGCGCGGCGAAGTGCAGCGCAGCGTGCAACGTGCCGGGCACGCGCATGTCGTCGACGTAGCCGCGATCGCCGAGCGTCAGCTCCGCAGCCTCGTACTTCGCGCCACTGCCTCCGACGGTCGCCGCGAGCGAGGGCGTGAACTGCTTGCCCTTGGCGACGGCGTCGATCGCGTCGAGCACCTTCACGTAACCGGTGCAGCGGCAGAGGTGAGCGCCGAGGTGTCGAGCCATGTCGGCACGTTCGAGGTCGGCACCCTTCTTGTCGATCTGCGCCTTGGCGCGCATGACGATGCCGGGGATGCAGAACCCGCACTGCAACCCACCGCACGCAGCGAAGGCGTTGGCGAAGGCCTCGCGCTCCGGCGCGGCCACGCCCTCGAGGGTGACGATCGACTTGCCGGCCACCTTCGTCAACGGCTGCTGGCAGCTGACCACGGCCTTGCCGTCGATGTGCACCGTGCAGCACCCGCACTGCCCCGTGGGCGAGCAGCCGTCCTTCGGTGAGGTGACGTCGAGCTCCTCGCGCAGCGCCGCCAACAGGTGCGGATGGCTGGCACGCACCGAGACGGGCGTGCCGTTGAGGACGAACTCGACGGTCACGCTTTACATTTTGTCAAAGCCGGGGCCCCGTGGGAAGCCAACGGACCGTGAGTTGACCGTCCGTTCACACGCGGTCCGGTCCGCACCAGGTCAGACCAGGTCACACGTCCAGGTCGACGATTCGATCGGCAGCCTCGGCGACCGTCTCGTCGTGGCTGGCGACCAGCACCGCGCTGCCGCAGTGGGCGACGGTGCGCAGCGCGGCGACCACGGCGGCGACGTGCGCGGGGTCCTGGTGGCTGGATGGTTCGTCGGCCAGCACCACCGTCGGCTGGGCGACGACGGCACGGGCGACGGCGACTCGCTGCTGCTGACCCATCGACGTGTCGGGCGGCGGCCGGTCGGCGATCTCCGCGAGTCCGAGTGCTTCGATGATCTCGTCGACACGTGCGAGCGAGCCGGGCGGGCAGCTGGCGACGATGTTCTCGCGCATCGTCAGCTCCGGCACCAGCGCGAGCACCTGCGGGACGACGGCGACCTCGCTCCACGCCCGTCGCTGCGCCATCGACAGCGGCGTGCCGGCGATGCGCGCCGCACCCGCGTCAGGGTCGCACCAGCCGGCGAGGATCGCCAGCAACGTCGACTTGCCGCTCCCCGAACGTCCGCGCACGACGACCAGCTCGCCGGGCTCGACGGAGAACGTGACCGGTTGCAACCCGGAGTCGGCTGTCCACCGCTTGGACAGCGCCTCGACCTCGATCGCGCTCATCGCCGCTCCCACGGTGACGGCCCGTTGCCCGTCTCGTCGGCACCTGCCGCGTCCGCCGGCGGCGCGGGTTCTGCGGCGTGCGAATGAGCCAGCGCATCGTTGTGGTCGACCAGCCGACCGTGGTCGAGCCAGATGACGCAGTCGGCGGCATCGATGACCGCGCTGTCGTGCGTGGCCACGACCACGGTGGCGCCCGCGTCGACGGCGGCGCGCATCGCAGCGACGACGAGCAGCGAGCTCGCCCCGTCGAGTGAAGCGGTGGGCTCGTCGGCGAGCACCACCGTCGGGTCGCCCGCCAGCGCACACGCCAGTGCCAGACGTTGCTGCTCGCCGCCGCTCAGCTGACGGACCCGCTTCGTCTCGCAACCGGAGATGCCCAGCAGCTCGAACACCGGGCCGACGTCGCCGGCCTCTCGCCCACGCAGCCGGGCGGTCCAGCGGACGTTCTCCGCTGCGTCGAGGTGGTCGAGCAGGTTGTCGCTCGGCTGCGGCAGGATCGTGCTGACCTTCTTCAGCCGCGTCTCGCGGCGAGCACGTCGCGACAGCCGTTCGAGGTCGGTGGCGTCCAGGTAGACCTTGCCGGAGGTGCTGCGATCGACGCAGCCGATGATCGACAGCAACGTCGACTTGCCCGACCCGCTCGGTCCGGCGACGGCGGTGAACGTGCCGGCGACGATCTCCACGCTGACGTCGTCGAGCGCGTCCACATCGCCGGCTGCGGTCCGGTAGCGGCGGCCGACGTTGGCGCACAGCACCACCGGCACCACCTCGTCCACCTCCACGGACAGGGTGATCGCAGGCTCACGCGGTTCCACGCATCACCTCCATCGTGCGACCCCGCAGGGTGGAGCGGACCGCCATCGCGGCGAGCACGATCACCGTGATCGCCAGGACGACGGCGAGCCCGACGAACGAACCGATCGGCGCGACGAGGCGCGCCGGCGGCTTGAGCTTCGGCAACGTGTCCAGGTGGCGCATCGCCGCACCGGACGAGAACCGTCCGGCGGCGACGCCGATGATCGCTCCGAGCAGGAGCGGCAGACCGACCTCGACGACAGCGGACAACCACAGCGCGCGCGTGCGGAACCCCATGCGCGATAGCACGACGTGCGACATCCGCCGGCTGTCACGGCGCGCTTCCAGCACGAGCAGCTGCATCGTCACGACCACCACAGCGAACAGTGCACCGAGCGCGGTGAGCGGCTCGTACGACCACCGCTGCGCGCTGTAGCTGGCGACGTCGAACACGCCGGAGGCGCGAGTGATCGCGCCGACCCGAGCACCGGTGTCGGTGATCTGGGCGACGACATCGGTGGGTGGGTCGCGAAACCACACCTGACGGCGGAACGAGATGGCGATCTCGCGCGGCGTGTTCTCCAGCGCGTCGGCGTCGACGATGGCGACGCTGCGCCCGTTCTGGTACCCCGGGAACCAGGTCGCCGTCGACACCGGACGGAGCACCGCCACCGGCCGCCCCTGCACCGTCGTGAACTCGAACGTCTCGCCGGGCGACGTCGTGCTGACGAGGATCGCCGGCAGCGGGTCGCCGAGCTGCGACGGAGCGATCGAGTCGAGCAGGTCGCCGAGGGAGCTGCCGGCTGCATCGGCACGCATCCGCACGACCTGCGCGAACGTGGCGCGGTCGACGCCGATCACCTCGAACGGCTCGCTGTCCAGCTTGCCGTCGATCTTCGCTCGGCCTTCGATGCGCACCACCTGCGTCGCGGATCCCACCAGCGCGGGCGGCAGGTCGAGGTGCTCGAACACCGTCAACGACGCGTCGGCGCCGACGAACGTCTGCGCCTTGTCCTCCAGCTGCTGCTGCGAGCTGGCCGACAGCATCGTCGACACCGTGTAGCAGCCGCACGCGAGCGCGACCGCACCCACCATCGCTGCGGTCAGGCCCGGCTGCACGATGGCGCGTCGCCACCCGAGACGGATCGACTGCGGCAACCGTCGGCCGGTGAGACGCAGCCAACGCGCCGACCATCGAACGAGACGCGACGCCACGGCGACCACGGCGACCACGCCGAACAGCGGGAACGCCTGCGCCAGCAGATCGCCGCCGCGGGCCTGGGTGCCGAACATGCGCAACCCGCCGACGTCGTCGAGGTGCCGGTACGACCAGAACGCGAGCGCGACGACGACGAGCTCGAACGGCACGAACGACAGCCGCCGCCGGCGTGCCCCGGCGTCGACGAAGCGGTCGCCGACGATCGCAGTCGCACCCGCCACGAGGACGACCGCGATCACCGTTGCGATGACGACCGAGATCACGGCGCGGGTGACGGCGGCGCGCTCCACCTCGGGCGTCGGCCCGAACAGGCGGACGCCGCCGAAGGCCAGCCAGAAGCCGACGATCGACCCGACGACGATCGGGACGGTGACCAAGGGCAGCAACCTCGTCGCGCTCCGCCACGGCGACACGCCGCGCAGCGCGAGCAGACGGAGCTCGCGTCGGCGTTCCTGAGCGAGCATCACCGCCGACGCGAGCAACACCACGATCGCGGCGACGATGCCGGCCAACCGCACCCCGGCGATCGACTTGTCCACCGCGCCCGCCAGGCTGTTGGCGCGTTGGATCAGCACCGGCAGCTCACTCGGGTTGGCGACGTTCTGGGAGCCGAACGTCAGCGAGTACTCCTTCGCCACGCGCTCGTACTCACGATTGAGGTCGGTCGCCTCCTTCAGCGTGAACGGGCGGTCCTGCACGCGGTACTCGAGGAAGGTGCCGAAGCGTCCGCCGAAGCTGAGCATCGTCTCCGGGGTGACCATGCCCCACGCAGGGGGCGGGTCGCCCTGGGACGTCGGTCGCAGCAGCTCCTTGTAACCGCACCAGAACGACGGCTCGGGCAGGAACGGCAGGCTGTCGAAGCGCTGGGCGATGAGCATGTCCACCGGCGCGCCGTTGATGTCCGTGGCGGTCATGTGATCGCCGACCTGCAGACCGAGGCGGGTGAAGGCGATGTCCGGCACGGCGATCTCGTTCAACCCGAGCGGGGTGACGTTCGGGGTGACCTGTTGCTCGCCGCCCTGGCGCACGAGGAAGTTGATCCGACGCTTGCCGAGCGCGGTGTCGGCGATGGTGTTGGTGACCATGTTGAGGATCGGCGGGTCGAGGTGCGGCACGTCCGCAACAAGCGCATCGATCTCTCCGAGCGACACCTGCCGGTCACTGATCAGCGGCAACCCGAGCACGAGCGCGCTGTCGAACCCGCACGTCAACGACAGCTGCTGCTGGATCGCCTCCGACCCCGATGACGACACGTACAGCGGCGTGCCGGCCAGGCTGGTGGCGAGGAGGATCGCGGCGGTGGCGATCCCCGCCCTCGCTCCCCAACCTCCACGCTCGCCCGGCACCGCACCCGTTCTAGCCGTTGGCGCGGCCTTCGACGGACCGCGTCAGCCGGCGAGCTCTTCGATGTCCTTGAAGTCGATGACGTCGTCGCCCGTGGGGATCGTCACCGGCTCGGCGTCGTCGGCGAGCGGCGTGATGATCATGTCGGTGATCGCCAGGTCGTCGCCCACAGGGAGCTCGACGTGCATGCGCCGCAGCTGGTTGTCCTCGGTGACGTAGACGTCGTAGGTGATCGTCTCCGGCAGGTCGAGGCCGGCATCCTCGAACGTCTTCTCGACCTGCGGCTGCACGTCGATCAGATCGGCAGTGTCGAGCACCACCTGGTAGTGGTGCACCGGCTCGCCGTTGACGTCGTCGAGACCGAGGTCGGTGACATCGCCCTTGTCGAACAGCGGTGCCACCGACAGCGGCTGCTCCACCGGCAGCTCGTCGAACACCGATCCGCCGCCGGTCTCCTCGGCCAGCTCGGCCAGATCGAACTTGATGAACGCCGCGTCGAGGTCGGGCAGCAGCTCCTTGAACGGCTCGCTGCTCATGTACATGACCTTGTTCTCGAGGTCCATGATCGCCAGGAACTTGCCGAGGCCGGCGTCGCCCATGTCCATCTCGATCGACATCAGGTTGGTCGCCGTGTCGATCGATCCGTCGGCAGCCAAGTCGGCACCGAGCGCCGAGCTGGTCATGTGGAACGAGTAGGCCGTGGTCGCCTCGGCGTTCGTCGTCGCCTCGGCCAAGGAGAACGTCGGGCGCTTGTCGCCGTCGTCCTTGCGCAGGGCGAGGAACGCGCCGCCGCCGGCGATCAGCGCGACGACCGCGGCGATGCCCACCCACAACCCGGTCCGCTTCCGCTTCGGCGGCTGCTGCACCTCGACCAGGATCGACGGAGCCGGGATCAACGGAGTGGGCGACCACGGAGGCGGAGCTCCGGGCACGGCGCCTGCCGGAATCGGGGCCGCCGGCGGTGCAAACGCCGCCGGGGTCGTGCCGTTGTTGTCGATGCCGCTGCTGTCCGCCATGTCGCCCATCCGCACACGCTATTCGCCGGCCCGGCCGCCCTGCACCGCGGGAAGGCGCTCAGATCGTCAAGGTTCACTCAGCTGTCCGGCAGCACGGCGCCGCGTTGCTCGGTGATGCGGCCGTACAGCTCGGGGCGGCGGTAGCGGTCGAAGTCGAACAGGGTGCCGGTGTAGCGCTTGCACCAGTCGAGGTCGATGCGGGCCACGACGAGCTCGTCGTCGCTCGTCAGCGCCTGGGCGACGATCTGCCCGCTCGGGGCGACGATCATCGACTGCGCCAGCGAGTCGACGCCCTCCTCGACCCCGCCCTTGGCGACCCCGATCACCCACGTCCCGTTCTGGTACGCGCCGGACTGCATCACCAGCGCGTTGTGGAAGCCCTGCAGGATGTCCTGACTCGGGTCCGGCACGTAGTGGATCGGGGTGTTGTAGCCGCACAGGATCAGCTCGACGCCCTGCAGCCCCATCACCCGATAGGTCTCCGGCCAGCGGCGGTCGTTGCAGATCATCATCCCGACGATGCCGTCGAACGCCCGCCACACGCCGAACCCGTCGGGGCTCGGTTCGAAGTAGTAGCGCTCGGCGTGCTGGAACGGCCGGTCGGGCTCGTGGTGCTCGTGGCCGGGGATGTGCACCTTCTTGTACGTGCCGACGATCGAGCCGTCGCGCTCGACCAACGTCTGCACGTTCCACCGGTGCACCGATCCGTCGGCGGCGGTCTCGCGCAGGGCGTACCCGACGCAGAAGCCGATGCCCAGTCGGCGGGCCTCGTCGAACAGCGGCTGGGTCGCCTCGTTCGGCATCGACGACTCGTAGAAGTGGTCGGCCTCGCTGATGTCGTCGACGAACCACCTCGGGAAGAACGTCGTCAACGCCAGCTCCGGATAGACGACGAGCTCGACGCCGTGCTCGTGCGCCTGGCGCAGCAGGGCGAGCATCCGCTCGACCACCTGCTCGCGGGTGTGGCTGCGCTGGACAGGCCCGAGCTGCGCGGCGGCGACGGTGAGGATGCGCGACATCGGCGCTCACGATAGGGCGAGCGAACGCTCCCATCGATCTGCATCGGTCGTCGCGATGGCCCCCGTCTCGCCGCCGCACACGGCGATCTGGACGAGCAGCGGTGCATCGCCGGTGATCATCCACCCCAGCCCGGGTCGTTGCGGGACGGGCAGCCGATGGGGGAGCGAAGCGCCGAGCAGGTCGCCGTCGAGCTCGTTCAGCGTGCCACCGCCGCCGATGGTGACGACGCCCAGCCGACTGCGGCGGACCAGCGCAGTCCAGTGCCCGTACGCCTGTCGCAGCGCGTCGGCGCGTGCCGCGATCGCCACCGTCAGGCCGAGTGGTGCTCGCTTGATCAGCGCCGCGAGTCGCCCGTCGACGTCGTCGACGAGGTCGGCGTCGTCGATGGTCAGCAGCGCCGGCGACGCCGCGGACGCTCGGCGCTCGATCTCGTCGAGGGTGACAGCGATCGCCGCCGCGCCTTGGCGGGGATCGATCGTCAGCACACGACCGATGGGCGTCGCCTGCCGCCATGCAGCGGTGATGGTGCGCAGCGCGCCGGTGCGTCCGCTGCGTGGCGGGCCGACGATCGAGAGGTGCTCGCCGTCGGCGATGGTCAGCGCTGCAGGCGTCGCGTCGCTCACGGCGACGCCGATCGGCAGCAGCGACTGGCGGCCGAGGCGCCGCGCCGGCTCCAGGTCGGTCGCCAGGAGTCGCGCCGGCAGCGGCTCGATCCGCGTCGGACCACCGGTGATCGCCCGATCGATCGGCTCGCTGATCGTTGCAGCGAGCTGCGCCTCGCAACCTGTCGCGGCGACCACCATCCGGCCAGCCACTCGACCGGCGGGCACCAGCGCCGGACGGACGCCGAGCAGGCTCGCCTCGGCCGGGTCGTCGAGGCGCAGCACCCAGCGATGTGCGAAGGCGGCGAGCACGACGCCCGGGATCCCGCCGGCGTGCTCGACCGAGGCAGCGACGGTGACGCCCGCAGCGGCACCGGTGGTGATCACGCGGTGCAACACGTCCGACGCATCACCCGCACTCGGGTCGTCGAGCTGCTGCCACAACGAACGTAGGCCGTCGATCACGAGCACGACGTCGTGGGCCGATGCGTTCGCGGCGTCGGGCGATCGCCGTCGAGTGAGCTCGTCGTCGACGGCCCGCAGCACGCGCCAGACCCGCTCGCGATCTGCGGCAGCGGTGACGGCTGCGCACCAGGGCGACGATGCGAGCGCGGCGAGCGGCCCATCCGTCGCGTCCGATCGTGCGTCGATGACGAACAGGTGCGTCGGTCGCGGTGCCGAAACGGCCGCCCATGCCGCAGCGGCGAGCGCGGTGCTCGTGCCACTGCCGCTGGCTCCGGCGACGAGGAGGTTGCCCGACGAGCGTTCCCAGCGCAGCGCGACGGTGCGCTGGTGATCGGGATCGTCGATGACGCCAACCGCGCCCGCCTCGACGTCACCGGCGCGCAACGTGTCGGGCAACGGTGGCAGCCACGGTCGATCGGGTGGGTCCATCGTCAGCTCGCCGACGGCAGCGCGGCAGGCGGCGACGAGCTCGTCGACGTCATCCGCGCTGCTCGCCGATTGGAACGTGACGTGCTCGTCGGGACCGAGCCGCAGCACGGCGCGCCCAGGCCGGTGACGCGGCAGCGCGGCAGCCGCCACGGTGCCGACCACGTCCAGCGCGTCGGCTGGATCGTGCATCCGCAGCGCGATGCGCAGGTTGGTGTTCGCCCGGATGTCGTCGCTGACGATGCCCTGCGGTCGTTGCGTCGCGAGGATGAGGTGCAGCCCGAGGCTGCGCCCGCGCTGCGCGATGCCGACGAGCGCGTGCAGGAAGTCCGGTTGCTCGGCGGCGAGCGCGGCGAACTCGTCGACGATCACCACGAGCCGCGGCATGTGCACGTCGGGACGAGCTCGACGCAGCGAGCTGATGTCGCCCGCGCCCTGCTCGCGCAGCACCGACTCGCGTCGGCGCAGCTCGGCGTCGAGGCTGCGCAGCGCGCGATCGGCCAACCGATGATCGAGATCGGTCACCGTGCCGACCACGTGCGGCAGGTCGGCAAGCGAGTCGAACGTCGCACCGCCCTTGTAGTCGACGAGGACGAACGTGAGGTGCTGCGGACCGCTGCCGAGCGCCAGCGACACGATCAGCGAACGCAGCAGCTCGCTCTTGCCCGAGCCGGTGGTCCCGGCGATCAGCGCGTGCGGGCCATCGCGGACGAGGTCGACCTCGATCGTCCCGTCGGTGGCCATGCCGAGCAGCGCTCGCGGTGCCGGGTCGTCGCCGGCCGCGAGCCAACCGGCGGCGATGGCTGCCGGCGCGCCGTCCTCGCCGATCGCGTTCGGCAGCAGCGTCGTCAGCGCGACCATGGTCGGCAGGCCGTCGCCGCCGCCGGTGTCGTCGGGATCGATCAGGTCGGCCAGCCGCTCGGCAAGCGCCACGGCTCGCCGCACGCCGACCCCGGCCGGACGGATCGGCACGGCGAACGCCGCAGTCGTGTCAGCCACCAGTCGAGCCGTCGTCGTGGCGATGTGCAGCTCGGCGCTGCACACGTGTGGCACGGCGCGGTCCGAAGGGAGCAGCACGATCACCGCCGGTGCATGCGCGGTGCCGAGGGCCCGACGCAACGGGTGCGTGCGCGTGGTGAGCGCGTCGCACCGATCGGTGATCACCACGACGTGACCCGGGTGCCGCTCGAGGTCCGTCAGCACGGCCCCGGTCGAGTCCGCGTCGACGACCAGTGGCCGACCGTCGAGCTGCGCGTGAGGCAGGTGCTCGACCCATCGCCATGCGTCGGGGTCGTCGCTGACGACGACGATGCGGAGGTCGGCCGGGCCGCACTGCGCGGCGAGCTGCAGGGCCAGCGCCCGAGCCACCGCGATGGTGCTCGTCGGCGCGCCGCGGATGGCGAGCACGGTGCCCGGGCCGAGGTCGATCGGCACCGGGGCACCTTCCGCTCGCCGGGCTGCTAGCGCGTCGTCGCCGAACTGCCACACCCAGTCGCCGCGACCCGGCGAGACCGTCCAGACGTCCGGGTGATCGCTGCGGCGCTCCCACAGGTTCGTCGACCGCCGCTCGATGGTCTGGGCAGCGGTTGCCGTCGTCGGGGTGGCCAGGAGGTGCCGGTCGAGCGCTCGCTCGAACGCGTCGTCGAGCGCGACGGCCGACCGGCGCGTCGCTTCCTCGTGCGCTCGAAGCGCCCGACGATCGGCTCGCTCGGCGGCAATGCGTTGGCCGGCCCAGGCGGCGATCGCCACCAGCGATCCGAGCGCGCCGAAGATCAGGAACATCGCCTGGTGCATCACCGCGGCGATGGCCGCCGACCCGGCCAGCCCGAGCACGGCCGGCAGCAACCCGCCGTGGCGCGGCGTCGGCGTGGGCGGCGGGCCGGCCGAGTCGACGACGACCGGTGCGTCGGCCGGCAGCGCTCGCGGGGGACGATGGACGCGCCCGCCGACGACGTCGATCGGCGCTGGCGCCGGACCGTCGGCCAGACCGTTCGAGCGCCGGCAGCGCAGGGTGCTCGAGCCGACCTCGATGGCCGCGCCGTCGGCGACGAGCACCTCGCCCTCGGCGAACGCGTCGTCGACGCGCATGGGCCGAGCGGTGAGCGCAACGGCTCGCAGTCCGCCGTCGGCACCGAGGGTGAGGAGCGCATGGCGAGCGGCCAGGTCGGGGTCGTCGCAACGGAGGTCGGCGTCGGCCGCCCGTCCGATGAGGGCGCCGTCGCCCATCTCGATCGTGCGAGTGGTTCCAGTGTCGGGCCCGGTCTCCCAGGTGCAGTGCCAGTTCGTCGTCACGTCAACACAGAGCCGTGCCGAGATCGCCAGAACGGAAAACAACCAGGTCATCGCCCTCACCGGGCCGTTCACCGGTGGTCCAGTGAGTCCTCACCGCACCGGACGACGAGGCATCCTGGACGTCGGTGAGGCTTCCGGAGAGCCCTCCGGAGAGGCGCGGCGCGCAGGTTGCGGCGATGACCCGCATCGCGACCTCGCCCCACCACCGCTACCTCCTGTCCCGCCTCCAACGAGAGTGGGACCGGCTGGCCGTCGACCCGAGCGCGGTCCGCGTGGCGCGGTCGTGGGCAGGCTTCGACGGGTTCGAGCCCACCGATCTCGACGACTTCCTGTCCGCCTCCGGGTTGGGCGTGCGCGGCCACACCGAGCAGCAGAGCTCGGTGCTCCGCCGGTTGGTGCAGCTGGCCGAGCACGAGCACCTCGCGGCGCGGATCGTGCTGCAGCGCCTGCTGCCCGGGCTGAGCGCCCTGGCCCGGCGTCACTCGGACACGTTCGAGCAGGGGATCGACGCGCTCGACGAACTGGTCGGCGTGGCCTGGGGCGTGATCCGTTCGTTCGATCTCGACCGCAATCGCGGCTACCTCGTCGTGTCGCTGTTGCGCAGCTGCTCCTACCACGCCTTCGAGGCGGGTCAGCGGCCGGTCGACACCAACACCGCCAACGACGACGAGATGTACGAGTTCTGGGGGTGCGCCGTCGACGACCACGCCGCCGCCGTCGACGAGGTCGGGGCGCCCGACCTCGATGCGCTCACCGACCCGGCACTGGAGGTCGCCGTGATCCTGCAGGAGGCGCGCCGGTGCGGGATCGGCGAGGACGATCTGACGCTCATCGTCGGGTTGATGAACCGGCCGTCACGGGCCGTGGCCAAGGAGCGTCGGGTCACCACGCGCACCTTGCGCGTCCACCGCGACCAAGTCGTCCACCGCCTGCGCGCGGTCCTCGCCGCGTGACGAGGTCCGCGGGCCCGGTCAGCGGCCGCGCTGGCTCTCGTCGACCAGGGTCGCCAGGTGATCGAGCAGCGGCGGGATCGTCCGCTCGATGACATCGAACATCTCCGTGTACGCGGCGGCGCCCTTCCCCCACGGGTCGGGCAGCTCCTCGTCGCCAGGCATCGCGTACGGGTCCCAGCGGCGCAGCAGCTGCACCTGGTGCGGCTCGACGCCGGGGTAGAAGCCCTTCCGGTGCTCGACGTGGCCGCGCATCCGTTCGAGGTCGGCGACGTTGCTGCGATCCATGGCGATGATCAACGCGAAGCGCTCGAAGTCGTCCGGGTGGATGCGCCGGCCGACGTGGGTGACGCGGTACCCGCGAGCGCGACCCTCGGCCACCGCGAGCGGGTGTGGATGATCACCGGAGTGGGCGTCGGCGGTGCCGGCCGAATCGACGAGCACGTTGCGCAGGCTGCGCTGCTCGGCGATCGTCGCCGCGACCGCGTGCGCGGATGGCGAGCGGCAGTGGTTGCCGAGGCAGACGAACAGCACGCTGATCGGTTCGGCTGCCGGCATGGCGACGGACTATCACACCGGCGGCGCTCTCGTCTGAAGGAGTCTCGGCGGGAAGCCGCTAGACAGGGTGTCGTGACCTTCGAGGCCGATGTCCGCGCGCTGGCCAACGACCCGGATGCCGAGTGGCCTGTGGCCACCATGTGCCTCCGCTACCGGCGCAGCGCGAGCCGCTCGTACGGCGGGTCGTTGCGCATCGCGCTGTACCCGGGCGACGCAACGCCGAAGGAGCGGCCGCGGTTCGAGTTCGACACCGATCCGTCGATCCGGCTCGACGACGACGTCGCGCAGCGTGCGCAGTGCGAGGTCTACGGCCACCTCGAGCCGGGGCGTGCGGTGCTCGTGCTCGTCGGCCGTCACCGACTGCTCTCGCTGACGCCGTTGCGCCCGCCGCTGCGCGGGAAGCGCTTCGGCGCCGACGACGACGACGGGTGACCGGTCAGCCGGCGCGGAAGCGACGTAGGCGCAGGCTGTTGGAGACGACGAACACGCTCGAGCCGGCCATCGCCGCGCTGGCGACGACGGGGGAGAGCATCCAGCTCATCGCCAGGGGCAGGGCGGCGACGTTGTAGGCGAACGCCCACACGAGGTTGCCCTTGATCACGGCGAGGGTGCGTCGGCTGAGGCGGATCGAGTCGGCGGCCGCGTCGAGGTCGGCGCGCAGCAGGGTGAGGTCGCTGGCCTCGATGGCGACGTCGGTGCCCGTGCCCATGGCGATGCCGAGGTCGGCCTGGGCCAGCGCGGCCGCGTCGTTGACGCCGTCGCCGACCATCGCCACGACCTTGCCGTCGGCCTGCAGCCGCTTGATCGTGGCCACCTTCTCGTCGGGCAGCACGCCGGCGATCACGTCGTCGGGCTCGATGCCCACCTCGGCGGCGACCGCCAGCGCGGTGGCGCGGTTGTCGCCGGTCAGCAGGATCGGCTGCAACCCGAGGGCGCGCAGCCGAGTGATCGCTGCCGCGCTCGTGGGCTTCACCGTGTCGGCGATGCCGATCACCCCGACGGCAGCTCCATCGATGTTGACGACGACCGCGGTCTGGCCGGCTCGTTCGGATTCGGCGAAGCGTGCGGCGAGTGCATCGTCGAGCTCACCTTCGGGCCGGCCGACGCGCACGGTGCGTCCGTCGACGATCGCGGTGGCGCCTCGCCCCGGCAGGTTGCGGAACCCGTCGGCGCGGACGACGGCGATGCCTTGGGTAACCGCATGATCGACGATGGCTCGGGCGATCGGGTGCTCGCTCGACGACTCGAGCGCGGCGGCTGCCACGAGCACGGCGTGGGTGGTCGTGCCGGCGGACGCGTGCACGGCGACGACGCGCATCTGGCCGAGGGTGACGGTGCCGGTCTTGTCCAGCACGATCGTGTCGGCCTGACGAGTGAGCTCCAGCACCTCCGGACCCTTGATGAGGATGCCCATCTGCGCGCCGCGACCGGTGCCGACGAGCAGCGCGGTGGGCGTCGCCAACCCGAGCGCGCACGGGCAGGCGATGATCAGCACGGCGACCGCGGGCGCCATCGCCTGGCTGAGGCTGCCGGTGCGGGCGAACCAGAACCCGAGCGTGGCGACCGCGAGCGCGATGACGACGGGCACGAACACGCCCGAGACGCGGTCGGCGAGCCGTTGCACCGGCGCCTTGCCGCTCTGGGCCTCCTCGACCAGCTTCGCCATCTGGGCGAGCACGGTGTCGTTGCCGACGCGGGTGGCGCGCACGACCAGTCGGCCGTCGGTGTTGATGGTCGCCCCGGTGACGTGGTCGCCGGGACCGACCTCCACCGGCATGCTCTCGCCGGTGAGCAGCGCGGCGTCGATCGACGACTCGCCTTCGTCGACCACGCCATCGGTCGCGATCCGCTCGCCGGGTCGGACGACGAAGCGGTCGCCGGGTTGCAGCTCCGCCGCCGGCCGGCGCACCTCGCTGCCGTCGGGCAGCAGCACGCTCGCCTCGTCGGCGCCGAGCGCGAGCAGCGCACGCAGCGCGCCGCCGGCGCGGCGCTTGGCGCGAGCTTCGAACCAGCGGCCGGTGAGGATCAGGGCGACCGTGGTCGACGCCACTTCGAGGTAGAGGTGGTGCGTGTCGCCGCGGGTCGGGATCAGCGACATCGACATCGTCATCCCGTTGTCGCCGGCTGCGGTGAAGAAGAGGGCGTACGCGCTCCAGGAGAACGCAGCGAGCACGCCGACGGAGACGAGCGTGTCCATGGTCGCCTCGCCATGGCGCAGGTTCTTCCACGCCGTGCGGTGGAACGGCAACGCCGCCCACGTGGCCACTGGGGCGGCGAGCGTGAAAGCCAGCCACTGCCAGTTGCGGAACTGCAGCGTTGGGATCATCGACAGCACGAGCACCGGCACGCCGAGCGCGATCGCCACGATCAGCCGCCGCAGCGCCTCGTCTGCCTCCGTCGGGCGCGAATCCGCCGACATGTCGTCGTTCCCGCGCCCATGCGGGGCTGTGGCGGGACGGGTGAGGCCGTAGCCGATCTCCTCGGCGGTGGCGATGAGCTGATCGACGCTGACAGCCTCCGGATCGAACTGCACCGCCGCCTTCTCGGTGGCGTAGTTCACCGTGGCCGTGACACCGTCGAGCTTGTTGAGACGTCGCTCGATGCGGTTGGCGCACGCCGCGCAGGTCATCCCGGTGACACCGAGCTCGACGCGTTCGGGAGCGCGATCGGGGGTCCGTTCAGGGGTCACGGTGCTCATGGCATGTTCGCCATGTCGTGGGTGGTCGGCACGGTGTCAGCGGGGATGCTGTCGTGCGGCATCTCGTGATCGGTCGGCGTGCGCGTGCCGTCGCCGGGCCACGCCTGGCCGATGCCCCAGCCGCCGCCGAACGCGGCAACGAGCACAGCGGCGAACACGGCGAGTCGCGTGTGGGCGTTCATCGCTGCCTCACTCGTCTGCGACGTCGTAGCCGGCCTCGTCGATCGCGGCGACGAGTGCGGCACGATCGAGGGCCGAGCCGTCCACGGTGACGAGCTTGGTCTCGAGGTCGACGGCGACCGACGAGACGCCGGCCACCTTGCCGACCTCGGTCTTGACCGCGGATTCGCAGTGGCCGCACGACATGCCGGGGACGGTGAAGGTCAGGGTGCTGCTGGATGAGGTGGGGCTCATGGTGATCTCCTTCAGGCGCGCAGCAGTCGCTCGACGGCGCGCGTCGCTTCGTGGACGAGGGCTTCGGTGCGCTCGGCGTCGCCACTGGCGGCGGCACCGGCGACGCAGTGCTGGAGGTGCTCGTCGAGCAGCTGCACGCCGACGCTCTGCAGCGCCTTGCTGACCGCAGCCACCTGGGTGAGCACGTCGATGCAGTACGTGTCGGACTCGACGAGCCGCTGCAATCCGCGCACCTGCCCCTCGATCCGCCGCAGTCGCCCGATGAGCTGCTGCTTGTCCGCCGAGTAGCCAGGAGTCGCGTGCGTCGTCGTTCCAGTCACGACGCCACCATACCCCCCACCCCTATGGTTGACAACCCCCCGGGGGTATCAAGCTGACTTCAGCATGCTGGAGTTCGGGTGAGCGAGCGTGCGAGCGAACTCGGCAGGCGAGCGCAGCGAGCCCGAGATCAAGGGAAGGTTCGCGCCAGGAAGTCGAGGACGGCGTCGTTGAACCGGTCGTTGCGGTCGCCGGCGACCATGTGACCGGCGCCGGCGACGTCGACGATCTCGGCGTGGGGGATCATCCGCTTCAGGTCGGCCGCGCCCTCCTCGCTGACGACGTCGCTGCTGCCGCCGCGCACGAGCAGCGTCGGCACGGTGATGTGCGTGGAGGCCTCGTCCAGACGCTCCGGCGATGCGAGCCGGCCGGCGGTCGGCTCACCTCCGGGCGCCTCGACCCGGCTCATGAACCGCGGATCCCAGTGCCACGCCCACTTGCGTCCTCGCGCAGGCGCACGTTCTTCTTCAGCCCCTCGAGGTCGGTCTTGCGCTTGCGGTTCGGCGTGTAGGAGGCGATCGCCGCAGCGACGTCCTCCAACGAGTCGAAGCCGTCGACGCCCTGCTGCATGAAGGCGCGGATGCGATCGATGCCCTCCTGCTCGATGCGCGGCGTGACGTCGACGAGCACGAGTCCGGCGGCGTCGACCAGTCCTTCGCCGATCGCAGTGAGCGACGCGATGCCACCGAGCGATGCGCCGACGAGCACCGGCTGGCTGAACTGTCGAGCAACCCCGGCGACGGCGCCGGCGAACATGTCCAACGAGTAGATGCCGTCGGGCACCCAGTCGCTGTCGCCGTGGCCCGGCAGATCGAACGACACGGCCCGCCATCCACGCGATGCCAACGCGCCCACCGCGCCGCCCCACGCATGCCGAGTCTGCCCGCCGCCGTGGAACAGCAGCACGGCCGGCGCATCGACGTCACCCGCGGCGGTGGCCGCCATCGTGAGGTCGTGGCCGGCGTCGAAGCGAAGCGTCTCGGCAGCAGTCGTCATGCGCCCATTCGACCAGCTTCACCCGCGATCAACGAAACCGATCAGTCTCGAAATGCGTCACGCTCGTTGCGTGAACGTGGGGTGGCGCTTGGCGAGGAAGGCAGCGAAGCCCTCCTGCGCGTCGTCGGTGACCGCGGCGTTGGCCATCGCCTCGACGGCGAACTCGTACGCCGCGTTCTGGTCGAGCCCGACCTGTGCGTAGAAGCCGCGCTTGCCCATCGCCTTGGACAGGATGCTGCCGCGGGTCGCCCGCGTCAGCAAGTCGAGCACCGCGCTGTCGAGCTCGTCATCGGGCACGGCGCGGTTGATCAAGCCCCAGTCGACCGCGGTCGCGGCGGTGATCGAGTCGCCCGTGAGCGCCATCTCCATCGCTCGCTTGCGCCCGACGTTGCGAGCGACGGCGACGAGCGGTGTGTGGCAGAACAGGCCGCCCTTGCCGCCGGGGATGGCAAAGCCGGCGCTCTGCGCTGCAACGGCGAGATCGCACGTCGCGACCAACTGGCAGCCGGCCGCCGTGGCCAGCGCGTGGACGCGGGCGATGACGACCTGGGGGATGGACTGCACCGTGTCCATCATCGACGTGCACACCTCGAACAGGTGACGCGCGTCGTCGAGCGATGCGCCGGCCATGTCGCCGAAGTTGTGCCCGGCGGAGAACACCGGACCGTTGGCGGCGAGGATCACGCCGGTCGCGTCGCTGTCGCCGATCTCGCGCAGCGCGGACTCGATCTCGATCATCACGTTCAACGCGAGCGCGTTGCGCTTCTCGGGACGGTTCAGGGTGAGCGTGGCGAAGGGCCCGTCGCGCTCGACGAGCAGGTGCTCGCCGGTCATGGTCACGGTCATGGCGGCAGTCTCGCGCCGGCCGTCCGTGGATGTCGTCAGCGACGAACGTCCGGGAAGCGGGTGCAGATCGACTCGAACATCGGCTCGAAGCTGAGGTGGCTGTGCTCGTCCTCGGTTGCCAGCGCAGTCGCGACGCGTTCGTCGATGCGGATCGGCGTGCCGCGCTGCTCGGCCAGCAGTTGCACCCGGCACGAACGATCGAAGATGTAGAAGCGGTACGCGGCGGCGCCGACCGAGGTGCCGACGGTCAGCAGCCCGTGGTTGCGCAGGATCAGCGCGACGTGCTCGGGCCCGAGGAGCGCAGCGACCTTCCTCGACTCGTCCGGGCTGGAGAACGGTGCGTTGAACTCGTCGAAGATCGCGTGGCGGCCGTGGAAGATGCACGCCTCTTGCGTGATCGGGTCGAGCAGCCGGCCGAGCGTCGCCCACGCCTTGGCGTGCACCGGATGGGCGTGCATCGCGCTGGTGACGTCGGGCCGCGCCGCGTAGATCGCCGAGTGCAGCTCGAACCCGGCGCGGCTCGGCTTGCCGTCACCGTGGAGCACCGTGCCCGAGTGGTCGACGAGCACGAGGCTCGACGCGGTCGCGAGCTCGAACGGTCGCCCGACCGCGTTGATCCAGAAGTGCTCGGGTTCGAGGGGGTCGCGCACGGACAGGTGCCCGGCGGCGCCCTCGTCGAAGTCCATCTCGGCGAACATGCGCAACGCCGCAGCGAGCCGCACCTTCACGTTCTCACGGGCATCGGTCATCTGTCGTGGGTCCTCCGCGGCCGTTCGGCGACCGTCGTGCCCATGATGACGGTCAGGCGCGGGATCGTGCAATCGATGGCGGCGGTATTGTTCGGTCGGCGACCGACATCGCCGGGAAAGCTGGATCCGATGATCGCTCCGATTCAAGCTGAGTGCGTCTTGGCTGTCGCTCGTGCCGGCTCGTTCCGGCGCGCGGCGTCCGAGATGTACCTGTCGCAGCCGGCTGTGTCGGCCCACGTCGCCAAGCTCGAACGTGTGTGCAAGGTGCAGATCTTCGAGCGAGACAGCTCCGGCACGAAGCTGACGCCCGACGGTGAGCAGTTGGTGCCGCACCTGCGGGCTTTCCTCGCATCACGGGAGATCATCATCCGCGAGTCGCAGCGTCTCGCCCAGAACGAGACGGCCCCGCAGGTCACCATCGCCGCCTACCGGCTGGCCGTGATCGCCATGCTGCCCCCCGTGCTGAAGATCATGCGGGGCGCTCTGCCCCGTGCCCTCGCCGACATCGTCCAAGTCGACGAGGTCGAATCGATCCGCATGGTCCAAGACAGCGAGGCCGACATCGCGGTCTCGTTCCGTGTGACCAACTCGCCGATCGACGCTCCCGATCTGACGGAACAGGTGACCGTCAACTCGTACATCGTCGTCTACGCACATGCCGGACACCGCTTCGCAGAGATGGAGGTGATCCCGTACTCGGCGTTCGAGAACGAGGCCGTGATCCTGTTCCCTTCGCCGCTCACGCTTCGTCGTGCGAGCGAACTGCTCGCCGACGTTCCGAACGTCACCGTGATCCGGGCTCCCGACGAGCAGGCAGCGCTGGCGATGGCGGCCGAAGGCATCGGCGTCACGTTCGGCTGGCCGATCCTGGCCGCGCTCGCGGGGCCCGGTGTCATCAACCGGCCGCTGGCCGGGCCCGAGCTCTGGTCGGGGATCGTCGTTCGTCACCGACACCGACCGCTCAACCCGGCGGCCGCCATCTGCTGGGAGCTGTTGACCAACTCGTCGTGAGCCACACGGCGTCGGGTGCCGTTCGATGGACGACCGGCGTCGATCAAGTGCCCCCCCAGGGACTCGAACCCTGAACCAATGGATTAAAAGTCCACTGCTCTGCCATTGAGCTAGAGGGGCGCTGACCTGCTGTAACATGGGTTCAGCGGTGAAGGTCGAGCAGCCTGCAAAGCAGCCTTGGCCGTCACACCCTCAGCATAGGAGAGCAGCATGAGCGGCACCCTGGTACATCTCGGCGGCGAGCGATGGAAGATCCAGGTCTACGCAGGGCGCGATGCGATCGGCCGCCGGCGCCACCGGTCTCGCACCTTCGACGCCCGCGGCGAGCGCGAGGCCAAGCGGCTCGGGGCGAAGCTCGGCTCCGACCTGCTCGAAGAGGTCGACGAGAACGCCAAGCTGCGCGGCACGATCACCGAGCTCGCTGCCGAGTGGATGACGCTGAAGGAGCGGCACAGCTCGCCGACGACGGTGCAGGGCTACCGCGGGCACGTCAACGCGATCGTCGCCCGGTTCGGCAAGCTCCCCGCCACCGAGCTCACCGGCCGACTGATCGACGCCTGGTACGCCGAGCTGGAGAAGCCGCGGATGGTGAACGGCAAGAAGGTCAAGGCGATGACGCCGAACACGCTCGCTCACCGGCACGCCGTGCTGCGCGGGATGCTGCGTCAGGGCGAGAAGTGGGACATGGTGGCCAAGGTCGCCACCCGGCAGGCGACGCCACCGCCCACGACGGCGACCGAGGTGATCCCGCCGACCACCGACGCGCTGAACCTGCTGCTCGACTCGCTGAGCGGTGAGCTCGAGGTGATCGCCCGGACGATCGCCGCGACCGGGATGCGCCGAGGCGAGGTCATCGGGCTGCGCCGCCACGACGTGACGATCCGCGAGGACGACGGCAAGCGCGTCGCCGAGCTGTGGATCCGCCGTGCGGTGGCCGAGGTGAAGGGCAGCCCGCGCATCGTGAAGGACACGAAGGGCCGGCGGTCGCGTCGGATCGTGATCGACGTCGACACAGCTGACATGCTCACCGCCTGGTTCCCGGCTGTCGACCAGCTGGCCCGCGACGTCGGCGGCCGGGCGCTCGGCGCCGAAGGCTGGATGTTCCCGGACCTCGAGCACGACCACCGCGGCCGCGCCCCGCACGCGCCGTCGTGGCTGTCGTCGCGGTGGGACGACGCTCGCGGCGAGACCGACATCGGCCTCCACGACATCCGCCACTGGCACGCGACGATGCTCATCGACGCCGGCGTGCCGATCACCACGGTGTCCGAGCGGCTCGGCCACGCTCAGGTGTCGACGACGATGAACGTCTACGCCCACGCGATCGCCCGGCGCGACGAGCAGGCTGCCGCGGTGATCAGCGGGCTGGTGGGGCGACGTCGCGCGGCGCTGCCTAAAGTCGGGCCGTCACACCCCGGCGCGACGCTGCAGCGATGACGACCGACGAGATCCTGCAGCTGGCCCAGTCGATGAGCATGGGCCAGCCGACCGAGAGCGATCGGCGCGCCGTTGTCGAGCTGCTGCACGAGCTCGTGCGCAGGCGCAAGGCGGCGGGTGAGTAGCGTTCGCCACCGCGGGGAGGTGGTGCGGATGAACGGGACCAGCGGAAGGTACGCGCAACTCGATGCGCTGCGCGCCGTGGCGGTGCTCGCCGTCGTCGCGTCGCACACGCTGCCGCACGTGTGGGCGCGCAACGGCGCCCTTGGCGTGCAGCTGTTCTTCGTGCTCTCCGGGTTCCTGATCACCGGGATCCTCATCGACGCACGCGCCAACGCAGAGCGGGCACGAGCTCGCATCCGTGGCACGTTGCGCGCCTTCTACGCGCGCAGGTTCCTGCGGATCTTCCCGATCTACTACCTCGTGCTCGCCGGCGCCGTCGTGGCCGGCTTCGTCAGCGTGCGCAACGAGCTGCCGTGGCACTTCTTCTACGTGTCGAACTGGTGGTTCGCCGAGCGTGGCGCGTGGACGTCGACGACGTCGCACCTGTGGTCGCTGTCGGTCGAGGAGCAGTTCTACCTCGTGTGGCCGCTCGTTGTCCTGCTCGCCCCGCGCCGCCACCTCGGCAAGGTGATCGTCGGGATGATCGTGCTCGCCCCAGTCGTCCGCGTTGCGCTGTTCAGCGCCGGCCTGTGGCCGGAGGGCGCGGTGATCGTGACGCCGGCGGCGTTCGACTCGCTCGGCCTCGGCGCGCTGCTTGCTTACGTGCGCCGGACGCGGAGTACGGAGTGGATCGATCGCCGCGTGCGCTGGCTGCCGGTTGCGGCGGTAGCGCTGTGGGCGGCGTGGAAGTTGGCGCAGGAGATCAACGAGGCCGGGACCGTCGACTTCGCCCTGTCGGGGCTCTGGTTCCCGCTGCTCGGCGTGTGGATCATCGCCCGGGCGTCGGCCGGGATCCGCGGTCCGGTCGGTGCGCTGCTCGAGTGGCGGCCGTTGGCGTTCATCGGGACGATCAGCTACGGGGTGTACTTGCTGCACCTGTTCGTGATGGCCGCCATCGTGAAGTTCAACGAGAAGCTCGACGTCGAGCTGCCGACACCAGAGCGCGGCGTGAAGCAGTTCGTGCTCGTGACCGTTGTGGCGATCGCCGTGGCCACGCTCAGCTGGTTCGCGATCGAGCGCCCGATCAACGGGCTGAAGGCGCGGTTCCCGTACGTCGACGAGCCAGCATCCCTGAGTAGCGTCGGCGCAGGCGAAAGCGGGAGGCGACGATGAAGCGGGCATGGATCCTGGCCGGGGTGCTGGCCATCACGGCGTGTGGCGACGACGCGCCGGCAGCGAAGGCGCACATCCGGGGCACGTTCACGCTCAACCAGCAGACCGGGATGGTCGGCGGCGCGAAGTGCCACGGCACCAACGGCTACGACGACTTCGCCCCCGGGATGGACGTCACCGTGAAGGACGGCAAGGGCGAGATCGTCGGCGCCGGGGCGGCGCGCAACATCAGCTTCACGGACGACAGCGACGACGAGTTCCTGCTGGCGTCGAACAAGGCGACCGGCTGGGCAAGCGACGATGCCGCGACAGCGGAGGAGATCCGTGACGGCGTGAAGCACACGTGGGGCTTCCTGTGCACGATGGTCTTCGACGTCGAGGTGAAGGACGCCGAGTTCTACTCGGTCGAGATCGGCTCGCGCGGCGACCAGACGTACAGCCGCGACGACCTGAAGGCGACGGACGGGTACCTGGCGCTGTCGCTGGGCGACAGCTCGTAGAACGCGAAGAAGACCCCCGCTCGTCACGCCGGGGGAAGGGCGCGGGAGCGGGGGTCGGTTCGCCGGGGGACGACGATCAGGTGGCGTTGGCGGAGAGTCCGACGACGATCTCGTCGTAGTCGCGACCGGGGAACGTGGCTGTGCGCCCGTCAGCTGCGGTGACCTTCCACTCGGTGGCGTAGTTGCCTTCGGTGTCGAGGTCGTCGGCGTCCCACGAGTAGGAGACCGTGGCCTCGGCTTGGTTGACCCAGGCGCCGGCCGCGTCGACCTTGACGGTGCCGTCGGCGGTGTCGCGCAGGATGAACCGTGGGTTGCCGGTGGCCCAGGAGACGTCGGCGGCGACGGTGATCTTGGTGTCGGGGTCGGTCTCGGTGAGCGTGGCGGTGTGGATCGGGAGTCGGTCGCCGGTCTTGTAGTAGGTGGTGTTGGCGGCGGTCATGTTCCCCTGTCCTTCACGGTCGAGCGGGCGCGAGTGATCGGCGTGGTGATGCTGGTCCCTCGAGCGTGGGTGGTGCCGCGGGCGCGGAGGATGCCGGTGAGGACGATGACGATGGCCGCGCCGAATTGGGCGGCGACCGTCAAGGTGTCGCCCCCGTCGGTGATGGCGGCGGCTGCGCTGATCCCGCGTGCTGCGCTGACGGCGAGCGCATCGGTGCCGTCGGTGATGGCGATGGTTGCGCTGATGCCGTGTCGGGCGCTGATGGCGAGGACGTCGACGGCGTCTGCGAAGGCGATCGAGGCGAGCAGCGTCGAAGCGGAGATGGCGAGGACGTCGGTGCTGTCGGTGATGGCGATCTGCGCGCCGACTGCGTGGGTGGCGCTGACGGCCAGCGTGTCGCCGTTGTCGGTGATGGCGATCGCCACCGACACGCCGGGGGCGGTGTGAGTCGCTGTTGCGGCCAACACGTCGACGGCATCAGTGATCGCGATCGAGGCTGCGATGCCGTGCGTGGCAGCGACGGCCAGGACGTCGGTCGCGTCGGTGATCCCGATGGCGATGATGAACTGCGAGTGGGTCGCCGCGATGGCGAGGGTGTCGACTCCGTCGGTGATCGCGACGGCGGCCGTCACGGATGACGCTGCGACGGCGAGGACGTCAGGGCCGTCGGTGATCCCGATGGCGGCTGCGACGCCGTGGGATGCGGAGACGGCGGGGACATCGCCCGCGTCGGCGATCGCCACGGACGCAGCGACACCACGCGATGCGGTGACCGCCAGCACGTCGGGGCCATCGGTGACCGCGACCTGCGCGAGCACGGACGAGGCGGTGACCGCGAGGACATCCGGGGCGTCCGTGATGCCGACCGACACGGCCACGCCATGCGATGCCGTGACCGACAGGACGTCCGAGTTGTCGGTGATTCCGATGGTGGCGGTGACGCCGGCTGCTGCGATGACTTGCGAGTCGAGGGTGTCGGTGCCGTACGACAGCACCGTCGACGCCGTCGAGACCGTGGGGGTGCTGTCGCGGAAGTCCTCGTGCGAGGTGCCAACCCAGTCGTTGACCTTCATCGACGTCGCTGCCTGGTCGAACACCCACATCGCGCCGGGGGCCTGGTCGAACCATGCGGTGAAGTCCGCGGCCATCGACTCGATCTGCGCGTCGGAGAGAGCGCTGTTGAACAGGGCGAGCGCCTGCTGGTCGAACGTTCCGGCGATCGACCCGGTGTAGAAGTGCCCGGCGCCCATCGCTGATCCGCCAGCTGCGGACGCGGTCCCAGCCGAATGGGTCCACGTCGCGGTGGAGAACACGTACTTGTGGAACCGTGGCGTCGCGGTGCCTGTGGCCTTGGAGATCGCGACCAGCACCCAGCCGTTGGAGACGGGCACGGTGAACGCCGATTCGGAGAACCCTGAGGTCGCGGCTTCGAAGTAGTAGAGGACGTCGTTCGTGCCGCCGTCAAGCCCAACGGACGCGAGGTACGTCGCGCCAGAGTTGGTGGTGCCGAGCAGCTCGATCTCGCCTTCGGCGGTGCGGTTGATCACCGCGACAACGGTGAACGCATCCCACGAGAATCCGGTCTGTGCCCCGGCGAACGACTCGACGTATTGCCCGGAGGCGAAGTTGATCGGCACCGGCCGCTCCGATCAGGTCGTCGTGTAGTCGAGCGCCACGTTGATCAGCTCGGTATCGACCGAGCAGGTGTCCGAACCGTTGTCCGCGTCGCGGTACACGAGGAGGAACACCAGGTCGCCCGGTGCGACCGAGTCGAGGTTGGCGAGCGTGATCGACGTCTCCACCAGTCGGCGCGCTTCGGTCGCGTTCACGCCCGTTGTCGCGGTCGTCGCGGCGGCCTCAGCGTGCTCGATCGGTGTGTCGGCGTCGGCCGGGGTGACGGCACCGAGCCGCGATCCCCAGACGACGTTGCCGGAGGTGGCGTTTGCCATCCACAGGATCTTCACCAGCGGTGCGCTGGCGTAGTTCGCTGGCATCCGGAAGTAGAACCACAGGTGCTCATCGGTCGACGCGTCGAAGTCGGCGGTGATGAAGTGCTTCTTCGGGTTCGACTCCGAGCCCTGTCGGCGCGTCAGCGCGGGGGCAGCGTTGCCCGACGAGCCGTCAGGCAGCACACCGGACGACGGCGGGAGGTTGATCGTTGCCGTTGCCATGTCAGCCTCCGTACCGAGCGGTGATCGCGAGAGCGAGGATCTGCGCCTTCAGCGCCACAGGCGCTCCGGCGAGGACCGTCCCGTTCATCGCGGCGACGGCCGAAGCGGCGTTGGCTTCGATCCACGCCACGCACGCCGCGACGGCGGCATCGATCTCGCCCTTGGTGACGGTGGACGGGGTGCCGGGGAATGCTGCTTGGATCGCCTTGCGCCGGGCGTCGATCTGCTGGTCTGTGGTGAGCGCCATCAGGGCACCGGCGCCGCGTTGATCAGGGTCAGGTTGACGTTGGAGATGACCGCCTGCGCACCACGAAACTCGATCGTGGCCCGGGCGCCGAGCATCACGTCGCTGAACGAGATCGGGATGGCCACCGTCTCCCAGAAGCCGGCGGGGTCGTCAGCGGCGAACGGGTAGGGCATCTGGACCCACGCGCCACCGTTGACGCGCACCTCAGGCACCGAGCGGTTGAAGCTCGACCAGTTCAGCGTGACGTACGCAGCGGTCGGGGTCTGCTGCACGGTGACCGGCAGCGCGGTGCGCAGCGTCAGCACCTCGTTCGGCTTCAGCTCGTACCCGAGCACCGTCCGCCCCTCGCTGCCGGGCGTGTTGGCGTCGGGCACGTCGAATGTCAGGTCGCGGTAGAGCTTCGGGCCGTCGAAGCCGACGTTGTCCCAGGCGAACGAGTGGTCGCACTGGGCGTCGAACTTGCACGCGTTGTAGTGCACGTCCTCGAGCCAGATGACGCCGCGGGTGAACGGGATCTCGATCGCACCGGAGGCGAGCAGCTTCAGCTCGGTCGGCTTGCCTGGGTCGGTGCCGAAGATGCGGAACCCGCCGGGCCACAGCTCGACCTGGAAGTGGTTCAGCGCGCCGCCCGGGGTGGAGCGCAGGATGCAGCCCTGCTGCGTCGTCGAGCCGTAGTCGTGGTGGACGTAGTCGTCGGAGGTGGCGACCATCGTGACGCCGGTCTGCGTGTTCGATCCGTTGCACCCGGCGATCGCGAAGCCGAAGCTGTTGCGGGCGATCTGACGCAGGTCGCCTTCGGCCGGGGTCGGCACCGGCAGGTCGGTGATCCAGAACTCGGGCCACGCTGCGTGTGGGCCCTGGCTGTCGGCGGAGACGTCGAACACGAAGCGGCGCGGGTTGGTGCTCGTTGCCGACGTCCAGTCGGCCGGCTGCTTCGGGTACAGGGCGAGGTGGGTGACGTTGTCGCGTGCGCCGTCGTTGACGCCCTCCACGACGCGGCCGTTGCAGATCCGGACGTCCTGCGGGGCGACGCCGAGCGGGCAACCGGGCAGGCCGGTCGGCTTCCACCACTCGTTGTACTGCTGCTGGCCGGTGTTCGTCACGGTGCCCGTGCGGCTCACACCCCACAGCGTCGGGTCGAGATCGCCGGAGCGTGTGGCCGGGTTGCCGGTGGCGGCGTCGAACGTCTCGCAGAACGCAGCGGCCGCGAGCCCGCAGCCGGGCGCGCCCGGGACGGTGTTCGGTGGCACGGTCGGCGCGGTGGTTGTCGACGTCGTCGGGACGACCGTCGTGCTCGTGCTCGTGCTCGTGCTGGTCGTGGTGGAGCTCGTCGACGGGGCGGCGGGCGCTTCGAAGCAGATGACGCCCTCACCGACCGGTGGGGTCGCTGGGGCGCTGCCGGGCTGGGCGGTGCGCAGCTGCGGACCGGTGATGCCGTTCGCGCACTTCGCTGCCATCGTCGCCCACGTGTCGCCAGCCGTGGCGGTGAAGCCGTTGAGCGGGACCTTGCCGGTCGATGCGCTGGCGAGGTTGATCGTCGTGATGCTGAGCACGGCGAGAGCGAGGAACCCTGCGCAGCGGCGCATCAGGCGGCCTTCGTCAACGTCGCCGACGACACTGCGACCGGACCGCCGGAGACGATCGACGTCGTGTTCACGATGATGTCCGCCGACGAGGTCCCAGCCGAGCCGTCCATGGCCGGCGTCGTCCCGTCCGCCTTCCAGAACCGGCCGTGCGACAACGTGCCGGTCGACGACGCGTTCGCGGTCGTCGGGTTGGTGATCGTCAGCACCCCTGACGCCGACGCACCGGCGAACGGTGACCCGCACGTCAGCTCGAACAGCAGCGTGCCGGTGATCGCAGCGTCAGCGTTCGCCGGCTGGGTGCCGGAGTAGCCGCGGAATTTGCCGGCGTTGCCGACGTAGGTGGTGATCGCGTCGTTCTCCGCGTTGCGGACGGCGACGGCCTTGTGGAAGTTGGCGGCCATGGGTCAGCTCCTCGCCTTCAGGATCTCGGCGGCGAGATCGGGGTCGGTCTCTGCGAGGTCTCGCAGCTCGGTCATCCGGTTGACGAGGTGCTGAGCACCGCCCACCGGGTCACCGAGCGCGTCGGCGGCGTGGGCGCGGGCGGCGTGGGCGTCAGCCCGCGCGTAGGCGGCGTTGGCGGTCTCGCCGGTCGCGTCGTACCACTCGGCTGCCAGGTCGAGCTGCTCGGCTTCGTCGCCGTGTGCGCGCTGGATGCCGACGAGGACGTCGTCGACGTACAGGTGCACGGGCGTCAGATGCGCCTCGTCGTCGGGCGTGTCGGCCGGACGGGCCAGCCACTCGCCGAACGGCTCGAGGCCCTCGTACTCGTCGGTGGTGACTTCGTGGACGACGTCGCCGTCGACCTCGACGCGGTAGACGGTCATGGTCAGCCCTCCTTGGGCGTGTTGGGGATGACGTAGACCGTGATGCCGGTGAGCAACAGGTCGAGCGCGTCCTTCTGAGTGGACGAGAGGTCGATGCCCCACTGGGCGAGCTTGTTGGCGAGCCAGCCGAGCGCGACGCCGACGATCGCCTTGCGTCGCGGTGCGAGCCAGGTGCGCACGGGCGCGGGGATGAGGCGCGCAACGCGCGCGGCGAACTTCTTCACGGGGACCTCCTGGGTCAGGTGCTGATCAGCGGTGCTCGACGACGCGGCCGTCGTAGAGGTGGCCGTAGTGGTCGGGGTTCTTCGTGCACGACCACCAGACGCACGTGTGCGAGGTGCAGTGCTTCTCGGTTGGTGCTGCGCAGACGGGGCACGCTTCGACGGTGAGCGTCACGGGTTGTTCCTCGAACGGACCGCGGTCTCGACTTCGTGGAGACGCGCTTCGACGGAGACCAGCCGATTGCCCACCTCGGCGTGCTGAGTCTCGTTCTCGGCCCTGAGGGTGAGCATCGGCTGTGACATCGCTTCGCGCACCTGGTGACGGAACCATGAGGAGATCGGGGCGCCGAACACCCGGCGGTACAACCAGGCGACGATCTTCCCGATGGGCGACTTGGCGATCACGCCGATGGCGATGATGAACGCGGCGACGGCGCCGGAGACCTTGCCAGCATCGACGATCCACTCGGGAAGCGCGCCGATCATGCCGCCCGCTTGAAGTGCGCGGCCGTCGTCTTCCCACCCGCGAACCCGGGCGGGTAGATCGGCGGCGGACCAACCAGCGTCAGCATCCCGAAGTTGCCACGCGGGGTCTTCACCACCGACGGCGACTCGACACGCCGGGCGTAGACCAACTGCGCCATCTGCGCGCCATCCTCCACCCACGTCGCGATCGTCCCGGTGACCGCGAAGATCGCGATGTCACCATCGTCGGCTTGCCAGTACTGAGCCATGTCGTGATCCTCCGGAATCGGGAGCGGTTGCAGTGGCGTCGGCGGCGGGGTCGACGCTTCGAAGCGCAGCACCACGGCCGGGAGCTGGTCGCCGGCGAAGTACTGCAGATGCCACGGCTCCGCCTGAGAGGCCCACGAGAAGCCGTACTCGGCCGCGTGGGCGAGGCACCACGACCACGCCTTCGACAGGAAGAGCGCCGCCGGCTTGCGCTTGATGAACAGGATCGGCGGCACGTACACCGCAGCGTCAACCGCGCCACCCCAGCCGTGATCGGAGTTGCCTGGTGTGGCGACACCGGCGACGCCGGGCTTGAACACCCACCACTTTCCCGCCCACGCCCGCCGGCGCTTCGGATCCGCAGCGACGTACGTGGCGTAGTCGACGACGACGGCGCGCTGGTTCAGCGCAGCGATCTGCGTCGGGAGATCCCGGTAGACATCTGCTGGCGACGTGCACGTCAGCACCACGCCGGTGGCGAGCTCGCAGTCGTGAGCGAACGCCGCCCATGCTCGAGCGGCGAGATGGTGCATCGGCAGCGGTCCCCAGCGGGGGAAGTCGACCATCGTCATCTCGGAGTCGTGGAGCTGCCCGTTGCGCGACCGGTCGTAGTCGGTCGGGTACTGCAGGAAGTGCACCGGGTAGGTCATGCGAGCAGCTCCTTGCCGAGCTTGAAGATCCACCAGCCACCAAGAGCGGCGGTGCACGAAAGGACCAACCAGCCGGCGAACCTCAACCGAGCCATCGCACGTTGAAGCACGCCGACGGTTCCTGCGGGGTCCGCGGGTCACCGTGTGGGCACCGAGGCACACAAGCGGTGAGCACCAGCATCAGCGCCAGCGCGAACCACCTCACGACTTCGGCCTTGCGACAGGGCCGATCGGCGTGTCGATCAGCTCCAGTTCGACGTCTGAGAACGGGTCGGTATCCCAGACGATCGACGTGACCTCGCGATCGAAGCCGTACATCGCCATCCAGGCCAGAAGCGTGTACAGGTTCTGCTGACCCTCAAGGTCGCAGTGGGTCTTCGTCGCGGCTGAGCCGGCGTTGAGTGCCGCCCTCAGCGGATCGTCGATCGTTGGGAGATCGGCGTGGATCGACCACCGCCAACGACCATCGGCGGTCGGGTGGAGGACGTAGGCGATCACGGCCCGATCCGCTTGACGTTGCACCAGGCCGGGTTGAGGTTCAGCGAGCCACCGGACTGCTGGTAGACGGAGATCGTGAACGAGTCGCCAGCAAGCAGCGGGATCGTGGCGGCCACCGAGCATTGGTCCTCGCCGTAACAACTGTTCCGGATCGCAGTCGGCGCGCCTGTCACCGACGATGTCAGGTTGATCGCCATGAAGTACCGGGCCGAGACGGCGGATGCAAGCACGCCTCGCGCCGTGATCGTGTACTCGCCACCGAACCCGGTCGGCACGATGAACGTCGAGCCCGACGCCGTGAAGAACCCGTCGACATCAGCATCTTCGGTCGGCCATGTGATCGCCGTGTCCGTCGTGGTGGCGATCGCCTGGTTGGCTGTGCGCCGAACCCGGACCTCGACCTTGCGGTTCAGCTCCGCAGCGGTCAGCACCTGCGCGGCGACGTAGTTCCCGGAGAGCGCCATTCAGAACCCCAGCCGATCGTCATCCAGCACACCGAGGGTGGCTGAGTCGAGTTGAAAGAACCCGGCGAGCACCGGTACGCCTTCGACGGTGAGAACCCAGTCGTCGTCCTTGATCACCCAGTCGATCTGCTCGAGGGTGAGAGACTGCACCACCTGCGAGCCCGTCGACACGGGGGTGATCTCGTGCTGGATGCGGTCTCCGAGCTCCAACGCGAGCACGGATGGCCACTGGGCGACCTTGCTTTCCGGCCGGCACGAGATCGGTCGCGACCGCGACGTCGGCGTCTTGCGCTGCTGCAGCACACCCTTCGCCATGTCGGAACCCGCGGTGCCGGTCGACAGGATCGTCGAGATCGACAGCGGCGACTGACCGTTGGCTGCGATGGACGTCGCATCGGTCTCGCGAGCGCGGGTCGATGTAGTCGTCACCGTGACGTCGTTCTTCACCTCACGGGCGTCGAGGTCGGCGCCGTAGGTCAGGTACGGGGTGTCGCTGCCATCGTCGGAGAACGTCGCCTGTGCGGTGTTGCCGCGCGTCGCCTCCTGCACGTAGTACCGCTCGAGCAAGGTGACCTTGCCGTCACGTGAGACGAAAAAGCGGCCCTGCTCGGTCGCCTCGACCGCCTGCAGCGCAGCTGAAGCCGAGGCGCCTTCGGTGTACAGCGCCAGGCATACGCCTCGGGTTGTCGTCGACAGCGACGTCAGGGCCCCAGGCCAGCCGATGTCATCGAGGATGCGGTCGGCTCGTGCGGCGGTCGACTCGGCGAGCGTGCCGGAAGCGATGCCGTACCAGGTTGCGACTTGGGCGGCGGTGAAGGCACCGGCGAAGTAGTCGACCGCTGCGAGGACACCCCAGTACGAGCCGTCCGGGTACTGATCGGACCCCCAGTAGCCGCCCATCGAACCGGGGAACGCGAGAGCACCGGAGAACGACCCGTTGGTGTGATCGACGCCGTCGATGTACCAGGCCACTCCGTCGACGACGGCGTGATGCCACTTCCCGTCGTTCCATCCTTCGGTCGAGGAGCCTGCCCGACTGCCGGGGATGCCGAGGTGCGTGTAGTTCGCCGTCAGGACACCGGCGGAGGAGATGTTGATGTACCAGGTGACGTTCGTGCCGAAGATCCCGTCACGGCGCATGATGTCCACCGACCCGATGGCGGGATCAGCGAACGTGGTTCGGAACCAGAACGCGATCGTGGTGTTCGACGGCGCCGAGGTGGGGACGGATTGGTTGCCGAAGGCGGTAGCGCCAGAGAAGGCGACACCAGTCGCGTTGACGTTGAAGGGGCCGTCCTCGAACGTCGGGAGGACTGCCGATGCGCGGTACGCGTTCAGGGTCCCAACTTGGTCGTACCAGAACCCGGCGTCGGCCTGTCGATAGGCGGCCTTGCGGGTCGCAACGGTGCCGGGGTACGCGTACTCCGGGTCGGACAGCGGCGCCGTGGCGAGATACGACAACGCGTCGAGCGCAACGATCGACACTGTCTGCTCGAGGCCACCCTCGTCGTACTCGGTCGGCCACCCCTGGATGTGCCCGCGGAACAGGATGTAGTCGACGCCCAGCCAGGTGGCGGTGATCCGCACCTGCCGGCGTGGCAGCAGCTTCCCGTAGTAGGTCCCGGCCGTGTACGTGTGATCGAACAGGCGAGCCGGTGACTTCAGCTTGAACGTGCATCGCCCGGGGCTGTACGAGCTCGACTCAGAACCGCGACCCCGAGTGATGTTGAGGGTCTCACGCATCGACAGCACGTACTGGGTGATGTCCACCCACGTCGGAGAGGCGACCAGCGGGCCATCGTCTGGAGCGAACTCGACCTTCAGCGTCGGGAACGGCGTCGCCATCAGATCCGAATCCCGGCGTTGGCGAGCAGCTGCCGAACGAAGGGGCTGCCCTGACGAACCGAGCGCAGCAGGCCCTGCTCGATGTGCTGCATGTCGTTGCCAGGCGCGACCTGGATCGTGATCTGCGGAGCGAAGTGCACTGTCACGCCACCGCCGCCGAGCGCCCCGAGGGGGGACGCTCCGGGCATCTGGTTGAGCGGGATCACAGCCTCAGGGCCGGCCTCACCGATCGTCGCGTCGGTGGCCCGGGTGACGATGCCGCCAGTGGCGCCGACCGCGCGCTTACCGGTCTGGGATCCCCCGGGGTTGATCGTGAAACCCATGCCGCCCTTGGCGATGATCGACAGCGACATGGTGCGGTTCGCCGACAGGATGTTGAGCATCCGCAGCACTTCGTCGTACTTGTTCTGGTCGATCATGGCGAGCAGCTCGGTGGTGCGCTCAACCGGAAGGCCGAGGACTTCCTTGGCGTAGCTCGCCACGTCCGCCTTCTGCTGGCGCACCTGATCGGAGTACGCCTCGGCCGCCACCTTGGCGTCCTTCTCCTTCTGGATCGCCAGCTCGGCAGCACCTTCGACGCCCTTCGCGGCGTCGGCGTAGGCGGCCTGCGCGTCGAGCTGCGCTTGCATCGATTCCTCGGCGGCGGTCTTGATCCCGTCGAAGCCATCCTGCACACCGTCCAGCGACTCTTCGTCGCTGAGCGTGTCGAACAGGGCT
The DNA here is from genome assembly GCA_965279405.1 of Ilumatobacteraceae bacterium. GTDB lineage: Bacteria > Actinomycetota > Acidimicrobiia > Acidimicrobiales > Ilumatobacteraceae > CBDDIP01. The sequence goes on from OZ257157.1 coordinate 2,337,785, forward strand.
TGCCAGGCCCGGTCCATCTCCTCGGCCTTACGTGCCGACCGGTCGGCGGCAGCGGTCAAGACGTCGACGGTCGTCGCTGCGTCTGCGGCACCACGAGCGGCGGCCTCGGCATCGAGGAACGCCTGCCGTTGGGTGGCCCAGGAACCGGCAGCCTCCTCGGCGGCGGTAGCGGCTTCGGCGGTCTTCTTCTTCAGCTCGTCGCTGGCCGCGGCGCTCCCGAAGATCGCGTCGTTGATGTCGGAGATGCCTTCGCCGATGCCTGGGATCCAACCGAGCAGGGTTTCGAAGCCACCGGCCACCCGGTTCGGCCAGGAACTGTCGGAGTCCGTGAGCCGTTTCCAACCTGACTGAAGGTTGTCGAGCGGGTTGATCGAGTCAAACGTCTTCTCAGCGAGCTTGCTGAGACCGCCGATGACGCCGGTGCCAGTGAACGGGATCTTGATGTCGGCGATGTCACCGAGGACTTCGGCCACCTGCGTCAGCGCCGGCAGCACCGCCTGTCCAACCTCGATCGAGATGTCCTCGAACTTGTCGGTCAGGTTGTCGAGCACCTCACGGAACTTCTCGGCGTTCTGCCGTTCCTCGTCGGTGATGACCTTCGCATCGGACACCGACTTCAGCGAGTCCGAGAGCTTCGACGAGCCCTGTTCGATCAGCTCGGCCATGTCCTGCCAGCCGCGACCGAGCAGCAGCGAAGCGGTGCGCGCCTTCTGGGCCGGGTCGGAGATCGCGTTCAACCGGTCGACGACGTTCAGGAACGTCTCGGACGCGTCGACCGAACCATCCTCTGCGTGGCCGATCGACACCCCGAGCTGATCGAACAGGGCCGGGGACTTGCCCAACGTCTTGTTCATGAACCCGAAGGTCTTCTCGACTGATTCGGTGCTCACACCGATGTCGCCGGCAACCTCGTTCCAGCGCGAGAACTTGTCGACTGCCAGTCCTGTCGCGTCGGCGGCCTTGCCCATCGACAACGCGTAGTCCTGGGCCGACATGGCCGCCTTCAGCCCGAACGTCACGAGCGCCGCCCCGCCTGCGAGTGCGAACTGGGCGGCGTTCTGCTTGACGACATCGAACGCAGACGAGGTGACGACCTTGAACTTCTGGCCGCCCGTCTCCGCCGCCTGGAAATCCTTCTTCAGGTTCTTCAGCCCGGAGCTGACCTTGTCCGTGAGGAGGTCGACGGTGACTTCGATGCGTTCACGGAAAGACATCGATCACCCCTTCAGATGTCGTGCGAGTGCCTCACGGTTGGCGCGCGCGATCCGCACCGGGGTCCGCTGCTCGATCTTGCCGAGTGCGTCGTTCCAGGTGCCCTTGCCGCCGTGCGCGCCGATGTTGCGCTTCACCTTGCGCGTCTTCGCGACGCGTTCCCCGGTCTTCTTCACCGTCCGAAACCCTGTCTGCCGCCGGTCGCCCGCCGAGTACGAACTGCGCCCCTCGTTCAGCACCCGCCACGGCCCCTGGATCTTGCGTGCCGGACCGATCGTCACGGACGAATCCGACTCGAGCTTCGAGTCGACGGAGAGATCGAACGGCTTGTCGCGCCGCCAGTGCGACATCGACTGGTCACCGATGTCCGCACGAAGCGCCTCGTCGGCATCTTTCTGCGCGGCCTTGCCGAGGTCGGTGACGATCTTGCGGAGCTTCGGCCCCTCGTACTCCTTGGAGATCGCGTCGAGCTTCGATGCGAACATCCCCAAGGACTGCTCGGCCATCAGGCCGTGAGGTCGGCGAACTTGCCCGTGACGCCGAGCGTGAGCTGCATCCCGGCGATGTCGCCAACGCTGCCGGTGCACGGCTTCCACGACGACAGCCAGACAGCGCCGACGAACGACGGGTTGGTCGCGCCACGTGCCGAGTTCGTCGGCTTGATGTCGGTGTAGATCGGCGACGAGCCGGGGCGGGCGATGCCGCCGAGGGTGATGACGTTCGCGTACAGCTGCGCTGCGGCGTAGTCGCCGAACGCCTGCAGGACGATGTCGTCGCCTTCGGTGATGCCGGGCAGCACCGACTTGTAGCCGCCCGAACCGAAGTTGGTGTTGTCCTTCATCGCTGCGCTGACGCCATGGTCGGCCTGGGTGAGGAACCCGGACACGTCGAGCGGGGTGGTGATCGTGCCGGCGGGCGTCTGGGTGCCTGGCGCGCCCGGGGCGGTGCCGGTCCAGGCGACGCCGAGGAGAACCATCTTGTTGGTGAGTACGAACTGGGCCATGGCGGGCTCCTTGGGTTCAGGCCGCGCGGGCGGCGAGATCGGCTTCCATCACCCACGGGGCGGGAAGTGCGGGCGGTGGGGTGGTGAGCACGGTGAAGTACTCGACGGCGACCTCGCCGTCGGGGGTGATGCGGTGGGGGCGCTCGTAGCAACCGAACACGGTGGTCCCGTCCTCGTGCAGCGCTTCGAAGCAGTCGTTGGTCGATCGGTCGAACTTCCGCAGCGCATCGTCAACCCATCGATCGAAGGCGGGGCGGGCGGCGTGAGGGATCGTGGCGTGACTCCGCGCGGTGATGAGCGCCTTCACTTCCGCACCCGCTGCCGCTTTGGATTCGGCACGACGAGCTCCGGACCATGCTCACCGATGACCGGTTGCGAGTGGAGACGCCGCTTGAGCGCCTCGATCTGCTCAGCCGTCTTCGGTGGCCAGCACGCGCCCGGGTTCCGACCGGCGGGCGGCGGTTCTTCGACCGGCTCAGGCTCCGGCCACCCAGTGAACAAGTCGGGGCGCGCTTGCACGCACACGTGGTTCTCCGGATACTCGTCGCCCTGAACGACGGCCTCGTCGAGGTGTTCGAACGAGACGGTGGCGGTGAGCAGCAGCATCAGCGGACTCCGAACACGCAGAGGAACGAGAAGGTGACCGAGGCGATCGTCGCCACCACCCGGTGGTGCGTCTCAGTCGAGAAGTCGCCGGCGACCGACAGGAACTGCCAGCCGATGGCCGACACCGTGGTGAACGTGATCCGGTCGATCGGCGAAGGGAAGTTCGACGCGTTGTCCGACTGGACCTTCACGGCCAGGTTCGTCCCGGCCGCCGCGGGCACGTAGAGCGCCGCCCACAACTTCTGTGAGGCCGTCGGCCCGCCGAGCGGCACGGCGGTGCCGGTGAGCCCAGCGGTCGTGTACGACGCCAACGGGGCACCGATGAACCCGTCGACCTGAGCGGTGTCGGACTCGAAGTTCGATTCGAAGCCGGCGACCTCGCCGATCAGGCCGGTCATGAACTTGCCCGATGCCAGCCGGCCGCGACCGAAGATCGACGCCTCACCGGCCGCTGCGCCGCCGAGCGGGTTCGCGCACCACGCGTACTGGGTGCCAGGGCTGCCCGAGTTGAAAAGCGTCGACACACCCGCGGCGGCGAAGTCGGCGTTGCCGGCCAGCTGGTGCGTGAACGAGTTGAGCCCGGGGAGTTTCGATGCGTAGCCGCCCGAGCCGAAGTTGGTGTTCGGCTTCAACGCCGACATCTCGCTGGTGTCGAGCTTCCCGGTGAACCCGGTCAGGTCGTACGGGCCGACGACACACTGAGCGCGATCGAGGATGACGATGGACATGGGTGCTCCTGTTTCAGGCGCCGCGGCGTTGCTGGATGCCGACCTGCAGGTACGACACGAGCCGATCGCCCGGCGACTCGGACTGGTTCGGCGGCGGAGGGATCTGCTCCCACGTCGGCCGAGATGCGGCGAACACGGTGCAGCACTCGACCTGCCCGCCGAGACGCACGTAGCCGTCGTCGGTCTTCTGCTCGAGCGCGTCGACCACCGACGAGCGGCGGTTCACGCCGGCGCCGAGCAGGTCGGCCATCACCGCGTGCGCGTCCTGGGTGTCGGTCGCACGCACCATGACCGCGACGCGCAGCCGCATCGTGCACAGCGCGTTGTCACCGAAGGTCTGGTGGTAGGTGATGTATGGCTCGTCGGCGAGGACGACGGCCGCTGGGTACTGGGCGGTGTTCGGTTCGAACGCGTAGCAGTTCACGGCGCGCTCGACGTACTCGCTGATGGTGATGGCGACGAGCTCGTGGATCGCCTGCGGGTCGAGCATCAGACGTTCAACAGCCGGTAGGGGCCGAGGAGGCGGGCAACGATCGACCGCTCCTTGACGTCGCCGTCGCGACCGTCGGCGATCTCCTTGCCGAGCAGAAACACCGACGTCCGGATCGGCTCGGGGAACGCCGCCCATCCCCATGGAGCAACGACGACCAGTGCACTCTCGCCGCTGTCCTGAGTCCATCGACCGAACAGCCGGCGGAGGCACACGATGGGCATTCCGGGCTCGGTGTGTTCCGCTTCCCAGTCGGTCGCCGCCAGGGTCGTGCCACCGAGCTCCACCGAGGTGACAGAGACGCAGTCGTCGATCATTTGCAAAGAGAGGTTCGATGCTCGGAAGGTGCGAGCTGACTCGGCCCCGACGAGAGCGATCTGACGGTTGCAGTAGTCGGCGACTCCTTGCTCTGCGGCAAGGTGAGCCGCCTTCATGGCGAGGTCGTCGGATCCGCCGACCGCTTCTGTGCGGATGTACCGCTTGAAGTCGGCGAATGAGACGATCGTCATCAGCTCTTGGCCGCAGCCTTCTGGGCGTCGCGCTCCGCCTTGCGCTTCTGCGCCGGCGTCAGCTCGGGCTCGCCGTCGGCTTCGGTGATGGTGCCGTCTCCATCTTCGGAGTGACCGGCGTCGTCACCTTCGACGTGGTCGACGGGGTCGCCTTCGGGGTCGGTGTTGCTTCCATCGCTGGTCTCCTTCTCGATGCTGTCGAACGTGACCGTCACCTCGTCGGTGAGGTACTCGGCGGGCACTTCGGGCGGCTCGACACCGTCGACGAGCTTCGGGATCGGCTGGCCGGTGGCGGCCAGCAGGAACGCTGCACGGGGGTCGCCCTCGAGGACGATGGCCGACTTGTCGGCGGTGACGTAGAGGCGCTGGTTGGCGAGCATGGGGTCCTCCTCAGGACGCGTGGTAGTCGACGACGACGGCGGAGCCGTTGAGGGCGGAGTTGAGCGTCGCCGTGTTCGACTCGACCGCGGTCGAGGAGAACGCGACGGTCGGGCGGGTGGTCTCGCGCACGCCGTTGAAGTAGACGTGGTCGATCGAGTCGCGCGACAGCGTCTGCGGCAGGCCGAGCTTGGAGCCGGTGCCGATCGCGACGGTGGCGCCGGTGCCGTCCATCGCCGGGATGCTGTACGACGTGATCGTCTTGAAGGCCTTCGAGCCGGTGACGGTGCCGTTGGTGTCGACGGTGAACGCGGGCAGCACTTCGCTGATCGCGTTGCCGTTGATGTCGGTGCCGGTGACCGTGACGGACACCGCCTTCACGTCGGTGTTCGTGCCGGCGGTGGTGGCGGTGACGTTGCGCGCGACGTCGGGGTTGGTGATGCCGGTGGTGACGACCTGGGGGCCGCCGGTGCCGAGCACCGCGAGGGCCGCGTGGACGGCGTTGGTGGCACCGAGCGCGGGCGAGCCGAGCGCTGCGGAGAGGATGCGGTTGCCGGCGCCTTCGATGACGACGCCTCCGGAGATGATGGGCATGGGTGGTCCTTTCGGGTCAGACGACGACGCGGATCGAGCCGACGGCGCCGGTGATCCAGTCGACGAACACGGAGCCCGAGGTGAGCCCGATGAACGTCGGGTAGTGCACGTGCTTCGAATCGTTCGCCGGGATGGAGATCGAATCGATCAGGACGCCGGCGGTGCTGGTGCCGTCGTAGATCGAGACGGTGATCGCGGCGCCCGTCGAGTTGCGGAAGTTGAACCCGCCGTAGAAGCGGGCGGTGGTGGCTGCGTCCGCGGTGACCGGGACGACAACGAGATCTGCGGGGTAGCCGACGGCCATGGCATCACTCCTGGGGTTGGTGAGCCCCAGCCCACCGAAGTGGGCTGGGGCTCGGGATCAGATGCCGGTGACGGTGCAGAACGCTGCGGCGCGCTTCCACACCGTGCAGCCGCGGAACCCTGCGCGGATCGCCTGCTTGCCGTTGATGAAGTTCGTGTCGTGGCTGTCGGTGATCTTCATCTCGATGCCACGCCGCAGGTAGAACCGGGCGTAGTTGAGGAAGTCGCCGACCACGGCGGTGTTCTCCGTCTGGTTGTCCGAGATCGCCGGGGTCAGACCCCAGATCGACTTCGGAGCTTCGCTGGCCGGGTTGCCGAGGATGTAGATGCCGTCGGCGGTGCGGGTGAGCACGAGGCCCTCCCAGTCGTTCGGGTGCATCACGACGACGTCCGGGGTGGCACGGCCGGTCACGCGGACCTTGGTGATGCCCTTGTGGATCGCGTCGAACACCGGGTCGGCGCCCTTGGCCTGGGTCTGGATGGAGCCCTTGTTGTTGACGCCGAGGATGTTCGGCGTGTTGCCGTCGCCGACGAGGACCTGGAGATCGGCGCGCTGGCGCAGCATCAGCGGCAGCTCCAGGTCGATCATCGCCTGGGCCTCTTCCTCGTCCTCGAGCTGCTCGTCGGTGACCGGGAGCCACACGCCGATCGTCTCGACGGTCACCGAACGCTCGGTCAGCGCGAACGCGGCCTCGCCGTAGGTGCCGCCCTCGGCGCGCTCTGCCGCGTTGTTCGTGCGGGTCGTCTGCTCCATGTACTTGACCGCGGCCTGCTTGGTGGGCAGCGTCGGGATCTTGTCCAGGATCATGATCGGCGCCGACGCGGCCGGGACGTAGCCGGCCTCGCGCAGCGACTCGGGTGCCCATCCGGCGGAGCGGGACATGAGGGTCTTCACGTCGACGTTGGGCAGGCTGATCGAGCGCTCGCGCTCCTGCCAGCCCTTCGTGCCGACCCACTGCTCGCCGAGCGACTTGGTGCGCTTGCCGCGACCGCGCGGTCGGTCGTCGTCGTCTCCGCCGTGGGCGGACCACGACTCGCCGTCCTTCACGCCTTCGGCGGCGGCCTTCAACATCCGCAGCGGCGCGGCCTTCGTGGCGAGGTCGGCCATCTCGTCCTGGATGTTCTTGAACCAGGCGGCCTTCTCCTCGTTGGTGCCGGGCACCGACTTGACGCGGGTCAGGTCGATGGCGTCGCCACCAGCCTTGGCCTCGTCGACGAAGTCCGACGCGGACTTCCGACGGGCGGTGAGGGTGTTCTCGATCTCGTCGAGCTCGGGGAATGAAACGGTGGTCACGATGGTGCTCCTTGAGCGATGAGGTGGCGGACGAGGTCGTTGGCGAACTGGTCGTTCGCCTTCGTGTCCACGTCGGCCGGGGGTGGTTGCGTGGCGTCGTCGATCGCGCTCTTCAGCGCAGCGACCAGACCGGCGAGCGCGTCATGCGCTTCGACCTGCTCGGTGATCGACTTGCCTTCTGCGGCCCGGAGCGGCAATCGCTCCTTGGCCATCTCGACGAGCGACGTGACGCCACGCAATGCGATGTCCTTGTGCTCTGAGAACTTGGTGCTCTTCGGCAGGTACACGGCGGTGTACTCGACTTCGATGACGTCGTCGCCGAGCGTCACGCTGGTGTCGGTGCGAGTGAACGCGACCTGCAGGTAGATCCGGCTGCGTGAGCCATCGACCCAGTCGACGACGCAGAACACGGCGGTGCCTGCGTCGAGATCGAAGTCGTCGAGGTAGCAGTACGCGTAGTCGCGTTCCCAGCGGGTTCGGCCGGCATCGCCGAGCAGCCGTGAGACCATGGAGGCGAGCTGCTTCAGCTCGAGGCCCTTGGTCTGGAGGGTGCGGGTGTCGATGCCGGCGCCCATCAGCGTCGGTGAGACTTCCTTGACGAGGTTGATCTTCTTCAGGAAGCGGACGGTCTTGCCGTCCTTCACGCCGCGTTCGGCGGTCACCTCGTACAGCGAGTACGACCACTCCTGCAGCCCGGCCTCGGACAGCTGCTTCACGGTCTCGAACGTGTCGCGGCCGTGCGTGGTGTTCATGAAGAACTCCATGTCGCAGATCGCTTCGTTGCCGACCGACTTGATCGTGCCCTTGCCGATCGGGAGCGCACCCTCCCACGACTTGTGGCCGTAGGCGGAGATGACGACGGAGGCACCTTCGTTGAAGCAGCCCTTGACGTGGACGTCGCCGTCGCGGTCGACCACGTCGTAGGTGCAGAACACCGCGGAGGCGAGGCCCTGGTCGGCATCCTTGATCGTGACGCCGGTGAAGCTCTTGCGAGCGAGCGTGGTGGTCATGCCTGGTCTCCCTCGGAGGTGGGATCGGGGGTGCGCACAGTCGGCGTGAACGTGGACCCGGGCCGCTGCAGCTGCACGCTGAACAGGCCCGAGTGCTCGAGCTTCGACATGTCGCCGGAGATCGTGGCGGCCACCGCTGACTCGGCGGTGAAGCCGGCGTCGGTGAACGTGCGGATCGTTTTCGCGTTCGCCGAGAAGATCTCGGCAGCGTCCTTCGTGTCGTCCTTCAAGAACTCGACGTCGCGGGTGTCGTACCAGAGCCGTGCGTCCTTCGGGACGTTGCCGAACTTCGACAGCGCTCCGACCATGCCGCGCCACAGCGGTCGCAGCGTCATGTCGGCGAACTGGCGCTTGGCCGCCTGGTAGTTGCCCTCGTTCAGCGAGGAGCCCTGCATCCCTTCGGACAGGCGGGCGATGATCGCGCCGACACCGGCAGCCGCAGCGATGCGGGTCTCGCCGGCACCCTGGGTTGCCTTGAAGTCGAGCTGCTTCATGTCGGCGCCGACGATCGTCGCGTCAGCGCCACCGCCGAGGTGGAGTGTCCGGTACGCGTTCGAGGCGCCGCTGTGCTTCTCGTCGAACATCTGCACGTACCGTTCGAAGTCGGTGCGCTTGACCGACTTGTCGTAGGAGACGACGACCTGCAGGGTGGCGCCGTGCTCGAAGAACATCTGCTTGTGCTTCGTCGCCAACGTGTCCGCTTGGATCTCGCGGATCAGCGGCGTCAGCCACGACATGCCGCGCCAGTTCGCCTCGGGATCCGGGATCGGCGAGTAGTGCGCGACACGATCTGGGGTGAGCAGCACCGGCTCACCGAACCGACCACCGAACCGCGGGTGGTAGATGTACCCGACGACCTCGGCGTCAAGATCCCACGGCGACGCCTCCGGGTCGAACACCCCGTCGATGCCGGTGAGAATCGTCAACCAATCTGGCCGCAACCGGCGCAAGCCCTTCTTGGTCTCGGCGATGTAGGAGTTGCCGGCCATCGAGCCGTCCTGCTCCATCCGGCCGAACAGCTCGCCAGTGCCGGCGTTCGTCCACGGGTGCTCGAGCTTCGCCAGCCCGGGCCCACCGAACAGTGCGCCGGGAAGTCCGTCGTTCATGTGCTGGTACAGCACCCGCGCCTCGGACAGCGGCATCAGTCGTGCGACCTGGCAGGCGAAGACGATGCCGTTGCGTTTGTACGCGTTCTGGACGTAGCTCTCGAACGACGTCTCGATGCGCTCCTTCGAGCCAAGCAGCGACGGGCCCCGACCGAGCAGAGGCTCGCGCAGGAACCGGTCGCCCTGATCGAACGTGCCGCCGGTCCCGCCGAGCGTGAAGTCCTTCGTCTCAGCGCGGATCCGATCGAGCAGGTCCACCATCAGGCGTCTTCGTCCTCGTCAGCGCGGGCAACCATCCCATGGAAACCCTGCGTCGTCGCCGCAGGACGCGACGCCACGCGCCGCTGCGTCTCGCGCATCCCGACGCGCGTCGCACCGATCGCGAACACGACGACGAGACGAACGATCGCGATGAGCACACCAAGCGCGTAGAACGGTGCGGCGAGACCGATCAGGATCAGGCGCGAGAGCTTCAGCTGGACCGCCTCGGCGGCCACCCGGTCGACGAACGCGAGCTTCGGGTCGGTGGTTGCAACGGCCATCACGGCCTCCAGTCACTTCGAGAAGGCGAACATCAGCTCGGCACTTTCGTCGTCGAGGTCGACGCCGCCGGCGGCGATGGTGACCGCCATCAGCGGGGAGATCTCCACGGTCGAGCGCTGCGACCAAGCCGACGCGCCACCCTCGGTCATGCGCAGCGAAGCGCCGGCGAGCGCCTTGTCGAGCGAGCGCTGGCCGAGGTGGCGAACCTCGTCGTTCTTCGCTGCATCGATCAACCGACCGGTTGCCCGGGCGAACTCGGCGCCGTTGACCTCGACGACCTCGACCTCGGCGGCGCGGAGCGGGGCGATGAACGCGGCCTCGGGGCCGCCGGTGTAGATCCGGATCGGGACGCCCCGCTTCTTCCATGCTTCGACGATGCGTTCCTGCACCCAGCCAGTGCCGGGCCGGTGGTCCATCCACTCGACATGGAGCTTCCCGTCCTCGCGATGGCCGGCAACACCGATCGATGCCCACTGCCGATCCGGTGACACCGCCAGCGCCCACTGACGCGCCGAGGAGATCAACGACTTCTCGTCGCACAACGCATCCCACACCTCGGCAGTGATCGGCCGGCCGACATCGAGGTTGACGTCGAACACGACACCGCACCGCTCGATCAGGAACGCCTCGAGCGACATCATCGGCAACTCGTTCGCCTCAACCCAATCCGGTGAGATGCGCTTGCCCATCCCAGGGTTCGACTCGTACCAGCCGTCACGATCGGCGGCGACGCGCTGCATCGTCTCCAGCTCCGACTCGCCCGGGAGCGGTGTCAGCTCGACCGACCACTCGGCCATGAACGCATCCGGCATCCGACCTTCGTTGATCGCCCGACGCACACGGTGCAACACGATCGACTCAGCGACCGGCGCCGACGACGTGTAGATCAGGATCGGAGCGTCACCACGCATCGACTGCGCCGACAACGACGGCAGCATCGCCTGGATCTGATCGTCCGTGAGGTATAGCGCCTCGTCGAACACGACCATCCGCGGCGAACCGCCGCGCCCGACCTTCTTCGATCGGGTCTTGAACTTGATCTGCGCCCGGGTGTCCGTGCGCCAGATCCGCTCCTTGCCGTTGGCGACCGTCTGCTTCGTGATCGCCGACAGCTCTTCATCGGACTCGATCGCCGCCCACAGCCGCGCCATGTGATCGGCGGTCGTCTCCTGCAGGTGCGCTGTGTGCAAGATCAGCGGCAGCCCGAGCACGTAGAACGCGTACAGCTCGACGACTTCGAGGATGACGTTCTTGCCGTTCTGGCGAGTGACCAGGATGAGCGACACCAGCGCGCACAGCTGCGCGTTGCGGTCCTCGCTCAGCAACCCCCGGATGCAGAACTTCTGCCAGTCGTCGAGCTCGTAGAACCCGCGACCGGTGTCCTCGTCGAAGCCGATCGACTCGGCGAACTCGATCGCATCATCGCCCGCTGATCCGACGGCGCGGGCGGGCCGCTGGCTCAGCCTTGGCTGCTGCCGCCCGATCCGCACGTCGCTGAGCAAGGTCATCGCGCGTCACCTTCCCCGGCGTCGCCGGACGAGTCGCCGGCAACACAGCGATCTCGTCGACCGTGCGAATCAGCTGACGAATCAACGGAGCGAACTCCGTCCCCATCGGCCGACCCGTCTCGCTGTCGTACATGCCGACGACCTTCGCCGTCCGATCCACCGCCGCAGCCAGCTCGTCACGCAACCACTCCAGCAGCGTCGGATCCGAACCACCGATCCGCTTCAACGCATCGACCAACTGCCCCGCCAACGCCGGCACCTGCGGTGCATCGACCTCCTCGATCGCCGCGACCAACGCCTTCACGATCCCCGCCAACGCAGGATCCCGACCCCGCACCACCGCCTTCACCAACTGCGGAGACCTCACCGACCCGACCCCTGTCCACGAGGGGAGAGAGAAAAGAAGACGGCGGTCTTCGGGGGTGGTGGGGTGACCACGGTTTGTGACCGCCCCTCCCCTCCGTGTGTGGTCACCATCGTTCGGTGTGGGGTTCGGTGCGTTCGTTGCCGATGGTGGCGCCGTGGCTGTAGTTGCACACGTTCACCTCGGGTCGGTAGTCGTGGATGCTGGTGGCGATGGTGGAGGCGACGCGGTGGCCGGCTGTCCAGCGTGGTGGTTTGCCGGTGCTGGTTGGCGGGTGTTCGGTGAGGGTGCGGTTGCCCCAGCCCTTGCATCGATCGGACAGGCAGCGGGTGCTCGGGTCGGCTGCTGCTGCGGCAACGACTGCCCGTGCGAGGCGTTGGTGTGGGCCTCGGTGCCATGGTTGCTTGGGGGTTGCCATCGTGGTGGCGGGAGCAGGATTTGAACCTGCGACCTCCGGCTTATGAGGCCGGCGAGCTACCGAGCTGCTCTATCCCGACGTGGTGTCGCTCGACGCCAGGTGGACTGGTGGAGCGGACAGATAGGCGAGAGGATGGTTCGAATCCTGTTGCAGTTGCAAGAACCGGCGTTCATGCGGTGCCCTTCGCCTTCTGCTTGGCGACGTGCTTGGCGGCTTCGGCATCGCGGTCGTGGACCATGCGAAGGGTGCGCTTGATGTCCTGTTCGGACAGGCGTCGGCGTGCCTTGGCGTCGAGGATCTCGAACGGCGGGTACTCGCCCCAGCTGCTGGAGAAGTCGCGGCAGTAGGTGCACACGGTGCCTTGCGCGGCGCGGGGCTCGTTGATGTCATGGCTGCGGCAGTTGGTGCACCACACGTCTGCGGCGATGGCCTTGAGTCGTTCGGCGGTGGCGGTCTTGCTGATGCCGGGCATCCCCCAGAACGTGACGATGGCGGCTGCTTTGGCGAGTGCGCTGACGGCGTGCCGGAGATGCGCGTCGAGCTTGCCGTGGTCGTCGGTTGCTCGGTCGGTGTCGAGGTCGCCGTCGTGGTCGAGGCATGGGCGGGTGTTGGTGCAGTTCGGCATCGGGCATTCGGCGACGATGGGTGCGTCGGCTGCTGCGGCGCCGGGTGTCTGGGTGGGCCATCCGGCTTGGGCTTGTTCGATGCCGGTGAGGGCGGGGGTGATGAGTTCGGCGATGGCGTGGGCGAGTTCGAGGCTGCGTGTGGTGCGGTCGTTGGTGCGGCTCATGCGGTTCCTTGGTTGCGGTCGATGGGGATCACTGTGGCGTCGTTCGTGTCGAGCTCGTCGGAGCGCGGGTAGTAGCTCATCGAGTGCTTGTCGCCGTGGAGCCAGCCGGCGATGGCGTCGGGTGGGGCGGTGGGGAAGAGTGCTGCGAAGCGTGCAAGCTCGGGGTCGTTGGCGATGCGCCGGGTTGCTGCGTTGGCGTAGCTGGTGGGGTTCTTGGGGTGGTCCTTGTCGACGGCAACGCGGCCGTACATGCGGGCGATCTGGTCGTGTCGCCGGTCGGATGAGATGGGTTCCGCCACCGAGGGTCGGCGTGTACCGCGTTGGAGGTGGTCGAGTACTTGAGTGGGTAGTTCATGCTCATGGTCATGCTCGGGGCCGGGACTCTCGCTGGACTCCCCGGGGGTGTCCCCGGGGGAGTCTTGGGGGGACCGGGCGCGTTGGTCGCGCTTCTTGGTGCGCCACCGTTCGCGTTCGGCGAGGACGTGTTCGCGGGTCTGTTGGTGTGCGAGGAAGTCGTGGATCGCGTACGTGTGCTCGGCGACGGGTTCGACGTTGGCGGGGCACATCTCGGATGGGCAGACGTGGCCGGGTGGGTGCCAGCGGCCGTGCTCGAGCAGGCGTGTGGCGACGCCGGGGCGGACTTCGGCTTCGGCGGCGAGCAGCGCGACCTGTGGCTTGGGGATGATGCCATCGGTGAGCTCACAGGCGGACCAGCAGATCGCGGCGAGGTCGAGGGCGCGGCCGTCCTTGCCGATGGCCCGCGATTTCAGGTTCCGGAAGTAGGCCTGGTCGACGGTGATGTAGCGGGTGCCGGCCATCAGTGCACCGCGTTCCATGGTGTGCGGAGCATGTGGGTGGGTCCGGTGGTGGATTGGGGGCGGACAGCTGAGGCGTCCGATCGCGGGTCGTTGGCGGCGGCTTCGATGAGTGCTGCGGCGATCGCTGCTGCGGAGCGGCGGGTGCCGAATCCGACGATGCGGACGACTCGGAAGTTGGTGAGGCCGGTGGCCTTGGCGACGGTGTCGACGTAGAGGCATTGGTGGCGTGGCCAGTTGTGTGCGCTCATCGCGATGCGGGCTGATCGGATGTCTGGTGCGCAGATGACGATGGTGCGGGTGTCGGTGGTCATGCGGGGACCAGGGTTCCCGTGTAGGGCACCAGAGGCTGATCGGCGCGGACGTACAGCGGGTGGCGCGGGCCGCCGGCGACGGTCATGCCGAGGCAGAGCGGAGCGTGCCCGCAACGGCGCACCATCTGCTCGACGGGCGGCGGATTCGCCGCGATCCGGTTCCGGTTCGCGGACCACCAGGCGCCCCACGCGAAGACGACGGCAGCGGCACCGTAGAACGCCGCTTCGAGGGCCTCGACGTTGCGCGGCCCGACAGGGTCAACGCATCCGCGCATCTGCCCGGGCTGCGACGACCGCCAGGCGAACAGGTTCACCACGGTGAGCGAGTCGTAGCCGGCCTCGCGAGAGAACCGGCAGACGCGCCGGATGGTCGGGTCGTCGTGCACGGCATCAGCGGTGCTCGGGTTGAGCATCACCCATGTGATCGAGCCGCGGCCGCCGGCGAGTTGGCGCGGCCATTCGCGGGTGAGCGTGTAGCGGTAGTTCTCGTAGGTCATCATGCGGCCTTCTCGATAGGGGTGCCGGTCATCGGCTTGGGCTTGAGGCGGTTGCCGCACGTGCACGACGGCGGGGTGGTGACGCGCAGGAAGGTCGTGATCGTGTGGGTGCAGCGTGAGCACCGCCACATGACGACGACCTGCCGGGCGGTCACCGGAGGACCTCTCGCTGCCGGACGGTGGCGGTCACGCCGAGTGGCAGCCGTCGGGTGTGGACGGCGGTGCGGACGAGGTTGACGTACCGGTCGCGGTCGGCCGGCTTCGTGTCGTCGGGCATGTCGAGCTCGATGGAGAGCGTGACCTTCATGGCGTCGCTCCGAACAGGCTGAGTTCACGCGTCTCCCAGATCGCGAGGCAGCATCCGAACGGCGGACGTTCGTTGGGGCCGACGACGGACTGGCCTCGTTTGAGGAACCGGAGGCGGCCGGGCAGGAACTCGATCGAGAGGCGGCCGCCGTTGTCGCGGTGCGGTTCGATGTGGTCCTGCCACCAGCGCTGCTCGGTGCGGTTCGCGGGCAGCAGCATGACGATCGTCTGCGCTTCGGTCTCCGCGTTCGCCTTCGCGACCCACGGGGCGATGTTCGAGTACGGCGGGTTGCACCAGACGCGCTCGCGCGCCCACGACTGCGAGAGGCCGTCGGTGGTGAGGTCGTAGTAGCGGTGGACCTTGGCGTTGTGATGGGCGGCGGCGACGTCGACGGTGAAGTGGAACCGGTCGTTCAGCGGCGTGAAGACGTCCCACGTTGTTGCGCGGTCGTCGACCTCGTCGTTGACGGGCATCTGCGGGTGGTTGAGCGCGGGGCGCGCAACGAGGCTCATGAGGCGAGTTCCATTCGTTGGTCTTCGGTGCGCCAGAGGGCGCGAAGGCGGTGGGATTCGGCGATCGCCGCGGCACGCCAGGCGGACAGCCATGCACGTGACTCGGCGGGGATCGCGGCCAGTGCGCGGCGGTGACGTTGCAGCAGGCGTTTCTGTTCGGCGCGGTGACCTTCGGCGAGCGTCGGTGTCGGTCGTGGTGTGAGCGCGTGTTGTTCGGCTCGGAGGATGGCTCGGCGTTCGATCGCGGTGGTGTTGCCGTACACGCCGAACGTCATGCCGCCGGCGCGCATCACCTCCAGCTCACGTTCGAGGCAGCGGGCGGTGATCGGGCAGGTCGCGCAGATCGCCTTGGCGGTGACGCCCTTGGCGGTGTCGTCGACCATGAACGTGTCGGTCTTCCCGGCGCACGGCAGCACGCTCATCGCTGCTTCCGGAGTGCGAACGCGGCGTAGACGATGCCGAGGGTGGCGGCGAAGTCCCAGCCTTGGCCGTCGGCGGCGCTGAAGTAGCCGAGGTCGCCCATCGCTGACAGGAACAGCAGCGCGATGACGATGAGGGCGATCGAGAGGTGCCTCATGGTGCGTCACCGACCGGGCCGATCGAGATGGTGGCGCCGGTCCAGCCGACGACCTCGAGCTTCTTCGCTGCGACGCGTGAGATCAGGCGGTCGTCAACGATGAGACCGCCGGCGGTGAGCGAGTCACCGACGGACCGGACGAGCTTGTCGAGGTCGGGTGCGGTGATCTTCTCGGCGACCCCTGCGGCACGGGCGGCCTTCGACCGCGATCGGGGCATGGGGAAGCGGAAGGTGACGATGAGGATCAGCGGGCCGTCGAGCGGTGCTGCCACGTCGTCGTGGCCGGCGACGTCGCGGGCCGCTTCAGCGACGGCGGAGCGCCAGTCCTTGTGGCGTGCGCGTTGGCCGGCGGTCTTGCCTTCGACGATCGCTCCGTTCGGCATCCTCGTCTTCGAGCCTTGCGGCGCGGGAAGGCCGAGCACCTCGAACTCGATCACGGCTGGACCTCGAGCCGGTTGGCGTGGTGGTCGTTGATCGGATCACCCTGGTCCGGTGCGTGACCGAGCGCCTCGACCGGCCAGTCGTCGTCGGCGGTGTCCGCAGCGAGGTAGTCGGCGATCGCCTCAGCGCGCACCGTCGGGTGGTCGACACCCAGCCATGCGATCGTGACGGCGACCATCTGCCCCCACCGGACCTCGTACACCGCCGGGTCGCCGCCCGGCACCACCGACCACGCCGGTGACCGTGTCGACACAGGTTCGAACGTGAGCTCGTCGACCTGGGCGTCGATGCGTTCCATGACGTCGACCACACCGAACGAACGAAGGGTGCGCCGACGCACCGCCGGGTGCCACGTGAGCGACGCAACGGACTTCCCGTCGCGGTCGAGCAACATCATCCGTGGTGCACCCGACGGGCGAGCCGACCAGCTCACGTCGGCACCCGCTGCTGCTCAGCTCGGAGCGCCTGCTTGAGCTGGTAGATCGCGTTGTCCGTGTCGAACATCGGGCCGAGATTCGTGCCCTCGCGGCGCCAGTACAGCAGTGCGGCCCACAGCTCCTGGGACACGACGCGGCCGTCGATGCCGTGGTCGTTGTTGTCGATCTGCTCATGCCACGAGGCGAACACGGCGATCTTGGAGCGCACCCGCTCATGGATGGCCTTTTGGTCGAGACCGAGTTGGTTGGCGACGAACCAGATCGCCGCCTTCACGTCGCCCATCTCTTCAATCAGTCGGTCGTTGAGGTTGGTGCCGTCCCAGTGCTCGGGCTGGTCCCACATCGCGAGGCGCTTGCCGAGCACCTGCTGCAGCTCGCCGCATTCCTCGATCAGCTTGGCGACGCCCGCCGCGGTCATCGTCATGACGCATCGGCCTTGCGCTGGATACGGTCGATCTCAGCGGCGATGAGAGCGCCGGCCTTGACCAGGTTCGGGATCGGGTCGGTGGACGGCTTGAAGAACTCGATGTTCCACGGCCAGCACAAGCCGACCTTGTCGGCGGCGCGACGCGGGTCGTGGCCGTTGTGGGCGAGGTATGCGGCGGCGAGGTAGGTCCGGGCCGCCTGGTTCATCTGTTGGAACCGAGCTGTCGAGTCGTCTTGCTCGGCGGTGTAGCCCTCGACATCGATCTGGCGGCGGCGTTCGTCTGCGATGAGCTCGGCGCCGGTCTTCGGCGGTGACGGCTCCATCCAGCCGCAGCCCTTGACTGGGCAGTAGCGGAACGGGTCGCCATGGTGGGCCCGCTTCGGGCAGGTCTCGGGAGTGATGTTGCTCATGACTCACCGCCTGCAGCACCGTCGTCGACGACGGTCGTCTCGACGGGTTCGTGGGTGATCTCACCGACGTCGATCGGTTCGACCTTGCGAATGTCGATCACCTCGTTGTCGGCGGCGAACCCGGCGACGAGCAGCGTCGATGACGGAAGGAACCGCTTCATGTCGAGCACCACCGACTTGAGCGCGGCGGCGTCGTAGCTGTCGGTCCACATCTTCCCGTTGGCCTGCTTCGAGAACTTGCGGTGGTACTCGACGCCTTCGCGGTCGAGGGCGTGGACCTGGACGGAGCCGTCGGGGTAGCTGGCTCGCACGTACCAGGCGTACGCGTCGCCACCGCGGTCCTTGCGGAGCACGAACGACGGCCGGTGCTTGAGCGGTTCGTCGAGACCGAAGTCGAGGTCGAATTCGTCGTTCGGGAACACCGGCCGCCCGTCGAAGCGGAGGCCGGGGATCGCGCGGCGGGCGAGTTCGATGACGCCGCCGTAGCCGAGCTGGAACGACGCCTGCCGGTTGTACGGGAGGATCCAGGCGAGGTTGCGCGGGTCGTTGGGTGCGAGGCCGAGCTGGGCGCACTTGAGCGCGGCGCCGAGGACCGACTCCGGTTCGCATGACCACAGCTGCGGCACCGCACGGCAGGCGTTCGCGATCTGCGCGATGAACGTGTCCTCGGTGACGCCGGTGCCCTTGAGCAGCCGGGAGATCACCGGCTTGAACTCGACGAGCTTCGCCTTCACAGCTCGTTGCGGGTCGACGGTGGCTGGTGCCTGTTGGTCGCGGGTGGCGACGGCGGCGCTGACGTTGGTGGCCATCAGGTGGTCTCCTTCTTCGTTGGGGTGATGCGCAGGACGCGCGAGGTGGATGCGGCGACGACGTGCTCGGCGCGGGACTGCTCGCGCCATGACACGAGCCGCTCGCCGTTGTGGAGGCCTTCGGTTGCTTCGCCGAGCGCGGCCTTGATCTGGTTCTCTCGTTCGGCGATCGCCGAGTCGAGGTTCTTCCGGTCGGCCTTGATCAGCCGGAGGCTGTCGAGCAGAGCGACGGTGTCGTCGTCGAGCTCGACCTCTTCGCCGGCTGCCGCGGGGATGCCGCGCAGCGCCTCGGTGGTCGCGGTGTGCCCGTCCGCTGGGGGCGGGTCGCCGGTGAGAACGTGGTCGTGCCAGAACCGGTGGCATCGCTCTGCGATCAGGGCGATGTCGGCTTCGTCGCGGTGGAGCTCGTAGACGCGGAAAGCCAGGCCGAATGAGGCGTGGAGGACGGCGAACCAGGTGTGCTCCATCCCGGTGACCCACATCTGGAACTGGCCCTGCGCCTGGTAGTAGGCGGGGATGCCGTCGGTCTCCCACGAAGCGGACGAGTCGCCGGTGGCCTTCGACTCCAGGCCGCCGAGCGGCACCGCTGGCTCGACGGCGTACCCGTTGTCGAGCGACACGGTGCGGTAGTTGCCGGGCAGCACCGGGTGGTCGTAAACCTTGCCGTCGAGCGTTGCGCGCGCCCACGGTTCCGTCGGGTGTGCGTAGCGGGTCTGGGCACCAGCGACGTAGAGACCGGTGCGCCGGTGGAACATTCGGGCGATGCCATCCTCGAGCGCGAGGCCGAGCTCCATCGCTTCGGTCTGCTCGCCGTCCTGAGCGAGGCCAACCTTGTCGGCCCACACCGACCACGGTGACGACCAGCGGGCGATGCCGAGGATGCCCGCGACGTCGGATGCGCCGATGCCGGTGCGGCGCCAGGCGAGGAACTCGGCGCGTTCGTCGGTGAGGGTGGCGGTCATGCTGCTGCTGCCAGTGCACGCTCACGGGCGCGGCGGAGGTTCTCGGCGTGGGTGACGGCTTCGAGGTGCTGCGGTGCGCAGCACGCCCGGTTCCCGCACGTGTGGTCGACGTCGAAGTCGGCCGGGATCGGACCGATCAGGTGCTCGTGCACAACCCTGTGGACGAGCGCGGTGCCTTCGGGGCGGCGGCCGACGCGGATCGAGCCGTAGCCGTCGGCGTTGAGCGCGCCAGGCCACACCCAACACCCGGCCGGTGACGGGTGGACGCGTCGCATGAGGCGACCGAGCAGCGGGCGCGGCGTCATCGATGCACCTGCCAACGGCGCACGAGCACACGACCCGAAGACCGGGCTGCGAGTGCGCGTGCCTCAGCGAGCTGATCGTGAGCGAACACGATCGCGTGCCCGCCCCGGAGCTGCACGCCGTACTCGACGGCGGGCAACCCGGGGAAGGCATCGCGACGTGTGCACACCGTCGCAGTTCGTCTTGTGCGAACCGTCTGCATCGGTCAGTCCGCGACTCGACGGATCTCGTCGGCCTGCTCGCGCTTGCCGTGCAGCACGTACGCGCCGGGAGCGATGCCGTTCGCGCCGTGCTCGTCGGTGTGGATCAGGTACGCCGTCGCACCTTCACCGACCATCAGCCGGCCGAGGCTGACCGACCCACGCGCCTGCACGGCGGGTGCCCAGCGGACGTCGCCCTCGGCGTGGAGCAGGTGGGTGTTGCCGCCGGTTGACTCCTCACCGCGGACGACGGCGATGCCTTCGGCCGGGACGGGGATGAAGTCGGCGAGCTCGGCGGTGCCGAACTTGGCGCGGGGTGCGATGAGGACATCGCCCTGGCGTTGTGGGCCGGCGAGGATCGGGACGGTGAGGTCGGCGATCGTCTCGTCGGGGACGGTCACGTCGTGCTTCGAGAGCACTTCGGTGAGGGTGAGCATTGGTGGTTCTCCTTGGTTGGTGGTTGGTGAGATCAGGTGGCGCGTTGGAGCTGCGCGTAGATGGCGGGGTCGATGTCGAACGCCCACGCCTGGGCGGCGATCGCGTCGGCGATCGATGCCGGGACGGTCTCGGCGTACGAGCGGCGTGTGCCGTCGCGGTCGCGCGATGCGTTGTCCATCACGACGAGACGGACTCGTTCGGAGTACACCTGCGCGCCTGCAGGGAGGTCGAAGAGGCGGAGCCGGTGGCCGGGGTTGCCGGGGTCGGCGCACTCGTGCACGGGCGCCACGCCGAGGTCGTCGAGGTAGCGGTCCCAGCCGTAGCGCTCGATCGCGCAGCGGCGGATCTCGGTGTTGCGTTCCTTCTGGATCAGATCGAGCGGCGCCGGGTGCTCGATGACCCACTGCGGGACGAGCTGGCCGTGCCAGAACCACAGCGCCCACCCGTCGCGCCACATGATCGCCGGGCCGCCCGCCCGGTGGAGGCGGCGACCGTGCGGGAGACGACCAGGCCACGGCTCGACCGCGATCCGCCACGGTCGGTCGGACACGATCGCGATGTTGCGATGCGCCCACCACCATCCGGCGGACTTGGCGACCTTTGTGAGCCCCTCGAGCGGGGCGGTGATGTCAGCGAGGCCGCACCGTCGGAAGGTGTCGTAGAACGAGAGCCACCCTGCGTCGTGTTGGCCGTAGATCACGTCGCTGAACGCGTCGATCTTCGGGGTGTTCTTGAGCGCCCTCGCAAGCTCGTGCGCACTGCTGCTCTGAACGACGCCGTCCCTCACGCCGGCCCCGACGCCGGCCCCGACGCCGTCCCTCACGCCGGCCCCGACGCCGTCCCCGACGCCGGCCCTCACGCCGTCCCAGACGCCGGCCCAGACGCCGTCCCCGACGCCGTCCCCGACGCCGTCCCCGACGCCGTCCCAGACGCCGGCCCAGACGCCGTCCCTCACGCCGGCCCCGACGCCGTCCCCGACGCCGTCCCAGACGCCGGCCCAGACGCCGTCCCCGACGCCGGCCCCGACGCCGTCCCCGACGCCGGCCCTCACGCCGGCCCAGACGCCGGCCCAGACGCCGGCCCAGACGCCGGCCCCGACGCCGTCCCAGACGCCGGCCCTCACGCCGGCCCCGACGCCGTCCCAGACGCCGGCCCCGACGCCGTCCCAGACGCCGGCCCCGACGCCGGCCCAGACGCCGGCCCCGACGCCGGCCGCCGCCTTCGGCGGCGCGAACCGCAACAGATGACGAACGATCGCACCAGCGAACGGCGAGCACGCCCACACGATGTGCGGCGCCGGCAGATGCGCCGCTGCGTAGGCCTCGGCCACCCCAGCGGCAGCCATCACCCGATCGGTCGGCTCGCACGACAGACCGTGCGCGATCCACTCGTCGCGGACGAGGGGCATCAGTGCCCGGATCTCGTCGGTCATGTCGGGGATGCGCTTGTGGGTGGTGCGGGTGGGCATGGTGGTCTCCTTGAGTGGTTGGTGAAGCACGCCCGTTGCGGGCGTTGCTGATCGATGGGTGGTCAGGCGGCGAGCTGGTTGTCGCCTGGTGCTGGGTGGCCGTCCCAGCCGCGTTGTCGCCGGTAGTGCCAGAGCGACGGGGCACCGGCTTCTCGAGCGATCGCGGTGCGGTGCTCGTAGTAGGTGCGATGCCCGTGTCGTCGGGCGTGGTGAAGGTGCCGTCGATGGTGGGCGAGCCGTCGTGCTTCGGTGATGGCCCGGCGGGCGTGGTCGACGTACCAGCCGACGAAGTCGCACACCGGTTTGCCTGCCATGTCAGCGAGGACGTCGGCGGGGAGACCGCGTGGTGTGATGTAGCCGGCACCGCGGAGCGAACGGATGGTGTGGTCGGAGTAGGAACGCAGCTCGTCGAGCTCGGGTGGCCAGGGCCGGCGAGGGACGTGAAGGCGGTCGGGGCCGAGGACGCGTTCGAGCTCGTCGATGAACAGGCGGCTCATGTCGTGCCGTTCTCGAACAGGGCGCAGCCGGGCCAGCTGACGCGGATGTCAGACGCAGCTGAGCGGGACACACCGAGGCGGTGCCCGGCGCACTTGTAGAACCGGCGTTGCGAGTCGCCTCGGAAGACCAAGTGCGAGCAGTCGCCGCGGGTGACTCCGGGCCGCACGGGGCTGCCATTCGCCGGGTGCCGTCCGGCGGCGATCATGTTGCGGGCGTGTTGGGTGAGCTGAGCGCCGTAGCTGAGCTTCACCGAAGGCTCGGGGACCGGGATGTCAAAGAGGCTCACGCGTCACGCTCGCTGTAGCCGAGAAGGTCCCGGACGTTGGACTGCAGCCCGTCGCGCGCTTGGCAGTCGTCGCAGAGAGCGGTGCCGAAGTCGACGTCGTCGAGCAGCACCGGCCGTTCGCCGCAGCCGGTGCACAGCACGGTCCGCACGCCCCTCATTGGCCGACCGCCCGACGGTCGCGGTGGTGGTCGTCGAACGACACGAACAGCCGGTGGGCGAGCAGGCACGGGGTGCACGCCTCTTCGCGGCGGCGTCGGTGGGCGTGGTACCCGCCGTTCGTGCCGCACCGTGACGCGTTGCGTCGCAACGGCACCACGACAGCGCGCCCACCGCGACGTTGCATCTCGGCGTGCCGTTCGCGTGGTGTCATGCCACCGCGGATCCCGAACTCCTCTTCGAGCTCGAGCGCTTCGTCGAGGCATTGGGTGGAGACCGGGCACTTGGCGCAGATGATCTTGGCTGGGGCGACGACGTTGACGGTCAACGGGACCTCGGGGAAGAACGTCGACTGCTTCGCGCCGAGACACGCCGCGTACGGACGCCACACATCGGTGCCGGTCATGGCCGCCCCCGGAACCACTCGTTGATCCGCCAGCCCGACCAGCGCTGGCAGGCCTGCGCGAGGATCAGACCGAGGACGGCGACGAACGCCAGGGCGAACTGGACGTTGCTCACGCCGCGACCTCCACGGCGACGCGCCGGCCGTCGGGGCGGTGCTCGACGACGTAGCGGACGGGCCGTTCGGTGGGGCGGATGCCGACTGGGCGCTTCGGTCCGTTCGGGTCGAGGATCTCGGCTGCCTGGCGAAGCTCCGAGGAGTGACGCTGATCGTGGTCGCGCATCCGACCGGGCGACAGGTAGTCGCACGAAGCGCACTGCTCGAAGCCGAACGCGAGGCGACGGCTCGGCAAGGTGGAGCCGGGGCAGTTCAAGCCGCACCCCATTCACGGACGAGATGGAGGTGGCGGATCGCAGGTCCGGTGGACGGGGCGGGAGAGGAACACCCGGTGACAGAGGAACCGTCCGCGCCCTCGCGGTACGCGACCTCTCCCGCTCCGAACTTGTGAGCCGTCGGGTGACGGCGGATCTTGGTCGCACGGTCGGCGGCGGCGTCGAGGATCTCGACGGCCTCCGGGACGTTCACGTGCACCCAGGTGATCTCGTTGAACAGACGCTGCCACCGGAACTCGGGATGGCGCAGCCCAGTCGGGCGAAACACGGTGCCGTCAGCGGCGACGAGCCGCAGCCCGTCCTGTCCCCACGTCGGCGTCAGGTTCGCAAGGGCGGCGATCACGCCACACCTCGACAGCGACGGCACAGGATGTGCATGACGAGCCCGACGAACCGCGGCGCGCACGTCGACGAGTACCGGTTGCAGCCACCGCAGATCGCCTCGCCCTCGTGGGCGGGTTGGCAGAACTCCGGCGCAACGCCTTGCTCGACGACCTCGGCGTTCATGACGCCTTCTTCGCGGGGTCGACGTCCGAGCGCTCGTGCATCCACTCGTCGAGGACAGACACGGCGAACAACGGGTGCTTCCGACCCCCACCGGGGTTCCAAACGCGGGGGCCGTTGCCGGCGGCGCGGATGTCGTGGAACTCGCCGCGCGGGATGCCGCAGTAGCGAGCAGCGGCGGTCGGGCCGAGCAGACGCTTCGGCATCAGGCGTCCTTCTCAGAGTCGGGACCGACCCATCGACCGAACACGATGCAGTCGGAGTCGATCTTGCGGGACACCCATTCGGTGCCGGGGAACTTGATGCGAGCGCTGCCCGCTGCGTTCGCGCCGTTCTGGGGGGTACGAAAGGTTGTCGGATAGCGAGCCCACTCACCGGGGCGAGCGCGAAGCGCTGCCACGAACTCTGAGCGATTCACACCACCGTCACGGCCTGGCGCTCGGCTGGGCGGAGGTGTTTCCCAGACCATCTCCGCGGCCATCACGCCACCGCCTTCGCGCGTCGGCGCATCTGCTCGGACGTCATCGGCGCCCAGAGCGTCGAGACCTCGGAGCCGAGGGCGATGGCAATGAGGTGGCGCACGTCGTCGCGGACGGATGCACCGTCGTACTCGGCGCGATGGATCGTCTGCTTGCTGACGCCGGTCAGGTCGCTGACGACCTGGAGCGTGAAGCCGCAGACCTTGCGCTGGCGACGGATGCGTTGGCCGACCTCGGTCGACCACTCTTCGACGAGCTCCTCGACGACCTCGTGCTCGAGGATCGGGGCCTTGGCGGCGGATGCTGTCTTCATGGTGAGGACAGTTGTAACACGTCCTAGGACAGATGACAAGAGTGAAACTACAAGGTCACGTCGTACGTGAATCCCCATGTGGCAGGCTCAAACGGTGGCGATCCAGCGGATCCAGGCGATCAACGACGAACTGAAGGCCGCCGCCGAACGCGCCACGAAGGACCGTCTCCGGCAGCGCGACCTCGTGAAATTCCTGTGGGACCGCGGGCAGCTCACCAGCCGCAACGCGGTTAGCACCTGGTGGAACGGGGAGCGCACACCTGAGCGCGACCTATGGCCGCTGATCGAGGAGTTCTTCGAGATGACCCCCGGTCAGCTCGGGCGACTGGCTGCCCACGACATGGACCCCGGGCGCCAGTGGGACGTCGAGATCCGCGGCGCAGACGGAACGGTCATCGGGGTCGCAGAGGTCAAGGCGCTGCCGGGGGCCGGCCCCGAAGCGGAGCGCCAGCTGGCCGAGGTGTTCCGACTCGTGGCCGAGGTGACTTCCGGTGCGGTGCAGGAGCAGTTCGCCATCGCAGCGCGCGGCGCCGACGGCGTGCCGAAGCGACAGCCGGTGAAGCGAGCGCGACGCCCGCACCCACCAGCCGAGCAGGGCGAGCACCTGGAGGACTGAGCCGACCGCGGCGCGTAACCGTCGCGCACCCCTTCGCGATGATGCCGCGATGGCAAGTTGGAAGGTCTGGGACGAGCTCGCCCGGCGGACACACATCGAGCTCATCTGGGGTCTGCTCGTCGGGCGCCAAGCGCAGATCGAGGACGTCGGCGACGGCCGGCGCGAGATCACCCTCGACGTCCGGCTGCGGCGCGCCGACCGCCGCGCTGCGCTGGCGCACGAGCTGGTGCACGACGAGCGCGGCGTGTTCTTCACCGATGCGACGCCGATCGAGATCGTGCGCAAAGAGGAGGCCTACGTCGAGGCCGAGGCGGTGCGCCGGCTCGTGCCACTCGACGAGCTCGACGGCATCGTCCGATCAACGGTGCTCGACGGGGGAGTGGTCACCGTCGAGGACGTGTGCGCATGGTTCGATGTCCCGGCCGACGTCGCTCGAGCGGCGATGCTGCAGCTGAAGCAGCGGTCTCGTCGCCGTCATCCGGCGTCACAGCCGGACCGCGAGCAGCCTCTCCAAGCAGCCTTGGACCGCCCCGAACGCTGGGCCTCGTGACCTGCCCGTTTGCATCACCGCAGGTCATGACCGCTGCGGTACGCCTCATGACAACTCAAGACAGATCGGACGCGGATTAAAAGTCCACTGCTCTGCCATTGAGCTAGAGGGGCGGGACCGGAAGAAGAGGTGGGAGAAAACCTGGTCTTGGGTTCCGGCACCTGGCGCGTCGATGGTATCCGGCGGCTGCTGAGCCTGCTGTTTCGGTTCAGTCGTGCCCAGACTGCACCGCAGCAGAAGCGCCCTTGTCGGCCGGCGGACGTTCTCGGTTCGTTGTCTCCGGACAAGCGACCCGCCGCCGGAGGGAGATGGACGGCTTGATCGGTCGACGCGCGAGTCCGTCAGGGCTTGTCGAGCTCGCGGCCGATGGCTTCGTCGACGAGGTCGGCTTCCTTGGCTGCGCGGGCACGGAACTGCTGGGCGAGCGTGCTGAGCCGCTGTCTGATCACGTCCGGGTCGATGCAGACGCCGGCTTCGATCTGCTCACGTATCGACGCGGTGGCGATGCTGAGGTCCAGCAGTGCCTGCTGGAGCGCTTCGATGCGCTCGAGGCACTCCGGGTGCGTGAGCGCGATCTCGTCGAGAAGTCGTACCGGATCGTCGGGTCCTGGGAGCTGAGCCTGGATCGCAGCGTCCAGAGCGTCGAGTGCGACGCTGACGCGGTGCACCCACGTGCGCTGCCGGCGAGGGGCCGGCGCAGCAAGGGCGTACTCCAGAACGTGGAGCGCCCTCAGCGCGACGGCGCGCTCGTGGCGAGCGTCGTTGGCGAGCGCGTCGATCTTGGATCGTGACTCAGTCGGTGCGGACGTGGTCACCATGTCACTGCTCCTTTCCATGGTCAATCGGTGAAGCGACGCACGCTGCGGGTGTCCGCGAGTCCGGCACCTGCGCGGACGTCGTCGAGGGCGATGCCGGCGCGCTGGTTGGTCGAGATGTGGAACCGGCGCAGTGCGTTGGCCGTCACCTGTTCGTTCGAAGCGCCTGTTCTGAGCTTGCGGATCAAGTGATCTGCGCCGAAGCGGCTCAACCGCCGGGGTCCTTCGGATCGTGATGACTGCTCGTTGACGAAGACCGGCCCGGCACGTCGTTTCCCGATGCAGCGACGGAGCGCTCGGGCGCTGTCGTGGTCGAGCACGACACGCTGGGATTGCCCGCGGCGGCGGACCGTGATCGTGGTGGTTGACCTGCCGGACACGTCGGCGATGTCGAGCGCCAGCGCCTCGGAGACCTTGAGGCCGTCGCAGACGAGCAGCGCGACGAGCGCCTCGAGGCGCGGATCGAGTGCAGCGGCAGTTCGACGGTAGCTGGCCACAGCGGCGTCGCTCAGTGCCATCGTCGGGCTCGGGTCGCCGACCGGCACCTTGGGTCGATCGACACCGGCTGACGGATTCGAAGATCGCAACTGCTGCTGGACCACGTGGTCGTAGAACGACGACAACGCCGACCAGCGACGCCGGATCGTCGCATCGCTGTCGCCAGCCTCCCGGCGAGCCGCTTGAAACGCGATCAACGCCGTCGTGTCTGCAGTGAGCGGGATCATGCCCTTGCCCACGCACCACGTGCCGAACGTCTTCAGATCGGAGCGGTAGGCGGAGCGGGTGTTCGCAGATTCCTGAGTGCTCAGCCACTCATCGAGCGCCGCCCGTTGGCGAGCGATGTCGCTCCGTCTCGACGCGGTGCGCTTCATGTCGGCATGGTGCCACCCGCGTCGTTCTCTGTCAACATAATCACCTCTTGACACTCAACATAACCACGAGCCATCATTTGATGCACACCGCGAACGATCGCGGTCCACCAACCCGAGAAGGAGAGTTGACATGTTGATCCAGACCGACCCGTTCCGAGACCTCGACACGCTCTTCAGCCGGCTGTCGACCCGTCAGCAGAACACCGGTGGTGTGATGCCGATGGATGCGTTCCGGCGCGGGAGCGACGTGTGGGTTCACATCGACCTGCCGGGCGTGAAGGCCGACAGCCTGGACATCACCGTTGAACGCAACGTGCTGACCATCGCAGCGGAGCGCAGCTGGCAGCGCCAGGAGACCGACCAGCCCTACTTCGGGGAGCGGTACCGCGGTGCCTTCCGACGTCAGATCCAGCTCGGTGACGGTCTCGACCTGCAGGCACTGGAAGCCGATCTGCACGACGGCGTGCTCACGATCCGCATCCCCGTGGCCGAGCAGGCCAAGCCTCGCAAGGTCCAGATCGGGCAACGCCAGCCGACCAGCCCGGAAGCGATCGAGGCGACCGCCGCCTCGGCCTCGTAAGCCGGCGATCGATCATCGGCAGCCCGCCGTGCGCCGCGTCGGGCGGCGGGCCGCCGACGATGAGTAGCGTGACGTCGATGGGCGGGTCGAGCGGGAGGTACGCGCAGCTCGATGCACTTCGCGCCGTTGCCGTCGTCGGCGTGATCGCCGCCTTCACCTTGCCGCACGTGTGGGCGAGGAACGGCGTCCTCGGCGTGCAGCTGTTCTTCGTCATCTCCGGCTTCGTGATCACCGGCATCCTGCTCGACGCGCGCTCGGATGCCGAACGGGCTCGCACGCGGATCAGCCGGACCATCCGTGCGTTCTACGCGCGACGGTTCCTGCGGATCGTCCCGCTCTACGCCCTCGTGCTCTTCGTCGCGGCGGCGGTCGGGTTCATCAGCGTGCGCGACGAGCTGGGGTACCACGTCTTCTTCGTCTCGAACTGGTGGTTCGCCGATCGCGGCGCGTGGACGGCAACCACCGACCACCTCTGGACGCTGGCGGCGCAGGCGCAGTTCTACGTCGTCTGGCCGATCGTCGTCCTGACGATGCCGCGTCGTGTGCTCGGCCCGATCATCGTGGCGATGATCGTCACCGCCCCGGTCGTGCGCCTGGTGTTGTTCGCCGCCGACAAGTGGCCCGACGGCGTCATGATCATCACGCCTGCTGTGCTCGACTCGCTCGGGCTCGGTGCGCTGCTGGCGTACGTCCGGCGGACGCGCAGCACCGAGTGGATCGGCCGTCGCTCACGTTGGATCCCGCTGATCGCACTGGTGCTGTTCGTCGCGTGGAAGGCCGCTCAGCAGACCGACGACGGCGGCACCATCGAGCTCACCGCGTCGGGTCTGTGGTTCCCGTTGCTCGCCGTGTGGGTCGTCGACCGAGCATCGTCCGGCATCCGTGGTCCGCTCAGGCGGGTGCTCGAGTGGCGACCGCTGGCCTTCGTCGGAACGATCAGCTACGGGATCTACCTGATGCACCGCTTCGTGATGGCGGCCATGTTCGAGGGCAACTACAAGCTGGAGCTCGGGCTGCCGACGCCGGCACGCGGACCGAAGCGGTTCGTGTTCGTGACGGTCATCGCGATCGTCGCGGCGATCGTCAGCTGGTTCGTCGTCGAACGACCGATCAACGCGCTGAAGGGCCGGTTCCCCTACGTCGAGGACGAGGACAGCGGGAGCCAAACCGAACCTGCTCCGACGGCCGTCTGATCCGCCGCCGTATCGTTCCAACCGCATGATCGTCGTTGCCGGGGAAGCGCTCATCGACCTGCTGATCGATCCGCAGGGTGGCGTTCGCGCGGCGCAGGGCGGCGGGCCGTTCAACGCGGCGCGCACCATCGGTCGGCTCGACGTCGACTGCCGGTTCGTCGGGCGGCTCTCCGCCGATCGCTTCGGGCGAGGTTTGGCCGCGGCCCTCGAAGCCGACGGTGTCGGGCTCGATGCGGCCGACGCGTGCAACGAACCGACCACGCTCGCTGCGGCCGAGCTCGACGAGGACGGCGCTGCTTCGTACCGCTTCTACATCGCCGGCACGTCGGCGCCCGCGCTGCACCCGGCACAGCTGCCGGACTCGAGCGCGACGACAGCGATGCACGTCGGTTCACTCGCGCTCGTCCTCGAGCCGATCGCCACGACGCTGCTGCACGCGCTCGCCGCGCTGCCCGATGACGTGCTGGTGATGGTCGACCTCAACTGTCGGCCGCGGGCGATCGACGATCACGAGCACTACCGGAGCAACCTCGATGCGTTCGTCCGTCATGCGGACCTCGTCAAGGCGAGCACCGAAGACCTCACGTTCATGTTCGGCGACGTCGACCCGATCGACGCTGCCCGACGACTGATCGCCGGGGGAGCGACGGCAGTGCTCGTGACCGACGGCGGCCGGCCGGTACGAGTGGTCACCGCGTACGAGGTCGTCGAGGTCGAGGTGCCGACCGTGGACGTGGTCGACACGGTCGGCGCGGGCGATTCGTTCGGCGCCGCGGTGCTGGCGTGGTGGGTCGATCGCGGCCACAGCACGAAGGAGCTCGCCGACGTCGACCTGCTCCGTCGGGCGACGGTCGTCGGCGCCACCGTGTCGGCGGTGACGTGCACGCGTGTCGGCGCGGACCCGCCCCGGCGCCACGAGCTGCCGTCCTGGTGAACCGGTACCATCGGCCGATGTCCAGCGTCGGTTCGTTGTTGGCTCGTGGATCGCGGTCGACGGTGTGCGAGTTCGGGACCGACGCCGTCGTCAAGGTGCCGCTCGACTCCACGCCCGATCAGTGGATGCACGCCGAGCAGGTGTACACCGATCTGGTCCGTCGCGTCGGCGCTCCCGCACCGGTGGCGATGGGGAGCACCGTCCACGAGTCGCGCGTCGCCATGCTCTACGAGCGCATCGATGGGCCGTCGCTGTCCGATGCCCTCGTCGGCGACGCGGTCGATGCCGGCGGGGTGGGGGAGCAGCTGGCGCGCATCCACCTCGATCTGTTCCAGCTCGTGCCCGCTGCGGCGTTGCCCCGCCAGCAGGACCGGCTGAGCGCCAAGCTCGCCCAGGTCGCCGCTCACCTTCCAGAGCTGGCGGACGCGATGACCATCGACGTCACGCCCGGCCACGACATCGTCGTGTGCCACGGCGACCTCCACCCCGGCAACGTCATCCTCGGTGGACGCGGGCCCGTGCTGATCGACTGGTTCGACGCCAGTGTCGGTGACCCGCTGGCCGACGTCGCCCGAACGTGCATCCTGCTCGGCGCCGGCGGAACGGTAGCCGAGTGCCAGCATCTCCCCGGCGTGTCATCAGCGACGCTGCGCACGGTGCACGACGCCTACCTCGCGACGGTGCGCGCCGCGCTGGCCTTCGACGATGCGGTCCTGCATCGCTGGCTGGGCATCAACGCGCTCGCCCGCATCGCCGAGGGCATGCCGGCCGCTCAGTTGATCGAGCTGGCGCGTCGAACGATCACGTGGTGAGTCGGGCGATGGTGCGGCGCAGCTCGCCGAACACTCCTGGCGCGCCGGCGACGATCGAGTTGTTGTTCTCCGGGCACGGGCGCTCGACATGCGCGCCCGCCTCGTGGGCGATCAGCGCACCCGCCGCGTAGTCCCACAGCTTGATGTCGCGCTCGTAGTACGCATCCACGCGGCCACCGGCGAGCCAGCAGAGGTTGAGCGCCGCGGAACCGAAGCAGCGCACGTCGCGGATCAGCGGGAGCAGCTCGGAGATCACCCGACCGTGCTCGCGGCGGAGCTCGGCGCCGTACGAGTAGCCGGTGGTCGTCAGCGCATCGGCCAGGTGAGCGCAGGCCGACGGTCGGATCGGTCCGCGATCGTCGCGAGCCCCATGGCCCGCCGCTGCGCTGAACAGCTCGTCGCGCATCACGTCGATCACGGCTCCGGCGACGACGGCGCCGTTCCACGCGGCCGCGACGCTGACGGCGACGATCGGCACCGCGTAGGTGAAGTTGACGGTGCCGTCGAGCGGATCGACGATCCACTGCAGACGGTTGGCCATGTCGCTGCTGCCGCCCTCCTCGCCGATCACGCCGGCGCCGGGCGTCGCCAGCCCGAGGTGCTCGCGGATGAGCGCCTCCGATTCGAGGTCGGTCTTGGTGACGACGTCCGTCGGCGAGGACTTCAGCCCGACCTGCTCGGCGCGCCCGATGTGGTCGCGGATGAGCGCCGCGGCACGGCGGCACGCCTCGCGGGCGACGTCCTCGAGCTCGACGAACGTCAGATGCGGTTGCCGCGCGGTCGCCCCGTCAGGCTCGGACAACTTCGACGCCCTTGGCCTCGATCGCGGCCTGCTCCTCGTCGGTTGCGTCGCTGTCGGTGATGAGCACGTCGATGTCCTCGAACGGGCCGTAGGAGAACAGCTGGTCGTTGCCGAACTTGGAGTGGTCGACGAGCGCGACGAGCCACCCCGCGCTCTCGATCATCGCCCGCTTGACGATCGACTCCTCGCGATACGGCGTCGTCAGCCCGCGGGCCATCGACAGCCCGTCGCAGCTCATGAACAGCACGTCGGCACGGATCGGCTTGAGCGCCTCGACCACCGCGCCGTCGACCATCGCGAACGTGTTCGTGCGCACGCTGCCCCCGAGCACCATCAGGTTGCTGATGCCGCGGCGCACGAGCGTGTGCGCAGTGACGAGCGAGTTCGTCACCACCTGCACGTTGCGTTCCACCGGGAACACCTCGGCCAGCCGCTGACCGGTGGAGCCGGAGTCGATGATCACCGCGCCGTGATCGGGGACGTGCTTGATCGCCTCCTGGGCGATGCGCAGCTTCTGGTCGCCGTTGAGGAGGTCGCGGGCGACGACCATCGGCTCGTGCACGCGGCGCTCGAACGGGACCGCGCCACCGTGCACGCGGCGCAACAGGTTCTGCGCCTGGAGGTCGGACAGGTCGCGACGGATGGTCTCCGTGGTGACCTCGTACCGGCGCGCCAGATCGGAGACGTCGACCGAACCCTGCTCCAGCGCGAGGACGTAGATCTCCTGCTGGCGCTCGTGAGGGAAGCGTGGTGCGCTCTTGGCATCGGCCGCCGCCGTCATGTGCCGCTCCTTGGGCGTCGGGGTTCTGTCAGGACGCGGCAAGCATCGCACGAATCGGTCCAGCGTCGGCCAGCTGCCGCGCCGCATCGGCGAACGCAGTGCGGAAGCGATCGCTGTCGCGCACTGCAGCGGGGAACGTCCGCTCGAAGTCGAGGAACCCGAGCGGATCATCGAGGAAGCCGGCCGCTGCGGCACGCGCCGCGTCGCCGCTGGCATCGAAGGCCTGCTGGCCGACGGGCGTGGTCGCCAGGTAGCGAGCCCACCCGGCGAGGGCGAGCGCCGACCCGGCGATCGATCCGTCGTGGGCCAGGTTCCACTCGACGGTCGGGATCAGGAACGTCGGGAACTTCGCCGTGCCGTCCATGCACAGCCGATGGATCTGGTCGCGCACGCCCGTGCTCGCCAGCCGGCCGAACACCACGCCGATGTAGTCCTCCCGCGGGTGCCCGGGGATCTCGTGCAGCGACGGCAGTGCCTCCGAGCACAGCAGCCGGCGCAGGTAGCCGCTGACCGCCTCGTTCGCCACCGCCTCGTCGACGTGGACGATTCCTGCCAGCGACGACAGGTAGGCGATGGCCGAGTGGCCGGCGTTCAGGAAGCGCAGCTTGTAGAGCTCCCAGCTGTGCACGTCGTCGGTGATGAGCGCACCGGCGTGCTCCCAATCCGGGCGGCCGGCGATGAAGTCGTCCTCGATCACCCACTGGCGGAACGGCTCGCAGACGACCGGCCAGCGATCTTCGATGTCGTAGGCGTCACGCAGGTGCTGCCGGTCGGCTTCCACCGTGGCCGGAACGATGCGGTCGACCATCGAGTTCGGAAACGAGCAGTTCGCCTCGACCCATGCAGCGAGCTCGTTGCTGCGACGCGTCGCCGCGTTCATGAACGCGCGCCGGCTGACGTCGCCGTTGCCCGGCAGGTTGTCGCAGCTGAGCACGGTGATCGGCGTGCCGTTCGCCAGGCGTCGGGCGTCGAGGCACTCGACCAACAGGTCGGCGGTGACGCGCTCGCCCGGTTCGGGCTCGGGGTAGCCGGACTCGGTGATGGTCAGCGACAGGATCCGGACGCCCGGATCGACGATCGCTGCGGCCGCGGCGGCTGGGTCGCCGGCGGCGAACACGAAGTCGACGATGCTGCCGATGACCTTCGTGTCGCGCCGATCGCTGGCCTTCTCGGTGAGCGTGTAGAGGTGGTCCTGCGGCCGCAGTGCCTCGCCCATGCGCACGTCGGCCGGCATCAGCCCGAGGCCACGGATGCCCCAGTCGCTGCCCGCATCGGCCAGCTCGTGGGTGGCCAGCGCCATGTGGGCCCGGTGGAACGCACCGACGCCGACGTGCACGATCTTCGGTTGCAACTGTTCGGCGGCGTACGTCGGCACCGCCAGTCCCAGCTCAGCGATGCGACCGAGGCTCGCCCGGGAGACAGGGATGCGACCAGCACTCATCGATCCCCACACTAAACCAACTGATACAACATTGCCAACCCCAAGTTTCTGTCGACTTGGTCTTGCATTCCAACACGAAACCACACAATAATGACACCGGGGGCAGGTGGCTCCCACGTACATCAACGTAGGGGGAGCTCGTTTCATGACATCAGCACACTTCCGCCGCCAGCGCGCATACCGCTCGCTCGCGGCGCTCGCACTGCTCGGCGCGGTTGCCGCAGCGTGTGGTTCGGACTCGACAAAGCAGTCCGAGCCGTCGGCATCGAACGGTGGAACAACTGCCGGCACGACTGCTGGGACAGCCGCTGCAGACGCCAAGTCGGTCCACTTCGTCAACCCACTGCCCAACTACCCGACCTGGAAGTTGGTCGGGGACTGCATGAAGGAAGAAGCCGCCGCACGCGGCCTCGACTACACCGAGAGCGGTCCGACCGGCCAGGCCCTGGACGCCAGCGCGATGATCCAGCAGGTGCAGCAGGCGATCGCCAACAAGCGAGATGCGATCATCACCTTCCCCACCAGTGACGGCTTCACCGAGGTGCTCAAGCAGGCACAGGCGGATGGCATCGTCACCGGCACGATCTACGGATCCGGCGCCGCCGACAGCGGCTCCGACGTCAACGCCGGCCCGGACTTCGGGGAGATCGGGACGCAGCTCGTCGAGGCGGTCGCCGCACTGCCGGGCGATCACGTGCTCGGGCTCGTCGCCGTTGCCGACGTCGGCCTCGGCAAGGCGTGGATGGACGGCGTGAAGGCCGCGGTCGACAAGACCGACAACGTCACGATCGCCGGCGAGGTCTACACCGGAGACGACGCTGCCAAGGCGCTGCCGCAGGTGACCGCGCTGCTCAACGCGCACCCCGACGTCACCGAGATCGTCACCCACATGGGCACCACCACCCCCGGCGCCGTCGCCGCCATCAAGTCGCTCGGTCGTGAGGGCAAGACCTTCCTCGTCGCCGGTGGTCACGACAACGGCGGCCTCGAGGCAGTCGAAGAGGGCACCGCCAACCTGATGCTGCTGCAGAACGTGTGCGGCTTGGGCAAGGAAGTGCTCGACGGTGTGGCCGACGTGCTCGAGGGCAAGCCGGCTCCGGTGATCCCGGTGCGCATCGTCGTGGTCGGCAAGGACGAGATCCAGGGCTACCTCGACCAGGGTTGGGAATGACCGAAGCGCCGGCGCTCCGCCTGCGTGGGATCCGGAAGTACTTCGGATCCGTGTCGGCGCTCGAAGACGTGCACCTCTCGGCGTATGCCGGCGAGGTGCACGCCATCGTCGGCGACAACGGCGCCGGCAAGTCGACGGCGATCAAGATCATCACCGGGATCCATCGGGCCGACGAGGGCGAGGTGCTCGTCAACGGCGAGAACCTCGCCCACGTCAGGTCCGCAGCTCAAGCACAGGAGCACGGCATCGCCGTCGTGTACCAGGACCTCGCGCTGGTCGAGTGCCTGGACATCGCTCACAACATGGCGCTCGGCAACCTGCCACGGAAGTACGGCATCGTGCTCGATCGTCGCCGCATGGAACGAGAGGCCGCCAAGGTGCTCAAGGATCTGAAGGTCCGCGTCGGCAACGTGCGCACGCCGGTCGGGTTGCTGTCCGGTGGACAGCGCCAGGTCGTCGCGATCGCACGGGCCGTGCGGATGGACAAGCCGATCATGCTGCTCGACGAACCCACGGCGGCGCTTGGTGTGCAGGAGACCGCACACGTCGGCGAGATCATCGACGAGCTCCGTGCTCAAGGGAAGGCGGTCGTCATCGTCAGCCACAACCTCGACTTCGTCTTCTCCCACGCCGACCGGGTGACCGTGCTGCGCCTCGGCCGCACGGTCGGGACGCGACGTGTCACCGAAGGCGGACGCGAGGAGGTCATCGGCATGATCACCGGCGCCGTTGCCCCGGATGCGTTCGTCGGCCACGAGCTCGAGGAGGACGTCGCGTGAGCGCCGTGACCGTGGCCGTGCCGCAGGCGACCGCCGACGATTCGCGCCGAGAGAGCCTGGTGACTCGGGTGCTGGTGCGTCAGGAGACGACGCTGATCCTCGTCATCGTGATCATCGGCGCGATCGCCGCGATCAAGTCCGACCTGTTCTTGACGCAGGCGAACATCACCGAGATCTTCCGCAGCAGCGTCATCTACTTCGTGATGGGCTGCGGTGCGGCGATGTTGATCATCGGTGGCGGGCTGGACTTCTCGGCGGGTGCCGTGTTCACGCTCGGCTCGCTGACGACGGCGAAGTTCTTGGTCGGCGGCACCCCGTGGCCCCTCGCCGTGCTGTTCGGCCTCGCGCTGTGCTGCGTGGTCGGGTTCGTCAACTTCGCCGTGATCACGTACCTGCACGTGTGGCCGATCATCGCCACGCTCGGCACCTTCTACATCCTGTCGGGGATCGACAACCTGATCACCGACGGCAACGACATCCTCCCGCTGCCGAAGAGCTTCCAGAAGATCGGCCAAGGCGAGGTGTCCGGCGTGCCGAACATCGTGCTCATCGCGATCGGTGTCGGCATCGTGTTCTGGTTCCTGCTCGAGCGGACCCGGTTCGGCGTGAACGTCCGTGCCCTCGGCGGCAACCGCGCCGCGTCGGTCGGCAACGGCCTGCGCGTGTTCCGGCTCGACCTGGCGCTGTACGCGATCGCTGCCGGCGCCGCAGGGCTGGCCGGGATGATCTACTCGGCACGCGTCGGCGCGGGTCAGGTGACCGCCGGCGGCACGTCGACGACGCTGACCGCGATCACCGCGGTGCTCATCGGCGGGGTCAGCTTGATGGGCGGGTTGGGCAGCATCCAGGGCATCGCCGTCGGCGCCGTCCTGCTGTCGCTCATCGACAACGCCCTCGTCCTCACCGAGATCCCGCCGCAGTACAACAACATCGTCATCGGGGCGATCCTGATCTCGGCCGTGGCCGTCGATCATCTCCGCCGCGGTCGCATCTACCGCAAGCGCTGACGCACCGCGCAGCAGCACGCGCGCGGGCGATGCCCCCCGTCGCCCGCGTGCCACGTCCACCACGCAACACATCCGAACCGGAGAGGTCATGCACGAACAACCTTTGGATCCAGACGTCCTCACCCTGATGGCCGAGCTCGGGACCGAGCCGCCGCCGCCCGCGTCGCAGCAGACTGCCGCCCAGCTGCGCCAGACGATGGACGACGCAATCGCCATGTTCACCCGCGGCGTCGAGCCGCCCGCCGTGCACGAGATCGCCGACGAGCACGTGTCGGGTCGCCACGGCCCGATCCCCGTGCGGATCTATCGCCCGGAGCATCCGGTTGCGGTCATCGCCTACATGCACGGTGGCGCGTGGACGGTTGGCGGCATCGAGTCGCACGACTACGTCACGCGCCGGATCTGCCGCGACACCGATGCGATCGTCGTCTCGATCGACTACCGCATGTTGCCCGAGCACCCGTTCCCCGTGCCGTTCGACGACTCGTACGACGCGGTCGTGTGGGCCAGCACGCTGCGCCCGGACCTGCCGTTCCTGGTCGGCGGTGACAGCGCCGGCGGCACGCACGCGGCATGCGTCTCGCTGCGAGCGCGCGACGAGGACGGACCGCGCATCGACGGGCAGGTGCTCGTCTACCCGGGCATCGACGACGACCTCGATCGGCCGAGCATCGACGCGTACCGCGACGGGCCCGGCGTGAACCACGCCGACCTGATCTTCTACCTGGAGCAGTACGCCGGCGCCGATCCGGCGACGCGATCGGCGTATGCCTTGCCCGGGCTGGCGTCGTCGTTGGCCGATCTCCCGCCGGCCATCGTGGCCATCGCCGGGCACGACATCCTGCGATCGTCGGAGGAGGACTACGCAGCCCGGTTGCAGGCGGCCGGTGTGCCGACGACGGTGCAGCTCGACCACGAGCAGATGCACAGCTGGATCGACTACGCCCCGCGCGTCCCGTCCGCATCCCGCGCCTTCACGCGCCTCACCGACTCGATCAACGAGTTGATCAGCAACGCCGTCGCCGCGGCTCGAACCTGACGATCAGATGAGCGCTGTCACCGAGATCGAACGCGTTGCCGTGATCGGTGCCGGCATGGTCGGTCTGTCGACGGCGTGGTTCCTGCAGGAGCACGGGGTGGACGCGGTCGTGTTCGACCAGGGCGAGGTGGCCTCCGGCGCGAGCTGGGGCAACGCGGGGTGGCTGACGCCGAGCCTGGCGGCGCCGCTGCCGGAGCCGGCGGTGCTGAAGTTCGGCCTCCGGGCGATGCTGCGACCGTCGTCGCCGGTGTACATCCCGCCGAGCGCCGACCCGAAGCTGCTGCGCTTCCTCGCGCAGTTCGCCCGCAACTGCACGCACGCTCAGTGGCAGCGGTCGATGGCTGCGCTCGCGCCGCTGAACGGCGGAGCGCTGCAAGCGTTCGCGGAGATCGACGCGCCAGAGCTCGGCGTGCGCACCGAGGAAGCGGAGCCGCTGCTCGCCGCCTATCGCGACGCGACTGCTCGGAACGCGTTGGTCGACGAGCTGCGGCACGTCGCCGTCGACGGCCACGACGTCGGCGTCCAGCTGCTGTCGGGCGACGAGGCCAGGGCCTTGGAACCGGCCCTCTCGAACGAGGTGGTCGCCGCGCTGCGGATCCACGGTCAGCGCTTCCTCGACCCCGCGGCGTTCGTCCACGGGTTGGCCGAATCGGTGGTGCGGCGCGGCGCGAAGGTCCGCACCAACGCTCCTGTCGATTCGATCGGCGGCGGCGAACGCGACGTGCACATCGCCGGCGAGCGCTTCGACGCCGTGGTGATCGCCACCGGCGCGCGCCTGGGCTCGTTGGCGCGTGCGGCCGGCGTCAAGCGGCTCGTGCAGGCCGGCCGCGGATACAGCTTCACGGTCGCGGCCGAGCACCTCCCGGCGGCCCCGATCTACTTCCCCGCGCAGCGCGTCGCGTGCACGCCCGTCGGCGGCCGCCTGCGGCTGGCCGGGATGATGGAGCTCCGCCACGTCGATGCGCCGCGTGACGCTCGACGGATCGCCGCCATCAGGGATGCCGCCGCGCCGCTCCTGCGCGGCGTGGACCTCGACGACCGGCGCGACGAGTGGGTCGGCGCTCGCCCGTGCACCGCCGACGGTCTCCCGTTGATCGGTCGCACTCGTCGACCTTGCGTGTTCGTCGCCGGCGGGCACGGGATGTGGGGCATCACGCTCGGCCCGATCACGGGCAAGCTCCTTGCAGAGCAGATCACCACTGGCCGGACGCCTGACGCCCTGCGCCCGTTCGATCCCCTTCGATGACGGCGATGACGGCGATGACGGCGATGGCGCAGCACGTCCACGACCTCGTGATCGGAGGTGGACGCGTCATCGACCCGGAGACGGGCCTCGATGACGTGCGCGACGTCGGCATCGACGGTGATCGGATCACCGCGGTCTCGGCGACGCCGCTGCTCGGTCGAGCGCGCATCGATGCACGAGGGCTGGTGGTCGCGCCGGGCTTCATCGACCTGCACAGCCACGGGCAGGCCATCGGCGAGCTGCGGCTGCAGGCACTCGACGGCGTCACCACGGCGCTCGAGCTGGAAGCCGGCGTCGCGCCCGTGTCGGTCGCGTACGCCCGAGCCGCTGCCGAGGGCCGACCGATCAACTTCGGCTACTCGGTGTCGTGGTCCTCGATCCGCATGCACGTGGTCGGCGGTGCCCCGTTGCACGGCGGCGCCGACGGTCCGCTCGACAACCTCGGCCTGGATGCCTGGCGCGTGCCGGCATCGCCGTCGCAGACCACCGCGATGATGGCCATGCTGGAGCGCGAACTGGCGGACGGCGCGCTCGGCATCGGCATCCTGCTGGGGTACGCGCCGATGACCGATCCGGCCGAGGTGGTCACGATCGCGCGGCTCGCTGCCGAAGCAGACGTGCCGACCTTCACCCACGCACGGCCGCTCGTCGAACAGGATCCCGACGTCGTCGTCGACGGCGCCGAGGAGCTGACCCGGGTCGCCGGTGAGACCGGCGCGCACATGCACTACTGCCACGTCAGCTCGACCTCGACGCGCCACCTCGACCGCGTGCAGCGCGTCATGGAGACCGTTCGCGCCGAGGGCGCCAGGGTGACCAGCGAGACCTACCCGTACGGCGCGGGCATGACGTCGCTCGGCTCCGACTACTTCCATCCCGATCGGCTCCACGTCCTCGGCGCCACCGGGACGCCGCAGGACGTCATCGAAGCGAGGACCGGGCAGACGGTTGCATCCGTGGAGGCGTTGCTGGAACTGCGCGCAGCCGACCCATCCGGGCTGGCGTTCATCAAGATGTTCGACGAGGACACCTCCCCGGAGCGAGTCGCCGAGCTGATCGCGCTCCCCAACGCCGTCATCGCCTCCGACGCAGTGCCGTTCGTGGTCGAGGCGGGCCACGTGCACGACCCCATGCAGTGGCCGCCGCCCGACTTCGTGCGCACGCACCCGCGAACCGCCGGGACGCATGCGCGCACGTTGCGCGTCGGAGTGCGCGAGTTCGGCGTGCTCTCGCTGAACGACGCGATCGCCAAGTGCACCCTGTTGCCCGCCCGCATCGTCGAGCGGGCGGCACCGGAGATGCGCCGCAAGGGACGGATCCAGGTGGGCTGCGACGCCGACCTCGTCGTCTTCGATGCCGACCGGGTCAGTGACCAGGCCACGTACCAGCACTCG
This sequence comes from Ilumatobacteraceae bacterium, assembly GCA_965279405.1. Classification (GTDB taxonomy): domain Bacteria; phylum Actinomycetota; class Acidimicrobiia; order Acidimicrobiales; family Ilumatobacteraceae; genus CBDDIP01. The sequence continues at coordinate 2,378,621 of OZ257157.1, forward strand.
GTGCGCCCGTCGGTCGGGTTCGTGCACGTGCTCGTCAACGGAGCGCGCATCGTCAGCGACGGCGAGCTGGTGCTCGACGCCTTCCCCGGCCGGCCCGTGCGGGGCCGTCCGTGACATCACCCCGACCAACCACCCGGAGGAACCCATGCAAGTAGCGATCGTCCTGTACCCGCGCTTCACGTCGATGGACGTCATTGGCCCGTACGAGGTCCTCGGCCGCCTCCCGGGCGCGGAGGTCGTGTTCGTTGCCGAGCGGCCGCGTGCCGTCACCAACGACCTCGGCAGCCTGACGATCGACGTGCGCGCCGGCTTGGCCGACGTGCCGAAGCCCGACCTCGTGCTGATCGGCGGCGGGCCCGGCCAGGCCGATCAGATGGACGACGGGCCGCTCCACCAGTGGCTGCGCAGCGTCGACCGGAGCACCGAGTGGACCACGTCCGTGTGCACCGGCTCGCTGGTCCTCGCCGGTGCCGGACTCCTGAACGGGCGCCGTGCCACCAGCCACTGGGGTGCGCTCAAGCACCTCGCCACGTACGGTGCGACGCCGTCGAAGCAACGTGTGGTGATCGACGGCAAGTACGCAACGGCGGCGGGCGTGTCCGCCGGGATCGACCTGGCGCTGACGCTCAGCGGGCTCATCATGGGTGACGACGTGGCGCGGATGGTGCAGCTGATCATCGAGTACGCACCGGAGCCGCCGTACGGATCGGGCTCGGTCGACACTGCACCACCGGCGATCTACGAGATGGCGGTGAACCGTCTCTCCGGTCGGTTCTCCGACTGACGCGGAGGTGGACCACGACGTCGACTCGATCGTCTACGCGGTGCGGCTGCAGCGTTCTGCCGCCACGCTCCACCGCGTGCTGGCCATCATGCATCGCGCCCGGATCGATCCGGTTGCCCTCGTGTTCGCCGGCGACTGCGCGCTCGTGCGCGTCGCCAGGCCGCGCGCCGATCGGTTCGTCGAGCTCGTCGGACGCGACCCGTTCGTGCTCGATGTGCAGCAGAGCTCGATCGAGCTCGACGACGTGATCAGTCGGGCGGGCTCGACCAGTCGGGACTGAACGCGGCACGCGGCGTCACCGGGCCCTTGTCCGAGTGGCGGCGCAGCTCCATCTGACCCAGCTGGTTGCGGTGCACCTCGTCGGGCCCGTCGGCGAGGCGCAGCAGTCGTGCCGTGGCGTACATCGCCGCCAAGCCGAAGTCGTTGTTCGTGCCCGCACCGCCGAACGCCTGGATCGCCCAGTCGACCACCTTGCAGGCCATGTTCGGTGCGGCGATCTTGATCATCGCGATCTCGCGACGCGCGGCCTTGTTGCCGACGGTGTCCATCAGGTGAGCGGTCTTCAAGGTCAGCAACCGCGTCTGCTCGATGGCGATGCGCGACTCGGCGATCCGCTCCAACGTCACGCTCTGCTCCGACACCGGACGACCGAACGCGACGCGGTGCTGCGTCCGCCGGCACATCATCTCCAGCGCCCGTTCGGCCAGCCCGATCAGCCGCATGCAGTGGTGGATGCGACCGGGCCCGAGTCGACCCTGGGCGATCTCGAAACCGCGTCCCTCGCCGAGCAGCATGTTGCTTGCCGGGACTCGCACGTCGGTGAACTGCACCTCCGATGCGCGGTCGGGCATCCCGTAGAAGTTGAACACCGGCAACGGTCGGATCACCTCGACACCTGGGGTGTCCTTGGCGACGAGGATCATCGACTGCTGGCGATGACGGTCGGTGTTGGTCGGGTCGGACTTGCCCATGAAGATGATGATCTCGCAGCGCGGATCGGTGGCGTTCGTCGTGTACCACTTGCGCCCGTTGACGACGTACTCGTCGCCGTCGCGCACGATCGAGCTCTCGATGTTCGTCGCGTCGCTCGACGCCACCGCCGGCTCGGTCATCGCGAACGCCGAGCGGATCTCGCCGGCCAGCAACGGCGTCAGCCATCGGGCCTGCTGCTCGGGCGTGCCGTAGCGGGCGAGCACCTCCATGTTGCCGGTGTCGGGCGCCGAGCAGTTGAACACCTCGGGCGCGAGGTGCGAGCGACCCATCACCTCGCACAGCGGTGCGTACTCCAGGTTCGTCAAACCGGCACCGTGCTCGCCCGTCGGCAGGAACAGGTTCCACAAACCGGCTGCCCGAGCCAGCGGCTTGAGCTCCTCGACGACGGGCCACACGGCCCACGGGCCGAGCTCCATCGACTCGCGGAAGAAGCGATCCTCGTTGGGGTAGACGTGCTCGTCCATGAACACCTCGAGGGGTTCGCGCAGCTCTCGTGTGCGTGGGTTCTCGTCGAGGTCCATGGTGCTCCGTTCGATGTCGATGGTGCTGCGCCGGTCACCAGCGCAGGACGTTGGCGCCCCACGTGAGGCCGCCGCCGAGGGCTTCGAGCAGCAACAGCTCGCCGCGCTGGATCCTGCCGTCGTCGACCGCGGTGGCGAGCGCGAGCGGGATGGACGCGGCGGACGTGTTGGCGTGACGGTCCACCGTCAGGATCACCCGCTCGCTCGGCACGGCGAACGCCTTGGCGACGTGCTCGATGATCCGCGAGTTCGCCTGGTGGGGGATCACCCAGTCGATGTCCGCCGGCTTCAGGTCGACGGTCTGCAGCACCTCCTCGACGACCGAGGCGAGCTTGACGACGGCGTGTCGGTAGACCTCGCGTCCGCGCATGCGCAGCAGGCCCGTCGTGCGGGTCGACGACGGTCCGCCGTCGACGTAGAGGAGGTCGTTGAGCCGCCCATCGGCGTGCAGCGTGGTGCCCAGGATGCCGCGTGTGCCGGCGACCTCGTCCGGCTGGGCCTGGATGACCACGGCACCCGCGCCGTCGCCGAACAGCACGCACGTGGCCCGATCGGTCCAGTCGAGCAGCCGCGAGAAGGTCTCCGCCCCGATCACGAGTGCCGTCGAGGCGAGGCCGTTCTTCACCATCGAGTCGGCAACGGCGAGGGCGTGCACGAACCCGGAGCACACCGCCTGCACGTCGAACGCCGTGCCGCGAGTGACGCCCAACTTGGCCTGCACGGTGGTGGCCGTCGCGGGGAACGTCTGATCCGGCGTGGCGGTGGCCACGATGATCAGGTCGACGGCATCGACGTCGACGGACGCGTTCGCGAGTGCCACGCGCGCCGCGCTGACGGCGAGGTCCGACGTCAGCTCGCCGTCAGCGGCCAGGTGACGTTGACGGATCCCGGTTCGCTGGACGATCCAGTCGTCGGTCGTGTCGACCAACGCGGCCATCTCGTCGTTCAACATCACTCGTGCCGGCAGGTAGCCGCCACACCCGAGCACCACGGATCGAGTCATCAGCGGGCTCGCGTCGAGGTCATGCGGTCAGGCTCGCAGCAATCGTGCCGTCGACCAAAGCGATGCGTCACGTGGCGGCGTCGATCGCCGCGGCTGCCATGGCGCGCAGCAGTCGCACCATCTCCACCCGACCTGTGCGCGGGCTGAACGGCGTGGAGTTGATCAGGCCGAGCACGGCGTACACCGCCGGGCGAGCTGCCGTCACCGAGATGCTCGGGTGCCGGCCGATGAGCGCGTCGACCCAGATGTCGACGTACTGGCCCTGGAGCAGACGGACGCGCTCTTGATCGTCGGGTCTGGCCTCGTTGAGATCGCGGTACTCGACCGAGATCAGGGCGCGGTGGTCGACGGCGAAGTCGACGTGGATCGCGATCAGCTCGGCGAGCAGCTCGTCGGGCGGCAGCGTGCCGCGCAGCGTCGTCGCCGCCACCAGCAGGTGGTGGATCGTGCCGACGAGCATCTCGCCGAGCATCGCTTCCTTGCTGTCGAAGTGGTGGTACAACGCCGGGCCCGAGACGCCGGCTGCGGCGCCGAGCGACGTGACCGTGACCCCGACGAAGCCCTGCTGGGCGAACAGCTCGGCGGCGATCTCGAGCAGCTCCTCGCGCCGCGCGGACACGCGCCGCGGCGGCTCACCGTCGCCGGCGAAGGCGCGAGATGCCTCGTCCCATCGCAGGCGACGGTTGCGCAGCGCGGCGACGCTGGCGATCGCGTCGAGCGCCGACGGGTCGCGCAGCGACCCTCGGCTGGCCACGTCTTCCGGATCGGCTCCGGCGAGGATCCGCTTGACCGGCACCTCGAGCTTCTTGCCCGACAGCGTGGTCGGGATCGACGGGATGACGTACACCTCGTTGGGCACGTGGCGCGGCGAGAGCTGGTTCTTCAGCGCCTGCTTGGCCTCCGACACGATGTCGCCACCGGCGGTCACTCCCTCGACGGTGAGGAAGAGGACCAGCCGATCGCCGTCCTCGTGGTGGATGACCAGCGAGTCGGTCACCTGCGGCAGCTCCTCGACGACCCGGTAGATCTCGGACGTACCGATCCGCACCCCACCGCGGTTCAAGGTGGCGTCGGACCGGCCGCTGATGACCATTCCGCCGGACCTCGTGAACTCGAGGAGGTCGCCGTGGGTCCAGATCCCCGGGCGTTCGGCGAAGTAGGCGTCGCGGTACCGCGAGCCGTCCGTGTCGCCCCAGAACCCGACCGGCATCGACGGCATCGGCTGGGTGACGACCAGCTCGCCGTCGAGCGCCTCCACCGCGGCGCCGAGGTAGCGCACGCTGATCTCGCCGGAGTGCACCGGGGAGGTCGGGTTGCCACCGACGAACCCGGAGCAGATCTCGGTCCCCCCGCTCGACGACGACAGCATCACGTCGTCCTTGACGTGCTCGTACACCCAGCGGAAGCCCTCGTCGGGGAGCGGCGCGGCGGTCGAGCCGACGGCGCGAAGTGCCGACAGGTCGAGCTCGCGACCGGGCGAGATGCCGTTCCTGCAGCAATTCATGAGGAACGTCGCCGAGGTGCCGAAGTACGTCACCCGCTCCTCGGCAACCACTCGCCAGCTCGCCCGCATCTCGTCGGCGCTCGAATCGCCGTCGAAGGTGACGATGGTGGCACCGGTGAGCAACCCGGAGACGAGGACGTTCCACATCATCCACCCGGCAGTGGTCAACCACAAGAACCGATCGTCGGGACCGAGACCGAGGTGGAACGTCGTGACCTTCAGGTGCTCGAGCAGGATGCCGCCGTGGCTGTGCACGATCGCCTTCGGCAGGCCGGTCGTGCCCGAGCTGTACAGCACCCAGAGCGGATGGTCGGACGGCACCTGGACGAACTCGAGCTCGCCCGGTTCGGCCAGCAGCTCGGCCCAGTTGCCCGACTTGTTCAGGTACGGCACGGCGACGACGTGCTCGACGGTGGGCAGACCGGCGGCGATCGCGGCGGCCTCGACCGAGCGATCGATCGCCTCGTCACCATGCGCGTAGCCCTCGACCGTGAAGAGCACCTTCGGCTCGATCTGGCCGAACCGGTCGATGACCGCCTGGGGACCGAACTCGGGCGACGCCGACGACCAGATCGCCCCGACGCTGGCGGTGGCGAGGAAGGCCACGATCGTCTCGGGGATGTTCGGCAGGTAGGCGGCGACGCGGTCGCCGATGCCGACGCCGAGCCGCTGCAGCCCGGCCCGGCAGGCGGCCACCTGGCGGCGCAGCTCCTCGGCCGAGAGCTCGATCCGCTCACGAGATTGGGAGCGGCCGATGATCCCGCCGTTGCCGCGCAGCGCATGCTCGGCGTAGTTGAGCGTCGCGCCCTCGAACCACCGAGCGCCCGGCATCTCGTGCGACGACAGGACGCGGTCGTAGGTGCCGCGCACCTCGAACCAGTCCCACACGGCGGCCCAGAACCCCTCGAGGTCCTTCACCGACCACGCCCACAGGGCGTCGTAGTCCGCGTATCCGTGAGCGGCCCCGAAGCGTTCGACCGCCGTGGTTCCGTCGAGCTGCGGGGCCCACAGCAGTTCCCCGGCCGGGACGGTCATCGTTCTCCCTCTGTTCGATGCGTGGCGCCAATTTAGTGGACGCGACGTGGATCCAGAACCGCGCCTTAACGTATGATCAGGTTCCTGCGATCGTTCCGAACCGGGGGGTTCCGAAGATGACGTATCAACTCAAGGACCAGGACATCACGCCGCCGCCGCTGTCCGAGGTCGAGCAGCGTTCGGCCGCCGCCGACGGGCTGGCCGCCGTGGTGATGGTGCTCATGGCGCTCGCGCTGATCGTGCTCGTGCTCAGCCAGACCATCGACTGAGACGGCTCGCCGTCACTCCATGACCCCGTCCCGCACGACATCGGTCCTCCACGAGCAGCCGCTGCTGCCGCACATCGTCATCCAGGCACTCGGAGCCCGCCAGAGCGAGCCGTGCATCTTCACCGGCGACCGCGTCCTCACCTATGGCGAGGTGCGTGACCGCACGAGCCAGATGGTGCTGGCGATGCAGTCGATCGGGGTCCGTCAGGGCAGTCGGCTGGCGATCCTGTCGAAGAACCGGCCCGAGGTGCTCCTCAACGCGTTCGCCTCGCTGGCCAACGGTTGCATTCTCACGCCGCTGCACCCGATGGGGTCGCTCGGCGATCACCTCTACGCGCTGCGTGATGCCGAGATCGACTGCCTCGTGTTCGACGCCGCCGACTTCGGCGACCGCGCCGGCGAGCTGCGCCTGGAGCTGCCCGACCTGATCCTGCTCGGCTTCGGGCCGAGCGAGGCAGGGCAGGACTACCTCGCCCTGGCCGACGGCTTCGAGCCGGCGCCGCTGGTCGCTCCGGACGTTCACCTCGACGACCTGTGCACCGTCGTCTACACCGGCGGCACGACTGGCCGGCCCAAGGGCGTGCTGATGAGCCACCGCGTGTGGCAGTCGATGACGTGGATCCAGATGTCCGAGTGGGAGTTCCCCGACGAGATCCGCATCGCGCTGCCGACGCCGCTGTCGCACGCCGCGCTGTCGGTGGTCGCGCCCGTCCTGCTGTCGGGTGGGGCGTTCTACGTGATGTCCGCGTTCAGCCCCGACGCGTTCTTCGACCTCGTCGAGCGGCACCGGATCACCTGCTGCATGATCGTGCCGGTGATGCTCTACGCGATGCAGGCGCATCCCCGCTACCACACCGCCGACATGTCGTCGATGGAGACGATCATCTACGGAGCGTCGCCGGTCAGCCCGGCCAAGCTCGCCGAGGCGATCGAGCACTGGGGCCCGATCTTCTTCCAGTTCTTCGGTCAGACCGAGGCGCCGATGGTCATCACCCACCTGAAGAAGGCCGACCACGACCTGTCCAAGCCGGAGCGCCTGGCGTCGTGCGGCCGCCCGGTTCCGTGGATGCACGTCGCGCTGCTCGATGCCGACAACCAGCCCGCGCCACCCGGCGAGTCCGGCGAGATCTGCGTGCGCGGCCCGCTCGTCATGGACGGCTACAAGGACCTCCCGGACGAGACCGCCGAGGCGCTGTCGGGCAACTGGCTGCACACCGGCGACGTCGGACGCTTCGACGACGAAGGCTTCCTCTACATCGTCGACCGCACCAAGGACATGGTGATCACCGGCGGCTTCAACGTCTTCCCTCGTGAGGTGGAGGACGTCATCAGCCAGCACGCCGCGGTGAACACCGTCATGGTCATCGGCGTGCCCGATCCGAAGTGGGGCGAGGCCGTGAAGGCCGTCGTCGTGCTGCAACCCGGCAACGAGCCGTCCGACGAGCTGACCCACGAGCTGCAGGACATGGTCAAGCAGGCGAAGGGTTCGCAGCAGTCGCCGAAGTCGATCGACTACGTCGACGTGCTGCCGATCACCGCCGTCGGCAAGCTCGACAAGAAGGCCATGCGCGCCCGCTACTGGACCACCGACGGCCGCGCCGTCAACTGATCCCGAGCCAATCGTTCTGCCGGCGCGGCGCGAACGAGACCCGGAACGCGAACGAGCCCGGCTCCTCGACCCGAAGTGGATCGAGGAGCCGGGCTCGTGTCGTGTCAGATCAGCTCTGCGGCTTGCCGAGAGCGATGTCGCTCACGTCGCTGAACTCGTTGTCGACCGGCACGACCTTGCCGTCCTCCAACTTGCTGTAGACCACGCTGCGGTTGAACAGGCGGGTGTAGCCGTCCAGGCCATCGGTCCACTCCTTGGTGAAGTCGAGGACCGGGACCATGCCGTTCAGATCGAGGTTGGTGGTCTTGCTGGCGGCGTCGTAGAACGACTTCGCCGTGATGTCACCGTCGATCGTCGCCGCGATCTGGGCGAAGCCCATGTACGCAGCCCACGTGCCCATGCCACCGAGGCTGTTGAAGTCGTTGGCCTCCTGGTCGATGTTGTTCGACTCCAGAGCGGCGCGGTAGTCGTCCCACGGTGCCGTCGAGATGTCGGGGTACATGCCCGAGATGATGTTGCCGTTGGTGACCTCTTCGGCACCCTTGGCCGAGATGGCGTTCAGGTTGCCCTGGTTGCCGTACTGCTTGACGGTGGTGTCCGCCTGCTGCAGCGCGGTGTTCCAGGTGAGGAACGGCGTCTCCGACATGACGACGACGATGCAGTCGGCGTTGCTGGTGGCTTCGGCGACTTCCGCCGAGTAGTCCTGGGCGATGGTCGGGGTGATGATGACGTCACCGAACGACATGCCGTAGGCCTTCATAGCGTTCTCCATCGGCGTGCGGAAGATGGCATCGGCGCCCTCGGCGATGACGGCGTTGATGTTCTTGCAACCGTCCTCGACCGCTCGCTTCACTTCACCGACCGCGTACATCGGCTGGTTGCCGATGTTGAACGAGTGCGGGTCGGTGAGCTCGGACGGCGAGATCGGGCAGCAAGCGCCGAACCACGTGATGTCCGACTCGGCGATGACCGGCACGACCGCTTCAGCGAAGTAGGTGAAGGAGCCGACGACCGACACAACACCGTCTTCGACGGCTTGACGGGCGCACGTGGCGGCGACGGCGGCGTCGAACTGCTCGTCGCAGACCTCGACCTCGACCGGGCGACCGTTGATGCCGCCGTTGTCGTTGATGAACTTGGCGGCGATCTTGGCGGTGATCGAGATGTTCTCGTACGTCGGACCGTTGGCGTTGAGCGTGGTGATCGTCATCAGCTTGATCGGCTCACCACTCGGTGCCTCGCCGGTGCCGCCCGTCGTCGGGCCCGGCGCAGCGTCGGTGCTGCTCGGTGCATCCGTTGCGGACGAGCCGCCATCTTCTTTCTTGTCGCTCCCGCATGCTGCGAGTGCAAAACCGGCTACGACCATCAGTGCAGCGGATTTCCTCCAGACACCCATGTGTTCCCCCTCATGTTGGTTGCGGGCACCCCCGGCGCCCGTGAGCGGTCATCTTAGACACACTCGGCGCTCCAATTCTTGTTGGCCTGAATCTGTGTTAAGGTCACTCCTCAGCGCTGGGGAGCGCGACCGCAGGACCGATCCGCGATCTGAGAGTTGGGGAGAACACGGGGACGATGAACGAAGTCATCAGGTTCGCGCTCTTGGGACTCGGGGTCGGGGCCCTCTACGCGTTCGCGTCGCAGGGTCTGATCGTCATCTTCCGCGGCACCGGCGTCCTCAACTTCTCGCTCGGCGCCACCGCGATCGCCGGCGTGTTCCTGCAGTACGAGTTGCGCTACGAGCACGGGCTCAACTGGTGGCTGGCCTCGTTCTTCGGCGTGCTGCTGTCGGCGACGTTGGGAGCGCTCACGCACTGGGTCGTGCTGCGACCGTTGCAACGCAAGCGCGCCAGCACGCTCGTGCAGCTGCTCGCAACGCTCGGCGTGCTCATCACCGTGCAGGCCGGCGTCGTCATCCGCTACGGCTCCAAGCCGCGCCAGGTGCCGAGCGAGCTGCCGACGAACCGCATCACGCTGTGGGGCGACGTCAGCATCACCGTCGACCGCCTGATCCTGCTGGGCATCGGGTGCCTCTCGGCCTTCCTGCTGTGGCTGCTCTACCGGTCGTCGCAGTTCGGCATCCAGACCGAGGCGGTCTCGGAGAGCGAGCGCTCCGCCGCAGCCGTCGGCGTCTCGCCGAACCGGGTCGCCGCGCTGAACTGGGCGCTCGGGTCGGCGATCGCGTGCATCGCCGGCATCCTCGTCGTGCCGGTGATGACCTTGCAGGTCACCTCGATGACGAGCTTGGTGCTCGCCGCGCTCGCTGCCGCGCTGGTCGCCGACTTCAAGTCGTTCCCGATCGCCACCGCAGCCGGCTACGTGCTCGGCATGGGCCAGACGCTCGTCGGGCGCTTCTGGCACCAACAGGGCGCCGACCAATCGCTGCCGTTTCTCATCATCATCGTCATGTTGGTGTTCCGCGGCCGATCGATCCCGATGCGCGACCACTACCTGCGCAAGCTGCCGGCCATCGGCAACGGCCGGATGTCGTGGGACTGGACGTTCTTCCTCACCGGCGCGGTGGTGTTCTTGATGCTCACCAAGGACAACAAGTGGATCGACGCGCTGACGGTCACGCTCTGCGCGTCGATCGTGCTGCTGTCGATCGTGGTCGTCACGGGCTACGCCGGCCAGCTCTCATTGGCGCAGTTCGCGATGGCCGGATTCGGTGCGTGGGTCGCCGGGCGGCTCGTCGCCGTCTTCGGCATGCCGTTCCTCCTCGCGCTCGTGATCGGCGTGGCCGCCGCCGTCCCACTCGGGCTGATCTTCGCCCTGCCTGCGGTGCGAACACGCGGGATCAACCTGGCCATCGTCACGCTCGGGCTCGGCACGGCGATCGAGCTGATGCTGTTCAAGAACGGCAACTACACCGGCGGGATCAAGGGCACACCGGTCGGCAAGCCCAACCTGTTCGGCTTCGAGATCAGCTCCATCCGGTACCCGGCGCGGTACGGCATCTTCGTGCTCGCCATGGCACTGCTCACCGTTGTCATCGTCGCCAACGTGCGCCGCGGACGAAGTGGCCGGCGGCTGATCGCCGTGCGCACCAACGAGCGAGCCGCCGCCGCGCTGGGCATCAACATCGTCACGGCCAAGCTCTTCGCGTTCGCGCTCGCCTCGGCGATCGCCGCACTCGGCGGGATCCTGATGGGCTTCCGCCTCACCTCGATCAGCTACGGGTCGTTCACCAACTTCACGTCGATCACCTACGCCGGCCTGTCGCTCGTCGGTGGTGTCGGCCACCTGCTCGGCGCGTTCGTCGGGGCGATGATGGCGGCTGCCGGGTTCAACCAGGAGGTGATGGAGTCCACCTGGGACGGGGTCGGCAAGTACATCCAGTTGATCAGCGGCATCGCCATCCTGCTGGTCGTGCTGTACAACCCCGACGGTGTCGCCGCCGAGTGGTCGAGGTCGTTCCGGTTCCTCAAGCGCACGAAGAAGTTCGGCGAGTCGTACTTCATCCGGCTCGCCGACGTGTCCGAGCCCGTCGACGAGGACCACGAGCAACGCGTCACGCCCAAGACCCTCGTCGTCGACGGCCTCACGGTGCGGTACGGCGCAGTCACCGCGGTCGACCACGTCGGGTTCACGCTCGAACCGGGTCAGGTCACCGGGTTGATCGGGCCGAACGGCGCCGGCAAGACGTCGTTGATCGACGCGCTCACCGGCTTCACCAAGTCCACCGGCACCGTGGCGATCGGCGAGAAGTACATCTCCAACGCGGGGCCCGCCGGGCGGGTGAAGGCCGGCATGGTCCGCTCGTTCCAGTCGCTCGAGCTGTTCGAGGACACCACGGTGTTCGAGAACCTCAGCGTCGCTGCCGACCCCCAAGACCTCGGCTCCTACTTCCGCGACCTGGTGTGGCCGGTGATCCCGAAGTTCGGTCCACAGGTGGTGCGCGCGATCGAGGAGTTCGAGCTCGACGAGGACCTGCACCGCGAGGTCAGCGACCTGTCCTACGGCAAGCGACGATTGCTGGCCATCGCTCGCGCGGTGGCCATGCACCCGAGCGTGCTGCTGCTCGACGAGCCCGCCGCCGGACTCAGCTCGGTGGAGAGCGTCGAGCTGGCGCGAGTCGTGCGGCGCCTCGCCGACGACTGGGGCATGGCCATCCTCGTCGTCGAGCACGACATGAACTTCGTGATGGGCGTGTGCGACCGCGTCGTCGTCCTCGACTTCGGCCGGATGATCGCCAACGGCACGCCCGCCGAGGTGCGCAACGATCCGGCGGTCATCGCCGCCTACCTCGGCGTCGAGACCGACGAGGACATCGCTGCGGAGCCCCTTGAACGCACGCCGGCAGTGACCGCAGGAGGCGGGCAATGACGTCGACCACCGATCCCGACATGGCCATCAGCCCGACGAGCCCGTACGCGATCACGCGGGTGGCCAACCTGCTGGAGACGCGCAGCCTCAAGGCCGGCTACTTCGGACGCGAGGTCGTGTCCGGCGTCAACCTCACCGTGCAACCCGGCGAAGTGGTGTGCCTGCTCGGCCCCAACGGCGCCGGCAAGTCGACGACGCTGCTGACCATCGCCGGCGAGCTGGCACCCGTCGACGGCATCGTCATGTTCGACAACGTGCCGACGTTCACGCCGATGTACCAGCGCGTGCGCAGCGGCATCGGGCTCGTCACCGAGGAGCGCCTGGTCTTCACGAAGATGTCGACGCGCGACAACCTGCGCATCGGCGGCGGGTCGGTGGAGAAGGCACTGGAGCTGTTCCCCGAGCTCGAGCCGCGCCTCAACGTGCGCGGCGGCATGCTGTCGGGCGGCGAGCAGCAGATGGTCGCGCTGTCGCGTGGGCTCAGCCGCAACCCTCGGCTGCTCTTGGCCGACGAGCTCTCGCTCGGCCTCGCCCCGATGATCGTCGACCGTTTGCTCGGTGCCGTGCGCAAGGCCGCCGACGAGCGCGGCATCGGCGCGCTGATCGTCGAGCAGCACGCTCGCAAGGCGCTCAAGTACAGCGACCGCATGTACCTCATGTCGCGTGGCCAGATCCGCATGGAGATGAGCTCGGCCGAGGCGCTGACGCGACTCGACGAGATCGAAGAGGCCTACCTCGCCGGGACCTCCGAATCCGAGGAGGACCACATCGAGCGCAAGCGTCGCAAGGACGTGCGCACGGCGTGGAGCCGGCAACGTGTCCGTGAGCGCGAGCTCCGCCGGCTCACCGGCACCCAGGTGTCACGGCGCCGCACGTCCGAGGACGACGAGATCCTCGACCGCGACCAGCAGCGCCGCGAATGGCAGATGCGCGCCCGCCGCGGCCGCAAGTTCTAGATCCACGTTCACGCCACCACACATCCACACGCTCAACAAGGGGAAACCGACATGGGGTACCGCACCGCCGAACTGCCGCCGGTCGACATCGACGAGTTCGCCAAGATCCCGTTCCTGCCGCGCATGAAGATCCTGCAGCTGCACTGGGTCGAGGCCGGCTTCGGCACGCCTCGCCAGACGGCGATGTTCTACGTGTGGAAGATCTTCTTCTACGCGCTCTTCGGTCTGATCGTTGCCGGCGCCTTCACGAAGGGCCTCGAGTTCAACAACATCGCCGGATGGTGGGACGAGCCGATCCTCTACCAGAAGCTGATGATCTGGACCATCCTGATGGAGGTCCTTGGCCTCGCTGCGACGTGCGGTCCGATGGCGTTCCACTTCGATCCGCTCATCGGCGGCTCGCTGTACTGGTGGCAGAACGACACGATCCGCATCCCTCCGTACCCCAACCACGTGCCGTTCACGAAGGGCAACCGGCGCACGCCGTGGGACACCGGTCTCTACAAGCTGATCGTGTTCTGGCTGGCGATGATGCTGTTCCTCTCCGGAACGACGATGGAAGGGCTGCCCGGTCAGACCGCCGGGGTCATGCCGCGGTGGGCGCTGCTCACCTACGCCGGCTTGATCGTCCTGATGGGCCTGCGTGACAAGTGCGTGTTCCTGTCGTCACGAGCCGAGCAGTACGTGCCGACGATCCTGTGCTTCGGCCTGTTCACCAACTTCCACGACGCGATCATCGCCGCCAAGATCTTCATCGTCGTGGTGTGGATGGGTGCCGGCGTGTCGAAGCTGCAGCACGGCTTCTCGTGCACGGTGTCGATCATGGTGCAGAACACGCCCTGGAACGCGTTCCGCAAGCTGCGCATGGCAACGGTCCGCGACTACCCGAACGACCTCCGCCCGTCGAAGATGACGCACGTCATCGCTCACTTCCTCGGCACCACCACCGAGATCGTGGTGCCGTTGACCCTGCTGTTCTCACCGTGGCCGTGGCTGACGTGGATCGCCATCGTGTGCATCTGGATGTTGCACCTGTTCATCATCTCGACGATCCCGCTCGCGGTGCCGCTCGAGTGGAACGTGTTCTTCATCTTCTGCGCCGCGTTCCTCTTCGGCAACTTCAGCGCCGGCGACGGATACGGGGTCGGCGACATGAACCCGGCGCTGCTCGTCGGGGTGATCGCGTTCGCGCTGTTCCCGATCATCCTCGGGGCGCTGAAGCCGCAGTACGTGTCGTTCCTGATCGGGATGAAGCAGTACGCCGGCAACTGGGCGTCGACCACGTGGTCCTTCCGTGACAGCGAGAAGGAAGATCGCCTGAACGAGCGGATCGTGAAGGCCGCGGACAACCAGATCGATCAGCTCGAGCCGCTGTTCGGTCGGCAGATCTCGGAGATCTTCATGCAGAAGGCGATCGCCTTCCGGATGATGCACCCGATGGGGCGTGCCCACATCACCCTGCAGATGCGCCACAACCCGGACATCAACACGAGGGTCCTGCGCGAGGGCGAGTTCATCAGCAACACGCTCACCGGCTGGAACTTCGGCGACGCCCACTGCCACGACGAGCGTCTCGTCGAAGCGGTGCAGCAGCGCTGCAACTACGAGCCCGGCGACCTCGTCGTCGTGTTCACCGAGTCGCAGCCGATGTTCGACAAGCGAGTCCAGTACCGCGTGATCGACGCAGCGCTCGGCGTCGTCGAGAAGGGCTGGTACCACAACGACGACGCGGCCCACGAGCAGCCGTGGCTGCCCAACGGGCTGCTGCCGCACGTCATCACCTGGACGCGTGAGGGCTACGTGCCCGCCGGTGAGCCCTACCCGGGGCCCGGCAAGCAAGGCCGGACCAGTCGTCCGGTCGCCGCCAAGGCGTGACCACACGCGCCATCGTCGTCGGCAGCGGGCCCAACGGGCTCGCTGCCGCAGCGCGCCTGGCGCGCGCCGGGCTCGACGTCACCGTGCTCGAGATGAGCGACACGATCGGCGGTGGCACGCGCAGCTCGGAGATGATCGTCCCCGGGCTGATCCACGACCACTGCTCGGCGTCGCACCCGATGCCCACGGTGTCGCCGATCTTCGTCGAGCTCGGCCTCGCCGCGGACGGACCGATCACGTGGTTGCAGCCCGACATCGACTGCGTCCATCCGCTCGACGACGGGACGGCCGGCGTCCTGTGCCACTCGATCGATCGCACCGCGGAGCTGATGGGCGATGACGGCGATCGCTGGCGCCGAGTGTTCGGGCGGCCGAGCGCTCGATTCGAGGCGCTGTTCGCCGACGCCTCGCAACCGGTGCTGCGCATCCCGCGCCATCCCCTCACGTTGGCCCGCTTCGGCATCGGCGCAGCACTGCCCGCCACCGTGGTCGCGCACGCGTGGAAGTCCGCCGAGGCGCGGGCGTTGTGGGCCGGCGTCGCTGCGCACGCCTTCACCCGACTCGACCGCCCGATGTCCAGCGCGGTCGGGATGATGCTCGTCGCGGCAGCACACGGCAGTGGCTGGGTGGTCGCTCAGGGCGGCTCGGGCACGATCGCTGCCGCGCTCGCCGACGACATCGAACGGCACGGCGGCAAGATCGAGACGAGTGTGCGCGTCACGTCGGTGGCCGATCTGCCGCCCAGCGACGTGCTGATGCTCGACCTGTCGCCGTCGATCGCTGCTGGCATCCTCGGCGATCGGTTGCCTGCGCGCGTCGCTCGTGCCTATCGCCGCTTCCACCACGGACCAGGCGCGTTCAAGGTCGACTTCGCCATCGAGGGCGACGTGCCGTGGACAGCAGACGCCGCCACGCGGGCAGGCACCGTCCACCTCGGAGGGACCGCGGAGGAGGTCATCGCCAACGAGCTCGCCGTCTTCCGCGGCGCGATGCCCGAGCGACCGTTCGTGCTCGTCGGTCAGCAGTACCTGGCCGATCCGACCCGCTCCGTCGGCAACGTGCACCCCCTGTGGGCGTACGCCCACGTGCCGAACGGCTACACCGGCGACGCGACCGAGGCGATCATCACGCAGATCGAACGGTTCGCCCCGAGCTTCCGCGAACGTATCGTCGGCACTGCCGTGCGCTCGACCACCGAGATGTCGACGTACAACCCGAACTACATCGGCGGCGACATCATCGGTGGGGCGTCGTCGTTCAAGCAGCTGCTCTTCCGGCCGCGCTTCACCACCGACCCGTACGCCACCGGCATCCCCGGCACGTATCTCTGCTCGGCGTCGACGCCGCCCGGCGCCGGCGCGCATGGGATGTGCGGTGCCAATGCCGCCGAGCGAGCTCTGTCGCACCTCGACGCGACGTGACGAGTCGCTGAGCGCTGAGGACGACCGGAGCGACGCGACTCGGTCCTGAACAGCGACATCGCGGGGCCACCTGTTCGTGTGGCAACCTGACGGTGGGAGGAGACGGGATGGTCGATCTTCTGCAGGTCGAGTGCTTCGACGCAGTGCTGCGAACCGGCTCGTTCCGCGCGGCAGCGATCGAGGTCAACCTGGCCCAGCCCTCGGTCTCCGCCCACATCGGCAAGCTCGAGCGCGAGCTCGGGCTGCGCCTGTTCGATCGCGGTCCCGCCGGCACGCGGCTGACTGCAGCGGGCGAGCAGATGGTGTCCCACCTTCGCGCCTTCGCCGCATCGGAGGGCGCCATCCGCAGGGCGACTGCTCACATCCACCAGCACGTCGAGCAGTCGCTCACGGTGCTGAGCTACCGCACCGGCCTGATCAACATCCTGCCGCCCGCGTTCCGGACGTTGGACGCGTCGTTCGATCCGATGCGCACGCGCATGATCGAAGCACCGCGGGCCGCGATGGTTGCCGGATTGATCGACGGCAGTTGCGACGTGGCGCTGGACGCTCCGGTCGGCGACGTGACCGACCCGGGCATCGACACCGGGGTGTTGATCGACCTCGGTGAGCCCGCGTTGATCGGGCGGCCCGGGCACCGGTTGTTCGACCGCGAAGACTGGGTCGACCTCGCTGACATCGGCGACGAGCCGCTGGTGATCCAGGCCAACCTCGAACCGTTCGTGCTGCCGCTGCTGCCTGATCGCGCGCGCCGGCGCGTCACCGTGGCCAACGACTCGTCTGTCGTGCTGGCGTTGCTCGATGCCGGCGCCGAACTGGGGATCGCCGGGCTCGGCAGGCGCATCGTCCACGATCCGACGATCGCCCGTCGCCCGATCATCGGTTCGCCGCATGTGCGTCTGGTGGTGATGACCGCTGCCGGCACACCGCTGTCGCCTCCGGCGGTGGCGCTGCGCGACTACCTGGTGTCGTGGGGGCAGTTCCAGCGGAGCCAGTACGTCCCGGACCCGGAACGCGGCCTGCAGCCGATCCAGACCGAGGAGTGACGCCCCTGGACCTCAGGTCGTCGACTGCCTCCGCCATGGGTTGCGGAGCGCCGGACTGCGCTGTCGCACCTCGGCGCTGCCTGAGGATCAATCGCCTCGTGCAGGTCGTCTGAGGTCGGGCGGCGCAGCACCGACCACCGGCTCGAAGCTCCGCCCTGTGCGTCGCCTCGACGGCACGGCCGTCGTCGGTTCGTCGCGGCGGGTCGGCGGCTTGGGCGGCTCCTGGCGGGCCTGCTGCCACAGCCGGTAGGTGAAGCGGAGGCAGGTCAGCATCAGCGCGACGAAGGCGATCCGGCCGATCCACCACTGGAACGCATGTTGGGCAGCGGTCATCGCCCTCACGACGTTCGTGCCCTCCGAGGATGACGGGATCGTCGTCATCGCTCGCCGGCGGCGGGACCGAGGTCCGAGGGCGGGCTCCAGCCCGTCAAGCGAGCGGGCCGACGCCCGGCAACGTGATGTCGTTCGGCCCGGCAGGCGCGGCGTCGATGAACCCCTGGCTGTAGTGGAACCCGAGTTGCCGGAGGGCCGCCCGTTGCTCGTTGGTCTCTGCACCCTCGGCGACGGAAGGGATGTGCAGCGCCTCGGCAAGTGCGACGAAGGCGCGCAGGATCGCTCGCGCCGTGGTCGGGTCCGGACCGCTCAGCGCTGCAACGAACGACTTGTCGACCTTCAGCTTCGACGGGTGCAACAAGCGCAACGCTTCGAACGACGCGTACCCGGTGCCGAAGTCGTCGACAGCGATGCCCACGCCGAGGTCACGCAACGCCAGCAGCGCCCCGCTCGCCTCGCGCTGCACCATCGTCGTCTCCGTCACCTCGATGTCCAGTCGGGCAGGGTCCAGGTCGTGTCGCGTCAACGTGTCCTGGACTCGTTGCACGAACTGTGGATCGACGAGCTGGCGTGCCGACACGTTGACGGCCAGGCGAACCGAGGAGGGCCAGTGCTGCGCTGCCGCGCACGCGAGCTCCATCACCTGATCGCTGATCGCGGTGATCAGCCCCGTCTCCTCGGCGAGCGAGATGAACGATCCGGGACTGACGATGCCGCGCGTCGGGTGTCGCCACCGGGCGAGCGCCTCCATGGCCTCGACCTCGCCGGTGAGCAGGTTCACCTGCGGTTGGAACCAGGCAACGAACTCGTGCCGGGCGAGCGCCAACTTCAGTTCGTCGAACAGTGAGGCGCGCCGACGCGCCTGGACGGCGAGCAGCGGGTCGAAGGCGCTGACCCGGCTTCCACCTTCGGCCTTGGCGGCGTAGAGCGCGAGGTCGGCGGCGACGACGAGGTCGTGCGGCCCGATCGCGTCACCGGGAGCGACAGCCTGGCCGATGCTGGCGCGGATCGACAGCTCGGTGCCCGACGGCGCGAACGCGTCGTCGAAGGCGCGCAGCGCGTCGGAGAAGTCGGAGGTGCCGCAGCGGGCGATGGCGAACTCGTCACCGCCGATCCGCGCGCAGATGTCGCTGCCGGCCGCGACGGTTCGCAACCGTGCGCCGACCTCGACGAGCAGCTGGTCGCCGATCGGGTGGCCGAGGGTGTCGTTGATCTCCTTGAAGTTGTCGAGGTCGACGATGGCCAGGTGGACCGGAGCGGTCGCTGTGCGCAGCCGCTCTTCGAGCAGCTCGGTGAAGCGGTGACGGTTCATCAGGCCGGTCAACGCGTCCGTTGTGGCCAGCCGGAGGATCTCCTCGGCGGCACTCTTGGCTGCCGTGACGTCCTCGCCGATGCCGCGCCAGCGCGGCTCGAGCGCGTCGGGGACGTGATGACCGGTCAGCGACCACCATCGACGGACGCCGTGCACGAGGACAGGCACGGTGAGGTCGCGGAAGCTGGTGCGGTTCTCGAACCGCCCGCGCAGCTCACACGTCATCGTCGCGGACCCGGGTGTCGCGGTGTCGATCATCGCCTCGATGAACTCGACGAGGTTGACGCCTTGGATCTCGCTGATGTCCCGACCCGCCTGCGCGGCGAACCTGCCCGACACGCGGGTGAACGCGCCCTCGGCGCCGCACTCCCACAGCCACTCGTTGACGTCGTCCTCGAAGTCCTTCAGCAGGGTTCGGACGGTCTCGCGTTCGGCGCGTGCCGCGAGCTCGGCGCGGCACCTCGTGACGTACGACCGGGAGAGGAAGGCGATGGCGAGGGAGAGGACGATCGCATAGAGGACGAGCAGCGACGTGACCACGCCTCGCGCCTCGTCGACGTTCTGCCAGATGGCGATGCCCATCGTGGCCGTGGTCATCCACACCCACATCAGCGCGACGCTGCGGTACGTCGACAGCACGATGGCGCCGCAGCCCATCACGCCGGTGTACGACGTGAGCAGGATCAGCTCGGGGCTGCGTCCGGCGGACGGCATGACGCGGAAGAGGACGACGCCGATGATCGCCACGTTGCACGTCATCTCGGCGATCAGCTTGGTGACGTCCCGAGTGGTGGCGACGAAGTCCTGGGCTCGGCTTCGCGGTGACCAGTGCAGCGGCGAGCTGGCCATCAAGAGCACCGCGGCAGAGAGCCAGGCGACTCGGAAGGTCGACATCGACGCTGGGATCGCGAACAGCGCGACGGCGAGGGCGTTGAGCACGGCGGCGGCGTTGGCCAACGAGGCGACGCGCACCGAGATGTGCACGCGGCGGTTGTGGACCTCACGCCACTCGACGGGGTCCAACCCGTGCATCGGCGACGTCAACACGACGCGGACGAAGCGCATCCACAACGACTCGGGGCTCGCGCCGCCACGGTTCGGTTCACTCACCGCAACAGCCATGAGTCCGTCCTCCCTGGGTGCAGTTCCGCATCCGGCGGGATGCAACACGGCCCGCCGGCGTGACGGGAGTCGCCGGCGGGCCGCGATCTTCAGACGTTCGTGGTGTTCGGCGATGACGCCGATCGGAGCGATCGGAGCGATCGGAGCGTCGAGCCGGCGGGTGCCGTGGTCCCGGCGGTGCGGGTGGTCTCGAGCCAGTCGATCAGCGCTGCGAGCGGCATCGGTCGGGCGATGTGGTAGCCCTGGCAGCGATCGCAGCCCAACCCGGTCAGCCAGTCCAGCGCGCAGGAGTCCTCGACGCCTTCTGCCACGACGTCGAGTCCCAGTGCGTGTGCCAGCTCGATCGTCGATCGGACGATGGCCGAGTTGTGTGCGTCCGCAGGCGTGCCGCGCAAGAATGTCCGGTCCAGCTTGAGCTCGTCGAGCGGGAGGTCGCGCAGGTACATCAACGATGCCTGTCCGGTGCCGTAGTCGTCGACCGAGACCAGCGCCCCCGCGGCGCGCAGCCGGCTGAGCGTGGCCATGCTCGTGGCGCGGTCCTTGATGACGTCGTCCTCGGTGACCTCGATGACGATCGATGCCGGGGGGACGGAGAGCTCGTCGACGAGCTCCGCGAACGTCGATGCCAGTCGAGTGCCGACGAGGTCGGCGGCCGAGACGTTGACGGACATGCGGATCGGATGGCCGAGGTCGCGCAGCGCACACCATGCGGTGACCGCGGCGCGCAGGACGTGATCGGTGAGGTCGGTCATCATGCCGAACTGCATCAGCAACGGCAGGAAGGTGTCCGGGGTGAGCGTGCCCTCGGTCGGGTGCTCCCAGCGGATGAGCGCCTCCGCTCCGGTGGTGGTGCGCAGCTCGGTGTCCCACTGCGGTTGGTAGTGGAGCACGAACTGACCGGACTCCAGCGCGTGCTGGAGGTCGGCGATCCGCTTCAGCCGGAGCCGGCTCGGGTTCCGGTCGTCGATCCGGTAGGTCGCCACGCCGGTGCCGCGTTGCTTGGCCTGGTACATGGCGATGTCGGCCGTGCGCAGCAGCTCGGCTGCCGATCGTCCGTGCCCCGGCGAGGCGGCGACGCCGATGCTCGCCTGCACGCTGACGCGCAGCCCGGCGAGTGCGAACGGCCCTCGCAACGCGTCCTGCAGCGTCCACGCCACGGCGGCGGCGCCGTGCTCGTCGTGGGCCGACAGGACGAGTGCGAACTCGTCGCCACCCAACCGAGCGAGGAGCGCGCCGGGCGGCGCAGCGGCACCGAGACGGGTGCCGACGCGCGCCAGCAGGCGGTCGCCGACTGCGTGGCCGAGTGAGTCGTTGATCTCCTTGAACCGGTCGAGGTCGAGCACGAGGATCGCCGTTGACTGGTCGGCGCTGCGCAGCTCACCGGCGAGGTGCTCGACCAACCGGCGACGGTTGGGAAGCCGGGTGAGCTGGTCGACGCGGCCTTCGACGCGGCTCGCCGTCAGGCTCTGGACCTCGCGCAGCGTCAACGCGCCGCGGACGCCGGCCAGCGACACGGTGATGATCGCCATGGCCACTGCGGCGATCGGCAGCGTCATCCACTGACCGGCCAGCAGCAGCCCGATCGCGGCGGCGGCGAACACCGACGGCACGACGAGTGAGGGCCGCGTCCACTTCGGAACTCGGACGCTGGAAGTCGAGCAGGCTGCCCATCCGACCAGCGTCGCGCCCAGTGGCCAGACGGGTTCCCACACGCCGTAGGGGTTCCACACGCCGGTCGACGTCTGGTACAGGCAGACGAGGTCGCCGGCGAAGAAGGCGACGAAGCCGCCGGCGAGCAGCCACCACGACCGGTCCTTGCCGCGCACGCCGTGTCCGATGGTGACCACGAGGATGATCAGGGTCAGGTCGGCGACGGGGTAGGCGATGCTGACGATCGCCGCGAGCACCGGGAACGCGGAGACGTCGACCACGTGTCGGAAGACGAACGCTGCGGCGACCGCGCCGGCACCGACGCCGGCGATCGATCCGTCGAGCCACGCCGTCGTCCCGGCGCGGAGGCGACTGGCGGTCAGCATCACCGTCGCCACGAGCGCGAGGCCGTAGAAGCCCAGCCACCCGACGTCGGCGGGCGACGGCCCGGATGCGACGGGGCCGTAGACGAACCACAGGTTGCCGAAGCAGTAGCTCGTCAGCGCCAGCGAGATGAGCCGCCAGGCCGTCCGCTCTCGGCGCGTGCGTCGTGACCGGAGCCACGTGGCCGCGGCGGCGAACACGTAGGCGCAGTTGCACGCGAGATGGTCGATCTCCAAGTTCCGCGTGAACCGATCCGGGATCCCCCAGCCGATGATCAGCTCGGCGACGAGCCCGGCGGCGAGCAACCACACCAGACCAGATCGGCCCACCTCGGCGCGCTGTCGGACGACGATCCGTCGCGCCACCGGCCCGGCGACGTCGTGCTGCTGCCAGCTGCGTGCGATCGCCATGGAGGCCCCCTCGTCGACTGCTGCGGCGTGCGGCCGCTCATCACTGCACGTGGACAGAACGTCCGGCGCCTCGAGTGATGACGCAGCTCGGTGCACATCGTCAAGGAGCTTCGCGTCGTGCGCGCGGCTCGTCACGCTGTGCGGCGGAGCGGGAGCGCCATGAACCCTCCACCTCAAGGTGACGGTTGGGGTCTGCTGATCGCAGATGCCGATCACCCACCGTGCTGCGCGAACGCGGTCGGTGTGCGTGTCATCGGTCCTGGTCAAGGGCTCATCGGCCGGCTCGGGAGCGACGGTCGGCGATCACTTGACGATTTCTGAACGGCGAAAATCCGGCGCTTCACGTCATGTGCTCGGCCGACGGAAGTCTCACCTCTGCGCCACCCCACGCTCTTGCTAGCCGGATCTGCGCGACCCGGAGTCCTCGGCGCCACTCGGACTCCAGCGGTCGTGCGTCCATCGAATGAGGCTTTCCATGAACAGGACTCGAAACCCTGGGAGACAACGCAGCGACCGCACCGGATCGCTGATGAACAGGCTGCAGCGCATCGGCGTTGCGATCGTGGTCGTCCTGGAATCGGTCCTGGTCACGACGGCGCTGAGCTTCGTCGTCGACACCCCCGGCATCGCCGACGCGCTTCCGACCGTGCCCAACGCACCGGTCACCGTCTACCTGCAGGACTTCGAGACCCCCGAGGTCGCCGGCACGACGGTGCCGGCGGGCGTGCTGACCGCCTTCCCGTCGATGTCCTCCAGCACCTACTGGACGAACGCCGCGGCGTGCAACGGCATCTGGATCAACTACAGCTCGCCGGTTCCGCCGGCAGGGTTCGGCGGCTGCACCCCGGGCGTCAACAGCGGCTACGACGGCCTTCGCGACATGGCCAACACGATGGGCGGCGTCAACAACCACGTCATCGGCGCGTACACGCACAACGGCATCACCTCGCCGACCGGCCAGCTCCAGCTCGGCACGGGGAACATCGCCGTCATTCCCGGTCACTACTACGTCGCCTCGGTCCGCGTCGGCTCCGAGAACTGCTTCTCGAACCCGGCCGTCGAGCGCTTCGTGCTCACCGATGGCGTCACCACCGCCAACCTCGGCACCAGCACCGCTTGCCCAGCGGGCGGCAGCCCCACGAGGCAGGTCGCCACGCTGATCGCCCCCAACCCGGTGCGGTGGAACAGCGCGACCTTGCGGATGCAGCTGTACAACGACACGGCCGCCGGCAACGGCAGTGGTGACGACTCGGCGATCGACGACTTCATGCTGCTCGACGTCACGCCCGCGCTCGACAAGTCGTTCACGCCCAGCACGGTCATCCCCGGCCAGCCGTCGACGGTGACGTTCACGATCACCAACTCGTCCGACCTGTTGCCGAAGCCCGACTGGAGCTTCACCGACACGCTGCCTGCCGGCGTGGTCGTCGCGCCGGCGCCGAACATCGGCGGCACGTGCGTCGACACCACCGGCACCGCGGCGTTCAACGTCGCGGCCGCCGCCGCCGGAACCACCATCACCGTCACCGGTGGCGACCTCATCAAGGACCAGAAGTTCTGCACGATCACCGTCGACGTCGTCGCCGCCGGCGCGGGCACCTACGTCAACGGCTCTGGCTCGTCGACCGTCACCACCAGCGGCCTGTACCCGCCGCCGCCCGCGACCCTCACCGTCACCCCCGCCGTCGTCCGCGTCGCCAAGACCTCGGTCGGCAGCGTCGGCACCTTCGGCTACACCCTCAGCGGCGCGACACCGAACGCCGACTCGATCACCACAGCGACCTCGGGTGTGAAGGTGACGTCGCCGACGGCGCACGCCGCGTCCTACTCGGACGTCGTCGTCACCGAGTCGAGCGGCGCGGCCGGGTACAGCACCTCGTCGACGTGCGTCGACGCCAACGCGGCCACGACCGGCAACGCGCCGATCAATGGCACCGGCACGTCGGTGACGATCCCGCGTGCCAACGTGCTGCCCGGCTCGAACTGGACGTGCTCGTTCTCCAACATCCGTCTGCCGGTCGTGCGCGTGGCCAAGGTGTCCAACGGCGCCACCGGCACGTTCAACTTCACGCTCGGCGGGCTCAGCAACGCGACCGACTCGGTCGTCACCGCAACGGCAGGCACGACGGTGGCTTCGGCGCAGACGAACACCGGCACGGTCGGCACGTCGGCCACCGTCACCGAGACCGCAGCCAGTGCGACGGGCTACGTGACGCGCTACAGCTGCGTCGACAGCGGCCCGACGTCCAACGCGACGATCACCGGATCGGGCACCGCGGCGGTCATCCCCGGCGCGAACATGCAGGCCGGCGCCAACTGGCTGTGCACGTACACCAACGACAAGCTCGCCACGCTGCGGATCGTCAAGTCGGTTCCCGCCGGCCAGGGCACCTCGTTCGACTTCACCCAGACCGGTGTGCCGGTCACGGCCACCGGTGCGCCGAACGCGGCGGGCCTCGGCGCGTTCTCGTTGAACCCGATCGTGGTCGTCGGCGGTTCGCTCACGGACACCCAGACCTACACGAACGTCGCACCCGGCTCGGTCATCTCGTTCAGCGAGATCGCCCGCGCCAACATCAGCCAGTACGCCCTCGTCTCGATGACGTGCACCAACGCTGCCGGCGCGCCGGTCGGCAGCACGTTCGTGATCGGAGCGATCAACAACGGCGCGGCGATCGGTTCGCCGCTCGGCACGTCCACCGTCACGCTGGCGCCGGGCGCCGACGTCACCTGCACGTTCAGCAACGTGCGCAACCCGCGCATCGTCCTCAACAAGACCACCCTGGGCGGCGATGGCACGTTCGCCTTCACCGAGACCGTCACGGGCTCCGGCGTTGCCGTCTCCAACCCGTCGCCGTCGCTGACGACCTCCGCCGGTACGGCCACCACGAACACCACGATCACCGGCCTGTCCGGCGCAGCGACCACGACGCTGACGATCACCGAGTCCGCCAACGCGGCGTACAACCTCACCGACGTGACGTGCGTGAACCTGACCACGAGCCAGACGCTGACCACGGCGACGACGCCGTCGGCCACCGTCAACCTCGGCAGTCGACAGGTCGTCGTCACGCCGATCGGCACCGGTGCGCAGATCTCGTGCACGTTCACCAACGCCAAGAAGCCGACGATGGTGATCGTCAAGCGGTCGGTGGGTGGCACCGGCTCGTTCAACTTCGGCAGCGGCAGCAACGGTCTGCCGGCCGGCCCGCTCGCCATCTCCACTGCGACGACCAACCCGAGCTCGTCGTCGGCGTTCACGCTCAACGCGGCCAACACGTCGACGTCGATCACCGAGGCGATCCCGGCCGGGTGGCAGCTCACCGGCGTGCAATGCGTGGATGCCAGCAACACCGTGCTCACCGCCACCGTCGATCTCAGCACCGGCGCGCTCACGTTGCCGGCGGCATCGGTTGCCGCCGGGGCCAACATCACCTGCACCTTCACCAACGCCAAGCTCGGCTCGATCACCATCGTCAAGGACGCGGTGCCCAACGACGCGCAGGACTTCTCGTTCACCTCGTCCGGCGCCGGAACATCGAACTTCATCCTCGACGACGACGCCGATGCGACCCGTTCGAACAACCAGACCTTCACGGGCCTGTCGGCCGGTTCGTACCCGGTGGTCGAGGCGGCCGCCGCCGGCTGGTCGTTGACCAGCCTGACGTGCACCGGCGACGCCGATGCCGGCTCGGTCGTCACGCTCGGCTCGCGACAGGTCGCCATCGACCTCGACCCGGGCGAGGACATCACCTGCACCTTCGTCAACACGAAGGCTGCAGCGCTCGACACCACCAAGGTCGTCACCACGGTCAACGGGGCGCCGGCGACGGCAGCCACGCAGGTGAAAGCCGGCGACGTGATCGTCTACACCATCGTCACGGCCAACACGGGTGGGGCGACAGCGTCGACCACGTTGACCGACGTCGTCCCGGCCAACACGACCTACACCGGTACCGGTGAGGGTTGGTCGTGCACTGCCCCGGCCGCAGCGGGCACGTCGTGCACGCAGACGGTCTCCGTTCCCGGCAGTTCGACTGCGACGCGCACCTTCACCCTCACGGTCGGCACCTTGCCCGCCGGCACCCAGACCGTTGGCAACGTGGTCGCCTCCAGTGGGGGCTCGTGCTCGTCGTGCAACCCGTCCAACCCGACCGTCCCGGCGTTGAACACGACGAAGGTCGTCAGCACGGTCAACGGTGCACCGGCGACGGCAACGACCCAGGTGAAGGCCGGCGACGTCATCGTCTACTCGATCGTCACCACCAACAGCGGTGGTTCGGCGGGCGTCACGACGCTGACCGATGTCGTCCCGACGAACACCACGTACACCGGTGCCGGTGAGGGCTGGTCGTGCACAGCGCCCGCAGCTGCGGGCACGTCGTGCACGCAGAACGTCAACGTTGCCGCCAACAGCTCCGTGACGCGGACGTTCACACTCACCGTCGGCACGCTGCCGGTCGGCACCTTGACGGTGGGCAACGTCGTTGCCTCCAGCGGCGGCACCTGCACCTCGTGCAACCCGAACAACCCGACGGTTCCCGTGCTGAACACGACGAAGGTCGTGACCACGGTGAACGGTGCGGCGGCGACGGCGGCGACGCAGGTGAAGGCCGGCGACGTGGTCGTCTACTCGATCGTCACCACCAACACCGGTGGCTCGGTCGGCACGACCACGCTCACAGACGTCGTCCCCGCGAACACGACGTACACCGGGTCCGGTGAGGGCTGGTCGTGCAGCGCCCCGGCGGTCGCCGGCACCTCGTGCACCCAGGTCGTGATCGTCGGCGCCAACAGCTCGGCGACGCGAACCTTCACGCTCACCGTCGGCACGTTGCCGGCCGGAACGCTCACGGTCGCCAACCTGGTCGCCTCCAACGGCGGTACCTGCACGTCGTGCAACCCGTCGAACCCCACGAACCCCGTGCTGAACACGACCAAGGTCGTCACCACGGTCAACGGTGCGGCGGCGACGGCGGCGACGCAGGTCAAGGCCGGCGACGTGATCGTGTACTCGATCGTCACCACGAACACCGGTGGCTCGGTCGGCACGACCACGCTCACGGACGTCGTGCCGACGAACACGACGTACACGGGTGCCGGTGAGGGCTGGTCGTGCGCAGCGCCTGCGGCGGCCGGCACCTCGTGCACCCAGCTCGTCTCGGTGCCGGCGAACAGCTCGGTGACGCGGACGTTCACGCTCACGGTCGGCACGCTGCCGGCCGGCACGCTCACCGTCGGCAACGTCGTTGCGTCGACGGGTGGCACGTGCACCTCGTGCAACCCGAACAACCCGACCGTCCCGGCGCTGAACACGACCAAGGTGGTCACCACGGTCAACGGTGCAGCTGCCAACAGCGGGACCGTGGTCGGCAGTGGCGACGTCATCGTGTACACGATCGTGACCACCAACACCGGTGGCTCGGCCGGCACGACGACGCTGACCGATGTCGTCCCGACGAACACGACGTACACCGGCTCCGGTGAGGGCTGGTCGTGCGCGGCGCCGGCGGCTGCGGGCACGTCGTGCACGCAGAACGTCAACGTCGCTGCCAACAGCTCGGTGACGCGCACGTTCACGCTCACCGTCGGCACACTGCCGGTCGGCACGCAGACCGTGGGCAACGTCGTTGCCTCCAGCGGTGGCACGTGCTCGTCGTGCAACCCGTCGAACCCGACGGCGCCCGGCCTCAACACGACCAAGGTGGTCACGTCGGTCAACGGCGCGGCCGCGACGGCGACGACGCAGGTGAAGGCCGGCGACGTGATCGTGTACACGATCGTCACCTCCAACACCGGCGGGGCCGCCGGCACGACCACGCTCACGGACGTCGTGCCCGTCAACACCACCTACACCGGCTCCGGCCAGGGGTGGTCCTGCACCGCTCCCGCTGCAGCCGGCACGTCGTGCACGCAGACGATCTCGGTCCCGGCGAACAGCTCGCTCACGCGGACGTTCACGCTCACGGTCGGCACCTTGCCGGCGGGGACGCTGACGGTCGGCAACCTCGTGGCGTCCAGCGGTGGCACCTGCTCGTCGTGCAACCCGTCGAACCCGACGGTCCCGGTGCTGAACACCACCAAGGTGGCCACGACGGTGAACGGCGCGGGTGCCACACCGTCGACGCAGGTCAAGGCTGGCGACGTGATCGTGTACTCGATCGTCACGACCAACACCGGTGGCTCGGTGGGCTCGACGACGCTCACCGACGTCGTCCCGACGAACACGTCATACACCGGTTCCGGTGAGGGCTGGTCGTGCGCCGCGCCTGCAGCTGCGGGCACCTCGTGCACCCAGCTCGTCTCGGTGCCGGCGAACAGCTCGGTGACGCGCACGTTCACGCTCACGGTCGGCACGTTGCCGGCGGGCACGCAGACCGTCGGCAACGTGGTCGCCTCGAGCGGCGGCACCTGCACCTCGTGCAACCCGAACAACCCGACGGTCCCGGTGCTGAACACGACGAAGGTCGTGACCACGGTCAACGGCGTCGCAGCGACCGCGGCGACGCAGGTGAAGGCCGGCGACGTCATCGCGTACTCGATCGTCACCACCAACACCGGTGGCTCGGCCGGTTCCACGACGCTCACCGATGTCGTGCCGACGAACACCTCCTACACGGGCTCCGGTGAGGGCTGGTCCTGCACCGCGCCCGCCGCTGCGGGCACCTCGTGCACCCAGAACATCAACGTGCCGGCGAACAGCTCGGTGACGCAGACGTTCACGCTCACGGTCGGCACGCTGCCGGCCGGGACGCAGACCGTGGGCAACGTGGTCGCCTCGAGCGGGGGGACCTGCTCGTCGTGCAACCCGAACAACCCGACCGTGCCGGTGCTGAACACGACGAAGGTCGTGACCACGGTGAACGGCGCGGCCGCGACCGCGGCGACGCAGGTGAAGGCCGGCGACGTCATCGCGTACACGATCGTCACCACCAACACCGGCGGCTCCTCGGCGACCACCACGCTCACGGACGTCGTGCCCGCGAACACCACGTACACGGGCGCCGCAGAGGGCTGGTCGTGCACCGCGCCCGCACCGGCAGGCACGTCGTGCACGCAGAACGTCAACGTTGCTGCGAACAGCTCGGTGACGCGCACGTTCACGCTCACTGTCGGCACCTTGCCGGCCGGCACGCAAACGGTCGGCAACGTCGTTGCGTCGAGCGTGGGCACGTGCTCGTCGTGCAACCCGAACAACCCAACGGTCCCGGTGCTGAACACGACGAAGGTCGTGTCGACGGTGAACGGTGCAGCGGCGACCGCGGCGACGCAGGTGAAGGCCGGCGACGTCATCGTGTACTCGATCGTCACCACCAACACCGGTGGCTCGGCGGGCACCACGACGCTCACCGATGTGGTCCCGGTCAACACCTCGTACACCGGGTCCGGTGAGGGCTGGTCCTGCGTCGCGCCGGCGGCTGCGGGAACCTCGTGCACCCAAGTCGTCTCGGTGGCGGCGAACAGCTCGGTGACACGCACGTTCACGCTCACCGTGGGCACGTTGCCGGCCGGCACGCAGACCGTGGGCAACGTCGTGGCGTCGAGCGGTGGCACCTGCTCGTCGTGCAACCCGAACAACCCGACCGCGCCGGTGCTGAACACGACCAAGGTGGTCACCTCGGTGAACGGTGCGGCGGCGACGGCGGCCACGCAGGTGAAGGCCGGTGACGTCGTCGTCTACACCATCGTCACGACCAACACCGGCGGCTCGGCCGGGACGACCACGCTGACCGATGTCGTCCCGACGAACACGTCCTACACGGGCTCCGGTGAGGGCTGGTCCTGCGTCGCGCCGGCAGCCGCAGGCACGTCCTGCACGCAGACGATCTCCGTGCCGGCGAACAGCTCGGTGACGCGGACGTTCACGCTCACGGTCGGCACGTTGCCGGCGGGCACGCAGACGGTTGGCAACGTCGTTGCCTCCAGTGGTGGCACCTGCTCGTCGTGCAACCCGAACAACCCGACCGTGCCGGTGCTGAACACGACGAAGGTCGTGACCACGGTGAACGGTGCGGCGGCGTCGGCGGCGACGCAGGTCAAGGCCGGCGACGTGGTCGTCTACTCGATCGTCACCACCAACACCGGCGGCTCGATCGGCTCGACGACGCTCACCGATGTCGTCCCGACGAACACGACCTACACCGGTACCGGTGAGGGCTGGTCGTGCACCGCTCCGGCGGCCGCGGGCACCTCGTGCACGCAACTGATCTCGGTCCCGGCCAATGGCTCGATCACCCGGACGTTCACGCTCACCGTCGGTGCGCTACCGGCCGGCACGCAGACCGTCGCCAACCTCGTTGCGTCGACGGGCGGTACCTGCACGTCGTGCAACCCGTCGAACCCCACGAACCCCGTGTTGAACACGACGAAGGTCGTCACCACGGTCAACGGTGCGGCTGCGTCGGCGGCGACGCAGGTGAAGGCCGGCGACGTCATCGTGTACACGATCGTCACCACGAACAGCGGTGGCTCGGCCGGCTCCACGACGCTCACGGACGTCGTCCCGACGAACACCTCCTACACGGGCTCCGGTGAGGGCTGGTCGTGCACTGCCCCCGCAGCTGCGGGCACGTCGTGCACGCAGAACATCAACGTGCCGGCCAACGGATCCGTCACCAACACCTTCACGTTGACCGTCGGCACCCTGCCGGTGGGCACCCTCACGGTCGGCAACGTCGTCGCATCGACCGGGGGAACGTGCTCGTCGTGCAACCCGTCGAACCCGACCACGCCCGCCCTGAACACGACGAAGGTCGTCACCACGGTCAACGGCAGCGCCGCCACCAGTGCCACGGTCGTGGGCACCGGCGACGTGATCATGTACACGATCGTCACCACCAACACCGGTGGCTCGGCCGGTACCACCACGCTCACGGACGTCGTGCCCGCGAACACCACGTACACGGGCACCGCCGAGGGCTGGTCGTGCTCGGCCCCGGCTCCTGCGGGCACGTCGTGCACGCAGAACGTCAACGTCGCCGCCAACAGCTCGGTGACGCGGACGTTCACGCTCACGGTCGGCACGTTGCCGGCGGGCACGCTCACCGTTGGCAACGTCGTTGCCTCCAGCGGTGGCACCTGCTCGTCGTGCAACCCATCGAACCCGACCACTCCCGGTCTGAACACGACGAAGGTCGTGACGACGGTCAACGGCGCGGCCGCGACCGCGGCGACGCAGGTGAAGGCCGGCGACGTCGTCGTCTACACGATCGTCACCACCAACACCGGTGGCTCGGCCGGCACCACGACGCTCACGGACGTCGTCCCGGTCAACACCTCGTACACCGGCTCCGGTGAGGGCTGGTCCTGCGTTGCGCCGGCAGCCGCAGGCACGTCCTGCACGCAGACGATCTCCGTGCCGGCGAACAGCGCAGTGACGCGCACGTTCACGCTCACGGTCGGCACGTTGCCGGCGGGGACGCTGACGGTCGGCAACCTCGTTGCGTCCAGCGCCGGCACCTGCAGCTCCTGCAACCCGAACAACCCGACGGTCCCCGTGCTCGACTCCACGAAGGTGGTCACCACCGTCAACGGCGTCGCAGCGACGGCGGCGACGCAGGTGAAGGCCGGTGACGTCGTCGTCTACTCGATCGTCACGACCAACACCGGTGGCTCGGCCGGCACGACCACGCTGACTGATGTGGTCCCGGTCAACACGACGTACACCGGTACCGGTGAGGGCTGGTCCTGCGCCGCGCCCGCCGCGGCGGGCACCTCGTGCACCCAGAACATCAACGTGCCGGCGAACAGCTCGGTGACGCGCACGTTCACGCTCACCGTCGGCGCTCTGCCGGCGGGGACGCTCACCGTGGGCAACGTGGTCGCCTCGAGCGGCGGCACGTGCACGTCGTGCAACCCGAACAACCCGACGGTCCCGGTGTTGAACACGACGAAGGTCGTGACCACGGTCAACGGCGTCGCAGCGACGGCGGCGACACAGGTCAAGGCCGGCGATGTCGTGGTCTACTCGATCGTCACCACCAACACTGGCGGCTCGATCGGCTCGACGACGCTCACCGACGTCGTCCCGACGAACACGTCCTACACCGGTTCCGGTGAGGGTTGGTCCTGCACCGCGCCCGCAGCCGCGGGCACCTCGTGCACCCAGCTCGTCTCGGTCCCGGCCAACGGCTCGATCACCCAGACGTTCACGCTCACCGTCGGGGTCTTGCCGGCCGGGACGCAGACCGTGGGCAACGTGGTCGCCTCGAGCGGCGGCACCTGCACCTCGTGCAACCCGAACAACCCGACGGTCCCGGTGCTCGACACGACGAAGGTCGTGACCACGGTGAACGGCGCGACCGCGACCGCGGCGACGCAGGTGAAGGCCGGCGACGTCATCGCGTACACGATCGTCACCACCAACACCGGCGGCTCGGCCGGCACCACGACGCTCACGGACATCGTGCCGACGAACACCTCCTACACCGGCTCCGCCGAAGGTTGGTCCTGCACTGCGCCCGCCGCTGCGGGCACGTCGTGCACGCAGAACATCAACGTGCCTGCCAACAGCTCGGTGACGCGCACCTTCACGCTCACGGTCGGCTCGCTGCCCGCTGGCACGATCACGGTCGGCAACGTCGTGGCGTCCAGCGGTGGCACGTGCTCGTCGTGCAACCCGAACAACCCGACGGTTCCCGTGCTCGACACGACGAAGGTCGTGTCGACGGTGAACGGTGCAGCGGCGACCGCGGCGACGCAGGTGAAGGCCGGCGACGTCGTCGTCTACTCGATCGTCACCACCAACACCGGTGGCACGCTCGCATCGACGACGCTCACGGACGTCGTCCCGGTCAACACCTCCTACACGGGGTCCGCCGAGGGCTGGTCGTGCACCGCCCCGTCGGTTGCCGGCACGTCCTGCACGCAGACGGTCTCCGTGGCGGCGAACAGCTCGGTGACGCGCACCTTCACGCTCACCGTCGGCGTCTTGCCGGCGGGCACGCTCACCGTGGGCAACGTCGTTGCCTCCAGCGGTGGCACATGTAGCTCCTGCAACCCGAACAACCCGACGGTTCCCGTTCTCGACACGACCAAGGTCGTCACCACCGTCAACGGGCAGCCGGCCACGACCAGCACGCCCGTGTTCGCCGGTGACACGGTGGTCTACACGATCGTCACGACCAACACCGGCGGCTCGGCAGGCACCACCACGCTCAGCGACGTGGTCCCCGCCAACACGACCTACACCGGCTCGGGCGAGGGCTGGTCGTGCACCGCCCCGTCGGCTGCCGGCACGTCCTGCACCCAGACGATCACGGTCCCGGCGAACAGCTCGGTGACGCGCACGTTCACGCTCACCGTCGGCGCCCTGCCGCCGGCGGCTACCAACGTCGCCAACGTCGTCACCTCCACCGGCGGAACGTGCTCGTCCTGCACCCCGTCGAACCCCGTCGCCCGTCCGTCGATCTCGATCGACAAGACCGCCGACCTGGCGACCTACACGGCCGTGGGCAACGTCATCACCTACTCGTTCGCGGTCACCAACACCGGCAACGTGCCGCTCACCGCGGTCACCATCACCGACGCCCTGCCGGGCCTGTCGGCGATCACCTGCTCGCCGATCGCCAACGGTTCGATCGTGCTCGCGGTCGGCCAGTCGACCGCCGATCTGGGAGTCACCTGCTCGGCGACGTACACCATCGGACAGCCCGACCTCGACGCCGGGCACGTCACCAACGCAGCCACCGCCACTGGTACCCCGCCGCGAGGCCCGGATGTCACGGCCACCGACGGCGTCACCGTGCCGGCGACCACCTCGACCGGCATCACCCTGGCCAAGACCGTCTACCTCGGTCATGACGCCGGCGCCAGTGCACCGGGCGGCGAGCTCGTCACCGGCATCGCCGGCACACCGATCACCTACGTCTTCACGATCACCAACACGAGCACCGTCACGTTGTTCGGTGTCACCCTGACCGACCCGCTGCTCGGCATCGCGTCGAACGCCGACGTCGTCGTGCTGTCGGGCAACCCGGCCGTGCTCCTGCCGGGCGCCAGCGTGACCTTCTACGTCGAGACGACGATGACCACCGATCTGCTCAACACGGCGACTGCGGCAGCCGACGTCCCCGGTGGTGACCTGACCGATCCGTCCGACGACATCACCACCACCGACACCGCGTCGGTGGACGTCGTCGCCCCGTCGGTGTCGCTGGTCAAGGTGGCTCGTGGGACCGCTGACGGCGCGGTCCACAACGCGGCCTACGGCGCACCGGTCACCTTCGACTTCACCATCACCAACACCGGCGACACCGCTCTCGGCAGCGTCACGTTGGTCGACAACACCTGCTCGCCGATCTCGATCGACCCGGACCCGAACGGCAACGGGCGACTCGACGTCGGCGAGGTCTGGACCGGTACGTGCACCCTCGCTGCCGTGTTCACCGACTTCGTCAACGTCGCCGACGTCACCGGCAACCCGGTCGACGGGTCGGGCGCGGATCTGCCCGGGGTGCCCGACGTTCACGCCACTGACGACGCCACGGTCGACGTGCTCGGTGAGATCGCCGTCGACAAGACCGACCCGACGATCACCTTCGACCCCGGCACCGGTCAGTACACCGCGGTCTACACGATCACCGTCACCAACGCCGGCGCGGACACCACCTACGCGCTCGCTGACTCGTTGCGCTTCGGCGCCGCCGTGTCGGTGCTCTCGGCATCGATCACCGTCGACCAGGTCGGGATCATCCCGTCGGCGACGTGGAACGGCCTGACGGACACGGCGGTCGTCGCCGCAGCTCCGATCGCCCACGCGGCCACGCACACGTACACGGTCACCGTCGTTGCCACCGTCGATCCGGCGACCGCGACGTCCACGGCCGGCAACTGCATCATCGAAGGCGGGGAGACCGGCACCGGCTTCCTCAACGAAGCGTCTGCTACCGCGGAGGGCAGCACCGCCACGGACACCGGCTGCGGGTCGGTTCCCGATCCGCAGCTGACGATCGCCAAGTCGGTC
This sequence comes from Ilumatobacteraceae bacterium, assembly GCA_965279405.1. Classification (GTDB taxonomy): domain Bacteria; phylum Actinomycetota; class Acidimicrobiia; order Acidimicrobiales; family Ilumatobacteraceae; genus CBDDIP01. Next base: position 2,414,135 of record OZ257157.1, read on the forward strand.
ACCGCCGGCCCGATCGACAACGGCGATGGCACGTCGAGCCTGACGTACCAGATCGTGGTCACCAACACCGCCGACGGTCCCGGTCGCTACGACCTCGACGACCAGCTGCACTTCGGCAGCGGGATCGCCGTCGTGTCGGTCGCCGTGGCCAACTCGAGCCCCGGCTCGATCCCCACGAACGCTGGCTTCGACGCTTCCACCGACACCAGGATCGCCACCGCGGTGGCGATCGCAGGGCGGGCCACGCACACCTACTCGGTCACCGTGGTGGCCAACACGTTGGGCCTCACCACAGCCACTGCGGCCGACTGCACCGTCGATGCCGGCGAGACCGGTACCGGCTTCCGCAACGAGACGACGCTGACCACCGGCGCAGGGAGCCAGACGGCCAACGCCTGCGAACCCGCGCCACTGCCCGACATCGTCGTCACCAAGACCGTGTCGGGCGCGCCCGTGCTGCAGGCCGACGGACGCTTCCTGATCGGCTACGACATCGACGTCACCAACAGCGGAGCCGGCTGGGGCACGTACACGCTCGATGACAGCACGCACTTCCCGGCAGGCGTCACGGTCGACAGCGCCACGGTCTCCAACACCATCCCGGGTGGGCTCTCGGCCGACCCGTTGCCGGCGATCGTCACCGTGGCCCGGACACTCGCCCCGGGCGGCCTCCACCGCTACCACGTCGACGTGCTCAGCACCGTGGCCCCGTCGGTGCCCGACTCGGTGCGTGACTGCGGTGCCGGCTCGCCCCCGGACCTCGGCTTCATGAACGAGGCAACCGTGCACGTGCTCGACGGTGACGAGACCGCGGCTGCCTGTGCCCCGATCCCGAAGGCCATCGTCTCGATCACCAAGACGGTGGTCGGTCCGGCCACCGTCGACGCGACCGGTGCGTTCACCCGCACCTATGAGATCCGCGTCGCCAACACCGGTGACGGCGCAGGCCTGTACGACTTGGCGGACACGTTGATGTTCGGCGACGGGATCACCATCGACGCGGCGGTGATGACCGATCCGAACGGTGTGATCGTCGCCGGCTGGAACGGCACGACGGTCACCTCGGTCGTCAACGCCGACCCGATCGCCGCCCAGACCCAGGAGGTCTACACGGTCACCGTCACGGGCTCGGTTGCCGGCGCGACCTCGATCGAGGCGACCGACTGCGAGCTGGCCACCACCGAGTCCGGGACCGGCTTCCTCAACACCGCAGCGCTGACGTTCTCGAACACGACGACGACCGCGCTGGCCTGTGAGCCCGAGCCCGATCCCGACATCCACATCGCCAAATCGGCGGCCACGCCGGTCCACGGCACCGACGGCCGCGACACCATCACCTACATGATCTCCGCCACCAACACCGGCGGCGCTGGCACCTATGACCTCACCGACTCGCTGTCGTTCGGTGGGGCCATCACGATCATCTCGGCGACCGCCACGACGGTCAGCGGTCCGAACCCGGCCAGCGCGAGCTGGAACGGCGTGGACGACACGACGGTGACCACCGCCGTGTTCATCCCCGCTGGTGGCATCCACTCCTACCGGGTGATCGTCGTCGTCGATCCCTTGCTCGTCACGCCCGGTGAGGGTGCGTGCACCGGCGGGCCTGGCGCCTCGGGCTACCTCAACACCGCCACCTTGAACTACGCCGGTACGGCGGTCGACGACTCGGCCTGCCAGCCGGTGGCCGATCCGAACCTGTCGGTGGCCAAGACCGTCACCGGGACCGTGCTCAACGGCGATGGCACGTCGACGGTGACCTACGACGTCGTCGTCACCAACGTTGGCGACGGCCCGGGCCGCTACACGCTCACCGACCAGCTGCGCTTCGGCGCCGGCATCGCCGTCGACAGCGCCACCGCAACGGCGACGAGCACGGCCATGGGCGACACGCCGGTGGTCAGCAGCACGTGGGACGGTGTCACCGATCTCACCCTGGTCGCGGATCAGCCGATTCGGGGTCACGCGACGCACACCTACACGGTGGTCGTCACGGCCAACACCGAGGACGTCGCCTCGACCACGGCGGCCGACTGCAGCCTCGACACCGGCGAGACCGGAACGGGTCTGCGCAACGACGCAACGCTCACCAGCCCCGCCGGACGCAGACCGTGGACGCATGCGTCCCGCCGCCGACGGCCACGCTCACCGTGACCAAGACGGTCGTCAGCGGCCCGACGCGCAACGCCGCCGGTGGCTACGACCTGACCTACCGCCTGACCGTCACCAACTCGAGCACGGGCGCAGGCCACTACGACCTCGACGACACGCTGCAGTTCGGCGGCGACATCACGGTGACGGGCGCAACGATCGCCGCTGCCGATGCAGCGACGCCGACGCCGAGCGCCTCGTGGGACGGCATCGCCGACACCATCGTGGTGGCCGACGAGCTGATCACCGGGATGGCCACGCACGAGTACACGGTCACCGTGACCGCCACCGTGCCGCCGACGATCAACGCCGACGAGGCGGACTGCACCGACACGTCAGGTGACGGCACCGGCTTCCTCAACACCGCTCAGCTCGACAGCCCGTGGGGCAGCGGCCCGGCGAGCGCCTGTGTGCCGGCACCGCTGTCCGACCTGCGGGTCACCAAGCAGGCCGGCGTGCTCGTCGCCGGAGATGTCGTCGGTCGCTACACGCTGGACTACACCATCACCGTCGACAACGTCGGTGACGGAGACGGCGCCTACACCCTGACCGACACGTTTGGCTTCGGGGCAGGCATCACCGTGCTGGACGCCTCGGTCGTCAACACCGCCCCCGGTGACGTTGCGGTCAACGCCGGGTTCGACGGCGCCGCCGACCAGACCGTCGCCAGCGGCGTCACCATCGCCGCCGGTGCAACGCATTCGTACACGGTCAGTGTCGTCGTGGACACCACGGCGATCATCGCCGAGCACGTCTTCGACTGCATCAACGACAACGGCGAGACCGGCACCGGGTTGTGGAACTCGACCACGGCCACGCCGGTGATCTCCGGCGTGGCGGCGATCGCCGCAGCACTGCCTGCCCGCACGGTGCGGCCCACGCGCAGCGAAGCGTTCGGCGATCCGATGTCCGCCACGGCCTGTGTCGAGGTGCCCCAGCTGATCGATCTGTCGTTGGCCAAGACGGCGTCGACGACGACCGCCACGGTCGGCAGCACGGTGCACTTCACCATCGCGCTCAACAACGCCGGCCCGCACACCGCGACAGGTGTGACCATCGTCGACACGCTGCCGGCCGGGCTCGGGCTCCAGGGAGCGTCCCTGAGCTCGACCGGTGGTGGGACGGTCTCCGCGACTGGGTCGACCATCACCTGGACGGTCCCGTCGATCGGCGCCGGGCAGACGATCACGCTGAGCTACGACGCCACGATCGTTGCGGTCGGGGCACAGACCAACATCGTCGAGGTGATGACGGCCGACCAGACCGACGTCGACTCGACACCGGGCAACGGTGTGACGACGGAGGACGACATCGCTCGGGTCACCGTCGACGCTGCTGCCAACCAACCGCCGATCACACCGACGACCACCGTGCCCAAGGTGACGCGGCCGCTGCCGCACACGGGCATGGATGTCGGCGCCATGCTGGCGATCGGTGTGGCCATGTTCGCCGGCGGCGCGTTCGTGATCCTCGTTGCCCGTCGCCGCCGCGGCGGCCGGGCAGCGCAACGCAACTAGCCGTGGCCCGCGGTCGCATCATCGCTCGTCGCCCTACTCGTCTCCACATCTCGTGAAGGGTCCTCGACAGCGTTACGGTTCGCGCACACCAGCGCCGTCGACGGGAGACCGATGAGCGTCACCCCTGTCCAAGCTGAATGCGCGGTCGCCGTTGCGGAAGTCGGCTCGTTCCGTCGAGCTGCCGCGAAGCTGTACCTCTCGCAGCCGTCGGTCTCGGCACACGTGCAGCAGCTCGAGCGCAGCCTCGGCGTGACGATGTTCGATCGGGACGCTGCCGGGGCGCGCCTCACCGAGCCGGGCGAGCGGGTGCTGCCGTACCTGCGTGCGTTTCTCGATCAGCGCGAGGCGGTGCTGCGCGAAGCGAGCAGGATCCAGGGCGGGGCGACCTCGGTGATCCGGGTCGCCGGGCATCGCACGCCGCTGGTCACCTGGCTCGTCGCTGCGCTCCCGGTGCTGCAGGGCGCGCTCGGCACGGTGCACCTGGAGACGGAGTACGTCCGCGGCAACGGCTCGGCGCGGATGGTCGACGCGGGCGAGGCCGACATCGGGTTGGCGATCAACAGCAGCGAGACGCGGCCCAACCTCCCGAACGTCGAGATGATCCTGTTGAAGTCGGCGCCCACGGTGGTCTTCGCGCCGACCGGCCACCGGCTGGCTCGATCCGGCGAGATCGATGCCGCCGAGATGGCCGGTGAGACCGTCGTGTCGATCGGTGGCAGGAACGGTGTCTCCCACCGCGACGTCCACCTGGCCGGCGTCGAGCATGTGCGAACGATGTCCGCGCCCGACACCCAGGCTGCGTTCGAGATCGCTCGATCGGTCGGTGGGCTCGTGTTGACCGATGCACAGTCGGCGGTGTTCGCCGATGCGGAATGGGTCTGCCTCGGCCTCCGTCGTGGGATCGTGGCCGACTACGTGCTGTGTCGGCGACGCGACGCCGACCACGCGCCGGCAGCCGTCGCGCTGTGGCGGCTGCTCATCGCCCGGGCCGTCGCCGACGGCTACGGCCAGACGGTCAGCTGAGCTGGCGGCGGCGCCGTCCGAGGACGATCAACGCGAGCCCACCGACGGCGGCGAGGACGGCAACGACGATGGTCGTGCCGACGTCGGCGCCGGTGGCCGGCAGATGACCGTTGACCGGTGGCAGGGTGGTGGCGGCGACCACGGTGGTCGGCGGTGAGACCGCAAGCACGGTGGTCGTCGGTGCGGTCGTCTCCGGCGGCACCGGCGGACACGCCGACAGGGTGACGACGGCATCGCTGTCGACGCCGACGACGACGGTCTGCTCCGTCGATCCGTCGATGGTCCACCCGCTCAGCTGAGCGACGTCGAACCCCACCGTGTACGAGCCCGAGTGCAGCACTCGGCCGAGGGCGAATCGCCCGTTGCCGTCGGTGGCGCCCGTGGCGCCGATCGGCTCGATGGTCACCCCGATCCCCGGGATCGTCTGACCAGTCGTCGCGCACACGACCGTGGCCGTGATCCCCGATGCGACGACGGTGACGTCGACCTCGTCGGAGCGTGCCTCGAACCCTGCGCCCGCGTAGCGCCCGGTCCAGGCGTTGGCGTAGCGATCGGCGTGGGCGTTCGCGCTGGGCAACATCGTCAGGTCGACGGCGATCTCGTCGCCTCCGGCCAGGGATTCGCTGCCGACTCGGATCGCGGTCGAGTCGGCCCAGCCAGTCGGGCAGCCGGCGGTGCCGAACTGCACAGGGTCGCACCAGATCGTCGCGCCGCCGGCGCCGTTGCTCGCGGCCGCAGGGTCGTCGTCGATGGTCGATGGCGCGGCGTTGGTGACGCGAATCGTCAACGACGGATCGGCGACGACCGGCTGCAACGCCCAGGCGCCGTGGAACGCGGATGCCGGGTTGCGTCCGTCGGCCTGCCAGGGCAGCACGTCGATCAGGTCGACGTCGTCCAACGTCGAGTTCGACGCGTTCCGTGCGTGCAGCGTGAAGTGCACCGGATCGGTGATCTCGACCACGTCGTCCGGCGTCGACTTCCACACGTCGAGCTGTCGGAACGGCGTTGCCGTGTGGATCGCCGCGTAGGAGGTCAGCACGCTGCCCTCCTGCGCCAGACCCTCTGCCGATCCGACGACCGAGTTGACGAGCGTCGAGCCCGGTGGTGCGTCGGCGTCGACGCGCACCGAGTAGTGCACGGTGTACGTGGTCGGTCCCGGGGTGACGCCCCACTCCCACGTCACGTCCGATCCGACGACCGAAGCGGGGGCTGGGTCGGAGGACACCAACGACACGCCTGCCGGCAAGGTGTCGACCAGGCGGACGAAGCTGGAGGCGTTGCCGCGCAACGTCGCCGTGAGCGTGAAGTCGACGACGTCGCCGGGGACCTTGGGGAGGCCGTCATCGGTGACCTGCTTGACCACCACGAGCGATCGGTCGGCCAGCCGGACCCGATCGCCGTAGTGGACGTTGGTGTGGGCGATCGGGTCGTAGCCGGTGCTGTTCCAGCTGTCGGCCGTGCCGGTCCAGGTGGGGCCGCTCCAATCGCCGTAGGTGGCGTGCGACCAGAGGTAGCCGGCGGTCGTCGCGCCGCCGACGGCGCGCAGCGACACGAAGGCGCGCATCGCATCGTGCGGACCGAGCGGGTTGATCGCTCGCACGCGGACCTTCGTCACCGCCGGGTAGACGCCGCCTGCGGCGCCGGCGGTGGTGGACGGGTCGGTGGTCCAGCCCGTCGGCGAGTCGGCGTCGTTGCACGTGCTGTTCGACGCCGTCCACGGGCCGGTGCCGTACTCGACGACGAACGCCACCGAGTCGTCGTAGGGCGCCGTCGGGTCGCCGACGCCCGTGTCGGATGACGTCGACTGGGCGATCACCGGCCCGGAGGTCGGCACCAGCGTGGTTCCGGTCGTGTGCCCGTAGTTCGGGCCGGGGGTGGCATCGACGGTGCTGCGGATGATCGGCGGGCTGTCGACCAGCACGGTCTGTGCGGGGTCGATCATGGCGCACATCGCCGAGCCGAACGGCACTGCAGTGCCGTTCCCCGATCGGCCCATCAGCAACGCGAACTGGTCGCCGGGAACCACGACGCCATCGCCGGCGTGGTCCTGCTGGGTCTGGGTCGGGATGAAGACCGAGTGCGTCGGCTCGAGGAACGACGGCCGGGCATCGAAGTAGATCCCCGGCCCGTAGGACGGGTGGTCGACGTCCATCTCCTGGTACGAGTTGACGTAGTACGAGTCCCAACCGCCGCAGCAGTAGTACTCGGTGATCGTCGCCTGGTCGCTGTTGTCGAACAGCGGCTCGATGCCGGCCCCGTAGTTCGAGCCGCCGGACGCGCCGACCGGATCGAACCCGCTGACCGTCCAGCGCACGGGGAACTCACCGCCGGCGGGTGGCGGCAGGATGCTCTGGATGTAGGCCAGATCGACGAACACCGCCACCTGTCCGGAGAGCACGATCTTGCGCGGTGCGAGCGGGTAGCCGAGCGGGCCTTGCGTGGGGAAGTGGGACGTGCTCAGCGCCGCGCCGGAGACGACGACGTCGATCGGTTGTCCCGGGCCCGCCTGCGTGCAGGTCCACGAGCCCGAGTCGGTGGCGGAGTCGGCCCCGGTGCCCGGGTCGCCGATCGTGCCGTACGGACGGAGCTGTGCCGCGAGGCGTTGGGGCGAGCACGGCTCGAGGGTGCCGAGCGACGGATCGGTGAAGTCGAGCAGCGTCCAATCCGGCTGCGTCGGCTGCGCGGCACCGTTGTTCTGCAGCGCGCTCAGGTCGAGCGAGAAGTGGAGGTCGGCGAGGCCGAGGGCTTCGGTGCCGCGACCGTCGTTGACCGCGAGATCGGCCTCGACCGTGATCGGGATCGAGACGACGAACCCGTTTCGCGTGCCTCCGGCGGCATCGCGAACGTCCGCCGAGAGCACCTCGCCGTTGGTCAGCGCGCTGAGGTCCCAGCGCGGCACCGCCGTGGCGACGACGTCCGGTGCGGTGTCGGTGGCGGTGGTTCCCGCCGCCGAGGCCGTGGCCGTCATCGTGACGACGGAGCCATCGGCGACCGCCCCGACGAGCACGTCGACGTCGAACCCGCCGGCGATCCCGGCCGTGGACGTGGCCGCCGGCTGGCAGGTCAGCGTGTCGCCGAGCGGGGAGATCGACCCCGCCTGGCAGGCGCCCGGTACGGCGACGAACGACGCGTTGCCGGCGGTGAGCACGAGCGTCCGTGGTACCGCCGAGACGTGGTTGAACTGGTACTCGACGTGGTACCTGACCTGGTCGAGCGTTCGCACGATGGCATTCGTCGAGTCGGTGTCCAGCCCGGCGCCGGCGGCGGGATCGAACGGGCTGGTGCCGTCGGCGACGAGCTCGACGGCGACGCCGATCTGCGGCGGCGGTGTTGCGGCGACGGCGCCGTTGCCGAGCACGCCGATGCATCCGACGGCGGCCGCGGCGAGCGACACGGTGACGAGCGCGGTGAACCTGGTGCGTTCCATCGGTGCGACGCTCAGGATCGCCGGGCGGACGCGGGCAGAGCGACTGGCGAGCCGTCACGTGGACGTCGCCGCATCTGCTGGACCTGGTGCCGGGACCGAAGGTGCATGACCAGGGTGGTCACCACCGCGGTGCCGGCGACCGCCACCGGCCACAGAAGTGGACCGCCGCCGATGAGCACGGCGATCACGACGAGCCCCCCGAGCAGACCGGTGGAGTTGGCGATGATCCGCGTGTCACGGGCCCGCTCGACGATCTCGCGCTGCTGGACGCGCTCCATCGTCACCCGGGCGCTGCCGACGTTGCAGCGCGGATGCGGCGACGAGGCCAGCACCTCGGACATCGTGGCACGGTCGACGATCTCCACGTCGGAGAACCAGACCGAGGCGCGCACGGACCCGGTCTCGATGCACGGTGGATCGACGTCGAGGGCGAAGACGTGCATGCCGACCATCACGGTCCACCGTCGACCGGTGGGCCCGAACGGTGCCATGCGCGCCGCCGACGGAGGAACGCCGAGCTCTGACAGCCGGGCAAGGGCCACCCCTTCGGCGAGGCCATGGAGAGAGAGCTCGGCAGTCATGTGACCTGGACGTCGAGAGGCGAGATCGATGACGCCGCTTCACCTGCGGTGCGGTCGAGTCGCAGCGACTCGAGGATCTCGTGCAAAACGGGGTCGACCGGCGTGATCGAACGACGATCGTGGCGTCTCTTCCGCTGATGACCGACGCCGACAACCCGGGCCGGATCGGCTGGCGGCTGCGCATGGCTGCGGCCGAGCGCGGCATCTGGTCGGCCGCCGAACTGCGTCGCGCCCTGCGCGATCGCGCCGGCTACGAGCTGACGTCGGCATCGGTCAGCGCCCTGCTCACCGGCCAACCACGAGAGGTCCGCCTGGCGACGCTGGCGGCGCTGTGCCGCGCCCTCGATTGCGCGCCGAACGACCTGTTGGTCGTCCCCGCGACGGAGTCGGCCGGCCGCCGCGGCCCGGTGGTGCCACCCGCGTGACGTCGCACGTGGAGGATCACTCGGTTCCGTGGTCGATGTCCCGACGCCGCCTGCTCGCCGCGGCAGCGGTGGTCACGGTCGGGCGGTTGGCGATCGCCGGACGTGCAGCGGCAGCACCTCCCAGCGGCGCGTCGTACTTCACCGCATCGTCACCGACCCGACTCGCCGACACGCGTCCGGACCAGAGCGTCGGCGGCTTCACCTACCTCGACGCCAACACGATTCGCGTCCAGGTCGCCGGGCGGGCGGGCGTCGCGGCCAACGCGACCGCTGCCGTCCTCAACATCACGATCACCGGGGCCACAGGACCCGGCTTCGTCACGGTGTCCCCGACCGGTGTTCCACGACCCGATGCATCCAGCCTCAACGTCGAACGAGTGGGCCAGACGATCGCCAACCTCGTCACGGTGCGCCTCGGGGCCGGCGGATGCGTCGACGTCTTCGTGCAGAGCTGGGCGCAGATCGTCGTCGACGTGCTCGGCGCGTACGTGCCGACCGCGGTGGCGGTCGCGGCCGGTCGCTTCGTCGGGTTCGACCAGGCGGCGCGCATCCTCGACACCCGCGGCCGCGGGACGCGAACGAGCGCCGGTCTCGTCGAGCGGGTCGCGCTTCCCGCGTCCGTGCCGACGACGGCCGCAGCGGTCGTCGTCAACCTCACCCTCACCGAGTCCGTCGGCTCGGGGTTCGTCACCGCCTTCGCCTCGAACACCACCCGTCCGGCCACGTCGAGCTTGAACAGCGACGGCCCCGGACAGACCAGCGCCAACCAGGCGATCGTGCCGATCGGCGTCGTCGGTGGCGTCCGTTCGATCGACCTGTTCACGTCCTTGACGACGCACCTGATCGTCGACATCGCCGGCTACATCACCGGCCCGACGGCGCTGGCCTCCACCGATGGGCTGTTCGTGCCGAGCGCGCCGACCCGCGTCCTCGACACGCGCAGCAACCCGATGTACGGGCGGATGTACGCGGGGTGGGTGGCCGAGCTCGACTTCGCGGGTCGGTCCGGCGCCTCGGCCGTCGTCGTCAACCTGACGGCCACCGAGACGCGCGCAGCGGGGTACTTCACCGGGTACCCGGCTCGCACCCCGATTCCCGCGACGAGCAACCTGAACGCGTCGGCGCCCGGCCAGACCGTGGCCAACCACGCGATCCTGCGCACGTCCGACCGTGGCGTGGCGATCTACACGCAGTCCGGTGCACAGGTGATCGTCGACGTCGCCGGGTACTTCACGGGTTCCCCGGCGTTCGGCTACCTGCCCGCGCCGGTGAACGTCGTGCCGCCACCCCCGCCTCCGCCGCCGGTCTCCCCGTTGCCGTACCGGCTGACGGTGCCGTCGTTGGGCATCGATGTGACGGTGCTCGACGAGGTCGGTTCACGGGTGGTCGATTCGGGTCTCGTCGGCCGCTGGCCGCAGACAGGTGCGGCCACACGAACGGCGCCGAGCCACATGGTGCTCTTCGGCCACCGCACGACGCATGGCGGGATCTTCTACTGGCTGCACCTGCTCGGCCCGGGTGCGACGATGACGCTCACCGGTGCCGACGGGCAGTCGTTCACCTACGTGTACCACCACCGCAACCTGACCGGCACCAGTTCGACGACGATCTACAACGCCGGACTCAGCGCGCCGGAGCCGAGCGTGTCACTCGTGGCCTGCTCGAAGACCAACTGGCTGCCGACGAACACCAGCTACCGGATCGTGGTCACCTTCACGCTGGTGCCGTGACGCTCGTGTGATCAGCCCCGTGTGATCAGCCCCGTGTGGTCAGCGCGGTGTGAGCGGCCGGCGACGGACCAACCACACCAGCGCCATGCCGAGTGCGGTCGCAGCGGCGGCTGCACCGGTCGTCATCCCGGTGCCGCTCCCTGTCGCCGGCAGGACCGCCGGTCGGATCGTGCTGGTCGTTGCGGGAGTGGTGGTCGCTGTCGTGCTGGTCGTGCTGGTCGTGCTCGTGGTCGCCGGCGGGAGCGCGTCGACGTCGACGATCGGGCACGAGAGCAGCTCCTGATCGAGCGCGACGCCGACGGACGCGGTCCCGGCGGCGACGCCCTGGACGTTGGTGGCAGCGTTGCCCTGAGCCAGCACCGCCGCCGGCGACACGGTGGCAATGGCCGTGTCGGACGACGAGAAGGCCACCAGCGGATCACCGATGCCGGCAGCGGGGTACCACACGGAGCCGAACCCGAGTGAGGGGATCGTGCCGCCGAGCCCGGTGGCCAACGACAGCGTCGCCGTCTGGCCGGCCGTGACGGTGACCGGCGCCGGGCAGGCGATCGTGATCCACGACGACGCGACTGGTGCAGCGCCGCCGACGATGCCGTTGGCGACGAGTCCTGAGCCGCCCGTGGAGCCCGGGCCGCCGTTGGCGCCCCACCAGTTGCCGTCTGCCGTCAGCGACCCGGTGACGCTGCCGGCGATGATCAGCAGGCCGGCCTCGGTGTTGGCGACGATCCGGTTGCCACTGATCGTCAGCGTGCTGTTGGGCGGGTTCACCGGGTCGTACGCATCGCGGATGCGGATGCCGCGGCGCCCGCCCGCAAACGTGTTGTCGGTGAGCACGACGTGGTCCGACGAGGCCACCGTGATGCCGTTGACGCCGGGCTCGCTGACGTAGTTGCCGGTGACGATGGCGCCGTGCACGTTCGACACGACGATGCCGTTCCCGGTGCCGTTGACGAACTGGTTGTCGGCGATCGTCAGGTTGGACGAGACGTTGGCGTTCACCGCCGGCGTGCCGTCGTAGGTGATGCCGGCGTTGTCGTTGCCGTCGAACAGGTTGTCGGTGATGACCGCGCCGTCGGAGACGAAGTCGTTGTAGATGCCGTTGCCGGCGGCGGCACCCGAGCGGTTGTTGTCGCGGAGCACGTTGGCGGTGATGGTTGCGGCGTGCCCGCTCGGGTAGATGCCGAGGGTGAAGCCGGTCAGCACCGAGTTGCGCACGTCGACGCCGGCGCTCGCCGCGGACCCGGGCATGCCGGCCGGAGCGGAGTAGTCGACGATGCCGAGCAGGTCGGACGCGGTGGTGGCCCCGGTCGACAGGTCGACGCCGTCGAACCCGACCGGCGTCGCGCACCCGGTCGGAGACGTGGCGACGCAGTTGATCTCGAACAGCATGATCGGCGTCGTCGCCCCCGCCGGCGGATCCAGCACGACGCTCGTCGGCGCGACACGTGCCGCGGTGTTGCGTGCGTCGAGGCCGCTGTTGGCACCGACGAAGGTGACCGGTGCGCTGACGCGCAAACCGGTGAGCATCGTGAACGTGCCTGCCGGCAGGGTGATCGTGTCAGCTCCTGATCCGGCCGGGCAGCCGTCGACAGCGGTGTCCGTGTTGGCGGCCTGCACCGCCTCGCGCAGCGTGCAGTTGCCGTCGGTGGCCGGGCTCGCTGGATCCGCTGTGCTGTCGACCACGATCGTCGTGGCCGCTGCTGCCGGGTGCGGCGCACCGCTCAGCACCGACAGCGCGAACGCGCCGAGGGCAGCCGACGCGGCGATGAGGGAGGTCGACGGTCGGCGCTGCTGCATGAAGCCGACGACGTCGGCCACCGCGGTTCATGACGGCGCCGAGGCAAAGTTCCGGGGCGCGCGTTTCGAATTCCGTGGGTCTGGGCACCAGGATGGATGCACGCGAGTCCGCCCCCCGGGCCGCCGACCCCACGATGAACCGCGACGACCCGTCCAACAACCCGACCGGCACCCGAGGCACGGCGCGTCTCGCCTCGATCCGGGCGCGCTTGGTCGCCCCGTTGCGTCGTGAGTGGTTCAGCGAGCTCGGTGCGTTCGGCGACGACTTCTTCAGCGACGACTGACCCAGCCCGGGTTCAGCGTCGGGTCAGCAGGTCTCGTTGGCCCCGACGCCGTAGTAGCCCGCCTGGGTGAGGCCGAACGCACCCGCACCCGTGCTGTTCCAGGCCCGGTAGACGACGCCGATGAAGCGCGCCGACGGGTCCAGGTGGGCGGTGATGTCGTGGTGGTAGGGGGCGTCGAGGTCGGGCACGACGAGCTCGTCGAAGACCTTGGTCGCTCCGGGCCAGGTGTGCGCGTCGAAGTCGTAGGACGTGCCGAGGTCGAGGTCGTCCGACACCCAGATCTCGCGGCGGAACACCAGTGGGGAGGTGCACTGCTGCAGGGTCATCGTCCCTTCGAAGCGGAACCGCGTCTGCCCGAGCTCGATGTCGATCGTCAACGACCCGGACGTGCCCGGTGTGATCTCGATCGCTCGAACCCATCCCTCGGGGTCGGACGTCTCGCGGATCACCGACGCACGCACCAACGTCGCCAGCTCGTCGGCTTGGATGATGACCGAGTAGCGGCCGGCGTCGTCCGTGGTTGCCTGCACGTCGACCGAGTCGAGCTGTGCGTACGGCTGCGACCAGTCCGTGAACATGTAGCTGGTCACGGTCACGGTCACCGTCTCGTTGACTCGGGGGACGCCGTCCTCGGTGATCGTGCCACTGACCACCACCGGCGTGCCCGCTGGCGCGGTGCCGTTGAAGTCGAAGTTGTAGACGATCGTGTTCGGACCGTCGACGACGGCGAACGAGCTCTCGTCGATGAAACCGCCTCCCGAGCGCAGCTGGACCACCGCGGTGCGAGTCGTGGAGGCCAGGTACCCGCGTGCCGAGTAGGTGATCGAGACGATCTCGTCGATGTCGTTGAAGTGCGGCGTGGCGGTGACGTTGTACTCCGACGGGTTGCCGAGCTGATGGCCCTGGGCGTCGTACTCGATGACGTCCACCTCCACCGACTCGGCCATGTCGGCGAGCTGCTCGGGCGAGCCGGTGATCACGCCGACCACTCGCAACGACGAGGTCTCGACGTTCAGCAGGACGTCGTTGACCGTACCCGGCGTGAGGCTGCGAGCGACGTTGATCGGGCTGCCGCACTTGGTGCCCGTCATCGTGATGTACGTCGCGTCGCGGTTGACCTTGAACGGCAGCGTGTAGTCGCCGGTTGCGTTGGGGATGATGCGCGGCGAGAAGCGACCGATCACCGTCCCGCCCTGCGCGTCGTACGTCGTCGCATCGAGGAAGAAGGCGTCGGTCTGGGGCACGCCGGCGCACGTCACGTTGCCGTGCAGGTTCACCGTCGTCGGCGCGTCGTTGGCCGTGATGTCGACCGTGGTCGTGGTGCCTGGCGTCAGCGCGACCTTCGGCCCGGTGATCCCGTACGGCGAGCCGACGGTGGGGATGACGACGTAGGGGCGGACTGCCGTGATGGCCTGGGCCACCGTGAACGTGACCGTGTACACGCCGTCGACCGTGTTGGCGTAGGCCATGGTGTCGCCGAGCGCGCCGCCATTGGCCAGGAAGGGCTGGACGAAGACCTGGACGTAGCCGTTGAACGGCACGCCGTTGAGGCTGATCGTGCCCTTCACCGTCAGCGACTGACCGGGGTAGTCGTAGCTGTAGTTCGCCGACCGCACCTCGTCAGGCGTGAGCCCGGTGATCTCCTGGGTGTGCTCGTCGAACCCGCCGACGCCGCTGAAGTGCTGCTGCACGACCACCGCGCGCACGGCGCCGTTCGGCAGGGTCAGCGACGTCGAGTAGATGCCGGTCGGGCCGACGACGACCGAGACCTGCTGGCGGGCGATGCGCGTCCCGGCCGCGTTGTAGCTGTCGACGTAGAAGCCGTTGCTGGGGCCGTCGCCCGTACCGTTCTTCGTCAGTGCACCCGTCAGCTGCAGCACCGGCGGGCGGTAGTCGATGTTGAACGGCACGACGCGCCGCTCGCGCACGATGTTGTTGACCTGGACCGAACGCCAGTCCCACGATCCCGTTCCGATGAAGTTGACTTCGACGGTGGCGTGTGTGGTCTTGCGGTTGGTGACGTGGATGACGTCGTAGCTGCCGTCCGCCAGGCTCGGTAGCACGGGGTGGTACAGCGCACCGAGGTACTCGTTGTTGGCCCCGTACTCGGTGACGGTGAGGCTCACCGGCCCGACCATCGGCACGCCGTTGGCGCCGAGCATCGTGCCGGTGATGTCGAGCGACGGGAAGTAGCTCGGGTCGACGTCGATCGACGCCGGCACGTAGAGGGTGCCGGCCAGCGGTGCCTTGCCCGCGACCTCGACGTCGCTCGAGGCGATCGTCTGGGTCGGTGTCTCGACGAAGGCCGCGGCGAGGTGCAGCTGCAGCGAGCCGCCGGCCGTCGCCACCGTGGCCAGGTCGACACCGACGGTGCACGAGTAGTAGCCGCTGAGGTCGGTGGTGGCCGTGCACGGCTGCATGCCGACGCCCGTGATCGTCACGTTCACCGCGTCGATCCCGCTGTGGTCGGGTCCGCTCGTCACCTGCCCTCGCACGAGGTACGTGCAGGCGATGCTGCCGAGCTCGCTGATCGGCGTGCCGTTGGCCAGCTCCAGTGCCAGCGCATCGACGAGGTAGCCGGCGTCGCCACCTTCGGTGGCGCAGCGGTTGGTGACCCCGCCGAGGAGGTCGATCACCTGCTGGCGGTATGGCGCCAACGCCGCCGTGTCGTAGATCGGGTTCGCATCGTTGAACCCGGCGTACGACTCGGTGAACATCGACGCGGCCGGGTTCGTGATCCGCCACGAGTTGCTGAAGGCGTAGAACGCGGTGCCGTGCAGGCGGGCATCGGCCACGGTCTGCACGACGCCGTCGGAGCCCTTGAAGTCGTCGTTGGCGTTGCCGTTCGGCGAGCCGAGGAAGCCCTCGATCGGCGACGAGCTGTCCGCGGTGACCGTCACGTCGAGGAACGTGAGCGGTCCGCCCTGCCACACGTCGACGACGACGTCGAGCCCGGTGGCCGAGAGCTGGAACGCGTCCGCGGTCGCGGTGATGCTGAGGTTGCCGGTCACGAGCGTGTCACCGGTCGCGATCGTCGTCAGCACCCCGTCGATGCGCACGTGCACGCCCGTGCCGGAGTAGATCTCGATCTTTCGGCTGCTCTCGGTGATCGCGACGGCGGTGATGCTGGTCGGGCGAGCGAGGCCGACGCTGCCGGGGCTGGTGCGCTCGTGACGCACGCGCAGCTCGGGGCCGCTGTTGCCGGCTGTGGGCCGCACGTACACGTACTCGCCGAGCACCTGGGCCTCGAACGAGTTGCCGTCGAACGACACCATGTGCGGGTCCTTGTGGCCCTTCGCCGTCTGTGGGGTGCAGCTCGGCTTGCCGGCCACGAACGGCCGGACCACGGTGATCGTGATCGGGTCACCACGACCCTCCGAGTTGGGGTCGCCGTTGAGCTTGCCCGTGCTGATCTTGAGGTCCTTCTCGACCGCCGGCTGGTTGCCGCACTTCGGGGCTCGCGGGGCGACGACGAAGTTGATCGTCTGCGTCTCGACGCCGGGCACGGCGAAGATGCCGTCCTTGACGTCGGACGTGAGCCACGTCGGGAACGGCGTGTCGATGCGCCACATCGCCGGCTTGACGCCGCCGGACTCCAGCTTGATCGAACCGCTGTTGACGATGCGCGGCGGGATCGCCTTGATGTACGACGGGCGGCAGTCGGCCGTGATGTGCATCTGCTTGTGGATCGCCGGTGACGGCGTGTCGTCGGTGGTCGTTGCCTGCAGGTCGAACTCGACCTCGCGGCGCGGGCTGACCTTGGTGCAGTCGATCGTCAGCGTCATCGCTGCGACGTCGGTGTTCGTGAACTGGCTGAACTGACCGCTCTTGAGGTCGGAGGTCAGCCACGCCGGCAGCGGGTTCAGCGAGGTGATCGACCAGTGCTTGCCCGACAGGTCCGTCGAGCTCAGCTGCACGAACTCGGTGGTCGAGGTGCGCGTCCACGGGATGGTCAACGACTCGGGGTTCCACTCCAGCTTCGGGTCGCCGCACTTCAGCGTGAAGGAGGTGGCCAGTCCGGCGGTGTCGATGAGCCCGGCCCACTTGCCGATCGTGACGATCGCGAACTGACGCCCGTCGTCGCCCCACTCAGCGCACATCCCGGCGGTCACCGTCGTGTCGGCGACGACCTTCGGGTGGCGCTTGCCGCTCGTGACGGTCTGGCTCACCTCGGTCGAGAACGTGTTGCTGCTGTTGTCGAGCCAGATCAGCCCTGGCTTGTACCAGACCTGCGCGGCCGTCGGCATGTCCAGGGCGTAGTCGTCCTGCAGCACGCCCTCGGGCACCATCTTCGGGATGGCGATGATGCGGACGGTGTCACCCGCCTGCACGGTCACGGGGCCGTACCCGGCGCCGCTGCCACCGCCGGCGGCGATCTGACCGTTGACTTCGATCGCGGTGTCGCTGGGGTTGGGCGATCGGTAGAGCGCCGGGCCGTTGAACTCCTTGTCGACGAACGTGTACTTGGCGCCGTCGGACGGGATGCCGAGCTTGTCGAGGATGAACGTCGCCGGACCGAACTCGCCGACGGCGCTGAAGGTCGGCTGGATGCTGATCTTCGAGCCGGCCGCCTGGTTGACGAGCACGTTGCTCGTGTTCTCCCAGACGATGAACAGCTTCACCGCGAGCGGAGCGGTGATCAGCTTGACCTCGCCGATGCCCGGCTTGTCACCGAAGAGCGCGCCGAGGATCGCGTCGAGCTTGGCGGCGACGACGCTGCCGATGCGCAGCCCGCCGGTGAGGGTGAGCACCGGACCGGTGCTGATGTTGACCGAGATCGGTAGCGCGGTCGTCGTCGGCGGAACGATGTTGCTGGTGCACGTCGGCTCGTCGACGTCGCGCTTGGTGGTCGGCACGATGCTGCCGCCGCGGGTGTAGGTGAACGTCACGGAGACGTCGGCTCGCGCCGTGCACCGGGCGCCGAACTCGATCGGCGCGTTGGTCTTCACCGAGGCGTTGCCGTCCCACGTCAGCTCGAGGTTGGAGTAGATCGAGATGAACGCCAGCGGACCGGGCAGGGGGATGTCCGGCAGGTCCTTCGATCCCAGCTTGCACGTGAACGTCGCTTCGACGGTCGAGGCCGTGCCGGCGAGGGTGATGTTGGCGTCGGCTTTCATGCCGAACTCGAAGACCATCGAGGCCACCTCGTACTCGCCGGGTGCCACCTGGATCGGTGTCACCGAGGCGTGGCCGTACGGCGTCGGCGGGTTGAAGCTGCCGCCGAGCTCAGCGGAGAAGTCGGTCGTCACCGACGACTCGCACTTCTTCTTCACCTCCGGCGGTTCGGGGGGCGTCGCCGGCGGGTCGGCCAGGAACACCGGGTCCTTGCCCTTGGACACGGCGCCGCCGGTGCCGAGCAGTCCGCTGCGCAGGTTGCTGCCGCCGGTCGTGCTCGCCGGGTTCGAGAGCGAGGCGAGCTGAGCGAGATCGACGTCGACGCTCATCGACAGGTAGATGTCGAACAGGTTGACGAACTCGAGCGAGACGAGCGAGTAGCCGTTGCGTTGGATGGTCGGCAGGCCGGCCGGCGCGACGACCTTGCCGTAGAGGCCCGAGCCACCGGCGGCCAGCACGAGGGTGCCGACGGGTGGTGCGGTGCCGACGAGCACCGCGGGCATGCGGGCGTCCGTCGGGATGCTGTTGGTGCCGTCGGCATTCGTCCCGCCGATGTTCGTCCGAGCCTTGATCTCGGCCCACGTGAACGGGCCGGCACCAGTGGCCGACAGGCCTGGCCACAGCTGGGTGGTCGGGTCGAAGCCGTTGGGCAGGCCGGCGGCCGGCCACACGACCTGGCTGTCGGGAACCAGCGTCACCCCCGGTTGCAGCAGCGCGTTCGTCAGCGAGATGGTCGGGCGGAACGACTGTCCGTCGACGGTCGCGACGAGGACGAGCGTGCCGATGGTGCCGGTCGCCGTGGCCCGGTAGCGGCCGCCGCCGAGCGAGGTGAACGTGACGCTGCCGGTGTCGCCGAGGGAGGCGAACGTGACCCCGGCCGGCGGGTCGATGTCATGGGCGATGCCGCTGGCGTCGACGATCTGCAGGTCGGTGATCGCCTGAGCGCCGGGCCCGTCGAGCGTCAGCGCGTCGGGCACGAACTTCCACGTGCCGGTGACGGGCGCCGGCGGCTCGGTCGTCGTGGTGGTCGGTGCGGTCGTCGTGGTCGTGGTCGGGGCCGTCGTGGTTGTCGGTGCGATCGTCGTCGTGGTGGTCGGCGCGGTCGTGGTCGTGGAGGTGGTCGAGGTCGTGGTGGTCGGCGCGGTCGTGGTCGTCGTCGTCGTCGAGGTCGTCGTGGTGGTCGTCGTGGTGGTCGTCGTGGTGGTCGGCGCTGAGGTCGTCGTGGTCGTCGTCGGAGCCGTGGTCGTGGTCGTGGTCGTCGTCGCGGGCACCGTCGTGGTGGTGGTGGTCGGTGCGGTCGTGGTGGTCGTCGGCCGCGTCGTGGTCGTGGTGGTCGGTGCGGTGGTCGTGGTGGTCGTCGGCGGGATCGTCGTGGTCGTCGTGGCCGGTGCGGTGGTCGTGGTGGTGGTCGGCGGCGGCGGCGGGGGTGTCGTCGAGCCGAGCCAGCCGAGCACGTCGACGGTCAGCTGCACGTTGCCCGTGCTGTGGGCGATGCGGATCGAGCCGGTCGTGTCGAGCGCGACGATGGCCAGGTTCGACACCGTGTCGCCGGGCGCCACCGACATCGAGGTCGCCGTCGGCCGGGCGCCGTCGGTCCACGCCGTGAGCGCGGTGGCCTTGGTCGCCGCGGAGGCGGTGATGCTGACGATGACGGCGCGAGCCCCCGTCGCCGGAACGCCGGCCGCGCCGGCCACCTTCACCGTCGCGATGGTGTTCGCCGCGAGTGCGCCGTTGATGCCCGTGTTGGCCTTCGAGTCGACGAGGCGCGCCGGCGTGCTCGCCTGGACGTCGGTGTCCTTGTCCGTGAACCAGCCGATCACGTCGAGGCTGACGTGCGTGGTTCCCTTCTCGTTGTGGAGCTGCACGCGTCCGTCGCTGTCGAGCGGGACGACGACGAGGTTGCTGCGCGACTCGTCCTTCGGCACGGCGAGGTTGGTGACCGCGGGCCGGGCGCCGGTGCGCGACCAGATCGTCAGGTTCGTGTCGGCCGAGGCGGTCGCCCCGAGATCGATCACCGCGGCACGAGCGGTCTTCGGAACGCCGCCGACGCCACCGACCTTGACGAGGACGGTCTGGTTGGCGGTGAGCGCAGTCGCCCCGACCTTCAGGCGGGTCTCGACGATGCGGGTGGGCGGCTGCACCGCCATCTGGCCACCTGCCGGCACGAAGCCGACGACGTCGATCGTGACGCTGGCGTTGCCGATGGCGTTGAACACGTCGACGTCGCCGTCGGCATCGACGGGCACGAGCATGGTCGTCGTCACCGCCACGCTGGGCTCCATCAACAACGAGGGGATCAGCGGCGGCAGGGTCGCTGCCCGCCACACGACGAGGAACCCACCGAGCGGCGACTTCGCCGTCACCGACAGGGCGACCGCGGCGACGCCCGTCTTCGGCACCCCACCGACGCCGGCGACGACGACTCGCTTGGTCGCCACCGTCTTCAGCGTCGTATCGGCGACGCGCGTGGGGGTGACGGGGGTGTACAGCGACGTCGTCGGGCCGCTGCCGGTGGCAGCCGATGCCGCCGAGACGGGTGCGACGGTGAGATCACCGAGCACCAGTGCGGCGACGATGCAGATGATGAGCGCGAGACGGCGAACGACCATGGTGGACATCCAGCCCGACGGGCGTCCGATGAACGTCCAACGGAGGAGCGTCGGGCCCGGCAGGCGCCGGCGACCGGCCCACTCTCAGCCTCGACCAGACGTCGAGGGTTCGGGTTGCACGGCTCGCGTCCGTGCGTGCAAGGTTCCCTGATGGCCAGCGAACCAGGGAACATCGAACAAGGGAGCGGCGAACCCGTCGGCCCGCTCTCCGGCCTGATCGTCGCTGATCTCTCACGCGTGCTGGCCGGGCCGTACTGCACGATGCTGCTGGCCGACCTCGGGGCGACGGTGATCAAGGTCGAGAGCCCGGCAGGCGATGAGACCCGCACCTGGCAACCGCCCGAACACGACGGGACCTCGACGTACTTCCTGTCGATCAACCGCAACAAGCAGTCGATCGTGCTCGACTTCGACGACCCCGACGACGTCGCGGTGGCCCAGGAGCTGCTGCGCCGGGCCGACATCGCCGTGGAGAACTTCAAGCCCGGCGGACTGTCCAAGTTCGGGCTCGATGCCGCGGCGGCGCTGGAGCTCAACCCGCGGCTCGTCTACCTCTCGATCAGCGGCTTCGGGACGGACGGAGGGGCGGCGCTGCCCGGCTACGACCTCGTCGTGCAGGCGGTTTCCGGGTTGATGAGCCTGACCGGGGAACCCGACGGCCCGGCCTACCGCGCCGGGATCGCCGTGTTCGACGTGATGGCCGGGCTGCACGGCATGATCGGTGTGCTCGCCGCCTTGCACCAGCGCGAGTCGACGGGGCTCGGCCAGCACGTCGAGATCAGCCTGCTGGCCACGGCCATGTCCGGTCTCGTCAACCACACCGGCGCCTACGCGCTCGCCGGCGTGGTGCCGCACCGGATGGGGAACGCGCACCCGAGCATCTACCCGTACCAGACGTTGCCGACGAAGGACCGCGACGTCGTCATCGCCGCAGCGAACGATCGACAGTTCGCCGCGCTGTGCGGCGTGCTGGGCATTCCTGAGGTGGCCGAGGACAAGCGGTTCGCGCGCAACGCCTCGCGCACCGCCAACCGCGACGAGCTGCACCCGGTCCTGATCGAACGGCTCTCGCACTGGGCGGCCGACGACCTGTTCCTCGCGTTGAACCGCGTCGGTGTGCCGTGCGGCCCGGTGAACACGATCGCCGAAGGCGTCGAGCTCGCCCAACGGCTCGGGCTCGATCCGATCGTGACGATCCCGGGCATCGGCGACGATCGCCACGTCGACGTGATCCGCAACCCGATCACGTTCAGTGCGGCGGCGGCGACCTATCGCCTTCCTCCGCCGCGGCTCGGCGCCGACAGCGCCGCGATTCGCGAGTGGCTCGGCGCCTGATCTCGAACGCGGCTCGCCGGGTCAGGTCGCGTCGAAGGCGGTCTCGAGGCCGCCGAGCATCGCCCGCCACTCGGCCGGCGTGGAGGACGGCATCGGTGCGCGCAGCGTCAGCGCCTCGGTGAGCTCGACGGCGTTGCCGCGCAGGCACGGTGTGCCGGCGTCGATGGCCCCGGGACGGAGCCGAACGCACTCGCCGACCTCGAGCACGAAGCTCGTCTCCGGATCCGTGGCCGCGAGGCTCAGCACGCCGGTGTCCGCGCGACCGACACCGATGCCCAGCACCGGGCTCACGGCTGCGGCGTACTGCAGGCAGGAGATCACCTCGTCGTCCTCGACCGCGGGTTCGATGCCGAGCGGGATCGCCACGTCGCGCTCGTGCGCCCAGCTGTCCCACAGCGCGTGCTGCGCGAGCAGGCGGATGGGCACGTGCCCCGGTGGCGCTTCGGCCGGCATCGACCACTGATCGTCGGTCAGCGCGGCGAGCCCGTCGAGGAACGCCCGGTTGCTGGCGACGAACCGTTCGAACACCTCCGTCGTCGACGCCGCGCTCATCGACGAGACCAGCAACGGCGGCGTGGCCGCCGGGTCGAAGCCGGCCAGGAACCGCGTCGGCGTGCCGCCGAGGCCGGCTTGCACCGAGGCGTGCCAGAACCCGTTGACCGTCACGAGGTGACTGATGACGTCGCGGGTGCTCCATCCGTCGCAACGGCTCGGCGCGTTCCACTGCTCGTCGCTCAGCTCGCCCAGCAGCGCCTCGAAGCGCCGCCGTTGCCTCGTCACCGGGGCCAGCTGCACCGCCGGATCGTCATCGATCGAGAGGATCACCGGGCCGTGGTACCGAGGAGCGAGTTGCATCACGCAATGGTAAGGAGGTGCGTCGGGCGAGCTCGGAGCGGACGACGACGTCAGGCAGCAGCGCGGACCGTGCAGCGCACGTCGAGGCCGGCGATCGCCAGCAACCTCGCCACAGCGGGCAGCGCGCCGACGACGGTGACGGAGCCGGCGCGCTCGCTCGTCGCGGCGATCGCGTCGTCGACGATGTGCAACCCGGACGAGTCCATGAACGAGACGTCGGTGAGGTCGATCACGAGGTGGCGAGCGCCCGCAGCGAGCGCGGCGCCGATGTGTCCGCCAACGAAGGGTTCCGTCGCCATGTCGATCTCGCCGGCGACCGTGACGATCGCCCCGCGGACCGTCGCCTCGACGCGAACGGCGATGTCGAGCGACTGCAGCAGGGCGGTGGAGGTGACGGCGATGTGTCCACTGTCGCACCGGCAAACGGGTCCGGCTACCACCCCCGGGGGTGGTTCTTCGGACGGTGTGTCGAGCAGGACCACGCAGCCGCGCTGCGAGTGGACGACGATTCGTGGAATGGCCACGATGCGCTCGCTCCGGCGAACGAACGCGATCCTCGCTGTGCTCCACGCGGCGCAAGGGATCCTGATGATCGCACTCAGCAACGGTCGTTCGCTGCCCGTGACCGGCGCGTTCGGCAACGGGCCGCCGGGGCAGCCGGCTGGTCCGGTCGAGCTCGAGCACCTGTTCTCGTACCGCATCGGCTGGACAGTGGCCGCGTTCTCGCTCCTCTCGGCGCTGTTCCACGCGATCGTCGCCAGCCCGTGGGGCTTCCAGCGCTACGAGCTCGAGCTCGCAGCTCGACGGAACCGGTTCCGTTGGGTGGAGTACTCGCTGTCGGCATCCGTGATGATCGTGCTCATCGCCGGCATCGTCGGCATCTCCGATGTCGCCGCGCTCATCGCGCTGTTCGGCGTGAACGCCTCGATGATCCTGTTCGGTTGGCTGATGGAGACGACGAACGAGCCGGGTCGTGTTCGTTCGTGGGCGCCGTTTGCGTTCGGATGCGTAGCCGGCGCGACGCCGTGGATCGCGATCACCGTCTACCTCGTGCGTGCCAACGGCGACGTCCCGAGCTTCGTCTACGGGATCTTCGTGTCCCTGTTCGTGTTCTTCAACTGCTTCGCGGTGAACCAGCTGCTGCAGTACCGCGGGCGCGGCCGGTGGGCCGACTACCTCTTCGGGGAGCGGGTGTACATGCTGCTCAGCCTCGTGGCCAAGAGCGCGCTCGCGTGGCAGGTCTTCGTCAACGTGCTGATCTGAACGTCGCCCGTCGGTCCGACGCGGTCAGACCCACTCGACGGGTTCGTCGGTGACGTCGCCCGCGTCGGGGTCGGCGTCGGCGAGCCGCTCGCACGTCGGGCACCACAGCCGGGTCTCCAACGGCGTGCCGCAGACGTTGTGCGCCGGTCCCTCGACATCGCCGTGCTGGCGGGCACCCCACGCAGCGAGCATCGCGATCGCGTCCTGCAGCTCGCGCCCGGCATCGGTCAGCGAGTAGGCCAGCCGCACCGGTCGATCGCGGTAGGGGACGGCATCGATCAGGCCGTCGCGCTCGAGCTGGCGCAGCCTCGCGGTGAGCACGTTCGGCGCGATCCCCCCGAGTGATGCGGCCAGCTCGCCGAAGCGCTGGGGCCCGGCGAGCAGCTCGGCCACGACGAGCAACGTCCAGCGATCGCCGATGGCGGCCAACGAGCGGGCCAGACCAGCCGGCCGGTCGGGCGCAGGTTCGGAACCACGGTCGGCGGCCATCGGCCACGAGTGTGCCCGATGGTTGCGAAGCGTTCGCACGGGTCCTAGGTTACTTGCAATCAGCTAGTCACTAGTGATCCGCAAGTGAGCTGGTCACGGCTTCAGGATGGAGGCAAGCATGAGTTTGATCGAGGATCTGGCCACCACGGCCCACAGCGTCGCCGACGCGCTCACCGCGTCCACGGTCACCGTTGGCAGGGACGGCCGCGGCACCGGGGTCGTCATCGCCCCCGGCAAGGTGCTCACCAACGTGCACAACCTGCGCGATCGCTCCACCCTCGTCACCTTCAGCGACGGGCGCTCCGAGCAGGGTCACGCCGCCGGTGCCGACGAGGACGGCGACCTGGTCGTGCTCGACGTCGACACCGGTGACGCCCCGGCCGCCACGTGGGCCGAATCGGCGCCCGCCGCCGGCGACGTCGTGTTCGCCCTCAGCCGCGGCGGCCATCGAGCCCGCATCTCGTTCGGGATGGTGTCGTCGGTCGACGTCGCCTTCGCCGGTCCACGCGGTCGGCACGTGCGTGGCGGCGTCGAGCACACCGCGCCGCTCGCTCGTGGCGCGTCCGGTGGTCCGTTGGCCGACCGCCACGGTCGCGTGCTGGCGTTGAACACCCATCGCAGCGGCCGCGGCTTCTACGTGGCACGTCCCATCGATGCCGAGCTCCGAACGACGATCGAGGCGATGGCTGCCGGCACATCCGTGGTGCGCCCGCGCCTCGGCGTCGCCCTCGCCCCGCCGCACGTCGCCGCCAAGCTGCGCGCCACGGTCGGTCTGCCCGAACGGCCCGGGGCGCTCGTGCGCGCCGTCGAGCCGGACAGCCCGGCAGCAGCGGCCGGCATCGCCGACGGCGACCTGCTCGTCGCGATCGGCGAACTGCCGATCGACTCGATCGAGGTGCTCCACGACGCCATGGCCGCGGCAGGCGAGTCGGTGACGCTCACGGTCGTTCGCGGCAACGAGGAGCGCACGGTGACGGTCTCGTTCGCGTCGTAGCGTCCTGTCGTAGCGTCACGTCGTGGAGCTGACCGGCCCGTTCGAGCGGATCTTCGACCCGTCGGTCGGCGAGGACGCTCGTTGGTACATCAACGACCACACGGTCTTTCGCGACGCGGTCGGCACGTGGCACGTGATCGGCATCACGCACGCCGAACCGATGGCGCCGTTCGAGGAGGTCGATCTGCTGCACGCCACGGCACCGTCGCTGCACGGCCCCTGGACCAAGCACGCGCCGGCGATGAGCGCTGATCCTGCGCACAACGAGGCGCACCTGTGGGCGCCACACGTCATCGAGCACGACGGGCGCTGGTGGATGTACTACTGCGCAGGCGGGCCGACGCCGTCGAGCTACCGGATACACCTCGCCACGTCTGACGACTGCTGGACGTGGCATCGCCACCCGCAGAACCCGATGGTCGTCGATGGCTACGAAGCTCGCGATCCGATGGTCGTGCGGGTCGGCGATCGCTGGGTCATGTACTACACGGCCACGAGCGAGCCCGACGGCGGCGCGCACATCGTCGCGGCTGCGGAGTCCGTCGATCTCGTGCACTGGAGTGGCCGGCGCGTGGTCTACGAGGACGCTGCGCACGGCACCGGCGCGGGGCCGACCGAGTCGCCGTTCGTCGTCGAGGCGGACGGCCGGTTCCACCTCTTCATCGGGCCGGACTGGGACGGCCTGCAGCGTTCGTTCGCCGAGACCGGCGCGTACGACGTCGCCTGCTACCGGCGGACCCGCGTCCTGGCGAGTGAGGACCCGCTGTCGTTCGCGGCCGACGCGCAGGTCGCGGTCATCGACGCCCATGCCGCCGAGGTGGTGCAGGACGTCGACGGCAGCTGGTGGGTGACTCACTGCGGATGGGGCCAAGGAGGCCTCCACCTCGCCCCCTTCCACTGGTAGCGAATCGGCGGTTCGCCGGGATCGGCGTTCGTGTCGCGGGTGCTTCACGTGGGACGTGGAGAAGTCGCGACAGGAAGCCGTGCTCGTGACCGGAAACTCGGCTCGCCGCTTGACCACGTTGCAGCGCGTTTGGTCGATAAGGTGCACACGGGCCTGACGGCACAGGCCCGAACGATCTGCTGATCGAACCGCCGCCGACACCGCGTCGAGCGCCGGCCGCCACCCTGACGTTCGTGGGGCACGGCGACAGCAGGAAGTTCGTGGACGCTCTCCAGCGGGTTCGGGGGCCCCACGCACGAGGCGGCCGACGTGTGCCGAACGGCCGCCGCCCACACCGATGCGACTCCGACCGGGGAAGTGAATGCCCGACGCACGACAACTCGAATCGACGATCTGGGCGATCGTCGACGGACGCGGCAACGACGCTGCGCTCGCCTCGCTCGACGAGCACCCGGGCGCGACCTTGGTCGTGCTCGACCGGCTGCTCGTCGACACCGAGGAGGACATCGCCTCCGTTCGCAACCTGCCAGGTGACGAGCGCGACCAGGTGCTGGCCGACTTCAACGAGACGCTGGCGGGGCTGCGCTCGATCGAGGCCCACTTCCGTCCCGTCGCAGTGGTCGCTGCTCCAGCGTTCGACCCCGACGACCTGCTGGCCACCCAGGTCGAAGATCTCGAGCCCGGCATCGTGCAGCTGCAGGCGACGTGGTCCAACGGTCGCGTCGTGGTCTGGGCCGCCGGTCGCGGCACGGAGGCCGAGTCCAACGAGGAGCTCGCCAGCCGGCTCGAAGCGGTGGGCGCGCCGGCCAACGGATGGGATGTGCACCGCGCCGTGCCGCTGCCCGGCGGCGGCCGTGCCGATGCCTTGGCGATCCCGATGCGCAGCGCGCTCGGCTGGCTGGTCGCGGTGGGCCGAGATGCTGCAGGTGAGAACCCGGACGTCGGCGCCAGCGTGTCGTGGGTCGGCAGGGTGGCACTCGAAGGCGTGCGTCTCGCGGCGCGTGGCTCGATGTTGCCGACGCTGCGCGTCAGCAAGAAGGACACCAGTCGCCTGGCCGACGCCCACGTCCGTTGGGTGCCGGCGTTCACCGACTCCGCCGACGTCGACGTGCTGGCCCGTTCGATGCCCGGCGCCGTGGTCGCCCTCGGCGGCGGCGACGGTCGGGCGACGGTGAGCTCGATGCTCGCTGCCGTCGTCGAGGCGATCGTCGTCGAGAGCACCGAGCGGATGGAGACCCCGGCCGCGCCGCCGGCGGCGAACTCGCCCACCGACCTGCGCGACTCGATCATCGCTCGCATGGATGGCACCCCGTTCGTCGCTGCACCCGGTCTGGCGATGGACGTGTCGAAGCGTCTCGATCAGTGGTCGCGCACGGTCACCGATCCGCGCCGCCCACGGTTGGTCGTGCAGCTCGACGCGCCGACGCCTGGCGGGGTGTGGCTCGTCAACGTGCACATCCGCGGCACGTCGGGTGGACTCACCGCGATCGATGCCGCGCTGCGCGCCGATGGCGGCGCCCGAGCGGTCGCGTTGGAGTGGGCTCGGCTCAGCCGTCTGTTCGCCGCGCTCGGACGGGCCAGCGCCCAACGTCGCGGCCAGGTCGTGCTCAGCCAGGACGAGGCCTGGGAGTTCATGACCAAGACCGGCCCGGTGCTGTCCGCGGCCGGGTTCGACGTGCGCGTGCCGAAGCTGTCGCGAAAGTCGGCCAAGCCGTCGCTGCGCCTGTTCGCCGAGACGCCCGAGGGCTCGGTGGTCGGCGCCCATCAGCTGAGCAACGTGGCCTGGTCGGTGCTGTTCGACGACGTCGAGCTGTCGGCCGCGGAGATCAAGGCGCTGGCCAAGCAGGCCCGCCCGTTGGTCCAATCACGTGGCGGTTGGGTAGCGGTGGACCACGCCGACCTCGAGGCCGCCGCGCAGGCGCTGGCCGAGCGCGAGTCGATCACCAAGCTCACCGGTGCGGAGATCCTCCGTCACAGCATCGGCGCCGACGGTGCCGGGTTGTCCGGCGGCGTGGTCGTCGAGGGCAACAGCTGGGCCAACGACATCCTGCAGAAGGCCAGCGAAGCGATCATCGCCCCGACCACCAAGCCGGACGGCTTCGCCGGCGAGCTGCGCACGTACCAGGCCGAGGCGCTCGCCTGGGTCGGCTTCCTCGAAGCCGCGGAGCTCGGTGGCTGCCTGGCGCTGGACATGGGTCTCGGCAAGACGCCCACCGTGCTGGCCCACCTCGCTCGCGCTGCGGCCGACGAGTCGGACAAGACGCTCGTCATCGCTCCGGCCGCCGTCGTCGGCAACTGGGCTGCAGAAGCGGCGCGCTTCGCGCCGGGTCTGCGCGTCGTCGTCCACCACGGCGCGTCGCGTGCGGAGGACGACGAGCTGCGCGCCGAGATCGCTGGCGCCGATCTGGTCATCACGACGTACGCCACCGCGGTGCGCGACATCGACGACCTCGCCGCGCGCACGTGGAGCCGGATCGTGCTCGACGAGGCGCAGGCGATCAAGAACCCGGCCAGCGACACCGCGCAGCAGCTGCGCCGCATCCCCGCCACGTCTCGCCTCGCCCTCACCGGCACACCGATCGAGAACGGCCTCGGCGACCTGTGGGCCATCCTCGACTTCACCAACCCTGGCCTCGTCGGGTCGCGGCCGACGTTCATCTCGCGCATGAGCGGCGATGGCGAGGAAGCGATGCGCGCTCTCAACGGCATCCTGCTGTTCCGGCGCACGAAGAGCGAGCCCGAGGTGGCGGCCGAGCTGCCCGACAAGATCGATGAGCTCGACCACTGCACGATGACCCCCGAGCAGATCGGTCTGTACCAGGCCGTGCTCGATCAGCTGATCGTCGACATCGCCGAGACCGAGTCCGGCGGCGAGAAGAAGCAGGGCGCAGTGCTCAGCGCGATCACTGCGTTGAAGCAGATCTGCAACCACCCCGCCGCGTATCGCGACGACGGGCTGCCGTTGGCAGGTCGGTCGGGCAAGCTCGCCCGGCTCGAGGAGATCGTCGCCTCGGTGTTCGCCGCCGGCGAGCGGATCCTGATCTTCACCCACTTCGCCTCGTGGGGCCGCCGCCTGGCCGACCACCTCACCGAGGTCACCGGCCTGCCGATCACCTGCTACGACGGCAGCCTCGCCCGCGGTGTCCGCGACCGGATGGTGGCCGACTTCCAGTCCGGCACCGGGCCCGGAGCGATGGTGCTCTCCCTGAAGGCCGGCGGCACCGGGCTCAACCTGGTGGCCGCCAACCACGTCGTGCTCTACGACCGCTGGTGGAACCCGGCCGTGGAGGATCAGGCCCGCGACCGCGCATGGCGCATCGGCCAAGGGCGCACGGTCATCTCCCACCGCCTCGTCTGCCCGGGCACCGTCGACGAGCGCGTCGAGGAGGTCGTCAACGGCAAGCGCCACATCGCCAACCTCGTGCTGCCGAAGTCGAGCTCGATCGCCGACCTCAGCAGCGATCAGCTGCAGCTCGCCCTCGGCCTGCGCCCCGAGGAGCTGCTCGAGGACGAGACGACCGCCGAGATGGAGCCCGTGCGATGAACCAGCAACGACCGCGGCGCCGGAACGCTCAGCAGCAACAGCAGCAACGACGTCCGCAGAACAAGCGCAACGGCAGCGACTTCTGGCGCACGAACGGCCCGATGCCCGACCTCGAGCCGATCGCGGTCAGCAACGACGTCAGCGCGCTGCTGCGTTCGCTCGGCGATCCGCCGCTGCCCGGGGTGGCGGCCGCCGGCTACTTCGAAGCGGTGATCGAACGGTCGGCGGCGGTGGCGATGGCGCTGGCGTTCAGTGCCGACGTCCTCGCCCGCGACGACGACTGACCGGTCAACCCCACGACGTCCGAGTGGCGGGCACGGCTGCGCCGCCGGCGTCGTCAGGACGCACCCCCAGCACCTGGTGCAGGCCGATGCCACCGTCGGTGAAGCCGACGGCCGACGCGGCCATGTACATCCGCCAGACCCGGGCCCGCTCGACGCCGACGAGGCGGACTGCCTCGTCCCATCGTTCCTCGAGGTTGGCGACCCAGGCCCGCAGCGTCGCGGCGTAGTGCTCGCGCAACGACTCGACGTCGCGAACCTCGAAGCCGGCCCGCTCCATCGCCAGCACCACCTCGCCGACGTCGACGAGCTCACCGTCCGGGAAGACGTACCGCCCCATGAACGATCGTGGGCTGATGCGCGAACCACCGCGCGACGAGATGGCGTGGTTCAGCAACCGACCGTGGTCACCGAGGAGCCCGCGCAGCGAGGTGAAGTACTCGCCGATGCATTCGAAGCCGACGTGCTCGAACATCCCGATCGAGGAGATCGCGTCGAATTGCTCGCCGCGCAGATCGCGGTAGTCCTGCAGGCGGATCTCGATCCGGTCGCTCAGCCCCGCCTCGGCGACGCGGCGTTGCGCCTCGGCGGCCTGCTCCTGGCTGATCGTGATCCCGACGACGGTTGCGCCGTGGTGCGTCGCGGCATGGATGGCCATCGAACCCCAACCGCATCCGACGTCGAGCAGTTGCTTGCCGGGTCGTTCGTGGAGTCCGAGCTTGCGGCAGACCAGCTCGTGCTTGGCAGCCTGTGCTTCGGTCAGGCCGACGCTGTCGTCGACGAACCGTGCGCACGAGTACGTCATCGACGGGCCGAGCACGAGACGGTAGAAGTCGTTGCCGACGTCGTAGTGGTGGCTGATCGCCCGAGCGTCTCGCGACTTGCTGTGCACCCGTCCGCGCTGGCGGATCTCCGACGCCGGTGGTGGCAACGGTCGCCCGAGCGCACCGAGCCGCCGCGCCGCGCGCAGGACTGCGGGCGCAGCGCGGATCCCGAACCGCAGGTTGCTCGGGGCGATGCCGCGAAGCGCGGTGATCCCGGCGACCGCATCGCCGTCGATGTCGATGTCTCCGGCGACGTAGCCGCGTCCGACGCCGAGCTCACCGGGCGACCACAGCAACCGCCGCAGTGCGTCGGCCGAGCGGATTCGCACGGTGACATCGCCGTCGTCGGGTCCGATTCGGCTGCCGTCCCACAGCTCGAACCGGACCGCGGCGGCGCTGCCCAGCAACGCGTCGAGTGCGGGCCGCAACGACTCGGCGGCGGTCGGCCCACGTTCGGTCGTCTCGCCGTGATCGATGCGATCTCGGCTGACGTGTCGGGGCGCGTGGTGGGTGCTGGTCACGGTTCCGCTCCGTTCTCCGTTCTCGGGCGACGGGGTCAGTGACCGTTGTACCCACTTCGGCGGCGACGCGCCAGTGGCGTTCGGCGAACGTCGTCGCGACGGTCAGGCGCTCGCCGGCGTCATGGACGCCAGGATCGCATCGACCTCCGCCGTGTGCGTCGCGACGTCGCTGACCCCGGAGGTGGAGATGACGACGAGGACCTGGTCGCCGACGGCGACGGCCACGACCCGCTCGGTCTCACCTGGGAAGATCAGCAGGCCGCTGCTCTCGCTGTAGTCGATGGTGCACTGGGCCGAGACGCGGCCGGTGACCTGCCGTGCGGGCAGCCCGAGCAGGGTCGTCGAGGTGGGTTGGCCGAGATCGATCGTGCCGCCGGGGCACACGTCGGCGAGCACCTCGTCGGGGGTCGCCCCGGGCAGGATCCCGACGGTCCACACCACGACCTGGCCGTCGTCGCGCTGCAGCGTCAGCGTCTTGCCGCTGTTCGAGAAGATGTCCCACTCGGCGGTCGTGGTGAAGTCGAAGAACGGAGCGAAACGCTGGCTCCGATAGGTGCCGGGGGTGAGCACGTTGCCGGTGACGAGCGGTGGTCCGCTGATCGTCGTCGTCGTTCGCTCGACGGTGGTCGTCGGCGCATCGGTGGGCGTGGGTGCGTCGGTGGCCGGTGGATCCGTCGGACCGGACGTCGCCCCTGGCTCGGTCGCCGGTGACGTCGGCGCGCCCGTGGCGGCGGGCGCGGTCGAGGTGCCGTCGCTGCCGCAGGCGGCGAGCAGTGAGAGTGCGAGGGCGATGGTCGCGCCGCGGATCGCGGTCGTCGGGAAGGTGGTCATGGTGGTGCTCCGGTCGTGGTGGTCGAGAGTGCGGGGGAGCGGTCGGCTCAGGACTCGATGCGTTGCATCGATGCGGTCAGGGCCTCGATCTCCGGGCCGAGCGCACCCCAGTCGGCAGTGGGTCCACCGGCGAGCACGACGATGCGCGTGTCGTCGATCGTGGTGACCACCACCCGAACGGTGTCGCCGACGTCGATCGTGCGTGCGTCGTTGCCGAGGGCAACGGTGCAAGGAGCGACGCCGTCGGCGTCGACTTGATCGGCAGTCGCGCCGAGGATGGTGGTGGCCACCGGCGCGGCGAGCTCGAGCGCGCCCGCCGGGCAGAGGCCGGCGAGCACCTCCGCTGCGGAGGCGCCGGGGAACACCCCGGCGGTCACGAGGAAGCTGACCGTGGTGCCCCGACCGAGCGTCAGCACCTGCGGTTCGTTCAGGCCGCGGATCCACTGATCCGTGGTGGTGATCACGAACGGGACGAGGAACGGCCGGATGGACCAGGTGCCGGCATCGATCGGTCCGTGAGGCGGCTGACGAGGGATGACCACCGATGTCGTCGTCGAGTCATCCGTCGCCGGTGCCGTCGCCGGTGTCGTGCCGGCCGCGGTCTCGATCGTCGGACTGGACGTCGAGGTGGCAGGTGCCGACGCCGGAGCAGTCGAGGCTGCATCGCTGCTGCAGGCCGCGAGGAGCAGCCCGGCGCCGGTGAGCATCGTGGTGAGGATCGTGGCGCGAGCGCGCGGAAGCAGGGGGTACATGGGTCGTCCGTTCTGTGTCGTTGGGTGCCGTTGTCGTTGGGTGACAGTTGGGAGAGGGCCGGTCAGGTGTCGATGCGCTGCATGGATGCGGTCATCGCTGCGACCTCCGGTTCGAGCTCGTT
This sequence comes from Ilumatobacteraceae bacterium, assembly GCA_965279405.1. Classification (GTDB taxonomy): domain Bacteria; phylum Actinomycetota; class Acidimicrobiia; order Acidimicrobiales; family Ilumatobacteraceae; genus CBDDIP01. The sequence continues at coordinate 2,447,509 of OZ257157.1, forward strand.
CCACTCGGCGGTCGGTCCGCCGGCGATGACGACGACGATGACGTCGTCGATCGTGGCCACGACGACGCGGATGGTGCTGCCGCTGTCGATCGTCCGTGCCTCGGTCCCGAACGAGGCGCTGCAGGGGGCGATGCCGACGGCGTCGATCTGATCCGCCGGCGCGCCGAGCAAGGTCGTGGTCACCGGCGCCGCAACGTCGAGCGTGCCGGCCGGGCACAAGTTGGCGACGACCTCGGCCGCCGACGTCCCCGGGAACACACCGGTCGACACGACGAAGCTCACAGTCGTGCCACGGCCGAGGGCCAGCCCGTTCGGATCGTTGATGCTGCGGATCCACTCGCCGGCGGTCGTGAGCTGGAACGGGACGAGGAACGGTCGGATGGCGTAGGTGCCCGCTTCGTTCGCCCCGAGCCGCGGTTGGTGCGGGAACAGCATCGACGTCGTCGTGATCGCGTCGGTCGTCGGCGACGTGATGGGAGTCGTGTCGGGGTTCGTGACGGGAACGATGTCCGACGTCGTCGTCGGCGCCGGGGTCGGGCCCTGGTTGCGATCCGGCCGACTGCTGATGATCACGCCGGTGACGGCGATCGCCGCGACCGCGGCCGCAGCGGCGAGTCCGGAGGTCAGACGGTGGCGGGGGCGAACGGGTGCCGCCGATCGGTCGGCGATGGTGACGCGGTCGGGCTGCGCTGCAGCCGGCTCACCGCCGAGCACGCGACGGAGCTGGGCCTCCAACGCGTCGGCGAATTCGGCTCGCGGCGAGGCGTCGAGCAGGTTGGGTTCACTCACCGCGATCACCTCCGTTGCTTCGCCGTTCGCTGGTTCCTCGCAGCTCGGCTCGTGCTCGGGCCAGCAACGAGTTGGTCGCGCCGAGGGAGCGGCCGATCGAAGCGGCGATCGCCGGGACCGGCTCGCCGTCGATGTAGCGCATCATCAGCACGAGGCGGTGGTGCGGCTCGAGCTGCTGCAGCCCGACGAGGACCTCCGCCCGACTCGGAGGCTCGTCGGGTGCAGGGCTCCCGCGTTCGGACGATGCGACGAGCATCAGCTTGCGGCGGCTCGTGCTCTCCCGGCGGGCATGATCGATGAACCGGTTGCGGCCGACGGTGATCAGCCAGCGCACGTCTGCCGACGCGGTCCGCCCGTCGCGAACCGCCTGCGCGAGCTGGAGCCACGCGTCTTGGGTGAGGTCCTCGGCGAGGGCCCGATCCCCGCCGGCGAGCCGCAACAGGTAGCCGTACACCGCGGCGAGGTGCGTTCGGTAGAACCTCGCGAAGGCGTCGGGATCACGAAGATCCTCATCGACGGTGTCGGACTCGGGCATCACGCAGCTCTCAACGAACGGGGAGACCGGAATCGTCGCGGAAGCTGCTGTGGCGCTCGCGCATCGGAGTCCTGTCATCGCCACGTCAGTCCGATGTCAGCGGGTCGGCGGACGATGTCGGGTGTGGGGCCGCAGGCCCCGGACCCGAAAGGACCTGCCATGACCACCAGCCCCGACCTCCTCATCCAGATGGCGCACGACCGGCGTCGTCGCCTGGGCGTCACCGACACGTCGCGCACGCGACGGACTCGCGATGAGCGGCGAGCGCTTCGCCACGAGCGCCGACGCGGCGAGCGTCTCGCTCGCGCCGAGTGGTCGTCGGACTGGTGACGCGTCTCGCCGCTGCCCGATCGGGGTACGTGGAACCCGATGAACGACCTCGCCGACACCGTCAAGCACCTCACGCCCAAGCACCTGTCGATCGACGTCCCCGACGTCCTGCGCCATCTGCCTGGCACCGTGCAACACCAGGTTGCCCACCTCGCCGATCAGATCGGTGACCATCTCCCGTCGATCTCGATGCCGTCGATCCCCGGCCGCAAGCGCAAGCGCAGCAAGACACCGTTCGTGATCGCGGCCGTCGTCGTGGCCGCCGGCGCCGCCACAGTGATGGCCCGTCGTCGTTCGGCGCGTTCGATGGAGGACGTGCAGAGTGGTTTCGTCGCCGCGAAGGAACGCAGCGTCGCCGCGGCCTGAGCATTTTCGATCATCTGCGTCAGCAACTCGCTGACGCGCACTTCTCCGTGGCACAGGGCTTCTGAGCAGAGCCCGCTGACCAGCCCGAGGAGGCGACATGGAACCGAGCAAGAGGCATCAGGTGCGTGAACAGCAGCACCGAACCGAGCCCCGCAGCGAACCGGGGCCGCTGCCGCGACGTCCCGCCGATTGTCGTCTCACCCGTGGCCTCGGTGCGCATCGCATCACGTTCGGCTCGCGTCCGGCGGCTCGTCGCTGCTCGAAGCCGAATGCTCAGGAAGGCGGCATGTCATGAGGTTCCGGCACCTTCCTGCGGTCCCCGACAGCACGGTTTCGACGCCCTGGTCGGAGCGCATCGACCAGGCAAGCGTTCTGGAATCGCTGCCCGTGCCGGCCCTCGTCGCCAATGCGAGCGGTCGCGTGGAGCACTGGAACTGGCGCGCCGAGCGGCTGCTCGAACGTCCCGGCCAGGCCCTCGAGGGCGCGAGCCTGAGCGAGCTGCTCGGTCGCGACCTGATGTGGACCGGTGAGTCGCTCGGCGAGGACTCGTGCGTCAACCTCAAGCTTCGCTTGCCCAGCGGCATCGTGCAGAACGTGGTGGCGTGGGTGACGATGCACGGGTTCGACCCGTCATCGTCCGGCGCGACCGTGCTCATCACTCCGTCGATGGTGACCGGTGGCGACCCGCTGCGCGGCGTGCCGCGTGTGACGCCGTGGTCCGAGGTCGCCGATCGACTGGCGACGCTCGAGGCCGATCGGTTGTGCATCGGGCTCGGTCTCATCGGGTTGCGGGCGATCAACGACGGGTTCAGTCGCAGCGTGGGCGACCAGGTCCTCGGGACCGTGCACGGGCGTCTGCTGGCGTTCAGCCCGCCCGACGCCATCGTCGAGCGGATCAGCGGCAACCGGTTCATCGTGGCCGTCCCGACCTCGCACGTCACCCCGTTCGACCAGGCAGGCACGGCCGAGCTCCATCGTTGGGCCGAGCACCTCACCCAACTGCTCATGGATGCCGTGCGCGAACCCATCGAGACGCCGCTCGGCCGGGTCGCTGCCGGGTGTGCCGCGGGCATCGATCTGTCCGATGACCACTCCGGACTCGTCGTGCTCGATCGGGTCAACCGCAAGACGGCCACGGCCGTCAGTCGCGGTCCGGGGACGATGGTCTCCGACGACCCGAGCAGGCGCTCCACGCGCGCTGCCCGGATGGCTGCGTCACTGGTCGACAGCGTCCGCAACGGGCTCGTCATCGCCCACTTCCAACCGATCGTCGAGCTCGAGTCGGGCACCGTGGTCGGCTACGAAGCGATGGCCAGGTGGAACCATCGGGACAACGAACGCCCGGACGACGCGGCGTTCCTCGAAGCGGCGCGCATGACTGGAGTCATCGATCAGCTCGGCGACGTGATCGTCGGCGACGCGATCGCGCTGGCCATCGAGCTGCGCGCCACCGATCGACCCGACGTCACGGTTTCGGTGAACGCTTCGGTGCCGGAGCTCTGCAACCGCCACTACGCCGAGCGGTTCGCCCGACGTCTGGCGATCGCCGGCATTCCCGCCGACGTGCTGCAGGTCGAGTTCAAGGCCGATCTCACCGCCGACGAGGTCGCGCTCATCCAGCCGCAGTTGACCGCCTTGCGCGCCGCAGGAATCGGCGTCGTGCTGGACGGTCTCGATCAGAGCGTGCCGACGCACCTCGCGCTCGAGCAGGGCATCGACTCCGTCAAGCTGGCGGCTGCGGCGACGGACGTCAACTGCCTGCGCAGCAAGCGTGTGCTGTCGTCGATGATGCGACTGGCCGACGAGCTCTTCGTCACCGTCGTTGCCACCGGGATCGAGTCACGAGAGCAGCACGACCTGGCCATCGAGGCCGGCTGTCGGTTCGGGCAGGGCCACTTCTACGGGATGCCGGTGTCGATCAAGCAGATGGGCCTGCTCGTCGGTCGTCCCGAGTCGGTGATCGAGCGCCGCTAGCGCTTGGAGACCCCCGAGCAGGGGGAGGCCACCCGACTAAGGGGTGCGTAGCATGTCGGCCATGCACGGGACGCTGCGAGCGCGGGCGCGTTCGCTGCTCGAGCGGGAGTCCTTCGGGTTCTGGCTCGGGCTGACGATCTGCGTCGTCGTCGCGCTCGTCGACATCTCACTCACCAACCTCGTCGTGATCAGCCTCGTGCTGCTCGGCCCGTTGGTCGCGGCCGGGCTGAGCAGCCCGAGGCGCACAGCGCTGCTCGCCGCCATCGGGTTGCTGATCGCGCTCGGTCTCGGATGGGTCGACAACATCTGGTTCACGACCCGCCTCGTTGCAGCGCTCGTCACCGTGAGCATCGGCGGGTTGACGGCGATCTGGCTGGCCACCCTGCGCGCCGCACGCGACCGACAGCTGCGCGCCGTGGAACCCGCACTGGCTCGAGCATCGCGATTGTCGTCGGCGTTGCGCGCCGGCCGCACCGGTTCGTGGAGCTGGGATCGCAGCACCGATGTGGTCACGTGGGATCGCGAGACGGAATCGCTCTACGGACTGGCCCGCGGCGAGTTCGATGGCACCTTCGACGGATGGATCGCGCGCGTCGACGCACGTGATCGCGAGATGATCCGCCGCACGCTGGACGAGCTGCTGGTGTCGGGAGCGCCGGCCGGGTTCGACCATCGCTGCGTGCACCCCGACGGCAGCGTGCACTGGGTGGAGTGCACCGCTGAGGTCCGGCGCGACCGACGCGACGTCGCTGGAGCGTTCGGACTCGTGCGCGACATCGGTGAGCGCATGGCCGAGTTGGACGAACGCGATCGACTGTTGAACCTGGAGCGTCGGGCCCGCCAGCGCAGCGAGTACCTCGGGCGGGTGAACATCGCGCTCGCCGATCAGTTCGTGATGGACGACGTGCTGCGCCAGGTCGCCGGCTCGGTGGTTCCCGACCTCGCCGATTGGTGCTCGCTGGTCGTGGCCGCCGACCGGCCTCGATCGGCGCCGATCATCGTCTACGCCCACGCCGATCCGGCGAAGATGCGCGCCGCCCAGCAGTTGATGGCCGAGCATCCGTTCGACCCCGACGCCGGCTGGGGCGCTGCGGGCGTGCTCGCTTCCGGCAAGACCGAGTTCATCGCCGAAGTCCCGGCCGAAGCGTTCCGTGGAGACGGCGCGACGCTGGCGGACTTCGACCCTCGGTCGGTCGTCACTGCGCCGCTGCGGGGAGCGCTCGGCACGTTGGGCGCCATCCAGCTCATCCGCACGGGACAGCGCCGGTTCCAGGAGTCGGACGTCGAGCTGATCGACGAGCTCGCCGATCGCGTCGGCACCGCGGTCAACAACGCGGTGGTGTTCGCCCGCCAGGCGCGGACACGCGAGATGCTGGACCTGTTGCAGCGGCTCAGCGGTCGGTTGGCGGTGAGCGCGACGCGCCAGGACGTGATCGATCTCGTCGAGGCCCCGGCGTGGGCGGACGTCGGTTTGAGCGAGATCGACCTGTACTTGCTCGACGACGACCATCTGACAGACGCACGCACCGGCGAGCCGGCACCCGCCGACGTCGAGAGCGCATCGATGCGTTCCGATCCGCTGGTCTCGCCGCCGATGGTGGTGCTCCCGCTGGCGATCATGCGGCGGCGGTTCGGCGCGCTGATCGCCCGGTGCGCCGTCGATCGCATGCTGCTCGCCGAGGAGATCACCGCGCTCGAGAGCCTCGGCTCGCGCATCGCCGGTGCGCTGGAACGCACGATGCTGTACGAGCAGCAGCGCGACAACGCGTTGATCATGCAGCGGCGCCTCCTGCCGGTGATCCCAGCGTTGCCGAACTGGTTGTCGGTGGCGGCCGAGTACCGCCCGACCCCAGGTGGCGCCGTTGGCGGCGACTGGTACCAGGTGATCGACGTGGGCGAGGACCGCTACGCGGCGATCGTCGGCGACGCGGTCGGCCACGGGTTGCACGCCGCGGCCGCCATGGGCCAGCTGCGCGCAGCGATCGCCGGTGCGGCCAGCAGCGACCCGGATCCGGATCGCGTCCTGGCCGCAGCCGAGCAGTTCGCCCGCACCGCCGAGGACACGATGTGCGCGACGACGACCTACATGCTGCTCAACAGCCAGCCCGTCGTGCGCTACGCGAGCGCGGGCCATCTGGCCCCGGTCTGGGTGCGGCCCGGCGAGCGCGCCCGTTTGCTGGACGGTGGCCGCCGGCCGCTCCTCGGGTTCGGTGACGCGCATGCGATGCCGGTGGCCACCAACGCGCCGTTCGCACCGGGCGACACGATCGTGCTCTACACCGACGGGTTGATCGAGCGCCGCGGCCGCACCCTCGACGAGGGGTTGGCCCTGCTGCAGCGGACCGTGGAGTCGCTGGCCGACGCACCCGTCGACGAGGTGTGCGGTGTGCTGCTGGAGAAGCTCAGCCACGACCGCGACATCGAGGACGACATCGCCGTGATGGCCCTCCGGCGCAACTGACCTGCCTTGATGCAACTGCGTCAGTCGACGTGAATGCAATGTGACGACTCCGGGTAGTCGGTGGTCAGCCCGCCCGACCGGACGGGATTCCACCATCGGTCAGTGACGACCGAAACTCGGAGGTTCACACACATGGGATTCATCGCACGGTCCGGGCGCATCGCCGCCGCGGCCGGCGCACTCGGTTTGTTCGCGCTGCCGGCACTCGCCTCAGCACAGCACGCCGACAGCGTCGCCCAGGACATCGCACGGCAACGAGCCTGGACCGACGTCGCTGTCGACCAGAACGCCGAGAGCAACTCCGGCCTCAACGGTCAGGACAACGCAGTCGGGCAGGACAACAGCACCGACCAGGGCGCCGACAGCGCGGCCAACGGTGGCACGGGCACCTCGGACGACGGCGACGGCACCGGCGGCGCCGGTGGCACCGCGGGTTCGACGAACAGCTCGGACAGCACCAACAGCGCGACCGGCAACAACAGCATCACCTCCGGTGACGCGTCGGCCACGAACGCCCTGACCGGTGCGGTCAGCCAGTCGCAGAGCAACAGCTCCTCGAACACGGCGAACAACACGGCCGGTGACGAGGGCAGCGGCAACGCCGTTGCCGAGGGTGGGGTCAGCCAGTCGGCCGGCGCCGCCATCGCAGTGTCGCAGGGCGCCTACGCCAACAGCGGCGGCAACGAGCAGAACAACGCCGTCTCGCAGAGCAACGGAACGTCGCAGTCGGCGAACGGCAACGCCAACGGTGGCGACGGCTCCTCCACGGACGACACCGGCACCGGTGGCACCGGTGGCGCAGCCACGAGCGGCAACTCGTCGACGGGTGGCAACACCTCGACCGGTGGCAACTCGATCACCACGGGTTCGGCATCGTCGTCCAACACCACGGGCATCACCGTGACCCAGGGCCAGAGCAACACCAGCACCAACAGCAGCACGTTCAACGGTGGCTCCGACACCGGAGAGGACGCCAGCGGTTCCTGATCGCTGACGACGGAGACGGGAGACGAGACGTGGGAGGAGATGCGGTGCGACGCCTGGCGAGAGCCGTGCTCACCGGCACGGTCGCTTCGGTGCTGATCGCAGCACCGGCGTGGGCGGATGGAGGCAGCGGTCACCACCGCCACCACCATCAGCGCAACGGAGCAGAGCAGACGACGCAGGTTCCCTCGGAGGATCCGAGTGGCGCCGACACGGGCACGGCGCCAGCCGAACCGGTCGACGCCACTCCGTCCGCCGAGGGTTCGCTGAACGGCGCAACGAGCGCACCGTCGGATGCTGTGGAACCGAGCGCAGCCGAGCACGGCGCCGTACCGCTCGAATCGGACGGCACGACCGAGCCAGATGCGACGAACAGCACGGGTGCCGCTGTCGCGCCTGGTGACGGAGCTGCTGGCGATCCTGCCGCTGACGCCACGTCTGACGCCACGTCTGACGCCACGTCTGACGACTTGCCCGAGCCGGCGCTGGACCCCCCGTCCAGCGTCAGCTCGGGTGATCAGTCGGTCACCGTCACCGGTGTCGCCGTCGCCGTGTCCACCTCGGGCGGCAACACGATCACCGGCACACCCGCCGGCGGCGCATCGACCGGCAACCCCGGCAACATCTCCACCGGGAACGCCACTGCCGTCGGCAACCAGGACCAGACCAACGTCGACCAGCAGGTCACCACAACGCTCAGCGGTGGGGCGACGGCGGACGTTCGGCAGGTCACCATCGTGTTCAACGTCGGTGTGGCAGGCGCCAACAGCGGGGCCAACGGGGGAGGCGCGGCTGGGACCGGCGGTGCGGGCAGCATCGCAACCGGCAACGCAACGGCCGTCGGCAACAGCAGCGGGACCTACCTCACCCAGGCCGGTGCCGTCGTTGCGCCCGACGGGACCAGCGACTCGTCCAACCAGGTCACCGTGACCGTTCGCATGGGCGTTGCCGTGGCCGACAGCGGCGGCAACGCGGTGGTCGGCGCAAGCGGTTCCGGTTCGGTCAGCACCGGTACCGCAACCGCGATCGGCAACAACTCGCTGACCGATGTCTCGCAGACCGCCACGCTGACGGGAAGCGGCGTGTCGCAGCTCACCGTCGAGCAGCAGGCCCTCATCCTCAACCTCGGTGTGGCCTTCGCCAACTCGGGCATGAACGACGTCAACGGGCTGGCCAACGCACTGCTCAGCTCGCCGTCGCACGACCTTGCCGAGCAGCTCTTCAGCACCCTGCTGCCAGCGCTGCTCGCATCGACGTCATCGGGAGCCGCGTCCGGCAGCGGTGCAGACGTGACCACCGGCAACGCGGCGGCCGTGGGCAACCAGTCGCAGACGTACGTCGACCAGACGGCCACGGCGACGGCCGCCGGCGACGGCACGGCGACCATCAGCCAGAACGTCGTCGTCGCCAACTTCGGTGCCGCAGTGGCCAACACCGGGCTCAACGGTGGCGGTGCATCCGTGGCCCTCGACCCGCAGATGGTCAGCGATCTGGCGACGTTCTTCAACGACCTGTTGACCACGCTCGACCAGTGGACTGCCGCGGACGGATCGTCGCAGCACCTCAGCCTCGTTGTTCCATTCGGTGATCTGCTGATCGCGCTCGACGGGGATCTGGTGGGCGTAGCGACGGCCGTCGGATCGGGGATGGAGGGCGCCTCGTCGGCGACCATCAGCCAGCTGACGGCAGTCATCAGCCTCGGCGTGTCGTACGCCAACACCGGGTTGAACACGACCACCGGCGGTGGCCCGCTGCCGCTCGGTCCACTCGCTCCCAGCATCGCCACCGGCGACGTGAGCGCGATCAACACCAGCATCGTCATCGTCTGTCAGCTCGATGATGATCTGACACATCCGTGCCTGCAACCCGTCGTCGCGAGCGACCCTCCGGCTGTCGACAGCTCCGCCGGTGCGGTGCGCGATCCGGCGCGTGCGGCAACAGCACGAGACCTCCCCGCCACCGGCGTCGATGCCGCGCTGCTCGCTCAGCTGGCAGCGCTGCTCGTGCTCGGCGGGGTCGTGCTGATCGTCGGCGGCCGTCGAGTGGCTCGTCCCGCCGAGGCAGCATGAACCGCCTCCGCTGGTTGCTGCTCGGCGCGTCCATCGTCGGTCCGGCGCTGTTCGGCGCGTGCGGTTCGAGCGACGAGCAGATGCAGGACGCGACAGCGGTCACGGGCTCGACGACCGTCGTGACGTCGACATCGCTGGCCACGGTGAACAGCACGGTCACGGTGAACAGCACCGGGACTCGCACCGTGACTCGCACCGTGTCGAACAGCGGTGGCGGCGGCGCGAGCGCCCGACACGCTCGCGTGCAGACACAGGGTGGCGTCGTCGAAGTCGATGCCGTTGGCGACGCGTTGCGCGTGCGCCTGCTCACCCCGGCGGACGGATGGTCGTCCACGCTGGATGACGCCGATCCGACACGACTCGTGATCACCTTTGCGAGTGAGCGCGAGTCGCAGACCGGCACGGTGGAGATCGACATCCGCATCACTGCGACGGGCATCGTCACCTCAACGAGTGAACACCTCTCGATTTCGTCTGGCTGACGTATTCGTCTCGTCTGGTCCGGGTATTCCCACGCATCAATGCCGAAGACGGGATGTGGGGCTCGGCATCGCTGGATCCACGTGCTCGCTCGCGCCCCGACGAGGGAACGGTCGATCAGTGGTTCGCAGCGATGCACGTGCTGGAGGCGAACGGGTGCGCGCGCGACGCGGAGGCGGTGCGGTCGCGGATCATCGAGGCGCACCGCTGGCTCGTCGTGGCTTGTGCCCGCCGCATGCAGCGCTACCAGGAGCCGCTGGACGACCTGATCCAGGTCGGGTGCGTGGCCTTGATCCGATCGGTCGATGGCTTCGATCGATCGGTGGGCGCTGCCTTTCGTGCGTACGCGACATCGATGATCATGGGCGAGCTCCGGCACCACTACCGCGGCGTCTGGCGGGTGCACACGCCTCGCCGCATCCAGGAAGCACACGTCCTCGTCGCTCGGGCTCGCGACGACCTCAGCGCGTCATTGCGTCGGACCCCGACTGCCGATGACGTCGCCGACCACCTCGGCATCTCGATCGAAGACGTGCTCGAAGCGCTCGACGCCGGTGCGAACCAGTTGCCGATGTCGCTCGACCACCACAGCGTCGAGTCGAGCCCACATGTCGCGACGACGTCGGACGGAGCCGATGGGGTCGACGCCGCCGAGTCGGGGGTCACGGCGCGGGCGATGCTCGCCGCGCTCCCGGAGCTCGAACGCGAAGCGATGTTCCTGCGCTACTTCCAGGACCTCACCCAGGAGGAGATCGGACGGCGTCTCGGCCTCAGTCAGGCGGCGGTGTCGCGTGTCGTCCAGTCGGCCTTCGCTCACCTTCGCGGCGAACGGACGCGACCCGTGCGACGGCGTGCTCGACGGATCACCACTCAGGGCTGACAGGTGGCGACCGGGTCGGGATCATCGGTGAGGGCCTGCACGAGAACGCAGCCCGCGTTGAGGTGCTGCTTGGCGTCGAACCCACCGGACCACTGGTGGCCGAGGCCCTCGACCGCTTGCAACGAGACGGTGCGGCCGCCGGCGCAACCGGACCACGTCGAGATCGTCGAACCCTCGCCGACGTCGCGCACTGCGGGCGACGGATCGCACCCGGCGACCGCTGCCCACGCAGCGGCGGACTCGGGGACCGGTTGCAGGTCGACGGTCGAGCCCTCGACCGCTTGCGGCCCACCGTCGAACGGGACGATCGGATCGGCGGTGCCGTGCACGACCATGATGTTCGGCGTGCTGTCGGCCGGGCAGATGGCGGGCGGTAGTCCGGAGTGGATCAGCAGCCCGGCGATGCCGGCGGTGTGCGAGCAGCCGTACACACCGGTCCACGCCGCACCGGCGCTGAACCCCGCCAGCCACACCGCGTCGGGGTCGACGCACGGTGATGAGCGCAGCAGCTGCACGATGTGATCGCTGAGCTCGACGTCGCCCCACGAGTCGTCACCGATGTGCCAGGTCGTCAGGTCGCCGATGCCCTGGGGCGCGATCAGCACGACGCCCGACTCCGGGGCCAGCACGCCGAGGCCGGTCGTGTCGACGATGGCCGATGCGGTCCCGATGAAGCCGTGGAAGAGCACGATCGCCGGCGCGGGGAGCCGGGCCGCGCCGGCCGGGCCGATGATGCCGAACTGCTCGGGCACGCGCACCTCGAACGTGCGGTCGCGTCCGGCGATCGTCACGTGGTGCGTGCCGTTCGTCAGCTCACCGCAGTCGACTCCCGTCACCGTGGTCGTGGTCGCCGCCGTCGTCGTGGCCTCGCGCTCGGTCGTCGATGTCGCCGTTGATGTCACCGTGGTCGACGACACGGTTGATGTCACGGTCGTCGCGGTGGTGGGCGATGTCGTTGCCGCATCACCGCTGTCGCTGCAGCCGACCAGCAGCACGGCCGTCGCCGCAGCCGCCAGGCGACGGAGGGTCCTCAGGGTGCGACCTCGACGAGGCGCCCGTCCTCGACGCGGTAGACGAAGCCGCGGATGTGGTCCTTGTGGGTGATGAACGGGCTCAGCTGCAGGCGGCGGATCGACTGGGCGACGTCGTCGTAGGGATCCTTGAACGCCTCGAGTGCCCACGACGGGCGGATGCCGGTCTCGTCCTCGAGCTCCTGGCGCAGCTCGTCGGCGACCACCTTCTGCAGACCGCAATCGGTGTGGTGCAGCAGGATGATCTCGCGGGTGTCGAGCAGCCGCTGCGAGAGCACGAGCGAGCGGATGACGTCGTCGGTGACGACACCGCCGGCGTTGCGGATCACGTGCGCATCGCCATGGGCGAGCCCGAGCATCTGGAAGATGTCCATGCGGCTGTCCATGCACGCCACGATTGCCAGCTGCAGCACCGGACGAAGCGCCAGATCGTGGTCATCGAACGCTTCCGCGTAGCGCGCGTTGTTGATCAGCAGCTCGTCGGCGTTCGGTCGAAATCCGTCGTCGGGCACGCACCCGACCGTAGCGCCAGTGCGGGCGACGTCGGAAAAGCCGCGGCGTCGACACGCTTCAACGTGTCGAGGACGCCTTCGACATCTGGGCTTCGAAGAACGAGCGCTCGACGTCGTTGCCCGACAGAGCGATCGCAGCCTCGTAGGCGCGTGCCGCGTCGGCGTGTCGGCCGAGGCGCATCAGCAGATCGGCGCGAGTGGCGTGGAACGGCAGGTACTGGTGGAGGGCGAGCGAATCGACCTCGTCGAGGGCGACACCGGGCCCATCCACCTCAGCCACGGCGACGGCGCGGTTGAGTGCGACGACCGGCGTCGGCATCACCTGCAGCAGCTGGTCGTAGAGCTGCACGATCTGCGACCAGTCCGTGGCCGCCGACGACGCAGCGTCGCTGTGCACCGCGTTGATCGCCGCTTGGATCTGGTACGGACCGGGGCGCCCGCGACGCAGGCAGCGCACGACGATGCGCTGGCCTTCCTCGATGAGCGCTCGGTCCCACGCGCTGCGATCCTGATCGGGCAGCAGCACGACGGCACCGGCGCCATCGAGCCGGGCGGGGCGGCGCGCCTCGGTCAGCAGCAGCAGGGCGAGCAGGCCGAGCACCTCCGGTTCGTCGGGCATCAGGGTGCCGAGCAACCGCGCCAGCCGGATCGCCTCCGCGCACAGGTCGGTGCGCACCAGCGCTTCGCCGCTCGATGGACTGTGCCCCTCGTTGAAGATCAGGTAGATGACGGCGAGCACCGGCTTCAGCCGGTCGGGGAGCTCGGCGTCGTCGGGGACCCGGTACGGGATCGCCGCGTCGCGGATCTTGTTCTTGGCCCGCACGATGCGCTGCCCCAGTGTGGCTTCCGGTACGAGGAAGGCGCGCGCGATCTCCTCGGTCTCCAGACCACCGATCAGGCGCAACGTCAACGCGACCTGGGCGTTGGGTGCCAACGCCGGGTGGCAGCAGGTGAAGATCAGCCGCAACAGGTCGTCGGCCATCGGGTCGAGCACGTCGGTCTCGTTCTGTGCGTGGAGGAGCGCGGCTTGGGTGGAGCGGTCGTGGCGGGAGGACTCGCGGCGCAGCCGATCGATCGCCCGGTTGCGGGCCGTGGTGGTGATCCACGCCCCGGGGTTCGGCGGGACGCCCGTCTCGGGCCACCGCTGAGCGGCGATGACGAACGCCTCCTGGACCGCGTCCTCGGCGATGTCGATGCTGCCGAAGACGCGGACCAGCGTGGCGATCACCCGACCCGACTCGTGGCGGAACGTCGCCGCGATGTCCAGCATCTCGGGCTCGCTGTTCATCTCGGGCTCGCTGCGCTCGCCTGCCGAGCTCACTCGCTGGCGCTCGCTCACCCGGGCTCCAGTTGTGCTGCGCTTCGCCCGAAGCCGTCAGGCTTCACTCAGGCTCGTCCTGGAAGGGACGGACCTCGACGGGGTTGGCGCAGGCGATGGAGGCCTTGGTGGCGACGGCCAGTGCCTCGTCGAGGTCCTCGGCCTTGATCACCCAGAAGCCACCGAGGTGCTCCTTGGTCTCGGCGAACGGGCCGTCGGTGGTGAGCACCTGGCCGTCGTCGGCGCGGACGACCGTCGCCGTGTCGGGCATCATCAGCCCGCCGCCGAAGACCCACTTGCCGCTCTGCATCAGCTCGGTGTTGAAGACATCGACTGCGGCGAACGCTGTCTGCATGTCGTCCTCGGACGGCATCGGCGCGCCGTCGACCATGTGCACGCTCAACATGTACTGCTTCATGACTGGCTCCTTGGGGTTGGGAGGCGGTGGCCTCACCCTGACAACGAACGGGGGATCGGCGGTTTCGACAGGTCGCGAAGAAATCTGTCAGATCTCGGGTCGGGGCCCGAACTGCGGTCGACCGGTCTTCGTCCGCTTGACCTCGTAGACGCCGTCGATGGTGGCCAGCGCGGCCATCGCATCCCAGAGCGTCAGCGCGTCCGTTCCGGTGGGTGCCGGGTTGAGCACGGGCCCGAAGTAGCCGGCGACGGCGCCGTCGATCGCTGCGATCGGGATGCCGGCATCGTCGCCGACGAGCGCCCAGCCCTCGTCGGTGGAGCGGATGATCGGCTCGTCCCACGACTCGTCGTCCGCGGCGTCGATCAGGTCGGCCGGCAGCCCGGCGAGCTCGATGCCGTCGGCGAGGCGGGTGAGGTCGTCGTCGCCGTCGTGGTGGATGATCGTGCCGAACGAGGTGTAGAGCCGGCCGACCGCGTCGTTGCCGAATCGCTCCTCGGCGGCGGCGATGATGCGCATGCCGGGATGCTGGGCGTCGAGCTCGTCGCGGATCCAGTCGTAGCCGGGGTTGTCCTTGTTGCGGTAGCGGAGGCTGAACATCCGCCAGGTGACGTCCAGGTCGCGCTGCGGCGCGACCTCCACCACCCACCGGGAGGTGATCCAGGTCCACGGGCAGGCCGGATCGAAGAAGAAGCGAACGGGTGTCATCGGCAAGATCCTTCCCCAATCTGCCCCAAACGTGCCCTGCGCCAGGTAATTGTCTGAGTGTGGAGCGACGGGAAGCGGTCCGGCGAGTTGTCAAGCCGTTGGTGCGCGTCTCCACCTCGCGCCACCCGCACCTGCCGCTCGCCAACGCGATCGACGTGTCCGAGAAGGGCATGCTCGTCAACTTCGTCGAGCCGATCGGTCTGCTCACCGGTGATCGCGTCGTCGCCTCGATCGGCGACGAGCACCAGGACGCGCACTGGTGCCACGTGGTCGGTCACATCGCACGCGTCGAGCGCACCGGCGACGAGACGATGATCGCTGTCGAGTTCGACGAGCAGTACCGCGCCGAGGCGGGTCAGTTCCTCGTCGACATCGGCGCGTCGTCGACCTGACCGGTCTCGATGTCGGCGACCTCGTCGAGTGGTGCCGAGCGCTCCCACATCACCGCGGAGATGACGACGATCACGACCCACACGATGCTGATCACGTAGATCCAGCTGAGCAGGGCGAGCGCGATGCCGATGCCGCCGAAGCCGCGGCCGTACCAGCTGAACCACGACGGCAGGATCACCAGTGACAGCGCCCACAGCGCAGTGCTGCCGACCATGCCGAGCAGCGCGCCGGGGCGCAGCTCGTTGCGCGGCAGCTGCTTGTCCAGCAGCAGTGCCGGCGTCGCCAGCCAGAACCAGTAGTTGGTGATCATCACGGCCGGGGCGACGACGAGGTAGGCCCACCAGCCGTGGCGGATCGGGTAGCGCTGCGCCATCTGCCCGATCCACATGATCCCGAGCACGAGCAGGAACCAGATCGCCCCGCGGGCGGACGCCTTCCAGCCGTGGAGCCGTTCGACCTGCCACGCATCGGCGAAGGTGCGCTGGAACGCGGAGGCGACGTCGAAGCCGCTGATCGCGAACGAGCCGACCACGACCACCGAGGCGATCTGGAGCACGTTCTTGTTCTTCGGGAACGCGGTCTTCAGCACCTCGGCCGTCTCGCCGTGGAGGCGGAACTGGCGGATGAACACGTCGGCCAGCGAGAAGTTGCTGCGCACGTGGGCCAGGAGGGCGAAGGCGAAGATCGACAGCGGGATGATCGAGATGAACAGGTTGAACGCCATCAGCATCGACTTGCGCATCCCGTCGATGCCGAAGAACCGGCGAACGATGGCGGTGGGGATGCTGATCGCTCGGAAGGCGACGATCCGGTCTCTGCGCCGCTGCCAGCGACCGTCGCGGGTGATCATGCTCATCTGGCCCCAGCATGTCCCGCACTGCGTCTCGTGTCCAGCGGACACCGTTACCGTTTGGTGCATGCCCGAGATCGACAAGACCGACGCCGAGTGGCGCGAGCTGCTCTCACCCGACCAATTCGAAGTGCTCCGCCACGCTGCCACCGAACGACCGTGGAGCGGCAAGTACGTCGACGAGCACAGCGACGGCACGTACCACTGCGCCGCGTGCCACGCGCTGCTGTTCGACGCGTCGACGAAGTACGAGTCCGGCAGCGGTTGGCCGAGCTTCTACGACACCGCCGAGGCGGACGCGGTGGAACTCGTCGACGACGTCAGCCACGGCATGGTGCGCACCGAAGCCCGCTGTCGCGCCTGCGGCTCGCACCTCGGCCACGTCTTCCCCGACGGCCCCAACCCCACCGGCCAGCGCTACTGCATGAACTCCCTCGCCCTCGACCTCGTCAAGCGCGACCCCGGAACCGAGTAGTCCAGCGCCCCTGACCGGCGCCCCCATACTCGCTTCGGTTGGTCCGAGTACCGAACGCGCGCTGACCGCTCGTTGAGTACTCGGTTCGGTTCGAGTCGGGGCTCGAAGCGCCGCTCAGCGACCGCTCGAGCCCCGGTTCCGCAGCCTCGCCCCGCCGCCGTCGCTCGAGAGCATGGTTTCGACGCGCCCCGAGGGGGCGCTACACGTTGCGGCGGTAGCGGCCGCCGACGTCGAACAACGCGTCGGTGATCTCGCCGAGCGAGCACGAGCGGACGGCGTCCATCAGCACGGCGAAGACGTTCTCGCCCGCCAGGGCTGCAGCCCGCAGGCGCTCCAGTGCGGCCGGACGCTCTGACGCGTGACGTGACTGGAAGTCGCGCAGTCGGTTGATCTGGTCGTTCTTCTCGGCGTCGTCGCTGCGGGCCAGCTCCAGCGACTCGGGGGTCTCGTCGCCGTTCGGGTTGCGGAACGTGTTGACGCCGATGATCGGCAGCGTGCCGTCGTGCTTGCGTTGCTCGTACAGCATGCTCTCGTCCTGGATGCGACCGCGCTGGTAGCCGGTCTCCATCGCCCCGAGCACCCCGCCGCGCTCGCTGATCCGCTCCAGCTCGGCGAGCACCATCTCCTCGACGAGCTCGGTCAGCTCCTCGACGATGAAGCTGCCCTGCAGCGGGTTCTCGTTCATCGCCAGCCCCCACTCGCGGTTGATCACGAGCTGGATGGCGAGGGCGCGGCGCACCGATTCGGCGGTCGGTGTGGTGACCGCTTCGTCGTAGGCGTTGGTGTGCAGCGAGTTGGCGTTGTCGTAGATCGCGCACAGCGCCTGCAGCGTGGTGCGGATGTCGTTGAAGGCCATCTCCTGCGCGTGCAGCGAACGGCCGCTCGTCTGCACGTGGTACTTCAACTTCTGGCTGCGCTCGTTGGCGCCGTAGCGGTCGCGCATCGTCACCGCCCAGATGCGCCGGGCGACGCGCCCGAGCACGGTGTACTCCGGGTCCATCCCGTTGGAGAAGAAGAAGCTGAGGTTCGGGGCGAAGTCGTCCACGTTCATGCCGCGGGCGAGGTACGTCTCGACGTACGTGAAGCCGTTGGACAACGTGAACGCCAGCTGGCTGATCGGGTTCGCGCCGGCCTCGGCGATGTGGTAGCCGCTGATCGACACGGAGTAGAAGTTGCGCACGTCGTGCTCGACGAACCAGGTGGCGATGTCGGCCATCACGCCGAGCGAGAACTCGGTCGAGAAGATGCACGTGTTCTGGCCCTGGTCCTCCTTGAGGATGTCGGCCTGCACGGTGCCGCGCACGGTGCGCAGCGTTCGCTCGCGCACGGCCAGCGCCTCGTCGGTGGTGGGCGTGCGGCCGTGCTCGGCCTCGAAGGCGTCGAGCTGCTGATCGATCGCCGTGTTGAGGAACATCGCCAGCAGCGTCGGCGCCGGGCCGTTGATGGTCATCGACACCGACGTGCTCGGGTCGCAGAGGTCGAAGCCGCCGTAGAGCACCTTCATGTCGTCGAGCGTGGCAATCGACACGCCCGAGTTGCCGACCTTGCCGTAGATGTCCGGGCGCTCCGCCGGGTCGAAGCCATAGAGGGTGACGGAGTCGAACGCGGTCGACAGGCGGGTGGCGGGCTGCCCCTCCGACAGCAGTTGGAAGCGGCGGTTCGTGCGCGCCGGGCCGCCCTCGCCGGCGAACATGCGCGCCGGGTCCTCGCCCTCGCGCTTGAACGGGAACACGCCGGCAGCGAACGGGAAGTGCCCAGGCAGGTTCTCCGAGCGCAGGAAGCGGACGAGCTCGCCGTGGTCCTCGAACTTCGGCAGCGAGAGCTTCGGCACGTGCGTGCCGGACAACGACTCGCGCGTCGCCCGCTGCGGCCCGGCCAGTTCGGCGTAGCGAGCCGGCCACGCGTCGAGCAGGGCGACGACGTCGGGCAGCAGCTTCGCCGCGGTGGCGGCCTCCAGGCGTCGAGCATCCGATGCGTCGACGCCGTCGGCTTCGAGCAGCGCGGCCGCGGCGCCGAGCTGCTGGCGCTGGCGAGCCAATCGGGCCTGCTGCGCGGTGACGGCGTGATGACCGCGCACCGCTTCGGCCACCTCGGCCAGGTAGCGCTGGCGGGCGGCCGGCACGATCACGCCGATGTGCGTGGACACCTTCCCGTCGACGTGCGGCAGCTGGCCGGCGTCGAGGGCCAGCCCGTGCTCGCCGAGCACGGTGCGCAGGTGCTGGTACAGCGCGGTGACGCCGTTGTCGTTGAACCGGGCGGCGACGGTGCCGAACACCGGCAGCTCGGTGATGTCCACGTGGAACAGCTCGCGGTTGCGGGCCCACTGCCGCCGTACGTCGCGCAGCGCGTCGTCGGCGCCGCGACGCTCGAACTTGTTGATCACCACGGCCTCGGCGAAGTCGAGCATGTCGATCTTCTCGAGCTGCGACGAGGCGCCGAACTCAGGCGTCATCACGTAGACGGGCACGTCGACGTGCGGCACGATGGCGGCGTCGCCCTGGCCGATGCCCGGCGTCTCGATGACGACCAGATCGGCGCCCCACGCCTTCGCGGCGAGGATCACGTGGTCGAGGCACTCGGGCACCGTGCCGCCGGCGGCGCGTGTGGCCAGCGAGCGGAAGAACACCTGACCGCTGTCGAGCGTGTTCATGCGGATGCGATCGCCGAGCAACGCCCCACCACCACGCCGGCGCGTCGGGTCGATGGCGATGACGGCGATGCGCACCTTGTCGGCCTGGTCGAGCCGGAACCGGCGCAGCAGCTCGTCGGTCAGCGATGACTTGCCCGAACCGCCGGTGCCGGTGATCCCGAGCACGGGCACGCGACGACGCGTCGCCGCTGCGGCGAGCTCGGCGATCAGCGCGTCGTCGGCAACGCCCGCTTCGAGCACGGTGATCGCCCGGGCGAGCGCACGCGGGCTGCCACCGAGCAGCGCGTCGAGGTCAACGGTTCCATCACCCTGCGGCGGCCGATCGCATGCGGCGATCATCGTGTTGATCATTGCCGGCAACCCGAGGCGCTGGCCGTCCTGCGGGGAGAAGATGCGGGCAACGCCGCGCTCGTGGAGCAGCGCGATCTCGCTGGGCACGATCACCCCGCCACCGCCGCCGTAGATGCGGATGTCGCCGGCGCCCTGCTCGCGCAGCCGGTCGAGCAGGTAGGTGAAGTACTCGACGTGACCACCCTGGTACGAGCTGACGGCGATGCCCTGCACGTCCTCCTGGATCGCGGCGCGCACCACCTCGTCCACCGATCGGTTGTGCCCGAGGTGGATCACCTCGGCGCCCTGCGCCTGCAAGATGCGGCGCATGATGTTGATCGACGCGTCGTGACCGTCGAAGAGGCTGGCCGCGGTGACGAAGCGCACCGGGTTGGCAGGAACGTGGATCTCGGTCATCTCGGTCATCTCATGCACTAACGGGCATAGTTGTGGAAGCCGCGACCGGTCTTGCGGCCGAGCAGGCCGGCTTCGACCATTCGGCTGAGCAGCGGCGGCGAGGCGTACAGCGGTTCCTTGAATTCGGCGTACATCGAGTCGGCGACGGCCATCGTCGTGTCGAGCCCGATCAGGTCGGCGAGCGCCAGCGGGCCCATCGGGTGGGCGCAGCCGTGCACCATGCCGGCGTCGATGTCCGACGCAGTCGCGAAGCCGCTCTCCAGCATGCGGATGGCCGAGAGCAGGTAGGGGATCAGCAGCGCGTTGACGACGAACCCGGCGCGATCCTGAGAGCGGATCACGTGCTTGCCGAGCACGTCGCCGGCGAAGGCGGTCACCCGATCAGCGGTGGCCGGACTCGTCATCAGCGACGGCACCAGCTCGACCAGCGGCAGCACCGGCACCGGGTTGAAGAAGTGCAGACCGACCACCTGCTCCGGCCGGCCCGTTGCGGTGGCCAGCTTCATGATCGGGATCGACGAGGTGTTGGAGGCGAGGATCGCGGTCGGCGACTCGACGAGCTTGTCGAGGTGCTCGAACACGCCGACCTTGGTGGTGGGGTCCTCGCTGACCGCTTCGATCACGAGCTCGCGGTCGGAGAACGCGGTCCAGTCGTCGGTGAACTCCAAGTTGGCCCACGCAGCCTGGTGCTCCTGCTCGGTGAGCTTGCCGCGGCCGAGCGCCCCGTCCAGCGAGCGCTGCACGCGATCGCGCCCGCGCTCCACGGCGGCAGCATCCACTTCGACCACCACCACCTGGCGGCCCTTCCGGGCGCAGACCTCGGCGATGCCGGAGCCCATGAGGCCGCAGCCGAGGACGCCGATCCTGTCGAGTTCGAGAGTTGCCGGAGCGTCAGTCATGTGCCCATGGTAGTTGGACTTCCAACTATTCCGAAAGAGCCCGTTCCTACGTATGATCTCGCCGTGGCGCGCCGCTCGACCCTCACCTTCGATCCGGTCGCCGAGGCCACCCGCAACTGGCGCGACGCGGGCTGGGCGAACGCTGCGGAGGGCATGGCCCTGGTCACCTCGATCATGCGCGCCCACCAGATCCTCCTCGCTCGCGTCGACGACGTGCTCGCCCCGCTCGGACTGTCCTTCGCCCGCTTCGAGGCGCTGATGCTGCTGAACTTCAGCCGCGCCGGCCGGCTGCCGATGGGCAAGATGGGCCAACGCCTGCAGGTGCATCCGGCCAGCGTCACGAACGCGATCGACCGGCTCGAGAGCGACGGGCTGGTCCGCCGGCTTCCGCACCCCAGCGACGGACGCACCACGCTCGCAGCGATCACCCCGAAGGGTCGTCGCCTCGTGCGCGCCGCGGCGACGGCGCTCAACGCCGGCGTGTTCGCCGACATCGGGCTCGCCACGGAACGGGCCGACGCCGTGGTCGGCGCGCTCGCCGAGCTGCGCCGCCGCTCGGGCGACTTCGGTGGGGAGCCCGCAGGTGGCTGAGCGTTCCGCCCGTCGTCGCCGATTCGCCGCTGCGCTGGCGGTGAGCGTCGCCGCCGCGATGGTGGCGGTCTCGGGCGCGCCACCGGCCTCGGCCGCCGGGCAGCGCTTCATCGATCCGATCTTCGGCTCGGTCAGCAGCACCACCGGCGTCGCCTTCGCCACCGCACCGGCACTCGTCACCGGCACGCCGCAGACGTTGCGCCTCGACTGGTACCAACCCAATGGCGACCCGCTCGCCGTTCGCCCGATGGTCGTGTTCATCCATGGCGGCGGTTTCGGGTTCGGCAGCCGCGGCAACCTCACCGCGATGGCCGTCGAGTACGCCCGCCGCGGCTACGTCACCGCGTCGATCGACTACCGCCTCGACCCGGGCAACCGTTGCCAGGACGTGCAGGACGAGCTGATCCCCGATCCGACCGAGGCCGCCACGGAGCGAGCGCGTTGCGAACAGGCGATCATCGCCGCGCAGCACGATGCGCAAGCCGCGGTTCGATGGGTCCGCGCCAACTCGACGACCCTGCGCATCGACCCGGCCCGGGTGGCCGTCATCGGCGACTCCGCGGGAGCGGTGACCGCGCTGCACCTGGCCTACCGGAGCGACGATCCGGGTGACGTCGGCACCAACCTCGGCGAGGACAGCCGCATCCAGGCGGCGATCGCGATGAGCGGCTGCAACTACCTGCCGGACTCCATCGGCCCGGATGATGCCCCGGCGTTCTACCTCCATGGCGAGCTCGACTCGCTGGTTCCCTTCGCCTGCGCGCAGCAGAACGCCGCGGCGGCGATCACCGCCGGGCTGGTGGCCGAGACGATGTTCTTCCTCGGAACCAGCAGCCACGCGGGTGGCCTCTACGCCGAGCACAAGGCCGCGGCCGATGCGCGCTTCACCGCGTTCCTCATCGCCCAGCTGCACCTCGACCACCGCGCCCAGGCCGGAACGAAGACGGTCATCCACGGACTTCCGAACCGCAGTGCGGTGGTCTCGATCGTGATGACGGGCAACGCCAGGCCGGGGTTCCTGCAGGTGCTTCCGTGCGCCGCGAGTCCGGGCGGGTTCTCCAACATGAACGTCGACGCCGCCGGTGAGACTCGCGCCGGCCTCGCCGTCATCCGGTTCGATGCATCCGGTGACGTCTGCATCTTCACGGAGCCGACCACGCACCTCGTCGTCGACCTGCAGGGCTACTTCGCTGCCGGCGCGATCGACGACGTCGCCGACAGCCGCCTGTTCGACTCGCGGCCCGATCACGCGCCCGTCGTCCCGAGCCGCTCCGTCACCGTGCTCACGGGCCGCCCGAGCTCGACGGCGGTGGTCTCGCTGGTGGTCGTCGAGAACCAGTCGGCGGGCTTCGTCCAGGTGCTCGACTGCGGCACGCCGCCGGGTACCAGCGCCAACCTCAACGCCGACCGACCGAACGAGATCATCGCCAATCTGGCGTTCGTCCACTTCGATGCGTCCGGGCACGCCTGCGTCTTCAACGAGATGGCGACGCACCTCGTCGTCGACCTGCAGGCCTACCTCTCCGACGGGGCGTTCGACGACATCGTCGACGAGCGAGCGCTGGACACGCGCAAGCTCCAACCGGCGCCGGCGAGCACGCAGACCCAGATCACCGGCCGCGCCGACAGCACCGCCATCGTCTCGTTGACCGCGACGCAGGCCGTCAACGAGGGGTTCCTCCAGGTGCTGCCGTGCGGGGCCGCGCCGGGTGGAGCGTCGAACCTCAACGTCGACCGTCCCGGACAGACGATCGGCAACCTGGCCTTCGTGCGCTTCGACGCAACGAGTCACGCGTGCGTGTTCACGCAGACCGGCACCCACATCGTCGGCGACATCCAGGGCTACCTCGCGCCCGCGGCCTTCGACGACGTCGCCGACGTCCGCCTCCTCGACACCCGCCTCGAGCTGTAGTCAGTCGCGGAGGTGGTGGTCGTGGACCCACATGGCGATCTCGACGCGGTTGCGCAACGCCAGCTTCTGCTGGATCGCGGTGAGGTGGGTCTTCACCGTGGACAGCGAGATGAACAGCGCTGACGAGATCTCCTGGTTGCTCCAGCCCTTCGCCACGGCGCGCGCCACGTCCAGCTCGCGTTCGCTCAACGGGTGGGGCAGTGGTGCGGCGGTCTCCCGGCGCGCCATGCGGTCGAGGTAGCGCACGGTGATCGCCGGACTGATCAACGCTTCGCCGTTGGCTGCGGCGCGGACGGCTTCGAGCAGCAGGTGCGGTCCGCCGTCTTTGAGGATGAACCCGACGGCGCCGCTGCGCAGCGCCTCCTCGACGTACTCGTCGGTGTCGAACGTGGTCGCGATGACGATGCGCAACGGGTGGGCCACGCCGGGCCCGGCGAGGCGTCGCGTCGCAGCCAATCCGTCGACGCCGGGCATGCGGATGTCGAGGATGGCCACGTCCGGTCGCAGCGCGTTCGCCTGCTCGATGGCGCTGAGCCCGTTGTCGGCCTCGCCGATCACCTCGATGTCGGGCTGGCTGTCGAGGATCATGCGGAACCCGGCGCGCACCATGGCCTGATCGTCGGCGAGCAGCACCCGGATCATCGGACGGCGCCGCTCGCAACGGTGCCGGCGTTCGTGATCGGCAAGCGCACTTCGACGCACCACCCGTTCGGTGAGACGGGTCCGTCGGTCATCGTGCCGCCGATCGCCGCAACCCGCTCACGCATCCCCACCAACCCGAGACCGGAGCTGGCTGCACGCGCCGGCTCGCCGGCGATGAGGTCGTTGGCGCAACTGACGACGAGCGACGCCCCGTCGCGTCCGATGTGGACGATCACCGGCGCATCGGCTGCGGCGTGCTTGCGGACGTTGGTGGTCATCTCCTGCACGATGCGGAACAGCGTGATCGCCGTGCCCGCCGGCAGCGCGTGTGCGCGCAGCCGGTCGTCGACGTCGAGCTCGATCTGCGGGTGCGTCGAACGCAGTTGCTCGACGAGCGCGACCACGTCGTCGAGATGCGTCCGCGCCTCGCGCGCGGCGTCGTCGCGCAGCACCCCGCCGAGCTGGCGGATGCTGTCGAGCGCCTGTTGACCGGCCCGCTCGATCTCGGCGAAGGCAGCCCGTTGGGCGCTTCCCTCGGCTGCGGTGAAACCGTGTGCCTGTGCGAGCACGACCATGCCGGTGACGTAGTGACCGACGACGTCGTGGAGGTCGCGGGCGATGTCCAGACGTTCGTCGCGACGAGCGGTGTCGATGCTCCGCCGGCGATCGACTTCCTCCAGTGTGACGTAGCGAACGGCGGCGGCAGCGCACAGGCACAGCACGCTGATCGACGCGAGGAGGATCAGCTCGGCAGCGAGGAAGCTGCCCCGCAGGCTGACGGCCGCTGCGGCGAGGACGAGCAGCGCACCGACCGCCCAACGCATCCGGTCGCGAGCGGCGAGGGTGAATCCGAGCAGCACGGGAAGCGCGGCGAACTCGGTGAAGAAGAACAGGCTGTTGCCGCGGTCGAGCGTCACCGTCAGCACCAGCGAGATGGTCGATGCGAGCGTCGTGCCGATCAGCGCCAGCCGCGGCCGGAGCGCCACCGTTGCCGCGACGATCCCCACCGTCGCGGTGCCGATCTGGGCGACGCCCGGATCGCGGCGAAGGAGCCAGACGTCGACCAGCCACGCGCCGAACAGGACGAGCAGGAACAGGGCGCGCAGCCCACGCGTCAGGCCGAGGGTGAAGCGGTCACCGCGCGAGCCTGCGTGCACGGCGCCATCGTACGGTCCGATCGACGACCCCTCCCTCGTCCGAATGGACGATCCGATCCGCCGTCGAACGGCCCTTCGGCCGATGTGCGCGGACGCGCCGAGGCGGATGATGGGATCCATGACGATCGCCCTGTTCCCCCGCCCGAGTCACGCCCACTCGAACCTGCGGACGAACGCCGCCGCCGCGATCACCGTGGTCGCGCTCGGGATGCTCACCGGCGTCGGCACGCAGGTGCTGCAGGGCTACCTGCCCGGCGCGTGGAGCGTCATCGCCAACTCGGCAGCGGCATGGGCGCTGGCGGCGTTCGCGGTCGGTGCGTTGATGCCGAGCCGCGCCTGGGCGGCCGGCGGTGGTGCGGCCGCGCTGGTGATCGCCTCGGTCAGCTACTACCGAGCGGTCGAGGTGCTCGACCACGTGCAGCAGGGCTGGCACAGCACGGCGCTCTGGTCGATGGTGTCGCTCGTCAGTGGATCGGTGTTCGGCTACGCCGGATGGGTCTGCCGCAACCGTGTCGATCGTCGTCCGCTGTCGCTGGCGCTCGTCGCCGGAGCGCTCGCCGCGGAAGGGGCGCACCTCGTGTGGTTCGTCGGCAACCGCGACCTGCGTCCGGCCGGCGTCGTCGAGCTCGCCCTCGCCGCGGTGGTCGGGGCGATCGCCCACTTCACCGGGATGCGACGTCGGGCGCCGGTCGCCGCCGTGATCGCCGGCGGCGTCGTGCTGACGTGGGCCGGCTTCCAAGCCGTCAGCACCGGCCTCTCCATCGGCTGGCCCTTCTGAGCGGTGCTCGCTGCGCTCGCCTGCCGTGTTCGCTCGCTCACCCGGGCTCGAGTGCTCGCGCGGTGATTCGGCGTCGTACAGTTATTTAATGACTGGTCAGCAGGTTGGGCAGCCGGGGGTGGCTCGGGAGGTGGGGCCGTCGTTGTACGACCAGCTGCGGGCTGATCCCACACCGCCGCCAGCGGCGCTGCTGGAGGAGTCGTACGCGTTCCGTGGCGACGAGGACATCCCGTTCGCCGTCTACACGTCGGAGGCCTACGCCCGTGCCGAGTACGAGCGGATGTGGTCGCGCACCTGGCAGTGGGCCTGCCACGTCGATCACCTCGCCGAGGCCGGCGACTACGTCGTCTACGACGTCGGGCCGCACTCGGCGCTCGTCGTCCGCGGCGCCGACGGCGCGATCCGTGCGTTCGCCAACTCGTGCATGCACCGCGGCACGCAGCTCAAACCGCCGGGATCCTGCGGGTTCAGCAACACGCTGCGCTGCCCGTTCCACGGCTGGGAGTGGCAGCTCGACGGCACGTTCAAGGAACGCCCGGCGGCGTGGGACTTCCCCCACGTCACCGACGAATCGCACCGCCTCGCGCAGCTGTCGGTCGACACGTGGGAAGGCTTCGTCTTCGTCAACTTCGACCCCGATGCCGAACCGCTGCTCGACCACCTCGGCGTGCTCCCGCGACACTGGGCCGACTGGGGCCTGGCCGACCGATGCATCGAGACGCACGTGCGCAAGCGACTGCCGTGCAACTGGAAGGCGGCCATCGAAGCCTTCCTCGAGGCGTACCACGTGCGAGAGACCCACGCCTCGGGCAAGCTCGGCGACGAGGTCACGACCGCATACGACGTGTTCGAGCCGAACGTCTCGCGTTTCATCCACACCACCGGGCTGAACAGTCCGCTGCGCACGCCGCCGCGCACCGAGGCCGAGCTGCTCGAGCGCGCCGTCAGCCGGCGCGGCGTCGCACCTGCGCCGCTCCCCGACGGTGCACGGGCTCGCGACGTGCTGGCCAAGCTCGTGCAGCAGCAGATGACCGAGCAGTACGGGCACGACTACTCGCACCTCAGCGAGTCGATGACGCTCGACTCGATCGAGTACTTCGTGTTCCCGAACATGTTCTTCTTCCCCGGGCTGCAGCTGCCGATGGTCTATCGCTTCCTCCCCGACCCGACGTCGATCGACCACAGCTACTTCGAGCTGCTGATGATGCGCCCCCGCCCGGCCAACGGCACCGCGCCGATGCCGCCGGCCGTCATCGAGCTCGGCGTCGACGACAGCTACACGTTGGCCCCTGGTCTGGGCGCGCTCGGCAAGGTCTACGACCAGGACACGTCGAACATGGCCGCGCAGACCCGTGGCTTCCGGGCCAGCCGAAAGCGGGGTCAGACGCTGGGCAACTACCAGGAGGTGCGGGCCCGGCACTTCCAGGAACGCGTCCGCGACCACGTCGGCGCGTCCCCCGAGTCATGAGCACCAGCGCTCGCGAGCAGATCGACGACGCGTTGCGCTGGTACTGCCGCGGGATCGATCGGCTCGACGGTGGCGCGGTCGCGAGGGCCTTCCACGCCGGCGCGATCCTCGTCGACTACCGGCCGCAACCGCTGACGATCGAGGCGTTCATCGCCGGCGTGGTGCCCTCGCTCGCGGCGAGGTTCACGGCGACGCAGCACCGGATCAGCAACACCCTGGCGGCGTTCGCCGAGGACGGTCGAAGCGCGCTCGTCGAGACCTACGTCCTCGCCTACCACGTCGAGTCGGCGGCGGTCGCGGGCACGGCGGTGGATCAACTGCACACGTTCGACGGCCGGTACATCGATCGGTTCACGGAGGTCGACGGCGTGTGGCGCATCGCCGAGCGGACGCTGCGGTGCGACTGGTCGAAGATCGAGCCCATCGACGAACGCATGCGCAGCACGTGGCCGCAGAGCGGCCGAGCCGGCTCGCCGGACCCGCTCGACGGCTGACGGCTACGTAGTCAGGTTGACGCGCGCCACGCCGTCGGTCTCGACGACCGCGTAGCAGGGCACGCCCTCGAACGCCGGCGGGCCCTGATGGCTGCCGTCGCGCACGTCGAACTGCGCGCCGTGCATCGGGCAGACGATCATCGTCCCGCGCAGCCGACCGTCACTGAGCGGGGTGTCGGCGTGCGAGCAGTTGTCCTGCAGTGCGTGCAGTGCGCCACCGACTCGGCAGACCACGATGCCGAGCTCGCCGATCTCCGGGAACGCACGCAACTGCCCGTCGGCCAGATCGGACAGGTTCCCGAGCTCGACGGACTCGCTCATGTCCGCACCCTATGCATCGCCGTTCCGTCAGCCGGGGAAGTGGTCGTCTGCCGACCGCCAACGAAACCGGGGGTCCGGTGCGAGACCGATGTGGGTGACGTAGCGCTTCGTGCCGGGCCCGTCCTCGGTGCCGTACTTCTCCATCAGCGCTTCCAGTTCGCGGGCGAGTGCGACGGCCGACGTCTCGTCGAGGTGCAGGCTCCACCACCCGTCGGTGTACGGGCGTTCCACCAGCTCGCGCTCCTCGATCATCGCGATCGCCATGCTGCCGTCGGCCCGCCCGGAGAACCCGAGGCTGAAGGTGTCGCTGCCGGCCATCGCTTCATCGATGCCGTCGAGGAACCGGCGCAGCAGTCGGGTTCGTCCGCCGTCGAGCAGGGCGACGCGCCGGTCGAACGGGATCGCCGCGAACGGCACGGCGATCTCGCGGGCGATGGCGCGGTAGCGCGGCATCGCCTTGCCGGCGCGCCGCTCGTCGCCGAGGTGCTCGAGCAGCCCGGCGTCGAGGAACTGCGGCAACCAGTACGCCACGGTCGTCACCGGTCGCCCGAGCGCGACGGCGGCGCTCGTCAGCGTGTGCGCCTGAGCCGTGAACGGCAGCAGGTGGCGCAGCGCCTTCAGGTTCGTCAACAGCTCGATCGCGGCCGGCGACGTCACCTGGCGTCGGTCCGGGAAGTCGGCGCCGTCGTCGTCTCCGGCGCGCTTCGATCGTCTGCCGTGTTCACTGGCCGGTTCGCTCACCCGGACCCCGTTGCTCGACCGAGTCTCATGCGAAACGGTGTCTAGCATTCGTAGGTGGGGCGGCGCACGCTGCGGCCATGTTGCTCCAACGCTCTCGCACGTTCCGCCGGCTGTGGCTCGGCCAATCCGTCTCCGTCATCGGCGACGGCATGCAGCGCATCGCCCTGCTGTGGTGGGCGAAGCACCACGGTGGCAACGCGCTGCTCGTCGCCGTCGCACTGTCGACGATCATCCCGGTGGTGGTCGCCTCGCCGATGGGTGGGTGGCTGGCCGATCATCGCGACCGACGGCTGCTCATGCTCGGTGCCGACCTCGCCCGGTTGGGCACCACGTCGGTGCTGGCGATCCTCCTGCTCGGCGGGCAGCCGTCCGCGGTGGTCGTGTGCGCAATGGTCGCCCTGGCCGGGATCGCCACCGCGGTCTTCGATCCGACCTATGCGGCAACCGTGCCGCTGGTCGTCGATGCCGCCGACCTGCCGGCTGCGAACGGGCTGAACATGGCCAACAGCGCGGTCGGTGGCCTCATCGGGCCACTGCTCGGCGGGGTGCTGATCGCCACGCTCGATCTCGGCTGGGTGATGGTCATCAACGCAACGACGTTCGCGTGGTCGGCGGCCTGCATCGCGGCCACGCGACTGCCGCGCAACCGACGAGCAGTGGAGGCCGACGATGCCGCGCCGCGGTCGATGAGCGCCGCGATCGCCACGATCCGGAGCGATCCCAAGCTGCGTCGGCTCGTCGCGCTGGGGTCGGTGCTGAACATGGTCGTCGCTCCCGTTCCGATGCTCATCGTCGCGCTCGCCGTCGACCGCTTCCGTGCCACGCCGACCATGTTCGGAGCGCTCGAGATCATGGTCAGCACCGGCGTCCTCGTCGGTGCGCTGGCAGCACCGAAGCTCGCTCGCGGTCCGCTCGCCACGCCGATGGTTGCGTTGGGGTTGTGTCTCGCCGCGGCTGGTTCGTTGCCGTTGCTGGGCAGTGCTGCCGTGTTCGTCGTCGCCGGCGTCACGATCGCGGTGGCCAACACGATCCTGGTGACCGCGATGCAGCTGTCGGTGCCCGAGGAGGTGCGCGGTCAGGTGTTCGGCGTGGTCGGCTCCCTCGGCGAGGGCCTGCGGCCGGCAGGGTTGGCGCTCGGGGCTCCGATGCTCGCGTTCGCCGGCGTGTCGGGTGCGTTCGCGATCGTCGGTGCCGGCGTGATCCTGGCAACGCTGGCCTGGGGGCGACCAGCGTTGCTCGCAGGACCCGCGCGGCCGTCGTCAGCGGGCCCGGTCGAACTGGGGGTCGCGGAGCGCTCGAGCGATGGCTTCGCCGCGAGTGTGCACGCCGAGCTTGGCGTAGACGTTCTTGAGGTGTGACCGCACCGTCTCCACGCCGACGAACAGACCTTCGGCGATCGACGGGTTGGACAGGCCCTGCGTCAGCAGCGCCAGCACCTCGCTTTCGCGCATCGTCAGCCCGAGGTCGGCGAACGGCCAGCGGTAGCCGTCGGCGGCGTGGTGCGACTGCACCGGCGGTCGCGACACGACGACGTCGCCACGCTCGACCGCCCGCAGGCCCTCGACCAGTTGCGCCGCGGACATCCCCTTCCACAGGTAGCCGTGCACGCCCACCTCGAGGCTGCGGGCGACCAGGTCGTCGGAGAATTCGAAGGTGAACACGGCGACGTGCTCGGCGTTGGACTGGGCGACGAGCGACTTCAGCTCCTCCCACGGCACGCCGCGCCGACCGTAGGTGTCGTAGAGCGCAACGTCGACTTGGCTGTGCACTTCGACGTTGCCGACTTCCAGCTCGACGACGTCGATCTCCGGGAACGGTTGCAGCATCGTCTGCAACCCCTTCACCACGACGTCGTAGTCGTTCAACAAGGCAATGCGCATCGGATTCCATCCTTCCGGGACTGGTCCGCCGCCAAGCCAAGAGCCCCAGCCGAGCAGGTGAACAGCTCTTCGTACCCGATCGGGTGTCGGATGAAACCCGTTCCTGAAAGTTGATGGTCAAACGTGATCTGACGGGGTCATCTCGAGGTGCACGGACCCGATCTCGAACAGCGGCACGGGCCGGGTGAGCCCGCGGAAGTCGTGGTCACCGAGGGCGCTGCTGGAGATGCGGTCTTCGACGGCGGCGTGCACCCGGTGGGTGACGAGGATCTGATCGCCGGCGGCGATGCCGCAGATGCGCGCGGCGAGGTTCACCACGGTGCCGATTGCGGTGTACTCGGTGCGGCCCTCGAAGCCGATCTCCCCACAGGTGGCGAATCCCACGGCGATGCCGATGCCCAACGTCAGGTCATGACCGCGTCGACGCCACGTCTCGGAGAGCTCGGCCGTGCGGTCGCGCATGCGGACCGCCAGTTGCACGGCCTCCCAGGCAGGGTCGTCCAGCAGCACGGGGTCGTTGAAGAAGACGAGCATGCCGTCACCGGTGAACTGGGCGATGGTGCCCTGGTGCTCGAAGATCATCGGTCCGACCTCGTCGTGGAACTCGCGCAGGACGGCCATCACCTCTTCCGGCTCGGCCGTCTCGGCAAACGACGTGAAGCCGCGCAGGTCGCAGAAGAGCACGGTGATCTCACGGCGGTGACTGGCAAGGATGCCCTCGGCGCCAGACGCGATGGCCTCGGCCAGCTGTGGCGACACGAACCGGCGAAGCGTGTTGAGCCGCTCGACTTCGCGCACCTTCTCGTCGACTCGTTCGGCCAGGTGATGGTTGAGGTCGCGCAGGTCATCGGTGGTCTCGCGCAGCGCATTGAAGAGGCCGGCGTTGGAGATGGCGACCGCCGCCTGGTCGGCGAAGGCCTGCAGGATCCTGCCGTGTCGTTCCTCGAACGGGTGGACGACGAGGCGGCTCACGGTGAGGCGCCCGAAATCTCCCGCAGCCGTGGTGAGCGGCACGGTGAGCAGGCTCCGAGCAGGGGACAGGATCGGACCGTCGAGCTCGGCATGGATGTCGGTGAAGTAGGTGGGCCCGTGGTCCGACGTGAGCACGCGCGGCACCCTGGTGCCGATCATGAACTCGGCTCGTTCAGAGCTGATCGCGATGAACTCCAGCTCGTCACCCACGATGCGTTGGACGCTGCCGGAGTGGGCCTGGCAGAGCTGAGCCGCCTGCGTCACGATCCCCTGGAACACGGCCCGCAGATCGCCGGGGTTGGCGCTGATCAGACGCAGGACCTCGCTGGTGGCGGTCTGCAGGTCGAGCGCCTCCCGTAGTTCGGTGAAGGTCCGTGCGTTCTGGACGGCGACGACCGCATGTGCGGCGAACGTCTCCATGATCGCCGTGTGCCGCGCATCGAACGGTCGGACTTCGGTTCGACTGACGTTCAGCTGGCCGTAGTGGGCGCCGTCGACGACCAACGGCACGGACAACAGGCTGCGCACCGGTACCGGAACCACACGACCCAAGGTGGTGTCGAGGTCGTCGAGTGCGAACGGTCGTGAGAAGTCGATCGCGCTGCTCATCGGGAACCGATCGCCGATGTGCGATGCGTTGCCCGGCGCGCTCGTGGAGACCTGCACGAGCTCGTCGCGGTCCCGCCGGAGGATCGCCCCGTTGTCGGCACCGCACAGTCGCGCCGCCTGACGGGCGATGCCGTCGAACACCGCGTTCAGGTCGCCCGGATGCTCGCGGATGAGCTGCAGCACCTGTGCTGTCGCGGCGTGCAGTTCCACCGCTTCTCGCAGCGCCTCAGCGAGTTGTGCTTCTCGATCCGCCGACACGCAACCCCCAGTGCCCCTGCTGTGGGGCGCACACTAGATCGACCGCCGATCGGGATGCCGCAATCGGGTGGTCGTCAGAGCGCTTGGCAGGCGCCCGGCGGGATGTCATATCGCGAGTTGCTGCTCCAGTCGCCGGCGGCCCACATCGCCAACGGCGGGACGTCGTAGCCATCGAACAGCGCGTCCAGCGTCGTCGTCAGCCACAGGGCGACGCGTGCGGCGCCCTGCGGGCACATGTGTGCGCCGTCCGGCTTGCGGTCGGGCACGCCATCACCGTCGAAGTCGATGCGCATCGTCGGTCCCCAGACGTCGGATTCGTGCAGCAGGAACGTGCCCGACGGATCGAGATCGACGAGGTGCTGGGCGGCAGCAACCAGCGTCGCCAGACCGGGGTCGTCGAGCTCCGCGGCGACCGGTGGGGGCGTGACGAACACGACGCGGGCGCCCCGCTGGTGCACCTGGGAGTCGAGCCAGCTCAACCACAGCAGTTGCTCGTCGTAGGCGTACGGCCGGTCCCACAGCGACAGCTGGACGACCACGACGTCGGCCTGCGCGTCGTCGAGACGAGGTGGGTAGAGCTCGGTCGGGTACACGCCCGGCGACTCGATGAAGCGCAGCCCGTTGCCGCTGCCGTCGATCACGGGGATGCCGGCGGCGCCGAACGCTGCTTCGACCGCGGGATACGTGTCGGCGGCAACGGAGTCGCCCAGCCACAGGATGCGGTGGACAGCCGGCCGGGTGACGGTGAGCTCGATGGTGCGCGGGGAGGCGGCGAACGCATCGCGGTTGCGCAGGAACGTCGCGATGTCGCCGGACGGTGTCGTCGACGCGGTCGCACTGGCGTCGATCGTCACCGGCAACGCGCCGGTGTCCTCTGGCGCAGGCGTCGTCGGCGTCGTCGGCGTCGTGGTCGATGGGGCGACGGGCGGTTCGACCACGGGCCGGCGACCCGGCGCGGACGATGCGTGGGGGAGCGATCCGTCGGGCGGCGCCGCCGGCGTCGTCGGACCCAGCGACGCCACGTCGAAGCGGGCGATGTCGGTGCGCGCTGCGGGCAGGGCGATCGCCACGACGGACGCCGCAGTGAGTGCGACCGCGACACCGATCGCGGCGGGGCGCGTGGTGGCCCACCACCGACGATGGCGGATCGGCTCCTCGAGCACCATCGTCGAGATGGTTGCGATCGCCACGGACAGGGCGATGCACACGACCTTCAGGGCAACCCCGTGGACGTGCATCCGCTGCGGTGTCAGGAGCACGAAGATCGGCCAGTGCCAGAGGTAGAGGCTGTAGGAGATCCGCCCGAGGAACCGCAGCGTGGACGACGACGCCCAACGAGCGAGTCGATCGTCGAACGACGTGGTCGCCACGAGCACGACACCGGCCAGGGCGGCGTGCAGGGTGAACCCGCCATGGAACAGGAACGTCGGGCCGACGGCGTCGACGCCCCACATCGCTGCCAGTCCGATCACCGCGACGGCGGCCGAGCTGCGCGCGACGCGTTCGTGGCGTTGCGCCCATGCGCGAGTCGGGAGCGCGGCGAAGGCGGCACCGATCAGCAGAGCCTGGGCGCGGGTGTCGGTGCCCATGTAGACGCGGGTCGTCTCGCCGGCGTGGGTCAGCATCATCAGCGCGCTCGCTGCGGCGAGCGCCACGCACGCGATGCCGATCCGTCGCTCGCTGCGGCGCAGCGCGTACCAGCCGAACAGCACGGCGACCGGCCAGACGACGTAGAACTGCTCCTCGATCGCCAGGCTCCACAGGTGGTTGAACGGCGATGCGCTGAGGAACGACTGCCAGTAGTCCTTGGCCTGGGCGATGAGGTGCCAGTTGGCCAGGTAGGCAAGTGACCAGCGGGCGTCGGTGCGGGTGCCCGTGCGTTCGGCGATCGTTCCCCAGCGCCACGCCCACGTGGTGACGAGGGCGAGCATGACGATGAGTGCGGGGAGCAGGCGGCGCAGGCGACGCGACCAGAACGAGCGCAGCCGGACGGTGGAGGTGCCGCGCAGCTCGGCGAGCAGCAGCGAGGTGATCAGGAAGCCGGAGATGGTGAAGAACAGGTCGACACCGAGGAACCCCTGCGGCATCCATCCGGCGTGGAACAGCACCACGGCGGCGACGGCCAAGCCGCGCCATCCGTCGATGGCAGGCCAGTGCGTGCGCGGCGATGACGCCGTCGCTGAAACCATCCGGTGGTGTGCTCCCGTGTGTCCTGAAACCCGGCTGTCAACCGGGTGCTTCGATCCCGTGTCCCCGCCGGCGACACTAGGACCGACTCGTCACGGGGCGCCACCCGTTGAACGATGTCTTGACGATTCCCACACACGTCCCCCCGATTCGGGGATCGCGCCGGGTCGGGTCAGACGAAGTGCTCGCCGAGCGGCGGGAAGCCGTTGAAGCCGACCGAGCTGTAGGTCGTGGTGTACGCACCGGCGGACAGCACGTCGACGAGGTCGCCCTCGGCGAGCGCCAATGGCAGCTCGTAGGCCGACTTCTCGTAGAGCACGTCGGCGCTGTCGCACGTCGGTCCGGCCAGCGCGACCGGTCCGGTGGCGCCACCGTCGTGCGGGGTGCGCAGGCGGTAGCGGATCGCCTCGTCCATCGTCTCGGCGAGCCCATGGAACTTGCCGCAGTCGAGGTACACCCAGCGCTCGTCGTCGTCGAGCGAACGACGCGACACGAGCACCACTTCGCTGCGCAGCACGCCGGCGTCGGCGACGAGGTAGCGACCCGGCTCGACCATGACCTCGTCGAGCTCCATCGCCGTGCCGGCCGGGAACCAACGAGCCAGCGCCTCGCCGACGGCGACGCCGTGCATGGCGATCGTCGGTGCTTGCTCGCGGTACGTGCCGGGGAAGCCGCCACCGAGGTTCAAGAAGCGCGGCCGCGCACCCTGTGCCGCGGCGCGCTGGAACACATCGGCGACCACGGACAGCGCTTCGTCCCACGCACCGAGGTCGCGTTGTTGCGAGCCGACGTGGAACGAGACGCCGGTGTCCATGCCGTGCGCGTGCGCAGCGACGAGCAGCCGCACGACGTCGGCGGGCTCGCAGCCGAACTTGCGCGACAGCGGCCAGTCGGCGCCGCCGCAGTCGTGACGCAGACGGATGCACACCGACGCATCGGGCAGGACCGCGGCGAGCTTGTCCAGCTCGGCGTCGCAGTCGACGGTGAAGCGACGCACACCGCGCGAGACGGCGTACTCGATGTCGCGGCGCTTCTTGATCGTGTTGCCGTAGGAGATGTCCTCCGGGCGGGCGCCGGCCTCGAGGCACATGTCGATCTCTGCCGGGCTGGCGACGTCGAACTGAGAGCCGAGCTCGACGAGCCGGCGCAGGATCGGCAGGCCGGGGTTGGCCTTCACCGCGTAGAAGACGCGAGCGGCAGGGATCGCCGCGACGAGCTGGTCGTAGCGACGAGCGACGAGATCGACGTCGACGACGACGAACGGCGTCGGTGCGTCGGTGGTGCTCAGGAACTCGGCGATGGCCGGCGAGTGCTCGGCCAGATCGGACGCGCGTGCGGAAAGAGGTGTGCTGGGGGTCACGGGGCGAGCACCGTAGAGAGCGCGTCATGGCCCTGTCGACTGGCCGAGTGGACAGTCAGCCGGGCTGTGTCGTCAGTCAGCCGCGACTTAGGGTGCACGACTGATGCTCACCGGCCACGAACGACTCGCCGACCGATACCGCAACAAGGGAACCGCGTTCAGCGACGAGGAGCGCCGGCGCTACCACCTGCACGGATTGCTGCCGCCCGTCGTCGAGGACATCGAGACGCAACTCCTCCGGGTCCGCGCCGACTACGACGCGGCGAGCTCGGACATCGCCCGTCACCTGTTCCTGCGCGAGCTGCAGGAACGCAACTCGGTGCTGTTCTACCGGTTCTTGCG
Organism: Ilumatobacteraceae bacterium; assembly: GCA_965279405.1. Lineage (GTDB taxonomy): Bacteria > Actinomycetota > Acidimicrobiia > Acidimicrobiales > Ilumatobacteraceae > CBDDIP01. The sequence continues at coordinate 2,484,087 of OZ257157.1, forward strand.
CGATCACATCGAGGAGCTGCTCCCCATCGTCTACACGCCGACGGTCGGCATGGCCTGCCAGGAGTGGTCCCACACGTATCGGAGCGAGCACGGGTTGTACGTGTCCTGGCCACTTCGCGATCGCATCGCCGACCTCCTCGACAACGCAATCGGCAACCTGCCGCTCGACGTCGTCGTCGTCACCGACGGTGAGCGGGTGCTCGGCCTCGGCGACCTCGGCATCGGTGGCATGGGCATCCCGATCGGCAAGCTGGCGCTGTACACGGCGGTCGGCGGCATCGATCCGCAGCGGACGATGCCGGTGTTCCTCGACGTGGGGACGGACAACGAGGCGCTGCTCTCGGACCCGTTGTACCTCGGCTGGCGTCACCGACGGCTTCGCGGCGACGAGTACGACGAATTCGTCGATCACTTCGTGGCCGAGCTGCGTCGACGTTGTCCGAACGTGCTGTTGCAGTGGGAGGACTTCGCGCAGGTCAACGCGCCGCGTCTGCTGGCTCGCCATCGGGACTCGATCTGCTCGTTCAACGACGACATCCAAGGCACCGCTGCGGTCGCCGTGGCCGCGATCGTCGGTGGCATGCGTGCAGCAGGCACCTCCCTGCAGGACCTTCGCGTGGTCATCGTCGGCGCCGGCTCGGCGGGCACGGGGATCGCCGCACAGGTCGCCGGCGCCCTCGTCTCGGTGGGGGTGGCGGAGGAAGAAGCGCGTCGTCGGTGCTTCCTCGTCGATCGAGACGGGCTGCTGCACAGCGGTCTCGACGGCGTGCTCGACTTCCAGTCGGCGTTCGTGCACCCCGCGGAGGAGGTCGCCGGGTGGAGCACGTCCGGCGACGGTCGCGTGTCGCTGCTCGATGTCGTCGAGCACGTTCGGCCTCATGCGCTCGTCGGGGTCAGTGGTCAGCCGGGGCTGTTCACGGAGGACGTGGTTCGCTCGATGGCGAGCGGCGTCAACCAGCCGATCGTGCTGCCACTGTCGAATCCCACACCGCGGTGTGAGGCGATCCCGGCCGACGTCATCTCGTGGACGGATGGTCGTGCGTTGGTGGGGACGGGCAGCCCGTTCCCGCCCGTGCAACACGGCGCCGACACGCACGTCATCACACAGGTCAACAACCTGTACCTCTTCCCCGGACTGGGGCGAGGGACCGTCGTCGCAGGGGCGCGTTCCGTGACCAACGGCATGCTCAGCGCCGCGGCGACGGCGATCGGCCGCGTCACGTCCAGCGACGATCAGGGCACTCGACTCCTCCCGCCGCTGTCGCGTGCCGACGACGTGGCTGACGCGGTCGCGTTGGCCGTGGCGATGCAGTCCGTCACCGACGGCGTTGCCGCGCCGGCCACCGAGCAGGCGATGTTGGAACGGCTCGACCGAAGCCGGTGGTCCCCGGCGTACCACGAGACGCCCTGGTGAGGCCGAGGCCGGCTCGATCGATCAGTCGGCGACGACGGCTGGGTACCACTCAGCGAAGTCCTCGCGGCGAACGAGCCGGCCGAGCTTGCGCAGCTCGCGGGCCACGCCGCGAACAAGCGAGCACATGTCGATCGACGGTCGATCGGCAGCCGCGGTGAGGAAGGCGCCGTCGACGATCGCGTTGCGGATCGCCGCACCGGGGAGCTCGAATCGAGCGGCCAGCCAGCCGAGGTCGACGTCGTCGGCGACGGGAGCGTCGGCGCGGATGTGGCGTTGCCAGATGGCCAGCCGCTCACGTTCGTCGGGCAGGGCGAAGTCGACGCGCACGTGGATGCGGCGCATGAACGCCTGGTCGATGTTCTTCTCGTAGTTGGTGGCCATGATGACCACGCCGTCGTAGGTCTCCAGCCGCTGCAGCAGGTAGCTGGTCTCCAGGTTGGCGTAGCGGTCGTGCGCGTCGCTGACGTCGCTGCGCTTGCTGAACAGCGCGTCGGCTTCGTCGAAGAACAGCACGAGGTTGCCCGCACCGGCGGCCTCGAACAGCTCGTCGAGGTTCTTCTCCGTCTCGCCGACCCACTTGCTGACGACCGAGGAGAGATCGAGCTTGTAGAGGTCGAGGCCGAGCTCGCCGGCGACGATCTCCGCGGCGAGCGTCTTGCCGGTGCCGGACGGGCCGGAGAACAGGGCCACCAACCCACGCGATGGCACCGGGGGGAATCCCCAGTCGTCGTAGACGTGATCGGCGAGCTGGTAGCGGTTGACCAGGTCGCGCAGCCGGCCGGCGTGGTCGGGCGGGAGCACGAGGTCGTCCCACTGGTGCTTGGGCCGGATGCGCCGGGCAAGCGAGTCGAGCTTCGGGCTGACCAACCGGCGCACCGCGGCATCGACGTCGCCGTCGCGCGCGGCCAGCGCAGTCGTCGCCGCGTCGAGCTGCTGCGCGGTGAGCCGATGCGAACGCGGGGTCGTCGGTCCCATCGCCGTCGCCCACTCCTCGTCCGATGGTGGAGCGTCGACGGCTTCGACCTCGCGCCAGGCGAGGTCGGGCAACGAGTCGATCTCGAGCGGCGACTTGCTCAGCACGGCCCAACGGAGGTGGTCGGCGCGCTCGATCCACCGTCGCCCGATCGCGCTGATCGGTGCGTCGCTCTCGACGGCGGCCATGGCGTTCGCCAACGTCGCCTCGCGGACCAGCGCAGCCCACGCCTCGTCGGTCACCGGTGCGGAGACGACGACGCACGCGCCACCGCTGCGGGCGATCGCCGATTGGCGACGACGGATCCGGTCTCGTCCCGTGACGAGCAACGCAGTGAACGCGTCGTCGCCGCCCGCATCGGTGTGCAGCTCGGCGTCGATCGGCAGATCCGGGTCGGGGCTGCGGTCACCCGCCAGCGCCCAGGCCACGCGCGGCGCGACGTCGACGACGGCGCGGGCCAGGCCGCGTGCGGCATCGACGCGCACGAGCGCGGCGCCGACGAGGCGACTTCCCGGCCCGACGATCGACGTCGGCGCGTCGAGCAGCTCGGCCAGCAGGCCGACCTCGAGGCGGTGTCGTTCGCGGTCGCCGGTGAGGTGCACCACGAGCTTGGCCAGCCGTTCATCGGCGTCGATCGCCAACGCGAGCGCCAGCACCTCGGCCTCGGAGGGCACCAGTCGCGCACGCGCAGCGATCGCCGAGAAGGGTTGATCGCTGTTCAGCTCGGTGGCGAAGCTCGCGCGGGCGCGAGTGAAGGAGGTGTTCGCCGACTTCGTCGCCGAGGCGGACGTCGCCGGGTCCCGGAGCGCGACGGCGCGCTCGAGCGCAGCGGTCGCCAAACGGTTGATCACGGTCTTGACATCGGCTTGACGGATGCCGGACTGAAGTCCGACGCTTCGCGTGTCGATGTCATGGCATGTCGATCCCGGTGGTGAGTGGCGCGATGTTGCAGTGCCCGATGGGCATGGCACCGTCCACGCTCAACGTCATCCCCAAAGCGCGGGTGATGACCGAGAACATGCCGATGGCCGCGATCACCGACAACATCCCGATGGTCAACATCCCGCCGTTCGGCGTGTGCACCAGCCTGGCCAACCCGATCACGGCAGCGCAGACCGCGGCGGCGCTGGGTGTGCTCACCCCCGGCGCGTGCCTGCCCGTGCTGCCCGCGCCGTGGATGCCGGGCTCGCCGACGGTGCTCGTCGGCGGCATGCCGGCGCTGACCAACACCTCCAAGTGCCAGTGCGCCTACGGCGGCTCGATCTCGATCATCAACCCCGGAGCAACCCGCGAACAAGTCGCATAGGTCGAGTGCTCGCTGCGTCCAGGGCTGTTTCATGCTTGCCGCCACTGCGTCGAGTGCTCGCTGCGTCCAGGGCGCTTCGATGGGCGACACCAATCGGGTGCTGTGGATTCTTGCCGCCACTGCGTCGAGTGCGCGCTGCGTCCAGGGCCGTTTGATGCTTGCCGCCGCTGCGTCGAGTGCTCGCTGCGTCCAGGGCGCTTCGGTGGGCGACGCCAATCGGGTGCTCGACCGGGCTCTGGTGGAGCCAACCGAGTACCGACCGCGCGCTGGCCGCGCGTTCGGTACTCGGTTCGGTCGGGTCCGAGTAGTGAGCGCGCGCTGGCCGCGCGTTCGGTACTCGGTTGAGCTGGTCCGAGGAGTAAGCGCGCGGTGGCCGTGCGTTCGGTACTCGGTTCGATCGGGTCGGGCTGGGTCCGAGTATCGAACGCGCGCTGGCCGCGCGTTCGGTACTCGGTCGGGCTGGTCCGAGGAGTGAGCGCGCGGTGGCCGCGCGTCGAGTGCTGGACAGCTGTCGCCCACCGAAGCGCCCTGGACGCAGCGAGTACTGGCCGCAGTGGCGGCAAAGATGGATCGCGCCTTGATGCATCTGCGTCAAAGGCGTTTGGGGCCGCAACTCGCGCTCAAGTCTTGACCATTTGTTGCCGAAGCAGAGGTCGTGGCCGACGGGACCTTCCCTCGCCACCGGTGTGCGCCGTGCTTCCTGGGAAGTGCGACACAGCCGGAAGATCAACCCTGATATGCGGAACGAGTCCAGCGATGGACGGTGAAGGGAGCCCTTGGTGGCAACGACCTATCTGACCCCCGGTGTGTACGTGGAGGAGGTCGCTTCCAGTTCCGCGACCCTGACGGCGGGAGCGACTGCGGTCGCCGCGTTCGTCGGCTTCACGGCCAAGGCACCGACCGACGACCCGACCGACCCGGATGGCGTGAAGCCCCGGCTGGTCACCAACTGGACGCAGTTCGAGACCCTCTACGGCGGCTTCGTGCCGGGGGCCATGCTGCCCCACTCGGTCTACGGCTACTTCAACAACGGCGGCAGCCTCGCCTACATCGTGCGCATCCCGAACACGATCCCCTCGGATCAGTCCGGCACGCTCGCGCTGCCCTCGGCCGATCGCACTGCCGGTCCGGCGGTCGAGTTCACGACGATCGAGCCGAACGCTCGCATCGCCCTGAACGTCGCCCCCGAAGCCGGTGACGACGACGGCCCGCAGACGTTCCGCCTCGACGTGGTCGAAGACGGCAAGGTCGCAGAGACGTTCGAGGGTCTGACCCTCGGCGGCGGCAAGAACGCGATCGACACGGTGGTCAACGCCAAGAGCACCCGCGTCAAGGTGGCCACCAAGATCGACGTCGACGCGCTGGCGGCCGAGTTCGCCACGCTGCAGGCCGGCAGCTACTCGATCGAGCCCGCCCCGGCGGCTCGCGTGTCGGTGGCCGGCAAGACGTTCACCGGCAGCGAGAGCGCTCGCACCGGCATCAACGGCCTCGTCATCGCCGATGACGTGACGATGGTGATGGTCCCCGACCTGATCACCGCCGCCACCAAGGACGACGGCTCCGTCGACCTCGGCATGTGGAAGTCGGTGCAGCTCGCACTGATCAACCACTGCGAGGGCCAGGCGAACCGCATGGCCATCCTCGATGCGCCTCCCGGGATGAACCCGCAGCAGATCAAGGAGTGGCGCAGCGACGTCGCCATGTACGACTCGGCGTACGCCGCGCTGTACTACCCGTGGCTGAAGGTCACCAACCCGGCCGCCACCAACGGCGACACCGAGATGCTCGTGCCGCCGTCCGGTCACCTGGCCGGCCTGTGGGCCCGCAACGACAACGAGCGTGGCGTGTGGAAGGCCCCGGCCAACGAGGTCGTGCGCGGTGCGCTCGACGTCGAGACCAACATCACCAAGGCCGAGCAGGGTCTGCTCAACCCGATCGGGATCAACTGCATCCGCCCGTTCGGCACCCGCGGCATCCGCGTGTGGGGCGCCCGCACGCTCTCGTCGAACACCGACTGGACGTACATCAACGTGCGTCGCCTGTTCAACATGATCGAGACCTCGATCATGAACGGCACGCAGTACGCCGTCTTCGAGCCCAACGACCAGAAGCTCTGGGAGGGTCTGAAGCGCACCGTCGGCGGGTTCCTCCGTGGCCTCTGGCGCGACGGCGCCCTCTTCGGCGCCACCGCCGAGCAGGCCTTCTACGTGAAGTGCGACAGCGAGACCAACCCGCCCGAGTCGATCGACCAGGGCAAGGTCGTGGTCGAGGTCGGCATCGCACCGGTGAAGCCGGCCGAGTTCGTCGTCTTCCGCGTCGCGCAGATCAAGGAGACCTCGGCCTGAGGCCGGGGTCTCGCAGAAGGGACTGACACATGCCCATCACAGCAGCAGGGTTGCTCGAGGACCAGGAGTACCTCGGGTCGTGGTTCACCGTCGAGCTCGGCAACGGGATCACCGGCAACTTCAGTGACGTGGGTGGCCTGGCCATCGACGTCGCGGTCGTCGAGAAGACGGACACCAACATGAAGGGTGACACGATGACGCGCAAGCGTCCCGGCACCGTCAGCTACGGCGAGCTCTCGCTGAAGCGCACCCTCACGCCCGACAAGGGCTTCTGGAACTGGATGAAGCAGATCCGCGACGGCGACGCCAAGTTCCGCACCGACGGCGCGGTCGTGCTGCACGACATCGCCGGCAAGGAGATCGGTCGCTGGACGTTCACCAACGCGTGGCCGTCCAAGTGGTCGGCCAGTGACCTCGACGTCGGCAGCGACGACCTCGTGCAAGAAGAGGTCACGTTGCAGATCGAACACCTCAAGCGGGACAAGTAGGAGACGACCATGGCACGCCAACACGACGACGACTTCCAGGGCTCGTACTTCTCGCTCGAGATCGACGGGGTCAAGCTCGCCTACTTCACTGCTTGCAGCGGGATCAGCATCGAGTTCGAGCCGGTCAAGTTCAAGCAGATCGGCAAGGAGGGCACCATGGCGGTGGAGACCAAGCGTCCCGGCCGCCCGAAGTACGCGGAGATCACGCTGAAGCGTGGCTTCACCGCCGACAAGGCGCTCTACGAGTGGTTCGACAAGGTGGTCGCCTCCAAGGAGGACACGCCGTACAAGACCGGCTCGATCGTCATCTACAGCCGCACCCAGAAGCCGGTTGCTCGCTACAACCTGCAGGAGTGCTGGCCGTCGAAGCTGTCCGTCAGCGACCTCAGCGCGGGCAGCGACGAGGTCATGGTCGAAGAGCTCACCATCCAACACGAAGCTCTCGACTGGGCGTGATGACGAGTGGGCCTGCAGACCGAGTTCGACTTCACCTTGCCGAAGGGCTACATCGACCGTGACGGTGTTCTGCACCGTCACGGGACGATGCGCCTGGCAACGGCGCGCGACGAGATCGAACCGCTGCGCGACCCTCGCGTCACCAGCGCCGACGACCCGTTCCTGACGATCCTCGTGATCGCCAGGGTGGTCACCGAGCTGGGCACCGCACCGGAGGTGACGGCCGACGTGGTCGAGGGGCTCTTCGCCGCCGACCTCGCCTTCCTGCAGGACCTCTACGGGATCATCAACTTCGGCAACCCGGCCGACGTCGCCGAGCTCCAGGCAGCGGTGCTGCCGGACGAGCCCGTCGTCGTCGCTCCTGCGCCGGTGCTCACCGAGCACGACGATGATCCGGATCCGCATCGCGACCTCGTCGACGCTGGACCGCGACGGCGGGGCCGCATCGAGGAGGTCGGCTCCCGCACGGGTTCGTGAGGGAGCGATGAAGCTCTACCCGACCGATGCGCTGTGGGACGAGGTGGTCTACCTCGCCTACCACCTGCACTGGCGGCTCGATGACCTGCTCGACCTCGAGCACGCCGACCGAGCGCGCCTCGTGCAGGGCGTGGCATCACTGAACGATCGAGCGTGGGAGGCGCTGCGCCGTGGCGACCAACGACAGCTTCGATGATCAGCGCATCACCACGGCGACCTTCCTCGTGGAGGTCGACGGGGTGGAGATCGGTCGCTTCATGGAGGTGACCGGCCTCGAGGTGGACGTGCAGGTCGAGGAGATCACCGAGGGCGGCGAGAACAGCTACTCGCACAAGCTGCCCGGGCGGATGTCCTGGCCCAACCTCGTGCTCAAGCGCGGCGTGACGCAGAACGACTCGTTGCTCACCTGGCTGAACAAGTCGTCGGGCGAGCAGTTCGCCGCGCAGGGCAACAAGCTGACGCGCAGCACGGCGGCGATCACGCTCGTCGGGCCGAGCGGCAAGCGCCTGCGCTCGTGGGACTTCGACGGCGCGTTCCCCGTGAAGTGGCGCGGCCCGAACTTCGCCGCGGCCAACGACGACATGGCGGTCGAAGAGCTGGAGATCGCCCACCACGGCTTCCGGGCTCGCGATGTCTGACGTCGACGTGTCCGAGTCCCCGGCGTCCGCGTTCGGCCGCGGGCTGGCCGAGCGGCACCGTCCTGGCTCGCGCCTCGCGGCCGGGATCGTTCGGCGTTCGCGTCCTGGCGATCTGGCGTTGGGAGTCGGCCGCTTCGGGACGCGGCTGGGCCTGTCGCAGACGTCGCGCTGGGCGCTCGAGGGGCGCGCTGCCGGCGGTCGCAACGTCCGCCCGCCGATCGACTACTGGCCGTGGGCCGATCAGGCCGACGCCGATCCGGCACGTGTGCAGCGGGCGACGGCGTCGACGTCGCACGTGCCCGCGCAACCGGCTGCGGCGCGCATCGAGTCCAGCGGCGACTCCAAGGTCGACCGTCTGCGCCAGCTCCTCGCCGGCCCGCCCGTCGAGTCAGCAGCTGCGGTGAGTGCAGCTGCAACGGGAGCTGCCGACGCGCCGGTGCAGCGCTCGTTCGTGTCGCCGTCGGCTTCCGGATCCAGCGATCGCTGGGACGGTCCCGCGCCGCGGATCCATCGCGGGCTGCCACGCACGCTCGCCCGTCGAGGTTCGTCATCGCTCGGCTCGATCGAACACGACGCTGCCGCAGTCGGCATGCCCGGCACCGTCGTTCGTCGTGCCCAGCCGGAGACGATCGATCCGTCCCGCCTGCCGCCGCGAGACGCGGTCCAGCGAGCTCCGCGCGGACGTGACGCGTCGGCGTCATCGTCGGCGCGTGCCCGACCAGGCGGCGCCACCCCGTCATCTGCGTCTGCGTCTGCGGGCACGCCATCGACGTCGTCGGCGTCCTCGACCCGGCGCGCTGCCGATCGGGATGGAGCACCAGGACCAGCGTCTCCACCGTTGCGCGTCTCCGATGCCCCCGTTGCCGACCTCGTCGCCCGACGCACGGCCGCCGTCGTCGGATCCGACCTCCCTCGCCCCGCGGCAGCGGGCGAGCGCCCCGAGCTCTGGGCGCCGGCGCGGACACCCGAGCCCAGCTCACCGAGCACCGATGGCACCCAGACCTCGCCACGCGGCCAGACCGCGCCCGCGTCGTCCCCCGAACCGGTCGTCCGCCGCGCACCCGCCGCCCAACCCGCTCATCCCGCAGCGTTTGATCCCGAACCCACCGCCACGGTGGCTCAGCGACCAAACGCACCGAAGCCGCCCGCACCGCCCGCAGCGTTTAATCCCGGATCCACCGCCACGGTGCCCCAGCGACCAAACGCTCGTACCGGCGACCGCGCCGACTCATCGCACACGGAACCCGCCGGCGCCCCGCCCGCGCGGTCTGCGTTTGAACCAGAACCCACCGCCAGGGTGGATCAGCGATCAAACGCTCCGACGTTGCCGGCAGGCGAGCGCGTCGTGCGTCGTCGGCGAACCGCGGCGCCGGCGGTTCCGAGCGGCCCGGCGTGGCGCAGCGCCCCGCGGCCCGCACGTTCGATGTCGGCCGTCCTGCCGACGATGATCGACACGGGCGCGCCGACGTCATCTCAGGCACTGCCCGCACCCGGCGCATCGCTCGGACCGGATGCATCGCTGTCAGCCGACGTCTCGTCGAGGAGGGTTCGCCCGCTGGCGCTGGTGGTCAACGAGTCGCCGGGCGCGGCGGTCGAGACCGACGCGGACACCGAGCGCGCGCCAGACCGGACATCGCCGTCGCCTTCGCCGTCGACGTCGTCGACGTCCCCGACGGCACCTGCCTCGACCGATCCGGTCGTTCAGCGCGCCACCCGCCGTCACGCCGACGACGGTCCGACTTCTGCTCCGACCGCCACCATCGCCGAGCGGTCGACGTCGATCGTGGCGGCGCCCAGCAACCACGTCGACCGTTCGCAGCCGCAGCCGCAGCCGCAGCCGGGCACCTCGACGCTCGCGGTGCGACCGACGTTGTCGCCGGCCGACTCCTCGAACGACGGCGCCGCGTCATCGGCTTCGGCTTCGGCACCGGACGTGCTGCGCCGGACGACGGAGCCGGACGCGATCGCTCGCCGGTTCGCCGAGCACGTCGACGCATCACCGTCGCCGATGGCACGCACGCTGGCGCCGCGTTGGCAGCCACTCGCTCGGGCGATCGTCGGCGATCGGGTCGTGTCCGTGCGCACCGACGCCGTCGCTCGCCGGGCGCTGGCCGATGCGGGCAAGATCGCCGCGACCGCCGGCAACGTCATCCACCTCCAACGGGAGCCGAGCTCTGCAGCCGACGCCGCGGTGCTGGCCCACGAGCTGACCCACGTCGCTCATCCTTCGCCGGCGGTCCGCTTCTTCGACGACCACCGTCCGAGTGCAGAGGAGCGGCGAGCCGAGCAGGTCGCCGAGATGATCCGCCGCAGCCCGGTGCTGCCGCACCCCGGCGGCGGTCAACCGGCCGCAGCGTCGATGGCGACGGCCGCGCCGCCGGCGATGGCGCACTCGATGCTCCGACACGCTCACGATGACGGCGAAGCGGCTTCGGGTACGTCGAGCACCACGCTGCGACGGACGCCGTCCGGTCGCGGAACGAGCAACACCTCGTCATCGCCCCGCCAGTTCGGCGCCGGTGACACGATCTCCGCCGCAGCCCTCGCGGCGCGATACGACAGCGGAACCGACGCATCGCCGACGACGAGCGTGCGCGACGAAGCGGTGGTTCGCCGCCGCATCGCAGCATCCGCACACCGAACCGACCATGCCGCGAAGGTGGCGGCGACGACGGCCTCGCGATCGACGACTCGAGCGGGCATCGGGACGCACGGCGCGTCGAGCGACCAGGCCACCGTGCGCCGTCTCATCGGCGGGCACCGCATTGCAGCCGTCTCCAAGCCCGTGGTGGACGACGTCAGCCCGAGCCTCCCCGGTTCGCCGAACACGTCGTCGGCGCAGTCGCCCGACGTCGGTGAGGAGCAGTGGGAGATGTTGCGTCGAACCGTCGACAGCAGCGGCGTCACCGACCTGTTGGAGTGGATCGTCGATCGCATCGAAGAGCGCATCGGCGACGACCTGGCTCGCCGCGGCGGCCGACACCGAGGAGCGTTCTGATGGCCAGTCCCGTGCAGCTGCAGAAGGCGTTCTTGAAGACGGAGAAGAACGAGACCATCGAGTGCATGTTCAACCCGTCGAAGTTCACGTTCGCGATGGCCAACCGCTGGGAGTCGAACCGCGTCCCCGGCAAGGCTGCGCCGACGTTGCGCTTCGCCGGCGGTGACAGCGGCACGTTCTCGCTGAGCCTCGTGTTCGACACGACGAGCGTCGGCAGCACCGTCACCGCCTACACGAACAAGCTGCTGAAGCTGATGGAGGTGGACACCTCGCTGCCGAGCTACGACGCGCAGCGCAACAGCGGCCGCCCGCCGTGGGTGTCGTTCCACTGGGGCACGAACATCCACACGTTCAAGGCGATCATCTCCAACCTCGAGGTCAACTTCACCTACTTCTCCAACGAGGGCCTGCCGTTGCGCGCCAACGTCGAGATGTCGCTGGAGCAGTACGAACCCGATGCCAACTGGGTGCGCCAGAACCCGACGTCGGGCACGCCGCTGCCGGCGCGCAGCCACCAGGTGGGCCCGGGCGAGACGCTCGATCGGATCGCGGCGCGCTACTACGGCGACTCGACGAAGTGGCGAGCGATCGCCAACGCCAACGGCATCGCCGATCCGCTGGCCATCGCCGCCGGCACCGTGCTCGCCATCCCCGATCGTTCGGAGGCGCGATGACCGCCCCCGCCTTCGCCACCGTCGCTCGGCCGGACGTCAAGGTCAACGGCGCGCTGCTGGCCTCGACCGTCCTGTCGGAGCTGCTCGACCTGCGCGTGCAGCTGCCGCTGAACGCACCGGGGCAGCTGACGATGCGCTTCTTCGACGAGACGTTCGAGCTCATCGACGCGACCACGTTCCAGGTCGGTGGCGAGGTGAAGGTGGACCTGCCCGACCTCGCCGGCCAGATGCACGCGGTGTTCACCGGTGAGATCGTCTCGATCGGCATCGAGCAGGGCCCGAACAAGCTGACCGAGTTGGTCGTCGTCGCCTTCGACCGCTCGCACCGCTTCGGTCGCGCCAGCCAGGGCCGCACGTTCCTCGACCAGACCTACGGCGACGTCGTCAAGAAGATCGCCGGCGAACACGGCATGCAGTCCAAGGTGCAGTACCTCGGCGCGGGGAGCAACCCCTACCTCCTGCAGACCGGCGACGACGCGGCGTTCCTCACCGAGACGGCGCGCCGCACCGGTGCGCAGTGGAAGGTGGAGGACAACACGCTCACCGTGTTCAAGCCGCCGCTGGCGTCGTCCTCGGCAGCCACGCTGGAGTGGCAGCAGACGCTGCTCTCGTTCCGGGCCCGGTTCTCCGCCTCCGACTGGAGCAGTGACGTGTCGGTGCGCGGTTGGGATCCGAAGAGCAAGAAGGAGATCGTCGGCCAGAGCAGCACGGCACCGACGTTCCTCGGCAACTCGACGCTCGCCACCGGTGGGCGCAGCAAGGCAAAGACGATCGGCTCGCCGAAGCGCATGTCGCGGCACCACGCGGTCACGAGCGTCGCCGAGGCCAACGAGATCGCGTCTGCGTACATGTCGCAGACCGCGTCGGAAGAGGTGCTCGCCCGCGGCGAGTGCTACGGCAGCCCGGCGGTCAAGCCCGGGGCGATGGTCACGATCAAGGGCATGGGCGCCCGCACGAGCGGCGACTACTACGTCACCGAGGTCGAGCACATCATCGCCAACCGCGGCTACTTCACACGGTTCACCGCCGGCTCGATGGAGGCGCCGTCGATGGGTGATCTCGTCGGCGGCGGGGCGGTTGCCGCCGGCGCGATGGGCGGCGGTGGGGGAGGCGGTGCGGGTGTTGCCATCGGCCTCGTCTCCAACCTGAACGACCCCGACGGGCTCGGCCGGGTGAAGGTCAAGTTCCCCGTGTTCGGCGAGAACCTGGAGAGCGACTGGGCCCGCGTCGTCTCGCCTGCGGCGGGCTCGGCTCGCGGCTTCATGATGATGCCGTCGGTCAACGACGAGGTGCTCGTCGTGTTCGAGCAGGGCGACCCGCGTCGGCCGTTCATCATCGGCGGCGTGTGGAACGGGCTCGACAAGCCGCCGTACCCGACCGCCGACTGGCTCAAGGACGGCAAGGTGGTTCGGTGGGGCTTCACCACGCCAACCGGGCACAAGTTGGCGTTCAACGACAGCGACGACGCGAAGGCGCACCTCGAGATCATGCTCAGCGACGGGCAGACCAAGCTCGTGCTCGGCAAGGACAAGGTCGAACTGATCGCCAACTCGAAGAACCTCGAGGTCAAGTCCGGTCAAGCCAGCGTGTTGCTGTCCGAGGGCAAGGACGTGGTGATCAAGGGGCAGAAGGTGACGATCGAGGCCGCGACCGAGCTCCAGCTGTCCGGCAAGTCGTCGGTCAACCTCAAGGGCACGTCGGTGAAGGTCGCCGCTGATGCCTCGTTGGAGATGGCCGGCAACGCGAAGACGGCGGTGGGCGGCAGTGGCATGACCGAAGTGAAGGGCTCGATGGTGAAGATCAATTGATCGGCACACCTCCATCGATCGGCACACCTCCATCGATCGGCACAGATGGATCGATCGGCAAGCAAGGTCCTCAGGCAGAAGGCGGACGAGCAATGGACGAACTCACATGAGCAACGCAGCAGACTTCATCGGACGGGGCCTCATGTTCCCGTTGCGCGTCGACCAGTCGGGCTCGATCGCGATGACCTCCGGCTCGGCCGATCTCGACAGCAGCATCCGCATGGTGCTGGCGACGGCCCCGAGTGAACGGTTGATGCGGCCGCGTTTCGGCTGCGCGATCTGGGACCTCCTCTTCGAACCGATCAACGCCAACACGATGGGCCTGATGGCCGTCGCCGTGCGCGAAGCGCTCGGGCAGTGGGAGCCGCGCATCGAGGTCGACGACGTCGTCGTCAGTCCCGATGCCGCCGCCGACGGCCGGGTCACCATCGACATCGTCTACCGCGTGCGGGCGACCAACGACTTGCGCAACCTCGTCTTCCCGTTCTACGTCATCCCGCGCGAGGAGGAGTCATGAACACCGACGTGCGATCGACGGCCGATGACATGACGACTCAATTCGGAACGGAGGAAGAAGGATGAGCCTGCCCGTTCCCAACCTCGACGATCGGCGCTTCCAGGACCTCGTCGACGAGGCCAAGCGGATGATCCCGCAGCTGTGCCCGGAGTGGACGAACCACAACGTGTCCGACCCCGGCGTGGCGTTGATCGAGCTGTTCGCGTGGATGACCGAGATGACCATCTTCCGGCTCAACCAGGTGCCGGACGCGTTCTACACGCACATGCTCAACCTGATCGGCTTCGAGCCGTTCCCCGCGACCGCGGCGCAGACCGACCTCACCTTCTGGCTCGTCGCTCCGGTGGACGAGCCGATCAAGGTGCCGGCCGGCACGCAGGTGTCGACGCGCGGTGACATCGGTGAGTCGCGTGTGTTCGCCACGCTCGACGATCTGGTGATCACGCAACCGACGCTGATCGGCTCGCTGACCGCGAGCGGACCCGACCAGTACATCGACGTGTGGGACGACCTGCGCATCGAGTACGGCGCCGTCGTCTGCTTCCCGCGCACGCCGCTGTCGCCCGGTGATGCGTTCTACCTCGGCTTCGAATCGAGCGTCGCAGGCAACGTGCTGCAGCTGTCCGTGAAGGCCAACGTCGAAGGCATCGGCGTCGTGCCGGACCGTCCGCCGCTGGCGTGGGAGGTCTGGCAGGGCGAGGGCTGGGTGCCGGCGACGGTGTACCGCGACTCGACCGGTGGCCTCAACCGCGACGGCACGATCGTCATGCTCGTGCCGAACGCACACGAGCCGTTGACGCTCAGCGGCGTTCGCGCCTTCTGGATCCGCGCCCGTCTGCTGCCGGCCGAGCAGGGCCAGCCGTCGTATCGCGCGTCCCCGCAGATCCGCACGCTCACCGCGGCCAGCGTCGGTGGCACCGTCGCCGCCGAGCACAGCGACACCGCGTCGCGAGCGATCCTCGGCACGAGCAGCGGCCGACCGGATCAGCAGTTCCAGGTGGAGCACGCACCCGTGCTGCCGCGGTCGTCGATCGAGCGCGTGCTCGTCGTCGACGCCGAGGGCAAGGAGCAGCCCTACGAGGAGGTCGCCGACTTCGTCAACAGCGGGCCGGCCGATCATCACGTGATGTGGGACTCGACCACCGGCGCCGTGCGCTTCGGGCCGAGCATCCGCTACCCCGACGGCTCCACCCGGCAGCACGGCGTCGTGCCCGCCGAGGGATCGCGCGTCGTCATCACCGGCTACCGCTTCGGCGGCGGCGCGGCGGGCAACGTCGGGCCGGGCACGTTGACAGGTTTGCGGTCGACGATCCCGTACGTGGCCCGGGTCGAGAACCTCGGCCCCGCCATCGGTGGGGTCGACGCCGAGTCGGTCTCCAACGCGAAGCTGCGCGGACCGCAGACGTTGCGCGCCGGATCCCGCGCGGTGACCGCAGCGGACTACGAACGCCTTGCCGCACAGGCTGACCCCGCCATCGCGCGCGTGCGTTGCCTGCCGCCGGCTCGTGCCGGTGGGCCGATCCAGCTGCTGCTGGTGCCCGACGTGAAGGTGGACGCGCAGGCGACCACGCTCGACGACTTCGCCCTGCCGGCGGGGATGATCGATCGCGTCAGCACGTACCTGGAAGACCGTCGGGTCCTCGGCTCGACGATCGAGCTCGGCACGCCGTTCTACCAAGGCGTCACCGTCGCCGCGCTCGTCACGGCTCGTCCCGGCCGGCCGGCGCAGATGGTGCGCGAGCGGGCCAACGAAGCGCTGTACCGCTACATCAACCCGCTGCTGGGTGGCACCGACGGCACCGGTTGGCCGTTCGATGCAGACATCACGACCGCGGTGATCTACCAGTTGCTGGAAGCGATCGACGGCGTCGAGCGAGTGGATGAGGTGCTGCTGTTCGAGTACGACCTGCGCAACGGCGAGCGCATCGGCTTCGGCAAGGAGCTGGTCAAGCTCGAGCCGAACTCGCTGTTCCTCTCCGCCGCTCACAAGGTGGTCGTGCGATGAGCACGACACTCAGGAGGGTGCGATGAACGGCCGCCGCCACGACTGGCTCGTCAACCAGCTGCCCGTCGGGATGACCGACGACGACTTCCTCGTGCGCTTCGTGCGCATCTTCCAAGGCGTCGGCGACACGGTGCTGCAGAGCGTCGACAACCTGCCGCACCTGTTCGACGTGTCCGTCACGCCCGACGTGATGGTGCGCACGATCGGCGCCTGGCTCGGCCTCGACTGGGTGGACGCCTCGTTGCCCGACGAGCTGCAGCGGCGGATCGTGCGCGAGTACTCGGCCGGTCTGCTGTGGCGCGGCACGCGCATCGGACTCGAGCGACTGCTCGAGCTGATCTGCGGCGACGCCGCGGTCACCGACACCGGCGGCGTGTTCGTCGACGGCGAGCTGCCGACCGAATCCGACGGTTCGCCGATCGCTGCGCACGTCCACATCGCCGTGCCGTCGGCCGGTTGGACGACGGTGCCCGACCTGCTGCGCATCGTGCGCGGCGAGATGCCGGCCGGTGTGACCTTCGATCTCGTCGTCGGCGATCAAGTCGTCTTCGGCACGCCGCGTCTGGCCCTCTCATCGGCGGGTGCTTCCTGATGGCGACGATCACCTGCCCCGAGTGCAGCCAGGTCTCCGAGTTCGAGGCGCTGCGGCGTTCCGCCGACGAGTTCTGCTCGCACTGCGACTACCCGCTGTTCTGGGCTCGCCCCGACGGCCCGGCGTTGCTCGACAACGGCACGGTCGACGACTCACGTCGCCGCCTGCCCGGCACCGGCGGCCGGATGACCGTCGGCAGCCGCGCCTGCCCGGAGTGCGCCGAGCAGAACCCGCTCTCCGGCGTGCTGTGCATCCGCTGCGGTTCGCTCCTTGACCCGCCGCCGCCGATCGAGCCGCTCCCCGAACCCGAGCCGGCTCCGCCGCCCCCGGCCCCCGTCGTGGTCGTCGTCCCCCCGAAGCGTCGCTGGTGGCCGTGGGTCGTCCTCGGTGTCGCCGTCGTCGTGCTGGTCGTCGTCCTCATCATCGCCCTGTAGCCCACGCTCGCGGCGAGCTCCGTACGCATGTCGACGCGAAGTCTGGGTGCCAGCAGACCCAAGTCACCTGCTCGAACTCGGTCACGTGGCACCCAGAACTCGGCAGCCTGACCGCAGCGATTGGGTGGAGGGTTTGGCGCTCGCCCGGGTGGGCGTGAAACCCTCCGCGGTGACGGGGTGGAGGGTTTGGCGCTCGCCCGGGTGGGCGTGAAACCCTCCGCGGTGACGGGGTGGAGGGTTTGGCGCTCGCCCGGGTGGGCGTGAGACCCTCCGCGGTCAGGTGGTGGCGGGGGGCGGCGAGGTCGAGGTCGTGGTGGTCGCCGGAGGGGTGGTGGTGGTCGTGGTCGGCGGGGTGGTCGTGGTGGTGGTCGGCGGTGTCGTCGTCGTTGTGGTCGTGGCGGTGAGGGTGCGGTCGAACGGAGGGTCGCTCGGGGCGAACACGCCGGTCGAGCTGATCGTGAAGTTGAAGTTGCCGGCGTTGACGTTGTCCGCGGTACGCACGACGGTGATCCGGTAGCTGCCGGGCGCGAGGTCCTCGAAGAGGAAGCCGGGAGCCGCGGAGGTCACGATCTGCGAGTCGACCACGGTGTTGAAGCCGGAACCCGTGCGCAACGTGACGGTGGCGCCGGCGTAGGCGTTGGTGACGTCGCCGCTCACGGAACGCCACACGAAGGTGTGCGTGTACGCCCCACCGATCACCGCCGAGTAGGTCGACGTCTGCGTCGTAGCACCGGTGCCGGATGCGGTGAACGTGTAGTCCGTTCCCGGATCGAGGTTGGTGATCGTGACCGTCGAGCCGCTGACGCTGACCGTGCCGTCGTTCGGCGACACCGTGACGGTCACCGCGTTGTCGTTGCCGTTCAACGTGATAACCGCGCCGGCGTAGCGGTCGAGCTGGAGGTCGCGGTTGTACTGCGCTCCGAGCGCGGTGACGTTCGCCGAACCGGTGTCGGGCACGTAACCGGCGAGCGACGCACGCACCTCGTAGTTGCCGGTCGCCGTCACCTGCGGGAAGTCGTAACGGCCGCTGCTGTCGGTCTGCACCGACGCGCCCTGCTGCACGCCGCCGAGGAACAACCCGACGGGCACGTTCTGAACCGCTTGCGCGGACGCTGCCGCGGTGTCCTTCGTGCGCACGATGCCGGTCACACGAGCGACCGCGGTGAGCGCGGCGGAAACCGTCTTCGTCGAGCCGGTCGGGGTGACGGTGATGGTCGTGTTCGAGTAGTCGGCTCGCAGCGGCGCCTTCACCGTCAGCGTGAAGTTGCCGATCCGAGGAGCCACGGCCGAGAAGCGGTACACGTTCGTCGAGCCCACCTGCGAGCCGTTGAGGACCACACCGCTCGGCGTCGTCAGGGTGACGAGCGTGGCGTTGCTCACGGCCGCGCCACTGCCGGAGGTGGTCAGGGTGACGTCGACGGTGACGTTGGCGGCGACGTACTGGAACGGCGTCGCCAGCGGCGTGGCGCCGGTGACGCTGACGTCCATGTCGCTCGGCTTCGTGTAGCCCGTCGCAGTCGAGAAGGAGAGGTGATGCGTGCCACGTGGCAGGCCACCGAAGCTGAACACGTCACCGCCACCGGGTGTGTCCTCGACGAGGTTGTCGACCGTCTGCACCGACGGCGAGATGTTGCCTTCCACGCCGCGGTTGTCGAGCACGCTGTTCACCGTTGTGCCGTCCGGTGCCAGCTCGACTCCGCCGTAGCTGCGCGTCACGGTGGCGCCGGCCGGCAGTACGACCGGATCGCCGTCGAGGTTGACCGCCTCCACCGAGCCGTTGATCGACCCGTCCACTCGCGGCATCACGGCAACGCGAGTCACCGTTCGAGCGGCGGCCGAGCTGCCGCGAGCCACGACGACGGTGCCGATCACCGGGAAGTGGAGGTCGTCGCCGCTCGTCCCGTCGACCTTGCGCAGCAGCACCGTGTAGGTGCCCGGGTAGACGTCGGTCAGGGTGAGCGAGCCGTTCGCATCCGTCGACCCGGTGGTCAGCGCGGTCCCGGTGTCGAGCGGCCAGTTGAGCACGCCGGGCCAGAGCCACACGTCGACGCCGCTGATCGGCACGATCGGCTTGTTGCCCTCGATCGCGCTCAGCGCGATGGTGCCGCGCGCCAGCTCCAGCTGCAGATCTCCATCCGCCGAACCACCGACGGCGAAGGTGACCGACTTCGTGCCATCCACGTAGTCGGCGTGCGTGTAGGCGAGGGAGTAGGTGCCCGCCGGCGCCGAGATGACGAAGCCGGTGGCGTCGTTCGGATCGACCACGGCGGTGAAGGTCTCACCGTCATGAGCGCCGCCGACCCGGGTGGCGATCACGACGAGCCCGTTGGCGATCGTGAGCGGCTCGGTGTTCGTCGGCGTCGCGCCGGGACGGGTGAGCAGCCCGGTCACGCTGCCGGCGATCGTGCCGAAGCGGGGGATGACGATGCTGACGTGGATCCGCGACCCGGACACGACGTCGACGTCGAACGGCCCGTCGCCGCTGAACGTGGCGATCACACCGGAGTCGTCGGAGACCTCGACGACCGCGCCCGTGACGTCGTAGTCCGGCGCGGTGATCGACAGCTGGTAGCGAGTCGTCGACGACAGCGGCGACGAGGCGTCCACCGGCAGGCGACCGAGCACGACCGACCCGTTCTCGTCGGCCGACGCCGTGCGCGTCGTGAACGCCGACGGGAACGTGGCGTTCGCCGCGGTGCGGGTGATGGTGACCGCCGGATCGTCGGCGATCGGATCGCCGTTCGTGTCAGCGAAGGCGACGTCCACCTGACCGAGCTCGAGCATCGACACGAACGGAGCGGTCGCTCCGCCGTTCGGCGGCACCAGGACTCGCGGCGACGCCGGGCCCTGCCACGGGACGATGTTGCTCGTCGCCGTCGAGGTGTAGCCGAGCTGCCACGTTCCGGCGGTGGCCGGGTTGATGACGAGCACCGCCTGGTTGGCGAACGTGGGCGTCACCGTGAGGTCGCTTGCGGTGCCGCCCGGCGGCGTTGCGGTCACGCGGACTTCGCCGATCGCCGCGGTGCCGCGCGTGGACGTCAGGTCGATCGTGCCCGTCAGCGAACCGGGTTGCGGCACGAGGTAGACGTCGGCGGCGCTGCCGCTGTCGACGACGAGCGTCGGGTCGGTGGCGCTGGCCGACCATCCGTTGTCGTCGGCCGTGATCTGGATGGTGGTCGGCAGGAACGCCGAGGCGGTGAAGACGTAGTTCGACGTGCCGAGCACCTGGCGTTGACCGAGCACGCCGAACGCCCAGTTCCCCGAACCGTTCGAGGTCCCGTTGACGTTCGCTGTGATCGGCGTGGGGTTGCCGGCCAGCGTCGTCGGCGGGGCCGGGTCGGGATCGTTCGTGGACGCCGGTGCGTACCCGACGATCACGCCGGTCGCGGCGATCGCCACGTTGCCGATTGCGTAGCTCGTCGGCTCCGCGCCGGTCGCTCCCGCGTCACGCCAGCGCGTCGTGCCGAGGATCGTCCCGGGGTCGTCGACCATCGCCAACGTCAGCACCTGGTCGCCGTACGGCGCGGTGAAGCCGACGCGCAGGTTCAACGTCGTCGTCGCCGGTACGAAGTCGGTTGCCGGGTTGAAGGTCGACCGCAACGTGCACGCCTGCAGGTTGCCGTTGGCGGCGATGGGCAGCCCGGCGAAGAGGGTGGCGATCGTGGCGCGGGTGAAGGCGAAGTTGACCCCACCACCGACCGACGAGATGGTTGCGTTCGCAGTCCGCCCGCCGCCGCAGTCGATGGTCACCGTCAGCCCGCTCGCCTGCGCGCTGGCGAAGTCGGCGAACGACACGGCCGTGCCGTTGAAGTGCGGGACGAGCACGCGCCCGCTGACGGTCGGGTAGGGGGCCACCGAGATCGGTGGCACGACCACCTTCTGGTCGAGGTCGTTGGCGATCACGAACGTGCTCACGTTGCCGGCCGAATCGGTGATCGGCGCGTACCCGTCGGGCAGTCGGCCGCGCCCGGTGCACGGCGAGCCGGTGTCGCCCGGCAGCGGCGAGAAGCGCAGTCGGTACGTGCCAGAGAGCAGCTGCTGCGACGGCTGGATCTGCCACAGGATGCGGCCCTCGGTGTCGGGGGTGCTGCCGGTGACGACGATCGGGTTGATGCACGTCAGCGCCGACCCGTCGACGCGGTAGAGCAGCAGCTCGTAGTTGCTCAGCTGCTTGAGCCCGATCGTCTCGTTCACCGTGCTCAGCAACTGGTCGGGCACGTTGTTGGCATCCGAGTCGCGCAGCAGCAGGCTGTCCGACGAACCGGCGTCGGTGTAGCGGACGACCAGCGCGCCGCCGGCGTCGTGGTACGCCGTCTCGGGCAGGTAGCACGGCCCGGAGACCGACGACTGGTAGCACGTCAGCGGCGGGGCGATCGTGTTCAGGGGGACCGTGACAGCGGGGTCGATGTAGACGAACGTCGCCGAGCCCGACGGTGCCGCGGTGTAGACCGGGTTGTTCTTGTCGTCGAGCAGCGGCGCGTTGCGCGTGCCGGCCAAGCCTTCGATGACGGTGCCGCGAGCCGTGCCGAACTGCAGCATCGTCACCGTGCGATCGAGCGGCCCGAGCCCGATCGACAACCGCGAGATCACCGTCGGTCGGTAGTCGTTCTTCGTGACCCGCACGTCGTACGTGCCGATCGGGATCGCCGTCAGCTCGACGTCGTTCTCGCCGGCGGGCATCGACTGCGTCACCGTCGGGATCGAGCCGCCGATGTCGATCAGCTGCACGGTGGCGCCGTTGAGGTCGGCACCGTCGCTGTCCACCGAGTGCACGACGAGGCTGCCCGTCGGTTGCAGCTGCTGGCGGGCCTGGTACTGCAGCACGATCTGGCCGAGGTCGAGGACCTGGCCGGCCGCCAGCGTCACCAGCTGCGACACAGACGTGTGGTCGTAGCGGCCGATGTCGACGACGTACGTGCCCGGCGGGAGATCGCGAACGACGAACGCGCCGGCATCCGGCGTGGCTGCGCTCGACGTCTGCACGTGCAGCGCGTCGGCCGTCACCGAGATCGCCGCGTTGACGAGCGGGACCGGCGGGTTCGACGAGCTCGGGTCCTGGCTGAGCACGCGGCCGACGATGGAGGCGGTCGTGCTGACGAGGTCGAAGTCGACGCCGGTGATGTTGCCGGACACGACGACGCTGCGCGTCTGGGTGATGTAGCCCGCGGCGCTCGCAGTGATCGTGTACGTCGAACCGACCGGAAGCTGCGGGAAGCTGAACGTGCCGACCGCGCCCTGGGTCAGGCTGGTCGTCGTGGCCGCCGGACCATCGGCGCCGGTGCTCGCGGTGAGGGTGACGCCGCCGATCGGTGCGCCCGCGGCGCGCACGGTGCCGAGGATGCTGCCCGAGCCTGCCGACATGCGAATGCCGATGCCGGAGCGCGTCTCGGCGGGCCCGAGCGTGACCTGCACGACCTCGGTGCCGAAGCCGTCGGCGGTGACGGTGATCGTGTACGTCGCCGGCGTCGACAGCGCGTCGACCGACCACTGCCCGCGGGTCGCCGCATCGGTCGACGACGTCGTCGCGAACGTGTTGGTGCCGTCGGTGATCGAGATGTCTGCGCCGCCGACGTTGCCGCCCGCACTCGTGATCACGCCGCTGAGCGCGCCATCACCCGGCTCGAGCTTCACCTCGAGCTCGACCGGCTTGCCGTCGTCGGTCGGCGTGACGATGAACGAGCGGGTGATGAACCCGGGCTTGGCGAAGGTCACCTCGTAGCTGCGACGCAGGGCCACGTCGGAGAACTGCCACGTGCCCTCCGGGTTGGAGTTCACCGTCGTCGGTACCCGGACCGACAGCGTGCTCGGTGCTGCGAACCGCGCCCCGTCGTAGGTGCCGTAGCGCGCCGGCCAGAACTTGGCCGGTTCGTCCGTGGTGCTGTCCGGCGATGCCGATGCCGAGACGGCCAGCGGCGCGGCGAGGGCGTTGCGGATGTTCGTCGACGCCGAGAGCTGCCCGACGTGCACGGCAGCGCCGGGGCCGCCGGGCAGCAATCGCAACCCGCTGGCCGGTGCGGACTCGGTCGTCGCCGGTTCGGCACCGGGGTTCGTCGGTGTCAAGGTGACGAGCACGCCGTCGTTGGCACCCGACGTGCCGGCAGCCACCGTGCCGCGCACGATCGTGGCGGTCGGCGCGCCGGCGACGTTCGACTTCCCGCCACCGCCACCGCCGCCACCGCCACCGCCACCGCCGCCGGAACCTCCGCCGCCGTTGCCCTGACCATCGGGCGAGCCGTCGCCTCCCGGAGCTGCATCCGGGATGCCGTCACCGTTGGTGTCCACCCGGCCGTCCACCTGCTGCGCCGTCGTCGGTTGCTTGGTGCCGTCGTCGCGGTTCGACCACCACAGCACCACCGATGTGGCGACGAGCGCCCAGATGGCAAGGATCGTGAAGACGATGGCCCCGGCGCGCAATCGCCGCGGGAACAGCGCCTTCTGCTGGAAGCTGGCGGTTGCGTACGACGGGACGGAGTGCCCCCGAGCCTCGACGGTGAGCACGTGCTGCAGCACATCGCCGACCCGGTGCGGCGGACCATCGACCGTGCCTCGTGCGACCGCCGTCTGACCTGGCTCCAGCCGGAGGCGAGGCGGATCGATGCGGACGCGCAACTCGGTGCCGCTGCCCTGGAGGTCGACCTCGGTCGCCTGCTGCTTGCGGTTGATCGCCTCGATCTGGAACCGGGCGCGACGCCGTCCACGGATGATCGACGGCTCGATGCGCACGACGACCTTGTCGAGGCTGCCGACAGAGACCGTGACGTCGGCGAGCACCGGCGCGTCGGCCGTGCGGTCGGAACGGACCTCGATCGCCACCGCGTGATCGCCGACGCCGAAGTCCTCCGGCACCTGCAGCGGCATCTCCACGTCGATGGCCTGCCCGGCAGCCACCGGCCCGCCGTCGAGCAGCTGCAGCGCCGTGGTCGCGCCGAGCCCGTGCACCCGCACCGAGAGCTGCGCTGCCTGCGCGCCCTGGTTGTGCACGCGGAACCGGTACGACACGGTTTCGCCGGGCCGCGCCTCGAGCAGGGACGTCCCCGTGTCGACCGCAAGCGCGCCAGCACGTGAGGCTTCCCGTCTCACAGCACCGACCCCATCAGTTCGTTATCGGCCGGACGTGAATGGCTCATGAGAGATTTGAGACGTGGGGACCCGCCGCGCGCGTCGGTCGCGGTCGAGACGCGAGGCGGGGCGAGCGCCCGAGCTTGCGAGGGTCGAGCACGGAAGGCGAGCGCAGCGAGCACGAGGATTGACGACATCATGGCTGCGGTACCGAGAAGGTGGGGATGGTGACGGCGGTGCCGGGGACGCTGGAGACGAGCTCGCTGTCGAGCGGGTCGACCGACGAGGCGGTGGCGTAGACGGCGACGACGAAGTCGGCCGGGGCGTTGATCCCGACGAACGAGTACGTGCCGTCGGCGGCGACGGTGGTCGAGGCCAACGCCGAGGCGGCCGAGCCGGGGAACGCTCCCGGCGCGTACATCCGCACGACCAACCCGGCGGCGGGCGCCTGGCTCGGCGTGAAGACGACCGACCCGGTGAGCGACGCCTGCTGGCCGAGTTGCACGGTGAGGTCGCGGCTCGCGCCGGCGGTGACGGTGACCACCTGCACGACGGAGCTGGCACCCGGCAGCGACACGGTGAGCGTGTACGAGCCGGGCGGGACGCTGGTGAACGCAAAGGCACCGGCCGGTTCGTCGGCACTCAACAGGGTGCGGTTCGTCGAGCCGTCGCTCAGCGTGACGGTGGCCTGCCCGCGGGCCACGCCGTTGACGTCGAAGACGGTGCCGGTGATCGTTGCCGTGTCGCGCACGAGGGCGGCGTCGATGTCGGTGACGGCGCCGCCGGCGGTCGTCCCGTCGAGCGGCACGAGCCGGCTCTGGCTGACGTACCCCGGCTTGGAGAAGGTGACCGTGTAGGTGCCCGGCACGGCGAGCGAGTCGGCGCTCCACGTGCCGGCGCCGGCGCCCTGGCTGATGCTCGAGGTCTGCGTGGTGGTCTCGCCACCGGTGACGCTGACGGTGACGCCACCGAGCGGGTCGCCGCTCGCAGTCTGCACGGTCCCGCTGATCGTGCCGATCGACGCGTTGAGGACGAGGTCGGACGTCAACGATTGGCCCTCACCGAGCGAGATCGTGCGCGACACCGTCGTGTAGCCCTCGCGCGTGATGGTCAACGTGTACCGGCCCGGCGTCGCCAGGCTGCGCAGGGCGTACGAGCCGACGTCGCCGTCGGTGAGGCTGACCGTGGAGATCGTCGTCGTCCCGTCCGTGGCTTCGATCGTGACGGCACCGAGTGCCCCGGCGCCGTCGAGCACGTGACCGCTGATCATCCCGTCGCCCTCGCTGAGCACGATCGAGATGTCGTCCATCGCCTGCGCCGGGCCGAGCACGATCTCCCGCGTCGCGGTGGCGCTGCCGGGTCGAGTGACGACCAACTGGTAGTCGGCCGGCGAGGGCACGTTGACGAGCGCGAACGAGCCGTCGGCCGAGACGTCGACCTTGGCCACGACGGCCGGTGTGGTCGGGTCGGCGATGCCGGGCACCACGAGCGTCGCGATCGCGCCGGAGATGTCGCCGCCGACCTCACTGCTGACGACCTTGCCGCTGACGGATCCGGGCCGACCACCGAGCTGCATCGGGTCGAGCGCGACCGACTTGCCGGTGGCCACCTCGACGTCGGCCGCCTCGGCGAAGACGCGCCCGGTGGAGTACCAGCTGTCGGCGAAGCCGGCGCCGCTGAACTTGACGCGGTAGGTGCCACCGCCGAGCCGGCCGAAGGCGAAGGTGCCGTCGTCCCCCGTCGCGGCGGATGCGACGGGCACGGTGCCGTCGTCGGCGCGGAACAGCTGCGCCTGCACGCCCGAGACCGGGGTGCCCGAGGCTGCCGACACGACCGTGCCGCCGATCGTTGCCGGGTTCACCGACACCTGCTCGCCGCCGTCCTTGCCGTTGGCCAGCGCCTCGTTGACGACGTCGTCGCTGACCTTGGCCTCGTCGACGACACCGGAGAGCGTGTGGCTGAGCACCGCAGCGAACACGGCGGCCGCGGTGATCAGCCCGAGCATCGAGAGCAGCCACCTGCCGATGCGCGGGCGCTGCACGAACGTCGCCATCGTCTCCGACTGCTCGGGGGAGCGAGTGAGGAACGTGAGCACGCGCACGGTCGGTTGGCCGACCCACGGCCGTGGAGCGCGCACCGCAGCGCGGAACACGGACTGCTCGCCGGGCAGCAGGTGCATCTGCGGCGGGTCGAACTCGAACGTCGCGGTGTCCTCCGGATCAACGGCGTCGGGCACGACGTCGAGGATCGAGTTGCCGCGGTTGACGACGACGATGCCGAACTGCGCGGTGCCGCCGCCGGTGATGCTCGTCGGGTCGACCGTCAGCGACAGCGCCGGCTGGCTGGCGACGTTGATGGTCACCGAGGCGATCTCGAAGTGCGACGGGTCGTTCTCGCTCTGCACGTGGATGCTGAGCTGACGCATGCCGCTGGGGAAGCCGTCCGGCAGTTGCAGCACGACGTCGAGGTCGTCGATCGCGCCGGGGAACAACGACATCCGCGCCGGCTCGGTGGTCACCCAGTCGGCGTCGACGCCGTACACGCGCACCACGTAGCCGTCGATGATCGAGGACGTGTTGCCGACGCTCAACGAGATGCGCGTCGGCTGCCCGGCGGTGACCTCGAGGTACGCCGGTGATGCCGACGCGAACAGCGTGCTCACGGTGCCGCCGCGACGATGATGGTGCGATCGACCGGCTGGCCGTCGCCGACCTGGATCAGCACGACGCGCGTCGTGATGCCGGGTCCGCTGACGCGCAGCGTGTAGCTGCCGGGTGCGACGTTCGGGAACTCGAAGGCGCCGCTCGGGTTGCTGGACGTCGTCGTCGTGCGCGTCGTCAGCCCGTCGCTGAGCACCACGGTCGCTCCGGCCCGGCCGGCGGTGCCGAGCCGCACGGTGCCGGTGACCTTGCCGGCGGTGGTGCGCATCGTCACGTCGATGCCACCCTGCTCGCCGGCGCCGAGGAAGCCGACGCTCTGCGTCTCGGTCTCGTAGCCGTCGAGCGTGAAGGTCACGCTGTAGACGCCTGGCGTCGGCAGGTTGGCGATCGTGTAGGTGCCGATGCCGTTGGCGCCCGACCCGGATGTCAGCGTCGTCGTGGTCGCCGACAGGTCGCCGCGGGTGACGATCACTTGCACGCCGCCGAGCGGGTTGCCGTTCACGTCGCGCGCCGTGCCGCGCACGGTGCCCGCGCCGCCGACGAGCTTCGCGGTCAACCCCGAGCGTGTCTCGCCGCCGCCGAGGTCGAGTGCGATCGTTGCCGAGGAGAAGCCGTCGAGGGTGAACGTCAGCACGTACGTGCGCGGGGTGGGCAGGCCGCTGATGTCGAAGCTGCCGACCGCGCCCGCGGTCGGCGTGGTCGAGATCTGTTCGATGGCGCCACTGCGCACGGTCACGGTGACCCCGCCGAGCGGGGTGCCGTTGCCGTCGACGACCACACCCTGGATCCCGCCCGTCGACGCGGTGAGCTGTGCGGTGTCGAGCACCGTGTTCGCGCCGCCGCCGAGCTCGACGGTGAACGTCTGTGCCTCGAAGCCGGGCCGTTCGACGCGCACCGAGTAGGTGGCCGGTGTCGGCAGCCCGTCGACGCTGAACTCGCCGGTGCTCTCGACGACCTTCGGCGGCGGCACCTCCTGGTCGGGTGAGGAGGGAACGAGGGTGATCGTGATCGTCGCCGCGCCGCCGCCACCGCCTCCACCCCCACCACCGCCACCGGCGGGTGTGCCGATCTTGCCGGTGAGCTTGCCGGGCTGCCCGTTGAGCACGATGTCCTTGCCCGCGAGCGGAGTCTTCGGGGCGACGGTGAGCACGTCGGCGTCGGCCTGATCGGCAGCCGCCGGGAACCAGATCGGATCGAAGCCGTCGGCGCTGAAGCGCAGCCGGTAGCTGCCCGGCAGCAGCGGCGTCAACGTGTAGGTGCCGTCGTCGCCGGTGGCCGTCGACGCGCTCTGCTCGCTGCTCTCGCCGTTGCTGGCCACGCGATAGGCGGCAACGGTGATCCGCGGGATCCCCTCGCCGGTGGTGCCCGCCGACACGCGTCCGGTGACGCTGCCGGCAACGTTGGCCAACGACACCTCCTGCGCGTCGCCCGCGTTCCAGCTGGCGGGCACGGCCTTCTTCGGGTCGCCGCCGGCGCGCAGCAGCTGCACGACGAACAAGAAGATGAACGCCCACAGGGCGATGATCGAAGTCAGCACGAGCGCGGTGATCACGCCGCGCGGGATGCGCGGCTTCTGGTTGAACCGCGCGGTCTCCTGCAACGTGATCGTCGGGGACGCGGCGGTGATCTGGATGCTGCGGGCGAGGGTCTGGCTGAACCACGGCCGCGGGCCGGCGGCGTGCACGCGCACCGGTCGCGACTCGCCCGGTGGCACGACGACGGTGGCGGGTGACGTGCGGCAGCTGAGCGCCCGGGTCGGCTCGACGGCGCCGACGGCGAACTCGGTGGTGACGTTCCCGGTGTTGTGGACCTCGGCGTCGAGCTCGGCGGTCCGTCCGCCGTTGACGAGGCTCGGTCGCAGGCGCAGCTCGGCCGCCTCCACCGGCTCCACGGTCAGCCACAGGTCGTGCTCCGACATCGGCTCGTCGTTGACGGTCGAGTTCAGCCGGACGAGCACCATCATGTCGCCGGCGGGGAACGACGGCGGCACGTCGACGATGAGCGCAAGTCGGCCCGTCGACTCCGGGAACAGCGTGACGACCGGCGGCTCCATCCGCACCTGCGCGGCGTCGAGCCCGTGCACGACCGCGGTGACGCCGTCGATGACGTTCGACGTGTTGACCACGTCGATCTCGATGGTCGCCGGGGTGCCGGGCTGGATCCGCAGCCGTTGCGTGTCGATCGTCGAGCGCATCGGCTACCCGATCACGTCGGCGAAGACCACGCCCCCGATGTCGGGAACCACAGCGGTGCGCGGCGGCTGGAGCTCGAGCACGACCTCGTCACCCGGCGCGGCGGAGATCAGGAACCGACCGGCCGCGTTGACGGTTGTGCTGGCGCGCGGCGAACGTACGACGGTGCCCGACGCGCCTTCGAAGCGCACCTCGCCGGCAACGCGACGGAGGTCGGCGCGACGCGACGGTTGCTCACGGTCGGCGACGCCCAAGCCGACGGCGGACGGCGGCGCAGCGAGGGGCGTCTCCAGGCCGAGGTCGATGTCGGTGACGAGGGTGATGTCGAGCGCCGGCTTGAGCTTCCCGTCGAGCGACTTGAACACGTCGATGTTCTTCTCGCCGCTGCGAGCCAGCAGCATGCGCAACGGCGTCAGCTCCGACAGCTCGGGCGGCACGAACGTGGCCGGGATCTCGGGCATCGACAGCACCGTGCGCAGCAGGCCGCTCAGCAGCGCTCGTTCGTCGCGATGCTCGGACGTCCACGCCGTGATCAGGTAGCGCATCTCCACGCGGGGGAGCGCCATCCGGCTCATCATCACGCCGTTGCGGTCGATGGTCTCCATGCCCGCGCGCGAGCGGTCGGCGCTGCGCTTGACGTCCCAGAGGAACAGGTTGACGGTGGGGCGGTTGAGCTTCGCCGCCCAGTCCTTGTCGGGCGCTTCGAAGGAGACGTCGACGTCGGTGGCCGACAACGGCACGTGGGCGCGCAGCAGCGCTTCCAGGCACGTGTCGATCATCTCCAACATCGCGCCACCCTCCGTTCCGCTTGCTCGAATCCCGTCGTGCTCGTCCCGTCCCGGGGCGGCAACGAATTCATCGGCGCGAACCGGTCGGTTCATGAACGCAGAGAGCGACATTTCTTGACGATCTTCAGGCACCTCAGCACGCTCTGCGCACGTCGTGGTGCTCCGGCCACGCGACGAGGCCGGCCGGTAGAGTCCGAGGCATGACGTCGCGGCGCCTGCGCACCGGAGCACTGTCGGTGTGCATCCTGCTCACCGCCGCGGCCTGCAGCGACGACGACGGCAAGACGAAGGTCCTCGACCTCGCCAAGTCGGGTGCCGGCACGTGCCTGAAGGTCAGCGACGACCTCGGCGCCGAGGTCACCGCGCTGCCCGTCGTCGGCTGCGACAAGGAGCACACGCACGAGATCTACGCGGTGGTCGCGTACGACGACGGCGACGTGTTCCCCGGGCTCGAGGCGCTGGACCAGTTCGCCCAGACGGCGTGCACGACGGCCTTCCAGCCCTACGTCGGCGCGAGCAACTTCGACGACGGCATGCCCCTGACGTTCACCTGGCTGACCCCCACGCTCGGCTCGTGGAACGACGAGGACGACCGCGACGTCCTCTGCGTGCTGGCCAACAAGGACGGCTCGCCGTTGACGAAGTCGATGAAGGCGGCCTTCGGTACGGGAACCCCGAACACGGCGTCGAGCGGCCCGCCCTCGTCCTGAGGGTCGCCGCGATGCGAGTCCTCAGGATTCTGCGGCTGAGATGACCTGCGGCAGCACCTCGACGGCGACGTCGCCGGTGCACACGCCCTCGAGGTAGTCGCCGAAGCGCTCCTGCTGGAAGTCGAGCAGCTCGACCAGTTCGACGAGCGCCTCGTCGGCGACGAGGCTGACCGCGTCCGCGGCGAGCGTGTAGCGCAGGTGCAGGCTGCCGTCGGCATCGGCGGCGAAGCCACCGAGCGCGAGCTCGGCGGAGAGCAGCGGCACGGCGACGGCGACGTCGTCGGTCGTGTCGTCGTCGGCGGTGAACGGGAACGTGACGTCGAAGCGGATCATGCGCAGGGCGCTCTCGCCCGGTTCGCCGAAGGGCACCATCGCGATCGTCAGCAAGCGGATGCGACCCTCGTCGTCATCGAGCTTGATGACGAGCCGCGCCTGGTCCTCGTCGAGCGACACGTCGCGCCCCGCCTCGTGCAGCGGCGCCTCCATCAGGCCGAGCTCGGCGATGGACTTCACCCGTTCCAGATCGTCGGTCATGCTCGAGGTTGGCACGTCACTCACGCTTCTTCAACGCATCGATCATCGCCAGGCGCAGCTTCGAGCCGTCGGCAGCGTCGCGGTACATCGCCTCGACGCTGAAGCCCATGGCGCTGATGTACTTGCCGACGCGATCGATCTTGGCCTGTTCGGGCTTGGTCGGCGTGGTGCCCGCCGGCGCCGCCTTCTCGATCATCACGAAGACGTGATCGACGATCCGGTTGTACTCACCGAGCTTGGCGGTGGTGCTCTTGTCGGCGCTGAAGATCTTGGCCAGCTTGGCGTTGCCCGCCGGGTCGGCGGCGACCTTGTCGCGCATCGCCTGCTTGAAGTTGCGGAACAGACCGGCGCCGGCGTCGAGGACGACCGCGCCGATCTTCAGGCCGATGCCCACCGGTGCGGAGACGCCGCCGAGCGTCGTCGCGTCGCCGGCGATCTTGGTCATCGCCACGCCGATCTTCAGCAGCG
This sequence comes from Ilumatobacteraceae bacterium, assembly GCA_965279405.1. Lineage (GTDB taxonomy): Bacteria > Actinomycetota > Acidimicrobiia > Acidimicrobiales > Ilumatobacteraceae > CBDDIP01. The sequence goes on from OZ257157.1 coordinate 2,515,623, forward strand.
CACGGCGGATGCGCTTGCCGTTGATGTACTGCAGGCTCTTGGCGGTGAGGTACTCCTCCGCCTTCTCCTTGTCCTCCTCGGATGCCGACGCGTCGCCCTTGATGCGCAGCGCCTCGGCCTTCCAGGACTTGCCCTTGTTGCCGGCGCCCTTCATCTCGCGCTTCTTGTCGCGCATGTCTGCCCAGGCGATGGTCGACACGACGGTGTCGTAGCCACGCACGACGAGCTCGGCGCAGCCGATGGCGATGCCGAGTCCGGGCACCACGTTGACGGTGGCCGCGCTGACGCCGGAGTTGGCCAGATCGAGGAAGCCCTTGACCATGGACACGCCACTCTTCGCTGCCTCCAGCGAGTGGCGGACGATGTCCATCGAGGCCTTGAACTTCTCCTCGTCGCTCATCTCGCTGGCCTTCTCGGCGAGCTCGACGATGCCCTTGATCGTGTAGAAGACCTCTTTGACGGTGCCGAACATGTCGGTGATCCCGCCGAGCGCCTTGCCGGCCGCGTCCGATGCGCCGACGCCGTCCTTCATGCCCTTGGCCTTGGCTGCGCCGTCGACGACGTTGGTGAGGCCGCTGGCGCCGCTCGACGCACCCTGCACGAGCTCGAGCGCGGCACCGGCCTTGTCGGCGCCTTCCTTCTTCGGATCCTTGAAGGTCTTCACGCTCTTGGCGATGGTGACGAACATGCCGAGGAAGTCGGCTGCGCCGGCCGCGGCCCCGATGTTGGCGACGTTGGTGTCGCCGCCGGTCTGGCCGGTGACGGTGGCGTCCTTGCCTTGCGTTGCCTTGGTGATGTCGCTGCGGTAGTCGTTGCCGCCCTTGGCGGTGCTCAGCGTGCCCATCGTGCCGGACAGCGCGCTGTCGACGTTGTCGACGGTCTTGTCGTCCTTGTCCGGTGTCGCGGTCGCGGCCTTGCCGTTGGCTGCCGCGGTGGCCAGGTTCTTGGTCTTGTCCTTGCCCCAGAAGCGCTGCACCGGGCCGCTGCCGCTGCTGCCGCCCGCTTGCTGGACGACGTGGGTGAGCTCGTGGCTGAGGAGGTGCAGCCCTGCCGGGTTGCTCACGTCGGGCAGGCCCTTGGCGAAGAAGATGTCGTTGCCCTGGGTGAAGGCCAGCGCGCCGACCTCCTGGGCGAGCGATGCGGCCTCGCCACCGGTGTGCACGCGAACGTCACCGAAGTCGGCGTTCATCGACGCTTCCATCTGGGCTCGGACGGGACCGGGGAGGGCGTTGCCCTTGCCGCGCAGGGACTCGATCCGCTTGCTCGTGTTCTCGTCGAGGTCGCCGCCCTTGGCACCGGATGCCGCCTTCGCGCCCATCTGGTCGGCTTCGCCCTCGAGGCCGGCGTCGTCGTTCACCGGCACGCCCGCCTTGCGCTGCACGCGTCGCTGCACGCCGCTGACCGCCTGGTCGTCCGCGACGTTGCCGACGCTGGCGCCGGCCGTGTTCAGCCGAGCCACGACGTCGCCGGCGACGGCGTCTGCCTCGCGCTCGTAGGCGTCGTCGACCGCGCCGACCCGCATCTTCCGCCTGATCACAGGGGTCGCATGCGTCCCCGCCGTCGCCCGTTCCTGTGGCCGCACTGCCCGCGCCTTGGTGTCCACCATGCCGAACCATACCTGCGAGTGAGCGATTTGTCACGCGCCGCGTTCATCCGACCACACCCTCCCGCCCCGCTCCAGAACTGGATGTCTGCCAGCTCGACATTCGAGCTGTCAGACATCCAATTTCAGTACGCGTTCGTCGATGATGACGCGAACGGTGTCGGCCACCTCGGCCATGCGGTCGAGATCAGCCCACCAGACCTCGACGATCTCCCAGCCCAACCGTCGCAGGGCTCGTTTGCGTTGGGCGTCCTTCCGCCGTGCGTCGGGAGTGGCGTGCCACCGCCAGCTCTGGCACTCCACGCCGATCTTCAGTGCCGGCAACGCCAGGTCGAGCTCGGCGAGCAGCTTCCCATCGGGGGTGTGGACCGGTACCTCGTCGTCGAAGCGGAGGCCGTTGGCCGCCAGCAGCTCGGAAGCGAGTCGTTGGAACCAGCTGCGCGGCAGACGCTTGTTGGTTCGTTGATCGAGCATGAGCAGCAGCGGGATTGGACCCTTTCGGCCCTGTCGCACTCGACCGGCGACGACGTGCTGGATGTGCTCGATCGTGACTCCGTTTCGGAGCGCGCTGTCGAGAGCCATCACCGTCCGCCGCTCATCGAGGGTGGCGAGGATGTCGATGAGCGTCAGCGGGACGTTGCGGACCGGGATGTTCGAGATGCGAACTGCGTCACCGGGTGCCCACGCTCGGGTTTGGTGGACGGTGACGTTCAGGCTCTTCGGCGTCGTCGGCCGTACGCCATGTCGCACGGTGACGTGCATCGGCGTGTACCCGGTGAACCCGTCGAGCTCGTGCAGTCTCGCGGCCGACCCGTGCGACACCATTGCATCGGGATGCGTCGACATCGCGGCGATCATCGCCCGCTGGGTCCACGAGTTGGGGGCCGCAGCCAGTACGACGAGATTGGGCGGCCGGGTTCGGAGCACGCCCCGTCGGATGAGCGTTTCCAGTTCGGCCTTCGTGGTCGACGTCGTCGCGACCTGGAAGCGATTGGCGACCCCGTGCTGGCCGCGAAGGATCTCGGCAAGTTGTTCGTTCACCTCAACAAAGAACCGTGCCCAACTCGCCCGAGGGGAAAAACTGGATGTCAGACAGCTCGACATTCGAGCCAGCAGACATCCAGTTCGCGATCCCTGTGGCGTGGGTCAGTCGAGGAGGCGGATGAAGCTGGCGTGGCGGACGTAGCCGATGTTGGTGAACTCGGCCAGCTCGACCTCGGCGATCAGCTCGGGGCGGATCCAGGTGGCGTCGCGGGTGTACTCCCTCGGCGGCGTCGTGGCGAACGGGCACTCCTTGGTCACCAGCGGCTTCATCCGCTTGTGGAGCGAGTCGAGCACCGCTTGGGTGAAGCCCGTGCCGACACCGCCGGCGAAGTCGAGTGAACCGTCGGCTGCACGACGCCCGACGAGCAGCGCGCCGAACGTGTTCGAGCGCGACCCGGTGCCGGTGTTGAACCCGCCGACGACGAGCTCGGCGCGGATGCGGTTCTTCACCTTGCGCCAGTTCGGCGTGCGCTTCCCCGGCACGTACAGCGAGCCGAGGCGCTTGGCCATCACGCCCTCCATGCCCTGCGCCGCGGTCGCTTCGAGAAGCGCCGCGCCGTCTCCGATGCGATGCGCGGGAACGAGCCAGTTCGAGCCGCGCTCGACGAGATCGCCGAGCAGTGCGCGGCGCTGTTCGTACGGCAGCGAGGTGATGTCGGTGCTCTCGATCTGCAGGACGTCGAAGGCGTGGAACACGACCTGCGTCTCGTGGCGCTGGATCAGCTCGAAGCGCGGCCGCCCGTCGGCGTCGAGCACGGCGAGCTCGCCGTCGATGATCGCCGAGCCGGCGTTGACGCCGGATGCGAACTCGGCCATCTCCGGGTACTTCGCCGTCACGTCGAGGAGGTGGCTGCTCTGCAGCCGCACCCGGCCATCGTCGACGAACGCCAGCGTCCGGTAGCCATCCCACTTGATCTCGTAGGCCCACTGGTCGTCGTCGGCGGGCAACACGCCGAGCCCGGCCTTCATCGGCTCGACGGGGAATCGCAGGGTCATGCCGTCGACGGACCGCGGCTGGAGAGCACGCCGTCACGTTCGAGCGTGGCGATCTCGTCGTCGCTCAAGCCGAGCAGTTCGGCGAGCACGTCGTGGTTGTCCTCGCCGCGGTATCGCGGCTCACCGTGCAACCCGGTCTCTGCGTTGCGGAAGTGCCACGGCGAGTTGGGAACGCGAACGGTTCCGCTGCCGCGATCGCTGACGTCGACGATCGCACCGCGGTCGGCCGCCCAATCGGTAGCGGCGAGGTCGCGCACGGAACGGAGCTGGCCGGTGGCCAATCCGTGGACGTCCATCGCCGCCTCGATCGTGTCGGCGTCCGGCACGGTGAGGGCCCATGCGCGGAGCAGGTCGATGATCTCGGCGAGGTGGGCCAGCCGTGCGGCCACGTCGATGAAACGGGCCTCCTGGGCGCGCTCGGGTTGGCCGATCGCGGCCATGTAGCCGGCGAACGATCCGCGTTCGGCGGGATGCCCGCTGATGATCACCGTCTCGCCGTTCGCCGCGGCGATCACCGGGTAGTCACCCGGCCCGAAGCTGCGGATCCAGTCCGGCTTGACCTCGCCGTCCCAGAGCTGGTCCTGCACGTGCTCGTTGACGTACAGCATCGTCTCGGCCATCGACACGTCGATGCACTCGCCGTGGCCGGTGCGCTCGCGCTGGTACAACGCTGCGAGCACCGCGGCGGCGCACTCCATCCCGGTGTACACGTCGGCGTTGCTGTGCGGGTCGTTGGCGTACGAGCCGCCGCGGGCATCGCCCTGCAACTTCGTGAACCCGCTCTCGGCCCCGACGACCGGCGCGTACGCGCGGCGGTGCACCCACGGACCCGTCTGGCCGTAGCCGGAGATCGAGGCGTAGATCACCGTCGGATTGCGCGCCGCGATCGCCTCGTAGCCGAGGCCCATGCGCGCCATCACGCCGGGGCGGAAGTTCTCCAGCACGACGTCGCAGTGCTCGGACAGCTGCAGCAGCAGCTCCAGCGCGGCCGGCTTGGTCATGTCCATGCTGACGTTGCGCTTGCCGACGTTCTGCTGGATGAAGTAGGTGGCGAAGCTGTTCACCTTCGGTGTGGCGAACCTCGTGGTGTCGCCCGTCGGCGGCTCGACCTTGATGACGTCGGCGCCGAGGTCGCACAGCATGCGAGCTGCGTGCGGGCCGCTGAGCACACGGGTGAAGTCGAGCACTCGGATGCCGTCCAGCGGTCTGCTCATCGCGGCGACCCTACTGCGGGTTGGAATCGGGTGAGGATCCGGCCGCGGGCCCGACGATCCGTGGTTCACTCCCGTCATGAGCTCGTTCTGGTGGTACCTGTCGCGGGCCACTGGCATCGTCGCCACGCTCTTGATCGTGGGCGCGTTGCTGTGGGGTCTGCTGTTCTCGGCGAGGGCCACCGGCAACCGGCTGCGCCCGAACTGGTGGCTGGATCTGCACAACTGGCTCGGCGGGATGGCCCTCGCGTTCACGGCGGTGCACATGCTCGCCGTGTTCATGGACAGCGACGCCGGCATCGGTCTGGCGCAGCTGTTCGTGCCCGGCTCGGTGTCCGTCGACCCGACACCGATCACATGGGGCGTGCTCGCCTTCTACGGGATCGCGATCATCACCATCTCGTCCTACGCGCCGATCAAGCGACGCATCCCGCGCAAGGTGTGGCACGCCGTGCACCTGCTGTCGCTCGTGGCGGCGGTGATGACCGGGCTGCACGCGTGGCAGGCCGGCTCGGATGCCGGCCTGACGTGGTTCGCCGTCGGGCTGGCGGCGTGTGCAGGGGGCGCCGTGTACCCCGGCGTGCTGCGCCTGATCGGCATCGGTCAGAAGGCGCAGCGCGCCCGCAGCTGACGATCTCACCGAACTCTCACCCTGCTCCCGAACCGTTCACACTCCGGGGGCGTTTGATGAGCGCATGGCCGACGAGCGGCAAACGCCCTTCCCCCCTCCGAACACGATCGATCCGTTGCTCCAGCGCCGCTTGGCCGCGCTGCAGGAGCGTTCAGCCACCACCACGCCCAGCGGGTCGACGGCCCCGCCGGCGGTGGCCGAGCGGGTTGCGGCCGCCCGCAGCGGCAAGCGGCGCAAGCCGGCCAAGGGCAGCAAGGTCGCGGCCTTTGCGCTGAGCGTTGCCACGACCGGCGCGCTGACCGCGATGTTCGCCCATGCGGATGCGGCTCAGAACGAGAGCGCTGCGGGTGTCGATGCCGGAATCGGCGCGACGGCCGGCACGACCGCCGCAACCGTCCCGGCCACGACGGCGACCACGACGCCGGCCGCAGCCGGGTCGTCGGACACGACGGCGACGACAGCGGCACCGGTCACGACCGCGGCTGCGCCAACCGTCGCCGACGGCACGTACTCCGGCGCGACGATCTCGACGAAGTTCGGTCCGGTGCAGGTGCAGATCGTCTACTCGGGTGGCCAGATCACCGACGTCGTTGCGCTGCAGACCCCGAGCGACGATCGCAAGAGCATCAACATCAACAACCGTGCGGTGCCGACGTTGGTCACCGAGACGTTGACGGCTCAGTCGGCCTCCGTGAACTCGGTGTCGGGTGCGACGTACACGAGCAACGCGTACAAGCAGTCGTTGCAATCGGCCATCGACGCCGCGCTTGCCGCGGCATAGTCGTGGCGTGACCACCGAGGATCGGCCGACGTCGAGGGTCGAGGCCGTCATGGGCATGGCGGTCAGCTTCGACCTGCCCGGCGGGTGCCCACCCGATCTCCTCGACGAGGCGGTCGCGTGGCTGCACCACGTCGATGCGACCTTCAGCCCGTACATCGACGGCAGCGAGATCTCGCGCATCGGGCGCGGCGAGCTGTCGCTCGATCAGGTGTCCGACGAGGTCCACGGCGTGCTGTCGATGTGCGAGGTCCTGCTCCAGGACTCGAACGGCGTGTTCGACGTGTGGTCGCTGCCGTCACCGAACGGCACACCCTTCGATCCGTGCGGCTACGTGAAGGGCTGGTCGATCGAGCGTTGCGCCGACCTGCTGACCGCCGGAGGCGTCATCGATCTGGCCATCAACGCCGGTGGCGACGTGGCGCTGCGCGGACGCCGCGAGGGCGCTCCGTGGCGCATCGGCATCCGCCATCCCGACGACGCGATGATGCTCGCCGCTGTCCTCGAAGTGGAGGGCCCGTTCGCGGTCGCGACGTCGGCGACGTACGAACGCGGTGCGCACATCGTCGATCCGCGCGACGGGCTGCCGGCCATCGGCCTCGCCAGCGCGACCGTCATCGGGCCCGACCTGTCGCTGGCCGACGCCTACGCGACGACGCTGTTCGTGCTCGGTGCCGACGGACTCGACTGGGTGGTCGGGCACGCCGGCTACGACGGCTTCGTCATCACCCGAGACGGGCTGACCCACGCCACGCCCGGCTTCGTCGGCCACCGGCGGTCCTGAGCGGCGCGTCATAGTGTCGGGGCGTGCACGACAACCGGACGCTCGTCGAGAACCGCATCCGCCGCGAGCTGTTCGAGCGGGTGATGCCCGCGATGTACTCCGCTCGCACGCCGATGAACGTCACTGCGTGGGACGTGCCGGGCGAGCCGGTGCCGGTGGCAGACGCGCTCGCCGCGCTGGCAGCCGGTGAGTTCCGCCCGTTCACGATCGGCGCGCAGTGGAGCCGGCCGTGGGGCACGACGTGGTTTCACCTCGACGCGGAGGTGCCGTCCGAATGGGTCGGCCCGCAGCTGGAAGCCGTCCTCGACCTCGGCTTCCACCAGGACGCAGCCGGGTTCCAGAGCGAGGGGCTCGTGTACGTCGAGCGCGGTGGGCGACACGTCGCGCTGCAGGGCGTGCACCCGCGTCGCACCGGTGTACCGCTCGCCGAGCAGGGGGCAGGTCCGCTGACCCTGCTCGTCGAGGCCGCGTCGAACCCGGCGTTTCCGGGGTTCCGTCCGTCGCAGCTCGGCTCACTCGACACCGCCGGCACGACGCCGTTGTACCGCCTCCGCGAAGCGTCGCTCGGCGTGCGCGACGAGACCGTGTTCGCGCTCCTGCTCGACATCGAGGTGCTGCTCGGTCTGATGACGTCGCTGCCGCTGGACGAGCAGCGTCGCCAACGCTTGCTGCGCCAGTTGGAGTCGGCCTTCGACGCGCTCGATCTGCAGCGCGTCAGTGCGACGGCGGCCTCGGCTCGCGCGCTGCTCGCGCCCGCGCTCGCCCAACCCGCACGCGCCAGTGCGCACCGCGTCATCGGCGTCGGCCACGCACACATCGACTCGGCGTGGCTGTGGCCGCTGCGCGAGACCGAACGCAAGTGCGCGCGCACCTTCGCCTCGGCCACCACGTTGATGGACGCCTACCCGGACTACCGCTTCGTCTGCTCGCAGGCCGCGCAGTACGACTGGGTGGAACGCCAGCACCCGGAGGTGTTCGAGCGGATCACGGCCAAGGTCGCGTCCGGGCAGTGGCAGCCAGTCGGCGGCATGTGGGTCGAGGCCGACATGAACCTGCCGAGCGGCGAGAGCATCGTGCGCCAGATGGTGTTCGGCCAGCGCTACTTCGAGGAGCGCTTCGGCGTGCGCTGCAAGGAGGTGTGGATCCCCGACGTGTTCGGCTACCCCGGCTCGTTGCCGCAGATCTTCGCCGCCGGGGGCATGCACCGCTTCATCACCCAGAAGCTCAGCTGGAACAAGCAGAACGTCTTCCCCCACAGCACGTTCTGGTGGGAGGGCATCGACGGCTCGAGGGTGCTGACCCACTTCCCGCCCGTCGACACCTACAACGCATCCGTCACCGCTGACCAGATGGTGTTCACCGATCACAATTTCAAGGACCACGGCTGGAGCGACTGGTCGTTGATGCCCTTCGGCCACGGCAACGGAGGTGGCGGTCCGACGCGCGAGATGGTCGAGCGGGCGCGGCGGATGGCCGATCTCGACGGCACGCCGCGCGTCAGCATCGGCACGACCGACGAGTTCTTCGACCGCATCGAGGAGGAGGTCGCTGGCGGCGCGCCGGTGCCGGTGTGGCGCGGCGAGCTGTACTTCGAGATGCACCGCGGCACGCTCACCAGCCAGGCGCAGACCAAGCTCGGCAACCGTCGCTGCGAGCGCCTGCTGCGCGAGGCCGAGCTGTGGTGGGCGGCGAGTGGTCCGGTGCCCGACGACGTGGTCGCCGCGCTCGACGACATCTGGCGTTCGGTCCTGCTGCAGCAGTTCCACGACATCATCCCCGGCTCGTCGATCGCGTGGGTGCACGACGACGCGGAGGCCGCGCACGCGAGTGCCGCTGCCGCGCTGGAGGATCTGGTGCAGGAAGCGTTGTCGCACCTCTGCGCGCCTGCCGGCGCAGTGGCCAACGCCGGAACGCACGCTCGCCGCGAGGTCGTCGTCGCATCGTCGACGCCCCCCGGTAGCGGGCCGTTGCAGGCGCTCGCTGACGGTGGACACGCGTTCGTTGCCGCGGCGCCGGGGAGCGGGCTCGGCTCGTTCGAGGCGCTCGCCACCGACGATCGCGTGGTGGTCACCGAGCAGTCGATGGCCAACGGCTGCATCGCAGTGCACTGGGACCTCGACGGCAACATCACCTCGATCGTCGACGTTCGCCACGCCCGCGAACTGCTGCCCGCCGGTTCGGTGATCGGGTTGCAGATCGCGCCCGACCACCCGGTGGAGTACGACGCATGGGACCTCGAGGACTGGGCCGAGCCGCTGGCGAAGCCGCTCTCCGGTGACGTCGAGATCGAGCTCGTCGATCGCGGCCCGCTCGTCGCCACGCTGCACGTCCGGCGAGCGTTCGGGGCGTCGGCGGTCGTCTCGTCGTACCGGTTGCGTGCCGACAGCGCGCGGTTGGACATCGAGCTGGACATCGACTGGCAGGAGACCGAGCAGTGGTTGTCGCTGCACGTGCCGATCGACGTCCGCGCCGACGAGGCTGCCTGCGACATCCAGTTCGGTCACGTCCGTCGGCCGATGCACGCCAGCAGCTCGTGGGATGCGGCGAAGTTCGAGGTCTGTGCGCACCGTTGGGTCGATGTCGCCGAGCCCGAGTTCGGTGTCGCGGTGCTCAACGACGGCCGCTACGGCCACCGCCTGTTCAGCTCGTCGGGTCGAGCGCCCGGCGTGCGCGTCTCGTTGCTGAAGGCGGCTCGCTACCCCGACCCGGACGCCGATCGAGGTCGCCATCGCGTCACGATCGCCGTGCTGCCGCACGGGCCCGGGCTGCACGACGTGCTGCACGAGGCCGAGGCGCTGAACGTGCCGCTGCGGGTCGTCCACGACGGCGACGGCAACGATGATCCGCCGGTGGTGCACATCGATCAACCCGGCGTGTGGCTGAGCGCGGTGAAGCGCGCCGACGACGGATCGGGCGATCTCGTCGTCCGCCTCCACGAAGCGTGCGGCGACCGCACCCGCACGATCGTCCGCCTGCCGCAACGGGTCGCCGAAGCCTCGCGCTGCGACGTCTACGAGTCGCCCGCCGAATCCCTCGACACCGCCGACGGCATCATCGCCCTCACCCTCAACCCCTTCGAGCTCGTCACGTTGCGCCTCCGAACCTGACCGCCGCCCGGCCCAAGCAAGTCGATGAGGTGTGAGCGGCGAATGGCCGCCTGTTTCTCATCGGACCGGAGCAGCGTCGAAACCCGATGAGGTGTGAGCGGCGAATGGCCGCCTGTTTCTCATCGGACTTGGACGGGCGCCGCGATGAGGTTGTGAGCACCGGAGTTCGGGTGAGGGAGCGCAGCGAGCGAGCACGGTAGGCGAGCGCAGCGAGCACCGAGATGACGAGTTCGGGTGAGGGAGCGCAGCGAGCGAGCACGGCAGGCGAGCGCAGCGAGCACCGCTATGAAAGGTGGCGGAGGGCCAGTCCGGCGAGGATGGCGGTGCCGTTGACCATCGACTCCTCGTCGAAGGTGACCCGATTGGAGTGGTTGGCCGGGGCGGAGAACGGGTCGCGGTCGTGGTGGGTGCCGCCGAGGAACATCATCGTGCCGGGGATGCGGTTGAGGACGTAGCTGAAGTCCTCGGCGCCCATCACCGGGTTCGGCATCTTGATCACCTTGTCCGAGCCGATGATGTCGCCGGCCACGCCCATCGAGAACTCGGCCGAGCCGGGCGTGTTCGAGGTGACGCCGTAGCCGTCGACCACCTCGACGTGGACGCCCGCGCCATGCGCAGCGGCGACACCCTCGGCGACGCGGCGGATCCCGTCGTGCACGAGGCGGCGGGTGCGCTCGCTGACGGCGCGGATCGTGCCCTCGATCAACGCGCTCTCCGGGATGACGTTGGTCGTCGTGCCGGCGGAGATCTTCCCGACGGTGACGACCGACGGGTCGAACACGTCGACGCTGCGGGTGATCATCGTCTGCAGCGCCTGCACGATCTCGCAGGCGACCGGGATCGGGTCGAGAGCGCGGTGCGGCTGGCTGGCGTGGCCGCCGCGGCCGGTGACGAGGATGCGCATCGTGTCGCTCGACGCCATGAGCGCGCCGGCCTTCGAGCTGATCCATCCGGTGGGCAGCACCGAGGTGATGTGCAACGCGTACGCGCCGGTCACCGGCGACTCGCTGCCATCGGCGCGGGCCGGCAGGTCGAGCAGACCTTCGTCGAGCATGAACCGCGCGCCCGCGTAGCCCTCCTCGCCGGGTTGGAACATGAACAGCACTCGGCCGGGGATGTCGGCCTGGCGCGCGCTCAGCAGTCGCGCCGCGCCGACGAGCATCGCCGTGTGGGTGTCGTGCCCGCAGGCGTGCATGCGGTTGTCGACCTTCGAGGAGAAGTCGAGGCCGGTGTCCTCGGGCATCGGCAGCGCGTCCATGTCGCCGCGCAGCAGCACGGTCGGGCCGGGCTTGCCGCCTTCGAGCAGCGCGGCGATGCCGCTGGTCGTCTCGTGCAGGGTGATGCCGAGCGGCAGCCCCTCGAGCGCGCCGAGCACCTCCCCGCGCGTCACGGGCAGGTCGTTGCCGATCTCCGGCCACTGGTGCAGCGTTCGCCGCAGCGAGACCATCCCGTCGAGCAGATCTCGGGCCTCGTCGCGCAGGGTGTCGGTGCTCATGGGCGAATGCTAGGCATGACGCGATGGCAGCGGATCCGGCGAGCGAGCTGGTCGACATCGTCGACGACGACGATCGGGTGATCGACACCGTGCCGCGATCGCGGATGCGGGCCGAACGGCTGCAGCACCGTTGCGTCGGAATCGCCGTGTTCAGCAGCGACGGACGGCTGCTGATCCATCGCCGCAGCGAGTGGAAGGACGTCTGGCCGGGCTGGTGGGACATCGCCGCCGGCGGCGTGGTCGCCGCGGGCGAGAGCTACCTCGACGCGGCCCACCGGGAGCTGGCCGAGGAGGTCGGCATCGCTGCCGAACTGCATCACCTGGGCAGTGGGCGCTACGTCGACGACGACGTTGCCCTGATCTGCCACGGCTACCGCGCCGTGCACGACGGACCGTTCGCCTTCGACGACGGTGAGGTGGTCGAAGCGCGGTGGGTCACCCCGACCGAGCTGACCGCGATGCGCGCCGAGCATCGGTTCCTGCCGGACAGCGTCACGCTCCTGCTGCCGCTGCTGCACTTCGTCTGACGTCGTTGTTTTCCGCTCGAGGCTGTGGCGCACGGTTCTGTGTGTAGGACCTGACGAACGGTCGAACACGAGGAGACCACCATGACCATGTACGGAGCCAACCCGGAGCAGCTCGCCTCACTGGGCCGCACCCTGAAGCAGCAGATCGACCCGATCCAGTCGCTGACCAGCACGGTCAGCTCCGTGCTCGCCGGCACGTCGTGGACCGGGCCCGCCAGGGACCGGTTCGAGCAGGACTGGAACGCCACGTTCCGCACCGCGCTGACCCGTCTGGCACAAGCGTTCGAATCAGCCGGCGCCGACTGCATCGCCCGTGCCGGCGAACTGCAACGCATCATGGGGAGGTGAGCGCCGCGTTTGGGGGAGGGGTCGGTCGTGCTCGCTACCATCGTGAAGCGTGCTGCTGCTGGAGTTCACCATCGAACCCTTCATCGAGGGGCACCCCGGTGAGCACGTCACGTCCGCCGTCGCCGCGGCCGAGGCGCTCGGCGCGGTCGCCGAGTTCGGACCGTTCGGAACCAGCTGCCAGGTGGCCGACGAGGTCGCCGGCGCTGTGTCCAAGGCCGTGATCGACGCCGCGTTCGCACACGGCGCGACGCACGTGAGCATGCACATCGAACGTCTCGCCGCCGGCGGCGACGAATGAGCAAGCTCCCTCGCCACCCCTTGGTGCTGGCCGTCAAGCCGGTGGTCGAGGCCCTGGGGGCGACGATGGTCGCCGCCGAGGATCGCGAGCCCGGCGACCTGCCGTTGCGTTGGGAGGGCACGATCATCGCCGCCGTGCGCATGGCCCCGCTGCACGGCGCGCTCGACCGGTTGATCGAAGGCGTCGAGCGAGAGTTCGGTGCGCCGTTGCCGTCGCTGTCGCGCGAGGACAAGCAGCGCGCCATTCGTCTGCTCGACGATCGTGGCGCGTTCACCTTGCGGCGTGCCGTCGAGGACGTCGCCGACGCGATGGGCGTCAGCCGGATCACCGTCTACAACTACCTGAACGCGCTGCATCGATGAACGAGGTCATGTGAGTCGCTTCGACGTCATCGGCTTCGACGCCGACGACACGCTGTGGCAGAGCGAGGACGGCTTCCACGAGAGCGAGCAGCGCTTCGTCGAGATGGTTGGTCCGTACGTGCCCGATGGCGTCGACGCGAAGGCAGCACTCGTCGCCACCGAGGGCAAGAACCTGCCGACGTTCGGGTACGGCGTGAAGTCGTTCGGCCTGTCGATGGTGGAGACCGCGGCGACGATCACCAACGGCGCGATCCCCAGTTCGGTGATGCTCGAGCTGGTCGACCTCGTTCGCGATCAGCTGCAAGAGCCCGTGCGTCTCCTCCCCGACGTGCCACAGGTGCTGCAGGAGGTGGGCAGCCGATATCGCATCGTGCTGATCACCAAGGGCGATCTCATCCACCAGACCCACAAGGTCAGCACCAGTGGGTTGGCCCACCACTTCGAGCACATCGAGATCGTGCTCGAGAAGGATGCCGCGACCTACGCCAAGCTCATCCAGCGATTCGGCGTCGAGCCGGAGCGGTTCTGCATGGTCGGCAACAGCGTGCGCAGCGACATCCTGCCGGTGATGGCCCTCGGCGGCCACGGCATCCACGTGCCGTACCACCTCCTCTGGGAGCACGAGCACGTCGAGCACGACGAGCACGTCACCGAAGTCGCCCGCCTCGCCGACGTCCCCGCCTGGCTCGCCGAGTTCGAAGCCGCCACGAACTGAGGCTGCTGTGTCGAGTTTGCTACCGAATCGGTGGCGAAGTCGACACACTGCGCGGGGCGGGCGCTACGGGGTCCAGATCTGGTGGGCCGAGGTGATCGTGCCGCCTTGCACTTCGACGAGGAAGCCGAACGGCGCATACGCGTACTCGTCGGGCGCCGCCGCAGCGGGCGGCGCGCCGCTGATCAGCGAGTGCAGCTCTGCGCCGGTGATCGAGTAGTTGCGCTGATCCTCGCCGACCACCGAGGCGGAACGGATCGAGGGCACGAACGCAGGCAGCTCGCCGTGGGGCTCGTCGATCACCGCGTAGTCGTCGTCGCACGCCGACGGATCCGAGGGGAACGTGGCCGTGCACGTCGGCCCGAACACCGCTTGCGAGAGGTCGAAGGTGATGAACGGAGCGGTGGACTCACCCACCCCGACCGCCTCGGCCCAGTACGTGCCGTCGGCGACATCGGTACCGAGGGTCTCGCCGCTCGACTCCACCCACGACGGATCGATCGTCGCCGTGCGATCGGGCACCGGCGGCGCAACGGTCGCGGCGTAGAGCTTGGCGTGCTTGCCGGCATCGTCATCGGAGCACCCCGCGATCGTCGCCAGGAGCGCGGCAACCGTGGCTGCCGCGACGAACCGTCGGTTCATGGACGGAAGAATTGCTGCATCTTCACGACCTCGCCGTTGACCACCGTGACCGCGAAGTCGAACCGGAAGAGGAACCCGTCACCGACGTTCACGGAGGGTGCGCCGCCGGCGACGAGGTTCTTCAGCTCGTCGAGCGTGATGCGGAAGTTCTCTCCGAACGTGGTCTCGTCCTGGATCGAGATGAAGACGTTCGCCGCCAACGGCACCTCGTAGGTGGTGGTGGCCCGCGTGTAGATGTTGTTCAGGCACTCCTGGCCGTCGAACGAGGCCTCCACCTCACACGCGCTGCCGTGGAAGTGCTGGTAGAGGAAGACGTGGATCGTGTCGTCGCTGACGAACGCGGCGTCCCCGACGTACGTGCCATCGGCGATGGCCGAGGTCTGCGCGTCCGGGGGGACCATCCGTTCCGGAAGCCCGCCGAGGTCGATGCCGGGAACTCGAGCGAAGTTCTCGAACACGTCGGGTGCTGCGGTCTGCGGTGTGGTCGCCACCGGTGGGGTGGTGACCGCCGTGGTGTCGTCGGTGGTCGACGAGCTGGCCGAGACGTCCTCCGATGTCGGCGTCGTCACCCCGGTCGGCGAAGTGACCGCGCTCTCCTTCTTGTCGTCGTTGCCGCCGACCGCCAGTGCGGCACCGGCACCGAGTGCGATCGCCAGGATCGCACCGACGCCCACGAGCAACCCGCGCTTCTTCGCCGGTGCGGGCGCCGGGTTGGGCGTGAACGAGCGCGGTGGCGCGGGTGGGGCGATGACCGGGGCGACGGGTGGCAGCGGGGTCGTCGGCAGCGTGGCACCGATGTCGACGGGGGCCATGGGAGCCGTGGGAACGGTCGGCGGTTCCGGGACGGCAGCGACGGCAGCGGTCGGTGGGACCGGCACCACCGGTACGACTGCGGTCGGTGTCGGACCGCCGCCGATGCGGGCCGCTCCGAGGGCGACGGCCTCCTTCGGGTTCGACGTGTAGACCACCGGTCGTTCCAGATCGGTGCGAACCATCTGCGCGGCCAACGGGATGCGCGACGAGCCGCCGACCATCAGCACGGCGGTGATCTGCGAGGTCGGAACTCCGCTGTCGAGGATGGCTGTGCGCAGGCAGAGCACGGAGTCGCGGATGGCCGGACGGATCATCTGCTCGAGCTCGCCGCGGGTGATCTTCACGCGCGTGTTGAGGCTGCCGACGATCACCGGGATGGTGGCCTCGAGGTCGTCGCTGAGCGCTTCCTTCGCCGCCTGGCAGTCGTCACGCAGCCGAACCAGCGCCGGCAGGTCGGCGTCGGTGAGCACCAGTTGATCGAGCCCTGCGGCCTGCTGCACGTGACCGAGCACGGCCTCGTCGAAGTCGATGCCGCCCAGGCGCTCGATGCCCTTCGGTTCACCGACCGGCTCGAAGCCGGCCTCGGTGCGGCGCAGCACGGCGGCGTCGAACGTGCCGCCACCGAGGTCGTACACGGCGATGACGTCACCGACGGCCATGCGGTTGCCGCTGGCGTAGTGCACGGCGGCCGCGTCGGGCTCGGTGACCAGCTGGGCGGGCGGGAGGCCGGCCTTGGCGACCTCTTGGCGCAGCAGGTCGCGCCGATAGGTGCCCCAGTTGGCGGGGTGGGCGACGACGACCTCCGCCGGCGGGCCACCCTCGCGCTGGCTGACGTAGTCGACGACGTGGCGCAGCAAGGTGGCCGTCAACTGCTCGGCCGTGAGCGACGACGGCCCGAGCACCAAGGGCGTTGAGTCGCCGAAGCGGCGCTTGAACTCGCGGGCGAGCCGTGACGGGTCGTCGTGTCCACGACGTCGCGCAGCCTCACCGACGAGCAGCGACGTGTCGTCGCGCACGAAGACCATCGAGGGCATCGTCGCCGCGTGGTCGCTGAGCGGAACGATGTCGGAGCGACCGTCGCGGTACACCGCCGCAGCGGTGCGCGACGTGCCGAGATCGATGCCGAGCACGTAGCTCATGACTGTTCCTCGCTCGGGGCCCGACTCACGATCGCCCCCGTGTCACCCTGGTTCACCGGCGCGATCCTTGCAGCTTCGAGCACGTCAGAGCCGCCGCAGCGACACGTTCGTCACCCGGTGGTCCTGGCCCTTGCGTAGCACGAGCCCGGCGCGGGCCTTCGACGGCTCGATGTTGTCGCGCAGGTTGCGGCCGTTGATCTCACGCCAGATGAACTTCGCCGTCTCCACCGCTTCCTCGGTGGTGAGGTGGGCGTAGTGGCGGAAGAAGCTGTCCGGGTTCTGGAAGACGGTCTCGCGCAGGGTGAGGAAGCGGCGCACGTACCACTCCTGGATGTGCTCCTCGTCGGCGTCGATGTAGATGCTGAAGTCGAAGTAGTCGCTGACGAACTCGCTGGCGTCGCTGCTGCCGACCTGCAGCACGTTGAGGCCCTCGAGGATGACGATGTCGGGCTGCGACACGATCACCTCGTCACCGTCGACGATGTCGTAGACGACGTGGCTGTACACCGGCGCGGCGACGTTCGGCTCGCCGCTCTTCAGCTCGCGCAGGAACTGCAACAGCCGCCGGGTGTCGTAGCTGTCCGGGAAGCCCTTGCGGTTCATGATGCCGCGCTCTTCGAGGATGCGGTTGGGGTAGAGGAACCCGTCCGTGGTGACGAGGTCGACCTTCGGGTGGTCGGGCCAGCGGGCGAGCAACGCCTGCAGGATGCGGGCGAACGTGCTCTTGCCGACCGCAACGCTGCCGGCCACACCGATCACGTACGGCACCTTCGGCTCCAGCGTGCCGAGGAACGCGGACGACACCTTGCTGAGGTTCTGCGTCGCCGCCACGTAGAGGTTGAGGAGTCGGGTGAGCGGCAGGTAGACGGCGGCCACCTCGTCGAGGTCGATGCGCTCGTTGATGCCGCGCAACGAGTCGAGGTCGTGCTCTCGCAACGTGAGGGGAGTAGCGGCTCTCAGGTCGGCCCACTCTTCCCGCCCGAAGGTGAGGTAGCGGCCGTTCACGTCGGTCACGGCGGCGACCCTACGCTGATGACCTCGTGGTGTCCCAACGTAAGCAACTCGGCGCGTGGTACACCCCGAGCTCCGTCGTCGATGCGGTCGTCGCCCAGGTGGTGCCGCGGCGCTCGCTGTCCGGCCGAACCGTGCGCGTGCTCGACCCCGCGTGCGGCGACGGGCGGTTCCTCGCGGCCGCCGCCGATCTCGTGCGGCGTCGCGGGGGCGTGCCACACCTCGTCGGTGTCGACGTCGACGCAGGCGCGATCAGCGTTGCGCGCGCGGCGCTGCCGGATGCCGAGCTGATCCACGACGACGCCCTCCGTCGCGACTGGGGTGACCGTCGCTTCGATCTCATCGTCGGCAACCCGCCGTTCCTCAACCAGCTCGCTGCGGCGACGACGCGTGGCGGGCGATCGCGGTTCGGCGGCGGACCGTACGCCGACACCGCCGCCGAGTTCCTCGCCCTCGCCGTCGAGCTGGCCGCGCCGGGTGCGCGCATCGGGCTGGTGCTGCCGCAGTCGCTCCTCGCCACTCGCGACGCGGCGGCCATCAGGTCGCGGGTCGACGAGGTCGCTGCGCTGCGCTGGATGTGGTGGAGCGATGCGCTGCTCTTCGATGCGGCGGTGCGCGTCTGGGCCGGGGTGTGGGAGGTCGGCGGACGCCGGCGAGCGGTGCGTCGCCGCCGCAGTGCCGAGCTGACGGTCGTCCCCGACGCCCCCGCCGCAGGACCGTGGTCGCGGTTGATCGCGGACGTCGCACCGCCACCCGCGAGCACCCGCACGCTCGGCGACGTCGCCACGTGCTCGGTGGACTTCCGCGACCAGTACTACGGGTTGGTCGGCGCGGTCAGCGACGACGGCGATGGCCCGCCGCTGATCACCAGTGGGCTCATCGACCCGGGGGCGTGCCACTGGGGCAGCCGCCCGGTGCGGTTCGCCAAGCGGCAGTACCTGGCACCTCGCGTCGATCTGAGCGCGCTGACCCCGGCGATGCGTCGATGGGCCGAGTCGCGCCTGGTGCCGAAGGTGCTGGTCGCCAACCAGACGAAGGTGATCGAAGCGGTGCCCGACCGCGACGGCGCCTGGCTGCCCGGCGTCCCGGTGATCACCGTGACCGCGCCGCCGGAGCACCTCGATCTCGTGATGCGAGTGCTCGCCTCATCCGATGCGACCGCGTGGGTTCGCTACCACGCCGCCGGCTCCGGCCTCGGCGCCGGCACCATCCGCCTCAGCCCCGCCCTCCTCGCCTCGATCCCGATCCCCGCAGAACTGGATGTCTGACGCGCGGCGGTGCCGCGCGTCAGACATCCAGTTCTTGCAGGGTGGGTGGGGCCCAGGCGCGGGACTGCCACCGGCGCCAGTTGACCGTGGCCCGCAGGAACATCCACATCAGCTGGGCGCCCCACAGGCCGGCCAAGCCGAGATCCGGCTCGATCAACGTGGCGAGCGCGAGCGGGACGAAACCGATCAGGTTGAGCACCGCCTGACGGCCCAGGAACCGCTCGTCGTGGGCGCCGATCAGCGCGCCGTCGAGGGCGAACGCCACGGCGCCGGGCAGCTGCATGATCGCCAGGAGCAGCAGGCCGCCCGTCAAGCGCGATCGCACCGCATCGTCGCCGCTGAAGAGGTGCGGGATCAGCGGGCTCGTCGCTGCCAGCACGACCGCGAGCAGCGCGCCGCACCACACCGACAACCTGTTGCTGACCCACCCGACGCGCTGCGCCTCGTCGACGTCGTTGCTGCCCAACGCTCCGGCGACCAACGACTGCGCGGGGATGGCCAGCGCGTCCAGCGCGAGCGCGAGGAACATGAACAGCTGGGTGAGCACCTGGTGCGCGGCGAGCGTCGGCGTGTCGATGCGCGCGGCCACCGCGGTCGCCGTGTTCCACACCGCGAACATCGCCAGCGACCGCACCGCGAGGTGCATGCCGGTGACGAGCATCGGGCGGTACCGCTGCCACGACATGCCGTGACGGTCGGCGTGCGGGCGCAGCACGCGCAGGAACCAGGCTGCCGCACCGATCTGCACGATCACCGTGGTCCATGCTGAGCCGGCGATGCCCAGCTTCAACCCGTACACGGCGACGATCTCCATGATCAGGTTGGCGACGTTGGCGACGATGACGATCACCATCGGCATGCGGAGCTGGTTCACCCCGCGCATCACTCCATGACCGACGAGCGCGATGAGCACGAACGGCAGACCGACGGTGCTGATCCGCAGGTAGGTGGTGGCGGATTCGAGCACCTCGCCGCGCCCACCGAGCGCCCACGCCAGCGGGTGGGCCGCCAACGCCAGCACGGCGGCGACCGGCGTCCCGATCACCACGGCCAGGGTCAGCGCGTCACCGGCGCTCCGGCGCGCCACCTCGGGTCGTCCTGCCCCGTGGGCGTAGGCGACGTCGGGCGTGACGCCGTACTCGAGGAAGGTCAGCAGCGAGACGACCGTCAGCAGGATCGTCGCCGCGATGGCCAGCCCGGCGAGCTGATCGGTGCCGATCCGGCCGACGATCGCGGTGTCGACGAGCACGTACACCGGCTCGACGGCCAGCGTGCCGAGCGCCGGCACGGCCAGGGTGAGGATGCGCCGTTGCAGCGGATCGCGTTCACGGCTCACCGCACGATCCTGCCATCCGAGCTGCGGCGAACGCCTCAGCGATATGACGCGGCTTGGATGGCGTAGAGCTCGGCGTAGGTGCCGCCACGCGTGATCAGCTCGTCGTGGCTGCCGACCTCGGCGACGCGATTGCCGTCGAGCACGACGATCAGGTCGGCCATCCGCACGGTCGAGAAGCGGTGCGACACGAGCACGGTGATGCGCCCGTTCGCGGCCACCTCCCGCGCGCTGGCCGCGTAGCGCTCGAACAGCGCGTGCTCGGTCTCCGCATCCAGCGCCGCGGTCGGCTCGTCGAGCACGAGGACCAGCGGCTCCTCGCGCATGTAGCCGCGGGCCAACGCCAGCTTCTGCCACTGGCCGAACGAGACGTCGACGCCGTCCTCCCACGTCGGGCCGAGCTGCGTGTCCAGGCCGTCGCGGAGGTGCTCGACCATGTCGTGCGCGCCGGCGCGATCCACCGCCTCGCCAACCGCACCACGATCGTCGAGGCGCGGTTCGTCGCCGAGGCCGACGGTGGTCTGTGCCTGGAACTCGAGGCGGGCGAAGTCCTGGAACGCGCCGGACATGCGCGATCGCCACTCGGCGTGCGAGACGCGTGCGAGGTCGACGTCGTCGGCCATGATCCGGCCCGAGTCGACGTCGTACAGTCGCGCCAGCACCTTGACCAAGGTGGTCTTGCCGGCGCCGTTCTCGCCGACCACGGCCACCACCGCACCGGCCGGGAAGAACAGGTCGACGTCGTCGAGCACCAGCCGCGAGGTGCCGGGGTAGGAGAAGCTGACGTGATCGAAGCGGATGCCGTCGTGCAGCACCGTCGGCGCCGGCAGGTCGGCGCGTCGATCCAACGCGGCGGCGTAGTCCTCCAGCCAGGCGAGGCGCTGCGACGAGTCGAGCCAGATGCCGCGCAGGAAGCCGAGCTCGCCGACAGCTGCACCGACGTAGGCAGACAGCCGGCTGCCGGCGACGAGCACCAGCACCACCGAACCGACACCTGCGTCGAGACCGGAGGCGACGAACACCACCGACGCGACGAAGGCGGCACCGAACACCGCCCACGCGCCCATGTGCCACAGCGCCGTGCGCCAGCGCACGGACGCCACCGGGTGGTACCACTCGCTCCACGCCGAGGCCCGCTGCGTGAGCAGCCGCTCGCCGATGCCGGCGACGCGCACCTCCTTGCCGGGTGAGGCCGTCGTGGCCACGTTGAACAGGTGGTGAGCGAGGCGGTCGCGCGCGGCGACGCGTTCCTCCGTCGCTCGCTCCACCGCGGGCCGACTCGATGCCACGCGCACCATCGGCAGGGCGAAGACGACCAGGAGCACGAGGGCGGGGTGGATGCTGGCCAGCAGCACCATCGTGAACGCCAGCCGCAGCAGCCACCCGACGGTGGAGAACAGCGCCATGAACAAGTGGTCGAGGGCGAAGATCTGGTCGCGCAGCACCGACAGCCGATCGAGGTGCTCGGGCCGCTCGTGGTGGTCGATGGTCGGCACGCTGGCCTGCAGCGTGGCCACGTGTGCTTGGAAGGCGATGCTGACGCGATCGCGGAACCGGCGGTCGAGCCGATCGAACATGAGCTTCAGGAACCACGTGCCCGTCGCCGAGAGGCCGAGGCCGATCGCGGCGACGATCAGCTTCGTTCGCTCGCCGCTGGTCGCGGCGTCGGCGAGGAGCTTCAACCACAGGGCCACCAGCGCGTCCGGCAGCGCGGTCAGCAAGGTCATCAGGAACGAAGCGACGAGCAGCTTCGGTTCGGCGCGGTAGCCGAGCTTGACGATGCGAACCATCGATCCCCACGCCGGCGGCAGGTCGTCGTGCGCTGCGCTGTCAGAGCCGCTCATAGAGCACCTCCTCGCCGTCGTCGGAGAGCTCGGTCTCGGTGAACCGGCTTGCCTGCAGCTCGTACATCGTGCGGTAACGGCCGCCCAACGCGATGAGCTCGTCGTGCGTACCGAGCTCGACGACGCGGCCGTGCTCGACGACGCAGATGCGGTCGGCCTGGCGAACGGTGCTGAACCGGTGCGAGACAAGGATGGTCGTGCACTGCCGAGTGGCCGCCAGCACCCGCTCGAAGATCTCCGATTCGCCGCGCACGTCGAGCATCGCCGTCGGTTCGTCCAGCAGCACCAGCCCGGCGCCGTCGCGGACGGCGGCGAGCGCGCGTGCGAGCGCGACGCGCTGCCACTGGCCGCCGGACAGGTCCGTGCCGCCCGGGTAGCCGCGGTGCAGTGGTGTGTCGAGCGAGGCCAGCTGATCGGCCCCGGCGTCGACGAGCGCGGCGGTCACCGTGTCGTCGCGCCCACCGCCGCCGGCCGGCACGACGTTGTCGCGCAGCGGCAGCTCGAAGCGCACGAAGTCCTGGAACACCGCGGTGATGCGGCCTCGCCAGCTGTCGACGTCGATGTCGCGAAGGTCGACACCGTCCACTTCGATGCTGCCGGACTGCGGGTCGTAGAGGCGGCAGAGCAACTTCGCCAGCGTGGTCTTGCCGGCCCCGTTCTGGCCGACGATGGCCAAGGACGTACCGGCCGGGATGACGAGGTCGAAGCCGTCCAGCACCGGCGCGCCAACGCGCTCCTCGCCGCTGCCGCTCGCTGCCGGATAGGCGAAGTGCACGTCGCGGAAGCGCACCTCCACGGCGGGCATCGCGGTGGCCGGCACGGTGCCGGCTCGGCTGAGGGCGCCCGCCGGCGCCATCGCCGCTTCCAGGCGCAGCACCGCGGCGACCGGCGCGGCGGCGAAGTCGAGCGCCCAGTTGAACCCGCCGAAGGCGACCGTGCTGACCGCGAACGCGGTCTGGGCGAACACCACGATGCGGGCGAGGTCGATGCTGCCGTCGGCACCGGCCTCGGCGAGGCGCCAGAAGAACAGCACGTTGGCGCCGGCGACGATCAGCAGGCACCACACCACCGACTTCTCGCGCAGCTTCGTGGCGCGGTGCTTCAGCTCGTAGAGCCGGCGGCTGTTGGTGACGAACCGGTCGATCACCCACGGCGCCAACCCGAACAGGCGCACCTCCTTCGCCGCAGGCGGATCGACCGCCAAGCGGTAGGCGTACTCGGTGTGCCGCGATGCCACTTGCACCTCGTCGGTGTTGCGGTCCTTCCACACTCCGCTCTCGCGCAGCAGCCAGTGCGTGCAGCCCCACGCCAGCAACAGCAGCGGCGGCGCCCACCAGGCGAAGGCGAACAGCACCAGCGCGGCGGCGATCCCGCCCAGCAGCTGCGCCAGCCCACCGGCGATGAAGTCCATGCCGACGTGCAACGGCGGGCCCTGGATGCCGAGGTCGAAGTCGCGCGCCGTGTTGAGGTCGTTGATCAGGTCGGGCCGCTCGAGGTGGCCGATGCCGTCTGGGGTCAGGCAGGCGACCATCAGCGTGCGGTTCAGCCAGTTCGCCAGGCGGCTGCCGACGTTGGCGCTGAGCACCTGGTGCAGCGGCGGAAGCACCTGGAGCACGACGAAGGTCACGCCCATGAACACCAACGGTCCGGTCAGCGACCGATGGTCCTGCACCGCCCCGACGACGGTGCCGATGGCGATGGCCAGCAGCGGCGGCAGCACCGCGCGCACCGCCATCACCGCCCACCACGCGGCACTGAGCCCAGGGTGAGCCCGCCACATGGAGCCGAAGAACAGCCACTCCTGCCGCTTCTGCAACGAGCTCATCGATCGCGACACTTGCACACCCGTCCATCGTCTGAACGCGCCGGTTTCCGTCGCGGCCCCGAGCAAACACCGTGAGCTCTCGAGTCGGGTGAGCGAGCGCAGCGAGCGAACTCGGCAGGCGAGCGCAGCGAGCCCGAGCAAATGGTGGTAGCCACCCTTGCGGGTCCATGCTCGCGCCGTCATGCTCGGCGCAGTGATGACCGCCGAAGCGTTCCTCGCCCGCTCGCAGCGGCGCCAGCACTGGGCTGCCCAGATCGTGCTGGTCATCGCCGTCTCCATCGCTGCTGGCGCGGCGATGGCCTTCCTGGCCGGGGCGCGACGGTCTTCGACGGTCGTCGACCGGTTCCGCAACGCAGCGCCGGTGCACCACGTGGACGTCTACTCCCCGTCGGGTCAGCTCGATCAACAGACGTTGCTCAGCCAGCCGGACGTCGTGCGTGCCGACCCCTCGGACTACCTGGCCATGTCGTACGTCTATCCCGACGGGTCGCTCGAGTTCGTCAACGGGCTGAGCTACTCCGTCGAGGTCGAGAATCCGACCGTGCGCGTGCTCGACGGCCGCAAGCCACACGACGAAGCGTTCGAGATCGCCGTCAACCAAGGCTTCGTCGAGCTCACTGGCCTGTCGGTCGGCGACGTCGCCCCGTTCGTCATGTTCGCTCCAGAACAGATCGATGAGGTCGAGCGCGGCATCTACGAACCGGCGGGGCCGCACTACGACATGCGCATCGTCGGCGTCGTCCGCACGCCGAACGAGATCGTCACCGACGAGGTGCACAACGCCGGGACGCAGTTCGTCGGCAACTTCGCCAACGTGGTCATCTCGAGCCGGTTCGTCGACGAGCACAAGGACGAGTACCTCGGGTTCGGCTCCAGCTTCGCCGTGCGCCTGGCATCCGGTGCTGCCGGCGTGCAACCGTTCATCGACAACCTGACCGCGCGCCTCGGCCCCGACTCGGACCTGATCGCCGGAGCTGCGAGCCAGGATGACCGTTCGGTGCTGTTCGCCACGCCCGTCGACCTCGAGACGACCACGCTGCTCTCCGTCGGCGCCGGCATGGCGGCCGCCGCACTGGCCGTGGTGCTCCTGCTGCTGCGGATCCAGCAGCGAGCGTTGGAGCGAGAGTCGCAGGCGGCGGCCTCCCTCGGTTTCACCGGCGGTCGGCTCGCGGCGACCGCTGCACTGCGAGTCGGTCCGTCGGCGCTCGGCGCTGCCGCCGGAGCGGTCGCGGTCTCGATCGCGTTGTCGAACCGCTTCCCGATCGGCCTCGGTCGCCAGCTCGAGCTGGACGGCGGCACGCACGTCGACACGCTGGTCGCACCGCTCGGTGCGTTGATCGTCGCCGGGGCGATCGTCGGCGTCGCGGCGCTGATGGCGCGCCGGCCGCGGCCACTGGTCGCCGCGGCGACGCAGTCGCGCACGAGCAGCTCGTGGCCACAGCAGTTGCCCTTGGCGGCCGGGCTCGGGGTGCGGCTGGCCGCCGGGGCGAGCCGTCGGCGCACGACGACCGTGGTGGGTGCCGGGGTTGGCGCCGTCGCGTTGGCGGTGGTGATCGCGGTGGGGATGATGACCGCCGGCAGCGATCGGCTGTACTCGCAACCGGACCGCCGTGGCTGGGAGTGGGATGCCGCCATCGGCAACACCAACTTTCCGCTCGACCCGGATCGGCTGGCCCAGCTCGCCGACGACCCAGAGCTGTCGCGTCTGACTGCGGTCGGCTACGGGCAGGTGCTGATCAACGGCGTGTCGTGCGAGGTGCTGGCCATCGATCCTCTCGGGTCGGCCCCACCGCAGGTGCTGGCCGGCCGATTGCCGGTCGCGCCGACCGAGATCGCGCTCGGGCCGGGCCTGATGCGCCTCGTCGGCGCCGGGATCGGCGATCAGGTCGTGTTGTCGTTGAGCGGCTCGGAGTTCACCGACGAGGAGTTCGCCTCGCCGACGGACGTCACGCTGACGGTGGTGGGCGAGTCGGTGTCGCCCGTCTTCGGCGAGTCCGACCCGGCCGACATCGGTGTCGTCGCGCTCGGAGCGATCGCCGCCGGAGGAGGGAACTCGACCCCGAGGCTCGTGCTGGCCAACTTCGTCGACTCGGATCACGCCGCCGCGGCGGAGGCACTCGCCGATCGCATCACGGAGGAGATCCACACCGACATCATCCCCGGGCGGATCGTCAGCATGCACCGCGCGCGAGGCGTGCCGTTGGCCGGGCTCGGCCTGGCCGCCGGACTGGGGCTCTTCGTGCTGTCGGCGACGCTTGCCTCGCTCGCCCGCTCGAACCGGCGAACCGTGGCAACCCTGCGCGCGCTCGGGCTCGATCGGCGGCGACAGGCGGCGGCGCTCACGTGGCAGGGCTTGGTGGTGGCCGGGATCGTCGTGGTCCTCGGCTCGTTCGTCGGCGCGCTGGCGGGAGCGACGTTGTGGCGGCGCATCACCGAGGACTTCGGCGTGCGTCCGGGGATGGTCGTGCCGTGGTCACTGGTGATCGCCTTGGTGGCCGTGCCACTCGTCGCCGTCGTCGTCTCGATCGGTGCCAACCGGGCAGCTCATCGTTCGCTGGCCGACGCCCTTCGCTCCGAGTGAGCGTCGGCGTTCAGCCGAGGACGATGGCCGAGTGCTGCTCGAGGAAGCCGGTGATGTCGGCTTCGTCGCGCAGCGGCAGCGGGTAGACGATCAGCCGGTTGACGCCGGCGGCGATGTAGTCGCGCACGAGCTCGGCGTTCAGCGGGCCGGTCGGGGTGATGCTGATCTCCAGCTCTCCGAGCTCCTCTGGTCGGGCGTACTGCTCCTGCGCGGCGCGCAGCTTCTCCACGTTCTTGGCGGCGGTCGGCGGGTCCATGAAGAAGCCGTACCAGCCGTGGCCCTGCTCGACCGCGCGTCGATGCGCGCCGGGCGTGCTGCCACCGATGACGATCGGGATCGTGCCGGCCGGGCGTGGGTTGGCGTCGATGCCGTCGAAGTTGGTGTGCGCGCCGTGGAAGCTGAGTGGCGCCTCGCCGTACCAGAGGGTGCGCATCGCGGCGAGGTGGTCGTCGGTACGGCTCGCCCGCTCGCTGAGCGGCACGCCGATCGCGCTCATCTCCGGTTCGAGGTAGCCGACACCGACGCCGAAGATGAAGCGCCCGCCGCTGACCGCGTCGAGGCTGGCGATCTGCTTGGCCAGCACGAGCGGGTTGCGCTGGGGGAGGATGATGATCCCCGTGCCGAGGTGCATCCGCTCGGTGGCCGCGGCGACGAAGGCGAGGTGCACCATCGGGTCGAGGATCGGATCCGTCGGGTTCATCGGCGCCGGCGCGACGCGCGGGCTGGGCAGCACGACGTGCTCACCGGCCCACCAGCTCTCGTAGCCCAGCTGCTCGCAGCGCGCGGCGAGGCGCATCGTCACGTCCGGGTGGTAGGCAACGCCGGCGTTGAGCCCGAAGACAGCAAGTTTCATGTCCCCGGTCTACCGGAGACGGACTCGTGTCAGCGGTTCCAGGGCGCAGATGGGGATGCTGCGCCCGGCGCGGTGAGCACGTCGACACCCTCGTCGGTGACGAGGATGGTGTGCTCGAACTGGGCGCTGCGCTTGCCGTCGCTGGTGATCGCGGTCCAGTCGTCGTCGAAGGCCATGCGGTGCTGCCACGAACCGGCGTTGATCATCGGCTCGATGGTGAACGTCATGCCCGGCCGCATGATCATGCTGGCCCGCTCGTCGTAGTAGTGCAGCACCTGGATGTCGCCGTGGAACAGCTCGCCGATGCTGTGCCCGATGAAGGCGCGCACGACGCCGTAGCGGTGCGGGCGGGCGTGGTTCTCGATGGCCCGACCGACGTCGCTCAGCGGGCGACCGGGCTTGACCGCCTCGATGCCCTTCCACATGCACTCCTCGGTCACCTTCACCAGATCGCGGCTGGCCGGGTCGACGTCGCCGACGAAGAACGTGGCGTTGGTGTCGCCGTGCACGCCGTCGGCGAAGACCGTGACGTCGAGGTTGACGATGTCGCCGTCGCGCAGCACCGACGAGTCGGGGATGCCGTGGCAGATCACTTCGTTGACGCTGGTGCACAACGACTTCAGGTAGCCGTGGTAGTTCAGCGGGCTGGGGTACACGTTGCGCTCGATGCACAGCTCGTGCACGAACACGTCGAGCTCCTCGGTGGTGATGCCCGGGCGCACCTGCTCGCCGGCCAGGCGCAGCACCTCGGCGGCGATGGCGCCGGCGTTGCGCATCTTGGCGATGATCTCCGGCGACTTCACGCGCGGCTCCGGCCAGCGGTCGACGATGCCCGTGTCGGCGTACTGCGGCCGGCCGATGTGCGCGGGCACGGTGCGCATCGGGGAGACGATCCCCTTCGTGACCTTGCCCTCGGTGGGCTTGTGGCAGCGCTTGTACTTGCGGCCGCTGCCGCACCAGCACGCGTCGTTGGCCTGGGGGAGGACGGAGGGTGGTTGCGCGGTCTGCAGCACGAACCCGAGTGTACCCCCGCTCCTCCACGGCGAGTCCTGCGGGAGGGCGCGTCGGCGAGGTCAATCGAGTAGCTGAGCGCCGCTCAGGGGCGCTCAGCTACTCGATTGACGCCACGAACTTCCCCGAACCTGCCCGACTCGTTCTGTACGGCTGCTGACGTGGGTGTTTTCCGCTTCGGGTGATCCGGCACGGCTCTGTGTAGGTGATGCGATCAACGATCTCGACCTGCGGCGTCATCAACGCGGCACCCGCTCGTCATTACGGCAAACGTAAGCAGGGGGCGAGCTGATGTCGGCGGACACGAGCGGTGCGGTGGGGTCGTGACGACCACGCCGTCGCGCGCGCTCGCCTTCCGTCCATCGGGCCGGGCCCGGGCACGCATCGCCCTCGGTGTGCTGCTGGCCGTGGTCTCCGTCGGCGCGATCCTGCTCGTGTTCTCCACGGTCGATCGGCGCGTGCCGGTGCTGCAGCTCGTGCGCGACGTGCCGGCCGGTGACGTGCTCGGGGCCGACGACCTTCGCGTGATCGAGGTGTCGGCCGATCCGACGCTGCAGGTCGTGTCGGCCAACCTGTTGCCGGCGATGGTCGGGCGGTACGCGAAGGTCCGGCTGGTCGCAGGCGCGCTGCTCACGCTGCCGGCGCTGCAAGCTCGGCCGCTCGTCGCCGATGGTTCGGCGATCGTCGCGGTGCTCGTTGCCCCGGGCGAGCTGCCGGCTGGGCTGCGCGAGCGCTCGCACGTCCGCATCGTGCTCCCCGACTCCGATGTCGCGTCCGCCGCCGGCGTTGCGTCCACCGACGGGGCGGTGTCGCCGCCTCGTTCGGTGGACGGACGCGTCGTCGGCCTGCCGTCCCAGCCCGATGCCGTGACCGGCAGCGTCTCGGTGTCGATCGAGCTGTCCGAGGCGGACGCCGTCGTGCTCGCCGCCTCGACGGGCGGCCGCATCGTCCTGCTCGACCCCGCCGACGATCCAGCGGATGAACCGGTGCCGGCGACATCCACGTCGGCGACGTCCACGTCGGCGACGTCCACATCGGCAGCGACATGAGCGTCGTGGTGGTCGCCGGCGACGGCGCGACGACGACCACGATCGGGCTGGCGACCGTGTGGCCGTCGGGCTGCATCGTCACCGAGCTCGATCCTCGTGGCGGAGCGCTCGCGGCGTGGCTCGAGCTGACGCGCCGGCCCAACCTCTCGTCCCTCGCGGCCGATGCTCGACGCGCCGGATGGGAGGAGCTCGTCGGCGTGCTCCAGCGTTCGGAACGGGGCATCGACGCCGTCGTCCTGCCGTCGCATCCGCCGGAAGCACGAGCGGTGGTGTCCACGCTCGTCCCGGTGCTCGGTTCGCTGCTGCGCTCGCCGGATGCGACCACGGTGATCGTCGACGTCGGCGATGCATCGAACGCCCTCTCGCTCGCGCCGATCGCGGATGCGATCGTGATCGCGCACCGTCAACGCAGCGCCACGGCGGCAACGGCAGCGCTCGGCATCGAGCGGCTCGCCGGCGTCGTGTCCAGCCTGGTCGCGTCCGACCCTGCGATCGTGGTGGCGCTGATCGGCGAGCGGCCGTACCGTGCCGCCGACGTCGCCGCCCTGTTGGACGTGCCGGTCGTTGCAGTTGCGGCAGATCCGTGGGGCGCTGACGTGCTCGCCGGCCGCCCGGCAGGACGTGGGCGCTTCGCCCGATCACCGTTGGCGCGCACGCTGCGCGACCTCGCCGACCGCATCGGTGCTGAAGTGGTGGCCCGCGGTCCGATCGTCCCACCGAACGTGCCGGAGGCCGTGACGTGAGCAACGATCGCGACGCGGTCCGTGAGCTCAGTGGCCGGCTGTCGGCGCGCCTCGCCGAGGCGATCGAGACGGATCAGCAGGACCGCAGCGGTGGCGCGCATCGCACCGTCCGCGACGACCGGCCGCGACTCGAGCTGATGCTGGGTCGATGGCTGGCCGAGGAGGTCGCGGCGATCAACCAGCGACGCCTGCAGCACGGCCTCGGCGTGCTCGATCCGATCACCGAGCAGTCGCTTCGATCACAGGCATACGCGGCCACCATCGGTGCCGGCCCGCTCGATACCTACTTCGCCGATCCCGAGGTGGAGGAGATCGACGTCAACTCCCACCTGTGCACCTGGGTCAGCTACGCCGACGGTCGAAAGGTCGATCTCGGACAGCTGTGGGAATCGGCCGACGACCTCACCGCCTTCCAGCAGCGCGTCACGTTGTCGATGGGTCTGTCCGAGTCGCGCCTCGACGAGCAGTCGCCGATGGTCACGTTGCAGGCGCCCGACGGTGCCCGTGTGGTGATGGTGCTCGGTGGGCCGGGCCGCAACGGGATCTCGACGCATCCGCGCCTGTCCGTTCGGCGGTTCACGGTCGACCGCGTCGGTCTGCACGGGTTGGCCGCCAGGGGGCTCTTCCCCGACTGGCTGGTGCCCCAGCTCGAAGCGCTCGTCGTCGCAGGAATGACGATCCTCGTCTCCGGTGGGCCCGGTGCCGGCAAGACCACGCTCCTGAAGGAGCTGCTCGGCGCAGTGCCGCCCGGCGAGCGGATCGTCACCATCGAGAAGGGGCTGCTCGAACTTCGCCTGGAAGACGATCCGCGCCATCCGGACGCGCCGGCGCTGTTCACCCGCCAGGCCAACACCGAAGGGCGCGGAGCGGTGAACGCGCGCGAGCTGGTCGAGCTGACCCGTCGGCTGAACCCTGATCGCGTCGTCGTCGGCGAGCTGGTCGAGGACGAGGCGCTGGAGATGCTCGACGTCGCCTCGATGTGCAAGCGCGGTTCGATGGCGACGATCCACGCCCACTCCGTGGATGCGGTGCTCAGTCGCCTTGCCTTCTACGTCGCCAAGTCGAACACGAGGCTGCCCGAGTTCGCGGTCTGGTCGCTGATCGCCGACACGGTCGACTTCGTCATGCACATCGACCTGGTCCGCAACGCGACGACGGAGCGCCCGTCGCGTCGCCTCACCTCGATCATCGAGGTCGACGGACGAAGTGAGCACGGAGGCGTGCGCGTCACCGAGCTGTGGTCGCTCGACGAGCACGGCACGTTCGCCCAGCGAGCGCCGCTGTCGCGGCGCCACGTTCGGCGGCTGCGTGCGTCCGGCGTGCCCGACGGCCTGTTCGTCCCGAACGAGGTGCCGGCGTGAACCGCGACCAGCTCCTGCTGGCGCTCGGCGCGTGCGGAGCGGTCCTCGGCGTCTCGCTCGTGATCGCCGGGCTGGCCGCCGGACCGCCCGAGACCGTGACGAGACGACGCCCTCGGCTCGCTCCAGCTGTCGGCCTGGTGACGTTCGTCGTCCTCGTCGCGCTGACCGGTTGGCCGGTGCCCGCCGCGATCGTCGGCGCGATCGTCTGGGCGGCGGTGACGGCGAGCACCACCACCCGTTCGCCGTCGTTCCAGCGTGAGCGGGTCGAAGCGCTGGCCTCCTGGACCGAGAGCGTGCGCGACGTGATGCAGGCCGGCAGCCAGCCTGTCGGAGCGATCGGTGCGACGGCCGCCAGCAGCCCGGCGATCATCCGCACCAGCGTTCGTTCGCTGCACGCTCGGCTGTCGGCTGGTCACTCGGCGGAGACCACCTTGCGTCGCTTCGCCGACGACCTGGACGATCCACTCGGCGATCTCGTCGCGATCGGCCTCCTCATCGCCATCACGCGCGGCGCACAGACCGATGCGGTGCTGTCCTCGTTGGCGACGCAGGCACGCCATCACGCCGATCGCCGTCGCATCGTCGAGGCGGAGCGCGCCCCGCGACGTCGTGAGGTGCAGGCGTTGGCGGCGATCATGTCGTTGCTCTTCGGGCTGGTGTTCGTGTTCGCCCGCACCAGCTACCTGCGCGCCTACGAGTCCGTGGAGGGGCAGGTGTTCCTCGCGTTGCTCATCGCCGCGTTCGGCGCCCTGCTGTGGCGGGTCGCCGCGCTCGCCCGGTTCCCGTTGCCGTCGCGGTTCCTCAGCGTTCGCGGTGAGTCGTGAACGCGGTGCCGCGACTCGTCGCCGCCGCGGTGTGCGGGGCGCTCGGCGTGCTGCTGGTGATCGACGGCATGGCGCAACGGCGGCCACCTCTCGCGGTCGCGATCCGCCGACTCGATCGCACGCCGGCGCCGCCGTCCGTCCACCCGCAACGTTGGGTCCGTTGGGCGCAACCCGTCAGCCGCCGTCTCCGCTTCCCCTCCACGGTTCTCGCCGACCTCCGCCTGATCCGACGTCCCCCCGAGGTGCACGGCGCGATGCTCACCGCGGCCGGGGCCGGCGCGCTCTTCGCGCCGGCGGCGCTGTTGGTGCTCGCTCAAGGGTTGGGTGTGCTGCGTCTCGGCTCGGTCGTTCCGCTCGCGGCACCGTTGGTCGGTGCGGCAGCGGCCCCGCTCGCCGTCCACCGCACGATGCGCGATCGCGCCGCGCAGGTCCGCGACGATCTCCGTCACCAGTTGTCGGCCTACCTCGACGTCGTCACGATGCTGCTTGCCGCCAACGTCGGCAACGAAGGGGCGCTGCGGCAGGGCGCGCTGGCTGGTGACGGCAGGCTGTTCGTCGAGCTCCGCCGCCGCATCGTGGTCGCCGAGACCGCCAACCAGTCGCTCGTCGTCGCGCTGGCGCAGCTCGGCGACGACCTCGAGCTGGTGGAGCTGCAGCAGATCGCCGCATCGGCCGCGCTCGGGGCCACCATCGGCGCCCCGATGGCTCGCAGCCTGGCGGCCAAGTGCGCCACGCTCCGCATGAGCCTGGCGGCCGAGCAGGAGACCGAGGCGCGCTTGCGCACCGACCGCATCACCGCTCCGTTGGTCGGCATGTCGCTGCTGATCATGGCGGCCGTCGTCTACCCCGCTCTCAACTTCGCCCGATGAGGGCGGCCGAAAGGATCCACCATGCCCATCGACCTCGTACTCCTCGCCATTCAGCACAGCATCGTCGGCACCATCCGTGGTGCGCTGCCTGCGCCCACAGCACCCGACCGTGATCGCGGCGCCGTGTCGTTGGAGCAGGTGCTGTGGTTCGTCGCCGCCGGTGTCGCAGTTGCCGTGATCGCGGCCATCCTCTGGGGCAAGATCCGCAACGAGGCCGACAAGCCGATCACTCCGCCTGTCGCGCCGTGACCGATGCGCTCGACGTTCGTCGTGACCAGGGCAGCGCGTCGCTGTCGGTCGTGCTCACCGCGCCGGTCCTCCTGGCGCTGATGTTCTGCGCGTTCCAGGCGGCGATGTGGAACCACACACGCACGGTTGCACGCGTGATCGCGTCGGAGACGGCGGTGCTCGTCGCTCGCGATCACGTCAGTCCCGATGCAGCCGCCGCGTCGGCGCGAGCTGCGTTGACCGCGGCCGGACTTGGCACCGAACAGGTCGAGGTGGGCATCGTGGGCAGTGACGTCGTCGTGTCGATCCGCGTGCAGGCCCCTGGCATCCTGCGCGGCACGAGCACGACGATCGACGTCACGGCGGCCGTCGGACTTGCTGGTTGGACGCCCCTGTGAAACGGGCGGATTCGATGGACCGCGGTGCAGCGGAGGTGCTCGGTCTCGTGCTCATCGCCCCCGTGGCGCTCGCGCTCGCGTTCCTCGTGCTGTGGACCGGGCGGCGCGTCGACACCCGAGCGCAGGTCGGGCACGCAGCGTCCGCAGCCGCACAGTCGGCGGCTCGGCAGCGCACGCCCGCGGAGGCCGCCGCCGCTGCGCAACGCACGGCCTCGGCGATGCTCGTCGACGCTCGTGCCTGCAACGGTGGCCCGCGCGTCATCGTCGACACCAGCACCTGGGGGCAGGGCGCCGTGACCGTCGAGGTCGATTGCACGCCACGGCGCGACGACCTTCCCGGTGTCGGCACGGCGGTGACGATCAGCGCGTCGGCCACGGCAACGCTCGACGCCTACCGATCGGCAGCGCTCCCGTGATCCCGGCGCGGAACGCTCGTGACGACATC
Organism: Ilumatobacteraceae bacterium; assembly: GCA_965279405.1. GTDB lineage: Bacteria > Actinomycetota > Acidimicrobiia > Acidimicrobiales > Ilumatobacteraceae > CBDDIP01. Next base: position 2,549,756 of record OZ257157.1, read on the forward strand.
GGATCGGTCGCCGTGGTGTCGGTGACGGTCGTCTTCGTGCTGATGGCCGGATCGTTGCTCTGGCTGTCGCGCACCGTGGACCGATCGCTGCACGATCGAGACCGCGCGACCGCCGTCGCCTACGACGCAGCACGCGCCGGTGCACAAGCGCTTGACACCGCCGCGATCCGCCGCGGCGAGTCCACCATCGACCCTGCCGTCGCCCGGCAACGGGTCCTCATCACCGCGGCGACCGAGCTGGCGAGATCGGGGGACACCGGCTCGGTGACCGGCCTCGCGATCGAGGCCGATCGCGTCACGGTCACCGTCACGATCACGACCACGGGTCGACACGTCACCGGGACCGCCAGCGCCGCGTCACGCGTCGGCGTCGACGGCCCCGACACCTGATCCCACGCCAGCGAGGTCTCCCATGCATGCCCACCGTCTTCGATCCGCGACCGCCTCGCTCGCCGCCGTGCTGGCCGCTGTCGTCGCCGCGCCGCTCGTCCTGATCGCCGTGAGTCGCACTCGACTGGGCTCGGCGCAACCGCTGCGCGGCATGCAGGCGCCGTGGCACTGGTCGCTCGACGAGGTTCGTCAGTGGATGGCCGCCTTGGGCGACGGCTTCGACCGCAGCGACCAGCTCGTCGACCTCTTCGTCCGCATCGCCCTCGTCGTTGCCTGGCTGTGCGTGGCGGTCCTCGTGGTCACGACCGGCCGCGAAGTCGTCTTCCAACTTCGCCACGGGATGCCCTCGACGTCTCGGCGGCGTGGACCGTTCCGTTCGCTCGCCGGCTTCGTCGCGGCCGGTCTCGTCGGCGTGCTGCCGGTTGCGGGTGCCGCTGCGCCGGCACTGGCAGCGTCACCTGCGGTCAGCGTCACCCATGGAGCGGCTCAGGTGACCTCGGCACTCGACGCGCCGATGGCGACCGTCGGGCACACCGTCGAGGTGGTCCGAGCGGGTGATTCGGTGTGGTCGATCGCTGAGCGCGTCGCCGCCGGGGGCGACGTCAGCGCGCTCGCCCAACGCATCGTCGACGTCAACCTCGGCCGGACGATGAACGACGGTGCCCGCTTCGTCACCGGGGCACTGATCGAGCCGGGCTGGCAACTGCAGATCCCGACGGACCAGCCGCCGTCGACGCACACCGTTCGTTCCGGCGATTCGTACTGGGCCGTGTCCGAGGACCATCTCGACGAGGCGCTCCAACGCGACGCCACGAATCGCGAGGTGCTCGAGTACGTGCACCGGATGATGGATCAGAACGCGCCGCTCCTGCACCACCGCGATCCGGCGCTGATCATCCCCGGCGAGGTGCTCCAGTTCCCGGCGATCGAGGCAGCGGTCGAGCCCGCGGCACCGCAGGTCGTCGTCGACGTGCCGCTCGCCGCCGAACCGCTGCCGGCGTGGGCCGCCGAGCCGGCGTTCGCCGATCCTCGACCGTTGCCGGCTGTCGCGGCGCCGGCGTTGCCCGACCTCGCTGCGCCCGAGGTGGCGGTGTCGCCTCCGACGGCCCCGGTCATCTCGGCCCCGATCGAGCTGCCGGTGGCGGTGCCCGACGTGGCTGTCGACGCGGACACCGGCGTCGGGTCGCCACTCGTCGCAGCCACGTCACTGACGCTTGCCGCAGGCGTGCTCGCACTTGCCCGTCGCCGTCGCCGGGCCTCGCTGCGCAGCGCCGGCGTGGGCGCACGGCTGGCACGGTTGGAGCCGGTGGATTCAGCGGTCGAGCGGGCGATCGCGGCGCCCAGGCCGGTGGAGCGGATGCTGCGGATCGAGCTCGGCCTGCGCGCCGCCGGGCCGGCTCTCGCTGCGGCGGGCGATCGGCCACTGGCCGTGCTCGCCGGTGACGACGGAGCGATCCGGCTGGTCACGGAACGCACGACGATGCCGTCGGGCGATGTGTGGCGTCTGGACCTCGGCTCGGACCACTGGGTCCTTCCGGCTGCGGTCTCCGTCGCCGATCTCGCCACGTTGGCACGGTCGATCCCGGACCCGTGTCCGCTGCTGGTGCACATCGGGCGCTCGGGCGACGCAGATCTGTTCGTCGATCTCGAAGCGGCCGGCGTGGTGTGCGTCGACGCCGCATCATCCGACGCGGCTGCTGGGATCGTGCGGGCGATCGTCGCTGCGATCAGTGTGTCCGCACTCGCCGAGGGCGCCCAGGTCGTTGCCGCTGGCACGTCGTCGGCGTCGGTGCTGCGGGCCTCCGGCTCACCAGCGGTCGTTGTCGATGATGCTCACGCGGCTCTCGACGAAGTCGTGCGCTGGCTCGGCTCGACGTCCTCAGCGGTGGCCGGCAACGCGTCCACGTTCGCGCTGCGCATGCGCGGTGGTGGCGAGCAGTGGTCGCCTGCGCTCGTGGGCAGCACGGAGCTCGACTGGAGCGACGACGCCGCGGCCCGGGTGTGCGATGTCGCGGCTGGAGGTGGACGCGGCGTGGCCGTCGTGATCGACCGACCGATCGAGGGACCGGTGTGGACGATTCGCGAGCGAGACGGTGCCTTCGAGATCGACGGGCTGGCGCTGCCCGTCGAGCCGATCGGGTTGCCGATGGCCGACCTGTTGTCGCTGTCTGCGCTCGTCGAGCGGAGTGGATCGGTTCTGACAATTCCGGCGCCGTTCCGCGACGAAGCCTCGGTCGGTGAGTCGCCGTCGTGGGCCGAACCGGAGTGGGAGGTGCTCGTTCGCGTCCTCGGCAACGTCGGCGTGGAGACCCGCTCGGGCATCGCAGTGGCGTTCGACCGATCGAAGTCGTTGGAGCTCGTTGCCTGGTTGAGCCAGCATCCCGAACGGCCGACGCGGATGGCGGCGCGCACCGCGTTGTGGGACCTCGACGTTCGCGACGCGACGTTCGCCAACGTGGTCAGCGACGCGCGCCGTTCGATGGCCCGGGTGGCCGAACTGCCGGTCGGGGAGGAGTGGATCGCGCGCACCTTGACCGAGCAGATCCCGCTGCACCGCTTGGTGATCACCGATGCGGCACTGCTCGCGGCGCGGCTCGCGGCGTCGGCCCATCTCGGCCACGCCGAAGCGGTCGACGTCATCCGCCCGGGGCTGGAGCTGGTGACTGCCGGTCCGTTCGCCGACGCCTCGTTCCTGTGGCCCGACGCCGAGGGCACGACCACGTCACTCGTGCTGCTCGTCACCGGCGCGGCGACGGTGATGGCCGAGCACTGCCTCGCGTTGGACGACGTCGACGGCGTGTTCTGGGCGACCGGGCAGGGCTTGAAGGCGCTGCCGGGTCACGAGGAGCTGATCTCGTTGCGCATGCGTGCGCATGCCGGTGCCGGCGACCTGTCCGGTGTCCGTCAGGAGTGGGAGGCCTACGAACGAGCGCTCGCTGCCGACCCGTGGGCGGATGACGAACCGGCCCCGAAGCTCGTCGACCTGCGCCGGCGGTTGCTCGCCCCGTCGATGGCCGGCTGAGCCGGTCGGGTCGCGAGCGTTTGGTCGTTCAGCCACCGTGGCGGTGGGTCAGCGATCAAACGCAGCGTGGTGCCGGTGCGCGTCAGACGGCGACGGAACCGCCGGCGCCTTCGAGCCAGGCGACGAGGTCGTCGTAGGGCATCGGTCGGGCGATGTGGTACCCCTGGCAGCCGTCGCAGCCGAGCTCCGACAACCACGTCATCACCTCGGCGGTCTCGACGCCTTCGGCCACCACCGGCAGGCGCAGCGTGTGCGCCAGCTCGATCGTCGAGCGGACGATCGCTGAGTTGTGCGTGTCGGCGGGGACGCCACTGAGGAACGAGCGGTCGATCTTCAGCTCGTCGAGCGGGAGGTCGCGCAGGTAGGCGAGCGAGGCCTGCCCGGTGCCGTAGTCGTCGATGGAGATGATCACGCCGGCGTCGCGCAGCGCGGCGAGCGTGAGGACGCTCTGCTCGTGATCGACGATCACCGCGTCCTCGGTCACCTCCACCACCATCGAACCGTCGGACACGTCGAACACCCGGCGCAGGCGCTCCATCGTGTCGACCAGCCGACCGCCCGTGAGGTCGGACGCGGACACGTTCACCGACATGCGCAAGCGGTGGCCGAGTCCGCGCAGCCGGCTCCACGCCTCCACCGCCTGGGCGGCGACGATGTCGGTGAGATCGGGCATCAGCCCGCGCTTGGTGATCAAGGGCAGGAACCGGTCCGGGTTGATCAGGCCGTGCACCGGGTGCCGCCACCGCACGAGCGCTTCGAGGCCGGTGATCCGTTCCTCTGTCGTGCTCCACTGCGGCTGGAAGAACAGGCAGAACTCGCCGCGCGTCATCGCCGTCGGCAGGTCGGTGATCAGCCGCAGCCGATCGCGGCTCGGGTCGCCGGTCTCGACGCGGAACACGGCCACGCCGTTGCCCTGCCGCTTCGCCTGGTACATGGCGATGTCGGCCGCCGACAGCACGTCGACGCTCGTGAGACCGTGGACCGGCGCGGCCGCCACGCCCACGCTCGCCTGCACGGGCACGCGCAACCCGCTGAGGATGAACGGCGGCTTCATCGCCGCTCGGAGCTCGTGGGCGACGTCCGACGCCTGGCTGGCATCGAACCCCGGCAGCACCACGCCGAACTCGTCGCCACCGAGTCGGGCCAGCAACGCCCCCACCGGCACCGCCTCCGACAACCGCTTGCCCACCCGGCGCAGCAGCCGGTCGCCGGCGACGTGCCCGAGCGAGTCGTTGACCTCCTTGAAGCTGTCGAGGTCGATGACGAGCAGCGCCGTCGGCACGTGGTCGGCCTCCATCGCTGCGGCCAGTCCGTCCGACAGCGCCCGCCGGTTCGGCAGCTTGGTGAGGTAGTCGACGCGGATGTGCTCGAGGTCGTTCCAATCCGGGTTGCTGCCGCGCTGCGCGACCGCCATCCGGATGGCCCCGAGCACCACAGCGATCACCGACAGCACGATCGACACCGCGGGCAGCTGTTCACGTTGGCCGATCACGAGCAGGCACACCGTCATGGCCACGAAGATCACCGGCACGAAGTGGCGGATCGCTCGCGAGACGATGGCGCGCGGCGAGCCGGTGACGCTGGCGGCGAGCCCGATCAGGGTGACCCCTGCCGGCCAGGCCATCTCGAACGGGGTGATGGCCGGCCAGGCGTTGATCGACACCCGGTAGAGGAACACGACGTCGCCGGCGAGGAACACCAGGAGGCCGCCGGCGAGCAGCCACCACAGCCGATCGCGAAGCCCGACGGCCCGACCGACCAGCATCAGCAAGACGATCAGCATCACATCTGCAGAGGGATACGAGAGGTTGGTGAAGTTGGCGACCCACGTCGTGTTCGACGCGTCGGGGTAGTGGCGAAAGACGATGGCGCTGACCACCGCACCGGCACCGACGCCGCCGACGGCGCCGTCGAGCCACGTCAGCGCCGAGACCCGCGTCAGCCGTGCACGCGCCAGCAGCACGATCGCCAATCCGAGCAGCACGTAGAACGAGAGGAAGAGGGCATCGGCCGGCGACGGGTCGTACCCCTCGAGCAAGTACACCGAGTACAGGCTCCCTGCGGTGAAGCATCCCAGCGCGAGCGCCATCGTGCGCCACGCCCTCGACTCCATCGGCCGCACCCGACTTCGGTCGATGCAGGCGATGATCGCCAGCACCAACGGGACGTGGAAGCAGAGATGGTTGAGCTGGGCACGATCGACGACGTCGCGAGGCAGGACGACGATGACCACGACTTCGATGAGCATCGCCACCACCAGCAGGACCGCCAGCGACTCGCCGGACCTGCCTCGAGTCGTCGCTGCATTCGATTCCATGTGATCCGCCGATCGGTGACGTGGATCGCGGTCGCGGCGATCCGTTCACCCGAAGGTAGTACATCGACCACGCAACGTCGTGGCCCAATGACCCAATGCGGTCAGAATGCTCGTGCGCTCGTGCGCTCGCGAGAGCTCAACGACGGCTCGGTGCCCCGAGCAGCAAGGTCGTCGCCACGATCATCGCGCCCGCCAGATAGGCGAACGCCCACGTCGGACTGAGCGCCGTCCACAGGATGCCGGCCACGAGGCTCGCAGCGAGGTTGCCGAAGGATTGCGTTGCCGCGAGGAGCCCGAACGCCGAGCCGCGGACGTCGCTCGGCGCGTGGGTTGCAACGGCCGCGTGCTCCGCGGTTTCGACGCAGCCGATCCCGATCCCGGCGAGCAGGAACCAGGGGAGCAACATGGCCCAGTTCGTCGTGTCCTGGGTGAACCCGAGGTAGGCGACCGCGAACGCGGCGGCTCCGGCGGCGAGGACTCGGGTCGGTCCACCGCGATCGCTGGATGCGCCGGCGGCGAGGCTCGTCGCGGTCGCTGCGACGTTGTAGGCGACGTACAGGGCGAGCGCGATGGTCGTCGCCGACGTGTCGCCGTGCGCAGGCCGCAGCAGGTCGGATGCGCGAAGGATGAGGAGGGTGGCCGCGCAGTTACCGAACTCGAACGCGCCGATGCCGGCGAACAGGTGCCGGACGTCGCCCGTGAGAACCGCACGGACGTGAAACCTCAGCTGTCGTCGTGGCTGTGACGTTGGCTTGGGTGTGTGGCGAATGGCGTAGACGACGGCGAAAGCGGCGAGCAAGCCAGGAATCACGGAGAGGCCAATCGCCCAGCGTGTGCCGACGGTGGCAACCAGCCCGATCGCAGCTGCCGGTCCGAGGATGGCGCCGAGGTTGTCCATCGCTCGTTCGAACCCATACGCACGCCCATACGCGTCAGCCGGCACCACGTCAGCAAGCAACGCGTTGCGAGCTGGCACCCGGATCCCGCGGGCCGTCCACGCACCTGCGCGTAGCACTGCGACCTGCCAGGTCGACGTGACGGGGGCGATTGCTGCCGACAGGACGGCCGTGGCGGCGTAGCCCCCGACGGCGAGGTTCCGACGCCGCTCGGGTTCGTCGGACAGCGGGCCGCCGCCGAAGCGCGCGATGCCAGCGAGCGCATCACTGACCCCCTCGATGGCCCCGAGTGCCGATGCCGGTGCGTGCAACGTCGAGGTGAGGAGCGAGGGCAGCAACGCGGTTGGGATCTCATGACCGATGTCGGCGAGGAGGCTCGCCGCGCCGATTCCTCGAACTCCAGGAGTCAGCCAGACCGCCCGCGACGACACTGGTTCGGTTGGGTCAGGCATGCAAGAGTCTGTCAGGTGTTCAGCGACTGACTAAAGCCCGGTTGCACTCAGCCGATCGAGGAACCTGAGGGCCGCGTGGCTGCTCTCGATGCGCCACAGGGCGACGGTGTCGTTCGGCTCGTGGTCGGCCCACCCAGCAGCGACGCGCTCGATCTGCGCCCGCTGCTTGACGAGCATCTTGGTCAGGTCGATCTCGCACAGCTCGGCGATGACCAGCTTGAGGAGCAACTCGCTGCGCACGTCGCGCAGGTGCATCACGGGGGTCTGCAACCACGACCGCAGCTGGGCGCGGCCGGCGCGAGTTGCGGCGAGGATCGTGCGGTTGCCGCCTGCGATCCCCGGCTCCTCGCCGACCGCGTGGATCAGCTCGCGCGCCGTCAGCTGATCGAGCGACCGGTAGGTCAGCGGCCGCGACAGCGACCACACCCGGCCGACATCGCCCGACGGCTTGAGGCGTGCGGCGATGGCGAACCCGTGTGCCGGTGCGGCGTAGAGGATCCCGAGGCAGGCCCACTCGCCGAGCAGGAGCGGTTGGCTGTCCGAGCGGCTCATCGGGCTCGCACGCTACGCGAGTCGATTCCGTTTGTGCTTGAAACGCGGTCCTGGCCCGATCCGTGCACAAACGGTGGAGGGATCAAGCGGGGTAGGCGTCGATGTCCGTGGCCTTGGCGGTCGCCGTGACGGGGTCGCCCGGGCGCAGGGCCATCGTGTCGAGCGCGGCGGTGGTGATCTCCGCGGTGAGGCGCAGCGGACCGTCGATGCCGACGCGAGCGCGGTCGCCGAGGCGATCGATGTCGCCGACGACGCCCGTCCACACGTTGCGCGCGCTCGACCCGGCTGGCGCTCCTGTGGACAGCGTGATCGCCTGCGGTCGGATGACGGCGAACGACGGACCGGCCTTGGCGTCGGCGATCACCACCATCGCTCCGGATTCGGTGACGAGCACGCCGTCGTCGATCACGCCCGAGACGAGGTTGGTGCCGACGAGGTCGGCGACGTAGCGCGACCGCGGGTGTGCGGTGACCTCATTGATCGTGCCGACCTGCACGATGCGACCGGCGTCGAGGATGGCAACCCGATCGGCGAGGGCGTAGGCGTCGACCGGATCGTGGGTGACGAGGATGCGCATGCCGTCGAACGACTCGAGGTGCCGGCGGAGGTCGCGGCGGACACCGCCGCGCGTGCCGGCATCGAGCGCGGCGAGCGGCTCGTCGAGCAGCAGCAGCTGCGGCTCGGTGGCCAGCGCGCGGGCGAGCGCGACGCGTTGTGCCTGCCCGCCGGAGAGGGCGCCCGGCTTGTGCCCGGCGTGATCCGCAAGGCCGACGCGCTCCAACCACTCGCCGGCCGTTGCGCGTGCGTCGCGCTTGGCCGCGCCGCGAGCGCGCAGCCCGAAGGCCACGTTCTCCAGCGCGGTCATGTGGGCGAAGAGGAGGTAGTCCTGGAACACGACGCCGATCGGCCGCTGCTCGGCGGGAACGAACGTGTTCGTCGCCGGATCGTCGACGACGAGATCGCCGAGCACGATGCGTCCGTCGTCGATCGGCAGCAACCCGGCCAGCGCGCGCAGGACGGTCGACTTGCCTGCGCCGTTCGGCCCGAGGATCGCCAGCACCTCGCCCGGTTGCACGCGCAGCTCGGCCTGCAGGTCGAGCGTGCCGAGCTGCATCGTGATGGTGGCAGCGAGACTCATCCGGCACCGGGTCCGGTGCCGCCGCCGAGCCACCGGTCGCGCAGGCCGACGAGCACGGCGAAGGAGACGGCGATCAGCACCAGGCTCAGGATCAGCGCCTCGCGTGGGTTCGTCTCCAGCGCGAGGTAGGTCGCCAACGGCATCGTCTGGGTCGTGCCGGGGAAGTTGCCGGCGAAGGTGATCGTCGCCCCGAACTCACCGAGGGCGCGTGCCCACGCCAGTACCGCACCGGCGATCAGCGCGGGGCGGATGGTCGGCAGGGTGACCCTGCGGAACACGTACCAGCGCGACCCGCCGAGCGTGCGCGCCGCATCCTCGTAGCGTCGGTCCAGCTGGCGCAGCGCGGCCTCCACGGTGAGCACGAGGAACGGCATGGCCACGAACGTCTGGGCGACGATCACGCCGCGCGTGGTGAACGGCAGGCGGAAGTCGAACCAGCGATCGAGGTACTGGCCGAACAGGCCACGGCGACCGAACGAGAAGAACAAGGCGACGCCGCCGACCACCGGCGGCAGCACCATCGACAACGTGCAGATGGCGCGCACGATGCTGCGGCCGGGGAACTTCACGCGGGCGAGCAACCATGCCAGCGGCACGCCGAAGAAGAGAGCCAGCCCGGTGGCCCACAGCGAGCACTCGATGCTCAACCACAGCGCCTGACGCACGGACTCCTGCGAGAGCACCTTCCATGCCGAGCTCCACGGCGCCCGCCACAGCAGCCCGATGAACGGCAGCGAGAAGAAGGCGATGGCGACCAGGGCGATCAACAGCGCAGGGGCGGGAAGGCGATCCCTCCCGCCCCTGCGGCGGCTTGCTGAACGCGGCGTCGCCGCGTCGGTCACGGCTTGGAGAAGCCGTAGCTGGCGAGGATCTTCTGACCCTGATCGCTGAGCACGAAGTCGATGAACGCCTGGGCGCCAGCGGCGTTGGCTGCTTCCTTGGTCACGGCGACAGGATAGGTGGCCACGACGTTGAGGTCGGCAGGGATGTCGATGCCCTCAGCGGCGTCACCGGCGGCCAGCACGTCGGTCGTGTAGACGATGCCCGCGTCGGCCTCGCCGGCGGTCACCTTGGTGACGATGCCCTTGACGTTCTCCTCCAGCGACACCGGGGTGACCGTCACGCCCGCCTGCTCGAGCACCTGGGCGGCGTACTTGCCGATCGGCACCTCGGGCGCGCACGTGACGTAGAGCAGACCCGACTGAGCGAGGTCGGCGACGGTGGCGATGTTCTTCGGGTTGCCCTTCTCGACGATGATCTGCAGCGAGTTGGTCGCGAAGACGGCGGGCTCGCTGCCGTTGTCGCCGGCATCGGTGAGCTTGGTCATGTTCGCCTGGTCGGCCGAGGCGAAGACGTCGGCCGGCGCGCCGTCGTCGATGATCGAGGCAACGAGCTTCGACGACGCGTCGAAGCTGAACGTCACCTCGGCGTCGGGGTACTCGGTCATGAACGCCTCACCGAGCTCGGTGTACGCGGCGGTCAGCGACGCCGCAGCGAACACGGTGATGTCGCCGGACACCTCGGGCTCGGGCGCCTCGGTCGTGGTCGGCGCCTCGGTCGGCGGGGTCGTCTCCGGGGTGGTGGCGATGGGTGCTTCGCTGACGGGCACGGTCGCGGGCGTGGTTGCCGCGGTGTCGTCCTTGTCGGACCCGCAGGAGGCGCCGATGAACCCGAGAAGGGCGACGGCGGAGATGATCAACTTCGGTGTTCGGCGCATTCGTGCAGAATAGTCACTGGTTGACCTCTAGACGTCAACTGCTGACCATTGGACTCGTGCCGTCGCCCGGTGATCCATTCACTCGGAGCTACCGAATTCGCCTACCCTGCCGCCCGGTGGCGAACGCGGGCAGCGACAACGGGGTGGGCAACACCGGGGAGACGGCTGCGGTGCCGGGTGGCGTCACGCCGTCGTCCGGCAAGCCGTTCCGACGACGCCACTCCCTGGGGCAGCGGATCGTGCTCGGCGTCAGTGTGCTGGTGATCACGTCGAGCTTCGTCGGCGCCGGTGTGCTCCTGGTTGCCAAGCGCACGGCCGAATCGTTCCTGTCCTCGCCCGATCTGATCGTCAACACGACGACCAGCTCGATCGCCCCGACCACCACCCTCGCCGACGTCGACCCCACCGACACCGTGGGCGGCACCGAGCCCGTCGAGACCGCTTCGGTGGCGACCTTCCCCGCCGCAGACCCGGCTGCCAAGAACTTCCTGATCACCGGCGCCGACAACAACGGCTGCATCGACCCCAACTCGCCGTACTACAACGCGGTCGATCCCAACCGGCCGGGCAACGAGCGCAGCGACACGGTGATGGTGATCCGCGTCGACCCCGGCACCCAACGGGCTGCCGTCCTGTCGTTCCCGCGCGACCTGTTCGTGCGCGTCGACGGTCGCGGCAAGGCGCGGATCAACGAGGCGTACGTGAAGGGCGACCCGACCCGCCTCGTCAACACGATCTACAACAACTTCGGCATCGTCGTGGACTACGCGATCCAGATCGACTTCTGTGCCTTCAAGCAGATGGTCGAGGCCGTCGGCGGGGTGACCATCCCGTTCGCCCACCCGACCTACGACCACAACACCCAGCTGAACGTCACCGAGCCCGGATGCCACACGATGGGTGGCGATGAAGCGCTGGCCTACGTTCGATCGCGGCACCTGCACTACATCGACGACAAGGGCAAGGACCGCGAGGACCTCAGTGCCGACCTCGGTCGGATCAGCCGCCAGCAGGACTTCCTGCGCCGTCTTCTGCGCGCCGCGCTGGACAAAGGGTTGCTCAACCCGAGCGTGGCCGGGGCGATCATCGAGTCGTTGCAGCAGTACATCGTTCGCAGCAACGACCTGACCTTCGACGTGATGCTCGGGTTCCTCGGCGTCATCCGCAACGTCGATCCGGCCAGCGTCCCGACCTACCAGGTCGCGGGGACCAACAAGACGGTCAGCGGTGCCGCCGTGCTGATCCCGACCGTGAACAACAAGAACATGAAGGCGATCCTGGCGATCTTCAAGGGCGAGGCCCCGCTGGCGGGTGCACCGGTCCAGATCCTCGAACCGCCTGCGGACACTGGAGTCGCCACCACGACCACGGCCTCCGGCGCCACGACGACGACCGCAGCAACGGTGGTCGGCCCGGACGAGAACACCTTCGGCCTGCTCCCACCCGACGAGAGCGTCTTCGGCTGCTGAGACGGTCGAGCCGGTTCAAAACACTTCATGATCATGAAGTGTTGGCGGTACGGTGGCCGTGATGACTCGAACGCAGCCGGCAGCCCCCGCTTCGGTGGGCGCAGCCGTGCGGGCAGTCGCTCGGCTCTCTCGCGTCGTCGAGCGGGCGGCCGCTGACCACTCGCTGTCGGTTGCCCAGTTCCGCGTGCTCGACCGGCTGCACGACGGCAGCGCCCTCGGTGGCAGCCTGGCCGAGTGGCTGGCCGTCACCCCGCCGAGCGTCACCGCGCTCGTCGACGCGCTGGTCAAGCGCGGCCTGGTCGAGCGCCGCGACGATCCCGATGATCGCCGCCGCGTCGAGCACTCGCTCACCGACGCGGGCAGGCAGTTGCACCACGCGGTGGCCGACCAGCTCGGTCGTCAGCTGACCGAGCTGGCCGAGCGACTCGACGATCGCGCTGCGTCCACGCAGCTCGTCGACTCGCTCGACGGGTGGAACGACGCACTCGACCTCGCCCGTGCCGATCGGCTGGCGGCCCGAGCTGCGGCGGCACGCCGATGAGCGCCACGAAGGACGATCGACGACCCACCCGCGGGTGGCTGCGCTCACTCGGTCCGGTGTTCGCGCCGTACCGGCGTCAGATGGGCGTGGCCATCGGCATGGCCATCCTCGGTCAGGTCTTCCTGGCGGGCGTGCCGTTCGTGCAGAAGGTGATCCTCGACGACACGATCCTCCACGACCGCCGCTCGCGCGGCGTGTGGATCACGATCCTGCTCGTCGTCGGTGTCCTCAGCTTCGCCCTCAACTACCTCCGCCGACGCATCGGTGGTCGCGTCGCGGTCAACGTCCAACGCGATCTGCAGATCGCCGTGCACCACCACATGCAGCACCTCGACGCGGCCCGTCGCGATCAGTTGCGCACCGGCGACGTGATGTCGCGCGCCACCGCGGACATCACGCTGATCCAGCTGTTCCTGCTGCAGCTGGCGATGTCGGTCGGCAGCCTTGCGCTCCTGGCCGGATCGATCGTGATGATGTTCATCCTCTCGCCGCTGCTGGCGCTGGTGCTGACCTCGAGCATCCCGTTGTTCTGGTGGGTGTCGGTGCGGTTCCGCGAGCGCTCGTTCCCGGCGAGCTGGATGGATCAACGCTTCCAGGGTGCCGTGGCCGGCGTGGTCGAGGAAGCCGTCACCGGCGTGCGCATCGTGAAGGCGTTCGGGCAGGAGCAGCAAGAGCTCGACCTGCTGACCAGCGAGGCCAGCCTGCTGTACCGCTCGCGTCTGCGCACCGCACGGATCACGGCGAAGTTCAGCTCGGCGCTGCAGACGATCCCCGCGTTCGGGCAGCTCGGCGTGCTCGCCGTCGGCGGGTGGTTGGGCATCCACGGCCACATCACGCTCGGCGTGTTCCTCGCCTTCGCCAGCTACGTCGTCCAGCTGATCACCCCGGTGCGCCTGCTCTCCGCGGTGATGGCCACCAGCCAGCAGGCCCGCGCCGGAGCCCAGCGGGTCACCGCGCTGCTGGCGATGGAGTCGGTGGTCACCGATGCGCCGGATGCGATCGACCTGAACGAGCCGATCGGTCGGCTGGTGATGGACCACGTCTCGTTCGGATACGCGGCTGACCGGCCGGTGCTGAGCGACATCTCGTTGACGGTCGAGCCGGGGGAGCGCGTCGCGATCGTCGGCGGCTCGGGCTCCGGCAAGTCGACGCTGGCGTTGCTGCTGGCTCGCTTCTACGACACGTCGTCGGGCACGGTGTCGGTCGACGACATCGACGTGCGCTCGCTCACCCTCGGGTCGTTGCGGCGCACGGTCGGTGTGGTGTTCGAGGACAGCTTCCTGTTCTCGACGAGCATCCGCGACAACATCGCCTTCGGCCGCCCCGATGCGAGCGACGCGGACATCGAAGCCGCGGCGCGTGCCGCACACGCCCATGGGTTCATCACGGATCTGCCGATGGGCTACGACACGGTGGTCGGCGAGCGCGGCTTCACGCTGTCGGGCGGGCAGCGGCAACGGATCTCGTTGGCTCGTGCCGCATTGGCCAACCCGAAGGTGCTCGTGCTCGACGACGCGACCTCGGCGATCGATGCGCGCACCGAGGAAGCGATCCACCACTCCTTCGACGAGGTGATGCGTGGCCGGACGACGGTGCTCATCGCCCACCGGCACTCGACGTTGCGGCTGGCCGATCGGATCATCCTGCTCGAGCACGGACGCATCGCCGCCGAAGGTCCGCTCGACGAGCTGATGGCGACTTCGACGTTGCTGCGCGAGCTGCTGGCCGGTCCGGAGATGGACCCGAACGAACCGTTGCCCGCCGAGGTCGAGACGATCGACGCCGACGCGTGGCCCGCAGACGCGTCACGTGACGGCGCGCCGCGGATGAGCAGCCGCTCGGCATCGCTGACGCTCGGTGGCGGTGGTGGTCCGAAGGGCTTCTCCGGTGCATCGTCGGTGCTGGCCCAGCTGGCCACCGAGTCGCCGGCGTTGGTCGCCGCTGCCGAGGCGCTGCCGCCGCTGGAGGCGCCGCCGGACGTCGACATCGACGAACTGGTGCAGCTCGATCCGGCGTTCTCGTTCCGCAAGGTGCTGCGTCCGTTCGTGCGCCCGCTGCTGCTCGGCGCGGCGCTCGTGGTCATCGACACGCTGACGAGCTTGGCGGTGCCGTACCTGATCCGCCGCGGCATCGATGGTGGTGTGGTCGAGCAGTCGGCGCGGACGTTGACGATCGTCTGCGCCGTGTTCTTCGCCGTCCAGCTGTTGAGTTGGATCAACGCGATCTTCATGACGTTCCAGACGTCGCGGACCGCGGAGCGGATGCTGTTCGGGTTGCGGATCCGCACGTTCGCCCATCTGCAGCGGCTGTCGTTGGACTACTACGACCAGCAGATGGCCGGGAAGATCATGACCCGGATGACGTCGGATGTGGATGCGTTCGCGCAGCTCGTCCAGCAGGGTCTGCTGACCGCGTTGGTCAGCGTGCTGTCGTGCGCCGGTGTCGCCGTCGCGTTGGTGCTGCTGAGCCCGCCGCTGGCGCTCGCCGTGGCGGTGCTGCTGCCTCCGTTGATCGCCTTCACGATCTGGTTCCGCAACGCGTCGGGTCGCAACTACCTCGCCGCGCGCGAGCGGCTGGCCCTCCTCTACGCCGAGATGCAGGAGAGCCTGTCGGGCGTGCGGGTCAGCCAGGCGTTCGCCCAGCAGGCGACGAACGAGGCCCGCTTCAAGGGGTTGGCCGATCGGTACAACGCGGCGCGGACGCAGTCGATCGAGATGATCGCCCGCTACTTCCCGTTCATCCAGCTGGTCAGCACGCTGGCCAAAGCGGTGGTGCTGTGGGTCGGCGCGCAGCAGCTGGCCGACGGCAACATCTCGGCCGGTGTGCTGATCGCCTTCCTGATCTACCTCGATCAGTTCTTCGCCCCGATCCAGCAGCTCTCCCAGGTCTTCGATCAATGGTTGCAGGCCGGCGTCGCCGTCGACCAGCTCACCGGTCTGCTGCGCACACCGACCACCACACCCGAGGCAGAGCACCCGGTCGTGCCCGGCCGCCTTGCCGGCGAGCTGCGGTTCGAAGGTGTCGAGCTGGCCTACCGCAGCACCGGGCTGATCGCCATGCACGCCCTCGACCTGGAGATCCCCGCTGGGCAGATCGTCGCCCTCGTCGGCACCACCGGCGCCGGCAAGTCGACGTTGGTCAAGCTCGTCGCCCGCTTCTACGACCCGACCGCCGGGCAGGTGTTCGTCGACGGCATGCCGCTGCGCGACATCGACCTCGCCGAGTACCGCCACCAGCTCGGCTACGTGCCCCAGGAGCCGTTCCTGTTCTCCGGCACGATCCGCTCCAACATCGCCTACGGCCGCGGTGACGCCACCGATCTCGAGGTCGAACGTGCCGCGCGTGCCGTCGGCGCGCACGAGTTCATCGCCTCGATGCCGCTCGGCTACCACACCCCCGTCTCCGAAGAGGGCCGCTCGATGTCGGCCGGCCAACGACAGCTGCTCGGTCTCGCTCGCGCCTACCTCGTCAACCCGTCGATCCTCCTGCTCGACGAAGCCACTGCCAACCTCGACCTCGCCACCGAAGCGAAGGTCCAGCGAGCCATGGGCCTCGTCGCCCACGGTCGCACCACCCTGCTCATCGCCCACCGCCTGCAGACCGCCCGCGCCGCGCAACGCGTCCTCGTCATCGACGAAGGCCGCATCATCGAAGACGGCAGCCACGAAGAGCTCCTCGCCCAAGACGGCCGCTACGCCGAGCTCTGGTCCGCCTTCCGCCAATCCGCCCTGTAGGCCAGCCGCCCGGCTGGTCGTCAATGGAGGGTCTCGGGCGCGCCCGGGTGGGCGTGAGAGCCTCCACAGGCTTGGTGTGGAGGGTCTCGGGCGCGGTCGGGTGGGCGTGAAACCCTCCACTGCGATGCTGGTCGGCGGCGACGGTGACGGGTTGGACCAGGTCGCGTCGGGCAGACTTCGGGGGACGGAGCGCGCCCCCTGCTCGTGCGCCCGACCTGCTCGATGAACGTCCGCCCTTCCACACGCCAACCGCACGCGCCTGCCGCGCCCCGCGGCAACGGTCGGATGGGCGCCCAACCGCCGCTCGACGGGCTCCGCGCCATCGCCGTGCTGGCGGTCATCGTCTACCACGCCGGGTTCGGGTGGATGAGTGGTGGCTTCTTGGGCGTCGAGGTGTTCTTCGTCGTCTCCGGCTTCCTCATCACCACCCTGCTGATCGAGGAGCAGGCCAAGACCGGCCGAGTCTCGTTGCGCCACTTCTGGGAGCGACGTGCTCGTCGCCTGCTCCCGGCACTCGGGGTGCTGCTCGTCGCCGTCGCTCTGTGGACGTGGATCGCCGGCACCGCCGAGCAGGCCGACCAGCTGCGCGGGGACGTGCCGAGCGCGATCTTCTACGTGTCGAACTGGAAGCAGGTCTTCGACACCGTCCCGTACTACAGCTCGGTCTCGCCACCGTTCCTGCGTCACCTGTGGTCGCTGGCGGTGGAGGAGCAGTGGTACCTGCTGTGGCCGCTGGCGTTCGTGGCGATGACCCGCGGCCGCCGGGCCAAGGCGATCGCCACCGGGCTCGCCGGTGCGTTCCTCACCGTGTGGCTGCTGTCGACGGTGATCGTCGCCACCGGGATCGACAACCCGATCAGCATCTTCGGCCACCAGGTCGACCGCACCAACCTCGTCTACCTCTCCACCATCACCCGCTCCGGCGGGCTGTTGCTGGGCGGCGCGCTCGCATTCGTGTGGCGGCCCTGGCGTCATCGCGTCCGACAGAGCGGCGGCGGGCCCGACCTCGTCGGCGGCGCGGCGCTCGGTGTGCTGCTGGTGACCTTCCTCGTCGTGCACGTGCGCGGCACCACGACGTTCGCGCTCGCCCTGCCGCTGGTGTCGATCGCCAGCACGGTCGCGATCGCGATGGCGGTGCATCCGGGCGCGGCGTACCTGCGCCGCTTCCTCGGGTCACGGCCGCTGGTCGAGATCGGCCGACGCAGCTACGGCCTGTACCTGTGGCACTGGCCGGTGTTCGTCGCCGCCGGCGCCACCCACGGCGACGTCGGGCTGTTCCTCGCCGCGTCGATGGCCGCCGCCGGCCTCGCCGAGCTCAGCTTCCGGCTGATCGAGACCCCAGCGCGCCAGGGCGCGATCGGCAGGGCGTTCGACCGGTCGCGGGTGAACACCGATGCCAAGCGGCGGCTCGCCTTCACCTGCACGGGCGCAGTTGCCGTGGTCGCGGTGCTGGGTGTGCACGTGATGTCCGCACCGAGCTTCGATCGTGCGGCAGGTGGCAGCGACGTCGTCTTCGAAGCCGGTGCGACGACGACGACGTCGACGGCGGAGGTCGATGCCGTGCCGGTGATCACCGACGCCGTTGGCACGGACGCGACGGCACCGACCGCCACGGCACCGCCGGTGACCGCGGCGCTCCCGCGTCGGGTGACGATCGTCGGCGACAGCACGGCGCACTCGTTGGCGATCAACCTGCCGAAGGGCATCGACGCAACGTTCACCATCAGCGACGGGTCCGTCGAGGGCTGCGGCGTGTTCACGTCCGGCAAGGGCGTCAGCTCCACCGGGTTCACCCGCAGCTTCAACGGCTGCGGTGACGTCGCCGCGAAGTGGGCGGGCTCGGTCGCGTCGAACCACGCGCAGATCGCGCTCGTCTCGCTCGGTGCGTGGGAGGTGCTCGACCTGCAGATCGACGGACGCACCGTCGCCTTCGGCACCGCGGAGTTCGACGGGTTGTTCACGAGCGCACTGCAAGCGGCGATCGATGCGATCAGTGCCACGGGCGCCCGCGTCGCGTTGCTCGGCGTGCCCTGCATGCGGCCGATCGACGCCAAGGGCGCAGGCACACCGCCGCTTCCCGAGCGTGGCAACGACGAGCGCAGCCAGCACCTCACCGCGCTCGTGCAGCAGCTGGCGCAGGCCAACGCGGCGACCACCACGTTCATCGCCGGCCCGACGGCGTGGTGCAACGACGAGGCGATCGCCACCGACCCCGGCTACCGCTGGGACGGCGTGCACGTGTACAAGCCCGGCGCCAACCTGATCTACACGACGATCGCCCCGGACCTGCTGGCCATCCCCGTCAGCTGACGGGTCAGCGGGCGTTGATCGGCGCGTAGGCGGCGATCGGCGGCACGGTCGAGCCGGCATCGTCGGGGGTCGAACCGAGCAGCCCTCGCTGCCGAAGGATCGGCATCACGCCCTCGCCGAACCAGTGCGCCTCCTCGAGGTGCGGGTGGCCGGAGAGGATGAACTCGTCGAAGCCGAGCTGGTGGTACTCCTCGATGCGGTCGGCGACCTCCTCGTGGCTGCCGACCAACGTCGTGCCGGCGCCGCCGCGCACGAGCCCGTAGCCGGCCCACAGGTTCGGCGAGATGACGAGGTCCTCGCGCGACCCGCCGTGTAACGACACCATGCGCTGCTGACCGACGGACTGGCTCTTGCTGAGGGACTGCTGTGCCAGCTCGACCATCGCCGGATCGAGCTGCTCGAGGAACCGCTCGGTCTCGTCCCACGCGTCCTTCGCTCGGTCGCGCGTGATCGTGTGCAGGCGGATGCCGAACCGCAGGTTTCGACCGTGCTCGGCGGCCAGCTCGCGCATCCGTGCCAGGCGGGGCGCGACCATGGTCGGCGGCTCGCCCCACGCGAGGTAGACGTCGACGTGCTTGGCGGCGACGCGCTCGGCCGCCTCCGAGGCGCCACCGGAGTAGAGCGGGGTCGGCACCGGACCGCCGCTGACCGTCGCCCCGTCGACGTGGTAGTAGCGGCCTTCGTAGTCGAGCGGTGTGCCGGACAGCGCGCCGCGCAGGACGGTGAGGAACTCGTCGGTGCGGTCGTAGCGCTCGTCGTGGTCGAGCCGGTCGCCGAAGCGCCGCTGCTCGCCGGCGTCGCCGCCGGTGACGATGTTGAGCAGCAACCGTCCGCCGGAGATGCGTTGGAACGTCGCCGCCTTCTGCGCGGCGAGCGTCGGGGTGAGCGAGCCGGGCCGGAAGGCGACGAGGAACTTCAGCCGCTTCGTCTCGCGGATGAGCGCTCCGGTGACCAGCCAGGCGTCCTCGCACCAGGTGCCCGTCGGGGTCAGCACGCCCTCGAACCCAAGCCGGTCGGCGGCCTGGGCGATCTCGGCCAGGTACTCGATGGTCGGTGGCCGACGGTGTCCGTTCGGTCCGAACGGGACGACCGTGCGACTGTCGCCGGCCGTCGGCAAGAACCAGTGCAGCGTGACCGCAGGCCCAGATGACGGCGGCTCGTTCTGTCGCATGTTGAGATCCTATTCCACTTTGGA
The DNA here is from genome assembly GCA_965279405.1 of Ilumatobacteraceae bacterium. GTDB lineage: Bacteria > Actinomycetota > Acidimicrobiia > Acidimicrobiales > Ilumatobacteraceae > CBDDIP01. The sequence continues at coordinate 2,569,489 of OZ257157.1, forward strand.
GAAAACTTGACCAATTGAGTCGGGTATTCCTAGATTGCCGCCCCATGTCCCATCCGGCGCTGCCCGCACCCGTTCGCACCGGGCTGCTGCGCGCGGTGTCACTCGGCTCGATCCTGCTGCTGTGGTGGGTGCTGACCGACCTGGACATCTGGAGCCGGCTCATCCTCCCGCACCCCAGCGACGTGTGGCACGCGTTCATCCAGTCGGTCACGACGGAGGGCCGCCGCCGCGGCCTGTTCAACTTCTTCCTCTGGGAGCACCTGCGCGCCAGCCTGTGGCGCATCGCCAACGGGCTGTTCTGGGCGATCGTCGTCGGCCCGCCGCTCGGGCTGCTGCTGGCCTCTTCGCGCCGAGTGCGGATCATCGTCGAGCCGTGGATCAGCTTCCTCCGCAGCCTGCCGCCGCTGGCCTACTTCAGCCTGCTGATCATCTGGTTCGGCATCAAGGACACGTCGAAGATCTGGCTGCTGTTCATCGCCGCCTTCCCGCCGATCGTGCTGGCGACGATCAACGGCATCAGCCGCGTCGAACGCTCGCTGGTCGACGCGGCGAGCTCGCTCGGCGGCGGCTGGCTGACTCGCCTGCGCCGGGTCATCGTGCCGATGGCGCTGCCCGACATCATCACCGGCATCCGCGTCGCCAGCGGGTTCGCATGGACGACGATCGTCGCCGCCGAGACGTCGAACGGCATCCCCGGCATCGGTGGTCTGGCGTGGGCGACGAAGAAGGAGCTGCGCACCGACGTGGCGATCCTCTGCGTGATCGTCATCGGCATCACCGCGGTCCTCATCGATCAGCTGCTGCTCCTCCTCGAACGCGTCCTCGCGCCGTGGCGCCGCGCCGACGCCGACGCCACCCGATCTCCAACCCCCACAACAGAGAGCGTGAACACATGAAGAAGCGCACCATCCGACTCCTTGCCGCGATCGGCGTTGCCTCGCTGGCCCTTTCGGCGTGCGGCTCCGACGACGAGTCGTCCGGCACCGCGGCACCGACCGCTCCGGCAGCAACCACTCCCGACGCAACCGCACCAGACGGCACGACTCCGGGCACGAGTGCCGAGACCGCGCCCGCAACAACACCGGCGGAGGACCTGCCTGACACGATCCGCATCGGGTACCAGCAGGTGCCCAACGGCGACCTGATCGTCAAGAACCTCGGCTGGCTGGAGGAGGCCTTCGGGCCCGACGTGACGATCGAGTGGAACCTGTTCGACTCCGGCGGCTCGGTCAACGAGGCCGTGCTCGCCGGAGCGGTCGACATCGGTCTGGTCGGCAGCAGCCCCGCGTCGCGCGGCATCTCGACCGGCATCGAGTACCGCGTCCCGTGGATCTTCGACGTGATCGGCAAGGCCGAGTCGCTCGTCGCCAAGCCGGGCATCACGACGCTCGCCGACCTGAAGGGCAAGACGGTGGCGACGCCGTTCGCATCGACGTCGCACTTCAGCCTGCTCGCCGCGCTCGACGACGCGGGCATCGCCGAGACGGACGTGAACATCATCGACGCCGCTCCGGACGACATCTACGCGGCGTGGACGCAGGGCGACATCGATGCCGCCTACGTCTGGAACCCGAACCTGGCCAAGCTGATCGCCGATGGCGGCACCGTGCTCGTCACCAGCGCGGACCTCGCGGCCAAGGGCAAGACGACCTACGACTTGGCCATCGTCACCAACGACTTCGCCGACAAGTACCCGGGCGCGGTGAACACGTGGGCGGCCGAAGAGGACCGCGCCGTCAAGCTGATCCGCGACGACCCGAAGGCGGCCAGCGAGGCCATCGCGCTCGAGCTCGGCATCACCCCCGAGGAGGCGCTGGCCCAGCTCGGTGATCTCGTCTTCCTGGATGCAGAGGAGCAGCTGGGCGCCGACTACCTCGGCGGCGGGTTGGCCACCAACCTGTTCGCCGCGGCGCAGTTCAACAAGGACCAGGGCAAGATCGACGACGTCAAGCCGGAGGACACCTACACGGCTGCCGTCGACGACTCGTTCGCCGCCTCGGTGAAGTAGCGGGAACCGACGAGACCGGGCGGGATCCTTCTCGGAATCCGAGAAGGATCCCGCCCGGAATCGTTCAGGGCCCGGAGAAGGTGGCGCCGCGAGAGATGTGCTCGCTGCTGACACCCGAGGCGCGGTCGCTCTCGCGGCTCTTCGCTTCGGCGCGGCCAACGACGTGGTGGTGCACCTCGTCGGGCCCGTCGGCCAGACGCAGCGTGCGCTGGCTGTGCCACATCTCGGCCAGCGGGAACCACTGCGAGATGCCCGCAGCGCCGTGCATCTGAATGGCCTCGTTGATGATGTCGCAGCACTTCTCCGGCACCATCGCCTTGACCGCGCTGACCCACACGCGAGCTTCGGCGTTGCCGAGCGTGTCCATCGCCTTGGCGGCACGCAGGACCATGAGGCGCATCGCCTCGACCTCGATGCGGGCACGGGAGATGACTTCCATGTTCTTGCCGAGGTTGATCAGCTTCTTGCCGAAGCCCTCACGGCTGAGCCCGCGATCGACCATCAGCTCGATGGCCCGCTCGGCGGAGCCGACGGAGCGCATGCAGTGGTGGATGCGGCCCGGTCCGAGGCGAACCTGGGAGATCTCGAACCCGCGACCCTCGCCCCACAGGATGTTGCTCTTCGGCACGCGCACGTCGTTGAAGCGGATGTGCATGTGGCCGTGCGGCGCGTCGTCGGCGCCGAACACGTACATCGGCCCGACGATCTCGACGCCGGGAGCGTCGATCGGCACGAGGATCTGCGACTGCTGCTTGTAGGTGTCGGCGTGCGGGCTGGTGCGCACCATCGTGATCATCACCTTGCAGCGCGGATCGCCGGCGCCGGAGATGTAGAACTTCTCGCCGTTGATGATCCACTCGTCGCCGTCGAGGACGGCGGCCGTCTGGATCTGCTTGGCGTCGGAGCTCATCACGCCCGGCTCGGTCATCGCGTACGCCGAACGGATCTCGCCACGCAGGAGCGGCTCCAGCCACTGCTCCTTCTGCTCGGGGGTGCCGACGCGCTCGAGCACCTCCATGTTGCCGGTGTCCGGCGCCGAGCAGTTCAGTGCCTCGGAGGCCAGCCGGTTCTTGCCGAGCTCGACCGCGATGTACGCGTAGTCGAGGTTGCTCAGGCCCTCGCCCGTGTCGGCGTTGGGGAGGAAGAAGTTCCACAGCCCCTGCGAACGGGCCTTCACCTTGACGGTCTCCAGCAGCTCCAGCTGGCCAGGCGCCCAGCTCCAGCGCTCGGCGCGGTTCTCGCCGAGGCGATGGAACTCCTCAGTGATCGGATCGACCTCGTCGTAGATGAACGCCTTCACCGCCTCGTAGAGGGGACGGACGCTCTCGGACATCCGGAGGTCGAAGTCGTCCATGCTCGCTGTCTTGAGGGCACCACCAGCCATGTCAGCACCTGCTGCTTTCGTTCGATACAGTTGCCTGTGTGAGTAAGGCAACTGTATCACGATGAGCGAAGCGGCCGGCAACTCGACGCGGGAGCGGATTCTGTCTGCAGCGGAGCGGTTGTTCGCCGAGCGCGGCATCGATGCCGTGTCGTTGCGCGAGATCACCCGCGCCTCGGGATCGAAGAACTCGATCTCGCTGCAGTACCACTTCGAGAACCGCGACGGCGTCCTGCAGGCGATCATGGACAAGCACCTGCCGGCCGTCGAGGCGCTTCGCCACGTCATGCTCGACGAGATCGAAGCACACGGCGACGTCGACCTCCGTCGCCTGGCGTCCGCCCTGGTGCGGCCGATCGCTTCGAAGCTGGCGGATGCCGATGGCGGCGAGGCGTTCCTGCAGATCTACGCCGACCTGCTCGACCGGCCGCGGCCGCTGATCCCCGACCTCGGCGAGACGGCCAGCTTCGATCGTTGGCGCAAGGTGGTCGAGCCGTTGATCGACCCTGACGCGGTGCGCTTCCACCGCCGGTTCATCGCCATCCTGCACACCAGCCGCGAGCTCGCCCGCCGTTCGCGCCTCACTGATCGCAGCGATGACCGCCTCTTCATCAGTGACCTCGTCGACGTCGTGGTCGGCATCCTCAGCACCCCGGCCTCCGCCGAGACGAGGCGCGAACGAGGCCGCGGACGGCGCTCCCAAGGCTGACCCGCGTGTGAACCCTGGTCCACCTCGGCGGTGGAGCACGGTTCAAACGGTGCCCCTGCGCTCGGGGGTACGTTTGGTCGGTGGGCCGATACGGGTTCGGATCGATGGTGCGTGAGTAGCGATGCTCGGGCCGTTCCTCCTCTGCGTCGCCATCACTGCGTTCTTCGGTTGGACGTACGCCGGCGCGATCCGCGGCCGTGGGTGGCGGGCGATGCTCGACTCGCCGCTGACGGCCGGTAACATCGTCTTGCTCCCGTTCGCCATCATCTTCGGCTGCGTGTCGCTCGGGATCCTCATCGCCGGCATCGTCGACTGGATCCGATGACTTGTCGCCGCTCCGTCAGCTGATGACGGAGCCGCCGTCGGAAGCGATGACCTGACCGACGACGAAGGCGCCGGCGCGAGACGACAGGAAGATCGCCAGGCCGGCGATGTCCTCCGCGGTGCCGATGCGGCCGCGCGGGTTGCGCGACTCGACCATGTCCCAGTCGGTGTGCTCGACGTCGCCGCCACCGCCGACGCCGGTGCTGAGCATCCAGGTCGGGTACGGGCCCGGCGCGATCGCGTTGACGATGATGTTGCGCTTCACGAGCTTCGCGGCCATCTCGCGCGACAGCGCGTGCACAGCCGCCTTCGACGGGCCGTAGGAGTGGGTGTTGAACACCGGCGTGCGCAGCCCGTCGATGGAACCGATGTTGATCACGCGTGCCGGGTCGTCGGCGGTGGCACCGGCCTCCAGCAGCGGGAGCAGACGCTGGGTGACGAAGAAGACACCCTTCACGTTCGTGTCGAACACCTTGTCCCAGCCCGACTCGGGGAACTCGTCGAGCGGTGCACCCCACGACACGCCGGCGTTGTTGACGAGGATGTTCAGCTTGTCCTCGCGCTCGCGCAGCTGCGCGGTGAGGTGATCGATGCCGGAGATCTCGGCCAGGTTGGCGGGGATCGAGATGCACTCGCCGCCGTAGGTCTCCGAGAGGCGTGCCGCGGTGGCGTCGCACGCAGCGGCCTTGCGCGAGCTGATGTAGACCTTGGCGCCGTTGGTGAGGAAGCCGGCGGCGATCATCTCGCCGATGCCGCGAGACCCTCCGGTGACGAGAGCGACCTTGCCGGAGATGGAGAACAGTGACTCGAGGTTCATGAACGCGGCACGGTAGTCGCCGAACTCTGGTCCCTCGATACTCGGATGCTGGCACTTGAGTACCGAACGCGCGGTCAGCGCGCGTTCCGTACTCGGATGATGGCGACCCGAGTACCGAGCGCGCGGTCAGCGCGCGTTCCGTACTCGGATGCGGGGACGCAGCCGAGCGTAGGATCGCCCGGATGATGCCCGCAGCGTTCTTCGGTCACGGCAGTCCGATGAACGCGATCGACCACAACCGGTACACCGAGACCTGGCGCGAGTTCGGTGCATCGATTCCGAAGCCGCGGGCGATCGTCGTCGTCTCGGCGCACTGGTTCATCAATGCGAGCGCGGTGACGGCGATGGCTGCGCCACGCACGATCCACGACTTCTACGGGTTCCCGCAGGCGCTGTTCGACGTCGAGTACCCGGCGCCGGGAGCACCCGAGCTCGCTGCGGAGATCGCCGACGTGGTCGAGCCGACGTGGATCGGCGCCGACGTCGACAGCTGGGGTCTCGATCACGGCACGTGGTCGGTGCTCGTGCACATGTTCCCCGACGCCGATGTCCCCGTGGTGCAGCTGGCGATCAACGCCGCGATGCCGTTGCCCGAGCACGTCGCACTCGGCGCAGCGATGGCACCGTTGCGCGATCGCGACGTGCTGATCCTCGGCAGCGGCAACATCGTGCACAACCTCGGGATCATCGACTTCGGCGCCGGCGAGACCGGCGAGCCGTGGGCCCATCGGTTCGACGATGCGGTCCGCGAAGCGCTCACCTCCGGATCGCCCGACGACGTCAACGCGATGCCCGAGCACGCTGACTTCGGACGCGCGGTGCCGACACCGGACCACTACATCCCGATGCTCTACTTCGCCGGACTCGCCGCTGCCGCCGGCACGCCGGTCGGGGTGGTCAACGAGGGCTACTTCGGTGGATCGTTGTCGATGACCTCGTACACGCTCGGCTGCTGACACACGCAGCCCCGCGCGGCGCGAAGATGTGCCGATGGCGTGGAAGTGGCGAGTTGGTTGGGTGGTCTGTGGCGTGTTGGTGGTGGCCGGTTGCGGCGGCAGCCAGCGCATGAACGGCGTGCCCTCGACGCCGGTGCCGACGACCTCGATCGCGACCGCGCCGCTGACACCCCACGACCCGACTCGCATCCGGCCCGACGAGCAGGCCGCGGTGGTCTTGCTCGGCGAGAGCGGTGCGGCGAGGCCGGTGAACGGCCACGGACACAACCATCACGGAGCGACGATCGAGACTCCGCTGTTCACCGGCGACGCGGCGACGTTCGCCGATCAGTGGTTGGTGGCGCAGAACTCGGTGGAGCACTTCGACACGATCGAGGAGATCGAAGCCCAGGGCTACGTGCGCGCATCCGTGCCTGGCGCCGGCATCGGCACGCACTGGGTGAAGTGGTCGCAGATCGCCAAGCCGTTCGACCCGGCGCATCCGGCGATGCTGCTCGTCGACGAACGACACGAGACGCCGCGGCTCGTCGGTTACTCGTACTGGGTGCAGTACCCCACGACGCCGATCGGCTTCGCCGGACCGAACGACGTGTGGCACCAGCACACGGGTCTGTGCGTGGTCAACGGATGGGTCGACCGCGAGGAGACGGAGAGCCAGGCGCAGTGTGCCGGCACGTGGTTGGCCGGCGGCGACCTGTGGATGCTCCACGCGTGGGTCGTGCCGGGTTACGAGAACCGTGACGGCAAGTTCGCGCAGTACAACCCGAAGCTGTGCCCGCCGGATGCGAACACGCCCGACTTGATGCGCTGTCCGGACTAGCGGCGCGAACGGCTCCAGCCGTAGCCGCCGCCGGTGAGCAGCAGCACGATGACGATGATGAGGAGGATGGTCAGCATGCCGTCCTCGTACCCACGGTGGCGCCGGTTCACACGGCTGTCCGTAGGGTGCACTTCGGCGACGCGTTCACGATGGAGGCAGCGATGAAGTACGTACGGCTCGGCAACACCGGCTTGGAGGTGTCGCGCGTGTGCCTCGGGTGCATGAGCTTCGGCACCTCGACCCAGGGCACCCACCTGTGGACGCTCGACGAGGAGACGAGCCGGCCGTTCATCCGGCACGCGCTCGATGCGGGCATCAACTTCTTCGACACCGCCAACGTGTACTCGCTCGGCACGTCGGAGGAGATCGTCGGGCGGGCGTTGGCGGACTTCGCCAATCGCGACGAGGTCGTCATCGCCACGAAGGTGCACGGCGCGATGCGCGATGGCCGCAACGCCGGAGGCTTGTCGCGCAAGGCGATCATGACCGAGGTCGATGCCAGCCTCCGCCGCCTCGGCACCGACTACATCGACCTCTACCAGATCCACCGCTGGGATCCTCGAACGCCGATCGCCGAGACGATGGAGGCGTTGCACGACGTCGTCAAGGCCGGCAAGGCCCGGTACATCGGCGCGTCGTCGATGTGGGCGTGGCAGTTCGCCAAGGCGCAGCACACGGCCGAGCAGCACGGTTGGACGAAGTTCGTCAGCATGCAGAACCACTACAACCTGCTCAACCGCGAGGAGGAGCGGGAGATGATGCCGCTGTGCGAGGACCAGGGCGTCGGCGTGATCCCATGGAGCCCGTTGGCTCGTGGGCGCTTGACCCGTGACTGGGACGAGTCCACCGCGCGCTCGGAGACCGACGAGTTCGGCAAGCACCTCTACGACGTCGCCAGTGACGGCGTGATCGTCGAGCGAGTCGCCGAGATCGCTGCGGAACGTGGTCTGCCGCGTGCGCAGGTAGCGCTGGCCTGGATGCTGTCGAAGCGGTTCATCTCGTCGCCGATCGTCGGCGCAACGAAGCTCGCGCACATCGACGACGCCGTCGCCGCGGTGGACGTCGAGCTGACGCCCGACGAGATCAAACGGCTCGAGGAGCCGTACACACCGCATCCCGTGGTCGGGTTCCGCTGATGCGCATCGGCATCGTCTACCCGCAGACCGAGCTCGGCTCGGACCCCGGCGCGCTGCGCGCCTACGCCTCCACGGTCGACGCACTCGGCTACACGCACATCCTCGCCTACGACCACGTCGTCGGCGCCGACCCGGCAGTGCACGCCGACTGGCGCGGCCCGTACGACTTGGCAACCACGTTCCACGAACCGTTCGTGATGTTCGGCTACCTCGCTGCACTCACCAAGGTCGAGCTCGTCACCGGCATCATCATCCTGCCGCAGCGCCAGACCGCGCTGGTGGCCAAGCAGGCCGCGGAGGTCGACATCCTTTGCGAGGGACGGTTCCGTCTCGGTGTGGGAGCCGGGTGGAACCCGGTCGAGTACACCGCGCTCGGTCAGGCGTTCGATCAGCGCGGCAAGCGCATGAGCGAGCAGATCCCGTTGCTGCGTGCTCTGTGGACGCAGGCGTCGGTCAGCTTCGAGGGCGAGTTCGATCGCGTCGAGGGCGCCGGCCTGTCGCCGTTGCCGGTGCAGCGCCCGATCCCGATCTGGATCGGTGGTTCGTCGGAACCCGCGTATCGACGCATCGGCCGGCTCGCCGACGGGTGGTTCCCACAGGTCCGCCCCGGCGACGACCTCGACCACGCGCTGGCGGTGATCGCCGATGCTGCTGCGGCGGCCGGTCGAGACCCGTCGACGATCGGCATGGAAGGCCGCGTCACGTGGCAGGCCGACAAGCCCGACGCGTTCGAGCGGCAGGTCGAGCGCTGGCGCGCCGCTGGTGCCTCGCACCTGACGATCAACACGATGGGCATGGGCTTCGGCGGCCTCGACGGCCACCTCGAGGCGATCACTGCCGCCGCCGCTCACTGCGGGTGACGCCAGCGCGACGAGCGAGTCGAGCCAAGGGCTGAGCCCGATGCCGGCGGTCGACCAGGCGGAGCGCATCGCGGCCGGCCCTGACCCAGGCGGCCTTCATCGCCAGCTGTGGAGCACCTGGTAGTAGTTCGCACGCTCGTCGACGTCGGCGTCAGGGACGTTGTGCTGGCGGACGCTGCCGCGCAGCTGGTCGATGCTCTCGTAGTCGCGTTCGTCCATCCAGGCTCGCATCCAGGTCACCCCGTGGGCCTGTCGCTCATCGGCGCGACGATGGTCACTGCGCCGCCGCCGCACGTGCGAACTCGTTGACCGCGGCGAACGCCCGCGGCCCGTAGATCGTCGCTGGGCCACCGCCCATCAGAATCGCCACCCCAATCGCCTCCGCAGCCTGCTCCGGCGTCGCACCGGCACGAATGGCGCCCTCGGCGTGCGATGCGATGCAACCGTCGCAGCGCTCGATCACCGAGATCGCGAGCGCGATCAGCTCCTTGGTCCGTCGGTCGAGCGATCCGTCGGCGAACGTCGCCGTGTGCATGGCACCGAGCCGGCGAGGACCTCGGGGATGGCGCGTCGTAGATCGCGGCCGAGCGGCCGCAGGTCATCGAGCACGGCTCGGCCGTGGCGATCGTCGGTGGCGGGTCGGGTGGCTGTCGTGGTGTCGGTCATGATCGACTCCGATCGTTGCGTCCGGCGAAGCGCAGGGCGGCTCACGACCCAGCGTGCGCCGGCGGGTTCATCGAGCAACAGGGTCGAACGTCACCCGAGACGCCGAAACCGTCACGGTCGACGCGGCTCGATGTCGAACTCGCGTCCGCTGATCTCGGCGACCTCGATCGCGATCCAGTACGGCTTGCGTCCGGGCGCCATGATCGGCACGTCGGCCTGTCGGAGGCCTTCGTAGCGCGGCCCGAGGGCGGTGGTGACCTCGCGGGCGGAGCCGAGGGCGACGACGGACCAACCGGCCGATGCTGTCACGCCGTCGACCTCGAAGGCCACGGGGTGCATCGGCACGTTCTCCAGCTTCGTGCCGCCGTCGGTCCGCACGACGATCAACCCGTCGTGGCACGTGTGGTTCACGGGGAGGATCATCGGGAAGCGGCCGTTTTCGAAGGCCAACCGGCCAAGTGTCTCGCCCCGCAAACGTGCCCAGCACTCGTCGTCGGCCAACGCTCGCATCTTCGGTGATCGATCCCCAACCATGGCTCGACGATGATCCGTTGGGCGCCGTGTCGGTAGGGCCGACGGACACATCTGATCGACGGCCATTGGTGACGTTGTGCTCTGACGATCGCGGCGCCTCGGGGTCATCGTGATGTCATGAACAGCTCCAGCCATGTCGCTGCGCCGAAGACGCTGCTCTTCGGTGACGACATGACGGAAGGGTCCGATCTCGCCTGGCTCTGGGTCAACTCGCACCCGTGGCCGGGATGGAACCTGGAGATCCTGCACGCTGAGCCGCCGCCCGAGTTCCGCGCCCGGGAGCAGGCGCCCGTGCCGTCGCCGTGGGAGCCGTCGCATGCCCGCGTCCCGTTCGACGAGAGCCGGATCGCTTCGTCCGTGCAGCTCCTCGCGCTCGAGGATCCGCGTCTGGCGCTCATGCGCCCGGCCGACCTCCTCGTCATCGGGGCCCGCGGGCCGGGTCTCGTCAAGTCGTTCCACCTCGGGAGCACGGCCGAGTGGCTCATGGCGCACCCCCCGTCGCCGCTCGTCGTGGTCCGCCACGGACGTCGGACCCGCTCGGTGCTGCTGTGCTTCGACGACTCGGCCGACGCGCGCTGCGCGGCGACGGCGCTGTGCCACCTGCCCTGGATCGACACGACGACGGTGACCGTGATCGGTCTGCACGAGGGGCACCCGGAGCTCGAACCGGCCATCGCGGCGACCACCGCCCGGCTCCGCGGTGCCGGCGCTGACACGCACACCCAGATGTTCGGTGGCGACGTGACGAAGCGGTTGGTGGAGCTCGTGCACGACACGCAGCCGGACCTCGTCGCGATCGGTGCACGCGGCCGACACCGGTTCGGGCGGCAGCTCGGGACGACGGCTGCGGCGCTGGCGCACGACGCGACGACGTCGGTCCTCGTCGCCACGGATCGCCGTGCCGAGGCCGCCGAGGACCGAAGCCTCTAGCGGCGCTGACGGCACCGGCCCATCGTGGACTCATGACCACACAGATCGTCCTCGGGTTCAACGGGTCGGCCGCGTCGACGCACGCAGGGCACTGGGCCGCGTCGGAAGCGATGGCGCGCGACGTGCCGCTTCGACTGCGGTCGTGCTACTCGATCCCTCCCGTCGGCTACGGCGGTGAATGGATCCCGCAGGACACCGTGGCCGAGATCGCCGACGAGACGAAGCGCTCCGCCGACGCCATGCGCGAGCGGTTGATCGACGAGCACGCGGGTTTGAGCGTCGACATCGAGATCACGCGTGGGCCGGTGCACGCCTTGCTGACCGAGCACATCTCGCCCGACGACCTCCTGGTGATCGGAGCGTCGGAGCACGAGGGCTTCAAAGGGCTGCTGTTCGGCAACGACGCTCGCTGGCTGGCTCGGCACAGCGTCTGTCCCGTGGTCATCGTCCGTGGCGCGGCGACGAAAGGCCGGCCGAACCGCATCGTCGTCGGCGTCGACGGTTCTCCGGCGAGCGATCGCGCGGTGATCTGGGCGGCGGACGAGGCCGACCTGCACCGGGTGGAGCTGGTGGTCGTCCACGCCTGGGACTATCCGTACGGTCTCACCAACAGCGAGGCGCGCGTCCGCGATCTGATCAAGGTCGATGGGGCGTGCGTCCTGGATCGAGCGGTGGAGCTGGCGCGAGATCGCTGCAGCAGCCAGGTCAACGGCCAGCTCGTGCAGCAGGCTCCCGTCGCGGCGCTGATGGACTCAGTGCTCGACGGAGATGTGCTGGTCGTCAGCTCTCGCGGCCACACCGCGCTCAGCAACGTGCTCGGCGGATCGACCGTGACCGGCGTGCTCGACTACGCGATGGTGCCCGTCGTGATCGTCCGCTGAGCGCGGCCACTCACTGCCGGCCCTTCGCCGACCGACGCTCGGGTCAGATGCGTTCGATGATGACGGCGGGCGCCATGCCACCGGCGGCGCACATGGTGACGAGGCCGTAGCGGCCACCGGTGCGCTCGAGCTCGTCGAGCACGGTGCCGATCAGCATCGCTCCCGTGGCGGCGATCGGGTGGCCGAGCGCCATCGCGCCACCGTTGACGTTGACCTTCTCGCGGTCGAGGTCGAGGTCGCGGATGAACTTCTCGGCGACCACCGAGAACGCCTCGTTGATCTCGAACAGGTCGATGTCGTCGACGGTGAGGCCGGCGCGGTCGAGCACCTTGCGCGCTGCGGGGACGGGAGCGTTGAGCATCAGCGTCGGGTCGTCGCCCATGTTGACGGCTGCGACGACACGAGCCCGCGGCGTCCAGCCGTTGGGCTTGGCGGCCTCCGGGCTGGCGAACAGGATCGCCGCTGCTCCGTCGACGACGCCTGAGCTGTTGCCGGCGTGGTGCACGTGGGTGATGTCGAGGCCCGGGTAGCGGGCGAGGACCATCGAGCGCAGCGTGGTGCCCTGGTCGTCGAGCGGGAAGTCGGCCATCGCACCGAACGATGCCTGCAGCTGGGCGAGACCCTCGAGCGTGGTCTGCGGCCGCGGGAACTCCTCGCGGTCGAGGGCGAGCGAACCGTCCTCGCGGTGCACCGGCACGAGGCTGCGGTCGAAGCGGCCTTCGGCGATGGCGCGTGCGGCGCGCTGCTGCGACACGTAGGCGAGGTGATCGAGCGCCTCGCGCGGGATGCCCTCGATGGTGGCGATCGCGTCGGCCGCGACGCCTTGGTGCGTCTGCGGGTGGCGGGCGCGGAGACGCAGGTTGCCGGCGTCCATCAGTGGCGCACGAACACCGGCCTGCGCAGCGCCGAGCGCCGGGTGCAGCGACATCATCTCGCAGCCGCCGGCGATGACGACGTCTTCGAACCCGGCCATGATCGACGCGGCGGCCATGTTCGTGGTGGTGATGCCCGAGCCGCAGAAGCGGTCGAGCGTGACGCCCGACGCCTTCACGTCGTAGCCGGCGTCGAGCAGCGCCATGCGTGCGAGATCGCCGCCCTGCGTGCCGACCTGCATGCTGGTGCCGAAGATGACGTCGTCGACCGTCGACGTGTCGAGGTCGTTGCGATCGCGGATCGCGGCCAGCACCGTGGCGCCGAGCTGCTGGGGGTGGATGTCGGCAAGGGCACCCTTGCCGACCTTGCCGATGCCGCGCGGCGTGCGGCAGGCATCGATGATCAGGGCCTCGGTCATGTTCGTCATCCTTCTTGTCGTGTGCAACCATCTTGGTCGCCCGAGGGTTGCAGCGGCGATTCGGGGCCCGGACGTGCCACGCTTGGAGTGGATGATCGAGGTCGTCGAGCTCACGGACGCGGTGTGCGCGTCGGCCGGAGCCTTGGTCGCGGCGCGCCACGCGCGGGAGCGGCGGCTGTTCCCACTGCTGCCGAGCGCATACGAGGACCCGCAACGGACCACCGACGTCGTGCGCAGGATGCTCGAGTTCGCCGACGGCGTCGCCGCGATCGATCGCGGGGAGGTCATCGGGTTCCTCGTCTCGTTCGACTCGGCTCCCGACCCGACGTCGTCGATCGCTCGCTACTCGCCGGAACGGGCGGCGGTCCACCTCGCGCAGGGGCACGCAGTTGCCGAGCAGGTCGATGCAGCTCGCGTGTACTCGGCCATGTTCGAGGTGCTCGCGGCGCGAGCGCTCGATCGTGGCGTCGTCGATCACGTCGTGCACGTGCCCATCGGGGAGCGGGCGACGGAGCGGGCGTGGTTCGCGCTCGGTTTCGGTCGGATCAGCCTCGTTGCGGTGCGCGACCTGCGACCTGTGGATCGTGCGCCGGGAGCCGACAGCGTCACGGTGCGCATCGCAACACCGGACGACCTCGACGTCGTCGACCGTCTCGTCGATCAGGAGTCGGTGTTCCACGCCGGCAGCCCCATCTTCCGTCCGTACCGTCGAGACGAGACGATGGCCGCGGTTCGGGCCGAGCTCGCCGACGCCTTGGCCACGGACGATCACGCCTTCGTGATCGGGCGCGTCGACGGCGTCGACGTCGGCATCGTCTCCGTGGGCCCGGGTCTGGGCTCGCCGCTGTACGTGCCCGATGGCGCCGCGTACATCGCCGCCACGGCGGTGCTGCCGGACGCTCGTGGCCGCGGCGTCGGCGCCGCGCTCGCGGACGGCGCGTTCCGATGGGCTCGCGATCATGGGCACTCGGCAGCGTCGCTGCACTTCGCAACAGCGAACGCGACGTCGACATCGTTCTGGACCGGGCTCGGCTTCACGCCGGTGATGGCCCACCTGCGGCGGCGACTGGACGACCGCATCCTGACCAGTCGCCCGCCGCGCTGATCGGCATCCAACATTTCGTTGCTTTTCCCGTAACGGGATCGACGGTCGTGCGTCAGAACGGCGTGCGGCGGACACGCACAGATCGGATGTGACCGGCTTCGTGCTCCAGGCACGCCGGAAGCTCCCCAAATCCTGAGCGAGCTCCACTGCCGACCGAACCAGTCGTCTTGACGGTGCTCGTGCCATCCCCGGAAGGGCCCTGTGCTGATCATGAAGACGCTTCCTCGACGCGCCCTGCCGCTCGTCGCCGCCGTTGCCATCGTGGTGGCGAGCTCGCTCGTGTTCGTCGCGACCTCGGCGACCGTGACGTTCGCCGCGTTCCCCTGTCCTGGCGGTGTGCCGGGCGGGTCGTGCCGTGGCTACGGCATCGATGTGACGACCGCGGTCGGCGCCCGCTGGGCAGGCTCCTACGCCGTCGACGAGGACACCGGTCCCGGCGAGCACTGGATCGTCGGCACCTGCGTGCAAGACAGCTCCGGGCACCCGCCGGCGTGGGGTGGCGGCAACCCGACCGTGTCGATGCTGGACTGGGATCCCATCGGGCAGGCGCTGCTCCCGATCCACCCTGAGCTCGTCGACGAGCTGGGCACCGCTCGGTTCCTGCTGGAGCCGACCGTGGCGATGCTGCAGGCAGGCGTTCCTGGCACTGCGCCGTTCGTGATCGCCGGCGTCACCCACACCCTCAACCAGTGGTGGGCCGGTGAGTGGATCTACGCGCACTTCGTGGCCGGCGACGGACCCGTCGGCGGTTCGGTCGCCGTTGCCACCAGCAGCTCATCGGCCAACCAGGCGGCGCAGGACCTGCAGGCCATCTCGACCGCGTGGCAGCAGCCGTGGGCCTCGTTCACCGGGCTGGACGTGGTCAACGGAACGGCGACGACCATCGTCACGTCGGCCAACGGGAACCCGATCCCCGGGCTGACGGTCCGGTTCGATGCGGCGACGTCATCGGCGAACCTCGTGCCGAGCGGCCCGCCGCTCGGCATCACGGGCAGCGACGGCTCGGTGACGTACCCGATCGCATTCGCGAACGGCGCCGGCAACATCGACACGTGGACGGTCTCGACGATCGTCGACGGGCCCGGTGGCGCGGCGGTGTACGTGCAGTCCGGCGGTCAGGATCTGGTCATCCAGCCGGCGACGTACGTCGAGATCCGATCCAACGCATCTGCCACGGAGAACACGCCGCTCACCTACGGACAGGTGGACAAGACGTCCACCGATCCCTACTTCACCGTCGAGGGCCTCCAGTTCCAGCTGATCGACGACAACGGCGCCGGCCAGGTGGTCGCCACCGGAACGGTCAGCGGCGGCCTGGTCACCTTCCCCGGCATCGACCCCACGGGGGTGACCGGTCCGCTGGTCGCCCGTGAGGTGCCGCCGACGAACGGGTTGGCGCAAGCTGCCGACGTGGCGCTGCCGTGGCCGATGTCGAACGACGCCGACGCACCCACCGTCGTCAACGTGGTGAACTCACCGAGCCCTGAGCTGCTGGTGATCCGCAAGGTGTTCGACCAGACGGACATCACCCCACCGGATGCGGCCGGGTTCGGCTTCACCGTCGTGCGCGAGGACGGCCGCGACTTCGGGACGGCGACCACCGGTGCCGACGGCCGAACGAGTGCGGTTGCGGTGACCGCCGGGACGTACTCCGTGTGTGAGGTGACGACCCCGTCGTGGTGGACCTTCGGTCTGCCATCGGCGTGCCAGACCGTGCTCGTCGCGACCGATGCGACGGCAGCCGTGGAGCTCGTGTGGACGAACGTCGTCGGTTCGCCGACGTGCGCGACGACGCTGGCCGACGACGCCGACGGCGACCACCTCCTGGCCGAGACCGGAGGGCCCGTGACGGACCGCGTGCACTGCGACGGGCTGGTGCCCGGCACGGAGTACTCGGTGGACGGTGAGCTGCACGCGCGCAACGACGACGGGACGGGAACCGCGACGGGGATCACCGCAACGACCACCTTCGTCGCCACGTCGCCGGCCCAGGACGTCGACGTGCACTTCACCGTCGGCGACGGCTACGCGTGCACGGTCCTCGTCGCCGGCGAGACCGTGCGGATCGGCGCTCGTGTCGTGGCCACCCACCTCTCGTTGGACGACGAAGCCCAGACGATCTACGTGCCGCACATCGCCACGAGTGCACAGACCGACGTGGGGGGCCACATCGCCCGACCCGGCGACGGCATCGCCGACGTCGTCGACTGGTGCGGCCTTCCGGTGGGTGAGGTGACGCTGGACCTGGTCTGGCAGACGGCAACGCAGACGACGGTCAACGGGTCGCCGCAGATCGACGCCGGCGGCAACCCGGTCATGGAGTGCACGCCGTTGGTCGGGCTGACGGCAACCCAGACCTTCACGGTGACGTCGAAGGGGCAGGCCGGCCGGGTGACGATGCCGACCGTGATCGTGCCCACCGATGGGACCGGCGTGCTGGTTGCGTTCGAGACGGCGACGATCGACGGCGAGGAGATCGCGTCGCACCGTGACTGCAACTCGCACGCGCAGACGATCTGGCGCCCGACGCTCTCGACGCAGCGCACCGTCGCCGACCTCACGGCGCCCGGCACGAGCTCCGACGTGATCCAGGTCGCTGATCTCCCGCCGATGTCGGTGCTCGGTGATCGGATCGTGACGATCATCGGAGGGCTGCACCAGCACGCCATCGCCACCACCAGCGCGACGTGGGAGTGCAACAGCGACAACCGGATCGCCGCGGTGTCGGTGGTCGTCGACCGTGGCAACGGCGAGTACCAGTCCGAGGGCGAGCGGTTCACCACCGCGGTCGCCCACAGCTACGCGGAGCAGATCACGATCGCCCCAGGCGCATCGGGCGCGCCCGCCTCGGGCGTGGATGCGCTCACCGGAACGGTCGACGGCACCTGGGCGAGCGAGCAGCACGGATGTCGCGTCGACTCGCAGTCGTTCGTGGCCGCGAACGCCGCGCCGATCAGGGTCAAGTCGAGTGCTTCCCTGCCGCGCACCGGCAGCGACGTCGACACCACGCTCGCGCTCGGTGCCGGCCTCGTTGCCCTCGGAGCGCTCGCCCAGCTGGCGATCCGTCGTCGACAGGTGCGGGCTCGCCGCTGACGCGACGTCGTGACGCGACCGGCGCGAACGGTCAGCGTGATCGAGCAGGGACGGCGGCGCGCTCGGTGTTGGTGACGATCGCGTCGATGACCTCGTCCCAGCGGTTCCGGGGCAGATCGTGGGCCATGTCGGGGAACATCAGCAGGCGTGCGTCGGGCACGGCCATCGCCGTCGCGATGCCACCGGAGGGCTGCACGAGCTTGTCGACGAGGCCGTGGATCACCAGCGTCGGTGCGGTCACGCGGCCGAGGTCCTTCGTACGGTCCGGGCTGGCAGCGATCGCCGCGCTCTGCCGGGCGGTGCCCTCGATGTCGATGCTGCGAGCGTTGGCGCGCGCGATCGTTGCTCGTTCCTCGGCCTCGTCGAAGTGAGGGCCGGCGACGAGCCGTCCGATGGCAGCGGCATCCTCGATCGCAGTCTCCGGCGTCGACTTCAGGTACTTCGGCATCCGGCGGATCAGCGAGACCGCGGGGCGGCCGGCCCGGCGGCTGCCGGTGTTGGACATGATCGAGGTCAGGCTGGCGACCTTGCTCGGGTGACCGATCGCCAGCGACTGGGCGATCATCCCGCCCATCGACACGCCGACGACGTGGGCCCGTTCGATGCTCAGATGATCGAGCAACCCCGCGGCGTCGTCGGCCATGTCCTTCAGGAGGTACGAGGCCTTGGCGAACCGGGGCGAGACCAGGCTGGCGATCGTGCGCCCGGGCGACGGCACCGGGCCGGTCATCTTGGTCGACAGCCCGATGTCGCGGTTGTCGTAGCGGATGACCCGGAAGCCGCGATCGGCGATCTGCTGGACGAAGGCGTCCGGCCAGTGGATGAGCTGGCTGGCCAGCCCCATGACGAGGAGCAACGGGGTGCCTTCGCCGGTCTCCTCGAACTCGATCGTCAGGTCACCGATGCGCGCTGCAGTCATGGCACCAATGTACGGAGGTCAGGGGGCTGGCAACGCTCGGGCGATCTGATCGATCACCGACGGCGGCGCGTCCTTCGGGATCGAGATGATGGCCAGATCGGCGCCGGCGGCCGACATCGCGGTGGCCGACTGGCGCAGCACGTCGTCGTCGCCCGCGTATCGCAGGATGGCGCTGCACGTGATCTCGCCCGGGTCGCGGCCTGCCTTGGCGCACTCGACGTGCAGGACCTCGCGGCACGCGGCGAGCTCGGCCGGATCCGTGCCGCTGAAGTTCCAGTGGTGTGCGTACCGCGCGGCGAGCGGCAGGGTGCGGCGACGACCCGTGCCGCCGATGCAGATCGGCAGCGGCGACTGGATCGGCTTGGGGTTGTTCATCGCCGCGTTCAGTCGGTAGTAGCGACCGTCGAACGTGGTCGTCTCGTTGGCCAGCAGGCTGGTGATCACGGCGAGGCCCTCCTCGAAGCGATCGAACCGCTCGCGCAGCGTGCCCAGCTCGATGCCGAACGCGTCGCACTCCTCCTCGTTCCACCCGGCGCCGATCCCGAGCTCGAGCCGGCCGCCGGACGTGATGTCGAGCGTCGAGGCCATGCTGGCCAGCACGCCGGGGTGGCGGTAGACCATCCCCGTCACGAGCACGCCGCCGCGCAGCCGCTCGGTCTCGTGCAGCGCGGCGGTGAGCGTGATCCAGCCCTCCATGCAGTCCTCGGTCGAATCGCCGAACAAGGGGTAGAGGTGGTCGAACGTCCAGCCCGACTCGAACACCTCGAGGGCGTCGGCGCGCTTCCACACGTCCCGGATCCACGGCCAGGTCGTGCGTTGTGGCGAGGTGGAGAAGGCGTACCGCATGTGCCGGAGCGTACGCCTCGACCCCGTCGGCGTGGACGTGCGTCGAGCTCCACTTGGGGATCCGAGTGCCCCTCACTAGCCTGATCGCATCCCCCTGATCGGCGCGAGGCGGCGCGCGAGAGGCATCGCATGACCACCGTTGACCGGATCGAAGTTCGAGAGCTCGTCGTGATGACGACCGTCGGCGTGCTGCCGCACGAGCGCCAGATCGCACAGCCGGTGCAGCTCGATCTGACGCTCCACGTCGACCTGCGAGACGCGGGTCGCTCGGACGAGCTCGCCGACACGGCCGACTACGGCGACGTCGCCGAGCGCGTCGCCGGGTTGGTGCGCGAGTGCAAGGACGAGCTGTTGGAGCGCTTGGCCGACCGGGTTGCCGAACTGCTGTTGACGATCGATCGCGTGGAGACGGTCGAGGTCACGGTGACGAAGCTGCGTCCACCGATCCCGGAAGCGGTCACATCGACGGCCGTCCGGGTGCTCCGACGTTCGGGCGACTACGAGTCCGTCGCCCGCGATCCTCATCTGGCGATCGTCGCGTTGGGGAGCAACCTGGGTGACCGCGAGTCGTACTTGCGCCTGGCCGTGAACTCGCTCCGTGACGTGGTGCGCACCTCGCAGGTCTTCGAGACGGATCCCGTCGGTGGTCCGGGAGGCCAGGGTGCGTACCTGAACATGGTCGTTGCCGTCTCCACCCCGTTGGATCCGTACGCGTTCCTGCGCCGATGCCGCTTGATCGAGGCGGAGGCGTTGCGGCAACGTGTGGTGCGCTGGGGCCCGAGGACGTTGGACGTCGACGTGCTCTTCTACGACGACGTGCGCATCGATGACCCGCGCCTCACCGTTCCGCACCCGCGGTACGCGGAGCGTCGCTTCGTGCTGGCGCCGTTGGCCGAGGTCGCGCCCGAGCGGTGCCCCGCGGGTTGGGAGACGACGCTGCCGCCCGAGGGCGTGCACGCTCGTGGACCTCTGCAGTTGCAGCTGCACGCATGACCGGTCGAGTCGACGGGTGTCGGACCTTCGAGCACCGCTGGGACGCCGGCGAGCTGGCAGAGCGGAAGGCGGGCAGGACGATCTCGCTGTGCTTCCCGTGTCGCGACGAGGCGGGTA
The DNA here is from genome assembly GCA_965279405.1 of Ilumatobacteraceae bacterium. Classification (GTDB taxonomy): domain Bacteria; phylum Actinomycetota; class Acidimicrobiia; order Acidimicrobiales; family Ilumatobacteraceae; genus CBDDIP01. The sequence goes on from OZ257157.1 coordinate 2,589,875, forward strand.
CGATCGGCGAGCTGGTCACCGCGGCACGGCGTGCGCTGCTCGAACGGGTGCCGTTGCTGGACGAGCTGGTCGTGATGGACGACCGGTCGACGGACGACACCGCGTCCGTGGCCGCCGCCGCTGGAGCGAAGGTGATCGGCATCGACGACGTCCATCGTTCGCACGGTGCGGGCCACGGGAAGGGCAACGCGCTGTGGGCGTCGCTGCTGGCGACCACCGGTGACCTCATCGTCTGGTGCGACGGGGATGTGACGTCGTTCCGCCCGGATTGGGTGGTGCAACTCGTCGCCCCGTTGCTCGACGATCCGGGCGTCCACCTGGTGAAGGCCGCATACGAACGGCCGGAGAACTTCGGTGGGGGTGGACGGACCACCGAGCTCGTGGCGCGTCCGCTGCTGTCGCTCTACATGCCCGAGCTGTCCGGGCTGGCGCAGCCGTTGTCGGGCGAGTTCGCCGGCCGCCGGCAGGCGCTGGAGGCGATCCCGTTCGTCGAGGGGTGGGGCGTGGAGATCGCCATGTTGATCGACGTCGCCCGTGAGCACGGTGCAGCGGCGATCGGCCAGGTCGACCTCGGTGTCCGACACCATCGTCACCGGAGCCTGCACTCGCTGTCCGTGCAGGCCGCCGAGGTGATGGGCACGGCGATGTCGCGCCTCGATCCGGCGATGGAGGTGCTCGCGCCGACGTTGACGCGAGCCGATGGTTCGATCGTCCCGCTGAACTTGACGGAGCGGCCGCCCGTCGCGCTGGCGCGACGGCAGGTCGCTCAGCGGTCGGCCAACCCCAACTGACGTTCCAGCGTCCTGACGCGGTCGGGGTGGTGCACTCGGCCGTACTCCGGTTGCTGGCGCACGACGATCTCCAGCAGCTCGTCGTGCTGCTCGGTGCGCTTCCACGGCAGGGCCACGTAGATCGGGAGGTCGAACCGACGCAGCTCGTCGAGCCGCGTGTAGACCTCCTTCTGGTAGAGGTAGCGCTGCTCCCACGGCCAGTTCGATGGGGCGAACCCGGTGCCAGGGTCGAGGATGCACCGTTGGCGCAAGCCGTAGCGATCGGCGTCGGCGAGGCGTGCTTCGAAGAACTCGATGATCGTGCCGACGGGATCGGCTTCGACCATCGCCATCTCGCGCGGGTTCGGGCCGGACAGGAACGGCACGACGACATCCACGCCGTGGTCGGCGACGACACGCCACATCTCGTCGTGCTGCATGCCATCGGCCGCGTTGAGCACGGTGGCGCCGGCGGCGAGCGCCTGGCGTGCCACCTCCGGTCGCCACGTGTCGACGCTCAACGGGACGCCGAACGCGGCGAGCGCTGGAACGACGTGCTCGAGGCGCTCCCACTCGACCTGCCACGGCACGACCTCGGCGATGTCGGTGGAACCCTGCCCGCCGAGGTCGAACGCATCGGCGCCGTCGGCCAGCAGCTGCTGCGCTCGTGCCGTTGCCTCGGCGGGGGAGCGGACGATCGACTCGGTGTGCAACGAGTCCGGGCTGGCGTTGATGACGCCGTAGAGCAGCATGATCGCCGACGCTACCGACCGTCGGTGGATCGTTCCCAGACCACGCCCGGCTCGTGGCGAGTCAGTCGATGCGGACGTACCGGGTGAAGAGGAACCCGTCGTCCTGCAGCACGTGAGCGAGGCGCATCGGCCGGTTCATCGGCGACGCGCCGTGCGTGACGCGAGCGCCGTCGCCGCCGGCGATGCGCGGCGAGATGGTCAAGTTGAGCTCGTCGATCAGGTCGGCGTCGGCCATCGATGCGTTCAACCCTGGCCCACCCTCGACCTGCACGAGATCGGCACCGAGCTGAGCGAGCGCCGCGGTGAGGTCGAGCTTGCCGACCCCGGCGCGCACCGACGGCAACGACGACGGCGGAGCATCCTCGGGCATGATCAGGAACCCGGCGCCGGAGCGGAACAGGTCGCCGTTCGCATCGACATCGCCGCGGCTGCTGACCACGCCGATGCGCTGACCCAGCTTCTTCGGCGGGCCGTAGCCCTCGATGCGCACCGTGCTCGCGCCGACGACGATCACATCGGCGAGCGATCGCAGCGTGGACAGCACCTCGCGGTCGGCGTCGCTGGAGAGTCCGCCGGACTGACGGTCGATCACGGTCGATCCGTCGAGGCTGGAGACCATGCACACCATCACCCATGGCCGGCCCGCCGGGCGTGGCCGCGGCACGCCGTACGCGTCGCGGATCTCGATCGAGTTGCCGTTGCCGTCTCGCACCTGCATGGCCCGACTCTGCCACGGCCCGGGCGGGTGAGGCATTCGCAGGTGCTCGCCGTGCGACCGTCCTCTACGATCGAGGCTGCCTTCGCCGGGTTGGGGCCTCGGGAACTAGAGGATGACCTGCCTTGATAGCGAGGCCTCGTATCTGGAGTAGGTGCCGTTTTGGAACGCCATTGCACGCAGCCTGGAATGCGAGGCAGAGGAAGGGCAGCGTCAGCCACGGGCCAGAACAGCGACCGGGGCAGCGTCCCGGGGGTCTTCTTTGAACGTAGGACCCGAGCTGACGAGATGCATTAGAACCAGGGAGTTCCAAAGCGTTTCAGGCGGCGCGGTTCGTCCAGTTCGACGTACCGGGAGACCACATCAGCGAGCGTGACCGAGCGGCGAGCGACTGCGGACAGCACCTGATCCTGAACAATCGCAGGCCGCTTCTTGACCTGCTTCGCAAAATCCTGGGCGAGGCGGCCGCACCGATCCCACGAGTTCCGGTCGCCTACGACCTTCGACAGCTTCTCCCACGTGGGAGAAGCATCGCTAGAGGCCAGCGCGTCATACAGACGAGCGAACGCCACCGCCCCGTGCTTGACGAGGGTGTCATCCTGGCTGAAACGGGCTACGGCGTACGCTGCAACGGTTCCTACAAGATCGGGACTCATCGTCGCGGCCGCCAATGCATCGTCTCGAACCATCTGAGGAACGTCTTCAACGTCGGCGATTCGAAGGATCGCTCCCGAACGCACGTCGCCATTCTCGAGCATCTGCTTCAACCGCTTGTTCGCATCCTTTGGCGGATCGATTTCGTCGTCCTCACGACGGGGCATTCTCACAATCTCGTCGACGAGCTCGAGCACAGCATCAGGATGCTTTCGCAGCAGATCACGAAGCGCATCCGGGTGCGGCCGGGCTGCGCGGACTGCGGGCTCGAATACCGTGCCGTCATGAGGATGATCTAGGAACCAGGAGCGGTTCGGCAGATGAACCCATTCCCGCCACATCGGTTCGCTTGCTCTCTCCCACAACGCTGCACGGGCCGCGTCCGGAGCCATTCGGGCGGCGACCACGAGAGTTTCGGGAGTAATCAGTGAACTCGCCGAGCTCGCGAACGCGTCGGCGAGGCCTTCTCGGGCAGTGCGGTGCTCGACAGGCACGTCAAGTTCTGTAGATCGGGCGGCCCCGATGAGGTCGACAGCGCGCGCCGGATCGATGTTCCACCAGAGCGGGATCCAACGCTCCAGCGACGCATCCGCTCTCAACACGCTGTCGCCGAGCTGGCCGGTGGCGAGTTCTGCTAGGACAGTCATTGGATCGGCACGCCAACGGGGGAACCCGCGCTCGAACCCAAGCGTCCTCCGCTTCAGACGTCGCAAGCGGTCTGGCTGCGCAGCATCGGCCTCCAGGAGAAGCCGCACGAACCGATCTACGACCGCTGTCCCGGGCTCGTCCAGCAGTCGGAACGCCTCGTCGAACATCGGCATCAGAGTCGCTGACCGTTGACCTGATCCCACGAAGTGAACGAATGTCCGAAACCCGCCCGGCCGTACCAAGTCGTCGACGGCTGTCCCTACCTTGCTTTGGATTCTTGCGAGGTCAGTCTGGCCGAACGGCTCCGTTGCGAAGCGAAGTACCCGCTTCCGATCCTCGAAACGCTGAGTGTCGGGCACGGTACAGAACCAAAGTTCCTGGCGTGCCGGAGTCCACAGCTGGCTCCAGATGGCCAACGCAACGCGCTCCCGCTCATCAGCTCCCAATCCAGAAATCGGCCGTGCGCTCACGTAGTACGACCCCGCCACTGCCGCCTCGTCCGGGTCGAGGCCGGTTGGGTGCTGCCTGGCAGAAATCGGCACGGGCAGGAGTTCTCGAACTTCAGGATCAGGTTCCGTCAGTAGCCCCCGAAGGAAGGCGCCATCGACCTTGCCGACAGCCTTCGGAGGGATGATCAGGCTGCGGGTGATCACTGTGTTCGGCCGCTCCGCCCCCAGCACTGGCCACGTCCGGGCGAGCACGTATGTGCCATCCCTGCGACCGTACCCGGTGAGGTACGGGCCGTCAGCAGACCGGGATCGGGATGCACTATCGCTGAGGTTCGCCAGCGCGACCGCTAGATCGTCATCCAGACCAATCGAGGTCGCCAAGAGTTGATGTCCATGGCGGTAGCCGTGGATCGCCTGATGGACCATTGGTTCCACGCGGTCAGACTGCTCGCTCAACCGGAAATCTCCGCGAACCACACAAGCCACTGGTCAATGTGCGTTCGAACACCTTCGCCATCGATCGAGTACGGCCGCTCGTCCAACGGTTGTTCGAGCAGCGCAGGGTTCGCTTCGGGGTCCCCACCGGTCGAGGACAGGCCGATGATGTGCACAGGGCTGGCTCGGGCCACCTCGGCGATCCGTTGCGCGAACTCCGGCTGAATGTGGGCGAGAACGTCGACGGGCGGCAACGGCGTCGACTGAGGTTCCCGGCCTTCGGCCTCGGCGAGCTGCTCCTCGGCGGCCCAGGCATCCACCATCCGATCCCACGCAGAGATCACCACAACGACGGGTGGCATCACGGTCTCAGCGTAGAGATAGCAGAGCTTTTGCAGAAGTTCGGTGTTCAGGAAATCGCTGTCGAGCTCCTCGAGATCAACGTCGGGCTCCGGCTCGCCTTCGGGCGGCGGGTCCCACCCGACCTCAGCGAGCGCGCCGAAGGTTCGGGCGTTCTTCGCGCTTACTACGAAGAGCAGCACGTCTGCGTCCGTGAGCAAGTCGATGATCGTCAAGCCCGCCTGAAACTTCGTAACCATCGTCTTGAACACTTCTCCACGCAGGTCTGGGAGCGCGAACTCGAGGTCGCGCTGGCCCTCTGCGCCAATGCCAAACGAAATCTGCGGGGTGTCCGTCGAATCGTTCCGAGGGAGTGGTTGACCCCGAACCCAAGCGTCAGCGATCTCCGTCAGGTACTTCGCGTTCCCGGGTGGACGCACGACGTGGTAACGCTCCGGAGGCCCCGATGAGTTCACATAGGCCCACAGGGCTGCGATGTACGTCGTCTTGCCGGTGTCTGGGAGGCCAACGAGGCACAAGCGAACAGCGTCGGTCACGGCTTCACCGTCTTCCAGAACCGTTTCACCGTGCCGGACGGTTCCGGATGGGCTGGAGCGCTGGCGGCGGCCAACGCAGGCTGTTCAGCAAGCAGGTGTTCGAGAAACTCCTCGACTCCCTGACCCCGCACTGCTCCGCCTCCGGGACGGTCGGCGGTGGCGAAGACCTTCGCTCCCTCGGCGACAGTGCCAGCGACGAGCCGCGTTGCGAACGCGTTCGGATCGACGTCGCCAAGTTTGTCGAGGTTTGTGATCACAACGGAGAACGAGGCGGTCGGCTCGAGTTTCGCCTTCAACATGCCCAGCATCGTGCGAGTTGCTAGCTCCTGCGCTGCTCGACCCGCTCCTGTTGAGAGCACGGCGCCACTGATGATGATCGGGATGTGGTCTGCCCGACCAACGGTCTCCTCTACGGCGAGATCCACGAGGCCGGTCCGAAGTTGATTGACGTGCTCACCCGACACATCCGCTACAAGGAGGCGGTAGAGGCCGTCGGTCACCGTTGATCGCAGGTCGAGGTGAAGGTACTGCCCGCTCTCCCCTCGGGAAGTACGTCTCGTCTTCGGAGTGGCGCGTTTAGAACGAATCGATGCGAGAAAGTTTCTGCGGGCGAATCCAACGGATGTGGTCGATCCGGCGAACCGCCAATGGCGCATCGACCCGGAACAAAGCATCTGGTGGAGAAGCGCAATCAAAGTTGTCTTACCCGCGTCAATGTCACCTAGTGGAACCACGATCACGGGACGTTGCCCGGCCAGCACGCCCGACAGGCCTTGCGCAGTAAGCGCCTCCCCGTTGGGAAATCGGTACACCTCGACCTCAGGCTCGTCCTCGTCCGCACCGGTGTCAGCGCCAAGCTGGTACTCCTCGCAGTCAATGACTGGATCGACCCCCAGCATGCACTCGCCACCCTCGTTCGCTGGGCAGTCTCCACGGGTGCACTGACCGCCTGCCTCCTCCTGCTCGTCGGCTTCAGCAACGTCGGTCACGTGCTGGACGCCCACAGGTCGAGTGCAGCGCGCTCCCACATCGCGCGCCGAGCAATGTCGAACGACGGCGCGTTGACGGAGTTGCGCGTCACGCTCAGAGGCACGAGGTCAGCGAGGCCCACGTAGGTGACGACTGCTGTCGGAGTGGTCGCCGGTGCGAGGTCGATGCCGCTGCCGTCGACGCTGACTTCTGCCAGCTTCAAGATCTGACCAAGGATGTTCTCATGCTGTGGCTGGGGAGGGCCGCCGACTATCGCAGCCAGTTCGTTGGCGGCGTCGAGGATGACTGCGCCTGCGTCAAGGTCCTCCCATTGCTGACCGTCAGCACGCTGGCCGGCGAGCAGCCACTCGATGACCCGGTGCTCCCGATCGAACCGGAGTTCTGCGTCCCGAGCCCAAATCCCAAGTTGCTCGATTCGCGTCGCGAGTTCGGAAACAACCGCTTCGGTGCCAGTGGCCAGGGTGTTGAGACGCTGATCTGTGTCCTGTTCTGCGTCGGGTCCGTCCCAAACCTTCAGAGCCCCCGCTGCAGTCGGCGGCGACGTCGGCCGCCGCAATAGCGAATGCGATGCCAGATCGTGCAGCCCTTCAAGCGGCGTTTCCAAACCCTGCAAGGCGGCGAGCTTCACCAGGTGGGCGTCGAGGGACTGGCCGCCACGACGAATGCGGGCGCGGAGCCAGAACGCCGCGAGCGTTGCGTGGAGGCGCGCTGCGTCAACAACCTTGAACGTTGAGTCTGCGTCCTTGAACGGCCCCCAAAACCAGCGGTCCGCGTCCCGGTCGCCACGTACACCATGTGCAATCTGGACCAGCCTTGGCAAGTTCTCGACTGCGGTGGCCGCCACCTGCGAATCGAGGATCCCCCATCGTCCGGTCACCCGTTCGCTATCGACGTCGCCGAGGGCGTACATGTGATCGGAGAAGTCCTCGTCCATCACCAGCTTTCGTATGGGCACATCAGCTCCTGATTCGTTTCAAAGATTCGGAAAACTGCAACGCAAGATCTCTCTCTTGGACCGCTTCGGCGACCGCCCTGATCAGATACTCGGCTCGCATGGTCGCCGCCCCCGGTATCCCGAGGCCGAGCTCGGCCACGACCCGGAGACGGTCGCCGATGCCGAGTTGCTCAAAGTCGAGCGCCACATCGCGCCGCACGTCTGGCTTGCCAGCTGGGTCGTCGAGGGGCGCTCGCTCCTCGGGCTCCGTGCTAACCGCAAAGTTCGCACCCGCTTCGGACACGTCAACGTCGTCAGTTTCACTTTCGCCTGCGCTGGCGCTGGCGCTGGCGCTCGGGATGTTGACCACGATTGTCCGGTCTCCTGAAAACTCGTAGTGGTCCGCGGTAGCAGGGCAGCTGCGTTGAGTCACCCGCACGGCCATTTCCGCGGTTGGCGCCGACCCGGGGTCCGAGATCGACAACCGAAGAATGTTGTAAGTGGAGTTCGGCCGATCTGCTGTCTGATCAGGGTGCACGGCACCGGCGGTCACCTCGACACAGTTCTCGATGTGTCGGACCTTGGGCTGGTGAGTGTGGCCGTAGAGCACGATGTGCTGACCGCACTCAGTCGGGTCGGGGTCCGGCACTCGCCAAAACCAGGTGCCGTGATGGATCATCAACAGGTGCGCAACTCCGGACTCGCGGGGGGCGCGAAACTGGTTTGAGTGCACCACCATCGTCCCTGGACCGTCAGTCTCGCAGCTGTTGATGACACTCATCGCGCCACGAATCCGCAGGCGGTAACCGTCGCCGAAAGACAGCGACGTTTTCCAGCACAATGACCGGTCGAGGCCGGCCTCCCGCCCGGCTGCGAACCGACTGTAGTTCGCCAACGGCGCCAGCAATGCCGGGCTGTCGTCGATCAGAAGCTTGTCGACGGCTGCATCGAGCATGTTCGGTGCGCACTCCGTGAGGTCGGCGTGATGCTGCCGTTGTTCGTCGCCGATCGCGGAGCGGTCGACGTCGTGGTTCCCGGGACAAACAATCACCCGGGAGCGCTTCATACCCAGGGCATCCGCAAGGTCGTTCAGCCACTCGTCGGCCAGCTTGTACTGCTCTTCTTCTCCTGAGAACGCGATGTCACCGGTGACCAGCACCGCGTCGACGACGATTCCTGCGAACGCGAGTGTCTTCAGATCCTCGAGAATGCGGCCGCGCGCATGCGCCTCGCGCTCGGCGCGGCCGGTATCACCCACGATGAAGTGGAGGTCGGAGAGGTGAACAAGGGTCAGGGGACGCAGGGTCATGAGTAAGGCGATCTCGACCGAAGAACGGATGAAACCAGCCTAGAAGCCACGCTTGGGCACCGATACGAGCGGGCCGATCTATGCGCTCTGCTGGTCAAGGTGCAGGACGGCGCCGTGGACGGCGATGCTTCGCAACCGCACTGGCCCTGGCAATGCACGCCGAAGTAGCGCATGCCGGCGCTCAGCCGAACGGGTTCGGAAAAGTGTCCAGCTGGGTCTGCAGCACGTCTGCACGCTCATTGAGCGCGAGCCACTCTGAGGAGACAAACGGGATCGGCTCGCCCGGCGCGAGGGCTGAAGAAGCGTCTGCTTTGAGCGCCGCCAGCGCCTCAAGTGTTGCGTTGTGCTCGTCGGCCACGCGGTTGCGCCACTCTCGCCGGGACTCATCGGCGAGCCGCGGCACAAGGACCGGCCATGCGTTTCGCAGGTGTTCGATGACGTGCTCCTCCCCTGACTGCTCGCTTTGCCAACCACACTGGCACGTGCGGGTTCGTAGATCGCTGGGCTTTGTGATGGTGTGTCCGATTACCCGAGTCAACGGAGACACATCCCGTGGCGGCCGACCCGCATGTGCTCTTAGCTCATCCATATGTGCCTCATTGGCTCCAACGTAGCCGCCTCGGATCTGGTCGCCAGCCAACGCTAAGAACGGGGCCGCATCGCAGAAATGCAGACGGAACGAACCTGAACCGGCCGGGGTTTTGCGTCAGGTCCTCGATGATCCTGAGAGGATTTCGAGATGCCAGCAAGGAAGGAATTCACGTCTGAGTTCAAGGACCAGGCGGTCAGGTTCGTGTTCGAGGAGATCGGCCCGAGTCGCGGATGCGGGCGTTTGAGCGTCTTGGCCCGCGGCTGAACGTGAAGGCGCAAACCCTGTACAACTGGGTGAAGCTGGCCACGCCAGCCAAGGCCCGCACGGCGGCGCCGCCTGGTTCGGTGGAGGAACTCCGTGCGCAGGTGCAGGCGTTGAAGCGGGAGAACCGTGAGCTCGCGAGGGCGAACGCGATCTTGCAGGACGCTGCGGTTTTCTTCGGCTCGGCGCTCGACCGCCAGTCAAAGAGGTAGCTGCGTTCGTGGCTGCGCACCGCCATCACGGGGTCGAGCCGATCTGCCGCGCGTTGCAGGTCGCCCCGTCAGCAGTCCGCTCTTCGCTGGCTCGTCCAGTCGCGGCCCGCCAACTCGCCGACGAGGCGTTGAAGCCGATCATCGCCGAGTTGTTCAACACCAACTACCGCGTCTACGGGCGTCGCAAGATCAAAGCCGCGTTGCGTCGCGAGCACGGTCTCGTGGTCGACAAGGACCGGGTCGCACGGTTGATGCGCGAGCTGGGCATTCGTGGCGCGACCAGGTCGAAGCCGACGGTCACGACCCGCCCCGACAACTCCTCACCGCGAGCGCCGGACCTCGTCAAGCGACGCTTCCACGCCGCACGACCCAACGAGTTGTGGGTGTCGGACTTCACCTACGTCGCGACATGGTCCGGGTTCGTGTTCACCGCGTTCGTGATCGACGTGCACTCCCGCAGGATCGTTGGGTGGCGCACTGCTTCGTCGATGACCCCCCCGCTCGTGATGGACGCGCTCGAGATGGCCGTGTTCTCCCGCCGGCTGCAGTTCATCGACGGTGTCATTGCCCATTCCGATGCCGGATCCCAGTACGTGTCGATCGCGTACACCGAACGACTCGCCGAGATCGGCGCACGCCCATCGATCGGCAGCATCGGCGACTCCTACGACAACAGCCTCGCCGAGTCCGTCAACGGGCTCTACAAGACCGAGCTGATCCGCCGCCAGGGTCCGTGGCGCAACGTCGAGCACGTCGAACTGGCCACCCTCGCCTGGGTCGAATGGTTCAACAACCGGCGCCTCCACAGTGAGCTCGGCGACATCCCACCCGCCGAGTTCGAGCACGACTACTACGCTCGAACCCGGACCCAACAGCAAGCACCAACTCCTACCCGGACCTGATGCAAAAGACCGGCCGGTTCACGGGGCGTTGGCCGGGTTTCCCCGTGGGTTTTATCGAGGGTTGTCCTCTACCATTTCCCGAACCCCCGCCGGGTTAGCTCAGTTGGTAGAGCGCTTGACTTGTAATCATGAGGTGGCGAGTTCGATCCTCGCACCCGGCTCCAGATCGCTCATTCGGCGCCGGTGACGCACCGGCGCATGACTCGCCGCCGCGGGTGGTGATCGGTGAGGGCGCGATGGCACGTGGCGGTCTCGTCCCAGATCACGAAGTCGCCCTCGCGCCAACGCCAGCGCATCTGGACGTGTGGATCGTCGAGCATCGAGTGGAGCTCGGTCAGCAGTCGCCCGTCGGCACCGGCGGGCCCGACGATCCGTGTCGCATAGAGCGGCGACAGGAACAGGCTCTTGCGGCCGGAGATCGGATGCGTCCGTACCAGTGGGTGCTCGACACCGGGATGGTCGCGACGGCGACGCCAGGATGCGACCGAACGACGACGCCACCGCGGCGTGCTGCTCCGCCGACAGGAACTGCTCGCGGAGGACGACGACGTGATGCTCGGCCACCGCACTGCCGATCAGGCCGACGATCGCGTCGTCCGTCCCGACGCGCAGGTCGACGCCGTGCAGCTCGGCGCCGATGGCTGCGGTGAGGCGAGTGATGGACGGGGAGGGCGAAGTGCGCACGGGCTCGATGATCGTGATGCCGGCCCGCCCCGCCATCGGCCGACCAGACGGTTCCGATCGTGGAGGCATCGTCCGATCGGCCGAGGTTGCGCCTGATCGTCGTCCGTGTCGGATCGACACGAGGATGGGTAAGGAAGCGCGATGACCACTGCGACATCGAGCTCCGACACCTCTTTTGCTTCGGCGCTCTCGCGGGTGACGCAGCGCGGCCGCGCCGTTGCCAGCGCAACCGTCCGCAACCTGGCCGCACCTGATCGGCGCCGGCGGTTGTCGACCGTGACGAGGGCGTGGACGGAGATGTACTTCACGAACGAGGAAGCGTCGATCCCGGAGCGCTACCTCATCGACGTCTGGCCGGCCATCGCCGATGTCCAGTCGGCGGTGGCCATGGACATCGGGCACTGGTGGGAGCTGCCCTACGGCGAACGCGCGGTGATCGATGCGATCGTGCGCCTCGTCGCGCCGTCGACCTCCTACGAGTTCGGCACGTTCTCCGGCTCGACCACGGTCCTCATCGCCGACGCCTCGCCCAGCGGCGCGGTCGTGCACACGATCGACGTGCCCGAGGAGATGATCGTCGGCGAGTACCTCGACCACGGGATCACGCCCGACATGATCGGTGGCAAGATCGGCGACCGTCCGACGGCCGGGACGTCGATCGTGTTCCACCGCCAGCTGATCGAGGACTTCGACTTCACGTCGCTGCGCGGCACGGTGGACTTCGTGTTCGTCGACGCATCGCACGACTACGAGGACGTCCGCGCCGACAGCCGACGGGCGCTCGACCTGCTCGGCCCCGACGGGGTCGTCGTCTGGGACGACTACGGCGCCGGCATCCACCCGGGCGTGACGCGAGCGCTGGATGAGCTGGCAGACGACGTGTCGTTGGCCCGCGTCGCCAGCACTCGTCTCGTCGTCCACGGTCAGGGTCGTTTCGCCACCTGACAACTCGCCGCCTGACAACGCGCTCAAGGTCTGCCGGGGTGCGGTGGCGGGTACAGCGAGCCAGTGACCGATCCGGACGAGGCAGGACGCGACCGGGTCGAGGCACCGGCGCGATGGGCGACGGGTCTGCCGGCGATCGCCAGCACCGTCAACCGCACCGTCCGGGCGATGGGTGTTCGCCGGTCGTTGACGACGTTGAACGTGATCAACCAACCCGACGGGTTCGACTGCCCGGGATGCGCCTGGCCCGAGGCGGCCCCCGGTGACCGGCAGCGGATCGAGTTCTGCGAGAACGGGGCCAAGGCGGTCGCCGAGGAAGCGACGCGCGACCGTTGCGATCCGGCCTTCTTCGCTGCCCACTCGCTGGCGGACCTGCGGACGCGATCCGACTTCTGGCTCGGGGGCGCCGGTCGCCTGACGCACCCGATGATCAAGCGGCCGGGAGGCACGCACTACGAGCCCATCGAGTGGCCGGCGGCGTTCGCCGAGATCGCCGGCCAACTGCGTGCGCTGGCCAGCCCCGACGAAGCGATCTTCTACACGTCCGGTCGAACGGCCAACGAAACCGCGTTCCTGTACCAGCTGATGGTTCGCAGCTTCGGCACCAACAACCTGCCCGACTGCTCCAACCTGTGCCACGAGCCGACGTCCTTCGCGCTCGGCCGGTCGATCGGCGTGGGCAAGGGGTCGGTGCAGATGGACGACTTCCCCCGAGCCGATCTGATCCTCGTCGTCGGTCAGAACCCGGGGAGCAACCACCCGCGGATGCTGACGACGCTCGAGGATGCCAAGCGCGCCGGGGCGAAGATCATCGCCATCAACCCACTGCCCGAAGCGGGCCTGCTGCGGTACAAGAACCCGCAGACGGTGCGCGGCATCGCCGGTCGGGGCACCGAGCTCGCCGATCTCCACCTGCCGATCCGGCTCGGCGGTGATCATGCCCTGTTCCAGCTCTTCGCCCGGCGGCTCCTCGATGCGGACGCGGCGAGCCCTGGCCTCGTCGACCGGGCCTTCATCGCCGAGCACACGTCCGGGTTCGAGGAGCTGGAACGTCACCTCGCCGGGGTCGACGAGTCGGCCCTGCTGGCTGCCACAGGCCTCGACCCGCAGGCGGTCGACGACGCGTTCGCGATGGTCGCCGGCGCGAAGCGGATGATCGTCTGCTGGGCGATGGGCATCACTCAGCACCTCGGAGCGATCGACACCATCGACGCGATCACGAACCTGGCACTCATGGGCGGCCACATCGGTCGGCCGGGCGCCGGACTCAGCCCGATCCGCGGGCACAGCAACGTGCAGGGTGACCGCACGATGGGCATCTTCGAGCGACCGGACGACGATCTGCTCGATGCGTTGGAGGAGGAGTTCGGCGTCCCGATGCCCCGCGAGCCCGGGCTGGACGTCGTCGATGCCGTGCGCGCCCTGGCCACCGGCCGCGCCCGGGTCCTCGTCGGGCTCGGCGGCAACTTCGTGCGAGCCACCCCGGACACCGACCTCACCGAACGGGCGGTTGCCACGGCGGGGCTCACCGTGCAGATCTCGACCAAGCTGAACCGGTCGCACGTCGTGTGCGGCGCCACGGCCATCATCCTGCCGGCGCTCGGCCGCACCGACCTCGACCGCAGCCGCCACGGTCGCCAGTTCGTCACCGTCGAGGACTCGATGGGCAAGGTGCATCGGTCGGTCGGCGTCCTCGCCCCGCCTGCGAACACCGTTCGCAGTGAATCGACGATCGTCTGCGACCTCGCCCACGCACTCCTCGGCTCCGACCACCGTGTCGCCTGGAGTCGCCTGCGCGGGAACAACGACCTCGTGCGCGACCACATCGCCGCGGTCATCCCCGGCTTCGACGACTTCAACCGCCGCGTGCGCGACGCGGGCGGCTTCGCCCTGCCGCACCCGCCCCGCGACTCGCGCACCTTCCCGACGAGCGATGGGCGAGCGCACTTCACGGTGACCGACGTGTCCGAGCCAGTTCCGGTCGACGACGGGCTGCTGCTGCAGACGTTGCGGTCGCACGATCAGTACAACACGACCATCTACGGGCACGACGATCGCTACCGCGGCATCTCCGGCGATCGTCACGTGATCATGGTCAACCCCGACGACGTCGCCCGCCTCGGCTTCACCGATGGCGACCGGGTCGACATCGTCAGCCTCCTGCCCGGGCCTGATCGTCGAGCGCTCGGGTACCGCATCGTCGCCTATCCGACCCCGCCCGGTTGTGCCGCGGCCTACTACCCGGAGACCAACGTGCTGATCGCCCTCGACCACCACGGACTCGACGCGCAGACGCCGGCAGCGAAGGCGATCCCCGTTCGCCTCGCCCGCGCTCGGTGAGCCACCCGCGCGGGCGGTCACCGAACCCTCGACCTCAGGTTGCGACCGAGGTCTGAACCCTCGATGCGCGCGTGAGGTTCACCCCGCCAGGGTCTGGGTACCGTCAAGAAGCGCCCGCCGCCGTGGGCCAAACGCCCTACCAGGTACTTCGCGGAGGCCCGCACGGCTAGGTCGCTCGGCCCATTTGCGCCCGGAACGGCCTGTTCACCTTGTCGGTCGCGAGGTTGCTACGTACAGTCGTCTCCGTCACGCAATGTGGCGAAGAAGTGGGAAGCATTGATCCACCTGGCTGATTGGTCGCTTGTGCCGGGCGGGGAGCAAGAGCGAAACCGGCCCACCGAACGTGAAGCACCCTCACCAATGGCGGTGGGGGACGGACGGGAGGGGCCAACCATGGTCGACAAGACGGAACCCACATCAACACTGACACGAGTGTGGCGGGTGCTCATCGCCGCACTGCTGCTGATCGGCGGCGCCCTCGTGCTGCCCTTCGCGTCGAACGTGGCCAGCGCTCACCACCCCGAGATCAGCGGTTCACTGAACTGCAGCACCGGGATCGTCAGCTTCACGGCAGTGTCGTGGAAGACGGACGGCTCCGACGGCAGCGGCAACGCCGCCATCCAGATCGCCTACCAGCCCGATGGCGAGGGCCCCTTCACCGTGGTCACGACCCAGCCGTTCGCTGCGCCGACCTACGGCTTCTCCGGCAGCTTCGCCTACCCGGCAGGCGCCGGGTACATCGAAGTGCGGGCCACCGCCGTCGGCCTGTGGGACAACGGCGCCGAGCCGGGCGACTGGCGCGACTTCACCATCACCTACACGTCGAGCTGCGAGCCGAAGACCCCAACCGTCGACCTGACGGTCAGCTGCGTCAACGTCACCGGCGCCACCGGCGACGGCCAGGCCCTCGTCACCCTCAAGAACCCGAACCTGAACAGCAGCGCCACGTTCGTGCTGTGGAGCCCGAGCGGCGTCGACGAGACGATCGTGGTCGGCGCCGGTGGCACCACCACCCGCACGTTCGGCCCGCTGGCCGACGGCAGCTACTCCATCTCCTACAGCATCAACGGTGGCGAGAAGGTCCTGAAGAACTTCACCATCGACTGCGACAGCCCCGGCACGCCGGTCGTCCTCAGCAGCGTCGAGTGCATCAACAAGGACGGCGCGGTCACGGTCACGATGGCCAACACCGGCGGCGAGCCCGTCACCTTCCAGATCCGCAAGCAGGGTGCCCCGAGCTTCGAGAGCATCACCATCGCTCCGGGCGGCACCGCTGCCCGCACCTACAGCGGCTACGCCGACGGCACCCACACGGTGGAAGTGCGAGTCGGTGAGCAGAACTTCGATCAGACGTTCACCGTCGACTGCGACGACAAGCCCGGCACGCCGAAGGTCACCGTCAGCGACGTCTGCGCCAGCGAGGACGGCACCGTCAGCGTGCTGCTCGAGAACATCGGCGGCCAGCTGCCGCTGACCTTCATCGTCAACGGCACGCCGCACACCGTGGCCGCCAACGGCAGCGAGACCGTCACCATCAGCGGCCTCACCGACGGCAACCACACCATCACCATCACCGCCACTCTCAACACGGGCCAGCAGGACTTCTCCAAGACCGTCAACGTGCACTGCGATCAGCCGTCCACGGTGACCTACGTCGAGAAGTGCACCACCGGCGAGACCTCCGACGGCCAGGTCGTGGTCACCCTCCACAACAACGGCGACGACAAGGACGTGACCTTCACGGTCAACGGCACCAGCATCACCGTCGGTCCGAAGGCCACCAAGGACGTCACGGTCGGCCCGCTGGCCGACGGCCCGCACACCATCACGATCACCATCGACGGCAAGACCGCCGACTCGATCGTCGTCGACACCGACTGCGACCACCCCGGTACGCCCGGCGCCTCCGCCACGGTGGAGTGCTCGGAGTTCGATGGTGTCGCCACCGTCCACCTCACCAACACCGGCGGCGAGACGGCGCTGACCTTCACGGTCAACGGCAACCCGGTCGTCGTCGACGGCAACAGCTCGAAGAACGTCACGGTCACCGGCCTTGCTGACGGCCAGGTGAAGATCCCGGTCTTCGTCGGTGACACCGACCTGTCGGTGACGGTCACCGTCAACTGCAACCCGGTGGTCAACCTGACGGCGATCTGCGACGAAGCAGGCGTCGGCGATGCCCCGGGCACCTACTGGTACTCGGTCACCAACACCGAGGACGAGGCCATCACGGTGACGTGGGCCGACGGCTCGGTCACCATCCCGGCCAAGGCCACGGTGACCATCAAGTCCAACCAGGACACGATTGCTCTCAGCTTCGGCCAGGAGCAGATCGCCACCTCCGACGCCAAGGGCGAGCGCTGCCAGAGCGAAGTCGACGTCACCAAGACGGTGCAGGGCCCCGCCCCCGCCGGCGAGGTGTACACCATCCGCATCTCGCGGCTGGTCGGCGACAGCTACGTCACGGCGGCCACGATCGACCTCAAGGCCGGCGAGACCACCAAGCTGATGCTCCCGTCGACGCTCGACCCGAACGGTGTCGAGTACATCGTCGAGGAGATCGCCAGCGGCACCTCGGCACTGCAGACGGTCAAGCCGGACTCGTTCAGCCTGACCGGCAACGTCGGTGAGACGATCAGCGTCGTCGTCACCAACTCCTACGCCGCCGTCGAGATCGACAAGTCCGTCGACCTCGCCGAGGTGGAAGCCGGCCAGAACCTCACCTACACCCTGGTGGGCCACAACGCCGGCGCTCTGCCGCTGCACGACGTGGTCGTCATCGACCAGCTGCCCAGCCAGGTCACCTTCGTCAGCGCCTCGGTGGCGGGCAACGCAGGCGTCTGCGCCGCCGGCAACACCAAGCCGCAGGTCGTGGCCTGCTCGCTGGACGGCACGCTGGCGGTCAACGGCACCACGCCGGTGATCACGGTGACGGTCAAGGTGGACGCCGGCACCCCGGCCGACACCAAGCTGCTCAACCAGGCCAAGATCGTCGGCTTCTTCGCCGATGACGAGGGCGGCGACGTGCCGACGGCTCCCAGCTGCCTCCCGTCGCCGAGCGGTTCGGTCTGCGATCTCTCGCCGGCCGTCAGCTCGATCGTCACCCAGCGGGGCAGCGGTGGTCCGACCACCACGACGACCCCGCCGACCACCACGACGCCCGGCAGCACGACGACCGTCAGCAACGGTCAGCTGCCGAGCACCGGTGCCGACGTCACCAACCTCCTCACCGTCGCCGTGATGCTGCTCGGCGTCGGCGGGTTGTTCATGGTCCTCCGTCGCCGTGGGAGCACGGCCGGCTGACCGAACGGGCAACCAAGATCAGATCGGGTGACGGCTCGCCGACGGACAGCGGGCACATGCGGGTCGTCACCCGATCGCCAAGCGCGGTTCCTCCCGCGGAGAGCTCACACTGCCGGCGACTCAGTTCGCCGGCAGGGTGAGCTCTCTCACGCGTGCCAGGAGCACATCGATCGCCGGCTCGTTGAGACCGCCCTGCGGGAAGATCACGTCGGCGTGTCGCTTGCTCGGCTCGATGAACTGCTCGTGTGCCGGGCGCACCGTGGCGAGGTAGTGGTCGATGATGCCCTCGGGCGTGCGGCCCCGCTCCAACACGTCGCGGTGGATGCGCCGGATGAGGCGCAGATCGGCGTCGGTGTCGATGTACACCTTCAACGCGAACCGCTCGCGCAGGACCGGCTCGTAGAGCACGAGGATGCCCTCGACGACCACGATGCGCGCCGGGCGCACCATGCGCACCTCGCCGCTGCGGCGGAAGTTGACGTAGTCGTAGATCGGCACCGGCACGCTGGCGCCCGCGCAGAGCGCGGCGACGTGGTCGTTCAGGAGCTGCCAGTCGAACGCGTCGGGATGGTCGTAGTTCAGCTTGCGACGCTCCTCGATCGGCTGATCGGGCGTGTCGATGTAGTACGAGTCGAGCTTCAGCAGCGCCAGGCTCTCGTCGCCGGCCAGTTCGGCGAGGCGCTCGGCAACGGTGGTCTTGCCCGAGCACGTGCCTCCGGCAACGCCGATCATGAACGGGGCGCCAGTTGGGTCGGGCAGAGACATCGGGTCGCGACCCTAACCACCGGGCGGCAACCCGGGTGTGCTGCGGCGGGGTGCTTGTAATGACCGTTGCCGCCGGGCAGGCTGGGGCCGTGACCAACGTCGATCAGCTCTCCGAACGCGAACGCGCCATCATCGAATTCGAGGCGACCTGGTTCACGCTCGACCAGGATCGGCACGACACGATCCGCGCGCGTTTTGCCAGTTCCTTGGAGGAATACAATCTCGAACTCAACCGGGTGATCGATCTCCCGGCGGCTCTCGAGTTCGATCCATTGGTGGTTCGCCGCCTTCGTCGCACCCGTGAACGTCGCCGCCGGGCACGGCTCGATGGCGCGGCCGAGGCAAGCACCAGCGATCGTGGAGGGCACGCATGAGCAGTGAACAACCCCGGACGGGCCGTCCACCGAGTTCCGGTTCGCCGGCCGGATCAACCGTCGCCATCGTCGTCGCGGTGGTCGCGGTGGTCGTGGCGTTCTTCATCATCAAGAACATCCGTGACGACGACGGTGGGTCGAGCGCAACGCCGACGGTCCCGTCGTCGCCGGTCGGCACCACGCCCGGCAGCGAGGTCGTCGTCGTCACCGATCCGCCGTCGAGCGTGTTCGTGCCGGTCACCACGGGGTCCAAGGTCCAGGTGGCCAACGCCGCCAACCAGGACGGCGCCGCGGGTGGGCTGAGCACGCAGCTGGCCGTGCTGAAGTTCGACATGGCCGATGCCACCAACGCCACCGTTCGTCTGCCCACCACGAAGGTGCTCTACGACGAGAGCGTCGCCGGCTCACAGAACGTGGCCAACTCCGTTGCCCACTACCTCGGCGACGGGGTCACCGTGGAGAAGGCGCCGTCCCCGGTGCAGACCAAGGACGCTGTGCTGCCCGCGGGTTGCGGCGTGCTGGTGATGCTCGGAGCCGACAAGGCCGGCAAGACCATCGACGAGATGATGGGTGTCACCTCGTCGACCGACCCGGTCACCGCGACGACCTGAGCCGTTCGAGCAGCGTTGCCGCGGCGTGTTCGATGCACCACAGCGGTTCGCTCATCGCTCGCTCCAACCCGTACTCGTCGACCAAGGTGATGTGGTCGATGCGCGGCCGCGCTTCGTCCGCGGCGTCGCCGACGATCGCTCCGATGCGCTTGCCCGCGCCTTCGGCGATCGCCTGCACGCCGCCGACCACCTTGCCCTCGAAGCTCTGCTCGTCGAGGTAGCCCTCCCCGGTCACGACGATGT
This sequence comes from Ilumatobacteraceae bacterium, assembly GCA_965279405.1. Taxonomy (GTDB): domain Bacteria; phylum Actinomycetota; class Acidimicrobiia; order Acidimicrobiales; family Ilumatobacteraceae; genus CBDDIP01. The sequence goes on from OZ257157.1 coordinate 2,609,659, forward strand.
CCGCCTCGCGGATCGCATCGTGCAGATCGAGCTCGTCGGCGACGAGGTCGAAGCCGGGCACCAATCGTCCGCCGAGCGCCACCAGCGCGCCGGCCAACCCGCCGGCCGCACCGGAGCCCTCGACCTCGCGGACGTCGACGCCGTAGTCGTGCTGGTACACCTGGGCCAATCGCTCCAGTCGGCCGCTGAGCAGTCGCACCTGCGCGGGGGTGGCGCCCTTCTGCGGAGCGAAGACCTCGGCCGCGTCGACGAAGTGGGTGCGCACGTCGCACGCGACGAGCAGCTCGATGCCGCGGATGCGATGCGGCGCGTGGATCGCTCGCAACGCGCCCAACCCGCCATCGGTGGTCGCTGACCCGCCGAGGCAGACGATGATCCGCTTCGCTCCGGCGTCGAGCGCCATGTCGATCAGCTCACCCGTGCCGGCCGTGCTCGCCGCGATCGCGTCGTTCTTCGTCGATCCACCGATCAGCGCCAGGCCCGATGCGCGGGCCATCTCGATCACCGCGGTGGTGCGATGCATCCGCCACTCGGCCTGCACCGCATCGCCCAACGGACCGGTCACCGTCGACGTCCGGTTCGGCCCGCCGAGCGCGTCGAGCGTGCCTTCGCCGCCATCAGCGACCGGCATCTCCACGCAGTCCAGACCGAGCTCCCAGCAGGCGTGGCCGATCGCCGCGGCGACCTGCGCGGCAGTTGCCGTGCCGCGGAACTTGTCGACCGCTGCAACCACGCGCATCTGGCCGAGCCTAGGGTTCGCGCCCATGGGATCGCCCAACGACGCACTGCACCTCGATGCCACCGGCCAGGCGGAGCTGGTGCGCAGCAAGGAGATGTCGGCCGTCGAGCTCGTTCGCGCCGCAGTGGACGCAGCGGAGCGAGTGAACCCGACGATCAACGCGATCATCCACCCGCGCTTCGAGGCCGCGCTGACCGAAGCGGCAGACGTCGACAGCAACGCTCCGCTCGCCGGCGTGCCCTTCGTGGTCAAGGACCTCGGTTGCCCGATGGCCGGCGAACCGCATCAGCAAGGCGTGCGCGCGCTGAAGGCGATCGACCATCGCGAGACCGTCGACTCGGCGTTGTACCGACGGTTCCGCCGCCTCGGCTTGATCGCCATCGGTCGCACGAACACGCCGGAGTGGGGCAGCACGATCACCACGGAGCCGCTGGCGCACGGTCCGTCGCGCAACCCGTGGAACACCGACCACAGCACGGGCGGGTCATCGGGCGGTTCTGCCGCCGCGGTCGCCGCCGGCATCGTCAGCGTCGGGCACGCCAACGACGGCGGTGGGTCGATCCGCGTGCCTGCGTCGGAGTGCGGCCTCGTCGGCCTGAAGCCGTCGCGCGGGCGCGTCAGTCTGGCGCCGCACACCGGCGAAGGGTGGGCCGGCTACACGATCGACGGCGTCGTCACCCGCAGCGTGCGCGACAGCGCCACCATCCTCGACATGATCGCCGGTTACGAGCCCGGCGATCCATACACCGCGCCGCCGTTCGCGCGGCCGCTGGTCGACGAGCTCGGTGTCGCGCCGGACTCGCTGCGCATCGGGATGATGGATCGCACGCCGGGCTTCGATGCACACCCGGAGATCGCTGCCTCGATCGCCGGCGCTGCCGCGCTGCTGGAGTCGTTGGGCCATCGTGTCGAGCCCGCGTGCCCGGCGGCGATGTTCGACCCCGACCTCGCTCGTCGCTTCGTCACCGTCATGGCCGCGGCGACGGCAGCCGACGTTCGCTCGCTGGAGCGGACGCTCGGCCGTCCGCTCCAGGATGGCGACCTCGAGCCGGACAACGTCTTCTACGGCGAGATGGGTGCGGCGGTGTCGGCGGCCGATCTGTTCGAGGTGGTCGCCGCTCAGCACGCGTGGTGCCGCGAGGTGCTGTCGTGGTGGCACCCGGCCGATGGCAGCGCCGGCTTCGATCTGCTCCTCGCACCGGTGATCGCTGCGCCGCCGCCACCGATCGGCTACCTCAGCGGGCCGCAGGGCTCGTCACGCGTCGCTGAGCTGATGCAGTTCACCGCCCAGTTCAACGTCACCGGCCAACCGGCGATCAGCCTGCCGTTGCACTGGACGGCCGACGGTCTCCCGGTGGGCGTGCAGCTCGTTGCCGGGTTCGGCCGCGAGGACGTCTTGGTGCGCATCGCCGCACAGCTCGAGGTGGCGCAGCCGTGGGCCGGCCGCACCCCACCGCTTTTCGCTTGATTCCCGACCCGTCAGGTAGGCTTTCACTCATGGCAGTGACCGTTCGCATCCCCACCACGCTTCGCCCCCTTTCCGGCGGCGCGTCTCAGGTCCAGGTGGAGGGCGATGTGCTCTCCGACGTCATCGCCAACCTCGATGCTGCCCACCCGGGCTTCAAGGATCGCCTGCTCGACGAGTCCGGCGCCCTGCGCAAGTTCGTCAACCTGTTCGTCGCTGACGACGACGTGCGCTACCTCGACGGCCTCGACACGAAGGTGCCGGCCGGCGAGACCGTCAGCATCATCCCCGCGGTCGCCGGCGGCTGACGCCCGGTCGTTCATCGCATCGGCGCCCGCTCGGTTTCGGTCGCCGCATCCTCGACGCCGCCGGCTGGGTGGTGTCGGCTATGGCATCGCCGGTCTCGACGCGATCGTTTCGCTGGTGGTCTGCGCTGACGGTCGGTGCTTGCCGCCGCGGTGCCGACACAAACGCGCCGTTCGATCACGCTGAAACGCTCGACGACGGACCGTCACGCGTCGGCACTGTGCTTGGTGCCCCATCGGCTTGGGTTGGTGGGGCATCCCCAGTTTCATGGTGGGCCGGGATGGTCTTCGGTCGCTCGTCGATTGCCGGTCGTCGTCATGGCTCCTCGGGTTCCACGTCCAGTCCACTGACATGGAACCCGATCTCGCCGCGCACGACGGATCGAGCGCGTGGCGGCGCACGGGCACACTCGTCAGCGCTGCCAACGCGCTGCTGGCATTCATGTTCGCCACGTCAGGGACGTTCTCACCGACAGCGGAGTTCAGGACGTCGGGAGCGGGTCGGTTCTTCTGGGCGCAAGCCGAAGCGATCGTCCGCGGCCGGTTGTGGGTGGATCGAGCAGACCTGATCGGCGAGTGCTACCTCGTCGGGAAACGGTGCTTCGGCTACTACGGGCTCACGCCGAGCTTGCTTCGCTTGCCGCTGCTCCCGCTGCTGCGTGTTGTCGATTCTGGGCTCGCGTCGGTCGCAGTCAGCATCGCTATCGGAGTCGCCACGTGGTTCGCAATCGACCTCGCAGCGCGCGTCGCAGCCCATTCAAATTCTGATCTGCTGACCGTGCGTTGGGTCCGCTGGGCGGTCTGCCTTCAGCTTGGGCCGGGGAGCGTGCTCGTCTTCGCGGCAACGCCGATGGTCTATCAGGAAGCCGTTGCCTGGGCAGTGGCGTTCAGCATCATCACGCTCAACCTGCTCTGGCGGCAGACCGTTGCGCCGCGTCCCCGCCGTGATCTGTTCATCGTTCTCTTCGGTGTCCTCGCGGCGAACGGTCGCCCAACCGCGATGTGCCTGTGCGTGGGGCTCGGTGCCTGGTGGGTGTGGTCTCGTCGCACCGAGCGCGGCACCCGCCTCGTCGCGCCGGCTTGTCTTCTGGTCGTCCCGGCGGCGCTCATGATCACCGTGTTCATGGTGAAGTTCGGGGAGCCGATCCCAAACCTTCTGCGAAACGAGCAGGTACCGGAGGCTGACCATTGGGCGAAGATCCTCAGCATCAACGACGGGCGAACGGAGGGCCCGGTCTTCCTCCCCACGAGCACCATCGCGTACCTGCGGCCGGACTCGATTCGGTTCACGACGGTGCCTCCGTTCGTTTCGCTGCGTTTCACCGGTGGAGATACCCCGTCGGTGTGGCCGTTGCCGGCTGGTGGGGCGTACACCGAACGCGTGACGTCCCTGACTGATGTGATGCCAGCATCCGTCCTCGCTGTCGGCTTGCTGGCGACGCGTCGTCGTCGGCGCGTGCCGTCGGCGATCTGGCCGCTGCTCGCCGCATCCGTGCTGGCGATATTGCCGACAGTCACCAATGTCTCGATGTCGGAGCGATACCTGCCGGACTTCTACCCGCTCGCAGTGATTGCGATCGCTTCAGCGCTTTGCGGAGTCGAGGCCGAAAACATCCAACGGCGGAGGACCGTTCGAGTGGTTGGCACTCTGGCCGTCGCCTGGTCCGTGTTGATCGCGGTCGGCCTCTACTGGTCGCAGGTGTTCCCGTGAGCCCGATTCGGGGATTGGTGATCGATCGGCCTCGGCGGCGGAGCAACTCGACACTGAGATGCTCGAGCAGTGAGTTTCGGTCGCAGCCGAGCCATCGATGTCGCCAAAATGAGCCCTCCAGGTTTGGTTCGTTCAGCCTTCGATCCCCGGGTTGCGGCGGGACTGAGTCGACCGCACAGTTCGGCCCTCCTCTCGTTCGTCGTCTGCCGCCGGTGCGTGCCGACAGCGGATGCAACGGACCGTTTGGGACCACGTCATCTGTGGCGATTGTCAACGTCCTGCCGGAAACCGTGAGATCTGGAGGTCGACATGCTGTCCTTTCGACATCGACGATGTGGCGATCCGATGAGGACCCGTCGTGCTGCTTCAGGTGTCTCGTGGATGCGAACCGGGGTTGTTGCCACCGCCTCAGGTGGTGTTGCAACCACTCACCGTATGCTCTCGGTGATGCGCAAGGTCCTGGCGGTCGTGCTGGTGGTGGTGTCCCTCGTGGCGCTGCCGAGCCGGGCGCCATCGGCGCAGGCAGCTTCCTGCGCGCCGCACACGCTCGACGCCGGCTCGCTGAACGCGGTCTTCAACCAGGTCGGCGCCGGGGCGACGCCCTCGCAGGCCGGCTTCGGCGGCGGTGACTACCCGCACGCGTACCCGTTGCCGGACGGTCGTGTGCTGTGGCTGTTCCAAGACCTCCACTTCAGCAACGACAACGACCTGCGCGACTCGACCACCAACGCCGCGCACAACGCCGGGCTGATCGAGGCCGGCGACTGCTTCACGATCCTCGGCGGGCGCGGGCTCGACCTCATCGGTGATTCGCTGACCGAGGACAGCCGTCGCTGGTTCTGGCCGATGGACGGGGAGATCGGTTACGACGGCAACCTCTGGGTGTTCATGGTCGAGATGTACAACCCGGCCAAGACCGGAGCGCAAAGCCCCGCGGCGCCGGTGGCGACGTGGTTGGCCCGCATCAACCCGAACACGTTGAACGTGGTCAGCTTCGCCAAGGCGCCCAATTCGAGCCCCTCGCTCTACGGCTGGTCGGTGGTCTCCACCGACCAGTACAGCTACCTCTACGGGCACTGCTACCGGCAGTTCATCCACGCGCCGACGAGCTCCGCCCAGTTCGACTCGGCGTGCATGCCGCACGAGTACCTCGCCCGCGTGCCGGTCGGCCACTTCGACGCCGCGCCGGAGTACTGGAACGGCAGCGGCTGGACGGCCAACGCCGCCGCGGCCGTCTCCGTCTTCTCGCGCGGCGCGGCCAACCCGATGAGCGTGCAGTGGTTCGGCGACGTGTTCGTCAACGTGACGAAGAACGACGAGTGGTGGGGTACGACCCTGTCGATCGATCGTGCGCCGACGCCACAGGGCCCGTGGCAGACCGTGCAGACCATCAACGTCCTCGGCGATCGAAAGTGCCAGACGAACTGCGGGAACTACGGCGCGTTCCTCATGCCGTGGCTGGATGCCAGCGGGAAGATGACGATCGGGCTGTCGAACGGCGGCGACTTCGATCTCTGGCGGGCCAACGCATTCCTCTACCGGCCGACCTTCTACTCCGTGCCCGTGCCGGCGATCTCGCCGTCGGGCTCGGCTGCCACGCCGCCGGCGTTCACCGTGTCCGGCAGCGGTGCCGGGTTCGTGCCGGTCGACCCGGAGCGGCTCGTCGACACGCGCAAGCCGGCGCAGCAGTTCGGCCGGTTGAACCCGGGTGCGCCGGCGACGCTCGACCTGCGCGGGCGCGTGCCCGCAGGAACGACCGCCGTGGCGCTCAACCTCACGAGCGATCAGACCGCCGGGCCCGGCTTCGTACGTGCCTTCGCGTGCAACCAGCCCGAGCCGTCGACCTCGAACCTCAACCCGGCGGTCGGCCAGGCCGTGACCAACGCGGCGATCGTGCCGATCGGCGACGGTCGCATCTGCTTCACCGCATCCGTTGCCACCGACCTGCTCGTCGATCTCAACGGCTGGCTGACGACGACGTCGAACGTCGGTCTCGTGTCGACGTCGCGTCGCGTCGCGGACACGCGAACCGGGGTGGGTGGCAGCACGCGCATGTCACCCGGTACGTCGATCGAGGTGCCCGTGGTGCCCGGCGGCTCGAGCGCTGTCGCCGTGGCGCTCACCGTCACCGCGGTGAACCCATGGGGCGACGGCTACGTCACGGTGTGGCCGTGCGGTGTCGCCCAACCGACGGTGTCGGCGCTCAACCCGAAGCACGGCATCACCCGTCCGAACCTCGTCAACGTGCGCGTCGGCACCGGCGGCAAGGTCTGCCTGTACTCGTTCGGCGACACCGATCTGATCGTCGACGTCGTGGGTGAGTACCGACCCGGCGCGGCATCGCGGTACGTGCCGGTCGGGCCGGTGCGGTTGCAGGACTCGCGAGTCAACGGGCACCACCGGCACCCGTCGAACCTCTCCGAGGTGGTCGCGCTCGGCAATGTCACCGCCGCGCAGGTGAACCTCACCGCGACGGAGACGGCGGGCGCCGGCTACCTCACCGCCTACCCGTGCCTCACCAGCCAGTGGCCGGGCACGAGCAACTCGAACTACCTCCCGCTGGACACGGTCGGCAGCTCGGCGTTGCTGCCGCCCTCACGCGGCTACGGCTGCGTCTACTCGAGCGTGCCGGCGCAGATCGTCGTCGACCTCTTCGGCGTCTGGACCTGAGCCGGGTCAGTCGGCAGCGGTAGGTGCTTCCTCGGCCTGCACCGTCATGTCGACGAGGGTCAGCAGACCGAACGACGTGACCATGGCGACGTCGGCGGCGTCGCGGCCGCGACCGATGACGACGCGCCCGAAGCGGGGGCGGTTGTTGCGTGGGTCGAAGGTGTGCCACCGGTCGCCGAGGTAGACCTCCATCCACGCGCAGAAGTCCATCGGCGAACCGTTCGGCACGATGCCGATGTCGGGCAGGTAGCCGAACACGTAGCGGGTCGGCAGGTTCAGGGCGCGGCACATGCCGATGGCCAAGTGGGTGAAGTCGCGGCACACGCCGACGCGCGCTTCGAGCACGCTCATCGCCGAGTGCGATGGCGACGACGACATGTAGTCGAAGCGGACCTCGGCGTGCACCCAGTCGCAGATCGCCTGCACCTGGTCCCAGCCCTGGGCCATGTGCCCGAACAGCTCGACGGCGCGATCGACCATCTGATCGGACTCGCAGTAGCGGCTCGGCAACAGGAAGGTCAGCGCCTCGGCGGGCAGCACGTTGGGCGGCACCGCCATCGCATCGCGGTGGATCGGGTCGGGCTCGCCGCTCGAGATCATCCGCGCCCGGAAGGTCAGCTCCGCGGTCGGGCCGTCGAGCGTGATGCGCCGGCAGACGTTCCCGAAGTGGTCGAAGTAGATGCTCGAGGGCGCATACGGCTCGACGTCGAACTGCTCGCTGACGAGGTTCGGTCGCTCGTTCGAGTGCGGCTCGACCATCACGATCGCGTGTGCCGGATAGGGCACCTCGAAGACGAAGTGGCAGCCGACGTCGATGTCCATGGCGCACCCTTTCACCAATCGAGCGGAAGTGAAACCCGCGTAGATCACGGCTGCGTGAACTTGTTCGTCAGCTCAGTCAGGCATCAGAGGTTGCTCAGCACGCAACTCATGATGCCTGAGCGCTCGAAAACGACGAAGGGCCCGGTGCCGAAGCACCGGGCCCTTCGCATCACTGTCTGTTCAGAAGTCTTCCATACCGCCGCCGGGCATGCCGCCGCCGCTGGACTCCGGCTTGTCGGCAACCACGGCTTCGGTGGTCAGGAACAGGGCCGCGATCGAGGCTGCGTTCTGCAGCGCCGAGCGGGTGACCTTGGCAGCGTCGATGACGCCGAGCTTGACGAGGTCCTCGTACTCGCCGGTGGCGGCGTTGAGTCCCTCGTTGCCCTTCAGGCCCTTGACCTTCTCGACGACGACGCCGCCTTCCATGCCGGCGTTCTCGGCGATCTGCTTCAGCGGAGCCTCGAGCGCCTTGGCGACCAGACGGGCACCCGTGGCCTCGTCACCGCTGAGCTTGTCAGCAGCGGCGAGCACGGCCGGCTGGGCACGCAGCAACGCCACGCCACCGCCGGGCACGACGCCCTCTTCGATGGCGGCCTTGGTGGTGCTGACAGCGTCTTCGATGCGGTGCTTCTTCTCCTTCAGCTCCACCTCGGTGGCGGCGCCGACCTTCAGCACGGCAACGCCGCCGCTGAGCTTGGCGAGACGCTCCTGGAGCTTCTCGCGGTCGTAGTCGCTGTCGGTGTTGTCGATCTCGGCCTTGATCTGGTTGATCCGGCCCTTGATGTCGTCCTCGTCGCCGGCACCTTCGACGATTGTGGTCTCGTCCTTGGTGATGATGATCTTCTTGGCCCGGCCGAGCAGATCGAGCGTGGTGTTGTCGAGCTTGAGGCCGACTTCCTCGCTGATGACCTGACCACCGGTGAGGATGGCGATGTCCTGCAGCATGGCCTTGCGACGCTCGCCGAAGCCGGGGGCCTTGACGGCGGCTGACTTGAACGTGCCACGGATCTTGTTGACGACCAGGGTGGCCAGCGCTTCGCCTTCGATGTCCTCGGCGATGATGACGAGCGGGCGACCGCTCTGCATGACCTTCTCGAGCACCGGAAGCATGTCGCGAACCGACGAGATCTTCGAGCTGACGAGGAGCACGTAGGCATCGTCGAGCGAGGCCTCCATGCGATCCGTGTCGGTGACGAAGTACGGGGAGATGTAGCCCTTGTCGAAGCGCATGCCCTCGACGAGGTCCATCTCGATGCCGAAGGTCTGGCTCTCCTCGACGGTGATGACGCCGTCCTTGCCGACCTTGTCGATCGCGTCGGAGATGGTGCCACCGATCTCGGCGTCAGCAGCCGAGATGGCTGCGACCTGAGCGATCTGCTCCTTGTTGTCGACGACCTTGGCGAGCGCCTTGATGCTCTCCACGGCGGCGGCGACGCCGGCCTCGATGCCCTTCTTGAGGGTCATCGGGTTGGCGCCGGCGGCCACGTTGCGGAGGCCTTCGCGGACGAGAGCCCACGCCAGCACGGTGGCCGTGGTGGTGCCGTCACCGGCGACGTCGTCGGTCTTCTTGGCGACTTCCTTGACCAGCTCGGCGCCGATGCGCTCGTAGGGATCCTCGAGCTCGATCTCCTTGGCGATGGACACACCGTCGTTGGTGATCGTGGGGGCGCCCCACTTCTTCTCCAGGACGACGTTGCGACCCTTCGGCCCGAGCGTGACGCGCACGGCGTCGGCGAGCTTGTTCATGCCCGCCTCCAGGCCTCGACGAGCCTGCTCGTCAAAAGCGATCAACTTCGGCATGTGCATTCCTCCACGGTGAGTGTTGGCACTGATGGGATGGTGTGCTCGGACACGGTTGGCAACAGCGTTGGCAACCGCAGCGCGAGAGTGCTAGCACTCTAGAACAGCGAGTGCTAACGCGGCAACCTGTCGTCCGCAGTTCAGGCGTCGACGCAGATCGCAGGGGCGAGCTCGCCCTGCGCGCCCGCCCAGCACCGATCGCCATTGATCACGACGAGTTGATCCGGGGCATCGTCGGTCAGCTCGACGTCGCGCGTCGCCTGGCAGTCGCCACCGATCCGCTCGCCGTGGACGCTGACGCGGACCGTGTTGCCCTCCAGCCGGATGTCGGCGTCGGAGACGTCCACGCAGCCGAGCAAGATCGTCAACGTCTGTCCGTGCCGCTCTGCACCGAGGACCGGGACCCTGGGATCATGGCCGCACCCGGTGGCGCACCCGAGGAGCACCAGCGTGCAACCCAGTCGCGCGGCAACCGCCATGTGCCGACGATACGCCTGGGTACGCCCGAGGTGAGTGGTGTGCGGTCGATGGTCACTCACCACTCACCGGGTTGGCCGCGCTCGGCGTGGCGATGAGAAACAGGCGGCGTATGACCGCTCATACCTCATCGTGGTTCGCCGGGCGGGCGTCGAGGTGAGAGTTGTGCGGTCGATGGCCACTCACCTCTCACCGAGTTGGTGGCGGCGGCAGCGAACGATCGCACGACACGGCGGCGGGAGAGGGTGGCCTCTACTCTGCGCCGCCATGGAGATCACGGTCGTCGGTGGCGGAGTTGCAGGACTGGGTTCGGCGTTGGCGCTGGCTCGGCAGGGTCACACGGTGACCGTGTTCGAACGGGACGACACGCCGATGCCCGCGTCGGCGGACGAGGCGTTCGACTGGGACCGGCGCGGCGCTCCCCAGGTGCGCCACAGCCACGCCTTCCTCGCCCGGCTGGTCGGCATCCTGCGCCGCGACTACCCGGACGTCTACGCCGACCTGCTGGCCGCCGGGGCGACCGAGATGAAGTTCGGCTCCCCGCCGCCGCCCACCCTCACCACCTTCACCCCGCAGCCCGACGACGACGACCTGGTCATGCTGGCCTGCCGGCGCACGACGTTCGAGTGGGTGCTCCGCAAGGCCGCGATGGCCGAGGGGCGAGTCACGTTCCGCACCGGTGTCGCCGTCGACGGCGTCGTCACCGAGCCCGGTGATGGTGCCGTCCCGCACGTCCTCGGTGTGCACCTCGCCGATGGCAGTGAGCACCTGTCGGACCTCACGGTGGTCGCCGCCGGCCGACGCAGCGCGGCGCCCGAGTGGATGGTCGCCGCCGGCTCGCAACCGGTGAACGAAGAGGTCGAGGACACCGGCATCGTCTACCTCAGCCGCTTCTACCGGCTGCTGCCCGGCCACGGTCAGCCCGACGGTGCCGGCCTGATCGGTGGCGATCTCGGCTACCTCAAGTACGGCGTCTTCGTCGGCGACAACAACACGTTCTCGATCACGCTGGCCACCCCCTCCGATGATGACGAGCTGCGCAAGACGCTGACCGATCCGGAGGTCTTCGACCGCGCCGCGCTGCACCTCGTGGCCGCGGCGCCGTGGCTCGACGGCCGGTCGGAGGCGATCACCCCGCAGGTCCACGTGATGGCGGGGCTGCTCAACCGCTGGCGCGACTACGTGGTCGACGGTGAACCCGTGGTCACCGGTCTGATCCCCGTCGGCGACGCCGTGCTGTGCACGAACCCGTTGTACGGCAGGGGATGCAGCACCGCCTTCTGGGGCGCGCACCTGCTGGCCGATGCGCTCGCCGCGAACCCCGACGACGTGCGAGCCGCATCGCTCGCCTACGACGAGCAGCTGCGCGCCGAGATCCTGCCGTGGTACCGAGCCGGTGTGCAGCAGGACGGCGAGGCTCGTCGCGTCGCCGCTGCGTTGCTGGCCGGCGAGGATCCTGACGGCGACAGCGACGACCCGCGCACGTTCATGCGCGGCGTGTTCCGCGATGGTCTGCTGCCGGCGATCCGTCAGGACGAGGTGGTGCTGCGGGCGTTCATCCGCAGCCTCAACCTGTTGACCTCACCGGAGGCGATGGCGAGCGACCCCGACGTCGGGGCCCGCGTGCTGGCCGTGTGGCAAGACCGGGAGAACCGCCCGCCGGAGCCCGAGCTCGGCCCCAAGCGCCGCGCCGACCTGATGTCCCTCATCGCCGCCTGACCGAGTGGAGGCTTTCGCGCTCACCCGGGCGCGCCTGAAACCCTCCATGCCGAGTGGGTGGAGGCTTTCGCGCTCACTCGGGCGTGCCTGAAACCCTCCATGCCGAGTGGGTGGAGGCTTTCGCGCTCACCCGGGCGTGCCTGAAACCCTCCATGCCGAGTGGGTGGAGGGTTTCGCGCTCACTCGGGCGTGCGTGAAACCCTCCATGCCGAGGGCGGACGTGGTGGAGGGGACGGGGTGAGAAGGTCAGCCGGGGAGAGCCGCCGAAGCTTGCGGAGGCGGCGAGCACGAAGGCGAGCGCAGCGAGCCCACGATGAACGGCGAGCCTGTCAGTCGAGCGTGTCTTCGACGGCGTGGACGGCTTCGCCGACGCCGATCTCGACGGTGTCGCGGGCTTCGATCAGGCCGGGCACCTCGGCGAGCATCGTGTCTTCGAGACGACTGTCGTCGACGATCAGCCAGATGACCACCCCGACGACGGCACCGATCAGTGGGAAGACGATGAACGCCCACAGCTGCTGCAGCGCGGCCCAGTCGGCGAAGCCGTCGATCTTCTTCGCGGCGAAGATCGCTGCGCCGAAGCTGCGCGCGGGGTTGACCGAGGTGTTGTCGATTGGGATCGAGATCAGGTGGATCACCGTGAGCGTGATGCCCGCAGTCACCCCGCCGAGGCCCGTCGGGAACTTCTTGCCCGTCGTCGACAGCACCACCAGCACGAGGATCGCGGTGAGGACCACTTCGACGATGATCGCCGACCCGAGCCCGAAGTACTTCCCTGACCACAGGTTGGCGGCGAACTGGCCTCGGTCGTAGTCCTTCTTCCCACTCATCACCCCGTAGATCAGCAGGCCGCCGAGCCCTGCGCCGAGGAGCTGACCGACGACGGCGAAGATGGCGTGCAGGCCGCTGATCTTCTTGGCAAGGAACAGGCCGAGGGTGACGGCTGGGTTGATGTGGCAGCCCGACACCGGCCCGATGACGTAGGCCATGATCAACAACGAGAACCCGAAGCCGAGCGCGATGCCGAGGGTGCCCACCGCGTCACCGGCGATGATCGCCGTGCCCGGGCCGCCGAGCATGAGCACCGTGGTGCCGACCAGTTCGGCCGCCAAGATCCGACCGTTGTTCTTCTGTGACTGTCCGCTGAGCTCGTCATCCATGGGGGTGACTGTATTCCCGAGCGCACAAGTGAACGGCGGACGGTGCCGCTACCGTCCAACGCCATGGCCCGGGGTCGCAGCGAGACCATGCTCGTCACGACGTTCGACGGCGCGGACCGCAAGCGGCACCCCGACGAGCTGATCGTCGAGGAGCCGATGACCATCCAGCTCGACGGCACGACGGTCGCCACGACGATGCGCACGCCCGGCCACGACTACGAGCTCGCCGTCGGCTTCTGCTTCGGCGAGGGCATGTACGCCGGCGCCCCCGTGACGGGCGTCCGCTACTGCGCCAACGGCGCGGCCAGCGACAGTGAGTGGAACGTCGTCACCGTCGACACCGGCGGCCGGGCACCCGCACCGACGCCGCGCATCGGCAACACGACGAGCAGCTGCGGATGGTGCGGCAGCGACTCGATCGACGGCCTCGCCGATCGGTTGCCGCGGCTCCCCGACGGCGAGGCGATCTCGCTCGACGTGCTGCGCACCGTGCCCGCCGCGGTGCTCGACGCGCAGGGCCTGTTCAACAGCACCGGCGCGGTGCACGCCGCCGCAGCCTTCACGACCGACGGCACGGTGCTCGTCACCCGTGAGGACGTCGGCCGCCACAACGCGGTGGACAAGGTGGTCGGGCGGTTGTTCCTCGACGGCCAGCTGCCGGCCACCGGGCACGGCCTGTTCGTCAGCGGGCGGGCCAGCTTCGAGCTCGTGCAGAAGGCCTGGGCCGCCGGCTTCAGCACGCTTGTCGCGGTCAGCGCGCCGACGTCGCTGGCCGTGCACACGGCACGTCGCGCCGGGCTCACGCTCGCCGGGTTCGTGCGCGGCCACCGCGTCAACATCTACGCCCCGGAGCGAGTACCCGAGAGCGTGCCTGCCTCGTAGCCTGAAGCGCATGAGCGACACCGCGTCCGTCGAGCCCGTCACCCCATCGACCGGCCTCGGGGTGCTCCACCTGTTCTGCAAGCCGACCCCGTTGTTCGACGGCGAGTCCGTCATCGCTGCCGTGAAGTCGGCCGAGGCGGCGGGCTGCCAGGTGGTGGCCGTGTCGATCCTCGGGCACAAGTGCGACGCCGCGTTCATGGCGACGAACCCGAACCTGCGTGAGCTGCGCGCCCTGCAGACCGCGCTGCAGCACGCCGGCCTCGAGGTGGTCGACAGCTACGTCAGCATCACCGAGGTCAGCGAGTACGCAAAGGGCATGCCGGAGGCGATGCAGCAGCCGCGCCTGTTCCCGACGATCCCGCCCAACCACGTCGGGTACGCCATGCCGGCGTGGTGCTTCTACCCGATGAGCAAGAAGCGCGAAGCCGACGCGAACTGGTTCACCTTGCCGTTCGAGGAGCGCAGCGAGCTGATGCACGAGCACGGCACCAGCGGCCGCAAGTTCGCCGGCCGCATCGCCCAGTACATCACCGGTTCGGCGGGCCTCGACGACTACGAGTGGGGCGTCACGTTGTTCGGCGTGCACGCCGACGACCTGAAGGACGTCGTCTACACGATGCGCTTCGACAAGGCCTCGGCCGTCTACGCCGAGTTCGGTCCGTTCTACGTCGGCATGGTCACGCCGGTCGAGGCGCTCGTCGCCACCCTCTGAACGTCAGGCTCTGAACGTCAGGCTCTGAACCGTCGCTGGCGGATCAGACGGTCGAATCAACCCGGTTGGACGATCTGGCGGCCGACGGTCAACCGGGCGACGACCGAGTCGCGTCCCGCGTCGTCCACCTCGAACTGCTCGAAGACAGCTCGCGTCGGGTCGCCGTCGACGCCGAGGTCGAGCGCACCTGCCGGGCCGTCGTAGTCGATGTTGCGACCGGCGATGAGCGACTCGTTGCACGCGGCGAACGACTGACACGGGGAGCCACTGGCCGATGCGATGACGATCCCGGCGGCGATCGATCGCGGCTGGCTCGAACCGGCTGCCTGCGCGGCGAGCGCCATGAGGTTGACGCAGTCGTAGGCGTTGGTCGCATAGATCCCCGTCGCCTGTGGGTCGATCGTCAGCAAGGCGTCGAGGAACGGTCGCGTTGCCGTCGCTGCGGGCGCCACGCCGACGATCCGTCGAGCGAGGCGAGTGCCGTACGGGTTGGTCAGCGTCGCTCGCCGGAACGAGTCGTTGACGACGTACTGCGGCGACCCGTCCGACAGCTCGTCGGTGGCCTGCACCAGCGACGGTCCGGTCACCGAGTCGGCGATCACCACCACGACGGGTGCGTCGACGGTGGCGATCGCCTGCGCGGTGGCCTGGATCGACGCCTCGTCGGCGTTGAACGGCTGCGAGGACCCGACGGAGATCCCCCGGCGGCTGAGCGCGCTGCGCACGGCATCGGCGAACGGGCGGCCGTAGACGTCGTTGAGGAACGCCAGCGTCACGCCGCGCGCGCCGGTGCCCTCGACGGCTTGCGCGATCGCCGTTGCCTGCAGCGAGTCGCTGGGGATGGTGCGGAAGAACATCCCGTCGTCGGGGAACGCATCGAGCGCCAGCGCCGACGCCGTGGGCGAGCAGCTGGCCACGCCGCTCTCGACGATGTGGGCCAAGCCGCCGAGTGCGACGGTCGAGCTGGACGGTCCGACGATCGCGTCGACGCCCGCTTCGAGCAGCTCGTCGACCGCAGCGGCGGCCGCGGCCGCTGTCGTGCCCTCGTCGACGACGGTCGTGCGCACGTCCTGGTCGTTGACCCCGCCGGCGGCGTTGATCTCGGTGACGGCCAACTGCACTGCGTCCTCGATCGCCTGGCCGATGGTCGTGGCGTTGCCTTCGGTGGGCCGCAGCACGCCGATGTGCAACACGCCGTCGTCGGGACGCAACGTGGTCGTCGTGGCGAAGGTGGTGCCCAAGCTCGGCGGCGGGGTCGAGTCGCTGCCGCTGCTGCAGGCGACGGCGATGGTGAGGGGGAGCACCAGCACCAGCCGACGGACGCGCATCGACGGGAGTGTACGAGCAAGCCCCGGAGCCAGGGGGTCGAGTCAGTCGGCGATGCAGCGCACGTGCGCTTCGATCGCTGCCCTGGTGGTGCCGATCGGCTCGACCCACACTCGCGGCGGGACGACACCGAGGACCGGATCGGCACCGAGGGAGTCGATCAGCGCACGCGTGCGCTCGGCCAGTGACGGCAGGCGAGGGGTGAGGACGAGGAGCGGTCCGCGGCGTCCGCGGGCCAGCGTCTCACCACTGCCGAAGGCGTTGCGGACGTGCTCGGCGACCAGCTGCGGGTGCCGCACCAGATCGTCGTCAGGGAGGGCGACGACGACGAGGACGAGCGGGACGGCAGGGGCGGCTCGCTCGTGGTGCCGGCGAGCACGGTGGACCAGCACGGCGAGCGGAGCGAAGCGGCCGGCGACGATGTCCGCCCCGTTCGCGGCACCTGCCAGGACGCCCTCCACCCATCCGTCGCACAACGCCTCCAGCGCCGCCGTCGACAGCCCGGACCGTCTCCAGAACCAGGGGTGACGCATCACCCGGACCCAGGTGAGCACGTCGGCCACGTCGTGGCCCCGTGCCCCCAGCGCGGCACCGGCGGCGCGCAGGTGCTCACCGTTGGTGGCGATCAACGCGCTGGCGTGTGCCGCCACGTCGGCCGCAACGGCAGCGCCCCAGCGCTGCTCGATGAGGGCGGCAGAGCGCCCGATGCGTCGTCCCGTCAAGTTCATCGATGGAATGACGTCATGGATCGTCGTTGGTGACGTCACTTCTTCAACTTCGTGCTTTGCGCGTGCCACTTCGCGCGCAGCACGACCTCGGGAGCGATGGCGTGACACAGACGGACAGCACGGCAGCGATGAGCGATGCGCAGCTCATCACGTCCGCGCGCCACGGCGACAGCGACGCGTTCGGCGAGCTCTACCGACGCCACGTCGACGCTGCCCGATCAGCGGCGCGTGCGCTGGCGCGTTCGAAGGCGGATGTCGACGACATCGTCTCCGAGGCGTTCTCGCGGGTGCTGCGCGTGCTGCAGGGCGGCGCCGGGCCCGACGTCTCGTTCCGGCCCTACGTCCTCACGACGGTGCGCAACGTCTTCTACGACCGCGCCCGACGCCGGCGTGAGGATCCGTCGGATCAACTCGGTGACTCCGTCAACGTCTCCGGGCTCGAGTTCGCCGACAGCGCCGAGGATCGTGGCTTCGTCGGCGCCGCGTTCGCCTCACTGCCGGAGCGGTGGCAGCTCGTGTTGTGGCACACCGAGGTCGAGGGGCGCAGCGTCAGCGAGGTGGCGCCACTGCTCGGCCTGGCACCGAACGCCGTGGCGGCCCTGGCCTACCGCGCCCGCGAAGGCCTGCGCCAGGCCTTCCTCCAGGCGCAGATGACCCAGGCCCGTCGCCCCGCGTGCGAAGCCGTGGTGGCCCAACTCGGCGCCTACGTCCGTGACGGTCTGGCGGCGCGCGATCGGCGCAAGATCGACGAGCACCTCGCGACCTGCGACAGCTGTCCCGCGCTCGTTGCCGAGCTCACCGACGCCAACACGGTGCTGCGGTCGGTGCTCGTGCCGCTGATCGTCGGGGTCTCGGCGCAGCGCTACCTGGCCGGGTTCCACGGGTCCGGCCCGCTCGGCCGGGCGCGACACCTGGCGCGCACGCACGTGGTCGCCACCGCCGCTGCCGCGGCCAGCGTGCTCGTGATCGGTGGGGTCGCTGCTGCCGGCATGGTCGGACGCGGCACCGCGAACGACTCGCTGCGCCAACGCTCCGAGGCGGCCTCGCCCACCGTGATCGTCGAACCCGATCGCAGCGCTCCCCTCGCGGCCACGACGTCCTCGACGCCACCGACGACGGTGGTCCCGTCGAGCACCAGCGCCAGCTCGACCACCGCGACGACAGCCACGACTCCGGTCGCCCAGGTCACGCCGCCGTTCGTGGCGGTTCCGCCGGCGAAGCCGAAGCCGAAGGCCAAGCCGACGACGACCACCCCTCCTGCGCCGACCCCGACCACCACGCCGACCCCGACGACCACGCCGGCGCCCACCAGCACGACGCCGACCACCACGGTGCCGCGCAACATGCACCTCGACATCGCTCAGCTCACCCCGGCCATCGCCGGTGTGCCGCTGCGGGTCCACCTCGAGCTGACCGGTGCCGGTGCCGCGCTTGCGTCGTTGACGGTCGACGTGCCGCTGCCTGCCGGCGTGACCATCACGCGGGCAGACGACGGCTGGCAGTGCACCCCGACCGGCCGGTGCACCCACGGCCCGCTCGCCGCCGACGCGTCGGTGGGCCTCGACCTCACGCTCGACCTCGGTGTCACGCCGCCCACGCAGATCACCATCGCCCCGGCGGTCGTCGGCCCGGCCGGGGCCACGGGCGACATCGCCGCCGTTGCGATCCCGGTCCAGGTCGTGCCCGACCTGCTGTACGGCGGCGTCGATCGCGGGGCGGTCGCGGCGATCGGCAACTCGATCGTCACGTGCCGCGACGACGATCCGTCGTGTGCCGCAGCTCGAGTCAGTCCGACCGGCGTCGACAACAACGTGTTCCAGATGCAGTACGTCAAGGCCGGTGGCGGCGCAGTGAACTCCTCGTCGGCCCGACTCTCGGTCACCGGCGCCGTCACGCGTGCGTTCCTCGTGTGGGGCGGCGACGTCGACCAGGGGACACCCGGCGCGGTGGACGCAGCAGAACGGGGCACCGTCACGTTGATCGGGCCGGACGGGGTCGCCCACTCCGTCGCCGCCGACGCCGTGCACGACCTCCACGGCGGGTTGTACACCGCCAACGCCGACGTCACCAGCCTCGTCTCCGGATCCGGCACGTACACCGTCGGCGACGTGCAGACGGCACTCGGCGCCGGGTCGTGCGGTGGCTGGTCGCTGGTGGTCGTCACCGAGGATGCAACTCAACCCGAGCGGCTGCTGCTCGTCACGGCCCCCGGTACCTACCTCACCGACGAGGCACCGCTGTCGGTCTCCCTGCCCGTGGGCACGGCGATGAGCGGCTCGCAGGCGACGGTCGCGATCGTCGGCTTCGACGGCGACCCGAGCCTCGGCGGCGATCTGTTGAGCATCAACGGCACCATCACCGCCAACGCGTTCGGCAGCACCGTTCCCGAACCGTTCGATCCGGCGCAGGCCAACACCTTCGGCACCGACGTGATCGAGCAGCACCTCGCCGACGTCGGCGGCGCGGGCGTCGACGTCGAGGCCACCACCACCGATGACTTCGTGGCCATCGCCATCGTCGCGGTGCAGGTGGACGTGCCGGCTCGCTAGGGCCGGCGGTTCAGGGTCGGCTGGGTCGGGTCGGCTGGGTAGGGTCGTCGTCGTGAGCGAAGGGACCTCGGCCGACTCCACCCGTCACCTGGTGCGCTGGAGCGAGACGCTGGCCGCCATCGCCCGCACTGGCTTGGGGTTCACCCAGAACCTGTACGAGCGAGAGCGATTCGAAGAGGTGCTCCACGTCGCCGCCGACATCCGTTTCGCCGCCGACGAGGCGCTCGAGGTCCGTCGCGAGCAGGACCACTTCGACCAAGAGCAGCACCACGACCGCGTCGGCCGCGATGCGCTGGTGGACGACTGGATGGAATCGGTCGGCGAGGGCGTCCCGGGCTACGTCACCCCCAAGGTCGCCATCGGCGCCGTCGTCGGCAACGACGCCGGTGAGATCCTCCTCGTGCAACGAGCCGACAGCGGCATCTGGCTGTACCCCACGGGCTGGGCCGACGTCGGCTACTCGCCCGCCGAGGTCGCGGTGAAGGAGGTGGCCGAGGAGACCGGCATCGTGTGTGAACCGGTGCAACTGCTCTCGGTGATCGACGGCCAGCGGATGGGGTTCACCCGCTTCGGCATGTACATGCTCCTGTTCCACTGCCGGGCGGTCGGTGGCGAGCTGCGGGGCCATCCGCTGGAGACGTCCGCTGTCGGCTGGTACAGCCGGGACGCGCTGCCCGAGGCGACGGCCGGTGCCGCATGGTGGGGACCGAGCGCCTTCGCGGCGATCGACGGCGTTGTCATGCAGACGATGTTCGAAGCACCGCGCGACCCGATCTGGCGCGGGGACCCTGCCGACGAGTAGTCGTCAGCTGTTCTGGTCGCGCAGGAACTGCTCGACCTCGGCGACCAGCTCGTCGCTGTCGACCTCGCCGGTCGGGACGGCCTCGTCGAGCTCGCCGCCCACGGCGTCGTCCTCGTCCTCGTCGTCTTCGTCGTCATCGTCGGCCATCGCCTCGAGGCGGGCGACGTAGCCGATGAGGTCGTCGTCGTCGTTGACGAAGGCGGTGACGCGCTGGTCGTAGTCGCCCGCGTCGGTGACCAACCGGGCAGTGGGCGCCGGTGAGCCGAGCATGTCGCACGCCCGCTCGACCAGCGCCAGCGCCGCCTTCGGTGACGGCACCTGTGATGCGTACGCGGGCACGGCCGCCCACAGCGATGCGGAGGGACGATCGACCTTGCCGCACGCGTCGTGCAGCACGCCGACGATGCCCGTCGGGCCCTCGTAGCGACTGCGCTGCAGGTCGAACCGGTCGATCATGCCCTGATCGGTGGCCGTGCCCATGACGTGCACCGGCCGGGTGTGCGACACGTCGGCCAGCAGCGCGCCGAGCGTGAGGACCATCGCCACGTCGAACTCGTCGGCGATGCCGCCGAGCTGCTCGGTGAACAGCCGCCAGCGCAGCGCCGGCTCGGGCCCGAGGACGAGGATGACGTCGCCGCCGGGGGTGGACGCGCTCCACAAGCCGACCGTCGGCCAGACGATCATGCGCGACTGCGTCGGCGTCAGCCGCACGTGCGGACGGACCGTGGCGAAGTCGGTGAACTCTTCCGGGTCGATCTCCGCCAGCGGCTGTGCCTGCCAGCTCTCGATGAGGTGGCGGACGCTGTTGCTGGCGGCATCACCGGCATCGTTCCAGCCGGTGAAGGCAGCGATCATGACGGGGCGGCGCAGGGTTGGGCGAGCCAGCCAGCGAACGTGATCCATCGCCAAAACCCTATCGGCCGCGAACGGTTGGCCGGTCTGCTCAGACGATGGCGGCGGCCTTGGCCAGGTCGTGCGGACCGGCCGAGAGGTAGCCGAACTGGGCCCGGACCGTGGCGCCCCAGGGCTCGAGGATCGTGAACAGCTCGTCGATGTCGTCGCCCAGTGCAGCGACGGCGCCGGCCATTTGCTCGTCGGTGCGCACCTCGATGGCTTCGCGTGCTTCACGGCCGGCCTCGGTGAAGCCGACGTCGTCGACGTAGCCGCGGCTGCGCAGCCGCTCCTGGGCGGCGTCGAACTGCTCGTCCGACCAGGCTCGCGTGCGGCTGTAGCTGCGCATCGGGAGGCCCCAGTAGAGCTCGCTGAGGAGGCCGATCTCGGTGGCGTCGATGCCGGCGGCGATCCACGATCCGGTGTGCGAGTCGCCGCGGTACTCGCGCAGCATGTCGCCCATCCGCCAGACCGCGCCGAGGTCGCTGTCCGGGGTGGCCTGCGAGCGCAGCCCGGCGTACAGCGGGCGGCCCTCCGGACGCAGCGGCTCGACCGCGCGTGACAGGAGCTCGCGTGCGCGGCCGACGCCGTCGGGCGCATCGCCGAGGATCCGCTCGAGCTGGCCGATGGCGCCGTCGTCGCGCGCCTGGCAGATCGTGGCCGCATCCGTCTTCGTCCAGCCGAGCTGCACGCTGGGGATGACCGCCTGCGGGTTGAACACGGCGAACGCCGCGGACACGACCTCGCCGGGCACCTGTCCCATCACCGAGCCACGGCTGGTGAAGTAGGCGGGCCCGTCCGGCAACGCCACGCCGTTGGCCTGCGCCGGGCTCGGGGCGAAGCCGAGGCCGACGTAGTTCTGATGGCACTCGGGGGAGAAGTAGACCTGGCCGACGACGGGTTCGAGCACCGAGCCGAGCTTGCGAGACAGCGTGGAGAGCGGTTCCATGCGCGCACGTTAGGCACGGTTCCGGCTGCTATCGGGAGTCGAGGTGGCACGGTCGTGCGCGACGGCCCGACGTAGCCTCTCCACCCTGTGACCGCAACGATCGAGATCGCCGTCGAAGCAACCGAGGAGCTCGTGGACGCGATCGCCCACCTGCTGCCGCAGCTGTCGGCGTCGTCACCGCCTCCGGACGCGCACACGCTGGCGGCGATCCTCGCCGACGCCGACTGCACGCTGTTCGTCGCCCGAGTCGACGGCCGCGTCGTCGGCTCGCTGACGCTCGTCGTGTTCCGCACGCCGGGCGGGGTGAAGGCATGGATCGAAGACGTCGTCGTCGATGGATCGGCGCGCGGTCACGGTGTCGGCGAGTCGCTGAACCTGGCCGCCATCGAGCGAGCGTTGGAGCTCGGCGCGAAGGCGGTCAACCTGACCAGTCGACCGAGCCGCGAGGCAGCGAACCGGTTGTACCAACGCCTCGGGTTCAAGCGCCGCGACACGAACGTCTACCGCTACGACCCCTGATCGCTTGTCGGCGTGGGGATCGAGGCGATGAACGCGTCCCACACGGGCAGGTCGCTGCCCGCCCAGATGGTGTCGCGCAGTGCGGTCGCTTCGTCTGCCGACCAGCCGAGGTAGCGCTGCGCGTACAACGAGTAGAAGGCGGTGACGCGGAAGTTCGCCGCGCAGTGCACGAGCACACGCATCCCCTCCAGGGCTCGCATCGTCTGCTCGAAGGTGTCGAAGTCGTCGAGCGACGGCGCTGCCCAGTCGACGGGGATGTGGTGGTACGCGATGCCGAGCGACTGCACGAGCTCGCCCTCGTCGGGCACCGATCGGTGATCGATCGGCGCGAGGTTGACGACCGCTTCGAAACCCTCGGCCGCTGCCTCGCGCAGCTGCGACGCAGTCGGATGCCCGCCCGTGCTCACGAGGTCGCTGACCCGGCGGTGGTTGTAGATCTCGTCGGTGCTCATGAGGAAGTCGCGGTCCCTCGTTCGTCGTCGAGCTCGAGAACGGTCGCGCTCACGGGAGGTCGCCGGCAGCGCGCAGGACGTCCTCGGCCGACTGGCGGACCTGCCAGTCGCGATCTTCGAGCGCGACGCGAAGCGCGGCGTCGACGGCGTCACCGTCGAACGGCGCCAGCGCGAGCACGGCGCGGCGGCGCACTGCCGGCTTGTCGGTGCACGCAGTGAGGATGGCCGGCAGGCCGCGCTCGTCGCCGATCGCGCCGAGCGATGCGACCGACGCTTCGCGCACGAGCGCGTCGCTCGCCGACGTGGCGAGATCGATCAACGTGGACAGCGTCGCGTCGTCGACCACCTCGTGCTCGCCGGCGGCCCATGCGGCGGCCTCCGCCACGGTGGAGACCGGGTCGCGCATCGCCGTGAGGAGCGAGATCGAGGGCCGCGTCCCGGCGATCATCGCGGCGCGCCGACGAACGCGCGGATCGACGTCGGCGAGCGAGGCGGACAGCTGTGCATCGGTGAGCGACCCGAGCCGCTGCAACGCACCGAGCGCGAGCTCGCGGCTGACGGCGTCCTCGTCGGCCATCGCGGCGAGAGCCGTCGACGCGTCACCGGTGTGACCCGCCGCAGCGATGTCGCGCCAACGAGCGCGACTCGTGGCCGGCTCGGTCATCGCTTCAACATGTGCGACAGGGTGGTGACCATCCACGCCGCGCCGAAGGCGACGACGGTGGCGATGACGCCACCGATCACGAGCGCCATGGTGCTCGAGGCCACCACCGCCCAAGCTCGTCGCCACCACGGTGGCGAGTCGTACGGCGGTGCGTCCGCGTCCCGCACCGGCACGCCGAACGCCGTGCGTCCGGGTCGGCGGGCGCGTGCCGGATCAGCCGTTGCTCTGGCAGGCTTTCGCCACCCGGCGGCGATCAGTGCCAAGATCGCCAGGCCGGCAACCCAGGCAGCAGCGGAAGTGAGCTCGGTGGTCGACACGCAGCAACAGATGGTACCGGTGCCGCTCGCTGGCGTTCGGGCGCCCAGCAAGCGCCATCGTGTGTGGTCCGTGCCGCTCGCGGCCATCGGTGTCGGCACGATCGCGCTCGTGCTCGCGGCGTGGGCGATCCCGGCCAAGCTCCTCGTCGACAAGCGCGACTGCGTGAAGGTCGAAGAGGTCGACGGTGCGAACGTCTGCACCGCACGCGGTCCATCGGAGGACGTCGAGTACGCGCAGGCCCCGGCTGATGCGCAGTCCGTGGAGTCGCGACTGTCGATCTCCGGGTTCGACACGTACGGCTCGACCGGGCAGATCTACTTCGTCACCGTGTCCACCACGCCGGTGCAACTCATCGACTGGTTCGTGGCCCGGCACAACCCGGCCACCCGCCTCGGCAGCCGCGAGGACTTCTACGGGTCGAAGACCGACGAGCAGAGCCGCACGGAAGGCTTCGCCCAGATGCGCGACGCCAAGCAGGTGGCCACCTTCGTCGCGCTCGAGCGCGCCGGCTTCCCGGTGAAACTGATCGACGGCCTGCCGACGATCGCCAGCCTGTGCCTCGACGGCAGCTTCGCCGACAAGGAGACGTGCACGGACAAGGCCCCCGCCGCCGACGTGCTCGAGCCCGGCGACGTGTTCACCAAGATCGACGACACGACGGTGACGACGCTCGACGAGCTCTCGGCGGCCGTGCAGACGCACGCCGTCGGCGACGTCGTGACGGTGGAGGTGTCGCGCAGCGGCAAGAAGCTCACCTTCCCCATCGAGCTGATCGAGGCGCAGGACGACGGCCCGACGAGGCCGATCCTCGGCTTCCTCCCGGCGGACACCCGCAACCTCGAGTGGTGCGACGACGACGGCTGCTCCACGGAGCTGCCCGCCGACTTGAAGATCGACTTCGACACGGAGGGCATCGGTGGTCCGTCGGCCGGCACCGCGTTCACGATCGCGCTCATCGACGAGCTGACGCCGGGGTCGCTGATGGGCACGCAGACCGTCGCCATCACCGGGACCATCGACATCGACGGCAACGTCGGTGCGATCGGTGGCCTGCCGTCGAAGACGTCGGCGGTGAAGCAGACCGGAGTGAAGTACTTCATCGTTCCCGAGGCGCAGGGCGAGCAGAACCTGGCCGAGGCGCGCAAGGTGGCGGGCAACGACGTGCAGCTGATCCCGGTGAAGACGATCGACGACGTCATCGCCTTCCTCGCCACCCTCGGTGGGGACGAGCTGCCGACGCCGGACACCGTTCCGGCCACCGTTCCCTGACGCCGTCCTGGACTCGCACGGTGACCATGCCGCAACCGGGCGCGGTGCCAGACCTACGCTGTTCGCCCAATGGCACTTTCGTTCTCCCGTCCCGACCCGTCGTCACCCAGTGCGGTGGCCTCGGCGACGTTCTCGCAGTCGCGTCGCGGGTTCGACCAGGCCGAGGTGCGCGATCTGCTGCGCATGGTCGCGGCCGAGCTCGCCAGGCTGCAAGAGCGTGAGAAGTTCCTCGAGCGCGAGCTCCGAGGCGCCCAACGCGGCACCACCAACGCTGCGGTCGCCCTCGACGACGAGGTGGTCACCCGCCTCCTCGGCGAGGAGGCGACTCGCATCCTGACCACCGCTCGCGAGGCCGGATCGCAGATCCGGATCCGCTCCGAGGAAGGTGCCGCGCGACTGCTGCGCGAAGCCACCGACGAGGCCCAGCGCTTGCGCGAGGAGGCCGAAGTCGAAGCGGCGCGCCGTCGCCAGGACGCCAACTCGGATGCCGAGAGCGAACTGCAGATGGCCAAGCAGCAGGGCCGCGACATGGTCAACGAGGCGCGTGCGTATCGCGAACGTGTGCTCAGCGAGCTCGCTCGTCGGCGCGAGCTGGCGCGCCAGCAGATCGAGCAGCTGATCCACGGCCGCGACCGCCTGCTCCAGGCGTTCGAACGTGCCCGCATCGCCGCCGTCGACGTGATGGCCGAGATGACACCGCTCGGCGAGCCGACCGAGTACGTCAACCTGTCGCCGACCACCGGCCCGGTGCCGATCATGGTCCCGGCCGCCGAGCTCGATCAGGTCGAAGCCGAGCCGGCCCCCGAGCCGACCGATGCCGACGTGGCGGAGATCGAAGCCGAAGTGGCGGAGATCGAAGTGGCGGAGATCGAGGTCGTCGAGATCGACGACGCCGCCTCGGCCGAAGCAGCACCGGAGGCCGCAGACGACACCGTCGTGCTGATGCGCGAGCACCACGACCCGGCCGACGTCGAGCAGGAGACCGACGAGGACGACGATCGCCCGTCCGCTCCGGTGGTGTCGTTGTTCGCCGGTGAGATCGACCGCCACGAGGGTGGTGGGATGGCGCACCCGAGCACCGAGCCGCTGCTGGACGATGCGCCGAAGCCCACCGTCGACAGCCTGTTCGCCAAGCTGCGCGCGGCGCGTGCCGACGTGGTCGTCGAGCGAGCATCGGTGACCGATGCTGCCGAGCCCGTCGACGACGAGGCGATCGACGCCACCGTTGCCCTGACGATGCCGACCGACGAGCTGCAGGTGTTCAAACCGTCGCCGGTCGCCCCGCACGTCGTCACGGAAGTGGACGACACGCCGTTCGCCCATCGCGATGCGGCGCTGACGCCGATCATCGTCGCCACCGCTCGCAAGCTGAAGCGGGTGCTGGCCGACGAGCAGAACGAACTGCTGCACACGCTTCGCCGCAAGGACGGCGTGCGCACGCTCGACGTCCTGCTGCCGTGGGCCGGGGATCACACCCAGCGCTACGCCGAGGCGATCGAGGGCGATCTGGAGAAGGCCGGCCTGGCCGGCGCCGCCAGCACGCACCCCGACGGCGGCGACAAGGCCCACCGCGCCGATCTCAACCGGTCGAAGGCGCTCGTGCCGGCCGTCGACATGCTGCGCGAGTCGATCCTGGCGCCGATGCGCGACCGCCTGGAGCGCGCCGTCACCGAGGCCGGCGGCGACAACGGCGAGCTGACCACCATGGTGCGCGCCATCTACCGCGAGTGGAAGACGCAACGCATCGACGAGCACCTCGACGACATCGTGCGCATGGCCTACGGCCGCGGTGCGCTGGCTGCCTTGACGCCGGGGACACCGATCAGCTGGATCGTCGATCCGAACGGCCCGGCGTGCGCGGACGCGGAGGACAACTCGCTCGGTGGTGTCGTCAAGGCGGGTCAGCCGTTCCCGACCGACCACGTCTGCGCTCCGGCCCATGCCGGCTGCCGCTGCATGCTCATCGTGGTGCCCCGGTAACCTCGGCCGCGTGCGCAACCCTTCCGACGTGCCCGCCGGCGAGCCGAAGGCACCTCGCACACCAGGACGACGGATGGGCGACCGCGGTCGCGTCATCCTCATCATCAGCGCGGTGGTGCTGGTCGGGCTGATCCTGCTGACGCGGGTGTTCTCCAGCTTCTACGTCGACTACCTCTGGCACCAGTCTGTCGGCCGCACCGACGTGTTCTGGGGCGTGTGGTGGGCCAAGTTGACGATGTTCCTGCTCTTCGGCGGCGTGTTCGTCGCCGTGGCCATCCTCAACCTCGTCATCGCCGACCGCCTGGCACCGAGCTCGTTCTCGGCCAACACCCATCCTGCGGTCGAGCGCTTCCACGAGTTCTTCGGTCACCGCATGCGTCTGCTGCGCATCGGCGTCGCCGTCGTGATCGGTCTGCTGTTCGCGCTGCCGGCGATGGGGCACTGGCAGGACTGGTTGATGTTCCGCAACAGCAAGTCGTTCGGGATCAACGACCCGGAGTTCGGCAACGACATCGGCTTCTACCTGTTCCGCCTGCCGTTCATCAGCTTCCTGCTCGACTGGCTGTTCGCCGCCGTCGTGTTCATCACCGCGCTGGTCATCGGCACGCACGTGCTGAACGGCGGGATCATCCTCCAGCCGCCGCGTCCGAAGGTTCGCAAGGCCACCAAGGCGCACATCGCCGTCCTGCTCGCGTTCCTCGCCGTGCTGAAGGCGGGCGACTACGTCGTCAAGCGCTACGAGCTGACCTACGAGGCATCGGGCGTGGTGCGCGGGCCCGGGTACGCCAGCGTCAACGCCGAGCTGCCGGCCATCGTCCTGCTCGCGTTGATCGCCGTGCTCGTGGCCGGGCTGTTCCTGTGGACGTTGAAGAGCGGGTCGTGGCGACTGCCGATCATCGCCTCGGCGCTGTGGGCCCTGATCGCATTGGTCGGTGGCGTGATCTACCCGGCGGCCGTGCAGGCCTTCTCGGTGAACCCGAACAAGAAGGATCGCGAGGCCGAGTACGTGGCCCGCAACATCGATGCCACGCGCAACGCCCTCGGGATCAACAACGTGGAGGTCCAGAAGATCGACATCGGCACGGACTCGCTCAGCGAGTCGGCGTTGTCCAACGACGTCGCCCCGCTGCGCGACGTTCGCCTGTTCCGGCCGGACAGCACGATGAAGGAGCGCTTCCGCACCGACAAGGGACAGACCACCGGGTTGACGATCAACGACCTCGACGTGGATCGCTACTCCGTCGATGGCACCGTTCGCCAGGAGCTGATCGCCGCTCGCGAGCTCGACCTCGGCGGCGTCGCCAACAAGTCGTGGCAGGGCACGCACCTGCTGTCCACACACGGCTGCGGGCTCGTCAGCGCGCCCGCCGGCGTGGCCACCACGTCGGGCCGCCCGGTGTACATCGAGAAGGACCTCGATCGGCCGGAGCTGTACTTCAGCGAGAAGCTCAACGGCTACGCAGTCGTCAACACGACGGTGAAGGAAGGGCCGGACTGCGACACCAGCAGCGACGGCGGGCACTACAACGGCGCCGGCGGTGTGCAGCTCGACTCGACGATCAAGCGTCTGGCGTTTGCGCTGGACTACCTCGACTACAACCTGTTCGCCTCGAGCGCGATCAGCGACGACTCGCGACTGATCTCCGTGCGCAGCGTCAGCGATCGCGTGCGTGAGATCGCTCCGTTCCTGTCGATTGATGGCGACCCGTACCCGGTGGCGCTCGACGGCCGCGTGCTGTGGGTGGTCGACGGGTACACCACCTCGGATCGCTACCCGTACGGCGAGAACGGCGACCGCAACCAGCTGTCGGACAACACCGGCTTGAACAAGCCGTTCAACTACGTGCGCAACAGCGTCAAGGCAGTGGTCGACGGCTACGACGGCACCGTGCGGATGTACGTCGTCGACGACAACGATCCGGTCATCAAGGTCTGGCGGTCTGCGTTCCCCAACCTGTTCCTGCCGAAGGCCGACATGCCCGACGGGTTGCTGCAGCACCTGCGCTACCCGGAGGACATCTTCCGCGTGCAGACCGCGGCGTACGCCAAGTACCGGTTGGCTGCCGACGCGTTCTTCAGCCGCGACGGGCTGTGGTCCGTCGCCCAGGCCGCGCAGACGTTGCCCTCCACGGACACCGCGGTGTCGAACGGCACCGACACCGAGACCGCGAACACCGAGGCGCAGCAAGCTCCGACCGACTTCGCTGCCGACTCGAGCTCGGCGCGCTTCGAGCCGTACTACTCGATCTTCCATCCGCCGAACAACGGGCCCGTGCAGTTCGCCATGTTCCGTCCGTTCGTGCTGTTCGCCTCCGACGACGGTCGCAAGGAGATGCAGGCGTACATGACCGCCAGCAGCGACCCGGACTCGTACGGGCAGCTGACGGTCTACGACATCAACAACGCGATCAAACCCGACGGCCCGGCGACGATCACGTCGACGATGAACAGTGACACCGACCTCTCCGAGGCGATCACGTTGCTGTCGCGCGGCGGCAGTCAGGTGGAGTACGGCGATCTGCAGATGTTCTCGATCGGTGGATCGGTGCTGTGGGTGCGTCCGCTGTACGTGGTGTCGGTGCAGACGAACCAGCCGACGCTGCGCTACGTCGTCGTCTACTACAACACCAAGGTCAGCTTCGGCACGTCGTTGCGCCTGGCGCTCGCGCCGCTGTTCCCCGGCTTCGACACCGATCTCGGTGACGTACAGGGTGGCGACGGCGGCAACGGCAGCGGCGAACCGGTCGACCCGGGCGGCAACACCGACAAGACGCCGGCACAGCTGCTGCAGGAAGCGCAGCAGCTCTTCGACGATGCCGAGGCGGTGTTGAAGAAGGACGGTGCTGCCGGGCTCGGCGAGTACCAGGCCAAGGTCGCCGAGGCACAAGCCCTCGTCCAGCAGGCGCTCGACATCCTCGACGCCGCACAGCAGCCCGACACCGGCACGACCGACCCGGGCACCGACGACACCACGCCCGATTCGACGCCGGCCACCACGCCCTAGCGCAGCCACCCTCGAGCGCGAATCGGCGAAGTCTCTGGACCAGCGCCTGCCTCGCAGCCGTCTCGGGACAACCGCAGACGGTCGACGTCGGTCGCTGTCCCGAGACTGGTTGGACTAGCGGCCGCTGGCGCGGCGGACCTGCTCGGCGAGCGTCGCCAGGTCCTGCCGGAAGGCGATCTCGTAGCGAGCCTGCTCGTTGGCCAACTTGACCTGGCCGGTGCGCAGTGCCTCCACGACCTCGGTGGAGACGCCGACGGTCTCGGGTGCCTCGCCACGCTGGCCGAGGGCGTCGATGTCGCGGCCGAGCTCGCTGAGCTGGTTGGCCAGCTCGGTGCTCACGTTGGAGAGGCGCTCCTCGGTGGCAGCGACGAGCTCGCGTGCCTGACGGGCCTCGCCGTCGCTGGCGGTCACGCGCTCGGCCAGTTGGGCCAGCTGCGCCGACAGCTCGTCGGTGGCAGCGACGCGCTCGGCCAGTTCGGCCACCTGGGCGGTGAGGGCTTCGTCGACCGCAGCGACAGGGGCGACGTGCTCGCCGTCGGCGGGCGCCGGGGTTGCGCTCGCGTTCGCGGCGAGCTGCTCGCTCAGCGATGCGACCTGGGCACGCAGATCGTCGGTGGCGGCCACTCGCTCGGCGAGCTCGGCGAGCTGACCGCGCAGGTCGTCGGTGACGGCGACGCGTTCGGCGAGCTGTGCGATCTGCGCCTGTGCGTTCTCGTCGCCACCCTGCGGCCGGTTGGCGAGCTCCTCGACGCGAGCGCGCAGCTCCTCGTCGACCGTCGGCCGGTTGGCGATCTCGTCGATGCGGGCCAGCAGCTCCTCGCCGACGCCGGGGCGGTTGGCGAGCTCGTCGAGTCGGGCGTTGAGGTCGGGGTCGATGGTCGGGCGGTTGGCGAGCTCGTCGAGTCGGGCGTTGAGGTCGGGGTCGATGGTGGGGCGGTTGGCGAGCTCGTCGACGCGGGCGCGCAGGTCGTCGTTGCCGCCCTCGTCCTGCAGCTGGGTGATGCGGTCGCGCAGCGCGGAGAGCTGGGCACCGAACTCGGCCTGCGCGCTGACGCGAGCGTTCAGCTGGTTGAGCTGTGCGGACAGCGAGTCCACGGCGGCGACGCGCTGCTGCAGGTCGTCGAGCCGTGCCGCGGTGTCGCCGTCGATGCCCGAGTTGGGCGGCGGCGGGAAGTCGGAACCGTCGGTGGCCGCGATGCCGTGTGCCGGCGTGGGCAGCAGCGGCCGGTTGAGGTCGCTCGTGTCGATCTTGCGGGCCAGCGCGGCGAGCTGCTCTTCGATCTCGGCCAGCTTCGGCGAGGACTCGCCATCGCTCGTCGATCCGGACTGCGCGTTGGCGAGGTGCTCTTCCAGCTCGGCCACCTTGGCGCCGAGGTCGGACGTTGCCGACAGACGATCCTCGAGATCGGCCAGCTTCATCGCCAGCTCGTGCGTGGCCGGGTTGAGCATGACGCCCTCGGGCGAGGTGTCGTCGTCCGGGCTGATCGCCGGTTGCGCCATGCGCTCTTCGAGGACGCGGATCTTGCCGTTGATCTCGGCGAGGTCGGGCGAGGCGCCGCCGGCGAGCGCAGTCGTGCTGGCGTCGAGCGAGGAGAGCCGCGCTTCGATGATCGCCTTCTCCTGCTCCGTCGCGTCGAGCCGGGCCTTCACGTCCTGCAGCTCGGCGCGCAGCGCGAGGAAGTCTTCGGGCTGCACAGTCGGCTTCTTCTTGAACAGACCCATCGGATAACGCTCCTGGTTCGCGGCAGGGGGTTGCAGGCGCAACGCTCGGTCGCTACCGTAACCGTCCTACTCCGTCGCGGGGTGGAGCAGCTCGGTAGCTCGTCGGGCTCATAACCCGAAGGTCGCAGGTTCAAATCCTGCCCCCGCCACCAACGAAATTGCAGGTCAGGGCCAGTGCCGGCAACGGCGCTGGCCCTCTGCAATCGAGGGGAAGGCAGCCGATGTCAACGGTTTGTCAACAGAAATCGCAAGGACGTGCGCGACAGGCCACGGTGGTGGCGCTGGACGGCGCTCGTATGCACCGGTTGGCGCTGGTGATCGCCGAAGAACTCCGGAGCGGTCATGGCAGCACGATCCACTCGGTTGACAGGGTTGACAACGTCGATCTCTGGCGTCGAGCGGCGCGCCAGGCGGGCCGCATGCTCGGGGTGCCGATCCGCACCGGACTCGCACCGGACGGATCTCGCGTGTGGGCGGTTGATTGCTCGCCGCTGCCAGCGCGGGTGAGCGCATCCGACCGAGTTCGCTGAGGGCGAGCCTCGCTCAGGCGGCACGACGGGGCACCCGATCGGGCCCGGCCGAGTCTCGAGCTCATCGGCCGACAACTGCGGCGTCGCTCCGATCGATGGTGTCGGTCCGACGCTTCATCGGCGCCCACCACTCTTGCGTGTACCCGCTTTCGTCGATAGCAGCAAGCCTGCCGCTGGAGCGTGTGGGGATCGGCGATACTTGCATGGCGGGACCGCCGCGTTATGAGCCCTCTCGGCTCGACATGGCATCAGACGTTGCAGAGAGTTGGGCGGACCGGACGAGATGGGGGCGGTCGTGGAGGAGATTGAGTCGAGAGTTCTAGAGGCTCTCTGTCGGGTTCTTCCCGTCGACGAGGGGGGCAGCGGATACGTGCCCGCCAGCAATACTCGCTTTGAGGAATTGATCGCCGGTTCGATGTACCGCGTCCAACTCCTCGCCCCAGGGGACAGACGATCGGTGTCCGCCTTGCTCTACGACGGCGTAAGCGATCTTGGTGGTCATCTCTGGGAGCAGGACGTGCGAGCGCTCCTACGAGTCGACGCCCTTCAGCATCCAGCGCTCCCGGACATCGACGAGGGCGGCCACAACTCTACCGAAGACGTTGCGTACGTCGTGTCAGCCTCGTCCGACTACACCATGGAGCATCCGGACGCGAATGCCGCAATGCGGAACGACATGACGGGTTCGCTGAGGCACCTCCTGCTCCTTGCGGACGCACTTTCGCTGCTCCACGGGCAAGGCATCGTGCATCGAGGCCTGCGCCCTGGTGCTCTAAACGTGAAGGCTCGCAGCGACGACGGCTTCGACATTGAACTGGCGCGCTTTGAGATGTCCGGAGTCGTCACTGGCGCGATGTACGACCCTGCTGATGCGAACCTCGCGAAGAGAGCCCGCGAGGTCGAGCGTCAGAGAAAGAACAAAGAGCTCGTGTTCAACGCGCCTGAACAGCTCGAACCTCTGTTGGGAACCGAGCCACCCCGGCATCCGGAGTCCGGTCAGACCGACGTCTTTGCCCTCGGCGTCCTTGCCTACACGTGGTTCGTTGGTGATCTCCCGGACTCGTTGGATGCGACGGATGGCTTCGATGAGCACCTCCGACTCGACGCCCTCCGGACCGTCCGGAGGTTCCTACGCGAAGAAGTCACCAGAGCAAGGTCTCGGAGCGGCCTTCCTCGAGACTTAGCGAAGCTGATCTCGGCGATGCTCGACGAGCTACCCACCGGTCGACCGAGTGCGGCGGAGGTCGTCAGTGAGCTGCGACGAAACTACTCGGCAATCACCAACACCTGGATCCCGCAGACATCGAAACCGTACCGCCTGATGTACATGCCCGAAGAGTTCCACAAGACCGTTGGGGCGTGGGGGTGGATCGCCAACGATCCCCGCACTCCCGTCGGTGACAGTGAACTGCGCGCCTGGCTCCACGACGAGCTTCGAGGCGCCTCGCTCCTCGATGTCGCAGGTGGGGCCCGAGGCTTCGTCAATGACCCCTCGGGCAGACAGGACTTGTCGAGCGCGCGGCATGTACTTCTCGGTAGTCAGGGGGCCTGGTTCTGCACCAGCTACCGGCCCAGGAACCCGTTCGGAGGTGGCCTTGGAGACCCCTGGGACGAGTTGCTGTTGATCAAGTACGTCGTTCCCCTTCGCAACTTCATGCGGACGAGCGCGTCCTATGCCGTGGAGCGCGAGGCCCCCGAACTGGAGTTGGTTTCCTTTACTCGGAGTGCCAGCGAACTCGCGGCCGAGCGAGGCGAGTGGCCCTCGTGGAGGCAGCTCCTGCAGTCCGTCGCCGATCGAGGGGCTCCGCCCGAGTGGGAAGGCGACTTTGCAGAAGCTCTTGACTGGCTCCTTGAGCTTCAGCGGGCGGAGGCCGCGGCAGGCAGGTTTGAGTACGAACTCGTCGCCGAGCCCAGGGACATCGGACCTGTGTGGTTGCTCACGAGTCGGGAACACGACCGACGCGACCGGGTCAGCCGGTCATCCCTTCTGTCCCACATCGACCAGACCTGGCCACCTATGGGTGACTATCTCGAGGATCTGGACAACCAAGCCGAACGGCGGATGAGACTCGTCCTCTACCCCGACAACAACGGTCCCGCCAGCGAAGTGGACTTCGTGTCGCGCCGTGACCCTGACACGATCGAAGTTCGCCTCGACAGGGGCCGCCCGCCATCCCGTGGGATCCTTGAGCGCTCGGACGCGTTTCTGGAGCGGCAGGCCGACAACCGGGAGACCGCAGCTCGCCGTGAGTTCCTGGCGAACCGCACGCTCATGAGTCAGTTCCAAAATCCACGGACTGTACGCACGACCGATCGCCGCCTCGACGCGGTTCGCATCGACCTTGAAGGCGAGGCTCCGCGGATCGTCCGCGACATGCTCACTGCTCACCCGTTCTACGCGCTCCAAGGGCCACCGGGCACCGGAAAGACGACGGTCTCGGCCACGGCCGTGCGAGCCCAACTCCAAGTCGACCCGTCGACCCGAGTGCTCGTCTCCGCCCAGTCGAACGCCGCTCTCGACAACCTGGCTCTGGGAGTCGTAAAGGAACTGGCTGAACACCACGTCGACGTCGTGACCTACCGAGTGATGCCTGGTCGAAGCGACGCGGTCGACGAGAAGGCTCGGAAGTTCCAGCTCGAGGCCGTGACGCAGCGAGAGATTCTGGAGATCTCGCGGCGAGTGAGAAACGAGGTTCGTGAGCAACCTGACGAGTTCGTGCGCGGGCTCATGACCGACTGGCTCAGTGGCCTTCCTGACTCGTCAGTTGAGATCTCGGAGCGCATCCGTTCAGACGCTTCGGTCGTGTTCGCCACCTGCGCAAAATCGACGCCCCGGGACCTCGACGACCACAATCGAGTCCCGGGTTTCGACTGGGTGTTGGTCGAGGAGGCAGCGAAAGCCTGGCCCACAGAGCTCGCCATACCGCTCGTACGCGGCCTTCGCTGGACGCTAATCGGCGATCATCGCCAACTCTCTGCCCATCGCCGGGCCGAGAGGGAACGGCTGCTGACCGAATACGTCGCGAGCGATCGGCCCGACGCTGTACGACTCAGGGATCGTAAGGACGCCATGGTCGAGATCTTCGATCTGTTTGGCAGAGTCTTCGACCGAGGGAAAGCGGGAGGGCCACACGACACCCTGCGCACGCAGTTCCGGATGCGGAAGGCGATCGCCGATGTTGTCTCTGGCGCGTTCTACAGCGACGTCGGTGATGGGCAGGGGATTGCTACCGCAGTGAGTGCCGAGGCTCAGAGAAACGGGCTTACCACGCCGCCGGCTCTCACAGAGCGCCCTCTCGTCTGGGTCGACACGACGGGGTCCGAGCTGGTCGATGACAAGCGGAGCAACCCCGGCGAGGCGCAACTCGTCGCTCGCCTCCATGCTCGGATCACCGCCAACTCGCCCGCCGATGACGTCGTCGTCCTAACGCCGTACCTCGACCAACTCGACTTGCTCGCCGGTCACGGTCTCGGGCACTGCTCCCACACGGTGCACTCCTTCCAGGGTTCGCAGGCTTCGATCGTCCTGGTTTCGCTTGTTCGCACGACCAGACGAGGGATAACCGTCAGCGCGAACCTTGGTCACGTTGCCGATCCCGATGTCGTGAACGTCATGTTGTCCAGGGCCCGCACACTTCTGGTTCTAGTCGGCAACTTGAAGCACTTCGAAGAAGCGGGCGACCCTACATGGGCCGCAGTTACCGAACTCGTGCGCTCTCGCGGCCACATCGTGAGCTGGAACGCAGCGTCCCTTGGCGAGGCGCGATGACGTTCGAGATCCTTCTCCCGGTCACCCACCATGCACTGCAAGTGACGTCCGCGCCGGCCGGAACCGAGACTCGCCTCGAGATGTTGGTTCTGCGCTATGTCCACCACGTGGGTACCACGGATGTCGCCCATGTGGCTCGAACATTCGGCCTGCGACACCGTGTTGCGCTCGGCGTTGCTCTCTCGCTGTGGCGCGAAGGCTCACTTCTCGTCGATCTCCACCGCGGCGATATTCGCGTGACCCCCGAGGTTGCTGACCTGTGCGAGAGCGGCAACCTCGAGAAACTCAACGAGCGGCGCCGCAGCATTGACGAGCAGGAGGTGGTCCTTGAGCCAATCTCCGGTTTCGTCGGCTTGTTCAACGACACAACTCGCCCGGGAAGAGGCTCCGGCTCGTCCATTGCGCCTGCTCCACCGGATCCCATTGACATCACGGACGTGCAGCGGCGAGATCTGCTCGCGGTAGTGCTCCGAGCTCAGCGCTCAAGCGAAACCTTCGAACGCTCGCGTCGTCGCATCGTTGAGTTCGGCCTGAGCAGCCCCCTGGCGACAAACGTGTCGACCTCGGTGGCGAGATTCCTCCCACTCGAGATTTCGGCGAGTCGCGGCGTCGACGAAGGTGACATCCATATCCGGGTGCTTTCCGACGGAAGTCGCATGACGGCTTCGCAGCGAACACGCATCGAGAACTACCTTCTGGACCTCGTCAACAATCGGCCAGAGGACCGCCTCGTCACGACGATCCGAAACCAAGCGCGAGGGCCCCTGCTCGCCCCGCCGAGCATCGTCGAGCGGATCAGTCTGATGCGGCGGATGTGCTCCCAATCCGTCTCCGGCAGTACGCCGGACCAACTGGTCAGTGAGCACGACCGCCTTGTCGACCGCGCGGTCGCGATCGATCAAGATCTTTCCGAGCGCGACAGGTCGGCCGCGTGTTCGGTCGAGCTTCTCACCTCGGCTGTCGAACTTCGAGTCGCCGCGCGGGAACTGATCCGTGGCGCCCGCGAGCAGGTGGTCATTGCGTCGCCATGGATCAGGCGGACAGCCCTCAACACCTTGTACGACGACATCAGCGATGCGTTGGAGCGCAACGTGGACGTCGTAATCCTGTGGGGTATCGGTGACGGAGACTCGCTTGACGCAGATGTCTTGAACTTGCTCGCGAGTCTCTCCGCAACGGGGCCGCAGACGGCTGGACGTCTGCTTGTGGCCCGGCGATCAGCCCGAACCCATGCGAAGCTCGTGATCCAAGACGACAGAGCCTTCCTTCTCTCCAGCCATAATCTGCTCGCGAGCAATGATCGAAGGATCGAGTTTGGGCTCCTCGTTTCAGACACCGAGGCGGCCTTGCCCCAGGTCCTTGGTGACGCTCTCCGTTGGGTGCAGACCGCGTACCCATCGTTCCAGCAGGCCAGGACGTTTCTCCGCCAACGCGACCCGGCACCGACGACCTCGGCTGAC
Organism: Ilumatobacteraceae bacterium; assembly: GCA_965279405.1. Lineage (GTDB taxonomy): Bacteria > Actinomycetota > Acidimicrobiia > Acidimicrobiales > Ilumatobacteraceae > CBDDIP01. The sequence continues at coordinate 2,647,053 of OZ257157.1, forward strand.
GACCTCCCGACCCCGCCTCCCTCAAGCGGAACCGAGCGTCAGGTTGATGCTTGGCAGCGAGCATGGCAGTCATACGTCGCGGGTGTCGAACGCCGCCATCGCGATGTCGGCGTCTACGTTCGGGGGCTCGTCGAGAACCAACGGCACCGTCAACTGCTCACCGAGGCGCTTCAGGGCGCCCATCGACGTGTCCTCGCTACAGGCCAGCGCCTCACAGCCCAATCCATCAACCAGGCAGTACTCGGACAGTTCCGTCGCTATCTCGAACGAACTCGCGACGGCATCCTTCTGCTCGTTCACGAGTCCGGCGAGGAGGCTGACGACGAGGTGCGTGCAGCACTGACCGCTCTCGCCGAGGAGTTCCCAGGTCGGTTCGTCGTATATGCGGCAGAGCAGTGGCACGCCAAAGTGCTCGTCTGGGACGACGAGTCAGTTGTCTCGAGCTTCAACTTCCTGTCATTCGAAGGCAGCTATCGGAATCGTGGATCCCGATTGCGGTCCGAACTCGGTGTGCAGGTGTGCGGACGGCAATTCGCCGACCAGGTGTTCGCGGCAGTCCTCGCCTTCACGGGTGTGACGGGTCTCAACGAGCCAGCCGACCAGGCCGAGAAGCTCGAACAGGAGCCGGCGACCGGCCCAGCCGGTTCTGCGGCATGGGAGCACATCCGAGGTCTCATGGACCTTGAACCCAGCGCCGTGCCGGAAGCCTTCGTCGCCCGAGTCAGTGTCGACAACCAACAGGACGTAGTCGAAGCACTTGCATCGAGCGGCGCCTACGACGACCTCACGGTGCAGCTGGCTGCTGCTGCAATTGTCAACGGGGCCGACATGGCTTCGTGGGAACACAGGATGGGTATGGAGGCATGGGAGCGCGGAGAGTTCCTTCTAGCTCATGCCATCCTGCCTACTGACGGTTCCGAGCCCTCGATGGCACTCCGCGTCATCGCCGCCGCCCTTGAGTCGAATTCGATCGGACGCGCAATCGCCGCGTTCCACACAGACGACTTTCACCAGCAGGAGCGTTCAGCCCTTCTACTCGCAGGCATTTGGGCGCTGCTCAACGGTCACCCAGAGGCGCTCTCGCTCCTCAACCAAGATGACGAGCAGTTCCCTGAACTGCGCCGAGCAGCGATTGACTACTTCGAACGTAGCCAGGGCCGGCCCGCACCGTGGGATGACCTGCATGCCCACGACCGCGAAGCGGAACGAGCGGAGCGGATCGCTTCGCATCGTTCGACGATCCTCGACTCTCTCGATCAGTTCGAGCGAGCGAACTCGCTCCAGTACAGGGAGGGGAGACTCCTGCAGAGGTACTGGCGAGCCGCGGGCTCCAGTTTCGACGAGCTGCGACACCTCCTCGCAAACGGCACGGCGGTCACTCAGTGGCTGCGGAAATGGGGGGACGACGCAGGAGCATTCTTGGCTTCAAACTGCGAAGCTGGCAAGACCGGCGCGATCGAGATTGGCCGTCAACCCGGCCTGCACAAGCGCCTCGACAGACTCTTAGGTCAGGTTCGGGATTACGATCGCATGCAGATGTCCGGACGTGACCTCGACGGACTCAACGAGGTCGTCGAGCGTCTCAGAACGGCGCTCCAGCGTGCGGCAGCCCCGGGCGGAGAGCCCACGGGTCGTGCTCCCGACGCCGTCGCGGCCCGCTGCCGCCAATTGCTGTTCGGAGGAGACGAATGACTGTCTCCGGTGATCAATCCATCGAACTGCTGTCGGACGCGCTGCGGAAGGCCTGGTGGGTTCCCAGCGGCGTCGATGACCTGCCCGCGCTTCGGCGCGCTGCGCTGAGTGTGTTCGCAAGTGCCCTAACGCCGACGCGACGATTTCTCCAGTTGCTGGAAGAAGGAGCATTCGCAGAAGCGGAAGGTGTTCTGGCGAGCGTCGGCGACAGCAACGGGGCACTTGGTGAACTCCCCGATGCCGGAAAGCGCCTTGCCGCCGCCCGAGAAGAAGCGGTGCGGCGTACTACCACGGTCCTTGACGCCCTTCGTCGCCGCTCGGAGCGTCTTGGACAAACGTGGGATGAGGACCTTGCGGGCTTGCTCCTCTCCACGGCCGAGGACGATGAGAGGGAGGTCATAGCCGAGCTCAGGTACCTCGCCGACTCGGTCTCGAACAGCGAGAAGGAGACGGCTGCCACGCTGATCGCTGCCGGCGAGCTCCTAGGCAAGAGTCACGCCGAGCACCTACGCGATCTCTTGGTCGAGAAACAATGGGATGCAGCACGACATCTCGTCGACCATGGAAGGGCTGAGTCGGCAGTCAGCGACAGGCCGACGACGCCTGCGTTTGCGCGCCTCGGTGTTTCGCCGACAACGCTCGTTCGATCGTTCGCACGAGGCCACAACCCGGGCCGGCCATCCGACGGATGGCGGGATGTCGATCAGGAACTGATGGACGTCATCGCCCGAATCCTCACGACCGGACCCGCTCCCGCTCTTGCCGAGGCGCTCCGGTGCACGGTCAGAGTTGACGGCGACACCACGTCCCTTCACGCCGTCTTTGACGGCGCCAGAGCCGAGACCATAGTCGTCACCACCGTCCACCTTCGCTCCACCTCCGGGATTGATGAGGTGTCGGTCGTCCTCGACGGCAGTGACGCCCAGGGAAGGCTCAGCCTCGAGAGGTCGCTTCAAGTTCTGTTGTCGCCGGGCGACCGCACCTGGCAGCTGCTCAGAGCAATCGTCGACGGCTGGACCGCAGGGGACATCCTGAGCCTCACGCGGTCGTCGGCGCCCGTGATAGACCGGATTGAGGCAGTCCTGGATCTGGCATTGCGATCCCCCCAGACTGGCCTTGCCACCGTCGTGGCGCATCGCGCCGGCTTCAATATGGCGTTGGCAAAGCCCCTCCTTGCCGTCGTCGTTCCGTTGGCGAGGCGAGACGGCCATCTGTCCAGCGACGAAGTTGACGCGGCGATGCTGGATCCGACCTTGATCGCAGAGTGGCAACGCGTGATGGCTGAGTTTGCCCACGAGCACCGAGATGCCTATCTCCTCGTCTCAGAGGCGGCCTCGAACAACACCACAATCGTTGACTCGGATCTCTTGGCGCTGCTCGCCGATGTCGCGGGCGTGCAGAGCCTCGATGCGGCAGTGTTGGATCTGAAGGCGAACGGGTTCGCGGCCGAAGACGGCGAAGGCGAACTCGTGCTCCACATCGAGCCGCTACGCATCGCTCGCGATCTGCGCCGTGGCATTACGGACTAGCGGCTCGCTTCTCACGGCCATCATGATTTCATGGTTTGACGTGATTGGTTCCGCTGAGTGCTCAAATCGTTCGACGGTCCTCGGATTCGCCGGTTGACGCTGGTGAGCGCCGACAAGCCACAGAGCGGTCACGGCAGCACCATCCGATCTGTTGACAAGATTGACAACGTCGATCTGTGGCGTCGAACCGTTCGGCCGTCGACCGTGAATGTCTGCTGCACCTTGGCGTGCACTCCCTCGGTAAGACCGGCGAGGTGGACGAGTCGGCGAAGGTTGTCCTCGCCCCACTGGCCCCTCGCCGGACGGGCTCCCAACACGTGCGTGAGTGCGGATGTCTGATCGCCGAGCCCGGTGACCTTGGTGCCGAGAGCGATCTGCTGGTTCGTCAGCGTCGTGACTTGGTCGCGCAGCGGCGCGACAAGCTGCTCGATGTCCTTCGTAGTGAGATCGAGACGTCCCTGCGTCCGTTCCTGTGCGAGATCGAACGTCGCTGTCGCCTGCCGCAGGAACTGATCCTGCGACGAGCGGATCGTCTCGGCCGAAGCCTTCTGGAACTCCTGGCGCAGCCACAACGCGCCGGCGAACAGCGCCCCGACCAATACGGCAGTGAACAGGACAATGATGAGCATTGCGGACATCGGGACTCCTTGGTGATCGACGTGTGCTGCTCTGTCGATCTACCGCGCCAGGTGTGACCCGACTTTCAAGATGCTTCTGGACGTTCGTGAGTCGTCGATTCACTTACGTGCGAGGCGAGAGCACGAGATGCCTCGCGGCTCGCTACATGTAGTAGTGGTAGCGGCGAGCGACATTGCCTCCCGCTGGAACATGCCGTAGGACTTCGCCGACCTTGCGCGACGCGCGGAGTGTTATCGGCAGGCGGCCGTCGAGTTGGCTGTGATTCCAGTTCAGCTTGGTGAGCGCGAGCATCTCCTCGGCCAGCAGCTGCGGGCTGTGGTGCACCTCAACAGGGCGGACGGTGATGGGGTCCGGCACGTACATTCCAGGGTACGTCTCATAGAAGTCGATGCTGCCCCGGGTGTAGAGCACGTGCCGATCCCGCGCAACGGACAGCAGCGTTCCGCGGAGGGGCGGGTGCGTGCCTGGCCTGAACAGTCGGACTGCGTCGCCCTCGTGCACCCATATCAGCTCGATCTGGGTGATGTGGAGGGACTCTGCAGCCGAGGTGAAACCGGCACGTTCGGACTCAGTGAACTTCGAGGTCTTGTGGACTACAAGTCGTGCCGGAAAGTTGCCGTGCTCGCTTCGGTACGCTGCCAGCGCTTTGGACACCAGCTCGTGAGCGTCCTCTTCGGTGAGATACGGCCGCCGGTCATCTTTGGTAACCGCAGCGGGACCTCCTCGGACGACGACACCCTCGCCGCGCTCATTGAACATCTGCGCGACTGAGGTGTGGACATGGCTGTTGTCCACCGACCGGAAGAAGCTCACGCCGAGGAAGCAGGACGCTTTGTCGCTGAAAGATCGGATGAGGCGCCACGGTGCTCCGCCGGCCTTCAAGTAGAGCGCGGTGTGGAGGTTCCAAGCTCGGGTTGCAAGGTCTTGCACCCGCCTTGCCGTTGTCCCTTTTGGGGGTTGATAGAGGTCGTCCCATGTCTCTGGCCTCATGATCTGGAGCGGTGGCGCAAAGCCAAGGCTCGCTGCCTTCAGTTGGTCGTGGAAGTCGGGCTTGATCGGTCGAGGGCCTCGTTGTCGCTGAGCTGGTTGATTCGGACTGGTCCCACCGGGCTCCAACATGTCCAGTTCGGGTGGTCGCGCGCACACGATCACATCGCACGAGTTCGCCTCGGCCAGCCAGGCAATCTCAGCGAGGTACGCCTCGACAGCAGCTCCGACCGCGGCGGCCCCATCGACTTTGGCGAGGTGAGCGATCGTGGTGCTCGGAATCGCACGCATGTTGCGCTCCTCGAGCGCCAGCACCGATCCGAAGGTGTGGTCCGAGTCGAAGCCCGGAAACGATGGGAACAAGTGAGCTTGACCCGGATATCGAGGGGTCTTGCCCGCAATCGGCTCGCGGGCTCGCTGAAGCCAGGAACGAATTCCCTCGACGGCGAGCTGTGACCCCACCACACCGATGCGAATCCGCGCTGGCGCGTTGTCGGTACCTGCGTCGACCGGACCGTAGGAGGCGATTCCAAACCGGGGATCGATGTGACGGCCACCGCCGCCGAACTCGAGTTCGGGCTCATCCAGAACGAACGCGCGCATCAGCTGCTTGCCTCTTCGGCATCGTCAAACAGAGTTGGAGTCCGCTGTGGATGGTCCTGCATGGTCCCGTCGATCTCCGCGAGATCATCCGCAGAGATGGGTTTCCACGCCTTGTCGTCGATGCCACGGTCAACATCTGCCGTCGCGAGACTCCCGAACCTGAGGCGCGAATCTGGTGGACCGCTGAAGAGGTTTGGCCGCTCCGACAAGTACTTCGCCCAGAAGGTTGTCTGGCTTCGAATCGCCTCGTGCCCCTCAATTCGCTTGATAGTTGACAGCTGACTGGCGGCGAACGGCGAGTCTGCACGGCCATCCGACGTGAAGTGGTAGGTCGGCGTGATCGTTAGATACCAACGTTCGTCGGAATCGATGAACTGGTACCCGAGCGCGTAGTGACGGGTGTAGCCAAGCCACCCCGCTCCTTCAGGCGGATCGTATCGATGCACGACCGAGCGCCCCTTCCCGCCGCGATGCAGCCAGACCTTCTTGTCCCGACCATCGGCCGGCGCCTTGAAGTAGAGAAGGCCGCTTTCGGGATGGAGCCGAAGATCCCGATGCGTGAGTTCTCTGAGGGTGGCGTTGAGCAGCCACCGCAACAGCTGCCGGTCGCCCTCCACCTTGGACTCGACCAGCTCGTCGGTGCTCAACGTCCCTAGCGGTCCGTCTACGAGAACATCAAGTGGGGCCTGGTCAAAGGGTCGAAACGAGTAGGCTCTGCCGTCTCGGAAGACGACGTCGCTCATGAGGTCGTGGCCAGCCTTCACAATCCTCGGGTTCGCGTCGCTCCAGTTCCTGCAGTGGGTGACAGCCGAAAACACCTGTGCGGAGAGGTGCTCGACAGCCAACAGGTTCGTCGTCAACGTCTCGTGCCGCGGGGGCGGGCTCAAGTACACCCCTGAAGCCGCGTCGACGCCGAGACCTCGCAATCGATGCTTCGCCGTTTCGTCGAATCGGTCGGCCTCCTTGTCGAATTCGACGCATCGGTCGCGACGGCGACGCGGGTCCGCAAACCAGCTCGGAAGGTGCTTGAACCACGCCTTGCCATCCTCGGGATGTGAACAGACGAGCAACACGGGAGCGGTCCCCGACAACCAGTAGTTGATATCGACTTCCGAGCACATGTACCGAAAGCCCTGGTCTGTCTCGCCGGAAAATTTCAGGGCGTCTCCGCGGGCTTTGCTCTGCACCCATAGGACGTGGTTGAGGACGCGACCGTCGTCGACGAGCTCGATCTCGCCGTCGATCCCGTAGTCGACGCCCTTCTCCCTCCAGAGGTGACCCATTGCGGTGACCATCGAATTGCAGAGGGCTACTCCCAGTCGTTCGATACGGGCGGATTCGGTGAACCGCTTGCCCGGGGCTGCCTTCGTTGCGTGCTTGGTCACAGGCCATCCTTCCGACTCATGGCGATACTGAGTCGATTGTGGACGAAGGGTGTGACACTTGAAGGAGGATGAGTTGGTCCGGGCTCGGTCCCGTCGATCTGACTCTGGGTGTGACTGGCGTTGGTGCCTTTTCGTTGAACTGTCGGTCGACGGGATCGGGTTCGGGCATGCACCGACCGGTCGGGCGAACGTGACCTCATAGGAGCGCTGGCCTGCATCCCAAGTGTCTTGTCCGCCGTCCCGGCCGGAGGTGCTCTCGAACCTTTGGAGAACGGAGCAACGACACCATGACAGCACAAACGGCGAGCGTCGTGCTCGGCGTGGACACCCACGCTGAGACGCATACGGCAGCACTGATTGATCAGCAGGGACGGTTGATCGACACGGTCCAAGTCCCGACGACCAACGATGGATTCGGTTGGCTCCTCACGTGGGCGGCGAACCATGGAAATGTCACGGCCGCCGGTGTCGAGGGCACCGGCGCCTACGGAGCGGGCTTGACGAGGTTCCTCAACGATCGAGGCATCGTCGTGATCGAGGTCAACCGACCGAACCGTCAACATCGCCGACGGCACGGCAAGTCCGATCCCGCCGACGCGCTCGCCGCCGCTCGAGCGGTCCTGTCCCGGTGAAGCCAACTCGACGCCGAAACGGACCACTGGTCTCGTGGAGGCCGTTCGGGTGTTGCACCTGGTGAGGCGCTCAGCAGTGAAGGCCAAGACGCAGGCGGGTAACCAGATCAAGGATCTGGTGCTCACAGCTCCAGAAGCGATCCGCGACGAGTTCCGGCACCTGAACACCCGTCAACGAGCTCGCCTGGCATCGACATGGAACCCCGATGAGATCGTCGATCCGGCAACTGCAACACGGGCTGCGCTGCGCACAGTCTCGGCGCGTTGGTTGCAGCTCGACCAGGAGATCAAGTCCATCGAGCGCGACATCTGGCCGCTCCTGCGCCGGATCGCGCCGACGCTTCTGAACGAGCGCGGCGTCGGCCTCGACGTCGCCGCCAAGCTCGTCGTCGCCGCCGGCCAGAACCCCCAACGACTCCGGACCGAAGCGTCGTTCGCAGCACTCTGCGGTGCCAGCCCAGTCGACGCGTCTTCAGGCAAACAGCACCGACACCGCCTCAACCGGGGCGGCAACAGGCAAGCCAACAACGCACTCCACACAGTCGTGCTCATCCGCGCTCGAACCTGCCCCGAGACCCGCGCCTACATCGAGCGCCGACGAGCCGAGGGCAAGACCAACCGCGAGATCTGGCGATGCCTCAAACGAACACTCGCCCGCCGATTCCACCGAATCCTCCTCAACGAACCCGCCGCCTTGACATAGGAGCCTCAACGAGGATGGGGATGGGGATGGGCGGGGGACCCGTGCGAACATGGGCGGAAATCCGCCTCGAAGATGCGTTCCAACACCAACTTCAGAGCCGTTGCACAACCGGTCACGGTGGTCGGGATGCCAAGGCGGCGGAGTCCTGTCCGCCCGATTCAGTCCTGGGGATCATCCGTTCCGCACCGGCAACGGAGCAAACCGTTGGAATATGAGATCATCGCGTGTCCCTGCGAGCGGTTTCGCTGCGCCGAACCCGCGTTCGACCGAGGGCAACACGAGTGGCGAAGCACCTGCTTGGTACAATGGCGATCGTGCGGACAAGGTGCGTTCTGCGGCAGGGGTGCCCATGAGTGACGCCGGAGCTTGGGAGACCTGGATCGCCAGGCATGTGCTGCACGATCTGCGGATGGGCACGCTGCCTGAAGGCCTGACTCCTGCGCGGTTCTCGTGGAATCCAACCATTGCGGCGCTTCGAGCAATCGTCGCGCCTGAGGATCACGAGCTCGCGACGCGACTGATCGCTCGCCAAGAGACCCTCATGTGGGGTGCGTTCCTGGCCCGAGCGTTCGTGAGCGACTTGGGGATGACCGACGCACTGGTCGACGCGTTCAAGTCTGAGACGGATCTGGACCGGCAGATCGGCCTGCTCCATCACCTGACTGCGCGACCTCTCTCCGGCGACCAGTACGAGATGCTTCGCGATTGGCTGAAGAACAACTCTGCAAGCTTCCTCGTCGAGCAACGCGCCGCATTCGGAGACCCGGACGGACCTACTCGGTTACGTGATCGTTTGCAGAGCGAAAGGCCCGAATGGACGATCAAACGGTGGCTCTACATGTATTCAGCGCTCGTGCTCGATCCGGTGGAGGCACGGTCGGTGCTGAGCGCCAATCTCGGTTCATCGGACCCTCGTGTCGCTGAGGCCGCGTCGCATGCACTGACCTTGATCGCCGAGTCGTAGCGCGCAACGGCTGGCACCGTAACGGGCGAGGTTCGCCATAGGGGCGCCGACCCTTGCGGTCCGCGCGCCGCGTGGGTGAGCGAAAAGCCACGCGCCTTTCTGAACCTCAGCTCCGCCCGGCGCAAACCACGTCGAGTACCATTCGGCGGCCGGAGCCGCTGGCCGGAAGACGGGTACCCGAGTGAACGGTTGACGGCGAGTACTAGCGTGAGTACTATGAGTGACCGTACCACCCGAGCCACATAGGAGCGAGGTCTCGCTATTGTGCCTGGGAAGACGTGTAGATGGAAGTGCTGTGTATATTCACTCGTGTGAGTAGCGAGTACTGCGATAGCCCCCGCTGGATTCGGAAGTGAGCGCCAAGATGCTGAGTACGCAGGGATTTCGGGACTATTTGAGTGAGCTGGTCGATTTGTTGGGGTACAGCCAGCGGGAGATCGCCGACCACTGCAGCGTGTCGCAGCAGTCAGTCAGCCGCTGGCGGTCTGGTGCCAGCATTCCGTCACCAGAACGCATAGCGGAACTCGAACCGCTCCTCAACGAACTTGAGCTCGTCGCCCGTGACCGCTTGCAGTCGTCACCTACGCCGATGCCTATCAAGCTCGCTCGGTTCCTGCGCGGACGTCGCCTGCATCCGTCCCTGGCCGAGTTGCTGCCTCCGATGGAGGGCCAAGCGGTCATGGCCGCCTGGAACAGCGACTATCAAGCCCTTGCCGACGATTTGGTTTCTCGGGTTCCGTTGTTGCAGGTCACAATTCCGCTCGCTCATGGAATAAGCACCCTGGCGAGGTACACCGAGGAGCGAATTCGAGCGGCTATGGCCGACGTTGTCTGCATCCGAATCGGGGTAGAGCAGCTTACGTCGCTGGTCAGATCGGATGGGTTGTCAGAACGTGACGTTTACCGGTCGCTCTTCTATGGCTTGTACGACGGGGATGGAGTCGCGCAGTCTGAAGCGGTGCAGGCGGCGGCACTGGCAGCTGCCGACGTGCCATCGGCGGTAGCCCGGCAGATTCATGCTCGGACGGAAGCGGAGTTGAGGCGCGACGACTACCGCAGGATCCTTGGGACGAGCAGGCATCAGACCGTGCTCGAGATGCTCGACGAGTCGACATCGGGATGGCGTCAGGCACTTGATCTTTGCGGCATGTCCGTTCACGTCGTCGTCATCCTCGACCTGTCACCGTCCCCGGCGGGGAGAACCTATGAAAGCCGTCGCGACGCCATCTCAGATTCTCATGCTTGTCGCGCCCAGGCGATGGTGGACGCCGCCGCTGCCAACGTCACCGGCATCCCTCGCCTGAGCTTCTTGGTGCTTCGACCAGAGGGCGACGCGACAGACCTCACACCGCTGGAGAATGCCGCTCAGACTTCTTCGTGGGAGGTGCTCCCGAGCCCGCCTCCCCTCGATCGTTCTGACTTCTTCGAGATCCTGGCCACGCACGCGGGGGCATCCCGGGTCGAGTTGGAGGCGGCAATCGAACCTCGGTTCACGCCTGATCTGGTCGGTCGCGGTGTCTCCTCCACGAGCTGGGAGTTCACGACGAAGCTAAATGCGGTACTTGGCCCCGACATCGACAACGCGGGCGTCGTACGGGAGCACGACCTGTCGAGTTCAGACGCTGCGGTGATCAAACGGCTTACCAATCTCGAACGACAGATGCACCAGATCGAGGAGATGCAAGGCACCATGCTTGATGCGATTGGCGAACTGAGGAGAGCGATCAGTGGACTTCGATAGCGCTCGACCACAGGCAAGCGGGTTCGATCACTGGCTGAAGGCAGTCGGCCTGCCGACGCATTTCCCACGCCTGGATGCCGTCGACTTTCCCGTGGACGCAACGGGAGCTCCGACGCCGGAGTTCGACGACCGGTTCTACTTCGGACAACCTCACGAAGAGCTCATCGAAGCGGCCATCCAGTCACTTGCACAGCCAGCGCTGGCGAACGTGATCCCCGACGGTCATGGGATCACGACGCTCGCCCGCTACGTCCACCGCCGCTCGGCTGCCGAGGCATCATTGCGAGCGCTCATTCCCGTCTCGATCGTTCTGGAGGACGTGATCTCCAACGAGGTCCTCGCCCTGGTCGAGGAGAAGTATGCGATCGATCCGCCTGTCGGACCGTTGGCAGAGCAGCGCTACTTTCGCCTCCTCCAGCTCGCTGCGAGCCTTCCGAATGACAGAAAGGTTCGCGCCAGCGTGGCCAGCGAGATCTTTGCGCCGATCACTATCTCACACCTCGCGGAGGTGATCAGCGGGGCCATCCAGGGAGCGATCGTCCGTAGCCTCGTGTCGGAGCCATGGGAAAGGATCATCGGGCGTTCGTTCTACGCGGAGCTGGTGGGGGCACCGACCTCGTCGGCCGAGGATCTCGAAAAGTCTCGTCGAAGTCTTCGCGCTTACCTGGGTGACCGGGACACGGTTCCTGAGCTGTTCACGACCTTGGACACCCGGCTGCACGAGCACTGGACAGTGCTGATGCCTGAGCTTCAACGGCACGCCAATGTGCGCTTGTCCATACAGTTCGATCTGTCGCCCTCGCCGGTCGGGCGTTACCACAGCGACGGGCACGGCGAGCAGGTCGCAGCGGCCTATCTGAAAGCGATCGAGAACGTCGCCGCGGCAATGAAGATCATTGAGCAGGACTCGGTTCGTGCCTTGGCTGGAACTCGAGCGAGCTGGTCCGGCATTTCCTACCTGAACGTCGCGTACTTCCTCAGCGACGCGGCTTGGACCGCTTTCGAAAGCAACGTCGCAGTCGGCATCGAGAAGACCGAGTTTCCGGCCTACACACTGCTAGACGTCTTTACGATCATGGCCGTGCACTTCCCTCGAAAGACCGCAGGCAAGAAAGATCGTCGCGACGATCTCGCCACCGTGCTCGATTCGAACACGATCCCGTACGAGTCGACGAAGTCGCTGAGCCGGATGATGGAAGATCTCAGCTCGTGGTTCGAATCACTGCAGATGATAGACGTACGGTTCCAGCTGACGAGGGCTTGGTCGGGCATCTGGGGCACCCCCCGAGCGCTGGAGGACCTTGAGAAATGGCGGCAACGCATGGACCTACAGGTTGCACGCCTGGAGACGGAGTTGGTCGAGTTGAGGAAGAAGCTTCCATGATCACGAACAAAGAGGTCAGCCGATTTCGGGAGACGATCTTCGCAAACAACAACAAGGACATCAGCAGAGCGTTCCCGATGGCCGGCCGGAACGAGGAGTTTGCGGCGTACAAGACGGTGTTCCAGGGGGAGGGTCCGCACATTGTGACGATGTCCGGTCTGCTGGGAAGCGGCAAGACATTCTTCCTCGACGCAGCTCGGGGACGCCTCGTCGACAGTCTTGGTTTCCCGGAACATCGCAACGCGCACCGAGTGAACGGCACGGACGGAGGCGAGTCGGCGGACGACCTAGCCCGTCGATTTTCGGACGCCGATCCCGTTCATCGTGTTCTGCTCGAACTGGAGGAGATGGATCGCAAGGGTGAGTTCAGTGTCATGCTACGGGCATTGTGCTCCGCCGTCGACTGGTTGCGGACCACCCGCGACGGCCTCCTCGTGGTCACCGGTGACAGATTCCTTGATCATCCCGCAGTTGTGGGCGCGCTCACCGACACCGGGGTACCGATTACAGCGATCGATCTTGAACCGCTGAGCCGAGATCTCCTCACGCAGTCGTTGTGTCTGCGCCTGGGTCTGATCGCTGAGCACGGCGAGCCTCTCAGTCCCACCGAGATCGAGGGCGCAGCACAGCAAATCCTTGGAGACGTTCGCTTCGAACGCACACTGCTTCCGCTGACGGCCCCACCCACCGCGAACTTTCGAGAGGCATTCGGGTTGTTGAAGAACGTCGCTGGCGAGATAAACCGTCAGCACAGCGGCGTGGCCTTCTTGCTGAGCGATGTGGTCAAGCTGGCGCCAAGGGTCAATCCGGCTCGAACGCCTGAGCAAGAGCGGGTCGACGCCGAGATGCGACGGCGGGTACTGGAGATGCTCGACGGTGGTTCGGTCATGATTCCAATGGAGACAGATGAGCTCCGGTCGATCGCTGGAACGAGCGACGCCGGCCCGGAACTGTTCTGGAACTTGATCCAACCGCTTGTGACCGGACAGGTGCTCGAACCTGTGGGGGTTCCATTTTGGGACTCCGGAGCAGTCGACGACGAAATGAAATACGTCGGACCATTTCTGCCGCGGCAGAAGACCATCTTGCGGGTACTGCGGACACTCAGAGAGGCCGCCTGAGTCGTATGTCGGAGCCGCTCATCTGGCAGCTGGTTCGCGCCATTGCCGATTCAGGCCCCGACGCGGCGCCTCTGCTTGCCCGGGCCGTAGAGCGCTCGTTGTACCAGCCGGGAACCAAGCTGTCCACATCGACGCTGCTGAACCTGCTGGAGGAAGCCGGCAGCATGTTGTCGGTGGATGAGGCAATCGGCATCCTCCAGCGTGCAGCTGTGCTGGACCAGGATCTCAAACTGACGGAGTCACTGTCTCTCGGTGAGTGGACATTCGACCTCAGCGCCGTTTCTAGTGCCATCGACTCATCGAGAGCGACGGTGGCCCTCGACCGTTGGACGCTGGAAGACCTTCTGGACCGAGTGCATGATTGGTCCGACGAACTCGCCGGCGTGGTCGAACGCGAAGCACTCCCGGGCGTGCCGACGTTTTGGGAGTGTCAGTCATCGGACTCGAACGGCGTATGTCACGCACCAGTCGACGTCGCAATTGGATCAATGTCGACATTCGATCTCATGGCGCTCTGGTGCGAGACATCGGAGGCTAGTCGGCCGTCGCCAGGCGCCTCCGTGCTGGCGTTGGTCGAACGGTCGCTGGCGCTGCAAGCGCCAGCCGGCTCACCGTTCGCCGGCGCCATCTACCTTCGGCACTTCGACGATGATTTCGTCCACAACTTCGACGCCAGCAAAGGCTCTCATCCCACCGTCGAAGCTACGGCCAACGCATGCTCAGCCTGGGCACTCATCCTCCATCGGGGACTGCCCGAGGATCTCCACGGTCGGGTTGTCGCTGCAATTCGGTGTGCCGTCGAGTTCTTGCTCGCCTCGCAACGCGACGACGGATCGTGGGGGCTCGGTAGCGATCACGCTGCCGGACTGTCGGCATCGCCGGTCAGCGTGCGCTTCGCGACTCTGGCTCTTGCCGACGCAATTGATGGAGACGACATTCTCACCGACGCGTCAAGATCTCAGGTTTCTATAGCGCTCGACGGCATCGCCGACTTCCTGCTGCAGAAGCAACGCGCGGACGGTCTAAGTTGGGCGTCCTCGTTCCTTGCGGGAGGGGGCGACCGAATGCTCGAGACGACCGCGTTGTTGCTGCTGCCAGTCTTGCGCCTCGGCCCCCGAATCGACAGCGGGCTTGTCACACGAGCCACGCGCTTCGTGCGGGCCGGACTGGCGAACGCCGAGACGCGCATCCTCGAGGCGAAGTTCCGCGTGCCGACGTGGCAGGGTGTGTCAAGCGCCTTTCAGACCTGGGAACTGCCGTTTGACGCCGTCGTCGTCTCCGCCATCATGTCATTGCCCGAGCCGGACCCCGACGACATCGATCACGTTCGAAGTGCGATGGGGAGAATCGTGCGCGGTGAGAAGCACGGACATTGGTACGACCTCGGCGGCGCTGCGGTCGGTAAGCAGCGAGCGTTTCCGAGTAACTCCCTGATCAACGTTCGGGCCGTGCGCGATTGGTGCGTAGCCAGCCGCAGACCGTGACGGCAGGCGTCCGCCTCAGCTGAACGTACCGTCGATCGCGATCGCGAGCGCTTCCATACGAACGCGTACCGAGAGGTCGGTGGCCTCGAACAAGCGAACACGACGATCGTGTCGAGCGTCGTCGCTGATCTCGTCGATCACCGGCATCGGGCTGAGAACGGCGGCGTGGGATGGCATCCGGCGCATGGTTTCCGCAGTCACTTGGAATCGCCGTCGCACCGCAGCGCTTATCCGACGTTCTCCCACGCCTTCGGCAAGGCCGGGCAGATAAACGACGTCGACGTCGCCCGGATCGAGTTCGTCGGCACGTTCGACTCGTGCACTTAAGGAGTCGGGGATCGAAATCGTGGTCACGTCACGGCCGATAGGCGCAATTAGCCTCACGCAGCGCGGTGGGATCCGTCCGAACAGTTCGAGCAGCGACGTCGCACATCTCGAGCCTAGGTCGCCACAGATCGCGACTGTCAGCTCGTCGAGCGGACCAACACAGCGTTCGATCGTCACCCAGTCAATGAGCGCCTGCGTTGGATGCTGACGGTCGTCGCCACCGTTGAGCACTGGAGCGACACTCATCTCGGAGATCTCTGCGGACGGGAGCTGTCCACGGTACACCAGGGCGTCGACCATCCCGCTTGCGACACGCACGACATCAGAGAGCCGCTCGGGTTCGCTCATTCCCAACCTCGAGTGATCTCCTCCGATCTCGACCCACCCACCCCCGAGCCGAAGTGAGGCAGTCGCGAAACCGAGACGGGTCCGGAGGGATGGTTGATCGAACATCAGAGCAACCACCAGCTGCGGAAGATGGCGTGGCGGCTCTGTTGCCGAGACCAAACCCCGAATGCGGCCGAGGTCGAGATCGTGCAGATCCCGAATCGTCAGCACATCCTTCATGCTCAGACCAACGCGGGGTGCCCGTAGCACCGGGTCGCTGTTCCGGAGCCGGCCTCCGAGAAGGTCAAGGTGTTGTGCGAGCAGGGAACGCATTGTGGTCCGAGGCTCACTCCATGATTCGTTGTTATCTCGACAGCACGGTGGTACACGTCCTCAAGAAGCGTCTTGCTCGGCGGCCTCCGGTCTCGCAACGGCGTCGACGCGTCGGGACGGAATGGGCTCAGCACGGGCACGCAGCCGCGCTCGGCAATTAGCCGCACGCCTCGCAGCGTGTCCTCGATCGGCTCGAGTCCGACCATCAGCATCGACCGGACTCGGTTTCCTCCGATTTCTCCTGCGGCCTGCTCTAGGAAGTCGAGATAGCGATGCAATCCATACCTGTGCTTGTGAGGCATGAGCGAGCGAGCGATGGCGTCGTTCGTGAGTTCGATGTTGACTGACAACTCATTAATGCCGGAAGCCGACAGCCAGCTCGGATCGAAGACACCTTCGATCGGCACCATCATGATGTCGATTGGAAGCCTCGGGAACTCGGCTAGGACAGCGTCGTACACGTCGTGCAGATAGCCGACGTCGCTCTCGCGCGGTGTTCCGCCCGAAATTAGAACATGCGCAGCTGGCTGGATCGGATCTGCAATTGCACAGGCGACCGTGTCGACCAGATCGGCAATTAGCTTGGTCCGATACTTGAACTTGTAGGGGAGGTCACAGAACTTGCAGGCCATGCTGCAGCCCTCGATCGGAGAGATACGGAGTCGATCGGCGTGCGTGTAGCCGAAGTCGACGTAGGGAATGCCTCCGCGGTTGGACCGATCGTGGAACGCAGGCGGCAGCCATACCTTGGCACTGAGAGGTTCAGATTCACTGCGCAGCCAGAACTGCTCGCCATCCCAGTCGAGCGTGTGAGTCGGTGCGTTTACGAACGACGCGTTGTAGTCGATGATCGGCGCGTTGACCCACGTGTTGCCCTCGATGACAAGAATGAGGCCCGATGTCGAAGCGTAGTCTGCGGGAGTGGCGGCGCGGCCGGAGTTGGCCTCGCACAGGTGAGTCTTCGCCGCCGCTGAGACATCAACGCCCTCCTCAAAGATTTCAAGCTTTGCGAGCTCGGGCCGAGTCAGGGTGCTCATGCGCGACCCATCGGCTGAACGTGATGGAGAGCTGCATCGATTGCACGCTCGAACGCGTGAGCCGGCTCGAGGAGATGCCACGCTCGTACATAGAGACGGTGTAGGGACGGATCAGACTCGATGAGGTCGGCGACCAAAGAATGACCGTGGGAAGCCGGTCCGTCGACAGCATCGACAAGCGCACCGACGTCCCACGCAGCGCCAGCTGCCAGCGCAGCGGACGACAAGTACGAGCGAGTCAAGGCGCCGACATCGTAGCCGTCCCAGGCTCGGACTATGTCGCCCAGCAGGGTCGCTTGCCACGCAGCGACGGACATTCCCTGCCCGTACAAGGGGTCGAGCGTCGCAACGGAATCGCCGAGCGGTAGGTAGCCGCCGACGGGTTCTGCGACCTCATCGAAGCGAAGCCATCGAGCTTCTGCACGTCGAAAGAACCGCGGCCGGGAACCGCCCTGTGCACCCGCCAACTCGTCGTAGATGCCCGAGTCGTCCAGCTCCCTCGCATGTTTCAGCACGGCTTTGTAGGTCCTCGGTATCGGATCCGCAGGTCCGCCCGAGACCGACACCCACCAATGTGTCTGGCCCGCCGGTGACATCAGCGCACCGCGAGTGGATGGGGGAGTTGCGAATGTGAGCCGGAAGGTCGGATCTCCAATCTGCCACGACGACCGAGTCACGAGTGACGATGCGTACCAGCGGCCCGAGCGTTGGGTCAGCACGCAAGGGGTCGCTCGACCAAGCTCCCCGATCCAACCGGTGGAGCTGCTCGTCGCGCCGCGCGCGTCGACCACGACGTCGCACGGCCAAATGGATGGCCGACCTTTGAGGGTTACCTTGAGACCGCACACATCGCCCGACTGCTTCAGCACTAGACCCTCCGCTGTAGCAGCTCCCACGACCTCGACGTTCGAGCGTCGCAATAGGACCGAACGGGAGACGGCTTCGATGACCGGTCGCCAGCCGCTGACGAGCCTCAACCCGAGCGACCGCTTCGGCATGCGTCTTCCGAGTTCGAATACCTGGGTTTCGTCGGCAACGCTGGCATCTGCGCAGTCCGCTGCTCGGAGCGCGTGGAGAACTCCGGGTACGGCTCGCTCGAGTTCCTGCTGCCCGCGACCGAGAAGGTTGTGCAGGTGATGACCCTGGGGCACCCCGAGTCTCGTGGTGGGCACCTCAGGGAGCGCATCGCTATCGACGACCGTAACTCGGCTGGCGACTCCCGCGAGGGCGCCTGCGGCAGCGACACCGCCGATGCCAGCGCCAACCACGACGACGTGTTCGAAGACGCTCACGCTGGCTCGAGGAACGATTGTCGCCAGAGATCAAGTTGCGAGCGCCAGTCGCAATTCAGATCCGCACCGGTGGTGGTAATGCTCGAGTTCGCGAACACGCGAGCTATCGCGCCGCCTTCGTCCACCATGGTTGTTGTAGAGGGCAGCAAGTCCAATTCCCGGAAGCCGGGTCCGTTGGCGAAGGAAGTGGCGAATTGATCTACGTCGACTAAAGCAGCCTGAGGGCGAACGTGGTGGACAGTGAACGCGCCGAGCGGTGGCGCCGATGACCACATCTCGTACAGGCGTCGTGCTGGCGGCGGCGAGAAGCCCAGAAACACACCAAGGTGCTCGAGATAAATGCACGGCAGGTCCAGGTCTGTGCTGAGCATCGAACTACCGACGGATGAACCCTGAAACCGAGGGTTCACCTCCATGAAGAGAACCTGCCCTTCGTGCCAGAGTGCGTCGACGCCGAACGCGCCGCGGTAGCCCTGGATTCGCAGCCAGTCGGCGACGCGCAACGTGAGATCCTCGAGATCGTCCAACACGGCCCGATCCAATAGCCCGATCGCAGCGAAGTCGTTGCCGCAATACCCGAACTCCCGTGCTGTGAGTCCAGCGACGCCAATTAGTTGCACCGAGGCCGGGTGAAGGGTCGTTGTGGTCGACCAGACAACTCCACCGACGTTGAGCGAAACCGGTTCGTGCAGGAGGCCAGTTGCGGCCAGGCAACTCGGCCCTTCCTCAGGCCACGCTAGGTCGAGCTCTTCTGGGCAGCGGACGACCCAGAAGCCGCTCCCGCCGCTGGTCCGATCCCGGCGAAGAACGATTGGCCCGTTGTCGAGTTCCGCCCTCAGTGACTCTAAATCGGCACGGCGCACGTAACGCCAGGGAAGAACAGCCACCCCTCTCGCGCCGAGTTCGCTTTCGACGAATGGCTTGTAGTCGAACACGTCTTGCAGGCCCGGAAACATCCCGATAACTGAGGTTGTCGATCGGCGGCAGAACCTCGGCTCGATGAGTTGGTGGTAGGCGCGATACGGAAGCAGGACGGACGGGCGGTCGAGTACTGCATCGACTGCCTCCCAAATGGAGGCTTCGGCGCCCGCGTTCGCGGGGTCCTTCGAGTCGTAGGCGTCGAGATCGACGCGGCGGCCCACGAGCGACTCCAGGCACACGGCGTCAAGGTCGCCGTATTGGGCCGTCAGTGAGATCGCTCCACCCAGCTGGGGCACGTCTCGGAGGGCGCGGGAGTCGGCGCCACGCGGTCCGACCCATCGGAGGACGCGGGCGCCCAACACCTCGGCAACTCGGTCGACCCACGCACCTCGACCGCGTATTCGCTCAACTCTCATGTGAATCCCCTTGTGTCACGAGTGGAACACGAGTAGAGTTACTCGTGTGACACAGGTGTGAGTTGCCGGTGCCATTCCATGACCAATCACTCGGTCTTTCTACCAGAACGGCACCGCGTTGTCTATCGCCGCGCTGACGAGGGAGCGAGGGCCTGGGTCGAACCGAAGCCGACAGGAACCGCTATGGCAATGTCCAATCGCACCACGATCGTTCGACACTCGGACCCCGACGTAGACATGGCGGCGCCCGTGATCGACATCGAGGTGATTCGGTCCAAGCGCCGGCGGCAGCGCCGAAAGGTGATTGCCGCTGCCGTCGTATCCACGACGGCGTGCTTTGCGATCGTGTGCTCGCAGGGATCGTTGCCGTGGTGGGCGCTGGTCCTCACCTTGGGCCAGGCGTCCTCGATGCTCCTCTGCAGCCGCGATCTGCGCGTTGGCTGGGCGTTCGGTCTCACGCTGCAGGCGCCCTGGGCGACCTACGACGTGGTGACCGGGCAGTACTCGTTCCTCGTCACCTCGGTCCTCGTCTCGGTCGCCCAGATCGGCGCCCTACGCCGACTGTCCAAGCAGGCCCGCGTCGATCGTTCCATTCCTGAGACCAAGGCGGGGCTCGTGAGCCGCGTCGACGAAGCCACCAACAACTGAAAGGCAGACCGACCATGAGCGACACCAACAACACCTCCACGACCGACCGCAGCGTCCGCATCAACACCAGCGCCGGTATCCAGCGCGGGTTGAAGAGTGGAAACGGCATCGATGCCGAGGTGGCGGGCCCACTGCTCGACATCATCTGGAACAGCACCTCGATCTGTGGCTGGAACTGCGCCGACTGCTGCGTCTCGGCCGTTCACGTCGTGCGCCGAGGCGACCACATCGGGATCAGCACGCCGGATCTCAGCAGCTACGACATGATCATCCGCGATCGCAGCCAGGGCACCATCTTCGACCAGGCGCTCCGGCATCGCCAGGCTGCCGGGCTCGAGTTGACGTTCGAGCAGAAGTTGCTCGTGCTGGAGCACCTCAGCGGGCACCGCGTCAAGATCGACGTCTCGGGTGGCGACGCCCTCTCGCCCACGGAGGGCTACCGCCTCCTGGAGGCCGCCTCCGTTCGCCTCGGCCAGCCGAACGTGACCCTCACTGCCACCGGCGCCGGCCTCGCCGCCTACGACATCGACAGTGTCAAGGGCTTGATCGGCGAGCTCAACTTCACCTACGACGGCACCCCGCCCGAGGAGGACGGACTGCGCCCACAGGCCTACGCGAGCGGCAACCTGCGCCGCGCCAAGCAGTTCGCCGAGGCAGGCGTGCCGGTCCGCGCCGAGTGCCCACTCAACGTGCAGAACGTCGACCTGGGCTCGCTCACCGCGATCTACACCGCGCTGCACGATGCCGGGGTCCACAAGCTGCTGGTGATGCGCCTCTTCCCGTCGGGGCGAGGCGGCCTCCGCCCCGAGGACATCCCGTCGATTTCGCAGTACAAGGCGGCGATCGCGCACCTCCGCAGCCTCGAGGCGCGCTACGGCGCTCCGGTGGTCAAGCTCCAGTGCGCGCTGCGCCACATGGAAGGGACGACCTCGGGCAACCCGTGCGATGCCGTGACCGAGAGCTTCGGGCTGATGTGGAACGGCACGCTCCTCGGTTCACCGTGGGCGATCAGCCCGCATGGCACGCCGATCGACGACGCGTGGGTCCTCGGCAACCTCGTCGACCAGACGCTCACCGAGGTGCTGGAGAGCGAGAAGGTGAAGCGCATGCGCAGCCGCGCCCACGAGAACAGCGGGCACTGCAAGTTCTTCGCGTGGACGAGCGGCACGTCGGCCCGGTCCGAGGACCGCATCTTCGATATGGCGGATCCGCTCTTCATCGCCGCGCCGGGACGGGTCGCATGAGCACGGGCCCGACTCGCGGCGTCGGCCGTGCCGCTGTCGAGGGCATCGAGGCGAAGTCGATGATCGTCGCCTCCAAGCTGCCCGACACCGACTGCGTGATCAACCCGTACGTAGGCTGCGCCTTCGCCTGTTCGTACTGCTACGCGAGCTTCATGGGGCGGTTCGTTGACGAGCCGGTGAAGGCCTGGGGCAACTACGTCTACGCGAAGACCAATGCCGTCGAAATTGTCGAGGCGGAACTGGCGAAGATGTCACCCGCGAAGGCGCAGCGCAGCGTGCTGCTCAGCTCGGTGACCGATCCGTACCAGGGCGCGGAGATCACGCTCCGGCTGACGCGAGGCATCCTTGAGCGCTTCGTGGCCCACGACTATCCGGGTCGCGTCTGCGTGCTCACGAAGTCGAACCTCGTCACTCGTGACATTGATCTGCTGGCGAAGCTGGCCCAGGGCGAAGTCGGCATGACGGTTACGTCCACCGACGATCGGGTGAGCCGCGTGCTCGAGGTGCGGGCGCCGACGACGTCTCGGCGCCTGCACGCGCTGGCACAACTCCACGACGCCGGCATCCCGACGTACGCCTTCGTTGGTCCGCTGCTACCACACTTCGCAGATCGACCTGATCTCCTCGACGACCTGTTCCGCGGGATCGCGGCCACGGGCGTCAAGGAGGTGTACGTCGAGCACTTGAACGTCAAGCGCTACATCCTCGACCGGCTGCGGCCGGTCGTGGCCACCGAGCCGGTCGAAATCCGCACGGCCTATGCCTCGGTTCGCGACGTCGCTCGACGGGCGCGACTGGAGGCGTCGGTGATCGAACTTCTCGCCGTCCACCAGCTCACCATGCGGCTCGGCGCCGTCCTGGAGCACGCGCCGACTACGCCCGTCGTTCTCGATTCATACCGCAAAGGAGCCACGCCATGCCCGGCCTCGATGTGACCCTCGCTGGAGTACCGCTGCGCAACCCCGTCATCATCGCCTCCTCCCCGCCGACCGAGACGGTCGAGTACATCGTCCGCTGCGCGGACGCCGGTGCAGGTGCTGTCGTCACGAAGACGATGGCTGACTTCGAGGTGGACCGCTTCCCGCTCGGCGCTCGGCGCACCCAAGCCGACCGGCGAGGGCTGTGGGCGCTGTCGACATTCCGCCGCGAGACGCTGTCGACGATCGAGGGGCTGCGCCTGATCGAGGGCGCCATCGCGGCGGTCGACATCCCCATCATCGCCAGCGTCGGTGCACTGACGATGGAGCCGGCGACGTGGGCGACGGCGTGCCGTCAGGCGGAAGAGGCTGGCTCGAGCATGGTGCAACTCGACCTCTTCTACAGCCCGCATCCTCGCTCCTCCCCGGCGAACGTCGAGCGCCTCGTCGAGGTGCTCCACGAAGCGGCAGCGGCCACCTCCATTCCGATCATCCCCAAGCTGAACATCGAGCTCCCCGCGCACCACATGGTCGAAGTCCTCCCGAGGACTCCTATCGAGGCCGTGTTCGCTATCGACTCGTTGCGCGTACCCGTCCCCCTCGATCCACGCGGTGGTCGTGTCGAGCTCACCGTCAACGCGCCCAACGCGCCCGAGGCGTCGTTGTTCGGGTCGTGGCAAAAGCCGATCACGCTGCAGTATCTCCGCACCCTCGCCGAGAACACGCCGTTCGACATCGGCGCCGGCGGTGGGCTCATGAATGGCTACGACGCCATCGAGGCCATCATGCTCGGCGCGACGGCGATCCAGGTCGCGACGGCGGTCATCCGCCATGGCTTCAAACGGATCACGATGATCGTCGAGCAGATCGAGAGCTATCTCGCCGAGCATCACCACGAGACCGTCAGCGAGATCCGCGGTTCTGCGCTGGACCGCCTTGCGAGATCGGAAGACGCCGTCGAATTCGTCGACGTCAAGGCGATCGTCGACAACGACACGTGCATCATGTGCGGTCACTGCACCGAACTCGTCTTCTGCCCGGACGTCAAGCTCAGGGATGGGCGGATCGAGATCCTCGACCACTGCGACGGTTGCGGGTTGTGCGTGAGCGTGTGCCCGACGCAACCCAAGGCCCTGCAACTTGTCGCTGCGACGCGGGGTGTGGCGTGAGCGCCGCCAACATCGCGGTTGCCGTGCGCCGCCACCGTTCCGCGGTCGCCGCCTACCTCTTCCTCAGCGCGCTGACCGGGATCGTAGAACTCGGCTGCGTGCTGTACGCCGCCCGCTCGGGCTGGGCGCTCGTCTCGGTCGCCCTCATCGGCTTCCTCTACCAGGTTGCGTCGCTCCTCGTTCAGCCCTTCCGCCTTGCGCCTCGCGACAGCAGGCTGGTGCTGGCGGCGGGTGTCGCCACGGGCTTCGCCGCCACGGTCACGCCGTCTGCGTTTGCGGTCGCGACGTTGCTCATCGCAGTTGGCCTCCAGAGCGTGCGTGACGAGCAACTCGCGGACGTGAAGGTCGCCACGCTTCCGAAGCGCTGCGCCAGGATCGCCGGCTTCGTGACCGCCGCCGCGTTCCGCCCGTGGTTCTTGCCGGCGATCGCCGTCCTCGTGCTCGCCGTGGCGGCGACGAGACCGACGCCCGAAGGACGTCGCCAGTGGAAGCCGACGCTCCACCTCGGCCCCCACGCCCTGCTGATGGTGATGCACCAGACACACTACTTCGCCTACTCCTATGTGCTGTTGTTCACCTTGGTGCGGCTCTACTCGCCGGTCGCGTTGTCCGCCGCGATTGCGTTCGCCCTCGGATGGATCTCATACACGCTCGCGCCGGTGCTGTTCTCGAGACTTCCAACTCTTTCAACGTTGGTCGCCGGCCACCTGCTGGTTACGGCAATGCTGGTTGTGCTCGCAGCGAGCGTCGACGCGGCAGTGCCGTTCACCTTGGCGTGGATCGTTGGGGGCCTCGGCGGCGGAACCGTGTTCTGCATCAAGGTGTTGGCAAGCCGGACGGATGAGCCCCCCGACGACATCGAGTCGTGGGAGACTGTAGGTCACGTGTCCGGGAGCGGACTCGCGGTCGTCGCGGTCGGCATCCTGCCGTTGCCCGAGACGTACCTCGTCGCCGCCGCGTTCGCCGCGGCCACAGCGGTGACCGCTGTCGTGATCGAACGGCGGCTGGTGCGTAGCCGCCTGGGGTGTCAGGCGTTGGTCAAGTGACCGCTCCGGGGACGACGCTTCTGCGACTGAACTCGGTCGCAACCGATGTCATCACACTCGGCCCGCCGCCGGCCACGGTGTTGTGGACGCAGGGCTGCAGGGTCCTGTGTTCGGGCTGCATGAGCCCGGGCACGCTGAGCCACCGCGGTGGTGTCCTTGCCGACGTCGACGACATCGCCACATGGCTGTCGTCGACGTCCTCGCGCAACCTGGTGCTCAGCGGAGGCGAGCCGAGCGAGCAGGCGCATACCGTCCACGCACTTCTCGACCGGCTCGACGATGCATGGATCGTGACGCTCTTCTCGGGCCGAGACCTGGACGATCTGCACGCCGACGCCGACCACGACGTGCAGCGGCTGGCCCGCCGCGTCGATCTGGTCATCACAGGTCCGTATCGCCGTGACCTGCACGCTTCGCTGCTCTGGCGGGGCAGCTCCAACCAAGCCCTGATCAACGTGTCGGGGCGAGTGCAGCTCCCCGAGGTCGACGAGTCGGCGGGCGTCGTCGTCCAGCTACGGGGCGTTGCCCTGGAGGCCGCCATCGGCGTTCCGCCGGCGCCGGACTTCGCGGAACGCCTGCGGACGGCGGCCGCACGCCATGGCGCAGAGCTGGTCCCCGTGTCGGAGGCCCCGACGTTTCCGTTCCCCGTCATCCACCCCAAGGAGGTCTGATCGATGTCACGACTTCGCGCCCTACGCGCCGTCAGCACGGAGATGCGACGCAAATTCATCAAAGCTGAGCTGCGCGGGCTCACTCGTCCCGGCCTGTCGGTGCGTGACGGCCGTGCGCTCACCACCGTGAACGGCTCGGCTGTCAGTCTGCCGCCACAGTTAACGTTCAGGCGGTCGGCGCCTCTGACCGCGCCGCCGACCACGCTCCGGGCGGCTACACCAGTGACCGCGCCGTCGACCACACTCGGCACGACGGAACCGGTGTCGGCAGCCGAGCGGACGGGCCCGGTTAGCGCGCCGGCGCTCCACCACGAGCTGACGACGCTGCAAGCCGTCGCCGAGCAGCACGGCATCACCGACCCGGAATTCGTCGCCATCGGCAAGCAGATCGAGGCCCTCGTGGATGAGCAGCCGAAGCTGCCGACCGACGACGGTCGGCTCGTTCCGCCGCATCTGGTGGCCGCGGTCGAGTCGCTGGAGAAGTCGGTGCTCGACGCGATGTGCGAGGCACAGACCATCAAGGCCCTTCGCCTGGCCGCCGTCGAAGCGCTGCGACAAGTGGGTCTGACCGACGTGACGATCGAGTTCGGCGACGGGGAGATCACTGTGACCGGGCGCGACCTCACCGGTAGGACAGCCGAACTCGAGCTGACTCCTTCGTCCGTCGTCTTGGACGTCGACGCGCCGGCTGATGCCGTTCACCCGCTTCACCCCCACGCCGGCGACGTGTGCGAGGGCGCAGCTGCGCTCGCCGCCGACCTGCACGCGGTCATTCCAAGTGTCTTCGCAGACTTCGGGGTCCAGATAGGCGACGTCGAGCTCATCGAGCCCCCTACGCGAGGCGCGTTGCCGAAGGTCCGCGGCCGGACCACCCCGACTCACCGAGAGCGGAGGATGCGATGACCGTCACCAGCCGCACGGCCAGGTCGGTCCTCAACGCGCTCGCCGGCGGTGACAACGTCGTGCTCGAGGGCCCCGCCAACGAACTGCTCCTGTTCGAGGGCGAGGCTTTCCCCGCTCACATCGTCGTCGAGCGCATCTGCTCGGCGAGCTTCGACGTCCTCGTCCGGGTGAGCGCTGTCAGCGAGTTGACCGTCGTCCATGGTGCCGAGTTGTGGCAGCCCGATGGCAATGGCCGCACCGATCCGATTCGTGCCGTTGCGGAGCTGATGCTCAACGACGAGGTCTCCGTCGCTGTGATCATTCGCCAGGCCGGGATTGTGCTCCAGGACCCGTCGAGCCACGACCTCCCAGATCGCACGCGTGTCGCAGCGCTGGAGCTGGCCATGGCCGACGCAAGCAAGAACGGCCTTTTCCGCAACACCTGCATCCTGCTCGCCCCGCAGGCGAACGACGTGCCCGAGGTAATCCGCGGAGCCCAGCGGTTGACGCACGTTCACATCGGGCGCCCGGATCGGAGCGAGCGCCGCCACTTCCTGCTGGGGCAACTTCCGCACATGCACGGTGGCGACACGCTCGACGAGGTATCGGTGAACCAGCTCGCCGACACCTACGCTCGACTCACCGATCAGCACTCGCTGCTCGAGATCGAGTCGCTCGCCGCGTACTCGACCGTGATGCGGATCGACGTGACCGACGCTCGCCGGCTCCTGCACACTCGGCGGTTCGGCGAGATGCCCGACTACTGGGGTCACGTTCGCACCGGTCTGTCCGGGATCGCGGGCGAACTCGCGACAAACATCTTTGGCCAGGACGCAGCGATTCAAGCAGTCGTCGCCGGTCTCGCGGGAGCGGCACTCGGGTTGAACACGACGGGCGATCCGTTGAGCACCGAGAACCAGCCGCGACTCGTCCTCCTCTTCCTCGGCCCGACCGGCGTAGGCAAGACGGAACTCACCAAGGAGCTCGCCCGCGTCTTGTACGGCGACGCCGCGGCGTACGTGCGGATCGACATGTCGACGCTCGCGCAGGAGCACGCCGCGGAGCGCTTGACGGGCTCGCCGCCCGGGTTTGTCGGCTACGAAGCCGGCGGGCAGTTGACCAACGCTGTGCTGGAGCAGCCGTGCCGGGTGATCCTGCTGGACGAAATCGAGAAGGCACATCCCCGTGTGCACGACCGCCTCATGTCGATCATCGATGACGGGCGCATCACCGATGCGCAGGGCCGGGTCGCGTACTTCGGAGAGAGCGTGATCGTCATGACCTCCAACCTCGGCGCGCGAGCACTCGCTGACCACACCCAACGGGATGTTCGCGACGAGACGTCGGACGTCGATCTGTCGAGCCTCGACCCTGCGGAGGTGGAGGCAGTCCTCATCACAGAAGCCGAGGCGTACTTCGTCGGGATCAACCGCCGCGAGGTGTGGGGCCGCCTGCGTGACAGCGCGGTCGCGTTCCAGCCCCTGCACGGCGATGAGATCCGCGACATCACCGAGCGGTGCTTGCGGCTGATGTCCTTCGTGCACGGTCCGAAGCTCGACATCGACGTCGACTCAGCAATCGCCCGCGTCGAGCAGGTTCTCGCCGAACCTGCGAAGCGAAACCTCGGCGCACGGCAGATCCGCAACTGCCTGCGGTCGGCGTTCCTCCACCTCGCGAGCTGGATCGTGCTCAATGGATTCGCCGACGCGGAACAAGTGCACGCGACCTTCCAGCCCGACGGCGCGTTCGTCGTGGCTGTCGACGGCAAGCCGGGCGTCACCGTGCCGGCGCCACGCACCTACTCGTCCACTGCCGAGACGGCGACCGAAGACAACAGCGAAGGATACAACTGATGAAGTTCGGACTGTTTCAATCCAGCCGGCCCGCCGGCGTCGACCGCCACCTGTGGATCGCCGTGCGGCAGGGAAGCTCCGGCTCGTACGACGGACCCGCCGAGCATGAACCGACGTTCGTCGAGCCCTACCTCGCCGATGTCCGTGCCAAGCTGACACGCATCCACCACGAGGACGCCTCGCTGGGCGACGCGCGTCGTCAGCTCGACGGCGCGCTACTCGAGTACCGGCTGTCTACCGACAGCCACCACGTCGTCGAAGCAGAGAACTCGTTGACCATCCAGGCGGGCCGCGCCGCCCGACACCGCCTCGACGACATCGACGCCGCCCACCTGCGCAGTGAAGGAGCGCGGGCGTCACAACGACTCGACGCCGCCCGCGTGCGAATGAGCGAGTCGCAACGGCATGCCGAACTGTGCAACGTCGATGTCCAGAACGCCGCGGATGCGGTGGCCGACCGGATGATGATCGTCGCTCGCGAGGCGATCCCGCAGCTGCAGCGCTTCCTCGCGTTGTTGAACCTCCAACGGATCCAAGCCGGGGCAGCTCCGCTTCCAGAGCTTCCCGCCGACCTTGCCGACCAGTTGGTGCTCGACGCACGCCGTCGCGCCGGCGAAACCCCGCCCGACCGCTAACCAACCCCGACACCCACGAGGAGCACGTCCATGGAACCCATCACCCACTCGAACTCATCCGCACACTTCGTTGAGTCGTACCGGCGTCGGCTCATCGACAAAGCCGTCGCCGTCGGCAAGTCGGACGGAGCGTCGTGCGCCGACATCATCCTCGGGATGCCCACACACGGTCAGGCCGAGATCCTGGACGAGCTGCGAACCGCTGAGGCGCAGCTCCCGGAGATCCAGCGCGACGAGCTACGCGGCGCCGTCACCGCTGCAGATTCGGCGAGCGCCAAAGCGGAGCGACTCGCCAACTGGCACGACCCCGACAACGTCCCCGAGGATGCGCCGCCGAGGTCGATGCGACCGGTGCGTGCCCGCCAAGGCGCCGTGCTCGCCGTGCTCGGCACGGAGGCGGTGCTCCTGATCGACCCGATCAACGAGAGCCTCCGCGGCGGCATCGGGAAGAGCATTGCCGGTCTCAACGTCACGCCGACTGGACTGGCGGGCGCGGTCACGATCACGGCGCTCGGCGCGTTCATGGCTCACGCGCGTGCGGAGGCCAACAACCGCCCATCGGGTCGCGGTCGATCAGTTGAGGATGCTGCAACCGCCGCCAACCGCGCCACCCTCGGGCTGATGGTGGCGGCGGCGGCCGCCGTGGTTGCCCGCATCTACGCGGCGACCGTCGACCGCTCGGGCATCGACGCCAGCGGCATCGCCTTCTACATCATGTTGCAGCTCGCCTTCTTCTTCGTGGCACTGACGCTGCCGCAGGGCCTAATCGAGGCGAAGCGGTCGATCAGCAAGCTGCGAATCGACGATGCTCGCGACAACGCGAAAGTCGAACACAGGCGCGCCGTGGGCCGCGTCGATGATCTGCGTGAACAGCACGGTGCGCAGCCCGCGGAGTTGGCAGTCGCCACAGAGGCGGCGCTGAACACCTACATGGGCGAGTTGGCCGCCAGCCACCCGGACACGTTCATGGGCGACCTCGTGCGGACCCAACTGGCCCGTGCGCACGCCTCGGGAGTGTTCCACGTCATGGTGACCGGCCAACGACCGCCGGGGGGCCGCGTGGACGGTGACGCCCGCACCAGCCACGACGACCACGGTGACGACGGCGGTGATGACGGCGGCGACGGAACTGGAGACTCCGGAGGCGGTGGCGGTCCTTCGGCGCCTGCGGACGCCGATGGTCAACAGCGCGGCGCCCAACAACTGCTCGATGACATCTTCCAGAGAAGGGCAAGCTGACATGAACCTTCGTTCCATCACCATGGTGGCCTCGGTCGCCATCGCCTCGGCAGGATTGCTCAGCGTGACGTCCTGCGCCAAGGAGCCGTGCCGCACGCCCGGCGACGGCTGTGCGTGCACCCAGGCAACGGGCGGGGGCGAAGCCGCGGTTGTCATGCTCACCGACGGCAAGTCGGAAGCGTTCCTCGACGCCGTGAATCGAATGACCGTCGAGCACTCCGAAGCCCTCGAGGAGATCGGTTTGCACAGGCCCCCGGTCGTCATCCTGGCCACCTATGACGGCGTGGGAGAGGTGTCCGAGGTCGCCGCCTTCGACCTCAGCGGCGAGGGTCAGACCGTCAGCCGCAAGGCGGCCAACGCCGAGTTCGCCGCAGCTTGTCTTGTGCAGGCCGCCAAATCGGTGCCGTCCGACACGCCGGGCGGCAACCTGCTTCGTGCGCTTCCCGCGGCTAGCGATCTAGCCGCGGCACGTGGACAGAGCGAGGCCGCCGTCGTGGCCTTCGGACTCGGGCGATCGGCCCTCGACGACCCGACGATGGACCAGGACCTGCCGATGGACGAAATCGACCTCACCACAGCCGGTGCGCAGCAGCACGTCGTTGACGTGCTCCACGAGATCGGACTGCTGCCGGTGTCCGAAAGGGTCATCGTGACATTCGTCGACCCCGACGAAGGCGTCGTCAACGTGGTGGTGGCCGGCTACATCAACGAGTTCGCGAAAGGCCCGCTGTGCGACGGCGTCGGCCATGGCCGCTGCTCCGCCAAGGAGGTGTTGAAGTGAACAGCCGTGAAATGACGAAGTTCATCATGGCCGTGGCGACAATCGCGGGCCTGGGCTCGTGTGGCAGTGATGCCCGTGACCCGACGGCCGGCGTCGACTCGATGCCCCCGGCGAACGGCACGGTCAGCCTCGAGATCCCCTTGGCGCCGCCACCGACGCTGGACATCTCGATCGTCGTGCCGTCGAGCCTCGAAGGTGTCAAGGTGACCGTCGTGACGGTCCCGGAGGGTCATACCGCCGACGCGGCGGCGCCGAGCACAGCGGGCGAGCCTTCTACGACGGAGGAGATCAAGCCTCCGGAGTGTGCGGTCGAGGCGACGATCGAGGCGGACACATTGGGTTTCGAGAAGAACTCGTGGGTCATCTCTGCGGACGGTACCGCACTGATCAATGCCTTCGTGACCAGCTTGCTCGAGGCCAATCCCGGTCGGCTACCGGAGCGCATCGAAAGCAAGGGCTTTGCCAGCTCCGATGGAGGCGAAGAATTCAACCTGCAGCTGTCCCAACACCGTTCGGATGCGGCGGCTGGCGTGCTCGCCTCGATTCCAGCGCTGGTTGACGTGCCGATGACATCGGTCGGCTTCGGCGAGGCGTCCCCGATCGCTGACAACGGCACCGAGGAAGGTCGCATCCAGAACCGGCGAGTCGAGATGTACTTCGTCTTCGGAGGCTGCGCGTGAACGCTCACGTTGCCGCCCCACATCGTCTCGGAGCCAATCAAGCGCTCCCCGGCAGCCACGGAGGGAGGTGATTCTCATGGCAAACTCCAAGCAGTTCGGTAAGGGTCAGCGGCAGCCGCACATCGGAGCTCCTCGACACGGATTCCACACGTCGTCGGGGACCAACGGTGGTCGCGGCTTCGTCCAGCCACGTCACACGCCGAAGCCCACGCCATCCAAGTTCGGAGGTTCGAACAACCAGAAGCAGGGTCTGTTCGGCGGCAGCAGCTCCAAGAAGGGCAAGGGCAAATGAAGTAACGACGGCGACGAGCCCCGAGCCACCATGCTTCGGGCTCTCGACGCTGCTATCGCATGCCTGCTAAGGAGGCGCGACGCTGTAGCCGCGACAGCGCAGCAGGGCGCGAGCGGCGATAGCCCTGTCCCGTCTCTCTCCGGGGTGGCCTGCGCTTTTTACCGCGTCTCGATCGTCTGGTCGTCGCCGTTCGAGATGAAGCGGCCTCGTAGCCAGTGGGGTGGATGTTGGGAACGAGGTAGCCTCCGGGCCACACACGGGAACCTCGAGCCTCGGCGTCCTCTTGTTCTACGTGCCTCGCTCGAGTGCGATGACGATGCCGACCAGCAGGCGGTGAAGCGACGGCGTTTGGACCTCGGCGCGGTAGGCGGGGCGCCCGAAGCGATTCGTGCGTCGGAGCGACGCAACCGTTCGACCGTCTCTAGTCACGTGCCAGCGACGCGGCAGCGACGCCCAGTGGACATCGAGTCGTTCGGTGGAGCCTGAGAGGATGTACGACGGTCGACTCACTCCGTGGACGTGTCGAATCGTGTATTCACGAGCTCCGATTGTGAGCATCATGGATCGTCGGCGACTGCGTCGCGATCGGGCCGAACCGATCTCGAAACCACTCTCATCGAGTAATACCCACCGTCGACGGCCGCTTAGTCGGCGACGATGCGCCCGCACCTTGATGACCCCGCGGTCATCTCGAAGGACATACCCGGCTCCCAAGGCCGTGGTGGCGATGGTCAGCTGCGTCACGGTGCTCAGTCTCGCAGGTTGTGTTGGAGGCGATCGTGACTGTCGGCGCGTCTCGGTGCCCCGCAGTGACGAGCGTTGGGCGAACGCGATCGGCCGAGGCGGCCCGGCCGATCCACAACCAGCCGCATCGTCGGCCTCGTCACCGGAGGGCATCCCCGAACGGGTGCAACTCGTCGATCGTCGGCGGTGCACGTGGTCCCGCTGGCCGACTCCGGCGGAGGTTTCGCTGCTTCGAAGTCGCGCCCGAGGACATGTCGAGATCGGGCCGCGTGATGGGAGACCGATATCCCTTGCCTTCCGTACGAGTACACGCGATACTCGTGTACGAGTACACGAGTACTCTGGTACCCGGGAGGCACCGATGGGACCGTCGTCCACCGAAATTCGTACTGACAATTTCGTCCAGAGCTTCGCACTCGGCATCGCGGCCTGGCCCCGTGAGCTCGATGCGCTGGTCGCCAGGTATGCGACGAGAACGGACGAGGGCCCTGACGAGTGCTTGCGTCCTGTCGGACAGCACGGGGCACAACTGCCGGGCGCTGAGTCACTCGTCGCCGGTGATGTGGATGCGCTCCTCATCACGGGTGTGCCGGACTGCATCGCCGACCCAGATTCGGTGCTGCGTGCACTGGCGCACGCGATGGCGTTGGCGCCGATTCGCTACGACAGCGAAGGTGCCGTGATCATCGACATCCGTGATCAGGGGGTGATCGGCCGACCGGGGTTCGCCAACAGCCAGCAGTTCGATTTGCACACCGACCTCTCGTACGTCGAGAACCCACCCGAGCTGATGGCGATGCACGTCGTCACGGCGTCGTGCAGTGGCGGACACACCTTGCTCGCCACGGCTGACCGAGCGGTCTCGCAACTCGACCCACATGACATCGCTCTGCTGACGCAGCCGGCTTTCTGCTTCAACCCGCCGAAGCACTACACCGGCGACGCGGAAGCCAGCCCTCGCCCGATCTTGCGCCGCCGGTCGACCACGAGCTTCTGGGTTCGATTCCGCCATGACGGACTCACCGCTATCACCCCCGCGGCCGAACGCGCTGCGCAACGCTTCGCCGATGCGCTGAAAGCCTGCCAGATCGAGATCCCGCTGCCCGAGCGCTCTGTGCTGATCTTGGACAACTTCCGAGTGCTTCACGGCCGAACCGCCTTCGAGAACTCGGGGAGCGCGTCGCAACGTCTCCTCAAGCGGATGTACATGACCGTGGAGCCGAGTGACGGCGCCTACTGCGACTGAGCCGAGAGACCTGATCCACCAACGATAAGGAGACCCCATGCCCACCGAGAAGCCCACCAACCTCTACGAGTCGATCCGCGAGCACCTCGACTCGCTGTCGATCCACTACCGCGTCTTCAAACACGCCCCCACTCGAACAAGCGAGCAGTCCGCCGTAGCCCGTGGCAGTGAACTGCGGATTGGTGCGAAAGCGCTCTTCGTAAAGCACGACGGCGGGTTCGTCGGTTTCGTCGTCCCTGCCGATCGTCAGCTTGATTGGAAGCTGGTGAAGCTCAACGGCTTTCGCGGCGCCCGATTCGCGACCGCCGATGAATTGGCCGACTCAACCGGTCTGGAGAAGGGCGCCGTGCCCCCCCTTCTGAATCTATTGGGCATCGACGTGGTCATCGACCCCGCGGTGATCGCGCAAGAACGTATACAGTTCAACGCAGGATCGCTCAGCTGCTCGCTGGAGATTGACGGTGCGGACCTGCTGCGGGCGACGGGCGGATGGGCGTGCGCCATCGCAAAGATGCCCACGGCGACAGCGATCTCGTCACCGCCGGGGTGAAGCCGTAAGTGTTCTGTTGCAGGACGTGCGGTCGTCGCTCGCGCTTCGTCACCTCTGCACGCGTCGGCGCTGGTGGGGTACTGCGTGAGGGGAACTGTCAACGGTTTGTCAACGCGAATCTGACCCACGACCGCCTACGTGTACCGACGAGCACCGACGCGAAATCGACCCAATCGACGCCTGAACAGGACGTCTGCTGTCAAGCGCCTACCGCCGCGGACGGTGACCATCACCCTCATAACCCGAAGGTCGCAGGTTCAAATCCTGCCCCCGCCACCAACTGAAGCCCTGGCAGATCGAAAGATCTGCCAGGGCTTTGTTCGTTGCCGAGGCCTGTGCTCGCTGCGAGTGCACCACGACGTGACAGGTTGGGGGCTCGCGGGTGCCGCGTTCCTGGTCAACGAGTTGCATCGAGAAAGGTGCCCGAAGTCACCGGTGCCTTCGCCAGATCCAGCCACACGACGGTCCCTCGTGAACGTAGACGACTACGGGTGGTCAAGCTCCCGCTCGTACGCATCCCACGTCTCGGTGTCGAAGCAGACGAAGCGGACGACGGCGACCGAGGTGGAGGTTGAGCACACCGTCGCGACTGCAATGTGGGCTGCTGCATGGATCGGGTAACCGAAGATGCCCGTCGAGATCGCAGGGAACGCGACTGAGGTCGCACCGACTTCGTCGGCCCGGGCGAGCGACTCGCGGTAGCACGATGCGAGCTGCGCCGGTTCGCCGTTCGTGCCGCCTCGCCAGACTGGGCCCACGGTGTGGATGATCCAACGTGCGGTGAGCTTGAAGCCTGGCGTGACCTTGGCCTTGCCGGTCTGGCATCCACCGAGCAGTCGGCAGTGCTGCACGAGCTCAGGTCCGGCGGCCCGATGGATCGCACCATCTACTCCACCGCCGCCGAGGAGCGAGGAGTTGGCGGCGTTGACGATCGCGTCGACACCCTGCTCGGTGATGTCGCCGCGCACGCGTTGGATGTGCGGTGCGTCGCCGGGTGGCGGCGGGGCTTCACTCATCGTTGGTGCCCATGGCAACGAGGACCGCACGGGCCTGCATGAGTGCGAACCCGAGGAGGTTTCGGCCGCGCCACTGCGAGGGTTGTTCGATGGCTGGGCTGGGGTGGCCGATTCCAACCCCCCAGATTCGATCGCTGGGGCTGGCTTCGACGAGGACCCGGCTGCCGGTGCCGACGAGGTAGGAACGCATCTCGAGCGTCGAAGCGAACTTGGCGATCGATCCGGTACGGACGATGGCGACGCACTCCCGGTCCCAGACGTCGGACGAGAAGTCCTGAACCTCACGTCCGAGCCGCTTCGCCTCGCCTGGGCTTTCGGCGTCGAGGATCGACGCCAGGCGATCTTCATCGCCGAAGAGGCGCGCCTTCGCAGCCATCATGAAGTGCTCCGCCGTCCGATAGCGAACGCCCTCGTGCGTGAAGGGATGCGGGAACCATTGGCTCAGGACGTGAGCGCCGATGCGTCCGTCGCCCGGTGAGGTGTGGCCCCAGAAGGGCAGGAACTCCAACTGTTCGCCGGCCGCTTCCGCCGCCAACAACTGGTCCATCGTCCAGTCTCCGTTCGGGAGTCCGTGCCGCGGCCTCATCGCCGCACCGCCGTCGGCCGTGGGCCGAGCGAGTCGAGTTGCCGGGGCGGGTCGACCGTGTGTCCGCACAGGATCGACCGAACCCGAGCGACGCGTTCGTCGAGCGAACCACTGACGACGTGGAACGGGATGTGGCGTACAGCGAGGTCGTGCAGCACCATGCCGTGCATGCGGCCGCGCCACACCTCGCTGTCCCGCCATCCGTCCTGTTCGAACGGGATGTCGTCGTCGCAGACGATGACGCGGCGATAGCGGGCGGCGCATTCATCAGCCAGCGCGCGCAACTCCGGCCTGCTGTCGCGGTTGTAGTAGTGGCTGAAGAACATGGTGGTGACCGCGTTCGTGTCGACGAACAGGTACCGGTTGGACCGCTGGGCGGCCTCGTCCTCTCGCTCGCGATGCACCCGAGCGATGGTCAGGTAGTCGTCGAGGTCGAGTTGCCCACCGCGAGCTGCATAGTGCTCTCGGCCGTACTCCTGTACGTGCTCGGTGTCGAACTCGCTCGCCAGCCGCTCACAGAGCGTCGACTTCCCGGTGGACTCCGCACCCATCAGCACGACCCGCTCGACGAAGTGTGAGTAGACGGTTGGGTCGAGCTCGTGACGGTGCGAGTGGACGTCGGCACGTATTCGGCTTCCGGAAGGTTCGCCCTCCGTGCGCGGGGCGCCGGCCCACTCGTGTGCGATCCCGAGGTGTGCTGCCAAGCCGGGCCCGTACTGCTCTCGCGTGACGACCACGTCCGGTGCCCTGCCGTGTCGCGCCAGCAGAGCAGCGGTGTAGTCGCGTTGAACTTCATCGGGCTCGTCGTTGAGCGGTCCATCGTGCCCGACGAGCACGGACGCCAGCGGGTAGAGCCTGCGGATCCAATCGGCACGCACCTCGTTGGTCATCTCCGCGAAGTCCGGGTTGCTCCACACGACCACGGTCACGTCGT
Organism: Ilumatobacteraceae bacterium; assembly: GCA_965279405.1. Taxonomy (GTDB): domain Bacteria; phylum Actinomycetota; class Acidimicrobiia; order Acidimicrobiales; family Ilumatobacteraceae; genus CBDDIP01. Next base: position 2,683,703 of record OZ257157.1, read on the forward strand.
CGGCGAGCTCATGCGCGTGATCGAGCAACTGTTGGTGGCCGATGTGGAGCGGTGCGAACTTGCCGACGACCAGCGCTTGGCTATACAGAGACACGAGCTACCTCCTGGACGTACTCCGTCGCTGAGCGCTCGCGCCGCCACACGATCCAGCCCCACACCGACATCGCGAAGAGCACGAACTGCAGACCGAACTGACCCCACAGGCGCCAGTGGTGGAAGTAGACGGACTGCAGCACGTTGACGATCAGCCACACCGGCCAGCTCCACACCCACTTGCGAGTCGTGGCCCAGTTCGCCACGAGCGACAGGCTCACGATCGTGAACTGCAGGCCTGCCCATCCATCGATGAAGTCGGTGACCCCCACTGTGTAGGCGAAGATCGCGAGGCTCAGGATCCAGCCGAGCTGGTACCAGAGAGCTTCGTTGAAGCGGCGACCGAGCTGATCACGGGAATGCTCGAGGCGCCACAGGAGCAGCCCGTGGATGCCAAAGATCAAGTAGCTCGCCTGCAGCCCCGCGAGCATGAGCTGCCTGGTGGTGGCGAACAGTGCGAAGTACGGCAGCAGCGACGCATTCGACCAATGCCAGTACGCGGTTCGCTTCTCGAACAGGTACCACAGCGAGATCACCACCATCGCCGATCCGCTCCAGTCGAGCACCCACACCGGCACGCTCCATCCGAGAACGCTCATCGCCGCCCTTCCTTTTGTCGTGGCCGTCGCATCGGCCCTCCCGTCTTCCACGCCCTTCCGGCCCGGAACAGTTCGGCCGGCTTGCCGCCTTCGGAACCCGGAGGGACCCGCTTGCCGGTCGGCAGCAACCAACCGTCGTCCGCGGCGAGCTTGCGACGGAAGTTGGCGCCGTCGAGATGCACCTGCCACACCTTCTCGAAGACCTCGCGCAGTTCGGTGAGCGTGAAGGTCGGGCCGACGAAAGCCGTGGCCAAGCCGGTCGTCTCCAAGTCGTGGGCGATGCGCTCCACTGCGTCGTGCACGATGCGGCGGTGATCGAAGGCGAGCGGGAGACGACCATTGATCACCTTGAGTACCGGATGCAGCGCCGCTTCTGCGGCGTCGCTTCCGGCGTCGACGTCCACCATGTCGCGCACCACAGCCAGGTAGGCAACGGTCACGACGTTCATCCTCGGATCGCGACCTGGGTCGCCGTACGCACCGAACTGGCGAAGTAGAGCTGCGCCGTCGACGGCTGTCTCCTCGTGCAGTTCGCGGTGCGCAGCTTGGTCGAGCGTTTCGTTCGGCAGCTTGAATCCACCGGGCAACGCCCAGTCACCCGCAAACGGTTCGCTTGCCCGTTTCACCAGCAGCACGCTCAGTTCTCCGTCGACCATCGTGAACACTGCGACGTCGACCGTCACGGCGAAGGCCGGGTACCGAGTGGGATCGTATGCCGTGGACGTATCGGTCATAGTGACTCATTCATACCATGTAAAGGTCAATTCGACAAGAACATGTTCCTGTGCATCGACGAACGGCCCTTGTTCATGTCGGGGTGCGGCGGACGGCGTGGGCGGCGAGCTCCGATCGGCTAGCCACGCCGAGCTTGGTGAAGATGTGGCCGAGGTGGACCTTCACGGTGCCCCGCGCCACGAACATCCTCGCTGCGATCTGTGGGTTGGTGAGGCCCTCCGTGACAAGCTCGACCACGCGCAGTTCGGTGCTGGTCAGGCTGGGCCACCCGCTCGTCGGTCGTTTCCGTTCGCCCCGCGCTCGCGACGCGTACTCGAGCGCGTCGTCCATCGACAACGCTGCTCCCTCGTCCCAGTGCGTCGTGAACGCATCGTCGCCGAGTGCTGCACGGAGTTGGTCACACGTGGCGTTGATGGTGGCGGCGTCGGTCGGCAGTGGCACGATCCCGATGACCGTGCGCAGCGCGGCGGCCGCGGCGAAGCAGCGCACGGCTCGGCGTCGCTCTCGGCCTCGTGGGCCAGCGAACCGACGAGCTCGAGGGCGTTGGCGACACCGGGTCGGTGGCCCATCCGGGCGAACGAGGCCATCGCCCGATGGGCGTGGCGTGCCGCCGCATCGAAGGCGCCTGCCTGCTGCTCGAGCAGACCCCGCTCCAGCTCGATTCGGGCCAGCATCCACTGGTTGTCGAACCCGGCTGCCAGGCCGGCGATGTCGTCGAGGAGTGCACGGGCGCTGGACTGCATACCGAGGTGTCGTCGCGCGGAGGCCTCGACGATCGCCGGGAGCACCACGAAGTAGGGGATGCCGTGCTCGCGGCTGGACTCGTAGTGGGGGGCGAGCAGATCCACTGCCGCTTGGAAGTCGCCACGCCCGATCGCGATCTCACCGAGGTTGGCGAGGAGGTCCGCGACTGCAAGGCCACCGCCGGTCGCGTGAGAACGCTGCAGGAGCGAAGCGCACTCCGTCGCCGACACGGCGTACTCGCCCTGGGCGATGTCGATGGCCCAGAGCCATGCGCGCGCCATCGAGCCGGTGATCGGTTCACCGATCCCGTCGCACAGCTCGATCGCCTGCCGCAGGTGCGATCGAGCGTCGGCGAGCTCGCCCCGCCGGGCGAGGAACAGACCGAGGAGCCCGTGGTACCAGGCGAGGAAGTAGCCGGCCTCGAGTCGAGTGGACAGCACGCGCAACGTCTCGATGTCGTCGGCAGCAGCGAGATCGTCGCCGGTCACCCAGCACAGCACGGTCAGCATCTTGTGGCTGCTGAGCACCGACCACTGATCGTCGCTCGCCGAGCCCAGCTCGATGCTCTGCTCGAGCAGGGGCCGCGCCTCGTGCGGCGTCGTCACGGCGGTGGCGAACCCGAGCGTGTTGAGCGCTCTCGCACGCGCCCATCCGTCGTCGACCGCCCCGGCCAGCGTCAGTGCTTCGGGCGCCCGGATCGACATCGTCTCGAGGTCTCCGGCGTACAGGGCGATGTGCGCCGCCGCCCAGCACGCCCGAGCTCGGCACGCGCTCGGTTCCTGATCCGGCTGATCGAGGAGTCGGGCCAGCCACCGCCCGCCCCTGCCGAGGTGGCCGCGCAGCTCCCAGAACAGCGCCATCGCCGTCGCGAGCCGTCGTGCATCGTCGATCCGACCCGACCCGACGGCGAACTCCAAGGCGGACTCCACGTTGGCGTGCTGTGCCTCGAGCGTCGCGAGCGCTGTCTCGCTGCCGCGCAGCGCGACGTGCGGCTCGGTGAGTTCGGCGAGCGCGAGGAAGTACGACAGGTGACGGACACGGACGTCGTCCGACTCGCCGTGCTCCACCAGCCGGCGGAGCAGGAACTGGCGCACCGTCTCGAGGAAGCGGTAGCCCTGCCCGCTCATCTCGTGATCGGCCTGCACCATCGACTTGTCGACGAGCCGAGACAGGACGTCGAGCACGCCGTACCGATCGGCGTCGTCGTCTGCGATCCCCTCTGCTGCCTCGAGCGTGAACCCATGCATCACCGCCAGGTGGCGGGCAAGTCGCCGCTCGTCGGGGGCGAGCAGGTCGTAGCTCCATGCGACCGAAGCCTCGAGGGTCTGCTGTCGCGACATGGCCGTTCGGCTGCCACCGCTGAGGAGGCGGAACCGGTCGTCGATGCCCGCGGCGATGCGCCCCGGACTCATCATCCGCACGCGAGCCGCGGCGAGCTCGATGGCCAGCGGGATCCCATCGAGTCGCGACACGATCTCGGCGATCACCGACAGCTCGTCGACCGACGGCTCGAAGGACGGACGAGCGTTGCGCGCCCGCCGCACGAACAGCTCGAACGCCGTCGACTCGTCGAGGGACGGCACTCGCCAGACGACCTCACCCCCCAGCCCGAGCGGCTCCCGGCTGGTCGCGATCACTCGCATCGCCGGGCAGCGGTGGAGCAGCGTCTCGATCACCGTGGCCGCATCGTGGAGCAGGTGCTCGCAGTTGTCGACGACGAGCAGCGCCGACACGTCGCAGAGCTGCTCGGTGAGCGTGTCGAGCAACGGTCGCCCGAACTCTTCGCGAAGGCCGAACACGTCGGCGATCGAGTGAGCGACGAGGTCGCCGCTGCCGAGCGGTGCCAGCTCCACGCACCAGACACCGTCGCCGTACGCATCACTCTCCAGCTCGAGTGCGGCGACCTCGAACGCGAGTCGCGTCTTGCCGCATCCGCCGGCGCCCGTGAGGCACACGAGTCGATGGCTGAGGACCTCCGCTCGCACGGACGCCACCTCGGCGTGACGCCCGATGAACGAGGACAGCTGCGTCGGCAGGTTCGTCGATCTGTGGGGCAACCCGAAGCTGGTGGTGTTCATGTGCGGCATCGTCTCCTGATCCCGTGCGTGCCGACATCGGCCAGGTGGCATATCCCGTCACGCGCCGGCCGCGGCCGCGGAGATCATCCCACCCGTGGGAGACCGAATATGCCAGCTGGCCGATGTACCAGGACGAACGCGAGCGCACCATCGGCGAGACCGATCACACCTGCGTCGGCCCGACCGAAGGAGCACCACCACCCATGTCCGACACCGACACCGTCACTGCCGACCTCGTTCACCATGCGCACGAGGCGTACCTCGATGCGATCAACAGCAACGACGTCGCACGGTTCCTCGCCACCGTCACCGACGACATCGTGTTCCTGCCGCCGAACAGCGAGCCGATCGCCGGCAAGGAAGCCGTCGGCGCCTGGGTTGCCGGCTACTTCGAAGCGGTCCAGACCGTCTGGACCAAGACGACGGTCGAGCTGATCGTGAGCGACGGCCTGGCCTACGAGTGGTACCGGTACGACGTCGAGGACTCGCCGCGGGATGGTGGAGCGTCAGCGGTCGACACCGGCAACGGCGTCAACATCTACCGCCTCGACGTCGACGGAGCGTGGCGTGTCTGGCGCGACATCTGGGCCGCCTCGAGCTGACCTGGCCGTCCGCCGGCGCGATGATCTGTTCATGACCGTCGCTGTCGCTCCGAACGCATCCACCGAGCTCTTGCAGCAACTGATCCGGCTGCAGTGCGTCAACACCGGGCAGCCTGATTCGGGTGACGAGACGCGCGCTGCGGAGATGTTGCGTGCTGTCGTCGACGTGCCCGGTGTCGATGTGCAGTCCTTCGGACCACTGGCTAATCGCCAGTCGCTCATCGCACGGCTCCCTGGCACCGATCCGACGGCGCCGACGCTGCTGCTGCTCGGGCACACCGATGTCGTGCCCGTCAGTCCCGACGATTGGCGGCAGGATCCGTTCGGCGGCGACCTCATCGACGGCTGGGTGTGGGGCCGTGGAGCGATCGACATGTTGTGCGTCACCGCCTCGATGGCGGTGGCGTTCGCGGAGCTGGCCAAGCGTTCGGTGGCGCTCCCTGGCTCGGTGGTGTTCGCTGCCGTCGCCGACGAGGAAGCCGGCGGCACGGCGGGTGCCGGCTGGCTGCTCGATCACCATCGCGATGACGTGATGGCCGACTACGTCCTCACGGAGTGCGGTGGAACGCCGTTGCACACCCCCTCTGGCATGAAGCTGCCGGTGCTGGTGGCCGAGAAGGGTGCGGCGTGGACTCGACTGGTGGTGCACGGTCGCGCTGCGCACGGATCGACGCCGTTGATGGGCGACAACGCACTCGTGAAGGCGAGCGAGATCGTTCGTCGCATCGCCGCCTACCGACCGCTGGCCGTCATCCACGACACGTGGCGCGGCTACGTGGCGGCGATGGAGTTCGACGACGAGCTGACGCGAGTGCTGCTCGACCCTGCAGCGATCGCCGACTGGGCGGTGCACCACCCCGAGCGCGGATTCGCCGCAGACTGCCACGCGTGCACCCACATCACGATGTCGCCGAACGTGTTGCGCGCCGACGGCAAGACCAACACCATCCCCGCCAGCGTCGAGCTCGAAGTCGACATCCGCACGCTCCCCGGTCAGACGGAAGACGACGTCCGCCGTCTCCTCCACGAGCTGATCGGTGACGATCTGATCGCGAGTGTGGACATCCACTTCATGCACGAGGAGTGGCCGGCCACGGAGTCGCCGATCGACTCCCCGTTGTGGCGGTCGCTGGAGCGCGCCACGGCATCGGTGTACCCGGACGCTCGCTGCGTCCCGGCCATCACGCCAGGCGGCACGGATGCTCGTTTCTACCGACGCGAAGGGGCGACGTCCTACGGATACGGGCTGTTCTCCAGCGAGCTGACCTACGACGACTACGTCGGGATGTTCCACGCTGCGAACGAGCGATGCGACGTCCGCTCCCTCGCGCTGATGGAACAGCTCTGGAGCGACATCGCCGTCGACCTGCTGGCCTGACCGGTCAAGGCTCCTATCGGATCACACGCAGCTGAAGTTCGTCGCCGAGCATCCTGCCCATGCGTTCCACTTCGCGTTCCATCGTCGCGTGCGATGGCGGCTGGCCGACTCGCCAGGTGACCTCGAGCTCGTGGCCTCGTCGGACCCAGGTGCCGCGCACGACTCCACCTTGGATCACGGGGTTGGCCTTGTGCGTCATCGCATCTCGGAGCGGCGCGGGGGTCACGTGGGCGTCCTTGGTGCCGGGACCCATCACCCATTGGTCGTGTCCGGGCAACAACCTGACCTCGTCGGACGGAACGGCTGCCGTCAACGCGGCGACGTCGTCACGGGGGATGTAGCCGACGGTGCCCTCGACGTCGACGGCGATCAGCTGATCAGCGAGGCTTGCGAACCAGCCGTTGATCCGCTTGCGTCCGGCGCTCAACCCCTCGCCGAGCCAGTAGTGGAGGTGATCGACCGTGGCCGGCCCATAGGTCCGGAAGTAGGCGATGACAGCCAGCGGTCCAGCATGGTCGAGGTCGGGCACGCCTCGCCACGCCGGGTTGCGGTCGAGGCGTTGGAGCGTGAGGCGGCCGTCACGGCGCGGGCCCAAGCTGACATCGCCCTGCCAGGTGAGCGGTTTGATCAGCGTGACGGCGCCGGCCTCGAAGATGGGCCTCAGGTGCTCGTACGCCCGGTGTGCTGCGAGTGCCTCGCCGAGCTCGGCCGCCGTGAGCGCCGAGTCACCCAGTGCCGCTCGAACGGCCGCTCTGAAGTCCGGCCACGCCGCTGCGGTGAGCCCGTAGTGCTCCACCCAGCTCGGTGTCTCCCACTGTCGACCCGCCGAACGCAGCGCGAGGTAGATCGCTCCGTCGTCGGGCGTGAGGTAGTGCACTGCCCCACGGAACAGGAACGACTCGATGACCGTTCCGGCGGCCACGGCGTTCGCCAGCTCACCCGGCCGGGAGGCGCCAGTGCGAGCCAGCACAGCGAGCTCGGCGAGCGACTCGTCCATCGACAGCACGGCTCCGAGTCGCCGAACGACGTCGGCCGCACTTGCCGAACCGACAGGGTCGAGCATGTGCCGCTGCATTCGCCACGCCAAGGCCTGCGCCCACGTGACCGAGATCTCGCTTGTCGTGCTCATCGCCACCACCCTTGCCGTTCGAGACCATACGATCGGCGAATGGCGACCGACGGACACTCGATCCAGCCGTTGACCGCTGAGACGTGGGACGCGTTCGCGGGTCTGGTCGAGCGCCACAACGGGATCTTCGGTGGTTGCTGGTGCACGTACTTCCACGACTGCGCGGAACGCCAGCCGGGATATGAGGGCAGTCGCGCGTTCAAGAAGCTGATGGTCGAGGCCGGTGTGGCGCATGCGGCGTTGGTGATGGTCGGCGACGAGGCGGTCGCGTGGGCCGAGTACGGCACCCCCGACGAGCTGCCGAACATCCACCACAGCAAGCAGTACCTCGCCGAGGCCGACGTCACGCCCGACTACCGCGTCACGTGCATCTTCGTCGACAAGCGCTACCGCAAGCACGGCTTCGCCAAGGTCGCGCTCAACGGGGCGCTCGATCAGATCGCGGCGCAGGGTGGCGGGGTGGTCGAGGGGTACCCGCACGAGGTCGGCGAGAAGCGGATGAACAACTCGTTCGTCTACAACGGCACACGCACGATGTACGAGCAAGCCGGGTTCGAGTTCGTTCGCTCCAAGGGGCTGAAGAACACCGTCATGCGCCGCACCGTCCACCCTGCTTGAACCGCTCCGGCGTTTGACGTCTCCTTGCTCGAACGCCGACGTTCAGGACTTCCCGAGCTTCTCCTTGAACCGCTGCTCGTCCTGCTCGCGACGTTCCTTCTCGCGTTGCCGCTTCGTCGCTCGGCTGACGACGGGCTCGAAGCGCCCGAAGACGGCCTTGGTGCCCTTCTTGTTCACGTGCAGAGGGACCGTTGCGCCGACGTGGACGCCCTTCACCGGAAGACGCACCGATTGGGCCTTGATCGCCACTCGCGCCGGCTTGCCATCGGGGCCCGGGAACTCGACCAGGTACTCGTCCACGGACACCATCACGCTCGACGAGTCGAACTTCGCCAGGAACTTCTTGATGTGCCGCTTGTCGATCACCTTGCCCTCGACGAGTGGCCAACGCCGACGAGCGAAGAGCTGCATGGGCACAACCTAACCAGCCTTCCAAGCCGCTCACTCGCCCTTCCGGTCGAGGCGCCACTCCCACGTCGTTCCGACCTCGGGGTCGGCAAGCTCTGCGACCTTGACGAATCCGAGGCGTTGCAGCACGCCGGTGGAGGGGTTCTCCTCGGCAAGGGTGTGAGCGAGGACGGCATCGACCTCGCCGCTGTCGAACGCCTGCTCGACCATGAGCGTTGCCGCCGCAGTCGCGACGCCTCGCCCTCGGTGCTCCGGCGCGACCTCGTAGCCGATCTCGGTGACGCGATCCGTCGGCGCAAACGCATACCCGCCGGAGCCGACCAACTGCGCGGCGACCGTGTCGGCGAAGAAGTGCATCGACCAGATCGAAGGTGCGGTCCGAGCTTCGAGCTGGGCGAGGGTGAACTCGATGGCTTCCGGGAACTCGGGCCAGCCGTCAGGAATCGACAGTCCGAGGATCTCAGCCAGCTCTGTCGGTGACCTCGTGAAGGCGCGCAGGTGGTCGGCGGTTGCAAGGACGAGGGCGATGTTCGTTGTTCGCATCGGTGCTCGACTCTGCCCCGAGCGTCGGCGGCCCGTCAACGACTCAGTGTGGATGCCATCGAGCGGTGCGCGGGGCTTCAGCCGTCGACGGTGAGGCTCTCGACGAGCGGCCCGGCCAACGTGACCGCGTCATCGAAACCACCGTCGTGCGTGTGGATCCCGATGACCAGGACGCCGCCGCCGGGGAAGTCGAGCACCGAGAAGCGCGTCTGGAAGTTCGGATCGAGCTGGAAGTCGCCGGCTGGGCCGAAGAACAACGGTGTCCGAGGTGCGAGGGTGACGACATCGAACCGATGGCCGGTCAGTCCACCCAACTCGATGTCCGCCTCGTCGGTGACCAACACGTCGACCCGCGCCGTCAGCGCAGCGGTGACTGACGCGACATCGGCGGCCGGTGCCCGTGTTGCTTCGTCGACGTAGACGTCGGTGAATCGCCCGAACGTCACCGACGGGAAGTCACTGCCTCGGAAGAGATCGAAGAACGCTGGGTCGTCGTGTCCGAGGGCCCATCCCGATCCGACGGTGATCGTGATCGACGGTTCGAAACCGCTCCAGCGATAGGTGCCGGGCTCGATCGGAGTCTGTGAGGGAGGAAAGGGTTGTGCGGCATCGGTTGCGTCGATCGTGGTCGCCTCGGCCGATGACGACGTGGTGGACCGCGGTCCGTTCGAGTGCTCCGACGATCCGCAACCAGCCAGCAGCAGGGCCGTTGCAGCAAACGCGCTCGCGGCAGCACCGCCCACGGCGGAGCGTCCACAGCGCAGGAATCGAGATCGGTTCACGTCCGCGAAACCGTACGCTCCGAGCCGGCCCTACAGCGACTGGCGCCAGTGCGCGATGCGGGCCGCAGCGCTGTCGTCGTCGAGGACCGCGCACAGCGCTTCGATGCGATCGCGATGCGCTCCGCGCCACTCGAGGTCGGCAACGCTCTGCCGGAGCGGCAGGTCGGTGCGAAGCTCGGACAGGTCTCGGCAGAGCAGCGCCTCGGCTCGGCGGTCGCGCAGCGCAGCACCGAGCCGAGCGACGTTGCGCACACCGGTCACGCCCCACTGCGTCTCGTCGAGCGGGATCGCATCCACCGTGCCGTAGCGGTTCAGCAGCGCTGCAGCTGACTTGGTGCCCCATCCGGGTACGCCCGGCAGGCCGTCACTGCGGTCGCCGATCAGCGCGAACAGATCGGGAAGCTGCCGCGGGCTCACGCCGTACCGTTCGCGTACCGCGTCTTCATCGGTGACGACCTTGCGGATGCGGTCGAGCACGACGATGCGATCGCCGCGCACGAGCTGGTTGAAGTCGTTGTCGGTCGAGCAGATGACGACCTGCTCGACATCGGCTTCGTCGGCGAAGCGAGCAGCACCCGTGGCGATGATCTCGTCGGCCTGGTAGCGACCGGACGGCCAGAGCGTCAGACCGAGCGCTCGCACGATCTCGGCGGCGATCGAGACCTGTGCCGCGATCAACGACTCCGAGTCGGCGCGGCCCGTCGTCGGCGGCGACACGACCGAGTCGAACGCGACCGCGACGTGCGTCGTCTCCGGCTCGTTGAGCAGCGAGACGAGCGTGGCGAGCAGACCACGTGCTGCACCGACCTCGTTGCCCGGTGCGTTGCGAGCGCGTGGGGCGCCGTGGAAGCAGCGGAACAGCTCGAAGGTTCCGTCGACGAGGTGGATCTTCACCCTCGAACGCCTCCTCGATCCGGCTGTGGGTGACGCGGAGTGTTGCACACGCGCCGATCGCCGTCGACGCCGGACCTAGCGTGGATCGACGTGGCCGGTCTGCAGCCTGCACGTCCCGATCTCCAGCCGCCCGACGAGCGCACCGCGCTCGTGCAGCGACTCGACGAGCAACGGGCCATCGCCCTCGCCGCGCTGGTCGACGTCCCGTGGAACCACGCCTCCGCTCGGCTCCTCCCCGCGAGCGATCTGACGATCGCCGGGATCGTGCGGCACCTCGCGTGGGCGGAGGATCGGTGGTTCGGTGGCCGCCTGCTCGGTCGGGAGATGCCGGCGCCGTGGGATCGGCCCGAGCGCGACGACCCCGATCATGCGATGCGGCTCGCCCCCGGCGACACCGTCGGCGCGATCGTCGACCTGTACGCGTCGGCCTGCGAACGCAGTCGCGTGGCGGTCGCTCAGTCCGATTCGCTCGCTCGGATCGCCGCAGTCCCGTCCTTCGGTCGCGGCCCGGTCAACCTGCGCTGGATCCTCGTCCACATGATCGACGAGACCGCACATCACAACGGCCACCTCGACCTGCTCCGCGACGCTCTGGCCGCCGCGACGTAGCAACTCGACGACGTAGGTTCGCGAGGATGAACCCCGTTGCCCGCCGCATGTTCGAGCTCATCGAGCCGATCGGCGTCATCCCGTACTCGGCCGACGAACCCAACGAGACGATGTTCGCGCTCGGGTTCACCAACTACTGGGACATCTACTTCGCCGGTCGGGCTGCGCCGCTCGGCATCGTCCCGGCGGAGGTCGTCGACGCGCTCTTCTACAACTTCGCTCCCGGCGAGGTCGCCCGGCACATCCCGAAGGTGTGGAACACCACCACGCCCGAGGCGGCGATCGCCGCTCGGCAGGCGGGTTGCGTGAACGCGCTACGACGGATCCTCGGCGATCACGTCGACGGGCCCGGCTTCGCTCGCGCCACTGATCTGCTGCTCGCAGCAGCGATCAGCGCGCCGGTCGAGGGTCGTCCCATGTACGCCGCGCTGCGCACGCTGCCGATCCCCGACGAGGTGGTCGCCCGGTGCTTCCACGCCGCGTCTTTGCTGCGCGAGCACCGCGGCGACGGGCACATCGCTGCGTTGATGGTGGAGGGCGTCGGTCGTCTCGAGGCGCACGTGCTGCTCGCCCTCGACATGGACATGCCCGCGGAGAAGTTCGGGCGCATCCACCACCTGCCGACGACGCAGCTCGCCGCCGTGATCGACGGCATGCGCAACCGTGGCCTGATCGGTGAAGACGGTTGGTTGAGCGAGCAAGGTCGCGCCATCAAGCAGCGCGTCGAGTCGTTGACCGACGACCTGGCCGCGCCGCCCTACGAATCCCTTCAGCAGAACGAGCTCGACGAGCTGATCGCGATCCTCGAACCGATCGCCGCGCTGCTGCTCGCCGCTCAGGACTCGGCTGAGGCGATCGATCAACCCCAGCCGTCGGGCTGCGTGTCGTCGACATCGGTGAACCCGTAGACGGCGGCGAGCTCCGCCGAGCTCACGGATCGCTGGTTCCACCGGCTGCGGTCCGGATCAGCGGCCAGTGCCGCGATCGCCCGTCCGACGTATCGGGGCGACTCCGAGTTGGCGAAGCCAGGCGGGGCGGTCGGCATGCCGTCGCGGTCCTGCAACGCATCACGCCAGTTCGCCTCGGTGACGCCGAAGTTGTCGAGCATCATCTCCGACCGCAGCCATCCCGGGGTCACCGACAGCGCAGTCGCTTGATACGGCGCGAGCTCGTGACCTTGCGAGAACCCCAGCCGGTTGATCGACACCTTGGCCAAGTCGTAGAACGTCGAGATCCGGTAGTTCGTCGCGTTGTACGCGGCGGTCCCGTCGGTCACCTCGACCAGCAGCCCACCGGGCTCACCGATCATCAACGGCAGCAGGTGGTGCGACGTGATGAGGTGGGTGTCGACCGCGAGGCGCAGGATGCGCAGCCCGTCGTCGAGGTCGTGCTCCCAGATCGGTGTGTTCCAGTCAGTCGGCCCGCCCTTGAGCACCTCGCCGCCCCAGATGTCGTTGACCAGCACGGCGATGCTGCCGAAGTCGACTCGAAGTCGTTCGGCCAGTCCAGCGACGGCCACCGCGTCGAGGTGGTCGACCTGGATCGCGACACCGACACCGCCGAGCTCGTCGACCAGCTCGGCCGTCTCCTCGATCGTCTCCGGTCGGTCGTAGTCGGAGCCGGCTCGGCCGCCGATGCGACTGCTCCGACCGGTGCACACCACGGTGGCCCCCGCCTCGCCGAGCGCCGTGGCAATGCCTCGACCTGCGCCCCGCGTGGCGCCTGCGACCACGCACACCTTGCCGTGCAACGCCTTCCGATCGGGACTCCACGCAGCCATGCGATGACTATGCCCCGCTGCGGAGGATCTGCTCCATCGCCTTGCCCTTGGCCAACTCGTCGATCAGCTTTCGCTCCGCCTTCGCGACGTAGTGCGGGTAGACGCTGGCGAAGCTGGTCGTGTAGATCCGGTGTGGTCCCTCGGTCATCGTTGCCTTCCTTCGCGACGTGCGATCACGGTGCGGACTCAGATGGTGGGCCATCGTGGCCGAGCTCGAACTCGGCGACGTCGGGGTTGCCACCATGCACGAGGTAGACGACGAAGAGCGCCAGCCAGGCGGCGAGCAGCACCAGCGATACGGCACTGACGAGCACGAGCGGCGCAGGACGGAACGCGGCCGCGATGACGACGATCGCTGCCGCGCCGCCGAACGTCGGCGCGATGGAGCGGACCATGCCTGGCGGGAACTCGTCGGCGGGCAGTGCGGTGCAGGCGACGACGATCGCTGCGAGCGTGACGACGACGGACCCCGAGAGCAGCCACGCCGTCGCCGGCGGTGTTCGGTGCTCTGCCGCATGCTCCAGCAAGCTGACCATCGCTGCACCGCCGGCGGCGATGGCCATCGCCATCGGCAGATGTGAGAACAGCCAGCCGGACAGCCGCGGACCCCGTTTGCCGGGAATCCGGCGACCCAGCATGTCGAAGTAGTTCCACCACAAGCCCATGCCGATGGTGAGGCCGATCATCCCGGTGACGATGGTCGTCGCGTCGCGGTGCTCGGCGTCGCTGATGCCGCCGACGACGCCGACCACGACCTCGCCGAGGACGATGATCGTGAACAGGCCGATCCGCTCGACGAGCGAGGAGGTCACGCCGTCGCCGAAGCCCTCGGTGTGGTCGATCGCGACCAGCGCGACGCCGCCGATCGTCCACCCGACGAGCACGACCGCCCACAGCCCGACGCGCGCCGTCTCGGGGGTGAACGCGCTCACCGCGACCAGGGCGGTGCTGGTGAACATGCCGGTCAGGTAACGGTTCGTCGTCGTCCGGTAGCGCTGATCGGTGTCGATCCGCTTGACCTGGAACCACTGCCATGTGAGCAGCGCGAACAGCACGGCGTAGGTGATGGCGAAGGCCCGGCCGTCGTGATCGGTCGCCGTGCCGGCGAACACGGCGAGCAGCGCGAGCAGACCCATCTGCAGGAAGATGTAGTTGCGGCTGCGTCCGTCCTCGCGTCCGTGCAGCTCGTGCCAGAAGGTGCCGTTGAACCAGGCAAGCCAGATCAGTCCGAACACGACCGCGAACTGAGCGACGCTCGTGGCGTCGATGTGCTCAGCGAGGTGGTGCGTCGTCCGACCGATGAGCACGACGTAGACGAGGTCGTAGAACAGCTCGAGGAAGCTGACCTCGCGAGCGAGGACCACCTCGCCGTGCCGCCGTGGTGGCGTGCGAAACCAGATACCGAGCCCGGATCTGACCCGGCTGCGGCCGATGTGGGCGGGAGCAGGTGGTGCGGCGCTGGCGTCGTCACCGGTGTTGTCGTCCGCTGTCACGTCGCGATCGTCTGCTGTCGACACGTCGCCATTCTGGCCGCCGCGTCACTCGAGGTCGGTTGGGGCGAGCTCGACTCGGACGCCGAGCAGTCGGATGGGACGACCGATCACGTCGTCGGAGAAGCGACCGAGCACCACATGAGCCATGCCCGCCACCTCGTCGACGTCGGTCGTCGGCGTCGGCAACTTGGCGACCTTCGTGCGGGTGAAGAACGTCCGCGTGCGCACCTTCACGGCGACGTGGGTGACCGTCCGCCCCTCGTCGACGACCGATGCAGCAACCGAGCGGGCAAGGGCCTCGACCTCGGCGGCGATCCGTGTGGGATCGGTGATGTCCTCGGTGAACGTGGACTCCTTCGAGCGTCCCTTTGCCTCCCGCGGTTCGTCGACGATCGGCGCGGTGTCGCCGCCGAGCCCCATGACCTTCAGGCTCGGCCCGATCCGTGGGCCGAACGCGGTGGCGAGCAGTTCGGTGTCGGCGCAGGCCAGCTGCTCGACGGTGTGCACCCCGCACTCGGCCAAACGAGCGGCGAACCGGGTGCCGATCCCCCAGATCTCGGTGACGGGCTTGGCGCGGAGCTCATCGAACCACTCCCGGCGCGTCAGCGCCGCGATCCCTCCCGGCTTGGCTGATCGAGTCGCAGTCTTGGCGACGAGCCGGGTCTCGCCGATGCCGACGGCACACGACAGGCCGGTCCGCTCCAACACGGCCGCGCGCAATTCGGCGGCGACCGCACGCGGGTCGTCGGTACGCACCCCGACGAACGCTTCGTCCCACCCCCACACCTCGACGGTCACGGGGAACGAACGCAGCACGGCCATCACCTCGGCGGATGCTGCGTCGTAGGCCGGCCGATCGTGCGCAAGGAACACGCAATCGGGGCAGCGACGAAGCGCGAGGGAGAGCGGGACCCCGGATCTGACGCCCAGTGCACGGGCCTCGTACGAGGCGGTTGCCACGACCTGACGCGGGCGAAGTGGGTTGCCGTCGCCACCTACGACGACGGGCAGGCCGGCCAGCTCCGGCCGGCGACGCACCTCGACGGCCGCGAGGAACTGGTCGAGATCGACGTGCAGGACCCACTCGCGCGGCGCAGGGCCCGGGTCGTCGGTGCTGAGACCTTCCACGTCGTCGACCGTAGATGTCGAGAAACGTGTACGTGCTTCGTCTCCGGGTGACAGCCACCCGTGACGAGAGGATCCACCATGAACAACGAAGTGATCGCCGAGATCTTGGCCAAGCCGTACGCACAGCAGCTGCTGAACGGACCGGAGCCAGCTCGGCTGGCGTACAACGGCGTCGACGGTGACCCGCGGGTCGTTCCGATCGGCTTCTGGGTGGAGGGCGAGCGCATCCTGATGGCGACGGTTCCCAAGGCGCCGAAGGTGGCCGCGCTCCGGACCAACCCGAAGGTGGCGATCACCATCGATCAAGGCGCCTTCCCGCCCAAGGTGCTGTTGATCCGCGGTACGGCCGCACTGGAGCTCGTCGAGGAGGTCCCGGCGGGCTACCTGACCGCCGGTCACAAGGTGATGACCGACGAGCAGTTCCCGGGGTGGGAAGCGGGGGTGCGCGCCCTTTACGACGAGATGGTCGTCATCACCGTCACGCCCACGTGGGCCAAGCTGCTGGACTTCGAGACCACGCTGCCCAAGCCGGTCGAGGACCTGATCAAGGAGAAGCAGGCGGCTTCCGGCTCGACTGGGTGAGCCGCACCGCCGCGTAAGCCAGCCCGGCGGCGGCGCACACCGCGAGCGTCCACAGGATGATCAGGGTTCGGTGGTGTAGCGCTGCCTCGACCAGTGGCGCGACACCGGCGACGATCACGGCGACCGACACGACCGCGGCGAAGAACAGGCCGCGCACGTCGCGAAGGACCTGTGATCGGTGGTGCTCCAGCTGCTGCTGTTCGATCGATGCGATGCGCTCGAGCAGCACGAGCATCTCCGAGGTCTGCTCGATCTCGGTCTCGAACGACCCGAGCGAGACGTCGTCGCCATCGTTGCCCGGTTGGTCGGTCGTCACCGTCGGGAGCGGCGCCGGCGTCGCGTCGTCCTCCAGCCCGCCGGCGTGGGGGAAGCTCGTGCGGGCTCGCTGCGCTTGAGCCTCGAGGCGGTCTCGGGTTCGCAGGTACGACTGCCGAAGCTCCGGATCGAAGCCGGCGGCGCGATCGCGACCGAAGCGACGCAGCGACTGGTCCAGCCAGTCGGTGGTCGGCCTGGTCACCTCGCGAACGGCGCGGTCGAAGTCGCGTTGCTCGTCGGCTGACAGCACCCCGTTGTTGCGATGCGACAGGCGTCGGATCGTTGCCATGTCGAGCTGGCGGATCGTGTCGGGTGTGAACGTCGACGGCAGCTCGGCGCGAGTCAGCGGTCGTCGTTCGGGCCGTTGCGGGGGCGGCATCTCGCCATCCTCGCACGCGGCCGATCAGCTCCGGCCGGACGAGTCGCGGTAGACCGGGGCCATGAGCGCGCAGATCTCCGCCGAGTCGGTGAGCGCCGACGTCCGCGCCTGGGTGACGGCGAACTGGGATCCGGCGATGACCCTGCGCGAGTGGCGCACGTTGCTGCTCGACGCCGGGTGGGCCGTGCCGTCGTGGCCGCAGCGTTGGTACGGCAAGGGGATGCCGGCGTGGGCCGATGACGTCGTGCGCCGGGAGATCGCCGCGTGCGGCGCGGTGTCGTCGATCCCCGCCGGACTCGCCGGCCCGACGATCCTCGAGCAGGGGCCCGACCACGTTCGTGAGCGCTTCCTGCGCCCGATGCTGACCGGCGAGGAGACGTGGTGCCAGCTGTTCAGCGAACCGAGCGCCGGGAGCGACCTCGCCGGGCTGACCACCACGGCGGTGCTCGACGGGGACGAGTGGATCGTCAACGGTCAGAAGGTGTGGAACACGAGCGCTCACCATGCCGATCTCGGCATGCTCGTCGCCCGTACCGACTGGGACGCGCCCAAGCATCGCGGCATCACCTACTTCGTGCTGCCGATGCGCCAGCCGGGCGTCGAGGTCCGTCCGCTCCGACAGATGAACTTCCACTCCTCGTTCAACGAGGTGTTCCTCACCGACGCGCGCATCCCGCTCGACTGGATCGTCGGCGAGGTCAACCATGGTTGGACCGCGGCGCTGGCGACCCTCGCCCACGAGCGCCGCTTCGGCGTCGCCGTCACGGCCGATCGCCACCGCGTCGACGCCGGGCCGGCGGCCGAAGAGGCTGCCGCCGAGACGCGCGAGACGCTGAAGGTGTACTCGTGGTACCCCCAGCGCGCCGGTCGCGCCGACCTGGTCGCGGATCATGCCCGGACGGCCGGACGTGCTGCCGATCCGATGGTTCGCCAGGAGATCGCCAGGCTCGTGGCGATGAACCGGGTCAGCCAGTGGACTGCCGAACGCGCCAAGGCCAACCGTCAGCTCGGCCGGCCACCCGGCGCGGAAGGGTCGATCGGCAAGCTGGCGATCAGCAACGTCGCCCGCCAGGCGGCGAAGGTCCACTCGATGATCGCCGGGGCGAACGGTCTGCTCGCCGGCACCGACCCCGATGCCGCGCTCGGCGGGGTGCTCGCCGAGATCCTGATCTCCGTGCCCGCGCAGTCGATCGCCGGCGGCACCGACGAGATCCAGCGCAACATCCTCGGTGAGAAGTTCCTCGGCTTGCCGCGTGAACCCGACCCTGGCAAGGACCTGCCGTACCGCGAGGCGCGCAACCGCTGAGCCCCGTGTCGGACGAGGAGTAGCGTTCGACCGTGGGCATCGATCGTGCCAGTGGGTCGCTGACGGTGGCGGCAGTTCAGGCCACGCCTGTGTTCCTCGATCGACCTGCGACGGTGGACGTTGCTGCCCGTCACGTCGCGACGGCAGGCGCCGAGCTCGTCGTGTTCCCGGAGTCGTTCGTGCCCGGCTACCCGGACTGGGTGTGGCGGCGATCGCCGATGAGCGATGGCGACTGGTACGCGCGGTTGGTCGACAACGCGGTGCGCGTCGACGGTCCTGACCTCGATCCGGTGCGTGACGCCGCTCGCGACGCGGCGGCCTGGGTGGCCATCGGCGTCACCGAACGATCGCCATCGGACACGCTCTACAACACGGTCGTCTACGTCTCGCCGACCGGTGAGATCGCCGACCGCCATCGCAAGCTCGTGCCCACCGGAGCCGAGCGGCTGGTGTGGGCGAACGGCAACGATCACCTGCTGACCGTCATCGACGTCGGCGGTGTCACGGTCGGCTCGCTGATCTGCTGGGAGAACTACATGCCGCTGGCTCGAATGGCGATGTACGAGCGAGGCATCGACGTGCTGCTGGCGCCGACGTGGGACAACAGCGACGAGTGGGTGCCGACGTTGCGACACATCGCCAAGGAAGGCCAGATCTTCGTCGTCGGCGTCACCGCGTTCCTGCGCGGCTGCGACGTGCCGCGCAACCTCTCCGATGCCGACGAGCTCTACGGCGGCGAGGACGACCTGATGTCGCGCGGCAACACCACGATCGTTGCTCCGGGCGGCGAGGTGATCGCCGGGCCGTTGATCGGCGAGGCGGGTGTCGTCGCCGCCGAGCTCGATCTGTCGCGCATCGCCGCCGGCCGTCGCATGTTCGATCCGACCGGTCACTACTCCCGCCCCGACGTCCTGTCGCTCCGTCAGCCGGCGATCGGTGCCCCCGGCTGAATCACGGCCGTCAGGGTGCGGCGAACCGCTGAGCCAGGTCGGTGCTGATCTCGAGGTGGCGAAGCAGGAACGTGCGCTCGTCCAGCCGCTTGCGTCGCATCCATCCGGTGACCTCGTCGTTGCACTTGCTGGCGTTGCAGGAGCCGCACGCCGGCACGACGTTGGCGATCGTGTACCTCCCGCCTCGGGAGATCGCCATCACGCAGTCGCGCTGCAACGACGCGGTCGTCTCGCCGCAGTAGGCGCAGCCGCCCCACGCCAACTTCATCGCCGTCCACTGGTCCGTCGAGAGGTCGTGATCGACGCGCTCCATGCGGCGCTTCGTCGCCTCGCCGCCTTCGCCGCGCGGGTCCTGCTGACGGCCATCACCCCAACGTAGGTGACGACCGGTAGTACGACGCGACAGCAGGTTGGCCGGTGTAGTTCGGTCCGTCGGCGGCGTCGGCTCCGAGGTAGTCCCCTCCCAGCTCGAGCTCGACCCGACCGTCTCGGTGCAGCAGCCGGCGCCGGCTGTTGTATGCGAGCCCCTGCGACGTCAGCAGCGCGCTCGCAGCCGCTGCCTTGGACGCGCCCGACGGATCGCGGATGCTGCGCGCGTCGAAGCTCGCGACGAAGTGCCCGTCGTCGGTCAACCAGGTGCAGAGCCGCGCGATCGTGCTGAGCTTGTCGCCGAGGTAGTGCAGACCGTGCACGCACGTGATGAGGTCGTAGCGCTGGGGCGGTTCCCACGTGGCAATCGACGCCGTCACGATCTCTACCTCCGAGCTCGTCGACGCCACGGGAGCGACGAGGTCGACGCCGGTGACGAGGATCGCCGGTTCGTCGTCGGCGAGGGCCGCCGCCTCTTCGAGCGCGCGTCCGGTGCCGCAGCAGACGTCGAGCCATCGTTGCGTGGCACCTGTCGATCGGTGCCGGCCACCGAGCCAAGCGAGGATGTCGAAGCTCAACTCGCGCTGGTAGCTGCGCAGCCCACGATCGCGGTTCATCGTGTTGTTGGCGACGACGTCGGTGCCGGCCAGCGTGTCGTCATCGACGAGGGCGCGATCCATCACCCATGCTCGCGCAGGGCGGTTCTGGGGCGAATCGTTGCGGAATCCGCGACGATCCGTTTCCAGAGTCGACGTCAGCCGGCCCGACCGCAGGCGGTTCGACGACGTTGCCGACGATGTCCTGCAGGTGACGGATACCGCCCCGCGTCCGGTCATCTCCTCGCCCTACGCTGCTGCGATGGCGCCTCCCACGGGTTTCACGTTCGATGTGTGGAAGACGGGCGACGTCGTGCTCAAGCACCACGGCCGCACCGCGACGACGTTGCGTGGAGCGCGGGCGGTGGCGTTCCTCGCCGAGATCGACGAGGCCGATGGGCAGGAGCTGATGGCGCGGATGACCGGCAACTACAAGCGTGGGAACGAGCGAAGTGCTGCGGATCACGTCCGCAACAGCGGGGCGACGCGATGACGGTGCGACTGGTCGCCGTCAGGTGGGAGACGAACGACTCGCAGCTGCTCGCCGGCTTCTGGGCCGAAGCGCTGCGCTGGAACGTTTCCGAGCCGACCGATGACGAGGTCGCGCTCGTGCCGACCGACGACACCAGCTTCCGCATCGTGTTCGCGCAGGTCGTGACGCCGAAGCTCGGTCAGAACCGCCAGCACCTCGATCTGACGACGACGTCGCTCGATGACCAGCAGGACACGGTGGCTCGCCTGATCGAGCTCGGCGGCCGCCACGTCGACATCGGCCAGGGCCCGGAGGACGACCACGTCGTGCTGGCCGATCCGGATGGCAACGAGCTGTGCGTCATCGGACCGACGAACAACTTCCTGGCCGGCTGCCCTCGGATCGGCGCGGTCAACTGCGACGGCACTGCTGCCGTCGGCCACTTCTGGAGCGAGGCGCTCGGGTGGCCGTTGGTGTGGGATCAGGACGAGGAGACCGCGATCCGCTCACCCGACCGCACCGGGCCGATGATCACCTGGAGCGGTCCGCCGTTGATGCCGATGCTCGGTCGGGATCGTCTGCACTTCGAGCTCGAGCCGGCCGCCGGTGCCGACATGCAGTCCGAGGTCGACCGACTCGTCGGTCTGGGGGCAGGAGTCATCGACGCCGCGGACGAGCGGGTCGTGATGACCGATCCGGACGGCAACGAGTTCTGCTTGTCGGCCCCTCGATAGGCCGGTAGCTTCACCGCTGCGCGTGTGTTGCGCCTCGGGACCGTCGTCCCCTTCCGATCCACTCATGGACCAAGGGGGATGCACCATGCACCGCCAACATCAACACGTTCTCGACGGCTCACGGCCGCCTCTCCGACTGTGGGTGGCGTGATGTCCGTCTGCCACTGGTGCCGCCTCGAGATGCGGACCGCCGCGTCGTGCACGATCGACGCGCTGCACCGGCGCGGCCGGCACATCGCCATGATCCCGTACGGCCAGGAACCGGACTGGCCGGTGCACACCGAACGATGCGGCGATTGCGGTACGAAGCGAGGTGGCTTCCACCACCCGGGCTGCGACATCCAGGCCTGCCCGGTCTGCTTCGGCCAGATGCTGTCGTGCGGGTGCCGGTTCGACGAGGACGACGAGGACGACATCGACGATACGGACGACGGCGACGACCGCGATGACGGTGACGACTTCGCCCGCGGCGAGCCGTACGGCGTGGATGGCAACGGGTTGCTCACCGAGCAGACGACGATCAACGGCATCGACGTCGTGATCCACTACGACGACGACATCCCGCCGACCGACATCACCGAGCTCAACGGCATCCGGGTCACCACCGCGCTGCGCACCGTCATCGACATCGCCCCCGACATGCCGTTCGAACACCTCGAGGAGATCGTCGAGGACTGCCTCGGGCGCGGTCTGTTCGACGTCGACGAAGCGCAACGTCGCCTCGCCGAGCCGGACATGGTCGGTCGCCCCGGCGCCGAGCTGCTGCGCCGAGCGCTCGCCGAAATAGGGTGACGCCGTCGAGTCGACCGGGGGTGCCGCATGACGAACCATCGAGCCCACTACGGGCCGCACGATCCCGGCGCGACGTACGTCGACCACGGGTTCGCCGAGCACCTCGCCGACCTCGGTGAGGTGCAGATGAACTACGCCACCCTCGGCGACTCGACCCTGCCGGCGTTGCTGCTGATCCCGGGGCAGACCGAGTCGTGGTGGGGGTACGAGGCGGCGATGCCGCTGCTCGCCGAGCACTTCCAGGTGTTCGCCGTCGACCTGCGCGGGCAGGGTCGCAGCACGCGCACGCCCGGCCGCTACACGCTCGACAACATGGGCAACGACCTCGTCCGCTTCATCGACGTCGTCATCGGCCGGCCGACGTTGGTGAGCGGGCTCTCGTCGGGCGGCGTGCTGTCGGCGTGGCTCTCCGCCTACGCCAAGCCCGGCCAGGTGATCGCCGCGGTGTACGAGGATCCGCCGCTGTTCGCATCCGAGGTGCGGCCTGCGGTCGCGCCAGGGATCCGCCAGGGCATCGGTCCGCTGTTCCACCTGTGGAGCACGTACCTCGGTGATCAGTGGTCGATCGGCGCGTGGGACGAGATGCGCGCGGGATCGGCGCAGTTCCTGCCGGAGCACCTGAGCTTCATCCCCGTGCCAGAGGAACCGCCGCAGAACCTCAAGGAGTACGACCCGGAGTGGGGGCGGGCGTTCTGGACCGGCACCGTCGCAGCCTCGTGCGACCACGACCGGATGCTGCGCAGCGTCACGGTGCCGGCCGTGCTGCTGACCCACCACATGCGCGTGGTCAACGACGAGCACGGCTTCCTGTTCGGGGCGATGTCCGACCAGCAGGCGGCGCGGGTGCAGCACCTGCTGGCCGGTGCCGGCGTGTCGGTGACCTATCGCTCGTTCCCGGAGGTCGGCCACTCGATGCACGGTTCGCAACCGGAGCTCTACGTCACCACGCTGCGCGAGTGGGTCGCAGGGCTCGACACATGACCTCCGCTCGCGCGATCGACGTCCACGCCCACTTCCTGCCCGACTTCTATCGCGAGGCCCTGCTGCTCCACGGCCACGCGCAACCCGATGGCTTCCCGTACATCCCCGAGTGGTCAGCGGTGGAGCACGTCGCGGCGATGGACCGGCTGGACATCGAGACGGCGTGGCTGTCGATCTCCTCGCCGGGTGTGCACCTCGCCGACGCTTCGATGACGGCCGAGCTCGCTCGCGCGGTCAACGAGGAGGGTCGGCGTGCGGTGGTCGGCCACCCCGGGCGCTTCGGCTTGTTCGCCTCGCTGCCGCTGCCCGACGTCGACGCGGCGATGGCCGAGATCGCCCACTGCTGCGACCACCTCGATGTGCGCGGGTTCGCGCTGCTCACCAACGTCGGCGGCACCTACCTCGGCGACGTCTCGTTCGAGCCGGTGTTCCGCGAGCTCGACCGGCGACGGGCCCGGGTGTTCATCCACCCGACCTCGCCGCCGTGCTGGGAGCAGACGTCGCTCGGCCGGCCGCGGCCGATGCTCGAGTTCCTGTTCGACACCACACGCGCCGTCGTCGACCTCGTGCTCGGCGGCACCATCGCCCGGAACCCGGGGATCGAGCTCATCGTCCCGCATGCCGGGGCGACGTTGCCGATGGTCGCCGACCGGATCAGCGTGTTCGCCGCGCTCGTCGGCGCGGGTGCCGACGTGGACGTGCTGCGCGACCTCGGTCGGTTGCACTTCGACCTGGCCGGCTACCCGCTGCCGAGGCAGCTCGATGCGCTGTTGACGTTGACGACGATCGACCACCTCCACTACGGCAGCGACTACCCGTTCACGCCCGAGTTCGCCGTCGCCGCATCACGCGAACGGCTCGCCGCTGTGGGCGACCCACCGGGATCGTTGATGGACGTGCTGCGGGCCAACACCGAGCGACTCATGTCGAGCTGATCCGTGTTGAATGGGCCGCGCACATCACGCATCTGCAGAAAAACGCACACCACCGCATCGAGGAGCACCACCATGGTCGATTTCAACGAGTTCAACAAGGGCGTCGTCGAGGAGTTCCGCTCCAACGGCGGTCAGGTCGGCGGCAACTTCGCCGGTGCGCCGATGATCCTGGTCAACCACCGCGGGGCGAAGTCCGGCAAGGAGTACACGTCGCCGCTCGTCTACACGCGCGACGGTGACAACTTCGTGATCATCGCCTCGAAGGGCGGCTCGCCGGCCGACCCGCACTGGTTCCTGAACCTCGTCGCCCATCCGGACGTGACGATCGAAGTCGGCGACGAGACGATCCCGGTGACGGCTCGCGTCGCCGAGGGTGATGAGCGGACCCGGTTGTACGACGCGCAGGCCGCCGTGATGCCGAACTTCGCCGACTACGCGAAGGCCACGACCCGGGAGATCCCGGTCGTCGTGCTCGAACGCCGCTGACGTCGAACGTCGGAGGCAGGGCCGGAGGGTGTGCCGTTGCGCGGAACGGACGCCCGTCCGGCCCTGACGCGGTGGACCTACGATCCACTCGCGTGAGCGAGACCACCATCGAGACGATCACCAAGATGATCTACCGATACTGCGAGCTCTTCGACGCCGGCGACTTCGACGCCTACGCCGCGCAGTTCGAGCACGGGAGCATGGGCGGTCGTCAGAAGGGTTCGGCGGCGCTGCGTCAGTGGCTCGACGAGCACATCATCCTCTACGACGGCAGCCCGTGCACCAAGCACCTGTCGACGAACGTCATCGTCGATGCCGATGACGAAGCGGGGACGGCCACGGCCCGCTCGTACGTGACGTTGCTGCAGGCGCTGCCGGGTCATCCGCTGGCAGTGATCGGCAGCGGTGAGTACCACGACAAGTTCGAGCGCGTCGACGGCACGTGGCGATGGGCCGAGCGCCTCGTCGTCAACCACCTCGGTGGCGACTCGTCACGCCACATCCGCACCACCACCTGATCTCGCTCGTCAGACGGCGGTCGATGCTGCCCGTCGTCGCGGTGCTCGACCGATCGAGGCACGCTCGGTCCACGTCACCGCATCCTCGAGCACGACGTCGCCGATCACCCTCCCGCCGAGTGCAGACAGCATCAGATCGGAAGCCGCCACGCCGAGGCGCTCGAAGTCGGTCGTGACCGTCGTCAGCGGGATCCGAAGGAGGCGCGCCGCTGCCGATTCGGTCTGCGAGATCAACGAGAGGTCGTCGGGCACGCGCAGACCGAGCTCGTCGGCGGCGACCATCAGCTGCACTGCGGTCGGGTACGAGGTGAGCAGCGTCGTCGGCCGGTCGCGCCGGCGCATCACGTCCTGCAGCAGCGTTCGCGCGTCCTGGTCGGCGAACCCCAGGAGCAAGCGCTCCCACCGCAAGCCGGCCGCTGCCGCGAACCCGGAGTGCGTGAACGGGTGGCTGTTCTCCGCCGTGATCTCGGCGATGCGCCGGTGGCCGAGCCGGTGCAACCGGCGGAACAGGTCGCCGTACGGGCGAGCGCTGTCGGTGGTGACGAGGGGAAGGTCTGCACAGGAGGGATCGCGACCGGCGATGGCGATCACCGGAACGTGGGCCTTGCGATACAGGTCGAGGGACGCGACGGGTTGGGCGTTCCACACGAACACGCCGTCCACGCGCCGTTCGGCGAGCCCGCGCAGCACCTGATCGAGATCGTTGACACCCTCGCTGAGGAACGACACGGTGGTGCTGTAGTGGTGCTGGTCCATCATCCGGACCATCGTTCCGAGCAACGTGAGCACCTCGGTGCCGGGGTGCAGCTCGAGGTTGACCACGATGCCGATCGCCTGGGTGCGGCGGGCGCGCAGGCTCCTGGCGGACAGGTCGCGAACGTAGCCGAGCCGCTGCACGGCGGCGGCCACCCGTGCGCTGACTTCGGGCGACACGGCCATCCCGTTCAACGCCCGGGACACGGTTGCGGTCGAGCAGCCCGCCGCCGCGGCGACCTCCTTGGCGGACACACGGCGGACGGCTGAGGAGTCGCTGCGCCGTCGTGTCGCCATCACGACGAACCTACCCGGCGCGGTGACGGCTCCAGCGTGTGCCCCGACGCGCATCGACGAGCCCCTTTCCAGACAAGGATGTAATTGATTACAGTGCTCTCAGCCGGAGGAGGCACGATGACACTGACGGAACACCCGACGACGAGCACGACCACGAACAACCCTGCCTGGTTCGACCAGGCGATCGACGCGGACACGCACGAGATGGTGCCGTTCCACTTCTGGGCACAGGAGTTCGGCGAAGAGGTCGCGGCGGTGCTGCAGCCGTTCGGGACGAGCCACCGCTTCACCGACAACGGTCTCAACAGCATCGTGCGCCCGGACGTCGCCGCCGACGACGTGGCGATCACGTCCGACGTCGTGTGGAGCATGAAGGGCGCTGGTGCGCCCGCCGCGTTCGACATGAGCCGGCGCGTCGAGCTGATGGACGCGATGGGCGTCGACAAGGCGCTGATGTTCCCGAGCTTCGGTCTGATGGGCATCCGCATGGCCGCCTCGCCGGCGCTGGCCGGACCGAGCTTCGGCGTCGACCTCACGGAGACCGATGCGCGCCGGATCGGACTGCAGGTCATGAACGCCTTCAACGACTGGGCCGTGCGCATCACCAAGGAGACCGACGGTCGCCGACTGCGGCCGGTCGCCGTGATGCTGACCGAGTCCGTCGACGAGATGATGCGACAGCTCGCCGATCTGATCGCGCGCGGCGTCAAGGCGGTCTGGATCCCGGCCGCCACGCCGCCGGGCAACACGTCACCGGCCGACCAGGCCCTCGATCCGTTCTGGCGCATGGCTGCCGACGCGGACGTCGCCGTCACGCTGCACATCGGGACCGACTTCTCGTTCTCGGCCTCGACCCGCTGGACCGCCAACGTCGACGCCTTCCTCACGCCCAAGGCGTCCGTCGAGTTCCCGGTCAGCCCGTTCAACGGGGCCACGGTCAACTTCGCCACCGAGAACTACCTCGCCGCGATGATCCTCGGCGGCGTCTTCGAGCGGGTGCCGCACCTCCGCTTCGGTTCGATCGAGATCGGCGCCGGTTGGCTCGGGCCGTTCGCCGATCGGCTCGACATCTGGGCGGAGGAGCTGGGAAAGGCGCTGCGCGGGGTGATCTCGATGAAGCCGTCCGAGTACCTGGCACGCAACGTGCGCGCCACGCCCCTGAAGTTCGAGCCCATCGACCGGTACTTCGAGCGTCACCCGAACGTGCAGGACTGCTACTGCTTCTCGACGGACTACCCGCACATCGAGGGTGGCGTGGACATCAAGGCCAAGAACCTGGCCGCCCTGTCGAGGCTCGGAACCGATGTGGCCGAGCGGTACTTCGTTCGCAACGGCGAGTGGCTCTGCCCGTAGCCAGGAACGTGCCACGACTCGGCACGGGGCGCTTGTCCCGCGTTCGGCGCGTCCGTACATTCGAGGACAGATCCCCAGGAAAGGTGCTCCATGAAGGTTGGCGTCTACACCCAGTACCACAACTTCGAGGACTGGCCGCGGTACCAGGAGAAGAGCAGCGCTCCCCAGGTGAAGCCCGATCACGAGATCTACGACGAGGAGCTGGCGCTCGCCGACCTCGTCGAAGAGCTGGGGTTCGACTCGTACTGGTGCGTCGATCACTACGCGTCGCCGTACGCCATGACCGGTGGCGTGCTGCAGCACCTCGCTCACGTCGCCGGCAGGACCAAGCGCATCGACGTCGGCACCATGGTGCTCGTGCTGCCGTGGTACGAGCCGATGCAGCTGGTGCACAACATCGCCGCGCTCGACAACGTGCTGCAGGGCCGCAAGCTGAACCTGTGCGTGGGGCGCGGTGCCGCCATCCGCGAGTTCTCGCCGTTCCGCATCTCGATGGGTGATGCGCGGATCCGCTACAAGGAGACCCTCGAGATCCTCCGCCTGGCGATGACCCAGGAGTGGTTCGAATTCGACGGCGAGCACTTCAAGATCCCGCTGACGACGGTGCGACCGCGGTTCCGCAACCCGGAGTGGATCCTCGCCAACATGAAGGCCGCGTGGGCCAGCGCCGAGAGCCTGCCGCTGGCGGCCAACGCCGGTCTCGGGATGCTGATCACGAACCAGCGCAGCTGGCGCGAGTACGGCCGCGAGGTCGTTGCGTTCAACGAGATCCGTGCCGAGCACGGCTGGGCCCCTGCGCAGCCGACGGTGACGATGCGCGTCGCCTGCTTCGAGGACGAGCGCGAAGCATGGGACGTGATGGAGCCGTACAACCTCCACACCCAGCACGCCGCGACGTGGCACTACCAGCTGGACGATGCGGAGCGGTTCGCCAACACCAAGGGCTACGAGCAGTACGCCAAGGCGGCGAAGATCGTGCTGACCGACGAGCAGATCACCAACGGCACCGGCAAGCCGCAGCCGTGGGGCACGCCCGATCAGGTCTTCAACCGGATCATGGAGATCCAGGCGGTGACCACCGCTGCCGAGATCGTGACGACGTTCAAGTTCGGCGCGATGCCGGCCGACGTCGCCGAACGATCGATGCGCCTGTTCGCCAGCGAGGTGCTGCCGCGGTTGAAGGCGGCCGGCGTGGATCTCGCTCCAGCGACGACCGCAACGACCACCGGCTGATTCAGCCGTCGGCGGGACGTCGGTCACTCAGCCACTCGGCGATCGCGCCGAGTGCTGCGTCCGCCTCGGGCACGAGTCCGGCGTAGAAGTGCCAGACGTGCACCAGGCCGTCCCAGACGTCGCAGCGGGCGTCGACGCCATGCGCCAGAAGTTGCTCGCCGAGGCGCACCGCGTCGGCGCGCAGCAGCTCGCGCGCACCGACCTGGATCAGCGTCGGTGGCAGGCCGGCCAAGCTGCCGCGCGCCGGCGAGGCCAGTGGTGTGGTCGGGTCGGCGTCGGCGAGGTACCAGCCGCGCAGCTCCTCGAGGTTGGCGCGAGTGACGAGCGGATCGGCGACCTCCGCATCGGACGCCGCTGACCCGGTGATCGTCATGTCGACCCACGGCGAGAGGAGCACGAGCGCGCCCGGACCTGACCGGTCGGACTCGTTCGCGGCGAGGCAGATGGCCATCGCCAGCCCGCCTCCGGCCGAATCGCCCATCGCGACGACGTCGTCGGCGGCCACGCCCGTGGCCACGAGCCACGCCAGCGCGCGGATGCTGTCGTCGATCGCCGCCGGGAACGGATGCTCCGGTGCCAACCGGTAGCCGACGGACAACGCGGACAGACCGGTGGCAGCGACCAGGAACCCGACGAGCTTGCGATGCGTGTCGAGGCTGCCGTTCGCGTAGCCGCCGCCGTGGAGGTACAGGATGACCCGGCGGTCGCTGACCGATGCCGGGCGGATCCACTCGCACGGCACGCCGTCGGCGTCCACCGGTTCGACCGTGACGCCCTCCCGTGCGGGCATCCGCTCGGCGCCGAGGCGCATCCGCTCGCGGCGGTCGGCGAGCTCGACCACCTGTCCGGCGAGCCGTTCACGTGCGGCGACGGCACCCTCGATGATGCGGCTCATCTGCTCACTGACCATCTCGCCATCATCGCCGCGACGGTCCTGAGCGGCCACGCCATCGTGCCGCGAGGTGAAACCGCACCACGGTCAAAGTGTCAGTGAGAACACTCTTGTCAGTTGACTGACATTTCTGTAAGGTGAGCCGGGTGACGACCGATCGCCTCGATGCACCGCCCGACCCGCAGGTCAAAGGTCGCCGCGAGCGCAAGCGCGACGAGCTGCGCAACGCGCTCGTCGAAGCCGCGATCGAGCTGTCGGTCGAGCAGGGCTACGACGCAACGAGCGTCGAGCAGATCGCCGATCGCGTCGACGTGTCGGCCCGCACGTTCCACCGCTACTTCCCGGTCAAAGACGACGTGCTCTTCGCCGACAACGTCGAGGCCCGTCGACGATTCGCTGTCGCACTCGCTGCCCGACCGGCCGACGAGGACCTGCTGACCTCGATGTGCGAGGCGTCGGCGACGTTCGCCACCGATCTCGCCCGGCCACGGCACGAGGAGCTTCGGGCCCGCGCCATCGAGTCGAGTGAGCGGCTCGTCGCGTTGAACCTGCGGCACATCGAGGACTGGTGCGCCGTCGCCGCCGAGTTCGCCGCCGGGCGTCTGCGGCTGGACGTCGACGACGTCGTGCCGCAGCTGATCGGTCGTTGTGCGGTGATCGCCATGACTCTCGCTCGCCGCCGCCGTCTCGGCGAGCCGTCCGACGCGATCTCCGCGGAGATCCGCGAGTGCTTCGCCGTCGTCGTCAACCTCTCGGCGGCAACCGCCGCCGCCACCCACCAACGGGCATCGCACGATGCCGACAGGAGAGCCCAGTGAAGATCGGTGTCCACCTCAGCTTCCAGAACTACACCGACTGGGAGCGCTACCTGGCGAAGGCGCCCGGCCCCCCGCTGATCTCAGACCAGCAGATCTACGAGGAGGACATGCACCTCGCCGAGCTCGTCGAGCCGCTCGGCTACGACTCGTACTGGGCGATCGACCACCACTTCGGTCCGTACGTGATGACGGCCGGCGCGCTGCAGCACCTGACCTACTTCGCCGGCAAGACCAGCCGCATCGACTTCGGCACGATGATCGTCGTGCTGCCGTGGTACGACCCGCTCGTGGTCGCCGATCAGATCAGCGTGCTCGACAACCTGCTGCAGGGTCGCAAGCTCACGCTGGGCATCGGTCGCGGCGCAGCGATCCGCGAGTTCGATGCCTTCCGCGTCTCGATGGGCGACGCCCGCGGTCGGTTCAACGAATCGCTGGCGATCCTCCGCCTGGCGATGTCGCAGGAGTGGTTCTCCTACGAAGGCGAGCACTTCCAGATCCCGGAGACGACGATCCGTCCGAGCTTCCGCAACCCGCAGCGGATCATGGACGACATGAAGGTCGCCTGGACCAGTCCGGACACGCTCCCGATCGCGGCGAACGCCGGTCTTGGCATCCTGATGACCAACCAGAAGAGCTGGGATGCGTACGGCGCCGACGTCGCCGCCTTCAACCAGATCCGCGTCGGCAACGGCAAGACGCCGACCCAGCCGGTCGTCAACGTGCGCGCTGTGTGCCTCGACACGTCGGAGGAGGCGTGGGACGTCATGGCCCGCCACTCGCTCGAGGTCGCCCTCAGCAGCAAGCGTCAGTACCAGCTCGACGATGTCGAGCGCTTCGCCAAGACCCCCGGCTACGAGCAGTACGCCAACTTCGGCAAGGGCCCGGCCCCGACCGATGAGCAGATCCTCGAGAAGGGTGCACGGCCGCAGGCGTACGGCACGCCCGACGAGGTGTTCGAGAAGCTGAAGCTGATCCAGGAGATGACGAGCGCCGAAGAGGTCGTGCTCAACATGCGCTTCGGCACGATGCCGGTGGAGACGGCCGAGCGCTCGATGCGCCTCTTCGCCACCGAGGTCCTGCCTCGATTGCAGAAGCTGGATGCGCCGCTGCACTTCGAGATGTCCGGCTCGGCGCCGGTCTCCACGTCCGTCGACCCCAAGGAAGGTCTGCAGCTCGGGCTCTGAGCGCGACCGCGGCTACTCCAGGGCCAACGCCAGCGGCACGTCGTTCGCTGCGTCATGCCCGCCCCGGGGCAGCCGCCGCGCCAGCCCCATGCAGACGACGAGCGACACCGCGGTCACGGCGAAGATCGCGTTGAAGCCGCGTTGGGCGTCGGCCGCATCGGGCGAATCGCCGATGAGCGCGCTCGACAGCGCCGAGAAGGTGGCCACCGACACCGAGCCGGAGACGAGGATCGCCACGCTGCGCAGCGCAGCAGCAGCGGCGAACGACTCACTCGGGACGTCGCTCATGCCCGCCACCAGGTTGGCGGTGGACGTGAACCCGTAGCCACCGTGCAGGCACAGGGCGAGCGCAATCAGCCAGTCCGGTGTGGTCGTGCTGATGAGGCTCAACACGATCGATCCGGCGAGCATCAGTGCGAAGCCGATCATCATCGGCGTGCGCACGCCGATGCGGTCGACCAGCCTGCCACCGAACGGCATCGATGCGGCGGTGACGATGGCGCCTGGTGCAACGAGGAGACCGATGTGCATGGCCGAGTAGTCGCGCACCATCGCCAGCTCGAGCGGGATGAACACGGTCCGACCGAAGTTGACGATCTGCAGCAGGAACAGGAGCCCGACGGCCAGTCGCATCAGCGGCGAGCGCAGCAGTGCGAGCTGCAACACGGGCGAGGGGCTGTTCAGGCCGCGTCGCACGAAACCGGTCAGTGCGACGACGCCGACGGCGAGGCTGCCGACCGTCCACGGCGACGACCAGCTCCACGCGCTGCTCTGCGAGACGCCGAGCACGACGAGCGACAACCCGACGATGCCGAGCGCGAGGCCGGGCACGTCGAGCGGTCGTGCCTCCGCATGATCGAGGTGGGGGATGACCCGCAACGCAAGCACCACGCCGCCGATGCCGATCGGGACGTTGATGAGGAACAGCCAGTGCCAGCTGAACGCGGTGACGAACCATCCGCCGAGCGTCGGGCCGAACGCCATCGGCACGGTCGCGGCCATCGCCCAGATCGAGATGGCCCGCCCGTGCTCGGAGCGCGGGAAGCTGCCGAAGACGATGGCCATGCTGGTCGGGATGATCGCTCCGCCACCGAGGCCCTGCAGCGCGCGGCACATGATCAGCGCGCTGATGTTCGGCGACAGCGCGCAGCCGAGCGACGCGATCGTGAACACCGACATCGACCACAGCAGGAACTGACGGCGACCGAACCGATCGGCGATCCAGCCGCTCGCCGGTTGCACGGCGGCCATCGCCAGGAGGTAGACGGTGATCGTCCACTCGACGCCTGCCGTGGTGTGCAGCGAGTCGCCGATCGCGGGCAGTGCGACGTTGACGATCGTCGAGTCGAGGTTGACCATCGCTGCGCCGGCGACCAACGCGATGAGGATCAGGCGTCGGTTGGCGCGCGGCGCCGGCGGTGACGTTGGATCGTGCACGGTGCCCTTCCGGATCGAGATGATCAGTCAACGCGCGGACGCGCGCGGTCGCGGCCGCGTCGTTCCGTTGGGCCGCACGTGCGGCGAGCGCGCAGCGCCCTCGTCAGCGTCGAGGGCGACGACGTGGCGCAGTGATGCGGACGCCGCCGACGGCGAGCATCAGCAGGCGATCGACCGTCGCCGGAGCATCGGGATCGTGTTCGCTGGCCTGCGAGATGGCGTTGACCAACGACAGCAGGTCATCGATCGTGACGTCGTCGCGCACCTCTCCCGCCGCCTGAGCGCGTTGGAGCAGGACGGCGCCGGCGCTCGCGGTCATCGTGTAGCACCCGTTGACGTTCGCGTCGTCGGCGCCCGAGTCCGCGCGCATCGAGGCGGCCAGCCCGCGCGTGCTGGCGATGTACTGGCCGACTTCGCGCAGCCACGTGATCAGTGCCGTACCGGCCTCGTCGCTGGCCGCCAGCTCGGTTGCGTGGAGGCAGAGGGTGTCCATGCGGTGGTGGAAGAGCTCCTGCAGCATCGCCTGACGTGAGCTGAAGTGACGGTGCAACGTCGCCGAACCGACGCCCGCCAATCGAGCGATCTCCTCGAGGGACGCGCCCGCCCCGTCTCGCGCGACGACCTGTTCGGCTGCGGCCAGCAGCCGTTCGCGGTTGCGTCGAGCGTCGGCGCGCCGTGGTGCCGTCGAGGTCTCCATCGATTGCCAGGCTATCGATTGGCAAGCGGGGGAGCGCTCCGCTTCAGCGGCCGCTGCCCACAGGACCACTGAACGAGATCTCCATGCCGAGCGCCGACTTGCCCAGCGACTGGGCCAGCTGCTCGGTGCGGATCGCCATCACGTTGCAGCCCATCAAGTCCCGGAAGATGCGCTCGAGGGGACGGTTGCGCAAGAACCCGTGGGCGCCGCAGACGCGCATGCACTTCATTGCCACCTCCTCGGTCATCCGCCGCATGTGGAAGCTGATCAACGACAGGTGCTTGGTGAAGTCCTGATTGGTCTCGAAGCTGCCGAGCCGGCCGGTGAAGTCGCGGAAGAGGATCTCGCTCGACTCGATCCAGTGACTCATGTGACCGAGCTCGATCTGCGCCCATGCCTCGTCGGAGCGCATGCCCTCTCCGTCTCCGGCGATCGCCGTCGGCAGGGCGAGCTTGCCGTAGCGCTGCTTCGAGTACTCCACCGTGTTGTCGAGCGCGGCGCGCGAAAGCCCGAGCCAGACGCCCATCACGCCGATGACGCCCCGACAACGATCCTGCGCGGTTGCCGTCCCGGCTTCGGCCGCGCCGCGGCCCCGCGCCCGGAACTCCTCCATCGTGACGACGAGTGCGTCCACCGCAGGCACTGCCACGTTGGTCAGGCGCACGTCGTGGCTGGCCGTGGCGCGCATGCCCATGGCGTTCCAGTTGCCCATGACCTTCACGCCGGGCGACGACGTCGCCGGGAGGCAGAAGACGATGTCCGGTTCCTCGCCGTCGCCGCGGGCGAGGTGACCGCCGACCATGAGGTAGTCGGCGGCGTCGCTCATCGTGGCGAACCCGGACTTGCCGTTGCCGATGATCGTCTCGCCGTCCTGGGTGAAGGCGAAGCCGGAGGTGCGTGTGTCGTACTCGGCCAGCGGGACGGAGCCCGGCATGCTGAGCAGCGCGCCTGCACGTCCGACCTCGTTGAGCACCTTGTCGCGGTGCTCCCACGGCGGTGTCGCGAGCAGGGCGTCCGACACGAGCATGTGCATGGTCAGCGCCAGTGCCGTCGAGCCGTCGTGGTAGGCGATTGCCTCCATCATCCGTGCCGTGCCCTCGATGCTCTGGCCGCGTCCACCGAACGTCATCGGCAAGAACGCGCTCGTTGCGCCGACCTCCTTGAGATCGGCGATGTTCTCCTGCGACAGCACGCCGGCCAGGTCGACGTCCGCGGATCGGGGGGCGATCCGCGTCCGTGCGACCTCGGCCACCGTCGCGATGAACTGTGTCTCCCACGGCTCCATGAGCACCTCCCCGATCGCATCGGGGCATCCCGATGGAATCGATTACATCACGTCGCTCGCAGCCGCCGCGCCCGGCCGTTCCGACCAGAGGAACACTTCATGGCTGCAGCGGCGCGCGAGGTGGCTACGGTCGCCCGCGTGACGGATGTCGGCACCTTCGAGCGCGACGCCGAGCTGTTCCTCTCGGCGCGGGTCGCGCCGCGGCAGGCGGCCAGTCGTGCGGTGGACGACAGCGTCGCCATCTTCGACGAGTCGGATCCCGGCGAGGAACG
The DNA here is from genome assembly GCA_965279405.1 of Ilumatobacteraceae bacterium. Lineage (GTDB taxonomy): Bacteria > Actinomycetota > Acidimicrobiia > Acidimicrobiales > Ilumatobacteraceae > CBDDIP01. The sequence goes on from OZ257157.1 coordinate 2,718,952, forward strand.
TGCAGAGCTCGCCCGCTGCCGAGAGTGGAAGGCCGAGGAGTTCGCTGCCGGGTTCGGCTGGATCGACGGGCCGGCCGAGTACGGGGGGCGCGGCCTGACGCGTGCACACCGACAGGCTTACGAGCGGGTCAAGGCGCGCTTCGCCACGCCGAGCGAGAAGCTCGTCGGCATCAGCCTCGGGATGATCGCCCCGACGTTGCTCAGCCACGGCACCGAGGCGGTCAAGCAGCGCTACCTCGAAGCACTGTGGCGCGCCGAGATCGTCGGCTGCCAGCTGTTCAGCGAACCGGGTGCCGGATCCGATCTTGCTGGCGTGTCGACGAAGGCGACGCTGGCCGGCGCAGGGGCATGGCGCATCTCCGGACAGAAGGTGTGGACCTCCGGTGCTCACCTGTGCTCGATCGGCGAGGTCCTGTGCCGCGACGCCGACGCGACCGAAGCCCGAGGTCACGTCGGCCTGTCCGCGTTCGTCGTCGACATGCACGCGCCCGGAGTGACCGTGCGACCCATCCGGCAGATGACTGGTGGTGCCTCGTTCAACGAGGTCTTCTTCGACGACGTGCTCGTCGACGAGTCGCACCTCCTCGGTGAGCCCGGCGGTGGCTGGAAGGTCGCGGTCGCGACGCTCATGAACGAGCGATCCTCGATCGGCGGCGGCGGAGCCGCGTCGAAGGGCGGCGTCGGGTTCGCACGTGTGCTCGAGCTCGCTCGGTCGCTCGGCGTCACCGACGATCCACTGATGCGCCAGGAGCTCGTCCTCCTGCAGACCGGGTTGCAGCTCGCCCGTTGGACCGCGCGGCGGATGGCGACGACTGCTCCATCTGCCGTCCGTGACGTCTCCGGGCCACTCGGCAAGATGGCACTCGTCCGCAACCAGCGGCGCATCGCCGACATCGCAGCCAGCGCGCTCGGCCCGATGATCGCAGCCGACACCGGAGAGCCCGGCCGCTACGCGTGGGCGCAGTACGTGCTCGGGGTCCCCGGTTCGCGGATCGCCGGCGGCACCGACGAGATCCTGAGGAACATCGTGGCCGAGCGCGGCCTTGGCCTGCCGAAGGGTTCCTGATGCACACGGCGACGTTGCTGGACGGGTTGAGGTTCGCCGAGGCGCCTCGTTGGCACGACGGCAAGCTCTGGTTCTCCGACATCTTCAACGGCCGGGTGATGACCGTCACCGAGGACGGTCATGCCGAGGTCGTGGTGCAACTCGGCGATGGCGAGCACCCGTGCGGGCTCGGCTTCCTGCCCGACGGACGGCTGCTGTTCGCGGTGATGCACCGCCCGTTGGTGATGCGCCTCGACGGCCCCGGGAACGTGGTGCTGCACGCCGACCTGAGCGACCTCGCCGTCGGCGGGTTGAACGACATGATCGTCGACCGTGACGGCCGGGCCTACGTGGGTGCGATGGGCACCTTCGGCGCGCTGGTCCCACGACCGCTGCCCGAGCCGGCCAACGGCAACGTCATCCTCGTCGAGCCGGATGGCGCCGCTCGGATCGTCGCCGGCGAGATGGACGCGCCGAACGGCCCGATCATCACCAACGACGGCACGCGGTACGTCGTCGCCGAATTCCCGGCGCAGCGCTTGATCGGCTTCGACCGCACCGACGACGGATCGCTCACGAACCGCCGGGTGTGGGCCGACCTCGCGCCCGGCAGCGCCGACGGGATCAGCGTCGACCGCGACGACGCGATCTGGACCGCATCGCCGCGCGAGCACGAGTGCCGGCGCGTGCTCGAGGGCGGCGAGATCACCGACGTGATCTCCGTCGCCGACCGCCTGCCGCTGGCGTGCTGCCTCGGCGGCGACGACGGCCGCACGTTGTTCATCCTCAGTGCCGTCGGCGGCGAAGCTGCGATCAAGGCGCGCACCAACACATCGATCATCGAGACCGCTCGGGTGGACGTTCCCGCCTGGTAGACCTGCAACTCAGGGGGACAGATGGAATTCGGGCTGCACTTCATCAACCAGCTGCCACGTCCGTGGACGGCCGATTCGGAGCTCGACCTGTTCCAGAACGCGCTGTCACAGGCCGAGCTGGCCGAGCGACTCGGGTTCGACTACGTGTGGGCTGCCGAGCAGCACTTCCTGGAGGAGTACTCGCACCTGTCGGCTCCGGAGATCTTCCTCGCCGCCGCGAGTCAGCGCACGTCGCGCATCCGGCTCGGCCACTCGGTGGTCCTGATGCCGCCGGGCTACAACGAGCCGGCACGCGTCGCCGAGCGCATCGCCACGCTCGACCTCGTCTCCAACGGTCGTGTCGAGTTCGGCACCGGTGACTCGAAGTCGCGCATGGAGCTGGAGGGCTTCGGCATCGACCCTGCTGATCGTCAGGCGATGTCGCGCGAGGCGCTCCAGCAGGTGGCCGACATGCTGGCGATGGAGCCCTATCCAGGCCACGAGGGCAGGTGGTTCTCGATGCCGGCGCGCAACGTCGTGCCCAAGCCCGTGCAGCGCCCGCACCCGCCGCTGTGGATCGCCTGCTCCGACGACGCGACCATGCACCTCGCGGCGAAGCTCGGCATCGGCGTGCTGGCACACGGCTTCCTCGACACCGCCGAAGCCGAGCGCATCGTCGACGACTACTACGAGACGTTCAAACGCGAATGCGTTCCGATCGGGCACACCGTCAACCCGAACATCGCCATGCTCGACCACTTCTACTGCCACGAGGACGCCGACGTCGCCGAGCAGCGCGGTCGCGAGGTCGCCGGGTTCATGACCTACAGCGTGCGCCACTACTACACGTTCGGTCGGCATCGTCCGGGCCGCACGAACATCGCCGAGTCGGCGGCCGCGGTGCGCGCCGCGATGGGGGGCGAGCTCGCCAGCCGCGGCAGTGGCATGGTCGGCACGCCGGCCCAACTGGCCGAGCACCTGCGGGGCTTCGCCGCCGTGGGCGTCGATCAGTCGATGCTGCTGCACCAGGCGGGAACGATGAGCCACGAGGACATCTGCGCCTCGATGGAGCTGTTCGCCGCGGAGGTGATGCCCGAGCTGCAGGCGCACGAGGCAGAGCGCCGGGAGCGAAAGCGCGTCGAGCTCGCCCCGTACGTCGAGGCTGCGTTCGAGCGCAAGGGTCGATCGGCGCCACCGGCCGATGAGGACATCGCCACCGTCGACGCCTACGGCCGGACGGTTCCGGCAGCGGACACCTCGAACCTGCCGCCTGACATCCGCGCGATCCGCGACGAGCTCGAACGGATGAAGCAGATCGCCATGCGCCGCGACGCGTGACGGGCCGGTGAAGTGGGCGCGTCAGCCGCGGCTGAACTCGCGGATCACGCGGCCCGGGCGCTCACCGGTGTTCGTGCCGTGCTCCGTGATCACTGCGCCGTTGACGAGCGTTGCCGCGTAGCCACGGGCGCCGATCTTCAACCGGCCGGCGCCGTTGGGGAAGTCGTTCTCGAACCGCGGTTGCTCGGAGGCCAGCGCGTCGATGTCGAAGACGTTGACGTCGGCGAACGATCCGACGGTGAGCGTGCCGCGGTCGACGAGGCCGAGCACCGCGGCCGGCATGCCGGTGAGGCGGTGCACCGCGCCCGGCAGGGTGGCGATGTTGCGCGTGCGGTGCCAGTACGAGAGGTAGTGCGTGCTCATGTCGGCGTCGCAGATCTGGCCGGCGTGTGCGCCCGTGTCGGCCAGGCCCGGGTAGACGTGGTCGTAGGTCAGCAGCTCGGCGAGCCCGCTGACGTTGCGGCTGAAGAACCACGTGTTGAACAGCTCGAGGCCGTCGCTGGCGATGAGTCGGTCGATGACGAAGTCCACCGGGTGCACGCCGAGACGGCGAGCGTGCTCGGCGATCGACACGCCGTCGGTCTCGCAGTAGTCCGGGGTGGCGGCCGTGCCGAGCGGGTAGATCTGCTCGGGGTCGTACCACATGCCCTTGCTGATGCCCTCCTCGACGAGCCCGGCGCGAACGGCCGGGTCCTTGAGGCCGGCGACGCGGTCGGCGATGGTCGGCAGCGCCATCAGCGCCTTCCACCGCTTGCCCTTCACGGGTGACACCTGGGCGAGGCCGCACAGGGTGCCGCTCGGCCGTGTCTGCACGGCCATCGTCATCCGGCCGCGGGTGGCGTTGGTGTCGGCGACGAACTTGGCGAGCGTCTCGAAGCCGGCGTTGCCGCCGTTGCCGACGCTGCCGGAGAACAGCACGTCGCCACATGCTCCGGCCATCTCGCCGAGCAGCGTGATCTCGTCGCGGAACTTGCCGGCGAAGTCGTTGACGGCTTGGAACAGCCCGCCGCCGCCGGCGTTCATGCCGTCGGCGATCGCCAGGTGCTCGTCGATCGAGGCGAGCGTGCCGGGCACCAGGCGCCCGTCGGGGATGACGTGCAGCAGGATGCGCGAGGTGGAGAACCCGACGGCGCCGCCGGCGATCGACTCCTCGACGACGTCGCGCATCCGGTTCAGCTCGGCGGGCGTCGGGGCCTCGTTGCCGAGCGAGCGCTCACCCATCACGTGGTAGCGCACGGCGCAGTGACCGACCATGCCGACGACGTTCGTCGCCGGTCGCATCCGCTCGACCGAGTCGAGGTACTCCGGGTAGGTCTCCCAGTCCCACGCCAGCCCGTCGAGGATGGCGTCGCGCGGCACGTCCTCGACGCTCTCCATCATCTCGGCGAGGAACACACGATCCGTGGGCGCCGCCGGAGCGAACGTGACGCCGCAGTTGCCCATCAGCACCGTCGTCACGCCGTGCCACGAGCTGGACGTCATCAGCGGATCCCAGGCGACCTGCGCGTCGAGGTGCGTGTGCAGATCGATGAAGCCGGGACTGACGACGAGCCCGGCCGCGTCGATCTCGCGCTGCGCCGTCTCGGCGGAGAGATCGCCGATGGCCGTGATGCGGTCGCCGTCGATGGCGACGTCGGCGCGCACGGCGGGTGCGCCCGTGCCGTCGACGACGGTGCCGTTGCGGATGATCAGGTCGTGTGCCATCGGGTTGCTCCAGGTGCGACAGGCCGGTGCGCCGTTCGGCAGGCTCCCACGGTCGGTCATCCCGGCGCTACGTGGGATGCACGCGATCGACCCGTATCGAACGAACTTTGAAAAAGTACCACGACCTCTGGTGCCGTCACCCGAAAATCTATAGAATCTCGACCCATGCCCTTCCCGCCGCTGGCACACGACCGGCGCACGTCCGATGCGATCATCGACGTGCTCGTCGACGCAGGCATCGAGCACGTCTTCGGCATGCCCGGCGGGCACACCGGCGTGCTGTTCGCCGCCCTGCACGAGCACCCGACCATCCGCGTGGTCCAGGTGCGCGAGGAGTCGATCGGTTCCATGGCCGCCGAGGCGTACGGCCGTCTGTCCGACCGCCCCGCCGTGGTCATGGGGCAGGGGGAGTGGCTGCTCGGCAACGCCGGGCAGGGGCACCTCGAAGCGCTGCTCGGCTGCTCGCCGGTGATCATCCTCACCGAGATGACCGAGGGTGCGTCGTTCGCCCACCACGGCCCGTACCAGGGTGGCAGCGGTGACTACGGCGCATGGGACGCCAAGAACGCGTTCCAGAGCATCGTCAAGCGAGTGATGGTCAGCCGCTTCCCGGCGCAGGCCGTGCAGCACACCCAGCTGGCGATCAAGCACGCGCTCACCGGCGAGCCCGGGCCGGTGGCGGTGGTCTTCCACAGCGACGCCGTGCGCGGGCGCGTCGGCCCCGCCTCGGTGCCGGCGATCTATCCGACCGCCGGCTACCTCCCGCAGCGTTCGACCGCGTTCGACCGCGATACCGTCGAGGCGGCCACGTCCGTGCTGCGGACGGCCGCCAGCCCGGTGATCATCGCCGGCAACGGCGTTCGCGTCGGCGGCGCGTACGCCGAGCTCGAACGGCTGGCGGCCGCGCTCGACGCGCCGGTGGCCACCACTGCGGCCGGCAAGTCCGTGCTGCCCGAGACGCACCCACTCGCCGTCGGCGTGATCGGCGCGTTCGGACATCCGAGCGCCATCGCCGCCGTCGCCGCCGCCGACGTGATCGTCGCCGTCGGCACCAAGCTCGGGCCGATGGACACCGCCGACGAGACGCTGCGGATGATCGACCCGTCGCGACAGACGATGATCCACATCGACGTCGAGCCGCTCAACGTCGGCTGGACGTACCCCGTCGATCACGCGCTGATCGGCGACGCCGGAGTCGTGATGGCGGCCCTCGCCGACCGCTGCCCGGCGGCGTCCCGCGACGCAGCCACACGGGTGGCCGACCTGATCGAGCAGCACTCGCAGCTCGGCGATCCGCGGTTCCTGTCCGACGAGGTGCCGTTCTTCCCGCAGCGCATCGTCTCACTGCTGCAGGACGCGGCACCCGACGACACGATCGTCACGTGCGACGCCGGTGAGAACCGGCTGTTCATGATGCAGTGGTTCCGCAGCGTCAGCCCGGGCGGCTACCTGCAGCCGGCCGGCGGCGGCAGCATGGGCTACGCGGTGCCTGCTGCGATCGGGGCGAAGGTCGCCCGGCCCGATCAACCCGTCGTCGCCGTGTGCGGAGACGGCGGCTTCGCGATGAGCATCCACGCGCTGATGACCGCGGTGCAGGAGCGCATCCCGATCGGCATCGTCGTGCTCGACAACAACGCGCTCGGCTGGGTGCTGCACGGGATGGGCAAGCGCGCAACGGCCGCGGGCCTCGACGACTTCGACCACGCGGCCATCGCCCGCTCGGTCGGGTGCGGCGCCGCCAGCCCGACGAACGTCGCCGAGCTCCGTCAGGCGTTCGCCGACATGTTCGCCAGCGATGTGCCGTACCTCATCGACGTGCCCACGTCGATCGAGGTCAGCTACCAGGAGATCGAAGCGCTGACCCGGCTCGCCGCCTCCGAATCGAACGCGGTCACCACACCAGTCCAAGGAGCACGTTCATGAAGATCGGCATCCAGATGTTCGTCACCGGGTACACCATCGACCCGGTCACGCTCGCTCGCGCCGCCGAGGACGGCGGCTTCGATTCGTTCTGGGTGCCGGAGCACGCGATCCTGCCCGAGCACCCCGTGACGCCGTACCCGATGACCGGTGGTGCGATCCCGCCGGTCTACGGGCAGATGGCCGACCCGTTCGTGCTGCTCGGCGTGATCAGCGGCGCCACCACGACGATCAAGCTCGGCACCGGTGTGTGCATCGTCCCGGAGCGCCACCCGCTGATCCTTGCGAAGTCCGTCAGCTCGCTCGACAACTTCTCCGGTGGTCGCTTCCTGTTCGGTGTCGGCGTCGGCTGGATGCGCGAGGAGATCGAGCTGTTCGGCGTCGACTTCGACACGCGCTGGAAGTACACCACCGAGACCGTCGACTTCATGAAGACGCTGTGGCGCGACGGGGTCGGCGGCTACGACGGCGACATCGTCAAGTTCCCGAGCGTCATCTGCGATCCGCTGCCCGCGCAGCGTCCCGGTCCGCCGGTGCTCGTCGGCGGCAGGGCCAGCGACCACACGTTCCGTCGCATCGCCAAGTGGGCCGACGGGTGGATCATCTTCGGCGCCTCGCCCGAGGTCGTCGCCGCCGGCCGCACGGCGATCAACGAGCAGTGCGAGCGGATCGGTCGCGATCCGTCAGGCATCGAGATCTCGGTGGGGGCCACCACGGTCACCCGCGACGTGCGCGAGGCGTACGAGGAAGCCGGCGCCGACCGCATCATCGTCTCGCTGTACAACCACCCCGGTGGCACGCTGCCGCCCGACCAGTGGGCGATCCCTCGTGGCGACCTGCTGTCGCTGCCGGTGCCCACGCCCGCCGAGACGCTGCGCGCCCTCGAGCAGGTGCACGCGCAGGCCGAGCTCTGAGCGAGCCCGGCCTGCACCGGCCGGGCTCAGCTCGCACGGCTCAGATCGACATGCCTCCGCCCATGTTGATCATCTCGCCGGTCATGCAGCTCGCTGCATCCGAGGCGAGGAAGCCGACCATGTTGGCCACTTCCTCCGGGAGCTCGTAGCGCTGGATGGCCGTGCGGCCGCGCGGGTAGAGGCCGTAGAACGTGTCGGTCGGGACCTCGCGGTTCGGGCCCCACATCGAGCCCGGGTTCACGCCGAGCACCTGGATGTTGTGCTTGCCGAGCTCCTTGCCGAGGAACCGCGTGAAGCCGATCAACCCGGCCTTCATCGAGCCGTACAGCGTGATGCCCGGCTGCGCCGACACGCCGGCCTCGGAGCCGATGTTGATGATGCGGCCACTGCCCTGGGGGATCATGTAGTCGAGCACGGTGCGCGAGCAGTAGACGGCGCCGGTCAGCGTGCCGCGGATGGTCAGGTCGATGTCCTCGACGGTGAAGTTGGCGAAGTCGCCGGCCGACGTGTCGGCCACGTTGTTGACGAGGATGTCGATGCCACCGAGCAGCTCGTTGCACTCGCGCATCACTCGTTGCACGCTGTCCCACTCGGTGGTGTTGCCGTGCACCGCAACGACCTTCGTGCCCCACTTCGCTGCCGCGGCGTCGGCCACGGCCTGCGCGTCCGGCGGGGTCCCGTGGCGCATGCGGCCCGACGACGCGGCGACGGCCGGATCGAGGTCGACGACGGCGACGTCGGCGCCGAGGCCGGCGAGACGGTTGACGCACGCCTGACCGAGGTTCATCCCGGCACCGCCGGTGACGACGGCGCGCTTGCCGCGCAGGTCCATCAGCTCGGTGACCCGCTTGTCGATGCTGTCGATCGGGATGCGGCTCTCGTCCCACCACTTCTCCGGGTGCGAACCGCCGCTGGCGATGCGCTCTTCGATCAGCTCCTGGAACAGGTCATGGGTCATCGGTCTGTTTCTCCGTCTCGGGGTTCAGTGAAGGTCGGTGAGGGCGGGGGCGACGCCGACCAGTTGGTCGATGCACGTCTCGAAGTCGGGCACGATCGCCGTGGCGATGACGTGGTCGGCGCCGGCGTCGAGGAAGCGACGAACGGTGGCGGCGATCGCGTCGGGGCTGCCGTAGGCGACGATGTCGTCGACGACCCGATCGGCCCCGCCGGCGAGCTCCTCCATCGAGTAGCCGAGGCGCACGAGGTTGGCGGCGTACGGCGAGCCGGGGAAGGAGGCGACACCGGCGATGATCTGCTTGGCGATCGCCTTTGCCGCATCGGCATCCGCGTTCGGCACGACCATCAGTCCGACGACGATGAGCTTGTCCGGTCCGAGCACCTCACGTGCGTTGGTCACGAACGAGGGCGGCACCATCGTCGGCTGCGCGCCGTCGAACAGCTCGCCCGCGAGGGCGAGCATCTTCGGGCCGTTGGCGGCGAAGGTGGTGGCGTAGTTCACCGGCGGCACCTCGAGGATCGGCTGCTCGAGCGCCATGTTGGCGAAGTACTCGCGGGTGCGGGCGATCGGCGGCGCGATCTGCTGGCCGGCCTGAGCGGCCTGGAACGGGTAGCCGCCGCCGAGGCCGAGCAGGAACCGGCCAGGGAACGCGTCGGCGAGCATCGTCGCTGCGCCGTGCGTGGTCGGCGCGGGCCGGGCGTACATGTTGGCGATGGCCGAGCTGAAGGCCATCCGCTCGGTCGCGGCGAGCAGGACGGCGAGCTCGACGAACGCGTCCTTGGCGCCGACGCCCTCGCCGTTCCACGCGGCGCCGAACCCGGCGGCCTCGAGGCGGCGTAGGCCGGCGCGCTGCACGTCGAACGGCGTGATCGTCGAGATCCCGATGCTCGGGATCTTGGCGCCGACCGGACCGATCGCTGCGCGTGCTGCCTCGACGATGTCCTTCGTTGCTGCCATGACGTGGTCCCTTCGTTCAACTGGGGTCGATCCCCGTTTCGATCACAATACGGAGGGGTCCTCCGGTTTGCAAGCGGTCACGATGGACGAGCCGGACCACCGAGCTGCCCGTGCATCTCGAAGATCGCCCCGGTCGTCGAACGCGACTGCGACGAGGCGAGCACGACGTAGCCGATGACGTAGTCCTCCGGCTCGGGAAAGAAGCGCCACTTCATCCGCTCGGCGATCGCCGCGCCGCCGCCGGCCGAGTCGAGCAGCGAACCGAAGCTCGTCGCCTCCATGCCGAGCGCCGACGGCCCGCGCAGGTCGGTCGACATGCCTCCCGGCGCGACCGCGTTGACGCGCACCGACTGGTCGAGCTCGTACGCCAGCTGCTTGACCAGCCCCACGCCGGCGTGCTTCGACGCGGTGTACAGCACCCCGCCGCCGCCCGGCAGGAACGCCGCGTTGGAGAGGGTGAAGATCATGCTGCCGCTCGACTCGCGCAACGCCGCCACGCTGGCGCGCGCGCCGAGGACGTAGCCCTTGACGTTGACGCCGAAGAGCTGATCGAACGCGTCCGCGAGCTGGGCGGTCGGCGCCGCGTCGATGCCCGTGTTGAAGTCCCACAGCCCGGCGTTGCCGATGAACGTGTCCAGCTTGCCGAACGCAGCGACCGTCTCGGCGACCGCCCGTTCGTTGTCGTCGGGGGAGGTCACGTCGCCGACGATGACGACGACCGAGTCGCCGAAGTCGGCGGTGAGCTGCGCGGCCTTGTCCGCGTCGCGCTCGAGCACGCCGAGTCGCGCCCCCTCCTCGATGAAGCGGCTGACGACGGCTCGCCCGAGCCCGGACCCGCCGCCGGTGATGAGGGTGACGTTGTCGTCGAGCAATCCCATCCGATGATCGTCGCACGACGGGCGCGGTCGAGCGTCCTGCGCGTGCCAGACCTCGGAACGCAGACGCGCACGACGCGGCGGGTCGAGCCATCCGGTTGTGAGCGCGGGCGGCGGCGTGCGACGGTGTGCGGATGAGCGTGCGCGACCTCATCGGGCTCCGCCCCACCGACGACCCCGACACGTGGGACCTGCCGCTGCACCGGGCGATGATGACCGGCAACGGGGCGATGTACGGCGGAGCCGGCCTCGCGGCGGCGGTGCTGGCGATGGAGTCGCGCGCCGATCGCCCGTTGGTGTGGGCCACGGCGCAGTACCTCGACTTCGTGCGCATGCCGGCGACGTTGACGGTGGAGGTGGCCGTGCCGGTGGAGCGACCGCGCACAACGCAGGCGCGAGCGACGGTGCGCGACGGCGACCGGGAGATCCTGACCGTGCTCGCCACGCTCGGCCATCGTCCGGAGCGCGTGTCGGGCACGTACGTCGAGATGCCCGACGTCCCGCATCACATGACAACTCGGCCGCAGCAGGTGCCCGAAGCGGCGGGCACGTTCCACCAGATCTACGACATGCGCATCGTGCGCGGCGTCTCGCGCCGGCAGCTGGCCCGCGGCAAGCCGGCCGTGGAGACCGGTGGCCGCGCTGCGTTCTGGGTCTGCCTGCCCGGCGGGCCGCACGTGCCGGATGCAGCCGAGTTGTCGCTCGTCGGCGACCTCGTCCCGTCCGCGTTCGCCACCGCCACCGGCCAGCCGATCACCGGCAGCAGCCTGGACAACACGATCCGCATGGGCGCCACGACCACCACCGAGTGGGTGCTGGCCGATGTCCAGGTCCACGCGCTCGGCAACGGCTACGGCCACGGCGTCGCGCACCTGTGGGCCGAGGACGGCACGTTGCTGGCCACCGCCAGCCAGTCCGCCTTCGTCCGCGATGCATTGCAGCGACCCGTCGGAGAAAATCTATAGATTCTCTTGTCGCTGCAAGGGGACAGCGCGTACGCTTCGGGCCATGGTCGACCCGATCACCGTCTCCGTCCTCAAGCACCGCTTCGAGGCCATCGTCGAAGAGATGGGTGAAGCGATGCTGCGCACGGCGTACTCGCAGATCCTCAACTCCAGCCGCGACTTCTCCACGGCGATCGCCGACCGTGACTGCCGGCTCGTCGCCCAGGCCGAGCACGTGCCGATCCACGTCGGCTCGATGCCGTTCGCGGTCATGGCCGTCGACGAGTACTTCAAGGGCCGGGTCAAGCCCGGCGACGTCTACCTGCTCAACGATCCGTACTACGGCGGCAGCCACCTGCCCGACCTGACCGCGTTCGTGCCGATCTTCGCCGCCGACGAGCTGCTGTTCTGGGCCATCAACCGCTCGCACCAGAGCGACATCGGTGGATCGACGCACGGGGCGTACAACCCGATGGCGACGGAGATCTGGCAGGAGGGCCTGCGCGTGCCGCCGCTCAAGCTGTACGACGCCGGCGAGGTGCGCGACGACGTGATGAAGATGATCGCCATCAACGTCCGCCACGAAGCCGACTTCCTCGGCGACCTGCGGGCGATGATCGGTTCGGCGCGCGTCGGCGAGCGTCGCGTCGGGCGCCTGCTCGAGGAGTACGGCGCCGAGACGGTGATGGCCGCGATGGAGGAGATCCTCGACAGCGCCGAGCGCGAGACGCGCGAGTGCATCGCGACGTGGAAGGACGGCGTGTACTTCGGCGAGGCGGTGCTCGACGACGACGGCCACGGCACCAACGACGTCTACATCCGCAGCACCGTCACGGTCCATGGCGACTCGCTGACGATCGACCTGTCGGACTCGCACCCGCAGGTCACCGGGTTCCTCAACTCGTCGTTCCCGAACACGATGTCGGCCGCGTACATGGCGCTGACGTTCCTCATCGAGCCGCGCACGCCGAAGAACTCCGGCACGTTCCGCCCCGCCGAGGTGATCCTCAAGGAGGGCACCGTGGTCTGGCCGAAGGCGCCGGCTCCAGTCACGCTCGGCACCAACCACTGCGCGCAGGAGATCGCCGAGTCGATCATCAAGGCGCTCGCCGGTGCGTGCCCGGATCGCGTCATCGCCGGCTGGGGGCGCCGCTTTCGCATCGCCATCAAAGGCGTCAACCCGCGGACCAACCGCGAGTTCATCTGGCACATGTTCCACGCCCGGCCGGGTGGTGGCGCATCACCGGCCGGCGACGGCTGGGAGACCGCCGGTGAGGGGCAAGCGGTCGGCGCATCCAAGTTCGGTTCGATCGAGGTCGCCGAGACGCGGTTCCCGCTGTTCTTCGAGCACCACGAGTTCCGTCCCGATTCGTTCGGCGACGGCACGTTCCGCGGCGGCGTCGGCTCCGTGCTGCGACTGCACGTCGAGACCACCGAGCCCGGCGTCGCCAACACCGCCGGCGACGGAGTGCGCCACGGCTCGTTCGGAACGCTCGGCGGCGAGGACGGGCTGCCGCACCGCTACCGCCTGCTGTCCAACGGCGCCGAGCGAGTGCTGAAGACCAAGGAGATCAACGTGCCGGTGATGCCCGGCGACGTGTTCTTCGTCGAGTCGATGGGCGGCGGTGGCTACGGCCCGCCGTCCGAGCGATCGGCCGCTGCTCGCGAGTCCGACGTCCTCAACGGGTTCGTGACCGCAGCGCCGGCCACGGACGGGAAGGCCTGAGCCATGTACCGCATCGGCATCGACATCGGTGGCACGTTCACCGACCTCGCTGCGGTGGACGAGGCAGGTCGCATCGTCATCGCCAAGTCGTCGTCCACGCCGCACGACCCGTCCGACGGGTTGCTCGAAGGGCTCACCGTGCTCGCCGGCGAGCTCGGCATCGATCGGGCGACGCTGCTCGCCCAGACCGAGCGCATCGTCCACGGCACCACCGTCGCCACCAACGCGCTGCTCGAGCGCAAGGGCGCTTCCGTCGCGCTGCTGACCACCGAGGGGCATCGCGACGTCATCGAGATGCGCGAGGGCCTCAAGGACGATCGCTACAACGTGCGCATGGCGCCGCCGACGCCGTTGGTCGAGCGGCATCGGCGCATCGGCGTGAAGGAGCGCATGCGCTTCGACGGAACGCCGTCGACACCGCTCTCCGCCGAGTCGTTGGCCGACGCCGTGCGCGCTGCCGGCGAGCTCGGCGTGGACGCGATCGCCGTGTGCTACCTGCACTCGTACAAGAACGCCGCGCACGAGATCGAGACCGGTGCGGCGCTCGCCGCTGCGCTGCCCGACGTGTACGTCAGCCTGTCGTCCGAGGTGCTCCCGCAGATCAAGGAGTACGAGCGGGTGTGGACGACGGTGGTCAACGCCTACGTCGGCCCGGTCGTGGCCAACTACCTCGCCAACCTCAGCGTGAAGCTGCGCGACGCCGGCTACGGCGGCGACGTGATGATCATGCACTCGCACGGCGGTGTGGCATCGATCGCCGAGACGAGCCGGATCGCCGCCGGCGCCGTGCTGTCCGGCCCGGCGGGTGGCATCGCAGCGGCGACGTTCGCGTCGCGCTTGCTCGGCGAGCCGAGCCTGATCACGTTCGACATGGGTGGCACGAGCACCGACATCGCGCTGCTGCAGCACGGCGAGGCACAGCTCACCGGCGAGAAGAAGGTGGGCATCGCCAAGGTGTCGTTGCCGACGCTCGACATCCACACGCTCGGTGCCGGCGGCGGTTCGGTCGCGCGCGTCTCCGGCAGCATCCTCAACGTCGGCCCGGAGAGCGCCGGTGCGGATCCGGGCCCGGCGTGCTACGGCCGCGGTGGCACGAAGGCCAGCGTCACCGACGCCAACGTCGTGCTCGGCTTCCTCGACGCGGGCAACTTCCTCGGCGGTCGGATCACGCTCGACGCAGCCGCCGCCGAACGAGCGGTCGCTGCCATCGGCGAGCAGTGGGGCACCGATGCCGTCACCGCCGCCGAGGGCATCTCGAAGGTCGTCAACACGAACATGGCCGAGGGCGTGCGCATCGTCTCGGTGCGTCGCGGCGTCGATCCGCGACGGTTCACCCTGATGTCGTTCGGCGGCGCGGCCGGCCTGCACGTCACCGAGGTCGCCCGCCTGCTGGAGATCAAGCGAGTCGTCGTGCCGAACGTCGCGTCGGTGCTGTCGGCGTGGGGCATGCTCGCCAGCGACCTGCGCTTCGAGATGGTGCGGTCGCACGTCAGCGAGGCGTCGGGCATGTCGCCCGCCGAGCTGCGCGACGTGCTCGACCGGATGGAGGACGAGGGTCGGGCCCGGTTGTCCGGCTTCGACGGCGAGGTCACGGTGCGGCGGGCCCTGGACATGCGCTACGGCGAGCAGGTCTACGAGGTCACCGTGCCCATCGACGACGTCGACCTCGACGCCGATGACGTCATCGAGCAGACGGTGGTCCGCTTCCACAAGCGCCACGAGGAGCTCTACGCGTACAGCGCGCCGGGCCAGGAGGTCGTCATCGTCAACGCGCGCGTCGCGGTGGTCGGCAAGCTGCCCGAGCTGCGCGCCGAGCCGCTGCTGCCGCTGTCGAGCGAACCGCTCGCCCCGACCATGCGTCGAGTGCACCTCGGCGAGTGGGTCGAGGTGCCCGTGCACAAGTTCGACCTGCTGCCCCCCGGCATGCAGATCGACGGACCGGCGATCTTCGAGTCGCCGACCACCACGGTCCTCATCCGTGCCGCCGAGCGCGCGACGGTCACGTCGCACGGCTGGCTCGACATCGAGATCTCCTGATGGCCGAGCCGGTGTCCCGCGCAGACTGGGTGACCGACGAGATCCGTCAGGCGATCATGGCCCGCGAGTTCGAGCCCGGCGAGCGGCTGACCGCCGCGATGCTGGGGGAGAAGTTCAGCGTCAGCCAGACGCCGTTGCGCGAGGCGTTCGCCCGCCTGGCAGGCGAGGGATGGGTGTCGTACATCCCGCAACGCGGCGTGCGCGTCGCCGACATCTCGACGAGCGAGATGATCGAGATCTACGAGCTGCGCGAGCTGCTCGAGCCACTGGCGATCCGCCGCTCGGCGAGCCACGGCGACGAGTCGTGGCGAGCGCTCGTCGGAACCTGCTTCGACGAGATGGTCCAACTTGCCGGGCCCGAGCCTGCCGGGCTCGACGCGTACCACTACGACGAGTACGAGGTGGCCCACACCCGCTTCCACCGCGTGCTGCTGCAGGAGTGCGGCTCGCAGTGGATGATCCGCGTCACGGGGATGCTCAGCGACCAGTGCACCCGCTTCCGGCGGCTGTCACTGCCGTTGCGTGGCCGGTTCGGTTCCGTCCACGACGAGCACGAACGGCTCTGTCGCGCCGCCCAGGCGGGCGACCCCGATGGCTGTGCCGACGCCGCGCTGGTGCACATGCAGAACACCAAGCTGGCGATCCTCGACTGGGTGGCGACGCCCGTCGTGCACGACGCTCATCTGGCCGGGAGCTGAAGGACCTCGATCGTCTCGTCGACCGTCGCCGGTCGGCAGTCCAACGCACGGGTCACCTCGAGCATGCGGTCGAGCAACGTCTCGTTGCTGGCGTCCACGCCGCGGCTCAACCGCAGGGTGTCCTCCAACCCGGTGCGGGCGTTGCCGCCGGCCGCCAGGCCCATCGTCGTCAACGTCAGGTTCTGCGAGCCGATGGCGATCACCTGCCAGATGGATCCCTCGGGGATGCGGTCGATCATCGTCACCAGGTTGTCGAACCGCGGCGCCATGCCGCCGATCACGCCCATCACGATGCTGAACTGCAACGGCGGATCGAGGAGGCCTTCGTCGAACAGGCGCAGGCAGACCTCGAGGTGGCCGGTGTCGTAGATCTCCAGCTCGGGTTTGATGCCGAGGTCGCGCATCCGCTTCGCCAGGCGACGGACGCCGGCGGGCGGGTTGAGGAACTCGCCCGCACCGAACGACATGCTGCACGGGTTCAACGTGGCCATGCGCGGACGCAGCTCGACGAGCTGCTCGCGCTCCTCGAACGGCACGCCGAGGCCGACGCCGGTCGAGAGCTGCACGAGGATCGGCGAGGCGTCGGCGATGCGCGCCAACGTCTCGCGGGCGATGTCCAGATCGGCCGTCGGGCGTTCGTTCTCGTCGCGCAGGTGGACGTGGACGACGCTGGCGCCTGCCTCGTAGGCGCGGGTGGCCGCGGCGGCGATCTGCTCGGGGGTGACGGCGAGGTTGGGGTTGTCGTGCGTCGTTGCGATCGGACCCGTCGGCGCAAGTGTCAGCACACGGCGGGAGGTGTCCGCTTCGACGCGACTGGCTGGCTGGTTCATGCGTGTGGTCGTCGTTCTCTCAGGCGGTCGGACAAAGTGCCAAGGGGGGTGGCGCTAGGTCCCGTGGCGCCGTTCGGAGCGTACTGAGCCGAGCAGAACGAGACAAGCAGAATCTATAGATTTCTGCCTCTTGGTTGCGCGGATGCCGCGGTGATCTCGGAAACCTCCTGGTCAGTGCCATGCGTACCGCTTGCGGTCGTCACGCGAACGCTATACATTTACCGACGCAGTCGCACGCAGCTGCGCACGCAGCATTCGCACGCAGCAGAGGGAGCACCCCATGTCGGACACTCGGACGCCCGCTACTTCCACCTCGGCCACGCTCGATCCGTGGGGCTCGGTGGACGCCGCGATCAGCAGCGGCACGGTTGCCATCGCCCCCGGCGAGAACGCCATCACGACGCCGTCCAACGATCTCGTCAACGTGCTCGCCGACGGCTCGCACACGCGTGGCTTGGCATCGTTCCTCGAGTACCGGTTGGCCGCTCGGTCACCCGGTCCGCCCACCCACTGGCACCCCGCCTACGACGAGCTGTTCTACATCGTGAGTGGTCGGATGGGGATGCGCACGCCGGATTCCGAGGGCGAGTACGGGCCGCGCAGCTTCGTGTTCGTGCCGCGTGGGATGCCGCACACGTTCTGGAACCCGACCGATGACGAGTGCGTGTTCGTCAGCGCCTGGACCCCGGCCGGCGCCGAGCAGGCGTGGCTGATGGCCCACCACCTGATGAACGAGTTCGGCGTCGTCGACGGCGACTACAGCGGCGTCCCCGGCGACCGCATCGCCGAGCTCCTCGTCGTCTCCGGCACCGTCCAGTTCGAACCCTGAGCTCGCTCGCCCAAGCCTCGGTGCTCGTGCCCGCGCAGCGAGCACGAGATGACGGCTGGAGCTCGGGTGAGCGAGCGCAGCGAGCAAACACGGCAGGCGAGCGCAGCGAGCCCGAGCATTACGGCTTGAAGATGGGCATCTCCGGGTTGACGGCGACGGCGCCGAGCCACTCGTAGTTGACGAAGGCGTTGAGCACGCCGTGGCGAGCGCCGGTGTTGGCGTCGCGCCACACCTGCTGCAGGGGACTGCTCGTGGCGAAGGCACCAGCGCCGCCGAGATACATGATGTCGTCGAGCGACGTGGTGACCGAGCGGACCGCGTGGCAGATGTTGGCGCGCACACGTGTGAGCGCGAGGTCGGACAGCATCTCGCCCCGCACCGCAGCGACGTCGAGGACGCGTGCCGACTCGGCGAGGTGCAGCCGGGCCGTCTCGATGCGCATGATGCACTCGCCGAGGACCGCTCGGTAGACCGGCGACTCCGCGGCGTTGGCGTACGGCGACATGATCACGAACCGCTTGGCGGCGCCGTCGGCGATCAGATCG
The DNA here is from genome assembly GCA_965279405.1 of Ilumatobacteraceae bacterium. Classification (GTDB taxonomy): domain Bacteria; phylum Actinomycetota; class Acidimicrobiia; order Acidimicrobiales; family Ilumatobacteraceae; genus CBDDIP01. The sequence continues at coordinate 2,737,126 of OZ257157.1, forward strand.
CAGGCCCGCTGGCCGAGGCCGACGACGACCGAGGCGAGGATCAGCAGCGACGTCTCCATCGGGGCCAGCCGCAACTCCGCCGGCGCGTCCGGATCCGTGCACATCGCGTAGCCCATGATCTGCGGCATCGGCAGGACACGGTGATCGGGCACGAACGCTCCGTCGACGACGGCCGTGTGGCTGCCGGTGCCGCGCATGCCCACGGTGTCCCACGTCTCCTCGATGGTGAAGTCCGAACGGGGGATGATCGCCTGGAGGGTCGCGTTGCCGAGCACGGCCCAGTGGTCGTGGGTGATCCCCGAGCTGTACGGCCAGCGCCCGCTGACGATGTAGCCGCCGGCGGTCGGCTCGAACGTGCAGTTCATGCTCGTCACCGCTGCCAGGCGCGCGCCAGGGTTTCCGTCGTAGACCTCGTGGAGCGCTTCGTCGGGGAACCGCGTCGCGTAGAAGTTGCCGCCGTTGGTGATCATGGTGACCCATGCGGCGGACCCGCAGCTTCGGGCGATCGCCTGCAGCACGGAGCTGATCGTGCGGGCGTCCGCTCCGAGCCCGCCGAACCGGGCCGAGGTGAACATCGAGAACAGCTCGGCGTCGGACAGCGCGTCGACGACCTCGGGGGAGAGGTGGCGCTCGCGGTTGGCGTACTCGGTGCCCCCGGCGATGACCTCGGCGATGTCGGCGACGCGGGCGAGCAGCGTCGCCTCCAGCTCCGACGACGCAGCGGTGCGAGCGTTCGTGTCCGGTCCGGTCTCCAAGGTCGTCATCGACGTCTCCTCTGCGTTCGTGGGCTGTCGTCGTGCTGACGACCGGCACCGGCACAATATATAGAATCTGCATCGCTGTCATCCCGGAGAGGCGAAAACATCATGGATCCATTGCGGCCGTCACAACCTCAACATGCACTGGTACGGTCCACTGATGGCTGACGTCACCGTCGAGATCAGCGGTGGCCGTCTTCGCGGACGCGTCGCGGGCAACGGCGCCGCCGCCTTCCTGGGAGTGCCGTTCGCGGCCGATCCGGTCGGCCCTCGCCGTTTCGCCGCCCCGGCGCCCCATCCGGGCTGGACGGGCGAGCGCGATGCGACCTCGCCGGGCCCGGCCGTGCCGCAACCGCCCGGCCGGCTGAACCTGTTGATGGGGACGCCGACCGGCACGTACGACGAAGCGGAATGCCTCAACCTCAACGTGTGGACCCCGGACGTCACCGGCAGTCGGCCGGTCCTGCTGTGGATCCACGGCGGTGCGTCGGTCAGCGGTTCGGGTGGGTGGGACTGGTACGCCGGAGCGCGACTGGCGGCGGACAACGACATCGTCGTCGTCACCGCCAACTACCGCCTCGGCGCGCTCGGGTACCTCGACTTCTCCGAGCTGCTCGATGGCTTCGGCCACGGCAACTTCGGTCTGCTCGACCAGATGGCCGCCCTGGAGTGGGTGGCCGAGCACATCGCCTCCTTCGGCGGCGACCCGGCAGCGATCACGGTCGGCGGCCAGTCGGCAGGAGCCGAGGCGGCGGCGATGCTCGCTGCGTCGCCGCGCACCGGTCATCTCGTTCGGCGGGTCATCATGCAGAGCGGCGGGATCAACGGCGTCGTGCAATCCCAGGAGCAGTCGACCGCGGTCGCCAAGGACTACCTCGACGTGCTCGGCATCGATCGGAGCAACGCCGACTCGTTGCGCGAGCTCGACGCCGACGCGCTCCTCGCCGCGCAGGTCGAGATGATCGGTCGTCGCGGTGGTGGAGTGGTGCTGCCCTTCAACGTCGTGGCCGACGAGGGCGTGCCGGCGGGTGGCACCCCGGCCTTCCTGCGCGAGCGGGCGACGCGGCTCGGCGCACCGATCGACGTGCTCGTGGGTTGGACGCGAGACGAACTGTTCGGCTTCTATCGCATGAACCCGCAGATCGCGGATGCCGACGACGATGCCGTCGTCGCGATGATGCGCCACCAGTACGGCGACGCCGTGACGAGGCTGTACGAGGGGTACTCGCGAACGAGACCGAGCTCGACGCCGGGTGAGCGGATGGCGGCGATCAACGCCGATCAGGTCTTCCTGGCACGCATCCTGCGACTGGCCGATGAGCGCGTCGCACACGACGAGACGACGTACGTGTACCGCTTCGACTGGGCCGCCTCGCCGTTCGGCGCGTGCCACTGCATCGACCTGCCGTTCACCTTCGGCAACCTCGAGTCGTGGGGCCCGGACGCGGCGATGCTCGGCGACGTGCCGCGTGCCGATCTGGAGCCGCTGTCGGCCGCGTTCGGCGCCGCCATCGGCTCGTTCGTGCGCACCGGCCGCCCGTCGCTCGGCGACGACGTCGACGGATGGCCTGCCTACGAGTCGGGCGAGCGTACGGTCGCGGTGTTCGGCAGCGACGCGCCGGCGCTCGTGCCCGGGCTGGGTCAGGAGCAGCGCGAGCTGTTCGACGAGTGCGGGCTGTAGCCCGGGGGCGCATCGAGGTCGGCGTCTAAGATGCCTCGCCAGCACGTCCCAACCGAGGCGGCGAACACAGCGTGGAGGGCCAGATCACGTCAGCGGAGATCATCGACGAAGCCGACAGCACGGACAGTCCCGGCGTCGACCTGCCGCCGGGTCAGCTGATCGTCACTCTGTTCGGCTTGTACGCCCGATCGCACGATGGTTGGTTGTCGGTGGCGTCGCTGGTGCGGCTGATGCGTGACCTCGGCGTCGGCGAGCCGCTCACCCGATCGGCCCTGTCGCGGCTGAAGCGACGCGCCGTCGTGCACAGCGTGCGCCGCGACGGCCAGTCCGGATACGCGCTGTCGGCCAACAGCGTCCGCGTGCTCGTCGACGGTGACGCGCGGATCTTCGGTCGGCGCCGGGCAACCGTCGACGACGGCTGGGTCCTCGTCGCGTTCTCCGTGCCGGAGATGCAGCGCGAGCGTCGACACGTGCTGCGCTCGACGTTGATCCGTCTCGGCTTCGGCACCGTCAGCGCCGGGATCTGGATCGCGCCGGGTCACCTCGAGGCCGAGGCGCGCGCAGCGCTCCACCGGCTGGACCTGACGAGCTACGTCGACGTCTTCCGTTCGACGTACGTCGCCTTCGGTGACGCGCGCACGAAGGTGGCGACGTGGTGGGACCTCGACGAGCTGACGTCGATGTACGGCACCTTCATCGAGCGATTCACCGCGCTGCGCGCCGACATCGAACCGAACGACGACGGCAGCCAGGCCTTCCGCCAGTACGTGCCGATGCTCACCTCGTGGCGCCGCCTGCCGTACTCCGATCCCGGGCTGCCGTTGGCGTTGCTGCCGTCGCCGTGGAACGGCTCCGTCGCCGAGGACCTCTTCAGCGCGTTGGATCAGTCGCTGCGCGGCCCGGCGCAGGAGTACGCCACCAGCCTCCTCGGCTAGTCGGCCTGATCGGGGATGGCGGCGACGACGGCGAGTCCCTGGATCTCCACCAGCGCCTCGGTCTGCCACAGGCCGGTGACGCCGATGCCGGCCATCGCCGGGTAGTCGGTGCCGGCGAGCTCGCGCCACACCGCGCCGATCTCGCGACCGTGGGCCTGGTAGTCCGGGATGTCGGTGAGGTAGATGGTGACGCTGACGAGGTCGGCCGGCTCGCCGCCGGCGGCGCGCAGCGAGACCAGCACGTTGTCGAGCGCCTGGCGGAACTGCTCGACGATGCCGCCGGGGACGATGTTGCCGTCGGCGTCCATCGCCGTCTGTCCGGACAGGGCGATGGTCGTCCCACTTCGAACTGCATGGGTGAAGCCGGACGGGCGGGCGAGCGACGGGGGGTTGATGCGGGCGACGTTCATGGTCCGTATTCTGCTCGTGTTACTCCCGTAAGTAAAACGCGATACAGTTCGCCGACACGTCCGAAGATCGGAGCTGGTGATGTCCACATCCATCGAGCAGCAGGCCCCACCCAGGATCACGGTCACCCGCGCCGGATCCGAGGCGGCATCGTCGGCTCAGTCGCCTGGTGCGCACCGCATCTCCGGCGTCAGCCGGGAGAACACACCGGTGAGCAAGCTGTGGTTCGGCAAGGTGATCAACGAGCCGGGCTTCCGCTCGACACCCCACGACCACGGGGTCGCCGAGACGGGCGGCTACATCCTGCGCGGCGACGCCCGGATCTACTTCGGCGAGGACTTCCAGGAATTCGTCGACCTGCACGAGGGTGACTTCGTCTTCGTCCCGGCGAACCTGCCGCACGTCGAGGCGAACATGAGCACCGAGCACGACCTCGTGTGGCTCTCCACCCGTGCCCCCGACAACATCGTGCGCAACCTTCCCGACGTGCCCGACGCGCAGCTCCCCGGGTTCCGTCGGGCATGAACGTCCGCACGCACACCGGCAGCGCGGCGCTGCTCGACAGCTTCGACCTCGTCGAGGACGGCACCGACCGGTTCACGGCGCGTCATCAAGTGATCCCGTCCGGACGCGCCTACGGCGGCGAGATCCTCGCCCAGGCGTTGATCGCAGCGACGCGAACGGTCGATGCCGACCGCCGCATCCATTCGATGCACGGCTACTTCCTGCGTGCCGCCGATGTCGAGCTGTCGACCACCTGGACCGTCGATCGCATGCGCGACGGGCGCAACTTCTCGGCGCGCTCGGTCGTGGGCGATCAGGGTGGCCGAACGATCTTCCAGGCCATGTTCTCGTTCCACGTGCCCGCCGACGGCGTCACGCACGAGGATGCGATGCCGCCGAACCTGCCCGACCCCGAGACGCTGCCGACGTCAGCCGACGCGTTGGCGGGAGCGCCGGACGTGCGCGACCGCGAGTACTGGTCGTACGAGCGCAACTTCGACATCCGCCACGCCGAGCCGGCGGTCTACGTCCGGCCCGACGGTGAGCGTCGCCGCCGTCAGGTCGTCTGGTTGCGTGCGTTCGATCGGCTGCCCGACGACGTCGATCTGCACCGGGCCGCGATCACCTACGTGTGCGACTACACGTTGCTGGAACCGGTGCTCCGTCAGCACGGCGTGGCGTGGGCCGACGCCGGCGTCGTCACGGCCAGCCTCGACCATGCGATGTGGTTCCACCACGACGCACGCGCCGACGAGTGGTTCGCACTGGTGCAGGACTCACCGATCGCGATGCGCGGCGTGGCCCTGACGACGGCCAGTCTCTACAGCCAGGACGGTCGCCTGATCGCCACGGTCGGTCAGGAGGGTCTCGTCGATCTGCCGATGCCAGTGGCGTTGACGGTGACGCCGTGAGCGAGCAGCGCTTCTGGAACCCGAAGACCGAGCAGCTGCCACGCGCCGACCTCGCTCAGCTGCAGCTGGCCAAGCTGCGCTACGTCACGCAATGGGCCGTCGATCGCAGCCCGTTCTACCGCGAGAAGTACGCCGCGGCCGGGTTCGCGCCGGACCAACTGCGCACCATCGACGACCTTCGACGGATCCCGTTCCTCACGCGCGACGAGTGGATGGCGAGCCAGGACGCCGACCCGCCGTACGGGCAGGTTCCCGTGGCCGGCCCGAACGCGGCGGTGCGGTTGCACACCACCAGCGGCACCTCCGGGCGTACCCCACTGCGCGCGCTCGACAGCCGCAAGGACTGGTCGTGGGCCGCCGAGATGTGGTGCTACGCGCTGTGGGGAGCCGGGGTGCGTGCGCACGACATCGGCTACGTCGCCTTCGGCTACGGCTCGTTCATCGGCTTCTGGGGCTTGCACAACGGGCTCGAGAAGATCGGCGCGTTGACGATCCCCGGCGGAGCGCAGACCACTGCGGTTCGCATCAAGCAGATCATCGACTTCGGCGCCACCGTGGTTGCCAGCACCCCGACCTACGCGCTGCGCCTGGCGCAGGAGGCGGAGGCCATGGGCATCGATCTGCCGAACAGCGCAGTGCGCCGACTGATCCTCTCCGGCGAGCCGGCCGGCTCGATCCCGGCGACCAAGGCGGTCATCGAACGAGCCTGGGGAGCGAAGGCGTTCGACACGGCTGGGATGACCGAGGTGTCGACGATCTTCATGTTCGAGCCGGAGAACCAACCGGGGAGCTGCCACATCATCGAGGACCACTTCATCGAGGAGGTCATCGATCCGGACACCACCGCGCCGCTGCCGTATGGCGAGCGCGGCGAGCGGGTGTGCACCTCGTTCGGTCGGAGCATGATCCCGCTGATCCGCTACCGAAGCGCCGATCTCGTGGTCAAGCAACCTGCCGCCTCGGCCGGCAACGGGCGCACCTTCGACGTCTACGAGGGCGGCATCGTCGGTCGCGCCGACGACATGAAGCTGGTGCGCGGCACGAACGTCTACCCGGGCGCGATCGAGGCGATCATCCGCGGGCACGACGCCATCGAGGAGTTTCAGATCCGCATCGAACGACGCGGAGCGCGCGACGAGGTCGTGCTGCTCGTCGAGACGCATCGCCTCGTGGGTGACGACGACTGGACGTCGATGCGCGAGCGCCTCGCCGTCGACCTGGCGGAGGCCCACGAGGGACTGCGCTTCATCCTCGAACGCGCCCAGCCCGATGCGCTGCCGCGCTTCGAGCTCAAGGCAAAGCGCCTGACCGATCTGCGGCCGGCCTGACATGACCAACGACCTCTTGGAGCTGACCATGACGCGAGATCTGCTCGACCGGCCACTCGACGCGCACGAAGCGCAGCTGCTCGCCATCTACGACTCGATGCGCACGTTGCTCGCCGCCGATCTGGCGCCGTGCGTCGCGGCGAACGTGCGCGCCGGACTGGCGCCGATCGCCGTGGCCGTCGCCGACCTCGGGCTGCGATTCGAGCACCTGATCGACGAGGGCTGCTGATGCATGCGGACGCGCTGCGCGTCGTTTCGATCGGTGGCGGTCCGGCGGGTCTGTTCGCCGCGATCCTGATGAAGCGCAGCGATCCACGGCGTGCGATCACCGTGTACGAGCGCAACGCTGCCGACGACACGTTCGGCTTCGGCGTGGTGTTCTCGCAGGAGACGCTCGACAACATCCACGACGCCGACCCGGTGTCGTTCGGTCGCATCGCCGCCGAGTTCCGCACGTGGAGCGCGATCGACGTCGAGCTGCCCGGCTTCTCGGAACGCTCCGACGGGCACGCCTTCGCCGCGCTCGAGCGCAAGCGTCTCCTGCAGATCCTCGGCGAGCGCGCCGTCGAGCTCGGCGTCGACGTTCGCTACCAGGCGGTTGCGCCGCCGCTCGCCGAGCTGCAGCGCGACCACGACCTGGTGATCGCCGCCGACGGCGTCAACAGCGCGGTGCGCGCTGCCATCGCCCCCGACGTCGCCCCGGGCATCGACGCACGCACCTCGAAGTACGTCTGGTACGGCACCACCCGGCCGTTCGACTGCTTCGCGTTCCTGTTCGTGGACACCGAGTTCGGGCGCTTCTGGGCGCACGTCTACCCGTACGACGACGTGCACTCGACCTTCATCGTCGAGACCGATGCGGCGACGTGGGAGCGCGCCGGCCTCGGCGAGCTCGCCGGCGTGCCGCGTCACCCCGGTGAGACCGATCGGGCGAGCCTCGAGTTCTGCCAGCGGATCTTCGCCGAGCACCTCCAGGGTCACCCGTTGCTCGGCAACAACTCGGGGTGGTTGAGCTTCAACGTCGTGCGCAACGAGCAGTGGTCGACTGGCAACACCGTGCTCCTCGGCGATGCCGCGCACACCGCGCACTTCTCGATCGGGTCGGGCACGAAGCTGGCGCTCGAGGACGCCGTTGCGCTCGCCGCAGCCGTCGACGCGGAGGCCGACGTGCCGGCCGCGCTGAAGGCGTACGAGATCGACCGCCGTCCCGCCGTCGCCTCGGTGCAGCGCTCTGCGCAGACCAGCCTGGAGTGGTTCGAGGGCGCGCAGCGGTACGGCTCGCTCGACCCGCAGCAGTTCGTGTTCCAGCTCCTCACTCGCAGCCAGCGCGTCACCTACGACAACCTCCGACTGCGCGACCCGGCGTACGTGGCGCGGCTCGACGCCTGGCTCGCCGAACGGACTCGGGCAACGGGGCTCGACGTCGCCGATGGCACGCCGCCGATGTTCCACCCGTACCGCCTGCGCGGGCTGACGTTGGCGAACCGCGTCGTCGTCTCGCCGATGGCGCAGTACTCGTGCGTCGACGGCGTGCCGGGCGACTGGCACCTCGTGCACCTCGGTTCTCGCGCCGTCGGCGGCGCCGGGTTGGTGATCGCCGAGATGACGTGCGTGTCGCCCGAGGGGCGGATCACACCGGGCTGCCCAGGCATGTGGAACGACGAGCAGGCGGCGGCATGGACGCGCATCGTCGAATTCGTCCACGACAGCTCGAACGCGGCGATCGGCATCCAGCTCGGTCACGCCGGTCGCAAGGGCTCCACCAAGCCGATGTGGGAGGGCAACGACGAGCCGCTCGACGACGGTGGTTGGGAGCTGCTCGCTCCCTCCGCACTGAGGTACCGCCCCGACAGCCCGATCCCGACGGCGATGACGGAGGCGGACATCGCCGAGGTCGTCGCCCAGCACGTGGACGCCGCGCGCCGCGCTGCGCGTGCCGGCTTCGATCTCCTCGAGCTGCACTTCGCCCACGGCTACCTCGTTTCCAGCTTCCTCAGCCCGTTGTCGAACCGGCGCACGGACGGCTACGGCGGCGACCTCGCGGGCAGGGCCAGGCTGGCGCTGGAGATCGTCGACGCGGTCCGCGCGGCGTGGCCGGCCGAGCGGCCGATGTCGGTGCGCATCAGCGCCACCGACTGGGTGGACGGTGGGTTCACCGGCGACGACGCGGTCGCGCTGGCACAGATGCTCACCGATCACGACGTCGACCTCATCGACGTCTCGACCGGACAGACCAGCGTCGAGGCCAGGCCCGCCTACGGACGGCTGTACCAGACGCCGTTCAGCGACCGGATCCGCCAGGAGGTCGGCGTCGACACGATGACCGTCGGCGCGATCGCGTCGGTCGACGACGTCAACACGATCATCATGAGCGGCCGCGCCGACCTGTGTGCGCTCGCCCGTCCGCACCTCGTCGATCCGTACTGGACGATGAACGCCGCGCTCGACCTCGGCTTCGACGGCCATCGGATGCCGGTCCAGTACCTCTCCGGCCGGTCGGCGCGTCGACGCGCCCAGACCCCGTGACCGGCGGAGACTGACGTGCGCCTCGCAGCCGTCAGCGTCGCCGCATGCCCCGGCGGCTGCCGTGCCATCGGCGTCGTCGCCGACGACCTCCGACGGATCACGGTGCTCGACCCCGACGTCGGCACTGTGGACGACGTCGTCCGTTCGCTCGTCTCGATCGGGACGGTCGCCGACGCCGCCGCGCTCGTGGCGCCCGTGCCGATCGACGAGGTCACCTTGCTGGCTCCGCTGCAGCACTTCAACCGAGACGTGCTGTGCACCGGGTGGAACTACCTCGATCACTTCGCCGAATCGTTGGGCAAGCGCAGCGGACAGGGACCGCTCGAGATGCCCGAACACCCGACGTTCTTCACCAAGGGTCCGGACACCATCATCGGTCCGTTCGAGCCGATCTCGTTCGACGCCGAGATCTCGAAGTGCTGGGACTACGAAGCCGAGCTCGCGCTCGTCATCGGTCGCGACGGCCGGTCGATCGACGAGGCCGATGCGATGGGCCACGTGTTCGGCTACATGCTTGCCAACGACGTGTCGCAGCGCGACCTGCAGCGTGCCCACGGCGGCCAGTGGCTGAAGGGCAAGAGCCTCGACGCGACGATGCCGCTCGGTCCGTGGATCACGACCACCGACGACGTCGATCCGTCGGACCTCCTGATCGAGTGTGAGGTCAACGGCGAGCTACGACAGCACGCCTCGACGGCGGAGATGGCGTTCTCGATCAGTCGGATCATCGCCGAGCTCAGCAATGGGATGACGCTGCGCGCCGGGGACGTGATCCTCACCGGCACCCCGAGCGGCATCGGCAGCGCTCGGGAGCCGGCGATCTACCTCCGCGAGGGCGACGTCGTCGTGACGCGCATCGCCGGCCTCGGCGAGATGTCCAACGTGCTGCGCACGGCCGAAGCACGGCATCTGAGCCGATCGGCGTGATCTTGCGTCCCGAACGACTGCACCGTGCGCTCGTCGAGGCGGTGACGTTCCGCTGCTTTGCCGAGAGCGCAGGCGAGGACCTCGATGCCTACGAACACGTCCAGTTCGACGACGACGATCGCGCTCGCCTGGCGTCGATCACGACACCGGTCGACGTGCTGGCGATCGTCGGTCACGGCTGCACCGACGTCATCGCGACCTTGCCGATCGTTGCCTGCGTCGCCGACGCCTGCGCGGCGATCTCGCTGCACGTGCTGGAGCGCACGTCGAACCCGGATCTCGCCGACGCCTACGCACGTGGTGGTGCCAGCCGGATCCCGACCTACGTGTTCGTCGACGCCGATGGGCGAGAGCGCGGGTTGATCATCGAGCGAACGGAGGAGATCCATCGCCAGGTGGCCACGTTCCTGCGCTCGTTCCTCGCCGAGCACCCGCACGTCGACCTCGCGTCGTTTCCGTACTCGCTGAGCGATGCCGAACGGGCCGATCTCCTGGCTCGTGGCAAGCAGCTTCGACGCGACGTCCGCGACCTCGAGCGTCGATCGCTCGTGGCCGCCATCCACCAGATCGCCTCCTGAGGCGCCTCGGGACTCAGAGGCTGGTGCCGAACGCGGCTTCCACGGGCCGGAGGTCCATGAACTCGACGACCGACCGGATGAGTCCGTCGGCGACGCGCATGACCATGATCACGTCGACGTCGATGGTGCGTCCGTCGGCGAGCACGAGCGCGTCGGAATTGTGCGAGATGATCGCGCCCTTCACGTCGTCGACGTACTCGTCGACCGGCGTGATCACGGTCTTCGCCGGATCCAGCTGCTGCTGCAGCTTGCCGAGGTACTGCCCGTACACCTCGGCCTTGCCGCGGTAGACGCGGGCGTAGTCGAGGCCGTGGCCCTTGAGCTCCCACGTGACGTCCTCGGCCATCAGGCGATCGAGGAGCATCGGGTCGGGCTCGGCCGCGGTTCGGGCCTCAGCAAGCTGGTTGGCGATGTCGCGGGCAGTGAAGGTCGTGGTCACGACCCAATCGTAGTGCATCGATGACGATCGAAACAGATCGAACACAGTAGGCGCCCAAAAATCTATAGATTCTGCTTGTTGGGGCTTGACCCGGCTCGGTAGGGTTCGGCCGATGAGCGCTTCCCCGTCCAGCTTTCGCGGCTTCCTGGGCGGTGTTCGCGTCCTCGAGATCGGCGACGAGCTGGGGGAGTACTGCGGCAAGGTGCTGGCCGGGTTGGGCGCCGACGTGGTGCGCATCGAGCCGCCCGGCGGCGAGGTCACTCGCGGCTACGGGCCGTTCTACCGCGACGTCCCGCACCCGGACCGCAGCCTGTACTTCTGGCACTACAACCTCGGCAAGCGGTCGGTGGTGCTCGACCTCGACGACCCCGATGGATGTGCCGCGTTCGCCTCACTCGTCGCGTCGGCCGACGTCATCGTCGACAGCACTCGCCGCGACGACCTGCCGGCGCGAGGCATCGGCCCCGAGCAGCTGCGTGCCGCCAACCCGCGGCTGATCCACACGCGCATCAGCCCGTTCGGCGACACCGGCCCGTGGGCCGACTTCGAGGCCAGTGACATCGTCCACCTCGCGCTCGGCGGGGTGATGATGAACTGCGGCTACGACCCGGATCCGTCGGGGTTCTACGAGACGCCGCCCGTCGCCCCGCAGATGTGGCAGTCGTACCAGATCGCCGGCGAGATGGCCGCGATGTCGATCGTCGCTGCGCTCAACCACCGCCTCGCCTCGGGCCGCGGCCAGGCGCTGTCGACGAGCGTGCACCAGGCGGTCAGCCAGAACACGGAGACGGACATCCCCGACTGGGTGTTCCTGCGCCAGACCCACCTGCGCCTGACGTGTCGCCACTCGACCACGACGTCGCGCAGCCCGTCGCTGGCCATCACCAAGGACGGGCGCTACATCCTCCCGTACCGCACGTACGTGAAGGGTCAGCTCGACGAGTGGGACGGCACCGTCGCGTTGCTGCGCGAGCACGGGATGGTCGGCGATCTCGACGACCCGAAGTACGCCACCGACCACCGCGACACCATGGAGGCTCGCCAGCACCTGGCCAAGCAGGTCGACGAGCTGATCGGCCGGCTGATGTTCGACCGCGACGTCTGGCGTGACGGCCAGGCGCACGACCTGCCGTGGACGCCGATCCGCCGGCCGGAGGAGAACGTCGCCGACGAGCACTGGCAGCAGCGCGGCTCGTTCTTCGAGGTGCACCACCCCGAGCTCGGCGAGACGTTCGTCTACACGGGTGCGAAGTGGTTCACCGAGGCCGCGAACGGTGTCGAACTGGCGTGGCAGCGGGGCCCGCGGCCACCGCTCGTCGGCGAGCACACCGACGAGGTGATCGCCGAGTGGTCGGCGAGCACGGTCGACCACCCCCGTGCGTTCACCAACTCGCGCGCCGCTGATGCGCCGGTGCTGAGCAAGTACGGCAAGCCGTTCGCGCTCTCCGACGTGAGGATCGTCGATCTCAGCTGGATGCTGGCGAGTGCCGGCGCCGGCCGCTTCCTCGCCGCGATGGGCGCCGACGTGATCAAGGTCGAGCACCTCTCGCGCCCGGACCGAATGCGTCTGAGCCCGCTGGGCGCGTGCCCGCCGGGCGGTCGTGCCGAACGCGATGCGGCGACGGCTGCGCTCGAGACACCCACGGTCATCGAGCCCAACCGTGGCGGGTCGTTCATGGAGATCAACGCCGGCAAGCGGGCGCTGTCGCTGAACCTCAAGCACCCCAGCGGACGGCAGATCCTCGAGGACCTCATCCGCGACGCGGACATGGTGATCGAAGGTTTCTCGCCGGGGACGATGAAGCGCATGGGCCTCGGCTACGAGCGCCTCCAGGAGCTCAACCCGAACATCATCTACGTGCAGCAGAGCGGCCTCGGCGAGCGCGGCATCTACGGGCGGGCGCGCACGTTCGGGCCGAGCGCGGCGGCGATCGCCGGCAACAGCGAGATGTCGGGCTTGCCGGAGCCCTTCCCGCCGGCCGGCATCGGTTACTCGTACCTCGACTGGTTCGGCGCGTACAACATGGCGGTGGCGATGCTGTCGGCGCTCTACCGCCGCAACGTCACGGGAGAGGGCTGCCACATCGACGCCTCGCAGGGCGACACCGGCATCTACCTCACCGGCACGTCGATCCTCGACTGGACGGTCAACGGCCGGCGCTGGTCGCGCTACGGCAACCGGTCGCCGTACAAGCTCGCCGCGCCGCACGGTGCGTACCGAACGAGCGGGAACGACCGCTGGATCGCCATCTCGGCGTTCACCGACGCGCAGTGGACCGCGCTCGTCGACGTGCTCCGGCGGCCGGACTGGGCCAACGATGAGCGCTTCGCCACGCTCGACGGTCGGCTCCAGCACCAGGACGCGCTCGACGCGCTCGTCGACGCAGCGACCCAGGGCTTCGATCCGTTCGAGCTGATGCACGCGCTGCAGGCGGCCCGTGTTCCCGCGGGCGTGTGCCAGACCGCCGAGGACCGGGCGGAGCACGACCCGCAGCTGGCCCACCTCGGCTGGATGGTCGAGCTCGACCAGGCCGAGATCGGCCGGTGGCCCGTCAAGGAGCACCCGACCCAGTTCTCCGAGACACCCACCTACATCGGTGGTCGCTTCGACCACTCGGGACCGAACTACGGCGCAGACACCGATGACGTGCTCGCCGACATCCTCCACCTCGACGCCGCCGAGATCGCCGCGCTGCACGCCGCCGGCGCCCTCGAGTGACGTCGACTCCAGAACGAGAGCAGTGATGACCGTCGTCGTTTCCCCGTCCGGTGCCGAGTCGAGCGAGTCGACCCTCACCGCCGACGCCGTTGCCTTCGTCGCCGATCTGCAGCGCACCTTCGGTGTGCGGCGCACCGAGCTGATCGCAGCGCGAGCCGCTCGGCAGGCCGAGATCGCCGCCGGCGGATCAGCGGGCGCCACGTTCCTGGCGAGCACCGCCGCGATCCGCGACGATCCGAGCTGGCGCGTCGCCGCCGCACCGCCTGCCCTGGTGGATCGCCGCGTCGAGATCACCGGGCCGACCGAGCGCAAGATGACCATCAACGCACTGAACTCCGGTGCGAAGGTGTGGCTGGCCGATCTCGAGGACGCCAACACGCCGCACTGGGACAACGTCGTGTCGGGCCAGGTGAACCTGCGGGCCGCAGTCCGCGGCGAGATCGCCTTCACCGCCGCCGACGGTCGCGAGTACCGGCTGCGCGACGACATCGAGCTCCCGGTGATCGTGGTCCGTCCTCGCGGGTGGCACCTCGACGAGCGCCACCTGCAGGTGGACGGTGCGTCCACCGTGGCTGCATTCGTCGACTTCGGTCTGCACTTCTTCCACAACGCGCGCGAGCTGCTGGCCCGCGGCCGCGGGCCGTACTTCTACCTGCCGAAGATGGAGAGCCACCTCGAAGCGCGGTTGTGGGCGGACGTGTTCGCTCACGCCGAGTCGGCGCTCGGCGTGCCGGCCGGATCGATCCGCGCCACGGTGCTGATCGAGACCGTGCCGGCGGCGTTCGAGATGGAGGAGATCCTCTACGAGCTGCGCGACTACGCATCGGGCCTCAACGCCGGACGATGGGACTACCTGTTCAGCCTGATCAAGGTGTTCCGCTCGGCGGGCGCCGAGTACCTCCTTGCCGATCGCAGCGCCGTGACGATGACCGCCCCGTTCATGCGCGCCTACACCGAGCTGCTCGTGTCCACCTGCCATCGCCGGGGCGCGTTCGCCATCGGCGGCATGGCCGCGTTCATCCCGAGTCGTCGCGACGAGGCCGTCAACTCGGTGGCCATGGGCAAGGTGCACGCCGACAAGCAGCGCGAGGCTGCCGACGGTTTCGACGGATCGTGGGTGGCGCACCCCGACCTCGTGGCGATCTGCAACGAAGAGTTCGACGCGGTGCTCGGCGATCGGCCGAACCAGCTCGATCGGTTGCGCGACGACGTGCAGGTTGATCCGGCGGACCTGTTGCGCATCCCTCGTTCACCCGGCGAGTTCACCGAGACCGGTCTGCGCAACGACATCGAAGTCGGCCTGCGTTACGTCGCCGCGTGGCTCGGCGGCAACGGAGCCGTGGCGATCAACAACCTGATGGAGGACGCGGCGACTGCGGAGATCTCGCGCGCCCAGGTGTGGCAGTGGGTGCACAACGACGTCGTGCTCGACACCGGTGCGCAGGTGACCCGCGAGCTCGTCGAGCGGCTGCTCGCCGAGGAGCTGGCGAAAGCCCGCGAGCTGGTGACCGATGACAGCGACCACGACGCCAACCTGGCCCGCCTCGACCAAGCGGCCGAGCTGTTCGTGCAGGTCGCGCTGGCCGACGACTTCGTCGAGTTCCTCACCCTGCCCGCCTACGCACTCATCGACTGATCGGCACCGTTCCGCAGGACGAACCGGTCGGCGTGCACCATCGCCGGCATCGCAGCAGACTGGCGGAAAGCATCGAGCTTGCAGGGAGCGCGCCATGGGACTGATCAAGAGCTTCGGGTACGTCGGCCTCGGGGCCGCCGACCTCGACGCGTGGCGTTCGTTCGCCACCGAGGTGCTCGGGCTGCAGGTGGGCACCGCACCGGAAGGTGACGACTCGCTGTACCTGCGCATGGACGGGCGCGCGTTCCGTCTCGCCATCGAGCCGGGCGTCGACAACGACATCCACTTCCTCGGCTTCGAGGTGGGCACCCGCGACGAACTGAACGAGCTCGTCGCCCACCTGCGCCGCCAGGGAGCGGAGGTCGTCGACGAATCGCCCGAGCTGTGCGCCCGCCGTCGCGTCTCGTTGATGGCCAGCACGGTGGACTCGGCGGGCAACCGGATCGAGCTCTTCGTCGGTCACGAGGAGGCCACCGCGCCGTTCGTCTCGCCGACCGGCGCCAACTTCGTCATCGACGACATGGGCTTCGGGCACATGATGCTGATGGTCACCGACACTGACGCCTTCACGGACTTCTACGTGAACAAGCTCGGCTTCAAGCTCAGCGACACGATCGGCGGGATGATGCCCGGGGTCGAGGCAGTCTTCCTGCACTGCAACCCGCGTCACCACTCGATGGCGGCGGTCTCCGTGCCGGGCGTGCCGGACTCGATCTCGCACGTGATGTTCCAGGTCGACTCGTTGGACACCGTCGGCCGGGCCAACGACGAGGTCGTCCGACGTGGTCTGCCGATCGTGTCCTCGTTGGGCAAGCACACGAACGACCACATGGTCAGCTTCTACTGCATGACCCCGTCGGGTCTGATCGTCGAGTACGGCACCGGGGCCCGCAGGGTGGACGACGAGACTTGGGTCGTCGGCCGCTACACGGCCACCAGCTACTGGGGTCACAGCCGACCGGAGACCATGCCGCTGTCGAAGTAGGAGGTGCGCCGGGCCCACGTCGTGCGTTCCGAGCCTCGGAACGCCGGGGGCTGCCGTCGGGCCCCGACGTGACAGGCTTCACTCGTCGAAAGGAACTCGCGATGACCGTGGACTTCGGGGTGGACGAGCTGGACGAGATGGTGTCGATGGAGCGCGGCGAGGTCGATCGCCGCATCTTCTCCGACGAGGAGATCTTCGAGCGCGAGCTGGAGATGATCTTCGGCCGGGCATGGAACTTCGTCTGCCACGAGGGTCAGATCCCCAAGGCCGGCGACTTCTTCGAGGCGCCGATCGGTCGCGACAACGTGCTGACCGTCCGCCAGAAGGACGGCACGATCCGCTCTTTCCTGAACACCTGCTCGCACAAGGGCAACGCGGTGTGTCGCGCCGAAGAGGGCAACACGAAGGCCTTCATGTGCACGTACCACGGCTGGTCGTACGACCTGGCCGGGAACCTGATCGGCGTGCCCGAGGCGCACAACTTCTACCACGACCAGTTGGACAAGAGCCTGTACGGCTTGCAGCCGGTGGCCCAGCTGGCGAACTACCACGGGTTCATCTTCGCCACGATGGATCCGACGGCGCCGCCGCTCGAGGAGTACCTCGGGCCGGCCGGTCGGTTGGGCATCGACCTGGCTGCCTCGCGCGACCTCGAGTTCGTGCCCGGCATCCAGAAGTTCACGATCAACTGCAACTGGAAGTTCGCCGCCGAGAACGCGATGGACTGGTACCACCCGCCGGTGACGCACATGTCGGCGGCCTCAGCCGGTCTGTTCCAGGCGCTCGATCAGAAGGCGGACATCGGCGGCGCGCAGAACACGCTCGGCGAGGAGCTCGACATCCCCTCGGCCTTGACCGTCAGCGACGAGCTGGCGTTCATCGGTGAGTACGGACACGCCATCGCCGGTCCGTCGATCGCCGGGTTGCCGCCGAACGCCGGCGCCGATCACTCGTGGCGTGAGCGTCCCGAGGTGCTGGAGATGATCGGGCCCGTCGGTGCCCGCTCGTTCGGGCACCCGTGCATCTTCCCGAACGTGTGGCTGACTCAGGGCCTGCAGCTGTCGCTGCGCATCCCGCTCAGCGCGACGCGCACCGAGATCTGGTGGTTCAGCTTCCTCCCCAAGGACGTCACGCCGGAGATGCGCGGGATGATGATGATGGGCCACAACCACTCCTTCGGGCCGGCCGGTCTGCTCGAGCAGGAGGACGGCGAGAACTGGGCGCAGGCGACGCTGCAGACGCGTGGCATGCACGGCCGGCGCATCCCGCAGCGGATGAAGATGGACCTCGGCAACGCCACCGTGCTGCGCGACGGCGACCTTGCCTACATCGACGGCAACACGAGCGAGCACGGCCAGATGTGGCTGTACCACTCGTGGGCGCAGTGGATGAAGGGCCTCGACTGGGACGAGCTGCGCGCTGCCACCGTGCCGCCGGACTCGATGTGAGCAGGAGCTGACGATGACGATGGAACAAGAGACGGGGGCGACCTCCGAGCTGATCGCGGCGATGGTGCTCCAGCACCAGGTGGAGCAATTCCTCTACAACGAGGCCTCGCTGCTCGACACGCACGACTACGAGCGCTGGGTGGACCTGCTCGCCGAGGACATCCACTACTTCATGCCGATCCGTCGCACGCGGCTGCATCGAGAGCGGGCGAAGGAGTTCACCCAGCCCGGCGAGATGGCCTACTTCGACGACAACAAGTTCTTGCTGATCGGGCGCTGGAAGAAGTTCGCCTCCAACGCGGCGTGGTCCGAGGATCCGGCTTCGCGCACGCGTCACCTGATCACCAACGTTCGCATCACCGAGGACCGCGGCGACGAGCTCGACGTCGAGTCGTACTTCCACGTCTACCGCACCCGGCTGAAGTACGACACCGACACGTGGGTCGGACGACGTCAGGACGTGCTGCGCCGCCACGAGGGCTCGTTCCTCATCGCCAAGCGCACGATCCTGCTCGACCAGACGATCCTGCAGTCGGGCAACCTGTCGACGCTGTTCTGAGCGCGGCCCGATGAGCGGCCCGCTGACCGGCGTCAAGGTCGTCGACTTCTCGGCCGTCATCTCCGGCCCGCTGGCCGCGATGTGGTTGGCCGATCAAGGCGCCGACGTGATCAAGGTCGAGGACACCGGCACCGGTGACATCACCCGCTCGGGCGCGGCAGCACCCGACCTTCACGGGCTCGCTGCGCTCTACATGGGCGCCAACCGCGGCAAGCGCGCACTGAGCGTCGATGTGACGACCGACGCCGGCCGGCAGATCGTGCTCGACCTGTGCCGCACCGCCGACGTGTTCATCCAGAACTGGCGGCCGGGTGTCGTCGATCGCCTCGGGCTCGGCTACGAGGACGTCGCCGCGGTGCGGCCGGACATCATCTACGTGTCGATCAGCGGCTTCGGGCCCGACGGCCCGTACGCGCAGCGGCGTGTGTACGACCCGATCATCCAAGGCCTCACCGGCATGGTCGTGACGCAGACGAACCCGGAGATCCCGTTCCCCGATCTGGTCCGCCAGGTGGTGTGCGACAAGGCGACGTCGCTGACCGTGACGCAGGCGGTGTGCGCTGCGCTGTTCGCGCGAGAGCGAGGCGGTGGCGGCCAGCACATCGCCGTGCCGATGCTCGACGTGGCCATGTCGTTCTTCCACCCCGACGGCTTCCTGCCCGACGCACTGCTCGACGACCCGCGCCGCGACGAACGGGCCATCCCGTCGCGGCTGTACCGCGTCGCACCGACCGCCGACGGGCACATCATCATCTACACCGTCACGATCGGCGAGATGCACTGCCTGTTCCGCGCGCTCGAGCACCCCGAGTGGGTCGAGGACCCGCGCTTCGCCACGGCCGACGAGCTGCGTCACCATCGTGAAGAGCTCGGCCCGATGATCGCTGACCTCATCGAGCGGACGCCCACCGCCGTGCTCGCACAGCGGTTCGACGAAGAGCAGGTGCCGTTCGGGTTGGTGCTCGATCACGACGAGGTCGCCCGAGATCCGCAGATCGTCCACAACCGCACGCTCTCGGTGCGCGAGCACCCGGTGGCCGGCAGAGTGCTCGAGGCACGACACCCCGTTCGCTACGGCATGGCGATCCCTGAGCTCAACGACCTGGCGCCGACCCAGGGCCAGCACACCGACGAGATCCTGCACGAGCTCGGTCGCGATGGTCAGGCGATCGATGCTTTGCGCGCCGCAGGCACGGTGCGCTGAGCCTCGGAGCGGCCAACGTCATCGTGAGCTACGACTCGGCGGTAGGAACCACGCCACCGATCGTCGTGTAGAGCTCGACCATGTCGTCCCGCAGTGTGAGCCCTTCGTCGATGCAGACCTGGTCGCTCGACGGCATCCCCGCAGCGGTCGTGGTGGTGGGCAGGTGGAGCAGACACTCCTGCCAGGCGACCCACGCGTCGTTGACTCGCCTCAGGTCCTCGTGGGCTTCATCGCGGGAGGAGATCGCGATCACCGTGCGCCAGATGGCGTTCATCCGATCTCGGAACGGCTCGACGTCGATCGTGCAATCGAACGCCACGACGCCACACGGCCACAGGTTCGCGCGCGCGACCGCCATGAACTCCTGCCGCGCGTCACGATCCACGATGGTCGGATCGCTCGAGCACGACGACGACAACACGGCGATGGCCGCGACGGCAACCCACGTCCCGATCGTCGCCCGCACGGTGAGATCCTCGCGCGATCGGGCGGCGACGATCTCGGCAGACCCGTTCGCCGCGTCGAGGTCGCTGGTACCCGGATTCTGTTCGGCAGGTCGGCACGGACTGCTGTGACCGCGGACACCTGATCGCTACAACGGGAGCATGACTGCATCGTCTCGTCCGGGCCCGCTTCGCCACGGCATCTTCCTTCCTCCGTTCCACAGCAGGAACGAGAACCCGACGTTGTGCCTGGAGCGCGACATCCAGCTGTGCGAGTGGATCGAGGAGCTCGGATTCGAGGAGGCGTGGATCGGTGAGCACCACTCCGCCGGCATGGAGATCATCGACTCACCCGAGGTGTTCATCGCCGCTGCGGCGCAACGCACGAAGCGCCTGCGCTTCGGCACCGGTGTGATCTCGCTGCCGTACCACCACCCGCTCAACGTGGCCAACCGCATCCTGCAGCTCGACCACATGACGCGCGGTCGCGTGATGCTCGGCGTCGGGCCCGGGCTGCTGACGTCGGACGCGCTGATGATGGGCATCGACCCGGACGACACGCGCCGTCGCGCCGGCGAGGCGATCGACGTGATCCTCCGACTGTTCCGCGGCGAGTGGGTCACCGAGACGACCGACTGGTTCACGCTGCAGGACGCGCACACGCACCTCAGCCCGTACACGTACCCGCATCCGGAGGTGTCGGTCGCTAGCGCGGTCACCGTGTCCGGTGGCCGTCTCGCTGGTCAGTTCGGGCTCGGCATGTTGTGCGTCGCAGCGGGGGAGGGCGCCGGCTTCGACGCGCTCTCGACCAACTGGCGCGTCGCGGAGGAGTTCGCCGAGACCCACGGCCAGCAGATGGATCGCGACCAGTTGCGATGCGTGCTGCCGATGCACATCGCCGAGACGCGCGAGCAGGCGCTGGAGGACGTGCGCTACGGCATGGAGGAGTGGATCCGCTACATGAACAACAACGCTCCGCGGTACAAGGTGCCGGAGGGCGCCGACTTCGCCGAGTGGGCGTTCGAGAAGCAGATCATCCTGATCGGCACGCCCGCCGACGCCATCGAACGCGTCGAACGGTTGCAGGACAAGCAGGGCGACTTCGGTGCACTGCTGCTGCTGATGGCGGACTGGGCCGACTGGCCGGCGCGCAAGCGCTCGTTGGAGCTCTACGCCAACCACGTGATGCCGCAGCTCGCGCAATCCAACGCGAGTCGGACCGCGTCGTACGACTGGATCACCACGAACACGGTCGATCTGGCGGCGAAGCGAGCCCACGCCGCGCAGGCGATGTTCGACCAGCACGAGGCGGAGACCGGCGAGCGCCTCGGTCAGCGCAAGACGCCGGACACCCCCGGCCAGGTCATCTCCTGACGCTGCCGAGAGATCACCGACCCGCCTGACCGTTTGTGCACGCATCGGGCTCCTGGCCCGGTTTGCGCACAAACGGTGGTGGACGTTCAGCGTGGCGACGGGTTGTGCGCCGGCAGGTGACCGATCGCGTTGATCAGCGAGTTGGTCGTCGACCACGTGGGCTCGCCGACCTCGAGGTCCGGCGCGTGGGTCAGCAGTTCGCGCAAGAGGATGCGCAGCTCGGCGCGAGCGACGTGGGCGCCGAGGCAGAAGTGGACGCCGCCGCCGCCGAATCCGACGTGGAGGTTCGGTGTGCGTCCGAGGTCGAGCGCGTGCGGCTCGTGGAACACGCGCCCGTCGCGGTTGCCGCTGCGGTAGATCATCGTCACCTTCTCGCCGGCGCGGATCTCCCGGCCACCGAGCTCGGTGTCGACCGTTGCCACGCGGCTGAACTGGTTGATCGCCGTCGACCACCGGATCAGCTCCTCGACGGCCATGTTGAGCCGGCCGTCGAGGTCGTCCAGCAGCCAGCGCCGTTGCTCCGGGTGCGCGGCCAGCGCGTGCACGGCGTGGGTGGTGGTCTGCTTGGTGGTGTCGGTTCCGGCGATCGACAGCAGGATCATGGCCGCACCGAGCTCGACGTCGTTCAACCGCTCGCCATCGACGTCGGCTTCGACCAGCGCCGTCATCAGGTCGTCGGCAGGGTCGACGCGCCGGCGTGCGGCCAGCTCGCGTCCGTACTCCGTCAGCCGCCCGTTGAACTCGGCTGCCAGGGCCAGCGGGTCGGCGGCCTGCATGAACACCTCGGCGTCCTCGGACGCAGCGAACAGCGCCGACACCCGTGGCCGGTCCTCGGCGGGGACGCCCATCATGTCGAAGAACGTCACCTGCGGCAGCTTGGCGGACAGGTCAGCGACGACATCGGAGTCGACCAGCGCGGCGAACTCGGCGACGATCGATCGAGCGTTGACCTCGATCCCCTCGCTGGTCGCCTTCACACGCCGCGGCGTGAACGCCGAGGCGATGAGCTTGCGCAGCCGAGCGTGCTCGGGCGCGTCCATGGCGAGGAAGAAGGCGTTGTCCCGTTCGAACTCGGGCGGCAGCGGCTCCATGCTGATGCCGCGCGACGAGCAGAAGATCTCGGGGTGCTTGCTGACGTGGGTGATGTCCTCGTGACGGGTGACCGCCCAGAAGCCCTCGAACGGTTGTGGCAGCGGCCAAGCCACCGGCGGTTGCCACGACACCGGATCGTGCTCGCGGAGGAGCCCGAAGGCGTGCTCGCGCTCCGCGGGCGGCTGTGCCCAGAAGGCATACGTCGAGACGTCGGCGACCGTGGAGAAGGCGGGCATCGCGCGATGGTAGCGACGCGATGTACACGTGTACAGTCCCGGCGTTCCTCTGGGTGAAATCATCATCATGGCGTAGAGTCCGGTGCATGCCCGAGGTCGAGCCGAAGCGAGCGACGTCGGTCCACGAGGTGGCGTTCGTCGCCGGCTGCTCCACGGCCACCGTGTCGCGCGCGCTGAACGGCGGGGTGGTGTCGGAGAAGAGCCGAGCGCGGGTGCTGGCGGCGGTCGAGGCCCTCGGGTACGTGCCCAACTTCGCCGCGCGCAGCATCCGCGGCACGCCGACGATGACGGTCGGCATCATCATGAACTACGACCTGCACCCGGGCACGGAGGTGCTGTCGGTGATCGACAGCGCGGTGCGCGGCATGGAGCAGGCGGGCTACACGTGCTTGATCTCCTTCCCCGACGGTTCCGACGACGTCGACGTCCGGGTGCGCCGGTTCGCCGAGCGGCGCGTCGACGGCCTCTTCTTCTGGAACGCGTCGAAGGCCGAGTCGCTTCGGCTGTTCCGTTCGGCGGGCATCCCGGTGCTGGCGGTCGGTGATCGCGACGAAACGTGCCACGACCTGCCCCTCGTCACCGTCGAGAGCGCCGCCACGTTCACCCGGATCTTCACTCGGCTGGCCGAGCTCGGCCACCGGCACGTGGCCGAGATGTCCTCGATGCGCGCACCTGCGTGGCGGCTCCACCAGCGGCAGGCGGCCGAGTGCGGGTTGACGTGGTCGACGTTCTCCGTCGACGTCGAGTCGTTCGATCCACGGGCGCTGCTGGGCGAGCTGCGCCGAGGTGAGGACGCGCCGACGGCGATCATCGCTGCGCCCCCGGTTGCGCTGCAGCTGCTGGAGGTGTGCGAGGAGGCGGGCATCACCGTCCCCGGCGACCTGTCCTTGATCGCCTCGGGCGACGCGACGGCGGCGCGCCTGCTCCGCACGCCGTTGAGCACCGTGCGGAGCGATTTCGTCCGCCTCGGCCGTACCGCCGCTGAGGCGATGCTCACCGCCATCTCCGGAAGCGCGGTCGCCGACGTGATGATCGACGGCCTCGTCGACTGGGTGGAACGCGCCTCGGTCGGCCCGGCGCCCACCGTTCCGGAGAGCTGAACCCCGCACTTCCGTCTGGGAGCTGTACACGTGTACATTCCGATTGATTCACGACATCTGGGGGATGCATCGATGACGGCACTGCGAGTGATCCATCACATCGACGAGACCGTCGACCACGGCCACCACACCGCTCGTGTCGCCGCCGTGCGTGCACGACCCGGCGTCCGTGAAGCCGAGGCGTACGCCGCGCTCGACGGATCGGGCCGGCTCGCCGTCGTGGAGCTGTGGGACGACGAGGCGGCGTTCGACTCCCACGTGCGCGACGCGCGGGTGGCGACCACCGACGCCGTGCTCCTCGCGCGGCATGCAGCGGGGGTCGCCGCGACGCCGGCCGAGATCTACCGCCACCAACCGTTCCGCAACGATCGCGTGTGGGTGGCCGGCGAGTCGGCGCCCGACGACGGCGCCGCGCCACCGGCGATCGCCTGGCCGGCGAGGGGCGCGGTGCGCATCGTGCTGCAGCTGTGCCTCGTTGCGACCGACGAGCTCGTCGCCGCGCTGGCCGATGACGAAGCGGCCACTCGCCTCGAGCCGGGCTGTCGGCAGTACGGGTGGTTCCGATCCGTGGAGACACCGGGCCACGTCCTGCTCCTCGAGCTCTGGGACGACCAGCAGACGTACGACCACCACTGGCACCTGCGCCTGAAGACCGGGCCGCAGGCGATCCCGATGACCTTCGCCGAGCGAACACGCGGCTCGAACGGCATCGAGTTCTACCGCCACCAACCCTTCACGTTCCTCTACGACCGATGGCTGCCGGCGGACCAGCAGCAGTGGTCCGAGACCGTGGTGTGGCCGGCATGAGCGTTCCGATCCCGGTCGACCGGCTGCATCGCGTCGGCGTCGTCGTCGACAGCCTCGAACGGGCAACGCGTCGCTACGCGGAGATCTTCGGCATGGACGAATGGGAGGTGCGCGAGCTCGGTCCCGATCAGCTCTCGGACGTGCAGGCGCGCGGACGGGCGATCTCCAGCCCGACGTTCCGGACGGCCACCGCGACGACGGTGCCGCCGCCAGGAACCGGCTTCTTCGGCAGCACCGAGGGCATCCCGGTGACCTTCGAGCTCGTCCAACCGTTGAGCGGGGAGAGCCCGTTCATGGAGTTCCGCTTCGTGCGCGGCCAGGGCATCAGCCACCTCCGGCTGGCCGACGTCACGCCGGCCGAGTTCGATGTCATCCGCCGGCAGTGCGCGGATGCCGGTGTCCAGATCATGTCGTCGATGACCGTCGACGGTCGGGAGCGTCGGCACTTCCTCGACACTCGTGCCACGCTCGGTGGCTACCTCGTCGAGGTGTCGGTCCGCCTGAACGACGAGCAGCGCGGACCCGTCGAGCGATGGGACCTGCGCGACACCTACGCGCGACCGAACGGCGTCGGACCGGTGCCCGTGTTCGGCGTCAACCACTTCGGTGTCGTCGTCGACGACACGATCGCCACGGTCGGCCGCTACCACGAGCTGCTCGGCATCGAGCAGTGGACCATCCGCGATTGGCGCACCGAGCCCGGTTCGCTGGAGAACCCGACCTACCGCGGCGAGCCCGTGGACCACGAGTACCTCACCGGGCTGGCGAACTTCTGCGACTTCGGCTTCGAGGTCATCCAGCCGACGCTCGGGCCGAGCCACTACAACCGCGAGTTCCGCGACCGGTGGGGTGCCGGCATCCACCACATGCTGCTCAACATCTCGCCGGGACCGGACCACTGGGAGCGCACTCGTGCGTGGCTCGCGTCCATCGACGTGCCGGTGGCGATGAGCGGCGACCTCAGCGGGGGTGCCGCGTCGTTCTGCTACTACGACACCGCCGAGGCGTTGGGCGGCTACATCCTCGAGGGCTTCGTCATCAACTCGATGGAGCAGATGATGGAAGCGGGCGCTGCGGCCCGCCCGTCGACGGACTACGTCATCGACTTCGCCGCGCTCACCCGCGACCTCTGACGACTGAGCGGATCGCTCGTTGCGCGTGGCCCCAACAGCCACTCGCCGAGTTCAACGGCACGCGCTTCCTAGGAGTGCGGGGCGCGAACTGACGAAGCAGCAGTCGGCCCGACCACTCAGGCAGCACAGGTTGCTCCCGGCGCAACTTGTGCTGCCTGAGTGACCAGATCGCTCGCCGGAAAACGACGAAGGGTGCGGGCCCGGAGGCCCGCACCCTCGTGCGTCACTTCAGTTGGCTCGTCCGAGTCAGGCGACGATGCTCAGGTCGAACGGCTGACCGGGGATCACGTCGAGCTTGCCGTCCTCGTTGATCGATGCGTAGATCGTCAACCCGAGGCAGGAGGTCGTGTCCGGCCACGACGGCGTGGAGCAGTCGTAGTCCTGGTCGGTGAAGAAGGCGTGGCCCTTGGCCTTCGGCGCCTGCTCGAACACCGCTGCAGCGGAGGTCGGATCGTCGACCTGACGCAGTGCGTCGGCAGCCTGCACCGCCATGAAGAAGCCGATGCGGGCCGGGCCCGGACGACCGAGGGCGTCGTTGCCCTTGAGCGCCGCTTCGAAGACGTCGATGTCGGCCTTCGCCTCATCCGGCACGCCGCTCACCATGTCCACGTTGTAGTACGGGAAGGCAACGACGACGTCCTTGCGCATGTCGGCGGGAAGCTGGTCGACCGCACCGAGGGTGCTGGCGTTGAACTGGCCGGTGAAGCCGGCTTGGCGGAACGCCGGCACAGCGGCGAGGTAGTCGGCGTCGACGCCGAACATCGCGACCGAATCGGGACCGGCGGAGACCACCGTGGCGGCGAACGTCGTCCAGTCGGTGGGCTGCGCGTAGTAGTACGCCTCGAGCTCGATGCCGAGCTTGTCGGCTGCAGCCTTGGCGATGTCGAACACCGGCCGCATCGCCGGCACGTCGGCGAGGAGGTAGGCCAGCTTCTTGGCGCCGGTGTTCTTGGCGAGCACCACCGCGGTGATGCCTGCGCCACCCTGGCTCGACGGGCCGAAGACGATGGCGTCACCGACGTTGTTGTTGATCGCTGCGCCGAGCGGAGCGGACGCCATCTCGAGGATGCCGGCCTCCGTCAGCACGGGCATGGCTGCGTCGACGGCGAGGTCGTAGCCCTGGACTGCAGCAGCGACGCCCTTCTCGACGAATTGGTTGGCGCAGTCGATGGCCGACTCGGGCGTCACGTCGAGGTTGCAGTACTCGACCTTCAGCTCGTGGCCGTTGATGCCGCCGAGTTGGCTGTTGACGTACTCGACGCCCTTCTCGAAGCCGATGCGCGACTCGGGGATCGAGTACGACCCGCCCTCGAGGTTGTGGAAGCCGACGACGACGGGCGGCAACGACGGGTCGAATGCCTCCCCGGGTGCCGGGGTGGTCTCCGGGGTGGTGTCGCCGGACGGCGTGGTGTCGCCGGTCGGTGTGGTCTCGCTCGACGGCGTGGTCTCCACCGTCGTGCCGCCGGTGTTGCCCGGCGTGGTCGAATCTGCCTTGTCATCGCTACCGCAGGCGCTCATGACGAGCGCCCCGGCCGCCATCAGCCCGAACAGGGCTCGTGTTGCTTTCATGGCTCCCCCATCTAAGGATCGGTGTGTCGATCGCCAGTGTCCGACCGGCGATCGCTCAAATCTATACATTTCTGATTGAGCCGTCCATCGAATGTTCCACGTGGCGGGACGGTCCTCAGCGCTGTCAATTGACCGTTCGTAGGGTCGGGCTCCATGCGAGCTGCCGTCTACGACCAACCAGGCCCTCCCGATGTCTTCCGCTACGCCGAGGTGCTCGAGCCCGAGCTGCGCCCCGGCGGGGTGCTGTTCGACGTCAAGGGGATCGGCGTGCAGGGCGGCGACCTGATCAACCGGTCGCGGGCGATCGGCACGGCGCCGCACGTCGTTGGCTACCAGGCGTCTGGGATCGTCCGCGAGGTCGGCGCCGGCGTCACCGACTTCCGCATCGGGCAGGCGGTCGTGGCGACCATGCGCACCGGGAGCCATGCCGAAGTGGTCAGCGTGCCGGCCGCATCCGTGTACTCGGTGCCCGATGGGCTCGATGTCGAGGTCGCCGCGGCGATCCCATTGGAGTACGGCACCGCGCACGAGGGGCTGTTCGAGTTCGGCCACCTGCGCGCCGGCGAGCGCGTGCTCGTCCAGGCCGGCGCCGGCGGCCTCGGGCTCGCCGCGATCCAGTTGGCCAAGGCGGCAGGGGCCGGGTTGATCCTGGCCACCGCGTCGAGCGACGAGCGGCTCGAGCGCTTGCGCGAGCACGGCCTGGATCACGGGATCAACTACGCCACCAGCGACGTGCCCGCCGAGGTGATGCGCCTCACCGACGGCGAGGGCGTCGACCTCGTCGTCGACCCGGTGGGCGGACGGACGCTGGAGGACAGCATCGCCGCGCTTGCCTACCGCGGGCGGATCAGCTGGGTCGGGCGAGCCGGGCGCGACGACTCGCCGCCCGACACGTGGCCGATGCAACGCAAGCACGCCACGCTCACCGGCGTGCTCCTCGGCGTCGACGCGAAGGGCAACCGCGAACGCGTCCACGCCATGATCCAGGGCGTACTGCAACGAGTGGCCGACGGCGAGCTGCACCCGGTGATCGACCGTCGGTTCGCGCTGGCCGATGCAGCCGAAGCGCACCGCTACATCGAGAGCCGTCAGGCCTTCGGGCGCGTTCTGCTGATCCCGTAGCCAGCCGCTGCGTCCAGGAACGACAGCGTCGCCGCGACGAGGTCGGCCGTGGATGTGCCGGCGCTGCTGTGGCGAACGCCGTTGAGCACCGCCTCGACGCCGGCGCGAGCGATGGCGCGAGATGGTTCCGCCGGCAGATCGGGGTGCAGCTCGCACAGCACGGCGCCCCACACGTGGTCGAGCTCGTTGCGCAGGTGCGCCAGCCGGGTGCGCTGATCCTCGTCGAGCGCGCCGAACTCGCGGTACAGGGTGACGTACAGGTCGCGGTGCAGCGCGGCGGTCTCGGCCAGTGCGGCCACCAGGCGAGCCAGAGCGTCGGATGCGTCCGCGGCATGTTCGGTGGCGATCCGAGCGGCGATCATCAGCTCGGTGATCGCCCGATCGAAGGCGGCAACCAGGATCTCCTGCTTCGTGGCGAAGTGCTGCAGCACGGACGGCCCGGCGATGCCGACCGCAGCGCCCACGTCCTGCAGCCGAACGTCGGCGTAGCCGCGCGCGCCGATCAGCGCGATCGCAGCGTCGATGAGCGTCTGCCGGCGCGTCGGCGGCAGGTGCCATGCCTGGCGGATCGGTGCCGACTCGGTCGGGCGCGCCACGGATGGCGTGGAAGCCAGTGCGTGCAACCCGGTCTCGAACGCGGTGCGCAGACGCGCTCCGCCGGCGCCGCGAGGCGCCACGGCGAGGGCCGTGACGGCTCCGTCGATCGCCCCGTGGCGAAGCGCGGCGGAGCCGGCGTCGAGGTCGGGGCACGCAAGGCCGATCGCCGTGGTCCACGCGGTGGCGTGGTCGGCGTCGCGTCGGGCGACGGCAGGGAAAAGCTCGGCGTCGATCCAGCGCCGCTCGCGCACGTACGTGACGACGAGATCGGGATGGCTGGAGGCGGCGGCGATGGCCCGCCGGACGCGCGTGTCGAGATCGCCGGGGCCGGCGAGGCGGTCGAGGGCAGCATCGAGCACGGCGTGCAACAGGGCGAGCTTGCTCGGGAAGCGCCGGTAGAGGCTCGGCGGGGTGCACTGCAGTTCGGCGACGATCTCGGCCACGGACGTGGTGGCGTAGCCGCGCCGGGCGAACAGCCCGGCGGCGACCGCAACGATCTCGCCGGTGTCGGCGGGCGTGCGATCGGGCATGCCACCACCGTAGCGCCCGATCGTGTCAAGCCGCGGCCGATGCATCCTGCTGTCATAGGCTGTAGCTGACTGTTCCGCTGGTCAGAACGTAGCGTTGACTAGGTCGAAGTCGAGGCATAGGTTCGCGACTCGAACGACAAGGGAGCAACGACATGAGCAGCCCGTACTTCACCGAGCTCTACGAGCGTGCCACCGAGGCAGGCGACTCGATGCGGCCGTTGTGGAACGACCGCATGCCGTTCGACATGGTCGACAAGACCGTGAGAGATCTGCTGGACATGACCGGCCGCAAGGTGGTCATCACCGGCGGTGGCGGCAAGGGTTTGGGCCAGGCGTGCGCGCACCGCTTTGCTGGTCTTGGCGCCGACGTCGCACTCGTCGACCTCCAGGTGGAGGACTCGAGCGCGACCGGCAGCTTGCCGCAGTACGCCGGACCGGATCCGCACGGCGTCGCCAAGGAGGTCGCCGAGAAGTGGGGGACGAAGGCCGTCGGGATCCACGGCGACGCCACCGACTGGGACGACATCAACCGCTGGATGGCCGAGTGCAACGAGGCACTCGGCGGGATCGACGTGCTGATCAACAGCGCGGTCGACGTCGCAGTCGTGGACTTCAAGACGTGCACGCGTGAGGAGATGGATCGGTCGGTGCGCGGCACGATGGTCGGCCCGATGTACTGCACTCGCGTCGCGCTCGACTACATGCGCCCCCGTGGGCGCGGCAACATCATCAACATCGGCAGCGGTGCCGCCAACACCTACACGGCTCCGAAGATGGTCTTGTACGGCACGGGCAAGGCGTCGCTCGCCGCGTTCGGCAAGTTCGTCGCCGCCGAGGTCATCGGCGAGGGCATCAACGTGCACACCGTGCATCCGGCTTCGATGGTCCGCACCGAGAGCCGCGTGCCGGCGGGGATGAACGACATGTGGTTCTACTCGCGCATCCGCAACGTGCTCGGCCGCTACCTGATCCACGAGGAGCTGGCCAACGTGGTCGCCTTCCTCGCCTCCGACGCCTCGACGGCGATCGTCGGCGAAGTGATCAACGCCGACGCCGGATCCTCGTTGTAGGAGCGGACGACACGTGGACACGAGCAGCCCCGCAGCAGTCGTGCACACCCGCGCCGGCGAGGTGCGCGGCGTGGTGTCGGCGGACGGCGTCGCGTTCAAGGGCATCCCGTTCGCGACCGCAGCCCGCTTCCTGCCGCCCGTGCCGGTGCAGCCGTGGGACGGCGTGCTCGACGCGGTGGCGTTCGGGCCGAGCTGCCCGCAGCTCGTCCCGGCGCCGCTGCCCGGCGGCCCGCAACCGATCGACGGCAACCAGTCCGAGGACTGCCTGGTGCTCAACGTGTGGACCCCGAGGTGCGACCCGGCGGCTCCCCGTCCCGTGATGGTGTGGCTGCACAGCGGTGCGTACCGCAGCGGATCGGGCAGTGATCCGACCACCGACGGCGCGGCGTTGGCGGCACGAGCCGACATCGTCGTCGTCACGGTGAACCACCGCCTCGACGTGTTCGGCTACCTCTACCTCGGTGAGCTCCTCGGTCCTGAGTTCGCCGAATCCGGCAACGCCGGCACGCTCGATCTGGTCGAGGCGCTGCGCTGGGTGCGCGACAACATCGCCGCGTTCGGCGGCGATCCGGCCAACGTCACCATCGCCGGCGCATCGGGCGGCGGTCACAAGGTGATGACCTTGACGGCGTCACCTCGCGCTCGGGGCCTGTTCCATCGAGGGATCGTTTGCAGCGGCGGCGACCTGTTTCGCCCGATCTCCACCGAAGTGGCGACGCACGTCGCTCGCAACGTCGCCGACTCACTGGAGGCGCTTGGGTCGCTGCGCGAGACCCTCACCGGCGCGACACCGGACGAGTTGCTCGACGCGTCGATCCGCGCCCTGCACACCATCGGGCACCCGAGCACGGTCAACCCCAGCGCCTGGTTCAACTACGGCTCGTTGCTGCCGGTCGTCGACGGCGAGGTGCTCACGGCGGATCCGGTCCGCGCCATCGCCGAGGGCGGCGGCACGGACGTGCCTCTGCTGATCGGCACGCAGCGCTACGACCACTTCATCCCTGGCGTGCTCGGCAACGACTACTACGGCGGGTACGCCACTTCGGTCACCGACGGCCGGCTCGTCCCGCAGCCGTGGCTGGAGCGCTACGGGTCGCTGACCGACGACGACGTCCTGTCGATCCTGCGGCCGTTCCACGGCGACGACGCGGACGGCATCGTGGCCGGGTACCGGGCAGCGTTGCCGGGGACGAGTCCGAGCACGATGCTCGGCGAGATCGTCGCCGACGCCGACTGGCGCGTGCCGGCGATCCGACTCGCCGAAGCAGCGGCGAGCCGCGACGCGCAACCGGTGTTCATGTACTTCCTGGCGCAGCCCTACCCCCCGATCGCGATGCACCACCACGTGTTCCTCAAGCTCGGCGCGCCGGCGCCGTTCGAAGGGCACGCGCGTGGCATGCAGGAGCAGATCCACGCGGCGTGGGTGAGCTTCATCCGCAACGGCGTGCCGCAGCACGAGCACCTGCCGGCCTGGCCGGCCTACGACCTGCAGCGACGGGCGACGATGGTCCTCGACTACGACAGCCGCCTCGTCGACGACCCCGGTGGTCGCGAGCGACTGCTGTGGGACGGCATCCGATGAGCGCCGCGCTCGACCAACCGACAACCAGGAGCCCACGCACATGACACATCAGGACATCGTCGAGGCAACGCGGACGGCGCTCGGCAGCATCGGGTTCGCCCTCCCCGGCATCGGCCTCACGTCGGAAGCGCCGATCGATCAGCAGCGCGACGCGGTGCGTCGCCTCGAGGCCGCCGGCTATCGCGCCGCGTGGCTCAAGGAGGGTCTGGGCGGCAAGGACGTGTTCGTGCAGCTCGCCCTGCACCTGCAGGCCACCGAGCGGATGATCTTCGGCACCGCGATCACACCCATGTGGGCCCGTCCGCCGATGGTCGCGCACGCGGCGTCGTCACAGCTCGGTGAAGCGTTCCCAGGCCGCTTCCTCCTCGGCATCGGCGCGGGCTACCCGAGCCAGGCGAGTCGTGTCGGCCGCGACTACGACAAGCCGCTCAGCCAGCTGCGCACCTACGTCTCCCGTCTCACCGAGAGCTCGCCGCCGCTGGCCACGCCGAGCGTGAACTACGCGACGATCCTCGCCGCCCTCGGGCGCAAGGCCATCGCCCAGGCGGCGGAGGTCGCCGACGGGGCGATGATCGTGACCGTCCCGCCGGCGTACGTCGCCGAGGCGAGGTCGGTGCTCGGTCCCGACAAGCTGCTCGTCGTCGGCCTGAACATCTACGTCGACGACGACGAGGACGCGGCTCGCGTGCGAGCCGCGGCGGCGCTGACCGGCATCGCCACGTTCCCCGGTTCGCCGTACGGAAAAGCGTTGCGTGCGGCGGGCTACACGGACGAGGAGCTGAGCGGCGGCTCCGATCGCGTCGTCGCCGACCTCTGCGCGTACGGCTCGCCGGATGCGGTTGCGGCTGCAGCGCAGCGGCTGCTCGAGGCGGGGGCGGATCACGTCGTGCTCTACACGACGCCGCCCGACTTCGCCGCCGGCGTCGACGAGCTGACCGCCGTCGCGCCTGCCGTCATCGCCGCCGCCGGCTGATCGCCAGAGTCGGCGTCGAGAGCGCGTTCCGCTCACTCGCACGCGTCCCCGGACGGCGCTCGGCGACCAGGGTTATGTTCGGGCACGCCGACACCATCCACCACCGGGGGCCCCGCTCATGACGTTCGAGAACTACCTCAACAAGCTCGTGCAGGCGGACCTCGACGCCGGCTTCAGCAACGAACAGTGGTGGGACGAGTCGCGCATCCCGCTCGACAGCATCGACAAGACGGTCGCCGAGCTCCTCAGCCTGAAGGGCAAGAAGGCCGTCATCATGGGCGGCGCCGGGATGAACCTCGGCCAGGCGTGCGCACACCGGCTCGCCGGCCTCGGTGCCGACGTCGCCATCGTCGACCTCGACCCTGCGGTCGCACAGGAGACCGGTCGCATGCGGTGGGCAACGCCGCCCGACGCTGCCGGATTGGCCGCACAGCTCACCGAGCGGTGGGGCGTCGAGGCGTACGCCGTTCACGGCAACGTCTTCGAGTGGGACGACATCGTTCGGGTCCTCGCCGAGAGCAACGAGCTGCTGGGCGGAATCGACATCCTCGTCAACA
The DNA here is from genome assembly GCA_965279405.1 of Ilumatobacteraceae bacterium. GTDB lineage: Bacteria > Actinomycetota > Acidimicrobiia > Acidimicrobiales > Ilumatobacteraceae > CBDDIP01. The sequence goes on from OZ257157.1 coordinate 2,770,857, forward strand.
ACGCAGCCGGGGCGATGATGGGGCCGTTCCCCACCTTGCCGAAGGAGGGCATCGACGTCACCGTGCTCGGCTCGATGGTCGGCCCGATCTACGCGGTGCGGGCCGTGCTCGATCACATGATCCCGCGCGGTGGTGGACGCATCGTCAACATCGGCTCGGAGTCTGCGAACACGGCGATGCCGGGCATGGTCATGTACGGCGCGGCGAAGCGAGGGCTGATGCAGTTCACCCGTTTCGTGAGCATGGAGCTGGCCCCGTACAACATCGCCATCAACGGCGTGAACGCTGGCTCGATGTGGGGCCCGAACCGGCCCTTCGGCCAGCCGGTCGTCAACGGCGTCTACGCCGCAGGCCGGACGGCCATCCAGCGCTACGAGCTCCCCGAGGAGGTCGCCAACATGGTCGCCTTCCTGGCGTCGCCGGCAGCCAGTGCGATGACCGGCGAGATGGTCAACATGGGCGGAGGGATGGGCGTATGACGCTGAACGGCGCCGTCCTCGCCTTCGTCGACGCCCCCACGGACCCGGACGCGGCGACGCAGGCGTTCCGCGAGATCTGGCGCGAGCGTGGCGAACGCATCGGTGCGATCTACGACGTGCCCGCCTGCCCGTACACCGCCGACGAGCTGCGCGCACTCGATGCTGCCGGTCGCCGTGTCGGCTACCTGCCGCCGGAGATGGCCACGCAGGCGACGCGCCACCTGCTGGCCAAGATCTTCCCGCTGCTGCAGAGCTACGCGCTGTTCGAGCGCAACCCGGTCACCAACCGCGACAACCCGTCCGGCTGGTTCGACTACGACTCGCCGGAGGAGGCTCCGTACCTCAACACCGATGCGCCGTCGCTGATCGAAGCGGTCACGTCGGAAGGTCGTTGGTTGGCGAGCCTGAACCAGTACGTGGTCGCGAGTCAGGACAGCAAGCTGCTGACCGGCCGCTACCTCGATGAGGGCAGGACGTGGTCGCGGCTGGCCCAGTACCTCGACGGGAAGCTGGTTTGCAGCCGCATCGATGGTCCGGCCGCTCCCGGTGGAGAACGTGTCGAGGTGCCGGTCGACGGCAGCCTGCTCGTCGCCTTCGATCTCGGCGACGCCGATCGGGTTGGCCTGCTCGGCGGACGATCGGTCGGTGCGCCGACCGGCGGGCGCGGCCTGATCGACGACGGCATCGACCCGGCGACCCTCTCGCCGGAGACGATCGACGACATCGCCGACCCCGCGACGTTGGACCTCGACGAGGAGTGGCAGCGTCAGGTAGCGACCTACGTGCGGCTCGGTTTTCACACCGAGCTCGGGATGACGGAGGCCGAGTACGTCGCTTCGTTGCCGCGCATCGCTCCGCAACCGCCGCAGTACGCCGGTCGACTCGACGTGCCGCTGGTCGTCGACCCGCGGATCTCGTGGGAGCAGCAAGCCGATCTCGCCGACATCTCGCGCTCGTTCAGTTCCCGCTCGCACAGCTACACCCCGATCGACGATCGCCACGTCGTGCCGGCTCAGCCGTACGTCGCCTGGGTGAACTGGTTCGGGCAGCGCTTCCCGCAGCCGATCTCGCCCGGCGAGGCGCGCGCCGGCCTGGCCGACGACGAGCTCGGCGCCAACGTCCACGAGATGGTGGCGTTGCACATCGCCCACCCGGCGCTGAACTTCACCGGACGCTTCATCGACGCGATCGGCTTCGAGTCGCGGACCATGGAGCTGCACGAGGGGGACGCCACCACGCGCAACCCGGGCCTGTGCTTCTGGCGCGGTCGCGCCGAGATCGGCGCCAACATGCACCCCGTTGCGTACAGCATCTTCCGGCCGTTGATCCGCGGCACGTCGATCACCACGACGTTGCCGTGAGCGATCCCGAGGTCGAGCGCATGCTCGACGAGCGGGCGATCACCAAGGCGCTGCAGCGCTACACGCGGGGTGCCGATCATCGGGATGTCGACGACATGCGGACGGCGTACTGGCCCGACGCGACCGACGTTCGCGGCGAAGGCGGCAGCGCCACGGCGTTGCTCGACACCCTCGACGTCCGGCTCGCGCGGTACGAGCGCACGATGCACCGCTTGACCAACATCGACATCGAGGTCGACGGCGACGTCGCCACCGTCGAGTCCTACATCCGCGCGCTGCACGTCCTGAACGACGCGAACGGCAACCCGATCACCATTGAGCGCAACGGCCGCTTCCTCGACCGCTTCGAACGTCGCAACGGAGAGTGGCGCATCGCCGCCCGCGACATCGGCCGCGGCTGGGTGGAGCAACGCACCCTCGACCCCGAGACCTGGACCCCACCACCCAGCTGAGCGTTTCGCCGAAACTGGATGTCTGACGCGCGGCAGAGCCGCGCGTCAGACATCCAGTTCTCGGTCAGCTGAAGCGGACGAGCATCTTGCCCGTGTTGCCGCCGCTGAACAGCTTGAGGAATGCGGCAGGCGCTTGCTCGATGCCGACGTCGATCGTCTCGCGCAGCTGCACCTTGCCGTCGCGGACCCACTCGGCGAGCTGGGCGGTCCACTCGGCCGCGGCGTCGCCGTGGTCGTTGACGCGGAAACCGTCGATGTGCAGGCTCTTGATGTTGACGAGGTGGAAGTTGCGCGGGCCCGTCGCCGTGGCGAGGTCGTTGTAGCCGGAGATCCCGCCGCAGAGCACGAAGCGGGCGTGATCCTTCGCGACCGCGAAGGCTGCCTCGAGCATCTCGCCACCGACGTTGTCGAAGTAGATGTCGATCCCGTCAGGGGCCGCAGCGGCAAGTGCGTCGGTGACGTTGCCCGCCTTGTAGTCGATGACGTGATCGACGCCGAGCTCGGTGAGCAGCGCCACCTTCTCCGGCCCGCCGGCGCTGCCGATCACCGTGGCACCCCGGAGCTTGGCGATCTGCACGGCCATCATGCCGACGGCGCCCGCGGCACCCGACACGAACACGACGTCGCCCGACTGCAGTGCTGCCGTGCGCGTGAGGCCCGCCCACGCGCTGAGGCCGGTCATGCCGAACGCGCCGAGGAGGTGCTGCGGCGCCACGCCCATCGTGTCGAGTCGCTGCAGGTGCGCAGCGGGCGCAGTGAAGCCCTCGCGCCAACCGAAGAACGAGGTGACCAGGTCGCCGACCTGCAGTGCGTCGCTGCGCGAGACGACGACCTCGCCGATGGCCTGGCCCATCATCACCTGACCGACTTGGTACGAGCCGCCCTCCGCTGGCCCCTCGTACATCAGGTGGCGCATGAACGGATCGACCGACATCCACGTGTTGCGCACCTGCACTTCACCCTCCGCAGGCTCGGGCAGATCGACGGTGGCGATCTCGAAGTTGGAGAGGTCGGGCATCCCGGCGGGGCGGCTGGCCAAGCGGACTTCACGCGATTGGGTCATGGTCGCCATGATACGGAGGGGTACCCCGTTTTGTGCAACCCGGTCGGCTCAACCCGGGTCAACGCATGGCTTTGCGGAGGTCGACCGTCTCGTCGGCGAGCACCTCGACCGGCAAGGTCCGCCCCTCGACGACCAGCTGCAGCGCGGCACGCACGTCCTTGGGCCGGTTGATGCCGGACGCGCCGATGAGCACGCCGTTGCGGAGGTAGAACGCGCACGAACTGCTGCCGGCGAGCTCGCCGCGCCACACGACCTGGTCCGCGCCCTCGACGCAGCCGGCGATGTGCAGGTGCACGTCGTACTGGTCCGACCAGAACCACGGCGACTCGACGTACGGGTTGCCGCGACCGAGCATGCCCAGTGCCGCAGCGGCGCCCTGATCGGCGGCGTTCTGCCAGTTCTCCCGGCGAACGCGTCGACACAGTGAAGGAGCGTGGAAGTTGGTCACGTCTCCGGCGGCGAACACCGCCGGGTTGCTCGTCGCGCACCGCTCGTCGACGGCGATGCCGTTGTCCACCGCCAGTCCGGCGTCAAGGGCCAGCTCGACGTTGGGGACGAGGCCGATGCCGACCACGACGACATCGGCGAGGTGGCGAACGCCGTTGCCGTCCACCACCGCAATCACGTGATCGGTTCCCTCGATCGCACTCACGCCGACGCCGGTGCACAGCGTCACGCCGGCGGCGCGGTGCTCGCCGGCCATGCGCAGCGACACGTCGCGGGCGAGGGCGCGAGCAAGCGGCACGTCGGCGAGCTCGATCATGGTCACGTCGCATCCGACACGCCTCGCCGATGCAGCGACCTCTGCGCCGATGAACCCACCGCCGATGACGACGACGCGAGCGCCGGCGATCAGCGCATCGCGGATCGCCAGCGCGTCGTCGAGCGTGCGCAATTGGTGGACGCCGCGCAGGTGATCGGTCGGGAACGGCAGCGCTCGCCCGCGACCGCCGGTGGCGATCAGCACCCGATCGGCGCGCAGGCTCGTGCCGTCGTCGAGCTCGACGCTGCCGTCGCCTACCCGCAGCGCTACGGCGCGACGACCGAGGACGAGCTCGATCCGCTGAGCGTCGAAGAACGCTGCGTCGCGGAACTGGATCGCCGCTGCGGTCGTGCTGCCGTCGAGGATGCCCTTCGACAGTGGCGGGCGGTCGTACGGCAGGTGCGGTTCGTCGCCGACGAGCACGACGCGACCATCGAAGCCCTCGGCGCGCAGCGTCTCCGCGGCGCGCAGCCCGGCCAGGCTGGCGCCGACGATGACGAACGTCGGCTCGAAGGTCGGCTCCGCCACGCCTACGAGCTCTGGCGGTGCTGCGCGAGGTCGAGCGCAACGTCGACGATCATGTCCTCCTGGCCGCCGACCATCCGCCGCCGACCGAGCTCGACGAGGATCTCGACGGTCGGGATGTCGTAGCGCTCGCTGGCCCGCTCGGCGTGGCGCAGGAAGCTGGAGTACACGCCCGCATACCCGAGGGCCAGCGTCTCGCGATCGACGCGCACCGGCCGGTCCTGGATCGGGCGGACGAGATCGTCGGCCGCGTCCATCAGCGAGAACAGGTCGCAGCCGTGCTCCCAACCCATGCGGCTGGCCGCGGCGATGAACACCTCGAGCGGCGCGTTGCCGGCACCGGCACCCATTCCGGCGAGCGAGGCGTCGACGCGATCGCAGCCGTGCTCGACGGCGACGATCGAGTTGGCCACACCGAGCGAGAGGTTGTGGTGGGCGTGCATGCCGGTCTCCGTCGCCGGGTCGAGCACGGCCTTGAACGCGTCGAAGCGCTCGGCGACATCGGTCATCGTCAGCGCGCCACCGGAGTCGACCACGTACACGCACGTCGCGCCGTAGGACTCCATCAGCTTCGCCTGATGAGCCAGCTCGGTCGGCGGAGTCATGTGCGACATCATCAGGAAGCCGACCGCCTCCATGCCGAGGTCGCGCGCTGCGGCGATGTGCTGCGCCGAGATGTCCGCTTCGGTGCAATGCGTGGCCACGCGCACCACGCGCGCTCCGGCGTTGTAGGCGGCGCGCAGGTCGTGCATCGTGCCGATGCCCGGGATCAGCAGCGTCGCCACCTTCGCGTGGGTGACCACGCCGGCGACCGCTTCGATCCACTCGAGGTCGGTGTGCGCGCCGAACCCGTAGACGCAGCTCGAACCGGACAGCCCGTCGCCGTGGGCGACCTCGATCGAATCGACGCGCGCCGCATCGAGCGCCCGCGCGATCTCGACGGCTTGCTCGAGCGTGTACTGGTGGCGGATGGCGTGCATGCCGTCGCGCAGCGTCACGTCGGAGATGTAGATGCGCCCGTCTTTCATGCCGATACCTCCGCACGTTCGCCGGCGACGACGCCGTGCTGCTCGGCGATGCGCTCGGCTGCGGCGAGCGCCGCCGACGTCATGATGTCGAGGTTGCCGGCGTATTCGGGGAGGTAGTGCGCCGCGCCGGTGACCTCGAGGAAGACGCTGACCCGGATGCCCCAGAACTTGCCGGTCTCCGGGATCTGCAACGGATCCTCGCGAGTGAAGTGCTCGAACTGCACGCGCTGCTTCAGGCGGTAGCCCGGCACGTAGGTGCGCACACGTTCGACCATCTCGACGACCGCGGCTTCGATGGCTGCCTCGGAGCCCTCCTCGACGAGGCAGTACACCGTGTTGCGCATCAGCAGCGGCGGCTCCGCGGGGTTGAGCACGATCACGGCCTTGCCGCGCGCTGCGCCACCGACCACCTCGAGCGCCTTCGACGTCGTCTCGGTGAACTCGTCGATGTTCGCTCGCGTGCCCGGGCCCGCCGAGCGCGAGGCGATCGACGAGACGATCTCGGCGTAGAACACCGGGCTCACCGACCCGACCGCGGCGACGATCGGCACCGTTGCCTGCCCGCCGCACGTGACCATGTTGATGTTCGGCGCAGCGAGCTCGGCGTCGAGGTTGACCACCGGCACGACGTACGGCCCGATGGCCGCCGGGGTGAGGTCGATCATGCGCACACCCGTCGGCTCGAGCAGCGACCAGTTGTGCTGGTGCGCGCCGGCGCTCGTCGCGTCGAAGACGATCTTCACGTCGGCCATCTCCGGCAGCGCCAGCAAGCCCTCGACGCCATCTGCGGTCGTCGCCACGCCCAGTCGCCTCGCCCGCGCGAGCCCGTCGGAGGCCGCGTCGATGCCGACCATCGCGGCCATCTCCAGGCGCTCCGCCCTGCGCATCACCTTGATCATCAGATCGGTTCCGATGTTCCCGGATCCGATGACCGCCACGGGCCAGCGATCTGTCACCGCGCACCTCACCTTCCAGTCGATTCGACCGTCAGCATGCGCTCAACGGGCCTGACTGACATCGCCGGTGGTTCGTGGAGCGGAACGCCCGTTCAACGACGCCGGTGCGAGGCGTTCAGGCGTCGACGAAGACGACCCCGTCGTCCACCTTCACCGGGTAGACCACCAGATCGCGCGTCGCCGGCAGCGACAGCGCCTTGCCGGTGCGGATGCTGAACTTGGCCATGTGCAGCGCGCACTCCACGATGTCGTCGTCGATGTAGCTGTCGGCCAACGAGTACTTGTCGTGCGTGCACGTGTCGTCGGTGGCGTAGAACTCGCCGTCGACCTTGAACACCGCAACCGGCGGGAGTGGAGCTCGTTCGACGATGACCGCCTCGCCGTCGTCGATGGCTGCGGCGTCGCAGGCGCGGATCCAGGGCATCGTTCCAGTGTGGCCGATGGCACGGCGGCGGCCGCGCCGCGGTTTCGCCCACCGGAACGCACTCGTCGTCGTGCTCGTCCAGACCGTCGACAATGCGCTGCATCGAGATGAGAGGACGGCGATGAGCGAGGCAAGCACTCCGGACCCGCGAGCGTCGTTCGACGTCGAGGCGGTGCGCGAGAAGTACCGCCAGGAGCGCGAGAAGCGCTTGCACGTCGATGGCAGTCGCCAGTACCGGCGCATCGCCGGCGACCTGGCCCACTACGTCGCCGACCCGTACACGGCGCGCGTCGAGCGCGAGCCGGTGACCGACGACGTCGAGGTCGTCGTCATCGGTGGCGGCTTCGGTGGGTTGCTCACCGGCGCACGGTTGCGCGAGGCCGGCGTCGAGCGCCTGCGCATGATCGAGCAGGGCGGCGACTTCGGTGGCACGTGGTACTGGAACCGCTACCCCGGCGCCGGCTGCGACACCGAGGCGTACATCTACCTGCCGCTGCTGGAGGAGACCGGCTACATCCCGACCGAGAAGTACGTCAAGGCGCCCGAGATCCTCGAGCACAGCCGTCGCATCGCTCGCCACTTCGACCTCTACCGGGACGCGCTGCTCTCCACCGGCGTCACCGACCTCACGTGGGACGAGGACGCCAAGCGGTGGATCGTGAGCACCGATCGCGGCGACCGCATCCACGCCCAGTACGTGTGCATGACGACGGGCCCGATGAGCCGCCCGAAGCTGCCGGGCGTGCCGGGCATCGAGGACTTCCAGGGCCACTCGTTCCACACGACCCGATGGGACTACGACTACACCGGCGGTGACAGCACCGGCAACCTCACGGGTCTCGCCGACAAGCGTGTCGCGGTGATCGGTACCGGCGCCACCGGCATCCAGTGCATCCCTCACCTCGGGGCGAGCGCGCAGCACCTCTACGTCATCCAGCGCACGCCGTCGGCGGTGAACGTCCGCGCCAACCGGCCGACGGATCCGGAGTGGGCAGCTTCGCTGCAGCCCGGCTGGCAACGCGAGCGCATGGAGAACTTCTCCACGTTCGTCGCCGGTGGCGATGCCGAGACCGACCTCGTCGCCGACGGGTGGACGGCGATCTACCGGCTGCGCAGCCTGACCAAGGACGGCGTGCTCGACGAGTTCGAGGACTTCCAGAAGATGGAGGAGATCCGCGCCCGGGTCGACTCGATCGTCGCCGACCCGACCACCGCCGATGCGCTCAAGCCGTACTACCGCGCGCTGTGCAAGCGGCCGTGCTTCCACGACGAGTACCTCGACACGTTCAACCGCCCGAACGTCACGCTGCTCGACACCCTCGGCAGGGGAGTCGAGCGGATCACCGAGCACGGCGTCGTTGTCGCCGGTGTCGAGCACGAGGTCGACTGCCTCATCTTCGCCAGCGGCTTCCAGATCGGCGGACCGATCCAGCGGCGCCTCGGCTACGAGGTGCGCGGCGTCGACGGCATCACGCTCGGCGAACACTGGCGCGAGGGCACCTCGACGTTCTTCGGCATGCAGACGTCACGGTTCCCGAACCTGTTCATCATCGCCACCTCGCAGGTGGGAGTGAGCTCCAACCAGACGCACGTGCTCGACGTGCAGAGCCGGCACATCTCGTTCGTCATCGACCAGGCGAGGTCGCGCGGGGCGATCACCGTCGAAGCCGTGGCGGAGGCGGAGGAGTGGTGGGTCGGTGAGGTGATCGCCGGGTCGCGAGCGAACATCGACTTCCTCGAGTCGTGCACGCCCGGCTACTACAACAACGAGGGCCAGCCGAACCTCGCCGCGTACCAGCGCAACGCGCCGTACTCACCCGGCATCGTCGCCTTCGACAAGAAGCTGCAGGAGTGGAAGGCCCGAGGCGACTTGTGGGGCCTCGAGCTCTCAGGCAGCACCAGTCACTCAGGCAGCACCAGTCACTCAGGCAGCAAAGGCTGAGCCGATGCCGCGTGCGGCCTGAGCCACTGCGCCGGCCACCGTGTTCGGCGTGAAGCGGGTGGAACCGCCGCACACCGAGATGCCGCCGATCAAGCGGCCGCTGCGGCTGACGATCGGCGAGGCGACGCAGTTGATGCCGAGGTTGGACTCCTCGCGGTCGTAGGCCACGCCCTGGGCGCGGATCACCTTCAGCTCCTCGACCAACCGACCCGGCGTGACGATCGTGTAGCCGGTGCGCGGCTTGAGGCCGCGGGCGAGCGTGGCTTCGACCCTGGTCTGGTCGCTCCAGGCCAGCAACGCCTTGCCGATCGCCGAGCAGTACGCCGGCACGCGGCCACCGACCACCGATGGGGCCTTCACCTGCTGGTGCCCGAAGAGCTTCTCGACGTAGAGCACGTCGGTGCCGTCGAGCACGGCCAGGTGCACGGTCTCGTGAGTCAGTTCGTAGAGGTCGCTGATGAACGGCAGCGCGGTGTCGCGCAACGAGCGCGGCCGGCAGTACGACACCCGGTTGCCGAGCTCGAACAGGCGCTTGCCGAGGCAGTAGCGGGTGTCCTCGCGCTCGACGAGCTGGCGCTGCTCGAGGATCGCCAGCAGCCGGAACGCGGTCGACTTGGGGATGCCGGTCCGACGCGCCAGCTCGGACACGCCGAGCGACGTGTCCAGGTGCTCGAACGCATCGAGCAGGGCCAGCGCCTTGCCGACGGACGTCCCGAGTGAGTGATCGTCGTCGATGTCGTCGATGACGGTGGGCTCATCGATGACGAGTTGCTGAGACAGCACCACACAACCCCCTTGCCTGGTCCAACGTGCTTGGTGGTCCGAGAAGGATGCACCGTACAGCAATCTATAGAATCTGGCAATGGCCGTCGAGGCATGGCGCACGCTCGAGTTCGGGTGAGCGAGCGCAGCGAGCGAACTCGGCAGGTGAGCGCAGCGAACCCGAGATGAACAGCTCAGGCAAAGCGGACGCGGACGGCGCCGAGGCCGTCGATGCGGGCTTCGTAGCGGCCTGGCTGCGTCACGCCGGCCATCGGGCCGAGCGCACCCGACAGCACGACGTCGCCGGCACGGAGGTGGTCGCCGCGGCGGGCCAGCTCGTTGGCCAGCCAGACCACGGCGTTCACCGGGTTGCCGAGGCAGGCCTCGCCGCGTCCCGCGGAGACCTCGTCGCCATCGCGCTCCATGGTCATCACGACGCCGCGGACGTCGACCTCGGTCAGCAGCCGCGGCGTGGTGCCGAGCACGTAGCGAGCCGATGACGCGTTGTCGGCGACCGTGTCGACGATCGAGATCTCCCAGTTGCGAACGCGACTGTCGACCACCTCGATCGCCGGGAGCACGAACGCCGTGGCGCGGATCACGTCGGCCGCCGTCGACACCTCGAACGACAGATCGTGCTCGAGCACGAACGCGACCTCGGCTTCGGCACGTGGTGCGACGAGGTCGGCGATCAGGATCGTGTCATCGTCGTTGACGGCCATGTCGGCGAACAGCACACCGAAGTCGGGCCGATCGACACCGAGCTGCGCTTGCACCGACGGTGCCGTCAGCCCGATCTTGCGACCCGCGATGCGCCGCCCGGCGGCGAGGCCCAGCGCGATGTTGAACTGCTGCACCGCGTAGGCGCCGTCGATGTCGGTGACGTCGATCAGGTCACGGATCGGATCGCACGCCTGACGCGCCTGCTCGGCGTCGCGCAAGCGCGTCGCTGCGTTCTCGATGGACTGCTGCGCGTCGCTCACGCCTTCATCAGGCCACACCGTGGGTCGTCGTGGCAAGGAGCCGTTTCGGCCTCCGGAACGCACGAACCAGTCGCCTCCCTCCTCCGCTGCATACTCGCGACGCAGCGACGAGCCAGAACCCGAGGGAGGCCGACCGTGGTCGAGATGCTGAAGTTGTCCAAGGACGTGGTGTGCAAGCCGCTCGACGAGTGGAAGTCGGTCGCCGTCGAACTGCTCGGCACGCAGACCCGCTTCGTGCAGGGCGCACGCTGGCGCCACCGGGTGATCGAATGCGGTGACAGCGGTGAGCCGTTGCTCCTCATCCACGGCATCGGCGGTCACGCCGAGACGTTCGCTCGCAACATGCACAACCTGGCCAACAACGGCTTCCACGTCTACGCCATCGACGCGCTGCACCACGGGTTCACCGACAAGGAGCCCTACGACGACGAGCACCGCACCGAGTACCAGGTCGAGGCGCTCGTCGATCTCATCGACGCGCTCGGCTACGACAAGGTCAACATCGAAGGCGAGTCGCTCGGCGGCATGCTCGCCTTCGAGCTCGGCATGAAGCATCCGGAGCGCTGCGCCAAGCTGATCCTCAACACCGGCATCGGCCAGATCAACCTGAAGAAGACCGACTTCCGTCAGCAGCCTGGCGGCGGCAGCGCGCTGATGGAGCTCTCGGTGAAGTCGGTCGTCGAGCCGAGCTTCGAGACGGTGCGCAAGCGCATGGAGTGGCTGGTCGCCAGCCCGGAGCGGATGACCGACGAGATGGTCGAGATCCGCCTGCGCCTCTATTCCTTCCCCGACATCTACGCGTCGATGCAGAACGTCTACATGATCGGAAGGCACTGGTCGGGCACGATCAAGTGGACCGAGGAGGACCTCGCGGAGTTCGAGCCGGAGGTGCTGGTCTTCTGGACCGAGCTCAACCCGGGCCAGGGCCCGGACTACGCCGAGTACGTCGCCAACCTCTTCCCGCGATCGACCTTCTACAACATGCAGGATGCCGCCCACTGGCCGCAGTGGGAGAAGCCCGAGGAGCACGACCAGGTGCTCATCGACTACATCCTCGGTCGATGACGTCAGCCGGCACGCCGGATGTTGGCGATCGCCGCCTCGACGATCTGCGGCCGTGCGCCGATCGGGAACTCGTGGCCCATGCCCGGGATGACGACCAGCGTCGCGTCGGGGATCGCCGCCGCGGTCGCCTGACCGCCGCCGAGGGTCGCCAGCGGATCGGCCTCGCCGTGGATCACGACGGTCGGCACGCGCAGCGAGCGCAGCGCCTCCGTGCGATCGCCGGAAGCGATCACCGCCGCCTGCTGGCGAGCCTTGCCGGCTGGGTCGTGGGCCCGGTCGTAGGCGGCCGTCGCACGACGGCGGATCCGCTCGGGTTCGTACGGGAAGCCGCCGCCGCGGAAGACCTTGCCGCGCTCGACCGCGGCCTCGATCACGTCCTCGCGCGCGATCGGCGCCGGAGCGGTGAGCGCGGCCAGCGCTTCGGGCGTGGCCCGGCCGACGGTGGGATCGCCGGTGCCGGACATGATCGAGCACAGCGAGAGCACGCGCTCGGGATGGCTGATGGCGATCGTCTGGGCGACCATCCCGCCCATCGACGCGCCGACGACGTGTGCTCGAGCGATGCCGAGTGCATCGAGCAGGGCGACCGCGTCGTCGGCCATGTCGAACAGCGTGTACGGCGCGGACGTGCGGTCGCCTCGACGGGCTGCGGCGACGTTCGGTTCGATGTGGTGGAAGTGGGTCGAGAGACCCGTGTCACGGTTGTCGAAGCGGATGACGTGCAGCCCGTGGTCGACGAACATCTGCACGAACTCCGGCTCCCACTCGGTGAGCTGCACGCCGAGCCCCATCACCAGCAGCAGCGCCGGGTGCGCCGGGTCGCCGAAGGTCTCGAAGCAGATGTCGATGTCGTTGGCCCGAACGGTCGAGGTGCTCATCGGCACAGATTCTACTCATGTTTGAAATCTGAGCGCACCCCCGATTACGCTCGCCTGACCCACGAGAGGATGTCGCGATGACCGAACCAGGAGCTGATCCGACGGCGGCCGAGCTGCCGATGATCATCAGCGTCGACGACCACGTGATCGAGCCGCCGACGCTCTTCCAACGGTGGTTGCCGAAGCAGCACCAGGACCGTGCGCCTCGCGTCGAGCGGCGGATGATCAGCGCCGACTCGCGCCTGTTCTCCGGTCTGGTCGAGGATCCTGATGGCGTTCCCGGCGACGTGTGGTTCTTCGGCAAGTCCGTCTACGTCCTTCGCCGCCCGATCATCGTGCTCGCCGGCGTGGAGACGACCGCCGCGATGCGCGGCAACGAGCCCGTCACGTACGACGAGATGCACCCCGCCTGCTACGACCCCAAGGCGCGCGTCGAGGCGATGACCACCCAGCACGTCGAGGCGTCGCTGGCCTTCCCCACCTTCCCGCGCTTCTGCGGACAGGCGTTCAGCGAGCAGTTCACCGACGATCGCGAGTTCGGTCTGGCCTGCGTCCACGCATACAACGACTGGATGGTCGAAGAGTGGGCCGGCGACTCCGACGGCCGATTGATCCCGTTGCCGGTCGTGCCGCTGTGGGATCCGCAGCTCGCCGGGGACGAGGTGCGCCGCAACGCAGCGCGTGGCGTGCGCGCCGTCGCCTTCAGCGAGATCATCGGGCACCTCGGATTCGGCAGCATCCACCACAACCGGTGGGATCCGTTCTTCGCCGCGTGCGAGGAGACGGGCACGGTGATCTGCATGCACATCGGCTCGTCGTCGTTGATGATGCCGTTGCCGCCCGACGCGTCGGACGTGATCATCACCACCCTGCAGTTCGCCAACTCGTACGCGTCGATGGCCGACTTCGTCTTCTCCGGCGTGCTCGACCGGTACCCCAAGCTGAAGCTGGCGTACTCAGAAGGTCAGGCCGGCTGGATGCCGTACGCGATGGAGCGCATGGACCACGCCTACCTGAACCACACCTGGAGCCACGGCGACGTGCCGCTGCTGGAGCTGCCGTCCACCTACATCCGTCGCAACATGTTCGGCTGCATCTTCGCTGATCGCCACGCGATCGAGCAGGCCCACAAGATCGGCATCGACAACCTGATGTTCGAGACCGACTTCCCCCACGCCGACGGGCCGTACCCGAACACGAAGGCGCACCTCGCCAAGCAGTTCGCCGGCGTCGACGAGGAGACGACCTACAAGGTGATCCGCGGCAACGCCATCCGGCTGTTCGAGCTCGGCTTCGATCGCGAGCTCACCGCGTGAGCGAAGCACTGGCTCGGCCGGCGCCGCGGCCGACCGCGCTCACCCAGCCGTTCTGGGACGCCTGTCGCGAACGGCGGCTGGTCGTGCAGCAGTGCCAGCGGTGCCACGCCTACGTCTTCACCCCGCAGGCGTTCTGCTCGTCATGTCGCAGCACCGATCTGGAATGGGTCGAGTCCGCTGGCACGGGCACGGTCGTCACGTTCACCGCGGTGTGGCGGCCGCAGACGCCCGCCTTCGACGCGCCGTACACCGTTGCCGTCGTGCGCCTCGACGAGGGCTACGAGATGATGACCAACATCGTCGGCGCGCCACCCGAGGCCGTGACGATCGGCGTCGCGGTGCGAGTCAGCTTCGTCGACATCGCCGACGACGTGACGTTGCCGTGCTTCGAACTGGTGGTGCCGTGAGCGCCGCCAACGCTGTCATCGTCGGCGCCTTCAACACCCGTCAGGCGCGCGTGCTCGACGGCGAGACGTCGGACACGATCACGCTCGCCGCGATCAACGGCGCGCTCGCCGACGCCGGCATCGGTCTCGACGAGGTCGACGGGTTGAACGTCCTCCCCGGCCTCGACCACCTCAACGGCACGCGCACGTTCGGCTACGCGCTCGGCGTGCCGTTCTTCTGGGTCGGACGCGGTGCGCCTGGCCCGGCCGCCGTCGTCGAGGCGGCACGGGCGATCGAGACCGGGATGTGCTCCACCGTCGTCGTCGCCAGCGGCCAGGCCGGGATCCACACCGAGCGCGGCTCGGTGGCCCCGTGGACACGCCCGTCGAACGAGTTCATCGAGTGCTGGGGCCTGCACACCCCGGCCGAGTTCGCACTGTCGGCGCAGGAGTACGTGCACCGCTTCAACGTCGACCCGTTGGAGATCGCCCACGTCGCCGCCGTCATCCGCAACAACGGCTCGCGCAACCCGGAGGCGATCTACCACGGCAAGGGTCCGTTCACCGCGGAGGACATCCTCGCCTCGCGGATGATCGCCTCGCCGTACCACCTGCTCGACTGCTCGATGACGGGCGAGGGCGGCAGCGCGCTCGTGCTGACGAGCGCGGCGCGTGCCGCCGACCTCGACGCCGTCGCAGTGCGCGTCGTCGGTGGTGCCTCCGAGTCGTGGGGGCCGTCGTACACGCACCCGCCGACGTACGACCGCGTCGGCATGTTGGGCCGCGCCGCCGGCGATCGCGCCTTCGCGCAAGCAGGGCTGGAGCGCGCGGACGTCGACGTGTTCGAGCTCTACGACAACTTCTCCTGGGAGATCATCCGCTACTTCGAGGCACTTCGGTACTGCGACGTCGGCGAGGGTGCGGCGTTCGTCGCCGGTGACGCGATCGAGGTCGGCGGGCGCTACCCGATCGTCACCGATGGCGGCACGATGTCGCACTCGCACACCGGCGAGTCGCAGCGCTACCAACGCGTCGTGCAGGCCGTGCGCCAGCTGCGCGGCACCAGTGCGGCGAACCAGGTGGCCGATGCCGAGGTCGCCCTTGTTGCGCAGCTCGGCGACGTCGCGCTGCTGGCGCGCTGAACGCAGCTACGCCGACGTCGGCTCGACGACCGCGCCGTCACCGTCGTGGTCGTGTCCGTCAGGCGGCGTGACCCACTCGAGGATCGCCAGCTTCGTGTTGCGCATGTGCGCCAGCGCCGCGTCGGCGGCCTCGTCCGGATCACCGATCAGCGCCGCGTGGCAGAGCCGCTCGTGCTCGGCGTAGACCGAGCCGAGGCGACTGCGCAGCGGCAACGACAGGCGGCGGAAGCGCATGCACTGATCGCTGAGCATCGAGGTGAGCCGGATCAGCCACTGCGAGCCGCACTCCTGCAGCAGCACACGATGGAACTGGCTGTGCGCGGCCTCGTAGCTGTCGTACGAGGTGCCTTCGAGCCCGGCCGGTCCCGGGCCGGCGAGCTGGACCATGTCGTCGAAGCTGACCTGCACGAGCGATTTCCAGGCGTCGTCGCCGTGGGTGGTCGACCGGCGGATCGCCAGCGGCTCGAGCATCTCGCGCAGCTCGTAGATCTCCAGCATGTCGCGGATCGAGATGTCGGCGACGCGTACGCCGCGCTGGGGGATGTAGTCCACCCATCCCTCACCGGCGAGCCGGGCGAACGCCTCGCGCAGCGGCGTCTGGCTGACCCGGAACCGTTCGGCGAGCATCGTCGTGGTCAGCTTCTCGCCGGGCGCGAAGTCGCGGGACATGATCGCGCGACGGATCTCGTCGGTCACCCAATCGGCCCGCGAGACCGAAACGCCATCGGACATACGTCGGCAGCCTAGGAGGCCGCGGCGGTGAGCCCGAGGAACTGCGACCGAGGCGTCAAAATCTATAGATTTTGTGGACATCCCGATGGCGAGGTCGCTACGCTCGCCGCCGTGAACGCTGCCCTGACGAGCGCACTGCAGGCATCCGAGCAACGATTCGCCGCGGCGAACCCGAGGAGCGAGCAACGGTTCCGGGCCGCCGCCACGTCGATGCCCGGCGGCAACACGCGCACCTCGCTGTACTACAGCCCGTTCCCGGTCACCTTCGTGCGCGGTGAGGGCCAGCACCTGACCGACCTCGACGGGCACGTCTACACCGACTTCCTCGGCGAGTACTCGGCCGGCCTCTACGGCCACTCGCACCCGTCGATCATCGCGGCCGCGCGTGCGGCGCTCGACGTCGGCGTCGCGCTCGGCGGTCCGAACGAGTACGACGCCGAGCTCGCCGACCTGATCACCGCGCGCTTTGCCTCCGTCGACCTGATCCGCTTCACCAACTCGGGCACCGAGGCGAACCTGATGGCCATCGCCACCGCTCGCGTCCACACCGGTCGCAGTCACGTGATGGTGTTCGAGGGTGGCTACCACGGCAGCGTGCTCAGCTTCCGTGGCGCATCGCCCGTCAACGTCCCGTTCCCGTACGTCGTGGCCACGTTCAACGACGTCGAGGACACGGTGGCACTGCTCGAGCAGCTCGGCGACGACATCGCTGCGGTGATCGTCGAGCCGATGCTCGGCGGCGGCGGCGCGATCCCGGGCACCGGCGAGTTCCTCCACGCGCTGCGTCGTGAGACCGAGGCCCGCGGCATCGTGCTGATCTTCGACGAGGTGATGACGTCGCGCCTCTCGCCCGGCGGGATCCAGGCGGTGCAGGGCATCCGGCCGGACATGACCACGTTCGGCAAGTACCTCGGCGGCGGGTTCAGCTTCGGCGCCTTCGGGGGAGCGCGGCGCTACATGGAGCGCTACGACCCGACCACCTCCGGGTCGCTCAGCCACCCCGGCACGTTCAACAACAACGTCGTGACGATGGCCGCCGGCGCCGCTGGGCTGCGCGACGTGTACCCGCCCGACGTCGCGGTGTGGCACAACGAACGCGGCGACGCGCTCCGCATCGCGCTGAACGAGCTGTTCGCCGATCGGGGCGTGACGATGTCGTCGACGGGCATCGGTTCGATCCTCGGCATCCACTTCCAGACGACGCCGATCCACACCCTGGCCGACGTCGTCGGCGCCGAGCCGAAGCGTGCGCTCCTCCACCTCGAGATGATGGCCCGCGGCTGCTACTTCGCCCGTCGCGGGTACCTGGCGCTGCCGGTGGTGCTCGAGCAGGCCGACCTCGATGGCTTCGTTGCGGCCATGGCCGACGTCATCGACGCGCACGTCGACGTGCTGCGCGACTGATCAGCTGACGCCGAAGCGGTTGCGGAAGATCACCTCGGACACGGGTCGGCGGGTGAGCGGGCCGTAGTGGCCCTCCGGGTAGCCGAGCGGGATCGTGGCCCCGATGCCCCAGTTGTCCGGGATGCCGAAGTGCTCGCGCACGGCGGGCTCGTTCTCGAGGTGGTTGGTGGTCATCGCCGCGCCGAGGCCCATCGCCCGCGCCGCGAGGAACAGGTTCTGGCTGGCGGCGAACACCGACGACCACATGAACATCGGGTTCGGGCTCTCTGGGCGCGGGAAGGTGTTCTCGATCATGGTGATGACGAACGCCGGGATCTTGTCGAAGTCGAGGATGAACCGCTTGTACATGCGGCCGTTGCGCGCGCCGACCGACTGGTCGTCGTCGGCGAAGTCCATCGCCGCCAGGCGCGGGGCGACTGCTTCGGCGAGCATGTCGCGGAACCAGGTGCGGTCGGCCTGGTCGGTGACGATGAGGAAGCGCCACAGCTGCGTGTTGCCGGCGCTCGGCGCGCACGTCGCGTAGTGGACGAGCTCGGTCAGCACATGATCGGGGATCGGGTCGGGCTTCAGCCGCCGGATCGATCGGCAGGTCTCCATCGCTTCGAAGATGTCCATCGGTGCTCCTCAGCTCTCCGGTTGCAGGCTCGGTGCGACCCACAGGTGCTCGTCGGCGACGACGACCGCGGCGAACCGCGTCTCGCCGTGCGTGCGCGTGATGTGGCCCTGGCCCCAGCGGTTCTGCACGAGGCAGACGTCGCCGGCACGGAAGACCTCGACCTGGCCGCCTCCGCCACCGACCTCGAGCTCGAAGCCGCCGGCGAGCACGAGCACGAGGCTGCTGGCCTTCTCGGTGTGCCAATCGCCGAACGACCCTGGCGACAGCGACGTGAACGACACGGCCAGCGTCGGCTTGATCGCGCTGTCGCCGGGCTCGCCGGTGAACAGCCCGTCGAGCGGTCGGAAGCTGGCCTGGCCGTCGGTGACGAACAGCTCGGTCACCTTGCCGGCGGTCGTCGCGTCACGTTGCCCGTCGTCGATCGCCGGCGGCACGACACCGTGCGGCGTCCAGGAGTCGGCGACGTCGATGCGCACGAGCCTGCTGTCGCCGCGGTAGGTCAGCGTGTGCCCCGTCGACGACAGGTCGTCGACGAGCAGCACATCGCCCGGCGACAGCGTTGCGCTCATGTCGGTTGCCGCGACGTCGATGCTTCCCGACGCGACGACGAGCAGGTGCCGTGCGTCCGCGGCGGCCTCGACGGAGCCATCGGCACGACGCAGTCCGCGCACGCCGACGTACTCGCGGACGACCTCTGGCGCGGGCATGCGCGCCCGATCGTCATCGGTTGCCGTCGCGCCGTACGCGCTGAACGGCAGCAGCAGCGATTCGAGCTTCGAGTTGCCGACACCATCGGTGCACAGCCGGAGCGCTTTCATGAGATCTCCTGTCGACGAGCCGTCATCCGGCGATGTTGGTGAGCACGCCGAGCTGTTCGACGTCGGCCTCGACCGTGTCGCCCGGCTCGATCGGGTAGGCGGGCGGCGGTGTGCCGAGGGCGATGATGTCGCCGGGGAGCAACGTCACGTAGCGGCTGGCGTAGCTGAGGACCTCGCCCGGATCGAACTTGAACTTCGCCGTGTTGCCCGACTGGCACACGACGCCGTTGACGCGGCCGGTGATCGCCAGGCCGTCGCGGATGTGATCCTGGGTGATGTCGGTCGACACCCACGGACCGAAGACGCTGAAGCCGTCGAGCGACTTCGCCCGGTAGAGGTCTGCAGGCACGAACTCCTCGGCGGTGACGTCGTTGTAGGCGGTGAACCCGAGGATCGCCTCCCACGCTTCGGCGGGCGTCGCCCGGTGGACGGTGCGTCCGACGACGAGAGCGATCTCCGCCTCCATCGCCATCACACCGGTCAGCACCGCCGGGCGCGGGATGACGACGTCGGGGCCGAGGTGGTGGGTGACGACCTTCGGGAACAGCCTCGGCTCGGTGCCGGGCGGCAGCGGTTGGTCGTCGAGCAGGAACCCGCCGAGGATGACCAGCACCCGGCCGGGCACCACGGGTGCGAGCAGCTCGACCGAGTCGAGGGCGAGCTCGGCGCCGGTGCGCCGGAGCGGCTCGCCTGCGGATGGGAAGGGCTCGCCGACGATCGGGAGGAACGCTTCGTCCTCGATCAGCCCGGCCGTGACGCCGGTGGGTGTGAGGGCACGAGCGATGCGCATTGCGGGCATGCTAGGTCGAGGGAATCGGAAAATCTATAGAATCTCTTGCGCCGGACGCCGCTGATTCTATAGATTCGGCCCATCGCACGGGCGACGGTTGACCGCCGTTGCATAGCATCAGCGCAATTGCCGGCAAGGGGGTTTGTGGTCGATGAGCCAGTACCTGTTGTTCTTCGTCCTGGGGCTCAGCGTCGGTGCTGTCTACGCCTCGCTCACGCTCGGGATCGTGCTCACCTACCAGGGAACCGGCGTGATCAACTTCGCTGCTGCGGCGATGGCGACCGTGCCGTTGTACGTGTTCGACGAGCTCCAGCGCGGCCGTCTGACGCTGCCGCTGCCGTGGCTGCCGTCGCTCCACTGGGGCACCCCACCGACGTGGGCGGCGGTGCTGATCGCCTTGCTCGTCGGGGCCTTGCTCGCCGCGCTCGTGCAAGCGACGATCTCACGCCCGCTGCGCAACGCGCCCGGGCTGGCCAAGGTCGTCGCTGCGGTGGGGATCATGCTCACCCTGCAGGCGGCGATCGGCCTGAAGTACGGCACCGACGCCCGTCCCCGCAAGGTCATGCTGCCGACCGGTTCGATCAAGCTCGGCGGGGCGCTGCTCCCCATCGACCGGCTGTGGCTGATCGGCGTCGTGATCGTCGTCGGCAGTGCGCTGGCGTTCTGGTTCGCCAAGTCGCGCACCGGCCTCGCCGTGCAGGCCGCTGCCGAGAACGAACGGGCCGCATCGTTCGCCCGACTGTCACCGAACACACTGGGGATGGTCACCTGGGTGCTCGCCTCGGTGTTCATCGGGTTCATCATGATCATCGCCGGTCCGGCGTCCGGGGTGATCACGCCGACCAACCTCACCCTGCTGGTCGTGCCCGCCCTCGCTGCCGCCCTCATCGCCCGGTTGAGCTCGTTGTGGATCGCGCTCGTCGGCGCGTTGCTGTTCGGTGCACTGCAGTCCGAGCTCGTGTTCCTCTCGCAGACCAAGTCCTGGTGGCCGGAGTGGGCCAAGCAGGGGCTCACGGATGCGATCCCGTTCGTGGTCATCGTGGTCACGCTGTTCTTGTTGGGTCGGTCGATCCCGATGCGCGGCGACGACGCCCAGATGCGGTTGCCACCGGTGATCCTCCCGAGGAACCGGCCGGTGGCGATCGTCATCCTGTTCGGGGGTGGGCTCGCCGTCCTCGCCGTGACCAGCGGCAGCTACCGCTTCGGCGTGATCACCTCGTTGGCGACGGCGCTGATCGCGCTCTCGCTGGTGCTGCTGACCGGCATGGTCGGCCAGATCTCCCTGGCCCAGGCGGCCTTCGCCGGCGTCGCCGGGCTGTTCCTGTCGAAGCTCGGCACCTCGGTGCCCTTCCCGCTCTCGCTCCTGCTTGCCGGCCTGGTGTCGATGGTTGCCGGCGTGATCGTCGGCCTACCAGCGCTGCGGATCCGCGGTGCCCAACTGGCGGTGGTCACCCTCGCTGCCGGGTTGACGTTGGAGAAGTTCGTCTTCGCCAACCCGCAGATCGTGTCGGCCACGGCTGACCTCATTCCGAACCCGCGGTTGTTCGGGTTCAACTTGTCGGTTCGTCAGGGTCGCAACATCGCTCGGATCGAGTTCGGCGTGATGGTGCTGGTGATCGTCACCATCGCCTTCGTCCTGGTGTGCAACCTGATGCGTGCGGGCAGTGGCCGCAAGATGCTCGCGGTGCGGTCCAACGAACGTGCGGCGGCGTCGGTCGGGATCAGCATAGCCGGCGTCAAGCTGTCGGCGTTCGCGCTGGCGTCGTTCCTCGCCGGCATCGGCGGCGCGCTCATCGGATACTCCCGCGGCCAGCTCTCGCCGGCGTCGTACGGGGTCTTCGTCGGGCTGGCCCTGTTGGCCACCGCCTACCTCGGCGGGATCACCAGTGCCTCGGGAGCGATCGTCGCCGGCATCGCCGGCGTGCTCGGGATCAGCTTCGTGATCACCGACCGCGTCTTCCACTTCGGCAAGTACTACGGGCTCATCTCGGGCATCGGCCTGATCCTCACCGTCGTGTTCAACCCGGTCGGCATCGCCGGAAAGACGCGCCACGACGTCGACCGGCTCCTGGCTCGCTTCGCCAAGCGCACGCCGAAGCCAGTCGATGCGCCGGCGGCGAGCACCGGCGCACTCGTCGTGCCCCACCGCGAGATCGGTGACGTCGTCCTCCAGACCCGCGGCATCACGGTGCGCTACGGCGGGTTGCGAGCGGTGGACAGCGTCGACATCGAGGTGCGTGCGGGCGAGATCGTCGGGCTGATCGGACCAAACGGCGCCGGCAAGACCAGCTTCGTCGACGCGATCACCGGGTTCACGCCGTGCGTTGGTGAGGTCGAGCTGGCGGGGCAACGGCTGTCGGGTGTGCCGGCGCATCGGCGGGCGCGGCTCGGCATGGTGCGCACGTGGCAGTCCGTCGAGCTGTTCGACGATCTGTCGGTGGAGAACAACGTTCGGGTCGCCGATGACATCGGCAACGACGCGATGAAGATGCTCCGCGACACGGTGCGTCCCAACCCCGCCCCGTCGCAGGCGGTGCGCGACGCGCTGACGTTGATGAAGCTCGACGACGTCGCCGACCGCAAGCCGTCGGAGCTCCCGCTCGGTCGCCAGAAGGCGCTCGGCGTGGCCCGCTCGCTGGCGCTGCAGCCGAAGGTGCTGCTGCTCGACGAACCCGCCGCCGGGCTCGACACGTCGGAGAGCCTGGCGTTCGGCAACCACCTGCAGCACATCGCCGCGACCGGTGTCGGATGCCTGCTGATCGACCACGACATGCACCTCGTGCTCGGCGTGTGCGACCGGATCTACGTCATCGAGTTCGGCCAGCAGATCGCCGCAGGAACCCCCGACGAGGTGCGCCACGACCCGAAGGTGCTCGCCGCCTATCTCGGGTCCGAGCACCTCGACGTCGATGTCGTCGACCCCGCACCCCCCGCTGGGGTCGGCGACATCGCCCCCGTGGACACCGACGACGTGTCGGCGGTGCGGTCGTGACCGCGCTGATCGAGACCCGCGATCTGGTGTGCGGCTACGGCCGTCTGCCGGTGGTGCGCGACCTGAACATCAACGTCGGCGAAGGCGAGGTCGTCTGCCTGCTCGGTGCCAACGGCGCCGGCAAGACGACCACCCTGTTGACCATCGCCGGTGCACTGCCCAAGCTGTCGGGATCGTTGGACGTGATGGGCGCACCGGTGACCAACGCCCGCGCTCACGACATCGCCCGTCGCGGGTTGAGCATCGTGCCCGAGGGTCGCGGCCTGTTCTACAAGCGGACGGTCGCCGAGAACCTGCGGCTGCGCCGCCACCGGCACTCGACCGTCGACATCGATGACGTCGTCGGGTACTTCCCCGCGCTGCGACCGTTGATGACCCGTCGCGCCGGCTTGCTGTCGGGCGGTGAGCAGCAGATGCTCGCACTGGCCGGTGCGCTGGTCGCCGATCCGAAGGTGATCATGCTCGACGAGATGAGCCTCGGCCTGGCGCCGATCATCGTCGAGGAGCTGCTGCCGCGAGTGCGCAGCATCGCCGACGAACGCGGCATGGCCGTGCTGCTCGTCGAGCAGCACGTCCTCGCCGCCCTGAAGGTCGCCGACCGCGGCTACGTCCTCGCCCACGGCCGAGTCGTTGCCGAGGGCACGGCCTCGCAGCTGCGTCGAGACGTCGAGCTGCTCGAGGCGAGCTACCTCGGTGACGACACGGCGGCACACGAAGCCGAAGCGATCGGCCTGACATGAGCTCGCCCGAGATCTCCGCCGTGCCCGAGATCTACGCCGTGTGCGGTGTCGTCGAGCACGGCGATCAACGAGGTCGGATGATCGGCTTCCCGACCGCGAACCTGCCGATCGAACAGCAGGCGCACCTCGACGGCGTCTGGGCCGGATGGATCGACACGCGCAGCCGTCTGCTGCCCGCAGCGATCTCGGTCGGCAACCGATCGACGTTCTACGGCGAGGACGGCTTTCGTCTGCTCGAGGCGCACGTGCTCGACTTCGACGAAGACCTCTATGGCCAGACCGTCACCGTGTGGATGTGTGCTCGCCTGCGCGACCAGCGCACGTTCGCCTCGGTCGAAGCGCTGGTCGAACAGCTCGGCGAGGACGTGCGCGGCGCGAGGGCGTGGGCTGCGGAGGGCCGGCAGCCGATGCCCATCGCACCCCGAGTGGCGTGGCCGCTTCCGTTCGGCCGCGCGCTGGCCATCGCCGTCGGCGGCTGAACGAGGAGATGAGATGAACGTACGAGCCGGAACCCGTCTGCGCAGCAGGGTCAGCACCGTCGAGGTGATCGTCGTGCGCGGCGTCGGTGATGTCGACCTGCGATGTGGCGGCGTCCCGATGGCCGCCGTCGGCGAGCAGCACGAGGCGATCGATCCCGCAGTGGACGGGGCAACGCTGATGGGCAAGCGCTACGCGTCGGACGCGGGCAGCGTCGAGGTGATGTGCACGAAGGCGGGCACCGGCATGCTGTCCATCGGCGACGAGCCGCTGGTCGAGAAGTCCAGCAAGCCATTGCCGTCGTCCGACTGAGCGACGAACGATTCGACACGAGGGGGCGCCGATGACCGGACCGCAGACCGGACCGTTGACGGGAGTTCGCGTGGTCGACTTCTCGGCGGTCGTGTCCGGCCCGCTGGCCGCGATGTGGCTGGCCGAGCAGGGCGCCGACGTGATCAAGGTCGAGACGCTCGGCGCGGGCGACGTCACCCGTGCCACGCTCGGAGCGCCGGATCTGCACGGCCTCTCCGGCCTCTTCGTCAACTGCAACCGGGGCAAGCGCTGCGTCAGCGTGGACGTGGCGACGGACGAGGGTCGCCAGATCGTCCTCGACCTCTGCCGCGACGCCGACGTCTTCGTGCAGAACTGGCGGCCCGGCGTCGTCGATCGGCTCGGCCTCGGGTACGAGGCCGTCGCTGCCGTGCGGCCCGACATCATCTACGTCTCGATCAGCGGCTTCGGGCCGGACGGGCCGTACGCCCAACGACGCGTCTACGACCCGATCATCCAGGGTTTGATCGGACAGGTGGCGCTGCAGGTGAACCCGGAGATCCCGTTCCCCGACCTCGTGCGCTCGATCGTCTGCGACAAGGCCACGGCGTTGACCGCGGCACAGGCCGTCACGGCAGCGCTGTTCGCACGCGAGCGCGGCGCCGGCGGCCAGCACCTGATCGTGCCGATGCTCGACGCGTCGATGGCGTTCCTCTTCCCGGATGCGTACATGGCGAAGGCGTTGTTGGATGATGGGCGGGTGGACGAACGAACGGTGATGTCGCGGACGTATCGAGTCAGCACGACGGCGGACGGTCACCTCATCTACCACGTGACCACGGAACAGGAGCTCTTCGGTCTGTTCCGGGCGCTCGGGCACCCGGAGTGGATCGAGGACGAGCGCTTCGCCACGCCGCTCGCTCGTCGTCAGCACCGCGAGGACATGGGTGGGGCGATCGCCGGCGCGTTCGAGACGTTCTCGACGGCGGAGCTGGCCGCTCGTCTGGAGGCCGAGGACGTGCCCTTCGCGCCGGCGCTCGATCTGGACGAGGTGCCGCTCGACCGGCAGATCGTCCACAACGGAGCGCTGCGCGTGCGCGAGCACCCGATGCTCGGCCGCGTTCTGGAGGCCGTCCAGCCGGTGCGCTTCTCGGCGACGCCGACGTCGGCGAACCCGATGGCTGCCCTGCACGGCGAGCACAACGACGAGGTGCTGCGCGAGCTCGGGCGCGACGATACGTCGATCGCCGAGCTGCGTGCATCGGGGGTGATCTCGTGAGCTCGAAGGTCTACGCCAGCGCCGGTGACGCATTGAGCGGTCTGATCCGAGACGGTCAGTTGTTGGCGGTGGGTGGATTCGGGTTGTGTGGGATCCCGGAGGCGTTGATCGATGCGCTGCGCGACACCGGGTGCACGGGTCTGACGGTGATCTCGAACAACGCGGGGGTGGACGGGTTCGGGTTGGGTCGGTTGTTGGAGTCGCGGCAGATCTCGAAGATGATCTCGTCGTACGTGGGTGAGAACAAGGAATTCGAGCGGCAGTTCTTGGCGGGTGAGCTCGAGGTCGAGTTCACGCCGCAGGGGACGTTGGCGGAGAAGTTGCGTGCGGGTGGTGCGGGGATCCCGGCGTTCTTCACCAAGACCGGAGTCGGCACGTTGGTCGCAGAGGGCAAGGAGACCCGTGAGTTCGACGGTGAGGTGTTCGTGATGGAACGGGCGTTGGTGCCGGACGTGGCGTTGGTCAAAGCACAGAAGGCCGACAGGTCGGGGAACCTGGTGTTCCGGCGCACGGCGCGGAACTTCAACCCGGCGGTGGCGATGGCCGGCAAGGTGACGGTGGCCGAGGTCGAGGAGCTGGTCGAGACGGGTGCGATCGACCCGGATGATGTGCATCTGCCGGGGATCTACGTGCACCGGATCGTGGTCAACGCGAACCCGGAGAAGCGCATCGAGAAGCGCACCGTGACGCCACGGTCTGGCGCCGATGGAACGGGAGCCTGACGGCATGGGTTGGGATCGGGATCAGATGGCTGCCCGCGCAGCACGCGAGCTGGAAGACGGGTTCTACGTGAACCTGGGGATCGGGTTGCCGACGTTGGTCGCCAACCACGTGGATCCGGCGATCGAGGTGTGGTTGCAGTCGGAGAACGGGATGTTGGGCATCGGTCCGTATCCGTTCGATGACGAGGTCGACGCGGATCTGATCAACGCCGGCAAGGAGACCGTGACGACGATCCCGGGGTCGTCGATCTTCGGTTCGCACGAGAGCTTCGCGATGATCCGTGGCGGCAAGATCAACCTGAGCATCCTGGGGGCGATGCAGGTCTCGGGTTCGGGGGATCTGGCCAACTGGATGATCCCCGGCAAGATGGTCAAGGGCATGGGCGGAGCGATGGACCTCGTTGCCGGAGTCGCCCGGGTGGTGATCCTGATGGAGCACGTCGCCACGCGCAAAGACGGCAGCTTCGACATGAAGATCCTCCCCGAGTGCACCCTGCCGTTGACCGGTGTCGGGGTCGTCGACCGGATCATCACCGACCTGTGCGTCCTGGACATCACCCCCCACGGACTCCAACTCGTCGAGCTCGCCCCCGACGTCACCCTCGAACACGTCCGAAACAACACCGGCGTCCCCGTCCTCAGCTGACGTCGTCCAGTGCGTCGACGGTCAGAGCGATGAGCGCAACGCGCGCCAGTATCCGGTGAGCGCCGCCGCCGCAGTCGGCCCGGGAATCGTGGTTCGAAGCGCTTCGACGGCCAGCTGCACGCCGGTGGCGATTGCCGTGCCGAAGAGCGCGTCGCCGTATGCGATCGCCTTCGAGGTCGCTGCGGCCGACCTCGCGTCGGCGAGCAGGCTCGTGAGCGTGGCCGCCATCGTCGGGCGCGACGACGTCGAACAATCGATAGACGTCGCCGGCGTCCTTGGCGTCGAGACGATTCGGTTTCGCGAGCCGGTCGCCCAACTTGTGCAGCTTGGCGACCAACATCGCTCCTTCTCCGGCGACGTTGATCACGAAGGATCGGTCGTCGGCCGGGTCGACCGCTCTGACCTCGAGTGGGCCACGATCGACGAGTGCGCCCTCGAGCCCTTCGCTCTGACGAGCGCTGTGCCTGCCGTGTTCACCGGCAAGGTGTGCGGACCGTCGTCCGGGACCGACCGCGACCTCCATCGGCACGATCAGGTCAACCGGGACCGAGACCTCATCGGCGATGCCGGGACGTCGGAACCTCGCCTCCCAGATGCCCGGTTCGCTCGTCAGCACGAAGCTCGCTGAGCGCATCACCTCACCGAGGCCGGGAGTGTCGTTCAGACGGCTCGGATCGACGACGATGTCCGCATCGGTGGTGAACGGTTGATAGGTGGGCATTCGTCCGGCCGTCCGCAGGTAGACGGCCTGCGCCCCGACGAGCACGATGGCGTCGAGTTGGTCACGGAGCGCCGACAGCACATCGAGCAAAACGCGTCGTGCCTCGACGTATTCGATCCGGGGAGGGGTGCTCACCTGGTCACGCTCTCAGGCTGGCGATCCGCCAGCGCCGTTCATTTCGATGCATCCACGCCACGAGCGCCTCGCCCTCGGCCGGCATTCGGCCCGGCCCGGTCAGGCAGTCGATGGTGGCCTGTGCGATCGACACGGACCGGAAGCCGGTCGAGCCGTGGCCGCGTTCGAAGACGACGCGGTCATAGGGCTCCGCAAGCACGACGTTCGCGCCCACCTTGGCCGGCAGGAGTCGAGCGGCCTTGGCGAGCTGTTCGGCATCGGCGGTGTAGACCACCGCCAACTCGGGCGCTGCAACCGCGGAGACCGCTGACGCGACGAACGAACCGCTCACGGCCCACGGACCAACTCGAAGCGAAGGTAGGTCGGCGATGAGTCGTTCCGGGCCGGCAGCTGCGATCCACGTCGAGGTCGAGTTGCTGTCCAACATGGAGTACGAGGAAACGATCCTGCGCACCAGCGGCTCCCACTGTGTCGCCGTCACGGGCCCGCGAGGAATGCGCTCGATGAGGACCTCGTCAGTGAGCACCTGGAGCGCGCGCGAGACGTATCCGTCGTCGAGGTCGAGCGCTGCTGCCAGCTCGCCGGCCGTATAAGGCGGCCGCACCTCCGCAAGCGTCCGCAACAGCGCCCAGGCCCTCGGGCCTCGAAGTGACGGGGCCTTCGATGGTGTCGGATCGGGGTCGCGGGTGGCGCCCGTGGTCCGGATGTACAGCCCAGGACGAGCGAGGCGGATGTCGACGTTGCCCGTTCGATCGATGTAGCTCGCATCGCGCTCGCGCAGCAGTGTTTGTGAACGTTCGCTCAGCCAGTCGACCGAGACCAGGGTTGGTTCAGACGGAAGCCACATGCCCCGAACCTCTCGTGGCTCGAGCCGGTCCGTGGTGAGCAGCGACACAGACGCATCGACGCCTCCAGTGTCTGCGATGCGCACCCGCGTCACGTCGCCCTCCTGCCTCACGGCGTCGATCGTCCAATCCGAGGGGAGCAGAGCTCTCAGCTGGGCAACCGTCGCATCGATTCGCCGTCGACGAGCTGGTGTCAGCGAGCGGTCCATCGCTCGAGTCTACCCAAATCTGTCCAAAATGGTCTTCTGTTTGAATCAGGCAGAAATGACTTGTGGACAGATTGTCGGACGAGCGGATCATGCGGCGTCGCTCCAGCGGCGGACGATGAACTCGCCGTCCTCCAGCCGCAGCGGCGCGCCGACGGGCAGCATCGCTGCGTCCTCGACGTGGAACGCGACGAACTCGCGGAACCACGGCGGGTTGCTGTCGGGCTCGATCCAGCCTTGGCGGGTGAGCCCGTCGCGCAGCGCGACCTCGTAATCGGCACGGGTGATCGGCAGGTCGGCGACAACGAAGACCGACGTGGCCCTCGCGCTGCTGATGCCGGCCATGCTCCGCTGGCAGCCGCACTCGACGTCGCTGCAGGGGCGGACGGCGAGCGTGACGAGCTCACCGGCGACCGTCCACGAGAAGTCGTCGTTGTCGGCCTCCTGGCCCAGCGGGGCAGCCACGAACACGTTCATCGGGTCCTCCTTCGAACGGCTCGGAGACCGCCTCCGAGCCATGTGGACGACCCTACGAAAGGGGTGTCACGCGGTGCCGACGACCCCGTTCGCCACGAGCGCGGCGAGGTGCTCGGCATCGACGCCGACCTCGGCGAGCACCGCCGCGGTGTGCTCGCCGACGTCCGGAGCCGGCCCCCGCGGGTGGATCGCCGCGCCGTCGATGCGGATCGGCGAGCCGACGGTGCGGAAGGTGCCGTCGCGCGTCTCGATCTCCGGGAACATGCCGCTGGCGGCTGCGTGCGGATCGGCGGCGAGGTCGGCGAGCGTCGACGCGGCCCCCCAGATCAGCCCGTGCTCGTCGAACAGGTCGCCCCAGTCGGCCAGTGACCGCTCGGCGAAGAGGGCATCGATCAGCGCGGTGATCTCCGGCATCCGGTCGTAGCGGGCCTTCATCGTGGCGAACCGCTCGTCGGTGATCCAGTCCTCGTGCCCGACGGCAACGCAGAACGCCGGCCACCACCGAGCCTCGGTCATGTTGAGGACGATGAAGCGGTCGTCGGCGCACCGGAAGCGGTTGGCCAGCACGCTCATCCCGTGGAACCGGTCGCGCTTGGTCGGCAGCCGTCCGTCGACGAGCACTGCGGCGAGGTCGGTCGTCATCGTCCACACCGCGGTCGCCATCAGGCTGACGTCGACGACCTGACCTTCGCCCGTCCGCTCGGCCAGCCGGAGCGCGGCGAGGATCGAGGCGACGACGGTGATCGCCGTCGTGTGGTCACCCTGCGCGGGTCGCGGCGCGGGAGGGGTGTTGCCGGGTTCGGTCGACGCGTCGGTGACGGCGCCGCGTCCGAAGAAGGACGTGACGTCGAAGCCCGGACGCTCCGCATCGGGCCCGTGGAGGCCGTAGCCGGTGAGGGTGGCGTGGACGAGCGTCGGTCGCACGGCGAACAACGATGCGGCATCGAGGCCGAACCGGGCCTGGCGCCGGGGGAGCAGGTTGCAGAGGAACACGTCCGAGCCGGCGACGATCGAGCGGACCAACGCGGCACCCTCGGGCCGGTCGATGGCGATCGCGATCGAGCGCTTGCCGCGGTTGTCGGCGTGGAACGACGCATCCACATCCGGCCCGTTCGGGTCGGGGCGGGCGGGTCGGGACATCTTGCGCACGACGTCGCCGGTGAGCGGTTCGACCTTGATCACGTCGGCGCCCATGTCCGCGAGCAGCGCCGCAGCGCTCGGCGCGGCCATCCAGTTCGACAGCTCGACGACGCGGATCCCGTCCAGCGGGCCGATGGCGACGTTCGTTCCCTGCTCGACCATGGCGCGATCACAGCACGCCGTGGACCGGAGCGACGACACCGGGGCGGCGGGCTCTACGGTTGCGGGGTGGTGACGGACAGGTTTGGCGACGTCGAGCTGGACGTCCCGAGACGCGTCCTGCGACGCAACGGCCAGGTCGTCCACCTCGAACCGCAGGCGTTCGACCTGCTCGCGGTGCTGTTCGAGCACCGAGACCGGGTCGTGTCCAAGATCGAGCTGTTCGATGGCGTGTGGGGACATCGGTTCCTCTCCGAGGCCAACCTCACGACGCGCGTCAAGGAGATCCGTCGCGCGCTCGGTGACGACGGCGTCCAGCAGCACACCATTCGCAACGTGCGTGGTCGCGGCTACCAGTTCGTCGCCGAGGTCGTGGCGTCAGCGATGCACGACCGAACCGGTGAGCTGATCGGACGCGCGTCGGAGCTGGACGCCATCCGCCGGGCGTTGTTGCCGGGACGGGTGGTCAC
The DNA here is from genome assembly GCA_965279405.1 of Ilumatobacteraceae bacterium. Lineage (GTDB taxonomy): Bacteria > Actinomycetota > Acidimicrobiia > Acidimicrobiales > Ilumatobacteraceae > CBDDIP01. The sequence goes on from OZ257157.1 coordinate 2,802,021, forward strand.
GGTGACCGGCCCGGGCGGTGTGGGCAAGTCGTCGCTCGCTCGAGCGATGGCCCGCCAGCTCGCTCCGTCGCTCACGGACGGGGCCGGGATCGTCGAGCTGGCGGTGCTCGACGCGGACGACCTCGTGCTCCACTCGGTCGCCCGAGCCTTGGACGTCGTGCTCGAGCAAGATCACCGCGCCGCTGCGATCCGTTCGATCGCCGAGCGCGACGCGCTGCTGGTGCTCGACAACTGCGAGCACGTCATCGACGAGGTCGCCGCGCTGGTCGACGAGGTGTGCGGCCTCGGCGACGCGAGGTTGCGGCTGTTGGCCACGAGCCAGGTTCGCCTGGGCGTCAGCGTCGAACAGGTCGTGGCCGTCCACCCTCTGGCCGTCGATGAGGCGACGGAGCTGTTCACCACCCGTGCACTGGCGGGAAACCCGAACTGGGATCCGCAGCACGCAGGCCGTGAACGCATCGCCGCGCTCGTCGCCTCGCTGGATCAGCTGCCGCTGACGGTGGAGATGGCGGCGGCTCGACTCGGGTCGATGACGTTCGACGAGCTCGAGCGCTCGATCGGACCTGGTGCATCGATGCCGATGACGCATCGTTCACCGATCCGCCGCCATCGTTCGCTCGACTCCTTGGTGTCGTGGTCGGCGAACCTGCTCGACGCACCCTTGCGGCGGACGTTCACGGAGCTGTCGGTCTTCGCCGGTGCCTTCACCGCGGACGAGACCACCGCCGTGGTGGGCGCGGACGGGCGATCGGTCGTGTTCGAACTGGCCGAACTGGCCGAGCGCTCCTTGCTCGTGTCGATCGGCGATGGATCGGTGACGCGGTTTCGCATGCTCGCCACCGTGCGCGGCGTGGCCGTGCGATGGCTGGAGGAGTCCGGCCGGGAGCACGAGGTCCGTGGCCGCCATGCGGCTCACGTGGCGGCGCTCATGCGCTCGATCGACCGCGGCATTCGCGGTCCGATGGAGGCGCGGTCGCGGGCACACCTGAACGCGATCGTTGCCGAGGTGCGCGCCGCTCACCGATGGGCGCGCGTCAACGATCCGGACACGGCGGCGGAGATCAGCGGCTCGTTGCACCTGGCCGCGTACTCCACCTTCTGGAACGAGCCGGTCGAGTGGAGCCGGCTGCTGCTCGCCGGCCAGCCCGATGCCGCACCGGACGCGCTGATCGGTGCCCGGCTCGCTCTTGCCGGGGCAGCGGCCAATCGTGGTGACCTGATCGAGGCGCGCCGAGCCGCGACGGCGGCGACGTCCTCGGCCGACCCTCGGGTCCGCGCGATGGCGTACGAGATCCTCTCCGACGTGGCGGTCTACGACGGTCGGCTCGACGACGTGACACGCCTGACGGCTGAGATGCGCGACCTCGGGGTGGCGCTCGACGATCCGCACTCGATCGCGGTCGCTGCGGTCAACGACGCGATCGCGAAGGCGTTCGGCGGCGACGGCGTCGGCGCATTGCGGCGTCTGGACGAGGTGGACCTCGACTCGCTCGCGCCATCCGATCAGGCGTGGATCGTGTACGCCCGAGGCGAGGCGCTCAGCGCGGCCGGCAGCGAACAGGCCGCATCGACGTTCGCCGACGCGATCGATCGCGCACTCGACATCGGCAACCCGTTCGTCGAGTCCGTGGCTCGCGTCTCGTTGGCCACGGAGCTCGCCCGATCGGGACGGTTCTCCGAGGCGCTCGACGCCTACGCCACGTCGCTGAACGCGTACGCCCGCGACGGCAACTACGTGCACGCGGTGACGACGCTGCGAAACCTGGTGGAGACGCTCGTCGCGATCGGCGACGACGACAGCGCCATCGTGCTCGCCACCGCAACGACGACCGATCACCTCCGCCCGAGCTACGGCGCCGAGGCGATCCGGCTGTCGACGGTCGTCGCCGAGATCGAGTCGCGCGTCGACCCGAACCGCTTCCGTGAACGCTGCGCCGAAGGCCGCCGGCTCGACGTCATCGATGCGGTTCGAGCGGCAGGGGCGATGATCGACCGGCACCGCGACCGGCACGGCGCCCCATCCTCAGCCGATCCTCAGGCGATCTCCGAGCAGGCTTGATCCGACGGTGGTGGAGTGGTGGTCATGAACAACCATCGTTCTCGCACGCCGTGGCCGACCACCGACTCGATCGTCGTCACCGACGGGGGGTTGGAGACGTGGCTGGTGTTCCATCGAGATGTCGACCTCCCGGCGTTCGCCGCCTATCCGCTGGTGGGCACGGCCGACGGTCGCGCGCTGTTGACCGAGTACTACGGGTACTACGCCGAGATCGCCCGGTCGGTGGACTCGGCGCTGGTCCTGGAGGCCCCGACCTGGCGGGCGAACCCGGACTGGGCGGCGACGCTCGGACACGATCGTGCCGCGCTCGCCGAGCTCATCGGCGCGTCCATCGACGTGGTCGAAGAGGTCCGCTCGGGGTGGAGCGGCACCCGTCCCTTCCTGATCAGCGGCTGCGTCGGCCCGCGTGGCGACGGGTATCGCATCGATGCGGTGATGGACGCGGACGCCGCCGCGGACTACCACTCGTTCCAGATCGGCCACATGGCAGCAGCCGGGGCCGACGTCGTGTCAGCGATCACGATGGGGTACGTCGAGGAGGCGATCGGGGTCGTGCGAGCCGCACAGGCTGCCGACATCCCGGTCGTGGTGTCGTTCACGGTGGAGACGGACGGACGGCTGCCTTCGGGCCAGCCGCTCGGCGAGGCCATCGAGGCGACGGATGCGGCAACGGACGGTGCTGCGCTCCACTACATGATCAACTGTGCGCACCCGACGCACTTCGCCGATGTCCTCGACGCCGGATCGCCTTGGATCGCGCGCATCGGCGGAGTCCGCGCGAACGCGTCGCGCCTGAGCCACGCCGAGCTCGACGAGATGACCGAGCTCGACGACGGCGACCCGAACGACCTCGCTGCGAGGTACACGACGCTGCGCAGCGCGATGCCCGGGTTGCGCGTCCTGGGCGGGTGCTGCGGCACGGACCATCGACACGTCGATGCGATCGTCCGTGCCTGGATGGCCTGACGCCACGGCTCGATTCGTCAAGCTGACGGCTCGGCTCGGCACCGTCCGTCCGCGGTCGTGCGCCACAGGTGGTGGTTGTGTGACCAGCATGTGAACGGTGTGCGCGCATGCACTCTCACCCTCGACGGTGAGGTTTCGCCTTCGTATGGTGCTCGTCAGTGCTGCAGCGGACGCCGCAGACGAGGGGGACGGGTATGAAGCGCTCACTGGTCGCGTGCATCGCGACCGCCTTGATCGTGTCCACGGGAGCGGTGACGGCCAACGCCGACGCCGGCACCATCGGAGGGGGCACGTCGCTGTCGACGACGCTGACGAGCCCAGCCGACAACGCCGCCTACGTCTCCGGCAACCCGGTCCCCGTCGCGGGCACGATCGATCTCGGCCAGGGCGTCGCCGCCAAGGACACCGACCTCGTGTTCGTGCTCGACACGTCCGGCAGTTCGAGCACGACGACCGGCCTGTCGTGCGGCACACCGACCAACACCGTGCTCGACTGCGAGAAGGCTGCGTCGTTGAACGTCGTCGCCAACTCGACCGGAGCGCGCTCACCGATCGCCAAGGTCGGCGTCGTCGCCTTCCCGTCGACGCAGACCGTCCCGCTCACGCCGCCGTCGAGCTTCACCGACACGCTCAGTGCGTTCACGCCGGGCGGCGGAACGCAGTTCGACCTCGGCATCACCCGCGCTCGCGACATGCTGGCTGCGCCGTCCACGGCGAGCAAGGACCTCATGGTGCTGTTCACCGACGGGGATGGCAGCTACGCGCCGGTCACCGGCATCAGCACGATGGTGATCAAGGCGTTCACGATCGCCGGTGCCGGATGCAGTGGACCGCTGATGCAGGCGGTCAGCTCCGGTGCGCCAGGCAGCTCGTGCTCGGTGGTCACCGCGCTGCAGGACCTGCCGGCGATCGTCAACGACACGATCGATTCGAGCCTCGACGGCATCGACATCACGGTCAACGGCGTCGTCGCCCAGCACCTCGCCGCGACGGCCAACGGGCAGAGCACGACCCCGTTCTCGACGACGCTCACTGGCCTCCCGGTCGGCAACGACCTCGTCATCTGCGCGGTCGCCCATGCAACGGATGCCGGTGGGTCCGGCGCGGTCTCCGACTGCGCCACCGGCGTGGACGTCCTGCCGTCGGGCACGGTGATCGTCGACTGCTCGGGGACCACGGTGTGCTCGGCGTCGGCGACCGACCCCGGCAAGTCGTCGCTGGCCTTCAGTGCGCCGGCGGAGTTCAACGAGACGGTGACGATCGCACCGGACTCCGGGGCGCCGGGTGCCTGTGGGGGATCGAACTGCACGACGGGCTACCACCTCGGCTTCCCGACCACCGCCCCCGGTGGGCCGATCGCGTCGATCACCGTCGTCACGACGCAGAAGATCTCGCTCGTCGATCGGCTGAAGGCAGCGGTCTACATCGACGGCACGCGGATCATCGCTCAGTGCAACAACCGCGTGCTGATCGCCCGGGTCCGCGACAAGCTGGGCATCCCCGAGCCGCTGCCGTGCATCACCATCACGTACCAGACCGACGGGCGGCTGCAGTACTTCGTCAAGTTCGCCGCCGACCCGGCGATCAGGTTCCGCTGACGAGCGGGCTGCGGCTCGGCTCGAGTCGCGGCCCGAGGCCGAGTCGCTGCTCGATGTCGTTCAGCTCCGCGGCGCTCGCCTCGTCGAGGTGCTCACCTCGCCACGACCGCACGAGCCGTTCGGCGCGCAGGCAGAGCGCGACGTCCTGGTCGGCGCCGCGTTCGCGGGCGATGGCGAGCGCGCGGGCGATGTCGTCGGCGCCGTCGTGCTCGGAGATCGCCGCGCGGGCGGTGCCGCGCAGCCGGAGGACGGGCGCGAGCACGTGCTCCAAGCCCGCACGGGTCGGATCGGCGGCGATGATCGCGTCGAGCAGCTCGATGGCTTCCTCTCGGCGGCCCCGCAGCAGCAGCAGCTCGGCGATCGCCACGTCCGTCTCGACGACGTCGGGCGCGGCGCCGATCGCAGTGAGCTCGCGACGAGCCTGACGGAGCACGGCGTCGGCGCCGTCGAAGTCGCCGGCGCGGGCGAGCGCGAGGCCGCGCAGCCGCCCGGCGAACGCGGTGCCCCATGCGTCGCCGGCGGCGCGCCACACGGCGGCAGCTGTCGCCAGCAGCGCGTCGGCTTCGTCCAACGCGCCCTGCTCGACGAGGATCTCGCCGAGGTTGGCGTTGGCGGTGGCCATCCCGACGGGATCGCCCGTGCGCTCGCGTGCCGAGCGCGAACGCCGGTACAGGGTCACGGCCTCGTCCCACCTGCCGGCGAAGTAGGCGAACCCGCCGAGCACGTTTGCCGCGGTCGCTTCGCCGGCGATGTCGCCGAGGTCGGTCGAGATGTCCAGCGCCCGCCGTGACCCGCTCAGATCGACGTCCTCGCCCAGGCTGTGGCGGGCGTAGTCGAGGGTCAGCAGCGCCCGCGCCGTCGCCGCGCTCTCGCCGTGCCGCGACGACAGCAGCACGGCCGCTTCGCTGGTGGACGCGGCCTCGGCGAAGCGGCCCTGGCGAACGCGGATGGCGGCGGACCAGCCGAGCAGCTCGGCGCGCTGCTCGTCGGCAGCGGTGACGGCGGCCACGTCCGCGGTGTCGACGCCGTCCAGGGCGCGCAGGCCACGGTGGATCGAACGCACCGCACCGGCGAACCGTCCCTGCCGCTCGTCGATGAACGCCGTCTTGAGGAACATCCGCGCCTCGGCCAGCCGGTCGCCACGCAGCAGATGCCGGGCGGCTGCGTACGAACGTCGGGCGTCGGCGAACATCCCGGCGCGATCCTCGACGTCGCCGAGCGATGTCAGGGCGCGAGCCCGCGACGGGCCGTCGAGATGGAGCTGGCTCGCCGCCTGCAGGGCGCGGCGGTACAGCGTCACCGCGTCGACGTTGGCGAACATCGCCGCCGCCCGGTCGCCAGCCGTCGTCGAGAACAGCCACGCCTCCGGGGCGCGGCTGGCTCGGAAGTAGTGGAGCGAGAGCAGCGGCGCCACCCCGTCGACGTCGTCGCCGACCCTGCGCACGATCGACTCGGCGACGCGCTCGTGGAGGTCGCGGCGCACCCGGTACGGCAGGCCTTCGTAGGCGACGTCGCGGACGAGGTGGTGGCGGAACCACACCCAGCCCTCGTCGTCGCGTCGCACGAACTCGTCGAGGCGGGCGAGTGCGTCGTCCCATCGATCGAGGTCGCTCGGGGCGACATCGGCGATGTAGCGCACGTCGAACGCCGCACCGAGCACCGAGATGTGGCGCAGCAGCGTGCGCTCCGCAGCGGCCAGTCGGTCGATGCGGGCCGTGAGCAGACCTTCGACTGACGTCGGTAGCGCGTCGACGTCGCCGCCCCCCATCGTTGCGTTCAGCAGCTCGAGCAGGAACAGCGGGTTGCCGCCCGAGCGCTCGACCAACGCGTCCACCTGATGCCGGGGCAGCGGGTCGGCGGCTGCGACCAGCGAGACGAGGGTGGCCAGCGCGGTCGCGTCGAGCGGGCGCAGGTCGATCGGCACGTCCGGCGAACGGATGCGGTCGGTCGGTCCGGTGGGGTCGGGGCGCTGGGCGACGAGCACCACCCACGGGCGCCCGCCGAGGTCGCGGACGAGCGCGTCGAGCAGCTCGCACGAGGCGTCGTCCATCCAGTGCGCGTCCTCGAAGCAGAGCACGATCGGCTCGACGAGGAGGCGCGTGAGGAGCCCGACGACCGCCGACTCGAGCTGCGTCCTGCGGAACTCGGGGTCGAGCTCGTCGACCTCCGGCGATGCCGGCACGTCCAGCCCGCACGCCGCCCCGATCAACGCCAGCCACGGCAGCACGTCGGGGGCGTGGGCGCCGACCACGGCACGGAGCTCGGCGATCCGATCCTCGGGTTCCGCGCTCGTCGCCCCGATGCCGACCAGGGTTCGCAGGAGATCGCTGAACGCGAAGTAGGGCGTCGACGCCTGGTACAGCCGGCACCGAACGCGGTGGAACGCGATCGGAGCGGCCGTCGCCTCCAGCTCGTCGAGCAGCCGGCTCTTGCCCGCACCGGCGTCGGCGAGGATGCGCACGTACGTGCCGGATCCGGTCTCGGCCGCGTCGCGTGCGGCCCGGAACGACTCGACCTCGACCTCGCGCCCGACGAGCGGCAGGTTCGACGCGGCGATCTCGGTGCGCGTGCTGCGCGCCGCGCCGACCGCGAACGCCTCGACGGGTCTGGCCTTGCCCTTCACCATGAACGGTGCGACCGCGGCCTGCTCGAAGGTGGTGCGCGATCGGTCGAGCACCGGGCGCGTCGCGTACACGCACCGTGGAGCCGCCTTCGACATCACCCGTGCCGCGAGGTTCACCGGGTCGCCCATCGTGATGAACGTCGACCGGAGCCGGCTGCGGATCTCGCCCGTGAAGACCGAACCGCTGTTGGCGCCGGCGCGCAGCTCCAGCCCGACGTCCAGTGCGACGATCTCGTTGAGCGCGAGCAGCATGTGCTCCTCGTCGTGGCCGGTGCTGCGGGGTGCGCCGGCGCTGAGGTAGAACTTCCCGCCGTCCACCGCCAGGTCGGCCGATTGGAAGCAGATGCCGCGTCGATCGATCGCCACCTGCACGCCTGCGACCAACGCGTCCAAGCGTCGGGCGGCCTCGTCGGGACCGTGCTGCTCGATCACCGCGTCGAACCCGCGGTACTCGACGAAGGCGACGGTGGCCGTGCGGTGCTCGGAGTCGACGCGGCCCGCGGCGATCGTGTCGCGCAGCCCCACGGCGACGTAGTCCGCCATCGTCACCGGTGCAGCGAGGAACTCGACGGGTTCGACAGGTGCGTCGATCCGGCCGATCAACCTGCCGCCGTTCACGTTGCGCGTCGGCAACGCCGCTGCCGTCGCCGCGCTGACGAGGATCTGGCCGCGTTCGGCGGCGCTCTCCAGCCGCATCAGCTCGGACCCGGCCGCACCGCCGACGACGAGTTGGCGGTGCGACCGTCCGACGAGGAACCAGTCGTGGTCGCCGGTGTGCACGCCGATCGTCATCGACAGGCGCACGCGAGCGGCTTGTTGCGTCAGCTCACCGAGCGATCGCATCGTCCGGCGCATCTCGAGCGCAGCCGCCGCGGCACGCAGCTCGTGGTGCTCACCTCGGTAGAACAGCAGCACGGCGTCGCCGCCGAATTGCACCAACGTGCCGCCGAACGAGTGGGCCACGTCGAGCAGTTGGGTGAAGCAGGTCTCGATCACACCGGCGATCGTCTCGGCGCCCACCTTGCCGCGGCGCGACAGGCGCTCCGACATCTTGGTGAACCCCGAGACGTCGGCGAACACGAGCGTGCCGCGCAGGCGACGATGCCGGCGCTCGGGATCGTCGATGACCCACTCGCGGACGAGCCGAGGCACGAACGGGTCGAAGACGTCCGTCGTGGCCTCCACCGGGTCAGTGAAGCACAGCCGGGTCGAGCCCGGCGGCAACGATCAGTCGACGACTTCGGAGATCTGCGTCACCGGTGCGATGTTCGTGTAGTTGGCCACGTCGGCCATCACATCGCCCATCTTCGGATCGCCGAACGCGGCCTGCAGCGACTCCATCGAATCGAAGTAGAAGTGCACTCCGGCGACGTTCGGGCCGTCGATGCCCTTGTCGATCTCGGTCTTGGTCGGCTTGAAGGTGCTGTTGCACAACGGCACGTGGGAGGTGGCGTAGTAGTCGTGGTCGAAGGTCGTGCCTTCGCCGCTCGGGTAGGACACGCTGAGCTTGATCATGACGACGACAGTACGGGTCGCACGATCTTCGCGAACGATCGGAGCACGTAAGCTCGCCGAACCACCCTCCGACAGCGGGCACCGTGCGCATCCTCCTGGTCTCCGACCTCCACTACAAGCTGCCGCAGTTCGATTGGGTCGTCGAGGCGGCGCCGTCGTTCGACCTCGTCGTGATGGCCGGCGATCAGTTGGACATCAGCTCGAGCGTGGCGCTCGACGCGCAGATCGCCGTCGTGCTGCGGTACTTCGACCTGGTGAACGGAGCCGGCCGACTGGCGGTCAGCTCGGGCAACCACGACCTGTCGGGCGAGGACGGCAACGGCGAACGTTCGGCGCTGTGGCTGGCCGATGCGCGCGCCGCGGGCGTGCCGACCGATGGCGACTCGTTGCTGATCGGCGACACGCTGATCACGATCTGCCCGTGGTGGGACGGCCCCGTCGGGCGCGACGCGGTCGGTGCGCTGCTCGCCCGCGACGCGCTGCGGCGCCCGGCCCGGTGGGTGTGGGTGTACCACTGGCCGCCGGTCGGCTCGCCGACGTGTTGGACCGGGCGTCGTCACTACGGCGACGAGGAGCTCGGACCGTGGATCGATGAGCACCGCCCCGACGTCGTGCTGACCGGCCACGTGCACGAGCCGCCGTTCAAACCGGAGGGCGCGTGGGCTGATCGCATCGGCGACACGTGGGTGTTCAACCCCGGTCGTCAGATCGGGCCGACGCCGACGTTCATCGAGCTCGATCTCGACGAACGGCGGGCCACGTGGACATCGATGATGGGTGTCGAGAAGATCGATCTCACCGTCGCGGTGACGCCGGCTCGAACGGTGTTCTGACGATCAGTACTCCGGGTCGGGCTCGCGTGCCGAACCGGACGTGGCAGCGGGACCGGTCCGGTTGCTGAGGCCACGAAGCACGTCGGACACCATCGAGATGCCGGGCACGTCGGCGTACTGGTTCGTCAGGTCGGAGAGGTAGGTGGTGACCAGCGACAGCCGCTCGGCCAGCCCGACGGCGACGAACTTGGTGATCTCCGGATCGGAGGAGAGCAGTGCATGGCCGTCCGCTGCGTAGCGCAACTTGGTGTCGGTGACGGCTTCCACCGTCGCGCTGTGATCGCGCTCGAGCAGCACCGCCACCTCGCCGACGAGTGCGCCGGGTTGGGTGATGCTGTTGACCTGCACGCCATCGGCCATGACGCGCAGCGAGCCGGCGATCATCACCCAGATGCTGCCGGTTCGAGTGCCTTCACGGATGAGGACGTCGCCCGCTGCCAGGTTCACCTCGGGAAGGTGCGATGCGAGCTCGAGCATGTCCGCCACGGATGCATCGTAGTTGCCGACTGCCGTCCGTCAGCCGGGTTGTGACCTCGTGCGGCGCCCGCTGCGGATCGCGGCGAACGTCTCCGCGACGATCCAGTCCGACCCGGTCGGCGCACGGTCGTCGAGGGGCATCCCGGCGTCTGCGGCGGCGAGCAACGCGCAGCTGCTGATCCACGGGCGACGCCAGCGATCGTCGGGATCGTCGATCAGATCGGCGAGCACGTCGGCCGGATCGACGGGGGGCAACGGGAACCACCGTTCCAGCGCGCGCAGACGATCCTCCGGCCGCCACGTGGGCTCGACGAGCGCGAGGAACGGCCGATCGTCACCGGCCAGCGTCACGTCCAACCACTCCAGTGCGAGTGCGTGGGCATGGGTGTCGTCCTTGGCCAGGCGAACTGCGACCTCGCGCATCCCGTCGACGCCGTGGCGCACGGCGAGCGCCGCCGAGAGCCGTTGCTCCAGCAGCTGCAGCTCGTCGGCCACGGCGCGTGCCACTGCGACGAACGCGGCGACGTCGCCGAGCACCACCATGGCGCGGATCGCATGCGTCGCATCGACCAGATCGGTGCGGATCATCTCGTCCAGCTCCGGCGGCGCGGGTTGGCCGATCGCCGCGAGCGCTCGTGCCGCGGCGAGCCCGACGGCCCGATCGCGATCGAGCAGGCGGGGCGCCAACATCGCTGCGGCGTCGACGCCACCGATGTCGCGACAGGCTCGGATGAGCGCCATCCGGCCATCGCGGGGGAGGGTCGCGTCATCGATGATCCCGCCGATCCGGGCGACGATCGAGGTGCCGCCGCCGACGAGCGCGCCGACCGCGGCGGGCAGCGTTCGTCGCGTCGAGGCGTGGGCCACGACGTCGTCGAACAGCCCGTGATCGTGATCCCAGCGGATGGCACCGAGCGCGACCGAGACCACGTTCGGGTCGGTGTGGCGGACCAGGTTGCCGACGATGCGTCGATCGGCACCGTGCACGGGCTCGCACTGCGCCATCACCCTCGCCGCGAGCTGCGCTCCGCCCGGCGCGCCGCCGGCGACGAGCTCGGTGAGGTCGGCCATCAGCTGGTCGTGCTCGGCGGTGTCGCCGAGCTGCCAGATGGCGCCCGCCGCGGCTGCCTTCACCTCATGATCGTGGTCGGCCCAGCGCTCGACGATCGCCGCCAGATCGTCGCGGGCGCCCGTCCGTCCGAGCACGACGCTGCTGGTCGCGCGGATGGCTGCGGTCGGGTGGTGCAACCCGGCGCGTGCAGACGTAGCGGCAGCACCGGCGTCGATCGTCGCCAGGCGCTCGAGCGCGTGGGCGCGGGTGCCCGATCGCTCGTCGCCCGCCAGCCGGCGCAGCAACGGAACGAGCTCGGGATGCTCAGCTGCCTCGATCGTCTGCATGCCGAGCCGCACGTCTCGTTCGTCGTCGCTGTCCAGCAGGCGTTCGATCGCAGCGAGCGTGTGGCCGTCGTCGATGGTCAGCCCGACTGGGTTCAACGTGCGGCGTCGGAGGTTCGTCAGCAGGTTGGTGCGGTAGCCGCGATGAACCGCGAGCGCGACCACGACCCAAGCGCCGAGGACCGCGGAGGTGACGACCGGAAGGGCGATGCCCGACGTGCCGACCGTTGCCCGGATGACGATGAGCACGATGCCGCTGAGGCCGATCGCCAGTGGCACTGCGAGCCCCTCGACGGTTGCCTGCGCCGCCAACCGCTCGGCGGTGGGGATCGCCTGGTACGCCGCGCTCAGCGAGGTTCGCGTGGCGCCGTCGCTGAGCGTCAGATCGCTGGCTCTGCTGGCGGCGACGAGCACGAACGCCAACGTCGTCGTTGCTCCCTGGGTCGATGACGCGACGATGGTGGCGGTGACGAGCACCAGCACGACGATCGCGTTCGCGGCCAGGCCGTAGCGCAGGCCGAAGCGTCGCATCAGCACGCCCGCGACGAGGAGCAGGAAGACGATGTCGGTGGCGTAGGTGATGGCGGTGAAGGTGCCGATGAACCCGGCCAGCGCCTCGCTCGAGTCGTAGCGCTGCGCCGCCCGGTCGTAGACGAGGAAGTCCAGCCACTGGCTCTCTGCTGCGGACAGCATCTGGAACGAGGCGATGGCGAGCACGTAGCGGTTGCGCATCAGCGACGCCAGCGTCGGACGGGCCGAGCGTTGGCCCGAACCGCTTGCCTCGACGGCCGACAGCTGCGCCGAGAACGTGCGCTCGGTCGTTCGGGCGAGGAGCAGGAACGCAAGGGCGACGACCGACGCGGCGGCGAGCAGCCCATCGGTTCTGCCGAGCAGCTCGATCGCAGCCGGCGAGGCGAGGCCGCCCGCCACGAGGCCGAGCGCGAAGCCGGCGATCACGCGTGGGTAGAACGACTTCAGCGCGCGGACGTCGAGCAGCGTGCCCGCCTGCCCGACGACGAACATGAACCCGACCGGCACGACGATCGGGATGAGGACGAGCAGGAAGACGGACACCCAGTCGCCGGAGGTGCGGAGCAGGGCGTAGGTGACGGCCAGCGTCACCGCGAAGCCACCGAGCACCCGGCTCGTCACCGCCATCAACGATCGTCGGCGAAAGGCGCGGTTGAGCAGCGCGCTCGCGCCGACCCCTGCTGCCGCAGCGCCGATGTAGGTGAACGGCAGCGTTCCCGCGCCGTACGCCTCGAGGAAGATGGCGCTCGCCGGGATCGTGATCCAGGCAACGGTCAGCCCCAGTGCGAACGCCTGGGCGGCGAGCAGCAGGACGGCCCGTCCATCGGAGGCGCCAGACGCGGCCACCGTCATTCGCCTTCTGCGGCGGGCGTTCCGCTCTGCAACATCCGGGCGAGCGCGGAGATCACCGCTCGGGCGATCTCCGGGCGATCTTCCAGCAGCTCGTCGAACGGCTGTCGTCGCAACCGCAGCAGCAGCGTCGGCTCCGTCGTGGTGACCGACGCGGACCTCGGTGCGGGGGCGAGCACGGCCAGCTCGCCGACGACGTCGCCGGCCCCGAGCAGGCGGAGGGTGCGGGCGCCGACGTGGACGCGCACGGCGCCGTCGGCGATGACGAACAACCAGTCTTCCGGTGCACCGCGTTCGATGAACGTGACGCCGGCGGGCAGGCGGACCTCCTCGAGCAGCCGGGCCACGGGAGCGAGCTCGTGACCGGCGACGTCACGGAAGAGCGCGACGCGATGGAGGACCGCGACCCGCTCGATCGTCAGCAGCTCGTCGGACATGCGGGCCGGAGCCTGACCGGCGCGGGTGCGCAGTGCGTTCTCGATGTGTGACGGCGATGTGAACACACCGCGCGCGACGTCACAGGACGACGGTCATGCCCTCGCGTGCGATGCCGACGTCGATGCCGCCCGCGGTTGCAGCGAGCTCGTTGCGCACGGCGTCGACCTGGTCGTCGGTGCGGCTCGGGTCGTGATGGAACAGCAGCACGCGCTGCGCTCCGCAGTGCCGGGCGAGGTTGATGCAGTACGGCGCAGCAGAGTGCCCCCACGTCGCCTTCGCCGGGAGCTCCGCAGCGGTGTACTGCGCGTCGTGGATCAGCACGTCGACGCCGTCGGCCAGTTCGACCGCCGCCGGGTGCAGCGCCCCGAGGCCATCGTTGCCGGGACCGATGTCGTGCGGAGCGTGGTCGGAGAGGAAGGCGATCGTCGATCGGCCGTCGGTGATCCGCAGGCCCATCGTCCGCCCGCCCGGGTGCGGGATCTCGCGGGCGGTCACGGTGAACGCGCCCGCCTCGAACGTGTCGGCCCCGTAGGTGGAGAAGGTCCACTCGCCGCGCAGCCCGCGGTGGTCGATGGGGAACAGCGGCGGCGACATCATCCGGTCGACGAGCTCGTCAGCGGCGACGCCCTGCTCCGGCAGTCGCAGGTGGACTCGCGCGTCGGGGTGGTCGCCGGCGGCGAAGAACGGCAGCCCCATCACGTGATCCCAGTGCATGTGCCCGAGCAGGATCGTGCCGACGAACGGTTGTCCGTCGAGCAGGCGGGTGACGTTGGTGAGGCCGGTGCCGGCGTCGAGGATCAGCGTCGGCGGGCCATCGTCGGCGGCGATGGCGACGCACGACGTGTTGCCGCCCACCCCGAGGAACGCCGCACCGGTGGTGGGAAAGGAACCTCGGACGCCACAGAGGTGCACGCGCACCGGAGGGAAGCTACTTCGCTGTTGCCCCGATCCACCCTGAGGTCGATCTGCGTCACGCGCCTGCGATACTCCGGGCGTGAACGACGGGCCGCTCCTCCGCTTGACGGGGTTGACGAAGCGGTACCCGAGCGTCACCGCACTCGACGATCTGACGCTCGAGCTGCCCGCCGGCCGCATCGGGCTCGTCGGAGCCAACGGCGCCGGCAAGTCGACGATGTTCCGCCTCCTGCTCGGCCTCGCCCATCCCACCGAGGGCAGCATCGAGGTCTGCGGGATCGACGTCGACAAGGACCCGATCGGCGTGCGCTCGCGGCTCGGCTACATGCCCGAGCACGACTGCCTGCCGCTCGACCAGACCGCCGCCGACGTCGTGTCGACGTTCGGTGAGCTGAGCGGCCTGCCCGCGCGCGCTGCTCGACAGCGAGCGTCGGACATCCTCGATCTCGTCGGCCTCGACGAGGCTCGCTTCCGCCCGATCGGCGGCTTCTCGACGGGCATGCGCCAGCGCACGAAGCTGGCCCAGGCACTGGTCGGCGATCCGGAGCTGGTGCTGCTCGACGAACCGACCGCGGGCCTCGACCCACTCGGACGGGAGGAGATGCTGTCGCTCGTCGCCCGTCTCGGCACGTTCGGGATCTCGGTGCTGATGGCCACGCACCTCCTCGATGACGTGCAGCAGGTGTGCGATCACGTGGTCATGATCGACGGCGGCAAGCTCGTCGTGTCGGGCGGCACCGAGTCGCTGCTGGAGCGCACGGGCATCGTCACCGTCGACGTCGGCCGTCACGGCGACGAGCTCGTTGCCGCGCTCGCGCAGCGATCTGTCGCTGCCGTGCAGATCGACGGTCTCGTCGAGGTGACCTTGGAGGGCGACGAGCACATGGATCTCCTGCGCGACGTCGTTGCCGAGCACGGCTTGCCGTTGTTCCGGCTGTCGACGCGGTTGACCTCGCTCGACGAGGTGTTCGTGCGCCGCAGCGAGGAGCTCGCATGAGCACCACCACGGGCGGTGCCGTCTACGACCGCGGCTACCGGCCCTACGACGGCCCTCGTGGCCGGCGGGGCGCAGCAACGTTCGCGCTGTACAAGGCGTCCATGCGTCGCGCGCTCGGACTGCGTCGGGCGTGGCGGCAGAAGGTGGCACCGTTCTTGCTCCTCGGTGTCGTCACCGTGCCGGCGATCGTCAACGTCGGCATCGGCTACGTCACTCGCGATCAGTTCGGCAGCGACCGCATCGAGATCATCGACTACCGCGACTACGTCGGCGTCTCGTCGGCCCTGTTGCTGTTCGTTGCCATCGTCGCTCCCGATGTGCTGTGCCCGGATCGGCGACAGCGCGTGCTGCCGCTGATGTTCGCCCGCCCCCTGATCGGCCTCGACTACGTCGTCGCCAAGGTGGGTTCGATCGCCACGATCCTGTTCGCCTTCTCGTTCCTGCCGCAGGTCGTCCTGTTCCTCGGCAACATGCTCATCAGCGACGGCGCGCTCGACTACTTCACCGGCCACCTCTCCGTGCTGGCCCAGGTGCCGATCTCGGTGCTCCTCCTGGCCGTCTACTTCGCCGTCGTCGGATGCGCGCTCTCGTCGCTCACCGATCGACGCATCGTCGCCGGCTCGGCGATCATCGGCCTCTTCCTCATCACGTCGATCGCCTCCGGGGTCATCGTCGGCGACTGGTCGACAGCGACGGGCGGTTCCTACGGCGCCCTGGTGAACCTGTTCGTGCTGCCGCTCTACCTGCGCGACTTGGTCTTCTTCGGTCAGAACGCGAAGGAGCTGCCGCTGACCGGGGTCGAGGGCGGCGGCGCGCTGGCCGTGGCCTGCTACCTCGCCGTCGTGCTCACCGGGTTGGTGGTGCTCTGGCGCCGATATCGATGGGTGGAGCGCTGATGTCGCTCGACGACGCAGTGGTCCGCGATCCCGCAATGGCCGACGACGCCACCGTCGAGGTCGCCGGCGTCTCCGTGTGGTTCGGGCCGAAGGTCGCGCTGTCGGAGCTGACGTGCTCGTTCGGGCCGGGCGTCAGCGGCCTGCTCGGGCCGAACGGTGCCGGCAAGACGACGTTGATGCGCGCCATCACCGGGCTGGTCGGCGTCAACGAGGGTTCGGTGCGGGTCAACGGCGTCGACCCGCGACGGGATCGATCGGTGCACGCCGGGATGGCACTCGTGCCGGAGGACGACGCCGTGCCCGCCGGCCTCACCGCCCGTCAATTCGTGCGCTACCTCGCCGACCTCCACGGCGTCACCGACCGCGCCGCACCGGAGACCGCGCTGCAGACCGTCGACCTGCTGGACGTCGCCGACCGGAGCGTGGAGACCTTCAGCAAGGGGATGCGTCAACGCTCGAAGATCGCCGCGGCGCTCGTCACCGACCCGCACGTGCTCGTCCTCGACGAGCCGCTCAACGGCGCGGACCCGGTGCAGCGGGCCTCGCTGATCGCGCTGTTCAAGCGGCTCGGCGCGAGCGGCCGCACCGTGATCGTCAGCTCGCACGTGCTCAACGAGGTCGAGCGACTGGCTGAGCGGGTGATCGTCCTGGTGCACGGCCGACTGGCAGCAGCCGGTGGCCACCGCGCGATCCGCGACGCGATGGACGACACGCCGCGTCACGTGCTGGTGCGCGCCGACGATGGTCGACGCCTCGCCGCTGCGCTCGTCGGGCTGGACTCGGTCACCGGCGTCAACTTCGAACCGAACCGCGGTGAGCTGATCGTGCAGACGTTGCAAGCTCGCGAGCTGGCCATCGCGTTGCCGCAGCTGGCGCGGGCCTCGTCGATCCGGCTGCTCGAGGTGCGGGCGCTCGACGACTCGCTCGAGAGCCTGTTCCGGGAGCTCGTCCGATGAGCGCGGTCGGGTTGGCGTCGGCAGCGAGGCGGCGACCGCGGTCGCGGCTGCTGGCGATCCTCGGGTACACCTGGCGGTCGTGCTTCCCGCCGAAGCGGTGGGCAGCGATCATCTTGCCCTGCCTCGGCGCGGTGCTGTTCGGATTGCTGGCGCACGCGCTGCGCGGCACGCCTGATCGAGCCTTCGCTCGGGTCGCCGCCGAAGGGATCTTCAGCCTGATGATGCCGATCACGGCGCTGGTCATCGGCGACTCCGTCCTCGGGGCCGAGATCCGCTCCGGCTCGTTCCACTTCACGTGGTTGTCGCCGACGCCGACGTGGCAGATCGTGCTCGGTCGATGGATGGGCGGGTCGGTCGTGGCCCTGCTGACGATCGCCCCTGCGGCCGCGCTCGCTGCGTTCGTCGCAGACAGCCCGAGCAGCGCCGGCCCGGCGTACCTCGCTGCTGCCGTCGGCGGCATCGCCTACGTCGCGCTGTTCATCCTCATCGGCTGCATCACCCGGCGGACTGCGGTCTGGTCGCTCGCCGTCGTGTTCCTGATCGAGCGGCTCCTCGGCTCGGTCCTCACCGGCATCGCCCAGCTCTCGCCGACGTGGGAGTCGCGGGCGATCTTCGTCGGCCTGATCGACAACCCGCCACGACGACTGGAACGCGAGGGCATCCCCGACGGCGGTGGTGCGGTGGCGCGGTTGCTCATCGTCACGCTGGTCGTCCTGCTCCTCGCCAACTGGCGGATGCGCCGCCTCAAGCTGTCCGGCGCGTCCGACTGACCGTGATCGCTCGTTGATGCTGCTGCCCAACTGGTCGCCGCCGGGCACGAGCGCCGTGATGGCCCATCGTGGGGGCGCAGCGCTCGGCATCGCCAACTCGATCGAGGTCCTGGCCGTCGCCGCCGAGGTCGGCACCGACGCTGTCGAGATCGACGTGCAGGAGCTGGGCGACGGAACCCTCGTGCTGTTCCACGACCGGCGGATCGTCGACGGTGCGAACAGGGTGCTGCTGGCCGACATCGATCGGACGACGTTCGAACGGCTGTCGGGTTCGCCGGCCGCCCTCCTCGTCGAGCTTCCGGAGCGGCTGCATCCGTTGGGCCTCGGGCTGTACCTCGACGTGAAGGTCGTCTCACCGGAGGGGCTGCGCGCGACGATCGATGCGCTCGTCGCGTCACCGCTGTCCGACTCCACGGTGATCGGCTCGTTCAACCCCGACGTCGTCACTGCCGTCGTCGCCGACGGCCGCCTCCCGGCGTCCGTGCTGTACCACGACCGCGCCGCCGACCCGCTGGAGCTCGCGGCCCGGCTCGGCTGCGGCATCGTCCACCCGTGCTTCGACAGCGATCCGTGGATGGTGCCGCGCCTCGCGGGCGAGTGGATGGAACGCGTGCACGAGGCAGGGCTGTGCGTCGTCGGGTGGAACACGAACGACTCGGCGCTGCTCGCCGAGATGGCCGCCGCCGGCTTCGACGTGATCTGCACCGACGACCCGCGACTGGCGCCGCCGCGCGCTTAGTGGAACACCGCGTGCAGACCGGTGCCGCGATGGGTGACGGCGGGGTCGTAGCCGCGCTTCCACAGCCGCTTGCCGAGCACGATCCAGAACAGCCACAGGAACCCGGCGAACAGCACCCCGCCGATCGCCGTGCGGAAGATCATCTCCGGGACGGTCGCGTTGCTGAGGTCGTGGCCGGGGAGGTATTCGGGTCCGCCCCACGTCGGCTGGAACGGCGTCTTCACGTCGAAGCGGGCGTAGAGGAACCACGCCGTCATGCGGCAGAAGCCGTACATGAAGTACGTGCGGTAGACGATCAGCATGCCGTTGGCGCTGAGGTGCAGGCGGCGGTGGAACCACGACCACACGCCGATGTCCGCCGGCACCACCACCGTGCGGAAGTACTCGGCCTTCAGCACCTTGCGGGCGAACAGGATGACCATCACGAACCAGAAGAAGTCCCACACGCCGCCGAGGCTGGAGTAGTAGCCGGCGGCGTCGCCGTGCCGGCCGGCGGCAGCGGCGTGCTTCCACATCGAGATCGTCAAGCTCTCGGTGGAGAACGGGAAGAACGGCATCACGCCAGCGGTGTCGCAGATGTCGGTGGCGACGTGCGCCCACTGGCCGATGAGGATGCCTGCGGCCCAGTTGCGACTTCGGGTGATCGCCAGCACGACCACCGCGAGGAAGAGCCCGAAGATGAACGAGTGCGTGAAGCCGACGCCCGGCCAACCACGATGGAACTGCGCCGGGTTGGCAGCGCCGTACACGAACTTCTTGGTGAACAGGTCGGGGATCGATGCACCGACGACGAGTCCCAGGAACGACGCCTTGACCCCGACGTGCTTCTGCAGGAAGTAGTGCTCGAACTCGTGTGCAGCCCAACTCACAGCTCAACTCCGTGCGGTGTCGCCGATGTGGTCGGTGCGGTGCCTCCGTGGAAGATGCGGCGGTACAGGCGTGGCAGCAGGTCGAGCGTGACGATGAAGTACAGCATCGCCAGGTTCCACGTCAGCAAACGCTTGGTGAAGAACGTGATGACGATGTAAGCGATGATCGAGCTTGCGTAGAGGAGGCGCGTCCTCACGCAGGCGCCATCGCCAGACCCATCGCCGGCAGCCAGCGCGGCTCGGCCACTGCAGCTGCGGTCGGCTTCGGGCCGAGGACCTCGACGGCGTCGAGGCCCATGTAGGCGCAGAACGCCGCGTTGCGATCCCACGCCTGCACGTGGCGCTCGGCCGCGTATTCGGCGTCGAGCATCGCACGGACTCGGCAGATGCCGGTCTCGACGGCGGCGGCCAGCACCACCCCGGCGTAGACGTAGGAGTCAACGGTGGAGATGCATCCGGCGCACATGCGGACCACCGTAGTGGTCCGCCAAAGGGCGGACGACGTCACGCCGGAGTTTCCGTACCGTCGCCGTCATGGACGTGCTCCTCGAATCGCCACCCGCTGGACCTCCGGCAGGACTCGCCCCACCTCGCCGCTGGCCGGCGCGGCTGATCGCTGCCGCGCTGCTCGGCACCGCGCTCGCACTCGATCGATCGGCGCCGTTGGCCATCCCTGTTCTGTTCCTGCTGATCGTGCCGTTCGAGCGGCTGTTCCCACGGCATCGCCAACGAGTGCGCCGCCCCGACCTGCGCACCGACATCGCGTTCGGCGTCGCCACGCCTGCGTTGGCGGCCATCTCCGTCGGGGTCGGCATCGTCATCGGTCTGTCCAGCCTCGCCTGGCTGCCCGGGTTGGCGCTGCGGCCACTGGTGATGGCGATGCCGTCGGCCGCCCGAGCCGTCGTCGGCGTGCTGCTGTTCGACCTGACCATCTACTGGCTCCACCGCTTCAGCCACGAGGTGCCGTTCCTGTGGCGGTTCCATGCCGTGCACCACTCGACCAAGCAGCTCGACTGGGTGAGCGGTTTGCGCAACCACCCGTTCGACGGTGCCTTCCTCGCGCCGCCGATCGTGCTCCTCGCCGCGGCCGGCTTCCGCGCCGAGTACGTCGGTGTGCTGACCATCATCCAGATCGTGACCGGGCTGTTCCTGCACGCCAACGTGCGTTGGCGCTGGCGCCCGCTGCAGCGCATCGTCATCACCCCGGAGTTCCACCACTGGCACCACACCAACGAGCTCGACGCCCGGCACACGAACTACTCGGTGTTCCTGCCCGTGTGGGACATCGTCTTCGGGACCTACTTCATGCCACGAGATCGGCGGCCGCAGCACTACGGCATCGACGAGCCGATGCCGACCGGGATGGTCAACCAGTTGCGCTACCCGTTCTGCGGACTGCCGCCGGTACGGCGAGTGCTGCGGTTCGCAGCCCGCCATCCGTTCCGGGCGGCCTGTCACGTGCTGCGCGGGATGCGTCGAGGCGTTCGCCAGATGTGGACCGCGGCGCGACGGCCGACTCGCTCGTTCGTACACTCCGAGCGGTGACGTCCCGTCGATCCTGGCGAGCGCTGGCTCCGCACGGTTCCGCACGTCTCGATCGAGCGGTGGCCGGCGGGCTGCTCGTCGCCGATTCGGTCGGGCTGGTCGTCGACGCGGCCGGCGACCGCATCGACGGCGTGGCACGGATCGTCGGGTTGGCGGCGGTGACGTTGCTGCTCGCAGCGGCCTTCCTCTGGCGCCGCACCCGCGCCGATCGCGTCCTGATGATCGTCGTCGTCGGCTGGTTCGTCGCCCTCGCGATCCACGATCCGCCACTCGTCACCCAACGCTCCGGGGTCCAGATCGTGCTCGCGGTCTACGCCGTCGCCTCGTGGAGCGAACGCCGTCGCCTGGCGGTGGCGCTTCCCGCTGCGCTCGCTGCGCTGGCCGCGCTGGGCACTGCGGGCAACGGTGATGGCATCGTCGCGGTGCTCTCGATCCCGCTGGCGATCGTTGCCGCTCCGTGGTTTGCCGGGTACGCGGCTCGGATGCGCCGGCACCACCTCGCCGACGTGGAGGAGCGGCTGCGGCGAGCGGAGGACGAGGTCGACGAACGGGCGCGGCTGGCCGTGCTCGAGGAGCGGGCCCGGATCGCGCGCGACGTCCACGACGTCGTCGCCCACCACGTCAGCCTGATCGGTGTGCAGGCGGGCGCGGCCCGCACTGCGCTCGGACGGGCGGACGAGTCGACCACGCGCGGCGCGCTTGCCGACATCGAGTCGTCGAGCCGCGATGCGGTGACGGAGATGCGTCATCTCCTCGACGCCATCGGTGCCGACGACGCCGTCGACGGTGACGATCGGCGCGAGCCGGCACCCGACCTCGCCCAGTTCGAGCGTCTGCGCGACAGCTACCGCCGCGCCGGACTCGTCGTCGAGCAGTCGTTGTCCGGTTCGCTCGACTGCCTCCGCCCGGTGGAGGCACTGGCGCTCTACCGCATCGCCGAGGAGGCGCTGACCAACGTCACCCGCCACTCGGCGTCTGCGTCGTGCTGCCTGGTCGTGCACGCGGAGGTGCACGTGGCGCTCGTCCGCGTGACCGATGCGGGTCCGGCGAAGACCGTCACCGGCGACCTCGGCTCTGGCCGTGGGCTGATCGGGATGCGACAGCGCGTCGCGCTCTTCGGGGGCACGTTGGTCGCTGGGCCGAGCGACGACGGGGGCTGGGTCGTCGAGGCGACGATCCCGCTGGCTCGATCGTGAACGCGCCGCCGGCAGCGGAAGCGGTGTCGGTGCTCGTCGTCGACGATCAGCCGGCGATGCGTGCCGCGCTGCGCACGATCCTGGAAGCCGACGACATCACCGTCGTCGGTGAGGCAGGCGATGGCGAGGGAGCTGTTCGTCGCTGCGGCGAGCTGTCACCGGACGTGGTGCTCATGGACGTTCGGATGCCCGGCGTCGACGGGATCGCCGCGACGTCGACGATCGTGCGCAGCGCCACGAACGCCCGGGTGCTGGTGCTGACGACCTTCGACGACGACCATGCGCTCTTCGGTGCGCTGCGTGCCGGGGCTGCCGGGTTCCTGCTCAAGAACGCGGGACCGGAGGCGCTGCAACGAGCCGTGCGCGCAGTCGCAGAAGGCGATGCCGTGCTCGATCCGGCCGTCGTGGCACGGGTGATGCGTCGCTTCGCCCACGTCGAGGTGCCGAGGACCGACGTCGACATCGAGCGCCTGACCGAGCGCGAGAAGGATGTGCTCGCGCTCCTGGCGTCAGGTGCCAGCAACGCGGAGGTGGCGGACGCGCTCGGCATCGGCGAGGCGACGGCGAAGACGCACGTGTCGCGCGTGATCCTCAAGCTCGGCGTGCGCGACCGGTTGCAGGCGGTGATCCGCGCCCACGAGTGCGGCTTCGCCCGAGCGCCGCGGGCGGTGCAGCGGCGAGTCCGCTGACGGGTCGCGGGTGCATTCGCTCGAGCCCGTCCAGCAACAGGTCGAGTCCGAACTCGAAGCTGCTCGGGTGAGTGCTGCCGTCGAGGTGCTGGCGAACGTGCTCGACGAGGAACGGGTAGTCCGCTTCCGGCGCTTGACTCAGGAGCTCCGCGGCGAGATCGGGGAGCTCGTCGGCGGTGAACGTGAAGCTCGCCTGTTGGACGGTCACGCCGACGATGTAGTTGTCGATCACGTGGTATGCCGCGTACGCCGGCTCGATCGGGAACCCGGCCGTCCGCAGGCAGCGCAACATCGCTTCCATGTACCGCATGCGCGCCGCACCGGGCATGCCGGGCCGGTTCCACAGGGCACCGGCCCAGGCGTGGGGCTGGAGCACCTGGTGCGCCGAGACGGCCATGCTCCGCAGCGCGGGCTTCCATTCGGTGTCGAGCGCCGGGAGGGTGATCTTGGCGACGACGACGTCGCGAATGCCGTCGAGCAGGTCGTCCTTGCCGGCGACGTGGTTGTACAGCGACATCGCCTCCACGCCCAGCTCCTGGCCGAGCTTGCGCATGCTCAGCGCGTCGATGCCGCGCTCGTCGATGAGCGTGATCGCCGCGTCGAGCACTCGCTCGCGCGTCAGGGGCGTTCGACGTGTGGTCATTTCAGCCATTGACGAACTTACAGTGTATGTGCGACGATCTCCGAACTTACGACGTAAGTCATTCTCGCAACAGGAGCAGCAACGTGCGCGCACTCGTCCACCATCGCTACGGAACACCGGACGTGCTCCGGATCGAGGACGTGCCGGAGCCGACGCCCGCCGCCGATGAGGTGCTGGTGCGCGTGCACGCCGCGTCGATC
This sequence comes from Ilumatobacteraceae bacterium, assembly GCA_965279405.1. GTDB lineage: Bacteria > Actinomycetota > Acidimicrobiia > Acidimicrobiales > Ilumatobacteraceae > CBDDIP01. Next base: position 2,825,720 of record OZ257157.1, read on the forward strand.
AACCCGCTCGACTGGCATGCGGTCACCGGGCTGCCGCTCGTCGCCCGAGCGCAGTCGGGTCTTCGCCGGCCGAAGCGCATCATCCGCGGGGCGGACGTCGCCGGGCGCGTCGAAGCGGTCGGCAGCGCCGTCGAGGCGTTCGCCGTCGGTGACGACGTCTTCGGCGCAGGGGCCGGCAGCTTCGCCGAGGCGATGTGCATCAGAGCGCAGTCGATCGCGCGAGCTCCGTCGAACCTCGTGGCCACAGCGTCCGCCGCGGTGCCGATCGCCGGTCTCACCGCGCTGCAGGCACTGCGCGACAAGGGCCAGCTCCGCAGCGGGCAGTCGGTGCTCGTCATCGGAGCGTCCGGAGGTGTCGGCACGTTCGCGGTGCAGATCGCCAAGGCCCTCGGCGCAGAGGTGACCGGTGTGTGCAGCACCAACAACGTCGAGCTCGTTCGATCGCTCGGTGTCGACCGGGTCATCGACTACACGGAGAGCGACTTCACGGTCGTCGAGGCTGGTCGGCGCTACGACTTGATCATCGACAACGTCGGCAACCGCTCCGTGCGCGATCGGCGACGGGTGATGACCCCGAAAGGTCGCTGCGTCGTGGTCGGTGGGCCGAAGGGCGGCCGTCTGCTCGGCCCGGCATCGGCCATGCTCCGCTCGGTGATCGGCTCGAAGTTCGTCAGCCAGTCGTTCGTCCCGCTGCTCGCCGTGACGAAGGCGGACGACCTCGTCGTGCTGCGCGACTTCATCGAGTCCGGCGCGGTGCAGCCCGTCGTGTCCGAGACCATCCAGCTGGACGACGTGCCCACAGCGCTGGCACGCATGGGCGCCGGCCACACCCGCGGCAAGGTGACGGTCTCGATCACCTGACGGAGGCTCCCGGGTACTGTCGAGCGTCAGCAACGAGGCGGCTCGAGGTTCTCGTTGCGCCAAGCGACACCTGCTGTCGTCCAGCGCAACGAGAAGGCAGGGTTCGAACTCACAGACTGAACGCCCGAGCCTGATCCCGCGGCTTGACCACGACCTCATTTCGAAACATCGTTATGGTTCTGGGATGTCCGAGCCGTGGTACCTGCCCGTCGGTGACGAGGTCGAGGTGTTCGAAGCCGCGTACGCCGCCCGCCTGCCGGTGCTGCTGAAGGGCCCGACCGGATGCGGCAAGACCCGCTTCGTCGAGCACATGGCGTGGCGGTTGAGCAACGGATCGACGAGCGAGTCGCTCGTCACCGTCGCCTGCCACGAGGACCTCACCGCCACCGATCTCGTCGGCCGCTACCTGCTGCACGGCGACTCGACGGTGTGGATGGACGGGCCGCTGACGCGCGCCGTGCGCACGGGTGCGATCTGCTACCTGGACGAGATCGTCGAGGCGCGCAAGGACACCACGGTGATCATCCACGCGCTGACCGATCACCGTCGCATCCTGCCGATCGAGAAGACCGCCGAGCTGCTGCACGCACACGACGACTTCCTCCTCGTCATCTCCTACAACCCCGGGTACCAGAGCGTCGTGAAGGACCTCAAACCGTCGACGCGGCAGCGCTTCGTCAGCCTCGAGTTCGGCTACCCGGCTGCGGACATCGAAGCAGCGATCGTCGCCCACGAGAGTGGCTGCGATGACGAGCTCGCGGGTCAGCTTGCAGCCATCGGCGAGAAGACGCGCAACCTGCGCGAGCACGGGTTCGAGGAAGGGGTCAGCACACGCCTGTTGATCTACGCCGCGCAGCTCGTCGTGGGCGGGATCGAGCCGCGGCGGGCGTGCGACGTCGCCATCTCGCGCGCGATCAGCGACGACCCGGACGTGCAGATGGCCGTGGCCGAGATCGTCGACGTCCTCCTGCCGTGACGGACGTGCGGCTCGGCAACGACCGGCACGTGCTGGAGCTGTTCGGCGAGGGGATCGTCGGGGAGCCGGTGGTGCTCGTCGACGCCGATGGTGCATGGCCGTTCGCGCTGTCGATGCCCGAGCGGTCGGCGGCCGTGCCCGTGCCGACCGAGGTCGACAGCCACCACGCGCATCGCGCCGTCGTGCTCCACCAGGTGGGCTTCGTCGAGCACGGCACGTTCGACGTGACGCCGGGGGAGCTGGGCATCGGCGCGTCACCGCGGCTGCGGGCTGTGTTCGCCGCGCTGGAGCACGCACGAATCGATGCATCGACCCGTCGTCGTTACCCAGGGGCGCGACTCGCGCTCGACCGGCTGCTCGCCGTCGCCGCCGATGCGTTCGTGTCGTGTGGAGATCCACTCGTCGACGCTGTGCAGCGATTCGCGCTCGGCGACGTCGGCAGCGCTCCGAACGACGTGCTGGCCGTGCTCAGCGACACGGCAACCGTTCGCGACAGCGCTCGAGTCGCGCTCGCGCTCTGTGCGGACCGGAGCCCATCGACCGATGCCGTCGACGAGCGCTTCGTCAACCTGATCGACGAGGACGAGGATGGCGTCGCCGAACCGAGCGACGAGATGGGCCGGGCCGGCATGGACTTCGGGCCCGAGCCGACGGAAGGCGTCGACGGCGACGGGTCGCGACCCGGTCGCCCGCTGCCCGACACGATGACGACAGAACCAGGTCTGCTCGACGAGCAGGTCGTGCCTGCCGAACCTGACGTCCCGATCGAGCCGGCTGGCACGTCGTCGTTGCGCCGCTCCGCCGCGGACGATGGTGGGCGTGTGTTCTTCTACGACGAGTGGGACCACCACCACGCTCGCCATCTCCCGGCGTGGTGCCGGTTGGTCGAGCGGCGGCTGGTCGGCGACGACTTCACCTTCATTGGCGACGTCCGCCGCCGACATGCGACCCTGGCGGCACGGCTTCGTCGTCAGTTCGCGTTCGTGCGCCCGGAAGGGTGGGTGCGCGTGCATCGCGCCGACGACGGCGACGAGCTCGACCTCGACGCCGTCATCGAGGCCGTCGTCGATCGGCGCGCCGGCCGCGTCACCGACGACCGGCTGCACGTGCGGCGCGACCGCGCCGCCCGCGACGTCGCCACCGCACTGCTCGTCGACCTCAGCGCGTCGACCAGCTCACCGATCCCGCCGGACCCGGCCGACCTGCCACCGCCGGCGGTGGCCGAGGACCCCGAGGAGATCCACTACCGCTTCACCGCGGCACCGGAGATGTACGACAGCGGCCCGCCGGCCGAGCCGGAACGCCGGGTCATCGACATCGCCAAGGATGCGCTGGCGCTGATGTGCGATGCGCTCGAGCAACTTGGCGACCGGCACGCGGTGTACGGGTTCTCCGGTCAGGGCCGCGACGACGTCGAGTTCGTGGTGGCCAAGGACTTCCAGGATCGGACGTCAGCGACGACGTGGGCCGCACTCGCCGCGATGCAACCGCGTCGCTACACGCGCATGGGTCCGGCGATCCGCCACGCGGCGGCGAAGCTCGGCGCGCAGCAGGTGCGCACGAAGCTGCTCATCGTCGTCTCCGACGGGTACCCGCAGGACATCGACTACGGCCCGAACCGCGCCGACAAGGAGTACGGCTTGCAGGACACCGCTCGTGCGCTGCAGGACGCCGCGGCGTCGGGCATCGCCAGCTACTGCGTGACGATCGATCCGGCCGGCCACGACTACCTCCGGCGGATGTGCGCCGATCAGCACTACCTCGTGATCGACGACGTCGCCGCACTGCCGCGCGAGCTGGCCAAGCTGTACGCCAGCCAGGGGTCGGGTCAGGCGCGTCGTTCCGGGGCCAGGCCGTCGAGCACGCTCCGAACAGCGAGTGCCCAACGACGGTTCATCGAGGCACGCGATCGCCCGAGCCAACCGGCCGACTCCTGGGTCGCCACACCCTGAGCCATCGCGGTCAGGACGTGGGCGATGTCCGTCGGGTCGCCGGCCAGCACGCCGGCGTCGATGCACCGACGAACGTGGCCGACGATGTGCTCGCGGACCGCAACGCCCGCGGCGATCTCCTCCGGCCCGGGGTCGAAGTCCGAGAACGGACTGGAGAACATCACCTGGGCGAGCACGGGGTTGGCACGCACGAACGTGCGGTAGACCTCGATGACGCGCTCGATGTCGGTGCGCGCGTCGCCAGAGTCGGCGGCCTCCTCGAAGCGAGTGAGCAGCATTCGGAACCCTTCGAAGAAGACCTCGCGGATCAACCCGCCCTTGTCGCCGAACAGCTCGTACACCGCTGGGATCGACGTGCCGGCGCGGTCGGCGACTCGACGCGTGGTGAACCCGGCAATGCCGTCGACCGCCAGCGTGTCCATCGCCACGTGCAGCAGGTGGTCCTTCAAAGCGGGCGTCCGCTGCTTCGCTCTCGGCATCGCTGCATGGTAACGAAACGCCGTTCCGGTTGCGGCCGGCCGGAGGCGCTCCTCGCGCCGGTACCGTGACGACAACCGGAAGGGGGCGTCATGCCCACACCAGTGCCCGCCATCGAGCCCGTCCAGCGACAGTGCTCGCGCTGCCGAGGCCACTTCCCCGCCGAGCCCGGGCTGCACGCCGCCGCGATCCGCGAGTGGTGGGTGTGCGCGCCGTGCCACGACTCGCTCTTCCCGACGAAGGGCTCGTCGTGATGTCCTCCGGTACATGAACCGGTTCCACTGCGATCGATGTGGCACGGAGGCGGACTTCACCGCCGACGAGTGCACGTTCTGCCACGCCGCGCTCGGGTTCGTGCCCGAGTCGATGCGGGTGATGGCGATGGTCCCCGACCCGGGTGGGTTCACGTTGTTCAGCGACGGACCCGCCGGGCAGACGAGTGGCGTGCAGTGGCGCTGCCTCAACTTCGCCTGGGGGTGCAACTGGGTGCTGCCCGCCGGCGCCGGCGGCGTGTGGTGCGACTCGTGCCGGCTCACGCGCAACCGACCGGCGACGTCCAGCGTCGACGGCGTCCTGACGTGGGGGCTTGCCGAACAGGTGAAGCGGCGTCTCGTGTACCAGCTGCGCACGCTCGGGCTGCCGACCACCGGCTTGAGCTTCGATCTCGTCCACGTCCCCGGCGGCGCCGGCGTCACCGGACACGGTGGCGGGCGGATCACGCTCGACCTGCGCGAAGTGGACGACCGGTACCGTGACGACGTGCGGCGCGGTTTCGACGAGCCGGCGCGGACGGTCGTCGGCCATCTGCGACACGAGGTCGGCCACCACTTCTGGCACCTCCTCGTGCCGGCCGGCGACGTGCTCGACGAGTGCCGCAGCCTGTTCGGCGACGAGCGCGCCGACTACGAGGCGGCGCTGCGCACGCACTACGCCGGATCGCGCGCCCAGCTCGACACCTCGACGTGGATCAGCGGCTACGCAACGGCGCATCCGAGCGAGGACTGGGCCGAGACCTTCGCCCACTACCTCCACCTCCGCGACGGCTTGGAGACGGCGGCGGCCTACGGCCTCGCTGCTCCCGTCGCGCCCGACGACGACTTCGCTGCGATCGTCGCTCGGTGGCGGGCCACGTTCACCGCGACCAACGAGATCGCCGCATCGGTCGGCCAGCCGGCCGTCTACCCGTTCGACCTCGCCGATCGAGTCGTCGACAAGCTCGAGTTCGTCCATCGCCGTTTGCTGATCGCAACAGGCGTCCCGCCCATCGAAAGCGAGGCGCCGTGATCGACGCTCCTGCCAACCCCCTCACGTCGGCGATGTCCGTCGACGACGTGTGGAGATCCGTCCAGCCGACTGACGCGGAGATCCGCTCCGCTCGCCGGCGACTGCACCTCAAGGCGCTCGTCATCTTCGGACTCGTGTGCTCGAGCTACTGGGCCCTGGTGCTGTCTGATCTGCCGATGCTGGTGCAGTTCGGTGCAGCCCTCGTGCTCGCCGTGGCGCTCGTCGCCGTCGGCACGAGCATCATGCACGACGCCAACCACGGCTCGTTCTCGAAGCACCGCTGGGTGAACCGGACGCTGGCGTACACGTCCGACGCGCTCGGTGCCAGCTCGTGGCTGTGGCGCTTCCAGCACAACTCGCTGCACCACGGCAACACCAACGTCGTCGGCTTCGATGCCGACATCGCGCTGGCGCCGTTCGCCAGGTTGTCGCCGTCGCAGAAGTGGCACCGGTGGCACCGCGGCCAGCACGTCTACATGTGGCCGCTGTACGGGTTCCTGGCGATGAAGAACTTCCTCGTCAGCGATCTCGTCGCGCTGATCACGGGGCGGATGGACGTGCAGCCGTTCCGCCAGCCGCTGCGCCCGCTCGTCATCACGCGCATCGTGCTCGGCAAGCTCGCCCACATCTCGTGGGCCGTCGTCGTGCCGCTGATGTTCAACCCGTGGTGGACCGTGCTGACCTTCTACGTGGCGTGCTCGTGGGTGGTCGGGTTCCTGCTGGCGATCACCTTCCAGCTGGCGCACTGCGTCGACATCGCCACGGTCGTCGAGACCGACGTCGCCCGCCGCGGCGGTGACTTCGCCGCGCACCAGATGTTGACGACTGCTGACGTCGCCTCACCCGTTCCGGTGCTCGGCCACGCCTTTCGTTGGATCGTCGGTGGCCTCGACCACCAGATCGAGCACCACCTCGCACCGCGGCTGCCGCACACGATCTACCGCCGCGTCGCGGTCCGCTTCCGCACGGCGTGTCACGCCGAAGGCATCGAGTACCACCTGCACCCCGGCATCTGGGCAGCCCTTCGTTCGCACGCGCGCTACCTGCGGCTGATGAGCACGCCCACGCTCATCCCGATGCCCGTCCGTGCGTGAGCGATGAGTTGCGCGACGTGCGCGGGTCTGTACCGACATGAGCTTGCCGAGGATCGCATCACGTGAGGAGTGGCATGCAGCGCGAGTCGCGCTGCTGGCCGAGGAGAAGGCGATGACCCGCGCTCGCGACGCGATGAACACGAAGCGCCGCGAGCTGCCGATGGTGCGCATCGACACCGACTACCGATTCGTCGGTCCGACGGGCGAGGTCGGTCTGACCGACCTGTTCGATGGCCACCGCCAGCTGATCGTGCAGCACTTCATGTTCGATCCGTCCTGGGAGGACGGCTGCCCGAGCTGCACAGCGGCCTCCGACGAGCTGTGCGACGGTCTGATCGCCCACATCAACACCCGTGACACGGCGTTCTGCGTGGTGTCGCGCGCCGAGCTGCCCACGATCGAGCGGTACAAGGACAAGCGTGGGTGGACGTTCCCGTGGTACTCGTCGTTCGGCAGCCCGTTCAACTACGACCTCCACGTCACCATCGACAAGACCGTCGCGCCGATCGAGTTCAACTACCGCAACGAGGCCGAGCTCGCCGAGCACGGAATGGCGTGGATGAGCGACGGCTCGCACGAGCAGCCGGGCTACAGCGCCTTCCTCCGTGACGGCGACGACGTGTTCCACACCTACTCGATGTTCGGCCGCGGCACCGAGTTCCTCGGCGGCTCCTACGCCTTCCTCGACATCACGGCGCTCGGCCGCCAGGAGGAGTGGGAGGAACCGAAGGGCCGCGCCGACAACGTGCGCGGTGCGGTGCCGAACTTCCTCAGCTGACGATCGCCCGAGCCGTTCGCGCTTGACTTCAAGTTTCCTTGAATTCGTACCGTGCCCGACGTGATCGCCACCGATGTCCACGCTGCCAACCCGTTGCTCGACCTGAGTCCTGCCGACGTGCGGTCGCGCTGGCTCGACCTCGGTCTGGACGCGACGCCCGACGCTGCGTTGATCGAGATGGCCGCCGCCGCGCTGGCCGTGCCGCGAGTCGCGCCCGCCGACTCGTTCGTGCTCCACGCGCCGCTCGAGCTGCTCGCCCGTGCGGGGCTGCTCGCCCACGTCGACCCGGCGCGCCGGACGCAGGCCCGTCAACGGATCGCCTGGCTCGCGGCGGCCTATCAGGCCACCGGCCCGGGCATCGAGCCCAACATCGAGCCCAACATCGAGCCCAACATCGAGCACGGAGGCGAGGCGGTCGGCGACGACACCGTCACGCTGGTCGAGGCACTCGACGCCGGCTCGCTCGACGAGATCGATCGTGCTGCGCTCGCCGCCGTTGCCGGAACGACGGCGGCCGAGCTGATCGAAGTGCTCGCCGATCCGATCGTCTCGCGCCTGTCAGCGGCCGGTCACGGATCGATCTTCCTCCACCTGCTGCAGCGTCACGCCGGCAGCAGCGCGGCGGCCGCAGCGATGGCTCGCGGCCCGTTGCGTGAGATCGGCCGTCACCCCGACTGGAAGCTGACGTGGATGGATGCGCGCGACGAGTCGGCACCAGCGGCGGTCGACCTCGCCGCACGGCTGGCGTCGACCCACTCCGTCGGCAACCCGGGCAGCAACTTCATCTATCCGACGATGTCCTTCGTCGAGCGAGATGGATACGCGGCGAGCGTGCTCGATGGACCGACCCGGTCGCTGTCGGTGGCCGCGGCTCGCACCATCCTGCTGCGCGTCGCCGCGCACTCGATGTTGCAGGACGATCCGGCGGAGGCGCCGTACGGGTGGTCGCACTGCCTGACGATGCCGCAGGGGGTGCTGAGCATCGCCGCCGCGTGCGACGACCCGTGCCGGGCGATCGCGGTGGCGGCGACGTTCGTGCTCGGCTTTCGGGCGACGCAGGGCACGACGGCGCTCGACCTCGGTTGGCAACCGGAGCCGCAGCCCGACCTCGGGCCGGCTGACTTCCTCGACGCCGGTCCGGACCGTGCCGCCGCGGCGATGTGGCACGCGTCCGACGCCGACGGAGATCACTTCGTCCGCGAGCTCGTCGCGATGGCCGCGTTGCACGAGGACGCTCACCTCGCCAAGTACACGCTCGCCTGCCTCGACGCAGCGCGCGACGACGCCCCGGCGGCTCGGTTGTTCCTCGCCGCTGCAGCGTTCCTGGCCGGCTGGTGGCGGGTCAACGGCAGCGACGACGACCTGTTCGCCTGACGGGGTCGCCAGCAGGTTCGATCGGCGGGTCAGCCGTCGAGCGCACCGTCGTCGTCACCGAACGCGCCGCTGGTGTCCGACAGCGCATCGTCGTCGTCGTCTCCGAACAGTGACGACATGGCCGCGAACGGATCGTCGTCGACGTTGTCGTCGAGCACCGAGGCCGACGGATCGTCGAAGCCGTCGAACGGGTCGGCGCCCGCAGACGAACCGGCCGATGAACCGGCGATGCCGGCATCTGCATCGAGCGGCTCCCCGAAACCGGCGGCGATCCCGCTCATCGGGGAGTCGAGGCCGCCGTCGAATGCGTCGTCGCCGGTGTGCGACGCCTGGTTGCCCATCAGTTCGGTGTCGACGTCGAGATCGCCGAGCACGTCGATCTGCGGGTCGGCGCCACGGCCGGACGAGCGTCCACCCGGGGCATCGTCGGCGTCGAAGAACGGATCGGGGTCCATGCCGCCTGTGGCGGCCGAAGCAGCTGCGTTCGCAGCATCCGTGGCGGCGGATTCGAAGGCCGCCTGATTGGCGATCGCTTCGTTGCCCGCACCGGCGAGTCCGGGGTCGGTGCTGGTGTCACGGTCGGTGTTCGGCATGCCCTGAGAGTACGCCCGGCCTACGGTGGCGGCACCGGGAGAACTCCCGGTCTCTGGGTTGCCTGCCGCACGCAGCGGTAGTGTCGTCGTTCGACGGAAGGGCACGTGCGTTGGGCTATTCGCTGGGAATCGATCTGGGGACGACGTTCACCGCAGCAGCCGTCTGGCGCGACGGCAGAGCGGACATCGTGCCGTTGGGCAACCACGCAGCCACGATCCCCACGATGGTCTTCCTGCGCGAGGACGAGGGCGTGCTCATCGGCGACGCCGCCGAGCGGCGCGGCCTGCAGGAACCGGCCCGCCTGGCGCGCGAGTTCAAGCGTCGATTCGGCGATGCGACGCCGATCATGCTCGATCGCACCCCGTTCTCGGCCGACCGGTTGATGGCCCTGATGCTGCGCCAGATCGTCGCCGACGTCAGCCAGCGCCAGGGCGGGGCACCGGATGCGGTCGCCATCACCCACCCGGCCAACTGGGGTCAGTACAAGGTCGATCTGCTGCGACAGGCCACCCAGATCGCCGGGATCGACAACGCCCGCCTCGTGTCCGAGCCCGTTGCGGCAGCGGCGCAGTACGCATCGACGGAGCGCGTCGACACCGGTGAGGTCGTTGCCGTGTACGACCTCGGGGGTGGCACGTTCGACGCCGCTGTTCTGCGCAAGACGGCCACCGGGTTCGACGTGCTCGGCACCCCGCAGGGCATCGAACGCCTCGGCGGCATCGACTTCGACGAGGCCGTGTTCGCCCACGTGCGCCGCATCGTCGGCGAGGCGCTCGGCGGGGTCGACACCGCATCCGGGCCGGGCCGTTCCGCGCTCGCACGGCTGCGTCAGGAGTGCGTCACCGCCAAGGAGTCGCTGTCGTCGGACTCCGATGCCACGGTCGCCGTGCTGCTGCCGAACCTGCAGACCGAGGTGCGGATCACGCGCGTCGAGTTCGAGGACATGATCCGTCCGATCCTGCGCGAGACGGTCGACACCCTCAAGCGGGTCATCGCCTCGGCCGGCATCGCCGACACGGACGTCAAGGCCATCCTGATCGCCGGCGGGTCGTCGCGCATCCCGCTCGTGGCCGAGCTGCTGAAGGCGGAGCTCAATCGGCCGGTGGTCACCGACGCCCATCCGAAGCACGCCGTCGCGATGGGTGCCGTTCGACTCCTGCAGCAGAGCTCGGAGCCGACCGCGCCGATCGTCGCGGTTCCGCCGATCCCTGCGCTGCCAACCGTGCCCGTCGCCGCAGTCCCGCCGCCGCTGCCGACCGTGGTCGCTGCCGGATCGCCGCCGGCGATGCCGCCGCCCGGTGCGCCGCCGCGTGCGCCCGTCGCCGTGCCGGAGCCTGCGCCGAAGAAGTCGTTCCCGATGGCGGCCAAGGTCGGCATCGCTGCGGTGATCGTCGCCGCGTTGGCCGTCGGTGGCGTGCTCGCACTCGGTGGCGACGACAAGCAGGAGTCGGCCACGACGGAGCCGAGCGTCGCCGAGACGGTCGAGTCCGTCGACACCACGCCCGAGACGAGCCCGATCACGCAGCCCGTGGACGACACGCTTCCGACCACCGACCCCGTCGTCGTCCCGCCGACCGATGCGCCGACGACCAGCTCCACCGACCCTCAGACGTGTGGGGCCGAGAACCTGTGCGCCGGGATCACGAGCATCGTCGCCCAGGGTGACGTCTGGGCGGTGACCTACGAGGTGCGTGGCTTCGATCCGTTGATCGGTGGCGCCGGCACGCACCACATGCACTTCTTCTACGACACGGTGAAGACGGAGGACGCCGGAATGCCCGGTGCCGGTCCGTGGGTCGTCTGGGACCGCCCACAAGCCGGCGGCGACCTGGTCTTCGACGTCTTCCACGTCGACACGACGCGTGACGACAGTGGCACGGGAGCCACCGCGATCTGCGTCGCCGTCGCCAACTCGAACCACAGCATCCAGCAGGACACTGCCAGCTGCTTCCCGTTGCCGACGTCCTGATCGGCCGGAGCGCGCATGTCGTCGGCTGACGTCGCGCTGCAGCGGGTGCGCGACGTGGTCGCCGCCGCATCGTCAGGCCGCAGCGCGACGTTGTCGATCGTCGGGCCGCGCGGGTCGGGCAAGACGTGGGTGCTCGACCGGGCTGCCGAGCTCGCCGCTGCAGCCGGGATGACCGTGCTGCGTGCCGCCGGCCGCGACGAGGAACGTGACGTGCCGTTCGGAGCGCTGGCGATGCTGCTCGCGCCGTATCGCCGTCGGCTCGACGCGCCGGAGGTCGCGGCGGTGCGCAACGTCGTCGCCCTCGAACCGGGGCAGGTCGATCCGTTCGAGGTGAAGGTGGCCACGTTCCGGCTGCTGTGTGCCGAGGCGGCGGAACGTCCGCTGTGCGTGCTGCTCGACGATGCGGAACGTCTCGACGCGGCGTCGGCCGGAACCATCGCGTTCCTCAACGATCGGGTCGACGCCGACGCCATCGCATGCATCAGGGTGATCTCCGACGGCAGCACGCCGGACTCGGGCGCGGTGCGGCTCGATGCATGGCCGACGGCGTCCATCGCAGCGATGCTGGTCGGGCACGGTCTGGCAGCGGCCGTTGCCGATGCCTGTGCGGAGGTGGCCAACGGCCTGCCCGGCATCGCCGTCGCGGTCGCCGATGGTCTCACCGCGGCCCAACGCAGCGGTGCGTCGCCGATGAACGCCGTGCCTCGACTGGGCGGCGAGCTGGCAGCACGCTTGCAGGAGCGCCTGCGCGCCCACGGCGAGGGTGTGTGCCGAGCGCTGGTGGTGGCCGCTGCGGAACGCGACGGCGATGTCGGCGCGGTACGTGCGGCACTCGCGGTGCTCGGCGAGCCGCTCGACGGACTCGACTCAGCGGAGGCTGCCGGCATCGTCGACATCGTCGACGGTGTGGTCACCTTCTCCGACCCGTGGTTGCGACCGGTGTCGTACCACCTCGTCGCCCCTGCCAGCCGACGGTCGGCGCATCGCGCCATCGCTGCGGCACTCGCCGCACCGGAGCAGGCGATGCGTCGCGCATGGCACCTCGCCGCAGGTGCGGATGGGCCGAGCGAACCGGTCGCCGAGGCACTGTCGATGGTGGCCGCTGACGCGGCGCGCCGCGGCGCACCGGCGTCGGCGGCCCGCACCGCGGAACGCGCGGCTGCGCTGTCGGCAGAACCGGAGCAGCGTCGCGCCCGGTTGCTCGATGCGCTCTCGTGGTGGATGGACGTCGGCGACGCGATGGCGATCCACCGGGTGGCGGCGTCGATCGAACCGGCCGACGTCGAGTCGTCGCTCGCCGTCGCCGAAGCCGCCGAGCAGCTCGACGGCGGGCGGACGCGTCCGCAGTGGGACGGACGTGTCATCGACGGAGCCGCATCGAGCGGGCCGTGGGCACTGCGCCGGCAGCGTCGGATCGCCATCGACGAAGCAGCCGCAGCGGGTGACCACCGGACCGTGATCGCGATGGTGACGACATCGTCCTCGTCGGCGGGTGAGCTCGTCGCGCTGGCGACGGCACTGCGCCACGCAGGTCGGGTCCGCGACGCTCGTGACGTGTCGGTCTCGGCCTCGGCGATGCTCGCCGGATCCACCGTGTTCGCCGCCACCGCTGCTCGCCTCCTCGAGGCGGATCTCGACGTCCTCCAGGGCCGCGCCGACGACGCTCGCGCAGCGCTGACCGTGCCGACGAGCGGTCCGGCCGAGCGCCGTGCCGATCGGCTCAGCGGACGGGTCGAGCTGCAGTCCGACGCGACGATCGCCGCGTCCTCCGTGCCCGTCGCGTTCACCGTCGTCGACCGAGGGCCGCTGGCCGAGGTGCGCGAGCAGGTTGCCGCCGGTGTCGCAGCCCACGATCCCGCCCGGTTGCGCAGTGCGATCGTTCTCGCCGACGAGCACTCGCTGCCGATCGAGGCAGGGGAAGCACGGCTGTGGCTGGCCGGGCTGCTCGACGGAGACGCTCGCCGTGAGGCCGCCGAGCTCGCCCGGGCAACCCTGCAACGCTGCGGGGTGCGCGCGTGGGAGCCACGGATCGACGCGTTGCTTGCAGCGCGCGCCGAGACGAGCGGACGACGGGCGGATCCCGCGGTCGCCGGGCTGACGCAGGCGGAGCTGCGCGTCGCCGAGGCGGTTGCCTGCGGGCAGACCAATCGAGAGGTTGCCGCCTCACTGTTCGTCTCGGTGAAGACCGTGGACTTCCACCTGCAGCAGATCTACCGGAAGTTGACGATACGGTCGCGCACCGAGCTGGCCATCCGGATGAGCAGCGCAGGAGACACCCGATGAGCGACTGGTGGCGAGCGGTCGAGGACGACCTCGAGCGGCTCGGCGACGAGGGTCCCGACCCGTGGGGTGAGCTGCCGCTCGACCCGGTCGACGTCGGCCTCACCGACGCCCAGCGCGACTTCCTCGCCCAGCTCGCCGACCTCCCCGTCCCCCGCCTGGACGAGGAGTAGCAGGACTGGAGCTCGGGTGAGCCCGAGATGAACGGAACCGGGGATTCTCCCGGTCCCCGGGATGGGAGGGCTGTCGTACCGTGATCATCGTGAACGACACCCGCCAGCTCGCCGTCGACCTCGGCACGACGTGGACCGCGGCAGCGACCGCCCACGGCGTGGTCGACCTCGGCGAGCGCGGTGCGGCGATGCCCTCGGTGATCGCCGTCGGTGACGGCGGCTTCGTCGTCGGCGCGGCGGCCGAGCGGTTGATCGCCACGCAGCCCGACTGCGGCGCCCGCGAGGTGAAGCGCCGGTTCGGCGACACCACCCCGATCATCCTCGCCGGCAAGCCCTACGGGCCCGAGGTGCTGACCACCGAGATCCTGCGAGCTGTGAGCGCCAAGGCTGCTGTGGAGCCCGCCGCGACCACCGTCTCGCTGAGCCATCCGGCGAACTGGGGCGAGTACAAGCTCGACCTCCTTCGCAACGTCGGCACGGCAGCCGGCTTCGCCGCCGTCGAGCTGATCAGTGAGCCCGCTGCCGCCGCTCGCCACTACGCCTCGACGGGCCGCCTGGCGGTCGGCGACACCGTCGCCGTGTACGACTTCGGCGGCGGCACGTTCGACGCCGCGATCATCACGCTCACCGCCGACGGCGCTCGCCTGCTCGGCACGCCGAGCGGCATCGAGCGCCTCGGCGGGATCGACCTCGACCAGGTCGTCTTCAGCCACGTGTTGTCGTCGCTGGGCGGCGCGCTCGATGCGCTCGATCGCACGGATCCCGACGTCCGGCGTGCGCTCACTCGACTGCGGGTGGCGTGCACGGCGGCCAAGGAGCAGCTCTCGGCAGATCTCGACGCGACGATCGAGGTCGTCGCTCCCGGCTTGTCGACCGAGGTGCGAGTCACCCGCGACGAGCTCGAGTCGGCACTGCGTCCCCGCCTCGCCGAGACGACCGCCGCGCTCGACCGGGCGATCGCCTCGGCGGGGATCACCGCCGGCGATCTGGCCGGTGTCGTGCTCGTCGGTGGCAGTTCGCGGATCCCACTCGTCGCCGAAGTCGTCGAGGGCCACACCGGCCGACCGGTGCTCAACGATGGCGACGTCAAGCTCGTCGTCGTGCAGGGCGCCCTCGCCGGTGCACCACGGGATCGTGCTCCCCTCGTCGCGATCCTGCCGCCACCCCTCGTCACCCCGATCATCGAAGCCACCACCCCTGCCCCCGTCACGGAGACCGTCATGAGCGACCAGCCAACCGCCAACACCCCGAACAGCGCCCCGACCGGCACCCCGACTGGCAAGCCGGCCGGCGGTGGCCGCACCCCGCCACCGCCGCCGCCCAAGCGCGGCCCGTCGACGGCCGCCAAGCTGGCCGGCGGAGCGGCTGCCGCGGCGGCCGCCGTTGCCGGCGCGGTGATCCTCAACGACGACGTGGCCGACGCACTCGGCTTCGGCGACGACGACTCGACCACCCCGCCCGACGTCGCCGCGTTCGCCGGCGAAGCCGCCCGCGACGACACCGACCCCGGTGACGATCCCGGTGCCGGCGACGGTTCCGGCGATGGCGGCGACGAGAGCATGGACGCCTTCGATGCTGCCGACGCTCCGCTGGCCACCGTGCTGGCGAGCACGCAGGTGTCGCAGTTCGCTGCGCCGCAGCCCGTCGACTCCGGTGGCTTCGCCGCACCGCAACCGAGCTCGGCCTCGTTCGACGAGCCGGACCGTGCGCCCCGTCAGGCGAGCCCGGAGCCGCGGCCGCAGCCCGGCACGGGCGTCGACTCCGACTCGGAGTTCGAGGCGGCGAGGGCGCTGCTGCTCGACCGGCTCGACGACTTCGAGGCCCCGCCGGGCACGTCGCCGGAGGACGCAGCCGAGCTGAAGGCGGAGCTGCAGGGCGTGATCGACCGCTTCGAGCCGGCTCCCGGGCAGAGCACCGAAGACGCGCTCGCCATGCTGCGCGACCAGTACGACCAGCACGTGCAGGACTTCACCCAGGATCAGAAGATCGAGGCCCTCATCGAGGAGACGCAACGCGACAACGAAGCCGAGGCCGAGACCGGCGATCCCGTCGTCGACCCGCCGCTCGGCACCGACGATCCCGACTCGAACGATGCCGACGCGGTCGACGCCGATCCGGACGTCACCGTGGTCGCCGACCCGGGCCCCGCCAGCGATCCGCGAGTGACGTTGCCGACGACCGTGTTCGACACGGTGACGGCCACGCTCAACGACGACTTCGACGCCATCGTGCAGACCAGTGAGACGGTCTTCGAGCAGGCCGCCGACGTCGACTTCGGCACCGTCGTCAGCGTCGAGTCGCAGGATGGTCGGCCGGTGATCGACGTCGATGTCGACCCGCTCGGCATCCCCGGCGACGCCATCGACGCCGAGGTGGCGACGTTCGCCACGCAGACCTTCGAGATCGCCGACCAGGGTGTCGATGGCGGTCTCGACTTCGTCGGTGACGTCGGCGCCGCGGTGATCGACACCAGCGACGCGGTGTTCGATGCGGTTCCCGACGCAGCGCCGGAGCTCGACGTGCCCGACGTGATCGTGGACACCTTCGACGACGCTGCCGACACGGCCGGCGACGCCGGCAACGATGCGCTCGGATTCGCCGAGGACATCGCCGGCGACGTCACGCCGAACAGCTTCGACAACCTCGACTTCGGCTGAGGACCGGCCGTGTCAGACGAAGCGGAAGCTGGCGATGATCTCGATGAACCGCGACGTGTTCTGCGTGGCGGTGTCGAGCGGCGTCGTGCCGATGATCTGGAAGAAGTCGACCACCTGGCCGGTGTCGCTGGCGGGTGCGAAGAACATCGCCTGCAACTGCGCCAGCGGTCGACCCCCGGCGCCCTCGAGCTCCACGCCACGCGTGTAGACGGGCAGATCGCCGAAGCGCACCATCCGCTCACCGTGCTCGGTGGCGCTGGGGAACGATCGCTTCAGCCGGGCCCACGTCGTGATCGCGGCCTGCTTGAAGTCCACCGAGCGCGGCACCTTGTCGTGGCTGATGATCGAGTTCACCCAGAAGCCGTCGGTCTCCTCCGCCTGGCGCACCACGCACAGCGCGTTGGGTGCTTGGTCGACGATCCAACCGTCCGGCACGCTGAAGATGAACCGGGGGACCCCCGGGACCAGCGAGCTGGGATGGGCCGCGATGCCGCTCGTACGCAGGTTCGGCTGCTGCTTCACCTCGTCGGCCATGGCGGTACAACGTACCGCACCGAGCTTCCGCGCCGATGCGGCGACGAACCGGGAATGCTCCCGGTGCCACGCAACGCGGCGATCTTCACGATGTCCATCAGGAACGAACGAAAGGGGACACGTCATGGGATGGCTGTCTGACGCTTGGGATGAGGTCACCGACGCCGCAGAGACGGTCGTCGGTGGCGCAGTCGATGCCGCATCGGGCGCAGTGCACGGCGCGGTGAACGCAGCCGGCAACGCGATGGGCGACGTCTTCGACGTTGCACAGGGGCTCGGCGGCGGCGTCTTCGGTGCGCTGCAGACCGTCGAGGGGGTCGCGGTCGGCGTCGGCGGGTCGACGCTCAACGTGCTCGACGACTACGTGTTCGACACCGTCGACTGGGTCACCCACGGGGCGGTCGACGTCGATTACGACAACGGCAACTTCAGTGCCGGGATCAACGCCGGCATCACCCACGCCGGGGTCAACTTCGGCCAGGACGGCTTCGGGGTCGACGGCGGCTTCAACCTCGGCGTGGTGCACGGTGCGACGTCGGTCGGCAGCGACGGCATCAGCACCGGCGGCGGGTTCAACCTCGGTGTCGCCAGCGGTTCGGCGACCTTCAGCGATGACGACGGCTTCCACGTCGGCGGCTCGGCCGGCATCGACTTCGGCCCGCTGCCGTTCGTCGAGGGGCACATCGACGTCGCCCCCGACGGTGGCGTCTCGATCGGCGGTGAGCTGCAGGGCGTGCTGCCCGGCCTCCATCCCGACGTCGAGGTCAACCTGTTCGGCGGCGCGGGCGACGGCGACCAGACGTCGAGCGACTTCGACGGCGTGCCCGGCACGTCCGAGCTCGATCAGGCCATCGCCACCGATCTCGACCAGTTGGACACCGTTGCCTTCCTCGACGCCGGGTCCGATGCGCTCGGCACCGACGGTCCCGCGCTCGTCGACGACGGGCTCGACGACGGGCTCGACGATCAGCCCGGCGATCAGTTCGACGATCAGCCCGGCGTCGTGTTCGCCCAGGTCACCGACACGGTGTCGGACCTCGCCGCGAGCGGCGACCTCAGCGAGGTGCTCGGCGACCTGGACGGCAGCGACGGCGGCGTCGCCCAGCAGGTGGAGGCCGTCGGGCAGTTGGTCGAGGACAACAGCTTCGACGATTTCACCAGTGACGTCGTGGGCAGCGAGCTGACCGAGGCCTCCGCCGATGACGTGTGGAGCGGCATCGGCGATGATGTCGACGGATGAGTGACACGACCGCGCAGCCGGCTGCTGCACCGCCCGGCCCAGACGGCTTGATCCTCGAACTGGTGAAGGTCCTGCAACAGCAGGGCCGCACCGACCTCGCCCAACGGGCGAACATCGCGGCTGCCCGCCTGCGGCGACCTTCGACCATCGTGTGCGTCGTCGGGGAGTTCAAGCAGGGCAAGAGCTCGCTGATCAACGCGTTGCTCGGGCAATCGGTGTGCCCGGTCGACGACGACCTGGCGACGTCGGCGATCACGCTCGTCCGCTTCGGCGATCAGCCCGGTGCCGTCGTGCGCCGCAAGGCCGGCTCGGGCAACGCCGCCGACAAGCCGTTGATGGAGCCGATCGCGATCGCCAGCGTGCACGACTGGGTCAGCGAAGCCGGCAACCCCGGCAACGAGAAGGGCGTCGAGCGCGTCGAGATCTCGGTGCCGAGCCCGCTGCTGAAGCAAGGGCTCGTCATCGTGGACACGCCGGGGATGGGCGGGCTCGGCGCCGGTCACGCGGCGGCGACGTTGAGCTTCCTGCCCTTCGCCGACGGTCTGATCTTCGCCAGCGATGCATCCGCCGAACTGAGCGCGCCGGAGGTGGACTTCCTCCGCCGGGCCACCGAGCTGTGTCCGACGGTGCTGTTCGCCCAGACGAAGATCGACCTGTTCCCCAACTGGCAGCGGATCATGGACATCAACCGCGGCCATCTCGAACGGGCGGGCGCGACCGTGCCGATGGTCTCCGTCAGCAGCGCGCTGCGCGCCGAGGCGTTGACGCGCAAGGATCGCAGCCTCAACGATCTGAGCCACGTGCCCGAGGTGGTCAAGCACCTCGGTGACGACGTGGTCGGCCCGGCCAAGGCAACGGCGACGAAGCGTTCGGTGGCCGACGCCGTCTCGATCATCGGGCAGGTCACCGCGGGGCTGCACGCGGAGAAGGCCATGCTCGCCGACCCCGCCAGCGCAGCGTCGGCGCTCGCCGCACTCGATCAGGCGAAGGCTCGACTCGAGCACCTGCGCGGCCCGGCAGCGAAGTGGAACGTGCTCGTCGGCGATCGAGTCAGCGATCTGTCCAACAACGTCAACTACCGGTTCCGTGGTGCCATCCGAACGATCTCACGGCTGATGGACGAGCGCATCGAGCTGTTGGCCAAGGGCGACGAGTGGGACGACCTCGCCCGCTACGTGCAGGCGTCCGTCGCCGAAGAGGTCACCCAGGCGTTCGTCGATCTCGAGCAGGGTCGCAACGACGTGCGCGCCGAGGTGGTCGAGCTGCTCAGCGACGAGCACCTGCAGCTCGCCGAGCACACGGTGATCGGCAACGACTTCGACGTCACCGAGATGTGGCAGGGCAAGAGCCTCGATCAGGACGGCTCGCACAGCAAGAAGATGTTCGGGACCACGGTCACCACGATCCGCGGCGCGCAGGGCGGCATCTACATGTTCGGCATGCTCGGCAACTTCCTGCCTGCTGCGGCCGGCGTGCTCTTGGCGTCCAACCCGGTGCTGCTCGGCATCGGCGCCCTGTTCGGCAGCATGGGCCTGGCCGACGATCGCAAGCGCAAGGTGATGGCCCGCCGTCAGGCGGCGCGCGGGCAGGTGCGCCAGTTCCTCGACGACGTGCAGTTCGAGATGGGCAACCAGATCGGCAGCTTGATCCGCGACATCCAACGCGACCTGCGCGACGAGTTCGGCGACCGGATCGCCGAGCTCATCCGCACCTACACGGAGACCGCGCAACGGGCGCAGGCCGACGGCCAACGATCGGCCCAGGAGAAGCAGGCACGTGCTGGGCAGATCGATGCGTCGTTGAAGAGCCTCACCGCCATCGGCAACTCGCTCGGGACGTTCGCGACATGAGTGCGTTCGACGGCCTCGGCGTCTCCAACCAGGTGCTCGATCTGGCACGCAGCCTCGTGGGCAAGGCGCCGACGGCGGCCGTGCGCGAGCAGGCGCAAGCCGTTGTCGACCGCATGAGCGGTCCGCTGCGCGTGGCGATCGCCGGCCGGGTGAAGGCCGGCAAGAGCACGTTGCTGAACGCGCTCGTCGGTGAGCGCCTGGCGCCGACCGATGCCGGCGAGTGCACGCGCATCGTCAGTCGCTACCACCGTGGAAGCGGCTACGACGTGCAGGCCCGGTTGAAGGACGGTTCGTCGCAGCAGCTCGCGTTCACGCGTGGCGGCGGCGCACTGGACATCAAGCTCGGCGCGCTCAGCGAGCGCGACATCGAGCTGCTCGACGTCTCGTGGCCGACGTCGACGCTGGAGACGATCACCCTGATCGACACGCCCGGGTTGGCGAGCATCAACGACGAGAACTCGCGTCGGACCCGCGAGTTCCTCGAGCACGACGGGGAGAAGCCCAGCGACGCGGACGCGGTGGTGTACCTGATGCGCCACGCGCACAAGAGCGACGTCGCCTTCCTCGATGCGTTCATGGATCGCACGGTCACCGCGGCCTCGCCGGTCAACGCGGTCGCCGTGCTCAGTCGCGCCGACGAGATCGGCGCCGGCCGCCTGGATGCCATGGAGTCCTCGGCGAGGATCGCCAAGCGCTACGAGAGCGACCCGCAGCTGCGCGGGTTGTGCGCGGCGGTCGTGCCGCTCGCCGGGCTGCTGGCCGAGACCGGGTTGACGCTGCGCGAGGACGAGGTGGCATCGCTGCGCACGTTGGCCGCCACCGACGAGGAGACGCTGGCTCGGATGCTGATGTCGGCCGACCAGTTCTGCGACGTGTCCTCCAGCCAGCTGACCGCGGAGCTGCGCCGCAGCCTGCTCGATCGACTCGGCATGTTCGGCGTGCGGATGTCGATCCGCGAGATCCAGGCCGGTCGGGCGAACACCGCTGCCGCCCTCGGCCCGGTGCTCGTGCAGGCGTCGGGCCTCACCGGGCTGCGACAGTTGATCGCCCAGCACTTCATGCCGCGGGCGCGGGTGCTCCAGGCTCGCAGCGGGCTCGCCGCGCTGCGGTCGATCGTGCGCGGTCTGGAGAGCTCGGCGCCGGAGCTGGCCGCCGACATCGACCGCCAGCTGGAGCGGTTGGAGGCGACGACGGTGCAGTTCGCCCAGGTGCGCGCCGAGCACCTCGTGCGGTCGGGCGCCGTCGTCGTTCCGCCCGCGGAGCGCGCCGAGCTCGTGCGCCTGCTTGACGGTCAGACCGCGCAGCAGGCGATGGGACTGTCGCCGAGCGCGACACCTGACGAGGTGAAGGACGCCGCGCTCGCCGGCATCTCGCGGTGGCGCACGATGGCCGGCGACCCGCTTGCGTCACCGATGCTCGTCGAGGTGTGCGACATCGTCACCCGCACCTTCGAGCAGATCTACGCCTCAGCCGGTTGAGCTGAGACGCCCGGCAGCTTCGGGTCGAGCGCCTTGGCGCCGAAGGCGATCGCCAGGAACAGCAACGCCACGATCGCGCAGCGGAAGATCGACACCGCGTAGCCGTGGATCGTGACGTCCATGAACGGGTAGGCGTAGTAGTGGACTCCGTTCACGTCCTGCTGCAGCGCGCCGTAGATGAACGCGTAGCCGAGCCAGCACACGGGTGGGATCACCGCCAGCGTGACGATGCGGTTGTTCAACCGGCCGCGAGGTCCGAACACGGCCCAACCGAGCACGGTGATGATCGGCGAGATGGTGTGCAAGATCGTGTCGCAGAAGAGGTCCCACCCGGTCAGCTCCTGCAGGTCGGCGAGCGCGAGGTGGAACACCACGCCCGTCACCGCGATGCACACCATCGCCACGAGGCGGAAGACGCGAAACACCGTCGAGGACCGGTGCAACGAGACGGCGAGCAGTCCGGTGGTGATCGCCACCGAGATGTTGGACTGCACGGTGAAGAAGGAGAAGAAGTTGAGGACCTTCTCCGGCACGGTGTCGAACCGGCCACCTTCCTTGTTGATCGAGAGGATCAGCTGCACCACGAGACCGATCGTCACGATCCCCGAAGTGAGTCCGAAGAAACCTCGCGCGTTCTTGTCGTTGATCACGCCCGTCCCGGTCATGCAGGGACAGTACCGCTCGCGATCAACGGCCCGCCGCTTCCAGCTCGAAGAGCACCACGGTGTCGCGTCGGACCCACAGCCCGGCGCCGGCCTGCTGGAAGTGGGGCTCGATGCGCGAGCGGTACCACGCCGCGGTTCGTCCGTTGACGGCCATGTCGGTGCGCTGCGGGTCGACCACCTCGGCGAGGTCGCCGAGCGTCGGTGCCTCCAGGTACAGCACGTGGCGGGTCGCCGCGGCGAGGTGCTCGATCGCCGCCGACGCACCGTCGTCGTCGAGGTACTGGAGCACGCTGTGGCACACGACGAGGTCGCTCGGCCGGTCGGGCTGCCACACCGCGATGTCGCGCTGCTCGTGTCCCCACCGCCGGCACGCGTATGCGCTGATGTCGAGCGAGCGCACGCGCACGCTCGGATGCTGCTTGCGGTACCAGTCGCGCCACATGCCGACGCCGGCACCGACGTCGAGCATGCTGCGCGGCGCGACGCCCCACCACTGGCACATGCTGTGCACCGCGCTGGCGATCTGGGCGACGCGCCGGCGGTCCTGCACGCCCTGGCGACCATAGAACCGGCGGTAGTACTCGGCGTCGAAGCGCGACATCACCAGCTGCCCGAGCTGCCTCCGCCGCCACCACCACCGACGCTGCCACCGGAGAACCCGCCGGAGAAGCCGCTCGACGAGCCCGAGCTCGACGGGGTGGTGTGCGAGGCGGCGATCGACGAGCCCATGGAGTGGAAGATCAGCGGCGTGGTGGCGAACTGCGCCGCGGACTGCGGCACGTTGGCGCCCGCCAGTGCGTGCGTCCACGCGTCGGCCTCGCCGAGGGCAACGGCCCATGCGCTGTACTCGCGCAGCAGCCCCTGCTTCCACGCCCACTCGACGTGCTTGGACTCGGACTGCTCCAGGAACCGCCGGAACGACTCCGTGCGCAGCGCGAGCGCCGAGCCGGCACCGGACCTCGCCGGCAGCAGCACGCGGTACACGAACATGGCCATCACGGCCGGCGCGACGAGACCGAAAACGAGCGCCAGCGGCCAGGACCGGAACACGACGAGCGCGGCGACGAGGGCCGTCCCGAGCCCGACGCACACAGCGAGGACGATGGCCGCGAAGATCAGCGCCTGTGCTTGGCCGCCGCTGCTCGATGCTCCTGGCGGGAGGTGCTTCCACCATCCGGATTCGCTGATCTGCTCGACCTGATCGGCGCGCACCGAGCGCCACTCGGCGGTGAACGCCTTGTCGTAGCTGCCGAGGATCAGCTCGTCGCGGCCGTGCAGGATGGCATCCAGATGCGCGGCGGACTTGATGTCGAGCTCGCCGCGCTTGGGGCCCGGCACGAGGGTCACCCGCGAGCCCTCCTTCTGGAGGTCGATGGCGTCCTTGGCCACGAGGCCGGAGAACCAGGCCGAGACGGTGCTGTCGTCGATCGATTCGCGCAGGAGCACCGCGCCCTGCCACGGTTCGATGCCCTTGGGCGGGACGAACTCGATCGTCGCCATCGCGCCGAGGTCGGCGTCGGCGACGAGGCGAGTCGTGGCGAACGCAGCGTCGTTCGTGCCTGGAGCGGGGAGCTCGCCGTACGCGGCGTCCGCGGCCCCGCTGCCGAACACCTCGTTGCGGCCGCGCCGTCGCGCGATGAGGTAGCTCGCGGCGCCGCCGAGTGCGCCGAGCGGCAACATCGCCAGCGCCAGCTGTGTGCGGTGCGAGGGCCGGCGATCCGGCAGCGGCGGCGTGGGGACGTCGGTCGGCGGCGTGGTGCCGGTGATCGTTCCTCCGATCGTCACGCCCTGCTCGGGTTCCAGCGGTTCGAGCACGATGCGGAAGTCGGCACCCTCCGGCGTGATCTCGCAGTCGCGCGTGTCGCCGAACGACCCGACCTTGCAGGTCGGGTCGGTGAGCTGGAAGCCGGTGACGAGCACCTCGAAGCGCGTCGTCCGCAACGTCTCCTTGTTGCCGATGATG
The DNA here is from genome assembly GCA_965279405.1 of Ilumatobacteraceae bacterium. Classification (GTDB taxonomy): domain Bacteria; phylum Actinomycetota; class Acidimicrobiia; order Acidimicrobiales; family Ilumatobacteraceae; genus CBDDIP01. The sequence continues at coordinate 2,849,919 of OZ257157.1, forward strand.
TCGAGCGCGAGCTCGCCGTTGCCCAGGTGTGCGTCGGGCAGGGTGTAGTCGACGATGTAGCGATGTGGACCGTTGATCGTCGTGTCCGCGTCGCCGAGCCGGATCCGCGTGTCGCTGCCGAGGTCGGAGATGTTCAGCGTTGCTGACGCATCGGGAGAGGACGCGCTGATGTTCGTCGGCACACCGAAGTCGTTGGGGATGATCCGCTGGTACCCGTGGCGTTCGAAGCGCCCGAAGTCCTCGTCGACGATCTCGCGGACGTGCACACCGCCGGCGCCCTCCGGCGAGACGACGATCAGCTTGGCGTCGAAGCGCTCGTCCCGATCGTCGCCGATGATGCCCAGCGCAGCGAGGACCCCGCACGCAGCCACCGAACCACCGACCACGACGTGGCGCCACCTGCCGATCCGACCAAGTCCACGCATTCCCTCAGTCTGCCCGGGGGAGCGGTGTGACGTTGCTCACGTCCAGGTGCATCTGGCTGGTCATCCGGGAACAGTCGGGCGACGAACTGTGTTGCAGAACCCGCCATGAACGACTCCATTGGTCTCTACCTCAACGACATCGGCAAGGTGCCCCTCCTGACCGCCGAGGACGAGCGTCAGCTCTCCAAGGTGATCGAGGAAGGTCGCCGCGCCAGCGAGCTGCTCGCCAGTGGCGAGCGCGGCGTCGAGCTGAAGCGGGCAGTGTCCGCTGCGGCCAACGCCAAGGATCGCTTCATCCGTTCCAACCTCCGCCTCGTGGTGTCGGTCGCCCGGCGCTACCCCCTCCCCCAGGGGATGGATCTCGGCGACCTCATCCAAGAGGGCAACCTCGGCCTCGAGCACGCCGTCGACAAGTTCGACTGGCGCCGCGGCTTCAAGTTCTCCACCTACGCCACCTTCTGGATCCGCCAGGCCATCGGTCGGGCACTCGACCAGAAGGCCAGCCTCATCCGCATCCCCGGTGATCGCTCCGCCAACCTTCGTGCCGCGTTGCGGTCGAGCAACGGCGACAGCGACAACCTCGACGCGGCACGCGCCGAGCTCTACCGGCTGACCACGCCGGTGTCGCTCGACAAGTCCGTGGGCGACGACGGCGATGCGACGCTCGGCGATCTCGTCGCCGGCAACGACATCTCCCCGGAGGACGCGGTGATGTCCGAGGCTCGCACCGAGCTGATCGGCAGCTTGCTCGACGAGCTCGACGATCGTGCCCGGTTCGCCGTCGAATCCCGGTTCGGGTTCATCGACGGCGAGGCGAAGAGCTTCCGCGAAGTCGGCGAAGCGCTCGGGGTCACCCCCGAGGCAGCCCGCCGTCTGGTCGGTCGTGCCCTGGCCGGCATGCGCGACCACCCCCTCGACGACTTGGCTGCGTAGCTCGGGCTCGCGAGAGCGAGCCCGAGACACTGGTGTAGATGCACTACGTGGGCTTTGACGGGCTCTGTTGATCACCGAATAGGGTGCTCGGCAATGGCGAGACATGCACGAGCGGACTACGTGCCGCTCATGATCGAGGCGGCGCGGCGGCGTCTGGCCATCGGCGCGGAGGTGCGGATGAGCGACATCGCCGAGGAGCTCGGCGTCAGCACGAGTCTCGTCAGCTTCTACTTCGGCAGTCGCCAGGGTCTCGTCGACGCCGCATGGCGGGCGACGTTCATGGCGTTCGTCGAGGACGACCAGCAGAACGTCGCGATGTCGGCGGTCAGCCAGGACTGGGACGGCATTCGTCGCCTCGTCGACCACATCTTCTCGGCCGAGCGCGACGAGGTGCACCTCACGCACGTGCGGGCAGCGGTGGAGGCGATGCGCAACCCGCAGCTGGCCGAGATCATCAAGGACACCAACGAGACGACCATCGGCTCGTGGATCTCACTGATGGAGGAGTCGATCTCGGCCGGGCTCGGTTCGACGCCGTTGCAACCGTCCGCGCTGGCACGGTTGTTCGTGTCCGTCCCGCTCGGCGTCACGCTGGTCGACGCCAACCTGACGACGGAGCAGCGCGATGCGTTGGCCGAGGCGTGGTGGATGATGATCCGCGCCGTGTTCGACCCGACGTTCGAGGTGCCGTTCCCGGCGAACTGACGCTCAGTCCAGGCGCGGTGGCAGGCCGAACATCGGGAACAGCGTCTGGGTGTCGAGGAAGTGGTTGAGGCCGATGATCCGGCCCTCGCTGACCTCGAGGACGATCAGCGACCACGGCAGGCGCCCGGTGCCGTTCGGATCCGGCTTGTACTGACCGAACGCCGGCGCACCATTGGCGAACGTCGGCACGAGCCTGGAATCGCGGCACGCGGCGCCAGGCCCGATCATCCAGTTGACGATCTCCTCGTGGGTGTCCAGCCACAGGGAGAACGGCGGCATCGACATCCGAGCGTCCTCGTGCAGCAGGGTGACCAGCGCGTCCATGTCGTAGCGCTCGAACGCATCCGCAAACCGCTCGGCCAGGGCCGTGGTGCCGGCGTCGGGGGCGATCGCCTTCCGGTTGGCGCTCTCGGCCTGGGCCAGCGTCGCTCGAGCCCGTTGCAGCGCGCTGTTGACCGAGGCGACGGTGGAGTCGAGCAGTTCGGCCACCTCGTCGGCATGCCAGTGGAGCACCTCGCGCAGGATGAGCACGGCCCGCTGGCGCGGCGGCAGGTGCTGCAGCGCGGCGACGAACGCCAGACGAATCGAGTCGCGGGCGACGGCGAGATCGGCAGGGTCCTGGCCGGACTCGAGGACGCTCGTGTCCGGGATCGGGGTGAGCCACGTGACCTCGGGCATCGGCGTGCCGGGACCGGCGGGTTGGACCGCGGCCGGTCCCATGTCCATCGGGCGGGCGCGGCGCTGGCGGCTGCCGAGGAAGTCGAGGCAGACGTTGGTGGCGATGCGGTGCAGCCACGTGCGCACCGTGGAACGGCCCTCGAAGCGGTCGGCGTTGCGCCAGGCCCGCACCATGGTCTCCTGCACGGCGTCCTCGGCTTCGAACGCCGAGCCGAGCATCCGGTAGCAGTACCCGGTGAGCGCGACGCGGTGCAGCTCCAGTTCACTCTCGACGTTCCCGACGGTGAGGCTCATCCGAGCATCGTACGAGCTGGGTGTCACAGGCCGAGATCGGTGGACAGCGCCCTGACCACCGGCCACGTCCCTTCGCTGGAGTTCGACACGACGGTCAGCGTCTCGTTGCGCTCCGGGTGGTGCAGGCTGCGGAACGAAACACCTGCGTCGTAGCCCTCCATCTGGACCACCCCGGTGGCCCCGCGCAACCAGAACCCGAACCCGTACTGCACGCCCTCGTGCTCGCTGCGCGGCTCGATGATCTGCGCCACCCGATCGAGGGGCACGATCCGTCCGGAGAACATCGCCTGCCAGCATCGACCGATGTCGGCAACGGTGGTGTACGCGCCCCCGTCGCCGCAGCCGATCATCGGCAGGTGGAACACGTTCGTCCGTTCCTCACCCTCGAGCGGCAGGTACCCGGTGGCCGTGTTGGGCGGCAACGAGTCGGCGCGATCGAACGCCGTGTCCACCATGCCGGCTGCCGCGAACACTCGCTCGTCGACGAGCTGGTGGTACGGCATCGCCGAGGCGCGCTCGATGAGGAGTGCAAGCACGACGAAGCCGCCGTTGCAGTACTTGAACCGTTCGCCCGGAGCGAACTGCATCGGGAAGCCGTCGAGCACGCCCAGGTAGTCCTCGGCGGTGACGAGGTCCTGCACCGGCCGCGCCAGGCAGTACTCGGTGATCGGGAGGTCGAGGTCCTCGTCGATGTAGTCGCCGATGCCGGATCGGTGGCTGAGGAGGTGCTCCACCGTGACCGAGTCGTCGATCAGCGGCAGGTCGTCGCCGAGCAACGATCTGGCTGTGGTGTCGAGGGCGATCACGCCGTCGGTCACGAGGCTCATCACCGTCAGCGACGTGAAGCTCTTGGCCGCGCTGGCGGCGGCGAAGCGCGTGTCGATGCGGTTCGGCACGGCGTACGCGCGGTGGGCGAGGCCGAACGCCTCGGCGGCGACGAGCTCGCCGTTGCGGTGCACGCCGACCGCGCCGGAGAAGGAGTGCTCGGCGGCCAGCGCGCGGATGCGCTCGATCAGTTCGGTCATCGGTTCCCCCTCAGCAACACGCGTGCCCAACCGCGCGACGGTACGTCGACGTCGATCTCCCAACGGCCCGAGTTTCGGTCGTGCCGCACCGTCGCACTCGTCGACGTCGGTGGGAGCGCTGCCCATCCGGTGAGGGTCACCCGCTCGCCGGCGCCCTTGACGGTCAGCGCGATGGCATCACCGACGACGTCGACCTCCACGCGCGCGTCGCCGGCACTGACGAACTTCGACATGTCGCCGAACACGGCGATCTCGCCGGGCAGCATCGGTGCGACCACGAACAGGCTCCAGTCCTCGTGGGCCAGGGCGACGTCGAGCGAGGCGTCGGGAGCGACGTGCGTGATCGCGCCGGTGCGCGTCTCGATCGCAACCGCATCGCCTGCCGGTGTGCTGTCGCCGAGTGAGTGCAACGGGATCGACTCGACGATCGGATCCGTCGACGGGTTGCAGTGCATCGCCAGCACGTACGCCCATCGTCCGGCGGCGTGGTCCGAGTGGCACTCGGCCACCATCGCTCGCGAGCGGAAACCGGTGTTGGCGAACATCGAGGCGTGCGTTGCAGCGATCGGCACGTGGGGCTTGATCAGCACGCCGTCGGCTCGACACGTCCGCATCGCCAGCGCGGCGTCGTTGCGGCCGACGCGATCACCGAGCCCGACCGGCCCGGTGGACAGCGCGGACAGCAGTGCCTCCAGCTCGCCGGTGCTGCCGGCGACCTCCGGGTCGGCGCGGAAGACGTCCTTGAACGGCATCAGCCCGAGTGCACGGGCCAGCGCGTTGGTGGTGCAGAACCACGCCCACAGCTGACCGGGGGTGGCGATGTACCCGTGATCGCCGCACGTGCGCACGGAGGTCACCTGGGTGAGCGTGGTCGTCTGGGCGAAGTCGGCTGGCGTGCCCATGCACCACTGGGTGGTGATGCCGCGCTCGCGGGCGGCGCGGTCGATGCCCTCCTGCCAGGCGCGTGCTCGGCCCGGTTGCTCGCGCAGCCCGCGCACTCCGAAGTAGACCTCGACGAGCCAATCGTGCTCGAAGGTCTCCACGCCCCACGCCAGGCACTGATCGAGCCATCGCTCGTAGATCGCTGCGGTCGCCGGAGCGGCGTAGGCGCCGTCGAGGTGCACCGGGAGCTCCGCGGCGATCGGCGCGAGCGACGAGAGGTGGCGGATGTGGGCGATGAGCGGCGGTGAGCCGAGTCGGGCACGTAGGTCGGCGATGCCAGCCGGGAGCACGTCGCTGCGCTCCTCCCAGGCGATCATCGCCGTCGGTGGAACCACCCACTCCTCGGTGTCGAAGGGCCGCAGCTCGGCGTGCGGGTAGAACCACGAGTCGAGCTGCACGCTGCCGATCGGCACGTCGTTGGCGCGCAGGTCGTCCACTGCGGCGACGATCGATGAGGCCGGGTCCATCCCGGGCTCGGTGCGGTACCAGTAGGCGGCCCCGTTGTCGGTCCAGTAGGACGGACGTGTTCCGAGCGCGTCGGGCCAACGACCGGGCCGCACCGTGCCGGCGCGGGCGATCAGGAGTGCGGCCCATGCATCGAGTGCATCGCGGGCGGAGCTGGCCGTCATCACCGCGAGCTCGGTCGTCGTGCCCGCGGGAACGACGTCGAGGTCGCCGTGCCAGCCGCACCGAACGGTGCCGCCGTTCAGCCCGACGACCTGATCGTGGAAGGCGTCCAGTGGGGCGAGCAAGAGCGTGGACCCGTCTGGTTTGGTGAGCAGCAACGGCCATCCGGTCGGCGGCCGATGACCGAGGAGGAAGAACCCGTCGATCGATGCGCCGGCGTTCGTCGGCAGCCCGAACTCGCAGCACTGGAAGGCCAGCGCGCGCAGCCCGGGCGGCGGTCCGACCACCGCTCGGTTCGACGGCGTGAACACGGGCCAGCCGGCCGAGGGCTGGTCGTAGGCGCCGGTCGCGATGCCGTCGAGGTCGACGAGCGCAGCGGTGCGGAACACGAGCATCGACGCGTCCTCGCTGACGGCGACCGAGCAGCGGATGCTCAGCGGATCGAGGGCGGCAGCGGTCTTCGTTCCGAGGCCGATCCAGTCGTGGCCGCGCCACCACAGTCGAACGTTGCCGTCGTCGTCCATCTCCGCGGCCAGGCCGTCCGTCGTCTCGATGCGCACGTCGCATTCTGGCCGCTCCGTACGCTGGCCGGATGACGCGGCCGACGTGGACCCGAGCATCGGTCCCCGCTCGGGTGGGGCTGGTCGGCAACCCCAGCGACGGGCACGGTGGAGCGGTCATCGCCGCCCCGGTGCGTGGCCTCCGCGCCGTGGTCGAAGCGCGCCCGTCGTCGACGTGTCGCTTCGGCACCGGCGGTGATCGACGTGTGATCGAGGCGGCGCTCGACCGGCTGGCCGCGCACGTCGGGTGTGCTGACGGCGTCGAGGTGCGGTGGCAGACGAACGTGCCGGTGGCCGTCGGACTGGCCGGCTCGAGCGCGCTGGTGATCGCCACCATCGATGCCGCTGCAGCGGTGTGGGGCGTGCAGCTCGATCGCCGCGTCGTCGCCGCGCTGGCGCTCGCCGCGGAGGTGGAGGGGTTGGGCATCGCCGCCGGCTGGCAGGACCGCATCGTCCAGGCACACGATCGACCGGTGCTGGTCGACGCCTCGATGATGGAGGTGGTCGACGGGCTCGCCGTTCCGTTCGTGCGCGCGCTGCACTGTGCTGCGCCGATCGAGGTGCTCGTCGGGTGGGACCCGTCGCTCAGCTCGCACTCGGGCGACTACCACGCGGCGCCGGTGATCACCGCGGACGCGACGTCAGCAATGGACGAGCTGGCGGGCATCGCTCGCGCCGCGATGGTCGCGTTCGAGGCCGGCGACGTGGCGGACTTCGCGGCCGCCGTCGATCGCACGTGGTGCGTGCGCCAGTCGGTGCGACCGCTTCGCGACGATCATGCCGCGCTGATCGAGCGGGTCCGATCGACGGGGTTGATGGCCACCACACCCGGATCCGGCGGCGCCGTGGTCGTCGTGCCGCGCGACGAGCGCGAGCGCGCAGTCGCCACCTCGTTGCTCGACGCGAGCGGGGTCAGCTGGTTGCCGCAGAGCTGCCGATGAACTCGCCGTTGCGCAGGACGGTGACCGGACCGTCCTCGCTGACGATGATCACCGTCGCCGTCGGATCGTCCACGCTGTAGCGGCGCGCCGACGTGTGGCGCATGCCGCGGTAGCCGGCGACGGACGACTCGGCGTCGGCACTCGGGACCAACCGCACACCGATCTGGCGCAGCGTGCCCGACGCGTCGAACACCGTCGCGCCGTCGAGCTGTGCGAGCGCATGGCTGAGTGGGGCCAGGTCGGTCGGGCGACGGACCGTCAGCGGCGGCGGCAGTGGCAGGCGAGCCTGCAGCGCACCGGCGGACTGTGCGGCGTCGGCCTCACCGTCGGGGCGGTAGATCAGGATCGCGCCGATGCCTCGAGAGCCGAGGTCGTGCACGGCGAACTCGAGCAGCGTCTCCAGCACGGCGCGGTCACCGTGCACCGCGCAAGCGGCGACGGCGTCGACCCACGACGCGATGGGCGGCTCGTGGTGCCAGCGCACACCTTCCCACCGCAGCACGCCCCAGCTGCCGCCGACGCGGACGTGACCGCTCGGGTGCCGTTGCACCACGGTCGCGCCCATCACCTCGGCCAACACGACGAGGTCGCGTTCCGATCCCGCCGGGCGATCGAACACCATCCACTCGGTGAGGATCTGATCGGCGGTCGCCGTGCGGATCAGCCAGCACGAGAGTCCGTCGGCGAAGAGCCGCGCGCCCTTCAGCGGCGTGGTGCCGATCGGCCGACGGATGATCCGCAGGTCGGTGCCCTCCTCCCACGTCGTCGACGAGGTGGTCGGCTGGATCACCGTGCCCATGCTGGCGACGCGGCGTTCGTGCACGACGGGGCGCAGCGCGGCGTCGATCTCGGAGAGGATCAACACGTGTTCGGGGCGATCGTCCAGCACGAGGCCGTGCTCGCCCAGCTCCTCCGACAGACGACGAAGCCTCGCCGCAGAAGGTGCGATTGCAGCCATCCGCGGCGAGGCTATCGAGCGTTCGTCAGTGCGAGCTCAGCCGTTGTAGTTGATGAACCCGGGGGTCTCCCAGACGCGCTGGTTCAGGTAGTCCTTCACTGCAGTGATGTACTGCTCGGCGGGCGCGGTGTGCCAGCGGCCGGCGAACCAGCGGCCGACGCAGCCCCACATGTCGCCGGCGGCGTACTGCGACCCGCGGTCGACGTCGTTGAGCCACGTCTCGCGGCCCTCGAAGCAGTTGCGCCACACGGCGAGGCTGACGTCGAGGTTGTAGGCCGACGAGGCGATCGCGTTGTTGATGCTGTCGCGGAAGTACTGCGTGCGCACCTGCATCAGGCCCATCGACTCGGGGCACTGACCGGGATGGCCGTCGACGCCGATGCCGTGGCCGGGAGCGCAGTTCGCCGCGTCGCCGGTCCAGTCGCCGGTCGCGTACTGGGTCCAGTAGGACTCCTTGGCCACCTGGGCGCGCAGCACGTCCTCCGGGAAGCCCCACTTGCATGCGGCCCACTGGATGATCTCGTCGGTCGTACCGGTGAAGTTGCCGGTCGAGCGCGGGTAGGTGCCGTTCACTGCGCCGACGGTGTGGTTGGCGGTGTTGTTCTTGGCGCGCACCTCGCTGCCGCCGCGACGAACGCGTGCCGAGCAGTCGGCATCCGACGGAAGCGTGGCACCGACGGGGAGGAGCTCGAACTTGGCGCCCGACGGTGTCGGCACGGTCGTCGCCGGGACAGACGTGGTCGGGGTGGGCGGCTTCGTGGTTGCGGTGGGCGCCGGAGTCGTGGGAGCGCACCCGCCGCCGCCCCCACACTGTCCGAGCAGGAGCAGCGCTGCACCGAAGGCGAAGCTCCGGGTGACACCGTGTCGCACCGCGGGTCGCGAGAAACTGGGCCGCGAATGGTTCCGTCGCATGAAGATGGATCGGCCGCGCGCCCGTGCGACTTGAGTGGGTGGGGTGGATTTCATTGCAGAATGATGACGAAATGATGACGGATTTACAACGACCCTCACGGGGGTACGTGGTCCTGCTCCGCGGCGTGAACGTCGGCGGATCGAACAAGCTGCCGATGAAGGAGCTCTGCGCCATGGTCGCTGACCTGGGCTTCGACGACGTCAGCAGCTACATCCAGAGTGGCAACCTGGTGCTCCGAAGTGATCGAGAGCCGGCCGACATCGCCGCCGCGATTCGAGCGGGGATCACCGATCGCTTCGGTTTCACGTGCGCGCTGACGCTGCGTACCAGGTCACAGATGGCTGCCGTCATCGAATCCAGCCCGTTCGCCGCCGGTGCCGCCGATGTCGGGCACCTGCACGTCACGTTCCTGATCCCGCCGACCACGGGCGCTGAGGCACGGGATGCGGTCGCCTCGCTCGATCTGTCCAGCTACGCGCCGGAGGAGCTGCAGGTGATCGGCGACGAGATCCACCTCCACCTGCCGGGTGGCATGGGGCGCAGTCGCCTGGCGGTCGACATGGCCAAGCGCAAGGCCGTGGTGGGAACGACGCGCAACTGGCGCACCGTCAACGAGCTCGCAGCGCGCGTGGCGGCGCTGGCCTGATCAGCCTGCCTTCAGGCTCTCGATCAGGCCGGTCAGCTCGAGCACCCGCTCGGCCGCCGGCGACATGCCGCCGACCACCATCAGGACGTCGCGAGCCGCAGCGTCGTTGCGCACGCCGATGATCGCCCGCAACCCGCTGGAGTCGAGGAAGCTGACCTCGGAGAGATCGATCTGCAGCTGGGCCGTGCCGTCGGCCAGCGCCTGGTTGGCCGTCGAGCGGAAGGTCGCGGCGGACAACGCATCGAGCTCGCCGGAGACGTGCAGGTGAGCGGTGTCGACGCCCGCCTGCTGATCGTGGACCACTCGGACGACCAGGGTGCTGTCGATGAGGCTCATGGCCGCCGTGTACCCGGAGGTCGGATCGGTCAAACCCGTGGTGCGGTGAGATCGAACTCGGCCCACACGCGCTTGCCGTTCGGCACGCTATCGGTGGTCGGTTCGACCCCCCAACGGTTCGCCACGTGCCCGACGATGGCCAGTCCGTGGCCGCCGACACGTTCAGGCGGCAGCGGCGCCGCCTGGATGTGCACGGCGTCGTCGTCGGTTCCTGGATCGTCGACCACCACGGTCACTCGCTCAGGCCGGACGGCTACGACGACGTGTGGCGTGGCGTGGGCGTGAACGATCGCATTCGTGACCAGCTCGCTGACGACGAGGATGGCCGAGGCCGTCAGCTCGGGATTCGTCGCGTGCCGCTCGTCGAGGAAGCCGCGGACCCAGCGGCGTGCTCTCGCGATGGCCGCCAGGTCGTTGCCGAGCATCGCCGGACTGAGCACCAAGGTGGCTTCCACGGACGGCCTGTACCCACGATGGCCGAACACGGAACGTGGCCGGGGCCCATCCGACTCGCAGTGCGGCACCGTCGGCGTGGTTCGATGTCGGACGTGACCGACATCCTCGATGAGCTCGACGCCTGGCTGGACGAGCACTGGAACCCCGACCTCTCCGTTGCCGAGTGGTGGCAGCAGCTCGGCGAATCCGGCTGGGCCGCCCCCGGACTGCCGTCGAACGCGTACGGCAAGGACCTCTCCCGTGGCGACGCTGGTGCCGTTGCGATGCGCATCGCCGCCCACGGAGCGCTCGGTGCGCCGGGCGGGTTGGGCATGTTGCTCGCCGCCCCCACCATCGCCGTGCACGGCACGCCGGAACAGGTCGAGCGCTACGTGCGCCCGATCGTCACCGGGCAGCAGGCGTGGTGCCAGTTGTTCAGCGAACCCGGCGCGGGCAGCGACCTTGCCGGGCTCGGAAGTCGCGCCGTGCGCGACGGTGATGAGTGGATCGTCAACGGTCAGAAGGTGTGGACCTCCGGCGGACAGGTTGCCGACATGGGCATGCTGATCGCCCGCACCAACCCCGAGTCGCCCAAGCACCAGGGGATCACCTGGTTCGCCTTCGACATGCACCAGCCGTCGTCGGTCGACGTGCGGCCGCTGCGCGAGATGACCGGCCGAGCGTTGTTCAACGAGGTCTTCCTCACCGATGCACGCGTCCCCGACGATGCGATCATCGGCGGGCTCAACAACGGCTGGGCCGTGGCCAACACGACGTTGATGTTCGAGCGCGCCGGCCTCGGCGCGGGCGGCCACGGCGCCGCCTCGCTGGCGTTGGCGGGCACGATCGCCGGCGATCTGCCGAAGCGGGCGGGCGACTTCGTCCGTCCGCGTGGGCCGGGGGGTGGCGGCGCGGCCGGGATGACCGCAGGCTCGATGAAGCTCTTCGTCGAGATGGCCAAGGCCAACGGCACGATCGGCGATCCGCGGATCCGCCAGGACCTCGTCAAGCTGCACACGATGACGGAGATCGGCAAGTGGGCCGGCATGCGTCTGAAGGCGGAGAAGGCGGCCGGACGCGACATCCCCGGTGCGGCGAACATCGCCAAGCTGTCGATGAGCCACATCGTGCGCCACTCGCGCGACCTCGGCCTGGCGATCGCCGGCGCCAGCGGCACGTTGCACGCCTATGACAGCGCGCAGCGCACGGCACTCGACGATGCCACCGGCAACCCGGTCCTGGCGTTCGTCACCGAGATGGCGCTGTTCGCCCAGGCGCCGCCGATCTACGGCGGCACCGACCAGGTCCAGCGCAACATCATCGGCGAGCGCGCCCTCGGCCTGCCCAAGGAACCGAACAACGACCGCACCATGAGCTGGAGCGACCTCCCCAAGAACACGTAGGCCAGTCCGACCCCAACCCAACTGAAACCCATGCTCTGGAGGTGGGTCGAGCTGGCTCTCGCTCGGTCGTCCATGCTTCTCGTTGCATCCAGCGACACCTCCTGTCGCTCCACGCGCCGAGAAGCCGAGTGCTTGCTCCCGGGTCGAGGGTGCTCACCCCGAACCCATGCTCTGGAGGTGGGTCGAGCTGGCCCTCGCTCGGTCGTCCATGCTTCTCGTTGCATCCAGCGACCCGTTCTGTCGCTCCACGCAACGAGAAGCCGAGTGCGTGCTCCCGGGTCGAGGGTGCTCACCCCGAACCCATGCTCTGGAGGTGGGTCGAGCTGGCCCTCGCTCGGTCGGTCTGGCTTCTCGGTGCATCCAGCGACACGTTCTGTCGCAATCTGCGCCGAGAAGCGAACACGGCTGGCGAGCGCAGCGTCGGGGACTGGAGTTCGGGTGAGTGAGCGCAGCGAGCGAACACGGCAGGGCGAAGCCCCGAGAGACTCGGGTTAACCCCCGCCTCATGAGGCCAGCAGGCCCCGTACCGCCGTTCGACGTGGATCTTTACCGTCGACATCATGCTCACGACGATCCCCACCACGGTTGCGGCGCCACGCCGAACCACCAACACCCCTGCCGCTCGAGTCCGCGATGCGGTGAAGACATACGGCCACGGCGGCACCGAGGTGCGCGCCCTCGACGGCATCTCGGTGGACATCGCCGCCGGTGCGTTCACGGCGGTGATGGGCCCGTCGGGCAGTGGGAAGAGCACGCTGATGCACTGCCTCGCCGGGCTCGACACGCTCGACAGCGGCACGATCACCCTGTCGACGGCAGATGGTGACATCGACCTCGGCAAGCTCCGCGATCAGCAGCTGACGCGGGTGCGGCGCGAGCAGGTCGGCTTCATCTTCCAGTCGTTCAACCTCGTGCCGACGCTGACGGCGCGCGAGAACATCACGCTCCCGCTCGACCTCGCCGGCCGCAAGCCGGACAGTCAGTGGATGCAGACGATCGTCGACACGGTCGGCCTCGGATCCCGCTTGCGCCACCGGCCGAGCGAGCTGTCCGGTGGGCAGCAGCAGCGCGTCGCCGTGGCGCGCGCGCTGGTGACCCGCCCGCGCATCGTCTTCGCCGACGAGCCCACGGGCAACCTCGACAGCCGCACCGGCGGCGAGATCCTGGCCTTCATGCGTGCGGCGGTCGACGAGCTCGGTCAGACGATCGTGATGGTCACCCACGACGCCAACGCGGCGGCGTTCGCCGACCGCGTGCTGTTCCTCGCCGATGGTCGCATCGTCGATCACCTCGACCGGCCGACCGCCGCAAGCGTGCTCGACCACATGAAGGCGATCGGTGGTTGAGATGAGCTTCACGCGCACCAGCACGCGTCTCCTCCGTTCGATGTGGAGCCGCAAGCGCCGGCTGATCTCCTCCGGCATCTCCGTCGTCATCGGCGTCGCCTTCCTCGCCGCGACGATGGTGCTCGGCGACGCGATGTCGTCGGGCGTCACGAGCCTGTTCGCCGAGGGCAACGAGCACACCGATGTGCTCGTCCGCAACAGCACCGAGCTCGGCACCGGCGAGGTCGTCGAGCGCGGCACCCTGCCGGCTTCACTCGTTCGAACGCTTGCCGACGAGCCCGGCGTGCTCGCCGCCGCCGGCGTCGTCGACGGGGTCGCCCAGATCAACGGCAGCGATGGCAAGCCGGTCGGCGGCGATGGGCCGCCGACGATCGGGACGACGTGGATCGACGATCCGCGGTTGCAGTCGTTCGAGATCATCGACGGCCGAGCGCCGGTTGGCGCCCACGAGGTCGTCATCGATCGCGGCACCGCGGACACCGCACACCTGCACGTCGGCGACCGCACCACCGTGCGCGTCCCATCGGTGGTGCCGGTGACGGTGGTCGGCATCGCCCAGCTCCCGAGCGGAGCCAGCATGGGCGGCGTCACGTTCACCTTCTTCGCCGCCGACGAGGCCGCAGCGATCCTCTACGGCGACGCCGACATCGTCACCTCGGTGGCGCTGGCAGGCGATCAGGGGTGGAGCCAGGACCGCCTGCGCGACGCAGTCGCTCCGACGCTGCCGCCGCAAGCCGAAGCGCTGACGGGCTCACAGCTGACCACCGAGCAGACGAGCGACGTCGAGGACGACTTCCTCGGCTTCATGCGCACGTTCCTGATGATCTTCGCCGGCGTCGCGCTGGTGGTGGCCACGTTCTCGATCCACAACACCTTCTCGATCCTGGTGGCGCAACGCACCCGTGAGTCCGCGCTGATGCGGGCACTCGGCGCGTCGAAACGGCAGATCCTCGTGTCGGTGCTCGCTGAGGGCGCCCTCGTCGGGATCGTCTCCGCCGGCGTCGGCCTCGGCGCCGGCATCGGGTTGGCGCACGGCCTGGACGCCCTGCTCGACGCGCTCGGCTTCGGCATCCCGACCGGTTCGCTGACCGCATCGACGTCGACCATCGTCACGACGCTCCTCGTCGGCTCGGTCGTCACGCTGGTGGCCAGCGTCGCTCCGTCGATCAAGGCCGGGCGCGTCGCACCGCTCGCCGCGCTGCGCGACGTCTCCGTCGATCGCTCGTCTGCCTCGACGTGGCGACTCGTGGTCGGTCTGCTGCTGGCGGCGGCCGGCTTCGGCGTTGCCTTCGGGGCCCCTTCGCAGCCGGACTCGGCGGTGCCGCTCGCCGGCCTCGGCGCGGCCATCGCGCTCGTGGGTGTGGTCGTGCTCGGTCCGGTTGTCGCTCGCCTCGCAGCGAGCGTGCTCGGCGCGCCGGCCGCGGTGCTTCGCCGCCGAACGGGTGGGCTCGCCCGTCGCAACGCGATGCGCAACCCGCGTCGCACCGCCGGCACTGCGTCGGCGTTGATGATCGGCACCGCTGTGGTCGCCGTGTTCGCCACGTTCGGTTCGTCGATGAAGGCCTCGCTGGACGACGTGATCCGCACGTCGTTCGGCGGCGACCTCGTCGTCTCGCAGCAGCAGGCGAGCGGATCGGCGCTCGACGCCGCGCTCGCTCCGGCGATCGCCGCACTGCCCGAGGTGAAGACCGTGGCAACGATCAGCAACGCTGCGGTCCGTCTCGACGGTCGCAGCGAGGATCCTGCCGCGATCGATCCGACAGCCATGGACGCCGTGGTCGACATGGACGTGCGTCAGGGCTCGCTCGAGGGCATGGCCGACGACGCGATCGCGATCAGCAGCAAGTACGCAACGACCAACCACCTCGATCTCGGCACGGCGGTGACGGTGCAGTTCGTCGACGGTTCGTCGCAGACGGTTCACGTCGGCGCGATCTACGAGGAGCGCAACATCATCGGCGACATCTTGATCACCGATGCGCTGTGGGCGCCGCACGCCATCCACTCCGGTGTCGTCGCCGTGCTGATCGACCTGCGTGACGGCGTGTCCGTCGCCGATGGCCGCGCTGCCGTCGGCGCCGTCGCCGATCGGTTCGGTGCGCCGAAGCCGCAGGACCGCTCGGAGTTCGTCGACTCGGCCAGCGAGGGCGCCGATCAGATGCTCACGCTGGTCTACGGGCTGCTCGGTCTGGCGATCGTCATCGCCCTCCTCGGCATCGCCAACACGTTGTCGCTGAGCATCCACGAACGCACTCGTGAGCTCGGCGTGCTGCGAGCCGTCGGTCAGACCCGCGGTCAGCTGCGGGCCACCGTGCGGTGGGAGAGCGTGATCATCGCCGTGTTCGGCACGGTCGGTGGGCTGGCGCTCGGTACGACCCTCGGCTGGGGCCTGATGCGGGCGATGAAGGCGCAGGCGCAGATCGGCGTCTTCGACCCGCCGATCACGACCCTGGCGATCGTCCTCGGTGTGGCCATCGTCGCCGGTGTCGTTGCCGCCCTGCGTCCTGCCCGGCGGGCCGCGAAGATCGACGTCCTCGCCGCCATCGCCTCCGCCTGATCGAAGTGGGGCCTGAGCTGCGCGGCTACGTTCCGGCTGATGAGCACTCGACCTGAGCCGGTGACCTTCTCCACTGCGGTCAACGGGGTGTCGCTGCACACCCTGACGATCAGCCCGGGCAGCGCCCCGGTCGCGCACGACCACGACCACGATCACGAGCAGGCGCACGAGAGCTCGCTCGTGCCGCTCGTGCTCGTGCACGGGTTCACCGGTAGCTCGCTCGACTGGGTGGACGTGCTGCCCGAGCTCGGCGAGCACCACCACGTGATCGCCTACGACCACCGCGGTCACGGCGACAGCACGAACACCGGTGACGCGTCGACCTACGTCCTCGAGCAACTGGTCGACGACTTGGCCGCGCTGGTCAAGGCGCTCGGCCTGAAGCGCTTCCACCTCCTCGGGCACTCGATGGGCGGGTTCGTCGCGATGCGCTACGCGCTGCGTGCACCGGACACCGTTGCCTCGTTGGTCCTCATGGACACGTCCGCCGAAGCACTGCCCGGCATCAGTCAGTACTTCGGCGAGGCCAAGCGGATGGCGGCCGAGCAGGGCATGGACGCGCTGTTCGCGGTGGCCGAGCAGTTCCTGCCCACCGACGAGCGCGGTCGCGAGCTGGCCGAGCGCATGCGGCGCAAGTACCGCACGATGGACCCGGTTGCCTTCGTCGCCCTGGCCGACGAGCTCGGCAGCACGCACTCGGTGCTCGAACGGCTGGGCGAGCTGACGATGCCCGTGACGATCTTCGTCGGCGAGAACGACGCGCCGTTCGTCGCGCCCAGCGCGGCGATGACGGCAGCGATCCCGGGTGCCGAGCAGGTCACGTTCGCCGGGGCAGGCCACTGCCCGCAGGAGGACGACCCGGCGGGCTGGACCCGGACCCTGCTGGACACGCTCAGGCGGGCAGCACCAGCACGGTGATCGCCCGGTTGGGCGCCAGCAGCTCGGCGGCCAGCCCGCCGACGTCGTCGATCGTCAGCAGGTTCAGGACGTTGCCGCGGTTCATGTAGTCGTCGACGGCACCATCGTCAGTGCGCTGCAGCATCAGCACCGTGGCGATCTCGTCGTTGCTGACGAAGCTGTACTGCCGTCCGATCTCCTCCATCGCGTTGTCGAACTCCTTCTGCGTCGGGCCCGACGCGCGGATGTCCGCCAGCTGCTCGTCGAGCACGCGTTCCACCTCCGGCATGTCGGCGGGCGCACCGGTGACCTGGACGTAGAGCACGATCGAGGTTCGCGGGGTGAGCACGAGGCTGATGCCCGCGTAGGGGGAGTAGCTCGCGCCGAGCTCTTCGCGCACCGTCTCGGTGAGGCGCGAGGTGAGCACGCTCGTCAACAGATCCGCCAGAGCCTGGTCCTGTCGGGTCAGCGGTCGCTCGATCGTGCTCATCTGGGTGACGTTCGCCCGATCACCGGTGCCCACGCGCACCTCGTCGCGAACCGCTTCGTTCGGCGCCTTCGGCTCGACGTCGGCGTACGTCTCCGTGGCACCGCCACCGGGCAACGTTCCGAGGTAGGCGCGGGCGAGCTCCGTCGCTTCCTCGACGTCGAAGTCGCCACTGAGCACGAAGCGCCAGCCGTTGGCGTTGCCGAAGCGCTCCTGCCACACGGCGTCGATCTGCTCGGCCGTCACCTGATCCAGCTCGTCGTCGTGGAGCTGCGTGCGGAAGCGCGGCGAGTCGCCGTAGCGCGCGTTGTCGAGCGCGACCTGTCCGGCCAGATCGGCGTCGGAGTCGAGGCTGTCCGCGTAGCTGCGCTCGCTGTCCAAGGTGGTCGCCAGCGCGGTCGCGTCGACGTGCCAGTCGGTCATCAGCTGGTGGATGTACGCGAGCGCGGTCTCGAGGTCGGCCGCCGAAGTGTCCCCGTAGAACGCCTCCTCCTCGGGCAGCAGGTAGGGCGAGATGTTGACGAGCGTTGCCCCGAGCAGTCGATCGACGTCGACGGGGTCGAGCGCGCCGAGCCCGCTGTACGGGACCACCTGCGTGGCCAACCGCGCGGACGGGATGTCGGCGTCGTCGACCAGCGACAGGCCGCCTTCGCTGCTGCCGTACAGGAGGACCGAGTCGTCGGTGATGTCGTTCGTGTTGAGCACGACGTCGACGCCGTTGTCGAAGTGCAGGACGGTGGCGTCGATGAACGTGCCGTCACCGTCGATGTGGTCGGTGGACGTCTCCTCCACCGACTCGGGTCGGGCCATGAGCTCGTCGCCGCTCGTCGGGGCGGTGTCCTCGCGTGCTGTCAGCTCCACGCTCGGCAGCGCCTGGATCGTGGCGATGATGTCGTCGCTCGTCGGCACACCTGCGGCGGACTCGGGGGCGCTGACGAAGACGTGCGGGGGCCGGCTGGCCCACCGATCGGCGAAGCGCGCCGAGATGCCATCGGCCGTGAGCCCGTCGAGGATCGCCGACTTGGTCGCGTAGTCGGCATCCGGGTCGGGGTAGCCGTCGGCGCTGAGGAAGTCGGCCACGTACGTGGCCGCGTACTCGACGTCCTGCACGGTGTCGCGCTGGTCGTGCTCCGACTCGATCTGCGATCGCACCGCGTCGAGCTGGCGTTGCATCTCACCCTCGCCGAAGCCGAAGCGAGATGCGCGTTCGAACTCCTGCAGCAGCGCGTCCAGCCCGACCTGCGCGCTCTCCGGCGAACCGCTGACGAACGCGCCCGGTGCGTCGAGCGCGCGCACGTAGCCGACCTGGCCGCTGTCCGCGCTCACCAGGGCCAGCTCGCCGCGACGGATGTCATCGGCCAGGCGGGTCGTGATGATGCCGAAGGCGATCTGCGTCTCGATGTTGTCGCGCAGGTCGCCGACCGTGGTCAGGCGACGCTCCGCCGAGCCGTCGGCCGGCTCCGGCAGCATCACCTCGACGTCGGCGGTGGTGACGTCGGGATCGAGCAGCACGGCCGCCTCCGCCTCTGCCGGCGCTGTCCAGCGGACCACGGGTCGATCGAACGGCGCCGGGTCGCGCGAGACGACCGAGTCGAACGTCTCGTGCACCTGGTCCTCGAGCGTGCTCGGGTCGATGTCGCCGACGATCACGATGGCCGCGTTCTCCGGTCGGTACCAGCGGTCGTAGTAGCGGCGCAGCAGGTCCGGGGTCATTGCCGAGATCGCCGAGTCGTTGCCGATCGGCGCCCGCCCCTCGTACGTCGTGCCGTCGAACAGCAGCCGGTCGATCACGTCCTGGGTGCGACCGTCGCTGTTCTGACCGCGCTGGCGCCACTCGTCGAGGACGACGCCACGTTCGCCGACGACGTCGTCCTCGTTGAGCGATGCGGCCGTGAGCCACTCGTGGAGGACGTCGATGCCGGTGCTGATGGCTTCCTCGTCGTTGGGTACGGTCAGTTCGTAGACCGTTTCGTCAAAGGACGTGTAGGCGTTGATGTCGGCGCCGAACGCGGCACCGAAGCCCTTGAGGACGTCGATCAGCTCGTTCTTCGGGTAGTGGTCCGTGCCGTTGAACATCATGTGTTCGAGGAAGTGGGCGACACCGGCCTGATCCGGATCCTCGAGCACGGAACCGGCGTTGATCACGAGCCGCAGCTGCACCTCGAAGCCGGGACGCTCGTTGTGGCGGACGTAGTACGTCAAGCCGTTGTCGAGCACCCCGCGGGTGACCTCCGCGTCCTGGGCCAGCTCCTGCGCATCGTCGGCTGATGTCGCCGTCGAACGCACCGAGCGGACGCCCGCTGCAGTGCTGGCGCAACCGCCGCCGAGCACGAGTGCGAGCGCGACCGCGACGATCCGTCGACCACTCCCCACCCGGCGCGCCCGCCTGCCCATTGCGCCAGGAGCATAGAGCCGTGAACGGGTGGCGGGGCAGCGTCGATCGCACCGTCGACGTCCGGAGCACCGCCGCCACGGTCACCGTTGCGTCAGCCGAGGGCAGCGGCGATGCCCTCGAGACCGTGCAGGAACGCCTGCTGCTGGTCGGCATCGAGCGAGGCGTAGGCGGGCAGGACGATCTCGTCGGTGACGCGCTCGGCAGCGTTGTGCCGGGCGACCAGTTCGTCGTCGATGACCGGCGCGTCGTCGGCCGACCAACCGAACATGGCGATGTCGTTCGGGCGCTTGATGAAGTGCGCGTCCTTCGACGTCAGCCCGCTGGCACGGATCGCGACCAGGTGCGCGCTGCCACGCAGCTCGCGCAAGACGGTGATCAGCTGCTGCGCCCGCGCCGGCAGGTCGTCGGCCAACGGTTCGGACTTGATCCCTGCGTAGAGCGCGAGACCGTCCGGATCGGCGGCAGCGTTCACGTGCTCGGCAGCGGCGCAGAAGGCGTCGAGCCCGTCGACGTCGCTCAGCCGCGCCCGACCCCAGTTGGCACAGCACGCGGCGTACTCGTGCGCTGCGTCGCGCGGCGCCAGCTTCTGACGTGCCGCGTTCCAGACCCTGGCGACGAGCTTCGGGTTGAAGTAGCCGAACGCCGCCTGGATGACCACCGGTTCGACGTCGCCGAGCACGCCGCCGCGGCCGAGCACGTAGAACTGCGATGCATCAAGACCGAGCTCCTCGCCGCGGGCGAGGGTGTCGGGCACGAAGTAGAAGCCCGCGCCGACGGCGCCGATGGTCGAGCGGGTGGCGGCGATGAGGTCGAGCGGTGCCATGGCGGCGGTCATGGCCGCGCACGATAGGCGCCGCCGCTCCATGCACCGTGATCCTGTCTCGAACTCGGACAACGCTGCGATGCTGGGGCGGTGACCGTTCAGGACTTCGATCTCGTCATCATCGGCTCCGGCTCCGGCAACTCGATCGTCGGTCCGGAGATGGATTCGCTGCGGGTGGCCATCATCGAGCGATGGACCTTCGGCGGCACCTGCCTCAACCGTGGCTGCATCCCCTCGAAGATGTTCATCTATCCAGCCGACGTCGCGGCCGACGCCGCCGATGCCGGCAACACCGACCGCTTCGGGATCACCACAGAGCTCCACGGCGTCGACTGGCCGGCGATGGTCCGCCGCGTCTTCGGTCGCATCGATCCGATCGCCGAAGGTGGCCGGCAGTACCGCCACCGCCTCCCCAACGTCACCGTCTTCGAGCACCACGCCCGCTTCGTCGGGGAGCGCACGCTGAACGTGGAGGACGGATCGGCCGACGGCACCACCATCCGCGGTACGCAGATCGTCATCGCCGCCGGCGCGCGCGTGTCCGTGCCCGACGTCCCCGGACTCGCCGACGTGCCGTTCCACACGAGCGACACGATCATGCGCATCGAACAGCTGCCCGAGCACCTCATCGTGCTCGGCGGCGGCTTCATCGCAGCGGAGCTGAGCCACGTGTTCCGCTCGCTCGGCTCGAAGGTGACGATCATCAACCGCGGCCGCCACCTGCTGAAGGCGGAAGACCACGACGTCGCACGCGCCTTCACCGAGGTCGCGCGCGGGCGGTTCGCCCTGCACACCGGGTCGGAGATCCACGCGGTGCGCGCCACGACCGGCGGGATCGCCGTCGACCTCACCGATGAGCACGGTGAGCACCACGTCGAGGGCGACGCACTGCTCGTCGCCACCGGTCGCGTGCCCAACGGCGATCAACTCGGGGCCGAAGCGGGCGGGATCAAGCTCGACCACCACGGGGCCGTCATGGTCGATGCATTCGGGCGCACGTCCGCTCCAGGTGTGTGGGCCCTCGGCGACGTCAACGGCCGGCATCAGCTGAAGCACATGGCCAACGGCGAGGCGAAGGTCGTGCGCCACAACCTGATGAACCCGGGTTCGCTGCGTCGCTATGACGATCGTCCTGCGCCGCACGCCGTGTTCACCCGCCCGCAGATCGGATCGATCGGCCCGACGGAGACGGCAGCGCGCGCATCGGGCCAACCGATCTGCGTGATCACGCAGCCGTACGGCGCTGCCGCGTACGGCTGGGCGATGGAGGATGAGCACGGCTTCATCAAGCTGATCGGCGACCCGCTCACGCGGCGATTGATCGCCGCCCACGCGTTCGGCCACGAAGCGTCGATCCTCGTGCAGCTCTTGGTGCAGGGCATGCACCTCGGCAACACGGTGGACGAGATGGCCACCGGCCAGGTGTGGATCCACCCCGCGCTCAGCGAAGTGGTGGAGCAAGGCCTGCTCTCGCTGATCGATGCGTTCGACGCGTTCGATCCGCACGCCTGACCTCTTACCCAGTTCTCACCAGAGCGCCGCCGGTGTCTTACCCCGGCGCGACATCGTGCACGTCGGGACGATCGACTGCAAAGGAGCAGCAACTGATGAAGAAGCGAATCGCAGGTGCCGGATTGGCACTGGGTCTGGTCGCCGGTGGTGCAGCTGGGTTGGCCCTCGAACTGTCCGGTTCCGCCGGCGCAGCCGGAACGTTCGCGGCGGCAACGACGCCGACCACGGACGGAACGACGGGAACGACGGACACGAATGGCACCGACGACGCACGGCCGGATCGCACGGCCGAGCTGACCACGGTGCTCCAGCCGCTGGTCGATGCAGGCACGATCACCCAGGCGCAGATGGATGCCGTGATCACCGCGCTCGAAGCCGCCGGTCCGATCGGTGGCGGACACGGTGGCGGCCCCGGTGGCCGGCACGGCATGGGCGGGGCGTCGCTCGACGTCGTCGCGACCACGCTCGGGATCACGGCCGACGAGGTGCGCACCGCCTTGCAGGACGGCACGACGCTGGCCGAGCTGGCCACGCAGCACGGCTCCACCGCCGACGCACTGATCGCGGCGATCGTCGCCGATCGCACCGCGGACATCAACCAGGCCGTCACCGACGGCAAGCTCACCCAGGCCGAGGCCGACACGAAGCTCGCCGACCTCACCACTCGGGTGACCGACTTCGTCAACAACGCGGCTCCGATGGGCGGCGACCACGGTCCCGGCGGCGGGCATCGCCCCGACGACGCCGACGACGACAGCACCACTGCCGCCACGACCCCGGCGACGGACAGCGGTTCCTGAGCACTGGTTCCTGAACGAACCCGATGAGCGGGCCGCCTCACCGGCGGCCCGCTCATCGACGTGAACGAGCAGAATGGGCGACATGAGCGGACGAATCCTGGTGGCCGACGATGATCGGGCGATCCGCGAGTCGTTGTCGCGCGCGCTCTCGCTCGAGGGCTACGACGTGATCCAGGCGGTCGACGGTGCCGCTGCACTGAGCCTGGTCGAGTCGGCCCAGCCCGATGTCGCGGTGCTCGACGTGATGATGCCCAACGTCGACGGGCTCACCGTGTGCCGCGTCCTGCGCGCCGAACGGAACCGCCTGCCGATCCTGATGCTCACGGCCCGAACGGAGACGCCCGACCGCGTCGCCGGCCTCGACGCCGGAGCCGACGACTACCTCGCCAAGCCCTTCGAGCTCGACGAGCTGCTGGCCCGCTTGCGCGCCCTGCTGCGTCGCACTCGAGAGGACGGTGGAGATGGCAGCGATCCACTGCAGCTCGCCGATCTGCGCATCGACGTCACGTCGCGCCGGGTGTGGCGCGGCGAGCGCGAGGTGGAGCTGTCGAAGACCGAGTTCGACCTGCTCGAACTGCTCGTGCGCAACCAGGGCATCGTGCTCGAGCACAGCACCATCTACGACCGCATCTGGGGCTACGACTTCGGGCCCGATTCGAAGAACCTCGCCGTCTACATCAGCTACCTCCGGCGCAAGCTGGAGGGCCCCGGAGACAGCAAGCTCATCCACACGGTGCGCGGCGTCGGCTACACCGTGCGCGCCGGCTAGGTCGGCCACGTGACCCTGCGTCTGAAGATCGTCGTGCTCCTCGTCGCGCTCGCCGGCGGGGCAACGATCGCCATCGGGTTCACGTCGTACAACAACACCCGTCACGAGCTCTACGAGGTGATCGACCGATCGCTCGACGACGCCTCGAAGCAGCTGCAGGGTCGTCCGTTCGATCCGGACGGTGACGGCGACATCGATCCGGGCAACGGCAACGGCAATGGCATGCCCGGTGGTCACGACAACGTCGATCCGTTGTTCGAGCAGGTCGTCACGCAGCGGATCAACGGTGCGGGGAACGTCGTCGCCGCGTCGCGATCGGTGGTGCTGCCGGTGACCGACGCCGACCGGGCGATCGCAGCTGCGGGTGCCGGACGGGACAAGCGCGACATCGACATCGACGGCACGCCGTACCGCCTCCTCACCGTGGCGACCAACCGCGGCGCGGTGCAGGTGGCGCGCAGCACCACCGAGGTCTCGGTGGCGCTCCGTCAGATCCGCAACAACACGCTGCTCGGCGTGGCGCTGGTCGGCGTCGCGGCTGCCATCCTCGGATGGCTGCTCGCCCGTCGGGTGACGTCGCGACTCGTGCACCTCACCGATGCGGCGACGGTGGTCGCCACGACCGGCCGGCTCGATGTCGAGGTGCCCGTTCGCGGCGCTGACGAAGCCGGGCAGCTCGGGCGCGCGTTCCACGGGATGCTCGACACGTTGGCCCGCAGCCGTCAGCAGCAGCAGCAGCTCGTGCAGGACGCCGGCCACGAGCTGCGTACGCCGCTCACCAGCTTGCGCACCAACGTGTCCGTGCTGCGCCGCTACGAGAGCCTGCCGCCCGAGGCGCGCAGCCAGCTCGTCGCCGATCTGGACAGCGAGACGCGCGAGCTGACTGCGCTCGTCAACGAGCTCGTCGAGCTGGCCACCGATCGGCGAGACGACGAGCCGATCCGGGCCACTTCGATCGCCGCGATCGCCGAGCGCGCTGCCGAGCGGACCCGCCGTCGTACCGGTCGTGAGGTGATCGTCGATGCCGACGGCACCATCGCCGACGTGCGCGCCGCGGCGATCGAACGAGCGATCCAGAACCTCGTCGACAACGCGGCGAAGTTCGCGCCCGAGGGCGCCGTGGAGGTGCGCTCCGTCGGCTCGGAGACC
This sequence comes from Ilumatobacteraceae bacterium, assembly GCA_965279405.1. Taxonomy (GTDB): domain Bacteria; phylum Actinomycetota; class Acidimicrobiia; order Acidimicrobiales; family Ilumatobacteraceae; genus CBDDIP01. The sequence goes on from OZ257157.1 coordinate 2,874,475, forward strand.
GGTGTGCGGGTCACCGTGCGCGATCACGGCGCCGGGCTCCGACCAGACGACGTCGAGCACCTCTTCGACCGCTTCTTCCGCGCCGTCGAGTCGCGCAGCCTGCCGGGCTCCGGACTTGGCCTGGCCATCGTCAAGAGCGTCGTCGACGGTCACGGCGGCTCCGTGTTCGCCGGCAACGCTCCAGGCGGCGGGGCCGAGATCGGCTTCACCGTCCCGCTGCGCTCGGCGTCGGGTGCTGTGACCGATGACGGCGACCGCGAGGGTTGACACCGTTCGACTCCTCTGTAACGCTGTTATTGACTGGTGGTCAGGGTGATCGCCGGGCGTGCACGGGGGTGCGAGATGACCGAGATGACCAACGCGGGGACGACCGTCACCGGAACCGACGGCTTCTACCTGGAGGGCAACTACGCCCCGGTGGCCGACGAGGTCACGGCCTTCGACCTGCAGGTGATCGGCGAGCTGCCGACCGAGCTCAGCGGCAGGTACCTGCGCAACGGACCGAACCCGATCGGCACGGTCGACGCGGCGACGCACCACTGGTTCGTCGGCGACGGCATGGTGCACGGCGTGCGCCTGCGCGACGGCAAGGCGGAGTGGTACCGCAACCGCTACGTCGGCTCGTCGGCCCACAGCGCTGCGTTCGGCCTGCCCGACATCGAGGGTCGCAATTGGAACGGCAACCCGGGTGGTCCGAACACGAACGTCGGCGGCTTTGCCGGTACGACGTGGGCGATGGTCGAGGCGGGCGGCTGCCCGGTGGAGCTGACCTACGACCTCGAGACGGTGGCTCGCAACGACTTCTTCGGCACGCTGCCGGGTGCGTTCACCGCGCACCCGAAGGTGGACACGGACACCGGCGAGATGCACGCGATGGTCTACGCGTGGGCCCAGTGGATGGACCACGTGCAGTACGTCGTGGTCGGCGCCGATGGTCGCGTGCGTCGCACGGTGGACATCCCGTTGCCGGGCATGTCGATGCTCCACGACATGTCGCTGACGCAGAAGTACGCAGTGGTGTTCGACATGCCGGTGACGGTCGACTTCGACCTCGCCTTCAGTGGTCGCTTCCCGTTCCGCTGGAACCCGGACTACGGCTGTCGCATGGGTCTGCTGCCGCGTGAGGGCGAGGCCGCCGACATCGTGTGGGTCGAGGCGCCGATCTGCTACTCGTTCCACCCGCTCAACGCCTACGACACCGCAGACGGCAAGGTCATCATCGACCTCTGCGTCTACGACCGCATGTTCGACGGCGACATCCTTGGGCCGTTCGGCGACAACTTCGCTCGCCTCGAGCGGTGGGAGCTCGACCCCGTCCGCCGCACGACATCGACCACCGTCATCGACGCGTCGCCCAACGAGTTCCCGCGCCACCGCGGGTCGCTCACCGGCAAGCAGCACCGCTATGGCTACTGCGCCAACCCGTCGCTCGATGCCGGCTGGCCGACGCTGAAGCACGACCTCGTCACCGGCGAGCGCCACGTGTTCGACCACGGCCCCGGCCGCAGCGCCGGCGAGCCCGTGTTCATCTCCCGCCCCGACGCGCAGGCCGAGGACGACGGCTGGCTGATGACCTTCGTGCACGACATCCCCACCGGCAAGGCCGAGCTCGTCGTCCTCGACGCGCAGGACTTCTCACGTGGCGAAGTGGCGAGAGTGCTCCTCCCGCAGCGCGTCCCCTACGGCTTCCACGGCAACTGGGTCAGCGACCGCTCGGTGCCGCCCCCGACCTGACCGCTTGGGCGCCCAAGCCGGCTCAGATGCCGAACGGGGCGTCGCCTCTGACGGTGACGCGGTGCATCACGCGACGTTCGGTGTAGTCGGCGGCGGCGTAGTGCGCGGTGGCCCGGTTGTCCCAGACGGCGAGGTCGCCTTCGCGCCACTTCCACCGGACGACGCGCTCGGGTTCGACGGTGTGGCGGTAGAGCATCGTCAGGATCGACTCGCTCTCCAACCGGGACAGTCCGTCGATGCGGTTGGTGAACGTCTCGTTGACGAAGAGCGTCCGCTCGCCCGTCTCCGGGTGGATGCGCACCACCGGGTGGCGAGACGGCTCGAGCGCCGCGAGGCGCTCCCGGCCGTTGGGATCGTCGGAGCGGAAGCGGTCGAACGTCGCGCCGGCGTCATGGACCGCGGTGAGCCCGTCGAGCAGCGTGCGCACCGCCGGTGACAGCGTGGCGTAGGCGTCGACGAGGTCGGCCCACAGCGTGTCGCCGCCACGCGACGGGATCACCTTCGCGGCGAGCACCGATGCGGCCGGGGGAGTTGGCGAGAACGTCACGTCGGTGTGCCAGCGGTTGTTGTAGCTCGTGCCCTCGGTGCGCGACCCGATGCCGAGCGGGTAGTCGGCGCTGTCCAGCTCGAGGATCTCGGGGTGATCTGCATCGAGCCCGCCGACCAACGGATGCGCCGGCGTCAGGGAGCCGAAGGTGCGAGCGAAGGCCACCTGTTGCGTGGGCGTGATGTGCTGGTTGCGGAAGAAGATCACCCGGAAGGTCAGCAACGCAGCGCGCACTTCGGCCACCGTCGACTCCGGCAGCGGCTGGCGCAGATCGACGCCGCTGAGGACAGCGCCGAGCGTGCCGGTGAGCGGCTCGACGGCCAGCTTGGGCGCGATCTCGACGGTCGACATCTCACCAGTCTACGAATCCCGACCCAGATAGTCACCATTGAATGGGCCCGATCATCTCGGTGCTCGCTGCGCTCGCCTGCCGTGCTCGCTCGCTGGCGCTCGCTCACCCGAACTTCAGTTCTGCACCCGTGCCGTTCACGACCTGCGCGCCTGGCAGAGTGCGGGGATGGGGATCGACATCGATGGTGTGATGGCTTCGTTGACGTTGGAGCAGCAGGTCTCGCTGCTGGCCGGGTTCGACTCGTGGCACACGGTGGAGCTGCCGGGGGTGCCGGCGATGCGGTGCAGCGACGGGCCGGCGGGGGTGCGCGGCACGGACTGGAGCGGGCCGGCGTCGTCGTCGTTCCCGTGCGGCACGGCACTTGGGGCGACCTTCGATCCGGCGCTCGTCGAGGAGGTCGGCGCGGCCCTCGGGCGCGAGTCGCGCAGCAAGAGCGCGCACGTGCTGCTGGCACCGACGGTGAACCTGCACCGCACGCCGATCGGCGGCCGCAACTTCGAGTGCATGAGCGAGGACCCCGTGCTGACCGCGCAGATCGCCGTCGGCTACGTGCGCGGCGTGCAGAGCGAGGGCGTTGCCTGCTGCATCAAGCACTTCGTCGCGAACGACACCGAGTTCGAGCGGATGACGATCTCCAGCGAGGTCGACGAGCGCACGCTGCGCGAGCTCTACCTGGTCCCGTTCGAACATGCGGTGCGTCCGCTCGACGAGGGCGGCGCCGACGTGCGCTCGCTGATGAGCAGCTACAACAAGGTCAACGGGACCTACGCCAGCGAGAACGGGCCGATGCTGCGCGGCGTGCTGCGCGACGACTGGGGTTGGGACGGCGTGGTCATCAGCGACTGGCACGGCACGCACAGCGCGGCCGCCTCGTTGGAGGCCGGCCTCGATCTGGAGATGCCAGGCCCGCCGCGGGAACGCGGCGACCGGTTGCTGCAGGCGGTTCGCGACGGTGAGGTGAGCGAGCAGCGCGTGCGCGAGTCGGTGCGTCGCCTGCTCGAGCTGTTCGTGTGGAGCGGCGTCGGCGACGACGACGGCTCCGAAGGCACCGACGACTCGCCCGAGACGCGCGCCACCATCCGCCGCGCGGCCATCGCCGCGACCGTGCTGCTGAAGAACGAGCGCAACGTGCTCCCCGTGGCGGCGGGTGCGTCGATCGCCTTGATCGGGCCGAACGCCGAGCGTGGCGAGATCCAAGGCGGCGGCAGTGCTCGGGTGCGCGCCAGCAAGCCGAGGGCCGCGCTCCTCTCGTTGCAGCAGCGCGGCGTCGACGTCACCTTCGCCAAGGGCTGCTCGATCGGCAAGTACCTCCCGACGCTGCGCGGGCGCTTCACTGCGGCGTGGCACGGCAAGGACGGCGCCGCGGCGACGGTCGACACCGATCGCCTGGCGTTCATCTGGATGAGCCCGCCGGCCGAGGGGATCGACGTGCGCGCCTTCGGCGGCACGGTCACCGGATCGTTCGTCCCCGATGTCACCGGCGACTGGACGTTCGGCATGACCTCCGTCGGTCCTGCCGTGCTGCGCGTGAACGGCGAGGTGGTTGCCGACCTGTCCACCGCGCAGACCGGGGGCTCGTTCTTCGGCCAGGGCAGCCCGGAGATCCGTGGCACCGTCGGCCTCGAAGCCGGCATCGCCTGCGACGTCGAGCTCGAGTACCCGTACAACGAGTACGGGATGCTGCGCGCGCTGATGGTCGGTGCCGAACCGCCGGCGCAGAGCAACTCGATCGAGTCCGCCGCGCAGGTCGCCGCGGCCGCTGACGTCGCCGTGGTCGTTGTCGGCACCAACGCCGACTGGGAGACGGAGGGCGAGGATCGTCCGACGATGGACCTGCCCGGCGATCAGGACGCGCTCGTCGCCGCGGTGGCCAAGGCCAACCCGAACACCGTGGTGGTCATCAACGCCGGCTCGCCGGTGACGATGCCGTGGCTCGCTGACGTCGCCGCAGTGATGCAGATCTGGTTCCCCGGCGAGGAGCTGGGCGATGTGCTCGCCGACGTGCTGCTCGGTGTGGCCGAGCCCGGCGGTCGTCTGCCGCTGACCATCCCGGCACGGCTCGAGGACACGCCTGCGTTCGCTCACCACCCGGGCCGCGACGGCCTGGCGATCTACGGCGAGAGCTTGAACATCGGTCACCGCTGGTACGAGGCACAGGGCATCGCGCCGGTGTTCCCGTTCGGCCACGGCCTCGGCTACTCGACGTTCACGATCGGCGACCTCGCCGTCGACGGCACGACCGGTGGCGCAACGGTCACCGCTACGGTGACCAACACCGGCGCTCGATCCGGCAGCGAGGTCGTGCAGGTCTACGTCGGAGCACCGCAGGACGGACCGACGCGACCACTTCGCACGCTCCAGGGCTTCAGCAAGGTGACGCTCGACGCCGGCGCGAGCACGACGGTGACGATCCCGCTGACCTCACGCGCCTTCGCCATCTGGGACGTCGACGCGCATGACTGGGTCGTGCCCGCCGGCGACTACACCGTGCTGGTCGGTCGCTCGTCCGCCGACCTCGCCGAGGCGGGGTCGATCTCGTCATGACGATCCTGGGCGCCGAGCACGCGGTTGAGCTCGGCGCCGATCAACGTGACGTTGGCGTGCAGGCTCAGCCAGCTGAGCAGGGCGATGACGCTGGCGAACGTGCCGTAGACGGGTGACGCGTTGGCCACGGCGCGACCGACGAGCCGCACGCCGATCAGCTGCAGCACCGTGAACAGCGCGCCGGCCAGCAGCGCGCCAGGCCACGTGGCGTGCAGCGACAGCGGCCGGCTGCACAGCCAGCGATAGATGAGCGCGAGGACGAGCACGTTGACGATCGCTGCGGCCACGATCAGCAAGGCCCCTTCGAACAGGTTGACCGAGTCGACCCCGACGAGGCTGTGGAGGATCGCCGTGCCGATCTGGGCGACGCCGACGATGGCGATGCCCTCCAGCGCGTGGAGCCGCTTCTTGGCCACGTTCGGCCGATCGTCGAGCGGCACCTCGGCCACGTCGTCGAGCGCCGACTGCACGCCGACGAAGGCGCGCATGCCCGCCCACAGCGTGGTCGCGAGGCCGATGACGAGCGCGAGCACGCTGCCCTTCAGCTTCGACGGGTCGTCAGCGATTTGCTGACCGATGATCGGGATGCGCGACACGGCCGAGTCGATGATGTCCTGGCGCAGCGCCGGATGACCCTCCAGCACGAACCCGAGGATCGTCGTCAGCGCGAGCATCAACGGGAAGATCGACAGGAACCCGTAGTAGGCGATGACCGCTGCGTTGCGGCCCGAGCGGTGGTCGCGGAAGCCCTCGAGCACTCGCACGATCACGTCGGCGACGTGCCACCGGCGACGGATCTCGAGCACGCGACGCTGCTCGGTCCACGGTGCCTTGGCCATCGATCGAGCACCATAGACCGGCCCTAGAGTGCTCGGCATGGCCGTCACCGTTGCCGCGCTGCAGATGTCGATGAGCGAGTCGGTGGCCGAGAACGTCGCCACCGCCGAACGCCTCGTCCGCGAGGCGGCGGCGCAGGGCGCGCAGATCATCCTCATCCCCGAGCTGTTCGAAGGCCCGTACTTCTGCATCGATCAGCTGCCGGAGCACTTCGCCCGAGCACTCCCGCTCGACGGTCATCCGACCGTGGCACACTTCTGCGCGGTCGCCGCCGAGCTCGGTGTGGTGCTGCCGCTGAGCATCTACGAACGGGCCGGGCAGGCGACGTTCAACACGGTCGTCATCGTCGACGCCGACGGCGCCGTGCTCGGCACCTACCGCAAGAGCCACATCCCCGACGGCCCCGGCTACACCGAGAAGTACTACTTCAACCCGGGCGACACCGGCTTTCGCGTGTGGGCCACTCGCTTCGCCACCATCGGCGTGGGCATCTGCTGGGACCAGTGGTTCCCGGAGGGTGCGCGCTGCATGGCGCTGCTCGGCGCCGAGCTGCTGCTCTACCCGACCGCGATCGGCAGCGAGCCGCCCGACCCGAGCTGGGACTCCACCGGCCACTGGCAGCGGGTGATGCAGGGCCACGCCGGCGCCAACCTGATGCCGTTGATCGCGTCGAACCGCATCGGCCGCGAGGCCGGTGTCGCGGCATCGAACGGCGATCGCCGCGAGATCACCTTCTACGGATCGTCGTTCATCGCGGACAACACGGGAGCCAAGGTGGCCGAGGCCGACCGCGAGCACGAGGCGGTGCTGACGGCGACGTTCGACCTCGACGCGCTGCGCCAGACGCGTCAGGCATGGGGCCTGTTCCGCGATCGCCGCCCCGATCTCTACGGCCCGATCGCCACGCTCGACGGCAGCACCGGGCCGCGCTCGTGACCGGGCTGCGCATGCCGGGCGAGTTCGCGCCGCACGAGCGCACGGTCCTGTGCTTCCCGTGCCGCGACGAGATCTACGCGGGATCGTTGCTGGCAGACGCGCAAACGGCGCACGCCGAAGTGGCCCGCACGATCGCCCGCTTCGAGCCGGTGACGATGATCGCCAAGCCGGGCGCGGGTGAGCACGCCGCCGAGCTGTGCGGTGGCAGTGTCGACGTGGTCGAGCTGCCGATCGACGACTCCTGGTTCCGCGACACGGGCCCGATCTACGTCCTCGACGGGCAACGCCGCGTCGCGCTCGACTGGACGTTCAACTCGTGGGGCGAGAAGTTCGCACCGTGGGCCGACGATGCGGCGATCGCCACGCGCTTCGCCGAGCACGAAGGGCACGAGACGACGCACGTCGACATGGTCTTCGAGGGTGGCTCGATCACCGTCGACGGCGCCGGCACCGTGGCCACCACCGTGCAGTGCCTGATGAACCCGAACCGCAACCCGGGCATGACCCAGCGCGAGATCGAGGTGCAGCTGCGCGAGCACCTCGGGGTGTCGGTCGTGCTCTGGCTGCCCTACGGCCTCGCGCTCGACGACGACACCGACGGCCACGTCGACAACGTCGCCGCCTTCGCCCGCCCCGGCGTGATGCTGGTGCAGGGCTGCGACGATCGCGACGAAGCCGACTGGTTGCGCATGGACGTCAACCGCCGCGTCGCCACGGGCGCCATCGACGGTCGCGGCGAGCCGATCGAGGTCGTCGAGGTGCCGGTGCTGCCGTTCATCGAGCACGACGGTCGTCGTGCCGCAGTCCCGTACCTCAACTACTACGTCGCCAACGGAGTGGTCGTCGTGCCCGTGTGCGGCCACGCAGCCGACGACGACATGGTGGCGATCATCGCCGAGCACCACCCGGGCCGGGAGACGATCCCGCTGGACGTCGGCCGCATCCTGGCCATCGGCGGCGGCGGCATCCACTGCATCACGCAGCAGATCCCCGCTCTGCCCGGCTGAGCGATCAGACGGGAGCGTCGAGCGGCCGCAGCGGGAGGCGCTGCTCGGGCAGCGAGGCCCACAGGTCGGCGAGCAGCTCGTCGCGCACCGAACGAACGGCCGGGTCGTCCCACCGGTTCACTCGTTGCAGCGGGTCGTCGGTCAGCGAGTAGAGCTCGCCCTCGGTGCCGTCGTGCTTGCTGCCCGGCAGGCACGTGGTGGCCACCCAGCCGTCGCGGCAGATGGTGCGCAGGTGCACGATCTTGCCGAACAGCGAGCTGTCCCACTCGGTCAGCACGCGCTCGTGCCCGAGCGCGTCGGCATCGTCGTTGCTGGTCGGCAGACGCGGGCCCTCCGCGTAGGAGGGCTGCGGCAGCCCGGCGATCGAGGCGAACGTCGCCGCCAGGTTGACGTGGCCGACGGGACGATCGACGACCGAGGGCGCAACGCCGGCGGATGGTGCAGGACGCCAGATCATCGGCAGTCGCATCAGGGCATCGACGTGGTACGGCCCCTTGAAGAGAAGCCCGAAGTCGCCCTGCAGCTCGCCGTGATCGGTGGTGAAGATGACGTCGGTGTCCTGCCCCCAACCGCGACGGTCGACCGCGGCGAGCACGCGTCCGACGGCGTCGTCGATGAGCTCGTTCTCGATGTGGGTGAGCGCGTTGACCTCGCGCACCTGATCGTCGGTCAACGTGGCCGGCACCCACTTCGCCGGCGCTTCGTAGTTGCTGACGAACGAGCCGTCGTACCACGCCTTCCAGTGCCGCGGCTTGCCGTCGAGGATCGCCTCGCGCTCGGCGCGATCCTGCGGGTAACCGGCCGGCAGATCGAGGTCGCGCCAGTCGACGCGCGACCGCTCCGACGACGGCGGATCCCACGGGTGGTGTGGGTCCGGGAAGCTCATCCAGCAGAACCAGTCGCTGTCGGCGGGCAGCGAGTCGAGCCAGCCGATCGTCCGATCCGCCACCCAATCGGTGTGGTACCACTCGCGCGGCACGCCGTTCAGCTGCACCTGCGGCGCGCCCGTGTCGCCGCCACCGGCGGCGTTGACGTTGAGCTCCATGTCGAGCACGGGGAAGAAGCCACCGATCGCCTCGGGGTGGTGCTCGCGCATCCACTGCGCGTAGTGCAGCGGACCCTGCGGGTTGTGCGTGGCGAACTCCATGTGCTCCAGCCCGCGGTGCGGCACGGGCTCGCCGTCCGGCCCGGGATGCGACGCAGCCGTCGTGCCATTGCGCGACAGGCTGTTCTCGACGTAGCGGACGAACGGGTCGAGGAACGGCTCGAAGTGGGCCTTGCCGACGAGCGCCGTGCGGTAGCCCGCCTCCCAGAGCGTCATCGCCGCGCTCGGCGCGTCGACCGGCAGTGCCACGCCGTTCATCCAGACACCGTGCGACGCGACGTGTTGACCGGTGATCATCGTCGATCGGCTGGGCATGCACACCACGCTCTGCGGATGGGCGCGGGTGAAGTTGATGCCCGACGCCGCCAGCGCGTCGATGTTCGGCGTGCGGGCGACCGTGCCGCCGTTGCACCCCAACGAGTCGAAGCGCTGCTGGTCGGTGGTGATGAAGAGGATCTTGCGGCCCATCAGAACATCTCCTGCAGGTTGTCCAGGCCCTCGCCCGCCGCGCCGCCGATGATCAAGGCGAAGACGTCGGGTGTGCAGTCCGTGGAGTAGACGACCACCGAGCCGCCGCGCCCATCGTCGAGCACGTCGACCGTGCCGAGGTGCTGGGTGATCAGCGGGTTGCTCGTGATGCGGTACTGGAAGCGGCGCAGCTCGTCGTCGAGGGTGACGATGTCCTCCTCGAACGTCACGCCGGAGGCGAGGTCCACCCAGCGCTTGCGCGGCTCGACGGTCAGATCGACCCGACACCCGGTGATCGGGAACCACTCGTGCAGCCGTGCCGGATCACCGACCAGGTTCCAGACCTCGTCCGGAGGTCGATCGATCATGACGTGCCGTCGGATGCTGCCCACGCGGGTGACGGTAGCCCGTCAGGTCTCGGGCTCGGCCAGGAGCCGCGCCCCGCGGTCGTAGGTGAGGTAGTTCCATGCCCAGTTGACGAGCACGTTGGCCCGGTTGCGGAACCCGATCAAGTAGACGAGGTGCAGACCGAGCCACGCCAACCAACCGATCGGGCCGTGGAGGTGGCGGCCGCTGGGGAAGTCGGTGACCGCGTCGAGCCGACCGATCGTGGCCATCGAACCCTTGTCGTGGTAGCGGAACGTCTCGGCCGGCTGTCCGGCCAACCGATGGGTGATCTGGCGGGCCACGAAGCGCCCTCCCTGGATCGCCGGTTGCGCCACCTGTGGCAACGGCTCGGCGGGATCGATGGCGATGTCGCCGATGGCGAACACCTCTGGGTGCGCGGGCACCGCAAGATCCGGCCCGACGACGATCCGTCCGCCGCGGCCGAGCTCGATGCCATGGGCGGCCACGGCCGTGGCCAGCGGGCTGGCCTTCACGCCGGCTGCCCACACGACGGTGTGCGACGCGATGAACGTGCCGTCGGCGAGGTGCACGCCGTCAGGCCCGACCGAAGCGACGCCGGTGCCGGTGACCACCTCGACGCCCCGTCGCGTCAACGTGCTCCGAGCGCGGCGGCCGCTCTCCTCGCTGAAGGCACCGAGCAAGCGCGGCGCCGCTTCGACGAGCACCACGCGCGCGGACGACACCGGCAGTTGCGGGAAGTCCTTCGCCAGCACGCGCTGGAACAGCTCCATCATCCCGCCGGACATCTCCACACCGGTCGGTCCGCCGCCGCACACGACGATGTTCAGCGCGCCGGCAGCGACCTCCGTCGGATCGGTGACCGCCGACTCGAAGCGGGCGAGAACGTGCTCGCGCAGGCGCACGGCGTCGTGCACGGACTTCAGCGTGAAGGCGTGCTCGTCGACGCCGGGCGTGCCGAACGAATTGCTGACGGCACCGGCGGCGATGACGAGCGTGTCGTAGGGCAGTGGCGTGCCGCGGTCGGTGTGCACGAGCCGTGACGCGATGTCGACATCGGTGACGCGCGCCATCCGGACTGACACGTTGCGTTGCCGGCGGAAGATGCCGCGAACGGCGTAGGCGACGTCATCGCTGTCCAACCCGGCCGTGGCCACCTGGTAGAGCAGCGGCTGGAACGTGTGGAAGTTGTTGGCGTCGACGAGCACGATCTCGACGGCGGCGCGGCGCAATCCGCGGGCCACCGCCAACCCGCCGAACCCGGCTCCGATCACCACGACACGATGTCGTCCCACCCCTCCAGGCTACGTTCACGGCGTGCAGCGCTGGGGGGCGAGGCTCCTTCTCGGAGGACGTCATCGATCGGTGAAGTGGAGGCCGGACGCCACGTGGGTCGTCGCGACGGCGACGATCGCCGGCCTGCTCGTGCTGCAGCTGGTCTTCTACGGGATGCCGGCGGGCCTGTGGCTGCGCGGGCTGGTGCTGGGCCTGCTCGGAGCGATGCTGGCCATCGGGATGGCGCTGATCTACCGCGCCAACCGCGTCGTCAACTTCGCTCAGGCCGACCTCGGGACCGTGCCGACGACGTTCGGTGCGGCGTTCATCCTCTTCTGGGGCTGGCCCTACCTGCTCGGGCTGGCCGGTGGCCTCGTGCTGGCGATCGTCCTCGGCGTGGTCGTCGAATTCTTCTTCATCCGGCGGTTCCGCAACGCCCCGCGGCTCGTCGTCACGGTCGCCACGCTGGGCATCAGCCAGCTGCTCGTCGTGCTGGGCATCCTCGTGCCGCGCTGGTGGGGCAACAACCTGGCCAGCAAGCGCATCCCCTCGCCCGTCGACTGGAAGCTCACCGTCGGCAGCGTGATCCTCAACGGCAACGACCTGATCGCGCTGATCGTCGCCCCGATCGCCATCTTCGCCGTCGTCTGGTTCCTGACGGCCAGCCGGCTCGGCACCGCCATCCGCGCCAGCGCCGAGCGCAGCGAGCGAGCCTCGATGCTCGGCATCCCGGTGGCCCGGCTGAACACCGTCGTGTGGACGCTGGCCACGACGCTGTCGTTCGTCGCCCTGTTCCTGCGCAGCGGGATCACCGGCGTGCCGCTGGGATACGCAGCGGGTCTGCCCGAGCTGCTGAAGGCGCTCGCCGCGCTCGTGATCGGCCGGCTGGAACGTCTGCCGACGATCTTCTTCGCAGCCATCTCGCTCGGGGTGCTCGAGTTCGGGGTGCAGTTCAACGCCGACTCGCCGTACCTCGCCTACCCGATCATGGCGGCGGCGATGTTCGTCTGCCTGCTGGCACAGCGGTCGTCGACGTCGCGGCGTGACGTCGACGCGTCCAGCTCGTGGCGCGGTGCCGAGGAGGTGCGGCCGCTGCCGCGGCACCTGGCCTCGCACCCGTCGGTGGTCACCGCGAAGTGGACGGCCATCGCGCTTGCGTGCATGGGGGTGATCCTCCTCCCGAGGTTCCTCGGCCCCGGCAACCTGACGAAGGCCGCAGCACTGATCGCCTTCGTCATCATCGGGCTGTCGCTGGTGGTGCTCACCGGCTGGGCCGGGCAGATCTCGCTCGGGCAGATGGCCATCGTCGGCATCGGCGCCGCTGCGAGCGCGGCGGTCACGTCGCGCTGGAACGTCGACCTGACGCTGGCGCTCCTCATCGGTGGCGTTGCCGGTGGCCTCGCCGCGTTCGCGGTGGGCGTGCCCGCGCTGCGACTCCGCGGGCTGTACCTCGCCGTGACGACGTTCGCCCTGGCGCTCGCTTGCGAGTACTGGCTGCTCAACGATCAGTTCTTCGGCTGGTTCCCCAAGCGGGAGCAGCGCTTCGAACGGCCGCCGCTGTTCGGCAAGATCTCCATCGATTCGCCGACGCAGTACTACACCTACTCCGTGGTCGTGCTGGCGCTGGTCTTCCTCGCCGTGCGCGGCATCCGCCGGTCGCGGACCGGCCGGGTGATCATCGCGATCCGGGAGAACGAGCGCGCCGCGCAGAGCTTCTCGGTCGCGGTGGTGCGCGCCAAGCTGACCGCTTTCGTCATCAGCGGCGTGATCGCCGGCGTCGCCGGAGCCCTGTACGCCCACGGCAACCGCAGCTTCAGCGGTGCCAGCTTCGGTGCGGGAGCGAGCCTCGGGGTGTTCATCAGTGCCGTGCTCGGCGGGCTCGGCTCGTTGTTCGGCGCGTTCCTCGGCGCGCTCTACCTGCGCGGCACCCAGTGGTTCATCCCGGCGCAGGAGTGGCAGCTGCTCTCCACCGGGTTCGGCGTGCTGCTCGTGCTGCTGATCCTGCCGGGTGGCCTCGGCAGCCTGTGGGTGACGTTGCGCGACGTGGTCGTGCGCCTGCTGACGCGCGAGAAGGTGCACGCCGATGTCACCCGAGTCGAGGCGCCCTCCGCCACCGCCTCCGCGCCGACGCCCGACGACATCGCCACGTCCGACACACCGGTGACCGCATGAGCGCCGCCGGGTTGAAGCGCGAGGCCGGCAAGTTCGCCGCCGGCGTCCGCCATCCGATGGTCTGGTTGCAGGGCGTCTGCGGGGGCCAGCCCGCGTATCCACTTGCGATCCTGTTCGCGCTCAACGCCGTCGACGAGCTCGACCGCACCGCCTTCGGCATCCTGCTCCCGAACATTCGCGACGAGTTCAACCTCGACAACACCAAGGTGCTCGGCCTCGTCGGTCTGGTGTCGATCGCCGCACTGGCGTTGCAGGTGCCGATCGCCCAGTACGCCGACCGCGCCAAGCGCGTTCCGCTGGCGATCGTCGGCGCCATCATCTGGGCGTTGTTCAGCGGGCTCACCGGGCTGGCCAGTGGCGTCGTCCTGCTGGCCATCGCTCGCAGCGGCAGCTCACTCGGCAAGGCGGTCATCGACCCGACGCACAACTCGCTGCTGGCCGACTACTACCCGATCGATTCGCGCAGCAGGGTGTTCAGCACCCACCGGGCCGCGAACGCGCTGGGCAGCTTCATCGGTCCGCTCGCCGCCGGACTGCTGGCGTACAGCTTCGGCTGGCGTGCCCCGTTCTTCGTCTTCGTCATCCCGACGATCATCTTCGCCTTCATGGCGCTGCGCCTGCGCGAGCCGGTTCGCGGGCGTTGGGAACGCCAGGCGATGGGCGCGAGCGACGACGTCATCAACACGGAGGAGACGACGCCGTCGTTCGCGGAGAGCTGGCGCACGGTGCAGAAGGTGGAGAGCCTGCGGCGCATGTGGTGGAGCCTCCCGTTCCTGGCCACCGCGCTGATCGGCTTCGTCGTGCTCGCCTCGTTGCTCTACGAGCAGGAGTTCAACCTCGACGAGCGCGCCCGCGGCGTGGCGGCCGCGATCGCCGAGCCGTTCCAGCTCGTCGGCCTGGTGGTCGGGTCGCGCATCGTCACGAAGCGCTACATGGGCAACATGAACGGCCTGATCAAGTTCCTGTCGCGCATCGCCCTGCTCACCGCCGTCGTGTCGATGGCCTTCGCGATCGCCCCGAACATCATCATCGCCGTGGCGATCAACTGCGTGATCTCGGCGATGCTGGCCATGCTCGGCCCGGGCATCCTCGCGTCGCTCTCGCTGGCGATCCCGCCTCGCGCTCGTGCCACGGGGTTCTCGGTCGCCTCCCTGTGGGTCATCCCGGGTCTGCTCGTGCTGCCGCTCATCGGCTGGATCAGCGGGCACGTCGGGATCCGCTGGGGGATGCTCGTGATGGTGCCGTTGTTCGTCATCGGCGCACTCATCCTCGGCACCGCGGCCAGCGTCATCGACGCGGACATCGCCCAGGTCTGGAAGGCGACGATGGCACGCAGCGAGGCGCTGTACCAACGTCGTCAGGGCGAGGCCGATCTGCTGCTGGTACGTGCCGTCAGCGCCGGCTACGCCGGACGTCAGGTGCTGTTCGAGGTGGACATCGACGTGAAGGAGGGCGAGATCGTCGCCCTGCTCGGGACGAACGGTGCCGGCAAGAGCACGCTGCTGAAGGTGATCAGCGGTGTCGTCGAGGCCGACCGCGGTGCGGTGGTCCTCGATGGACGCGACGTCACGCACGCGCCCCCGAACGAGATCGCCACGCTCGGGATCAGCCAGATGCCCGGCGGCCAAGGGGTGTTCGGCGGCCTCACCGTTGCGGAGAACCTGCGCCTCGCGGGATGGACGCGGCGCCGCGACCAGTCGGCCATCGACGCGGCCACCGAAGAGGTGCTGACGATCTTCCCCATCCTGCGCGAGCGGATGGGACGATCGGCGGCGGACCTGAGTGGCGGGCAGCAGCAGATGCTTGCGCTCGGCATGGCGTTCATCGCCCGACCGCGCGTGCTGCTGATCGACGAGCTGTCGCTCGGACTCGCGCCGGTGATCGTCGGTCAGCTGCTGCCGATCGTTCGCCGTCTGGCCGACGACGGCGTCGCCGTGATCCTCGTCGAGCAGAGCGTCAACGTCGCGCTCACCGTGGCCGAGCGGGCGTACTTCATGGAGCGTGGCGCCATCCGCTTCAGCGGTCCGACGGCCGAGCTGCTCGAACGGCCGGATCTGCTGCGTTCGGTGTTCCTCAGCGGCGCGTCGGTCGGTGACGCGTCAGCACGAGCCCCGCGGCCGGTGCACGCCGACGGCGACGTGGAGGTGCCGGCGCTCGACGTGCAGAGCCTGGTTCGGTCGTTCGGCGGCATCCGCGCCGTGAACCAGGCGACGTTCACCGTCGGTGAGCGGGAGATCGTCGGCATGATCGGCCCGAACGGCGCCGGCAAGACGACCATCTTCGATCTCGTCAGTGGCTTCGTGCCGCTCGACGAAGGCCGTGTCTCCCTGGCCGGTCACGACATCACCTCGATGTCGGCCGCGCAGCGTGCACGCCGCGGGCTCGGCCGCAGCTTCCAGGACGCGCGGCTGTTCCCCGACATGACCGTGCGCGAGACGCTGGCGGTGTCGCTCGAACGGTGGGTGAAGAGCCGCAGTGCGCTGGCCGCCGCGCTGCGCCTGCCCGGTGTGTACGACGACGAGGAGCGCACGGCGCTGCGCGTCGAGGAGCTGATCGAGCTGATGCACCTCGGCGACTACCAGAACGCGTTCGTGCGCGAGCTGTCCACCGGGACGCGACGCGTGGTCGATCTGGCGTGCCTCGCCGCACACCGGCCGACCGTCGTGATGCTCGACGAACCGTCCAGCGGCATCGCTCAACGCGAGGTCGAGGCACTCGCACCGGTGCTCCTGCGGCTGCGCGACGAGATGGGCGCGAGCCTCCTCGTCATCGAGCACGACATCCCGCTGATCTCGTCGATCTCGGATCGGCTCGTCGCCCTCGAGCAGGGCGCTGTCATCACCTCGGGCACGCCCGCCGAGGTGCTCGCCCATCCCGACGTCATCGAGAGCTACCTCGGCAACAACGACGCCGCTCGCGAACGATCGGGCGCCGGGGTACCACCATCGACCAACGGTCGCGTACAAGCACCAACGTGAGAACAACAACAAGGGGGACCTGACATGCAACCAGCCAGCTCGACGGGCAGCGGTTCCGGGGGGAACCGCAACCTCAAGCGATGGGGGCCGATCGTCGGCGTGGTGGCCGTGGTGGCCATCGGCGCCGGGATCGTGATCGCCACGAGTGGTGACGACGACAAGAAGGGTGCGGACACCACGCTCCCCGTGAGCGTCGCGCCCACCACCCCGGAGACGACGCCGACATCGGGTGGCACCACGCCGGGGACGAGTGGGACGACACCGCCCTCCGGCGAGATCACGTTCCCGCTGTCCTACGACCAGGCCAAGGCACAGGGCATCGAGGGTCAGGTCGACTGGGGCGATCGCTGCGACACGACGACGGGCAACGTCGCCGTGCCCGACTTCTTCGCCGCCGACTGCTACGCGCCGTTCACCGGCGACAACGGCGGGGCCACCTCGCCGGGCGTGACCGCCGACGAGATCACGATCGTCGTCTACCTCGGCCAGGCGGGTGACCCGATCATCAAGTACATCACCGACGCGATCGCGGTCGACGACACCAACGCCCAGATCGCGGACACGATGACCGGGTTGATGGACTTCTACCAGGCGTACTACGAGCTCTACGGCCGCAAGATCAACCTGATCACCTACGAGGGCACGGGCAACGCCTCCGACGAGGTGGCCGCCCGCGCCGACGCAGCGCAGATCGCCGAGGAGTACACCCCGTTCGTCGTGCTCGGCGGGCCGGCGCTGACCAGTGCCTTCGCCGACGAGCTCTCCGCCCGCAAGGTGATGTGCATCGGCTGCACGCCGGGCCAGACGCCCGAGTGGTACGCCGAGCGCTCACCGTACGTGTGGGGCCTCGATGGCAGCGCCGCCCAGAAGCAGGAGCACGTCGTCGAGTTCATCACCAAGCAGCTCGTCGGCAAGAACGCCGAGCACGCCGGTGACGAGTTCACCGGGTCGCCGCGCAAATTCGGCCTCGTCTACCTCAACAGCAGTGGCGCATCCGAGGAGCTGGCCAATCGGTTCGCGACGTCGATGAGCGACGCCGGCGCGCCGCTCGCCGAGGTCATCCCGTACGTCCTCGACCCGTCCTCGATCCAGCAGACCGCCGTGCAGGTGATCACCAAGCTGAAGGCGTCTGGCATCACCACCGTGATCTTCAGCGGTGACCCGGTGGCACCCCGCGACTTCACCACCGAGGCAACCGCCCAGGAGTACTTCCCCGAGTGGGTCGTGGCTGCTTCGACGTTGATGGACACCAACGCGTTCGCCCGCACGTACGACCAGCAGCAGTGGGCGCACGCCTTCGGCGTCACCCAGCTGGCCGCCAAGGCAGACGCGACGAAGATCGGTGCGTTCGCCGTGTACAAGTGGTTCACCGGTCAGGACCCGCCGGCACCCGGCTACATCGGCGTCATCCAGCCGAACCCGGCGTTGTTCTTCGCCGTCGTCGAATCCGTCGGTCCGAACCTGACTCCCGAGGCGTTCCGCGATGCGCTGTTCGCCGGTGAGCCGACCACCCGTGCCATCGGCCAGCCGTCGCTGTCGTACGGCGACAAGGGCATCTGGCCGGAGACGGATTACCTCGGCGTGGACGACGCGACGGTGTTCTTCTGGGACCCGACGGCCACCGGCCCCGACGAGATCCGCAAGGAGGGCACGGGCATGTACCGCTTCCCCGACGGTGGCAAGCGCTACCTGCCGGGTGAGTGGCCGACCGAGGACAAGCTCTTCCAGAACGACGGCACGGTGACGATCTACACCACCCCGCCGCCCGGTGAGGAGCCCAAGGACTACCCGAGTCCTGCCGGAGGCTCGTGATCTGAGTGCGTGACGTCAGTCGGGCAGCCCCGATCAGGCTGGAAGTGTCCAGTCGATCGGTGGCAGCCCGGCTGACGTCAGCGCGTCGTTGGTGCGGCTGAACGGCTTGCTGCCGAAGAAGCCGTTGTGCGCGCTGAGCGGCGACGGGTGCGCCGACTCGATGATCACGTGCCGGCCGGCCGCCTGCACGAGCGGCTGCTTCTTGCGCGCGCTGGCACCCCACAGGATGAAGACCACCGGATGCTCCTTGGCGGCGACCGTGCGCAGCACCTCGTCGGTGAAGATCTCCCATCCCTTCCCCTGATGCGACGCCGCCTGGCCGGCGCGCACCGTGAGCGTGGTGTTCAGGAGCAGCACGCCCTGCTCGGCCCACGCCTCGAGGTTGCCGTGCCCCGGCGTGGTGATGCCGAGGTCGCTGTTGAGCTCCTTGTAGACGTTGAGCAGCGACGGCGGGATGGCCACGCCGCGGCGAACGGAGAAGCACAGGCCGTGCGCCTGTCGCGGGCCGTGGTACGGGTCCTGTCCGAGGATGACGACGCGCGTCGAGGCGAACGACGTGAGGTGCAGAGCGGCGAAGACGTCCTCGTGCGGTGGGTACACCGTGTGCCGTTGTCGCTCGTCGGCGACGAACGCCTGCAGCGGCGCCCAGTAAGGCTTGGCCAGCTCACCCCGCAGCACCGGGTTCCAGTCGGTGGTCACCGTTGCATTCTGGCGCGTCAGCCGGGCATGCCGCCGTGGCCGTCACCCGCGCCGCCCGGACCGCTGCTGTCGCCGCCCCAACCGCCGGGATGATCGTCGCCATCGCCGTTGGACTCGCGTACGTCGGGCACCAGTCGACCGTCCTCCAACGACACGCGGATGCGAGTGACGTGGCCGTCGCCTGACGTGAACCGCACCTCAACGCGACGACCGCTGCCGTCGACGACCGCGGCATCGAAGCCGCCTGCCGGATCGGCGCTGACGACGATGACCCGGTCGCCCTGGCGTCGCACGGTGACCGATCCACCCTGACCGGAGAACGTCCTCGGTCCGAACGGCACGTTGGTGCTCGGCACGGACGTCGGCGTCGAGCCGTGCTGGCCGGAACCGGAGCCAGTGGCCGAACCCGAGCCGACCGGTTGTTCGGGCGCGGCGGGTGCGGTCGGCGCCACCGTGACCGTCACCTCGGTGGTCGTGGTCGGCGGGATCGTCGTCGACTCGTCGACGGTGGTGGTCGGCGCGATCGTGGTGGTCGTCGGTGCCGACGTCGGCGTCAGCCCGACGACCTCGGTCGTTCCGGTGGCGGAGGAGCTGCTGGGGCGCAGCAGGGGCGCGGACTCCGGCTGGGCGGCGAACGCGGCGACCCCGAGCACGAGTGCGCCGACGGCGGTGCTGCCGCTGAGGATCGCGGCGCGGCGCCGACGGGCGCGGCGGGCCTTGCCGCGGACGGCGACGAGCGCGACGTTCTCGTCGGGGAACGCGCCGCTCAACCGGCCGAGCTGCTGGCGCAGGCGAGGATCGTCGAAGTCGTTCATCCGAGCTCCGGTCCCGCAGCGTCCGGCACGGGCTGGCGGTCCAGGAACGCGGCGCGCTGATCCGCTCCGCCGAGGACGGAGCGCAGGCGTTCGCGGCCCTGGTGCAGGTGGAACTTGACGGCGCCCTCGCTGAGCCGCATCGCCACAGCCACTTCGGCCACGCTGAGACCGTCGACGTAGAACAGGGCGACCGCCAACCGCTGCTGGCGCGGCAGATCGGCCAGCGTGGTCATGATGGTCGCGTCCGCCGAGGGCTCGGCATCGATCGCGAGGTCGCCCTCGTCGGGTCGAGCCGCCAGCCGCTCCATGGCCTGCTGCTTGCGACCGTTGCGACGGTGCTCGTCGCGCAGGCGGTTGATCGCCACCCGGCGCACCCACCCGACCGGGTCGTCGTAGCGCGACACCCGGCGCCAGTGGAGGTGCGCCTTCACGAACGCCTCCTGCACGGCGTCGGCGGCCTGCTCACGGTTGCCGCTGACCAGGGTGAGGGCGCGCACGAGCCGGCCGTAGTGGGCCCGGAACAGCGTCTCGAGCGTCTCGATCACGGCGAGGTCGACGGTCGTGTCCGCCCTGCTCACCGATCGGTCACCCACGGTGGCGCACCGTTCCACCGGGGAGAGACGCACGAACTGCACATGGGTGACACGCACGATGCGAGTCGACGGTTTGGCCCACGGGCACCTCTTGTCATCGGACGCTACGGTGGTGCACGTGAGCGACATTCTCGAGGTTGACCTGCTGGCCTTCGAACGTGGTACCTCGTCGCAACGTGCGGCGGTGGTCGACGGCGTGCGTCGCAGCCTGGTGACCGGGTTCGTCTATACCCGCCACGACCTCTCCGAAGACATGCTCGACACCGCGTACGGGATGCTCGCCGAGTTCTTCGGCAAGCCGACCGACGAGAAGCAGCAGTTCACCGCGCCGGAGACCCACGGTCAGACGGGCTACACCGGTCTGCTGGTGGAGACCGCGGCGAGCAGCGACGTACCGGACTGGAAGGAGATGCTCAACTGGGGCCGGTCGTTGCCGGTCGGGCACCCGCTGCGCGACCGCTACCCGCATCGCTACGGCCCACAGGTCCTTCCTGAGGCCGCCGTGCCCGGCATCGAAAAGGTGCTCACCGACTTCCACAACACGATCGAAGACCTCCAGCGTCGCTTCCTGCGCGTGATCGCCGAAGGCCTCGGCTGCCACGAGACGTTCTTCGACGAGATGACCCACAACGGCGCCACGCTCACCCGCGCCATCCGCTACCCACCGATGGTCGAGTCGCCCGGCGGCACGCACGTGTGGGCCGGCGCGCACGGCGACATCAACCTGATCACCGCGTTGCCCCGTGCCACCGCGCCGGGTCTGCAGGTGCTCGTCGACGGCGCGTGGGTCGACGCGGTCGCGCCGCAAGGACAGGTGATCATCAACACCGGGATGATGTTGGAGCGGCTGACCAACGGCATCATCCCGCCCGGCATCCACCGCGTCGTCGCCGACCCGAACTACGGCGGCGAGCGGTACAGCGTGGTTCAGTTCTGCCACCCGACCCCGTGGACGCTGCTCACCCCGTTGGCCAGTTGCATCACCCCGGAGCACCCGCAACGGCACTCGGCGATGGTCAGCGCCGACGCACTCGATCTCGTGCTCTACGAGATCAACCTCGTGGAGACGGCCCGGCGTGTCAGCTGACGCCGAGCTGCCGGGGCGCGACCCGGCACCGGCGGAGGCCGTCGACGCAGTGCCGGCGCCAGCTCCTCCTCCCGCGCGTCCCAAGGTCGTGCTGGCCGTCGACATCGGCGGGACGAAGATGGCTGTCGGCCTGATGACGATGCACGGCGAGCTGATCGATCGCGAGCAGACGTTGGTCGACCACTCGGCCAACGCCAACTCGCTGTACGAGAACCTCGACGTGATGGTGCAGTCGCAGCTCGAACGCGCGCGCGGTCACCACCAGATGGATCCCGTGTCGGTCGGCGTCGGTTGTGCGGGTCCGGTGACGCCGAACGCCGAGGCGGTGTCGCCGTTGAACATCCACGCGTGGCGGGAGTTCCCGTTGCGCGACCGGTTGGCGGCGTCCGCCGGGTTGCCTGTGTTCGGTGAGCTGGACGCGAAGGCGCTCGCGCTGGCAGAAGGGTGGCTCGGCGCGGCACAAGGCCGCGACAGCTTCCTGGCGATGGTCGTCAGCACCGGTGTCGGCGGGGGCATCGTGCTCAACGGTCAGCTGCTCGACGGGGCCACCGGCAACGCCGGCCACGTCGGGCACATCGTCGTCGAGCCGAACGGCCGACGGTGCGTGTGCGGCTCGCGAGGGTGCCTCGAGGCCGAAGCCTCCGGCCCGGCGATCGAAGCGATCACCGGGCGGCCACCGACCGAGCCGAGCTACGAGATCATGCAACGCACCGGCCGGCTCGTCGGGCGAGCTGTTGCCTCGGTGTGCAACCTGCTCGACCTCGAGCTCGCCGTCGTCGGCGGGTCGGTCGCGTTGGGCTTCGGAGCGACGTTCTTCAACGCTGCGCAGGAGACGCTCAGCGAGCACAGCCAGCTGTCGTTCAGCCGATCGGCGCGGATCACTCCGGCACGCCTCGGAGATCGTGGCCCGCTGGTCGGCGCCGGCGCGGTGGGCATGCGCGGCGTGCGCCGCGCGCAGCGCGCCAGCGCGTAGCCTCACGTTTCGACGGCGGACGCACAGGGGAGTACAGCAACATGACGAAGATCCGGAGCACCGACGGCTCGTTGATCAAAGACGCGCGCGGTCAGGGCGGCGGCGGAGGCGGAGGCGGGCTCGGCGGACTGTTCCCCGGGATGGGCAGCAGCGGCGGTGGCGGCGGTCTGCCCGGCGGCCTCAAGGCCGGTGGCGGCATCCTCGGCATCATCATCGCCCTGGCGGCCGTGTTCCTGCCGAAGATCCTCAACTCGGGCCAGTCGCTGGCATCCACGCCCACGTCGGGCGCGACGTGTTCGACGGAGCTGGAACAGGTCGTCTGCGGTGCGGTCAACGACGTCTCGGCGTACTGGAAGATCGCGCTGCCGCAGTACTTCGGCACGGAGTACCGCGACGCGTTCACCGAGTTCTTCACCGACAGCACCAACACGGGGTGCGGCAACGCCACCTCACAGGTCGGGCCGTTCTACTGCCCGGTCGACGAGCAGGTGTACCTCGATCTCGGCTTCATGCAGCAGCTCGAGCAGCAGCTGATCGGCACCACCAGCGACCTCGCCGAGCAGTACATCGTCGCCCACGAGTACGGCCACCACGTGCAGAACATCCTGGGGACCAACGCTCAGGTGCAGAAGGCGCAGCAGAACGATCCGAGCAACGCCAACAAGTACTCGATCGCACTCGAGCTGCAAGCCGATTGCTTCGCCGGCGTGTGGGTCGGCTCGCGCGACGTGCTCTCGTCACCGGACGAGATCAACGAGGCGCTCGCCGCGGCTGAAGGTGTGGGTGACGATCGGATCCAGGAGCAGTCCGGCGGTCAGGTGAACCCCGAAGAGTGGACGCACGGGTCCGCCGAACAGCGTCAGCAGTGGTTCACGAAGGGCTTCCAGACCCAGGACCCGCGGCAGTGCAACACGTTCCAGGACGTGTAGGGGCGTCGCCGCCGAAGCGCCGGTAGAGGCGCTCCAGTGGACCCATCCCGAACCGCTCCGTCCACCACGCCGCGAGCGCGATGCCGACGGCCCAGTAGGACAGTGCGAACGCCACCGCGGTGTCGAGCCCCGTCGGGCGGATGATCTCCCACCAGTTGACGAGCAGGTTGAACACGAGCGCGTGCCCGACGTACAACGTCAGGGTCATGCGGCCTGCCATCGCGAGCGCGGAGGTGGTTGCCGAGGTCCGTGTGCGCTCGGCGATCCAACCGATCACGCAGAACGCCACGATCGACGATCCCACGGTGCCGACCGTGTAGTTGAGGCTGCCGTTCCAGTGATCCACGGAGAAGACGAGCCGTTGCCACGCGGTGTTGTCGAAGATCGTGCGCAGCGCGTAGGTGACGATCAGCAACGAGAGCCCGAAGACGACGAGACGCACTCTCCACGCCGCGGTCAGGGGGAGCAATCGACCGAGCACCATGCCGGCGCAGAGGAACGCCAGCCACGGCAGCAACGGGTGCGTGCCGTTGACGAAGGTGTCGAACAGCAGGCGGCGTGGCGACTGGATCTGGAACGAACGGCTGCCCGGGTAGAACAGCCAGTTCATGTCGTGACCGTCGGCGGCCCGATCGAAGGCGTACCAGCGAAGTGCCGCTGACGCCGCGGCCGCGCCGGCACCGATCAGCACCAGCCAACGGCTGCGCAGCGTGTACAGCAGCGCGCCGGCGACGAAGAAGGCGCCGTAGAAGAACAGGATCGTGCCGCTCCAGATCCAGTTGAAGACGTAACCGAACCCGTAGAGCAGGACGCCGCGTCGGATCAGTCGCCACCGGTCGTCGCTGCGCGCCGTGCGATCGCCGCTCGCTCTGCTGGCGGCGGTGAGCAAGGTCACGCCCATCCCGGCGACCATCACGAACGTGGCGGCGAAGCGAGTCGACAACGGTCCGTCGAAGGGATCGAAGAAGCGGTTGATCGTGGAGGTGCCGACCTCGCCACCGCGGTTGATGAGGAAGCCGTGGTAGTTCATCAGCGCCACGCCGATCAGGGCGACGGCGCGGGTGACGTCGAGGTCGACGATGCGCGGCTTGCGTTCGCCGATCACTGCCGTGCCGGTCACGGTCGGGCTCGTCACGTCCAGGAGAGCTCGTCGGCGAACGACGTGATCAGCGGGCGTTGCACGTCGACGATCTCGCCGACCGTCGGCAGTGGCTCGCCGTCGGCGACGAACGCGAGCGAGCTGTGCATGTGCGGCGCTTCGAGCAGCGGCACGCGTCGGCGAGCGAAGTGGAACGGGCTGTCGCCGTTCGCCAGCGCCGCGACGCCGTGCGCCGACCCGGCGCCGATCACCACCACGTGCCCATCGCCGGACGCGGCGACGTGGTGGTAGCCGACCAGCTCGCCGGCCGCGACCGCGTGGACGTCGAGCACGTCAGCGCCGAGGTGCATCGTCGACTTGTCGCCGTGCCACAGCGCCGTGCCGACGCGCAGCTGCAACGTGCGATCGGGGTGGGCCGCCTGCAGCGCGGCGAACGCGGTCGGGGAGAGGTGGCTGACCGACAGTCCGAGCTCCGGCGGCAGCGCATCCAGCGCGAGCTCGATCTCGGCGCGGCGACCGGCGTCGTCGCCGGCGAGGGGAAGGTGCATCGACGCGCCGGCGACCGTCAGCCCGGCAGCGGTCGCCCGTTCTCTGAGCGCCGCGATCTGCGTCGCCGGTGCTCCGAACCGACGCATCGACGAACGGACCTTGAGCACCACCGTCCCGCTCCAGTCGTGCAAGGCGTCGACGTGTGCGGCGCTCCCGACTGTGAGGATCGCGTCGGTGCTCGATGGCGCGACGAGCGTCGGCGTGAGCACGAGCGATCGCACGCCGGGCGCCACGTCGTCGAGCTCCTGGATCGTGCCGACGCACACGATGCCGCTCGACGCGAGCGATGATGCGATCGGGTGCAGCACGTCGCGACCGAACCCATAGCCGTTGCCCTTCACCACCGGCAGCAACCCGTCGATCTCGCCGGCCACGCGATGGACGTGATCGAGCCATGCCTGGCGGCGGACGGTGAGGCGCAGCGTCATGTCCGCCGCACGGTAGTGCCGCGGCGCGCCGACGAGAGCTCGCCGGGCAATCCCGAGTTGTCTGGTCGGGATTCGCCGCTTACGATGGCGAGGTGCCGCGTGCCAAGGAGCTCTTCTCCTTCCCGAACCCGGTGAACGAGACATCGGCGCGGTTGGTCGCGGCGGGTGTCGTGGCCCAGGCAGTCGCCTTCCTCGTGGTGCGGCAGTGGTGGGTGCTCGTGCCGTTGGCCTTCGGGTTCCTCGCTCGCGTCCTGGCCGGCCCGCGCTTCAGCCCGCTCGGTCAGTTCGTCACCCGTGTCGTCACGCCGCGCATGCCGGGCCCGCACCGGTTCGTGCCCGGCGCTCCGAAGCGCTTCGCTCAGAGCGTCGGCCTCGTCTTCAGCGGTGGAGCGCTGCTGTCGTGGGTGCTCGGCGGTCACACGTTGGCCATCGTCCTGATCGCCGGGCTCGTCGTCGCCGCGGTGCTCGAGTCGGTGTTCGCCGTCTGCCTCGGTTGCATCGTGTTCGCCTGGCTGATGCGCGTCGGCGTCATCCCGGAGAGCGTGTGCGTCGAGTGCGCCGACATCAGTCGCCGGCTCGCCGGGGCGGCCAGTTCGTGAACGACGGGCGCAGCGCTGCGGCACTGCGCTGGCGCAGCACCCCACGCCACACGCCGGCGCCGTAGGCCGCGTCGTCCGCGATCCGCAGCAGCGCGTAGCGCACCGGATCCATCGTCACCTCGGGTGCACGCGCATCCAGCAACGCCGGCACCACCGCTGCGGCGACGAGCGCCGGGCGCAGCCGCGGGAGCAGCAGACCGGCGACCAACGCGATCGGCCACCAGGTGCGGGTGATCGCACTCGCCACCTGACGACCGGCGAAGAGGTGACCGAGCCGGGCCAGCCGCCACGCCTCCTGTGCCGGCAGGTCGGTGAGCTTGCGCTGCAATGCGCGGCACGTCCACCCGGCAAGTCCGAGAGCGAGCAACGGGCGGCGCAGCGCGACGAGCGCCCACACACCGGCGCTCCACCCGCTCATGCGCAGCGGTGCCAGTGCCCCCGGATGGCGCGCCGCCAGCGGAGCTGCCGACGTTCCGTAGCCGACGCGCTGCAGCGCCCAGTCGCGCAGCGTCGAGCGCGGCTCGTGGCTCACTTCGCTGGCCGGCTCGTAGCGGCAGCGCCATCCCGCTCGGCGCAATCGCCAGACGAGGTCGACGTCTTCGCCGAAGCGCAGCGTCGGGTCGAACCCCCCGATCGATCGGACGGCATCAACGCGGCAGACGATCGCTGCGGCCGGCACGTAGCTCACGCGCGTGCCGGCTTCGATGCGGGCCGGCTCGGCACCAAGGTCGAGCGGACCGTTGCTGCGCTCGTACTGGGTGAGCACCGTGCGTCGCGACCCGTCCGCGGTCACGACTCGCGGGGCGACCAGTGCGACGTGCGGGTCGGTGAAGTGGACGAGCAGCGGTTCGAGCCAGCCGTCGGGGCAGTGGACGTCGCTGTCGACGAACGCGACGAGCGCCGTCGCCACGCCGTGCAGGCCGACGTTGCGCGCCGGCCCCGGCCCGCCGTTTCGGGTGAGGCGCACGAGGGTGATCTCGCCGACGGTGCTCGTCGTCGTTTCGATCGGCGGCTCGCTGCCGTCGTCGACGACGATGGTCGTCCGCACGTCCGACACGGCACCCGCCGGCGCGTCGAGCGCCGGTGTCACTGCGGTGACGTCGGCCGCGGTGAACGGCCCGGCGTCGTGCAACGGATGCACTGCTCCGGCGTCCACGAGTCGATCGGTCAAACGCTCGTGCCCGTCCGCCGGCTCCTCGCCGCGTTCGATCGCCTCGACGACGCGCAGGCCCCCGGCCGACAGGCGGAACATGCGCAGCGGCGAACCGGCGAGCACGAGCGAGCCGACCCGTCGGTAGGAGCTGTCGCGGCGGAAGCGCATCAGATCGACCTCACATCCGCCACTCGTCGACGGCCGCCACGAGATCGATCGTCAACCGCGTGAGCAGCGTTCGTCCGTGCGACGCGTTGGCGCCGTTCGGGTCGCCGAGCACACCGTTGCTGCTGACGGCACGCACCCCGCCGGCGCGCAGCTCGTCGATGAGCTCGCCGATCGGTTCGGTGCGGCCGATCTCGGCGCGCTCGTCGAGCACGAGGTGTGGGGCGATGGCCAGCATCAGCGACGTCTCGGTGTGGCCGGCGTGCGCGTCGCCGTCGCGCACCTTCGGCCACCAGGCCAGTGCGCGTCGACCCTCGCCGGCCAGCGTGCGGCACGCCTCGCGCACCGCAGCGGCGTTGCCGCCGTGTCCGTTGACGAGCACCACCCCGCTGCTCCAGTCGGCGCTGCGCACCAGCTCGACCAGCACCTGCACCATCGCCTCGTTGCCGATCGACAGCGTGCCGGGGAAGCCGGCGTGTTCGCCGCTGGCCGTGATCGTCAACGGCGGCGCGACCATCACGTCGCCGGGTTCGAACGACGACGCCAGCGCCTCGGCGAGCGCGACGGCGATGCGCGTGTCGGTGTCCAGCGGCAGGTGCGGGCCGTGCTGCTCGCACGACCCGACGGGCACGGCGAGCACGGGTCGGAGCGTGGCCTGCCACAGCTCGGGCCAGGTGACCTCGCCGAGGTTCTGCGTCATTGCTCGGACATCCTGCCGCAGATGAGGTTCAGGCGCGCAGACCGCGGGAGATCGCGGCGATCGCCTGGTCGTAGACGACGGCCCAGTCGACGAGCGGCTGCGGGCCGACGTGACGCAGCTCGAGGCTGACCACGCCGTGGCACGTCGCCCAGACGACCGCCGCGGTCTGCAGCGGATCGGCGGCGGCGAACATGCCGGCGTCCATCACTCGCTGGATCCGTGCCGCCAGTTTGCCGAGCGTCGCCCCGGCCACCTCGAGGGCTGCGTCCGATGGGACGAAGTCGGGCACGGCGCGGTCGAACATGATGCTGTACGTCGTCGCGTTGGCGAGCGCGAACGTGCGGTAGGCGGTGCCGCAGAGACGGAGGTCGGCCACCGGATCGTCGGTCTCGGCGGCGGCATCCATGCCGGCGCCGAGCTCGGTGAAGCCGGCGACGAAGAGGTGCTCGATGACCCCGTCCTTGCCGCCGAAGCGCGAGTAGACGTTCATCGTGCTCACGCCTGCGTCGGCGGCGATCCGCCGCACGGTCAGCGCCGACGGGCCTTCGGCGGCGAGCAGGTCGCTCGCTGCCTGCAGCAACGTGGTCCCCACCGAGTCGAGTCTGGGGTCCAGCACGGGCATCGACGAGGAGGTTACCCGGGCGTCGTGCTGTGGCCGATGTCATGCTGCGGGCAGATGGAACGTCGTGATAACACTGTTACATGCCCGATTCCACCCGTGCCGCCACCAGCTCCGAACGCTCGCCCTGGCAGGTGCTCGCCGTCTTGTGCATCTCGGTGTTCATCATCGTTGTCGACGGCACGATCGTGAACGTCGCCCTCCCCACGTTCGTGCGTGAGCTCGGCGCCACCACCAGCCAGCTGCAGTGGATCGTCGACGCCTACGTCCTGGTGTTCGCCGGCCTGCTGATGGCCGCCGGCAGCGTCGGCGACCGCTTCGGTCGCAAGGGCACCCTGCAGATCGGCATGGCGCTGTTCGCCGGCACGTCGGTGATGGCCGCGATGGCCTCCGGGCCGGGCGAGCTGATCGCGTGGCGGGCGGCGATGGGGATCGGCGCCGCACTGATCTTCCCGGCAACGTTGGCGCTGCTCGTCAACGTGTTCACCAACGCCAAGCAGCGGGCCACCGCCATCGCCATCTGGGCGGCGACCAGCGGCCTCGCCGTGGCGCTCGGCCCGGTCACCGGTGGGTTCCTGTTGGAGCACTTCTGGTGGGGCTCGGTGTTCATGGTCAACCTGCCGGTCATCGTCGTCGCGATGGTCGCGATCTGGCGGCTGGTGCCGACCTCGCGAGACACCACGATCCGTCGCTTCGATCCGCTCGGCACGTTCCTGTCGATCGCCGGCGTCAGCGTGCTCGTGTGGTCCGTCATCGAAGGCCCGCACCACGGCTGGACGTCGGTCACGAGCGTGGGCGCCTTCACGCTCTCGGTGCTGCTGCTCGTCGGCTTCGTCAGCTGGGAGCGGCGCATCGATCATCCGATGCTCGACGTCAGCGTGTTCACCAACATGCGCTTCACCGCTGGGAGCGTCAGCGTCACGTTCGCCTTCTTCGCCCTGTTCGGCTTCACGTTCATGGTCACGCAGTACTTCCAGTTCGTGCGCGGCTACAGCACGCTCGAGGCCGGTGTGCGCACCGTCCCCTTCGCGCTGTTCACGGGGATGGCGGCGCCGTTGTCGGCCAAGGCCGCAGAACGCTTCGGCACCAAGGCGATCGTCACCCTCGGCCTCGCGTCGATGGCCGCCGGGTTCGCCTGGACGACGCGGGACACGGAGTCGACGTCCTACTGGTTGATCGTCGGTCAGATGTTCTTCATGGGCGGAGGACTCGGCCTCGTCAACGCGCCGGCGACGGAGGCGATCATGGGATCACTGCCACCGGAGAAGGCAGGCGTCGGCTCGGCCGTCAACGACACGGCGCGCGAACTGGGCGGAACGTTCGGCGTCGCCATCGTTGGCAGCCTGTTCTCCTCCGTCTACGCCAACCGCGTCGGCGAGCTGCTGGCCGGTACCGCGTTGCCGGCCGAGGCGCAGCGCGTCGCGCGCGAGTCGGCCGGTGCCGGTGTCGAGGTCGCTCGCCGAACCGCGGCCGAAGCCGGGCCCGAGGCGGGTCGAGCGGTGAAGGGCGCGATCGACACCGCGTTCCTCGACGGCTTCCACGTCGGCTCGTGGGTGTCGGTCGGCGTCGTGCTCTGCGGCGCGTTGCTCGCGTGGCGCTTCCTGCCGTCTCGTGGTGCCGCAACCGATCCGACGACGCAGCTCGATCAGGCCGAGCTGGTCACGGCGTAGCCCCACTCCCGCAACGCGTCGAGGATGCGGCGCGCGGCATCCTCGGGAGGCAGCGCCACCGTCTCCCCACGTTGCGGCGCCGACGCCGCGTCGGTCAGCGAGCGGACCCGCTCCAGTGCCGAGGCGCCCGCTGGTGCGGCGAAGGCGCGAGCGCGTGGCCGATACGGACGGGTCTGGCTCGGCTGCGAGTGGCCGGCCACGTCGCCGACGACCGTGGGGATCGGAGCCTGGCGCGAGCGAAGTGCGGCTGCGAGTGGTGCGCGACGCAGCGATGCCGCCGCACCTTCGACGGACACGACACCCCCATCGAGCGAGAGGACCTCGCGCCGGCCGCCGTCCAGCCGGCGCACCGCTCGCACGGCGGTGCCGTCGACGTCGACGTGCACCACGCCGAGCGCCTGCGGTCGGTCGAGCGTCGCCGCGAGGAACGCGGGGACGCTGCCCGATCCACGATCGAGCGAGTGGTCGCCGCACCAGACGGCGGTGCAGTCGCGCAACGCTTCGGCGAGCGCCTGCGCCACGTCGGCGCTCGGCGCGCTTGCATCGAGATCGATTCGCAGCACGGCGTGTGCACCGCACGCGAGCGCGTCGCGCAAGGCTCGTTCGGCCGCCGGCGGGCCGGCGGTGACGACGAGGACGTCCTCACCGATCTCCGATGCCTGACGCAGCGCCAGCTCGAGTGCGGCGCGGTCGGCGGGCGAGGTGCCGGCGAACCGGTCGTCGTCGGGTTCGCGCGCGTCGGCCACCCACTTCACGCACACGCCGATGGTCATGTGCGACGGAAGACGACGCCGTGGCCGCCTTCGGGGTAGGACCAGCTGATCGCGCCTTCCTTGTTGCAGACGAGGTAGCACGTGCCGCACTCGAAGCACTGCTCGTAGTTGAAGACGATGCCGCCGTCGCTGGTCGGCACGAACAGGTTGGCCGGGCAGGCGACGACGCAGTCCTTCGTGCTGCAGTCGGCGCAGGCCGTGCCGTCGACGACGATGTGGGCGCGTTCGTGCACGCGGAACTCGGCGGTCGCCATGCGATCGGTGAAGGAGATCACGGGCCAGGTGTTGCTCATCCGAAGCTCCTCCAGCCGTCCCAACCGTCGCGCAGCAGGTCGCGGCGACGGACCTTGGCGCGTTTGCGTTCCTGGTTCAGGATGCGTCGCAAGCCGGGCTTCGGCGCGGGGTTGTCCACCCGGAACATCCGCTCGACGACGTTGGTGATCATCGACGGGTAGAGGTGCTGCACGCGGTCGGACAGCACGAGCTCCGGTGCACGGTGCAGCTTGCGATGGTCGCGCAGCACGAACGTGTCGTCGAGCTTGGCCGTGTAGCCGGCCAGTCCGGTGGCGCTGACGTCGTTGCTACGAATCGCCTGCGCCGCAGCCTGCCCGGCGTACATGCCGCTGGCCATGGCGAAGTTGACGCCCTCGAGCCAGATGCCCGCGGCGAGGCACAGGGCAGCCGCATCACCGGCGACGAGCAGGCCGTCGCCGACCATCTTGGGCATCATCGCCAACCCCCCCTCGGGGATGAGGTGCGCCGAGTACTCCTTCAGCTCGCTGCCCTCGATCAGCGGGGCGATCGCCGAGTGGCGCTTGAGACCGGCGATGATCTCCTCCGGACGCAGCTTCTGTGCAGCCAGCTTCGGCAGCTTGAGCACGGCGCCGACGGCGACCGTGTCGAGGTTGGTGTAGATGAACCCGCCGCCGTTGACCCCACCCGTGCCGCCGAGGATCTCGATGTCCACGCCGTCGCGGCCGCGCACGCCGAAGCGCTCGTCGATGACCTCCTTCGGCAACGACAGCGTCTCCTTCACACCGAGCGTGAAGTGCTTCGCATCGGTGTGCGGGTACAGGCCCGCCTCCTTGGCGAGGAAGCTGTTGACCCCGTCGCAGGCGATGACGACGCGCGCGCGAAGGTCGCCGTCGGGCCGGTCGGTGCGCACGCCGTTGACGGTGCCGTCGGCGCCACGCAGCAGGCCGACCGCGGTCGTGTCGCAGAGCAGCTGGGCTCCCGCGTCGACGGCCTTGCCGGCCAACCAGTGATCGAAGTCCGGACGGAACGCGGTGGCGCCGTTGTACGGCGGCGTGGCCCACGCGTCGCTCCGGAAGTCGATGCTGAACGCCTGGGTGTCCGTGAGGATCATCGTCGCCCGGCGGGTGATCCAGCGTTGGATCGGCGCTTCCTCCCACCAGTTCGGGATCAGCTGGTCGAGGATCCGCGGGTAGACGACGCCGCCGTACATGTTCTTGCTGCCGGGGAACGGACCGCGTTCGAGGAGCACCACCGACAACCCGGCGCGAGCGGCGACCAGCGCCGCGCACGCGCCGGCCGGCCCGGCGCCGACGACGATCAGGTCGACGTCCGGCTCAGCCGTTCTGCCGTCAACCATGGAGCTGCTCCAGCAGCGCGTCGAGCACGAGGTTGGCGTCACCGACGACGGCGAGGTCGGCGAGCTGCATCATCGGGCAATGAGGGTCGGTGTTGACGCTGATGATGTGGTCCGGCTGGCCGAGGCCGGACGTGTGCTGCACCGCGCCACTGATCCCGAAGGCGATGTACAGCGACGGGTCGACGACGACGCCGGTCGTGCCGATCTGCCGTTCGTGTCCGACCCACGAGCGGTCGGTGATCACGCGGGTCGCGCCGACGCTTGCGCCGAGCGCCACTCCCAGTTGCGCGAGCTGCTCGAAGCGTTCGGCACTGTCGAGCCCGGCGCCACCGCCGACGATGCGCGGTGCCTCGGCGAGGTCGATCGTGCTCGGATCGGGTGGCAGCACCTCGATCAACGTCGCGTCGACGATCGTCTCATCGAGCTCGACCTCGACGATGGTGACCGTCGGCGCAGCGGCGGTCGGGTCGCGGTCCGCGCCGCGCACACCCGGCTGCAGGGTGGCGACGAACCGGTCGCCGGGGGACACCGTGCTCAGCTCGAGCCCGCCGCGCTGGACGAGCTCCACTCTGCTCGGCGAGACCTGCATCGCCCCGGCGAACAGCGGTCGACCGAGGGCGGCGGCCAGGTGCGGCGCGAGGTCGCGCCCGTCCGGCGATGCGGCCAGCACGAGGTGCGGCTCGTGGTCGAGGGCGGCGGCGAGGGTGGCCGACCAAGCGCGCGGCCGGAAGTCGCCGAGCTCGATCAGGATGACGTCGAGCGCGATGCCGTTGAGCGCGTCGACCGCGTCAGCGACTGCGGAGCCCACGAGGACGACGTTGCCGCCGCACTCGGCGACCACGTCATCGGTCCCTGCCGGCAGGGCGCCGTCTCGCACCACCACCAGCGCTCGCATCGGCGCCACGCTACTGCCCGCCCCGCGCGCCGCTCCACCTCGCCCCGGCTGACAAGCTCCGAGGATGACTCATCCGACGGCTCGCCAGGTGCTGGTGCGCTTGTCGGTCGTGTTCGGGTCACTGGCCGTAGTCGCTGGTCTGCTCACGTGGTTCGTTCTCGCCGATGCGGACCGAGTCCGCTGCGACGAGGTACGGCCCGGTTCCGGCGTCCAGCTGCGGGTGCCGAACCGCACCTGGGAGATCGGCGAGTTCTGCATCGATGGTGCCTGTGCCGATGCAGCGCCCGATGCCGAGCACTACGTGCGCGTCGCTGATGCGCCGGCCGATCACACGTATCGCGCCGTCGTCGCCAAGCCCGACGGCACCGAGATCGAGAAGACCGGGTTGGTGACGACGCGCCTGGTCATCGGGTTCGACCGCGACCACGGCGCCTGCGTCGTTGCGCCGGCAACGGCGACCGTTCGGTTCCACGACGACGGCAGCGTCACGATCCACCACCCCTAGCCAGGTGTCGTCCGAGCCCGCCGCGGTCTGGGGCGAATTCGTCTCGGATGCCGCAACGAATTGACCCCAGAGTCCGGCGGGCCGATGCGCGCGGGTCGATCCGTAGCGCGGTCGGCCATGCTGGGGGCGTGTCGACGGAAGCGGTGAGCGCAGCGGGGTGGGGGTACCGGCCGCACCTCGACGGGATGCGCACCGTGGCGATCTACCTCGTCGTGCTGTTCCACGCCGGCATCGGCTGGATGACGGGCGGGTTCATCGGCGTCGACGTGTTCTTCGTGCTGTCCGGCTTCCTCGTCACCAACATCATCCTCGCCGAGCACGACCGTTCGGGTCGGGTGCGCCTCGGCCGCTTCTACAGCCGCCGGATCCGACGCCTCCTGCCCGCCGCGTTGGTCACGATCTTCGTCGTCTCGGTCCTCTCGCTGCTCGTGTTGCCGCGCCTGGCCCGAGCGAACTTCGTCGGTGATGCACGCGCCGCGCTGCTGTACGTCGCCAACTTCCACTTCCTCGGTCAGGCCACCGACTACTTCGCCAGCGACGTGCAGCAGAGCCCGTTCCTGCACTTCTGGTCACTGTCGATCGAGGAGCAGTTCTACGTCGTCTTCCCCGCGCTGATGATCGGCCTGCTGTGGTTGGCCAAGCGGTGGCGGCGAGCCATCGTCGTGCCGGCGACGCTGCTGCTGCTCTGCGCAGCGTCGGCCGTCGCGCAGGTCCTGCGCGCGGATCACGACTCGCTGAGGGCGTACTACGGCACCGACACGCGCCTCTACCAGCTGCTGGCGGGCGCTGCGCTGGCGGCGACGTGGCACCGGTTGCGTCAGCGCGGGGACGCACGAGTGCGCCGGATGCCCGACCCTCGTGCCGTCGTCGCGCTCGCCATCGTGTCGATCGTCGGATTGATCGTGCTGGCGACCGACTGGATCGACCTCGATCCGTCCGGCCGAGGCCTGATGGCGACGGCGCTCACCGTGCTGCTGATCGTCTCGCTGGAGCTCGGTACAGCGGGCGATCCCGTTCGTCGCGTGCTGGCGACGCGGCCGATGGCGTACCTCGGGCGGATCTCGTACGGCACGTACCTGTGGCACTGGCCGCTGATCGTGCTCGCCCGTCCGGTGGTCGACATCGGCTCGACGCAGACCGCGGTGTACGCGGTGGTCGCCGCGACGGCGCTCTCGGCGATCAGCGCGCGTCTCCTGGAGATGCCGATCCGCCGAGCGCCCGCGCTGACCGCTCGACCCCGGGCGACGATCGCCGCCGGGCTCTCGATGAGCGTCCTCGTCGCCGTGCTCGCGGTGCCACCCGTGCTGGAGAGCTCAGCGCACCCGGTGCTCACCGACCGCTCGGTGCTGCAGCCGTCGGGCGACCTCGTGCCGGTCGCCGGGCTCGAGGATGCGCTGCACGCGACGGCGCCGAGCGACCTCGACGCGGACGTCGAAGCATCCGTCCCGCCCGTGTTCGACTGGGCGGCATGCACGGGCCAGCGCCCCGATTCGTGCATCGTGCACGCCGGCCGCACGTTCACCGTGCTGATCATCGGCGACAGCAACGCCGAGATGTTGATCCATCCGCTGGAGGCGCTCGCCGAGCAGTACGACTTCACGCTCGCTGCGGCGGTGACACCGGGGTGCCCGTGGCAGGAGGGGCTGCTGTGGAACGGGATCGATGCAATGGTCGATCGATGCTCCGAGGATCGTCGGGCTTGGTACGACTCGGTCGTGCCGGGTCTCGACCCGGACATCGTCATCGCCGCAGCCGTGCCGCGTGATGCGAACAGTCGGACCGACGGCTCGGTGTTCGAGCCGGAGTCCGGGTCGCTCGGCGGCCAGTCGATCGACGATGTCGCCGCCGCCGCGACGGATGCGTCGCTGGATGCGCTCAGCGCCGAGGGTGCGCGCGTCGTGCTGTTCGAGCCACTGCCCTTCGGTGACTTCGACCCAACGATCTGCCTGTCCGGAGCGAGCGACGTCGGGCAGTGCGCCTACGAGGTGCCGGCGACGACGTTTCCCACGGAGACGACCTACCGCAAGGAGGCCGACGAGCGGCCTGACGCGGTGTTCGACGTCGACTACGACCGCATCGCCTGTCCGTACCTGCCGGTGTGCCTCCCGGTGGTCGACGGCCGGCTCGTGTTCCGCAACCAGTACCACCTCGGCAACGAGTGGCTGATGGATCACCGTGACGAGCTGTGGGACCTCGTCATCGCATCCGGCGCGCTCGACGGACTCGTCTAGCTCGTGGCCAGTGACCGACCCATGCACAGCGACGAATCCGGGCTCTGCAGGTACTCGCCCCAGCACGGGATCGCCGCGTAGCCGAAGCGTTCGTACAGGCCCAGCGCCTCGGCCTGCCTCGGCCCGGTCTCCAGCCGCATCTCGCTGATGCCGGCGGCGAGAGCTCGGCTCTCCAAGTCCCACAGCACCGCGGCGCCGAGCTTCAGGCCGCGGGCATCGGGGCGCACGTACATGCGTTTGATCTCAGCGGAGCGTTCGTCGAGCCGCCGGAACGCGCCGCATGCGACCGGTCGGTCGTCGAGGCGGGCGAGGACGAACGATCCACGATCGCCGCGCACCTCGTCCGGGTCGAGGCGGAAGTGGTTGGCCCCCGGCTCCGGGTACATCGCCGCCAGCTCGTCGTTGAGCTCGCCGATCAGCGCCAACGCGTCGGCGTCATCGACGCCCGTTCGCTCGATGGTCACCGTGCGCTGCTTCTGTCCCATGGCGAACGCGTACGGCGACGGGCCGAAGCGCTGCAGGAACTCGAGTCGACGCTTGGCCTCGTGCTCGTCGGGAAGCACGCCTGCGGGCGTGTGCCAGAGCGCGGTTGCCGAACCGTCGGCGGTGAACCACTCCGACGAACGTCGGAAGAAGTCGCGGTGGATGCCGCGGTAGGCGAAGTCGCGCAACGCTTCGATGGACTCCCACACGGTCAGGTTGACGATGGTCAACGGGTTCGGGAAGACCTGCACGGAGGTGGCCGATCCGGTGTCGTCCTTCAGCCGCCACACGAACCCGGGAGATGTCTCGCCGGCGTGGTTCACCGGGTCGAGCCCGTTGACGAAGTCGGCGCTGTCGGGGTGGTCGAGCGGTTGCCGGAGGGTGGCGATGTTCAGCT
Organism: Ilumatobacteraceae bacterium; assembly: GCA_965279405.1. Lineage (GTDB taxonomy): Bacteria > Actinomycetota > Acidimicrobiia > Acidimicrobiales > Ilumatobacteraceae > CBDDIP01. Next base: position 2,911,582 of record OZ257157.1, read on the forward strand.
GGGCGAGGTGTGCGGCAGGGCGGTGTGCCATCGGTCCGATCGTAGTCATCGGTGTTGCCGTGACGAACTGGATTCGATACGGTCCCGTAGCGAAGTTCGCGCAGGCGAACGCAGATGAATGGGGGAGCGATGGCGCTCACGCTGAAGCAGGAGGATGCCACCGGCGGCATCGATCCGAAGATCTACGCACGCCGGTACGCCGTGCTGGCGACGATGTGCCTCAGCCTCGTGCTGATCGTCGCCACGGTGAGCTCGGTCAACGTGGCCATCCCCAGCCTGGCCGCGTCTCGGCTCGACCCGAGCGACACGCAGATCCTGTGGATCGTCGACGCCTACGCGCTCGTCTTCGCCGCCTTCCTGCTCCCGGCCGGAGCGCTCGGCGATCGCTTCGGGCGCAAGGGTGCGCTGCTCACGGGTCTGACGATCTTCGCCGTCATGTCGGCGCTGTGCTCGGTGATGCACAACGCCAACGCGCTCATCGCCTGCCGTGCGGTGATGGGCCTCGGCGCGGCGCTGATCATGCCGGCCACGCTGAGCCTGCTGCAGTCCGTCTTCCCCGCTCACGAGCGGGCGAAGGCGATCGCCATCTGGTCCGGCTTCGCCGGCGCCGGTGCCGCCATCGGGCCGCTGATGGGCGGGTTCCTGCTGGAGCACTTCTGGTACGGCTCCGTCTTCCTCGTCGCCGCCCCACTGGCCGGCATCGCCTTCGTCGCCAGCTCGATCCTCGCCCCGCGTTCGCGCGAGGGCAAGGGCGCGGCACTCGATCCGTTGGGTTCGGCGTTGTCGATCGGTGGCTTCGCCGCGTTGCTCGCGGCGATCATCGAAGGGCCAGAGCGCGGCTGGACCGACCCGTTCGTGGTCATCGCCTTCGTCGTCGCTGCCGTCGGGCTGATCGGGTTCGTGTTCTACGAACGCAGCACCCGCGAGCCGTTGCTCGACATGCAGTACTTCCGCGTGCCGCGGTTCGCCGCCGGCAGCCTCGGCATCACGTTCATGTTCCTGGCGATGTTCTCGATGTTCTTCGTGCTCACCCAGTACCTCCAGTACGTGCACGGGTACACGCCGTTGGAGGCGGGCATCCGCACGCTGCCGTCGGCGGTCACGATGGTGGCCATCTCACCGCGAGCGCCGAAGATCGCGGCCAAGATCGGCGTGCATCGCGCCGTCGGTGGCGGCATGGGGCTGATGGGCGTGGCACTGCTGCTGCTGTCGCTGGCCGGTCGCGACACCGGCTACTGGTTCATCGCGCTCGGTCTCGTGCTCTCGGCCGCCGGCGTCGCCGTGTCGATGCCGTCGCTGAGCGCGGGCATCGTGCAATCGGTGCCGATGCACAAGGCCGGTGTCGGCTCGGCCGTCAACGACACCACACGCGAGGTCGGTGGCGCCATCGGCATCGCCGTGATCGGCAGCGTCGTCACCAGCATCTACCGCAGCAACCTGAAGCCCGCGCTCGCGCTCCTCCAGCCGCAGGCCGCCGAGGCCGCGCGCAAGAACGTCGGCATCGCACTCGAGGTGGCCAACCGCAGCGAGCAGCAGATCGGTGCGGAAGCCGCTGAGAATTTCCGTGTCGCCGTCAAGCAGTCGTTCGTCGACGGTGCGCACATCGGGCTCCGCGTGTCGGCAGCGCTGGTGCTCGCCGCCGGTGCGGTGGTCGCCTACCGCCTGCGTCCATCGGAGCTCGCCGATGCGTGAGCCCGTCGGCCGCGTCGATCCGCGGGTGGCGCGCTCTCGAGAGCGCGTCCTGTTCGCAGCCGTCGAGCTGCTGCGCGACGAAGGCCGCGCCGGTCTCACAGTCGAAGCCGTTGCCGCCCGGAGCGGTGTCGCCAAGACGACGATCTACCGTCAGTTCGCCGACCGCGACGAGATCCACATGGCGGCCATCGAGGCCAGCACGACGACGCTCGAACCACCCGTCACCGACGACGTCGTCGCCGACGTCGAACGCGGGTTGCGCCAGCTCGTGGCGAAGTTGCGCGACGACGAGTTCTCCTCGCTGCTGAGCACGGTGATCGAAGCAGCCGAACGCAGCGAGGGCATGGCCCGCCTGTCCGCATCGTCGTGCGAATCGCGCCGAGGCTGGTTGATCGATCGACTGACCCTCGCGCTCGCTCGTGGCGAGATCACCTCGGGTCACCCGGAGGTGATGGGCAGCCAGCTCGCCGGACCGCTGTTCTTCCGCCGCTTCATCTCCCGCCAGCCGCTGCCGGACAGCTTCGTGCGCGAGGTGGTCGACACGGTGATCACTCCGAAGCTGGCAGCTCCGACGGCAGCGCGTCGGCGATCTCCTTCGGCTTCCTCCGGTGGCGGATCACTTCGATCAACAGGTTGATGCCCAGTGCCGTACCGAACGCCACCCAGAACGCGGCGGTGTGGTTGTCCTCGAACGGCTTGCCGACCACGAACGCCAACCCGGCCGCGTAGGTCGCCCATACGATCGTCGCCAACGCCACCCAGCGGATGAACCACCAGCGGCGCTGACGGGTGATGCCACTGGCCAACGTCAGCGCGGTGCGGCCGCCGGGGATGAAGCGAGCGGTGATGAGCAGCAGGCCGCCGCGCTCGGTGATCTGACGGCGCGCCCAGTCGAGTCGCGTCGCGAACTTCGGCTTGCGCTCGGCGCGACGCTCGAACGACGGCGCCCAGTGGCGGCCGATGGCGTAGGCCGTGTTGTCGCCGAGGAACGCGCCGACCGCCCCACAAGCGATCACGGCGATCAACGGGTAGGGCGCATCGTTGGTCGCGACGGCGACGCCACCGATGATGACGGTGGTCTCGCTGGGCACGACCGGGATCACCGAGTCGAGGAAGGCGATCACGAAGATCACGCCGAGGAACCACCAGTTGCCTGCCCAGTCGGCCAGCTTGTCGGTGAGGTCGGTGAGCCAGGAGAAGGCGCCGGCAGTCATGAGCGCCGAACGCTACTGGCTGCCTCGCGCTGTGCGCGGGCGAGCGCAGCTGCCGTCCCGCCATCCTCGGCCGTGACCGTGAGGTGGCCCATCTTGCGGCCGGGTCGGGCGTCGCGCTTGCCGTAGAGGTGCAGGCTCACCGTCGGCTCGGACAGCGCGGCGTCCCAACGCGGGTCACCTCCCTGCCACAGGTCGCCGAGCAGGTTGGACATCGCCACGGCGGGGACCAGCAACGCCGGGTCGCCGAGACCGAGGTCGCAGATCGCCCGGACCTGCTGCTCGAACTGGGAGGTGCGCGCCGCGTCGAGCGTCCAGTGCCCGCTGTTGTGCGGCCGGGGTGCGATCTCGTTGACCAGCAGTGCTCCGTCGACGATGAACATCTCCACGGCGAGCACGCCGACGTAGTCGAGTGCGTCGGCGATGCGAGTTGCCAGTGGTGCCGCGCGTGGCTCGTCGACCGGAGCGACGGTGATGTCGAGGATCCCGTCGACGTGCGTGTTGCCGGCAGTGGGGAAGCAGGCGACCTCGCCGCCCGGTCGCCGGGCGAGCACGACCGACACCTCGGCCTGCAACGCCAAGCGCTGCTCCACCACGCACGGCACCTCGCCGAAGCGGTGCCATGCGTCGGCCAGCTCCCCGGCATCGTGCACGGTCGCCTGGCCTTTGCCGTCGTAGCCCATCCGCGCCGTCTTGAGGATCGCCGGGAACGTGATGCCCACCTCGGTGAGGTCGGTCTCGCCGTCGATCACGACGAACGGTCCGACCGGGATGTCGTGGTCGACGAGGAACCGCTTCTCCGCTCGGCGGTCCTGGGCGATGGCGATCGCCGCGGCGCTCGGCCGCACGATCGTCCGCTCGGAGAGTCGGGCCAGCGCTGACGCCGGTGGGTTCTCGAACTCTGTGGTCACCACCGCGCACGCGGCGGCCATCTCGTCGAGCGCGGCCGGATCGTCGTAGGCGGCGATGAGGTGGCGATCGGCGACGACCCCGGCGGGTGCGTTCGGATCCGGCTCCAGGACGACGGTGCTGTAGCCCATCGTTCGTGCGGCGATGACGAAGTAGCGGCCGAGCTGCCCGCCGCCGAGGATGCCGAGCGTGGCCGGCGGCATGATCGCGGTCATGCGGATGCAGGCGGCACGGTGCTGTGCACCGCGGCGTCGTGGCGCTCGGCGCGGTACGCCGCGAGTCGCACGGCGAGCACGGCGTCGTCAGCAGCGAGGATGGCAACGGCGAACAGCGCTGCGTTGGTGGCGCCGGCCTCGCCGATCGCGAACGTCGCGACCGGCGTGCCCGCAGGCATCTGCACGATCGAGTGCAACGAATCCACGCCGCTGAGGTAGCGCCCGGGCACCGGAACGCCGAGCACCGGCACCAACGTCTTCGCCGCGAGCATCCCTGGCAGGTGGGCAGCACCACCGGCACCGGCAACGATCGCCCGCAGCCCGCGCGTCTGCGCCGCCTCGGCGAAGGCGAACATCTCGTCGGGCATGCGGTGCGCGGAGAGGACCTGCGTGTGGTGGTCGATGCCGAAGTGGTCGAGCATCTCGACGGCCTTGCTCATCACGGGCCAGTCGCTGGTGGAACCCATCACCACGGCCACGAGGGGCTGCCCGTTCGTCATCGCGCCAGTCTCGCGGATCGTGCCGCCGTACACCGACTGTTGACGTCGAGGTGTCGCAGGGCTATCGTTCGACAGGCAGCCAGTTGGCTGCATGTGCCAGGACAGGTGTCAGGAGAAGCCCCATGGAAAAGGGTCTGGACGGTGCGTTCCGAGCCCTGGCCGACCCCAGCCGTCGATCACTGCTCGACCGCCTCAACCAGCGCAACGGGCAGACGCTCGGCGAGCTGTGCGAGGGCCTGGCGATGGCTCGCCAATCGGTGAGCAAGCACCTGGCCGTGCTCGAGGCGGCCAACCTCGTCACCACCGTCCGGCGGGGTCGGGAGAAGTTGCACTTCCTCAACCCCGAGCCGATCAACGCCATCGCCGAGCGATGGATCCACCACTACGACCGTCAGCGAGTCGAAGCACTCGCCGATCTGAAGACCGCACTGGAGCAGAACGTCATGAGCACGACCGAGTTCGTCTACACCACCTACATCAAGACCACACCGGAGGCGCTGTGGCACGCCCTCACCGACCCTGCGTTCACGAAGCGCTACTGGGGCGCGTCGCTGACGTCGGACTGGAAGGTCGGCTCGACGGTCACGTGGGAGTACGCCGGCTTCACGATGGCCGACGCCGAGCAGGTGGTGCTGGAGTCCGACCCGCCGCGCAAGCTGGCCTACACCTGGCACACGATCAGCACTGCGTTCGGCGAAGCAGTCGGTGGCGATCCCGAGGAGTGGGCCAGGGTGGCGAAGGAGCCGCGGTCGCACGTCGCCTTCGAGATCGAGCCCGTCCCGCTCGGTGACCACGGTGGGCCCTCGGGGATCGTCAAGCTGACGGTGACCCACGGCGGGTTCGAGGAGGGCAGCGAGGTGCTGGCCGGCATCTCGGGCGGCTGGCCGTCGATCCTCGCCAGCCTCAAGTCGTTGCTGGAGACCGGCGAGCCGCTCGCCTACGAGTGACCTTCGGTGTCGTGGCTCAGACTGCGGCGCCGGCGCGCTCGCCGTCGACCACGGCGGCATGTGCGCGGCGCGGCGCGACGCAATCACCGACACGTTCGACGCTGACGCCCGCAGCGCGCAGGTCGTGGTACAGCCACTCCACCGGGCTCGCCGGCACAGCCAGCACCACCCAGTCCGGCACGCGCGTGACGTTCACGCCGGTGGGGTGGTGCAGCAACGTCAACGTGCGCCCGTCGGTGCCCATCGGCACGAGATCGGTCGTCTGGACGATGCCCTTCGTCCCGGCGCGCATCCACCAGTGCTCCATGTCCAGCGTGATGCCAAGGTCCTGACCGACCACCATCCCGTTGGTGATCACCTCCACCTGGCACCCACGGTCGGCCAGCAGCTCGGCCACCGATGTGGCGTGGTGGAAGCCGATCTCGTCGATGACGACGACGTCGCCGAACGGCTCGGCGCTGCCGTCGAGCACCGCGCGGACGTCGACGATGTGCTCGGCATCGGCAGGTGCCCACCAGGGTCGTCCGGCCTCGGCGCCGGTGGCGACGATGACGTGATCCGGTCGACGCTCAGTGACCAGACCGGGCCACACGCCGACCCCGTACTCGATGGTCACGCCGAGCCGCCGACACTCGGTGAGCTGGTTGCGCACCATGTCGCCGAGCTCGGCGCGGTTCGGCACGCTTGCCGCCAGGCGCACCTGTCCGCCGGCCTCCGGCTGCTGCTCGAGCACGGTGACGGTGTGGCCGTTGCGAGCCGCGGCGATCGCCGCCTGCAGGCCGGCCGGACCGGCACCGACCACCATCACCTGCTTGGGCTTGCGCGTGACGCGCACGGTGCCGGTGGCGCCGGACTCGCGTCCGGTTCGCGGGTTCTCGATGCAGCCGAGCCAGCGGTTCAGACCCATCCGCCCGACGCACTCCTGGTTGCACGACAGGCACAGCCGGATCTCGTCGGTGGCACCGGCACGCGCCTTCGCGGCGAAGTCGGCGTCGGCGATCTGTCCACGCACCACGCCGACGAGATCGCAGTGGCCTTCGGCCAACGCTCGCTCGGCCTGCAGCGGGTCCTTGAAGCGGCCGACGCCGACGACGGGCAGATCGATGGCCTTGCGGAACGCTGACGGGATGAACATCGCGTAGCCCGGCGGGATGTGCATGCTCGCCTCGATCATGTAGAGGCTGGCGGTGGCGACGCCGATCGACGTGTTGACGTAGTCGACCTGACCCGTGGCCTCGACGAGCTTGGCGATGTGCACGGCGTCGTCGATGGTGGTGCCGCCCTCGATCAGCTCGTCGCCGCAGATGCGCACGCCGAGCGCGAGGCCGCCGCCGATGACGCGCCGAACGGCGGCGACGATCTCCAGCAGCAGTCGTGCCCGGTTGTCGAGCGAGCCGCCGTAGGCGTCGGTGCGCTTGTTGGTCGCGGGGGAGAGGAAGCCGCGCACGATCGAGGAGTGGCTGCACTGCAGCTCGATGCCATCGAACCCGCCCTCGGCGCAGTGCTCGGCGACCAATGCGTAGCCGGCGACGATCTCGTCGATCTCGGCGAGGGTGACGGCCTTGGGCACCTCGCGGAACAGGGGGTCGGCGACCGCGGACGGGGCCCACACCGGCAGGCGGCTGAACATGCTGCTGGCCTGCCCGCCGTTGTGGTTGATCTGAGCGAAGATCGGCACCCGGTGTCGGTGGACGGCATCGGTCATCGCCCTGTACCCGGGGATGACGTCGCGGTGGAACCCGTGGATCAGCTTCTCGTACGGCCAGTCCGTGGCATGCGTCGAGTGCTCCTCGGTGATGATCAGCCCGGCGCCTCCGGCGGCGCGCGCCTCGTAGTAGGCCGCGTGCTGCTCGGTCGGCTTGCCGTCGCGGGCGTAGTTGGTGAGGTGCGCCGAGAAGACGATGCGATTGCGCACGGTGACCGGGCCCAGCTGCAGCGGTGTCCACAGGTAGCGGTACGACGACACGCTGGGAGGCTAGGCCGGAACGCCGGATCGCGAGAATCCGGCGCGTTCGCGCCGGATCACCCTCCTCGTGGGCCATGCTGGAGCGTGCTGTTGAACGCTGAGACGCTGCAGGGTGTTGCCGAGGGTCGCATCGACACTGCTGTCCGGCGCTGGCGGCGGCCGACGGTGCGTACGGGCGGTCGGCTGCGCACGCGGATCGGCGAACTGTCGATCGACCTCGTCGAGCAGGTCTCGGAGGACGACATCACCGATGCCGACGCCAAGCGCGCCGGTCGTGCCAGCCGCACCGAGATCCTCGAGGGCACGATCGCTCAGGACGGCCACCTGTACCGGGTTCGCTTCCACCTCGCCGGTGACGACCCGCGCATCGCCGTGCGGGTCACGCTCCCGACGGCCGGCGAGATCCGCGAGATCATCGCCCGCCTCGATCGCCTCGATGCCGCGTCGGCGCGCGGGCCCTGGACGCGAGCGACGATGGTGATCGTCGCCGAACAGCCTGCCGTGCGCGCCGGCGACCTGGCCGAGCTGCTCGGCTTCGAGCGCCTGTGGTTCAAGCAGCGCGTCCGTGCGTTGAAGGAGCTCGGCCTCACCGAGAGCCTCGAGGTCGGCTACCGCCTCTCACCGCGTGGCGAAGCCGTCGCCCGCGTCCTCGCCACCCAGTCGTAACCCGCCTCGCCGCACGCAGCGCCGAACCGATGCCCGCGGCGTCGCCAAGCGACCGGCCGAGCACCGATTCCAGCCCGTGCACTTCGGGTCGTCGCAATCGAGTAGCTGAACGCCCCTGAGCGGCGTTCAGCTACTCGACTGAGAGGCTCCACTGACTCTCCAGCCGCCTGAACCGGTCGTCGACGCGTTCCGCAGGACGTACGGTCGCGCGCCGCGCGAAGGCCATCGCGTAACGTGTCCGCGTGGAACAGCTCGCGGGGAAGGTGGCGGTCATCACCGGCGCGGCCAGTGGCATCGGCCGGGCGCTGGCAGACGCGTTCGTCGCCGAGGGGATGAAGATCGTCCTCGCCGACATCGACGAACCGAAGCTGCGCGCCACCGAGGCCGAGCTCGCCGAGGGCGGCGCAGATGTGCACCCGGTGGTCTGCGACACGTCGTCGGAGGCGGCGCTGCAGGACCTGGCGCGCATCACGCTGGAGCGCTACGGCGCGGCGCACGTGCTGTGCAACAACGCCGGCGTGGTCGGCAAGGGCGACGCGTGGCGCGGGCCGTTCAGCGCGTGGGAGTGGGTGGTCGGGATCAACCTCTACGGCGTGATCCACGGCATTCGCGCCTTCCTGCCGATCATGGAGGATCAAGGCGAGGGGCACATCGTCAACACCGCGTCGATGGCCGGCCTCGTCGCGCTGCCCGGCGCGGCGCCGTACAACGTCACCAAGTCGTCGGTGGTCGCGCTGAGCGAGGGCCTGTTCATCGAGCTGAAGGCCAACGGGTCGCCGGTGTCGGTGAGCGCGCTGTGCCCTGGCTTCGTGCACACCAACCTGATGGACGGGCAGACGTGGAACCCGGCGCTCGGCGACGAGCCGGCACCGTCCACCAGCCCGATGGCGCAGATGATCGAGGCCGGCCTGCGGCAGGGCGTCATCGACGGCATCCCTGCCTCGGACGTGGCCGCGCAGGTCGTCGACGCGATCCGGCACGACCGGTTCTGGATCCTCACCCACCCGGAGATGCGCCAGGCGCCGGTCGAGCGCATGCAGCGCGCCGCCGAGCAAGTGAACCCGGCATGACGGATGAGCGGCCGCGCGAGCCGCGCAGGAGCACTCGTACCTCGGCGTTCGGTGTCGGCAAGCGCGAGGGCCACGACTCCTCCGCGTTCTACGCCCGCTTCCAGTCGCCGGCGGTGTCCGACGACGAAGAGATCAAGCGGCCGGACGCGAGCGTGCTCGACCAGATCTTCGTCGGCAACGCGCGCGACATGCCGCACCTGCCGGACAGCAGCGTCGCGTTGGTGGTCACCTCGCCGCCCTACTTCGCCGGCAAGGCGTACGAGGAAGAGCTCGGCAGCGGCGACGTTCCGGCGACGTACATCGAGTACCTGACGATGCTGCGCGACGTGTTCGCCGAGTGCGTGCGGGTGCTCGAGCCGGGCGGACGCATCGCCGTCAACGTGGCCAACCTCGGCCGCCGGCCCTACCGGTCGTTGGCGTCCGACGTGACGACGATCCTGCAGGACGATCTGCGCCTGCTGCTGCGCGGCGAGATCGTGTGGGTCAAGCAGCGCGGCGCGGCGGGCAACTGCGCGTGGGGCAGCTTCCAGCGGCCGGCCAACCCGGTCATCCGCGACCTCAGCGAGCGAGTGATCATCGCCGGCAAGGGTCGCTTCGATCGCGCCGTCGACGTCAAGCAGCGGGCCCGTCGTGGCATGCCATCGATCGCCACGCTGTCGCGTGACGAGTTCATGGAAGCGACGGTGGACGTGTGGGAGATCCCACCGGAGAGCGCGGCGCGCGTCGGTCATCCGGCGCCGTTCCCGATCGCCCTGCCGGAGCGCCTGATCCACATGAACACCTACGAGGACGACGTCGTGCTCGATCCGTTCATGGGTTCGGGCACCGCAGCAGTGGCCGCGGTGCGCACCAATCGTCGCTTCATCGGCTACGACACCGACGCTGCGTACGTCGCCGCGGCACGGGCGCGCGTCGCGGCCGAGGTGGAGCATGCGCGGCCGCAGCTGCATGCCACCGATGGTCGCAACACCGATCCGATCGACGGCGGGTGGTCGTCCAAGGAGCTGGCCAAGCGGATGCTGGACGCGGCCGGGTTCGTCGACATCGTCGATGGCACGCCCGTCGTGCCCGGAGTGCAGCCGACGTTGCGCGCCTTCGACGCACGGGGTCGGGCGTGGTGGATCGAGGTCGTTGGCGGGCGAACCAGCAACCGGCCCGGCGCGCAGCGCATCGAGCTCCTGTGGCGGGCCATCGCCAAGGCGGCGGTGGTGCACGAGGCCGATCCGTCGTCTCGGTTCGCCGTGCTCGCCGCCGGCCTGCCAGCGTCGGCATCCGGTGGACGCGCGCTGCAGGCGGTCACCGGCGAGGGCCGCGCCGTGCATGCCGTGATCGACGTCATGGGCGCCGACGCGGCGGCGCAGCTCAGAGCAGCAGGCGGCTGACCGAGAAGATCACCAGGCCGGCGAGCCCGCCGACGATCGTGCCGTTGATGCGGATGAACTGGAGGTCGCGACCGACCTGCAGCTCCATGCGTTCGCTGGTGGCCTTGCCGTCCCACTTCTGCACGGTGGACGAGATCAGCTCGGCGACCTCGCCGCGGTAGTGCTGCACGACGTAGCCAGCCGCGCTGGTGACCCACGCGTCCACCTTCGCCTGCAGCTCGACGTCGTCGCGCAACCGCGAGCCGAGCGTCTGCAGGGAGCTGTCGATGCGCCGTCGCAGTTCGCTGGTCGGGTCGGCGCTGGCAGTGAGCATGCTGCTCTTCAGGTCGCGCCAGAGCGAGCGCAGCCATGCACGCACCTCGGGGTGGGCCAGCACCTCGCGCTTGAGCTCCTCGCCCTTGGCCAGCAGTCCCGGGTCGTCGCGCAGCCGATCGGCGAAGGACGCGAGGCGCACGTCGATCGCCGTCCGCACCTCGTGGTGCTCGTCGGCGGCGACGTCGGCGATGAAGCGGTGCACGCCGTCGTAGATCTTGCCGAAGATGCGATCGTCGATCCGCTCGGGGATCCACCACGGCGACTCGTTCTCGAGGCGCGCTCGCAGCGTCGAGCGGTTGTCGTCGAGGAAGCCGCGCAACCCGCTCATCACTGCGTCCAGCAATCGCTGCTGATGTCCGCCGTCGATGGCCACATCGATCGCCCGTCCGACCAACGGTGCCACGGGCGTGGCGAGCACGCGTCGCTCGACGAGTCCCTCGAACGCGGTGCCGATGTCGCGATCGTCGAGCACTTCCAACGTGCCGCGCAGTGCGTCGCTGACCGCCTCACCGGCGCGCTTGGCGTTCGGTTCGTCGGCCAGCCACGTGCCGAGTCGTTGCCCGACGTGTGCGCCGGCCAGCCGTTCGCGCAGCACGGCTTCGGTGAGGAAGTTGTCCTGCACGAACTCGCCGAGCGAGCGGCCGATCTGGTCCTTGCGCTTGGGGATGATCGCCGTATGGGGGATGGGGATGCCGAGCGGGTGCCGGAACAGGGCCGTGACCGCGAACCAGTCGGCGAGCGCACCGACCATCGCCGCCTCGGCGAAGGCGCGCAGGTAGCCCCACGTGTCGTTGTGCTCTTCGGCCCACCGGGCGATCAGGTAGACGACCGCGGCCACCACCAGCAGGGAGGTGGCGAAGCGCTTCATCGTTCGCAGGCTGCGCAGCTTGTCTGCATCGCCGCTGCTCAGATGGCTGGTGTCGGTCACCGGCGGACCCTACCCACGGCGCGTGGTCAATCAGACGCAAGACGTTGAGACGTTTTCCGCCTTTACGTCTCACGTCCGCGGGCGTACGCTTGCGCGATGCAAGTGAAGGTCGATGGGGAGAAGTGCCAGGGGCACAACCGCTGCTACGCGTTGGCGCCCGAGCTGTTCGACGTCGACGACTACGGCCAGGCCGTGGTCATCGGCGACGGGACGGTCACGCCGGAGCTCGAGGCCAAGGCTCGCCTGGCGCTGGCCAACTGCCCCGAGTTCGCGATCACGATCGAAGATTGAGGAAAAGACGATGACGTACACCCCCGAGGCGGACGCCGCCACCCCCGTCAGCCTCTACGGCCCGGTCACCGACTGGACCACCGACTTCGACCACGCCGACCCCGAGTACAACGCCAACGCGCACGAGATCTGGGAAGACCTCCGCGGCACGTGCCCGGTGGCCCACACCGATCGCTACAACGGCGCGTGGCTCCCCGTGACCCACGAGGACGTCACGGCGATCGCCTACGACACCGAGCACTTCACGTCGCGCGCCGTCGTGGTCAGCACGAGCGAGATCCTCGCCCAGTCGCCGATCGGTGGTGCCCCGCCGATCACCAGCGACCCGCCGTTCCACCACCACGCCCGCCGTCTGCTGCTGCCGCCGTTCGCGCCGAAGCAGATCGAGCCGTGGGAGGACGACATCCGCCTGCTGTGCAACGAGCTGCTCGACGAGATGGCGGTCGACGGTGCCGGAGCCGTCGTCGACGCTGCGCTGACCTACGCGCAGCACATCCCGGTCAACGTCATCGCCCGCATGCTCGGCTTCCCGCCGGAGGACGGCGACCAGTTCCGCAGCTTCGTGCACGACATCCTCGAAGGTGTCAACCTCGCCCAGGCGGAGCGGCAGGCAGCGTTCGAGAAGCTCGATGCGTACCTGGAGATCCAGATCCAGGACCACATCGACAACCCGCGCGAGGACCTCACCAGCTACCTGATGAACGCGACGATCTTCGAGCAGCCGCTGAGCCCCGAGCACGTGCGCGGCAGCATCGTGCTGCTGCTGATCGCCGGCATCGACACCACGTGGAGCGCCATTGGTTCCGCGCTGTGGCACCTCGCCTCGACCCCCTCGGATCTCGAGCGCCTCGGCAACGAGGACGAGCTGTGGACCACGGCGATCGAGGAGCTGCTGCGTGTCTACGCACCCGTGACGATGGCGCGCATGGTGGCCAAGGACGTCGAGTTCAACGGCTGCCCGATGAAGGAGAACGACTGGGTGCTGTTGCCGTTCCCGGCCGCCAACCTCGATCCCGCCGCCTTCGATCGCGCCGACGAGGTCCTGCTCGATCGCGAGGAGAACCGCCACGCGGCGTTCGGCCTCGGCATCCATCGCTGCCTCGGTTCCAACCTCGCTCGCCTCGAGGTGCGCGTCGCCGTGCAGGAGTTCGTCAAGCGCTTCCCGCGCTTCGAGCTCGCCGACCCCAGCGCCGTTCGCTGGAGCGTCGGTCAGATCCGCGGCCCGAGAGAGCTCCCCATCCGAGTGCTGTAGTTCTCGGCAGCGAGCGCTTCGACTAGGCCGGCAGGACGACCTCGACCGGCGCGCTGTGCGGGCCGTAGCCGTACACGCCGAACTGGTACTGGCCCGGGACCGCGGCGGGGATGCGAGCGTCGACGATGACCGTCGTCGAACCGTCGGCCGGGACGTCGGCGACGACGTGAGCATCGAGGCCCCAGAACGATCCGTTGAACTGGCCGAACACGATCGGCTGGTCGACGTGCACGTCAGATCGACCGTCGTTGCTGACAGTCACCGTGAGTCGAACCTCACCCCCGGGACACACCGTCGACGCGTCGGTGCTGATCTCGAACCGGGCTGGCAGCTCGCCCGGCACCATGGTGTGGCTCGTGCCGATGCTCTCCAGCGTGGTGGGAGCAGGCGCGCTGCAGCCGTCGTCGAGTTGCGGCAAGGACGTCGTCGAGCTGGATGACGAGCTGGATGCTGCGTCGGTGCCCGCGTCGACCGACACCGTCGGCTCGGGCGTGCTCGCCGAGCTCGAGCATCCGGTCGCCAGCGCCATCAGTGCCAACGACATCGCTGCGATCCGGCGTGCCACTGTCACATCGTCGCGCGGCATCGAGGTGGATCGGCCGCGCTCAGCCAGGGGCGGCGATGGCGATGGCGACCGACTCGGGTGCGCCTCTGATTCCGATCAGGTAGCCGCCGGGGGCGACGTAGTTGGGAATGCCGAGCGTGACCTCGGTCGTGCTCGAAGCATTGGCATCGACGTGCACCTCGATGTTCACGCCGAGGTCCCAGAACGAGCCGTTCGTCGTCGTCGAGAGGATGAACGCCAACCGTGCATCGACGGGCGTGGACGCAGCGTTCGTGGACGTCACCGTCAGCTGAACCGATCCGTTCGGGCACGCCTTGCCGGGATCGACGGCAAGCTCGAACGTCAGCGGGACGGGCGCCGAGACGATCGAGTCGTTCGGCCCAGTCGACGTCAGCGTCGTCTGCGTCGGTCGGATCGAGGTGCACCCGTCGGTCGACGGCTCCGGCACCGTTGGTGAGACGATGTCCGGGAACGAGGGCCGGGTCGACGGACTGGACGAGTCGCTGCTGCAACCGGTGACTGCCACGGCGACGACCGCAAGGGCGATCCCGATTCGAACTCGCACGGACAGATCTTCGCACGTGTGCTAGCACGGCGCGGTGGGGAGCATCGTCGACAACATCGCACCGCCGCGCCTCGGGCGCGACTTCCGGTGGCTGATGAGCTCGTCGTGGATCAGCAACATCGGCGACGGCATCGCGCTCGCTGCCGGTCCGTTGTTGGTGGCCTCGCAGACGCACGACCCGCTGCTGGTCGCCGCCGCGGGGTTCCTGCAACGACTGCCGTGGCTCCTCTTCGGCCTCTACGCCGGGGTCATCGCCGACCGCTACGACCGTCGCCGCGTGGTCGTAATGGTCGACCTCGGTCGCGCCGCGGTCCTGACGGTGCTCGCCGTGTCGATCCTCACCGACACGGTGAACGTCGGCGTGGTGCTCGCCGCGATGTTCGTGGTCGGCACGGCGGAAGCGTTCGCCGACACGTCGACCAACACGCTGCTGCCGATGCTCGTCAAGCCGTCGGACCTCGGAGTCGCCAACGCCCGGTTGATCTTCGGGTTCATCATCGCCAACCAGATGGCGGGCCCGCCGATCGGCGCCGCTCTGTTCGTGCTCGGCCGCGCCGTGCCGTTCATCGCACAGGCGACGTTCATCGCGCTCGGCGCGATCCTCGTGTCGCGCATCGCCACGTCGACGAGGGCGACGAACGACGATCATCCGCCTGCGCGGCGGCAGATCGTCGAGGGGCTGCAGTTCCTGTGGCGCAACCCGCCGGTGCGCACGCTCACGCTGACCATCGTCTCGTTCAACGTCACGTTCGGCGCGGCGTGGTCGGTGCTCGTGCTCTACGCATCGGAACGACTCGGACTCGGCGGTGTCGGCTTCGGACTGCTCACCACGGCCAGCGCCCTCGGCGGTGTGCTCGGCTCGTGGAGCTACGGCTGGATCGAGCGACGGGTGAGCCTCGCCGACATCATGCGCATCGGGCTGATCATCGAGACGCTCACCCACCTCGCACTCGCCGTGAACACGATCCCGGCGTTGGCGATGGCGGTGTTCTTCGTCTTCGGCATCCACACGGCGGTGTGGGGAACGACGTCGACGAGCGTCCGGCAGCGTGCCGTACCGACCGAGTTCCAGGGCCGCGTCGGCAGCGCGTACATGATCGGCGTGCAGGGTGGGATCGTGGTCGGTGCAGCCCTCGGCGGGGTGATCGCCAGGATCTGGGGTGTCACCGGTCCGTTCTGGTTCGCCTTCGTCGGTTCGGGCCTGATCCTGGCCGCGATCTGGCGTGAGCTCGGCCACATCGCCCACGCGGACCAGGCCGCGCACGTCACCGCGTCAAGATGATCGATGTGCGGGACCGGGAACCAGGTGGACGAGCCACGACGGTGGTCGGGTGGGCGATCATCGGCCTCTCTGCTGTGCTGCACCTGGTCGCCCTCGGTGCCCGCCCGCTTGCGCACGACGAGGCGATCGATGCGTGGTTCAGCTGGCAAGCCCGCAACTTCGGCATCGTCCGCTACGACCCGGTGTACCACGGACCGTTGCGGTTCTACCTCGAGGGCATCGCACTCCGGTTCGGCGGAACCGGGCCCGGCTGGGCTCGGCTGGTCGCCGCATCGGCCGGGATCGCGATCACCGCGGTGCTGGTGCGCTCCGTGCGGACGCTCGGGCGGATCGGCGCACCGGTCGCGGCGCTGCTCTTCACGATCAGCCCCACCGCGCTGACGGTCACGCGCACGGGCCGCGAAGACTCGCTGACGGCGTTGGTCTCGCTCGGGCTCCTGCTCCTCGTCGCGGCTGCGTTGCGTGAGCCGCGGCCGCGGCAGCTGATCGGTTGCGGTGTGCTCCTGGCGGCGAGCTTCGGGTTGAAGGAGACGACGTTCCTGTTCGGTGCCGTCGCGCTGGCGTTCTTCGTCGTCGCCGCACTCATCGCGTGGCGGCGGCCCAGCGGGGAGTCGCGAGCCGCCGTCCGGCAGCTCGTCGCCCTCGGCCGCATCCCCTGGATGTGGACGGCCATCGCATTCGTGATGGTCTTCATCGTCATCTTCACCAGCGCGTTTCGCTACTCGGAGGGGTTCACGTCCGGGTTGCTCGACGGCGTGCGCTACTGGTGGGGGCAGCAGCCCGTCGGTCGAGGTGGGCAGCCGTGGTGGTTCTACGCGGCGATCTACGCCTCGTACGAGTGGTTGATCGTCGCGTTCGCGGTCGTCGGTCTCGTCGTCGCGGTCCGTCGCCGGTCGTTGGTCGGTGCCTGGTTCGCAGCGATGGCGGCCGGCCAGGTCGTGGCGTACGCGTGGGCCGGTGAGAAGTTCGCCTGGCTGGCCATCCACTCGCTCGTCCCGATGGTGCTGCTGGCGGGCATCGGAGCCGAGGCGCTCGTCCGTCGGCTGCGGGCCCGCGATGGCGGCCGCGCCCGCGTTCGCGTCGCCGTCGGCGCATCGGCGCTCGCCGCTCTCCTCACGCTGGTGATCGCCGTGCCGCCGGCCATCACCGACGGTGCCGATCCCAGCGAGCTGCTGGTTGCCGTGCAGACGTCGACCGACGTCCCGCCGCTGGCCGCGCGTCTGCAGCACGAGGCGCACCAGGGACGCCTCGAACGCGTCCTGGTGGACAGCAGCGGTGGCGGGGCCTGGCCGTGGGCGTGGTACCTGATCGACGTACCGGACGTCGACTTCGGGGAGATCGATCCCAACGATCTGCCGGAGGGCTACGACGCGATCATCCTGCTCGCGGCGGAGCAGCCCCCGGCGGTGCCCGATGGGTACCGTCTGGAGCGGTTCTCACTGCGGCGCTGGTGGGTGCCGGACTACGAGCACGTCACCGTGGGCGATGCGTTCCGGTGGTTGTTCACGCGTGAGGTGTGGAGCCCGACGGCGAGTCAGGACCAGTACCTCCTGCTGCGGAACGACGCGTGATCAGTTGCGCGCGGCGATGCACGCACGATCGACGGAGGTGATGAACAGGTCATCGACCTCGAGCTCGATCGTGGTGCACGGCGCCTCGAGCAGCGCGGTGCGGCTTGCCGGTGTCGACAGCAGGCGCTCCTGCGTGCCGAACACGACGTACTCGACCCGCATGCGATCCATGATGTCGACGATCACCGCCTGATCCTCGGTGCTGAACAGCACCGCCATCTCCCCGTGCCGCGCGTTCACGGCGCCGGCGTACGTGCGGCGCTGCTGCTCCTCGTGGTAGCGCCACCCGATCGGTGAGGGGAGGCCGGTGAGCACCGAGATCCGCCCCGTCCAGCGGTAGTCCTCGCCCGGCGCCTCGGCGACGGGAACGATCCCGGCGACGTGGCGCCGCAGCCACTCGACGAGCGGAACGTCGTCGGACAGGACGAAGTCGGCGCCGTTCTCGGTGGTCGACAGGCCGTGGCGGAGGTAGTCCTCGCCGTCGAGGGACCAGCCGGTGTCGCTGATCCGATCATCGAGGCGGGCCGGCACGGCGAGCTGTGCGAACGCGGTGATGGCGAGCGCCGCGCCGATCAACGCCGTCCGGGCCGACCACATCGCGACGTTCCGGCGGGCGGTGCCGGCGTCGCTGCGTTGGGTCATCAAGCCGGCGAGGAGCACGCCGCTGCCGATCGCCAGCATCGTCCATGACTGGAACCAGCCCTTGAACACCGTGTTCTGGCGATCGAAGTCGTTGCGCACCACCACCAGTTCGACGACGGCCTGGACCCCCCACCCCACGGCGAGCGCTGCGTGCGCGATCGGCGAGCCGGCGCCCCCTCGCCGCCGCGCCGGGCCGACGGCGGTGACGACGCAGACGACGGCGAGGCACGCGGTGACGACGAGCACGATGCGTCCGGAGGCGAAGCCGATGACGAGCGCCGTCGCCAGCGCGCCGATCGGCATCGCCAAAGCCCGAGCCGTGAGCTGCGTCGGGCGATGCGCGGCCAGCGCGGTGATCACCGAGACGACGGCGAAGAACCCGAACTGCATCAGCCACGACCGCAGCGGGGTCGAGTCGTGCAGCGCGTCCACCCCGGCGTCGAACACCTCGGAGCGCCAGCCGTACGGTGCCCAGGCGACGAAGGCGACGGCAGCCACGAGCACGCACGACGACAGCGTTCGTCGTCGATCGGCACCGGTGGCAACAGCCATCGCTGCGGCGAGTGCCACCAACCCGAGAGCGAGCGGGAGGTCCCACGTGTTGATCGCCCGCACGAAGCCGCACATCATCCCGAGCAGCGCGGCGAGCCAGAGCGCCACTGCCGTGCTCCCATGACGGAGGTTCCAGGCCCACGCCAGGCAGAGTCCGGCGACCGCGAGCACGACCGGCAGGTCGACGAGGTGCGGGTGGAGATCGGCGAAGAGGAACGACCAGGCCGGGAACTCGGTGATGGCCTGCGAGCCCGGGATCACTCGGCTGAGCGCCCACCAATCGAGGTTGCCCGTCTCCGTTCCCGCGAGGCGTCGCCCGACGGGCGCGACGATCGCCATGTTCGGCAGCGCCAGCAACAGGACGGCGACGGCCACGCCGGCGCGCCGGCTGTGGCGCTGCGCCGACTCGCTGCCGCGACGCCACGCAGCGACCGCGGCTGCAGCGGTGAACGACGCGCCGGCAGCGCACCACGCCACCACCGCGACCGCCAGGTTCATCGCCACGGCAGGTGCGGTGCGCGCCAGCCGTGCGGGCACCGACATCAGCAGGTACCCGCCGTAGTAGTAGTTCATGGTGCCGCCGGCGAACCACGCGTCGTACGGCGGCAGGGTTCGAGTGCGCAGCACCGCAGTGAACATCGACAGCTCGAACGGCTTCTCGCCGCTGCGGTACGGGTGCCACAGATCCGGGTTGGCGGCACGCAGCACGAGCATCGTCGCGAACGCCCCGACGCCGAGCACCTCGACGAGGACGATGGTCCGCCGGCGAGCGCGGAGCACGTCGAGCAGTGCCGATCGCGTTCGCCACGCGCGCCATCCGGCCACGCCGGCGAAGGCGATCGCCACGGCAGCGAAGAGGCCGCTGGTGATGGGCACGTCGGTCCACCCGCCGACGAGGAAGACGGCGAACGCGGGGATGGCCAACCCGACGATCTTGGCCAGACCCGCCCCGGCGTCCGGGAGCCGTCGGAGCGCCGGGAGGAGCACCACGAACGCCGCCGCGCCGAGCACCTCGACGACCAGGAACCACAGCGCAACGTCGATCCACCCGCTTCGATCGGCGAACGTGTCGCTGTAGGTGCCGGCCTCGGCGTTGGCCCGCAGCTCGTCGTCGTGCAGCAGCAACCCGTTGGCACTTGCCGCCGTCGGGGTCACCGGCAGCGCGTTCGCCGCTGCCGCCGGGTCGAGCAGGCGCACGATCTCGTCCACGGGCACTGTGGCCACGCGACGCCAGATGCGGACCTCTGGGTGGTCGTACACGGAGAAGGCTTCCTCCGCTGAGGCGTCCGCTAGGCGGAACGGGCCGATGCCGGGTTCGGCATCGAACGTGACCGCTCGCTCGAAGCCGAGTGCGCCGGAGTCGAGCAGATCGAAGAGCCGGATCGTGGACGGGTAGCGCGCCGGGATGCGGGTCACCGCGTCCCAGACCCGGGGCGACGACTCGACGACGAGGTCCAGCTCGGCCAGCTGCGCGGCGACGCGCTCGACCTTGTCGGCGTTGTCGGTGGCGAACAGGTCGAGCTGGAGCGACTCGTACGCGCCGGGATCGATGCGGTCGACGGCGAGTGGGAGCGCGTCGTCCCACGCCTCGGCGCTGATCACGCTGCCCGGCTCGACGTTGGCGGCGATCCACTTCGACGCGGCGATGCGCGTGTTGTCCTGGCCGTGCACGCCGGCGACGAAGGCGATGCCCCAGAGGAGGGCCGCGACGACGGTGCCGGCGGCGACGACGCGCGCCGCCCGTGACACCGCCGGTGCGGCGGCCCAGAGCGCCGCTGCGCCGGCGCCGGCGAGCACATGCAGCGCCGGAAGAGACGGCACGAAGTACCGACCCGACGTCACGGTGTTCCGCAGCACGAACGCGATCGGGACGATGCACATCGAGATCGCGGCGGCGACGTTCCACGCCGGCATCGAGCCCCGCCGACGGACGAGCCACACCGCACCCAACGTGGCGGCGACCGCTGCCCCGGGGCCGACCGTGAACACGACGAGCCAGCGCAGCGGCTCGAGCACGGGGATGCGTCCGGCCCACTGCACCGCCGGTGGGCTGTCGAGCCCGTCCAGGCCGCGCACGGCTGCGACGTCGTCGAGGAAGCGCCGAGACAGACCCATGCCCAGCCCGTTGAAGGCGGCGGGGTGGAGCACGCGGAACGAACCGATCGCGCCGATCGCGATCGCGCCGAATCGCACGAGGTCCGATCGCCGTCGGTGGATCACGACGAGTACGCCGGCGAGCAGGAGCGGCAGGACGGCGACGGCCGCGCCGGAGAGCTTGGCCGCGAGGGTCGCGCCGGCTGCGGCGCCGACAACGACGCCGCTGATCGCAGCGCGCTTCACCGAGCCGCCACGATCCAGGTGGAGCATGGCCAGGACCGTCAACGCGCTGCACAACCCCAGCAGCGGTTCGCTGCCCAGGAAGTGCGCGTGCTGGATCGCCAGCACCGACCCGGCCTGGAAGGCACCGGCGGCGAGGCCGGCCCGTCGTCCGGCGAGCCGTCGTCCCGCCAAGGCGACGACCACGATCGTCAACGAGTCGATGAGCGCGCCGAGCAGCCGGCCGATGAGGTCGACGCCGTACCCGTCGTCGAACCGCGGCGCGCCCTGCGCGTCCAGCAACGGGATGCCGAGGTCGTCGAGCAGGTGGACCACCGTGCTCGCCGGCTGGGCGTCATTGACAGCGCCGTCATGCAGCCATCCCGCGGTTGCCCGTGAGGCAGCGAGCATCGACGGGCCGTACACGAAGCTCGGCGTCACCCGGTAGGGGTTCGCCGGTGAACGATCACCGTCCAGCCAGTCGAGCACCGGCCCCGCGAGCGTGCCGTGCTCGGGAGGGGCAGGCTCACGCGCCAGGTCTGCGCTGACGAGCGACCAGTAGCGCTCGTCGGGGTGGAGGTGCTGGCGCTCGTCGAAGTCGAGGTTCCAGACGCGCAGGACGAACCCGCCGATGACGCATCCGACGACGAGCAGCCACCACAGCGCAGCGCGACGGTCGGTCGGGCCGTTCGGCGACCTGCTCATCAGTCCGGTCTCCTGGCCAGCGCGATCAGGCTCACCGATCGCGTCGCGGCGACCGGTGCGGTGTCGTCGTGGTGGTCGTTGCGTCGGTCGACGGCATGCAGCACCCGGCTCGCGACGCGGATGGGGTTCCAAGGTCCTGCGGTGGCGTCGATGCCGCGGAAGCGATCGGCGGCCCGTTTCCAGCGGTCCGGCAGCAGGCCGTGCTCGATCAGCGGCTTGCCGAGCGAGTAGACGAGCAAGTGGTTGCCGGGGAAGGCGTGGTGGGTCAGCTCCTCCATCGCCAGCACCTCGAGACCGGCCGTCTCCAGCACCTCGGCCAGTTCGGCCGGGAGGTACAGCCGCTCGTGCTGCGACCACTGGCCCGTCAGCGGCCCGGCGCTGCGCATCGGTGCAGCGCCGAACGTCTCGAGCGTCCGGTTGATCGGGTCCCAGGAGAACGGGTAGTTGGCGTGCGGAACGCTGATCGCGACGAGCCTGCCGGGGCGCAGCACGCGCCGAACCTCGGCCAGTGCCGCGCCATCGTCGGGGAGGTGCTCGAGCACTTCGGAGAGCAGCACCCGATCGACGGACGCATCGGTGAGCGGCATGCAGGTGACGCTGGCGCGGACCAGTCGTGCGGGAACGTCCTCTCGCCGCGCCCAGGCGAGTCGTTCTCCGTCGAGATCCATCGCGATCAGATCCACGTCCCGGAGGCGGGCGAGGATCGCCGACAGGAACCCCATCCCGCACCCGCCGTCGACGACCACGTGGCCGTCGTGGACGTCCAGCAGCTCCATCAGCCGCGGCACGCGACGGCGATGGGCCATGTCGGTCTCGTTGGCCAGCATCGAGTGCAGCAGACGTCGATCCTCGGCAGGGAGCCCGCTCGGTCGATCGGCGGCGAGCGTCGGGCGCGAGGGTGACCTGCGCGGCTCGATCGCGGTCCGCAGCCAGGCCTCGTAGCGATCGAGCGACGCATCCGGGTCGTAGTGGGTGAGCACCTCGGCACGACTGGGTTGGTCGTGTGCTCCGCGCAGCTCGTCGATGATGGCCAGCGC
This sequence comes from Ilumatobacteraceae bacterium, assembly GCA_965279405.1. Taxonomy (GTDB): domain Bacteria; phylum Actinomycetota; class Acidimicrobiia; order Acidimicrobiales; family Ilumatobacteraceae; genus CBDDIP01. The sequence continues at coordinate 2,934,161 of OZ257157.1, forward strand.
GAGCTGCTCGGGTGAGCCGGCGTCGACCAGCCGGCCCATGCCCGTGGTGCGCACCACGCTGCGTGCGCCGGGGATGTCGGCGGCCACCACTCGTGTGCCGCACAGCAGCGACTCGACCTGCACTGCGCCGAAGCAGTCGGTGCGCGATGGCAGCACGAAGACGTCGCACATGGAGTAGAAGTCGGCGAGCCGCTGGCGATCCCGCAGCAGGCCGACGGAGCGGAAGTCGATGCCTCCGAGGACGGCGGCTTCGCGTTCGAACGTCCGCTCGTAGGCCACGTCCTGCTCGCCCGCGAAGCACAGGACCGCGCCCGGCACCTCGGCCGTGATCGACGGCATCGCCGCGATCAGCCGATCGAAGCCCTTCTCGTGCACCCACCGCCCAGCGATGCCGATCACCGATCGGTCGCCGATGCCCAGCTCGGCGCGCATCGCCGCGACACCGCTCGGGTTCGGGGTCGGGATGTCGTTCGGTGGTTCGATCGGCTCGACGCGAGCGGCGACCGGAGCGAGCAGTCGCGACCGGGATGCGTAGTCGGCGTTGTGGGTGGAGATCGCGCTCGCTCGGCGCAGCGCGTAGTCGGTGGCACACGTCATCGCCGCCTGCACCACGCGGTTCCCGACGCCCGCGGGCATGACGGTGTCGCCTTGATGCGTGATCGCCACGGGCGTCGACGCACGACGGGCGAGGAACGCCACGACGGCCGCCTCCGCCATCGGGCTGTGGAGGTGGACGACGTCGTGCGCAGCGACGAGCTGCGTGAACCGATGGGCGAACGAGGGCATGACCATCGTTCGGCTGATTCGGCCGATCACCGGCACGCGCACCACGTGCACGTCGCCGATCAGCTCGGAGCGTGGCAGCGACGGGTGGTGCTGCGCGGTGAGGACCGTCACCTCGTGACCGCGTTCGACGAGTCCTTCGGCGATGCGCTTGGCGTACGTCGTCAGGCCCGTCCAGTGTGGGTGGTAGTAGGTCAGGGTGGTCAGCACCCTCATCGCGCCGGCCTCGGTGGAACGAACCTCGGGATCCGCCGGAGCGAGAAGCGCAGCGCCTGCGCACCGCTGAGCGCAACGGCGCGACCGAGCGAGCCGAGTCGAAGGGTGGATCGTCCGGCGGGCCGCGGGCGATGCGCGACGTCGACCGTCGTCACCGCGGCGCCGCTGCGCATCGCACCGATCGTGATGAGCGTCGAAGGAGCGAAGGCCCGAGAAGGCAGCAGCGGCTGGAGGTGCCGATACAGGTCACGGTGGATGAGTCGCATCGGCGCGTTTGCATCGTCGATGCGACGCCCGGCCAGACACGTGGCAACGGCTGCCGTCGCTGCGGTGACGAGGCGGCGGTGACGTCCGTCGGAGCGATCGATGCGACGACCGAGGACGAGGTCGTGCCACTCGCGCGCAGCCCACAGCTCGGCGAACGCCGCAGGGTCGCACTGGCCGTCACTGTCGAGCTGCAGCACCCACGGCGCGTCGACCAGGTCGAGGCCGCGCCGCACGGAACGACCGTGCCCGAGCCGGGCGCCGTTGCGCACGACCGTGATCGAGGGACCGCTCACGAGTTGCTCGAGTGCCGTCGCCGTCGCCGCGTCCGATTCGTCGTCGATGACGAGGAGCCGGCTGCCGTCGACGACGTCGAGCACATGCCGCTGGATGTCGTTCACGACGTCGGCGATGACGGCCGACTCGTTGCGGGTCGGCATCACCACCACGAGGGTCGGTGACGTGACCATGGCGACGCTCGGTGCCGGGCCGATGCCCCGACGGCGGATCCTCACGAGGTCGGTGAACATCCGCCATCCATCGGCGACGACGCGCACCTTGCTGGACGTTCCTTCGCTCCAGTGCACCGGGTGCTCGACGATCGTCGCCGCGTGTCGCTGGAGCAGCAGGAGGAGCTCGACCTCGAACGCGTAGCCATCCGTTCGCAGGGCCGTCGCCGGCTCGGTCACCGAGGCCCGGCGGTAGGCCTTGAGCCCGCACTGCGGATCGCTGACGTCGAGCTGCGTGACGTGCCGAGCGAGGAAGCGGAAGACGGCTGCAGGAACGCGCCGTCCCCAGCTGCGCGGAGGTTGCACGACGGCACCGGGATGCGCGCGCGTGGCGACGACCGCGTCGATCGCGCCGTGATCGAGGCGTCGCAGCATCGCTGCCGCGTCGTCGAGATCGCCGGCGAGGTCGGCATCGGTGACGAGGACGCGATCGCCACGTGCGGCGAGGATCCCGGTGCGCACTGCCGCGCCTTTCCCCTTGCCGCCCGCCGACGGCAGGAGGCGGATCCGCTCGTCCGTGGCGGCGAGCGCAGCGACCACGGCGGAGGTGGTGTCGGTGGAGGTGTCGTCGACGACCAGGATCTCCCACGATCCTGGCGCGATGCCGTCGAGCACATCCGCCAGCGCGGCGATGGTGGCGTCGATGCGCGGCGCTTCGTTGAAGCAGGGGATGACTGCACTGACCCCGATCACCCCGATCACACGCTGTAGATCCGGTACATGCCACGGTCGAAGACGACGGTGCCGTGGCTCGCCCAGTAGGCGTCGCTGGCGTCGTACTCGTAGCGCTCTCGTGGCCCGATGACGACGTAGGTGATGCCGTACTGGTCGATCGCCTCCTCCGTCCCCGCCCCACCGGTGAGGATCGTGCGTGTCGCCAACAACCGCAGCGCCCAGTCGGGCAGGCCCAGGTCGTCGGTCCATCCGCCGTACCCGCTCAGCGCCGGCACGCCGCTGAGCGCGGCGACTGCCGAGGTGTTGCTGGCGCCGTAGACGATGACGTCGTGGTCGGTCGCTTCGTCTCTGAGCCAGAGCGCCGCAGCGACCTCGTCGCGATCGACCCATGGGATCGCCGACGAGCGTTGCATCGCTCGGACGGTGTCAAGGCTGCCGGTGACGACCAGCGCGGCGAAGCACATCACCACCCCGATCCGAACCGCAGCGCGCACGAAGGCCCTGCGCCGTCGAGACCAGTCCCAGCCGCGCCGCATCGACGCGGCGATCAGGAGGCAGCCGGCCAGCTGCCAGAAGAGGAAGAACTTCGTGTTGTTCCACTCCGAGGGGTGGAAGGCGACCAGGTTCGGGACGATGAACCACAGCCACAGCGGGAGCGTCAACCTGCGCAGCGCCGCGGGGGCGATGCCGAGGAGGACGATGACGAGGAAGGCGGGGAGCAGGATGCCGGCGTTGCGGATCCAGAACCAGACCCACGGTTCGTCGGCGCCGGGTGCCATCCAGCCGACCAGCCACCGCATCCGGCTCGTGGGCGGGCGGATCGCGATGGCAAGGGGCGCTCCGATGAGGATCGCCGGGCCGAGGAACCACCACCAGGTCGCTCGCCGGTCGACGATCCATGCGAGCGCCCCGAGGGCCAACGCAGTGACGAGCAGGTGGACGTGGGCGATGCCGGTGATGCCGACCAACGCTCCGGCGGCAACGAACCCGGCGCGCGACCACGAGGGGCGGGCGACGAGGAGCAGGACCAGTGCCGCAGCGCCCGCGCAGAGGCCCATGAGCGTGGAGCGTTGCGCGTACAGCGACGCCGAGATCGTGTTGTCGAGCCAGAGGTCGTGCTGCGGCATGCGTGCGTACGTCTGCGGCAACGCCGAGGCGATCCGCCAACCTCCGTCGCGCACGTCGGTGAGGAAGTACCAGACGCCCACGCCACCGGTGAGTGTGAAGAGCAGCACCGTGATCGCCGACACGGCGTTGGATCGCGTCAGCCGGAAGGCGACCTGGAACAGAAGGATCGGCAGCACCGCTGCGAGCATCCATGCCGACAGGGCCATCGACTGCTCGAGTGTCGCGCCGGACACGGTGAAGATCGAGCCGAAGAAGTCGGCGAGGAAGTGGTACCGGAACGGCTGCCCGTGGGCGATCGGCAGGTCGAGCCCGCGGTTGTCGCCGTAGGCGAACGACCCCGCGTAGGCCAGGTGCGCCGACCAGTCGCCCCACACGGCGAGGCTGCCGGCGCTGATGCCCTCGGAGGTCGTCTGGTACGAGAGGGCCAGCACGCGCGTGGTGACCGCCCCCGCAGCGACGGCAATCGCTGCCCCAGGTCGGGCGCTGGTCCTTTCGCGCCACGGGCGGCGCAGACGCGTCCACCACGAACGGGCCTCGCCGCGGACCACGCCGGGTGCACGTCGCCAGGCCCATGCCGCAAGGGCCAGCGGGAGCCCGACGCCGATCGCCAACGTGGCGACGCCCATCCCGATCACGAGGAACGTCACGAGGGTGACGGCGCTGACGGCCAGCACGCCCATGACCACGCCGATGGCGACGCGCTCCTCGAAGCGCAGTGCCAGACCGGTCCACAGCGACAACCCGATGCCCGCGACCGCGACGAGGAACGCCACCCCCGCGCTGAGCACCATGCGAGCGCAGAGTAGCCGTCGTCCTTGTCGGGTGTCCTCCCTCGCACTAGCCTGGCGACTTCACCATCCGTGGGTGGGTTGCGTCTGCGGGTGACGAGTGGTCGGGAGCCTGGGTGAAGGGAAAGCTCACCAACACCGCCTTCGTGGTGGTGCTGATCCTTGGCTTCACCCTGTTCGTCAGCGGCTTGGCGCGGTCCAACGAAGCTCCCTCCACGTCACGCTCGGCCGACGCGTCCGGCACGCCCGTGGCCGATCCGACCGCAGCGGGGCCCGGCACCACGGAGACGACGCAGCCGCGCGACCCTCGCCTGGAGGCCGACCCGACCCCGACACGCACGCCGACGCCGATCAACGTCGGCAACTTCGTGTGGGACGACATCGACGACGACGGCCGGCAGGATGCCGGCGAGCCAGGCCTGGCCAACGTCACCGTGCAGCTGTGGAACGGGGCGAAGACCCAGCTGATCGATTCGGCGACCACGAACAGCACCGGCAACTACACGCTGATCGCGCCAACGCCCGGCGACTACCGATTGCGCGTGCTGTTACCCGGAGCTGGTGATGCGTTCACGGTCAAGGACGCAGCGAGCGGCGACGACCTGCTCGACTCGGACATCAACCCGACCGGCACGAACCTCGGGTTCACCGACATCTACACGTTCGCCAACAACCTGATCTCGATCACGACGATGGACGCCGGGATCAACCGGTTCACCACGCCGACGCCGACGCGCACGCCGACGCCGGTCAGCGTCGGCAACTTCATCTGGCGCGACCTCAACGCCAACGGCGTGCAGGACGCCGGCGAACCGGGCGAGCCAGGCGTCACGGTGCAGATCTGGAACGAGGCCAAGACGCAGCTGATCGACTCGGGCGAGACGAACGGGAGCGGCAACTACACCGTGCAGACACCGGGGCCGGGCAACTACCGCGTCCGCGTCCTGCTGCCGGACGCGGGGACGCTGTTCACCTCGAAGGACATCGGCAGCGACGACCAGGACGACTCGGACATCAACCCCAGCGGCGCGAACGTCGGGTTCACGGACGTCTACGTGTTCGCCTCGAACCTGATCTCCATCACGACGATCGATGCCGGCCTCGTGCCCGCCGCGCCGAACGTGGTCGGCAACCGGGTGTGGAACGACCTCGACGGTGATGGCATCCAGGAGCCGGGCGAGGCCGGCATCCCGGGCATCACGGTGCAGCTGCGCAACAGCGGGGGGACCGTCGTCGACACCGCGGTGACCAGCTCGACCGGCAGCTACTCCGTGTCGGCAGCGGCAGCCGGGTCCTACCGGGTGGCCCTGTCGGCGATCCCGGCGAACTTCTCCGTCTCGCCGAGCAACCAGGGTGCCAGCGACGCGGTGGACTCGGAAGCCGGCGTGACGGGCGTTTCCGGGCTGTTCTCGCTGCCGAACGCCATCGCCGCGACGACGTGGGACATCGGCTTGGTGCCCGACCTGTACGAGCCGCTCGTGCCGGCGCGCTTCCTCGAGACGCGCAACCAGCCGACGGTGGACGGTCAGTTCTCGAACGTCGGCAAGCGCAGTTCGAACACGTCGCTCGCGGTGACCATCGGCGGACGCAACGGCGTACCGGCGACTGCCGAAGCGGTGGTGGTGAACATCACGGCCACCGAGGTCGGCGCGGACGGCTTCGTCACCGCCTTTCCGTGCGGTTCGGCGGTGCCCACCGCGTCGAACCTCAACACGGTGCGCCTCGGCACCGTTGCCGGTGCAGCCATCGTCAAGCTCGGCACGGGGAACCAGGTGTGCTTCTTCACGTCATCGGCGGCTCACCTGATCGTCGACGTCGCCGGCTACTTCCCCGCGCCGACCCCGTACGTCGGGCTGACGCCGGGGAGGTTCATGGACAGTCGCAACGCCCCGACGATCGACGGTCAGGCCACGAACCTCGGCGTGCAGCCGGCGGGAACCAGCCGCGAGCTGCAGATCACCGGTCGCGGCGGCGTGCCCGCGAACGCTGCCGCCGTGGTGCTCAACCTCACGATCACGTCGCCTGCCGGCGCCGGGTTCGCCTCCGTCTACCCGTGTGGCAGTCCGGTTCCCGGCACGTCCACCGTCAACTACGTCGCCGGTCAGACCGTGCCGAACATGGCCATCGCCGCCATCGGCACCAGCGGCCGCGTGTGCATCTTCACGTTCGCCAGTGCGCACGTCATCGTCGACGTCGCCGGGTACGTGCCCGGCAACGCAGGGCTCGTGTCACCCGCACCGGCGCGTCTGGTCGACACGCGCAACCAGCCCACGGTGGACGGGCAGTTCAGCAACCTCGGTCCGATCGCCGCCAACACCTCGCTGGCGTTCGGCGTGACGTCTCGCGGGGGTGTGCCCGCGAATGCGACGACGGTCGTGCTCAACGTCACCGCCACCAGCCCCGTCACCGACGGGTTCCTCGCGGTGTACCCGTGCGGTGTCGCACCGCCGGCGACGTCCAACGTGAACTACCGAGCCGGGCAGACGATCGCCAACGCCGTCGTCGTCAAGGTCGGTACCGGTGGACAGGTGTGCGTGTTCTCGTCGAGCTCCACCCACGTCATCGTCGACGTGACGGGCTCGATGACGCGCTGACCCGTCAGGACCAGACGGTCTCGGGGATGCCGGTGGCGATGCGTGCGGCGACCTCGAGGCCCATCATCAGCGCGTGATCGGTGTTGCCGATCTCGTAGCGCCACGCGCCGAAGCGCCCGCGCGACGAGATGCCGTGGTCCGTCAGCCACGGCTGGATCGTCGTCAATGCATCGTCGCGTCCCACAGTCGGCACCGGGTAGAGGTGCGAGACGGTGCGCACCTCGCGGCTGATGATCTCCGCGTCGGGAGCCAGCAACCCGCATCCGCGGAGCCCGTCGATCGTGCGCTCGATCAGATCGGCCGGTGGGAGATCGCCGGCCGGGAACGAGCACTCAGCGAGCAGCGAGGAGCAGCCATCCGGATGGATGGCCGCGGAGTAATTCGAGAGCACCGTCACTCGGTAGAACGGCTCATCGCCGGGGAAGTACATCCAGCTGCGATCCGATGGCGACGGGCCGCGCACGCCGATCCCGACGAACGCGCCGCCGTTGTGCACCAGCCGTCGCGCGGCGCTCGTCACGGCCGCCGGGCAGTCGTCGATCATCCCGACGAGACGATCGAGCGGCATCGTCGACAGGAGGTGGTCGAACTCGATCGACGACCCGTCGTCGACGCGCAGCATGCGGCGGCGAGCGTCGATGCCGGTGACCGAACGGTTGAGGTCGGGACGTGTCGTCAGGCGCGCCGCGAGCCGGTCGCACAGCATCCCCGTCCCGCCGGTGGGGAACCGGAACCGATGGTTCGGGCCCCAGTCGGCGTCGTCGCGGTCCTCCCGCGCGTTCGCACGGATCCGCTCGGCGTCGACCACGGGGACGCGCTCGCCCTGCCAGCCGACCGAGAGATCGTCGAGTCGGTGCGACCACACCTTCCGGTTGTACGGCAGCATGAAGTGCTCGGCGATGCCACTGCCGAAGTGATCGAGGATCCAGCGATCGAAGGTGGCATCTGTGGGCTGCTCGGTTCGCCGGTCGATTCCGTCCAGGCACTCGGCGTACCGCATCGGATCGAGCCGATGGATGTTGTGCTGGAACGGGTACGGCACCCATCGGTCGCCCATCCAGACAGCGGCATTGCGCTCGTTGCTCGACGCGTCGTCGCCGAGGAGGTCGTCGAGGAGCTGGTCGACCTCCGGGTAGTGGCTGAAGAGCACGTGCCCGCCGTGGTCCCAGGTGAAGCCGTGCTCGTCCGTCCAGCTGCCGGTCAGGCCGCCCACCGTTGCCGATGCCTCGAGGACGGTGCTCGGGATCCCGAATCGTTGCAGCGCATCGGCCGCCGCCAGGCCGGTCGGGCCGGCACCGATGACGACCACTCCCGGTCCCGCGCTCGTCCCCGTCACCCGACCATTCTGGCGGCCGGGCCGCCGACGGCGGGCGTGACACCCCATCCGTAGGATGGACCTGCCATGCCGGAGCCTCTCGATCTCGACACCCTGAACCCCGACCAGCTCGATGCCGTGGTCCACCGTGGCGGTCCGCTCCTGGTGGTGGCCGGTGCCGGGTCGGGCAAGACGCGGGTGCTCACGCACCGGATCGCCCACCTCATCCAGGAGGGCGTCTCGCCGACGGCCATCCTCGCGATCACGTTCACGAACAAGGCGGCGGAGGAGATGCGCCACCGCGTCGCCGCGCTGGTCGGCAACGTGTCCAAGGCGATGTGGGTGAGCACCTTCCACTCCGCGTGCGTGCGCATCCTGCGGGCCAACGCCGATCGACTCGGCTACCCGCGCACGTTCAGCATCTACGACCAGGCCGACGCGCAGCGCCTCACCGGCTACGTCATCCGCGACCTCGGGCTCGACGCCAAGCGGTTCCCGCCGCGCGCCGCGCACGGCCAGGTCAGTCTGTGGAAGAACGAGCTCGTCACGCCGGCGGAGGCGATCGCCAAGGCGGCCAACATCTTCGAGCGCAAGCACGCCGACATCTACGCCGACTACCAAGCCCGCCTGTTGAAGGCCGGGGCGATGGACTTCGACGACCTCCTGATGAACACGGTGCTGCTGTTCCGCCACCACCCCGACGTCCTCCAGCACTACCGCGATCGCTTCCAGCACATCCTGATCGACGAGTACCAGGACACGAACATGGCGCAGAACGAGATCGCGCTCCAGCTCGCCGGCGAGCACGAGCAGATCACCATCGTCGGCGACCACGATCAGTCGGTGTACCGCTTTCGCGGCGCGGATCTGCGGAACATCACGGACTTCGAGGACCGCTTCGACAACGTCACGACGATCGTGCTCGATCAGAACTACCGCAGCACCCAGGTCATCCTCGACGCCGCCAACGCAGTCATCTCCAACAACCCGGCGCGCAAGGACAAGCAGCTGTGGAGCGACAAGGGCTCGGGCGATCCGATCACCCGCTACCACGCCGAGGACGAGGGCGACGAGGCCACCTGGGTGGCCCGCACCATGCAACAGATCCACGACGACAGCCAGTTCATGTGGAAGGAGATGGCGGTCTTCTACCGGACCAACGCGCAGAGCCGCGTGCTCGAGGAAGCGCTGATCCGGTTCACGATCCCGTACAAGGTGGTCGGCGGCACGCGCTTCTACGACCGTCGCGAGATCAAGGACGCGATGGCCTACCTGAAGTCGGTGGTCAACCCCGCCGACGAGGTCAGCATCAAGCGCGTTCTCAACGTGCCCAAGCGCGGCGTCGGCGACGGCAGCGTTGCCAAGCTCGATGCGTTCGCGCTGGCCGAGGGCATCGGCTTCGCCGACGCGCTGCGCCGCTCGCACGACGCGGGTCTCACCGGTCCGGCTGCACGCGGCGTCGAGTCGTTCGTGCGCTTGCTCGACGAGCTCAACGAGATGGCGCTCACCGAAGGGCCCGGTGATCTGCTGCAGGCCGCGCTCGACCAGAGCGGGTACCTCGCCGAGCTCGAGGGCGAGGGCACGGTCGAGGCCGCGGGTCGCATCGAGAACGTCGGCGAGCTCGTCGGCAACGCTCGCGAGTTCACTCGCATCGACGAGTTCCTCGAGCAGGTCTCGTTGGTCGCCGACACCGACGACCTCGACGACGACAACCGCGTCGTGCTGATGACGCTGCACTCGGCGAAGGGCCTGGAGTTCCCCGCCGTCTTCCTGGTCGGCATGGAGGACGGCGTGTTTCCGCACACGCGCGCCCTCACCGAGCCCGACGAGCTGGAAGAGGAGCGCCGCCTCGCCTACGTCGGCATCACCCGGGCCCAGCAGAAGCTGCACGTGTCGCACGCTTGGAGCCGGCAGCTGTTCGGCAGCACGAGCTACAACCCGCCGTCACGCTTCCTCGACGAGATCCCGACGGAGCTCATCAACCAGCAGGGCGCCGTCAGCGGCCGCACGTCCTACGGCCGCCAGAGCGTGCGCGCTCGCGACGACTGGTCGTCGCCGCCGCCGTACCGCCGAGCCGGCACGCGCTGGGCCGACCAGAACGACAGCGACGCCGAAGCGCACCGCGACCGCGTCGTCGAGGCGGCGATGGCCGCCGGTCAGCGAGCTCCGAGCCCGTCGAACTCTCAGGAGCTCGGCCTTCGCGTCGGCGACGACGTCGAGCACCCCTCGTTCGGCGAGGGCGTGATCATCGACATCAGCGGACAGGGCGACAAGGCAGAGGCCACCATCCGCTTCCGCGACGTGGGTACGAAGCACCTCTCGCTCGCCTGGGCGCCGCTCAAGAAGCTCTGACGGTTGTCGCATCTGCAGATCGGGGGTGACGCCGGCGCCGTCATCATCCGCACACCGACACGTCTCCCGAGGTGTGAACGAACGAGCGTGTGACAGGTTTCGGTCGTCCTTGCTGGTGGTGGGTGCGCTGCTGGTGACCTCGCTCGTCGGCGGCACGACGTCGGCGGCTCCTCCTCCCGTGGAGGAACCGACCACCAGCACGGTCGAGGTCATCGGCGCGCCGGCACCGACTTCAGCAGTGACCCCGGCGCCGGCGCCGGACGCGGCCGAGGCAGCGCCCTGCGTCCCCCAGCAGCTGTCTGGCGTGGTCGATTCACTGACCCTGAGCGACTCGACCGTCGGTGCGTACGAGACGATTCGGGCGGACTTCGCCGGTCACCTGCCGGATGGAGGTTGCGCCGGCGACTTCTTCACCATGCAGATGCCTGACGATCTTCAGGTGCAGACAGGCTCGTTCCCCGTCCTGGCTCCGGACGGCTCGACGATCGGCACGATGTACGTCGACGGCACCACGGGCATCGTCACGGTGACGTTCAACAGCTACATCGAGACCCACGTCGGTGTGACGTTCTCCGGGTACCTCAGTGCCGCGCTCACCGAGGTCTTCGAACCAGGGCACAGCTACGACCTCCACTGGAACGTCGCCGGCGAAGCCGTGACCACCCCCATCACGATCGAGGAGTGCCCGGACTGCCAGAACCCACGGACCGACCCGACCAAGTGGGCGGCCTACCTCGCTGACGGCACGGTCATCTCCGGCCTGGAGACCAAGCCCGCAGCGGCGCCCGGTGAGATCGTCACCTTCACCGACACGGTGGAAGCCGGCCAGGAGATCGACTGCGATCGGATCTCGGGGTTCAGCGCTCACTCGAGGACCAGCAGCGGGAGCTTGGCGATCGATGATCCCGATTGGCCGGTCACGATCGTGTCGTGTGATGCCGGCAGCCTCGTCGCCACGATGGTCGCCGCGGACGCCGGCCAGTACCTGGGGCTGATCGTGTACGCCGTGGTGACCCAGTCGCTGACGTCCTACGCCGACCACGGCACGGTCACGCAAGCCGGCATCATCGGGCAGGTCAGCGCGACGGCGGTGGTGTTCGGGGGCGGCGTCGTCGGTGGCGGGGTGACCACCACCTCGACCACGACCACGACCACGACGACCACCATCGCCATCGTCACGACAAGCGCGTCGCCGACATCGACGTCCACGACGTCGACCGTCGTCCAGGCCGAAGGTCCGGTCGGCGGTTCGACGTCGACGACGATCGTCGCGTCACCACCGCCGGGTACTGGCTTGCCGATCACCGGAACCGACTCCTCCGAACAGGTGATCCTGGCACTGGCCGCCGTCGTCTTCGGGGGCATCGCCGTCCTGGTCGCACGGCGTCGTCGCGGTGCGTCGGCCCTCGATCACTGAGGTGACGGCACGCGGTCAAGAACGTGTCATGAACCCGCGGGGCGCCAATCGCCCTGCTTGAATGTCCCGATGCCGATCCTGGTGCACCACGACGCGGCCACGTTGCGCCGTCGGCGCATCCTCAGCCGGTCTTGGGGCGCCTTCGTCGTCGCCTGGTCGTTCATCCGAGCGCTCATCGTCTGGGCGGCGCTCGGCGACTACGGCATCAACCCGTGGATCTACCTCTCCATCGACCTCGCCTCGTCGATCGTCGACGCCTTCACCACGCCGCGCATGGTGCTGCGGTTCATCGATGACCAGTACAAGTCGGCGGCCAAGTGGGGGCTGATCTCGTTGGTGGTGTTCATCATCCCCGACCTCTACATCTTCCTCGGCACCAAGACGCTGCCGAAGCGGGTGATCGTCGTCATCTGCTTGATCATCCTGCTGACCTTCTCGATCGCCGTCGTCGCCACGATCCGCAAGGTGCGCGAGGGCAGGCGCCTGCGTCTCGCCGAGAAGGCCGCCGCCGCACAGATCTGATCCGCACCACGGCGACGTGGTTAGATCTACGTCCATGGAGGCAGCACGGTCATGAAGGCAGCGATCCTGGTGGAGAGCCTGACGGGCCACACGTGGAAGGCCGGTGAGCTGATCGCCGGCAACCTGCAGCAGGAGGGGTGGACGATCACCGGCGTGGATCGCGTCCGCCAACCGGACTTCGCTGCCATCCAGGACGCCGACATCGTGCTGGTCGGCACGTGGGTGCACGGCCTGTTCGTGGTCGGTCAGGCGCCGTGGGGGATCGCCGCGATCTCGCAACTGCCGGCGATGAGCGGCAAGCGCGCCGCAGCGTTCTGCACCTTCGCCCTCAACCCGGCCAAGACCCTCGACAAGATGACGGCGGCGATCACCGGGCTCGGTGCCGACGTGGTCGGCGGGTTGGCGCTCAACCGCGGCAAGCTCGAGGCGCACGCCGAGGAGTTCGCGGCCCGCCTCGTGGCGAACGTTCCCGCCACCGCCTGAGCGCGCGATCTACACCCGTCCCTGCGACGGATCGCTCACTCGACCGAGGAACACGATCGCCCCGGTCGGGACGTCGCGCAGCGCGAACGTGAACGGCCGATCGACGACCATCGTCACCGGCTCGCCCGGCGCCGGCGCTGCACCGGCCGTCATCACCACCGCGGTCGCCGCAGCGGCCTCCGTGCCCTCTTCGTCGACGGTGATGTTCGCCTGGTGGATCACGTCGCTGATGTGCAGCGGCTCGTCGGTGGTCATCCCGGTGAAGTCGGCGCCGTCGGTGAACGCCGTTGCCATGCCGAGCGCGCCGAGCACGTCGGCCAGGCTCGTCGAGGTCTCGATGTCGAACTTGGGGAACGACAGGATCACTTCGTTGTCGGTCAGCGCACCGATCGCGCCGGCCAGGTCTGCGTCGCCGACGACGACCGTCATCGCCAGTTCGCCGAACACGTACGGCAGCTCGACCGCCTGCCAACCGTCGCCCTCGGCGTATCCGAAGTGGCGTTGCAGGTGCATCATCGAGACGTCCACCGTGGAGCCGTCCGCTCGATGGAACGGCACGCTGTCGGTGCGCTGTGCGTCGAACACCTCGGCCCAGTTGGCCTTGAGGTGCACCGCGTTGACGAGGGTCAAGCGCGAGTCGGCGGTCAGCGCTCCCGGCGCCAGCAGCTCGGGGATCCGGTCCTTCGTCGCCTCGTCGACCCATGCGTTGATCTTCGTTCGAGCACCCTCGGCGTCCTTGCGGTAGTCGACGAGCTCGAGCCCGGCGCCGTACTCCGTCGCCAACGTGTCGAGGAACGGCTGCTCGAAGTGCGTGCCACGTTGGCCCCACAGCGAGTTGGCGATCTCGAGCGTGGCGGCGCCGCGCTCGTCGGTGCGACTGCGCCGCTCCAGCGCCGCGCCCATGGCGTTCATCGAGTGATCGAACGAGGCTGCGGGATCGACGTGCAGCACGCGGTGCATCTCCTCCAGCGTCGAGGCGCGGGCGCCGACCGCCGTCATCGCCAGTGCGATCCCGATGCTGGTCGGCGAGAACACGACGTTGGCGGCCGGTCCGGCGGTGAGCTCGGCGAGCAGGTCGAGTCCGAACGCGTTGATCGAGGCAGTCGCCGCCGACGCTTCTGACTCGTCGGCAGCCGTGCGCGTCAACGAGCTCTTCGCCTCGTCGCTGTCCGAATCATCCGGCGACGTCGCGCCGTCCGATCCGCACGCCTGCAGCAACGGCGCCACGACGGGCACGGCGAGCAAGGCGAGGAAGGTGCGTCGATCCATGCCGATCAGACGGTCCATCGACGCCTGCAGGTTCCCGTCACGATCGATCCAGATCTCGGACGGATGCGTGTCGGAAACCGTCACGGATCCGTCCGAGAAGCCAGACGTCCGGGCGGGCGGGCGTCAGGTGGTCGGGGTGGTGACGGGTGCGGCGTCGCCGGTGGCGGCGCGCAGGTCGAGGCTGAGCACGCCGTCGGGCGAGACGACCGGGCCGATGCCGCGCGCCGGGAGGGCGAGGTCGGTGACGTCGATCGTTCGACCGTCGCAGTCGGTGAAGCTGCGGCTGAAGCGAACCTGGGTGACCTTGCAGCTCACCGGTCGGTCGGCGGGGTAGGCGAGGTAGAGGTGCCAGTTGTTCAGGGGGTCGTCGCCGACGTGGTCGAGCACGACGCTGTCGTCGCCGCTCGTGCCGATCGGGTCGGGGAACAGCACCGGCCCGTCCTCGGAGACGATCCGCGCGTAGCTGCTGGCCGGGCCCGGCTCGAAGGTGCGCTTGACCAGCAGCTCGCTCGTGCTGTCGGCGTTGCGCGAGATGAACGCGGCAACTCCCCACAGCGCTAGACCCAGCAACGCGAAGAAGCCGATCCCGGCGACCACCGGGACCACGGCCCGGGCGAGGGGTGTGCGGAGCTGCGGCCGGCGAACCATGGTGCGACCAGTGTGCCAGCGGAACGGTGGAGCACGTCAGTTGTGACCGGCGCCCGCATGAGGCGTAGGGTCCGTTGCCGATTCGCGACCGCTGAGACGCTGGAGCAACGAGGGAGAACGCGTGGACCTGTTCGAGTACCAGGGCAAGCAGTACTTCGCCCGATTCGACATCCCGGTCAGTCCGGGTGGAGTCGCCTACACCGTGGACGAGGCCGTTGCTGCGGCCGACGCCGCCGGATACCCGGTGGTGGTGAAGGCGCAGGTCCAGGTGGGTGGCCGCGGCAAGGCCGGTGGCATCAAGCTGGCCAACAACGCCGACGAGACCCGCCTCCACGCCGGGAACATCCTCGGCATGGACATCAAGGGCCACGTCGTCAAGCGGGTCTGGGTGGAGAACGCCAGCGACATCGCTGAGGAGTACTACGCCTCGTTCACGCTCGATCGTGCGGCGAAGAAGCACCTGCTGATGTTGTCGAAGGAGGGCGGCGTCGAGATCGAGGCCGTCGCCGAGACCAACCCGGAGGCCATCCTGCTGCGCCACGTCGACCCGGTCGACGGCATCGACCTGGCGTGGGCCCGCCAGGCAGCGATCGACAACGACTTCCCCGAGCAGTCGATCGAGGGCGTCGCGGAGATCCTCGTCAAGCTGTACCGCTGCTACACCGAGGGCGACTGCGACCTGGCCGAGATCAACCCGTTGATCCTCAAGCCGACCGGCGAGATCCACGCGCTGGATGCGAAGGTCAGCCTCGACAACAACGCCGCCTTCCGCCATCCCGAGTGGGACGAGTACCGAGCCACCGAAGAGCTCGACCCGCGCGAGCAGATGGCTCGCGAGCACGACCTGCAGTACATCGGCCTCGACGGCACCGTGGGCATCATCGCCAACGGCGCCGGTCTGGCGATGAGCACGCTCGACGTCGTCAACCAGGTCGGCGGCTCGGCTGCCAACTTCCTCGACATCGGCGGCGGTGCGAACGCCGACGTGATGGCTGCCGCGCTGGAGGTCATCAACTTCGACCAGAACGTGACGAGCATCTTCATCAACATCTTCGGCGGCATCACCCGTGGCGAGGAAGTCGCCAAGGGCATCGTCGAAGCGCTCGGCCGCGTCGACCTGCGGGCCCCGATCGTCATCCGCCTCGACGGCACCAACGCCGCCGAAGGCCGCCAGATCCTCCTCGATGCGGGCATCCCCGAATCGAAGCTCACCTCCAAGCCCACCATGCTCGAAGCCGCACGCGCGGCTGTCGCCATCGCCAACGGGAGCAAGTGACATGGCCATCTTCATCGACGCCTCCACCAAGGTCATCGTCCAGGGCCTCACCGGCGGACAGGGCAAGTACCACGGGCTGCGCAACCAGACCTACGGCACCAAGGTCGTCGGCGGGGTGACGCCCGGCAAGGGCGGCACCGACGTCGAGGGCATCCCCGTCTTCAACTCGGTGGCCGAAGCCGTCGCCGCCACCGGCGCCACCGCATCGTTCATCGCCGTGCCGCCGAAGGCTGCGTCCGCAGCCATCCTCGAGGCCGCGGCCGCAGGGATCAGCTTCATCGTCTGCATCACCGAGGGCATCCCGGCGCAGGACGAGGCCAAGACGTTCAACACGCTCCTGCGCGAGTACCCGAACACCCGGCTGCTCGGCCCCAACTGCCCGGGCATCATCAGCCCAGGCAAGAGCAACATCGGCATCACTGCCGGCGAGATCGCCCAGCCGCCCTCGGACAGCGGGCCCAACGTCGGCATCGTCAGCCGCTCCGGCACGTTGACCTACCAGGCGCTGTACGAGCTGAAGCAACGCGGCATCGGTGTGTCGACGTGCGTCGGCATCGGCGGCGACCCGGTTCCCGGGACGAGCTTCATCGACTGCCTCAAGGAGTTCCAGGCCGACCCCGAGACCCACGCGATCATCATGATCGGTGAGATCGGTGGCTCCGCCGAGGAAGAGGCCGCCGAGTACATCAAGGCCAACGTGACCAAGCCGATGAGCGCCTACATCGCCGGCGTCACCGCGCCGGCCGGCAAGAAGATGGGCCACGCCGGTGCCATCGTCAGCGGCGGCAAGGGCACCGCCCAGGGCAAGATGGACGCCCTGCGCGCGGCCGGCGTGAAGGTCGGCCTCAACCCGACCGAAGCCGGCGAGCTGATGGCCGAGATCGTCGCCGGTCTCTGAGCTCCGGTCTCTGAGCTCAGGGCTTCAGACACATCCCGAAAACGTGAACGGGCCCCCGCCGTGTGGCGGGGGCCCGTTGCGTTGAACGGTGCGACTCAGACCGAGGGCGGCGGAGGCGGCGGCGGGGGAGGAGGCGTCATCCCCGGGGGCGGCGGAGGCGGCGGGGGAACGCTGCCACCGGTGCCACCGGTGCTGAACGAGCTCTTCAGCTTGTTCGGATCCTTGAGGTCGTCGAGGGATCCACCGGACTCGGTGAACAGCAGGTACCCACCGAACGTCGCTGCAGCGGCGGCGATGACGGCGAGGAACAGGCCGAACGAAGCGCTGACCTCGACCTTGAAGCCGATGCCATTGACGTCGTCCTCGCCGATGATCAGCTTCAGCAGCGTGAACAGCGTGGCCAACGCAGCGACCGCCAGGAAGGCGATCGACGGCAGCTTCGGCGGCTTCGTGCCGAACGCCGGCAGGAGGATGATCACCGCCGCGGCGATGAAGAGCAGCGCCCAGAGGCTGCCCCACAGGAACCCGAGATCGCCCCAGGCGTTGGCCGAGTCGCTGGCGACCTCGACCCCCTGGACCTTGCCCGAGGCGGTGTACCACGGCAGGAACGATGCGATGAAGTAGACGATGCCAGCGCCGGCGAAGATCTGACCGCCTTTGCTGATCTTGCTGAGATCCAAGAGTGCCTCCCGATGTGTGACGAACGACCCATGGGTCTGGCGCGCACCGTACACCTTGTAAAGCGTTGAGTGGTGCACTGACCACTCACGCGTACTGTGCGAGCCATGCCCATCGCGTTGCTCTCCGTCTACGACAAGTCGGGAATTCTGGTTCTCGCTCAAGGGCTGGCAGATGCCGGTTGGAAGATCGTGTCGAGCGGCGGCACGGCAGCGGCGGTTGCGGCGGCAGGCATCCCGGTCACCGACCTCGCCGACCTGACGGGCCTGCCGGCGATCCTCGACCACCGCGTCGTCACCCTGCACCCCAAGGTGCACGGCGGGCTGCTCGCCGATCCGACCAAGCCCGAGCACCAGGCAGACATGGCGGCGCACGGCATCGACCCGATCGACCTCGTCGTCGTCAACCTCTATCCCTTCGCGTCGAAGCCGAGCATCGAGCTGATCGACATCGGCGGGCCGGCGATGGTGCGCGCCGCGGCGAAGAACCACGCGCACGTTGCCGTCGTGGTCAACCCGAGCGACTACACCGCCGTGCTCGGCGAGGTGCGCGCCGCCGGCAGCATCAGCGCGACCACGCGTCGCCGTCTGGCGCGTGATGCGTTCGCCACGATCGCCGCCTACGACGCGCAGATCGCCGAGTGGTTCGACGAGCCGACCGAGGAGAGCGGACCGTTGCCGGAAGGCATCCACCTGTCGCTCGCCAAGCAGCAGTCGCTGCGCTACGGCGAGAACCCGCACCAGGCCGGCGCTCGCTACCTCGCGGCCGGTCGGCGCAGCTGGTGGGACGATGCGGTGCAGCACGGCGGCAAGGAGCTCAGCTACCTCAACCTGTACGACACCGAGGCTGCGTGGCGACTGGTGCACCGGTTCGCCGACACGGCATGCGTGATCGTCAAGCACGCCAACCCCTGCGGTGTCGCGCTCGGCAGCGACATCGCCGATGCGTACCGGCGGGCGAACGAGTGCGATCCGGTCAGTGCCTTCGGCGGGATCGTCGCCGTCAACCGTCCGGTGACGGCGGCGATGGCCGAGGCGTTGGCGCCGGTGTTCACCGAGGTGGTCGTCGCGCCGTCGTTCGACGAGGGGGCGCTCGCCGTGTTCGCGGCGAAGAAGAACCTGCGCGTGCTCAGCGGCCCGCAGCCCTACGGCGCAGCGCTCGACGTGCGCGGCATCGACGGAGGTCTGCTGGTACAGCAGGTCGACACGGTCGACCTCGATCGAAGCCACTGGCGCGTCGCCACCAAGGTCGCCCCGACGGACGAGCAGATGGACGACCTCGCCTTCGCGTGGCAGGTGTGCGCCGCGGTCAGCAGCAACGCGATCGTCTTCGCCAAGGGGCTGCAGGCGTTCGGCATCGGTGCAGGTCAGCAGAACCGCGTGGACAGCGCGCGGATCGCACAGACGCGTTCAGCGGGTCGCGCGATCGGCGGCGTGTGCGCCAGCGATGCCTTCTTCCCGTTCCGCGACGGGCTCGACGTCGCCGCCGAGGCCGGCATCACCGCGGTGATCCAGCCCGGCGGGAGCGTCAACGACGATCAGGTGATCGCCGCCGCCGATGAGCACGGCATCGCCATGGTGCTCACCGGCGAACGGCACTTCAGGCACTGAGACCGATCAGGCGACCGGCTGCTCCTTGGCGGCCTCGGCGGCGCGGGAGGTGCGGATGGCGTTGACGATGACCGGCACGAAGATCAACAGCAGCCCGGCCAGGATCAGCAGGGTGGAGATCGAGGTCACCGAATCCGGCTCCATCGCCGTTCCGAGGAACGAGATCACGCCGATCGTCGTGACGAGTGCGCCGATCCAGGTGCTGGCCCGACGCTCGCCGTACCCGCCGACGAGGCAGATGATCACGCCCGTGGCGATGATCAGGAACGAGCCGCCCGTGTCGTTGAGCTTGATCACCGTCTGACCCACACCCGCCGCAGTGGCGATCAGGGCAGCGACGACGAGGCTGGTGCCGACGCCGTGGTAGCCGCGCCGGTCGAGCACGAAGACGGCACCGAGGAGCACGATCCCGGCCAGCAGCAGCACGATGCCGCCACTGCCGACGACCTGGTCGGCATCGGAGAACGCGTTGTTGCTCGAGTCCGACGAGGTCGCCTGACCGAGCGCGCTCACGAGCAGCAGCGCGCCCAGACCGAGCATCACCGTGCGCCCGCGGTAGCCGGGCAGGATCCACGCCGCGATGTACATCAAGCCGATGAGCAACGGCGCCGAGGCGCTGTCCGCGTTGGTCGCCATGATGGCGGCGCCGAGGCCGAAGATGCCGACGGCACCCATGCCGACCGCAGCCGAGCGCAGCGCCGTCTGGGTCTTCACCAGCAGGCGGATCGCCAGGCCGCCGCCGACGATCAGCGCCGACAGGATGCCGAGCTTGCCGCGCGCCCCGTCGACCGAGTCGACGCCGTCGGCGACGAGCACGAGGATGCCGAACGCCACGACGAGCCCGCCGAGCCCGGCAAGCGTGACCGCGGCCTCCGGGTCGGGGCGGTTGCGGGCCTCCGGTCCGAGCTTGTCGAGGAAGCCGAACACCGTCTCGCCCGCCCCGGTGGTGCCGGCCGTCGAACCGGCAGTCGCCGGTTGGAAGGCGAGCTGCTGGGTGGCAGGCGCAGTCAAGTTCGTCGTGCCGGACTGTGCGGTGGCCGGCGTGGCGAACGGAACCGTGGTCGTCGCCCCCAACGGATCGACCGTCTGCTGACCGTTCGTGGTGACGTGGGCGGTCCACGCCGAACCGTCCCAGTAGCGCTGCTGATACCTCCCGTACGGATCTGGGAACCAACCAGCTGGTGTCGTCGACATGAACTCTCTCCCCTGTTCGCCCTTGAGCGGAGTCCGCCCGGTGTCCGTGCTTGCCACCGAAAGGCCGGTGCAGCTCGCAGAGCTTGCCACGGCGCGCATCGGTAGCCTGACGATCGAACCATGGCACGCATCTCCGACCTCCTCGCTGCCGGCACGACGTGCTCGTTCGAGTTCTCGCCGCCGAAGACCGACGCCGCGCAGCTGTCCCTCGGCCGCACCATCGCCGAGCTCGAGCCGTTGGTTCCCAGCTTCGTCAGCGTCACCTACGGCGCAGGCGGCAGCACGCGCACGCGCACGCAGGAAGTGGTCACCTGGATCCGCAAGGAGACCGGCATCACGCCCATGGCCCACCTCACGTGCCAGAGCCACCAACGCGAGGAGATCCGCACGTTGCTCGATGCCTACCGCAGTGCGGGCATCGAGAACATCCTCGCCCTCGGCGGCGACCCGCCGATCGACCCGGAGGATGCCAAGCCCAGCGACTACCGGTACGCCGTCGAACTGATCGATGATCTGGACACGTTCGACAGCTTCTCGATCGGCGTCGCCGCGCACCCCGAGGTGCACCCGCGGTCCACCAGCCGCGAGCAGGACCGCCAGCACCTGGCCGCCAAGCTGCGCCGCGCCGACTTCGCCATCACCCAGTTCTTCTTCGAGGCCGAGCACTACGTGCGCATGGTCGACGAGCTGGCCGCGCTGGACGTGCACAAGCCGGTGGTCGCCGGAATCATGCCCGTCACCAACCTCGGGCTCGTGCGCAAGATGGCCGACCTCAGCGGCGCAGCGGTGCCCACGTGGGTGGTCGACCGCCTCGAAGCCGCCGGTGACGACCCGGTGGAGATCCGCAAGGTCGGCGTGGACATGGCCACCCAGCTGTGTGCTGATCTGCTGGAAGCGGGCGCGCCGGGCCTGCACTTCTACACGTTGAACCGCAGCTCGGCCACCCGCGAGATCTACGCCAACCTCGGGTTGCCTACGAGCGTCGCCGGCTGAGGATCTCCTCGGTCGTCATCGACCGTGGCCCCACGCCGTTGGCCGCGGCCCACGCGGTGACGTCGCACAGGAGACGGTTGATCGGGGTCGGCACGCCGTGCTGGCGACCGAGCAGCACGATCTCGCCGTTCAACCAATCGACCTCGGTGGTCGTCGCCCCACGCACGAAGCTCTGCCACGTCGACCCGCCACGACGGACGCCGAGCGGAAGCGTGGTGTTCGGCACCGGCATCGTGGCCAGCACGCCACTTCGCCGTTCCTGATCGTCGGCATCAGTCACCCGATCGATGCCTGCGGCGGCGAAGCACGCTTCGGCCTCGTCACGTGCCGGACCGATCAGGGCGTTGCTGTTCTCGATGTCGGAGACGAGCGCGTCCACGGCGTTGGCCAGGTTCATCAGCAGCTTGGTGTGCTTCCAGCGCATGATGTTCGGGACCGACCGGCTGGCGAGCCGGCTCGCCTCGAGTGCAGCGGCGATCGCGGTGCTCGTTGCGTCCGTCCCCGTCGGGTAGCGGCCGAGGTCGAGGATCGCGTTGTGCGGGGTGCCGCTGGCGTCGACCGATCCAGGGACGACGAACGCCGCCGGCAGCATGACGCACATGCCATAGACGTCGGCGAAGCGGCGAGCAGCGACGCGCTCGTTGTCCACTCCGTTCTGCGCGCACACCACCGAGACCGTCGGTGCGTGGCGGCGCAGCTCGTCGAGCGCGGCGGCCGAGTCCTGGCTCTTCATGGTCATGAAGACGACGTCGCCCTCACCGAGCTCGATCTCGTCGATGCGCTCCGCGACGGGCACCGCGATCGTCGTCGTCCCCGTCGGATCGTTGATCGTCAGGCCGTGCTCGCGGATCGCAGCGCAGTGGCCGGCGCGAGCGACGAGGGTGATCTCGTGCCCGTGTTCTGAGGCGTGCTGGTGCAGCCGTCCGCCGATGACGCTGCCGACACCGCCGGCGCCGAAGATGACGATGCGCATGTCGTGCAGTCTGCCCGGCTCGCTGAGACGGACAGGCGTCGGTCCTCCTATGGTGAGGGCATGCGCGCCTACGACAAGCTCTTCATCAACGGTTCTTGGGTCCCTTCCGCGGGCACCGGCACCCACAGCGTCACCGACTCGGCCACCGAGGAGGTCATCGCCACGGTCCCCGACGGCACGGCGTCCGATGTCGATGCCGCCGTCACCGCGGCGAAGGCCGCCTTCCCGGCCTGGAGCGCACTGCCGAAGGAGGAGCGCGCCGCCTACCTGATGGCCATCCACGCCGGGCTGGAGGCGCGGACGGAGGACATCGCGCAGACGATCGCCAAGGAGGTCGGGATGCCGCTGATGCTCAGCAACCTGATCCAGGCCGGTCTGCCGAAGGCCAACTTCGCCATCGCCGCTCAGCTGCTGGGCAGCTACGAGTTCGAGACGCAGGTCGGCAACTCGCTCGTGGTGCGCGAGGCCGTCGGCGTGGTGGGTTGCATCACGCCGTGGAACTACCCGCTGCACCAGATCGCCCTCAAGGTCGCACCCGCGCTCGCCGCCGGCAACACCGTGGTCGTCAAGCCCAGTGAGGTCGCGCCGATCAACGCCTTCATCCTCGCCGAGGTGATCGAAGCAGCGGGTCTGCCGGCCGGCGTGTTCAACCTCGTCACCGGCAGCGGCCCGATCGTCGGCGAGGCGATCGCCGCCCACCCCGACGTCGACATGGTCAGCTTCACCGGCAGCACGCGCGCCGGCAAGCGCGTCGCCGAGGTCGCATCCGCCACGGTGAAGAAGGTCGCCCTGGAGCTCGGCGGCAAGAGCGCCAACGTCATCCTCGACGACGCCGACTTCAGCAAGGCCGTGGCCGACGGCGTCGGCAAGTGCTTCCTCAACTCGGGCCAGACGTGCACCGCGCTCACCCGCATGCTGGTGCCGCGCGAGCGCCTCGAGGAGGCCGAGCAGATCGCCACCGCCGCCGCGCTCACGTTCACGCCGGGCAACCCCTTCGAGAAGACCTCGCGCATCGGGCCACTGATCAGCTCGGTGCAGCGCGATCGCGTGCGTGGCTTCATCCAGACCGGCATCGACGAAGGCGCTCAGCTCCTCACCGGCGGGACTGCCGCGCCGGAGGGCCTCGACACCGGCTTCTACGTGCAGCCGACCGTGTTCTCCAACGTCACGCGCGACATGACGATCGCCCGTGAGGAGATCTTCGGCCCGGTCCTGTCGATCATGCCGTACGACTCCGAGGACGAAGCCGTCGAGATCGCCAACGACACGATCTACGGCCTCGCCGGCGGCGTGTGGAGCGGTGATCCCGAGCGGGCCAAGCGCGTCGCCAAGCGCATCCGCGCCGGGCAGGTCGAGGTCAACGGCGGCGCTTTCAACGTGATGGCCCCGTTCGGTGGCTACAAGCAGAGCGGTCTCGGCCGCGAAGCCGGGCAGTTCGGTCTCGAGGAGTTCCTCGAGGTCAAGTCGCTCCAGCTGTAGCGGGAGTGACCGCTCCCGACCTGATGTCGTGAGCGATACTGACGAACCGATGAGTTCCAGGGCCGCCTCTGTCGCGCCGCGAGCGCAGATCAGCCGGACGCCGTACTTGCCAGGCCTCGACGGCTTGCGTGCGGTCGCCGTGATCGCGGTGATGCTGTACCACGCCAACCACGAGTGGCTGCAGGGCGGGTTCCTCGGCGTCGAGGTCTTCTTCGTCATCAGCGGCTACCTGATCACGCTGCTGCTGATCGGCGAGAAGGAGCGCACCGGCAGGGTCGACCTCAAGCAGTTCTGGTTGCGACGCTTCCGTCGGCTGCTGCCTGCGCTGTTCGTGATGATGGCCGCGGTTGCCGTGTACATGGCGGTCACGAGCAACCAGGCACGCGGCCGCACCCGCGGCGACTTCCTCGGCGGTGTGCTCTACGGCAGCAACTGGTACCAGGCGTTCGTCGGGCAGGGGTACGCGGCGAGCGAGGCGTTCGTGCCGTTGCGCCACCTGTGGTCGCTGGCAGTGGAGGAGCAGTTCTACCTGCTGTGGCCGCTCGTCATGGTCGTGATCCTCAAGCGCAGTCGGGAGCAGCTGCCGAGAATGGCGCTGTGGCTGGCCGGGGTCAGCGGGTTCATCGCCGTGGCGGTCGGGGTCATCTTCTACAACGGCAACGTCGACAGCATCGACAACTGCGTCGCCCAACCGCAGGGCTACTGGCGAGCGTTCGGACGGTGCATCAGCGTCAACGACACGCTGTACCTGAGCACGATCAGTCGGGCCGGCGGGTTGATGCTCGGCGCCGCGTTCGCGATGGTCTGGCGGCCGGCGGCGATCATGCGCGGCCCGTTGCGGCGCCGTCCGCATCGACTCGACGTCGTCGCCGTGGTCGCACTCGCCGGCCTCGCCGCGATGGTTCGCCAGTTCTGGCTGTCGGAGAACGGTCAGCAGTTCGGCACGCAGTTCAACCCGTGGCTGTTCCGCGGCGGCTTCTTCCTGGTCGGGGTGGCGACGCTGGCGGTCATCGCCGCGACGACGCACCGTCGTTCGTGGGTCGGCCGCTTCCTCGGCAACCCGGTGCTGCGCTGGGTGGGCACGCGCAGCTACGGCATGTACCTCTACCACTGGCCGATCTACCAGATCATCCGCAAGCAGGCCGGCATCGCGCTGACCCTGCGCCAGTTCGTCGGGGCGATGATCCTCACGGCGATCGTCACCGAGCTGAGCTTCCGCATCATCGAGATGCCCATCCGCCGCGGCGTGCTCGGCCAGATCCTGCGCGGTGAGCGCCGGCCGCGCACGGCGCGCATGGCCAAGCGCCGGCAGCGTTCGGCCATCGCCGGAGCGGTCGCCGCCGGCCTCGTCGCCTTCGCCGGCGTCAGCATCGCGGTGGCCGACAACAGCTGCGTCGGATCGGTCGACTGCCAGACGGCCACCATCGGCACGCCCGCGCCGACGTTGCCACCCACGACGTCGACCACGATCCCGGCGCCGACCACGACCGTCATCACCCTGCCCGGCGAGACGGCCGCGCCGACCACCACCGCGGCGCCGACCACCACGGTCGACCCGTTGGCGCTGATCCCTCCGGTCGCCATCGGCGAATCGGTGATGCAGGGCGCCATCCCCAACCTGTCGGCCGGCGGGTTCCTCGTCAACGCGGTGAAGAACCGTGGCGGCGACGGCGTCATCGGTGTGCTGCAGCTGATGAAGCAAGCGGGGCAGCTGGGCTCGATCGTGGTCATCCAGGTCGGCACGAACGGGTCCGTCAGCGACGCCCAGTACGACTCGATGATGTCGGTCATCGGCAGCCAGTCGCACGTGTTCTTCCTCACCGTGAAGGCGCCGAGCCGGCAGTACATCGTCGACAACAACGTGCGCATCACCGCGCTCCCGACGCGCTACCCGAACGTGACGATCATCGACTGGAACACCCAGGGTGAACAGGTCGCCGACAAGCTCTGTCAGAACGATCACGTGCACATCAGCTGCAAGCCGGAAGCCGCTCAGTTCTACGCCAACATGATCTTCTCGGCTGTCGGGTTGCCAACGCGCTGACCCGCCATACTGGTGCCGACATGAATGGGTGGGCTGAGCAAACGGTGGAACCAGCGCCCCGCCAGCAGACCAGCAGGATCCCGTACCTGCCTGGCCTCGACGGCCTGCGTGCGGTGGCGGTCGTCGCCGTCATGCTCTACCACGCCAACCACACGTGGCTCGGCGGTGGGTTCCTCGGCGTCGAGGTCTTCTTCGTCATCAGCGGCTACCTGATCACGCTGCTGCTGATCGGCGAGTGCGATCGCACGGGCACCGTCGACCTGAAGCAGTTCTGGCTGCGTCGCTTCCGCCGGCTGCTGCCCGCGCTGTTCGCGATGATGGTTGCGCTCGGCGTCTACATGGCGCTGTTCCAGCAGCGCCCGCAGGGTCAGACGCGCGGCGACTTCCTCGGCGGCATCTTCTACGTCAGCAACTGGTACCAGATCATCGTCGGGCAGGGCTACACCGCCAACGAGGCGTTCGCCCCACTGCGCCACCTGTGGTCGCTCGGCGTAGAGGAGCAGTTCTACCTGCTGTGGCCGTTGGTGATGGTGGCCATCCTGCGCCGCGGCACGCAGCGGCTGCCGCGCGTCGCGCTGTGGCTCGTCGGCATCAGCGGTCTCGTCGCCGTCGTCACCGCGTTCCTCTACGTCGGCGGCGACGTTCCGAACACGTGCTCGGCGACAGCGAACGGCTACTGGCACGTGTTCGGTCGCTGCATCAACGCCAACGAGGCGTTGTACCTGAGCACGATCACCCGCGCCGGCGGTCTGCTGCTCGGGGCGGCGTTCGCCATGGTCTGGCGCCCGGCGGCGATCATGCGCGGCCCGCTGCGCGAGCGTCCCGGCCGGCTCGACCTGTTCGCCGGCATCGGGCTCGTCGTCCTGCTGGTGATGTTCCGACAGCTGTCGGTCGCCGTCGAGGGCACGACGCTCGGCTCGCACTTCGATCCGTGGCTGTTCCGCGGCGGGTTCCTCCTCACCGGTCTGGCCACGCTGCTCGTCGTCGCCGCGGCGACGCATCAGCGGTCGCTCACCGGTGCGCTGCTCGGCAACCCGGTCTTCGCCTGGATCGGGACGCGCAGCTACGGGCTGTACCTGTACCACTGGCCGATCTACCAGATCATCCGCAAGGAAGCCGGCGTGCAGCTGACCGTCGCCAAGTTCGTGCTGGCGATGGTGATCACCGTACCGATCACCG
Source organism: Ilumatobacteraceae bacterium (assembly GCA_965279405.1). Classification (GTDB taxonomy): domain Bacteria; phylum Actinomycetota; class Acidimicrobiia; order Acidimicrobiales; family Ilumatobacteraceae; genus CBDDIP01. Next base: position 2,961,448 of record OZ257157.1, read on the forward strand.
AGCTCAGCTACCGCTTCATCGAGACCCCGATCCGTCAGGGCAAGCTCGGCGAGTGGTGGAAGGCGCGGCGCGCCGGCACGCGGTCGGCCTCGCGCAACGGCGCGATCATCGGCGGTTCCGTCGCCCTCCTCGTACTCGCCACCGGGATCAGCTTCGCCGCCGCCGAGAACAAGTGCGTCGGCTCGATCAGCTGCAGCCTCGTCGACGCCGGGCCCGTCGGCCCGTCGACGCCGGCGACCGATCCGGTCACCACCGATCCGCCGGTGATCGGGACCGGGGTGACGCCGATCGACACGACGCCGACCACACCGCCGCCACCTCCTGGCCCCGTCGCCATCGGCGAGTCGGTGATGAAGGGTGCCGAGAACCAGCTGCTGCAGGCCGGGTTCATCGTCGACGCCGCCGAGGATCGGCAAGGTGGCGACTTGGCCCAGATCCTGGCGACGATGCGGTCCAACAACCAGCTGGGTGACACGGTGGTCATCCAGGTCGGCACCAACGGCACCGTCAGCGATGACGCCTGGGCCTCGATCATGGCGTCGTTGCCGGCCGACCTGACGCCGCACGTGTACGTGCTCACCGTGCGCGCACCGGCCAACTGGATCGACGGCAACAACGAGCGGATCAGGGCGCTGCCGACGAAGTACCCGAACGTCACGGTGGTCGATTGGGCAACCGAGTCCGAGCAGATCGTCGACCAGCTGTGCCCCAACGACGGGCACGTGCACCTCACCTGCAACAAGGCCGCGCCGATCTTCTACACGAACCTGATCCTGGCCAAGGCCGGGCTGACGCTGCTGCCCACCGGCTGACCGTTGTCGGTCGGCGCCGGCTTTCTGGCCGGCGAAGCGTGGGCCTACGCTCAGGGCCATGACTTCACCTGCCACGACCTCGCCAGTACGTGTTGCCGTCACCGGCGCGGCCGGCCAGATCGGCTACAGCCTCCTGTTCCGCATCGCCTCCGGCTCGATGCTCGGGCCGGACACGCCCGTCATCCTCCAACTGCTGGAGATCACCCCGGCGCTGAAGGCGTTGGAGGGCGTGAAGATGGAGCTCGACGACTGCGCCTTCCCGCTGCTCGCCGGCGTGGTGTGCACCGACGATGCCAACGTCGCGTTCGGTGACATCGACGTCGCCCTGCTGGTCGGCGCGATGCCGCGCAAGGCGGGCATGGAGCGCAGCGATCTGCTCAGCGCCAACGGTGGCATCTTCAAGCCGCAGGGCAAGGCGCTCAGCGACAGCGCCAAGAAGGACGTCAAGATCCTCGTCGTCGGCAACCCGGCGAACACCAACGCGCTCATCGCCCAGCAGAACGCACCCGACCTCGATCCCGGCCGCTTCACGGCGATGACGCGCCTCGACCACAACCGCGCGATCAGCCAGCTGGCGCAGCGCACGGGTGTTGCCGTCACCGACGTGACGAAGATGACGATCTGGGGCAACCACTCGGTCACGCAGTACCCCGACCTGTTCCACGCCGAGGTCTCCGGCAAGAACGCCTACGAGCTCGTCAACGACCACGCATGGGTCGACGGCACCTACATCCCCACCGTGGCCAAGCGCGGCGCGGCGATCATCGAAGCTCGCGGCGCATCGTCGGCGGCATCGGCCGCCAACGCCGCGGTCGACCACATCCGCTCATGGGCGCTCGGCACCCCCGAGGGCGACTGGGTCAGCATGGGCATCCCGAGCGACGGCAGCTACGGCGTGCCCGAGGGCTTGATCTCCAGCTTCCCGGTCACCTGCAAGGACGGGCAGTACTCAATCGTCCAGGGCCTGACCATCGACGACTACTCGCGCGGCAAGATCGACGCCAGCACCGCCGAGCTCGCCGAAGAGCGCGACGCCGTGAAGGACCTCGGGCTCATCTGATGTCGCTGTGTCGACTTTGCTACCGATTCGGTAGCAAAGTCGACACACGGTTGCGGTGCCGCTCGCCGTCGATCAAGTGTCCGCTCGTGCCAACTCAACGACGGTTGGCCCCGAAGCGGTCGAATGGATCCAGTTGAACGGTCAACACTCGGTCAGATGGGGGGTCAGGCGGTGGCGATCTCGCAGCCGATGATCATCATCTGATCGACGGCCTTGCGCAGATCGTCGTCGCTGATCCGCTGCGCGTTGGACTCATCGGCGATGAGGTCGCTCACCGCGAGCAGCGCAGCGGCTTCGATGCCGTGCATCGCGGCGATCGTGTAGAGCACGGCCACCTCCATCTCCACACCGAGGTGGCCACGGTCCTTCCAGCGGCCCATGATCCCTGGGCGCGGGTCGTAGAACACCGCGCTGGTGACCACCGACCCGACGTGCGCGGTGATCTTGCGCTCGCGCGCGATGCGCGCCGCCATCTCGATGAGGTGCCACGTCGCGCAGGGCGCGTGCGCCTCGCCGTCGGTGAGGATCAGGTTCAGCGGGTCGTCCGGTGTGGCCGTCATCGCGATCAACGTGTCGCCGAAGCCGATCCCGGGCTTGAGGCCGCCGGCCGTGCCGACGCGCACGATGCGCTGCACGCCGAGCTGGATCAGCTCGTTGTAGTAGATCGCCACGCTGGCGCCACCCATGCCGACGCTCTGCACGCTGATCGGCTTGCCCTGGAACGTGCCCGTGAAGCCGAGCATGCCGCGCTCCTCGTTGACCAGCCGGAAGCCTGGGTCGAAGAACGTCTCGGCGATGTGCTTGGCCCGCCGCGGATCGCCGGGCACCAGCACCGCGGGTGCGTAGTCGGACGGTTCGGCGCGCAGATGGATCGGCATGGCCGTGCAGGTTAGGCCCGGCGCATGCAACGATGCGGGCGTGGATCCCGGAACGCTGATCGACAGGGATCGGTACCCGCTCGACGACGCTGACGTCATCGCCGCGGCACACCACCAGTTCGAGCTCGAAGGCGTGTGCATCCTGCCGGGGTTCATCCGCAGCGAGCACATCGGCGCGTTGGTCGCCGAGTGCGATGCGCTGGCGGCGCTCGGGCATCGATCGCTCGTCACGGGCACGCCGTACCTCGCTGCGCCCGACGAGGCGCGTCCCGCGGAGCACCCTCGCCGAGCCAAGGTGCACAACTCGCTCGAGGCGGTCGCCTACGACCTCTTTCCCGTCGACAGCATGGTGCGCCGCCTCTACGAGTGGGATCCGCTGATGACGTTCATCGCCGCAGTGCTCGGACAGCCGGTGCTGCATCGGTACGGCGATCCGTTCGGAGCGCTGAACCTTGCCGTGATGCGCGACGGCGACGTGCTCGGCTGGCACTTCGACATGACCGACTTCGTCGTCTCGATCGCCATCCAGTCGTCCGACGCCGGCGGCGACTTCCTCAACGCCAAGCAGATCCGCGATGCGGCTGCCGGCGAAGCGGGGGAGCGTTACGACGACGTCGCCGGCGTGCTGCGCGACGACGCGTCATCACCGCTCGTGCGCGTGGAACCGATGACACCCGGCACGCTGATGTTGTTCAACGGTCGCAACTCGCTGCACAAGGTGAGCCCGATCGAGGGCGACGTGCCGCGGTACGTCGCGCTGCTGGCGTACGACACCAAGCCCGGCACCGACTCCAGCGATCTGCTCAAGCGCCACCGCTACGGCAGGCTGCCGGTCTGAGCCGCTGAGATGTGGACCTGCCCGCGTTGCGAACGCCGCTTCGGTCGCAAGCAGGCGCACGAGTGCCGTCCGACGCTGCACGCCGACGACTGGTTCGCTCGTCACCCCGCGTGGGAGCGTCCGCTGATCGAAGCCGCCATCGCGGCGATCACCGACGCCGCCGGTGACGACGACCTGGACATCGAGTTCGCCGACGTCGGCGTGCTGGTCAAGCGCGAGCGCACCTTCATGGAGCTGCGCCCCGACGCACCCCGCGGCAGAGAGCGGGTGGTGCTGACGCTGATCCTCGATCGGCAGGCGCCCCATCCGCGTCGGCGTCGTTGCACCGAGTGGAGCGGTCGATGGGGGCACTACTTCGACCTGCACTCGATCGACGACCTCGACGTCGACCTCATCGACCTCATCGCCGAGTCCTACGAGACCGGCGGTCTTCGCGGCGGTCGTTGAACTAGAACGGTCCCATGACACCACAGCTCGGTGAGGGCTTCTTCGGTGAGGGCGTCAACGCCGCACACGTCAACACCGTGCTCGGCCGTCGGGACGGGCCCGTGGGCACAGCGTGGGCGACGGCGCTGGCTTCGCCGTCTGCCGGCCACGTCCCGTTCGTCGTGGTGCTCGAGCCGAACCTGCCGGTGGTGCCGTTCACCCTCTTCGTCAACAAATCGGCGATCGACAACGATCGCCACGGAACGTTGACGTGGGGCGCCGCTCAGGCCGGGGTGGCCGCGGGCGTCGCCGATGCCGTCGCACTCGGGATGTTCGACGGCACGCCGGCGCGCGAGCTGGCGTTGATCGCCGCGGTGTGGGTGAACGCGGCAGCCGGCGATGAGGAGCTGGTGTTCGCCAACAACCGCAACGCGATGCTCGCTGCGCTGACGATGGGCCGCGCTGGCGGCCCGCCGCTCGACGACATCAAGTCGTTCATCGCCGCCGGCGAGCCGAAGAACCCGTACTTCCGCGCGACGCCGCCGGCGTGACCGCGACGAGCAGGTCCAGCAACGGCAGCAGTGGCGTGGTGGCGGCGGTCCGGGAGACCGCGTAGATCGTCCTCGTGACACCGAGGTCCTGATCGGCGACGGTGATGTCGCGTGGCGCGTCGTCGAGCACGCGCTCGGGCACGACCGTCACACCGTGGCCGGCGGCGACGAGCGCCAGCAGGGTTGCGTTGTCGGCGACGGTGGCGACGACGTGTGGCGTGATCGCGGCGCCGGCGAGCAGCCGCTTCGTCGCCAGCGCGCAGCGGGTGGTGCGCCCGTTGAGCAACCACGGCGCATCTTCGAGGTCGGCGATCGTGGTCGACGACGGCATCGTGCGGGGGAGGACGAGCGCGAGCCGATCACTGACCAGCGGGGTGAAGGTGAACCGCCGGTTGCGCTCCGTGGGTGGCCCGTCGTACTCCTGGGTCAGCACGACGTCGACCGCGCCGAGGCCGAGGTCGCGGAGCGCTTCGGTGTCCTCGGCCTCCGCGATCTCGATCGCAGCGACCTTGCGAAGTCGCGCCAGCTGCGGGATCAGCACGGTCGAGATCGCGGATGCGAAGCCGGCGAACACGACGACGGGAACCTGCCGAGGACCGTTGACCGCTTCACGGCCCCGTGCGTCGAGGTCGATCATGTCGAAGGCGATCGGCAGCAGCGCGGTGCCGGCGGCGGTGAGTGACAGGCGACCGCCGACCCGATCGAACAGCTGCGTGCCGAGGGCCAGCTCGAGCTTGGCGATGTGCTGTGACACCGCCGGAGCGGTGTAGCCCTGTGCCGCCGCAGCAGCGGCGATCGTGCCGCGTTCGGCGACCTCGGCGAACGACTGCAGCTGGCTCAGATCCATCATCGGAAGAGAACGTTACGCTAGCGGCAACGAATCAGAACTGTTCGTTTCGGCTCGCGGCTGGCACCGTGTTGGTCATGACCGACGTGAGCTTCGTGGATCTGAGCGGCCTGTGGGTGCCGATCGTGACGCCGTTCGACGCGGCCGGCGATGTCGACGTGGCTTCGCTCGAACGCCTCGCGTCCCGCTTGTTGGCCGACGGTGCCACCGGGCTCGTCGCACTCGGCACCACGGGTGAACCGGCGACGTTGACCGCTGACGAACGACGGCTCGTCGTCGAGGTCTGCGACCGGGTGTGCCGCGACGCTGAGCGCAAGCTCATCGTGGGCGCCGGGACCAACAGCACTCGCGGCACGATCGCCGAGATCGAGCACCTGACGGCCGGCACCGCCGCGGTTGCCACGCTCATCGTCGTCCCGTACTACACGCGCCCGTCGGAGGCTGCGGTCGTCGAGCACTTCAGCGCCGTTGCCGACGTCAGCCCGGTGCCCGTCGTCGCCTACAACGTCCCCTATCGCACCGGCCGTGGGCTCGGAGCCGCACACCTCTCGGCGATCGGCGAGCACCCGCGCATCATCGGACTGAAGCAGGCCGTCGGATCGCTCGACGTCGACACGCTCGAACTGCTGGCGCGCGACGGAGTCGGGTTCCAGGTCCTCGCCGGCGACGACGCGTTCGTCGCTCCGACGATCCTGCTCGGTGGCGTGGGAGCGATCGCGGCTGCGGCGCACCTGTGCACGCCGCTGTTCGTGGAGATGACGGCGTGTGCGATCGCCGGCGACTGGGGACGGGCGAGCGAGCTGGCGGCAGCGCTGCTCCCCGTCGTCACCGCCGGCTTCAGTGAGCCCAACCCGGCGGTGTGGAAGGGGGCGCTGGCCCGCCGAGGCGAGATCGCCACCAACGAGCTGCGACGGCCGATGACGCCGGCGTCAGGACAGTCGGTCGACCGGCTCCTGGCCGTGATCGAGCTGCTGGCTACTTGAGGAACTTCGACGTGGTGTTGTCGGCCAGCACCTTGCCGCCGGTCTGGCAGGTCGGGCAGTACGCCACGGTGTAGCCGCTGTACGAGACCGACCGGACGGTGTCGCCGCACACCGGGCATGCCTCGCCGACCCGGCCGTGCACGCGTCCGGGGCGATCGGCCGACGAGCTCATGTTCGTGCGCGTCCGTTCGTAGGCCAACCCGTCGTCGACGGCTTCGTGGATCGCGGCGACGACCGCGGTCGCGCCCGTCAGCCCGAGCTTGCCGGTCATCGCGAACGGCGACAGCTTGGCGCGATGGCACACCTCGTTCGCCAGCATCCGGCCGAGCCCGGCGATCTGGTGCTGGTCGCGCAGGAAGCCGTGCACGCGCATGTTGTGGGCGGCGAACGCGGCGGCCATCGTCTCGGGCGTGAAGGCCAGCGCCTCGCGGCCGAGGCGGTTCAGCGGCGGTTGCTCGAGGAGGTCGTCGGACGACGCCAGGCACCACACCCCGGCGCGCCGTTCCGTGCCCGCCTCGGTCAGCAGCAGTGCCGGTCCGTCCTCGAACACGAAGCGCGCCTGTCCGTTGCGTGGCTTGGCCGATTGCTTCTCGTCGACCAGCAAGCGGCCGCCCTGCATCAGGTGCACCACGAACGTCACCGGCAGGTAGTGCAGCAGCAGGTACTTGCCGCGCCGCCCGACGTCGAGCAGCGGCATCCCGTACGCGGCCGACGGCGGCGGCACCGCGGTCTTCAACGCGGTGAAGTTGAACGGCGTGAACTTCGTCAGCACGTGCCCGGCGAACTGCGCGGTCAGCCGCTCGGCGTGGGCTTGCACCTCGGGCAGCTCGGGCATCGCGCTCCTCCGACCCTCAGTGGTACTCGGTGCTCGAACGAACCGACGTGAACACCTCGTCCAGCGCGGCGAACACCGGCTGAGCGGCGACCAGCTTCTGCTGGTCACCCGTGAGGCGGATGCGCCCCGTGAGGAACGCCTCCTGGGCGTTCAGCTCGCCGGTCGCGACGGCAACCGCGGTGGCCCAGTCCTGCTCCATGCGCACGTCCTCCGGCCATGCCTGCCCTGGCCCGAACTCGCTGGCCCCGTCACCGACCTGCAGGTGGTACACGACGTCGCCCTCCGGCCCGGCGGTGACCACCTGGGTGACACCGATGGCGTGCTGGGTGGCGAGATCGGCCATCGTCGTGCTGCCGGCCACCTCCGCGGACAGCGCGGCGATCCATTCGAGGCTGAGGTACCGGAACATCGCCTCGTAGTCTGCCCGATCGTGGAGCACGGACCTTGGGCGCTGCGTGACGAGCAGCGCCACGACGGCGCCCCGGTCGAGGCGTGGTGGTGGTGGATGTCGGCGCAGACCGACGACGGGCTGTCAGGAGCGTTCGTCGGCTTCGAGCTCCGCGGGCGCCGCTACGACTACTGGGCCGGTCTCGTGCGCGAGGGTCATCCGTACCTCTACATCGAGGAGCTCGACGGCGCCGACCTGCGCAGCGGCTTGGAGATCAAGCCGCCACAGATGTGGGCCGACCACGTGTGCGACGCACCGTTCCGCCAGTGGAGCATCGGCAACGAAGCGCACGGCGTGCTGCTCGACGACCCCACCGAGGCGTGGCGACGCGCCTTCGGCGACGTGGTGCCGGTGACGTTCGACGTGGAGTGGCACGCGGATGGCGAGCCGCAGCAGACGCAGCTGCCGATCGGCGCCAACGGCTACTCGCAGCGTGGCGAAGCTGATGCGCGCATCGAGCTCGAGGAGGGCGTCCTCGCGCTGGTCGGGCCCGCGTCGCGGGTGCACGTGTGGGGTGTTGGCCACCTGCCAACATCGTTGGCCATGCCCATCGACCAGCGCGGCCTGCGCGCCCCGTACCGTCGGACCGACGGCATCCGCGTCGATCAGGTCCTCACCGACGCCGGCTGGTGGGTGTCGCGATGAAGGACATCTTGGACGAGTTCGCGCAGCAGCGACGCAAGCCGGCGTACCCCGTGCACGAGGCACGTCCCGGCCTCCTCGTCGAGGACCGTTCGTCCGGGTTCTGCGGTGACGTCGTCGGTGCGACCGCCGAGGCGGTGACGCTGCGCGGCCGCAACGGGCTGGCCCGTCACTTCCGCTACGTCGAGGGCGGGTTCCTCATCGACGGCCGACCGGTGTCACTCGTCCGCCCGACCGCCAAGCGCGCCGCTGAACCGCAACGCACCAACAGCGGTTCGATCGCCGGCCCCGCCGTCCGCGCCCGCCTCGCCTCGGCCAGCCGCATCTGGGTTGAGGGCAAGCACGACGCCGAACTGGTCGAGCACGTGTGGGGCGACGACCTGCGCGAGGCGGCGATCGTCGTCGAGCCGATGCACGGGATCGATGACATCGCCGCGCTCGTCGCCGAGTTCGGCCCGGGACCGAAGCGCCGACTGGGCGTCCTCGTCGACCACCTCGTCCCCGGTTCGAAGGAGGCTCGGCTGACCGCGCAGGTCACCGGACCGCACGTGCTCGTCACCGGTCACCCGTTCGTGGACGTGTGGGAGGGGATTCGCCCGTCGGTGATCGGCCTCGAGCGGTGGCCGACCGTGCCGCGCGACGTCCCGTGGAAAGAGGGGATGTGCGCGGCACTCGGTCAGTCGGTCACGGGGTTCTGGCCGCGGCTTCGCGGTCGGGTTCGGACGTTTGCCGATCTGCGACCGGAGCTGGTGGGGGCGGTGGAGCAGCTGATCGACTTCGTGGCTGCGCCGCCCGCCGAGTGACCAGCAGGGTCACCAAGGCCACGCCGAGCAGCACGACCAGGAACGGCGCGGTGTAGCCGAGGAACACAAGGACGGCCACCAGGACCTTGACGAACGCGTCCCAGCCCTTGCGGAACGACTCGCCGACGCCGGTCTTCTTCGCGGGTGCGGCCACCGGCTCGGTCGTGACCGTCTCGACGATCGGCGTTGCGGTGAGCTCGACGGTCACGGTGGCCAGCGACACCTGATCGGCCAGCCCCTTGCGGATGGCCAGCAGCTGCTCGAGCTCGGTCTGACGATCGGTGACCTGCTGCTCGAGCATGACGATCTCGTTGAGGTCCTTGGCCTTGTCCAGCAAGGCGCGCACGCTGTTGACGCTGGCCGTCTTGGACAGGATCCGCGCATCAAGATCCGTCAGCTGATCGGTGACGTCGTCGGTCTGCTGGGTGCGGCTGACGACATCGCCGACTCCTCCCAGGTCGGCGATGAACGGCTCCGCTTCCGACGGCGGCAGCTTGACGACCAGTTCGGCGTGGGCCTTGGTCGGATCGCCGAGCTCGACGTCGCTGTCGTAGACCTGTCCGCCGTGGCGCTCCGCGGTGTCGATCACCACCGACACGGCGTCGCCGACGTTCGGCACCTGCACGCCGATGGTGGCGGTGATCACCAGCTGGCGCGTCGACGGCACCACGTTCAACGGTTGCGACGGGTCGTCCGGCAACCCCGGTGGCACGGTCGCCGGCGTGCTGCCCGACGTCTGTTCGTCGGTGCCGACGCCGCCGTCGTTGATCGACGGTGAATCTCCCCCGTTGAGCGCCGGCTCCTCGGCCGGCGCAGTGGCTGAGCTCTTGTTGTCGCCGAAGTCGCCCCCGCACCCGGAGGTGAAGGAGAGGATCACGAGGAGGGCGGCGACGCCCGTTCCTCGCCTGAGGCTGTTCACGCCTGTCATGGGCGGTTCGACGGTGACCGCCGTCACCCTGGTTCCCGCGAGGGCCAGGGGAGTTGTGTCAGTTCGGTGTCGTGCTCGCTGCGCGGCGGTGGCGCCAGAACTCGATGGCGATCGGCGCCAGCGACACGGCGACGATGACGATCGCCGCGATCTCGATGTTGTTCTTGATGAAGTCGATCTCGCCGAGGAAGTAGCCGAGCGTGGTGACACCGATGCCCCACAGCGCGCCACCGACCAGGTTGTAGATCACGAACGTGCGGTACTTCATCGTGCCGACGCCGGCGACGATCGGGGCGAAGGTGCGCACGATCGGCACGAAGCGAGCCATCACGATCGTCTTCGGCCCGTGCTTCTCGAAGAAGTGCTGCGCCTTGGCGATGTTGGCCGGGTTGAACAGCCGCGACTTCGGTCGGTCGAACAACGACGGGCCGACCTTCTTGCCGAACAGGTAGCCGACCTGATCGCCCAGGACGGCACCGGCGAACGCCACCGCAGCAACCGCGGGCAGCCCGCCCTTCAGCACGTGCCCGCCGGCCGAGGACGCCAGGAAGCCGGCGAAGAACAGCAGCGAGTCGCCGGGCAGGAAGAACCCGACGAGCAGGCCGCTCTCGGCGAAGACGATCAGCCCGAGCACCACCAGACCGCCCTTCTTGACCCAGTCGTTGGCGAAGTCCAGGAGGGCGAGCATGGCTGGCGAGGCTACCGGTGAAAACGCACACGGCCCGGGCAGCGCCCGGGCCGTGCAGAACGCGTCAGCGCGAACCTGTCAGACAGGTGCACCGGCGATCGAGTTGCTCTTGCGGCTGGAGAAGATGATCGACCCGATGAGCACGATCAGTGCCGCAGCAGCGATCGAGAAGCGAGCGCCGTCGTTGTCCTGCAGGCTGATGATCGCCGGCAGGGTGAGCAGCGAGACCAGGTTCATCACCTTGATCAACGGGTTGAGGGCCGGGCCGGCGGTGTCCTTGAACGGGTCGCCGACCGTGTCGCCGATGACGGCGGCCTTGTGGGCGTCGCTGCCCTTGCCGCCGTGGTGGCCGTCCTCGATGAACTTCTTGGCGTTGTCCCATGCGCCGCCGGCGTTGCTGAGGTAGTTGGCCATCAGCTGACCGACGAGGATGACCGCGGCGAGGAACGCGCCAAGCGCCTTCCAGTCGATGCCGAAGCCGATGACCACCGGGGTGAGCACTGCCAGCAGGGCCGGCGTGGTGAGCTCACGCAGCGACGCCGCGGTGCAGATGTCGATGACGGGGCCGTAGTCCGGCTCCTTCTCACCGCGCATGATCTTGCCGTCGGCGAACTGCTTGCGGACCTCTTGCACGACGACGCCGGCGGTGCGGCCGACGGCGCGGATGGCAAGCGCGGAGAACAGGAACGGCACGGCGCCACCGATGAGCAGACCGATGAAGATCTTCGGCTCGGCGACGTTGATGGCCAGTTCCGGTGCCTTGAACACACCGTCCTTGACGTTCTGGGCGACGACGCCCAGCTCGGTGCCGGCCGTCTCGATGAAGCTGGCAAACAGGGCCACGGCGGCGATGACCGCCGAGCCGATGGCGAAGCCCTTGGTGACGGCCTTCGTCGTGTTGCCGACGGCGTCGAGGCTGACCATGATGCGCTCGGGCTCGCCGTGGAACTCGCCGCTCATCTCGGCGATGCCGGCAGCGTTGTCGCTGACGGGGCCGAAGGTGTCCTCCGAGACGATGACGCCGGTGGTGGCGAGCATGCCCATGCCGGTGAGGGCCACGAGGTAGAGCGAGAACGTCAGGTTGCCGTTGCCGAGTGCCAGGGCGACGCCGATGGCGATGGCGATGGCGATGACCGCGTAGACCGAGCTCTCCAGGCCGCTGGCGGTGCCGCTGAGCACCACGGTGGCCGGGCCGGTCTCGGCGCTCTCGGCGATCTCCTTCACCGGGTTGAAGTGCGTGCCCGTGTAGTACTCGGTGAGGCGGCTGATCAGCTGCGCCAGCACGAGGCCGATGGCCACGGCACCGAAGCACTTCCAACCGGCGTTGTCGCGGTCGTTGCCGACGTAGCCGAGGGCCAGTGCCAGCGTCCCGATGAGGGTGAGCGTGCCGGCGACGAGGAAGCCCTTGTTGATCGGCTTGAGGGCGTTGGTCTCGCCCTCCTTGGCCTTCACGGCGAACACGCCGGCGATCGAGGCGATGACGCCGATCGCACGAGCCGCCAGCGGGAACACGAGGCCGAGCGCCGGGTTGGCGCCGATCGAGTTGAACGCGGCCACGCCGAGGATGATCGAGGCGACGAGGGTGACCTCGTAGCTCTCGAACAGGTCGGCAGCCATGCCGGCGCAGTCGCCGACGTTGTCGCCGACGTTGTCGGCGATGGTGGCCGGGTTGCGCGGGTCGTCCTCGGGGATCCCCGCCTCGACCTTGCCGACGAGGTCGGCGCCGACGTCGGCTGCCTTGGTGAAGATGCCGCCACCGACGCGCAGGAACAGGGCGAGCAGCGAGCCACCGAAGCCGAAGCCGACGAGGATCACCGACGACGTGTTCTGGAACGCCATGATGATGCCGGTCGCGCCCAACAGGCCGAGACCCACGGTGAACATGCCGGCGACGCCACCCGTGCGGAACGCAACGGTGAGGGCCTTGGGCATGCTGCCCGTGAGCGCCGCAGCGGCGGTGCGCACGTTGCCGCGAGTGGCCAGCGTCATGCCGATGTACCCGGTGAGGCCGGAGGCCGCGCAGCCGAGGATGAAGGCGAGGGTGCGCCAGAGACCGGCTTCGCCGAAGCTCAGCGCCTCGACGAACGTCCCTTCGACGGCGCCCGGCTTCTTGATCGCCGTCGACGTGACGAAGACGATGATCGCCAGTGGGATGAGGATGACGGCGATCGTCTTGAACTGCCGCTTCAGGTAGGCCAGCGCGCCGACCTGGATGAGCTTGGCGATCTCCCGCATCTTCGGGCTGCCTTCATCGTGGGCCATGACGTTCTTCGCCAGGAAGAAGCCGACCGCGATGGCGAGGAGCGCAGCGGCTGCCGACAAGAACAGCACCGCCCACTCACCGCCCTTGAGTACGAACTCCTGATAGCCGCCTTCGGCAGCGAGGATTGCTGGCACCGGTGAGTCTCCGAGTGGCTCGCGCGCGCCCTCCGTTGGACGCGCTGGGTTGGGAAACGTGGAGAGTGTAGGGACTTCGTGACGCTTGACACGAATGTTCCGGTCCGCGCCCGGCCTTTCGAACAACTCTCGTGAAAGTTCTCACGTGACCTGGGGTGGGGCTACCGTCACCCCTGATGGCACAGGCAATCAACTCGCGGGCGCCCGTCACGGGCACGGCAGCGGTCCCCCGGAAGCGGCGGAAGTTCTTCCTCCTCGACCTCTACGGCACCGCTGTCGGCAAGAAGTACGCCATGGCACTTTCGGGGATCGCGATCATGGGCTTCGTCTTCGCCCATGCCGTCGGGAACCTCAAGATGTACCTCGGCCGAGAGGACTTCAACCACTACGGCGAGTTCCTCCGCGAGCTGCTCGTGCCGATCGCGCCGCGCACGGTGCTGCTGTGGCTGTTGCGCTTCGGACTCATCGGGGCGTTCTTCCTCCACATCCACGCCGCCTACAGCCTGACGGTGATGAACCGCCGTGCCCGCTCGGTGAAGTACCAGAGCCCGCGCGACTACGAGGTGGCCAACTTCGCCAGCCGGACGATGCGCTGGACCGGTGTGATCGTCGGCCTCTTCCTCCTGTGGCACCTCGCCGACCTCACGTGGGGTTGGGTCACCGCAACCGGAACCGACGACGTGTTCATCCGCGGCGAGCCGTACCACAACGTCGCGTTGAGCCTCGATCGTTGGCCGGTGGCGATCCTCTACATCGTCGCCAACATCGCGCTCGGCATCCACCTCTTCCATGGTGCGTGGAGCCTCTTCCAGTCGATGGGCTGGAACCGGCCGCGCTTCAACAAGTGGCGCCGTGGCTTCGCCACCGGCTTCGCCACGCTCGTGGTTGTGATGAACGTCTCGTTCCCGGTCGCGGTGCTCGCCGGCATCGTGGACCTGAAGAAGTGAGGGCACGATCATGCTGAACGCGAAGATCCCCGCGGGGCCGATCAACGACAAGTGGGCGACGTACAAAGACGACGTCAAGCTCGTCAACCCGAACAACAAGCGCAAGTTCAAGGTGATCGTCGTCGGCTCCGGTCTCGCCGGTGCCTCGGCCGCGGCGACGATGGCCGAGCTCGGCTACCAGGTCGACGTGTTCACGTTCCACGACTCGCCGCGACGCGCCCACTCGATCGCCGCGCAGGGCGGCATCAACGCAGCGAAGAACTACCGCGGCGATGGCGACAGCATCCACCGCCTCTTCTACGACACGATCAAAGGTGGCGACTTCCGTTCACGCGAGGGCAACGTCCATCGCCTCGCCGAAGTCAGCGTCGACATCATCGACCAGATGGTCGCCCAGGGCGTGCCGTTCGCTCGCGAGTACGGCGGTCAGCTCGACAACCGCTCGTTCGGCGGCGCGCAGGTCAGCCGCACGTTCTACGCCCGTGGGCAGACCGGCCAGCAGCTGCTGCTCGGCGCCTACCAGCAGCTCGCCCGCCAGATCGGTCTCGGCAACGTGCGCCTGTTCAACCGCAGCGAGCTGCTCGACACGGTCGTCATCGACGGCCGGTGCGCCGGCATCGTCACCCGCGACCTCGTCGACGGCATCGTCACGTCGCATGCCGCGCACGCGGTGGTGCTGTGCACCGGCGGCTACGGCAACGTCTTCTTCCTCTCCACCAACGCGATGAACTGCAACGTCACCGCGGCGTGGCGAGCGCACCAGCGCGGGGCGTTCTTCGCCAACCCGTGCTACACGCAGATCCACCCGACGTGCATCCCGCAGAGCGACGACAGCCAATCGAAGCTGACGTTGATGAGCGAGTCGTTGCGCAACGACGGCCGGGTGTGGGTGCCGAAGGTCGCCGGCGACGAACGTCCGGCAGCGCAGATCCCCGAAGAGGAGCGCGACTACATCCTCGAGCGCCTTTACCCGAGCTTCGGCAACCTGGCGCCGCGCGACATCTCGTCGCGCGCTGCGAAGCGTGCGGTCGACTCAGGTCGCGGCGTCGGCCCGTTGAAGAACGGCGTCAACCTCGACTTCGCCGCGGCAATCGCGCGGCTCGGCAAGGACGTCGTCGAGGAGCGCTACGGCAACCTGTTCACGATGTACGAGCGCATCGCGGGGGAGAACCCGTACGAGACGCCGATGCGCATCTACCCGGCCAGCCACTACACGATGGGCGGCCTGTGGGTGGACTACGAGCTGATGACCACGGTGCCCGGCCTGTACGCCGCCGGCGAGGCCAACTTCAGCGATCACGGCGCCAACCGCCTCGGTGCGTCGGCATTGATGCAGGGCTTGGCCGACGGATACTTCGTGCTGCCGTACACGATCGGCAACTACCTCGCCCCGATGCTCAACAAGCCGATCCCTGGCACCGACCACCCCGAGTTCCAGAAGGCGGAGCAGGCGGCACGGGCACGGTTCCAGGGCTACCTCGACATCCGAGGCACGCGTTCGCCGGACTGGTTCCACCGCGAGCTCGGCAAGATCATCTGGGACTACTGCGGCATGGAGCGCACCGAGCAGGGTCTGGAGAAGGCGCTCAGCGAGCTGCCGGCGCTGTACGGCGAGTTCCAGAAGGACCTGCGCGTCACCGGTGATGGTGCCAGCGTCAACCAGACGCTGGAGAAGGCCGGTCGCGTCGACGACTTCTTCCAGCTCGGCATGTTGATGTGCCGCGACGCGCTGGAGCGTCGCGAGTCCTGCGGCGGTCACTTCCGCGCCGAGTACCAGGACGACGAGGGTGAGGCCAAGCGCGACGACGAGCACTTCGCCCACGTCGCCGCCTGGGAGTGGACCGGCGACCCGATGAACGCCATCCGCAACGTCGAGCCGCTCGAGTTCGAAGCCATCCACCTCGCCACCCGGAGCTACAAGTGAGCAAACGTGATGATGCCTCGCAAGCTCGGACTCGCTTCGCTCAGACAATCCGTCAAGTAGGAGCACGTTCGTGAGCAACCACCTGACCAACCTCACGCTGAAGATCTGGCGCCAGACGGGACCGTCGGACCCCGGTCACTTCGAGGTCTACCGGATGGACTCGATCAGCGACGAGGCCTCGTTCCTGGAGATGCTCGACATCCTCAACGAGCAGTTGATCAACGAGGGTCGCGACGCGATCGTCTTCGACCACGACTGCCGCGAGGGCATCTGCGGCACGTGCTCGCTGATGATCGACGGCCAGGCCCACGGCCCGCAGCGCGGCACGGCGACCTGCCAGCTGCACATGCGCAAGTTCACGTCGAACCGCGAGATCGTCATCGAGCCCTGGCGTGCCACGGCGTTCCCGATCCTGCGCGACCTGATGGTGGATCGTGCCGCGTTCGACCGCATCGTCGAGGTCGGTGGGTTCATC
This sequence comes from Ilumatobacteraceae bacterium, assembly GCA_965279405.1. Classification (GTDB taxonomy): domain Bacteria; phylum Actinomycetota; class Acidimicrobiia; order Acidimicrobiales; family Ilumatobacteraceae; genus CBDDIP01. The sequence goes on from OZ257157.1 coordinate 2,977,930, forward strand.
ACCGCGCCCACCGGTGGTGCGCCCGACGCCAACCTGATCCCGATCCCCAAGCCGGTCGCCGACGCGGCGATGGACGCGGCCGAGTGCATCGGGTGCGGTGCATGCGTTGCCGCCTGTCCGAACGGCGCGGCGAACCTGTTCACCGGCGCGAAGGTCGCCCACCTCAACCTGCTGCCGCAGGGCCAGGCCGAGCGCTACAGCCGCGTCGAGGCGATGGTCGAGACGATGGACGAGCACTTCGGTTCGTGCACGAACCACGGCGAGTGCGAAGCAGCGTGCCCGAAGGAGATCTCGATCGACGTGATTGCCCTCATGCACAAGGACTACCGCAAGGCCAAGCTCGCCAACCGCAAAGACCTCGCCCGCCAGTAGGCCCTTCTCGGTGCAGATTGCGACAGCGTCTGTCGCAGGCTGCACCGAGAACAGCAATTTTTCCTCCCAGGGCATTTCGGCACGGTCTTTGTGTGTGTGCAACGCCAGATCTACGCCTACGCCACCACCCACCACGGTTTGATCACCAAGCCGGTCGCCGAGCGCCTCGGCATCGCCTCGCGTACGTGGTATCGAATGCTCAAGCGCGGGCAACTGGATGAGGTCCATCGTGGCGTGGCGCGAATGCCGGGGAGCCCGATGACCGCGCACCAGTCAGCACTTGCTGCAGTCTGGGCATGCGGAACAGGTGCGCTCGCTTCGCACCGAACCTCCGCGTCGCTGTGGGGTGCAGAGCGCCCGAACCGAGACCCGATCGATGTGATCACGCTGCGAAACCTCCGACGCAGCCCCTCGGGTGTTGTCGTGCACCGTCCGACGTCGACCGCCGACCTGTTCCCTCAATTGCGATTCGGCATCCCGGTCACCTCGCCGTTGCGGATGCTGGTCGACCTCGGCTCCGTCGATCCCGAGGGCGTCTACCCCGCAATGGAGGCGATCATCATTCGCGGTCTCGCATCGCCGATCGCGGTGGTTGCGACGCTCGAACGCCATGCGATCAAAGGTCGGCACGGGACAGCTGCGCTTCGCGATGCGCTGGCTCGTTACCCGTTCGCGCGGGCGATCGCGGACAGCGTGCTCGAGACGAAGATGGCAGCGCTTGCGAACCGGTACCGCCTTCCTCCCATGACGTTTCACGAGATCGTCGAGGGCTGGGAAGTGGACTTCCGCATCGACGGCACGAACATCCTCCTCGAGTGTGATGGCCGCAAGCACCACGAGTACGACGTCGAGCAATTCGAGCGAGACCGTCAACGCGACCAGGATCACGCAGCCGCCGGCTACATCGTGGTGCGGTTCACGTGGACGCAGCTGACGGCGCAGCCGGCGTCGGTGGCTCGCCGGATCACGCAGATCGTCGACCGGTGGGCGCCCGAGATCGCTGCTTCTCGGCGCAGGTCGTGACAGGACCTGTCGCGATCTGCACCGAGAAGGTCCAACTGCCTGAACGGGCGGGGATGTCAGGGGCGGATGATCTGGCTGACGTAGCGGTTGCTGACGGCCATCTCGCTGTGCTCGACGGTGAGGTCGAGCCAGAGCTCGCCGGGGGCGTCGGCGACGACGAACTGGGCGGTGCCGACGCGCACGCACGCGTCGGGCGGGACGTCGCCGCGCCAGCGCCACTCGTGGCTGCCGCCGGGCCAGCGCAGTGCGGCGGTGCACAGCACGTCGTCGAGCGGGCGACGCACGTCGCTGACGACGTGCACGTCGACGGCCATCGGTTGACCCGCCTCGACCTGATCGGGCAGTTGATCGGCGACCACGATCACCGGCCGACAGGCGTCGACGACCGCCTGGAACGCGGCCTTCGGCTGGCGCTCGTGGTCGAGGATGCTGCACGACACCATCGGCGCGCCATCGTTGAACATGAACATGCAGAAGCCACCGGTGGGCGAGTACTTCAACCGTCGCAGGATCTCGATCTGCTGACGCAGCAGGTTGGCCTGGTAGTGCTGCGAGGCGTCTCGCCAACTGGCGAACGTGGCGTGCTCGTCGGGCGGCACATGACGCTCGAAGCCCGGGAGGTAGAGGCCGTGGCGTTCGGCGAGGAGGTCCCAGTCGAGGTCGGGCCACTGCTCGGGCTTCATGAAGTCGGCGTGACCGGGGATCGCCTGCGCGCCGAACTCGCTGACGAAGCGCACCATGCGCGGCATCGTCGCGGCGAAGCCGGACAGGTCGCGCGCCGTGCCGTGGTGCCACCCGAAGTAGAGGTGGCTGTCGGTGCCGTCGAGCTGCGGGAGGTGAGGGAGCACGCCGCTGTGGGCGATCGTCGTGCGCGTCTCGTCGGCGCGCTCGAACGCCCGCTTCACCCAGCCGTCGAGCACGGTGCGGTTCCACGAGGGCAGCTGCTGGCCGAACATGTACTGCCGCCCGGTGGCGCCCTCGGGGTGGCGACCGCCGGCCTCGATGGTGAGCGGCTCGTTGTGCGCGCACCACACGGCGATCGACGGGTGGTGGCCGAGCAGGTCGACGGCTTCGCGAGCCTGGCGCACCGCCTCCTTGCGGATCGTGCGCGCGTACCCCCACTGCAGCGGGAAGTCCTGCCAGATCAGCATGCCGAGCTCGTCGGCCGCGTCGTACAGCTCCCGGCGGCTGATGTGCCCGTAGACGCGCAACAGGTCGAGCCCCGCGTCGCGAGCGAGCTCGATGTCGCGTCGCAGCTCTTCCGGCGTCGCCTCGGCGAGCGCCTGGCGGGTGGGGGCGAGGTTGGCGCCCTTCGTGAACAGCCGCTCGCCGTTGACCGAGAACGCCCAGTCCTGCAGCGCCACCTCGCGCAATCCGGTGCGCAGCTGACGACGGTCGCTGATGCGATCGCCGATGAGCACCTCGACGCTGACCTCGGTGAGGTGCTGCTCGCCCAACGTCCACGGCCACCACAGGCGCGGTTCGTTGACGTCGAGGTTCCAGTCGATCTCGTTCATGCCACGGGCCAACGTCTGCTCGTGCTGCGCCAGCACGACGCCGTCGATCGACGTGCGCACGCGCACGGACCGAGCCTCGAGCGAGTCGAGCCGGGCGTGAAGGCGGAGGTGCGCGTTGGCGTCGTTGGCCTCGCGGCACAGCACGCGCAACCGGTCGATTCGCACCTGCCCGGTGGAGTGCACGTTCACCGGTCGCCACAGGCCACCGGGGTTCCACTCGGGGTCGAGCGCGTCCCAGTGCTGCAGCACGCCGGTGATGTTCCGCTTCGCGCGCTTGTTGCTCTGCGGCGCGCAGGCGACCTCGACGGCGAGCACGTGCTCGTCGGCCAGCCGGGCCAGATCGGTGATCTCGAACGTGTGCGGGAAGAAGTAGCCCTCGGGGTCGCCGAGGTAGGCGCCGTCGAGCCACACGTCGGCTTGGTAGAAGACGCCTTCGACGGTGACGAAGGTGCGTTCACCCGGTTGCGGCGGGTCGAGGTGGAAGCGGTGGCGGTACAGCAGCGGCGCGTCGTTCGTGGCGAACTCGGGGGTGCTGCGCCAGTGCCCGGGGACCGGCACCGTGGGCCACTCGCTGTCGTCGTGGTCGAGCCCGATTGCCACCCTGCGCAGGTCGTCGTCGGCGATGTTCGCCCGCCATGGGCCTGACAACTGCACGTGGCGAGCGTAGGCCCGATATGGTCGATCCATGTCGAACCTCGCTGGCACACTTGCTGAGCTGAAGGCATCCGGATGGCAATCGGTGCCGGTGAAAGAAGAGATCCGGCGCAACGCCGTGACCAAGATCTCGGCCGGCGAGGCGCTCTTCGACGGCGTCATCGGCTACGAGCAGACGGTCATGCCGCAGCTCGAGAACGCGCTGCTCGCCGGCCACGACGTGATCTTCCTCGGCGAGCGCGGGCAGGCCAAGACGCGCATGATCCGTTCGCTCACCGGCCTGCTCGACGAGTGGATGCCGATCGTCGCCGGCAGCGAGATCAACGACGATCCGTACCACCCTGTCAGCAAGCACGCTCGCGACCTGATCGCCGAGCTCGGCGACGACACGCCGATCGCGTGGGTCCACCGCTCCGACCGGTACGGCGAGAAGCTGGCCACGCCGGACACGTCGATCGCCGACCTCATCGGTGAGGTCGATCCGATCAAGGTCGCCGAGGGCCGCTACCTCAGCGACGAGCTGACGCTGCACTACGGGCTCGTGCCGCGCACGAACCGCGGCATCTTCGCCATCAACGAGATCCCCGACCTCAGCGAGCGCATCCAGGTCGGTCTGCTCAACGTGCTCGAGGAGCGCGACGTGCAGATCCGCGGCTACAAGATCCGCCTCCCGCTGGACGTGCTGCTCGTCGCCAGCGCCAACCCGGAGGACTACACCAACCGTGGCCGGATCATCACCCCGCTGAAGGACCGCTTCGGCTCGCAGATCCGCACGCACTACCCGCTCGATGTCGAGGTCGAGACGGCGATCATGCGCCAGGAGGCCCGTCCGCTGTCGGTCGGCGAGGTCACCGTGTCGATGCCCGACTACCTCGAACAGGTCGTCGCCACGTTCAGTCAGCTGGCCCGCAGCAGCAACCAGGTCAACCAGCGCAGCGGTGTCAGCGTGCGCCTCTCCGTCAGCAACCTCGAGGTGCTCGGCGCGAACGCCCTGCGCCGCGGGTTGCGAGCCGGCGAGAAGAACGTCGTGCCGCGCGTCAGCGACCTCGGCGCACTCGCTGCGAGCACCAGTGGCAAGGTCGAGATCGAGACGCTGGAGGACGGCCGCGAGGGAGCCATTCTCGAGAACCTCGTCAAGCAGGCGACGCTCACCGTGTTCAAGGAGCGCGTGCCGCTCGATCAGGTCCGCGACGTGGTCACCGCGTTCGAGTCCGGTGTCATCGCCCACGCCGGCGAGGACATCCCCTCGGTCGATCAGGCGAAGCTGTTGGAGGAGGTGCCGGCGCTGCGTGCGACGGTGCTGTCGCTCACGGGTGGCGACGAGTCGCCCGCCGCAGTCGCCTCGGCCATCGAGTTCATCCTCGAAGGCCTGCACCTGTCGAAGCGCCTGAACAAGGACAGCTCCGGCGCAGGTGCCACCTACCGCGGCCGCAGCTGAGTCAACGCCGCTTGGCGGCCTTCGGTCGCTTCGGCGGCAGCGAGCGCGCGAACGCAACGCCGACGCGCACCCAGCGCTCCAGCTGACGTTTCGTACGCACGTGCTCGTCGTCGACGCGCAGCCATCCGCCCATGCGCCGCCCGGACATCTCCATCGGGGCGGCAACGCCGCCGGCGACGAGCGTCGCCGTCTCTGTGGGGTCGGCGCGCACCATGATCCCGCCCTTCCCGCTCGCGGCCACCGCCATGTGCCCGCCGATCAGGAAGGCCAGGCCGCCGAACATGCGCTGCTCGCTGACCTCGGATTCGCTGCCGACGAGCTCACGTATCCGGTTCGCAAGGTCCTCGTCGTACGCCATGAACGTCGAGCCTACGAATCGGCCGCGTGGCCGAGCGCGCGGTAGCCCTGCTCGATGTCCCACACGTGGTGGGTCGGGTCGTGCACGAGGTAGCGGCCGAACGAGTCCACGGTGAAGTGCGCCCCGTCGCTGCGGAAGCCGGTGCGCGCCCACTGCTCGTCGGTCAACGCGTCGAACGCCGCAGCGAGTGCTTCGCCGTCGGCGGTGAGCTGCTCGCGCACGATCTCGGGATCGTCGAGGTCGTAGCGCGACTCAGCGGCGGTGACGTCCTGGTCCCAGTTGGGGAACTGCGCGCCGTCCTCGGCCAGCATCAGGTTGAGGCGGAAGAGGTAGAGCCGGTTGACGTCGCGCACGTGCGCGCCGTACTCCAACGCCGACCACACGTCGTCGGCCGGGCGCGCGCGAACCGACGCGTCAGCGAGCAGTGCGACGATCGCCTCGTTCGCAGTGCGCAGCGCGGCGCCCACCTGATCGCGAGTCAGCGTCGCCGCTGCGAACCCGCACTCCGGGCACTGCCGCTCCAGCACCCACGTCCAGTCCTTGTTGTCGGCCATGCACGCATGGTGCCAAACGTCAGGGGCGTTCGAAGAGCGAGTTCGACTCGCCGACCCGGTCGACGATCATCGTCACCGAACGCAGCCCGATCTCGTCGCCGCTGCGTTGCGCGTCGCGCCACATCCGCTCGGCGGCCGCGTTGCGCGTCACCTCGTCGTCACCGGTCGCTCGGAACGTGAGCCCCAACGGGCGCGTCGGTGCCATCTCCGCGGCGCGGTAGAGCACGGTCTCCACATCGTCGGTGGTGGCAATGCCGATGACGTCGCAGGCACCGGCCAGGTCGGGCAGCTCTCGGTCGGCGCGACCGGGGATGCTGATGATCCCGTCGCGGAGGCCTTGCAGCCACAACCGCCAGCGCAGCGCGTCGGCGCGTCGCACGCGCTCGCCTTCCTGGATGGTCTCGTCGGCGGGACGCTCGACCTTCACGTCGATCGATGTGTGCACCATCGGGCGCCCGGTCGCGGGGCCGCCGAGGATCCGCCACGCGTCGCGCCACGCGACCAGCAGCGTGTCGGCGACCTCACCGTGTCGACGCGGGTCGTCGATGATCCGGTTGGACATCGCGTACGGCGCCTCGAACGGCACCCACGCCGCGGCGACGTCACCGAGCGCGTCGGCGATCGCCTCGACCCAACGCGGCCAGGCGCGCCCGGCCGTCGATGCGTCGAGCCATCCGCCGTCGTTCTCGAACCAGCGCGGCACGTCGCGACCCGCCAGCAGGAACCACGGCTCCAGTCCGGCCGCCCGTGTCACGGTGGCCGCGCTGCGCAGCCGTTCGATGAGGCCACCGTCGAGCACCGCCGGCTTCGGCTGCACCTGCGCCCACGGCACGAGGAATCGGAGGTGGGTGAGACCGAGCTCCATTGCGGCACCGATCTCGTCCTCGACCCGCTCGGGGGACGAGCCGTCGAGCGGAAGTGCGGCGCCGACGTTCAGACGTTGAACGGCGTGCGGGTCCACAGCTCGCCGGTGTCGTTGTTCACGGTGATGGGGCGGCCGCTCAGCTCGATGACGCTGATCGGACCGGGGAAGCCACGCAGCTCGACGTCGCCGTGCGTCTGCGCCGACACGCCCTCGGGAAGCCGCTCGAGCTGCATCGTCGGCAGCAGCGCCTCGAACGGGCCGGCGGCGTCGCAGAGGCGAGAGGCCATGTTGACCGCCGAGCCGATGTAGTCGTCGCCTTCGAACAGCAGTGCGTGGCCGGTGGCGATGCCGACGCGCAGCGACAGGGGAGCGCACACCTCGGCGCTGCGGTGCTCCAGCTCCAGGGCGAAGGCGATGCAGTTCGACTGGTCGACCGAGACGATCATGCAGCCGTCGCCCAACCACTTGGCGATGCGCACGCCGCGCTCGCTGGCGATCTCTCGCGTCAGCGTGCGGAACGCGCTGAGGAGGCGACCTGCGGCATCATCGCCGAAGGCGGCGGTGTAGTTCGTGAACCCGGAGAGGTCGACGAACGCGAACGTGCGGGGGACACGCATGAGCAGAGTCTACGCCCGATGGGGGTGGTTTGTGAAGCAGTTCACAAACCGTTCATCACCCGCCGGGGATCTGGCTGGTGTCGATGCCGCACGTGGTCGCCTGGTCGAGCACCGTGGCGAGCTGCTCCTGAGTCGGCTTGGTGGCCTGCTCGAGCTGACGCAGACCGCCAGCGCCGATGTCGTCGTACAGCCCGTCCATCATGCAGACGAGCTGCGTGTCGGACACGAAGTCGGCCTCGAACAGGTAGGAGAACTCGTCGATGACCTGCTCACGGGTGGCGCACGCGTCGAGCGCCACACCGACGCCGTCCGCCTCCTCCGCAGTGATCGAGTCGTCGAAGCCGGTCTCGGCCAGTGCGGCCGCCTGCTCGGGTCCGAAGATCGTGATCAGCTTGTTGCCGAGGCATTCGATCTGATCGTCGTCGAAGGTGGTCAGGCCGAGGGCCTCGCCGATCGACGAGGGCGAGCCGTCGACGACCGCCGGATCGGTGCCGAGCACCGTGTTGTCGCCAGCTTCGGTGTCGGACACGACGACCTCGGTGTCGGGGACCTCGGTGACCGGCACGGTGACCGGGGCGTCGGTCTCGGCCGGCGTCGAGACCGATGTCGGCTCCGTCCCCTTCGACGGGGAGTCGCTGCTGCAGGCGCCGAGCGCGAGTCCGAGCGACAGCAGGGGGGGGACGGCCGCGAGCGGGAACGCGCGGGAGGTGAGGTGACGCATGAGGAAAGTCCGCCTTTCGACTTCGGAAGCCCAGGAGCATACCGAGCACCACCCGGGGGTAGCGTGCGGTCATGGCAGCCAGGTTCACCTACTCGCGCTGGGACGGCACGCAGAAGGGGTTCGAGCTCGACGCCGATTCGTTGTTCGACGAGCTCACCGACGACCTGCTCTACCACGGCGACGTCAACAGCGCGCTGCGCCGGATGATGCAGCAGGGCATGCGCGACCGCAACGGCGAACGCGTGCAGGGCCTGCGCGAGCTGATGGAGAAGCTGCGCGAGCAGCGCCAGGATCGCCTCGATCGCTACGACCTCGGCGGCGTGTACCAGGAGATCAACGACGAGCTGAACGACATCGTCGACGAGGAGCGCCACGCGATCGAGAACGCCACGAGCGAGGCCGAACGCAGTGGCGACGAGCGTCGAGCGCAGAACGCGCGTGAAGCCGGCGACGAACGCAACTTCCGCCTCGACATGCTGCCCGACGACCTCGCCGGCAAGGTGCGCGAGCTGAGCGCCTACGACTTCGAGTCGGCCGAGGCCCGTCAGCGCTTCGAGCAGCTGATGGACAAGCTGCGCCAGCAGCTCACCCAGCAGATGGTCGACCAGATGTCATCGTCCATGCAGAACATGACGCCGGAAGACATGGCGCGCATGAAGGACATGATGGCCGCACTCAACGAGATGCTCGAGAAGCGCGAGAACGGCGAGGACCCCGGCTTCGAGCAGTTCATGGAGGAGTACGGCGAATTCTTCCCGGAGAACCCGGAGACGCTCGACGAGCTGCTGGAGCAGATGGCCAAGCGCATGGCGGCGATGCAGGCGATGCTCAACTCGATGTCGCCCGAGCAGCGCGCCCAGCTGCAACAGCTCAGCGATCAGCTCCTGGAGGACATGGACCTGCGCTGGCAGATGGATCAGCTCGGCCGGAACCTGCAGTCGATGTTCCCGCAGATGGGTTGGGGCCAGAGCTACGAGTTCGAGGGCCAGGACCCGATGGGCATGGGCCAGGCGATGCAGACGATGCAGGAGCTCGGCGATCTCGATCAGCTCGAGAACCTGATGCGCAACGCCACCAACCCCGGCGCCCTCGCCGAGGCCGACATGGATCGCGTGCGCGACCTCATGGGCGACGATGCAGCGAAGTCGCTCCAGCGCCTCGCCGAGCTGACTAAGATGCTCGAAGAGGCAGGTCTCATCGAGCAGAAGGAAGGGCGCCTGGAGCTGACGCCGAAGGGGCTGCGCAAGATCGGTTCGAACGCGTTGCGCGACCTGTTCAACAAGCTGGCCAAGGACAAGATGGGTCAGCACCAGGTGGACAAGCTCGGCCAGGGCCACGAGCGCACGTACGAGACCAAGCAGTACGAGTACGGCGACCCGTTCAACCTCGACCTCGAACGCACCATCCGCAACGCGATCCGTCGCAACGCCCGAACCGGTGAACACAGCGGGACGCCGGTGCACCTGTCACCGGACGACTTCGAGATCGAGCGCACCGAGCACCTCACCCGCTCGAGCACGGTCCTGATGCTCGACCTGTCGTTGAGCATGCCGATGCGTGACAACTTCCTGCCGGCGAAGAAGGTGGCGATGGCGCTGCACTCGCTGATCACCTCGCAGTTCCCGCGCGACTACATGGGCATCGTCGGATTCAGCGAGACGGCTCGCGTGCTCACGGCGGCGCAGCTGCCCGAGGTCAGCTGGGACTTCGTCTACGGCACCAACATGCAGCACGGCTTCCTGCTCGCCCGCCAGCTGCTGGCCCGTCAGACTGGCACGAAGCAGATCATCATGATCACCGACGGCGAGCCGACCGCGCACATCACACCCGGCGGCGACGTGTTCTTCAACTACCCGCCGGTGCAAGAGACGGTGGAGGCGACGCTGCGCGAGGTGGTGCGCTGCACGAAGGACAACATCCGCATCAACACCTTCATGCTCGACGCCAACAGCTACCTCAAGTCGTTCATCGAGAAGCTCACCTCGATCAACCGCGGTCGGGCCTTCTTCACCACGCCGGAGACCCTGGGCGACTACGTGCTCGTCGACTTCATCGAGCACAAGAAGCAGCTCGCCCGCGGCCGCGGCGCCCGCCGCGCCAGCTGATTCCTGCACGGTTCGCGGAACCGAAACCGCGAGCTCCGTGTCTGAGTGGGGCGGATGAGCGAGCTGTCCGTACCCACACCGATCGACCTTCGCGTCGAGGAGCCGTTCGACGAGGTCTACCTCCGCGAGTACGCATCGCTGGTGCGCATGGCGCGGGTGCTCGTCGACACGACCGAGCAAGCCGAAGAGGTCGTGCAGGAGAGCTTCGCCGCGCTGTACGTGAAGTACCGATCGGTGAACAACCCGGTGGCGTACGTGCGCGCCGCGGTGCTGAACCGCAGTCGCAACGTGCTGCGCCGACGCAAGGTGTCGAGGGCTGCGGTGCGAGTGCCCCGAGAGGATGCGCCTTCGCCGTTCAACCACGTGCTCGACGCGGTGCGACGACTGCCGCCTCGCCAGCGCGCGGTGGTGCTGCTGCGCTACGAGCTGCAGCTGACCGACACCGAGATCGCCGAGACGCTGGCCATGCCGGTGGGCACGGTGAAGTCGACGATGTTCCGGGCGCTTGCCCGACTACGTGAGGAGACCACCAAGTGAACGAGACCCCCGACATCGACACCGTGCTGCGCGACGCGTTTGCCTCGACGAGCACGCAACCCTCGCGACCGTCGCTCGTCGACGTGCGCCAGCGCGTCCGTCGCCGCAGTCGCCGTCGCCGCGTCGCCGGCGTCGGCGCGATCGCGTGTACCAGCGCGATCGCCGTTGGGCTCGTCGCACGCAACGACCCGGGTGCCACCGGTACGCAGGCGAACGCGACCGACGTTCCGATCTCAGACGCGTCGGCACCCGTGCTGATCGTCGACGCTGCTGCAATGTGGCAGGCGCTCGACTTCGAGTTGGCGAGCAACCCGGCCGCAGCAGGCATCCGGATCGCCGCAGACGCCGACCGGTCGCGGTTCCCGACGGGCGACGTGTTCGCAGCTGCGCTCGGTGAGGACGTTCACTGCTACGCCGACGACGGCACCGTCAGCGGACCGGAGTGCACCCTCGAGCACCAGCTCATCGAGCACCTCTTCTGGCAGTCGCTCGCCGACTTCGTCGGCGTTCCGCTGATCACGCTGACATCGCTCAACCCGGCCGTGGACTTCGCCGCTGGACCGGTCGAGGGCACGATCCTCGTCGTCGGCCCGACCGTCGACGCACCGGCTGGAACCGCGCCTGCGTTCACCACGCCCGCCGAGGGCACGACCTTCGCGACGGACTGCACCCGCTGCATCGTCACCGGGGACGGTGGGACCGCACCGGCGTTCTCCGTTGCGGTCACCGATCCAGCTCCGGACGACACGCTCGGTGACGATGTGTCCTCGCCTCCGGAGCCGTGAACGATCCGTTTCCTGGGTGTTCGCGTCCGACCTGCTCGGGGGGTGGCGGAAATCCCCCCTTGCGAACAGGTGATGTGATAGGCGAGAATGACACCGCTGTAACTACACGAGCGTCACCCGCGTTCGAATCCCGGCTGCAGACGGCCACACAGCACGCCGTTCTGCGCCAGAGAGGCCTTTCGGCGATGCACATCGAGATCCAGACCGACCCACGACCTTGGCAGGACGAGGCGAACTGCCTCGGCGTCGACCCCGACCTGTTCTTCCCCGAGCGTGGCGCGTCCACCCGCGAGGCCAAGGAGGTGTGCCGCGGTTGCGTGGTGCGCCTCGAGTGCCTCGAGTACGCGCTCGACAACGGTGAGAAGTTCGGCATCTGGGGCGGTCTGTCCGAGCGCGAACGTCGTCGTTTGCGTCGTCAGCGAGCGCAAGCGGGTCGTCGGACATCCGCGTGAGCCCTCGGCGACGAACAAGGGTCATGCATGACATTGTTCGCTGTCCCGGGTCTAGGCTGACGACATGATCGCCTTTCTCGATCCCCCCGAAATCATCCTGCTGATCGTGGTGGTGCTCGTCCTGTTCGGCGGCTCGCAGCTGCCCAAGCTCGCCAAGAACCTCGGTCAGGCACAGAAGGAATTCAAGAAGGGTCTGGCCGACGGCCAGAAGGACGACGCCGCGAAGGCCGACGAGGAGAAGCCCTCGTCGTCCACCCCGCCGCCCGTCGCCTGAACCGACTTCAGAACGCACAAAGGCGCCGCCACCCCGCAGGGTGACGGCGCCTTCGTCGTTTTCGAGATCGTTGGCAGCCGGGTCAGACGTTGACGCGGCGGCGCTTGAGGATGCGCCGGCGTTCGCGCTCGCTGCAACCGCCCCAGACGCCGTGCTCGATGCGCTGCTCGAGCGCGTACTCGAGGCACTTCGCCTCCACGGGACAATCGGTGCAGATCTTGCGGGCGCGGTCGACGCCGACGCCATCGCTCGGGAAGAACACGGCCGGCGGGTAGTTGCGGCAATTGCCGCCGCTCATCCAGGCCGTGGTCGAGTCGACATCGAGGGGGGTGTCGCTTCGCTGCATTGCATCTCCTTTGGGGTCGCGATGCATCGCGACCTGGGTGGTGCCGCCCGCACAAAGCCCAGAGGACCCTGGTGGCTGCATCAAGGTGGTGGTGACGTTCCTGACGTAAGACGTCGTCAACGGTGATGCGGTTCCCAGTTGGGTGAAAGTTTAACCGTGCCGCCTGGAAGCCCACAATCAGCTTCCCCCGGCGAGGTAGGCCTTCCCGGCTCGCCGATACACTGCCCGCCCATGACCGACGTCGCACTCGAACCGCCGCGCGCCCACGCCCGCATCGTGTACCTGGGCCCGGTGTCGCCCCATTGGGAGGTCTACGGCGACTACGGCGAGCGCACCGTGATCGACGAATTCCGGGCCCGCGTGCTGGCCCGCCTGGTCCTGCTGCCCCGCGACGACCCGCAGTTCCGTCGCAACCGCGAGCGCATCGTGCGCGACGCCGAGCGCGAGCGCATCTCGCTCGAATGGGATCTCGGCATCGCCGAAGACTGAACGCGTCGGTGTCGGCTCCTCCGCCCGGCTACTACGAGTGGCTGGCGTTCAACTCGCCGATGTCCAACGAAGTGGCCGATGCGCTGGTCGAGCGGTTGGTCCGCTCGTCGCCGTCGACGGCGATCGACATCGGGTGCGGCTGGGGCGAGCTCCTGCTGCGCGTCGCCGCCCGGTCGACCGTCACTGCGATCGGCGTCGACCGAGACAAGACGGTGCTCGAACGTGGGCGCGCCGCGGCGGCTGATCGAGGGCTCGATGGTCGGGTGGTCTTTCGCGCCGACCTGCCGTCCGCCCCGCAGGACACCGCCGATGTCGTGATCTGCGGCGGCGCGGACCACATCTTCGGAACGCAGGCCGACGCGCTGGCGGCGCTGCACACGCTCGTCAACCCCGGTGGTCGTCTGCTGTTCGGCTCCGGCTTCTGGGAGCGAACCCCCACCGCTGAGGAGGCGGCGACGATCGGCGCCTCGCCTTCCGATCTCCACCCGCTCGCCGACCTCGTCGATCTCGCAATCGATGCGGGTTTCCGGCTGCTCGATCTGCGGACGGCCACGACGCGGGAGTGGGAGGAGTTCGAGCTGGGCTACCTCGCCGACTGGGAGGAGTGGCTCGTTCAGTGGTCCGGCGAACCTGAGGCGGCTGAGGTCGCTGCTCGAGCAGACGCTCATCGAAACGGGTACCTCCGTGGCTGGCGGGGCGTGCTGGGGTTTGCCTACCTCGTGCTCGGCCGTCCACGTCGACCATGGTCGGGCTGAACGCAGGGTGAACAGTCGGTGGACGGCGGGACAACCACCCCGACGGGGAGAAGCCCAGGTCAGTAACCTGTGCCCATGTCGGACCGTCTGCTCAACCGTGAGCTGAGCTGGCTCGACTTCAACCGCCGGGTGCTGGCGCTGGCCAACGAGCCGGGGATTCCCCTCCTCGAACGGGTGAAGTTCTGCGCGATCTGCTCGTCGAACCTGGACGAGTTCTTCCAGGTGCGCATCGCTGCGTTGAAGGATCAGGTGGCGGCCGGTGTGGCGGCGCCGTCCAATGACGGCATGACGCCCGCCCAGCAGCTCCTCGACGTCGGCGATGCCGTCGAAGCGTTCGTCGCCGAGCAGGAGGCCACCTTCGTCGACGTGCTGCTGCCGCAGCTGCGCGAGCACGGGATCGACCTGCAGCGCTGGGACGATCTGGGCGTGGACGACCGCAAGCACCTCGTCGACGTGTTCGAGCAGCGCATCTTCCCGGTGCTCACCCCGTTGGCGGTCGACCCGGCGCACCCGTTCCCCTACATCTCCAACCTTGCCCTGAGCATCGCCGCGATCGTCAGCGACCCGGAGACCGGCGAGCGCCGCTTCGCTCGGCTGAAGGTGCCGACGGTGTTCCCGCGCTTGATGGCACTGCCCGACGGCCTGCGCTTCGTGCCGGTCGAGCAAGTGATCGCCGCCCACCTGCACACGCTGTTCGTCGGCATGGTGGTCGAGGAGCACTCGGTGTTCCGCGTCACCCGCAACGTCGACCTCACGCTCGAAGAAGAGGAGGCCGACGACCTGCTGGCCGCCGTCGAGATGGAGCTGCGCCGCCGCCGCTTCGGACGAGCCGTGCGTCTGGAGGTGTCGCACGGGATGAGCGCCGAGATGCTCGAACTGCTCGTACGTGAGCTCGATCTGGAGCACGACGACGTCTCGGTGCATCGAGCGCCGCTCGACCTCACCAGCCTGTTCCAGCTGTCCGGGCTGGACATGCCGGGTCTCAAGGACGAGTCGTGGCCGCCGGTCACGGCCGGGCGGATCGCCGCCGCCGAGGACGCCGAACGCAGCATCTTCTCGGTGATCCGCGAGCGGCCACTGATGGTGCACCACCCGTACGAGAGCTTCGCCAGCAGCATCGAGTCGTTCATCGCCCAGTCCGCCGACGACCCGCGCGTGCAGAGCATCAAGATGACGCTCTACCGCGCCGGTGGCGACAGCCCGATCGCTCGCAGCCTGATGCGCGCCGCAGAGCGTGGCGTGCAGGTAGCGGTGCTCGTCGAGCTGAAGGCACGCTTCGACGAGGCCACCAACGTCAACTGGGCCAAGACGTTGGAGCGCAGCGGCGTGCACGTCGTGTACGGGTTGGTCGGGTTGAAGACGCACGCCAAGTGCGTGCTCGTCGTACGCAACGACGACGACGGCCTGCGTCGCTACTGCCACATCGGCACGGGCAACTACAACTCACGCACCGCTCGGCTGTACGAGGACGTCGGCTTCATCACCTGCGATCCGGGTGTCGGCGCGGACATCACCCAGCTGTTCAACCACCTCACCGGCTACAGCCGGACGCACGAGTACCAGGCGCTGCTCGTCGCTCCTCGCGACCTGCGCCAGCAGCTGCTCGACCTCATCGAGCACGAGAGCAGCTTCGGCGCCGACGGCCACATCCTGCTGAAGCTGAACTCGCTGGCCGACCCGGGGATGATCGATGCGCTCTACGCGGCGAGCCAGGCCGGCGTGCGCGTCGAGCTGATCACCCGCGGCATCTGCTGCCTGCGACCGGGCGTGCCTGGGCTGTCCGAGAACATCACCGTTCGCTCCATCCTCGGTCGCTACCTGGAGCACTCGCGCATCGTTCGCTTCGCGCACGGCACCGGCGACTCGCCGATGTTCCTCATCGGCAGTGCCGACTGGATGGGACGCAACCTCGACAAGCGCGTCGAGGTGCTCGTGCCAGTCACCCACCCCAAGCACCAGGCCTGGCTCGATCAGGTGATCCGCTTCGACATGGCCGACGACATCGTCCGCTGGGAGCTCGATGCCGAGGGTGCGTGGCACCGTTGCGGGCCGGACGACTTCCCGGCCGGCGACGCGCAGCTGCGGCTGTACGAGTGGGTCGCGACCCAGCAGAAGCGGTAGCCGACGGTCATTCGCCGTCGCTTCCCCGTCCGTTCACCGTTCGTTCACCTTGGTCGGGTTCAGGCGTCACCTTGCCTCTCTACGGTCCTCGTGGTTGTTCATCCAGAACCTGTGAGGAGACATCACGTGAACACTTCGAAACGACGGTTCGTCACCGTTGGTTTGCTTTCCCTTTCCCTGCTCGCCACCGCGTGTGGCAGCGACGACAAGGCCGATGAGGCCACGACGCCACCGTCGTCGGATGGTGTGACCACCACCGTCGCGGATGGCGGCACCACGACAACGCCAGCGGTCACCGACCCGCCTGCTGACCTCAGTGGCGACATCGCCATCGATGGTTCGAGCACGGTCGCCCCTTTGATGAAGCTCACGGCCGAGGACTTCCAAGACGCCAACGGTGGAGTCACGGTTGCGGTCGGGACGTCAGGCACCGGCGGCGGTTTCGAGAAGTTCTGCGCCGGCGAGACCGACATCTCGGATGCGTCCCGCCCGATCAAGGATTCCGAGGCTGAGGCATGCAAGGCCAAGGGCATCGAGTACTACGAAGTGATCGTCGCCAATGACGCACTGTCGATCGTGGTCAACCCGGAGAACGATTGGGCGACCTGCCTGACAACGGCGCAGCTCAAGTCGATCTGGGAGCCTGCTGCTGAAGGCAAGATCACCAATTGGAATCAGGTCGACCCGTCGTTCCCGGACCAGAGCTTGACGCTGTTCGGTGCCGGAACCGACAGCGGCACCTTCGACTACTTCACCGCCAGCATCAACGGCGAGGAGGGTGCGAGCCGCACCGACTACAACCCGACCGAGGACGACAACGTGACGGTCACCGGCGTGAACGGTGACAAGGGTGCGCTTGGCTACTTCGGGTTCAGCTACCTCGAGGAGAACTCCGACAAGGTGAAGGCTGTCGAGGTGGACGGCGGGAGTGGATGTGTCGCCCCGTCCGCCGAGGCCGTGCAGGATGGAACGTACGTGCCACTCTCCCGTCCGCTGTTCATCTACGTGAACAAGGAATCGGCGACGCGAGCGGAAGTGAAGGCGTACGTTCAGTACTTCGTGTCGAACCAGGACGCCCTCAGTGAGGAGGCGCTCTTCGTCACGTTGAAGGACGATCAGAAGGCCGAGCAGGCGACGGAACTCGCCGAAGTGCTCGCCGGCTGAGAAGCTGCTGCCCGTGTCCACAGTCGTGAACCGGCTTGAGGCGTCCGTGGTGACCTTGCGTCCCACGGGCGCCTTGCGTCGCCGGCAGATCATCGAGCGCGTCGTCCGCGCCGTGCTCGGCTTCGCGGCCGCGCTCTCGATCCTGACCACCATCCTGATCGTCTTCTCGCTCCTCGAACCCACGATCGAGTTCTTTCGTCAGATCTCTTTCGGCGACTTCTTCGGTTCGACGCGGTGGGCGCCGCTGTTCAAGCCGGCGTCGTTCGGAGTCTGGCCCATCGTCAGCGGCACCCTGTGGGTGTCCGCGATCGCAATCGTCGTCGCGCTCCCGACCGGGCTCGGTACGGCGTTCTACCTGAGCGAGTACGCGCGGCCCGGAGTGCGGCGGATCTTGAAGCCGGTGTTGGAGCTGCTCGCCGGCATCCCGACCATCGTCTTCGGCTTCTTCGCGCTGAATTTCGTCAACCCGGAGCTCGTCAAGAAGCTGTGGCCGATCGGTGACGTCGGCGCGTTCAGCGCAGTTGGCGCTGGAATCGTGACCGGCATCATGATCCTCCCGATCGTCGCATCGTTGAGTGAGGACGCGATGGCGGCGGTCCCTCAGTCGCTTCGCCAAGGTGCGTACGCGCTCGGTAGTTCCAAGCGCGAGGTGTGCACGAAAGTGGTCTTCCCAGCCGCGATCTCAGGCATCGTCGCGGCCACGGTGCTCGCAGTGTCAAGGGCAGTCGGTGAGACGATGATCGCCCTGCTCGCCAGTGGTTCGCGGCCGGAGCTGAGTGCGAACCCAGGGAAGGGAATGCAGACGATGACCGGGTTCATCGGCAGCGCTGGCAGCGGTGACCTGCCGACTGGATCCACGGGTTACAAGACGATCTTCGCCGTTGGGTCGTTCTTGTTCGTGATCACCCTGCTGTTGAACATGATCAGCATTCGAATCGTCCGACGATTTCGCGAGGTGTACGAATGAGCGTCGAGACGCCTGTGCGTGCCGAATCATCGTTGGCGACCGCAGCTCCGGCCATGCGGCGATGGCGCGATGGCGCCTTTCGGATGCTCCTGTACGCAGCGATCGGGATTGCTCTCGGAACTCTCCTGGCGCTGCTCGTCCGAACGTGGATGGACGGCAGCGGCAAGCTCGGAACGGCCATCGTGGAGAATCAACCATCCGAACGTCCAAAGCGCGCAGGAATCCAATCCGGGATTTTCGGCACGTTGTGGGTCACTGGTTTTTGCGCCGTGGTTGCCCTGCCACTTGGTATCGCCACGGCCGTGTACCTCGAAGAGTTCGCGAAGAAGGATCGTTGGTACAACCGGCTCATCGAGTTGAACATCCAGAACCTGGCTGCTGTCCCAGCGATCGTGTACGGCATCCTCGGCCTGGCGTTCATCGCGCGAGGCCCGCTCGGATGGGGTCCGACCGTGGCCACAGCAGGTCTCATCCTTGCGCTCGTCGTGCTCCCGACCGTGATCATCGCTTCGCGTGAAGCGATCCGGGCGGTCCCTGGCTCGCTTCGCTCCGGCTCGCTGGCACTTGGCGCCACGAGATGGCAGACAGTCCGAAAGCAAGTGCTGCCCAGCGCGGCGCCCGGGATCTCCACGGGAAGCATCCTCGCTGTCAGCCGAGCGATGGGTGAGACGGCGCCGTTGCTTCTGCTTGGTGGGTTGACGTTTCTGACCAGGAACCCTGGCGGACTCGACGATCGGTACACCACGGTGCCACTGCTGATCTACAGCTACGCCTCGAGCCCCAAGGACGAACTGAAGGAGATCGCGGCTGCCTCGATCATCGTGCTGCTGTTGGTCCTGCTCGTCCTCAATGGTGCAGCCATCTTCATTCGAAGCCGATTCCAGAAGCGGTGGTAGCAGATCAGATGTCACATGACGAAGAGGAGATGACAGCGATGCAGAGCTCAGTGTCCACGGGTATGAGGATGAACACGAGCACTAGCGTGGCGGCGATGGAGCCGGACGCAGCGACAATTGGCAAGGCCGTGATCCAGGCACGTGGGGTAGCCGTTCACTACGGCAAGTTCCGCGCCGTTCGCGATGTCGATCTCGACATCCGTCGCGGCGAGATCACTGCGTTCATCGGGCCTTCCGGTTGTGGGAAGTCCACCATGCTTCGGTGCTTCAACCGGATGAATGACCTCGTCGACGGAGCGCGAGTCGAGGGTTCGATCACCTACCACGGCATCGACATGTATGGGAAGGACGCCGACGCCGGGGAGGTGCGCCGTCGGGTCGGCATGGTGTTCCAGAAACCGAACCCCTTTCCGAAGAGCATCTATGAGAACGTCGCGTATGGTCCAAAGGTCAACGGAACCCGTCGGCGCGGCGAGCTCGATGAGATCGTCGAGAAGTCGTTACACGGTGCAGCGTTGTGGGACGAAGTGAAGGATCGGTTGAAGTCGTCGGCTCTCGGTCTGTCGGGCGGTCAACAGCAGCGGCTCTGCATCGCCAGGGCGATCGCGGTCGAACCCGAAGTGCTTTTGATGGACGAACCCTGCTCAGCCCTCGACCCCATCGCTACGGCCCGGATCGAGGACCTGATGCAGGAGATCAAGAGCCAGTACACGATCGTCATCGTCACCCACAACATGCAGCAGGCCGGTCGTGTCAGCGACCGCACTGCGTTCTTCACGACCGAGGTCAACTCGGAGAGCGACCGTCGAACCGGCGTGCTCGTCGAGTTCGGACGCACGGCAAAGTTGTTCTCCAACCCCAGCGATGAGCGGACTGAGGCCTACGTCACGGGGAGGTTCGGCTGATGAACGAATTGCGCAAGGGGTTCCACAGCGATCTCGACGCGGCACGCGGCGAACTGGTCCGGTTGGCAGCGTCTGTCACGGAATTGATTCCGCGGGCAACAGCGGTGCTGCTCGACGGTGACCTCGAGGGCGCCGACTACATCATCCGGGGCGACGACGAGATCGACGCGCGCTCGCTTGACCTCGAGGAGGCGTGCTATCGCATCCTCGCCCTCCAGGCACCGGTTGCCACGGACCTTCGCCAGGTCGTCGCGCTGTTGAAGATGATCGCCGAGGTCGAGCGCAGCGCCGATCTCGTGTGCAACATCTGCAAGGCCGCGCGGCGGATCTATGGCCACGACCTCGACCCCAAGCTGCGCGGCATCATCAGCCGCATGGGCGAGCAGGCCCAGCAGCTGTACACCGCCGCCATCGAGTCGTTCGTCGAGAACGATGCGGCCAAAGCGGCGGCGATCGACGACATGGACTCGTACCTCGATGGCCTGCAGAAGCAGTTCGTGCAGGCGATCTTCGAGAGCCACGCCGCCGGTCGGATCGACCTGCAGGTGGCCGTGCAGCTGGCTGTCGTCGCCCGCTTCTACGAGCGCATCGGCGATCATGCGGTGAACATCGGCGAGCGCGTTCGTTATGTGGTCACCGGGTGGCTGCCCGAGCACAAGGGCGCGGAACGGTATCGGAATCGACACGAGGAGACAGGCGAGATCCCGCGCATCGATGGCCCCTCTCCGACGGCCTCGGCGGGGGCCAGCGAGTCCACGTGAGCCTGTTCGGCCGCGGCCGCACCACGCACGACATGCTGCAGGTGGAGCGCGAGCGATCTCGTCGTGCCCTTGCGGGCGCCGACGCGGAGCGTCAGCGGTTGCGCACGGCGCTGGACGCGCTGTCGGTCGGCGTCGTGCTGGCCGATCACCACGGCGTGCTGCAGGTGCGCAACAGCGCAGCCTCCCGGTTCGACGGCCACGAGGGCGTGCTGATCGCCGAAGCGTTGGAGCTGCAGCTGCACAGCGCAGCCGACGGCGTCAGCACGGCGCGCACGATCGAGTTCTTCGGTCCACCGCGGCGTGTGCTCCTCGTGCAGGCCACACCGCTGGTGGCAGGGGGCGCGCTGGCCACCATCGATGACGTCAGCGAGCGGGCTCGCGTGGACGCGGTGCGCACCGACTTCGTCGCCAACATCAGCCACGAGTTGAAGACGCCGATCGGGGCGCTCGCCGTGCTCGCCGAAGCCCTTGCCGACAGCGACGACCCCGACATCATGCGTCGCCTCGCCGACAAGATGGTCGGTGAGGCGCACCGCGTCTCGCGCACCATCGACGATCTGATGGAGCTGTCGAGGATCGAGCTCGGCGGCGAGGCCGTGCAAGAAGTGGTGGACGTGCGTCGAGTGCTCGAGGACGCGATCGAACGCACGCGGGCCCAGGCCGACGCGAGGTCGATTGCGATCCACCTCGATCAACCGGACCACGACCTCAAGGCGACGGGCGACAGTCGTCAGCTCGTGTCGGCCCTCGCCAACCTGATCGACAACGCGATCAAGTACAGCGACGATGCCAGCACGGTTACGATCGGGGCGAGCGAGCGCGACGGCTGGGCAGATCTGACCGTCAGCGATCACGGCGTGGGCATCCCCGCTCGCGACCTCAGCCGCATCTTCGAGCGCTTCTATCGCGTCGACCGTGCCCGCAGCCGCGACACCGGTGGCACCGGGCTCGGGCTGGCGATCGTCCGCCACGTGGCCACCAACCACGGTGGCGACGTGCTCGTTCGTTCGCAGGAGGGTGACGGATCCACCTTCACCCTGCGCATCCCGGTGACGGCAGAGAGTTGATGGGACACATGCAACAGCAGCCATTGGTGCTGGTGGTCGAGGACGAGGTCAGCTTCGTCGAGGCGCTGAGCGTCGGCCTCGCTCGGGAGGGCTTCCGCGTCGAGGTCGCGGTGGACGGCGCCGAGGCGCTGGCCCGGTTCGACGTCCTCAAGCCCGATCTCGTGCTCCTCGACGTGATGCTGCCGAAGATCAGCGGCATCGACGTGTGCCGGCAGCTGCGCAAGCGCAGCCAGGTGCCGATCATCATGGTCACGGCGAAGAGCGCGGAGATCGACACGGTGGTCGGCCTCGAGGTCGGCGCCGACGACTACGTCACCAAGCCGTACCGGATCCGCGAGCTCGTCGCCCGCATGCGCGCCGTCATGCGCCGCCTGCCGTCGGACGGGGCGGTCGACACGACGCTGGCGCCGGCGCACTCGCTGGTGGTCGGCGCCGTCTCGCTCGACGCCGAGGAGCACCGCGTGACGATCAACGGCGACGAGGTCTCGATGCCGCTCAAGGAGTTCGAGCTGCTGCACATCCTGCTGGCCAACGCCGGGCGGGTGCTGCCCCGCGAGACGTTGATCGATCGGGTGTGGGGGAGCGACTACGTGGGCGACACCAAGACCCTGGACGTGCACATCAAGCGCCTGCGCGGCAAGGTCGAGTCCGACCCGGCGATGCCGACGCGGATCGTCACCATCCGTGGCCTCGGGTACAAGTACGAGCGGCCGCCGAAGGCCGCTGCCGCGCCGGAGAGCGTCTGACCGCGACGCTCCCGCAGCGGCGGGCGGCTGGCCCTACGATGCGCCCGTGACCAACGAGCGGCTGCGGGCCGATGCCGTCTACCGCGGTGGCACCAAGCCCGGCGCGAACCGCTCGGTCCCCGTGACGCCGTTCCGGCGAATGGCGCGCACGCACGCACTGATGTCGGTCGGGGACGTGGCGATGTACGCCGCGCTCGCCGGGTCGGTGCTGTTCAGCCTCACCCCCGACGCGCAACGCCCGAAGGTGCTGCTCTACCTCCTCGTGTCGGTGGCGCCGTTCGCCGTGGTCGCCCCGCTCATCGGGCCGACGGTGGACCGCATCCCCGGCGGCCGTCGCTTCGTCATGCAGCTGACCTCGCTCGGCCGGGTCGTCATCTACCTGGTGATGGCGTTCCACACCGACGACGCCCTGCTGTACCCGCTGGTGTTCGGCGTCATGGTGCTGAGCAAGACGTATGCCGTGTCGAAGTCGGCGTTGGTGCCGAGCGTGGTGCGCAACGACGAAGAGCTCGTCGAGGCGAACTCGAAGTTGAGCTTGATCAGCGGCATCATCGGTGCGCTCGCCTTCGGCCCGCTGGCGCTGATCGGCCACGCCAGCCCCGGCGCTGCGCTGGCGCTCGGCGCGGTGATCTTCCTCTGCGCCACGTTGTCGGCGCGCCGGTTGCCCCGCGACGTCGTCGCTGCCGCGCCGGCGCGCACGCAGGAGCGCGTTGAGCTGCGCTCGGCGGGCATCGTGCTGGCGTCGGGTGCGATGGCGTTGATCCGTGCCGCCGTCGGGTTCCTGTTCTTCCACCTGTTCTTCTGGCTGCGCGCCGAATACGGGTTGGCCCAGTTCGGCTTGGCTGCGGGAGCGAGCACGATCGGATCGATGCTCGGCAACTCGGTGGCGCCTGCGTTCCGTCAACGCGTGCGCGAGGAGATCATGCTCACCGTCGCGCTCGCGGTCATCGCCGTGGCCGGTGTGATGGCGGCCGTCACGGGCGGGCTCGGCACGGCGATCATCGTCGCCGTCGTCGTCAACTTCTCCTCGTCGATCGGGCGGCTGGCGTTCGACTCGATCGTGCAGCGCGATGCCCCTGATGCGAACCAGGGTCGGGCGTTCGCACAGTTCGAGACGCGGTTCCAGCTGGCCTGGGTGCTGGCCGGGCTGCCGCCGGTGCTGTTCACGCTGCCCGGCCAGGTGGGGTTCCTCGTGGTCGGGTTGATCGGGGCGTTCGCCTCCGGGTCGTACCTCATCGGGGCCAAGGCGGTGCGCAGTGGGCGGCCGTTGCCGCCCACGTTGACCGCCCGAGCGAAGCGCGGCATCCAAGCCACCGCCGGTCGCGCTCGCGAACGCAAGGGTGCACCGCTTCCCCCGCCGACGTCATCGCACCGTCCGGCGAAACGACCCTGACCTACAGCTCCAGGCGGGCGATCCAGAGGCCCGGGGCGTCGATCTCGGCGGGCGTCGGCAGCGCCGACGGCCGGGCGAAGAGGGCAGGCAGCTGGGCGTCGCCGACGCGATCGACGACACCGCCGATGAACGTCTTGCCGCGTTGCACCTGTGCCTGATCGAGGTGCAGGCCGAGCAGGCGCTGCACGTAGAGGTCGTCCGGTGATGCTTCGACGCGACGACGGCGAACGGCTTCGGCGATGCGCAGTGCGTCGCCACCGATCACCCGTGCAGCGACCGAGTCGACGAGGAAGTCGACGTAGCCGACGACTGCAGCCGTCGCCGCGCTGAGCTGCGGGGCCAGCGCCGCCTGCTCCTTCGACTCGACCGCGCCGAGCAGGAGCGCCGGGTCGCTGAACGCCCGCTGCATGGCCTGCATCGGATCGTCGCCCTCCATGTCGAGCGAGCTCAGCTTCTCGGCGACGGCCGACGGATCGGGACGGAACGCGCCGACGTGACGGCGCACGAGCGCGGCGTAGTCGTCGCGCAGCGACTGGATGGAGAACAGCGAGTGGCCGATCAGCTCCTGGGCGAGCACCCACAGGCGCATCTCGTCGACCGGCAGGCTCCAGTCGGAGGCGAAGCCGTCGATCGAGGCCGGCACGAGCAGCAGCGAGTTGTCCGCGCGAGGGATCGGCAGGTCGTACTGGCCGAAGGCGCGCACGGCCATCCGCCCGACCATCGAGCCGACGGCCATGCCCATCATCGACGGCGCCATCATCTGGCTGAGGCCGGTCATCATCGCCATCATCGGGTCGGCGTCGCCGTCCGCGTCATCGTCGGCGTCCGGCGCAGGGGGGCGGCCGAGCGAGGTGGCCATCTCGGTGAACAGCGGCCGGTAGGCCTCCAGCGTGCGCTGCGCCCACACGGTGCGCGTGACCGTGGTGATCTCCGGGAACGTTGCTTCGTGGCCGGTGACGTCGCGCACGTGCATCTCGGCGATGCGGCCGAGATCGGTGAGTGCGATCCGCGCAGCGGGGTCGACGTTCGGTTCGCTGGTGCCACCGCTGGCGGCGATCGTGGCGAACTGGCGCGCCGCGTCCCAGTTCAGCGGGCCTTGACCGGCGAGCGCCTTGGCCAGGTCGCCGAAGAGAGGAAGGTTGGCGAAGGGGTTGTCTGCGGCCGAGTCATCGGCGGGGCCATCGGACATGGCGCCAGCGTACGGGCTGCAGTCGGGTGACAGACTGCAGCCCATGTCCGTTCTTGCAGTCGAAGCGCCGGTCCGCCTGTGGGTCAGCGACACCACCACCGGACTCGGGGCGCGCGTCGTTCGTCAGGTGGGCAGCTCCGACGGGTTCGTGCTCGCCGAGCCGGGCGACAGCGACGTCATCGTGTGGCTCACCTCGGCCGACGCCGACGCGCGGTCGCGGCGCAAGCAGAGCGCGATCCACGGTGTCGATGCCGCGCTGGCCGATGCCGCCGGCGCCTCGCACCTCGTCGTCGTGTCGTCGGCGATGGTCTACGGCGCGTGGGGCAACAACCCGATCCCGTTGACCGAGGATGCGGTGCTGCGCCCCGACGTCGAGTTCCCCTACGCGCGCCAGCTGGGCGCAGTGGAGCAGCTGGCCGATGAGTGGCGGCTGGCCCGACCCGGACGCACGGTGACCGTGCTGCGGCCGGCCGTGGCGATGGCGGCAGACGGCACCAGTGGGTTGGCCAGCGCGCTGGCAGCAGGCATGGGACAGCGACGCGGCGAGGACGATCCGCCGGCGCAGTTCCTGCACCTCGACGACCTCGCCTCGGCGGTCGTGCTCGCTGCGGAGAAGCAGTTGGACGGCGTGTACAACGTCGCGCCGGACGGCTACGTGCTCGGCGAACGAGTGCGCGCACTGGCCGGCGCAGTGCCCCGCTTGCGTCTGCCGGAGCGGGCCAACGAGGTGCTCGCCAACCTGCGCTGGCGGTTCCAACGCGGGCCCATCCCGCCCGGGTTGCGCAGCTACATCCGCTGGCCGTGGCTGGTCGCCAACGACCGGTTGAAGGCCGAGGGGTGGACGCCGCGGGTCACCAACGAGCAGGCGTACGTCGAGGGCACCGAGGGCAAGTGGTGGACGTTGGTCAGCCCGAAGCGCCGTCAGGAGATCGCACTCGGCGGGCTCGGCGTGCTGATCGCAACGATCGGGCTGGTCGTGTTCAAGCTCGTGCGGCGCGCACGTCGCCGGCGCGCTGCGCGCTCGTCGCGGCCGAACTAGATCAGAGGCGGTCCGCCGAGGACCACCGACAACGTCGTTGTCGCCCCGGCTCGCAGCACCGCGAGTTGCACGGTGTCGCCGGGCACGTGCGTGGCGAGGATGGCCTGCACGTCGGCGACGGTGACCACGCTCGTGCCGTCCACGGCGACGAGCGTGTCGCCGGGTTGCACTCCAGCGACGGCTGCCGGGCCGGCGAGGTCGACGGCGTCGATGAACAGGCTGCCGTTCGTGGCGATCGTGATGCGCACGCCCAGCGTGACCTTCGCCGGGAGCGTCGTCGTGGTCGGCTGTTGCAGCTGCGCGACGAGGCCCGGCACGTTGTCGACGCGTACGAGCTCGGCGCCCGCGTCGCCGAGGCTGAACAGGCCGACGAGGCTGCCGGCGTCGTTCACCACCGGTGTCCCCTCGGCGGGGGCGTCGCCGCTCCACGATCCGAGGCTGAGCTGGCCGCTGGCGTCCGTCGACAGGGTGACGTCGACCGGCTGGTCGCCCATCACCCGCACGTGATCCCCGGCCTGCGTGGACTCGGCGAGCGGGAACGACTCGGCCAGCGCTGCGGAATCGGGTGACAGGAGGGCGACGTGGGTGTCCTTCCACACGACGGATGCGGAGGCGGTCGTGCTGCCATCAGCGGAGAGGGTGACGGTGCTCTCGTCGCCGACGGCGCGAGCGGTCGTGACCACGACCGTGCCATCGCCGAGCGCCACTGCGACTGCGGGCACCTGCACCTCGATCGTCCCCTTGGTGACGTGGATGGTCCCCGGCGTGTGCGGCGCCGGCGTGCTCGTCGTCGGGTTGATCGCCAGTTGCGTGCTGCTCGTGACGAGGTGCTCGGTGGTGGTGGACGCCGGGCGGGCGGTGGTGGTCGGAGCGAGGGACGCAAGCGTGGTCGAACCGGCGAAGTCGGCGCTGGAACGGGCGGCGACGGTGGAGAGCGCGGTGACGCCGGATCGGCCGCTGCTGCTCGGCAGCATGGTCCAGAGCACGGCGAGCGAGAGCAGTCCGCCGATCGCACCGGTGGCCACGAGCAGCCCTCGGCCGAGCGCCAACGGGGGCTCGGTGGTCACCCAGGCGGCGTGGCCGATCTCCGACGGGTGCCGCCAGGCGCGTTCGTGTGCGGGCACAGGGGCAGCGGGGTACTGCTCGTCGTCGTCCCAGTCACTCCGCTCCACGAATCGGTCAGGCTAGTGACCGTCGTCGGTGAGCGTGCATCGCGCGGCGGCCCGTCCACCGGGCCACAGCGCATCAGCCCAGTGTGGCCGGGCCAAGTGGTGGTGGAAGAGCAAGGGGCTACGATGCCGCATCGTGCAACCCCCCGCTTCCGGCGATTCCTGGCTCGGCCTCGCCGACGAGGCGCTTCCGGTTGCGGGCGCCTACGAATGGGCGGTGTTGCCCACGTGTGGTGCGGTGGTGCTCTTCAGTGGCACTGTGCGCGATCACGCCCTCGACGAGAGCGGTCAGATGCGCAGCGATGTCACCAGCCTCACCTATGAGGCGTACGAGAGCCAGGTGGTTCCGTCGTTCGCCGCGATCGAGGCCGAGATGCGTCGGCGTTGGCCGGACACGGGTCGGGTCGCGCTGCTCCATCGCACCGGTCGCCTCGAGCTCGGTGAGAGCTCGGTGCTCGCTGTCGTGTCGGCGCCGCATCGCCCGGAGGCGTTCGAAGCGGCCCGCTATGCGATCGACGCGTTGAAGGCGTCGGCTCCGATCTGGAAGCACGAGGAGTGGGAAGCCGGCAGTGACTGGGGCACCGGTGCGCACCTGCCAGTCGACCCGACGGAGGTGCCGTCGTGGGTGTCGTGATCGGTGTCCTCATCGCCGTCGCCGCCATCGCCGGCGCCGGCGCGGTCTTCCTCAGCCGCCGCCCGCGTCAGGACGCCGGCGTGACCAGCTTCCGCCGCCACATCGACGCGCTGTCGCCCGAAGCTCGCCGTGAAGTGATGGACCGCGTTCGGCCGCCGCAGGACGACAAGACCTGATGGCACGCGACCTCGCCATCGACCTCGGCACGGCCAACACGCTCGTGTACATGAAGGGTCGCGGCATCGTCCTGAACGAGCCGTCCGTGATCGCCCTCAACCGTCAGACCGGCGAGGTGCTCGCCACCGGTCGCGAGGCGTGGCAGATGATCGGTCGCACGCCCGGGTACATCGTCGCGGTGCGGCCGCTTCGCGGTGGTGCGATCACCGACTTCGAGATCACCGAGCGGATGATCCGTCTGCTGCTGCAGCGCGTCGGCGTCAGCCGGTTCACGCGACCGAAGGTCGTCATCTGCGTGCCGTCGGCGATCACCGAGGTCGAGCGTCGCGCGGTCACCGACGCGGCGCGCCGTGCCGGTGCCGCTGACGCGCAGCTGATCGAGCAGCCGATGGCCGCGGCGATCGGCGCCGATCTCCCGATCGACGAGCCGGTCGGCAACATGGTCATCGACATCGGTGGCGGCACGAGCGAGACCGCGGTGATCAGCCTCGGCGGCATCGTCGCCCTGGAAGCGGTTCGCGTCGGCAGCTTCGACATCGACGCCGCGATCCAGGCGTACGTGCGTCGCGAGCACGGCATCGCCATCGGCGAGCGCACGGCCGAAGAGGTCAAGGTGGCCATCGGCTCGGCCGACGTCGCCGGCGACGAGAACCAGGCCGAGGTCCGCGGACGCGACTTGATGACCGGCCTGCCGAAGACCGTCGTGCTGACGCCGGAGGAGATCCGTCTGGCGATCGACGACGTGGTGTCGAGCATCACCGCCTCGGTGGTGCGCTGCCTGTCGAAGGCCCCGCCCGAGCTGGCCCAGGACTTCCTCGTGCGCGGCATGTACCTCGTCGGTGGCGGCGGCCTGCTGCGCGGCCTGGCGCAGCGCATCGAGCGCGAGACGCAGGTGCCCGTGAAGATGAGCACCATGCCCCTCGAGGCCGTCGTCATGGGTGCCGGTCACTGCATCGAGCACTACGACGCCCTCAAGAACATGTTCATGGGCGCCCGCCGCTAGCTCGCCGGAGCCACCTCGAGTCGAGTACCTGAACGCCCCTCAGCGGCGCCCAGCTACTCCACTCCTGCGAATGCGCTGCTTTCTGTCGCGAGAATTCGATGTTCCACGTAGAGAACTGCTGACAGGAACGACCGGGTCGGGTCAGGCGATGGCTGTTGTTGCCTGGAGGTCGGTCCCGCAGATGTCGTTGACGACGTCGACGACCCGCTGGGCGGTCCACGACGAGCCGTCTTCGTTGCCGATGTCCGTCTCGTACTGACTGACGGCGTCCAGGAAGCGGCGTTGGTCCGCCGAGCTGAGCTTGGCGGTGTCGACCTGACGGAGCCCATCGGCGGATGTCGTGACCGCCTCAGAGCCGAGCGCAGCGAGCGCCTGATCGCAGAAC
Organism: Ilumatobacteraceae bacterium; assembly: GCA_965279405.1. Taxonomy (GTDB): domain Bacteria; phylum Actinomycetota; class Acidimicrobiia; order Acidimicrobiales; family Ilumatobacteraceae; genus CBDDIP01. Next base: position 3,007,408 of record OZ257157.1, read on the forward strand.
GAAGTCGACGGCCGATTCACGTTGTCCGACCCGCACCCACCCACGAGCGCCACCGCCAGTGCGCCAAACCGCAGCGTCCGTCCCATCCACGCATTCTTGTCGCGAGAATTCGATGTCCCACGTAGAGAATCGTCGACAGGAAGCCTGGGTCGGGTCACCAGTGGATCGGGACGTGGTGGTCTGTGCCGTTCTGACGGTGGCACAACGCCTCCAGCTCGCCGGAGGGTCGCGGTGCAAACATCGGTCCGGAGCGCGAGACCATCGTGTTCGAGATCGGGCGGATCGGCAGCCCACATGTCGGGCAGGTGACGGCTCCCTTGCCGTCGCCGTTCCACAAGCGCCTCATGAGCCGGCCGACCAAGGACACATCGCTGACGCTAGCGAGGCTGGCGGATGATCTGGCCAGCGCTTGAACGCGACGTGCGGTTCTGGCGCCGGCCGGTTCGGCGGCGATGCGGCGTTGCAGGCTTCGTTGGGCTGAGGCACGTGGGGGCAGACTCGCCGGATGAGCACTGACGTCCATGCCGAGGTCGAGGTCGAGCCGGAGATCGCTTGGGAGCTGGGTGACGATCACGTCGGGGTGATCACGCTGAACCGGCCGAGCGCGCGCAACGCGATCACGCTGCCGATGTACGCCGAGCTCGAGCGGCGGGTCCGCGAGGCGCCATCGCTCGGTGTTCGTTGCTTGATCATCACCGGCGCGGACCCTGCGTTCTGCTCGGGCGACGACGTGCGCCAGGTGATGGGCGGCGGTCAGGAGGGCAAGGCGCCGCCGCTGCAGGACCGCACACCCCGGCTCACACCAGCTGCCGACGCGCTGCTGCACACCGACGTGCCCGTCATCGCCGCCGTGAACGGGGCTGCGGTCGGCTGGGGGATGGAGCTGTCGATCATGGCCGACCTCCGCGTCGCCAGCGAGAAGTCGAAGTTCGGCGAGCTGTTCGTGCTGCGCGGCCTCGTCACCGACGCACCCGGTCTCGGGCGCCTGGCCCAGCTCGTCGGTCGCGAGAAGGCGGCCGAGCTCGTCTTCACCGGCGACGTCATCACCGCAGACGAAGCGTTGCGCATCGGCCTGGTCGGGCGCGTCGTTCCCCACGACGAGCTGCTGCCCACCGCGCGAGCGCTTGCCGGCAAGATCGCCGCCAACCCACCCTTGGCCGTGCAGCGACTGAAGGCCGGCTTGCGCAAGGCCCTCGACCCGGACTGGTACGAGCTCGGCGCGTGGGTCAGCAGCACGCTCGGCGAGCTGTTCCAGACCGACGACCACCGCGAGGGTGTCCGCTCGTTCCTCGAGAAGCGACCGGCGGTCTATCGCGGCCAGTGATAAGAGAGCGTCGATGAAAGCACCGCGATGAAGACGATCGTCGACCCCGACCAGGCACTCGCAGCCGGCCTGACGGCGATCCGCAAGCAGTTCCAGGTGCCGGACTCGTTCCCGCCCGAGGTGCTCGCCGCGGCTGACGCCGCAGCGAAGCGAGCTCCAACCGAGCACCGCGACCGCACCGACGAACCGTTCGTGACGCTCGACCCGGCACCGTCGACCGACCTCGACCAGGCGTTCAGCATCGAGCGCAGCGGCAGCGACGTGCTGCTCCACTACTCCATCGCCGACGTCGCCTGGTTCGTGCAGGACGGCGATGCGCTCGACCACGAGGCCTGGCAGCGGGGCACCACGCTGTACCTGCCCGACGGCAAGGCCGGCCTCTACCCGTCGGTGCTCAGCGAGGGCGCCGCCAGCCTCCTTCCCGATGGGCCGCGACCTGCGGTCGTGTTCACCGTTCGCGTTGCCACCGACGGCGGGGTGCTGCTCGACGGTGTCGAGCGGGCGATCATCCGCAGTCGGGCGAAGCTGGCCTACGAGACGGTGAAGGACAGCGATCTGCCGGAAGCATTCGGCGACCTCGCGATGCGCATCCAGGGCGCGGAGGATCGCCGCGGTGCAGCACGCGTCGACCCGCCCGAGCAGCAGGTGACCAACCTCGGCAACGGCCGGTTCGAGCTCGTCTTCCGCCCGCGGCTCGAATCCGAGGATCGCAACGCAGCGATGTCACTGGCCACCAACCTCGCCGTCGCCGACGCGCTGCAGGTGGCGGGTACCGGCCTGTTCCGGGTGATGCCCGAGCCGGACGAACGCGCGGTCAAGCGCCTCCGTCACACAGCCGCCGCGTTCGGACTGACGTGGCCGAAGGAGATGTCGCTCGCCGAGCTCGATCGCACCCTCGTCGCCACCGACCCGAAGCAGGCTGCGTTCATGCTCGCCATCCGCCGCGCCGGCGGTGGGGCGTCCTACGTCCCCTTCCGCGCCGGCGTCGTGCCGTGGCACGCTGCGATGGCGGCGACCTATGCGCACGCCACCGCACCGCTGCGTCGCCTGGCCGATCGCTACGTCGTGCGCGCTGCGCTCGCCGTCGCCAACGGACAACCCGTTCCGGACGCAGTGGCGAAGGCATTCGAACTGCTCCCCGAGGTGATGGAGCGCGCCGACGCGAAGGGCAACCAGATCGACCGCGCCGTGATCGATCTCGCCGAGGTGGCGATGCTGCGCGGCGACGAGGGCACGACCTATCCGGCGGTCGTCACCGACGTCGACGATCGCGGTGCGCGCATCCAGCTGACCGACGTGCCGGTGGTCGCTCGCGTGTCGGCGCACGGCGTCGAACCCGGCGACGCGCTGCGGGTGAAGCTGATCGCCGCCGACCTCGAACGTCGGTCGCTCGAGTTCAGCCGCGTCGCCTGATCACGCCTGACGGATGGCGTAGACCGGACCGTCGCCGGACAGCACGTACAGCTCCCCGTCCGGCCCCTCGCGCACGGCGGTGACCGCAGACTCGGTGCCGAACGTGAGCTCCTTGACGACCGCCCGGTCGGCGATCTGCAGGGCACGAACCTGCCCGCTGCAGTAGTCGGCGTAGACGTACCAGCCGACGAGGGCAGGGATCGCCGTGCCCCGGTAGAGCGCGCCACCGCTGATCGAGCAGCCGAGGTCGCCGTGCTCGTACTCGAAGATCGGTGGCGTCACGCCGTCCGCCGGCTGGTCGTCGTTGGCCCGACGCGTGCCCTCGAAGGCGCTCCAACCGAAGTTGAGTCCGCGACCGCCACCCTCGTCGGCCCACGCCACGTCGATCTCCTCGAGCGCACCCTGACCGACGTCGGCGATCCAGAAGTCGCCGGTCTCGCGATCGAAGCTGAACCGCCACGGGTTGCGCAGCCCGACCGACCAGATCTCGGGCCGGGCCCCGCTCACGCCGATGAACGGGTTGTCGTCCGGGACGGTGTACGGCTGGCCGTCGGCGGCAACCGGATCGATGCGCAGCATCTTGCCGAGCAGCTCGGAGACGTTCAGAGCGCGCCGCTCGGGATCGTTGGCGTCGCCGCCGTCGCCGGTGCCGATGTAGAGGTAGCCGTCGGGCCCGAAGGCGAGGCCGCCGCCGTTGTGGTTGGCGTAGGGCTGGTCGATCTCAAGCACGAGTCGCTGCGAGGACGGGTCGAAGGTGCCGTCGTCGTTGACCGCGAACTCGTCGATGATCGTGTCCTGGTCGCTGTTGATGTAGTTGACGTACGCCAGGGGCAGCGTGGGATGGAACGCCAGGCCGAGGAAGCCCTGCTCGCTCTGCGCGTTGGTGAACGGCGAGATGTCCAGCACCGGTGCGCCGGCGACGCCGTCGCGGATCGGAACGACGGTGCCGTCCTGGCCGACGACGTAGAGCGTGTCGTCGCCAGGCCTGATCGCGAGGTCGACGGGGATCGGTGCCGTCGCGATCTCCTCGAGCTTCATCTGTGGATCGCCCAGCGGTGTCGTGGCCGGCGGATCGGTTCCGTCGTCGGTGGTCGTGGCCGGGTCGGTGACGTCGGGGGGCGTCGTCTCGCCTGGCTCGGTTGCGCGCGGGGGAGTGGTGATGAACGTGACCTTCGGGCCGGTGCCCTCTGGGTCGTCGCTCGAGCACGCGGCCAGCAGCCCCGCCGCAACGGCGCCGGCCAGTGCGATCCGACGCGCGCTCATCGCTCACCGATCCGGACGAGACCCTCTTGCACGACGGTGATCGCCAGCGTCCCGTCGGACGAGTAGATCGCTCCGCCGGCGAGGCCGCGGGCCGCACCGCTGGAGATCGCGCTCTGGTCGTAGAGCAGCCAATCGTCGGCTCGGAACGGTCGGTGGAACCACATCGCGTGGTCGAGGCTGGCCATCTGCATGTTGGGAGATTCCCACGAGAGCCCGAAAGGCAACACGGCGGTATCCAGCAGGGTCATGTCGCTGGCGTAGGTGACGATGCTGGCGTGCAGCGTCGGATCGCTCGGCAGCTCGCCGTCGGCGCGGAACCACACCCGTTGGCCCTGCGACTTGGTGCCCTGTCGGCTGAACGGATCGCCGTCGATGTAGCGCAGGTCGATCGGGCGTGGCCGGTCGTACCACTCGCCCATCCGATCCTTGTACGGGGCCATCCGCGTCTTGAAGTCCGGCAGCGAATCGGCCGGTGGCGCCTCCGGCATCGTCACCTGGTGATCGGGCCCGGCCTCGTGCACGTGGAAGCTGGCCTGCAGGTTGAAGATCGCCCGTCCGTGCTGGATGGCGACGACGCGCCGGGTGGTGAAGCTGCGCCCGTCGCGGATGCGGTCGACCTCGTAGAGGATCGGCACCGTGGGGTCGCCCGGCCGCAGGAAGTAGGCGTGCAGCGAGTGCACGAACCGGTCGGGCTCCTCCACCGTGCGCGACGCGGCGACCAGCGCCTGACCGGCGACCTGACCACCGAACACCCGTTGGCGGTTCTCGTCGGGCGATCGCCCGCGGAAGATGTTCACCTCGATCGCTTCGAGGTCGAGCAACGTCACCAGGTCGTCGAGGGCCGTCATCGGCTCATTCTTGCCTCCGACTCCTGTCGCGACCCACCTGACTCCTATGTTCGACGCGCATGTCACTCACCGTTTCGTCCTCGCCGAGCCCGTTCGTGCACGGGGTCGAGCCCATCACCGAGAGCGACGACGAGATCCGCGCCGCGCTCGACGCCGCGGAACTGCCACCGCTGCTGCCTGCGCTCGCCTACCTCACCGGCGATCTGTCGCTGCTGCGTGCCGAGTTGCGGCTCGATCCGCTGCTGATCGGGATGCCGCAGGGCGGCCTCACCGACGAGCAGCAGGCGGCGGTGAAGGACATCGCCTTCGACGTCCTGCGCGCCTATCGCGACGGCGGCTGCCAGCCGGCACCGCCGCCGAGCGACGCCGATCTCCAGCAGATCCTCGAGTACACCGTTGGCGGTGGCGAGATGGGGGCGTACCTGCCGCTGTTGGAGGAGGAGTTGGCGTACCGCGGCGAGGACCGTCGCGCCCCGGACTGGAAGCTCGGTGAGCTGGCCCCTGGCGTCGACTTCCACGTCGTCATCATCGGCGCCGGCATGTCCGGCGTGCTCGCCGGCCACCGTCTGAACCAGGCCGGTGTCGGCTTCACCATCCTCGACAAGAACGACGACGTCGGTGGCACGTGGCACGAGAGCGTCTACCCCGGATGCCGCGTCGACAACCCGAACCACAACTACAGCTACTCGTTCGCCCAGCGCCACGACTGGCCGTTCCACTACTCCACGCAGGACGTGCTGCACGACTACTTCCGCAGCTGCGCCGACGAGTTCCAGGTGCGCCCGCACATCCGCTTCGGCTGCGCAGTGGAATCGGCGACGTGGGACGAGGACTCGAAGATGTGGAGCGTCGTCTACCGCGACGCCGACGGGCACGACCAGCAGATCGCCGCCAACGCGGTGATCAGTGCGGTCGGGCAGTTGAACCGTCCGCTGTGGCCGACGATCGACGGCATCGAGACGTTCGGTGGCGAGTACTTCCACTCGGCGGAGTGGGACCGTTCCGTCGACTTCACCGGCAAGCGCGTCGTCGTCATCGGCACCGGCGCCAGCGCGCTGCAGTTCATCCCGCACGTCGCCGAGCAGGCCGGCGAGCTCACCGTCTTCCAGCGGACGCCACCGTGGCTGGCACCGACCCCGGACTACCACGACACCGTCTCACCGGGGCTGCAGTGGCTCTACGGCCACGTGCCGACGTACAGCGAGCTCAACCGCTTCTCGATCTTCTGGCGGATGGGCGACGGCGCCCTCGAGGGTGTGCGCGTCGACCCGGAGTGGGAGTCCGACGGTTCCTCGGTGAGCATGATGAGCGAGTTCGGCCGGCAGGTCCTGCTCGAGTACTACCAGGCCGAGTTCGGCGATCGGCCCGACCTCATGGAGCAGGTCGTGCCGACGTACCCCGTTGGTTCCAAGCGCGTCGTGCGCGACAACGGCGTGTGGGCGCGCACGTTGAAGCGTTCGAACGTCACGTTGCGCTCCGACGGGATCGGTTCGATCGACGCCACCGGCGTGGTCATGGAAAACGGCGATCACGTCGACGCCGACGTGATCATCTACGGCACCGGCTACCAGGCGTCGAACTTCCTGACACCGATGACGGTCACGGGCGTCGGTGGACGCGACCTGCACGAGCAGTGGGACGGCGACGCACGCGCCTACCTCGGCGTCGTCGTGCCCCACTTCCCCAACCTGTTCTGCCTCTACGGGCCGAACACGAACATCGTCATCAACGGCAGCATCATCTACTTCTCGGAGTGCGGGGTGCGTTACATCCTCGGGCTGCTGAAGCTGGCGCTCGGCAACGGAGCCACGGCCATCGAGGTGCGCGAGGACGTGCACGATCGCTTCAACGAAGCGGTCGACGCCGAGAACAAGCGCATGGCGTGGGGTTGGAGCACGGTCAACAGCTGGTACAAGAACTCGAAGGGTCGCGTCGCCCAGAACTGGCCGTTCACGTTGCTGGAGTACTGGCAGCGCACGCGTGAGCCGGACGCCGCCGACTTCGAACTGCTGAAGTGACCGAACGATGAGCGTCGTGCCGCCCGACCCGTCGACCATCGATCTCAGTCACCGCCCGCGGACGATCTCGTTCGAGAACCCGACCGGCGCACCGAGCGCGGCCGGGTCGGCGGCGGGTGGCCGCAAGGGCGCGCCGAACCGGCGCGTGCAACCGGGCGAGACCGTCGTGCTCGCCGACATCGACGGGCCGGGTCGCGTCGGCCACTTCTGGCTGACCATCCCGCCGATGCAACCCGAGCAGCTGCGGGCGGTGTGGCTCGAGGTCTTCTACGACGGTTCGAGCGAGCCGAGCATCTCGGTGCCCGTGCCCGACTTCTTCGGTGCCGTCCTCGGTCGGCCGGTGCCGTACAGCTCCGCGTTGCAGAGCACGCAGGAGGGTCGCGGCTACAACTCGTGGATCCCGATGCCGTTCCGCCGGCACCTGCGCGTCGAGCTGACCAATTCGACGTCGAGGCGGTTCGAGCTCTACTACCAGTTCGATCTGACGCTCGGCCCGGTGCCCGACGACGCGGGGATCCTGCACGCATCGTTCCGGCGCGAGAACCCGACGGTGCTGCGCCAGGACTTCACGATCGCCGACGGTTTCACTGGCCCGGGCAGGTTCCTCGGCTGCAACGTCGGCATCCGCGTGTTCCAGGAGCCGTCGTGGTTCGCCTGGTACGGCGAGGGTGAGGTGAAGATGTACCTGGACGACGACGATGCGCTGCCGACCTGGTGCGGCACCGGGCTCGAGGACTACGTCGGCACGGCGTGGGGCATGGGCGCGCACCAGACCCAGTACCAGGGCGTGCCGTTGCTCGTCAGCGATCCAGCGACCTCGAAGCCGCTGCCGGACATGGTCGGCTTCTATCGCTGGCACGTTCCCGACCCGGTGGTGTTCGAGCGGCGTCTGCGCGTCACCATCCAGCAGATCGGCGCCGTCTTCGCGCCGCCCGGTGCCGACGGACTGCGCGAGGAGCTGGAGTCCACGGGGGTGCTGGCCGGCAACGGCTGGCAACCGATCGGCAAGGACGGCGCGTCGTTCGCAGTGGTCGAGCGGGTCGACGACTGCTGCGCGACGGCATTCGTCTACTGCCGCGACGTGCAACCGGTCGCGCGAGTGCCCGTCGCCGACGCGGTTGCCGACATCGCCCGCTTCCCCTACGAGCGCGGCACGCAGTTCGAGGTCATGCTCGCCAGCGTCTGACGAAACGGTCAGGCGTCGACGCCGGCCAGGATCAACGCCATGTCGCCCGCAGGGTCGGTCCACGACTCGCGCACGACGAAGCCCGCATCGGCCAGATCCGCGGTGATCGACGGCAGGCGGAACTTCGTCGAGATCTCGATGCGGATCTCCTCGCCGTCGTGGAGGTCGAGCCGCATGCCCGCCCCGGGAAGGTCGACTCGCTGGTCGTCGTTGGCGCGCAGCCGCAGGTCCATCCGCTCCAGGACCGGATCCCAGAACGCGATGTGATCGAACGCGTCGCGGCGGAAGTTGCCGTCGAGCTCGCGGTTGAGCACGTCGAGCACGTTGCGGGTGAACTCGGCGGTCACGCCCTGCGAGTCGTCGTATGCGGCGACCAGGCGATCGACCGACTTCACCAGGTCCACTCCCAGCAGCAACGTCGCGTTGGCCGGCAGGTTGGCGGCCAACGTGGCCAGGAAGGCGCGACGCTCTTCGACGTAGAGGTTGCCGATCGTCGATCCGAGGAAGGCGACCATCGGCACGCCGTCCGCCGGCAGGTGCGACAGGTGCAGGGTGAAGTCGCCGACGATGCCGTGCACGGCGAGACCGGGGTACGCATCCGTCAGCTCCTCGGCGGCCTGGCGCAGCGTCTGCTCGCTGACGTCGAGCGGCACGAACCTGCGCAGCTGGCCTGTCGCCGCGAACGCATCGAGCAACGTGCGCGTCTTGTCGGAGGTGCCGGATCCGAGCTCGATCAACGTGTCCGCGCCGGACAGCTCGGCGATGCGCGGTGCAACCCGGCGCAGGATCGATCGCTCGGTCTCGGTGGGGTAGTACTCCGGCAGTCGGGTGATCTCGTCGAACAGCTCGCTGCCGCGATCGTCGTACAGCCACCGCGGCGACAGCCGGCGGGGTTGCCGTCCGAGCCCGCGTTGCACGTCGTCGACCAACGCGTCGTGCTGCCAATCGGGTCCGAGGTGGGTCTCGAAGGTGGCGGTGGAACGGCTCATGCGTCGACTCCTGCGGCGAGGCGAACGCCGGACAGCGCCCAGCGGGCGTGCGGCGGGAAGAAGTTGCGGTAGGTCGCCCGCGCGTGGCCGGGCGGGGTGAACGCGCTGCTGCCGCGCAACACCATCTGGCCCGACATGAACTTGCCGTTGTACTCGCCGACCGCGCCCTCCGCGGGGCGGAAGCCGGGGTAGGGGAGGTACGCCGACGCGGTCCACTGCCAGCACTCACCGAACGCCTGGCGCAGGCAGGCGTCGCCGCTGCCGGCCGGTTGCGGCTGCAGCACGTCGAGGTCGAACGAGCGCGGCGAGCCGGCGCGGCCGGAGGCGACCTCCCACTCGAACTCGGTGGGCAGCCGCTTGCCCGCCCAGTGCGCGAAGGCGTCCGCTTCGTAGAAGCTGACGTGGCACACGGGTTCATCGGAGTCGATCGCCCGTGTGCCGGCGAGGGTGTGGATCCGCCAACCGTGCTCGTCGTCGGCGAGCCAGTAGAGCGGTGCTCGCCATCCTTCGTCGTTGACGCGATGCCATCCGTCGGACAGCCACAGCTCGGATCGTCGGTACCCGCCGTCGTCGATGAACGCCTGCCACTCGCCACACGTCACCAGTCGGTCGGCGATCTGGAACGGGTGCACGTAGACGGCGTGTCGAGGCGTCTCGTTGTCGAAGCCGAACTCCCGGCCGTCGTGGCCAGTCTCGACGAGGCCGCCGTCGAACGACAGCCACTGCAGCGGCGCCTGCGGCATCGGCATCGCAGCGGGAGCAGCGCGATAGGCGGGCTGCAACGGGTTCAGCGACAGCACGTGCTTGATGTCCATCAGGAGCAGCTCCTGGTGCTGCTGCTCGTGGTGGATGCCGAGCTCGGTGAGCCTGGCGATCTCGGTGTGCTCGGGATGGGCGGCGAGCAGCGCGTGCATCCGAGCGTCGACCGACGCGCGGTACGCGCCCACCTCGGCTGCTCCCGGCCGGGTGATCGACCCGCGTGCGGCGCGTGGGTACTGCGGGCCGACACCCTCGTAGTAGCTGTTGAACAGCTCGCGGTACGCTGCGACGAACGGTTCGTGGTCAGCTGCGAAGCGTTCGAGGAGGAACGTCTCGAAGAACCAGGTGACGTGGGCGCGATGCCACTTCGTGGGGCTGACGTCGGGCATCGACTGCACCGTCTGATCCTCGGCCGACAGCGGCGCGGCGAGCTGCTCGGTGAGCGACCTCGTGGCCAGGAACGCGTCAATGATCGTCGTGTCGGGCATAGGGCAGTGAACGCGAACGTACCCCCGATGATTCCGTCTCAGCCCCGCGGATCTCGATTGTTCACCGGACGTTTCGATCTGCCCTCGGCGACGGGTCGGCAGCCCAAGCGATCTCATGCGTCCGCATGAAATGGAGTGGTAGCGTTTCGTGAGATGGCGCCGAACCCGGAGTCCACGAGGCGACAGCTCATCGCCGCTGCAGAGCGGCTGTTCGCCGAGCGCGGCATCGACGCGGTATCGCTGCGCGAGATCAACGCGGCAGCGTTGCAGCGCAACGCTTCAGCGCTGCAGTACCACTTCACCGATCGTCGGGGCTTGGTCCGCGCGGTGCTGACCAAGCACGTCCCTTCGGTCGAGGCCGCCCGTCACGCCATGCTCGACCAGTACCGGACCGCCGGCCGGGACGACCTGCGCGCGCTGGTGTCGGCGCTCGTGCGCCCGACGGCCGCGAAGCTGGCGGATCGGGACGGCGGGCGGTACTACCTGCGCATCCATGCCCAGCTCATCAGCCAGTTGGCCCACGCCCCGGACGCCGACGCCAGTGCGGCTGACAGCACCACGCGGTGGCGGGCCATGGTCGCGCCGCTGCTCGACGACATCGCCGTACGAACCCTGCACCACCGCTTCGCCGCGATCCGGTTCACGTTCACGGAGCTGTCCCGGCGTGCCGCGGGTGCGCAGCGTCGTGACGATCAGCTGTTCACGAGCAACCTGGTCGACCTCGTCACGGCGATGCTCGCGGCCCCGATCGGCGACGAGACCCGAGCCCTGCTGGCAGCACGGACAGCGCGGAGCCGCGGTCTGTAGGATCGGAGCGCATGACGACTCCCGACACGGTCACCGCGGCAGTCCAGCAGCTCGCTGCAGCCGGATACGCGGAGGACTTCGTCGTCGTCGAGCACGCCACGCCGACGTGCGTCGCCGGGCACCTGCACGCCTCGCTGAGCGTCATCGAGACGTATCGGTTCGAGGGCGACAGCGACCCGGGTGACGAAGCCGTGGTCCTCGGCGTCGTGTGCGCGGATTGCGGCCAGCGCGGCATCGTCGTGTCGGCGTACGGTCCGAACGCCGAGCCGCAACTGATCGCGCTGCTCGATCGCATCGAGCGCCCCGACAGCTGACGATCAGTCAGGGCACGCCGCAGGGTCGATCGGGGACAGCCGGTAGAGGGATCCGCCGGCAACGGCAGCGACCTCGTCGAGGCGAACCACCGCGACCAGATCGGGACGCAGCTCCTCGGGCTCGAGCCCAAGGGTGTTGGCGAGCCCCGGGAACCAGGCCAGGTAGGCGTTGCCGTCGCAGGCGCGCGACAGCGTCTCGTCGACGCTGATCGGGTAGTGGCTGTTGCCCGCTCGCGGACGCGTGAAGGCGAACAGCGTCGGCTCGCGACCGGTCTGGAACCAGACCCGCTGCGGGTTGTTCGTGAGGATGATCGCCTCGCTCGGGAGCGCGTCGATCGCGCCGTACAACGCTGGTGAGAACTGCGGTGTCCCGGCTGAGCCGCCGAGGAACCCCGGGACGTCATCGGCCATCGCCACGCCTTGCACGCACCACCACGCCGTGAGCGCGGCGCCGGCGACGATCACGGCGCGACGCCTGGCGATGGCGTCGAAGCCGACGACGGCGAACCACACGATGGGCACGAGGATCGGCGACATGACGCGGTACTCGATGTCGTTGCTGGTGGCCGCCCGCGCGAGCACGGGCACCACGATCGACGTGATCGCGAACAGCGCCATGCCGACGTCGATCACCCGTCGCGTCCTTCGTGTGAGCGTCCACACGGTGATCGCCGCCAACGCGAGGGCGACGACCTGACCGACGCGTTCGGTGGTGTCGGCCGACATGTGGAAGCCGACGACGAGCTGGCCGATGGGGGCGAACGGTCGCTGCACGAGCGTGCGCAGCGGTTCGGCCGTACCACCCTCGAACCGCGGCCCGAGTGCCTCGCCGGTCTCGATCAGGTTGCGCACGACCCAGACGGCGGCGATCGCTCCAGCGCTGGCTGCGGTGGCACCCACGCACCGGAGGATGTGACGTCGCCCGCCGCCGATCGCAGCGACGGCCACCATCACCAGCGCGGTCATCACCAGGCCGGCGCCGGCGTAGCGAGTGAGGAAGCCGACGCCGGCGAGCGCGCCGCCGATCGCGGCGCGACGCACGGTGATCGCCTCAGCGATCGGTCGCCCGATGACCAGCATCGTGGCCAACGAGATCGCGATGTAGGGCGCCTCGCTCCACACGGTCGAGGCCACCCGCACGAGCCCCTGCGCGCCACCGAACGCAGCGGCGCCCAGCAGCGTGCTTCCCCAGCGGACGCGGTGGCGCAACGCCAGCCACATCAGGGCGGTCCCTCCGGCCACGCTGAGCGCCCCGATGACACTGGCCCACAGGAGGCTGCGACCGCCCGGAGCGAGCAGCAGCGGGAAGACGGGACCGAACACCGTCAACGGTTCGCCGGTGAAGTCGAGCAGCCCGTCGAGGCGGCGCACGTGGCTGGCCCCGGCGAGGTAGGTGATCGAGTCGGGTGACAGGATCGGGTCGCTGCGCGTGGCGACCAGCACGAGCACGCCGGCAGCGACGGCGATGGCCGCAGCGACACCCGAACTCCGCATGATGGCTCCGGGTTCGGTCACGGCTGCCGATTATGGTGCGCGCATGCCGGTTCTCCCGCTCAGCCCTGACGAGTTGCTGTCCACCACCCGTGCCGTGCGCAAGCGGCTGGACTTCTCGCGCCCGGTCCCGGACGACCTGATCCGCGAGTGCGTCGACATGGCGTTGCAGGCGCCGAGCGGGTCGAACAGCATCTCGATGCAGTTCGTCGTCGTCCGTGACGAGGCCAAGCGCACGGCGATCGGCGACGTCTACCGCCAGTGCTACGCGATCTACTCCGGCATCGACGGCGCCTACATCGGTTCGATCGACAAGGGCGAGGAGCTCGCCAACGCGCAGCAGCAGCGGAGCGCGTCGTCGGCCGATTACCTCGGCGAGCACATGGCCGAGGCGCCGGCGATCGTGATCGCGTGCAGCGGCACCGGCCGGCTCGACGGCACGCCGTCGATGATGAGCGCCGCGGCCTACGGCAACGTGATGCCGGCGATGTGGAACTTCATGCTGGCCGCTCGTGCCCGAGGGCTCGGCACCTGTTGGACGACGATCCACCTGTTCATGGAGCAGGCGGTGGCCGACATCGTCGGCATCCCGTTCGACTCGGTGCAGCAGGTGTGCCTCAGCCCCGTCGCGTTCACCACGGGGACCGACTTCAAGCCGGTGATGCGTCCGCCGGCCGACTCGGTGATCCACTGGGACAGCTGGTGACGATCGACCCGCTGCTGCGTTCGCATGCGCTGGCGGCAACGGGGTTCATGCCTGCAGACGAAGGTGACGCGCTGCACGCCGCGGCCGTTGCCGCCGGTGCCGACGTGCCGGGTCTGCCGTTCGTGGAGATCGGCTCGTACTGCGGCCGATCCACCGTGTGGCTCGGTGCCGCCGCACGCGAGTGCGGCACCGTGCTGTTCGCGGTGGACCACCACCGGGGGAGCGAGGAGAACCAGGCGGGTTGGGAGCACCACGACCCGACCGTCGTCGACGCCCGCACGGGACGGATGGACACCCTGCCTCGGTTCCGGGACACGATCTACGACGCCGGCCTCGACGACGTCGTGATCGCGGTCGTCGGCCAATCGCCGGCCGTCGCCGCGCAGTGGCGGACGCCGTTGGCGTTCTTGTTCATCGACGGCGGCCACGGTGTCGAACCGGCCCGACTCGACTACGAGGGCTGGACGCCGCACGTTGCCGTCGGTGGCACGTTGGCGATCCACGACGTGTTCCCCGACCCTGCTGATGGCGGCCGGCCGCCGTACGAGCAGATCTTCGTGCCGGCGATGGAGAGCGGTCGCTTCCGCCTCCGTTCCGCAGCCGGCTCGTTGCGCGTGCTGCAGCGCGTCGACTGACGCCCGTTCCGGCAACGGCGTGCGCGTAGGCTGCCGCACTATGTCCAACCTGCCGCCTCCGCCGCCACCGCCGGGGTTCCCCGCCTCTGCCCCGCCGCCGCAGGAGCCGGCTCCGTTCGTGCCGATGGCGCCGATCGGCGCTCCGGACAAGAAGTCGAAGAAGGGTCTGCTCATCGGCGTCGGCGCGATCGTGGCCGTCGCTGCGATCGGTGTCGGTGCGTTCGTGCTGCTGTCCGGTGACGATGGCGGCGGCGACCTGAACACGGCGAAGGCGCTGCCCACGATCCAGGACATCGTCGACGAGTCCGGCACGGACGCCGACACGACCTCCGTCGCCCTGGACGATTGCCCGATGACCGACCTCGACGACCTCGCCAAGCTCGCGCCGAAGTCGTTCGACACCGCCGACATCCTCGACGGCGACACCGAGTTCCACGTCGACCTCACTGACGCCGACGACCCGCTGCTCATCCTGTGCGTGGCGTTCATCAGCGGCGAGAGCGATCAGTTCGGCATCTACTCGGGCGAGGCGCCCGACGCGAAGGACGTCACCGATCTCGAGGACTACACCGAGCGCGTGCTCTCGGGTCGGGACATCACCTTCGACAAGTCGTCCGAGTTCAAGGGCGGCACGCTGCTGCCGTACTGCAGCGTCGCGAAGGACTCCTCCAGCGGCGACGAGGAGCAGTGCGAGACCGACTGGTTCAACGACGAGATCCAGATCGGCATCTTCGCCACTGGCAGCGACGTCGACTCGAAGGTCACCACCGAATGGCTGAAGTCCGAGCTGGACAAGGCGATCAAGGCGCTCGAGAGCGCCGACCCGAGCGACTTCCCGCCGGTCCCCGGGAGCTGATCGGCGCGATCGGCGCGATCAGCCGAAGCGCACGCCCTGGGCGAGCGGCAGATCGGTGGAGTAGTTCACCGTGTTCGTCGCCCGTCGCATGTAGGCCTTCCACGCGTCGCTGCCGCTCTCGCGGCCGCCGCCCGTGGACTTCTCGCCACCGAACGCACCACCGATCTCCGCACCGCTCGGGCCGATGTTGACGTTGGCGATGCCGCAGTCGCTGCCGTTCGCGGCGCAGAAGCGCTCGGCTTCGCGCACGTCGTTCGTGAACACGCTGCTGGCCAGGCCCTGGGGCACACCGTTCTGCATGGCCACCGCTTCGTCGAAGTCGTCGTACTGCATCACGTAGAGCAGCGGTGCGAACGTCTCGGTCGCAACGATCGACGTCTGCTCCGGCATGGTGATGATCGCCGGGCGGGTGTAGGCAGCGGCAGCCGCCTCGTGGGCGAGCAGCCGTTCTCCGCCGACGACCAGTTGACCGCCGTCCGCCTGGGCGTTCTCCATCGCCAAACGCATCCGTTCGTACGCGGCGACGTTGATCAACGGACCGACCAACGTGTCGACCTCCAACGGACTGCCGATGCGCAGGCTGCTGAAGGCCGCGCCGAGGCGTTCGACGACCTCGTTGTGGCGCGACCGGTGGACGATCAACCGGCGCAGCGTCGTGCATCGCTGGCCGGCGGTCCCGGCGGCCGAGAACGTGATCGCTCGTACGGAGAGCGCAAGATCGGCCGACGGCGTGACGATGGCCGCGTTGTTGCCGCCGAGCTCGAGGATGCTGCGGCCGAAGCGGCCGGCGACGACGGGCGCCACGCGGCGCCCCATGGCGGTGGAACCGGTGGCGCTGACCAGCGACACGCCCTCGTGCGCGACCAACCTCGCACCGACGTCTGCGCCGCCGTGCACGACCTGGTTGAGGTGAGGCGGCGCGCCGGCTGCCTTGGCCGCGCGATCGAACAGCGCGGCGGTCGCTGCCGCGGTGAGCGGGGTCAGCTCGCTCGGCTTCCACAGCACCGGGTTGCCGCAGACGATCGCCAGCGCCGCGTTCCACGCCCAGACGGCGACCGGGAAGTTGAAGGCGGTGATCACGGCCGTCGGACCGAGCGGGTGCCACTGCTCGGCCAACCGGTGGCCCGGACGTTCGCTGGCGATGTTGAGCCCGTAGAGCTGGCGCCCGAGACCGACGGCGAAGTCGCAGATGTCGATCATCTCCTGCACCTCGCCCAGTGCCTCGCTCTCGATCTTGCCGACCTCCAACTGCACCAGTCGAGCAAGTGCGGACTTGTTCGCCCGGAGCAGCAGCCCGAGGTGGCGGACGACCTCCGCGCGGCGTGGCGCCGGCACGGTGCGCCACGAGGCGAACGCCTCCGTGGCCCGGGTGACGGCGTCGCCGACCGAGCCCGACGCCGGCACCCAACCGATCTGCCCGCCGGTGATCGGCGTGCGGGCGGTGTGCTCGCCCGCCGGTGGCAGCGGGTCGGCCCCGCAGACGAGCAGCGAGTCGAGGGCCATGGCGGTGAGGACATCGTCGGTGATGAGGGTCACGGCGTCATCCTGCCACCCGACCCGATCGCCCGACCGCGGTTCACCGTTCTGCGAGTCGGCAGCACGGTGAAGGCCGCGGTAGCGTCCGCGACAACACCAGATCCATGGGGGTATGACGTGAAGACGAAGGCAGCGATTCTGTGGGAGCGGGGCACGCCGTGGAGCGTGGAGGAGATCGAGCTCGATCCGCCGAAGGCCGGCGAGGTGCTGGTCAAGATCGCCGCATCCGGGATGTGCCACAGCGACGAGCACCTGGTCACCGGTGACCTCGCCGGGGCGACGCCGGAGCCCCCGCTGATCGGTGGCCACGAGGGGGCCGGCGTCGTGCTCGAGGTCGGTGCCGGTGTGTTCTCGGTGGTGCCGGGCGATCACGTGGTGTTCGGCTTCGTGCCGGCATGCGGTCGCTGCCCCAGCTGCGCCGGTGGCCACAGCAACCTGTGCGACATGGGCAACGTCACGGCCACGGGCCTGCAGCTCAGCGACGGCACCTCACGCCACCACGCGCAGGGCAAGGACATCCTCCTCGGCATCGGTGCCCTCGGCACCTTCGCCCACCACACCGTGGTCAACGAGGCCAGCTGCATCAAGATCGACAAGGACCTCCCGCTCGACAAGGCCTGCCTGCTCGGTTGCGGCGTCGTCACCGGTTGGGGTTCCGCGGTGTACGCGGCCAAGGTGGAGCCCGGCGACACCGTCGCCGTCGTCGGCTGCGGCGGCATCGGCTCCAACGCCGTGCAGGGCGCCAAGCTCGCCGGTGCGCGCGTCATCGCCGCCATCGACCCGATCGAGTTCAAGCGTGAGAAGGCGATGGAGTTCGGCGCCACCCACGCCTACGCATCGATCCAGGACGCGATGGCCGCGCTGCCCGAGGCGACGTGGAACCGCGGCTTCGACAAGGTCATCCTGACGATCGGCGTCGGCAACGGCGACGTGCTCGGCGAGGCGTTCTGGCTCGGCGGCAAGCGCTCGAAGATCGTCGTCACCAACATCCACCCGGTCGCCGAGGCGTCGATCGCCATCCCGGCGGTGTTCCTCACCGTGTTCGAGAAGCAGCTGATCGGTTCGCTGTTCGGCTCGGCCAACCCGCGCAAGGACATCCCCAAGCTGCTGGAGCTCTACACCCAGGGCCTGCTCGACCTCGACGGTCTGGTCACCAAGACCTACCCGCTCGAAGGGATCAACGAGGGCTACGCGGACATGAACGCCGGCAAGAACATCCGTGGCGTGCTGAAGTTCGACTGATGAAAGCACGCGCAGCAGTGCTCCACGGCGTGAACCAGCCGTGGAGCATCGAGGAGATCACCATCGATCCGCCGAAGGCCAACGAGGTCCTCGTGCAGTGGAAGGTTGCCGGGCTGTGCCACAGCGACGAGCACCTCGTCACCGGCGACATGGTCCCGCCGCAAGAAGCGATGGATGCGATGGGGGTCAACCTCTTCCCGGTGGTCGGGGGCCACGAGGGCTCCGGCATCGTCGTCGAGGTCGGTCCTGGCGTGTCCACCGTCGCCGTCGGCGACCACGTGTCGGCCAGCTTCATCCCGTCCTGCGGGCGCTGCCGCATGTGCAGCACGGGTCGCCAGAACCTGTGCGACAACGGGGCGAGCACGTTCGTCGGCGGGATGATCACCGACGGCACGCACCGTCACTTCCTCGGTGATCAGCCCGTGACGTTGATGGCCAAGATCGGCACGTTCGGCGAGTACGCCTGCGTGTCGGAGAACTCGCTCATCAAGGTCGACGCCGATCTCCCCCTCGACGTCGTCGCGCTGGTCAGCTGTGGCGTCGCCACCGGGTTCGGTTCGGCGACCGAGCGCGCCAACGTGCGCACCGGCGACACGGTCGTCGTCGTCGGCATCGGCGGCATCGGCATCAACGCCGTGCAGGGTGCCGCGCTGGCCGGTGCCAAGCGCGTCATCGCCGTCGACCCCGTCGAGTTCAAGCGCGAGAAGGCGATGGAGCTCGGCGCCACGCACACGTTCGCCTCGATGGAGGAAGCGTTCCCGGCGGTCACCGAGCTGACGTGGGGCCAGATGGCCGACAAGGTGATCATGACTCCGGGTGTGATGTACGGCGAGCTGATGGAGCTGGCCCAGGCGCTGACGGCGAAGGGCGGCACGATCGTCGTCACCGCCGTCGCCCCGATCGCCCAGAACGAGGCGTCGATCAACCTGTTCAACCTGGCGATGTACAACAAGGAGATCAAGGGCACGATCTTCGGCTCGCTGAACCCGCGCCACGACATCCCACGGCTCCTCGGCATGTACCGCGAGGGGCAGCTGAAGCTCGACGAGCTGATCACCAAGCGCTACTCGCTCGACGAGATCAACGACGGCTACCAAGCGATGCGCGACGGCCTCAACATCCGCGGCGTGATCGTCTATGACTGAAGCCGCCAAGCTGGTCCAGCGGGTGCTGGGCCGCGTGGTCGGCCGCGAACGCGAGGTGGAGCTGGTCGTCGCCGCGCTCGCAGCGGACCGACACGTGCTGCTCGAGGGGCCGCCCGGCACCGGCAAGAGCACGCTCCTGCGCGCCGTTGCCGACGAGCTCGGACTCGGCTTCGAATTCGTCGAGGGCAACGCCGAGCTGACGCCCGCGCGCCTCGTCGGTCACTTCGATCCGGCTCGTGTGCTCAGCGACGGCTACGACCCCGACGTGTTCGTCGACGGTCCGTTGGTGTCCGCACTCCGCGACGGCTCGCTGCTCTACGTCGAGGAGATCAACCGCATCCCGGAGGAGACGCTCAACGTGCTCATCACGGTGATGAGCGAGCGCGAGCTGCACGTGCCGCGCCTCGGACGAGTCGCAGCAGCCGCCGGCTTCCGCCTGGTTGCCGCGATGAACCCGTTCGACGCCGTCGGCACGGCGCGGATCAGCAGCGCGGTGTACGACCGCGTCTGTCGCTTGTCGGTCGGCTACCAGACGGCACACGACGAGGCGGCGATCGTTGTCCACGCGGTGCCCGCCCTCACCGTCAACTCGGCGTGGCTGGACAAGGCAGTCGAGGTCGTCCGACGCACGCGTTCGCATCCCGACGTGCGCGTCGGCTCGTCGGTGCGCGGTGCCATCGACATCGCCGCGGTCGCGTCGTCGCTGGGCGACCTGCGCGGCGTTGCCGCAACCGATCCGACGGTCGGGCTCGACAGCGCGATCGTCGCCCTGTCCGGGCGGCTGCGGATGCGGGACGGCACGACGCGCACCGCCGAGGATGTCGTCACCGAGCTCTGGAACGAGGTGTTCCGCCCGGCGGCGGAGGAGGATGGCGGTCAGGGAAAAGTGACCGCCCCGACGGGGGCGGGAACTCCCAGCAGAACCCCCTGACCCGCGAGGGCGACGAAGCCGACGCGGCCGTCAGCGAGAGCCAGAAGCGCACCACGTCTCGCCGCGATCTCGCTCGCAACCCGCGCTTCGAACAGGTCTCTCCGGAGGTCGGCGAGCTGGACGAAGCGGCGGTCGACGAGGGGATGCTCGAGGACCCCGACGAGATGATGTCGCTCTTGGCCGACCTGGCCGGCGCGACCGACATCAAGCTGCGTGAGCTCGCCCGGCGGTTGGCTGGACGGCTGTTCCTCGATCTCGCTCGTTCCGGCACGAAGGTGCGGCCGCGCGGCATCGGTCGCATCCGCACCCTGCCCTACCGGCCGGATGGTGGCGACCTCGACGTGGATGCCAGCCTCGACGCGATCGCGGAGGCGCGGGCTGCGCACAGCGGCGTCGACGTGGAGGGGCTGCGCGTGCGGGGTTGGGTGAAGCCGGGCACGGCGTGGTGCCTGCTGGTGGATCGCAGCGGCTCGATGGGCGGTCGCCCGCTTGCCACTGCCGCCGTTGCTGCCGCTGCCGTCGCCAGTCGCGAGCCCACGGACTACAGCGTGCTGGCCTTCGGCAAGGACGTGGTGGTGGCCAAGAGCCAGGACGTGCCCAAGTCGGCCGAACGGGTGGTCACCGACGTGCTCTCGTTGCGCGGCTTCGGCACCACCGATCTGGCCGGTGCGCTGCGCGTGGCCAACGAGCAGCTCGGCCGCAGCCGCGCCGGCCGCAAGATCGCGGTGGTGCTCAGCGACTGCCGAGCCACGGTCGAGGGCGACTCGATCGCCGCAGCAGCGGCCCTCGACGAGGTCGTGGTGATCGCCCCCGCCAGTGACGACGAGGAAGCCCGCAAGTTCGCCGACGCCACCGGCGCCCGAATCGTCACCGTCAACGGCCCCAGCGAGATCGCCGAGGCGATCACCCGCGCGGTGAGTTGAGCGCGCTCAGCACTGGACGTCCTTGGGCGGGACGATGCCCTTGGCGTTCTCTTCGGGGCCGGGCACGGTGTCGACGGTGGGGGTGGTGGTCGTCGTGCTCGACGGCTTGCCGGTCGTCGTGGTGGCGCCCGCCGCGGTGGTCGTCGTCTCGAAGACCTGCGCTGGAGCTCCGGCGAGCGGGGCCTCGCCGCGGAAGATGGCCAGGATCGCCTTCATGTTCTCGCCGTTCAGCCGCGGCTCGAGCACGTCGTTGCCGCCCGTGATCAAGCGGCTGGCCTCGATCTGGTACGTCGGCAGCGACGAGGGATCGACGTCGCGGATGACGCCGAGGAAGCTGAGCATCACGTCCAGCGTCAGGTCGTTGCTGCGAACGATGTAGTTCTGCATCGACTCGATGATCCCGCTGGCGACGCTCGGGTTGAGGATCCCCTTGTCGAGCGTGGCCCGCAGCACGCGGCGTAGGAAGTCCTGCTGACGCGAGATGCGGCCGAGGTCGGAGCTCGGGTCGGCCTGCTTCTTGCCGTTGGCGTCGATGTAGTGCAGGTGCCGTGAGCGCACGTAGGCCAGTGCCTCGTCGCCGCTGAACGAGTGGCAGCCGGCGGTCGGGATGTTCAGGCCGACGGTGTCGTCGTAGATCGGGAACTCGAACGGCACCGAGACGCCGCCGACCGCGTCGACGAGCTGCTTGAAGGCGCAGAAGTCGATCTGGATGGCGTAGTCGACGACCACGCCGAAGTTCTGGCTGATGGTGTTGGCGAGCGTCGTCGGGTCGCCCTTGACGTAGGCCGAGTTGATCCGGCTCTTGCCGCGTCCGTCGATCTTCACCCACAGGTCGCGGGGGAACGACAGCACCGCAGCGCGCTGCGTGCTGGGGTCGACGCGGATGACCATGATCGTGTCGCTGCGCTCGCCGCCGGGACGGTCGGGATCGCCGGCGCTGGCCCACGGCGAGGTCGGGTCGATGCAGGAGTTGTTGTCTGCGCCGGTGATGAGGAAGTTCTTCGCCGCAGGATCAGCCGGCGGGAACGTCTCCGGGGGCACGGTCTCGCCAGTCTCCGGATCGGTGGCCGGCGGGCCCGGGTCGACCGAGTTGCCGACGGTGGGCGGCGCGGTGATGTCGAGGTCGGGCGATGCAGCGAACGACTCGACGGTGTTCTTCGCCGCCAGCAGCACTCCGGCCCCGACGAAGCAGGCGATGATCACGACGATGCTGAGGCCGAGCACGAGGCGCTGCGCGCCGGAGTGCTTGCGTCGGAACGGCTTGCCGTCCGGCGAGGGCTCGGGCTGTTGTTCGTCGCCCGGTTCGATCGTCGTCATCGGGCGATGAGGCTACCGGGCAGGTCGCCGCCGCTCAGGTCGGGCCCCGTTAGCCTCGGCCGCGATGACCGTTGCAGCGCTGATCGCCGGCCAACGCCCGCACTGGGTCGAACGCCTGGACGAGCTGCACCTGCTGACACCGATGCGCATCGTGATCATCCTGCTCGTGGCGGTGCTGGCCACGCTGCTGCTGCGCACGGTCGTGCGCCGGATCCTGCGTCGCACGCTCGAGATGGGCGCCGATCGTGGCCGTGCGGAAGCTCGTCAACGCGCGCTCGCCACCGCACTGCGTTCAGCGCTGGTCGGCGTGCTGTGGACCGCTGCGGCGATCACCATCGTCAGCGAGGTCGGGATCAACATCGGCGCGTTCGTCGCAACCGCCACCGTCGTCGGTGGCGCGGTGGCGTTCGGCGCGCAGACGCTGATCCGCGACGTGATCTCCGGCTTCTTCGTGCTCGCCGAGGACCAGTACGGCGTCGGCGATCAGGTCGACCTCGGCCTCGCCTCGGGCGTCGTCGATCGGATCACTTTGCGCACCGTGCGCCTGCGCGACGGCGAAGGGCGGGTGTGGCACGTGCCGCATGGCGGCGTCGTGCGCGTCGCGAACCTGTCCAAGGTCGGGCTGGCGTTGCTCGACGTCGAGGTGTCGCGTTCGAGCTCGCTCACCGATGTGGCGGCAACGATCGAGCAGCTCGTCGCCGCGTTGCAGAGCGACGACGCGGTGCGGTCGCTGCTGACCGGTGAGCCATCGGTGGTCGGCATCGTCCACATCGGCGACGACCGGATCGTGTCGCGCGTGACGGTGCCGACGGTGCCCGGCCGGCCCGACGCGGTGCGCCGTGCATGGCTCGGTCTCGTGCTCGCTGCGTTCGCCGACGGGCGTCTCGTCGCTCCGACTGCAGCGCCGCCGAGCGTGCTCACCGCGCCCGTCGAAGCACCTTCGAGCGAACCCGCCGAGTAGCTCGTTCAGCGCTCAAGCGCGCGTCGACAGCAAGCCGTCGGCAAGGGAGCTCGCGGTTGCGCGCGGTGTGCGTTCATCGGGCGGTTTTCGTCATCCGTTCGTCATCATCGCCGCGTCGGCGTTGGTCGTGCGGGCACTTCGAGGGGTGGTCCAACCACAACCGAGCACCACATCCGAGTGGCGCCGGAACCTGAAGGAGGAGCCATGCAGCACCGTTCCAGCAAGCGGATGACGGCAATCGTCGCCGGCGTCGGGCTCGTCGCCCTCGCCTCGATGACCCGGTTCGCCGAAGCCGCCGACCCCGGCCCGTTGCAGCCGGTCTGCGACGTGACCAAGCACGTCGGCGTCGACATCTGCACCGCACTGCCCACGCCGAGCCTGCCACCGGTGACCGTGCCCAGCGGCCTGCCGGTGCCGACGCTCCCCGTCGACCCGCCGGAGCTGACCCTGCCGACGCTGCCAGGCGGCCTGCCCGACCTGTCCCTGCCGCCCTTGACCCTGCCGCCGCTGACCCTGCCGAGCCTGCCGTCGCTGCCGATCGAACTGCCGATCGTGGGCGGTGGCACCCCGTCACTGCCGACGATCACGCTCCCCGCGATCACGCTCCCGTCGGTGCCGGCGATCGACATCCCGGCGGTCACGCTGCCGACGGTCCCTGGCATCCTGCCCGCCGACACGACGGTCACCGCGTCGACGACGACGAAGGCACAGACAGGCGGCACCGGTAGCGGCGGGTCGTCGTGCGGCGCCGCCGTCGCCTCGTCGGCGGCCCCGACCGGGTCGCACGGCACCAGCTCCGGCACGGGCACCGGGGCGACCGGCTCGACCGGATCGAGCGGCGATGACGGCGGTCTCGGCCTCGAAGAGGTCGGACTCGTCGCCCTCGTCCTGGCAACCGTCCGCAAGGCCCTGCCGGGTCTGCTCGGCGCCGCCACCAACCTCTTCCACTGAGCCGCTCTGCACTGACGCCCCCCGTTGCCCGCTGACGTCCGACCGGCCCATTCCTCGGGCTGGTGCCGGCGAGCAGCTTCGTCCGTGCTCCTCGTGGCCGGCCGCTCATCACTCGTCCTGATGACCGGTCGGCCACGAGCGCGTCTGCGCTCGGGTCAGGCGATGACGACGACGGTGGTGCCGATGCCGGCCCAGGACCACATCAGCTCGGCATCGCCGGTCGCCTGGCGCACGCATCCGCCGCTCAGCGCCTGGCCGAGCTGGCTGTCCTTCTGCAACGGGACGCCATCGCGACGAGGAATCTCGTGGAAGCCGATGTTGTCGCCCGTCGGGCCCTTGGTGAACCGCACCATGAAGCGCATGCAGACGTTCGTGTGGACGATGCTGCACGTGTAGGCCGAGCGCGAGAACACCTTGTACGTGCCCGGGTTCGGCTGGTTCATCCGACCGGAGACGAGGTAGGTGCGCACCAACGAACCGTCGGCCTCGACGATCCAGACGCGCTGACGGCTCTTCGAGTAGATCGCCCGCCGTCCGCTACCGCTGTTCGCCGGGATCGCCGTCGAGGGCGGCGGCGGCGGCGTCGTGACCACCGGCGCCGCGGTGGTGGGCGGAGGGGGCTCGGTCGGCGTGACCTGGGCGGTGGAGCCGCGGGTGGCGACGCTGCCCGGAGTGGCGGCGCCGAAGTCGGTGGTCGGCGTGACGGTTGTGGTGGGGCTGGTGGTGGTCGTCGACTCGGTCGTCGTCGACTCGGTCGTCGTCGGGTCATCGGCGTTCGCGGCCCCGATGTCGAGCGCGCCGACTCCGACGCAGAGCACCGCAAGGATCGCCAGCCGCCGGAACATCCGCACGATGCTACTGAACCCCTTCCGATTCGGCCAGGGGCGGCCATGATCGACGGGTGGCGCGAACGCGAGTAGACTGACGC
Organism: Ilumatobacteraceae bacterium; assembly: GCA_965279405.1. GTDB lineage: Bacteria > Actinomycetota > Acidimicrobiia > Acidimicrobiales > Ilumatobacteraceae > CBDDIP01. The sequence goes on from OZ257157.1 coordinate 3,032,439, forward strand.
GTCAGTCAGTCAACTCGACACCGAAAGGCTGTGAGTTCCATGCCAGCGCTTGCTGCGACACTGGACGTAGGACGGAACATCGACGATCTGATCGTCGAGCAGGAGGAGGTGTTCCTCGCCCGCCAGCCGCGGTCTGCAGCGCTCACCGCGCGTGCGCGAGGTTCGCTCGCGGGCGGTGCGACGTCCAGCTGGATGATCGCTCGCCCGGCAACGGTGTGGCTCAGTCACGGCGAGGGTTCGCACGTCGTCGACGTCGACGGCACGGACTACGTCGATCTGCACGCGGGCTACGGAGCGATGCTCGTCGGACACGCTCACCCCGCGGTGGTCGATGCGGTCGAACGACGCGTCCGTCGCGGCACGCACTTCGCCCAACCGACCGAGGACGCGATCGTCGTGGCCGAGAACCTGGCCGAACGCTTCGGGTTGCCGTTGTGGCGCTTCTGCAACTCGGGCACCGAAGCGACGATGGACGCGATCCACCTGATGCGCGCTGCCACTGGTCGCGACCTGATCATCAAGATCGAAGGCAGCTACCACGGCCACCACGATGCCGTGATGGTCAGCTACTACAACGAGCTCGACGAGCTCGGGCCTCGCGAGCGCCCGCACTCCGTGCTCGCCGGCACCGGCATCCCGCAGGTCGTCGCCGATCTCTGCCTCGTCGTCCCGTTCAACGACCTCGGCGTGCTCACCGCGGTGCTCGACGAGCACCGCGGTCGGGTGGCCGGGATGATCATGGAACCGATGATGCTCAACGCGGGCATCGTCCCGCCCGACCCCGGGTACCTCGAGGGCGTGCGCGCACTCACCCGTGAGCACGGCGTCCTGCTGACCTTCGACGAGGTGAAGACGGGCCTGTCGGTGCACGCCGGCGGAGCAACGGCGATGCTCGGCGTGCAGCCGGACATCATCTGCTTGGCCAAGGGCATGGGCGGTGGTGTGCCGTGCGGTGCCATCGGTGGGTCAGCCGCCGTGATGGAGCACATCGTCGACGGCAGCTACCAACAGGTCGGCACGTTCAACGGCAACCCGCTGACGATGGCTGCGGCGCGAGCGACGTTGACCGAGGTGCTGACGCCGGACGCGTACGCGCACTTCGATCGGCTCGGCAACCGGATGCGCACTGCCGCGCTGCAAGCCTTTGCCGCAGTGGGCGTGCCCATCTACGTCCGCCGCTTCGGAGCGAAGGGCGCGATCGTGTTCCACCCCACGCCGGTGCGCGACTACCGCGGCTTCCTCGAAGTGCACGGCGAGCTGAGCCACGCGCACTGGTTGGTGCAGCACAACAACGGCGTGTTCCTCCCGCCGTGGGGCAAGAGCGAGCAGTGGACGCTGTCGGTGCAGCACACCGACGCGGACGCTGATCGCTTCATCGCCAACGTGCGCACGTTCGCAGCGATGCTCGGTGGCCTCGACCACTGGCAGAACGACGAAGCGGTCAGCCTGAACGACTGAGGCGGGCCTTCACACGACTGCGCACGGTGTGCTGGTCGTGGCGGATCGCCTGCACCACGTTGAGCCCGGGGATGCCGGTGACCCCGCCGCCGCCGTGCGTCGCCGAACTGGCGTGGTACAGCCCCTCGATCGGCGTGCGGAAGTCGGTGTACCCCGGCGCGGGACGCATGTGGAACAGCTGCCCGGCGGAGAGCTCGCCGTGGAAGATGTTGCCGCCGATCAAGCCGTAGGTGTGCTCCATCTCGTACGGCCCGATGATCTGGCGGCCGATGATCGACGACGTGAAGCCCGGTGCGACCGCCTCGACAGATGCGATCAACCGGTCGGCGTAGGACTCGAGCTCGGCGGTGTGCGGCTCGTCGGCCCACACGTGCGGCACCCATTGCGTGAACATGCTCATCACGTGCTTGCCGTCGGGCGCCAGCGAGTCGTCGAGCACGCTCGGGATGCAGATGTCGGCGAACGGCAGCGTCGCCGCGCGACCCGACACCGCGTCTTGGAACGCGGCCTCGACGCGGTCGAGCGACTGCGCCATCACGATCGTGCCGCCGTGGATGTCCGGCGAGAACTCGGGGTGGCTGGTGAAGGTGGGCAACGTGTCGAGCGCGAGGTTGACCTTCACCGTGCCGCTGCGCGTCTTCCACCGCTCGATCCACGAGACGAAGTCGTCGGGGAGCTCCTTGCGCTCGACGAGCTTGAGGAAGCCGATCTTCGGGTGCACGGTGGTGATCACCGCGTCGGCGCGGATCTCGTCGCCGTTGGCCAGCGCCACGCCGCTGGCCCGCCCGTTGCTGACGATCACCTGGCGCACGGGCGCGTTCGTGCGGATCTCGGCACCGAAGCGGCGAGCCGCCGAAGCGAGCGCGTCGGTGACGCCACCCATCCCGCCGCGAGGGAAGCCCCACGCGCCGATCTTCGAGTCGGCGCCGCCGGCAGGCCCGATGTCGCCGATCTTGTGGTGGGCCATGACGTACGCGGTGCCGGGGGAGCGCGGGCCGGCCCACGTGCCGATCACACCACTGACCGAGAGCACGCCGCGCAGCTCGGGGCTCTCGAACGCCTCCTCCAACAGGTCGGCGACGGATGACGTGAACAGGCGGGTGATCTCGCCGACCATCTGCACGTCGAGGTGGCGCAGCTGCCAACCGAGCTGGGCCATGTCGGCCAGGTCGCCGGGGCGCTTCGAGCCGACCTTCGGCGGCACTGCAGACAGCATCGGTCCCAGCACCGCGGCCAGGCTCGACAGCCACTCGTCCCACCGCACCATCGCATCCGCGTCGTGCTTCGAGAACTTGCTGATCTGGCGGTGGCGCTCGGCTTCGTCGTCGGCCATCGTCAGGTAGCGGCCGTCCTCGTAGGGCACGAAGTACGGGCCCTGCGGGAAGATCTCGTAGCCGTGCCGATCCAGCTCCAGCTCGCGACTGATCGCCGGCGGCATCAGGCTGACGACGTAGCTGAGCGCGGTGACCTTGAAGTCGGGGCCGAACGGCTGCTCGGTGATCGCCGCGCCGCCGATGACGTCGCGCGACTCGAGCACCACGACCTTCTTGCCGGCCTTGGCGAGCAGACCGGCAGCGACCAGACCGTTGTGGCCGGCGCCGATGATGGCGACGTCGTACATCTGCGCCACGCTACCGACGACGCATGCCGGCGGGCTTGCGACGACGCTTGCGCCCGGCCGCCGACGTGGTGAACGCCGACTCGGGGATGCCGAGCTCCAGGCACGCCGCGTGCAGCACCCAGTCGCGCAGGTCGTCGCGGGAGATGACGTGCTCGTGCACGGTCACCTGCACACCGAGCCCGTCGAGCAGCGCGGCCAGTCGCCATGCCGCGGCGTGGGGGTCGTCGCAGGTGAACTCGCCGCTCGTCACGCCGGCGCGCACGACGGCTTCGAGGTGGTTCTTCCAAGCGACGTCGAGGTCTTGGCTGATCTGGCGCAAGGTCGGACTGCGCAGCGCCTCACCCCATGCGTCGATCCACAGCACCCAGCCGGTCTCGGCGGCCTCCGGCGCGTAGAGCAGGATCGTGCGCTCCAACCGCTCGGTCGCCGACGCCTCGATGTTGACTTCGTGGGCGAGGCGTTCGAGGTCGCGCTGCGCAGCGTGCTCGAACGCGGCCGAGAGCAGCGCGTCCTTGCTGTCGAAGTGGTAGTGGATGAGACCCGTCGACACGCCGAGCCGCTTGGCCACATCCTGCACGCGCGTCGCCCCGAAGCCGCGCTCCATGACCACCTCGATGGTGGTCTCCATGATCTCGTTGCGCCGCTCGTCGACGGGTTTCTTCGCAGGGCGTTTCACCGGTCGCGCACGCTACCGGTGCGCACCGATCCGTTCACGCACCAGCTCGTGGACGTGGAAGACGCCGGGTTCGTGGGTGACCGACAGCCGTCCGTTGGTGTCGACGCCGGCCGTGTAGCCGCGCTGCACCTGCTCGCAGATGTCGAGGTCCTGCGCGGCGACGACGCGGCTGGCGGCGAGGTCGGCATCGCGCCGGTCCTGCGGCACATCGGGCGTCCAGAAGCGGTAGGCGCGCAGGCGACTGCGCGTGGAGGAGATCGGGGCGAGGTGCAGCGCCGACAGGTAGCGCGGGAAGGTGCTGACCATCAGGTTGGGAAAGGCGGTGACGTAGACGCCGGCGATGAACACGTCGTCGATCTGGCACGCGGCCACGTCGGCCCAGCCGGGTTCGCCGGGTGCCGCCGCAGCGAGGGCGCGCTCGGCGGCGTTGCGCGGTTCCAGCGGCCGATCCCACGCCAAGCTGATCTGGCCGTCGGTGACGATCGGGTACTCCCAGCCGTTGACGATCAGCTCCGGGTGGACGAACGGCGTGTGGAAGTTCTCGCTGTAGTTCTCGACGAACACCTTCCAGTTGAACTCGCGCTCGTGCTCCTCGCGCACGGCGAGCTCGAAGTCCTCGATCGGGAACGGGTCGAGCACCGAAGCGAGTCGTCCGAGATCGAAGGCGGGTGCGTCGGGGTCGGGGTGGACGAACACGAAGCGGGCCCACGTGGCGATGCTGACCGGGTAGAGCGAGTGGTCGTCGACGTCGAAGCCCTCGACGCCTTCCATCCCGATGGCGCGCGACAGCGTTCCGTCGAGTCGGTAGACCCACGCGTGGTACGGGCAACCGAGCGCTCGCGCCGCGCCGCAACCTTCGGCAATGGGTGCGCCGCGATGGCGGCACACGTTGAGGAAGCCGCGCAGCTCGCCGTCGAGCGAGCGCGTCAGCAGCACCGGGAGGCCGGCCACGTCGACCGCCGAGTACGACCCCACGCGAGCGACGTCGTCCACCACGCCGACGCACGACCATCCGTGTCGGAAGACGGCGTCGATCTCACGCGCGTGGTGGGTCGCGTCGGCGTACCAGGCGGCCGGCAGGGTGGTGGCGTTCGGGAGCGACATGGGTTGGCGTCCTGTGCAGGGCATTGGCTGACTGACTTGCCAATCAGTATGGCACCTGCGCCGCGTGGATGTGATAGGTACGAGCCATGCAACCGCAGGCCGCCGGTGGCGGTGCGATCGAGCTTCGAACGCTGACCAAGAACTACGGCGATCAGACGGTGCTGAAGGGCATCGACCTGTCGATCGCGTCGGGTGAGTTCTTCTCGCTGCTCGGTCCGAGCGGGTGCGGCAAGACGACGACGCTGCGCCTGATCGGCGGCTTCGAGCGACCCGACGACGGGAGCGTGTGGCTCGACGGCGCGGACATCACCAACACGCCACCGGAACGTCGCCCGGTGAACACCGTCTTCCAGAGCTACGCCCTGTTCCCGCACTTGACGGTGGAGGACAACGTCGGCTTCGGACTGCGCTTCCACGACGTGCCCAAGAGCGACACGTCGCGACGTGTCGCCGACGCCCTCGCCCTCGTGCGTCTGGAGCGCTACGCCAAGCGCAAGCCGCACCAGCTCTCCGGCGGCCAACAGCAACGTGTCGCGCTGGCCAGGGCGTTGGTGCTGCGACCCCGCGTGCTGCTGCTCGACGAACCGCTCGGGGCGCTCGACGCCAAGTTGCGCAAGGACCTCCAGCTCGAGCTGACCTCGCTGCAGCGCGAGGTGGGCATCACCTTCGTCTACGTCACCCACGACCAGGAGGAAGCGCTGACGATGAGCGACCGCCTGGCCGTGATGCGCGACGGCGAGGTCGTGCAGGTCGGCACGCCGCGCGACATCTACGAGAACCCGGTGAACCGCTACGTGGCCGACTTCCTCGGCGTGGCCAACCTGCTGCCGGCCGAACACCTCGGCGGCGGCCGCGTGCGCGTCGCCGGCACCGACCTCGATGCGTCTGCCGGTGACGCAGCGACGGGCGAGTGCCACGTCGTCGTGCGGCCCGAGCGGGTGCGCCTGCACCCCGCCGGGCTCGGTGGTGCGAACTGCCTGCGCGGCGTCGTCAACAAGCTCGTCTACGTCGGCCCGGTCACCCAGGTCCACATGAAGATCGGTGATGCCGCGCTTCAGGCGCTGGTCGCCAACGACGGCACCCGCCTGTGCGCCGAGGAAGGTGGCCTGGTGGACGCCTACGTCCCCGCCGACGCCCTCCGCCTCGTCGCCGACTGATCCGTCCCGCCGCACCGTTTGATCGCAAACCCACCGTGACGGTGGGTTTGCGATCAAACGGTCCGACTTAGATGCGCGAGACCGCCTGATCCGCGTGTCGGATCGCGACGATCGCCTGAACGCCGTACGCGACGAGGAACACCAGGTCGATCGTGCGCGTGACGTTCCATCGGCGCAACGCTCGCAGCGTCGCAGGTGCGTCGTTCGTCAGCGAGATCGACGTGCCGCCGACGAGGAGGACGGGGATGCCGATCAGGAGGAAGGCGAAGCCTGCAAGCACCCAGCGGGCGAGGTGCTTGCTCGAGTAGCCGAGGCCCAGCACAGCGTTGCGGAGCTGGTAGATGGCCTTCGGCGGTCCGAAGATCGGAAGCAACCACCAGAAGGTTGCCTTGTTCACACTGACCGTCTCGACACCTCGTGTCCGAGCGTTCGAAGCGACGCACCGAGCCCAGAGCGCCAACGAGCCTGCAGCGACGACGACGAGAGCAGGGGTGAGCGCGTCCAGCGCATCGATCCGATCGAACGCTCGGAACACCTCGTCGAGCGACGAGATGGCGGATCGCTGATCGTCTTGGGCGAGGGCTTGCAGGGTGTCGCTGAGCGAGGACGCCTGGCCGAACGTGAGCAGGAGTCGCACGGCGGCGCTCAGCATCACCACGGCGATGGCGGTGATCGCGATCCACGCGAGCGGCCACGTGCTCCGCAGCTCGGCGCCCTCACCGGCAACGCGGAACACCGGGGGAGGTCCACTCGGCTCGACGCCCGCCTCGATGCTCACGACCAAGGATCGGCGCCGCAGCGCCGATGCTTGAGGGTCAGACGCTGAGGCCGGTGAAGTCGCTGATCGAGCTGCCGTCGCCGCCGCGCTTGCGGCGGATGATGCCCATCAGGCCGAGCCCGCCGCCGATGACGGCGATGGTGATCAGCAGCACGAAGGTGGCGAGTGCGTTGAGCGCGGGCGTGGCGCCGCCGCGGGCTTGCGCGTAGAGCCGCATCGGCACGGTGTCCGAGCCAGGCGCGGCGAGGAACGACGACACGACGAAGTCGTCGATCGAGGTGGCGAAGACGATCACCACCGAGGCGATCACGGCCGGCCACAGCTGCGGCATGATCACCAGTCGCAGCGCCTGGACGGGCGTCGCCCCGAGATCCCGTGCGGCTTCGTCGTAGGTGCGTCCGACGCCGGCGAGTCGGCCGCGCATGATCACCACCACGTACGAGAGCGTGAACGTCACGTGACCGAGGATCTGCGCGGGACGGCCGAGGTCGATCGACGTGTACAGCTGGGTGAAGACGATGAAGAACGCGGCGCCCATCACGATCTCCGGCGTGACGAACGGCAGCAGCATGATCCCGTTCGACGCCTTCGCGGTGCGCGACTGCCAGCGGCTCAACCCGATCGCCAGCGCGACCCCGAGTGGCACGGTGATGACGATCGTGGTGACGGCCAGTACGAGGCTGTTGACGAGCGCCGAGTGCAGGTCGTCGCTCTTGAACACCGACCCTGCGTCCGTGGTCCACCAACGCAACGAGAAGCCCTGCCAGCTGCTGCGGCTCTTGCCCGAGTTGAACGAGAAGGCGATGGCGATGCCGACGGGCACGATCGACCAGAGGACGTAGGCCCAGGTGATGAGGCGCATCGTGCGCGGTTTGGCCCATGGGTTGCGCTGGTGGTCGCTCACCCTCGGGCCTCGTTCGACTCGCGCGTCTGGCGGGTGACGACGACGAGGTAGTAGCCCATGAACACGAGCAGCAGCGCCGAGATGACGAGCACCAGCACCGCGCCTCGCTGCGGTTGCGTGCTGCGCGTCAGTGACTCGATCTGGTTGCCGATCATCGTCGTGCGCGGCGAGCCGGAGAGGATGTTGTTCGTGTAGTAGTCGCCGAACATCGGCAGCGCGGTGATCACCAGCGCGGCGAGCAGCGTCGGCATCGACAGTGGCAGGGTGACGCGCCGGAACGTCGCCGCACCACTTGCGCCGAGGTCGCGCGCCGCCTCGATCAGCCGTTGGTCGAGGCGGTCGAGCCCTGCGTACAGCGGCAGGATGAAGAACGGGATGTAGCCGTAGACGAGTCCGAGGATGACGGTGATCGGTTGGGTGAACCACGTTCCCGTTCCGTCGCCGAGGCCGATGGCGTGGAAGATCGCCGGGGTGTGCATCCAGTTCAGGAACCGCGCTGCCCATCCGCCCTCCGGGTTGAGCAGATTGACCCAGGCGAGCATCCGCATCAGGTAGCTCATCCAGAACGGGAGGATGAGCAGGAGCAGCAGCAGCTTGCGGCGCTTGCCGCCATGGCGGGCGACGAAGTAGGCGACCGGGTAGCCGATGGCGAAGCACAGCGCGGTGGCGATGCCGACGTACAGGCCGGTGCGCAGCAGCACCTTGCCCAGCGAGCCGCCGAACACGTCGGACAGCACGGTGCTCGCCGAGCTGAACTGCCACTGGAACGGGTTCCAGCGCGGGATCGGGCGCAGGAGGATCGGGTCGACCCCACCGAACGCCACGCAGCAGATCGCGTAGAACGGCACGAGGAAGAACGCGACCAGCCAGGCGGTGCCCGGCAGGGTGAGCGTCGCCCAGAGCGCGCCGCCGCGGGTTCGCCGTCCGGTCAACTACCCGGCCTTGATGCGGTTGAACGCGTCGTCCCAGAGCAGCTGCACGTTCGGCGCCAGCGCATCGAGGCGGTAGCCCTGGTTGACCTGGTCGTCGTTGACGAGCGCGGTGGTGAGATGGGTGGGAACGAGCTCGCCGGAGATCAGCGAGTCGGGTGACGGGTCGATCACCGCGGGCTGGTAGCCGACGTACTCGAAGTTCTGCAGCGCGTTGGCCGGGTCGAGCAGGTAGTCGATGAACGCGTGCGCCAGCACGGGACGCTCGCTGCGTGCGGGGATGACCGAGAAGTCGTTGGCCACCGTCGTGCGCGTCGGCGCCCAGTAGCCGAGCACGTCCGAGCTCGTCCCCTCAGGCAGGTACTGCAGACCGGCGAGCATGTCACCGCTCCACGCCTGGTTGACGTGCGACGTGCCGTCGGGGATCTTCTGGTAGGCGAGGATGTCGAGGCGAGCGTTGGTGGCGCTGATGAGGTCCTTGGCGTCGGCTTCGGCCTTGCCGAGGATGGCCTTGTCGGCGGTGTTCGTGTCGGTCAGACCGCGGTAGTACATCGCCAGGGTCAGCACCTCGCGAGCGTCGTCGATGATGCCGACGAACCCCTTGTACTGCGGGTCCCATAGCACCTTCCACGCGTCCTCTCCGTCGAACAGCGCCGGGTCGACGATGTCGCGTCGGTAGGCGATGCCGGTGGTGTACACGGTGTACGGGATCGAGTACTTCGAGCCCTGGTCGTAGTACGGGTTCTGCAGGCTGGTGAGCACGTTGGAGAAGTGCGGGAGGTACTCGCGGTTGAGCGGCTGGACGAGATCGCTGACGACGTACTTCGGCAGGCCGAGCGTGGTCGCGCCGACGACGACGTCGTAGCTGAACGACGAGGTCGTCAGTCCGGCGAGGAGCTTGTCCTCGGTGTCGAACGTCGAGTACTCCACGGTCACGCCGAGGGCGCTCTCGAACGCGGCAATTGTGTCCGGGTTGATGTAGCTGTCGTAGCTGAACAGCTTCAACGTCCCGGTCTCCGGCGACTTGCCGCTTGCCACGGCCTTGACCTTGTTGTCGGGCAACGTGATCGGCTTGTCCATGCGAGCCAACGGGATGGTCGCGCTGGACGCCGCCTCGCTCCCACAGGCCTGGAGCAGGGGGATGCCGATGCCGGCAGCGAGCGCCAGGCGCGTCGAGTGCCCCAGCAACTGGCGACGTGTGAACTGTGCGGCCATGCAGATCCCCTGTCCTCGTCCGGAACCGAACTTATTCGCCCACGGATCGTGGCGTGTCACCACACCGTGACGTTTCGGTCTACAGTACATACTGACGCGTCAGTCAGTTGACCGGAGCAGGGACGAAGGAACACGGGATGGCTCGAGCAGATGCGGTGGTGATCGGGGGCGGGCACAACGGCCTCGTCGCGGCCGGATTCCTCGCCAAGGCCGGGCTGCAGCCGGTGGTGCTCGAGGCCCGCGACGTCGTCGGCGGCGCAGCGATCACCGAGCAACCGTGGGGCCCGGACTGGAAGGTGACGTCGCTCAGCTACGTCATGAGCCTGATGCCCGATGCGATCGTCCACGGTCTCGACCTCCAACGCCACGGTTACACGGTGTACCCGATGGGCCCGTCGTACCTCGGCCTGCCCGACGGTCGCGGGCTGCTGATGCCGGAAGACGATCACGACCGCTTCGAATCGGTGGCCGAGTTCTCCAAGAACGACGCCATCGCCCTGCAGAAGTGGGACGCGTGGTTGGAGGGAATCGCCGAGGTGCTCGGCCCGCTGCTCACCCGCGTGCCGCCGAAGCTCGGCTCGAAGAAGCCCAAGGACCTCGTCGACCAAGCGCGCCTGGCGTGGAGCCTGAAGGGGCTCGACGTCGGGTCGGCCTCGGACGTCACCCGCCTGTTCTCGATGTCCATCGGCGACGTGCTGCGCGAGTGGTTCGAGACCGACGCGGTGCAGGCGATGATGGCCGTCAACGGCGTCATCGGCACGTGGGCCGGGCCGGAAGAGCCCGGCACGGCGTACGTGATGCTGCACCACTCGATCGGCGACGTCGGCGAGGGCTCCAGCCTCGGCGCGTGGGGCTACCCGCGCGGTGGCATGGGTGCCGTCAGCGATGCGCTGTGCCGCGCTGCGACCGCGCTCGGAGCCACGGTGCGCACGTCCGCTGCCGTCGAGCGTGTGGTGACCCGCAACGGACGCGTCACCGGCGTCGCGCTCACCGACGGCACGGAGATCCAAACCGATCTCGTCGTCACCGCGGTGCATCCGCAGATCGGGTTCCTGCGCCACCTCGATGCCGGCGAGCTGCCGGACGAGTTCGTCACGTCGATGCGGCGCTGGCGTAGCCGCAGCGGCACGGTGAAGGTCAACCTCGGCCTGTCGCAGCTGCCCGACTTCGTGTCGCACCCCGGCACGAACCTGCAGCCGCACCACACCGGCGCGATCGAGCTGGCCCACAGCCTCGACTACCTCGAGACCGCGTTCGTCGAGGCGCGCAGCGGTCGCCCGGCGACGCGTCCGTTCAGCGACGGCTGCATCCCCAGCGTGTTCGACGACTCGCTGGCGCCGCCCGGCCATCACGTGATGAGCCTGTTCACGCAGTGGGTGCCGAGCGAGTGGAACGAGGAGCCGCACCAGGCGGAGCTCGAGGCGTACGCCGACCGCGTGATCGACGGCTACAACGAGCTGGCGCCGAACCTGAAGGACTCGATCGTGCACCGTCAGGTGATCGGGCCGTACGAGATGGAGCACACCTACGGGCTCATCGGCGGCAACATCTTCCACGGCGAGCTCAGCGTCGACCAGCTGTTCCACAACCGTCCGGCCGCCGGCTACGCCGACTTCCGCTCGCCGATCGCCGGTCTGTACCAGGCCCACTCCGCGACGCACGGCGGCGGCGGCGTGTGCGGCATCCCCGGATGGCAGGCGGCGAAGGCCGCACTCCACGATCGCAAGCGGGCGCGTTGGCGTCGCGGCGGGAAGGGCTGAGACTGTCGACCATGAACGCGCCGCACGCACCCATCGCTCCTGAAGAGCTCGCGCACACGTTGGCCCCGTTCGGCCAGGCGCGGATGCTGCCGCGCGTCGCCTACGTCGATCAGGCCGTCCTGGCGTGGGAGCGCGAGCACCTCTTCGACGGCACGTGGGTGTGCGCCGGCCGCTCGGACGCGGTGTCCCGCGTGCGCGGGCAGATGGCCGTGAAGGTCGGCACCACCGGCGCGCTCCTCGTGCGTGGCGACGACGGCGAGCTGCGCGCGTTCGCCAACATCTGTCGCCACCGCGGTCACGAGCTGCTGGCGTGCGGAGCGTCCGCCGTGCGCGGCGTCGTGCAGTGCCCGTACCACGCGTGGAGCTACGAGCTCGATGGCGCGCTGCGCCTCGCGCCGCACGCCGGCGACATGGAGAACGTGCGCCCCGACGAGCTCGGCCTGCTGCCGATGGCGGTCGCCGAGTGGGGCGGTTGGGTGTTCGTCAACGTCGACGGTCGCGCCGGCAGCTTCGACGATCACATCGGTGGGTTCGCCGGCATCGCCGCCAACTGGGAGTGCGAGCGCCTGGCCGTCGGCGCCACGCATCACTACGAGCTGCAGGCCAACTGGAAGGTGGCCATCGAGAACTACCACGAGTGCTACCACTGCCCGCTGATCCACCCGGAGCTCTGCCGGGTGTCGCCGGCCGACAGCGGCGACAACGTGGACGACCTCCCCGGCCGATTCGTCGGCGGATCGATGATCCTCGCCGATCACGCCTCGACGATGAGCCTCGACGGCACGTCGAACGGCGTCATCCTCCCGGGGCTCGACGAGGAGCAGCAGCGGCAGGTGCTCTACATCAACATCTTCCCGAACATGCTCGTCAGCCTGCACCCTGACTTCGTGATGACGCACCGCATCGAGCCGCTCACCCCGACCACCTCGATGGTCGAGTGCCAGTGGCTGTTCGACCCGTCGGCCGTCGCCGCCGAGGACTTCGATCCGAGCTACGCCGTCGACTTCTGGGACCTCACCAACCGCCAGGACTGGGGTGCGGTGGAGAGCGTGCAGCGCGGCATCAACTCGCCGCACTTCGTGCCCGGCGTGTTCACGGAGGCCGAGGACGCTGTGTACCACTTCGCCACGATGCTCGCCGCGGCGTACAGCGGCCAACCGATCGCTCGACGTTCGGTGGCACGCAGCTGATGGGTGCGATCATCGATCAGCTCGGCGAGATCGGGCTGCCGGCGCCGATCACGGAGCTGGCGGCACGCGACTGGGACGTCATCATCGTCGGCGGCGGTCACAACGGGCTCACTGCCGCGGCGTACCTGGCGCGTGCCGGCAAACGAGTGATCGTGCTCGAACGTCGCGAGCGCCTCGGTGGTGCATGCACGCTCGAGCGCCCGTTCACCGATCAGGGCTACGCCGTGTCGCCGTGCGCGTACGTGGTCGGCCTCCTCGATCAGGTCGTCATCGACGAGCTCTCGTTGGCCAAGCGCGGCCTCGAGGTCTACGTCGCCGACCCCAACCTGTGGGCGCCGCTGCCGGACGGCACGTCGTTCGCGCAGTGGAACGACGACGCCCGCACCGCCGCCAACCTCGATGCGCTCGGCGTCTCCGAGTCGGATCAGCGGGGCTACTGGGCGTACGAGGAGATCTTCGACACGATGCGCAAGAAGCTGCGCACCGCCGGTCGCGACAGCTGGATCGGCGACTCGCCGACGCGGCCGGAGCTGGAGGAGATGCTCGGCAACGACCAGCACATGATCGACATCCTCTTCGACGCCTCGATCGCCGACGTGCTGGAGAGCTACGTCAAGGACCAACGGCTCGTCGATGCGCTCTTCGGGCAGGGCGTCATCGGCGCCTACGCCGGTCCGCGCGACTGGGGCACGGCCAGCGTCAAGCTCATGCACTACCAGGGCGACCTGGAAGGTCAGGGCCCGGTGTGGGGCTACGTCAAAGGTGGGATGGGCGTCATCAGCTTCGCCATCGCCGAAGCCGCCGAGGAGGCCGGCGCCGTCCTGGCGTGCGGCACCGAGGTCGCCGAGATCGTTCCGGGCGAAGGCGTGCGCCTCGTCGGCGGCGACTTCCTGCGCGCCCCGCTGGTGATGAGCAACGCCGATCCGAAGCGAGCGTTGACGATGTTCGGCGCCTCGGATGCGGTGCCCGCGGCGTACCGCCAACGGCTCACCGACTGGCAGGTTCGCAGCCCGGTCGTGAAGTTCAACGCGTCGCTGCATCGGCTGCCCGTGTTCCCTGCAGCGCAGGGCGCGCCGTGGCCGTACCAGAGCATGATCTCGGTCACCCACGGCCTCGACGCGGCGCAGGCGGCGTTCGAGGCGTGCGATGCCGGGCACGCCGCGGTCGGCTACGGCGAGGTCTACTTCCAGACCGGCTTCGACCCGACGCCCGCGCCAGCCGGCAAGCACCTGATGAGCGTGTTCGGCCAGTACGCGCCGTACGCCTTCGCCGACGGACGGTCGTGGGACGAGCACCGACCGGAGGTCGAGCGTCAGTTCCTCGAGCTGATCGGCCGCTTCGCTCCGGACATCGCCGACTGCATCGAGGAGTGCGAGGTGCTCGGTGCGCCGGACATCGAGGAGCGCATCGGCCTCACCGGTGGCCACATCTTCCAGGGCGAGACGATGCCCGATCAGATGTGGGAGCACCGCCTCACCGCGCGCACGCCGGTGCCGGGCTTCTACCTGTGCGGTGCCTCGACGCACCCTGCCGGCAGCGTCATCGCGCTCAACGGCCGCAACGCGGCCATGGCGTTGCTCGAGGATCACCCGGTCGACTGATCACGTTCGCGACGCGACGACGATCAGCTCTCGTGTCGCGTCCGTCGGCGGGCGTCGATCCCAGTCGCCGTAGATCGTCTCGATGGTGAAACCCGTTGCGGTGAGCGAATCGCGCAGCTCGGCCTCCGTGCGGAACCGCAGCGCGGCGTGGGACACGAGCTCCTCGCCGCTGACGTGGAAGCGGTAGTGGTTGTCGAAGCGAACGATGTCGTCATCGATGTCCTCGGCGTTGGTCCACGACGTGATCTCACCGGCGACCGGATCGGTGACCGTGAACGGATGATCCGGCGTCCACTGGGCCCACACGCGGTCGAGCCGGTTGCGGCTCTCGAAGGTGAGCGTGCCGCCCGGCCGCAGCGCGGTGTGGAGGTGGCCGAGCGCCGCCGACCACGCCTCGTCGGTGAGGAAAAACTGGGCGACGTGCCCGGACATGAAGGCCATGTCCGCCTCGGGTGCGCCGATCGCGTCGGCGCCGCCGTGGATCCACGTCACGAGCTCACCGTTCGGGCTGCGGCGGGCGACGTCGAGCATCGCTGCCGACGGCTCGACGCCGATCATCGTCCAGCCGCGGGCGGCGAAGTCACGCGTGATCAGCCCGGTGCCGCTGCCGAGCTCGACGATCGTCTGTGCTCCGACCTCGCTGGCGACACCGGCGTAGAAGTCCGGCTGCGAACCCGGGTCGTAGGCGTTGACCGTGCCGTAGACAGCGGCCAGACGCGGATCATCGAACTCGGCGATCACCGCCGGTGCTCCGCGTCGATCTCGTCACGCAGCGCGAGCAGGATCGGCAGCACCGCACGATCCTTGGGTCGGTCTGCCGTCTGCTTGGAGTGGATGATGTCGTCGAGGCTCGCCACGTGGATCACGCTCCCATCGACGTCGAACTCGACAGCGCGAGTGGCGAGCTCGTCGTAGCCCGTCGATCCCGCTGGCAGAAAGGCGATGTCGAGGTCGCCGGCGGCGGTGGTCAAGTTGACGAGGTCGACGCGCTCGAAGAACGCCGGCGAGCAGTCGAACGGCAGCCCGATCGGCTCGGTGTCCGTGCGAATGCGCGCACCGAGCGATCGCAGCGCAGCGGCGAGGCGAGCGAGGTTCTCCGGCGTTCGTTGCGGGCACAGGTCGGCGTCGTTGGTCGTCGCCGGTGAGCCGTGCAGCACTGCGCCGAGCCCGCCGATCAGAACGCATGCGACACGATGCTCGGCCAACGTGCGGACGATCCGCGTCGGCTGGAAGACCGCTGTCATCGGCGCCGCGTCGCGGTCGACCTGAACGCGGCGACCTGCTCCACGTTCTGCAGCCGCTCGGCCGGTGTGAGCCGCAGGTGCTCACGGATCTGGGCGCGGTCGACCTCGTCTCGCGATCGCAGGCTGATGTCGAGCTCCACGCCGCACGCGTGAGCGATGGCCACCAGCGCGTCGAGCCGCGGTTCGTCGTGGCCGCGTTCCCACCTGGCGATCATCGACTGCGGCTTGCCGACTCGTGCTGCCAGCTCTCGTTGGGTGATCCCGGCGCGCCGGCGCAGATCACGCGCCAGCGAGTGGCTGCTGTCCGGCCGCAGGGTCACGATCACGCTTGATAGCGTAACAGTGATCAGGCGGGGGACGGTTCGACCGGTGCCAACGTGACGGCGCAGGCGATTGCGTCGCCGTCCGTGTATGTCATGGCGGCCACCGAGCCGGCGTCGCAGAGGTCGCCCTCGGCGGCCGCGATCAGCGGCTGCAGGTCGGCCGGCGCGGTGACGACGGCGGACTCCACCGCGGCGCGCTGGCTGACCTTCGCCTCGGTCTTCGCCCGACGGATGTGGCCGAGCGTCTCGCTGACCGGATCGAGCAGCGACGAGTCGCCGCCTGCGGCAAGTGTCGGCCATGCGGCGCGGTGCACGGAACCGGTCTGCCACCAGCTCCACACCTCTTCAGCGGTGAACGGCAGGAACGGTGCGAACAGGCGATGCAGCACGTCGATCGCCTGGCGCAGCGCGGCCTGCGCCGATGCTGCTTCGGCGTCACCGTGGGAACCGTAGGCGCGACCCTTGACGAGCTCGACGTAGTCGTCGCAGAACCACCAGAAGAACGACTCCGTGCGCTCCAGCGCGCGGGCGTAGTCGTACTCGTCGAAGGCGCGCGTGACGTCGGCGACGACATCGCCGAGGCGGGCGAGCATCGCCGTGTCGATCGGCGCAGTTGCGGTGCTGCCGTCCGGCGGCGCCGGGAACGTCAGCACGAACTTGCTCGCGTTGAGCAGCTTGGTGGCCAGCTTGCGGCCGATCTTCATCTGCCCCTCGTCGAACGCGGTGTCCACGCCCGGTCGACCGTTGGCCGCCCAGTAGCGGACGGCGTCGCTGCCGTACTGCTCCAGCAACGGCATCGGGGTGACGACGTTGCCGACGCTCTTCGACATCTTCTTGCGATCGGGGTCGAGGATGAAGCCACTGATCGCCGCGTTGGTCCACGGCGTGGCGTTGTGCTCGTAGTGGGCGCGCACGACCGTGGCGAACAGCCACGTGCGGATGATGTCGTGAGCCTGCGGGCGCACATCCATGGGGAAGACGCGTGAGAACAGGTCGGGGTCGTCGAGCCAGCGGCCGGCGACCTGCGGGCTGAGCGACGACGTGGCCCACGTGTCCATCACGTCGGCGTCGCCGACGAAGCCGCCGGGCTGGTTGCGTTGCGCCTCGGTGTACCCATCGGGCGCCTGCGCGCTCGGGTCGACCGGCAACGATGCCTCCGCAGGGAGGATCGGGTGGTCGAAGTCGGGCTCGCCGTTCGCGTCGATCGAGTACCAGAGCGGGAACGGCACGCCGAAGAAGCGCTGGCGGGAGATCAGCCAGTCGCCGTTGAGGCCCTCGACCCAGTTGCTGTAGCGGTGGCGCATGTGATCGGGGTGGAAGGCGATGTCCTGCCCGCGCTCGAGGAACACGCCGCGCAGCGCCGCCGAGCGGCCGCCGTTGCGGATGTACCACTGGCGGCTGGCGACGATCTCCAGCGGGCGATCGCCCTTCTCGTAGAACTTCACCGGGTGGACGATCGGGCGCGGCTCGCCGCGCAGCGCGCCGGTCTCGCGCAGCTGCTCGACGACGATCACCTGTGCCTGCTTCGACGTCTTGCCCGCGATCGCCGTGTAGCGCTCGCCGCCCTCGGCACCGCTGATCCACTCCGGCGTCGCCGGGTAGAACCGGCCGTCGCGAGCGATGAGCGCGCGAGTCGGCAGGTCGAGCTCGCGCCACCAGATCACGTCGGTGAGATCACCGAACGTGCAGATCATCGCGATGCCGGTGCCCTTCTCCGGGTCGGCCAGCGGGTGGGCGAGGATCGGCACCTCGACGCCGTACAGCGGGGTGATCACCGTCGTGCCGAACAGCGGCTGGTAGCGAGCGTCGTCGGGGTGAGCCACGAGCGCGCAGTTGGCAGCGATCAGCTCCGGGCGCGTGGTGTCGATGAGCACGTCGCCGCTGCCGTCCGCCTTGGCGAAGGCGATCTGGTGGTAGGCGCCGGGCATCTCCCGGTCGGCCAGCTCGGCCTGTGCGACGGCGGTGCGGAAGTCGACGTCCCACAGCGTCGGTGCCTCGGCCTGGTACGCCTCGCCGCGCGCCAGGTTGCGCAGGAACGCGGCTTGGCTGGTGCGGATCGTCTCGTCACCGATCGTCGTGTAGAGGTACGTCCAATCGACCGAGAGGCCGAGGCGGCGGAACAGCTCCTCGAAGGCGACCTCGTCGTCGGCCACGAGGCGCTTGCACAGGTCGACGAAGTTCGGGCGGCCGATCGGCACCTGGTTCTTCGGGTCGGCCTTGGCCGGCGGCTCGAAGTTCGGGTCGTAGGGCACCGACGGCTCGCAGCGGACGCCGAAGAAGTTCTGAACTCGGCGCTCGGTGGCGAGGCCGTTGTCGTCCCAACCGATCGGGTAGAAGACCTCGCGGCCGCGCATACGTTGGTAGCGGGCGATCGTGTCGGTGTGGGTGTAGCTGAACACGTGGCCGACGTGCAGCGAGCCGCTGACCGTGGGCGGCGGTGTGTCGATCGAGAACACCCGGTCGCGGGTCACCGAACGGTCGAAGCGGTAGGTGCCGTCGGCTTCCCACTGGGCGATCCAGCGGGCCTCGACACCGTCGAGCGACGGCTTCTCGGGCAGTGAGGGTGTGGTCGTCATAAGCCCGCACAGGCTACGCGTCAGTCGTCCGGGTCGAGCAGCTGATTCAGGCGGGTCGCCCAGTCGAGGCCCTCGGTGCTGCGGCCCTCGCCGTGGATGGCGTCGCGCTCGGTGGCCAGCACGTCGGCGGCGTGGACCACCCGCTCGGTGAGCACGCCGTGCACGATCTGGTCGCGCAGCCGCTGGGCCAGCGCCGGACTGCCGCCGCCGGTGCTGACGGCCACGCTCAACCGACCCTGGCGGCCGACGGCGGGGAGGATGAACGAGCAGTTCTCGGGGTCGTCGGCGGCGTTGACCCACACGCCGGCGGCTTTGGCGGCAGCCGCCACGCCGGCGTTCACGGCCGGGTCGCCACTGGCGACGAACACGAGCTGACGGGCGTCGAGGTCGGTCGGCTCGAAGCGACGCTGCAACCGCTCGACGGTCAGCTCGTCGAACCCGGCGACGAACTCGGGGGCCACCACGGTGACCGCCGCGCCGGCCGCCACGGCCCCGGCCGCCTTGCGCAGGCCGACCGGTCCGGCCCCCACGACCAGCACGGATGCACCGGTGAGGTCGAGGAAGACGGGGAAGTCGAAGGCCACGGTTGCAGCCTACGGAGCGCCGATTCCAGACAAACTTGACTGGGGAAGTCGCCTTTCCGGATAGTCTCCCTCCCATGGCTGTCGCGACCGTTCCCGCCGACCTCGAGACCCGCCATCCCGTCGACGTCCTGCGCTGGCTGTTCGACAGCTACGACGCAGCCGACATCGCCGTCACCGTCTCCTTCGAGGACGCCGTGCTGGCCCATCTCGTGCACACCGCCGCACCGCACGCCGAGATCACGTTGCTCGACACGCAGTACCTGTTCGCCGAGACCGAGTGGTACGTGGAGGAGCTGCGCAAGCGCTTCGATCTGCAGCTGCGCGTGATGCATCCGCTCGACGAGATCGTGCCCGACAACCTGTGGCAGACCGACGTCGAGGGCTGCTGCGCGGTGCGCAAGGTGGAGCCGTTGAACCGCGCGCTGAGCGGCAAGGCCGCATGGGTCACCGGCGTCCGTCGCGTCGACGGGCCGACGCGTGCCAACACGCCGATCGCCGCGTTCGAGCTCGTCCGCAACCTGATGAAGGTCAACCCGTTGGCCACGTGGACCGACGACGACATGGCCCTCTACGCGGCGATGAACGACCTCCCGCCGAACCCGCTCACCGAGCGCGGCTACCCGTCCATCGGCTGCTGGCCCTGCACGCGTCCGGTTGCGCCGGGCGAGGACAAGCGTGCCGGTCGCTGGGCCGGCCAGACCAAGACCGAATGTGGGTTGCACGTATGACCACCGCCGCTGCCCACCTCGACTCGCTCGCCGACGAGGCCGTGACGATCATCCGCGAAGTGGCCACCGAGTGCGAGAACCCGGTGCTGCTGTTCAGCGGCGGCAAGGACTCGGCGGTGCTGCTGCACCTCGCCGTGCTCGCCTTCGCGCCCGCCCGCCTGCCGTTCCCGGTGATGCACGTCGACACCGGCCACAACTTCCCCGAGGTCATCGAGTACCGCGACGAGTTCGTGCAGCGCGTCGGCGCACGCCTGGTCGTCGCCAGCGTGCAGGAGTCGATCGACTCGGGTCGCGTCGTGGAAGACACCGGGCCGCGGGCCAGCCGCAACCGGCTGCAGAGCGTCACGCTGCTCGACGCCATCGCCGAGCACGGCTTCGACGCCGCGTTCGGTGGCGGTCGACGCGACGAGGACAAGGCCCGCGCCAAGGAGCGCATCCTGTCGTTCCGCGACTCGTCCGGCCGGTGGGATCCGCGCAGCCAGCGCCCGGAGCCGTGGGACGTGCTCAACGCACGCATCCGCAAGGGCGAGCACCTGCGTGCCTTCCCGCTGAGCAACTGGACCGAGCTCGACATCTGGCGCTTCATCGGCGCCGAGGACATCCCGCTGCCGAGCATCTACTTCTCGCACCGCCGCGTGGTCGTGCCGCGCGACGGGATGCTGCTGAGCGTTGGCGGTCCGGTGGAGCTCGAGCCGGGTGAGCAGCCATTCGAGGAGACCGTGCGCTACCGCACCGTCGGCGACGCCAGCTGCACCGGTGCGGTGCGTTCGTCGGCGTCGACGATCGACGACGTCATCGCCGAGGTCGCCGCGGCACGGATCACCGAGCGCGGCGCCACTCGTGCCGACGACGGGTTCAGCGAGTCGGCGATGGAAGACCGCAAGCGCGAGGGCTACTTCTGATGCTCGGAACCTCGCTGGCGACGCGTTCGACGTTGCGCATCGCGACTGCCGGTTCGGTCGACGACGGCAAGAGCACGCTGATCGGTCGCCTGCTGCACGACACGAAGACCGTCTTCGAGGACCAGCTCGTCGCGGTCGAGAAGGCCAGTCGTCGGTACGGGGACGGCGAGGTCAACCTCGCGCTGCTCACCGACGGTCTGCGTGCCGAGCGGGAGCAGGGCATCACGATCGACGTCGCCCACCGCTACTTCGCCACGCCGGAGCGCAGCTTCATCGTCGCCGACACGCCGGGACACGCGCAGTACACGCGCAACATGGTCACCGGCGCGTCCACCGCCGACGTGGCCATCGTGCTCGTCGATGCACGCCACGGTGTGGTCGAGCAGACCCGCCGCCACGCGTTCATCGCTTCGTTGCTCGGCGTGCGCACGATCGCCCTCGCGGTGAACAAGATGGATCTCGTCGAGTGGGACGAGGGCGTGTTCAACCGCATCGCCAAGGAGGTCGGCGCCTACGTCGACGCGCTGCCGACGCCGGTGCCGGTGGTGCCGTTCCCGATCAGCGCACTGCTCGGTGACAACGTCGTCGAGCCGTCGTCGAGCACGCCGTGGTTCGACGGCGGTCCGCTCCTGGCGTGGTTGGAGACCTTCGACGAGGGCGAGCAGGCGACGCACGTCGCGCGGCTCGACGTGCAGCGCGTCATCCGCCCGCAGGGCAGCGACTTCCGCGGCTACGCCGGTCGGTTGTCAGGCGGCGAGCTGCGCCCCGGCGACGCGGTCACGGTCCAGCCGAGCGGTCGCCGTTCGACGGTCGCCTCGGTGCAGCGCTTCGGTCGCGACCTCGAGGTGGCGGTTCCCGGTCAGGCAGTGGCGGTGTCGCTCACCGACGACGTCGACGTTGCTCGCGGCGACGTGCTCGTCGCCGGCGAAGGTGTGGCCTCCGAGGTCGTCACCGGCAACCTGTGCTGGATGATCGAGCGGCCCCTGCAGGTCGGCACGCGCTGGTGGTTCAAGCACGGCACCCGCACCGGTCGGGCCGTGGTCACGGCCATCCACGGTCGCCACGACCTGATCAGCCTGCAGGCGGAGGACGCCACCGAGGTGCAGCTGAACGAGCTGGCGTTGGTGGAGCTGTCGCTGAGCGAGCCGATCGTCGCCGTGCCGTACGCCCACAGCCGTGAGGCCGGGCGGTTGATCCTCGTCGACGAGGCCACCAACACCACGGCCGCCGCCCTCATGATCACGGCCGGCTGATATCCGCAGACCGTCCTGGTGCCTGCGCTCGTAGGCTTCCGCCCCGATGATCAAGCTGCACGACACCGCCACCCGAGAGGTACGTGAGCTCGCCATGCGCGAGCCCGGCACGGTGAGCATGTACCTGTGTGGCCCGACGGTGTACGGGCCGCCGCACCTCGGTCACGGACGGGCGACGCTGATCTACGACGTGCTGCGCCGGTACCTCGAGTGGACCGGGCTGCGCGTGCGGCTGGTGAGCAACGTCACCGACATCGACGACAGCATCATCAACCGCGCCAACCGCGAGAACCGGCCGTGGCAGGAGATCACCACGAAGTGCGAGGCGGTGTGGTTCGAGGCGATGGCCACGATCAACGTCGCCCGACCCACGGACGTGCCGCACGCGACCGAGTACGTCGAGGAGATGGTGGCGATGATCGGCGAGCTGCTCGATCGCGGCAAGGCATATCGCACCGATGACGGCGTGTACCTCGACGTGCGCACGGTCGAGGACTACGGCCTGCTCGTCAACCAGCACCTCGACGACATGCTCGCCGGCGGTGGCGATCGTGACGTCTTCGGCGCGGACAACAAGCGCAACGCGGCGGACTTCGTGCTGTGGAAGCTGTCCAAGCCCGGCGAGCCGTCGTGGCCGTCGCCGTGGGGTGAGGGTCGCCCCGGTTGGCACAGCGAGTGCGTGGTGATGAGCCTCGACCTGTTGGGCGAGGGCTTCGACCTCCACTGCGGCGGGCAGGACCTCAAGTTCCCGCACCACGAGAACGAACGGGCGCAGGCCGTGGCGTTGGGCAAGCGCTTCGCCAACCACTGGATGCACCACGGCTTCGTCGTCGACGGCGAGGGCGAGAAGATGTCGAAGAGCATCGGCAACGTCGACAACCTGCTCGACCTGATGGAGCACTACGACCCGCGGGCGTACCGGATGCTGCTGCTGCAATCGCACTACCGCGGGCCGGTCACGGTGAGCCAGGAGAACATCGACGCGTCGGTGAAGGCGTTGGCCCGCTTCGACGGGTTGGCGCGTCGCTTCGGCGTGCCGTCGTCCGATGCCGATGCCTCGGTGCTCGGCGCGTTCCGCACGGCGATGGACGACGATCTCAACACGCCAGCGGCGATGGCGATCGTCTTCGACGCGATCACCGCGGCGAACGCAGCCGCCGATGCCGGTGATGAGGTGCGTGCGGGTTCACTCGCCGCCGCCGTCCACTCCATCGCCGACGCCGTCGGCCTGACCTTCTCCGTCGACGACGAGGTCCCCGCCGACGTCCAAGCCCAAGCCACCGCGCTCGACGCCGCCCGCGCCAACAAGGACTTCGCCGAAGCCGACCGCATCCGCGATGCCCTGAAATCAGCCGGCTGGACCGTCGAAACCACCAAAACCGGCACCACCCTCCACCGCTGACCCCCGCTCAGGCATCACAAGTTGCTTGTAGCGCAACCTCTGATGCCTGACTGGCACCGTCGCGAACCTTGTCGCACCCCGCGAGCACCATCAGCGGATGGATCAGCGCCACATCGCCACCGCATCGCTCGCGTCCCGACAGGACGGAGCAATCAGTCTCGACCAACTCGAACGATTCGGTGTCGACAAGCATCGCCGCCACCGATGGCTCCGCGATGGCCTGATCGAACGGTCCGGGCCCCGGTCGTTCACGGCCGCAGGCTCACCGTCGACGTGGAAGCGATCGGTACGGTGCGGGATGTTCGATCTCGGCGGAGAGGGGTTCGTCGCTGGTCGCTCGTCGTCTCGGCTGCTCGGATTGGATGGCTTCAACTCGGACCACGTCGAGTTGATCGTGCCGAGGTCGGCTCGGGGGCGTCGGTCGCCGGCCGATGTCCGCTCGACGTCGCGCCCGTTCGAGCCCGGAGACATCGTGATCGCTGATGGCCTTCGATGCTTGAGCGCGCACCGAACGATCCTCGAGGCGCACACGTTCGGATTCACCCGCGACGAGCTGGAACGAGCGGTCGACAGCGCCGTCCGCAAGCGGCTCATCTCGGAGCAACGACTGCGTGCGGCGATCATCGAACTGAACCAGGAACTGCAACGCGGCACACGCCTGTTGACGGACGTGGTCATCGACGCCGGCGGTGAGAGCAAGCTGGAGCGTGCGTTCCTGCGGCTGCTGCGTCGCGGTGGACTTCCGAGGCCGGAGCTGCAGCGGATCTACCGCGAGGGCACGCGCACGATTGCCAGGGTCGACGCCGTCTTCCCGGGCAACCTCGTCGTCGAGCTGGACGGTCATGGTTCGCACGCGACGCGGCAGGAGCGCCAGCGCGACGCGCAGCGACGGACGGAGTTGCTGCTGAAGGGCTGCCGGGTCCTGACGTTCACCTACGACGACGTGCGCTTCCGACCCGACTGGGTTCTTGTCCAGTTGGCCGAAGCCCTTCGCCAGGTCGCGTGATCCTTCGCTCAGGCATCACAGGTTGTGCCAGGAGCAACCTCTGATGCCTGAGTGGGGTGGCTGGGTGGGACGGGGGTGGGTGGGGTAGAACGGGGGATCGTGTCACGGGGTCATCGAGCGCCGCTGCCCGCGGGGTACTGGACCATCTGGACCACCGTCGCGCTGGACCTGGTGGGCTTCGGCATCGTCGTGCCGATCCTCGGCCGGTACGCCGAGCGGTTCGGCGCATCGGGCCTGCAGGTGGGACTGCTGTTCGCCGCCTTCTCGTTCGCCCAGTTCGTCTTCTCGCCACTCCTCGGGCGGTTGAGCGACCGCATCGGGCGCAAGCCGGTGATCATCATCTCGCTCGTCGGCACGGCGGTCGGCAGCTTCGTCACCGGCGCGGCCAACGTGCTGTGGCTGCTGTTCGCCGGCCGGATCATCGACGGCGCGTCCGGCGGCAGCCTCTCCGTGGCCCAGGCCGCGGTGGCCGACATCGCCCCCGAGGAGCAGCGCGAGAAGCTGATCGGGATGCTCGGGGCGGCGTTCGGCGTCGGCTTCGTGCTCGGCCCGGCCCTCGGCGGGCTCGCCGCGCTGGGCGGGCCGCACGTGCCGTTCTACGTCGCTGCTGCGCTGGCGGGGATCAACGCCGTCGCCGCGCTCATCCGCCTGCCGGAGACCAAGCGCGAGGCGCCGGCCGTGCGCGAGCACGTCGAGCTGCCACGCACCCGGGTGCTGCGCCAACTGGCGATCGTCGGGCTGATCACGACGATCTCGTTCGTCGCCTTCGAGGCGACGTTCTCGCTGTTCGGCAAGGCCCGCTTCGGTCTCGACGAGGGTTCGTCGGCGCTCGTCTTCCTCGGCGTCGGGCTGGTGCTCGTCGGCATCCAGGGCGGTGGCTACGCCCGGCTCGTCGACCGCATCGGCGTGCCCGCGCTCTACCGCAACGGGCTCGTGCTGATGGCCTTCGGCTTGATCGCCATGTCGTTCGCCAAGAACTGGGCGGTGCTCATCATCGCCCTCGTCCTGCTCTCGTTCGGGCAGGGCTTCGCCTCGCCCTCGGTCACCTCGCTCGTGACCAAGCACGCGCCGGCGCACCAACGCGGGCAAGCGCTCGGCTTCCAGCAATCGGCCACCGCAGTCGGGCGGATGACCGGCCCGCCCCTCGCCGGCCTGATGTTCGATCGCGTCGGCGTGTGGAGCCCGTACGTCGCCGGCGCAGGGCTCTGCGCGATCGGTGTCGCGCTGGCGCTCGGTTGGGGCCTGTTCCGCCCGACCCGCGTGGACGCGGCGGTCTCGTGATCGAGCTCGCGCCCGGCTCGTACGTCGGCACCGGTGACGGCATCGAGAGTGGGCCGTTCACGGCGCGCATCGACATCGCCTCGTTGCCGAACGGCGGCGTCTCGCTCGACTACGTGGCGCGCTCCACCGAGCACGGTCTCCTGCACGAGGAGCACACGTTGCTCGTCGTCGGGCCGGACGGTCGCGACCAGCTCGTGATCGCCCACGGCGAGTCACCGTTCCTGACGACGATGACCGCCATCGAGCCAGGAGCAATCCGCTTCGGGCAACCGGTGCCGTTCGGCCCGTACGTGATGGAGATCGTCATCGAGCTCCCCGAGCCGGGCCGCATCCTGTATGCGTGGTGGTGGGCGCCCGCCGGCGGAACACCGGTCGAGCAGTCGCGCGCCGACGTCCGCCTCGTCGCCGGCTGAGCTCACCCGAGCAGCGCGAGGACCTCGTCGACCTCGAGGCCGAGCGCGACGTTGCCGTCGCGGCCGACCACCGTGTCGGCACAGAACAGCGCGTTGAGCACCGCCTCCTCGGTCGCGTCGACCACCGCCTCGAACACCGGGTTCAGCGAACCGTCACCGAGCACCGACACGGTCTGGATGCCTTCTGGCCGCCGCACGTTGCGATTGGTCGTGCTGAAGGCGAGGAAGATCTCGCCGCTGCCGTGATGGCCGACGGAACCCAGCCGAGCGAGGCCGAGCCCGACGCGAGCGGCGACGCGCTCGCACTGGTGGTGGGTGAGCGGGATGTCGGTGGCGACGATGCCGATGCAACTGCCTGCCGGGTCGCGGCGTGTCCGCACGCGCTCCAGGTGCTCACCGACGAGCATCCCGCGCAGGCGAAACTGCTCGAGCGACCCGAAGTTGGACAGCACGAGCACGCCGACCGTGCCGAGCCCGTCGACCACACGTGACGACGTGCCGATGCCGGCTTTGCGATCGAAGGTGATCATCCCCGTACCGGCGCCGATCGCGCCCTGACGCACCGGCCCGCCGACCGCGTTGTCGATCGCTGCACGCGCCGTGTCAGCGGTGACCCAGCGGCGGCGCGCCTCGTCGAGCCACGAGTCGTCGCACTCGCCGACGGTCGGGATGACGAAGTCCTCGATGCCGACAGCGGGCGACGAATCGATCATCGCCCCGGCCAACCCGTCGAGCGCGCGGCTGACCGCCACTGTCCCGGTCAGCAGGATCGGTGCTTCGAGCGCGCCCCACTCGGCGATCTCCCAGCTGCCGGTCAGCTCGCCGGCGCCGTTGAGCACAGCCGCGCCGGCGGCCATCGGGCGATGGAACATCGACGCCAGCTGGTCGGGAACGATGGCCGTGACCCCGGTGCGGGCGATGCCGTCATCACCATCACGCCAGATCGTCTCGTGGCCGACGCGCACGCCCGGCACGTCGGTGATCGCGTTCAGCGGACCGGGCAGCGTGGAGGACATGACCACGCCGAGCTCACGCGCAGTCGGACGAGGCGCGGGCGGACCGATCGGCGACGACATGGGGCGTGACGCTACGGGGCGCGAATAGTGTCGCCAGACGCATGGCTGAGATCCCGCACCGCTTCTGGATCGGCAAGGACGAGCACGGTGGCATCCCGGTTCCTGTGAAGCGCCCCGACGCGCCGCCGGCGAAGCACTGGCGCCTGGCAGACATCGCCGCCACCGAACGACCGCGTCACCCGCGCCTGTCGCCCGACGGCAGCACCATCCTGTTCACGCTCGATCGCGACGGCGGCAGCGACGTGTGGACGATGCCGGTCGCCGGCGGCCAGCCGACCCGCATCACCACGATCCGCGATCCCGCGCCGTCGTGGGAAGACGACCTTCCGGCGTGGTCGACGGACGGCACCACGATCGTCTTCAACCACCGCGGCACGCTGCAGGCGATCGCCGCGACGGGCGGCGGTCCGAGCCCGCTGATCGAAGCATCATCGCCGGCATTCGTCGCGCACGGTCGAGTTGCCGCCGTCGTCGAACGCGACGAGCGAAGCGTGCTCGTCACCTTCGCCGCCGGTGATCGCTGGCCGGCAGTCCTCTACACGGGTGAGGGTGATGTCGTCGGCCCCGAGCCATCGCCCGACGGTGAGCGCCTCGCCTTCGCCTTCCATCCGTTCGACGACCTCAACTGCAGCGAGATCATCGTCGTCGATGTCGTCGATGGAGCGACGACGACCGCGGCATCGTTCGACTCCATGCACGCTCGCGGCCCCGCGTGGTCGCCGGACGGTGCACGCCTCGCGTTCAGCTGCGAGGCACCGGGGTGGTACGAGATCTTCGAGGTCGAGGTGGCTGGGGGCGAACCGCGCCAGGTGACCACGGACGGCGCCGACTTCAGCGACCTGATCTGGCATCCCGACGGCGCGACGATCACCGCCATCCGCACCCGTCATGGCGTCAGCGATCTCGTGCGCGTCGACGTCGCCACCGGCGAGATCACCCTCCTCGCCGAAGGCGGCACGTGGAGCTCGCCGTGCCTGCTGCTCGACGGCGCGGTCGTCGCCGCACACGAGTCGCACGCCATCGCGCCGCGCCTCGTGAGCATCGGTGCAAGCGGCGAGCAGACCGTGCTCTTCGCACCCACGCCGGCAGCCATCGCTGCGGCGCCGCACCGAGCTCCGGAGCACGTCTGGTTCCCGTCGTTCGACGGCCGGATGATCCCCGCCTTCCTCTTCCGCCCAGAGGGTGACGGTCCGTTCCCCGCCGTCGTCTACCCGCACGGCGGGCCGACGTCCCTCTACGGCGACGAGTGGGACGGCCCGGCGCAGCGCTTCCTCGACAAGGGCTACGCGTGGCTGGCGATCAACTTCCGCGGCTCGACCTCCTACGGCCGCGACCACGAGCGCGCCGACCATGGCGTGTGGGGCGTCGACGACACGAAGGACTGCCTCGCCGCCCACGACTTCCTCGCCACGCTCGGCTGGGTGGATGCGTCGCGAGTTGCCATCTTCGGCAGCAGCTACGGCAGCTACATGGCGCTGTGCAGCGTCGTCGACGATCCGCAGCACCGCTACCGCGCGGCGGTCGCCAAGTACGGCGACTGCGACCTCGTCACCTCGTGGGCGCAAGGCGATCGCGGCGGCCGCCTCGACCTCGAGCGGATGATGCGCCGGCCGCAGGACGATCGAGTCGCCTACCGCAACGGCTCGCCGATCCACCGCATCGAACAGGTGCAGGTGCCGATCCTCGTCGCCCACGGCGAGCAGGACGACCGCGTCAACCCGGCGCAGTCCGAGGAGCTCGTCGAAGCCCTGCGTCGCCTCGGCAAGACGTTCCAGTACGTCACCTACCCGACCGAGGCGCACGGCCTGCTGCGCGCCTCACCGATGATCGACTTCTACGAGCGACTCGAGCGGTTCCTCGACTGGTACTTGATGTAGCCAGACAGCCCGGACACGAGATGTTCACCGCGACATCGGAACGTCCGTTCCGGGCCTCGGAAACCTCGCGACTAGGGTTCGCGTCGAACGACGAAGACAGCTCTCGGGGGGACCATGAGGCAAGTGTTTGGGCGGCGTGGATGGCGCAGCGTGATGGCTGTTGGAGTGCTCGGCGTGACGTCGATCGCCGTGGGAACGCACAGCGCCGGTGCGACGACGCCGCCGACGACGAACGTCACGCTCACCATCGGGCTCACACAGGACATCGACAGCGCCAACGTCACCGTCGGCTACACGGTCGCGGCCTACGAGGTGTGGAACCTGCAGTACGCCACGCTGACCGACAAGGCCGCCGACGACTTCCACACGATCCCCGGTCTCGCCGAGAGCTGGACCGGAAGTGACGATGGCCTGTCGTACACCTACAAGCTGCGTGACGGGTTGACGTGGAGCGATGGTCAGCCACTGACCGCTGACGACATCGCCTACACGATCAACACCAGCCGCGACGACGAGTGGACGAACCACTTCTCGACGACGCAGAACCTCACCGCCACCGTCGTCGACCCGCAGACGGTGACGATCACCTCGTCGGTGCCCGACCCGAAGCTGCCGACGATGGACGTCTACATCGTTCCCAAGCACATCTACGAGAAGCTCGACGCCGATGCGTTGGCCACCTACGACGGCTTGGACGGCGTCGGCAGCGGCCCATACACGCTCACCGAGCACAAGGTCGACCAGTCGTGGACGATGAAGGCCAACCCGTCCTACTGGGGCTGGAACGGCAAGACGCCGCCGATCGATCAGCTCGTGTTCCGCATCTTCACCAACGGCGACGCGATGGCGTCGGCGCTCGAGCAGGGTGAGATCGATGCGGCCCACAACCTCACGGCCAGCGCGTTCCAAGGTCTGGAGGGCAAGTCGGGGATCGTCACTGTGCAGGGCCTGCAGGGCGGCTTCGACGAACTGGCGATGAACGGCATGGCCGGCGGGCTCGGCGACGGCAACCCGGCGCTGCTCAACCTCGACGTGCGCCACGCCATCGCCCGGTCGATCGATCGGGAGGCGATCTTCGACAAGGTTGCGCTGAACCTCGGCAAGGTCGGCAGCACGTTGTCCGTCTCGCCCGATCTCACGTGGCAGCCCGACATCCCCGAGGCCGACCAGTTGACCTACGACCCGGACGAAGCGAACAAGCTCCTCGACGCCGCCGGGTACAAGGACACGGACGGCGACGGCATCCGCGAAGACCCGGACGGCAACGATCTCGTGCTGCGCTACGGGCAGCGCAGCGACAGCGCGCTGGAGCCCGCCATCGGTGAGCTGGTGACGGCGTACCTCAAGGCGGTCGGCATCGGCACGACCGTGTCGGTGTACGACGACACCCAGCTCGGCAGCCAGATCTACGACGGCACGTACGACTTGTTCGTCTGGGGCTGGACGCCGTTCGTCGACCCGGATCCGCAGCTGTCGTACTTCACGTGCGCCGAACTGACCACCGATCCCGAGTCGCCTGGCAACAACGACGCGAACTGGTGCGACCCGAAGTACGACGAGCTCTACGAAGCGCAGAAGGTGGAGCTCGATCCGGCGAAGCGCAAGGAGATCGTCCGGGAGATGATCGCCTTCTTCTACACGAACAGCACGTACGTCGTGCTCCTCCAGGATCCTGATCTGCAGGCGTACCGCACCGACCGCTTCAGCGGCTGGATCCAGCAGCCGGCCAAGACCGGGCCCGTGCTCTTCAGCAACACGTCGCCGACGTACGTCAACCTCGTCCCGGTCGGCTCCGGTTCGAGCAAGGACGACGGCACCTCGACGGGGTTGATCATCGGGCTCGTCGCCGCCGGCGTCGTGATCGTGCTCGGCGCGGTCTTCCTGGCGACACGCAAGCGAGCAACGGCCGACGAGCGGGAGTAGCCGGCGATGTCGGTCCGGTTCGTGGCGGGCAAGCTGATCGGTGCGGTCGCCACGCTGTTCTTCGTGCTGGTCGTCAACTTCTTCCTGTTCCGCGTGGTGCAGGACAACCCGATCCAGTCGATGTACCGCGGACGCAACCTGAGCGACTCGCAGATCGCCACGCTGGAGCGCAAGTTCGGGCTCGACCAACCGATGATCGTCCAGTTCGGCAAGTTCGTCCGCGAAACGGCCACCGGCAACCTCGGCGTCTCGATCCAGTCGAGCCGCGCCGTGACGAGCGAGATCGCCGATGCCATCTGGCCGACGATCTGGCTGGTCGGGCTGTCGACGACGCTGTCGATGGTGATCGGTGTGTGGCTGGGGATCAGCGCGGCGTGGGCGCGCGGCTCGCCGAAGGACACCGCCCTCACCTCGGGGAGCATGTTCTTCTACTCGGTGCCGGACTTCTGGCTGGGCATGTTGCTGCTCGGGTTCCTGTCGTTCAAGTTCCACATCTTCCCGACGGGCGGCTACGAGGACGCGGGGACGCACGCGTCTGGCGTCAGCCTGTTCCTCGATCGCGCCCAGCACATGGCGCTTCCCTGTCTGACGCTGACCCTCGCTTACATCGGTGAGTACTTCGTCGTCACTCGTGCCTCCGTGATCGACACGTCGCGAGAGGACTACCTGACCCTGGCCCGGGCGAAGGGTCTGGCCGATCGACTCGTGCGCCGACGGCACGCGGTGCCGAACGCGATGTTGCCGGTCGTCAGCCTGTCGGCGCTGAACTTCGGTTTCGTGCTCTCCGGCGCGATCGCCGTCGAGTCGATCTTCTCCTGGCCGGGGCTCGGGCTGAAGACGTTCAACGCCATCAAGGGTCCCGACCTCCCGCTGCTGCAGGGCCTGTTCCTGCTCTTCAGTGCAGCGGTGATCGTCGCCAACCTCGCCGCCGATCTGCTCTACGGCTACCTCGATCCACGGGTGCGCCGATCATGAGCACGACGGCGCCGACGAAGATCCCCACCCTGCGTTCGGTGACGTGGTCGCGCCGCCGCCGTTCGTTCGCCGAGTCGTGGACCCTGTTCCGTCGAGACCGCCTCGCCTTGACGGGGTTCATCGTCCTCGTGCTCGTCGTGCTGATGGCGGTGCTCGCCCCGCTGATCGCCGACGAGCGAGACCTCAGCGTGCTCAACGACAACCCAGCGTGGGCCCGACCGAGCGGGTCGTTCTGGTTCGGCACCGACAACCTCGGTCGCAGCGTGTTCGCCAACTTCGTGTGGGGCGCGCGCGTCAGTCTGATCGTCGGCTTCGCCGCCACCGTCCTGACGATCGCCATCGGCAGCATCGTCGGCATCGTCGCTGGTGTGTCGGGCAAGTGGGTCGACGCCGGGCTGATGCGCCTGACCGACTGGTTCCTGGTCATCCCGTTCTTGCCGTTGGCGATCGTGCTGGCGCAGGTGCTCGGGCCGTCGCTGACGAACGTGATCTTCGTCATCGGGGTCACGTCCTGGCCGTCGACAGCGCGGCTGCTCCGCGCTCAGGTGCTGACGGTGCGCGAACGTCTCTTCGTCGACCGCGCCCGCTCGTTGGGTGCCGGCCAGGGACGCATCATCCGCCGCCACATCCTGCCGAACGTGGCGCCGCTGATCCTGGCCAACGCGACGCTCGCCGTGCCGATCTCGATCCTCACCGAGACGACGCTCGCCTTCCTCGGGCTCGGCGATCCGACGCGTGTGTCGTGGGGCAAGACCCTCGAGCAGTCGTTCAGCGCCGGCGCCATCGGTCGCGAGGCGTGGTGGTACTACCTGCCGGCGGGTCTGGGGATCGTCATCGTCGTGCTCGCCTTCACGTTGTGCGGGCGGGCGCTCGAAGAGATCCTCGATCCTCGACTGCGGGAGCGGCGATGAGCGAGCCGGTGCTGGAACTGGACGACCTGCGCGTCACCTATCGCACTGGCAACGGCACGGTGCCGGCGGTGCGCGGGGTGAACCTCACCGTCAACGCCGGCGAGACCGTTGGTCTCGCGGGAGAGAGCGGATGCGGCAAGTCGACCATCGCCGGCGCGGTGCTGCGACTGCTGCCACGCACGACGCAGGTGGAGGGCTCGATCCGCCTCGGGGGCGAGGACGTGATGGCGATGAAGCCCGGTCGGCTCCGTGCCGTGCGGTGGACCGGCGCATCGATCGTCTTCCAAGGAGCCCTGCACTCGTTGAACCCGGTGCAGCGCGTCGGCCGTCAGGTGGAGGAGGCGATCACGCTGCACGGCATCAAGGGATCGCGCAACAAGGTGGCCGCGTTGTTCGAGCAGGTCGGCCTACCGGCGGATCGCACGCGCGCCTACCCGCACGAGATGTCCGGAGGGCAGCGTCAACGTGTGCTCATCGCACTCGCCCTGGCGTGCGAACCGACGTTGCTGATCGCCGACGAACCCACCACCGCGCTCGACGTGATGGTGCAAGCCCAGGTCCTGCAGCTGCTGGAAGAGCTCGTGCGCGACCGCAACCTGGCGATGGTGTTCATCACCCACGACCTCTCCGTGCTCACCTCGACGTGCCAACGGATCGCCGTGATGTACGCCGGCCGCATCGTCGAGGACGGGCCGAGCGAGCAGGTCTTCGCCAACGCCGAGCACCCCTACAGCGCAGCGCTCGCTGCCGCGTTCCCGACGATCGGTGATCCGTCGTCGCGCATGGCGCCACGCGGGCTTGCCGGCGATCCGCCCGACCCGGCCAAGCTGCCCGAGGGCTGCAGCTTCCGCATCCGCTGCGACCGTGCCATCGATGCCTGCGCGACCATCGACCCGTCATTGGAGCCGGTCGGTCCCGGCCGCAGCGCAGCCTGCATCCACGTCAGGTCGTCGGCGTGAGCACGGATCCCAACGCTCCGCTGCTGCAGATCGACGACCTGCACGTGCAGTTCGGCACCGGCGCACAGCCGGCGCGTGCGGTGGACGGCGTCAGCCTCACGGTGCAGCGCGGTGAGGTGCTCGCGCTCGTCGGCGAGTCGGGCTGCGGCAAGACCACGTTGATCCGCACGGTGATGGGACTGCAGGCTCGTACGAAGGGCGCCATCCGCGTGCTCGGCGACCCCGTCGAAGGACGCGGTTCGAAGGCGTCGCGCCGGCGCGTGCAGATGGTCTTCCAGGATCCCACCGGCGCGCTGAACCCCCGCCACACCGTGTTCGAGGCGGTGTACGAGGGCGTGCAGATCCACAAGCTCTCGGGCGATCCGTCGGCACGCGTCGCAACCGCGCTGGCCAACGCTGGTCTGCGGCCGCCCGAGCGGTTCATGCCGCGCTACCCGCACGAGATCAGCGGTGGTCAACGTCAGCGCGTGCTGATCGCCGGGGCGATGGCGCTGGAGCCACAGCTGCTGCTGGCCGATGAGCCAGTGGCGAGCCTCGACGCCTCCATCCGCGGCGAGATCCTGGCCTTGTTGCGACAACTCGTCGACAACTCCGGCGTCGGCATCGTCGCCGTCACGCACGACCTCGGCTTGGCGTGGAACATCGCCGATCGCGTGGCGGTGATGTACCTCGGCCGCATCGTCGAGCTCGGTCCGACCGAGCAGGTGCTCGGCAACTCGCAGCACCCGTACACGAAGGCGCTGCTGTCCGTGGTGCCCGAGAGTGCGCACATGGATCAGCAGATCCTTCGCGGTGAGACGCCGAACCCGAAGCGCATCCCACCCGGCTGCCGCTTCCACCCGCGGTGTCCGCTGCTGGCCAGCGGCACGCTGTCGCCGGCGATGGAGGCCCGCTGCCGCGGCGAGGATCCCGTGCTCATCGAGCACGCCGTCGGTGGCCCGAGCCATCAGGCCGCCTGCCACGCGACCGCGCCGTAGTACCGACTACTGCAGGTACCGCGGGATCGACTCGATCCAGTGCCGTTCGCCGAACGGTTCGCCGTCCAGCGTCGCCGTGAGGCGCAGATCGACGAAGTAGTGCGTGCGGTCACTGCGGAATTCCAACCGTGCGTCGGTGATGCAGCGACCCTCCGGCCAGGTGATGTCGAACGAGGTGTGGCCGATCGCCAACGCCCTGCCGGGATCCGTGGTGCTCACACCGACCTCGCCCTCGTAGCAGTCGACGATCTTCGCCCCGTCGTTGCCGTCGTACGGCCCGCCGTAGCGGGTGCGGGCGCGCACCTCGCGGCGCAGCACGTCGTGCTCCGTGCGCCACTCGATGTCGTCGGTGACGCCCTCGGTGCTGCTGGCACGGATCCCATCGCCGGGCCCGAACTCGGGCAGCGTGCCACCGGGCTGCAACCGCGGAAGGACGAGCGAGACCGAGGCGCGATCGACGCCGAGCGTGAGCGCCTCGGGCACGGTCCAGCAGTTCGGCCAGTCGCTGCCGGCGACGACGAGACGCATCGTGTGTCCGGCCTGGATCTGGTGGGCCATCGCCTCCAGCTCGACCGTGACCTGGTACCACTCACCCGGCACCAACGGCTGCGGTTGTGCGCCGACCTCGCCGTCGTCGTCGCTCGGCCACACGCCGCGATGGGTCAGGTTGAGCACGCCGCGCGTGACGAGCTGCGAGGTGCCGTCGGGGAACACGTCGCACAGCTTCAGCGCCAGCAGCGCGACCGGTGCCGATGAGCGCACGCGCAGGGACACGACCGCGTTGCCGATCAGTGTGATCGGTTCGTCGGCCGGCCACTCGTAGGTGATCGATCGCTCGTCGTCGCCGCGCTGGTCGAGCGGCTGCCCCCACGGCAGCCCGCCGGCGCACGTGATCCACGCAGCGAGACCAGCGTCGGGGACCACCGCCAGCTCGTCGACGCCTGCCGCGGAGACGGAGAACGTCGACGTCTCGATCGCATCGGGATCGGTGAACGCGACCCACTCGCCGTTCATCAGCTCGAGGTCGGGCAGCGGCCGCGTGGAGTGGCGGACGAAGACCTGCATCGGTGCGACCTGCTCGGTCGGCACGATGCCGCGCAGGTGCTCGTCGAACCAGCGAGCCATCTCCAGATCGAGATCGAGGTGCGGGCCCGGGCGCGCACGCGCCGGATCCTGGTGGGCCCACGGCCCGGCGAGCAGCCGCCACGGCACGTCGAGGTGGCGCACCGTGCGGAACGTGTTGTTGCGGTACCCGTCGGCCCAGCCGGCGACGATCATCGTCGGCACGGCGACGCGTTCGTAGCCAGCCCCGTCCGGCCCGAGGCGCAGCGAGCTGCG
Source organism: Ilumatobacteraceae bacterium (assembly GCA_965279405.1). Taxonomy (GTDB): domain Bacteria; phylum Actinomycetota; class Acidimicrobiia; order Acidimicrobiales; family Ilumatobacteraceae; genus CBDDIP01. Next base: position 3,068,580 of record OZ257157.1, read on the forward strand.
TCGCCACGTCGGCGCGTCGACCTGGTTCGTCAACCACTCGAACAGCCATGCCGGCGTCTCGTCGATGCGTCGCTTCCACTCGTCGCGCCAGTCGTTGCCGACGGGCGACGTCGCCCACAACGACGGCACCGGCGGCAGTGCGTTCATCGGCACCATGTAGTGCACGTAGTCGATGAGGTCGATGGCCCGAAGCTGACCGCCGGCGAAGTGGACGTCGTCGGTGAAGCGATCGTCGGTGGCGTAGATCGCGAACACCGCGCCGAGCTCCGGCCCGGGCTCGGCGGCCATCGTCAGCGAGTTGAAGCCGCTGTACGACGTGCCGAACATGCCGACCCTGCCCGTGCACCACGGCTGCGCGGCGAGCCAACGGAACACGGCGCGCAGGTCGTCGCGTTCGACGTCGGGGTACTCGTCGGTGATGATCCCGCCGCTGCTGCCGGTGCCGCGCACGTCCACGCGACACACCGCGTAGGAGAACTCCGATGCGAGCCTGTGGTAGGCCTGGCCGTAGCTCGAGGTGATGTCGTCCTGACGGTAGGGGAGCGCCTCGACGAGGCACGGCTGTGGTGCGTCGATCTCGGGCCGGAACACCGTGACGGCGATGGGCGTGCCGTCGTCGGCGGGCACCCAGGCGCGCTCCTGGACCACGGTGTGCTCAGGCATCGCGGCAACGTAGCATCGGCCGATGCGCCTCAGTCCGACGTTGCCGCGCAGCGCGTACGTGGACGCCGACGTGTTCGCGATCGAGCGTGAACGGCTGTGGGCGCAGCAGTGGTGCGCCGTCGCGAGGGAGTCGGACGTGCCCCGCGCGCGGGACGTGCTGCGGGTGGAGATCGGTGGCGAGTCGGTCATCCTCGTGCGCGGTGACGACGCGATCGTGCGCGGCTTCTACAACGTGTGCCGGCATCGCGGCGCGCAGCTGATCCACCCCGACGCGCCGGCGTGCTCGCACGTCATGGGCGCGATCCGCTGCCCGTACCACTCGTGGACGTACGGGCTCGACGGCGCGTTGCATCGTGCGCCGTTCCTCGGCGACGTCGAGACCGGCGAGCTCGGCTTGCACCCCGTTGGCGTCGACGAGTGGGGCGGGTTCCTGTGGGTGCACCTGTCGCCGGAGTCGGCTCGACCGTTGCGCGAGCAGCTCGGTGCCGCGCCCGAGCGCGTGCGCCGCTACCCGTTGGCCGAGCTCGATCGCGGGGCGACGATCCGCTACGAGGTCGACGCCAACTGGAAGGTGCTGGCCGAGAACTACAACGAGTGCTACCACTGCGGTCCGGTGCACCCGGAGCTGTGCGACCTCGTGCCCGAGTTCCGCCAGGGCGGTCAGACGCTGGAGTGGGAGGACGGCATCCCGCATCGCGACGGCGCATGGACGTTCACGATGTCCGGCACCACCAACCGGTCGCCGTTCTCCGGGTTGAGCGAGGCAGAGCGCACGCGCCACAAGGGCGAGCTGCTCTACCCGAACCTGTGGCTGAGCCTGTCGGCCGAGCACGTCGCCGCGTTCTGGATCAAGCCGATCGCCGTCGACCGCACCGAGGTGGTGATGGATCTTCTCTTCCACCCCGACGCGATCGCCGCCGCCGACTTCGATTCCAGCGACGTGGCCGACTTCTGGCACCTCGTCAACCTGCAGGACTGGTCGATCTGCGAGAGCGTGCAACGCGGCATGTCGTCGCGTGCGTTCGAGCGCGGCTGGTTCGCGCCGATGGAGGACGACAGCGCGCACATCGGTCGGTGGTACGCGCAGTGGATGTCGGACCACGCATGACCCGCGACGTCGACGTGGCCGTCGTCGGCCTCGGTGGTCTCGGCTCGGCGGCCGCGTGGTGGCTGGCGTCGCGTGGCGCAACGGTGGCGGGCTTCGAGCAGTTCGAGCTCGGGCACGTGCGCGGTGCATCGCACGATCACAGCCGGATCATCCGCCGCAGCTACCACACGCCGCACTACGTCCGCCTGACCGCGTCGGCCTACGACGCATGGGCCGCGGTCGAGGCAGCGGCAAACGAAACGCTGGTGACGCGCACCGGCGGCATCGATCTGTTTCCGCTCGATGCAGCGATCGACATCGCCACCTACGCCGCGGCGATGGATGCCGAGGGCGTGCCGTACGACGTGCTCGACGGTGCCGAGGTGCGCCGTCGCTGGCCGGCGTTCCGCATCGGTGACGACGTCGCCGCGCTGCACCAGGACGACACCGGCATCGTCCCTGCCGATGTCGCCACGTCGACGTTCCAACGACTGGCCGTCGGCGCGGGCGCGGTGCTCCACGCCAACACGCCGGTGCGCGAGGTTCGCTCGGTCGGTGGTGAGGTGGAGATCGTCATCGATGACGGTGTGGTGGTGCGCGCCGGTCATGCGGTGATCGCCGCTGACGCCTGGACGAACACCTTGCTCGCCCCACTCGACGTGCACGTGCCGCTCACCGTGCTGCGCGAGCAGCTCAGCTACTTCTCGACATCTCGGCTCGACGAGTTCGCCGTCAGCCGCTTCCCGGTGTGGATCTGGATGGACGACCCGAGCTTCTACGGCTTCCCTGTGTTCGGCCGCGCCGATGCGGTGAAAGCAGCGGAGGACTGCGGCGGCTTCGAGGTCGATCCCGACACGCGCACGTTCGACCCGTCGCATGCCGCCGAGGCTCGACTGCGCGCGTTCATGGAGGGCCTCGTCGGCGATGGGCTCGGCGCGGCGGAGTCGAAGACGTGCCTGTACACGCTGACCCCCGATCGCGACTTCGTGCTCGATCGCGTGCCGGGCCATCCGCAGATCATCGCCATGCTCGGCGCGGCGCACGCCTTCAAGTTCGCCGCCTGGTTCGGCCGCACCGCGGCCGAGCTCGTGCTCGACGGCGAAGCCAGCACCGACATCGCCCCGTTCGCGATGGATCGTCCCGGCCTGCACGCCGGCGCAGCCCGCGACGCCTGGCTCGTGTAGGTCAGCCCGGCTCGGCCGCCACGCCGACCTGCGCGGCGGTGCGCTGCGACCAGATCACACCGGCGAGCACCAGCGCCGCGCCGCAGACCTGCACGGCACCGAGCGATTCGTCCAGCAGCAGCACGGCCCACACCAGCGCGAGCACTGGTTCCAGCGTGGCCACCATCGCCGCGTTCGGCGCCGACACGCGCGTGAGGCCGATCATCAACGTCGCCCCGGCGATGACCGTGCTCACCGCAGCGAGCCCGACGAGCGAGAAGAACGCGCCCCAGTCCGGTGGCATGCGGATGCCGACGAAGATGCCGATCACCGCGGCGAACGCCAGTGAACCGGTCATGCTCCACAGCGACGGCACGATCCCATCGGGCGGCGTCGACGGTGCGGCTGCCTGGCGTCGATCGAGCACGCGGCTGCTGACGAGCATGTAGATCGCGTACGACGCGGCGTTGCCGAACACGAGCAGCAGGCCGATGCCGTCGCTGTCGGCGCCGCCGGTGAACACCTCCGGCACGGTGAGGGCGATCCCGAGCATCGTCACCCCGACCGCCAACCACAGCGTGCGCGGCGCCGGCTTGCCCATCAGCCACGCGCCGATGGCCACCATCGCGGGGTACGAGTAGAGGATCACCGTGTACAGCGATGCCGACAGGTGGTCGAGCGCGGCGAATGCGAACAGAGCGACACCGCCGAACAGCAGACCGAGCACGAGCATCGGTGCGATCGACGCTCGCCGCGGTGACGGGCCGCCGCGGCGCCAGCGAACGAGCACGAACGTCCACAGCATCGGCACCGACAGCGCGAACCGCCAGAAGAGCACGTCGGTGGGACGCAGGTCGTCGAGCACGCCCTTGCCCCACACGGTGAACAACGAGTACGTGGCCGCGCTGATGACCACCCACCAGACACCTGGGATGCGATGCGTCATTCTCGGTGGTCGGCGGTGCAGGCCTTGGCGTCGCAGACGTCGATGAGCGTCTTGTCGAAGAGGAACGACGCCTTCTGCGTGCGCACGTCGGCGTCAGCGCGCGGGTCCTCGTGCGAGTCCTCACCGACGGAGGGAGCCAGGTTCTCGAACGGGATGTCGGCCATGCCGGAGTCCCAGATGATGATCGCCGAGCCATCGCTCGGGTAGGTGGTCGACTCCAGCCCGTAGCCCGGCTCGACCTCGTCCCAACGACCGTCGGCAGCGACCGGACGGTGGATCGTCAGGCCCATCGTGCGCGCCATGATCAGCGCGCTGAGCTCGCTGACCTGATGATCGCCGTAGGCCACGTCGACCAGCACAGGCTTTGCCGACGTGCCCTCGTACGGATCGCTGGTGACGTGCTGCACGTAGCCGGCGCCTTCGCCGCGATCCCACAGCATCTGCACGACGTTGATGATCAGCGTGCGCTCGAGCTCGTTGGGGTAGGCGGGGATCATGATCGCCTCGTAGGTGGCGAAGTCGACCGAGCGGGGGAGCAGCAACGAGTAGTTCATCCCGGCCACGCCGAGCACGGCGCGGTTGATGTCGGGCGACACGGCGCTGAGCATCAGGCCCATGATCCCGCCCTGGCTGTTGCCGTCGTAGTTGAGCTCGCTGTTGTCGATCGTGAGCGTGCCGTCGGCGCGCTTCATCTCCGGGATCGAAGCCAGGCCGTCGGCGGCGAGCATGAACTTGCCGAGGAAGATCTGGTTGAGCACGCCCTGCTGCAGGCGATCGGCCATCGTCGGGAAGTTGCCGAACGAGGCAAGGGTGGCAGCGGCGTTCCCGATGTCGTCCTCGCTCATGCCTGCCCACTTCGTCGCGCAGAACACGACGTTGTGCTCGTTGGCGAAGGCGCGCACGTTGCCGGCGTCGATCTCGTGGTTGTCGCCCAGCAGGCCGTGGCCGTACTCGACGATGTGCGCCGGCTCGGTGCCGGCCATCGTCGCCGCGCTGATGTTGCAGACGAAGCCCGCCTGCACCGTCGGGGTGTCGGGGTTCACGGTCGGCAGTGCGTCGGGGTCGGTGGCGACGTCGACGTCGTAGTGGAAGCGGTTGCCCGGCCCGCCGTCGCCGGTGAGGTAGTTGGGGACGGTGAACGTGCCCTCCACCTGCAGGGCGATGTTGTCGTCGGTGTTGGGAGTGACCGCCGTGACGGTGAAGGCGGGCGAGGCTGATCCGAGCGCCGCCAGCGACTCGTCGCGGATGTGCAGCATGCGCCCGGCAATGTTGTCGGTGCTGGCGACGGTGAAGTCCCACGCGAGTTGCAGATCGGCGCGGTCGACGCCGGCCGCCTCGAGCGCGGTGAAGTTGGCCTCCATCGAGTCGCGACGACCTTCGATGGCGTCGATGTCGGTCGTCAGGTTGTCGCGGTAGACGCGGAACGCGGCGGTCGGCTCGATCGGCGTGCCGCCCTCACCGACCAGCCCGCGCAGGCCGACGACGAACGTGTGGCCCTCCGGCAGCGACACCGCCGGATGGATGAGCAGCGAGCGGTCGGCCGGGTCAGTGGCCTTCGAGTCGGGCTCGGCCCACAGGGCAACGCGCTCGCCGGTCTCGACGTCGACGAGCACGACGCTGCTCGCATCTTCCAACGACGCACCGAGGTCGGTCCACGGCGGCAGCTTGCTCGCCTCGGCATCGAGGCCGTCGATGAACGTGGTGATCGACGAGCTCGGGCTGAAGCCGTCGTTGCGGTTCCACTCGCTGAGGTCGATCGCCAGTCCGTCGGCGTTCTTCGGCGCGCCATCGGCAGGCAGCGCCACCCGCAGACCGGTCTCCGTCGAGGCATCGGCGACGGTGTAGAAGTTGCTCGGGTACGGCAGGAAGCAGTGCCGGGTGTCGAGCGGATCGCAGCCCTCGGGCGCGCCATCGATGGCAGCGTTGATGTCGGCCAGCGTCGCCGCGTCCGCAGCTTCGGCGGGCGGCACCGTGCTCGTCGTTGCCGCCGGCTCCGTCACGGGAACGGTCACGTCGACGGGTGTGGTCGGCGCTGTCGTCGTGTCGGACTTCTTGTCGTCGCTGCACGCAGCCAGGACCATCAGCGCGACCGCGGTCGCGCCCAGGATTCGCTTGCTCATCATCGTTGTCCCCCTCGTGACCACTCTGCCACGCGGCCCTCGGACCCCGACGATTTCTTGAGTTGCGCGTCCTGTTACCGATGGGTAACTTAGGCGCATGGCCGACTTTGCCCTCAACGAAGACCAGATCCAGATCCAGAAGTGGGTGCACGACTTCGCCGAGAACGTCATCCGCCCCGCCGGTCACGAGTGGGACGAGCGCGAGGAGTTCCCGTACCCGATCGTGCAGGAAGCGGCGAAGATCGGTCTGTACGGCTGGGAGTTCCTGATGAACTCGTTCAGCGACCCGAGCGGCCTGACGCTGCCGGTGTGCATCGAGGAGCTGTTCTGGGGCGACGCCGGCATCGGCATGGCGATCATGGGCTCGGCTCTCGCCGCAGCCGGGATCAGCGGCAACGGCACGCCCGAGCAGGTCATGGAGTGGATCCCGCAGTGCTACGGCGACGCCGACAACGTGCAGCTCGGTGCGTTCTGCGTCAGCGAGCCCGACGCCGGGAGCGACGTGTCGTCGCTGCGCACCCGTGCCGTCTACGACGAGGCCAACGACGAGTGGGTGCTCAACGGCACCAAGGCGTGGATCACCAACGGCGGCATCGCCGACATCCACGTCGTGGTCGCCGCCGTGGATCCGGAGCTCAAGGGTCGCGGTCAGGCCAGCTTCGTCATCCCGAAGGGCGTTGCCGGTCTGTCGCAGGGCCAGAAGTACCTGAAGCACGGCATCCGTGCGTCGCACACAGCCGAGGTCGTGCTCGACGACGTGCGCATCCCGAACTCGATGCTGCTCGGCGGCAAGGAGAAGCTCGACGCCAAGCTCGCCCGTGCCCGCGAGCGCGGACACAGCGGAGAGAAGCAGCCGGCGATGAGCACGTTCGAGGCCACCCGCCCGAGCGTCGGCGCGCAGGCCCTCGGCATCGCCCGTGCTGCCTACGAGTTCGCGCTGGACTACGCCAAGGAGCGCAAGACCTTCGGAAAGCCGATCGTGCAGCACCAGGCGATCGCCTTCAAGCTGGCCAACATGGCCACCGAGATCGACGCCGCCCGCCTGCTGATCTGGCGTGCCGCCTGGCTGGCCCGCAACGGCGGCTTCAAGAACGGCGAGGGCTCGATGAGCAAGTACAAGGCCAGCGAGGTCGCCGTGCGCGTGACCGAAGATGCCATCCAGATCCTGGGCGGCTACGGCTACACCCGTGAGTACCCCGTCGAGCGCTGGCACCGCGACGCCAAGATCCACACGATCTTCGAAGGCACCTCCGAGATCCAGCAGCTCGTGATCGCGCGAGCGATCAGCGGCATGCGCATCGAGTGACCCCGCTCAAGCCCTGACAACTTCTCGGACGGTTCTGCGACGGATTCCGTCACGGAACCGTCCGAGATCGGGTCTGCGGCCAGCGCGCCGATGTCGGTCGCGTAGCTTGATCCGATGCGGACGGGGATGATGGTTGCTTCGGTGTGCGTGGGGCTCGTCGTGGTGTCGTGCAGCTCGACGCCTCGGCTGTCCGCAGAGAAGGCGACGGCGAAGCTGCAGACGGCGTGTGCTGCGTTCGAGGCCGAACGGGCTGCTGCCAAGCAGCCGGAAGCGGGCAGTGACACCTTCGAGTTCGACACGCTGCGGCTGCCGCGCATCACCGACTCGGACGCGTACGAGCTCCTCGGCAAGGTGAACGGCCCGAAGGAGAGCGAGGCGTCGCTGAAGGAGCTGCAGGCCGACGTGCTCGCCCTCGCGCGCAACCAGTCCGACGTGCGAACGGACTTCTCCGAGCGTCGGCTGGAGTCAGGCACGACCGACCTGGCTGCCGGCGCCGAGCTGCTGACGAAGATCGACGGGCTCGCCGCGTCGCTCGACGTGCCGAACTGCGCGTCGAAGGCCTGGGTCGGCGACTGGTACGACGAGGCGAACGAGGTGCAGGACGATCTGGTCGAGTCGACGAAGCCGACCGGCGACTTCGTCACCGATGTCGAGGCGCTCTGCTCGCGGCTGAACGACGACATCAGCAGCGCACCGCTCCCGCCCGGTTCGATCGAGACCCAGCAGTGGGCGCTCGCCGTCAACGACGGTTTGCGGTTGTTCAGCCGCGACCTCGATGCGCTCGACATCCCCGCCGACAAGCAGGCGGGCGTCGACGAGCTTCACGGCATCATCGATGAGCTCTCGTCCGACCTCAGCAGCGTCGTCGCCAAGATCGCCGGCAGCAACCAGCAAGCACTCGACGACGCCACCGCCGCCGCGCAGTCCGGCATCACCGACTTCGTCAACCAGCTCCACGCCCTCGGCGCGACCGGCTGCTGATCGGCGCGCGAGGCGACGGTCCGAACGGATCACAGCGCGCGAAGCTGAGCCATGGACGCCGGCGAGGAAGCCGCAGCGGAACCCTCCGACACCGGAGCGGGCTTCGCGTGTGCGGTGGCTGCGGTGGTGGTTGTCGGCTGCATCGGCGGTGCGATCGTCGTCCTGCGGTCCCGCGAGGGCCGTGAGGACGAGTTGATCTCGGTCCGCGGCGTGGTGCTGATCCTCGCTCTGGTCGCCGGCGTCGTGACGATCGCGATCGGTGTGTGGCTTCGGCAGGCGGCCCCGACGCTCGTGACACTTGCGGGGCTGACGGGCTTGGTCGCCTCGGTCTTCTGGGCCGACGACCTCCACTGGCGGTGGAGCCGCAACGAGTTCGAGCAAGTCGCGGCGGGTGACGAGATCCACTGCGCGTCGGTGTCCGACTGTCGCGTCGGTTGGTGGGACGTCGAAGTTGAGCCGACGCGCACCGACTCGTTCGTCATCATCTGGTACGCCGAGACCTTCTGTGAGGCCGGGGAAGGTCTGGTCAAGCCGGTCGGCGTAGATCCCGGCGCTCGCGCGCTGATGACGCAACTGATCGCAGCAGACCTGCGGAGCGACATGCCCACGGTGCACCGGTTCCACGACGGCTGGTACACGGTGTGCCTCGGGACCTAAAAAGTCGCCGGCGGCGGCGGTACCTGTTTGTCGGCCTCGTGGTCATCGTCGCGCTCGGCGTCGCTGGCCTTGTCGTTCGGTACGCGTGGCTGCCGGAGTACCGACCGGACGCCGGACGCGGCGGGTCGTTCGGCGTCGACGTGTCGCACTACCAAGGCTCGATCGACTGGACGGCCGTTGCCAGCGACGACATCGCCTTCGCCTACATCAAGGCCACCGAGGGCGGCGACTGGGTCGACGATCACTTCGCCACCAACTGGGCGAGCGCTCGGGCCGCAGGCCTCGCCGTCGGTGCGTACCACTTCTTCACGCTGTGCCGAACGGGCGAGGACCAGGCGGCGAACTTCTTGCGCATCGTGCCCAGTGCGGAGGCCGACCTGCCGCCGTCGGTCGATCTCGAGTTCCCCAACAACTGCTCCGACCGACCGTCGCCCGACGTGCTCCACCGCGAGCTGCAGGTCTTCCTCGACCGGGTCGAGGCGGCCACCGGACAGCAGGTGCTGCTCTACGTGCAGGACGAGTTCGACGACATGTACGACATCCACGCCACGTTCGATCGGCCGATCTGGGAGCGCAGCATCCTGCGAGGTCCCGACCGAGATGACTGGGTGATCTGGCAGTTCCACTACTTCGCCGACGTCGACGGCATCGACGGTGGCGTCGACCTCGACGTGATGGTGCCCGGCTGGCCCGAGTCCTAGGCTGCCGGCATCGACACCGTGCTGACCCGCTTCCGTGACGCTCTGACGAGCTCCCGACGCGCATACGTGGCGTCGGGCGTCATCGTCGGCGTCGCGCTGCTGCTGATGGTCGATCCGAACGCGACCAAGCCGCGCGACGTCATCTTCGAGCGGACCGTGAGCGGCATCTTCCTCGCGGTGTTCGGCGTCGGCACTGTCCTCGCGGTGCTGGCAAACCGGAACCGTCAGGGCGACGCCGGCCAGTCCTGACCGAACCAGCGCTTGATCCGGCTGGTGCCGAAGTCCACCTTGTGCACGGCGAGGTCGTGTGACGGACCCTCCATCTCGCCGAACGGTGCCTGACCCTTGAGGAAGGTGACGTTGACCAGCGCGATCTGGTCGTGCCCGAACTCGAGGTAGCACGTGCCGTGCCCGTCGTACTGCGAGGTCGGCGCGTCGCCACGGATGGCGGCGGCGATCGCATCGGCCACGACCGTCGCCTGGCCTTCGGCGAACACGCCGGCCTTCGGTGTGCCGACACTGGTCACGTCGCCCACCGCGTACACGCCCGGGAACGAGGTCTCCAGCGTCAACGAGTCGACCGGGATCCACCCGTCCACGGTGAGGCCGGCGTCGACCACCACCGACGGAGCACGATGCACCGGCACGCCGAGGAAGAGGTCGAACGGGATCTCACCGCCATCACTGAGCACGAGCACCTTGCGAGCGCCGTCGACCGACGAGATCAGCTTGTCGGGATGCCACTCGATGCCACGTTCCTCGAACGCCGTCAGCAACGCCTTCGACGCGGCGGGGGAGGGCGGGATCGGCACGCCCATCGGCATCACCAACGCCACCGATGACTGGTCGCGCAGCCCGCGCTCGGTGAGGAAGTCGTGCACCAGCAAGGCCGTCTCGCTTGGTGCCGGCGGGCACTTGAACGGCGTCGATGTGACGCCGACGACCACTCGTCCACCCTGGAAGTCGGCCAGCACGTCACGCAATGCGAACGCGCCGGCGACGGTGTAGAACTCGTGGCCGCCCTCGACCAGACCGGGCGTCGCGTCCGGGTGCAGGTTCGCGCCGAGCGCCACCACGAGCACGTCGCCCTCGAAGCTGCCGGCATCGGTCTCGACCGACTTCGCCACTGGATCGATCGAGCGGATCGTCGTCTGCACGAAGCGGACACCCGGCTTGACGATGTCGGCGTACGGGTGGTGCACCGCCTCCGCCGTCGATCGGCCGAACATCACGTCGAGCTTGGAGAAGCCGAAGACGAAGCCGGAGCCCTTGTCGATCAAGGTGATCTCGACGCCATCGCCGAACTCCTCCGACAGCTTCGCCGTCAGTTCCAAGCCGCCAAAACCCGCCCCGAGCACGAGTACACGCATGGGCCGGACTGTAACCCGAGCACGGCACCTACGATCACGCCGTGGACAGCGCCGACCTCGCCTTCGCCGGCGCGGTCGAACAGGCCCGGCTGATCCGGGAACGCCAGGTGTCCGCCGCGGAAGTGGTCGACGCCACACTCGCCCGGATCGACGCGCTGAACCCGGATCTGAATGCGTACCGAGTCGTCTTCGCCGACCGAGCAGGCGAGGCAGCGCGCGCCATCGATGACGGTCGCGCGCCGAGCGGTCCGCTGACCGGCGTGCCGGTGGCGATCAAGGACGACGCCGACGTGGCTGGTGATGTCACCCCCTGGGGAACGGACGCCTACGGCGATCCAAAGCCCGTCGACTCCGACGTCGTCGCCCGGCTGCGCGCCGCGGGGGCGATCATCATCGGCAAGACCAACGTGCCCGAACTGACCCTGTGGCCGTGGACCTCGTCGCCGACGTGGGGCGTCACCCGCAACCCGTGGGATCGCAACCGCACGCCCGGCGGATCCTCCGGCGGCTCCGCGGTTGCGGCCGCGACGGGTATGTGTGGCGTCGCCCTGGGCTCCGACGGTGGCGGCTCGATCCGCTACCCGTCCGCCTGCACCGGCCTGTTCGGCATCAAACCGCAGCGCGATCGCATCCCCCTCGGGCCGGACCACCACGACGCCTGGTTCGGGCTGACTGCTTACGGCCCGCTGGCACGTTCCGTCGGCGACGCGGCGCTCTTCCTCGACGCAACGGCAGACGAGGGGCCGGAGGGCGGCTACCTCGCCGCGCTCGCATCGGTGCCGCAACGCCTGCGCATCGCGTTGTCGTTCAAGCCGCCGCGAGGAGCGATGGTCCGCCTCGCCGACGACCGTCGTGCGGCGCTCGAGCGCGCCGCGGACCTGCTGCGCTCGCTCGGTCACGACGTGTTCGAGCATCAGGTCGACTACGGCGCAGCGATGGTCAACGTCAGCGTGCGCTACCTCACCGGTCTCGCCCACGACGTGACGACGATGCCGCGACCGGAGCGACTCGAGGGTCGCACTCGCAGGCTCGCTGCCGTCGGCCGGCGAGTCCCGAACCGGTTGTTGCAGCGCTCCCGTCGCCGCGAGGCCGCCGTTGCCGCGACGATGAACCGCGTCTTCGAACGGGCCGACGTCGTGCTGACCCCGATGATGCCCGGCCCGCCGCCGCTGATCTCCGACGGCGGCGTCGTTCGCTCGCTGAACCGCTCGGCCGGGCAGGTTGCGTGGGCGTCGCCGTGGAACGCGATCGGTCAGCCCGTCGCGTCCGTGCCCGTCGGGTTCGACGATGCCGGGCTGCCGCTCGCGGTCCAGCTGTGCGGCCGGCCGAACGACGAGGTCACTCTGCTTCGACTCGCGTCGCAGCTGGAGGCCGCGCATCCAGCTCGGCGCGCGCCCGAGACGTGACCGTCTCCAGCACGCGCCGGGCGACCACGAGGTCGTCGACCGGGATGTCGCCGTAGAGGCGTTCGGTGACGGCAGCGATGCCGGCGGTGATCCGAGCGAAGTGGACGCTGCCGGAACCCGTGAGCGTCAACGTCGACGTGCCTTCGAGCAGCCCGCCGCGGCGAACGGACGCAACCACCGATCGCGCCGACGCTTCATCGATGCGCAGTCCGGTGGCGAGTTGCTGGACCAGCGCGACTGGCGCCAGCTCGCCGGTGGTGCCGAGCAGGTTGACCGCGACCCAGTCGTTGAACGCGACGCCGGTCTCGGCGAGCAGCCCGTCGAGCACGGCGCGAGTGGCGATGGCGGCCTGGCCGATGACCTGGCCGTTGAGGGTGGGTGCAGTCGTCATGACGTCTCCTTCGAGAGCGGTGCAGCGAGCAGACGCTGCAGGGTGGTGGTGAGCTGCTTCGTGCGTGCGCTGTCGAAGCCGCCGAGGGGCGCCGTGAGCTGCTCATGCAACGCCCGAACGGCGACGATCGCCGGGTCGATGGTGGCGATCCCTCGCTTGGTCAGTGAGAGGGCGACGGCGCGGGCGTCGTCGGGGTGCTTGCTGCGCGACACGGATCCAGCTGCTTCGAGCGTGGCGATCAACTTGGAGACGAACACCGGGTCGAGCCCGAGGTGCTCGGCCAGCTCACGCTGGCTCGGCCGCGAGCCGTCGCGGGTGAGGCCCCGCAGCGAGGCCAGTAGCGAGTACTGCGCGTGCGTGATCCCGAACGGCCGCACCGCCTGATCGACAGCCGCCTGCCACTTCATCGACAGCCGGTAGACGAGGAAGCCAGGGGTGGGTTCGTGACTCACGAAATTCAGATTACATGGACATCATGTCCATGGCAACTATGTGAAGGATCAGCGACCAGCGAGACGATCGAACATGTCCGGGCCGGCGCCCGGGCTGTTCGCGCGCTCGAAGGCCAGTCCCTCGGCGAGCGACAGCGGCTCGCCGGCGTCGACCAGGAACTTGTCGGTGCGGCTGGTGAACCACGAGTTGGCGGCAATCGCCGCGGTGATCTCATCGACGGTCGCGGCGAGTTGGTCGTCGGGCACGCAGCTGTTGGCCAACCCGATCGTCGCCGCCTCGGCGCCGCTGATCACCCGGCCGGTGAACATGATCTCCTTCGCCCTGGCGACGCCGATGCGCCGCGGCAGCCGCTGGCTGAGCCCCCACGTCGGCGTCATGCCCCACTTGCCGTGCGTGTCGGCGAACTTGGCCGACTCGGCAGCGACGATGAAGTCGCACGCCAGCGCCAGCTCCAGCGCGCCGGTGTAGCAGTGGCCCTGCACGACGGCGATCGTCGGTTGCGGCAGAGCAACGATCGCATCGATCGTCTCCGCCTGGAACGTGGCGGACGGCGCCCGCTCGCCCGCGGCGATCGCCTTGAGGTCGTTGCCCGCCGAGAACGAACGACCCGCACCGCGCAGCACCACCGCCGCCACCGACTCGGCCTCAGCCGCCAGTGCATCGACGAGCGACCGGAGCTCCACGAACAGGGCCGGGCTCAGCGCGTTGAGCGTCTCCGGCCGCTGCAGCGTCAACGTGACGACGTGGTCGCGGTCCTCGCGGGTGATCAGCTCGGTCATGACGCGAGCATCGCGCTCAGAGGCGCGGATCGACGGGCTCGGACTCCAGCGCCAGGACACCGAACACGCACTCGTGGACGCGGTGCAGCGGCTCGTTGCGCACGAAACGCTCGAGCGATTCGATGCCGAGGCAGAACTCGCGGATCGCCAGGCTGCGCTTGTGCCCGAGCCCGCGGTGGCGCAGTCGGCCGAGTTGCTGCGGTGTCGTGTACTCCGGTCCGTAGATGATCCGCAGGTACTCCGCCCCGCGGCACTTGATGCCCGGCTGCACGACGCTGCGCTTCCACGTCACGACGACGTCGGCCGGCTTGATCACCATGCCCTCGCCGCCCGCTGCGGTGAGGTCCTCCCACCACGCGATCGCAGCCGCCTCGGATGCGTCGTCACCGAGCTCGACGGTGATGGTCTGTGTCGCCCGGAAGGTGGACGGCGCCTCCTCAGCGAGCCGTGCAGAGAGCGCCATGTGCCACGGATGCGGATCCAGGGCACGCACTCGTCCCTCGGTCGCCAGCACCTGGAACGGCGCCAGTCGCAGACCCTCGAGCCCGGTGGTCGGCCAGCAGTACCGGCGGTACGCGTCGACGAACCGCACCGCCATCTCGTGGCGATCGGCAGCGGCTGCAGCAAGCGGAGCCGCCCCCTCGATCCGCGCTGCAACCGCGGCGAGCACCTCGTGCTCGGCCGCCAGCGTTGCGGTGGCCGCCGCCCCGACCGATGCGTACTGATCGCGCAGCAGCGCCTCCGCCTTCGCCGACCACGGCAGCACCTCGCAGTCGAGCACCGCCCAATCGGTCTCCAGCTCCTCCCACAGCCCGAGCGCGTCGAACGAGCTGCGCACGCGATCGAGCATCGCCGCCGTCAGCGACGGATCGGAGAAGAACGCCCGCCCCGTGCGCGTGTGGATGGCTCCTGCGCCGGAGACGCCGAAGCGGCGGAGTGCAGCGGCGTCGTCGCGGCACACGACGACGACCGCGCGCGAGCCCATGTGCTTCTCCTCGCACACGAGGTGGACGACGCCGTCGCGTCGATAGGCGTCGAGCGCCTCGGCGGGGTGCTCGAGCAACCCGTCGCGAGCGGTGGTCTCCGGCGGCGACATCGTTGGCGGCAGGTAGACCAGCCAGTGCGGGTCGATGGCGAATCGGCTCATCACCTCGAGTGCGGCAGCTGCGTTCTCCTCGCGAACGGTCACGGTGCCGGTGAGGCGCGCCTCGATGATCCGCTTGCCGGTGACGTCGTCGAGGTCGAGCACATCGGCCGGACGCTCGGCGACGGCCGGCGCGAGTGGCCGGCTCGGCTCGTAGTACATCGCGCGCGCCGGAACGGACACGAGCTCGCGCTCAGGCCAACGCAGCGCAGTGAGCTTGCCGCCGAACACGCAACCGGTGTCGATGCAGATCGTCCCGTTGATCCACACCGCCTCCGGAACGGGCGTGTGGCCGTAGACCACCGCGGCCCGACCGCGGTAGTCGTTGGCCCACGGGTAGCGGACCGGCAGGCCGAAGTCGTCGGTCTCGCCGGTGGTGTCGCCGTACAGCGCGAACGAACGGACCGCGCCGGACGAGCGGCCGTGCATCTGCTCCGGCAGACCGGCGTGCGCGACCACGAGCGAACCGCCGTCGAGGATGGCGTGGCTCACCAGTCCGTCGACGAACGTGCCGACCTCGGCGCGGAACTCCTGCGTCTGACCGGCCAACTGCTCCATGGACTCCTTCAGCCCGTGACTCATCGTCACCTTGCGCCCGTCGAGGGCGCGCTTGAGCTTGTTCTCGTGGTTGCCAGGGATGCAAAACGCCGACCCCGCGCGCACCATGTTCATCACCATCCGCAGCACCGCCGGCGTCGCCGGCCCGCGATCGACCAGGTCGCCGAGGAACACCGCGTGGCGCCCGTCCGGGTTCGTCGCGTTCGTGCCGTCGGCATCGACGTCCCAACCGAGCTCGCCCAGCAGATCGACGAGCTCGGTGTGACAGCCGTGGATGTCGCCGATGATGTCGAACGGCCCGGTGAGGTCGCGCTTGTCCGGCCACATCGGCTCACGCACCACGGTCGCCGCATCGATCTCGTCGAGCCCGCGCAGCACGAACACCTTGCGGAAGCCCTCGCGGTGCAGGTTGTTGATCGACCGCATGAGCGCGTTGCGCTGGTTGCGGATGACGTGATCACCGAAGTCGCGATCGGGGCGCGACGCATTGCGTTCGCGGCAGACCTCCGGCGGCACGTCGAGCACGATCGCGTAGGCGAACACGTGGTGCTCCTTGGCCAGCTGGATGATCGGCCGGCGGTCCTCGCTGCGCACGCTGGTGGCGTCGATGACGGCCAGCCGTCCACCCTCGAGGCGCTTGCCGACGATGGTGTGCAGCAGGGAGAACGCCGCCTCGGTGGCGGACTGGTCGTTCTCGTCGTCGCTCACGAGTCCGCGGCAGAAGTCCGACGACACGACCTCGGTCGGCAAGAAGTGACGCGCGCCGAACGTCGACTTGCCGGAACCGGACACGCCGACGAGCGCGACCACGCACAGGTCGGGGATCTTGATCCTCATCGTGTGAACACCGCCATCTGCGTCGGGCTGCCGAGGTGATCGTCCACGGGCCCGATGCCACTGATCGTCACCGTCAGCCGGCGACGCTCGGCAACACCTGCGCACCACTCGGCGAACTCGGCGCGCGTCCACTCGAAGCGGTGGTCGTTGTGGCGAAGTCGATCCTGCGCCATGCCCTCGAACAGCACGTTGTACTCGACGTTCGGCGTCGTCACGACGACCGTGCGCGTGCGCGCCTCGCCGAACACGGCGTCCTCGAACGCAGCCAGCCGCGGCGGGTCGATGTGCTCGATCACCTCGACGATGGCGAGTGCGTCGAAGTCGCGCAGCCGCTTGTCGCGGTAGGTGAGCGCGCCCTGCCACAAGTCCACCCGAGCACGCTGGCGCGGCGCCATGTCGTCCAGCTTCAGTCGACGTGCTGCGGTCTCCAGCGATCGCCACGACACGTCCACTCCGACGACGCGATCGATCCACGCCTCCTGCAGCAGGGCGCGCACCAACGTGCCCTGACCGCATCCGAGGTCGGCAACGCGCTGTGCCCCGGCATCACGAAGCGCGGCGACCACCGCCTCCATCCGCTGATCGTTGAGACGCACCGGCCGCTCGAGGGCTTCCTCCCCGGCGTCGTTCGTCTCCTGCGCCGCATCGGGATCCTCGACGGAGCCGTCGGCCTCGATGAGTCGCGCCAGCGCACGGCGAGTCAGCTGGCGATCGTGACGCAGGTAGCGGCGGGTGATCAGCTCGCGCTCCGGATGGGCGCCGAGCCACTCACCACCGCGCCGCAGCAGCTTGTCGATCTCGTCGGCGCCGACCCAGTAGTGCTTGTCGTCGTCGAGCACCGGCAGGAGGACGAAGAGGTGCTCGAGCACGTCCTTGACCCGCGCCGACACGGTCAGCGTGGCATCGAGGTAGCGGCTCTCGCCCCACTGCGGGAACGTGGCGTCGAGCTCGAGCCGCTGGGCCTCGACCGAGTAGCCGAGTGGCTCGAAGAGCGCGCGCAACACGGCGACCCCGCCACGGCACGGCAGCACCGGCAGGTGGATGCTCAGTGGCAGCGCCACGTCCGCCAGTTCGGGGCGGTCCTTGCTGCGGCCGGTCATCGCCGTGCCAAACAGCTTGTTGATCGCCACCGACATGAACGACGACACCGCGTACGGTCGGTCGTTGACGTAGTGCGACAGCGAGAAGGCGTTGCCCGACGGACCGCGATGGTCGCGCACCAGTCGTATCGGATCGATGTCGACGATCACGGCCGCAGTGCACCGATCCTCAGTCGCCTCCGGGTAGCAGACGCGCGCCATCCCGAACGGCAGCTCCTTCTCGTGCACCCGCACCGGGTTCTTGTGCAGGAGGTATCCGAGGTCCGTGGCCGGCGTGGCGGTCGATGTGATGGTCAGCAGCACAGCTCGGCCCTCATCCTCCGCTCGCCCAAGCGCGCTGATGTGCGCTGACGAGCCAGGCGTTGACCGCAGCGAGGTCGGGCCCCGGGCGAATCGACGAGGTGGCGCGCAGGTCGAGCAGCCGTGCCTCGAGGTCAGCCGCGACGTCCAACGCCTCCTGCTTGCTGTGACCGCCGCGACGCAGGTCCAGCAGCCAGGTTCGCCATGGCTCCGGGATCGGCAGCGTGATCCGCCCGGTCTCCATCAGCTCGACGCCCTGCACGCCGAGCCGCACCATGTGCATCGCGTACTTCGTGTCGAACCCGTAGCGCTCGATCAGCTCCGGCCGGTTGGTGTGCTTGCCGCCGCGAACGCCGAGCAGGCGGTCGCGCTGCGACTGCAGGTATCCGATGAACCGCTCGCCGGCGCCGCGGCAGATGATCGCCGGTGCCAGCGCACGCAGCTCATCGCCGAGCTCGCTGCGCACGATCACGTGCTGGTCGTCGACGAACAACGGCAGCAGCACCGTCGGATTGCCGTGCGTCGCCAGGCGCATCCACTTGCGTGCGCTGTAGATCGTCAGGTCCACGTCGCCGGGCCCGCTGCGTGTGCCCTCGGGCTGCGTGCGAAAGATGTACTGATCGAAGTGCTCGAGACCGCACACGTACGCCGGCGGTTCGATGCAGATCCCCATCTCGTCGCGGTCGTCCTGACCGTCGATCGCTGTCCCGTGCACACCCGACCCGACGAGGACGCGCAGGATCTCGCCGGCCTCGGCGAGGCGGCGGTGCTCCTCGTCGCTGTGCGGGTTGACGAACGCGTCCATCGCCGCAGTCTCGCGGGTCGAGCGCGGCGACCCGGCAGCAAATCCGGTCGACCACATCCAGCGGGACCGGTACGGTTCGAGCCGTCACGGGCCGGCGTGCTTCGGTTATCTCCATCACAGGGCAGGTCGGGGGTTCGAATCCCTCTCGCCTTCGGGCGGTAGCTCAGCGGTAGAGCGGCATCCGGCTTCGGCCGGTCTCCGAACACAACTCTCGTCCGTGACACCGAATCGATCTGAGCGGACCGGGCCGATGAGGCCCGTTCATCCTCCAACAACATGCCGGCAGACGGGAGTCTGCAAACGGTCGCTCCTCGGAGCGATCGTGGCGCCGGGTCTCCCAACTCGCCCGGTCCGCTCGTGATCGTCTGCCGAAGGTGATGTGATGAAGACGAATCCGTTGAAGTGGTTCTCGACCCGGGCAACCGTTCAGCGCGAGCCGATCCCCGGCTCGACCCAGGTGCCGAACAACGCGGGCGGCCACGTGTGGGAGGTCGACGACTGGGGGCGCCTGCGCCGCTTCCTGATCCTCGGCGTCGACGGGCCGACCTACTACGCCAAGGAGCGCGCTCTCGTACGCGAGAACGCGGAGGCGCTGTTGCGCTGCATCCGTGCCGACGGTAAGCGCACCGTCGACGAGATCGTTGCCGTGTCGGTTTCGGGACGCAACGCCAAGCAGCAGCCGGTCGTGTTCGCCCTCGCCGTGTGTGCCGGGACCGAGGACGACGCGACGCGCGCACACGCCCTCGCCTCGTTGTCGTTGGTCTGCCGCACCGGCACGCAGCTGTTCCTGTTCGCCGAGTTCGTCGAGCAGTTCCGCGGCTGGGGTCGCGGCCTGCGTCGCGCCATCGGTGACTGGTACGTGAACCGCGACGCCGACGCACTGGCGTACCAGCTGATCAAGTACCAGCAGCGCGAGGGCTGGTCGCACCGCGACCTCCTTCGTCTCGCCAAGCCCCAGCCGGCACGCGACTCGCCGATCGACGTCGCACTTCGGTGGGCCGTCGGCAAGACCGCGGACGGTCTGCCCGAGCACGCGCCCGCGCTGCTGCATGCTCATCGCTTAGCGTCCGCCGCGACGTCACCGGCGGAGACCGCCGCGCTGATCGCCGACACGCGCCTCCCCTGGGAGGCCGTGCAGTCGGAGCACCTCCGTTCGCCGGAGGTCTGGACCGCACTCATCGCGACCATGGGACTCGGAGCGCTCGTGCGCAACCTCGGCCGGATGACCGCGAACGGAACCTTGGTCGCCACCAACGACGCGGTGCGCGCCGTCGTCGCCCGGCTCTCCGACGCGTCTGCCATCCGATCCGCGCGCCTGCACCCGATCAGCGTGCTGACGGCGTTGCTCACGTACCGCGCCGGTCGCGGCGCGTTGGGACAGACGACCTGGACACCGGTTGCGTCCATCGTCGACGCGTTGGACGCGGCGTTCTACGCCGCATTCGGCAACGTCCAGCCGGCCGGCAAGCGCACGATGCTCGCGCTCGACGTCTCCGGCTCGATGGGCGCCGGCACGGTTGCCGGTGTGGCCGGACTGTCGCCGCGTCTCGCCTCGGCAGCGATGGCGGCGATCACCATGGCAACCGAGCCCGAGGTGCAGATCGTGGCGTTCACGTCCGCCGGTCGGGGCGGGTGGACAGCTCCGAGCAAGCGCGTTCGCTTCTCCGTTCCCGACGGGATCTCACCGCTCGCGCTGTCGTCGCGCCAGCGGCTCGACGACATCGTCAAGACCGTCAGCGGCCTGCCGTTCGGCGGCACGGACTGCTCGCTGCCGATGCTGTACGCGCTCGACCGATCGATCGCCGTCGATCACTTCGTGATCTACACGGACTCGGAGACGTGGGCCGGCGACCTGCACCCCTCGCAGGCGCTGCGCCAGTACCGGGAGCGCACGGGCATCGACGCCAAGCTGACCGTGGTCGGCATGGTGTCCAACGGGTTCACCATCGCCGATCCGAACGACGCCGGCATGCTCGACGTCGTCGGCTTCGACACCGCAGCCCCGCAGCTGATGGCCGACTTCGCCGCCGGCCGACTCTGATCCGGACGTTG
This sequence comes from Ilumatobacteraceae bacterium, assembly GCA_965279405.1. GTDB lineage: Bacteria > Actinomycetota > Acidimicrobiia > Acidimicrobiales > Ilumatobacteraceae > CBDDIP01. Next base: position 3,089,399 of record OZ257157.1, read on the forward strand.
GACGTGGACGTTGGACGTCAGACGTTGACGAGGTCGAGCTGCACGTGGACGGGTTCGCCGATCTCGAGGCCTTCTGCGATGCGGATCGGCTTCTTGATCGGCAGCACGTAGGCCTTGGCCTTCGAGTCAGGGAAGAGCGAGGTCTCCCACGTGCTCGACCCGATCGTCACCCGTACCCGGACCGAGCCGAAGCCGCCGGTTCGCCCGGTCATGACCTCCTCGATCTCGTCGGACTCGTCGAACGGCAGGGTGACGAAGTGCCACGACCCGCCCTGGTGCATCCACAGATCGGCCTGGAACCGGTACGACATCGCAGCGACGGTAGCGAATCGCTCCGGCCCGGACGGCGAGCAGGCACAGGCGTAGGGTTCGTCCGTGGAGCTGTGGACGATGGGGGTCGCCGCGCCGGCGACGGCAGCGCGGTCGGCGGAACGGGCCGAGGCAGCGGGTTGGGACGGCATGCTCGTCGTCGACTCGCAGAACCTGGCCGGTGACCCGTACGTCGGCCTCACCCTCGCCGCGCAGGCGACCTCCACCCTGCAGCTCGGCACCGGGGTCACCAACCCGGCGACACGCCATCCAGTGGCCACCGCTGCCGCGATCGCCAGCGTGCACCAGGTGTCGGGCGGGCGGTGCGTCCTCGGCGTCGGCCGCGGCGACAGCGCCCTTGCTCACCTCGGCACCGCACCCGTGCCCGCCGAGCTCCTCGAGCACTACATCATCGCCGTGCGCGCCCTGCTGCGCGGCGACGAGGTCGACTTCGAGGCGCTGCACCGCTACACCCCCGACGGCGTCAAGCTGGTCGACACCCTCGGTCTCGCCGATGCACCGACCGGCAGTCGCCTGCGATGGCTGCCTCGCGATCTCAGTCCCGTCCCCGTCGAGGTCGCCGCCACCGGCCCGCGCGTCCTCGCCCTTTCGGCGCTGCACGCCGATCGCGTGATGCTCGCCGTCGGTGCCGATCCGGCTCGCGTCCGGTGGGCCATCCAGCACGTGCGCGACACGCGCGAGCGCGCCGGTCTCGACCCGGCCGGCGTCGCCATCGGCTCGTACGTCAACGTCGTCTGCCACCCCGACATCGACACCGCACGGACGCTGATCAGCGGCGGCCTGTCCACGTTCGCCCGCTTCTCGGTGATGGACGGCAAGGTGCGCACACCCGTCGACGACGGTCAGCGCAAGGTGCTCGCCGACGTGCACCGGGCCTACGACATGACCCATCACACCGAGGCCGGCTCGGCGCAGACGCAGCAGTTCACCGCCGACTTCATCGACCGGTTCGGCGTCGTCGGCAACGCGCAGCAGTGCGTCGACCGTCTCGCCGAGCTCGCAGCACTCGGCATCGACCGCTTCGCCGTCGCCGGCCCCAGCCTCGGCAGCGACCGCGGCGAAGCCGTGTCGGCCATCGCCCGCTTCACCGCCGAGGTCGCGCCCGCGTTGCGCGATCGGCACTCACCCATCACCGAGGAGCACGCATGAGCAAGCTCGACCTGATCATCCGCGGCGGCACCGTCATCGACGGCACCGGCGCACCAGCACGCACCGCCGACGTGGCCGTCGCCGGCGGCCGGGTCGTCGAGGTCGGCCGCGTCACCGACGAAGCCGAGCGCACCGTCGACGCCGATGGAGCAGTCGTGGCTCCCGGCTTCGTCGACATCCACACCCACTACGACGGTCAGGCCACGTGGGACTCGCACCTCGCCCCCTCGGCGTGGCACGGCGTCACCACTGTCGTGATGGGCAACTGCGGCGTCGGCTTCGCGCCGGTGCGCGCCCAGGACCGCCAGCGGCTGATCGAGCTCATGGAAGGCGTCGAGGACATCCCCGGCGCAGCGCTGCACGAGGGCCTCAGCTGGAACTGGGAGAGCGTCGGGGACTACCTCGACGAGCTCGAGCGACGCCCCCACGACATCGACTTCGCCGCGCAGGTGCCCCACGGCGCGCTGCGCCTCTACGTGATGGGCGAGCGTGGCGCCAACCGCGAGCCCGCCACCGCGGACGAGATCGTCGAGATGGGCCGCCTGGCTGCCGAGGCCGTGGAAGCCGGCGCACTCGGCTTCACCACCTCGCGCACGCTCAACCACCGCACCAGCACCGGCGAGCCGACCCCGACGCTCACCGCAGCGCGCGCCGAGCTCGTCGGCATCGCCCGCGCCATCGGCGCAACCGGCCGCGGCGTGCTGCAGGTGGTCAGCGACCTCGTCGACGTCGACGACGAGTTCGGCACCTTCACCGAGATGATGAGCGTCTCCGGGCGGCCGCTGTCGATCTCGCTGGCGCAGCACTCCAGTCGCCCGTTGCAGCACCGCCGGGTGCTGGAGCTGATCGCCGAGGCGAACGCCGACGGCCTGCAGATGCGTGCCCAGGTGGCGGCTCGCGCGATCGGCATCCTCATCGGCCTCCAGGGCTCGGTGAACCCGATCGCCGGCGCACCGACCTACAAGGCCGTCGCCGACCTGCCGCTCGCGGAACGCGTCGTCAAGCTGCAGGCGCCCGAGCTGCAGGCCGCGCTGGTGGACGAGCTGCGTGCCCGTCCGAACCCGTTGGTCGCCGACCTCACTCGCGCCTACGTGCTCGGCCTCGACCCGGACTACGAGCCCGATCCGGCGAACAGCATCGCCGCCACCGCGCAGCGAGCGGGCCGCGACCCGATCGACCTCCTCGTCGAGCTGCTGCTCGCCGACGGTGGCACCGGCCTGATGTACGTGCCGTTCCTCAACTACGTCGACGGCAACCTCGACGCCGTCGCCGAGATGCTCTCGCACCCGTACGCAGTGCCCGGCCTCAGTGACGGGGGAGCGCACGTCGGCACGATCTGCGACGGCAGCTTCCCGACGACGCTGCTCGCCCACTGGGGCCGCGACCGCGATCGCGGCGACCGCTTCGAGCTGCCGTGGATCTTCAGCCGTCAGTGCCGCGCCACGGCCGAGGCGGTGGGCCTGCTCGACCGAGGGTTGCTCGCGCCGGGCATGCGCGCCGACATCAACATCATCGACATGGAGGCGCTGCGGCTGCACCAGCCGCGGCTGCTGTTCGACCTGCCCGCCGGCGGCAAGCGGTTGCTGCAGGACGTCGACGGGTACCGGCACACCTTCGTCGCCGGCGTCGAGACCTACACCGATGGAGCAGCCACCGGGGCCCTGCCCGGCAAGCTCGTGCGAGGGGCCCAGAGATGAGCACCGTCGTGAACGCATCACCCGTCATCAGCACGCCGATCATCTCCGCCGACTCGCACATCACCGAGCCGCCGAACACCTACATCGACCACATCGACCCGAAGTTCCGCGACCGCGCCCCGACGATGGTCGATGGCGGCGAGAAGCTCGGCGAGGTGTTCATGATCGACGGCTGGAGTCGCCCGCTGTCGCTGGCCACCGCCGCAGCAGCTGGCAAGAAGCCGGAGGACATCAAGGCCTTCGGTGCCAAGTTCGCCGGCCTCCATCGCGGCGGGTGGGACCCCGTTGCCCGCATCGACGACCAACGCCGCGACGGCGTCGCCGCCGAGGTGATCTACCCGAGCATCGGGATGATCCTGTGCAACATCAAGGACGTCGACTACAAGCACGCCTGCTTCGAGGCCTACAACCGCTGGCTCGCCGAGTTCTGCTCGTCGAACCCGTCGCGCCTCCTGGGCCTCGGCCAGTCGGCGATGCGCACGCCGGAGGACGGCATCGCCGACCTCGAGAAGATCAAGGCACTCGGACTTCGCGGCGTGATGCTGCCCGGCCAACCGGGCGTCGAGGACTACGACTCGCCGGTCTACGACGACTTCTGGGAAGCGGCGATCGACCTCCAGCTACCGCTGTCGTTCCACATCCTCACGATGAAGGGCGGCGAGACCCGCGGCCCGAAGATGGCCGGCTTCCTCAGCATCGTGCGCGGCTGCCAGGACGTGATGGCCATGCTCGTGATGGGCGGCGTGTTCGAGCGCCACCCGAACCTGAACATCGTCTGCGCCGAAGCCGACGCCGGCTGGGTGCCGCACTTCATGTATCGGATGGACCACGCCTACAAGCGCCACCGCTACTGGCTGCCGCCGGGGCAGGAGCTGTCCAAGCTGCCGAGCGAGTACTTCGCCGAGAACATCAGCGTCACCTTCCAGGACGACTGGTCCGCGTTCAAGCAGGTCGACGAGATGAACTGGCACAAGCTGATGTGGGCCAACGACTTCCCGCACAGCGACTCGACGTGGCCGTGGAGCCAGGAGATGCTGGCAGAGCACACCGTCGGGCTGACTGCCGACCAGACCCAGGCGATCCTCAGCGACAACGTCGCCAAGCTCTACAACATCGACGTCGACGCGCTGCGGTAGCTGTCGTCAGCCCGCGCAGAGCAGTCCGAGCGTTCTGCTCGTGCTCGACACCGTGGATCGCCACGTCGTGCCGGTCAGCGAGCTGCGCACCTCGAAGAACACGGTGATCGGCAGCACGCCGAGCACGTTGTTGGACGTCGCGGTGGTTCCTGCCGTCGCGGTGAACGCGCCGGTCGGCGCGCTGCCGTAGCCGAACCGGTACTCGTAGCCGTTCGCCGGCGCCGCTGACGCGTCCCACGTCACGTTCAGACTGCACAGCAGACCGAGCGTGCTGTTCTTCGTCGTCTGCAGGTTGCCCGGAGCGACGAGCGTCGCCGCCGTGAACGCATCGGCAGTGTTCGAGGTCGTTCGCGCAAATGCGGCGTCGGCATGGTCGGCCGGCACGGCGATCGAGGCACCGACGATCATCACCACGATCGCAAACGGTGCGGCCGACGAGGTTCGGAACCACCGGCGCGCCGGCAGCTCCAGAACGCCTCGGGCAACGTTGCGGGTGAGCACGACCCCGATCGCGACCATCGCAACGAGCATCAACCACTCGCCGTCACGCACCCAGAGTCGGGGCAAGCCGATGTACGGCACGACCGTCGTCGCCACGCCCAGCACCTGATCGTCGGTCACCTCGTCGGAGTCCGGCGCCGGGTTGGCGTCGCCCTTCGTCACCATGCGGTCGCCGTCGAACCCGACGAGCCGATGGGTGAGGATGCGGCCGTCGCCACGACGGAAGGTCAGGACCGTCGACGGTCCCAGGCGGTCGACGTCGCCGGCCTCGACCGTGAGCACGACGTCGCCGGGGTGCAACGCCGGCGACATCGAACCGCTGGTGATCGTGCGCGCCGTCGAACCGTCGGTCATCGGAACGACCACGGCCCAGATGGCCAACGTTGCAGCCATCGTCAGGACGCTCAGGCTGAGCATGCCCACGAGCACCCGCAACCGGCGGTGCGGTTCCGCTACGTCGTCTGGATTTCCCACGTGAAGGCCAGACCGGACGTGGCCAGCCCCTTGGCGTTGTTGTCGTCAGCGAGGGTCATCGTGATCTTCAACGTGCGGCTCTCGCTGGCCGATGCCGGCGTCCAGATCGTCTGCCCGTTGGAGAACGCTGTGTTCGACGACAGGAAGGTGCTCAGCGTCGAGCTGAACACCGCGCTCGACGACCCGAAGTCGCTGCAGTCGAGCGCCGTACCCGTGGTGGACGAGTCGACCGTCATCGTCAGGTACGGGGCGAGTGCCGACACCGTTGCGCTGCCGTACATCTTCACCGCAGTGATGCCGGATGCCGCACCGCTGTAGGTGATGCGGATGCACTTGCTGACCTGGTTGGCCACTCCGGGCTTCATGCCCGTCACGCTGAACAGTGCGGCGCCGGCGTCGTTGTCCGACAGGTTGATGTCGATCGCCGCCAGTGCGTTGCCGTTGTTGGACGTCGTGGCCGAGAACGCCGCGTCGGACACCCTGAGGACCAGCACGCTGGTCAACAGGGCGGCCGGCAACGCGGCGAGCAGGCTGCGGATGGCGATCTGACGTCGAGTGGGTCCTGTGCGCATCACTGGCCTCCTCAGGCGATCCGGGTTGCGGTGTAGGACCAGCTGGTCACGGCGAACCCGCCGACACCGAGCGACACGCCCGAGAACTTGCAGCGCAGGTTGACCACCGCACCAGCGGCGAGCACTGGCGTGGCCCGCACCGTCAGCGTGGTGATCGGCGCACCGCCGATCAGGGTGATCTGTGCGGTGACGGTGGCTTGCGTTGCTGGTCCGAGTTGCGTGGTGTTCGTGCTGTTGAACCAAGCGCACTCGTGCGTCGCGAGTGCAGCGATGGCGATGAGCGCCACCTTCTGCTCGATGGTCACCGTCGCCTCGAGCGAGTACGTCCCGGCCGCCGGAGCGGTGTAGCTCGTGACCGTCGAGTAGGTCCCGGCGGTCGCCAGGTTGAGCGAGATCGCCGTGGTGCCGGAGTCGAGCACGTCGACGGCGTCATCGACCACGTCGCTGACGCTGACCGGTGCGTTCCAGAGCCCGCCGACGCAGATGCTGATCTCGCCGGTGAGCGAGTTGATCAACGTCGTCCCGTCCGGCGTGCACGCCGTGCCGGTGCCCGGCGTGAGCAACGTGACCGCCACCCCGGCGCCGTCAGCCCCGTCGGCGCCATCGGTGCCATTGGTCCCGTTCGTGCCGTTGGTGCCGTTGGTGCCGTTCGTGCCGTTCGCCCCAGGGGGACCGGCGATGCCGCTGACCTCGCTGACCGGCACCATGTAGCCGACGAGGTCGATGACCACCTGCGCCGATCCGGAGTCGTTGTAGATCGAGATCGCTCCACCGGCGCCGAGCTTGGCCATCATCGAGTTGGCCATGATCATCGACGGCTCGGCGTTGTTCGCGGACGTGTTCGGGCGGCTCTCGCCGGCAGGCCAGATCGTGAGGAAGCTCTTGCGCGTGGCTTCCCCCGGCAGGGTGATGTTCAATAGCGCTGCCGTTGCCGTCGCCGGCAGCGGCTTTCCTGCCCCGGCCAACGTCAGGTTCATGGTTTGTGCAGAACCCAACGGCGCCGATGAAGCGACGCCGATCGGACCGAGCGGTGCCGGGCGCGTGTCGAGCACGCGCACCGGGCTCATGGGCACGATCACCTGCGCCTCGGTCGGGTCCACGCTGGCCAGACGTGCTGGTCGCGAGGCCGCATCGCTGTTGACGGCGCCCGTCGCCACCCCGACGAGTGATGCAACTGCCACCACGATCCACCGACTGCGACGTGCCGAAACACGGCGCGCCGAAGACTCCGCCACTGCGTTCATAGTTCCACTCCTTGCCGAAGAGATTTCGTTCCTTTTTCATCGACACGAGCAAGAAACGCTCAAGCAGAACGCGCGAACGTTCTCATGAATAGATTCAGTAGAGCGAGCATCAATATTTCATGTTGACCGAATGTCGTTTGGACGACGGCTCTGATCTGGGGAAACGCTTGTGCCTTCGCCGGGTGGGGAGTAAGATCGTTCAAATAACTGTGCACTTGAAGGTTGAGTTGCAGAAATAACGGCGAGACCTACCAGGTGCACTTGAGTGCCATCGAGCTCATGAACGCGTACGGGAGCGTGTGATGAAGATCAGTTGGCGTTTGCGCATGGCGGCGGCAGAACGAGGGATCTGGACTGGCTCGCAGCTTCGGCGCGCGCTCAAGGACCAAGCCGGTCTCGAGCTCTCCCCTCCGTCGGTGTCCGCCTTGCTCACGGGAGAACCACGAGAGGTCAGGCTGACCACGCTGGCGGCGCTGTGCACCGCTCTGGACTGCACGCCCAACGACCTGCTGCGGATCGAAGCAGACGACGCCTAGATGACGACGACAGTGGTGCCGATGTCGGCGAAGTCCCACACGAAGCGGGCGTCGGCCATCGCCTGGCGCTGGCATCCGCCCGAGAGCCGCTGTCCGAGCTCGGCCTCGGTCATGTAGGCCGTGCCGTCGGCGACGTGGGTGGGGATGCCGTGGAAGCCGATGTTGCCGATGTCGGTCTTCTGGTAGCGAACCATCAGCGGCAGGTAGGCCTTGCCGTTCCACGCCGTGCTGACCTCGGACTTGCTGTACACGTGGTGCACGCCGGGCTGCTCGTTGGAGTACTTGCTGCCGGCGACGAGCCACGACCGGATGACCCGCTCGTTCTTGTCGACCGCCCACACGCGCTGGCCGGCGCGGTCGTAGACCAGGCGCTTGCCGGAACCCGAGTTCTGCGGCAGCGGCGGTGCGTCGGGCCCGCTGGTGGCGACCGACGACAGCGGGTAGCCGAGCAGGTCGACAGCGCCCTTCGCCGGCTTCGGCGTGTGCACGACGAGCGACTCCTCGTCGGGCCAGACGCCCAGCGAGATGGCCGTCTCGCGGCCGACGATGCCGTCGACGAACATGTCGCGCTCGGTCTGCACCTTGCGCACCGCCGAGTACGTGTCGTTGTCGAACGATCCGGACGGCGAGCCGCCGAGGAAGCCCTCGGCGATGAGTGCCGTCTGCAGGCACGACACGCTGTCGCCCTGCGAGCCCTGGCGCAGCGAGCGCTCCTTGATGGTGCAGCCGGTGCCCGTGGCGTTCCCGGTGCTCTCGTCGCCCGTCAGGTCGACTTCTTTGGACGGGTCGGTGGCCTCGTCGTCGATCGATGTCGTCGTACCGCCGACTGCGGTTTCGTCGGAGGTCGCATCGGTGGCCGCTGGAGCGACGGTGGAGCCGGCGATGACCGGCACCGAGCCCTGCGGCGGCGCGGCGTCGGCGTTGTTGCCCGTGTGCGAGCCCGCCTGGGCGAGCGAGATGACACCACAGACGAGCAACGCGACAAGCGCGGCGATGAAGACGGATCGGCGGTCGCGACGTGCCACGAGGCCAGCTTATCCGACGGGGTCGGCGAGAGCCCGGAGCCTCGCGACGCGTGCCACGATCGGGGGGACCCTGATCACGCCGTCGGCGCGGTGAAGTCCGGGCCCTCGGTGCGAGTGCGCTTGAGCTCCCAGAACCCGTCGACCTTGGCCATCAGCATCATGCCGTCCCACAGGTCCAGCGCGTCCGCCTGGGGCAGGCGCCGGGTGATGACCGGCCCGAAGAAGCCGACGCGCTGACCGTCACCACGACGGAAGGCGATGATCGGCGTGCCGACGTCGTCGCCGGTCAGGGAGAGCCCGTCGTCCATCTGCTCGTGGATCAGGTCGTCCCACGAAGTCTCCAGGTACGCGGCGGCGTGGTGCGCCGGGAGACCGGCTTCGGCCAGCGCGGTCTCGGCCGACACCATGCGGTCGCGACCGGGGTGGATGTGCGTGCCGAGCACGGTGTAGAGATCGCCGACGGCGGCCTCGCCCTCGTCCTTGCGCACGGACTCGAGCACGCGCAACAGGGCCAGGGTGTGCTTGACCACGTCGTAGAACGGCGATTCGGGCGTGGTCTTGTTCTTGAACAGCAGGGAGATCGGCCGCCACACGATGTTCAGGTTGCGATGCGGCGCCACGTCGAGGATCCAGCGCGAGGTGACCCAGCACCACGGACAGGCGGGGTCGATCCAGAATTCGATGTCGAGCGGTTCAGTGCTGTTCGGTTTCGTCACGTGCGGGGCCAACGCCTCGACACGCGAATCCCTTCCCGGCTCACCTGATCAGGGCAAGCAGCCGACGTGCGCGAGGGCGAGCCGGATCAACCGGTCGTGTCCGCCGGTCATCTCCCGGCGCACCGCGTCGCTGACCGCCTCGGCGGGCTCGAACCAGTGCAGGTCGAGCGCTTGCTGCGTCGGCGAGCAGTCACCGGCGACCGGCACGACGAAGGCCAGGCTGACCGCGTGGTGACGCGGATCGTGGAAGCCGCTCACCTCCGGTGACGGGAAGTACTCGACGATCGTGAAGGGCGCCACCTCCGGCGGGATCCGTGGCAGCGCCACCGGCCCGAGGTCCTTCTCCAGGTGGCGCAACAGTGCGTCGCGCACCCGCTCGCCGAACAGGACCCGGCCGCTGACGACCATCCGGCTCAGGCTGCCGTCGGCGGCCTGGCGCAGGAGCATCCCGACGTGGGTGACCTGTCCGAGCTCGTCGACGCGCACGGGAACGGCATCCACGTAGACCAACGGGACGTTGGCGCGGATGCTCTGCATGGTCTCGTTGTCGAGCCAGCCGGTCTTGGTGTCGAGTTGATCGCTCACGAGGTCCCTGTGAAGTAGCCGTTGATGTCGATGATGACGTTGCCGCCAGCACTCCCCATCTTGGCAGTCACCGCGCCTCCGGCACCCAGCTTCAGCAATCCGGCGTTGGCCACGTTCAGACCCACCGTGAAGTTGACGTTCGACGTCGGTGGCTCAGCGGCGGGGAACACGCTGAGGTAACCGGCGTTCGTGGCGTCCGCCACGGTGAGGTTCGCCGACACCCCGGACGCGTCGGCCGGCACGATGGGCTTGCCGCCGCTGAGGCCTGTGAGTTGGATCGAGCGGGACTCGTCGACGCCGAACACGTTGTTCGGCCGCGAGTCGAACGCCCGCCCGGGAGTGAGCGGCACGAACAGGCCGAGGCCGCTCTGCGCCGCCGTCTCGTCGGTGAAGTAGCCGACGACGTCGACGATCACGTTGGCGTCGGCCGAGGTGAACACCGCCGTGCGCTCCGTGCTGTCGACAGGGACGATCACGGTGTTCGCCGACGCCGCGCCGGGCACGAAGTTGACGGTGCTGGAGGTCAACGGCCCGGACGGGTTCATCGGCTGGGCACGCAGGAACCCGGCCTGCCCGCCGCTCGGTGGATCAGCGGTGACGTTGAGGACGAGCGCCTTCACGCCGCTGGCCGGCACGGTCGACGACGCCAGGCGGTCGATCGTGATCGTCTCGTTGGCTGCGACCACGCGTGGGCCGCCGAAGCCGGACGGCAACGGGTTGCCGCCGAGTCCGCGACTGTCCGCCCATCGCTCCGGCGAGATCGGGATGAACCGACCCGAGGGCACCGTCGGCCCGCTCGTCGGCGTGAAGTATCCGAGGAGGTCGACGATGACGAACCCGCCGGCCGGCACGTACAACGTGATGCCGCCGCTGCCGAGCGGCACGACAGCGAAGTTCGGGCGATCGACGCCTGGCGCCGGCACGTTGAGCACCGACGTCGCGCCGAGGGTGCCGTGCATGGTCGGGACGGCTTGGACGAAGTCAGCGGCGACCGCGCCGGTCGACGTGATGTTGACCGCAACGGCGCTTGCATCGGCGGGCACCCACGACCCGGAGAGCTGGAGGTCGACGATGCCGTTGCGGGGAAGCGAGCCCACGCCCGTGGGGTTCGTCGCGCTCGGCCCGCCGCGCGTGTCGAGCACGCGCGTCGGCGTGTTCAACGGCGTGTAGTACGCCGGAGCGGTGTCGATGGGCTGGATCGGTGGTCCCTGCAGCGTGATCGCCCCGGCGCCGAACGCGTTGTCCGGGCCGGCAGGCCCCCGATCGATGACGTCGTGGCGCATGAGCGCGGCGAGTGGCGCGCCGGGCAGCGCCATGCCGGCACCGAAGAGCAACGCCGCCGCCCCGGCTGCAGCCGGAGAGGCCGCCGACGTGCCGGCGAAGCACGAGAAGTACGGCGCCTGCGCGTAGATCGTGCTCGTCACGCACGACGGCGCGGCGATGTCCGGCTTGATCCGTCCGTCCGTGGTCGGGCCCTGCGACGAGTAGTCGGCGATGAGCGGTGAGCTCGGCTGTGCGAGTGCACCGACGGCGATGAGGGAGTAGTTGCGCGAGTCGACGGCCGGCTTGGCCGCCGAGCCGGCCGCCTGTGAGTAGCCGCTTTCGATGTCGCCGACGGCGAGCGCGATCTCGATCCGGTCCGGCGCAGCACCCACGGGAGTGCCTCCCTTGCGCACGACGCGCAGGTAGCTGACCGAGCCGTTGGGCACGTTCCAGCCGGCGTCGGCACCCTCGAGCGGGCTCGCCCCGCTGCGCTGGTTGAGGTCGATCGTCTCGACGAACACCAGGCTCGGCGGCGTGCCCGTGTGCCCCGCTTGTGGCGCGCCGGTGTACACCTCGACCGAGTAGTCGGTGCGCTGGTTCACCGGCAGGTACCAGTCGTTGCTCCAGCGGACGCCGTCGAGCAGCACGAAGCCCTGGCTGCTGTCGATGCGCAGGAACGTGTCGCCGGGACGGAACTCGATCGGGCCGGCCCCGCGGTTGGTGGGCACCGTGGTGACCATGTACCCGCCGTCGGCGTCGTTGCCGGCCGAGTTGAACCACACCAGCCCACGATCGGCCGCATAGTCGACGAGCGAGTCGAGCGGCCCGGTGCCGTCGCCGGGCCCGTCGAACGCGGCGCCGAGCGAGCGGGTGACGATGCGGACGCCGTTCGCCGAGAACCAGTCGATGGCGTCGCGCATGTCGGAGAGCGAGCCGACGGTGGCGACGAAGACCTCGGCGCCGGGAGCCATGTCCTTGACGATCTCCGTGACGGCCACGCCGTGGCGATCGCCCTGCCCCGGGTTCAACGACCCGTTGGCGAGGCAGTAGCTGTCGAGCGGGTACTCGTCGGGCGGGAAGGCGCTGTCCCTGCAGAAGAGGTGTCCATTGGCGACGGTCGGCACCGGGCCGTGTTCGTTCGCATCCCAGAACGACAGGTCGAAGAAGTCGATGATGCCGACCTTCGCTCCGACGCCGGTGAACCCGTTGTCGTGCCACGTCGTCGCCGACGTGCTGGCGACCTCCTGGCCCGTCGTCGGTCCGAAGCCGGCTTGCTGTCGCGGGAGTCGGTTCACGCGCCGGGGTGCGCGCACCCGCTGCACGCCGTCGCTCAGCGCGAGTCGATCGATCTTGCCCACGGGCATGGATGCCTGGACCACGGCACCGGGCACGGAACCGATGACGGTCCCGCCGAGCGCGCCCACGTCCTGAGCGATGGCGGCGTCGAACGTCGTGAGCACCTCGACCGAGACGCGAGGTTCGGGCAGCCCTTCGATGCGCTTGCCACGCGCTTCGGCGATGGCGTCGAGCAGCGCCGGGTCGTCGATCGGGTGAGCCGGATCGGCCGTCGCGGGCGGGGGACCGGGCTCATGCGACTCGGCGCCGCGAGCATCGGCCGAGAGTGGGGGAACGACCATGCAGCAGGCCAGGACGGCCAGCATCGCCCTGCTCGATCTCCGCACGTGCACCATCCCCTCGATCGGCGCCGACCCTAACCGCGGCGGCGTCGACGGGGGCGTGGCGCGAACGGATCGACGCGGGGCTGCGGGGGCGCGAGCACGGACGTCTCGTCGTCCACCGGCACGACGATCCCGTCGGCGTCGATGTCGATCGGCTCGTCGCTGGCGGCCATCACGATCGGTGCTTCCTCGCGAGGCTTGCGTCCCATCGCCTGGTCGAGGCCGAGCATGCCGGCAGCGATCACCGCACCCATCGAGCCGTGGCGGCGGCGGGCGGTGGCGATCATCCGGTCGACGTCGGACTCGGCCGGGACCTCTTCCTCTTGATCGTCGGTCACCGAGCCAACGCTAACGCCGACCATCGCGCGTCGGCTCGCGCGCAGCGCGTAGCCTGGAGGCGTGCCTGAGGGGGATACCATCCACCGTACGGCCGCCGCACTGCGGACGGCGCTCGTTGGCAAGGCAGTCACGCGCTTCGACGCCCCGCGACTGGCCGGTCCGCACCCGTCCGCCGGACGTGTCGTCGAAGAGGTCTCCAGCCACGGCAAGCACCTCCTCGTTCGTTGGGACGACGGGCTGGTGCTGCACACGCACATGCGCATGACCGGCTCGTGGCACCTGTACCGCGTCGGCGAACGCTGGCGGAAGCCGTCGACGCAGCTGCGCGTCGCGATCGAGGTCGCCGACTGGGTGGCCGTGTGCTTCAACGCCCCGGTCGTCGAGACCTACCGCGAGTTCGATCGGCATCGTCACCCCGGCTTCGGTCGCCTCGGTCCCGATCTGTGCAAGGCCGATGCCGACCTCGCGCTGTGCGTGCAGCGGATGGCGAACTACGAAGACCCCGACGCCCCCATCGCCGAGGTGATGCTCGACCAGCGCATCGCCTGCGGTGTCGGCAACGTCTATCGCAGCGAGGTGCTGTGGGCATGCGCGCTGCATCCGTTCGCGCCGGTCGGCTCGCTCGACAGCGAGGACCGGGCGCAACTGATCAACGCCGCCGCACGGATGCTGCGCGCCAACCTGTCCGGGCCGAACCGCGTCACGAACCCCGATGTTCGCGGCGGCCTCGCGGTGTACGGCCGAAACGGTCAGCGCTGTGCGCGCTGCGCCGAAACGGTGCTGGTGCGTCGCGTCGGCGAGCACGCCCGGCTGCTGTACTTCTGCCCGGGTTGCCAGGTGCACCTGGATCCGCGTCCGCGGGTCATCACCACGGAGCGCCCGATGGATCCGCACCCCGCTGCGGCGAAGTTCCTCGCCGAGCTCCCGTGGCGGCGAACGGACACCCTCGCCGGCTGATCAGGAGATGCCAGCCCTGATCAGGAGATGTCGGTGAGGTGCTCGATGATGTTGGCCCATCCGGGCCCGAGCACCGTTCGCTCGTCGTGCACGGCGTGGCGCCGTCCGGTGATCGCTTCGTAGGCGCCCGTTGCCAGCGCGGTGGCGACGACATCGCCGACGCCGATCGCTCGGGCGACCGATGCTTCGAGGCTCAACGTCGCCTGCTCGACGTCGCCCAACTGGTGGTGCGCGCAGCCGACACCGATGAAGGCGATGACTTGGTCGAGGTACGTCGCACCCTTGATCGACTCGAGCTGCTCGGCGAGCTCGAGGGCCACCTTCGGGTTGCCGCTGAGTGCCTCGACGAGGATCGCCGCCGCGGTGGCGAACGGGTGGTCGTCGCCCTCCTCGGCGATGTCCTCGATGGTCGCCAGCGCTTCGTCGAGCCGGTGCAGCTGGGCCAGCGCGACGGCGCGAACGATCGTCGGTTCGAAGGCGACGCCCTGTCGGCTGTGCATCTCCTCGATGGCACGGTCGGCGTACATCAACGCGCCGGCGCCATCGCCGCGGTGCATCGCTGCGCCTGCCGCGGCGAGCACCGGGTATGGGCCGTTGCTCTCCTGCTCGGAAAGCGAGAGGAGCTCCTCCAGGCTGCGTTGCGCAGCAGCGGCGCGGCCGAGCGCGATCTGCGAGCGAACGATCGGGGCGAGGGCTTGCATCGTGCCGTAGCCGTCGTTGATCGCCTTGAACTTGCGCCGCGCCTGCTCGGCGAAGCCGAGCGACTCCTCGAGGTGTCCCTGCCACAGGCGCAGATCGGCGAGGAGCACCTGCATCATCCCGGCGGCCCAGTCGTCGCCGCGCTCGTCGGCTTCCCGGGCAACGATGTCGGCAAGCGCTTCCGCCTCCTCGTAGTCGCGCTCGAAGAACGAGACGAAGGCGAGCAGACCGAACGCCCAGCCGACGCCGTTGCGATCGCCGACGCGCTCGAGCGTCTCCGCCGCGTGCAGCAGGCGTTCGCGCGACTGGGTCATGTCGCCGCTGAGGAACGACGCCCACGCGCGGTGCTGCTCGATCCACGCCAGCCCGCGCTCGTCGCCGGCGCTGCGGTACAGGTCGTCGGCCTCGCCGAAGAACCACTCGGCGTCGCCGAGCGAACCACCGAACAGCTCGATGAACCCGCGGGCTCGCAACGCGTCCGCCAGACGATCGGGGCGCTCGGTCATCCGCAGCAGCTCGACCGAGCGACCGAGCTCGGCGCGCGCGAGGTCCATGTGGCCTTCGACGTGGGCGAGGCTGCCGAGCAACCGTCGCGACTCGCCCTCGGCCACGGTGTCGTTGGCGCGCTCCGCCATCGTCAGCGCGAGATCGAGGTCGGCGTGTGCGGGTGCGAACTGGCGTTGCTCGACCGCCGCGCTGGCGCGCAGGAGCAGCAGTCGCGAGCGGCGCTCCTCGTTCTCGGGAGTGTTCGGCAGCAGGTCGAGCGCCCGCGTCGCCGTGCGCGTGCAGGTGCGCAGCGCGCCGGAGTCGAGCGAGCGCTGCGCCGACTCGGTGAGCAGGAGGACGGCTTCGTCGGCGATGCCGGCGGGCAACTCGTCGAGCCCGCCGAGCTCGTTGGCCAGCTCGGCCGCGGTGGCCGTGTGGTGGGCGAGGTCGTCGAGGCGATGACCCGACGAGCGGATCGCCTTGGCGATGCCCGCGTGGCGCATCGCCCGTCGCTCCTTCGTCAGCGTCTGGTACGCGGCCTCGCGAACGGATTCGCTGCGGAACTGCCAGCGGCGGCCGCGCAGCTCCAGCAGGCCGAGCTCGTCGAGCTGGTTCACCGTCTCGGCGTGGAACGTCTGGCCGAGCTCGGTGCCGAACTTGTCGAGGTCGGCGACCGTGCCCGAGTTGCCGAGCGTCGCCGCGTTGTCGAGCACCTGGCGCTGCTCGGTGGTCAGCTGATCCAGCCGCGCGCCGATCAGCGTGCGCAGCGAACCGGGCAGGTGCGTCTGGTTGCCGCCCGAACGTGTCAGCGCGGCGAGCTCCTGGAGGAACAACGGGTTGCCACCGCTGCGCTCGAACAGCGCAGTGAGCTGACGGGCGTTGGTCGGTGCGTCGCCGAGCAGCTCGGCGGCGAGCGTCTCGGTTGCCGACTGGGACAGCGGCAGCAAGGGCAGTGACACCACGGTCGCCCGTTCGGTGCGCGGCGGCCACGACAGGTCGCTGCCGGGCCGCATCGCCGTGATCAGCGCGAAGCGGCTGCGGCCGAGCGACGCAACGAGGTGATCGAGCAGCTCGATGAGCGCCGGGTCGGCCCAGTGGAGGTCGTCGATGGTCAGCACGACCGGTCGCTGGAACGATCGCAGCTCGAGCACGCGGGTGACGGCGCGGTGGATGGCCCGGCGGGCGTTGGCCGGGTCGAGCCGGTCGATCGGCGAGGGGTAGCCCTGCAGGTGCACGAAGATGTCGATCAGCTGCTCGAGCTCGTCGGTGGCCACCTCGCCGGTGAGCTTGAGCGCTCGCTCCATCGCAACCGCGCGCACCGCTTCGACGCTCTGGCCCGGTTCGAGATCGAGGTAGGCGGCAAGGGCGCTGGCGATCGGCCACCACACGTTGGACTCGCCGTAGGGCACGCCTGCGCCGGCGAGCACCGCGGCGTCGTGGGTGGTGCGCATGTAGTCGACGAGCTCGTCGATGAGGCGCGTCGTGCCGACGCCGTTCTCGCCGGACACGGCCACGAGCACCCCGCGGTGATCGCAGACGACGTCGAGCGCGGCGCGGGCGATGGCCATCTCCGCCTCGCGGCCGACGAGGCGGACCTCGCGACGCTTGCGTCGTGCAGATCCCGGCGGAGCCGTCGGCTCGACGGCCAGCCACGCTGCCATCGCTTGTTCGCGACCGCGAGGGATCAGCTCCCCGAACGAGTCGTACCGAATGCAGTGCGTGGTGAGCGCGTGGGTGGTGGGCCCGACGAGCACGCCGCCCGGGGGCGCGACGCCTTGCAGTCGCGAGGCGGTGTTGACGACGTCGCCCATCGCTGTGTAGTCGGTTCCGGCGAGCGTGCCGACGAGCACCTCGCCGGTGTTGATGCCGATGCGCATGCGGATGTCGCTGGCGCCGACGCGGGCGCCGGCGGGGGAGTTGGTGGCCACGAACGCGGCGAGCGTCTGGTGCATGCGCAGTGCGGCGCGCACCGCGCGCTCCGGGTCGTCCTCGTGGCCGACGGGCGCGCCGAAGAGGGCGAGGATGCCGTCACCGAGGATCTTGTCGACGCGTCCGCCGAAGGAGGCCACGTCGTCGACGAGCCGTTCGAAGCAGCTGTCGATGAATCGCTTCAGCTGCTCGGGGTCGAGGTGCTCGGCCATCGTGGTGAAGCCGACGAGGTCGGCGAACAGCACCGTGACGATGCGCCGCTCCTCGGTCTGGGCCATCGAGACGGCATGCCCACAGCTGGGGCAGAAGCGCGCGCCGTCCGGGATGGAGGCGCCACATGAGCTGCAGGGCGTCACCCTGCGAGCGTACGGCACATCCACCCCCAGACGGACGAGGATTCGCAGGTCCAGCGCTAGCGTCGAACGGCGATGGCACGGCCGCGGTTGGTCCCTTGGTTCCGGCTCCACCCCCAGCTCACCGACGCTGCGGTGGCTCTGGTGCTGCTGCTCGGCGGGCTCGGCGCACACTTCTTCTCCCGCGAAGCGGACGTGCGCGACCCGTCGGCGCTCGGGGTGGTGCTGGTGGTTCTGGCGACGGTGCCGTTGATCTGGCGTCGCCGCTGGCCGATCGTCGTCCTCGCGGTGCTGCTCGGTTCGGTGGTCTGGCTCGAGCTGATCCACGCCGGCAACCCGGGTTGGCTGCCCGTGCTCATCGGCAGCTACTCGCTGACCGCGCACCGCACGGGGCAGCCGCTGCGCCGCGAGGGCGCCATCTTCTGGGGCGTCGTGGTGATCATCGCCACCCTCGGCACGATCTTCGGTGACACGCCCCACCAGGCGCTGCTGAGCGGCGCGGTGCTGATCGCGTTGGCGATGGTGGTCGGCGACAACGTGCGCCGCCGCCGGGCCCGCGCCGCGGAGCTGGCCGAGCGCGAGGAGGACGAGCAGCGCGAGCAGGAGCTGCTCGCTCGTCAGCAGCTGCAGGACGAACGCCAGCGCATCGCCCGCGAGCTGCACGACGTGGTCGCCCACAGCGTCAGCGTGATGATCATCCAGGCCGCGGCGGCGCGGCGGCAGCTGGCCTCCAACCCCGACCGGGCCCGTGACGCGTTGACGACGATCGAGGAGACCGGGCGCGAGGCGATGACCGAGATGCGTCGGATGCTCGGCGTGCTGCGAAACGAGACGGCGTCGGCCGAGCTCGCCCCGCAACCCTCGCTCGCTTCGTTGGCGGAGCTGGTCGAGGCATCGACGGACGTGCCGGTGACGCTGCGCGTCGAAGGCGACGTGCACGGCCTGCCGACGGGCATCGAGCTCAACGCCTACCGACTCGTGCAGGAGGCGTTGACCAACGTGCGTCGCCACGCCGGCCGCGTCGATCGAGTGGAGCTGTCCGTGATCCGTTGTGACGACTCGCTCAGCGTGGAGATCAGCGACGACGGTCGCGGATCGGCGGCGGTCGGCGTGTCGGGCGGTCTCGGTCTCGTCGGCATGCGCGAGCGCGTGTCGATGTTCGGTGGCGAGCTCGTCGCCGGTCCGCAACCCGGTGGCGGCTGGCGCGTGCGCGCGACCTTCCCCCTCACGCACACGCACGCGTCGCCGGTCCTGTCGTGATCCGCGTGCTGCTGGTGGACGACCAGGCGATGGTGCGCGCCGGGTTCCGGATGATCATCGAGACGGAGGCCGACCTGACGGTGGTCGGCGAGGCGGCGGACGGTCGGGAGGCGATCGAGCTCGTCGCGCGGAGCAAGCCGGACGTCGTGCTGATGGACGTTCGCATGCCGCACATGGACGGCATCGAAGCCACCCGTGTCGTCACCGCCGCCGGCGACGACGCGCCGCACGTGCTGATCCTCACCACCTTCGATCTCGACGACTACGTCTACGCCGCGCTGCGTGCCGGCGCGAGCGGGTTCCTGTTGAAGGACGCACCGGCCGAGCAGCTCGTCGAGGCGATCCGGGTGATCGCTCGCGGCGACGCGCTGCTCGCGCCGTCGGTGACGCGCCTGCTGATCGAGGAGGTGGCCCGTCGGCCGCCGGTGGATCCGTCGGTGGTGGCTCCCGGGCTGGTCGACCTCACCGACCGCGAGACCGAGGTGCTGCGGCTGATCGCGCGTGGCCTGTCCAACTCGGAGATCGCCGATCAGCTGTACCTCGGCGAGGCGACGGTGAAGACCCACGTCGGTCGGGTGCTGACCAAGCTCGGCCTGCGTGATCGGGTGCAGGCGGTGGTCGTTGCCTATGAATCCGGCCTGGTCACGCCCGGCGATCATCCGGCGGGTTGACCGCCGTCACCTGCAATGCGGATGACCGCGCCACACCGGCGGGGTAGAACGGTGGGATGACAGAACAGACGGTGGCAACCGCGGCTGCAGGCGCGGTCGATGCAGCGAAGATCTACGGCGGCGGCGACAGCGAGGTGCGCGCGCTCGACGGTGTGACGGTGTCGTTCGAGGCCGGCCGGTTCACGGCGATCATGGGCCCCTCGGGATCGGGCAAGAGCACGCTGATGCACTGCCTGGCTGGGCTCGACTCGCTCACCAGTGGCGCCGTGTCCATCGGCGACACGCAGCTGTCGACGCTGAACGACAGGCAGCTCACCGAGCTGCGGCGCACGAAGGTCGGGTTCATCTTCCAGGCGTACAACCTGGTGCCGACGCTCACCGCGCTGGAGAACATCACCCTGCCGCTGCTGCTCGGTGGCACGAAGGGCGACCAGCAGTGGATCGATCGCGTCATCGACACCGTCGGTCTGCGCGACCGCCTGAAGCACCGACCCAGCGAGCTCAGCGGTGGACAGCAGCAGCGCGTCGCCGTCGCACGCGCGTTGGCCAGCCAGCCGACGATCATCTTCGCCGACGAACCCACCGGCAACCTCGACAGCCGCACCGGTGCCGAGATCCTCGACTTCATGCGACTCGCCGTGCGTGAGCTGGGTCAGACGATCGTGATGGTCACCCACGATCCGGTCGCCGCCAGCTACGCCGATCGCGTCATCTTCCTCGCCGATGGTCGCATCGTCGACGAGATGCAGCAGCCCACGGCCGAGCGCGTGCTCGACCGCATGAAGCGCTTCGGAGACTGAACCGTGTTCAAGCTCACCCTCAAGAACATCTGGTCGCGCAAGGGCAGGTTGCTGCTCACCGCCGCCGCCGTCATCGCCGGCACCGCCTTCCTCTCCGGCGTCTTCGTCTTCACCGACACGATCAAGGGCTCTTTCGACCGCATCTTCGCCAACGCGTACGAGAACACCGACGCCTTCGTGCGGTCGTCGAACGTGATCGAAGGACAGTTCGATCAGGAGACCCGCGACCGGATCCCAGACACCCTCATCCCCACGGTGCGGGCCGTTCCCGGCGTTGCCGAGGTGGAGGGCGATGTGCAGAGCGTCGCCACCATGACGGATTCCAACGGCGACATCGTCGGGTTCGGCGGCCCGCCGAAGTTCGGCGGCGTGTTCAACGGATCGGACGCGTCGCCATGGCGACTGGCCGAGGGGCGGGCGCCGGTCGGACCGACCGAGGTGGTCATCGACAAGGGCTCTTCGAAGTCGGCGAAGATCAAGGTCGGCGACTCCGTGAGCATCACCACGACCGGCCAGCCCCGACAGTTCACGGTCGTGGGCATCGCCAAGTTCGCCGGCAACGACTCCAGTGGCGGCGCCACGTGGGCGCTCTTCGATCTTCCGACCGCTCAGGAATTCGTCATCGGTCAGCCTGGGAAGCTGGACAGCATCGTCGTCCGCGGTGACGGCAGCGCGTCGCAGAGCGAGCTTGCCGACCGCATCCAGGCGGCGATCGGCAACCCGGAGATCGAGGTGCTCACCGGCAAGGAGATCACCGAGGAGAACCAGAGCACGATCGAGGACAGCCTGAGCTTCCTCACTCTGTTCCTGTCGATCTTCGCTCTCATCTCGCTCTTCGTGGGCAGCTTCATCATCTACAACGTGTTCAGCATCAGCGCCGCACAACGGCAACGCGAGAACGCGCTGCTACGGGCCATCGGCGCCAGCCGCGCGCAGGTCACCCGATCGTTGTTCATCGAGGCCTTCACCGTCGGTGTCGGCGGCTCGCTGCTCGGCTGCCTTGGTGGCGTCGGCCTCTCCTCGGCGATCTTCGGGTTCCTGAAGGCTGCCGGTGTCGGCTTCTCGGACACCACCCTCACGCTGAAGCCGGCGGGGTTCATCGCCACCCTGCTCATCGGCACGGTCGTCACGCTGCTCTGCGCCATCGCTCCTGCGTGGCGCTCCGGCAAGGTGCCGCCCCTGGCAGCGATGCGCGACGTCAGCGTGGACAACGCCGACGTCTCACGCCAGCGGCTCGGCATCGGCATCGGCCTCGTCGTGGCGTCGATCGTGACCATCGTGCTGGGGCTCACCGGCAACGCCGTCTGGTTGGGCGTCGGTGTCGTCTGCCTGTTCATCGCGCTGATCGCCCTTGGCCCGCTCCTCGCAGGCCCGGTGGCGAAGTTGGTCACGCCTGCGCTGTCGAAGACCCGCGGCGCGCCGGGCACGATGGCCGGGCGCAACGCGTCACGCAACCCGAAGCGCACGGCGCTCACCGCCGGAGCGCTCGGCGTCGGGCTCGCTCTGCTCATCGGCGTGTCGACGCTGGGCTCCTCCGCGAAGGCATCGATCCGGGACACGATCGGCAAGGCGTTCAACGGTGACTACGCCGTGAGCCCCGACGACAGCACCGGCGGCGTGCTGCTGCCGCCCACGCTCGCCGACGAGGTCAACGAGACCGGTGTCGGCGACGCGCTCGGCATCGGTGCCGCTCAGATCAAGCTGTTCGAGGACGGCGAGTTCAAGGACCGGACGCCCGTGGTGCTCGATCCGGCACTGGCGTCGAGGATCTACACGCTCGAGTTCGTGGCCGGCGGGTTCGACGCACTGACCACCGACGGGATCCTCTACTCGAAGGACAAGGCAGAGCGCGACGACATCCACGTCGGGTCCACCGTCGAAGCGCAGTTCCTCAACGGGGACACGACCACGCTCACCGTGCAGGGCATCTTCGACGACGACGGACTCAGCAACCTGATCATGGATCGCGACGCGCTCGTCGACACCGGCTCGCCCGTGTTCGACTTCGGCGTGTTCGTGCTCCGCCATCCGGACGTCAGCGAGGCCGATGCGACCGCGGCCATCGAGTCCGTCGTCGCCAAGTACCCGACGGCGAAGTTCCAGACGCGTGCGGAGTACATCGACGAGCAGTCGGCACAGATCGACACCTTCCTCAACTTCATCTACGCACTGCTCGGCATGTCGATCTTCATCGCCGTCCTCGGCATCGTCATCACGCTGATGCTCGCCGTCTACGAGCGACGACGTGAGCTGGGTCTGATCCGTGCGGTCGGCATGACCCGCAAGCAGGTCCGCGGCAGCGTGTTGTGGGAGTCGGTCATCACCGCCATCATCGGCGCCGTGATGGGCATCCTGCTCGGTGTGTCGCTCGGCTGGATCGTGGTCAAGGCCCTGAGCGACCAGGGCCTCGAGGTCTTCGATCTGCCGGTGACGTCGATCGCCATCTTCGCCGTCGTGGCCGTGGTGCTGGCTGCGCTCGCCGCCTTCCTGCCTGCCCGGCGGGCGGCGAAGGCAGACATCCTGTCGGCCATCGCCACCACCTGAGGCCCGCTTGTTCCGACTCGCCATACGCAGCGTGCTGGCCCGGTGGGGGCGCCTCGTCCTGACGGCGCTCGCCATCGTAGCCAGCACCGCGTTCCTCGCCGGCACGTTCATCTTCCGCGACACGGTGGAGCGCACCTTCGACGCACTGTTCGCCGGCGTGTACGAGCGTGTCGACGGCTACGTGCAGTCGACCAACACGGTCGAGGGACTGCTCGGCTTCGAGCGTCGAGATCGATTGCCGGCCACCGTGGTCGATCAGGTCGCTGACGTGCCGGGCGTGAAGGTGGCGCAGCCATACGTGCAGGACGACGCGGTGGTGATCGCCAAGGACGGCGAGCCGATCGAGCGGCCGACCGCGCCGACGTTCGGGGCGACGCTCAACGTCGGCCCGTTCTCCATCTGGAAGTTCACCGACGGCAGAGCTCCCGTCGGGCCCGACGAGGTCGTGCTCGAGTCCACGACCGCGGAGGACGCCGGCTACTCGGTCGGCGACACGGTGAAGGTCAACGCCGAAGCCGGCTCGCACGACTTCACGCTCGTCGGCATCGTCACCTACGACGACATCATCTCGCCGGGCAACGCCACGTGGGCGCTCTTCGACGACGAGACCGCGTCGGCGTTCGTCGCCCGCCCGGGTTTCATCGATGCAGTGCTCGTCCAGGGCGACGGCACGTTGTCCGACGTCGAGCTGTCGGCGCGTGTCAACGCCGCACTCGACCCCGACGTCGCTGAGAGCCTCACCTCGGCACAGATCACGCTGCAGACCCAGAGCGACGTCGAGCGCAGCCTCGGGTTCGTCACGCTCTTCCTGGCGATCTTCTCGTTCATCGCGCTCGGCGTCGGCGCGTTCGTGATCTACAACGTCTTCTCGGTCACGGCCTCGCAGCGCCAGCGGGAGAACGCGCTCCTGCGCGCGGTCGGCGCCAGCCGGCGACAGGTGACGTGGTCGTCGCTCGTCGAGGCACTCGCGGTCGGGGTGCTCGGCTCCCTGCTCGGCCTCGCCGGAGGTGTCGGCCTGGCCCTCGGCATTCGCAACCTGCTCGACGCCCTGGACTACAGCATCCCGGCGCGCGGTCTGGCGTTGGAGACGTCCACGGTGGTCATCACGCTCGTCGCCGGGATCGTCACGGCGTTGATCGCCGCGATCGCACCGGCGATCAGCGCCGGCCGGGTGCCGCCGGTCGCGGCGATGTCGGAGACGGCCTACGAGCATCGCGGTTCGCTTCGCCGTCGGCTCATCGCCGCGATCGTGGCGATCGCCGTGGGCGTCGCCGGGATCGTCGGTGTGCAGCTCGGCGCTGACGCCACGTTCCTCGGCGTCGCGGTCGTCGCCATCTTCACCGGGGTGCTCCTGCTCGGTCCGTTGATGGCCAACCCGATCGCGCGGTTCCTCGGCGCGCCGGTCGAGCGCATGCGTGGGGTCACCGGCCAGATGGCGCGCGGCAACGTGCAACGCAACCCGAGGCGGACCGCACGGACTGCGGCGCCGGTGCTCATCGGCGTTGCGCTCGTGGCCGGCGCCACCGTGTTCGCCGCGTCGATCAAGGCGCAGATCCGCGAGGTGGTCGGGCGCACGTTCGTCGGCGAGTACATCATCAACAGCACCAACGGAGGCGGGTTGAGCTTCAGCGGCTCGTTCGTCGACGAGGTGAACGGCGTCCCCGAGGTCGGCGAGGCCACGGGTCTCGGCTTCGCGTTGCTGCGCACCGCCGACGGTCGCAGCTCGCCGGGTGCTGTGGTCGAGCCGAGCACGGCGTCCTCGTTGCTCGGCTACGACTTCGTCGCGGGCTCGATGGAGGCGATGACCGCCGACGGGATCCTGATCAGCAGTGGGGAAGCCAGGGGTGGTCAGCTCGCGCTGGGTTCGCTGTACACGGTGGAGATCGACGGGGTCGACCGGCCGTTGCGCGTCGAGGGCATCTACCGATCCAACGACTTCATCCCGGCGCGCACGTACAACCGGCACACGTTCGACGGCACCAGCATCAGCAACACCTTCGGGTTCGTCATCCTCAGCAAGGCCGGTGGCGTGAGCGAGGACGAGTTCCGGTCGGCGGTGGGTGCGGTGGTGGAGCAGTACGGCATCGGCGAGCTGCAGAACCGTGAGCAGTTCATCGACAGCCGCACGGACATCGTCGACCGCACGCTCACGTTCATCTACGGGTTGCTCGCGCTGTCGATCGTGATCGCTGCCTTCGGCATCGTGTTGACGTTGCTGCTCGCGGTGTACGAGCGACGGCGGGAGACCGGGCTGCTGCGCGCTGTCGGGATGAACCGCGCCCAGGTGCGTACGACCGTGCGATGGGAGAGCGTGCTGACGTCGCTCTACGGGGCCATCACCGGGGTGGTGCTCGGGCTCGTCCTCGGCTGGGTGGTCATCCTGTCCCTGCGCGACGAAGGGCTGACGAAGTACTCCGTGCCGATCACGGCGATCGCTGTCATCCTCCTGCTCTCGCTCGTCGTCGGTGTGCTCGCCGCGGTGGTCCCGGCGTGGCGGGCGACCCGATTGGACATCCTGCGCGCGATCGCGATGGAGTGAGTCGATGTCCGTCGACGTCACACCCGAGATGGTCACCTTCCTGGCCGAGCGCCACCTGGCCACGCTGACCACGTTGCGCGCCGACGGCTCGCCGCACGTCGTCGCCGTCGGGTTCAGCTACGCCGACGGCGTGGCCCGCGTGATCACGTTCGCCGGCTCGGTGAAGGCCCGCAACGCTGCCCGCGGCGGACGAGCCGCGGTGAGCCAGGTGGACGGCGGCCGCTGGCTGACGCTCGAAGGTCCGGTGCGGTTGGTCACTGACGAGGCATCGGTGGCTCGTGCCGTCGAGGGCTACGCAGCGCGCTACCGCCAGCCTGGCGAGCGCATCGACCGCGTCGCCATCGAGATCGACGTCGACCGCATCCTCGGGCGAGGCTGACCCATGACGTTCATGTCCGCGCCCGAACCGCCGTACGTCGCCGTCATCTTCACGAGTCGTCGAACCACCGTCGACGACGTCGGCTACGGCGAGATGGCCGCCGCCATGGAGGAGCTCGGCTCGCAGCAGCCCGGCTACCTCGGCATCGAATCGTCCCGGGGCGACGACGGGCTCGGCATCACCGTCTCGTACTGGACGGACGAGGCGTCGTCTCGCCAGTGGAAGCAGGTTGCCGAGCACCTCGAGGCCCAGCGACTCGGCCGCGACCGTTGGTACCGCGAGTACACCGTTCGCATCGCCACCGTCACTCGCCAGTACGGCGTGGCAGAGTGAGACCATGGTTGGGTACTCGGGCACACCGCTGACGAAGAAGCTGGGCATCGTCGACGACGCCGTGTTCACCGTGGTCGGCGCACCGCCGGACTTCACCGAGCTGCTCGGCGATGTCGGCGATGCGGTGTGGCAACGGTCGTTGCTCGCTCCGCTCGATGTCGTCGTCGCCTTCTTCACCGAGCGCGCCCGGTTGATCGCTGCCTGGCCGAAGCTCACCGCCGCGGCCGAGCCCGATGGTGGCGTGTGGGTGGCGTGGCCGAAGCAGACCAGTGGCGTGGCCACCGACATCACCGAGGACGTGCTGCGCGCCGTCCTGCTGAAGACCGGTTGGGTCGACAACAAGGTCTGCGCCATCGACGACACGTGGAGCGGGCTGCGCTTCGTCAAGCGCAAGGAGCTGCGCCGGCCGAAGGACGCCGCGAAGGCGCCGAAGGGCCATCGCAGCCGTTGAGCAGCGGCTTGATCATCGGGCGGTTCAACCCGCCGCACCTCGGACACAGCTACATGATCGATTGGGCTGCGGCGCGATGCGAGCAGCTCGTCGTGTTCGTCAACACGCGTGACGGCGAGCTCGTGCCGGGCTCGCTGCGCGCCGGCTGGTTGGCCGAGCTGCACCCGCACGTCACCGTGATCGAGGTCGCCCACGACCTGCCCACCGACATGACCGACCCCAGGCTGTGGGATCGCTGGATGGACCTGCTGCGCAGCCGCTGGCCGATCGACTCCGGGCCCGATCTGGTCTTCTCGAGCGACCCCTACGTCGCCGAGCTCGCCTCCCGCTTCGGCGCCCAGCCGGTGATCGTCGACGAGGAACGCGCCACCGTCCCGATCAGCGCCACCCAGATCCGCGAGTCCCCCGCCGAGCACCTCCACCGCCTCGCCCCCAACGTCCGCGCCTGGGTCGAGTCGCACCTCCTCTGACGTCCGAAGCTGCGGCTTTTCCGCTCGGGGCTGCGGCGAACGGTCTATGTAGGTGTGAACAACAACACCGAGCTTCATGCCTTCGCCGCAACTCATCACGGACTCATCACCAGATCGGTTGCATCCCGGATCGGGATGTCGACAGCCGCCTGGTATCGAGCGATCCAGGCGGGCCGCCTGGAGCAGTTGCACCCCGGCGTGGCGCGGCCTCCGGGTGCACCAGTGTCCTTCGAACAGCGAGCGCTCGCTGCGGTGTGGGCCGCCGGCACGGGTGCAATGGGCTCGCATCGAACCAGCGCTTCGCTGTGGGGAGCGCCTCGGCCGTCAACCGATCCGATCGACGTCATCTTGCCAGAGCGCTCGCGGCAGGCGTCGCTCGATGGCGTCGTGATCCACCGTCCTGCGAGCAGGGTGGACCTTCGGTCGTTCGTTCGTCGACGCGTGCCCGTGACCAGTCCGCTGCGAATGCTCATCGATCTCGGCGCGGTCGATCCGGACGGCGTGTATCCAGCGCTCGAAGCACTCATCATCGCCAGACTCGTCAGCCCGCAGGCACTTGTCGACACGCTCGTGCACCACGCGCGATCGGGACGACACGGAGTCGCAGCGTTTCGCGACGCGCTGGATCGGTACCCGCTGGCGATGGAGGTCGCCGACAGCACGTTGGAGACCAAGATGGCTGCGTTGGCATTGCGCTATTGCCTCCCACCGATGACGTTCCACGAGATCGTCCTTGGCTACGAAGTCGACTTCCGCGTCGACGGCACGAACGTGATCCTCGAGTGCGATGGCCGTGAGCATCATGAGCTCGGCCATCAGTTCGAGCTGGATCGTCAACGGGATGCCGAGCTCTTGGCGGAAGGCTGGTTCGTCATGCGCTTCACGTGGCGACAGCTCGATCGCTCGCCCGGCAAGGTCGCCGAGCGAATTCGAGCGGTCTTGCGGCGCTGGGCACCTGACCTCGTACCGAAAACGTGACCGGGCGGGATCCTTCTCGGAAACCGAGAAGGATCCCGCCCGGAAGAGCGGCGCGCGAGCGCGAGGCAAGGGGGCGCCGGGGCGAACTACTTGTTCGGCTGGGGGAGGGTGCGCAGGTAGGGCTTGACGGTGGTCCAGCCCTGCGGGAACAGGGTCTCGGCCTCTTCGTTGGTGACGGCCGAGCCGATGATCACGTCATCGCCGTCCTGCCAGTCGGCGGGGGTGGCGACCTTGTAGCCGGCGGTGAGCTGCAGGCTGTCGATCACGCGCAGGATCTCGCTGAAGTTGCGTCCGGTCGAGGCCGGGTAGGTGAGGGTCAGCTTGACCTTCTTGTCCGGCCCGACGATGAACACCGAGCGCACGGTGAGCGTGTCGTTGGCGTTCGGGTGGATCATGTCGTAGAGGTCGGCGACCTTGCGATCGGAGTCGCTGATCAACGGGAAGTTGACCGCGGTGCCCTGCGTCTCGGCGATGTCCTCGTTCCACTTCTCGTGGTTGCCGAGCTCGTCGACCGACAGGCCGATGACCTTCGTGTTGCGCTTGTCGAACTCCGGCTTGAGCCGAGCGACCGTGCCGAGCTCGGTGGTGCACACCGGCGTGAAATCCTTCGGGTGGCTGAAGAGCACGCCCCAGCTGCTGCCGAGCCAGTCGTGGAAGCTGATCTCGCCTTCGGTGGTGGTGGCGGTGAAATCCGGGGCGATGTCGCCGAGGCGGACGGCCATGGTGAGCTCCTTTGCTCTGTGATGACGGTGAAGCGGCGATCACGGTACACCGATTCCCGACCACTCTGATCAAGAATCTTGACACGTGACCATTTGGTCACATATGGTGCTCCGCGTGGACGACGACGCGGTGTTCAAGGCGATGGCCGACGGCACCCGTCGCGCGCTGCTCGACGCCCTCTACGAGCGAGACGGGCTCACCGTGCAGGCGTTGTGCGAGCGCTTCCCCGAGATGACCCGCTTCGGCGTGATGAAGCACCTCGCCGTGCTCGAGGCGGCCGATCTCGTCACCACTCGTCGCGTCGGGCGCACCAAGCAGCACTTCCTCAACCCCGTCCCGATCCAGCTCGTGGCCGACCGATGGATCAGCAAGTACGCCCAACCGTTCACCCGTGCGCTCGCCGATCTGCGCGAGCAACTCGAGCATCCAGCCTGAACAGGAGCACCCATGGCCGTCACCCGCCACCAGTACCAGATCTTCATCCGGGCCACGCCCGAGCAGGTGTGGGATGCAGTCGTCCAGCCGGCGTTCACCCGCCGCTACTTCCACGGCACGGCCTTCGACGCGGCGCCCACCGAGGGTCAGCCGTACCGGACCTCGTTGCCGAACGGCGACGGCGCGGTGGACGGAACGATCGAGGTGCTCGACCCGCCGCACCGGCTGGTGATGACGTGGCACACGCTCTACGACGCAGCGCTGGCCGAAGAACCGCCGAGCCGCGTCGAGTGGCAGATCGACGCGGTCGGTGACGGTCTGACGCGCGTGCGACTCGTCCACGGTGATCTCGCTCGTAGCCCGCTCACGTGGGCCAACGTGCAGCACGGCTGGGTGTGGATCCTTGACAGCATGAAGTCGCTGATCGAGACCGGCGAGCCGCTCCCGCCGGCGAGGGCCGGAGCGATCGAAGTGGTCGACGAGCCCGCGGCCGAATGGCACCGGGCCCAGGGGATCGAGGCGAACAACGGCATCTGGGACCTCGTCGGCAAGGAGGGCCGCACCGCCGAGGACGACGAGGAGATGTTGCGTCGCGCGTACGCCAGCACGTACCACTGGGCGAGGGCGGCTCGTCGCATGCCGGCCAACGACGCCCGCGGCGCGTACATGCTGGCCAAGGTGCAGCTGCTCGTCGGCAGCCGGAGCTGTCGCTGCGGTACGCCGATCGGGTGATGTCGGTGTGCGTCGAGCACGGTCTCGTCGACTTCGATCTCGCCTACGCGCACGAGGCCCGCGCCCGTGCCCTGCAGGCACTGGGCCGCGTCGACGAGGCGGCGATCGCCTGGCGGGAGGCCAAGGCGGTGCCGATCGCCGACCCGGAGGACCAGGCGATCCTGGATGCCGACCTGGCCGTCGGGCCCTGACCCCGTTAGCCTCCGGCGGAGTGATTCGCACTCGAGCCAGCCGTGCGGCGATCCTCGCGGTCGTCGCGCTGGCGTTCACCGGCCATGGCCAGGCTGCCGCTCCGGCGGCGATCGAGGCCATCCCCGTCGCGGCGACCGCACAAGTGCAGGCGCGGCGGCTGTACCCGCCGGGGATGCTCATGTTCCCGATGAACGTGTCGCCGACGTGCTACGTGCTGAACAACTTCGCCGATCCACGCGATGGGGGCACGCGCAGCCACGAGGGCGTCGACATCATCGCCAAGTTGGGACAGGCGATCTACGCGGTCACCGACGGGATCGTCGAGGTTCGTGCGGTCGACTACGGCACGGGCTCGACTGCGGTGACGAAGTCGGGCAACTACGTGCGCGTGTACCTCCAGGACGGCAGCGGGATGTACACGATGTACGGCCACATGTCTGCGTTCGGCCCAGGCATCGCGGCGGTGGCCGGCACGAGGGTGCCCGTCACGATGGGTCAGATCATCGGCTACGTGGGCGATACCGGCAACCCGGGGCCGGGGAACTACCACCTGCACTTCGAGTACCACCCGACGGGCGGCGCGGCGGTCGACCCGGTGCCGCACCTCGTCATCCCCGGCGCGTGCACCGTGTACAAGAAGACATGAGCATCGCCGTCGCCCTCGAGGATCTCGCGGCAACGCTGGAGCGGTTTCCGTGGGCGTTCCTCGTCACCGTCGACGACGATCAGCGGGCGCACCTCCTGTCGGTGCCGACGCGCTTCGAGGATGGCGACTTCGTGCTCGCCGCCGGCCGCAGCACGCGCTCGAACGCGGACAAGCGGCCGAACGTGACGATGGTGTTCCCGCCGGCGGGTGGCGCGGAGATGAGCCTGATCGTCGACGGCATTGCGAGCGTCACCGAGGACGCAGTACGCGTGACCCCGTCGCAGGCCGTGCTGCACCGGCCCGCGCTGCGTTGACGTTCGGTCGCTGAGTCAGCCGCGCAGGTCGACGCCGAACGCGTCGACGAACGCGTCGTAGTACTCGTCGTCGGTGTCGTGGTCGCCGAGTGCCACCCACTGCTCGTCCGTCATCGCTGCGCGACCGCGCACGATCTCCGGGCCGGCCCAGCTGACCGGGTAGCGCAGCACCGGCTGATCCGTGGTGATGGCATGGTGCACGACGGCGGCGACCTCGAACGGATCAGTGGCGTGCGCCATGCCGGCCGCGTAGAACTGGAACATGCGGCGGTACGCATCGTCGTAGGCGCCGCTCTGGTTGGGGGCGTCGATGTTCTTGGCGAAGATCGCGCTCTTCGTCACGCCGGGCTCGATG
The DNA here is from genome assembly GCA_965279405.1 of Ilumatobacteraceae bacterium. Lineage (GTDB taxonomy): Bacteria > Actinomycetota > Acidimicrobiia > Acidimicrobiales > Ilumatobacteraceae > CBDDIP01. The sequence goes on from OZ257157.1 coordinate 3,120,891, forward strand.
ATCGCCACGCGGATGCCGAACGGGACGAGCTCCTGTGCCAGTCCTTCGCTCAGGCCTTCGAACGCCCACTTCGAGGTGACGTATGGCGACTGCGCCAGCGCAGCCAGACGACCGGTGACCGAGGTGATGTTGACGATGGTGCCACTGCGTCGTTCGCGCATGCCGGGCAGCACGGCCTGCAGGCAGCGCACCGCGCCGCACAGGTTGACGTTCATCACGTCGAGGTAGAGCGACGTCGGGCACTCCTCGGCGACCGCGTTGCCCCCGACGCCTGCGTTGTTGACGAGCACGTCCACCCGGCCGGCCTCGGCGAGGATCTGCTCGAAGCCGGCTCGGACCGACTCGTCGTCGGCGATGTCCAGCTCGGTCAGCTTGACCTCGACGCCTGCGTCGGCGGCCATCGCCAGCAGCTTGGTCGCCTTCGTCGTGCTGCGCACGGTGCCGTAGACGGTGTACCCGTTGCCGGCGAGGTGGATGGCGATGGCGCGGCCGATGCCGCTGTTGGCGCCGGTGACGACGGCGACCGGAGAGGTGGTGCTCATGCGCCGGATCGTAGAACGTTTCGCCTGAGGAAGGCGCGGGTACGCGAGACGTTGATGACTGAGATCTACACACTCCCCGAGCTGCCCTACAGCGTCGACGCGCTGGAGCCGCACTACAGCGCCGAGGCGCTGGGCCTGCACCACGACAAGCACCATGCGGCATACGTGAAGAAGGCCAACGAGATCCTCGACCAGCTGGCCACCAGCAAGCCGGATGCGCTTCCCCCGGGCATCTTGCGATCGCTGGCGTTCAACGTTGCGGGGCACCGCCTCCACTCCCTGTTCTGGGAGTGCATGACACCTGACGGAGGCGGTGCCCCGGGCGATGATCTCGCCGGCGAGCTGACCAAGGTGTTCGGTTCCGTCGACGACTTCAAGCAGCACTTCGAACACGCCGCGCTCGGCGTCGAAGGGTCCGGCTGGGCGGCGCTCGTGCGCGAGCCGATCTCCGGTGGACTGCAGATCGCTCAGATCCACGACCACCACCAAGACCTCGTGCCGGAGAGCAACATCCTGTTGCTGCTCGACGTGTGGGAGCACGCGTACTACATCGACCACCGCAACGTGCGCGCCGATTGGGTGACCGCGTTCTGGGAACTGGTCGACTGGAAGGCCGTCGAGGGGCGTCTCGTCCAGTAACTAGGCTTCCCGTTCATCGGGGAGGAGAGCGCCGGGCCGGTCGTGAGACCGGCCCGGTTGTTCGTTTTGGCAGGATGTCCGGATGCCTGGTCCCCGCCCCGCATCCCGCGCGCCCCGACTCGTCCTCGTCGCTGTCGTCGGCGCACTGTTCGGTGGACTGCTGGCGATCCCGTTCTCCGGCCACGACGATGCGCCGAGCACCGCCGGGACGTCGACGAGCTCGACGGTCGCGTCAGTCGAATCGGTTGCCTCATCGCTGCCGCTGCCGATCGGGACCACGCCGCTGAGCGAAGCCGGCACGACGACGACATCGACGATCGCCTCGTCGCTCGGCACCGCGCCGTCAGCGACACTGGTCGCCACGCCGGCGACCGCTGCGCCGGACGTCGATGCACGCGCGTACGTCGTGTTCGACGTTGCGTCGGGGACGCGACTCGCGCAACGTGACAGTGCGACGCCGATGCCGGTGGGCAGCCTGATGAAGTTGCTCACCGCGTACGTCGTGCTGCAGGGCGGTGCGCTCGAGGAGCGGGTGACGGTGCCGGCGATCCCGTTCGATCCCACCGTCCAGATGATCGGTCTCGTGGCGGGCGAGACGTTCGAACGGGCGACGTTGTTCCGGGCGATGTTGATCTACAGCGCCGCCGACGCCGCACACGCGCTGGCCGTCGATCGTTCGGGTGACGAGGACGCGTTCGCCGTCGAGATGAACGCGGCAGCGCAGGCGTTGGGGATGACGAACACTGCGGCGCGCAACGCGACTGGCCTCGATGCCACCGGGCAGCAGTCCAACGCCGACGACATGTTGACGCTGACACGCGCGTTGATGACCGATCCGACGTTCCGTGCTGCGGTGAGCAAGCCGTCGGCGACGATGCACGGCAAGGCGTACCCGAACACCAACGACCTGCTCGCCACCTACGCCGGCGCCGACGGGGTGAAGACCGGCTCGACCACCCAGGCCGGCTCGTGCCTCGTCGCCTCGGCCACCCGCGACGGCCGCCAGATCATCGTCGTGGTGCTCGGCGCGTCATCGGATGAAGCCCGGTTCCAGTCCGCCGCCGCGTTGCTCGACTGGGCGTTCGCCACCCCCTGATCTGTTTGTCGCCGTTGGCACACGGGTACGCGAGCCTGGTGATGACGACCGAGCGCGCCGGGATGCTGCTCGCCGGTCGATACCGGCTCGATGCGCCACTGGCATCAGGCGGGATGGGTGAGGTGTGGCGGGCGACCGACGAGCGCCTCGGCCGAGTGGTGGCCGTGAAGGTGCTGCACCAGTCGTTGTCCGAACGGCCCGGCTTCCTCGACCGGATGCGGCGCGAGGCTCGTCACGCGGCGATGTTGTCGCACGCCGGGATCGCGACGGTGCATGACTACGGCGAACACGAGGGTGTCGGCTACCTCGTGATGGAGCTCGTCGACGGGTGCACGTTGGGTGCGCTGATCGAACAGCATCACTGCCTCGACGCGGCCACCGTGCTCGACGTGCTGCGCCAGGTCGCCGCAGCGCTTGCCGCGGCGCATCGCCTCGGCCTCGTCCATCGCGACCTGAAGCCGGCGAACCTGATGATCACGCCCGACGGCGTGGTCAAGCTGACGGACTTCGGCATCTCGTCGCTGACCGACTCGGCGGCGGTCACCGCGACCGGTGAGGTGCTCGGAACGCCGCAGCACATGGCGCCGGAGCAGCTCGTCGGCAAGCGCCCGACCCCGGCGTCCGACGTCTACGCCCTCGGCACCGTTGCCTACGAGATGCTCACCGGAGCACCGCCGTTCGTGGCCAGCTCTCCCATCGCCGTTGCGCGAGCCCACGTGCACGATCTCCCCGCGCCGTTGCCGCCCGATCTCCCCGCCGACCTTCGCGCCGTCGTCATGCGCTGCCTGGCGAAGTCGCCCGAGGACCGGCCCGCAGATGCCGACTCACTGCTGATCGAACTGGCGATGGTGATGGATCCGCCCGGACCGAAGCGTGCGACGCCGGCCGCCACGACCCAGGTGCTCCGACGCGATCCGACGATGCTCATGCCGGTGCGAGCCGAGCCGCAGCTGATCGAGAGCGGCGCAGGCGTCCGCACCCGTCGGCGACGCCGAGTCATGGCAGGCGCGGTCGTGCTGACGCTCGTCGGGTTGCTGGTGCTGGCCGCGGTCCGCACCCGCGATTCGGGGCTGGCGGTGCAGAGCTCGACCACTGCGCCCGTGCCGGCCGTGACCGCTGCGCCCGTGGCGCCGGCGACCGTCCTCGTCGATCCAGCGGCATACATCGGTCGCGACCACAAGGCCGTTGCCGAGGAGCTGCGAGCGCTCGGCTTCGAGGTCGAGGAGCGGCCGGTGAAGGAGAACGGGGCCAAGAAGAACACCGTCGTCTCGGTCGAACCGGCCGGTCAGCTCGCCCCTGGTGCACGGATCGTCATCGAGGTGGCCAAGCAGGGACACGGCTGACCCGAACCTCCCCTTGTCAGGTGACCGGTGTGGGCGCAATGTGTGCAACGATGCGCCCCAGACGGGTGTTCGGACGAGGGAGACGATGATGGGATCGCGACGCAAGCTCGCTGCGTGCATGGCCGTGGCACTGCTGGGGACGGCGTTGGTCGCCTCCACCGCCGAGGCCAAGCCGAAGCCGCCGAAGCAGACGAAGGTGGCGTACGGCTGGAAGAACCAGGCCGAGTACGACGCCAAGTGGCAGGCCGGCTTCGGCCCGGGTGAGGGCACCCGTTCGTTCAAGAAGAACTCGGCGACGATCAGCGCCGCACCGTTCACCTCGGGCGCCGACTTCAGCGTCTTCGATCACCTCAAGTACATCCGCACGAGCGCCGACTCGTTCGCCGTGCCGGTCAACGGTTCGCTGGAGATCGGTGTCGACATCACGGCCAGCACCCCGGGCACGCAGAAGGGTCGCGTCATCCACGGCTGCTACGGCGCACCGGGCTGGGAGGTCGGTCAGCCGTGCGCGCAGCCGTGGTCGCAGACCGCACTCGAGGGCCAGCAGGCCGGCGTCGTGCTGAACATGATCAACTTCCAGACCGGTCAGCTGTTCGACTGGTTCATCTCCGAGGGCCAGGTGTTCGCGTTGATCGAGCGGCTGCCGTCGAACGTCACCGGCAGCCCCGGCGTCGGCCTCGACAAGGCGTACACGCAGATCATCAAGACGGCGAAGGTCAAGCCGGGCAAGACCCATCACGTCTCGATTCGCTACACCCGCGGCGACGGCAAGTCGACGGTCGAGTACTTCCTCGACGGCGACCTGTTCGCCAAGGTCGACCACGTCGGCATCCCGCTGGACAAGCAGGGCAAGAAGTTCACCGGCTACGCCCCGTCGCTCGGCAATGGTGAGCAGCTCAGCCTCGACTCGTTCGTCATCGGCCACGGCCTGTTCAGCCTGCTCGACGCCTTCCCGTACCAGCACCCGGATCGCCCCGACCTCAGCGTGTCGGTCCCGCTCTCCGAGCGCCTGTTCGGTCAGGGCGCCATCGGCACCTTCAAGAACTTCGAGGTCACCACCACGACCTGCAACTGATCGGCGCTCGGATCAGAGCCCGATGGAGTCGTCGATGAACTGGTTGGTGACGATGTCCGCCGCGGTCAGCCCGGTCTTCGGCGACATGCCCTTCGATTCGAAGATCGGTGCTGCCTTGCCGATGAGGTCGTCGACTCGGGCGAGATCGAACTTGCCCATCGTGCCGCCGGGTCCGTTCGCGAGCAGACCGTCGGCGCGCATGATGCTGGCGCCGGCGTCTGCCGAAGCGGATGAGTAGACCCAGTTGAAGTTGGCGGCGAACGCATCGACCGCCTCGATGATGATCGCGTTCGCTCGAGTCGGATCCGTCGAGTAGCCGACTCCCGCCGCCTGGATGATCGGGACGAGCTTGCGGAAGCACGCCGAGAACGTGTCGATCTTGCCCGGCTTCGTGGCGATGGACATGGCGTAGTTGGTCCACCCCGCGTCGTTGAGGTACTGGGAGCGCAGCGGCTTGAGCCAACCGGTGACCTCGTGCTCGTAGACGTACGGCTCGGCCGATCCAAAGCCCTGGATCGCAGCCGTGCCGTTCGCGTCGAGGAACTGCGTCGGGATGCCCTGATAGGAACCGTCGATCTGGCCGGCCGACAATTGGCCGGAGCCGACGAGGTAGTCCATGAACGCCGAACCACCGAAGTAGAAGACCTTGGCGTCGACGGCGCCCAGTCCGGCGATGTCCGTGACATCCGGATACGTCGCTGGATCCCAGAGGATCGCCTGTGGGTTCTTCTCCAGGCCCGACGCGATCGCCACCGTCGGGGTTGTCGCCGACAGGCTGACCGCCTCGTCGGTGTACACCGTGCCGAGGAGGACCTCGTCGTCGTCGTACATGATCGAGGAGACGGAGACGAACCCCGTCGGTTGCCCGCCCGATCGGATCTCCAGCTGCACGCCGGTGTCGTTGCCGGCAGCGTCGACCAGTGGGCCGCGCACGATGGCCGTCGCCGCGTCGATCGAGTACCCCGCTCCGAGCATCTCGTAGATGAAGCCCTGCTCGGCCTCGGGCAGCCAGTCGGTCTGGATGACGACGGTCTCGGGGCAGTCGCCGGCCAGGCTGACCGCGCTCGCTGGGACCTGCGTGCTTCCCGACGACGACGCCGTGGACGGTGACGTGCCGCCGTTCGTGGTCGGCGACCCGCTGCCCTTGTCGTCGTCATTGCCGCGGGTGAGCGCCAGCACCACGCCGCCCGCCACGAGCGCGGCGATCACGCCACCGACGGCGAGCTGCGTGCGAGCCCGACGCCGAGTCGAGCGGGGCCGCGTGTCGATGATCTTGGGCCCGGGTGCCGGCTGCTTCGGCGGCGGCGGGGGAGCCGGCGCCATCACAGGTTGCGATGTGGGCGGGGGAGGCGGTGGGGGCATTGCCTCCTGCACGTCGTTGGCGACGACGGGCTCGACGCTCGGTTGCGCAGCGGTGTTGAACCCAGCCGCGCCGAGTGCGATCGCGAACTTCGGGTGCGCGTCGACGACGACGGGACGCGTCGTCGAACGCGCCACGAGCTCGCCCACCAGGGGCATGCGCGAGCTGCCGCCGACGAGGAGCACCTTGTCGATGTCGTCCATCTGCAGACCGGCGTTGGCGACGGTCCGTCGGAGCGCTTCGGTGGTGTCGCGCAACCGGGCGAAGGTCATCGACTCGAGCTCGCTGCGGTTCAGGCGGATCCGCCGATGCAGCGCGCCAACGGACACGTCGATCGATGTGTCGGTGTCGGTCGACAGCGCTTCCTTGGCAGCAGTGCAGTCGTCGCGCAGGCGTTGCAATGCGGACACGATCACGGGATCGTCCGCGTCCACGCGGAGCAGCTCGCCGTCGAACTGCTCGTCGATGTACGCCAGGATCGCTGCGTCGATGTCGATGCCACCGAAGCGGTCGAGTCCCTCCGGTTGGCCGATGAGGTCGAAGCCGGTCTCGGTCCTGCGCAGGATCGCCGCGTCGAACGTGCCGCCGCCGAGGTCGTAGACCGCGACGTTCGTGCCGGGCGCGACGCGGTCGCGCATGGAGTAGGAGATGGCCGCGGCCTGCGGCTCGGGCAGCAGCGTCGTGCGACGCACGTCCAGGCCCGACAGCCGGACGACCTCGTTCATCATCTCCAACTTGTACGGCCCGTAGTTGGCCGGGTGGGTGAGCACGACGTGGTCGGGTGCTTCGCCCTCTCGCGAGGTGACGATGCTCACGATCTCGCGGAGCAGAGCGCTCATCAACGCCTCGGCACTGAACGGGACGCGCCCGAGCACGAGCGGTGCTGGGTCGCCGAGCCGCCGCTTGAACTCGCGGGCCATCCGCGTCGGTTCCTGCAGCCCACGTCGGAGCGCCGCTTCGCCGACGATCAGCTCGTTGTCGTCACGCAGGACCACGATGGAGGGCATCGCCGCGAACGCAGCGCTGAGCGTGACGATCTCCACGCGGCCGTCGCGATTGATCGCAGCCGCCGAGTACGTGGTGCCGAGGTCGACCCCGAGTTGGTACGTCACGCCGACGCAGGGTAGTGGGTGGGGTCGGCTACGGGCTTTCCTCGAAGTCGGCCGCCAGGCGCACCGAAGCGAAGGTCAGCCGGATCCGACGAAGCGCACGTCGTCGATGAGCGGTTGGCCGCTCGCCTCGTCGATGCTCACGTCGAAGTCACCGATCTCGTCGGAGTCCGAGTTCGTCGAGATGATGTGGTAGCGGAGCAGGCAGCGCATCGTCAGCCCCGTGCCGTTCGGCGAGGGCGTGCATGGCGCACGAGTGCGACCCTCGCTGACCGAGTCCCAGAACTTGGTGAAGACCTCGAACCCGTCGGCGCGCTGCTTGAGCGGATCGCGCGGCGACAAGAACTCGTAGGCGGCGACGTAGTCGCGTGACATCGCAACGGCGAAGTACTGCGTGATCGTGGCGTCGGCCTGCGCGCCGGTCAGCGGAGCGGGCAGCGCGGGCACCGTCGACGATGTCGTCGTCGGCGCGGCCGTCGTCGTTGTCGTCGCGGTGGTGGTGGTGGTTGCTGCTGTCGCGGCTGTTTCGATCACTGGCGCCGAGGGATTCGTCGGCGCGACGGTGACGCCCGTGGTGACGGCGTCGCGCGCCGTCTCGCTGGGGCCCGGTGCCGCCGATGACGGCGAACCGCGGAAGGCGAGCAACGCGGCGACGACGGCCGCGACGCCGACAGCGGCCGCGGCGATGCCGGCGATGAGGGCACGTGACCGCCGCTCGCCGACGATGGGTGGCGGCGGTGGCGGCGGTGGCGGCGGTGGTGGCGCCATGACTTCGGCGGTCGGCTCGGCGCCGGCGCGTGCGGCGCCCAAGGCCACCGCTTCCTTCGGGTTCGTGGTGAACACGACCGGCCGTCCGAGCTCGGCGGTGACGAGGCGTGCTGCCAACGGGATCCGCGACGATCCGCCGACCATCAGCACCGCGCTGACCTCCTCGTTGCGCAATCCACTGTCGAGGATGGTCGCCCTCAGGCACTGCACGGTCTCGCGGATCCATGGCGCGATGAGCGCTTCGAACTGACGACGGGTGATGGTGATCGAGGTATCGACGTCGCGAACGTGAACGCCGATCGACGCTTCGTCGTCGACGCTGAGCGTCTCCTTGGCCGCCTGGCACTCGTCGCGGAGGCGATGCAGCGCCGGCTCGTCGGTCGGACCGAGATCGAGCTCGTCCAATCCCGAGCGGATGAGAACGTCCTGCAGCAACGCGGCGTCGAAGTCGATGCCGCCGAGTCGTTCGATGCCCTTCGCCTCGCCGACCGGCTCGAAGCCGTGCTCGGTTCGGCGCAGCAACGAGGCGTCGAACGTTCCGCCGCCGAGGTCGTACACCGCGATCACGTCGCCGATCGCCTGTCGTTCGCCGCTGGCGTAGTGCACTGCCGCGGCTTCGGGTTCCGTGATCAGGACCGTGGTGGGCAAGCCCGCACCGTCGAGCGCTTGTCGAAGCCGGTCGCGCCGGTACGTGCCCCAGTTCGCCGGGTAGGCGACGACGAGCCTGTCCGGTGGCCCTCCCTCACGCGTGGTGACCTCGTCGACGACGTGCCGGCCGAGTGCGGCGGTGAGCTGCTCCGCCGTCAGCGAGACCGGTCCGAGGACGAGTGGCGTGGCGTCGCCGAAGCGGCGCTTGAAGTCTCGTGCCAGCCGGGACGGGTCTTGACTCCCGCGTCGCCGCGCCGCCTCGCCGACCAACAGCGTCGCGTCCTCGCGAACGAAGACCGTCGACGGCATCGTCGCCGTGTGATCGCTCAGCTGCACGATCTCACTACGGCCATCGCGCAGCACCGCTGCCGCCGTTCGCGAGGTGCCGAGATCGACACCGAGTACGTAGCCCATCCGGGTGGCGACCCTAGACGCGCTCGCCGCGCCCGACGGTCTGCGGCAGACTCACCGGATGCCGACCAAGGTCATCCTCGACGTCGACACCGGAACCGACGATGCCGTCGCACTCATGACCGCGGCGCTCTCACCCGACATCGAGCTCGTCGGTGCAACGAGCGTCAACGGGAACACCGGAGTCGAGTACACGACCGAGAACACGCTGCGCGTGTTCGACTGGATCGGGATGCCGGAGATCCCGGTGTTCCGTGGCATGGACCGGCCGATGGTGCGATCGCAGGCCGGCCTCGGCATGGCCGCCGTGATCCACGGCAACCTGCTCGACCTCCCGCCCGCCTCGCACGGCGCGACGCTGCAACCGCAGCACGCCGTCGAGTGGTTGATCGAGACGTACCTCGCGTCGGACGGTGACATCGTGCTCTGCCCGGTCGGGCCGCTGACGAACATCGCGATGGCGATCCAGCAGGAGCCGCGCATCCTCGAGGCGATCCCGGAGATCGTCATCATGGGCGGCGCGCACCAGATGGGGAACCTGACGCACTCGGGCGAGTTCAACATCGTGCTCGATCCCGAGGCCGCTCGAGTGGTGATCAACTGCGGCCGACCGATCCGCATGGTCCCGCTCGACGCCACTCATCGAGCGATGCTGTCCACCGCGGATGCCCAACGCCTCCACGATCTCGGCACCCCGGCCGGCGTTGCGGCATCGAGGTTCGTCCTGCAGCGCATCGCCGGCTACGAAGCGACGCAGCCCATCCTCGGTCGCCCGGGCTGCGCACCGATCCACGACGCGCTCGCGGTCTGCGCCATCATCGACCCGACGATCCTGACGACCGAGCTCATCCCCGTCGACGTCGAGGTCAACGCCGAGCTGTCCTACGGACGCACCGTCTGCGACTTCCGCTCACGCCCGAGCAAGCCCGCCAACGTCCACTTCGCCGTCGACGCCGACGAGCCCAAGTTCGTCCGCATGCTCATCGACATCCTCGGGCGTACGTACGCATCATGACGACCGCTCGATTCCATCGAGTCCGCTCAGCCGCACGCGTCCTGCTCGGGGCCGCGCTGATCTTCGCAGGGGTCGGTCATCTCACGTTCGCCCGACACGCGTTCCGGGCTCAGGTACCGGACTGGATCGGGGTCGACAAGGATGCGATCGTCCTCATCTCCGGCGTGGCGGAGATCGGGCTCGGGTCGGCGCTGCTCAGCGTTCGGCGAGGCCGCGCTCTGCTCGGCCTCGCCGCAGGCCTCTTCTTCATCGCTGTGTTCCCGGGCAACATCAGCCAGTTCGTCGACGGTCACGATGCGTTCGGCCTGAACTCGAACGCCGCACGTCGCAATCGCCTGTTCTTCCAACCGTTGTTGGTCGCGTGGGCATGGTGGTCCACCGACGCGTTCGCGCTGTTCCGTCGACGCCCGCGGTCAACTCGGCAACCTGTTGCCGAGGCGCCGGGTGGCTAACGTTCAAGCGCCCACAAAGCAGGCCCTTTCACGGTCCAGCTCCCGTAGCTCAGGGGATAGAGCAACGGTTTCCTAAACCGCAGGTCGCAGGTTCAAATCCTGCCGGGGGCGCAAGAAGGTCCAGGTCACCAGGTCAGGCGTCTGCGTCAACGCGGAGGTGAGAGTGTGTGGCGGTGGAGGACGACGACCGGACGCCCCGACGTCGCGCGCTGGCGCGGTTGGCGGCGGTGGCGGGAGTGATGCGCGCCCGTGACTTGCGCCGCCTCCAGTTGGGCTGGGCGGCCTTCTTCCTCGTCGATGCCGTGACGATCGTCGCGCTCTCGGTGTGGGCGTTCGCCGAGGACGGCGCACGCGGCGTCGGCCTGGTGGGGCTCGTGCGGCTGCTGCCGGGCGGGCTGGCGCTGCCGTTCGGCGCCTGGGCTGCAGACCACTTCCCGCGACGCCAGCTGGTCACAGCGGTGTTCGCCGCGCTCGCGGTGACGACGGCGCTCGGGGCCATCGCTCTGGCAGCCGACGCTCCGGCTGCGGTCGTGTACGTCCTCGCTGCCGCCGCGAGCGTTGCCGGCGCGCCGTACCGGCCGGCCCACCTCGCCCTCGCCCCGCTCGTTGCGCGGTCGCCCGAGGAGCTGGTCGCGATCAACGTGACCGCCGGAACGCTGGAGGGCCTCGTCACCTTCATCGGCCCAGTGCTCGCCGGAGCGATGCTGCTGACGACCGAACCGGGCGTCGTGCTCGCCACCGCAGCGGCCGCTGGACTCGCCGGGATGTGGGCCGTCGGCGGGATCGACGTGCAGACGGATCCGTCGAGGGCAGCCCGCAGGAGCGAGCGACCGATCGACGCGCTGATGGGCGGATGGAGCGAGCTGCGGACGAACTCGGACATGACGGTGATCGTGGGTTGCTTCATCGCTCAGCTGCTCGTGCGCGGGCTGCTCAGCGTCCTCCTCGTGTCGGTGTCGTTCGACCTCGTCGACCTCGGGAGCAGCGGCGTCGGGTGGCTCGGCGCGGCGATGGGAGTCGGGGCGCTCATCGGCGCGCTCGGCTCCGTGGCGCTGACGGGCCGGCGCCGCCTCGGTGGTCCGTTCGCCGCAGCGCTCGCCGTGTGGGGCTTCCCCATCGCCGTCATCGGGCTCTTCCCGAACAAGGCCGTCGCGCTCGCATCGTTGGCGGCCGTCGGCGTCGGCAACGCGCTGCTCGACGTCTCGGGGTTCACGATGCTGCAGCGGCTCGGGAACGACCGAGCGCTCGGTCGCGTGTTCGGCGTGCTCTTCACGGTCGGCATCGCCGTCGCAGGCATCGGGTCGATGGTGGCGGCGGTGCTGGTCGATGCGTTCGGTCTGCGCCCGGTCCTGATCGGAGCGGGCGCGCTCCTCCCGGCGCTCGCGCTCGTGCTGCTCCCGCGGTTCCGAGGGATCGACTCGCGGTCGGAACCCGCGACCGACATCGTGCTCGTCCTCACCCGCGTGCCGCTCATGTCGCCACTGCCACCGACGATGCTCGAGAAGCTCGCCGCGAGAGCCGAGATCGTGGAGTGCACAGCCGGCGAGGTCGTCGTCGCCGAGGGCGAACCCGGCGATCGGTTCTACGTCATCATCGAAGGCACCGCCGACGTGACGCACGCGGGGACGACCGCTCGATCACCCGGCCCCGGCGACTCGTTCGGCGAGGTTGCGCTGCTCCACGACGTGCCGCGTACCGCGACCGTCACGACCACGAGCGCCTGCCGGCTGATCTGCATCGGCCGACGCGACTTCATGGACGCGTTGACGAGCTCCGAGGCCGCCTTCAGCGTCGGCCGGAACGTCGCCGACCGTCACCTCGCCAGCTACCGCTGACGCGCGCACAGGATGGCCGAGAGCCTCAGATGTCGTCGACGGCGGCGAGGATCGCAGCGGGCTCGGTGCGGTTCGAGTAGTCGGCGTGCACATCGATCCATCGAATGGTCCCGTTGGCGTCGACCACGATCGCAGTGGGCATCGGCAGCGCATCGGTGCCGTCAGCGTTGGCGCCGGCGACGTCGATGCCCAACAGGGCTTGGCCTTCACGAACGGCGTCCGTGGGGCCGGAGAGGATCCCGAGCTGCCTGGCGATCCCGTTTGCCGGGTCCGACAGCACGGTCAACGTCAGTGCATTGGTCTCCTGCATCGACAACGAACCGTCGGGGGTCTGCGGACTGATCGCGATGAGCACGAAGCCCCGTTCGGCCAACGGCCCGACGAGGGCGGCCTGGTAGGTCCGCAAGGCGATGTTGCAGTACGGGCACCACCCGCCGCGGTAGAAGACCACGACCGAAGGACGCCCCGAGCGAACTGCTGACAGCGTCGTCGCCGCGCCGTGAGCGTCGAGCACACGACCATCGGGGAGGGTGTCGCCGGGAGCGAGGACGTCGTCGGGAGCACCGCCGGCACGCAGCGCAGCGTGCTCGTCGAAGAAGACCGCCAGGAGCTCGGCCGGGATCGACGCAGCCGCAGACGCGTTCAACGCCGTCGTCTGCCGGCGGATCGGCGAGTCACCGGAGCCGAACTGCGGATCGTCGCTCATGCCGTTGTCCTGACCGCAAGGCCGGCCGTCATCGCCGAACCTGCAGCGGCGACTCGCGTCGCGGAGGGCCAGGACACGCTGCCCAACCGAGCTCGAGTGGAGTATCGCCAGATCTCACCTTCCACACTGAAGCCCATCGCCCCGAACACCTGGTGCGACACAAGGGTGGCATCGATCGCTGCCCGGTTCGAGGCGGCAGCGGCGAGCGTGACCGACGTCGCAGCGCCGTGATCGCCGCGATCCCACGACGTCGCCGATTGGAGGAGCAGAGCCCGTGCGGTCTGCAATGCGGCCTCGCATCGGGCGAGCGCGTGGCTGACGGCCTGGAACTCGCCGAGCGCCTTGCCGAACTGGCGACGGCTTGCGGCATGCTCGGCAGCCAGCGCCACACAACGTCGACCCAGCCCGATGGCGTACGCCCCGGCGGCGACATCCGTCTGAGCGAATGCCACGACGGGCGCGCTGGCGACCGACGAGGACCCGGACCGTTCGTCGAGCACCGTCACGTTCCCGCCGTTCAATGAGAGCCGCCACTGCACCTCGGCCATCATCGGCAATCCCGCGACGACCAACGCTGCCAACGCCACACCAGCCACGACCTCGTCGCGAGCCGTTGGCTCCAGGACGTGCGCAGCGAACATCGTGTCGACCAACGGTCCGGGGAACAGCCCGGCGCCGAGCGGCTCGAACGCGGCGGCGATGTCCTTCGCGCCGCCGCCCTCCGTTGAACCGATGCCAAGGACGCCGAGCTGGGCAAGCTGCGCCCAAGCTCGTCGCGGGAGCACGTCCGCGGGTCGTGCCCCGGCATCCAGGATCTCGTCGCGCGCTGCGGTGCAGAGCTGGCCGACGCTGCGAGCCAGCTCGTCCTGCTCGTCGTTCAATCCGAGCTCATGCATCGGACGCCTTCCTCACGAGGGCTCGTCGGTCCAACTTCAGGTTGGAGGTGTAGGGCAGCGCATCGACGACGACGATCCGCTTGGGCACCTTGAACGCAGCCATCCGACTGCGGCAGTGCTGGCGGAGGTCGTCCACGCTCACCGTGGCGGCGTCGGTCAGCACCACCGCGCACTCCACCCGTTCTCCCCACATGTCGTCGGGAACCCCGTAGACGGCGACGTCGACGACGTCGGGGTGGCCTGCAACGACCCGCTCGACCTCCGCAGGGAAGACCTGCTCGCCCCCGGACTTGATCAGATCCTTGCTTCGCCCACGGAGGTGGAGGTACCCGTCGTCCAGCATGCCGAGGTCGCCCGTGCGCACACCGCCACGCAGACGCCACGACAGCACGTCGTGGTCGCCGAGGTAGCCGGACATCTGCCACGGCGCTCGGACGACGATCTCACCGGTGTCGCCGTCGCGCAGCTCGTTTCCATCGTCGTCGACGATCATCACCGCCGTGCCCGCGACGGGCCGCCCGACGCCGTACCGCCCCGGCTCTCCGACCTCAGCGGGATAGGCGCGGGTGACGGGGCCGAACTCCGAGGCGCCGTACCCCGTGAACACGCGCGCTGCGGGGAAGGTCGTGTGGATCAGCTCGACGAAACCGGGCTTGCTGCCGCTCGCGCCGAACACGACCACCCGCACACCTGCGGTGTCCAACGGTTCGCCGGTTCCGCGAGAGCGATGCCACGCCACCAACCGGTCGAGCGCTGCGGGCACGGCGAAGAACCGGGTGATCGTCCCGGACTCCAGGGCGGGGACCACCCGGGCGGGGTCGAAGGTGCCCGCCAACTGCACGGTCGCACCCGCGTACAGCGGAGCGAACAGACCGGTGACCAGCGAGACGTGGAAGAACGGCGAGAAATACAGCTCGCGGTCCTCGCGGCGAACCTCGATGTGGACACAATTCGACGCAGCGATCGCCGCCAGCCCTGCCCCGCTCCAGACCGCCGCCTTCGGTGACCCCGTGGTCCCTCCGGTCGGGAACGCGATCGCTGGTCGTCGCATCGCCTCGGTCCGTTCGTGGCCGGTCCTCGCGAGGTTCGGCGGCACGTCACCCGGCCAGAGCGAGGCGATCGCCGCGCGGAACGGCACGTGGGCCGACGGCAGCAACGTCGATGTGCGGACGAGCGACTGCAAACGCTCGCTCGACGGGTCGACGATCAGGTGCGTCAAGCCCACCGTCGCAACGAACGTGGCGATCTCCGCGTCGTCGAGACGGACGTTCACCAGACAGGCAACAGCACCCGCCTCGCCGAGCGCGAGGATCACGGCCAGGTGCAGCGGCGACGGATCGAGGGCGACACCGACGACTGCGCCGTTGCCCAACCCGTCGGCGGCGAAGCGCAGCGCCAGGGCGCGCACACCCTCGGCCAACGACGCGTACGAGACGATCTGCACGTCATCGACGATGGCCGGCTTGCCGCCGAGCGAGCGGCCATGGAGCTGAACGACCTCGTGGATCGAGGTCACTCCCGCACTCGCGCCATCGCTGTCCGTCACGAGCCGAGTCCGAGCGATTGACGAGCGATGATCGATTCCAGCATCTCGCTGGACCCACCGGCGATCGTCTCCATGATCGACTCCCGCCACAGGAATTCGAGGCTCGAGCCGTGGCCAACTGCGTGCGCGCCGAGGAGCTGCAGCGCGGCGCGCGGGATCGCTTGCACCAGCCGGCTCCCGATCAGTCGTGTTCGCGAGGCCTCGAGCACGGCGGACCCGCCACGGACCATGTCGTCCACTGCCGCCAGCGCGCTGGCGGTGACCATCTGCAGATCGAGGATCAACGGCAACAGCGTCGCTGCAGTCGCGCCGTCGTCGAGGATGCCCAGCTGCTCGCACGCACTCACCAGATCCTCGAGATCACGCGTCGGCCTGCCAGGTAGGAGCTGCAGGTGCCGCTCCACCGCCAGCGCGTCGCGGATGTGGTTCCACGCTCCGTTCTCGACGCCGATTCGCGCAGCGGCCGGAAGGCGAACCTCGTGGAGGCCGACGCGGTTCAGCCGATGCCCGTCCATCGTCTCGATCGGATAGATCTCGACGCCCGGCGCGTCAGTGGGGCAGATGAGCAGCGTCAGCCCGCGACCTCGGCTGTCCGGCGGCCCGGTGCGGGCCAGCAGCCAGATGTACCGAGCGTTGTGCGCATCGGAGGTCCAGATCTTCTCGCCGTTGATGATGTACTCGTCACCGTCCAGTTCGGCGCGCGTCCGCAGGCCGGCGAGGTCGCTCCCGGCGTCGGGTTCCGAGTACCCGAGGGCGTATCCCTCCGTGCCTGCGGCGATCCCCGGGAGGTACTTCGTGCACTGCTCCGGCGTGCCGTGGGTGATGATGATGTGGGCGATGATCCCTGGGCCGAGATCCGGACGGGACAACCGCCAGTAGGCGAGCTCGTTCCACAGCAGGAAGTCGTAGATCACGCTGCGCCCTCCGCCGCCGTGCTGCGTCGGCCACGACATGCTCAACCAGTCTCGCGAGCCGAGGAGCTGGTAGAGCTCACGAGTCGCGCCGCCCCGACCGCTGAAGTACTGCATCGGGGACAGCGTCGGTGCCACCGAACGGCAGAACGCGCGGACGGACTCGGCGAAGGCGATCTCGTCCGGCTCGAGGCTCGCAGCGATCACGTCCACGGGAATGGCCGCGCTAGAGGTCGAGGTCGCCGGCACGCAGCGCCCGGGCGACTTCGCGGCGGAGGATCTGCGAGGTCCCGTCTGCAACGCAGATCTTGCGGGCCTGCACCCACGCGTCGAACAGCGACATCTCGTTGGTGAAGCCCATGCCGCCGTGCGTCTGCATGGCCACGTCGATGGTCCGCACCGCTGCCTCGGTGGAGTACGCCTTCGTCATCGCCAGCTCCTTGCGTGACGGCACGCCCTGGTCGAGCCGGCGAGCGCAGTTGAGCCCCATCAGGTGTGCGGCGTGCACCTCCATCGCCCGTTCGGCGAGGGGGAACGACACGCCCTGGTAGTTGATGATCTCCTGCCCGAAGGTCGTGCGCTCGGTGGCGTAGCTGACCGCCGCCTCCAACGCCCAGCGGGCCAGGCCGACCGAACGTGCAGAGTTGTACAAGCGCCCTTCGGAGACGCCGGTGAGGGCCAACGGGAAGCCTTCGCCCTCGACGCCGATCAAGTTGGCGGACGGAACCTCGACGTCGTTGAGACTGATGATCCCCTCATCGCCACCTGATTCGCCGAACATGCGGATGACGCTGTCGATCGCGAAGCCCTTCGCCGCGGTGGGAACGAGGAACGCGGAGATGCCACCGGCGCGCCGTTGCGCACGGTCTCGGTCCGTGACCGCGAACACGATCGCGTACTCGGCGTACGGACCGTTGGTGATCCACTGCTTCGTGCCGGCCAGGACCCACGAACCAGAGGCGGTGCGAGTGGCTTTCGTGGACATGCGCCACGCGTCTGATCCGGCGTCGGGCTCGGACATGGCGAAGCACATCATGTGCTCGCCGGTGATCAGCCGGGGGAGCACAGCGTCGCGAAGCTCGGTGGTGGCGTGCAGGAGGAGGTGACTGGCGCTACGCGCCCAGTGGCCGATGGTCTGGTACCCCAGCCAGAACCGACCACCGCATTGGCGATAGACGGCCTCCCAGACGGCGTAGTAGGTCTCGTAACCGAGCCCTTCTCCGCCCAACTCGGGTGGCAGGAACATGTTCAGGTAACCGGCGGTCGCCGAGGCGACACGGACCTCGGTCATCAGCGCGAGCACCTCAGGCCGGAACCGGCCGTCCGGGCCGTAGCGAAGTTCGTGGGACAGCGTGCGCTCGTTCGCTTCGTGTCGGGGGATGACCTCGGCCCGCACGAAGGCGCGCAGGCCACCGAGCAGATCGTCGATGTCGGCGCCCGACATCGCAACTGCTTGCGCGGCTACCACGACGCACCCGGATCTTCCACCTGACGTCGAGCCATCAGCACAGCGCAGTCCCCCTGAATGTCGCCGCCGGGTCGTGCAAGCGACGTTCGCTCACCGCGCTGGGCGCATCGCACGAATCCTCGGCGGATTGAGGCCTCAGTTAACCCTGCGATTCAATTACATGTCAAGGCAGATCCACTCGAATTGCATCGCATGAATGATGCAGATCTCCGAAATCGCCATTGAGGGGGCAGTTTGTCCTGGTCAATGGCGGTGGCTGGGACTCGACGGACATCGACACCCGCTGTCCAGACCGGGATCTGGGCCGTTGTTGGGCGGATTTCCACGAACGGTCCGCCGTTCCTTGACACGTTTCGTCGCGTATACGTACTATCCAATCTACTGATTGGGGGATCGCAGGGATTCGCTGGGGAATCATTGCGAATGGTTAGCTCGGGGGCCTGTTGGGCGTCGAGCGACTCGGCCTGGGCATCTTGATCAGGGCCAAGGGATGAACGACGTGTCGCAACTCGCGGCGCTCGCTGACTGATTGAGGGGAACCAAGATGAGCAAGAGACGCCGTGGACTGGCGCTGACCGTGGCCATGATGACCATGGTCGCTTCCTGTGGGAGCGACGACGCGAAGACGTCGGACCCCACCACGACTGCTGCCGCACCTGCCGACACCACCGGCGACACGGTGGGTGGCGACACGACGATCGCCGGAGCCGATCCGACGACGCCTGCCGCGACGAAGTGTGACGACAGCGATCCGGTCAAGATGGGTGCGTCGTTGGCCCTGACCGGGCCGACTGCCAACCAGGGCGCGACCTACCAGCCCGCCATCGAGCTGGCGGTGCAGCAGGCAAACGAAGGCACGCTGCCGTCCAGCCCAGGCGTCTTCGGCATCATGGGCCGCTGCATCACGCTGATCACCAAGGACGACGCCGGCGACCCGACGCAGGCCGCACAGGCTGTTCGCCAGCTCGTGTTCGAGGACGAGATCGACCTCATGGCCGGCCCCACCAGCACGGCAACGGTAGGCGGAACGCTCGACATCATCAACGAGGCGAAGATCCCCCAGGTCGTCGTGTCGGGCCTCGATGCCGCCGGCGACGACCCGGCCAAGTACCCGTACACCTTCGTTCCGTCCGTCACCGTCAACGTGCTCGCCACGACGTGGGGCGGGTACCTGCAGGATCTCGGTGCCACCCATCCGGCGCTGCTCGTCGCCAACGTGCCGCTCGGGCTCTCCAGCCGCGACGCCATCACGGACGCCGGCGACCTCGATGTCGCCGCCACCGAAGTGGTGGAGAGCGGTACGACCGACATGACCGCCGCGATGCAGAAGTTGAAGGACTCGAACCCTGACTCGATCCTGATCCTCGCCCTCGGCGCCGACGCGATCGCAGCCCTCAAAGCTCGCGCCGACCTCGGGATGACCGACATCCCGACGATCTCGTTCATCGGCACCGCCACCAAGGGCGTGCTGGATGCCGTTGGTGAGGCAGGGCTCCAGAACGTGTACGCCGGGCAGGCCATCAAGAACTGCACCCGAACGACCGACGACGGAGCGCCACGAGGCGAGATCTGCGCCGCACTCCACGACGCGCTGAAGGCGTACACGGGCGAGGATCCGCTGACCATCAACCTGGCCAACGCATCGCTTGCCTACGACATGACCGTGACGTCGATCCTCGGGGCCAATGGCGCCGGTTCGCTCGATGCCGATGCGGTCAAGGCGTGGTTGGAGACCAACCCGGTGAACCTTGCGGTTGCCACGATCCAGTTCTCTGCGGAGTCGCACCTCGGTGTGCATCCGGAGGACCTCACCTACGTGCTGGCGACGTCACAGTCGGATGGCGTGCTCACCGCAGGGTGAGCGCACTTCCAGCATGAGCCAGTCCCCCTGATCGGTCGCCGAGTCGGGCACGCATCTGCGCTGCCCGACTCGGCAGATCGTCCCGGAAGGGGAGCATCACACGAATGAGACCGAAGGGGTCAAGGAACGATGGACTGGGGCAACCTCGTCGTCAGCGGCTTGGGACAGGGCTCGATCTACGCCGTGCTCGGCATGGGGTACAACATCATCTATGCCACGACCCACGTGATGAACTTCGCCCAGGGCGAGATGTTCATGGCGGGCGGGATGCTCGGTGCCTTCTTCGTCGTCAGCCTCGGCATGCCGATGCTGCCGGCCTTCGCGCTGGTGGTGCTGCTGACCGCACTGCTCGGCGCGGTGGAGGAACGTGTCGCCGTTCGGCCGGCGTTGCGTCGCAGCAGCACCTCCGCGGGCGGCTTGTCCAACCAGCACGGCTGGCTCCTCTCCACACTCGGCTGCGCCGTGCTGCTGCGCTCTGGTTTCGCATTGGCGATGGGCTCGGACATCCGTCCGATGCCGGCCATCATCTCCAAGGACTTCATCGGCGTGCACGAGATCGCCGGTATCCGCCTGGACCCACAACGCCTCCTGCTCCTGGTGGTGGCCGTGCTCATCGCAGCGCTGTTCGGTGGGTTCTACAAGCGATCGCTGACCGGTCAGGCGCTCGTGGCCATCGCTCAAGACCGTGAAGCAGCAACGCTGCGCGGGATCCCGGTGCAGCGCTACTCCGTGCTCGCCTTTGCGCTCGGGTCCGCGCTCGCCGGCGCCTTCGGCTTCATCGCCGCCCCGATCACCAGCACCTACGCCACGATCGGGCTCCTGTTCGCCCTCAAGGGCTTCATCGCCGCGGCCGTCGGCGGCATCCCGTCGATCCAGGGCACGCTGATCGGCGGGCTGTTGCTCGGCATCGTCGAGTCCGTCGGTGCCGACTACTTCGGCGCCGGATATCAAGAGCCGCTGGTCTTCGGACTGCTGATCGTCTTCCTCATCGGCCGGCCCGGCGGGCTGACGGGTCGAGCTGTGAGGGCGGTGTAGTCGTGGAACCGGTCACCTCTGTCACCGGCGGCCGCCGCGGCTGGGCGCCGCACGTGCTGCTCCTCCTGGCCCTGCTCCTCGGGCCGCGCATCTTCTCGGAGATCATCAGCGGGCTGAGCAGCATGTTCACCTTCCCGCTGTCACACGAGTTGCGCCACGCCAGCAACAAGTTCGAGATCTTCAACACGAGCTTGCTGTTGACCTACCTCATCGCCGCCCTCGGCCTCAACGTGCTCGCCCAATCGGGCTTGATCTCGATGGGGCAGACCGCCTTCTTCGCCTTCGGCGCGTACTTCCTGTCGATCACCACCGTCACGCATGGCTGGTCGTTCTGGTTGGCACTGTTCGTGGCCGTCGCATCGTCCGGCTTGCTGGGCATCGTGCTCGGCCTGCCGGGTACACGTCTCGGCCTGTTCACGTTCGCGATGGTCACGTTGGCGTACACCCTCACCAGCCAGAAGGTGGCGCTGCAGTGGCGCTCGATCACCGGCGGCGGCAACGGCTTCAGCGGGATCCGCTTCCCCTCCCAGTTCGACACGCTCGACACGTACTACTGGGTCCTCGTGGTCGCCGTCGTCGTCGCGTACGTCGCCGCCCACAACCTGTTGCGCTCGTCGTTCGGGAGGGACTCGCGTGCCGTGGAGACGAGCCCTGTCGCAGCGCAGTCGCTGGGCATCAACGTGCGAGCTGTCAAGGTTCGTGCGTTTGCCGTCTCGGCGATGTTCGCCACGGCAGCGGGAGCGCTCTATGCGCCCTTGATCGGCTTCATCGCACCGGAGACCTTCCACTTCGATCTTGCCGTGCTCTTCTTGCTGATGGTCATCTTCGGCGGTGCCGGCACGCTGGCCGGACCGGCCATCGGCGCCATCGTCCTGTTCCGCATCCCCATCGAGGTCGAACGGGTCAGCTCGGAGGCCGGTGCCACGACGTTGATGATCTATGGCGGCGCCCTGCTCCTCCTCGTGTGGATCAGCCCCGGCGGGGTCGTCTCCGGTCTGTCGGCCGCGCGTGCGTCCATCCGCAGCCGCGTTCGCCGGCTTCGTGGGGAGTCCGGTCGCGATGAGTCGGTCGCTTCCGTGATCGCCGCTGACGACGATCGCGACGCGGCGCTCGCCCGCTTCGCTGCTGCGTTGCCCGATCTCACCGATCACTCGCACGAGGTGATCTTCACCGCGCGTGGTGTCCGCGTGAACCTCGGTGGAGTGCAGGCGCTCGCCAACCTCAACCTCGAGGTGCGATCAGGCGAGGTCCACGCCCTGCTCGGGCCGAACGGGTCCGGGAAGACCACCTTCCTGAACACCGTGTCGGGATACATCGTCCCGGACGGTGGCACGATCGAGTTCCTCGGGCGCTCGGTCGTCGACCGCCCAGCGCACAGCCGGGCCGGCGGAGGGCTCGCCCGCACGTTCCAGACCCCGTTCGTGTTCGGGACGATGACGGCCGCCGAGAACGTGCTCACGGCGCTCGACCACAACCGCACCACCGGCGTGGTCCGCCAGCTGTTGCGCACGCCAGGAGCTCGCCGCGAAGAGCGCCGTCTCTACGCCGACGCGATCGAGGTGCTCACCGCGGTCGGGTTGGCCAGTCGCGCCCGGAGCGCGGCCAGCACGCTCACCCCGGGTGAGCGCCGCTTGTTGGAGCTCGCTCGCGTGATCACGTTGCGCCCGCGCCTGGTGCTGATGGACGAACCGGCTGCCGGTCTCACCGGCCCGGAGGTCGATCTCCTCGAAGACATGATCGGTGTGCTGCGCAGCCGGGGCATTGCAACGCTGCTGGTCGAGCACCACGTCGACATGGTCCTGCGCCTGGCGGACGTCGTCACCGTGATCGACTTCGGTCAGGTCATCGCCAACGGCACGCCGGCCGAGATCCGCGCCGATCCGGCCGTTCGTCGCGCCTACCTCGGCGACGCCGCCTCGACAGCGGCCGCCAACGACGCCGTCACTGCAGCCGATGACGAACGGGCCGACCGATGACCGGCTTGCTCAGCGTGACCGACCTGATCGTCGGCTACGACGGTGTGCCCGTGATCCACGGTGTCACCTTCGACGTGGTCCAGGGCGAGATGCTCACCATCGTCGGTGCCAACGGCGCCGGGAAGTCGACCCTGCTGAAGTCGTTGTCCGGCCTGCGCCGCCCGACCAGCGGGTCGATCTTCTTCGACGGTCAGGACATCACCAAGTGGTCAGCCGCTCGCATCGTGCGCGCCGGCCTGGTCCACGTGCCCGAGAACCGCCGGCTGTTCCCATCCAGCACCATCCTGGAGAACCTTCGGCTCGGTGGCTACGTCCGCCGCCGCCACAGCGCCGAGCTCGCCTCGGACATGGACATGATCTTCAACACCTTCCCGATCCTCAAGGATCGGCGCAAGCAAGCCGCCGGATCGCTGTCGGGTGGCGAGCAGCAGATGTTGACGATCTCGATGGGCCTGATGGCCCGTCCGAAGCTGCTGATGCTCGACGAACCCTCGCTCGGCCTCGCCCCGGTGCTGGTCGATCGGGTGCTCGGCGAGATCGACTCGTTGCACGATCTGGGCACCACCATCCTGCTGGTCGAGCAGCTCGCCGAACGGGCCCTGGAGCTCGCCGACCGAGGGCTGGTCATGAAGCTCGGCGAGGTGGTCGCCTCGGGTGAGGCGTCGGTGCTGCGCAACGACCAACGAATTCGCGATGCGTACCTGGGAAGCTCGTGACGTCGCCGGGATCGCAGCCGTGAAGTTCCACGAGGCACTGGCACGCGCCGTGGAATCGCACGGGGTCGACACCCTGTTCGGACTGATCGGCGATGCGAACCTCTACTGGGTCGACACCTGGGTGCGCCGAGGCGCCGGATCGTACGTAGCCGCCGCGAACGAGGGTGGCGCGGTCCTCATGGCGAACGGGTATGCCTGCACATCCGGCAAGGTCGGTGTCGCGACCATCACCCACGGCCCAGCGTTGACGAACGTGATCACCGCACTCGTCGAGGGCGTCAAGAACCGGACCTCGCTCGTGCTCATCGCCGGCGACACTGCGGTCACCGATCGCGAGCACCTGCAGGACGTCGACCAGCGTGCACTGATCATGGCCACCGGCGCCGGTTTCGAGCCGGTCCGTTCGCCAGCGACGTTGGGAGTGGACCTCGCGCTCGCGTTCCGCCGCGCGATCGCGGAGCGTCGGCCGATCGTCCTGGATGTTCCCGCCGACTTCATGTGGCTGGACGTCGATGACGCACCAGTCGCGCCGACTCCCGTGCATCTGCACGCAGTCCTGCCGGATCCGGCGCGGCTGGACGATGCCGTCGGAATCATCGCCAGCGTCCGCCGACCGATCGTGCTCGCGGGTCGGGGCGCCACCGGCCCCGAGTGCCGCACGGCGCTTGCCGGGCTTGCAGCCCGAATCGGTGCACCGCTTGCCACGACCCTCAACGCGCGAGACCTGTTCCGGGGTGAGCCCTTCGACCTCGGCATCTTCGGCACGCTGTCGGAAGACGCGGCCGCCGAGGTGATCCTGGAGAGCGATTGCATCATCGCGTTCGGCGCGAGCCTCGCCCGCAGGACCACGACCGACGGGTCGTTCGTGCAGGGCAAGGCCGTCGTCCAGATCGATATCGACCCCACCCGACTCGGCAGGCTGACGAACATCGACGCCGGCGTCGTCGGCGACACCGTCGCCGTCGCCACCGCGATCGTCGACCTGCTCGATGCGGCCGAGATCGAGCCGACCTCGTTCCGATCGGAATCGATGCAGCGGCGCCTCGATGAGGCGGCGGCCACCTCATCGCCTCCCGGCGACTCGCTCGACATCGCGACGGTGGTCGCTCATCTGGAACGCATCATCCCCGCCGATCGCACACTGGTGTCGGACGCCGGGCGATTCTGCTACGAGCCGCTGCGCCGGATGCACGTCCCCACGCCGTCGGCTCTCGTGCCGACCTTTGCGTTCGGGTCCATCGGGCTCGGGATGGGCAACGCCATCGGGGCTTGGTTCGGGGCGCCGCACCGGCTGTGCGTGCTCGTGTGCGGCGACGGCGGGTTCATGCTCGGCGGGCTCACCGAGTTCAACACCGCCGTGCGTGCCGGCGCTGACCTCGTGGTCGTCGTGTTCAACGACGGCAGCTACGGCGCCGAACACGTCCAGTTCGTCAACCGCGGCCTCGATCCTTCGTTGGCGCTGCTGGACTGGCCGGGCTTCGCCGATGTGGCGATCGCACTCGGAGGCACCGGTGTCACGGTGCAAACGGTCGACGACCTCGCACTGGTCGACGCGGCGATCGCCGATCGCGATCGTCCAGTGCTCATCGATGTCCGGCTCGATCCTGAACACGTTCCCAGCCGCCGTTAGCTCACGCGCGCCGACCCACCCGACCCGTTCCCTACGAGACCCGAACCATGACCTGAGGAGGCCATCATGACCACAGACGAGACGACGTCATCCGGCGTCGAGATCCGCCGATTGACCGAGGACAGCTTCGGCGCCAAGGGCCGACGTTCGTTCTTCAAGTACCGCGACCTCGGTCTCGGTGCAGCGACCGGCGGTTCGTTGAACGCCACGCAGTACAAGTGCGTCGACGAGCTGGAGACCACCGGCTTCCACTACCACACGTGTGACGTGCAGTTCGCCTTCGTGCTCCAGGGCTGGGTGGACATCGAGTTCGAAGGCGGCCGCGTCGAGCGCATCGAGGCCGGCACGTCGATCGTCATCCCCGGCGGCACGATCCACAACGAGATCGCCATGTCGCACGACTTCCAGGTCCTCGAGATCACCTCGCCGGCAGAGATGGGCACCGTGCCCGTCGAGATCGAGCGTTGATGAGGCTGCACCACATCGCCCTCGTCTCGGAGAACCTGCCGCAGCTGACGCAGTTCTACATCGACGTGCTCGGTCTCGATCAGATGTCCGGCCCCCGCGACCGCGGTGGTGTCACCGTGTTCAACCCGATCGAGGGCTACAGCCGCCCGTCGGCGTCCGGAGCGTCCGGCGTGCCTGCGGACTTCCTCAGCGCCGGCGCGGGCGACGACCTGCAGTTGCACCTGTGCCTGCGAAACCCGTACATGGGGGGCGGAATGACGGTGAACCCCGTGGGTGCCGGGCACATCGCCTTCCGCTGCGACGACATCGAGGAGTTCAAGGATCGGCTGAAGCGGCTGAAGATCCCCTTTGCCGACTGCGGAGAGTGGGCAGTCCAGGGCTGGTACCAGATCTTCTTCTACGACCCCGCCGGCACGGTCGTGGAAGTGCATCAGGTGACCGACGAGCGAACCGACGTGTGATGGCCCGCTTCAAATTCGTGGTCCTCACGAAGGCCACCGGCGATCGCAACGACGAATTCAACGAGTGGTACGACGCCGTGCACATGCCCGACGTCCTGGCCGTCGATGGCGTCGTCGGAGGCGAGCGGTTCCGTGTCCCGACGGGCGCGGACCCGACCAGCCCGTTCCCGTTCCTCACCATCTACGAATGGGAGGCCGACACCATCGAGGAGGCACAGGCCGCCCTCGCCGAGGCCAACGCTTCCGGCGCGCTTCCGCTGCACGAGGTCCTGGACATCGAGAACACGCGTGCCTGGTTCTACGAGTCGATGAGCCCTTCCGACTCGCCTGATCGTTGATGGCCCAGCAGCGACCGGCGCACACCACCGTCCCGTCGCTGTGCCGGATCTGCTTGACGGGTTGTCCGATCCTCGTCGACGTGGAGCAGGGTCGGGCTGTTGGCGTCCACGGTGATCGCAGCAACCAGGTGTACGAGGGATACACGTGCGTGAAGGGTCGCGTGCAGCACGAGTTCCTGCACCACCGGGATCGTCTGATGACGTCGATGAAGCGCGGCGAAGACGGTCGTCTTCGGCCCATCGACGTGGACGTGGCGATGGACGAGATCGCCGGCCGGCTCCGGGTGATCGTCGACGAGCACGGGCCGCGAGCGGTGGCGTCGTACTTCGGGACGATGGGCGCGATCGCGAACACGGCGACCGTCCCGGTGATGACGTCGTTCATGAGTGCGCTCGGCTCACCGATGTTGTTCAACGCGAGCACCATCGACAAGGCAGGAAAGCGGATCGCGCGAGCGCTTCACGGCGAGTGGATGGCGCCGGGGCAGGGCTACGACCAGCCCGATGTGGCCCTTCTGATCGGCGTCAACCCGTTCGTCGCCTACCAGGGGATGCCCAAGGCGAACCCGGCGAAGTGGCTCTCCCGGCAGCAGGCGCTGGGCATGAAGCTGATCGTCGTCGACCCCCGTCGCACCGATGTCGCCCGCCGGGCCGATCTTCATCTGCAGGTGCGGCCGGGTTTCGACGTTGCCGTGCTCGGAGCGATGATCCACGTCATCATCGGTGAGCGTCTGTACGACCGGGCGTTCACCGAGGCGTATGCCGAAGGGATCGAGGAGCTCGCGGCAGCTCTCGGAGCGTTCCGGCCGGACGTGGTCGCGACGATGGCCGACATCGCCGTCGACGATCTCGTGGCCGCAGCACGGATGTTCGCCGACGCCGGTCGGGGATATGCCTACGCGGGAACGGGCCCGAACATGCACGGCTCGACGACGCTCGTCGAGTACCTCGTGCTGTGCCTGCACACCCTGTGCGCCCGGTGGCTTCGGGCCGGTGAGGTGGTTCGCCATCCCGGTGTCTTCGTTCCCGTCCCGGACTTTCGGGCACAGGTGCGGCCTCCGTGGCCCGCACGGCATGGCGCAGCGATGCGCGTGCGTGGGCTGACCGAGACTCCAGCAGGCATGCCGACGGCGGCGATCGTCGACGAGATCCTGCTCGAAGGTCCCGGCCAGGTCCGCGCCCTCATCAGCTGTGGTGGCAACCCGGCGGCAGCCTGGCCCGACCAGCTGAAGACCGTCGAAGCGCTCCGCTCGCTGGATCTCCTCGTGCAGATCGATCCGTGGCGCTCGCAGACCAGTGAGCTCGCCGATTACGTGATCGCGCCGACGATGCCGCTGGAGGTGGCCGGCTTCAACCACCTCATCGACTACGACGTCGTTCACGGCATCGGCTACGGCGTCGAGGACGCGTACGCGCAGTACTCACCGGCGATCGTCGATCGCCCGGCCGGCTCCGATCTCATCGAGGAGTGGCAGTTCTTCACAGGCATCGCCCGCCGATTGGGCATCGCGCTCGACGTTGCCGGAACGACGCTGACGCCGTCGATGCCCGAGCCGACGATCGACGCGTTGCTGATCGGGCTGGCCGCCGGCAGCCGAGTGCCGCTCGACGACGTGATGCTCCATCCACACGGAGCGCTGTTCCCCGACCCGGTCGTGGTCGTGGCTCCGGGAGATCCGGAGTCGACGGCCCGGTTCCAGTTGGCCGACCGCGACATGGTCGACGAGCTCCGTCAGTCGCTGCACGGGATGTTGGGCCGGCTCCCGCCCGGCGACTCCGAGATCGACGGCTTCCGCCTCGTCGTGCGTCGTCTCACCCACGTGTACAACAGCTCGTGCGTGGTGTCCGGCACGCACATGAAGCGGTCGTACAACCCCGCGTTCCTCCACCCCGACGACCTGGCCATGCTGGGTCTCGAAGCCGGTGATCTGGCGCGCATCGTCTCGGATCGAGCGTCGATCGAGTCGATCGTGGAACCCGATGCGTCGCTGCGACGAGGACTCGTCTCGATCACTCACGGGTTCGGCAACCTTCCCGATGCAGCGACGGATCCGGAACTTCGCGGCAGCTCGACCTCGATCCTGATCACGAACGACCAGGTGTACGACGCGTACTCGGGCCAGCCGGCGATGACCGACATCCGCGTCACGGTCGAGCCGATCGTCAGCCACCAGACGGGAGCAACATGAGATCGAATTCACCGGCCGCCTCGGCTGACGACGCCCGCCTGCTGCTGGTGTCCGCCGACGGACACGCCAGCACGACGCCGGAGACGTACCGGCCCTACCTGGCGACGAAGCACCAGCGGAGTCTGGACATCCTCGTCGAGGAGGACGCCCACACCCGGCAGGTCTTCGAAACGCTGTACCCGCTCGAGCAGCACCATCTCGACGTCATCGATCAGCGTGGTGCGATTCGCAGTGGCGGGCTCGCCGGCGCCTTCGATGTCGCTCGTCGTCTGCGCGAGATGGACAGCGAAGGCGTTGCCGCGGAGATCATCATCTCCAACTCGCAGCTGCATGCGATGCCCTTCTTCTCGACCGTGAACCGTCCGCATTCGCACGAGCTGCAGGTCGCGGGCGCACGTGCGTACAACCGGTGGATCGGCGACTGCATCGTTGAAGGGCGGGGAAGGCTGTTCGCGGTCGGCTACCCGGGGCCGTCGCGCGACATGGAGACGCTGCTCGCTGAGCTGAAGTGGCTTGCTGAGCACGGGTTCACGTCGGTGCCCGTCCCCGACCTGGTGGAGGATCTGGACCGGCCCTCGCTGTCCGATCCGTACTTCGACCGGTTCTGGGCCGCGTGCGCCGACTACGGCATGGTCCTCTCGGTGCATGCCGGCCACGGGCGTGCTCAGGGTGAGACGCTGAGCTACCTGACACGAATCGCCCAAGCCACTCGCGGCACGGATCGCAACGCCGCGCTCCTGGCGCTCAACTCGGAGAAGGACTCGGTGTTCTCCGCGCTCGACATGCGTCCTCGCCGCGTGCTCTGGGAGCTGATGCTGGCCGGCGTGTTCGACCGGCACCCGAGCCTGCACTTCGCGCTGACCGAGGTTCGCGGTGACTGGATCCCCGCAACCGTTCGGTGGCTCGACCAACGCTTCGCGCAGGGTGACACGCCGATCAAACGCCAGCCCAGCGAGTACTGGACCGACAACTGCTTCGTCGGGCTGTCCTTCATGCATCGCGCCGAAGTGGTGATCCGTGACCAGATCGGCATCGGCCAGATGATGTTCGGTCGTGACTACCCCCACCCGGAGGGGACCTGGCCGAACACGCTCGAATGGCTGCGCGATGCGCTCCGAGGGGTTCCTGTCGCCGAAGCCCGCGGGATCCTCGGAGAGAACGCGCTCCGTTGCTATCCGTCGCTCGATCGGCCAGCGCTCCGCGCCCTCGCCGATCGAGTCGGTCCGTCGGTCGACCAGATCCTCGGTGACGACTCCCCGATCGCGGCCGACCTGCTCGACGACTTCCAGACGCGTGGTGGATACGCCAAACCTGTCGAAGACGTCAACACGCGCCACATCGAAGCGTGCTTCGCCGACGATCTCGCTGCGACCGTGCGTCGATGAGGCGAGGGCGTGCGATCAATCGCGCTTCGGCCCGTGATCGTAGGATGACGTCGAGATGAGTGCAGATACGGATGTTCCCTCGCCCGACGTGCGCGCCGTCGTCGCTGATGGTGCCCAGGCCGAGCGCGGCGAGAAGCTGGCGCTGTCGGTGGCTCGAGCCATCGTCAAGGACATCGTGCGCAACGGGTTCCAGCCGGAGGCGAAATTGCCTCCGGAGAACGTGATGGTTGCGACGTATGGCGTCGGGCGGGCGTCGGTGCGCGAGGCGTTGCGCATCCTCGAGATCCTCGGCCTGGTCACGATGAAACCTGGGCCTGGGGGCGGACCGGTCATCGGTCGACAGACCAGTCGCCACTTCGGCGGGATCTCGACGCTCTTCTTCGAGATCCCCGGGATCACCTACCGCGAGATGATCACCGCGCGGCTCCACCTCGAGCCGCTGCTGGCCAACCTGGCGACGTCCTGCCGCGACGACGAACAGCTCGAGATGCTGGCACGGTCGCTGGAAGACGCCGAGACGGCGGGCCGGCGCAGCGAGCGTGAGTACATGCACAGCTGCATGGAGTTCCACGACATCGTCGCCGACATGTCTGGCAACCAGGTTCTCGCGCTGTACGCCAAATCGCTGAAGGACGTGTGGCGCGACCGCATGACCCAACTCGTCGTGCCCGCCCATCTCCGCGATCAGATCAGGCTGGATCATCATCGCATCGGAACCGCGATCCTCAAGCAGGACGCGACTCGGGCCGAGGTGTTCATGCGCCAGCACATGGAGGACTACATCGAGCTGTGCGAGTCGCGGATCCCGGCCGTGATGGACGTGGTGGTCGACTGGCGATAGCCGTGGGTCAGTAGCGGATCCGGCCCGGTGTTCCGCCTGCCGCCTCGATCATCTCGCCGTTGACGACGAACGACAGCGGCGAGGCCAGAAACGCCACCAGTGGGGCGAGATCGAAGTCCTCCACGACACGTCCCGCGATGTTGGTCGGGGTGATGCTCACCATTGGTTGGTCGTCCGGCTGCGCGTCCTCGGGTCGAACGGTGCGAGTCATGCCCGGGTGGACGCAGTTGACCGTGACGCCGTGAGGACCGAGCTCGTCGGCGAGGTTCTTGGTGAGTGCAGCGACCGATACGTTGCGGATCGATCCGATCGCCGAACCGGTGGTCACCGCTGCGAGGCCGGCGATGTTGACGATCCGCCCCCATCCCGCAGCGCGCATGTCGGGTGCCACCGCTTGCGCGGCGAAGAGGTAGCCGAGCACCTTCACGTCGATCTCGGCCAGCAGTGCGTCGCGAGTGATCTCGGCGAGTGCAGGTGGCCTGGACCGCCCGGCGGCGGTGGCGGCGTTGTTGACGAGCACCTGCACCGGGCCCAACGTCTCGCGGACACGTTCGACGAGACCGACGACCCCATCGCGAGTACCGGTGTCGGCGACCAGCCCGATCACCTCGGCGCCCGACTCGTCGCGGAGCGTTGCGGCCGTCGCGGTGACTGCGTCGTGGTTGCGGGCGCAGATGGCGACTCGAGCGCCCTCCGCCGCCATCGTTCGAGCGATCGCTCGCCCGATGCCGCGGCTTGCACCGGTGACGAGCACGACGCGGCCATCCAGCTGCAGATCCACGGACCGAGTGTACGGGGCCCGATCAGGTGCGATCCGGCCGGCGTCGTGCCCTCGGCTCCGTCACATCGTGTTGATCGCGTCGGCGATCGCCGTGGCGAAGCGATGTGCGCCCGACGAGTAGACGGCGCAGGGCACAGGGTCCGGCGGGCCCGGGCAGAGGTGCAGGCCGTCGTCGTTGCGGACGACGTTCGTCCCAGCCGGGCCGCACGACTCTCCGGTCTCGCAGGGCAACGACTCGGCGAAGCTTCCGTCAGGGTGCTCGATGGACGCGCCGGCATCGACGAAGCCGACATCGAGCTCGGTGGCGAGCGCGGCGTACATCTCGTTCAAGCCGTCGACGAGATCGTTGCCCGCCTCGCTGTCGCCACGCGCCGGTTGTCCGACGAGCAGCACGCGAGCGCCCGCGTCGCGGACCTCGGTGGCCAGCGTGGTGATGTCGGCGCGGTACCTGTCGACGACTGCTCGGCCGGTGAGGTGGCCGCCCGCGCCATCGTCCATGCACGGGGTGAGGGAGTTGCCGATGAACGAGAAGACCACCACGGTCTCATCGGTGAGCGGCAGTTCCTTCTGCAACCAGTCGCACGGTGCGGTGCCGCCGTACACGCTCGGCGCGAACGAACGTGGCGCCACGAGTGGCTGGAGGTACGGCGCGATCTGCTCGCCGATCGAGTCGCCGACGAGCACCACGTCGGCCACCTGTCGGAGCGGCGCCGTCGTGGACGAGTCGACCGGAGACGTGCGCGCCGTGGACGTGCCCGAGGTCGACGAGCAGGCGCTGGTGCAGGTGACGAGCAGGACGACCAACGCTGACGC
Source organism: Ilumatobacteraceae bacterium (assembly GCA_965279405.1). Lineage (GTDB taxonomy): Bacteria > Actinomycetota > Acidimicrobiia > Acidimicrobiales > Ilumatobacteraceae > CBDDIP01. Next base: position 3,153,205 of record OZ257157.1, read on the forward strand.
GCCGACGCCGTTCCACCAGTCCCGCCGCGGATGATCCACGCCGATTCGTACCACGTCTCGCCCTCGCGAAGTGGGCCTACCATGGGGACATGAGCCAGCAGACTGAACGGGCCGTCCTCGCAGGTGGGTGCTTCTGGGGGATGCAGGACCTCATTCGCAAGCGCCCCGGCGTGATCTCCACCCGCGTCGGCTACACCGGTGGCGACGTCGCCAACGCGACCTACCGCAACCACGGCACGCACGCCGAGGGCATCGAGATCATCTTCGATCCGGAGCAAACGTCGTACCGCGAGGTGCTGGAGTTCTTCTTCCAGGTCCACGACCCGACGACGAAGAACCGCCAGGGCAACGACATGGGCATGAGCTACCGCTCGGGCATCTACTACGAGAACGACGAGCAGCGCGCCATCGCCGAGGACACCATCGCCGACGTCGACGCATCTGGCCTGTGGCCGGGCAAGGTGGTCACCGAGGTCGCCCCGGTCGGTCCGTTCTGGGAGGCCGAGCCCGAGCACCAGGACTACCTGCTGCGCTACCCGCAGGGCTACACGTGCCACTTCGTGCGCCCCAACTGGAAGCTGCCCAAGCGCGAAGCCAACGCCTGATCGACGCGTGATCACGACCTGAGGGGTGTGACCAACGTCCGGGCGCTCACACCCGGCGTTCACCGTGCGTTGACGTGTTCGCAAAGTCACGAGCGCACACTGCTCGCATGCGAACCAAGACGGAGCGTGGGCCTGGCTTGCAACGAATGGTCCGAGCGGTGCTTCGCGCACCCGTGCGCGTGATGTGGCCGTGTGCTGTCGCGGGGCTCGAGGCCGTGCCGGCGCGTGGCTCGGCGGTGCTCGCGCCCAACCACCTCAGCTTCTTCGACTCGGTGCTGATGATCATGTTGCTCGACCGCCCCGTGCACTTCATCGGCAAGGCGGACTACCTCGATTCGTGGAAGACACGCCGGCTCTTCCCGGCGATGGGCATGATCCCGATCGATCGCGACAACGGCCTGAAGGCGATGGTGGCGCTCGACGCCGCCGCCGACGTCCTGCGCGACGGCGGCCTGCTGTGCGTGTTCCCCGAAGGCTCCCGCTCGCGCGACGGGCTGCTGCATCGGGGCTACGTCGGAGCCGCTCGGCTCGCGCTGGGCACCGACAGCCCCTTGCTCCCGGTGGGGATCATCGGCACCGACCGCATCCAGCCGCCGGGCGCCCGCCTGCCACGTCTACGTCGGCGATGCTCGGTGACGATCGGCGCGCCGATGGCGTGCGTCGATGCATCGAGTCCACGGCGCGCGGCGCGCGAGCTGACCGAAGCGCTGATGGCCCGCATCGCCGAGCTGTCCGGGCAGGGGTACGTGCCCGTGCACAGCAAACGGCCCGCGCGGGTCGAACGGTTGGACGAACTGGTGGTGCTGGCTCCGGCGTGGTGACCGTCGATCACGGACCGAGCGGGGCGATCTCGCTGCGGTCCGGTCGGTGGGTGTGCCACGTGCCGTGCTGATCGCGCATCGTGGTGGCCTGCGCTCGATGCTTCCACCGGTTGTGGTGGCCGCAGCCCGGACCCATGCGCTCGCTGTCGGTGTGCCCGTGTCGCGTCCACGGATCGAGGTGATCGGCTTGCGCATCTGCTGCCCTCACCGGGCAGCAGGCGTGGAAGCAGGTGCGATCGGACAGGCTGATCGCCTCACGAATGGCCTGGTTGGCGAAGCGCCTCCGCCGACCGAGGTGCAGCACCCGCCCTGACGAGTCGGTGATCACCTGCCGCACCCGGCCGGCCAGCGCAGCATGGACGGCGTTGCGCGGGTCGATGATCCGTCCGCCGATGGTCTCCATTCTTCGGCTGAGCACCGATCGAGGGTCGAGCGGCTCGACCTTGCCACCGCACATCCGGGCGGCGGTGTGGTCGAACGTGTCGGCATCGATGAGCAGGTTGACCAACGGCTCGTCCCGGCCGCCGCCGAGGTTGGCGGCAGCAGCGCGGCAGATCTCCACGAACGCGTCGGCGCGCGCCTGGCGCAACGTGCGCGGCACAGCGACGGCGGCCTCGTCGCCGCTGTCCTGGCGTCGCCGCGCTTCGTCCCAGTCGTGGCTCAGTTCGCGCTTGGTGTATGCCTCGATCACCCGCTCGGCGAGCTCGCCGTCGATGCCGTCGAGGTTGGCGACGATCCGCGTGCCCCACCTCGTGTGTTCGACCGATACCCCGCGCAGCTGGCGTCGCCGCTCCTCGCGGCGCTCGTGACGGTCGGGGTCGGCCAGTGCCGACCAGCGATCGGCCACGGTGGTGAACTGGTCGTAGCGCGTGCGCTGGGCCTGACCGAGGAGCAGCTGCTCGCTGTCGCGGAGCTCTGCCGCGTGGCGATGCGCGAGCTGAGCGAGGACGTCGACCTGATCGGCGCCGACGTCGCCGGCGGCGAAGGCGTCGCCGATCGTGGTGAACTCGCGCGTCAGGCGACCTCGGTGCACCGCACAGCGTGCCGTGTGCGACGTGGAGTTGAGCACGGCCTGCACCCACCGGTGGATCGAGCGGAACCCATCAGCGCGGAACGTGCCGGCTTCCTCTTCTGCGGCGACCACCTGCGCGAGCCGCGCCGCGACAGCGCGGTTCAACCGCTCCAGATCGAGCAGCAACTCGGCACGCGCGGCGCCGGACAACCCTGCAGGGTCCACCCCCAGGACCGAGAGCTCGATCGGCACCGCCGCGTGCGCTTCCATGTGGCAATTCTCGCAACGGGTCGAGGGCGCCATCGTCGAGCCACAACGCTGACCGCAAAAGATTCGCATCGCACCAGCTCATCCAGCACAAATTGCCGTTGGTGCGTCGTCGGTTTCGCGCCCAAGGGTCGCCAGCGCATTTGGCTCGCGGCCCGACCTACGATTCGTCGATGGGACTGCGGGACAAGCAAGCACAGGCCGCGGAAGCGATGCGCACGGTGATCACGTCGATCCTCGTGCCCGGCGAACGACTGCTCGGCGCGGTCCACGCGACGCAAGCGAAGACGTTCTCGGCCGACATGTTCGCCATCGGTGTCACCGATCAGCGGTTGATCGTCGTGCCGCTGACCAAACGATTGGAACCGAGTGGCGATCCCGTGCACTCGATCACGCCGGGCGACATCACCGGCAGCTCGATCTGGGGCTGGGAGGGGAGCGTGCGCGACTTCCTGTCGTCACGCTCCGGCAGCGAGATCCGCGTCGAAGCGCACGGTCGCAAGTACAAGTGGATGATCCTCGGCGGCACGTTGCTCGAGAACGCACTCGCAGGTGCCGAACAGGTCAGCGGACTCGGCGCGCTCGTCGAGTTCATCCGCGCATCGAAGCGCGGATGAACTCGGCGCGCCTGCGACCTACTTCGTGACGCGGATCGGGATGCTGTTCGAGGTCGCGCCGGCGATGTTGGCCGCGTCGGTGGGCACGAACGTTGCGGTGAACCGGTAGTTGCCGACGGCGAGGCTGCTCGGCAGCGTCCAGAAGGCGATGCCGCTGTTGACCGGCACCGTGGCCACGACCACCCCGTCCTGCTTGAACTGGATCGAGCCCGAGGTGCTGATGAACGGTGTGGAGACCAGACCGATCAGCGTGATCGGGTGGGCGGTGCCCTTCTTCTGGCTCAGGCCGGTCGGCAGCAGCAGCGCCAGCGATGGCGCCTTGTTGACCGTGACGTTGACCGATGCCGAGGTGGAGCCGAGGACCGATGCCGACCCGAGGTAGGTCGCCGTGATCGCCCACGTCCCAGCGGGCGTGCTGGTCGGCAGGGTGAGCGTGGCCTTGCCGTTGACGACCGCCGAGGTGCCGAGCACCGTGGCCCCGGAGCGGAACTCGACCGAGCCGGTCACGGGCGAACCGTCGCTCGCGATCACCTTGGCGGTGAGCGTTGCCGAACCGGGCCAGCCGAACGTCTGGCTGGTGCGGTTCGTCGACAGCGTGGTGGTCGAGGTGGCCGTGATCGTCAGCGGGATCGACGTGGTCGTGCCCGTCGTCGTGCCGGTGATCGTCAACCGATGTGCGCCGCCGGAGATCCCGCTCGGCACGACGAACGACACTGCCGCCAAGCCGTGCTCGTCGTTGGGGACGTTCGTGAGCGTGGTGACCACCGCTGCGGTGCCGACGCTGACGCCGTCGATCGACAGCGCGAGCGTCGTGTCGACGAGGTCGCCGGGACCGGTGAACGACAGCGACGAGAGGTTGAACGCCACCGTGCTGCCGACGGAGTAGGTGGCCGGCGAACCGACCGGGAACTGCACGCCCACCGAGTGCTGGCGGAAGTCGACGGCGAGCGGCGTCGTGGCGGCCATGTAGTCGACCATCGCCTGCAGGTCGGTCTGGCCGGTGTCGCGCTTGTTCGTGCCGTTGGCCAGTTCGAAGAAGTTGTCACCGCCGGCGGCGAGGAACGAGTTCACCGTGACCGAGTACGTGTCCGTCGGAGCGATCAGCGCACCGTTGAAGAACATCTGCGTGATGTGGCTGCCGTTGGCGGCCGACGGGTCGTAGGTGTAGGTGAAGCCCTTCGACAGACCGAGGTGCAGGATCGGGCGACTGGAGCCGGCCGGCTGCCACTGCTGCTCGAGCGCGGTCTTCAACTGCGCGCCGGTGAGCGTCATGTTGACGAGCGTGTTGGCGAACGGCTGCACGTTGGCGGACTGCTTGTAGGTCAGCGGTGTCGGGTACGTGCCGGTGCCGTTGGCGATGCCGAGCAGGTCGGTGCGCAACCCGCCCGGGTTCATCAGTGAGATCTGCGCCGACCCGGTGATCGGGCCCTTCGTCGCGAACACCTGGGCGTCGGCGACGAGGTTGCCGAGCGTGGACTCGCCGCCGCGGCTGTCGGTGAGGGTGGTCGCCGTGGGGCTGGTGAGGATCCGTGCCCGGTAGAACGGCCCCTGGATCTGACCGAGCTCCACGGCGCCGAGCACGTTCCCCTGGGTGGTGGCGGCGGCGACGATCGGCGTCACCGCCGGGTCGGCCGGGTAGTTCGCGGTCGTGATCGGCGGAGTGCCGGCAGTCGTGGTCAGCGGGAGGATCGTCTGGTTGACGCCGAGCACCCGATCGGTGTCGCCATCGACGGTGAAGAGGAGCTGGTTGAGGTTGTAGCCGTACTGGCCGGCGGACACGACGGGCCGGTTGGTGACCGAGCGGCCTTCGCTGATCCACTGCGGCACCGGGATCGAGTGGTTGTAGGCGAGGTGCGTGTGGCCGGAGATGATCGCGTCGATGTTCGCGTCGACGCCGTTGACGATCTTGCCGAAGTCGGACGTCGGGTCGGTGGCCGATGCGAGCGACGTCGTCGCCGCGCCCTCGTGGACGAGCAGGATGATGATGTCCGCGCCCTGGGCCTTCAGCTTGTCGGCCTCGCGGTTGGCGGCGACGACTGGAGCTTCGATGGTCAGGCCGGCGATGCCGGCGGGGGAGACGAGCTCGGCGAGGTGGTCGGTGACCGCGCCGACGAAGCCGACCTTGATCGTGCCGAACTCCTGGATCCAGCTCTCCGGCAGCGCCGGCGAGTTGTCGGCGCTGTTGCGCACGTTGGCGCCGATGTACGCCCACGCCGCCCCGCCGTACGGGTTGGTCACCGCGTCGTAGGGGGCCATGATCCGCTGGGTGAGGTCGGCGTAGCCCTGGTCGAACTCGTGGTTGCCGACCGCGGACACCTGCAGCCCGGCCGCGTTGAGCGCATCGATGGTCGGCTTGTCGTGGGCGATGAACGACTCGAACGTCGACGCGCCGACGAGGTCGCCGGCGGCGGCGAACACGGTGTTCGGGTACTGCGTGCGCAGCTGCTTCACCGCGCCGGACAGCACCGCGGCGCCGGCCTCGACGCCGTTGGACGCGATGCGCCCGTGGAAGTCGTTGATGCCGAGGATCTGCACCGTCACGGGGTCAGCAGCGCTGACCGGTGACGACGGGATCATCGGCAGGGCTGCGGCGATGGCAACGGCGATTCCGAGGAAGGTGCGCTTCATCGGAACACCATAGGTCAGCTCGCGCAGGCCGAAATCCAAGCGGTTGACAGAAATCTGACGGTGTGTCAGAGTCCGTTCCTGACGGTGTGTCAGATTCGGTGAGCCAGAGGGGGCTGCAACAACCATGGGTCGAATGTCGTTCGGCATCTTCGTGCCGCCGCACGTCCGCCTCGGGGAGAACCCGACGCTGGCGATCCGCCGTGCCATCGAGCTCATCCAGTGGTGTGACGAGCTCGGCATGGACGAAGCGTGGATCGGTGAGCACCACTCGACGGGCCACGAGATCATCGCCGACCCGTTCCTGATCATGGCCGCCGCGGCCGAGCGCACCCGGCGCATCAAGCTCGGGCCCGGCGTGGTCAGCCTGCCCTACCACCACCCGTTCATCGTCGCCGACCGGCTCGTGCAGTTCGACCACATGAGCATGGGTCGCGCCCTCTTCGGCGTCGGGCCCGGCGCCCTCATCTCCGACGCCGACATGATGGGCATCGAGCCGCACACGCAGCGCCCGCGGATGAACGAAGCGCTCGGCGCGATCATCCGCCTGCTGCGCGGTGAGATCGTCACCGAGCGGACGGAGTGGTACGAGCTGCGCGAGGCGCAGCTGCAGCTCCTCCCGTACCAGGAGGACGGCATCCCCATCGCCGTCGCCAGCACGACGTCGCCGTCGGGCGTGACCATCGCCGGCCGCTACGGCGTCGGTGTGCTCGCGCTCGGTGCGGGGCTGATCGGCGGGCGCAAGAACCTCGCCGAGCAGTGGCAGATCGCCGAGGAGACCGCGGCGCAGCACGGTCAGACCGTTGACCGGCGCAACTGGCGTCCGGTGCTGCGCGTGCACCTCGCCGAGACCAAGGACGCGGCGATCGCCGACGTGCTCGCCGCCAGGCAGATCGAGCGCGACCAGTACTTCAAGCCGTTGCTCGGGTTGAGCAACGAGCACACGATCGAGCAGGAGATCGACGAGGGGAGCCTCGTCATCGGCACGCCCGCCGACGCCGTGCGGATCATCACCGATCTCTACGACACGTCGGGCGGCTTCGGCGGCTTCATGATCCTCGCCCACGAGTGGGCGTCGCGCCCGCAGACGCTCCACAGCCTCGAGCTCTTCGCTCGCTACGTCATGCCGCACTTCCAGAGCTCGCTCGAAGCACCACGCGCCTCGGCCGACTTCTTGATCCGCAAACGACCCGGCTACCGGGACAAGGCCCAGCACGCGATCGAGCAGGCGTTCTCCGACGCCGGCCGGGCCATGCCAGGAACCGTGGACATCCAGAAGTACCGCTGAGCAACCCGCTCAGCGATGCCACAGAGAAAGAGAACCAGGGGGACCCCATCATGAACAGCCGTACCCGCGCGGCTCGCACGCTCGCCGTGCTTGCCTCGCTGTCCTTCGTCGCCGCAGCATGCGGCAGTGACGACGACAGCTCGACCACCTCGCCGACCACTCCGGTGACGGCCGGCGTCACGACGCCCGAGGCGACCACGCCCGGCACGTCCGCCGACACCGCGCCCGGCACCTCGCCCGAGACGACACCCGCCGAGCCCGGCGAGCCGATCAAGATCATGGCCTTCGGCACATTCGAGAGCCAGAGCCTCAACCTCGACCAGGCCCGCGCCGGCGTCGAGGCGCACGTGAAGGTGCTCAACGCCGAAGGCGGCGTCGCCGGTCACGAGATCGAGGTCATCGTGTGCAACGACAACTTCGATCCCAACGAGGCCGCGGCGTGCGCGCGCCAAGCCGTCGACGAAGGCGTCGTTGCCGTCGTCGGTCCGGCCAGCGGTTACGCCAGTGCAGCCCTGCCGATCCTCGAAGAGGCGAAGATCCCGTACCTCAACGGCAGTGGTGCCGGTGGAGTGATCGAGCTCACGAGCCCCGACTCGTTCCCGCTGCATGGTGGCAGCCAGGTCCAGCTGATGGGCGCCGGCCGCGTGCTCGTCGACCAGGGCGCGAAGAACGTGACGATCATCGTCGCCGACGCCGATCAGGCCCGTGAGGCCGCCAAGAACATCGAGAAGGCGATCGAGCTCGGTGGCGGCACGCCGTCGACCGTCATCGCCCCGATCGGTGCGCCGGACTACAGCGCGGTTGCTGCCTCGGCGCTCGACAACGATCCCGAAGGCATCGTCATCGCCCACGTCCCCGCTGACGCACCGAAGATCGTCCAGGCACTTCGCCAGGCCGGTTACGAGGGCGCCATCGCGACGAGCACCGGCATCCTCACCCAGACCGGCATCGACTCCATCGGCGAGGCCGCTGAAGGCGTCCTGCTCCTCGATCGCGGCCAGCTGTCGGCTGACACGAGCATCCCCGAGGTCAAGGCGTTCAACGACGCGATGAAGGACTCGGAACCCGATGCCAAGATCGACCCCGCGTCGCTCAACGGTTGGGCCGCCGTCACCTTCTTCGCTGCACTCGTCGAGCGCACCGATGGTGAGATCACCGGCGCTGCGTTGATCGACACGATCCACAGCCTCGACACGCCGATCGAGACCGGCATCTTCCCGCCGTACAGCGGTCCGACGGACACCCCGCCGGTCGCGGACTTCCCGCAGGTCGTCAGCTTCCAGGCCAACTTGGCCATCGTCAAGGACGGCAAGGTCGTCAGCAACGGCGGCTTCATCGACCCGCTCGCGGCTCCGTGATCGAGTCCCCCCAGAGCGCGCGGTTGCAGACCGTCGCGCTCGACGCCGGCTACGGCGAGATCGTGGTGGTGCGCGGTGTGCACCTCCACGTCGCCGCCGGCGAGGTCGTTGCCTTGCTCGGGCCGAACGGCTCGGGCAAGTCGACGACCCTCCTCACCCTGGCCGGCGAGCTGCCCGTGCTCGCCGGCCAGGTGCTGTGGGATGGTGAGCCGACGTCGGAGCCGCTGTACCGGCGGGCCCGACGTGGCATGGCGTTCGTGCCGGAAGAACGGTCGGTGCTGATGCAGATGTCGGTGCGCGACAACCTGTTGATCGGGCGTGGGGGAGTGCGCGGTGCGCTCGACATCTTCCCTGAGCTCGAACCCTTGCTCGACCGGCGCGCCGGACTGCTCAGCGGCGGCGAGCAGCAGATGCTGACGCTCGGGCGGGCGCTGGCCACGAAGCCCACCGTGCTGCTGGTCGACGAGCTGTCGCTCGGGCTCGCTCCGCTCATCGTCGATCGCCTCCTCGCTGCGGTGCGTGCCGCGGCCACCGAGGACGGCGTTGCCGTCATCCTCGTCGAGCAGCAGGTGCGACGGGCGCTCGGCGTCGCCGACCGGTGGTACCTCATGCGTCGCGGCGTGGTGGTCGCCGAAGGCGACCGCACGACGTCGGCGGCAGACCTCGAAGCCATCTACCTCGCCGACGCGGCGAAGACAGCGACCTGATGGAGCTCGACACGATCGTTCGCTTCGTCCTGCTGGGGCTCGGCATCGGCGCGCTCTACGGCGTCGTCGCTCAGGGCGTGGTGCTCGTGTACCGCGGTTCCGGCGTCCTCAACTTCGCCCACGGCGCCTTCGTGATGGTCGGCGCCTACGTGTACTACGAGCTGACCAAGCTCCACGACGCGCCGCTCTTCGTCGGCGTGCTCGTTGCACCGTTCGCGGGTGCGCTCGTCGGTGCGCTGACGTTCCGATTCGTCCTCCGGCCGATGCGCCGCTCCTCTCCGCTCGCCCGCGTCGTGGCCACGCTCGCCGTGCTGATCGTGCTGCAGGCGATCGCTGTGCTGCGCTACGGCGTCGACTCGCTCGGCGCGCGCAGCTGGTTGCCGACGCGCACGGTCGAGCCGATCGACGGAGCCCCCGTCGGGCTCGACCGCTTGTTGATCCTGGCGATCGGACTGGCGTCGACGGTGGTGCTGGCGATCATCTACCGGCGGACGTCGTTCGGGCGTGCCACCAGCGCGGTGGCCGAGAACGAACGCGCCGCGGCAAGCCTCGGCCACTCGCCGGATCGCATCGCCATCGCCAACTGGGCGCTCGGCGCCGCGCTGGCGGCGTTGGCCGGTGCGCTCATCGCGCCGATCACGTTCCTGCAGCCCACCGCGTTGGTGCTGCTGATCGTTCCTGCCCTCGCCGCCGCGTTGATGGGCGGGTTCCGTTCGTTCGGCATCGCCTTCGCCGGTGCGTTGGCGATCGGAGTCAGCGAGTCGTTGATGGCGCGCTACGTGGAGACGCCCGGTTGGTCGCAGAGCGTGCCGTTCCTCGCGGTGATCGTGGTGCTCGTGCTCCGCGGGAACTCGCTCCCGCTGCGGAGTCACGTGCTCGACAAGCTGCCGTCGGTGGGCGACGGACGCATCCGCCCGATCCCCACGGCGATCACGTTCGTCGTGGCGGCCTTGCTGCTGGGCAACGTGCTCGGCGGTCGATGGGTGGATGCACTGACCGTGACGATGATCTTCGCCGTGCTGTGCCTGTCGGTCGTCGTGGCCACCGGCTACGCCGGGCAGCTGTCGCTCGCGCAGTACGTGATCGCCGGCGTCGGCGCCTTCGTGGCCGCCAAGCTGAGCAACCGCTACGACGTGCCGTTCCTCCTCGCGGTCCTCGCGGCGATCGTCGTCGCCGCGGTGATCGGAGTGATCGTCGGCATCCCGTCGCTCCGCACGCGTGGGGTGAACCTGGCCATCGCCACGCTCGGCCTGGCGATCGTGGCGTACTCGCTGGTGCTGGCGAACTACGAGTACACCGGCGGCACCTCGGGTCTGCCCGTGCCGTCGCCGTCGATCTTCGGACTGGACGTCAACGCCATCCGTTCGCCTCGGCGCTACGCGCTGATGGTGCTCGTGATGCTGTTCCTCACGGCGATGGCGGTCGCCAACGTTCGTCGCGGCGCCGCCGGTCGACGCATGCTCGCCGTGCGATCGAACGAACGGGCGGCGGCGGCGCTCGGCGTGAACGTCTTCGCCGCCAAGCTCTACGCGTTCGCCGTTGCCTCGGCGATCGCTGCGCTGGCCGGCGTGCTGCTCGGGTTCCGACTGACCAACGTGATCTCGGCGCAGTTCAACGTGTTCACGTCGATCTCGGTCGTCGGCATGGCCGTCATCGGCGGTGTCGGCAACGTGGGTGGCGCGATCTTCGCCGCCACCCTGCTCCCCGGCGGGTTCGGCAGCGAGGTGCTGCGCGACTTCCACGATCTCGAGAAGTACCTGCCGCTCGTCAGTGGTCTGTTCCTGCTGTACGTCCTTCGCGCCGACCGCAACGGCCTGTTCGACATGAACAAGCACCTCGTGATGAGCATCGGCCGGCTGATCGCCAAGCCGTTCCGGAACCGCTCCGGCGCCACGGCGGACGTCATCTCGACACCGGCTCGAGCACAGGCAGCGCCGAAGGCCGACCGGCAGCGCATCGCACCGCGTTCGCTGACGGTCTCGGATCTCACGGTGCAGTTCGGCGGGGTGCGCGCCGTCGATGCGGTCTCCTTCGAGGTGCGTCCCGGACGGGTGCTCGGGTTGATCGGACCGAACGGAGCGGGCAAGACGACCGTGATCGACGCGGTCACCGGGTTCGTGAGACCTCGGCAGGGGTCGGTGCGCCTTGACGGACGCGAGCTGCTCGGCACCAGCGCCCGCGCTCGGGCACGCCTCGGACTGTCGCGGTCGTTCCAGTCGCTCGAGCTGTTCGGCGATCTCACGATCCGCGAGAACCTCGCGGTGGCCGCGGACGACGGGCACGGGCGTCGGTACCTGACCGACCTCGTCCACCCCGGCGTCGTGCGGCTGCACCAGCAGGCGCTCGACGTGATCGCCGAGTTCGGTCTCGGCGACGTGCTGGAAGCGCGTCCCGATCAGATCCCGTTCGGGCAGCGGCGCCTCGTCGCCATCGCCCGTGCGGTCGCGGCGGAGCCGGCCGTGCTGCTGCTCGACGAGCCGGCCGCCGGTCTCGACGATCGTGAGTCGGCCGAGCTGGCCACCGTGATCCGCTCGCTCGCCGACGACTGGGGGATCGGAGTGCTGCTCGTCGAGCACAACACCGAGCTCGTCCTGAACGTGTGCGACGAGGTGACGGTGCTCGCACAGGGCGCCGTGGTGGCCAGCGGCCCGCCGGCCGAGATCCGCCACGACCCTCGGGTGCTCGCCGTCTACCTGGGTTCCCCGGCATGAGTGCACTGAGCCAACGACGCGACTGGCCGAACGAGTTCGGCAACTGGAACCGGTGGCCCGGAGACGACGGGACGCTGAACCTGCTCTCGCCGGCCGGCGTGCTGCGCGCCGCGGCGCTGGTGCGCACCGGACAGGTGTTCTCGTGCGCCCGCCCGCTCGATGCCCTGCCGCGTCCGGCCGGGGCCGCGCTCGAGTTCGAGCACCGCATGACGTCCGTGGGTGAGTTCCGCGAGGGCCGGCAGGCGGCGATGGATCGCGTCGAGCTCGATCTGCACAGCCTCGTCAACACGCACCTCGACGCGCTGTCCCACGTCGGTCACCTCGGTCGCGGCTTCAACGGCGTGCCGTTCGAGGACATGGTCGACGACGGTGGCGCCCGATCGGCATCGATCGACGTGATGCCGCCGATCGTCGCTCGCGCGTTGCTCGTCGACGTCGCCCGCGCTCGCGGCGTCGACTTCCTGGACCCCGGCGACCACGTGCGTCCCGAGGAGCTGGAGACGGTCGCCGATCAGCTCGAACCGGGCGACGTGCTGCTCGTGCGCACCGGTCGTTGGTCGGCGCCACGGCGCCTCCCCGGCGATCCCGGTGCCAGTGGTGAGGCGCTCGGCGACTGGGCCGGTCTGCACGTGGACTGCATGCAGCTCGTCGCCGATGCGGACTGTGCGCTGCTCGGCACCGACAGCACCACGGACACGTTCCCGTCACCGACGCCGGACGCGCCGTCGATCCACATGCTTGCCGAGGTGTACCTCGGCCTGCCCCTGCTGCACAGCATGGACCTCGATGCGGTCGCGGCCGCGTGCGCGGAGCAGGGCCGAAACGCGGTCATGTTCTGCGTGGCACCGCTGCGCATCCGTGGCGGGACGGGCTCACCGGTTGCTCCGGTGTGCCTGATGTGAGTGACAAGTACAGTCGCACGACGGTGACCTCCGAGAGCCTCGAATCGCAGAAGCAGCACCACGTGTCACGGCTGGAGCGTTCCGTCGAGGCCGTGCGCTCTGCCGTCCGGCGCGAAACCGGGGGCGAGGAGGCGATCGGGGCCCGAGCGCGACAGACGCGACAGAAGGTGCTCGACGCGGCACAGGTGCTGTTCGCCGAACGCGGCTACTCGGCCGTTGCCGTCAACGAGATCGCAGCCGTCTCCGGCGTGCGCCTGCCGACGCTCTACCAGTACTTCTCGGGCAAGGCCGGGATCTTCGCCGTGCTCGTGGGGGAGCAGGCGATCGAGATGATGGCGCAGGGCGTCGACGACTGGGATCCGCGAACGGGTGCCGACGGCTTGCGCCGCGTGATCCACGAGTTCGTCGCCACGTATGCGCGCAACGCGCCGTTCTTCCGCGCGTGGGAGGACGCGACGCAGGCCGAGCCGTCGATTGCCTCGCTGCGACGGGAGTGGAACATGGTCTACAAGCTGCGCGTCGCCGAGGCGATCCGCCAGGGCCAGGAGATGGGTCTGGTCGGTTGCTCCGCCGAGCCGAACGAGCTGGCGAGGTGGCTGACGCGAGGGCTGGAGAGCTACTGCTTCGATGTGCTCCTGTTCGATCCGCCGGACATCGAGCGCACGGCGGCCGAGATGACCGACGTGCTCGCCGGCATCTGGGTGAACACCCTGCTGCTGCGCTGATTGCATACGATCGGTCCCCCGTTGCATGCCAGCGGGGGTAGGTGGGGCCGACGGGGCTGCCTCAGCGTCACATTGTGTACAATCGGCGCCGTGACTGCAGCGACTGGCCCGCTCGACGGCGTACGCGTCCTGGAGCTCGGCAGCTTCATCGCCGGGCCGTTCTCCGGGCAGCTGCTCGGCGACTACGGCGCCGACGTGATCAAGATCGAGGACCCCGTGCAGGGCGACCCGATGCGGGCATGGGGTGTGACGATCGACGGTGACAGCCTGTGGTGGCCGGCCATCGCCCGCAACAAGCGATCGGTCGGACTCGACCTGCGCGACCCGCGAGCGCGCGACGTCGTGCGGCGGTTGGCCGCCGAGTGCGACATCGTCGTCGAGAACTTCCGGCCGGGCAGGCTGACCGAGTGGGGGCTGACCTACGACGTGCTGGCCGAGCACAACCCCGAGCTCGTGCTCGTGCACATCAGCGGCTTCGGGCAGACCGGGCCGAAGTCGAGCGAGGCAGGGTTCGGCAGCGTCGGCGAAGCGATGGGCGGGATCCGCCACACCACCGGCAACCCGGACCTCCCGCCGACGCGCGCCGGCGTCAGCCTCGGCGATGCGCTCGCCGCGATGTTCGGCGTCATCGGAGCACTCGCCGCGCTCACCTCGGCGCGCGCGACCGGCAAGGGCCAGGAGGTGGACGTGGCGATCTACGAAGCGGTCGCTGCCCTGATGGAGTCGTCGATGGCCGACTTCGAGATCGGCGGGGTGCTGCGCGGGCGAACCGGCAGCGTCCTTCCCGGCGTGGCCCCGTCGAACGTCTACCCGACGAGCGACGGCTCCGAGGTGCTGATCGCGGCCAACGCCGACTCGGTGTTCGCCCGGCTGTGCGAGGCGATGGAGCGACCCGACCTGATCACCGACGTGCGCTACGCCACGCACGGCGCGCGCGGCACGAACATGGCCGAGCTGGACGCCGTGATCGCGGCGTGGACGAGCACGCTCGACGGCAACGCGCTGCTCGCCGTCCTCGAGCGCCACGCGGTGCCTGCGGGTCGGATCTTCACGGCTCGCGACATGCTCACCGACCCCCACTACCTCGCCCGGCAGATGGTGCTGCGGGCGAGCACCGTGCAGGGTTGGGACGTGCCGATGAACGGCATCGTGCCTCGCTTCGTCGGCACGCCAGGCGCCGTTCGGCACCCCGGCCCACCGCTCGGTGCGCACACCACCGAGGTGCTGCGCGACGTCGTCGGCCTCGACGACGACGCGATCAAGGACCTCCTCACACGAAAAGAGACGTGACGTCATGCCCAGACTGCGCGAGGTCGCCAAGGGCGACACCGACAACGAGTTCGTCCTGACCCTGTACCGCCAGCTGTTCGGCGACCGCGACCCCGTCGCCGAGCCGGGAACCACCACGGGAACCCCGGGCAACTGGTGGACGGTGTACGCGCTCGTGCCCGACATCTTCAAGCACGCGGTCCAGGGCTTCGGCGTGTACCGCAGCCCGCGCCGCATCCTCGATCCGCTCCTGCGCGAGCTCGGGCAGACCCGCGCCGGATGGGCGCGCAGCAGCCAGTTCGTCTTCTCCCAGCACTGCAAGTCGTGTCGCATCGTCGGCATGACCGAGGAGCAGATCGCGGCGATCCCGTCGTGGTCGGTCGCCGAGTGCTTCACGCCGGTGCAGCGCGCCGTGCTCGCCTACACGGACTGCCTCGTGCTGCAGGGCGGTCGTACCCCGGATGCGGTGTTCGATGCCCTTCGCGTGCACCTCTCCGACGAGGAGATCCTCGAGCTGACCTACATCACGATGCTGTACGACTCACACGCCGTGATGGCGCGTGCGCTGCGGCTCGAGTGGGACGATCGCGACGACCCCATCGTCGAGGTCGCCGCCCCCGAGGGCTTCGTCTCCTTCGACATCGGCGCGGCGATCTCGGCGCCGAGCCCGGAGCGCCCCGATGCCTGACGTCCTGCTTCGCGACGTCACCCTGCGCGACGGGCTGCAGGACGAGGATCCGATCAGCACGGAGGCCAAGCTGGCGATCTTCGCCGCACTCGTCGGCGCCGGGATCAGCGACCTCGAGCTGACCTCGTTCGTCCGTGCCGATCGCGTGCCGGCGATGGCCGATGCCGAGGCGATGGTCGCGGCGACGGCCGACGGTGACCTCCCGGTTCGATGGGGACTCGTGCTGAACCTGCGCGGCGCGCAGCGCGCGCTGGCCGCGGGACTGCGCAACCTCCAGTTCGTCGTGTCCGTGTCGGAGGCGCACAACCGGAACAACGCCGGTCGTTCGGTGGACGAATCGCTCGGCGACCTGGCCACGATCGTCGGACTCGCGCGCGCCGAGGACGCGGTGGTGGAGGCGACGCTGGCAACTGCGTTCGGCTGTCCGCACACCGGCCCGGTGGCGGTCGACGACGTGCGCCGCGTGGCGACAGCAGCCGTCGCCGCAGGAGCGTCAGCACTCGGCATGGCCGACACGATCGGCACCGCCGTGCCGACGGAGGTGACCGCACTCGTGCGCGCCGTCGTCGCCGACCATCCCGATGTCGCGGTCGGCATCCACCTGCACGACACCCGTGGCCTGGCGATCGCCAATGCGCTCGCGGCGATCGACAGCGGAGTGCGGCGCATCGACGGCAGCGTCGGCGGGCTGGGCGGTTGCCCGTTCGCGCCCGGCGCGTCGGGGAACCTCCCGTTGGAGGACCTCGCTCACGCCCTGCAGCACATGGGCGTGAGCACCGGCGTCGACCTCGACGCGCTCGTGCGCGCAGCAGAGGTCGCCTGTGCGTCGGTCGGTCGTACCGTCGGCAGCCACATCGGCATCGCCGGACCGCGGTTCAGCCGTCTCGCTCCCGCCGGCGGCTGATGGCGAACGTGCTCACCGACGTGTCGGTCTACCGGCAGCTCCGCGACAGCATCGTCGAGGGACGCCTGGCACCGGGCGTGCGACTCATCGAGCAGTCGCTCGCCGAGCAGCTGGGGGTGTCGCGCACACCCGTACGCGAGGCGCTCCGTCACCTCGAAGCCGACGGGTTGGTGATCAGCGAACGCAACCGCGGTGCCGAGGTGCGCCGCCTGTCGGCAGTCGAGGTGGACGACCTCTACGAGCTGCGCGGGCGGCTCGAGTCCTACGCCGCCGAGCTCGCTGCGGTGCGAGCCGACGATGCGCAGCGAGACGAGCTGCAGGCGGCGGCGGCCGCGTTCGACGACGTCGTCGTCGGGATGCGCACCGAGGGCGCGCACGACCTGTCGACCACGCGACGGCTCAACGCCGCCAACCGGTGGTTCCACGACGCACTCGTCGGTGCGGCGCGCCACGATCGGCTGACTGCGGTGCTGCGCAACACGGTCGACGTGCCCCTCGTGTTCCAGGCGCTGCAGTCGTTCGACGTCGACCAGCTCGGTCGCTCCGCGTTGTTCCACCGGCTGATCGCCGGTGCCGTCGTCGCCGGCGAGGATCGTCGTGCCGGCCGGTTGATGTCCGAGCACATCGCCCAGGGCCACGACATGATCCGCGTGCTGATCATCGAACCCTGATCAGCGAACCAGGTCCTTGCCGATGATCTCCTTCATGATCTCGGTGGTGCCGCCGTAGATGCGGGTGATGCGGGCGTCGACGTAGGCGCGGGCGATCGGGTACTCGGTCATGTAGCCGTAGCCGCCGTGCAGCTGCACGCACGTGTCGACGACGCGGCCCTGGAGCTCCGTGCACCACCACTTCGCCTTGGCTGCATCCTCGGCGGACAGCTCGCCGTCGTTGAGGGCGAGGACGCACTGGTCGATGAACACCTGGGCGATGGTGACCTCGGTCGCCATCTCGGCGAGCTTGAAGCGGGTGTTCTGGAACCCGTCCAACCGTTGCCCGAAGGCCTGACGCTGCCGGGTGTAGTCGACCGTCCAGTCCAACGCCGATTGCGCTGCCGCCACGCCGGCGACGGCGATCGACAGCCGCTCCTGGGGCAGGTTGCCGACGAGCTGGAAGAACCCCTCGCCCTCGCCGCCGAGGCGGTTGGCGATCGGCACGCGCACGTCGGTGAAGAACAGCTCGGCGGTGTCCTGGCTGTGCATGCCGATCTTGTCCAGGTTGCGACCGCGCTCGAAGCCGGGCATCCCGCGCTCGATGACGAGCAACGACATGCCGCGGTGACGTTGCGTCGGATCGGTCTTCACCGCAGTGATCACGAGATCGGCGTTGATGCCGTTGGTGATGAACGTCTTCGACCCGTTGACGACGTAGTCGTCGCCGTCGCGCACCGCGGTGGTCGTCATCGAGGCGAGGTCGGAGCCGATGCCCGGCTCGGTCATCGCGATCGCGGTGATCAGCTCGCCGGAGCACATGCGCGGCAGCCAGCGCCGCTTCTGCTCGTCGTTGGCCAGGCTGAGGAAGTACGGCATGCAGATGTCGTTGTGCAGCGTGATGCCCAACCCGGCGCCGCCGGCGCCGGCGCGCTGCACCTCTTCGCAGATGACCTGGTTGTAGCGGAAGTCGCGCACGCCCCCGCCGCCCAGGTCTTCCGGCACGTCGATGCCGAGGAACCCGGCCGCGCCGGCCTTGGTGAACAGCTCGCGATCGGCGACGCCGTCTCGCTCCCATCGTTCCATGTTCGGTGTGAGCTCGCGCTCGATGAACGTCCGCACGCTCGTGCGGAACTGGTCGTGCTCGTCGGTGAACAGCGTTCGTCTCATGGGCGGTCCTGCGTCCGTTCGGTGGTGCGGAAGAAGTCGGTGACGGCGGCCGCGGTCTCGTCGAACTGCTCCCAGTAGTGCATGTGCCCGCAGCTGAGGTGGACGACCTCGAGACCGGGGTCGAGCAGCTCGTGGAGCTCGGCGATGGTGGACGGCTGGACCAGCTCGGCGCGATCGGCGACGATCAGCAGCGTCGGACGACGGGCCACGGCATCGGGCAGCGGGTAGCAGACCTCGCCCCAACCGGTGATCACGGCCGGCTCGTGGAAGCGGAACCGGTAGCGACCGTCCTCGCCGCGCACGAGGTGCTCCTCGACGTCCTCGATCACGGCCGGGTTGATGGTGTCGTCGTCGCCGAGGTCCTCGTTGCGCGCCGCGGTGGCCTCTTCGACCGTCGCCCAGCCGTCGAACTCGATCGTTCCCAGCGCCCGCCCGGAGGCGAACGAGCCGGGCAACGCCAGTGCCGGGTCGAGCAGCGCCAGGCGTCGGACGCGGTGTGGCGCGGTGGCCAGCAGGGTGAGCGCGATGCAGCCGCCGTAGCTGTGACCGACCACGTCGACGCTGTCGAGGCCGAGCTCGTCGAGCGTGTCGATCAGGTCGCGGACGTGCTGCACGATCGACCACGGACCGTCGAAGGTGGAGCGGCCGTGGCCGCGCAGGTCGACGGCGATCGTGTGGCGCTCCGGCCACGCCTCCTCGGCAAGCCGCCGGAACCGGCGACCGTGCGCGGTGATCCCGTGGATGGCCAGCAGCGGCGGGCCGTCGGCGTTGCCGAAGTGGTGGGTGTGCAGCCGTGTCACGCAGCGATGCTACGGGGCCGGATCAGACCAGGCCGTGGCTGAGCGCCAGACGAACGGCGTGCGTGCGGCGACGAACGCCCAACTTGTCGTAGATGTTGTTGAGGTGCGTCTTCACCGTCTGCGTGCCGATCAGCAGCCGTTCGCTGATCTCGTCGTTGCTGCGTCCGGTGGCGAGCTCGGCGAGGACCTCGCGTTCGCGGAAGGTGAGGTCGAAGCGCGGCTGGCGAGGGACCTGCACGCGCGAATCGAAGATCGCCGACAGCAGACCTGGAGCGACGTAGCGCCGATCGGTGATCACCGAGTCGAGTGCCGCAGCGAGCTCGCCGTCGTGGCCGTCGCGACCGACGACTGCGTAGGCGCCCTCGGCGCACAGCTCGATCAGCGTCGTCGGCGACGAGTTGGCCGACAGGGCGACGACCTTCACACCCATGGCCGCCGCCCGGCGGACCGCGGCGTTCTGCGTCGAGTCGGGGAGCTGACCGATGACCATCACGTCGATCGGGCGGTCATCCGCGCTGCGCTCACCGATGCGGGAGAACAGCTCGGTCGCGGTGGAGACGGACAGCACGACCGTGATGCCCTGCTGGCGCATCGCCAGCTCCACGCCGGCTCGCACCAGCGCCCACTCGTCCACGATCACCGCTGTTCTCATCGACGCCTATGTTCGGCACCTGCGCACAAGGGCTGAAGTGAAATCTTGCGACTTTCTTGAATTCCTCAAACACGCCACGACTGGGCTCAGAATCTGGCGTTCGTCAAGATGCCGCGTTGAGTCCCGCGGTGCTGATGATCCCCTCGCGCTGGGCGATTGCGACGGCCTCCAACTTGGAGTGGGCCCCCAGCCGGCGGATGGCGTTCTGCACGTGGTTGCGCACCGTGTTGATCGACAGGTGCATCCGCATCGACAGCTCGGCGGTGGACAGCCCCTCGGCCAAGTAGCGCAGCACCTCGATCTCCCTGCGGCTGAGGTGATGTGCGGGAGTGGTCGTTCGCGTGAGACGGGACACGAGCGCCGAGACGAGCTGAGGCGCCAGCGGTCGGCCGCCGTTGCTCACCGAGCGCACCGCCTGGACGAGGTCGTCCATCGTCTGGTCCTTGAGGAGGTAGCCGTTGGCCCCGGCCTCCAGCGTGCGCACGACGGTGTGGTAGTCGGACATGGCGCTGAGCACGATGATCGCGGTCTCGTCGCACGCGGCATGGATCCCGGCGATCCCGTCGGGCGCTTCGCCATCAGGCAGGTTGTAGTCGAGCACGACCACGTTCGGCCGTTGACGGCGAACCAGTGCAGCACCCTCGCCGAGCGTCGTCGCTGCGCCGACCACCTCGATGTCGGGGTGGGTTGCGAGCGCCATCTGCAGAGCCTCGGAGACCATGACGTGGTCTTCGATGATGGCTACAGAGATGACTCCGTCGACAACGCGCTTCTGCGTGAGCACTTCCAGACCTCGTCCTCGTCCGATTCCAAAGGCTGCTCGTGGCGATCCACGACTTCCAGGATTCCAGAGGAGTTCCCGTCCCATGACCTGTGCAAACAGCTTCGCACACGACGAACGTTCGGATGGGCGCTCCAGAGCGATCTGTGTGTGTCATTTCTGTGAAAGTCGACGCGCCGTGGGCAGAGGTGATGCACCTGCATCAATCGATGTAGGTCAATCGGATGTCATCGAGCGCGCGAACGCGTCACTGTCGGTGATGCGATCTCGCTCACCTGAAGGCGGGAGAACGAGGAGGCGCCTCCCCCGATTCGGGTGAGCGCCGCGCCCGGCGCGGTCCCGATCTCCTGAGCATGACGCTGCTGCTGGTTCGCGACACCGCAACACATCGCCCTCACGGGGTGCTGCACAAGGGGTCGTCGACAGAAAACGGATCCGACCACTCGGGGCACCACCTCATCGCTCGCCGTGAACGGCTGTTCGCTGCGGTGCGCCTCTCACGAGCGCTCGCCGCCGTGGACACGAGCCTGCGCGGCGCCGTCATCGACTTCCCCGTCTCGGTCGTCATCGACGGCATCGTGCACGACGTCGAGGCCAACGCCACGCCCGGCTTCTTCGCCGAGGGCCACCACATGGTGGTTGCCCGGGCGCTCGTCGGAACGCTGGACGTCAGTGGCCGCTTCGAGTTCTGCGTGGGTGAGCCGTTCGGCGTCGCGCCCGCCCAGTGGACTGCCGTCGACACGGCATCCGGGTTGCGCGTCGAGGTGCCGGCACACGTCGTCGCCGCGCTGCCGACCTCCGTGCAGGTGCCGTCGCTCGGCGGCGCGCTGGTCGGCGCCGTGCGACGAGCGCACATGACGGCCGAGCGTGCACGCGTCGAGCTGCTGGAGACCAACCGCGGGCTCGTTCGTTCGGTCGTCAACCGCTTTCGCGGGGTGGTCCGCGCCGAGTCGGCCTCGATCGACATCGGGGACCTGATGGCCGTCGGCGAGCACCACCTCCTCGAGGTCGTCGATCGCTGGTTCACCGATCCGACCTCGAAGCCGGTGCGCGACGTCGCCTGGTCGAAGCTCGTGCAGCGAGCCATCGGCAACGCGCTGCGAACCGAGATCGCCCGCGCCACCGGCATCTCCGTCGAGTTCCGCCAGCTCCTCGCCTGGTTCCACTCGCATCCCGAAGATCGCGCCGGCGACCCCGCCGACGTCGCCGAGCGGATGGCCTTCGCTGCCGGCGTCACGCGCGTGATGTCCCGGCTCGGGGTCAACGAACGAGCCGCAGGTGTCGCGGCGCTCACGGCGATGCTCGAGTCCGGCGAGGCGCAGTACGTCGCTCCGTCCCGCGACGCCTCGGCGATCTCTCGGCGGCTGCGAGCCGACGGCACGTTCGTGATCGCCTCGCGATCGTCGCTGGCCGAGATCGAGCGTGCGCAACGGTTCACCGGCACCTCGCCGGTGATGCTCGATGCCGACGACGATCAGCACGATCGTGGCACTCGCCTGTCCTCGCGCGACGAGGGCTACGACCGCGCCGACGGAGTCGACCTCGTCCGCCGGTTGATCGAGGGCAGCGGGATGACGCCGTTGGAGGCCCTCGTGTGGCTGCAACGCACCGGCGCACTCGACCCCGGCGGTCACGCCACCGAGCTGCCCGACATCGCCATCGACCTGGGCCTGGAGGGCCGCTCGGAAGCCCGCGCGGCCCTGCGCAGGGCCCGCCGCAAGCTCGATGCCTGGACGGCGGAAAATTTCTCTGCGGAGTCCTTGAACGGATGAGGGCAACGCCGACACGAACGACGCCGGGCACGGACGTCCGGGAAGACATCACACGGAGGTAACGAAGAAATGCGTATCAATGCCAACATCGCGGCTCTCAATGCGAGCCGCAACCTGAGCGTCACCAACAGCCAGCTCGGCAAGAGCCTGGAGAAGCTGTCGTCTGGCTACCGGATCAACCGGGCCGCCGACGACGCCGCCGGCCTCGCCATCTCGGAGGGTCTGCGTTCGGAGATCCGTGGCTCGGCCCAGGCCCAGCGCAACGCCCAGGACGGCATCAGCTTCCTGCAGACCGCTGAAGGCGCCCTCACCGAAGTTCACTCCATGCTCCAGCGCATGCGTGAGCTCGCCGTGCAGGCCGCCAACAGCACGTCAGACGGAACGGCCGAAGGCGCGGAGACCACGGAGCTCGCAACGGAGATCAGCGCCATCGGCCTCCGCACGAAGTTCTCCGGGATCACCGTGTTCCAGGACTTCGGGACGACCCCGCTGAACTTCCAGGTCAGCGCGAACAGCGCCACGGCCGAGCAGGTCAGCATCTCGTCGGACCTGACGCTCGACGCCACCGACATCGGCGGCGCCGACCTGTCGGGCATCGACCTGACCACCGACACCGGTGCCCAGGCCGCTCTCGACACGTTGGACACGGCGATCAAGTCCATCTCCACCACTCGTGCGACGCTCGGTTCGGTCCAGAACCGCCTCGAGCACACGGTTGCCAACCTCGGTGTCGCGGTGGAGAACCTCACCGCTTCCGAGAGCCGCATCCGTGACGTGGACATGGCTGAAGAGATGGTCACCTACACCCGCAACAGCATCCTCAGCCAGGCCGGCACCGCAATGCTGGCCCAGGCGAACCAGGTGCCGCAGGGCATCCTGCAGCTGCTGCGCTGAGCCAGAGCACCTCACAGGCTCACCCAGATGTGCGGTGGTCGCGCACCGCATCCAGCTCGCCCCCTGTTCCGCTCTCGCGGGACAGGGGGCGTAGCCCATTTCCCGCATGTTCTGCACGTTTCTAGGAGGTCGAGATGACCAGTGGCATCGACACCCAATCGATCATCACGCAGCTGATGGCCGTCGAACGCAAACCGCAAGACCTGATGAAGACGCGCGTGACGACGCTGCAGCGCGCGCAGAACGCATGGCAGGCGATCGCTGACAAGCTGACGGCGCTGAAGACGGCGTCCGACGCGTTGGCGGGTCTCGACTCCCTGTCGACGCTGCGCACGGTGACGTCGAGCAACCCAGCGGCCGTCGCCGTCCGCACCGTCGGGGCGGGAGCGAACACCTCTGCGTCCGTCGACGTCGTCGCGCTCGCAGCGGCCAACTCCGTGCTCGCGTCCGACGTCTTCACTGCCGCCACCGACTCGATCGGTGCGCGCACGCTCGACATCACATCCTCCAGCGGTGCGACGACCAGCATCGCCTCGACCGACGGCACGGTCGGCGGTCTGGCAGCGGCCGTGAACGCGGCGGGCGTCGGCGTCTCGGCCAAGGTCCTGCAGACCGCGCCCGGTCAGTACCAGCTCTCGCTCACGGCAACGAGCAGCGGGACCGCTGCGTCGTTCACGGCCACCGGCACTGGCTGGACGTCGTTGGACACCGTTCGAGCCGCCGCCGACTCGCAGGTCCGCGTCGACGGCGTGCTGGTGACGCGGCCCAGCAACGTCATCAGCGACGTGCTCGACGGCGTCGAGCTGACGTTGCTCGGTACGACGACGTCATCGCTGACGGTCGCCAGCGCCCGAGACGATGCGGCGATCACGGCAAAGGTGAAGGGCTTCGTGGACGCGGCCAACTCGTTGGCGACCGTCATCGCCGCGGCGACGAAGACCAGCACCGACGAGGCGACGCGGGGACCGCTCGCCGGCGACTTCTCGGCCCGGCAGCTGATCGACTCGGTTCGCAACGCGATCGCCCAGCCACTGACGACCGCGTCCGGCGCGGTCACCACGTCGAGCGCGCTCGGCATCTCGCTGAGCAGGGACGGCACGATCAACTTCGATGCCGCCAAGCTCGCTGCGTCCCTCAGCAACGATCCCGACGTCGTGCTCGCGGCGATCGGCAGGAACGGCTCCTCGACGGCGAACGGGGTGACGGTCGCCGGCGCGACGTCCGCAGCGCTGTCGTCGTCTCGCGCGATCACCGTCACGCAATCGGCCAGCCGGGCGACGCTCGTCGGCATGCCGTCACCGCCGCCAGCGCCGGGCACGCAGATCTCGATGAACATCGTCACGCCGACGGGCAACTACAGCGTCTCCTTCACGGCGGGGAACACGTGGTCGCAGACGGCGGGCAACCTCAACGCTGCGTTGCGCGCCGCCGGCGTCAAGATGGTTGCCGTCGCGCAGGCCGGCAGCATCGATCTGCAGGACGAGCAGTACGGCTCCGGGCACACGTTCACCGTGTCGGGAGCGACCTCGCTCGGCCTCGACGGTGCGGCTGCCGATGGCACGGACGCAGCAGGCACGATCGACGGGGTCGCCTTCACAGCGACCGGCAAGAGCCTCACCAGCGGAGGCGTCGTGCTCAACATCGGCACCACCTCGACGCAGCTCGCAGCTGCCGGCGGCACCGTCAGCGGCACCGTGACGATGACGTCCGGCTTGGCCGGAGCGCTCAGCGCGATCGGCGCCCGTGGCGCGTCATCCGGCCCCGTGCTGGCGTCGAAGGCGACCCTCCAGGATCAGATCGACGACCTGCAGAAGCGCATCGATCGCTACGACGACACCCTCAAGCAACGAGAGGGCGTGCTGCGAACCAAGTTCGCCAACATGGAGATCCTCATCGACAAGCTCCAACAGATGACGTCCTCGTTCGGCTCGCTCAACTCGACCTCCTCCTAGAAGGAACCTCACCATGTCAGCACCTGCTGCCGCTCTGGCAACCTACGCGCAGTCATCGGCCGCGACGGCGAGTCCGTACGAGGTCGTGCGCATGGCGTACGAACGGGTCATCACCGCGTGCGATCGAGCCGAGCACGCCGAGCGCAACCACACGTCGAACTGGCTGCAGGTGTTCCACGACGAGACGATCCGCGCCCAGGCGATCCTGGTCGAGCTGAGCGCCGGCCTGTCGCTCGGTCACCCGGATCCGGCCGTCGTCGCCCTGTCCCAGCAGCTCGACAACCTCTACCGCTACGCGATTCACCAGCTCGTGCAGGCGAACATGCAGAAGTCGCGCGAGCAGATCCCGGCGGTCCGTCTGGTGATCGACGGGCTGCGCGACGCATGGGTGACCGGCGCTCGATGAGCGAGCCCGACATCACCGTCTGGTTGCAGGCTGCCGACGTGCTCTTCGGCCGGCCGCAGCCCCCGGAGGACGAGGTCGACGATCTGCTGCAGGCCGGGATGGACCTCGAGGTGCCGGCGACGCCGACGCACGTGGATCCGGTGCAGCTCGAGCGCGTGCTCGCCGTGCTGCGCGCCCGCCGATCGGCGATGGCCATCGAGCTCGCCGAACTGGCCCGTCGCCGCGTCGAGCTGACCCGAGCCCAAGCCGGTGTCACCGGGTACTTGAACTCGGGCGCCGGCGTGCCGATGCACTGATCCAGACAAGTCAAGCGAGCGGGCCCACGGACGGGTTCTCGACGTGCACGGATGCCACGACGAGAGGCCTTCCTCATGGACCCCCTGTTCAACACGGTCGAGTACACGCTCGGCGGGTTGCAGCTGCGCATGGACACGACCGCGCACAACGTCGCCAACGCCAACACCCCGCTGTACCGCAGCGAGCGGGTGAGCTTCGAGCAGGGCCTCGCCGCTGCGCTGCGCGATGGCAAGGGTGCGCCGGGCCCGAGCCCGACCCTCGTCGGCGGTGAGGACCTCGTCGACAAGAGCGGCACGAGCGTCAGCCTGGAGAACGAGCTGACCGACATGGCCAAGACCGCGCTCGAGCGTCAGGTGATGGTGTCGAGCTTCAACTACAAGGTCGACATCCTCAAGTCCGCGGGCGGCGTGCGATGAGCCACGGACCGTTCGCCAGCATCGACATCTCCAACACGGGCCTCGGGTACAACAAGTACTGGCTCGACACCATCGCCCACGACATCGCCAACGTCAACACGACGACCACGCCGGGCCAGGAGCCGTTCCGGGCACGCATGGTCGTGGCCATGCCGCTTCCCACGAACACTGCACAGGGTGGCGGGGTGATCGTTGGTGACGTGGTCGACCAAGAGGGTGACCCGGCACTGATGTACGACCCCGAGAACCCGATCGCCGACGAGCAGGGCTACGTGCAGGGCGCGGTCGTCGATCTGGCCGGCCAGCTCGGCGACCTGATCCTCGCCAGCCGTTCGTACCAGGCGAACATGAGCGTGTTCAAAGAGGCTCGCGACTCGTTGCAGGTCACCACGACGTTGGGTCGGGCCTGACCGTGTCCGGCATCGGACCCATCACCGGAGCGGTCGGTTCCGTCGGCTCGGTCGGCGGAACGTCGTCCGTCGGCGGTGCGAACAAGGCGCCTGCCGGCTTCGGCGACGCGATGCTCAAGGGCCTCGACTCGGTGGCCGGGCTGGAGAAGCAGGCCGACAACCTCGTCGCCACCATGGCGGCCGGCGGCAACGTGCAGATCTCCGACGTCATGGCCGCGACGAGCAAGGCCAACCTCGGGATGTCGATCGTCAACGAGATCCGCTCACGCGGGCTCGAGGCGTACCAGTCGATCCTCAACACCCAGGTCTGAGCTGACTGATGAACCCAGCACTCGACAGTGCCAACGCGAAGTGGCGCGGACTCGGCTTCGGCCAGCGCGTGACCCTGCTCGTCGGTACGGCAGCGATCATCATCGGCGGGTACGTCGCGTACCAGAAGATCAACGAGCCGACGTGGGCGGTGCTCTACGCCAACGTGGACGACGCGACTGCATCCGACGTGCTCGCCGGACTCGACGCGCACGGCATCCAGCACAAGGTGGAAGGCAACGGCACGCGCATCCTCGTGCCGAAGGACCAGCTGTCCTCGTCGCGGCTGGCGCTCGCCGGCGACGGCATCACCGCCACGCCGCAGCCCGAGGGGTTCGACGAGATCTTCGCCAACCAGGGGTTGGCCAGCAGCGACTTCGAGCAGCGGGTGAACTACGAGCGCGCGCTCGAAGGTGAGCTCGCCCGCACCCTGCTGACGATGGATCCCGTTGCCGGAGCTCGCGTGCAGCTGAGCATCCCGGCCCCCTCGATCTTCATCGGCGACGGCGGCGACACGGCCGACAAGCCGACCGCCTCCGTGGTGCTGTCGCTGCGCCGCGACCTCACCCGCGCCGAGAGCGACACGATCGCCAACGTCATCGCCTCCTCGGTCGAGGGGCTGACCCCGGACCAGGTGACCATCGCCGCAGCCGACGGGACGCTCCTGCGTGCCGCCGGATCCGACGAGGCCGGCACCACCGGTGGTTCGACGCACAACATCGAGATCACCCGCGAGTACGAGTCGAGCCTGTCCGCTCGGCTGACCGAGCTGGCGCGCACGTTGACCGGCGAGCCGAACGCGAAGGTCGAGGTGCGCGCCGTGCTCGACTTCACGCAGTCGACCGTCGAGCAGGAAGTGATCGATCCGACCAAGAACACGCCGACCGCCGAGCACGAGACGACCGAGACCTGGTCGGGGAGTGGCGGCACCGCGGGCGGCGTCACCGGCGTCGACGGTGGCCCGATCGATGCGTCGGGTTCGTCCGACGGCACCTACGAGAAGTCCGACAAGACGACGACCTACGTCCCCGGTGATCGCACGATCACCCGCTCGACCACGTCGACGCCGACGGTCACCAAGCTCAGCGTCGCCGTCGTCGTGCCGGTGGTACCGGGCGCCGACGGCACCGTCGAGTCAACCGTCGACGAGGCAACCCTCAGTCGAGTGCTCGGCCCGGCGGCCGGCATCGACACCGAACGCGGCGACACGATCGAGGTCGCCGTCGTTCCCGCCACGGCCACCGACACCGGCGATCTGATCACCGACGTGCCGACCACGGCGGGGGCCACCGAAGCACAGATCCCGCAGACCACCTTGATCGGTGGCGCTGCCGGTGCCGGCGCGTTCGTCATGCTGCTGCTGGCGCTCTCGATGCGCCGCCGCCGCAAGAAGAAGGAGAAGCGCCTCGCCGCGCTGAACCCGGCGCTCTCTGGCGGGAAGAAGGGCCGCAAGGGCAAGAAGAAGGGCGAGGTCGATCCGACCGAGACGATGCCCGCTGCGGCACGCGCTGCGGCGCCCGGCAACCCGGACCGCGAGGCGGTCGACGAGATCAAGGGCGACCTCGAACGGATGCTCCAGGAGAGCCCTGAGTCGTTGGCTGCCCTGCTGAGCACTTGGATGGCGAAGTGAGCCGGCGGCGCGGCGGCGGTACCGCTGTCGCCGAACCGGAGGTGGCCGACACCGGGTCGGTCGGCTCGACGGTGAAGTCGTCCGAGCCCGGGTTCCCCGGTGCGCGCACGGTGGCCATCGTCGTCGCGGCGCTCGGCGCCGAAGCCGGTGGCAAGGTCCTCAGCCAGTTCTCCGCGCCCGAGGTGGAAGCCATCGTGCGCGAGGTGAAGGACATGCCGCGCGTGCCGATGACCGAGGTGCTCCAGGTGATCGGGCGCTTGCGCGACGAAGCCGTCGCCCAGTCGTACGCCGTCGCCGGTGGCCTGGACAAGGCGCGCGAACTGCTGCGCCGCAGCCACGGTGCCGACGCAGACGCGATCCTCGAGCAGATCCTCGCTGCGTCCTCGGCCGTGCCGTTCCAGTTCCTGCGCGGCCGTCGCATCGATCAGATCGTCTCCTACCTGTCCTCCGAGCATCCGCAGGTCATCGCGCTCGTGCTCGCTCACCTCCCGATGGGGCTTGCCGCGCAGGTCATCGAGGGGCTGCCCGCGGAGCTCCGTGCCGAAGTGGCTGGTCGCTACGCCAAGCTCGAATCGATCGATCCCGACGTCGTTGCCGAGGTCGAGCTGGCCATGTTGCGCCGCGTCGGTGCCGGTACGCCGACCGAGTCCAGCGGCTCGACCTCGCGCGGTGGCATCAAGCCGTTGGCGCAGCTGCTCAACAACGTGGCCCGCGACACCGAGAAGGTCGTGCTGGGCGAGCTCGAGCGCTCCGATCCCGCACTGGCGACGGCTGTTCGCGACCTGATGTTCGTGTTCGAGGACATCACCCATCTCGACGATCGCGGTCTGCAGGAAGTGCTGCGCCTCGCCGACACGCGCACCATCGCGCTGGCCCTCAAGGAAGCTGCGCCGCCGGTGCGCGAGAAGATCGAGCGCAACCTGTCGCAGCGCGCCGCCGAGGACGTCAACGAGTACAGCTCGACGCTCGGCATGGTGCGCCGCTCCGACGTGGAAGCCGCGCAGCAGGAGATCGTGCGTGGTGCCCGCAAGCTCGAGGAGGAAGGCCGCATCGTGCTCATGCGCGGTGGTGGCGGCGGAGGCGACTTCATCCAATGACGCGCATCCTGCGTCGTCCCTCCTTCGACGGTGCTCCGATCGACGTGCCCGCGCCACCGGCGTGGGACTCCGTCGCGCTCGCCGCGTACGAGCAGGGCTACGACGAGGGTGGCCAGCGTGGCCGCGAGCTCGGCCGCCGCGACCTGCGTGAGATGCAGACGCAGCTCGACACCGCGGTCGATCGGTGCCTGGCGAGCATCGACTCGGCGTCGCATGCGCTGGCGGCCCGCGTCGTCGACGTGTCCGAGCTCTACGTCACGACGGCGCTGCGGCACGTGCCCGAGGCGCGGACGGCGGGCATGCTCGTTCGTCTCGGCGAGGTGCTGCAGGCCTTCGAGCCCGGTGCGCTGGAGGTGTCGGTCGCTCCCGATCTGGTCGCCGAGCTGAGCGACATCCTGGCGCCGCGCAACGTGCATGGCGAGCGCGTCACGGTGGTCGGCGACGCCAGCCTGCTGCCCGGTGAGTTCCGCATGCACAGCGAGTGGGCCGACGCCGACGGCACGTTCGAGCGCTACCTCGCCGCAGCCCGCGACGCGCTGGAGCTGCACCTGTCGGGCGACCCCCGATGACCAGCACGTCCGGCAGCCCGGTCAGCACGCGTCCAGGTCTGGGCGTGTGGCCCGCGCGCGGTCGGCGCACGGCGCTGACCTCCACCGGTGGCGACGTGCCGCCGGAGGACTCGGTGCTCGGCATCGACGACGATCCCGTCGGCCTACCGATCGCTCTCCCCGTTCGCGGCACCGTCACGGTGATCCGTGGGATGGAGGTCGGCGTGCGTGGCATCCGCCTGCCGATCGGCACGTCGGTCCAGATCGAGGGCGTCGCGGCGGACAGCGGCGTGCACGCGCTCGACGCCGAGGTCGTCGCCGCATCCGACGGTGAGACGCGGCTGGCGTTGCTCGGTGAACCTGCCGGGCTCTCCAGCGGCGCGCGGGCGTGGCCCACGCTCGGCAGCGGTCAGCCACTCGGAGCCGGCCTGCTCGGTCGCGTCGTCGACGCGCTCGGCCGGCCGATCGACGGCCGCGGCGCGGTCCAAGCAGCTCGTGGTCGCATCGATCGCGACGTCCCTGCGGCCCTGTCGCGTCGGCGGATCACCCAGGCGATGCCCGTCGGCGTGCGCGTCATCGACGGCTTCACCACCCTTGCTCGTGGGCAGCGCGTCGGGCTCTTCGCCGGCTCCGGTGTCGGCAAGTCGACGCTGCTCGGCATGATGGCGCGCGGCGCCGACGCCGACTGCGTGGTCATCTGCCTCGTCGGTGAGCGCGGCCGTGAGGTGCGCGAGTTCCTCGAGGACGACCTCGGGCCGGAGGCCGCGGCGCGTGCCGCCGTCGTCGTCGCCACCTCCGATCAACCGGCACTCGTCCGCGTCCGCGCACTGCGGTACGCGACCGCGATCGCCGAGCAGCTCGCCGACGAAGGACGCGACGTCCTGTTCCTCTGCGACTCGCTGACCCGCTTCGCCCTCGCCCAACGAGAGGTCGGCCTGGCCGCCGGCGAACCGCCGACCGCACGCGGCTTCACCCCCTCGGTGTTCGCCGCGTTGCCGCGTCTGCTGGAGCGGACGGGGCCGCGCGAGCACGGCACGATCACCGCGATCTACACGGTGCTCGTCGACGGTGATGATCACAACGACCCGATCGCCGACACCGTCCGCGGCATCCTCGACGGCCACATCGTGCTCGATCGCCGGCTGGCCCACGCCGGCCGCTACCCGGCCGTCGACCCGCTGCAGTCCATCTCCCGCCTGGCCAGCAAGGTGCTGCCGGTGCACCAGGCCGGGATCGCCGAAGTGGCCCGCCGCGCGCTGTCGGCCGCCGAGTCGGTGCGCGATCTCGTCGAGGTCGGTGCCTACGCGCCCGGGAGCAACATCGAGGCGGATCACGGTCTCGCGGTGAGCCCGGGGATCGTCGAGCTGTGTCGCCAGCAGATCCACGAGATCACCCCGATCGACGTCACGTTCGCAGCGTTGAGCGAATTGCTCACCGCTCACGGCGAGGCAGGTGCGGCATGACCCGACCCGTATCCGGCAACCAGCGCGGCGACGTCGTGGTGCGCGTGCGGACCATCGCCGAGGACATCGCCGCGGCTGCGGCTGCTGCCGCTCGGCAGAGCGCGGATGCCGCAGCCGACGCGGCGACGGTCGCGCAGCAGCGCGCCGCCACCCACCCGCTGTCGGGCGCCGACCGGCCCCTGGCCGCGGCCGATCTGATGACCGCCGTCGGTGTCGCCAGCGCATTGCGCGAGACCGCCCTGTCGGCGATGCGCCGATCCGAGCTCGCCGAGCAGTCGATGGATGAAGCGCGGCGTCACGCACAGACGGCGACGTCGAGTCGGATGGCCGCCCAGCGTCTGGTGCAGCGGCGGATCGCTGCGGTCGATGCGGCGGAGCGCCAGCGCAGCCAACGAACGATCGACGAGAACGCTGCCGGGTCGCACCGGGGTCGGTGATGTCGGTGGACGCGCCTGCCGCCGTCGCGGCGATCATGGCCCGGGTCACCCAGGTCTCCGCCGAGCCGCTCGCGGTGACTCGTCTGCGCGACCGGTTCGACCCGACGCGCCTGGCCGAGGCGGTCGCTGCGTCGACCACGAGCACCGCGCAGACGGCCACGCCATCGACGACGCGCGTGGGCAGGATGGAGACGCCGCGGATCACGACCGCATCCGGCTCGACGTCGGCGTCGAGCGCGACCGTCTTCCCGGGGACCGAGTACCTGACGTCGGCGCCACCGCCGAGCGGCACGTGGGTCGATCGCATCCCCAATGCGCGCGGCAAGGCGCTTGCTCCGGCGATCGCTGCTGCGGCGCAGCGGTATGGGCTGGATCCGGCGTTCCTCGCCTCGGTGTTCTGGACCGAGTCGTCGTACACGCCGAACGTCGTCTCACGCACCGGCGCCATCGGGCTCGGCCAGCTGATGCCGGAGACGGCGCAGTGGCTCGGGGTCGATCCGTGGGACCCGATGCAGAACATCGATGGCTCGGCGCGGCTGTACAAGTACTTCCTCGATCGCAACAACGGCGACATCACGCTGGCGATCGCGTCGTACGCGGCAGGACCGGGTGCGGTGAAGCGGGCAGGCGGCATCCCCGACCAGTTCACCGCCAACTACGTCACCAAGCTCCTCGCCCGCACCGACTACCTCGCCGGTCGCCGCGCCACCCCGCCGTAGCCGCAGTCCTTGAACGGTGGGGGCGGGGGCCGATGGAGGGTCTGCACGGAGCATCCGAATCGAGCGCTGCCATGGACGGCAGGTTGCAAGAACCAACGTCCAATCCCTTCGTAGCGTGGCGGTGATGTGAGTGATCGAGATGATCCCCATTGGGGTCGATGCGTCGACAGCAGCGGCGACCGCCGTTGACGGTGGCGCGGGCCCCATGGGCACCGGCTTCCTCGACGGCTTGCTCGCTGCGCTCGACGCCGAACTGGATCAGCCGGTCATCGCCGGGCTGCCTGATGCGCCCGTCGATGTGACCGCATCCGATGCGACGGGATCCGGTTCCTGCCCGTGCTGCGCGCTCATCGGCGCGACGCCAACTCCTCCTCCGGCTGTGGCCGAGTCCGTGCCGGCACCGATCATCGACGCCACCCCGATCGAGGCTGCCTCCGCTGCCACCGACACGGCCGTGGTGGACGTCGATGCCCCGGTGCTGGTCGGCTCGGCCCCGGAGGTGCTCGACGCGCCGGTCATGAACGGCCCGGTCGCGACCCCGATCCCCGCCGCCGCTCCGGCCCTGGTCGTCGATGCCGCGGTCGCCGATGCGGCAGCCGCCGACACCGCACCGCCTCGCGTGCTGGGGCATCCACGCCGTTCGACCGTCGTCGCGACCCGGCCGTCCTCGACGTCCGATCTGCGCCCGACCGAACGGGTGGCGATGCATCGTCCCGGCTGGGCGCCGGCGCTCGTGCAGCCGCCGGTGAGCACCGCTGCGACGTCCGACCCCGTCGCCGTTGATGCACCGCCGGCTCTGGTCGACCCGCCGGCGAGCGACGCCAAGATCTCCGATTCAACGTCGTCCGACACCGAGTCGTCCCACTCGGTCGTTGCGGCCCCGACGTCCGCCGTTGCGACGGTCGTTGCCTCGTTGGCGCAAGCGCCTCGCCGGGCTGTTCCCGGCGCACCGTCGCCCACGCCCCCGCCGACTCCGGTCTCGCCTTCTGTGGCGGGGATGCGTGCTCGGCACCTTCCTACGGTTCCGGCGATCCGCGTACATGACGACGGGGCCGTGCCGTTCCGTGCGGTCGCCAAGCGTGAGGCGGTTGCCGTTCCGACCGATGGCGATGCGGTGGCAGCGACCAGCCCGGTCGAGCGCAGCGCGACCACGACCAGCTCGCCGATCAACACGGTCACGCCGTCGATCACCCCGACGATCAACGCGACGCCGGTTCGTTCGGCCGGCGCGCCGACGAACCTCGGGATGGTCACCTCCAACCTGGCAGGCGTCGACCGCGTCCGCTTCGCTCGTGAGCAGGCACCCGCCCGCGCCGTGCAGCGGCTCTCGCTCGACCTCGACGGCGCGCAGGTCGCCGTGCGGTTCCACGGCGAGCGCATCGCCGTCGACGTCGTCACCGATCCGACCGGATCGCTCGGCAACGGCTGGGCTCGCAACGTCGAGCGCACCCTCGATCAGGCCGTGCGCACCGTCTCCGAACCGCGCGACACGCGCAGTGATCACCGTGGGCAACCCGACGGGTCCAGCCGCCACGGTGGCCAGCAGGGCGAGGCCGACGAGTCGCGCCAGCAGCGTCGGCAGCGGGCGTTCGACCTGCTCGCGGAGCAGACAGCAGGAGGGAAGGACTGATGGCCGTCATCGGCGGTGTGGCATCGACCACGCAGACCACAACCAAGTCAGCAGACATCTTCAGCGGGATGGGCCCCGACGCGTTCCTCAAGCTGCTCGTCGCCCAGCTCCGCTACCAGAACCCCATGAACCCGTCCGACCCGACGGCGATGATGGGACAGATCGCCCAGTACGCACAGGTGGAAGCGCTCACCAAGCTGCAGCAGGGCCAAGGCGTCGACCAGTCGCTGTCGGAGGCCCGTTTGGCCACCGACCTGGTCGGCAAGGTGGTGACGGCCAGCGATGGCACCGTCACCGAGACCGGGAAGGTGCTCTCCGCCCGGTTCACCGCCACCGGCCCCGTGCTGGTGCTCGACAGCGGCTCCGAGGTCACCCTCAGCGCCGTCACCAAGGTGGATCAACCGGTCGAGCCGGCCACCGCGACAACCCCCTCGACCAACTAACAGGAGACCCTCCCATGCTTCGTTCCCTCTACTCATCCATCAGCGGCCTGCGCAGCCACCAGACGATGATGGACGTCACGGCCAACAACATCGCCAACGTCAACACCCAAGGCTTCAAGGCCGGTCGCGCGATCTTCGCCGACGCCCTGTCGCAGACCGTTCGCGGCGGTGGCATCCCCACCACCGGCAGCGGCAGCACCAACCCGATGCAGATCGGCCTCGGCAGCCGAGTTGCCGCCGTCACCACCAGCTTCACCCAGGGCGCGCTGCAGCTGACGGGTCGTGTCACCGACCTGGCCGTGCAGGGCAACGGCTTCTTCGTCGTCGACCGCGGTGGCCAGCAGCTGCTGACCCGCGACGGCGCGTTCAACTGGGACGCCGGCGGCCAGCTCGTCACCGCCGGTGGCGCCCGCGTGCTCGGCTGGACCGCTGATCCGATCACCGGTTCGGTCAACGCCTCGACGGTGCCCGGCTACATCGCCGTGCCGACGTCGGTGCTGCCGCCGGAAGCGACCAGCACGATCGTGCTCGGCGGCAACGTCTCGGCCGGCACCGCGGTCGGCGACTTCGTCGCCAGCTCGGGCACGGTGCACGACAGCATCGGCACCTCGTTCGACCTGACGATGCGGTTGACGAAGACCGGCGTCGGCACGTGGTCGGCGCAGATCACCGCGACCGCGCCCGACGGCACGATCAACGACATCACGCCGACGCCTGCGCCGACGATGACGTTCGACTCCGCCGGCAACCTGACCTCCGCGGCGACGATCGCCCTCACCGGCGTCACGCTCGGCACGGGCGCCGCACAGACGATCAACATCTCGCTCGGCAACGCCCAGCACTCGTTCACCCAGTTCGACCAGGTCAGCTCGATGGACATGCCCGTCAAGGACGGCTCGGCCG
Source organism: Ilumatobacteraceae bacterium (assembly GCA_965279405.1). Classification (GTDB taxonomy): domain Bacteria; phylum Actinomycetota; class Acidimicrobiia; order Acidimicrobiales; family Ilumatobacteraceae; genus CBDDIP01. Next base: position 3,189,083 of record OZ257157.1, read on the forward strand.
GCGCCGAGCTCAGCTCGGTCAGCTTCGGCACCGACGGTTCGGTGACCGCCCAGTACACCAACGGCGACTCGAAGGTGATCGCCAAGGTGGCGTTGGCCAACGTGACCAACCCCGAGGGCATGCTCAAGGCCGCCGACAACCTCTACGAGACCACGCTGACCTCCGGCGACCCGGTGTTCGGCCTGGCCGGCACCGAGGAGTACGGCAGCATCGCTCCGGGCGCCCTCGAGGGCAGCAACGTCGACCTGGCCAACGAGTTCACCAACCTGGTGCTCGCCCAGCGTGGCTTCCAGGCCAACACCCGCGTGATCACGACCTCCGACGAGATGCTCGCCGACCTGGTCAACGTCAAGCGCTGAGCCTTGAAATTCGGGCCTCACGGCCGACTTCTCTGCCGGACACGGACGCCCAAAAGGAACTGCCATGATCTGCCTCCATCGACTTCGCGGCGACGAGCTGTGGGTGAACCCCGACCTGATCGTCTTCGCCGAACGCAACGGCCACGACACCGTGGTCACCCTTGCCGACGGCAACCGAGTCACCGTCAACGAGCCCGTCGAAGAGATCGCGTCCGCCGTGATGCAGTTCCGCTCGTCCGTGCTTGCTGCTGCCGAGAACCTGTCGACGATCTTCACGCATGCGGAACGATCCGTCTCGGGCGCTCGCCGCAGAGGGGGTGCGTGACCCGTGCTGCTCCCCGTTGGGATGGTCCTCGCGTTCGTGTTCATGATGGTCAGCAACATCATGGAAGGCGGCAACCCGATGGCGTTGTTCGCCATCCCGTCGATCGTGCTGGTGTTCGGCGGCACCCTTGCGGCGACCGCCACCGCCTTCACCGCGGGTGAGGTGATGCGCATGCCGAAGCTGGCGATCAAGGGCTTCGGCAAGCCCGCAGAGCTGACCGGCACGATCACCCAGATGTGCGAGCTGGCCGAGGTCGCTCGCAAGGACGGCGCACTCGCCCTCGAGTCGCGCATGGCCGAGGTGAAGGACCCCTTCCTCCGACACGGTCTCACCCTGCTGGTCGACGGTGCCGACGAGCACCGCATCCAGGACGAGATGGAGGCAGCGATGGCCGCCACCACCGACCGGCACCAGCGCAACATCTCGATCTGGACGAAGGCCGCCGGCTACTCGCCGATCTTCGGCCTGATGGGCACGACGATGGGTCTGATCAACATGCTCGGCCACCTCGATGCGCCGGATGAGATCGGCCACAGCCTGGCCATCGCCATGACAGCCACGCTGTACGGCCTGGTGTCGTCGAACGTGCTGTTCACGCCGATCGCCGACAAGCTGACCCGGCTGCACGAGAGCGAGATGCTGGCCAAGGAGATGATGATCGACGGGGTCTGCTCGATCCTGCACGGCTTCTCCAGCCGGGCGATGACCGAACGTCTGGAGATCTGGCTGCAGCCGGCGGCCCGGGCCAAGAAGGCGGCATGACCCGGTCGCGCCGCGGGCGCGGCGGCCACGGTGGCGGGGGAGGCGGTGGCGGTCACGGCGGCGGCGACTCGCGCTGGCTCGTCACCTACGCCGACCTGTTGACGCTGCTCATGGTGCTGTTCCTCGTGCTGTGGGTGATCTCGACGATCGACCTGAAGAAGTTCGAGAAGTTCAAGGAAGGACTCGGCGACTTCGGCAACCCGGCAGCCGTCGCCGATGCGAAGGGCGAGACCGAGGAGTCGGTGCCGACCGAGAGCACTGACGGCGATCACATCGACACGACGACGACGGCCATCCCGACGACCACCGTGCTCGGCCCCGACGGCAGCGTGCTGCCGATGGACGGCCAGCAGGGCACCGACGTCGGTGGCGAGGGCAGTGGCACGGGAGGTGTGCTCGGGGCCAGCGAGCTGGGCGAGCTCGTCGGCGGGTTGCAGGACCAGATCGACTCGGCAGGGTTGGGCGGTGTCGTCAGCATCGACGTGCAGCAGCGCGGCGTGGTGATCTCGGTGAGCACCGACAACGTGCTGTTCGAGTCCGGCTCGGCGGTGCTCGGCCCGGAGGCCGCGCAGGTGATCGGCACGATCGCCCCGGATCTCGCCGGCATCGGCAACCGGCTGATCATCGAGGGCTACACGGACAAGCGGCCGCTGCGCAAGCAGGGCTACGACAACTGGGACCTCTCCGTCGACCGAGCGGTCACGGTGCTCAAGTACCTGCGCTCGAACTTCGACATCGCTTCCGAGCGGCTGGCCGCGACGGGCTACGGCGATCAGTACCCGGTCGACGCCGGCGACTCCGAGGAGGCGTACGCCAAGAACCGCCGCGTCGAGATCGTCATCGTCGCCGGCCCCGAGGACGAACCCGTCGACGCGACCGTCACCGGCACGACGTAACGGGCCGGGGGCTGGACCTGGCGCACACAGTCGCGGAGCATGGAGAGCCAGACCGAACGCAATTGGGAGCCGTGCGATCTGCGGCGGCCGACGAAGCTGTCGCGTGAGCAGCTGCGCTCGCTCGACCTGTTCCACGACACGTTCTCGCGTCGGCTGAGCAGCGGGGTCTCCCGCCTCGCTCGGTCCTCGGCGGCGGTGGAGATCGTGCGCACGACCCAGTTGACCTGGGAGGAGTACCTGCGCACGCTGCCGACGGTGACCACGCTCGTCACCGTCACGGCGCCGCCGCTGCCCGGCGACATCCTCGTCGAGATGGACACCTCGCTGTCGCTGGCGCTGGCCAGCCGACTCCTCGGTGGCAGCGGACGCGTCGAACCGCCGCGCCGGCCGGGCGAGCTCGAGCTGCCTGCCGTGCAACGGATCGCGGGCGTCACCGTCGATGCGCTCGGCGATGCGCTCAACCAATTCCTCGACGTGCAGGCCGAGCTCGATGCGGTCGATCTCAGTCCGCAGCTCCTCGGCCTCGCCTCGCCGTCGCAGGTGGTGCTCGTGCTGACCTACGCGCTGAACGTGCCGAGCTGCTCGATGAGCGGCGACCTGTCGGTCGTGATGTCGCTCTCCACGTTGACCCCGATGCTGGAGAAGCTGATGTCGCACGCCGCCGATCGCGCCGGCGCCGACCTCGATCCGACCGCCATGCACGGCGTCACCGAGCGAGTGCCGATCGAGGTGCAGGCCACCCTGTCGACCACCGTGATGTCCGCCGGCAGCATCGCCGCGCTCACCGCCGGTGACGTGATCGTGCTCGACCACCGCGCCGGCCAGCCGGCACTCGTCAGCATCGGTGACATCGCCGTGCTGCGCGGGCACCTCGGCCGCCGCGGCTCACGCCTGGCGATCGCGGTCAGCGACCACCCCTTCTTCGATCCCGTCATCGATCGGACTGCCAGCCCTGCGCCGGTCTTCCAGGGCCCGGTCTCCGGGCCGGGGGCCAACGTCGGCCAGCACGGTTACGCACAGATGTCGTCGCACGATGCGACGACCGATCCAGACCACATCTCCGGAAGGCAGCACGATGCTCGAGACGCCGACACCCGCACCAGCGCAGTTCACAGCCTTCGGTGACGGCACGCCCCCCGGGGCGACGTCGAGCCTCGATGTGATCGCCGGCGTGCAGCTGGAGATCGTCGTGGCGCTCGGCCGCACGAAGATGAGCGTGCAGCAGCTGCTGCAGCTCCGCAACGGTTCCGTGATCGAGATCGGCCAGGCCGGCGGCCTCGTCGAGGTGCTCGCCAACGGATCGCTCGTCGCGCTCGGCGAAGTGGTCGTGGTCGGTGACGACCTCGGCGTTCGCATCGTCGACATCCCGCACGTCCGACCGTCATGATCCGCCTGCTCGTGGCGACGCTGCTCCTCGCAGCGATCGCAGTGACCGTGCGGCTCAAGTCGCGCGGCACCGGGACGACGCGCGCCATCAAGATCACCGGCCGCGCCGCCGTCAACCGCGGCGCCGTCGTCGCCATCGTCGAGGTGGAAGGTCGCCGGTTGTTGATCGGTGCCTCCACCAATCACGTCAACGTGCTCGCCGACCTCGGTGACGCCGATGCCGTTGCTGCCATCGATGCGCCGGCGGTTCGTGAGGTTCGTGCCATCCGCCCGCCGAGCGACGGATCACTCGTGCAGCGCGTCCGCAAGCTCACCGTGCGCACGGTGGATCCGGCCGCTCGTCCGACGCTGACCGGCGCGCTCAAAGAGGGAACCCGACGAGCTTCGTGAAGCGGTTCGTCTCGGTGCTCGTGGCGCTCGTCGCGCTGGTGATGATCGCGCCCTCGCGCGCTCATGCTTCGACGACGCCCACCACCCAGCCGACATCCACGCCGACATCCACGCCGACCGTCGATCCCGTCGACGACGGCAGCACCGGCGGGCCGGACATCGTCATCAGCCCGATCGAGACGCCGACCGTCGACGAACCGACCGATGCGACCAGTGACGGCACGTTCGTCATCAACACGCCCACCGGCACCAGCAACGCGGTGCTGCTCGTCCTGCTGGTCACGCTCGTCTCGATCGTGCCCGGTCTGCTGCTGCTGACGACGACGTTCCCGCGGTTCATCATCGTGCTCGGCCTGGCCCGTCAGGGCCTCGGCCTCAACTCGACGCCACCGAACCAGGTGCTGGCCGGCCTGGCCGCGTTCCTCACCCTGTTCGTGATGGCCCCGACGTTCTCGAAGATCAACGACACGGCGATCCAACCCGCGATGCACGGCGAGATGACCCAGGGCGAGGCGATCAAGAAGGGCTGGGAGCCGATGCGCGACTTCATGCTCGACCACACGCGCACCTCCGACCTGAAGATGCTCTACGACCTGACGGACACGGCCAAGCCGGCCGACAAGACCGACGTCAGCCCGCGCTTCTTGATCCCCGCGTTCATCCTCTCCGAGCTGCGCGCCGCATTCATGATCGGCTTCCTGATCTGGGTGCCGTTCCTGCTGATCGACCTGATCGTGTCCACGGTCCTGGCCTCGTTGGGCATGCTGATGATGCCCCCTGTCGTCGTGTCGTTGCCGGTGAAATTGGCCTTGTTCGTGGTCGTCGACGGCTGGGCCCTGCTCGCCGGATCGCTGCTCCGATCGGCGGGTGCAGGCTGAGATGAGCGACATCGACGTGGTGCACGTGCTGCGCATGATGTGCGTTGCCGGGGTGAAGGTGGCCGGGCCGGTGCTCGGCGTCATCCTCGCCGTCGGCATCGTCGTCAGCCTGATCCAGACGATCACCCAGATCCAGGAGCAGGCGGTCGTCTACGTGCTCAAGTTCTGCGCGGTCGGGCTGCTGCTGCTGGTGATGGGTCCGTGGATGCTGCAGGAGCTGAGCGGCTTCGTGCGCACGCTGTGGGCCCGCGTCCCGGACGTGAAGTGACGCGATGCAGTTGGAGGTGTCCGTCACGTGGGGCGTCGGCCTGGCGCTGGCCGTCGCCCGCTCCGCCGCGTTCATCGGGGTGTGCGGCTTCGTGCCGCGAACCGTGCCGCGCATGGGTCGCACCGCGCTGGCCCTGGCGCTCGCGCTGCTGATCGCCCAGCCCGTTGCGTCCCCCGACATCTCGGCGGCGGACCTGGCGACCGCAGCGTTCACCAACGTCACGCTCGGTGCCATCCTCGGCTGGTTCCTCGGGCTGGCGGCGACGATGTTCCAGGTCGCCGGCACGACCGTCGACCTGACCAGTGGCGTCAGCCTCGGCTCGGTGTTCGACCCCGACCTCGGCAGCACGCCCGGCCCGTTCACCCGCTTCTACACGCTCGCCGCGCAGACGCTGATCATGGCCGGCGGCGGACTGCTGGCGATCACCCAGGTGCTCTGGTACTCGACGAAGATCGTCGCCCTCGACGGCCACCTCGGCGGCCTCGGCATGTTGGGCAACGTCGCCACCTCGCGCGTCGACGCCACGTTCCGCCACGGCGTGGAGCTGGCGCTGCCGATCGCCGCGGTGCTGTTCGTCGCCGAGCTCGCCTTCGGGTTGCTCAGCCGACTCGCCCCGCAGATCAACATGTTCCTGATCGCCCTGCCGGTGAAGACGCTGATGGCGCTGTCGATGCTCGGCACGGCGAGCGTGCTGTTCCCTCGCTTCGCCGATCAAGCGGTGACGATGGGACTCGACACCTGCCGCCAGTTGCTCGGGGGCTGAGGTGGCCAAGAACGGCAAGACCGAGAAGCCCACCGCACGGCGCAAGCGCGAGGCGCGACGCGAGGGCAACCTGCCGCGGTCGCAAGAGACCAACTCGATGCTCGCCGTGTCGGCCGCGCTCGTCACCCTCACGATCACCGCTCCGGCCGCCCTCGAGGTGACCGCCAAGATGATGCGCGACTGGCTCCGCACGGCCGACCCGGAGGTCGGCTTCCGTCGCGACCCGATGGTGCACAGCATGTTGCAGCTCGTCACCGCGTGGTCGCCGCCGGTGATCGCGGCCGCGCTGGCGGGCATCATCGCCACCCTCGCCCAGGGCGGGCTGGTGATCCTGCCGAAGACCGGCCGGCCGTCGTTCAAGCAGCTGTCGTGGAAGCGCGGGTTGCAGCAGCTGAGCCCGAAGCAGGCGATCTACACGCTGTTTCGCAACGTGATGAAGTTCGTCATCGTCGGCATCGCGCTGGTGGCACCGGTGACGACGCTCTGGGAGACGATGCCGCGTGCCAGCGGCCTTCCCGCGGCGACCGGGCTCACCGGCCGGGCGATCAGCTCGATCGTCACCCGCGTCATCGTCGGCGCGATCGTCGTGGCGATCATCGATCAGGTCGTCGTGCGTCGGAAGTGGCGCAACCAGATCATGATGAGCAAGCAGGAGATCATCGACGAGGCGAAGATGCAGGAAGGCGACCCGCACGCCAAGGCGGCCCGCAAGCGCCGCGGCATGGAGCTTCGCCGCCGTCGCTCGCTCGGCGACGTGGCCTCCGCCGACGTCGTCGTCACCAACCCGACCCACTTCGCCATCGCACTCGCCTACGTCGAGGGCTCGGCGGCACCGCGAGTCGTGTGCAAGGGGACGGAGCGGATGGCCAAGAAGATCCGTCGCGAGGCATCCCGCCACGGCGTGCCGATCATCGAGAACAAGCCGCTGGCCAGGGCCCTGTACCGCCAGGTGCCGGTCGGCGGGTACGTGCCGGAGCGGTTCTTCGACGACGTCGTCAAGGTCCTCGTCGCCGCGTACTGGCGTCGCGGCAAGGTGCCAGGCCACGTGAGCGATCGGCCCCGCACGGTCTCCCACGTGACGGAGGCCCGCGCCTGATGCGCAACACACGACTCGCACTGCCGATGGTCATCGTCTCGATGGTCCTCTGCCTCGTCGTGCCCGTGCCGCTGGCGCTGCTCGACGTGCTCCTGTCGGTGAACATCGTCATGGGCGTCGTCACGCTCGCCTCGGTGCTCAACGTGGCCGACCCGGTGGAGTTCTCCTCGTACCCGTCGCTGCTGCTCGTCACGACCACCGCGCGCATCGCGCTGACGGTCTCCACCACCCGCTCGATCCTGCTGCACGCCAACGCCGGCGACGTCGTCGCCACCTTCGGTCATGTGGTGGTCGGCAGCAACGTCGTGGTCGGTCTCGTGATCTTCCTCGTGCTGACGATCGTCAACCTCGTCGTCATCACCAAGGGCTCCGAACGTGCCGCCGAGGTGGCCGCCCGCTTCAGCCTCGACGCGATGCCGGGCAAGCAGATGGCCGTCGACGCCGACCTCGCCGCCGGCCTGCTCGACGAGGACGGTGCACGCGCTGCTCGCCGGCGGATCGCTCGCGAGAGCGACTTCTACGGTGCGATGGATGGCGCTGTGAAGTTCGTCAAGGGTGACGCCATCGCCAGCGTGATCGTCGTGTTCGTCAACCTGCTCGGCGGGTTCGCCATCGGCGTGCTGAGCAAGGGCATGAGCGTCGGTGACGCGATGCAGACCTACTCGCTGCTCACCGTCGGCGACGGTCTGGTCGCCCAGATCCCGGCGCTGCTGTACGCGCTCGCCACCGGCATGCTCGTCAACCGCGTGAAGGGCGAGAACCCCGACCTCGGCCGTGAGTTCTTCGACCACCTCACCGCCAACCCGATCACGCTGCGCACCGCAGCCGGCGGCGCGCTGATGATCGGTCTCATCCCCGGCATGCCCAAGCTGCCCTTCCTCACGCTCGCCATCGGGCTGTGGGTGGTCGGTGGCCGTGTCGCCAACCGTGAACCTGCCCCGGTGGAGATGTCCGATGTCGCTGTCTCCACCAACCCCGACGATCCGGAGGTGCTGATGTCCCGCATGCGCGCCGAACCGCTCGAGCTCCGCTTGGCCTACGACCTGGTCGACATGGTCAACGGCGGCGATCTGCTCGCTCGCATCCGCGAGCTGCGACGCCAGCTGGCCAACGAGCTCGGCTTCGTGCTTCCCCAGGTGTCCACGAGCGACGACGCCACGTTGCCGGCCGGTGAGTACCGCCTGGCGCTCTTCGGCGTCGACGTCGGCAGCGGCCGTGCGCCGGCCGACAGCGTGCTGGCCCTGCCCGACCCGACGATCGGCGACGACCTCAGCCTGGCCGGTCTCGGTGAGCGCGTCGTCGAGCCGGTGTTCGGCCTCATCGGCTACTGGGTGCCCGAGCACGAGCGTGCCGCTGCGGCCGCGTCGGGCGCGACGATCGTGCCGCGCAGCGCGGCCGTGGTCACCCACCTCGCCGAGATCGCCCGCCGCTACGCGCCGGACCTCCTGTCGCGCCAGCAGGTCGCCGACCTCGTCGACATGCTGCGCACCGAACAGCCCCTGCTGGCCAACGAGGTCGGCAACGACCGCGTGCCGATGACGCTGCTCCACCAAGTGATGCGGGCGCTGCTCTCCGAGCGCGTCTCGGTGCGCGACCTGCCGCGCATCATCGACACGCTGTCGATGAGCGTCGGCCAGATCCACGGTGTCGAAGCACTGGCCGACGAGTGCCGGGCGATGCTCGGCGCACAGATCGCCGCGCAGGTCGCCCCGAACCAGCGCATCGCAGCCATCCTGCTGGTGCCCGAGCTGGAAGGGCGTCTGATGGCCTCGCTGCGCGAGGTCGACGGCACGACCCACCTGGCCATCGAACCGGAGACGCTCGATGCGGTGCGCGAGAGCGTGCGCGGTGCATGGGAACGGCTGGCCGGCGGTGATCCGGTGGTGCTGACGTGTGCGCCGAACCTGCGCCGTCCGCTTGCTCGCGTCCTGCACTCGGCCGGTCTCGAGCTGCCGACGTTCGCCTACCGCGAGCTGCCCCGCCATCTGACCATCGACGTCAGCGAGGTCGTCGGCGCGTAGGCCGGGAACCTCGATCAGCCCGCACGGTTCCGAGCATGGGACGAACGAACTACCCGATCATCGAGCGACACGCCGACGGTGTCACCGTCACGGCCCGCAACAGCGTCGAGGCCCAGCAGGCCGCCAACGACACGCTCGGCACGGACTGCACCATCGTCAGCGTCGAGAAGGTGCAGGAGGGCGGCATCGGCGGGTTCTTCGCCACCGAGCTCGTGCGGGTGACCGCCAAGCCGCTGAAGCTCTCCGAGATGGACGCCGTGCTGACCAGCGCCGAGGACCTCGTGTCGTCGCTGCGCACGAGGGCCCCCGAGTTCGCCGATCGGCTGCTCGACCAGTGGCGCAGCGAGACCCAGAGCGAACCCGCACCCGAGCGGACGCTCGCCGACGTGCTCGCCGAGCGCGCTGCTGCGCCCGCTGCCGCCGCGCCGCCCGTTGCCGTGATGCCGACCTACGTCCCGGCGCCGGTGCAGCCGCCCGTCGCACTGCAGCCGGCGGTCATCACCGCCGCTCCGATGCGCTCGCTGATGGACCAGCGCTGGTCGCACCACGCACTGCGGGCCATGGGCATCCCCGATCGCGTCGTCGATGCGGCCCTCGCCCAGCAGCCCACGACGGAGGCCGAGTGGATCGTCGCCCTGATGGGCGCGCTGCGCGGGCTCTGCACCGGCGGTCCGGCGATGCCGACGGTGATGGTCGGGCCGTCGTGCGCCAACCTCGCCCGCCAGCTGAAGCTGGTCAGCGTCGCCCCCGAGGAGCTGGTCGAGTCGATCTCGTCGGTGGCCGTCCCGCACGTGACCACCCGCACGCTCGCCACCTCGCTGAACAACCGCCTCGTGCACCTCGTCCTCGGCGGCGCGTGGCAGCACCTCGGCGGTGTGCCCGTTCACGTCGTCAGCGCCGCCTCCGCAACCGACCTCCTCGAAGCGATGCGCGTCTGCGTCGCGTGGGACGCCAGCCTCGGCTGGTACTGGACCGGCGAGCGCTACGAGCGCATCGACGAGTTCACCATCGTGTCGCACATCCGCACCGTGCTCTGCGTGGCCGATCCCGTGCTCGTGCCGGCATGACGGTGACCAGCGAGGTCGACGCCGGACTCCCGGAGCACGACGCGCCGGTGCCCGCCGCTGCCGAGCCGGAGCCCACGACCGGGCTGCGAGTGTGGATCCCCGCCGCTCGCGCTCCGGTCGTCACCGCGGTGGAGTCCGCCGGCCTGCACGTGCTCGACGACCTCGAGGGCGCCTCGCACGCCATCGTCTCCACCCGCCTGGCCCGCCATCGCATCGGCGAGTACATCGCCCACGCCAACGAGGCGCAGCTGCCGGTGATCGTGCTCGTCCACCCCGGTGGCGAGATGCTCGCGGTGGAAGCTCTGCGCGGTGGCGGTCGGATGGCGATCGCCGAAGGCGACGTCGAAGCCCTTCGCTCGCTCGGCGAGCAGCCGGCAACCGAACCCACCGAGGAGACGGTCAACGACGCGGCCGACGCGGCCGAGGTTCGCCTCGACTCGCTGCTCGACGCGTTCGAAGCCCGACTCGGTCGTTCGCAGGCGGCGACGCGCACGAACGTGACGATGGTCGACCCCGTGTCCGGGCTCCCGGCGATCGGCGCGCTGCAGATGCGGTTGAGCACGACGTCGATCGATCCCGACCAGCGCGTCCGCGTCGTGTCGATCGGCGTCCCCGCGCTCGCGGAGTCGGTGCGGTTGCGGCTGGGCATCGACGCGCAGACGCTCTTGCACCGTCGCATCGCCACGGCGATCCGCCTGCTCTGCAACGGGTTGGGTGATCTGTACGACACCGGCGACGGCGGCTTCCTGCTGATCGCCGGCGGCCTCGAGGTTGCCGGCGTCGATCAGCTCGGCCGCTCGATGTCCGAGACCGTCGAGGCGTACATGCCCGACGGGCACGTGCCCCTCGCCGTTGCCATCGGCCACGCCGGGCCGGAGTGCTCGGTCGATCTGGCGACGCTGCGCGAGCTGGCCGGCCGCGCCGAATCGGCCGCCCGCCAGGAAGAGCGCTCGGTCGTCCTCGGGGCAGGCGAGCTGGTCCGCCCGCTGGCCACCGCCACCGAGCTCGAGGTGACGCTGAAGCTCGCCGAGCTGGCCGCCGAACGCGACGGTGCCGTCGCTCGCGACGACGTCGTGGCGATGGCCAACGACATCGCCTTCCGCCTGGGCTTCGAGGGCCGCGAGCGATCGCTCGTCCGGTTCTGCGCCGCCGTGGCCGACATCGGTGCGGCCGTCGCCAGCGAGGCCACCGGCAACGGCACCGGGAGCCAGAACGCGGAGGTGGCTGCTGTGCTGCTCGGCGCCACTGCCGGGCCGGCGGTGGCCAACGTGCTGCGAGCGATCGGCGAGCACTGGGATGGCAGCGGCGCACCCGACGGGCTGCGCGGCCCGGCGATCCCGATGGCGGCGCGCATCATCGCCGTCGCCGAGGCGCTGGTCGGCAACAGCTACGCCGTCGACGTCCTCGAATCCGGATCCGACACCCGCTTCGATCCCACGGTGGTCCGTGCCGCGATCGAACTGGCCAAGCAACGCTGAGGACGCTGATGATGACCATGCTCAACCCCACCGAACAGCTGCATGAACTGATCAACGCCACCGGCGAGGTGCTCAACCAGCTCGAGCTGCTGGACGCCTGCCGGTTCGGACCTGCCGAGGTGGTCGAGGCGGCCGTCGCCGACCTCGACGACAGCCTGCGCGCGCTCGACCAGCTCGGCCCGAAGTCCGGCCTGCCACCGCTGCGGGCGCTCCACGACCCACGCGCCACCGGTCCCGATGCCGACCTGGCGAACAGCCTCGCCGCGCACGTCCGCCGCAACCTGGAACGGATCCGCGAAGGAAGTGTCTCGCTGTCCCTTGAACTGCGTCGCCTGCTGGCCGATACGCGGGACGTGGTGTCCGTGGCGACCGGCAGTGCCGGCACGTACGACGCCTCGGGTCGCACGACCGCAGGTCAGGTCCGCCGCACGCGGGGCTTGGTCTGATCGCAGCACTGACGAGCGAAGGAGAGGCAGATGAGCAGTTCGGCGTTGTCCATCGCCGTCTCCGCGCTGCGCGCTCACACGTACGCGGTCGAGACCACCAGCCACAACATCGCCAACGCAGCGACGCCCGGCTACCGCCGCCAGCGCGTCGAGCTGAAGACCGCCTTCCCGCGCAACGGCGCGCTCGGCCCGATGGGCGCCGGCGTCGAGGCGTCGCGGATCACCCGCGCCACTGATCGACTGGCCGACCTGCGCGTGCGCGGGTCGTCATCGCAGGCGGCCTACTTCGGCACCCGCGCCGAGCTGCTGCAGAAGGTGGAGGACGTCTTCGGTGAACCCGATCAGGGCGTCACCAAGGAGCTCACCGCGACGTGGGACGCGTTCGCCACGCTCGCGGTCAGCCCGAGCGACGACGCGGCGCGCTACCAGGTCCTGTCGGCGCTGAACGGCGTTGCCGACCGCGTCAACGAGATCAACTCGGCGCTGGATCAGCTCAGTGCGGATGCCTCGCAGCGGCTGTCGAGCGACATCGACGAGGCGAACTCGACGATCGCCCGCCTGGCCGAGATCAACAAGCTCGCCCGCATCCCCGGCGGACTGCCGGCCGACCTGGCCGACGAGCGCGATCGGGCGCTCGACTCACTGGCCACGAGCATCGGCGCGAAGTCGTCGATCGACGACGACGGCCGAGTGCGAGTGACGATGAACGGACTGGCCGTCGTCGACGGCGACCGGTCGGTGCCCCTGACCGTCTCCGGCACCGGCACGGTGACCCACCCCAGCGGGCCGATCACGCTCGGCGGCACCGTTGGTGGCCTGCAGGCCGCGGTCACCACCGACATCGCCGATGCCAAGGCGCAGCTCGACACGTTCGTCACCGGCTTCATGAGCGCCGTCAACACCGTCCACGCCACGGGGTTCACCCCGGCTGGCGCACCCGGCGGTCCGCTGCTGGCGATCGTGTCCGGCAAGTTCACCGTCGCCGTCACCCAGCCGAGCGATCTCGCCGCGGCCGACGTCGCCGGCCAGGCCCAGAACGGCCGCACCGCCGACGCGCTGGCGCAGCTGCGCGGCGCGCAGGGCGGCTCGTACCGCTCGGTGATCACCGCGCTGTCCGGCAAGGTGGCGGGCGTCGGTCGATCGGCGGACACCGCGCAGAGCGTTGCGGACGCGGCCAGCCAGTCGCGTGACTCCGAGATGGGCGTCAACCTCGACGAGGAGATGACCGACCTGATGTCGCAGCAGCGGGCCTACCAGGCCGCAGCGCGACTGGTCTCGGTGATCGACGAGATGCTCCAGACCCTGATCTCGATGTGAGCCTCCCGACCATGAACGACCGACCATGACCATCGTCCCCCGCACCTCCTTCCTCGGCGCCAACCGCGCCGCGCAGGCCCGACTCCGCGCCGCCTACGCGCGCATGGAGAGGGCCAACCAGCAGGTGTCCACCGGCAAGGCCTACTCGCGGCCGTCCGAGAACCAGTCCGCCTCCTCGCGGGCCGCGGTCCTCCAGGACCAGCTCGATCAGGTCGGCACGTTCGGTCGGGCCATCGACGACGCGCGGTCGCGCTTGGCGATCTCCGACACCAAGACCCAGCAGGCGATGGACATCTACCACCGCGTCACCGAGCTGGCCACCCAGGCAGCCAGCTCGATCAACTCGGCGGACTCGCGCAAGGCGGTTCGCGAGGAGGTCCTCCAGCTGCGCGGCGAGCTCGAGTCGATCGCCAACACGCAGTACCTCGGCGCGCCGATCTTCGCTGGCTTCGAGTCGGGCAACGCGGTCACGTTCAACACGGGAACGTCGACGTGGGACTTCGCCGGCAACCCGGCCGATCGGGTGCAGCGACGCATCGGGCCGAGCGAGGTGGTCGAGACGAGCATCACCGCCAGCGAGCTGTTCAGCACCGGCAGCGACGACATCTTCACGACGCTGGACGACCTGGCGGACGCGCTGAACACGGACACCACCGCCGGCATCCAGGCGTCGCTCGATCGCGTCAAGGTGCTGCGGTCGCGGCTGTCGGCCGGCCAGGCGCGCATGGGCGCGGTGGTCAACCGCGTCGAGCAGGCCAGCGACCGCAACGCGACGATCAACGTCACCCTGAGCGCCGAGCTGTCGCGCGTGCAGGACGTCGACCTCGGCGATGCGATCACCGACCAGAGCCGCCTGACGATGGCCTACCAGGCCGCTCTCGGCGTCACCGCCAAGGCCAACCAACAGACCTTGCTTGACTACCTGCGCTAGCGCAGGCCAGCTGTGTCGGCGAGCCAGCACGGTCATGGTTGTTCACACGATGTGGGCCCGTGCACGATGCGCGGAGGACGGCGAGGAGTTGCCATGTCAGCGTTGCAAGCGATCCACACACCGGACGGTCTGCCCGGGTTCGACGGAGCTCGTGAGTGGGTGCTCGAAGGCGGCGACGACGCCGTGTTCGCCCTGCTGCGCAACGTCGAGCAGCCGGCGATCGGTCTGCTCGTGGCCGAACCGTGGGAGCTCGCTCCCGGCTACGAGCCCGACCTGCCCGACGACGAGCTGTCCCGCATCGGGGTGCAGGAGGCGGCCGACGTCCAGGTGCTCGTCGTGGCCACCATCGCCTCGAGCGATGAGGGCAGCACGATCTGGCTCAACCTGGCCGCACCGATCACCGTCAACGTCCGGACCAGCCAGGCGCGCCAGGTGATCCTCGACCGCCAGGGTTGGCCGCTGCGTCATCCGGTGGTCGCGTCCACCGCGTCTGTCGGGGCCTGAGCCATGCTCGTCCTCACCCGCCGCGAAGGCGAGACGTTCCACCTCGGTGACGACATCGAGATCGAGATCCTGGACATCAAGCCGGGTGTCGTTCGCGTCGGCATCCGTGCCCCGCGCCACGTGCGCGTGCTGCGCAGCGAGCTGATCGAAGCGGTCGCCGCAGCGAACAAGGAAGCGGCTGCCCACGCGGCCATCGACCCGGCCACGATCACCGTCGAGGCGAAGCCCGTCACCCGCGGCTGACGCGGAACCCGAGCTCCGCCGCGGCAGCGTCCGCGGCCTCGGCGCCGGCGATCCGACGCATCAGCAACAGGCCGTCGAGCTGCGCCTCGAGCGCCAGCGCGCGTCGACGCCGCACGGTCGGCGTCGAGCCGTCGACGAACGGCGCCATCCAGTCGGTCCAGCTGTCGATCATCAGCGCGGCGATCGAGCGGTACGGCTCCGTACCCGCACTCGCCAGCCCGGTGAGCTCGAAGAAGACGGCGAAGATGCGGTCGGCAGCGGGCGTCGTCAGCACCGGCCAGGCGCGCCTGGCGAGGTCGGTGGCCGGAAGTCGATGCGCGCCGAAGGCGTCCTCCAGCAGCGCCTGCAGCTCACCGCCGAGCGCCACCAGAGCCTCGCTGACCAGGGCCTCCTTGGTCGGGAAGTAGTACACGACCATCCGGTCGCTGATGCCGAGGCGCTTGGCCACGCGGGCGTAGGTCAGCTGCCCGATGCCGTCCTCACGGGCCGTCTCGACCGCCGCAGCAACCAGGTCGCTGCGCTCGTGCCGGTAGCCCACGGCGGAATCGTAGTGAGCACCCTCAGGTCGCGCCGTGGTACTCCCAGTGCCACGGCTCGCGACTGACGGGCTCGACGAAGCCGAACCTGGAGCCGTTCGCCCGGAGCCAAGCGAGACCGTTCTTGTCGACGTCGACGTCCACGGCCAGCCCCCACCCGTGCTCGCTCGTGCCGGGGGTCGCGGCCCAGCCGCCGTTCTTCGTCAGCCCCTTCTGCTCGGCCAACGTGACCTGCTGGTCGTAGCTGCGGTAGCTGTCGGTGACGGAGAGGCTGACGCCGTCGGCCGCTGCCGCTGAGCGCATCGCCTTGAACTGATCGGCGGCCGGGCCCCACAGCCGGTGCTGCCCGATGCCGATGAGGGTCAGCATCTCCTTCGGGATCCGTCCGTTGCCGTAGCCACGCAGGATCGCCGGAACCTGCGTCGACGAGCCCGAACCGGCGCCGAGCGTGATCGTCGGCACCTGTGCGGTGCCCAGCGCGCCGATCCCGCCGGCAAGCGCCGCGGCGAGCTCGCTGCCCATGCGCGTGCTGATCATCTGCGCCAGCGTCACCGAGCGCAGCGAATCGGCGTCGACGGTCACCGCCAGTGATGTTGCACCGCTGGTTGCACCGCTCGCCGCCACTGCCTCGATCGCCATCGTCCGTCGCGCTCCTCGGTCGTCCGCGCACCGGGCCGCGCACGGTGCTCGGCCCACAGAGTCGGTCGCAGAAGGGCCGATTCAAGGAGCGCAACTTCGTGGGCAAGCACAACGACGACGTGGTGTCGATCACCAAGGCAATCCGAGCGAACAGGATCGCTCGCGCCGAGGCGATGAGCGGCACGCGTCCGGCGCCCGTCGCCGAGGTGGACGTGCTCGACGACCTCACGTCCGAGATCGTCGAGAGCGATGCGAGCGGGCTCGTCGAGGACCACCTGTGGCTCGTCGATCGGCTCGCCAGCCAAGCTGCCCGCCGGTTCCCTCGCTACGTCGAGCGCAACGAGCTGTGGTCCGCCGGTGTGCTCGGCCTCGTCGAGGCGGCGCGTCGCTTCGACCCGAACTACGGCGTTCCGTTCGCCGCCTACGCCTCGGCCCGCGTGCGCGGCGAGATGCTCGAGGCGGTGCGCAGCGGCGATCTCGCCCCGCGCCGTCTCCGTCGCAGCTTGCGCGAGCTCGCCGAGGTGGTGGAGCGGTTGACCCAGGAGCTCGGACGCGTGCCAAGCCTGGCGGAGGTGGCGCAGGCTGCCGACATCGACGTCGCCGTCGTTCGTGATCGCCTGCACACCGCGGCGAACCTCGTGTCGACCTCGCTCGACGACGACAACTCGTCCTCGCAGAGCGACCTGGCGCTGGCCACGTTGCACACCGAGCCGTCCGAGAAGCTGTCGCAGCAGGAGCTGATCGGTGCGCTGCGCGAAGCGGTCAGCGAACTGCCCGAGCCGCTGAAGTCGATCCTGGTTCGCTCGCACTGGGGCGAGGAGCGACTCGTCGACATCGCCGCCGACATGGGCATCAGCTTCCAGCGCGTCGCGCAGTACCGCGTCGAAGCCGTCACCGCGCTCGCCGCGTGGTTCGCCACGCTCTACGAATCGGTGCCGACGCCCGACCCCGGCCTGCCCGGTGCCGTCCGTCGTGCCGCGTTCTGCTCGGGCCTGGCCACGCGCTCGACCTGGCGTGCCCGCCTCGAAGCCGGCGGCAACGCACAGCTCGCGCCGGTCGTCATGCTCCCGCTCGACTGACGCGTTCGGGATCAGTAGCGGCGACGGTGACGTGCGGCGCGGCGGCCGCTGTCGAGCGAGTGGTGCGCCGGTCCGTCTGCGCTGCCGTCGCGGGCGAGCGCATCGATCAACCGGTCGATGCGCAGCACGCCGGCGCACGATCCGAACTCGTCGATGCAGACCATCGGCTCGAACCGAGTGGTCGGGGGGCGGCGCATCGCCACGCGCGCAGCGTCGCGCAGCGAGCTGCGCTCGTCGACCACGGTCAGCGACAGGCTCTCCACCCGCCGGCCGACGCGGCGCAGCAGCGCCAACGGCTCGCGCAGCTCGGTGACGAGGACTTCGAACTCGACGCCCGTCGTCATCGTCGGCAGGGGAGTGTCGAGTTGCGTCTCGGTGAGCTCGCAGACCGGTTCGACCAGCCGTGCGACGCGACTGCCGTTCGTGCGCTCGCCGTCGCCGAGGAGCATCGGGAAGGCACTGAGGAACCGTTGCCCACCGGCTGGCCCGGCACCGGGCTTGGCGATCAGGTAGCCCTGGCCGAAGGTGACCCCCAGGCGCTCCAGGCTGCGCAGATCGGCGAGGTCTTCGATGCCCTGGGCGATCACCCCGACACCGAGCTGCTCGGCGAGGTGGCGCAGCGAGTCGACGACGGCGAGCTTGGCCCGGCTCGTGGACAGCCCACCGACCAGCGTGCGATCGAGCTTGAGGAACCCGGGCTCGAGCATCATCAGCTCTTCCAGCGAGGCCGGGTGCAGCATCGGATCGACGATCGCGACCGCGGCGCCGCGATCGCGCAGCAAGTCCAGCGAGTCGCGTGCCCCGGCGATCAGGCCGGCGACGAGCATCGAGTCGGGGTGGCTCAGCTCGAGCACGACGCCGTCGAGCGCGCCCTGGCTGCGCAGCAGCTCGGTGACCCGCTCGTCGGTGAGTGCGTCGAGGCTGACGTTCAACGACAGGAAGGTGTCGTGGGGCAGGTCGTCGCGCACGAGGAGGGCCTCGCGCAGCGCGGCGGATTCCACCTCGGCGGTGCGTCCGACGCGCCGTGCCGCGCCCAACAGCTCGGCCGCGGAGAACAGCGGAGCGACCAGATCGTGGTCCGTGCGGTACCGCAGCAGCGCCTCGTAGCCGACCACGACGTTGCGGCCGATGTCGACGATCGGCTGGTACGCCGCGGTCAGGTGACCGTCCAGGGCGCGCGCCACCACCGCTCGATCACGCTCGAGCTGGCGATGCACCTGCTCTCCGGCGTCGGTCATCCCTGATCCTTTCGGTCGCGTCCGATGCGACCATGAGGAGTTTCGACCCCCCGGGGTCGGTTTCTAGGTGCTCGGTCGTGCCTGCCGATGCGCATAGAGGTCGCGGAGCAGGCCGATCTCGGCGCCGTGGTGGACCAGCTCGTGCTGGGCGTGGAAGGCCAACGCCAAATGGGTCGACGTGGCGTAGGGCCCCCACGCAGCTCCGAGCGGGGTCAGCATCTGCTCCATCGTCCAGCCGCCGACGCCGTCGGCGAAGTGCTGCCACGAGCGAACCAGCGCATCGATGCCCTCCGCCGCGATCAGGGTGAAGGTGCGCTCTCGACGTCGCCCGGTCGTGGCGCCGAACAGGCGAGCGGAGTAGCTGGCGAAGCAGTCGTCGGCGAGGTGCCAGATCCGCCAGCAGATGGTGGTGATCGGGGGCGGGACCGGATCGGGGTCAGCCCAGTCGGCGGTGCCGGTGACCCCGTCGGCGTTCGGCTGCAGGGTCCACGATCCAGCGACCGGCAGCCACCGGTACTCCTCGTCGGTCAGGCCGGCGAGCCGATCGATGACCACCTCGGCCTCGTAGCGCAGCATCTCGACGACGTCGGCGTGCATGAGCTGTTCGTTCGCATCCATGTCGTCAGGTTGTCACGCTCGGAAGCTGAGCTCAGGTCTGGCCGACGTAGAGCCCCTTGGTGCGGAAGCGGAGCGGCGGCTCGGCGTACTCCTCGATCGTGTGCGCCGTCCAACCGGCCATGCGTGCCACCAGGAACGCGGCCTCGCCGGCATCGGCGCGCATGCCGGTGCAGAACATGAACGACGCCAGCGCGTAGTCGACGTTCGGCTGCACCGGGACGCGCGCGCCCGCCAGGCGGAGCACGTCGGCGACGATCTGGCGACGCTTCGCCGGCAGGGCGGCGGGACCGTCGTCGACCAGTGCCTGGAGCGTGACGAACCGAGGGTCGCGGCGGTAGATCGAGTGTCCGAAGCCCGGCACGAACCGTCCGGTGCGGAGCAGGTCGCTGACCGCGACCTCGGCGCCACGAGCCTCGGCGTCGAGCAGCAGCGCCATCACCTCGCGCGACGCGCCCGTGTGCAACGGCCCGCCGCACGCTGCTCCGGCCAGCACCGTGCCGTAGACGTCGATGCGCGTGGACGCGGCGACGCGCACGGCGTAGGTCGACGTGGCCAGCTCGTGATCGGCCAGCAGGACGAGGATCGTGTCGAGCGCCTCGACCAGCCACCGCGACGTCGTCGCGCCGCCGAGACGGTCGGCGAGGAGGGCAGCGATCGCCCCGCGATCCGGGCCGCTTCGATGCGCGGTCACCGGCAGGCTGGCGACCACGGACGCGATCATCCGCCGGGCGGTGATCACGACCGACTCGGTTCGAAGGTCGTGGCGCAACGGATCGAGCGGGGCGAGTGCGGCGATCGACACACGGAGGCGATCGGCGAGCGATGGTGCGGCTGCCTTGGGGAAGCGCACCGACGGAGCCACGGTGATCGGCCACGGCGCTGGGTCGTGCTCGACGCCCCACAGCAGATCGGCGACCTGTTCGAAGGAGTGCGACGCGGCCAACGCTTCGACCGGCTGCCCGCGGTAGCGCACGCCGTCTTCGCCGATGCGGGTGATGCTGCTGGCGATCACCGTCTCCGCTGCGGCACCACCGGCGGGCTTGCTGCGTCGCTTGAGCAGCAGCGCCTCGACGTCGCGGCGATCGAACCGGCTGGCCTTGCCGTCCGCGGCCCGGTGCGAGGTGAGCGCGCCGCGACTGACGTAGGCGTAGAGGGTGTCGAGCTTGACGCCGAGCCGGCGCGCTGCGTCGGCGCTCGACAGCCACTGGGGATCGTCGCGTTGGTTGGTGGTCCGTGCCATGGGTTGATCGAGTCCGGGTTGAGCTGATCAAGGTTGATCAACGTTGATGGTGGTGCGCACCATGATGCCATGAGCCTGCTCTCCGTCGATACCGTCATGTCCTCTCCGGCGTTGGTGGTGGCCCCCGACCGGCCGCTGGCCGAGGTGGCTGCCCGCCTCCACACCAGCCACGTCGGGTCCGTCATCGTCAGTGATCACGGACGCATCGTCGGCATCGTCACCGAACGCGACCTGCTGCGCGCCTCGGCCACGGGGCGCGACCCGGCGACGACGAAGGCGGATGAGGTGATGTCGAGCCCCGTGGACACGGTGCCGACCGGCACGCCGGCGCGCGATGCGTTGGCGATGCTGCGCGAACGCGGCTTCCGCCACGTGCCGGTGGTCGACCCGGCCGGCCATGCGGTCGGGGTGGTGTCGATCCGCGACCTGATGCGCCTGGCCGACATCGGCCTCGACACCGACTTCGTCGACGTGCCCCGAGGCCTGAAGGAGGTGGTGGTCACCGAGACCGAGGTGGGTGACGTGCGCGGCCGCGAGGGGTTCTTCCACTACCGCCAGTACGACGCCACCGAGCTGGCCCAGCGCTGCTCGTTCGAGGACGTGTGGCACCTGATGTTCGAGGGCCACCTGCCCGATGACGCAGAACGGCAGGCGTTCGTGGCGGAGGCTGCGGCGCTGCGCGACCTGCCTGCTGCGATCGTCGAGATGCTGCCGGCGTTGGCGCGGGCTGCCGACGAGCAGTCGCCACTGGCGCTGCTGGCTGGGGTCGTCGCGCTCATCGGCGCGCTCGACGGCGCCGAGCCGGTGCTCGACCTCACGCCGGAGGAACGGCGGCGAGACGCGTTGCGGCTGTGCGCCATCACCCCGACGGTGCTCGCCGCCGCCCATCGCCTGCAGCACGGCATGCCGGTGCTCGAGCCGCGTCCCGAGCTCGGCCATGCGGCCAATTACCTGTGGATGGCGACGGGCCAGGTGCCGTCGGCGGAGATGGCCAGGGCGATCGAGACGTACCTCATCCTCACCGTCGACCACGGCTTCAACGCCTCCACCTTCACGGGCCGGGTGATCGCCTCCACCGGCGCCAGCGTCCCGGCGTCCGTTGCCGGCGCGATCGGAGCACTGTCGGGACCGTTGCACGGCGGTGCGCCCAGCAGAGCCCTCGACGCGCTCGACGACATCGGCAGCGTCGAGCGTGCGGAGCCGTGGGCCCGGGAGCACATCCTTGCCGGCGACAAGCTGATGGGCTTCGGCCACGCCGTCTACCGCACCGTGGACCCGCGGTCGGCGCTGCTGAAGCAGGTCGCGCTGCAGCAGTCGGCCGGGAGGTCGGACACGTTGGCCCACTTCGCGGTGACCGTCGAGGAGACCGTCGTGCGCGTGCTCAACGAGCTCAAGCCGGGGCGTGAGCTGTACGCCAACGTCGAGCTGTTCGCCGGCGTCGTGATGGAGCAGGCAGGGCTCGATCGGGCGATGTTCACGCCGACGTTCGCGGTGAGCCGCGTGGTCGGCTGGTGCGCCAACATCCTGGAGCAGGCCGCCGACGGCAAGATCATCCGGCCGTCGGCGCGCTACGTCGGCCCGCCGCCGGTGCGCAGCTGATCGGCCACGTTTCGACCCCCTCCGAACGGGGTACGGGTCGTCGTGGCTCTCTACCTCCCCGGCGATCCTGACGCGCCCACCGACTCGGTCGCCTCGTCATCGACGGACCCGAACTCGTGGCAAGCGGTCCCCTGGAAGTCGATCGTCGGGGCGATCGGCTGCGTGCTCGCGGCGGTGATGCTGGTCGACCTCGTGCTCACCGCGTTCCGAGTGGTGATCTGGGTGGTGGTCGCCGGCTTCTTCGCCCTCGTCCTCGCCCCGGCCGTTCGGCGGCTCGAAGCGCGGCTCGGCGGCCGTCGGAACCTGGCCACGACGATCGTGGTCTTCTCCACGCTGTTCATCGTCATCGGCACGCTGGTGCTGTTCTTCCTGCCGGTCCGCACCCAGCTGCTCTCGGCGATCACCGACCTCCCCGGCACCATCGAACAAGCGGCGCGTGGTCGCGGTCCGGTCGGTGGCCTCGTCAAGAAGCTGGACCTGGTGGACTTCGTGCAGAGCCACCAGGCCGACCTGACGAAGGCGGCGAACAGCTTGAGCCTGTCGAGCGTCGAGCTCGGTCAGGCCGTGCTCGACGGGGTGATCGCCTTCGCCACGATCGCCGTGCTGACGTTCCTGTTCCTCAGTCAGTCGGCGGCCATCGGCAACACCTTGCTCGGCCTGCTGCCGGAGCGTTGGCACGACTCGGCCCGACGGGCCGGAGCGGATGCCTCGCGAGCGGTCAGCGGGTACATGGCCGGCAACCTGTTCATCAGCTTGATCGCCGGGACGACGGCGTTCGTGTTCCTCCTCGTCACCGGCGTTCCGAGTCCGGTGGTGCTGGCGCTGTGGGTGGCGGTCGCCGACCTGATCCCGCTGATCGGGGCGATCCTCGGTGCCGCCGCGTGCGTGGTGGCGGCGTTCCTGCACTCGACGCCCGCGGGCATCGCCGCGGTGATCTTCTTCCTGATCTACCAACAGATCGAGAACAGCGTGCTGTACCCGTCGGTGATGGCCCGCACCGTCAAGGTCAACCCGCTCGTCGTGCTCTTGAGCGTCCTCGTCGGCGTGGAGCTGTTCGGCATGCTCGGCGCGCTGCTGGCGGTGCCGCTCAGTGGTGCCGTGCTGGTGCTGGTCAAGTCGCTGCGCGAGGAGCGCAGCCGGATGAAGTTGACCGACGGGGTGACCACCGACTTCACCCACGTATGACGTGAGTCACGCGTCTCGGCGTCGACCAGGGGCGACGTCATCGATACGATACGGAACCGTCTCGTATCGAAAGGCATCTCGTGAACCTCCCCGAGTCGCAAGCTGGAACCATCCTCAGCGGAGAGCTCGATCCCCGCGTGCACGCCCGCCGCTGGTTCACGCTGGCCACGCTGTGCCTGAGCCTGTTGATCATCGTGATGGACAACACGATCCTCAACGTGGCCATCCCCTCGCTGGTTCGTGAGCTCGGCGCCACCAACAGCCAGCTGCAGTGGATCATCGATGGCTACACGCTGGTGTTCGCCGGCCTGCTGCTGACCACCGGCAGCCTGGGTGATCGCTTCGGTCGCAAGAAGGCGTTGCGCATCGGCATCGTCATCTTCGCCACCGGCAGCATCCTGTCGGCGCTGGCGTCCAGCCCGACCAACCTCATCCTCACCCGGGCGTTCATGGGCATCGGCGGCGCGCTGATCATGCCGTCCACCCTGTCGATCCTGATCAACGTGTTCCGTGATCCGAAGGAGCGTGGCCGGGCGATCGCCGTCTGGGCCGGCTTCTCCGGGCTCGGCGTGGCCATCGGTCCCGTCACCGGCGGGTTGCTGCTCAAGCACTTCTCGTGGAGCGCGGTGTTCTGGGTGAACCTGCCGATCAGCATCTCGGCGCTCGTCCTCGGCTACTTCTTCGTGCCGGAGTCGAAGGACCCGTCGGCACCGCGCATCGACCTGTTCGGCGCGCTGCTGTCCGTCGTCGGTCTCGGGGCGTTCCTGTTCGCGATCATCGAGGGTCCGAACTCCGGCTGGACCAGCACCACCGTCGTGGGCGCGTTCGTGCTCGGTGTCGTCGGCATCATCGGCTTCATCTCCTGGGAGCTGCACACGGATCACCCGATGCTCGACATGTCGTTCTTCCAGAACGCCCGGTTCACGGCGGCCAACACGGCGATCACGCTGACGTTCTTCGCCATGTTCGGATCCCTGTTCCTGATGACCCAGTACTGGCAGTTCGTGCACGGCTACAGCGCCCTGGAAGCGGGCGTGCGCCTGGTGCCGTACGCGATGACGATGATGCTGTTCGCTCCGATGTCGGCGCGGGTCGTGGAGCGGCTCGGCACGAAGGTGGTCGTCACCGCCGGGCTCTCGATCATCTCGCTGTCGATGCTCTGGCTGAGCACGATCCACACCGACTCGAGCTACTTCCGGGTGATCGTCAACATGTGCGTGATGTCGGTCGGCATGGCGATGACGATGGCGCCCGCCACCGAGAGCGTGATGGGCTCGTTGCCCCGCGAGAAGGCCGGCGTCGGCTCGGCCGTCAACGACACGACCCGGCAGATGGGCGGCGCGCTCGGCGTTGCCGTCGTCGGCAGCCTGGTGGCCAGCGTCTACGCCACGCAGATCGACGAGCGGGGCCCGGGCCTCGGCATCGTCGGCGCCGCGCTGAGCAAGGCCCGCGGCTCGCTCGGCGCTGCGCTGGAGGAAGCATCGGGCTCATCGAACCCGACCGCGTTCACCCGCGCCGCCCGCGACGCGTTCGTCGACGGCCTGTCGAAGGGCCTGTGGGTCAGTGCCGGCGTGGTCGCTGTGGCGGCGTTCGTCGCCTTCCGCTTCCTGCCGGCCGTTGCTCACGACCCGCTGGCGCTCGACGTCGAGCAGGAGCCGACGGTCAGCGATGGACTCGCTCCGGTGGCAGGATCCTGACCGTGACCGTTCGTCCGCGTGGCCGCCCTCGCAACGAGGGCCATGACGCGGCCATCCTCGCGGCGACGATCGAGCTCGTGGCGGAGGTCGGGTTCGCTGCCCTCACCGTGGATGCGGTCGCCAAGCGCGCGGGCGTGGGCAAGGCGACGATCTACCGCCGTTGGTCGTCGAAGGAAGCGATGATGCTCGACGCGTGGATGAGCTTCTCGCAGCCGCCGATCACCCCCGACACCGGGACGTTCCGCTCCGATCTGGCCGCGTACTTCGCTCCGAAGGAGAACAGCATCCCGACCGACACCGTGCAGCGCGTCTTCCCCCAGATGATCGCCGCAGCGAAGGTCAACCCAGAGGTCAACGAGGCGTACCGAGCGTTCATCGCCGAACGCCGACGACCGCTGCGCACCCTCATCGAGCGCGCCGTCGTTCGCGGTGAGGTGCCCGCCGACATCGACATCGACATCGTGCAGGACCTGTTGATCGCGCCGCTGATCTATCGCCTCCTGATCACCGACATGCCCACCGACGACTCGGTCATGGCGCGCCTCATCGACGTCGTGCTCCTCGGCGTCACGCGACAGACAGCGCTCGGCCCCAGTCGATGACGACCGAGCCGGGGTCCTCGGGGAGGACCTTGGCCGGGACGTGGGATCCAGGGAAGAGCAGGGCCAGCGCGGCCGGCTCCACCGGAGTGCCGATCTGGGTCGGGTACGGGCTGCCGTGCTGGGGCATGACCGTCAGCGAAACGGCGTAGATCGGCAGACCGGCCGCGTTCGACGAGCCCATCTGCCAGCACTGCACGATGACGGCGCGGCATTCGGTGCCGCGAGCCATCACGTCGGCAACTGAACCCTCGTCGTGTCGCATGGTCCCAGAGGACCACGGGCCGATGAGCACCCGCATGGGTACCGGCTACTCAATTTTCCGCGACACTGGCGCGATGCGCATCGGACTGCTCATCTTCCCCACCGACGTCGGCATGCAGCCGATCGAGCTCGCCCGCGAAGCCGAGGCCCGCGGGTTCGCGTCGCTCTGGTTCCCGGAGCACTCGCACATCCCCAGCAGCCGCCGGTCGCCGTGGGGCGGCCGCGAGGGCGCGCCGCCGCTCCCCGAGGAGTACTGGCGGACGCACGACCAGTTCCTCGCGCTGACGGCCGCTGCGGCGGTGACCTCCGAGCTGCTGCTGGCCACCGGCATCACCCTCGTGGCCCAGCGCGATCCGATCTGGCTGGCCAAGGAGGTGGCCACGCTCGACCACATCTCGGGCGGCCGCTTCCTGTTCGGCGTCGGCTACGGCTGGAACCACGAGGAGATGGAGGCCCACGGGGTCAACCCGAAGACCAGGCGCAAGCTCGTGCGCGAGAAGATCCTCGCCTGCAAGGCGCTCTGGACCCAGGACGAGGCGTCGTTCGACGGGGAGCTGGTGCACGTCGAGCCGTCGTGGTCGTGGCCCAAGCCGGTGCAGCGGCCGCACCCGCCGATCATCATCGGCGCGTCACCAACCGACCTCCACTTCCGTCACGTCATCGAGTACGCGGACGGGTGGATGCCGATCGAAGGGCGTTGGCCGATCGACGAGTCGTGGCACACGTTGCAACGCCAGGCGGCCGACGCCGGGCGCGATCCTGCGACGCTCAGCCTCGGTGTGTTCGGGGCCCGACCCGACGCCGCGCACCTCGCCGGCTTGCGCGACCTCGGTGCCGATCACGTCGCGCTGGGCTTGCCGGCGCTCGACCGCGACGCGGCGATGGCCGCGTTGGAGCGCTACGCCCCGCTCGTCGAGGAGTTCAACACCGAATTCCATCGCGGCTGAAGAATCTCGTGACGACCTGTCGATCGGCGTCGATGCCGTTCGTCCACTGCGTGACGACTCACACAAGGAGACATCCATGCGCTACATGCTGTTGATCTACTCGAACCCCACGGCGTGGACCACGCTCACCAAGGAGGAGAGCGAAGGCATCTACGGCGAGTACTTCGCCTTCACCGATCGGGTCCGCGAAAGCGGCGAGCTCGTCGCCGGCGACCCGTTGCAGGGCCTCGAGACGGCCACGACGGTCCGTGTGCGCGACGGTCAGTCGTCGTCCACCGACGGCCCGTTCGCCGAGACGAAGGAGGTGCTCGGCGGGTACTACATCGTCGACGTGCCGAACCTCGATCGTGCGCTCGAGCTGGCGGCGCAGATCCCCGACGCCCGCTACGGCAGCGTCGAGGTGCGGCCGATCCAAGAGATGATGTGACCCAAGCGAGTGGCGTCGGCGAGATCGGGCAGCTGTACCGCGAGCACGCGGGACGGCTGCTCGGCTCGCTGATGCGCTCGTTCGGTGATCTCGACATCGCCGAGGAGGCGCTGCAGGACGCCGTCGAGGCAGCGGTGCAGCGCTGGCCCGTCGACGGCGTGCCGCGCGAACCCGCAGGGTGGCTGCTGGCGGTGGCCCGCAACCGCGCGCTCGATCGCGTGCGCCGCGAGAACCAGCGCAGCATGCGCGAGGAGGCCGCCACCGCACGTGCCGCGGCGCTGCGACGCCCGTGGGACGAGGAACCGGCCGGCGAGCGTGGCGACGACCAGCTTCGGCTGCTGTTCATGTGCTGTCACCCGGCGCTGGGCGCGGACGCGCAGGCGGCGTTGACGCTGCGATCGCTCGGCGGCCTGACGACAGCGGAGATCGCCAGCGCCTACCTCGTCGACGAGTCGACGATGGCCCAGCGCCTGGTGCGTGCCAAGCACAAGATCCGCGCCACGCGGATCCCGTTCTCGCTGCCGTCGACGGACCAGCTCGCTGCTCGGCTGGGTGTGGTGATGCGGGTGATCTACCTCGTGTTCAACGAGGGCTACCTCGCGTCGGCTGGGGCCTCGGTGGTGCGCGTCGACCTGTGCACCGAGGCGATCGCGATCGCACGGACGGTACGTGCTCTCGTTCCCGACGAGCCCGAGCCGGCAGGACTGCTGGCACTGATGTTGCTGCACGACTCGAGGCGGGCGACGCGAGAGGACGACCACGGCGACATCGTGCTGCTCGAGCACCAGGACCGGACGCGGTGGAACCGAGCACAGATCGACGAGGGGGCGACGCTGGTCGAATCGGCGCTGATGATCCGCGAGGTCGGGCCGTACCAGGTCGAGGCGGCGATCGCCGCGCTGCACGCCACGGCGATGTCGTCCGACGAGACCGACTGGCCGCAGATCGTGGCGCTCTACGGCGTGCTGCAACGCATCGCGCCGTCGCCGGTGATCGACCTCAACCGAGCGGTCGCCGTCGGGATGGCCGACGGGCCGGAAGCGGGTCTGGCCGCGTTGGGAGACGTCGCCGGCCTGGAGCGCTCGCACCACCTGCACGCCGCCCGGTCGCTGTTCCTGCAGCGCAGCGGCCGGCGCGACGAGGCGATCGTCGCCATCGATGCCGCGCTCGCGCTCGTCAGCAACGAACCGGAACGCCGCCTGCTGGAGCGGCGCCGGGCCGTGCTGACTTACGCTCGGCGCCCATGAGCCATCCGTTCGAGGGACGCCCGCTTCCGCAGTGGTACGACGATGCCAAGTTCGGCATCTTCATCCACTGGGGCCCGTACGCAGTGCCGTGCTACGCGCCGGTCGACCACGACATGGGCGACCTGTTCGCAGCCGGGAACTGGGCCGAGGTGTTCCGCTTCAGCCCGTACACCGAGTGGTACCTGAACTCGTGGGCGTTGGACGGCAGCGACACCGCAGCGCACCACGCGGCGACCTACGGCGATCGCAGCTATGGAAGTTTCGTCGAGGAGTTCCGCGAGCGGTCGGCCGGCGCGTCGACCGCTGCCTGGGCGCCGCTGTTCGCGCAGGCGGGCGCTCGCTACGTGGTGCCGGTGACCAAGCACCACGACGGCTACCTCATGTGGCCGTCTGCAGTGCCGAACCCGCACCGCGATGGTTGGCAGGCCGAACGCGACCACGTCGGCGAGCTCGCCGCGGCCACGCGCGAGGAGGGCATGCGCTTCGGGCTGTACTACTCCGGTGGCCTCGACTGGACGTTCCGCGAGCCGCACATCGACAGCATCCTGTCGATGATCCAGAACGTCCCCGATCAGCCGGACTACCGCGAGTACGCCGTTGCCCACGTGGACGAGCTGATCGAGCGCTACCGCCCGAGCGTGCTGTGGAACGACATCGGCTGGCCGGCGTCGCTCGACCCCAACGACGTCTACGCGCGCTACTACGACGCGGTGCCGGACGGCATCGTCAACGACCGGTTCAACATGCTCGCCACCCGCCAGGGCAAGCTGCACGCCGACATCGCCACGCCCGAGTACTCGACGAAGGCATCGGGCACGCGCAAGTGGGAGGTCTGCCGCGGCATCGGCCGATCGTTCGGCTACAACCGGATGGAGCGCGAGGACACGTTGACGTCGGCGGACGACCTGATCTGGATGCTGGCCGACATCGTCGCTCGCGGTGGGAACCTGCTCCTCAACGTCGGGCCCGATGCGGACGGTCGCATCCCGCTGGCGCAGGCGGTGCGGCTCACCGCGGTCGGCTGGTGGCTGCGCGCCAACGGCGCTGCGATCTACGGCGCCCACGGCGACGGCGTCACCACGACGGTCGATGGTCGTGAGGTCGGTCTGACCTCGCGCGACGGGGTGCGCTACGCGATCGTGCGTGGTGCGCCCGCAGACGCGGTGGAGCTGGTGGGCGTGGAGGCTCCTTCTGGTGCCGAGGTGCGCATGCTCGGCAACGATCGGGTGCTGCCGCACTCGACGCGCGACGGCAACCTGCGCATCACCCTGCCCGACCACCTGCCGGCGGCGCCGGCGACGGTGCTGTCGATCAGCGAGTGAACGCGGTGAGCCGTCGCTGCAGCTCGTCGCGGTAGGCGGCCGCACGCTCGAGCTTGAGGTGCTCGTAGCCGCGCACCCCGTCGGGCAGCGAGGCGATGGCCACGGCCTCGTCGAGGTTGGTGGCGCTCACGTGCTGCAGCACTCGGTCGACGGCTTCGATGTACTCGGGCACCATCGCCCGTTCGATGCGACGAACCTTGGCCATGCCGAACAGGTCGAGTGGCGTGCCGCGCACCTTGCGTCCGGCGCGAAGGGCCCAGAACGCTGGCTTCGACCAACCGCCGAGCTTGATCTTGCGGTGCATGCCCAGGGCGCGCAGCAGCGGTGGGTGCAGGTGCCAGACGACCTTGGCGCGCTTGCCGCCGATCGCGTGCGCCGCGGCCCTCGACTCGGGCAGGAGCAGCAGTCGGGCCACCTCGTACTCGTCCTTGTAGGCCATCAGCTTGTGGAGGTTGCGGGCAACCGAATCGGTGAGCGCGGGGAACCCGGCGGCGTCGACGCGCTCGATCACGTCGCGGTAGCGCTTCGCGTAGGCGGCCGACTGGTACCCGGTGAGGTCGTCGGCCAGGCGATCGACGAGCGGACGGTCGTCGGCATCGGCATCGGCATCGGCATCGGTCACGGGGCCGAGGCCGGCGGCGCTGACGACCGCGTCGGGATCGGCCACCCATGCGCGGCCCCACGCGAAGGCAGCGAGGTTGCGCTCGACGGCGGTGCCGTTGAGCGTGATCGCCCGTTCGATCGACGCGGCGTGCACCGGCAGCTCGCCGGACTGGACGGCCACACCGATGAGGAACACGTTGGCGGTGGTGTCGTCGCCGAGCAACCCGTGCACCATCGCGTTGGTGTCGACGCGCAGGTGGCGGGTGGACGACTCGTCGAGGCGAGCCTCGACGGCGGCGGTGGGGAAGGCCCGCTCGGGGTGGATGACCATGGTGCCGGTGGGCACCGCAGTGGAGCTGGCGACGACCGCAGTTCGCTGCGGGTCGAGCCCGGCGAGGTGCGTGTCGCTGCCTGCGACCAGTTCGTCGAAGGCGAGCAGCAGATCGACCGATCCCCATGTCGCCTTGTTCGAGGGTTGCGGCTCGTCGACCGTCAAGCGCAGGTCGCTGACGACCGGTCCCGCCTTCTGCGACAGCCCGGTCTGGTCCAGCCCGCGCACGCAGTACCCGTCCAACATCGCCGCCGTCCCGATGATCTGCGACACCGTCACCACCCCCGTCCCCCCAATCCCGGACATGCGCACCGTGAAGTCCCGTGCCGCCGCCCTGACGGGCGCCGGCAGTGCGTCGGGTGCTCGAAGGAGGGGGCGAACGGGGGACCCGGTCCCCCGTTGAGGAGACACGGCGACGGTCATGAAGCTCGGGCAGTCGCCCTCCATGCACGACATGTCGAAGTTGCACGAGGTCTGGTCGATCTTGGTCTTGCGGCCGAACGGCGTGTCGACCGGTTGCACGGAGAGGCAGTTGCTGACGTCGCCGCAGTCGCCGCACCCTTCGCAGACGCGTTGGTTGATGACGACCCGGAACGCCGGCGTGTCGATCTTGCCGCGCTTGCGGTCGCGTCGCTTCTCGGCCGCGCAGCGCTGGTCGTGGATCAGCACGGTGCAACCGGGCACGGTGGCCAGCAGCTCCTGCGCCTCGACGACGCGCTGGCGTCCCCACACCTTCACCCCGGCCGGCAGCGGCGTGTCGCGGTAGCGGCCGAGGTCGTCGGTGGTGATCAGTACCTGGCGCACGCCTTCGGCGAGGAGGGCCTCGGCCAGCTGCGGCACCTCGAGCTGGCCGAACGGGTCCTGCCCGCCGGTCATCGCCACCGCCCCGTTGTAGAGGATCTTGTAGGTGATGTTCACGCCCGCCGCGGCGGCGGCGCGGACGGCGAGGATGCCGCTGTGGAAGAGGGTGCCGTCACCGATGTTCTGGATCAGGTGGTCGGCGCCGATGAACGGCGACATGCCGAACCACTGGGCGCCCTCGTTGCCCATCGCGGTCAACCCGACGATGTCACCGGCACGGCCTTCCTCCATCAGCATGACCATCGAGTGGCACCCGATGCCGGCGCCGATGAGCGCGCCGTCGGGCACCTTCGTCGACGTGTTGTGCGGGCAGCCGCTGCAGAAGTACGGCGTGCGGTTGACGGTCAACGGGATCAGCGACGTGCGCTGCACGCGCAGCGCGGCGAGGCGCTCCGGTGCGATGCGGGTCAGCAGACGCGTGCGCAGACGCGGGGCGATGGTGTCGGCTTCGAGGGTGCCGGTGCGCGGCAGCAGCGCGCTGCCGTCGGGCTGGAGCTTGCCGGTGACGATCGGGCGTTGCGCCTGCGCGTACAGCGCGTCCTTGACGAACCACTCGAGCGTCGGGTTCTTCTCCTCGACCACGACGATCTCGCTGAGCCCGTCGGCGAACTCGCGGATCAGTGCGGGGTCGATCGGCACGGGGAGGTCGAGCCTGAGCAGACGGATGCCGGCGTCGCGCAGGTCGTCGTCGTTGCGCAGCCCCAGCAGCGCGAGCGCCTCCATCGTCTCGCGGTACGTGTGGCCGGTGGCGACGAGCCCGATCCAGTCGTTCGGCCCGCGCACGGCGATCGTGTTCAGCCGGTTGTCCACCCCGTAGCGGCGAGCGACCTCGAGGCGGACCTCGTGGAACTCGCGTTCCATGTCGAGCGAGAACGGGGTCAGCAACCTGCCCGACGGCACTGGCTCGAACTGGCGCCCGTCGACCTCCAGGCGGGGCACGATCGGACGGATCCGATCGATGTCGAGCTCGACGGTGCCGGTGCCGTCGGCGACCGCTTCGACCACCTTCATCGCCACCCACAGACCGCAGGCCCGCGACAGCGCGATGGCGTGCCGGCCGAGGTCGATGGCGTCCTGCACGTCGCCGGGATAGAGCACCGGCATGTGGAGGTCGACGAGGCTGGCGTCGCTGGAGGATGGCAGCGTGCTGCTCTTCGCGTGCGGGTCGTCGCCGACCAGTGCGACTGCGCCGCCCTTGGCCGACGTGCCGGCGAACACCGCGTGGCGGATGGCGTCGCTGGCGCGATCGAGTCCGGGGCTCTTGCCGTACCAGATGCCGATGACGCCGTCGTACTGACAGGTCGGTTGCAGCACCGCCAGCTGCGAGCCCATCACGGACGTCGCCGCGAGCTCCTCGTTGAGACCGGGTTGGACGACGAACGAGAAGCCGTCGGCGGCGGCCAGCTTGGCGGCTGCTGTTGCGTCGCGGTCGTAGCCGGCGAGCGGGCTGCCGGGGTAGCCGCTGACGAACACTGCAGTGTTGAGTCCGGCCCGCCGATCGGCGCGGAGCTGCTCCAGCGGCAGGCGGGCGAGTGCCTGTGCTCCGCTGAGGAACACCCTTCCGTCATCGAGTCGGTAGCGGTCGGCGAGCTCGTAATTCTCGACCAGCACCATCGCTGGCGAGTCTGCCACCTTTCATCGCGCGCTGCGAGCGAGCAAGATCCACACGTGCCGAGGACCGGAACACCGGCGATGCGACAGCTCGAAGCGGCGGGCGTGACGTTCACCGTGCACGAGTTCCATCACGAGCCGGGCGGCCGCAACTTCGGGCTCGAAGCGGCCGAGGCGATCGGTGTCGAACCTGAACGAGTGTTCAAGACGTTGATCGCTGTGCTCGACGGACGCGAGCAGGTGGTGGCGATCGTTCCGGTGTCCGGCAAGTTGTCGCTGAAGGAGCTCGCGGTCGCGTTCGGGGCGAAGCGCGCCGAGATGTGCCCGCCCGACATCGCCGAGCGGATCACCGGTTACGTCGTCGGTGGGATCAGCCCGCTCGGTCAGAAGAAGCGGTTGCGCACGGCGATCGACGAGACGTGCATCCTCTTCGACACGATCCTCGTCAGCGGTGGCAAGCGAGGTCTCGACATCGAGCTCACCCCCGACGCCCTCATCACCCAGCTCGACGCCACGCTCGCCGACCTCGCCACCTGAGTCGGCGCGTCAGGTGCGCTTGACTCGGCCTCGGAGGGCGGCGAAGGCGGTGGCGAAGGAGACGATGCCCATGCCGACGATGGCGATCAGACCCTTACCGAGCTCGTCCCACTCCCAGCCGGTCTGCATCAGCGCACGCATCCCGCCGAGCAGGTAGGTCGTCGGGTTGAACTTGATCGCCGTTGCCAGCCAGCCCGTCATCGCCTCCTCCGGGATGTACGCGGTGGTGAGGAAGGCGAACGGGAAGAACAGCAGGAACGCGTTGTTCACCGCGGTCGGGTTGCCGGTGCGCAGGGCGAT
This sequence comes from Ilumatobacteraceae bacterium, assembly GCA_965279405.1. Classification (GTDB taxonomy): domain Bacteria; phylum Actinomycetota; class Acidimicrobiia; order Acidimicrobiales; family Ilumatobacteraceae; genus CBDDIP01. Next base: position 3,223,093 of record OZ257157.1, read on the forward strand.
GGCGTACGGGAACCCGGTGAACGCCAGACCCCACAACCCGGCGAGGAGGATGAACACGAGCAGCCCGAGCGCACCGGTGGCCGGCCGCACGCCGACGGCCAGGCCGAGCGCGGACACGGGCACGGCGAGTGCGACGATCAACAGGAAGTCGGCGCTCATCAACCCGAGCAGCAGGGTGCTGCGACGCACCGGGGTGAGCAGCAAGCGGTCGAGGTAGCCGTCCTGCACGTCGATCACCAGCGCGCTGGCGCGGCTGATGCCGGTGACCGCGAACACGACCGCGACGGGGAGTTGGAACGCCTTGTAGTCGAACCCTTTCGGGAAGCTGTCCTCGACGAACTGCTGCAGGGCCCCGACGTTGACGAGGAAGAAGAACACGGGGATGACGAGCGCCGGTCCGAACGCCTCGGGGTCGCGCCACGTGAGCCGCAGGGCCCGGAGCGACACCGAGCGGAAGTCGGTCCAGAACCCGGCCGCGCGAGCGTGCACGCGGCCGTTGGCCGGCGCCGTCGACGAGCTCACGACGCGGTCCCCATGCGCCCACCGGTGACCTGGAGGAAGACGTCGTCGAGCGTCGGCGTGCGCAACGTCAGGCCGTGCACGACGATGCCGGCGTCGGCGATCGAGACGGCGACGGCGCTGATCGCCGCCGCGCCGTTGGCGACCGAGACGACCGCCTCGCCGTCGCGTCCGTCGATGCGGTCGAGACCGGGCACCGCTGCCAGCGCGTGCACGACGCGGTCGACGTCGCCGCCGTGGACGCTGACGACGATGACGTCGCTGCCGACGGTGCGCTTCAGCTCGGCAGGGGTGCCTTCGGCGACGATCCGGCCGTTGGCGATGATGCCGACGCGGTCGGCCAGCGCGTCGGCCTCCTCGAGGTACTGAGTGGTCAGGAAGATCGTCATCCCGAGGTCACGGTTGAGCGCGCGCACCTCCTCCCACACCGCAGCGCGGCTGGTCGGGTCGAGGCCGGTCGTCGGCTCGTCGAGGAACAGCACCTCGGGCTGGTGCACGAGCGCCGCGGCGAGGTCGAGCCGACGTTTCATCCCGCCCGAGTACGTGCCGATGCGTCGATCGATCGCCTCGCCGATGTCGACGAGCTGCGCCAGCAGGTACACCTGGCGCTTGCGCTCGGACTTGTTCAGGCCGTACAGCCGGCCTTGGAGATCGAGCAATTCGCGACCCGTCTGCTTCGGATCGAGCGCCGCATCCTGCAACGCGACGCCGATGCGCAACCGCACCGCGCCGGCATCGCGGCCGACGTCGTGTCCTGCGACGGTCGCGGTGCCCGCGGTCGGTTGCAGGAGCGTGGTGAGCATGCGCACGGTCGTGCTCTTGCCGGCGCCGTTCGGTCCGAGGAACCCGTAGATCTCGCCGGACGCAACCGTGAGGTCGATGCCGTCGACGGCGGTGTGGTCGCCGAAGCGGCGGACCAACGCGCGTGCTTCGATCGCGGCACCCGTCGTCTGGTTCATTGCCGCCGCAGCTGTGCTTCGATGCGGGCGACACGGGTGCGCGCCGGCGGATGCGTCGCTGCGAGGCGCTCGCGGAAGCTCGTCGGTCGCTCGCCGAGCCCGTGGTTGACGACCCGGCGCAGCGCGCTCGCGAGCGGCTTGCCGAAACCCATACTCACCACGCGCTCGTCGGCCTGGAACTCGGCGTTCCTGCTCACCGCGTTGGCGATCGTGTTGCTGACCAGCAAGCCGCTCAGGAAGACCCACGAGATCGCTCGCAGCAACGAGCTGATCACGCGGCCGACGGCAGTGATCGCGGCCGAGTGCGAGGCGAAGTTCTCGGTCGCCGCGGTGGAGACGCTCTGCAGGAAGAAGCCGATGCGAGCGAGCAGCAGGACCGGCAGGCTGAGCCACTGACCGAGCGTCAAGGGCACCGTGTGGAAGCCGAGGTGGTGGCTGAGCTCGTGGGCCAGCACGCCGGCCAGCTCGTCGCGCGGGAGCGCCTCCACCGCGTACGACGTCACCACCACGAGGTGGCCTCCGCAGGCGAACGCGTTGAGCTCCTGCGCTGGCAGCACCGCCAGCACGTAGCGGCGGGCGGGCAACCGATTGGCCTGCAGCACCGACCGCCACGAGATGTCGAGCAGCGCGCGTTCGTTGCGTGTCGGACGTCGTGCCCCGAGGAGGGGAGCGAGCAGCAGGACCTGCACCGGTCGCAGGAACAGCAGCACCGAGGCAACGAGGTAGCCGAGGGCGAACATGGTGAACGAGATCTGCCACACGAGGTGCAGCGGCCACCAGAACACGAGGAGGGCCAACAACCACAGCGGTGCGAGCGCGAGCACGGGCACCACTGCGGCGACGGCAGAGGTGTCGATGCTCCGCCGTGCGGCGGTCATGAAGGTGAGGTCGCGGTCATAGAAGGGCAGGCCCGGAAGGGTCCACGATAGAAGGTTGCCGGGTTGGCGACCACCGTCGCCCCGGGCACCCTGCGTGGGTGCCGAACGCGCTCAGCGAGGATCAAGGTCGTCTCAAGGAACCTCGCTATCCCTGCACGCCCGACCACGGACTGCTTAACCTTTGGAGCAGCAGCCCAGCTCACGGGCCAGAAGAAAATCGGATGGTGGCATGAAGTGACCGTGTCGACAGCGTCACGCATCGAAGAGTCAGGAGGCGGACAGACGGTCCGCGACCTCCTCGACGACGCGCGCGCCGTCGAGGCCGTCGATCTGCCACGGGCCCGTGGTCTGGTGCAGCAGGCTCGCGTGCTGGCCCGCTCACGCGGTGATGAGCCGGGTGAAGCCGAAGCGCTCTACCGCTTGGCCAGCGTGTCGTACGCGTCGGGGAGCGCCGACGAGGCGTTCGCACTTGCGTTGGAAGCGCGCGAGCTGGCCCGCAAGTGCGGTGCCACGGTCGTCGAGGTCTGGGCGCTCAACCTGGTCGGCATCGTCCACTACAACGCCGGCAACTACACCGAGGCGCTGTCGTGCTCGCTGCAGGCGCTCGAGCTGTACCGCACCACCGATCACAAGGTGGACGAGGGCAACCTGCTCAACACCATCGCCGTCATCCACCACAGCCTGCGCGACACCGATCGGGCCATCGTCACCTACGAGGCTGCGCTCACCGCCAACAAGGGCCTCGATCGCCCGGAGAACGATGCCGTCACGTTGGCCAACATGGCCAAGGTCCGCGCCGATCGCAACGAGAACCTCCTCGCCGTCAGCCTCGGCGAGCAAGCGCTGGAGCTGGCTCGTGAGCACGCGCCGGCGTTCGTGCCCGACATCCTCGCCCGACTCGCCGAGGGCTACGTCTCGCTGAACGCGCTCGACCGCGCAGCCGAGTGCCTCGACGACGCGGACGAGATCATGAGCGATCGATCGGCCAAGCGCGTCGACGTGTCGCCGACCACGCTGATCGCGGCGCGGCTCGCCCGTGGCGAGGTGCAGCTGGCCCGTCGCGATCACGCCGGTGCTGCCGCCGCGTTGAGCGAAGCGCTCGACCTCGCGCTCGCCGCGCAGAAGACCGAGATGGCGTTGGCCGCGCACAGCAAGCTCGCCCAGCTGTTCAAGGGGCAGGGACGCTTCGAGGAGGCGCTGTCGCACCAGGAGGCGCGCTTCCAGCTCAACGAGGAGCTGTTCAACCGCGGCACCGACCTGCGCATCAAGACGCTGCAGATCGCCCACGACACGGAGAACACCCGTCAGCAGGCCGAGATCCTGCGTCTGCGCACGAGCGAGCTCGAAGCCCTCGTCCGTGGCCGCACCCACGAGCTCGAGGACTACCAGGTCGAGGCGTTCCAACGTCTGGCCGTGCTCGCCGAGTTCCGCGACACCGACACCGGCGAGCACACCGTGCGCGTCGGCGACCTGTCCGGGCAGATCGCCCGAGAGCTCGGCGAGGACCCGGACTGGGTGCGCCAGATCCAGCTCGCCGGCCGGCTGCACGACATCGGCAAGGTCGCCGTGCCCGACGCGATCCTGCTGAAGCCGGGCCCGCTCACGCCGGAGGAGTTCGACGTGATGAAGACGCACACCACGATCGGCGCCGAGATCCTGTCGGGCAGCACCTCACCGTTGATCATGCTCGCGGCCGAAGTGGCGCTGACCCACCACGAGCGCTGGAACGGCGCCGGCTACCCGCGTGGCCTGTCGGGCACCGACATCCCGATCAGCGGTCGCATCGTCACCGTCGCCGACGTGTACGACGCGCTCACCAGCAGCCGCACGTACAAGCACGCGTGGTCGCCGATCGATGCGATCCACTACATCGTCGGTGCGAAGGGCGCGCAGTTCGAGCCGCGCATCGTCGACGCGTTCCTGCGCGTGATGGTCAGGCTGGATCCAACATTGGACGGTCGGCTCGACCTGCCAATGCCTGCATGACCCAGGTGCCCACCAGCGCAGCCAGCTCGTCGGTGTCCATGTCCAGCCTGCCGTTGCGGATCGCCGCGCCGAACGAGCTCACCGCGCCGACCACGCCGACCGCGTAGAAGCGGGCATCGCCGTCGGGCAGCTGCCCGGCCGCTTGCGCTTCGCGGACCAGCCGTTCGACGTCGTCGAGGTAGACGTCGCTGCCTTCACGCAGCACGGGGGCGATCGCCTCGTCCCACCGCTCGGAGTCGAGCAGGGCGAAGTAGCTGCGGTGGGCGACGGTGAAGTGCACGCTGGCCTCGGCGCCCTGGCGGATGCGCAGCAGCGGGTCGGCCTGCGTGTCCATCGCTGCTTTCTGCGCCCGACGCAACTGGTGGCGCATCGAGCGGACGAGCTCGCCGAACAACGACTCCTTGGTCGGGAAGTACCAGTAGAACAGGCCCTTGGCGACGCCGGCGCGAGCGCAGATGTCGGCGATGCGGGTGCTGTGGTAGCCGTTGGCGGCGAACAGCTCCTGCGCCGCCTCGAGCAGCTGCAGCTTGCGCTCGTTGCCCTGCTCCGTGTGCCGGCGCTCGGCGTCGGGCTGCTTCGCCATGCGTCCAGTCTGCTCACCCCTTGACCCACGGGTCAATCCATCTCGTGCTCGCTGCGCTCGCCTGCCGTGTTCGCTCGCAAGCTCGCTCACCCGAACTCCAGGCTCGCTCGCTGCCGGCCACCTCAGGCTTCGTACACTTCTCGTCCATGGGGGATGCGAGGACGGAGCGGATCGAGACGCGGACGCGGAACGCGAAGTGGAAGAACGTGCCGGTTCGCATCGAGATGGCCGAGTGCATCAACTGCGATGCGTGCCTGCGCCACTGCCCGCCGCACTTCGGGGCGATCTTCAACCACGGCGCCGACGTGGTGATCATCCCCGAGCTGTGCAGCGGTTGCGACAAGTGCCTGCCGGCCTGTCCGGTGAACTGCATCTACCCGTTCCCCGAGTGGGAGACCGCCGGTGCACCGCAGGAGTGGTGGGAAGAGCCGCTCACCGACAACGACCCGTACGTCTGAACGGGCATACTCGTGCGGTGACGTCACCGATCCAGCCCGGCGCTGAGCCCTGGTCGTTCCGTGGGACCGGAGGTGCGGGTGCGCTCGTGCTGCACGGGTTCACCGCCAACACCGGTTCGATGCGAGCGATCGCCGACGGACTCGCTGCGGCGGGCCTCCACGTCGAGCTCCCCCTCCTGCCGGGCCACGGGACGGCGATGGACGACCTGATGGACCTGACGTGGTCGGACTGGGCGGGCGAGGCGGAGGCGGCGTACCAACGACTCGCTGCTCGTACCGAGCACGTGGCGGTCGTCGGGTTGAGCATGGGCGGCGCGCTCGGCCTGCGGGTGAGCGCCGATCATCCGGAGGTCGTCGGACTGGTGTGCATCAACCCGGTCACCCGCTCGCAACCCGATGAGGTGCTCGGGATGCTCGACGCGATGATCGACGGTGGCACCGAGGTGATGCCGGGCGTGGGCAGCGACATCGCCGATCCGGACGCCGGTGACAACGCCTACGAGGGAACGCCGCTGCGCGCGCTGCGCTCGTTGCTCGTCGACGGTGCTGCTGCACTGCCGGCCGAGTTCCCGACGATGACGATGCCGCTGCTGTTGATGACCAGCCCGCAGGATCACGTCGTCGAACCCGCGCAGAGCGATCTGCTCGCCGACACGTACGGCGGGCCGGTCGAGCGGATCTCGCTGGAACGCAGCTACCACGTCGCCACGCGCGACTTCGATCGCGATCTGATCGTCGATGCCACCGTGCGGTTCGTCGGCAAGGTGTGTGCACGATGATCGCGTCCGTGATCGCCTCCATCCCGAGCCCGTCGAGCGGCAACCTCGAGATCGGTCCGATCTCGATCCACGCCTACGGGCTGATGATCGCGCTCGGTGTCGTCGCCGCCGTGTCGATCACCGGTCGGCGCCTCGAAGCATCCGGCGCGGGCACGCGTGACGACGCCAGTTCGATGGCCGTGTCGGCGGTCATCGCCGGCGTCATCGGGGCACGGCTGTACCACGTGGTCACCGACTACGAGCTGTTCCGCGACGACCCGATGCGCATCTTCAAGATCTGGGAGGGCGGGCTCGGCATCCCCGGCGGGTTGCTGTTCGGCATCGCCGTCGGAGCGTGGTCGACGCGTCGTCGCGGCGTGCGCATCTCGGCGATGTTGGACGCCGCTGCGCCGGCCATCCCGATCGCGCAGGCCATCGGTCGCCTGGGCAACTGGTTCAACCAGGAGCTGTTCGGCAAGGCAACGACCTTGCCGTGGGCGTTGCGGATCGACGACGCCCACCTGCCCGAGGGCTACGCCCACGGCACCACCTTCCACCCGACGTTCCTCTACGAAGCGCTGTGGAACGTCGCCCTGGCCGGTGTCCTGGTCCTCATCGGTCGCAGGGGCTGGCTGCGGCCGGGCCGATTGATGGCCGTCTTCGTCGCCGGCTACGCGGTCGGTCGCTTCTGGGTCGAGGGCCTGCGCATCGACACGGCGCACCACGCCGGCGGGCTGCGACTCAACCAGTGGATGGCGATCGTCATCTTCGCCGGCGCCGTCGGCTTCCTCGCCGTCGACTCGTTGCGCCACCGCGGTGAAGACGTTGAACAACCCTTGGATCCGCAGGACGCGGACGCCGAGGGCTACGTTGCCACCGATGAGTGACACCGTCCTGTACGAACGCCGCGACCCCGGCATCGCCCTGCTCACGCTGAACCGGCCCGAGCGCCTGAACGCCTACAACGCCGAGCTGCACGCCCGCTACTTCGCACTGCTCGATCAAGCCGTTGCCGACCCGGAGGTCAAGGTCATCGTCGTCACCGGCGCCGGCCGCGGCTTCTGTGCCGGAGCCGACATGGACGTGCTGCAGGGCCTCGGCGGCGCGAACACGGATCCGTCCGGGTTCGACTCGCGGCCGGAGCACTACGTGACGACGTTGCCCAAGCCGGTGATCGCCGCGATCAACGGGCCGACGGCCGGCATCGGTCTCGTGATGGCGCTGATGTGCGACATCCGCTTCGCCGGCAAGGGCGTCAAGTTCACCACCGCGTTCTCGCGTCGTGGCCTGATCGCCGAGTACGGCATCTCCTGGGTGCTGCCCCGCCTCGTCGGCACGGCGCACTCGATGGACCTGCTGCTGTCGGGCCGCGTCGTGCTCGCCGAAGAGGCGCAAGCGATGGGTCTCGTCAACGAGGTCGTCGAGCCCGAGCACCTGCTCGACCGGGTGATGGAGTACGCGGCCGACATGGCGGTCAACGCATCACCGACGTCGATGGCCGTGATGAAACGGCAGGTCTACGCCGATCAACTGCAGTCGATCGATGCCGCCGGCAGCAACGCCATCGAGCTGATGAAGGCCTCGCTCGGTCGTCCCGACTTCAAAGAGGGCGTCTCCAGCTACCTGCAGAAGCGGTCGCCGGCGTTCAACCCGATCGACGCCAGCGCCTAACTGCGCAACCGCGCCGCGAGCTCCTCCGGCACCACCGGGTTGAACAGCTCGTTGCCGGCCACCTCGGCCGCAGCGATGAACCGCGACACGCCCGCGGCACGCCACGGAGAGACGATCTCGATGCTGCACCACGAGCCCGCCCACGCGCCGCCGTCGACGGGTCGCTGGTTGACCCACAGCATGTACGGCAGCGGTTCGCCGTAGAGGCGGTCGAGTCGGGCGAGCACGTCGACGAGCATCGCCGCCAGGTCGTTGCGACCCTCGTCGTCGAGGCTCGGCAGGTCGGGCACGCGCGTGCGCGGCGCCATCGTCACGGCGACCGGGTAGGCCGGGGCGAAGGGCACCCACGCGGTCCAGCCGCCGTGGGTGGCGACGTGGCGCTCGCCGGGATCGGCGTCGGGATGCCATCCACTGGCGATCAGCGCTGCCGGTCGTTGCGGGACGTGGTCGTAGGCGTAGATCTGGCCGTGCGGGTGCGAGATCGTCGCTCCGACCTCGGCGCCGCGGTTCTCGAAGACGAGGACGTAGTCGACGTCGTCGCGAGCACCGAGGGCAGTGGTGCGCTCGGCCCAGAGGTCGATCACCCGTCGAACGCCGGCGGCGCCGAGCGACCAGAACGTGGCGTCGTGCACGGGCGTGTACAGCACCACCTCGCAGCGCTCGTCGGGCATGGCCGGCCAGCGGTTGTCGAACCAGCGCACGTCGTACGGATCCGGGGCCTCCAGACCGCCGACGCAGAACGGGCAGCCGGTGGACGGCAGGTTCGGGCGCCCCTGTCGGGCCCGCACCACGTGCACGACGGTGCCGAGGTGGGGATCATGTCGAACGTCGTGCAGATCGTCGTCAGCCACGGTCGCTCAGTCGGGGAGGCGTTCGCCGGAGGCGGTGTCGAAGCGATGCATCGCCTCGACGTCGGGTCGCAGCGACACGGGGGCGCCGATGCGGTTGGAGGTCAGGCCGGCGGCGCGAGCGACGAGGAGCTGATCGGGCCGGCCGACCGGGTTGCAGTACAGGAACGAATCGGAGCCGAGCTCCTCGACGGCGGCAACCGTGGCGTCGATCGAACCGGCGGTGCCGGCATCGACCACGCCCAGGCTCTCCGGCCGGATGCCGAACGTCACGGCGTCGGTGGTGAGCGCGGCGCGCTGCGCAGGTGTCAACGGGAACGTGACGCCGTGGGCGTCGGCGCCGTCACCGTCGAGCTCTGCGTCGAGCAGGTTCATCGCCGGCGATCCGATGAACCCGGCGACGAAGAGGTTGCACGGCCGGGTGAACAGGTCGCGCGGGGTGGCGCACTGCTGCAGCACGCCGTCCTTCAGCACGGCCACACGATCGCCCATCGTCATCGCCTCGACCTGATCGTGCGTGACGTACACGGTGGTGACGCCGAGGCGGCGTTGCAGCGCGGCGATCTGCGTGCGGGTCTGCACGCGCAGCTTGGCGTCGAGGTTGGACAGCGGTTCGTCCATGAGGAACACCTGCGGTTGGCGGACGATGGCTCGACCCATCGCGACGCGTTGGCGCTGGCCGCCGGAGAGCCGCGCCGGCTTGCGATCGAGGTACTCCTCGAGGTCGAGCAGCCGGGCCGCTTCGGCGACGCGGCTGACGATCTCCGCCTTCGGCACGCGCTTGATCTTCAGGTGGAAGCCGATGTTCTCGGCGACGGTCATGTGCGGGTAGAGCGCGTAGCTCTGGAACACCATGGCGATGTCGCGGTCGCGGGGCGGGAGCATCGTCACGTCGGTGGCGCCGATGCTGACGGTGCCGCTGTCGATCGGCTCCAGGCCGGCCAGCATTCGCAGCGTCGTCGACTTGCCGCAGCCCGATGGGCCGACGAGGACGAGGAACTCGCCATCGGCGATCTCCAGGTCGAGGTCGTCGACTGCAGCGCGGGTTCCGGCGTTGTAGATGCGCGACGCCTTGTTGAACGTGACGGTGGCCATCAGGCACTCGATCCTTCTGCGATGAGCGGTTCGGCCAGCACCACGCGGCCGACGCGATCGCTGAGGATGGCTCGGGCTGCGGGCGGGAGGTTGCGGTCGGTGATCACTTCGGCGGCGTCGTTGAGACCGGCGATGGAGCTGAGCCCGGTGATGTTCCACTTGGTGTGATCGGCGAGCACGACGAGGTGCTCGGTGGCCTGCACGAAGGCGCGGTTGGTCTCGGCCTCCATCAGGTTCGGCGTCGTGAAGCCGGCGCGTTCGCTCATCCCGTGCACACCCATGTACACCGCGTCGAGGTGCAGCGATCGGAGTGCACCGACGGCGACCGGACCGACCAGCGCGTCGGACGGCGTGCGCACGCCACCGGTGAGCACGACGGTGCGATCCGAGCGGTGCGACTGGTGGAGCACGTCGGCGACGCGCACCGAGTTGGTGACGACGGTGAGATCGGGGATGTCGACGATGTGCGAGGCGAGCTGCCACGTCGTCGTGCCGGCGGTGATGCCGATGGCGCTGCCGGCGCGCACGCTGGCGCCGGCGGCCATGGCGATGCCGTGCTTCTCACCGATGTTGCGCAACGACTTCGCCTCGAAGCCGGGCTCCTCCGTGCTGCGCTCGAGGCGCAAGGTCGCCCCGCCGTGGACCTTGGTGATCAACCCGGCTTCGTCGAGCAGATCGAGGTCTCGGCGCACCGTCATGTCGCTGACACCGAGGAGCTGGGCGAGCTCGCTGACGCGCACCGAACTGCGTCGGCGGACCTCGGCGACGATCACGTCGTGGCGTTGCCTGGCCAGCGCGCGAGCGGCGCTGGCGTCGTGGGTGGGCCGTTGCACGGTTGGAACAATGCACCAAGTTGTGTTCGTCGTCAACAGAATCGAACGACGATCTTGGAACAATATGTTCGAACATGTCGCGTGCCGCGATCAAACGAACAGACCGTGTTCGAAAAGTGCACAAGAGGGTTGACACGGTGTGCGAGGTCATGTCATGTTCACCGGCGGGGAGGCACGGTGTTCACGTGCCGTACATCAGCTCAAGGGGGAACAGTGTCCGGGAAATACGAGATGTCGCCGAGCCCGTCGGAAGTCGGGTTCTCGATCTTCAGCCGCCGCACGTTGCTGGCCGGTGCGGCCAGCGTGCTGGTGCTCGCCGCATGCGGCAGCGATGACAAGAAGTCGAACGGGACCACCGCACCTGGCGGGACCACCGCACCTGGCGGGACGACGGCACCCGGCGGCAACGTCGGCACCGTCACGTTCGGCTCGAACTACAGCGACGAGAAGCCGAAGAGCGCGTTGGCCGCTGCGCTCGCTGCCACGGGCGTCACGGCGACGATCAACACGGTCGATCACAACACCTACCAGGACAACATCACCAACTACCTCGCCCAGCCGGACGACGTGATGTGCTGGTTCTCCGGCTACCGCCTGCGGTTCTTCGCCGACAAGGGTCTCGTCGGCGACATCAGCGACGTGTGGGGCAACCTGCCCGACATCGCCGACAGCTTCAAGACCGCGTCCACCGGCAACGACGGCAAGCAGTACTTCGTGCCCTTCTACTACTACCCCTGGGCGGTGCACTACCGGAAGAGCGTCTTCGAGGAGAAGGGCTACACCGTGCCCACGACGCGCGACGAGCTGCTGGCCCTCGCCGGGAAGATGCAGGACGACGGGCTCGTCCCGTTCGCCTACGCCAACGACGGCAAGTGGCCGGTGATGGGCACGTTCGACATCTTGAACATGCGGATCAACGGCTACCAGTACCACGTCGATCTGCTCGCCGGGAAGGAGAGCTGGACCGACGACAAGACGAAGGCGGTGTTCACCGAGTGGGCCGCGCTGCTGCCGTTCCACCAGGAGAACCCGAACGGGCGCACGTGGCAGGAAGCGGCCACCGCGCTGGAGAAGAAGGAAGCCGGGATGTACTTCCTCGGCACCTTCGTCGCCACCAACTCGACCGATCAGGCGTACCTCGACGACCTCGACTTCTTCGCCTTCCCCGCGCTCAGCGACGAGCACGGTCAGGATGCGATCGACGCACCGATCGACGGCTTCATGATGGCCGCCAAGCCGAAGAACGAGGACGGCGCGAAGGCGCTCCTCGGCGGTCTCGGTGGGGCGCCGGCGATCGATGCGTTCCTCGCCATCGAGGGCGCGAGCGTGGCGGTCAACACCAAGGCCAGCACGGCCGGCTACTCGAAGATCCAGGCGAAGTCCGCCGAGCTCGTCAGCGGCTCGAAGTTCATCGCCCAGTTCCTCGACCGCGACACCAGCCCGGACTTCGTCTCCAACGTCGTCGCCGATGCGTTCGCCAGCTTCATCGCCGATCCGTCACAGGCCGACACGATCCTCAAGGGGATCGAGGAGCAGAAGTCGACGTACCTGAGCTAGACCGAGCGACGATGTCCGACCTGATCGACGCTCCCGCGTCGACGGCGCCTCATCCCCGGCGCCGTCGACGCAAGTACAGCCAGCTGTCGCGGCGCGACCGCGCCTGGCTGGCGGGGATGGTCGGGGTGCCCGCCTTCGTCCACATCATGTTCGTGTGGGTGCCGGCGTTCAGCACCATCGGGCTCTCGCTGACCAAGTGGGACGGCCTCAAGCTGGGCACGTGGTCGCTGCTCGGTCTGCGCAACTACTGGACGATCTTCACCGTCCTCGACAACAAGTTCTTCCCGGCGCTGTTCAACAACGTCGTGCTGCTCGTGTTCCTCTCGATCTGCAGCGCCGGCGGGATGCTGCTGGCGTACCTGCTCGACAAGGGCGTGCGCGGCACCCGTCTGTACCAGAGCATCTACTACCTGCCGGTGGTGCTGTCGCTGGCGATCGTCGGGTTCATCTGGAAGAGCGTGATGTTCTCGCAGTCGCAAGGGCTGTTCAACCTCGGTCGTGACAAGCCGATCGACTTCGTCGGTGACTCGACGAAGGTGTTCGAGTTCCACGTCCCCGGGCTCGACTTCCCGCTCGGCCTGAGCAAGAACTTCGCCGCGCTGCTGATCGCGATGGCGTGGCGGCACATCGGCTACGTGATGGTGCTGTACCTGGCGGGGCTGAAGAGCGTCGACCCATCGCTGCGCGAAGCCGCGGCGATCGACGGGTGCAACGAGTGGCAGGGGTTCCGACGCGTCGTGTTCCCGGTGATGAAGCCGATCAACGTCGTCGTGCTCGTCATCACCGTGATCGAGGCGTTGCGCGCCTTCGACATCATCGTCGCCCTCAAGAAGCCGCTCGGCACGAGCGTGCTCGGCGTGCTCGTGCGCGACAACCTCGTCGGCGAAGGCGGCGGGCAGGTCGGGCTCGGCTCGGCCTACGGCGTCGTGCTGCTCCTGCTGTGCCTCGGGTTCATCATCTGGTACTTGTTCAACACGTTCAGCGAGCGAGATTCGTGACTGCCGCGCTCGCCCAGCGACCGCGCCGCCCACCCGGTGGATCGCGTCCGAAGACGATCGTCACGTACACCTTCCTGACGGTGGTCGCCGGACTGTGGTTGGTGCCCATCGTCGGCGCGTTCTACGCCTCGCTGCGTCCCTACGACGAGACGCAGCGCAAGGGCATCTTCTCGTGGCCGGACAGCCTGTCGTTCAAGAACTACGGCGACGCCTTCGACCAGGGCGACATGAAGCACACGTTCATGAACACGGCGTTCATCGTGCTGCCGGCGATCGTGCTGATCCTGCTGTTCTCGAGCATGGTCGCCTTCGTCGTCAGCCGGTTCAGCTGGCGCTTCAACATCCCGCTGCTATTGATGTTCACCGCCGGCAACCTGCTGCCGCCGCAGGTCATCTTCAAACCGTTGTTCACCATCTTCGAGCACACGCCGTGGCCCGACTTCCTCAGCGACGCGGACACCGGCAAGCTGCTCGGCACGAAGATCGGGGTGATCATCATCCACGTCGCCTTCCAGAGCGGCTTCTGCACGTTCGTTCTCAGCAACTACATGAAGACGATCCCCAAGGAGCTCAACGAAGCGGCGATGGTGGACGGCGCCAGCGTGCCGCGCCAGTTCTTCCAGGTGATCATGCCGTTGTGCCGGCCGGCGCTCGCGGCGCTGGCGACGCTCGAGTTCACGTGGCTGTACAACGACTTCTTCTGGGCGGTCGTGCTGCTGAACCAGGGGAGCGAGCGGCCGATCACCTCGTCGATCGCCAACCTCGGCGGCCAGTACTTCAGCAACGACAACCTCGTCGCCGCAGCGTCGATGATCATCGCCCTTCCCACGCTCGCGGTGTACCTCGCGCTGCAGAAGCAGTTCATCAGCGGGCTGACGCTCGGTGCCAGCAAGGGCTGATCGTCCATGATGGGCTCATGAGCACCACCGTCCACCTGCGCGGGGCGAGCAGCGACGTCGTGCTCGACTGGTCGAGCGGTGTGCCGGCGATCGTGCACTGGGGTGCGCCGCTCGGTGACGTCGACCCCGATGCCGTCGTCGAGTCGCAACGCCGACCGTTCACCAACGGCATGCTCGACGTGGTCGCACCGATCAGCGTCGTACCCGAGCACGGTTCCGGCTTCCCTGGCCGCCCCGGCCTTTCCGGCAACCGCCCGGCAGGGCGCGCGTGGTCGCCGCGGTTCGCCGTCGACAGCGTGACGACGGTGGATGGCGGGGTCACCGTGCGTTCCGTCGATCGGGTGGCCGAGCTCGCGCTGACGACCACCGTCACGCTCGACGACGTGCTGCAGGTGCACTGCGAGGTGGTCAACCTCGGGGCCTCGCGCTACCTGCTCGACGCGTTGCACCCGACGATCGCCCTGCCGGCACAGGCCGGCGAGCTGCTGTCGTTCACGGGTCGGTGGACGCGAGAGCTCCACTCGGTGCGCTCGCCGTGGCGCGAGGGAGCGCGCGTGTGGGAGGACCGTTCGGGCCGCACGTCGCACGAGCACCCGCCGTTCCTCGTCGCCGGCACGCCCGGCTTCGGTGAGTGGACCGGCGAAGTGTGGGGCGTGCAGCTGGCGTGGAGCGGCAACCACACGGTGCTGGCCGAGGTGCTGCCCGACTCGCGCCGGCTCGTCCAGTTCGGCGAGCTGCTGCACCCCGGCGAGCTCGTCCTCGAGGCGGGGAAGTCCTACCGGTCGCCGACGGTGATCGGTTCGTACTCGGCGAACGGGCTGACGCCGATGTCGTGGGGCCACCACCGGTTCATGCGCTCGCTGCCGGCCAGTCCGCGCACGGCGCGCCCGGTGCTGCTGAACACGTGGGAGGCCGTGTACTTCCGTCACGAGACGGCACGACTGCAGGAGCTGGCCACGTCGGCCGCCGAGCTCGGCATCGAGCGCTTCGTCCTCGACGATGGCTGGTTCGGCCCGCGGCGCGACGACCGGCGCGGCCTCGGCGACTGGTGGGTGTCGCCGGAGGTCTACCCGGACGGGCTCGGCCCGTTGATCGAGCACGTGCGCGGCCTCGGGATGGAGTTCGGCATCTGGGTGGAGCCGGAGATGGTCAACCCGGACAGCGACCTGTTCCGCGACCACCCCGACTGGGCGCTCACCACCGACGGCTACGAGCCCGTGCTCGGACGCAACCAGCTCGTGCTCGACCTCGGCCGTCCCGCGGCGTTCGCCCACGTCCTCGGTCTGCTCGATCGGCTGCTGGCCGACCACGACATCACCTTCGTCAAGTGGGACATGAACCGTCAGCACGCGCAGGGCAGTGGTGCCGATGGCGCGGCGGGATCGCACGCGCAGACGCTGGCGCTCTACGCGCTGCTCGACGAGCTGCGTCGCCGTCACCCGTCGGTCGAGATCGAGAGCTGCGCCAGCGGTGGCGGTCGCATCGACGCCGAGATCCTGCGCCGCACCGAACGGGTGTGGACCAGCGACTGCAACGACGCCCTCGAACGTCAGACCATCCAGCGTGGCGCGTCGATGTTCATCCCGCCGGAGGTGATGGGCGCGCACATCGGACCGGAGCGCTCGCACACCACCGGGCGACGTCACACGATGGCCTTTCGTGCCCTCACGGCGATGTTCGGCCACCTCGGCGTCGAGGCCGACGTGACGGCGATGAGCGACGACGACCGCGCCGCGCTCGCCGCGGCGATCGCCGTGCACCAACGGTTCCGGCCGCTGCTGCACGGTGGTGACGTGGTCCGCTTCGACACCGCGCCGGTCGGCCCGGAGTCCGCCGATGCCGCGCCGGCGACGCTGGCTCACGGCGTCTACGCCGTCGACCGCAGCGAGGCGCTCGTCGCGTTCGTCCAGCTGCGCACGGCGATGAGCCTGATCCCGCCGCCCTTGCGCCTGCCGGGGCTCGACCCGCACGGCACCTACCGCTTCGAGGCGGTCGATCTCGGCAGCGGTCCGAAGTGGGGCCTCGGCGATCTGTGCCTGACCGGGCGCCAGCTGGCCGTGCACGGCATCCAACCCCCACGCCTCTGGCCCGAATCGGGAGTGCTCCTGCGCATCGTGCGCTCGTAGAATCGATCCTCGTGTCCGAACGCATCTCCGCAGCCGACGTCGTCAAGGTGGCCAAGCTCGCCCGACTCGACCTCACCACCGAGGAGATCGACCGCATCACCGGCGAGCTCTCCGGCATGCTCGACCACTTCGCCGACGTCGATGCCCTCGACCTCTCTGCGGTCGAGCCGATGTCGCAGCCGTTCCCGCTGATCAACGTGTTCCGCGAGGACGTCGTGCTGCCGTGCCTCGACCGCGACGAGGTGCTCGCCGCTGCCCCGGCTGCCGAGGACGGGCGCTTCCGCGTGCCGCCGATCGTCGGGCTGGACAGCTGATGCGACCGCCCACCACACGAACGGCAACCGAGATCGCCGCCGGCGTCCGGGCCGGCACCCTGTCCGCGGTGGCCGTGCTCGAGGAGCACCTCGCTGCCATCGCCGCGCGTGAGCCCGAGATCCACGCCTTCAACCTCGTCACCGCCGAGGCAGCGCGCGTCACTGCTGCGGCGATCGATGCACAGGTCGCCGCCGGCAACGACCCGGGTCCACTCGCCGGAGTGCCGGTCGCGTTGAAGGACAACCTGTGCACGCGCGGTGTCGAGACGACCTGCTCGTCGAAGATCCTCGAAGGGTGGAAGCCCCCGTACGACGCCACCGTCGTGCAGCGCCTCGCCGCCGCTGGCGCGATCGCCATCGGCAAGACCAACCTCGACGAGTTCGCCATGGGCTCCAGCACCGAGAACTCGGCGTTCGGCGTCACCCACAACCCGCACGACACGTCACGCGTCGCGGGTGGCAGCAGCGGTGGCAGCGCAGCGGCCGTCGCTGCCGGCTTCGCCCCGATCGCGCTCGGCAGCGACACCGGCGGATCCATCCGCCAACCAGCCGCCCTGTGCGGCGTCGTCGGCGTCAAGCCGACGTACGGCTACGTCAGCCGCAACGGTCTCGTCGCCTTCGCCAGCAGCCTCGATCAGATCGGCCCGTTCTCGGCCACCGTGGCTGACGCGGCGCTCGTGCTCGACGTGATCGGTGGCCACGACCCGGGCGACTCGACGTCGATCCCCACGCCGCGGCCGGTGCTCAGCGATCTGCTCGAGCAGGGCGTCGAGGGCCTGCGCGTCGGCCGCATCACCGACCTGCCCGAGGGCGCCGACCCCGATGTCGTCGAACGGTTGGAGCTCGCCTTCGAAGCGCTGCGCGACGCCGGCGCGACCATCGTCGACGTGCAGGTGCCGGCCTTCACCTACGGGCTCACCGCGTACTACCTCGTCGCACCGGCGGAGGCCAGCAGCAACCTGGCCCGCTACGACGGGGTGCGCTACGGCATGCGCGTCGATGCGCCGGACACCAACGCGATGTACGGCGTCACCCGCGCTGCCGGCTTCGGTGCGGAGGTCAAGCGGCGGATCATGCTCGGCACCTACGCACTGAGCGCGGGCTACTACGACGCGTACTACGGCAAGGCGTTGAAGGTCCGCAGGATGATCGCCGACGACTTCGCCGCCGCGTACGAGCATGCCGACGTGCTGCTCACCCCGACGTCGCCCTCGGTGGCGTTCCCGATCGGTTCGAAGGGCGACAACCCGTTGGCGATGTACCTCGTCGACGTGTACACGATCCCCACCAACCTCGCCGGCCACGCCGGCATGAGCGTGCCGTTCGGCACCGGTGCCGATGGCTTGCCCGTCGGCGTGCAGGTGCTGGCGCCGGCGCTCGGTGAACCGACGATGTTCCGCGTCGGTCGGGCACTCGAGAAGGCGGTGACCGCGTGAGCGATCTGATCGGTGAGTACGAACTGGTGGTCGGCCTGGAGGTGCACGTCGAGCTGGCGACGGCGACGAAGCTGTTCTCCGGCAGCCCGAACCACTTCGGCGACGAGCCGAACACGAACATCGATCCGGTGACGCTCGGCCTGCCGGGTGCGCTGCCGGTGCTCAACCGTCACGCGGTGGAGCTGGCGATGCGCATCGGCGCGGCGCTGAACTGCACCATCCAGCCGTGCACGTTCCACCGCAAGAACTACTTCTACCCGGACATGCCCAAGGCGTACCAGATCAGCCAGTACGACCAACCGCTGAACATCGACGGCCACCTCGATCTGCCGAACGGCTATCGGGTCGGCATCGAGCGCGCCCACCTCGAAGAGGACACCGGCAAGAGCACGCACGTCGGCGGCGCCGGCGGGCGGATCCACGGCAGCGACTTCTCGTTGATCGACTTCAACCGCGCCGGCGTGCCGTTGGTCGAGATCGTCAGCCGCCCGGACATCCGCACCTCCGAGCAGGCGCGCCAGTACGTCACCGAGCTGCGCGGCATCCTCCTCGCCGTCGGTGCATCCGACGCCAAGATGGAAGAGGGCTCGATGCGCGTCGACGCCAACGTCAGCGTGCACAAGCCGGGCACGCCGTTCGGCACGCGCTGCGAGATCAAGAACGTCAACAGCGTTCGCTCGCTCGGTCGAGCGATCGAGTACGAGGCGCGCCGGCAGATCGATCTCGTCGAGGTTGGCGAGAAGATCCGCCAGGAGACGCGCCACTGGAACGAGACCGACGGTCGCACGCACACCTTGCGCAGCAAGGAGGACGCCGACGACTACCGCTATTTCCTCGAGCCCGACCTCGTGCCGTTGGCACCCGAGCAGGCCTGGATCGATCACGTCCGCGCTTCGCTGCCGATGCTGCCCGCGGCACGCCGGCAACGCCTGGCCGAGGAGTGCGGTGTCGCCGCCGACAGCGAAGCTGCAATGGTCGTCGTCGAACGCGGGCAGGACGACTACGTGGTCGCCGTCGGTCACGTCGGTGGCGATGTCGGTCGCGCGCTCGTGCACGTGAAGGAAGCGTTCGCCGACGAAGGTCCCGAGCCGCGCATCCCGGCCACCGACCTCGCCGCGCTGACCCTGCTGGAGGTCGGCGGCAAGCTGACGGCCACGCAGGCCAAGACCGTGCTCGCCGAGCTCGTCGAGCAGGGCGGCGGCGATCCGGCCGCGATCGCCGCGGCCAAGGGCTTCGAAGCGATCGACACCTCCGAGCTCGAAGGCTTCGTCGACGCGGCCATCGCCGCGCAGCCCGGCGCCTGGGAGAAGTACCGCGGCGGCGAGGACAAGGCCCTCGGCGCGCTGGTCGGTGCCGTGATGAAGGCCAGCGCCGGCAAGGCCGACGGCAAAGCCGTCACCGCCATCCTCCAACAACGCCGCTGACGCCCCTGCCCCGGCGGAGGGTTTGGGGTGCGCCCGGGTGGGCGTGAAACCCTCCGCGCCCGGTGGGTGGAGGGTTTGGGGTGCGCCCGGGTGAGCGCGAAACCCTCCGTGCTTGGTGGGTGGAGGGTTTGGGGTGCGCCCGGGTGGGCGCGGAACCCTCCGCGCTTGGTGGGTGGAGGGTTTGGGGTGCGCCCGGGTGGGCGCGGAACCCTCCGTGTGCGGTGGGTGGAGGGTTTGGGGTGCGCCCGGGTGAGCGTGAAACCCTCCGCGCCGGTGGGCGTCAGAGGTGGGGGAGGGTGATCGGCGGGAGGGTGATCGGGGGCAGGGTGATGGGCGGGAGGGTGATCGGCGGGAGCGTGATCGGGGGCAGGGTCACCGGCACCGTGATCACCACCGGCGGGAGGGTGACGAGTGGTGTCGAGATGCTGGGCACGGTGATCGGCGGGATGCTCACCGGGGGCAGCGTGATCGGCGGAAGGCTGACGCCCGGCAGGCTGACCGGTGGGAGCACCGTGATGCCGGGCAGGAGCGTGGCCGGGGTGCTCGTCGGGGTGCTCGTCGGTGTCGTGCCGTTGGGCGTCGTGCCGTTGTCCGGCGTCGTGTCCGCGACGGCGGTGGTCGTCGTGGTGACGGGATCGGTGCCGGTCGGCGGTGTGCTGTCGCCGGCCGCCGGCGTGCCTTCGGGCGCGCCCGGCGTCGGCTCGCTCGGCACACCGGTGCCAGTCGGACCGGCGCCGGCCGCAGGCGTCTGCGGTGCGTCCGCAGCTTCGTTCGCTTCCGAGCGTCCGTCGCCGGGGGTGCGCATCTCGACGACGTTCGGACGATCGATGATCGGCGCTCGCTCGGCGAGCACGGTGCCGATCTGCGCGCCCGACGCGCCGACGACGACGGTGAGCGCAGCGGCGGCCTGCGGCACGGCTGACGCGATGAGCTGCCGCGGGAACAAGGTGAGGTGGGCCAACCACGACAGCGGCCCCATGACCCGGCGCAGCGAGCCGAGCGACACGTTCATGAACGCTCGGACGACGTCGGGGTCGAACTGCGATCCGGCGCAGCGAGCGAGCTCGGCGCGAGCCGCGCTGGCCGGTGTCGCCTTCTTGTAGGACCGCAACGACGTGATCACGTCGTAGGTGTCGGCGACGGAGACGATGCGTGACGGCAGCGCTGCCTCGGTGCCGGTCAGCCCGCGCGGGTAACCCTTGCCGTCCCAGCGTTCGTGGTGCTCCCACACGGCGCGGATCGACTCACCCAGCCACCCGGCGAGGCCGCCGGCGAGCACTCGCCCGTGCTCGGGGTGCTGCTTGATGATCGCGAACTCCTCGTCGGTCAGCCGGCCGGGCTTGTTGAGGATCTCGGTGGGCACCCGCAGCTTGCCGATGTCGTGGAGCAGACCCGCCCAGCGCAACCGGTCGAGCTCGATCTCGCTCATCCCGACCTGCTCGCCGATCAGCTGCGAGTAGGCGCGAACCCGCTCCGAGTGGCCGCGGGTGAGGCGGTCGTGCCGGCCGAGGGCGGCAACCAGTTCGATCAGCTCGCGCGCGGCATCGGCAGGCGCCTCGGCCAGCTTGGTCTCGCCGCGCTGCACGGCGGCGATCTTGCGCTCGAGCTGCGCGGTCGTGCCGGTGCGCAGGGCGATGCTGAACCGCGACGGGGCCCGATCGGGGAAGAGAAGCGTCAGGTCGAGGAGGCGTGCGAGCGGCAGCAGTCGGCGGGCGAAGCGATCGGTGAAGACGAGCACGACCGTGCTCAGCGCCGTGATCCCCAGCCAGCGACCGATCGACGGCCAACGGCCGGCCACGGTCGGCAGCAGTGCGGTGAGCAGGTAGCCGGCGACGATCGAGGCGACGATCGGCACGACGAGCACGGTGACGCGCAGCAGCCGCGCTGCCCAGGGTCGCCGTTCCCAGCGCGACGCCGTCTGCTCCGTCTGCCCTTCCATTCCAGTCCTGAAATCGGCAAACGATCTGAAGACTTCAACGTTCTTGACTGGATCTCACAGAACTTGCACAAACCTCAACAATGAAGGTGTCACCTGCCACCGACCGTGATCGGCTTGACGGTCACAGCTCGCCGGCAGCGACCAGTTCGATGGCGGAACGGCAGGTGCGATGGAACGCGTCCACGGCCATCTCCAGGTGCTCGTCGGAGGTGTCCTCTTCCTTGGTGTGGCTCAGACCGCCGATCGACGAGGAGAAGATCATCACCGTCGGCACCTCGCGGGCCATCTCGCTGGCATCGTGCAAGGCCCCCGATGGCAGCTCGACGGCGTGACCCTCGACGGCCTGCACGGCGTCTCGCGCTGCGTCGAGCAGCTTGGGGTGGAACGGCATCGGCGGGATGCGGAAGATGTGCTCGAGCTCGACGGTGCACCCCTCGGCTGCGGCTGCCGCGTGGGCCGCGTCGATCGACTCCTGGTACATCGCCGCCAGTTCGCCGGCGTCGATGTGCCGCATGTCGAGCGTGATGCGCGTCTCGCCCGCGGTGGCGGTGACCACGCCGGGCCAGCACGTCGCGCTGCCGACGGTGGTGACGCCGTCGTGCCGGATGGCGATCTGGGCCACCTCCAGCGCGAACCGTGCTGCTGCACGGAAGCTGTCGCGGCGCATCTCCATCGGCATGGTGCCGGCGTGCGACGCCTGTCCGGTGAAGATCAATCGCTCGCGCTCGATGCCCTTCGTCCCCGTGACCGTGCAGATGCCGAGCCCCATCGACTCCAGCACCGGGCCCTGCTCGATGTGCACCTCGAGGTAGGCCTTCACATCCTGCATCCGGGTGCGCGCCGCGTCGAGGTTGTCGATGTCGACGCCGTGTGCGGACAGCACATCGGGCAGGCGCTGACCTTCGCGATCGGTGAGCGCGCGGAGGATCTCCACGTCGAGCGTGCCGACCGATGCCGCGCTGCCGAACAGGCTGCGACCGAAGCGGGCGCCCTCCTCGTCGGCCCAGTCGACGAGTGCCACCGAGACGGGCGGCGTGCCCTCGGCGGCCAGCGCGCGCAGCAGCTCGAGCCCGGCCATCACGCCGAGCGCGCCGTCGAGCCAGCCGCCCTTGGGCACGCTGTCGAGATGGCTGCCGACGACGATCATGTCGTCGCTCGCGCCGTGCAGCACCGCCCACAGGTTGCCGGCCTCGTCGGTGTCGACCTCGACCGGCAGCGTCGCCAGGGACTCGCGCAGCAGTGCCCGCGCTTCCAGCCACTCCGGTGTCCACGCCAGACGACGCGACCCCTCGGGGCCACCGGTGCGGGCCGCCAGTTCGCGCAGATCGGCAACGACGCGGGACGGGGTGTAGCTCATCCCGTCGAACTTAGTCGCAGGTGGTACGAGGAAATCCGTGGTCGATCCGTCGCCGTTCTGGAGGACACTGTGCCGATGGAGATCGTGATCAGGGTCGCGCGCGAGGACGAGTGGGAGCCGATGCTCTACGCCGACGCGCGGGCCTTCGGCTACACGCCGACCGACGAGCGGGCGATCCTCTCCCGCCAGACCCTCGACATGGGCCGCTTCCACCTCGCCTTCGACGGCAAGGAGATCGTCGGCGTCACGGGCAGCTACGCGCTCGACGTCACCCTGCCCGGCGGGTCGACGGTGCCGATGGGCGGTGTCACGTGGGTGTCGGTCGCGGCGACCCATCGCCGTCAGGGCATCCTCGGCAGGCTGATGAGCGCGTGCCACGAGGGCATCGCCGCGCGTGGCGAGCCGGTGGCGATGCTCAGCGCGAGCGAGGGCGGGATCTACGAGCGCTTCGGGTACGGCGCGGCGACGAAGGTGCGCGTCACCGAGATCGACCGACGACTGTGCTCGTTGCGCGAGGAGCTCAGACCATCGACTCGCACCGTGCGCTTCGTGCAGGGTGACGAGGCGCTCGCGCACGTCACCGCGACCTGGAACCGCCACCACCGGCGCCGTGCCGGAGAGGTCGCGCGCGACGATGCCTTCCAACGCTTCCTGCTGGCGATCCGGGCGTTGCCCGGCGACGGTGGCAGCGGCATCACGCACACGCTCGCCCACGCCGACGGCTACGCCACCTACCGGATCACCGACGACTGGAACGCCGGGATGCCGCAACACAAGCTCGACCTCACCGAGATCGTCGCGTTGACACCCGACGCACACGCGCATCTCTGGCACGCGCTGCTCGGCGTCGACCTCGTCGGCACCATCCGCACCCGCCAGCTGGCCATCGACGAGCCGCTGCCGTACCTCCTCGACAACCCCAGGGCGCTGCGCACCGTCGGCCTCAACGACGGGATCTGGGTGAACGTCCTCGACGTGCCGACGACCTTCTCGGCGCGGACGTACCGCACCGACGACGCGATCGTCGTCGACGTCGACGGTCAGCGGTACCGCATCGAGGGATCACCGGACGGTGGTGCGTGCAAGCGGGTGCGCACACGACCGGACGTCGTGCTTTCCGGTGCAGCGCTCGGTGCCCTGTCGCTCGGTGGCGTGTCGGTGACCGAGCTGGTGGCCGGACGGCGAGCAACCGCACGGAACGCCGATGTGCTGCGCCGCGCCGACCTCTTCTTCACCACCGCCGAAGCACCGCACTGCCAGACGTTCTACTGATCGCCGGCCGCGTCGATCCGGGCGATCATCCGCTCGGCGATGAGGTGGAACTCGTCGTCGGTCGGCAACGTGCCCTGCACCTGCGTGATGACGAACGTTCCGTCGTGCACGACGACCAGGGCACCGCCGAGGATCGACTGTTCGCCGAACGTGATCGTGTTCGTGTAGGCGAAGACCGTGGTCGTGCTGTCGTCGAGATCGCTGACCGGAGGCATCTTCGTGTTCGACACCCGCTGGTTCTCGCCGACGTTCGTCATCGACAGGAACGCATCGCAGCCTTCGTGGCCGTCGGCGCGAAGCGCGTCGATGTCGCTCTGCTGACCGGACGGGAGCACCAGCGTGAACATCGATGACCGGCCGAGGACGAACGCACGGCCAACGGCACCCTCCAAGGGCAGTGGCTCGATCTCGGCGCCGCACGGACCTCGCGGATCGGGGTTCTCGAACACCGGGATCTCACCGATGTCCTGCGCGACGGCGCCGGCATACGGCAGGCCGTCGAGATCGTCCGTCGTCAGGAGCACGTTCGCCAGGGCGCTGCGATCAACGCCGGAGGTGATCCGTGGCGTCGAGGACCCTCGGACATCCGAGGCACATCCGCCGACCGTGAGCAACGCGGCCGTGACAGCTCCGGAACGCCACCCCCACCGCCGCACGTGCATGTGGCATGTTCGCATGCGGCGGACGGTCGTCGCGTCAACGGGCGGCTGTGATCACCTGCGCGGCGAGGTCGTGGCCGCGGCGCGCAGCTTCGACGGGGTCGGCTCCCGCGGCCAGCGCGATGAGGAAGCCGGCAGCGAACGAATCGCCGGCGGCGGTGGTGTCTGCGACGGTGCCGAGGTCGTTGGCCGCGACTGCAATCGGGGCTGTGCCGTTCACGTGCACGAGCGCCGGGCGCGGACCCTGCTTGACGACGACGATCGGTGCGCCGATCGCCACAAACCCGTCGTTGCCCAGACACTCCGCTTCGGCCTCGTTGGCGAACAGCACACGCGGTCGCAACTCGCGCATCACCGTGATCATCCGATCGACGCCGGCATCTTCGAGGACCCCAGCCGATGATGCGTCGATGCTCACCGTCACGCCCGCATCGTGTGCCCACTCGGCCAGCGTGCGCGACGTGGACGCGATCGGCTCGTCGACCAAGGAGTACACGGGGATGTGCAGCGTGTGGACGCCGTCGAGCCACCGTCGGTCCGGCGTGTCGAGCTGGCGGCTGGCGCCGGCATCGGGGAACATCGTCCGCTCACCTGAGGCGTCGACGAGCACGACGATCGTGCCGGTGCGGCCGGAGTGACGCACGGCGAGATCGACGCCGGCCTCGGCAAGCAGGCTGGTGAGCATCGTCCCGGCGGCGTCGTCGCCGACCTGGCCGATGAACCGCGTCGGCGCGCCGACGAGCGCAGCGGCGGCGCTCACGTTCGCTGCGCTGCCGCCGCGCCGGCGGGTGATCGTCGATGCCGTGTCGGATGCCAGCTGCACCGAGCCGCGCAGGTGCACGACGATGTCCTCGACGAGATCACCGACGGCGGCCAGCACGGCTGCGCACCGTACCGGCTCAGTCGTTCGTCCCGTTGCCGAACCAGGGTGACTTCGCCAGGCCCATCCGCTTGGCGATGATCGACGACGGCAGCGCGTCGATGCGCCGGTTCAGCTCCGTGACGCGTGAGTTGTACACCCGGCGCGCGGCCGCGAGCCGATCCTCGGACATCGTCAACGCCTCCTGCAGGGCGCGGTAGCTCGGCTGCGACGCCAACGACGGCGTCTGCTCGCCACTGGCGAAGACCGCAGCGGCGGCCGCTCGCACCGCCGTGTCGATCTGCGCGCTCGTCGTGACGTCGTCGGGATGGCGTTGCGCCTCCGCAGCTTGCACCAGTCGCGTGAAGATCTTCTGTTCGCGCTCGGTCTCGACCCGCACGAGGGCGACCAGCTCCGGGATCAGGCGGTGGCGCCGGTCGAGCTCGGCGCCGATGGTCGCCCACGCCGACGCGACCGCCTGGCGCTGGGCGATGAACCGGTTGTAGGAGACGACGGGAACCACGCCGATCACGACCACGACGGCGGCGATCACGATGACGGCGTCCACGTCGCTACCGAGACGCCGGATAGAGGTCGTGCAAGACCTTCGGCAGGTGTGCGGCGAACTCGCCGGCGAAGTCGAGGAAGCCCGGCAGCAGCTCGATGTCGAGCTGCGTGCTGACGACGATGGCTCGATCGTGGCTGAGCTGGTAGCTGAGCTTGTTGCCACGCTCGAGGAACCAGCCGACCATCAACGGTTCGAGCAGGGTGATGGCGAAGCGGTCGTCGGCGCAGCGCACGCGGTACTGAGAGTTGAACGTCGGCGACTCGACCTCGATGTCGCGCAGGCCGACGGCGCGCAGCAACCCGCTGAAGAAGCCCTCGGGCCCGATGCGGGTGAGCGGAGCGTTCAGTCCGGTGCCGAGGTACGCGCACGTGTACCGGAACGTTCGCGAGTCGTCGCCAGATCCGGTGGTGTACTGGTACTGGAAGACGCTGGCTTCGTGCGGATCGTCGCGCTTCCACATGAGGTACTGGGCCCGCCGCGAGTGCCCGGTGGTGAACACGTCGAACCGCTCGTCGGGCGGATCGAGTCGGCCGGTGTTGATCAGCAGCCCGGCTCGTGCCGCTACCTGGCGGGCGTGCGCGTCTCGAGCCTTGGACATGCGGTTGGCGACGACGACGGCGAGCGCCCCGAACGCCACCACGACGAGGACCAGCACGACGGGCATTCGTTGCGGAACTCTACGCACGCGAACGAGCCCGGCGCCGTGAAGGTCACCGGGCTCGCTGCGGGTGTGGGGGTCGGTGTCGTGGAGCGTCGGCGTCAGTCGCCGGCGACGACAGCGAAGCCGTCGATCTCCGACTCGAACCCGTCGAGATCGATCACCGAATCACCGTTCGGGTCGGTCGCCGAGCCGAGCTTGCCCGGCAGGTAGCGAGCGGCGATCACCGCGGCCACGAGCACGATGCCGGCGCCGATCAGCATCGACAGCTGCAGCCCGTCGGACCACGCCGACTTGGCTGCGTCGATCAGTGCTGCACCCTGCGTGCCGCCGAGATCGCGGGCCACGCCGAGCGCACCGGCCAGCGAGCCTTCGGCGATGTTGCGTGCTCCGGCCGGCAGGCCGGCGACCGCGCTGCCGAGGTTCGAGGTGTAGCCGGAGGACAGGATGCTGCCGAGGACGGCGACGCCGAGCGTGGTGCCGACCTCGCGGGTCGTGTCGTTCATCGCTGAGCCGACGCCGGCCTTGTCACGAGGCACCGAGGACATGATCAGCTCGGTCATCGGGGTCATGGTCAGACCCATGCCCGACGCCATCACGAACATGCCGATCAGCACGTGGCCGTAGCCGGAGGAGGCGTCGAGGAAGCTGAGGATGAACACGCCGCCGGCGGTGAGCAGCATGCCGGTGGCCACGACCGAACGAGCACCGAAGCGCTGCACCAGGCCGGCCGCTCGCATGCTGAAGATCACCATCACGGGCATGATCGGCAGCATCCGCAGACCGGACTCGAACGAGCCGTAGCCGAGGACGAGCTGGAACAGCTGGCTGACGACGAAGAAGAAGCCGAACATCGTCAGGAAGACGAGCATCATGCCGATGCTGGACACGCCGAAGCGGCGGTCCTTGAACAGGCGGACGTCGAGCATCGGCGAGCTGCTGCGCAGCTCCCACATCACGAAGATGGCGAGCAGGGCGATGCCGGCGCCGATCACGCCGAGGCTGGTGACCGAGCCCCAACCCCACTTCGGTGCCTCGATGAGCCCGTAGACGAACACGCCGAGGCCGGCCATCGACAGGACTGCGCCGGTCGGGTCGAGCTTCGACGGGTGGCGGTCCTTGCTGGTCGGGATGATGCGGATGCCGAGGACGAGTGCGATCACCGTGACGGGCACGTTGATGGCGAACGACGAACCCCACCAGAAGTGCTCGACGAGCCAGCCGCCGAGGACCAGGCCGAGTGCACCGCCACCGCCGGCGATGCCGGACCAGATGCCGATGGCCTTGGCCCGCTCGTGGGCGGGGAAGCTGTTGACGAGGATGCTCAGCGTGGCCGGCATGACCAGTGCACCACCGATGCCCATCACCGCGCGAGCGGCGATGACCTGTGCGGCCGAGTCGGCGACGAAGGTGGCGTAGGCGGAGGCGGCGCCGAACATGACGATGCCCGCCTGCATGAAGCCC
Organism: Ilumatobacteraceae bacterium; assembly: GCA_965279405.1. Taxonomy (GTDB): domain Bacteria; phylum Actinomycetota; class Acidimicrobiia; order Acidimicrobiales; family Ilumatobacteraceae; genus CBDDIP01. The sequence continues at coordinate 3,251,211 of OZ257157.1, forward strand.
TTGCGGCCGAAGCGGTCGCCGAGGGTGCCGGCGGTGAAGAGCATCCCGGCGAAGATCAGCGAGTAGGCGTCGACCACCCACTGCTGCTGGCTGTTGGTGAGGCCGAGCGCCTCGGACATCTTCGGCAGCGCCACGTTCAGCGACGTGTTGCCGATGACGATGATCAGCAGGCTCGTGCAGAGCACGGCGAGGATCATCCACCTCCGTTGGTAGACGTCGGGTGGGATCTCGGCGATGTCGGCTTCGATGTCGGCCTGACTCGTGTTCACGCTGGTTTCGCTCATGGGGGTTGCTCCGCTTTCTGTGCTCTCTCCACATGAAACTGGCAGAACTGCCAAATGTCAACTGTGACAAGATGCACAACTGCCACTTGCCGTGGGTTCCTGACGTATCGTTGACGCCGTGAAGCAGTTGGAAGCCGCGAAGCAGGTGGAGACGGGCCTCCGCCAGCGCAAGAAGGACTCCTCGCGTCGCGCCATCGAGGACGCCGCGTGGGAGCTGTTCGCCGAGCGTGGCTACGACAACACGTCGGTCAACGACATCGCCGACCGGGCCGACGTCGCCCCGCGCACGTTCTTCCGCTACTTCCCGACGAAGGAAGCGGTCATGTACCCCGAGTTCGAGGAGCTGCTCCACCTCGTGCGGGTCGAGTTCCACAAGCGGTCCGCCGACGAGCCGGTGATCACCAGCCTCTTCGAGAGCATCGAGGTGCTGTCCGGTTCGCTGGACGGCGACGGCTCCCGTGCCCGCGAGCGGATGGCGATGATGAAGCGTCCCGGGCAACAGCCTCCCGGCACCGAGTACTTCCGCACGCGGTTGTCCGAGGTCGCCGCGGAGCTCGTGCTCGAACGTGAGGGCGACGGCGAGGAAGCGCGCATGCGCGCCCGTCTCGCCAGCGGGTTGGTCAGCGTGCTCATCGACACCGCGCACACGTGCTGGATGGAAGCCGGCGCACACGAACCGTTGCACGACGTCGGCGATCGATGCCGCGGCATGATGGGCGACCTGATTGGCACCATGCGCCGGATGTGACACCGGGTAGCTTCGGTCCTCATGAGCTCCGAAGCGAACGAGCACGGCACGCCGGTCGACGTCAAGCCGCGCAGCCGCGATGTCACCGATGGTTTCCAGAAGGCACCGGCACGCGCCATGTTGCGTGCGGTCGGCCTGACCGAGGACGACTGGGTGAAGCCGCAGATCGGGCTGGCCTCGGCGTGGAACGAGGTCACCCCGTGCAACATGACGTTGCGCAAGCTGGCCGATCAGGCCAAGGCCGGTGTCCGCGCCGCCGGTGGGATCGCGCTCGAGTTCGGCACGATCACCGTGTCCGACGGGATCAGCATGGGCCACGAGGGCATGCGCGCCTCGCTCGTGTCGCGCGAGGTCATCACCGACTCGGTGGAGACGGTCGTCCACGGCGAGCGCTTCGACGGCTTCATCGGGCTGGCCGGGTGCGACAAGAGCATCCCGGCGATGCTGATGGCCGCGGCGCGTCTCGACCTCGCCTCGGTGTTCGTCTACAACGGCTCGATCATGCCCGGCCACCACGACGGCAAGGCGATCGACATCACGTCGGTGTTCGAGGCGGTCGGCGCGTGCGCCCTCGGTCTGATCTCCGAGGACGAGCTCGGTGAGATCGAGCGCAAGGCGTGCCCTGGCGAGGGTGCGTGCGGCGGCATGTTCACCGCCAACACGATGAGCTCGATCGCCGAGGCGATCGGCATGTCCCTGCCCGGCACGGCCTCGCCGCCGGCCATCGACGATCGCCGCGACAGCGACGCGCACCGCGCCGGTGAGGCGATCATGAACATGCTGCGGCTGGGCATCACGGCGCGGATGATCATGACCAAGCCGGCCTTCGAGAACGCGATCGCCGTCACCTCAGCGCTCGGTGGCTCCACCAACGCAGTGCTGCACCTGTTGGCCATCGCCAACGAGGCCGGAGTCGAGCTCCACCTCGAGGACTTCAACCGCATCGCCGCCACCGTCCCCCACATCGCTGACATGAAGCCCGGCGGCAAGTTCCACATGAGCGACCTCGACCGCGTCGGCGGTGTGCCGGTCGTGATGAAGGAGCTGCTCGACGCCGGGCTGCTGCACGGCGACGTGCTCACCGTGACAGGCAAGACGATGGCCGAGAACCTGGCCGAGATGGACATCCCACGGCCCGATGGCGTCGTCGTCTACCCGCTCGATCAGCCGCTGCACTCCGAGGGTGGGATCAACGTCCTCACCGGCTCGCTGGCACCGAAGGGCGCGGTCGTGAAGGTGGCCGGGTTGTCCAAGGAGCAGATGAAGTTCGAGGGCGAGGCCCGGGTCTTCGACGGCGAGGACGGGGCGATGGCCGCGATCCTCTCCGGTTCGATCGAACCCGGCACCGTGCTCGTCATCCGCTACGAAGGCCCGAAGGGTGGACCGGGCATGCGCGAGATGCTGGCCATCACCGGCGCGCTGAAGGGCGCCGGTCGCGGTTCGGACTGCGCGCTGATCACCGATGGTCGCTTCTCCGGTGGCACGTGGGGCTTCTGCATCGGACACGTCGCACCCGAAGCCGTCGACGGTGGGCCGATCGCGTTCGTGCGTGACGGCGACCGAATTCTGATCGACGTCCACGAGAAGGCGCTCGAGCTCCTCGTCGACGACAGCGAGCTGGCCAAGCGGCGCGCCTCGTGGTCGCCGCGCCAGCCCAACCCGGCCTACACGCGCGGCGTCTTCGGCAAGTACGTCAAGCTCGTGCAAGGCGCCGAGACCGGCGCGATCACGCAGTAGTAGTTCTGGACAGGCGCGCCGCCACGAGGCGCCAGCCGACGAGCAGCAGGCCGGTGAAGAGGGTGGCGACGATGACGAACGGCAGTGCGGTGCCGCGGTCGAAGACGAGGTTGCGCAGCACCAGCCCGAGGGCGACGGTGATCAACCAGAGCGGCACGGCCCTGTCGATCGAGCGCGGCGAGGTCCAGAGGCGCAGCACCACCCAGCCGACGGCGAGGGCGATGAGGAACGGCGCGGCGACGCGGGCGGCACCGGCGAGCACTGACCCGCTCTCATCGTGGCTGCGCCGTCCGATGGCGACGAACACGAGGATGCACGCCACGTCGATCGCCGCCGCGACCGCGATGTTTCGACGCATCAGTGCTGGTTGAACCCGCCGAGCTTGCCCTTGTAGAACAGCAGCGGCAGTGGCGCTTCGTCGACGTGGGCGTGCTCGAACTCCTGGATCAGACCCATCACGAACTTGTGGTCGCCGGCGTCGACGACCTTGTCGATGGTGCAGTCCATCCAGGCGATCGAGCCGTCGAGGACCGGCGAGCCCGTCTTCGGTGCGGGCGTCCACGACACGCCCTCGAACGGCTGCTCGACGCTGCTCTTGGAGAACTGCCAGCACAGGTCGCCCTGGTGGGCGCCGAGCACGTTGACGCAGAAGGCGCCCGTCTTCTCGATCGCCTGCCAACGGTCCGAGGTGACCATCGGCAGGAAGCCGACCAACGGCGGGTCGAGCGACACCGATGCGAACGAACCGATCGTGAAGCCGATCGGCTCGCCGTCCGCCGTGCCGGTGATGATGGTGACGCCGGTGGGGAAGTGGCCGAGCACCTGGCGGTACTTCATGGGGTCGATCGACATGTCGATGACTGTAGACGGCGGCGCAGGTGTGCGACATTGACGGGATGGACGCGGGAGACAAGCCCGAACTGCGCCGGCGGATGCGCATGGTGCGCGAGCTCATCGACGATCGGCTGATGCGCAGCGTGCAGCTGTGGGCCGAGGTGGCCGAACTGGCGGAGTACCGCGACGCGACGTTCGTGATGGCCTTCGTCGGGATGCCAGGCGAGCCGGACACGGATCCGCTCGTGGCCCGGCTCGAGCGCGACGGCAAGACGTTGGTGCTGCCGAGGATCGTCGGCAGCGAGCTGCAGCCGGCGCTCGCCGGAGCGACGCTGCGCCCCGGTCAGCTGCGAATCCCCGAGCCGACCGGCGACGTGGTCGAGCGCGCCGACATCAGCCTCGTCATCGTGCCCGGCCTGGCGTTCACCATCGACGGATGCCGGCTCGGGCAGGGCAAGGCGTACTACGACCGCTTCCTCGTCGGCATGACCGCGCCGACCATCGGCGTGTGCTTCGCCGAGCAGCTCGTCGACACGTTGCCGATGGAGCCCCACGACGTCCGGCTGCAGCGGGTGATCGCCGGATGACCGCCTTCGCATTGGCGACGCTGGAACGGGCTCGCGAGGTCGTCGGCGCTGTGGTGCCGCCGACACCGCAGTACGCCTGGCCGCTGCTGGCCGCGGAGGTCGGTGCCGCCGAGGTCTGGGTGAAGCACGAGAACCACACGCCGACCGGCGCGTTCAAGGTGCGCGGTGGCGTCACCTACATCGACCGCATGCGACGCGAGCGCCCGCACGTCGCCGGCGTGATCACCGCGACCCGAGGCAACCACGGCCAGAGCATCGCGCTCGCCGGCCGCAACGCTGGTGTGCCGGTGACCATCGTCGTGCCGGAGGGCAACAGCCCGGACAAGAACGCGGCGATGCGCGCGTTCGGGGCCGAGCTCATCGTCTTCGGCCACGACTTCCAGGCGGCTCGCGAGCACATGGTCGAGCTCGCTGCCGAACGCGGGCTGGAGCCCGTGCCGTCGTTCCACGTCGACCTCGTCATCGGCGTGTCGACGTACGCGGCCGAGCTCTTCGACGCGGCGGGCACGCTCGACGTCGTCTACGTGCCGATCGGCATGGGCTCGGGCATCTGCGGGATGATCGCCGTGCGCGACCTCCTCGGGTTGCACACCGACGTCGTCGGGGTCGTCGCCTCAGGTGCGCCCGCGTACCTGAGGTCGTTCGAGGCGGGTCACGTCGTCAGCACCGACGCCGCCGACACGTTCGTCGATGGCGTGGCGTGCCGCGTCCCTGACGCCGAGGCGGTGGCCGAGATCATCCGCGGCGCAGCGCGGGTGATCGCCGTCGACGACGACGCCAGCGCCGACGCCGTGCGCGTGCTGCTGCGCACGACGCACAACCTCGTCGAGCCGGCCGGGGCGATCGCCACGGCCGGCATGTTGTCCGAGCGTGATCAGCTGCGCGGCAAGCGCGTCGGCGTGGTGATGAGCGGCGGCAACCTCGACGCAGCGCTGCTCACCGAGATCCTCGCCGGCCGCACGCCGCGCCCCTGACTCAGCTCATTCGTCCCAAACCCTCACTCGTCGTAGTACTCGCGACCGAGGTGGGTGATCTGGTCTTCGCCCATCATCCAGCGCAGCGTGTTCTTCAGCTTGCTCAGCTGCACGAACAGGTCGTGCTCGGGGTAGAGGCCGGGAGCGACCATCGGGGCCTTGTAGTAGAAGCTCAGCCACTCCTGGATGCCGTACATGCCGGCGCGCTGGGCGAGATCGCTGAGCAGGACGAGGTCGAGACCGAGCGGGGCAGCCAGGATGCTGTCGCGGCAGAGGAAGTCGACCTTCAGCTGCATCGGGTAGCCGAGCCAACCGAACAGGTCGATGTTGTCCCAGCCCTCCTTGTTGTCACCGCGCGGCGGGTAGTAGTTGATCCGCACCTTGTGGTACACGTCGCCGTAGAGATCGGGGAACTGCTCGGCGTCGAGGATGTGCTCGAGCACGCCCAGCTTCGACTCTTCCTTGGTCTTGAAGTTGTCCGGGTCGTCGAGGACCTCGCCGTCGCGGTTGCCGAGGATGTTGGTGCTGTACCAACCCGACAGACCGAGCATGCGAGCACGCAGCATCGGGCCGAGCACGGTCTTGATCAGCGTCTGGCCCGTCTTGAAGTCCTTGCCGCTGATCGGCACGCGCTTCTCCACGGCCAGCTGACGCAGCACCGGGATGTCCACGGTGAGGTTCGGGGCGCCGTTGGCGAACGGGACGCCTTCGAGGATGGCGGCGTACGCGTAGAGCATCGACGGGGCGATGGTCGGGTCGTTGGCGTCGATCGCCGCTTCGAACGACTCGATGTCCTGGTGCGCCGGGCCCGGCTCGATGAAGATCTCGGTGCTCGCCGCCCACAGCATGACGAGGCGGTCGCACTGCTTCTCTTCACGGAAGCGGTTGATGTCCTCGCGGATCGAGTTCAGCATCGAGCGCTTGTCGATGGTGTGCATCGTGTTCTCGGCGTCGATGCGCTTGACGTACTCGCGGTCGAACGCGGCGGGCATCGGGCGCACGTCGCGCAGCGCCTCGGCGACCTGCTCGATGTGCTTGCCACCTTCCAGAACGCCGGCGCGGGAGGCGGCGACGTAGGCATCGTCGGGGAACGGATCCCAGGCGCCGAAGACGACGTCCTCGAGGCTGGCGATCGGCACGAAGTCCTTGATCAGCGGGTTGCGGTTGTCGGTGCGCTTGCCGAGGCGGATGGTGTCCATCTGCGTCAGCGAGCCGATCGGGCTGCCCAGGCCCCGCTTCACCAGCTCGACGCCGGCGATCAGGGTGGAGGCCACCGCGCCGAGGCCGACCGTGAGCACGCCGAGGCGGCCGGTGGCAGGGGCGACAGTGGGAGTGGGAGGTGTCGTGGTCACGTTGCACACCATAAGCAACGCTGGACAACTTGTCATCCCAGTGAAGCAAGTCTGAACTATCCTGCGCCGGGTGTCAGCAACGCTGCCGGATCTCACCATTCGCCAGCTCGAGTACCTCGTGGCCGTGGCCGAAGAGGCGACGTGGGCGCTCGCCTCGCAACGCGTCGGCGTCAGTCCGTCGGCGCTGTCGCAGGGCCTGTCGGAGCTCGAGCGCCGGCTCGGGGTGCCGCTGTTCGAGTCACGGGGGCGGCGGCGCGTGCTGCGTCGCTCGGCGCAGCCGGTGCTGGAGCACGCCCAGCGCGTGCTCGCGCTCACCGGTGATCTCGTCGACTGGTCGGAGCGCCTGCGCGGCGCGCGCCACGGACGCGTGCGAGTCGGCATGATCGACGTCGCCGCAGTCGTGCACTGCACCGACGCCGTCGCCGCGTTTCGCGCCGAGCACCCCGACGTGCACCTCACGCTGTCCGTCGCGCCGTCCGCCGAGCTGATCAACGGGTTGCGCGACGGCGACCTCGATCTCGTCGTGTGCATCGAGCCGCCCGAGCCCCGCACGGGCATCGAGACCGAGGTGCTGCTGCGCGAGACGCTTGCCGTGATGGCCCCACCGGGAACCACGATCGGCGAGCCGCGCACGTGGGGACCGTGGGTGACGTTCCCCACCGGCTCCCACACGCGGCAGTTGATCTTCGCCGCGCTCGCTCGGCTCGGCGCACGTGCGGCGATCGCGGCCGAGAGCCATCAGCCGGACGTGCTGATCCAGATGGTTCGCTTGGGCCTGGGGTGGACGGTGCTCCCGGCCGGCGTGCCGACGCCCGGCATCGACACGGTGGTCACCGGTCCGGAATTGACCGAACGCGTGCTGGTGCTCGCCCGTCGAATCGGTTCGATCGACGACCCGGCTGTCGACGAACTTGCGCGCCGCCTGCGTGTCGGCAGCGGGAGTGGACGGTCACGCCAGCAGTGATCGCTGCATCGGTGCAGGGAAGCGCACGGTGACCCTGGCGCTGCCGATCAACGTCTCCAGATGATGGGCGGCGGCGTCGATCGCGGTGCGACGCTCGGCACCGACGTCGGTCAGCACGGCGAACGTGATCGTGCCGTCCTTGCGCTGCGCCCAGCTGCCGACGATCTCGCCGTCGACCCAGATCGTCGGGCCGCCGTTGCCGTTGCGATCGAAGGCCTGCGCGGCGACTTCGGGAGCGAGGTACCAGTCGCGCTGCTTCCAGCCCATCGTCGTCGGGTCGAGGCCGGGCAGCAGCGCGACCCACGGCTCGTGCGAGTCGGGTGATGCGGCGTCTCCTGACGCCACCCAACCGGTGCCGTGCTCCAGCTCGATCTCCTCGGCGCCCGCCGACGCCAGCGCCGCACGCGTCGTTCCGAGCGTCCAGCCCATCCACCACTGCACGTCGGCGGTGGTGCCCGGCCCGAAGGCGCGCAACCACCGGTCGACCATCCCGGCTGCTGCGACCGATGGGTCCGCGCCTGCAACGCCGCCGGGCAGCCAGCGGTCCATCGCCGCCCACCGGTACTCACCGCTGACCCATGAGCCCATCGGCTTGGTGCGCACCGCCTCGCCTTCGAAACCGAGCATCAGCAACAACCGGGTGTGCGCCGACTGCGTGCCGGCGTAGGGCTTGCCCACCGACAGGTAGAGCGGCGCGCGCAACGCAGGTGCGGCCTGCCCCAGCGCTCGTGCCGTCGTGCCCATCGGGTCGTCGACGCCGAGCCGATGAAGGGTGTCCAGCGCCTCCGACCGTGCCTCGCGGAGCCACGCAGCGCCGTCGGCGGCGACCTCGCTCGCCTCGACGAGCTTGGCGAAGCTCTTCCACTCCTTGGGTGCCAACGCTGCGGTCGACGAGGCGTGCGCAAGGCGAGCCGTCTCCGGTGTCATCACCCACAGCGTGCGCCGCATGGCGTGATGGCGGATGACCGAACGGTCCTCGTACAGCGCGGCGTCCACGGCCTCGATCGAGGGGTGCTGCATTCGCGCCGTCGCCGACAGGTAGACGGACGCCGGATCGGACGAGTGCAGGGCGACGACGCTGTTGCTGATCTCCGCGATGTCATCCGTCCGCGTGGAAGCGGTCAGCCGGTGCCGCGCCGACAGTCGTTGCCGACGTTGCTCGTCGGTGATGCGCATGGCCGCCATCGGCGGAGTCTGCCAGCGGCGACTCGATGCGGAACGCAGGTTGCGAAACCACCCGCGGCGGTGCCACAATCACCAGCGATGCGCGCCCACCACGCCCTCCTCGTAGTCATTTGCTAGACGCACGTCTCCATACGCGTGCGTCTACCGGCCTCCCGTCAGGGAGGCCATTTGGTTTTTCGGACTGATTCAGAACCCAACAGGAGCAAGCCATGAAGATCACCGGGGCGCAGGCCCTCATCAGATCACTGGAGATGGAAGGGGTGGAGACCATGTTCGGTCTCCCCGGCGGGTGCATCCTGCCCGCCTACGACCCGCTCCTCGACTCGCCGATCCGCCACATCCTCGTGCGTCACGAGCAAGGCGCCGGCCACATGGCCGAGGGCTACGCGCACGTCACCGGTCGTCCGGGTGTCGCCATGGTCACCAGCGGCCCGGCGGCGACCAACATGGTCACCCCGCTGATGGACGCGTTCATGGACTCGATCCCGATGGTGTGCATCACGGGTCAGGTGCCCACCACCGCCATCGGCACCGATGCGTTCCAGGAGTGCGACACGGTGGGCATCACCCGCAGCGTCACCAAGCACAACGAACTGGTCATGACGGCCGAGGACCTGCCGATGGCGGTCCGCCAGGCGTTCCACATCGCCACCACCGGCCGCCCCGGCCCGACGTTGATCGACGTCCCCAAGGACGTGCTCCAGAACATGATGGAGTGGCACTGGCCGACCGACGCCGAGGTCGCCGACAGCCTGCCGGGCTACAAGCCGAACACGAAGGGCCACCCGCGGATGATCAAGGAGGCGGCGAAGCTGATCATGGCCAGCGAGCGCCCGATCCTGTACATCGGTGGCGGCATCCTCAAGGCCCGCGCCGCCGATGCGCTACGCGAGCTGGCTGAGCTCACCGGCATCCACGTCGTCACCACGTTGATGGCTCGTGGCGCGTTCCCCGACGACCACCCGCTGTGCCTCGGCATGCCGGGCATGCACGGCAACGCGACGGCGATCACGGCGATGCAGAAGGCCGATCTGTTGATCGCGCTGGGCGCTCGCTTCGACGACCGGATCACCGGCAAGGTGTCCTCGTTCGCCCCGGAGGCGAAGATCATCCACGTCGACATCGACCCGGCGGAGCAGGGCAAGGTCCGTCGCCCCGACGTGCCGATCGTCGGCGACTGCAAGCAGGTCATCGAGGAGATGATCAAGGCCATCCGCGATCTGCAGCAGGGTGGGCTCGAGCAGGCCGACACCGGCGTGTGGAAGAGCCGCATCAGTGGGTGGCGCGAGCAGTTCCCGCTGGCCTACGAGGCGTCGGAGCCGGGCGAGGCGTTGAAGCCGCAGTTCTGCCTCGAGCAGCTGCGCGACAACGCACCCGAGGGCACGATCCTCGTCAGCGGCGTCGGTCAGCACCAGATGTGGAGCAGCCAGTACTGGCGGTTCAACGAGCCGTACACGTGGGTCAACTCCGGCGGTCTCGGCACGATGGGCTTCAGCGTTCCCGCAGCCATCGGCGCCAAGGTCGGCCGGCCGGATCGCACCGTGTGGGCCGTCGACGGTGATGGCTGCTTCCAGATGACCGCGCAGGAGCTCGTCACCGCGTCTGTCGAGCGGATCCCGATCAAGGTCGCGATCCTCAACAACAGCTACCTCGGCATGGTCCGTCAGTGGCAGGAGATGTTCTACGACGAGCGCTACAGCGAGGTCTACCTCTCGCCGGAGCTGCCCGACTTCGTCAAGTGGGCCGAGGCGATGGGCTGCGTCGGCATCCGCGTCGACAGCCCCGAAGAGGTGCAGCCGGCCATCGACAAGGCCAACAGCATCGACGATCGTCCCGTCGTCGTCGACTTCCGCGTCGACGCCCGCGAGAAGGTCTTCCCGATGGTGCCCGCCGGGTTCAGCAACGATGACGTCGTCCTGCCGGACTTCCAGAACGCACAGCGCGGGAACCTGCGATGAGCGACATGTCGACCCACCACATCCTGTCCGTCCTCGTCCAGAACCGGCCGGGCGTGCTCGCCCGCGTCGCCGGCCTGTTCGCCCGCCGTGACTACAACATCTTCAGCCTTGCGGTCGCGCCGGCCGAGGAAGAGGGCTTCAGCCGCATCACGATCGTCGTCGACGTGGAGTCCACGCCGCTCGAGCAGATCGTCAAGCAGCTGTTCAAGCTGATCGAAGTGGTGAAGATCAGCGAGCTCGATCCGCGCAGCAGCGTGGAGCGCGAGCTGCTGCTGGCCACGGTGCGCACGACGCCGCACGGCGGGACCGACCAGCGCGGCGCGGTGGTCGAGCTGGTCAACATCTTCGAGGGCAAGATCCTCGCCGTCGGCGTGGAGGCGATCACCGTCAGCCTCGACGGCCACCCCGACAAGCTCGACGACTTTGAAGCTTTGCTGGCCGGATATGGCATCGTGGAGCTCCAGCGCACCGGCAGGGTGGCACTGCCCAAGCTCGATCGTTCTGCGCGCTTGCGCGCACTCAACTCCAACACCTCCAAGAGAGCATGACCAGAAAGGCTGGCTGAGATGGCCGCACAGATGTACTACGAGGCGGACGCCGATCCGTCGTTGATCCGTGGACGCAAGGTGGCCATCATCGGCTACGGCAGCCAGGGCCACGCGCACGCGCTGAACCTGAAGGAGTCGGGCGTGCCCGTCGTCGTCGGGCTGCGCGAGGGCTCGTCCTCCAAGGCCAAGGCCGAGGCGGCAGGGCTCACCGTGATGGGTCTCGCCGAGGCGGCCAAGTGGGCCAACGTCATCATGATGACGATGCCCGACACGGAGCAGAAGGCGACGTACGAGGAGTTCATCAAGCCGCACATGCGCAAGGGCAAGGCGCTCGCCTTCGCGCACGGCTTCAACATCCGCTTCAAGCGGATCCGTCCGCCGAAGACCGTGGACGTGATCATGATCGCCCCGAAGGGCCCGGGTCACCTCGTGCGCCGCACGTACACCGAGGGTGGCGGCGTGCCGGCGCTCATCGCCGTGCACCAGGACGCCACGGGTCAGGCCAAGGAGCTCTCGCTGAGCTACGCCGAGGCGATCGGCGGCGCTCGCGCCGGCGTGATCGAGACGACGTTCGCCGAGGAGACCGAGACCGACCTGTTCGGTGAGCAGGCCGTGCTGTGCGGCGGCCTGACGTCGCTGGTGCAGGCCGGCTTCGAGACGCTGACCGAGGCCGGCTACCAGCCGGAGATGGCGTATTTCGAGTGCTTGCACGAGGTGAAGCTGATCGTCGACCTGATGTACGAGGAGGGGATCGCCGGGATGCGCTACAGCATCAGCGACACCGCCGAGTACGGCGACCTCACCCGCGGCCCGCGCATCGTCAACCCGCGCACCAAGGCCGAGATGAAGAAGATCCTCAAGGAGATCCAGTCCGGCAAGTTCGCCAAGGAGTGGGTGGCCGAGAGCGAGGCCGGTCGGCCGAACTACACCGCACTGAAGCAGGCCGGCAAGGACCACCCGATCGAAGAGGTCGGCGCTCGCCTGCGCTCGATGATGCCCTTCCTCGGCGCCGGCAAGCAGAAGGTCGCCGACGTCAGCGGCGGCTGACCCTCCAACCACGTTTGCGTTTGGTCGCTGGCCCACCACCAGGGTGGGCCAGCGATCAAACGGTGAGTGCTACAGGGCGGTGGGGACGGCGATGTCGCCGTTGATGATCTCGGTGGCCACGTTGTCGACGGTGGTGCGGATCTCCGGCGTGAGCTGATCCCCCGAGGTCGCCAGCCCGACCCCGCCGTCGGCGAGGTCGAAGATGCGGGTGCCCGGCGTGAAGCCGTCGCCGCAGATGCCGTCGACCATGAGGCGCACGGCGACGTCCGTGTTCTTCATCGCCGAGGTGAGCACGAACGGCTCCTGCTCGGTGGGGACGGCGTCGAACAGGTCGGTGTCGACGCCGACCACCCACGCGTTGCCGGGCTCGAAGAGCTGCTGGGCCACATCCACGACCGCAGTGTCGGCGCCACCCGTGATGGCCATGATCACGTCAGCACCGTCGGCGAACATCTGCTCTGCGATCGCGGTGGCGCTGTCGGTGTCGTCGAACCCGTTCATGTACTCCGAGGAGACGGTGACCTCGATGCCGTCGCCGCGCATCCCTCGCTCGTTGACGAACGTGGCGCCCTCGGTGAAGCCGATCTCGTACTCCTGGATCGGGACGATCTCGAGGGCGCCGATGAACCCGAGGCTCCCGGTCTTCGACGTCAGGGCTGCGGCGACACCGGCAAGGAAGCCGGACTCGTTGGCGGCGAACTGCATCGAGGCCGAGTTCGGCGTGGTGAGCTCGCCATCGACGATGACGTAGTTGACGGACGGGTTGGCCGCGCTGCTCGCAGCCATCGCGTCCTGCCAGTTGAAACCGACGCCGAGGATCAGGTCGGCGCCCGCAGCCAGTGATGCGTCGATCAACCCGGCCTGGTCTCCCTCGTTCTCCAGCGTCTGCTGCTCCGAGGACTCGACGCATCCGTCCGACGCCGCCTGTGCAACTCCGGCCAGGGCGCCGTCGTTGAACGCCCCGTCGCCTTCGCCGCCGAAGTCGAGCATCAGGCCGATGCGCGCCGGCGCACCCGGCGCGACCGGGGGTACCGACTCAGCCGTCGTGTCGACGGGACCGGTGGCTGGCGTCGTCGAATCGGTCGGCGTGGTCGGGCTCGACTGGTCGACCTCGCTCGTGCGCTGCGGTTCGGTGCCTGCCGTCTTGTCGTCGTCGCCTCCGGTGAGCGCGACCACGCCGATCACAGCTGCGGCGATCGCCACGAGTGCGCCGCCGATGATCAACGGCTTGCGATTCGGGCGTGCAGTCGGCGTCGGCTCCGCAGGCGTGAACGCTGCGACCGGTGCGGCGGGCGGCGGCGGAGGTGCGGCCGGTACGACCGGCGGGGCGTGGACCGCTGGAGTGCTCGGCGGCGGAACGACCGGCGGGGGAGTTGCCGCGATCGGCGCGGCTCGCGGGACGGACCGGGCCGCGAGACGGGCGGCGCCGAGGGCGACGGCGTGCTCGGGGTCGATGTCCTCGGCCATCGGTCGGCCGGTCTCGAGCGCGACGCGCTCCTGGATGGCGGGGATGCGCGACGAGCCGCCGACGAGCACGACGCGGTTGATGTCGTCGATCGTCAGGCCGGCGGTGGCCACCGCTCGACGCAGGGCGACCACGGTCTCGCCGAGCCGCGGCCGGATCATCTGCACGAGCTGGTCGCGACTGATCACGACCTGCTTGCTCTCGCCCGGGAGGAAGACGGTGATGCGCGCCTGCGAGTCCGACGACAGCGCCTCTTTGGCATCGCGTGACTCACGGCGGATCCGCGTGAGCGCGGCAAGGGCAACGGGATCGTTCGGGTCGAGGCGATCGAGCGCACCGTCCATCGCCTCGTTGACGTGCTCGACCATGGCGATGTCGAAGTCGGTGCCGCCGAGGTTGTCGAGCCCGACGGGTTCGCCGAGCATCTCGAAGCCACCGGCCAGGCGACGCATCAACGCGATGTCGAAGGTGCCACCGCCGAAGTCGTAGATCGCGATCACTTCACCGGGTGCGCCTGCGGACCGTGCCCCGTACTGCGCGGCGGCCGCCTCGGGCTCGGGGACGAGCGTCGGGTTGGCGATGCCGGCGTCGATGAGTGCGCTGCGCAGCGCATCCTTGCGGAACTCGCTGTAGGCGGCGGGGTGGGTGACGACGGTGGCAGCGGGTGTCGCGCCCATGCGGGTGACGGCGAGCCCGTAGATGTGCCGGACGAGGAGGGTCGTCAGGGTCTGGGCGGTGTACGGCGTGCCGCCGAGCACGAGCGGGATCGGGTCGCCGAGGCGACGCTTGAACTCGCGTGCGACTCGCGTCGGCTCGCCGGACGCGGCGGACTCGGCTGCGTCACCGACGAGCACCTCGTCGTCGCGCACGAGCAGCACGGACGGGATCGAGGCGGTGCGCCCGCCGATGTGCAGCAGCTCGACCGTGCCGTCTTCGAGTGCGACCGCAGCCGCACTGAACGTCGTGCCGATGTCGATCCCCAACGCGTACGCCATGTGGCGCGGACCTCCCGTGGCCGTGAGCTTCGATGGCACGTCTGCCAGTCGGGGAGGGGGGATTTGAACCCCCGACCTCCTGCACCCAAAGCAGGAACGCTACCACTGCGCCACTCCCCGGTCGTGGGGCGAATCCTACCCGGAGCAGGCGCGACGCGGCTGCGGGCGATGGGGAAGCCGGACGGCTGGGTACGACGTGGTGGCCCTCTGACTCACCGAGCGAGAGACTTCGCGGTCGATGCGATCGCTCGCGCTTCCGTCCGGGTGGTCACGCCGAGCTTGCGGTAGACGTTGCGGACGTGCGTCTTCAACGTGTTGGGAGTGATGTCGAGCGTCGACGCGATCTCGGCGTTCGACATCGCGCTTGCGAGGAGGCGGTAGACGGTCTGCTCGCGTGCACTGAGGATGCCACGGGGATGCAGCTCCTCGCCCGATGCAGGCGGGACGCCGAGGACGCCGAGGACGTCGTTCGCGAACGAGCGCGGTGCTGGTCCGCCGGTCTCGTGGACCAGGAGCAGCAGCGATCGAATGGCGTCGGCGCGTTCGAGGAAGGGCCCGCGCAGATCCTCGCCGCGGGCGGTCTCGATGGCCGCGGTGATGCATCGAAGGGCCGCGCTGGCGTTGCCGTCTCGCCGATAGGCAATGGCCGCCTCGAGATGCGCTTCGACGGCAAGGAACGGCCGCCCGCCGTTGAGGGCGAGCACGGCAGCAGCTTCGAACGGGGCGCCTTGCCGTGCGTCCGCGACGTCGAGGTGCGCACCGAGCAGGACGCTGGCGAGCGTCGTGTCGAACGCATCGTCCGGGTGCTCGCCCAGGGCGGAGGAGTGAGCCTGCGCTCCAGCTCGATCACCCGTCGCGAGGCTCAGACGGGCACGGAGCAGGCGCTCGGCTGCGGCGATCGGGGGCGGCGCGGTCCACGACGGCCACATCGCGGTGATCGAATCGAGGTGCGACTCGGCCAGCGTGAGGTCCCCGTCGCCGATCGCGAGGTGGGCGAGGCCATGCTGCGCCAGCGCCCCGGGGACTCGGTCGTCGTGTCGACGAGCGCGATCCGCTACGTCGACGAACGCGTCGCGCGCTGCGAGTCGGTCGCCTCGATGCAGATGAGCGATCGCAAGCGCCAGATGAGCAGGATTGGTCTGGAACGAATCGAGGACCCCGACCGGACCGGCGTGCAGCAACGCCTGCTCGGCAAGACCGGTGCCGTCGCGCAGCCGTCCGTGGACGATGTTCACGAGGGCGAGCCCGGCCAATGCGTTCACGAGCATGCGTCCCATGTCGTCGCGCGATGCGATCTCCGCCATCTCGGTGAAGCGTCGCTCGGCCCCGGGGATGTCGCCGTGCCAGAACAGGGTCGCGGCGAGCGAGTTCGTCGTCGCAACGCGTGCCAGGTGTGCATGGCCGGCAGGATCGTCGTCGACGTCGGCGAGGAGACGTTCGGCAACCTCGCTGTAGTGACGAGCCATCGTCAAGTCGGCATCCAGTCGTGCGATTCCAGCCTGCACGGTGACGATCAGCGCGGCGATGGTCGCTGGTGGGCGGACGGAGCTGCCGTCGTCAAGTCGTACCGTCGCCCAATGCAGGACCTTCCGTGCTGCTGCGAGGCGGCCGGTGCTCGCCAGGATGAAGCCCTCGAGGAGGAGGAACGTCGCGCTCGACGCCTTGACCTCGGCCGGGACCGCGGCCAACCAGCTCTCGATGACGGCGAAGTGGTGGCGGTTTCCGATCGCCAGGAGCTCGATCAGGAGCAGGGCGTGCAGAGCGTCCCAGTCGCGTGCGGCAATGGCGTGATCGATTGCTTCCTCGGCATGCCCGTTCGCGGCGAACCAGGCCGAGGCCCGGCGATGGAGCTCGTCGACCTTCGCCTGTCCCATGGCGGCGAGCTCTCTCGCCAAGAGCGCTCCGAAGAGGTGGTGGTAGCGGAACCAACCGTTGTCGGTCTCGATCGCTTCCACGAACAGACCGCGGCGGTGAAGATCGGCGAGGACCTGCGCACCTCCGTCGACACCGATCAACGCATCGCACAGAGGGCCGTTGAGCCGGCGGGCGACGGACGTTCTGACGAGGAACGCGCGGAGCCTCGGATCCATCTGGGCGAGCACCTCCGTCGCCAGGTAGCTCGCGACGATGTCGTCCCGACGCGCGAACTGAGCGACGGCCGCCTCGTGGTCGTCCTGACCGTTCAGCCACAGGCACAGGAGCCGCAGCGCGGCCGGCCAGCCGTGCAGCCGCTGTGTGACGACGCCGGACAGAGTCGGATCGACGTGCTGTGACGTGAGGAACGACGCAGTCTCCGCGTCGTCGAACGCCAAGTCGTTCACGCCGATGCGGGTCGCGTTCCCGCTGGCCAGCAGCCGGGGAGTGAGCAGGTCGGGTTCCGTCCGGCTGATCAGCAGCAGGTGCAGCCCGGCAGGACGCTGCTCCACCAGGAAGGCGAGCTGGCGTTGGATGTCGAGCGAGGTGATGAGGTGGAGATCATCGATGGCCAGCGTGACCTCGCCCTCCAGCTCGGCGAGGGCGTTGACCAATGGGCCGAGGACCTCGCCGACGGTGACGAGGTCGAGGCGTTCGACCGGACTCGTCATCGCTGGTATCTCGAGACCGACGGCCTCCAACGCTGACACGACGTACGTCCAGAACCGGGCCGGCTCGTCGTCGCTTGAGTCGAGTGAGATCCACGCGGAGATCCGATCGATGTCCCAGCCGAGGCGACTGGCCGCAGCCACGGTCTTTCCGTAGCCGGCGGGCGCGACGATCACCGTCAGGGGACCGTCCAAGCCATCGTCGAGCAGACGCTCCAGTCGTCGTCGGTCGATGGACATCGGTGGTGGGGTTGGCATGACCAGCTTGGTGGCGATGACCAGGGGTCCAGCGCTCCGGAGGTCGGTGCTTCGGCGACGGTGCCCGCCGGCGGGCTCGCCGACGCCGAGCGCACCACCATCCTCACCGCCGGTCCCGTCCATGCCAGGCCGAAGGTAGTTGACGTGGGTGGCGGGCTGATCACCGTGTGGCCGATCACCCGAGGGGTGATGCCCGAAGGGTGATGACAGGTCACCCCTCCGGGGGCTTTGCTGCAACGGTTCGGTCGTTGCCCGCGCTCGCGGGCCAGTTCGCAGCACCCAGCGTGGACGGCCCGAACATGGCTAGGAGGGCCTTCGTGAACCACACCATCGTCTCGCGCATCCGACTGGGAGCCGTCGCGGCCCTGGTCGCCGCGCTCGCAGCAGTCGGCGGCGCCCCATCGGCATTCGCGGCAGCAAGCACACCGGTCGTCACCGGTGCCACCTCATACGTCAGCGGTCAACTCGCAACGTTCAGCGTTGCGGTCCCCAAGCTCGCCAACACACCCGATGCCTCCGGCAAGGTGACCCTGATCGTCGACGGCAAGTCATCGGACACCAAGACGCTCGCCAGCGGCAAGGCGAAGTTCTCGCCGCTGACGTTCACTGTCGGCTCGCATCAGGTCAAGGTCAGCTACGCCGGTGACAAGAAGTACTCCGCGTCGACGTCGTCTGCGTTGAACATCACCGTGACGAAGGGCTCGACCACGATCTACATCGCGGCGGACAGGACGGTGAAGTCGGGCAAGGCTGCGCTGATCGGTGCGGCGATCGCGCGCAACGCCCCATCGGTGGGCAGTTCGTTGTCCGGCCCGATCACCTTCACGGCGACACCCACGACCGGAGCGCCGGTCGTGTTCACCACCTCGAACGTCTTTGGCCTCGCTGCGTGGGCGCCGAAGCTGCCCGACGGCACCTACACGGTCAAGGCCAGCTGGCCCGGCAACAGCCAGTTCACGGGTGCCACCTCGACGTCGATCACGGTCAAGGTCGGGAATGCGGTCACGCCCCCGCCCGTGGATACGGACGGCGACCGCCTCAGCGACGCCGTCGAGGCAGGGCTCGGCACGAACCCGAACAACCCCGACACCGATGGCGACAACGTCAAGGACGGCGACGAGGTCCTCGGGACCACGACAGGCGTCAACCTCCCCGCGATGGGCTTCTCGGCACTCCACAAGGACATCGCCGTGGAATTCGACTGGTATGACGATGACACCGAGTGCGGTGCGGCGCACAGCCACCGTCCGACGCCGGGCATGATCAGCCGCCTCACCGCCGACTACGCAGCCGCGCCGCTGACGAACCCGGATGGCACGACCGGCATCCACTTCATCCCGGACTACGGGCAGGGCGGAGCGTTCACCGGCGGCAGCCTCGTCACCGGCCGCGCTGACGGCACGATGGACTTCGACTTCGATGCGCCGGGTGCCGGGTTCGGAGCGGGCACGCCGTACGCAGCGAACAAGGCAGCGAACTTCAACTCGAATCGGAACGGCATCTTCTACTACGCGCTGATGGGCCATCGTTTCACGGGTCCCGCGTCCTACGCGCTCGGTGTGGGTCAGCTCAACGGAGACGACTTCGTCTTCTTCGCTGACTGCTCGAACGCGAACGACGATCTGCTCGCCAACGCGACGTTCCACGAGCTCGGTCATGACCTCGGTCTCGGCCATGGCGGCTTCGACTTCGAGAACTTCAAGCCGAACTACAACTCGTCGATGAACTACCTCACCGGTGACGGACTGGACAACAACTGCGATGGCGTCAGCGACGGCGACGGCTCTGTTGGGTTCTCCTCCGGCACGCGTCCGGACCTCGACGAGAACGCGCTCGACGAGGCCGTCGGCATGTGTGGCACACCGATCGACTGGAACCAGAACGGCGTCATCGACGCTGGCCTGATCGCCTTCGATCTCAACCCCAGCGAGGGCAACGGCCTCACCGTGCTGAAGGACTACAACGACTGGGCGAACATCTCGTTTGCCGGTCTCAACGACGCCGACTGACGAACTGCGCAATCCGTTTCACCGCCCGCCGAGTGCTCCTCGGCGGGCGGCTGCGCGTCGGCCGCGCGACGTGATCGTTCGCGCTATCCGGCGAGCTGGGCGTCGACGAGGTCGCGGAACTCGGTGAAGCGCTCGGCGGCGACGGCGCGGTAGGTGGCTCGGTAGGCCGCGTCACACGGGACGTTGGCGACCGCCGTCGCGACCTCCTCGTGGAACAGCTGCTCGAGCTCGGCGTGGCTGATCCCGCTGTTCATCCGGGTGTAGAACGGCTGGATCATCGCCATCTGGTCGGTGAACTGATACCCGGCCGATGCCATGCAGGCCCGCCAGCCGTCGAGCGCTGTGACGACGCGAGCGTCGGCCTTCAGCTCTGCACGGATCTGGTCGATCGCTGCCGTGAGGGCAGTCCCGTAGGCGACGCGTTCCGGCGTCATGCCGCCGCAGCTCGCCTTCCACTGGAAGAACGACTCCTGCTCGGCCGCAGTGAGCGTGGCGATGTAGGCCGAGTTCGGATCGGAGATCATCGGCAGCAGTCCGAGGTCGTACGCGGTGACGCCGAAGCCGTACTGCGCGGCGAACTCGGCCGGCGGCATCGAGTGCATCGGATCGGCCGCCAACTGCTGCTCGGGTGACGGGCCGGGTGTGTACTGGAACCCGGCGTTGGCCATGCACGTCTGCACCTCCGCCTCGGGGATGTTGTATGCCAGGAAGTCGACCATCTCGCTGCCTGTCGCGACGTCGAGCAGTGCGTACATCATCGAGCTCAGCTGCCGGTCCTCGGGGCTCAACGGGGACTCGGTGGTGGTCGGTGCAGCGGCCGACGTCGTCGGTGCCGGCGTGCTGTCGTTCGACGTGGCGCCGCTGTCGTCGCGCACGGCGAGCACGCCCGCGGTGCCGGCGACGATGAGGAGCCCGGCGGCGATCGACGCCATGCGCCGCGTGCTGTGACGACGGGCGATGTCGGGATCGCCATCGGCAGCGCGCTGCATCGCACCGCGGACGACGAACCGTGCGTCGGTCACCGGTCCGCGGGTGGCGAGGCGCTGGAGTTGCTCTTCGAGGTCGTTCATGGGTCAACCCTCCTGGTGGTCGATGTGGTCACGCAGCGCACGTCGCGCCCGCGAGGAGATCTGTCGCACCGCTGCCGGCGTGAGGTTCAGCACCGCGGCGATCGAGCCCGTCGGCATGCCCTCGACGTGCTGCAT
Source organism: Ilumatobacteraceae bacterium (assembly GCA_965279405.1). Lineage (GTDB taxonomy): Bacteria > Actinomycetota > Acidimicrobiia > Acidimicrobiales > Ilumatobacteraceae > CBDDIP01. The sequence continues at coordinate 3,271,943 of OZ257157.1, forward strand.
GTACAGCACGGCGCGCGCCTCGGGGCGCAGCGCAGCGAGGTGGCCGAGGTCCGATGGGTAGTGGTCGGCGATCGAGCCGCTCGCATCGACGGCGAGGCGACTCATCGCGTGGTGCAACCGGCCGAGGCCGCGACGGTGGTTCGAGGCCAGGTTGACCATCGCCCGCCGCGCGTACGCCGCCGGATCGTCGATCAGGTCGACACCTCGACGCAGCATGCCGACGAGCGCGTCCTGCAGCAGGTCGTCGGGAGCGATCTCGCGCGGAGCAACCACGGAGGCGAAGCGGCGCAAGGAGGGGTACAGCCGATGGAGCAGCCGTTCGATCGGCTCGTCCTGCGCCTCGTCGGGCTCGCTGTTGATCACCACCTCACGCACCCCCGCAAAGACACCGGACGTGTTCAGTCTGTGACAGCGAACTCGGGTGCACCAATATCCGACTTGAATGGTCGGGATTTGGGGCGTAGGGTCCCCGGCATGTCAGAACAATGGGGTTTCGAGACGCGTCAGATCCACGTCGGCGGTGAGCCGGACCCGGCCACGGGCGCTCGGGCGACGCCGATCTACCAGACGACCAGCTTCGAGTTCCGCGACGCAGCGCACGCGCAGAACCTGTTCGCACTCGCCGAGATCGGCAACATCTACACGCGCATCATGAACCCGACGCAGCTCGTCGTCGAGCAGCGACTGAACAGCCTCGAGGGTGGCGTCACCACCGCCGTCGGTCTGCCCGGCACGCTGGTGGTCAGCTCCGGCCAGGCCGCCGAGACGTTGACGATCCTCACGCTCGCGGAGAACGGTGACCACATCGTCGCCAGCCCGTCGCTCTACGGCGGTACCTACAACCTGCTGCACTACACGCTGCCGAAGTTGGGCATCGAGGTCACCTTCGTCGACGACCCGCACGATCTGGAGCAGTGGCGCACGGCGATCCGGCCGAACACCAAGCTCTTCTACGGCGAGGTGCTGGCCAACCCGCGCAACGACGTGTTCGACATCGAGGGCGTCAGCAAGGTCGCTCACGACAACGGCATCCCGCTCGTGGTCGACAACACGGTGCCGACCCCGTACCTCATCCGCCCGATCGAGTGGGGCGCCGACATCGTCGTGCACAGCCTGACCAAGTTCATCGGCGGGCACGGCACCTCCATCGGCGGTGCCATCGTCGACGGTGGAACGTTCGACTTCGGTGCCAGCGGCCGCTTCCCGAACTTCACCGAGCCCGACCCGAGCTACCACGGCCTGGCCTACTGGCCGGCGCTCGGTCACGGCTCGTTCATCATCAAGGCTCGCGTGCAGCTGCTGCGCGACCTCGGCTCGGCCATCTCTCCGTTCAACGCGTTCCTGTTCCAGCAGGGCCTGCAGACGTTGAGCCTGCGCATGGAGCGTCACTTCGAGAACGCCAACAAGGTGGCCGAGTGGTTGACGAAGCGCGACGAGGTCGAGAGCGTTGCCTTCGCCGGTCTGCCCGACAGCCCATGGCACGAGCGGGCGCTGAAGTACGGCCGCGGCAAGGGCTTCGGCAGCATCATCGCCTTCAACATCAAGGGTGGCAAAGAGGTCGGCCAGAAGTTCGTCGAGGCGTTGGAGCTGCACAGCCACGTGGCCAACATCGGCGACGTGCGCAGCCTGGTCATCCACCCGGCGAGCACGACGCACAGCCAGCTGACCGAGGAGGAGCAGGCGAGCACCGGGGTGTACCCGGGTCTCGTGCGCCTCAGCGTCGGCCTCGAGTCGATCGACGACATCCTCGCCGACCTCGACGCAGGTTTCCGCGCCGTCGCAGGCTGACCGCATTCGCGAGACTGCCGCATGACCGTCTCGCTGGAACAAGCCCTGGCCGTGCGCGCCGTGGTCGGCGCTGCCTTCGCCGACGATCCGATGTTCACCTGGATGCTGGCCGGTGCCGACGCGACTCGCGCGTCGCGCACGGCAGCGCTGCTCGGCCTGTACACCGACACCTACGCGGTGTCAGGTCGACTCGACGTGCTGACAGTGGAGGACGAGGTCGTCGCAGCCGCGGCCTGGCGCATCCCCAGCGATGCACCACTGGAGCACGCGGCGTTGCCGGTGATGGGTGAGCTGTTCGCCGAGCTCGTCGGCGCCGCCCGGCTGGAGTCCGTCGGCGCCGGCGTCGCCATGCTGCCGGTGCATCGACCCGCGCAGCCGCACGCGTACCTGCACATCCTCGGCGTCGCTCCGGAGCACCAGCGCAAGGGCTACGGGCGGCGCGTGGTGCAGCCCGGCATCGAGGCAGCCGACGCGCTCGGCCTCGGCGTGCAGCTGGAGACGATGAAGGCGTCCAACGTCGCCTTCTACCGCACCCTCGGCTTCGAGGTGATCGCCGAGGAGCGGCTCGGCGATGACGGCCCGCAGTGCTGGTGGATGCACCGGCCATCGACGGAGGCATCATCATGAGCAGCAGCTGGTGGATCGAGGAGGTCGTCTACGCCGGGGCGGAGCACCTCGACGAGGCGTATGTGGCCGGGTACGAGGCCAAGGCCGGGTACGAACCGGCCGAGGATGTCACCGCGCTGCTCCGCCAGGGGATCGGGCCGGACTCCACTGTGGTCGACCTCGGTGCCGGCACGGGTCGGTTCGTGGTCGACATCGCGCCGCTCGTCGGTCGCGTGATCGCCGTCGACGTCTCGCCGGCGATGGCGGCCCAGTTGCGTCGTCGCGTCGCCGGTGCGGGTCTCGACAACGTCACCGTCGTCGAGGCGGGATTCCTGTCGTACGAGCACGACGGCTCCCCGGTCGATGCGGTGTTCACGCGCAACGCGCTGCACCAGTTGCCTGACTTCTGGAAGGGCGTTGCGCTGCGACGAATCGCATCGCTGCTGGCACCCGGTGGCGTGCTGCGCGTTCGCGATCTGATCTACGACATCGAGCTCGACGAGGTCGATGAGTTCATGGCGGACTGGTTCTCCGGCGCGGTCGACGATCCGGCGAAGGGGTGGACGTCCGACGAGCTCGCCGAACACGTGCGCATCGAGTTCAGCACCTTCCGCTGGCTGTTCGAGCCGCTGCTCGACCACGCCGGCTTCGACGTGCTCGACGTCGAGTACGTCCGGCGCGCATATGGCGCGTACACCTGCCGCAAGCGCTGAACCTACGATCGGCCGCATGCTCTCCTCGTTGCCGCCGGTCGCCTTCGTCCACGTCACCGATGCGGTGCGAGCCCGCGCCTTCTACGTCGACGTGCTGGGTCTCGAGTTCGTCGAGGACTCGCCGTTCGCGCTGGTCCTGCGCTCCGGCCCGACGATGATCCGCGTGACGCCCGTTGCCGACCACCGCGCTGTCGGCGGCACGGTGCTCGGCTGGGACACGCCGGACATCGCCGCCGAGATCGACGAGCTCACTGCGCGAGGCGTGACGATGCTGCGCTTCGACGGGCTCGAGCAGGACGATCGCGGCATCTGGCAGTCGCCGAGCACCGCGCAGGTGGCGTGGTTCGCCGACCCCGACGGCAACACGCTCTCGCTCACCAAGTTCTGACCCGGCGCCGCCGTTCAGCGCACGCGGAAGAGGCGGCCCGTGATGACGATGCGGAAGCTCGTGCTGGTCGGCTCGAAGTTCGGCTTCGAGCAGGCGACGAGCTGTGCGGTGATCGGTCCGCCGCCGATCGTCAGGTTGGCGATCGATGCGGCGGTCGGCCGCACGACGTCGCGGCGGTAGACGACGTAGTCGTAGAGGTGCCCGTCGGCGCCGACGAGCGTGAACGTCGCTCCGATCGGGATGGCGTGCAACCAACGCCACACGCCGCCATGGGTGGTTCGGTGCGCGAACAGCATGACGTTGCCCGTGGCGGCGACGTTGGACAGACCGGTGAAGCCGGCAGCGATGCCGCGATCGGCGATCGGGTCGAGGTACTTGCCCGTGCCGATCGGCAGCGTCGACTGGATGCTGGGGATCTGCACCTGCGTCGCCACGTTCGGTGTGTAGTTGGGGATCGCCGGGACCGGCTGCGAGGCCGCGCCTGGCGCGCCGAGGTACCAGCCGGCGAGGTCGACGACGAGGTGCACGCCCGACTGCGTGAACACTGCCGCGCCGCGATCCGTGATGCGCGTGATCGCGTGGTTGGCGATCGTCTGGCCGACCTTCACCAGGTTCAGCGACGAGGTGCCGGGGCGCACGGCTCCAGCCGGGTAGGCGGTGACGAACCCTGCGTCCCACGGGTCGGTGGCCGTGATGTTCAGCGCGACCGCCGATGCCGGTGCACCCGGGTCGCCGACGGCGAACTCGAACGCGCTGCCGTTCCACGGTGCGAGGGCACTGCGCTGGCGCGTGTCGAGCAGGCGTCGCGGCGTCGTCGGGACGAACAGGCCGTCGCTGCCGACGGGGCTCGACGCGCCCGTGAACCAACCGGCGACGTCGACGATCAACTGGCCGCCTGACTGCGTGTAGACGTTGATGAACGGCGCGCCACCGGTCAGCGGGACGATCGCCTGACCCGGTCGCGTCTGCCACAGCTCGTCGATGTTGAGCGTGCTCGTCGGCGGTCGCGTCGTGCTCGCCGGATACGCCGTCCAGAAGCCCGGAACCGCATCGGCCGCGGTGAGGTTGATGACGACCGCGCTGGCTCCGTTCGGCACACCCGCGCCACGCAGGTCGACGGCGCGTGTGATGCCGGGGTCGACGAACCCGGTGGCACGCGTGTCCATCACGCGGATCGATCCTCCCGGCACGGTGACCAACCGTCCGGCGGCGACGTCGGTGCTCGCCGGCACGTACGCGCCGGAGATGTCGACGGCGAGGTTCATCGCCACGCTCGTGTAGATGTCGACCGAACCGTCGGCGCCGAGCTTCGCGGTGACCATGTTGGCGATCACGCGGCCCGGCCAATCGGCGTTGAGGCTCGATGCCACCGGCAGCGGTTCGCCGCTGGGGAACACGGTGGCGTAGCCGGCCGCCACCGGATCGACGATGGTCACGTTGAGCACGGCGGCGATCGCCGTCGTCGGCACGCCATTGCGGCCGGCGACCTTGACGCGGATGACGTTCGACGAGATCCGGGTGAAGCCGAACGCGCCTTCGGTGGCGCGCGTGTCCACCAATCGCGAGGGGGCAACCGCGGTGAACGACGACGCGCCGGCGGGAGGTGCCGCGGAGGCCGTCCGGTCGCCGGGACCGGGGACGGCCAGCATCACGGAGAGCGCGACGAACAGCTGCGTTGCCGCAGTCCTGAACTTGTTTCCCGTCACGGAGCTGATCAGCCGTCCTGATCGGTCTGGTCGCCCGGGCGCTGCTCGCGCAAGAAGCGTTCGAACTCGGCGGCCAGGTCGTCCGCGCTCGGTAGCGCGGCTTCGGCGCGGCGGTCGTACTCGCGCTCGAGCATCGACACGTACGAGCTCGCCTGATCGTCCTCGGCCACGGCCTCGTCGTGCAACGTCCGCCAACGCATCGCTTCCTCGCCGAGGCGCTCGTGGCCGGTGGGCACGCCGAGCACCTGCTCCAACCGGCGCAGCAGCGCCGACGAGGACTGCGGGTGCTTGGCGTTGCCGAGGTAGTGCGGTACGCCCACGCGCAGCGACACCGCTGGGATGCCGGCGCGATCGAGCCGCTCCTGCAGCACACCGACCAGACCGGTGACGCCCTGGTAGCTCGGCCGCGACAGGTTCAGCGCGCGAACCAGACCGTCGTTCGTGCTGCTGCCGACCACGGACGGAAGCCGCGAGTGCGGCACGGGTTCGGCGCCGGCGCCGACGGTGACGACCACCTCGCACTGCATCGCCGCGGCGACTTCGATGATCGCGTCGGCGAACGAGGCCAGACGCAGATGCGGCTCCACCCCGGCCAGCACGACCAGATCGTGTGCGCCGCCAGGGAAGCGGACGAGGCGGAAGTCGTTCTCCGGCCAGATGATGTTCTGGTTCTCGATGTGATCGATCTCCACCTGCGGGCGTTCCTGGGTGAAGTCGTAGAACGGGTCGGCGTCGATCGAGGCGACGATCGGCGCCACCTTGCCCGTGAGCAGTTCGTCGATCGCGTCGGTGGCCACCTCGGCGATGTCGAACAGGCCGCGCAGCGCCAGCACCATGATCGGACGGTTGACTGCGGCCAGCCCGTCGAACGCGGTGGTCAGCACCTCGCTCGTCAAGCGAGCGCCTCTACGACGTGATCGATGCAGCGGGTGAGCTGGGCGACGTCGTCGGGCTCGACGGACGGGAACATGCCGATGCGCAACTGGTTGCGGCCGAGCTTGCGGTAGCTGTCGGTGTCGACGATCCCGTTGGCCCGCAGCGCGGCGCACACGTCGTTGGCGTCGACGCCGGTGATGTCGATGGTGCCCACGACGGACGAGCGCTTCGCCGGGTCGGTGACGAACGGCGTGGCCCACTCGCGTGCGTCGGCCCACCCGTAGAGGTGCGCAGCGGACGCGGCGGTCCGATCGATGCACCAGCCGAGACCGCCGTTGCCGAGCATCCACTGGATCTGCTGGTCGAGCAGGACGAGGGTGGCGAGCGCAGGCGTGTTGTAGGTCTGGTTGGCGACGGAGTTGTCGAGCGCGATCTGCAGGTCGAGCGACGCGGGCGTCCATCGCTTGGTGGAGCCGATGGTGCGGATGCGTTCGATGGCAGCGGGGGAGCACGCCGCCAGCCACAGGCCGCCGTCGCTGGCGAAGCACTTCTGCGGTGCGAAGTAGTAGACGTCGACCTCGCTCGGCTGCCACGCCAGACCACCCGCGGCCGAGGTCGCATCGACGATCACGAGCGCGTCGCCACTCGGGCGGCGCAGGTTCATCGCCACGCCGGTGGAGGTCTCGTTGTGGGTGAGCGCGACGACGTCGATGCCGTCGGCCGCAGTCGCGGGGATGTCGGGGTGGTCACCGGGCTCGCTGCGGACCACGACCGGCTCGCCGAGGTGAGGCGCGGCGGCCGACGCCTCGGCGAACTTCGACGAGAACTCGCCGAACACGAGGTGCTGGCTGCGGTCGGCGACGAGGCCGAAGGTGGCGATGTCCCAGAACATCGTCGAGCCGCCGTTGCCGAGGACGATCTCCCACCCGTCGGGGAGCGAGAACAGCTCGCTGAGCCCCTGACGGACGGCGCCGACCAGGTTCTTCACCGGAGCCTGACGATGGGACGTGCCGAGCAGGCGGCTGTTCGACTGAGCCAGAGCGAGGACGGCTTCGGCGCGGACCTTGGAGGGGCCGCACCCGAAGCGGCCATCGGACGGCAGCAGATCGGCGGGGATGGTGATCGAGCGCGGGTCGATGGTGGGGGGCGTGACGGTCACGGGGTCAGTCTGGCCGTGCGGCCCCGGAACCACCAACGGACTTGACGTTATGTTTCGGGATCCCGTGGAGCACAGCGGCGTAGGCTCGGTGCGCTTTCCCCGACCTCCCACCCTGAAAGGGTCCATCGTGAACCGAACGTCCGCCCGGCTCGCTGCCATCGCCGAATCCGCAACCCTGGCCGTCGACGCCAAGGCCAAGGCGCTGAAGGCCAAGGGCGAGAACGTCATCGGCTTCGGTGCGGGTGAGCCCGACTTCCCGACCCCGGAGCACATCGTCGATGCCGCGGTGGCCGCCTGTCGCAACCCGGCGATGCATCGCTACACGCCCGCTGCCGGCCTGCCCGACCTGCGTGAGGCGATCGCGGTGAAGACCAAGCGCGACTCCGGCTACGAGTGCGCCGCGAGCCAGGTGCTCGTGACCAACGGCGGCAAGCACGCGGTGTTCACCGCCTTCGCTGCGCTGTGCGATCCGGGCGACGAGGTCATCGTGCCCGCCCCGTACTGGACCACCTACCCCGAAGCGGTCACCCTCGCCGGCGGTGTCCCGGTGGTCGTGCAGACCGATGAGGAGACCGGCTTCCGCGTCACCGTCGAGCAGCTCGAAGCGGCGCGGACCCCGCGCACCAAGGTGCTGCTGTTCGTCAGCCCGGACAACCCCTCCGGCGCGGTGTACCCGCCGGCCGAGGTGGAAGCGATCGGCAAGTGGGCCGTCGAGCACGGCGTGTGGGTGATCACCGACGAGATCTACGAGCACCTCACCTACGGCCCGCACGAGTTCACGTCGATGCCCACGCTCGTGCCCGACCTCGTCGATCAGTGCATCATCGTCAACGGCGTCGCCAAGACGTACGCGATGACCGGTTGGCGCGTCGGTTGGATGATCGGACCGAACGACGTCATGAAGGCGGCGATCAACTTCCAGTCGCACGCCACGTCGAACGTCAGCAACGTCGCGCAGGCCGCGGCGCTTGCAGCGGTCAGTGGCGACCTCTCGGCGGTGGCGATGATGCGTGAGGCGTTCGAGCGTCGCGGCCGCACGATGCACCGGATGCTCGGCGAGATCCCGGGCGTCACCTGCCTGGAGCCGCAGGGTGCCTTCTACTGCTACCCGAACGTCGAGTCGCTGCTCAACCGGCCGCTCGCCGGCAAGGTGGCCACGAACACGCTCGAACTGGCCGACCTCGTGCTCAGCGAGTCCAAGGTCGCCTTCGTCCCCGGCGAGGCCTTCGGCACGCCCGGCTACGCGCGCTTCTCCTTCGCCCTCGGCGACGACGACCTCGTCGAAGGCATCACCCGCATCGCCCAACTCGCTGCGAGTTGACCCACCGCGAGTTGGATGTCTGAGCGCGGCACAGTGCCGCGCTCAGACATCCAGAAACGGGGGTCAGGTGTTCCGAATCAGCCAGTCGACCATCGTCTGATCCGTCGCGGCGACGCACTCCGCCCAGGCATCGTCGCCCGCGGCGGCGAGGCACGAACGCATCGCCGAGTCGATGACGATCCACAGCTGGTCCTTCTGCTCCTGGGTCAGCCGCGTCCAGTCGAACGGGGGGAACTGCGGCACCTTCGCGGGACTGATCTCATCGCTACGCGCAACGACGTTGCCCTGGGAGTCGTAGGCGATGCCGAGTCGGTCGCCGGTGGGACCGTCGATCTGGAACGCGGCGACGCCGGCGATCGGGCGTTGCCAGACCTCCTCGTGTGCACCGTCGGCGAATGACACGAACGCGGCCGAGTCCGGCAGCCCCGTCCAGCTCCAGAGGTCGTGATCGATCCCTTGAGCGTCTCCGCCGTTGTCGATGGTGGAACTGATCCCGATCGCTTGCGGCGGCGTGTCGAGGAACGGAGTGCAGCCGCCGCCGTCGAACTCGCTCACCAGGCACTGCTCCTGAACGGCGTGGCCCTCGTAGAAGCCGATGGTGATGTACAGATCGAGCGCGGGACGCCCGGGGTAGCTGATCGAGACCGACGAGCCCGGTTTCACGATCAGGTTGGTCGGTGGGTCCGACGGGGCAACGGCCATGAGCGGCACCTCGAGTCCGGGCGGTCGAAACGTTGCGCGCAGCTCAGCGTGATCATCGGGACGTCGAGTCGCAGTGAAGGCGACCAGCCCGACGACGACGACGAGCAATCCGCCGCCGAGCATCGAGCCGCGCCGTCGCCGCCGGCGTTGCCGAACGCGCGCCTCGACGGCGAGCAAGCCACCACGTGATGGCGTCGATCGGACGACGAGACCGGGGAGCTCTCTTTCGAGGCGTTCTTCCAGATCGATGGTCATTCCAGTTCCTTCCTCAGCTTGGCGAGGGCGCGCGCCAACGTGGACTTGACGGTTCCCTCGGAGATCTTCAACGTCGCCGCCACCTCGGCAGTTGAAAGTCGGCTGTAGTACCGCAGCACGACGACACTGACGGCACGCGGCGAGAGCCGTGTCAGCGCATCGCCGAGCTCATTCGGTCGGTCGACGTGCAGCTCCACGGCCGTTCGCACCTCAGCGTGGCGGCGCACCAGCCGCCGGCGTCGCAACCACGAACGGCTGCGGTTGACGACGCAAGTCCGCAGGTAGGCAACGGGGAGGCGCAGCTCGTCCCACCGCTCGTAGACGCGCACGAACGACTCCTGCACGATCTCCTCCGCGGCCGACGGGGACCCGGTCATCAGCTGGGCGATGCGGAACATCTCATCGCGGTGCAGCGCGTAGCAAGCGGCGAACCCGTCGTTGGCGTCTGCCCGCGCGAGATGAGCCGCCAGCAGTGGTTCGTCGGCCCGCGCGCTCTCGCTCACGATGTCATCGACGCACGGCTCGCCCATGTGGTTGCCACGCGTGTCGACTTTGCTACCGGATCGGTAGCAAAGTCGACACGGGGTGGTGGGTGGCGAGGCCGGTGAGCACGACGAGGGCGAGGCACTCGACGACTTGCTCGCAGGCGCCGAGGACGTCGCCGGTGATGCCGCCGATCTTGCGGTGGGCGAGCCACGCAACTGCCGCGGCGCCGACGAGCGCGGCCGCGATGACGGGGCCGATCCACCAGCCGATGGCGATGGCCGACAGGCCGATGCCGGCGGCGATGCCGAGCCAAGCACGCGGGAGGGACAGGGCCCGGGCGTAGCCGGCGCCGAGGCCGTCGGCGGTCGCGATCGGCTGCGTGGCCATCAACGCCACTGCGGCCGCCCGACCCACCGCGTGCGCGGCGATGACGGCGACGAACACGGCTCCGGGCCCTGGCAGCGAGCCCACGCAGACGACGCGGATGACGATCGACGCGCACATCGCGGCAACGCCGTACGAGCCGTGCCGCGGGTCCTTGAGGATCTCAAGCCGGCGCTCGACCGTCCACCCGCCGCCGAACGCGTCGGCGACGTCGGCCAGTCCGTCCTCGTGAAAGGCGCCCGTGATCAGCACGCCGAGCGCGACCGCAACCGCCGCAGCAACGAGCGGCGGGACCACGTGCCACAGCCCGGCGGCCGACCCACCGACGGCAGCGCCGATCAACACCCCGGCGATCGGGAACCATGGCGCAGCGCCGGCCAGCGACGGCTCGCGACGCAACCGCACCGGGATGCGCGTCAGGAACTGGACGGCGGCGAGCAGGCCCATGCGGCTCAGCTCAGCCGAACCACTCGCCGAAGGTGGGCACCTCGGTGATGCCGGCGCACGCCATGGCGATCAACGGCACCGAGGCCATTGCCCCGGAGCCCTCGCCGAGGCGCATCGACAGGTCGAGCAACGGCTCCTTGCCGAGGCGATCCACGAGCATCCGATGACCCGGTTCGGCCGAGCAGTGGCCGACCAGGCAGTGGTCCAACGCGCCAGTGGCGACGACCGAGAGCGGCAGCGCAGCGGCGGTGACGACGTAGCCGTCGAGCACCACCGGCAGGTTGCGCAGCCGGGCGGCGACGATTGCCGCAGCGATGGCGACGAGCTCAGCCCCGCCGACCTCGCGCAGCACCTCCAGCGGGTCGGTCGTGCCGGCGATGCGGGCGACGGCGGCGCGCACGGCCTCGCGCTTGCGCGCCAGGCCCTCGTCGTCGACGCCGGTGCCTCGCCCGACCCAGACGTCGACATCGTCAGCGCCGGACAGCGCGGCAGCGATGGCCGCTGCGGCGGTGGTGTTGCCGATGCCCATCTCGCCGAGCACCAGGAGGTCGGCATCGAGCGCTTCCACCGCGGAGCGCCCCCCGGCGACGGCCTCGTCGAAGCGCTCAGCGGAGAGTGCCGCCTCGACGCGGATGTCGCCGGTCGGTCGACCGACGCCCACGTCGATCGCCTCGACGGTCGCACCGGCGATCGCGGCGAAGGCGTTGATCGTCGACTTGCCGGCGCGGTAGGCGGCGAGCATCGCCCCGGTGACGTCGGCCGGGTAGTTGCTGACCCCGGCAGACGCGACGCCGTGGTCGGCGGCGAAGATCAGTGCTGCGGGCCGGCGCACCGCTGGTTGCGAGGTGCGCTGCCACTCGGCCACCCAGGCCGCGACGCGATCGAGGCGATCGAGCGCGCCGGCCGGTCGGAGGATCTCGGCGGCGCGTGTGCGCACGGCATCGCCGGACGTGACATCGGCAGGCGGGAGCACCGTCAACGAATCGCGAAGCCAGTCGTTCACATGAGCTCCCATGGGTCCTGCAGCGGCAGGGCTCTGCCGGCGACGATCAACAGCGATCGATCGGCGATCGTCGCGATGGCTTTGTTCAGCTGTCCGAGCGCGTCGGTGAACCGTCGTCCGAGATCGTGCTCCGAGACGAGTGCCATGCCGACCTCGTTGCTGATGACGACGGTCGGATCGGAGCGCGCCGACAGCGCGTCGACGAACGCATCCGTTCGTTCGGCTCGCGCCGCATCGTCGAGGTGGTGGAACAAGTTGCCCATCCACACGGTGACGCAGTCGACGATGACGAGCGAGCCGTCGGGCACCGACCGCAACGCGCCGGCGAGGTCGAGCGGCTCCTCGATCGTCGGCCACGGCGGGCGTTCGGCGACGTGGCGGGCGATGCGCTCGCGCAGGTCGTCGTCGAACGGCTCTGCCGTGGCGATGACGCACACGTCGCCGTCGTGCCGCTTGCCGAGGTCGACCGCCAGCGACGACTTGCCGCTGCGGGCGCCGCCCAGCAGCAACGTCGTCGCCATCAGTACTCGATGCCCTTCTTGGCCGTGATGCCCTGGTCGTAGGCGTGCTTGACCTTGCGCATCTCGGTGACCGTGTCGGCGATGTCGATGATCGCCTGCGGACAGTCGCGGCCGGTGACGATCACGTTCATGTCGTGCGGCCGGTTCGACAGCGTGGCGACGACCTCGTCGGTGGAGATCCACCCCCACGTGCACATGTAGGTCAGCTCGTCGAGGATCACCAATCGGTGCTCGCCCGCGGCCAGCACAGCGGCAGCGGTCGCCCACGCTCGTGCAGCGACCTCACGATCGTGATCCGGGTTCTGGGTGTCCCACGTGAAGCCCTCGCCGAGCGCGTGCCACTCGACGCCGAGCTGGCGACCGATCTTCTCCTCGCCGACCTTCCAGTCGCCGCTCTTGATGAACTGCAGCACGGCGACCTTCCAGCCCATCGCCACCGAGCGCAGCATCACGCCGAACGCCGCGCTGCTCTTGCCCTTGCCGTCGCCGGTGTTCACGAGCAGCAGCGAGTCGGCACGCTGCAGGCCGCTCGGCCGCGGATCCTCGACCAGTGGTTGGGTGGCTGTGTCGTTGGGGTCTGGGCTCGGCGGGTCGGGGCTCATCGGCTGGGAGCATACGCACGGGTCGAGTAACGTCGTCTCGTTCGGTTCGCCGAACGCACGGTACGGAGCGAAGTCGGTGAGAACCCGACGCTGTCCCGCAACGGTGGTCCGAGCACGGTTCCGTGCCTCGGCGAGCCCGGTCGCCTCCCTCCTGTGCGCGAAACACAGACCCTCGAGGCAAGGGCGGTTCGCGGCGGTGCTGCCGCCGGCTCCTCACTTGTCCTCCATCCACATGGAGGATTTTTCATGAAGCGTCAACTCGTCGCCGCGCTCGGCGCGTCGATCCTCGTGCTCGCCGCGTGCGGCAGCGACAAGGAGGGAGTGGGCACCGAAGCGCCCGCCACCACTCCGGCCACGACCCCGGACACGACGGCGGACACGGTGCCCGTCACCGACCCGGCCGGCACGACACCGGCAACCGACCCCGCCGATGTGCCGACGAAGATCGTCAGCCTCTCGCCGACCGGCACAGAGATGCTGTTCGCCATCGGCGCCGGCGATCAGATCATCGCCATCGACGACCAGTCCAACTTCCCCGCCGAGGCCCTCGACAAGCCGCACGACCTGTCCGGCTTCGAGCCGAACGTCGAGGCGATCGCCGCCCTCGAGCCCGACCTCGTCGTCATCGGCGACGACTTCAACGACCTCACCGGCCAGCTCGGAGCGTTGGGCATCACGGTGTGGTCCGGCCCGTCGGCCACCACGTTCGACGACATCTACACGCAGATCGAGCAGCTCGGTGCGACCACCGGTCACATCGCCGAGGCAGCCGAAGTGGTCAGCCAGATCCAGACCGGGATCGACGCCGCAATCGCCAGCGCGCCGAAGTTCGACTCACCGATCTCCTACTACCACGAGCTCTCGCCGGACTTCTACAGCGCCACCTCGAACACGTTCATCGGCAAGGTCTACGGGCTCTTCGGCATGCAGAACATCGCCGACACAGCGGAGGCCGGCAACGACTACCCGCAGCTGTCGGCAGAGTTCATCATCAGCCAGGACCCGGCGTTGATCTTCCTCGCAGATGGCAAGTGCTGCCAGCAGGATCCGACGACGGTGGCCGCTCGAGACGGTTGGGGCGACATCGCTGCGGTGAAGAGCGACGGCGTGGTCGCGATCGACGATGACATCGCCTCCCGCTGGGGGCCGCGCATCGTCGACTACGTGCAGGCGATCGCCGACACGTTGAACAAGCTGCCGGTCGCTCCGGTCTGATCGACGGGAACCCCGTGCTCACGACTGCGTCGCGACGAGCGACAGGTTGGTGGTGGATCCCCGCCGCCATCCTGTTGCTGGCCGGCGCGGTCGTGGCCGGGGTGATGATCGGTCCGGCGGGCACGGTGTCGTCGGCCAACTGGAAGATCATCTGGCACATCCGCATGCCCCGCGTCGTGCTTGCCGCGTTGGTCGGCTCGACGTTGTCGCTCTCCGGCGCGAGCTTCCAGGGCGTCTTCCGCAACCGCCTCGTCGATCCGTACCTGCTCGGCGTCGCCGCCGGCGCGGGCCTCGGTGCGACGATCGTCTTCGCCGCCGGCCGGACGTCGACCAGTGGTTGGCCGATCGATCCGCTGCCGGCGGTGTCGTTCGTGGGTGGCCTCGTGGCGGTGGGGATCACCTACCTCGCCGGCGCCTCGTTCGGCGCGGCTCGCAACAGCGTGTCGCTCGTGCTCGCCGGCGTGGCGGTGACGTCGTTGATGACGGCGATCCAGTCGTTCGTGCTGCAACGCAACACGGACGTGATCAAGGAGGTCTACACCTGGATCCTCGGAAGGCTGACCACTGCGAGCTGGAGCGACGTGCGTCTGGTGCTGCCCTACGTGCTGGTGTCGTCGATCGTCCTCCTTGCCCATCGACGGCACCTCGACGTGCTGCGCGTCGGTGACGACGAAGCCACGACGCTCGGCACCAACGTCGGTCGCGTCCGCTTGGTCGTCGTGCTGGCGGCAACGATCGGCACCGCGGCAGTCGTCAGCGTCAGCGGCCTGATCGGCTTCGTCGGGATCATCGTGCCGCATTGCGTTCGCCTTATGGCCGGGTTCTCGTACCGCCGCGTTCTGCCGCTCAGCCTGTTGCTCGGAGCGGCGTTCCTCGTGCTCGCCGACATCCCGGCGCGCATGCTCAGCGCCGGCGGCGAGACGCCCATCGGCGTCGTGACGGCCTTCTTCGGCGCTCCGTTCTTCATCCTGCTGCTGCGCACTCGGTCGTCCACTCGATGAGCTCGCTGTCGTTCGACGCGATGCGGGTGGCGTATCGCAGGAACGTTGCCGTCGCCGGTTTCACGGACACGGTCCGCCCCGGCGAGTGGCTGTGCCTCATCGGACCGAACGGCGCCGGCAAGTCGAGCGTGCTGCGCGCGGTCGCCGGTCTCGTCGCGCACACCGGCACGATCAGCGTCGACGGCGCATCCATCGGCCTGCGTTCGACGACGCGCCGCGCCGCGCTCGTTGCCTACGTCGCCCAGGAGCCGTTGCTTCCCGAGGCGATGACCTCGTTCGAGTACGCGCTCCTCGGACGCAACCCGTACATCTCCTACTTCGGAACCGAGACCAAGCACGACCGCGCACTCGTCCACGACGTGCTGCGCCGGCTCGACCTGACCGACTTCTCGGACCGGATGATCAGCACGCTCAGCGGCGGCGAGCGTCAACGGCTCGTGATCGCGCGCGCTCTGGTGCAGGAAGCGCCGGTGCTCCTGCTCGACGAACCGACGAGTGCGCTCGACATCGGCCACCAGCAGCAGGCACTCGAGCTGGTCGACAAGCTGCGGCGCGAGCACGGCCTCACCGTCGTGTCGGCGATGCACGACCTCACCCTCGCCGGCCTCTACAGCGATCGCCTGTGCCTCCTGCACCAGGGACACGTCGTCGCCACCGGCGACGCCGCATCCGTCCTGCGCGCCGAGACGCTGAGTGAGTTCTACGGCGTCAGCGTGCGCGTCCTCCACGAACCCGACGGCACCGTCGTCGTCGTCCCCAAGCGCTCACCCGACTGATCACGCTCGGGAGGCAACTCAGTTCGCGGAGGGCGTGAACCAGTGGTCGCCGCAGAGGATCTTCTCGGCTTCGGCGGGGCCCCACGAGCCGCGGAAGTAGGGGTGCACCGGGCCGGGGGTGTCGAGGGCGGGCTGCACGACTCGCCAGCTCTGCTCGACGACGTCCTCGCGGGCGAAGCGGCGCGGCTGACCGGCGATGGCGTCGTCGAGCAGACGCTCGTACGCCTCCTGTCGCTCGCCCAGCGCGGCGGCGAAGTCGACGGCGACGTCGACGTTCTGGCTGTCGAGGTGCTGTCCCGGAGTCTTGGCCTGCAGCGTGAACGTGACGCCGTCGTTCTTGCCGAGGCGGAAGCGCACGAGGTTGCGCTCCGGCGTCGGGCCACCCGCCTCGTCGAACAGCAGGCTCGGCGGCTCGCGGAACTCGACCACCACTTCGGTGGCGTTCACCGCCAGCGCCTTGCCGCAGCGCACGTACCACGGCACGCCGGCCCAGCGCCACGAGTCGATCTCCAGCCGCACAGCCGCAAACGTGTCCACCGTCGAGTCGGCGGCGACACCGGGCTCGTCGCGGTAGCCGACGTACTGGCCGCGCACCATGGCGGACGGATCGATCGGGCGCATCGCCGCGAACACCTTGGCCTTCTCGTCCTGCAGGTAGCTCGAGTCCGGCCCGACCGGCGGCTCCATCGCCACGAGCGCCGCTGTCTGCAGGAGGTGGTTCTGCAGCACGTCGCGGATCGTGCCGACGCTGTCGTAGAACGAGCCGCGACCCTCGACACCGATCGTCTCGCTCATCGTGATCTGCACGCTGCGGACGTAGTTGCGGTTCCACACCGGCTCCAGCAACGTGTTGGAGAACCGGAACACCAACAGGTCCTCGACGCTCTCCTTGCCGAGGTAGTGATCGATGCGGAAGATGCGCTCCTCGGGAAACACGGAGTGCAACGTGACGTTCAGCTCGCGGGCGCTGTCGAGGTCGCGACCGAACGGCTTCTCGACCACGATGCGGCCGCGATCGTTGAGCCCGACGGAGGCCAGTGATTCGGCCACCGTGGGGAACATCGTCGGTGGGATGGCCATGTAGAACACGGCGGTGCTGCTGTGGTGCTTCTCGAGGGTGTCGGCGAGCGACTGCCACGTCGCCGCGTCGCCGTAGTCACCCTGGATCAGGTCGAGCCGCTTGAGCAGCGAGTCGATGGTGGCCGCGGCTGCGTTGGGGATCGCCGAGATGATCGCGTCGTGGGCGTGCTCGCAGAACGCAGCGTCCGTCCAATCGCTGCGGGCCACGCCGATGACGGGGACGTTGAGCTTGCCGCGGTGCTCCAGCGCGTACAGCGCCGGGAACAGCTTGCGCTTGGCCAGGTCGCCGGTCGCTCCGAACAGGACCAGTGCATCTGCGGGAGGCTGCGTGCCGGTGATCATCTCAGTGCCCGGTCTTCGACTCGGCGTGGCCACCGAACTGGGCGCGCATGGCGGAGAGGATCTTGTTGGCGGTGTCGCCACGCCCTCGTGAGCTGAACCGTTCGTACAGCGATGCGCTGAGCACCGGAACGGGCACGCCTTCGTCGATCGCCGCGTGCACCGTCCAGCGGCCCTCGCCGCTGTCGCTGACCCGTCCTTCGAACGCGGACAGCTGCGGGTCGGCGTGCAACGCCGACGCGGTGAGGTCGAGCAGCCAGCTGGCCACCACGCTGCCACGCCGCCACACCTCGGTGATCGCCGCCAGGTCGAAGTCGTACTGGTAGTACTCGGGGTGCGTCAGCGGAGCGGTCTCGGCGTCCTTCGGCCGATCGGCCGCACCGATGTTGGCGCTGGCGAGCACGTTGAGGCCCTCGGCGTATGCGGCCATCAAGCCGTACTCGATGCCGTTGTGGACCATCTTGACGAAGTGACCTGCGCCGCTCGGGCCGCAGTGCAGCCAGCCGCGCTCCTCGCTCGGCGGCTCACCGTCGCGACCCGGCGTGCGCTCGACGTCGCCGATGCCCGGCGCCAGCGTGTCGAAGATCGGCGCCAACCGCTGCACCGCTTCGGTCGGGCCGCCGACCATCAGGCAGTAGCCGCGCTCGAGACCGAACACACCGCCGCTCGTGCCGACGTCGAGGTAGTTGATCCCCTTGGCCGCCAGTGGTGTGGACCGGTCGACGTCGTCGCGGTACCACGAGTTGCCACCGTCGATCAGCGTGTCGCCCGGTTCCAGCAGCGGCAGGAAGCGATCGATCGTCTCGCCGACGAACGCTGCCGGCACCATCAGCCAGATGTTGCGGGGAGCAGCGAGCGACGCGACCAGCTCCTGCGGCGTCGTCGCGCCGCGAGCGCCTTCAGCGACCATCGACTCCACGGCCGACGCGCTGACGTCGTAGGCCACGCAGTCGTGGCCCGCCCGCTGCAGCCGCCTGACCATGTTGGCGCCCATCCGACCGAGACCGACCATCGCGAGTTGCATGAGGACAGGTTGCCACGTTCCCGACCCGGTTACGGTGCGATCGATGGCTGATCTCGATGCGCAACGTCAACGCCAACTCGACGACGACGTGGCCGGAGTGGCCGGCTCGCACCAGGTGCTCCTCGCTCACCTCGATCGGCTCGCCGAGGACGGCTTCGATGCCGCCACACCGTCGCTGCTTCCCGGATGGACGGCGGGTCACGTGTTGAGCCACGTCGCCCGCAACGCCGAGGGCCTGCAGCGGATCATCGACGGGGCGGCTCGCGGCGAGTCGTGGGACATGTACCCCGGCGGCTTCGCCGAACGCGAGGACGACATCGCCGCCGGCGCCGACCGGCCGATGCAGGACCTCGTCGACGACGTGCGCCGCACGATCTGGTCGCTGGAGGGCAGCTGGGCGCGCCTCTCGGCCGAGTCGTGGGAGGTCTCCGGCATGACCCTGTTCGGTCCTCGGCCGGCTCGGGACATCCCGTGGGTCCGGTGGCGCGAGGTGTCGGTGCACCACATCGACCTCGGCGCCGGGTACGACTGGCCGCAGCTCCCGGGCACCTACGTGCGCGCCGAGCTCGGTCGACTGACGATGATCTGGGCCAGCCGCAAGCCGATGGGGTTGACCACCCTGCCCGACGAAGCGCTCGCCGTCCCCGACTGGCACCGCCTGGCCTGGCTCTTCGGGCGAGCCGACATCGACGGCCTCGAACCTGCCGGCATCTACCCGTAGCTGGTGGGTTCCCTTCGCGAACCCGACTACGTGGACAGCCAGGTCTGGGTGTGGGCGAAGGCTTCGTCGATGATGGCGCCGCCATCGCCGACGGCGAAGGTGGTCACCGCCGACGGCGGGGCCGGGATCTCGATCACGGTCAGGCCCGCGGGCGGCCGGGCCATCATCGTGCGGCCGTGGGCCTCGACGCCCCACGTCGAGGCGCGGAAGAGGATGTCCAGCGGGTGCTGGGGCGGCGGGCTCTCGGCGAGGGCCGGCACCGTGATCACCACGGCGCTTTGCGCGCCGAGCCGGGCCGTGTCGTCGAGCGGGATGTCGGCGACCACGCCGCCGTCGATCAGCGTGCGACCGTCGATCGTCACCGGCGGGTAGACGCCGGGGAAGGCGGTGCTGGCCATGACCGCCGTGACGACCTCACCACGGTCGACCACCACCGAGCGGCCCGTGCTCAGGTCTGCGGCGACGATCGCCAGTCGGGTCGGCGCGTCCTCGATGCGGCGGATGCCGAGGTGCAGGCGCAGGAACGCCTCACCGTGGCGGCTGTCGAGGAACGACGGACGTCGCCCGGTGATCGCCAACGCCATGCTACCGGGGTTGACGCGCAGCAGATCCCGGCGACGCATGGTGCGCCACAGCGCCTCGACTCGTTCGAGCCCTTCGGCGCCACGGTTCCACGCGAACAGCGCTGCGTTCATCGCTCCGGCGGACACGCCCACGAGCAGGTCGGGTTCGACCTGTGCGGCGACCAGCGCGCGCAGGATGCCCACCTGATATGCGCCGAGCGCCCCGCCGCCCGGGAGCACGAACGCCATCGGCCGCGGCAGTGCCCGCAACTCGTCGAGGTTCACCCGACGAGTCTGCACCCGCGAGGCGGTGCTCGGCGACCGGGTTGTGTTCAGTCGGCGACATCGAGCGCAGCGGTGGATGCGTTGACGAAGATCGACTCGCGCTCGTGGATGAACGCGCGTGCCGGCTCGTGCGCATCATCGAAGGTCTCGCGCTCCCACTTCGTGTACGCCTCGTCGTAGTCGTGCTCGGGGTTGTCACTGTCGGGGTCGGGCACCGGAGGCGCGGGCGCGCCCGGCGGCATCAGGCCCTGCGAGGTCATCGTCGCCACCGCCGTCGACACCACGGTCGATGCGGCGAGCGTGCGGATCCACGACTCGTCCCATGCCGCATCGCCACGAACGTGATCCGGCGTCGGACCGAACACGCCGGCGTTCCCCAACGCCGTCGTCGCTGCCCCTGCGACGAATCCGGGGAGCGGATCGAAGAACGCGGCGGGGATCGACAACAGGAAGCTCCACGCAGCGATCCGTGACTCGCTGTCGGCGACGCGCTGGCGCAGGCCGAGCTCGAACAGCAGCGTGAGCAGTCCCGAGATCTCCCGCAGCCGCTGGGTCTCGTCCACGGTGACGATGCCCGTCGCCACCTCGTCGCCCAGCGTCAGCAGGTCGTCGAACGCCGTCTCGTTCTCGAGGACCATCGCCAGGAGGTCTCGCTTGTCGGTCGCGTCCTGCGGCCACGCGGTGGACTGCGGCGAGAAGTTGATCAACCACGGGGCGATGAGACGACCGAGCGCGGCGCGCTCCTGGTCGTCGAGCATCACCTCGAGGTACGGCACGTCGTGCGTCGGATCGGACTCGCCCGGAAACCAGGCGAGCAGTGCGGGCACGACGTAGCCGGCCGTCATCGTCGACATCCGACTCGGGTCGGTGCCGGTGATCGCGACGTCGATCGCCAGTGCTTGGTCGGTCGCCGTGCTCCAGAGGACGATCGGATGGTCCGCGGTCAGCTCGACGAAGGCGGTGCAGGCGTCCGGTGTGGCCAGCAGCCCCCGGAACCAGAGGTCGCCGGCGTTGTCGCCGAGCATCGCGGCGACATCCGGTCGCCCGTACCCGTCAGCGCCAAGCGGGTCGGTCCGCCAGCGCAGCAACGACTCGTCGGCGAGTCGGGCCAGCGCGTCCGCGCCGAAGCCTGCCCGAGCGAAGAGCAGCGCCTCCGTGTAGGGCTCCATGGTCGCCATGCGCGCAGCGAGCACATCCGGCGGGGTGGCGCGGACGAGGACGATGCCGAGCGCGGTGGCCAGGCCGTCGATGCGCTCGACACGGTCGACGTCGTCGTGGACCTGGCGCGTCAACCGTTCTCCGGCGAGCAGATCCGCGAGCCCGTCCCAGTCGTCGAACGCTCGGGCGAACGCCGCAGACAGGATCGGGTCGCGGCCGATGATCTCCAGCTGGGCCTGGATCTCGGCAAGGCCGTCGTCGTCGTTCAGCTTGCCGAGGTCGTCTCCGGCAAGGCGTTCGCCGAGCGCGGTCGCCTCAGCGAACGTCACCGATCCGGCGTCGTCGTTCAACGGGTCGGTGCTCAACAGCCATCCGTCCTCGGAGCGCAACGCGGCTTGCGTCACCACCTGACTCAGGTCGCCGGTGTCGATCGTTGCCGGGTGGTAGCCGTCGAGCACGCGGCAGCCGTTGAACGGCACGAGGAACGGCAGCCACGTGTCGCGCAGCCCGCTGCGGGCGCGGTTCACGGCCCGCCGCGCTCCCGCGGCGGCGGCCTCGTCGAGCGACATCGTGCGGGCCAACGTGTCGAGCTCGTCGAGCGCGGTCCTCATCGCCACCTCGAGCCGTCGAACGGCCGCCGCGTCGTACGCCATCCATCCCATCAGCCGCGCCCCGTCACGTTCTCACCGGCGGAAGTTCGACGTGGAGGTCGAGGCGATGCGCGGCGGCGCGAAGATCGGCGGCAGCGGCGACCAGGTCGGCGCGAAGCCGGCGCAGGTCGGCTGCGCAGCGCTGTGGCGTCGGGCCCACCCACGTCCGCTCGTCGGCGAAGGTGCCGAGGCCGTGCACGGACAGCCGATCGAGGCGCGCTGCGAGCGCTCGCAGCGCTGCGCTTCGTGCGGCGAAGGTTGGATCGATCATCGAACACACAGAACCGTGCCGAAGACGGCCGAGCGGAAAACGACGACGTCAGGACAGGTGGCGCACGACGACGTGGTGGGGGAGCTTGGTGGTCGAGGCGTCGTTGAAGCCGTCGCCGGCGACCTCGAACCCGTGCCGTTCGTAGAACGCCAGCGCCGAGTCGCGAGCGTTGGCCCACACCACGTGCACGCCGATCGAACGGGCGTGCGCGACCCCGGCATCGATCAGCACGCCACCGAGCCCGGTGCCCTGCCGGTCCCACGCCGTCGCCATGCCGCGCAGCTGCACGGCGGGTCGTCCCTCGTACGGTCGCGGGATCCAGGTGGAGGTGGCGACCAGCTCGTCGCCATCGCGAACCCCGAGGTGCACCGCCGCCGGATCGGCGTCTTCGGGGAAGGTGACCACCTGGGTGTCCATGTCGCGACGCAGCACGTCGAGGCGCAGCCCGTGCGTCTCCTCGGCCGTCAGGCGAACGACGCGCAGCGACGACCCCTCAGCCACGGCCCACCCGCGTCGCCGCGCCGTCCGCTTCGGCGGATCGGTACATCGCGTCGACGATGCGGTGGGCCTCCACCGCGATCGCCAGGTCGGGAGACGCCGGTCGTGCTTCGTGGATGGCGCGGATGAACTCGCCATCGGGGTTGGTCGAGCCGTCGAGCAGCGGCACCACCGCTGCCTCGAGGTCGGCGCCCTCGAGCGACCCGGTGGCGCCGTCGCTGTCGGTCCAGCTGACCGGACCGAACCAGTCGTCACCGTCGATGACGATGTGCCGGTTGGCGCAGAAGATCTCCACGCGGCGCAGGCTCGGGCGGGCCAGGTTGTCGTGCCACACGCTGGTCAGCGTGCCGATCGCCCCGCCGGCGAACCGCAGCGTGGCCGAGGCGACGTCCTCGATCCCGTCGTGGCCGTGGAAGTTGGCCGTGTGCGCACTGACCGTGTCGATGTCGCCGACGACGAAGCGCAACATGTCGACGTCGTGGATGCTGTGCTCGATCAGCGTGCCCGCGCCGACGAGCGCCTTGTCCGCCCGCCACGTCGACGCGTAGTGACCCTGGATCGGGATGAACTGATCGTCACGGAACACGACGCTCATGATCCGCCCGGCGGCCGGATCGTTGGCCAGGTGGCGGGCCCAGTTGAACGTCGGTGAACGACGCAGCACCAGACCGACCTGGTTGGCGACGCCGGCTGCGGCAGCCGCGCGAGCCATCTCCTCCGCAGCGGCGAGCGACGTCGCCAGTGGCTTCTCGCAGAAGACGTGCAGTCCGCGAGCGAGGGCCTTGGCCAGCTGCCGAGGGTGCTCGCTCGTCCACGTGCAGATGTAGACGGCGTCACACCCGTCGAGCACGTCGTCCTCGCTGTCGCAGACGTGGTGCCCGCCCGCTGCGGCGAAGGCGGTGGCCCGGTCGCGGTCGGGGTCGAAGACGCCGGCGCGCACGACCTCGGCGCGGCTGTGGCGGAGGCTCTTCGAGTGGTACGTGGCGATCAGCCCCGCACCGAGGAAGCCAACACGGATCGGATCGGGCATGGCCGGGGATCTTGTCACGTCAGGCGCAGCGTCCTCGTGGCGATCGAGGCGGCTTCGTCGGGGTCGTGGGTGACGAGGATCGCCGACGTGCCGGTGGCGCGCAGGATGTCGCCGACCTGGACGACGAGCCGGTCGTGCAGCTCGCGGTCGAGGCCGGTGAACGGCTCGTCGAGCAGCAGCGCACGCGGGTGCGGGGCCAGCGAACGCGCCAGCGCAACGCGCTTGGCCTCACCGCCGCTGAGCTCGCCGACGCGGCGTGCGTTGAACCCCGGCATGCCGATCAGGGTCAGCAGCTCGTCGACGCGAGCAGCGATCGTCCGGCGGTCCAAGGACTGCATGCGCAGCCCGAAGCCGATGTTGCCGGCGACGTCGAGGTGGGGGAAGAGCTGCTCGTCCTGGAACACCAGGCCGATGCTGCGTTGGTGCGCCGGCAGCTCGGTGATGTCGGAATCGTCGACGAGCACCGACCCGCCGTCGGGCACGAGCAACCCGGCGATCACGCGCAGCAGCGTGCTCTTCCCGCTGCCCGACGGACCGAGCAGGGCGACCACCTCACCGTCGTCGAGGCGCATCGAGAACCGGTCGAGCACGGCGCGCTCGCCGAACCGGACCGTGATGTCACGAACCTCGAGCACGTTCACCTCCCCGGTCGTTGGGCGTCGACGTGTCGACGAGCGCGATCACCGTCGCCGTGACGGCGAACAGCACGCACGCCAGCGCGAACCCCTGGGCACGCGGGATGGCGCCGGCGCGGCCGAGGAGCCGGCTGATCGCCAGCGGCAGCGTCTCTCGACCGGTGCGGGTGAGGAACGTGGTGGCCCCGAACTCGCCGAGGGAGATGGCGGCGGCGAAGCCGAACCCTGCCAGCAACGGGCGGCGCAGCGCTCGAACGTCCACCTCCCACCACGCGCGAGTCGGGGATGCGCCGAGCGTGCACGCGGCCAACCGACGGTCGGCCGGGATCGAGCGCAGCACGGGGACGAGCAGCCGGACGACGAATGGTGTGGCGACCAGTGCGTGACCGACGGGGATCAGCCACCACGACGCCCGCCAGTCGACGGGCGCGACGTCGAACGTGATCAGCATCCCGAGACCGATCGTCACCGCGGACGTGCCGAGCGGCAGCATCGTGCCGACGTCGAGCAACCGTCCGGCTCGCTGGCGCGCCGTGATCGCCAGCGCGGCGGCCCCACCGATCAGCGTTGCCAACGTCGCGGCGACGACGGCGTAGCGCAGCGACACGCCGACGGACGGCCACGCGGCGACGCCGAGGCTGACGCCGGGACGAACCTCGGTCGTCCCGCTGAGCAGCTGACGCCATGCGGTCAACGACCAGCCCTGGCCGAGATCGAACGAACGCGCCACGAGCGCGACGACGGGCGCGCCCATCGCGACGACGATGCCGCCAGCCGTGAGCGCCAGCGTGATCCGCTGCCGACGGCTGCGTGCCGTTCGTCGGGCGACGTTGCCCGTGAGCGACACGGTCGCTCGCCGTTGCAGCCGGCTGGACACGATCACCAGCGTGGCGAGCACGAGCAGCTGCAGCACGGCGAGCACCGCAGCGCCGCCGACGTCGCCGAGCTGCGTCGCCCGCCTGGCGATCTCCACCTCGAGGGTCGGGTTCGCTGCGCCACCGAGGACGCGCACGACCCCGAACGAGGTGAACGTGAACAGGAAGACGACCGTCGCCGATGCCCACAGCGCCGGACGCAGCAGCGGCAGGACGACGTGTCGACCCACCTGCCAGGGCGAGGCGCCCAGCGTGCGCGCTGCGCCGGTCAGGTCGGTCGGGATCGCCGCCCACACCACGCCCGTGAGGCGGACCACGACGGCCAGGTTGAGGAACACGTGGGCGACGATGACGGCGCGCGGTGTGCCCTGCCACGACTCCGGCAGCAGTGCGGCGAACGCGGCGCCGACGACGACGGTCGGCAGCATGAACGGCACGGTGGCGATCGCGGTCACGACACGCCGGCCGGGGAACCGGTAGCGAGCCAGCACGTAGGCCGGAACGACGCCGACGGCGAGTGTGAGCACCGTGCTGACGACGGCCTGCCAGCACGTGAACCACACCACCCGGCCGAGCCCGGCGGAGCCGAGCGCATCACCGATCGTGCTCCCGTGCACGACCGTCGACAGCAGGGTGCCGAGCGGCCATGCATAGAACACGCCGAGCAGCACCACTGGCGCGGCGGCCAGCGCGGCGACGGCACCGGTCGGCAACGCCGCCGGTTGGCGACGCGCGGTCGTGCTCACCGCAGCACGATCTGCGTCCACTCGTCCAGCCAGTCGGCGCGGTTGGCGGTGATCGTCGCCGGATCGACGGTGAGCGGTGCGTCGGGGACGACGGCGTACTCCGTGAACTCCTTCGGCAGCTCGACACCGAGGCGGGCCGGGTAGACGAACAGCGTCAACGGAAGTTCGCGTTGGAACCGTTCGCCGGCGAGGAAGTCGACGAGCTGCTGCGCTTCGGGTTCGTGCTTCGTGCCGCGCAGCACGCCGGCGAACTCGACCTGGCGGAAGCAGGTGTCGGTGACCACGCCCGTGGGCGCCTCGGTCACCGGCGGGTCGGCGAAGATCACCTCGGCGGGCGGGCTGCTGCCGTAGCTGACGACGAGCGGGCGATCGCCGTCCGAGCCGGCTGCTCCGCTGAACCGTTCGTAGTAGGCGATGTCCCACGAGTCGACGATCTCGACCCCGTTGGCGCGGAGGTCCTTCCACCAGTCCTGCCATCCGTCCTCGCCGTACTTGGCGACGGTGGCCAGCAGGAAGGCCAGCCCGGGCGACGAGGTCGCAGGGTTCTCGACGACGAGGAGGTCGCGGTACTTGGGATCGAGGAGATCGTCGAGACTCGTCGGCGGATCGAGGTCGTGGTCGGCGAACCAACCGATGTCGGTGTTGATGCACACGTCGCCGAAGTCCACCGGCGTCACGTCGTGGTCGGGGGAGAGCGCGGTCAGGCGCGGGTCGAGGTCGGCCGACTGCGTCGACTCGTACGGGGTGAACACCTTGCCGTCGATGGCGGTCGAGAGGAACGTGTTGTCGATCCCGAACAGCACGTCGCCTTCCGGGTTGCCGGCGGTGAGCACGGCCTTGGAGATCAACGTGCCGGTGTCGCCACCGCGCGCCACGGTCACCTCGATGCCCGTCTCCGTCGTGAAGTCGGCGAGCGCGGCGTCGAGCGCATCGCCCTGGAACGAGTCGTACGTCAGCAACGTGATCGAGCTGTCGGGCGCGGCCGTGGCGGGCGTCGGGTCGACGCCGAGGGTGCCGGGCGGTTCGGTGGCCGGCGTGGACGCCGACGGACTGCCGCCATCGCTGCCGCACGCGGCCAGCAGCAGCGCGCCCGCGAGCGCGAAGGCGGGGAGGGTTCGAGCACGAGCACGTTTCATGGGAGCACCACCGTGAGGACGCCGCCGGCAACGCCGATGCGGAGGGGTTCGTGGACTTCGTTGCTGATGCCGAGCGTGTCGCCCGGCGCGAGGGTGGCGTCGTGCAGCGGCCACCGGCCACCGTGGACCTGCACGCCGGTGCACGGCCCGTGCAGGGCGAGCAGCGAGAACGTGGCGCCGACCGGTGCGTCGACGGACACCGCCCGTCCGGGGTGCAGCACGAGCACCTGCGTCTCGCCGAGCCACGCCGTGATCGAGGCGAAGCCGGCAAGCAGCGGATGGCCGAGCGCGCTGATCGTGCCGAGCGTGTGATCGAGTCGATCGCCCGGCCCGCCGAGCAGCAGCAGGTGATCGCGCTCGCTCGTGCTCGCGCTCTGCAACGCCAGCTCGGTGTCGGTGGCGTCCTTGTCCGTCGGGTGCTCGTCGATCTCCACCCCGTTGGCGTAGGCCCACATCCGCCCGGCGGCGCTGATGCTGTCGAGGTCGCCGATCAGCACCGTGGGAGCGAGCCCGGCCTCGACGGCATGGTCGAGCCCGCTGTCGGCCGCGAGGACGAGCGCTCCGTCGGGCACTGATGCGACCGCGCGCACTGACAGCGCACCGCCACCAACGACCACCACCACGTGCGACATGCGCAATCCCTCCGCTGGCATTACCCAGATCAGGTTCACGGGTCGGTGGTGGCGCCCACCCTCTCAGCCCGCCGTACCTGCGAGCTCCCCTTCGGTTGTGTCGAAGTGTAGGCCCGTCCGGCACGGCGCCGGCAAGAGGGTTACGGTCGGCACATGAGCATGACATTGGATGGCGTTGCCGACGAGCTGCTGTTCACCGACGAGGAGCTCGCCGAGCTGGCGATGGCGGCCGACCCGGACGCGCCGCTCGACGACGATGCGGTGCCGTTCGGGTCCCACTCGTCGGCCGAGCTGCTGCCGAGCTGGTACATGCCTGCACCGTCGGCGTCGCTGCGTGGCAATGCCCGACGCCGTGCCGCGTGGGTGGTGCTGCTGATCGTCGTGTCGCTGCTCGTGGTCAACGCCGTCGGCCTCTGCGTGACGAGCGGACACCTCGAGATCCCGCTCTGAACTTCGCCCGGTGGGTCAGCCGGTGCTGAGGGGCACGGCTTCGGCGGCGAGGCGGCGGCGCTGCGTCAGCACGGTCACCAGCACGATGCCGGTGATCACGAGTGCCATCCCGAGCACCTGAACGCCCGTGAGCGTGGCGTGCAGGATCCACACCGACCACAGTGCAGCCAGCGCCGGCTGCGACACCTGCATGATGCTGATCGTGCCCATCGGCATGTGGTGCTGGGCGAACACGACCAGTCCGTGCGCGGCGACACCGGTCAGCACCGTCAGCCCGACGATGTAGCCGGCGCCGCGCCAGGTGACGTCGGCGATGTCGCCGTTGTACGACGCGATCGGCAGCACGGTCAGCGCGGCGATCGGCATGGCCGACGCCATGATCGCGGCCACCGACATCGTGGCCCGCATGGTTCGGCTGGTGGTCAGGTAGGCGGCCCACGTCCCGGTGGCGATGAAGGAGAACGCGTTGCCGAGCCAGGAGGCACCACCGCCGGACGCTCCGGCGAAGAGCACCAGCCCGAGCCCCATGAAGGAGACCAGACCGAACATCAGGGCCCGAGGGTCGAGCCGTTCGTGGAAGAGGAAGGCCCCGAGCGGCACGACGATCAGCGGGGACAGCGCGCCGATGAACTCGGCGTTGGCCACCGTCGTGTGCGTGATCGCGGTGAAGAAGCACGTGATGTTGAGCCCGAAGGCGATGCCGGGCACGAGCCCCTTGCGCAGGTCGGCGCGCGAGATCGAGCGGTGCTCGGTGGCCCGCAGGATCACCGTCCACGCCAGGCTGGCCAGCACGAGGCGCCAGAAGGCGATCGTTGGTCCAGGGATGCCGGCCTGCTTCACCAACGTCGAGCTGCCGCTGAAGCAGAGGATGGCGACGATCATCGCGATCAGGCCGACCGGCCTGGCACGCGTCGAACCGGGTTGCGCTGCGGCGACGGTCACGCCTTCGGCCGACGGATGTCGGGCTCGATGTACACGACGGACGTGTAGGGCACTGCGGCGCGCAGCGCGACCTCGGCGTCGTCGATCGCCTTCGCCAGCTCCTCGATCGACAACGAGTGGTCGAAGTCGATCTTCGCTGCGACGAGGATGTCGTCCGGGCCGAGGTGCATGGTGCGCATGTGGATGATGCTGTTGACGTTGTGGCTGCCGCTCAGCGCGGCTTCGATCGCGGCCTGGTTGACGTCGCTGGCCGCCTCACCGATCAACAGGCCCTTCATCTCGACGCCGAGGATGATCGCGATCGCCACGAGCAGGATGCCGATCGCCACCGAACCAACGGCGTCCCAACGGGCGTTGCCGGTGATCTCGGAGACGGTGAGGCCGGCCAGCGCGAAGAACAGGCCGAGCTCGGCGCCGACGTCCTCGAGCAGGACCACGGGGAGCTCGGGCGCCTTGGAGCGGCGGATGAACTGCCACCACGACATCGACTTCGGCCGAACGTGGTTCGCTTCCTTCACGGCCGTGCGCAGCGAGTACGACTCGAGGCAGATGGCCAGGATGAGAATGCCGTACGCCACCGCCGGGCTCTCGACGGTGTGCGGGTGCTGCAGCTTCTGGATGCCTTCGTAGAGCGCGAACAGCCCGCCCATGCTGAACAGCACGAGGGCCACGACGAACGCCCAGAAGTAGCGCTCCGGTCCGTAGCCGAACGGGTGGGCGCGGTCGGCGTCGCGCTTGCCGCGCTTGGAGCCGAACATCAGCAGGCCCTGGTTGCCGGTGTCGGCCAGCGAGTGCGCCGACTCGGCCAGCAAGCCGGCCGAGCGGGTGATCAGGAAGCCGACGAACTTCGCCACTGCGATGCCGAGGTTGGCGAAGAACGCGGCGATGATTGCTTTGCGACTGCCCTCTTGCACGACGCAAGGTTGGCAGGTCCGCACCCGCTCTCACCACATGGCAGCGGAATCGAGCTCGAACTGATGGAGAACCGGGGATTCGCATGGGACAGGTAGAGGGACGCGTCGCACTGGTGACGGGTGGGGGACGAGGCATCGGGCGAGGCATCAGCGAGTTGCTCGCATCCGAGGGCGCAACGGTTGCCGTGAACTACCGCCGCGACGCCGACGCCGCAGCGGAGACCGTGGCCGGCATCGAAGCGGCCGGCGGCTCGGCGCGAGCGTTCCCCGGGTCGGTCGAGTCCGCCGTCGACTGCGCCACGTTGGTGGATGCCGTCATCACCGCGTTCGGCGGCATCGACATCCTCGTCTGCAACGCCGGGATCGCATCTCGTGGCAGGGCCGTCGCCGACACCGATCCCGAGGAGATGATGCGCGTCGTCGCCACCCACGCCTTCGGCTCGCACCACCTGTCGCGGCTGGTGCTGCCGTCGATGCGCTCGCGGGGCCGTGGCGACATCGTCATGATCTCCTCGGTCGCCACCCGGGGCATGGCCGCCAACGGGGCGCCGTACAACATGGGCAAGGCGGCGCAGGAGGCGTTGGCGCTCACCCTGGCGAAGGAGGAGCGCAACAACGGCATCCACGTCAACGTCGTCGCCCCGGGCCTGGTGGAGACCGACATGGGGCTCCGTCTCGCGCGTGCGGTCACCGGACGCACCGAGATGGAGGATCTGCGGGCGCTGGACGCCTCGTCGCCGTTCGGGCGCGTGTGCCAGCCGCTCGACGTCGCCAACGTCGTGCTCTGGCTGTGCAGCCAGGGTGCCGGGTACGTCACCGGTCAGCGCATCGAATGCAACGGTGGCGGGTGACTCGAACAGGGTTAGCCTTTTCACCGTGAGCCCCGTCGCCAGCCCCCTTGCCGCACAAGCCACCGGGAAGATCATCACGATCACGCCCGAGGCGCTCACCCAGCTGCTGGAGATGCGCGCCGGTGAGTCCGACGCCGATCGTCTGGGCCTGCGACTCGAGATCCTCAGCGGGCCGGGCGAGGACTTCCGCTACGACCTCAGCTTCGACGTGTTCACCACCGCCGCGTTCACCGACGAGGTGCGCACCCACGGTGAGGGCGACCAATCGCTGAAGGTGATCATCCCGGCGAAAGACCTCGACCTGCTCGAGGGCGCCACGCTGGATCACACCGCGTCGGCGGGTCTCGTCATCCGCAACCCGAACAAGCCGAAGGCGCCGGCGGTCGAGGGGCTCACCAGTGACGACGAGCTGAGCGCCGAGATCGAAGCCCTCGTCACCGCCGAGGTCAACCCGGCGCTCGCCGCGCACGGTGGCTTCGTCACCTACGTCGGCCACGACGGCGAGGGCACGGCGTACCTGACGATGGGCGGCGGCTGCCACGGCTGCTCGATGAGTCGGATGACCATGCTCGACGGCGTGCAGACGATGATCGTCGACCAGCTTCCCGCCATCGAGCGCGTGCGCGACCTCACCGACCACACCAGCGGCGAGAACCCGTTCTACACCTGAGTCGACGCTCCTGGCCTCAGGCGCGCGGGGCGCTCAGGGACTTGGTGGTGGCGGTGGGGTCGGCGGCGATGTCGGCGTCGGTGAAGCGGATGGCCCGGAACGTGCCGGCGGCGTAGACCTTGGTCTGCGAGGTGTACTCCGGCGACGAGGGATCGTCGGGCTGGCCGTAGGTGAGCACCGCTTCGGCACGTGGGCCGTCGTCGGTGAACTCCAGCGTCATCACGAAGCTGTTGCCGTTGGTGACGGGGTAGCCGATGTCGTTGATGATCAACCCGTCGAGCGACCCACCGGTGTTGCCACCCGGCGCCAGGGTGTTCGAGCCCGAGCAGCAGTCGACGACGCTGGCGGTGCCGTCGAAGAAGGTGCCACCCGGCAACCCGATGTGCTGATCGTCGGCGCTGTCGCCGTGGGCGCGAGCATCGAACTGGACGTCACCGAGTGCGGCGTCGAGGGCGAAGCCGTTGGCGGTGAGCAACGCCGCCGTCGCTGCCAGGTGGCCGAGCACGGCGTCATCGTCGGCGACCAACGTGTTGGGCGTGCTCACCGGGTCGGTCGGATCGAACGGCGTGGCGAACAACGCACCGGCGTCGAACAGGTCGCTGTTGTCGAAGCTGGCGAGGAACTCGCGCCAGAGCGCAGCGCCCTTCGAGTCGACGAGGTAGCGCCCGTCCCAGCCGCGCAGCGCAGCACATGCGTCGGCGGCGACCGTCGGCTGCCGGTCGCACGCGGCCAGCACCTGCGGCAGCAGCAGCTCGGAGATCATCCCCCGCTCGGCCAACCACGCCTGCTGCAGCTCGTCGAACGAGATGCGGTCGTCGTCGCCGCGAACGGCTGGGTCGGTGAGGATCACCGCGTTCATCCGGGTGCGCGGTGACTGAGCCACCGCCTCGGCGCCGGTGAGCGGCGAGTAGCCGGTGAGCAGCTCGTCGGGGTTGGCCAGCCAGTGCGAGTCGTTGGCGTTGAAGACGAAGTCGTCGCGTTCCAACTGCGGCTGCTGGTCGAACGGCAGGATGCCCGGCCGCGTCGCCGCCGGATCGTCGACCCACTCGTTGGCCGGGTCGCTGCCGTCGAGGAGGATCGCGCCGTTGTCGAAGACCAGCTTCGCCGTGCCACCCGCGGCGACGGCTGCCTGCCAGCCGGCGATGGCTGCATCGGACAGGTCCGGTGTCGCTGCGGTGTCCGCGTACCACGCTCGCCCGTCGTCGGAGGCGGCGATCGTGTTCACCCACGGGATGCCGTTGGCGGTGCGGTGCGCGTCGATGAACTCGTCCATGTTGGTGGCCGCGTCCATGCCGAAGAACTGCTGCAGCGCATCGCCGTTGTCGAGGTTCGCGTCGCGCAGCGTGTACGCCTTCTCCGTCGTCCACCCGAACGGCAGCTCGAGCATCGGGCCGTAGTGGCTGGACCACATCGTGCGCGTCCGCGCCGCGGTGGAACCGTCGGCCTGGAGCACATCGATGCTGATGTCCTCGGACGTCATCGCCCGGTCCGTGTCGCCGTACCGGTAGCTCGTCGCGTCGCCCGGCGTGAGGGCCAGCTCGTACAGGGTCATGCGGAAGCCGGCCGAGACGGTGTGCGTCCAGGCGATGTGATCGTTGAACCCGATGAGCACACCCGGCACGCCAGACAGGGTGACGCCGTAGACGTTGAGCTCGCCAGTCGTCAGCGTCAGCTGCGACTCCCACAGCCGCTTCTCGCCCTCCCACGGGAAGTGCGGGTTGGCCAGCAGCATGCCGTGCCCGTTCTCGCTCAACGCCGATCCGATCGCCCAACCGTTCGACGCCAGATCGGGTTGCAGGTCGGGCATCGCCGCAGCGCCCGTGTCGGTGGTGCCGCCGGCGGTCTCACCGGCGTCGGCGGGCGGCTGCGCGGTGGCGATCGGGCCGAGCAGCACACCGCTCGAGGCGAACAGCAGCGTGTCGTTGAGGTAGGCGTAGAGGTCGGAGACGGTGATCGGCTGCACCCAGTCCTTGCCCGCGCACCACCCGGACGGGCCCTCGTCGACGAGCTCGCGGTTGAACCCGGCGACGTAGCCGTTGACCATGTCGGCGATGTTCGTCGGCAGCGCGGCGATGTGCGCGGCCGCGTCCTCCTCGAGGTGGAGGTGGCGATAGGCGAAGTCGCTGTCGAGGTTGGCGTCGTCCTCGCCGGGCCCGAACCAGCGCGACCGCTCACCACGCACCTTGACGACCTGATCGAGCAACGTGCACGCACGGTCCTCGGCGAACGCGAAGCCCTGTCCGAATCCGAGGCTGCCCCAGTCGTCGGCGACGATGTGCGGGATCCCGTACTCGGTGCGGGTGATGGTGACCGCGTAGCCGTCCTTGCCCGACGGCGTCGACACGGGCACGGTGTCGGGGTCGGCAGGGCTGCTGGCGACCGATCCGTTCGAGCTCGACGGGCTCGACGACGTCGAGGCACCCGAGTCCGAGCACGCCACCGCGACGAGACCGACCGCCATCGCCGCCACGATGCTCCGAGCCCTCACCGTCGATCCCCCTCTGTGGTCGTCTTGACGGATTGCAGAGAATAGACGCGCCACTTCGATGGCTGGCGCATCGAGCCGCCGTGCGTACGATCGGCCCATGAACGGGATCGTCGGCTACGGGGCCTACCTGCCGTACTGGCGGCTGCGTCGTGCGGCCATCGCTGCCTCGCTCGGCAGCGGCGGTGGCAAGGGCAGCCGGTCGGTCGCCTCGTTCGACGAGGACACGACGTCGATGGGCGTCGAGGCCGCACGCATCGCGCTCGCTGGGCTGGCCGGCTACGAGCCAGCACTCCTCGCGTTCGCGACGACGATGCCGGCGTACAGCGACAAGACGAACGCGACGATCGTGCATGCTGCGCTCTCGCTCGACACGTCAGTGGCAGCGTTCGACGCGGTCGGCGCCTCACGCAGCGGCGTCGGCGCGACGTGGATGGCGCAGGCTGCAGGCGGCATCGCCGTGCTGTCCGACATCCGCACCGGGCTGCCCGGCGGCGGCGACGAGGCGGCGGGTGGCGATGCTGCCGCCGCGCTGTGCTTCGGCGCGACCGGTGCGATCGCCGAGGTGATCGGCTCCGCATCACGCACCGTCGAGTTCGTCGAGCGCTGGCGCGAGCCGGGTGCGTCGTTCTCCAAGCAGTGGGAGGACCGCTTCGGCGAGCACGCCTACCTGCCGGTCGCCGAGGACGCGATCGCCGCCGCGTTGAAGGACGCCGGTGTCGCCGTCGGCGACGTGCACCACGTGATCGTCACCGGGCTGCAGGCACGCGCGGTTGCCGCGACACGACGAGCGATCGGTGCGACCGGCGAGCAGCTCGCCGACGACCTGACCGCGGAGATCGGCAACACGGGCACGGCGCACTGGGCGCTGGTGCTGGCGGACGTGCTCGATCGCGCCGGAGCCGGTGAGCTGATCCTCGTGGCCAACCTGGCCGACGGCTGCGACGCGTGGCTGCTGCGCACGACACCGGAGCTGCTGACCCACCGCTCCACCTCACCGGTTCGCGCGCAGCTGGCGGCCACCCGCGACGACCTGACCTACAGCCAGTTCCTCACGTGGCGCGGCTTCCTGCATCGCGAGCCGCCGCGCCGACCGGAGCCCGAGCGCCCCGCTGCGCCGCCGTCGCTGCGCGGCAACGCCTGGAAGTACGGCCTCTTCGGCAGTCGCGACGAGGCCGGCTTCGTGCACCTGCCGCCATCCCGGGTGAGCATGGAGAGCGGGGCCATCGATCGAATGGAGGTGGTGCGGATGGCCGATGTGCCGGCCACCATCGCCACGTTCACGATCGACCGGTTGGCCTTCAGCCTCAGCCCACCCGTCGTCGCCGCGGTCCTCGACTTCGACGGTGGCGGCCGCTTCCAGTGCGAGCTCACCGACATCGACCCGAGCACGGTGCAGATCGGCGATCGCGTCGAGATGACGTTCCGCCGCCTGTACACGCAAGACGGCATCCACAACTACTTCTGGAAGGCCAAGCGGCGTTCCACCCCCTGAAGGAGACGGTCCATGGGATCACACGGCATCCGCGACAAGGTGGCCATCGTCGGCATGGGCTGCACCAACTTCGGTGAGCACTGGGACAAGAGCACCGACGACCTGCTCATCGAGAGCTCCTCGGCTGCGCTGACCAACGCCGGCGTCGTGCTCGACGACGTCGACGCGTTCTGGCTCGGCACGATGGGCTCCGGCCTGTCGGGCCTCACCCTGAGCCGTCCGCTGAAGATCCAGCACAAGCCGGTGACGCACGTCGAGAACTACTGCGCCACGGGCAGCGAGGCGTTCCGCAACGCGTGCTACGCGGTGGCCAGCGGCGCGTACGACGTGGCGATGGCGATCGGCGTGGAGAAGCTGAAGGACAGCGGCTACAGCGGGCTCGTCGTGTCGTCGCCGGCCAACGACGGCACGCAGGCGACGGTCACCGCACCGGCCTCGTTCAGCCTGCTGGCCCCGGCGTACGCCAAGAAGTACGGCGTCGATGCCACCGAGCTGAAGGACGTGCTGACGCGCATCGCGTGGAAGAACCACAAGAACGGTGCGCTCAACTCGCGTGCGCAGTTCCGCAAGGAGGTGTCGAAGGAGACGATCAGCTGCAGCCCGCTGGTGGCCGGTCCGCTCGGCATCTTCGACTGCAGCGGAGTGAGCGACGGTTCGGCGGCGGCGATCATCGTGCGCGCCGAGGACGCCCACAAGTACACCGATCACCCGATCTACGTGAAGGCGCTGTCGTTCGTTGCCGGTCCCGCCACCGGGCCCATCGATCCCGCGTACGACTACACGACCTTCGACGAGGTCGTGCACTCCGCCCAGGACGCCTACGCGCAAGCCGGGATCACCAACCCGCGCGCCGAGCTGGCGATGGCAGAGGTGCACGACTGCTTCACGCCCACCGAGCTCGTGCTGATGGAGGACCTCGGCTTCGCCGAGCGCGGCATGGGTTGGAAGGAGGTGCTGGCCGGCACCTTCGACCTCGACGGCGAGCTGCCGGTGAACCCCGACGGCGGGTTGAAGTCGTTCGGCCACCCGATCGGCGCGTCCGGCCTGCGGATGCTGTTCGAGTGCTGGACGCAGCTGCGCGGCGAGGCCGGCGACCGGCAGATCGCCTCGATCGCTGCCGGCAAGACGAAGGCGCTGACCCACAACCTCGGCGGTGGGCCGGGCGCGTGCGTCAGCTTCGTCAGCGTGGTGGGTTCGCAGCTCGACTGACGAAGCCGCGGATCGCGGTGAGGAGCTCGTTCACATCCGGGCCCTCGGTGATCACGTGCCCGCTCGCGGCCAGGACCAACCGCTCGACCGGACCACGCACGCCGGCGGCGATCACGTCGGCGTTGCCGGGGTCGAGCATCTCGTCGCGCGCTCCGGTGACGAGCAGCAGCGGCTGCGTCATCGCCGCGAGGTCGATGGTGGCGATGCCGTTGACCATCGACAGGAGCATGGTCGTCGGCATGCCATCGATCGATGCGATGCCTCGCGACAGCTGCCAGTCGAGGCCCTCCGCCGCGTCCGGGTCGGGAGCGAGCGGGTTGAGCGCCACGACCGCCCGGCAGCGCCCTGCGGCTGCCAACGCCAGCGCCAGCGAGCCACCCATCGACTGACCGATGACCACGTCGGCGGGCCACGCCGCGGCAGCTTCGAGCCACTCATCCCAACCGGCCGTCTGCAGATCCTCCGGAGCGCCGCCATGGCCGGGAAGCGTGGGCGCCATCACCTCGTTGCCAGCCGACCCGAGCGCGCCGACGATCGGCCACATCGTCGCACCGCTGCCGCCGGTGCCGTGGAGGCAGAGGATGCGAGTCACTCGGCGGCGAGCGCGGCGGTGACGTCGGCGACGAGGTCGGCGGGATCCTCGAGGCCGATCGAGATCCGCAGCAGCCCCTCGGTGACCCCGGCGATCGCTGCCTCGTCCGGCGTGAGGCTGGCGTGCGTGGTGGTCGCCGGGTGGCAGACCAGCGTCTCCGGACCACCGAGCGACGTGGCGACGCGCAGCAGGCGAACCCGTTCGAGGAACGCCTTCGCCGCGGGACGACCACCTGCCAGATCGACGGCGAGCACGGTGCCGCCGTTGCGCATCTGCCGCTTGGCCAGATCGAACTGCGGATGTGACGTGAGCCCGGGGTAGTGGACCGCACGGACCGCGGGATGGTCGGCGAACGTCTCCGCCAGCAGCTGTGCCGACGCGGCCTGATGGGTGGTCCGCACCGACAGGGTGCGCAGCCCGCGCAACGCGTTCAGCGCATCGAAGGGCGACGGCGTCGCGCCGTGGAGCACGGAGTACGCCCAGATCGAGTTGATCAGGTCGGCCTCGCCGGAGATCACGCCGAGCGTCGCGTCGTTGTGCCCGGCGATGCCCTTCGTCGCCGAGTGCAGCGAGAGGTGCACGCCGTGGGCGAGCGGCTGCTGGCCGAGCGGCGTGCCGAACGTCGCGTCGACCACCGTGATCGGGCCGCGCAGTGAACCGAGCTCGTCGAGGTCGACCAGCCCGAGCAACGGGTTCGACGGTGTCTCGGCGAGGGCCAGCATCGTGCGGCCGGGACGCACCGCCGCGGCGAACGCGCCGGGCTCGGTGGCGTCGACCAACGTGGTCTCGATGCCGAACCGCGCGCACGGGCCCTGCAGGAAGGCGAGCGTGCCCGCATAGAGCTGGCGCTGGGCGACGATGTGATCGCCCGACGAGCACAGGGCGAGGACGACGCTGGCGATGGCCCCCATCCCGCTGGCGAAGGCGAGCGAGTCCTCGGCGCCTTCGAGGGCGGCGATGGCCTCTTCGAACGAGCGAACCGTCGGGTTCGCGTAGCGGCTGTAGAACTCGCCGGCCCGCATCCCCGTGGCCCGCTTGTTGGCGTCGTCCAGGCCGGTGGACTCCCACACGCTGGAGGCCCACAGCGCCGGTGCCAACGACCGTCCGCTGTGACCGCGTCCGGCGGTGATGGCCCGCGTGCCGGGCTGTTGGCTGTCGCTCATCGGGGCAACGCTACGCGGTGGCACGTCAGCGCGTGAAAGGCATTGGACGTTCTACGATCCGCCCATGGATCCTGACTTCGGTGCGCTGTACCGCAACGCCCGGCTGCGCATCTGCGAGCTGGCCGACGCGTCGAACGACGAGGTCGCTGTGCCGGGCACGCCCGGTTGGCGCGTGCACGATGTGGTCGCCCACCTGAGTGGCATCGCCGAGGACGCGATGACCGGGAACATGGAGGGCGCACCCGGTCCCGCATGGACGAGCGCGCAAGTCGAGCGCGGCCGCACGCGCACCATCGACGAGATGAAGGCTCGGTGGGAGGAGCACGGCGCCGGCATCGAAGGCTTCCTGTCGTCGCCGGCGGGCGCCACTGCGAACCAGGCCGTGATGGACATCCACACCCACGAGTGCGACCTGCGCCAAGCGGTGGGTGCGCCGATCGAGCTGCCGGCCGACTTCCTCGAGTGGGCCGGGCCGGGCCTGCTGGCCGACTTCCAGGAGAAGGTGAGATCGGCGGGGCTGCCCGCCGTCGAGCTGGACGCACCGCCGATCGAGGTGCTGCTCGGTCGCATGGGCCGACGGACTGCCGACGAGATCTGTGCGCTCGGCTGGTCGGCCGACCCGCACCCGTACCTCGACGAGTTCATCATCTTCGGCATCCGCGACGAGCCGCTGGTTCGCTGAGCCCGTGATCGGCCGGCTCGACGAGGTCGTCCTCGACGGCATCGACATCGAGCGGGTCGCCCAGTTCTGGCGGTCGCTGCTCGGTGGCGAGCTCGTGCGTCAGAGCGACGAGTGGATCGCCCTGCGCCCGCCGTCCGGCATCACCGTCTCGTTCCAGCGCGTGCCCGAACGCAAGGCGGGCAAGAACCGCGTGCACCTCGACGTCGACGTCGACGACCTCGACGCCGCAACGGTCGCGGCCGAAGCGATCGGTGCCACGCGGATCGGCGTGATCGTCGTCGACGAGCTCGGCGGCTTCCAGGTCATGGCCGACCCCGAAGGCAACGAGTTCTGCCTCGTCCACGGCGCGACCCCGATCACGACCTGAGCCGCCATCCGAATGGGTGCGTCCGTGAGTTTCACGGCCACCCGAGGCACTCAACCTCACGAACCCAACCATCCGTGAGTTTCACGGCCATGGGTGGCACTCAAGCTCACGAACGAGCGATTCCAACCGGGTCAGGTGGCGGCGCGGAGGAGGCGGCCGGGGAGGGCGCCGGTGAACTCGTCGTCGGCGACGGTCTGCACGCCGGCGAGGAAGGTGGCGCGGTAGCCGGTGGCGCGCTGGACCAGGCGGCGGCCCTGCGCCGGGAGGTCGAACGCCATGCGCGGCGGGCCGAAGCCGAGGGCGGCGAAGTCGATGACGTTGAGGTCGGCGCGCATGCCCGGCGCGACGACGCCGCGGTCGTGCAAGCCGTACAGCGATGCGGTCTGCGCGGTCTGGCGGTGGACGACGTACTCGAGCGGCATCAGCGGGCCGCGGGTGCGGTCGCGTGCCCAGTGGGTGAGCATGAACGTCGGCGTCCCGCCGTCGCAGATCGCACCGCAGTGCGCGCCCGCATCGCTGAGCCCGAGCCGCGTGTGGGCGTGCTGGTTGGCCTCGAAGCTCATCGACAGGTCGCCGTAGGTGTAGTTGAAGAACGGCGTGTAGAGCATCCCGTTGCCGTCGAGCGACGTCAGCTGGTCGAGCACGAGCTGCATCGGCGGCACGCCGCGCGATGCAGCCAACGCAGCGATCGAGTGCTCGGCCGGTGGCTCGTAGTCCACGTTGGCATCGTCGACGAGCCAGATCTTGACGAGGTTGTCGAGCACGATCCGTTGGAACAGCCCACCATCGTCGGGGGCGTCCTCGATGATCCGTCGGCGACGCTCTGGTTCGGCGAGCGCTCGCAGTCGCTCCGGCATCGGCAACGACGCGACCTCGTTGTAGGCCGGGTGGAAC
Source organism: Ilumatobacteraceae bacterium (assembly GCA_965279405.1). Taxonomy (GTDB): domain Bacteria; phylum Actinomycetota; class Acidimicrobiia; order Acidimicrobiales; family Ilumatobacteraceae; genus CBDDIP01. The sequence continues at coordinate 3,312,249 of OZ257157.1, forward strand.
ATCAACGGGTGGAAGCTGCCGTGCAGGCAGTAGAGGACGCCGATGGCCCGTCCGGCGACCTGCGCGTAGATCGGCAGACCGTCGTCGTGGGCCTGATCGAGCAACGACAGCACGTCGCGCCAGACCTCGGGTGCGCTGTCGGGCTGGTTGACGTTGACGCTGACGGGCTGTCCGGTCAGCGCCGCCAGCCGGCGCATCCACGGCCACTCGGCAACCGGCACGTTGGCGTGCTCCGGTGCGAACTGGAAGACGCCGTGGCCGACGCGGCGGATCGCCTCGCCGATGCCGAGCAGCTCGCGCTCGTCGGCGTGCGTGCCGGGCACGAGCTCGCCGTCCTTGGAGCGGTGCAGCGGCGTGCGGCTGGTGCTGAACCCGAACGCGCCGGCGCGCAGGGCGTCCTCGACCAGTCGGGCCATCGCGTCGATGTCGTCGTCGGTCGCCGGCTCGTTGGCTGCGCCGCGATCGCCCATCACGAAGCCACGCAGCGGGCCGTGAGCGATCTGCGATCCGAAGTCGACGACGTGCGGCCGCGAGTCGAGCGAGTCGAGGTACTCGGGGTAGCTCGTCCACTCCCAGGTGATGCCTTCGGTCATCGCGCTGCCGGGGATGTCCTCGACGCCCTCCATCAGCTCGATGAGCCACTCGTGGCGGTCGGCCGACGCAGGAGCGAAGCCGACCCCGCAGTTGCCCATCACGACGGAGGTGACGCCGTGCCAGCTGGAGGGAGTCATCCACGGATCCCAGCTGGCCTGGGCGTCGTAGTGGGTGTGGATGTCGACGAAGCCGGGCGTGACGAGCAGGCCGTCGGCATCGATCGATCGGCGAGCGGCCGTGCCGCTGCCGGCCGGCTCGACGGAGGTGATCGTGTCGCCGTCGACGACGACGTCGGCCGGGGTGGCGGCTGCCCCCGTGCCGTCCACCAGCAGACCGTTGCGGATGACGAGATCGTGCACGCCGAGAACGTAACCGCTGAGCGATCAGCCCATCGCCGTGGCGAACCCGGCTTCGAAGAACGCGACAGCATCGGCGACGGTGAGCCCGTCGGTCCAGGGCAGCGACACGCCCCACGACTCGTTCCACAGCGGGTTCGCAGCGATCTCCCACGGGCCGACGTAGAGGTAGGGCTCGTCGTGATCCGCATCGCCGGGCGAGGCGCCGACGTTGACCCCGCCGCGGGCCTCCGCCAACGAGATGGCGATGTCGAAGTGGTGCGGGAAGATCTGCACGATGCTCGGATCGACGTCGACGTGGTTGGCGCGGAACGCATGAAGGGCGTCATCGCCGAGCCGGAAGAACTGGGCGAGACGTTCCGCGTCCTCGGCCACGATGCCGGCGATCGGGCTGCGGGTCTCGCGGTCGCCGTGCTGGGTGACGAGGTCGGTGCCCTCGACCCGCAGCCGGCGCCACTGCCCGTCGACCAGCCGGTCCGGCGTGCCGAAGCCGTTGGTGGTCGCCCGCAGGGTGACGGGTTCGGGCGTGCCCGCCAGCTCGGTCTCGAGGACGTCCCTGGCGAGCGCGTGCAACGCGACCCGGGTGGCGATGAACGATGCGGTCATGACGCCATCCTCTCGCGTTCTCAGCCGCTGCTTGCCTCGTGCTCGCCGATCGAGTCCGGCACGAGGATCACGTAGTGAGCCGAGAAGTCGAGACGCAGGAAGACGTAGAACCACGAACCAGGCCCCATCGGCTTCGTCGACATCTCGTCGATCACGGGCCCGCCCTCACCGCTGCCGCGCCAACCCGGCGTGCCCACTGGGAGTGTGACCGGCTCGGGTGTCCTCACCAGGAACACGATGCCGGTGGCCTCCCTCCCTGCTGCCTCGGGCATCACGCTTTCCACGCTGAACTCGCTTCCGATCGCGGTGAGCACGGTCGGGTTGTCGGCCAGCGTCGCTTGCGCGGCTGCAACGAGTTCGGGTGCCAACGTCCCGTCGGCGAGCATCGTTCGACCGCTCCAGAACGTCGCGTCGGGGTGCGCGTTCGCCGAGGCGAACGTCGTCGTTGGTCCCGCACCTCGGTCGCTGCAGCCGATCAGGCCCACCAACACCAGCAGGGCCGCCATGCCCTTGCGTTCCGCGCGCACGCTGTCATCCTGCCAGCGAGGCGACCTCGTGGTGGATCAGGCCGTTGGAGGAGATGGCAGTGTCGCTCTCGAACGTGCGCACGCCGTGGCGGTCGGTGAAGGTGCCGCCCGCTTCCTCGACGACCACCTGCACGGCGGCGAGGTCGTAGGGGGCGAGTCCGACCGCGTCGACGGCGAGGTCGATCGAGCCTTCGGCGACGAGCATGTGCTGCCAGAAGTCGCCGAAGCCTCGGGCGCGGTAGGCGCGCTGCTGCAGTGCGACGAGCTCGCTGGTGCGGCCGACCGCGTCCCACCCGGACGAGAACGTCACGCTGACCTGTGCTTCCTCGATGGTCGCCGTCGTCGAGACGTGGATCTGGCGCGACGCGGTGCCGACCGCAGCGAACGCGCCGAGACCCGTTGCGGCCCACCAGCGCCGGCCGAGCGACGGTGCCGAGACGACGCCGACGACGGGCCCGGCTTCGACGTGGGTGAGCGCGATCAGCGTGGCCCACACCGGGATGCGGCGGACGAAGTTGGAGGTGCCGTCGATCGGATCGACGACCCATCGCCACGGCGACTCGGCGTCACCGACGAGCCCGTGCTCCTCGCCGAACAACCCGTGGGTCGGCCGCTCCGCGAGCACTCGCGACGAGATCGCCAGCTCGGTGTTGCGGTCAGCCTCGGTGACCTCGGTGTGGTTGGCCTTCCAGTCCATGGTGAAGCTGCGCTGGTCGTAGGCCGGCAACGTGATCGCGTCGGCGTCGTCGGCCATCGAGAGGGCGAAGGCCAGCTCGCCGGCCAGGTCGAGACCGTGGACGATGCTCATTGGCGGAATTCCGGCTTGCGCTTCTCCTGCAACGCGGCCAACCCCTCCGCGGCATCGGCGCCGAGGAAGTTGAGCATCTCGTAGGCCAGCGACGCCTCGAAGTTGGGAAGCGCCTGGCGCAGCCAGTGGTTCAGTGCCCGCTTCGTCATCGTGGTCGCGTCACGCGGCCCGCGGGCCAGCTTCTCGGCGATGGCGAACGCGGTGGGCAGCACGTCGGCAGCCGGCACGGCTTTGGAGACGAGGCCGATCCGCTCCGCCTCGCGGCCGTCGATGAAGTCGCTCGTGAGGAGGTAGTACTTCGCCTTCGCCATGCCGCACAGCAGCGGCCAGATCGCCACGGCGTGATCGCCGGCGCCGACGCCGAGCCGGATGTGGCCGTCGGTGAAGCGGGTGTCCTCGTCGATGATCGAGATGTCGGCGAGCAGCGCGACCGCCAACCCGGCGCCGACGGCGACGCCGTTGATCGCGCTGATGATCGGCGTGTCGCACTCGATCATCGTCCGCACGATGTCGCCGGCCTCGCGCATCACCCGCATCGTCTGCGCGTGGTTGCCGACCTGATCGGCGATCCAGTCGAGATCGCCGCCCGCGCTGAACGCCTTGCCCTCGCCGGTCACCACGACGGCGCGCACGTCGTCGTCGTGCGAGATGTCGTGGAAGATGCGCGCCAGCTCGGCGTGCAGCACGGCATCGGTGGCGTTGAGCTTGCCCGGGTTGGAGAGCGTCAGCAGGAGCACGCCGTGCTCCCGGTGCTCGATGATCAGCCGTTCGTACAGCGCATATCGGTCAGTCGCCACGGCGGCAGGGTAGCGATCAGAGCGCGGCGCGGATGGTGGCGGCGATGCCGTCGGCGTCGAGGCCGAAGCGGGCCAGTATCTGATCCGGGCGGGCCTGGGGGATGAACTGCGTCGGCAGCCCGAGCACCGTGACGGGAACGGTGCAGTCGATCGCTCGCACCTGCTGGGCGATCGTCGTCCCGACGCCGCCGTCGGCGATGCCGTCCTCGCACGTGATGACCGCTCGATGAGTCGCCGCGTCGGCGATCATCGCCTCGTCCAGCGGAGCGCACGAACGCACGTCCCAGACCGTCACATCGATGCCCTCGAGCGCCAGCGCCTCGGCGGCCTTGCGTGCCGGGGTGACGAGCTTGCCGATGGCCAGCACGCACACCCGACCGTCGCCGCGGCGGACCTGCCGTGCCCGCAGCCCGACGCCGACCTCGTGCTCGGTGACCTGAACGGCGGCGCCGCTCGGGTACCGGATCGCGACTGGGCCTTCGTCGGCGAGTGCCAGCGCGTCGTGGAGCATCACCTGCAGCTCCTGTGCGCTCGACGGCGCGAGCACGCGCATGCCCGGCACCTTGGTCAGCAGCGCCAGGTCGTACACGCCGTGGTGGCTCGGGCCGTTGTCGCCGGTGATGCCGGCGCGGTCGATGCAGAACACCACGGGCAGCCGGTGCAGGGCGACGTCGTAGACCACCTGGTCCCACGCCCGGTTGAGGAACGTGCTGTAGATCGCGACGACCGGGCGCAGGCCGCCCATCGCCATGCCGGCGGCACCGGTGACGGCGTGCTGCTCGGCGATGCCGACGTCGAAGAAGCGATCCGGGAAGCGAGCCTCGAAGGGGATCAACCCGGTCGGGCCGGGCATGGCCGCAGTGATCGCCACGACGCGCGGGTCGGCGTCGGCCTCCTTGATGATCGCCTCGGCGAAGGCTTGGGTGTAGCCGGTGGGCACGGCCTTCGGCGGTCCGACCATTGGATCGAAGACCGGTGCGTCATGGAGGTGCTTCTCGTCGTCGTCCTCGGCCGGCGGGTAGCCGCGGCCCTTCTGCGTCACGAGGTGCACGAGGATCGGGCCCTCGGCCGAGAGCTCCACCGCGTTGCGCAGCGTGCGCTCCATCTCGGCGATGTCGTGCCCGTCGATCGGGCCGACGTAGCGGATGCCGAGCGCCTCGAAGAACGACGGCGGCTGGAGGAACTCGCGCACTGCGGCCTTGAACGCCTCGACGCCCTTCTCCGCTTGCTCGCCGACGTACGGCAGGTCGCGAAGGAACCGCTCGATGCGGCGCTGGCGGCGCACGTACACCGGGTTGGCGCGGATGGAGGTGAGGCTGTGGGCCAGCTTCTCGGTGATGCGTGACGGCAGGCTCGGCTGCTCGTCGATCACCTCGGCGACCTCGGGCTCGCCGAACGCGCTCGGCAGGTCGGCGGTGAGGTTGGAGATCGTCGGCGCGTAGCTGCGGCCGTTGTCGTTGAGGATGACGATGACGCGCTGGCGCGAGTGACCGAGGTTGTTCAACGCCTCGTAGGCCATGCCGCCGGTCATCGAGCCGTCACCGATCACGGCGACGATGTGGCGGTGGTGGTCCACGCCGGCGTCGCGGGCGACGGCGAGGCCGTAGGCGTAGGACAGGATCGTCGAGGCGTGGCTGTTCTCGACGAGGTCGTGGGCGCTCTCCTCGCGGCTCGGGTAGCCGGACAGCCCACCGGCCTGGCGGAGACCCTCGAACCCGGCCTGGCGCCCGGTGACGATCTTGTGCACGTAGGCCTGATGGCCGGTGTCCCACAGGATGGCGTCGGTGGGGGAGTCGAACACCCGGTGCAGCGCCAGCGTCAGCTCGACCGCCCCGAGGTTGGACCCGAGATGACCGCCCGTCTCGGCGACCGCCTGGACGACGAAGTCGCGGATCTCACCGGAGAGGTCGTCCAGCTCGGCGTAGCTGAGCTGGCGAAGGTCGCTCGGTTGGCGGATCTGCTTCAACACCATGACACCGAGCACGCTATCCGGATGGCCTGTCCCGTCGGCGTCACGCCTCGGGTCGGTGCGGACGCCCCCGCTAGGTTCCGGCGCATGTCGTCTGCCCTCTTCGATCTGCACGGACACGTCGCCCTCGTCACCGGTGGCAACAGCGGGATCGGCCTCGGCATGGCCGATGCGCTGGCCGCCCACGGTGCGTCCGTGGCGATCTGGGGCACCAACGCCGACAAGAACGCCGCCGCCGCCGAGCAGCTGCGTGCCCACGGTGGTCAGGTCCTCGACCTCGTCTGCGACGTCGGCGACCAGGGCGCGGTGATCAGCGGCATGGCCGAGGTGGTTGCCTCCCTCGGCCGCGTCGACTCCTGCTTCGTCAACGCCGGCGTCAGCGGGAAGGCGCCGAGCTTCATCGGGATGACCGACGACGAGTGGCACCGGGTGCTGCGGGTGAACCTCGACGGCGCGTTCTACACGGCGCAGGAAGCGGTCAAGCACATGGTGCAGCGGCACGGCGCCGGCGACACCGCCGGTGGCTCGATCGTCTTCACGTCGTCCGGGTCGGCGTTCTTCGGCGCCCAGCGCGGGCAGCACTACGCCAGCTCGAAGGGTGCCGTCATCTCGATGATGAAGGGCATCGCTGTCGAGCACGCCCGCCACGGCGTGCGTTGCAACGCGCTGATCCCGGGATGGATCGAGAGCGACATGACCGCGCCGGCGTTCGGTTGGGACAAGTTCGTCGACAACGTCATGCCCCGCCTGCCGGCTCGGCGATGGGGTGTCGGTGCCGACTTCGGCGGCATCGCCGTGTACCTCGCCAGCGCGGCCAGCAGCTACCACACCGCGGACGCGATCACGATCGACGGCGGCTACTACTCGTTCTAGACACGCAGTTCCGAAGGGGTATCGACATGGCCGAGATCGAAGTGCTGGCATGGGGCTACGGGCTCGTCGAAGGGCCGCGCGTCGACTCGCTCGGCAACCTGTACTTCTCCGACGTCCACAACGGCGGGGTGCATCGTCGTTCACCGGACGGCGACATCGACGTGGTCGTGCCGAAGCGACGTGGCGTCGGCGGCATCGCCCTGCACGCCGACGGCGGACTGGTCGTCTCGGGCCGCAACATCTGCCACGTGCGCGACGGCGAGACGCGCATCGTCTTCGCTCCCGATGCTCCCGGCCTCAACGACATCTTCGTCGACGCCAAGGGCCGGGTGATCTGCGGCACGATGCGCTCCGATCCGTTCGCCTTCGACGGCCCGCGCACACCGGGGGAGTGCTGGCGCGTCGATGGCGAAGGTGAGGCCACCGAGCTCTACGGCGACATCGCGCTGACCAACGGCATCGGCCTGTCGCCGGACGGGACGGTGCTGTACCACTCGGACACCACGCGGGGCGTGTGGGCACACGACTACGACGACGGCGCGGTCAGCAACCGCCGGCTGCTGCTGCACGGCGACGGCCTGCAGTCCGACGGGCTGGCGGTGGACGAGGACGGCAACATCTGGGTGGCCGACGTGTCGGGCTCCGGCGCGCTGCGCGGCTACTCACCCGACGGCTCCGAGATCGCACGTGTCACCGTGCCGGCACGAATGGTCACGAGCGTCTGCTTCGGCGGTGCGGATCGCCGCGACCTCTACATCGTCACCGGCGACAACACCGAGGACGAATCGCGGCAGGGGACGATCTACCGCACGCGCGCCGACGTGCCCGGGTGCGCGGTCGCCTCCGCGATGGTGTGACACTGACGGCATGGGGAACGAGATCGTCACCGGTCACGCCGGTGAGCAAGCCGTCGCCGCGCTGATGCGCTACGGCACGGACGTGATGTTCACGCTGAACGGCGGTCACATCTGGCCGCTGTACGAAGCGGCACGGAACCAAGGGATGCGCGTCGTCGACACGCGTCACGAGCAGACCGCGACGTTCGCCGCGGAGGGGTGGGCCAAGCTCACCCGCAAGCCCGGCTTCGCCGCGCTCACCGCCGGGCCAGGCATCACCAACGGCGTGTCAGCGACGACGTCCGCGTGGTTCAACGGTTCGCCGGTCGTCGTGCTCGGCGGGCGCGCACCCGAGGCTCGTTGGGGTGCGGGTTCGCTGCAGGAGATGGATCACGTGCCGGTGATGTCGTCGATCACCAAGTCGGCCACCACCGTCAAGAACCCGTCGCAGGCGGGGATGATGGTGCACGCCGCGGCGAAGCTGTCGATGACGCCGCACCGCGGGCCGACGTTCCTCGACTTCCCCCTCGACGTGCTCTTCGGCCCGTCGTCGGGCGAGGTGCCCGATCCGCCCGACGGCTCGCTCAGCATCAGCCCCGACCCGGCAGAGGTGAACACGCTCGCTCGACTGATCGCCGAGGCCGAGCGGCCGGCGTTCATCGTCGGTTCCGACGTCTACTGGGATGGCGCGTGGGAGGAGCTGCGCGCTGCCGCCGAGCACCTGCGCGTGCCGTGCTTCTTCAACGGCCTTGGCCGCGGCACGATGCCGGCCGATCACGAGCTGGCCTTCCTGCGCACCCGCGGGCTGCTCAAGCAGCGCGCCGACCTCGTGGTGGTGCTCGGCACGCCCCTGGACTTCCGCCTCGGGTTCGGGCAGTTCGGCAACGCACAGGTCGCCCACGTCGTCGACTCCGACGCGCAGCGCGCCGGGCACGTCTCGGTCCCGACGGTCGCCGGTGACGCGCGGCTCGTGCTCTACGCACTCGCCGAGCACAACGGCGACCGCACCGACCACGAGGACTGGATCGCCGAGCTGCGCAGCGCGGAGCGTTCGGCGATCGCCACCGATCGGGCGCTGCTGGACAGCGACTCGGCACCCATCAAGCCGAGCCGCATCTACGGCGAGCTGTCCAAGCGCCTCGCTCGCGACGCGGTCGTGATCTGCGACGGCGGCGACTTCGCCTCCTACGCCGGCAAGTTCGTCGAGGTCTTCGAGCCCGGCTGCTGGCTGGACACCGGTCCGTACGGCTGCCTCGGCAACGGGCCCGGGTACGCGATCGCGGCGCGGGTCGCCCGTCCGTCGAGCCAGATCGCGCTGCTCCTCGGCGACGGCGCTGCCGGCTTCAGCCTGATGGACGTCGACACGATGGTCCGCCACCAGCTGCCCGTCGTGATGGTGGTCGGCAACAACGGCATCTGGGGGTTGGAGAAGCACCCGATGCAGGCGATCTACGGCTGGGACGTGGCCTGCGACCTGCAACCGGCGTGCCGCTACGACGACGTCGTCAAGGCGTTGGGCGGCGGCGGCGAGACCGTCACCGAGCCGAGCGAGATCGGCCCGGCGATGGATCGCGCCTTCGCCTCGGGCGTGCCCTACCTCGTCAACGTGATGACCGATCCGAGCGACGTCTACCCGCGCAGCTCAAACCTCGGATGACGGAAATCGAGCTCACCCGCGAGGCGGCCTCCCAGTAGCGTCACGAAACGTGCTGCGCCGGCCGTCCTACCACTGGGTCGTCTTCGGGTCGGCGTTCGTCATCCTCCTGTTCGCTGCCGGGACGCGCAGCGCCGCGGGCGTGCTCATCGATCCGTTGCACGACGAGTTCGGCTGGAGCCGCGGCACGATCGGCATCGCGGTCAGCATCAACGTGCTGCTGTACGGGTTCATCGGGCCGTTCGCCGCAGCGCTGCAAGACCGTTACGGCCTGCGCCGCGTCACCGTGACCGCGCTGCTCATCATCTCCGGTGGCTGCGTGCTCACCAGTCAGATCCACTCGGTGTGGCAGCTCTACCTGCTGTGGGGCTTCGTCGTCGGGGTCGGCACCGGGTGCATGGCCACCGTGTTCGCCAGCACGGTCGCTTCCCGCTGGTTCGTGCACCGTCGCGGTCTCGTCACGGGTGCGCTGACCGCTGCGTCGGCGAGTGGGCAGCTCGTCTTCCTGCCCGTCCTCACTCGCCTCGCCGATCACGTCGGCTGGCGATGGGTCGGCGTCGTCGTCGGGTGCAGCGCGCTCGTCGGCATCCCCGTCGTGCTCGCCTTCCTGCGCAACCGCCCGGCCGACATCGGGCTGCTGCCGCTCGGCGCAGCACCGGACTACGTGCCGCCGAAGCCCGTGGGCAACCCGATCGGCGCGGCGTTCGGGGCGTTGCGATCGGCGTGGACCAGCGGCACGTTCTGGCTCCTGTGGGGCAGCTTCCTCGTCTGCGGGCTGTCGACCAACGGGCTGGTGCAGACGCACTTCATCTCTGCCGCGCATGACCACGGCATCAGCCACACGACGGCCGGCGGCTACCTCGCCTTGATCGGCGGTTTCGACGTCATCGGCACCATCGCCTCCGGCTACCTCACCGACCGCTACGACCCGCGCAAGCTCCTCGTCGGGTACTACCTGCTGCGGGGCCTGAGCCTGTTCGTGCTCGACCCGGCGCTGTCGTTCGGTGGTGGCGGGCTCGTGCCGTTCATGGTCTTCTACGGGCTCGACTGGGTGGCCACCGTCCCGCCGACGATCGCCATCTGCGTGCGCCAGTTCGGTCCGGCCCGCGCCCCACTCGTCTACGGCTGGGTGTTCGCCGGGCACCAGATCGGTGGCGCGCTGATGGCATGGGGTGCGGGAGCGCTGCACGACAGCACGGGCAGCTACCACCTCGCCTTCGTCATCGCCGGCATCGCCTGCCTGCTGGCCGCGTCCGGCGTCATGAAGATCCGCTTCGACCAAGCCGAACCGACGTTCCCGTCGTTCGACGACTCGCCGACCCCGAGCCCGGAGTCCGTCCCCGTGTGAGCCGGTTGCTCGTCAGCCGCAGCGGCTCTTGTCGAGGAAGCGGTCGACCTCGACGAGCACGCGGGTGACCTTGCCGACCGCGACGAGACCACGCGGGTCGCTGACCGAGACGGTGAACACCAGTCGGCGACCGTCGATCTTCTCGAGCATCGCTTCGGCTTCCACCTCGACGCCGATCGAGGTCGGCTGGAGGTGGTCGATCTGCACGCGCATGCCCACGGACGTCATGCCGGGGGGCAGGTGGCCGGCGAGTGCCTGGCACGCGGCCTCCTCGACGAGGGCAACCACTCGCGGCGTGCCGAGCACCGGCACCTCGCCCGACTTCAGCGCGATCGCCGTGTCGGCTTCCGTCACCACGAGGGTGGTGACTCCACGTTGACCGATCTCGGCTCCCACGGGCTGACACGCTACGGCGTGTCGCCCCTCAGCGCTGCAACGGCCATCACGCGCACAACCCGCCTGCGGTCGGCGTGAGGGCGCCCGTCGGGTCGATGTCGTACCCGGTGGACTCCGTGCGCAGCAGGCCGGCGGCGACGAGGTCGGCCTCTGTCGGCACGGTCTCGTCGCCGTTCATGGCGTGGAACGCCTCGATCGCCACCTCCAGCGTCGTGCGGTCCGAGTCGCACGCGGCACGGTTCACGTCGCCGAAGTTCCGCGGCAACGTCGGCTTCGCCGGATCGCGCTTCGACGTGGTCGTCGAGCACGCCGGCAACGCGACGGTTCCCACGGTCCCCGCCATGACGACGGCAACGATCCAACGACGACCCATGCTCATCCATCGGCGCCCGAACGGGGGAGCGTGAGGTTTTCAATCTGGAGGTTTTCCGACCTCGGTAGGCTCGCAACCGTGACCGACCAGGACGTGGTGTTGCAGGATGTGCCGACCGATGTGATCGAGCGGGTGCTGGCGGCGGCGGTGAAGACCGGCGGTGAGTGGGCCGAGGTCTACGTGGAGGACAAGAAGTCCACGATGGCCGGGCTCGACGACGGTCGTGTGGAGCAGGTGACCAGCGGTCGCGATCGCGGCGCCGGCATCCGCGTCGTGCGTGGCGACACCACCGGGTTCGCCCACACCGCCGACCTCTCCGAGCGCGGTCTGATGGCCGCCGCAGACGCGGCTGCCGCCGCTGCCAGCCAGGGCGGTGGAGGCACGCGCACGATCGCCCTCACCCGCCAGCCCGACCACCGCGTCACCGAGGTCGGCCGCTTCGCCGATGGCGTGCCGAAGGCCGACAAAGTCGCCCTGCTGCAGCGCGTCAACGATGCCGCCCGCAGCGCCGGCAACAGCATCGTCCAGGTCAGCGCTGGCTACGCCGACAGCCGCAAGCGGATCCTCGTCGCCAACACCGACGGCGTGCTCGCCGGCGACGAGCAGTCCCGCGTCATCGTCCGCATCAGCGTCGTCGCCAGCGGCGACACCGGCATGCAGACCGGCTTCCAGAGCGCCGGTCGCACGTATGGCTTCGAGATGTTCGACACGATCGACGTCGACGAACTGGCCCGCGACGCTGCAACCCAAGCGCTGACCAAGCTCCGCGCTCGCCCGGCACCGAGCGGCACGATGCCGGTCGTCATCAAGCACGGCTCCGGCGGCGTGCTGTTCCACGAGGCGTGTGGGCACGGTCTCGAGGCAGACCTCGTCGCCAAGGGCGGCAGCGTCTATCGCGGCAAGCGCGGCGAGATGGTCGCCTCACCGCTCGTCACCCTGGTCGACGACGGCACGATGAGCGGCGAGTGGGGTGCCATCGGCATCGACGACGAGGGCCACCCGAGCCAGTACAACGTGCTGATCGAGGACGGCATCCTCACCGACTACATGTGGGACTACCTGCGCGCTCGCAACGAAGGGCGCAAGCAGAGCGGCAACGGCCGTCGGCAGAGCTACATGCACCTGCCGATGGTGCGCATGACCAACACCTACGTGCTCAACGGCACGGAGGAACCGGACGACATCGTGCGCAACACCGACCACGGGGTCTACGTCGCCAAGCTCGGCGGGGGCAGCGTCAACACCGCCACGGGCGACTTCGTCTTCGGCATGACCGAGGCGTACCTCATCGAGAACGGCGAGATCACCGAGCCGCTGCGCGAGAGCAACCTGATCGGCAACGGCCCCCAGGTGCTGCGCGACATCGACCTGCTCGGCAACGACTTCGCCATGGGCAACGCCGGCACGTGCGGCAAGGACGGCCAAGGCGTGCCGGTCGGCGACGGTCAGCCGACGCTGCGGGTGAAGGCGCTGACGGTCGGCGGGACTGCAGCATGAGCCTCGCCGAGCACGACACGCACCCCTCCGTCGCCGAGCTGCAGGCCATCGCCGATCGGGTCATCGATCAGGCCAAGCCGGGCGAGCAGGTCGAGGCGTTCGTCTCGCGCGACCGGGAGACCGACATCCGCGTCTACGAAGGTCAGGTGGAGCACTTCGTCAGCGCGCAGAGCGAAGGCATCGGCATCCGCGTCATCCGCGACGGCCGCACCGGCTTCGCCTACGCCGGCACGCTCGATCCGTCGGCGATCGCCGAAGTCCTGGCCGAGGCACGCGACAACGTCGAGTTCGGCACGCGTGACGAGTGGGCCGGCCTGGCCGAACCCGACGGCGTCGACGTCGTCGACCAGACGCTGTGGAGCGACGCACTCGAGGAGTACGCCACCGATCGCAAGATCGAGCTGGCCAAGGAGCTCGAGCGCCTGACGCTGGCCGTCGACTCGCGGGTTCGCATCGACGACTCCAACTACGCCGACGTCGCCGCAGAATCCGCCGTCGCCACCACCACCGGCATCCGCCGCGGCGGTCGCGAGAACGGTTGCTACGTCAGCATCAGCACCCTCGCCGACGACGGCGACGAGACGCAGACCGGCTTCGGCTTCAGCGTCGGTCGGTCACCCGACCTGTTCGATCTCGGCAGGGCTGCCCGCGAAGCGTCCGATCGGGCCACCCGCCTGCTCGGCGCGGTGAAGCCGCCCAGCAAGCGCGTCACGATCGTGTTCGATCCGTACGTGACGGCGATGTTCCTCGGCGTCATCTCCAGCACCCTCAACGGCGAGAGCGTGGCGAAGGGGCGCAGCCTGTTCAAGGACCGCGTCGGCGAGTCCGTCGCCAACCCGTTGCTCACGCTGGTCGACGACCCGACCAACCCACTCGCCTACACGGCCACCGACCTCGACGGCGAGGGCCTTGCCGCACGTCGCAACGTGCTCATCGACGCCGGCGTCCTGCACGGGTTCGTGCACAACAGCTACTCGGCGCGCCGCGCCGGCATGGCCAGCACGGGTAACGCAGTGCGGGGTGGGTTCAAGGGAACCCCCGGCGTCGGCTGCCTGGCGCTCCAGCTCGCTCCCGGCGAGCGCACGCAGGCGCAGATGATCGCCGACGTCACCGATGGCGTGCTCGTGCAGTCCGTCGCCGGCCTGCACAGCGGCGTCAACCCGATCAGTGGCGACTTCTCGGTCGGTGCGTCGGGACTGCTGATCACGAACGGTCAGCTGGGCGCGCCGGTTCGCGAGTTCACCATCGCCAGCACGCTGCAGCGCATGCTGCTCGACGTGGTCGAAGTCGGCGGCGACGTCGACTGGCTGCCGATGCGTGCCGCCGGCGTGAGCCTGGCGATCCAGGACGTCACCATGTCTGGTGCGTGAGGGTCCGGTGCGTGAGGCTCAGCCCAGCGTTTCAGTGACGCCGCGCAGGGCGAAGCCCATCGACGTTGCCAGGGTGCTGTCGAGCAGCACCACACCCGGACGCTTCTGCGGGCTCGAGGCCAGCGAGCCGGTGTGGATCAGCTTCGGGTCGAAGCCGAGGCGGCGTGCGTTGAGCCGGGCGAACTCGGCGCGGCTGATCGGCTCCGGGCCGGCGACGTGCAGCGGGCCGGTCACCTCCGGCCGCGCCGCGAGCCGGCTGACCGCGACCGCGACGTCGTCGACGTGGACCGGGCAGCGGACCTCGTCGGTGAAGTAGGTGCCGCTCTGTCCGCCGCGGCCGATGCGCTCCACGTCGACCTGGCAGTGGCCGGGCTCGTCGGTGCCGTACAGCAGCGAGGTGCGCACGATCAGCGCGGTGGGGTGGGCCGTGGTGACCGCACGCTCGGCCTCGGCCTTCCACCAGCCGTAGTCGATCGTCGCGTCGACCGGATCGCTCTCGACGTACGGGTCGGGGCGTCCGGCGAAGACGACGTCGGTGGAGAGGTGCACCAGCCGGGCTCCGCACGACGCCGCGGCGTTCGCCACGTTGGTGCTCCCGTCGACGATCGTCCGGCGGTCCTTGCGGTACGCCAGGTGCACCACCGCGGTGGGCTTCCAGCCGGCGATCGTCTCCAACGTCCGTGCCCGGTTGGTGATGTCGAGCAGCTTCGAGCTGAGCGAGATCAGCTCCCAGGAGTCGGCCTCCGAGGCCTGCACCACGTGGCGCCCGAGGAAGCCGGTGGCGCCGGTCACGAGCATCAGCCGTCGGCTGCGTCGCGTCCACCGGGAGAAGTTCGGGCGCATGCGCGCAGACTACGGCCGGGTTGGGTGCAACCGGTACGGTCTTTGATGTGTCGAGGGCCATACCGAGCGCCATCGCGCGCCATCCGCACCTCGCCGACGAGCTGCCCGCCGGATGGGTGCGCGTCGACCTGCACAGCCACACGCTGTGGAGCGGCGACAGCACCACCACCGTCGAAGAGGTGCACGCCGCAGTGGTCGAGACCGGTCTCGACGTGCTGTGCATCACCGACCACAACGCCGTCCGCGGCGCGGAGGAGCTGCGCGACAGCCTGCCGTGTCGGGTGATCGTGGGTGAGGAGCTGCGCACCCACGCCGGCGAGATCATCGGGTTGTTCCTCACCGAGCGGATCCCGTTCGGCACCCCGCCGGTGGAAGCGGCCGAGGCGATCCGCGCCCAGGGCGGGCTCGTCTACATCCCGCACCCGTTCGACCCGATGCGCCGCAACCTCGCCGAGCCGGCGCTGGACCAGCTGACGCAAGCAGGGCTCGTCGACGCCATCGAGGTGATCAACGCCAAGACTTCGTTGCAGAGCCTCAACCGGCGAGCCGCGGACTATGCCGCTGCGCATGGGCTGGCCGCCGGCGCAGGCAGCGACGCCCACGTGCCGATGGCGCTCGGCGCCGCGTACGTGGAGATGCCGGACTTCGACTCGCCTGCCGACTTCCTGTCGAAGCTGCCGCTGGGGCGCGTGGTGGGCCACCACTGGGACGAGGCTCGGCCTTGGTCGGCGCGGGTGCTGCCGAGCACCAAGGGCTAGGGCTCGACGAGGGAGCCGATGACGGCGGAGCGCGCTGCCGATGCCTGCGCTGCAGCGGCGGCGATGTCCGGCGGTACGCCGACCGACACTGTCGTGTCGGTGCGCGCCACCACCTGACCGTCACCGATCGTCACGCCGTCGGCGAAGAGGCGCACCGGGTCGCCGGGACCGACGGCGGGGAGCGGATCAGCACTGACGATCAGGACGATCCAGCCGGCAGGAAGCCAGCCCTCGGGGCCGGTGCCCGCCACGTCCAGATCGGTCAGCACCTGTCCGGCAACGACGGCTCGTCTTGCGATCGCGCCCGGCTCGATGTCGGCCAGCGCCTGATCGGGCACCATCGTCAGCGGCAGCTCTCGCGTGATCACCTGCAGTGGATCGCCCGCAGCGACGGCACTCGCAGCGACGACGGTGACACGGCGCGATCCCCACGCGTCGCGTTCGCGATCGACCTTGGCCAGCGCCGTGGCCACCGACCAACCGACGACGACGGCGAGCGTCGCGGCGGTGGCCCACCGGATCCACGGACGGCGAGCCAGCTGTTGGCGGGTGCGCGGCACGGCGCGCACGAACGGCGAGAAACGGGTGGGCACGCGGCCACCTCCAGCAAAACGTCAAGCGAGGATGCGTGGGGGAAGCCGTCGCCGAGGGTAGCGACGCTTCGCCGGCTCAGTCGGAGCTGGTGCTGCTGCTCGAGCTGCTGGTGCTCGATGCCGGGCTCGGCGTGCTCGCCGGGGTCGCTGTGCTCGAACTGCTCGGCGTGCTCGACGACGAGTCCGAGGAGCTGCTCGACGCGCTGGAGCCGCTGTCGCTCGACGTGCTGGCCGCCGTCGACGACTTCGACGAGCCGCCGCGGCTGTCGGTCTTGTAGAAGCCGCCGCCCTTGAAGGTCACGCCGACCGGCGTGAACACCTTCTTCACCGGGAGGGTCTCGCCGGTGACGGGGTGGACGGCCTCCGTCAGCGAATCGTCGCTGAAGGACTGCTGCACCTCGATGGTGTCGCCGGTGTCGATGAACTTGTACACGTAGGTGGGCATCGTCGCACTCCGTTTGGCGGCGTTAGCAGTCGGCAGATTCGAGTGCTAAGCGTAGCGGGAGGCACGTGCTTCGCGCCCAAGCAAGCCTGCTCCCCGTATCATCCGGCGGATGACGGTGCGACATGCGGTGATCCCGGCGGCAGGCATGGGGACACGGTTCCTCCCGGCGACGAAGGCGGTTCCCAAGGAGCTGCTGCCGATCCTCGACACGCCGATCCTGCAGCTGGTCATCGACGAGGCGGTCGGTGCCGGGATCGATCACATCGTGGTCGTGACGAGCGTGAAGAAGCCGGCCATCGAGGCCTACTTCAAGCCGGCACCCGAGGTTTCCGCCAAGCTGCGCGACACCGGCCGCACGGCGCTGGCGGATCGACTCGACTCGATCGGCCGCGACGTCCAGGTCAGCTTCGCCTACCAGGAGCAGGCCCTCGGCCTCGGTCACGCGGTCGGTTGCGCATCGGACATCGTCGGCGACAACCCGTTCGCGGTGCTGCTGCCCGACGAGGTGATGGGCGACTCCTCTCTCCTCGCTCAGATGGCAGCGGTGTGCGACGCCAGCGGTGGCAGCGTCGTCGGTCTCAAGCAGGTGCCCCGCGCGGACGTCAGCGCGTACGGCGTGGTCGACCCGTCGGGCCCGGTTGGTGCCGATGGCGTCGTGCCGGTGCGCGGCATGGTGGAGAAGCCGACGGTCGACGAAGCACCGAGCGAGCTGATCATCATCGGTCGCTACGTGCTGACGCCCGACGTGTTCGCCGAGATCGCGCAGGTCAAGCCGGGCGCCGTCGGCGAGATCCAGCTCACCGACGCGCTGCGCGCCCAGGCGTCGAAGGGCGTCTTCCATGGTGTCGTCAGCGGCATCGATCGCTTCGACACCGGCACCCCGTGGTACTGGCTGCAGGCGGTCGTCGACTTCGGTCTCGCCGATCCCAAGCTCGGCGGGCAGTTCCGCGAATGGCTGAGCAGCAAGCTCTGACGCTCGATGCCGGTGCGGAGGCCGAGCACCTCCACCGAGCGATGGTCGCGACCGCGACGGCTGAGCGCGCTGCGTCCGAGCAGCGGTACCTGAAGAGCGAGCTCGAGTTCCTCGGCACCACCGTGCCGGACATGCGCATCGCCGTGAAGGCGTGGCTGCGCGAGCACCGCTGCATCGGTCACGACGATCTGTTCGCCGTCGTCGGTGCGTTGTGGCAACAGCCCGTGCACGAGATGCGCACCGCGGCCATCGAGCTCCTCGTGCTGCAACCGAAGCTGCTCGATGCAGGCGATCTGCCGTGGATCGAGGCACACCTGCGCGAGTGCGCGACGTGGGCGCTCGTCGATCCGTTGGCCGGCTCGGTCGCGTCGCGGATCATGGCCGCCGACCCGAGTGCGCTCGCAGTGACCGATCGTTGGCTGACCGACGACGAGATGTGGATCCGTCGGTCGGCGGTGCTGGCGCTGCGCGACTCGCTGCGCGGCGGTGAGCAGCTCGACCGCCTGTTCGCGTACGCGGACGAGTTGATCGGTGAGACCGAGTTCTTCATCCGCAAGGTGCTCGGCTGGGTGCTGCGCGAGGAAGCCGGACGACATCCCGGGGCGGTGTCGGCGTGGCTGCGTCGGCAGATGCCGGTGATGAACATGGTGACGCTGCGCGAGCCGTGCCGGAAGCTGCCCGATGCCGACGAGCTGTTGGATGCGTACCGCGATCAGGCGCGTCGGAAGCGCTCCGGGTAGTCGACGACGAGGCCGTGCCGGTCGACGTCGATCTCGACGACGTGGTGGGGCACGCCGTCGCGCGAGTGCTCGATGCGCCACCGTGATTCGCTCAGCCGGGTGTAACGATGCGTCTCGCGGAAGAGCGCCAGCGTCTCCACGTCGACGCAGGCGACAGCCAGCTCGGCGGAGTCGCCGACGTGCAGCGGCAGCCGCCGGATCGGCAGCGTCGTGGTGAGCGGAGTGATCGAGAGCGAGAGGTCGGTGCAGCCGTCGATGTCGGGGCGATGTGCGCCGTTCATCTCGCCCCACCTTCCGGCGCCGTCGGTGCCCAGCCACATGTCGGGCTCCTCGAGGTCGCGGAACAGCAGGAACTGGCGGACGTGCCACAACGGCGACACGCGCATCACGTACTGGACTCGCTCGCGAGACACCGAACCGGTGATCGTCCAGCCCTCGTTCTCCCACACCAGCGTGGCGGTCTCGTCGCCGTCACCCTGCCAGGTGGCCCAACGCACCTCGTGGCCGTCGGCCGGGAACGGCTGGTAGGCACTCATCGGAGGCACGGTACCGTTGACCGCGTGATCCCCGAACGTGAGGCCCTCGACTACGTGCTGGCCCGGTGCTCCGCCGGCGCACCGGTCGAGCTGCCGATCGACGAGGCGATGTGGCGCGTGCTCGCCGAGGTGGTGGTCGCCGGTGAGGACGTGCCGCCGTTCACCAACGCCGCCGTTGACGGCTACGCAGTGCGCGCCGCCGACGTGGCCGGCGCGCCCGTCACGCTCCGCGTCGCCGGCGAGGTCGCTGCCGGAGCATCCACCGATCACGTCGTCGCCTCCGGTGAGGCGATCCGGATCATGACCGGTGCTCCGATGCCGGTCGGGGCTGATGCCGCCGTGATGGTCGAGGACACCGAGCGCGTCGGTGACGATCAGGTCCTGATCCGCGTCGGCGTGCCGGTCGGTGCTGCCGTTCGCGGCATTGGCGACGACGTGCGCGAGGGCACCGCGCTGTTCCAGCCGGGCACCGTCGTGCGTCCCGCGGTGGCCGGCGTGCTCGCCAGCGTCAACGCTCGCTCGGTTCGGGTGGTGCCGGCGGTGCGAGTCGCCGTGCTGTCCACCGGCGACGAGCTGATCGACGACGGCTCGCCATTGCGGCCGGGGCAGATCCGAGAGAGCAACAAGACGATGCTCGTCGGGGCCGTCCGCGAGGCGGGTTGCGAGGTCGTCGACCTCGGCGTCGTGCGTGACGACGAGGCCGAGCTCGAGCGCGTCCTGCGCGACGCAGCCGCGTCGTGCGACGCGATCGTCACCAGTGGCGGTGTCAGCATGGGCGACTACGACGTGGTCAAGGCGGTGCTGTCGCAGATCGCCGACATGCGCTGGATGCAGATCGCCATTCGCCCGGCGAAGCCGTTCGCCTTCGGTGTGCTCGCATCGCCGACCGCCGCCGATCCGGAACGTCGTGTGCCGGTGTTCGGGCTGCCGGGCAACCCGGTCAGCTCACTGGTCAGCTTCGAGCTGTTCGCTCGCCCCGCGCTGCGCCAGATGATGGGCCACGCCAGCCCGGAGCGCCCGCGCCTCGCGGCGATCAGCGATGCTGCGCTCACCCGACGGCCCGACGGCAAGACGCACTACATGCGCGTCACCGGCCAGTGGAGCGCCGACGGCCGGTACCACGTGCGGTCGGTCGGAGCGCAGGGCAGCCATCAGCTGGCGGCCACCGCGCTCGCCGACGCCATTGCCATCGTCCCCGACGGTGACGGCGTCGCCGAGGGTGGCACCGTCCAGGTCATCGTCCTGCCCAGCGACTCGGTAGCGTGAAGCAATGGACTTGATCGACCCGTTCGATCGAACGATCCGGGATCTGCGCATCTCGATCACCGACCGCTGCAACTTCCGGTGCACGTACTGCATGCCGGAAGAGGGGATGCAGTGGTTGCCGCGCAGCGAGGTGCTCACGTTCGAGGAGATCGAGCGTCTGGCTCGCGTCTTCGTCGAGCGCTACGAGGTCGACGGGCTGCGTCTCACCGGTGGCGAGCCGACGGTTCGCGCTCACCTGCCGGTGCTCGTGCGCAAGCTGGCCGAGCTGCGCGTGCCGTCGACATCGTCGTCGCCACTCGCCGGGCAGAAGCCCGACATCTCGATCACCACCAACGGCGCCACGTTCCGGCTGCTCGCCCACGAGCTGCGCGACGCCGGGCTCGACCGGGTCAACATCAGCCTCGACACGTTGCGCCCCGACCGGTTCATCGAGATGACGCGGCGCGACGAGCTCGTTCGCGTGCTCGACGGCATCGAGTCGGCGAAGGACGCCGGGTTCAGCCCGGTGAAGATCAACGCCGTCGTGCAGCGAGGCGTCAACGACGACGAGATCGTCGACCTCGCACGGTTCGGTCGCGACCGCGACGTCGAGATCCGCTTCATCGAGTTCATGCCGCTCGACGCCAGCGGCCACTGGCTCAACGAGCAGGTGGTCGGTCAGGACGAGATCGTCGCCGCGATCAGCGCCGAGTTCCCGCTCGAGCAGCTGCCCTCACGGGGCGCCGCGCCCGCCGATCGCTGGCGCTACCTCGACGGGCGCGGCACCGTCGGCGTGATCCCGTCGGTGACCAAGCCGTTCTGCGCCGACTGCGATCGCGTGCGCCTCACCGCCGAGGGCCAGTTCCGCACGTGCTTGTTCGCCACGAGCGAGTTCGACCTGCGGGCGATGATGCGCTCCGGCGCCGACGACGATGCCCTCGCCGCCGAGATCGAGCGCGCCGTCGGCCTGAAGTGGGCCGGCCACCAGATCAACCAGGTCAACTTCGTCCGCCCCGCCCGCACCATGAGCCAGATCGGCGGCTGACCCAAAACTGGATGTCCGAAACGCGGCTGTGCCGCGTCTCCGACATCCAGTTCTGGGTCAGGACGAGAGGACCCAGACGAGCAGCCCGACGGCAAGCGCGCCGGCGAGATCGAGGCCGATGATGGCGGCGCCCACGGCACCAACGACCGGATGCCGTGCCTGCTGCGCGAGGAACCCGGCGCCGATCAGACCGATCCCGATGGCAGCCGAGACGAGCAACCACGCGCCGCGTTCATCGGCCACGTTGCCGAGGAGGACGAAGCTCGCGATCGCGACGGCGAGTCCGACGACGGCAAGCGCGACGCCCGCATCGCTCCAGCTGCGATCGACCTCGGGCTCGGCGGCGACGTCCACGGGTTCATGTTGGCAGTCGCGGCTGAAGCCACGCCGTCGAGCAACTGGTCAGCGCATGAAGGCGACGTCGTGTTCATGCGCTGACCAGTTCGAACCGGCGCGGGAGCGATGTCGCTGTTCGTGGGGTAGCGTGCGCGCTCTGTGAGGAAGACGGGACTCATCGCAGCGGCTGTGATCGCGGTCGGCGCCGCCGTGGCGGTCGCCGCGCCGCCTGACGAGATCAACGCGCCTGCTTCGGCCACCGAGGTGGCCGACCGGGTCAGCCCACCGTCCACGCCGATGATCGGCGGCTGCCCGGTGTACCCCAACGACAACAGCTGGAACATCCCGCTGGCCGGCGCGCCGCTGCACCCGCAGAGCGCGCAGATCATCAGCGGGCTCGGCGGTTCGCTGCACCCCGACTTCGGCGAGAACCCGGACTACGGCATCCCGTACATCGTCGTGCCCCAGAACCAGGCGCTCCTGCCGATCACCTACACCGACTACGGCGACGAGAGCGATCCTGGCCCGTTCCCGATCCCGCTCGACGCGCCGGTCGAAGCGGGCAGCGATGGTCACGTGCTCGTCGTGCAGCAGGGCACGTGCAAGCTCTTCGAGCTGTTCGTCGCCCGCCGCAGCGGCGGAGGTTGGGCGGCGGCCTCGGGCGCGAAGTTCGACCTTCGCTCCAACCTGCTGCGCCCGCTCGGCTGGACGAGCGCCGACGCCGCCGGCCTGCCGATCCTGCCCGGCCTCGTCCGCTACGACGAGGTCTCCGCCGGCCACATCGACCACGCGATCCGGGTGACGTTCAACACCACCCGACGCGCATACGTGCTGCCCGCCACCCACTTCGCTTCCAGCAACACCAGCCCGCTCGCGCTGCCGATGGGGGCGCGGCTGCGGTTGCGCGCCGACGTCGACATCAGCGGTCTGCCGCCGCAGGCGAAGGTGATCGCCCAGGCGATGAAGACCTACGGCTTGATCGTGGCCGACAACGGCAGCAACTGGTACTTCCAGGGCGCGCCGAACGCGGGGTGGGACGACGACCAGTTGAACGCGCTGAAGGCGATCCCCGGATCCGCCTTCCAGGTCGTCGATTCAGGCCCGCCGATCACGAACTGAGGCCGGGTCGCGAGCCCGGTCGGCGACAGGGTGCACCAACGGAGCGTGGCGCGACGACTACGGTTCCGTGACGGATGAGTGACCTGACCTTCACACACCTCGACCCGATGGGTCGTGCCCGCATGGTCGACGTCACCCCCAAGGAGCCGACGCACCGCCGAGCGGTCGCTCGCTGCAAGGTGTTCATGGAGCCGGCGACCACTGAGGCGATCGCCAACCGTGAGGTGAAGAAGGGCGACGTGCTCGCTGTCGCCCGCGTCGCCGGGATCCAGGCCGCGAAGCGCACCAGCGACATGATCCCCCTCTGTCACCCCCTGCTCGTGGGCTCGGTGTACGTCAACTTCGAGATCGGCGACGACCACATCGCCGTGGAAGTTCAAGTCGACACGGTCGACCGCACGGGTGTCGAGATGGAGGCGCTCCATGCCTGCTCCATCGCAGCGCTCACCATCTACGACATGTGCAAGTCGGCCGACCGGGCGATGGTGATCGGCGAGCTCACCCTGTGGGAGAAGACCGGGGGCCGATCGGGAACCTTCCGTCGCCCTGCTAACATTGCGTCCGCCGTTACGAACGTAGTAGAACCGTAATGATTTGGATGCCGTCCGGATGGAAGCAGGCCACCTGCTCGGCACCAGGAACACACACGTGAACATGAACCACTCTCTGAACAACTCGAGCGGGCGCCGATAACCCATGGGGAAGATCGTGCTGCTTGCCATCGCCGCTGCTTGGGCGGCTGTCATCATTCCGCCGTTGCTCCGCTCACGCGTCGAGAACCGGCCCAACTCGTCGGTCAGCGACTTCCGCCGGCAGCTCTCCACGCTGCAGCGCGCCGTGCCCACCCGCACGATGGTGCCGATCCGTTCGATGGGCCGGCCGCTCACGCAGTCGCCCGCTCGTCCCGCTGGCCAGCAGCGCATGCACGGCGCGAGCCTCGATCGTCGCAGCACCGTGATGGAGCGAGATGACGCCCCGGCGCCCCGCCGTCAGAGCGGTCACGGCCAGATGCGCGTCCAGCGCGTCAGCCATCGTGAAGTCGTTCGTCGCCGTCGTGCCAACGTGCTGTTCATCCTCGTTGCCGGCACCGCCGCCACCGCCTTCCTCGCTGCCACCACCAAGTCGCACGCGATGGTCTACGCCTTCGCTCTCGCCTTCGTTTCGCTGTGCGGCTACTGCTACCGATTGGTGCAGCTGCGCAACTACGAGCTGGATCGTCGCTACAGCGAAGCGAACTGGTTCAACGCCGCCTGAACTGGCTGGGCACACAAGTGCCTTGGTGTGCAGTTGAGCCTCGCCGCTACACTGCTCACGCCCAACGGGGGTGTAGCTCAGTTGGCAGAGCGCAACAATCGCACTGTTGAGGCCAGGGGTTCAATTCCCCTCACCTCCACCCGTTGAACGACGAAGGCCCGGATCGCACTGCGACCCGGGCCTTCGTCATTCGGGGAGAGGTGGGAGGCGGTTCACACCGCGACGGTGAGTGCGATCGCCATCTTCGTGTCGACCGAGCCGGTGACGGTGCCGAGCTCGAGGTCCCAGCCATCGCTGAAGACGTTGTCGGTCTCCAGCGAGACGCGCTGCATGTTGCTGACGCTCTGGCTGTAGCCGTCGGTGGCGTAGACGAGGTTGCACGCGTCCTCGGGCAGGGCGATCTGCGACGTGGCGATCTTGTTGCCGGCGTTCGTGATGTCGTCCACGCTCGAGTACACCTCGTAGTGGATGTGCGGCCAACGGCCGTCGTAGCAGGCCGGGTAGATCGACGTGAACGTGACCGTCCCGTTGGCATCGGTGACCTGCACGCCGCGCAGGTAGTTCTGGTCCTTGACCGTGTACAGGGAGTAGTGGCCGTCCTGGTCGGCGTGCCACAGGTACACGGCAGCGCCCGCCAGCGGGGCGTTGCCGTTGGCGCTGTCGAGCACGGTCAACGAGATCGTGCTCTCGATGCCGGACGCGGTGCCCGAGTAGGAGGCGAAGGAGGTGCGGATGTCGCTGCGCACGACGCCGCTCTCGGTGAGCACGTTGGCCCCGTTCGACCCGTCGCCGGGGAACGGCCCAGCCGTCTCCTCCGGTACGACGCCGATCGAGGACGTGTCGCCGCTCGTGACGGCGGTGGTTCCAGCCGTGGCCGCGGCCGTGGTTCCTGCGGTCGTTCCGGCTGTCGTTCCTGCGGTGGTGCCGGCCGTGGTGGCTTGCGTCGCCGACGAGTTGCTGGACGAGCTGCCGCACGCGGCCAGGGCCACGGCGAGTCCGCCGCCGGCCAGCATCTTGAGCACGTTGCGCCGTTGCAGGAGCGTGTCGAGGTCGAAGACGAGGCCACGGTCGTGGTCCTCGATCTCGCCGTCATCGTGGTGCGGGTGGTGGTTCATGGTGTCGTCCCTCTCTGGTGATGAGGAGCACGGTAAAACTCGTTCCTCAGAGCATCCGCAGAATCCGATCGTTCTCACCGAACTCCAAACGAGCGAGCCGGCAGAGTGCGTCGGCGGCGATCGACTCGGGGACGTCGAACCAGTCGGCGACGTCGACAGCACTGACATGGCCGCCGACAGAGAGCCGACGTACGACCTCGGTGCGCAGGGCACGCGGCGGCACGAGGCGCCGGCAGGTCTCGGCGCGCACGTAGGCCTCCTCCTTGGCGACGACTGCGTCCGGGACGTCGGCGGTGAAGAGGATGCCGCGTTCGTCGTGGACCAGTTCGTGAGCGAGCACGGCGCGTCGTTCCGCCGGGTCGAGGCGAGCGTCGATCGTGATCCGCCGCCGGCCGCGCCCGATGTCGTCGATGCGCCCACGATGGCCGACGAGCACGGCCCAGGCGACCTCGATGTGCGGACGTCGACCGAGCTCGGCCCACACCCGCCACGTTTCGATGCGTGCCATCGACGCATCGTCGCGCCGGGGTGCGCGATCGTTCAGCGGCCGGAGGGGCGGTTGCGTGTCGCCAACCGGGTCGGGGGCGGCGTGGCCCGACGACCGCCGCCATCGGCCGCCGCCGCTCGTGGTGAACGCTGCGCATCCCATCGCTGCCACGCCACGTCGGCGTCCTGGTACCGAGTGCTGATCACGTCGAAGGCGTCGTCGGGCTCGGGTGCGTCGGCCAGCAGGTCGCCCAGGGTCGGCTCGAGCTGTGCCCAGCGTCGATGGCCATCGGGATCGGTCGCTGGGTCGGCCGGACTGGGGTTGGCGCTGTGCGCGCGAGCGAACGCCGCGCACGTGACGACGATCTCGAGGTCGGTGGTGATCGTCGCATCCAGGTGCTGTTGGATCAGCCGCCGCAACGTCTCGCGCACGGACGCGCTCGCCGTCGACACCGTGGACGCCGTGGACGCCGTGGACGCCGTGGACGCCGTCGTGCCGAACGCAGCAGCGGCCAGCGAACCGACGGGCAGGCCCAACGCGGCCTCGATGCGCGGCCAGAGCGAGGGATCGTCGGGTGACGATGACAGCGAGTACCAGCGGCTGACGGAGGCGACCGAGACCTCCAGCGCCCGGGCCAGCTGACTGATGCTGCCGTGCGGGGCGGGCACGCCGATGCCATCGCGCACGCACTGCGCGAGCGCGACGAACCGTGCTGCCATCACCGCAGTCTTGCACCTCGCGGATTACTTCTCCCGTAACGCGCTGCTGCTCAGGCAGGAGGCAATGCAAGTCTTGCGTCTTGCGCAAGATGTACGTTCGAGCGCATGGTTGCGCCTCCCGAGCCGGTGATCTCGATCACCGCGGCACGGACCCTCGTGGCCGAGTGGGCGACGGAGTGCGGCGAGCGGCTGCGTGCGCGTCGCTCTGCACTCGGCTGGGATCGCCGTGTTCTGGCAGACCGCGTCGGCGTCAGCGAGGCCACCATCGTGCGCATCGAGCAGGGCCTGCTCAACCCGCGTGACCACCTCAAGCTGGCGGTCGCCGCAGCGCTGCGCGTCGATGCAGCCAGCATCTGGACCCTTCCCCGCCGGACGCGCGTCGTCGCTGCCGGGCGAGCGGAGCCCGGCGAGGATCGTCACCCGAACTGAGTCGATGAGTGGTTCCACGATGCGGCACGATGCCGTACTGTGGAACCAATCGCAGCTGCGACATCGCCGCTGCACGGGTCGTCCCTGGGGGGGAACACATGGCTTTTCCGTCGGATCTGGAGATCGCTCGGGCAGGTTCACCGAAGCCGCTCCCGGAGATCGCCGCCCAGATGGGGATCGGCGAGCACCTGCTGGAGCCCTACGGCCGCAGCCTGGCCAAGATCAGCCTGGACGCCATCGACGAGCTCGCCGATCGGCCGAAGGCGAAGTACGTCGTCGTCACGGCGATCACCCCGACGCCCCTCGGTGAGGGCAAGACCACCACCACGGTCGGCCTCGGTCAGGCGATGAAGCACATCGGCAAGAACGCGGTGATCAGCCTGCGCCAGCCGTCGATGGGGCCGACGTTCGGCATCAAGGGCGGTGCCGCCGGCGGCGGCTACAGCCAGGTGATCCCGATGGAGCTGCTCAACCTGCACCTCACCGGCGACTTCCACGCCGTGACCGCGGCGCACAACCTGCTGTCGGCGATGCTCGACAACCACCTCCACCAGGGCAACGAGCTCGGCCTCGATCTGCACAACATCACGTGGCGGCGGGTGCTCGACGTCAACGATCGCGCCCTGCGCAACATCGTCATCGGCATGGGCACCAAGGAGGACGGCGTCGTCCGCCAGACCGGGTTCGACATCACCGCGGCCAGCGAGGTGATGGCGATCCTCGCGCTGGCCACCTCGGTCGAGGACCTCCGCGCCCGCCTCGGCCGCATCGTCGTCGGCTACACCGACGCCGGCGCGCCGGTGACGGCCGAGCAGCTGCAGGGCGCCGGTTCGATGGCCGTCATCATGCGCGAGGCGATCAAGCCCAACCTGCTGCAGACGCTGGAGAACACGCCCGTCATCGTCCACGCCGGTCCGTTCGGCAACATCGCCCACGGCAACTCGTCGATCGTCGGCGACCTCATCGGCATCCACGCCGGCGAGTACCTCATCACCGAGGCCGGGTTCGGCGCCGACATGGGGGCCGAGCGGTTCTTCAACATCAAGTGCCGCAACTCGGGGCTCGTGCCCGACGCGGCTGTGCTCGTGGCCACCGTGCGCGCGTTGAAGGCGCACAGCGGCAAGTACCGCGTCGTGGCCGGCAAGCCGCTGCCCGAGGCGATGCTGCAGGAGAACCCCGACGACGTGCTGGCCGGCGGCGCCAACCTGCGCAAGCAGATCGAGAACGTGAAGGCCCACGGCGTGTCGCCGGTCGTGGCCATCAACGCCTTCCCGACCGACCACGCCAGCGAGCACGACGCCATCCGCCGCATCGCCGAGGAGGCCGGCGCGCGCGTCGCGCTGTGCACCCACTTCAGCGACGGCGGCGCCGGCGCAACCGATCTGGCTCGCGCGGTGGTCGAGGCGTGCGACGAGCCGAGCGAGTTCCGCTTCCTCTACGCCGACGAGGCGACGCTGAAGCAGAAGATCGAGACGGTCGCCACGACGATCTACGGCGCGGCCAAGGTGGAGTACACGGCGACGGCCAACAAGCAGCTCGAGAACTACGAGCGCAACGGGTTCGGCCACCTGCCGGTGTGCATCGCCAAGACCCACCTGTCGATCAGTGCCGACGCATCGTTGAAGGGCGCGCCCACCGGGCACACGATCACCGTTCGCGAAGCGCGTGCGTCGGTCGGGGCTGGGTTCGTGTACCCGATCTGTGGTGAGATGCGGACCATGCCCGGACTCGGAACGCACCCTGCCGCGTCGATCATCGACTTCGACGAGCACGGTGAGATCGTCGGCCTGTCATGACGGCGGTGCTGATGGACGGTGCTCGTCTGCGCGACGAGATCGTCGCCTCGTTGCGCGCCACCATCGAGGCTGCCGGATCGCCGCCGGTGTGCCTGGCAACGCTGCTGGTCGGTGAGGATCCGCCGAGCCAGATCTACGTGCGCAGCAAGCACAAGAAGGCGCAGGAGGCGGGCATGGTGTCGCGGCAGGTGGAGCTGCCGGCGACGTCGACGCAGGCCGAGGTCGAGGCCGCCGTTGCCGCGCTGGTCGCCGATCCGTCGGTGCACGGGATCCTCTGTCAGCTGCCCTTGCCCGACGGGCTCGACCCGGAACCGGTGCTGGCGTTGATCCCGCCGGAGAAGGATGTCGACGGATTGACCGAGCGTTCGATGGGGCGCCTCGTGCGTGGCCAGCCGGGGCACGTCGGGTGCACGCCGCTCGGCGTGATGCGGTTGCTGGAGCGCTACGGCGTCGCCACGTCCGGCAAGCGTGCGGTCGTCGTCGGCCGCAGCACGTTGGTCGGGTTGCCGCAGGTGCTGCTGCTCGGACGCAAGGGCGTCGACGCAACGGTCACCCTGGCCCACTCGCGCACCGCCGACCTGGTGGCGGTGTGCCGCGAGGCGGACATCATCGTCGCCGCCGCGGGGTCGCCGCGGATGATCACCGCCGAACACGTCAAGCCTGGTGCCGCAGTGATCGACGTCGGTGTGTCGCGCGTCGACGGCAAGATCGTCGGTGACGTCGACTTCGACGCCGTGCAGGCGATCGCCGGGGCGATCACTCCGATGCCAGGTGGCACCGGTCCGATGACCATCGCCTGCCTGCTCGAGAACACCCTCGCCGCCGCCAAGATGCAGGGCGCCTTCCCGACCTAGTCCCAGCGCAGCTGCGGAGGGTTTGGCGCTCGTCCGCTAGTTGGCAGCGGGGGGTTGGAACCGCACGGCGAGGGCTTGGGTGAGGCGGTCGAGGACCATGGCCATGAGGGTGAGCACGAGGGCCACTTCGACGCCTTGGCCGATCAGCTGGCGCTGGAACGACTCGACGAGCTTGTAGCCGAGCCCGCCGCCGCCGTTGAGCCCGACGATGATCACCATCGCCACCACCATCAGGATCACCTGGTTGATGGCGACCATGATCGCCGAGAGCGCCAGTGGAACTCGCACGCCCCACAGCAGTTGACGCTTCGATGCGCCGAACGTGGTGCCCGCCTCGATCGTCGACTCGGGCACCTGCTTGATGCCGAGGGACGTGACGCGGATGCCCGGCGGCAGCGCGTAGATCACCGAGGCGATGATGCCCGGCACCACACCGATCTCGAAGATCATCACGAACGGGATGATGTAGATCACGGCGGGCACGGTCTGGAACGCGTCGAGGATCGGCGACAGCACCGGGTCGATCCGCGAGCGCCGGCCGGCCCAGATGCCGATCGGGACGGCGATCGCCGTGGCGATGATCACCGTCAGCATCACCTGCACGAAGGTCTCGCTGGCCGGGATCCACAACCCGGTGGTGCCGATGACGAACACCGTCCCCCCGCAGAAGCACGCCAGCTTCCAACCGCTGACGGCGTAGCCGAGCATCGCCGCGAACAGCACCCACACCGGCCAGACGATCGTCAGCCGCACCCAGTCCTTGCCGCGCACGTAGACCTCGCGCACGAACGTGTCGTTCAGCCACTTGGTCTGCGTGTGGAACTGGTCGCGGAACCACCGAACCCAGTCGTCGAAGAAGTCGGCCCACTTGACGCCGAAGTCGTGGGGGAACGTGGTCCACGTGGCCAGCTTGCCGACGACGATCAGGCCGACGCACGCGCCGGCGAGCACGAGGAGCCGCCGTCGCGCGCCGTCGTCATCCGAGCTGCGTTCCTTGCGTTCGATGAACGAGCGGCTGACGCGATCCAACAGGATCGCCACCGCGACGACGGCGAAGCCGACGACGAGCCCGCGCCCGGTCCGCCGTTGGCGCAACGTCTCGAGTGCCGCCTGACCCAACCCGCCAGCGCCGACGAAGGCGGCGATGATGATGATGCCGAGCGCCATGTTGATGGTCTGGTTGACGCCGGTGGCGATCGACGGAACGGCTTGCGGCAGCTGGATCTTGAACAGCGTCTGGCGCTTCGAGGAACCGAACACGGTGCCCGCCTCGACGGTGGCCGGCGGCACCTCCTTGATGCCAAGCGCGGTGAGGCGCACCACAGGTGGCAGCGCGTAGATGATCGTGGCGACCGCGGCCGGCACCTGACCGAAGGTGAAGAAGATCACCGCGGGCACGAGGAACGCGGGGGTCGGGACGGTCTGCATGGCGTCGAGCACTGGTCGCAGGAACCGTTCGACGCGTC
The DNA here is from genome assembly GCA_965279405.1 of Ilumatobacteraceae bacterium. GTDB lineage: Bacteria > Actinomycetota > Acidimicrobiia > Acidimicrobiales > Ilumatobacteraceae > CBDDIP01. The sequence continues at coordinate 3,343,006 of OZ257157.1, forward strand.
GGTTCAGCCCGGCGGCGATGCCGAGTGGAACGCCGATCGCCACGGCCAGCCCGACGGAGACCAGCATCAGCGCCATCGTCTGCATCGTCGGCTCCCACACGCCGACGAACCCCGGTGCGAGCGCGGCGCCGGCCGCCACCAACGCCATCCGCCAGTTGCCGGTGCGGGCGATGATGGCGAAGGCGATCAGCGCCAGGCCGTACCAGGGCAGGTGCAGCAGTTGGCTCTCCAGCCCCTCGATCAGCCACTTGATGGCGTGGCTGATGGGGGTGAAGAAGCGGGTGAACAACCAGTGCGACTGCTGGTTCTTCAGCACCCAGTCGTAGAGGTGGTCGAACGGGTCGCCGATGTTGAGGTTCCAGTTGGTCGGGAACCCCTTGATGCCGTGGAAGACCAGCTGCACGGCCACGAGGGCCAACGCCGCCGCGGCGACGACCGCCTTGAGCCCGGCTCGGCGACGCGTCGGCACCGCACTGGCGATGGCGGCGGTGCTCACCGCGCGTCCTCGCTGATCAGCCTGATCACATCCTCGGTCGAGACGCAGCCGAGGTGGCTGCCGTCGTCGTCGATCACGGAGATCGGGCTCGGATCGACGAGCAGCATCGGCAGCAGATCGTTGACCTTGGTCTGCCGCGGCACGCGTCGAGCGCCGGGTGCGACCGTGGCGTTCGCCACGCTGCCGGCGGTGAGCACCCGCGCCTTGGGCACGTCGGTGGTGAACTCGCGCACATAATCGGTGGCGGGGTTGGCGACGATGTCCTCGGGTGTACCGACCTGATCGAACACGCCATCCTTCATGATCGCGATCCGGTCGCCGAGCCGCAGCGCCTCGGAGAAGTCGTGGGTGATGAACACGATCGTGCGCGGTCGCCGCTGTTGGAGGGCGAGCAGCTCGTCTTGCATGTCACGACGGATCAACGGATCGAGCGCGGAGAACGGCTCGTCGAAGAACAGGATCTCCGGGTCGAGGACGAGGGCCCGTGCCAGTCCGACTCGTTGCTGCATGCCACCGGACAGCTGCTGCGGGTAGTGGTTGGCCCACGTGGCCAGACCGACGGTCTCGAGCACCTCGGCGGCTTGTTCGCGCCGCTTCGGCTTGGCCACTCCCTGCACCTCGAGGCCGTACGCGACGTTGTCGATGACGCGGCGGTGAGGGAACAGACCGAAGTGCTGGAAGACCATTGACATCTTCCCGCGTCGCACGTCGCGCAGCGCGTCCGCGTCCATCGTGAGGAGGTCGCTGCCGTCGATGAGCACGCGGCCGCGCGTCGGCTCGACGAGGCGGCTGAGGCAGCGGATGAGCGAGGACTTGCCACTGCCGGACAGGCCCATGACGACGAACGTCTCGCCGCGGTGGACGTCGAAGGAGATGTCGCGCACGCCGATCGTGTGACCGGTGGCAGCTTGCACGTCAGCGCGCGTCGCGCCGGCCTCGGCCATCTCCAGCGCTCGGTCGGGGCGCCCGCTGCCGAACACCTTCCACACGTGCGCCGCCTGGATCATCGGTGCCCCATCGACCATGCGACTCTGCCCCCTCTGCTGCGATCGGCGAACCATAGTCCGCGTGCCGAGCCTCCCTGGATGGCGAGTCTGTTTCCGGCGTGTTCCGCCTTGTGGAATCCGCCCACCCTGTGGGACACTGATCCGACGTCGACTCGTCATTGAGTGCGAATGGGGGAGGAACCATGGAGCGCAGGCAATTCCTGCAGATGCTGTCCGGTGCCGCTGTCGGGGCGTTCGTGTTGAACGCGTGCAGCAGCGACGACAAGGACTCCACCGGCACCACGCCGGCGGGCACCACGCCGCCCGGCACGTCGCCGTCCGGCGGCACGTCGCCGGTCACCACACCGGCGGGCGGGGGCACGGCGAAGATCGTGCTCGTCCAGAACGCGTGGACCGCATCAGCGCTCGACGTGGCGATCGCCAAGAAGATCATCGAGGACAACTTCGGCAACCCCGTGGAGATCGCCGCGATCGACGAGAACACGATGTGGTCCGGGCTGTCCAGCGGCGACCTCGACGCGTGTCTCGAGCTGTGGCCGTCGGGTCTCAGCGCTGACGAGATCACCTACATCGACAACGGCACGGTGAAGGACTTCGGCGACCTCGGCGCCATCGGCCGCATCGGCTGGTACGTGCCCGACTACGTCATCGAGGAGTTCCCGCAGCTGAAGACGTGGGAAGGCTTCAAGGACCCGGAGATCGCCAAGAAGTTCGCCAGCGCGGAGACGGGCGACAAGGGGCGCTTCCTCGGCACCGACCCGTCGTACTCGCAAGCCGACGAGGCGATCATCAAGAACCTCGACCTCCCGTTCCAGGTGGTCTACTCGGGCTCCGAGCCGGCGACGGTTGCCGCCCTCGACAGCGCGGTGGCCGCCAAGGAGCCGATCCTCATGTACTGGTGGGTGCCGACCGCAGCGGCCGCCAAGTACAACCTCGTCGAAGTCGAGCTGCCCGAGTACAGCGACACGTGCTGGGCCGACCCCGACAAGATCGCCTGCGCCTACCCGGAGGACGTCCTCAAGAAGGTCGCCTCGGCGAAGCTCGAGGCCAAGGATCCGGCGATCGCCGCGTTCATCGGCAAGTTCCAGATGACCAACGAGCAGCAGCTCGCGCTGCTGCCGTCGGTGGAGATCGACGGCGAGGACGCCGCCGACGTCGCTGCCAAGTGGGTCGCCGACAACGAAGCCGTCTGGAAGGCCTGGCTCTGACGGAGTGGTCGTGCTCGCCTCAGCGAGCACGACCGCGACGGCTGAGCCGGCGGCCCATCCACACCGCGTTGGCGGGGATGAAGAACGCCCGCGTCGCCAGCGACGCCTCGCTCCACGGCTGCTTGGCCAGCGGCGCCCGCCAGGCAAAGAGGCGGTAGACGAGGAAGGCGACGATGGCGGCGTGCATGCCGATGACGCCCCACGCGTAGCCCGACGAGCCGATGACGCTCATCAGCACCGACAGCAGCGGCGGGCCGGCGAGCGCGCCGGCGCCGTAGAGCAGGATCAGCTGTGACGCCGCGCCGCTGACGTGCTCCGGCTCGACCCAGTCGTTCGTGTACGCGGCGGCGATCGAGTACAGCGGGAAGCTGGCGCCGCCGAGCAGCGCCATCGCCGCCAGGCCGGTGAACCCGAACGGTCCGGCGATCAACAGGATGACGCCGGCACCCACCGCGCCGAGCGCGCTGACGACACCGACGAAGCGACGGTCGAGCTGATCCGACGCCGACGCGATCGGCCACTGCAGCAGCACGCCGCCCACCGCAGTCGCGGCGATGAACCGGCCTGCTTCTGCCGGCGACATGCCGACGCGCGTGGCGAACACCGCGCCGAGCGAGAGCAGCGATCCGTGGGCGACACCCACGAGGAAGCCCGTGCCGACGCCGGTGGGCACGACCTCGGCGAGGTGCCGCAGCGAGACGCGCGGCGCGCGCTGGATGGCCGGCGCAACGGCGTCCTCCGAGAGCGCGACCGGAGCGACCGCCAGCGAGGTGAGCACGGCGGCGACGGCGAAGCCGGTGATCAGCTTCGGGTCGACGCTGCCGACGAGGAGCTGACCGAGGCCGAAGGCGCCGCTGGTGATCACCATGTAGACCGCGAGGAGGCGGCCGCGGTTGGCGTTGCTGGCGAGCTGGTTGAGCCACGACTCGGCCACGACGTACTGACCGGCGATGCACATGCCGCTGACGAAGCGCAGCACCACCCACCACGCCGGCGAATCGACGAGGCCGACGAGCAGCATCGTCGGCGCGAGGAGCGACGCGAGCGCGGCGTAGACGCGGATGTGCCCGACCCGGGCCAGCAGGTGCAGCGCCACCTTGGAGCCGAGAAGGAACCCGCCGTAGTACGCGCCGCCGATGAGGCCGATCTGCCACGTGGCGAAGCCGTTGAGCTCGGCGCGGACGCCGATCACCGTGGCGAAGAGGCCGACGCCGACCAGCAGCACGCCGAGGCCGGCGAACAACGCCCACGTCGCCCAGGCCAACGAGGTGGTCAGCGCAGGGCCGCAGTCGTGCGCGTCGGACTGACGTGCAGGCGCGCTGAGATCGACCCGTTCCACGGCATCCATGCTACGGCTGCACCCCAGGTCACCGTTGAGAACGGGACGTGACGGTCTTCATGCGCAATGTTCCGGGTTGTGGACCCGTCCCGCATTCTGGAACACTGACCGGCGTCTGGGGGTGCTGCATGTCGAGTGTGCAATCAGTCGAACGAGCGCTGTCGATCCTGCGGTGCCTCTCCGGCGGTCCGGCCGGCGTGTCGCAGGTCGCCGAGCGCGTCCGCCTGCCGAAGAGCACCGTGTCGCGCCTGCTGTCCACGCTGCAGGAGCTCGGCGCGGTCGAGCAGGTCGGTGCCGGCGGCGACTACCGCGTGGGTGATCTGATGATCGAGATCGCGGCCGGTGCCCTGCCGGTCGGCAACCTCGTCTCCATCGCCCACCCGCATCTGGTGGAGCTGGTCGACGAGCTCGGCGAGGACGCCGGGCTGTCGGTGATGGACGGCGACGACGTCTACTACCTCGATCAGGTCGGGTCCGATGCGCCGGTGCAACTGCGCGACTGGACGGGCGAGCGCGTGCCGCTGCACTGCGTCTCGTCGGGGCTCGTGCTGCTCGCTCATGCGTCGCCCGCCGATCGCGAGGCGTACCTCGCCCACCCGATGCGACGGTTCACGACGCGCACGATGGTCGCGCCGGCGCGCCTTCGCAAGCGGTTGGCGGCGATTGCCGAGCAGGAGTTCGAGTGGGTGCTCGGCGAGTACGCCGACGACATCGACTCGGTGGCCGCTCCGATCCGCGACGGCTCGGGGCGGGTGGTCGCGGCAGTGCACGTGCACGGTCCGGCGTACCGCTTTCCGGGCTCCGCAGATGCGGACGCCATCGCCCAGCACGTCGTTGCCGCGGCGCGGCGCATCAGCGAGCGTCTCGCCGGTCGTGCCGAGTCCCCGTCGCCCGCGTTGGCCGCCCGATGACCGATGTGATCCAGCTGTACATCGACGGTGTGCCGTCGTCGGCGACCTCGGGGGAGTCGTTCCCGACGTTGAACCCGGCGACGGGCGAGGTGCTGGCGAACGTGCAGCAGGCCTCCGACGCTGATGTTGATCGCGCCGTCGCGTCGTCCGCTGCCGGCTTCGACCGCTGGCGCGGGATGTCGGGCGCAGCGCGCGGGCGCGTCCTCAACGACGCCGTGCGGATCCTGCGGGCGCGCAACCGCGAGCTGGCCGAGCTGGAGGTGGCCGACACCGGCAAGCCGATCAGCGAGGCGATCGCGGTCGACGTGCTGTCCGGTGCGGACTGCATCGAGTACTTCGCCGGCGCAGCCGCGACGATCCACGGCGATCACGTCGACCTCGGCGGGTCGTGGGGCTACACCCGACGCGAGCCGCTCGGTGTGTGCGCCGGCATCGGCGCATGGAACTACCCGATCCAGATCGCCTGCTGGAAGTCGGCGCCGGCGCTGGCGTGCGGCAACGCGATGGTGTTCAAGCCGGCCGAGCTGACGCCGCTGACGGCGATGAAGCTGGCCGAGATCTACACCGAGGCCGGACTGCCGGACGGCGTGTTCAACGTCGTGCAGGGCGACCATCGCGTCGGGCAGGCGCTGAGCACCCACCGCGGCATCGCCAAGGTCTCGTTGACCGGCGAGGTCGGAACCGGGCGCAAGGTGATGGCGCAGGCGGCAGGCACGCTGAAGGCGGTGACGCTGGAGCTCGGCGGCAAGAGCCCGTTGATCGTGTTCGAGGACGCCCACCTCGACAACGCGGTGTCCGCGGCGCTGATGGCCAACTTCTACACGCAGGGCGAGGTCTGCTCGAACGGCACTCGCGTGTTCGTGCACGAGTCGATCAAGGCCGAGTTCGTGGCGCGACTCGTGGAGCGCTCGTCGCGGATGGTGGTCGGTGATCCGATGGATCCGGCGACGCACGTCGGTGCGCTGATCAGCGCCGAGCACCACGCAAAGGTCCTCGGCTACATCGAGGCCGGCATCGCCGAAGGGGCGAAGCTGGTGTGCGGCGGTGCCCTCGTGTCGAGCAGCGGCTGGTTCGTGCGCCCGACGGTGTTCGACGACTGCACCGACGACATGCGCATCGTGCGCGAGGAGATCTTCGGGCCGGTGATGTCCGTGCTGTCCTTCGTCGACGAGGACGAGGTCGTGGCGCGTGCGAACGACACCGAGTTCGGCCTGTCCGCCGGCGTGTTCACTCGCGACATCCAACGCGCTCACCGCGTCGTCGCCGCGCTGCAGGCCGGCACGATCTGGATCAACAACTACAACATCACCCCGATCGAGCTGCCGTTCGGTGGCTACAAGCAATCGGGCATCGGCCGCGAGAACAGCCTCGCCGCCATCCAGCACTACACCCAGCTGAAGAGCGTCTACGTCGAGATGGGCGATGTCGACGCGCCGTACTGATCATCAGCCGCGCCTGCGTCAGGGGCTCTCACATGATCTATGACTACGTGATCGTGGGTGGTGGGTCGGCGGGGTCGGTGCTGGCCAACCGGTTGAGCGCGGATCCGGGGACGTCGGTGCTCGTGCTCGAAGCGGGTCGTCCCGACTACTGGTGGGACGTGTTCATCCACATGCCGGCGGCGCTGATGTTCCCGTCCGGCAACCGCTTCTACGACTGGAAGTACGAGAGCGAGCCGGAACCGTTCATGCGCGGGCGGCGCGTGTTCCACACGCGCGGCAAGGTGCTCGGCGGCTCGTCGAGCATCAACGGGATGATCTTCCAGCGCGGCAACCCGCTCGACTACGAGCGCTGGGCCGCCGACGCCGGCATGTCCGACTGGGACTACGCCCATTGCCTGCCGTACTTCAAGAAGATGGAGGACTGCCTCGCCGGCGGCGACGAGTACCGCGGCGACGACGGCCCGCTCGTGCTCGAGCGTGGGCCGGTGACGAACCCGTTGTTCTCCGCCTTCTTCACGGCGGTGCAGGAAGCCGGCTACCCGTTGACCGAGGACGTCAACGGGTTCAAGCAGGAAGGGTTCGCCCGCTTCGACCGCAACGTGCATCGTGGCCGGCGGTTGAGCGCGGCGCGCGCTTACCTGCACCCGGTGATGAAGCGACCGAACCTCACGGTGCGGACGCGCGCCAACGTGATGAAGGTGCTGTTCGAGGGCAAGCGCGCCACCGGCGTGGAGTACCGCACGTGGTGGGGAGCGACGAAGACCGTTCGTGCGCGCGAGGTCGTGCTGTGCGGCGGAGCGTTCAACTCGCCGCAGCTCCTGCAGGTGTCGGGCGTCGGCGACCAGGAGCACCTGACGTCCGTCGGGGTGCCCGTCGTGCACCACCTGCCGGGTGTCGGCCAGCACATGCAGGACCACCTCGAGGTCTACGTGCAGCACGCCTGCACGAAGCCGGTGTCGCTCAACCCGTTGATGAAGTGGCGCAACCGGCCCTGGGTCGGGCTGCGCTGGATCTTCCGCACGGGTCCGGGCACCTCGAACCAGTTCGAGGCCGGTGGCTTCGTGCGCAGCAACGACGAGGTCGCCTACCCGAACCTGATGTTCCACTTCCTGCCGATCGCCGTGCGCTACGACGGCACCGCGCCCGCCGGCGGTCACGGCTACCAGGTGCACATCGGTCCGATGTACAGCGACGCGCGCGGCTCGGTGCTGATCACGTCGCCGGACGCGCGCGTGAAGCCCGCGCTGCGCTTCAACTACCTGTCCACCGAGCAGGACCGGCGCGAGTGGGTCGAGGCCATCCAGGTGGCCAGGAAGATCCTCGACCAGCCGGCGTGGCGCGAGTTCGACGGTGGCGAGGTCTCGCCCGGCCCCTCGGTCAGCACGCCGGAGGACGTGCTCCACTGGGTCGGCGACGACGCGGAGACGGCGCTGCACCCGAGCTGCACCTGCCGCATGGGCACCGGTCCGATGGACGTCATCGACCCGGCGACGATGCGGGTCCACGGCGTCGACGGCCTGCGCGTGGTCGACGCGTCGGCGATGCCCTACGTCACCAACGGCAACATCTACGCCCCGGTGATGATGATGGCCGAGCGCGCCGCCGACCTCATCCTCGGCTCCACCACCCTGCCCCCCGAACACGTCGACTTCTACCGCCACACCCCAGCCTGACCCCCGACCGTTTGATCGCTGCGCCACCGTGGCGGTGGTCCAGCGGCCAAACGCAGCGGTCAGGAGGATGGGCTCGGCTCGCACAGGCCGTCGACGTATGTCCAGACGGCGTTGATCCCGTCGCTCCTCCCAGCCTCGATCTCGCTTGCCATGCGCACGTAGTCGGGGTCTGCCTGTCGTGCTTCGTAGCCGTCGGCGAATCCGTACGTGGCATCGAAGCCGCGGGCAAGGTCGAGCCATCGGTCCCGAAACGCCCTGAACGAGTCGACGCCGGCGACGACGCCATCTGGAACAGCCTGGCCGAGGTTGCCCAGCGCCTCGATGAGCACGGCCTGATCCGTGTCCGTCTGGATGAACGCAACCAGCGCTGTGTACGCGGGCTCGCAAGCAGGCAAACGGTACTCGGCGAACCCATCGCCGAGATCACGTGCTTCGAATGGCTCGTAGACGACAGCCGCGCCGACGGTGATGCTCGGCGAGCCTTTCGGCGGCTCGCCGGCAGTCGGCGGCGAACCACACGCGCTCGACGGAGTGGCGATCACATCGCCGGGGTGCAGCGGGTGGTCGAGGCCGTCGATCCAGCCGTTCGCTGCGACGATCGCCGACGGATCGACGCAGAGCGAGTTGGCGATCCCGAAGATCGAGTCGTTGGGGCTGACCGTGCGCTGGACCAGGACGTCGGGAGCACCGGTGGCGAGCGGGTCAGCAGCGCCACGATCATCGCGCCCACAGCCGATAAGGCACGTGACCGCCACGGCAAGAAGTCCGACCAGTCGCTTCTGATGCCGCCGCACGTTCCGAAACCTAGCCGGCGCCCCGCGCTGATGCGTGGCGGGGCCAGGCGTGGCGCCGTTTGAGGAGGGCTGGTAGCGTGCGTTCCACGATGCGGGTCGGTTCCGCATCGTGAGCATCCACGGTGAGCAGCAGGGGAGCGCATGAGCGACGACGACGATCTGGATCTGGCGCAGCTGCCCGATGAGGAGCTCGTTCCGCAGATGCACGACGACCTCTACGACGGGCTGGCCGACGCCATCCTCGAAGGGACGACCATCCTGCTCGACCGCGGCTGGAGCGCGGAGAAGGTGCTCAACGACGCGCTCGTCGAGGGCATGCGCATCGTCGGCATCGACTTCCGCGACGGCATCCTCTTCGTGCCCGAGGTGCTCTTGTCGGCGAACGCGATGAAGGCGGGGATGGAGATCCTCCGCCCGCTGCTGGCCGAGACCGGCGCCGAGCCGATCGGCAAGGTGGTCATCGGCACCGTGAAGGGCGACATCCACGACATCGGCAAGAACCTCGTGGCGATGATGCTCGAGGGTGCCGGCTTCGAAGTGGTCGACATCGGCATCAACTCCGACGTCGACAAGTACTTCGCCGCGTTGGAGGAGCACCAGCCCGACATCCTCGGGCTCAGCGCGCTGCTCACCACGACGATGCCGTACATGAAGGTGGTCATCGACACCCTCGCCGACCGCGGGCTGCGCGACAAGTACATCGTGCTGGTCGGCGGGGCACCGTTGAACGAGGAGTTCGCCGACGCGATCGGCGCCGATGCGTACTGCCGCGACGCAGCCGTCGCTGCCGAACAGGCCAAGTCGCTCCTCGCTGCCCGCCGTCTGCGCCGCGCCGAACCTCCGGGACCCTCTGTCGCATGAATGCTGTGGGCACAGGCGCATGACACGGCCCCTGGTGATCGCGTGCGGCGCGCTCGCCTCGGAGCTGCGCGCCGTGCTCACCGCGCAGGGGATCAGCGACGCGATCGAGGTCCGCTACCTGCCGGCCAACCTGCACAACCGTCCGGAGGGCATCGTGCCGGCCCTCGACGAGGCACTCGTCGACGCTGCTGATCGACCCGTGCTCATCGGCTACGCCGACTGCGGCACCGGTGGAGCGCTGGACCGCTTCCTCATCGATCGCCCGAACGCGCAACGGCTTCCAGGCGCGCACTGCTACGAGCTGTTCGCCGGGAGCGAGCTGTTCGCCGAGCTCCACGACGCCGAACCCGGCACCTTCTACCTCACCGACTTCCTGGCCAAGCACTTCGATGCGCTGGTGTGGCAGGGGCTCGGCCTCGATCGCCACCCACAGCTTCGCGACGCCTACTTCGGCAACTACACGCGCGTCGTGCTGCTCACCCAGGCGGACGACGAGTCGCTGATCTCGCTCGGGCGCGCCGCGGCCACGCAGCTCGGGCTGGCCTTCGAGCACCGTCACGTCGGCACCGATCGGCTGGGCGATGCCGTGCGCGTCAGCATCACGTCGAGGGCTGCCTGATGCCGCGGAACAACGCACCCGAAGTGGTCGTCATCTACTGGCGCGACATCCCTGCGCAGGTCAACGGTCAGCTCGGTCGCGAACGGCACCAGGTGCTCCTTCCCGCCAAGTTCCAACGCGCCATCGATCGAGCCAAGCGCAAGGCGGGCATCGTCACGGCGCACGAGGACGTCGCCCAGTGGCGACGCGTCAGCCACCCGTGCGACGCCGACTTCGCCACCGCCGCAGCACAGGAAGCGAAGCGACTGAGCGGCGAGTTCACCGTCGACCGACTCGGCCGGATGGCGTTCGCCGGCGGTTTCGAACGGGCGCACGAGAACCAGGGGGAACCGACATGACCCACACCATCCTCAGCTCGGCCACTCGCGAGGTGGTGATCGGGTTCGACCGCCCCTTCGTGATGATCGGCGAACGGATCAACCCCACCGGCCGCAAGCTCCTGGCCGAGGAGATGAAGGTCGGCGACTTCAGTCGCGTCGAGTCCGACGCCATCGCCCAGGTGGCCGGTGGCGCGCACATGCTCGACGTCAACGCCGGCATCCCGCTGGCCGACGAACCGGCGCTGCTGGCGAAGGCGATCCAGCTCGTGCAGGCCGTCACCGACGTGCCGCTGTCGATCGACTCGTCGATCATCGAGGCGCTCGAGGCGGGGCTCGCGGTGTACCAGGGCAAGCCGTTGGTCAACTCGGTCACCGGTGAGGAGGAGGTGCTCGAGCGAGTGCTGCCGCTCGTCGCCCGCTACGGCGCCGCAGTGGTGGCCATCTCCAACGACGAGACCGGCATCAGCGAGGACCCCGACGTCCGCTTCGGCATCGCCGAGCGCATCGTCCATCGCGCCGCCGACCACGGCATCCCGGCCTGCGACGTCGTCGTCGATCCTCTGGTCATGCCGATCGGGGCGATGGGCACCGCCGGTCAGCAGGCGTTCCGATTGATCCGTCGCCTGCGCGACGAGCTGAAGGTGAACACGACGTGCGGCGGCTCCAACGTCAGCTTCGGCCTGCCGGCGCGCAACCACATCACCGGCACGTTCCTGGCGATGGCGATGGGTGCCGGGATGACGTCGGCGATCATGAACCCGTTGCACCCCGAGGTGCGCACGGCGATCATGGCGGCCGATGTGCTGACCGGCAACGACCGCGACTGCGCGGCGTGGATCCGCGCCAACCGCGACCCCGACGCGCCGGGCGGCAGCCGCGAGGCACGCGAGAACCGTCGCCGCCGGCGCACGGAGTAGCTGGTGCCATGACGAGCGCGGTCACGCCCCCGACTCATCGCGTGGTGTTCACCCCTTCCGGTCTGGAGGGTGTGGTCGCCGACGGCGCGTCCGTGCTCGATGCGGCGCGTTCGATCGGTGCGGATCTCGACTCGGTGTGCGGCGGGCGTGGCATCTGCGGTCGCTGCCAGGTGACCCTCTCCACGGGCAGCTTCGCCAAGTGGCAGATCGACGCCACCGTCGACGCGCTGAGCGGGCCGAGCGACCTCGAGCTGAAGTACCGCGGCTCACGGCCGCTCGCGGTCGGCAACCGGCTCGGCTGCGCGGCACATGTCCACGGCGACGTCGTCATCGACGTTCCAGCGGCGAGCCAGGTGCACCGGCAGGTGGTGCGCAAGGATCTCGAGCTGCCGCCGATCGTCATCGATCCGGCGTTCACGCTGCACTACGTCGAGCTCGACGAAGCGACGCTCGGTCACGCGCCGAGCGCGCTGCAGCAGGTGCGCGAGGCGTTGTCCGCGCAGCACGACGTGACCATCGGCTCGGCGACCGCGCCGGTGCTGCGGCGGCTGCACGCGGCGATCGCACGCGGTGCCGCACCGGGCGAGCCGACGGCGATCACCGTCGCACGGCGTGGCGATCAGCTCGTGGGAGCGTGGCCCGGGTACGTCGACAGCGCGCTCGGCATCGCCGTCGACGTCGGCTCCACCACCATCGCCGCCCACCTGTGCGACGTGCTCAGCGGCGAGGTGCTGGCCAGCGGTGGGCGGATGAACCCGCAGATCCGCTTCGGCGAGGACCTGATGAGCCGGGTGTCGTACGTGATGATGAACCCCGGCGGTGAGGTGCTGCTCACCGACGCCGTGCGCGGTGCGCTCGACGAGCTGGTCGGCGAACTGCTGGCGCAGGCCGGCGCCGAGCGCGACGCCGTGCTGGAGATCGTGCTCGTCGGCAACCCGATCATGCACCACCTGCTGTTGGGCATCGACCCGACGCCGTTGGGCATGGCGCCGTTCGTGCTGGCCACCGACGAGGCGGTCAGCGGCCCTGCCTCCGACCTCGACCTCGATCTGCCGTTCGCCGCGTTCTACGTCGGACCGTGCATCGCCGGCCACGTCGGTGCCGACACCGCCGCGGTCGTGCTGGCGGAGGGGCCGCACCGCGGCGAGGCGATGCAGCTCGTCGTCGACGTCGGCACGAACGCCGAGATCGTGCTCGGCGATCGCACCCACCAGTTCGCTGCCAGCAGCCCCACTGGGCCGGCGTTCGAGGGCGCCCAGATCAGCAGCGGCCAGCGGGCGACCGCCGGCGCGATCGAGGGCGTGCGCATCGACGTCGCCACGCTGGAGCCGCGCATCAAGGTGATCGGCTGCGACGTGTGGAGCGACGAGCCCGGCTACGAGCCGGCGAGCATCACCGGGATCTGCGGCTCGGGGATCATCGACGTCGTTGCCGAGATGTTCCTCGCCGGCGTGTGCGACGCCGACGGCACGATCATCGGTGACAACGCGGCACGGTCGCCGCGAGTGGTCGCCGATGGCCGCACGTTCAGCTACGTGCTCCACGAGGAACCGTCCGGCAACACGGTGTCGATCACGCAGAACGACGTGCGCGCCATCCAGCTGGCGAAGGCCGCGCTCCGCGCCGGCATCGATCTGCTCGTCGAGCACGCCGGCTCTCCGGTCGTCGCCGACATCCGCCTCGCCGGCGCGTTCGGTGCGCACATCGACCCGCTGCACGCGATGGTGCTCGGGCTCGTGCCCGACTGCCCGCTGCCGGGTGTTCGTTCCGTCGGCAACGCGGCCGGCGCAGGCGCGGTGCAGGCGCTGCTGTCGCAGTCGTTGCGCGCCGAGATGGAGCGCACCGTGCGCGGCATCACGAAGATCGAGACGGCGACCGAGCCGCGGTTCCAGGAGCTGTTCGTGGCGGCGATGGCGTTCCCGCACGCGTCCGCTCCGACGCCACACCTCGCCGAGCTCGTCGCGCTGCCGGAGCGCACCGTGGCGGTGGGCGGCCGCAGCGGCAGGCGCCGACGCAGTGTCGGCGCGAACGAAGGCACATCGACCCAGGGGGAAACCGAATGACCGACGACCAAGCCGCAGCACCGACGCGTCGCTCAGGTGGCCGCGCCGGCAGGCAGTCGCTGCGCGCGTCACACGTTGCGCCGCGCGACGCGTTCATCACGCGAACGATGAAGCCGTTCGAGGTGCTGTCCGACGAAAGCCTGGCGATCATCGAGGACAACGCCGAGACGATCCTCGAGCGAACCGGTATCGAGGTGCGCGACTACCCGGACGCGGTACGTCGCTTCGCCGAGGCAGGTGCTGAGGTCGATGGCACGCGCGTCCGCTTCCCCAGGGGCATGTGCCGCAGCATCGTCCAGGCCACCGCGCCGGCCACGTACGTGCAGCACGCCCGCAACCCGGCGAACTCGGTGACGATCGGCGGCAACGCCACGGTCTTCGCGCCGAACTACGGGTCGCCGTTCGTCTACGACATCGACGAGGGTCGTCGCTACGCCACGCTCGCCGACTTCCAGAACTTCGTGAAGCTGGCGTACATGTCGCCGAACCTGCACCACAGCGGGGGAACCGTGTGCGAACCCGTGGACGTGCCGGTCAGCAAGCGCCACCTGGACATGGTGTACAGCCACATCAAGTACAGCGACAAGGGCTTCATGGGCTCGGTCACCGCCGGCACTCGTGCCGAGGACAGCGTCGAGCTCGCTCGCATCGGCTTCGGTGGCGACCTGCAGGACCGCACCGTGATGACCAGCCTGATCAACGCGTCGTCACCGTTGGTGTGGGACGCGACGATGCTCGCTGCGGCCGAGGTCTACGCCACGCACAACCAGGCGACGATCATCACCCCGTTCATCCTCGCCGGGGCGATGGCTCCCGTCACGACCGCCGGCGTCGCCGCGCAGACGTTGGCCGAGGCGCTGGCAGGGATGACGTTCACGCAGCTGGTCCGCCCCGGCGCGCCGGTCATCCTCGGCTCGTTCGCCAGCAGCATGTCGATGCAGACCGGAGCGCCCACGTTCGGCACACCCGAGCCGGCGCTGGTGCTCTACGTGCTCGCCGCGTTGGCTCGTCGTCTCGGCGTGCCGTTCCGCAGCGGCGGCTCGCTCACCGCATCGAAGCTGCCCGATGCGCAGGCCGCGTACGAGAGCGCCGCGACGCTTCAGCCGACGATGCTCGCCGGCGTCAACTTCGTGCTCCACGCCGCCGGTTGGCTGGAGGGCGGACTGGCCATCGGCTACGAGAAGTTCATCCTCGACGACGATCAGCTCGGGATGATGATCACCTTCGCGAAAGGCGTCGACATGTCCGAGAACGGTCAGGCGCTCGACGCCATCCTGGAGAACCCACCCGGCAACCACTTCCTCGGCACCGCGCACACGTTGGCCAACTTCGAGAGCGCGTTCTACCGCAGCACCACCGCTGACAACGCCAGCTTCGAGCAGTGGACCGAGGACGGAGCGCTCGATTCGGCGCAACGCGCCAACGCCGTGTGGAAGCAGCGTCTCGCCGCGTACGAGCCGCCGCCGTTGGACGAGGCGATCGACGCCGAGCTGCTCGACTTCATCGCCCGCCGCAAGGCCGACCTGCCGGACGCGTTCGAGTGATCCGCCTGCCCTGGCTCGGTTGCGGTTCCCGCCGCCAGCTGTCGTCGGCAGACCGCGCTGCTCGCGACGCCGTGCTGGAGCAGGCGCGCTGGGAGCTCGTGCCCGTGAAGAGCGTCGAGGCGGCCATCGCCGCGCTGCCACCGGCGTCGCGGCTGTCGGTGACGTGCTCGCCGGTGAAGGGCCTGCAGCACACGCTCGACCTCACCGCGAAGCTGCTCGACGCCGGCCACGACGCCGTCCCGCACATCGCCGTTCGCCTCGTCGAGAGTCGCGAGCACACCGCGTCGTTGGCGCAGTGGTGTCGCGAGCACGGCGCGACGCGCCTGTTCGTCATCGGCGGTGACGAGTCCGCACCGGTCGGGCCGTACGGCGAGGTGCTGCCGTTCCTGCGCGACTTCTTCCAGCACAACAGCGGCGTCGTCGAGGTCGGTGTTGCCGGCTACCCCGACGGGCACCCGTCGGTGGATCGGACTGTGCTCACCGACGTGCTCCTGGCCAAGCAGCGGGTGCTGGCCGATGCGGGCGTCGCCGGGTGGGTGAGCACGCAGATGTGCTTCGACGCCAAGCGCATCGAACGCTGGCTGGCCGAGCAGCGCCGCGGCGGGCTCACGCTGCCGGTCCGGCTCGGTGTGCCCGGCGCAGTGGAGCGCGCCAAGCTGCTCTCGCTCGGGACGCGACTGGGCATCGGCGCATCGCTGCGCTACCTGCGCAAGAACCGCGCCGTCGTCACCCGGTTGGCCGCCCCCGGCGGGTACGACCCACTGGAACTGATCGACGCGATGGCGCCGCAGCTGGTGCCGTTGGGCATCACTGGCCTCCACGTGTTCACGTTCAACGCGATGGAGGCCACGCTGCGCTGGTGGAACGCGGCCCTGCAACGGAGCACACTTGCTCCCGTGACCCGCGAGCACGTGGCGCAGTGATGGAGATCGCCTCGATCATCGAGGGCTTCGCCGACGTGCCCGGCGGGTTGATGCCGGCGTTGCACGCGCTGCAGCACGAGCTCGGTCACGTACCTGCAGCGGCGATTGCTCCGCTCGCGCGCCTGTTCAACCTCAGCGAGGCGGAGGTGCACGGCGTGGCCACCTTCTACAAGGACTTCCGTTCGGCTCCCGCCACCGCGCCCATCGTGCAGGTGTGCCGCGCCGAGGCGTGCCAGGCGCGCGGTTGTGCGCCGGTGCTCGCTGCCGCTCGCTCGATGGAGGCGGCCGGCACGATCGAGGTCGAGGAGGTCTTCTGCCTCGGCAACTGCGCCCTTGGCCCGTCCGTCCGAGTCGGTGATCGCGTCCACGGTCGCGTCCAGCCGGGCGAGCTTGCTGCCATCGCCAACTGGATGTCTGACAGCTCGAATGTCGAGCTGTCAGACATCCAGTTCCGACGGGTGTTCGTGCCGGGAGACACCGCAGCCGTGTCGGTGGGCGCGGACGATGTTGCTGCGGCGTTCGTCACGGCCGGGTTCGACGTCGTGCGCACTGGCTCGCGCGGGATGCTGTGGCTCGAGCCGCTCGTCGAGGTCGACACGGCGCAGGGTCGCCTCGGCTTCGGCCCCGTCCACCGCGGCGATGTCGACAGCCTCGCCGCGGCGGTGGCCTCCGGCGCCGATCATCCGAGGAGTCTCGGGCTCGTCGAGCAGCTGCCGTGGATGGTGCAACAGCGGCGGGTGACGTTCCGGCGCGTCGGCATCGTCGACCCGCGGTCGACGTCGGACTACGAGGCGAACGGCGGCCTCGCCGGGCTGCGGCGCGCGTTGGCCATGACGCCGGGCGATGTGGTGGCCGAGGTGACGGCGTCCGGGCTGCGCGGCCGTGGTGGCGCGGCGTTCCCGACCGGCATCAAGTGGCAGACGGTGCTCGACACGAGCGCTGAGCAGAAGTACGTGTGCTGCAACGCCGACGAGGGTGACAGCGGCACCTTCGCCGATCGGATGCTGATCGAGGGCGACCCGTTCACCTTGATCGAGGGCATGACGATCGCCGGCCTCGCCGTCGGTGCAACCGTCGGGTACGTCTACGTGCGCTCCGAGTACCCGGCGGCGATCGACGCGTTGCAGCGGGCGATCGTCGCCGCTCGCGTCGCCGGTTGGCTCGGGCGGCACGTGCTCGGCAGCGACGTCGAGTTCGACGTCCACGTGCGCGTCGGCGCCGGCGCCTACATCTGCGGTGAGGAGACGGCGATGCTGGAGAGCCTGGAGGGGCGCCGCGGCATGGTGCGCGCCAAGCCACCGCTGCCGGCGCACCACGGTCTGTTCGGCAAGCCGACGGTGATCAACAACGTGCTCACGCTGGCGACCGTGCCGATGATCCTCGCCGACGGGGCGGCCGCGTACCAGGCGCTCGGCTCCGGCCGCAGCCGGGGCACGCAGGTCTTCCAGCTGGCCGGCAACATCGCCCGCGGCGGCATCGTCGAGGTGCCGTTCGGGCTGGCGCTCAGCGACCTGATCGAGCGCTTCGGTGGCGGCACCGGCAACGGCCGGCCGATCCGCGCCGCCCAGGTCGGTGGGCCACTCGGCGCGTACCTGGCGCCGTCCCAGTTTGACCTGGCGATGGACTACGAGGTCTTCGCCGCCGCCGACGCGCTGGTCGGCCACGGTGGCGTCGTGGTGTTCGACGACACCGCGGACATGGCCGCGCAAGCCCGCTTCGCCATGGAGTTCTGCGCCATCGAGTCGTGCGGCAAGTGCACGCCGTGTCGCATCGGCTCCACCCGCGGCGTCGAGGTGATCGACCGGATCATCGCCGGTGAGGATCGCGACGAGAACCTCGTCCTCCTCGCCGACCTGTGCGAGGTGATGGCCGATGGTTCACTGTGTGCGATGGGTGGCCTCACCCCGCTGCCGGTGCGCAGCGTGCTCACCCACTTCGCCGAGGACTTCGAGCGTCCGAACGACCAACCTAACGAGAACCTTGGAGCCAGGGCATGACGATGATCCACGATCACGACCTCGGCACGCCGGCTCCCTCGCGGCCGTCGCGCGACGACGCCACGCCGCAACCCACCGTCGATCTCGTCATCGACGGCCAGATCGTGACGGTGGAGGAGGGCACGTCGGTGATGCGTGCCGCCGCGCTGGCCGGCGTCGACGTGCCGAAGCTGTGCGCCACCGACTCGCTGCAGGCGTTCGGCTCGTGCCGGCTGTGCCTCGTCGAGATCGACGGCCGCAAGGGAACGCCGGCGTCGTGCACCACGCCCGTCACCGCGGGCATGCGCGTCACGACGCAGTCACCCAAGTTGCAGCGCGTCCGCCGCGGCGTGATGGAGCTGTACATCTCCGACCACCCGCTGGATTGCTTGACGTGCGCGGCCAATGGCGACTGCGAGCTGCAGGACATGGCCGGCGAGGTCGGCCTGCGCGACGTGCGCTACGGCTACGAGGGCGACAACCACCTCGGCCAGGACAAGGACGAGTCCAACCCGTACTTCACCTTCGAGCCGTCGAAGTGCATCGTCTGCTCGCGCTGCGTGCGCGCCTGCGAGGAGACCCAGGGCACGTTCGCACTGACCATTGCCGGTCGCGGCTTCGGCTCGAAGGTCGCCGCCGGTGCGGGTGTGCCGTTCATGGACAGCGCCTGCGTGTCGTGCGGTGCGTGCGTGCAAGCGTGCCCGACCGCGACGCTCACCGAGACCACCGTCGTCGCGCTGGGCCAGCCGCGACGCAGCGTGCTCACCACGTGCGCGTACTGCGGCGTCGGCTGCAGCTTCAAGGCGGAGATGCAGGGCGATCAGGTCGTGCGGATGGTTCCGTTCAAGGACGGCGGCGCCAACGAGGGCCACTCGTGCGTGAAGGGCCGCTTCGCCTGGGGATACGCGACGCACCCCGACCGGATCATGAGCCCGATGGTGCGCGACCACATCGACGAGCCGTGGCGCGAGGTCAGCTGGGATGAAGCGATCGCCACCGCGGCGACCCGCCTGCGCGAGGTCCAGGCTCGCCACGGGACGCATTCGATCGGTGGCATCACCTCGTCGCGGTGCACCAACGAGGAGGTCTTCCTCGTCCAGAAGATGGTGCGCACCGCGTTCGGCAACAACAACGTCGACACCTGCGCGCGCGTCTGTCACTCGCCGACCGGCTTCGGGCTGAAGAGCACGTTCGGCACCTCCGCCGGCACGCAGGACTTCCAGTCCGTCGAGCACACCGACGTCGTCCTCCTTGTCGGGGCCAACCCGACCGACGCCCACCCGGTGTTCGCCTCGCGCATGAAGCGCCGGTTGCGCGCCGGCGCCAAGCTGATCGTCGCCGACCCGCGGCGCATCGACCTCGTCCGCACTCCGCACATCGAGGCCGCCGAGTTCATGCAGCTGCGGCCGGGCACCAACGTCGCGCTCGTCAACGCGCTGGCGCACGTGGTCGTCACCGAGGACCTCGTCGATCACCGCTTCGTCCAGGAGCGCTGCGATCCCGCCGCGTTCGCGTCGTGGGTCGCGTTCATCGCCCGCCCGGAGCACAGCCCCGAGGGCAGCGAGATCCACACCGGCGTGCCTGCCGAGACGGTCCGCTCGGCAGCTCGGCTGTACGCCACCGGCGGCAACGCAGCGATCTACTACGGCCTCGGTGTCACCGAGCACAGCCAGGGTTCGACGATGGTCATCGGCCTCGCCAACCTGGCGATGGCCACCGGCAACATCGGGCGCGACGGCGTCGGCGTCAACCCGCTGCGCGGCCAGAACAACGTGCAGGGCTCCTGCGACATGGGCTCGTTCCCGCACGAGCTGTCCGGCTACCGCCACGTCAGCGACACCAGCACCCGTGAGATGTTCGAGCAGATGTGGGGCTCACCGCTGCAGAGCGAGCCGGGCCTGCGCATCCCGAACATGCTCGACTCGGCCATCGACGGCAGCTTCAAGGGCCTGTTCGTGCAGGGCGAGGACATCGCCCAGAGCGACCCGAACACCGCGCACGTCAAGGCTGCGCTGGCGGCGATGGAGGTGGTGATCGTGCAGGACCTGTTCCTCAACGAGACCGCCGACTACGCCACGATCTTCTTCCCCGGCACCTCGTTCCTGGAGAAGGACGGCACGTTCACCAACGCCGAGCGGCGGATCAACCGCGTGCGGCCGGTGATGCCCTCGAAGGTCGGCAAGCAGGAGTGGGAGGTGGTCTGCGAGCTCAGCGCGGCGCTCGGCGTGCCGATGCACTACGACCACGAGTCGCAGATCATGGACGAGATCGCCGCGCTGACGCCGACGTTCTCCGGTGTCTCGTTCGCCAGCCTCGACGAGCACGGCAGCGTGCAGTGGCCGTGCACGACGGACCGTCCCGAGGGCACGCCGATCATGCACATCGACCGCTTCGTGCGCGGCCTCGGCAACTTCGTCACCACGCCGTACGTGCCCACCGAGGAGCGCAGCAACCGACGCTTCCCGTTGCTGCTGACGACCGGCCGCATCCTCAGCCAGTACAACGTCGGTCAGCAGACGCGGCGCACGTTCAACGTGCAGTGGCACGAGGAGGACCTCCTCGAGATCCACCCGTTCGACGCCGAGGAGCGTGGCATCGCCGAGGGCGACGTCGTCACGTTGTCCAGTCGTGTCGGCAGCACGGTGCTGCACGCGAAGGTCACCGATCGCGTGCCGGCCGGTGTCGTGTACACCACGTTCCACTACCCGCTCAGCGGGGCCAACGTCGTCACCACCGAGTGGAGCGACTGGGCGACGAACTGCCCGGAGTACAAGGTGACGGCAGTGCAGGTGTCGCCCGGTGCCAGCTCGGCCGGGGTGAACGGCGAACCGGTCGAGGAGCACCCCAGTCGGCTCGACTCGCTGGTTCGGATGGCCGAGCAGATCGCCGCCCAGTTCACCGACGAGACGACCGAGGTCGCCGCCGGCAAGATCGCCGCACACATCACCGCGTTCTGGGAGCCGGACATGCGCGAGGACATGCTCGCCGCGTCGGACGCCGGCACGGTGCACCTGAGCGCAGCTGTCACCGCAGCGATGCACGCGCTGGCACCGGCACGCTGATCAACGACCGAGCAGGCTCTCCTTCCACGCCCGGAAGCGGGTGACGGGGACGCCGTCGGGTCCGTGGCCTTCACCGTTGCTGTCGGGGAAGAGGCGGAAGGTGTGCTGCACCGTGAGGTCATCGGCTCGCGCCGCCCAGTACCTGGCGTCGCCGCCGGCGGCCGGGCCGGAGCGCCACAGCAACCAGGGCCCGATGCGGCGCTTGTAGTCGGCTTCCGGCGTGCCGGGCAGGTCGTCGCCGAGGTGCAGCAGCTCGTCGGGCGCCTCGATCCACGCCGACGCGACGATGTTGCGATCGCGCGTGGGCGTGTCCGGGAGGTCGACGGTGTGGACGGGCGTGTGATCGGCGGGACGCTGGTCGTAGCGCAGCGCGTCACCAACCACGATCGACCCACTCCTGCAGGTGCGGCCGCTCGCGGGCGATCGTGGTGCTGACACCGTGCCCGGGCATCACGATCGTCTCGCCGGGCAGCGTGAACAGCAGGTTGTCGATCGAGTCGATGATCGTCGGGAAGCTGGCGCCGGCGAACTTGGTGTTGCCGGGACCGCCGGGAAACAGCGTGTCGCCGGAGAAGAGGAGCGGCGCACCCTCGACGAGGAAGCTCACCGACCCGGGCGTGTGGCCCGGGTTGTGGATGGCCTTCACGCGCAACCGGCCGACCTCGATGATCTCCTTGTCGTCGATGAACACGTCGTAGCCGACGTCTTTGAGCATCGGCGCATCGAGGCTGTTGACGCCGACCTCGTAGCCGGCCTCACGGATCTGCGGGACTGCGCCGATGTGGTCGAAGTGCCCGTGTGTCTCGAGCACGCGACGGACGCCGAGGCGCTGGCACATCTCCAGCAGCCGCTCGTGCTCGTTGGCCGCATCGATGAGCACCGCCTCGCCGGTGTCCCGGCAGCGGAGCACGAACACGTTGTTGTCGTACGACCCGACCACCACGCGGTGGATCTCCAAGCGGCTGTCGGCCCAGTGCAACGTCGTCATGGATGCGACGCTAGCGACGACTCGGATCAGTACCCTGCAGTGAAGTGCAGACCCGAGCCACCCCGTCCGGCCGGAGCGCGGCGGTTCGGTTGCTGCGCATCGTCGCTGGTCCGGTTGCGCTCGTCGCATGCGCGATCGGGGTGGCAGCGAACTGGTCGGACATCGCCGACGCAGTCCCGACGGTCGGTTGGATCCGCTTCGCCGGATCGGTGCTCCTCGGTCTCGTCGGGCTGGTCTTCGGAGCGATCGGCTGGCGGACCCTGCTCGTCGGGATCGGCGGTCCCGCACCTGCCCTCGACAGCGTCGCCGTGTTCGGAGTGAGCCAGCTGGGCAAGTACATCCCGGGCAGCGTGTGGCCACTGGTCGCGCAGGTCTCGTTCGCTCGGCGTTCCGGCAGGTCTCGAAGCGCGGTCGTGCTGGCGTTCACCATGCAAATCGTCGTCAGCGTGATCGCCGCGGCCACGACTGCGGCGATCACGCTGCCGTTGCACGACGCATCGGCACTGCGTTCGCGGTGGTGGCTCCTGCTGGCCGTGCCGGTGCTGTTCCTGTGCGTGCGCCCGCCGGTGCTGCGGCGGGCGATCGGTCTGGTCGAGCGAGTCCTCGGCCGTCCGATCGATGCGAGCATCCCGTCGACGAGATGCATCCTGGCGGCGATCGGGTGGTACATGGCCGGGTTCGCCATGTACGGGTTGCACCTCGACGTGCTCGCCGGTCCGTTCGCGCACCAGGGCCCGTCGTTGCTGATCCAGTGCGTCGGCACGTTCGCGCTCGCCTGGGTGTGCGGGTTCCTGGTGATCCTCGCGCCGGCCGGCATCGGCGTTCGGGAGGTCGTGATGGCCGTCTCGCTCGCCTCG
The DNA here is from genome assembly GCA_965279405.1 of Ilumatobacteraceae bacterium. Lineage (GTDB taxonomy): Bacteria > Actinomycetota > Acidimicrobiia > Acidimicrobiales > Ilumatobacteraceae > CBDDIP01. Next base: position 3,366,006 of record OZ257157.1, read on the forward strand.
TTCATGGCGACGTCCTCGGCCACCGGCCTGACGGTGATCTCGCGTGCGTCGTTGACGCTCGCCGACCTCGTCTTCGGCGCATCGGCGGCGCTGCACCTCAGCCGCCGTGGTCTGCTGACTCGTCGAGGCTCGGTTCCGGAGCCGAGCTGAGCAGGGCCGACAGGTAGTCGTGCCACAGGGCGTCCTCGTCGACCGGCGAGACGCCGCTCCGCAGCTGCTCCAGCGTCGCGTCGGAGTAGAGGCGCTCGATGGCCCTCGCCAGTCGCTCCGGATCGTCCGGCTCGACGAGGATCCCGTCGACCCCGTCGCGCACGAACGGCGAGAACGCCGGCAGGTCCGAGGCGATCACCGGAACGCCGAACCGGAACGCGGTTGCGACAGCTTGTGAGCCGGTGGCGCTCCGATAGGGGACCACGAGCGCGTCGACGTCCTCGAACAGGGCGGGCACACGGTCGGCCGCCACGTAGTCGTCGAGCAGCTGCACGCGGTCGTCGATGCCGAGATCGCGACAGAGATCGACGGTCGCGTCCGTACCACCCCAGAACTCGCCGGCGACGCGCAGCGCGACCGGCGGTGCGACCGTCGCAACCGCTCGAAGGAGCACATCGAGCCCCTTGTACGGTCGCACGAGCCCGAAGAACAGCAGCCTGCGATGCACCTCGCCGCGAAGCGCGGTCGCGGCGAAGGCATCCGGCATGAACGGGGCGATCGTCGCCATCGTCAACGGTGTCGAGGTGAGGCTGCGAGCCGTGACGAGCTCGGCAGCGCTGTGGGTCATCACCGCGTCGGCCGCGTTCAGCAACGAGCGAGCCAGGAGCCGATCCGATCGGCGCCGCTCGTGGGGCAGCACGTTGTGGCAGATGACGACCGTTCGCGCCGGGCTCCGACGCAGCAGCGCGAGCATGCAGCGGTAGGCGATGGACTGGATCGGCGTGACGTGCGCGAACGCAACGAGGTCGAAGGTGCGGAGGCGGCGGGCTTCGCGGATCCACGTGTCGGGGCGCGCCCATGACAGCGTCCGGCGCACCGTGGAGAAGGGCTGGTGCTCGGCGACGACGACGGTCTGCCGGCCTGGATAGAGGGCAGTCGGGTAGTGGCGGTACCACGACACGATCTCGACGTCATGACCGGCGGCCTGCAAGCGTTGGGCGAGCACCGTCGTGTGCTGCGAGACGCCGCCCTTGATCGGATGGGTCGGACCGACCACGCCGATGCGCATAGTCCGGTCGACCATATCGGGACAACTGCGGGTGACGATCGACAGCCGCAGGCGCGAGCACCGGAACCGGGCCCGGCAGAACCTCGCTGAGTACGGTGAACGGGATGCTGGAACGCCGAGTCGACGCCCAGTCTCGATGGTTGTGGATCTGCGTGATGTGCAGCGTTGCCGCTCTGGTCGGCTACACGATCGTTGCGCTGGTGCTGGCGATGCTCGGCGTCTTCGACGCCCTCCTCGCTGCGGTGCTCGCGGTTCCGCTCGTCGTTCTGGCGTGGCGACCGATCGTCTCGCTGGCACCCCGTGGCGGCCGTGATCGGTGGGCAGCCCTCGCCCTCGTCGTCGTGCTTGCTTCCTTCGGGTGGAGCTCGACTCGCGCCGGCCAGCACCTGCTGATCGAACGCGACCCGGCCAGCTACCTCAACACGGCACGTTGGCTCGAGCGGGACGGATCACTGCACATCACCGCCGCGAACGAGGTCCTCGACGCATCGGAGCTCGTTCACTACGAGGGCGCGGCGGTGTACCTGGACGGCGACCAGCTGGAGTTCCAGTTCAACCACGGCGCCGCGACCGTCGATGCGCTCGCGTACGACGTCGCCGGAGCGCGCGGGCTGTTCGCGATGCCGGCTGCGGCCGGATCGCTGGGCCTCCTCGCCATGTACCTCGTGATGCGGCCGTTCCTGCGCCGTGGTGCGATCGCGGTCGCGGCGGTGACGGCACTGGCGGTCTCGTTGCCGTTCCTGTTCGCGACGCGCGACACCTACTCCGAGCCGTTCGTCCTCGCCATCGTGTGGAGCGTGGTGGCCGCGTTCATGCAGCTGCGCGAACGGGCACGCATGGATCCTGGCGTGCTTGCCTTCGTCGGCGTCCTCGCCGGCGCGTCGTGCATGTTTCGCGTGGACGCGCTGATGTACGTCGCCGCCGCCTGCGTGATGGCTGCGGTCGTGCGCGCCGCGGTGCCCGCCGGGCGAGGGTGGGTGTGGTTCGGCGTCGCAGCGCTCGTTCCTGTCGTGGTCGGGCTGCTCGACATCGTGCTGTTCGCCACGAGCTACGGGTCCGATCTCGCCGACGAGATCAGTCTGCTCGCTGCGGTCGTCGTGATGATCGGCGTCGCCGCGCTCGCTGTCGACCCGCTTCGTCGTCGTTCGACGTTGCTGGCCTCGTGGATCGAGCACGGGAGTGGCGCTCGGGCGGCGCGGACGATCGCCGGCGCCGTGTCCGCGTTGTTCCTCGCCGGCTGGCTCGTGCGTCCACACCTCGGAGCGTCGCGCGGGGACTGGTCGATCGACTCGGGGTACGCCGGCGTGGTCGCGTCCATCCAGCAGGCCGAGCACCTCGCGGTGTCGCCGCTGCGTTCCTACGCCGAACTGACGTTGGAGTCGATGGGGTGGTACTTCGGCATCGCCACCGTCGCGCTCGCCGTGATCGGTACGGCCGCCGTCGTTCACGCGGCGATGAGCGCACCGCGTTCGGCGGCGATGGTCTTCGCGCTCGCCGCTGCCGTGTGCGTCCCGCTGTACCTGGTGCGACCGAGCATCACGCCCGATCAGCTGTGGATGACGCGACGGTTCCTTCCGTTCGTGATCCCGTCGCTCGTCGTCGTCGCTGCGATCGGCGCCGACCGACTCGTGTCGGCCGCAGGGACGGTGCGCGTGTCGGCGGCAGCTCAGCGTTCGATCGTCGCCGTCGCCACCGTGATCGGCGCAGGGTTGCTCGTCGTGCCGACCGCACGAGCAACGTGGCCGATCCGCGACCTCGCCGCCTACCGCGGACAGCTCGGCGCGTTCGAGACGACGTGCACGGTGGTCGGCAGGTCGACGGTGCTGGAGGTCGGCAACGGCGCCATGGCGATGCCCATCCGCGCGTGGTGCGGGGTGCACGCCGGCATCGTCGCCGAGGACGATGCCACGGACGCGGTTCGGGCGATCGCACCTGCGGCGACTGCCACGTGCGCGCCGGTGTGGCTCGTCAGCCGTTCACCGTTCGTCGACGGCACGCTCGAGCTGCTCGATCGCACGGAGGTGCTCACCTTCCCGACGACGACGAACGTCGAGGTGACGCTCGATCGGGCCCCGAACCACTACCGCGATCTGCCGCTGACGATCTACGTGGGTCGTCTCGCGCTCGGTGCATCGTGCGCCGTCGACTGACTCCGGCGTTCGCTCCCGTCCCAGGGGCTGTCCGGTTGCCAACCCCAACGACGGAGGCCCGTCAGCGTCTGTGACCCGATGCGTCGGTTGGCGGCGAGGATGTCGGCCAGGATCCCGAGCACCAGGAACTGCACGGCCAGCAGCATCAGCACGGCGCCCCCGAGCAGGCTCGGGACGCGGCTGGCCTCGTCGCCGGTCGCGTGGAGGATGAACCAGCGGGCGAACAGGCCGATCCCGATCAGGCCGGGGACCAACGACAGGAAGGTGAAGAACCGCATCGGGCGGTAGCGGGCGTAGCTCCGGAGGATGGTCGGCAGCTGGCGGCGCACGTAGTCGAACGAGCTGCGCACCAGTCGCGACGGTCGCGACTGCGGGTTGACGCGGATCGGGACGGCCTTCAGCTTGAGGCCTTCCGCACCTGCCTGGATGATGGTCTCCAGCGTGTACGTGTACGTGCCGTGCACCTGGATCTGCAGCGCCGTCTCCCGTCCGATCGCGCGGAAGCCGCTCGTCGCGTCCTGCACATCGGTGCCGGACAGCACTCGCACGGCGCGTGAGCCGACGCGCTGCAGCATGCGCTTGATGGGGGAGAAGGTGCGGATGGAGGCGATCGGCCGAGTCCCGATGACGAGATCGGCCTCGCCCGACAGCACCGGCGCGACGAGCACGGCGATGTCGGCACCGACGTACTGGTTGTCGGCGTCGGTGTTGACGATGACGTTCGCGCCGGCGCGAACGCTTGCCTCGAGACCGGTCATGTAGGCAGCAGCGAGGCCGCGATTGCGGTCGTGGCGGACGATGTGGTGCACGCCGGCCGCCTTGGCGACCTCCACGGTTCGGTCGGTGCTCCCGTCGTCGATCACGAGGAGCTCGATGACGTCGATGCCCTCGATCGAGGTGGGCAGGTCCGCCACCGTCTCCGCGAGGGTCTCCTCCTCGTTGAAGCAGGGGATCTGGATGATCAGCTTCATGGCGCGCTTCGCGCAGTTGTGTTCGTTCCCGTCTCGATGCAACGAGGGTACTCAGATGACTCGCCCCGAACCGGTTACAACGAGACGACGTCGAAGCCCATCGAGATGGCGACCGGGATCTGGGTGGGGTCGAAGGTCACGTAGCGGACGACCGCCGGCAGTCGCTCGGCTGCGGCCAGGTGCAGCGCGTCGGCCAATCGCAGCGGTTGTTCGCGCAGGAGCACGGCGGCGCGATCGAGGCAGCGCTGGTCGACGGGCACCACGGCGTAGCGATCCCACTGCAATCGCAGCGCGTCCTCGATGTCGGCCTGCAGGATCGGTTCGTCGGTGAGCTTGGGGATCATCGCCAACGACTCCGTCAGCGACAGCGCGCTGACGCAGGTGCCCGGCTCCAGCACCGCAAGGGCAACTGAGCGCGCCGGGGTGTCGACGTGCAGGGCGAGCACTGCGCTCGTGTCGAAGAAGACCGTCATCAGCCGCGCAGCTCGCGCAGGGCGCGGTCGAGGCGCACACCGCTCCAGATCGGGACGGGTGGCCCCGGTCTGGCCGAGTCGGAGCGTCGCGGTGGCAGCACGAGTCCGGCGGCGACGAGGGCGTCCATCGACGAGTCCGTCCCCTCGACGGGCCCGAGCCGGGCGACGGCGCGGCCGTCGACGGTGATCAGGACGGCCTGTCCGGCCGCGGCCCGACGGACGTGCGCGGCGAGGTCGGCGCGCAGCGATCTGATGCCGGTCCCGGCGAGCTGAGCCATGAGTACACAAGCGTACACAAGTCGATTCGTCGGACCGGCAGCCGGTCGCACAGACTGCCGCCCATGAACTTTGCCTTCACCGAAGAACAAGAGGAACTGCGCAAGACCGTGCGGTCGTTCCTCGAGGCCAAGAGCGCCGAGACGGCCGTTCGCGAGCAGATGGAGACGGAAGACGGCTACGACGCCGCCGTCTGGAGCCAGGCCGGCGATCAGCTCGGCCTGCAGGGCCTGCACATCCCCGAGGAGTACGGCGGGTCGGGCTACGGCTACGTCGAGCTCGGCATCGTGCTCGAGGAGATGGGTCGCGCCCTGCTGTGCGCCCCGTTCTTCAGCAGCGTCGTGCTGGCCGCCAACACGCTGCTGCAGAGCGGTGATGACGCCGCCAAGTTGGCGCACCTGCCCGGCATCGCCAGCGGCGCGACCATCGCCACGCTCGCCTTCACCGAGCCCTCGGGCAAGTGGGACGAGGCCGGCATCACGATGGAGGCCACCGGTTCCGGCAGCGACTTCACGCTCACCGGCACGAAGAGCTTCGTCATCGACGGCCACTCGGCCAGCCTGATCATCGTCGCCGCCCGCACGGCCAAGGGCGTCAGCCTGTTCACCGTCGCCGGTGACGCCGCCGGCCTCACGCGCACCTCGCTGAGCACGATGGACCAGACCCGCAAGCAGGCCAAGCTCGAGTTCTCGAACACGCCGGCCACGTTGCTCGGCACCGAGGGCGAGGGCTGGAACGTCCTGTCCACGGTCCTCGACCTCGCCGCCGTCGGCCTCGCCGCCGAGCAGGTCGGTGGCGCTCAGAAGGTGCTCGAGATGGCGGTCGAGTACGCGAAGGTGCGCGTGCAGTTCGGTCGCCCGATCGGGTCGTTCCAGGCCATCAAGCACAAGTGCGCCGACATGCTGCTCGAGGTCGAGTCGGCCAAGAGCGCGGCCTACTACGGCCTGTGGTGCGCCAGCGAGATGAACGACGAGCTGCCCTCGGTGGCGTCGTTGGCCAAGGCGTACTGCAGCGAGGCGTACTTCCACGCCACCGCCGAGAACATCCAGATCCACGGCGGCATCGGCTTCACCTGGGAGCACCCGGCGCACCTGTACTTCAAGCGGGCCAAGAGCAGCGAGCTGCTGTTCGGCGACCCGACGTACCACCGCGAGCTGCTCGCTCAGCGCATCGGCATCTGATCATCGGCGGGAACGACCCGCACCGTTCAGAACGAACCGGCGAAGTGGGGACCCACGTGCTCGTTGCCGAGCACGTGAGTCCCCACTTCCCGCGTCCGGGCACGAGTGCGTCAGTAGGGTTGGTGGCGTGCCGGCCGTGACCTTCGTGTGGATCCTCGCCGCGGCGGTGTGCACCTTCGTGATCGCCGCGCTCGTCGTCGGACGTGAGGCCCATCGCCTCGATTCTGTGGCACCGCGCTCGGTGTACATCGTCGACGAGGCCGTCGAGTTCGTCGCCGAGTACCTGCCCGAGGCGACGCAGGCGCGGCTGCGCCCCGACGAGCTGGAGCAGCTGCTCACCTTCCACATGCGCTGGCTGCACTCCAAGGGTCTGCAACCGTCGAACGTGATCGATCGACGTCAGGACATCGCCAAGCCAGTGGTGGTGAGGGAGGACACGCTCGTCGGCTACCTCCTCGGTGAGGCGGATCGCAACGGCATCGAGGTGCTCGACGACGTCGACGTCGTCAACGTGGTCGACTCGCACCTCGCCTACTTCGAAGCGATCGGAGCGGTGGGCCCGACGGCATCCCCCGATGACGTGGTCGATCTGAAGGAGTGACTCAGATCATCATGTTGAGGTTGTCCGCCACTCGCTGAGCGAGCTCGACGTCGCCGGCGAGGGTGACGCGGTCGGCGACGTCGGCAGCGGTGCGCCGACCCGTCGCGAGGGCGAGGAACGCATCGGTGTCCAGCGAGACGGTGGCGATCGGTGCCGCACTCGTGGTGGCGACCACCGCGGCGCGCCCGTTGGTCACCTCGCACGGCACGGTGCGTTGCACGCCTCCGGTGATCTCGACGACGACTGCCGCGCCCTCGGGGCAGCCGGCGCGCTTGCCGACGACGATCGGGATCGTGCGGATCAGTCGGTCGATCGTGTGTGCGGCCGCTGGGCTGTCGAGGTTGCCGGGGATGTCGACGGCGCGACGGATGTCCTGCTCGTGCACGAAGCAGTCGAGGATGCGGATGTGGAGGAAGTCAGCCATGGTGCCGGGGCCGGTCGGTGTCGACATCGGCTGGTCGTAGTAGGCGTCGTCGCCGGCGCGCAGGGTCGCCTCGCGTTCGGCCGCGAGCGCGTCCCACTCGGCCAGCACCGTTGCGCCCGGGAGGTCGCGACGCAGCACGACGTCGATCTCGTTGAACTCACCGATCGGGTTGCGCACGTGCTCGCCGAAGTCGCCCTCGCCGCGCGGCGGCACGGCATGGCCCTGCAGCATCCGCTCGGTGCCGATGAGGTGGGCGATGATGTCCTGCGAGGACCAGCCGGGCAGCTCCGTGGGCGCCTTCCACTGCTCCTCGGTCAGCTGCGCGCCGAGTGCTGACAGGCTGTGCCACTCGGCGGTGATGATCTCGATGATGTCGTGAGGGATCATGACGGTTCCTTCAGGGGGCAGGGGTCTGGATGGTCTGCCACTGCCGACCCGTGAGGTACGGCTGGAAGGCGCGGGCGATGCCCATCTGATCGTCGACGGTCTTGGGTGTCTTGATCTCCCACAGGCCCTCGACGCGGGTGTACGCCACGCAGAGGTCCCACAGCGCATCGGCCTGCTCGCCGGTCGGCGCCGGCACGACCACCGGTCCGAACAGCGGCTTGCCCGTCGGGAACACGAGGATCGGTACACCGAACCCGGCGAAGGAGACGGCCTCGTCGTGGTCGCGCTTGACGTCGTGGTGCGTCGTCTCGTCGGCGATCGCGTCGTCCCACGCGTTCGGCGGAGCGCCGATGTCGGCCAGCAGCTGCAGCGCGACGTCCCGGTCGTAGAACCGCCGGCCGTGCTCGTGCAGTGCTGTGCCGCATGCTTCGTACCAGCGGTCGCACAGGCTCATGTCGATCCGCCGCAGCCACGCGGCGACGCGCATCGGCGTCCAGCCGTACGCCAGCGGACGCTCCCACGGGTGGCGTTTGCCCTCGGGTCGGTTGACCTCTTCGAGCGAGAAGAAGCGCCACGTGATGTCGAGCGGTCGGCGCGTGCGCACGTCGCGGATCCAGACCGAGGTCTGGTACGCCCACGGGCACATCGGATCGAAGAAGAACTCGAGGCGGGTCTCGTCCACGGCGCATCTTCGCGCCGCGGCCGACCCGGGAGTATCGTCGGAGCACATGGAGCGCCCCACACGGTTCGAGCACAGCAGGTTCCTCGGGGACAAGCGCACCCAGCTCGTGTACGACCTCGACACCTGGACGGACGAGGCCACCATCGACGAGCTGATGGCCGCCGAGACCGGTCTCAGCTTCGGGCCGGACACGCTGGCCGAGGCTCGCAACCGCGGCTACACGCTGGCCGAGCCGGGCGTGCGCCGCCGCCATCGCAAGCCCCGTGCCTGACCTCGTGAGCGCGCTCGATGGCTGACGGCATGAACGGCACCTTCAAGTCGGGCAACCTCGAGCTGGCGCGCTACCTCGCCACGCCGGTCGGTCGGTCGGAGCCCGTGCCCGGGCTGATCCTCTGCCACGGCTTCCCCATCGGTCCGCTGGATGCGCGCCAGAGCGCGGGCACGTTCCCGGAGCTGATCGATCGCGTCACCCACGAGCTCGGGTGGGCGGCGATGACGTTCACCTTCCGCGGCTGCGGCACCAGCGAGGGCGACTTTTCGCTGCAGGGGTGGGTGGACGACCTTCGTGCTGCCATCGACCACCTGATCACCGAAGCTCGCCCGGCAGGGCTGTGGTTGGTCGGCACGAGCACCGGCGGTTCGATCGCCACATGCGTTGCCGCCGACGATCCGCGCGTGCGCGGTGCCGCGCTCCTCAGCCCTCGTGCTGACTTCGACGACTGGGCCGCCCAGCCGCGGCGGTTCCTCGAGCACGCACGCGACATCGGCGCCATCCGCACCGCAGGCTTTCCCAAGGCGTTCGACGAGTGGGCACGCGAGCTGCGTCGCTTCCGCCCCGTCGACGCGGCACGACGCTTCGCCCCACGCCCGTTGCTGGTGATGCACGGCGACGACGACGAGAGCGTGCCCACGGTGGACGCCCGCCAGTTGGCTGCGGGCCACGGGTCGGCCGAGCTGCGCCTGATCACCGGCGCCGGCCACCGACTGCGTCACGATCCGAGGGCGATCGCCGTCCTCCTCGGCTGGCTCGATCGCCAACGAGCGCTGTTGTAGTTCAGCCCGCGTATCCCTGCGGGTGGGTGCTGTGCCAGAGCCAGGCGCTGGCGACGATGTCGTGCAGGGAGCGCTCGGCGCGCCAACCGAGCACCTGACCGATGCGCGTCGGGTCGGCATAGGTGGCAACGGGGTCGCCGGCGCGGCGCGGCACGATCTCGTAGGGCACCGCGATGCCGGCGACCGCCTCGGTGGCGGTGATCACGTCGAGCACGCTGCTGCCTACGCCAGTGCCGACGTTGAGGATGGTCGACGGCTTGTCGGCGGCCAGGTGGTCGAGCGCACGCACGTGCGCATCGGCCAGATCGTCGACGTGGACGTAGTCGCGGATGCACGTGCCGTCGTGCGTGGGGTAGTCGTTGCCGAACACGTGCACTGCGGGGCGGAGGCCGAGCGTGGCCTTCATCACCAACGGGATCAGGTTGAGGCTGTGCTCCCACACCTCGCCGTGGCTGCCGTCCAGTGCCGCGCCGGAGGCGTTGAAGTAGCGCAGGCTGACCGACCGCAGACCCTTGGTGACGCCGTACCACGTGAGGATGCGCTCGACAGTGGCCTTCGATTCGGCGTACACGCTCTCGGGGCGGATCGGTGCGTCCTCGTCCACGGGCATTGCGTCGGGCGTGCCGTTGACCGAGCAGGACGAGGAGAAGACGATGTCGCGCACGCCCGAGCCGAGCATCGCCTCGACGAGCTTGACGGTGCCGGTGATGTTGTTCAGCCAGTAGCGGTCGGGGCGCAGCATGCTCTCGCCGACGTTCTTGTAGGCGGCGAAGTGCACCACCTGATCGACGCCGTGCTCGGCGATCGTGCTCGCCACGAGATCGCCGTCGGCGATGTCGCCGACGACCAGCGGCACGCCCGGGATGGCCTCCGCGTTGCCGTACTCCATCGTGTCCAGCACGACCACATCACGGCCAAGCGATCGCAGCTGACGAACGGTGTGCGATCCGATGTACCCGGCTCCACCGGTGACGAGCGTGCTCATGCGGGCCGAGGCTATCGGTGACCTGCAGTGCCGTCCGTTCGTCTCGACTGTCAAGGGTTGATCACGCAGCGTGGCGGGGTGCGCCACGACGGTAGCGTTTCGGCCCATGACGAGGCTGGCGATCATCGGGACGGGTTACGTTGGTTTGACGACGGGAGCGTGCTTCGCGCACCTCGGCCACGACGTGGTCTGTGCCGACATCGACGAGGCGAAGATCGAGCGGTTGTCTCGCGGCGAGATCCCGATCGTCGAGCACCGCCTCGACGAGCTCGTGGCCGAAGGTCTGCGTCGCGGCAACCTGCGCTTCGTCGTCGGTGCCGCCAACGCAGTGGCCGACGCGGAGGTCATCTTCCTGTGCGTGCCGACGCCGCAGGGCGAGGACGGCTCGGCCGATCTCAGCTACGTGCAGACGGCGGCCAAGGAGATCGCCCCGGTCCTGCCCTACGAGTCGATCGTCGTCAACAAGTCGACGGTGCCGGTCGGCAGCACGAAGGTCGTCGAGCGCGTGCTGCGCCGGGCCGACGTGAAGGTCGTCAGCAACCCCGAGTTCCTCCGTGAGGGCTCCGCGGTCGACGACTTCCTCAACCCGGACCGCGTCGTCGTCGGCTGCGACGACCGTGCAGCGGCCATCGCCGTCGGTGCGCTCTACGACAGCATCAAGCCGCAAGTCATCGTCACCGACCCGGCGTCCGCCGAGACGATCAAGTACGCAGCCAACGCGTTCCTCGCGACGAAGCTCAGCTTCATCAACGCGATCGCCGCCGTGTGCGAAGGCGTCGGCGCCGACGTCAACGACGTCGTCGTCGGCATCGGCTACGACAAGCGCATCGGTCGCGAGTTCCTCCGCCCCGGGCCGGGATGGGGCGGAAGTTGCTTTCCTAAAGATTCTCGCGCACTTTTGAAAATAGCCAACGAGTCGAACTACAACTTCGATCTGCTCGCCGGCGTGATCGCGGTCAACGACGAGCAGTTCGATCGTGTGGTCGACAAGATCCGCCGCGCGGCCGGTGGTGTGCTGCGCGGGGCGACGGTCGGCGTGTGGGGTCTCACCTTCAAGGCCCGCACCGACGACCTGCGCGATTCGCCGTCGCTGGAGATCATCAAGCGGCTCATCTCCGGTGGCGCTCAGGTGCGTGCGTTCGACCCGACCGTCGAAGGTCCGAAGAAGGGCGTGCCCGACGACGTCATCATCTGCGCCGACGCGGTCGACGCTACGGCCGGTGCCGACGTGCTCGCCGTCCTCACCGAGTGGGACGACTTCAAGTGGATCGAGCCGGAGAGCGTCGCCGCGGTGATGACCGGCCGCGCCGTGGTCGACGGTCGCAACCTGCTGGAGCGCATCGACTGGCAGCGCGCCGGGTTCACCCACCAGGGCATCGGTCGCTGATGACCAGGCACCTGGTGGCCGGAGGTGCCGGGTTCATCGGCTCGCACCTCGTCGACGCGCTGCTCGCCCGCGGTGACGAGGTCGTGGCCGTCGACAACTTCGCCACCGGCCGCCGCGCCAACGTCGCCCACCTGCACGGCCACGAGCGGTTCACGCTGATCGAGCACGACGTCACCACGCCGCTGCCGGACGCGATCCTCAACGACCGCTTCCACCGCGTTCTCGACCTGGCCAGCCCGGCATCGCCCGACGACTTCGCCACGATGCCGCTGGAGATCCTGGCCGTCGGCTCGACCGGCACGCGCAACCTGCTCGACCTCTCGGTCGCCCACGGTGCGCGCTTCTTCCTGACGTCCACCAGCGAGGTGTACGGCGATCCGCTCGTGCACCCGCAACCGGAGACCTACCTCGGCAACGTCAGCTGCATCGGTCCGCGCAGCTGCTACGACGAGGCCAAGCGCTTCAGCGAGGCCATCACGATGGCGTACCACCGCTGGCATGGCGTGGAGGTGCGCATCGTGCGCATCTTCAACACCTACGGCGAGCGCATGCGTCCGCGCGACGGCCGGGTCGTCAACACGTTCGTGGTCCAGGCGCTCGCGGGGCTGCCGCTGACGCTCCACGGCGACGGCACCCAGACGCGCAGCTTCGTGCACGTCGACGACGAGGTTCGCGGCCTGCTCGCCGTCTTGGACGGCGACCTGACCGGTCCGGTGAACGTCGGCAACCCGGGCGAGTTCACGATGCGCGAACTGGCTGAGCTCGTCGTCGAGCTCACCGGCGCGAGCAGCGAGATCACCTCGGTGCCGCTCCCGCCGGAGCGCGAAGGCGACCCGCTGCAGCGCCAGCCGGACATCACCCTGGCGAAGTCCACCTACGGGTGGGAGCCGACGATCTCGTTGCGGGACGGACTGGCGCGGATGATCGACTTCTTCCGCGATCACGAACCGGACGTCGTCGCCGTCTGACGGGATCGGCCGACCGTGCAAACTCTCGGTAGCCTGTCGGCCAATGCGAATCCTCGAGCGGGTGCTTGCCGAATCGCGTCTGTACGAGCTTTCCCGGAGGGCCATCGGCGCGCAGCGAGAGATGGAGCGCATCGTCGCGCTCGCAGCGCCATCGCGCGGGCAGCGCGTCCTCGACTTCGGCTGTGGAAACGGTCGACTGCTCGCCTTCCTTCCGGACGTGGACTACATCGGTGTCGACAACAACCCGTCCTACATCGAGGACGCGTCAGCTCGATTGGGCTCTGATCGTGCGAGGTTCGTGTGCGGTGATCTGCTCGATCTGGCAGCCCTCGAGCTCGAGCGCGTCGACCTCGTCCTGTCGATCGGCGTGCTGCACCACCTCCCCGACGATGTCGCCGTCGTCGCGCTCCGGTCCGCTCTGTCGAGCCTGGCGTCGGGCGGGCGACTCATCACGATGGACCCGTCCTTCGAGCCGTCGCAGCGATCCACGGCCCGCGTGCTGATGGCGCTCGACCGTGGCAAGTTCGTCCGCCACCCGGCTGACTACCGTCGACTCGTCGAAGCAGCGGGTGGGGTGGTCGACCAGCAGATCTGGCACGACGTGTATCGCTTCCCGTACACGCACTGCGTGCAGTCCGTCACCCCGACCTGACCAGTTCGATCGGCGGCGTCACCACGCCGCCCGGTGGCGTGAGCGGAGCGCTTCGGTCCACACCGACGCAATTCCCTCCTCGAGCGTCCTTCCCGGCACGGCCGCCTCGAGATCGCTGCGTACGACCGATCGGAACCGGAGCAGGGTCGGCTGCATCGACGACGAAGGGCGAACCGCGAACGCGACCTGGGGTGAGCGCGACCCGATCGCGTGGACCATTCCGATCACGCGACCGAGCGTCACCGACCGCCCTGCGGCGAGCACCTTGATGATGGTCTCCGGGGCGTGATCGCGACCTTGCGCCCAGGTCAGGATCCGGGCGGCAACGTCGTCGGTGTGCACGAAGTCGCGGATGGTGTGGCTGGGAACCGTGAGCGTGAACGGACGCCGATGCGCGACGGCGCGGCAGAGGTGCGAGATGAAGCCCTGCGGCTTCTGCAAGTTCTGTTCGCTGCTGTACAGGTTGGAGATGCGACCGATCATCGTTGCCACGCCGGTGGCGGCTGCCCAGGATCTCGTTGCATCGTCCTGGGCGAGCTTGCTCTCGCCGTAGGCCGACTGCGGGGCCGGTGTCGAGCGCTCGTCGGCTTCGATTCCGGGGCTCGCCGCGTAGATGCCACCGGCCGAACTGGCCAGGAAGAGCCGCCCACTGGCCGGATCGCCTCGGTGCGCGGCGATCGTGTCGAGTGCGGCAGCGAGGTGCTGACGCTCGGCGGCGAGCGAGGTGGCGTCCGCGCCGATGACGCCGACACCAGCTGACCAGCAGATCAGCCAGTCCTGGCCGACCGACTCGTCGAGGAAGGCGCGGATCGACGCGTCGATGTGTCGACGGGCTCCGGTGGGCTCGTTCCACGGGATGCCCGCGACCGCGGCCGACGCACCGCCGGCACGCCGCTCGATCGCGCGTCCGAGCTGCCCGCGTCCAATGACCAACGTCCTCATTCGCGACCGAGCGGTCCGTCCCCGGGATCGTCGACGATGATGTACAGCGGCTTGCCCTGGGCGGAGCGAAGCAGCGCACCGACGTACTCGGCGACGACGCCCAGTGCCAGCAGCATGATCCCGCTCGTGAGGAGCAGCACGACGATCGTGGACGCCCAACCGGGTGCGTCGTAGCCGGAGTGGAACTTGCGCCAGATGATCACGCCGGCGGTGACGAAGCCCGAGAGCGCAGCAAACGAACCGAGCATGGACACGATCCGCAACGGCCGAGTGCCGGAACTGAGCACGAGGGTCCAGAAGTGCGACAGCAGCCTGCGCAGGTTGTAACCCGACCCGCCTCGCCACTCCGCCCGTTGCGTGATCTCGCACGAGGACACCCGGTCGACTGCCCAGGTCAGCGCGGAGTCGAGGAACGTGCGCGGGCCGATGTACGCAGTGACCGCTCGTGCTCTGGTGCCCTCGATGAGTCGGAAGCTCGTGAAGGCACCGGTCTCCGCCCCGAAGAGCGTCTTGGCAACCCGCTTCGCCATCGAGCTCGTCAGGTTGCGCCAGCGCGCATGAGGTGCGCCGTCGCGCTGGCGACCGTAGACGAGCTGGCTCTGGTGCATCAGTGCGGTGTCCAGCATCGTTGCGATGTCGTCGGCCGAGTGCTGACCGTCCTCGTCCATCGTCAGCACCCACGCGCCACCGGACGAGGCGATGCCGGCCGCCGTCGCTGCGTGCTGCCCGCTGTTGCGTGCCAACCAGATCGGGCGGACGAGCTCGTTGTCGTCGGCAAGGGAGCGGATCACGCGATCCGAACCGTCCGGGCCGTTGTCGTGCACGAGCAGGATCTCGGCAACGCGATATGCATGGCCTCGCGGCGTGACCATCCGTTCGCCGTGGGCGGACAGCTCGCGAACGAGCTCCGGCAACGTGTGCTCGCCTCGATACACCGGCACGACCACCGAGATCAGGTGTTCGTATTCAGTCCCACCCACAATCCGGCCACGCTACCCGACCTCCGTCCGCTGAGGTGCCCGCCTTGGTCCGAGGCGCTGGCGTACAGTGCGGCACCGCGATCGGCTGGGCTCGTCGTGGCAAGGATCGTTTGATGTGACTGCGCTGCTCTCCTCGTACCGGCGAACGATGGATGCCACGCCAACCTGGCTGCAGACCACGATCCTGTCGATCGTCGTGCCCGCCGTGCTGTTCGTCGTGGTGCACCCTGACTGGTACTACATCCAGAACGGCATCGACACCTTCTTCTACACCGCCTACGTCGAGAACTTCCAGAACGTCATCGCGTCCGCAGGCGATCGCCACTACTTCATCTCCCGGTGGACGATCTACATGCCCCAGCGGCTGCTGCTGGAGGTGCTGGGCAGCCCGCGACGGGCGTACACGGCGTTCCGCTGGATCTGCGCGGCCATCGTCATGGCCACCGTGATCTCTCTCGGCCGGCGCCTGTGGCGACCGTCTCACGCCGTCGCGCTCGGGTGCGCGGTGCTGGTGATGCCGATGGTCCTGCGGCCGATGTTCAGTGACTACTCGGGCACGGTGGTCTTCCCGCTCGGCGTCTGCTCGATCATGTTGCTCGCCGTCCACGGTGACAACGCGGTGACTGCGCTGGTCGTCGGTGCGCTCGGCGGGGCGATGATGGTCGCCAATCCGTTCGGGATCGTCGTCGTCCTGTGCGCCGTTCCCTTCTGGCTGGCGCCGCTTCCCTGGCGGCGACGAGTCGGCCTCGCCGGTCTGGTGGGGGTGGGAGCGCTCGTCGTCGTGCTCTTCGGCCTGTTCCTGTTCCGCCTTCGGTACGACGTGCACAACGTCTACTCGCCGACGTTCACGTTCCTTCGCGAGCACGGGCACTTCCAAGACCCGCTGAAGTCGCCGCGGCTGTGGTGGCTCGGCTATCGCCTGTGGATCTACCTCCCGGCGGTCGTGCTCGGGGCAGCGTGGTGGCTGCGGCGGGTTGGGCACGTGACGTTCGCATCGGTGGAGCTCACCTTGTTGCGCATCTGTGCCCTGCAGTACGGGTTCCAGGTCTGGTACCAGTTCGGTCGCCACGGCTCGACGCTCGAGATCGAGTACTACTGGGCCTACATGCTCCCGGCCTTCGTGCTGGCGTTCTGCGTCGTGGTGGGCGCCGCTGCCCGCCGTGGTCCTCGTTGGTGCCTCCCAGCCATCGTCGGTCTCCTGGTGCTGGTGCTCGGGGCGATGGCGACACCCGCACCGAAGGTGTTCGGCAGCTGGCTGGATGCCTTGATCGTGATCGCCGTCGTGGCTGCCACGTTGCATCGACGCGTTCGCTGGCGCGACCTCGGCGTGCCCGTCGCCCTCGTCGGCATCGTGTTCGCGGTGCAGTTCGGTTCGCCGCGGCCGGAGCCGATCGAGGCCGGCGAACTTCGGGTTCAGTCGGCGTACGAGCTCGCTTACCAAGGAGACGACTCCTTCGGGGTCGATGCCTACAGAGCGACCGAGTGGTTCGTCGAGTACATGAAGACCTTTCCGCCGTCAGTGAGCCGCACGCCGTACTTCTGGGCCGGTGGCGCCAACGGTCAACGCATCGCCGGGATGTACCTGGCTCACGTTTCGGGTCGCTTGCTCGACGGCGGGTGGGACTACGGCGTCACACCGTTCCCGACGACGTCCGTCGAGCTCCTGCAGGCGGGAGCCATCTCGACGCTCGTGCTCACCGGTGGAGCCGCTGAGGTGCAGACGGCGGTGGTCGCCGCGATGCAGCTCGATCCGACCCTGCGCGAGATCGCGTCGGCAGTCGCTCCGGACAACGTCGGTACCGTCGTGCGCATCCTGTCCAAGGTGCCGCTGTAGGAGGTCGCTCGGCGCCGAGCTCGATCAGGTGAGTGGCGCAGGCAGTGCGAGGTGCGCGAGCAGCTGGCGGGTGCTGTCGGCCCACGACGTGGTCGGTGCACTGGTGACGGCAGCACTGCGGCGGTGAGGGCCGTAGTGGAGCCACCGGCGGATCGCGTGGGACAGGTCGGCCGCGCCACCGCTGAAGTACGTCGTGTTGGCACCACCCACCTCCCGGAACACCGGGATGTCTCTGGCGATGACCGGCATGTTGTGGAAGTCCGCCTCGATGAGCGGCAGCCCGAACCCTTCACCAAAGGATGCGGCGATGAGGCAGCTGGAGAATTCGTACACGGACGAGAGGTACTCGTCGGTGATCGCCTCGAGCACGATCAGCCGCTGGCCTGCCTCCGCGTGTCCGCGAAGCCGTGAGAGCAGGTCGTCGACCATCCAACCGACCTTGCCGACGATGACGAGGTTGACGTCGACATCTGCTGCCCACAACGACTCGAACGCGTCGAGCACCACGGCGTGGCCCTTGCGCGGTTCGAGCGTGCCGACCATGAGGAACGTCGGCCGAGCGGCGAGCGAGGCGAGCACGGAGGGTGCGTCCGCGGGGAACCCAGCGGTGGCGACGCCGTGATGTGCGGCGAGTCGGAACGACGTGATCCTGAGCCGGTCGAGCTGGTCGGGGGCGTTGGCTGCCACCCAACGGCTGACATCATCGGCAACGGACTGCGAGATCGCGACCACGCCGTCACTCTCCGCAACGACCTCCAGCCACGGACGAAATCCCTCTGCCGCGCCCGCTGCGAAGTGCTCGGGCAGCAGCAGGGGAAGCAGGTCGTAGACCACGAACTGGACCTGCACGCCGCGGGCACGGTACGTCCGGTAGGTGGAGCGGTGCGCGGGGATCACCTGCGGCTGAAGGTCGAGCCCGAGGAACGTGTCGCCTGAGCAGGGCTCGACGACGTCGTCGCCGCCGAGCGACGACGCAATGCCGAGGAAGGACGCCGTGAAGCTTCGGGCGTACCGGTACGGCGTCGTGGCTGTGGCGTACACCGGCTCGACGCGAACGCCGGAGGGCGGGTGCAACAGGAGCTCGCGCAGCACGTTCTTCGTGACCCGCTGGATGCCCGTGCCGGCGTCGAGGCGGACGAGCTCCGAGATGTCCACGAAGAGCTGCGGTTGCCTCGGGCGCGGCGCGAACGTCGCGGTGGTCGATGCTGCCGCAGCTCGCAGCTCGTCGTCGGTCGTGGGACCGTTGGGCAGTCCGGCGAGCCGCTTGGCGAGCTGGCGGCGCGTCGGCGTGGTGCCCCAGCCGGACTCGATCGCGTCCGCGTACAGCTGCGCCACGTGTC
The DNA here is from genome assembly GCA_965279405.1 of Ilumatobacteraceae bacterium. Taxonomy (GTDB): domain Bacteria; phylum Actinomycetota; class Acidimicrobiia; order Acidimicrobiales; family Ilumatobacteraceae; genus CBDDIP01. The sequence continues at coordinate 3,384,511 of OZ257157.1, forward strand.
GCGGCGATCGGTCTTCGTGGATCGTGCGGCGGGCGTTGGCGACGAGCACTCGTCGCGCGTCATCGTCGGCGGCGAGCTGGTCGATCGCATCGCGAAGCTCGCTGTCAGAGAAGGCGTCGCCGATCAGGTGCAACGCGTCCGACGGCAGTTCGGCGGTGGCGCCGTGCGCGTTGGCGATGACGGGCACGCCACCGTTGAAGCAATCGAGGATCGCACCGGAGGTCTCGCCACGGCTGCGGGCGCGGAGCTGCACGGCGAGGTCTGCGCTGAGGAGGTAGTCGGCAAACGTCGGGCCGTCGAGCCGACCGGTGAGGCGCACGCGTCCGCCGGTCCGCCCCACGCGCTCGAGAAGAGCAGCGCCGTAGTCGTCGTTCTGGTTCTCGCCGGCGAAGACCAGCATGCCGCGGGGAGACGTGCCGACCCGGCTGCGCTCGAACGCAGCGAGCAGGCGATGGTTCAACTTCGTCCGTCCGGTCATGCCGAACGAGGCGACCACGAACCGATCCGGAGCGATGCCCAACCGCGCCCGTGCCGCGGCACGAGCAGCAGGGCTGACCTCCATCGGGTGGCGCAGGTGCGGGATCACCGTCCACCCGTCGGCGGCGTGCGGCCCGTACCACGCAGCAGCGAGCGCTCGGGCGTGCGACGAGTGCACGATGACCGTCTCGGCGGCCTGCAGTGGACTCAAGTTGGCCGGGAAGCGCCAGACCAGTTCGCCGTCCACGTCGTTGGACCGCAGCTGCGCGACGCGGTAGCCGTGCGAGCGGTAGAGCTCCGTCGCCCAGCGCCCGGGATCGTCACCGTGGTCCATGTGGGCCACGAGCCCGGACAGGAAGAAGTCGTGCATGACCACGGCGCCGGGAACGTCGGCGAGCAACGAGAACATGTGCCCGTGGAACTCGGAGTTGCCGAAGTGGTAGAGGACGCGGTCGAACTCGTCGGCGTGCTCGCGCAGCCACGCACACGAACGCACCGGAAGGGCGAGGTCGGTCGAGGTCTCGTCGGTGATCACGGTGATGCGGTAGTGCTCGGCGAGCTCCGGGAGCAGCTCTGCGGAGTAGTCGCTGACGCCGGATCGTGCCGGCGGGACCGGAGACACGTAGGCCATCGTCGGCCGGGCGATCACCTGCGTCGGTTGTTCGACGCGCAACGTCATCGCCTCCAGCGCCTCGATCGCCAGCGCCGCACTGCGATCCCAGTTGAAGAGCGCGGCGCGCTCCAGGCCGCTGCGCTCGAGATCGACCCGGAGGTCCTCGTCGGTGAGCACCTGGAGGATCCGCCCGGAGATGTCGGCAACGTCGAACGGGTCGAACAGGGCATCGTCACGCCCGATGATCTCCGGGATGCTCGACACGTTCGAGCCGATGACGGCGCGTCCTGCGGTCATCGCCTCCAGGACGGGCAGACCGAACCCCTCGTACCACGACGGGAAGACGAAGGCGGCGCACAGGGCGTACAGGTCGCGCAGGTCCTCGTCGGAGACGAACCCGGTGAGCACGACGTCGCCGGGGACGAGCCCGACCTCGGCAGCGTGCGCGAGCAGCGCGGCGCGTGCATCGGCTTCGGCTGCGCAGACGACGGCGAGCTGGTGACTGCCGCGAACGCTCGCCGGCAACGCGGCGAACGCTTCGATGAGGCGCTCGATGTTCTTCCTCGGATCGATGCCGCCGGTGTACATGAGGAACGGACGGCGCAGCCCAGTGCCTGCCCGGAGCTCTCGCTCGCGAGCTGGTTCGACGATCCTCGGACCGAAGTCGGCGGTGGTGGCGCAGGGCACCGTCACGACCGGCACACCAGGCAGGTGCTGCTCGGCGTCCAGTCGACTTGCCTCCGAGATCGCCAACAGCAGATCGGCTCGGGAGAGGTCGGCGAACCGGTCGCGGTACCACGAGCGCATCGCCGGGTCGGCCAGGTAGGTGCCCTCGTGCACGTGCGGAATGAGGTCGTACAGCACCGCAGCGACGGGGATGCCGTGCTCGTGCCGGTGGATGGTGGTGGTGGCGGAGTCGACGAAGCCCTCGAAGACACTCGTCACGAGCACCGCGTCGGGTGCGAGCTCGGCGATGAACGTCTCTCGTGCCAGCGCGTTTGCGTCAGCGAGGAAGGGTGACCCGGACCTCGCATCGGCACCGGCGGCGGTGTGGATCGTGTGGATGTGATCGGGCGCGACGACGTCGGCAAGCTGCTCGCGGAGCGAGATCGCCGGCTCGACGAAGCTCGCGTTCAGGAGCACGTGGACGTCGTGGCCGCCCGGGTTGCGGGCGATGGCTGCGGTGAGAGCGCTTGCGGCCCGACCGATCCCTCGTTCCGCGTTCGTCGCCTGTCCGCCCTGCAGGTCGATGAGCAGCCTCAACCGTCATGCTCCGTTTCGACGGGGATGGTCCGTCGCAGGCGCTCGTGGAGTCGTCGTTCCGCCGGCGTCGCCATCGGGTGATCCCGGGTGTCGTGCCCCTGCCCGTCGTCGAGGGCCGGTTCGTCGACGATCACTTGGGACGTCAATGCGTAGTTGTGCACTCGTCGCCGGAAGCCGGGTGCTCGGGCGAGCACGACGTTGGCCGTCCGATGGAGCACGGGGCGGTCGAGCACTGCACGGATCGCGCTGTCGAGTGGACGCCGCAGCCGACTGTTGAGCAACCTGCGCTTCGTCCAACGCACCACCGACGAGGGGCGCCGAACGACGACGGCGGTGACGCGAACCGGGCGCGTGACGCGCCATGACGTGCTGCCCTCGAGTGCGGCGATGCGCTGGTCGCGCAGGGCCAGTTCGTGCATCGCTCCCCACGCCTCGGCCTGGACACGTCCGAGGCGTTCGCGCAGCGACGTCGCCTTGGCCAGCGCGTCGTCGGTGGCGATGCGCTCGGCGACGAGGCTGAGGCGCAGATCGCGCTGGGTGTTGAGCAGGGCGGCCCGCTCCTCATGCCAGCCTGCTGCATCCGCGGCGACGCGGTCGGCGTGCTCACGAGCCAGCTTGAGTTCGACATCCAGCCAGGTCGCCCGCTGCTCGGCCACCTCGATGCGCTGCTGGTCGTTGAACGTGACGAAGTGATCGAAGACGTTCGGCGGGAAGTGGAAGCGGTGGCGCAGGTCGGCGTGCTCGTCGGCGAGGTAGAAGCGGTTCAGCCCGTCTTCGTAGACCAGCGAGTACCCAGCAGCGAGCACGCCGGGCTCCCACTCCTCGTGTGCGCTCTCGGGGGAGTTCGGCCGGGTGGCCTCGATGACCAGCACCCACGGGCGGTGCACCGCCAGATCGAGTCCGGCCAGCACGGCGCCCTCGGCACCCTCGACGTCGACCTTCAGGAAGTGCACGGCTCGACCGTTGTCGAGGTGCTCGGACCAGACGTCGTCGAGGAGGACCATCGGAACGGTCACCGACTCGACCTGCCGGCCTTCCTGTCGGTACCGATCGGCGAGACCGGGGTCGATCGTCGAGAGCCCGGTGTCCTTCACGGCGTTGAATTCGATGCTTCCTCGTTCGCCGCCGACTGCCACGCACACGTTGACGTCCCGAGGCCGCCGTGATGACAGGGTTTCGAAGATCTTCGCATTGGCTTCGATGTTCACCCCGCACCAGCCGCGATCCGAGAAGGCCTTCGTCACCGAGTCGATGTCCGGCCATGCGGCCCCGACATCGATGTAGGTCCCGTCGATGACGTCGCCGAGCACGCGCCACAGCACGATGTCCTCGAAGTTCTGCGCGTACGACACGAACCTCGGAGGCGACGCCCCCGACGGGCCGCTGCCGAACGGGTTCGGGATGTGGTTCACGACACGGTCCACGTGGGTCGCATCGTGATCGCCCCGCCCGTCTCGTAGGGGTGGCCGCTCAGCACGTCGATGCGGAGGGCGAGCTGCACGTGGTCGTACTCGTGCTGGCGGTTGAAGTCGGTGATCTCGGTGTGCACGTCGTAGGTGCCGGGCAGCAGGGCGATGTCGTCCAGCCGAACCTCGATCACGCCGGACCCGCTGATGCTCGACGGCAGGATGTTGGCGTCACGCGTGCTCGGCGCGGTGACGACCGACCCGCCGAGCCGCTCGATGCTGAACGCGAAGACCGGCTTCGGCACGGCGCGCTCGGCTCGGTAGTGCATGCGCAAGGTGACCGAGTCGCCGGTGCGGCAGCGCTTCACGGCGATGCCGGCGTCGTTGATCAGCTCCACGGATTCGATCTGGATCTCGCCGGATCCGCGCCGGATGCTTCCGTCGTTGCCGGCGCGGCTGCCGAGCATCGACTCGGTGTAGGCCTCGACCAGCTCGGCCGGGTCGCCCTCGCCCGTGATCACGCCGCGCTTGAGCCAGATCGCCCGGTCGCACATGTTGCGCACCGCGCCGAGGTCGTGGGTGACCAGCACGATCGTGCGGCCCTCGTTGCGGAACTCGACGAACTTCTCCAAGCACCGCTGCTGGAAGGTGACGTCGCCGACGGCGAGGATCTCGTCGATGATCAGCAGCTCGGGGTCGACGTTGATCGCGACGGCGAACGCCAGCCGCACGTACATGCCCGATGAGTAGGTCTTCACCGGGACGTCGATGAACTGCTCCAGCCCGGAGAACTCGACGATCGCGTCGAAGCGCTTGGCGATCTCCTTGCGCCCCATGCCGAGGATCGCTGCGTTGAGGAACACGTTGTCGCGCCCGCTCAGCTCGGGGTGGAACCCGGCGCCCAGCTCGAGCAGCGCGGACATGCGCTTGTGGACGCGCACCGAGCCCTTGTTCGGCTGGAGGATCTTGGCCATGCACTTCAGCAAGGTCGACTTGCCCGAGCCGTTGTGCCCGATCACCCCGAACACCTCGCCCACGGGCACCTGGAACGTGACGTCGTCGAGGGCGACGAACTCCTCGTAGCGGTTGCGCCCGCCCGCGGCGATCAGCTGCTTGAGCGAGTTGGTCTTCTCCGAGTGGAGGCGGAACGTCTTGGTGAGGTGGTTCACCTCGAGTGCGAGATCGGCCACGGTCAGATCTCCTCCGCGAAGCGCGGCGACAGCTTGTTGAACGCCCACAGCCCGAATCCGAAGGACACGAACGCGTAGACCGTCAGCGCCAGCATGCGGCCGGCACCCGGGAGTCGGAGGTCGTACATGATGTTGTGCACGGCGACGATGAAGCTGCCGGTGGGGCCGTAGTTGGCGATCGAACGCAGCGGGCCGTTGGTGATCGTGGCCGGGTTGTAGATGATCGGCGTGGCGTAGAAGAGGATCTGGGAGAGGATGCCCCACAGGTAATTGACGTCGTGGTAGAAGACGTTCAACGCCGCAAGCAGCAGGGCCACGCCAGTGGTGAAGATGGCCAGCAGCACCAGCACCAGCATCAGTGGCAGCAGCCACGGCAGCACCATGTTGTGCAGGAACAGCATCGCCACCGTCAGCACGAGCAGCTCGATCATCAACGTCACGAACTGGGCGATGATCACCGAGAAGACGAGGTGCTCGTGGGGGAACACCACCTTCTTGATCAGGCTCGAACCGCCCTGCACGTTGCCCATCGAGACGCCGACGGAGATCGAGAAGAAGTTGAACGGCAGCGACCCGCAGAGGAAGTACACGGGGAAGTTCTTGATGCCACTCGGGTCGCCGACAGGTGGCACCGCCTTGAACACGTACAGGAAGATCACCGTGAAGATGAGCATCTGCGTGATCGGGTTGAGCAGGCTCCACGCCCAGCCCAGCACCGACTTCTTGTAGCGGGTGCGCAGCTCCTTCAGCGACAGCAGGTAGAGCAGGTTGCGGTGCGCGACCGCCGTTCGCAGGGACATGAGGACCCAGAGCCTACTGAGCCGTCTCGTCGTCGGTCGGGCAGGTCGGCGCAGGTCGCAGCACCGAGAAGGCCGCGCCGAGGGCGGTCAGGGCGAGCACGTGAATGGCCGTGGCGGCCGGCTGGAGGTAGTGGAAGTCGTAGTTGCCGACGCCGAAGCGGGTGGCCAGCGCGACCTGCGCGGCGCGGATCCACACGGCCACCATCACGGTGCCGGCGAACGCGACGAGCACCCAGCGTCGCTTCCAGGCGAGCACGAGCACCGACAGGAGACCGGCGACGCGGATGATCGGCGTGACGAACCTGCCGAGCGCGAGGGACCCGTCGTCGAGGTCGTTGGCGAACGAGTCCGGCCGCGCGCCGAAGTGCACGACATCACCGTCGACGGTGTAGGTGCCGTCGGGCGGTGAGGTGTTGATGATCCGCTCCCACTGGATCAGCACGTGCACGGACCCGTCGTCGCCGGTGGTGGGCAGAGGCCCGCGCTCGACGGTGAGCAGCGGCGTCCAGTCGGTGAGCGGGCGGCGGATCGCCGCGGTGAGGTCGTCGAAGCGGACGACGGGGATCGGTGGGGGAGCGGGTGTCCACCCGTCGCACGCCGGCCGGTGGTCGGCCACGCACAGGTCCTGGATCTCGTCGGCGATCCCGTCGAGGACCGAGTTGCGGCGTTGCTCGTCGGCCAGGACACCGGCCAGCTCCAAACCGCCGTCCATGGCGAACCGGACCGCGTCGGTGTAGATCACGCCACCCTCGCGCTGCCACTCGGGGAAGCCTGCGGCGATGGTGGCGAAGCTCGGTGAGCGGGCGACGAGCGAGTCGAACATGGCCGGGGTGAGCGTCCGCGTGTTCTCCGTGCCGTCGTTGATGTAGCGGGCGATGGCCGCGTGCGCGGCGTCGAAGTGCTCGTCGTCGAACAGCGTCGACGCGTCGAGACCGGATCGTGAGTTGAGCTGGGTGACGACGACACGCGGACCGAAGTAGGCGAGGAGCGAGAGGAGCACGAGCGCGGCCGCCGGCACCCACCGCCTGGCGATGACGGTGCGGCGCAGGAGCACGGCGACGAGCACGGCGAGCGAGGCCACCATCCAGATCGCGTCCTCGCGGATGATCGTGGTCGCGCCGGCGCCGAGGACGGCCAACGCAGCGAACGGCCAGCCATCGCTGCCGCGTCGCAGCGCCCGGAACACGCACGCGAACGTTGCCAGCAGCACCAGCTGCGCCAGGTCGTCGCGGATCACGTGCGACCCCGTGAGCGTCTCGCTGTACGGGACCACGAGGATGCCGAGGTACAGCAGGACGCGGACACCGCGGCCGGTGTGCAGGAACGCCGCGAGCTCGTGCGCCAACCACCAGGCGATCGCGCACGTCAGGGCCATGTCGACGAGCGCCAGCGGCAGGCCGCCGCGCGACACGATCGCCAGGTAGATCGCATAGAGCGGACCGCGGATGAACGTCTGCCGGTCGAAGTGGGTGGCCCAGCTGCCGCCGGCCAACATGTCCGCTCGGCCGATGTAGTTGCCGTCGTCGTACGACGCGGTGAGGAAGAAGTGCGGTCGGGAGAGGATCGACTGCACCAGTCGCATCACCGTGATCGCCAGCGCGGCGATGCCGCCGCGAGTGGGGCGTTGCATCGACCGCAGGCGCGTGACAGCACCGTGCCACGGGTTCCGGCCCACGGCGTCACTATAGTCCTGGGGCCATGCGAGGGGACCGACCACAGCGTCCGAACCCGTTGCGCAACCCGTTCTGGCGACTGCTCCTCGGGCTCGCCGGGCTCGGCGTCTGCTACATGCTCGCGGTGCCACCCAACGGCGGCGTCGACGAGCAGGATCACCTCGTTCGTGCGGCGGCGACCGTTCGCGGCGATCTCGTCGGCCACGGTCTCACCTCACCCGACGACCAGGTCCGCGTCTACGACGTGCCGATCGAGTTCAAGGGCCCGCACAACGTGTGCTGGTCGCGCGACCCCACCGTCGACGCCAGCTGCCTGGACTACGACGTCGATCCGAACGAGCAGTCGTTCGCGCTCAACGGCTACTACCCGCCCACCTACTTCGCCATCGTCGGCTGGCCGTCGCTGGCGTTCACCGGGTTCTCCGCACTGCGCCCGATCCGTCTCGCCTCGCTCGTCGTCTGCGTCGCGCTGATGGCCTTCGGTCTGCACCTGGCCCGGCGCAGGTTCGGCAACCGCGGTGCACTGCTCGCCGCCACCGCGATCACGCCCACCACGTTCTTCCTCTTCGGCGTGGTCAACCCGCAAGCGGTGGAGGTGGCCGCCGCGTTCGTGGTGTGGATGGCCCTTCCCGCCGTGCTCGACCGCACGATCGGACGTCGGGAGATGTGGGGCTTCCTCGCCGCAGGAGCGCTGCTGGTCTCGGTGCGGCCGCTCGGCTCGCCGTTCTGGTTCGTGATCCTCGTCGTCAGCGTCGCCCTGCACGGCGTCGATCGCCCCGTGCACACGATCGTTCGCCACCGAAGCGTGATGGCCATCTCGGCGCTGGCGTTGGTCGTCACCGCGTGGTCGTTGATCGGCGGCGTCGGATCGTTGGAGAACGAGCAGTACGCCCGCTCGGTGTCGTTGACCGACACGATCGGCACGTCGTTCGTCAACCAGCTGACGTGGTTCCACGACGCCGTCGGCCGCCTCGGGTGGCTGGACATCACGCCTCCGGCGGTGACGCAGTGGGTGTGGTCGGCACTGCTCGCACTGGCGCTGGTGGTCGGTCTGATCGCCGTGCCCCGCGTCCGCGTGGCGCTCGTCCTGCTCGCGCTCGGCTACTGGGGGTTGCAGATCTACACGAGCTACACGCAGGCCTCGAGCAACGGGTTGAACTGGCAGGGCCGCTACGGGCTGGCGCTCCTGATCGGGCTGGTGATGGTGGTGCTCGTCGCCGTCGGACCGCGTCTTGCCACCGCTCGATGGGCTGCGGCGATCGCCCCCGCGCTGGCCGTCGGTCAGTTCGCATCGTTCTACCTGGCCCTGCGGCGGTGGACCGTCGGCAGCAACGGACCGATCTGGTTCGCCTTCGACGCCAACTGGTCGCCGCCACTACCGACCGCGTTCGTGCTGCTCGGCGCGCTCGTCTCCGTGGCGCTCGTCGCCTCGGCAGCGATCGGGACGGAGCCGGCGAGCCTGGGGACGGCCCGGTGAGCTCGACCGATCCCGAGTACGCCGAACGACTCGCGGCGATCAGCGGTCGAGGGTGGAAGCGGTTCGTGCCCAACCCGTACCGCTGGAACGTCCGCCGGTTGGCGCGAGGTCGTGTGCTCGACGTCGGGTGCGGCATCGGTCGTTGCCTGTCGTTCTTCCCGGAGCGATCCGTCGGGGTCGATCCGAACGCGGACGCCATCCGACGCTGTCGCGCCGCCGGTCTCGAGGCGTTCACGCCGGAGGACTTCGCCCGGTCGGCACTGCACGTGCCGGAGTCGTTCGACTCGCTGCTGTGCGCTCACGTCGTGGAGCACCTCACGTTGCAGGAGGCGGTCGACGCGCTGCAGCCCTACCTCCCGTTGCTGCGACGCGACGGGCGGGTCGTGGTGATCACGCCCCAGGAACGCGGCCAGGCGTCGGATCCCACCCACGTTCGGCTGATGGACGCGCCACAGCTGCAGGAGCTGGCGAACGCATTGGGGCTGACCGTGACGTCGATGCGTTCGTTCCCGCTGCCGCGCTGGTTCGGGCGCTGGTGGATCTACAACGAGACGGTCATGCTCGCCGCTCGCGGCGGTGACTGACCTCGGTCGCCACGTGGCGGAGGCTCTGCATCACGCGGGCCATCACGTACCCCTGCCAACGCCGCCAGCTCGGAACGTCGCCGTCGGCGGTGAGCGCGCGGATGATTCGACGAGTCTCCTCGGCCTGACGCTTCGCCAGCGACGAGCTCCACGATCCGGCGGACAGCCGGAACGTGGCCAACGAGGTGCGGATCAGCGCGATGTCCGTGCTGCGGCTGATCTCGGCATAGGTGGCCAGGTCGATGAGGTACTGCCAGTCGGCAGGGAACCCGCCGGCTCGATCGAGCGCCTCGCGGCGGAGCAGGACCGTGGACGGTTCGCCGAGCGGGTTGCCGCCGTTGCGCAGCAGCCCGAGCACGAGCTGCCGACGGCCGACGGTGGTCGCCGTGCGAGGCAGCCCGCGCAGGCCGTGGTTGCGGTGGATCGCCGATCCGTCGGCGGCGACGATGTCGCGCAGTCCGGTGACCATGCCGATGGCGTGCGCCTCGTCGGCGTCGAGGACGGCTACCTGCGTGGACAGGCAACGCGGCTTGATGATGTCGTCGTTGCACAGCAGCTTCACGTACGGACCCGCGGACAGCGCGACGGCGCGGTTCCACGTCGCCGCCGCACCCTGGTTGGTGGCGTTGCGATGCACGGTGATGCGTTCGTCGTCGGCGGCGTAGCGCTGCGCGATCTCCAAGGATCGATCGCTCGATGCGTCATCGACGATGACGAGCTCCCAGTCGGTGAAGTCCTGGGCGAGGACCGACTCGATCGCTTCGGCCAGGAACGCCTCGGCGTTGTACACGGGAACGCAGACGGACACGCGAGCGGTCACGCGGGCCACGGCAGACTCGGATGGCGTGCTCGCATGGCGGCGATCGCGTCGCCGCCGGCGACGTTGGACAGGGCGACCATCGACGATGGCTGCGTGCGGTAGCGGCCGAGGATCTCCGGGCAGAGCACGGCGCAGCCGCCGCGTTCGGCGATGCGCAGCCACAGGTCCCAGTCCTCCCAGCCGTAGATCTCGTCGTCGGCCGGCCCGTACCCGCCGAGCCGCTCCCAGCTGGAGCGGCGCAGCATCGCCTGGGCATCGACGTAGTTCGCCGCACACAGGCGCTCGACGTCCCAGGCGAGCGCGCTGCGCAGCCCGGTGGAGGAACCGAAGTCCTCGAGGATCGAGTACGACGCGTCGGCGTCGGGGTGAGCGGCCAGCGTGTCGGCCAGTCGGCGCAGGCAACGCGGTGCGAGCTGGTTGTCGGCGTCGAGGACCATGACGAGCTCGGCGCGTGCGTGCTCGAAGGCCGTGTTGCGGGCCGCGACGAGCCCCTCGTTGGCATCCTTGCCGAGCAGCAGCATCGGCACGTTCGGGTGGTCGACGAGGTACTGCTGGACCACGGCGCGACTGGCGTCGGTGGCGTGGTCGTCGACGACGACGATCTCCAGGTCGATCCCCGTGCTGGCCACGACGCTGTCGAGCGCGTCACCGACGACGCCGGCGTAGTCGTACAACGAGACGGCCACCGTCACCTCGGGTGTGGCCGCTGCGTAGGCCGGGGTCTCGTGGCGTTCGATGTGCTGGGCGCTGCCGTGACGGAGGCGGCACTGCGCCGCGTCGAGCCGTCGCAGTGCGGCGTCCTCGGCGCGGGCAAGGCGCTTGGCGGCGCGCTGCAGCGGCAGGAACGGTTCGAACACGGGCAGGGGAGTCGCCGCGTGACGGGGCTCTGGGCGAAGGCGCCACGGGCCGGCGGGCGCGTGGCCGGTGTCGCGCGCGGCCCGATCCAGCACCGGCAGCAGCTCGCGCATCGAGGAGGCGAGCGACAACGGACCGCTGACGGCGTCGGACGCGCTCGACGCGATCGCACATCGGCGGTCCTCGTCATCGAGCAGGCGGTCGAGTGCGTCGCCGAGCTCGTCGAGCGGCGCGCTGACGAAGTGCACGCCGTCGACCAACGGCTCGTGGCCGGTGGCCGGCTCCGTCAGCACCACGCAGCCGTTGGCCATCGCTTCGGTGAGCCGGGCCCACTCGAAGTAGGTGCTGACTTCGTCGCCTCGATCGCGGTGCAGGTTGACGAGCACCTTGGCCCGGGCGAGCAGGCGGTGCTTGGCCGCTCCGAAGACGAGCCCCGGCGTGTGGATGCCCACGGGCCGATCGTTGACGAAGCAGCGCAACTCGCTGCGGTGGCGTGCCAGCCGCGGTGCGAGCGCGGCAAGGACCTGCGACCGTCGCTCGTCGAGCGCTCCGAGGAAGAGCACGTCGATGTCCCGCGCGGTCGCGGGGGCCACCATCGACGGCACCGTCCCGAGCACCAGCCGGTGGGCGTTCACGCCCTCGGCTCGGAGCGCGGCGACGCCGTCCTCGTTGATGTCCAGCGCCGTCGGTCCGAGACGGATGGCATCGAGGCTCCGCTCGAACCAGGTGGTGCCCGGTTGTTCGGTTCCGATGCAGACGCTCGCGGCCGCAGCTCGGCGGAGCTCGTCGACCGGGGCGTCACTGAGCGCGAAGAGCTCGTGCGGCGCGACGACCAGTTGGAGCGAGCCGTCGCGGGCGGGCAGCCGGTCCGTGACGAGCAGGGCGTCGCGGCCTGCAAGCGCGCAGGCCTCGGTGATGTTCCGCGCGACGTCGGTCATGAAGGCGTTGCCGTCCGCGGCCACGAAGACCCGAACCGGAGCGTCGCTCACGTCGGTCCGCGCCGTCGAGCGATCGCCCGCCACGCCCGGCGCGGCTGCGCCCGCAGGTCGTCGACGATCGATGTGATCACCGCCCGCCTGCTGACCGCCGCCGGCAGCGACTCGGCAAGCGTGCGGATCTCGGCGCGGCGGGCGATCGCCTCGGCGCGCAGGACGGCGATCTCCTGCTCGGCCAGCTCCACGCGGGCGCGCAGCTCGGTGTTCTCCTGCTCGAGACGCTCCGAAGCCTGCGGATCCACGTGGTAAAGATAGGGCGCGATGAGGAGCAGCAGGTGGTAGCCGGCAGCGGCTCGACGTCCACAGCGGCCCTGCTCCTGACGCCGAACGGGACGCATCGGCCCGACGCACTCGCTCGGGCGATCAGCGCTCATCACCCGGATTGGCGAGTCGTGTCGTGCTGGTGCGGCGACCCGCAGCTGCGGCCGATGGGGGGCACGACGCCGTGGCTGGCCGTGGACGAGGACGACCACGAACGACGACTGGTGCGCCTGGTCGCTGCGGACGCCGTCTGGTCGGCCGGCCTCGACGCCGTCGACCAACTGCTCGTCGACCACGACCAGATCGTGGTGCTCGTCGTCGGCAGCGTCGCCGTCCTCGGATCGCTCGACGGGTTGGTCGCGTTCGACGGCGACGCCGTGTTCGTGGCCAGGCGGACCGGAGCGATCCCGGACGACGGCCGCTGGCCCGCCGAGGCGGACCTCGCCCACGCCGGTCGGGCGGGCGATGGCGTCGCCGTGTTCCGGCGCGGTTCCGCGGGGATGCGAGCGTGGCTCCGTGCGCAACTCGCGTCGAGTGAGTCGATCCCGATCGGTCGACGCTTCGAGCGGACCACGGTGGCGTTCGACGGCACGTGGTGCGAGGAACCGGGCATCGGCGCGGGTGCGTGGCGCTGGCCCGACGCCGCGCCGGTCGCGCTGCTCGACGCGACCGGCTTCGACGCGGCTCAGCCCTGGGTGCTCGTCGCGTCGACGCCGGCTCCGCTCCGCACGTCCGTCGCCGAGGACGCGGGTCGTCGTGCGGTGATCGATGCGGCACTCGCGCAATTGGCCGGTGCGGCGACCGCAGTGGTGCTGCCGGGTGGCATGCCGGTGGACGCACGGGTGCGTTCGATCGCTCGGGCGATCCCCGACCATCCCCTGCCGTGGACGGAAGCGAGCGCGTTTCGAGCAATCGTCGAGAGGCAGTGGTGGGCGATGACGCGGTCCGGGCGTCCCGATCTGGTCGCCGCGTTCCCCGATCCCGAGGGCGCGGATGCAGCGGCGTTCCTGCGCTGGCAGCGTCGCGCGTTCATCGACGACGACGTGCCGTTGGTGCTGCAACCGTGGTCGCCCGAGGCAGGCAGCCGGCCGTCACGATCGGCGGATCGCTTCGCGGTCGCGGCAGACCTGCGCGACGACGGGCTGGACCTCGTCGGCTACCTCGATCACGATCTCAGCCTCGGCGACGTCGGCCGGCGGATGCTCGACGCGTTGCGCGCTGCGGACGTCGACGTGTCCACCGCCGGGTTCGATCGGACCGACAGCCCGCGCGTCGACGGCGCACCTCGCCTCGATCAACGACTGGCCCACCGCACGTCGATCGCGGTGGTCAACGCCGATCAGTTCCCGGCGTTGCAGGTGGACCACCCGGAGGTCTTCGCCGCCGGCCGGCGAACGATCGGCTACTGGTTCTGGGAGCTGGAGGACGTGCCGAAGTCGGTGCGATCGAGCTTCGAGCTGGTCGACGAGATCTGGGCCGGGTCGCGTTTCGTGGCCGACGCGTTCCGCGCCGTCGCGTCCGTCCCCGTCCGCCACGTGCCGCTCCCCGTGCCGGAGCCACAGCCGTCGAACGTCGCCCGAAGCGGGTTCGAGCCGCTTGCCGGCCTCGACGACCGGTTCGTCTTCCTCGTCGCCTTCGACCACTTCAGCGTCACCGAGCGCAAGAACCCGGACGCGGCCATCGCCGCGTTCCGGCGCGCCTTCCCGGTGGACGGAGCCGGACCGGTGCTCGTCGTCAAGACGATGAACGGGCAGCAGCGGTGGGCCGGCCACCAGCGCGTGCTGGCGGCCGCCGCGGGGCGGTCGGACATCCGCGTCTGGGACGAGCACCTGCGCCGCGACGACCAGATGGCGCTGGTCGCATCCGTCGACTGCCTGGTCTCGCTGCACCGATCCGAAGGCCTCGGACTGCACCTGGCCGAAGCGATGTGGCTGGGCACGCCGGTCATCGCCACGAGGTACTCGGGTAACCTCGACCTGATGGACGACGACTGCGCGCTGCTCGTCGACGCCGCGCTGATCCCGGTGCGAAACGGCGAGGGCGTCTACCCGTCGACGTCGAAGTGGGCCGAGCCCGATCTGGATCAAGCGGCGGCGGCGATGCGTCGCCTGGTCGATCAGCCGTCGCTGGTCGAGCGGTTGTCGACCCGTGGCCGTCACCGGATGGAGGCACAGCCGAGCGTCGCTGACGCAGGCCGGCTCATCGCCCGACTCGTGCGCGAAGGGCAGGGGTCGTGAGCGTGAAGCGCCGCGTGAGCTGGATGCTGCGCGGACAGCAGCAAACGGATGCCGCGCTGACGTCCATCGGAGACGACCTCCGTGCGCTTCAGGTGCGGGTCGATGGTCTGCAGGCCTCGCTGAGCGAGCTCCAGGTGGCACAGCGCACGACGTCGTCTCGCCAGCTCGACGAGCTCGACCGGATCCGCGCTGCGGTGGTGGCGGCGACCGACGACCTCACTGCTCGGGTCCAAGCCGTGAGCGACGCCCGGAGCACGACGTGACGACTGATCTGCCGACCGATCCGGCGGCGCGCGTGGCGCGGTGGTTGCGCACCGACGACGCCGTCGGCGCAGCAGCCGAGATCGATCAATTGCACGCCACGCTTGCCGAGCGCGATCGGGAGATCGCCGACCTTCGCGCCCGACTGGGCAACCTGCAGCAACGGTCGACGCAGTCGGCGTTCCAACCGCCGCGAGCGTCGCTCGTCGACCAGTTGCGTCGCCCGGATCTCGCCCGCCGGATCGCCCGTCGCGCCTACCGCGCGGTCACGGGCACACGCCCCGCATGATCGAGCCGGCCGCGGCCGTCAGCGTCGTCGTGCCGAGCATCGGCAGCTCCGGCACCGTGTTCGGGGCGGAGCGGGTGTTCGTGCTCGATGCAGTGCGCGGCTTGCTGGCCACCAACCCGATGCCGCTCGAGGTGCTCGTGGTCGCCGGCCCGTCCATGCCGGCGGCGATCGCTGCCGAGCTGCTCGGCCTCGACGACCGAGTGCGCATCGTTCCCATCGACGGTCCGTTCAACTTCTCCGCGAGCGTCGACCTCGGTGCTGCGCACGCGACGAGCGAGCTCCTGCTCTTCCTCAACGACGACGTGCAGATCGCATCCGACGGATGGCTCTCGGCGATGCTTGCCGCGCTCGCTCAGGGCGTCGGCGCGGTCGGTGCTCGCCTGCTGTTCGAGGACGGCACCCTGCAGCACGCCGGCCACACGTATCGGACGAGCCTCGACCACGTCGGCTTCGGCCTGCCCGGTGACAGCGGCGGGCGAACGGGCATCCTGCACCACCGGCGCGCCGTCGCCGGCGTGACCGCCGCCTGCATGCTCGTTCCGATGCCGGTGTTCGACGCTGTCGGCGGCTTCAGCGTGCACTTCCCCGGCAACTACAACGACGTCGACTTCTGCATGAAGGTGCGTGCGCTCGGCTGGTCGATCGTCTACGAGCCGGCCGCCGTGCTGCACCACTTCGAGTCCAAGTCGCGGGTTGCCGGCATCCTCCCCGAGGAGATCGAGCTCATCCAGCGCCGCTGGCGCACCCACCTCGAGGCCGATCCCTTCACCCCCGTCGTGCCCTGACGGCGTCGACGCACCTTCCTCAGAAGGTGGTGGCGACGACCTGGTCGAAGCGGGCGTAGGGGGTCCAGCGGGTCTGGGCGCCGGCGCCGAGGGCCGCGGCGCTGATCCGCTTGCCGCTCAGGTGCCAGCCGTCGTTGGCGAGCGCCGAACGGAACTCGCGCCAGTGGGCGCCGGTGACCGCGGCCGCAGCGAGGCTCACCAGGTCGCATTCGCGCTCGATCAGCAGGTCGTTGCCGGCCGAGGCGCTGCCCACCGTGAGATCGGTGAGGAGGTGGTTGCGGAAGTCGGGAGCGTCCCACCCGGCGTGGACGACGCGACCGCTCGTGCCGGCGATCAAGCCGCCGACCATGCCCACGCCCGGCTCGAGCGCGTGCGCGGCGAGCACCTCCAGCCAGTCCGGGGTGAGATCCGCGCGCGGCACCATCCCCGCGGCGACCGACACCAGCACATCGGCAGGGTGCATCAGCAAGGTGCGATCGAGCGCGGCTCCGATCGTCCACGGGCCCGGCACCGGCACGAGCTGCCAGCGCGCATCGGCGATGGAGCCGAGCAGCTCGATCTGCTCGGGCCGCGCGTCGTGCGGGTAGGCGATCGCCAGCGTTGCGGCGGGATGCTCCGTGCGCAGCTGCTCGACGGTGGACTGAACGTCGAGGCGGAAGGGGCGCTGCAACGTGCCGGCCAGCGTGGTCACGACAGCGACCGTGACGCGGGTGGCCGATGGCAGCCTGCGAACGAGCCGATACGTGCCGGCGACCGGGCCGTGTTCGACGGCTGCGTCGATCCCGAGGCGATCGCACTGCTCCTGCACGGCACGGCGACCGTTGTCCACCGCGCGTTGGAGGCTCGCCGACGCGCGAGACACCGACGAGGTGATCGTGCGCCAGTGGTACGTCATCACCGGCAGGTGCACGACGCGCCGGCCGGAGGCGGTGGCGTGCTCGGTCAGGCGCAGGATGAGATCGTGGTCCTGCGAGCCGTCGAACCCGAAGCGGAAGCCGCCGATCGCCTCGACCGCGGCACGGCGCATCACGGACAGGTGGCACGTGTACATCGACGCGCGGAACCGCTCCGGCGACCACGCCGGCTTCGGGAACGGCATCGCCCCGCCACCGTCGGCGGCCACGTGCGCCTCGTCGGTGTAGACGTAGTCGATCTCGGCGCCGTCGTGTCCGTCGAACACGGCGAGCACGTCGGCGAAGGCGTGGGGGAGCACCCGGTCGTCGTGGTCGAGCAACGCGACGAGCTCACCGGTGGCCAGCGCCAGGCCGTCGTTCGACGCGGCGACGATGCCGCCGTTCTCGCTTCGGCGATGCACGACGATGCGCGGGTCGTCCAGCGCGTCGAGCGCTTCGATGATCTCCGGACGGGTGGAGCAGTCGTCGACGATGCACCACTGCCAGTCCGTGAAGGTCTGTGTGCGCATCCCTTCCACGCAGGCCAACCATGCGCCGAGCGGCGGGTTGAAGACAGGCGTGACGACGGAGATCCGGGGAGCGATGCGGCCAGATGCTAGCGACCGGCTGGTA
Organism: Ilumatobacteraceae bacterium; assembly: GCA_965279405.1. Taxonomy (GTDB): domain Bacteria; phylum Actinomycetota; class Acidimicrobiia; order Acidimicrobiales; family Ilumatobacteraceae; genus CBDDIP01. The sequence continues at coordinate 3,402,023 of OZ257157.1, forward strand.
CCGTGCGCCGGGTGACGTGCCGGGTCTTCGTCAGCGATCGCGGCAACGTGTTCATGCGCGAGATCGCCGATCACCTGGTCGAATCCATGGTGCTCGCCGGTCGTCCGGCCGAGCTCGTCACCGATGCGCTGCCGGCGCCGAGCGCCACGCCGCTGGACAACCTCGTCGTCGCTCCACACGAGTTCTTCGCGCTCTTCCCGGCCTCGGAGAGCGACCTGCTCGGCGCCGCGGCCAACGCGGTGTGCATCAACACCGAGCAGTCCGGCACGCCGTTCTTCGACACGGCGGTTCGATACGCGCAGCACGGGCCCGTCGTGTTCGACATCAACCCGTGGTCGCTCGGTGCGTTGCGTCGTCTCGGCCTGGCCGCGGTCCACCTGCCGCTCGGCTACGTGCCGTCGATGGACCACTGGCGTCGCGCGCAGCGCGAGCGGCGCATCGACCTGACGTTGCTCGCCGGTCGCACAGCCCGGCGCGAGGAGCTCGTCGCCGGTGCGGGCTCGCAGCTGTGGGAGTGGCGCACCGACCTCCGCTTCTACTCCTGGCACCGTCCTGCGACGTCCACCAAGCCGGCCTTCCTCTCCGGTTCGGCGAAGTTCGAGCACCTCGCCGACTCGCGCATCATCCTCAACATCCATCGCGACGACGATCCGTACTTCGAGTGGGCCCGCGTCATCGAGGCGATCGCCAACGGGTGCGTCGTCGCCACGGAGACCTCCGTCGGATGCGAGCCGCTGGTGCCGGGCGAGCACCTGCTGATGGCGTCGTTCGACGAGCTCGCCGAACAAGCCATCGGACTCGCCTTCGACGAGCCGCGGCGCGCGGTGATGGCCGAAGCGGCGTACGACGTGCTCACCACGAAGGTGGCTCAGGCAGATCTGATCAGTGCTGCGCTCGTCGCCGCCTCGAACGCGCCGCGAACGCGGCGCGCGCTCACGCCGCGGTTCGGTGCTGCGGCGCGCGGCGTGCGCGATCGGGCAGCGTCGATCGTTCGTCGCGAGCACGGCCTCCCGGCCGAGCGCATCGCGCTCGCGGCAGCGGCCAGCCGAACGAAGTCCGCCTACCTCGCCGCGCTCGACCACGGTCGCCGAGTCGAACGCGCCCTGGCGACGTTGCGCCACGGTGATCCGCACCACCAGGTGCTGATCACCACGCCGGCCTGGGACGCGGCGGACCCGGCCGATGTGTCGGTGGTCGTCCCCCTGTTCAACCAGGGCGCCTTCCTCGCGGAGGCGGTGCACTCGGTGGTCGCCGCCGCCGGCCGCCGCCGCGCCGAGCTGGTCATCGTCGATGATCACTCGACCGACGGCTCCGGCGACGTCGCCGCCGCGCTCCTCGCCGAGATGCCGTGGATGCCGGCGGTGCTCGTGCGCTGCGCCGCCAACGGCGGACTGCCCGCTGCTCGCAACGCCGGGATCGCACACGCCCGCGCTCCGTACGTGTTCACGCTCGACGCCGACAACGCGGTGTACCCGAACGCGTTCGAGCTCCTCGCCGGTCGCCTCGATCGGTCGCCACCCGAGGTGGTCGCCGCCTACGGGATCCTGGAGCGGTTCGACGAGCGCGGTTCGATTGGTCTCACGAGTCATCTGCCGTGGGACCCCGACCTCCTCGTCCATGGCGCGTTCATCGACGCCATGGCGATGTTCCGCCGTGAGGTGTTCGCCGAGATCGGCGGCTACGACGCCGGCACTCCTGCCATCTTCGGGTGGGAGGACTACGACCTGTGGCTGACCATCGCCGAGCGAGGTTGGCGAGCTGACCTCGCGGCGAGCGTGGTCGGCCGCTACCGTGAGCACGCGGGCTCGATGCGCAAGGTGAGCGACATTGACATGGCAGCGAATTTCGTCCGGCTCCGAGAGCGTCATCCGAGGTTGGCATGGCCCAGTTAGAGGTGCAGACCGAACAGCAGCTGCGGGCGCGGATCGGCGAGCTCGAAGCGCTGGTCGAAGCGCGCACGCACACGATCGTCTCGCTGGCGGCCACGGTGGCCGAGCTGCAGGGGACCGGCGCGTCGACGGCGATCGGCAAGCTGCGCGACGCAGAGCGTCAGATCGAGGCGCTGCACAACACCAAGCTGTATCGCTACGCGGCGGTGCCGCGACGGTGGTACGCGAGGTTGCGCGAGGCCCTCGTTGGACGCTGAGCAGCAGGTCGTCGAGCAATTGGAACAGCTGCTGCTGGCGATCCGCGAGCAGCAGCAGACGCTCCGCGAGAGCCTGGGCGACCTCGCCAGGGCGCTTGCACCGCCCACCCCTCACTGAGGGGTTCTGTCAAGAACCTTTCAGCGGCGTCGTCGTCGTGCCGATGCACCTGGTACCCGGAAGTCCCCATGGGAGACCACGTTGATCCGTCGCGCACGAAACTGGAGCCTGGCCGCCGTTCTGGCGGTGAGCACCCTGACCGCGGGCACCGCCTTCGCCCACCCCACGGTGGACGCAGGGCCGGCCACCGCGCCGACGAGTGCGCTGTCGACCAACGGTGACTACGCGTCGGACATGTTCGGTGACCCGTGGGACTTCTCCAACGAGGAGGACGTCCCGGACATCAAGCTCGCCGGTTGCGAGAACTGCAACGGCATCGCCCTGAGTGGCGGCTGGATCAACGTCAACACGGTGAACCAGAGCACCATCAAGCTCATCCGGACGTGGGGCGCCGAGCTGCCGTGGGGCCGTGACGGTCGGCTGCACCCGGCGAACGCCGGCGTGTACAAGCGGTTGTCGTTCTCCGGCTGCATCGACGGCATCCCCGGCACGTCGATCATGAACATGGGCGTGCACTTCTTCACCGACACTGGCGTCGAGGGCCTGATGGCGTTCCAGATGACCGGCGGGTGCAAGGAGTACGACCTCGACATGGGCAACGCGGCGCAGTACCTCGTGCCGTCGAAGCAAGCCGTGTGGGGCGGCCAGGTGATCCGTCTCGAGATCCTCCGCGGTGGCCCGGGCAACTTCGGTCCGGCCAACCCGGCACTCAACATCCGCCTCGACTGGGCCCGGCTGCGTCGCGCCGACGCCCCCGCACAGCCGACGGCAGCGATCCCGGTGCCGCAGGTGCTGACCCCGAACGAGGTCGGCGGTGCCGACTACGCCACCTCGAACGGCAACCCGTTCGACATGAACAGCTCTGCCGACGCGCTCGATCTCCACCAGATGGACTCGGTCAGCTGGAGCAACGGCGAGCTCAACGGTCGGACGATCGCCAACGACCCGTACATCGAGTTCCCACTGCGCACCCCGTTCAACACGGACCGCTACCACCGCCTGACCGCCGACATCTGCTACGGCGGCGCCCGCGAGGTGGAGTTCGGCAACTTCCCCGGCGGCGGGATGGTCGCTCGCGTGGCCTGGTTCTCGCCACTCACCGGACGGTGGTCGGAGACCCAGGACATCATCATCTACCCGGGCTGCCACACGATGACGATGGACCTGTCGACCAGTCCGGCGGTCGCCGTCAACGACGAGAACACCGTCGCCAAGATCGGTTGGCGAGGCGTGCCGGTGAGCCGGCTGCGCTTCGACCTCAACGAGGATCCGGGTGCCCGCACGTTCACCCTCCGCGACATCAAGTTCGCCGACGACGCGGCGTTCTCGGGCACCTACCCGATCACGTTCAAGAACGCGGCGGGCACGCCCAACACCACCGCCGAGGTCTTCGTCACGACGACCCGTGGCGCCTTCAACGGCACGAAGGTCGGTCAGGTGAACGTCCCCGCTGATGCCAACGCAGTGACCACGTTCAACTGGAACGGCAACGACGCCAGTGGCAACGCGATGCCGAACGGCACCTACTGGGTGTACGTCGTGATGCGCAACGGCGGCAACGTCGGGACGAACATCGCCAACGGCCCGCTGCGCCTGGAGAAGCCGGTGCCGGCCACGCCGGCCTGCTTCACCCCGGTCTCGCCGACCCGCGTGCTCGACACGCGCACCGGGCTGGGCGGCAACATCGTCGCACTCGCCGGTGGCGTGACCACCGAGATGGGAGTGGCCGGCGTCAGCGGGCTGCCCCCCACGGGGATCCAGGCCGTGGTGATGAACATCACCGTTGCCGACACGTTCGCTGACGGCTACATCACGGCGTGGCCGTCCGGTGAGGGCCAACCCGGCGTGTCCAACGTGAACTTCGCGCCCGGCCAGACCCGATCGAACCTGTCGACGGTGAAGATCGGTGCGAACGGCAAGATCAACCTGTTCAACTCCGCAGGCGTGACCAACCTCATCGTCGACGTGATGGGCTACTACGGCTCGTGCGCCTCCACCAACGGTGGTGGGCGCTTCACCGCGGTCACGCCGAGCCGCGTGCTCGACACGCGCGACGGCACCGGTGCGCGCAAGGGTCCGATCGGGCCGAACGGGACGATCGACTTCGGCGTGCTCAACGTCGGTGGGGTGCCCGCTTCCGGTGTCACCGCTGTCGCGCTGAACGTCACCCTGGACCAGCCCACCGGCAACGGCTACCTCAGCGTGTGGCCCGGTGGGGAAGGCTGGCCTGGCACGTCGACGCACAACTTCACACCCGGTCGGACGGTCGCCAACCTCGTCATCGTCAAGGTCGGCTCCAACGGCCGCGTCAACGTGCTCAACTCCGCCGGGTCGTCGAACGTCATCGCCGACGTCGTCGGGTACTACTCCGGCACGGGCAAGGCGTTCGTCCCGATCTCGCCACAGCGCATCGCCGACTCGCGCACCGGCCCGCAGCTCGGTGGACCGCTGGTCGCCGGCGGCACGGTCGCCGTCTCCCTGGCCGGGTACGGTCCGGTCCCCGGCAACGCCGAGTCGGTCGTGCTCAACGTCACGTCGACCGATGCCGCGGTGCAGACGTTCATCACCGTGTGGCCCAACGGCGTGGGCCGGCCGAACGCGTCCACGGTGAACCCACTGCCGGGCGGTGCGGTGCCCAACCACGCCTACCTGAAGGTCGGCGCCGACGGGAAGCTGGCCGTCTACCTCGATTCGGGCTACAGCAACGTCATCGTCGACGTCTTCGGCTACATGATCTGACGCGTCGCGGTCTGAGGCGTCGCTGGCGCGGCGTCACGCAACGGCCGGTCCTGCTTGTCTCGCCGGGCGGCCTTGGCCGCCTTCTTCCACTCGCGCACCAGGGCGAGCGATCCCGGGTCGTGGATGTCGGCGACGCTGCGCGGCGTGTCGTCGGCGAACACACCGGCCGCCTCCTGCCAACCCTTCGGGCGCACGCCCATCCGCTTGGCCAGGATGGCCGTGAAGATCTGCGCCTTCTCCTGCCCGTAGCCCGGCAGCGAACGCAACCGGACGAACAGCTCGGCGCCGTCACCGACGCCCGCCCAGACCGACTCGCCGGCGCCGTCGAAGCGGTCGACGAGCACGACGCACAACTCGTGGATGCGCTTGCCGAGCGAGGCGGGGAAGCGGTGGATCGCCGGTCGCTCGCAGCAGACGGCCACGAACTCGTCGGGCGCCATGGCCGCGATCCGGGTCGCATCGAGGTGACCGAGCCGTCGTCGCAACGTCGCCGGTCCGGCGAAGGCCCACTCCATCGGCACCTGTTGGTCGAGCAGCATGCCGATGAGCAGCGCGGTCCCGTCGGTGTTCAGCAGCAGGTCCGCATCGGTGTCGCCCGTGATGAACAGCGTTCCTGCCATCGTCTCACCGTACCGCCGTAGGCTCGGCCGATGATCGCCGTGGTCGTGCTCACCTACCGGCCTGCGCCGGGGATGCTTGCCGAGTGCCTTGCTTCGGTGATCGCCAGTGGCGACGCCGATCGAGTGATCGTGGTCGACAACGGCGGGGGTGGCGCGACGGCTGCGCTGCCCGACGATCTGCTCGCAGCGGTCGAGGTCGTCACGGCCGAGAACCACGGATTCGGGGCCGGGGTGAACGCCGGTCTGCACCGCGCGCTCGCCGAGGGTGCCGACGCGGTGGCCGTGCTCAACGACGACGTCACGGTCGAGCCGGGCTGGTTGCTGTGGCTCGCTGCCGAGATGGCTCGCGATCCGCGCATCGGCGCCGTGCAGCCCAAGCTGCTCGTGGCCGGCAGCGAGCCGCCGGTGGTCAACAGCGTCGGCGTGGTCGTCGGCCCCGACGGCGCCGGCACCGACCTCGGTCACGGACGGCTCGACGGGCCTGCCTTCCAGGGGACGACGGAGATCGGGGCGTTCACCGGCGGGGCGGTGCTGCTGCGTGCCGGGTTCGTGCGCATCACCAACGGCTTCGACGAGCGCTACTTCCTGTACTACGAGGACGTCGACCTCTCCCGCCGTGGTGCCGCGCTCGGCTGGCGTTACCGCTGCGTCGCTGCCTCCGTCGTCCACCATCGCGGCAGCGTGACCACCGCCCTGCTGGGCGACGAGCGCGCCTTCTACCGAGAGCGCAACCGGCTGTGGGCCGCGGTCCGCTTCGAGCCGCCACGGTCGGTCGTGCGAGCCGTGTGGCTGTCCGTTCGTCGCCTCCGCCACGAGCCGCGCCGGGTCCACGCCCGGGCGCTGGTGGCCGGGTTGCGTGCCGCTCCCCGCATCGGGTGGGAACGGTTTCGGCACGTCAGTTCCGTGCATCGTCAAGACTTCCTCTAACCCAGTACCTGCGGTGAGCCTCGCCGCGAGCCTCCCTCAAGACGGCCACTCGCCGCTCCGATGACCACGTGTCGGTGAAGTCATTCCAGCACGGAGGCGGACATGGCGAGGTTCGGGCGCATCAGCGTTGCTCTTGGCACTCTGATGCTCGCGCTCGCCCCGATGTCGGGAGAGGTTGCTGCCGAGGCAACGCCGTCGTTCATCCCTCCCGAGGCCGACTGGTTGACCACCGTCAACTACTACCGAGCAATGGCCGGGCTCTCGCCGGTGACCGAGGACGCGGCACTGTCGTCGGGGGCGGCCAAGCACTCCTGCTACATGCTCTTCAACGGGATCAGCCACGACGAGGTCCCGGGCAAGACCGGCTACACCACCGACGGTGACGCGGCCGGCAACAGCGGCAACGTCGCCGTGTCGAGCGCGCAGTCGCCGACTGCTCGCAGCTTCGTCGAGCTGTGGATGACCGGACCGTTCCACGCCATCGGGGTGCTCCGGCCGAACCTGCAGCGCAGCGGCTACGGGCAGTGCTCGAACGCGTCGACATCGCCGTGGCACTCGGGAGCGACGCTCGACGTGCTCCGCGGGCTCGGTCCGACCCAGCCGATCAGTGCGCCGATCGTGTGGCCGGGCAACGGCACCACGACCAACCTCGACCGCTTCGTCGTCGAGACGCCGGATCCGCTGGCGTTCTGCGGTTGGACGGGTGCAGCGGGGCTGCCGGTCATCGTGCAGATGCCGGAGGCGATCACTGCCAACCCGACGGCGAGCATGACGGGACCTGGCGGACCGGTGCAGACGTGCGTGCTGTCGCAGCGCAACACGAGCGATGTCGCTCAGTCGATCCTCGCGGGCAACAACGCCGTCGTCGTCGTGCCCCGCACCGTGCTCTCACCCGGGACGTACTCGGTCTCGGTGGGCACCTCCAGTCGCACCGTCGCCTGGAGCTTCACCGTCGACCCGACCGCGGCAACCGGCATCAGCCCGGCCCCGGTGGCCTCGCCGACGGGCGGGCCGACCGGGCTGCAGCCGATGGACCCGACCCGCTTCGTCGACACCCGGGTCAACTCCGGCGCCACTCGGCTGATCGGTCAGGTCCCGAAGAAGATCCTCATCGCCGGCCGCAAGGGCGTCCCGGCGAACGCCACCGCGATCAGCGCCAACTTCACCGTCGTCAACCCGTCGGGTGCCGGCTACCTGACGCTGTGGGACTGCTCGAACCCGATGCCCACCGTCTCCTCGTTGAACTTCGCCGCCGGCGAGACCGTCGCCAACGCGGTCACCGTGCCCCTCGATGCGTCCGGCAACCTCTGCGTCTACTCGCCGTTCGCGACGGACGTCCTCGTCGACGTCAACGGCTACTACCTCGATTCGGCCACCTCGAAGTTCGTCGCCATCACACCGGTGCGGGCGATGGACACCCGCAACGGCATCGGTCCGACCGTGCGCATGGCTCGTGGGCAGACGGTGGAGCTCAACCTTCCGAACCAGCCCGCCGGCGCTGATGCCGCAGTGCTCAACGTGACGACCGTTGCCCCCGAGCTCGACGGCTACGTCACCGTCTACCCCTGCACGGCCGACCGGCCGGGCACCTCGAGCGTCAACCCGAGCCTCGGGCGCATCCGGCCGAACACGGTGATCACTCCGCTGAGCGACTCCGGCACCGTCTGCCTGTACGCGCACGTCAGCGTCGACGTCATCGTCGACGTCCTCGGCTACATGACCACGTCGAACGCCACCGGCTTCACGGCCAGCGAGCCGTTCCGCCTGACCGACACGCGCGATCGCTACCGCACGGAGGTCAACGCCGGGACCAACGGCAACCGCGTCGGCGGCGGCCAGACTCTCGTGCTGTCGATCGCCGGCACACGGGGCATCCCGTCCTCGGCGAAGTCCGTCTCGGTGAACATCACCGTCACCGACGCGACGACCGCCGGGTACATCACCGCCTACCCCTGCGGCACGCGGCCGAACACCTCGAACGTCAACTTCGAGATCGGTGCGGCTTCCTCGAACGGGGCGATGCTCAAGCTCTCCAACAGCGGCCAGCTGTGCGTCTACTCGTCGAGCAACGCCCACGTCGTCGTCGACGTCAACGGCTGGTGGGAGTAGGCCCGTTCGGGCACTCGCTCAGATGTGGGCGGGGTCGGGGGCGTCGGGGTTGATGCCGTGCTCGGCGATCGCGTCGGCGACGACCGAGCGCTCGATCTGACCGACCTCGGCCAGTGCGGTGAGCAGGCCGACGACCACGTGCGCGGTGTCGACCTCGAAGTGGCGGCGCAACGCCTCACGCGTGTCGCTGCGACCCATGCCGTCGGTGCCGAGCGGCAGGAACGTCCTGGCTGTCCCGTCTGCATCACGGGGAAGGAACCGCACGATCTGCTCGGGAACCGACTTCATGAAGTCGCTGACCGCGACGATCGGGCCCTCGCTGCCGGCCAGCAGCTGGGTGACGACCGGCGTGCGCGCCTCGTCGTTGGGGTGGAAGCGGTTCTGCCGCTCGACCGCCAGCGCCTCGTCGCGCAGCGCCTTGTACGACGTTGCCGACCACAGCTCGACGCCGACGTCGTAGCGCTCGGCCAGGATCGCCTGCGCCTCGCGCGCCGCGCCCTGCGCTGACCCACTGAACAGCAGGGTGACCTTCTTCGACGTGCCCTCCGGTGCCTCGGCCCAGCGGTAGAGGCCGCGCATGATGTGCGCCGGCTCGACGTGGTCGGGCAGCTCCGGCATCACGTAGTTCTCGTTGTACAGGGTGAGGTAGTAGAAGACGTCGGGGTCGAACCCGCCGGCCTGCTCGGGAGTGCCGTACATGCGCAGCAGGCCCTGCTGCACGATCGTGGCCACCTCGTAGGCGAACGCCGGGTCGTACGCCTGGCACGGCGGCACCGTGCTGGCGAGCACGAGCGAGTGGCCGTCCTGGTGTTGCAGGCCTTCGCCCATCAGCGTCGTGCGACCGGCGGTGGCGCCCAGCAGGAAGCCGCGCGTGCGGGCGTCGGCCGCCTGCCAGATGAGGTCGCCGACGCGCTGGAAGCCGAACATCGAATAGAACGTGTAGAACGGCACGGTCGGGACGCCACGGGTGGCGTACGCGGTGCCGGCGGCGATCCAGCTGGCCAGCGAACCGGCCTCGGTGATGCCCTCCTCGAGGATCTGGCCGCTCGTGCTCTCGGTGTAGCTGAGGAGCATGTCGTGGTCGACGGGCTCGTACTTCTGGCCCTGCGACGCGTAGATCTTCATCTCGCGGAACAGCGAGTCCATGCCGAACGTGCGTGCCTCGTCGGGGATGATCGGCACGACGAGCTTGCCGAACTTCTCGTCGCGGGCGAGGTTGCGCAGCAGGCGGGTGAAGCTCATCGTCGTGCTGACGGACTGGCCGCCGGAGCCCTTGCGCAGCTCGGCGAACACGCTGTCTGCCGGCTGCTCCAGCGGTTTGCGCAGCCGTACGACGCGCTTGGGGATCGAGCCGCCGAGCGCGCGGCGGCGCTCCATCATGTACTGGTACTCGATGGAGTCCTCGGCCGGGCAGTAGTACGGCGGGTTGTCCGGGTCGAAGCTGTCGGCGGGGATCTCGTCGTGCAGGTACAGCCGGTCGCGCAGGGCCAGCAGCTGGTCCTTGGTCATCTTCTTGATCTGGTGCGTGGCGTTGCGGCCCTCGATGTCGGGGCCGAGCGTCCAGCCCTTGATCGTCTTGCACAGGATGGCCGTCGGCGCGCCGGAGCCGAGGTTCTCGGTGGCTGCCTTGTAGGCGGCGTAGAGCTTGCGGTAGTCGTGGCCGCCGCGCGGCAGGTTGACGAGGTCCTCGTCGCTGAGGTGGGCGACGAGCTGGCGCAGCCGCGGGTCGGGGCCGAAGAAGTTGTCGCGGATGAACGCCCCGCTCTCGGTGCCGTAGCGCTGGAACTCGCCGTCGACGGTGGTGTTCAGCTTGTTCAGCAGCACGCCGTCCTTGTCCATCGCGAGCAGCTCGTCCCACTTCGAGCCGAGGATCACCTTGATCACGTTCCAGCCGGCGCCGCGGAACGTGGCCTCCAGCTCCTGGATGATCTTGCCGTTGCCGCGCACCGGGCCGTCGAGCCGCTGCAGGTTGCAGTTGACGACGAAGATCAGGTTGTCGAGGCGCTCGCGGCTGGCCAGCGAGATGGCGCCGAGGCTCTCCGGCTCGTCGGTCTCGCCGTCGCCGAGGAACGCCCACACCCGGCTCTGGCTGGTGTCGTCGAGCTCGCGGTTGAGCAGGTAGCGGTTGAAGCGCGCTTGGTACAGGGCGGTGATCGGGCCGAGGCCCATGCTGACCGTCGGGTACTCCCAGAAGTCGGGCATCAGCCGCGGGTGCGGGTAGCTCGACAGACCCTTGCGCTCACGGCCGATCTCACGTCGGAAGTGGTCGAGGTCGTCGGCCGACAGGCGGCCCTCCATGAAGGCGCGGGCGTAGATGCCGGGTGCGGCGTGGCCCTGGAAGTACACGTGGTCGCCGGCCGTGCCGTCGTCCTTGCCGCGGAAGAAGTGGTTGAAGCCGATCTCGTACAGCGACGCCGAGCTGGCGAACGTGGACAGGTGGCCACCGATCCCGTCGGCGTGCTTGTTGGCCTTGACCACCATCATCGCTGCGTTCCAGCGCACGAACGCACGGATGCGGCGCTCGAGGAACTCGTCGCCGGGGAACCACGGCTCGGCCTCGCGGGGGATCGTGTTGACGTACGGCGTGCTGACCGTGGCCGGGAAGCTGACCTGCGCCTCGCGGGCGCGCTCGAGCAGCTTGGAGAGCAGGAAGCGGGCTCTCGTCTTGCCGTGGACGTCGATCACGGCATCGAGGCTGTCGAGCCATTCCAGGGTCTCGCCGGGGTCGCTGTCGGGGAGCTGGTTGACGTAACCGTCGAAGATCATGGGCACAGTCTGGCAGCAGTACCGCCCGGTAACCGGCGGTACTGTGGCGCATGCCCGTGAACGAGATCCCCGTCATCGACATCGGCGAGTTCCTCCGTGGTGGCAGTGGCACATCAGCTGCTGCGGAGGCGGCGGCAGCGATCGAGCACGCAGCCGTCAGCGTCGGCTTCTTCCAGATCGTCGGTCACGGAGTCGCGCCCGCCAAGCTCGACGCCGCGTACGCGGCGATGCATGCGCTGGCCGACGTCGACGAGGCCACCAAGGCGGAGCTGCTGGCCGCGACCACGCACCCGTATCGCGGCTGGCACCGCAACCGCAACCACGAAGGGTTCGTGCACCAGGAGCGCTTCCTCGCCGGCCGCTTCGACGATGCCGCTGACGCGATCGCCCACGGCATCGACCCCGACCTGGCCGACTACTTCTACCCGAACGCGTGGCCCGAGCTGGCCGGTTTCCGCGAGGCGATCTCCGCCCTCTTCCTCGAGACGCAGGCGCTGGCCGGCAGGATCATGGTGCTGTTCGCGATGGCGCTCGACCTCGGTCCGCACGGCTTCGACGACATCATCGAGCCGAACTCGTCATCGATCGCCTTCAACCACTACCCGGCGCGAGGCGCGGCGCTGGACCAGACGGCCGTCACGTTCGACGCCCACTCGGACGGCAACACGGTCACCATCCTCCACCAGCGCGGCGACTACGACGGGTTGCAGGTGCAGCGCCTCGATGCGCCCGACCAGTGGTTCGTCGTGCCGTCGCGCGACGACGCGTTCGTCATCAACTTCGGTGAGCTGATGACGCTGTGGACGAACGATCACTGGCCGGCGACGATGCACAGAGTCGTTGCCTCCTCCGACCCGGGCGCGCAGCGCACGACGATCGCCACCTTCCACATGCCGTCGCTCGACGCGGTGATCAAGCCGCTCTCCCGTTGGGGTGGCGACACCGATCCGCACTACGAGCCGATCACCCCCGCCGAGTGGGAGAAGCGGTTCATGCGGCGTCGCTACACCAAGCCCAGCGAGAACACCGAACACGACCCGAAGGTCTACGAGTTCGTCAACAAGCTGTCCTGAGGAGGGCCCGTGACCGACGTCGATGAGGAGCGGGTTCGCCAGCGCGAAGCGCTGCTTCGTTCGGAGGCACCGATCGACGTGCGCGCCCTGACCGATCTCTACTCGCTCGACGAGCTGTGCGCGACGGCGGAGGACTACTACTCCAGCGGCGACTGGTCGGGTTGGCTGGCCAAGCCGTTCGTCTCGCTGCAGGAGACGCCCGAGCTGCTGATCTGCCTCGGGTACCTGCTCCACGGGATCAAGCCCGTCGGCGGCATGGACATCCTCGACTTCGGCGCCGGGCCGGGGTGGGTGTCGCACGCGCTGACCAGTCTCGGAGCCCGGATGATCGTCTGCGACGTGTCGGCAACGGCGCTCCAGGTCGCCGCGGCACGGTTCGATCGGTGGCCGATCTCGGTGCCCCACGCTCCGCCTCGGTTCATCCAGTTCGACGGTCGGACGTTCGACCTCCCGGATGGATCCGTCGATGCGATCGTCTCGTTCGACGCGTTCCACCACGTGCCGAACGCGGCCGACGTCATCCACGAGATGAGCCGGATCCTGCGCGACGGCGGCGTCGCGGCGTTCGTCGAGCCCGGCCCGAAGCACTCGTGGTCGGCCGGATCGCAGTACGAGATGCGGCACCACGCGGTCGTCGAGAACGACGTCGTGATCGAGGACATCTGGCGAGTTGCACAGGAGGCCGGCTTCGGCGACATCCAGCTGTCGATCTTCGGGGTGACGCCGTTCCACGTCTCGCTCCCGGCGTTCGACGACTTCCTCGCCGGCGGCACGACGGGCGATCAGGTGCTGGCGAGCACCCGTCACTACATGGCGACGTCGCGTCGGCTGTTCTTCCTCCGCAAGGCGAACGCGCGACCGAAGGACAGCCGGTTCGGGGAGGGCCTGCTCGCCCGGATCGAGCCGGCGTCGGAGGTGCTCGCATCGCGAGCCGGTGAGCCCGTCACCGTTCGCCTCACGGTGACCAACGCGGGCACGGTGGTGTGGCTGCCGTCGAGCAGCGGCGTCGGTTCGGTGTGGGTTGGCGTGCACCTCCACGAGGGTGGCGAAGCCTCGTCGCGCGTGCTGCACACCCAGCCGCTGCCGATCGAGGACACCGACGGCCTGCTGCCCGGAGCCACCGTCGACATCGACGTCCACCTGCCCGGGCTCCGTGCGGGTGCCCATCGCCTCGAGTTCGATCTCGTCGCGCAGCAGATCACCTGGTTCCAGACCGCTGGTTCGCCGACGGTCTCCGTCGACGTCGTCGTCAACTGATCGTCAGCCTCGACGGGCGAACGTCGCTCACGGCACCCACCATCCGCCGACGTCGAAGACGGTCGCTTCGTTCTGCGAGCTGTAGAAGCACACCGTGCGACCGGCCGAGAGGCCGACCGTGATGGTGTTGGCCATGTCGGTGCCCCTGGCCGCGTTCCCGGTGCTGGCGAACGGTCGGCCGACATCGCAGGGGTAGGCGGTGACGAACGAGCTCGTCGCCGGACCGACCATGGTCAGCGTGCCGGTGACCGCCTGTGCCCCAGCGGGCGCCGGCTGGGCGCTGATCGTCTGCCCGATCCCGTGACGACCGGTCCACCCGCCGAGCGACGAACGGGTGTCGAGCACTCGCGTCACCTGGGCCGGCTGGAAGCGCAGCCCCCCGGCCGGTGATCCAGGGAAGAACGCGCCGGTGATGTCGACCACGGCGTGTGCGGTCGCCGTGTTCTGCACGCACACCGTGCCGGTCGCCGACACCTTCACGTAGGTGGCCCCGGCGACGATCTCGTTCGGTCGGTAGACGAGGTTGTCGGCCGCGGGTCGCGGTTCGTCACACGGCCAGACGCGCAGGCTGCCGCCCGTCGGCGAATCGAGGCCGACGAGGCTGAGTGCGACGGCGCCTGCACCGGCGGGCGCCGTGATCGTGTGCACGACCTGATCCGGCGGTTGGGGGACCGGCTCGCGGGTGTCGAGCTTGCGAGCGGGTGTCATCGGCACGAAGGCCAGCTCGGCGGCGGGGGCGAACCAGCCCTGCACGTCGACCGTCACGTCGGTGTCCGAGAGCGAGAACAGGCACAGCGTTCGCGACGCCGACAGGCGAACCACCGCCTGGGCCGCGCGTGACGAGTCGGTGGCCAGGTTGAGGTGCGACGCGAACGGTTGCGGTCCATCGCACGGGTAGGCCGTGAGGTAGCCGAGTCGGGCCGAGCTCTGGGCGCCCAGGGTGATCGCCACGGCCTGCGCCGTCGGATCGACCAGCGCGGACAGGTCGACGGTGAGCGTGGCGCCGGCGCCGATGCGCGTCGGCGCGAGTGCGCGCGTGTTGTTCTCCGGGTGGAAGCGCAGCGGACCGCCGACGGCTGCGGGCGGCGGTGCGTACCCGCCGTTGAAGTCGGCGGCGCTCGCCTGCTGGCGGATGCTGTCGCGCATCAGCCTGCTGCGCTTCTCGTACTCGACCGGGCTCAGCGCGTGGATCTTGTCCCACGACATCCCGATCGCCGGGTTGGCAGTCGCGAGCGCCGTCGGCCAGTCCCACAGCACCAGGTTCGGGCGGGTGAGGGAGATCTGCTCCAGCGCCGTGTTCCACGAATCCATGTCCTTGGCGTTGAACGTCGTGATCTTCGCCCACCAGACGAGGCGGTCGGGGCCGATCGCGTCGAGCAGCAGCGTGATCGCGGCGCGGTTGCACGCCGTCGGGTCGGCCCGGTTGACGCAGTACCCGAAGTCGTTCGCGCCGAGGTTCACCGCGACCACCGGAGCGTCCCATCCGGCCAGCTTCCAGCTGGCGAGCTTCGTCTTGGCGGTCGTGGTGCGGTAGCCGACCCCGGCCTCGAAGGCGATCGGACCCCAACCGTCGGCGGTGAGCAGCTCGGGGAGCGACTGCGCGCTGGAGCCGGTGAACTTGCCGGACCCGACGAGCACCGAGTCGCCGATGACCGAGATCGCTCCACGCGGGCCCGATGCGTTCACCGTGATGCACTGGACCTCGTTGCGGTTGGCGATGTAGCCGCACGCCGGCGGTGTCGCGGCTGCTGCGGTGGTCGGTGCGATGACGGTGAGGGCGGAGACCACGGCAACGACCAAGGCGCTCGCGAGCCGCCGCCACGACGGGCACAGGGGATTCATCGACGGCGAGTCTCGCGCGGTCGCCGCCCTCTAACCTGCCGGGCCATGAGCCGGCAGACGATCGGGTACCAGCCGGCCCTCGACGGGGTGAGAGCGCTCGCGGTCAGCGCCGTGCTGGTGTTCCACGGGGGCATCACCTGGCTGGGTGGCGGCTACCTCGGGGTCTCGGTGTTCTTCACCCTGTCGGGCTTTCTGATCACCTCGCTGCTGCTCGTCGAGCACGCGTCGACGGGTCGGATCGACGCGCCGGCGTTCTACACGCGGCGGGCGCGGCGGTTGCTCCCGGCCAGCCTGGTGTGCGTCGCCGGCGTCTGCATCGGCGCGTCGCTCGGGTGGTGGAAGGGCGTCGCCCACCTGCGCCGCGACGTCCTCGGCGCGGTGTTCCAGGTCTTCAACTGGGTCAAGCTCGCCGGGGGTGAGTCGTACGCCGACCTCAACACGAAGCAGGCCGGCCTTCGTGCACCGCTCGATCACTACTGGTCGCTGGCGATCGAGGAGCAGTTCTACTGGGTCTGGCCGCTGGCGTTCCTCGGGCTGATGTGGTGGAGCCGGCGCAGCGGATGGTCCATCACGAGGGTGCTGCTCGGGCTCGTCGTGATCACTGGCGTCGCTGCACCGGTGATCGCCGCGGTGTGGGGGCCGGACGCGGCGTACTGGGCCACGCCGGCGCGCATCTGCGAGATCCTCGTCGGAGCGTTGGTGGCCAGCTGGTGCCGGGATCGCACGACGCGGTCGGCGGCGCTGCCCGCAGCACGGTGGATGGCACCGGTCGCGTTGATCGCGCTCGGCGCGGCCTGCGCGCTGTTCCCCGACGGGCACGGCCCGGCCTATCGCGGAGCGTTGCCACTGGTGGCGATCGCCAGCGGTGCGTTGATCCTCGGCCTCCAGTCAGACGGTCCGGTGCGCCGGTTGCTGTCGCTGCAACCGTTCGTCGGGCTCGGCAAGATCAGCTACGGGGTGTACCTGTTCCACTGGCCGATCTACGTGCTCATCGACCGCCAGCAGTGGGACGTGCCGATCGGTGTCTCGTTGCTGATCAAGCTGGCGTTCACGTTGGCGGTTGCCCTGCTGTCGTTCTGGATCGTCGAGCGACCGGTGCGGCGCACGTCGTGGCTGGTGCCGCGACGCACGCTGGCGCTCGGCCTCGCCGGCACGGCATTGGCGGTGGGCCTGGTGGTGATCATCCCGCAGGCCGGCAAGTACTACGGCGTCGACGACGGCCAGGCCGCCGCGGCGTCGTTCGACTCGCTGCCCGACGGCACGCTGCCCCCGTTGCTGACATCGACCGTGCCCGGCACGACACCGACCGGCACCGGTGACTCGGAGCCCTCGACGCCGACGGAGACGACGCCGCTCGTGCCGCCGCGTCCGGTGCGCATCGCCGTCGTCGGCGATTCGACGGCCGAGGCAACGGGCGCCGGCTTGATCGCCTGGGCCGCGGCCAACCCGGCGTTGGCGCAGGTGACCCTGGTGACCGCACCTGGGTGTGGCTTGGTGCCGGGCGGGTTCCTCGTGTTCCCCGACGCAGAACGCTCGGTCGACGACACGTGCTCGCCGTGGATCCGCACCGACATGCCCGCCGACGTCGCCGCGCTGAAGCCCGACGTGGTCATCCTGCTGACCACCTCGTGGGACGTGCTCGACCGCCGGCTCGTGCGCAACGGCCCGGTGCTGACGCCACTCGACGCCGACCTCGGCGCGGCCATCAGCGAGTCGTTCCGGACGATCACCGACGAGCTGCTCACCTCGGGCGTGTCGCGAGTGGTGTGGGCGCGCGAACCGATCCCGGACCCGTTCTGGCTGCACCAACCGGGTGGTCAGCGTGATCCGGCGCGGCACGCTGTGCTCTACTCGGTGATGGATGAGCTCACCGACAACCCCGCCGTTCGAGTGGTCGACCTCGCCGGGTACGTCACCACCGCAGGTCTCGACACCGACGAATCGGCCCGTCCCGATGGCGTCCACTGGACGCCGTCCGCGGCGGAAGCGATCGCCGCGGACTTCCTCGGGCCGGCGCTCGTGCGCGAGGCGTTGACGTGAGCCCGCTGACGTCGTCCCCGGTGACGACCGTCTTCACCGACGGCGCGTGCGCGGGCAACCCCGGCCGCGGCGGTTGGGCATGGGCGGTGTCGCCCGAGGGCGTGCCCAACGGGTCGGGGGGTGAGGCGCACTCGACCAATCAGCGGATGGAGGTGCAGGCCGTGCTCGAGGCGCTGCGCGCGCTGGAAGGTCCGTTGCTGATCGTCTCCGACTCCACCTACGTCGTCAACTGCTTCCGCGACCGGTGGTGGGTGCGCTGGCAGGCCAACGGGTGGCGCAACGCGGCGAAGAAGCCGGTGGCAAACACCGACCTGTGGATGCCGTTGATCGAGCTGTACCAGGCGAGGCAGCCGTCGTTCCGCTGGGTCAAGGGGCACAGCGGCGACCCGATGAACGACCTCGTCGACCGCCTCGCCGTCGCTGCCAGCGCCGGCCCGTTCGACGTGCCGGCCGACCCTCCGAACCGTCCCGATCCCGGCCAGTCGACGCTGTTCTAGCGGCGCGCGCCGATCACCGCGCGTGCGCGGAGATCGGCGATCGTCTCGGGTGAGATGCCGAGCTCGGTGAGCACCTCATCGGTGTGCTCGTCGAGCTTCGGGGCGTGCCGTCCGAGTGCGGTCGGCGTGCCCGAGTAGGACGCCGGCGGCCGCGGTTCACGTACGCGACCGAGCCACGGCCGCTCGTGCTCGATCAGCACCTCGTTGTGGACCACCTGCGGATCGAGGTGGACCTCGCCGACCGGCGTGATCAGCGAGCACGGGATGTCGTTGCCGTGCAGCGCGTCGAGCAGCGCCTGCCCGGTCCAGCGGGCGACCTCGACCGAGATCAGGTCCTGCAGCACCTCGTCGTTCGCCTCACGTGCGGCAAGCGTGGCGAACCGCGGATCGTCCAGCCACTGCTCGGTACCGAGCGTCCGGCACAGCCCGGGGAACTGTCGCTCCGATGTCGCCAGCACGACGATGTGTCCGTCGGCGGTGGGTCGTACGAGGTACTCGTCGGTGAGGTGCGGCCCCGGCACGACCCGGCCGCCATCGTCGACCGACGGATCGAGCAACGTGTGCTGCATCATCCCGTCCGGCCACAAGAACGCCAGCGCGGTGTCGATCATCGACAACCGCACGTGCTGGCCACCCATCCCACGCGCTCGGGCGAGGAGCGCGGCAAGGATCGATTGCGCTGCCGTGTGCGCGGTGACCTTGTCGATGACGATGTTGCGCAACAGCGACGGTGCGCCGGTCGCGGCGTCGCGCTGCAACGCCGCCATGCCCGACAGCGCCTGGATGACGTAGTCGTAGCTCTTCTGTCGCGAGTACGGGCCGGTGTCGCCGAAGCCGGTGATGCTGACGTAGACGAGGTCGGCGCTCACGGCGCGCAGCGCCGGCTCGTCGATGCCGAGCCTCGCGGCAACGCCGGGGCGGAAGTTCTGGATGAACACGTCGGCGCCGGCGACCAGGCGGCGGAGGAGGTCGGCGCCCTCGGGCTGCTGGAGGTCGATGACGACGTCGCGCTTGCCGCGGTTGACGCCGGCCCACAGCGCTCCGATCCCGCCGACGCGGTGGCCGAG
The DNA here is from genome assembly GCA_965279405.1 of Ilumatobacteraceae bacterium. GTDB lineage: Bacteria > Actinomycetota > Acidimicrobiia > Acidimicrobiales > Ilumatobacteraceae > CBDDIP01. The sequence goes on from OZ257157.1 coordinate 3,421,224, forward strand.
GTAGCGCATCCGGTCGCCGCCGTTCGGCGCCTCGACCTTGATCACCTCGGCCCCGAGGTCGGCGCAGATCGATGCAGCCATCGGCCCGGCGACCATCTGGCACGCCTCGATCACGGTGAAGCCGGCCAACGGTCCCGTGCCCTGGGTGCTCACGACCGGAGACTACGCGGCGGTCTTGGAATCGTCGGCGTCCGGCGTGGTTGCGTATCGTCGCCACCCATGGACATCAAGGGTGCAAGTGCAATCGTGACCGGCGGCGCATCGGGGATCGGCGCCGCGGCGGCCCGTCGCCTGGCGGCGCTCGGGGCCAAGGTCGTCATCGCCGACCTCCAGGAGGAGAAGGGCAACGCCCTCGCTGACGAGATCGGTGGTGCGTTCGCCAAGGTCGACGTGACCAAGACCGAGGACATCATCAACGCCGTCGAGATGGCCAAGAGCATGGGCCCGGTGCGCGTGCTGGTGAACTCGGCCGGCATCGGCTGGGCGCAGCGCACCGTTGGCAAGGACGGCAGCTACGACTCCGCCGCCAACCTCGACGCGTACAAGAAGGTCATCGCCATCAACCTCGTCGGCAGCTTCGACTGCATCCGCATCGCAGCGACGGCGATGAGCCTCAGCGAGCCGCTGGAGTACGGCGAGCGCGGCGCGATCGTCAACATCGCATCGGTTGCGGCCATGGACGGTCAGATCGGTCAGGCGGCGTACTCGTCGTCGAAGGGTGGCGTCGTCGGCATGACCCTGCCGATCGCCCGCGACCTCGCCGCCATCGGCGTGCGCGTCAACACCGTCGCCCCCGGCCTGATCGACACCCCGATCTACGGCGAGGGCGAGAACAGCGACCTGTTCAAGGCGAACCTGCAGAAGGGCGTGCTCTTCCCGCAGCGCCTCGGCTTCCAGGACGAGCTGGCCTCGATGGTCGTCGAGTGCATCACCAACAGCTACATGAACGCCGAGACGATCCGCGTCGACGGTGGCATCCGCATGCCCCCGAAGTGACCTGACTCTGAGGGTTCAAAACCCATGCTCTCGAAGGCGTGATGGCACGGTCGGGTTCTCGCTCGACTCGAGTTGGTCAACCCATGCTCGTGAAGCGGTGAGGTGAGTGATCTGCGGCGCATGGCTGCAGATCTCTCACCTCGGCCGTGTCGTGCCCGAGCGCGATGAGAAGTTGGTGGCCCATGGCCGCTCATCTCTCACCTCACCCGCGTTGGGCCCCGAGCCGTCGGGCGCTGTGCGCAGTGGGGCTGTTGCCGCTGCGAAGCAGCTGTCGGGCGCTGTGCACAGTGGGGCGGTTGCCGGCGCCAGCTCGGCCAATGATTACGTCGTGTAGTCGGCGTTGATCCGGATGTAGCCGTCGGTGAGGTCGCAGCCCCAGACGGTTGCTTCGTGGTGGCCGACGGCGAGGCTGACGTGGATGCGGACCTCGTCGGCGCGCATCACGGCGGCCAGGCGATCGAGGTCGGCGTCGTGCAATGGGCTCGGGTAGACCTCGAGGTCGGCGAAGCGGATGACGACGTCGCTCTGATCCACCTCATCTGCCGAGGTCGCCTTGCCGATCGCCATCGCCACGCGGCCCCAGTTCGGATCGGCGCCGTGGACGGCGGTCTTCACCAGCGGTGAGTTGACGATCGCCTTGGCGACTCGCTTGGCCTGCTCGTCGCTGGATGCGCCGTCGACGTGCACCTCGATCAGCTTCTCGGCACCTTCGCCGTCGCGGGCGACCTGCTTGGTCAGCGACAGGGCGACGTCGTGCAGCGCCTTCTCGAAGTCGTCGAGGTCGATCGCCCCGGCGGCTCCGTTGGCGAGGATGATCGCCGTGTCGCTGGTGCTGGTGTCGGTGTCCACCGAGACGCAGTTGAACGTGCGGTCGATCACACTGCGGAAGGTGCGATCCAGGTCGTCGGCGCCGATGGCTGCATCGGTGAACATCAGCGTGATCAACGTCGCCATGTCCGGCTCGATCATGCCGACGCCCTTGGCGACACCGACGATCGTCGCCTCACCGCACGACGCGGTGGCGACCTTCATCACCGTGTCGGTGGTCATGATCCCGCGAGCGATCGCCTCGGCGTCGTCGCCCGGCAACGGCGACGGGATCGAGTGCAGCCCGACGCGGATGCGGTCCATCGGGTACTGGCGACCGATGACGCCCGTGGAGGCGATGAGCACCTCGCGCGGCTCGCACCCGAGCGAGATGGCGACACCGGCGACCACCTCGTGAGCGTTGGCCAAGCCTTCGGCTCCCGTGGCGACGTTGGCGTTCTTGGACAGCACGACGACGGCGCGGGCGCGGTGGTCGGCGACGTGCTCGCGGCTGACCAGCACGCTCGGCCCGGCGAAGCTGCTCTTGGTGAACACGCCGGCGGCGACGCAGGGCTCGTCCGCGGCGACGACGACGAAGTCGTCGGTGTCGTCCTTCACGCCGACGTTGGTGACGTGCGCGCGAAAGCCGCGAGGAAGGGGAAGCGACATGGTCAGGCAGTCTGCCCGGCGGCGAGGCGATCGCGCACGATGGTGAAGGCATCGCCGATCGACTCGACCATCGCCGGTGTCAGGCCGGCGAGGAAGTGGCGGCGGACGCTGGCGACGTGCGTCGGCGCAGCCTCTTCCATGCGCTCCCAGCCGGCCGCGGTGAGCGCAGCCCACATGACGCGTCGATCAGCGGCGCAGGACTCGCGGGTGACGAGCTTGGCCTTGACCAACCCGTCGAGGCGGCGGGTGAGGCCGCTGGGGGAGAGGCGCAGCGCCGTCGCCAGATCGCACATGCGCATGCGCCGGTGCTCGGCCTCGGAGAGGTGGACGAGCACCTCGTAGTCGCCCATCGTCAACCCGTGCGGGACGAGATCGGCCTCCATCGCGGGCACGAGGGTGCCCATCGTCTCGACGAAGTTGCGCCACGCGCGCATCTCCGCGGCGCTCAGCCAGCGCTCATCCGTCTTCGTTGCCATGCAGGTCAGTGTAGCAACGCGAACGCAAAAGTTGCGGACGCAATCAATCTCGGGTACAGTGCTTGCAACCGCAACAATCCCCTGCAACACGAAGGACCCGTTCCCATGAGCTCCACCTCCACCCCCTCCGCACTCGATGCCCTCACCGCCGGCACCTGGACGATCGACGCCAGCCACTCGGCCGTCAACTTCGTCGCCCGCCACCTGATGGTCGCCAAGGTCCGCGGCCGCTTCGCCGAGTTCGCCGGTGAGATCACCGTCGGCGAGAACCCGCTCGACTCCAAGGTCTCCGCCACGGTGCAGACCGCGTCGATCACGACCAACGACGAGGGCCGCGACGGTCACCTCAAGAACGCCGACTTCTTCGAGTCCGACACCTACCCGACGATGACCTTCGTCTCCACCGGCATCACCCCGTCCGGCAGCGACTTCGAGCTCGTCGGTGATCTGACGATCAAGGGCGTCACCAAGTCGGTCACCTTCGACCTCGAGTTCGAGGGCGTCGCCACCGACCCGTGGGGCAACACCAAGGCAGGCTTCACCGCCGAGACCGAGATCAACCGCAAGGACTTCGGCCTCGACTTCCACGTGGCCCTGGAGACCGGTGGCGTGCTCGTCGGCGACAAGGTCAAGATCACCCTCGACATCGAAGCCCTCAAGGCCTGATCGCCGTGGCCATCCGTCGCCTCAACCACGCAGTGCTCTGGGTGCGTGACGCCCAGCGCTCGAAGGACTTCTATCGCGACGTCCTCGGCTTCGAGGTCGTCGTCGATGGTGGCAACGCCGTGTTCCTCCGGGCCGACGGCTCGGACAACGACCACGACCTCGGACTGTTCAGCGTGGGCGAGCGCCCCTCGCCGCCCGCGCACAGTCCGGGGCTGTACCACCTCGCCTGGCAGGTCCACACGATCGACGACCTCGTCGCCGTTCGTGCTCGGCTGGTCGCAGCGAAGTCGTTGGTCGGCGAGAGCGATCACGGTGTCAGCAAGAGCCTGTACGCACAGGATCCGGACGGCATCGAGTTCGAGGTGATGTGGGCGGTGCCGCGCGAGAGCTGGCCGACCGGCCCGTTCACCAACCGGCTCGACCTCGACGCCGAGCTCGCCCGCTGGGCGTTGGTGGACACCAGCGCGCAGTGATGCGCGTCATCGTCCGGCAAGCACGGCTTCCGCGCAGCGCCGGCCACTGAAGAGCGCGCCCTGGATCGACCCCGTGTCGCGGTGGTCGCCACACACGAAGACGCCGGGTGCCAACCGCACCCGGCGCTTCGGCGCGAACGGCGGCGATTGGTCGGGCTGACCGTGAGCGATGCGATCGGTGCGCAGGTGATCCCACCGGTCCACCTGCGTGCCCCACCACCCGCGCAGCTGCGCACGCACCCGACCCTCGAGGTCATCGCCGATGTCAGCCGGCGTTGCCGCAGCGATGAGATGTCGACCGGCGGGAGCGTGCGACCGCACAACGTTCGACATCACGGCGACGTTCAACGCGGGGCCGGTGCCCGACGCATCGAGCACGATCAGCTTGTGCTCGATTGGTGCAGACGGCGCCGAGAACCACACGCAACCGACGGACCGTGATGCCACCGCCGGCAGCCCGAGCAGCTCGGATGCGGCCGGACCGTCGGTGGCGACGATGACGAGGTCGGTGTCGACGTTTGTGCCGTCGTCGAGGACCACGCTCGGCTGATCGCGGTGCACGGCACGCACGCGCACGCCGAGCTCCATCGTGCCGGGCCGCAGCCCGCCGGCGAGCTGCAACGGGATGCGGCCCATGCCACCGGCCGGCACCGCCGCGTCGCCGTCGGACAGCATGCGAAAGATCACGTCGGACATCCGGCTGCTCGTCGCCAGTGATGGGTCGAGCTGGATGCCGGCGAACAGCGGACGCAGGAAGCGGTCGATCATCGTCGGGCTGAAGCCGCGGTCGCGCAGCGCATCGATGGTCGACGTCTCCGGCCCGGCGAGCAGCTGCGAGGGTCGCGCCGCTCTGAGGCGGTGGCGCATGCGCGCCAGGCGGAGCTTGTCCAGCGGCGTGCCGATCGGCGCCGTCGCCGTCGACAGTGCGGTCGCCGGACGGCGGAAGGGATCCGACACGACGTGCCCACGACCGTGATGCCAGACGAGTGCGCCAGGCTCGAACGCGTGCAGGTCGAGTGCGCCGAGATCGAGCTGACGCGCCGCCTCCGGGTAGGCGGTCAGCAGGACCTGGAAGCCGCGGTCCAGCACGTGGCCGTCGACGACGTCCGATCGCACCCGGCCGCCGACGCCATCGCTCGCCTCCAGCACTCGCACGTCGAGTCCGGCTCGTTGGAGATGACCAGCGGCGCTCAAGCCGGCGAGGCCGGCGCCGACGATGACGACGCGTCGGGGCGTGTCGGTCACGACGCCAGCACGGCGCGCAGTGCGCCGTCGAGCGTGGGGTGCTCGAACGTGAAGTCGCTGTGCTGCAGCACGGTGGGCAGCACTCGCTGGCCGTCGAACAGCAACGCGTCGGCGAGCTCGCCGCCGAGCAACAGCTTCGGGCCGAAGGCGGGGATCGGCAGCAGCGAGGGACGGTGCAGCGCGTGCGCCAAGGCCTTGGCGAACTGTGCGTTGGTGACCGCGTTCGGAGCGGTGAGGTTCACCGGGCCGGTCACGTCGGCGGTCAGCAGGTGGATGATCGCCCCGACCTCGTCGTCGATGGAGATCCAGCTCTGCCACTGCTTGCCCGACCCGAAACGTCCGCCGAGGCCGAGCTTGAACAGCGGCAGCTGCTTCTTGAGCGCGCCTCCCTTCGCCGACAGGACGATGCCCGTGCGCAGCAGCACGACGCGGGTTGCCGACTCGGCGGGCGCGGCGGCGTCCTCCCAGGCGCGGCAGACGTCGGCGAGGAAGCCGTCGCCGCCGGCGGAACGCTCGTCGACCGACGTGTCGCCGGTGTCGCCGTAGAAGCCGATCGCGGAGCCCGAGAGGAAGATGGTCGGCGGCTTCGCCGCAGCAGCGATCGTGCGCGCCAGCAGCGCGGTCGTGGTGGTGCGGCTGCGCAGCACCTCCTGCTTGTACTCGGCCGTCCAGCGATGGTCCCCGATCCCCGCGCCGGCGAGGTTGATCACCGCGTCTGCAGCGTCGATCACGGCTGCGTCGAGCTTGCCTGCGGCCGGGTCCCACTGCGCCTCACCGGCTCCCGGAGCGCGGCGCACGAGCCGGACCACCTCGTGGCCCTCACGGCGGAGGCGGTCGACGAGTGCCGTTCCGATGAGCCCGGACGATCCGCTGACCACGATGTGCATAGGACTCCGAGGGTACGGGCGCTTCGGGACGCCCGCCAGATCGTGCCGTGATCTCGAGCGCCGAAGTCGGCGGGTTCAGTCCTCGTCGATGTCGATGTGGATCGGCACGCTGACCACCACGGTGTGCGGCCGGTAGAGCAGGCGGGCCTTCAGGGCCAGCGCCGACTGGTTGTGCAGCCACTGGCTGCTCACCTTGGTGACGAACTCGGGGATGACCACGGTGATGATGTCGTCCTCGCGCTCGGCGTCGACCTCGTCGAGGAAGCGCAGCACCGGCTTGGTCAGCTCGCGGTACGGCGACGACACGGTCTGCAGCTCGATCGGCACGTCGAACGCGTCCCACTGCTCGCGCAGTCGGTGCTCCTCCTCGGCGTCCTGCACGATCGACAGGCCGATGATCCGCTCCGGCGCCAGGCTGCGGGCATAGGCGATGGCGTCGAGCACACCGCGGTTGAGCCCGCCGACGAGCACGACCACGTAGTGCGTGTGCCGCTGGGCCCGATACCCGGCCGGCGCGGCGACTGCAGCGCGAACCTTCTTGTAGTGCTTGCCGACGGCGGAGAAGCCGAAGACCATGATCGGGATGAGCGCCGCGGGGATCCAGGCGCCCTCGACGAACTTGGAGACGAGCACGATCACGGCGATCAGGCCGGTGGTGATCGCCCCGATCAGGTTGACGGTGAGGCTGGCCCGCCATCGCGGCTCGCGGTGCTTGAGGTGGTGCTTGACCATCCCCGATTGGCTGAACGTGAAGCCGGTGAACACGCCGAACGCGTAGAGCGGGATGAGCGCCGAGATGTCGCCCTTGAAGACGACGATCAGGATCGAGGCGACAGTCGCCAGGAAGATGACGCCATTCGAGTACACGAGGCGGTCGCCGCGGTTGGCGAACTGCCGCGGTAGGAAGCCGTCCTTGGCGATGATCGACGACAGGCGAGGGAAGTCGGCGTAAGCCGTGTTGGCGGCGAGGATGAGGATGGAGAACGTGGCGATCAGGGTCAGCCAGAACATGACGCCCTTGCCGTGGTACACGTACTGGGCGATGAGGCCGATGCCGTTGCCGTCGTCCTCGCCGCGGAACGGCTTGAAGTGCGATGCCAGCACCGAGACACCGAGGAAGCACGACCCGAGGATGGCGCCCATCCACACGAGCGTGGTCGACGCGTTCTTCGACTCCGGCTTCTTGAACGCCGGTACGCCGTTGGACACGGCCTCGACGCCGGAGAGCGCGACCGCGCCGCTGGAGAACGCGCGCAGGAGCATGTAGAGCGACAGGCTGCCGACGAGCTTGCTCGCCTCACGTCCGCCCTCGGTGAGCATCGACTCGGGGATCGGGCCGACGTGCTGCACGTAGATGCGCCACAGCCCGGTGACGATCAGCACGACGAGCATGACGATGTAGAAGTACGTCGGGCCGGCGAACACGGCGCCCGACTCCTTCACGCCGCGCAGGTTGGCCAACGTCATCAGCAGGACGAAGCCGAGGCACAGCGGCACCGCCCACTTGTCGCTCAGCCCGGTGGCCGTTCGGATCGCGAGCACGCCACCGGCCACGCTGACCGCGACCGTCAGGATGTAGTCGACGAGGAGCGAGGAGCCGGCGATCAGCGATGGGATGACGCCGAGGTTCTCCTTGCTGACGATGTAGCTGCCGCCGCCGCTCGGATAGGCGTGGATGGTCTGGCGGTAGCTGACCACCACGATCGTCAGGAGGATGCAGACGATGATCGCGATCGGGATGATCGGTCCGAACGCCTTGTGACCGATCTTCGCCTGGAGGAGGAGCACCACGAGGATCTCGTCGACCGCGTACGCGGTGGAGGAGATCGCGTCGCTGGCGAAGACCGGCAGAGCGATCTTCTTGGAGAGCCGCTGGTGGCCCTCATCGGCCGTGGCAACGGGGGAACCGATGAGGATTCGCTTCAAGATGGGCATAGGGCGAGCTGAGCTTATGTGTGGTTAGTGTGACGCGAGCCAAAGCAGGAGAGGTTCAACGTGCATGTCGTGATCGTCGGGTGTGGCCGAGTTGGCTCATCGCTCGCCCGGAGCCTGATCGGTGCCGGGCACTCCGTTGCCGTCATCGACCGCAAGCCCGACAGCTTCGAGCGTCTCGGTCCGAACTTCTCGGGCCAGGCCATCACCGGCATCGGCTTCGACCGCGACCGCCTCCTCGAGGCCGGGATCGAGAAGGCCGAAGCCGTCGCCGCGGTCACCAACGGCGACAACTCGAACATCCTCGTGGCGCGAGTCGCTCGCGAGAACTTCGGCATCGAGCGCGTCGTCGCCCGCATCTACGACCCGCAGCGCGCGGCGATCTACCAACGCCTCGGCATCGCCACGGTGGCCACCGCGCTGTGGACGACCGAACGGGTGCTGCGTCGGGTGCTCCCCGACGCCCCGGCCGTCGAGTGGGTCGACCCGAGCGCCCGTGTGTCGCTCGTGGAGCGCGAGCTCGGCGCCGGCTGGGCCGGTCACCGTGTGCTCGACGTCGAGCAGACCGGCGTGCGCGTCGTGGCCGTCAGTCGTCTCGGCGCAGCGATGCTGCCGACGCACGATCTGGTCGTGCAGGACGGCGATGTCGTCTACCTCGCCGTCGCTGCCGACGCGATGGGCCGGGTCGACGAGATCGCCGCCCAGCCGAAGAAGGAGCACGCATGAAGATCGTCATCGCCGGCGGCGGCAGCGTCGGGCGGTTCATCGCCGAGCAGCTGGCCACCGAGGGCAGCGAGGTCACGATCGTCGACAGCGACCGCGCCGTCGTGCAGCGCTACCGCGACGACGGGCACCTGCCCGGCGTTCGCTGGATCGCCGCCGACGCGTGCGACATCAACTCGCTGAAGGACGCCGGGCTCGAGCAGGCCGAGGTGATGGCTGCGGTCACCGGTGACGACGAGGACAACCTCGTCGTGTCGCTGCTGGCCAAGCAGGAGTTCGGCGTGCCCCGCGTCGTCGCCCGGGTCAACAACCCGAACAACGAGTGGATGTTCAACGAGACGTGGGGCGTCGACGTGTCGGTCAGCACCCCGCACCTCCTCACCGGGCTGGTGCAGGAGGCCGTGACGGTCGGGTCGTTCGTGCGCCTGTTGTCGTTCGAGAAGGGCAAGGCCCGGCTCGCCGAGGTCACGCTTGCCGACAACTCGCCGGCCATCGACAAGGAGATCGCCGAGCTCGGCTTCCCCCGTGAGGCCACCGTCGTCGCCGTCGTCCGCCACGAGAAGGTGATCGTCCCTCGCGGCGACACCATCGTCCGTGCGGGCGACGAGGTCATGGTGCTGGTCACCAACGACAGCGAAGAAGGCGTCCGCCGCATCCTCATCGGCGACTGACGAGCACTCGTGGGTTGGGCGTCGCGAGCGCGGCCGGTTCGTCGTTCTGGGCGGGCTGATCGCCGGATCCGGTGATGCGGCCGCCCAGAAGGGGCCGAGCACGCCCGATGCCTGTCAGTGGTCTTGGGCGATGCCGGTCAGTGGTCTTGGGCGATCAGGGTGTACGCGGGGTTGAGCATCACCAGGCGGTTGCGTTCGAGGCGGGCGACACCTTCGAGGACGAGCGCTCGGTTGTGGCTGATCCCGGCCACCTGACGTCGACCGGTGAACACGGCGACCACGTCGCCGGAACCGTCGCTGACCGTGATCTCGAATGCCGGCACGCCCGAACGCGGGGCGATGCGCATCCGCTGCACCTCGCCGCCGACGCGAACGGGGGTGCGTGGCGCGACGGCTGACATGGCGGTGACGCCGAGGCCGGCGAAGCGTTCCTGCAGCCGCGCGTCGTCGAGCTCCTCGACGCTGGCCTTCAACCGTTTGGCGAGATCACGCAGGCCCATGGACGGAGCCTAAGCCAGTCGGCGTGATCCGCCCGTAGCCTCGTGCGCTGATGAAGACCCGCACGCTGCTGCTGCTGGCGATCGGCTGCGGCCTGGCCATCCTGCTGGCCGGCGGCGTCTTCCTGCTCAGGCTGTCGAGCGACCCTGGCGGTACCAAGGCGCTGGGGATCGACGATGTCGGCCGCGCCGGTGACGCGACGGTCAAGCTGCTCGCGTTCCGCTCCGATGGCACCACGCTCGTCGTCGACCTTCGGATCGGCGGCGTCGACGATCCCAACGGCATCGACGGCTTCACGCTCGTCGCGCCCGGCACCGTGGTGACAGCGACGGATGCCAGCTCGTGCACGGGCTTCACCGCGACGCCGACGGAGTGCTCGCTGGCGTTCGACGTCGCCGGGCTCGAGGGGAGCAGCCGGCAGCTGCTGTTCCGCCGCGCCGACACGCAACTTCGCTGGTCGCTCGCGGGCGCCTGACAGGCTGGTGCGCGTACCACCAGTCGCTACCTGGGGGTAACGGTTGGCGGGTGTCGCGTTGCCGCTACCGTTGCCGATGCCGCCGACCGGCGACATGAGATCCTCAAGGGGAGAAGCCACGATGAGCAGCGGGGACAGCGGCACCGAATTCGACCTGGTCGTCATCGGTGGTGGCCCGGGCGGCTACGGCGCCGCGCTCTACGCCACCTCGGCCGGCCTCAACGTCGCCGTGGTCGAGAAGGGCCCGATGGGCGGCACGTGCCTCAACGTCGGCTGCATCCCGGCGAAGTCGTTCCTCGAGAGCGCCGCCGCGTTCCGCCACGTCGCCCACGCCGCCGAGTTCGGCATCGAGGGCGCGGCCAACCCGTCGGTCAACTTCGCCACCGTCTACGCCCGCAAGCAGAAGATCGTCGACGGCATCGTCAAGAGCCTGACGGGCTTCATGAAGTCGAAGAAGATCACCATCCTCAACGGCGTCGGATCACTCGGGCCGGATCGCTCGGTCACCGTGCGCGGCCCCGAGGGCGACACCGTGATCCGCGGCAAGAGCGTGCTGCTCGCTGCCGGCTCGGTGCCGCGCACGATCCCCGGCTTCGACGTCGGTGGGCCGATCATGACGAGCGACGAGGTCTTCGAGCTGCAGCAGGTTCCGGCCAAGGTGGCCGTCATCGGTGGCGGCGCGATCGGCTGTGAGTTCGCCAGCACGTTCGCCGACATGGGCTCGCAGGTGACCATCCTCGAGGGCCTGCCGAAGATCCTCCCCGGCCTCGACGGCGACGTCGCCAACGTCGTCGTGCGCAGCTTCAAGAAGAAGAACATCGACATCCGCACCGGGGTGAAGGTCACCGGCCACACGCCGAACGGCGACGGTGGCACCACCGTGCACATCACCAAGGAAGACGGCAGCACCGAGGACGTCGCCGCCGATGCGGTCATCGTCAGCGTCGGCCGGCGCCCGTTCGCCGATCAGCTCGGCCTGCAGGGCACCGGCGTCAAGATCACCGACCGCGGCTTCGTCGAGGTCGACGAGTACTGCCGCACGAGTGAGCCCGGCGTGTACGCCATCGGCGACCTGATCAACACCCCGCAGCTGGCCCACGTCGGCTACGCCGAGGCGATCCTCGTCACCAAGCACATCCTCGGCGAGGATCCGATGCCGGTCGACTACACCCGCGTCCCGTGGGCCATCTACTGCCACCCCGAGGTCGCCTTCGTCGGCCCGAGCGAGGAAGCCGCCCGCGAGGCGGGCGTCGACGTCGTCGTCGCCAAGCACCAGTTCCGCGCCAACAGCCGCGCCCAGATCATCGGTGAGCTCGACGGTCTGGTGAAGGTGATCGCCAAGAAGCAGGCCGACGGCACCGCCGGCCAGATCATCGGTGTGCACATGGTGGGCCCGTGGGTGACCGAGCAGCTCAGCGGCGGCTACCTGGCCGTCAACTGGGAGGCCAGCGTGGCCGAGGTCGCCCAGTTCATCCAGCCCCACCCGAGCCTCACCGAGCTGTTCGGTGAAACCGTATTGTCCCTCACGGGCCGCAGCCTGAACGCCTGACCGAAAAACTCAACGGAGAGAACACCACCATGGCCGATGTCACCCTGCCGCAGCTCGGCGAGACCGTCACCGAAGGCACCATCACCCGCTGGTTCAAGAAGGTCGGCGACACCATCGCTGCCGACGAGCCGCTGTTCGAGGTGAGCACCGACAAGGTGGACACCGAGGTGCCGTCGCCCGTGTCGGGCACCGTCACCGAGATCCGGGCGCAGGAGGGCGACACGGTCCCCGTCGGTGCCGTCATCGCCGTCGTCGGCGCCGCCGATGCAGCACCCGCCGCTGCCGAGCCCGCACCGGCACCCGCCCCCGAGGCTGCACCCGCGCCGGAGCCGGAAGTGCCGGCAGCCGTGGAGCCCGAGGCTCCCGCTCCGGAGCCCGAGCCGGCACCGACGCCCGCCCCGGTTGCCGAAGCACCGGCACCGGCACCGGCACCGGCGGCTGACGCCGAGCCCGCAGCGAGCGGCAGCGACAACCGCCTGCTGTCGCCGGTCGTACGTCGCTTGGTCAACGAGCACAACATCAACCCCGACGACCTCACCGGTACCGGCCCCGGCGGGCGCATCACGCGAGACGACGTGCTCGATCACATCGACAAGTCCGGCGCAACGCCGGCCGCAGCTCCGGCGGCCGCCGCCCCGGCACCCGCGGCAGCGCCCGCACCGGCACCCGCTGCTGCCCCGGCGCCGGCCCCCGCAGCAGCGCCCGCCCCGGCACCTGCTCCGGCTGCGGCCCCGCGTCCGGCGCCCGTGCCGATCGCCGCTGCCGGCGAGCGCGACTCGTCGGTCAAGCTGAGCAAGATCCGCAAGCTCACCGGTGCTCACATGGTGATGAGCAAGGGCGTCAGCCCGCACGCGTTCAGCGTGGTCGAGGTCGACTTCGCCAACGTCGACGTCACGCGCAACAAGGTCAAGAACGAGTGGAAGGGTGCCGAGGGCTTCAGCCTCACCTACCTGCCGTTCATCACCCGTGCCGTGGTCGAGGCGCTGGAGGCGTTCCCCAACCTGAACGCCAGCGTCGCCGACGACGAGCTGATCGTCCACCACTTCATCGACATCGGTGTCGCCGTCGACCTCGACTTCGAAGGCCTCCTCGTGCCGGTCGTCCGCTCGGCCGAGGGCAAGCGCCTGCGTGCCATCGCCCGCGAGATCAACGACCTCGCCGGTCGGGCCCGCAGCCGCAAGCTCAGCCCGGACGAGATCAGCGGTGGCACGTTCACCATCTCCAACAACGGATCTGCCGGCAGCGTCCTGACGATGCCGATCATCAACCAGCCGCAGGTGGCGATCCTCTCCACGGACGCGATCGTGCGCAAGCCGGTCGTGGCCACGCTGCCCGACGGTGGCGAGGCGATCGTCATCCACCCCGTCGGCAACCTGGCGATGAGCTGGGACCACCGCGCCTTCGACGGCGCCTACGCGGCCGGCTTCCTGGTGAAGGTCAAGCAGGTGCTGGAGACCCGCGACTGGGCGGCGGAGCTGTGAGCTCACGATGACCCTGCGCGTCCGTTGGCTGGGCACGGTTCCGTACCGCGAGGCGCTCGCGGTGCAGGAGGCGCTGTTCACCCACGGACGCGAGCAGCACCTGCTGCTGCTCGAGCACCCGCACGTGTTCACCCACGGGCCACGCGCCGATCTGTCGGTGAACGTGCTCGTCGACCCGACATCGGTGGATGCCGAGCTCGTCTCGGTGAAGCGTGGCGGCGACGTCACGTACCACGGTCCGGGGCAGCTCGTCGGCTACCCGATCGTGACGTTGCAGCACTCGTTGAAGGCCAGTGATCACGTCTGCGCGATCCAACGGGTGATCGTCGGCACGCTGCAGGAGCTCGGCCTGACCGACGTCGGTTGCCTGGACGAGTACCCCGGTGTCTGGGTCGGCGTCAGCACACCCAACCCGCGCAAGATCTGTGCGATCGGCGTGCGCCTCAGCCGCGGCCGCACGATGCACGGCTTCGCCCTCAACGTGTCGCCGGACATGCGCTACATGCGCGACTACATCGTTCCGTGCGGCATCGCCGACAAGCCGGTCACCTCGCTCGCCGAGGAGGGCATCGACGTCACGTTGCAACAGGTCGTCGACATCGTCGCCCGTCACGCTGCGAACGCGTGGGGGAGCGGTGCGATGGAGCGACAGGACGTGGCCTGGAAGCACCGCCACGACGACCTGTCGGCGTTCTCGCGCGGCCTCGGGGCCGGCAAGCCCGTGCGCGATGCGGCGGACCACGGCGTCGCGATTCGGCTGCCTGCTCGGCTGCAGGGCCGGCTGGAGCAGGCGGGCGTCACCGACGGGTTGGCCATCCGCTCGCGCAAGCCGGAGTGGCTGCGACCGAAGGTGGTGCATGGTCCGGAGGTGCTCGCGCTGAAGAAGACGGTGCGCGACCACGGGTTGATCACGGTGTGCGAAGAAGCCGGATGTCCGAACCTCAGCGACTGCTGGGCCGACGGCACGGCGACGTTCATGGTGCTCGGCGAGCGTTGCACCCGCGCCTGCGGGTTCTGCCTCGTCGACACGCAGAAGCCCATGCCGCCGTTGGACGACGAGCCGCAGCGCGTTGCCGACGCCGTCGCCTCGATGCGACTCGAGCACGCCGTGCTCACGATGGTCGCTCGCGACGATCTGCCGGACGGCGGGATGGCCCACGTGGCCCGGTGCGTCGAAGCGATCCGCGAGCGTTGTCCCGGGACGCGCATCGAGACCTTGATCTCCGACGCCAAGGGCGACGCGGACTCGCTGACGTTGCTGTTCGACGTGCGCCCCGACGTGCTCAACCACAACATCGAGACCGTCGCTCGGCTGCAGCGGGCCGTGCGTCCCTCGGCCGGGTACGCCCGCAGCCTGTCCGTGCTGGCGCGGGCGAAGGCTGCCGGCCTGACGGTGAAGTCGGGGCTCATCGTCGGCATGGGCGAGACGTCCGACGACGTCATCGGCTGCCTCGCCGACCTGGCCGGCATCGGGGTCGACATCGTCACCATCGGTCAGTACCTCCGGCCGACGTCGCACCACCTGCCCGTCGCCCGCTGGGTCGACCCCACCGAGTTCGTCGCCTGGAAGCAGGCCGGCGAGGCGATGGGCATCGGCCACGTCGAGGCCAGCCCGCTGACCCGGTCCAGCTACCACGCCAAGCAAGCCGCCGACGCGGCAGCGGTGCAGGTTGCGTCCGTGCAGATGCGTGGAACCACTCGGACGTTGAGCGTCGTCTAAGCGCCATGCGCATCGATGACATCGATCCCGACGAGGTCGATGGTCGGCCACGTCGGTCCCGACGGCTGCTCGTGGTGGGCGCGGCGCTGGTCGCCGTCGCCGCAGCGGTGGTGGGGGTCGTGGTCTGGCAACGCGGTGACGACGGTGAAGCAGCCACGTCCACTGACTCCCTTCCCGTCGACACCGCGCCGCCGGACACCGTGCCGGAGGTGGAGGGCAAGCCCATCGTCCCCGTCGTCGGCTTCCCTGACTGGGGCAGCGACTACACCGGTCCGAAGATCGAGACGGTGTACCAGCGCGTGACGGAGGGCGGCATCGCGATCACGGTGCAGGACACGGGCAACTGGGCCAATTTCTTCGAGGGACGTGGTGGGGTCGCGGTCCCCGATGTGATCGCTCCGGACGCGGTGATCGTGACCGAAGCGGGCACGGCGGAGGTGGCGTCGGACTCCAACGTGGTCGCTCCGGTTCCAGCACCGATGCCGATCCCGATGCCCACGATCCCCGGCCAACAACCTGGCTGGGTGGCGCCAGGGTGGTGCAACCCGAGTGGCGGCTTCCGCGTGACGATGCTCTACAAGGCGGCCGTCGGCACGAGCCAGGGCCAGCGGTACGCCGAACCCCGCGACGGCATCTCGCCCACGCTCTTCTCCAGCGGACTGGCCGAGGGCACACCGTTCCGAGTGCTCGTGTTGCAGGTGGCGCCCGACATCACGACCGTCGGTGTCACGTTCTCCGACGGCGCGACCGACTCGGCCACCCCGGCCAACGGCTGGGTCGCGCTGGCGACGCCCGGTGATCCGAACGGCAAGTTCGTGCTGGCCGTCACGAGCGAGACCGGCGCCCGCAACGTGGACTGGTCGGCACTGCCGCAGTCCGGCGACGCCGCGTGGCAGCGCGGATGCAACCCTCCGCCTCCGGAGCTGCCGCCGCCCGGCGACCAGCCCGGCGATCCTGCGGGTGCCGAGCAGGAGATCCGCGACACGCTCGAGGTCCTGTGGGATCAGGACACGCCGCGCGAGGAGAAGCCGAAGGACCTCCTCGACGACAACACCGGTGTCGACGCCGCGGTCGACGAGCTGCGCAACGGTGGCTTCGGGGACGTCGCAGCGACTGCCGTGTACACGGTGAACGACGTCGTCTTCACGTCGCCGACCGAGGCCTGGTTCGAGTACGACATCAGCACCACCTCCGGTGCGTTCACCGGCCGCTTCGGTGTGGCGACGTTCATCGACGGCAAGTGGCGGATCGCTCGTGCCGTCGTCTGTCAGGACCTCTCGTTGGCCGGAGTGCAGTGCAGCCCGCCCGTCACCCAGATCTTCCCGCCCGGCACCTCCACCGGTGGTGGCACGAACATCATCCCACCGGACGAACCGCTCAGCGACTGACCTCTCCCGGTCGTTCGTCGGGCGTCGACGGGCGTAGCGTTGGTGCCGGTGGGGGACCGACGGGGTGGTCTGTTCGCAGCCATTGCTGCGTTTGTGATCGGCCTCGGCGCGTGCGCGCTGCCGGCCGGCGAGCAGCGAACGGAAGCCGTTGGCGCGACTGCGCCGACCGAGCCGGCGACGGTGCCGTCGACGACCATCGCGCCGACCACCACCACCACCGCTGCGACGACCACGATTGCTGCGACGACATCCGCTGCGCCGACGACCACGGTCGCGCTGACGACTGTTTTGCCAACAGCGCCGCCGACCGTTCCGCCAACAGCGCCGCCGACCGTTGCCCCGACGTTTCCGCCGCCACCGATCGTTCCGGTCGCCGCTCTGCCGTCGTGCGATCCCAACTACACCCCGTGCGTGCCCATCGACAGCGATGTCGACTGCGCTGGCGGCAGCGGAAACGGCCCGTCGTACGTGCGCGGGCCGGTGCAGGTCATCGGCTCCGACATCTACGACCTCGACCGAGACAGCGATGGAGTCGGCTGCGAATAGGTATTCGTTGCGATCGCAACTATTACTCGGTACAGTGTTCTCATGACTGATCGCAACGTTGTTCGGGTGCTGTCCAGCACGCGCCAGGAGGAGGGCGGCGGCTTCATCGTTCGTCGCCCGTTCCCGGTGGCCGGCCTGGAGCAGATCGACCCCTTCCTCCTGCTCGACGAGATGGGTCCCGTCGAGTACCAACCGGGCGGCGCCATCGGCGCGCCCGACCATCCGCACCGCGGCTTCGAGACCGTGACGTACCTCTTGTCCGGCTCGATGGAGCACCGCGACAGCAACGGCGGCCACGGGGTGATCGTGCCCGGCGGCGTGCAGTGGATGACGGCCGGCGCCGGCGTCGTGCACAGCGAGATGCCCACTGAGCAATTGCAGTCCGCCGGCGGTCGCTCGCACGGGTTCCAGCTGTGGGTCAACCTGCGCGCCGCGCAGAAGATGATCCCGCCGCGGTACCAGGGCTTCGGTCCGGAGGAGCTCACGGTCGTCACCACGCCCGGCGGATCCACGCTGCGCGTCATCGCCGGCACGGTCCTCGGTGCCACCGGTCCGGTCGAGACCACCAGCCCGGTCACCTACGCCCACGCCACGATCGCCGCCGGCGACGAGCTCGTGTGGAACGCGGAGGAGGGTCACACCGCACTGGTGCACGTCTTCGGCGGGCGGGTGTCGGTGAACGGTCGCATGGCGACCGATGGCGAGATGGTGGTGCTCGAGCACCGAGGCGGCGACGTTCGCGTCGCTGCCGTCGACGGTGCGTCGGAGATCCTCCTGCTCGGCGGCGAGCCTTTGGGCGAGCCGATCGCTCGGTATGGCCCGTTCGTGATGAACACCCGAGCAGAGATCGCTCAGGCGTTCGAGGACTACCAGTCGGGCAAGCTCGGCTCGATCCCGGTGTCCAGCAACCACTGACGCGGCAGAATGGGGCGATGGTCGGCTCGCTCGCTTCCACTGCCACGTACCTCGATCGCATCCAGCGCGCCCGTGTGGCGATGGAGGCTGCGGACGTCGACGTGCTGCTGCTCTCGGTCGGACGCGACCTGCCCTACCTGACGGGCTACGAGGCGATGCCACTCGAGCGGCTGACGATGCTCGTCGTGCCGCGCGATGGCGAGGCGACCATGGTCATCCCGCGGCTCGAGGCGCCTCGTGTC
Organism: Ilumatobacteraceae bacterium; assembly: GCA_965279405.1. Lineage (GTDB taxonomy): Bacteria > Actinomycetota > Acidimicrobiia > Acidimicrobiales > Ilumatobacteraceae > CBDDIP01. Next base: position 3,439,583 of record OZ257157.1, read on the forward strand.
GCCGATCAGCCCGGCGTGTTCACGCTGCTGCCGTGGAACGAGACCGATGACCCCATCGCGCTCGTCGCCGGGCTCGTGGCGCGCCCGACGCGCGCGGCCGTTGGCGACACGATGTGGTCGCGCTTCCTCGTCGACCTGCTGGCCCACTGGGGCAGCGACCACACCACCTACCTTCGCTCGGTCTCGGTGATGAACGCGTTGCGGATGCGCAAGGACGACGCCGAGATCGCCGCGCTCGCCGCCGCCGGCGCAGCGGCCGACCGTGTCGCGGCGCAACTGCATGCCGGCGACATCCCGCTCGTCGGGCGCACCGAGGCACAGGTCAGCGCCGACATCTCGGCGCGGCTGATCGCCGAAGGCCACCAGAAGGTGAACTTCGCCATCGTCGCCTCCGCCGCCAACGCTGCCTCGCCGCACCACCACGCCGGCGATCGTGTGATCGCCGACGGCGAGATCGTGCTGTGCGACTTCGGCGGCACGATGGACGGCTACTGCAGCGACATCACCCGCTGCGTCGTCGTCGGCGACGTGCCCAGCGACATCGCCGACGCCTACGCGGTGCTGCTCGAAGCGCAGCAGGCTGCGGTCGCCGCGGGCACCGTGGGCACGCCGTGCGAAGAGGTCGACCGGACGGCGCGGCGGATCATCGCTGACGCGGGCTACGGCGAGTACTTCGTGCACCGCACCGGCCACGGCATCGGCATGGAGGAGCACGAGGATCCGTACATGGTCGAGGGCAACGGGCTGCCGCTCGAGCCGGGCCACGCGTTCAGCGTCGAACCCGGCATCTACGTGCCGGGCAAGTGGGGCATGCGCCTCGAGGACATCGTCGTCGCCTCGGTCGATGGCCCGGTGCCGGTGAACCACGCCGACCACGCGCTGATCTCGCTGAGCGTCTGATCACCTGCGCGAGACTCGCGCATGACCGTTGTCGATGATGTCGTCACATCCGACCGCACGCTCCCGTTCCACATGCGCGGCAACTACGCGCCGGTCCTCACGGAGGTCGACGCGTTCGACCTCGCCGTGCAGGGCACGATCCCCGAGCATCTGAGCGGGCGCTTCTTCCGCAACGGGGCCAACCCGCAGAACGGCCCGACGATGCACTGGTTCGCCGGCGACGGGATGCTGCACGGCATCCGCCTGCGCGACGGGCGGGCAGAGTGGTACCGGAACCGCTGGGTGCGCACCAAGGCGCTCGCCGGGGCGGAACGGCTGGACATGAGCACCGGCACCTTCGACCTGACGGTCGGGTTGGCCAACACGCACGTCGTCCGCCACGCCGGTCGCATCCTCGCCCTCGAGGAGGCCAGCTTCCCCAACGAGGTGTCCGACGAGCTGGACACGCTCGGTCCCTTCGACTTCGGCGGCCGCCTGCACACGCCGTTCACCGCGCACCCGCACACGTGCCCCGAGACCGGCGAGATGCACTTCTTCGGCTACGAGCTGGTCAGCGCGCCGTACGTCACCTACCACGTCGCCGATGCTGCCGGGAACCTCGTCCACAGCCAAGGGATCGACGTGCCCGGCCCGACGATGGTGCACGACTTCGCGGTCAGCCGGCACTACGCGATCTTCCTCGACATGCCAGTGGTGTTCGACCTCGACGAGGCGATCCGTGGCTCGATGCCGTTTGCCTGGAGCGACACCTACGGTGCTCGCATCGGCCTGCTGCATCGCGACCGCGCTCGCGAGGGCGCCCAACCGATCTGGTTCGACGTCGACCCGTGCTACGTCTTCCACATCATGAACGCGTGGGACGAGGTCGACGCGGACGGCGGCGATGTCGTCTACCTCGACGCCGGCCGCCACGCCTCCATGTGGCGCGGCTCAGCGGATGCGTTCGAGCCGAGCTACCTGTGGCGGTGGCGCTTCGACATGCGCACCGGGCGCGTCACCGAGCAGCAGCTCGACGACGTGTCGCACGCCTTCCCACGCGTCGACGACCGCCGCACCGGCCTGGCCAACCGCTTCGGTTGGGCCGTCGCACCGCGCAGCGGGAGCCGCGACGGGATGGACGACCCGACGAACATCGTCAAGTACGACCTCGCCACCGGCCAGCGCTCGGTCCACGACTTCGGGCCGGCGGTGCTCTCCGGCGAGCCGGTGTTCGTCCCGGCCGGCGATCACGTCGGCGAGGACGAGGGTCACCTGATGACGTACGTGCACGACGTGTCGACCGGCGTGAGCAGCTTCGTCATCCTCGACGCGCACGACCTCGGCGCATCGCCGGTGGCGGTGATCCCGCTCCCGCAACGCGTCCCGCAGGGCTTCCACGGCAGCTGGTTCGCCGACGAGGCGTAGCGACGCCGTCAGCCGACGACGTCGGTGAACGCGTTCTCGTCGACCGCGTCGAGCAAGCTGCTGACCGTGATGCGCACGTCGCCGTCGTCGACGTTGGCCAGCACACCGTTGTCCAGCACGCAGTAGGAGGCCGTCCCGCCGGACAGGGTGATGTCCACGCAGGTGGCATCGAGGCCGGCGAACTGCGCGGTGCGACTGACGGTCGGGGCGAGCGCCGCAGAGGCGTCGCGACGGATGCGGCGCGCCGCGTCTCCTTGGGAGAAGTCGGGCGTCAGGAGCCCGGTGTCGCTGATCGGCGCAGCGTTGACGCCGTCGGTGCACGACGCTGCGCCCTCGGACGTCTGGCAGGTGCGCGTGGAGCCGTTGGCGTCGGTGAGGTAGCGGACGGTGCGCACGGTGACGGACCGGCGGACGCCGTCGACGCTGACGCTGGCGGTGCTGGTGATCTCGCCGAACTTGCGCAGCACGTCGTACGTCGCCGTGTAACCGGCGGCCCCGGCGTCGAGCTTGGTCAGCAGCGCGTCGATCGCAGCGTCACCGGTGGGTGCCCCCGGCGGGTAGGGATCGTCGGAGAACGACGGCCGCTTGCCGGTGAAGCAACCGGTGAGGAGGAGGGCAGCGACGAGGGCAAGCGTCCCTGACCGTGCTTGCGTGACCCGTCGGCGTGACATCGGGGGCGAAGCGTACGGGCCAGTTAGCCTCCTGCCACGTGATCCGCCTCGACGCTGCGACGGTGCTGTTGCAGTGGGCAACCGGCGGGATGCTCTTCTGCTGGTTCACCACGCGCCGCCGCGAGGTGGGCATCGGCTACGGCTGGTTGCTGCGCGGCGTCTTCCTGCTGATGGCGGCCGGAGCCTTCGTCGCCGGCGTCAACGTCGGCACCGTGCCGGTTCGCGAGACGGCCAGCGCCGGCGTCGTAGTGGCCTGTGGCGTGGCGTTGGTGGTGTCGATCGTTCGTCGCAAGGCCGGTGTGTCCGGCCACGACGCCGAGCACGACCGTCGCTCGGAGCGGGTCGCGGCGATGACCGGCATCGAACGAGAGGGCACGACGGCCCCGCGCAGTGGCGCCGAGTTCCCGCCGGCGCTCGACCTGATCGCACCCGTGATCGGGGTGGTCGGGCTCGTCGCCGCGGCCATCGACGCAGCGGGTGACGCCCACGTCGCCGTGTCGCTGCTGCGCACCCTCGCCGGCGCGGCGTTCCTCGGATCGGTCACCGACGCGATGCTGCTCGGCCACTGGTACCTCGTGCAGCCCGGCCTGCCGCGTCGCCACCTCAACGACCTCGTGCGCGCGCTCGGGTTCACCTGGCCGGTCGAGGTGGTCGCCATGCTGTTGCCGACCGGGATGTTCTCGGTGTGGTCGGGCAGCGTCGACGACGGCTGGAACGGGGTGCTCGGCTGGTTCTGGGGTGCGTGTGCGGTGAGCACCATCGTGCTCGTCTACGTCACCCGGTTGGCGCTGCGCGAGCGCTACTACTCGGCGGTGATGGCGGCCACCGGACTGCTCTACCTGGCCATCCTCACGGCCTTCGGGACCGACCTCGTCGCCCGCGCCGTGCTGGCGGGCTGAGCACTCGCTCGAACGGGTACGAACGCTTGACCTGTTCAATTGCGTCGACGTCGGGCAGACTGGAGCACCTATGCCCAGGCCAGTGTGGAGTGGAACGATCAGCTTCGGGCTCATCGCGATCCCGATCAAGCTCTTCCATGCGGTGAGCAAGAAGAGCGTGTCCTTCAACCAGCTCGACGAGCGGACCATGAGCCGCATCAAGCTCAAGAAGGTGTCCGCCGAGGACGGCTCCGAGGTGCCCGACGAGAGCATCGTCAAGGGCTACGAGATCAGCAAGGGCCGCTACATCCTCGTCGACCCCGACGAGCTCGAGCCGTTCATCCCGTCGGCAACGAAGACGATCGAGCTCGAGGAGTTCGTCGACCTCGTCGAGATCGATCCGGTGTACTTCGATTCGCCGTACATCGTCGCCCCGGACAAGACGCCCAAGCCGTACGTCCTGCTGGCGCGGGCGATGGAGGAGGCCGGCAAGGTGGCCATCGGCCGCTTCGTCATGCGCAACAAGCAGTACGTGGCCGCGCTGCGCGCCGTCGACGGCACGTTGATGATGAGCACGATGGTCTTTGCCGACGAGGTGGTCAACCTCAACGGCATCGAGGAGCTGGACACGCTCACCACCGTCGAGGTCAGCCCGAAGGAGGTGCTGATGGCCGAGGCGCTCGTCGACTCGTTGTCCGCCGAGTTCGAACCGGAGAAGTATCGCGACGCGTATCGCGAGCAGGTGCTCGACCTCATCGAGCGCAAGGCCGCCGGCGAGGAGTTCGAGACGCCGGTCGCGCCCGCCGCGGCCGCCCCGCAGGTGGTCGATCTGATGGCTGCGTTGGAGGCGAGCGTGAAGGCCGCCAAGGCGGCGCGCAAGCGCCATCCAGCCAACCCGGAGCCCGAGTCCAAGGCAGAGCAGCAGGCCGACAAGACCGTGGTCGAGATCCCCAAGGCGACCAAGGCGAAGGCGCGCACGCGCAAGTCGGCGTAGGCCCGAGCTCATGGCTGCGAAGGATCCGGGCAGCGCCGTCCGCGTCGGTGAGCGCGAGGTCTCGCTGAGCAACCTGCAGAAGGTGCTGTACCCGCAGACGGGCACCACCAAGGCGGAGATCATCGAGTACTACGCGCGCATCGCCGAGACGATGCTGCCGCACCTGTCGGGTCGGTGCATCACGCTGAAGCGGTTCCCCAACGGGGTCGACAGCCAAGGGTTCTTCGAGAAGCGCTGCCCGAAGCACCGCCCGGAGTGGATCCCCGTCGCCATCGGGCCAGGCGACCGGAACGGCGACGTCGGGTACTGCAACTTCGAAGAGCCCGCCGCGCTGGTGTGGGCGGCCAACATGGCGGCGCTGGAGCTGCACGTGCCGATGGCGCTGTCCGCCGATCTCGAGTCGCCGCGCGCTGTCGTGTTCGACTTCGACCCCGGTGAGCCGGCGACGATCATCGAGTGCTGCCAGATCGCGCTGGCGGTACGCGACGTGCTGGCTGCGGTCGGCATGGAGGGGTGGCCGAAGACGTCGGGCTCGAAGGGGCTGCAGCTCTACGTTCCGTTGAACACGCCGTGCACGCATGCAGCGGCGAGCGACTTCGCGCTGGCCGTCGGGCAGCTGCTCGAGCAGCAGATGCGCGATCGCGTCACGACGACGATGGCCAAGGCGGTGCGGCCCGGGAAGATCTTCATCGACTGGAGCCAGAACGCCCGGCACAAGACGACGATCGGCGTGTACTCGATGCGCGCCCGCCAGGAGCCGACCGTGTCGACGCCGGTCACGTGGGACGAGGTGGCGGCGTGCGCCGAGGGTGCGCCACTGCGGTTCCAGTGGCGCGACGTGCTGCAGCGCGTCGAGGACCTCGGCGATCTGTTCGCGCCGATGCTGACGTTGCAGCAGGAGCTGCCGAAGCCGCTCGCGACCTGATCAGGCGATGATGCCGGCGGCGCGCAGCGCGGCGGCGTCGAGACCGAGCCCGGTGACGATCTCGTCGCTGTGCTCACCGAACATCGGGGCATGGCGTTCGGCGACGGCGGCCGGGGTCGCGGAGAAGCGTGCGGCAGGGCGTGGCTCGCGCATCGTGCCGGCGTTGGGGTGCTGCCGTTCGACGAACACCTCGTTGTGCATCACCTGTGGATCGGTGGACAGCTGCTCGATGCTGTTGATCGCCGCCGCCGGCACGTCGAACTGCTCGGCCCCGGCGAGGAAGTCGGCGACGGACGTCTGCGACGCGTACTCGCGCAGCAGGGGCACGAGCTCGGCGAAGTGCTGCATGCGCGTCGTCAGGGTGTTGAAGCGAGGATCGTCGGCGATCTCCGGGTGGCCGAAGGTGGCGCAGATGCCGCGGAACTCGCTGTCGGTCACGGTGCCCGCGCTGACGTACCCGTCCGCCAGCGGGGTGACTGCGTACCCGGACCCGATGGTCGGCGTGCGGTGGGCGTCGTCGTCCAGCAGGGCCGCGTCCATCGCCGAGTCCGGCCACAGGAAGGCGATCGCCGCGTCGATCATCGCCAGCACGATGTGCTGACCTTCCGCCTTGCCGGTTGCCCTGGCGTACAGCGCCGCCGTCACCGCTTGGGCGACCGTGTACGACGAGACCTTGTCGCACAGCAGCGTGCGGAACAACGACGGCACGCCGGTGGCCGGATCGCGCTGCACCGAAGCCAGGCCGGATGCCGCCTGGATGACGTGGTCGTAGACGCGTCGATGGCTGCTCGGCCCGTCGGGTCCGTAGCCGCTGATGCTGACCTAGATCAGCCGCGGGTTGATCGCCGCGAGGTCGTCGTAGCCGAGGCCGAGGCGTTCCATCGCGCCGGGCCGGAAGTTCTGGATGAGGACGTCGGCGTCAGCAACGAGACGCTGCAGGACGTCGACGCCGGCGGGCTCCTTCAGGTTGAGGACCAGGCTGCGCTTGCCACGGTTGTTGTTGGCGAAGATGCCGGTCATCCCGCCCTTCTGCGTGCCGAGGAAGCGCATCATGTCGCCGAGCCCCGGCGACTCGACCTTGACGACGTCCGCACCCTGATCGGCGAGCATCATCGCGGCCAACGGCCCCGAGATCATCACCGACAGGTCGACGACCTTCACTCCATCCAACGGCCCCATGGCGGGGCATGTTGTCAGCTCTCGGACAGATCGCTCGACACGGGCGTCGGTTCGATCTCGGCGCGGGGTGTCGGCTCGTCGAGGGCGGCGCGGATGCGTTCGATGCGCCGCGGGTCGAGGTTGGCGTGCACGAGGTGGCCGCCGCTGAAGCGGTGCAGCTCGTCCATCGTCGACGCTTCGTCGAAGTGGCCGAGCAGGAGGATGACCGTGGCGGTGCCGGGCTGCACCGCATCGCGGAACCAATCGACCCACGCGTCGGGGATGCCGATGTCGATCACCTTGGCGCTGATGGCGCCGCCGCCGGCGCCGAGCGCCGTGCCGGCGAGCCAGCCGACGGGCCCGGCGAGCATCAGGCCGATGAGGCCGCTCCACACGGCGCCGGACATCGCCGAGCGCAACGGTTGCGGGTCGACGGTCTCGCGCACGAGGGTCTTGCCCTCGGCGGTCTTGACGATGGTGACGGCGTCGCGCAGCTCGATGGTCTTGTTCGACGCGAGGCGCATCGACGCGGTGAGGAACTCCTGCGCGCGAAAGAGGTCGTCGAAGGAGATCCCGACGATGGTGCTGGGGGTGCCGGGGACTGCCGAGTCGCTCATCGCCCCAGTCTCGCCGCAATTCGACGCGTTGCGTCAGCCGGTCAGGACGAACGAGGCGATGAAGGCGAGGGCTTCAGCGTCGTTGTCAGCGCCGTCGTCGAGCATGCTGACGAAGAACAGCCGATCGCCGGTGTCGATGATCAGACCGTGTGCCGCGTACTCGCTCTGATCGTCGACCGCCCAGAGGAGCGCGCGGTGGCCCTGCACGGTGACGTCGCTGACGTGGGGCACGCCGGGACCCATGAACGAGGTTTGATCTCGGGCGAGCGCGGCAAGGTCTGGGTTGGGTGATGGCGGCGGACGCACGCCGATGTTGAACCGGTCGTTGTTCGGTTCCCGTCCCATGTAGAGGATGATGCCCAACGCTTCGTCGACTACCTGCACGACGGGCGGAGATGGGAACTCGACGCTGAACGAGCCGTCGGGCGCGCGGTAGGGCCCGTCGAGTGGCGCTGCCGTGGTGGTCGGCGGTTCCGTGGTCGACCTGGTCGACGCGACCGTGGTCGATGTGGTCGATGTGGTCGATGCCGAGGTCGAGGTGGGTGCGGCCGATGTGCTCGTGGCGTCGGCCGTGTGGGCCGTGTCGGAGGCGTCGTCGGAGCACGCACCGATCAGGAGCGCGCCCACCGTCATCACGGCCAGCGTCGATGCACGAGCGCCCGAGATGCGCCGCGACGTCCTCATGCGGTGAGGGTGACGGAGGCGACGAAGGTCAGCGCCTCGGCGCTGTTGTCGTTGTCGGCATCGATGACGATGACCTCGAGGAGCTGGTCGCCGGCATCGATGACCACGCCGTAGACCCGTGCGGAGAGCGGCCCTTGCAGGTCGGCGACGAACGCCCGCGCGGCGTGGCCGCTCACCGTCGTCGGGGACTCCGAGGCGAGCGCGGCGCCCACGTTGTCGACGGAACCCTGCACCGCAACGGCGAGGTCGTCCTCGGCGATGCCGAATGGAGCGGGGGCGGCGCCGACGGCGAACAGGTCGTTGCCGCGCTGCTCCGTGTACAGGGTGACCGTCGCTCCACCCGCGTCCTGCGTGATGGGCCTGGGTCGGGTGATGAAGACGGCGGTCCAGACGCCATCGGGCGACGTGAACGGCTCGGTGAGCTCGACCGCGCCTTCGATCGGGGCGATGGTCTCGAACGTCGTGGGTCGTACCGCGATCGGCGGCGCCGTCGACTCGGTGGTCGTCGTCTTCGGAACGGTCGTCGAGGTGCTCGACGTCGTGGTCGTGTTGGCCTCGGCGCGGATGGCCACGGGCCCGGAGTCGGTCGCGCATCCCGCGGCGACGACCACGCCGGTGAACACCCACGCCATGGCCCGCAATCGCATCACAGGAACCGCCCGTCCGAAGTCGTTCGCACGTTACCGATCGGTTCCCTACGCTTCAAGGGAGTCATGGCTGCTTCACTTCACGCCCGTTCGCTGACCGTCTCGCTCGGTCCACGCCTGATCCTCGATGATGTCGAGCTGCAGCTCGACCCCGGCCATCGCGTCGGGCTCGTCGGACCGAACGGCGTCGGCAAGAGCACGTTGCTGCGCGCCGTGGCCGGGCTGGTGCACCTCGACGCAGGAACGGTGTCCCGATCGCCGGCCAACGCGACCGTCGGCTACCTGCCGCAGGAGCCCGAGCGCGGGGACGAGACCGTGCGTGACTCCGTGGCGCGGCGCACCGGCGCGGCGGAGGCGACGGAGGATCTGGAGGCAGCGACCAACGCGTTGGCGACGGGGGAGGAGGGCGCGGATGATCGGTACTCGGCCGCGCTCGACCTGTGGCTGGCGCTGGGTGCGGCCGACCTCGACTCGCGCATCGGGGATGCGTGGGCGGAGCTCGGGCTCGACGAGCGCTTGCTGGATCAGCCGATGAGCAGCCTGTCGGGTGGTGAGGCGGCGCGGGTGGGGTTGGCCGTGCTGCTGCTCGCCCGCTTCGACGTCCTGCTGCTCGACGAGCCGACGAACGATCTCGACCTCGACGGCCTGCGTCGGTTGGAGCGGTTCGTGCTCGGTTCATCGGTGGCGATCGGGCTGGTCAGTCACGACCGCACGTTCCTCGAGTCGGTCGTCACCGACGTCGTCGAGATCGACGAGTTCAGTCATCACGCCGCGCACTACGGCGGTGGGTGGGAGAGCTACCTCGCCGAGAAGGACCTCGCTCGACTGCACGCACGCGAGGCGTACGAGGAGTACGACGCGAAGCGGTCGACCTTGCAGGCGCGCTCGCAACGACAGCGCGAATGGGCGTCGCAGGGGTTGTCGCGGGCGAAGAAGAAGCCGGATGACAACGACAAGTTCGTCCGCAACTGGAAGATCAACCAGACCGAGCAGCTGGCCGGCAAGGCGGCGCGCACCGATCGGATGCTGGAGCGGCTCGAGGTGGTCGAGGAGCCGCGCGAGGCGTGGGAGCTCCGGCTGACGGTTGCTGCGGCGGAGCGCAGTGGCGACGTGGTCGCGCGGCTCACCGACGCCGTCGTGCGGCGCGGTTCGTTCACGCTCGGCCCGGTGTCGATGGAGGTCGGCTTCGGTGAACGGATCGTGGTCGTCGGCGCCAACGGCAGCGGCAAGTCGACGTTGCTGCGAGCGCTGCTCGGTGAGATCCCCGTCGACGAGGGCGCGCAGTGGCGCGGGCCGTCGGTGGTCGTCGGTCGATTGGAGCAGGCGCGCGAGCAACTCGGTGATCGTGGGTCGATGCTCGACTCGTTCCTCGCCGCGACCGGGATGACGGTCAGCGAGGCGCGCACGTTGCTGGCCAAGTTCGGCATCGGTGCGGCGCACGTGCAGCGCCCGACGAGCTCGCTGTCACCGGGGGAGCGGACGCGTGCGGTGCTGGCGCTGCTGATGGCTCGCCAGTCGAATTGCTTGGTGCTCGACGAGCCGACCAACCACCTCGACCTGCCCGCCATCGAGCAGCTGGAGCAAGCGCTCGACACGTTTGCCGGCACGGTGCTGCTCGTCACGCACGACCGCACGTTGCTGCAGCACGTGCGGCGCACGCGAACGCTGGAGCTGTCCGGCGGGCGAATCGTGTCCGACGAACCGGCCTAGATCACACAGGGGCGGGCACGCGCATCGCCGGCGCGCCTGACGGCTGCACGCCGCGGCTGGCAATGATGCCGACCCCGGCCAGCAGCGCAGCGACGGCGAAGACGATGCCGATGGCGGGGCCGTCGGCGAGCGACGTGCGGTCGGCGATGGCGACCATCGACCCACCGATGCCGCTCATCACGGAGAAGCCGAGCGCGTCGCAGACCTGCAGCTGGCTGCTGACCTCGCCCTCCTTGCCGTTCTCGGTGTAGCTCATCGCCGTGACGGTGGTGGGGTTGAAGATCAGCCCCATGCCGAGGCCACCGACCATCCACGAGATGAACGTGGCCCACAGCGGCCAGCCGTCCCACAGAACGGGCGCGACCAACGCAAGGCCGATGACGAGGAGCGTGAAGCCCCAACGCGTGGCGCGCCGGGCCTCGATGTCGGTGCGCTTGGCGATCGCCCAGCTGCCAGCGCTCCAGGACAGCGCGGCCCCGATGATGACGAAGCCCTGCGTCGTCGCGCTGACGTGGTGCACGCGGTCGGCGGCGAGGGGGATGAAGCTGTCGGCACCGAGGAACGTCGCCATCGCCAGCAGGCGACAGCCGAGCACGGCCGGCAGCCCACGTCGGGCCCGGCCGACACCGGTCGGGAGGAGCCGTCGCAGCGAGGGGAGTGCGATGGCGACACCGGCGCCGGCGATGCCGATCGCGGCGAACAGGTTGGACAAGCGAAGCCCGGTGACGAACATGCCGACCCCGGCGGCCGCAAGCAGCGCGGACGGGACGCGGGTCGAGCGGCGGTCGATGTCCTCCACCGGCGGGTACTTGCGCATCGGCTGGCTGGCGAGTGCACCGACCGCGACGGCGACGGGGATGATGCACAGGAACACCCAGCGCCAGCCGAAGTGCTCGGTCACCAGTCCGGCGAAGGCCGGGGCGACGAGGCTCGGCAGCACCCAGCCGGCGGACATCACCGCGTACATCATCGGCTGGCGGTCCTCCGGGAAGGCGCGTCGAACGAGGACGTATGCGATCGGCGCGTAGCCGCCGGTTCCCGCGCCCTGCAGGAGCCGACCGACGACGACGATCGGCATCGACGTCGCAGCTGCGGCGACGATCAGTCCGACGATGAAGGTCGAGATGCTGAGGACGAAGGGGACCACCGGCCCGCGGCGGTCGGACAGCTCGCCGGACACCACGAGGGCGACGAGGTTGGCAAGCGTGTACGCAGCGAGCGCGACGCCGTAGAGCGAATCGCCGCCGAGCTCGTCGGTGATGGTCGGCAACGCGGTGATCACCGCGGTGGTCTCGAACGCCACCAGCGTCACGCCGAGGACGAGCCCGACGGCGAGCACGCGCTGGTGGGTCGTCAGCGGCGTCGTCACTCGATCAGAATAAACGCAAGCTTCCGCTTTTGAAATCTTGACTTCCGTCGCGCGATGTGCGCTCTCAGGCCGGTGACGAGGGAGCGACGAGCGGCCACGGGCGGTTGCGCTCCGCGGTCAACGCCAGGTCGAGGAGCAGTTCTTCGGTGAAGTGGCGACCCACCACTTGCAGACCGATCGGCAGTCCGTCCACCTGGCCGGCGGGGATCGAGATCGCCGGGTTGCCGTGCAGGTTGGCGGCGAACGTCAACCGGCCGTTGTTGCCGGCCCCGGCCTCGATGCCACCGAACGTCTTGGGCAGGGGGCCGTCGGCGTTGAACGACACGTCGGGGTTGCTGGCGGTGATGACGAAGTCGACGCCCGTTGCCGGATCGAAGATGCGCGCCATGGCTTCGTTGAGCTCCATGCGTCGGCGCTCGATCTTGGCTCGCGCCACCGAGTCGTACTTGCCGTAGGTCTGCTCGAGACCGCGCTTGATCTCCCACGTCAGCTCCTCGGCGCATGCCGGGTACTTGTCGCCGAGGCGAGCTTCCGTGCCGATGGACCCGCTGAGGCTCCACGCCGTTCCCATGCGCGGCAGCGAGGTGTCGACGCCTTCGACGAGCACCATGCCGGTGTCGGCGATGAGCGCACGTGCCTCGGCCTCGAGCTGCTCCCACATGATCGGCGAGACCTGCGCGTTGCCCCAGTTCGGATCGAGCACGACGCGCGCGCCGCGCAGTGCGTCGAGGTGCGTGCCGAGGCCCGCTTCCCAACCTGACACCTTCGGCAGGCTGATCGGGTCGCGAGCGTCGAAGCCGTTGGTGACGTCGAACCAGCGCGCCGTGTCGCGCACCGAGCGGGAGAGGCAGCCGATGGTGACGGTGAGGTTGCCGTAGAGCGCCTTCGGCCCACGAGGAATGCGACCGATCGTGGCCTTCAGGCCGACGAGACCGGTGAAGCCGGCGGGGATGCGGATCGAGCCGCCGCCGTCACCTGCCGTGCCGAGCGTGAGGATGCCGCCGGAGACCGCCGAAGCGGTGCCGCCCGAGCTGCCGCCCGGCGTCTTGCCGTGCTGCCACGGGCTGTGCGTGGTGCCGTGCAGGAGCGTGCGCGTGACGTTGACGCCGCCGAACTCGCTTGCCGTCGTCTGCGCGGCGAGCACTGCGCCGCCGATGTCGCGGACGCGCTCGACCATCGTGCTCGTGTAGTCGCTGATCTCGTCGCGCAGCGGCACTGACGCCTCGGTTGCCGGCCAGCCGGCAACGTGATCGAGCTCCTTCACGCCGATCGGCACGCCACCGAAGGGCAGCGACACATCGGCCTTGGCAGCGGCCGACTCCGCCTCTTCGCGAGGCAAGTGGCTGAACGCGTTCATCGAGCTCGCGTCGACGGCGGCGTAGACCGCCCGCAGCTCTTCCAACGGCGACCGCCGACCGGCGCGGAACTCCTCGACGAGTGAGCAGGCATCTCCCTGCCAAGGTGCATCAGACATGCCCGGACGTTAGACGTCGTCAGGCGAACCAAGCGTGGCGAGCAGGTGCTGCTGTTGGTCGACGGACACGATGAGCTCGCCCACCTTGACGGGAAACAGGCTCGCTCGGGCTCGTTGCGGTGGGTCGATCGTCAGTCGCACGAGGCCCTTGCCGGAGCCGTTGACGAGGTAGCGGCCGCGCCAGCCGTGGACGCCGCGGCTGATGAAGCGGCGTTCTTCCGCTGCTGCTTCGACGGCGTCGCGCGGCACCGCCATCGTGAAGGCCCAACCCATGCGAACGGTCACCATGTCGCCGTCGATGGTGATGCCGCTTCGCCTCGGACCGAGGCCGATGAGGGTGAACGACCATCGCCAGACTCTCTCGTAGCGGATTTCGAATCTCATCGAGAGCAGTGTCGTCCGCTCAGGGAACCGTGTCACACCCCCATGGTTTGATGGGTCGTATGGCGATGGCGGAATTGCTGAACGTGGATGTGGGGTCGTTGGCTGGTGTGGCCACCGATGATGTCCTGGCGCGGATCGAGGTCGAGCGCCGCCGTCTCGACGCGCTGGCCGCGCAGGTGATCGCGCATGGGGTGGCGACGGAGCGGTGGACGGAGGATGGTCACCGCAGCGTGCAGCAGTGGGTGTCGGCGGTGACGAACTGCTCGCCCCCGGCCGCCTCGCAACACGTCCGTCGCTCACGCATCATTGGTGAGTTGAAGCGTGTCGCTGACGCGTGGGTCGATGGTGACGTCGGGACCGGCCAGGTCGACGAGCTGGCCCGCCTGTTGCGCAACCCGCGCGCTGCGCATCATCTGGCCGGTTCGGAGGAGCTGTTGTTGGAACAGGCGCGGACGATGCGGTTCGCGGACTTCACCGTCGTCACCGAACGCTGGCTGGCCTATGCGGATCCGGACGGTCACCTGAAGCGGCACGACGACGCCCGCAAGCAACGGTCAGCGGGCACGTCGTTCGTTGGGCCGTCGTTCCGGTTCAACGCGGCCGGTGACACCGCGACCGGGGTCGAGTTGCGGGCGATCTACGAACAGTTCACCACCGGCGAGTTCCTTGCCGACTGGGATCACGCCACCGCGCTGTATGGGCCGAAGATCTCGAAGAACCAGCTGGCGCGCACCCACCAACAACGTTGCTACGACGCGTTGATGACGATCTTCCGCACCGCCGCGGCCGCCGGGGCGGTGAACGTCAAGCCGTTCACCCCCGATGTCGGGATCGTCATCGACCACCAGACGTATGACGCGACGTTGCGGAGCCTGTTGGGTGAGGACGCACCCTGGCCGGATCCGGCCGATGTGCTCAAGCTGCGGTGTGAGACCGTCGACGGGATCTCGATCGATCCGCGAGCGGCGGTGATCGCGACGATCAGCGGCCACGTCCGCCAGATCGTGATGGACAAGAGCGGGCAAGTGGTCAAGTACGGGCGCCGTCGACGGACGTTCCCCAAGCACATCGCCAAGCTGATCGCGATCCGCGATCGGCACTGCATCTGGCTGACCTGCCCGATCCACGCCAACCATTGCGAGACCGACCACGTGCTGCCCTGGATCCGTGACGGGCACACCGACTTGGACAACGGTGATTGCCAATGCGGTTTCCACAACCGGTTCCGCACCCGCGGCTACCGGGTTCACCGCGACGAAAACGGCACCTGGCACATCTACCGACCCGACGGCACCGAAGTCTGCCCACTCGACATCGCCAACATCACCGCCTGACTCTTGCAGTCGGCCGGTTGAACAGGCACGCTTCGACGATGTCGCGCGAGCTGCGAATGGGAATGTCGATCGCACTGCTGTGCCTCGCCACGTCCGGGTGCAGCGAAGACCGGACGCCGCGGGACATCGCAGGTGTCGAGGCCGCTAGCCCCGCCTCGACTGAGATCTCGTTCACGATCGGCGTCTGTCACGGCGACACCAAGATCACCGTGAAAGAGACGGCAACCGAGATCCAGCTGACGGCCGTGGCCTCCAGCGACACCGACGACAAGTGTGCCGACTTCGGCTCCGCCACGCTGGCGTCGCCGATCGGCGACAGGACGATTCTCGACACGACGTCCGGGTTGGTGCTGACGCCCGACTTCGCACAGCCGTGAACCAGCCGCCCACCTAGAGTCGGCGGCGCATGGACAGTCGCACCTTTCTCGGCTTGCAGCAGAGCCACAACCCGTTCCGTTGGTGGATGGAGGTGGCGCCGGGGCTGTGCACCGGTGCCGGGTTCCTCTACGGCGGGTCGGGGTTGGCGGCAGCGATCTCGGCGATGGAGGGGACGAGCGGGCGCGAGTGCATCTGGGCGACCGCGCAGTACTTGTCGTACGCCCGCCCCGGCGAGGTGCTCGACATCGACGTGACGCTCGCGGTGGAGGGCCATCAGATGACCCAGGCGCGAGCGGTGTGCCACGTCGGTCATCGGGAGATCCTCACCGTCAACGCCGCGCTCGGGCATCGACCGATGAACCTCAGCGGGCAGTGGGAGGTGATGCCCGACGTGCCGCCGCCGTCGGCCTCGCCGCCGCGCACGCATCGCATGCCCATCGGCGGGACCATCCACGAGCGGCTCGAGGAGCGCTACGTCAAAGGTCGGCCGATGGAGTCGCTCGACGGCAGCAAGGGTGATGGTCAGACGATCATGTGGGCACGCCTGCCCGACGTGATCGAGGGCGTCGACGCCGCCACGTTGGCCATCCTCGGCGACTTCGTGCCGATGGGCGTCGGTCAGTCGCTCGGCGTCATGGGCGGTGGCAACAGCCTCGACAACACGCTGCGCGTGGTGCATCTCGTGCCGACCGAGTGGGTGCTGCTCGACATCCGCGTGCACGCCGTGGAGCGCGGCTTCGGCCACGGTCTGGTGCACATGTTCGCCGAGGACGGCACGTTGCTCGCTACCGCCAGCCAGAGCTGCATTGTGCGAATGTGGAAGGGCACGGAGCCACCGGCTCGCTGACTGCTACCAGAGGAGAACACGATGGCGCTGCCGATCCGTCCGGGGATGACCGTTCCACTGCCCGGGCCGTTGCACAGCCACCGCGACAAGCTGGCCGAGCTGGCCGATCTCGGTTACACCGACATCTGGTCGGCGGAGAGCGACGGTGCCGACGCCTTCACGCCGTTGGCAATGGCTGCGGCGTGGGAGCCGCGGTTGCGGTTGGGCACGGCGATCGTGCCGGCGTACACGCGCTCGCCTGCGTGCTTCGCCCAGAGCGTTGCCTCGATGGCCGATGCCGCACCCGGCCGGTTCGCCATCGGCATCGGCTCGAGCAGCAACGTGATCGTCGAGCGGTGGAACGGTGTGCCCTTCGTCGAGCCGTACAAGAAGGTGCGCGACGTGGTCCGCCTCCTTCGTGACGCGTTGAGCGGCGAGAAGGTGAGCAAGCAGTACGACACGTTCGAGGTCCAGGGCTTCCGGCTCGGCGTGCGCCCAGAGCAGCAGCCGCCGATCCTGGTGGCCGCGCTGCGCGAAGGAATGCTGCGCCTGGCCGGCCGCGAGGGCGACGGGGCGATCATCAACTGGCTCGGGCCCGACGACGTGCCGAAGGTGGTCAAGGTGGTCAACGACGCCGCGGGCGGTGTCGAGAAGGAGATCGTTGCTCGCATCTTCGTCTGCCCGAGCGAGAACGCAGAGGTGGTCCGCGCTGCAGCCAAGTTCGCCATCGCCGCGTACCTCAACGTGCCCGTCTACGCCGAGTTCCACCGCTGGCTGGGCCGCGGTGACGTGCTGGCCGGCATGTGGTCGGCGTGGCAGGCCGGCGATCGCAAGGCGGCCCTGGCAGCGATCCCCGACTCCGTGGTGGACGAGATCGTGGTGCACGGCTCGCCGGCGCAGTGCCGGGCGACGATCCAGCGCTACTTCGACAACGGGGTCACGACCAGTTCGTTGGCGATCCTGCCGTTGGATCCGGATCTGAAGCACTGGGAGGCCGTGCGCGCCCTGGCGCCCACCGCCGGTTGACCGCAGCGCCGCTCACGCCGCCCGCTCGGACGAGGTGTGGGCGGCGCGTTCGGCGAGCTGGCGGCGGATCGCGGCGACGTGGGCGAGCCCACGCTCGCGGGTGGCCCGATCCAGCCGGAACTGGAGCGGCTGGGAGGAAGCGGGGAGCAGGTTGAGCTGTTCGGGACGAGCAGCGCGGGCCGACGGGCGGCTGGTGGAGGCGGTGCGGTTGGTCATGGCTTCATGGTGACATCGGGGTGTGACAGGGTTGGCGGGCGGGGTGTGGCAGGGGTTGGCGGGCGGGGTGTGGCAGGGGTTGGCGGGCGGGTTGTGGCAGGGTTGGCGGGCGGGTTGTGGCAGGGTTGGCGGGTGATCGTCGGACGCGCGTTGGCGCTGGTAGCGGGTGTTGTGCTGGTCGTCGTCACGCTGGCGTCGGCCTTGCGGACGGTCGTGGTGCCTCGTGCCTTTCCGTCGCTGCTGACCCGGGCGCACTTCCTGGCGATCCGCCGCGTGTTCCAGTGGATCGCCCCCGCGAAGTCGTCGTTCGCCCGGCGTGATGCCGTCATGGCCGTGTACGCCCCGCTCGGGTTGGTCAGCCTGCCGGCGGTGTGGGCGACGCTGGTGGTGGTCGGGTTCATGGGCATCTTCTGGGGGAGCGGGGTCGACCCGATCTCCGAGGCGTTCATCACCAGCGGCTCGTCGCTGTTCACCCTGGGCTTCGTCCGCCCGACCGGCACCCCACGGGTGACCCTCGAGTTCGTCGAAGCGGGCATCGGGCTCGGCCTGATCTCGCTGATGATCTCCTACCTGCCCACCATCTACGGCGCGTTCAGTCGCCGCGAAGCGCACGTCGGGATGCTCGAGGTGCGCGCCGGCTTGCCGCCGTCACCTGCCGAGCTGCTCGTGCGCTACGAGCGCATCGGCCGCCTGGCCGACATCCAGTCCGACGTGTTCACGCCGTGGGAGCAGTGGTTCGTCGACATCGAGGAGAGCCACACCAGCCAGCCGGCGCTCGTCTTCTTCCGGTCGCCGCACCCCGAACGCAGCTGGATCACGGCAGCAGGTTGCGTGCTCGACACGGCGGCGATCGTCGCGTCCACCGTCGACGTGCCGCGCGACGGCCGCGCCGAGGTCACGTTGCGCACCGGCTTCCTGTGCCTGCGCCGCATCGCCGACTACTTCTCGATCCAGTACGACCCCGACCCGCAGTCCGGCGACCCGATCTCGGTCAGCCGTCGTGAGTTCGACCTCCTGTGCGTGGAGCTTCGGGCGATGGACGTGCCGCTGCGCAAGGACCTCGACAAGGCATGGCGCGACTACGCCGGCTGGCGCGTCAACTACGACACCGTGCTCGTCTCGTTGTGCGCACTGGTGATGGCGCCACCGGCCAAGTGGAGCAGCGATCGCATGCCCGAGCACCTGCCACGCCCGCCATTGCGCCGCAGCAAACGACGCGCGCTCAGCCCACAACGGCCACGCTGATCGCCACCGCGGCGATCGCGACTGCGACCGGTGTTGCGTACTTGGCCCAGTCCGGCACGGGCTTCCACCGCGGGGCCAACATGACGAAGCCGCAGATGGCACCGGCCGCGGCACCGCCGAGGTGGCCGCCGACGGAGATGTACCGGCTGCCGATGAACGTGATGAAGATGTTGAGCAGGAAGAGCTGACCGAGTTGTGACTGCATCGGGCTCACGCCCTGGCGCCACATGGCGATGACGCCTGCCGCGAGCAGGGCGAAGATCGCTCCGGAGGCTCCGCCGGAAATGGCGTTGTTCCCCAGCAGCAACACACCTGCGGACCCGCCGAGGAGGCCGGCCGCGTAGAGCAGACCGAACTTGACGCCGCCGAGGACCGGCTCGAGCACCCGACCGAGGATGTACAGCGAGTACATGTTCATCAACAAGTGCAGGATCCCGAAGTGGATGAAGCCATTGGTGACGAGGCGGTACCACTCGTGCGATTCGACGATCGTCTGCCCTCGGAACGTGATGCCCTGGAGGAGCTCCTTGCTCAATCCGAGGTCGAACAACCGCTGTGTCACCGAGTTGAACCCGAGCGCCGCACTGTCGCCGGCGACGACCCAGAGGAACACGGCGACGTTGATCCCGATCAGCACGCGGGACACGAGGGCCGATTGGCCGGCCGTCCAGAACTTGGCCCGGGTCTTCACATCCGGACGGGCGGCCTTGGCGCAGTCGAGGCAGTGCGATCCGACGGCGGCCTGCACCAGGCACTCGCTGCAGGCCGGCTTGCCGCAGCGCGTGCAGCGCCGTCCGGCTTCGCGGTTGGGGTGCCGGTAGCAGTGTTCGAGCACCGGAGGTTGCGGCAATGACACGTCGTCAGGCTACCGACGGGACCGACGCGCACCCGGTCGGCGGCGCGCTGTCAGCTGCCGGGCACCGGATCGATCACCATCGGCTCGTCGAGCCCGGCGTCCCACCAACGCCGCAGCACCGACCAGGCGTAGATCCCCGTGTCGTGACCGTCGCTCCAGCGGATCGAGATGCCCCATGCCCCCGTGAGCTCTGCGTCCATCACCGAGATCGTCGGCGCCTGCCCGGCCCGAGGCCAGGCCACCTCACCGCGCTCGCGCATCCCGCGACACGTCGCGCACGGGCACGCCGCGCGCAGCTCGGCGACGGGGAAGACCGCAACGAGCTCGTCGTCGAAGGTGACGGTCATCGCGTTGGTGCGGTCGACCGCAACGTCGAGGATGCCGATGCTCACAGAACCATCCTCACAGCCCGACCTTCACAGCACAGCGTCCAGCACGATGGCAACGGCGACGAGCACGATGATGCACGCGTTGTAGGCGGTGTGGGCGCGGGTGGACTCGAAGGTCGCGGCTCGCTGCACGCCGAGCTCTCGGTACGACCGGAGGTACACCCACATGAAGTACGCGCCGCCGATCGACAACGCCAGCGCGGCGCCGATCGGGATGCCGATCAGTGCATGGATCATCCCGAACTGGAGCACCTTCAACGCTCGCTTCGGCCGCGACCAGTCCTCGGCGCCGGTGCGGAACATTCGCTCCTCGGCGTATGCGAACAGCGGCAGCGCTGGCACCAGCAGGGCGATGAACGCCAGCGGGATCAGCACCTCCCACACCGTGCCGGCGGTGGTCGACGACGAACCGAACACCGGGTTGCCCGAGCCGCCGAGCGCCGACCACCAGCCCCATCGCAGCGGCGGGATCAACAGGAGCGGGTAGGCGACGGCGATCAGCGCGGCGAAGACGAACGGCACCGGCCACACGTGACGCCAACCGATGCCACGGCGCACCTCGCTGATGATCGAGCGCCCCTCGGCGGTGCGGCTGCGACGCGCCCCGGTGGTGAGGCGCAACGCCATCACCCCGAGCACGGCCACGCTGGCCACGTCACCGAACTCCAGGCTCATGCGGGGGAGTGTACGGACGCGCTGTCGGCTTGGACTCGGGACGTGCCGGAGTTCGGTCGTAGTGTCCGCGGCCATGGCATGGGACTTCGAGACGGAACCGGAATTCGAAGAGAAGCTGGCGTGGATGCGCACCTTCGTGCGTGACGAGATCATGCCGCTGGAGACGCTGGCCGACGAGTGGCGCACGCCCGAGGGGCGCGCCACGTTCAAGCGGCTCACCGATCCGTTGAAGGAAGAGGTCAGGCGCCAGGGCCTGTGGGCCGCGCACCTCCCGCCGGACATGGGCGGGCTCGGCTTCGGTCAGGTGAAGCTCGGTCTGATGCACGAGATCCTCGGCGCCACGCCGTACGGCCCGAGCGTGTTCGGCAACAACGCGCCGGACAGCGGCAACGCCGAGCTGATCGCCGTGGGTGGCACCGATCAGCAGCGCGAGAAGTGGATGCAACCGCTGCTCGACGGCACGTACCGCAGCTGCTTCTCGATGACCGAACCCGGCGCCGGCGCCGACCCGACGTTGCTGACCACCCGCGCCGAGCGCGACGGCGACGAATGGGTGATCAACGGACACAAGTGGTTCTCGTCGAACGCTTCGATCAGCGACTTCCTGATCGTGATGTGCAAGACCGGCGACAACGAGATGCCGTACAAGAACTACTCGATGATCATCGTGCCGACGAACACGCCGGGCGTGAACATCGTCCGCGACGTGCCGACGATGGGCGAGCCCGACCACAAGACCGGCGAGCCGGGCGGGCACGCCGAGGTCCTGTACGAGGACGTGCACGTGCCGTTCGAGAACATCGTCGGTGGCGAGGCCGGCATCGGCCAGGGCTTCGCACTGGCCCAGAAGCGCCTCGGGCCCGGCCGCATCCACCACGCGATGCGCTGGCTCGGCCAGAGCCGCCGCGCCTTCGACATGCTGTGCGAGCGCGCCCTCACCCGTTACACGCACGGCTCGATCCTGGCCGAGAAGCAGATGGTGCAGGACTGGATCGCCGAGAGCTACGCCGAGATGCAGGCGGCCCGTCTGCTGACGCTGCAGGCCGCGTGGAAGATGGATCAGCTGCATGCCGCAGGCAAGCACTACAGCGATGCTCGCGTCGAGATCGGCGTGATCAAGTTCTGGGGCGCCAAGGTGCTCTACAACGTGATCGACCGCGCCATCCAGATCCACGGCTCGCTCGGCTACACCACCGACCTCCCGCTCGAGAGCATGTACCGCGCCGCTCGCGCCGCACGCATCTACGACGGCCCCGATGAGGTGCACAAGGTCACCGTCGCCCGCCAGATCCTCAAGGGCTACCGGCCGAGCGACCCGCCGTTGGAGCACCTGCCGACGCGTCGCGCTGCCGCCATCGAGAAGTTCGCCGACTCGCTCGACGCGCTGGCGATCTCCAGCTAGCGGCGCGAGCGGTTGGCGAACATGTCGGCGTCGGCCGGCTCGCCGAGCAGGTTGCCCTGCACCATGTCGCACCCGAGCATCCGCAGACGGTGCAGCTGATCAGCGGTGGTGACCCACTCGGCGACCACCTGCATGTCCAGCGCGTGCGCGAGCTGGATGATCGAGCGCACGATCGGGTCGTCGTCGCCGTCGCTGCCGAGTGAACGGGCGACGGTGCCGTCGAGCTTGAGCACGTCGGCCTCGCACGTGCGCAGTGCGGTGAGCGACGAGTTGCCGCGGCCGAACCCGTCGAGGGCGAGCTGCACGCCGAAGCGGCGCAGCGCCTGCAACGACCGCAGGTTGCCCGGCTGGTCGTCGTTCAACGTCTCCTCGTCGAAGTCCAGCGTCAGCTGGTGGGCGCTGAGCTCCACCTGGCGCACGGTGCCGAGCACGCGCTCGACGAAGGCGCCCTCGAGCAGCTGGCGGGCGGCGATGTTGACGTGCACGGAGAAGCCGCGATCGACGATGCCCGAGTCGAGCCAGGCGCGAGCGTCGAGGCAGGCCTGACGGATCACCCAGTCGCCGATCGGCACGATGGCGCCGCTCTCCTCGGCGAGGTGCACGAACTCGGCCGGCAGCAGCAGGCCACGCGTCGGGTGCTGCCAGCGCAGCAAGGCCTCGGCGCCGACGGTGCGCCCGCTGTGGGTGGACAGGATCGGTTGGTACGCCAGGCTCAGCTGCCCGGCGGCCAACGCCTGCTCGAGCTCGTTCGACATCAGCTTGTGGTCGCGGTTCTGGGCCCGCATCGCCTCGGTGTACAGCTCGCAGCGCGAGCGGCCACGGCGCTTGGCGACGTACATCGCCGTGTCCGCGTGACGCAGCAGGGTGACCGCCGCCTCGTGGCTGGTGACCGCGCCCATGTCGGCGACCTGGCTCGGCGAGGTGAGCGCGACACCGACGCTGACCGTGAGATCGACCTCCACGCCGTGGACCATCATCTTGCCGGTGAGCCCGAGGCGGACGCGCTCGGCGAGGTCGAGGGCTCCGTGCTCGTCGATCGACCCTTCGCACAGCACGACGAACTCGTCGCCGCCGATGCGTCCGACGACGTCGGTGGGGCGTGTCGCGTGCGCCAGACGGTGGGCCACCTGGGCGAGCAGCGCGTCGCCGGCCTCGTGCCCGACCGTGTCGTTGACGTCCTTCAGCTTGTCGACGTCGAGGAACAGGATGGCGACGTGGGCGCGTGTGGCCTTGCTGCGCTCCAACGCGTCGGCCGCGGTGCGCAGGAACAGCATCCGGTTCGGCAGCCCGGTGAGCGAGTCGTGACTGGCCTGCCGGGTGAGCTCGGACTGCAGCTGCTTGGTGGCGGTGACGTCGCGAGCGACGCCTCCCCAGTACTCGATGACGCCGTCCTCGGATCGCTGGAGCAGCAGGTCGACGTCGAGCGTGCGCTCCAACCCATCGGGCCCGCGGAAGCCGACCTCGCCGGACCACGTGGAGGACTCGGACGCGTGCAGCACCTCGCGCGGGACCTGATCGCGGATGATCTGCATCAGCCCACGTGCCGACGGATCGCGGATGAGGTCGATCGCGTCGTCGAAGCCGAACAGGGTCTTGGCCGCCGGGTTGGTGAACACCGGCGCGCCGTTGCGGTCGAGGATGATCACCGCGTCGTCACTGGCACCCATCACGCCGAGGAGACGGTCGAGCAGGACGCGCTGGCGCACCGTCTCGGTCTGGTTCAGCGCGGTGCCGGCGTAGCCGGTGGTGCGGCCGCTCATGTCGAGCACCGGACTGGCGTCGATGCGCACCCACACCATGCGGCCCTCGGCGTGCCACACGCGGAACTCGACGAGCACGTCCTCGTTGCGTTCGGCAGCGCGGCGCCACGTCAGCTCAGCGGACGCGCGATCGCCGGGGTGGGCGGAGGCCCACGGCGGCATGCCGACCGAGGTGCCCGACCCGCCCAGGAGCGCGCCGAACGCCGCGTTCGCCGCGGTGATGCGACCGTCGCGGTCAGCCTGGAACAGGCCGACCGGCAGCGATGGGAGCGCGTCGTTGATGTCCGCCATCCTCAGTGGTGTTGCCAGGTTCTCGTGAGGTATCGGCTCCGGTCAGGGCCGACTGTAGGTACCCGTGACTTCAGCAAAGGCGATTGACGCTGAATCCACCGCCAGCAGCAGGTCATGGCCGTCCGCTCCATCTCCGAGTTCGATCTGCTGGCCAAGATAGTGGACGGTGACGCGGTACCCATGCTCTGAACCCGTCGGAGGGCATGGGCCGGAATACCCAATTTCTCCGTCGCCGTTCGTTGCCTGGTACGCACCTTCCGGCACGGTGGCCTCGCCGAGGGCGATGTTGGAGGGGTCGATTCCGCCGATCACCCAGTGCACGAATCCTGGCGCGTCGTCGTCGGTGAGCGTGATGGCGATCTCCACCGTGCCCACCGGTGCCGCAGTCCAGCTCAGTGCCGGCGACACGTTCGCTCCGTCGCACGTGTAGCGGGCGTCGATGGCCCCGGCGTCGCGCCACGGCGCGGTGACGGTGAACGCCGAGACGGTGGTGTCGTCGACCCCGACGTCGGTGCCGGGCACGAAGACCGGCAGCGAACCGAAGGCCCCCTCCTCGCCGATCACCGGGTCGGTGGGTGCGACGGTGGTGCTGATCGTCTGGTTCTGGCTCGGCTTGGCCGGCCGCAGCGTGCGCCCGTCGTCGTTGCAACCGGCGCCGACCATGGCCAGGACGATCGCCATCGAGGTGAGGATGAGGAGACGGCGCACGGCGGGAGTCTAGGTAGCCTCTGGCTGGATGACCGATCAGCGCCTCTGCCTGCTCACCGTCCACGCCCACCCCGACGACGAAGCGTCGAAGGGTGCGCCCACGCTGGCCATGTACAAGGCCGAGGGCGTGCACACGGTGCTGGTCTGCTGCACCGGCGGCGAGGAGGGCGACCTCCAGAACCCCGGGCTGCGCGAGCCCGGCCAGCCGTTCCACGGCCTCGAGCCCGAGCAGGAGAAGGCCGTGCTGGCCGAGCTGCGCCCGCTGGAGCTGGCTCGTTCGGCCGAGGTCATCGGCTTCGACGAGGTGATCATGCTCGGCTACCGCGACTCGGGCATGGTCGACACGCCGCCGAACGAGCACCCGGATTCCTTCCACCAGGCGCCGATGGACGAGGCGGTCGGCCGGCTGGTCGCCATCATCCGCGCCGAGCGTCCGCAGGTGATCCTGACCTACGGCGACGACCAGAAGTTCTACCCCCACCCCGATCACGTCAAGGTCCACGACATCTCGGTGCTGGCCTTCGATCGCGCCGGCGACCCGGCGTGGTACCCCGAGCTGGGTGAGCCGTTCCAGCCGTCGAAGATGTACTACACGGTCTGGTCGAAGGCTCGGCTGATGGCGGTGCACGAGGCGATGATCCGGTTGCGTGGAGCGTCGCCGTTCGACGAGAAGTGGCTCGAGCGCCCCAGCCAGGACGACCGGATCACGACGATCCTCGACGTCGGACCGTACCTGTGGGCGCGGTCGGGCGCGCTGCGTGCGCACGCGACGCAGGTCGATCCCAAGGAGTCGTGGTGGTTCGGCCTCACCGACGAGGAGCTGGCCGAGGCACATCCGTACGAGGAGTGGGTCCTCGCTCGCTCGCTGGTCGGCGAGCCCGCCGCAGGCGAGATCGAGACCGATCTGTTCGCCGGCGTGCGCGAATCGGTGGAGGCACGGTCGTGACCGTCCAGTACCGCGTCGTGTTCGGCAAGAACGACGAGGTCGTCGACGGGCCCGACGACGCCGATGTCGTCATCACGGTGCCGGCGGCCGACGCGACGGCCGATCCGGCGGTGGCGTTCATGCAGGGCAAGTTGAAGAGCACGGGCTCCACGGGCGCGTTGTTCGCGCTGTTCCGCAGCGGCGCTGCGGCCACCGAGCTCACCCGGCTCGCATCGCGTCCCTGAGGTCGCGGTAGCCGATCCGCACGGCGCCGGTGGCCCGCAGCAGCTCGGCCAGGCGCAGGTCGTCGGTCATCAGGCGGTGGTCGTCGATCCACGACTCGGCGGCGTCGGTCAGCGCGCGCACCTCGGGGGTGTCGATCACCGGCTGCACGTGCACCTCGGTGACGCCGGGCTGCAGGTGGGCGATCGTCTCGTAGACGCGTTCGCGGCTGCCGGCGCGCCAGTCGTGGTCGAAGTGGTCGGGGAAGATCACGCCTTCCTCGGCCGCCAGCTTGCGAAACGGGAACCCGGCCTGCTCGGCGCTGATCGTCGACGGCAGTCGGATCGGCAGCCGGAACTCGACGGCCAGCTCGAGGTAGACGTCGAAGAACTCGGGGCGCAGGGTGATCGCCGTCAGGTGCGGGGTGAGGTGCGTCGGGTCGATGCCCCAGGCGATGGTGCGCTCGATCTGGGCACGGCACTCGCGCAGCACCTCGGCCGGATCGGCGTGCTCCCACAGGTCGTCGATGCGCGCCGGGAAGCCACCGTCGCCCGACAGCAGCGACGGGGCGTGCGTGATCGGGCCGAATCGGTACGTGGCGTACTCGCAGTTGAGCGTGAGGTGCACGCCGATGTCATCGGTTGGCCTCGCGTGCTCGGCGGCGTCGCGTGACCAGGGGGCCGGCACCATCAACGAGGTGCACGTGGCCAGTCCGGCGCGCATCGCCTCGAAGACCCCGACGTTGGCGGCGTGGCAGCTGCCGAGGTCGTCGCAGGAGATGATGACCAGGCGGGCGTCGGCGGGATGCCCGAGGCGTTCGGCGAGCGACAGCATCGGCGGCAACGCTATCCCGTGCAGGCGCTCCAGAGCCCCAGGTTGTCGTGCTCGGCGTCACGTGCTGCGGCGACGAACTGATCGGCGAAGGCGACGTTGGGCGGGATGGTCAACGTGTGTGCGTAGCCCTGGGCGACGATCTGGAGGTTGACGAACGTGCCGTCGTCGGCGCGGTAGACGTAGGCGAGGAGCCGGCCGTAGTCGTCGCGGGCCTGGACGTCGCGGACGAGTCGCAGCGGTGTTCCCTCCGGCAGCAGGTGCTTGGTGTTGGCCGTCGCCTCGGGCCCGTAGCACTGCACGGGCGTGTTCGGCTTCTTGGTCTCCGGCGTGTCGATGCCGATCAGACGCACCCGTTCGGTCGAGCCGTCGATGCGCACGTCGATCGTGTCCCCGTCGACGACCCGGTCGAGCGTCGCGTTCTCCTCGAGCACTCCCGTCGACGGCGGCTTGCTCGCGTGCGAGCTCGAACACGCGGCGAGGCTCACGAGCAGGAGGACGATGGCGCGACGCACGCCGCGAGTTCTACCGGGCTCGTTCGAGTCCCCAACCCCACGGCCCGCCGCACCCGAGCATCGAACGCGCGCCCACCGCGCGTTCGGTACTCGGACCGGGTCGAACCGAGTATCGAACGCGCGGCTGCCGCGCGTTCAGTACTCGGATCGACCTGGCAGGCGTCGCGCCCGAGGGCGCAGGGTCAGATGCGCTCGATGATGGTGCCGGTGCCGAGACCGCCGCCGCAGCACATGCTGATCAGGCCGTACTTGCCGCCGGTGCGCTCGAGCTCGTAGAGGGCCTTGGTCATCAGGAACGCACCGGTGCCGCCGAGGGGGTGGCCGAGGGCGATGGCGCCACCGTTGGGGTTGGTCTTGGCCGGGTCGGCGCCGACTGCCTTCTGCCAGGCGAGCACGACCGAGGCGAACGCCTCGTTGATCTCGAAGGTGTCGATGTCGTCGATGCTCAGACCGGTGCGAGCCAGCAGGCGCTCGGTGGCGTCGATCGGGCCGGTGAGCATGAGGACCGGATCGACACCGACGAGGCAGGTGTCGACGATGCGGGCACGCGGGGTGAGGCCGAGCGCGGCGGCCTTCTCCTCGGTCATCAGCATCACGGCGGCGGCGCCGTCGCTGATCTGGCTGGAGTTTCCGGCGGTGTGCACGCCGTTCTCGCGGGCGACGGGCTTCAGCGTGGAGAGCTTCTCCATCGTCGTCTCGCGCAGGCCCTCGTCACGCGACACCGTGTGGGTGGTGCCGGGGGAGACGCCGTCGACGTCGGGATCCGGTGCCTCGACGGTGATGTACTGGCCCTCGTAGCGGCCCTCGGCCCAGGCGCGAGCGGCGTTCTGCTGCGACAGGAACCCGAACGCGTCGGTGTCCTCGCGGCTGATGCCCCACTTCTCGGCGATGCGCTCCGCACCCTCGAACTGGGAGGTCATCTCGTAGCGGCCGAAGTAGGTCTTGGGGATCGGGATGCCCAGGCCGAACGCCTTGTTGCCGGCAGCGCCGATCGGCACCCGGCTCATCGCCTCGACACCGCAGGCGAGGGCGACGTCGACGACCCCGGAACCGACGAGCGACGACGCCAGGTTGGTGGCCTGCTGGCTGCTGCCGCACTGCGTGTCGACCGTGGTGGCCGGCGTGGACAGGGGGAGGCCGGCAGCAAGCCAGGCGGTGCGGATGACGTTGAACGCCTGCTCGCCGACCTGGCTGACGCAACCGCCGATGACCTGACCGATCTCGGCCGGATCGATCCCGGTGCGCTCGACGATGGCTTTCTGGACGAGGCCCAGCGTGTCGGCCGGGTGAAGAGTGGAGAGGCCGCCGCCACGGCGGCCGATGGGGGTGCGGACAGCATCGACGATCACGACATTGGTCATGTCGCCAGCCTACGGTGCGACCCGTGACCAGCTTCAAGCCGGCGTTCACCGCGCCGGACTCCCCGACGGGCCATCGCTACATCCACGTGGTCGGTGCCTCCGTCTACATCAGCGATCGCCAGGAGCATGCGAGCGCTCCGCACTTCCTCGGCATGCTGGACGACGTCGCCTGCTGGGCCGTCGACGTGCCGGTGGGGGAAGACCCCAGCGACGGCGCCGCGCTCGACCTGTTCTCCTACTTCGGTCGTTCGTCGGAGACCGAGTGGCTGGTCGCCGGACGGGCCGTGCAGATCGCCGAGTGGGCGCGCACCCATCGCTTCTGCGGACGGTGTGGCACGCCGAACGAGCAGCAGCCCAACGAGCGGGCGATGAAGTGCCCGGCGTGCGGTCAGCTCGCCTACCCGCGCCTCGCCCCGGCAATGATCACCCTCGTCACCAAGGGCCCTCCGGGCCCGGACCAGCAGGCGCTGCTCGCACGGGGCGTGGCGTTCCGGGCGCCGATGTACAGCTGCCTCGCCGGGTTCGTCGAGCCGGGTGAGTCGCTGGAGGGCGCGGTGATCCGTGAGGTGCACGAGGAGGTCGGGCTCCACGTTGGCAACGTGTCGTACCAGGGCAGCCAGCCGTGGCCCTTCCCGCACAGCCTGATGGTCGGCTTCCGCGCCGAGTGGCAGTCCGGTGAGATCGAGTGCGACCCCACCGAGATCATGGACGCGCAGTGGTACACCCGCGATGCGTTGCCGTCGATCCCACCGCGCATCTCCATCGCCCGCAAGCTCATCGACGCCTGGCTCGCCGAAGACTGACGTTCCGCCGCGAGTACCGTTCGGCGATGGCGCTGCGGGGAGCGACGTTGGCAGTGATCGTCGTGGTCGCCTCGGCGTGCGGATCGACATCGAGCGTTCGATCGACCGTGCCGCCGACGAGCCCTGCGTCCGTCGCGGACTCGACGACCACCACCGCCGGCGGTCTGGTCACGGACGAGCGCGGCGTCGCCGTGGTCGTGACGGGTGTGCTCGGCGCAAGCGGGCTCTGCCCGGTGCAGCAGAGCGGGTGCCGCACGCCGATCGCGATCGAAGGTGTCAGCGGCGACGCGGTGGCTGACGGAGCGGTCGCCGTCGCCCGCGGTTGGTACGACGGCGCGCGGCTGCTGCTCGCCGAGCCCCTCGCACCCGGGGCGTCGCCATTCCCGGAGCCGGTGTTCGCTTCGCTGTGCCCCGGCATGTCGAACCCGGCGGATGTCGACACCTCGCGCACGTTGGAGATCGCCAACCCGGTCGTCGGCCGCGGCGACGGCGACTCCGCCGTGCTGGCCGGGGCGTGGATCGACCAACGGACGAACGTCGTGACCCTGTGGTTCGCTCGCGATCTCGATCGCTACCGGCAGCCGCTGCTCGATGCATTCGGCTCGTTGCAGGTCTGCCTCGCGGACGGCGCCGACTTCAGCGAGGCGGAGCTGAGGTCGGCGATGGCGGACGTCGGGGCGATGCACGAGCGCGGGGCGCTTGCGATCCAAGGCGGGTTCGGCGTCGACACGATCGGGAACCGCGTTCCGGTGCCGATCGAGGCGTTGGACCCCGCCGGACGAGCCGAGCTCGATGCGATCCCTGGCGTGGTGGCGGCGGCGTTCATCGAGCTGATCGATCGCCCGCTGAGCGATCTGCCTGCCTTCCAACCGACGGTCACCGGCACGATCGACCTGATCACCTCGTCCAGCCGAAGCGACGGCGGCATGGAAGCGCTCGGCACGTTCACACTGCAGTACGACGCCGAAGCGAACTGCCTGTTCTACGACGAGGAGCTCGGCCGGACGACGATCGTCTGGCCGTTCGGATTCACCGCATCACTGATCGATGGCGTCGCAGCGGTGTTTGCGCCGAACGGCGACGTCGTTGCGACTGCCGGCGTCGCGGTGCAGATGGGCGGTGGCTGGGTTGGCGATGCGCCGCTGACCAACGTGCTCGGCGACAACCGCTGCGGTGCCACGAACGTCTTCGTCGCCAACGTGTAGAACCTTGCGATGGCTCGGGTGTTCAACATCACGTTCTCTGCGCGGAACCCGATCGAGCTCGCCCGGTTCTGGAGCGCGGTGACCGGCGCGCCGATCGAGGGAGCGAACCCCGACCGAGCCCGGTTGGCGGGTTCGCCCGGGCTGCTGTTCATGCGCGTCGACGATCCGTCGCCCACCTCGCGCGTGCACATCGACATCGCGTCAGCCGACCCCGAGGCCGAGCTCGAACGTCTGCTCGCACTGGGTGCCACGCCCGCCGACCCGATGCGCCGGTCAGGCAACGGCATCGACTGGATCACGTTGCACGACCCCGAAGGCAACGAGCTCTGCCTCGGCGCCGACCCCGACTGAACTGGGCGTACGCTGCTGGCATGGCAGGTGGAGGCGGTTCCGGCGGGCTCGCTCAGGGGCAGATCATGGCCGAGGAGCTGCAACGCAACCCGGGCCTCGGTCCGAAGTACCGCCGTCGCGATCTCTGGCTCCTCCTCCTGGCGGCGCTCCCGTTGATCGCCATCGCGGTCATCGGCGCCCTGCTCTGAACTGGGCGGCCCGATCGCCGGAGGCCGGTGATGAGGCCGCCCAGAAACGAACCGCGACAGACTTTCCCCATGGAGATGACGCGTGGCGATGACGGAGTGGTTGTTCGGCTGACCTCGTCGGAGGCGTTGGTGCTCTTCGACATGCTGCATCGATGGGAGGACGCCCGGCTCGACGCCGACGTGAGGTTGTTCGCCGACCCGGCGGAGGAGCGGGTGCTCTGGGATCTCACTGCGGGGTTGGAGCCCACGATCGACGTGGTGTTCGCCGCGGACTACGCCCGACACCTCGAAGCGGCACGAGCGCAACTGCGGTACTGATTCTGGGCGGGATCTTTCCCGGAAACCGAGAAGGATCCCGCCCAGAAGGCGACCGGCGACCGATAGGCGCACAGACCGGGGCTATGCGAGCTTGTCGGCGAAGAAGTCGAGGATGATCTCGGCACGCTGGCGGCGGTGGATGGGGGAGCCGCTGCGGGAGAGCTCGTGGGACTCGCCGGGGAAGCGGTAGAAGGTGACGTCCTTGCCGAGCAGGCGCATGGCGACGAACAGCTCTTCGGCCTGGCTGATCGGGCAGCGGTAGTCCTCTTCGCTGTGCACGATGAGCAGCGGCACCTCGATGTTGCGCACCCAGCGGATCGGTGACATGCGCTCGTACTCGGCGGGGGCATCGATGTGCGACGGGCCGTGCTCCACCTTGAAGATCGTCGAGATGTCGCTGGTGAACTCCTCGGTGATCAGGTTGTTGACGGCGCGCTCGCTGCAGATCGCCTTGAACGTGTTGCCGGTGGTGCCCGCCAGCCACGTCGCCATGTAGCCGCCGTAGCTGCCGCCCTGCATGCCGACGCGGGTCGGATCGCAGAACGAGTAGCGGGCCAGCGTCGTGTTGAGCACGGCCATCACGTCGTCGACGTCGACGGCGCCCCAACCGGTGCCTGGCTTCTTCGGGTGTTGCGGCCCGAGGATGGCCTGGCCCCACTTCTCCTCGCGACCGGAACCACCGCGCGGGTTGCTCATCAGCACGACGAACCCGGCGGCCGCCTGGAACTGCGCCTCGTCGAAGAACGTCTCGCCGTACTGCGTGTGCGGGCCGCCGTGCACGTTGAGGATCACCGGGTAGCGCTTCGACTCGTCGAAGTCCACGGGGCGCATGATCCACGCGTCGATCTCGTCGGAGCCGTCGGTGCAGGGCACCGCGAAGCGCTCCCAGGTGAGCGGTTGCGCCACGGCCTGGTACCGCGAGGCGAACGAGGTGAGCTTGCGCAGGCCGCCGTCCTCGACGACGGCGATGTCGGTCAGCTCGTCCACCGCGCCGACGGCGACGACGATCGTGCCGCCCGCAGCGTCGAACGCCTTGATCGAGATCGCCCCGGACGTGATGGGCTTCGGCGCCGAGCCGTCGGTGCTCAGCTGGAGCAGCTGGGTCGTGCCACGGTCCTCGGCCGAAGCGAGCAGGGTCGAGTCGTCCAGCCACACGGGCGGTTGCACGCCGGCGGTCGGTTGGAAGGTGCGGTCGAGCTGGCGAGAGATCCAGCGATGCTCGCCGCTCTTGCCAGCGGCAGACGTGGCGATCAGACCGACGTGGTTGTTCTGCGGGTCGGTGGACGGGTCGTCGCAACCGAGGAACGCAACGGTCGATCCGTCGGGTGACACCGAGGGCGCGTAGTAGCCGCCGGTCTGCGCGGTGAACGCGGAGATCTCGCCGTGCAGTGGCACGAGGTAGAGGTCGTTGGCGAAGTCGAGGTCCCACGTGGCGTGGCGCTGGGCACTGGTGACGATGCCGCTCGAGTCGGAGAGCCAGGCGATCCCGCTGTGCTGGAACTCGCCCTCGGTGAGGTTGCGGGGCGTGCCGGTGCCGTCGCTCGGCACGACGTAGATGTGCGCCGGCCGATCGAAGATCCAGCCCTCGCCGTTGAACTTGGTGAAGAACCGCTCGATCTTGCGCGGCGCCTGCCAGCTCTCGTCCTCCGCGTCGTAGCGCTCGTGCTGCGTGCGGCTGGAGAAGGCGATCCAGCGACCATCCGGGCTGAACCGCGGCGAGCCGATGCCGTCCTTCATCGTCGCCACGGTGCGGGTCTCGCCGGGCGCAGCGACCGGCAGCACGTGCAGGGTGGCCTGCCCCTTCTTCTCGGCGCGCGCCGACACGAACGCCAACGAGCGACCATCCGGGCTCCACGTCGGCTGGCCGTCGCGGTCGCCACCCGACACCACCCGGGGCGGCTCGGAGCCATCCGTCGGTGCCAACCACACCTGCGCGAACGTCTTGTTCTTGGCCATGTCGATGCGGGCCACGACGAACGCCACCTGCGAACCGTCCGGCGAGACCACCGGCGACGCCGCCTGGACGATGTTGCCGATGATCTTCTCGGCGATCTTGGCGTGCTTGCTCTGCTTGTCCGCTGCGTCGTTGCTCATCCCGATGACGGTAGTCCTCGTGCCTGCGCCTAGGTTCGCCGACCATGGAACTCGGCAAGCTCGGACTCTGGACCTTCCAACTCGACCTGCAACCGATGGCGGCGGCACAAGCCGCGGCGGCGGAGATCGAATCACTCGGCTTCGGTGCGCTGTGGGTGCCTGAAGCAGTCGGCCGCGAGCCGCTCGTCAACTCGGCGCTGCTGCTGTCGGCGACATCGACGATGACGGTCGCCACCGGCATCGCCAGCCTCCACGCCCGCACGGCGATGACGATGCAGGCAGGATGGAAGACGCTCTCGGAGGCGTTCCCCGACCGCTTCCTGCTCGGCATCGGCGTCAGCCACCAGCCGATGGTCGAGGGCGTGCACAAGGTCGACTACGGCAAGCCGTACAGCAACATGGTCAAGTACCTCGACGCGATGGATCAGGGCTTCTTCGTCGGTGCGCCGCCGACCTCGCCGCCGCAGCGCGTGCTGGCTGCGCTCGGGCCGAAGATGCTCAAGCTGTCGGCCGAGCGTGGCCTCGGCGCACACCCGTACTTCGTCCCGGTGGAGCACACGCCTATCGCGCGTGAGGCACTCGGCCCCGACGCCCTGCTGGCCCCTGAGATGGCCGTCGTCTTCTCCACTGATCCGGACGAAGCTCGCTCGATCGCTCGCCGACACATGAAGACCTACCTCGGCCTGCCGAACTACACCAACAACCTGGTGCGGCTGGGTTGGACGCAGCAGGACTTCGAGGACTGCCCCGATGCGCTCGTCGACGCGATCGTCGCCTGGGGCACGCTCGACCAGATCGTCGCTCGCATCCGCACCCACCTCGACGCCGGCGCAAACCACGTGTGCGTGCAGGTGCTGCCGAGCGATCCGAAGGCACTGCCGATGGCCGAGTGGCGCGAGCTGGCAACGGCGATCCCCAGCCTCTGAGCCGGCGCTAGGTTCCGGTCCCATGGATCGGAACGACTTCCTCGCCGCGCTCGAGCGCGACGCCAATGCGTTCGCCGAGACGTGCGCGGCGACCGATCTGCACGCTCCCGTGCCGAACTGCCCGGAGTGGCAGGTGGCCGATCTCGTGTGGCACGTCACTGCGGTGCACGAGTTCTGGCGTCGCGTGATCGTCGATCGTTGGACGGAGTACGTGCCGATCCCCAACCCCGATCGACCGCCGGACGACGAGTTGCTGCCGCGTTCCCGCGCGAGCGCGGCCGCACTGATCGAGACGCTGACGACCACCGACTCGGCGACGCCGGTGTGGACGTGGACGGACGACCGCACCGTCGCGTTCGTCGTCCGTCGCATGGCCCACGAGATGGCCGTCCACAACGCAGACGCCGACGCCGCTGCGGGCCGCGTCGTGGCCATCGATCCGATGCTCGCCAGTGACGGCATCGACGAGTTCCTCAACCACTTCCTGATCTGGGTCGACCCGGCCGCTGCTCCCGTTGCCGGCTCCGTCCACCTCCACTGCACGGACGTGCCCGGAGAGTGGACCGTGCGCGAGCGCGAGGGCGGCTTCGACGTCACACCGGAGCACGCCAAGGGCGACTGCGCGCTGCGCGGTCCCGCCAGCGACCTGCTGCTCGCGCTGTGGCGGCGCCAGCCGTTGTCGAGCGTCGATGTCGTGGGCGATGCAGACGTGGCCGCACGGTTCGTCGGCCACACCTCGTTGAGCTGACGTCCTACTCTGCGATGCCGACGGGCTGGTCGTCGATGATCTGGTCGAGGTACTCGCTGAGGCCATAGCCGACCTGGCCCTCGAACTCGCCGGACTGCACGGTCCAGCGCGTCATGCCCTCGCTGATGCGGGTCATCAGCCAGTTGCCCTCGGGGTCCTGACGGCGGTTGCGCAGCGGGATGAGGTCCATCACCTCACCGGTGAACGCCCACTCCTTGCCGGACTTCGACGAGCGCAGCACGCCCTCGATGCGATCGTGGTACGACTCGTCGCCGCGAGTGACGGTGGTGATCGAGACGTCATCGCAGTAGTGCATCGCACCCTTTTCCCACACGAACCCGCCCTTCGTGCCGGGCCCGTCCTTCTTGGCGACGCGACTGGCCATGAAGCCGAAGTCCTCGTTGACGTTGGCCGTCAGCCAGCGGTAGTACCACGGCGCCTGCCAGTAGCGCGGGCCCCACGAGTGGTCGCGCAGCCCGTGGCCGTGGATCTCCCACTCGCGATCGCCGACGCGGATGCTCCCCGTGGCTTGCACGAGCTGCTCGTAGTGGCCCTTGGCGAACTCCTCGCCCGGGGTCTCGTGCGGCGTGTCGGGCTCGCCGCCGAACATGCTCGGCTTGCCCTGGCCGGTGAAGGTCAGGTGCACCTCGGCCTCGGCGTACGGGTTGTTGGTGAACGCTTCCTTCGGGTTGGCCATCTGCGCCGGATCGTCGAGCAGCACGACCTTGCCGGCGTAGTCGACGCGCAGCTCCTCGAACGGGGTGACCATCGTCCACGTCAACCCGCCCGCGTCGAGCGCGTCGTTGTTGCTGATCGCCGGCCGCTTGAACATGAACCCGACGCTGCGGCCCGAAGCGCCGTCCGCGGGCGGGAGGTACAGGCAGATGGTCATCTCCGCCGTGCCCTCGTTGGCGCGGTTCCCCATGCGGAACCAGCCACCCACCTGGTTCTGCGGGTCGAAGCAGTTGATGTACATGCTCTCGTTGAAGTTGGACTCCGGGCCCAGCTCGTGCATGTACTCATCGGACGGATCGAGGCGAACTCCCATGAGCGGGGACCGTAACGCCGGCCGTCCGGCCAGCTCTCACCAGAGCTCGAGCTGCTCCCACGTGATGGCCACGTCGCTCACCGTCTGCCACGTCAAGCGTCCCCGGCTGCCGGGCCGGCGCACCTCGACGCGCTCGGGTCGCAGGCTGCGCGCCGCGCCATTGGCGTCGTAGATGGTGATGCTGCCGTCCGCGGCGATGCCACCCATCTTGCCGCTGAGCCAGCGGGTGGACTCGCCCTTGCGGAAGCGGACCGGTTCGCCGCCACGCAGGCCGAGGCGCTGCAACGTCAGCGCGTCCAGCAAGTCAGGGCCTCAGGTCTCGTTGTGCGCCATGCGCGCCTGCAGCTTGCGCATGCCCGACAACCAGCGGTCGTAGTCGCCGGTCTTGCGTTGCAGGTACGTGAGCACCTCGGGGTGAGGAAGCACGAGGAAGGTCTCGGCCCGGATCACCTGCGTCACCGCCTCGGCGACGTCTTCCGGCTCGAGGACCGCACCGGCGGAGCGGACCACGTTCGTGCTGAACCCCGCGCCCTTCTCGTCGCCGGCGTTGAGCATGTTCGTGTTGACGCCCTGCGGGCACAGGCAGCTGACCCTGATGCCACGATCGCCGTAGGTGATGCTCATCCACTCGGCGAAGGCGACGGCGGCGTGCTTGGTCAGCGAGTACGGGGCAGAGCCGATCTGGCTCAGCAAGCCGGCAGCGGAAGCGGTGCTGCAGAAGTAGCCCTCGCCGCGTGCCAACCACTCCGGCAAGAGGTACTTGGCCGCCCAGCGGTGGGCGTGGACGTTGACGTCGAAGGCCAGCTCCCACTCCGACTCCGGCGACATCGGGTCGCGGCCGACGCCGACGCCGGCGTTGGCGTAGAACAGGTCGATCGGGCCGAAGTGGTCGGTGGCGCCCTCGACGAGGTTGCGGTTGCCCTCCTCCGTCCCGACGTTGGCCTGGATCGCGATCGCGCTCCCTGGCCGTTGGGCATCCA
The DNA here is from genome assembly GCA_965279405.1 of Ilumatobacteraceae bacterium. GTDB lineage: Bacteria > Actinomycetota > Acidimicrobiia > Acidimicrobiales > Ilumatobacteraceae > CBDDIP01. The sequence continues at coordinate 3,477,019 of OZ257157.1, forward strand.
GCGCAGCAGCCACCGCGTGGACGCCGTCGACGATGTCGCTGGCGACCACGTTGGCGCCCTCGGCGTGGAAGCGCTCGACGAGCGCCTTGCCGATCCCGTTTGCAGCCCCTGTGACCACGACGTGCTTGCCGTTCAGTTCCATGGGGGGCGATGGTAGGCGGGCCAGCCTCACCCAGCTGGAAACATGACGTTCACGATACGATGGCGACACGAGGCCGGTCGCGCGAGATACGTTCGCGACAGACCACCCCAAGGGCCAACCACCGTCAAGGAGACCCCGATGACCGACACCAGCGAAGCAGTCATCAGCGAAGCGGTCAGCGTCATCGACAAGGCGTTGGCTCAGCTGATGAGCCGCGAGCTGGTGTCGTCCGGTGAGGTCACCGACGTCCTGCTCGACGTGCGCACGTTGCTCACGTTGCCCGCCGTCGCCGAGCGCTGATCAGGCGCTCAGCAAGTCGGTGAACGCCTGCTCCAGGCAGGCGCGCAGCAGATCCGGGTCGGTCACCGCAGCCGTGTCGATGTTCACGCCCATGTCCAGGCTGTGGTTGTAGCTGAGCAGGGTCAGGTTGTAGGCCACACCGGCCAGCGGTCCGACGGGGTAGTTCTGCAGCAGTTCGGCTCCGGCGACGTACAGCGGGATCGGTGCGCCGCGCACGTTGGACGTTGCGAAGTCGACCGTCTGCGCCTGCTGGCGGGCGAGCCGGGTGATCAGCGACGTCGGCAAGGTCGCTGCCACGGCGGCCAACGTCTCGAGCGACGCCGATGCGTTCGATCCCTTCGCCGCGGTGCTGGCCTCCTGGATGAGGCGGAACCGGTCGCCGATCGGCATCTCGCCGGTGGGCACGAGGAGGCGGACGAGTGAGAAGGCGTTGCTGCCCGATGCCTCGGTGCGCGTGCTGACGGCCATGCTGCTGCGCAGCACCTCGACGGGCTGACCCATCTCGATGTGGTAGCGGCCGGCGGCTTCGGCGGCGGCGGCGAGGAAGGCGGTGTTCAAGGTGCCACCGAGGCGCTTGGCCGCGGCGCGGGTGGGGCCGAAGGGCGCGCGCAGCACCTCCATCCGACGGCCGAGCGATCGAGACGTCCACAACGGTGACCGCGCCTGCTCGGTGTCGCTGAGCTGGCTGACGATGCCGCGCACGGTGTCCGCAGCGGCGTTGCCCGCGTCGGGGATGCCGGTCGGGTCGGCCAGCAGGTCCTTGATCTGGCGCAGCAGACCGAGGGGCATGCGCAGGCTGCCGGCGAGGAGGTCGCGCAGGAAGTCGGGGTTCTGTGGGGTGGCCGCCGCGTCCAGCTCCGCGGCGGCGGCCAGGATCGCCGGGTCGATCGGTTCCGGCTCGGGTGCGTCTCGCTCGAAGTCGAGGAATTGCAGTGACAGGGCCACGCCGCCTTCGCCGTCGGTGATCGTGTGGTGCAGCTTCTCGATCAGCGCGGACTTGCCGCCCTTCAGGCCGTCGACGACCACGAACTGCCACAGCGGGCGGGTGCGGTCGTACGGGTCGCAGGCGATCAGGCTGGACAGGTCGAGCAGCTGGCGCATCGTGCCCGGCTTGGGCAGAGCGATGTGGCGCACGTGGTAGCGCAGGTCGAAGTTGGCGTCGTCGACCCACATCGGCGCGGAGAGGTTGGCCGGTACCGGTTGCACTCGCTGGCGCAGGCGCTGCACCACCTGGGTGGCGCGCTCCATGCGGCGCAGCAGCTGATCGAAGTTCGGCGGGCGGTCGAGGATGGTGACGTTGGCGAACGTGGAGGACAGGTGCGGGTCCTTCTCGAGGCGCCACATCAACCCCTCGGCGTCGCTCATCTTGCGATCGAACTGCGGCAGGTCGGCCATCCGGCGAGGCTACGTCAGGAACTTGCGGGCTGTCGCGCCGAGGGCCAGGCCGAGCGCGGCGCCGCCGACGATGTCGCTGGCGTGGTGGATGCGCACGTACGCGCGGCTGGTGGCGACCACCCCGGCGACGCCGAACCACACCGGCGCCATGCGCTTGCCGCTCCACCCGGTGAGCAGCGTGGCGGCGAAGAACGCCGAGGAGGCGTGACCGCTGGGGAAGCTGGAGGTGCTGGGCTTGCGCACCGGGAACCGCGGATCGCCGGACTCGGTGGGTCGCGTGCGGCCGAACAGGCGCTTGACCCCTTGGTTGACGAGCAGGCTCTCGGCACCGAGCAGTGCAGCCAGCACGAGGGCCTGCTGCGCCCGTCGGTCGCTGGTGACGCCGCGGGCGAGGCCGATGAGGTGCCAGACGACGCTGAAGTCGCCGAGCTCGCTGGCCGTCTTCATGACGGCATCGACCGCTGCGTTGCCGCGGACGTTCTCCAGCAGGCCGTCGGCCCACTCGTCGAAGTCGTCGACGTTCATGCGGCGGCGTGCTGGAAGCGCAACGGCGCCTCCACCGCAGCCAGCTCCGGGTTGCCGCCGAACGCGGGGCACCACGTCTGGAACGCGCACGAGGAGCACAGCGCGCCCTGGCGCGGCTGGAACGAGCCGTTGATGCACGCCTTCTCGACGGCCTTCCACACGGCGGTGGTGCGGGTGGTGATGAACTTCACCGACTGCGCCGACGGCGTGGCCGTGATCGTCTCGCCGGTGCGCAGGTACATCAGCTTGATCGCTGCCGGGCGCTGGCCGAGCACCGACTCGCACAGGAACGAGTAGAAGTGCACGCCGCTGAGCCGGCTCTGCTCGTACTTGACGCTCGGGGAGCGGCCGGTCTTGTAGTCGACGACGACGAGGCGGCCGTCATCGTCCAGCTCCAGGCGGTCGATGATGCCGCGCAGCATCAGGTCGCCCGCCGGCGCTTCGAGGCGCAGCTCGAGACCGATCTCACGGATGGTGCTCGGATCTTCCATGCGCAGGTACGAGTCCATCAGCGAGGACCCGTCGGCGACGAACGCCGCAGCCTGATCGTCGGTGAGGCCGAGCATCATGAACTCGGGGTCGCTCTGGTACTCGACGACCGCCTGCTCGTAGCACCGGTGGGCCAGCGCCGCGTCGCGCAGTGGTGCCTGGTGGGTGAACAGCAGCTCCAGGGCGCGGTGCACGAGCGATCCCTTGGTGGCGTGCGGGCTGGGCGGCTCGGGCAGCTTCTCGATGCTGGCAAAGCGGAACGCCATCGGGCAGGAGGTGAACGCCTCGACCCGGCTGGGAGACAGGGATGTGGGCACCGGGTACATGTCGACCACTGTACGGAACGGGTGTGACGCGCTCGGGCCACGTCTCAGAAGACGGTGTCGGCGACCAGCTCAGCCACCTCGGCCGGATGCGTCATCGGACCGAAGTGGTCCAGGTGGTCGAGCTGCACGTAGCGACCGTTGGGCAGCTGGTCGGCGACCCGGGCGGCGATCGCCGAGGGCTGCATCTCCTGCACCGCGCCGGCCACCACGAGCACGGGCACCTCGATCTCGGCGAGCAGGTCCCACGTGCGGTGGGTGCCGCCCAGTTCGAACGTGCCCGCCTCGGTCTCGGGGCGACACTTGAGGTGGACCAGGCCGTCCTCGCCCGCTGCGATCCCGAAGCGCACGTAGGCGTCGAGTGCCGCCGGTGTGAACGCGTTGAGCGGACGCTTGGCGGCGTAGTTGGCAATGGCGGCGTCGTACGACGGGAACGCGGCGCGACGGCGACGTGCGCCTTCGACCAACGGGTTCTGACCTGTCGTCGGACGATCGAGGTCGAGCGGGTAGACGATCGGCTCGAACAGGACGAGGTGGTGGAACAGCGACGGGTTCCGGTGGGCGGCCATCAGCAGGCAGGCACCCCCCATCGAGTGACCGAACGCGGCGACGGGCGTGTCGAGCGTCGATGCCACCGCTTCGGCATCGTCGCCGTAGCGCTCCCACGAGATCGGTGCGTCGGGCAGCCGTGTGTCGCCGTGGCCGCGGTAGTCGAAGGCGATGCTGTGCGCGCGGTCGCCGATGGCGTGAGCCATCGGCAGGTAGCACCGGCCGTGGAAGCCGGTTGCGTGAGACACGAGCAACGTCGGCCCATCGCCGCCGAGATCGTGAACCGCGACCTGCACACCCATCGACGACGCAACCTGCATGCCGGCCATCATTCCTGCCGGGCGTGGCGTCGCCCAACCCGGCCGGCTGTGACGTCAGTCGTTGTCGTTCTTCTGACGCTTGCGGCGGCGCCACCAGAAGCCGACGAGTCGATCGAGCGCGATGCCCAGGAGCACGGCGACGATGATCGACCACCGCTTCGTGGTGCGCTTCTCGAAGAACAGGAAGTCGATCTCCGTGTAGTCGCCGTTGCGGAAGAAGAAGATGAGCAGCAGGGCCAGCACCGCGATCGCGATGATCAGGCTGATGTTCGGGCCACTGCGCCCGCTCGCCGCGTTGTTGTCCGGTGCGTCTGCCGCCTTCTGGTACTCCATCGACATCGTCGGCTCCTTTCGCCGACGACCATCATGCCCCCTCGGCCGGTGTGTGCTCAGGCTTTCGGTTCGCGCGGCAGGCCGAGCAGGCGCTCGCCGATGATGTTGCGCTGCACCTGGCTGGTGCCTCCGGCGATCCGTCCACCCGGGGCAGCGAGCATCCCGAACGCGTCCGGCCCGTCGAGCATCGCGTCGGCTCCGGCGAGATCGCCGCGCAGCATCGAGGTGGCGAACATCATCTCGGTGATGCCGAGCTTCATCAGCGATGCGGCCGTCGAGGCGATGGCGCCCTGACGTTGGGCCATTGCCTTGTACGCCTGTCCGGTGCTCAGCAGCGCAGCCAGTCGTTGACGCTCGACGTCGTTCAGCTGTCGACCCTCGGCCAGCTTGGACATGCCCTCGAGGCGACGTTCGAGTCCGATCACCGCCGTGCCGATGTGACCGCGTTCGTTGGTCAGCACGCCCATGCCGACGCCCCATCCGCCGTGCAGCGGGCCGAGAAGGTGGTCGGCGGGGAGGTCGACGTCGGTGAAGAAGACCTCGTCGAACTCGCTCTCACCGGTCATCTGCTTGAGCGGGCGGATCTCCACGCCCGGCAGGTCCATCGGGAAGGCGAAGAAGGAGATGCCCTCGTGCTTCGGCGCCTCCGGGTTGGTGCGCGCCATGAGGATGCCCCAGTTGCTGTAACGACCGCCGCTGCACCACACCTTCTGCCCGTTGATGATGAACCGATCACCGTCGCGTTCGGCCTTCGTGCTCAGCCCACCGAGGTCGCTTCCCGCGCCGGGCTCGCTGAACAGCTGGCACCACACGTGCTCGGCGGCGAGGGTGGAACGCAGGTGCGCGGCCTGCTGTTCGGGAGTGCCGTAGCGCAGCAGCGCACCGCCGGCCAGGACGAGCCCGACCATGTTGAAGACGGGCGGTACTCCAGCCAGCGCGCACTCCAGCATCCACGCCGCGTTGTGCTGTGGGGTGAGCCCACGGCCGCCGTGCTCCTCGGGCCAGTGGATGCCGGCGTACCCCGCGGCGTGGATCGTGCGCTGCCACTCGAGGCCCGCCTCGACGAGGTCGGGCGGGCAGATCGCCCCGTAGTCGCGCGGCGCGCCGGCGCGGTTGGCCGCCAACCACTCGCGCGCTTCGGCCTGGAAGTCGTCGACGTCGATCATCGGCGGCGACCGTACTTTTCGCGGGCGAGCAGCTCACGGTCGAACGGCGACGAAATGCGTGGAAGTGCGGGTGTCGTTGTCGGTACGGTCAGGGACGTGACCCGTCGATATCGCCCCTCGAGCTCGATTCGCTGAGGGCGCTGCGCGCCCTCGTTTCGAGGACGTGCGCCGGAGTTGGAGAGCCGGGCCTGGTTGTAACCCAGGTGCCACGCGCTGAGTGGGTTCGAATCCCTCCACGTTCACGAACTGGGCGGCCATGTGACCGCATCCGGTGATCAGGCCGCCCAGAAGCTCGAATTGGCGGCTGTGCGGCCGCGGCTCAGCTCAGGTGAAGAAGGGGAGGAACATCGCCGTCTCTTCGGCGAGGTTGCTGGGGACGCTGTAGCCGGACTGGTCGGTGATGGTGCCCCAGTTGTCGCGGACGTCCTCGGGGCTCAGCTCGTTGTGGTGGTAGCCCTTCGTCTCGGCGATGAACACCTCGGCGACGCGACCGCCGCCGACGCTGAACAGCTTGCCGCTCACCGGGCAGTCCTCGTGGGCGAGGAACGTGACGAGCGGCGAGATCAGCGCCGGGTCGAGCTTGTCGCCGAGGCCGCCCATGATGCTCTCGGTCATGCGAGTCAGCGCGAGCGGCGCGATGGCGTTGGCCTTGATGTTGTACTTCGCACCTTCGACGGCGAGCACGCGGGTGAAGCCGACGAGGCCCATCTTCGCCGCGCCGTAGTTGGTCTGGCCGAAGTTGCCGAACACGCCGGCGGCCGATGAGGTGGAGATGATCCGCCCGTAGCCCTGCTCGCGCATGTGCACCCACGCCGGCTGGCTGACGTGGAACGCACCCTTGAGGTGCACGTCGAACACCGGGTTCATCAGGTCCGGGGACATGTTGTGGAAGGCCTTGTCGCGCAGGATGCCGGCGTTGTTGATGACGACGTCGATGCGACCGAAGGCGTCGATGGCGCTCTGCACGATCGCCGCGCCGCCCTCCGGCGTGGACACCGAGTTGGTGTCGGCCACGGCATCGCCGCCGGCCTCCTTGATCTCGTCGACGACGATCTGCGCCGCGCCCTTGTCGCTGCCCGTGCCGTCGACCGAACCGCCGAGGTCGTTGACCACGACCAGCGCGCCGCGCGAGGCGAGGAGCTTGGCGTGCTGGCGGCCGAGGCCACCGCCTGCGCCGGTGATGATGACAACCTTGCCGTCGAACCCGAGATCAGCCATGCCCGGAAGCTACTGAGCGGCGTGCGACGCGGCCCAACCGCACGCACGCCGTCAGGCGTGCAACCGGGAGGGCGTGATGATGATCGCTTGCGAGAACAGCTCGGCGAAGCGCTCCACCGTGCCGAAGATGGCCCCGATGCGTTCGGTGTACTTGGCCACGTAGGCCGGCACCTCGGCGGCGGACGGATGCCCCGGAACCACCTGCGCCGTGCCGTCGATGCGGATGATGTCGCGGCCGATGTCGGTGACGTCGAGTCCGAGCGCGACGTTCGGGTTGGCGGCGATGTACCTCAGCTTGGCCTTGCCCGGCTCGCTGTACAGCAGCACCGTGTCGTCCTCGAGCAGCAGGAACCAGACGGGCACCGAGTTGGGTCGGCCGGTGGGGCTGACCGTCGAGAACCACGCCATCAGGTTGCTGCTGAGCCGTGCGTCGACGTGTGCCCGTCGAGCCGGCTCCAGGTGTGCGGCCAGGAGTGAGGTGCGTCCCATCCCGACAGTCTCCTGCCGGGATGGGACGAAACCTGACCGGGACTCCTAGAGACCCGCCGCCTTGCCCAGCTGCTGCGCGGCGTCGAGCAGCGTCGGGCGCACCTCGTTCTCCGGGTGCAGGCGCTCGGCGAACTCGACGAAGACGACCGCTGCCGTCGCACGGATGTCCTCCACGCGGTACCAGGGCTCCGGGTCGGGCTCCGGCCACGGCCACCACCACGGCCACTTCACCGGCCACGGGAACACGCGCGGCTCGTTGCCGCACCAACCGACGAGGGCATCGTCGATGACACTGCGATGGTCGAGGCCGAGCGCCGACGCGGTCACTGCGGCGTTGGCGATGTCCATCGCCGTCTGTGCGGTCGCCATCACCACGGCTTCCGTGGCCCGCTCCTTGGGCGGAAGCGGCTGGGGGTTCAGCGCCACTGCTTCCAACCGCCACTGGGGTCCTCGGGGGATGACGTCGTAGATCTTCGGGTTGAGGCGTGCGAACAACGCCAGCCTCGCGGACAGCTCTCTGCTCATGATCGCTCCCTTGCGATGAGGGTGCGATGCCCGCTGCACCGCACGACTCAGAGAGCGGTGACGTCGGCGCGTGATGCGCGCGGTTCCGTCAAGAGATGCCGAGCTCGGCCAGCGCCTCCGCCTTGAGGCGCTTGTAGTCGAGCTTGCCGTTCGCGGCGCGGCCGACGCTCGCGACGGCCAGCACTCGTTTCGGTGACTTGTACGCGGCGAGCGTCGTGCGAACGTGTGCGATCAGCGCGGCCTCGTCGACGGTCGCGCCGGCCGCCGGCTCGACGATCGCAGTGATCGCTTCGCCGAAGCGCTCGTCGGGCACGCCGACGACGGCGGCGTCGGCGACCGAGGCGTGCTGCTTGAGCGCCTCCTCGACCTCCTCGGGGTACACCTTCTCGCCACCGGTGTTGATGCACTGGCTGCCTCGGCCGAACAGACGAACGGTGCCGTCGGATTCGACCTCGGCCCAGTCGCCGGGGATGCTCCAGCGCACGCCCTCGAAGGTGATGAACGTCGTCGCGCTCTTCGCCTCGTCCTTGTAGTAGCCCACCGGCGTGCGGCCGCGCAGCGCCACCAGGCCCTGCTCGCCGCTGCCCGGTTGCACCTCGCGGCCGTCTTCGGTGAGCACCTTCGCGTTCGGCCCGAGGCGGAACGTCGCCGTCTTCGTGTCGTTGGCCGGAGCATCGGCGGAGACGGTGTTGCTCGCCATCCCGATCGCCTCGCTGGAGCCGAGGCTGTCGACCATGATCAACCGGTTGTTGTGGCGCAGCAGACCGGCCTTCGTCGTCGCCGCCCACATCACACCGCTGGAGACGATGACGCGCAGCGACGAGATGTCCCATCGGTCCGGTTCGGCGTCGAGCGCGCGAAGGATCGGCTTGGCGAACGCGTCGCCGACGATCGACATGCTGTTGACGCGATGCTCGACGACGGTGTCCAGCAGCTCCGCGGCATCGAAGTGACGCGACGTGCCGGTGATGATCGACCCGCCGAGCACCAGGTTCCACATCGCGTTGAAGGCGCCGGTGCCGTGCATCAACGGCGCGGCCGGCATGTTGCGCGGACCGGGCTTGGCGATCCGCTCGTCGAACTCGTCCCAGCCCGGCACGATCGGCAGCGGGTGCTTCGACGGGCCGTCGAGGCTGACGACGATGTCGTCCTGGCGCCACATCACGCCCTTGGGCATGCCGGTGGTGCCGCCGGTGAACAGGATGTAGAGGTCGTCGGGGCTGCGGCCCCACGGCGCGATGACGCGCTCGCTGGCGCCGCCTGCGGCGGTCTCGTAGGGGATCGCCCATGCCGGGCACGGCTCGCTGCCGTCGTCCACCCAGATCCACGTGTGCACCATCGGGACGCGGTCTCGCAGCGCCGCGCAGCGCTCGGTGAACGTGCCGTGGAACACGACGGCCACGGCGTCGGCGTTGGTCCACAGGTACACCAGCTCGTCGTCGGTGTAGCGGTAGTTCGTGTTCACCGGCACGAGTCCGGCCTTGAACATCCCGAACAGGCTCTCCAGGTACTCCGGGCAGTTGTACAGGTAGTGGGCGACCTTGTCGTCGTGACGTGCGCCGGCGGCCAGCAACGTGGCGGCGATGCCGTCAGCGCGGCGATCGAGCTCACGCCACGTGAACGACCGCGTTCCCTGCACCTGCGCAACGGCGTCGGGGAAGCGATCCGCGTTGCGCTCCCAGATCTCGGCGAGGTTCCATCCTGTGCTCACGTGAGCGACCGTAGCGGCGCGGCCTCGGACGCTGAAAGCCTCCGTTCAGCTCGGTGGACCGCCGCGCAGCAGCTGGCGCGAGGCCTCGACCGGATCCGCCTCGTTCATCGCCTGCCACATCGACTCCAGCCACCAGGTGGCACCGGCCGACGCCCACGCTGCGGGTGAGTGCTCGGTGTTCGAGCCCTCGACGACGATGTCGAACGGTCGATCGGCCGGCAGGCCCCGCAGCGCACACAGCTCCTCGAGCGTCGCCGACCGTGCCCCGTCCGCGTCGACGACCTGCGGGATCAACCCGTCGCAGCTCAACGCGCGCTGCATCGATCTGCCGGCGCCGAGCGCGCCGACGCACCAGATCGGCACGCCCTCCGACCGGTACGTGTTGCCGATCGCCGGGAACTCCGTGGGATCGATGCGGTGGTGCTTGCCGTGGAAGCGGAACGGCTGCCCCGCCCAGAGACCGCGCACGATCGCCAGGCCCTCGTCCATCAGCTCGGCGCGCGTGGCGCGGTCGGTGATCTCGCCGAACTCGCGGTAGCCGGAGTCGAGCGCGCCGAGGCCGACGCCGAGGATCACCCGTCCCTTCGACAGCCGGTCGACCGTGGCCACTTGCGAGGCGAGCTCCCACGGCTTGCGGCGCGGCAGCGGCGTCAGCATCGTGCCGAGCTTGATCGTGGTCGTGCGCGTGGCGGCAACGGCCAGCGAGCTCCACGGGTCGACACCCCAGACCGGTTCCCACACGAAGAGCCCGTTCCAGCCGTGTGCTTCGGCGAGCGCTGCCAACTCGCCGATGTCGTCGGCGTCGGCCCAAGGAACGACGAACCCGAACTTCATCGCGCCAGCATCGCGCCGATCAGGCAGTGAGCGCGACCGGGTCCCCCACGGTGATGGCGTGCGCCGGGTTGGGCAGCTCGCGGCGGTCGATGATGTGGTCGACGAGCCCGTACGCCAACGCCTGGTCACCGCGCACGATGTAGTCGCGATCGATGTCCGCGTTGATCCGCTCGCGCGGTTGACCGGTGGACTCCATGAGGATGTCCACCATGCGCCGGCGCATCTCCACCATCTCGGCCACGGCCAGCTCCATGTCGGTGCTCTGCCCCTGCATGCCGCCGTGCGGCTGGTGGATCAGCACCCGCGCGTTCGGCAGTGCGAAGCGCTTGCCCGGGGCGCCCGCGGCCAGCAGGACGGCTGCGGCAGAAGCCGCCTGGCCGACGCAGATCGTGGCCACGTCGGGCGCGATGTAGCGCATCGTGTCGTGGATGGCGAACAGCCCGTTCATGTCGCCGCCGGGGCTGTTGATGTACAGCGCCACGTCCTGGGTGGGGTTCTCGCTCTCGAGGTGCAGCAGCTGCGCCACGATCAGGTTGGTCACGTTGTCGTCGATCGCGGCGCCGAGGAAGACGATGCGGTTGACGAGCAACCTGGAGTAGATGTCGAAGGCCCGCTCGCCGCGGGGCGTGGACTCGATGACGGTGGGGATGAGCACGTTCGGCCTCCGTTCATGCGCACGTCGGATGATGTGCAACTGATGAGTTGCACATACCGTACTCGGCGGAGGCCGAGTTGCAACCGATCGGTTGCGATATCGTTCGGCCGATGACGGAACGGATCGAACGACTCGTCCACCTCGACGACCTCGGCATCGGGCTCGACGAGCTCGCTGCACTCGTCACCACCGTGGACGGATGGAAGCAGTGGTTGGTCGACGACGGCGTGGCCGATCTGCAGCCGGATGGCGTCGGTGAGATCGTCGACGGGGAGATCATCAAGCACCTGCGCGTGCATCGCGTGGGCGAGCGCTCGATCGGCTTCACGTGGTGGGAGCACGACGACCCGTCATCGGTCTCGCACGTCGAGCTCGATGTGGTCGATCTGCCCGACGGCGGCACCGCGTTGCGGATCCGCGAGGAGCTGCCGGCGCACGCCTCGGCCGCGTCGCGCCTCGCCTGGGAGGTGCGCGTCTGCTCGCTGTGGGCCTGCTGCGTGGCCGCGGCTCTTGTCTGACGCGGCACAGGACACGGGCGCGCTCGACGCGCTGTTCGGAGCGCTCGCCGATCCGACGCGCCGGTCGTTGCTGCAGCGGTTGCTGCAGGGCGGGCCCGAGTCGGCAACCCGGTTGGCGACGTCGTCGCCGATGAGCCGTCAAGCAGTGGTCAAGCACCTCCAGGCGCTGGCCGATGCCGGCCTGGTGGCCACCCAGCGCGTCGGTCGCGAGGTGCAGTACCGGGCGACTCCGGAGCCTCTCGCGTCGGCGGTCGGATGGCTGCTCGAGTCGTCCGGTCAGTGGGACCGGCGCATCGACCGGCTCCGCTCCCGCTCGCGCCGCTGAGCGCACGTAGTGTCCGCGGCATGGACTTCGTGATGCCCGCCGCCGACGATCCGCGCCGCGTGGCCGTGCGCGCCTGGCTGGCAGAGCATCCCAAACCGACCGGCCGCGACCTTGCAGAAGGCGGCTACGTGGTGCCGCACTGGCCGGCGCCGTGGGGCTTCGACGCCGACCCGATCCACCAGCTGATCATCGACGACGAGCTGGCCAAGGCGGGCGTTCGCCGACCGACGAACCCGATCGGCATCGGTTGGGCGGGACCGACGATCATGTACGCCGGCACCAAGGCGCAGCAGGACCGCTACATGCCCAAGCTGCTCTCCGGCGAGGAGTTCTGGTGCCAGCTGTTCAGCGAGCCGGGTGCCGGCAGCGACCTCGCCAACCTCGGCACGCGAGCCGTGCGCGACGGTGACGAGTTCATCGTCAACGGTCAGAAGATCTGGACGAGCGGCGCGCAGTACGCCAAGTACGGCATCCTCATCGCCCGCACGGACGTCGACGTTCCCAAGCACAAGGGCGTGTCGTACTTCATCTGCCCGATGGACCTGCCGGGCATCGAGATCCGGCCGATCACCGAGATGACCGGCGGGCACACGTTCAACGAGGTCTTCTTCACAGATGTGCGCATCCCCGCCGAGAACCTCGTCGGCGACCTCAACGACGGCTGGCGTCTGGCCAAGGTGACGCTCGGCAACGAGCGCGTCTCGCTGAGCACCGGCGGCGTGCTGTGGGGCAACGGACCGACAGCGATGGAGCTGATCGACACGATCCGCGACGGTGGCCCGGTCACCGATCCGCACATGCGCCAGCGGATCGCCTCCGTGTACACCGGGCACACGCTGCTCGACCTGATCCGTCTGCGGACGGTGAGCGCGGCGCTGAAGGGTCGCCAGCCCGGGCCCGAGGCGAGCATCCGCAAGCTCCTCGCTGACGAGCACGGTCAGCACGTGATGCTGCTGGCCCGCGACATCGTCGGCGCGGCAGCGATGCTCGCCGGTGGCGACGGTGAGTTCGTGCCGGGCACCGACACCAAGAGCCTCGGACCGGAGAAGCCCGCCGGCGGGCTCAACCACCCAGGTTGGTACGACGGCTTCATGTTCAGCCAGGCGTTGACCATCGGCGGCGGCACCTGGGCGGTGCAGCGCAACATCATCGCCGAGCGCGTGCTCGGCCTGCCCCACGACGTCGATGTGGCCAAGGGGCTCAGCTGGTCGGAAGCGCAGCGCGTCTCGTGAGCGACGACCTCGTTGCCGCTGCAGCGCGTGTGGGCCCGATCGCGGCGGAGCACGCCGACGCAGCGGAGTCCGGTCGGCGATTGCCGGGAGCGGTGGTCGATGCGTTGCGCGACGCGCAGCTGCTGCGGATGTGCGTTCCTGCGGTCTACGGAGGGCCGGAGGCAAGCCCACTGGTGATGGCGCAGGCGATCGAGACGATCGCCCGGCACGACGGCGCTGCGGGCTGGTGCACGATGATCGCCAGCACGACCTCGTCGCTGAGCACGTACCTGCCTGCCGAGACGGCGCGTGCGATCTACGGCGACCCTGCGGTGGTCACCGGTGGGGTGTTCGCCCGCAACGCCACGGCCGAATCGGTCGACGGAGGTTTTCGCGTCACCGGACGGTGGATGTGGGGGAGCGGCACGCAGCACTGCCAGTGGATCACCGGTGGGGCGGTCGATGCCGATGGCGTCGGGCGCGGCATGTTCTTCCCCGCAGAGGACGTCACCATCCACGACACGTGGCACACGTCCGGGTTGCGCGGCACGGGGTCGAACGACTTCAGCGTCGACGGAGCGTTCGTGCCGTCCGATCGCATCGTCCGGCCGGAGCTCGGCCCGGTGGTGGACGTGCCGCTCGGTGCCTTCCCGAACATGACGCTGCTGGCGATCGGTGTCGCCGCGGTCAGCCTCGGCATCGGTCGTCACGCGCTCGATTCGCTCGTCGCTCTGGCGGTCGACAAGCGGCCGCAGTTCAGCCAGCGGACGATTGCCCAGAACGGTGTCGCACAGGCCGACCTGGCCAGGGCGGAGGCGTCGTTGCGGTCGGCCCGCGCGTTCTTCTACGACGAGGTCGATCAGGCGTGGTCGCTTGCCGCCGCCGGGTCGCGAGTGCCGACGGCGTCACGGGTGCATATCCGCCTGGCCGGCGCTCACGCGGCGGAGGCCGTCGCGAAGGTGGCCGACCTCGCCTACACCCTGGGCGGCGGCACGGCGATCTTCGACACCAGCCCGCTGCAACGCTGCATGCGCGACGCCCACGTCGTCACGCAGCACATCATGGTCGCCCCGCGGTTGTACGAGACGTTGGGCAAGTCGCTGTTCGGTCAGGAGATCGACGCGTCGATGCTCTGATCGTCCAGCGGCTCAGCTGTCGCGGTGTCGGTCATGCGGACGAGTGGGATGAGGAACGAGATCGCCGCGCCGATTCCGACGACGACGGATGCGAAGAGCAGCGTGCTCCTCGCCCCGTGCGACAGCGCATCGTTGAAGACCCGCTCGAGCACCGACCGCTGTGACGCGCTCACACCCGATGGCGGTGACCAGTTCGGGCCGAGCTCGCGCAGGCCGGCGGCCGCCTGACGCTGCACGTCGGCCGGCAGCGCGGTGCTGCGCGACACGGCGTCGAGCGCGTGGTTGGTCGTCTGCACGGTGATGAGCGTGCCGACGACGGCGCCGCCGAGCGACTGGCCGATCTGGCGTGCGGTGGTCAACGCCCCGCCGGCGACGCCCGCGCGGTCGCGTGGCACCTCGGAGAGCACGACGCCTTGCAACTGCGAGGAGGCAAGCCCGATGCCGAGGCCGAACAGCGAGAGACCGGGGGCGACGCCCCAGAAGGTCAGGCCCGGCGTGACGACGAAGACCATGAGCACGAACGACAGCGCCTCGAGGATCAGCCCGAGCCGGATGAGCTTCGTGGTGTTGACGAGGTGGGTCATCCGCCCGCCGATCTGCGAGCCGATGATGACGAACACGCCGATCGGGACCAGCCACCAGCCGTTCTCCTGAGCGCTCAGGTGCACTGCGTTCTGCAGGAAGAGCGGCAGGGCGATGAGCATCGCCAGCTGGCCGAGGGCGAGGATGAGCAGGGTCGCCAGGCCGTAGCGGAACGACGGGAACTGCATGAGGGTGACGTCGAGCAGCGGATGGGCGCCGCGCCTCGCCTTGTTGCGCTCGAGCCGGAAGAACCCGACCAGGATGACCGTGCCGAGCACGAGGCAGGTCGGTGAGAGCGCGACCGGACTGGTCGTCGGCCACACGGTCGCGTCCCCGATGCGGAACGCCTCGAGCGGTCGCCACCAGCCGTAGCGGCCGGCTTCGCTGAGCCCGAAGACGACGAGGAACATGCCGGATGCGATGAGCGCCGCGCCGGGCAGGTCGACCGGGACGCGCTCGACGCGCTTGCCCTTGCGCATCAGCAGGAGGGCACCGATCACCGCGATCGGCGCGACGACGACGTTGATCCGGAACGCCCACCGCCACGAGTAGTTCGTCGTCAGGAACCCGCCGAGCACGGGGCCGAAGGCAACGGCGACTCCGGACGCCGCGCCCCATCCGGCGAACGCCTTCGACCGCTCGCGCCCGCGAAAGGTCACGGTGAGGATCGCCAGCGTCGCGGGGATCATCATCGCTGCGCCGATGCCCTCGATGATCGCCTCGCCGACGATCAGCTGCCCGACGCCGTGGGCCTCGGACGCGACCAGCGACCCGATCCCGAAGAGGGAGACGCCGATCACGAACATGCGGCGGTGGCCGTAGATGTCGCCGAGCCGCCCGCCGATGATGAGCAGGGAGGCGATCACCAGCGAGTAGCCCGTGATGACCCACTGCACCGTCGGCACCGTGGTGTCCAGCTCGCGCAGGATGGTCGGCAACGACACGTTGAGGACGGTCGAGTCGATGACCGCGAGCACCACGGTCGCCATCACGATGCCGAACGTGATCCACCGCCGGGGATCGAGCGGTCCGTCGTCCTCGGCCACCTCCATTTGCTGTATCGTACAGCTACATGGCCGACGGTCTCGCATCGCTCGAGGTGCAGCTGTCGGTGCTGGCTCGGCGGCTGGAGCACAATTCCCGCAACAGCGAGCTCTACGTCGACATCGACCGTGCCGGGTACCTCCTGGCGAGGACGATCCACGCCCATGGCCCCTCCGGCGTCAACCAGTTGGCGACGCGGCTGCACCTGGACGGCTCGACGGTCACCCGTCAGGTCGCCGCGCTCGAGCAGCGCCAGTTCGTCGTCCGGAGCGCCGACCCCGCGGACGCGCGCGCCAGCATCATCGAGTTGACCGATGCGGGACGAGCGGAGATGCGCCGGGTTGCGCGTGCTCGCCTGCGCTCGCTCCGCTCGATGCTCGCCGAGTGGCCCGACGAGGACATCGAGCAGTTCGCCGACCTGCTCGAACGGTTCAACAGCTCGCTCACCGAGCCCGCGCCGGTTCGCTCGCGGCCGTGAGCGGCTCGAGGTCGGGCGCGCACCACGCAGCCCGAGCTTCGGTCGAGAACAGCCGCTCCCGGCTCCAGTGACGCAGCGGCGCGTCGCGTGTGCACGTCGGATCGACGAAGAGGGTGCTCGGCTCGTCGGCGTCCGCATCGGCGACCGCGTCGACGAAGTATCGGGTCAGCGTCTCGTGGTACCCGGACGTGGGCGTGTTCTCGATGCCGATCGAGCCGTTGAAGGCGGGGATCTCTCGGCGGAGGTAGGCGAGCGCGCCGGCCGGGCCGAGGTGACGGACCGTGTACCAGCAGATGGTCAGGTGGGCCTCGTGGTCCCAGTCGGCGTGGGCCAGGGTGCGCAAGGTGAAGCCGGCGAGGATGGCGTCTCGTTCCATGCCGGTCATCGTGCGCCCGATCTCGCCGACGGTGTCAGCGAACCCGGTACGGTCGGCCCGTGCTCGCCGACGATCCTGCTGTCGGAGATCCCACCGACCGTGAGATCGTCCGTTCGCTCCAGAAGAACGCCCGGCTGACCTGGCAGGAGCTGGGCCGCATCGTCCACCTCTCACCGCAGGCGACGGCCGAGCGCGTCCGACGGTTGGAGCAGCGCGGTGTGATCAGCGGATACGCCGCACAGGTTGACCTCGGTCGGCTCGGTCACGTCGTTGACGCGGTGGTCGGGGTGGTCGCCCAGCCCGGTGCGGATCGTGCATCGCTCGAGCAGTGGTTCGTCGAGCAGCCGTCCGTGGTCGAGGCGGTGCACCTCACCGGGCCCGACGACTACCTGTTGCGCATCCGCTGCCGGACGCCGCTGGAGCTGGACGAGGTGCTGATGCGGATGAAGGCCGACACCGGCGCTGGCTCGACGCAGACTCGCATCGTGTTGCGGGCGCTGCCCGTCGGAGCAGGAGGTTCTGACTGATGGAAGCGATCCACCTGCGACGCGAGGGCGAGATCCTCGTCGTCACCGTTCGCCATCCGACGTCGCCGATCAACGCCGTCGACGCGCTCCTGCACCACGAGTTCGGCGAGCTGTTCCGCATCCTCAAGCGCGAGTGCGAGGCGCGGGCGATCGTGCTCACGGGCGAGGGCAAGGCGTTCTCCGCCGGTGGCGACTTCAGCTGGTTCCCTTCGCTGCGCGAGACCGCGGTGCTCGACTCGTTGCGTCGTGATGCCAAGCAGTTGATCTGGGACCTGCTGGACGTCGAGGTGCCGATCGTCTGCGGGCTCAACGGTTCGGCTGCCGGTCTCGCCGCGTCGGTGGCGCTGCTGTGCGACGTGATCGTGATGAGCGAGCGGGCGGTGATCGTCGACCCGCACGTCAACGTGGGCCTCGTCGCCGGCGACGGTGGCGCAGCGGTGTGGCCGCTGCTCCTCGGGCCGTTGGCCGCCAAGCGGCATCTGCTGCTCGGCGAACCGCTGACGGCAGCGGAGGCGTCGCGCCTCGGTGTTGCCGCGGAGATCTGCCCGCCTGCCGACGTGGCCGAGCGGGCGATGGCGTGGGCGCATCGCTTGGCTGCGCAGCCGCCGCTTGCCGTGCGCGGCACGAAGATCGCAGTGAACGCGCAGCTGAAGCGGGCGCTGCTGGACAGCTTCGACCTGTCCACCGCCTTGGAGATGCCGTGCTTCACGTCGGCCGATCACGCCGAGGCGTTGTCGGCGATGCAGGAGCAACGCACGCCGAATTTCACCGGGCACTAGCCCAGTTCACGAGGAGACGACGCATGGATCCGATCGAAGCAATCCTGACGACGAGGGCGATGCGCCGGTTCACCGATGAACCGGTCAGTGACGCCGACATCGAGACGTGCCTGCGCGCCGCGCAGCAAGCGCCGAGCGGGGGCAACGTGCAGCCGCAGCAGTACGTGGTGATCACGGATCCGGTGAAGCGCGGTTTGATCGGCCGGTGGTACCTGGAGTCGTTCGATCGTTATGAGCGCACGTTGCCGGAGCCGGACTCGTTCCCCAACGAGCAGCAGGCGGCCGCATGGCGCCGCACGCGCGACGCCAGTCGGCACCTGGCCGACCACTTCGGTGAGGTGCCGGTGCACGTGCTGTTCCTGCAGCCGCTGATCCCGTGGGGCGCCAGCGACGAGCACGGCAAGCTCGACATCGGCCGCCTCGACGCGAGCGTCTACCCGGCCGTGCAGAACTTCTGCATCGCTGCTCGGTCGCTCGGTCTCGGGACCGCACTGACGACCGTGATCCGGATCAACTCGCACAACGTGCTCACCGAGCTCGGCATCCCCGAGGGTCGCTACGAGATCGCCGCGCTGGTGCCCGTCGGTCACCCCGTCGGCAAGTTCGGCATCGCCCCGCGCAAGCCAGCCGCCGCCGTCACCCACTGGAACACCTGGGGTGACAAGCGTCGCTGACCCCGCCCGGTCTGTCAGGCGGAGGCGCCGCCGTAGCGGCGCAGACCGCGCTGCCAGGCCCAGCGGGACAGGGCGACGAGCACGATGACCGCTCCGACGGCGACGCCGACGGTGCCCGCGCCGAGGCGACCGGTGACCGCTTCGGAGGGCACGGTGATGGCGAAGGCGAGCGGCACGATGACGGTGAGCCCGTACCGCAACCAGCCGGGGTAGATGCCGACGGGGTACTGGCCGGCGCGGTAGACGCCGTCGAACAGCTCCTGCACCTCGTTCATGCGCACCAGCCAGAACGACGCAGTCGCGAGCAGCAACCAGAAGCAGTAGATGGTGATCAGCCCGAGCAGCAGCGTGCCGAGGAACGTACCGAGCTGCGCCATGGTGACGTCGTCGCGCAGCTGCACGAGCGCGACCGCCAGCACGACGGCGCCGACGATCACGTCGGTCAACTGCCACAGGCGGATGTCGCGGACGCTGACGAGCACCTGCGCGTCGGCCGGTTTGGTGAGCGCGAAGTCGAGCTTGCCCTCACGCACGTCGTCGACGACGCGTTGCATGTTCGGTTGGATCACCGAGCGGATGACGCCACCGACGAGCGTGAAGACGCCCATCACCGCGAGCAGCTGCGGCCGGCTCCACCCACCGAGCTCCTTCGTGCGCGAGAACACGAGCGACAGCACGACGAGCTGCGTGCCGAGCGACAGCATCGACTGGATCAGCTGGATGACGAAGTTGACGCGGTACTGGACCTCGTTCATCACCCCGACGCGCAGGAACGTGGCGACGAGGCGCGGCGCGCCGGTGCGGTGTGGGTCGCGGCGGGACATCATCCGCCAACTGAGCTGAAGCGGGAGACGGCACGCCGCCACACGAGGGCGACGATGCCGATGCCGATGGCGATCCACAGCGCCTGCATCGCCAGTCCGGTGGCCAGCTCGCGGTTGCTGATCGGCCCGGTGAGCGAGGTGATCGGGAATCCGAACGTCCACTGGAACGGGAACGCCCACGACAGCGTGCGCGCCCAGTGAGGAAGGAGACGCATCGGCACGAGGCGACCGGAGAGGAGGAGCTCGCTGAGGAAGTAGGCCTCGTAGATCGCGCTGACGCGCGTGGTCCAGAAGGTGATCATCCCGAGTGCCCAGAGCATCAGCGACCGGATCAGGTAGGCGCCCCAGATGGCGACGAAGAAGACGACGGCCTGCAGCAGGGTCGGGCTCAGCTCCGGACGGAAGGCGATGGTCAGCGCGCCGGCGATCGGCAGCCAGAGCAGGATCACGACCACCTTCCACCCGGCGAACGAACCGAGGTCGTAGTGGATCGGGTGCACCGGCTTCAGCAGCTGCCCGGCGAACTCGCCCTCCTTGATCCGTTGCTCCCAGCCGAACGGGGTGAAGACGATGTTCATGTTCCGCACGAGCGTCCACACGATGTAGTACGCGGCGAACGTGCCGGGCGTGAAGCCGTCGACGGAGCCGCCGCTGTTGCGGGCGATCGTCGACCACACGACGAGGTAGACGACCGGCTCGACGACCATGCCGATCATGTAGAAGTAGTTGGCGGCGCGGTACTGGAACTGGCTGATGATCGACGTCTTCATCAACGTCAGGTACATCGAGCCCATCGCCCGCGCTCGCGACTCCGGCCTCGCCGTCGTCGAGGTGACCGCGACGCTCACTCGGCGGCTCCGCTGGCGAACACCTGCTCGATGACGTCGTCGATCGGCGGGTCCTCCACGGTGAGGTCGACCACCTCGTGCTCGGCGAGCAGTCGCGCAGTCGCGGCGGCGACGTCGCGCCGCGACGCCTGCACGCTGATCTCCTCCCCGTCGGCGAGTCGCGCGGTCACCGTCTTGTCGACGGAGAAGCGATCGGCGAGCGCGGTGAGGTCGCCGTCGAACAGGATCCGGCCGTGGTGGATGACGACCACTCGCTTGCACAGCGCCTGCACGTCGGCCATGTAGTGACTGGTGAGCATCACGG
Organism: Ilumatobacteraceae bacterium; assembly: GCA_965279405.1. Lineage (GTDB taxonomy): Bacteria > Actinomycetota > Acidimicrobiia > Acidimicrobiales > Ilumatobacteraceae > CBDDIP01. Next base: position 3,497,619 of record OZ257157.1, read on the forward strand.
TGGCGCCGTAGCGGCGGTTGTACTCGGCGATGAAGGTGCGGATGCGCTTCTGCATCGTGATGTCGAGACCGATCGTCGGCTCGTCGAGGAAGAGCACCTTCGGACGGTGCAGCAACGCACCGGCGATCTCCATCTTCATCCGCTCGCCGAGCGACAGGTTGCGCACCGGCTTGGTCACGAGGTCGCCGACGTCGAGCAGTTCGATCAGCTCGTCGCGCAGCTCGACGAACTCGCGGCGCGGGATGCGGTAGATGGCGCGGTTGAGCTCGAAGGAGTCCATAGCCGGGAGGTCCCACTGCAGCTGGTTGCGGTTGCCCATCACGAGCGTGATCTGGCGCAACAGCTCAGCCGGGCGTCCTTTCGGCTCCATGCCGAGCACGCTGCACGTGCCGTCGGTCGGGTGCAGCAGCCCGGAGAGCATCTTCAACGTGGTCGTCTTTCCGGCGCCGTTCGGGCCGAGGAAGCCGACCACCTCGCCGGGTGCGATGTCGAAGGACACCCCGGCGACCGCAGCGACTGCGCGTGTCTCGCGGTGCACGAGGCTGCGCAGCGAGGCCTTCAGGCCGGCTGCGCGCACGGGCACGTCGAAGATCTTGCGCAGGTCGCGCACGTGGATGACGGGCTCGGGCACGGCGAGATCTTGGCCGATCCGCCGCTGCGATGTCGCCTGTGATAGTCGAGAGCCATGACTGTTGCTGACCGTCTCGTCGCCGACCTGCTCGATCCGGAGCTGTACCGGCGCAACCCGCACGACGTGTGGACGTGGATGCGTGCCAACGAGCCCGTGTACCGAGATCACCGCAACGGGTTGTGGGGCATCACGCGCCATGCCGACCTGAAGGAGGTCGAGCGGCGCAGCACCGTGTTCGTCAGCGGTCAGGGCTACCGCGCCATCTGGGCGCCGGACGAGATCAACATGATCGCCCAGGACGACCCGCGTCACCGCCAGCAGCGGATGCTCGTGCAGAACGACCTCAACGGCGCGGCCGTGTCGCGGCGCAAGCCGGAGATCGACGAGCTCACCGCCGAGCTGCTCGACGCCGCGCTCGTCGGCGACGACTTCGAAGTGGTGGACGCGCTGAGCGGGCAGCTGCCGGCACGGTTGACCGCACGGCTGCTCGGCTACCCGGAGGCGATGTGGCCGCAGGTGAAGAGCTGGAGCGAGCGGCTGATGCGCATCGACATGCGCGAGCGCGACGGGCTCACCTTCACCGAGTTCTTCGACGCCAACATCGAGTTCGCCACCGAGCTCGGTCGAGTTGCGCAGGAGAAGGTCGGCTGCCCGGCGCACGACCTCATCGGCACGTGGGTGAACGCGCAGATCGACGGCCAGCCGCTGTCGCCGGCGGCGATCGTCCACGAGGTCGGGTTGTTCATCAGCGGCGGCGCGGAGACGACGCGCACGGCGATCAGCCACGGGCTGCGCGCGTTCGTCGATCACCCCGATCAGTGGGAGGCGATGGCCGCCGACCCGTCGCTCGTGCCCGGCGCGGTGGAAGAGGTGCTGCGTTGGGTGACGCCGCTGAACAACATGTTCCGCCGCGCTGCCGCCGATGACGAGATCGGTGGGCAGGCGATCCGTCGCGGCGATCGCATCGTGCTGCTGTACCCGTCGGCCAACCGCGACGAAGCTGTGTTCGAGGATCCGTTCCGCTTCGACATCCGTCGCAACCCGAACCCGCAGATCGCCTTCGGCTTCGGCACCCACCTCTGCATCGGCACCCACGTCGCCCGCACCACGCTCGCCGCGGTGTTCGGCCAGTTGTCGCAGCGTGTCACCGACCTCCGCGCCGTCACCGAGCCGGATGTCGAGTCGAACATCTTCGCCCGCGCCGTGCGCCACTTCCGCCTCGGCTTCACCCCCCGCTGACCCAGAACTGGATGTCGGACACGCGGCCCAGCCGCGCGTCAGACATCCAGATTCGCTGACGCGACTACGGTCTCCGCATGGGGAACATTTCGACTGTGTCCGAGATCGTGCGCGTCCATGGGGCGGACCGCGGCGATCATCCTGCGCTGATCCTCGGTGACCGCACGTTGTCGTGGGCCGACTTGCTGGCGCGCAGCGGTCAGGTGGCCAACCTGCTCGCCGCGGCGGGCGTCGGCAACCAGGATCGTGTCGCCTTCCTCGACAAGAACGGCATCGAGCACTTCGAGGTCTTCTACGGCGCGGCGCTGCTGAACGCGGTGTGCGTCGATGTCAACTGGCGGCTCGCTCCGCCGGAGGTGGAGTACATCGTCAACGACTCCGGGGCGAAGGTGCTCGTCGTCGGGCCCGACTTCGTGCCGGTGCTCGACGCGATCGTCGATCGGCTGACGAGCGTGACCAAGATCCTCGTCATCGCCGGGCCCGACGGGGCAACGTCGAAGTACGACGACTACGAGACCGCCGTTGCCGCGCAGCCGACCACCGACCCGGGCGTGGTCAGCGCGAGTGACGACGTCGCCTTCCAGCTGTACTCGAGTGGCACCACCGGCCGGCCCAAGGGCGTGATGCTCACCAACGACAACTTCTTCGCGCTGCTGCCGATGGCGAAGGAGATGTGGGAGCTCTCGCCGGACTCCGTGAACATGGTCGCCATGCCGCTGTTCCACATCGGCGGAGGTGGTTGGGCGGTGGCCGGGCAGTACGAGGGAGCGACGAGCGTGATCGTGCGCGACCTCGTGCCGAGTGCGCTCATCGACCTGATCCAGCAGCGGCGGATCACGCACGGGTTCCTCGTCCCCGCGGTGTTCCAGTTCATGTTGATGACCCCTGGCGTCGGTGACGCCGACTTCACCTCGCTGCGCGTGCTGGTCTACGGCGCCTCGCCGATCAGCGAGGAGGTGCTGGCCAAGAGCGTCGAGACGTTCGGGTGCAAGTTCTGGCAGGCCTACGGGCTGACCGAGACGACGGGTGCCGTGGTGCACCTCGCGCCGGAGGATCACGACACCACAGGCGACAAGCGCCATCGCCTGCGCAGCTGCGGCCTACCGGGCCCGGGCGTCGAGCTGCGCATCGTCGACACCGACTCGACCAACGACGTCGCAGTCGGTGAGGTCGGCGAGATCTGGATCCGTGGGCCACAGGTGATGAAGGGCTACTGGAACATGCCGGAGGAGACGGCCAAGTCGATCACCGACGACGGTTGGTTCCGCAGCGGCGACGCCGGCTACCTCGACGCTGACGGCTTCCTGTACATCCACGATCGCGTCAAGGACATGATCGTCAGCGGCGGCGAGAACGTCTACCCGGCCGAGGTCGAGAACGTGCTGATGGCCCACCCGGGCATCGCCGACGTCGCGGTCATCGGCGTTCCGCACGAGAAGTGGGGCGAGACGGCGAAGGCCGTCGTCGTCAAGGCAGCCGGCAGCGAGGTGACCGAGGAGGAGATCATCTCGTACTCGCGTGAGCACCTCGCCCGCTTCAAGTGCCCGACGAGCGTCGACTGGATCGACGCACTGCCGCGCAACCCCAGCGGCAAGATCCTGAAGAAGGACCTCCGTGCTCCCTACTGGGAAGGCCGAGCCCGCCAGGTGAACTGATCGTGTCGATCACGCCCCGAGCACGGTGAACCCCAACGCTCGAGCCGCCTGTGCCTGCCGGAGGTCGAAGGTGATGAACGGCATTGCGGGGATCAGCAGCCGCTGCGCGCTGGCGAGATGGATGGCGTCGAGCGATCGCGTCATGAGTTGTTCGCCGATCTGCGTTGCGGTGCGGCACACGGTCTCGTCGACGGCGACGAGTGCGAACTCGTGGAGGTCATGGATGAACTGAGCACGGGCGTCCTGCAGTGCAGGTCCGTCGAGCAGGCGGGCGAGGTTTCGGCGAACCTCGATCATCGTGATCCAGCTGGTGACGAGGACGTGGTCGCTCTGGAGCAGTCGATCGGCCATCGACGAGTCGTCCTCCTCGACGTAGCGCTTCACCAGCGCGCTCGAGTCGACGTACGTCGTCACGCTCTCACTCGCCTCGATCAGCGTCGACGACGTCAGCAACGCGTCGCGTAGACTTCGCCCGCTTCGCCGGTCCGAGGCCCGACCCGCGCGGCGCGGTGATCCAACCTGCTTCGACTCCTGTTGCCAGCGCGTCGCCGCCGCCGGGCAGCGGCACCAGCATCACCTTCGGCCGTCCTCGTTCCGTGATCGTGATGGTCTGGCCGCGCTCGACGCGGTCGAGGTACTCCGACAGGTGCTGCTTCAGCTCACGTACGCCGACGTCCATGTGGACACTCTAGGCAGCGATGTGGACACTTCGGCGTGCGTGAGACAGCCGCGCGTCGAACCGCCTGCGCATGGGCGGCGTACCGGTTCCTGACGCAGCGCTGTCAAACGATCACGGAGCGGCACCGCTGGCAGCTAGCGTCTCGGCAACTTGGGAGGGCGAGGGCATGGCGTACTACATGGGCATCGATCTCGGCACGACGTTCTCGTCGGTCGCGGTCAGTCGCAACGGCAACGTCGAGGTGCTGGCGCTGGGCAACCGCTCCAGTTCCGTCCCGTCGGTGATCCTGGTGCGCACCGACGGCGAGATCTTGATCGGTGATCCGGCCGAGGCGCGAGCCGTCTCCGAGCCGAGCCGCGTCGCCCGCGAGTTCAAGCGTCGCCTCGGCGACCCGACGCCGCTGTTCCTCGGCGGCGCGCCGTACAGCGCCGAGACGCTGCAGGCGATGCTGCTCAAGCACCTCTACGACCGTGCCGTCTCGCGCATGGGGTCCGAGCCCGACACCGTCGTCATCACCCACCCGGCCGCGTACAGCAGCTACAAGCTCGACCTGCTGCGCGACGCCGCCCGCCAGGCGGGGTTGAAGGACGCCGTGTTCCTCAGCGAGCCGTCGGCCGCCGCCATCGACTACGCCGCCAACCGTCCGGTCGCCGACGGCGAGATCCTCGGCATCTACGACTTCGGTGGCGGCACGTTCGATGCAGCGCTCGTCAAGCGCAACGGTGAGTCCTTCGATCTCGTCGGTGAGCCGCAGGGCCTCGAGCGGCTGGGTGGCATCGACTTCGACCTCGCCATCCTCGAGCACATCCGCGACTCGCTGCGCGAGCAGGCCACGGCGCTCGAGAGCGACGACCCGGCCACGTTGTCCGCGGTGTCTCGTCTGCGCGGTGAGGTGCGCATCGCCAAGGAGCTCCTCAGCGACGATCAGGACGCATCGATCACGGTCATGCTGCCCGTGCTGACGACCACCATCTCGCTCACCCGCGGGCAGTTCGAGGACATGGTCCGCCCGCGCCTGGCCGACACCGTTGGCGCTCTGCGCCGTGCTGCCGAGTCCGCCGGGCTGACGCTCGAGGACGTCTCCCGTGTCGCGCTCGTCGGTGGCTCGTCACGCATCCCACTCGTCCACGACATGCTCGCCCAGCAGCTCGGCCGCCCGGTGCACGTCGACACCGATCCGTCCGCAGCGGTCGCGCTCGGCGCTGCCCGCCACGCCGCCCGGGTTGCCGGCGGCGCCGCAGCGCCTCCGGTGGCCGGCGCCGTTGCCGGGGCTGCAGCGGCTGGTGCCGCGGCCGGGGCGTTCGCTCCGCCAGGCTCGACCGCGCCCGTGTCGGCCGCATCGGCGCCGACGCAGGCCATGGCCGCCACCGGGATGGCGCCGCCGCCCGGCGCGCCGCCGCCCGGCGCACCATCGACGGCGCCGTTCGCCCCGACACCGTCCACACCGTCCGACGGCGGGCGCAAGAAGGGCTTGCTCATCGGGGCCGGCGTCGCCCTCGTGGCCATCATCATCGGCGCGATCGTGCTGACGGGTGGCGACGACAAGAAGCAGGACTCCGCCGACGCAACGGTCCCGACCGACCCGTTCGTCGACGACACGGTCCCCACCATCACCGATCCCGTCGTCGTGCCGGTCGAGACCTTCCCCGTGATCACCGAGACCCCGACCACCTCGCTGATCGCCGCGATCACCCCGTTCGACCCCATCGTTGGCCGCACCTTCACGTGGGGCGACGTCGACTTCGAGGTCACGCGCGCGGAGGTCTCGCAGCGCTCGCTGGCGGAGTTCGTCGGCAAGAACGATCAGGCCGCGCCGGACTTCGACAACACGAACGTCTTCATCGAGGTGAAGGCCACCTGGACCGAGCCGTCTGCGACGTGGTGCACCTTCCCCGACGCGCTGCTCGTGTTGGCCGACGACACCCAGATCCCGCTCAGCTACAACGAGAACATCTGCTTCCCGGCCGCCGGCACCACGACCACCGGTGTGTGGGGTGCAACGACCATCCCCGCGGATTCGACGCTCGACGGCGCCAGGCTCGTGCTCGGCGACCCGTCGCAGCGTCAGCTGACCGTGCCCTTCGACGGCAGCACGCCGGCGGCGAACCCGTTCCCCGCAGAGCTCCCCTTGCCGGTCCCGACGTTGAGCTCGCCGTTGCCGCCGAACTACCCGGCCGGTTCGACGTTCCAGTTCAACTTCAGCAACTTCCACGCATCGCTCGACCTCGACGTCGACCTCGATGCCAGCCTGCCCAACGGAACGCGTCGGTCCGGAGCGGACACCGTCGTGGTCGTCGTCGATCTCGTCATGACGAACAACACGGCGGCGCTGGGTTGCAGTGGTGACGCCCTGATTCGGCTCAACGCCGATGGTGTGCGCTCGGAGCCGATCGTCGACCCGACGTCGTTGACATCCATCCATGGCTGCGTCGATGCCGGATTGAGCTTCGGGACCGGGTTCCTCGCCGTCGAGGTGCCCGTCGATGCGACCTCGGCGGTCATCGAATTCGGCCCGATCGAGAACTCGGTCACGTTGCCGATCGACATGGACGCCATCCGCGCGGCCATCGCCGCCTACGACGGGCAGTCCTGAACTCGGGTGCGCTCGTCGCACCCTGATCGGTAGCGTGCCGCGGATGGGGTCGTTGTCTCGTCGCGGGTGGGTGCTGTTCGGTGCGATGGGGGTGATCTGGGGCATCCCGTACCTCTTGATCAAGGTCGCGGTGAAGCAGGTCGAACCGGCCGTGGTCGTGTTCGGTCGCACCGTGCTGGCCGCCGTCGTGCTCGTGCTCCTGGCCGCTCGAGCAGGCGCGCTGCGCCCAGCGATGCGTCACTGGCGCTGGGTGCTGCTGTTCGCCATCGTCGAGATGGCCATCCCGTGGATCCTGCTGACGAACGCCGAGAAGCAGCTGCCGTCGGGCATCACCGGCCTGCTCGTCGCCTGCGTCCCGCTCGTCGGCTCGGTTGTCGCGTACGTGCTCGGCGACCGGCACGCGCTCCATCGCACACGCGTGTTCGCCATCCTGCTGGGGATGGCCGGCGTCGGTCTGCTCGTCGGCCGCGACCTCGGCGACGGCGGCAGCATCCCGTGGCTCAGCGTGCTGGCCGTGATGGTCGTGTGCGTCTGCTACGCCTCGGCGCCCTTCCTGCTGGTCCGCCAGCTGGCTGGCGTGCCACAGCTCGGCGTGATCGCCCTGTCGCTGTCGGCGGTGGCCATCATCTACGCACCGTTGGCGTGGATCGCCCGCCCCGAGCACACGCCCCGTGCGTCGGCGATCTGGGCGATCCTCGGCCTGGCAGTGGTCTGCACCGGCATCGCCTTCGTCGTCTTCTTCGCGCTCGTCTCCGAGGTCGGGCCCGCTCGCGCCACGCTGATCACGTTCGTCAACCCAGCGGTGGCGGTCGCCGCCGGGGCGATCTTCCTCGACGAGCGGATCACGGGCACGACGTTGGTCGGATTCGCCCTCGTGCTGACGGCGTGCGCGTTGGCGACGAGGCGCCCGCCGGAAGCCGCCATCGACGCGGCGGAACGGACGCTCGTCCTCGAAGAGTCCTGAGCCGCATCAGACGTCGGCGCCGGCATCCGGCCGGAACCGCCACGCGGCACCCTCCGGCTCGAAGCGCCCCACCGGGTCGACCGGGAAGTGCGTCCCAGCGACGATCGTGCCCCGGGTGGCGTGCTCGTCGAAGAACGCCGAGCGGGTGCGCCGAGCGAGCTCGACGTCCCAGTCGGCCACCTCGGCGATCGACGGGTTGGCCAGCTGCAGCTGGTGGTGCAGCAGGTCGCCGCTGACGACCAGCCCGTCGCCGCCGCAGTCGACGGCCAACGAGACGTGTCCCGGGGTGTGGCCCGGCGTCGAGACGAGCCGGAAGCCGCCACCCAGGTCGGCGTCGGCAGCGACGACGTCGCCGAGACCGGCGTCGAGGATCGGCAGGATCGAATCGCCGTACGGGTCCTGGCCGGTGCGCCGGTCCTCGCGGGCCGCGAACGCCAGCTCCTCGTCGACGTAGACGTGCCGCGCCGTCGGGAACGTGGGCACCCACTGACCGTCGACGAGGTGGGTGTCCCAGCCGAGGTGATCCTCGTGGAGGTGGGTGTGCACCACGAGATCGATGGAGTCGGCGCGGAACCCGGCAGCGTGGAAGCGGTCGAGCCACGGCAGGTCCAGCTCGTTCCAGAACGGGAGCGTGCGTCGCTTGTGGTTGCCCACGCACGGATCGACGAGCACGGTGCGGCCGCCCATCTCGATCACGAACGCCTGCACCCGCATCGCCATCGAACCGTCCGCCGCCAGCGCGCCGCCGAGATCGGCGAACCACGCATGGCCGGTGAGGTCGTCGTGGGTTGCCGCGGGGAAGAAGAACTGGGCCGGGATGCCGACGCTCTCCGCCTCGACGAGCGCCGTCAGCGTCGCCGAGCCGATGGTCCAGCGTTGCGTGGTGTCCGTCACCCGCCGGATCGTACCGATCGCGCCGGCCGCGCCGGAACGGTCAGCCGGCAGCGGCGAGCGAAGCGCGGCACGCCTTGCGGGCGCGGTACAGGTGGGCCGCCAACGCGCCCGGGGTGGTGTGGTGCTCGTCGGCCAGGCTGGCCAGATCGCGGTGCTCGACGTCGGCCGCCCACATCAGGTCGCGCGTGCTCTCGGGCAGCTCGGCGAGCAGCCCGATGACCTCGGTGCGCACGATCACGTCGTTGTCGCTGCCGCGCCCGGACAGCTCGACTTCGGACATCTGCGCGTACCGGGTGTCGCGAACGCGGGACCGGGTGACCTGGCGCAAGTGGGAGATCGCCGTGTTGCGGGCGACCTGCCAGGCGTAGGCAGACTCGGATGTCTGCGGCCCGCCACCCGACTGCATCGCCTTCCAGATGCGGAGGAACACCTCGTGGGTGATGTCGTCGAGCTCGTCGGTGGTGCCGAGCACCTGACGCACCGCACCGCGCACCAGAGGCTGGAGCCGGGCGTACATCCGAGCTGGGTCGAACGCTTCGTCGCCGATCTTGATGTCGTTGGCGGTCGAGAGGGCGGTGGTGTCGGGGTCCGTCTGCTTCATGTTCCTGATGGTGCATCAACATCTCCGGTGGCGGAAGCCGCGTTTGCCGATGACGTGACAGCGTTGGCGTATCACCCCTGATCACGACACCAACCCGTGATCGGCGAACGGATGCGGATGTGCTGGACTGTGTCCATGGAGCTCGCCGACGTCGCCCCCGCATTCGTGTCCATGGCCCACCGCATCGTGTGGTGCACGGTCGCCACCGTCGACGGCTCCGGCCTGCCGCGCACCCGAGTGCTGCACCCGATCTGGGAGTGGGACGGAGCGGCGCTCACGGGCTGGATCGCCACCTCGCCGCTGTCGTACAAGGCCAAGAACCTCGCGGTCCAACCGGAGATCAGCCTGACCTACTGGGCGCCCGATCACGACACCTGCACCGCCGAGTGCAGCACGACGTGGGACGACACCGCCGAGGGCCGTCAGGCCGGCTGGGACCGCTTCGCCAACGGCCCGGCACCGGTGGGCTACGACCCGAAGATCATCCCCGGCTGGACCGACGCGCAAGCGCCCGGGTTCGGCGTGCTGCGGTTGGCGCCGCACCGCCTTCGCGTGATGCCCGGTTCGCTCATGATGTCCGGCCAGGGCACCCTGTCGACGTGGTCGGCGGCTGGATAGCGTCCAGCGCATGTCACTCGAGCAGAAGGTCGCCGCGCTCGAAGCGGAGCTGACGCGGCTCGGCAGCGTCGTCGTCGCCTTCAGCGGCGGCGCCGACAGCGCCTTCCTCGCCGCCGTCGCCCATCGCGTTCTGGGTGATCGGTCGCTCGCCGTCACGGCGATCTCACCGTCGCTGGCGGGCGACGAGGGAGCCGAATGCAAGGAGCTCGCCAACGAGTGGGGCCTGCACTGGCAGGCGGTGCACACCGATGAGATGGCCCGCGCCGCGTACCGCGTCAACGACCTCGACCGCTGCTACCACTGCAAGGCCGAGCTGCTCGACGTCGTCGCACCGATCGCCGCCGAGCGCGGTGCCACGGTGGTGCTCGGCGTGAACCTCGACGACCTCGGCGACCACCGCCCGGGCCAGCGCGCCGCGGGCGAACGTGGTGCACTGTTCCCGCTCGTCACGGCCGGGTTCAGCAAGGCCGAGCTGCGCGCCGCGTCGCAGGCGATGGGGTTGCGCACGTGGGACAAGCCCGCCGCGGCCTGCCTCGCCAGCCGGATCCCGTACGGCACCGAGGTGTCCGTCGGGCTGCTGTCACGAATCGATCGGGCCGAATCCGAGCTGCGTCGTCTCGGCCTGCGCCAGCTGCGGGTGCGCCACTACGACGACACGGCGCGCATCGAGGTCGAGCCGTCGGACTTCGCGCTCGTCGTCGAGCGGAGCGAGGCGATCGTCGCCGCGCTCACCGGCTGCGGCTACCGATACGTCACGCTCGACCTCGCCGGGTTCCGCTCCGGCAACCTCAATCCGTCCGGAGCCGCCCCGCTCACCTAACGTCGGGCGCCATGAAGCTCTCGATGATGATCAACTACGCCGGCGGGTTCAAAGAAGCGGTGCAGCGCGTCGTGGACCTGGAGAAGGCGGGCCTCGACCAGGTGTGGATCGCGGAGGCGTACAGCTACGACGCGATCAGTCAGGTCGGCTACCTGGCGGCCAAGACCGAACGGGTGGAGATCGGCACCGGCATCGTCAACGTGTACTCGCGCACTGCGGCGCTGATGGCGATGACCGCGGCGGGTTGCGACTACGTCAGCGACGGCCGGTTCATCCTCGGTCTCGGTGCCAGCGGCCCGCAGGTGATCGAGGGCTTCCACGGCGTGCCGTACGAGAAGCCGATGCAGCGCATCAAGGAGTACATCGAGGCCTGCCGCATGATCTGGAAGCGGGAGGAGAAGTTCGAGTACCACGGGCAGACGGTGGACGTGCCCCTGCCCGACGGTCAGGGCACCGGGTTGGGCAAGCCGTTGAAGCTGATCAACCACCCGGTCCGCAGCGACATCCCGATCTGGTGGGCCAGCCTCAAGGGCCTCAGCGTCACCGCCACCGCCGAGCTGGCCGACGGCTGGCTGCCGATCATGTTCATCCCCGACAAGTACCAGCAGGTGTGGGGCGATCAGTTGAAGGCCGGCCTGGCCAAGCGAGATCCGTCGATGAAGCGGCTCGACATCTCGGCCGGCGGCATGCTGGCCATCGACGACTCGCTCGTCGGTGAGGCCAAGCACAAGCTGCTCGACTTCTCCCGTCCGAGCACGGCGCTCTACGTCGGCGGCATGGGTGCTCGCGGCAAGAACTTCTACAACGACATCTGCCGCGCCTACGGCTACGAGCAGGAAGCGGTCGACATCCAGGACCTCTACCTCGAGGGCAAGAAGGACGAGGCTGCGGCACGCGTTCCCGCCGAGTGGCTGGAGCTCTCCAACCTGGTCGGGCCGAAGAGCTGGATCAAGGAGCGCATCGGCGCCTACAAGGAAGCCGGCGTCACCGTGCTGTCCGTGAACCCCGTCGGCCCCAACCCGGTGCAAGCCATCGAGACCCTGCGCGAGATCGTCGACGACGCCTGATGGCGTCGGTGCTGATCACCGGATGCAGCAGCGGGTTCGGGCAGCTGGCTGCGCTGACCTTCGCCGGCAACGGGCACCGGGTCTTCGCCTCGATGCGCAACCTCGACAAGGCCGGGCCGCTGCGTGACGCCGCTGCCGGTGCCGGTCTGTCCGTGGAGCTGGTCCAGCTCGACGTGCTCGACAACGCCAGCGTCGAGGCCGCCGTCGCACACGTCGTCGAAGCGGCGGGCTCACTCGACATCGTCGTCAACAACGCCGGCATCGAGCTGCTCGGTCCGATCCACCTGACGAGCGACGACGAGATCGCGCGGATCATGGACACCAACGTCAGCGGCGTCCTGCGCGTGGTGCGCGCTGCGGTTCCGCACATGCTCGCGGCCGGTGGCGGGGCGATCGTCAACGTCGGCTCGCTCGCCGGACGAGTCGCACCGCCGTACGGCGGCGTCTACGCGGCCAGCAAGCACGCCGTGGAAGCACTGAGCGAAGGGCTCCACTTCGAGCTGTCGCAGCAGGGCATCCGCGTCCACGTGATCGAGCCTGGTCAGTTCGCCACCGCACTGGGCGCCAACGCGGCGTACACCGTGGCGATGGTCGACGGCAGCCCGGAGCACCAGCGCTTCGGCCGCTACCGCGAGGCGCAACGACGGCTGGTGAACGGTGAGCCCGCCGATCCGCAGCTCGTCGCCGACGCCATCTACCGCGCCGCGACCGAGGAGTCGCCCAAGTTGCGCCACCCCGTCGGCGCCGATGCCGAGATGGTGATCGCGGTGAAGGATCAGCTCTCCTTCGAGGACTTCGACGCGGCGATGCGCTCGACACTCGATTGGCACGAGTGAACCAATACGGTTCCGCTCCATGAGCGCGCACGTAGCAGCAGGTTGGGAACCCGTCGCCGAGGCCTTCCAGGCCAACCTCGACAGCGGTGAGGACGTCGGGGCCTCGACCGCGGTGTACCACCGCGGTGTGAAGGTGGTCGACCTCGCCGGTGGCCGGTTCGACGACGAGGGCGATCGTCCGTACACGCACGACACCCTCCAGCTCGTGTTCAGCACGACGAAGGGGATCACCGCCATCGCGGTGGCGATGTGCGTGCAGCGCGGCCTGCTTTCCTACGACGACGAGGTCATCGCGCACTGGCCGGAGTTCGCCGCGCACGACAAGGGCGGCGCCACCGTGCGCCAGCTGCTCAGCCACCAGTGCGGGCTGATCTCCGTCGACGGGCCGATCACGCTCGCCGAGGCGCTGGACTGGGAGACGATCACCAGCCGTCTCGCTGATGCCACGCCCGACTGGCCGATCGCCACGGGTCACGGCTACCACGCGCTCACCTACGGCTGGTTGGCCGGCGAGCTCATCCGTCGCGTCGACGGCCGCACGCCCGGCCAGTTCGTCAACGAGGAGATCGCCAAGCCGCTCGGCGTCGACCTGTGGATCGGTCTGCCCGAGAGCGAAGAAGGCCGCGTCGCCCCGCTCGTCGGCCGGCCGATCAACACCGAGCACGAGGACCCCGCGGTGCGGGCGATGCTCGAGCAGTTCATGGGGCCGAACAGCCGGGCAGGACGGGCGTTGATGCTCAACGGCGCGTTCGCCGAGGAGGGTGCGTTCAACCGTCGCGACGTGCACGCCGCGCAGATCCCGGCGGCCAACTGCATCACGAACGCCGCCTCGCTGGCCAAGGTCTACGCGGCGACGATGGGCCCGATCGACGGCGTGCAGCTCCTCGATGCCGACGTGCGCGACGTCGCCCGCACCTGCGTCACGCCCGACGGCGAGGTCGACCTGTGCCTCATGATGCCGACCACGTTCGGCATGGGCTTCATGACGAGTGGCGGCTTCACCCCGTTCTCGGGGGCCGGCTCATACGGCCATCCGGGTGCAGGTGGCTCGGTGGCGTTCGCCCATCCGGAGCGGCAGCTGGCGTTCGGCTACGCGATGAACCAGATGGCGCAGAACCTGGCCGGCGATCTTCGTGCGCAGCGCCTCGTCGACGCCGCGGTGCAGGTCGCCGACTCGCTGTAGTCAGTGGCGGTCAGGCCAGGCCGGCCATGAACGCGAACAGCAGCCCACCGCCGCGCAGGTCGCCGGTGGTGCCCTCGCCCATCTTGTTCATCACGTAGCTGAACGTGATGTGCGCGTCGACGTCGTTGACGACGATCGAGCCGCCCCAACCACCCCAGAAGCAGGTGCGCGGGTTGACGCTGAGCGGCATCTCGGCGCTGTTCAACCCGTACCCCATGCCGAAGCGGATCGGCGTGCCCAGCACCTTGTCGGTGCCGTAGGACTGCTCCTCGAAGAGCGCGTCCACGCCGGCCGCGGAGAGGAACGTGTGCCCGTTGAGCGTGCCCTCGTTGGAGATGATCGACTGCGCCAGTGCCACCGATCGTGCGTTGCCGTGTCCGTTGGCCGCCGGGATCTCGGCTCGGCGCCACGGGATGCTGTGCGACACCGTGGCGTCCAGCGGCGGGTTCATCATCTTGCGGGCCAGATCCGAGTCGGCGGCGCCGAACTCGAGCGGCGGCGGCGGGATGACCAGTGCGATCCGGTCGTCGCACTCGGGCGGCGTACCGATGTGGAAGTCGATGCCGAGCGGCTCGGCGACCTCCCTGCGGAAGAACTCGCCCATCGACACGCCGCTGGCGCGTCGGATGACCTCGCCGACGAGGTAGCCCTCGGTGACGGCGTGGTAGCCCGACGCGGTGCCCGGCTCCCACCACGGTGCCTGCGCGGCGAGGCGGGCGCAGGCGAGGTCCCAGTCGTAGAGGTCGTCGACGTGCATCGGCTCCTCCCACCCGGACAGCCCGGACGTGTGGCTGAGGAGGTGACGCACCTCGATGCGCTCCTTGCCGTTCGCGGCGAACTCCGGCCAGTACTTCGCCACCGGCGCGTGCAGGTCGATCTCGCCGCGGTCGGCAAGCATCAACGCGGACAGGGCGAGCATCGTCTTGGTCGTGCTCCAGACGTTGATGATCGTGTCGTCCTGCCACGGGTTCGTCTTCGACTCGTCGGTGTGGCCACCCCAGATGTCGACCACCACCTCACCTTCGATCGTCGCGCACACGCTGGCACCGACGTCGAGGCCGGCGGCGATGCTGCCGGCAAGCGTGTCGCGCACCGATTCGAAACGCGGGTCGACGAAACCGCCGATGGTCACTTCGGACATCACAAGCCCCCTGATCGTGTCGACTCGGAACCTATCGGGTGGCGTGGGCGGGCAACAGCGCCGCGAGGACCATCGTCACCTTGCGAGCGGTGGGGACGTCCAGGAACTCGTTCGGCCCGTGTGCGTTGCTGCCCGGGCCGAGGGCGCCGGTGATCACGAACTGGGCGGCGGGGAACATCTCGCCGAGCATGCCCATGAACGGGATCGTGCCGCCCTCCCCGAACGCACGCGACGGACGGCCGAAGGCGTCGGTTGACGCGTCGTCGAGCGCGGACTGCAGCCACGGCGCGAACGTCGGCGCGTTCCAGCCGGGTGCAGCGTGGCCGTTGAGGAACTGCACGGTGGCACCCGAGGGCGGGTCGGCCGTGAGCGCGTCGGTGATGGCTGCCAGCGCCGCGTCGCAATCGCACGTCGGCGGCAGGCGGAAGCTGAGGTGCAGCGCGGTGAACGGCCGGGTGACGTTGCCGGCGACGGCGACCGGTGGGATGCCGTCCATCCCCGTGTAGCTGAGCGTCGGCAGCCACGTGCGGCCGAGCAGCTGATCGGCCGGGTCGTCGACCACCGGCTCGGTGCTGCCGGCCCACGGGTAGTTGCCGGCGATGTGGAACTCGGAGGCCGTGTCGACCGCCTGCTGGCGCCGATCCGGAGGGATCTCGACGTGCAGCTGCGGCAGCAGGATGCGCCCGTCGATGCTGTCCTCGATGCGATCGAGGAGCTCGCGGATGATGCGGAACGACGACGGCACGACGCCGCTGCCCTCGCCGCTGTGGATGCCCTCCTCGAGCACGTCGACGCGCAGCGTGCCGGCGGCGATGCCGCGCAGCGACGTGGTGACCCACAGCCGTTCGTTGTCCATGCAACCGCTGTCGAGGCAGAGCACGAGGCTCGGCGTTCCGATGCGATCCTTCAGGGCAACGAGGTAGGCGGGCAGGTCGGGGCTGCCGCTCTCCTCGCTGGCCTCGATGATGATCACGAGGCGCGTGTGCGGCTTGCCGGCTGCCTGCGCTGCCTCGATGGACAGCAGGCTGGCGAACGCGGCGTAGCCGTCGTCGGCGCCACCGCGGCCGTACAGGCGGTCGCCCTCGAGCACGGGCGTCCATGGGCCGAGGCCCTCGCGCCAGCCGGTCATCTCCGGTTGCTTGTCGAGGTGGCCGTAGAGCAGCACCGTGTCGTCGACCGAGGCGGTGTGCAGCTCGGGCAGGAACGCCGGCACCTCCATGAAGACGATCGGCGTCAGGCCGTCCAGCTCGATCACCTCGACGGTGAGGCCGGTGATCTCGCGCGCCGCACACCATGAGCGCACCAGCTCGACGGCGCGGTCCATGTGGCCGTGCGAACGCCACTCCGGGTCGAACGCCTTCGACACGTTCGGGATGGCGATGTAGTCGAACAACGTGGGGACGATGTCGTCGTCCCACACTCGTGTGATGTGCTCGCTGATGGTCACTTGCGCACCGTAGCGGCGACCTGTGCGACGCGCTCGATGACCCGTTCGGCCTCGGCGACCATGCTGCGCACGAGCTCACCGGCGGGCACCAGCGAGTCGAAACCGCCGACGCCCTGGCCGGCCGGCATGAACTCCTTGGTGACGTCGACCTCGGTCCCGCTCGGGAAGCCGAGGTGGTTGACACCTTCCTGCGAGGAGAAGATCGCCTGCTGCGGGAACGGCTTGAGCTCCTCGGGGTGCTGCTCGAAGTGGTTCGTCCACTCGTTGCGCACGACCCGGCACGTCTTGCCGGTGAACGACTTGCTGATCACCGTGCCGTCCTCGGCCAGCGCCAGCAGCGCCTCCTTGTAGCCGTTCACGGCGCGCGCCTCGGGGGTGGCGATGAACCGCGTCCCGATCCACACGCCGTCCGCGCCGAGGGCCAGCGACGCGGCGAGACCACGCCCGTCGTACAGCCCGCCGGCGGCGACCACCGGAACCTGTGCGCCGACGGCATCGACCACCTGCGGGACGAGTGCCATCGTGGCGACGACGCCGGTGTGGCCACCGCCCTCGGTGCCCTGGGCGACGACGAAGTCGACCCCGCTGGCGACCGCACTGACCGCGTGGCGGACCTTGCCGCACATGCTGCCGACGAGGATGTTCTTCGAGTGGAGGAGGTCGATGACCTCGCGCGGCACGCCGAGCCCGGCGACGAAGATCCGCGCCCCTCCTTCGATGACGCTCTGGATGCCGCGCTCGACCTGGCCGGGCATCGCCGTCAGCAGGTCGACGCCGAACGGCTTCGACGTCAGCTCGCGGACCTTGGCCATCTCCTCCGGGAGCTCGTCCGCGGCCATCGTCGACGCGCCGAGCGTGCCGATGCCACCGGCTTCGCTGACCGCGGCGACGAGCGTGTGGTAGCTCACCCCGCCCATGCCGGCGAGCATGACCGGGTGTTCGATGTCGAGCAGTTCGGTGAGGCGAGTGCGCATGGCTGCACGGTAGCCACGGCCGCGCAGCGCGACCGGGCCGGGGTGCGGCAGGAGGATGTCAGCGTCGGAACGCGCCGGGTTGGCGCAGGAAGCCGCGATGCCAGCGGCGCGGGGTGAGGACCACCGCACGCGGCTCGTCCTCGAACATCCACCTCGCGAAGTTGCGGCGCGTCCAGCCGCTGAGCCCGGCCAGCCGGATCGCGCCCCGAGCTGCCTTCGGATGGCGCAGCGCGCGACTGAGCACGGCAGACATCCGGTGGTCGGCCAACAGGTGGTGCCGCACGGCTCGTTCGTAGTGGTGGCGCACGTCGTCGGCGCTCCCGCCGGCGATGATCGACTCTGCAGCGAGGCGGCCGGTGAGCACGGCCTGTCCGATCCCCTCGCCGGTCATCGTGTCCGTCGCCCGCGCCGCGTCGCCGACGAACAGCGTCCTGCCCGTGGCGAGCACCGCGCGATCGATGCCGGCGGGGATCGGCCACGCCGTGTGGCGATCCTCGTACTGCACGTTCGGCCCGAGCGCGTCGACGATGTGCGGCCGGGCGAACAGCTCGGGCCAGATCTGCTTGAGGTCCTTGCCGCTGCGTTCACCGTCGCGCAAGACGCCGAAGCCGACGTTGACCCGGCCGTCGGGCAGCGGGAAGCTCCACGCGTAACCCGGCAGCAGGTCGGGCTCGAACCACACGTAGAGGCGATGCGCGGCGGGGCCGGTGACGTGGTTGGCGTACTGACGGAACGCGTGCCACTCACCGAGGTAGCCGGCTTCGGCCACACCGAGCGCCCGTCGCGTCGGCGACCACATCCCATCGGCCGCGATCACGTGCTGCGCCTCGATCGTGCCGATCCCCTCGACGTTCGCGTGCATCGCTCCGTCGCGCTCGACGATCGTCGTCAGCGCACGTCCTTGGTGCACCTGCGCTCCCGCCTCGACGGCGAGACGCACGAGCGCATCGTCGAGCTCGCGACGCGGCGTCGTCGCGGCGAAGATCCCGTCGCGGGGGAGTGGCAGCTCGATCTCGCGGCCGGATGGTGACCGCAGCCACGCCGCGTCGACGGTCTGCCAACTTGGCACCATCTCCGGTCGCAGCCCGAGCGGTTCGAGCTCGCGCAACGCCAACGTCGTCAGTCCGTCACCGCAGCACTTGTCGCGCGGAAAGGTGGCCTTGTCGATCACGAGCACGTCGCGCCCTGCTCGCGCCAAGGTGATCGCCGCGGCCGTCCCCGCCGGCCCCGCCCCGACGATGAGCACGTCGGTGATCTCGGTGCTCGCTGCGCTCGCCTGCCGTGTTCGTTCGCTGCGCTCGCTCACCTGGGCTCCAGTGGGTTCGCGCTCACGGGGTGACGGGGCCGAGGCGGCGGGCTTGGCGCATGGCGCCGCTCCACGCGTCGAGCTGGGCGATGACGCGCGTGCGCAGATCAGGGATGAGCGCGTAGAGCTGGTCACCGGGGCAGGCGGTGTACGACATGTCGCGATGGCCGGCGATGGTCGGGGTGGTGACCACCGTGCCGGCCTTCCACTTCTGGGATCCGCGAGACGTGAAGGTGGTCGTCGCTCCGGCCGACACGTCGATGTCCCAGCGATCGGCGAGGTACGCCAGCACCTTCACCAACGACGCCTGCGCAGCGGCGGTCGGGGCCACGGAGGTGAACTCGCCGATCAAGCAGACGAGCTGGGCGAACCCCTGGCTGCCGCCGGTGGCGTCGGCGACGACGGGGTGCCACATCGCCCCCTGCCGGCCTTCCCAGACGCCGCCGTCGCGGTCGACGAAGAACTCGTAGCAGACGTCCGGCCAGCCCTTCGCCGAGCTGGTGTGCCATGAGTACGTGGCCCGGATCTGCCCGCGTGGATCCTGATCGGTACCGGCGGTGTGGTGCACCAGCAGGAACTGCGGAACCTCCTGACGCAGCGCTCCCTTGGGCGGCAGGTCGGCACCCCACGCGTCACGCGGGTAGATCGACAACCCGGGCATCACCTCCACGGCGGGAACCGCCGGCGGCGAAGGGGCTGCAGACGTCGACGAGCTCCCGGCGAGGACGAGCGCGGCGGTGGTGATCGCCGAGCCGATGAGTGCTTCGCGTCGTGTCAGCTGGCAGTCGCACACGCCGGTCACCTTATGATGCGACCGCATCGAACGTCACAGAACGAGGGGAAGATCCAGATGAGCAAGCTGTGTGAGGGCCGTGTCGCCATCGTCACCGGAGCGGGTCGGGGCATCGGCCGCGAGCACGCCCTGAGCCTGGCCGCCCACGGCGCCAAGGTGGTCGTCAACGACCTCGGTGGCAACGTCGACGGCAGCGGCGGCGACCTCAGCCCCGCCGAGCAGGTCGTGCAGGAGATCAAGGGCATGGGCGGCGAAGCCGTCGCCAACGGCGACAGCGTGTCGTCGTGGGAGGGTGCACAGCGGTTGATCAACACCGCTGTCGAGACGTTCGGCGATCTGCACGTGCTGGTCAACAACGCCGGCATCCTGCGCGACCGGGTGCTGGTCAACATGACCGAGGAGGAGTGGGACGCGGTCATCAACGTGCACCTCAAGGGCACGTTCGCTCCCGCTCGTTGGGCCGCCGCGTACTGGCGTGAGCAGAGCAAGGCCGGCAAGCCGGTCGATGGTCGGATCATCAACACCACGTCGGTCAGCGGCATCTACGGCAACCCGGGCCAGACCAACTACGGCGCAGCGAAGGCCGGCATCGCCGCGTTCAGCAACATCGCCGCGCTCGAACTGAGCCGCTACGGCGTCACCGTGAACGCCGTCGGTCCCGTCGCGCTGACGCGCATGACCGAGGGCCTCGGTCCGGCACCGGAGACCGACGAGGAGCGCGAGATGCGCTCACCGCGCTGGATCGCCCCGATCGTCACCTGGCTGGCGAGTGCCGAGTCCAAGCACGTCACCGGTCGCGTCTTCGAGGCCAGCGGTCAGACCCTGGCCGTCGCCGAAGGCTGGGTGCGCGGCCCGCGTCACGCACCGGTCGAGGATCCGACGCTCGTCGGTCCGATCGTCGACGAGCTGCTGGCCGCGGCCCGCAAGAACTCCGGCATGAACGGCGAGCCCGGCGGGTGGCCCCAGCCGAAGTCCTGAGCGTTTGTGCACGAACTGGGGCATGGTCCCGGTTCGTGCACAAACGGTGATCGTCAGCTGAACTTCAGGAGGCCTTGGTCGATGACGAGGCGGTCGCCGACGCTGGTGGTGAACAGGGCGGAGCCGTCGCCGTTGTCCCACATCGAGATGGTCAGCGCCTCACCGGGCAGCACCGGTGAGGCGAACCGGCCTTCGATGTGCTGGAACCTGGAGGCGTCGCTGCCGCACAACGTGTGCACCAGCGCCCGGCCGGTGAACCCGTACGTGCACAGGCCGTGGAGGATCGGGCGGTCGAAGCCGCCCATCGCGGCGAACGACGGGTCGCTGTGCAGCGGGTTGCGGTCGCCGGACAGCCGGTAGGTCAGCGCCTGATCCGGCGAGGTCTGGTACGTCACCTGATGATCCGCCGCGCGGTCCGGTGGAACGTTCTGCGGCCCGCTCGGGCCCCGATCACCGCCCCAACCGCCCTCGCCGCGGATGAACGCGGAGGACAGGTTGGTGAACAGCGGCTGGCCGTCGCTGTTGTCGGTGGCCACGGTCTCGGTGACGACGACGGCCGCCTTGCCCTTGTCGTGCATCGCCACGACGCGACCCTGCATGGTCACCGAGCCCTGCACCGGGATCGGCTTGTGCAAGGTGATCGCCTGCTGACCGTGCACGAGCATCGCCGGGTTGAACGTTCCGATGTTGCGCATCGCCGAGCCGGCGCCCCAGCCGACGACGACGGCGAAGGTCGGGAAGACCTGCTGGTCGACGTCCTTCGTGTTCTCGGTCGTGAACGACAGCTCGCCGGTGCCGGCACCGATGCCGACGGCGTAGAGCAGCGCGTCCTTGCTGTTCCAGCCGGCCTCGTAGGCCTCGCCCTGCGTTCCGACTGCGTCCGGGTTCAACGGCATCGCACTACCCCCATGGTCGTGTGGTTCTGGGGGTGTTCTACTCCGTCAGGCGCGGGTGCTCCGCAGTCGAGCAGCGAGCTGCTCGACGACATCGGTGAGGGCGACGTCGCTGCGCTCGCCGGAGCGGCGGTCCTTCACCTCGACGAGCCCGTCGGCCAGCCCACGACCGACCACCACGATCGTCGGCACGCCCACCAGTTCGGCATCGTTGAACTTCACGCCGGGCGACACGCCGACGCGGTCGTCGAACAGCACGCGCAGCCCGGCGGCCTCGAGCTCGGCGGCCAGCAGCTCGGCGGCCGGCAGCTGCGGATCGGTGGGCTTGCCGGTGGCCACGAGGTGCACGTCGGCAGGGGCGATCTCGTCAGGCCAGATGAGGCCCTTCTCGTCGCAGTTGAGCTCGGCGATGGCGGCGACCGCACGCGACACGCCGACCCCGTACGACCCCATCGTGACGACCCGCGTCTTGCCGTTCTGGTCGAGCACCGTCAGCCCGAGGGCTTCGGCGTACTTGCGACCGAGCTGGAAGATGTGGCCGATCTCGATGCCACGAGCGATCTCCAGCACCTCGCCGCAGTTCGGGCAGGCGTCGCCGGCGCGCACCTCGGCGGCCTCGATGGTGCCGTCGGCGACGAAGTCCCGGCCGGCGGTGACGTTGATCGCGTGCTGGCCGGGGGAGTCCGCGCCGGACACCCACTGCGTGCCGTCGACGATGCGCGGGTCGACCACGAAGCGGATCCCAGCCGGCTTGTCGGCGCCGAGCGCGCCGGGCCCGATGTAGCCCTTGGCCAACTGCGGGAAGCGGGCGAAGTCGGCCTCGGTGAACGGGGCCAGTTCGGCCGGGGCGAGCTGCGCCTCGAGGCGCTTCTCGTCGATCTCTCGGTCGCCGGGCACGCCAACGGCCAGTGGCTCGATGGTGCCGTCGGGCTGGCGCACGTTGACGACGATGTTCTTCATCGTGTCGGCCGCCGTCCACGGCCGATCGGCGCGCTGCAGCGCCGGCGTCGCGTTGAGGTGGTCGACCAACGTCTGGATGGTCGGCGTGTTCGGTGTGTCGACGACCTGCATCGCGCCGAGCCCGTCGAACGGCACCGGATCCGGGACCCGCACCCGCACCGCTTCGGTGTTGGCCGCGTAGTCGCACGACGAGCAACGCACGTAGGTGTCCTCGCCGACCGACATCGGCGCGAGGAACTCCTCGCTGGCCGAGCCGCCCATCGCGCCGGACACGGCCGAGACGATGACGTACGGCAGACCGAGCCGTTCGAACAGTCGTTGGTACGCGATGCGGTGGGCGTCGTAGCTGGCCTGCAGCCCGGCCTCGTCGATGTCGAAGGAGTAGGAGTCCTTCATCACGAACTCGCGGCCGCGCAGCAGGCCGGCGCGTGGCCGGGCCTCGTCGCGGTACTTCGTCTGGATCTGGTAGATCACCAGCGGCAGGTCCTTGTAGCTGGCGTACAGGTCCTTCACCAGGAGGGTGAACATCTCCTCGTGCGTCGGCGCCAGCAGCATGTCGACGCCGCGGCGGTCCTTGAGGCGGAACAGGTTGTCGCCGTAGTCGGCCCACCGTCCGGTGGCCTCGTAGGGCTCGCGGGGCAGCAGCGCCGGGAAGTGGACCTCTTGGAAGCCGGCCCGGTCCATCTCCTCGCGCACCGCGCGCTCGACGTTGCGATACACGATCCAGCCGAGGGGCAGCCACGTGAACCCGCCAGGCGCAGCACGGCGGATGTAGCCGGCGCGCACCATCAGCCGGTGGCTGGCGACCTCGGCGTCGGCGGGGTCCTCACGCAGGGTACGCAGGAACAACGTCGACATCCGGAGCACGGCGGCGAAGGCTACCGGCTCACCGATATACTCGTCCGGTCCTTTGCAGTTCCGTGAACCGAAGGCGTGGGCTCGCCAGGGTCCACGCCTTCTTCAATGAAAGGGCTCCAGTTCGACCCAACGAGAGGCAGTGAGCGAGGTGACGATGATGACCACAGAACCGAACCAGACGGCAGCGGAAGCCCTGCAGACCCGCACCGACAACGCCACGCTCAAGCGGGTGCACGCGATGGTCGCGCCGATCATCGCCGACCTGCAGCTCGACCTCTACGACCTGGAGTTCCGCGGCGGCACGCTGCGCGTCACGATCGACACGGCGCCCGGCTCGCCCGGCGGCGTCGACCTCGAGCAGATCGCGCTCGCCACCCGCCTCATCTCCCGTGAGCTCGACCACACCGATCCGGTGCCCGGCCACTACACGCTCGAGGTCACCAGCCCCGGCCTCGAGCGCAGCCTGCGGACGCCCACCCACTTCCAGCGCGAGCTGGGCAAGGTGGTCGCCATCCGACTGCGCGACGTCGTTGCCGGGCAACGCCGCATCCAGGGCGAGCTCGTCGCCGCCACCGAGCGCGACGTCACCCTGCGCATCGACGGGCCCGACGGCCCGGCGGAGCGCACCGTCAACCACTCCCAGATCGACCGGGCGAAGACCGTGTTCGAGTGGGGTCCCACTCCCAAGCCGGGCAGCGCGCCCAAGGCCAAGAAGCCATCACGGCAGCCGACGAAGCGCGCCGAGCCCACGACCACGCAACCTGCATCTGCAGAGGAGGCCTGATGAGCAGTCTCGACATGTCCGAAGCCGTTCGCATGTTGGCGAACGAGAAGAACATCTCCGTCGACACGCTCCTGCACGTCCTCGTCGACGCCTTGGCGACGGCGTACAAGCGGCGCCCCGGTGCCGCCGACGAAGTGGTCGTCGAGGTCAACCCCGACACCCTCGAGTTCACCTTCACCGCGTACGACGTGGACGAGGACGGCCTCTGGGTCAACGAGCGCGACGACACCCCGCGCAAGGAGGAGATGGGCCGCATCGCCGCCCAGACCTTCCGCCAGGTGATGAGCCAGCGCATCCGCGAGGCCGAGCGCGACCGCAAGTTCGAGGAGTACGCCAACCGCGAGGGCGACATCGTCACCGGCATCATCCAGCAGACCGACCAGCGCTACACGCTGCTCGACCTCGGTCGCGTGGAGAGCCTGCTGCCGCAGGCCGAGCAGGTGCCCTTCGAGCGCCCGCAGCCGGGCGATCGCGTGAAGGCCTACATCGTCGAGGTGCGCAAGACCGCCAAGGGTCCGCAGATCGTCGTCAGCCGCACCCACCCGGGTCTGATCAAGCGCCTGTTCGAGCTCGAGGTGCCCGAGATCGCCGACGGCATCGTCGAGATCAAGGCCTGTGCTCGCGAGCCAGGGCACCGCACGAAGATCGCCGTGTGGAGCAACGACCACAACGTCGACCCCGTCGGCGCCTGCGTCGGCGCTCGCGGCGGCCGCGTCCGCATGGTCGTCAACGAGCTGCGCGGCGAGAAGATCGACATCGTCCCCTTCAGCGAGGACCTGGCCGACTTCGTCGCCAAGGCGCTGTCGCCGGCAAAGGTCAAGGAGGTCATCATCTCCGAGGACCTCACCCAGGCCGACGTCATCGTGCCCGACCACCAGCTCAGCCTGGCCATCGGCAAGGAAGGCCAGAACGCTCGCCTCGCCGCTCGCCTCACCGGTGTGCGCATCGACATCCGTGGCGAGACCCAGCACATGGAAGGCCCCGAGGACGACCTCGAGGGCGACTACGAAGAAGGCGAGTGGGTCTCCAACGCCGAGACCGGTGAGATGGAGTGGCACGCCGCCGACGGCACCGTGCTCACCCAGAACGAGTGGAACGAGCAGGCAGCTGCAGCATCCGAGGCGCCGGCCCCGGAAGCAGCACCTGACGCAGCAGCAGCTGAGACAGCAGCTGCAACGGAAGCGGCGCCCGTCGAGGGTGCCGTGGCTGAAGAGGCGGGTGACGGCAACGACTGATCGATCGAACTCGCCCGTTCGCACCTGCATCGGGTGCCGGCGCAGCGCACCATCCGTCGAGATGGTCCGCTGCACCAGCACCTCCGATGGTGTGTCGGTGCAACGTGCTGCGCCAGGCCGTGGAGCCTGGGTGTGCAGTGCCAGCTGCTTCCAGACGGCGCTCGGCAAGCGAGCGTTCGCCAAAGCGTGGAAGCGTCAGGTCGACGATGCCGAGCTGGCAGCGTTGCAGATCGCATTCGAAGCCGTTAACTCCAACATGAAAGACTTACCAGCCGCCGGGGGACGCCCCGGCCGGCCGGTGCCAACGAAAGGCTGATCGGGTTTTGCCGAAGAACATGCGCGTGCACGAGCTCGCTAAAGAGCTCGGAATGACGAATGGTGAGATGATGACCCTCGCCGAGGGGATGGGCGTGGGAGTGAAGAGTCACTCCTCCACGCTGATCGAGGCGCAGGCCGATCGTCTTCGTCGTCGCGCCGAGCGTGACGGGCTCACTCGCGCCGAGCAACCGGAGGAGCCGAAGCCCGTCAAGAAGGGCGGCGCGGCCAAGAAGGCCGGCGCCAAGCCGGCCGATCCGGCACCCGCCGAGTCCAAGTCCGCCGCGACGGAGGTTGCCGAGACGGCACCGACCCCCGCCACCGCCGACGCCCCCAAGCCGGTCGAGGCGAAGCCGGCCGACGTCACCCCGGCACCTGTGGCCGCCGAGGCCCCGGTCGCTCCGGCGCCTATTGCGTCCGTCGCTGCCCCGGCACCGACCGTCGCGGCTCCGGCACCGGCAGCACCTGCGCCGGCTCCGGCACCGGTCGAGGCGCCCGCCGCCGTTGCACCCGCACCGGCACCGCGCGTCGAGACGCCCGCACCCGTGGCCGAACCCGTCACGCAGGCGCCCGCCGCTCGCGTCGAGGCACCCGCCCCCGCTCCGGCGGCCGAATCCGCCGCACCTGCCGTGGACGCGCCGACAACCGACGAGCCACGGCGGATCACCAGCAGCCGCCCGTCGCCCGACGCGCCGCGCGCTGCGGCCGCACCGCCGCCGCCCGCCGCTGCGCCTCCTCGTCCGGCCGCTCAGCCGCCGGCTCGTCCGGCCGCCGCATCCGGCCCGCGCCCGTCGGCGCCGCCCTCGCGCCCGGCGCCCGGCGCCCCGCCGGCAGGCCGTCCGGTCTCGTCGAGCGGTCGTCCGATCCCGCCGCCCCCCGCAGGTCGGCCGGTGTCGTCGAGCGGTCGTCCGATCCCGCCGCCGCCCGGCAGCGCCCGCCCGCAGGGTCGCCCCGGTGGCCCCGGCACGGGCCCGCGCACAGGCGGCTTCACCGCTCGTCCGGGCGGTCCCGGTGGTCCCGGCCGTCCGGCCGGTGGTCCCGGTGGCCCGCGCCCGGGTGGCTTCGGTGGCCCGCGTCCCGGTGGTCCTGGCGGCGCACGTCCGGGTGGCTTCGGTGGCCCGCGTCCCGGTGGTGGCCCTGGCGGCGGCCCCGGTGGTGGTGGCGGCCCCGGTGGCGGCGGTCCGCGCCCCGGTGGTGGTGGTCCGCGACCGAACGGTCAGCGCCGCGCCCCGCGCAAGAAGAGCCGTGCACGTCGCCGTCGTGACTTCGAGGAGATGCAGCCTGGCTACAACTCCAACTACACGGCCAGCAACGCCCCGGTCCCCGAGGGCACGATCATCGTCGAGCGTGGCGTGTCGGCGCAGGAGTTCGCTCCGAAGCTGAACCGCAGCGCCGCCGACGTCATCCGCTTCCTGCTGCAGAACGGCGAGATGGTCACCGCCACGATGACCCTCACCGACGAGCAGATGGAGCTGTTCGCGCTGGAGATCGGTGCCGATCTCCTGCTCGTCGAGCCCGGTCAGCAAGAGGAGCTCGAGCTCCAGGCGCTGTTCGACGACAGCGACGACGAGGACGAGACACTGCAGGTGCCGCGTGCACCCGTCATCACCGTGATGGGCCACGTCGACCACGGCAAGACGACGCTGCTCGACCGCATCCGCCACGCCAACGTGGTGGCCGGCGAGGCCGGTGGCATCACCCAGCACATCGGTGCGTACAAGGTGGACACGCCCAACGGCAGCGTCACCTTCATCGACACCCCGGGCCACGCCGCGTTCACCAAGATGCGCCAGCGTGGTGCGCAGGTCACCGACATCGTCGTGCTCGTCGTCGCCGCCGACGACGGCGTGATGCCGCAGACCATCGAGGCGATCAACCACGCCAAGGCGGCCGAGGTGCCGATCGTCGTGGCGATCAACAAGATCGACAAGGAGAACGCCGACGTGCAGCGAGTGCTGTCGGAGCTCTCCGAGCACGAGCTCGTCGCCGAGTCGTGGGGTGGCGACACGATCATGGTCGAGATGTCGGCGCAGCAGAACCTGGGCGTCGACGACCTGCTGCAGCAGCTGGTGGTCGTGGCCGAGCTCGAAGAGCTCACCGCCAACCCCACCGGTCGCGCCAAGGGCATCGTCATCGAGGCCAACCTCGACACCGGTCGTGGCCCCGTCGCCACGATCCTCGTCGACAAGGGCCTGCTGAAGGTCGGCGATCCGATCGTCGCCGGTGGTTCGTGGGGTCGAGTCCGAGCGATGATCGACGACCAGGGTCGCCAGATCAAAGAAGCCGGTCCGTCCACACCCGTGCAGGTGCTCGGGTTGCAGAGCGTCCCCAACGCCGGAGACGAGTTCCGTTCATCGGACACGGAGAAGACGGCCAAGACCGTCGCCGAGGCACGCGAGCAGCGTCAGAAGCTGAAGGCCCAGCGCGGCGACGCCCGCGTGCAGAAGGGCGTCAAGCTCGAGGACGTCTTCAGCCAGATCCAGGCCGGCGAGATCGCCACCTTGAACCTGGTCCTCAAGGCCGACGTGCAGGGCTCGCTGGAAGCGGTCACCGAGTCGCTGCGGCGCCTCGAGCGCGACGACGTCAAGCTGGCGTTCGTGCACCGCGCCGTGGGTGGCATCTCGGAGAACGACATCAACATCGCCGCCATCTCCAACGCCACGCTCATCGGCTTCAACGTCCGTCCGGATCGCAAGGCTCGTGAGATGGCCGACGCCGAAGGTGTGGAGATCCGCACCTACGAGATCATCTACAAGCTGCTCGAGGACATCGAGCGGGCGATGGTCGGCATGCTCGCCCCCGAGTTCGAGGAAGTGGTCACCGGCGAAGCCGAGGTCCGCGAGATCTTCCGAGTGCCCCGCATCGGCGCCATCGCCGGTTGCCTCGTGCGCTCGGGTCAGATCACCCGCGGGTCGAAGGTCCGCTTCCTGCGCGACGGCACGATCATCTGGAAGGGCTCGATCACATCGCTGCGGCGCTTCAAGGATGACGCTCGTGAGGTCCGCGAGGGCTTCGAGTGCGGCATCGGCCTCTCCGACTTCCAGGACCTCAAGCCTGGCGACCTCATCGAGACCTTCGAAGAGCGCGAGATCGCACGCGTCTGATGGCCGACCTCGAGTTCTTCTGGGACGCGGTGTGCCCGTTCGCGTGGGTCACCAGTCGCTGGGTCACCGAGGTCCAAGCACTTCGCCACTACGAAGTCGAGTGGCGGTTCATCTCGTTGAAGATGATCAACGAGCAACGAACCGAGGAGTGGTACACGCCGCAGTACCGGGCCGGCCACATGGCCGGCCTGTACGCGCACCGCGTCGCCGACGAGGTGCGCCTGCAGCACGGCAACGACGGCGTCGGTGCGCTCTACACGGCGCTCGGCACGGCGATCCACAACGGCAAGCAGCGCGGTGCGCTGGCCGGCGACCCGGTGCCGTTCCTGGAGACGGCGCTCACCGAAGCCGGGCTGCCGGTGTCGTTGGCGGCTGCAGCGCACGACGAGTCGCACGACGCCCACATCCACGCCGACACCGAGCTGGCGTTCAGCCGGACCGGCCGCGACGTCGGCACCCCGATCCTCACGTTCCGCCCCGGTGCGCCCGACGAGGGCAGCTACTTCGGTCCGGTGATCTCCACCATCCCGCGCGGCGAGGATGCACTGCGGCTGTGGGACGCCGTCGAGGTGCTCGCCACCACCAGCGGGATGGCCGAACTGAAGCGCTCCAACCGGGCGCCCCTGAACTTCGACTGAGCCACCATGAGCCGCCCCCGCCGTCCTGCCAGCACGTCCACCCACCGCTACCCGCGCACCGCCCGACTGAACGAGTCGTTGCGCGAGGTCATCGCCGACGAGCTGGTGCGCATCGATGACGAGCGGCTGTCGCTCGTCACCATCACCGCCATCGACGTCGACTCGGAGATGAACCGGGCCATCGTGTTCTTCGACTCGCTGGTCGGCGAGGACGGCGACGCGCTGATCCTGGCCGCCTTCGGCGAGCATCGCATCCGCCTCCAGGGCGCGATCGGCAAGCAGGTGCGGGCCAAGAAGACGCCGATCCTGCAGTTCAAGCCGGACGAGGTCATCCGCGCTGCCGAGCGCATCGAGCGCATCCTCCACCAGGACGGCACGATGCCGGCACGTCCCGAGCCGGAAACCGATCCCGATCTCGAAGCCGAGGACGAGTCGTACGAGCCGAACCCTGAGCTGGATGGCACGTCGTAGACCCCCCACGGTCCACGGCCTGGCCGTGGTCGACAAGCCGGCTGGCGTCACCAGTCACGACGTGGTCGCTCAGCTCCGCCGGCAGCTCGGCGAGAAGCGGGTCGGTCACGCCGGCACGCTCGATCCCGACGCCACCGGCCTGCTGCTGATCGGCGTCGGCAACGTCACGCGGCTGCTGCGGTTCCTCACCGCGCTCGGCAAGACGTACACCGCGCAGGTGGTGCTCGGCGTCGAGACCTCGACGCTCGACGCGGGCGGCGAGGTCACCGCGCGACATGACATGAGCGGCGTCACGTTGGAGGCGGCGCGCGCGGCGGTCGCCGAGCACCTCACCGGTGCGATCATGCAGGTGCCGCCGATGGTCAGCGCGCTCAAGGTGGACGGCCGGCGCCTGCACGAGCTGGCGCGAGCAGGCATCGAGGTCGAGCGGGCGCCGCGTCCGGTGACGATCCACTCGTTCACGGTCGAGGCCACCGACGACCCGTTGGTGCTCGACATCGAGGTGACCTGCTCGTCGGGCACCTACGTGCGCACGCTTGCCGCCGATCTCGGCGCGCTGCTGGGTGGCGGTGCGCACCTGCGCAACCTGCGACGGACGCGCGCCGGCAGCTTCGACGAGCGCGAGGCGGTGGAGCCGGCTGCAATCGTCGACCCGCTGCAGCTGCGCACCGCAGCCGAGGCGATGCGCGACTACGGGCGAGTCGACGTCGACGCGGCGACGGCCGCGCTGGTCGCCAACGGTCGGGTGCTCGATCGGTTCGCCGACGCGAACGGCGAAGGACCGTGGGGCGTCGTCGGGCCGGACGGGGTGATGGTGGCGATGTACGAAGCGTTCGGCGAACGGGTCAAGCCAGCCGTCGTGCTGGTCGGCGGCGACCCGGGCTGATCACCCGTCACCTGATCCGACGCGGCAGGGTCAGAAGCCGATGGCGACGATCCAGCACAGCAGCACCAGACCCTCGACGGCGGCCAGGCTGGCCAACTTCGTCTGGCGCCACCAGGGCACGCGCACGATGGCGCCGGTGGCGTCCGCACTCGCTCGTCCCGGTGCCGGCGCGGTGGTGGTCAGCCACCGATCGATGGAGGCGACCGCTGTGTTCGCGTCGACGAAGGACAGCAGCAGCGAACCGATCTGCTCGTCCGATCTCGGCGTGCTGTAGGCGCCGTCGCGGTTCAGGCACTCGGCGTTGCGCGCCTCGGCCAGGCGCATCGGCTGCAGCGCCAGCCGCACGTTCGCCTCGACCGGCGCCGAGCCGACGTAGGTCTCGCCACTGCCCGGCTCGTCGTCGAGCACCGCGACACCGGCGACCTGCCGACGCAGGATGAGCGCCGGTTGGCGGAACACCGACGGATCGTCGATGCGCAGGAAGCCGTCCTCGATGCGCACCTGCGGGTTGCTGCGCTGGCTCAGCCACCAGCCGGAGATGGCGAACGGTGCCGCCCTGCAGGCGATCAGTCCGAGCGCGATGCCGACGACGAGGCGGACGAGAGCCGGCCAGGACCCCGCGGCCCCGGCGCCAGCTGCGAGCAGCGTGCCGGCGACGAACGTGCCTGCCGACACGAACGAGAAGCTGATCGCAACGAACAGGCCGAGCGTTCGTTGACCGGGTCCGTTCGAGAGAGCGAGCCGACGACCATCCACACGCGGAGAGTACCGAGCGGTGCGTTGTGCTGCGGGGATGCCCGGTTGGGTGGGCGCGACCACTTGGTACCGCGATCGGTCGCAGCGGTAGCGTCGGGGCGTGCAGATCGTCACCGACCTCTCCGCGCCGCCGTGGCCTGGCCGGCGCGCCGTCGTCACCATCGGCGCGTACGACGGGGTGCACCTCGGGCATCAAGCGGTGATCGCTGCCGTTCGCCGGCACGCCGCAGAGCTCGGGGCCGTGTCCGTGGTGATGACGTTCGATCGTCACCCGGCGTCGATCGTCCGCCCCGAGTCGGCGCCGAAGCTGCTGACCGATCTCGCACAGAAGTTGGAGCTGCTGGCCGACACCGGCGCCGATGCCACGGTGGTCATCCACTTCGACGAGGCGCAGGCCGCCGAGGACCCGGCCAGCTTCGTCCAGCGAGTGCTGGTGGACTGCCTGTCCACCGTCTCGGTCGTGGTCGGCGAGGACTTCCACTTCGGGCGCAGTCGTCAGGGCAACGTGCCGTTGCTGGCCGAGCTCGGTGCTCGCTTCGACTTCGAGGTGCAACCGATCGATCTGGTGCAGCGCGCCGACGGTGTCGACGAGTCGGTCAGCTCGACCGCGATCCGCCGGGCGATGGCCGGCGGCAACGTCGAGCTCGCGGCAGCGATGCTCGGCCGACCGTTCGAGGCTCGCGGTCCGGTGGTGCACGGCGACCAACGCGGTCGTCTCCTCGGCTTCCCCACGGCCAACGTCGAGGTGCCGAACGCGATGTGCCTACCGGCCGACGGCGTGTACGCCGGGTGGTACCTGCGTCCCGACGGTCATCGCCACCCGTGTGCGATCAACCTCGGCCGTCGTCCGACGTTCTACGAGCACGCCGACCACAGCCTGCTCGAGGCCCACCTGCTCGACTTCGACGGCGACCTCTACGAGGAGGAAGCACACGTGCAGTTCACCAACTTCCTGCGCAGCGAGCGCAAGTTCGATGGCATCGACTCGTTGATCGCGCAGTTGAAGCAGGACATCGACCACGCCCGGAGCGCGCTCGGCTGAGCCAGGGCGGGTGCGCGGTCAGGTTCGCGGCCAGATCACGACCCCGGCCGCGTCGTAGAGGTCCTTGACGAGGTCGAGGTTGACGTAGAGGTGGTAGTCCGGCACGATCCCGTCGAACACGCCGATCTCGCCGTAGCTGTTGATCTCCCGTTCGAGCAGGTCGGGCTGCGGCACCCCGACCGGCTTCTCGGCGGACGTCCCCGAGGCGACGATCGTCGACTCCAGCCGCCACCGTGCGATCTCGCCCGCCGGTGACAGGAACATCGTGTTGCCGTTCTCGTTGATGCGGTCGATGGCGATCTGTGCCGCGCTCGCCGGATCGGCGATCGCGTCGGCGAGACCGCGCATCGTCGCCCGCATGAAGTCCTCGGTCGCCGTCGGGTTGCTGTCGAGGAACGTCTGGTTGGTGAAGATCACCCCGAAGCTGCCGGGGATGTCGTAGTCCGACGGGTCGAACTCGTCGAACGGGATGTTGGCCGCAGCCAACTGGAGCGGTTCGTTGCTGCGGTAGCCAGGAAAGCCGATGATGTCGGGCAGTTCGATGTGGACGGTGGGGTCGAGACCCTCGAGCGGGACCGTGTCGTAGTCGATCCCTTCGGTGAGGCCGGCCTGGAGCAGCATCGCCTTGATGCTCGCCGGGAGCGCACCCTTCACCCCGATCGTCTGATCGCGGATGTCGGCGAGCTCGGCGATCTTGCCGGGCTTGGTGATCAACGCATCGATGCCGGTGCGGCCTTCGATCGACAGGGCGACGAAGCCGGCGTCGTTGCGTCCGGCGAAGTCGACGAGCTCGCCGAACGATCCGCCCGAGGCGAACTGCGCCTCGTTGGCCGCGATGAGCGGGTAGTTGGCGGTGATGTCGGCGCCGGGACGGACCTCGACGTCGAGGCACATGTCGGCGTAGTAGCCGCGCTCCTGGGCGACGAGCACGTCGACGATCGACGCGGCGGCGGCGTAGTCGAAGCTCGACAGGTACACGATCGGACCGGCGTTGCGGTTGGCCTGGCAGCGATCGGCAGGGAACGGCTGATCGGCGTTGACCTCGAGGTCGGGCAGCAGCACGGAGCCCGACCCGCTGGAGTCCTCGGTGATCGGCACGCCGGACAGCGACGGCTCGCTGTTGTTGTCCGGGTTGCAGGCGACGAGCGTGACGAGCAGGCACGAGCAAGCAGCGAGGGTGGCGCGGCGGCGGATCACGGCGGACATCCTGTCGTGCGCAGACGCTCAGCCGGGCGCGAGCGCGTCGAAGAGCGCGAGCACGTTGGCCGCGCCGATGCCGACGCGGTGACCGGTTCGCGAGATGAAGCCGAACTGCACACCCGTGGACGGGTCGTCGGCGGCGAAGAACTGCTCGTGGCCGTCGGCGTCGACGACCACCTCGGTGAGCAGCGGTGCGTCGGTCTCTGCCAGGCAGGCGCGGGCGAAGCCGGCGTTGAGCACCTCGATCGCGATGTGCTGCACGCCCTGCGGGTGCGCGGCGAGGTAGCGGGCGGCGGCCGGTGATGCGGCCGGGCCGACGAGGACCACGGTGACGCCACCGGCGTTGAGCGCGATCAGGCCCGCAGTCGGATCGCCGGCCAGGGGCACCTCGTGGAACCCGAACCGGCCGACGAGTGAGCGGCGCGCCGCGTCGATGTCGTGCACGGCGACCACGACGTGATCGACGCGCGAAGCAACGGTGTCGAGCCCGCTGCGGTCCTCGCCGGGAGCGGCGGGCTTCTCCGGTGCGGGGTCGGGACGCGAGCCGGCGACCTCGATGCGATGGGTCTCGGTGAGCAGCACGCGGAACAGCTGCTCGGCGAAGTCGGCGTCGACCCCGGCGGCGATGGCGCGCTGGCGGCGAGTGGTGACCACGTCGCGGACACGTGCCGGTTGGATCACGGGGGTGTCGGTGCCCTCCTTGACCGCAGCGACCTCGCGGCAGACCGCCAGTCGCTCGGCGACGATGGCCAGCAGCGCGTCGTCCAGCTGGTCGATGCGCGCTCGCAATGCCCCCAGGTCAGCCACCCCCGCACGGTACCCGCCCCGACCCGTCCCTCACCAACGACGGTGGGTCAGGGGTGGGGGATGGCGAGGAGGCGGTCGAGGTGCTTGGCGATCAGGTCGACCTCGACGTTGACCTTCGCGCCGGGGCCCTTCACGCGCAGGGTGGTGCCGTCGCCGGTGCGCGGGATGATCGACACCGAGAACGTGTCGGCAGTGAGGTGGAACGCGGTCAGGCTGATCCCGTCGACGGCGACCGAGCCCCGCTCGATCAGGAACCGCATGTGCTCCTTCGGGACTCGCACGATGAGGTCGGGGGCCGGGGCGACGATCTCGCCGATGCAGTCGACGTGGCCGAGCACGATGTGGCCGTCGACCCGTGACGAGAGGGTCATCGGACGCTCCAGGTTGACGCGATCGCCAGCCACCAGGAGGTCCAGGGTCGTGCTGGTCAGGGTCTCGTGGGAGAGCTCGGTCGTCAGCCAGTCCTCACCGCGCGCCACCATCGTCACCGCGCAGCCGTCGACCGCGATCGACGAGCCGACGTCGGCATCGTCGAGCACCCCGCCGGCGCGGATCGTCAGGCGCACGCCCTGTCCCCACTCCGTGCTGACGGGAGATCGCCCGACGACGGTTCCCAGCTCTTCGACGATCCCGGTGTACATCGAGGTCGATCCTAGGTAGCCTTCCGGGGTCCGTCGGGGCCCTCCACCAATTTGGTTCGAGGCACACTCCGACGCGATGCTCGCAGGCCAACCGGCCCGAGCGACCTCACGAGCGCAACGCTCAGAAGCAGGCAGGATCATGGCCAAGCAAGAGACCATCGACGCGCACAAGGTGCACGACACCGACACCGGTTCGCCCGAAGTGCAGATCGCGCTGCTCACGTCGCGCATCAACCAGCTCACCGAGCACCTCAAGTCGCACAAGAAGGACCACCACAGCCGTCGTGGTCTGCTGATGCTCGTCGGCCGTCGCCGCCGCATGCTCGACTACGTGCGCAACATCGACGTGTCCCGCTACCGCGAGATCGTCCAGCGCAACGGCCTGCGTCGCTGAGATCCGGGTCGCCGCTCACACTCGGGCGTAGCCCGTGGTGCGCTGCTCGGCCCGTCGGCCGAGCTGCTCGGCCAGCTGGCTGAAGCCCTGCGGCGTCATCGCCTGACCGTGCGCGGCACCTGCCGCTCGCGAGATGTTCTCGTTCATCAACGTGCCGCCGAGGTCGTTGCACCCGGCGCGCAGCAGCTGCTTCGCGCCGTGGAGCCCGATCTTCACCCAGCTCGCCTGGATGTTGTCGATGTCGCCGCGGTAGGCGATGCGGGCGATCGCGTGCACGAGCAGCGTCTCGCGGAACGTCGGACCACGGCGAGCGCGGTGCTGCAGGTAGATCGGCGACGCCATGTGCACGAACGGCAACCCGACGAACTCGGTGAAGCCGCCCGTCTCGCGCTGCAGGGCGCGAGTCCGCACGATGTGCAGCGCCCAGCTCTCGGGGTGCTCGATCGACCCGAACATCAGCGTGATGTTCGATCGCAGCCCGACGCGATGGGCGACGCGATGGCACTCCAACCACTGCTCGCTGTCGATCTTGTCCGGGCAGAGGATGGCTCGCACCTCGTCGTCGAGCACCTCGGCAGCGGTGCCGGGCAGTGAGGCCAGACCGGCGTCCTTGAGCCGCAGCAGGTAGGTCTCGAGGCCCTCCTCCAACCGCCGAGCGCCTTCGATGACCTCGAGCGCGGTGAAGCCGTGCACGTGCATGTCGGGCACCGCGTCCTTCACCGCTCGGGTGACGTCGATGTAGTAGTCGCCGTCGAAGTCGGGGTGGATGCCGCCCTGCAGCGTCACCTCGGTGGCGCCGAGGTCCCAGCCCTCGCGGGCCCGCGCGGCGATGTCGTCCAGCGTCAGCAGGTACGGCGTGCCGCGCAGGTTGAGGCTCAGCGGGCCCTTCGAGAAGCCGCAGAACCGGCACTTGAAGGTGCACACGTTGGTGTAGTTGATGTTGCGGTTGTGCACCCACGTGATCGAGTCGCCGACCGCTTCGTGGCGCAGCTCGTCGGCCAGCTCGGCGATGGCCACCACCTCCGGCCCGCGAGCGCGGAAGAGCGTGACGATCTCGTCGAAGCCGACCTCGTCGCCCATGCGCACGCCGTGGAGGATCTCGTCGATCGCCGAACCGGGGCGCGTCGCGGCGCGGCCGGGGACGAGCGTCGGCGGGTCGACCGTTGCCCCGCTGTACCACTGGGTGCTGCGGTGGCCGACGAGCACGACCTCCGCGCCGTCGTGCACGACGTCAGCGGCGGTGACCTTCTCCGGCCAGAACGCACCCGGATCGTCGCGGCCGAGCCCTTCGGCGTCGCTGCGGTCCATGACGGCGAAGTGCAGCGACGGATCCAACCACTCGTCGGGCCGACGCACGAACGACGGGTAGACGGTGAGCCGCGGCGCGAGCGCGAAGCCACGCTCCTCGGTGACGGCGCGCAGCCGGTCGAGCTCCGGCCACGGGCGCTCCGGGTTGACGTGATCGGCGGTGACGGGGGAGACCCCACCCCAGTCGTCGATGCCGGCGTCGAGCAGCACGCCGAAGTCGTCGCTGAGGTTCGGCGGCGCCTGCAGGTGGACGTCGGCCGGAAGGATCAGGCGCGCCGCGGCGATGGTCCACAGGAACTCCTCCGGCGGGCAGGCCGGTGCGTGCTGCATCCCGGTGCGCAGCTTGGGCAGGAAGTTCTGGACGATGACCTCCTGCACATGGCCGTGTCGTGCGTGCGATTCGGCGATCGCCTCCAGCGCGGCGATGCGGTCGGCGCGGTCCTCGCCGATGCCGACCAACACCCCGGTGGTGAACGGGATGCGCAGCTCGCCGGCCGCCTCCAGCGTCGCGAGGCGTCGCGCCGGCACCTTGTCCGGGGCGTTGCGATGTGCGGCGAGGTCGTCGCGCAGGGTCTCGATCATCATCCCCTGGCTCGGCGAGAACGGTCGCAGCATGGCCAGCTCGTCGGCGTGCAGGGCACCGGCGTTGGCGTGGGGGAGCAGGCCGGTCTCGCGCAGCACGAGCTGGGCCATCGCCGCGACGTAGTGCACCGTCGAGTCGTAGCCGTGCTCGCGCAGGAACTCGCGGGCCACCTCGTAGCGCTCCTCGGGGCGCTCGCCCAGGGTGAACAGGGCTTCGTGGCAGCCCTTGGCCGCACCACGCCGGGCGATCGCCAGCACGTCGTCGGGCAGCAGGTAGGGCTGCTCCAACCGGGCCGGCGGCTGGGCGAACGTGCAGTAGCCGCACTGGTCGCGGCACAGCATCGTCAGCGGGATGAACACCTTGGGGGAGTAGGTGATCCGGGTGCCGTGGGCGGCGTCGCGCACGGCGCGAGCCTCCTCGAGCATCGAATCCAGGGAACGGGAAAGCAGATCAGGGGCTGCGCGCGTCATGGCAGGACCTCTCTCAGGAGAGTGAGTCGAATAGGTTGTGCCAGAGCACAGCGGGCCCGCGGGTTGATGCCAGGAAGTGCACCCACGGAGCCCGAGCAGCCGTGCTGACGACGACCCTACCGTGTCGCTCGGGCCTCCGACGGCCCCGGCGTCCCCCGGTTCTGGCCTTCGTGCTGGTACGATGTGCGTCGACCGCGGTCAATGCCCGGTCATCACACCCACAGAGCGGACCAATCGGATCGGTTGTCAGTCGCCTCTGCCGCAGCCCCAACACCTTTGCCGGTCTCGGGTGCGCTGCGACACTGCCGACTGGGAACCGCCCCGTCCGCTCCCAACACCGAGGCGCGAGACACAACGCGCCCGGTTCGAAAGGAGCTCGACATGGCTGACGCCATCCGAGTGTCGGGACCAGTCGCTGGTACCGACAAGACCCTGTCGTTCGAGACCGGCAAGCTGGCTCAGCAGAGCCAAGGCGCCGTGGTCGCATCGATCGGTCGTACCACCGTCCTCGCCACCGCCAACGCGGCCAAGGACGTCCGTCCCGGCACGGACTTCTTCCCCCTCACCATCGATGTGGAAGAGCGTTCGTATGCCGCCGGCAAGATCCCCGGCTCGTTCTTCCGCCGTGAGGGTCGCCCCACCGAGGACGCCATCCTCACCTGCCGCCTGACCGACCGCCCGTTGCGCCCGGCCTTCCCCGAAGGCTTCCGCAACGAGACCCAGGTCGTGCTCACCGTGCTCGGCGCCGACATGGCCAACCCGCACGACGTGCTCAGCATCAACGCCGCCTCGGCGTCGCTGATGATCAGCGGCATCCCGTTCGACGGCCCGATCGGCGCCGTCCGCATCGCCTACAGCCAGACCGGTGAGTGGATCGCCCACCCGACCTACGAAGAAGGCGACGCCAGCGTGTTCGAGCTGGTCGTGGCCGGTCGTCAGCTCGACGACGGCGACGTGGCGATCATGATGGTCGAAGCCGGCGGCACCGCCAAGAGCTTCGACTACTACGCAGCCGGCGCGCCCAAGGTCGACGAGGCAGCCCTCGCCGGCGGGCTCGAGGCCTGCAAGGTGTGGATCAAGGAGAGCATCGGCCTGCAGCGCGAGCTGGTCTCCAAGGTCATCGCCGCCCACGGTCCGATCACCCCGCTCGAGTACACGGTCCAGGTCGACTACGGCCAGGACGTGCTCGAAGCCGTCTCCGGCGTCGCCGCCGCAGGCCTGGCCAAGGCCATCACGATCAGCGCCAAGGCCGACCGCAACGCGGCCACCGACGCTGCTGCTGCCGAGGCCATCGCCAAGCTGGCCGGTGAGGGCGGAGCCTTTGCCGGTCGCGAGCGGGAGATCAAGGAGGCTGTTCGCAGCCTGACCAAGAAGCTCGTCCGCAAGCGCATCGTCGAAGAGGGCAAGCGCATCGACGGGCGTGGCCCGCGCGACCTGCGTCCGCTCAGCAGCGAGGTCGGCGTGCTCCCCACGGCGCACGGCACCGGCCTGTTCCAGCGTGGCGAGACCCAGGTGATGAACGTCGTCACGATGGCCATGCCGCGCATGAACCAGCTGATGGACACGCTCTCCCCGGAGACCCACAAGTACTTCCTGTTCCACTACAACATGGCCCCGTGGGCCAACGGTGAGACGGGTCGCGTCGGTTCGCCGAAGCGCCGTGAGATCGGCCACGGTGCGCTCGCCGCCCGTGCGCTGCTGCCGGTGCTGCCCAGCCAGGAGGACTTCTCCTACACGCTGCGCCTCGTCGCCGAAGTGCTCGCCTCCAACGGCTCGACGTCGATGGCCTCGGTCTGCTCCGGCAGCCTGGCGCTGATGGACGCCGGCGTGCCCACCCGCGCTGCCGTTGCCGGCATCGCCATGGGCCTCGTCTACGCCGAGGGCAAGTACACCACCCTCACCGACATCCTCGGTGCCGAAGATGCCTTCGGCGACATGGACTTCAAGGTCGCCGGCACGTCCGATGCGATCACCGCCCTCCAGCTCGACACGAAGATCGACGGCATCCCCGCCGACGTGCTCGCCGCCGCGCTGGCCCAGGCCAAGGAAGCCCGCACCGAGATCCTCGCCAACATGGACGCCTGCATCTCGGCGCCGCGTGCCGAGGTGGCCGCCACCGCCCCGAAGATCATCTCGATCACCATCCCGATGGACAAGATCGGTGAGGTCATCGGGCCGAAGGGCAAGGTCATCAACACCATCCAGCAGGAGACCGGCGCCGACATCGCGGTGGATGACGACGGTTCCGTCGGCATCGTCACCATCGGTGCCGTCGAGGCCTCCAAGATGGAAGAGGCCCGCGCCCGCATCATGGCGATCGTCTCCCCGGCCATGGCCGAGGTCGGCGCCACGTACATGGGCAAGGTCGTCAACATCACCAAGTTCGGTGCGTTCGTCAACATCCTCCCCGGCCGCGATGGCCTGGTCCACATCAGCAAGCTCGGCCGCGGCAAGCGCATCAACGCCGTGGAAGACGTGCTGCAGCTGGGCCAGGAGATCGAAGTGGTCGTCGAGGAGATCGACGAGAAGGGCAAGGTCAGCCTGACCCCGTCCGCTGCCTGGGGCGGCTCGGAAGGCGGCGCCGATGACGCGCCGTCGTCGAGCAGCAACGGCTCGAGCGGCGAGCGGTCGAGTGGCGGCCGCACTGCGACCGCCACGGCTCCGACGACCGAAGGCGTTGCCGTGTCGTTCGACGATGCGTTCGACGCCGAGCTGGCCGGCGAGCTGGGCGACCTCGGCCCCGGTGGCGAGGCCGGCGGCGCTGCCGATCGTGGCGGCGACCGTGGTCCCCGTCGTGACGGCCCGCGTCGCGACGGTGGCAGCCGTGACGGTGGTCGCGGTCCCCGTCGTCATCGCTGAGGCGCGTTGAGCGACCTTCGCATCACACAACTGGACTCCGGACTCACGGTGGCCACCGAACGCGTGCCTGGCGCGCTGTCGGTGGCCACCGGTGTCTGGGTCGACATCGGCTCGCGTGACGAGCCGGAGCCGCTCGGCGGGGTCAGCCACTTCCTTGAGCACCTGTTGTTCAAGGGCACGGCCACCCGCTCGGCGCAGGAGATCTCGCGCTCGGTCGATCGTGTCGGCGGCGACTTCAACGCCTACACGTCGAAGGAGTACACGGCGTACTACTGCCGTCTGCCCGCGCGACACGCGGCGATGGGCGTGACGTTGCTCGGCGACGTGCTGACGCATCCCGCGTTGCGCGACGACGACGTCGACAGCGAGCGCCAGGTGATCCTGGAGGAGCTGGCGATGGACGACGACTCGCCCGACGACGTCGCCCACCGCGCCTTCACCGCGCAGGTGTTCAGCGATCACCCGCTCGGCCGGGACACCGGCGGCAGCCGCGAGACCGTGCAAGCGATCTCCGCGGACGACGTGCGCGGCTTCTTCGCCACGCACTACCGGGCCGGATCGATGGTCCTGTCGATGGCCGGCCCGATCGACCACGACGAGGCGCTGGCGATGGTGACGGCGGGCTTTGCCGATCTGCCGTCGGGATCAGCGCGCGGTCTGCGCGACACTCCGAACTCGGTCGGTGGCGATCTGGCCATCGACGACGACACCGAGCAGGTGCACATCGTCATGGGCGGCACCGCGCTGGCCCGTGGCGACGACGGGCGCGAAGCGCTCGACGTCGTCAACCACGTGCTCGGCGGCGGGTTGTCCAACCGCCTGTTCGAGGAGATCCGCGAGCGGCGCGGGTTGGTCTACTCGGTGTACTCGGGCATGTCCGCCTATGCCGACTGTGGCGCGTACCAGCTGTACGCGGGGACGCAGCCGGAGCACGCCGACGAGGTCCTCGGGTTGATGCGCAGCGAGCTGGCCAAGCTGGCCGCCGACGGCATCACCGACGAAGAGCTCGACGTCGCCACCGGCTACCTCACGGGGGCGTTCGAGCTCGGCCTCGAGGACACCGGTGCGCGCATGGCACGCACGGGCGCGTTGCTCGTCACCTCGGGCGCCGTGCGTCCGGTCGACGAACAGGTGGCCCGTTGGGCAGCGGTGGATCACGACGCGGTCCGCACCGTGATCGATCGGGTCTTCCGAACCGACCCGATCGTCGTCACCGTCGGACGTTGATCTCGCCGGACATCTGGAGTTCGGGTGAGCGAGCTCGCGAGCGAACACGGAAGGCGAGCGCAGCGAGCACCGAGATGACGCTCAGACGCTGGGCGGCGGGAAGGCCGGGGGAGCAGGATCCTCGGCGGGGGCGTCCTTCGGGCCGAGCACGGGGGTGCCTTCGGCTTCGAGCGCCTGCAGCGCGGCAACCAGCTCGGTGACCTTGGCCTCGTCGCCGTCTTCCTTGCGATCGGTGTGCGCCCGGTAGGTGATGCGTCCGAGGTCGTCGAGCAGGTCGTCGGCCTTGCGGTTGTCCTTGATGTCGTCGATCTTCTCTTTGGCCGCAGCACTGAGCTGGCTGGCCTTCTCTTTTGCCTTGTCGAGGAAGCTCATGTCCCGTGTTCTAGCGGATGGTCAACGACTACCGTCACCGCGATGAGCGTGCGCGTGGGAGTGGTCGGTGCCGGTGGCCGGATGGGGATGACGGTGTGCGACGCAGTTGCGGCCGATGCCGAGCTCGAGCTCGTCGCCGCGGTCGACCCGGGTGCGGCCGGTTCGGTGGTGCACGGGATCGCCATCGCTGCCGAGCTGAAGGCGCTGAGCGATGCCGAGTGCGACGTCGTCGTCGACTTCACGGTGGCCGCGGCGAGTCGCACGACCCTGCCGTGGCTGGCGCTGCACGGCATCCACGCCGTGGTCGGCACGACGGGTTTGACCGACGACGACATCGCCGCGTTCCGGTCCGAGTTCAGTGGCAGCAACTGCCTGATCGCCAGCAACTTCGCCATCAGCGCGGTGCTGATGATGCGCTTCGCCGAGATGGCCGCGCCGTGGTTCGAGACCGCCGAGATCATCGAGCTGCACCACAACAGCAAGATCGACGCGCCCTCCGGGACCGCGGTCACCACCGCGGAGCGGATGGCCGCGGCATCGCCGTCGTACACCGCCGATCCGACGACGCACGAGACGTACCCAGGGGCCCGCGGCGTGGCCGGCCCGGCTGGGATCCGCGTGCACTCGGTGCGGATGCGCGGCATGGTCGCCCACCAGGAGGTCATCCTCGGAGCGATCGGCCAGACGCTGACCATCCGCCAGGACAGCTACGACCGCCTGAGCTACATGCCCGGCATCGTGCTGGCCTGCAAGCACATCGCCGACCACCCCGGCCTCACCCTCGGCCTCGACAGCTTCCTGGGCGTGTAGCCAACTGGATGTCTGACGCGCGGCCCTGCCGCGTCTCCGACATCCAGAAAGCCCCCACGGCAGTTGTTGTGTCAGCCGAGGCTGGCGATGGCGGCGTCGTAGTCGGGTTCTTGAGCGATCTCGGGGACGAGCTGCGAGTGGATCACGGTGCCCGACTCGTCGAGCACGACCACGGCGCGAGCGAGCAGACCGGAGAGCTTGCCGTCGGCCAGGCTGACGCCGTAGGCCGAACCGAAATCGCTGCGGAACGACGATGCAGTCGACACGTTGGTCAGCCCTTCGGAGCCACAGAACCGGCCCTGCGCGAACGGCAGGTCCGCCGACACGCAGAGCACCTCGGTGTTGTCGAGGCTCGAGGCCAGTTCGTTGAACTTGCGCACGCTCGTCGCGCACGTCGGCGTGTCGATGCTCGGGAAGATGTTGAGCACGACTCGCTTGCCGGCGAGGTCCGACGGGCCGATCTCACTGAGATCGCCCTTGGTGAGCGTGAACGAAGGAGTGGCGGCGCCCACGGTGGGGAGCTCGCCGACGGTGTTGACGGGGTTGCCGCCGAGTGCAGTCTGAGCCATGCGAGCATCCTCGCACGATCAGGCGTCGGGTGCGGCGTCGACGTCCGGATGCTCGATCTCGTGGATCACGTCCGGCGCCACCTTGCGCGCCTTGTTCATCGCCTGGGCGAACGTCAGGAGGAACAGCGCGCCGACGATGTACCACTGGTAGCCCTCGATGGCGTCGAGGAACCACTTGATCTGATCCTCGAAGACGCGGCCGCCGATCCACAGCACGATCAGCTTGACCCCGATGCCGATGGCCAGCAGGGGAGCGAATCGCTTGGGATCCATCCGCCGGTGTCCTGCCATCAGGCAGACGATGTTGCTGCCCGGCATCAGCAGGACGAGGAGCCAGCCGGCGCGATCGACGCCGGTCTGCACCCAGCGGTAGATGGCCGGCAGCTCACCGATCTGCCCCTCCATCCAGCCGACGGCGCGAGTGCCGTACCAGCGGCCGATGAGGAACAGCACGATGCCGACGAGCATCAG
This sequence comes from Ilumatobacteraceae bacterium, assembly GCA_965279405.1. Taxonomy (GTDB): domain Bacteria; phylum Actinomycetota; class Acidimicrobiia; order Acidimicrobiales; family Ilumatobacteraceae; genus CBDDIP01. The sequence continues at coordinate 3,541,691 of OZ257157.1, forward strand.
CCGAAGGAAGCCGATGATCGCGTAGGGCAGGGGATCGATGAACGGCACCGAGCCGAACAGGTTGCGGTTGCGCGAAGACAACGCGAGGAGCACGGCGGGCCGCTCGTCGACCCATGCCGGGCCGATGTTGGTGCCGATCGTGCCGGCGACGTACAGCAGGCCACCCATGATCAGGATGCCGCGCCGGGCGCCGGCGGACGGGAGGGGAAGACCCGCTGCCAGCGGACCTGGGCTGACGGCGCCGGCTTCCATCCGCTGCAGGGTAACGGGCTGCAGATCTTGCGAGCACTCGGGCACCTCTGGCTAGAGTCCCCGCCTCGTGGCCGGACACCGAAGCAGCACACGCGTCGGGCGCACCCTCGCGGTGGCCGGATTGATCGCGATGGCGACGGCATGCGCGCCCGACGTCGACGACAACCCGGCGCTGGCGACGACGCTGCCGCCACCGCCGACGATCGACGAGACGGCCCCGACCTTCCCGCCCAATGGCGAGACGATGGCCATCCGCACGATCGACAACGACTTCCTGCCGGCCGAGGTGTCGATCACGGCGGGCACCGAGGTCGTCTGGCGAAACGGTGGGCGCAACCAGCACAACGTGCTGCCCGAGGGCGATCCGACGGCGACGCTGTGGGGCGTGCAGGTGGCCGACTTCGCCACGGGCGACGAGTACGCGCACGTCTTCGACACACCGGGCACCTACGTGTACTACTGCTCGTTGCACGGCTCGCCGACCAAGCAGATGCACGGAACGATCACCGTCACGGCTCCGTGACGCAGCAAGTGGAACGGAAAACAGGGGGAACCAGATGCAGTTGAAGCAGGTGCGGATGAGGCGAATCGCAGCGCTCTGCGCGGGGGCGACGCTGCTCGTCGCCGCGTGCGGGAGCGACGACGCGACGAAGTCGACCAACCCGGTCTCGACGTCGACCACGACGGCGGAGACGGTGCCCCTCAGCAGCGAGCCGGCGATCACGACGGTCGACACCGAACCCGGTGGCGCCGATGGTGTGCTGAAGGTGCCGGATGACTTCGACACCATCCAGGGTGCGGTCGACGCGGCGAAGCCGGGCGACCTGATCCTGATCGCCCCGGGCACGTACCACGAGGCGGTCAACATTGAGACCGATGAGCTGACGCTGCGCGGGCTCGACCGCAACACGGTCGTGCTGGATGGCAACTTCGAGCTCGACAACGGCGTGCGCGTCCTCGGTGCGAACGGCGTCTCGGTCGAGAACATGACCGCCACGAACTACACGTCGAACGGCTTCTTCTGGACCGGCGTCACCGGCTATCGCGGCTCGTACCTCACCGCGTATCGCACTGGTGACTACGGCGTGTACGCGTTCGACTCGACCAAGGGTCAGCTGAACGACATCTACGCGGCCGGCAGCCCGGACGCCGGGGTGTACATCGGCGAGTGCTTCCCGTGTGATGCGGTGATCCAACGCATCGTCAGCGAGCACAACGGCCTCGGCTACTCCGGCACGAACTCCGGCGGCAACCTGCTGATCGTCGACTCCGTGTTCCGCTTCAACCGCGCCGGCATCGTGCCCAACAGCGGCAGCTACGAGCTGTGCTACCCGTCGCGCAGCACGACGATCATCGGCAACGTCGTCTACTCGAACAACCAGGGCGACACCGCCGCGATCGACGTGGCGCTACTGGCGATGGGCAACGGGATCCTCTCTGCCGGGGCCGTGCAGGCCGACATCGAACGCAACCTGGTGTTCGACCACGACCGCACCGGCATCGGGCTCGTCCCGTTCCCCGAGGACGACCCGAACGACGACCTGCCCACCCCCGACGAGTGGACGAAGACCTGCGAGGAGAGCAAGAACGAGCCGGTCACCGATCCCGGTGGCTCGATCTTCTGGGAGTCGCAGCAGAACACCGTGAAGGGCAACGTGCTCGAGGACAACCGCGAGGCCGACCTCGTCGTCGCCACGCTCGCCGACGCGAGCGTGCTCGGCAACTGCTTCAGCGGCAACACGTTCACCACGACGGCGCCGACCGACCTCGAGACGTTGGCGCCGTGCGACGGCACCGGCTCGGGTGACTGGACCGCCGGGGCGTACAACATCGGCACGTGGCTGACCGACCAGCACCCGCCCTCAGCGGACTGGAAGACGAACCCGCTGCCCGACCTGCAGCCGCAGGAGAACATGCCCGACGCGGCAACTGCGCCGGCCAACCCGGCGACGAACGTGCCGCCGACCATCGACCTCGATGCGATCCAGGTTCCGGCCAAGCCGACGACCTGACGCGCTGCTCGTTGCTGCGCTGCTGCTCACCTCGCCGCTCGCGGGGTGCAGCAGCGGCGGAGCCGCGGCAACGACGACGACCGGTCACCAGCACGCGCACGAGGCGACGCTGGTGCTCGGCCAGCCCGACCACCCGATCGCCGGACCGCAGGGCAACACGCCGCAGTTCGTGGTCGAGTGCGACTTCAGCCACGCCGCGTCCGACGACCCGATCGTCCACCCTGGCAAGCCCGGCGCCAGCCACCTCCACGACTTCTTCGGCAACACGACCACCGACGCGTTCAGCACGTACGAGACGCTCGAGGCCGGGACGTCGACGTGCGAGCAGCAGCTCGACCGGGCCTCGTACTGGGCTCCGGCCCTGCTGCGCGACGGCCAGCCGATCGACCCCGTGAAGAGCACGGCGTACTACCGCCCCGGCATCGGCGTCGACCCGACGACGGTGCAGCCGTACCCGGCCGGACTGATGATGGTTGCCGGCAGTGCCGCGGCGACCGAGCCGCAGCCGGTGTCGATCGTCGCCTGGAGCTGCGGCACGGGCATCGAGCGGGCAGCGACGCCGCCGACGTGCCCGGACGGGCGCGACCTGCGCCTGCTGGTCACGTTCCCCGACTGCTGGGACGGCGCGAACCTGGACAGCGAGGCACACGTCGGCCACGTCGCCTACAGCTCGGGTGGGCAGTGCCCCGCTGGGTTCCCCGTCCCGGTGCCGCAGCTGCAGTTCAGCGTCGAGTACCCGGTCACCGGGCCGACCGACGACCTGCTCCTGGCGTCCGGACCGATCATCACCGGCCACGCCGACTTCTTCAACGCCTGGGACCCGGCCAAGCTGGCCACCGAGGTGACCTCGTGTCTGCATCGCCAGGTCGTCTGCGGCGTCACGTCGGGCCGCAAAACGGGTTAACACGAACGTTTTCGAGCCACGCCGATCCGGCGGAACGGTGGCGCTACTGTTCCGCGAACGGCGACCACGTGACATCGCCGTTCCAACGAACACGTTTTTGAACGTTCACCTCTGGGGAGATCCATGAAATCGAAGCGCATGTTGTTTGCCCTCGTCGCAGCCGGCTTGCTGGTTGCATCGTGCGGCAGTGACAAGAAGGAGTCATCGGGCACGTCGCCCGCCGGCGCGGTCGACTGCAAGCCGGTGAAGGCTGGCGAGCTCAGCGTCGTCACCAGCCTGCCTGGGCCCAACTTCTGGGGTTCGAGTGACTCCGAGGTCGATCCGGACACGATCAAGAGCGGCATCGAGTACGACCTCGCCAACCTCATCGCCAGCAAGTGCGGGCTCAAGCTCTCCTGGCGGAACGAGAACTTCGACTCGATCGTTGCCGGTCAGATCGACCCGTCGAGCTACGACATCATCCTCTCGCAGGTGACGATCACCGACGAGCGCTCCAAGGTCGTCGACTTCTCCGTGCCGTACTTCAAGAGCGACCAGGGTCTGCTGGTCAAGAAGGGCACCGTCGTCAAGACGTGGGACGACGTGAAGGCGATGACCATCGGCGTGCAGGCGCAGACGACGGCGGAGTACTACTTCACCTCCGGTGAGGTGCCGGGCTGGGAGCTGACCAACATCAAGTCGTTCCCCGACCTTGCCACGACGTACACCGCGCTCAGTGCCGGCACGATCGACGGCGTCGTCATCGACACGCCGATCAACCTCGGGCAGGCTGCTGCTTCAGGTGGCGACCTGGAGGTCGTGGGCCAGTTCAAGACCGGCGAGGAGTACGGCGCGATCACCGGCCTGGGCAACGGCAAGAAGGCCATCTTCGATCCGATCATGCAGGGGCTCGTCGACGATGGCACCGTCAACGGCCTGATCGCCAAGTACCTCGGCGGTGACCCGTCCACCGTGCCGTTCATCGACGTCCCGACGAGCTGACGGATCGGTGAACGGGGAACTCGACGTCCGACCCGCCGCACCGCGGCGGGTCGGACGAGTCCTCACCTATCGAACGGCAGCGATCGTGTCGCTGTTGTTCCCGCCGGCGGGAATCCCTTCGCTCTACCACTCGCTGCGCGCCGGGGCACTGGTCAAGAAGGAGCGCCGCGAGGAAGCACGCGCCGCAGGCCAGAAGGCTCGCGACTGGGCCTGGCTGTCGGTCGGCGTTGGTCTGTTCGTCTACGCGATCGTGTTCGTCGGCTGGCTGATCCAGACCAACGACGGCGGCGTTCGCAAGGTCTTCTTGTCCGGCAAGCTGCTGTGGCGTGGCGACGTGTGGCACACGATCCTCAAGGGCTTCTGGTTCAACGTGCAGGCGTTCCTGTGGGCCGAGATCGTTGTGCTCGTCTGGGCCCTCATCGTGGCCATCGTTCGCTTGCTCCCGGGACGCGCGTGCGCGCCGATCCGCTGGGTCGCCACGCTGTACGTCGATCTGTTCCGAGGTGTACCCAGTCTGCTGGTGATCCTGCTCGTCGGACTGGGCCTTCCGTCAGCGCAGGTGCCGATCCTGCGTGACTTCTCGGACCTGCAGTTCTCCGTCTTCGCGCTCTCGCTGACGTACGGGGCCTACGTGTCGGAGGTCTACCGCGCCGGCATCGAGTCGGTGCACTGGAGCCAGACTGCGGCGGCCCGCTCACTCGGACTCAGCTACGCACAGACCATGCGCCACGTGGTCGTGCCACAGGCGGTGCGTCGCATCGGCCCGCCGCTGCTCAACGACTTCATCGGGCTGCAGAAGGACACGTCGTTGCTCGGCTTCCTCGGTGCGCTCGACGGCATCAGCCGTGCCCGTTTCGTCAACGGGTCTGCAGGGTCGCTGACGGCCTACACGATGGTGGCGCTGCTGTTCCTCGCGGTGACGATCCCGTTCACTCGCTACCTCGACTACATCCTCAAGAAGCAGAAGCAACGCACGATGGCGATGGGCTGACATGAACAGGTCACACGAAGCCTTCGTCGAGATCGAGGGTGTGCACAAGTGGTTCGGCAAGAACCACGTGTTGAAGGGGATCGACCTGACGGTCGACGCGCACCAGGTGGTCACGCTCATCGGCGGATCGGGGAGTGGCAAGAGCACGCTGCTGCGCTGCATCAACGCGCTGGAGACGATCGACGAGGGCGTCATCCGCCTCGACGGCGATCGCGTCAGCGGCCCGGGCATCGACGTCGACGCGCTGCGCCGCGAGGTCGGCATCGTCTTCCAGAGCTTCAACCTGTTCCCGCACATGAGCGTGATCGACAACATCACGTTGGCCCCGCGCAAGGTGCTCGGCATCGACAAGGCCGCTGCCGAGGACCGGGCGATGACGTTGTTGAAGAGCATCGGACTCGACCCGAAGGCTCGCGAGTTCCCCGACCGCTTGTCGGGTGGCCAGCAGCAGCGCGTCGCCATCGTGCGCGCGCTGGCGATGGACCCGAAGCTGATCCTGCTCGACGAGATCACCTCGGCGCTCGACCCGGAGCTCGTCGGCGAGGTGCTGCGCATCGTGCGCGACCTCGCCGAGGCGGGGATGACGATGATCCTCGCCACGCACGAGATGAGCTTCTGCAAGGAGGTCTCGTCGTTGGTCTGCTTCCTCTTCGAGGGGCTGATCCACGAGATGGGGCCGCCTGAGCAACTGTTCGGCAACCCGCAGCAGGAGCGCACTCGGGCGTTCCTGCAGCGGATCAACGACGCCGGCCGAATGTGAACGACGACTGAACGAGGGGGACCGATGCGCATCGGGCTGAACGGCGGAGCTGCCTCCGTCGACAAGATGATCGAGCAGGGGCAGCAGGCCGAGGCGGATGGCTTCAGCGCGCTGTGGTACCCGAGCGCAGTGGCGGGCGATCCGGTGACCGCGATGGCGATCGTCGGGCGGGCGACGTCCTCGATCGAGCTCGGCACCGCGGTGCTGCAGACGTACACCTCGCATCCGGTGCTGCAGATGAACCGCGCCGTCGCCGCCGCGGCCGCCATGAACCGGCCCGGCTTCACGCTCGGCGTCGGGCCCTCGCACGCGCCGGTGATCGACGGGATGTACGGGATGTCGTACGCGACGCCCGGACGGCACACCGAGGAGTACGTCGAGATGATCGCCGCCTTGCTGCGCGGCGACAAGGTCGACACCACGGGCGAGGAGCTCTCGTTGCACGGCGTACAGGCGCAGGCGGTGCCCCAGCCGGTGCAGCTGCTCGTCGCCGCGCTGGCGCCGCGCCTGCTGCGCGTCGCCGGTTCTGTCGCCGACGGCACGATCCTGTGGATGGGCAACGCACAGTCGATCTCCAGCCACGTCGCGCCGCGCATCAACGCCGCGGCTGCCAATGCCGGACGACCTGCCCCGCGCATCGTCGCCGGACTGCCGGTCGCCGTGACCGACGACGTCGCCGAGGCCCGCTCGGTGGCCGCCCGCCAGTTCGCGGTGTACGGCCAGCTGCCCAACTACCAGCGCATCCTCGCCCACGGCGGCATCACCGGACCGGCCGAGGCCGTGATCGTCGGCGACGAGGCGTCGGTGTCGGCCCAGCTCCAGGAGCTGATCGAGGCCGGCGCCACCGACATCTGGGCGTCGATCTTCCCGGTCGGCGACGACGCCAGCGCCTCCCGTCGGCGCACCCGCGACCTGCTGAGGACGCTCGCCACCGAGGCCTGATCGCGGTCAACCCCTTGACGCTGAGACGGTTCCCGTCTTACTGTCTCACTATGTCGGTCGGTCAGGTGGGGAATTCTGCTGAGCAGCGCGTGCTCGATGCCGCCAAGGCCTGCTGCGAGCGGTGGGGCGTGGCCAAGGTGACCATCGACGACATCGCCGCCGAGGCCCGCGTCTCTCGCGCCACCCTCTACCGCATGTTCCCCGGCGGCAAGGACGTGCTGTTCGAGGCCCTGCGGGTGCGCGAGCTCGAAGACTTCATGACCCGCCTGCGCGAGCACGTCGAGGGCGCCGACAGCCTGGAAGAGGTCGTCGTGCGGACGATGGTCAACGCCATCCTCGAGCTGCGCGCCGACCAGCACCTGGCCACGATGCTCGCCTCCGAGCCGGGCGAGGTGCTCTCCAACCTCACCGTCGACGGCGTGCCGCGGATCATCCGCGTCGCCACGCTGTTCCTGTCGCCGCTCGTCGACGACTTCCTGCCGCGCAAGCAGAGCGCCCGCCTCGTCGAGCTGCTCGCCCGCCTCGTCATCTCGTACTTCCTTGCCCCGTCCGAGCAGATCGACCTCACCGACGTCGACCAGACCCGCGAATTCATCCGAACCTTCATCCTTCCGGGCTTCGAGTCCTCACTCATCAGGAGCTAGTCACATGACCATCACCCACGGCACCAACGAAGAGATCATCGGCCGCGCCGAGATCAACGACATCGAGGCCATCCTCGCCATCCCGACCGCCGACCCCAACGACATCGAGCACGTCGTCAAGAACAACGCCGACTCGGTGTTCACCTGGGACTACACGTTGGCTCGTCCGCAGCTGCGCAAGCTGTACGAGAAGGCCAAGGTCGGCCAGTGGAACGCCACCACCGACCTGCCGTGGGACACCGAGGTCGACGTCGAGAAGGAGGTCCTGGCCAACCAGGAGCTGCTCGGCAAGGGTGTCGAGGAGTCCGTCTACGCCGGCACCCCGGTCGCCAAGTGGGGCGACAAGGAGTGGCTGGAGTTCGGCGCCGAGGGCCTCAACTGGCAGCTCAGCCAGTTCCTCCACGGCGAGCAGGGCGCGCTGATCTGCACCGCCAAGATCGTCGAGACGGTCCCGTGGTACGACGCCAAGCTGTACGCCTCGACGCAGGTCGTCGACGAGGCCCGCCACGTCGAGGTCTTCGGTCGCTACCTGCAGGAGAAGCTGGGCGGCGAGTACCAGGTCAACGCCCACCTGCGGATGTTGCTCGACGACATCATCAACGACAGCCGCTGGGACATGACGTACCTGGGCATGCAGGTCATGGTCGAGGGCCTCGCCCTCGCCGCGTTCGGGTTCCTCCACCAGATCACCAGCGAGCCGCTGCTCAAGCAGCTCCTCCGCTACGTGATGAGCGACGAGGCCCGCCACGTGGCCTTCGGTGTGCTCAGCCTGAAGGAGGTCTACGACCAGATGACCGACGCCGAGATGAAGGATCGCCAGGAGTTCGCCTTCGAGGCGGCCATCCGCATGCGCGACCGCTTCATGCAGCAGGAGGTCTGGGAGCGGATGGGCGTCAACGTGCGCGACATCGTCCCGCTGGTGCTGGCCGACCCGACCCGCACGATGTTCCAGCAGATGCTGTTCAGCAAGATCGTGCCGAACACGAAGAAGCTCGGCCTGCTCGATCGCAACGACAAGTGGCTGCGCCGTCGCTTCGAGGAGATCGGCGTCATCCAGTTCGAGGACTGGGAAGACACCGGCGAGGAGTACCTCAAGTTCGAGCTCGGCGCCGACGCCCCGGCCGTCGTCCACCCGCACTGACCGTTCTGCGCTGCATGGGCGCAAGATCGACGAGCAGTCGTCGATCTCGCGCCCATCGGCCGTTTTGGGGTTGAGCCGAGCGGGACAATACAAGTAAGATACAAGTCGTGCCCGCCGACTGGAACCCTGAGCAGTACCGACGATTTGCCACCGAACGGGCCCAGCCGTTCCACGACCTCCTCGGGTTGATCGAGGCGGGTGCGCTGCGCAACGCCGTCGATCTCGGCTGTGGTCCGGGTGAGCTGACGGCACTGGCGACGGCGACGCTCGGCATCCGCTCGATGCTCGGCGTCGACAACTCGCCGACGATGCTGGCCTCCACGGCCGAGCACACGTCGGACCACGTGCACTTCGCCGAGGGTGACATCGGGGCGTGGACGTCGGACCACGATCAGGACCTCGTGCTGGCCAGTGCGTCGCTGCAGTGGGTGCCGGACCATGCCGGCGTGCTGGCGCGCTGGACGGCCGGGCTCGGGCCGGGTGGGCAGATCGCCGTGCAGGTTCCGGCGAACGCCTACATGCCGTCGCACACCACCGCCGGCGAGGTCGCCGCTCGCGCCGAGTTCGCCGAGGCGTTCGGCGACGACGGTCCGCCGGTGGACCCGGTGGCGGTCAACGTCCTCGAGCCGGAGGAGTACGCATCGTTGCTGCACGACCTCGGCTTCGAGCGCCAGCACGTGCGCTTGCAGGTCTACCCACACCTCCTGCCGAGCAGTCGCGACGTCGTCGAGTGGGTGCGCGGCACGACGCTGACCCGCTTCGAGAAGCGGCTGCCGCCCGAGCTGTTCCGACGCTTCGTCGAGCAGTACGAAGACGCGCTGCTGGATCGCATCGGGCACCACGAGCCGTACTTCTTCCCCTTCCGGCGGATCCTGTTCTGGGGTCGGCAGCCCGGCTGACGTCGCACCGCTCGCTGTTCGATCGTGTTCGTTCACGCAGGAGAGCGCCCTAGTCTGTCGCTCGTGAGCGTGGACTCGATCGACCGCCTGCAGCGCATCCGCACCGAACTGGATGCCACCGGTCGAGTGCGCGTCGCCGAGCTGGCCGACGAGCTCGGGGTCAGCGAGATGACGGTTCGCCGCGACCTCGACATGCTCGTCGACGAGGGCATCGCCCGTCGCGTGCGCGGCGGTGCGCTCGCTCGTGGACCGCAGCCGTTCGCCGATCGCTTCGGCAAGCAGGCCAAGGCCAAGGACCGCATCGCCGACAAGCTGCTGCTCCTCGTCGGTGAGGGCGGAGCGATCGGCATCGACGCCTCCTCGACGCTGCAACGGCTGGCCGCTCGGTTGGTCGATGCTCGCGACCTCACCGTGGTGACCAACAGCCTGGAGAGCTTCGCCGTGCTCAGCGGGCACAGCGGCATCACCGCGTTGGCCACCGGCGGGCAGCTCGATCCGCGCACCGGTTCGCTCGTCGGTCCGCTGGCGACGCGGGCCGCCCGCGACCTGCTGCTGCGGCGCTTCTTCGTCTCGGCGGCAGGGCTCGATCCGCGCCACGGCACGACCGAGTCGACGTTGGAGGAGGCCGAGGTGAAGCTCGCGCTCGCCGAGGTCAGTGGCCAGGTCGTCGTCGCCGTCGACTCGAGCAAGCTGGGTCAGCGTGGCACGGCCCGCTGCCTGCCGATCGATCGCATCGACGTGCTCGTCACCGAGCTCGACCCGGGCCACCCCTCGCTCGATCCCTACCGCCGCCAGTGCGAGGTGCGCTGATCCGCAGCGGTCAGTCGACGCTTGCCAGGTGGGCGAGGACGGCGGTGGTCCATGCGTGCGGGTTGTCGGTCTGCGGGCTGTGGCCGGCATCGGGGATGACGACGAGGTTCGCCCCGGCGATGCCGGTGGCGAGCTGATCGGCGGCGGCGCGCAGGCCTCGGTCGCGCTCGCCGACGAGCACGGTGGTGGGGCAGCGGATCTCGTCGAGACGAGGCACCAACGATCGGTGGTGGCCGAGCTCGCCGGCCAGCGCGCGCAGTGCCTCGGGATCGATGCCGCGCAGTGCGAGGCGAGCTTCCTCGTCGAGCGGGTGGCGTGACACGCGTGCGATGGCGGCAATCGTGCGCTCCAGACCCGGACCGCGAGCCAACCGCGCGGCGACCGTGATGAGCGGACGGGGGATGGCTCGTTGCGGCTCGGCGGCGGTGTCCATCAGGATCAGTGAGCGGACCCGTTCGGGGTGGGCGAGCACGTGCATCAGCGCGAGCACGCCACCCATCGAGTGGCCGAGCAGGTGGTACGTCGGCGGGCAGCACCGGCCGGCTACCCCGTCCACGTCGGCCGCCAGCTGTTCGAACGTGTACGTAGCGGCATCGCCGGTGTTGGTGCTGCGACCGTGACCACGGTGGTCAGGGGCAACCACGTCCACCGCGCCCACCAGTGCCGGAGCGACCTTGGCCCAGTCGTTGCTGCTGCCCACGAACCCGTGCAACGCCAGCAGCGTCGGGCGTGAGCCCTCTGGTGCGCCGGACCAGTGAGCGACGTGCAGGACGGTGCCGCCGGTGGAGATCCGCATCTTGAACTCGCCTCCGGGTGTTCTGATAGAGTTTGTGAGATCACAGAGTAACGCACATCGTGTTCGCGCTGTGAGGGGACATCACCGATCCAACCGTCGATCCAACCGTCGATCCAAGGGGAACCAATTGCGCACTCTGCCTGTCGTCGCCGTCGCCGCCATCCTGCTCGGCGCGTGCTCGTCGGATGCGGCCACCACGACCACACCGTCGTCGCCGCCCGAGACCGTGGGGAGCCCGACCGTGCCCGAGACGACGCCGGACACCGTGCCGGGCACGGACCCCGTCACCCCGGTGACCGCCGGTGGCGAGCTGACCGACAGCTGGACCGGGGTGACCAAGACGACCATCAAGCTCGGCGTCGCCGGCATCGATCCCGACCAGGTGCGCGCGCTCGGCGTCGCCTGGGACGGCCCGGGTGCCGAGGAGCTCTACCAAGCGTGGATCGATGCGCAGAACGATCGCGGCGGCGTGCTCGGCCGCAACGTCGAGCTGGCGTTCGCGCCGTACCTGCCGATCGGCGATGCACAGGCGGAAGCTGCCTGCGTTGCCCTCACCGAGGACGACAAGGTCTTCGCCGCGACTGGGCTGCTCCTCGGCGACACGTCGCTGTGCATCACCGAGACCCACGAGACGCCGTACATCGGTCTGTTCGGGCAGTCCGCCGAACGCGACGCACGAGCAAAGGCGCCGTTCCTGGCGATCGAGATGGCCGACGACCTCCAGCGCTCGGCAGGGGTCCAGTCGTTCATCGAACGCGGTCTGTTGGAGGGGAAGAAGGTCGGGCTGTACACGGAGGCGCAGGACGTCGCCGTGACGGACGGGTCGATCAAGCCGCTGCTGGACGACGCCGGCGTCGACGTCGTGGTGTCGGCCGTGCTCGACGACTTCGGCGACGACACCGCGGCGCAGGATCAGGCACTCGATGCGATCGTCGCCAAGATGCAGTCCGAGGGCGTCGAGGTGGTGCTCAACGTCTCCAACTTCACCAACGTGCTGGTCGCCTTCCAGCGCAACGGCTGGTTCCCCGAGCAGGTGCTGGCGACCTCGGCCCAGGCGATCAGCGCCGACTTCGTCGCCGGATCCGGCGTCGACGCATCGAGCCTGGCCGACGTCCTCGTCGCTGCGCCGTACATCCCGTCCAAGGAGGAGCTGGTTGCCGATCCGCTGGTCGTCGAGTGCGTCGACGAGTTCAACGCCAGCGGCCCGGAGGAGCCGATCGACCTGAACACGATCGAGGCCTCCAGCCTGAACGGCATCGCCAACCAGTGCGCCGCCTTCCGCCTGTTCGTGCAGGTCGCCGAGAAGGCGGGTGTCGACCTCACGCCGGAGACGTTCGGAGCGGCAGCCGACGCACTCGGCACCGTCGAGCTGCCCGGTGTGCCGTTCGGGTCGCTGACGCCGACCAAGCACAGCGTCGGCGACGCGATCGGCATCTACGACTACGACGATGCCCCTGCCCGGTTCCTGCTCGACGGTGATCCCATCCAGGTGTCGTGACCGACGAACAACCCTCGGCGGGCATCGGTGCGCTGGCCACCACGATGCTCGAGGAGGAGGACCGGCGGCTTCGCGCTCGCGCCGAGACCGTCGCCGAACCGGGCAAGCTGCCCGGGGTCGGGAGCAGTGAGCTGACGCTGCGCCAGGGACTGCGACTCGGCGGTCCGTCGATCTTCGTCGTGCTCACGTTGATCAACTCCTTCGACGAGCTCGAGAGCGCCGCGCTCGCCGTGCTCGCCCCCGACATCGCCCGCACGTTCGGCGTGAGCAACGGGGCGATCGTCTTCCTCACCGCTGCAGCCGGGGCCTTCATCGTTCTCGGCGCGGTGCCGATGGGCTGGCTGGCCGACCGCGTGCGTCGCGGACCGATCGTCGGCGTGTCCAGCATCGTGTTCACGGCGATGCTCGTGCTGTCCGGCCTGGCCGGCAACATCTTCACGTTCTTCCTCACCCGGCTCGGGGGAGGCGTGGCCAAGGCCAACACCGGCCCGGTGCACGGCTCGATGCTGGCCGACGCCTACCCGCTCGGCGTGCGCGGTCGATTGGCGGCGGCAGGAGGGATCGCCGGACGGATCATGGCGACGATCAGCCCGCTGCTCGTCGGGGCGATCGCGGCGATCGCCGGCGGGGTGGAGGGCTGGCGGTGGGTCTACCTGTTGGTCGGCCTGCCGGTGCTCGTGCTGGCCTGGCTGGCGTTCGCGTTGCCCGAACCCAAGCGCGGTCGATGGGAGATCGAGGACGTCGTCGGCAGCGTTGCGTCCCCTGGCTCGTCGTCGGCCGCGGTCGTCACCGAGGAGCCGCCGGCGATGCCGATCTCGGTGGAGGCCGGGTTCGCCCGGTTGCGGTCGATCCGCACGTTGCGCAGCGTGATCCTGGCGCTGTCGGCGATGGGCTTCGGGCTCGTCACCTTGCCAGTGCTGGCCAACCTGTTCATCGAGGAGCGCTTCGGGCTCGGAGCGTTCGAGCGCGGTTGGGTGGCGACGATCCCGGCGGTCGTCTCGCTGGTCACCATCCCGTTCGTCGGGCGCGCGTACGACCGCATGTTCCGCACCGACCCGGCACGGGTGCTGCGCCTCCTCGGCCGGCTGACGATCCCCGCCGCGTTTCTCACACCAGTGCAGTTGTTCGCCCCGAACATCGTCGTGTTCACGCTGTTGAGCATCCCGCAGGCGGTGTTGCTGACCTCCGCGTTTCCGATGGTGTTCGCGCTGCTCCAGGCCGTCGTGCCGTACCGCTTGCGCGGCCTCGGCGCGGCGATGGGGTCGGTGTTCATGTTCTTCGTCGGCGCCACCGGCGGTGCCCTCGCCTCACTGCCGCTGACCAACGCCTACGGCCCGCGCACCACGATCCTCGTGCTGCTCGTCCCGTCGACGATCCTCGGCGGGATCCTCCTCCTGCGCGGCGCCGGATCGGTGGTCGGCGATCTGCGACTCGTGTCCGAGGAGCTGATCGAGGAACGAGCGGACGGCGACCGTCGCCGTGCCGATCCTCTCGGCGTTCCCGTGCTGCAGCTGCACGGCGTCGATGTGTCGTACGGCAACGTGCAGGTCCTCTTCGACGTCGGCATCGAGGTGCGTCGCGGTGAGGTGCTCGCGCTGCTCGGCACCAACGGCGCGGGCAAGAGCACCATCCTGCGCATTGCGACTGGATTGATGACGCCGAGCGTCGGCGTCGTCCGTTTGAACGGCTCGAACATCACGTACGTCTCGCCGGAGCAACGCGCTCGGTTGGGGATCGTGTCGATCGCCGGCGGTGACGGCGTGTTCCCGTCGATGAGCGTCGAGGCCAACATGCGCATGGCCGCGTTCATCCATCGCAGCGACGACGAGGACGGCTCGAGCGGCGTGGCAGCGCGCGTCGAGCGCTCACTGCAGCGGTTCCCGGCGCTCGTCGAGCGGCGCTCGCAACGCGCTGGCTCGCTGTCGGGTGGCCAGCAGCAGATGCTGGCGATGGCGATGGCGCTGACCCGCGATCCGACCGTGCTGATCATCGACGAGCTGTCGCTGGGGCTCGCCCCCGTGGTGGTCGGTGAGCTGCTCGACGTCGTTGCCCAGCTGCGCAGCGAAGGGATGGCGATGCTCATCGTCGAGCAATCGCTGAACGTGGCGCTGTCGCTGGCGGATCGAGCCATCTTCCTGGAGAAGGGTCAGGTTCGCTTCGAGGGGCCGGCGGCCGAGCTTGCCGAGCGCGACGACCTCGTCCGCGCCGTGTTCCTCGGCACCGAGGGCGGCTGACGTGGTTGCTGCGTGGATCACCCGCCAGCTCGTCTTCGACGGGTTCATCAGCGGCCTCCTGATCGGCGTGCTCGCCGTCGGACTGGTGCTCGTGTTCCGCTCCAGCCGCGTCGTCAACTTCGCCGTCGGCAACCTCGGCACGGTCGGTGCTGCACTGCTCGCGCTGGTCGCCATCAACTACGGCATGCCGTACTGGGTCGCGGCCCTCGCTGCACTCGTGGCCGGCACCGTGCTCGGCGTCGTCATCGAGCTCGTCGTCGTGCGCCGCCTGTTCAACGCGGCACGTGTGACGTTGCTCGTCGCCACCATCGGCGTGGCCCAGCTGTGCCAGGCGATCCTCGCTGCGCTCCCCAAGGTGAAGGGTCTCACCGCGGCCAAGTACCCCCTCGCGGTGCAGGGGCCGTGGCAGGTCGCCGGCGTGCGGATCGGCGGCGCGCAGCTGACGACGCTCGTCGTCGTGCCGGTGGTGGTCGGCGCGCTGGCGTGGTTCCTCAACCGCACGGTCATCGGCGCGGCGGTGACCGCGTCGTCGGACAACCCTCGGCTGGCGCGCACCATCGGCGTCAACCCGAAGCTCGTCTCCACGCTCGTGTGGGGGCTCGCCGGGCTGCTGTCGACGATCACCCTCGTGCTCGCGTCCGCGCAGTCGGGGCGCGTCTCGGGCATCACCACGCTCGGCCCGGGAACGATGGTGCGCGCGCTGGCCGCAGCGGTGATCGCCGGCATGGTGTCGTTCCGCGGCGCACTGGTTGCCGGTGTGGCGATCGGTGTCGTGCAAGCGGTGGTGCGCTTCAACTTCCTCGAGCAGACGGGCCTGATCGACATCCTCGTGTTCGTCGCCGTGCTCGTTGCCGTGTGGGTGAAGGTACGTCGTGATGAGCCGGACAGCGCGCCGATGGCGTTGCGGACATCGTTGCGTCCGTTGCCGGAACGGGTGGGTGGAGTGTGGTGGGTGCGTCACCTCGGCGCCGGCGGATTCACCGTGCTGTTCGCGCTCGGGGCAGTGCTGCCGATCGTCATCTCCGCGCCGTCGCGCGTGCTGCTGTACACGACCATCCTGTGCACCGGGTTGTGTGCGGTGTCGATCACGATGCTCACCGGTTGGGCCGGACAGGTGTCGCTCGGGCAGATGGCGTTCGCCGGGTTCGGTGCGCTGGTCGCCGCCGCACTGCTGCGCAGCTCGCTGCCGTTCCTGCTCGCCATCGTCGTCGCCGCGGCGATCACCGCGGCCGCTGCTGCGATCGTCGGCGCCGGGGCCTTGCGAGTGCACGGACTGCTGCTGGCGGTGATCACGTTTGCGATGGGCATCGCCGCTGCGGCGTGGGTCTACCGGCAGCAGCTGTTCTCCGACGGCAACAAGTCGTCCGTGCCGTTCCGCCGCGGCTCGTTGTTCGGCCTCGATCTCACGTCGCAGCGGTCGTACTACTACGTCGTACTGGTCGCGCTCGGTCTGACCTTGCTCGTTGCCGGACGTCTCCGCGCCAGCGGCATCGGCAGGACGACGATCGCCGTGCGCGACAACGCGATCGGGGCAGCGGCGTACACGGTCGGCGCGCTGCGCGTGCGCGTGGTGATGTTCGCTCTCTCCGGCGGCATCGCCGGACTCGGCGGCGCGCTGCTGGCCGGCGCGGTGCAGAACGTGCCGCTCACCGAGCGCTTCTTCCAGGTCGACGATTCCCTGCAGCTGATCTCCATCGCGGTCATCGGCGGGCTCGGCACGCTGATCGGTCCGGTGCTCGGCTCGCTGTGGGTGATCGGTCTGCCCGCGTTCTTCCCGTCGAACGAGGTGCTGCCGTTCCTCGCCTCCGGTGTCGGTCTCCTCGTCCTGCTGCTGTACGTGCCCGGCGGGTTCGCCCAACTCGTGCACGGCGTGCGCGACGCCGTGGTGCGCGTCGCCGAGCGGCGCCTCGGCCCGGAGCCGCCGCGCACTGCACCGGCAACGACTGCGGTTCGGATGGCCACCTCGGCTCCTCGCTCCGACTCATCGACGCTTGCACTCGTGACTCGAGGGCTCACGGTGCGATTCGGCGGCAAGTTGGCGCTCGACGGGGTGGACGTGCACGTACAGCGCGGCGAGATCGTCGGGCTCATCGGCAGCAACGGCGCCGGCAAGAGCACGTTCCTCAACGTCGTCGGCGGGTTCATCGCTGGTGACGGACAGGTGCTCCTCGATGGCGTCGACATCACCGGGCGCAGTCCTGCACGTCGGGCGGCTGCCGGCCTCGGCCGCACGTTCCAGGCGGCGCGCTTGTTCCCCGAGCTCTCCGTGCGCGACGTCGTGCTCGTGGCGCTCGAAGCGCGTCACCGAACCCCGTTCGCCGCCACCGCGTTGCAGCTCCCTCACGCGGTGCGCGGCGAACGACGGCGTCGCGCCGAAGCGTCCGACCTGCTCGACCTGTTCGGACTCGGCCGCTACGCGGACCGGCGTACCGACGAGCTCAGCACCGGGACGCGGCGGATCGTCGAGCTGGCAGGACTGGTGGCGATGGGCGCGACGATGCTCTGTCTCGACGAGCCGGCCGCGGGCGTCGCCCAACGGGAGACCGAGGCGCTCGCGCCCCTGTTGCTGGAGGTGCGTCGCCAGCTCGATGCCTCGATGGTCGTCATCGAGCACGACATCCCGTTCATCTCCGGGCTGTGCGACCGGATCTACTGCCTCGAAGCCGGTCGGGTGATCGCCGAGGGCGCGCCCGACGTCGTGCGCCGTGATCCGCTCGTCATCGCCCACTACCTCGGCACCGACACCCGTTCCATCGATCGCAGCGGAAAGATCAGGACCTGACCATGCACATCGATCCACCGTTGCAAGCGCTGTTCGATGCGATCCGTGCCAACCCCGGCCCGGTGCCCGACCCCGACGACATGATCGCCGTTCGGGCGCAGGCTGACGCGACGATGATGCTCCTGCACCGACCGGCCGGCGACGACATCGAGGTGCGCGACCACGGCGTGGCCGTCGAGGGCGGCAGCATCACCGTGCGGACGTACCGTCCCATCGATGCGGCCGGCGCGCTGCCCGTGATCTTCTTCATCCACGGTGGCGGGTGGGTGCAAGGAACGCTGGACACCGCCGAGATCGAGACCGTGCCGATGGTCGAGTCGCTGCGCTGCTTCGTCGTCTCGGTCGACTACCGGTTGGCGCCCGAGCACCCGTTCCCGACGCCGCTCGAGGATTGCGTCGCGGCGTGGATGTGGCTGCAGGATCACGGCGCGGCGCTGGGCGCCGACATCGATCGCGTCGTCGTTGCTGGGTCGAGTGCCGGCGCCAACCTCTGTGCTGCGCTGTGTGTGGCCACCCGCGATCGCGCGTTCCCGATGCCGGTGGCCCAGGTGCTCGACATCCCCGCGCTCGACCTGACCTTGGCGTCGCCGTCGATGTCGTTGGCAGCGGCCTCGTTCGGGCTCACCGCCGACGCCGTTCGCGGGTACACCGCGCAGTACCTGCAGGGCGCCGACCCGACCAACCCGCTGGTGTCGCCGTTGCTCGGCGATCTCACCGGCCTGCCGCCGGCGTTCGTGACCGTTGCCGAACACGACCCGGTTCGCGACGACGGCGAGCGCTACGTCGAAGCGCTGCACCACGCCGGTGTCGCGGCGGCCGGAGTGCGGGTGCTGGCCCACCTCCACGGCACCTGGATCATCCCGATCACGATGACCTCGCGCATCGCCCTCGACCTCCGCCTCGCCGCCCTTCGCCGCGCCCTCGACGGGACGTTGTAGGTCAGGCTCGCTGCGCTCGCCTGCCCGGGCTGGAGCGCCCACGTCGTGAGTCACGGGAGCGCCCAGCGCGCCCCAAGCTCACGAACGAGTTCGTCCGTGAGCTTGGGGCGCGCGGAGCGCACCCGAGGCTCACTGATGAGCGAGCGAGACGGCGCACCGGGATCGGTCGAGTCGACGTTGGTGATCGATTCGAGAGGTCGGGGCCGTACCGCGTTAGGGCGAGTAGAACTCGCCGTCGTCTCCCTGTACCCGAGCGCTCAGCGCCACAGCGATCGATCGAAGGTGGTCCAAGTCGGAGTCGCGGCTTCCCGTCACCGTCAACTGGCCCGCGTGCCAATCGATTGTTCCGCCGTGCTCGTCGATGACGGCAAAGATGGTCTGTTCGAACGGAAAGGTCTTCGTGCCGTAGGTGCCGGCTTCCACAAGGCTGCCGTTCGACTGCGCGTGCTCCGTCCATTCTTCGAATTCGATCGGAGCCTCGTTCGCCTGGCTCCAGTCCGCGGCACGAGTGATGTGAAGTTCGTAGCCCACGAAGTCGCAGTGTGTTCCGACCAGAGTCAAACGGTCAAGCCTCGATCGACCGAGCGACGAACGGGCCGGTCGGTGCGCGACCGCGGGAGTAACATCGCGGCTCGATGTCCACGCCGTCGTTCCGCACGTTGCATGCCTTGCGCATCAAGGGGTTCGCCAAGGTCGATGTCGTGGCTGAGATCGCCGACATCGACATCGCGATCGCCCAGGCGCACCTCGACGACTTCCAGCAGCGAGAGCTGGCGATGTTCCGCGAGGCGCGGTCACTGTGGCAGCTCACGCCCGCGGGCAAGGAGCACCACCGCGACGAGCTGGCCGCTGACCTGGCGGCTGCGTCGATCGGCAGTTCGCTCGACGACCAGTACGCCCGCTTCCTCGCCCTCAACGAGCAGCTCAAGGAGCTCTGCGGACAGTGGCAGCTGCGTGACGGAGCACCCAACGACCACACCGATGCGGCGTACGACCGTGGCGTGATCGAACGGCTCGCTGCGCTGGATGCGGCGGCGCAGCCGATCGTTGACTCGCTCGGCGCTGCGCTGGCCCGTCTCCGCCCGTACGGCCCTCGGTTGGCGCAGACGTGCCAGCGGCTCGTCGACGGTGAAACGAATATGTTCACCGGGGTGATGTGCGGCAGCTACCACGATGTGTGGATGGAGCTGCACGAAGACCTGATCCTCACGCAAGGGATCGACCGTGCCGCAGAAGGATCGTTCTGATGACTGACATCTCCCCCCGCTTCGGCCGTGTGCTCACGGCGATGGTCACCCCGTTCCTGCCGGACGGGGAGATCGACCTCGACGGCGCGGCGACGTTGGCGCGGTGGCTGCAGGACCACGGCAACGACGGCCTGGTCATCGCCGGCACCACGGGCGAAGCGCCGGTGCTCAGTGACGAGGAGCGCCTGTCGCTGTTCGCCGCAGTCATCGAAGCGGTTTCGATCCCGGTGATCGCCGGCACGGGCACCAACGACACCCGCCACTCGGTCCACCTCACCAAGGAGGCCGCCGCGCTCGGCGCAGCCGGGATCCTGGCGGTGTGCCCGTACTACAACCGGCCGTCGCAGGCGGGCATCACCGCACACATGGAAGCGATGGCCTCGGCCAGCGATCTGCCGGTGATGGTCTACGACATCCCCGTGCGCACGGGTCGCAAGATCGCCACGAGCACGTTGCTCCACCTCGCCCGCACCGTGCCCACGATCGTCGCCCTCAAGGACGCCGCCGGGAACCCGGGCGAGACGGCGTCGGTGATCAGCTCCGCGCCCGCCGGGTTCGAGGTCTACAGCGGTGACGACGGCATGACCCTGCCGCTCCTCGCCAGCGGCATCGTCGGCACGGTCGGCGTCGCCACGCACTGGACCGCCGACGACCACCAGCAGATGTTCGACCTGTGGGAGAAGGGCGATCTCG
This sequence comes from Ilumatobacteraceae bacterium, assembly GCA_965279405.1. GTDB lineage: Bacteria > Actinomycetota > Acidimicrobiia > Acidimicrobiales > Ilumatobacteraceae > CBDDIP01. The sequence continues at coordinate 3,562,215 of OZ257157.1, forward strand.
TCGGCGCTCGCCTGGTCAACAGCCGGATGCTGGAGAGCTTCGCCTTCGAGACCGGCGACGACGCACCGAACCCGTTGCCGACGAAGGCGGTCCTCCGTCACCTCGGTCTTCCCGCAGGTCAGGCACGGTTGCCGATGGGTCCGGCGCCCGCGGAGGTCGAGGCGCGAGTGCCTCAGGTGCTCGCCAACCTGCAACGATGGCGGGATGCGTTTCCTGATCGTCCCTAAGTCCTGATGCCCAAGCCTGTCAAGATCGTCTTCCTCGGCGGACTCGGAGAGATCGGCCGCAACTGCATGGCCATCGAGCAGGACGACCGCGTCCTGCTCATCGACGTCGGGCTGATGTTCCCCGATGCCGACATGCACGGCATCGACCTCGTGCTCCCCGATTTCACCTGGCTGCGCGAGAACGCCGATCGCATCGAGGCCGTCGTCGCCACCCACGGGCACGAGGACCACGTCGGCGCGCTGCAGTATTTGCTGCGCGAGCTGAGCTTCCCGATCTACGGGTCGGCGGTCACCCTCGGTCTCGCACGGCACCGCATCGAGGAGGCCGGCCTGCTCGGCCGCACCGAGCTGATCACCGTCAAGGACGGCGAGCGGCGGATGATCGGCCCGTTCGACGTCGAGTTCATCCCCGTCACCCACTCGGTGCCGCACGCACACGCCATCGCCCTGCACACGCCGCAGGGCGTCATCCTGCACACCGGCGACTTCAAGCTCGACCTCACCCCGGTCGATGGGCGGCGCACCGACCTCGGGCGCATCGGCGCCATCGCCAGCACCGAGGGCATCCGTGTGCTGCTCGCCGACAGCACCAACGCCGAGGAGCACGGCCACGCGCCGAGCGAGACCAGCGTCGGCTCGGTGCTCAACCAGCTGTTCACCGAGCAGCGCGGGCAGCGGATCATCACGGCCAGCTTCGCCAGCCACCTGCACCGCATCCAGCAGATCGCCGACGCGGCCATCGCCACCGGCCGCATCGTCGCCACCCTCGGGCTGAGCATCAAGAAGAACGTGCGCATGGGTCGCGACCTCGGTGTGCTGAAGATCCCCGACGACAAGCTCATCGACATCGACGAGATCGATCAGCACGCGCACGACAAGGTGTGCATCATCTCCACGGGTTCGCAGGGCGAGCCGATGTCCGCGCTGGCGCTCCTCGCGCGTGGCGAGAACAAGTGGGTCAAGGTCGGCGACCGCGACACGGTCATCCTCTCCAGCCACGCCATCCCGGGCAACGAGGGCAACGTCAACCGCGTCATCGACGGGCTGCTGCGAGCCGGCGTCGAGGTCATCCACTCCGGCATCGCCGACGTGCACGCCACCGGCCACGCTCAGGCCGACGAGCTGAAGACCTACCTGTCGATCACTCGACCCGAGTACTACGTGCCGATCCACGGCGAGTACCGCCACCTCGTCGCCAACGCCAAGCTCGGCATGCTCATGGGGGTCGCTCGCGACCACGTGCTGCTCTGCGAGGACGGCGACGTGCTGGAGCTGACCGACGACGGGCTCGCCGGTGCGGGCCGCGTGCCTGCCGGCTACCTGTACGTCGACGGCATCGTCGGCGACGTCGGGCAGGGCGTGCTGCGCGACCGACGGATGCTGGCCGAGGAGGGTGTGGTCGTCGTCGTCGTCACCGTCGACGTCGGCACCGGCAAGGTGCTCACCGGCCCGGAGATCATCACGCGCGGTTGGGTCTACGCGCCGGAGGCGGAAGATCTGCTCGACGAGGCGTGCGACAAGGTGGCCGACGCGGTCGAATCCGCGCTCGCCGCCGGTGTGCGTGATGTGGATTCGCTGGAGCGCGACGTGCGTCGTGCGGCCGGCAAGTTCGTCCACGACCGCACGAAGCGCCGCCCGATGATCGTGCCCGTCGTGATGGAGGCCTGAGGGCCGAGATGCGGGGTTCGAGGTTGGCGTTCATCGGCGCGCTCGCACTCGTGGCGGTTGCCGGCTGCAGCGACGATGCCTCGCCGGCGACGACCACGCTTTCGGTGCCGCCGGTCGCCTCGCTCGATCCGGCCGAGCTGGTACCGCCGCGCGTCGACCTGATCGGTGAGGCGGTCGCTGCGCTCGAGGCGGAGCTCGGTGGGCCGCAGCAGTACTTCGAGATCAATGCCACGCCGAACCTCGTCAACCTGTTCGTCGCGCTGAACAACGGCGCCATCGCCCAGCCGTGGGTGTACGTCGATGGTGAGCTGTCGTCGCAGCCCGGCCAAGGGGCCAGCGGCAACACGTTCGCCGCCACCGCGTTGGACTTCGATCCGCTGGTCGTGCTCAAGCCGACGCAGGAGCAGCTCGACGACCCGAACATCGACGTCTTCGAGATCGTCGCCGACCAGCAGGGTGTGGCCCATTACACCCTCGTGGTCGACTCGCCCGGCGGTGGCCAGCTCCTCGTCACCGTCGACAAGAACGGCGCCGTCCAAGCCGTCGACCCCAACTGAACACGCCGGATGCGCCTGCTGACGCGCGGGGCATTGGTACCGTGGCAGGGTCATGGCCACCTGGGGACAACCGAACCGACGTTCGAAGCCGACGCGTTCGAGCACGTCACGGCCTGCGCCGACCCGGCCGACCACCCGCCAGCCGGCGGTTGGCAGCGGTCGCAGCGGTGACACCGACGAGCTGCCGCGATCCCGCCGCGACCAGGCCTCGGCCGAGCTGCGCGAGGCGATGGAGGGCCGCGAGAGCGAGTTCGTCGGGATCGCCTTCATCATCGTCGGTGTCCTGCTCGTGCTGGCCATCTACCTCAACCTGGCCGGGCCGCTCGGCGAGGGCGTGGAGACGCTGGTCGGCTGGTTCACTGGGCTCGGCAGGTTCATCGTGCCCATCGCCCTCATCGGGATCGGCGCTGCGCTGGTCAAGCGCGGTCGCAGTGAGCACCGCTGGCGCCTCACCGTCGGCTGGGGCGTGTCCGCCCTGTCGGTCCTCGGTGTCCTGCACATCGTGCGCGGCCCACGCGCCATCCTCGACAACTTCAAGCACCTCGGACGTGCCGGTGGCTGGCTCGGGGCGCTCGTCGCCGAACCCCTGCGCAGCCTGATCGCCTCGGCCGGGGCGATCGTCGTCCTCGCCGCACTGTTCCTCGCCGGTCTGCTGCTGATCACCGGAGCATCGGTGCGCACGGTCTTCTCGCAGACCGGTCGCGGCGTCCGCGCCGTGGCGATGCCGGCCGGCCGCAAGGCTCGCCAGGTGTTCGGCGACATGGCGACGTTGCGCAGCGATCGGCAAGGGCACGAGCTCAACGACCCCGGGCTCGACCCGCTCGGTGATCGCCCGATGCTCTACGACGCGTCGTCCGATGATCTGTGGGACGACGAGCCGGCCAAACCCAAGCGCACGCGCAAGGCGTTGCCGCCGCCGATGTTGGACGGTCCCGTCGAGCAGGCCGAGCTGGAGCTCGGGCCCGGCGCGCAGCGCGGCGCCTGGATCCTGCCGCCGGCGAACAGCCTCGCCCGCAGCACGGCGCAGACGATCAACAAGGCCGAGGTCGAAGCACGCGGGCAGGTGCTCGTCGAGTCGCTCAACTCGCACGGCGTCGAGGTCCGCCTGCTCGGCCAGACGGTCGGGCCGACGGTCACCCGCTACGAGCTCGAGCTCGGCAGCGGCGTCAAGGTCGCTCGCGTGACGAGCCTCAACCGCGACATCGCCTACTCGATGGCCGCCACCGACGTCCGCATCCTGGCCCCGATCCCCGGCCGCTCGGCGATCGGTGTCGAGGTGCCCAACCACACCCGCCAGCTGGTCAGCCTCGGCGACATCATGACCGCGCCGGAGGCGAAGACGGCCAACCACCCGCTCGACGTCGCCGTCGGCAAGGACATCGCCGGGCGGGCGGTCTTCCTCAACCTGGCCACCACGCCGCACCTGCTCATCGCCGGCACCACCGGCGCGGGCAAGTCGAGCGGCATCAACTGCATCATCACCTCCTTGCTGATGCGCACCACGCCGGACCAGGTGAAGCTGATCCTGATCGACCCCAAGCAGGTCGAGATGGGCCAGTACAACCGACTGCCGCACCTGCTGACCCAGCCGGTCACCAACCCGAAGAAGGCGGCCAACGCGCTGCAGTGGGCGTGCAAGGAGATGGACCGCCGCTACGACGTGCTCAGCGAGGTCGGCTTCCGCGACATCACCGGCTTCAACGCCGCCTACGACCGAGGCGAGCTGCAGGGAGACGCCGAGCTGACGGCTCATCTCGACGAGTCGACCGCCGCCTCGTACGAACGCATGCCGTACATCGTCGTGGTCGTCGACGAGCTCAACGACCTGATGATGGTGGCCGCTCGCGACGTGGAGGAGAGCATCACCCGCATCGCTCAGAAGGCTCGCGCCGTGGGCATCCACCTGATCGTCGCCACGCAGCGCCCGTCGGTCAACGTCATCACCGGCGTCATCAAGGCCAACGTGCCGGCCCGCATGGCGTTCGCGGTGTCCAGCCTCACTGACAGCCGCGTCATCCTCGACCAGCCCGGCGCCGAGAAGCTGGTCGGCAAGGGCGACATGCTCCTGCTGCCCGGCAGCTCCAACGTGGCCCAGCGCATCCAGGGTTCGTTCGTCAGCGAGGAGGAGGTGCGCAAGATCGTCGCCCACTGGCGTCGGCAGGCACCCGAGGTGGTCTACGTCAGTGGTGTGGAAGGTGACGAGGGTGAGCAGGGTCAGCTCGGCGGCGGCAACTTCGGTGGCAACGGCGCCGATGACGACGAGGACGAGACCCTGATGCGCCAGGCGATGGAGCTCGTCGTGCGCAGCCAGCTCGGCAGCACGTCAATGCTGCAACGCAAGTTGAAGGTCGGCTTCGCGCGCGCCGGTCGGATCATGGACCTGCTCGAGCAGCGCGGCGTCGTCGGTCCCAGCGAAGGCTCCAAGGCGCGCACGGTGATGATGACCGTCGAGGAGTTCGAGCTGCTCCAAGAGGCCCAGCGCAACCGCTGAGGCCTCAGCATCGACTCAGCTGGCTGCCAGGTAGCCTCGGGGCACGTGGGGAAGCGCTTCTACATCGAGACCTTGGGCTGCCCCAAGAACCAGGTCGACAGCGACAAATTGATGGGCACGCTCCTCGCTGACGGGATGACCGCCACCGACGACGCGTCGGCTGCTGATCTCGTCGTCGTCAACACGTGCGCGTTCATCGACGACGCTCGCCGCGAGTCGATCGACACGATCCTCGCGCTCGAGGATCGGCGCAAGACCGGTGCCCGCCTGGTCGTCACCGGCTGCATGGCCGAGCGCTACGGCGACGAGCTGCGCGAGGCACTGCCGGAGGTCGATCAGGTGGCCGGCTTCGGCGTCGCCGTGAACCTGCCGTTGACGGCTGCTGCTCGGGGGCGCACGTCCATCCCGGTCAGCTCCACGCCGCTGCCGACGCTCGATCTGCTCAACCTGCCGCGGCCGAAGAGCACCAGTCCGTGGGCGTACGTGAAGATCGCCGAAGGTTGCGACCGCTCCTGCGGGTTCTGCGCCATCCCCAGCTTCCGCGGGCCGCAGCGCAGTCGCGACGTTGCATCGATCCTCGCCGAGGTGGAGCAGCTCGAGGCGCAGGAGATCGTGCTCGTCGCGCAAGACCTCGCCAGCTACGGCAAGGATCGTCCCGACGAGCTCGGCGCCGGATCGATCGTCCCGCTGGTGCGGGCCGTCACGGCTGCCTCGGCGTGGACCCGCTTGCTGTACCTGTACCCGAGCGACCTCACCGACGATCTCATCGACGCGATCTGCGACACCGGCGTGCCGTACTTCGACCTGTCGCTGCAGCACGTCAGCAAGCCGTTGTTGCGCCGCATGCGCCGATGGGGAGACGGGCAGCGGTTCCTGAACCGCATCGAGGACATCCGCCGTCGCGAGCCGACCGCCGCGTTCCGCAGCAACTTCATCGTCGGGTACCCGGGCGAGACCGAAGAGGACCACGATCAGCTGCTGTCGTTCGTCGAGTCGGCGCAGCTCGATTGGTGCGGCTTCTTCGCCTACAGCCCCGAGGAGGGCACGTACGCGATGAACCTCGACGGCGCCGTCGATGCGTCGTTGATGAACGAGCGGCTGGCCGAGCTGCGCGAACTGCAGGACGAGATCACGGGCCAGCGCAGCGATGCGCTGATCGGCACCACGGTGCGGGTGCTGGTCGACGAGCCCGGCGTGGCCCGCGGCACGCGTCAGGCACCGGAGATCGATGGCGTCATCGACGTGCCGCTGGATCTGGCCGTCGGGCAGTTCCATGACGTGCACATCGTCGACGCGGCCGGGCCGGACCTGGTGGGGGCCGTGCTGGTGGGGGACGGGGCTTGATGGGAGACTGGCGCTGATGCCCGTCGACCCGAACGCTCTGGCCACCTGGGCCAATGCGATCACCGTCGGCCGGCTGTTGCTGTCGCCGTTGATGATCTGGCTGATCCCCGACGGGCATCAGGGCAACTGGGTCGCGTTCGCGCTCTGGTTCCTGCTGTGCAGCAGCGACGGCATCGACGGCTACATCGCCCGCAAGCACGGCACGACGAAGTCCGGTGCCTTCCTCGACCCGCTCGCCGACAAGGTGCTCGTCCTCGGTGCGATGTTCGCGCTGGTCAACTCCAACGTGTTCTGGGTCGTGCCGGTGGTCATCATCGGCGCCCGCGAGCTGACCATCTCCCTGTACCGCACGTTCGTCGCCGCGAAGGGCGTCAGCGTCCCGGCCAGCCGTCTCGGCAAGTACAAGACGCTGACCCAGCAGCTGTCGGTCGGCTTCGCCATCGCTCCGATCACGTCCGCCGACGCGACGTGGCTGTGGAAGTGGTTGCTGTGGGCCGCGGTCGTGCTCGCGCTCGTGAGCGGCGCGCAGTACCTGTGGAAGTCGCGAGCCAGCCAACGAGTGCCGCAGGATGCCGAACAGGTGCTGGATGGTCATGCGCTGTGACGTCGTGGCGATCGGCACCGAGCTCCTGCTCGGGCAGATCACCGACACGAACAGCGCCTGGATCGGCGAGCAGCTCGCGGCGGTGGGCATCGACTCGCTGCTGCAGCTCAAGGTCGGCGACAACCTCGGGCGGATGGAGTCCGTGCTGCGCAGCACCTTGGCCGACGCGGACGCGGTGATCGTCTGTGGCGGTCTCGGCCCGACGCACGACGACGTGACGCGCGAGGCGATTGCCGCAGTGATGGGCGCCACGCTGGTGCACGACGACGCGGTGGCCGAGGTGATCCGCGGGCTGTTCGCTACCCGAGGCCGCACGATGGCGGCCAACAACCTCCGTCAGGCACAGGTGCCCGAGGGCGCGACCATCATCCCGCAGACGCGTGGCACGGCACCCGGGTTGATCTGCCCGGTCCTCGTCGACGGTGTCGAGAAGGTCGTGTACGCGGTGCCGGGCGTGCCGCACGAGATGAAGGAGATGGTCGAGCGAGCGGTGCTGCCCGACATGCTTCGCCGCGCCGGTGACGCCGGTGCGATCGTCAGCCGCGTCTTGCGCACGTGGGGCGAGAGCGAGAGCGGGCTCAACGAACGGCTCGACGGTGTCATCGCCCAGCTCGATGCGGTGGGCAACCCGACGCTGGCGTTCCTCGCCAGTGGGTGGGAGGGCATCAAGGTGCGCCTCACGGCAAAGGGCGCGACGACGGCCGACGCTGCCGCGCTGCTCGACCACTGGGACGCCGAGGTCCGCGCGGTGGTCGGCTCGCAGGTGTTCGCGGTCGACGACGAGACGATGGAGTCCGTCGTGCTGCAACTGCTGCGCGAGCGTGGTCTGTCGCTGGGCCTGGCCGAGTCGGTCACCGGTGGCCTCGTGTCGGGTCGGCTGACGGCGATCCCGGGAGCCAGCGACGTGCTGCGCGGCTCGATCGTCAGCTACGCCAGTGAGGTCAAGTTCGATCTGCTCGGCGTGGATCGCGGTCCCGTGGTGAACGAGCGCACTGCCGGTCAGATGGCGGCCGGCGCATGCCGCGTCCTCGGCAGCGATGTCGGGCTGGCGCTCACCGGCGTCGCCGGACCGAGCGAGCAGGACGGCATGCCGGTCGGCACGCTCTGCGTCGGCATCGCCATCGGCGGCACCGTGACGACGTCGACGCTGCGCCTGCCGGGTCAGCGCGAGCAGATGCGCCAGATCAGCGTGATCAGCTCGCTCGACCTCCTGCGCCGCGCGCTCATCGCCAGCTAGCGTCGAACCCCGTGCGCGTCTCCCTTGCCGATCTCCTGTCCACCGGGCGCGTGCTGCTCGCGGACGGCGCCACCGGCACGAACTACTTCGCCATGGGCCTCGAGGCCGGTGAACCGCCCGAGTTCTGGAACGTCGACTCGCCGGAGAAGGTGCAGTCGCTGCACCAGCGATTCGTCGACGCGGGCGCCGACATCGTGCTCACCAACACGTTCGGTGGCAACCGCCACCGGTTGAAGCTGCACAAGGCCGAGAGCCGCGTGCACGAGCTCAACCGGCGCGCCGCCGAGCTCGCCGGCGAAGTCGCTGCCGGTGCGTCCCGCCCGGTCGTCGTCGCCGGCTCGGTCGGCCCGACGGGCGAGCTGTTCGAGCCGCTCGGCGCGCTCACCCACGAGGCCGCCGTCGCGGCGTTCACCGAGCAGATCACCGGGCTGCGCGACGGTGGCGCCGACGTCGCCTGGATCGAGACGATGTCCGCACCCGAGGAGGTGCGCGCTGCGGCGGAGGCGGCGATCGCCGTCGGCATGCCGTACGTGGCGACGTGTTCGTTCGACACCGCCGGCCGCACGATGATGGGCGTCATGCCCTCCGCGTTGCCGGGCGTGTTCGACGGACTCGCCGTGGCGCCGCTGGCGATGGGTGCCAACTGCGGGGTCGGCGCGCCCGACATCCTCGTCACCGTCCTGTCGCTCACCGAGTCCACCGACGCGGCCGTCGTGTCCAAGGGCAACTGCGGCATCCCGCAGTTCCAGGGCGCGGAGATCGTCTACTCCGGCACGCCGGCGCTGATGGCCGACTACGCCTCGCTCGCCGCAAACGCGGGCGCGCGCATCGTCGGCGGCTGCTGCGGCACGTCGCCCGATCACCTCGCGGCGATGCGCGTCGCGCTGGACACCGTCCCCCGCGGTGAGCGGCCGACGGTGGATGAGATCGTTGCCACGGTCGGCCCGTTGACCAACTCGGCGCCCACCGCAGACGCCCCCCGCAGAGCACGTCGCCGTTAGGCTCGCGGGCGCTGCTCGCCTCCGTAGCTCAATGGATCAGAGCAACCGGTTTCTACCCGGTTGGTTGGGGGTTCGAGTCCCTCCGGAGGCACTCAGGCGTGGTCGTTCGCGTCGTCGGGTCCGGTGAGTCGGTAGCCGACACGCACTTCGGTGTGGATCACCGGGCGGCGCGGGCCGGTGCCGATCAGGGTGCGGATCCGGCTGACGGCGATGCGCAGCGAGTTCAGATCCGGGGCGTCGGGCTCGTGGCCCCACATCGCCTTGGCGAGGGTGCTGTACGTCACCACCTTGCCCTCCTGGCGCAGCAGCAGGGTGAGCAGCGCGAACTGGCGGGCCTGCATGTCGACCGGTCTGCCGTCGACCGTCACCTCGTGTGCGGGCACGTCGAGACGCAGGTCGCCACACTCGAAGCGATCGGCCCCGGCGATGGCCGCTGCGGTGGCTGCGTGGCGCAGCGAGACGCGGACGCGCGCGAGCAGCACGGGCATGCTGTAGGGCTTGACGACGTAGTCGTCCGCGCCGCGATCGAGCGCCTCGACCATGCGCTCTTCGACCGCGTCGCCGCTGACGACGATGATGGGGCAGTGCAGCCACACGCGCATGCGCGTGCACACGGTGAGCCCGTCCATGTCCGGCAGGCCGAGGTCGAGCAGGACGAGATCGGGCGTGAGGTGCTCCAGCGCGGCGAGTGCCTCGACGCCTGAGGGTGCCGTCACCACCGAGTAGCCGCGGGATTCGAGTGCGATCGACAACGTGCGTCGCTGTGCGGCTTCGTCCTCGACGAGCAGCAGGGTCGTCATCGGGCGCGGATGCTATCCGGCGAGTTCACGGGAGTGCGTTCGGTCAGAAACAGTGTGGAAACAAACACACGCCATTCTGCGGCAGTTCGTCGAGGCCCTCGATGACTGACGCATGGGAAATGGAGCACTGATGGACAGTGGAAGCCTGAGTTGGGTGCTGATCTCCGCAGCACTCGTCCTCTTCATGACACCCGGCCTGGCCTTCTTCTACGGAGGGATGGACCGCGGCAAGAACGTCCTCAACATGTTGATGATGAACTTCTACTGCGTGCTGATCGTGCCGGTGCTGTGGGTGATCATCGGCTACTCACTGGCGCAGACGCCGTTCGACAACGACTTCCTCGGCGGTTTCGACTCGTTCTTCCTCAAGGACATCACGGTCGCCGGCGACGGAGGCTCGCTCGCCCTCGTGGCGTTCCTCGGCATGTTCGCCTCGATCACCCCGGCCCTGATCTCGGGTGCTGTGGCCGACCGGATGAAGTTCTCCGCGTGGGCGCTGTTCGTGCCGTTCTGGCTGTTCCTCGTCTACATCCCCGTGTTCAAGTGGGTCTACGGCGGCTGGCTGTACCAGCGTGGCTCGATCGACTTCGCCGGTGGCACCGCCATCCACGTCAACGCCGGCATCGCTGCACTCGCCGCGGTGCTCGTGCTCGGCAAGCGCAAGGGCGAACCGCACCCGCCGCACTCGATGCCGTTGGTGATGATCGGCACCGGCATCCTGTGGTTCGGCTGGTTCGGCTTCAACGCCGGCAGCGCGGCGGCAGCCAACGGCCAAGCAGCGCAGGCGTTCATGAACACCTTCCTCGCCGCTGCCGCGGCCGGCCTCGCCTGGGTGCTCGTCGAGTGGTTGCGTGACGGCCATCCCACCAACCTCGGTGCCGCTTCCGGCATCGTCGCCGGGCTCGTGGCGATCACGCCCGCATCCGGCTACGTGTCCGGTCCCGGCCCGATCGCCATCGGTGCGATCGCCGGTGTGGTGTGCTGCTACGCCGTCAGGCTCAAGGCCAAGTTCGGCTACGACGACGCGCTCGACGTCGTCGGTGTGCACTTCGTCGGCGGTCTCGTCGGCTCGTTGCTCATCGGCTTCTTCGCCAACCCGTCGTTCTTCGGTGGGTCGTTCATGGAAGGCGTGTTCTACGGCGGCAGCCTGCAGCTGTTCGGCGAGCAGGCACTTGCCAACGGTGTCGCCATCGCGTGGTCGTTCCCGGTGACGTTCCTCATCATGACGGTGCTCAAGAAGACGATCGGCGTGCGCGTCAGCGAGGAGACCGAATCGATGGGCTTGGACTACGCCGAGCACAGCGAGACCGCATACCACTCAACCGGTGTCAACTGACCCGCCACCCATCGATCGACTGGACAAGGAGACTGCCATGAAGCTGATCACCGCAGTGATCAAACCGTTCAAGCTCGACGAGGTGAAGTCGGCGCTCAAGGAGGCCGGCGTCGTCGGCATCACCGTCAGCGAGGTCCGTGGGTTCGGCCGCCAGAGCGGGCACACCGAGGTGTACCGAGGTGCCGAGTACAACATCGAGTTCGTCCCCAAGATGAAGCTCGAGGTGCTCGCTGACGACGTCGACGTGCAGGGCATCGTTGCCGCCATCGTCTCGAGCGCCCGTACGGACAAGATCGGTGACGGAAAGATCTGGGTGACCGCGGTCGAATCGATCGTGCGCATCCGTACAGGCGAGCTGGACGGTGACGCGATCTGACAGGGGCCGCGTCACCGCAGGTTCGCAGTGGCCCGTCGGGTCAACGAGGGAGCCGGTCGCGCTGTCGGGCGCGACCGGCTCCCTTGCGTTTCAGGACAGGGCGTTCAGGATCAGGCGTCGACGGCGAAGCCACTGGCGCGGACGGTGCGCACGCGCAGGTGCAACGGCAACAGCCGGCGTCGCAACCGGTAGACGACCGCTTCGACGGCTCGGTTGCTCGGCGGCTCGTCCTGCCACAGCAACGACTCCAGCTTCGTCCGGCTGACGACGCTGCCGGGCGCGGCGAACAGCGCGGTGGCGACGACCGCCTCGGCCGCCGTCAGCACGACCGCCGATTCGCCGCGGTGGGCGATGCGGTGCTCGTCGATCCACGGTCGTTGCTCGTCGAGTCGGGCGACGTTGCGAAGCAGGGTGCGCATCCGCGTCAGCACGTCGCGTTCGTCGGCGGGCATGCGAATCCAGTCCTCGTCCGGTCCGACCGACTCCGGCGGCGCCTCACCGGCGGAGACGAGCAGCAGTCGTGGCACGCCGGCACGGGCCAGCCGCTCGCGCAGCTCGCGCTCGTCGGGCCATGTGACCAGCTCGACGCCGGTGCTCTCCACGGGTTCTGCGATGGCGACCTTGCGCACACGTCGATGGTATGTCCCACGACCGCTGGGAGCGTTTCGGGATTGTTTCGTCGACGTGAAGGGCCTGCTCAGCGCGCGGTGGTGAGCACCGTGAACGTCACCCGGCCGCCGCCGTCCGGTGACGTCGACGCGTTGATCGTGCCGCCGTGTGCCTCCACGATCGCTTTGCACACGGCCAGCCCGAGTCCCGACGAACCACTTGTCGAGTGGAACGCTTCGAACACGGTGTCGAGGTCGTCCACGGCAAACCCGTTGCCTCGGTCGCGCACGCTGACGGCGACGAAGCCGGCGATGTGGAGCCGTGCTTCGACGGTCACGGTCGTGCCGACGGGTGCGGCTCGCTTTGCGTTCTCGATCAGGTTCGTCAGCACCTGGTCGATCTGCACCGGATCGACTCGCACGTTGGGAAGGTCGGGTTCGATCCGGGCCACGACGTCCACCTCGCCGTTGTCCGGCAGGCGCTCGAAGCGCTGGACGCACCGGTCGATCAGCGTGGAGATGGACTCGTCGTCGAGCTCCGGAGACAGCGACCCGGCTTGGATGCGGGTCAGGCTGAGGAGGTTGCCGACGATGCGGTCGAGTCGCTCGCTCTCGTCGACCACCACGCCCAGCAGGGCGTTGCGCGTCGGCGCGTCGTACGAACCCTGCTCGAGCAGGTCGGTGGACACCGAGCGGATCGTGCTCAGGGGGTTGCGCAGGTCGTGCGACACGCTGCGCAGCAGCTGCGCCCGTCGGTCGTCGATCAACGCGTCGGCACTGCCGCGGCTGCGGCGACCGCTGAGGATCGCGACCGCGAGTGCCACGGCGACGAACGTGATGAGCACGAACACGTCCTCGGTGAGACCGATGCGAACGTGGCCGATCGGTGGCAGGAACGCCAGCGCGTACGCCGCGGCCGCCAGGACGGCGACAGGCACGGCGACCACCACGCCGCCGAGGACGCTCGCGGCGACGATCGGCACGAGCAGCAGCAGTGCCGGGATCGTCACCGGAACGTGGCTGCCGATCGCGTAGAACACCGCGGTGACGAGGCCGGTGCCGCCAACGCCGAGGCCGATCGCCTCGAGCTGCCGGCGAGAGCGCGTGCGGGTCACCCGCACAGTCTGCACGACGCACGTCGGCCGGGCTCCTACAGTCGTCGGCCGTGACAGACGTGTTCGGGACCGACGCCGAGGAGATGCGTCGGGTGGGATACCGCATCGTCGATGCGGTGGTCGATCACGTCAGCGGCATCGATGCCATCCCCGCGCTCCGCGTCGGCGATCCCGACACGCTCGCCGACCTCCTCGGCCGCGGCGAGCCACCGATCGCAGGATCGTCGATCGACGTGGCCATCGAGGTGGTCGTCCGTGAGGTGATGAGCACCATGCAGCACGGTGACCATCCCCGCTACTTCGCGCGCGTGCCGGGTCCGTCATCGTTCACCGGGATCGCCGGCGACTGGTTGGCGACCGGCTTCAACGCCATCGCGTCGTCGTGGGGCGGGGGAGCGGGGCCGAGTGCCGTCGAGCTGGTCGTGCTCGACTGGCTGCGCCAGTGGATGGGCCTGCCGGACGGCACCGAAGGGATCATGCTCAGCGGCGGATCGATCGCCAACCTGACGGCGCTGTCCGTGGCTCGTGACGCGGTCGGACCCGGCGTCGTCTACTTCAGCGACCAGACGCACAGCTGCGTCCCGAAGGCGTTGCGCATGCTGCGCGTGCCCTCGGACCACCAGCACCTGATCGACACCGGGACGAAGCTGCGGTTGACGGCAGACGCACTCGTCGGCGCGATCGCCGCCGATCGTACCGCCGGACGAGTGCCATCGGTGGTGGTGGCAACCGCGGGGAGCACGAACACGGGCGCAGTCGACGAGCTGACCGCGATCGCTGAGATCGCCGCCGACGAGGGCATGTGGCTGCACGTCGATGGTGCCTACGGCGGCCCGACGCGGCTGACCGAGACCGGTGCCGCCGCGCTGGCCGGCATCGAGCTTGCGGACTCGTTGGTGATCGATCCGCACAAGTGGCTGTTCCAGCCCTACGACGTCGCCTGCCTCCTCGTCCGCCGGCCGGGCGCCTTGGCGAGCAGCTTCACGCTGAACCCGGAGTACCTCGCCGACGTGGTCGCCGACGAGGTCGGCGAGATCGACCTGCGCAATCGCGGGCCAGAGCTGACCCGTCGGGCCCGAGCGATCAAGCTGTGGCTGACGATCGTCACGCACGGCACCGACGCGATCGCGCACCTGGTGCAACGCGGGATCGACCTCGCCGAGCACGCTGAAGGTCTGCTCCGGGGTGATCCGAGCTGGATCGTCGTCACCGAAGCCGAGCTCGGCATCGTCACCTTCGTTCGGCGCGGCGTCGACGACGAGGGTCACGTGCGCGCTGCTCGGAGCGTCACCGACGGTGGGTTTGCTGCTGTGACCTGCACCAAGCTGAACGCGCGCCAGGTGCTGCGGCTGTGCACGATCAACCCGCGAACCACCGAATCGGACGTCGCCGCCACGCTCGCAGCTCTGGCTGCAGCATGTGACGTCTGAACATCGTCAAGAACGTGTCAAGAGCCTTGTCGCGGGCATCAGGACTGCCGATACCGAGGCATGCAATCGAGCACGTCCCGCTGGGGCAAGTTGGATCCGATGAGCGGCGACTGGCCGATGGTCTTCGTCGACCTGCTCGTCGTGGTCGGGCTGGCCGCCCTCGGCCGCTGGGCGGCGACGTTCGGGAGCTCCTCGGTCACCGGGTGGATCATCTTCATCGGCACCGTCGGCGCGCTGGTCATGGGCCTCGTTGCGTTGCCGCTGCGCATCCTGCTGATGCAGCAGCGCAGCGAGAGCAGCGCGACAACGGAAGCACTGCGCCTGCAGAACGAGCGACAGGACTTCGACGCCCGGCTCGGCCGCGCGCTGGAGATGACCGACAGCGAGACGGTTGCGTTGACCACGACGGCGCGGGCGCTGTCGATGTGTGGTGACGGCCTCAACGCCTCGATCCTGCTGGCGGACAACAGCGACGCCCACCTGCAGACCGTCGTGACCACGGCGGGGTGCGCTCCGGAGTCCCTCTGCGAGGTGGCGACGCCGCGCGGCTGTCCCGCGATCCGCAACGGCCACACCCTGGAGTTCCGGTCCGCCGATCAGCTCGACTGCTGTCCGCACCTGTTCGAGCGGGGCATCGCCGATCTGGCAGCCGTGTGTGTTCCGGTGAGCGTGGTCGGACGCGCCACCGGCGTGGTCCACGCGGTTCGCGCCGGCCAGCCGTTCGAGCCCGCCGAGCGCAGCCTGATCGAGACGGTCGCCCACCAGTCGGGCCAGCGCGTCGGCATGTTGCGCGCCACCGCCCAGGCGCAGTTGCAGGCGAGCACCGACCCGCTCACCGGCCTGTACAACCGGCGGAGCATGGAGAACTCGGTGCGCCAACTGGTGCACGAGCACACTCCGTTCACCGTCAGCATCTGCGACCTCGACCACTTCAAGCACCTGAACGACACCTTCGGGCACGACACCGGCGACCGGGCGTTGCGACTGTTCGCGCGCACGCTGCGCAACACGGTTCGGGCCAATGACCTCGTCTCCCGCCACGGCGGGGAGGAGTTCGTGGTCGTGCTGCCGTACGCCGATGTCGAGACGGCGAAGAGCATCCTCGACCGCGTCCGCTTGGAGCTGCTGGCCGCGCTGAGCGACGGGCGCACGCCCGCGTTCACCGTGTCCGCCGGGATCGCCGACTCGTCGGAGGCCGAGGACTACCAGACGCTCCTTGCACTGGCCGACGAGCGGTTGCTCGAAGCCAAGCGAGCTGGGCGAGACCGGGTGCTCACGGGCTGACGGCCCGCAGCCCTCCCAGCAGCCACCCCCAGCTGCCGCCCCCAGCTGTAGGGATTCGCGCTGTCAAGCCGTACCCTTGAGACGCCGGATTCCCGCCGTGGTGCTCCCTCCGGAAGCGCCAATCCCGACAGATCTCATGAGGTCCGCTTTGAAGTTCAAGAAGGGCGACACCGTCATCTACCCCCAGCACGGCGCATGCATCGTGCAGGGCACCAAGAAGATGGAAGCGTTTGGGTCCAGCCAGGAGTATCTCATCCTGCGCACCGTGATCAACGAGATGACCCTGTCGGTTCCCACGTCGAAGGCCGACGAGGTCGGCGTTCGCCCGCCGGTGAACCCCGACGAGCTCGAGGACCTCGTGTCGGTGCTGTCCAAGCCCGACCCACGCGTTCCGTCCAACTGGAGCCGCCGGTTCAAGAACCACCAGGAGAAGCTCAAGAGCGGCGACGTGTACCAGGTGGCCGAGGTCGTTCGAAACCTGGCCGCGCGCAACCGCGACGCGTCGTTGTCGGCCGCCGAGCGCACCATGTACGACCGGGCCCGCATCAACCTGATCAGCGAGATCGCCCCGGCACTGAAGGTCAGCGCCGAGGAAGCCGAGAAGTACCTCGACGAGGCGCTCGCCCGTGGTGTGCTGAAACCGGCCAAGGAAGTCAAGAAGAAGGCCTGACCGGCCGCTCAGTTCGGCAGGTCTACAGTCGGCGCCCATGACAGCAGGGCGCATCCACATCTCACGCACCGACCTCGAGGGCCGCATCCGCAGCGGCGAGATCGACACCGTCCTGATGGTCTTCCCCGACCTGCAGGGTCGGCTCACGGGCAAGCGCACCACCGGTCGCTTCTTCCTCGAGCAGGTGGCCGACGACGGCACGGAGAACTGCGACTACCTGATCGCCTGCGACATGGACAACAACCCGGTCCCCGGGTACCGCTGGGCCAGCTACGAGCAGGGCTACGGCGACATGCTCGCTCGCGCCGACTGGGACACGGTGCGCATCATCCCGTGGGTGCAGGGCACAGCGATGATCATGTGCGACCTGTTCGACGTGGACACCGGTGAGCTCGTCGAGGTCGCGCCGCGCACGATGCTTCGCCGTCAGGTCGAAGCCGCCGAGGCACTCGGGTTCCTGCCGATGGTGGCCAGCGAGATCGAGTTCTACCTGTTCCACGACACCTACGACGAGGCTCACGCCAAGGGCTACCGCGACCTGCGTCCGCACTCGCCGTGGCTCGAGGACTACCACATCCTGCAGACGACGAAGGACGAGGTCATCCTCGGTCAGATCCGTCGTGGTCTCGAAGCGGCGGGCGTGCCGGTGGAGTTCTCGAAGGGCGAGGCGGGCCGCGGACAGCACGAGATCAACCTCGACTACACGACCGCCGTCGAGATGGCCGACCGCAACAGCGTGTACAAGACGGCGGCCAAGGAGATCGCTCACCTCAACGGCAAGTCGGTGAGCTTCATGGCCAAGTACGACTTCAACGACACCGGTTCGTCGTGCCACATCCACTCCAGCCTGTGGAGCCTCGACGGTGCGAAGGCCCAGTTCGACGATCACCACGGCGAGCACGGGATGAGCAAGACCTTCCGCCACTACCTCGCCGGGCAGATCGCCACGGCGCGCGAGTTCAGCCTGCTGTGGGCGCCGACAGTCAACAGCTACAAGCGATTCCAGCTCGGTTCGTGGGCGCCGACCGGTGTCGGCTGGGGCATCGACAACCGCACGCTCGGCTTCCGCAAGGTCGGCCACGGCAAGGGAACGCGCGTCGAGTGCCGCATCCCCGGCAGCGACGCCAACAGCTACTTCGCCTTCGCCGGCACGATCGCCGGCGGGCTGCACGGCATCCGCAACGAGCTCGAGCTCGGAGCGCCGTTCTCGGGCAACGGCTACGAAGCGCCCGACATCGAGCGCATCCCGTGGAACCTGCCTGACGCGATCGCGTTGTGGGAGGGCTCAGCCGTCGCCAAGGAGTGCTTCGGCGACGATGTGCACCACCACATCCTGACGATGGCCAAGGCCGAGTGGCAGGCCTCCAACCAAGCCGTCACCGACTGGGAGCTCCGCCGCTACTGGGAACGAATCTAGAGACGGATCTCCAGCAGGACGGGGAGGTGGTCGCTGAGGGCGTGCCATTGATCGCCGCCATCGGGGGTGGCGCGGTCGAGCACCTCGGCGTTGGGTGGGACGAGCACGTAGTCCAGACGTTGGTTCGGAGCGATCGACGGGTTGGTGAACACGCCACCCGGATCGCTGAGGCCGGTGAACTCCCGGATCACCTCGATGGCGTCGTCCTTCACGTTGAGGTCACCGGCCAGCACGACCGGTGACCCGGTGTCGCCTTCGATGCGCAGCGCGATGCGCGCCGCCTGGGCGATGCGTTCGTCGGCGTCGTGCGAGGCGAGGTGGGTGTCGTAGAGCCGCAGCGAGTCGTCGCCACGTCGCGCCGTCGCGGCGACCATGACGCGGTGGCGGTAGGTCCAGGTGCTGACGCCGGGGCTGATCGTCGCCTTCACGATCGAGCTCAGCGGGTGCGGCGACAGGATCGCCAACCCCTCCGCCCTCCACCACAGCAACGGGGTGTACGGGTAGTGCTTGCGCGCCCAGCAGACCTGGAACTGCAACCGCTTGGCCAACGCTCGCGCCTGGTTGCGCCGCACCTCCTGCAGGGCGACGACGTCGGCGTCGTAGCCGTGAATGACCTCGGCCACGACCGTCAGGTTCGGGTCCTTGGCGCCGAGGACGTTCCACGTGAGGATGCGCCACGTTGCGCCAACGCGCGGGCTGCTCGTCATCGGGTCGCAGTCTTACCGGTGCGGTACTCTGCGCGCCATGACTCGACTGGCGGGCAAGGTTGCCCTCATCACAGGTGCTTCATCCGGGCTCGGGCGCGTCGGCGCCGAGCGGTTCGCAGCCGAGGGGGCGAAGGTCGTCATCGCCGACATCGTCGACGGTGACGAGGCGGTCGAGGCCATCGCCGCCGCAGGCGGGGAGGCGAGCTACGTCTCCTGCGACGTGACCGATGAGGAGAGCGTGAAGGCTGCCGTCGAGCACGCGGTGGAGACGTTCGGCGGGCTGCACGTGCTCTACAACAACGCCGGTGTGATGCTCGGCGACGACGACAACCCGGTCACCACCAGCGTTGCCACGTATCAGAAGACGATGGACATCAACGTGCTCGGCACGCTGCTCGGCTGCAAGTACGCCATCCCGGCGATGCAGGAGAGCGCCAAGGAGTCCGGTGTCGCCGGCAGCATCGTCAACGTCGCTTCGTTCGTCGCCCACATGGGAGCAGCGACGCCACAGGTGGCCTACACCGCGTCGAAGGGTGCCGTGCTGGCGATGACCCGCGAGATCGCCGTGATCTACGCCCGCCAGGGCGTGCGTTGCAACGCGCTGTGCCCGGGCCCGATCATGACGCCGCTGCTGGCCAAGTTCCTCAGCGACGACGCCAAGAAGCAGCGCCGGTTGGTGCACATCCCGATGGGTCGCTTCGGTGAGCCGATCGAGATCGCCAACGGTGCGCTGTTCCTGGCCAGCGACGAGTCGAGCTGGATGACGGGGCAGTCGTTGATCATCGACGGCGGCATCACCGCGGCCTACGTCACGCCGGAGTGATCATCAGGTGATCCACGGACCGGACGCGCCGCTCGGCGATCTTGCCGCCAGCGTGAGCGCGTTCATCGCCGACCGGGTTCGCCAGTCGCCGCTCGGATCGACCGCGACGGCAGCGACGATGGACGGGTTGCTCGCCGGCACCATCACCGACGCCGGACTCGGCACGGACGCTGCGTGGCAGCGCTTCACCGATGCGATCGTGCCGAACACGGTGGGGCTGGACAGCGAACGGTTCCTGGCGTTCATCCCGGTGTCGCCGAGTGCGGCCGGTGTGTGGATGGATGCCGCCGTCAGCGCGGCGAACTTCAGCGCCGAGTCGTGGTTGGAGGCCGCCGGCGCGGTGGCCGCCGAGAACCAGGCGCTGCAGGTGCTGATGGACGCGGCCGGGATGCCCAACGGTTCAGGCGGGTGCTTCATGAGCGGGGGATCGATCGGCAACCTCTCGGCGCTCGCTGTTGCGCGCGATCAGGCCGGCGGCCGGCGCGCCGTCGTGGTCGCCGACAGCGCGCACGCCTCAGTCCACAACGCGTTGCACCTGCTGGGCCTCGACGCGGTGGTGGCCACGACTGACGCGGTCGGCCGATTGACGGGCGACGCCGTGCGAGCCGCTGTCTCAGGACGTACGGACGTCGGCATCGTCGTTGCTGCTGCGGGGTCGACGAACGGCGGTGTCGTCGACGAACTGACGACAGTTGCCGATGCCGCGGATGAGCTCGACGCGTGGTTGCACGTCGATGGCGCGTACGGCGGTGCCGCGCTGTTGCTCCCCGAGCTGCAGGCGCTGTTCGCCGGCATCGATCGCGTCGACTCGCTGATCATCGATCCACACAAGTGGCTGTTCTCGCCGGCCGGTTCGTGCGCGCTGCTGTACCGCTCGCCGGAGCTGGCTGCAGCCGTGCACACCCAGCACGGCCCGTACCTCGACATCCTCCATGGCGACGAGGAACCGGGTTGGAACCCGAGCGACTACGGCTTCCAGCTCACTCGCCGCGCCAGCGGTCTGCCGCTGTGGTTCGCGCTCGCCGCGCATGGCGTGGACGCGCACCGCGAGGCGATCCGCGTCGGCATCTCGCTCGCCCGCACGTGTGCAGATCGGTTCGCCGCGGAGCCGAACGTGGAGCTGGTGCTGCGGCCTCAGCTCGGCGTCGTCGTCTTCCGCCGCGAGGGTTGGGGTCGCGCGGAGTGGCGGGCGTGGGCCGCTCGATTGCTCGATGACCGCATCGCCTTCGTCGCGCCGACCACGTGGAGCGGCGAACCCGTCGGCCGCCTCGTCTTCATGCACCCGCGCACCCCGCCCAGCATCATCGACGACCTCGCTGCCTCGCTCCGCTGAAAACTGGATGTCTGACAGCTCGAATGTCGAGCTGTCAGACATCCAGTTCGCGTGCGGCTGCGAAGGCGGTCCAGATCTCGGGGCGCAGGCGGCCCTTCGGCGGCACGTCGAACCCCGCCGCGCGGGCCCAGGCGCGGACCTCGGCCGTCGTCGGCTCGGCCGGGGCCAGCGGGCCCGCGGCAGGGAGGCGCTCCTCGAACACAGCGGCAGCGTCGTGCTCGGCGTGGTGGGCGATCGCTGCGCCGAGGAAGCGGTACGCCCACTCCTGGGCCAAGGGGCGCGTCTCGCAGAACACGATCGGCACGGTGGGGAAGCGGACCTGCATCTCGGCCAGGCCGTCGGCGACGACGGCCGGGCGGACGAAGCTGAGCTTGAACACCGACGACCAGCGATCCTCCACCACGAGTGCGGCTCGCGGGACAGAGGCGAGCTCGGCCATCAACGAGCGCAGCTTGCCGGTGGTCAGCGTGCTCGTCAGGTCGGCCAGGCTCTTGCGTTCGACGGTGGCGATGACGAGTCCGTCGAGGGTGACGGCGTAGTCGCCTGCGGGAAGCGCCTGCGGGCGCGTCGTGGCCTGTTGCTTGCTGAACGTCCACGGGTAGCGCTCGTGCGTGTCGACGACGATCTCCAGCACCTGACCCGCAGCGCGGGCCGTCGGCAGCGAGACGTTCGGACGAGCCTGCTTGGCCGTGCGGGCGCTCTGCCAGAAGATCACTTCGCGGCCGCGGGCCTTGGCGAAGACGAACTGCGAGCGGTTCTCCCGGCCACGATCGAGCACCAGGTCGATCACTGCGCCGCGACGGATGCAGGATCGGACGGGCACGCGCTCGACGATCTCCAGATCATCCGGCCACTCGTCGGCGCGATGGCAGTAGACCTTGGCCGTTCGCGGCCACGTGTCGCGCACCTTCAAGGCGATGCCGCCGGCGCCCATCGGGAGCCGCAGCAGGTACGGCAAGGTCGACGCAGGATCCGGGTTGCGGGCGATCACCAGTTCCAGCGCCATCAGCGCGACGCTCGCAGCTCGGGGAGCACCCAGCGAGCGACGCGCTCGGCTTCGTCGTCGAGCGGGTAGCCGGAAAGGATGAACGCGTCGACGCCGGCCGCTGCGTACGCACGGAGCGTGGCGACGACCTGATCGGGATCGCCGACGATCGCTGCGCCGACGCCACTGCGCGCCACGCCGATGCCGGTCCACAGGTGCGGCTCGACGAAGCCGTCGTCGCCGGCCGCCTGACGCAGCGCGTCCTGGCGTTGGACACCGACCGAAGCGTGGTCGTGTGCCGCCTGCTTCATCCGCCGCCCGATCTCTGGGTCGAGATTGCTGACGAGGTCGGCGGCCGCCTGCCGCGCCTCGGATTCGGTCTCGCGGACGATCACGTGGGTGCGCAGGCCGAAGCGCAGGGTGCGTCCGAAGGTCGTCGCTCGTGCGCGCATGTCGGCGACGAGCTCGCCGATCGAGGCGACGGTCTCCACCCACATCAGGTAGACGTCGGCGTGCTCGGCTGCGCACGCGCGCGCTTCGTCGGAGGTGCCGCCGAAGTACATCGGCGGGGGAGTGCGCGTTCGAGTCGGCGCGGTCGGCAGGTCGTAGTGCCACCACTCACCGTTGTGACGAACGTGATCATCGGTCCAGAACGATCGCAGGAGCCGCATCGCCTCCGCAGTTCGCCGGTAGCGCGATGGGCCGTCGAGCGATTCGCCGGCCAGCTCGCTGGAGATGATGTTGATCGTCAGGCGCCCATCCATCGCCTGCTGCAACGATTTCGCCGCGCGGGCGAACATCGGCGGATCGAACTCGCCGACTCGCACCGCGGGGAGCAGACGCGAGTGAGCGAGCGTCGGTCCGAGCGCCGCGGCGAGCGTCCACGGGTCCATCCCCGGCACGAAGCTCGACGGGATGAGGACGTTGTCGAAGCCGAGCCGGTCCGCCGTGCCGATGATGTGCGAGTTGTAGGCGAACGTCGCCAGGCGCTGTGGGTCGATCGTCCCGAGGCGCGTCGAGTCACCGCCGCACGATGGAGCGAACCAGGCGACCTCGAACCTGCTCACAGCACGATGCGGCCGCTCGGACCGTCGATCGTGGCCGAGAGCCGCGGCGCATCGCCGTCGACGACGACCACGCCCGAGGCGGCATCGAGCGCGTCGAGGACGATCTGCACCCGTGTCGGGTCCGGATGCTCGATGCGCAGCTCGACCAGTTGCAGTTCGTGACCCAGCGACGCGGTCGGGTGCTCGGAGGATCCCCAATCGATGAGGAACGGGATCACGGCGACGTGCTCACCGACCGACGGACGGAAGGTCAGCTCCCACTCGAGCAGCACCCCGTCCGGTCGACGCCGCGACATCGACTGGATGGCGCCAGCGTCGTAACCGACGGCGTTCGCTGCGGCGACGACATCGGCGAGGGGACGTCGCGGACGAGCGCACCAACCGACCAACGTCGGCACCGTGATCCGATCGACGCCGAACGGCCGGACACCGTCGTGGTCGGCTTGCTCCACGTCCGGACCGATCAGCTCGAGGTAGGTGTCGCCGCCGAGGCCGAGCAGCTCGTTGCGCGTGCCGTGGCCGACGTGCGGTCCTCCTGGCGTCGGCGTCACGCCCCAGTGCTCGACGGCGGTGGCACGCGCCGCGGCGAGGTCCGGCACCGCAACGACGAGGTGGTCGATCACGGCTCCGACAGTAGCCAGCGACAAATGGGTTCGGCCGCTGGCGGCGGGCCTGCGAGGGTGCCACTTCATGAGCACGATTCCGTCCGCAGGTGGCAGTTCGATCGGTCTGCGCCCCATCCGCGCCGACGACCTGGCCCGCATCGCCGACTTCAAGTACACCGCGTCGATCGTCGAGCCGCTCGACGATCTCGTGCTGCTCACGGCCGCACACGCCCTGAACGGCTTCTGGCAGCAGGATGCAGGAGCGCTGGCCATCGAGGACCAGGCGACTGGTCGTCTCCTCGGCACGACGCAGTTCTACCGATCCGGCGCGTGCATCCACGGCTACGAGATCGGTTATGTCATCCATGAGGAGGCCGACTGGGGTCATGGCCATGGTGCGGCAGCGCTGCAGCTGATGACAGCGCTCCTGCTGGCCGAGCGACCCAAGTGCCACCGGCTCCAACTGATCATCGAGACGTGGAACGAGCGGTCGTGGCGCCTCGCCGAGCGCGCTGGCTTCGAACGCGAGGGTGTGCTGCGCAAGGCGGGCTACAGCTCGGAGATCCCCGAGGACTGCTACCTGTACTCGCTCACCCGCTGAGCTCGACCCGTTCCCGGGTGCTGGTCTGCTTGTGGTTTCGTGACCGGCAAGACTGCCGGTCATGAGTTCTGTTGCGTTCATCGGGCTCGGTGTGATGGGGACTCCGATGGCTCGCCATCTCGCCGCCGCCGGCCACCAGGTCACCGTGTACAACCGCACCCCGGAGAAGGCCCTCGCGTGGGTGGCCCTCTACGGCAACCGTGCCGCGCCGACGCCGCGCGAGGCGGCCGAAGGCGCCGAGTTCGTCTTCTTGTGCGTCGGCAACGACAACGACGTGCGCGAGGTCGTCTACGGGCCCGACGGTGCCCTCGCCGGAGCCGGCGCCGGCGCCGTCCTCGTCGATCACACCACCGCGTCAGCTCGGGTGGCGATCGAGCTGGCCGAGGCGAGCGCCGAGTTCGGCGTCGGGTTCGTCGACGCCCCGGTGTCAGGCGGGCAGGCCGGCGCCGAGAACGGCGCGCTGACGATCATGTGCGGCAGCGACGACGAAGCGTTCTACGACCTCGCTCAGCCGGTCATGGCCGCCTACGCCCGGGCGACCGCGTACATGGGCGCGGCCGGCAACGGGCAGCTGACGAAGATGGTCAACCAGATCTGCATCGCCGGGATCGTCCAAGGACTGTCCGAGGGGATCAACTTCGCCCAACGCGCCGGCCTCGACCCGGACGCGGTGGTCGACGTCATCCGCTACGGCGCAGCACAGAGCTGGCAGATGGAGAACCGCGGGCACACGATGGCACGCAACGAGTTCGACTTCGGCTTCGCCGTTGAGTGGATGCGCAAGGACCTCGGCATCGTGCTCGAAGAAGCCAACCGCAACGGCGCCCGCCTCCCCGTGACCGCACTCGTCGATCAGTTCTACGCGCAGGTCATCGCCCGCGGCGGCAAGCGCTGGGACACCAGCAGCCTGATCAACCTGCTCGCCAACGACTAGAAGGACAGCGGCAGGTTGCTGACGCCTCGGATGGTGATTCGGTCGCGCCACTCGGGTGCGCCGGCCAGTTCGAGGTTCGGGAAGCGGCGGATCAGCGTGGTGATGGCCACCTGCGCTTCGAGCTTCGCCAACGACGCGCCGAGGCAGTAGTGAACACCGGCGGCGAAGGCGAGGTGGCGGTTGGCGTTCGGGCGGTCGAGACGAAGCTCGTGCGGCGCATCGAAGACCTCGGGGTCGTGGTTCGCTGCGCCGAGGATCGTTGCCACCAACGTCCCCTTCGGCACGATGATGCCACCGAACTCGACGTCGACCAACGGCACGCGCACGGTGTTCTGCACGGGCCCGTCGTAGCGCAGCAGCTCGTCGACCGCCTTGGCATCGAGTGACGGATCGTCGCGCCAGCGGCGCAGCTCGTCGGGATGCCGGAGCAGCGCGAGGGTGCCGTTTCCGATCAGGTTGACGGTGGTCTCGTGTCCGGCGATGTAGAGCAGGGTCACGAACGAGACGAGCTCGGCCGGGCTCAACCGGTCGCCTGCCTCCTCGGCCTGGATCAGCGCCGACAGCACGTCGTCGCCGAGCGCGTGTCGACGTTCGTCGACGAGGTCGTTGATGTACTCGCCCATCAGCCGGCCGCAGCGCTCGCTCTCGTCCAGTGTTGCCTCGCTCGCCGTCGGCTCGAGGGCAGCCGTCAGCGCCTGCGACCACTCGCGCACCTCATCGGAGCGTTCGGTGGGCAGGGCGAGCAGGTCGGAGATGACCTGGAACGGCACCGGGAAGGCGAGGCTGTCGATCAGCTCGATCGAACCCTCGTCCTCGGCGCGGTCGAGGATGTCGCCGACCAGCTGCTCGACGCGTGCGCGGAGCTGTTCGATCGCCTTCGGCGTGAACGCCATCGTCACCAGCCGGCGCAGGCGCGTGTGATCGGGCGGGTCGAGGTTGAGGATCGTCTTCGCCCCGCGCCCCTCGGCGCGCCGGCGTTGGAACCGCTCGCGTCGTGCGAGGCGGACCGGGTCGGTCGGCAACGGCGTGTGCTCCTCGATGTCGCGAGCGAACTCGGCGCCGCGCAGCGCGCGGGCGACGTCCTCGTAGCGCGACAGCACGATCATCCCCATCGGCGAGCGGTGCACCGGCTCCAGCTCGCGCAACCGGTCGTAGAAGGGGTATGGATCGGCCCGGAAGAGCGGATCGAACGGGTTGTACAGCAGCTCGGGGGTGTCGATGCTCATGCCGTCACCGTCGATGTCGTGTCGCGCTTGCCGGAGGCGCTGTCGTCGGCCATCCGCTGCAGCGTGGCCTCGAGCTCCAGGTTGCCGGTGGCCTTGGCCCACTGCTTGGGCAGCGCCGGGAACGAGTAGTCGCCGAGGTCCTTCGGTTGGTAGTGCTCGGCGCGCCGAGCCATCGCCGCTTCGATCGCGGGAGCGAGTCGCTTGGCCTTCGCCGCGACCTGTGCCTCGTCGCGTTCCATGAACTCGGGCAGCACCTCCTTCCCGAAGATCTCGATCGACTCCATGATGTGCTCGTGCTTGTTGCGTCCGGCCTGGAGCACGAAGATCACCTGGTCGACGCCGGCCTCCTCGAAGCGGCGCAGGTACTCGCGCACCTGCTGGGGCGTGCCGACGCTGCCGCGCAGGCCGGTCGAGTCGCCGGCCGCCTGCTTGGCGCCGAGCGTCTCGGCGCGAGCGGCGGCAGCGACGGCCTCGGGGTCGTAGCCCTGTGCGGCACGACGGTCGACGTACTCGGCCCACACGTCTGTCTTCGCCGGGCGGTGCTCGCCGAAGACGTAGAAGTGGCCGAGCGAGTAGCCGAAGAAGTTGGAGCCCTCGGCGCCGCGACGGATGGCTTCCTCCTCGTCGTGGTGCATCATCATCGGGCTGACGCAGGCGACCTGTGGGTTGACGGCGAAGCCGACGGGCACGCACTCCTCGGCGAAGGTGCGCTCGTACTCGCTGACCCAGTTGACGGCTTCCTCGGGGTCGATGAACGCGAAGGTCAGCGCGCCGATGCCCTTCTGCGCAGCCAGGAGGATGGTGTCACGGCGTGAGCACGCCACCCACAGGGGCGGGTGCGGCTTCTGCATCGGCTTGGGGATGACGTTGCGCGGCGGCATCGTGACGTACTTGCCGTCCACGCCGGTGAACGGCGTCTCGGCCATGCAGCGCACCGCGGTCTCGAGACCTTCGAGCCAGGCGTCGCGCTTCTCCAGCGGGTTGACGCCGAAGCCGCCGAGCTCGGCTTCGCTGGAGGACTCGCCGCTGCCGAACTCGACGCGACCGTTTGAGACGAGGTCGAGCATGCTCACTCGCTCGGCCGTGCGCGCCGGGTGGTTGAACTGCGGTGCGGTGAGGATGATGCCGTGGCCGAGACGCATGTTCTTCGTGCGCTGGCTGCACGCGGCGAGGAACACCTCGGGCGCGGAGGAGTGGCTGTACTCCTCGAGGAAGTGGTGCTCCACCTCCCACACGTACTGGATGCCGAGCGAGTCGGCCAGCTCCACCTGATCGAGCGCGTCCTGCACCAGTTGGCGCTCGCCGTCGTCGCCCCAGGGGCGGCCCATCTGGTGCTCGTAGAAGATGCCGAACTTCATGTCCGCATGTAAACACCTGTGTATACATCCGTCAAGGGTCGGGTTAGCATCGCGTCATCGGAACACCACGCCTCCCCAGAGCGGAACGGCGCGAGCAGGTCCTGCGCGCTGCGGCGAGCGCCTTCGTCCGCGCCGGCTTCGACGGGACGTCGATGGACGACGTCGGCCGCGAGGCGGGCGTGACGCGGCTCATCGTCTACCGCATCTTCGAGACGAAGGAAGCGCTGTACCGGGCGGTGCTCGACGAGGTCAGCGCGGACCTGTACGCGTCCTTCAACGAGCACGACGCGAGAGAGAACGGCGTGTCACGCCTCCTGCTCGACGTGGCCCGGCGGCACCCCGACGGGTTCCGGTTGCTGTGGCGCCATGCCAACCACGAGCCGGAGTTCGCCGAGTACGCGCGCGTGTTCCGCGACCTCGTCACCGCGTACACCGAGACGTTGCTCGGCGAGCACGTCGGCGACGCGCTGACGCGCCACTGGATGGCGCAGACGTTGGTCGGCTACCACTACGACGGGTTGTGCACCTGGCTCGACGACGGCGATGTGGCGCGCGACGACGAGTACCTGGCGATGGTCAGTGCCGGTTCACGCGCTCTGGTGAGCGCCTGGTTGCCGGACGCGTTGCCTGCGGGCGTCAGCCCGGCAGGCTCTCCTCGATCTTCGCGACCAGCGCCGGGTCCTCGGGGGCGACCATCGGGCTGAAGCGGGTGACCGAACCGTCGGGGGCGATCAGGAACTTCTCGAAGTTCCAGCGGATGTCGCCGCTGTGGCCTTCGCTGTCGGCGGTCTGCGTCAGCTCCTGGTAGATCGGGTGGCGATCGTCGCCGTTGACGTCGATCTTCTCCATCATCGGGAAGCTGACCCCGTAGGTGGTGCTGCAGAACGTCTCGATCTCCTCGGCCGAACCGGGCTCCTGCGCACCGAACTGGTTGCACGGGAAGCCGACGACGGTGAAGCCGCGATCGCCGTAGGTCTGCTGCAGCTGCTCGAGGCCGGTGTACTGCGGGGTGAGACCGCACTTGGAAGCGACGTTGACGGCCAGGATGGCCTTGCCGTGGAAGGCCTCCAGCGAGGACTCGTCGCCGCGCAGGGTGTGGATGGGAGCATCGAAGATCGTCATGGCGACATCATGCCCGCATCGGCACGGGTTCGGTGCAGTTCTGCGTACCTTCCGTCGTGCGCGAGCAGCTCGTCGTGCGTGCCTCGTTCGACGACGACGCCGTCTTCGACGACGAGGATCAGATCGGCGTCGCGGACGGTCGACAGCCTGTGGGCGATGACGATCGCGGTGCGACCGGCGAGCGCGTCGGCGAGCGCGGCTTGCACCGCGGCTTCCGAGGTGTTGTCGAGGTGGGCGGTGGCCTCGTCGAGGATGACGACGCGTGGCGCGGCGAGCAGGATGCGGGCGATCGTCAGCCGCTGACGTTCGCCGCCGGAGAAGCGGTAGCCACGCTCGCCGACGACGGTGTCGAGGCCCTCGGGCAGCTCGGCGACGAGTTCCGCGAGGCGGGCAGTGCGCAGCGCGTCCCACAGCTCCTCGTCGGTCGCTTCGGGTCGGGCGAAGCGAAGGTTGTCGCGCACCGACTCGTGGAAGAGGTGGCCGTCTTGGGTGACGAGACCGACGGTCTCGCGCAGCGATTCGAACGACAGGTCGCGCACGTCGACGCCGCCGACGCGCACGGCGCCTGAGTCGGTGTCGTAGAGCCGTGGGATCAGCGAGGCGATGGTCGACTTGCCGCTGCCGGACGTGCCGACGATGGCGACGAGGTGGCCGGGTTCGGCACGGAACGAGATGCCGTGGAGCACCTCGGCCCCGCCGCGACCGTCGAGCACGGCAACGTCCTCCAGCGACGCGAGCGACACCTTGTCCGCGGCCGGATAGCTGAAGCGGACGTCGTCGAACTCGACGCCGACAGGACCGTCGGGCACGGTCAGCGGGCCGTTGCGCTCGGTGATCAGCGGTGCGAGGTCGAGCACCTCGAACACGCGCTCGAAGCTGACGAGCGCGGTCATCGCATCCACGCGCGCGCTGGCGAGTGCGGTGAGCGGCGCGTAGAGCTGGTTGAGCAACAGGGCGAGAGTGACCACGGTGCCGGCCTCGAGGTCGCCCTTCAGGGCGAGGTATCCGCCGAGCCCGTAGACGAGCGCCAGCGCCAGGGCGGAGACGAGGGCCAGCGATGTCATGAAGACGTACTCGCCCATGGCGGAGCGAACGCCGATCTCGGCGACGCGTTCGGCGCGCCGGCCGAACTCGGCCTCCTCGCGCTTGGGTCGGCCGAACAGCTTGACCAAGGTCGCTCCGGGCGCGTTGAAGCGCTCGGTCATCTGGGTGGTCATCGCCGCGTTGTGGTCGGCGCCCTCGCGTTCGAGCTGGGCGAGGCGCGAGCCCATCCGGCGCGCCGGGATGACGAACACGGGGAGCAGGATCAGCGCCAAGAGCGTGATCTGCCACGACAGGCGGAGCATGACGACGAGCGACAGGGTGAGCGCGATGACGTTGCTGACCACGCCGGAGAGCGTCCACGTGAAAGCTCGCTGGGCGCCGATGACGTCGTTGTTCAGCCGGCTGACGAGCGAGCCCGTGTGGGTGCGGGTGAAGAAGGCGACGGGCATGCGCTGCACGTGACCGAACACGGCGCGGCGCAGGTCGAGGATCAATCCTTCGCCGATCTTCGACGACTGCCAGCGCTCACCGATGCCGACGATCGCATCGAGCACGGCGATGCCGGCGATGACGAGCGCGAGCACGACGACCTTCGTGGTGCTGCGGCCGCCGATGATCTCGTCGACGACGCGGCCGGCGAGCACGGGCGTCGCCACGGTGAGCACGGCGATGAGCACGCTGAGCCCGAGGTAGAGCACCAGCGCGCGGCGGTGCGGTCGGGCGAATTCGAGGATTCGCTTGAGCGTCGCTCGACTGATCTTGCGCCGCGGTTGATCGCCCTGCATCGCGCTCTCGAGCGCCATCCAATGGCTGAAGTCCATCTGCATGGGCTCAGCCTGTCAGTTCAAGTCAGGTTGAAGTCAAGGACCCGTCGTTGGCCAGGAGGAGCTTCGCCGCAGCAGTCGGCGTGAGCGTGCCGGCATCGATCTTCGCTTCGAGCTCAGCAGCGAGTGTCTTCACCCCGGGCGTGGCGCGGAAGCGCGACACGAGCTGATCGTCGACCGCGCTCCACATCCAGCGGCGAGCCTGGTCGCTTCGTTTGCGGGCCAGCGCGCCGGTGCGCTCGAGGTGGTCGCGGTGGTTGGTCAGCTGCTTCCACACCGCGTCGAGCCCAGTGCCCTCGATCGAGCTGCACGTCAGGACGGGTGGGTCCCACCCATCGCTGCCGGCGTTGACGAGGTGCAGTGCGGCGCGCAGCTCGCTGGCAGCATTCTCCGCTTCGCGCACGTGCGCGCCATCGGCCTTGTTGACGACGAGGAGGTCGGCGAGCTCGATGACGCCCTTCTTGATGCCCTGCAGGGTGTCGCCGGTGCGGGCCAGGGCCAGCAGCATGAACGTGTCGACCATGTTGGCGACGACCGTCTCCGACTGGCCGACGCCCACGGTCTCGATCAGCACGACGTCGTAGCCGGCTGCTTCGACGATGACGATGGCCTCTCGCGTGGCGCGGGCCACGCCACCCAGCACGCCGGCGCTGGGGGAGGGGCGGATGAACGCGTGCTCGTCGACGGACAGGCGCTGCATGCGCGTCTTGTCGCCGAGGATCGAGCCCTGCGTGCGCGACGAGGACGGGTCAACGGCGAGGACGGCGACACGGTGACCGCTTGCCGTGAGCGAGCTGCCGAGCGCGTCGATGAACGTCGACTTGCCGGCCCCGGGCACGCCGGTGATGCCGATGCGATGCGCCTTGCCCGAGTCGGGCAGCAGCTGCACGAGCAGCTCCTGCGCGGCCTCCTGGTGGTCGGCGCGACGCGACTCGACGAGCGTGATGGCCTTGCCGAGCATGGCGCGATCACCGCGTCGCACGCCGTCGACGTAGCGATCGATCTCGATCACGTCAGCCGTGCGACTGCAACTGGTCGAGCAGCTCGATGGCCGAGTCGGCGATCACCGTGCCCGGCGGGAAGATGGCTGCGGCTCCGGCCTCGCGCAGCGCATCGAAATCGCCGGGCGGGATGACGCCGCCGACGACGATCAGGATGTCGGGCCGACCTTCGGCCGCCAGTGCTTCGCGCAGCGCGGGGACGAGCGTGAGGTGGCCGGCGGCGAGGCTGGACACGCCGACGACGTGCACGTCGGCCTCGACGGCCTGACGGGCGACTTCCTCGGGCGTCTGGAACAGCGGGCCGACGTCGACGTCGAAGCCGAGGTCGGCGAACGCGGTGGCGATCACCTTCTGGCCGCGGTCGTGACCGTCCTGGCCCATCTTGGCGACGAGGATGCGCGGGCGTCGGCCCTGCGCCTCGGCGAAGGCGTCGACGCGCTGCCGAGCCGTCTCCACGTTCGGCGACTCACCGACCTCGTTGCGGTACACGCCGGCAATCGTACGGATCGTGGCGTGGTGGCGACCGAACACCTTCTCGAGCGCATCGCTGATCTCGCCGACGGTGGCTCGTGCGCGGGCAGCCTCGATGGAGAGCTCGAGGAGATTGGCCCCGTCGACTTGAGGGTTCGCCGCACCCCACGTCAGGCGTTCGAGGGCGTCGGCGCACGCTTGCGGATCACGCTCGGCGCGGAGCCGTTCGAGCTTGGCGATCTGCTGCGTCCGCACCGAGGTGTTGTCCACCTTGAGCACTTCGATGGCGTCGGGCGTGTCGGGGCGGAACATGTTGACGCCGATGACGGGCTGGCGGCCGGAGTCGATGCGGGCCTGCGTCTTTGCCGCGGCTTCCTCGATGCGCAGCTTGGGGATGCCGGCGTTGATCGCCTCGGTCATGCCGCCGGCCTGCTCGACCTCCTGGATGTGCGAGTACGCACGAGCGGCGAGGTCGTGGGTGAGCCGTTCGACGTAGTAGCTGCCCGCCCACGGGTCGATCACGCGGCACGTGCCCGACTCCTGCTGCAGGAACAGCTGCGTGTTGCGAGCGATGCGCGCGGAGAAGTCGGTGGGCAGCGCCAGCGCCTCGTCGAGTGCGTTCGTGTGCAGCGACTGGGTGTGGCCCTGCGTCGCGGCCATCGCCTCGACGCACGTGCGCACGACGTTGTTGTAGACGTCCTGCGCGGTGAGCGACCAACCCGAGGTCTGCGAGTGCGTGCGCAGCGACAGCGACTTGTCGCTCGTCGGGGAGAACTCCTTGACGAGCTTCGCCCACAGGAGGCGGGCGGCGCGCATCTTGGCCACTTCCATGAAGAAGTTCATGCCGATGGCCCAGAAGAACGACAGGCGCGGGGCGAACGCGTCGATCGTCAGACCGGCGCCGAGGCCGGCGCGGATGTACTCGACGCCGTCGGCCAACGTGTAGCCCAGCTCGAGATCGGCCGTCGCTCCCGCCTCCTGCATGTGGTAGCCGGAGATCGAGATGCTGTTGAACTTCGGCATCTCGGTCGAGGTGTAGCTGAAGATGTCGGAGATGATGCGCATCGACGGGGTCGGTGGGTAGATGTAGGTGTTGCGCACCATGAACTCTTTGAGGACGTCGTTCTGGATGGTGCCGGCGAGCTGCGCGGGCTTGACGCCCTGCTCCTCGGCGGCCACGACGTAGAGCGCCAGCACCGGCAGCACGGCCCCGTTCATCGTCATCGACACGCTCATCTGGTCGAGCGGGATGCCGTCGAACAGCTGGCGCATGTCGAGGATCGAGTCGATGGCCACGCCCGCCATGCCGACGTCACCGCGCACGCGCGGGTGGTCACTGTCGTACCCGCGGTGGGTGGCGAGGTCGAAGGCGATCGACAGGCCCTTCTGGCCGGCGGCCAAGTTGCGTCGGTAGAACGCGTTGGAGTCCTCAGCGGTCGAGAACCCGGCGTACTGCCGCACGGTCCACGGTTGGTTGACGTACATCGTCGGATACGGCCCGTGGAGGAACGGCGCCAGGCCGGGGTACGTGCTGAGGAAGTCGAGGCCCTCGGTGTCGGCGGCGGTGTACAGCGCGTTGACGTCGATGCCCTCGGGCGTCGTCCACGGCGCACCGAGGTCGATGTCGGCGAAGTTGGGAACGGTGCTCATGCCACTCCGATCCGATCGAGCAGCTCGGTGAGCGTCGCCTGCACGTCGGACCCCGCGTAGATCTGCGGGAGGTCGAGCGGCAGGTCCTTCGGGCGTCCGGCGAGGTAGGTCGCCGTCGCGCCTGCCTTGGCGAGTGCCGCTGCCACCGGGGCGGCGTGTGCGGCGTAGAGCTCGTCGCTGCTGCAGAGGCAGGCGAGCGTCGTGCCCGATGCGGTGAGCTCGCTGGCGATGGCTGTGGCATCGATGCCGCCGTTGCCGATGATGGCCCGCACGCCGGCGATCTCGAACAGGTTCTTGGCGAACATCACGCGTGCGGTGTTGGCCGCCGGCTCGCCGATCGCGGCGAGGAAGATGGCGGGGCGTCCGTTGGACTCGGCGTGTGCGTCGACCCGTGACCGGAGCGCCTCGAAGCCCTCGGCGAAGCGATGCGTCGGCAGGCCTTGTCCGGCGATGGCGATCTTCACGAGACCGGGGCGGGCAGGCTCGTCGATGTTCGGGAACTCGCTGACACCGGTGAGCGGGTCGCGTCGAGTGGCGACGTTGCGTTGCCGTGCCGTCGCCGTTGCTTCGACGGTGGCGAGCAGCGAGCCATCGGCGATCGCGGCGCGCATGCCGCCGTTGCGCTCGACGTCCTGGAAGCGGGCCCATGCGCCATCGGCGATCTGGGCGGTGAGCGTCTCGACGAAGTGCGACCCGCCGGCCGGGTCGATCACCTTGGTCAGGTTGCTCTCGAAGGCCAGCACCGACTGCGTGTTGCGAGCCAGTCGCAGGCCGATCTCGGAGGATGCTGCGCTGAGCAGGTGGTCGTAGGGGAGCACGGTGATCGCATCGGCGCCGGCGACGCCTGCGGCGAAGCAGGCCATCGTGCCGCGCAGCATGTTGACCCACGGGTCGTAGACCGTGAGCATCGCCGTCGACTCCATCGCGTGGATGCGCGTGGCGCCGGATGCTTCCTTGTCGCCGAGCACTTCTGCGACGCGCGAGAGGAGCTGGCGCACCGCACGGATCTTGGCGATCGTGGCGAACTGGTCGGCGGTCGCGGCGACGCGCACCTCCATCGAGGCGAACAGTTGCAGCGGCTTGTCGAGCGCGCGAGCCGTGTCGACCACGGTGGCGATCACATACGCCAGCTCGTCGGCATCTGACGCGCCGGCATCGTGGAAGCGAGTGCCGTCGATCGCGACGACCGCGGTGGCCGGGTGCTCGGCGCGCATGCGCGTGATCCATGTTGCGACGGTGGCGAGCGCTTCGTCGAGCCCGTCGACATCGCCGCGTGACGCGGCCTCGCCGATCGGGTCGGCGCCGAGGCATGCCGCGGCACGGTGCGTCGCACCGGCTGCGGCGATGAACGCCTCGGCTGCGGCTTCCCAACGATCTGCCGCCTGGAGCGTGATGGGGGCGAGGTCGAGGTAGACGCCGTCGAGGAGCGATGCGAGCAGCGCCTCGTCGATCGTCTCGGCGTCGCGCAGGTCGATCAAGAGTCCGGTGGCGCCGCGTTCCAGCTCGTACGCGCCGGCGCCGCGACCTCGTTCGGGCGAGATGCGCTGCCGCATCTCCCACGCCCGGTCCGCTGTGGTCTGAACGGCACGACCTCGGGTGAACGGCGCCTGGCCGGGCATGCCCGTGTCGACGGCGGGGACGAGCGACGGGTCGTAGAACGGCTCGATGGTGATGCCCTCGTAGGTGGTGCTGCGCAGCTTGCCGAGCACCGCCTCCGGATCGTCACCGAGCTCCCGCTTGAGCTGCTTGGCGACCAGCGCCAGCCACTGATCACGCGTCGCTGCCGGGAACTCCTCGGCCAAGCTCAGCGGTGCGTCACCCATCGCCAGGACGTTACCGGCCACCCCTTCCGTGAACCGAAACGCGGGCTTGGCGCTTCTCGGTGCATCCAGCGACAGGACCTGTCGCTGGATGCACCGAGAAGCCGGTTCGCCCGGCGATGTCCCCGGTTCTGTCGACGATTCTCGACGCCCCGCGTCGACAATCGTCGACAAGAGCGCCTGCTTCGTTGACTGTCCCGGTGGCCGACCTACGACGTCGCGTTCGGCTGTTCGACCATGAGTCGAACCACGCCTGCTGCTCGAGGGCTTCCACCGACTGGACTTCTCGTTGCGTGGGGCGACACGATCGGTCGCCGGACGCAACGAGAAGCTCAAATCGGTTGGTGCGGCGGACGGTGCGCGTCGACGATGGGAGTCATGGCGCGGGTTCGGATGCATGCGGACGAGGTGGAGACGAGCCCTGCGCTCGTGCGCGCCTTGCTCACGGACCAGTTCCCGCAGTGGGCGGAGCTGCCCATCGAGCTGGTGGACTCCTACGGCACGGATCACGACATCTACCGAGTCGGTGATCACCTTGCGGCTCGCTTGCCTCGCATCGGATGGGCGACGAGGCAGGCGGCGAAGGAAGCAGTGTGGCTGCCGAGGCTCGCTCCACATCTGCCGCTCGCCGTGCCGGTGCCACTGGCGATGGGTGCTCCCGGGAACGGCTACCCGTTCGACTGGTCGGTGTGCGAGTGGCTGCCCGGCGTGAACGCCAACGACAGCATCGACGGCCTCGACCGAGCAGCACGTGACCTCGGTGCGTTCATCATCGCCTTGCGACGGATCGACACCGCAGACGCACCGCGACGGCGGAAGCACGCTCGAGGTGGTCCGCTGATCGAGAGCGACGAGCAGGTACGCGCGTCCATCGCCGAGCTCCGTGATCGCGTCGACGCTGCCGCAACGCTGCGCGAGTGGCAACGCGCACTCGACGCACCGACGTGGGACGGTGACGAGGTGTGGGTGCACGGCGACCTCCTCCCGGGCAACCTGCTCGTCGTCGACGGCCGGCTATCGGCGGTCATCGACTTCGGTGGGCTCAACGTCGGCGACCCGGCGTGCGACCTCCAGCCGGCGTGGAACGTGTTCACCGGCGCCAGCCGAGAGCGGTTCCGCACAGAGCTCGACGTCGACGATGCGTCGTGGCAGCGCGGCCGCGGCTGGGCCCTGGCGCAAGCGGTGAACGCGCTGCCGTACTACTGGGACACCAACCCGGGCATCGTGCGCCAGGCTCAGCACGCGCTCGAGCAACTGCTGAGTCAGCCGAAGGGCTGATCCATCACGCAGAATTCGTTGCCCTCGGGGTCGGCCAGCGTCGTCCATCGATCGAGCACCTGCAGGACCGTCGCGCCAAGCGCGGTCAGCCGAACGACTTCGGCATCGCGGTCGGCGGCGCCCACGTCGAGGTGCATCCGGTTCTTCGAACGCTTCGTTTCATCGACCTGTTGGAAGCACACCGACGGTCCGGGCCCGTCGACCATCACGATCGGGTCGGTGTCCGGCGTGAGCCCGAGCGAGCCGAGGCGAGCGACCTCGGCGTCGTCGTACCCTCGCACCGCATAGCCGTCGAGCACCTCCGCCCAGAACCGTGCCAGTGACGGCGCGTGCTCGCAGTCGACCACGATCTCGACGATCTTGCCCATGCCCAGATCCTCGCGGACTACGAGCGTGCAGGAACCAGGGATTCGATGGCGGTCACCGCGCTGCGCGCATCTTCTGCCCACAGGTCGGCGTCGAGCACGGCGGCGGTCTGTGGGTTGAGGACCGCCTGGCCGCCGACGATCACCGGCACGGACGGCATCTCGGCGCGGATGGCAGCGATCGTGAGTCGAGCCTCGTCGACGTGCTCGATGCTGGTGATCCCCAGCCCGACGGCCACCAACCGCGTCGCCGCTGATGCTGCGGCAGCGAACGCCTCGGGCGGGGTGTCGGCGCCGAGCTCCAGCACATCGAAGCCGGCGAAGCGCAACACGTCGGCGACGATCGCGATCGGCAACACGTGTCGCTCGCCGCTCGGCGCTCCGAACACGACGCAGCCGCGGCTGCGGCCTGGGCGGCGGAACCGGGCCCCGAGCCGGCTGATCAACCGGTACGCAACTGCGGTGGCCAACGGCTGCCGCGCCGCGTCGAGCGAACCCGCCGCTCGCTGCTGATCGATCAGCGCAACCGCCGCGCCGATCACGTCGATCGAGCAGAACGCCGCGTCGTGACCGCTGGCCAAGGCGCGCTCGATCAGCGCCCATGCGGTGGCCTCGTCGCCGGCCAGCAGGGGAGTGACGAGTCGCGCCGCCCAATCCGTGCGATCACCGGCGTCGACCGGCACGTCATCGGCGAGGAAGGATGCGATGTCGCGCTCCAGCACTCGCCATGCCGTGCCGTCGCGCTCGGCGGGCAAACGGCCCTGGCGCACGTAGCGGTAGGCGGTCATGTAGTGGACCCCGAGCTTGGTCGCTGCCTGCTTCAGGTTCAGGCTCGCTTCCGGGTCGTCGGGGGGCACCCGGGGCACCGTAGCGGGAGCGTCCGGACGCGCGCGCGGACCATCGATTAGCACCCAATCGAGCAAGTTGCACCGAGGTACTTACCGTGCTGTAGTTCGTGCTCCCCACAACATGCTGCGTGCCCGGTTGGGAGCGACCCCCACATCTTGGGGTCGACCGGTCACTCGATTGGAGCGACCGCGATGACGTTGACGGAAGAGAACCCGCAGGCAACACGTGACGAAACACGTGACGAGACCCCGTGGGGACTGGCCAGTCCGATGCGCGTCCGCAAGCGCAACGGCGGCCTCGAACCGGTCGATCTGACCAAGATCGTGCGGGCCGTCGGCAGGGCCGCGAGGGGTCTCGACGGGGTCGATCCGATGCGCGTCGCCACTCGCACGATCAGCGGCCTCCACGACGGCGCGACGACCATGGAGCTCGACGAGCTGAGCATCCGCACGTCGGCGGCGCTCGTCAGCCTCGAGCCGAACTACAGCCGCCTCGCCGCCCGTCTGCTGTCGGCCTTCGTCAACAAGGAGGTGGCCAACCAGGACATCCACTCGTTCTCGCAATCGGTCGCCTCCGGTCACCGCAGCGGGATCATCGCCGACGCAACGGCCGAGCTCGTCGCCCGCAACGCGCGCAAGCTCAATGAAGCCATCGAGACCGAGCGCGACCAACTGTTCGAGTACTTCGGACTACGCACCGTCTACGACCGCTACCTCCTGCGCGACCCCGAGGGTCGCCTCGTCGTCGAGACGCCGCAGTACTTCTTCCTGCGCGTCGCGTGCGGACTGGCGACGAGCGCTGAAGAGGCGATCGAGCTCTACCGGCTGATCTCTTCGCTCGACTACATGCCGGCCACGCCGACGCTCTTCAACAGCGGCACGACCCACCCGCAGATGTCGAGCTGCTACCTGCTCGACTCGCCAGAGGACACGCTCGAAGCGGTCTACGACCGGTACAAGGACGTCGCCCGCCTCTCCAAGTTCGCCGGTGGCATCGGCCTCGCCTTCCACCGCATCCGCAGCCGTGGCTCGCTGATCCGCGGCACCAACGGGCTCTCCAACGGCATCGTGCCGTGGCTGAAGACGCTCGACTCGTCCGTCTCCGCCGTCAACCAGGGCGGCAAGCGCAAGGGCGCGGCGTGCGTCTACCTGGAGAGCTGGCACGCCGACATCGAGGAGTTCCTCGAGCTGCGCGACAACACCGGCGACGAGGCTCGACGCACCCACAACCTCAACCTGGCCAACTGGGTACCCGACCTGTTCATGGAGCGCGTCGAGAAGGACTGGACGTGGTCGCTGTTCGACCCGAAGAAGGTGCCGCACCTGACCGACCTGTTCGGTGAGGAGTTCGAGCGGGCCTACGTCGAGGCAGAGTCGCAGCACCTCTACGAGCGTCAGGTCCCCGCACGCCAGCTCTACTCGCGGATGATGCGCACCCTGGCGCAGACCGGCAACGGCTGGATGACGTTCAAGGACGCATCGAACAAGCGCTGCAACCAGACCGGCGTCGAGGGCACCGTGCACCTCTCCAACCTGTGCACCGAGATCATCGAGGTGACCAGCGCGTCGGAGACGGCGGTGTGCAACCTCGGCTCCCTCAATCTCGGCAGGTTCGTCGACGATGGCGCGTTCGACTTCGAGCGCCTCGGCGAGGTGGTCCGCACCGCGGTGCGGTACCTCGACCGCGTCATCGACATCAACTTCTACCCGACCGACGAAGCGGCGTCCTCGAACCGGCGTTGGCGTCCGGTCGGCCTCGGCGTGATGGGCCTGCAGGACGTGTTCTTCCGCATGCGCCTCCCGTTCGATTCGCCCGAGGCTCGCGACCTCTCGAAGCGCATCGCCGAGGAGATCTACTTCCACGCGCTGTGGACGTCCAGCGAGCTCGCCGAGGCGAGCGGCGCGCACGCCGCCTACCCGCTCACCCGCGCCGCGGGAGGTGCGCTGCAGTTCGACCTCGCCGGCGTCGCACCGACCGACGCGCCTCGTTGGCAGCCGCTGCGCGACCGCGTTGCCCAGCACGGCTTGCGCAACTCGCTGCTGATCGCCATCGCACCGACCGCGACGATCGCCTCCATCTGCGGCGCCTACGAGTGCATCGAGCCGCAGGTGTCGAACCTGTTCAAGCGCGAGACGCTCTCCGGCGAGTTCATGCAGATCAACTCGTACCTCGTCCGCGACCTGCAAGCCCGCGACCTCTGGGACGACGACATGCGCGACGCGATCAAGCGCGCCGAGGGCTCGGTGCAGGACATCGCCGCCGTGCCCGACGAGATGAAGGAGCTCTACCGAACGGCGTGGGAGATCCCGATGCGGTCGCTGATCGACATGGCCGCCGACCGGGGCGCGTTCATCGATCAGAGCCAGTCGCTGAACCTCTTCGTCGAGTCGCCCTCGATCGGCAAGCTCTCCTCGATGTACCTCCACGCATGGAAGCAGGGTCTGAAGACCACGTACTACCTGCGCTCGCGACCGGCGACGCGCATCACGCAGACCAACTCCGCTCCCGCGCCGACGCCTGAGGCGACGGTCACCGACATCGTCAGCGCGACCGACGCAGACGCTGACGCCGTCGCCTGCTCGCTGGAGAACCCCGGCACGTGCGAGGTGTGCACCTGATGTCCGCGCTCGCCAGCGACCTCCAACCGATCATCACTGCGCCGGCGACGCCGCCCGCCGCAGCTCCGACTCGTCGGGCCATCCTCGATCCGGGTCTCGACCTCACCCTGCGACCGATGCGCTACCCGGAGTTCTACGACCGCTACCGCCAGGCGATCAAGAACACCTGGACCGTCGAGGAGATCGACTTCTCCGACGACCTCGTCGACCTGCGCAACACGCTGCTGCCGGCGGAGCGCCACCTCGTCAGTCGTCTCGTCGCGTTCTTCGCCACCGGCGACTCGATCGTCTCCAACAACCTGGTCCTCAACCTGTACCAGCACATCAATGCGCCAGAGGCCCGGCTCTTCCTCTCCCGCCAATTGTTCGAGGAGGCCGTCCACGTCCAGTTCTACCTGACCCTGCTGGACACCTACCTGCCCGACCCCGACGAGCGCGCCGCCGCGTTCGACGCGATCGAGAGCATTCCCTCGATCCGCGCCAAGGCGGAGTTCTGCTTCCGATGGATGGACTCGATCAGCGGTCTGCGCGAGCTGCGCACCGCCGACGACCGGCGCACGTTCCTGCTCAACCTGATCTGCTTCGCCGCGTGCATCGAGGGCCTGTTCTTCTTCGGCGCGTTCGCCTACGTCTACTTCCTTCGCTCGAAGGGGCTCCTCAACGGGCTCGCCGCCGGAACCAACTGGGTGTTCCGCGACGAGAGCGGTCACATGGAGTTCGCCTTCGCCGTCATCGACACCGTGCGTCGCGAGGAGCCCGAGCTGTTCGACGACGAGCTGCGCGCCCAGGTCGTGGCGATGATGGAGGACGCCGTGCGCACCGAGATGCTGTTCGTCGAGGACATGCTCAGCGACGGCGTGCCCGGCCTGTCGCCGACCGACACGCGTGAGTACCTGCAGTACGTCGCCGACCAACGCCTGGTCCGGTTGGGCATGGGCAAGCGCTTCAACAGCCGCAACCCGTTCGGCTTCATGGAGCTGCAGGACGTGCAGGAGCTCTCCAACTTCTTCGAGCGCACCGTCAGCGCCTATCAGGTCGGTATCACCGGCGAGGTCTCGTTCGACCACGAGTTCTGAGACACGGACTTCTGAGCGGGAGCTTCTACGCGAGCAGGTCGACGGCGGCGAGGGAGCCGACGAC
Source organism: Ilumatobacteraceae bacterium (assembly GCA_965279405.1). Taxonomy (GTDB): domain Bacteria; phylum Actinomycetota; class Acidimicrobiia; order Acidimicrobiales; family Ilumatobacteraceae; genus CBDDIP01. Next base: position 3,604,201 of record OZ257157.1, read on the forward strand.
GACCGTGGACGGTGACTTGATGTCCATCGCTGGAACGGTGGCGAGCGTGCCGCGCACGACCTCTTGACGATCGGTCGTCGCCCAGCGGATGGCCGCGACCGGGGTGTCGGCCGCCAGACCGCCGCGCTGCAGTCGTTCGGCGATCTCGACCATTCGCGCGGCGGCCATCAGGATCACGATCGTCCCGCCCGTCGAGGCGATCGCATCCCAGTCGATGCTCGCCGGTGTGCCGTCGGTGCTCGGCGACTCGTGTCCGGTGACGACCGTGAACGACAGCACCTCGCTGCGCATCGTCACCGGGATGCCCGCGGCCGCGGGCGCGGCGATCGCAGACGTCACCCCGGGCACGATCTCGAACGGCACCCCTGCCTCCGCGAGCGCGAGTGCCTCCTCGGCACCGCGTGCGAACACGAACGGATCGCCACCCTTCAGACGCACGACGTCCAGACCCGCCAGCCCACGCTCGACGAGCAGCGAGTTGATCTCGCCCTGCTCCATCGTCGCGTTGCCCGGTGCCTTGCCGACGTTGACCACCTCGGCGGTCGAGGGCACGAGCTCGAGCAGCGCGCTGCCGCTCAGCCGATCGTGCACGACCACGTCGCACGAGCGCAGCAGCTCGGCCCCGCGCACGGTGATCAGCTTCGGGTCGCCGGGCCCGGCGCCCACCAGGTACACGGTCACGTGGCGGAGGCTACCGATCGGAGCGGAGGCTTTCGTGCGCTCCCGGGTGGGCGTGAAATCCTCCACTCGAACGGCATGGAGGGTCTCGCGCACACCCGGGTGGACGTCGAACCCTCCACGGTCGTGCCAGTCGTACGATGGTGATCGTGACGCGTGGTCGACGGTGGCCGTGGTTGCTCGGGGCCGGACTCGTGATCGTCGCGGTCGTGGCCGTCCTCGTCTACCGCCGATACCACGACGACGTCCGTCCGGTGACCATCGACCAGGCGATCGACGACTACGACCAGTCCACGGCGGCACCCGCGACGGCGGCCACCGTGGCGAGCGAGGCGCCCGCTCCGTCGTCGACGTCGCTCGCCACGATCGAGCTGCCGACGCCCGGCGTCTACCGATACGCGGCCACCGGTCACGAGGGGGTCGACGCGCTAGGCGGCGTGCAGCACGACTACCCGGCAGAGACTGCTGTCGTCGTCACGCCCGAAGGTTGCGGTGTGCGCGTCTCGTGGACGCCGTTCGAGGAGCGCACCGAAGGATGGGACGTCTGCCTGCGCGACGGCGGCATCGCCATCGTCGGCTACACGTCGACCCACGAGTTCTTCGGCACGCCAGACGTCAAGCACCTGTCGTGCCCCGACGCGTGGCTGCTCGCGCCGGCAACCGAAGTCGATGCGACGTCGACGTGCAACGGAGACGGGCTGACCGAGCAGCGGACGACCACGGTCATCGGACCGACGACCGTGATGATCGACGGCGTCGAGGTCGACGCCATCGATCTGACCGTCGCCGTTGTCACGTCGGGGAGCACCAACGGATCGACGACGCGTCACCTGGTCCTTCACGCGCGAACGGGCATCCCGCTGCAGTGGACGGACACGGTCGGCAACACCACGTCCACGGCGATCGGCGACGTGCACTACACCGAGACGTTCACCTTGACCGCGACGTCGTTGACGCCGGCGACGTGACTCAGGCGAGCACGCCGCGGCGGCGACGGATGGTGCGGTCGAGCTGCGTGAAGACCAGCCCGTCGATGAGGATGCCGATGATCAGGATGACGAGCATCATCGCCATCATCGAGGGGTAGTCGCTGAACTGCCGATCGAAGTCGAGCCGACTGCCGATCGATGGCTTGTTGGCCACGATCACCAGCAGCTCACCGGCCAGCAGGCTGCGCCAGGCGAACGCCCAACCCTGCTTCAGGCCGCCGACGAACGAGGGCAGCGCAGCCGGTACGACGACGTGACGTAGCTGCGTCAACCGGTTGGTGCCGAGCACTCGTCCGGCGCGCAGCAGCAGCGGCGGGATGTGGTCGACGCCGTTGATCAAGCCGTTGGCGATCGACGGCGCGGCGCCGAGCACGATGACGAAGAAGATGGCGCCCTCGCTGAGCTTGAACAGCACCAGTGCCAGTGGGAACCACGCGACCGACGGCATCGTCTGCAGGCCCGTGATCAGCGAGCCGACGGCGCGACGAACGACGTTGAACGTGCACACGGCGAGACCGAGCACCGTGCCGATGATCAACGCGATCGAGAAGCCGGTGACGGCGCGACGCATCGTGGTGGCGATCGCCTCCCACGTGGCGCCTTCGAACAGCGAGTGCCAGAACACGTCGAGCACGGTGAACGGGGAGGGGAGGATGAACTCCTTGCGCCAACCGGTCCAGACGACGGCCTGCCAGGCGAAGATCGCCAGTGCGATCGCGGCGAGCTTGGGCCACACGACGGACCATGCGCGAGCGAGGAACGCGTGCTCCGGTTCGGGCTCCTCTTCCAACGCGTCGAGGCCGGCGATCTCGGTTGCCAGCTGGTGGTGGGCCTGCTCGAGGATCTCCTCGGCGTCCGCCTCCGCGAGCTCGTGATGGACGTCAGCGGGCATGGAGGGCGACCTCCTGGCGCAAGCGGTTGGTGATCTCCGCGGCGAGTGAACCGACGCCCGCGTCCTCGATGCGACGAGGCCGTTCGAGCTCCACCGGGAAGGTCGCGGCGACGCGCCCCGGGCGGCTGGACAGCAGCACGACGTTGTCACCCAGGCGGGCGGCCTCGCGGACGTTGTGGGTGACGAACACGATCGTCGTGCCGGTCGCCTGCCAGATCCGCTCGAGCTCGTCGTGCAGGACGTCGCGGGTCATCGCGTCCAGCGCGCCGAACGGCTCGTCCATCAGCAGCACGTCGGCGTCCTGAGCGAGTGCCCGCGCCAACGCGACGCGTTGACGCATGCCGCCGGACAGCTCGTGCGGACGGCGACCGGCGAAGTCGCTGAGGTGCACGAGGCGCAGCAGTTCGTCGACCCGTGCGCTGCGCTCGTCGCGGCCGACGTGGCGCAGCTTCAGTGGCAGCGCGACGTTGTCGGCGACCGACAGCCACGGGAACAGCGCCGACTCCTGGAACATCAGGCCGGTGCGACCCTGCACCTCGACGGTGCCGGACGTGGGCGTGTCCAGGCCGGCGAGCAGGTTCAGCAGCGTGCTCTTGCCGCAACCCGACGCGCCGACGATGCACGTGAAGCTCCCGGCAGGCACATCGAGGCTGACTCGGTCGAGCGCAGCGACCTGCTTGCGCCCGCTGCGATACACCTTGGAAACGCCGTCGAGGCGCACGGCCGGAGCCGTGCGCCTCGCTGTTGCGTCGATGATCTCTCGATCGTCTGTGACCGTCACGTGAGTCCCTTCACTTCTGGCAGCCCACGCTCGGTGAGCACTTCGTTGAGCAACGTCAAGTCGTAGATCCCGTTCAGGTCGACCTTGTCGAGCAATCCGACCGAGGTGGCCCGATCCGCCGACGTTATGAGCGAGCTGGCCACCGGATCCCACGTGAACGTGAGGTTCTCCCACGCCGCGCTGATCACCTCGTCCTTCAGACGCTTCTGGGTGATCGATTCGATCTGGTCGTTGGCTGCGGTCTGCGCTTCGGTGGGGTTGGCGGCGATGAAGTCGATGGTGTCGATCTCGCCGGCGATGAGCTGCTTGACGACATCGGGGTGCTTGTCGAGGAAGCCCTTCGAGACGATGAGGTGCGTGGTGACGAACTTGCCGTCGGGCCACAGGTCGCGCTCGTCGACGAGCACCTTCGCGCCGCCCTCCTGGATCAAGCGGGTGGCCCACGGCTCGGGCAACCAGGCACCGTCGATCTCGCCCGCCTTGAACGCGTCGAGCGTGGCGCCGTTCTCCTGCGGCACGATCGACACGTCGCCACCGCCGCTGGTGTCGGTCTCCAGACCGTTGTCCTTCAGCCACGAGCGCAGCGCCACGTCCTGCGTGCCGCCGAGCTGCGGTGAGGCGAGCTTCTTTCCCTTGAGGTCGGCTGGACCGTTGATCTCCGGCTTGACGACGAGGAAGGCGCCTCCCGAGGTGGAGCCGGAGACGATGCGCAGTGCGTCACCCTTCGACTTGACGTAGGCGTTGATCGCCGGGTTCGGCCCGATGAAGGTTGCGTCGATGGCATCGGCGAACAACGCCTCGATGGCTTCCGGGCCGGCGTTGAACGTGGATGTCTTCAGCGTGACGTTGTCGGCGAGGGCATCCTCGAAGATGCCGTCCTGCACGCCGACGAGCGCCGGAGCGTGGGTGATGTTGGGGAAGTAGCCGAGGCGCAGTGTGACCGGATCGGTCGACACCGGGTCGGTGGCTACCGGCTGCGTGCCGGGAGGGTCGGTGCCGGGGGCAGTGGAGTCGCCGGGAGCGACCGTGCCGGGAGCCTGGGTGCCGGGCGCCTGAGTGGCCGAGGTCGAGTCGCCGTCGCTTCCACACGCGCCGAGGACGAGCGAGGCGAGCAGTGTGGAGGCGGCGAACAGGTGGCGTCGGGAGAGCATGGAAGACCCTTGGATCGGTGAGAGCGGCCGGGAGGGGTTCCGGCTCGCATCGCGGGCTTCGATTGCCCGCAATGCCGATCAAGTTAGTCGGGTATTCCACGACCCGTCAAACCGTTTCACGAAAAGGGGCCTCAGGTCAGGGCGGTGCTCAGGGTGTCCACGATCCGATCGATGTGCTCGTCGCTGATCACGAGCGGCGGGCAGAACGTCAACGAATCGGTGTTGATCGCACGCGTGATCACGCCGAGCTCGAGCATCCGGTCACGCACGGCCACCGCGTTCTGATCGGTGCGCAGCCCGGCAGCCCACATCGCGCCCTCGCCCCGGGCGTGGTCGATGACACCGTCGGACGCGAGCGCCTGGAGACCGGCAGCCAGCCGCTCGCCGACGTGCGTGGCCCGCTCCACCAGACCCTCACGGCGGATGATCGCGAGGTTGGCCAAGCCTGCCGCGCAGGCCGCCGGATGGCCGCTGTAGGTGAACCCGTGGCGCAGGAAGAAGTCGGGATTCGACTCGAGCGCGGCACGCGGCGCCGGGCCGACGAACACGCCGCCGAGCGGCTGGTAGCCGGACGTGACCGCCTTCGCGAAGGTGACGAGGTCGGGGCGGACATCGAAGTGATGAGCAGCGAACCATGAGCCGAGACGGCCGTAACCGGTGATCACCTCGTCGAAGATCAGGTAGGCGCCGTGCTGGTCGCAAAGTCGGCGCAGTCCGGCGAGGTAGCCCTCGGTCGGCGGGAAGATGCCGGCCGCACCCTGCACGGGCTCGGTGATCACCGCGGCCACCTCGTTGCCGCGCTCGGCCATCAACGAGGCGATGGCTTCGAGATCATCGGCGGAAACCTGCACGACGTCGCCGACGAACGGCCCGAAGTGCTCGCGGTTCGGGGCGATGCCCTGTGCGCTCGTGCCGCCGTACGCGACACCGTGGTAGCCACGCGTGCGGGAGATGATCAGCGTTCGTTGCGGCTGCCCGGCTTGCACGTGGGCGACTCGGGCGAGCTTCATCGCCGTGTCGACCGACTCGCTGCCCGACGAGCAGAAGAAGACGCGCGAGTCCTCCATCGGTGCGATCGTGTGCAGCTCGGCGGCCAGTTGTTCGGCGGGCTCGTTGGTGAACGGGTCGAAGCATGAGTACGCGGCGAGGGTGCTCAGCTGACCGGCGACGGCGTCGGCGATCTCGGTGCGGCCGTGTCCGACAGCGCAGTACCAGAGGCTGGCCATGCCGTCGACCAGCTCCTGCCCATCGGCAGTGAAGACGAGTGCGCCCTCGCCACGCACGATGGGGATGAAGGTCTCACGGGTGGGCTTGGCGAAGGGGTGGAGGAACGCACTGGGCATGGCGGCGACCGTAGCCGTGGGCCTCGTGCGTACACTCGCCAGATCGGCACAGACCCAGCGCGGAACGTTCCTGCCAACCAGCCGGCGGCGATGCAGTTCGTCGCCCGGTTCGGTCGCGGGCTGGGACGGTTGGCGTCCGGCAACGCGACGTCGTCGACGCTCACTCGGTTGCGCTGGTTCCAGGCGTTGTCGGTGGTGCTCGGCCTCGTCCTCGCGCTCGCCGGTGGGTACGGCGTCGGGCGTCGGTCGAGCTCGCTGGCCGAGGCGCGGACCGCCGCGCAGCAGCTGATCGCCGTACAGGACGTGCGCGTCGCAGTCGTTCGTGCCGACGCCATCGCCAGCTCGTCGTACCTCGTCGGCGGCGAGGAGGACCCCGCCCAGCGCACCGCGTACCTGGCCGAGGTCGACCGCGCCAGCAACGGGATGGTCGCCGTCGCCAACCGCGTCGGGGGCGCCGACGCCGCGCTGCTGGCCGAAGGCAGCCGCTTGCTCAGCTCGTACGTCGGCCTGGTCGAGCAGGCCCGTGCCAACAACCGCCAGGGCTTCCAGGTGGGAGCGGCGTACCAACGGCAGGCCAACGCGATCGTCGTCAACGATCAGATCGGCGACGACGGCACCGCGGTGCCGAACATCGTGGCCACACTCCGCGCCGTCGAGGACTCGCAGCGACGTCAGGTCAACGATCGTCTCGCCGAAGCGCACCGCGCCGGTGCCTGGCTGCAGCTCGTCGGATGGGTGCTGTTCGGCGTGCTGGCGCTCGGTGCGGTGTGGATGGCCCTTCGCTTCCGGCGGTGGGTCAACGTGCCGGTCGGTCTCGCGGCGCTCGGCGTGCTGGTGCTGCTCGTCGCCGGCGGCACGGCGCAGAGCGCCGCGGTCAACGACGCCGACACCGCGGTCGACGGGCCACTGCTCCAGGCGGACATCACCGCGCAAGCGCGTGCCGCTGGCTTCGACGCTCGATCGCAGGAAGCGCTGACGTTGATCAACCGCGGCAGCGGCCAGGCCAACGAGGCGAAGTGGAAGGTCTCGGCGGCGATCGTCGACGACATCGTCGGTCGATGTGCCTGCGATCCCGATCGCTCGTTCGCCGCCTACGAGGCCGGTCACGACGAGCTGCGCGCGCTGGACGACGGCGGCGACTGGGACACCGCAGTCGCGACCAGCTTGGGGCAGGCCGGCACGGTGGCCACCTCGTTCGAGTCGTTCGCCGACGCCACTGCGTCGGTCGTCGACGACGCATCGCGTCGTGCCGACCAGCAGCTGGTCGATGCGCGGTCGTCGCTCGCGTCCTTGCGGTTGTTCGTCATCGTCGTCGGTCTGCTGGCGGCGGTGCTCGCCGCGGTCGGCTTCGGGCAACGGATCCGGGAGTACCGATGAGGCGCCGATCGATCTTCAGCGCAGCACTCGCTGCGGCTGCGATCGTCGTCGTCACCGCGTGCTCCGGCGACACGCGACTGCCGGACGCGGTCGAGGTGAGCGTGCCCGTCGAGACGACGCCATCCGTGCCGGCTCCACCGCAGTGCACCGCCGATGAAGCGGCGCTGGATCCGACGCGTTCCTACGAGCCGCTCGACGAGCTGCCGGATCCCGGCGACATGCCTTCGGGCTCGACGATGGCGCGCATCCTGCAGCGCGGCCGGCTCATCGTCGGCGTGTCCGGCGACACCCGCCTGTTCGGTGCCCGCGACTCGAAGACGGGGAACATCGAGGGGTTCGACGTCGACATGCTCAAGCAGGTCGCGCTGGCGATCTTCGGCGGTGACGAAGCCGACATCAACGACCACATCGAGTACAAGGTGATCACCTACGCACAGCGCCTGCCGGCGCTGGAGGCGGGGCCGGACAACGGTGGCGTCGACATCGTCGCCCACACGATGACCATCAATTGCAACCGCTGGCTGCGCATCGGCTTCTCGTCCGAGTACTACCACGCCGGTCAGAAGGTGCTCGTGAAGGCGGGCTCCGGCTACGAGTCGGTTGGTGACCTCGTTGCGGCGAAGGCGCGCGTGTGCGCACCGCTCGGCAGCACCAACATCGACGAGATCAACAAGCCCGAGTACGCCGGCATCACCGTGATCGGCAAGCCCGACATCACCGACTGCCTCGTCGCCATGCAGCAAGGTCAGGCCGATGCGACCACAGGTGATGACACCGTGCTCGCCGGCTTCGCTGCGCAGGATCCGAACGTCCTGGTCGTCGGTGGTGCCTTCACCGGCGAGCCGTACGGCCTCGGCATCGGCAAGGACAACGTCGACTTCGTCCGCTTCGTCAACGCCGTGCTCGAGCAGGTCCGCGAGGACGGACGTTGGGAGCGCATCTACGACACGTGGCTGACGTCCAGCCTCGGTCCGTCGAACGGTCCGCCGACGGCGCTGTACGGGCGGGAGCCGTGATGACGGCGAGCGTTCCCACGATCGACGAGGTTCGTCACTGGATCACGCAGTGGCGCGAGTGGCTCAGCGTGCGCACGGACGCGCTGCTGTCGCTCGACGAACGGGCGCGCGACCTCGGCAACGACGGCGATCGCGCTGATGTCGCTGCAGCGTTCGTCGTGCACAAGGCCCTGTCGAACCGGATCATCGACATCGAGACGGCGGCTGGCCGCGGCGATCGCGCCGCCGCCGGCCAGCGTGCCGGCTCAGCACTCGTCGACGAGCTCGGTGGTGCCGTTGCCGCGTCGCCCGACGAAGCGGCCACCCTGCTCGACGCGATCGTCGACCGCGTCTCCACACGTCTCGACGGGATCGAGCGGACTGCGGCCGCCGAGATCCGCGCCGCGCAGGCGGTGCAGGTGGAGCTCGACGCCGCCGAGCGGTTGAGCACGACCCTCGGCATGCAGGCCAACCGGCTCGCGGCGATCCGCACGCAGCTGGCGACGAGGCGCGACCTCGGCTCGCTCGCGGCCGAAGCGGCCACGGTTCGCGCCGAGCTCGAAGCGGCCAGTCGCCGACGCAACGAGTTGCTCACTGCGATCGAGCAGGCACCCGAGCGGTTGGCGGGCATGGCGAACGACGAGGCATCGCTGCGCGAGCTCGCAGCGCGATGCCGCGAGAAGATCAAGCAGGCGCCGCCGTTGGCGGTGCCCAACGTCGGCGCGATCCAGCTCGATCACGACCGAGCTGCACTCGAGGCGATGCCGTGGTCGCCGGCACGTGCGATCGTCGAGCCGCTGCTGCAGCGCATCGACCGCCTGCAGGCAGCGCTGGCGGAAGCCCGGCGTCGTTTCCAGGCGCCGCTCGACGAACGCGACGAGCTGCGTGGCCTGCTGCAGGCGTTCCGTGACAAGGCGGGTGGCAGCGGCAAGGCCGAGGCCGCCGACGTGGACAGCGCCTACCGCCAGGCGCAGGACGTGCTGTGGAACGCGCCGTGCGACCTCGACGCCGGTCGACGGCTGACCCACGAGTTCATCGCGCTGGTCAACCGCGTCGTCGGAACGGGTACGGCTGCACCGGGGAAGGGGCAGGCATCGTGAAGTGCACGCAACCCGGATGCACGGGCAACATCGTCGACGGCTACTGCGACGTCTGCGGCATGGCCGCCGCGTCGGGGGCCGTCACGCCATCGCCGACGTCGGCCGTGAGGCCGACTCCCAACCCGGGTACGGCCGGAACGTCGCCGCCTTCGATCGGCTTCACCGGATCCACTCGCCTCGGACTCGTGCCGATCGGCTCGGCGCGCAACAGCGGCAGCACGCGGCCCACCCGTCGGCTCGGCGGCGCGACGCAGGCGACACGGCTCGGTGCCGGGCTCACCCAGGTGCCGTCGATCCCGATCGTCGATCCGCGCCAAGCGCTGATGAACCCGGCGGTCGTCGCCGAGGACAAGCGCTTCTGCTCGGTGTGCGAGACACCGATCGGTCGCACCCGCGACGGCCAGCCCGGCCGCACCAAGGGCTTCTGTCCGAAGTGCCGCACGCCGTTCGACTTCGAGCCGAAGCTCGCTCCCGGCGCGCTGGTCGGCGGTCAGTACGAGGTGGTCGGCTGCCTGGCGCACGGCGGCATGGGCTGGATCTACCTCGCCCGCGACCGCAACGTCAACGATCGCTGGGTGGTGCTCAAGGGCCTCCTGAACACCGGCGATCCCGACGCGTCGCGTGCCGCCGTTGCCGAGAAGCAGTACCTCGCCGAGGTGGAGCACCCGCTGATCGTCGAGATCTACAACTTCGTCACCGCGCCCGACGGTGCGTCGTACATCGTCATGGAGTACGTCGGCGGGCGCTCGCTGAACAACCTCCTGAAAGACCGGATGGCGGCCACCTCCGGACGCTTCTCGCCGATCCCCGTCGATCAGGCGATCGCCTACATGGTCGAGATCCTGCCGGCGTTCTCCTACCTGCACGGCCTCGGGTTGCTGTACTGCGACTTCAAGCCGGCCAACCTCATCCAGGTCGGTGACGGCCTGAAGCTGATCGACCTCGGCGGCGTACGGCGCGTCGACGACGACCAGTCGCCGATCTACGGCACCGTCGGCTTCCAGGCGCCCGAGGTGCCGAGCGAAGGCACCACGGTGGCGAGCGACGTGTACACGATCGCGCGCACGCTGGCCGTGCTGGTGTTCGAGTTCAAGGGCTACCAGAACCGCTTCGTCGACTCGCTGCCCGGCCCGGACGACGTGCCGTTGTTCGGCGAGCACGACTCGCTCTACCGCTGGTTGCTGAAGGGCACCGCGCCGCGTCCGGAGGACCGGTTCCAGACCGCCGACGAGATGCGCGACCAGTTGCTCGGCGTGCTGCGCGAGGTCACCTCGCTGACCGCGGCCGGAGGTGGTCGCCGCGGCGTCACTCGCAGCACGCCGTCGCGGCTGTTCGAGACGCCGGCCGTCGCCGGAGATCAGCTCTCGTGGTCGGACCTGCCCGGCGTCATCGTCGACGAATCCGATGCGATGGCATCCTGGCTCTCGTCGGTCACCGCCGACGACGCAGCGGTGCGGCTCGCCGCACTGCGCGGTGCGCCGGAGGAGACCGTGGGTGTGCTGCTGGCCACGGGCATGGCAGCTCTGGCGACGGGTGACGCGGAGCAGGCCGAGGCCGCGTCGCAGCGCATCCTCGCCCGCGATGCGTGGGAGTGGCGCGGCGCGTGGCTGCACGGGCTGATCGCGTTGGCGACCGACCAGCACACCGAAGCGGTGTCTGCCTTCAACGCCGTCTACGGGCAGCTGCCCGGCGAGCTCGCCCCGAAGCTGGCACTGGCGCGGTCGTGCGAGCTCGGCGACGAGCCGGCAGTGGCCGAGCGCATGTACGGACTCTGCGCGCGAACGGATGCCGCGTACGTCGCGCCCGCGCAGTTCGGGCTGGCCCGTCTTGCCGCGGCCGGCACTCGCCGCGACGATGCGCTTGCCGCGCTCGACCGCATCCCTGCCACGAGCCGTGCGTACGGCGATGCGCGCCGGCAGCGAGCGGTGCTGCTGGCGTCGGCGCTCGATCCGCAGCACGCCCTCGACGACCTCAGCGCTGCTGCCGCCGAGCTCGATCGCGCGGGCATGGAACCACTCGCTCGCGCCGAGCTGCGCGTGCAGATCCTGTCCTCGTCGCTGCAGTGGGTGCTGCGCAACGGTCCGTACGCCGGGCTCAGCATCGGCGGCGTCCCCGCCGTCGAAGGACCGTTGCGGTCGGGGCTCGAGAGCGCCTATCGCGAGGCGGCTCGACTGACCGCTGGCCACGCCGAGCGCATCGCGCTCGTCGATCAGGCCAACGCGGTGAGGCCGCGCACGTTCGTCTGATGTCGTCTGCACCGGAAGTCAACGACACCACGTGCCCGTCGTGCGGCGCGTCGATCACCGCCGCCGACTCTTTCTGTGAAGCGTGCGGAGCCACGCTCGGCCCACCCGGCGCGACGCCTCCACCGCCACCCGTCGCGGCGTCGGCTCCAGGCAACGGCACTGGCGGCGGGCGTGCCTGTCGAGCGTGTGGAGGTCGGATCCTCGACGACGGGTTCTGCGGTTCGTGCGGTCAGAAGGCGCCGACCGAGCGCGACCACTGGGACGAGCAGCCGGCGCCGTGGGTGGCCGGCGTGTGCGACCGCGGCATCGTCCACGCCCGCAACGAGGACGCGATGGCGCTCGCCGCCACTGCCGACCGCGCGTTCGCAGTGCTGGTCGTGTGCGACGGCGTGACCTCGGCGCCGGACAGCGATCGAGCCAGCCTTGCTGCGTCGCGTCGTGCGTGTGCCGACCTCGTCGGCGCGGCCCGGCCCGAAGGTGGCGAAGCGGTGCGCGTGGCCCACTGGGCCGCTGCGGTGCAGCACAGCGCGGTGGTCGCCAACGAGGTCGCCGTCGGCGTGGCGCACGCGCTGGGCGATCCACCGGAACCGCCGTCGAGCACGTTCGTCGTCGGGGTGCTCGCCGATGACCTCCTCACCGTTGGCTGGTGCGGCGACTCACGGGCCTACTGGTTGCCGGATGCAGGGGAGGGCGTGCAGCTGACCACCGATCACTCGCTCGGCACGGAGATGATCCGCGCCGGACGGTCGCGTGCGGAAGCAGAGGCCGACCCGACGTGCCACACCATCACCCGCTGGCTCGGTGCCGACTCGGTCTCACCAGACGCCGAGGTCGTCTCACGACGCCTCGATGCGCCCGGCTGGGTGCTCGTCTGCAGCGATGGCATGTGGAACGACTTCTCCGAACCCGCTGCGCTGCGCGGCCTGATCGACGCGGTGGGGGCCGGCGACCCGCTCGTCATCGCTGATGCGATGGTGCGCGCCGCCAACGATCGTGGCGGGCACGACAACATCACCGCGGCCCTGGCTCGCTTCGAGCCATCGCTACGCTGACCCAACGACGAGCCGAACAGACAGAGGAGGTCGACTTGGCCGAGTTCACGGCGTCCGTGTTCCAGAACGAGTACCTGTCGGAGAACGCCACCGACGTGCACGCGGTCGTCTCCGTCGCCTGCACCGGTGCCGGCCTCGCCGGCCAGGCGGGAACGGGCGACGCTGCCGAGATCCTGATCGTCGACACGTCCGGCTCGATGGACATGCCGCCGACCAAGATCGCCAACGCTCGCCGCGCGGCGAAGGTGGCGATCGACGAGATCGTCGACGGCACGTGGTTCGCCGTGCTCAGCGGGCACTCGGTCGCGCAGATGGTGTACCCGACGCATCCCGGCCTGGCGAAGATGAGCGCCGTCACCCGACGCGAGGCGTCGCACATGGTCGAGCGCCTGCGCAGCGGCGGGAGCACCGCGATCGGGGCGTGGATCTCGGCCGCCACCGAGCTGTTCCAGCAGGCACCGACGTCGCAGCACCACGCCATCTTGCTGACCGACGGTCGCATCGAGGGCGAACCTCCCGAAGCGCTGCCCGCGGCACTGGCCGCGGCTCGTGGCGTGTTCCAGTGCGACTGCCGTGGCGTGGGTGAGGACTGGGAGGTCGACGAGCTGCGCTCGATCGCCGACGCACTGCTCGGCACCGTCGACATCATCGCCGACCCGGCCGACATGGAGGCCGACTTCGAGACGATGATGCGCACCGCGATGCAACGCGGCGTGGCCGAAGCGCGCCTGCGGATCTGGGCGCCACAGGGCAGCGAGGTGCTGTTCGTGCGCCAGGTCGCACCCGCAGTCGAAGACCTCAGCTCCAAGGCGCAGCAGACCGCACCGCTCGTGCGTGAGTACTCGACCGGGGCGTGGAGCGACGAGAGCCGCGACTACCACGTCGCCGTGCGCGTGCCCGTGGCTCCCGTCGGCAGTGAACGGTTGGCGGCCCGCGTCGAAGTCGTCGTCAACGACGAGGTGCAGGCGAAGGCGCTGATCCGTGGCGTGTGGAGCACGGACGCCAACCTGACGACCCGCATCGACCCCGCAGTGGCCCACTACACCGGGCAGGTGCAGCTGGCCGACGTCATCCAACGCGGCCTCGCGGCGAAGGCCGCCGGCGACGAGCGCACCGCGACGGTCCTGCTCGGCGAGGCGGCGAAGATCGCTCACGAGGGCGGCAACGAGGACACCACCCGGCTGCTGTCGAAGGTCGTCGACGTGGTCGATGCCGAGGCGGGCACGGTGCGGTTGAAGGCCCAGGTGCAGCGCAGCGACGAGATGGCGCTGGATACGCGCAGCACGAAGACGACGCGGATCAGGCCGACCGCGCCATGACCGTCCTGTGCCCGAACGGACACGACTCCACTGACCCGGAGTGGTGCGACACCTGTGGCGCTCGCATCGGCGAACCGGCGCCTGCGCCGGCCACGCCTGCAGCACCGGCAGCCGTGACGCAGCCGCCGGCGAGCTCGGCGCCCTCGGTGCCCTGCCCGAACTGCAGCACCCCGAACGCAGCCGACAACCTGTTCTGCGAGGAGTGCGGCTACGACTTCACGACCGGCGAGGCGCCACCTGTGCCGGCGCCGGTCGAGCCGGTTGCCGAGCCGGCCCCGGTCGGCAGCGCGGCGTGGGTGGTCGTGGTCGAGATCGATCCGGCGTGGTACGCGCTGAAGGGCACGCTGGCCGATCAGCCGTGCCCGAAGCCGTCCACCTTCACCGTCGCCGTCAGTGGCCGCACCGCGCTGATCGGGCGAACGAGCCAGTCGCGTGGCGTTCGTCCCGAGGTGGCGCTGGACAACGACACGGGCGTGTCCCGACGGCACGCGCAGCTGGTCCGCGACGACGACCAGCTCAGCGTGGTCGACCTGTCATCGACCAACGGCACCTACGTCGTGGTCGCCGGCTCGACGCCGAGCGAGGACACCGATGCCATCACCCCGGGCGTCCCGGTGGTGCTGCGCGATGGCGATGCCGTCTACGTCGGCGCCTGGACCCGCCTCACCGCCCGCGCCGGCTGAATCGGAGTTGTTGAAACGGCGTCATGAATCGGGGCCGTTGACGTCCTTGCCCCGGTATGGGTCCGACGGGGGCACGAATTCAACGCTTGCCGTGGCGGCGCGTCCTCGTCGCGGTGATCGCCCCGATCGCCCTGTCGCTCGCCGTGCAGAGCGGTCACCGCGCTGACGCCTCGGTTCCGCAGTCGCTGTTCTCCTCCGCCGTCAGCGCGCTGAACACCTCCAGCGGCTGCACCGGATCGGGAGTGGCCTCGGCGGGCATCCGCACGGCCGTCGACGCGCTGGACGACCCGTGGCGAGCCGCGGCAACTGCCGCTGGGTTCACCACCATCTCGATGCTCGACACCGCCGGGGCACCGACCGGCAACGCCAACCCCTTCGTGCTCGGCGTGCCGTCCACGGCGATCACCGTCGGCGTGTCGCTGCGCAACGTGCCGATGAGCGACGTCCCGGCCTACGGAGGCGGCGGCGCCGGGGTTGGTGCGTTGGCCGTGGCCAACAGCAACGGCCCGTCGATCCGAGTGAGCACCGATCGAACGCTGCAGGAGTGCGCGCCCTACCCGGCGTCGCTGTACGGCACGTCGATCGCCACCCAGACGCGGGCGTGGCAGGAGAACGCCGGTGACGGCAGCACGTTGAACGGCGTCCTGTTCCAGTTCTCCACGCCCGTGCGTGCGTTCGGCGCCTGGTTCGGCGACCTCGAGTCTCGGCCGGGCACCGGAGGCAACGGCGGGCAGGGCACGCCGGCCTGGTTCAAGGTGATCGGAACCTCCGGCCAGGTGCTGTCACAAGGGCCGGTGCCGGTCGACGAGGGCGCGGCGCCGACGAACGCCCAGTGCGGCGGCTCCGACGCCGAGGCCGATGGTCTCGGCTGCGGGAACCAGTCGACGCGCTGGCTCGGCTGGTTGGCCGATGCCGACGACCCGATCGCCGCCATCCTGGTGGTGGTCGGCGACGACGACGCCTGCACGCAGGCGGCCGCGTCGCAGTGCGACGGCTCCACCGAGCACCTTGCCTGGGTCGGCGCGTCCGTCGGCCTCACCGCCACTGGCGACCCCAACCCCACCACCACCACGTCGACCACGTCGACCACGTCGACCACGTCGACCACGACGACTGAGCCCTCGACCACGACGACGACCGAGCCGTCGACCACGACCACGACCGAGCCGTCGACCACGACCACGACCGAGCCGTCGACCACGACCACGACGACCGAGCCGTCGACCACGACCACGACCGAGCCGTCGACCACGACGACGACCGAGCCGTCGACGACGACCACGACTGAGCCGTCGACCACGACCACGACTGAGCCGTCGACGACGACCACGACTGAGCCGTCGACCACGACCGATCCGTCGACGACGTCATCGACGATCGCGGTCGAGCCGCCGACGGGCTCGACGACGACCTCGTCGTCCACCACCACCTCGACCTCGACCTCGACCTCGACGACGTCGTCGACGACGACGACGTGGTCGGGCGCGGGCGGAGGGATGCTTCCGACGACCGGCAACGATCCGGACGGGTTGCTCGAGTGGGCGCTGGTCGTGAGCGGCTTCGGGGCGATTGCTGTCGTGCTCGGCCGTCGATCGACTGCCCGGCCGCCGAAGCGGAGGGTGTGACGCTCACCCGGGTGGGCTTCAAAGCCTCCGCTGGGTTGGGGTGGAGGGTTTCGGGCGCGTGCGGGTGGGCTTCAAAGCCTCCACTGGGTTGGGGCGGAGGGTTTCGGGCGCGTGCGGGTGGACTTCAGACCCTCCGCGGCGGTGGCGGGAGGGTGGTCAGCAGACGGAGCGGACCGTGGCGTACGGGTTGACCGCGGGGCCGCCGCCGGGGTGGATCTCGAAGTGCAGGTGGTTGGCGGTCGTGTTCCCGGTGTGGCCGACGTAGCCGATGACCTCCCCGGCCACCACCGTTCGCGAGCTGCCTTCGTACCGCGACAGGTGCCCGTAGAAGTAGCGGTTGCCGTCGTTGCCCACGAGTGACATCACCAGCCCACCCAGCGTCGCCGTGCGGAACGTGACGTTGCCGCCGACCACCGCGACGATCGGTGTCCCCTCCGGGCTCATCATGTCCACGCCTTCGTGGTGACGCCCGCCGGAACGTGCCGCACCCCACGTGTCGCCGAACGCGTTCGGGCCGGCGATCGGGCAGCGGAAGCCGGCGCCGGCGATGATCAGCGGACCCTTCGGGGCGGCGGGCGGCGGCTTCGGTGTGGCGGGTGGCGTGGACTGAACGCCACTTCCGCCGACCGATGACGTCGTCGAGCGCGTGTCGCCACCGCCCTTGGCGGGCGGCGCGGTGGTCGTCGCCGCCGCTTCCGCCGCTGCCTGCGCGTCGGCGTGCGCTTGCGCCTCGGCGGCCAATCGAGCCTGACGCTCGGCCACCTTTGCTTCGTAGGCCTGCTTGATCTCGGCGTCCTCGAGCTGCTGGCGGAGGACTTCGAGGTCGGCCAGTTGCTGCTCGAGGCTGGACTGATCTCGTTCCAGCTGGGCGACCTGCTGATCCGATTGGCGCTGGAGGTCGGCGACTCGATCGGACTCGGCTTCGAGATCGGTCCTCGACGCCTGGAGTCGGTCGAGCTCGTCGTCGGCCGAGCCGTTGATGAACTTCGTCATCTGGGCCCGCTGGACCTCGTCCGACGGATCGTCGATGAACACCGTCAGCTCGCCGGACGACTCGCCGGTGTAGCGATCGATCGCCGCTTCGGTCAGCGACGCCTCCAGTGCATCGACCGTGGCCGACGTCGCGGCGAGCGTCGTGGTCGCAGCGGCGAGCTCGATCGCCAGATCTTCACCACGTTGCGACGCCTCGGCCCACTGCTGGGCGAGCTCGTCGGCCTGCTCCTGCTTGCGGAGGATCTCGGCCGCAACCTCCTCCGACGAACGTTGACCACGCGCCTCCGCGGGCCCGGCGGCGACGACGAACGCGCCGAACAGGAACGCCGTGACGGCGACCAGGGCAGGGGCGCGCCGGAGCCGCAGAGAATGTTGCGATTGCATGACGGCGCCAGGCTAGTCGTCATACAAGAGATTCGCCAGGAGCGACGCACTGTCGCTGAGCTGGGGTGATGCTGAGACCCGATCGCCCGCGCGGGGGACGTTCGGAAAGAAATCGTCAAGGTGTCCGGCGCTCGTGCCGATCCCTTGAACATGTCTCGTTTGTGCCGAACCGTCGTGACCGCTGCACTCAGCGTGATGACGGTGCCCGTCCTGCCAGCACTCCCGCTGGTCGGTTCCGCAGTCGCCGCGCCCAACGCGGCACCGAAGTACGTCGTCCTCAAGGGCGACTACCTCGTCGGCATCGCCAGCAAGCTGCAGGTCACCCTGCCGGCGCTGCTGAAGTCGAACAGCCTCACCGTGAGCAGCGTCATCGTTCCGGGTCAGCAGTTGGTCGTCCCCGCCGGGGGAGTGCTCCCGCCGCCCGCTCCCGCAGGCTCGACGGCGACCCCGCCGGTGAAGGTGCCGGTGTCGACGGTCGCTGCCTCCTCGACGAAGTACACGGTGAAGAACGGCGACTTCCTCTACGGCATCGCCACCAAGCTGAAGGTCAAGATCGGTGATCTGCTGACCGTCAACGGGTTCAAGGTGACCACCGTGATCAACCCGGGTCAGCAGATCCTCGTGCCGGCGACAGCTGTGTTCCCCACGCAGGTCTCCAACACGGTGAGCGGCAACGGCTCCGGTGGAAGTGTCAGCTCGTCGCCGCCGGCCGGCTCCCAGGCCGCAGCGCGCATCGCCACGGTCGTTGCATATGCACAAGCACAGCTCGGCAAGCCGTACGTGGCGTACAAGGCGGGACCGGACAGCTTCGACTGCTCGGGGCTCACCTTGATGGCCTACAAGACGGTGGGCATCAACCTGCCCCACTGGAGCGTCGCCCAAGCGTTGAAGGGCGTGCCGGTCGACTGGGTCAACGGCGAGATCCAGGCCGGCGACCTCGTGTTCACGTCGCACACCAACGACGTCAACGCGATCAACCACGTCGGCATCGCCGTCGACTCGCGACGCTGGATCCAGGCACCGCGCACCGGTGACGTCGTCCGCATCGGATTGCTGCCCTCGGACGACAAGATCGTCGCCGTGCGGCGGATCATCCTCCCCTGACCGACAGATCTCAGGTGGCGACGGGCGTGCGCGCCTTGCGGTCGCTGGCGCGGGTGATCAGCTCGATGTGATGGGCGACGACGCGCAGCTCGTTGACGTCCTCGTCGCCCTCGCGGTAGGTGCGATCCTCCAGCCGTCCGCGGATCGAGACGAGATCGCCGACGTACAGGTGCATCCCGAAGTCCCCGGGTTGGCCGAAGGCGTCGAACTCGACGCGATCGAACCGCCCGGAACCGTCTTCGTGGACGCGGATCTTGATCACCGTCCGTGCCCCGTTGCCTGGGCGAAACGGGCGGTCGACCACCTCACCGACGAGGGCGACGACGTTCACGTTGCGCACCATACCCCCACCCAGACGGGTGCTGGTCCGGATGGAGCCGTCGCTGCGTGAAGGGCGTGACCGGCCGGCGAATTACGGTCGCCTGCATGGGCCAACACATCCGCTACGAGACCGCCGGCAAGGTCGGCACGATCACCATCGATCGGCCGGAGAAGCGCAACGCGATGACCTACGCGATGCTCGGTGAGTTCATCGAGACCGTGGGTGTGGCCGACCGCGATCCGAGTACGGTGGTGCTGGTGATCACCGGAGTGCCGGGGGCGTTCTGCGCCGGCACCGACCTCGCTGATCTGGCGACCGTGCCGGGCGAGACGCGCGGGCTGCGCGGCACCGCCGAGGAGCGTGATCGGTGGTGGCCGATCGCACAGTGCTCGAAGCCGACGATCTGCGCGATCGACGGCCCGGCCGTCGGCATGGGCGCCGAGTTCACGTCGCAGTGTGATCTGCGCATCGCGTCCACCAACGCCCGGTTCGGTTGGAACTTCGTGCACCGCGGGCTCGTCCCGGACACCGGCGCCGGCACGTGGCTGCTGCCGCGCATCCTCGGACCGCAGCAAGCGATGCGCCTGCTCTACACCGGCGAGATCATCGACGCCACCGAGGCGCTGCGGCTCGGCTACGTGCTCGACGTCGTCGCCCCCGAGGCGCTGTCCGATCGCGTCGCCGCTCTGGCCACGGCCGTGTCGGCGGGATCGCCGCACAGCTTCCGCTACCTCAAGCGCCTGATCTACGACGGGTTCACGGCGCCGGTCAGTGAGCACATGGCGCGTCATACGACGGCGATGGCGGCGTGCTTCAAGAGCGACGATCACCGTGAGGGCGTGGCCTCGTTCCTCGAGCGTCGCCCGGCGCAGTTCACGGGAACGTGACCGGCCTCGCCGCGTCCGCCGTCGCCGACGCGGCACGGTGGTTCGACAGCTGGCTGGCGTTCCGCCAGCGCTACGACCGCGTTCCCGGGGTGCAGGCGGCGATCCTGCACGGTGATCACCTCGTGCTCGACACGGCGCACGGCTGGGCCGATGTCGAGCGTGGTGTGCCGCTCGGCAACCGTCACCTGTTCCGCATCGCCTCGCACTCGAAGACGTTCACCGCAACGGTGACGATGCAGCTCGTCGAGCAGGGCAGGCTCCGGCTCGACGACACTGCGGCGCACTGGCTGCCGCACCTCGTCGGCGCACCGCTCGGCGACGTGACGGTTCGCGAGCTGCTGTCGCATGCGGCCGGCATCGTGCGCGACAGCTGGGACGGCGACTTCTGGCAGCTCGCGCGGGCGTTCCCCGACGAGGCCGGCCTGCAGCAGATGAGCCTCGACGACGCCGCGGTGATCTCGCGCAACGTGCAATTCAAGTACTCCAACGTCGGCTACTCGATGGTCGGCGAGATCATCGAGGCGGTCACGGGGCAGCCGTACCGCTCGGTCGTGGTGGAGCACGTGGTCGACCGGCTCGGGCTGGCGGACACCGGGCCCGATCTCGATCCTGAACGGTTGGGCGAGTACGCCGTCGGCTACTCGGCCCGCAGCTACGCCGATCGTCGCATCCCGATCGAGCACGTCGACACCGGGGCGATGTCGTCGGCCACCGGCTTCTTCTCCACCGCGGCCGACGTCGTGCGCTACGCCTCGGCGCACTTCGCCGGCGACGGCCGGCTGCTGACGGATGAGTCGAAGCGGATGATGCAGCGAGCCGAGTGGAAGGTCGAGGGCGCCGATTCGTCCTACGGGCTCGGCTTCGCCATCGCCGACATCGGCAAGCGGCGCGTGCTCGGTCATGGCGGTGGCTATCCCGGGCACATCACCCGCACGTTCTTCGATCCCGTCGATCAGCTCGCCGTGTCGGTGCTGACGAACTCGATCGATGGTCCGGCGCTCGGCTGGGCGACTGCCGCGATCCGCCTGATCGACCGAGCGGCGAGCAGCGTGCCGGACAGCAGCGAGATCCCGCTGTCGTCGTTCGAAGGTCGGTTCGCCAACCTCTGGGGAGCGTTCGACATCGTGGCCCTCGGCGGTCGGCTGTACCAGCTCGACCCGACGCTGCCCGATCCCGCACTCGACCCGACGCAGCTCGAGGTCGTCGACGAGCACACGCTGCGGATCACCAAGACCTCCGGCTACGGATCGCCTGGAGAGCGGATCGCGTTCGACCGAGACGATGACGGTGTGGTGCGATCGGTGCGCGGCGGCAGCGCCACCTCGTACTCGTTCGAGCTCATCGCCGACGCGGTCGCACACCGTGACGAGATCACCCTCGGTGCGTCGTTGCGGCCGATCGAGCGTTGACGGTCGCGCCGGTTCTCACGGCAACGAGCGCGCCGAGTGCACCGCCGGCGCTCGACAGCAGCAGATCCCCGATCGTGTCGCCGGAGGTCGATGACAGCCAGTGCGACGGCCTGTCGGCGACGGGTGGCAGGTTCAGGTTCGGTCTGCTTCGAGGTAGGTCAGCACAGCCAGGACACGACGGTGGTCGATCTCGGTGGCCGGCAGCTGGAGCTTGATGAAGATGGAGCTGATGTGCTTCTCCACCGCGCCCTCGCTGACCACCAGCTGCGCAGCGATGCCGTGGTTGGACAGCCCGCCGGCCATCAGTGACAGCACCTCGCGCTCGCGTGGCGTCAGGTTGGCGAGCGACGGTTGGCGGCTGCGGCTGAGGAGCTGGGCCACCACCTCCGGGTCGAGCGCCGTGCCGCCCGCAGCAACGCGGCGCAGCGCGGAGATGAAGTCGCTGACGTCGGCGACGCGTTCCTTCAACAGGTAGCCGATCCCGACGGTGGACCCGCCGAGCAGCTCGGTGGCGTAGCGCTCCTCGACGTACTGCGACAGCACCAGCACCGGCGTGTTCGGACGCGCTCTGCGGACGGCGATGGCTGCGCGCAGACCTTCGTCGGTGTGCGTCGGGGGCATGCGCACGTCGACGATGACCGCGTCCGGTCCGTGCTGCAGCACCGTCTCGACGAGCGTCTCGGCGTCGGCCAAGGCGGCGACCACCTCGATGTCGTACGCGGCCAACAGACGCATCAGGCCCTCGCGGAGCAGCACGGCATCCTCGGCGATCACGACGCGCACGGGATGTCCACCACCAACGTCGTCGGGCCGCCGGGCGGGCTCGTCATGCGCAACGATCCTTCGACGGAGCGCACGCGGTCGTGCAGGCCGGCGAGGCCGCCGCCGGCGTGCTCGTGAGCACCGCCGATGCCGTCGTCGGTGACCGCGATCCGCAGTGCGTTCTGGTGTCGTGTCACGAGCACCGAAGCGTAGGAGGCGCGACTGTGCTTGGCGACGTTGGTGAGCGCCTCGGCGACGACGAAGTAGGCGGCGGACTCGACGGTTGCCGGCGGGCGCTCGTCGAGGCGCACATCGACCTCGATCGGGATCGCGCTGCGCCCGGCCAGCGCCGACAGCGCGGCGTCCAGCCCGCGGTCGGTGAGCACCGAGGGCATGATCCCGCGAACGAGGTTGCGCAGCTCGCCGATCGCGTTCTTCGCCTCCTCGTGAGCTCGCCCGACGAGCTCAGCCGCTTCGGTCTGATCGGTGGCGGCCAGCCGCTCCTTGGCCATGCCGAGGTCCATCGCCAACGCGACGAGCCGCTGCTGCGCGCCGTCGTGGAGGTCGCGCTCCAATCGGCGCAACTCGCCCTGCGAGCCCTCGACCGATGCGTCGCGGCTCACCGTCAGCTCCTCGACCCGTTTCGTCAGCTGCTCCTTCTCGTTCTGCGAGAGCAGACCGCGGACGAGTGCCTTGTCGACGGCGGCGAAGCCACGGACGATGAACGGGGTGACGTAGAGCAGGACGAGACCGAGGACGAAGTTGCCGGCGATCCACCCGAGGCGACCCCATCCCTTCAACACGTAGTCCTCGCCGAACTGCTGGTCGACGAGCCAGCCCCAGATCGGCGCGGTCGCGCCGCCGAGCGCGACGGACCAGAGCGTGATCGTGACGACGAAGGTGGTGATGCCCCACGGCAGCATCAGGAACCCATAGAGCAGGCCCTGCCAACCGCCACGATCGCCGAGCCCGGCGCCGACGCGCGCCCACAGGCCGGTCGAGGTCGGCGCGCGTCGCGGGTAGGGGCGGACGTCGATGTCGAGCAGCGCGGCGGCACGGGCCCGATCGGCGGCGGCGATGGCCCGTCCGATCCAGACCGTCGCGATCATCAGCGGGATGCCGATGACGGTGACGAACAGGCCGGCGCTCACCGACAGCAGGGTGATGGCGATGGTGAACCAGGCGATGCCGAGCGGCAGGCTCATCAACAGGTAGAGCGAGCTCTTCCACGTGCGCTTGTCGAGGAACGGGCGGAGGAAGAACGGCCGGTGACGGACGTCGGTGCGGGGTCCCCGCACAGGGGCGATGGTGGGGCTTGCGAACATGCCTCCATCCTGCGGATCCGGTGGCGTGGCCACGATCATGCCCCCCGGTGGATCGGTGGTGGGGTTACCCCCCGGGCGCGGATGATCGTCAGCCCGGCCTTGCCGAGCGCGCGAGCCGCGGCCGCCGACGTTGCCTCGTCGGTGATCGCGCCGGCGACGTCGCCGAAGCCGACGACGCGGAACGGTGATGCCGCGCCGACCTTCTCCGACGAGGCGAGCACGTAGGTCTCCGAGGCGCGACGACAGAGCGCCCGTTTGATCGCGGCCTCCTCGGCATCGCCCGTCGTCAGCCCGGCCTTCGGGTGCACGCCACTGACGCCGAGGAAGAACACGTCGGCGCTCATCGACGCGATCTGCTCGGCGGCGATCGAGCCGACGGCGACGACCGAGTGCGGGTACAGCCGACCGCCGATCAGGAGCACCTCGATGCGCGGGTGGGCCACGAGCTCGACGGCGACGGTGGGCGAGTGGGTGATGATCGTCGCTCGTCGATCACGAGGGAGGGCGCGACACAACGCCTGGGCTGTGGTGCCGCCGTCGATGAACACGGTCTGGCCGTCGGTGACCATCGTCGCGGCGTGGGCGGCGACGGCCGCCTTCGCCGCATTGGCGACGGTTCGCCGGGCTTCGAAGTCCTGCGCGGCGAGCGAGATCGGCAGTGCACCGCCGTGCACGCGTTGCAGCTTCCCGTCGGCGGCGAGCTCGCGCAGGTCTCGGCGAACGGTGTCCTCGGACACGCCCCAGTGCGACGCGAGGTCCTTGGCGACGACGGTGCCGTCCCGGTCGAGGAGATCGAGGATCGTCGTCTTGCGTTGCGCGGTCAGCACGCGGCGATGCTAGCGCCTCTGCACGAATCTGCTTGTTTCTGCATGAAACTACACATATGATCGACGGCATGAACGACACCGATCATCGACCGATGCTGATCCTCATCGCCGGGCCGTACCGCTCCGGCACGAACGACGAACCGGATCGGCTGGCGGCCAACCTCGCCGTCCTCGAGTCGGCGTCCTGGCCGATCTTCGAGGCCGGTCACATCCCGATGATCGGTGAGTGGGTTGCCCTGCCCGTCATGCGTTGCGTCGGTTCCGACGTCGGCGACGCGACCTCGTTGCGGGTGCTGTCGCCGACGGCCGAGCGGTTGCTCGAGCACTGCGATGCGGTGCTCCGGCTGCCGGGCGCATCGACGGGTGCGGACAACGACGTGCGCATCGCGAACGCTCGCGGCATCCCGGTCTTCACGAGCGTCGCCGAGATCCCGCGCCGGTCGTCGACCGCCGTCGCCTAGCGGTCCCAGCGCACGTGGAGGTGCGCGGGTGCACGGAACTCCCAACCGCGCACGCGCGGCGGACGGTCGTCATCCAGCCTGAGGTTGCGGCAGCGTTCGAAGAGGCCGCCGATGGCCAAGCGCATCTGCAGCCGCGAGACGTGGTGGCCAGGGCAGAAGTGAGCGCCGAACCCGAACGCGCCGTGCGGACGTGCGGTGCGGAACAGGTCGAACTCCTCGGCGTCCTCGCCGAACACGTCGTGGTCGCGACTGGCCGACGAGACGAGCAGGCCGACGTTCGCGCCGGCCGGAAGGTCGACGCCCGACAAGGTCGTGGCCGCGGTGGTCCGGCGCGTCTGGGTGCCGATCGGAGCGATCCAGCGCAGACCCTCCTCGATCGCCTGGCGAACGAGGTCGTGCGGGTCGGATCGCATCGCTTCCGCCTGATCGGGGTTGGACAGCACGCCGAGCACCGTGGACCCGGCTGCGTGGCCCGGCTCCTGCATGCCGCCGGTGATCGTGATCTTGATCGTCGGCATCATCCAGGCGATCCGTTCCTCGACCGACCCACCTCGAGCAGCGGCCATGCCGGCGATCATCGAGTCATCCGGCTCACGGGCCAGGCGTTCGATGATCGGACGAAGGCGACCGTCGATGTCCGCACCGGCCGCAGCGCCGATGTCGTCCTTGACCGGATCGCCCTCGAAGTTGGTCGCGCCCACCGCCATGTCGGCGAACCAGTGGCGGAGCGTCGCGTCGTCGACCTCGCCGATGCCCATCATCTCGGCCAGGGCGCGCACGCTGATCGGCTCGAACAGCTCCGACATCAGCTCGGCTTCGCCACGATCCTGCAGCCGATCGAGGTACTGGTCGACCATGGCCGCCAGCGCGGTTGCGACGCGTGCCTCGACCGCCCGCGGCCGCAACGGAGGCTCCACCGCCTTGCGCAGCTCGCGGTGAGGTGGGCCGTCGACCAACAGGATGTTGCCGGCGCCCATCGTGCGTTCGAGCGGAGACGGCGTCACGCCGGCAGAGAACACCTCGCCGTTGCGCGCCGCGGCGTCGACGGCCTGCCACGTGGTGACCAGCCACAGCTCCACGGCAGGCACCCATGCGACCGGTGCGTGCTCGCGCAACCATGCGTACGCCGGGTACGGGTCGGCGTCGAGCTCGGCCACGGTGATCGCGGCCAGGCGGTCGTCCACGGTGCTCATCGCATCGGCGTCGCGGTCAGTGACCGCGACGGAGCCAGTCGTCCAGTGCTGGTGCCTCGGCGCCGATGGTCGTGCTGTCGCCGTGACCGGTGTGGACGATCGTCTCCGGCGGCAAGGTCAGCAGCTGTGCGGCGATGCTGGCGACGATGGTCGGGAAGTCGCTGTGGCTTCGCCCAGTGGCACCCGGGCCGCCGCAGAAGAGCGTGTCGCCGCTGAACACGACGCCATCGGCGTCGTCGCGGAAGCAGCAGCACCCGGGGGAGTGCCCCGGTGTGTGCAGCACGCCGAGCTCGACGCCGCCACCCCGCAGCGTGGTGCCCGGGACGATGTCGCGGTCGGGGGCACGGTCGGGGTAGACGACGTCCCACAGCATGCGGTCTGCCGGATGCAGGTAGATCGGGGCGTCTGTCGCCTCGGAGAGGTCGACCGCAGCGTTGATGTGGTCGTTGTGCCCGTGTGTGAGCACGATGCCGGCGACCCGCCGGCCGTTGATCGCGGCGAGGATCGGTTCGTGGTCGTGCGCGGCGTCGATGACGAGCACTTCGCGTTCGCTGCCGACGAGCCAGATGTTGTTGGTGACCTCCCACTCGCCGCCGTCGAGGGCGAAGATCCCGGTGGTGTTGACGAGCTCGATGGCCATGCGTGTCAGCGTGGCACGTTCGGGCCCCGCCGAACCAGCGTCGCCAGCGCGTACGCCCCGGCGCCCAGGTAGAGCACGGCCTGCACCTCGAGCAGCGGGGTCAGCCCGACGTGGTCGAGGAGCACGCCGGTGACGATGCTGCCGACTGCCGCGCCCGCCAGGCCGACGGCGTCCGTCGTGCCCATCACGCGGCCGAGCACCTCGGGCGGTGCCGACGTCTGCGCCGTCGTGAGGATGCCCACCTGCATCGCCGCGCCGGGTGCGCCGGCCAGTGAGAACAGGATCGCGGCGACCACCAACGAGGTGGTCACGGCGGGTGCGTTCCAGAAGAGGACCGCCGCGGTGCCCATCCCCAGCAGTCCCGCGGCGAGCAGGCGGGAGGCCTCGACGCGCGCCGCGAGCCGGGCGATGACGACGCTGCCGACGATGCCTCCCACCGCCTGCGTGCCGCGGATGATCCCGACCGCACTGCCGTCGCCATGGAGGCGTTCGATCACGAAGGCGACGAACAGGACGAGGAACATCCCTTGCGCGACCTGCACGATGCCGATGACGGTCACCAACGGGCGCAACGACGGGTGCTCGCGGATCGCGGCGATGCCGGCACGCACACCTCTGCTGCGATCGGTGCCGAACGTGGCGATCGGCGACGCGTCAGCGCGGACGAGGGCGGTCAGCCCTGCGACCGCGAGGAAGCTGATGCCGTCGGCGATGACCACCGCGTGCAGACCGCCGGCCTGTACGACGATGCCGCCGAGTGGCGAGCCGATGAGGCGGGCCAGGCTGCCACTGGTCGCGTTGGCAGCGTTCGCCGCGACGAGCTGATCCGCAGCAACCAGTCGCGGGAGCAACGCGACGCCGGCGGGGTTGTTCAGCCGGGTCAGCACCGCTTGCGCTGCTGCGACGAGGAAGGCGGGCCAGATGCGGTCGGGCGTCACCGCCAGCAGCGGCAGCAGGGTGACCGCCTGCGCGAGGTTGGTCGTGATGAGGGTGCGGCGAAGGTCCCAGCGGTCGACGAGGCTCCCGGCGTAGGGGCCGACCACCACGCCGAGCCCGTACTCGATCGCGAACAGGAGCGCCGTTGCCGCACCGGAGCGGGTCTCGGCGAACACGTAGACCGGCAGGGCCACCATCAACAGCCAGTCGCCGACGTCGTTGACGAACGAGCCGGTCCACACCAGCCGGAAGTTGCGGTCGCGCCAGGGGCTCATGCGTCGGGTCGGCGAAACGCTTGGAGCGACATCCGGACAGGCGCTGCGCTTGCCGGAGCGTCATCTCGGGTGATGGCGATGAACGGCCGAACGATCGCATCGATCCGATCGGCGATGGCGCGCAGCTCCGCCGGCGTGACGGCGAGGTGATAGGTGGTGAAGCGCGCCGCGTCCTGCCACGCAGCAGACAGGTGCTTGGCGCCGACCGCGTACTCCTTGGCCAGCCGGGCACCTTCGTCGACGCCCATGTCGCTCAGCACACGGCGGATCGAACGCTCGGTCGGCCCGTCCTGGCTCGGCTTGGCAGCGAAGTCGTAGCCCGTCGCGGTGGTGCGCCAGCGTCGCTCCCTGCCGTCATCGCCGGGTTCGGCATCGACGCGCTCGAGCATGCCGAAGCGGGCCAGGTGACGCAGGTGGTAGCTGCATGCGGAAGGTGTGAGCCCGACGGCTTGCGCACACGACGTCGCCGTGCGCGGGCCGGCCATCAGCAGGTCGAGCAGTCGCACGCGAGCAGGGTGGGACAGCGCTGCGAGCACGCGGACGTCGGTGATCGCCGTTCGGTGCTCGGCTCTCGGATGGCTCATCGTTCATCGGCTCCGGATCTGAAGGAAGTGCTTCATGATCGCGACAGCGCGGGGAGATGTCAAGGGATTGCTTCACATCGTCGTTTGGTGGGCTCGATCGCCGGATGGCAGGGTGACCGGATGACGGATCCGACGGGCGAGCGAAACCTCGAGCGACTGCTCGCCGGCCTCGAGCCGGTGCGACGTGAGGGCACCTGGGTGTTCGCCTGTGCCGCTGCGATTCCGCCCGGCGCCAACCCGATCGCCACGGTGCGCGAAGCCGAAGGCATCACCTTGGTGATCGAGCAGTCCGAGGCCGATCGCCTCGGCCTCGGCTACGACTTCGTCGCGGCGATGATCACGCTCAACGTGCACTCCGCGCTCGATTCGGTCGGCTCGACGGCCGCAGTGGCGACGGTGCTCGGCGATCGCGGCATCAGTTGCAACGTCATCGCTGGGCGGTTCCACGATCACCTCTTCGTGCCCCTCGAGCACGCCGATGGCGCGGTGACGGCCTTGTCGGAGCTCAGCCATACGATGCGCTGATGACCGATCGCACCGATGAGACCCGACCGCTGCCGGACGAGTCGCTCGGTGCAGCGCCGGGACGGGGCCGACTGACCGGTCGCCGGATCCTGATCGTCGGCGGCGGGCAGAACGACTTCGGTGTCGAGGCTCCGCCGATCGGCAACGGCCGAGCGATGAGCATCCTCACCGCCCGCGAAGGAGCGACGGTCGCGGTGGCCGATCGCGATGTGGCGAGCGCTACGGCGACCGTTGCCACGATCACAGGCGAGGGTGGGACGGCGTTCGTCGTCGAAGCAGACGTCGCACAACCTCCGTCGATCGCGCGCATGGTCGACGAGGCAGTGGCGGTCCTCGGAGGGCTCGACGGTGTCGTCTACAACGTCGGCATCGCCGATCGTGCTCGGCTGGCCGACACGACGTCATCGGACTGGGATGCGGTGATGGGGGTCAACCTTCGTGGGGCGATGCTCACTGCCCAGGCGGCGCTGCCGTTGCTCAGCGAGGACGCGTCGATCGTGTTCATCGCCTCGATCGCCGGGATGAAGCCCGGCAGCGGCCTGCCGGCCTACGACTCCTCGAAGGCCGCGCTCGGCGGACTGATGCGTCACGTCGCTCACGTCGGTCGCCGTCGCGGCATCCGTGCCAACGTCGTCGCACCGGGCCTGATGGACACGTCGCTCGGTCGTGCCGCGTCCCGAGGTCGGGCGTCACGCGATCGCACACCCGTGCCGCTCGGCCGGCAGGGAACCGGGTGGGAGACCGCCTACGCGGCGCTGTTCCTGCTGTCGGGCGAGTCCGCGTACATCACCGGGCAGACGCTCGTGGTCGACGGCGGCCTGACGGCGCTGACCTGACTCCCGTCGTCGCGGCGTAGAGATCGGTGAAGCGCTGCATCGCCGCGTCGACACCGTCGACGTCGCCGGTGGTCACCAGGTCGAGCAACAACCCTCGGACGAGCGCAAGCGCCAGGCGGGCGTCCGCGGCGGCGGTGTCGGGGCTCGTGCGAGCGATCGCCGCCGTCGTCGGCTCCAACCACGAGGTGACGACCTCGTCGAGGAACGGCGTCGACCTGCCGTGGCGCAGCTCGTTGCCGTAGACCTGGAAGAACAGGCGGATGTTGGGTCGCAGAGCTGGTTCGAGGAGGTGGGCCCAGAGCAGCTCCATCTGGGCCATCGTCGGCCGATCGGGATCGTCGACGATGGAAGCGAGGATGTCGCGCTGCTGCGCCTCGACGGCACGGACGACCTCGGCCTGCAGCTCCTCCTTGGAGCCGAAGTGGAACAGCAGCATCCGGTGGCTGGTCCCGATCGCATCGGCGAGCTGGCGGAGGCTGGTGTCCAAACCGCCGCCACTGGTCAGGTGGGCGAGCACGTCGGCGAGCAGCCGTTCTCGTGCGTCCGTTCGGGGTCGTGCCACTTGCGTGCTGCTCCTCAGGTCATTAACGTACCGAATGGTACACGAACTGAGGGTGAGAGGAGCGGGACCGATGGCTGCAACGTCGAGGAAGCGATCAACGGTCGAGGCGTCGGCCGTCTGCACGGCATCGGCAGCGGTGATCTACGCGATGCTGCTCGACCGTCCGAGCTGGCCGTCGTGGTCGCCACTGGGCTCGTTCGAGCCGGAGCACGACGGCATCGACGGTCCGCAGAGCGTCGGTGCAACGGGAACGTTCGTGACGCGTCGGACGCGAGCGCACGAGGAGATCGTCGAGCTGCGTCCGAACGAACGGCTGAGCTACGTGCTGCTCGACGGCATGCCGCTGACGGGCTATCGGGCGGACATCGACCTCTCGCCGGAGGCCAACGGCACGAAGATCACCTGGCGCAGCGGCTTCGTCGCCCGCACCGGCACCGCGTGGTTCTACCGCGGGATGATGCGCGTGCTGCTCGGCAAGATGGTGCGAGGCCTCGCGGTTGCGGCGGCGAGGCAACCCACAGCGACGAGTGCGTGACCGGCGACCTAACGTCGCGGAGATGAGTGCTGACGAACACGCCGACGACTGGCGCCGTGGCGCGGGCACCTACGTGGTCACCGACGACGATCGGGCAGCGTTCCGGAGCGACGGCTACGTCCACCTGCGCGCTGTGCTGTCGCAGGCCGAGGTCGACGAGATCGAGGCGGTCTACGACCGCTTCCTTCGGCGCGAGATCACCGTCGACGGCAAGGACTTCAACGACATGACCACCGGCGAGCACGGCAGCGATCCTTCGTCGTACGCCATCGTCAACGTGATGCTGCCTCGGCGCTACCACCCGGCCTGGGTGGGCAACGTCTTCGAACGACGAGCGGCGCACATCGCCGAGCAGCTGTGCGGCGAGGGCATGGCGATCGACTTCGATCAGCTGCTGGCCAAGCAGCCCGGTCGTGATGACGCGGTGTTCGGCTGGCACCAGGACCAGGCCTACTGGATCGACACCGACGATCGCCGCACGGCCACCTGCTGGCTGGCCGTCGACGATTCGACGCTCGACAACGGCTGCATGCAGTTCCTGCCGGGCAGCAACCACGAACCGGTCCGCCCGCACCACCCGCTGCACGGCGATCGATCGGCCAGCCACACGTTGGTGACCGACCTGCGTCCCGACGACGTGATGCTGCCGGTGCCCATCCGTCGCGGCGACATCACCGTGCACTCCGAGGGCGTGCTGCACGGGTCGGGCGGCAACCGATCGGCCGACTCGTGGCGACGTGCGTACATCGTCGCACTCCGCTCCCACGAGACCGTCCAGCGCGAGCGCGAGCTCGGCTTCACCCACAGCCACAACGACCAACCCGACGTCCTCCAAACCGTCGACGGCCTTCACGTGTAAGCGACGGAGTGGTTCCCTCCCTCGACGAGTCACAGGTGTCTGATTGAATGCGGTTGAGGAGGGTGAGCCGTGGCCAGCGTGTCAAGAGATTCAGTTCGATTCGAGACCCCGCTCTACACGGTCGCGGAGGCGGCGCGGATCGTGGGCGTACCACCTTCGACGCTGGCGACTTGGGCTCAAGGCTATGAAAGACGGTTTCCGAACGGATCAGTTGTTCGGGGAGCGCCGATCATCGCTGGGCGGAAGCCCGCCTCGAACCGAGAACCGTCCATCCCGTTCATCGGCTTAGCTGAAGCGCTCGTCCTCGCGGCCATTCGTCGGAGCAACGTGCCCATGCAGCGCATTCGTCCTGCACTCAGAGCGCTCACTGAGAACATCGGTGTGGCCAACGCTCTCGCTTCGAAGCGGCTCTTCACCGACGGTGCCGAGCTGCTCTACGACTTCGCCGAAAGTGACGGGACTGATGCCTCGACAGCTGCGCGTGAACTCGTCGTGATTCGGAACAACCAACGTGTGTTCGTCGACGTGATCGCTGCTTACCTGCGACGGATCGAGTACGGCCCGGACGGATACGCCAGACTCATCCACGTCCCAACGTATGAACTGGCGGATGTGGTGGCTGATCCAGCCCGGGCATTCGGGGCTCCGATCTTCGCGAGGGGCGGGGCGAAAGTCGACGACGTTCTCAGCCGGTTCTGGGCAGGGGAATCGCTTGAAGAGCTGTCCGACGAGTACGGAGTTCCGGCGGGCCAGCTCGAGGACATGGTTCGTGTCGCATCCCGACGGGCTGCCTGACCTCTTTCTCGATCGAAGCTTGGGACGAGTGAAGGTCCCCTCCTTGCTCCGCGCCGAGGGATTGCGGCTGACCACACTCGCCGAGCACTACGGAGTGCCCGCCGACGAGATGATCAGCGACGTCACTTGGCTGAAGCTGGCGGGCGACAAGGTTGGGTGGTCTTCATGAAGGACTCGAGAATCCGCTACAACGCGGGAGAACGAGCCGCTGTGCTCTCGTACGGGGTGAAGTGTTTTTGCCTCGCGAGTCAGACGTTGCCGGCGGAGGAGATGGCGCGGCGATTCATCCGAAGCCTCGATGCCATCGGTGCGGCATGTGCAACGAACGAGGGGGCATTCATCTACGCGGTCTATGAGACGAGCATCCGGCGGCTCGAGGTCGCGACCTAACGTCGGCGTCGGGCAGATTGGGTGCGTCGAGCATCGGTACTTCGCCGAGACGAACTGGGCGGGATTCTTCTCGGTTGCCGAGAAGAATCCCGCCCGGAATGAACGCCGGCTGGCCAGAACGTCAGATCTCGAGGTGGTGGTTGTCGTCGCCGACGATGATCTCGCCGGTGAAGTGTTCGGCGGCGAGGGCGCGCCAGGCGTCGTGCTGGCCGGGCTGGAGCGCCGGCACGTAGTGGGTCAGCACGAGGCGCTTCACCCCAGCCGCGGTGGCGGTGCGGCCGGCGTCGGCGACGGATGAGTGGTAGTCGAGGATGTCCTTGAAGCGCTGATTCGGCACGAGGCGAACGAGGTCGTCGCGGATCACCGTCTGCACGTAGGCATCGGCATCGCGGCAGATCTCCGTCAGCGAATCGCAGGGCACGCCATCGCCGCCGAGCACGACGACCTTGCCGTCGTGCTCGATGCGGAACGCGACCGTTGGCTCGACGGGGCGGTGGTCCGTACGGCCGACGCTGATCTGCGCGTCCCCGACGATGAACGCATCGCCGGGTTCGACCTCGACGACCTCCAGCTGCGGTCGCCAGCTGAGGTCGGGGTGGTGGTCGAGGCGATAGGTCATGTCCGGTCCGAGCATCGCCAGGATCGCATCGACGACCTCCTGCGTGCGCGGCGGGCCGTAGATGCGCAAGGGCGTTGGCGCTGTCGACATCACCCAGTGGCTGGTGATCACGTCGTTGAGATCGGAGATGTGATCGCTGTGGAGGTGCGTGATCAGCACCCCACCGAGCTGGATGGGGAACATGCCGGCGCCGGCGAGGCGCATGAGCACGCCGCGTCCAGCATCGATCAGCAGGTTCGTGGATCCGGCGCGCACGAGCGTCGACGGCCCGGCGCGGTTCGGATCGGGGATCGGGTTGCCGGTTCCGAGGAGAGTGATGTGCACGTCAGCTCCTGGTGCTCGCGATGAAGGAGTTGATGACCGCGGCGACCTCGGGCCCGCGATCCTCCTGGAGGAAGTGACCGCCGCCGGCGATGGTGACGTGCGGTTGGCCCTCGGTGCCGGGCACGCCGCGGAGGAACGCCCGCTCGCCGCCCTTGGTCACCGCGTCGCCGTCGCTGAACGCGCACAGCACCGGCCGGTCGAAGCGGCCGAGCACTTCCCACGCGGCGACCTGATCGGCGTGCGCCGGATCGTCGGCGCTGGTCGGCACGAGCGACGGGAACACTCGCGCTCCTGCCTTGTACGAGTCGTCGGGGAACGGCGCGTCGTAGGCGGCGATCACGTCAGCGGCGAGGTCAGTCGTGGAACCGCCGTTGATGATCCCGCCGATCGGGAACACCGCCGACTCACGCGAGAAGCGCTGCCAGTTGAGGAACGCATCGGTGGGCGTGGCCTCGCCGGTCGGGAGGCCGGTGTTGGCGACGACGAGACGGGCGAAGCGATCGGGTTCCGCAGCGACGAGCCGCAGCCCGACGAGGCCGCCCCAGTCCTGCCCGAAGAACGTGATGTCGTGCAGGTCGAGCTGATCGAACAGCGCCGATCGCATCCACTCGACATGGCGGGCATAGGTGTAGTCACCTTGCTCCGTCGGCTTGTCGCTGCGGCCGAAGCCGATGAGGTCGGGCGCGACGCACCGATGGCCGGCGGCGACGAGGACCGGGATCATCGTGCGGTACAGGTAGCTCCACGACGGCTCGCCGTGCATGAGCAGCACCGGCGCCGCGTGAGCGGGGCCCTCGTCGAGGAAGTGCACGCGCAGGTGGCCACCGTCACCGTCGGCCACGGTGAGGTAGTGCGGTTCGAACGGGTAGCCGGGCAGGCCGACGAAGCGGTCGTCGGGAGTTCGAAGTGCATGCATGGTCGTCTCCGTGTTGGGGATGCGGGTGTTCGGGATGCGGGTGTTCAGGATGAGGGGCTTGGCCGCAGCAGCGCGGCGAGCGCCTCGCTCAGCGCGTGTTCGGCGCGTGCCCGGCTGAGTCGCTGGTCGTCGCGGAGGAGGCGCCACGCGTCGAACGACGAGATCGCGTCGGCAGCAGCGAGTCGCGCATCAGCGACCGCGGGCTCCATCTCGGCGAGCTCGGCGGCGAACAGCATCGACAGCTGCTTGCGCAACGATGAGCGCGTCTTGGCCAGGTGGGCGGCGACGACGCTCTGGAACGGTGCGCGCAGGCGGGTGACCCGAGCCGCCGGATCGATCGCCTCGAACAGCTCGGCGCGGTGCACCACCACGGCGGCGAGGCGCACCTCGAACGGCGCCGACGGCGATGCGTGGATCGGGAACAGGTGGCCGACGCGCTCGAGCTGGCGGGTGATGGCGGTCTGCACCAGGTCGTCGAGGTCGTCGAAGTAGCGGAACAGCGATCGAGGCGACAGGCCGGCGCGTCCGGCGATCTCATCGGTCGACGGGAGCAGGTTGCCTTCGAAGTGGAGCTCCAGCAGCGCATCGACCACCGCGTCTCGGTTGCGATCGCGGCGGACCCGGCGCCCATCGACTGCCTGTTCGGCTTCGGCACTCACGAACGCGCACGGTACCACCGCCGTCAATGTGTTGACAGCCTTGCTGACAATTGTTTGAATGGCGCTCATGGGGGAGAAGCGAGTTGCGATCGTCAACGACGCGAGCACGTACGTCGGGCCGCCACTGGCGTTGCTGCTCGCCGATCGCGGGCACGATCTGGTCCTCGGTGATCCGAGCGATGAGCTCCTCGCCCAGCTCGCCGAGCGAGGCGCTGCGGTCGAGGTCGTCGAGCGCGGCGGCAAGCTCACCGATCCGGCGGTCGCGCCGAGGCTCGTCGAAGCAGCGCTCAGCCGGTTCGGCCGGCTCGACGCCGCAGCGGCGTTCAGCGGGCGGGTGATCACCGGTTCGTTCCTCGACTCGAACGTCGACGATCTGCGCGCCGCAGTGGCCGGTTGCCTCGAGGCCCCGTTCCACTTCTTGCGCGCGGTCGCGCCGGTGATGGTCGAGCGCGGCGGTGGCCAGATCCTCGTCATCACCAGCGCAGCCGGTGCTCGCCCGACGCCGAACGCGCCGCTGTACTCAGCCGCCCGCGCCGGGGCGAACATGCTCGTGCGCAACGTGGCCGCCGAGGTCGCGCGCCACGGCGTGCAGGTCAACGCGATCGGCACGAACTTCATGGACTTCCCCGAGTTCCGTCGCGCCAGCGGTGCCGACGATCCGGCGGTCCGAGCCAGGATCGAAGCGGCCGTGCCGATGCGCCGGCTCGGCACCGTCGAGGAATTCGCCGCCTTCGCCATGCCGTTCATCGACGGCACCAGCGGCTTCACCACCGGCCAATTCGTCGCCTATGCAGGCGGCTGGGTCTAGGAGGCATGTTGTGACCGAGTCCTTCTCCGACGATCGTTTCGGCGGACGCATCGGGCGCACGTTGGCCGACAGCGAGCCGTGGTGGCCGGAGACTCCCGCGGCGCTCGGCGGCCAGAACGTCGTAACGATCGTCCTCGACGACACCGGCTTCTCCCACTTCGGTTGCTACGGCAGCACCCTCGCAACGCCGAACATCGACGCGCTCGCGGCCGGCGGTCTGCGCTACACCGGCTTCCACACCACCGCGCTGTGCTCGCCGACGCGGGCGTGCTTGCTCACCGGGCGCAACCACCACACCGTCGGGATGCGCGGCGTGTCCAACTGGAACACCGGCTTCCCGCACATGCGCGGCGGCATCAGCCCGCGCGCGGCCACCGTTGCCGAGCTGATGCGTCGCCACGGCTATGCCACCTACGCTGCCGGCAAGTGGCACCTCGCTCCGATGGAGGAGTGCTCTGCTGCTGGTCCACACACCAACTGGCCGCTGCAGCAGGGCTTCGACCGCTTCTACGGGTTCCTCCAGGGTGAGACCGATCAATTCTCTCCGGAGCTGACCCACGACAACCACCACGTCGACCCGCCGGGCACCGCGGAGGACGGGTACCACGTCAGTGAGGACATCGTCGATCGCTCGATGGGCTGGATCCGCGACCTCACGTCGGTGCGCCCCGATCGCCCGTTCTTCCTCTACCTCGCCTTCGGTGCGATGCACGCGCCGCACCAGGCGCCGGAGGCGTACCTGCAGAAGTGGCGCGGCGCGTTCGACGAGGGCTACGAGGTGTGGCGCGAGCGTTGGTTCGAGCGGCAGCTCGACCTCGGCATCGTCCCGGCCGGCACCACGTTGGCGCCTCGCAACCCCGGCGTGCCGGCGTGGGACGAGCTGACGCCGAACCAGCAGCGCTTCGCCTGCCGGTTGCAGGAGGCGTTCGCGGCGATGCTCGAGCACACCGACGCGCAGATCGGTCGGCTGGTCGAGTTCCTCCGTCACCACGGGCTGTTGGAGAACACGGCGGTGATGGTGCTCAGCGACAACGGTGCCAGCCGCGAGGGCGGGCCCTACGGCGTCATGGACGAGTGGAGCTTCTTCAACGCGATGTGGGAGGACATCGACGACATCGTCGAGCACCGCCTCGACGACATCGGCGGGCCGCACTCGCACAGCAACTACCCGTGGGGATGGGCACAGGCCGGCAACTCGCCGCTGCGCTGGTACAAGCAGAACACGTACGGCGGTGGCGTGCGCGACCCGCTCGTGGTGCACTGGCCGAAGGGCATCGACGCGTCGCAGGCCGGGCAGATCCGGCCGCAGTTCTGTCACGCGGTCGACCTCGCGGCCACCCTGCTCGACATCACGGGCGCGCCGCAACCCGACGAGGTCGCCGGCTACTCGCAGCTGCCGATGCACGGTCGCTCGTTCTCGCCGACGTTCGCCGATGGAGCAGTGGCGCCGGCGCGCGGTGTGCAGTACTTCGAGCAGATGGGCCACCGAGGCATCTGGGCCGACGGGTGGAAGGCGACGACGTACCACCAGCCCGGCACCTCGTTCGACGACGACGAGTGGGGGCTCTACCACCTCGACGAGGACTTCAGCGAGTGCCACGACCTCGCCGCCGAGCAACCGGAGAAGCTGCGCGAGATGGTCGACCTGTGGTGGGCTGAGGCCGAGGACAAGGGCGTGCTCCCGCTCGACGATCGATCCATCGAGCTGTTCGGGTCTCCGGCTCGTCCGGGCAGCCCGCACTCGTTCGGCTCGTACACGTACCTGCCGCCGCTGTCGCACATCCCGACGGACGCCTCGCCGCAGCTCGGTGGCCGGAGCTTCACGATCACCGCAGACGTCACCGTGCTCGCGGATCGCGACCCGCATGGCGTGCTCTACGCGCGTGGCAGCCACAACGTGGGGCACTGCTTCTTCGTCGCCGACGGACAGTTGCAGTTCGACTACAACGCGCTCGGCACGCACACCCGAGTCGCTGCGCCGATCTCGCTGGCGCCGGGCAGGCACGAGCTCGTCGCTCGCTTCGAACGCGACGGCAAGGCCGGCAACGTGATCGTCGCCGTGGATGGTGCCGACCTCGCCACCGGCGCGGTGCCGCGCATCGTGCGCATGCTCGGCTCCGTCGGCACCGACATCGGGCGCGGCCCGTTGACCGCCGTCGTCGACGACCTCACCGGACCGTCGCCGTTCACCGGCGAGCTGCACTCGGTGTCCTTCCACACCGTCGGGCGGCGATCCGCCGCCGACATCGACGCCACTGCACGAATGGAGATGTCACGCGAATGAGCACGACGCTGAACGGTCACGCACTGATCCTCGACTCCCTGCAGCGGCGCATGCGTGCGATGCACTCGCTGTACTACGACGCCGTCGACACGATGGACCTCTCGCACGTCAACCACTTCGAACGCGAGGGCGTGCTGCCCATCGCCTTCTGCCTGTTCCACTACACGAACATGCAGGACGTCTCGTTCATGGCCATCTCCGGGCAGATGCCGGTGTGGAACGCCGAGTGGCAGGAGCGCGTGCAGATGGCGATCAACGACCACGGCAAGCACCGCACGGTCGACGAGATGATCCACCAGCGCATCGGTGACTACGACGCGTTCAAGGAGTACCAGCGCGCCGTGTTCCAGCGCACGGAGGACTGGTTGGCCGTGCTCGACCCCGCCGAGTTCGATCGTGTCATCGTGCAGCGCCCGTTCCCGCCGCAGATCGCCTCGACCTACAGCGCCCGCGTCGCCGGCGAGGTCGGCATCACCGTGCTCGACGCGCTGGAGTGCTGGATCTACCAGCACGGCCTGCGCCACATGGGCGAGATCGAGCTCGCCCGCGGCCTCGTCGGCCTCCAGGGCATGACGAGCTAGGAAGCGGCCGCGTTCGTCGCGGCCGTGCCTTCCACGATCTACGCAACCGGAGTGAGGCTCATCGCCTCGGCGACGAGGCGGTAGGAGTGCAGCCGCGCCTCGGGGGAGTGGATCATCGTCGTGATGAGGAACTCGTCCGCTCGGGTGCGATCGACCAGTGCCAGCAGACCGGCTCGCACCGTCTCCGGCGAGCCGATGATGTGCGAGTGGGTGAAGCCACGCACCACCTCGCGCTCGAACGGCGTGTACTCGTGCTCGGCGGCCTCTTCCGGGGTCGGGTACAGCCCCGGGTGCCCGGCACGAAGCCGTGCGATCGCCAGCGCGCCGGAACCGGCGAGGAACTGGGCCTGCTCGTCCGTGTCGGCGCAGACGACGTTGACGCCCAACGACAGGTACGGCTGCTCGAGCGTCGGGGAGGGTCGGAACGACTCGCGGTAGGCAGCGATCGCCGCGTCGGTGTTGCCACCGGCGAAGTGGTGGGCGAAGGAGAACGGCAGGCCGAGGTGGCCCGCCATCGTCGCGCTGAAATCGCTGCTGCCGAGCAGCCAGATGGCCGGCCGGTAACCCCGCGCCGGCACGGCGTGAATCGTCCCGAACGGGTGCGTCTCGCTGAACGACCCGTCGAAGTAGCCCATCAGCTCGGCGAACTGGCGGGGGAAGTCCTCACCGGTCTCGGCCGCGCGTGAGCGGCGCAGCGCCGCCGCTGTCAGGCCATCGGTGCCCGGCGCGCGACCGAGCCCGAGGTCGATGCGGCCGGGGTGCAGCGCTTCGAGCATGCCGAACTGCTCGGCCACTGCGAGCGGTGAGTGGTTGGGCAGCATCACGCCGCCCGATCCGAGTCGGAGCGTGGTGGTGTGCGCGGCGAGGTGGGCGATGAGCACCGGCGGCGAGGAGCTGGCGATGCCGGGCATGTTGTGGTGCTCGGCCACCCAGTGGCGGTGGTAGCCGAGTCGCTCGACCTCCTGCGCCAACGTGACCGAGTTGGCCAGCGCCTGCGCCGGCGTCGTCCCGCTGCCCACTGGCGCCAGGTCGAGGACGGACAGGATCGGAGCAGGCACGACAGACATCATGCCGTCCAACACCTCGGCACCGCCCAGATGTTCCCGATTGCAAACCGTGCACCCCGAGACGGCTCGACGCCCTACGTTCGGTCCATGGGCTCACGTCGGGAAGTGCAACTCACGGGAGTCGAGCACCTGACGGCTGTGACGACGCTGCTGCAACGGAACCGTGGCGCGCATCCGACGGCTGGTCTGTTCGAAGCCGCCGACCTGCAGTGGTGGTGGCGCACGCCGCGCTCCACCGACGCGATCGGGCAGCTGGTCTGGTTCGACGAGCTCGATCTGCCGGAAGCTGCGGTGGTCGCCACCGACTGGGGTGATCGGGTCGGCCTCGACCCGCTGCTCCTGCCGGACGCGTCACCGGACTGGATCGCCCACGTCGTCGAACGAGGGCTCGCGCACGCCGAGCAGTCCGGGCTCGACACGCTCGTGCTCGAAGTCGACCGAGACGACGACGTGCTGCAGGGCCTGCTCATCGAGCACGGCTTCGAGCGCGAGGACGGTGAGATGGTCGAGACGTGGATGGCGGCCGATGCTCGCCCGCCGGTGAGCCCGCTACCCGACGGCTACCGGCTGGCGAGCCGTGCGGAGACGATGGACCGTCCGCACCACATGATCAGCGCCAAGCGCAAGATCGGCGACCCCGAGCCGCGGCTGCGCCAGACGTCGCTGTACCGCGCCGACCTCGACCTCGTGGTCCACGATGCCGAGGGAGACGTCGCCGCCTACGGACTGTTCTGGTACGACCCGACCACGTCCACGGGCCTCGTCGAACCGATGCGCACGAACGACGAACACCAGCGCCGCGGACTCGCCCGCCACGTCCTCACCGCCGGCATCGATCGGTTGGCCGCGGCAGGGGCGCAGCGGATCAAGATCTGCTTCGAGCCGACCAACCCTGCGTCGGGCCACCTCTACCTCAGCGCCGGCTTCGTACCCGACCGGCAGACGGTGTCCTACGCCCGTCGGCGCGGCGAGCCTCGATCGAACACCTGACCGGTTCCGGACAGATCGAGTCCGGACGTGGCGCGAGACTTGGTCGATGGACACGCCGGCCCGACTCCTCCGACTGCTCGCCCTGCTCTCCTCCCGCGGTTCGTGGCGGGGCAGCGAGCTGGTCGAACGTCTGGAGATCACCGATCGCACGTTGCGGCGCGACATCACCCGGCTGCGCGACCTGGGCTATCCGATCGAGGCCACCACCGGTCCCTACGGCGGGTACTCGCTCGGCAGCGGAGGGCGGCTCCCGCCCCTGCTGGTCGACGACGACGAAGCGGTGGCGATGGCGGTGGCGCTGCACGACGTCGCCCAGCGCTCGTCCCCCGCGCTTGCCGAGGCCGCGCTCAGCGCACTGGCCAAGCTCGGCCAGGTGATGCCCGCATCGCTGCGCGAGCGGGTCGCTGCGTTCGCCGACGTCACCGTCGGCGTGTCTCGCCGGCGCGACTCGTTTGCACCGGAGCGTCACGACGTGTCGTCGTTGCTCACGCTGGCGCTCACCTGCCACCGCAGCGAACGCGTGCGCTTCGACTACGTCAGCGGCGATGGTCGCGAGTCGGTGCGCCACGTCGAGCCGTTCCGTCTGGTGTCGCTGGGGCAGCGCTGGTACCTCGTCGCCGACGACCTCGACCGCGGCGACTGGCGCACGTTCCGCACCGACCGCATCGCACGCGTCCGTCCCACCGGTGCGCGCTTCGTGCCGCGCAACCCGCCCGACGCCGCAGCGTTCGTCGCCCAAGGCGTCGCCGTCGAGTCCTACGAGCAGCGCGCCACGGTGCGGCTGCACGTCACCCCGCTGGAGGCGCGGCACCACGTGCCGGCCTCCATCGGCGTCATCCGCGACGACTCCCACAACGACGCGCACTGCATCGTCGAGCTCGGTGGCGATGCCGACTGGGTGGCCCGGTACCTCGCCAGCATGGACGTGCCGTTCGAGCTCATCGAGCCGCCTGAGGTCCGCAAGGCCTTGCAACGCTTGGGTGAGCGGCTGGTTGCCGACCACGCCGACTCCGCCGAGGCGGTCGGCTGAGTCAACCGGATCGGTGCAGCCGCTGGTTGAGCCGCGCTGCCTGACGGTTCTGGTGGTCGCGCTCGGCGAGGTTGGGGGCGTTGCGCGCAGCACTGGCGTACAGGCGTGCCGCCAGCTCGAGGTCGCCGTTCTTCTCGTGCAGGTGGGCGGCGACCGCTTCGCGCCGCGGAACGTTCTGGTCCACGTCGGCCAGCGCGGCCAGCCCGGCGGGCGCGCCATCGGCCTCGCCGACGGCGACGGCGCGGTTGAGCCGAACGATCGGCGTGTCGGTGAGCGCCAGCAGCTCGTCGTACCACTCCACGATCTGCACCCAGTCCGTCTCGTCGACGTGTGCGGCATCGGCGTGCAGTGCGGCGATGGCCGCTTGCACCTGGTACTCGCCGAGCCGATCGCGGGCGAGCGCGGCCTGGGTGATGACGATCCCCTCGGCGATGAGGCTGCGGTCCCACTCGCTGCGGTCCTGATCGGCGAGGGGCACGATGCTCCCGTCCGCTCGGGTGCGGCTGCTCCGGCGGGCGTGGTGGAGGAGCATCAGCGCGAGCAGCCCGTGGACCTCGGGATCGTCGGCCAGGGCAGCGAGCTGGCGCGTCAGCCGGATCGCTTCGGCGGCGAGGTCGACGTTGCCGGAGTAGCCCTCGTTGAACACGAGGTAGAGCACCCGCATCACCGTGCGCACGTCGCCGGGGCGCTCGACGCCGGCCAGACCGACCACTCGCTTGGCGCGACTGATGCGCTGGGCCATCGTCGCTTCGGGCACGAGGTAGGCCTCGGCGATCTGGCGCGTGGTCAAGCCACCGACCGCTCGCAACGTGAGTGCGACCGCCGACGACGGCGTCAGATCGGGATGCGCGCACAGGAAGTAGAGCTGCAGCGTGTCGTCCGCCGTCGGGACCGCACCGCCGAGCGGCTCGGTGTCGAACCGCAGCTCACGATCGCGACGCGCGGCGACGGAACGGGTCATGTCGAGGAACGCCCGCCAGGCAACGGTGATCAGCCACCCCGCTGGCTCGTCGGGCACGCCGGCCTCCCAGGCCGACATCGCCCGGATGAGTGCCTCCTGCACGGCGTCCTCGGCGGTCGCGAAGTCTGCTCCGCGACCGACGAGGACGCTCAACACCCGAGGGACGAGCCGGCGCAGCTCGACGTCGTCGGCGTTCACCGCGTTCACTCGGTTCAGTGGGTGAAGGTCGGCGGTGCGGTCAGGAACGGGCGAAGCTCCAGCCACTCGTGGATCGGCTTGCCACCGGCACCGGGCGCGGCGGACAGCTCGCCTGCCAGCTCGACCGCCCGCTCGTAGCTGTCGACGTCGATGATCATCCAGCCGGCGATCAGGTCCTTCGTCTCGGCGAACGGGCCGTCCGTCACGGGCGGTCGGCCCTCACCGTCGTAGCGGACCCATGCCCCGGTCGGCGACAGCGCCTGCCCGTCGATGAACTCGCCGCTGAGCTCGAGCCGACCGGCGAAGTCGTTCATGAAGCGGATGTGCGCCTCGACCTCGTCGGGCGTCCACTGATCCATCGGGACGTCGTTGACGGGTGCGGGCGCCCCCTTGTAGTGCTTGAGCAACAGGTACTTGGCCATCGTGTTCTCCTTGTGTCGAGTCGGCCGTTGCGGCCGGTTGTGCCCTGGAGACGGAGCCAGGCTCGGATCCTCGACATCGTTGCGGAAATCTCTGCCGTCAGCTCACGCAGAACTCGTTGCCCTCCGGGTCGGCCATCGTCACCCACTGCTGCGGGCCGAGTTGACCGTCGTACAGCTTGGTGGCGCCGAGCCCCTGCAGCCGTTCCACCTCGGCGTCGCGCCGAGCCGCCCCCACCTGGAGGTCGACGTGCATCCGGTTCTTGCCCGACTTGTGCTCCGGCACCTGCTGGAAGAACCAGCGCGGGCCGCGCCCGCCCGGGTCGCTGATCGCGTCGCCGGTCTTCCACACGAGCACACCCTGATGTCGCGTCACGTCGTCGTCGGTGGCGTGGCCGGCGTCGAGCATGCGCTGGACGAACGCCTCGTCGCGATCGGCGGTGTAGCCGAGCGCCGCGGCCCAGAAGTCGGCCTGCTGGTGCGGGTCGGCGCAGTCGAGGGCGATCTGCACGGTGATGTCGAGTTGTTCGCTCATGATCTCCAGTGTTCCAGTCGTCACGGTCGGGTTGCGTCCGCAACCGTGCGCAGCGCGCCCGTTCCCCGTCGCCCGGATTCCTGAACCTGCAAACGGAATCACCAGGAGTCCGGACCGCATTAGGGTGACCGCCGCGCCCGCACACCCGGTGCGGCGGACAAGGAGAAAACAGTGGGTCTGCTCGACAGCTTGAAGGGTTTGTTCGGCGGGAAGAAGGGCGGCAAGGATCCGAAGGCGCAGCTGCAGGACGTCGCCAAGAAGATCGACGCCGAGGCCGAGAAGCTGGCGTCGAAGGATGGCGTGATCGGCGACGTCGCCGGCAAGGCGCACGAGGTCCTCGACAAGGTCGACGGCGACTGACGGACGGCGACGCCGCACCGGCCCTCAGGGGTTGGGTGCGACGTTGCCA
Source organism: Ilumatobacteraceae bacterium (assembly GCA_965279405.1). Lineage (GTDB taxonomy): Bacteria > Actinomycetota > Acidimicrobiia > Acidimicrobiales > Ilumatobacteraceae > CBDDIP01. Next base: position 3,648,836 of record OZ257157.1, read on the forward strand.
CCCTGACGAGGCAGTTCGATGAAGGTGCGACCGGGCGTCAGCTTCATCGGGCTGCCATCGTCGGCGGTCAGCGTGAACGGCAGCAAACGATCGCTGCGGCTCCAGGTGCCGTGGACGACGCTGCCCCCGGAGAACAGGAACGCCTCGCCCGTGCCGATCGTCTGCGCGTCGGGGCTGTCGGAGATCCCCGGCAGGTAGTTCATCACCAGGATGAGGACGTTGTTCGTGCTGACCTGTGCCCCGGTCGCGGCGTCACGGTGGACCGATCGCTCCATCGTCCGCAGGTAGAGGCCACTGGCTGCATCCCAGGTCCAGTGGACGTCGATGGCATCGAGCTTGATGTCGACGTTGCCGGCCGGCACGCCACCCGGGGCCTCGTCTGCGGCGCGGTACTGGAACTGCTGCTGTGGTGCGTGCGTGTCCGGCGGAGCCTTGGCCCACAGCGCGGACGTGTTCGTGTACAGGTTGTGCGGGACGTTCTTGTCGTTCGTGCGGAAGTAGACGCCGACGCGGTTCGGGCCCATGTTGACGAGGTCGCTGGCGTCGATCGCCGCGGTCACCGTCTTGTTGCCGCCGCTCCACGCGAACAGCGGGTGACTCAGCGAACCGAACAGGTTGATGTCCTGGATGCGCCCGCTGCGGCACGGCCCGACGGGGTCGCTGCCCTGGCTCTGGAAGACCATCGCGAACCGGGTGAGGTTGTCGTTGACGATCTCCTCGAAGACGAGGTCGGCTTCGTTGAACCCGGTCTGCGGGCGAGCGCCGGGAGCGTTGTCGATCTTGACGACGAGGGCCGGGCGGTTGACGACGGCAGGGTCGGTGCTCAACGGCGTGCCGGTGAGCGGGTTCACGGGGTCGGGGGCGACCGTGGTGGTGGTGATCAGCTCCGTGGTCGACGTCGTCGGCGCCTCGGTGGTCGAGGTGCTTGCCGACGAGCTGGTGGTGGGTTCGGCCGTGGCCGGCACCGTGGTGTCGGCGGACTTGCTGTCGTCGCTGCATGCGACGCCGATGACGGACAGGCTGATGCCGATGGCCGCGATGCGGCGCGTCATCGACCGAGGGGTGGGGATCATGGCGGGGGAACCTCTGTGCTCGTGTCTGCCCGCGGACAGGACGCGTCCATTGTGGCCGTGCCGGTCCGCTCAGTGGTGGCATCCCCTGCTGCGGTCACCCCATCCGGGTAGCGAGCTGCCGATCGAAGAGGTCGAGCATCGCGGCCCACGAGCGGCGATCGGCTTCGGCGTCGTACTTGATTCCCGGGATCGAGGCGAGGTGGGCGTCGTGGTTGGTGAAGCTGTGCTGCACCCCGCCGTAGAGGTGCATCTGCCAGTCGACGCCCCCGGCAGCCATCTCCTCCTCGAACGCGTGGCGCTGCGCGGCGGGGATCAACGGATCGTCGGCGCCGATGCAGACGAGGACCGACCCGGTGATGTTCGCTGCGTCCTGCGGGCTCGACGTGCCGAGCCCGGAGTGGAAGCCGACGGTGGCGTGAACCGCGGCGCCGCTGCGGGCGACCTCCAACGCCATCGTTCCGCCGAAGCAGTAGCCGATCGCCGCGATACGTGATGCGTCGACGCCAGGTTGGGCGAGCAGCACGTCCAGTGCAGCCACGCCGAGCTCACGGGTGCGTGCCCCGTCGCCGATGAGTCCCATCAGGCGGGGCATCATCTCGTCCGCGGGTGCCGGAACGCCGCCGCCGTGGTAGTCGGCGGCGAAGGCGATGAAGCCGAGCTCCGCAAGTCGCTGAGCATTCGCCTTGGCGTGATCGCTCACGCCCGGACCCTCGTGGTAGACGACCGCGCCGGGTTGTGGCGCCCCGCTTGTCTCGCCGTACAGCGTCCCGATCAGGTTGCGCCCGTCGGCCTGGTACTCGATCTCCCGTGTCTGCATCGCCTCATCATGGCGCTCACGAGCGAGCGCCCGGTTCACCAGAGATGAACGGCGATCTCCTGCCACAGGGCGCGCACGGATTCGGCGGCGGCCGACCTCGGAGCGAACGACGTCACCGGCGCGCGCTCGGTGCCCATGCGCTCGAACACCGTCGAGTTGGGCAGCTCGGCATGGAGCAGGTGCGGCCACTCGGCGCGCAGCTGCTCGATGAAGGTGCGTTGCAGCTTGCGTCGGCGATCGACGATGGAGAAGAACGGCAGCACCGCGGGCGGCGCTTCCCACTCGACGAGGAAGTCGGTCAGCTGGCCGAGCGTTCGGGCCGACAGCGGTGTCGGGATCGTCGGCACGAGCAACGCATCGGCGGCACCGAACACGCTCTCGCTGACGAGTGAGATCGACGGCGCGCAGTCGAGGATGGCCAGGTCGTAGTGCTCCGCCTCCGGGTCGAGCAGCTCCGCCAGCCTGCGGGCCGGGTGCTTGACGTCGTCGAGGCGCACGTCGAGGTGGCGCATCGAGAAGTCGGAGGGCACCACGTCGAGCGACGGCAGGTCGGTGCCGCGCAGGTGTCGCCCGAGCTCACCGTGGCGACCGACCATCGTGCCCGCGCCACCCTTCACCTTCGGCTTGACGCGCAGCGAGAACGTCGCCGCGCCCTGCGGATCGAGGTCCCACAGCAGCACGCGCACGCCTTGCTCGGCGGCCGCCGCAGCGAGGTTCACGGCGGCGGTGGTCTTCCCCACGCCACCTTTGATGCTGTAGGTCGCGACGGTCTTCATCGGTCGTCCGTGCCGAGCAGCGCGCGCAGGTCGGCCTCGGTCGCCTTGCTGTCGTACGCGTCGAATTGCGCGGCGAACTCGGCGCGTGCTGCGTCGCGATCGCGCTCCAGGCGCTCGCGCATCTGCCCGAGCGCGAGGAACGTCTCGACGTCGACGCTGCCCGTGCCGAGATCGCCGGCCACGCGCACCAGTTCGTCGGCGTGCACGGCGGCGTCCTGGTGGCGCCCGAGGTTGTCCTGCAACGACTTCAGCCGCTTGACGAACACCTTGCGCGGCGCCGACGGAAGCACGCCGCCGAGGCACTCGATCGCGTAGCGCAGCTTCTTGGCGTCCTTGCGCAGCTCGTGCAGATCCTCGTCGGGCGAGGCGGCGGTGATCAGCCGGCCCTGCGACAGCAGCTGACGGTGCGCCGCCTTGATGCGCTTCGCCGCGACCTCGACGAACGGCTGGTCGGCCCGGCTCGGCCGATCGCTGACGATGTCGCGGTCGCCGCCGTCCGTCTCGCTCGGCTCGGCGGTGAGGAACGTGCGCCAGTCGGCCAGCAAACGGTGAGCACGTGCCGATTGCATCGCCGAGGTCAGCGCGTGATGCGCGTCGGCGCGGTGGCGCTCGAGCGTGGCGAGCACCGGCCCGAGCAGCTCGACGGTTCGCGCCCCGGACTCTGCGGCCAGCGCCGGCCACTCCAGCAGCAGCACGTCGAGGTCGCGCGCCGGGCCGGTCGCACTGGCGAGCCACTGGAAGCGTCGGGCGAACGCCTTGCGCTCGTCGTCGTCGAGCACGTCCTTGGCCTGTCCCAGTACCGATCGAGTTCGCCGCACGGCGACGCGCAGGTCGTGCAGGAACTCGGTGTCGGTCTGGTCCAGGGTGCCCTGCCAGTTGAGCTCGATCGCCTCGGCGAGGCGCAGGAAGACGGCGCGGAACGCGTCGCTCGCGGCGAGCAGCGGCGGGAGGGCGAGCGTGGGGGAGAGGTCGAAGCCGTCGAGGTCGACACCCGCTCGCTCGGCCACCACCTCGATCGCCGCAGCGCCGATCTCCGTGGCGCCGATGGTGACGAGCCGGTCGGCCACGCGCGCCGCTGCAGCGGCGTGGCCCGTCGACGGAGCGATCTCGATGAGCAGCGGCGTCTCGATCACGTCGACCGCGACGGTCACCTTGCCGGCGCGATCACGGCGTTGCAGCCGATGTCCACGGCCGTTCAGCGAGACCAGTGGCAGCAGGGCGCGCATCTCGATGATGCCGGCGAGTCGGCTGCGCAGCGGTCCGCGGGGGAGGTCGTCGACGAAGCGCGGCGTGGTTTCGAGCGGAAGGGTCGCCGGCACGGAGCCGGCAGCGTGCAACGTCACCGACCCAGGTCGGGCGATCAGGCGCATCCCGGCGCGGTGCAGTCGCCCGTCGGCGGTGTCGAGCAGCACGTCGCGGATCTCGTGCACCGAGGCGGCGACCAGGCCGTCGGCGACCAGCGCGTCGACCACCTCGTCGGCGCGCAGGCTGTCGTGGGTGAACGTCTGGAGTGCGGTCATCGGGGCTCGTCGTCACGGTAGCCGTGGCGCTGCGTGTGCCCGGCCCGCGTGGAGGGTTTGGCGCTCGCTCGGGTGGGCTTGGAACCCTCCACCGGAGTCGCGCGGAGGGTTTGGCGCTCGCTCGGGTGGGCTTGAAACCCTCCACTCGAGTCGCGCGGAGGGTTCCGCGCTCGCCCGGGTGGGCCTGAAACCCTCCACTCGGCCGGTGCGGAGGTTTGGCGCTCGCTCGGGTGGGCCTGAAACCCTCCACCCGGGCGGGACGCGTCGAGCTGCGAGACTCTGCCCATGCCCTTCGAGATCGAGCGGAAGTTCATCGTCGAGCGGTTGCCGGACACCGTCTCGTCGGCACCCGGTCACCGCATCCGCCAGGGCTACCTGGCCGAGGAGGACGACGTCGAGGTACGCGTCCGCATCGTCGATCGCGGGGCATCCCTCACGGTCAAGGCGGGGCGCGGCCGGTCGCGGATCGAGGTCGAGCACGCGCTTTCGATCGACGAGGCCGAGGAGCTCTGGCCGTTCACCGACGGCCGGCGCATCGACAAGGTCCGCCGCCACGTCAACGTCGGCGCCGTGGCGACGCCGGGGATGCACGCCGACGTCGACGTGTACGACGAGCCGCTGCTCGGGTTGATCGTCGCGGAGGTCGAATTCGACACCGATGAGGCAGCTGACGCGTTCGTGCCGCCCGACTGGTTGGGTCGCGAAGTGACGGGTGAGCAGGGCTGGAGCAACGCCGCCCTGGCGCGCTTCGGCCGACCCGGAGCAACGACCGCCTGACCAGCGTCGCGACGGTCCGCGAACGGCGAGAGCGCCAACCGTAAGGTGACCGCCGTGATCGAAGCAGCCGGCGGCGTCGTGTGGCGCACCACTCCGAAGGGTCGGTTGGAGATCCTCGTCATCCATCGTCCGCGAGCTCGCGACTGGTCGTTGCCGAAGGGCAAGCTGGAAGACGGCGAGGACGCGCTCGAGGGCGCACAGCGCGAGGTGCTGGAGGAGACCGGGCTGGTCTGCGAGGTCGGGCCGGAGCTGCCGACCACGGTCTACGTCGATCGCCGCGGGCGCGACAAGAGCATCCGGTGGTGGGCGATGAGCCCGGTCAGCGGAAAGTTCCGTCCCAACGCGGAGGTCGACGACGTCCGCTGGATGCGTGTCGAGCAGGCTGCAGCGAAGCTCAGCTACGAGCGAGACGTGACGATGCTCGCCGCGTTGATGGACGCGCTCGCCCCCGTCCGCTGAAGCTCTGCTCGATCAGGACTTGATCCGCTCGTTGGCCGGGTCGTACAGCGGACGCATCGAGGCGATCGCCGGAACCATTCGTCCGGCGATGTCGACCTCCCACGACGCGTCGCGCAGGTAGGCGGCGGTCGCCGGTTCGCCGGCTTCGATCATCGCCAGGCCGACGGCACCGCCGAGCGTGAACCCGTACGACGCGGCGCGCAGGTAGCCCACCGGCTTGCCGTCGCGGTGAACGACCTCGGCGTGGAACAGCAAGGGGTCGGGGTCGGTCAGCTGCACCTGCACCAGCCGTCGGGTCAGCAGCCCCGCCTGCTTCATCGCCAGCACGGCATCGCGCCCGATGAACCCATCCGGCTTGTCGAGGTCGACGGCGAAGCCGAGTCCGGCTTCGAGCACCGAGTCGGTGTTGTCGATGTCGTGGCCGTAGTCGCGGTAGCCCTTCTCCATGCGCAGGCTGGCCAGTGCCTTCAACCCCGCGTGGCGCAGCCCGACCGTTTCGCCTGCGGCGACGATGCGGTCGTACACGTGCGTCGCCTGCTCGCTCGGGACGTACAGCTCGTAGCCGAGCTCGCCGAGGTACGTGATGCGGATGCACAGCACGCGGGCGAAGCCGATGTCGATGGTGCGCGCGGTGCGGAACGGGAACGCCTCGTTCGACAGGTCGACGGTGGTGATCGACTGCAGCAGCTCACGTGACCGCGGACCCTGGATGTTCAGCTGCGCGTATGCGGAGGTGACGTCGGTGGCGAACGCATGCCCGTCGGCGAAGCCGCGGCGCAGGTGCGTCTCGACGTGGCGATGGGCCGTGTCGGTGGCGACGACGAAGAAGCGGTCGTCGTCGAGCTTGGTCACGGTCAGGTCGGCTTCGAGCTTGCCGGCATCGTTGAGCCACTGCGTGTAGGTGATCTGCTCGCAATCGCCGTTGACGTCGTTGGCCGAGATCCGGTTGAGCAACCGTCCTGCGTCGCGGCCCTGCACGGAGAACTTCGACATGAAGCTCATGTCCATCAGGATCACGCCGTTGCGGCAAGCCTCGTGCTCCTGCTGCCAGTTCCGCCAGTAGTCCGGCCGCCCCCACGTGAGCAGCCCCGGATCGGGGGTCGCGCCGTCGGTGGCGTACCAGTCGGCGCCCTCCCAGCCGCTGACGTCCTTGAACCACGCGCCGCGGTCGGCCAGTCGTTGGTGCACCGGCGACACCTTCGCCCCGCGAGCGGTCTGCATCGACCGACCCGGGTAGTGGCACTGGTACACCATCCCCAACGACTCGACGGTGCGAGTGCGACGGTACTCCTCGTTGCGCTGGTACGGGTGCAGCCGATCGATGTTGATGCCGGTGATGTCGGCGTCGGGCTGGCCGTTGAGGATCCAGTGGGCCAGCATCCGCCCGAGCCCGCCGCCGGTGAGGATGCCGATCGAGTTGAGCCCTGCGGCGACGAAGTAGTTGCGCAGCTCGGGCGCTTCACCGACGATCGGTGCCAGGTCGGGAGTGAAGCTCTCCGGGCCGCAGAAAAAGGTGCGGATGCCTGTCTCCATCGAGATCGGGACGCGGCTCATCGCCCGCTCCACGTACGGACCCATTCGATCCCAGTCGGGCTGGATCGTGCCGAAGGAGAAGTCCTCGGGGATGCGACCGACGTTCCACGGCGCGCAGACCGCTTCGAACAGGCCGATCATCAGGCCGCCGACCTCCTCGCGGTAGTAGCCGTAGTTGTTCGGGTCCTCGATCACCGGCCAGTCGGAGCTGAGCCCCTCGATCTGCTCGGTGATCAGGTAGTAGTGCTCGGCCGCCTGGAGCGGGATGTTGACGCCGACGCGCTCGCCGAGCTGGCGGGCCCACATGCCGGTGCAGTTGACGACCACCTCGGCCTCGATGTCGCCGCGGGCCGTGCGCACGCCGCACACGGCACCGTTGCGCGTCAGCACGTCGAGCGCAGCGACGCCCTGGATCACCTGGACGCCTTGCTGGCGGGCGCCCTTGGCCATCGACATCGTCACGTCGACCGGGTTCACCCGGCCGTCACCCTCGACGTAGAAGCCGGCGAGCACGTCGTCGGTGCGCGCCAGCGGGAACATCTCCCCGACCTCGGCGCCGGAGATCTCGTGCACGTCGACACCGCAGTACCGGTTGAACGCAGAGACGCGGCGGTACTCCTCCAGACGGTCCGGCTCGGTCGCCAGCTCGATGAAGCCCACGGGCTTGAAGCCGGTGGCCAGGCCGGTCTCCTCCTCCAGGCGGGCGTAGAGGTCGCGGGTGTACCTGCGCATCTCCGTGCTGGTCTCCGACAGCGAACCGAAGGTCACCATCAGGCCGGCGGCGTGCCACGTGGTGCCGCTGGTGAGCTGATCGCGCTCGAGCAGGACGACGTCGGTGCAGCCCATGTGGCCGAGGTGGTAGGCGACAGAGGTGCCGATGATCCCTCCACCGATGACCACGACGCGGGCGCGCGAGGGGAGGTCCGATGTGCTGCTCATGCCCAGTCCTTCATGCCGGCACATCATGGTCGATGACCGTGCGACCGTTCACCCACACCCGGGCGGTCTCGGCCGCCCCGGCGAGGCGGACCACCTTCTCGAACGTGCGCTCGGCGTCGTCGAGGTCCGGCCAGGTGCGCACGGCGTTGGTGCCGTCGCCGGTGCGTACGGTGAACGCGTCGAAGCGCCGCCCGGGTGCGATCAGGCCGAGTGGCTCGCCGAGCACGTCGGCGCCACCGGCGGTCGCCAACCAGAACGCAGTCGTCGTGTCGATGCGGCTGGCGGGTGTGCCGCGCTCGGCAGCGGCGACGCTTGCATCGGTGCCGTCGTCGAGCAGTCGCGACACGGTGACCGCGTCGTGGCACTGGTGCAGCAGCGACGGCGACGCGCCGCCGGCGATGTCGGTGCCGAGGCCGACGCGCACGCCCCGTACGATCAGACGCCGCACGGGCAGGACTGCGTTGGCGAAGTAGGCGTTGCTCAACGGGCAATGGGCGATGCCGGCGCCGGCATGGGCGATCAGCCCGGCGGCGACGTCGTCGACGAGGTTGCCGTGGGCCAGCACGGTGTGATCGCGCAGCAACCCGAAGGCGGCGAATGCGGCCGTCTCGCTGCTACCGAAGCGGTCCTGCGCGTACCCGCGCACCCAGTCGCTCTCGTCGGCGTGCGTCTGCACCAGGCAGCCAGTTCGCTCGGCGAGATCGGCGAGACCGTGCAGCAGCTGGTCGGTGCACGCCGGCGTGAACCTCGGCGTGATGATCGGGCGGACGAGCTCGCTGCCGATGGCGACGATCTCGTCGATGGATCGGGCGCTGGCGTCGACACCCTCCGCAGCACTCGCATCGCGGTACCAGGGTGGGGTGCCATCGGGGTGGTCCATCGCCACGCGGCCCACCCATGCTCGCTGACCGTGACGGGCGCAGGCACCGGCGAGCAGCGTGGTCGCCGTCGTGTCGTTGGTGCCGAAGTAGACCGCCGTGGTCGTGCCGTGGCGGAGCAGCGTCGGCACCATGTCGTCCCACACCGACACGGCGAACGCGTGGTCGGTGTAGCGCGCTTCGAGCGGGAACGTGTGCTCGAACAGCCACCGGTCGAGTGGGAGGTCGAGCCCGGTGCCGAGCTGCGGCCACTGCGGCGCGTGCACGTGCAGGTCGATCATCCCCGGCAGCAGCAGCTCGCCCTGTGCCGTGCGGATCACCTCCGCATCGGTGCGCAGGAGTGCGTCGGCGCCGGTGCTGTTCGCTGGCTCGACGGCGGTGATCGTGCCGGTGCCGTCGACGGCGATGACCACCTCGCCGATCTCCAGACGGTCGGCGGCGGGCGTTTGGGCGAGCGTGGTGGCGATCACGAACGGCGGCACCGCAGCACTGTGCCACGTCGGATGGTCCAGTCGAACGGTCCAGATCGGTGCGTCGTTCTAGTCTCCGGCGATGGCTGCCGACGGTGACGACGAGATCCGGTTGATCCGCGAGAGCGTTGCCGCGCTGTGCTCGAGGTTCCCCGACGAGTACTGGTCGGCGTGCGACACCGAGCACCGTTTCCCGTGGGACTTCTACGCGGCGATGGCCGCAGCGGGATGGGTCGGCGTCGCCATCCCGGAGCGCTTCGGTGGCGGCGGTGGTGGCGTGCTGCACGCGGCGGCCGTGCTCGAGGAGGTCGCCGCGTCGGGCGCGTGCATGAACGGTGCCTCGGCGATCCACCTGTCGATCTTCGGCATGCACCCGGTGGTGCTGCACGGTGATGAGGCGATGCGCGAGCGGTTCCTGCCAGACGTCGCCGCCGGCCGGCTGCACGTGGCGTTCGGCGTCACCGAGCCGGATGCGGGAACGGACACGACGCGCATCACCACGCGTGCGGTGCGTGACGGCGACGAGTACGTCGTCACCGGCCGCAAGGTGTGGACGACGAAAGCACTCGAGGCCGACCGCATCCTGCTGCTGACACGCACCACCCCGCTGGCGGAGGCGGCCAAGCCGACGGACGGGATGACGCTGTTCCTCGTCGATCGACATGCGGAGGGCGTGGGCGTGCGGGCGATCCCGAAGATGGGCCGCAACGCCGTGGCGTCGTGCGAGACGACGTACGACTCGGTGCGCGTGCCCGTCGCCGACCGGGTGGGTGAGGAGGGCCGCGGTTTCCGCTACCTCCTCGATGGCCTCAACGCCGAACGGATCCTCATCGCCGCCGAGGCGCTGGGCATCGGGCGGGCCGCGCTGCGAACCGCGGTCGCCTACGCCAACGAGCGGATCGTGTTCGATCGGCCGATCGGCAAGAACCAGGGGATCGCCTTCCCGCTCGCCGAAGCGCACGCCAAGCTGCGCGCCGCGTCGTTGATGGTGCGCGAAGCCGCGGAGCGGATCGATGCCGGGTTGCCGTGCGGGGAGGAGGCCAACCTGGCCAAGTACCTCGCGGCCGAGGCCGGGTTCTTCACCGCCGACCGCGCCGTCCAGACGCTCGGCGGGTTCGGCTACGCCACCGAGTACCACGTCGAGCGCTACTTCCGCGAGTCTCGGCTGCCGCGCATCGCACCGATCAGCCAGGAGCTGATCCTCGCCTACGTGGCCGAGCACGTGCTCGGACTGCCTCGCTCGCATTGAGCACCTCGCTGCGGCTGGCGGAGTGCCTCACGTGGTTGGAGTCGCACGCCTCGTCACAGGTGCGTGACGAGATGGGGCCGCGCTACGGCATCCACACCGACCGCGCGTTCGGTGTACCGATGGCGCTGATGAAGGTGCTCGCCAAGCAGACTGGCGTCGACCACGCGCTCGCGGCCGCGCTGTGGACGTCGGGGTGGTACGAAGCCCGGATCGTCGCCTCGCTCGTCGACGATCCCGCTGCGGTCACGCCGGCGCAGATGGACCGCTGGTGCCGCGAGTTCGACAACTGGGCGATCTGCGACACGGTGTGCTTCAGCCTCTTCGATCGCACGCCGCACGCGTGGCCCAAGGTCGACGAGTGGGCGACCGACGAGGCCGAGTTCGTCAAGCGCGCCGCGTTCGCTCTGCTGTGGAGCCTGGCCCTGCACGACAAGACAGCAGCGGACGAGCGCTTCCTGCAGGGCCTTGCGCTGATCGGGCAAGCGGTCGACGACGATCGCCCGCTGGTCGGCAAGTCGTTGGCGATGGCGATTCGCGCCATCGCACACCGCAACCCCGAACTCGCCGCGGCCGTTGCGTCCGCTCCCGTTCGGATCACCGGGGCTCGCGTCAAGCGCCGCTGAGGCTCACGGCGCCGTGTAGTAGCCGGCGTCGATGTCGGCGATGAGGCCGGGGTGGGTGGGCGTCCAGCCGAGGCGCTGCTGAGTGAGCGCGCTCGATGCGGGGACGTCGGCGCCGAAGAAGCGGGCCAGCCAGCCGAAGCGTTCGGCGGCCTGCTCGGCGGGGATCGATTCGGAGGGCAGGCCGAGGCCGCGACCGATCGACTCGGCGATGTCGCGCGCTGCGACGCCCTCTTCCGCGGTGGCGTGCAGGATCGAGCCGGCTGGAGCTTGCTCGACAGCGAGTCGCGCGAGATTGGCCGCATCGAGGCGATGGACGGCGGGCCAGCGGTTCGAACCGTCGCCGACGTAGCCCGACGAACCGTGCTCGCGTGCGATCGATGCGAGCGTGGCGACGAATCCGTGGTCGCCAGGCCCGTGCACGGTGGGCGGGAGGCGCAGCACGATCGGTCGCACACCGCGGTCGGCCAGCGCCAGCGCGGCGTTCGCACCGGCGATTCGCGGGTGCGCGCCCGGATCGGCGTCGTCCTCCTCGGTGGCGACGCGGCCGGACACCAGTCCGACGACACCGGAGGCGATCACCAGCGGGCTCCCGGTGCCGGCGAGCGCGTCGCCCATTGCCTCGATCGCCGCCAGGTCGGTCAGCGCCGCCGCCGCCATCTGCGTGAAGTCGTGCACGTAGGCCATGTGGACGACCCCTTCGCTCGCCGCAGCGCCGGCGCGGAGGCTGTCGAGGTCATCGAGGTCGCCGCGCAACACGTCGGCGCCGAGCGCGCTGACCTTCGCGGCCCCGTCGTCCGAACGGGCGAGGCCGACGACGCGGTGGCCGGCGCCCAGCAGCTCGGCCACGACGGCCGACCCGATCCAACCCGATGCTCCGGTGACGAAGACGCGCATGGCTCTCTCCTTGTCCCCACGTGACCTGATGTCACTGGATGACATCACCATACACCTGATGTCACGGAATGTCATCACCTAGACTCGTGGGATGGGTCGCTGGGAACCGGGAGCCACCGGACGTCTTCGCGAGGCGGCGATGGCGCTCTACGTCGAGCAGGGTTACGAGCGGACCACGGTCGCCGAGATCGCCGAGCGAGCCGGTGTCACGCCACGCACCTTCTTCCGTCACTTCGCCGACAAGCGCGAGGTGCTGTTCGCCGGGTCGGAGATGCTCGGCGTGCGGATGGTCGCCGCCGTCGACGCCGCGCCCGCGACATCGTCACCGATGGAGACGATCGCGCTGGCACTCGACGAGGCAGCATCGATGATCGGTGCCAACCGAACGTTCTCGCGTCAACGTCAGTCGCTGATCACGGCGAACCGCGAGCTGCACGAGCGTGAGCTGATCAAGCTCGCCGGTCTCGCCGATTCGCTCGGTGCTGCCTTGCGTGGGCGAGGCGTCGGCGAACCGCAGGCGAGCCTGGCTGCTGAGGCCGGCATCGCCGTGCTCCGCGTCGCGTTCGAGCGCTGGCTCACCGGTCGGGCGCGATCGCTGAACGATGTCATGCGTGAGTGCTTCGAGGCGCTCACGGCGCTGACCGTTTGATCGCTGCGCCACCGCATGGGTGGCGCAGCGACCAAACGTGGGGAACGGTCAGACGACGGTGAGCTTCACCGGGATGTTGCCGCGCGTGGCGTTGGAGTACGGGCAGACCTCGTGGGCGCGAGCGACCACCGCTTCGGCGGCAGTGCGGTCGGTGACGTTGGGAAGGCTGACGTCGAGCTCGACCTCGAGCCCGAAGCCGCCGCCGTCGAGCATGCCGATGCCGACCGTGGCCGAGACCTCGGAGCCCTCGACGTTGGCGCCGGTCTCCTTGGAGACCACCTTCAGCGCCGAGTGGAAGCACGCGGCGTAGCCGGCGGCGAACAGCATCTCCGGGTTGGCGGCCCCGCCGGCGCCACCCATCTCCTTGGGGATGCGCAGGTCGACGTCGAGGATGCCGTCGTCGGAGGTGGCGTGGCCGTTGCGGCCGTCGCCCGTGGCGTTTGCGGTGATGGTGTAGAGCGTCTGCATGCGGACAATCATATTGTGCACAATCAGATTGCGCAACTGCCAGTTTCTCGTAGACTGACGTCGTGACCAGCTACCCGCAGCTCGAACTGGATCGGCAGCTGTGCTTCGCCCTCTACGCGGCGAGTCGTGCGGTCACTCGGGCGTACGGTCCGCTGCTCGAAGCAGCCGGGCTGACCTACCCGCAGTACCTGGTGCTGCTGGTGCTCTGGGAGCACGCCGCTGCGCCGGGCGAGACGATGACGGTGGGCGCGTTGGGGGAGCGGCTGCAGCTCGACAGCGGCACGCTCACCCCGTTGCTGAAGCGGCTGGAGACGGCCGGCCACGTCACCCGCGAACGCGATCCTGACGACGAGCGTCGCGTCCTGGTCGCGTTGACCTCGAGCGGCCTGGCGTTGCGCGATCAGGTGGCGACCGTGCCCTTCCAGCTCGGCAGCCAGTTCGGCGTCGACCTCGCCACCGGTCAACGCCTCCAACACGAGCTCGAGCGAATCACCGCCTCGCTGGATTCAGCCGACTGACACTGGATGTCCGAACGCAGCAACGTGCCGCGCCCAGACATCCAAGTCGCAGCAGAATGCGGCCGTGACCGCCATCTCGACGGTGATCTTCGACGTCGACGACACGCTGATCCTCACGGAGGCAGCGTGCTTCGTGATGGAGAACGAGGTGCTGGAGATGATGGGCTGCGCGCCGATGGATCGGGCGGTGCACCTCGCGACGTGGGGCATGCCGTTGTTCGACGCGCTGCCGACTCGATCGCCAGGTGTCGACGTGACCGAGTTCGAACGGATCTACCTGCCCGTGTTCGACCGGCACATCGAGACCGGGTTGCTCGACGTGCTGCCCGATGAGCACCTCGACGTGCTCGACGCACTCATCGCTTCGGGCCGCACGGTCATGCTGCTCACGTCGAGGGCTGAGGGCGAGATCAAGCACCTCATCGCCCCGAGCCATCCACTCGCGCAACGACTGGCGCGGGTGTACCACGCCGACAACGTCGCCGAGCTCAAGCCGAGCCCTCGGGTCTTCGACGCACTGCTGGCCGACTCCGGCGCGCTCCCCAGGGAGTGCGTGTACGTCGGCGACTCGCCGGGTGATGCAGCTGCGGCAACTGGCGCCGGGCTTCGGTTCATCGCCACCCTGCAGGCCGGCATCAGAAGCCGATCCGACTTCGCTGCGTACGTCGTCGACGCCTTCGTCGACCACTTCACCGACGTCCCACGGGCCATCGCCGCACTCGGGAACTGACCAACTCGCGACGCGTGTCATCCACCGGGAGGGACCTGAGAGTGTTCTGATCGTGTCGGAGGACGTGGTGCATGCGGTCGTCGTCGAGGTCGCGCCGCGCCTGACGTTCGACGACTTCTATCGTGACCACTACCTCGCAGTGCTGCGTGTCGTCGCCGGTGTCACGGCGGAACGCGAGGTTGCCGCCGAAGTGGCGCAGGAGGCGTTCATCGCCGCCCATCGTCGGTGGGGCACCATCGCCGAGTTCGATCGGCCAGACCTGTGGGTGCGGCGTGTGGCCATCAACCGGGCCCTCACCTGGCGGCGACGGCTCGGTGTGGAAGCGCGGTCGCTGACCCGCCTCGCCGGCCGCCGCCAACGGCCGTCGGCGGAACCGCCGACGCACGACCACGTGTGGTCGCACGTTCGCCGGTTGCCGCGACGACAGGCCAGCCTCATCGCTCTCGTGTACATCGACGACCTGTCGATCGAGCAGGCGGCGGCGACCTTGCAGATCGCCGTCCCCACGGCGAAGACCCATCTCCAACGCGCACGACGAACGCTCGCGCTGCGCCTGAACGAGGAGCCAGACGAATGATCGATGACCGGATCCGGACCGCGGCGAAGGAGCTCCGCGCAGAGATCGACCATCCAGTGCCCTTGTTCGAACGGCCGAACGGGCACCGCCTTCAAGTGGCCGCCGTGGTGTTGGCCGTGCTGGTGGCGGCGATCTTCGTCAT
Organism: Ilumatobacteraceae bacterium; assembly: GCA_965279405.1. Classification (GTDB taxonomy): domain Bacteria; phylum Actinomycetota; class Acidimicrobiia; order Acidimicrobiales; family Ilumatobacteraceae; genus CBDDIP01. The sequence continues at coordinate 3,663,928 of OZ257157.1, forward strand.
CGGGCGAGGCCGCCACACCTCCGACAGTCCGCTGGCGACGACGGATGGCTCGACGCTCGCGCCGGCCCCGGTGCCGGACACCGATCCAGCGACGACGACGTCGTTCACCGGGACGTCCGACTTCGAGCGAGTGACCGAACCCGAGCTCTCCGATTGGATCGGCAAGCGCGAGATCACGCTGCAGGATGCCAACCTGGTGTTGGGTTCGACCGGTATCACCTCGTACCGGTTGGAGATGACGGCGACGACGTTCTGTCTGCTGGCGGGTGCCTCCAGTGCATGCTCCGATGCGCTGGACGCGGCCTCGTCGGGCCAGTCGGTCGGGTTCAGCAGCGGCGGGACGGGTGGCACCGACGATGCCGGCAGGATGTTCTGGACGAAGTACTTCCTCGTCCCTGCCGACATCGAGCAGCTCGCCCTGTTCTCCGCCACCGGTCCTGCCTGCGAGATGCACCGGTTCTCCCTCGAGCAGTTCGGCAACGCCGCCGTGTGGGCGTGCGAGAGCACGTCGCCGCTCCCGACGATCCTCGACCTCGCCGCAGCTCGCGACGGCCGAACGCTCGTCGCCAACCTGGACCGGCCACCCGGGATCGTGCGGCCGATCTCTGATCCGGTGACTGCCACCGGCTACCACATCGGCGACCTTCCAGATCTCGCCGACCTCACCGTCGATCGAGATCGCCCGCCGGCGTGGCAGCTGGCGGTCAGTGCCGTCGACGGCAAGATCGTCGGCTTCGTCAAGTCGTTCGAGCTGTACCAGCCGACGTTCGACCACGTGACGCTCGTCTACGGCGAGCTCGGCGAGCGGATCGGCCAACTGGGCGTCCCCTGGTACGTCAACCCGTCGTGCACCGCCGACGCCGTCGGCACGTACCGAATCGCCGAAGGTGACACTCCGGCGATGGTGGCCAGGACGTTCGATGTCACCGTGTCGAGGTTGACCGAGGTCAACGCCACCACCCCGCACTTTGCCGAGTTCACGGTCGGGATCTCGATCAACATCCCGGGGACGTGCGGCGCGCCGCTTCCTCGCGTCCTGGTCGCCAACGCCAGTTCGGTCGATGGTGCCGGCGGCGCGCTGGCTGGTGATCTGGCTGACGACTACGGCCTGTTCACCGCAGTGAGTGCGGAGATGCGGCTCGAGCGATCGGTCGTCTACTTCGCTCCGGGTTTTGCCGAGGCGGCATCGTTGATCGCCGAGCGGATCCACGGCGCCGACGTCGAGCCGATGCCGGCGGAGCTTCCTGTCCACACCGCGAACGTGGTTCCGACGACCTCCGTCGATGTGCTCGTCATGCTCGGCGACGATCACGCCGCCGAGATCGTCGGTGACGCTTCGCCCGCGGCGACGACGTCGAGCAGCGCCTGACCTGGACACGAAACTGGATGTCGGAAACGCGGCAGAGCCGCGCGTCAGACATCCAGTTGGCTCAGCTGCCGAGGCGCTTCTCGAGGAACAGCTCGCCGTGGCCGGCGGGCGTGTCTGCGGCGCTGCCTAGCTGCGCGTAGCCGAGCCGCGCGTAGAACGCGGGAGCTTGGAACGTGTGGGTGTTGACGCGCATCACCGAGCAGCCGCGATCGATCACCTCGGTTTCCGCGGCGACGACGAGCTGCGCGCCCAGTCCCGCGTGGCGATGGTCGTCACGCACCCAGAGCCACTCGATCATCGCGTAGCCGCCCCACGTGAACCCGTCGAGTCCGGCGACGAGTCGTCCGTCGTCGTCACGTAACAAGCACCCGAGCGCCCGCCCGTCGTCGAAGCCGGTCGTCGCCACGTTGAAGGCGATGACCGCGTCGCGAAGCTCCTCGACCCCAGTCGCATCGACCTCGTCCGTCATCCGAACCTCGAACATCCGCAGCACGCTACGAGGTCGACCTGCTCTGTTCAGCAGGTGATGTCGGGAGGAGCGACTCCGCCGATGCGTTCATCCGACGAGCTCTTGCCGGCGAGGAACGACGCCACCGCAACTTGGACGCCGGCCGGGTCGTAGGCCAGCACGACTGCGTTTGCGTCAGGGACGAAGAACGCAGTCGTCGCGTCGATGATGTTGTGCGCCTCGATCGGGCCGTCGATCCCGCGCGCGGTGTCGAACAGCGCGCGAAGCGATGCCACACCGAGACCGTCGTCAACGGTGAGATCGTCGAGCACGTCAGTCAGCAGCTGGATCTCCTCGACCTCGGTGTAGTCGTGCGTGAGCACGGCGCCGATCACGCGAACGAGCGCGTCCTGCTGGCGGGCGATGCGGCCGAGATCGGCCGTCTGATCCTCGACCCACTCGCCGGTGGCGGGATCGAGGGTCTGCACGTGGCGCGCCCTCAGGTAGGCAAGTGCCGTGCGTCCGTCGAGGTGGCGACATCCCGGTTCGGCGTAGAAGCCGATGTGGGTGTCTCGTAGCGACGTTTGGAACGGGATGTCGACGCCGCCGGCAAGGTCAACGAGCCGACGGAACCCTGCGAAGTCGACCGCGATGAAGTGGTTGATCGGGATGCCGGTCACCTCGGTCACGGCCTGGACCAGATCCGAGGGATCGTCGCCGAAGTACGAGTTGATCCGTCGCGGCCCCGTTCCGATGTCGACCCACAGGTCGCGCGGGATCGACAGCAGCGCCAGCCGGTTGCCGGCCGGGTCGATGCGAACGATCTCGATCACGTCGGCGCGCGACCCGTTCGGCCGACCGGCGTCCTCGGGCTCGCCGGTGGGACCATCGGAGCCGACGAGCAAGATGTTGATCGGCGCGCTGAGCTCCGAAGCTCCACCGTCCTCGGTGGTCGGGCCTGATGCTGCTGACGTTGCCACCGGTGTCAGGCCATGGATCGACCGACGGTCGAGCTCGTCGGCCTGTGAGCGCAGGTAGAGGAACGAGCCGCCGAGCAGCAGCGCTGGCGCGGTCACTGCGGCCGTCCATCGGCGCCGCCGCCGTACCTGCCGACGCGCTGCCGAACGAACGGTCGCCCGAAACCTGTCGTCGGGTTCGAACGGGTGGTCGTCGTCGAGGTGCTCAAACATCGCAGATCTCCTTGGTGGCCTCGGGTTCATCCGTGGACATGGCGACTCGCATCGCTGCGAGCGCGCGATGGGCGTGCGTCTTGACCGTGCCGACGTTGAGGCGGAGCTCGCGGGCGACCTCGACCTCGGAGAGGTCCATCAGGTACCGCAGTGCGAGCACCTCGCGCTGCCGCGTTGGGAGGGCGAGGAGCGCGCGTTGCAGGTCCACCCGATCGCCGTCGAACACCGACTCGGTGGTTGAGGCAGCGTCGACGTGCCGGCGCCGTTTGCGCAGGATGCCGATCGACTCGTTGACAGCGACACGGCAGATCCACGGGCGGGCGTGCGGCTGCACCCGACGCCACCGAACCAGCGCCTTGGTCAGCGCCTCCTGCGCGACCTCTTCGGCCTCGACTCGCGAGCCGAGGATGCGGAACGCAGTCCGATAGGCCAGTTCGGCCAACTCATCGAACGCCTCCGTGAACTCCATTGCCCCCTCAACGCGCTGAACCGGAGAAAGGTTGACACGACGCAGAACTGGATGTCTGGGCGCGGCATGTTGCTGCGCACGGACATCCAGTTTCGGTGGTCAGGGGAGGGGCATCGCGTCGCCGAAGTTGATGCCCATGTCCCTGGCGGTGAGCATCGTGTCGCAGTCGACGGGGACGCACTTCTGGCGGCTGATCGCGGAGGACAGCGGCACGTAGTTCACGGTCGGTTCGTGCAGCGCGACCATCACACCGTTCTCGCCTTCGGCCAGCGCGCGCACGGCGGCGGCGCCGAAGCGCAGGCCGAGCAGGCGATCGAACGACGTCGGCGAACCACCGCGAAGCAGGTGACCGAGCACGACGGTGCGGGCTTCCTTGCCGGTCAGTCGTTCGAGCTCGGCGGCGACCTTGGCGCCGATGCCGCCGAGGCGTTCCGCTTGACCAACCGACTTGCCGATGATGCTCACCTCGCCACCGATGGGCATGGCGCCCTCGGCGACGACGACGATCGAGAACTTGGCACCGCGCTCCTCGCGCTGGGCGATCGTTGCGGCAACCGGTTCGAGCCGGAACGGGATCTCCGGGATGAGGATCGCGTGTGCGCCAGATGCGGTGCCGGCGTGCAGCGCGATCCATCCGGCGTAGCGACCCATCACCTCGACGACGATCACGCGACCGTGCGACGTCGCCGTCGAGAACAAGCGGTCGATGCACTCACCGGCGAAGCTCACCGCGGTGTCGAAGCCGAACGTCGAGGTGGTCTCCTCGAGGTCGTTGTCGATCGTCTTCGGTACACCGATGACGCGCAGGCCGGCCTCGTGCAGGTGGTTGCCGATCGTCAGCGAACCATCGCCACCGATCGTGATCAGCGCGTCGATGCCGTTGGCGGCGAAGTGACCGAGCAGCTCGTCGGTGCGGTCTTCTTCGATCCACGAACCGTCGGGTTGCTGCACCGGGAACCGCGTCGGGTTGCCCCGGTTGGTCGTCCCGATGATCGTGCCGCCCTGGTGGACGATGCCGCGCACCGACTCGCGGGTCAACTCGACCAGCCCGCCGTGCGGGTACTGGTCGGGGAACATCAAGCCGTTGAAACCGTCGCGGATCCCCACGACGTGCCAACCGCGGTTCCGTGCCGCCAACGTGGCCGCACGGATCACTGCGTTCAACCCGGGCGCATCGCCGCCTCCGGTGGAGAGGGCGATGCGCCGGATCGGAGAGCTCGTCACCTACCGGATGCTACGCGGCGACCGCGGCCGCCCTGGCCGGGACGCGAGCCCGGCTGACCGCCGCTGCGCGCCCCGGGCTGACCGGTGCGGGCGCCGCGCGGCGCCGACGGGGCGGCGCCGTTCGAACGACCGCGCTCCTGGCGCGGACCGCCGGGACGCGGGCCGCGCTCCGGACGCTCGTAGCTGGCTTCCATCGCCTCGGCACGCACCTTCTGGCGCGGGGCCGACGGACCGGTCAGCTGACCGATCAGCGGGTGGCCCGGCTCGACGGACGTGGTGGTCGGTTCGATCTTCGCCGAACGCATCAGCGAGCGAACGTCGTTCTTCTGCTCGGGCGTCATCAGCGTGACGACCGTGCCGCTGGCGCCGGCGCGCGCCGTGCGACCGGAGCGGTGCAGGTACGCCTTGTGCTCGGCCGGCGGATCGACGTGGACGACGAGACCGATCTCGTCGACGTGGATGCCACGCGCGGCGATGTCGGTGGCGACGAGCACGAGCACCTCGCCGCTGCTGAACAGCGACAGGTTGCGCTCACGAGCGCTCTGCGACAGGTTGCCGTGCAGTTCGACGGCGGGGATGCCGCGCATGCTCAGCTGCTTGGCCACCTTCTTGGCGCCGTGCTTGGTGCGGGTGAACAGCAGCGAACGCGACTGGCCGCCGGCCAGGGCCTCGATCAGCGACGGCTTGTTGGCCATCGACGTGGTGAGCACGTGGTGCACCATCGTCGCTTCCTCGGTCACCTCGGGCTCCACGGAGTGGACGATCGGGTTCTGCAGGTAGCGCTTGACGAGCACGTCGACGCCGTTGTCCAACGTGGCCGAGAACAGCAGGCGCTGCGTGCCCGACGGGGTGCGATCCATGATGCGCTTCACACCGGGGAGGAAGCCGAGGTCGGCCATGTGGTCGGCCTCGTCGAGGACGGTGACCTCGACACGATCGAGCTGGCAGTGTCCCTGCTGGATGAGGTCTTCCAAGCGACCCGGGCAGGCGACCACGATGTCGACACCCGCACGCATCGCGTTGACCTGCGGGCCCTGGCCGGCGCCGCCGAAGACGGTGGTGACGCGCATGTTCAGCGCAGTGGCCAAGGGGCGGAACGCTGCGGCGACCTGGTTGGCCAGTTCGCGAGTGGGGACGAGCACCAGCGCCCGCGGGCGCAGCGGCATGCGCTGACGCGAGGAGCGATGCAACGCCATCACCGTCGGGATGGCGAAGGCGAGCGTCTTGCCGCTGCCGGTACGGCCACGGCCGAGCACGTCGCGCCCGGCCATCGAGTCGGGAAGCGTCGCGGTCTGGATGGCGAACGGCTCGGTGGCGCCGAGACCGGCGAGCGCCTGCACGACGCCACGCGGCAGTTCGATGTCACCGAAGTGATCGACCGCGCTGTCGATCGGTGCGTTGGGGGTGTCGACGAACGCCGGCGTGTTGCCGAAGCGATCCGTCTGCCCGTTCGGGCGGTGCTGCTGGTTCGGGCGGCCGCGGTGGCGCGGCGCGCGTCGTTCCGAGCGAGGGGGGTACGTCATGAGTTGTCCGTTCTTCGAAAGGTGGCCGTTGTTGCAAGGCCTGCCGCTCTCGAAGGAGCGAGGGACACGGGGCGCAAAGGGTGCGCTGCACTCGACCGCGGGCCGGGGGGTGGCACGCAGGCGACAGGCTATCGCCGCAAACGGCCGGAACGGGCGTATCGGTGCGACCCGTTCGGGGGTACGTGCAACACATGACACGAATCTTGATCGCTGCTGATGAATCCGACTCCTCCGTCGAAGCAGCGCGCGTGGCCCACCGGCTCTTCGGCGACAGCGCCGAGTACCTCGTGATCAACGTCGCCGAACCAACCCCCGACGCGTCGATGGCGTGGGCCTACGTCTACCCGGCCACGATGCCGATGATGGCCTTCCCGCCGGCGACTGCCGATGATCCCGTGGCCCAGAAGGCGGCCGAGACGTCGGAGACGGTCGCCACCGACGTGGCAACCAAGGCGAGCATCGCTGGTGCCGAACCGCTGACCGACACCGGCGACGCGGCCACGGCGATCCTCGATGCCGCGCACCGACACCAGGTGGACGTCGTCGTCATCGGGTCGCACGAGCGCAGCTGGTTCTCGCGCCTGCTGGCGCCCTCGGTGTCGTCTGCGGTCCTGCGCGAATCCGACATCCCGGTGCTCATCGTCAAGTGACCCGGTACTGCGTCGACGTTCGCTCACGCGGCTGAGCGGCTCACTCGCGACCTATCTCCAACACCCTCGTCACGCTCCGCACCCGGAACTCGAGGTCCTCGTACAGCTTGCTCGCCGCTTCGTTGGCGGCGTAGTGATCGACGCGGACCTCGACGCAGCCGTGATCCTCGGCCCAGGCGACGAAGCGCTCGACCAGTGCACGTGCGGCACCGGTGCGACGCTCGGCGTCGTCGACGTAGAGGCTGCGCAGCACGGCGAACGAGACGGGCTGACGCGTCGGTGATGGCGGCGACCGGTAGCCGTCGAGGTAGCCGGTCACTCGCTGGCCCTCGCAGGCGACGAGCACGACGCAGCCGTCATCGGCGATCAACCGCTCGAAGTCGGCGCGGCCCTCGCGTGCAGGCCACGTGATGTCGGCGAAGCGCTCGTAGCGTCCGGCGTCCTCGGCGAACAGCCGCACCTCCAGCGCGACGACGTCGTCCGCATCGGACGTCGCCGCGGTCCGGATGGTGATCAACCGGCGAGCTTCCAGGCGTAGTCGAGGGCGTGGCCCAGCGAGTCGGTGAAGGCGATGCCCTGCCAGGCGATGTCGAACGCGGTGCCGTGGTCGACCGACGTGCGGATGATCGGCAACCCGAGGGTGACGTTGACACCGGTGTCGAAGGCGAGCAGCTTCATCGGCCCGTGACCCTGGTCGTGGTACATGCACACGATGGCGTCGTAGCGATGACGACGCACGGCTTGGAAGAAGACGGTGTCGGCCGGATGCGGGCCGCTGACGTCCATGCCCTCGGCCGTCGCTGCCGCGATCGCCGGCGAGATGTGCTCGATTTCCTCGTTGCCGAACAGCCCGTGCTCGCCGGCATGCGGGTTGAGCCCACAGACGGCGATGCGCGGTGACGGCAGGAAGCGCGCCAACGTGCCGTGCGTGAGGCGGACCACGTCGAGCACGCGCTCGGCGCGCACGCGCTCGATCGCCTCGCGCAGCGAGCAGTGCGTGCTGACGTGCGTCACCGCGAACTGGCTGCCGTCGTCGAGCGCAGTGGTCAGCATCATCGTCACTCGCTCTGCGCCGCACTGGGCGGCGACGAGCTCGGTGTGACCGACGAACGTCGGATCGGAGAGCTGCGTCGCCTCCTTGTTCATCGGCATCGTCACGATGCCGGCCACCTCACCTGCCAATGCATCGTTGGTGGCCCGCACGACGTAGTCGCGGGCAGCGGCACCGCTCGCCGCGTCGAGCTCGCCTGGACGAAGGTCAGCGGCACCGAGCACACCGAGATCGACCACGGTCAGCGCAGACGGGTCGAGCTGTGCCGCGTTCGCCACTGCGTGGATCGGCACGTCGATGTCCAGGAGCTCGGCACCTCGACGCAAGATCGCCGCGTCCCCGTACACGACCACCGGACGTTCGCCGTCGTGACCGAGCTCGCCCGAGGCGAACCGGCGCAGCACGATCTCCGGGCCGACGCCGGACGGGTCGCCCATGGTGATGCCCATCGGGGTCGTCACGGCCGATGCCCCGCAGGGATCGGTGCCAGTGCGTCGATCACATCGATCAGTGCATCATCGTCGCCGAAGCCGCCGGCTCGGGTCACGTACACGGTCGCGTCGTCGGCCTGCCGCGACCACGGCGTCCCCGCGGCGACGGTGCCGCCGACGAACCACGTGGCGTCGCCCATCAGTGCGGCTGCGGTGTCACCGCCGAGGACGATGACCGCCACGACGTCGCCGCGTGCGATCAGTTCGCCCGCCTGCGCAGCCAGATGTGCGGCCGTCGCCTCGGCCGCGTGGGCCGCGACGGGAACACGTTCGGGCGGCGCGCTCGTCACGACGTCGATCGATCGGCCGGCCCCACGGTTCGCCACGGTCGCGTCGAGCGCGGCGAGCTGCCGTCGAGCGGCCGGGTGCAGCGATCCGCAGACGACGACGACCCGGCCCGGGCCGATCTGCGGTGCAGGTGCGACGCCCCGCCCAGGTTCCAGCGCGGCGATGCCTGCGGCGACGCCGGCGGAGGTGCCGGCGAGCAGCGTGGTCGCGCCCGCGCCAACCCACGCAGCACCGATGGACGCGAGGTCGGAGTCGGTTGCGGCGTCGGCAACGGCGATGCCGTCCGGCGATCGCAACCAGTCCTGTACGGCGTCGGCGTCGGCGAGCTCGATGACCACCGGTGCGCCGGCTGCGGTGAGAAGTGCTGCCGGACGGCTGTCGATCGCCGCGCGGCGGGCATCGCCACCGTGGGCAACGGGTCGACCGTGTTCGAGCACCGTGCCGTCGCGGCAGGTCCGTCCGAGCGCCGGCAACGCGGGCACGAGGAGCACCGGCCGGCCGTTCGCGGCGTGCCGCGCCGCGAGCTCCACGGCCCAGTTCCCGCGCAACGTCGAGTCGATCTTGTGCGCGTGGATCGGTGCGATGCCGGCACAGTCGATCGCGACAGCGCGATGGGCGGCGATCGACGGAGCGACGTGGCGGGTGCCGAGGTCGACCACCCCCGGCACGCGCACGTGCCCGGTCGAACCGGCGACGACGGCGACAGGCGATCCATCGCGAGCGCACGCGCCGGCCACCTCGAGGGCGCCGGTGCGATCGTCCGCGGCGATCAGCCACTCGGCGGTCTGCGTCACGGCGGTCTGCGTCACGGCTCGCAGGCTAGGTGCTTGCCGGCGTTGCCGGCCCCATCACCCGAGCCGCTCGTCGAGGCGCGAGCGGTGCTGCAGCTTCACCTCGTACATCGCCTCGTCGGCCCGACTGAGCACGCTGCTTGCGGTGTCGCCGACTTGACCGCGAACCAGCCCGCAACTGGCTCGCGCATCGAACATCTCTGCCCGACCGTCGACGTACGGGCGCAGGTCGAGGGTGAAGGTGGAGGCGACGCGAAGGCGTTCGAGCCAGTCCTGGTCCGCGGCGACCGACGGCTCCGTCGTGGCGATGCGAACCAGCGCGAACTCGTCGCCGCCGATGCGGGCGACCATGTCGTCGTCGCGGCAGCTCGCTGCCAGTCGTTGGGCCATCTGCGTGAGCAGTGCGTCGCCGGCGGGGTGTCCGTACGTGTCGTTGATCAGCTTGAGACGATCGAGGTCGACGAAGGCCACCGACACACGCGCCGGATCGGTGCGCAACGCCTGATCCAGGAACGGCACCAGCTGGTGCCGGTTGGCGAGCCCGGTGAGCTGGTCGTGCAGTGCCTGGTGGCGCAGCAACGACTCGACCTCGCGCTGGCTCGTCACGTCCTGCATGGCCACGACGGCGCCGATCACCTTGCCCGACGGGTCCCGCAACTGCTGCCCGTTGCAGCGCACGATGCGCGGTGGCCGCCGCGGCGGAGCGATGAGGATCTCGACGTCCTCGACGCGCTCGCCCTGCAGCGCTCGGTACAACGGCAGCTCGTCCATCGTCAGGCGGCGCCGACCGTCGACGGTGAGCAGGTCGTAGATCTCCGCCCACGTGCTGGCGTGCACCGGTCGACCCGGCAGGTCGTGCAGCCGGCGGGCACCGAGGTTGAACACCGTCATCACCCCGAACTCGTCGCACGCGATCACTCCGTCGGACAGGTTGTCGAGCGTGCTCTCGATGAACTCACGCTGACGCGCCACCTGCTCGAGCGCGGCGTGACGGTCGCTGACGTCGCGCACGGTGACGAGGATCGCATCGATGCCTGGCACGCCGATCAACGAGTTGGCGACCAGCTCGACGTTCAGCCAGGAACCGTCGGCATGCGCAGCGCGCAGCTGGTGCGGGATGTGCGCACCCGGCGTCGTGGCCGTCTCCTCCAACGCCCGGATCGCATCGGGCAGGTCGTCGGGGTGCACGAGGTCGAGCCCGCTCCGGCCGAGCCACTCCGACGGTTCGTGGCCGAGCATCGATCGCGCCGCGGGGTTGGCGTATCGGATCGTCGCGTCCGCGCCGAGCACCAGCACGACGTCGGACGTCCACTCCACCAACGTCCCCCACGGTGTCGCCGGCGCACCGGCCACGTCGATCGGCTGGTGGGCGTGCAGCAGCTCGGTCAGCTCCAGGCTGCGGCGCCGGCTGTCCAGTAGCGCTGCGGCCTGGTCGGCCAGCATCGACAGCAGCTCGGCCTGCTCGGTGGTGAGCTGGCGAGGAACGTCGTCGAGCACGCACAGCGTGCCGAGCGGCAGGTGCTCGCGACTGAAGATCGCCGCTCCCGCGTAGAAGCGGATGTGCGGGTCGCCGACGACGAGGGGGTTCGTCGCGAACCGCGCGTCGAGGCGAGCGTCGGGGACGACGAACGGCTGGTCCGGTTGGACGATCGCGTGCGCACAGAAGGCGATGTCCCGTTCCGTCTCGTGGAGATCGATGCCGACCCGAGCCTTGAACCACTGGCGATCGGAGTCGACCAACGAGACGAGCGCCATCGGCGAGTCGAGGAGCTTGGCGGCCAGCTCGACGAGGCGATCGAATGCGACCTCTGCCGCGGAATCGAGCACGCGACAGGCCTCGAGTGCAGCGATGCGCGAGGCCTCGTTGGCGGGCATCGGCGCCGGGCGGGTGATCTGCGCCGCGTCCAGGTTGCGATGCAGGGCCGCGAGCTCTCGAATCGGCACGGCGTGCCCGAACAACCACCCCTGCGCCAGCCGGCAGCTGAGCGCGATGAGCTGGGCGCGCTGCGACTCGGTCTCGACTCCCTCTGCGATCACCTGCAGGCCGAGCTCCCGTCCGAGGTTGACGACCGATCGAACGATCGCCGTGTCGCTGCCGTCGACACCGAGGCCGCTGATGAAGCTGCGGTCGATCTTCACGGCGTCGATGGGCAGGCGTGTGAGGTACTGCAGCGTCGCGTACCCCGTGCCGAAGTCGTCGATCACGAGGTGGACGCCGAGCTGGTGCAGTGCGCGCAGCGGTGGGAGCGCGTCATCGTCGACGAGCGTCCCTTCGGTGACCTCCAGCCACAGGCGCTCCGGTGGCATGCCCGTGTCGGCGAGCAACGCCGCCACCCGTCGGGGCAGCAGGGGGTCGCGCAGCTGCGCCGCCGAGAGGTTCACCGTCAGGCCGATGTCGTCGGCGCCGCGGGCGATGCTCATCACCTCGGTGCACGCCGTGCGCAGCACCCACTCGCCGAGCTCGTGGATCGCGCCCGATCGCTCGGCGAGCGGGATGAATTGCACCGGTGGCACGACGCCGCGTTCCGGGTGCGTCCAGCGCGACAGCGCCTCGATCTTGCGCAGCCGTCCTGAGCTGAGCTCGACGATCGGTTGGTAGGCAACCGTCAGGTCGCCGTCCTGGATGGCGCGATGTACGTCGGCGCTGAACGAGGCGTCGTCGTGCCAGCCACCGGCTTCCGTCGTCGGGTCGTAGAAGCACAGCCGCCGTCCACCCTTGCTCTCGGCCTCGCGCAGCGCCCGCTCGGCCTGTTCGTAGAGTCGATCTGCGCCATCGCGTGTCGGCCCCCAGGCCGCGCCGAGGCTGGCGGAGACGGCAACCAGCGTGCCGTCGAGGTCCATGGGTTCGTTGACCAGCCGTTCCAGGCGCCCGGCGAGAGCCTTGGCTTCTGCGCCGTCGCCGACGCGGCCGAGCAGGGCGAACCGGTCGGCGCCCACCCGCGCGAGCACGTCGTCGGCTCGGACTGCCTCGCCGAATCGCGTCGCCAACTCGATCAGGACGGCATCGCCGGCGCCGTGGCCGAGGCGGGCGTTCACCTCGCTGAAGTGGTCGAGATCGAGCAGGACGACCACGCTCGTGTCGGTGCGTGGCGTCTGCGCCAGTGCCGCCATCATCGCCGGTCGCGACGCCAGCCCGGTCAGCTCGTCTCGTGTCGCCGGTCCGGTGGCGTCGACCGTCAGCCGGTTCACCAGCACGATGCCGGCGATGTCGCCGTGCTGATCGCGGAGCAGCGAGGTGACGACCTCGATCGGCAACGTGTGCCCGTCGCGGTGACGGTGGAGCACCGAGCCCTGCCAATGACCGGTGACGAAGAGCGCGTCGATGGCGGCCGGTCGGTCGTGGCCTGGCTGTGCGTCGCCAACGACGTCCTCGATGCGTCGTCCGATCGCCTGTTCGGCCGTCCATCCGTACAGCTCCGTCGCGCCCTGGTTCCACGACTCGACACGGAACCGGGCATCGGTGCAGATGATCGCGTCGCGAACGGCACGCTCGAGCTCGTGGCGAACCGCTTCGTGCGGGGTCGCAGGTGCCCCGGGGCGGTCGTCGCGAAGGATCACCTGCACGGCCCCGATGCCGGCCCAATCGACCAGGCCGATCGTGGCGTGCACCGGCACGACGTCACCCTGCAGGCGCCGAAGGCGCAACGGCAGCTCACCGTTGGCGTCGCGGTCTCGACTCAACCGTCGTCGCAGGTCGTCCAGCGCCGGCCGATCATCGGGTCGGATGAACGTCGAGATGGCCACGCCGATGATGTCCGCGTTGTGGCTGGCGCCCACGATCTCGCACGCTCTCCGGTTGGCGTAGAGCACTCGCTGCCCGTCGTGCAGCAGCACCCCGTCGCCAGCGTTCTCGGCCAGCATGGTGAAGCGACGCTCCGCCTCCGCCAGCCGCCGATCGCGCGCGGCTTCGCCGGTCTGCGGGATCAGCACCAGCAGCCAGCGCTGGTGGCCGGCGGTGCTCACCGATCGGCGGCGCAGCACGTGCATCTCGTGTGTCGTCGCATCGACGCCGCGCAGCACCACCGTCGCCGGCCCCGCCGGGCCACTGAGCTCCCACGCGGCGAGCAGGTCGTCGAGGTCGTCGACGATGGCGATCGTCGGGGGCGAGTCGGCGAGCATGCGATGCGTGCGGTCGCCGAGCAGGCTCGACAGCGAGGGGCTCATCCACGCCACCCGTCGGCGGTCGACATCGACGAGCAACGAGTAGATCTCGTCGTCTGCCGATCCGGGCGCAGACGCGCCGGTGGAGCCACCTGTCACCTTGGAGGTATCGGCACACGGGGGAGAGATCGTGAGCGTTTCAGCTCGGCCGGACGAGCGTCACACCGGTACCGTCACCAGCAGACGAACGCACTGGGGGTGCTGTCATGGACTGCAAGCCGACCTATCTGGGCCTGTTGAACGCAATCGCGGTCGGCGAAGCCGGGGGTGAAGCGTTGTTCGCGGCCTGGTGCGGCGCGACCACCAGCGACGACGTGCGCGGCGTCCTGCGCACCGTTGCGCACCGCGAAGCCGAGCACGCCCGCAGCTTCGCCAAGCGCATCGACGAGCTCGGCTTCACCGTCCGACCGCGCGAGGAGCCCGGCCTGGCCGACCGCATGGCGATCGCCGCGTCGACGATGCTCACCGATCGTCAGAAGTTCGAACGCCTCGGGTTCTCCAAGGAGCCCAAGCCGGGCCCGGACTTCTTCACCCGCTTCTTCGAGGACACCAGCATGGACATCGAGACGGGCACCCTCATGGGCCGCTACATCTCCGAGGAGCGCGACACCGGCCGCCGTCTGCGTGCGTGCTACGCCGCGCTGTGCGCAGCCGACGCCCCGGCACCGAAGGCCAGCGCGAAGAAGTCGAAGAAGAAGTAGCGCCGGAGCGCGATCAGCGCGATCAGCGCGCCGGATCGAAGAACTGACGGATCAACGGCTCGTAGTGCTCCAGCGGGTTGCTGGTGTACGTGGCGTCGAACGCCGTCTGGTCGTACAGCGCGCAGAACTCTTCGGTGTGGTCGTAGTGCGGCGAGTCGGCGTACTGGTCGCGCGTGTTGCGGTCCATGCCGAGGTGGTGCCAGAAGTAGTAGCCCTGGAAGATGCCGTGGTGGGCGACCATCCACCAGTTGGCCTCGGAGACGACCGGCTTGACGATGATCGCACCGATGTCCGGGTGGTGCATCCCGGGAGCCAGCGTGTCGCCGATGTCGTGCAGCAGCGCGCACAGGACGTACTGGTCGTCGCGACCAGCGCGCTCGGCGCGGGTGGCGGTCTGCAGGCTGTGCTCCAGACGGGTGACGGGGAACCCGCCGTGGTCGCGGCCGAGGAGGCGCAGCTGCTCGATGATGTTGGCGGCGGCGAGTGACTGGGTCTCCGCCGACTGCTCGGCGATCACCATCCAGTCCTCCTTCGTCGACTCCTCGAAGCTGGTGAACGAAGTGGAGCGGTGCTCGATGATGCTCACGGTGGTCCCTTCCCGTCGCGCTGCCACTGATCGACGTCGACGCTGGTGCGATCGTACCGAATGCTGAACGTCGTATCAGGCTCGAACGTTCGCGCTCTGTGGGGCTGTGATGGATGAGCAGCGACGGCCGAGCAACCCGTCGTGACGAGGCAGCCACCTAGAGTCGGCGTCGTGAACGACGAGCAACCTGCAGCGACGTGGTCGCTGACCGAGCTCGTCGCCGCGGCCCTCGCTGGTGACGCCACGGCATGGCAGCTGCTCGTCCGTCGCCTGGAACGAGTGGTCTGGAAGGCCGTGAACATGATGACAACCGACAACGAAGTGCGCGACGACGCCTTCGCAGCCACGTGGCTGCGCCTCACCGAACGCCTGGGCAGCGTTCGAGAGCCGGAGAAGTTGCCCGGTTGGTTGGCCACCACGGCCACCAACGAGGTGCGCACGATCGTGCGCCATCGAAGCCGCCAGCACGTCTCGATCGACGCCGCTGCGCCTGCCGACCTGTTCCGCGACCTCCTGGGCGGCGGCGACCACGACCGCGATCTCGTACGGTCCGAAGCCAGCACCGCAGTGCGCCAGGCGTTCCTCCAGCTCGACGAGGACTGTCGCCAGATCCTCACCGTGCTGGTGCTCACCGACCCGGCGCCGTCGTACCGCGAAGCCAGTGAGATGCTCGCCCGCCCGATCGGCGCCCTCGGGCCGTCGCGGGGTCGATGCCTCGAGAAGCTCCGTGCGCTTCCCGCCGTGCAGCAGATGGTGAACGACCGTGACTGACGCTCGCACCCCTGACTCCGGCGGCCCCTCCGACGACCAGGTGCTCGCCGCGATCGCCGCAGCCTTCGACGCCGACCTGCCGCCGCTGCCTGCTCACTTGCAGCGCTTCGCCGCCGAGGCGTTCCAATGGCGCTCGATCGACGACGAGCTGGCCCTCGTCACCTTCGACGGCGCCGTCGACGATCTCGTCGGCGCCCGTGGATCCGGTACGGCGCTGGCAGTCCGCTTCGAGGCCCGAGGCATCGCCGTCGAGGTGGCTCGTACCGGATCGTCGATGGTCATCGCCGTCGAACCCGAAGGCACCTACCGCTGCACGGTCGACGGCCCCGACGTCGCCATCGAAGCAGACACCGACACCGACGGCGCACTCGTCACCGGGCCCGTCCCGCTGCCACTGCGCGTCACCATCCACACCGACCACGGCCGCGTCGTCGGGCCCTGGATCACTGGCTAGACCGTTCACCTCGGGCTCGCTGCGCTCGCCTGCCGAGCTCGCTCGCTGCGCTCGCTCACCCCGAACTCGAGCGGTCGCTGCGGCGAGCACCGGGATCTACGTCACGTTGACGACGGTGCCGAGCCAGGGGTAGCGGTAGAGCTCGGGACGCTCGAGGAGCCAGCGTGCGCTGGCGCCGATGCGCGGCGTGCCGGCGCTGGTCATCCACTCCCAGGCGATCTGTGCGGCGACCGCCGGTGCGGCGAACGAGGTGCCGCTCCAGCGGGCCCAGCCGTGGAAGTCGTCGTCCTCGTCGGACGCACCGGTCTGCGCGGTGAGATCGAAGAACGTGCTCGCCACGTCGACACCGGGCGCACACGCGTCCACCCACGGCCCGTAGTTGGTGAACGACGCCGGGCCGTCGGGGCCGAGCGCGCCGACGGAGACCACGGACTCGAACGTTGCCGGCCAGGTCGGTCGGCAGGACGCGTCGTTGCCCGCTGCTGCGACGAAGATCACTCGCTCGTCGATCAGCGACGACGTGCCGAGATCGTCTGCTTCGCGATACGCCATCTGGATGCGTGAGATCGCCTGGGACAGGGCGATGGGCGGATCGTCGTCCTCGCAGTAGCCGCTGAACGACATCGAGACGACATCGAACGGCGGATCGGCGCCCGGCTCGTTGTCGAGTCCGAAACGGGTCGACAACGCTTGGGCCACGCGCACGTCGTCGGTGTCGCCGTGCGAGGTGAGCGTGCGATCGACCGTGATCGCAGCCCCTGGGGCAAGCCGGGCGATGATCCCGGCGATGAAGGTCCCGTGCCCGGCGAACGGATCGAGTGACAGGTTGTGGTCGTCGTCCCAGGGCTCGGCGTCGCTGCTGGCGGTGACTGCCACCAGGCGCTCGATGGCCTTGGTCGCGTCGTTGCTCGTCGGCGGGTTGCCGCCGCTGGCGTCAGCGGGGCGAAGGTCCTTCGAGCACCCGGTGTCGAGCACGAGCACCTTGCACGAGGTGCCGGTGGCGACGCGGGTGCTCAGCTCGTCGGTCGGGCAGCTGATCGGCTTGGCCGTGTTCACCTGCGGAGCGCGCAGCTGCGTGTGCCACGGGCCGCACGCCGGCTCGCACCCGCACTGGCAGCCGCCGGGGTTGGGGAAGGCACCGGGGTTGGGGAAGGCACCGGGGTTGGGGAAGGCACCGGGGTTGGGGAAGGCACCGGGGTTGGGGAAGGCACCGGGGTTGGGGAACGCGCCCGGGTTGGGGAACGCGCCCGGGTTGGGGAGCGCGCCGGGGTTGGGAGCGACGTGGGGGTGGGAGGCGGCGAAGAACACGTGGTTCGGGCGGGCTGGAAAGCCGTGGCCGCGCAGCCGCTTGGCCAGCTCGAGCGGGTTCGGAACGCCACGCACCAGGATCAGATCGAGCTCGCGCAGCTGGCCGGGGAACACCGGCGTCACCGCGTCGTCGAGGGTGCCCGCGCCGAGCTCGCCGGCAAGGAAGGGCAGAGCCCCACGTGTGGTGATCAGCTGGTTCGGGCGATACGCAAACGCGCGTCCGCTGGTGTCGGTGCGAAACTGCACGCGTGCATCCCACGGTCCGCTGTCGCGGCGCTCGGCGTACCGGTCCGGCTCACGGTTCTTGCCCACCACCATGGATCGACCCTCCTGCATGCGCCTGAATCGCAGCCCAGAGCTTGCCACAGAGATGTGGCGATGATCGACCCACCGTCACCTGCCCGCCGCGCAGGGCGTCGCGCGCCGACCGTCGAACGCTGGGTCGACGTCCGTCGTCGGTTCGACGAGCAGGTCCACTCGGACCCGGCGCGGGTGGTCGAGGACGGCCGCACCCAGCTGGGTGATCCCACGCTGGACGTCGCATCGCAGAGCGAGGTGTGGTCCGCGATCGGTCGGGCCCTGTACGAGCTGGGCGACATGCGACGGGCCCCGACGGCGATGCGTCGTGCGCTCGACGTCGATGCCGACGGCGACCCGGCGCGCCTGGCGACGGTTCGGATGAGCGCCGCCGTCGTGCTGGCCGAGGACGGCGACGTGCCCACCGCGTTGGAGCAGCTCGACCTGGCCGGCGCGGCGCTGCCGAACGGCGGAGGAGGGCGAGTGCGTTCGCAGCGCGCGTACATCCTCCACCACGTCGGTCGTCTCGACGAGGCGCTGGCGGCGGCCAACGATGCGGCCCAGTGGTTGCGTCGTGAACGCGATCAGCTCGGCCTGCTGCGGCTCTCGGTCATCCGCGCCCTGGTCAACCTGCAACGCGCCCAGCTGCCTGCGGCCGAGCGCGAGTTGATCCGTGCCGGCCGCGCCGCCGACCGGCTCGGCCAGCGGATCATCGCCGCGGGCGTTCGCGCCAACCTCGGCGTCGTCCGTGCTCGGCGCGGCGCCATCGCCGAGGCACTCGAGCTGTTCGCCGAGGCGGAGGTCGGCTACGAGGCGGCAGGGCGCCCGCGGCGGATGATGGCCATCCTCGAGATGGATCGTGCCGAGGCGCTGCTGCGCGCCGGTTCGTTCCGGCCGGCCGTGGCCGCAGCGGAGGTCGCGCTGGCGCACGCCGCGAGCAGCGCGAACGCGGTGTGCGTCGGCGATGCGCAGCTGCTGCTGGCCCGCGTGCACCTGGCGGCTGGCGACGAGCGCGGTGCGCGCCGCGCCGCGACCGACGCGGCGCGCACGTTCACCACGACGGGTCGCGGCGCGATGGCGGTGCAGGCGCGCACCGTGTCGTTGCACGCATCGCTGCGCTCGGTCGACGGTCGCGCCGAGGCGCGGCGGTTGCTCGAGAGGTCCCGGCGGCTGGTGGTGCGCGTCGAGCGTCACGGTTGGTACGACATCGGCGACGAGATGCGCGCCGCACGACTGCGGGCGGCGCTGCGCGTCGGCCTGCTCGAGGACATCGATGACGACGTTGCCGCGCTCACTGCTCGCGCCGTGCGGGGTTCCGCCGTCAGCGTCGCACGCGGTCGGTACGCGGCGGCGGTGCGCGCTGCTCGCGAGGGCGATCGCCCGGCAGCGGTGCGTGCCGCGATCCAGGGTCTCCGCGTGGTCGACGCGCGACGGGCCGATGATGCTGACGTGCTCGTCCGCTCCGGGCTGTCGGACGTCGGTGACGATCTCGCGTCGCTGGGGCTGCGGCTCGCGGTCGCGGGGCGGCGACCCGGTGACGTGCTGATGTGGGGTGAGCGGACTCGCGTGCGACGTGCGGGTGGTCCGACGCCGCCGCTGGCGGCGCTGCGTGCAGCGCTCGGGCCGCACTCGTTGGCGTCGTTCGTGATCGACGACGACCGGGTGTGGGCAGCGGTGCTCACCGGCCGGCGGTCGGACCTGATCGACGTCGCGGCTGCAGCCGATGTCGATCACGCGTTGCAGCAGCTGCGGTCGTGGCAGCTGCGTTGCGTTCAGGGGACGCCGCCGGCTGACAGCAGTGGCGGGCGGCGTCTGCTCGAGCGGATCGACGCGCTGCTGATCGCGCCGTTGCGCTCGGCGCTCGGAGCGACCGGTCGAGTGGTGGTCGTCCCATCGGGATCGTTGGTCGCCGTGCCATGGGGTGCGCTGCCCTCGTTGACGTCGCGAACGGTGTCGGTGGCGACCAGCTCGGTCCAGTGGTTGGCCACCGAGGAGGGTCGGGCCGCGATCGGTGATGGCATCGAGTTGATCATCGGCCCCGACCTCGCCGGGACGGGGCCGGAGCGCACGGCGGTGCGACGACTGGACCCACGGGCGCGCGTCGTGTCCGGACGGCGGGCGAACGCCGCAGCGGTGGCCCGCGCGTTGCACCAGCGCGACGTCGTGCACATCGCCGCGCACGGCCGGTTCCGCGCGGATCAGCCGTTGCTGTCCACGCTGCGCCTGCGCGACGGCGACGACGTCGTCGAGCAACCGATGCAGACGGTGATCGGGTCGTCCACTGCGGCGCGCCTCGTCGTGCTGTCCAGCTGCGAGGCCGGCGCACACGCGGACGAACCGGGCTCCGGTGGTGTCGGCCTGGCGGGCCTGCTGTTGGACAGCGGCGCCCGCTCCGTCGTCGCTCCGTTGGTCCCCGTGCCGGACGTGTGGTGCGGTCGGTTCGTGGCCGAGGTGCACGGCGTGCTCGCTCACGGCGCGGACGTCGGCACCGCCGTGGCCGAGGTGCGTCAACGATGGCTGGCCGACGACGCGGCACTGCCATGGACGACCGCCTGCGCCTTCGCCGTCTTCGGCAGTGCCACCACCACCCTGACCCCACCCTGACCCGCACCGTTTGATCGCAACCCCACCGTGACGGTGGACGAGCGATCAAACGCACGGAAGGCCGAAGGCCCGAGGCCGGTCGCGGTCGACACGTCAGCCGGGGCGAGTGCCGAAGCTTGCGGAGGCAGCGAGCACGGAAGGCCGAAGACGGTCGCGGTCGCGGTCGACACGTCAGCCGGGGCGAGTGCCGAAGCTTGCGGAGGCAGCGAGCACGGAAGGCCGAAGGCCGGAGCAACTGACGGCCCAGCAGCCGCGGGTGACGCCGTTGTCACCCGCGGCCGGGGTCCTGTTCCCGCGCAACCGCACACGCCTGTCGACGAACCACGGTGCCCGCCCGAGCACCCAGACCCACCGGGCCGGGGGGAGACCGTCGTGGTCTGGATGCTCGGCGTTCCCGCCTGTTGTTCGTTGCACCGACGTACGAGCACACAGAGCGGTTCGGTTCGCGACAGATACGCGAACCGAGAGGATTTCTTCAGCCGACGAGCAGCTCGATCAGTCCGGCGAGATCGGTGAGGTCGGCGACGGCCGCGTCCGGCTCCAGCGCGGCGAGGCCGGCCAGCTCGTGCGTGCCGGTGGCGACGAGGAGGCAACGAACCCCGTTGTCGCGGGCGCATCGCAGATCACGAGGGGTGTCACCGATGACCCACGTGCGCTCGTCGGGCACGTGGTGTCCGGCTGCGGCGAGGCGAGCTCGCGAGACGCGAACGAGTTCGGCGCGCAGGTGGTGGTCGCTGCCGTAGCCGCCGAGCTCGAGCTGCAGGTGCGCATCGACGGCGGCGCCGCGGACCTTGCGGCGAGCGACGCCTTCGATGTTGCCGGTGACCACGGTCTGCACGGCGCCGCACTCGTGCAGGGCGTCGAGCAGCGCATGCACACCGGGGCGAGCGTCGGTCAGCGTGGCGAACTCGGCCTCGTTGGCCGCGTAGAGCGCATCGACCCGAGCGAGCAGCTGCTGAACGAGCGACGGGTCGCCGTCGGCCGGTCGTTCGTGTCCGGCGGCGGTCAGCACCATCTCGGCGATCGTCGGATCCGTCTGACCACTCATGTCGAAGGGTCCGCGAGGGAACGGTTGCCCGGTGAGCTCCAGCAGCGCGTCACGGAAGCAGCGAACGCCCGTTCCAGCGGCTCGCAGCAGGGTGCCGTCGATGTCCCAGAGGATGGCTGCGGCGGGCATGGGCCGAGATGTTGGCACGCCGCCGAGCGGACCGGCGTGTATCAGCGTCCTGATCCATCCCTCTGTGGCCCTGTGGAGCGACGTTCCCGACGGCTCCCCGGACGAAGGATGTGCTCGTGATGAAACGGATCATCGACTTCTCGGCCTTTGAACACCTGCTGCCGGCTTCGAGCGGCGAGTACGCCGTGTTCCAACCGCTCAGCGGATGGCGGTCGCAGCGGATGGCGGGTCCTTTGGCCGCCGGGTTCCACGACGACCTGCTGGCGGTCTCCGGGGCGCTCGACCTCGACACGCCGCGCGATCGCTGGGAGGTTGCCCGCCTCGAGGCGGTTCGCTCGTTCCGTGATCCGCTCGACTACGTCGATCCCTTCGGCGACATCGATCGCGGCAGCCTGTCGCCGATCGGCATCGTCCACCTCTTCCGTCGTGACGAGTACGAGCTGGATCGGGTGCTCGGCGCATCGATCGGTCAGGTGTCGGTGGCACCGTCGTCGTCGCTCGATCTCATCGACGACGAGGGTCACGCGTTCGAGGCGGACGACGAAGATCTCGGCGTTGCGTCGGCCGGCATGCGTCGGCAGTGGGTGGTGCCCCGTTCGGGCGCCGCACCGAGCCTCGACCTGGTCGCACTGCGCGTTGCGGCACGGGCGCACATCCACCGCTGGACCCGCCGCCATGCAGGTCCCTCCGCAAGCGGCGCCGGTGCACGTCGGCCGCGGCTGCGTCCTGCGGTCGACGGCGTCGATGCGACGACACGCGTGCTGCTGCGCAACCCCGGTCGGCGGATGACGACGTACGACCTTCGGCAGGTGATGCGGCGGGTGGGCGTGCAGCTGCAGGACGTCGGCGCAGCCCTGTGCTGGCAGGTGGTGGTGGTCAGCGATGGTGAGGCGCCGTTCCGCGACATCGTCGACGATCTGTTGCGCACCGGCATCCCGAACCCGAGCGAGACGAGTGGCGACGCGGTCGCGACGCTCCTGCACGCGCTGTTCGACATCGAGCGGTTGCACAGCCAGCCCGAGACCCGCGCCGGCGACGCCGACGATGCTCCCGCTCGCCGGCGAGTGCTGCTGCCGATTCGTCACGGACAGGAGCACAACGCGTTGGCGTGGTTGCAGCGGCTGCACATCGAGGGCGCTGACGGACTCGACGAGACCTACGAGGCCACGGCGTACGAGCGTGCGCTGCTCGGCCGGCCGCACGCGCCCATGAGCGTTCGCGACGCGCTGTCGCGCTTCGCCGATCTGGTCCAGTCGTGGAACGGCGAGCTGATGGTCGATGGCGAGGTCAGCGGGGCACCAGGGTCGCGGGGCTTCCGTCACCTTGCCGATGGGTTCCGCCCGCAGCCGTCCGGTGCCCCGACCGAGGTGTTCGATCAGTGGGTCGACGTTCGCCCGACGGCGTCGGTGGTCCCGGTGGAGGTGCTGTTCTCGCTGTCCGACATGGACGACCTCGACGACGACGCCCCGGTGCGCTCACTGAACCTTGCATCTGGCGCCTGACACAGCGACCCGTTCGATCCGCTGATCAGGCCGGTCGTGGCAGGATCGAGCCGTGCTGGAACTGCCGTCGCCGTCACTGATCGTGCTCGTCGGCCCGCCCGGATCCGGCAAGAGCACGTGGGCCGCGCAGCTGGAGGCGTCGGTGGTGTCCAGCGATGCCCTGCGCGCCCTCACGGGTGAAGGTGAGCACGACCTGCGGGCGTCGGTCGACGCGTTCGCCGTGCTCGATGACGTCGTCGAGCGGCGGATGAAACGCCGGCTGACGACCGTGATCGATTCGCTCGGCACCGACCCGCAACGACGGACGACGTGGCGCGCGCTCGCCGAGCGCCACGGCGTGCCGTGCGTTGCGGTGATCTTCGACGTTCCCGCCGCCCAGGTGCGCAAGCAGAACCGGTCGCGCCCGGAGCGAGTGCCGGACGAGGTGTTGCGCAAGCAGCTCGCCGAGTGGCCGGGCGTGGTGGACGCCGTGCGATCCGAGCCCTTCCACGCCGTGCACGTCGCCGAGTCGACCACGCCGGCGGCGGTCGTTCCGCCGTCGATGATGCGCCGCGCCGCTGGTGCCGTCGGGCCCGCTGCGGCGAGCGTCGAGCCCGGAACGGGCCGGCTGCAGTTCGGCCTGCAGCTGCCCCGGTTCGTGCTCCCCGGCGGGCCGCCGGCGATGGGCGCCCAGCTCCGGGCGATCGCCGCCGCGGCAGACCGCGCGGGGCTGGACAGCCTGTGGGTGATGGATCACTTCCGTCAGATCCCGATGATGGGGCCCGCGTGGGAGGACATGCTGGAGAGCTGGACGACGCTCGCTCATCTCGCGGCGTGCACGTCCACCATCCGTCTCGGCACGATGGTCACGGGGATCACGTACCGGAACGTCGGCCACCTCGGCAAGATCGTCGCCACCCTCGACGTGCTGTCGGGCGGCCGGGCGATCTGCGGCGTCGGACTCGGCTGGTTCGCCGACGAGCATCGCGCCTACGGATGGACGTTCCCGTCCGTGAGTGATCGATACGCGTTGCTCGAGGACGCGTTGCTGCTGCTGCCACAGCTGTGGGGCAAGGGGGCCAAGCCGTTCCGCGGACGCGTCCTCGACGTTCCCGACACCACCTGCTACCCGCGGCCGTTGCAGGCGCGCGTGCCGATCCTCGTCGGCGGTTCGGGCGAGCGACGCACCCTGCGCCTCGTTGCCGCGCACGCCGACGCGTGCAACCTGTTCGGCGAGCCGGACGTCGTCGCCAGGAAGGTTGCCGTGCTGCGTTCCCACTGCGCCGAGCTCGGTCGCGATCCGGCGGAGATCTCGGTCACCCACCTGTCCACCGCACTGGTCGCCGATGACGCGGCAGGTCTGCGCGACGCGGTTCGTCGTACGTGTCCACCGCGGCGTTCACCCGAGCAACATGCCGCCGCCGTCCACGCCGGCACCATCGAGCAGCACGTCGACCGAGTGGCCCGACTGGTTGCCGCCGGCGTCGATCACGTCATCGTCAGCCTGCCGGACATCGAAGATCCCGCCGCCGTCGGCCGGTGGGCGGCGGTTGCCTCCGCTACTCGGCAGCGCTGATCGCCGCGAGAGCCATCGTCCGCAGCAGGTCGGCGAGCGCGGTGCGGTCGCTGCGCGGCAGGTACGGCGTGGAGTTGACCAACCCGATCGCAGCCTGCACGGCCATCGCGTGACGAGCCGGCGCGACCGCCGGCGTGAGCTCCTGCAGCACGGAGACCCACACGTCGATGTAGCGGCGCTGCAGCAGCCGGACGGTGTGCGCCTGCTCGGTGTCCAGGTGGTGCAGCTCGCGCGCGTGGACGACGATCAGGTCCGGTTCGTCGAGCGCGAAGGCGACCTGCGCGTCGACCAGGCGGTGCAGCGCGTCGTCGGGCGAGGTCGCCTCGTCGATGCACCGCTGCCCACCGGCGAGCAGCCGTTCGCTGATGTCGGTGAGCATCCCTGCGAGCAGCGATTGCTTGCCGGGGTAGTGCCAGTAGATGGCGGGGCCCGACACTCCAGCCGCTTCGCCGATGTCGTCGATGCTGGTCGCACCGAAGCCGCGCTGGGCGAAGAGCTTGGCGGCCTGCTCGGCGATCATGCGGGCGCGGTCTGCCACGGATGGGAACCGTAACGGCAGCGGTGCGTACGCTCGCAGCCCATGCGCGTCAACGTCGTTCGCCGGGGGGCGGGTGCACCCATCGTGTTCCTCCACGGCATGGGGTCCCTTGCCAGCACGTGGTCGGCGGTGATGGACATCCTCGCCGATCGATACGAGGTCGTCGCCTTCGACCTGATCGGCCACGGTGCCTCGCCGGTGCCCGATGACCCGGCCGAGTTCACCCGCGACCGCGCCCTCGAGGACCTCGACGAGGTGCTCGGCTCGCTGGCGTCGCCGGCGGTTCTCGTCGGGCACTCGCTCGGCGGGTACCTCGCACTCGCTCATGCGGCCACCCGACCGGGCGTGGCACGCGGTCTGGTGGTGCTGAACACCGGGCCCGGCTACCGCGACGCGGAGAAGCGCGAGCAGTGGAACGAGCGGTCGCGGCGAAACGCCCATCGGTTCGGCGTGCCCGAACGGGTGGCCACGTTGAACCTGCAGGAGGACTCGGTGGTGATGGACCGGCTGGCCGAGATGCCGGTGCCCACGCTGGCGCTCGCCGGTGATGCCGATCGGCCGGAGTACACCGGTTCGGGCCAGTACCTGGAGCGCAAGATGCCCAACGCCCGGTTCGTCGCCGTCGCCGGCGGCGAGCACTCGATGCACGAGGCCACCCACGCGCAGGAGGTCGCCGATCTCATCGACGAGTTCGTGCGGTCGCTCCCCGCCGACTGAGGGTTCACCCGCGACGGGAGTTCACACAGCCGGAACACAAAATGCCGTGACACGGCCGGGGCCGCGGTGCTTGACTGATCTCACCAGAGAAAGGGGGTGGTCCACATCGTGAGTGAACAAATTCGTGGGACTCTGGAGGTGGTTGGCCGCTAGGTGAACAGGCTGGACGGCCTGGCGAAACCACGCCAACCTCCGCTGCACATCCCGCCGGAACTCGTCCCGTCGGCGTCGAAAAGGGACGTGCAGTCTCGAAACAGCTTGTGTCAACGGCGAGGCCTCCGGGCCTCGCCGTTGCGCGTTCCCGTAGCGTTGGATTGGTGGCCGACCTGATCCTGCTGAACGGCCCACCGGCCAGCGGCAAGTCCACGTTGGCGGCCGCCTTCGTCGCCCGGCGGCCACTGGCGCTGAACCTCGACATCGACGTGATCCGGTCGTTGCTCGGTGCGTCGCTCGATCAGCCGCACGAGTCGGGGATCGCCGCCCGACGGCTCGCGCTGGCGATGGCAGGCGAACAGCTCGCCCTCGGCCGTGACGTGATCGTGCCGCAGCTCCTCGTGCGCGACACGCTGATCCTGGATCTCACCCGGGTGGCGGCTGACAACGGCGCGCGGTTCGTCGAGCTGGCGTTGATCATCGAGCGCGACGCTGCGCTCGACTCGTTCGCACAGCGGAGCGACGCCGCCGTGGAGACGTCACATCGTGACGCCGCTGCTCTGGTCGAGCGGGCCGGCGGCTTCGATGCGTTGCAAGCGATCCACGACGACTACGACCGCTTCATCGGTGGTCGCCCGACGGCGACCGGTGTCCAGGTGATCCCCGGCGACGTGGACGCCACGCTTGCCCTGATCGACGCCATCCTCCGAACCGGCTGACCAGTTCAGGCGTGCAGCTCGACGGGTTCAGCCACCAGATCGAGGCCGTTCGAGTAGTTGCTGTCGATCGAGATCTGGGTCACGTCCTTGAACCGCCAGCGAGTTGGTTCGTCGTCCCACGACGCGTCCGGCGACATCTCGAGCAGGTCGAAGCGCTTCCGCTCTCGATCGATCCGAGTCAATCGACCCAGGTGACAGGTGCCCGGCCACCGCGCCTCGGGGTGGACGGTGACGGTGGTGGCACCGGAACGCCCGAGGAACGCGAGCGCCGCGGCAGTGTCGTCGAGCGTCGCCCCGCTCACGCGCGCCGGGGACTGCGCCCGCGCATCGAGGACTCGACGGACGATGTTGTCCGGCGATCGGTCGGCGTCGACCTTCGTCAGATCGCGTCGCCGGACTGCGGCCAGCCCGTCGAGCTCGAGGTCGTGCAGCACGTGGACGAGGACCCAACGGCGCCCCAGCGCAGCAACCACGCCGTTCAGCACGTCACCGTGGCGACGGGCCAGACGCACGACGCTGCCGATGTCGTCGTCGGTGAGCTTCGACCGGTCCATGGGCGACAGCCTGCCAGCGCGCCGCAGCCCGACGTCCCTCCTTTGTTCTGGGCGGCCTCGTGACCGGGGACGGAGATCTGGCCACCCAGAAGGGACTCAGGCCGGGATGTCGATGACACGGACGGTGGAGACGGCGATCACGGTGCCGTCGATCGCCACCGCCACGACGCTCCAGCGCGATCCCGGGGTGAGCACGGGACCGGCAAAGCCTGCCGGGCGCTCCTCCGCAAGCCCGCCGAGGCGGACGTCGGTCGCCTCGCCCTGCCACGCCCAGATCGGGCCGGCGTCGTCGACGATCGCCAGTCGGTACGTTGCCGCTCCCGGGATCGGTCGCCAGCGGAAGACGGGCGCCCGCTCGGTGATCGCGGCGGTGGGCTCCAGCAGTTCGAGCTCGGCGAACCCGTCGATCAGCGGTGGCTCGTCGATCGCCGTGCTGCTGGTGGTGGGGTCCACGATGACGTTCGTGGTGCTGTCGGTGGTGATCGCCGGGGCGCTGCTCGGCGACGAAGACGAGCAACCTCCGACGAGGATGGCGAGCACGAGGGCGGCGGCGACGGCGGTCCCCACGTTGGTGACGGTCATCTCAGGATCCGATCGCTTGCAGGACGGTGGTCATCTCGTACTGCGCTGCGGCGACGCGGATCATGTTCTGCTCGGCGCTGTCGTGGGCGCTGAGTGCGTGGTCGTAGCGATCGATCAGCGCTTGCTCGAACGCCGACTTGAGGCCTTCACGGGCTGGATCGCCCTCGGCGATGCACGACCCGGCGGGACCGCCGAACATCGATCCACGGATCGCGGTGGCGTACACGGAGATGATCTCGGCGACCGAGTACTCGCCTGCAGCGGCGCGAGACGCGAACGTGTACAGCGTCTCGGCGAGCGTCGAACGGAACAGGTCGCGGGTCGACCCACCGGGCGCCAGGCTGCCGAGGTCTTGCGTCGCGCAGTACTCCTGCGCGGCGATCAACGCGTCGATCGCTTCGCCCTGGTTGACGAGCTGGCCGAAGCCGTCCGGATCGAACGTCTCACCGTCGTGCAGCGCCGAGATCCCCTCGAGGAAGTCGACGGTCATGCCGCCGATGTCGGCATCGGTGTCGGGCGCGGCCCCGATGCGAGTGGCGATGAAGACGATCGGCGTCGACGGATCCGCCGACAGGTTGCCGATCGCCTCGCCGCAGTTGACGAAGCTCGGTTCGATGATCGTCGAGTACGGCCGGCTGAAGTCGGCATGGTTCTCGAACAGCAGGTGGCCGCCGCTGAACAGATCCCGTCCGTCGCGACCGGCGACGTCGATGTTGGCATCGATGTCGAAGTCGGCAGAGCCGTGCACCTCGGCGAGGGCACCGGTTCCCGTGATCGGACCGCTCTGCACGATGACGGCGTTGGCGGAGCTGAGGTCGATGGTGTCCTCCAGCGAGCCGTTGAGGACCATGACGAAGTCGCCGTAGGCGACCCCGCTGTTCTCGACCGTCAGCGTGAAGCCGAAGTTGCCCTCGAGGAACCCGGTCGAGATCCCGTCGCTGATGTCCTGCAGGAAGGAACCACCCTGCGCCGTCCACACACCGGGTGGGAACGCCGCCGTGTTGACCACGCAGTCGTCATCGGCGCTCGCCGACGTGGGCACGAACAACGAGCTCGACAGGACGATCGCCGGCACCGCCCGCCGGTGAGATCTCGCGTGAGGTCGACGGCCGCTCATCGACGGGCCTCGTGTCGCGTCTGGTCGAAGGCGTCGAAGTAGGGGACCAGCTCGTGCAGGGTGAACTGGAACAGCCCGGACCGGACGGCCGGGTCGTTGTTCATGTGCTCGATGGCTTCCTGCGCGGTCGAGGTGTCGAACAGGGCGAACCCGGATCGACCTCCCTTGACGGGGCCGCCGATGAGCAGGGCTCGATCGTCGAACAGGACGCGCATCGTGTCGAGGTGGTTGGTCAGGACCGTGGCGTCCTGGTCGAAGACGGGGCGGCCGTCGGTCCACGCCGGGCCCGGGGAGATGAGCGCGAACGACCTCATGTGGCCGCCGCCATCCTGAGCGCTGCGAGGGCGGCGACGGAGCGATCCGTGCCGACGCCGGCGAACGCGTCGAAGTACGGGTGCAGCTGGTGGAGGGTGTAGCCGAGGACGCCGCCGGCGACTCCGGGGTCGGCTTCCATCAGCGCGATCGCGGCCGGCTCGTCGTCGACCTCGAGGACGGCGATGCCGCCTCCACGTTCGAACGGCCCGCCCAGCAGCAGCGAGCCCTCCTCGAAGCGTCGTCGCATCGAGGCCAGGTGCCCGTCGATCGGCGGTCCTTGCTCGTACACCGTTGCTCCGTGCTTCCAGTTCGGTCCGCGACCGAACAGTGCGATGAATCTCATGGTCTCTCTTCCATACGTAGTCGTATGGAAGACCATACGTAGACGTATGGCGGATGTCAAGCAATTCCGTACGGTATCGTATGGTCATGGATCGGCTCGGGCCTGACGACTGGACGAAGGCGGCGCTCGGTGCCATCGCGGACAAGGGAGCGAAGCACGTCTCCGTCGAGCGCCTGGCCCGTGAGCTCGGCGCGACGAAGGGCAGCTTCTACTGGCACTTCAAGGATCGTCAGGCGTTGATCGATGCCGCGCTGGCGCGCTGGGAGCACGACTTCACCGATCGCATCATCGAGCGGCTGGCGACGATCGACGATCCTCGTCAGCGCCTGCGCGCGCTGCTCGAGTCAGCGTTCGACGACCTTCCCGGGGTGATGATCGACGCCAACCTGCTGGCCGATGCCGGCGACCCGGCTGTGGGTGCGGCGCTGGAGCGCGCCGCTCGAAAGCGACTCGCGTTCGTCGACCGCATCTTCGCCGAGGTCGGTGCGCCCGGTGGCTCCGATCGGGCGCTGTTGGCCTTCAGTGCCTACATCGGGCTTGCTCAGCTTCGCCGCACCGCGCCGACGTTGACGCCGAGCTCGCGCCGATCGAAGGCGTACGTCGACACGGCGATCGCGTTGCTGCTCGGCGACCCGCCGGTCAAGCAGGCAAGCCGGCGAGGAACGCGCTGATCGCTTCGTTCACCGGCCCCGGGTGGGTGAGGTTGGCGGCGTGCGCGCCGGGCACCTTGACCACGCCGGAGCTGCCAGGCAAGCCGGCCGCCAGCACCTCCGCCTTGTCCATCTCGATGGCGTGATCGTCGACCCCGTGCACGACCAGTGCCGGGCACGTGATCTCGCCGAGTCGGCCCGTCAGGTCGTCGCGACCGTGCAGGCAGGCGGCCGGCTCGCGCAAGCCCTGCGGATCGGCGGCCTGCCACTTGGCAACCCACTTCGCGTTCTCGTCGGCATCGTCGATGATCAACGCAGCGACGGCGTTGGCCAGGTCGTCGACGGGGCCGACGCTGAGCCACATGTCGACCATGCCGTTCTCCGCAGCCATGGTCTCCGGGTTCGGCACCCCGGACTCGGTGTCGAGGAGGATCAGCGCTCGCACGCGCTCCGGAGCGGTGAGCGCCACGCGCAGCGACAGGAACCCGCCCTGGCTCATCCCGCCGACGACGGCGCGGTCGATGCCGAGGTGGTCGAGCAGCCCGAGGCAGTCGGACGCCGAGTCCCAGTAGCTGAACGGCCGGCCGTCGTGCACCGTCTGGCCGAAGCCGCGCTCGTCCCACGTGATGACGCGGTGGTCGTTGCCGAACGCCTCCACCTGCGGGGCGAACATCTCGTGGTCCATCAGGAACCCGTGAGCGAGGATGACGGGCGAGCCATCGCCGCCGGTGTCCTCGAAGTAGATCTGCTGGCCGTTGATCGGAGCGAAGGGCATGGCGCCGGACCGTAGTGGACGATCGCGGGGCGTCGTTCCCGTCGCGTCTGCGACGATGCGCCATGTTCTCGGACGTCATCGCACCGCTTCGATCCGGTCACCGGTCGTGTCGGGAGTCCGCCATCGACTCGCTCGCCGCGCTGGATCGCATCAGCCACCTGCGTGCGGTTGCCTGGCGCGACGACGAGCTGGTGCTGGCCCGGGCCGCGGCACTCGATGAGCGGTTCGCTTCGACCGGTCCGGTCGGTCCGCTGCACGGCGTGCCGTTCACGGTGAAGGACTGGATCGACGTCGACGGGTTCCCCTGTGCGGCCGGCAACCCGGCGAGCGCCGGGCGACGGCCGGCTCGGGATGCGACGGTGGTCGCCCGGTTGCACGCTGCCGGGGCGATCGTCATCGCCAAGATGAACGTGGGTGCGTCGAGCGAGCTGCACGGAGCGACGGAGCATCCCTTCGCGTCCGGTCGCTCGCCCGGGTACAGCTCGGCAGGCGACGCCGCAGCGGTCGCGGCAGGTGTCGTGCCGCTGGGCATCGGCAGCGACTCCGGCGGCAGCTTGCGGTTCCCAGCGCACTGCTGCGGGCTGGCAACCCTGCGCTCGACCACCGGCCGCGTTCCGGGCACCGGTCACTTCCCGCGCATCGGGCCGTTGGAGGACGGTCGATCGGTCATCGGCCCGCTGTGCCGCTCGGTCGCCGACGTCGCCGCAGTCATGCCCGTGCTGGCCGGCCCTGACGGGCGCGACCCGATCTGCCCGCCGGTGCCGTGGCCACATCCTGTCGGCTCGGTCGCCGGCATGCGAGTGGCGGTGCACGGGTTGGACGACGCCGTCGCAGCGCCGGAGATCCGGTCGCTGGTGAGCGCCGGTGCGGCGCGCCTCGAAGCGGCGGGTGCCCAGGTGACCGCCGTCGACGTGCTGGACGTGGACGAGTCGCTGGACATCACCCTGCGCTACTGGGGTCGGTCGCAGCTGGCGGCCGGCGAGGTGGAACGCCTGCTGCGTGATTGGGACCGCGTGCGCGTGCGGGCCATGCGCCTGCTCGACCGGTTCGACGCGGTGATCTGCGCGGGAGCCCCGCACGTTGCGCCGATGATCGGCCGGCAGTCGAACGATGACTGGCGGTACCTGCTCGCACCCAGCCTGTGGGGCTGGCCGGCTGCGGTCGCACGTGCCGGCACGGTTCCTGTCGATGGGCTCGATCTGCCGGTCGGGGTGCAGGTGGTCGCCGGGCCGTGGCGCGAAGACGTCGCTCTGGCGGTCGCCGCAGCGGTGGAAGTCGTCTGATCCCGTGCTATGAATGAATGATCATTCATTCTGAACGGAGCCGCGCATGAGCTGGAACACGAAGGACATCCCTGATCTGCACGGCAAGGTGGCCGTGGTCACCGGCGCCAACGGCGGGCTCGGATTGGAGACGGCGAAGGCGCTGGCCGCGGCCGGGGCACACGTGGTGCTCGCGGCTCGGGATGCTGCCAAGACCGAGTCGGCCGTCAACGAGATCCGCGGTGAGACGCCCGACGCCGTTCTGGAGGTCGTACCACTGGACCTCGGATCGCTCGCAGCGGTGCGCGACGCGGCGGCGACGATCCTGACGGGTCATCCGCGCATCGACGTGCTCGTCAACAACGCCGGAGTGATGGCCATCTCCGAGCGGGCGACCGCCGACGGCTTCGAGATGCAGTTCGGCGTGAACCACCTCGGCCACTACGTGCTCACCGCTCGACTGCTGCCGGCGATCCTCGCGGCCAACGGCCGCATCGTCACGGTGACGAGCACCGCGCACCACATGGGTCGACGGGTGAAAGCTGCCAACCCGCACCTCCACGGCACGTACGGCGAGTGGAAGGCGTATGGGCAGTCGAAGCTGGCCAACTACCACTTCGCCATCGGGCTGCACCGCCAGCTCGTCGCGGCAGGGGCGGGCGCCTCGAGCCTGCTCGCCCATCCGGGGCTGTCGAACACCGACCTGCAGACCCACAGCGTCACCGAGTCCGCCGGGGGAGCGACCCAGCGGATGTCCGAGTGGTTGGCCGCGCACACCGGCATGACCGCCGCCCGCGGCGCGCTGCCGCAGCTGCGTGCGGCGACGGATCCTGCGGCCGCGAGCGGTCAGTTCTACGCGCCCCGCTTCGTCAACAACGGGGCTCCCGTGCGGCGGCCGATCTTGCGACGCCTCGGGTTGTCGACGTCGATCGCCGTGCTGTGGGAGGTGTCAGAGCGCGAGACAGGGGAGTCGCTCGACGTGGCCGCAGCGATGGCACACTCGACGACGTGACCGACCGACGCGCCGCCGTGCTCGACCGACCCGCCGCCGTTCGCGCCGCCCTGCGCCGGCTGGTTGCTCGCAACGGGCTCCAGGGCGCGTCGATGGCCGCGGTTGCTGCCGAGGCCGGGGTGGCCACCGGTACTGCCTACGTGCACTACCCGTCGAAGGACGAGCTCCTCCTTGCCGCCTACCTCGAGCTCAAGGCTGAGCTCGGCGTGGCCGCCGTGGCCAACGTGCGCAGCGGCGACCCGCCGGGTCGTCGCTTCGCGGCGATGTGGTCGTCGATCCACCGCTTCCTCGCCGACGATCCCGAGCGGGCGAGGTTCCTGCTCCAGGTGGACAGCTCACCGCTGGCGGGCACGGCGCACGAGCGCTCGTTGGCCGTCGGCGACGACCCGGTGCTGGTCGAGGCCGCTCGCCCCGATCTCGTCGTCCTGCTGGCACCGCTGCCGTTGGAGGTGCTCTACGACCTGGCGATCGGGCCGGTGATCCGTCTCGTCGCGTCGGGCGAGCACCTCAGCGCGAAGCAGATGCGGACGATGTGCGAGGCCTGCTGGCGAGCCGTGACCCGCTGATCGGGCGCGTCAGCTGCGGGTGACGACGGTGCCGTGATCGCCCTGCGGGTGACGACCGAGCTTGGACGACACCATCGAGATCAACCGGCCGACCGGACCGGCGCCGGGAGCGCTCCAGTACTCGCCCTCGACCACCTCGACGTCGAGCACGACGAGCCGCGGGTCTTCGTCACCGTCGAAGTAGGCGGATGCAGCAGGCGTCCACAGCTCGCGGATGAGCGCCGGATCGTTGTTGAACGTGGCGTGACCGTTGACGGACAGCCAGTCGTTGCGGCCGCCGGCGGTGATCGTCACGTGGACGTCGTGGTCGGAGCCGATCGACGGCACCCAATCCGCATCGCGATCGATCATGAACAGGAGGTGACCGGTCTGGACGCTGGCCACCGTCAACGGGCGACTCGACGGCCGGCCGGCGGACAGCGTGACGAGCATGGCGGTGTCGCCAGGCTGGGCGAGGTCGGCAAGCTGACGTGTCTCGGTGGTGCTCATGTCGGCGATGTACCCACGCGGCGCCGTTGCGAGACGCCCACGCCGACCAACAAGGATGCACCGATGAGCATCGCACTGGTCCGCCGGCCGAGCCCACGGTTGGCCGAGGGCATCGTCTCGCACATCGAACGAACCGCCATCGATGTCGATCTGGCTGTGCGCCAGTGGACCGCCTACGTGCAGACGCTGCGCGACGAAGGGTGGACGATCGTCGAGGTGGCACCCGCCGACGATTGCCCCGACGGCGTGTTCATCGAGGATGCGGTGGTGATGTTCGACGGGCTGGCGGTGCTCACCCACCCCGGCAGCGAGCTGCGCCAGCCGGAGGTGGCGACCGCCGAGGCAGCGGTCCACGGGCTTGGGCTCGCGATCGCCCGCATCCACGAGCCCGGCACGCTGGACGGCGGCGACGTCCTGAAGGTCGGCACGACCG
Source organism: Ilumatobacteraceae bacterium (assembly GCA_965279405.1). GTDB lineage: Bacteria > Actinomycetota > Acidimicrobiia > Acidimicrobiales > Ilumatobacteraceae > CBDDIP01. Next base: position 3,698,763 of record OZ257157.1, read on the forward strand.
CGTACGTCGGCCACGGTGGACGCACCAACGCCGAGGGGATCGCCCAGCTGCGAGCGATCCTCGAACCGCACGGCTGGACGGTGATCGCCGTCGCGGTGACCAAGGTGCTGCACCTCAAGTCGGCGGTGACGGCACTGCCCGACGGCACGATCGTCGGCTGGCCGGACGCCGTGGACGACGCGTCGGTGTTCGATCGCTACCTCGCCGTGCCCGAGGAGGGCGGCGCCCACGTCGTGCTGCTCGGCGGCAACCGCATCCTGATGTCCGCCGACGCGCCCGCCAGCGCAGCGCAGTTCCGCGCCCTGGGCTACGAGCCCGTCGAGGTGGACATCGGCGAGTTCGTCAAGCTCGAGGGGTGCGTGACCTGCCTGAGCGTGCGCGTCCGGTCGCCGGCGGACGATCCAGCCGAGTGATCTGTGCGCGCGATGGTGCTCGTGACGGGGTTCGCTGAGCCGTCGCCGCCCACGTGACACTCACGTGCCAACCGGGTGCTGGCGATACCAGTAGCGACGCCCACTGGCAGACGGACGCGATTCGGTGCTTGATGTGCGGATGCCCAGTGACGCACCGTTCCACCCGCGCGACCTGTTGTCCGAGCGAGCGCGCACGGTGCGCTCGTCGGCGGTGCGCGACCTGCTGCGCGTGACCGAGCAGCCGCACGTGCTGTCGCTGGCCGGCGGGCTGCCGGCGTCGGAGATGCTCGCGGTGGACCGGGTCGGCGTGGCCGTCGACCGGACGCTCGCGGCGCACGGGCCGCGAGCGCTGCAGTACGGACCGACCGAGGGCGTCATCGAGCTGCGCACGCTGGTCGCCGAACGGCTGGCGCGTCGGCGTGGCGACGTCGATGGCGCGACGACGGTCATCACCACCGGTTCGCAACAGGGTCTCGACCTCGTGTCGCGAGTCCTGCTCGATCCGGGTGACGTGGTCGTCGCCGAATCTCCGACCTACCTCGGGATGCTCAGCGCACTGCACTGGGAGCAACCGCAGATCGTCCAGGTGCGCGGGGACGCGTTCGGACTCGACACCGACGACCTCGCCGGTCGCCTTGCTGCCGGCCTGCGACCGAAGTTCGTCTACGTCGTGACCGACTTCGCCAACCCGACCGGGGCGACCATGCCCGAAGGTCGGCGGCGACACCTGGCCGAGCTTGCCGATCGCTACGGCTTCGTCGTCGTCGAGGACGACCCGTACGGGATGCTGCGGTTCCGCGGCGACGCGCCGCCGCCGGTCAGCAGGTGGAGCGACCACGTGGTCACGCTGGGCACGGCGTCGAAGGTGGTCGCCCCCGGGCTGCGCGTCGGCTGGCTCACCGCGCCGGACTGGTTGGCCAACGCGATCATCGTCGCCAAGCAAGCGGCCGACCTCCACACGTCGACGCTCAACCAGCTCGCGATCGCAGAGGTGCTGGCCGACGAGCCCTGGTTCGATGCGCACGTCGCGCGTCTCGTCGCCGCGTACAGCAGCCGGGCCGCGGTCCTGTTGGACGCGCTCGCTCGCCACCTCGGCGAGCGGTTCTCTGTCGCCGCTCCCGACGGTGGCATGTTCGTCTGGGGTCGGCTCGCCGATCGAGCCGGCCGCGCCGAACCCTGGCTGGCTGCAGCGCTCGAGGAGGCCGTGGCGTTCGTTCCCGGTTCCGCGTTCCGCGCCGACGGCGAGGACGACGGGTCGGTGCGCCTCTGCTTCACGACGCTCGATGCCGACCAGTTCGACGACGCCGCGCGGCGCATGGCGCGAGCGCTCGACCAGATGCTCGTTCCCGCGTGACCGCACGGATGTGATCTGCTGAGCCGGTGACCGACGACGGGAACGACTGACGTGCCGATGCCGAGCAGCGCCGTCGGCGCGCGAGCGGAGATCACCATCCGCGTCGATGCACGTTGGCTGATGGCGTACAGCGTCGCGGTGGGAGCCATCGGCCCTGAGTTCGTCGACACGCAACGCGGGATCGTGGCCCACCCGCTGTTCCCGGTGGCGCCGGAGTGGGCGCTGCTCACCGGCAGCCCGGATCCGTTCGGGTTCGGACTTCCGCGCGAGGAGACAGCGCGTGGCGTGCATGCCGGGCACGACCTCCACTGGCACTCGCCGATCGTGCCGGGTGAGCAGATCCGCCTCGTCGGCGAGGTCGCAGCCATCCGAACGATTCGCGCCGGGTCGTTGACGACGGTGCGCTTCACCGCGTTCGCCGCCCATGGTGCACCGCGCTGGTCGACGTGGATGGACAACATCAACCGCAACGTGGCCGTGACCGGCCCGGACAGCGTCGAGGCGGCCTGGCTCCCGCCCGCACTGCCACCTTCGCCGCCCGGCGGTGACGGATCGCTCGACGAGACGTTGCCGCTGTCGATCGCCGCGGGTGCGGCACACGTCTACACCGAGTGCGCGCGCATCTGGAACCCGATCCACACCGATGTCGCCGTCGCCCACGCAGCTGGGCTGCCCGACATCCTGTTGCACGGCACCGCCACGTTGGCGATGTCCGTGACGACGATCATGGGCCACCGCGGCATCTCCGCGGCGAGCGTGCGACGCGTCGCCGGGACGTTCCGGGCCATGGTGCTCATGCCTGCCCAGCTCGCCGTGCGAGTCGGTTCGGTCGAGGCGGGCCCCGACGTCCACTTCCAGACGGACGTCGACGGCGCGCCGGCAGTGCGCGCCGGCCTGATCAGCTGCTGACCCGATCGATCGGTCGCGACAGGCGACCTACGGTTGGCAGCGATGAGTTCTCGGCCCGTGGCTCGTCTGTGCACCGAGGCAGCTCGTCTGCCGTTGCCCGAGGAGGCCCAGCATGACGGCGATCAGCACCGAAACGGCACGAACCGCTCCCGGAGGGCTGTCCGCGGGGCGAACGGACTGGGAGCCGTCGACCGGGCAGATGCCGGCCGACCTCGACGGTCCGGTGCTCCTGCTCGGCACGCGCAAGGGCGCGTGGCTCCTCGCTGCCGACGCAGCGCGCAGCTCATGGGCGGTGGCCGCACCGATGTTCCTCGGCCACATCGTGCAGCACGTCGTCGTCGACCCGCGTGACGGTCGCACGATGCTGATGGCCACCAAGACCGGGCACCTCGGCCCGACCGTGTTCAGGTCCACCGATGGCGGGGTCACCTGGGCGGAGGCGGAGGTCCCGCCGAAGTTCCGCACCGGCGACTCGTTCGGTCGCAGCGTACGAACCGTGTTCTGGCTCGTGCCCGGCCACGTCGACGAGCCTGACGTCTGGTACACCGGTGCATCGCCGCAGGGCCTGTTCCGCAGCGCCGACGGTGGCGTCACCTGGGCGCCCGTCGACGGCTGGAACGATCATCCCCGATGGGGCGAGTGGGCGGAGTGGCCGGACGTGGAGGGCACGCCCGACGGGTCGATGCTGCACTCGGTGATCATCGACCCGCGAGATGCGCGACACATGTACATCGGGCTGTCGGGTGGCGGCGTGTTCGAGAGCACCGACCACGGTGCCGATTGGGCGCCGATCAACGCCGGGTGCGCTGCCGACTTCCTGCCCGACCCTGAGGTGCCGACGGGTCACGATCCGCACTGCGTGCGCATGCACCCGCTGATGCCCGACCGGCTGTACCAGCAGAACCACTGCGGCATCTACCGGCTCGACCGGCCGTCGACGCGGTGGGAGCGGATCGGCGACAACATGCCGCGCGAGGTCGGCGACATCGGCTTCCCGATCGAGCTGCACCCTCGCGATCCGGACACTGCGTGGGTCTTCCCGATGGACGGCACCGATGTGTGGCCGCGCACGAGCCCCGAGGGCCGCCCTGCGGTGTACCGCACGCGTGACGCCGGCGCGACGTGGCAACGACTCGACGACGGCCTGCCGACGCGGGCGTGGTTCACCGTCAAGCGCCAAGCGATGGCGGTCGACGGCGACGCATCGGTCGGTGTGTACTTCGGTACGACCAGTGGCGAGGTGTGGGCCAGCGCCGACGAAGGGATCACCTGGACCCGCATCGCCGAGCACCTCCCGGAGATCTACTCGGTGGAGGTTGCATGACCACCTCGGCGATCGCCGTGCGCATCCCGACACCGCTGCGGTCGTACACCGCGGGAGCCGGCGAGGTTCGTGCGAGCGGAACGACGATCGCCGCGTTGCTGGAGGACCTCGAGCGGCAGTTCCCCGGCATCAGGTTTCGGATGGTCGACGAGCAGGGAGCGTTGCGCCAGCACATGGTGGTGTGGCTCAACGGCGAACGATGCCGCGATGTGACCACCGTCGTGTCGTCGACCGATGAGGTCGTCCTGATGCAGGCGCTGTCCGGCGGATGTTGACCGACGCGGCGCTCGCTGCCCGCCTGCAGCGACACGTCGACGACGGCGAAGTGCCCGGACTCGTCGCGCTGGTGTCCGCCCACGAACCCGGCGTGCCGAGCACGACTGGCGAGGTCGCGGTCGCGGCGATCGGAGTGAAGGCCTTCGGCGACACCGAGCCGATCGGCCGCGACGCGATCTTCCGCATCGCCTCGATCAGCAAGCCGATCGTCGCGGTCGCGGCGATGATGCTCGTCGACGACGGAACGATCGCGCTCGACGAGCCCGTCGACGCTTGGCTTCCCGAGATGGCAGCGCGGCGCGTGATGCGCACGCCCGACGGGCCGATCGACGACACGGTGCCGGCGAAGCGGGCGATCACCGTGCGCGACCTGCTGTCGTTCCGCATGGGCTTCGGCGTGCTGATGCGCGCCCCGGGAAGCACGCCGATCCAACGGGCCGAGGAGGCGTTGCAGTTGCGGACGATGGGTCCGCCGTGGCCGCCCCCGCACCTGACGCCCGACGGCTGGATCGCCGCGCTCGGCACCCTGCCGTTGATGCACCAGCCGGGCGAGGGGTGGATGTACAACACGGGGCTCCAGGTGCTGGGCGTGCTGCTCGAGCGGGCGACGTCGACACCGCTGCAAGCGCTGCTGCGCGCCCGGCTGTTCGACCCGTTGGGCATGGCCGACACGGGGTTCCACGTGCCGTCGAGCGAGCTGCACCGACTCACGACGCAGTACGACCCCGGCGACGGGACGATGCAGGTCCTCGACGATCCGTCGTCGAGCTGGTGGGCGACTCCGCCGGCGATGCCGAACGCCGCCGGCTGGCTGGTGTCGACGATCGACGACCTCTGGTCCTTCGTTCGCTTCGTCATCGAGGGAGGACGGCGGGACGATGAGCAGCTGCTGTCGCCCGGTTCGATGGACGAACTGTTGACGGATCAGCTGACGGCAGGCGACCGGCGCGCCAACGAGGTGTTCCTCGGCGATGGCAGCTGGGGACTCGGGATGGCCGTTCCCGTCGGCGCGCCGACGGTCCGAGGTGCGATCGGTTGGGACGGTGGTACGGGCACGTGCTGGCGGACCGACACGGCCAGCGGCACGACGCGGATCCTCCTCACCCAGCGAGCGATGACGTCACCCGAACCGCCCGACGTGTTCGTCGACTTCGAACGGGCAGCCGGAGAGCTCGCGCGGGGGTGATGACATTCGGCCCTGTGCAGGCTCCGCCCGGCGATGTCCACTGGAGCCATGAGGATCCTCTTCGTCGAATCACGTCCATCACTCGGCATCGAGATCGCGGACTCGCTGCGCGCTGCGGGGCACGATCTCGTCGGTTGCCACGACGCCGACGGGCTCGGCCCGTGCAAGGCGGCGGCATCCGGCGGTGACTGCCCGCTCGACAGTCACGTCGACATCGCAGTCGTGGCCCGTCTGGCGCAGCAGGAGCCGACCTTGGACGAGATGGGCGGCATGTGCGCCGAACGTCATCGTGTACCGGTGGTTCGCATCGATCCTCGTCACATCGGCAACGCCGTAGCCGCCATCGAGGCGTCCGCCGTCGTCGCGCACAACTCCACCGCGTCGATGTGCGGAGCGGCCGTTCGAGCTGCGCTCGCAGAGGTCGACCTGGAGGTGCGCGCGACGCATGGCGTCGACTGCTGGTCGGTCGTCCTGCGTCCGAACCGTGACCTGGAGGACGGTGAGCGTTGGGCGATCGCCGATCGAACGCGCGCCGCCGTGCGCGCGTTCGATCCGTTCGCGAAGGTCATCGACGTCGCCGTCGACGGCACGGTCGGTGCTCCGGCTTGATCAGGCACCGACGAGGCAGAATTCATTGCCTTCGGGGTCGGCCAACGTCGTCCAGGTGAAACCGGACTCGTCGTAGTCGCCGACGCGTGTCGCTCCGAGGTCGATGAGCCTCGCCGCCGTCGTGCCGCGATCGGCGACGTCGATGTCGAGGTGCACGCGATTCTTCGCCGCCTTGCCCTCGGGCACCTTCGTGAACGACAGCGACGGGCTGCCGGGAAGCTGGGCCCAGGACGTGTCGGGGTCATCGCGCTCCGTCGGTGCGATGCGGTCGAGCACGGCTGCCCAGAAGGTTGCGAGCGCGACGGGGTCGGCGCAGTCGAAGGTGATCGAGGCGAGGGTTGGGCTGACGGTGATGGACGTGGTGCTGGTGGTCATGATCGTGCTCCTGTGGTGGTGGTGGTTGCTGTGGCCGGCCAGCACACTTCGGTGCGGGTCTCGGCGAGGTAGTGCTCGCGGATCGGGCCGGGCCCGCCGATGCCTCGTTCGCTGACGACCGCGCCGAGCGCGGCGTACGCCTGGTCGAGCTCGTTCAGCGGGCCTTCGTGGAGGAGGACCGCCGCGGTGATCGCCGGCAGCTCGACGATGTGCAGGCCGGTGCTGCCTCGGTCGGCAGCGATCGGGACGTAGGCGGTCACCTCACCGATCTCGTCGGCGAAGATGTCGTCGGAGTAGAGGGCGCCGTCGGGGCCGACGACCTCCAGACCCGACGCCGCGGCACGAGCGTGCAGCTCCTCGAGCGCCGGCACCAGCCAGACCCCGCACGTGTCGAAGTCGACGACCTTGCTGGCGGCGAGGACGAGCATCGTCGGGATGCGTCGGATCTCGACCGTGCCGTGGGGCGTCGCATCGCCGCTCAGCAGGGTGTGCAGCGACTGCACGGTTGTCTGCGTCTGCTCGAGCTGCTGCTGCATCCGCTCGAGGTGGGCGAGGATCGTCCGGTTGCGCGTTGCCGCATCCGGCGACTGCAGGACGGTGCGCACGTCATCGATCGGCATGTCCAGTTCGCGAAAGCGGCGGATGGCCTGCGCCTTGGCGATCTGGTCGACGGTGTACTGGCGATAGCCGGTCGAAGCATCGATCAGGGCCGGCTCCAGCAGTCCCACGTCGTGGTAGTGGCGCAGGGCCTTCACGCTCAGGTACGTCATCTTCGAGAACTCGCCGATGCTGATGAGGGTGACGGGTCGGTTCATGGTGCTCAGCATCGCTCAGACCAGCGCGCCGCTGAGCGTGCGAGCGATGGCCGCCGCCCCGGCGTTCATCAGCTGGTCGATGATCGGCGCGAGTGCGTGTGGGAGCACGTCGCTGGTCCACACGAAGGTGCACGAGTGCCGTGCGGCTGCAGAGGCGAGCGGGGCGCTGACGATCTCGACCGTCGCCTGGTGGTGAGTGAACCCGAGCGCGCTGTCGACGACGCTGTAGACGAGCCGGCGACGCTCGTCGTCCACGCTGATCAGCCGCTCGCGGGCGACGGCGCCGTTGCCGAAGGTGACGACTCGATCGAGCGCGTCACCGGTGTCGTCGAGCTCGCTGGCGATGACGAACCCGTTCGCCAGCCGGTGGTGGAGGGCGCCATAGTCGCGCACTGCGTCCCACGCCGATTGCGGGTCGACGTCGAGGTGGATGTCCTTGCGAATCGTTGCCATGCACCGATCGTGCGGCCTCCCGCGACGGGAGAGTCAAGCAACTTCTCGAACTGGATGGGATGACGCGCTGAGCGCCGGGCGTCAGACGTCCGCGACGAAGTCGTAGCGCCACTCGGTGACGGGTCCGTCGTCGACGAGCACGTAGGCGCCGTCCTGTTCGCGGATCTCCAGTGGTGGCGGGAACTCCACGAGCCGGCACATCGCCGGGCCGCCATTGCACATGAGCAGCAGTCGCTCGCCGGGCTCGGGGTGGTAGGGGTCCGAGACGCTCACACGCCCACCTTCGCGCGACGGAGCACATATGGTTCGGCGATGAGCGAAACTGCGCAGCGGTACCAACGTGTGGCGGCGGGGTTCAGCCGCCGCGTGGACGCGATGTCGGCATCCGACTGGGATCAGCCGGCACCGTGCGACGGCTGGGTGGCGCGCGACGTCGTCCGTCATCTCGTCGAGTGGATGCCCGGGATGTTCTTCGGCACCACTGGCCTCGCCGCGCCGGTGATCCCGTCGGTCGACGTCGATCCGGCGGCGGCGTGGCACGCGCTCGACGATGCGCTGCAAGGAGCGTTGGACGATCCGACGACCGCGTCCCACGAGTTCGACATGCGGATGGGTCGGTTCAGCGTCGAGCAGGCCATCGGCATGTTCGCCGTCGGCGACGTCCTGGTGCACACCTGGGACATCGCTCGCGCTGCCGGTCTCGACGAGGCCCTCGACGCCGACGAGGTCCACTCGCTGTACGCCGGGATGTCGTCGATGGACGAGTCGGTGCTGCGCGGCAGCGGCCAGTTCGGCCCTCGGGTCGAGGTGGCTGATGACGCCGACGAGCAGACGAAGCTGATCGCCTACACCGGCCGCCCGGTGTGATCAGGCGTGTGATCAGTCGAGTGCTCGGCGGGCGATCGTCTTCGGCTCGCGGCCGCCGAGGAGCCAACCGAGCACGGTGACGATGAGCGGCAGGCCGACCGCGATCCACAGCAGGTTGCCGAACGGGATCGGGGTGAGCCGATCGAGCTCGTCGTGGAACGCGGCGATCATGCCGACGTAGGCGCCCGCCGTGCCGAGCACGACACCGGGGATCGCCAGCGCGGCGGCGGTGCTCGCCGTCATCGCTCGACGAGTGAGCGCCCCCGCTCCGGTCGCGGTCAGGGTGCGGATGTCGCGCGCCGACTCGCTGCGGATCAGCCCGACGGCCATCGCCACGATCGCCATGGCCATCAGCACGCCGACCAACGTCGCACCGTTGCGCACCGCTGCCGGTCCGTCCTGCACCTCGCGCACCTCGATCTGCAGCCCGGCGGCCGCCGCGGCGGCGCGAGCGGCGCGGATCTGTCCGCTCGAGAGCGCGTGCGGCGATTCCACGATCCAACCGACGCGACCGGTGGCCCAGCCGTTGCGCTCGATCGCCGCTGAGGTGATCAAGGCGTTCGGTGCCTGCTCGTTGCGGGGCAGCGACGCGCCCTGGAGCACGGCTCGCGGTCCGTTGGGATCCGGTCGTTTGCCGACGTCGGAGAGCACGTAGCCCTTGTCCGCGACGTTGGTCAGCACGTCGGTGGCCGCATCGATCGAGCTCTCGTCGATGCCGTAGAGCGCGAGCAGCTCCGGGGTGGCGAGGTAGGGGAGGGTGACGGCCTGGATCTCGTGCTCGCCCACGAACTGCAGCAGCGCCACGGGTTGGTGAGATCCGGCTCCGAAGGCGAGGTCCAGCGGCACGGCCGTCTGGCCGCTGCCCATCGCGTCCGCGACCGTCGCCGCGCGAGCGTCCAGATCGGTGAGCTGCGCGTCGGTGAGGCCGGGGTCGATGTTCTCGTCGGCGATCCGGATCAGCATCTCGCTGCGCGACAGGTTGCCGCTGCCGGCCGCCGGCTCACTGAGCGCGGCGATGACGATCAGGCTGACGGCGATGCTCAGGCTGAGCGTGATCGCCGCGAGCGATGCGGCGGCGCGCGCCTGGAAGCGGCCGAGGTCGCGCAACGCGAGCCGGGGCGCGAACGGCAGCCTCGGGGCGAGCGCGGCGAATCGGTTGATCGCCGCCGGAGTGGCGAAGATCGAGCCGAGCACGACGGCGATGAGGCCGAACATCAGCAGGACCGGGCGTGCGTCCTCGTGTCCCGGGTGTGAGAACCCGATCGCCAGCACGCCGCCGACGCCGAGTGCGATGGCAACGAGGAGCGATCGGTGGATCGGCTGCGGCCGCGCCGGACGGCCGGACAACGCGGCCACGACCGGGAGGCGCGTGGTCGTGCGCGCCGGCCACCACGCGGCGGCGGTCGCGGCGACGATCGCCATCGCACCGAGCCCGGCGATGAGCGCGACGGGGAGGTCGAAGCGGCCGAGCCGGTGGTCTGCGGCACGTTCGACAGCGGGAGCGGCGATGAACCAGGTGGCGATGCCGACCACCGTCCCCGCCATGGCGGCAGCGATGCCGACGAGCACGCCGTTGGCGATCATCACCAGGCGGACGTGACGATCGGTGGCGCCGATCGCGGCGAGCAGACCGAGCTGCCGTTGCCGGCGTTGAGCCAACACGACGAACCCGGCAGCAGCGATGAGCCCGACGAGCGAGAGCGCGACGGTCGCCGCCGCATAGATCGACACGACGACGATCGGTCGATCGTCTCCCTTCGCGGCGAGACGGAACCGAACGTTGCCGGGAGCGACGTCGGCCGGGCGCTCGGATGTGTCGTCGAAGTGGAGCAGCACGTCGACGACGTCGGCCGTGGCGATGCTGCCCGGTGCGACGAGCACGAATTCGTCGCTGAGCTTCGACGGGTTCTCGACGATGCCGACGACCGTCACGGCGGACGCAGCGAGTCGGCCGTCTCCGACCTCGATGGTCGTCCCGATCGACGCCGCGAACGTGTCCGCTGCGCCGGACGTCAGCGCCACCTCGCCGGTCGTCGACGGGTAGCGGCCGCGCACGAGGTGGAGCATCGGGCCGCCGAACGTGGCGTCGGCAGCCTGATCACGCACGTCGAGTTGCTCGCTCGATCCCGGGACGGTCGTGCGGATGTGGGCGATCACATCGACGTCACCGAACCGATCGCGCAGCGCGCTGACGCTCGCTTCGGTCGCTGTCGTGTCGGTGACCTCGATCTGCGCCAGCGCACTCGCCGAGCCGAGCTCTCCCGCCGAATCCGCCGTGCTGGTCACCGTCACCGCGACGATGACACCGGCCACGGCGGCGCCGACCGCGACGGTGAGCAGGAGCAGCACGACGAGCTGCTGGCGCAGTTCGCGGCGGAACATGCGGACCGCCCACCGCACGATCGGCCGCCGGCCGGAGCCGGTCACGAGGTCTGCTCGGCGAGCAGCGACTCCGGGCCCGCCGCGCCGCCCGTCTGATCGACGAGGTGGCCGTCGCGCAGGAACACCACGCGGTCGGCCCACGATGCAAGGTGGGCCTCATGGGTGACGACGACGCCTGCGGCGCCGGCCCGGCACTCGTCGCGCAGGAGCCGCATCACCGACTCGCTGTTCACCGAGTCGAGCGCGCCTGTCGGTTCGTCGGCGAGCAGCAGCCGGCGCTCGCCGATGACGGCGCGGGCGATCGCCACACGTTGACGCTCGCCACCGGAGAGGTCGTCGGGGAAGTGCTCGGCGCGGTCGAGCATGCCGAGTCGGTCGAGCGCGTCGAGCGCGCTGCGGCGCGCCGGCTTCGCGCCGACGCCGTCGAGCTCCAGTGGCATTGCCACGTTCTCCGCAGCGGTGAGCCCGGCGAGGAGGTTGAAGTCCTGGAACACGAACCCGATCGAGCGCCGCCGCAGCTGCGCTCGCGCCTTCGTCGTCATGGCCGTCACGGCGACGTCACCGATGACGACCTCGCCACTCGTCGGCTCCTCGAGCGTGCCGGCGATCGTCAGCAGGCTGCTCTTGCCGGAGCCGCTCGGCCCCATGATCGCCACGAGCTCGCCGCGCTCGACGGCGAGGTCGACGCCGCGCAGCGCGTGCACCTCGGTCGCGCCCTCGCCATACCGCTTGACGATCCGGCGCATCGACAGCCAGCTCATGACCTGGCCCCGAGCCGGCGGCGACGAGCGGTGACGGCGGGCGTCGGGTTGGTCGGTGCAGCGACAGCCGGAGCCGAGGGTGGCACCGGGGCGCCATCGCGCCGGAGGCGCACCTCTGCGGTGTCCAGCCATCGCACGGCACCCTCCAGGCGGAACAGCTCGGCGTCGACGACGAGCGCGAGTGCCACGTCGTCGGCCGCTGCGTCGGCCTTGACCGCGGTGTAGCGCTGCATGACCTGGATCAGGTGGCGGCGGTGGACCTGGATGACGTCGTGCACGTCGATGCCCGGCACCTGGACTGCGACGAGCACCTTGATCAAGAGCTCGTCGCGCGGCGGGTGGTCGTCGCCGGCCGGCGAGCGAAGCCACTCGAGCAGCTCCTCGTTGCCATCGGTCGTGATCCGGTAGCCCTTCTGCGGCCCTTCCGCGCCGTCTTCGGAGGCGACCAGGCCGTCGCGCTCCAGCCGCTGGAGCGTGGTGTACACCTGGCCGACGTTCAGCGGCCAGACCTCGCCGGTGCGGGCCTCGAACTCCGTGCGCAGCTGCAGCCCGTACTTCGGGCCCTCGCTGAGCAGGGCAAGGAGGGCGTGGCGGACGCTCATCGGGCGACTCGATCCAAGTGCATACCCCGTACTATACCGGGTATCTACACCGATGTGTCGATCGTCCGTGAGTCTGGATGCCACGGGTGGCACCCGAACTCACGAAACCGCTGGTTGCGTGAGTTTCGGTGCCGCGGGTGGCACCCGAACTCACGAAGGTGACCAGGGCCCGGGGAGGGGACGGCGGCCGGCGGTGCTGCGCGCAGAACGCTGACCCGTCGGAAATCGTCGCTGCCGTACCCTGTGCCACCGTGGCCGACCGCGCGCAGGACCAACCCGTCGGCGACGACATCCGACTGCTCGGACGTCTGCTCGGCGACGTCGTTCGCGAGCAGGCCGGCGAAGGGGTCTATGCGCTGGTCGAGCGGGTGCGGCAGGCAGCCGTTGCCGAACGCCGCGTCGGCGGTGCCGGTCTGGCCGAGACCGAAGCCGAGCTGCTCGGCGCGGACATCGACGACCAGCTCCACGTGATCCGTGCCTTCGCCTGGATCTCGCTGCTGGCGAACACTGCGGAGGACGTGCACCACGAACGTCGACGGCGCTTCCATCGCGCGGCCGGGTCCGGTCACCAGGAGGGCAGCCTGGCGGCGACGTTCGACGCGCTCCAGCGCGCCGGCGTGTCCGACGCGGACGTCACCCGGCTGCTCGGCGAGATCGCGGTGAGCCCGGTGCTGACGGCGCACCCGACCGAGGTGCGGCGCAAGACGGTGCTCGACGCGCTTGCACGCGTCGCCGACCACCTTGCCGAGCGCGGCCGCATCCCTGCCGATGACCCCGAGCGAGCCGAGATCGAGGATGCGTTGCGACTCGAGGTGCTCACGCTGTGGCAGACGGCGATCCTGCGGCTGTCCAAGCTCCGCGTTCGCGACGAGGTCGTCGAGAGCCTGCGGTACTACGAGACGAGCCTGTTCGAGGTGATCCCCGCGCTGCAGCGCGACGTGCTCGCCGAGCACCGCCGCCGTTGGCCCGACGCACCGCCACTCGACGACGGCGATCTCGGCCCGGTGATCGCCATGGGGTCGTGGATCGGTGGCGACCGCGACGGCAACCCGTTCGTCACCGCCGACGAGCTGCGCTTCGCCACCGGTCGCCAGGCGAAGGTTGCGCTGGAGCACCACGTGCGATCGATCCAGCGCCTCTGGGTGCAGCTGGCGATCTCGTCGCGGTTGGCGACGCCGACGGAGGATCTGCTGGCGTTGGCCGGTGCGTCGCGCGACGACTCGCCGTTCCGCATCGACGAGCCGTATCGACAGGCGCTGCGCGGCATGCATGCTCGCTTGTACGCCCTCGCCGCATCGGTCGTCGACGTCGTCGACGTTCCACCGCCGCACGCGGCGCTGCCGGCCTACGAGTCGATCGACGATCTCGCCGCCGACCTCGACGTCGTGATCGCCTCCCTGCGCTCGCACGGTGCCGCTGCCTTGGCCGATCAGCTGGTGCTGCCCGTGCGCCGCGCCGTCGCCTCGTTCGGCGGACACCTCTGCAGCCTGGACATGCGTCAGAACTCGGCGGTGCACGAGGTGGTCGTGGCCGAGCTGCTCGCGGCGGCCGGCGCGTGTGCGAACTACCGCGAGCTCGACGAAGCGGCACGCGTCGCGGTCCTGCTCGATGAGCTGCGGTCGCCGCGGTTGCTGCGGAACCCGTGGACGTCGTCCTGGTCGGACCTGGCTCGCGGTGAGCTCGAGGTGATGGACGCCGCTGCCGACGCGGTGCGTCGTCACGGCGCGGCGATCGTGCCGCACGCGGTGATCTCCAAGGCCGAGTCGGTCAGCGATGTGCTCGAGGTGGCCGTGCTGCTGAAGGAGTGCGGGCTGCTGATCCCGGGCGATGCGCCACGGTCGACGGTCGACATCGTTCCCCTGTTCGAGACCATCGACGACCTGCACCGCGCTCCGGCCACGCTGGCCGCGCTGCTGCGCCTGCCGGCATACCGCTCGATGATCGACGCGCGCGGCGGCTGGCAGGAGGTGATGATCGGGTACTCCGACTCGAACAAGGACGGTGGCTACCTGACGTCGACGTGGAGCCTGTACCAGGCGCAGACCGCCCTGGTGGAGGTGGCTCACGGCGCAGGCGTGCGGCTTCGGCTGTTCCACGGTCGCGGTGGCACGGTGGGCCGTGGTGGTGGGCCGGCGTACCAGGCGATCCTGGCTCAGCCGGCGGGCAGCGTCGACGGTTCGCTGCGGATCACCGAGCAAGGGGAGATGGTCGCGGCGAAGTTCTCGCAACCGGCCTCGGCTCGACGGAACCTCGAGACGCTCGTCGCGGCGACGATCGGCGCCTCACTGCAACCGCGCACGGCGACGGCGATCGATGCCCGCTTCGAGGTGACCGCTGAGCGGCTGTCCGACTCAGCCATGCGTGCCTACCGAACGCTGGTCTACGACGATCCGGACTTCATCGACTTCTTCCGTTCGATCACGCCGATCGGTGAGATCGCCCGGCTGAACATCGGGTCGCGACCGGCGTCGCGCACCGCCTCGAACCGGATCGAAGACCTCCGCGCCATCCCGTGGGTGTTCGGGTGGGCGCAGTGCCGGTTGTCGATCCCCGCCTGGTACGGCGTGGGCACGGCACTCGACGAGCTCGTGGCTGCCGACGGTGATGCGGCCGACCTGCTGGTCGAGATGCACGCGTCGTGGCCCTTCTTCCGTTCGATCGTCGACAACATGGGCATGGTGCTGGCCAAGACCGATGTGCAGATCGCTGCTCGCTACGCCTCGCTGGTCGGCGACGAAGCGCTGCGCGACCGCCTGTTCGGCACGATCATCGCCGAGCACGAGCGGGTCACCCGCTGGCACGCGCACATCACCGGCAGCACCGATCTGCTGGCCGGCAACCCGGCCTTGGCTCGCAGCATCGCCAACCGCTTCCCGTACCTCGACCCACTGCACGTGCTGCAGGTGGAGATGCTCCGCCGCTTCCGTGCCGGCGACGACGACGAGCTCGTCACTCGAGCGCTCGAGCTGACGATCAACGCCATCGCCACCGGCCTGCGCAACAGCGGGTAGCACATCCCTCCCGTGACGGGCACCCGAACGTGGCACGATGTGCCATGGCACTCGCCGATGGGGGCGCGCTCTCGCCGTACCCCGACGGTCGTTGGTGGTTGATCGACCACCTCGGCAGCACGCAGTTCCCGCTGATGTGTCGCGGCAACACGGGTGAGGTGTACCCGAACGTGGTCACCCCGCTGACCGGCTCGATCGTCAACGTGCCGTTCGCTCGGGGCCAGACACGACTCGCCTCCGAGATGGGGCTGGCGACGCGCCGTCAGCTCGCCGAGTTCGACGGCGTCACCTCCGCGCTTGCTGCGGTGCACGCCGGCTACCTGTTCGCCAACGTGTCGTTGGCGCGCAGCGCGGCCAGCCGCACCCCCGGCCTCACCGTCGACATGGTCGACAACCAGATGTTCGGCCTCAGCGGAGCGCCCGCGCACGTCCGCGTTCGCGGCGAGCGTTCTCCTGTCGCCACCGCGCGTTCGATGGCGGCGATCGGGCGCGGTCTGCTGCGACCGAACGATCGGCTCCTGCTCGACGCCCGTCGACAGATCGATGCGGCGGTGGGTGCCGCAGGCCCGGCCGCCTCGGCGACTGATGCCGAGCTGATCGCCCGTGGCACGTCTGCGGCACCGGTGCTGGAGCGGATGATGCACGACCTGCTCCGCGCCAGCTCGTTTGCCGGCATCGGACGCTCGATGATCGAGCGGATCCTGGGCCTCGAAGCGAGCGGCGACGAGGCCGGAACGGTGAACCGACTCACTGCTGGCATCGGCACCGTCGAATCGGCCGAACCCGCTGTTGCGCTCTGGGCGCTCGGTCGGTTGGCAGCAACCGATCCGACCGTGGCATCGATGTTCGACGACGGCCTCGACGGGCTCGATCGCCGGCTGCGGACCTCGACGGCCAGCACGGTGGAGCAGTTCGTCAACCAGTTCGATGCGTTCCGCGCCGCGCACGGCTCACGCGGGCCGGACGAGTGGGAGCTGGCGTCGCCGACGTGGGGGAGCGAGCCGGCCATCGGTCTGGCGATGATCGATCGGCTCCGCCACGCGCCTGCCGAGCGCGACCCGGTCGAGGTCGGGCGTCGTCTGGCCGTCGATCGCGACGCGCTCGTCTCGACGGTTCGAGCGAGCGTGGGACGCGCTCGTCGCCGGCCGTTGGACGTCGCACTGCGGGCGGCGACGTTCTACGGCAGCCAGCGCGAGGCGACGAAGGCCGCCGTGGTTCGCTTCCTGAACCCGATGCGCCAAGGCTTTGCCGAGCTCGCCCGCCGCCACGACGTCCCCCACGACGACCTCTTCCTGCTGACCATCGACGAGCTCCCCGGGTTCGTCGCCGACCCGTCGAAGTCGGCCGATGTCGTCGCCGAGCGGCGGGTCCGTCGCGACTACCTGCAAGCGCGCATCCCGCCGTTCTGGTTCCACGGCGAGATCCCGCCGCCGCACACGTGGGTCGTGCGTGCCGAACGGATGCGGCCCGACGCGGCGCCGCGAACGCTGCACGGCATCGGCGTCTGCTCGGGCACCGCGACGGGCCCGGCTCGGGTGATCGACGACCCGAGCGATCCGGGTGCGCTGCAGCCCGGCGACATCCTCGTCGCTCCGATCACCGACCCGGCGTGGACGCCGTTGTTCCTCGCGGCGGCGGGCGTCGTCGTCGACGTCGGCGCGCAGCAGAGCCACGCCGCCATCGTCGCCCGCGAGCTCGGCATCCCGGCAGCGGTCAGCGTCACCGGCGCCTCGACGACCATCCCGGACGGTGCCGTGATCACCGTCGACGGCGGCACGGGCATCGTCACCGTGCACTGATGCCGCCGCGCGGTGCCGGTGATCAGGCCGGACCGATCGGGCTGCCCATCTCGCCGTTCCACTCGTCCCACGGCTGCGGTTGCTGTGCGTAGCCGCCGCTCGCGCTCCATCCGCCGTCGATGCTGAGCACGACGCCGGTGACGAAGCTCGACGCGTCGGAGGCGAGGAACAGGAACGGCCCGACCAGTTCGGGCAGCTCACCCATCCGGCGCATCGGTGTGCGGCTGCGCATCCAGTCGGCCATGCCGGAGTCCTCGAGCAGCGTGCGCGTCATCTCCGAGACGAAGAAGTTCGGCGCCAACGCGTTGACGCGCAGGTTGCGATCGCCCCACTCA
Organism: Ilumatobacteraceae bacterium; assembly: GCA_965279405.1. Lineage (GTDB taxonomy): Bacteria > Actinomycetota > Acidimicrobiia > Acidimicrobiales > Ilumatobacteraceae > CBDDIP01. Next base: position 3,716,234 of record OZ257157.1, read on the forward strand.
CACGCCAGCAGGCGGGTGAGCTGGTTGACGCCGCCCTTCGCCGCGAAGTAGCCCGCGGTGCGGTTCTCCGACCCGGCGTTGCCGAAGATCGACGAGAGGTTGATGATGCTGCCGCCGCCACCACGCAACATGTCCGGTGCGGCGGCGCGGGTCATGTAGAAGAGGCCGATCAGGTCGGTGTTGACCATCTTGGCGAACATCTCCGGTTCGCACCGCTCGGTGCGCACGAGCCGGTCGTCGGCCCAGCCCGCGTTGTTGACGAGGATGTCGATGTGCCCGAACTCGGCCATCGCCTGTTCGACGACGCGAGCGCAGTCGTCGAACACCGTGACGTCACCGGCAACGGCGAGGCATCGCCGGCCGAGCGATTCGATGTCGCGCTTGGTGTCCTCCAGCTTGTCGACCGAGCGCGCGGTGACGACGACGTCCGCCCCGGCGCTGGCGAGGATGTGCGAGAACAGCACGCCCAGGCCGTACGACGCGCCGGTGACGATGGCCACCTTGCCGTCGAGGCGGAACGGGGTGACGGTGTCGATCGCGGTCATGACTGCTCGCCGGCGTAGCGGTCGCGCAGCTCGCGCTTGATGATCTTGCCGCTGACGGTCTTCGGCAACTCGTCGACGAAGATCACCCGCTTCGGCTTCTTGTACCCGGCCAGGTTGTTGCGCGCGGTGCCGATGATCTCGGCTTCGGTGGCCGTCATGCCCGGGCGGAGCACGACCACGGCGGTGACGTTCTCGCCCCACTGCGGATCAGGCAGGCCGACGACGGCGGCCTCTGACACCGACGGATGCGTGTACAGCGCCTCTTCCACCTCGCGGCTGTAGACGTTCTCGCCGCCGGTGATGATCATGTCCTTCATCCGGTCGACGATGTAGAAGAAGCCCTCCTCGTCGCGACGGGCCATGTCGCCGGTGTGGAACCAGCCGCCGTCGAAGGCCTTCTTCGTGCCCTCCTCGTTGCGGAAGTAGCCCTTGAGGACCTGCTCGCCGCGGATGACGATCTCGCCGACGACGCCGGGCGGGCACTCGACCATCGACTCGTCGACGACCTTGACGTCGGCCAGGCACATCGGTGTGCCGCACGAGGCCAGCAGGTGCTCTTCGCCGTTGACGGCGCGCTCGTGATCCTTCTTCGGGAACGTCAGCACGTTGCCGCCGAGCTCCGTCATCCCGAAGCCCGAGTAGACGATCGGGCCAAAGCGCTTGATCGCCGTGCGCAGCACCTCGACGGGCATCGCCGCCGCGCCGTAGCCGATGCCGCGCAACGTGGTGAGCGCGTACTCGTTGACCTTCGGGTGCTGCAGCACCATGTTCAGCATCGTCGGGGCCATCGCCGTGCCGGTGATGCCGTGCTGATCGACCAGCTGCATCCACAGCTCGGGCTCGAACATCGGTGTCAGCACGATGCGTCCACCACGGAAGTGGTTCACCGGCACGGAGTAGCCGGACACGTGGCACAGCGGGAAGGCGACGAGGTTGCGCTCGTCGGGTTGCGGCTCGTACTCGATGACCGAATTGGTGACGGCGACGATCAGGTTGCGATGGGTGATCATCGCCCCCTTCGGGAAGCCGGTGGTGCCACTGGTGTACAGCAGCCACGCGGTGGAGTCCTCGTCGATCTCGCGCTCGACCGGCTTGGCGGATGCGGCGCCGACGACATCTCGATAGGTCGGGTACTTCGACGACGTCGAACTGCCGATGACGATGATGGTCGTGAGCGTGGCGATCTCGGCGAAGTACGGCTCGATCTGCTCGAGGTACTTCTCCTGCACGATGAGCGTCTTCGCCTCGGCGTTGTTGAGGATCCACGTCCACTCCTTGGGGTGGAGGCGGTAGTTGAGGAACGTCAGCGCCATGCCGGCGCCGGGCACGCCGTAGTAGCACTCGACGTACTCCGGGAGGTTCTCGGCGAGGATGCCGACGCGGTCACCTGGCTCGCCGAGCTCGAGCATCGCGTTGGCGACGCGGTTCGATCGGTCGAGCAGCTCACCGAAGGTGATCTCCGCGCCATCGTCGTTGACGATGGCCACTCGTGACGGGTACTTGCGCCCGTTCAGCTTGATGATGTCCCCGAGCAGCATGGCCGATCCCCCGATCTCCTCAAACGCCCCTAGTTGACGACTGTATCAACTCTCTCGACGGCGCGATCCACCGTGCCGCGGCTGCCTTCTCGGGGTTCAGACGTCGGCGTGGTAGGGCAGGCCGAGGGCGTTGCAGTACAGCCGCGAGAGCTGCACGACGGCGGCCTCGAACTCGTAGGGCTCGCCGAGCACGATCCACACGTAGGCGGAGCGATCGATCATCGAACCGAGCGCGCTGGCGGCGTACCAGGGGTCGATCCGCGGGTCGACGAGCCCGCGACCCTGCCACCGGCGAATGGCTTCGCTGTTGCGCGTGACCCAGATCTGGCGGGTCTGACGGCGGATCTGGGCGGTGCGCGTGTTGAACGTGGCCACCTGCTCCATGACGGCCATCATCCGGGCGTTCGCCTCGTAGGCGTGGAGGTAGCCGCGGTTGGCCCGCTCGATGCTGGCGGAGACCGATCCAGCAGGCCCAACAGCAGGCTCTTCACCGGCGATGCTGATGAAGTCGGCCGTCAGCCGGTCGATCACCTCGGCGAAGATCTCCTCCTTCGAGGTGAAGTACGTGTAGAAGGTGCCGTGGGCCACCTTGGCCCGTCGGGAGATGTCGCCAACGTTCACGTCGAGGTAGCCGTGCTTCTCGAACAGGGCGCGAGCGGCCTTCACCAGCGAGGCGCGGGTTCGGGCTCCGCGGGCCGTCAACGGGGTCGTCGTGGTCGGTGCGGGAGCTGGGCGCGGTTTCGTGCTCTTGCTCGTTGCCAACGTCGGTCCACCACGTCTCGGTCGCCCTGCAGCAGGCGGGGAGGCCGACACTAACGGCTCGCGTTCGGTTGCTGAATTGGCGCAGCGGATCGCAAGGGCTTCTCCCGTCCCTCCATATCACCGGCTGCTGTCGCGCCAGATGATGTGCCAGATGGCTCACGGTGCCACAAGTTGACGAACGCGTCAACTCTCGGTGGCGCACGCTCGGCACGGTGACTACTGTTCGAGTCCTGGGGCCGCGTGGGGGCTGGCCCGGAACGATCAGGGGGTTTGGCGATGACCGACGCGACCATCGAGAAGCAGGGACGCACGCCTCGGGTGATGCCGTTCGACATGTCGGGCATCGCGCGCGGCGACGACGGCGTGCTGCGCTACACGGGCCTGGCCCAGTCGCTGTTGCACATGTTCAAGGCATCGGTCGACCACGCGCCGGATCGGGAGTGCATCGTCATCCTCGGTGGCGAGCGCTGCACCTACCAGCAGGTGTGGGATCGGTCGGCACGAGTGGCCGGCGGCCTGCGCTCCGCCGGCGTGGGAGCCGGCGACCGCGTCGCCAACCGCTACGGCAACGGCCTCGAGTGGTGCCTCGGGTTCTGGGGCACGCTGATGGCCGGTGCGGTGGTCGTGCCGGTCAACACTCGCTTCACGGCGGCGGAGGTGGAGTACGTGATCACCGACTCCGGTGCGTCGTACGTCTTCGAGCCCGACGCCGCGCTGCCCGACGGAGAACCGTTCGTCACCGATGACGTCGGCCCGAGGTCGCTCGCGGCGATCTTCTACACGAGCGGCACGACCGGGTTCCCCAAGGGTGCGATGACCACGCACGAGAACTTCTTGTCCAACAGCGAGACGTGCAAGCGGATCATGAGCCTCCCCGACGACGCGGGGCTGCGGAACCTGGTCTCCGTCCCCCTGTTCCACGTCACCGGATGCAACAGCCAGTTGATCATCACGACCCAGCTCAAGGGCACCACCGTGATCATGCCGGTGTTCGACGTGCAGTCGTTCCTGAAGGCGACCGTCGACGAGCGGATCAACATCCTCACGTCCGTGCCGGCCATCTTCTGGCTGGCGATGAGCCAACCGAACTTCCACGAGTACGACGTCTCCAACGTCCGCTACGTCACCTACGGCGGAGCGCCCACGGCGCCCGACGTCATCGCCCGGCTGCGTGCCTCGTTCCCGAACGCGCGGCTCGGCAACGGCTTCGGTCTCACGGAGACGTCGTCGGTGTCCACCTTCCTCCCCGACGAGTACGCCGAAGTCCGTCCGGAGACCGTCGGCTTCGCCGCACCACCGGTCGAGCTCGACCTGATGGACGTCGACGAGACGTCGGGCGTCGGCGAGCTGCTGATCCGCGGTCAGAACGTGGTGGCCGGGTACTGGAACAAGGAGCAGCAGACCGCGGAGACGTTCGTCGATGGGTGGTTGCACACCGGCGACCTCGCCCGCGTCGACGACGAGGGCTTCTGCCAGATCGTCGACCGCAAGAAGGACATGGTCAACCGCGGTGGTGAGAACGTCTACTGCGTCGAGGTGGAGAACGCGCTCGTCGAGCACCCGGCCGTGTTCGAGGTGGCCGTGCTCGGCGTGCCCGACGCGATGATGGGGGAGAAGGTCGGCGCGGTGATCGTCGCCCGTCCCGGGTTCGAGCCCGACGCCAAGGAGATCCGCGACTTCGCCCGCGAGCGCATCGCCGACTTCAAGGTCCCGCAGTTCATCACCTTTCGCGCCGACCCGCTGCCGCGCAACGCCGGCGGCAAGGTCCTCAAGCCCGCCCTCCGCAAGGAGACCGAATGGGGCGACCAGCTGTAGTGCTCGGGCTCGCTGCGCTCGCCTGCCGAGCTCGCTCGCTGCGCTCGCTCACCCGAACTCCAGTTCCCGACCGTGATCCGTGAGCTGGGGGTGCTCCTGGCGCTCCCGAGCCTCACCAAGCGGGTCGGGTCAGGTGCGGAGCTCGCGGCGGAGGATCTTGCCGGTGACGGTCTTGGGGAGGTCGTCGACGATGTCGACGGAGCGCGGGTACTTGTAGGCGGCCATGCGCTCCTTGCAGAACGCGATCAGCTCGGCCTCAGTGGCGTCGGCGCCGGGGCGCAGGCTGACGAAGGCCTTCACCGTCTCGCCGCGGTACTCGTCGGCGACTCCGACGACGGCTGCTTCTCGCACCGCGGGATGTTGGTAGAGCACGTCCTCCACCTCGCGCGGCCAGACCTTGTAGCCGGAGGCGATGATCATGTCCTTCTTGCGATCGACGACGTAGTACCACCCGTCGGCGTCCATGAAGCCGACGTCGCCCGTGTGCAGCGCGCCGCCCGGCAGCGCGTGCGCGGTCTCCTCCGGCTTGTTCCAGTAGCCGGCGACGACCTGTGGACCACTCGTCACGAACTCGCCGATCTCGCCGGGCGCGACGTCGTTGCCGTCCTCGCCGATCACGCGCACGACGGTGTTGCACACCGGCACGCCGACCGACAACGCACCCGACGTCGGGTCGACCGGCGCCTGCGCACCCATCGGCACGCCGTGCGACGGTGACGTCGTCTCGGTCAGCCCGTAGATGTTGTGGATGTACGCGCCGACCTCGCGCTGGAAGCGCTCGACGACGGTCGGGGCGATCGGGGCGCCGCCGCTGTACACCTTGGTCAACGACGACAGGTCGCGTCCGGCGCACGACGGATCGTTCATCAGCGCGATGAACACCGTGATCGAGCCGACCGTGAACGTCGGCCGCTCGCGCTCGATGAGATCGAGGGTCGTCGCCGGATCGAACCGGTAGCCGAGGACGATCCGCATCGGCACCAGCAGCGCCACGGTGATGTGGGCGATCAAGCCGGTGATGTGGAACAGGGGAGCGACGCCGAGCACGACGTCGGCGGGCGTCAGCGACATCCACGTGCGATAGATCTCCGAGTTGAACACGACGTTGGCGTGCGTGTTCATCGCGCCCTTCGGCGGCCCGGTGGTGCCGGACGTGTACGTGAGGAACGCGACGTCACTGGAACGCAACGGGCGATCAGGTGGCACGCGACCGTCGTTGGCCGCGATCAGTTCGACGAGGTCGAGCGTGTCGGCCGGCTTGGCCTTCTTCGAGCCGGCGAGCACCGACGGTCGCTCGGTCGTCAGGTCGAGCTCGTTGGTCGTGATCACCGTCAGCGGCGCCGACCGAGTGGCGAGCACGTCGGCGACGACGTCCGTGTACAGCGACTCCAGCGTCACCATCGCCGTCGCTCCCGAGTCGTCGAGCACGTAGGTCAGCTCACGCGCCTTGTTCATCGGGTTCACCGGGACGACCGTGCCGCCGGCCTTCCACGCGGCGAGGATCGCCAGCACGAACTGCGGCACGTTCTGCAGGTACACGGCGAGGTGATCACCGGCGGCGAAGCCACGATCCACCAACGCCGCCGCCAGTGCGTCTGACTGGCGGTCGGCGTCGGCGAGGGAGATCGTGCTGCCGAAGTAGCGGATGAGGTCGCGGTCCGGATGGGCGGCCACCGACGCCCGGAACATGGCCAGCGCGTCCGGGAACCCGACCGTGATGTCGGCGGGGGTCCCGGCGCGGTAGCGGGCGAGCCAGGGTCGATCGCTGTAGCCCATGACGGGCTACTTGATGACGATCGGGTTCACCGGTGCGCCGGTGGCCGCGACCACCTTCAACGGCGCAGCGCAGTACAGGAAGGTGTACTGACCGTCGGCGGCGCAATCGGCGGCGAGGTCGTCGAGCCAGGCGATCTCCGTCAGGGTGACACCGAGGTTGCGCATCAGCGCGTTGTGCAGCGGCAGCGTCACGCCCGAGACCGGGTCGACCGTGACCTCGTTGGCGATCGTGTCGGTGACCAGGTTGGGGATCTCCATGTCGTGGAACCACTGCACCAGCGCGTCGCTGTGCGTGAGGCCCGGCTCGACGAAGTTGCCGTAGAACTCCTCGCGGCTGACCTTGTAGAACTTGCCGATCCAGCCCGTGCGGATGACGAGGATGTCGTTCTTCTGGATCTCCACGCCCTGCTTGGCGGCGCACGCCTGCAGGTCTTCGTGGGTGAACGTCTCGGCGACGTCGAGCACGTCCTTGCCGCGGAAGCGGGCCATGTCGAGCAGGATGCCGCGTCCGACGACGCCCTTCTCGGCGATCGGCAGCACGCTGGCCTTGGAGAGCCCACCGATGGTGGTCTTGGCGTCGTAGCCGTTCCAGATCTGGCCGTCGTACCAGACGTGGCCGAGTGCGTCGTACTGCGTGCTGCCCTGGAGGAAGCACGTCATGTAGTCGTCGGCGTAGTGCGCGCCGCCGCTGAAGTGCGGGCCCTTGCCGGCGATGTACATGCCCTCGTCGATCACGGTCGTGCGCACCGCGCCACTGCGCCCCGGCCACACCGGATCGCCTTCGGGGTTGGCCATCTTCACCTGGAGGGTGAAGACCTTGCCCGACTTGATGTTGCCGGCCGCGGCGGCGACCGTCGCCGGGGTCAGGTAGTTGAGGCTGCCGACCTCATCGTCGGGGCCCCACTTGCCCCAGTTGCGCGGCGCGTCCTTCAACAGATCGGTGACGCTCACTTCGACATCGGTCATGATCGCTCTCCTTCAGTCTTTCGGCGGTTGTTGGGTTGCTTGCAGTGCTTCGTCGGCGAGCGCGGCGAACGCGGTGCCGTCGAGGTAGTAGCGACGGGCCCAGATGCCCGTGCCGTCTTCGTCGTCGACCGGCATCCGCCACGTCGTCGTGAGCGCGTCGCCCGTCATCGCGACGGCGACGAGCGCCCGCGGCTGATCGATGGTGCCGTCGACGTAGGCATCGGCCGCATCGGCGGGGACGTAGCGCTTGGCGATCTGTCGGTACAGGTCGCGCCACTCGTCGTCGTTGCCGGGCTCCTGCACGATGCGCGCCCGTCCGCGCACGGTCACCTTGCGGTACGGCAGCGGGTCCTCGTCGATCGACAGGCCGATGCGCGGATCGCGACGCAGGTTGGCAAGGAACGCCGCGGGGCCACGTGGCGTGAAGACGATGTCGTCGCCCTGACGGATGAACCACGTCGGCACGACGCTCGGGAAGCCCTCGGCGTCGACGGTGCCGATGCGCACGAGGTGACCCGGTTCGTCGAGGAACGCCTCGACCTCGGCAGCGGTCATGCGCGGCATCAGAACACTCCCATCAGAACAGGTCCCAGTAGCTGTCGCGGGCGCGCATCTGCTCGACGGACTCCTCGAGGATCACCCGCCCGCTGCGCATCACGTAGGTGCGGTCGATGATCCGCAGCGCCTGGCCGACGTTCTGCTCGAGCAGCAGCACCGCCAGGCCCTCCTCGTCGGCGAGCTTGCGGACGGCGTCGAAGATCTGCTGCACGACGGCGGGCGCGAGACCGAGCGAGGGCTCGTCGAGCATCAGCAGCTTCGGGCTGGCCATCAGCGCCATGCCCAGGCTGACCATCCGCTGCTGGCCGCCGGACATCGTGCCGGCCAACTGGTCGCGCCGTTCGACGAGGATCGGGAACAGACCCTGCACGAGCTCCAGGCGCTTGGCCCGACGGCTCGGGTCGGGGTCGTTGGCACCGCCGAGCAACAGGTTGTCGATCACGGTGAGGTCGGCGAAGACGAACCGCTCCGACGGGATCATCGCGATGCCGGCCTTCACGTTGGAACGCGAGTTGGCCTTGGTGATGTCGCGACCGTTGAAGTGGATCTTGCCGCCGATGACGGGGTTGATGCCGAGGATCGTGCGGATCGTGGTGCTCTTGCCGCTGCCGTTGTGGCCGAGCACGCCGACGATCTCGCCGGCGCGCACGTTGAGGTCGACGTCGTAGACGACGTGCTTGCGTCCGTACCCGGCCTGCAGGCCGCGGACGTCGAGCAGCAGGTCGCCGGACGGTTCAGGCTGTTCCAAAGTAGGCCTCCGCGAGTCTCGGCGTGTTGGTCAGCTCGGCGATCGTGCCCTCGGCGGTGATCTCGCCGAGTTCCATGAAGTACGTGTGGTCGGCGAGGCGGCCGACGACGTGGAGGTTGTGCTCGACCACGCACACCGTTCGCCCTTGGTCGCGCACGGCCTCGATCAGCTCGAGCATCGTGTCCACCCACTTCGTGTCGATGCCCGATGCAGGCTCGTCGAGCAGCAGGACCTCGGCCTCGGTGGCCAGCACACGAGCGAGCGAGACGAGCTTGGTCTGCCCGTAGCTCAACGAGCCGGCGGGCACCTCGGCGAAGTCGGCCATGCCGACGAAGCCGAGCCAGTCGAGCGCCTTCTCGCGTGTCTGCCTCTCGGCCCGCTTGACCTTGCGATGTTGGAAGAACAGCGTGCCGAAGTTCTCGCCGGGCTGCTGCTGCACGGCCATCATCACGTTCTGCAGGCAGCTCAACCGGCTGAACAGGCGCACGTCCTGGAACGAGCGCACCAGACCGAGCCGGGCCACCTGGTCCGGGTTCTGCCCGACGAGCTCCTTCCCGTTCAGCAGCACCGATCCGCTGTCCGGCGGGATGAAGCCGGTGAGGAGGTTGAACACGGTCGTCTTGCCGGCGCCGTTCGGGCCCACCAACGCGGTGATCGTGCCGCGGCGCAACTGGATGGCAAGGTCGCGTGCGGCGACGATGCCACCGAAGTTCTTGCTCACGCCTCTGGTCTCGAGCACCACCTCGGCTTCGTGCCAGCGGCGGTCCTTGGCCTGCTCGCGGGCTTCGCTGCCCTCACCGGCGTGCACGCTGTCGTCATCGGATCCCGCCTTCACGGCGATGTTCGTGGTCGGCACCCACCCGTCGACCATCTCGACGCGCTTGGTGCCACCGCGCTGGCCGCGCAGCCATCGCCACGGACTGAACCCCTCGGGCAGCGCACCCTGTGGCCGCACTCGCATCAGCAGCGCCAACGCCAGGCCGTAGATGATCAGCTGGACGACGCTGGCGCGGGCGGCCTCCATCTTGATGACTCGCTTGAGGACCGGCTCGAGCAGCACGACGACCGCGGCGCCGAGGACGCTGCCGGTCAGGTTGCTCATCCCGCCGAAGATGACGACGGCGAAGATCGTCAGCGAGAAGGAGAAGCCGAACACGCCGGGCGTGGCCAACCGCAGCCAGGCGGCGATGAAGCCGCCGGCCAAGCCGGCCAGCCCGGAGGTGATGCCGAACACGGCGACCTTGTAGCCGAGCACGTTCTTGCCGAGCGCCTGCGTGGAGATCGGGTCCTCGCGGATGCCCTTCAGCACTCGACCGGTCGGCGACTCACCGATGCGCCGGCAGAAGATGTAGACGAGGACCATGACGACGAACGACGGCAGCAGCCAGTCGCGCGGCCGCAGCAGCTTCCAACCGAACAGGTCGCCGACCGGCAGGTTGATGAGGCCGTAGGTGCCACCCATCGCCGGCCAGGCGACGAAGAAGCCGATGATCACCGACGACACCGCGAGGGTGAGCAAGATGAGGTACTCGACGGTCAGCTTCAACGCGGGAAGGGCGACGATGCTGCCGATGACGAAGGCGATCGCTACGCCGAGGAGCGTGCCCACCATGAAGTTCCAGTGGTGGTTCTGGGCCATGTAGCCCATCGTGTAACCGCCGATGGCGCCGAAGGCGGCGTGTGCCACCGACACCTGGCCGGCGTAGCCGAGCAGCAGGTTCAGCGACAGCGCGAGCGTCGCGTAGAGGAAGATCTGATCGATGTAGTTGAACCAGAGGTCCATCAGTTCACACCCGTGCTTTCGCGCTGAAGGGCCGGAGCTTGGCTCGCCACGTGCTGCTCTTGACGGCGAGGTAGGTGAGGTAGCCGACGAGCACGACGAAGACCGCCGTCTGCGTCCAGCGCACCGACAGCCAGATCGACGAGTACTGCTCGATGAGCCCGATGAGGATGCCGGTGGCGAACACGCGGATCGGCGACTTGGCCGTGCCGGCGAGGAACGCGACGACGAACGCGTAGATCACGGGCGACGCACCCATGCCCGGGTCGACCGTGTACTTCAGGCCGTACCAGATGGCAGCGACGCCGGCGCAGATCGTGCCGAGGAAGAAGACGATGACGTACGTCCAGTCGGCGTTGATGCCGATCGTGCGAGCGAGATCGGCGTTGACGCGGGTGGCCTTGATCCGCCGGCCGAGCGCCGTGTACCGCAGCATGATGGCCAGCAGGACGGTGATGATGATCCCGCTGGCGGCTTGCCACACGTCGAAGTTGATGAAGAACGTGTCCCAGAGGGTCATGCGTTCGCGTTTGGGGCCGAAGTAGGCCTGCGTCTCGCTGCCCCAGAACAGGCGGATGATGTTCTCGCCGGCGATGCCCAGGCCGAGCGCTGCGACGAAGACCGCCAGCAGCGCGGTGGCGCCTGCGTTGGCGGCCAACGGCCGGTAGACGATGCGTTCCACACCTGCGCCGAGGAGTGCCGCGAGCAGCACGCCGATGATCGCCGCCGGCCAGAACGGCAGGTCGACGCGGAAGGTGAACGTGAACGCCAGGTAGGCGGCGAGCGCGTAGGTGAACCCGTAGGCGAAGTGGAACCGGCCGGTGACGCCGAGGATCAACGCGAACCCGACACCCAACAAACCGAAGCTGCACCCACGGAAGAACCCATCGACGGTCAGCTGGCGCACCGTGTGCGCGTCAACAGCAAAGATCACGGATCAATTTCCCTTCACACCATGGTCGAGCAGCGAGGTCACCGCACGAGGAACACGGACAAGTGGCGGGGCTCCTGCTGGTCGGCGGAGCCCCGCCACGACTGCTCAGGCCAGCTTGTAGCCCTCGCCACCGATGCCGAAGAACGCCTTCGGCGTGACGGTCCCGCCCTTGTACTCGAACACACCCATGTCACGCTTGATCACGGAGTGCGTCGTCGGGTCGAGCGTGTAGGACCCGACCGTGCTCGCATCGCCGCCGTACACGCTGACGACGGTGAGGTTGGTCTGCAACGCCTTGTCGAGCGCGTCGCCGTCCTTGATGTCGCCGCCGCCCTTGATCACGCGGCGGATGACCTCCCACATCACGAGGGCGTTCTCGTAGAAGTTCGCGGCGTAGAAGTCCGGGTCTTCCCCGTACTCCGCGTTGAACTCCGTCACGAACGTCTTCGCCAGCGGGCTGATCGGGTTCTTCGCGTCGAAGTAGTCGTAGGCGAAGGTGTACCCGTCCGAGTCGTACGTTCCCTTCGAGGCGTTGAGCCCGTCCGGTGTGAACTCGAAGCCGATGCGGATCGCCTTCAACCCGGCCGTCGCAGCCTGGTTGGCGAACGAGCCAGGGTCCTGGCCGTAGTTGCTCACCAGCAGGATGTCGGGCTCGTTGTCGGCGACCTTCGGGAGCACCTGGGAGAAGTCCTGACCGCCCACGGGCACCAGCTCGTAGAGGTTGTTGAACTCGTACCCACCGTCGGCGATCTTCTTGAGGATGTCCTCTTTGACGATGCCGTTGTTCGGATCGCCGATGTCCCAGCCGACGACGCCGACCGTCTTGGCGTCCGGTGCGGTCTCCTTGAGGTACTTGAACAGACCTGGCAGCGGGTCGTTCGGGGTGATCGCACGCGTGCCCCAGAAGTACGGCTGGCCCTGACCGAAGATGCTCGTGCCACCGCCGCCGTCGAGGGTGAACATCTTGTACTGCGCGGTGCCTGCGAGCATCGCGCCGAGGTCGTCCACGTACGAGGCGAACTTCGCCGGCACCTTCTTCGAACCGAGCTCGGTGATGGCTGCCTGGCCGGCAGCGGCATCACCCGACTTGTGGTCGAGGTAGATGTAGTTGAAGTCGGGGCCACCTGCAGCCTTGATGTGCTTCTTGGCGAGGTCGAGGCCTCGGGTCATCGTCTTGCCGTAGAAGGAGCCGGTCCCGGTCAGCGCCAGCACGGCACCGAGGTCGATGGTCTGGCCCTTGCCTGCGGTTGCGGCATCGATGTTCAGCAGCTTGGCGAGATCGGCACCGACGTCGCCGCCGCCACCGGTCCCACCCGTGGTCCCGCTGCTGCCCTTCTTGTCATCGCTGCCACAGGCGTTCAGCAGCACGCCTGCGCCCACTGCACCGAGCGCGCCGAGCAGAACTGATCGACGCGTCACCCGGCCTTCGTGCACTACCCAGTTGTTGTTCGACTCGGCCATCCGGTCGCTCCTCCCTTTTCTGCGGATGTGATGAGAGGAATCCGCTCGAGCATCACCTCGACGCTGCAACCGGCGAAACGAAGCCGGCACGCGACGAAGCACGGGTGGCGACGAGCCGCGTTCAGTGGCTCACGTCCCCCAGACGTTCTGCAATCCCCCGGCCAGGCGGACACCGAAAAACCCCTGTTGTGAACGGAGCCGACCAGCCATCGGCAACGTACGCCCCAGCGCTCCAGAAGGCAAGCAATTTGTTGACAGATGCGTCAACTCGATTTAAGGCGCATCTCTCAATCGTTGAGGTGTGCAAGCTTCGCGCCGGGGCGCGGCCACTGCATCTTGACCAGTCGTCCGGTGGTCGACAGCGTGATGTAGGCGGTACGCAGATCCGGGCCGCCGAAGCAGATGTTGGTGGTCAGCAGATCGCCGGTCTCGATGAAGTCGATCAGCTCGCCGGCGGGCGAGATCACCGACACGCCACCGTTGACGAGCGTCGCCACGCACACGTTGCCGTCGCCGTCGACGCCGAGCGAGTCGAGCAGCTGGAACCCGGGGAACCCGTAGAGGCACTGCGAGGTGTCGACGAGACCTGGCGCAGACAGCTCGCCCGGCCCGGTGACGTCGCGCTGCATCACGCGGCCGGTCCACGTCTCGGCCCAGTACAGCTTCGTGCCGTCCGGGGACAGCCCGATCCCGTTCGGCTCGTGTGCGGGGAAGACCACCTCGCGAACGCTCGAGCCGTCGGCCTTGCCGTAGTAGATCCCGGTGACGTGGGAGATCCGCTCCTCGTCATCGGTGAGCCCGTGATCGGTGAAGTAGAAACCGCCGTGCAGGTCGAACACCAGGTCGTTCGGGGCCCAGAAGGGCCGTCCGTCGCACTCGGTGTACAGGTCGACGACGTCACCGGTGGCCAGGTCGACGGTCTGGATCCGCCCACCGATGTAGTTGGCCTTGGTCACCGCGCCGGGGAACATCAGTCCGCCCATGTCGGTCTCGGTGAAGCGTGCGCCGTTGTTGCACACGTAGACCTTGTTGTCCGGCCCCATCGCTGCGCCGTTCGGCCCGCCGGGGATCGTGGCGATGGTCTCCTTGGTGCCGTCGGGCAGTACGCGCGTCAGCCTCGGGCCGAACATCTCGACGAGGATCACGCTGCCGTCGGGCATCGCGATCGGACCTTCGGGGAACTTCAGACCTGATGTGACCTCGATGAGCTCAGCCATGGCACAACCTCCAGTAGAACGACGTGTGGATCGACGGGCGCGAGAAGCTCCCGTGCAGCCCCCAGCTGCGAGCACGAACCTATCGCCGTCGGAGCACCGAGTTCGACGCGGGGCGCGTTCGTCTGCGGAGCGCCCCGCGTCGTCTGACAGCGACTCGAAAAATCGGGGTGGTCCTGCCTGCATGAGTTGACGATCATGTCATGTTGCCGGTACAACTCATCCAGGACGATGAGGTCGCGAGGGGGCTCGCGGTCCGGTCCGACCAGCGCACGCAGGAGGCTCGCCATGCAGGACTTCAGGGAGATCGGTCGCCGACTCAGCAACTGGGGTCGGTGGGGTGCCGACGACGAGCGAGGGACGGTGAACCTGATCACGCCCGAGCGCATCGCCGCGGCCGCGAAGCTCGTCAAGCGAGGCGACGTCTTCGACCTCGGCATCCCGTTCGACGCCAACGGCCCGCAACCCGGCGGTGGCCGCATCAACCCGGTGCGGCTGATGTCCGAGACCGGCGCGCAGCAGAACTTCCCCGGCGCGTTCCACTACGCCGACGACTACGTGTTCATGCCGCTGCAGTCGGCGTCCCAGTGGGACGGCCTGGCGCACGTGTACTACGACGATCAGCTCTACAACGGCTTCCCGTCGAGCGACGTCGGACCCTACGGAGCGATGCACTGCAGCATCGACAAGATGGCCAAGGGGATCGTCGGGCGCGGCGTGCTGCTGGACATCGCCCGGCTGAAGGGCGTCGAGTGGCTCGAGGCCGGTCAGGTGATCACCCCGGACGACCTCGATGCAGCTGCGTCCCAGCAGGGCGTCGACATCCAGAGCGGCGACATCCTCCTGTTCCGCACCGGCTGGCGCACGAAGTTCAAGCGCGACGGCAGCGCCACCGAGTTCATGGCCGGCGAGCCGGGGCTCAACATCGACTGCTGCGAGTGGATCCACGACAAGGAGATCGCCGTCGTCGCATCGGACAACTGGGCGGTCGAGGTGCTGCCCGGCACCATCGACGGCGAGTTGCTGCCGGTGCACATGGTGCTGATCCGCGACATGGGCGTCACGCTCGGCGAGATCCTCGACCTCGACGAGCTGGCCGACGATTGCGCTGCGGACGGGGTCTGGGAGTTCTTGCTGACCGCGCCGCCCATCAAGTTCACTCGTGCTGTCGGGTCGCCCATCAACCCGTTGGCGATCAAGTGATCCGCCCGAAGATCGTCCTCCTGCTGGAAAGGCACTGACACCCATGGACTTCGACATCCCCGAGGATCTCGCTGCGTACCTCGTCGAGCTCGACGACTTCATCGAGCGCGAGATCAAGCCGCTCGAGAACGAGAACGACAACATCCGCTTCTTCGATCACCGGCGCGAGGACGCACGAACCGACTGGGATCGCGGCGGGTTGCCGAACCACGAGTGGGAGCTGCTCCTACGCGAGGCGCGTCGCCGCGCCGACGCCGCCGGCCACTACCGCTACCCGCTGGCCAAGGAGCTCGGCGGCCGCGACGGCACCAACCTCGGCATGGCGATCATCCGCGAGCACTTCGCCACGAAGGGTCTGGGGCTGCACAACGACCTGCAGAACGAGCACTCGATCGTGGGCAACAACGTCGGGCTGCTGCTGATGATCCAGTACGGCACCGAGGAGCAGAAGGCCGAGTGGCTCGACGACCTGATGGAGGGCCGCAAGGGCTTCGCCTTCGGGATCACCGAGCCGCAACACGGCAGCGATGCGACGCACATGGAGACACACGCCGAACGTGACGGCGACGAGTGGGTGATCAACGGCGAGAAGACGTGGAACACCGGGATGCACGCCGCGCAGTACGACATGATCATGGCGCGCACGAGCGGCAAGGCCGGCGACGGCGACGGGATCACCGCGTTCCTCACCCCGACCAAGGCCGAGGGGTTCGAGATCGTCGAATTCCTGTGGACGTTCAACATGCCGACCGACCACGCCCACGTCCGGTTCACCGACGTGCGCGTGCCGCACTCGGCGATCTTCGGCGGCGAGGGCCGCGGCCTGCAGGTGGTGCAGCACTTCTTCAACGAGAACCGCATCCGCCAGGCCGCCTCGAGCCTCGGTGCCGCACAGTTCTGCATCAACGAGTCGGTGCAGTACGCCAAGGAGCGCAAGCCGTTCGGCAAGCCGCTGGCCACCAACCAGGGCATCCAGTTCCCGCTCGTCGAGCTGCAGACGCAGTGCGAGATGCTGCGCACGCTGATCCACAAGACGGCGTGGGCGATGGACAAGCACGGCGCCCTGTCGCAGAGCGACAAGGTCTCGATGTGCAACTACTGGGCCAACCGGCTGTGCTGCGAGGCAGCTGACCGGGCGATGCAGGTGCACGGTGGCATGGGCTACTCGCGGCACAAGCCGTTCGAGCACATCTACCGCCACCACCGCCGCTACCGCATCACCGAGGGCGCCGAGGAGATCCAGATGCGCCGAGTGGCCGGCTACATGTTCGGCTTCATGAGCCAGCAGGCCCCGAAGGGCGTCCGCCCCGACTGACCCGCATGGGCGCGAGATCGACGAGATGTCGTCGCGCTCGCGCCCATTCGTCCCTCCGCCCGAGTCATGGGCGCGTTGTGAGCGAGATGTCGTCGATCTCGCGCCCAAGGAAGCCATGTCAGACTGAGGCGGATGAGCTCGGTCGAGTTGCGGGGACGAGGGCTGACGGCGCACGACGTGGTCGCCGTTGCTCGCCATGGCGCGACGGTGTCGCTCGGAGCGGACGCACGCCTGGCGATGGCGGCGTCGGCCGCGTTGATCGACGGGTTCGTCGCCGGTGGCGACGCGGTGTACGGCGTGACGACCGGGTTCGGCGCGCTGGCGAACACCGTCATCCCCACCGAGCGAACGGCAGAGTTGCAGGTGGCCCTCGTGCGCTCGCATGCAGCGGGCATGGGCGATCCGGTCGAGGTCGAGGTGGTGCGGGCGATGCTGCTGCTGCGGGCGCGCAGCCTGGCGATGGCCTGCAGCGGCGCGCGTCCGGAGCTGGTCGACCTGCAGCTGGCGATGCTCGGCGCGGCGATCACGCCGGTCGTGCGCGAGCACGGCTCGCTGGGTGCCAGCGGCGACCTCGCGCCGCTCAGCCACTGCGCGCTCGCCCTGATCGGCGAGGGCGAGGTGTGGGATCGCGCCGGCGCCGTCGTGCCCGCCGCCGACGCGCTCGCCGCAGCCGGGCTGACCACCGTGACGTTGCGCGCCAAGGAGGGTCTGGCGCTGATCAACGGCACGGACGGGATCCTCGGGATGCTCGTGCTCGCGTTGCACGATCTGTCGGCGCTCGGCCGCGTCGCCGACGTCGTCGCGGCGATGACGGTCGAGGGCCTGCTCGGCACCGACCGGGCCTTCGCCGCCGATCTGCAAGCACTGCGGCCGCAGATCGGGCAGGCCGCGAGTGCGCGCAACCTGACGCGGTTGCTCGCCGGGTCGGCGATCGTCGCCAGCCATCGAACCGGTGACTCGCGGGTGCAGGACGCCTACTCGCTGCGCTGCACGCCGCAGGTGCACGGCGCCGCGCTCGACACGATCGGCTACGCGCGATCGATCGCCGAGCGCGAGCTCGACGCGGCGATCGACAACCCGATGATCCTGCCCGACGGACGCGTGGAGAGCTGCGGCAACTTCCACGCCGCACCGCTGGCGATGGCGTGCGACTTCCTTGCGATCGCCGTGGCCGAGCTGTCGGCGATCAGCGAGCGACGCACCGATCGCCTGCTCGACGTGGCGCGAAGCCAGGGCCTGCCGCCGTTCCTGTCGACCGACGCCGGCGTCAACAGCGGGATGATGATCGGGCACTACACGCAAGCGGCGATGGCGATGGAGAACCAGCGCCTGGCCTCGCCGGCATCGGTGCAATCGCTGCCGACGAGCGCGATGCAGGAGGACCACATCTCCAACGGCTGGGCCGCCGCACGCAAGCTGCGCCGGGTGGTCGACAACCTTCGCCGCATCCTGGCCGTCGAACTCGTCTGTGCCGGTGCGGCGATCGATCTGCGTGCCCCGCTGCAGCCCGGTGCCGGCACCGGCGCTGCGCTCGAGGTGCTGCGCGTCGTCGTCGCCGTGCCGGGCCCTGACCGGTGGTTGTCGCCCGACCTGCGCGCCGCGGAAGGTGTCCTCGCCGACGGGTCGTTGCTCGCGGCCGTCGAATCCGCTCTCGGAAACCTGGAGGCAGGCTGATGTCCGGTCCTCGACCCGTCCGCTCCCCGCGCGGCACCGATCTGCACTGCCTCGGCTGGCCGCAGGAGGCCGCGTTCCGGATGCTGCAGAACAACCTCGATCCGGAGGTGGCCGAACGTCCCGACGATCTCGTCGTCTACGGCGGCACCGGCCGCGCAGCGCGGTCGTGGGACGCGTTCGACGCCATGCTGCGCACGCTGTCCACCCTGCGTGGCGACGAGACGATGCTGGTGCAGTCGGGCAAGCCGGTCGGTGTGTTCCGCACGCACGAGTGGGCGCCACGGGTGCTCCTGGCCAACTCCAACCTCGTGCCCGAGTGGGGCAACTGGGAGGAGTTCCGGCGGCTCGAGGCGATGGGCCTGACGATGTACGGCCAGATGACCGCCGGCTCGTGGATCTACATCGGCACGCAGGGGATCCTGCAGGGGACCTACGAGTGCTTCGCCGAGATCGCCCGCCGCAAGTTCGGCGGCACGCTTGCCGGCACGATCACGCTCACCGCTGGTGTGGGCGGCATGGGCGGCGCACAGCCGTTGGCGGTGACGATGAACGGCGGCGTCGCGCTGTGCGTGGACACTGATCCGACGCGTCTGCAGCGACGCATCGACACCCGCTACCTCGACGAGCTGGCCGATTCGCTCGACGACGCGGTGGCGCGGTGCGAGCACGCTCGAACGGAGCGGCGCGCCCTGTCGGTCGGTCTCGTCGGCAACGCCGCCGAGGTGCTGCCCAAGCTGCTCGAGATGGGCTTCGGCGCCGACATCGTCACCGACCAGACGAGCGCCCACGACCCGCTCAGCTACGTGCCGGCCGACATGACGATCGAGGCAACGGCCGAGATGGGGCGGCGCGATCCGCAGGAGCTGATCCGGCGGGCCCGGTTGAGCATGGCCGAGCACTGCCGGGCGATGGTCGGCTTCCTCGACGCCGGCGCCGAGGTGTTCGACTACGGCAACAGCCTGCGCATCGAGGCGCAGCTCGGCGGCTTCGATCGAGCCTTCGACTACCCGGGGTTCCTGCCGGCCTACATCCGTCCGCTGTTCTGCGAGGGCAAGGGGCCGTTCCGATGGGTCGCGCTCTCCGGCGATCCCGCCGACATCGCCGCGACCGATCGGGCGGTGCTGGAGGAGTTCCCCGACGACGACGGGTTGGCGCGTTGGATCTCGCTGGCCAGTGACCGGGTCGCCTTCCAGGGTCTGCCGGCGCGCATCTGCTGGCTCGGCTACGGCGAGCGCCATCGGTTGGGTCTGCGCTTCAACGAGATGGTCCGTCGGGGCGAGCTGAAGGCGCCGATCGTCATCGGTCGCGATCACCTCGACTCCGGCTCCGTGGCGTCGCCGTACCGCGAGACCGAGTCGATGCTCGACGGCTCCGACGCCATCGCCGATTGGCCGTTGCTCAACGCGCTCGTCAACACCAGCAGCGGTGCGACGTGGGTCAGCATCCACCATGGCGGTGGCGTCGGCATCGGTCGCAGCATCCACGCCGGCATGGTGTGCGTCGCGGACGGAACCGACCTCGCCGCGCAGAAGCTGGAGCGCGTGCTGACCGCGGACCCGGGGATGGGCGTGATCCGTCACGCCGACGCCGGCTACGAGCGTGCCAACGAGGTCGCCGCGGAACGTGGCGTGCGCATCCCGATGAGCGAGGGCGACCCGACTTGAGCGTGCGCGAGATCCTCCACGTCGGCAACCCGCTCTTGCGCGAGCGGTCGCGGGAGGTCACGGTCGACGAGCTCGCTTCGCCGGCGGTGCAGACCCTGATCGACGACCTGATCGACACGATGCACGCCGCGAACGGTGCCGGCATCGCTGCCCCACAGGTCGGCGAACTGCTGCGCATCGCCACGATCGAGGTCAACCACAACCCGCGCTACCCGTACAAGCCGCCGATCCCGTTGACCGTCGTCGTCAACCCGGTGGTCGAGGTGCTCGATCGCGAGGTCGTCGAGATCAACGAGGGGTGCTTGTCGGTGCCCAACCTGCGCGGCAACGTGCTGCGCCACGTCAACGTCCGCGTGCGGTTCCTCGACCGCGACGGAGTCGAGCACGACGAGATCAAGCGAGGGCTCACCGCGGGCACGTTCCAGCACGAGCTCGACCACCTCGACGGGCTCCTGTTCCTCGACCGCGTGCACGACACCACGTCGTTGACGACCTGGGAGCAGTTCGAACGGTTCCATCGCGCCGAGTTCATCGAGCGGATCACCCGCTTCGTCGAGCGCGTCGGTTCGTGACCGAGTTCCACTGCGAGCTGGCGTGGCTCGGCGGTGCGGAGGCGGTTGCCGACGTGGTGCTGCGCGTCGAGGGCGAGACCATCGTCGACGTCACGTCCGGTGCTCCGGCTCCCGACGGCGCGACGAGCTTGGCGGGCATCACGATCCCCGGCATCGCCAACGCGCACAGCCACGCGTTCCACCGTGCCCTGCGGGGGCGCACGCACCGCGGGACGGGCTCGTTCTGGACGTGGCGCGACCGCATGTACGAGGTGGCCGCGCGACTCGACCCGGCGACCTACGAGCAGCTGGCCACTGCGGTCTTCGGCGAGATGGCGCTGGCCGGGATCACGTGCGTCGGCGAGTTCCACTACCTGCACCACCGACCGGACGGGTCGCCGTACGACGAACCGAACGCGATGGGGCTGGCGATCGTGCGCGCGGCCCAACGAGCGGGTGTGCGGCTGACGCTGCTCGACGCGTGCTACCTCCACGGCGGTCTCGAGGACGGCGGCTACTCGCCGGTGGACGACGTGCAGCGGCGCTTCAGCGACGGCGACGCGGCGCGCTGGGTGCAGCGGGCCTCCGAGCTCGAGGCGTTGGCCGGGCCAACGGTGCTCGTCGGAGCGGCGGTGCACTCGGTGCGCGCCGTGGACCCGGCATCGATCGCCGTCGTCGCCGCCTGGGCAGCACAGCGCGGTGCACCGTTGCACGCGCACGTGAGCGAGCAGCGGGCCGAGAACGACCGGTGCATCGCCGCGCACGGCCGCACCCCGACGGTGCTCCTCGGCGAGCACGGCGCGCTCGGCCCGTGGTTCACGGCCGTCCACGCGACGCACCCGTCACGCGACGACATCGCCCTGCTCGGTGAGGCGCAGTGCACGGTGTGCTTCTGCCCGACGACCGAACGCGACCTCGCCGACGGGATCGGGCCGGCACGGTCGTTCCTCCACGCGGGTGCGTCGCTGTCGATCGGCACCGACTCGCACGCGGTGATCGACCCGTTCGAGGAGATGCGAGCGATCGAGCTGAACGAGCGGCTGGCCAGTGGTGTGCGCGGCAACCACGACGCCGGTTCGCTGCTGGTCGCCGGGACGCGCTCGGGCTACGAGTGCCTGGGGTGGTCGCAGGGCGGCCGTCTGGAGGTGGGGGCGCTCGCCGACTTCGTCTCCGTGCGGATGGACACCGTGCGCAACGCCGGCGTCGATCGACTCGATGCGTTGGCCGCAACGGTGTTCGCTGCCACCGCGGCGGACGTCCACCACGTCGTGGTCGGCGGCGAGGTCGTCGTGCGCGACGGCGTCCACACGCGGTTCGACGTGGTCCGAGCGCTCGCCGACACGGTCGGATCGCTGTGAGTCGCACGACCGTCGTCGACCGCATCGGGTTGCTGGTCACCAACGATCCGTCCATCGGCGACGGACCGCTGGGGATCGTCCGCGACGCGTCAGTCGTCTTCGACGGCGAGCGGGTCATCGCCGTCGGGCCGAGCGGCGCGGTCGCCGACGAGCGCATCGACGTCGATGGGAGGTGCGTCATCCCCGGGTTCGTCGACAGCCACACCCACCTCGTGTTCGCCGGCGACCGTGCCGACGAGTTCGCCGCCCGCATGGCCGGTCAGCCGTACGCAGCCGGTGGCATCCGCACCTCGGTTGCTGCCACGCGTGCAGCGAGCAACGACGAGCTCCTCGCGCTGGCGGCCCGTCGTCGCGACGAGGCGCGTCGCGCCGGGATCACCACCATCGAGATCAAGTCCGGCTACGGGTTGACCGCCATCGACGAGGCTCGCTGCCTCGAGGTCGCCGGGTCGTTCACCCGCGACACGACGTTCCTCGGCGCGCACGTCGTGCCGCCCGAGTTCGACGGGCGCGCCGACGACTACATCGACCACCTGTGCTCGACGATGCTCCCGCTCGCTGCGCCGCATGCGCGTTGGATCGACGCCTTCTGCGAGCAGGGCGCGTTCGACGCGGATCAGTGCCGGGCCGTGCTCGCCGCGGGCGCGTCGGCCGGTCTCGGGTTGCGCCTGCACGCCAACCAGCTCGGGCACGGGCCCGGGGCCCAGCTCGCCGTGGCGACGGGTTGCGCGTCGGCGGATCACTGCACCTACCTCGCCGACGCGGACATCGCTGCGCTCGCCGGGAGCAACACCGTGGCGACCTTCCTGCCCGCCACCGACTTCAGCACCCGCCAGCCGTACCCGGATGCGCGCCGGGTGATCGACGCCGGGGCAACCGTCGCGCTGGCGACCAACTGCAACCCCGGCAGCAGCTACACGACATCGATGTCGTTCTGCATCGCGCTCGCCGTTCGCGACATGCACATGACCGCCGAGGAGGCGATCGCCGCAGCGACCATCGGTGGTGCGCGAGCCCTGCGTCGCGACGACGTCGGTCGCATCGCCCCCGGCGCCCGCGCTGACCTCGTCGTCCTCGACGCGCCGAGCTACACCCACCTCGTCTACCGCCCCGGCGTCCCCCTCATCGCCATGACGATCGAGTCCGGCACCCTCCACCCCTGAGCGTTTGTGCACGAACTGGGCCATCGTCCCGATCCGCGCACAAACGGATCGAGCGTCGCCGGGGTCAGCGGTTGGGGGTCCAGCCGGGTTTGCCGAAGATGTGGCCGAGCTTGTGGCGCAGGTCGGTCGCGCCGCGCACGTCGCGGGCGATGTCGGCCATCTCGTGGTAGGCGATGCGCAGCGGGTTGTACGTGCGGATGTTCTTCGTCAGCCCGTACTTGAGCCGACGCACCTCCGGCTCGAACGTGCCGAACAGGCGATCCCACAGGATCAGGATCCCGCCGTAGTTCTTGTCCAGGTACTGCTGGTTGGCGCCGTGGTGACCGCGGTGGTGCGACGGTGTGTTGAAGACCTGCTCGATCGGCTTGGGCAGGCGATCGATCGCCTCGGTGTGGATCCAGTACTGGTACAGCAGGTTGAGCTGACCGGCCTTGGCGGTGGTCGCGGTGGGGAAGCCGAGCAACGGCATCGGGGCGAACACCCAGAACGTGAGGAACCCGCTCCACGGCTGACGCAGCGCGGTCGACAGGTTGTAGCGCTCGCTGGAGTGGTGGGTGACGTGATTGGCCCACAGCAGGCGCACCTCGTGCATCCAACGGTGGTCCCAGTAGTAGAGGAAGTCCCACAGCACCATCGCCCCGACGATCGAACGCTTCCGCGACCCGATGCTGGAGATGCGGTGCTTGAACAGGAAGCGATCGAACTTCGAGAACGCCGCCGCGGTGGCGAAGCCGAAGGCGATGTTGCCGGCCAGCATCGAGAGGCTGGCGACCGTGTCCTTGCGCTCGTAGCCGAGCGGCACGAGCGGATCGGCCGGCAGCTGCGTGCCCGACAGCGTGATCATGTCGGCGTCGTAGAGATCGCCGAGCGTGCGCTTGTCGCGCTTGCGCAGTGCCAGGTACTCGGCCGCCATCGTCACCGCGAACAGCGGCAGCGTGGCCTGGTCGACTCGATCGAGCGTTCTGGCCGCCGTCTTCTTCACCGCGGAGGAAGATACTCAGCGGCAGGTGCGTCGGCGGTGTCGGTCCAGCTGACGACCACCAGCAGGTCGTCGACGTTGCCGTGTGCATCGCGCACCTGACCGACCAGGCGGGCCTCGGTGACGAAGCCCAACGCACCGAACATCGCCAGCGCGCCGGTGTTCGACGAGCGCACCTCGACCATCACCTTCTCCAGCCCGAGCTCGGTGGCGAGCCCGACGCCCTCGTCGACGAGCTGGCGGCCGACGCCGGTGCCGCGCCGATCCGGTCGGACGACGACGCGCAGGTCACCGACGTGTGCTTCGAACCCGGAGTGCGGGACGACGGTGACGAGGCCGACGACCTCACCGTCGTCGAACCCGGCGATGCGCTTCGCCGGCACCGCCTGCGTCCAGCTGGCGACCGCCACCTCGTGCAGGAGGTACGGATCGACGAAGGAGTGGTCGGCGCGCGGCAGCCGGTCGGCAAAGGCGCGCAGCGGTTCGCGGTCCGCTGCTGTGATCTTGCGATAGGTCACCGACATGCCGCCCCCTGGCTCGTCCGATGCGCCGCCCCCCGACGACGCACTTCCAGCCTGTCATACGTGGGGTGGCGAGCGCAGCGAGCCCGAGCTGACGGCTCAACGGCCCGTGAGCGCTTCGACGACGGGGGCGAACTCGTGGACCTTGGCTTGCGGGATGGTGATGTACGAGTAGCCCCAGCGGTCGCGCTTGGCGACGAACTGATCGATCACCTCGTTGACCGAGCCGATGGCCACCAACGGCGAACCCTTGGCGTCGTCGACCGACCCGCCGAACGCCGTGGCGACACGATCGAGCAACCGCGCGTTGTCGTCACCGCCTGAACCCTGACTGATGGCGACGACGGAGAGCCAGGCGTTGAACTCGAGCCGGTCGTAGCGATCGCCCGCGGCCTCGCGGATCCACTCGAACTTGGTGTCGATGCTGTCGGGCAGCGAGTCGCGTGCGGCCTCTGCTCGCGCCGTCGCCGACGGCAGCGTCGGGTTGACGCCGATGATGTCGGCGTGCATCGCCGCGTGGCGCAGCATCCGCTTGCCGCCGCCGGCGAGGAGGATCGGCGGGCCACCGAGACCATGGGGGAGCGGCGTCGGCGTGAGGTCGCCGATGCGGTAGTGCTGCCCCTCGAAGCTGAACGGCTCGCCGGCGAAGCAGCGGTGCAGCACCTCGACGTGCTCGATCAGTCGATCGACGCGCACGCCGGGCGCATCCATCGGAACGCCGGTGGTTCGGTAGTCGGTCTCCTGGTACCCCGCGCCGATGCCGACCTCGAGCCGGCCACCGGAGAGCACGTCGATCGAGGCGAGCTCGCGTGCGAGCACCGCAGGATGACGGAAGTCGGCGGCGAAGACCATCGTGCCCACCCGCAGCGTCGTGGTCGCCGCGACAGCGGTGGCCATCGCAGTGATCGGGCCGTAGCCCTCGTGCATGTGATCGGGCACGAACACCGTCGAGTAGCCGAGCGACTCGACCAGGCGGACGGACTCCGCCCACGTCATGCCCTCCAACGGGTCCATCAGCTCGACGCTGAAGCGGAAGGGGCGGCTGTTCGTCGGGTCCGTCACGCCCCGCAATGTACGGCCCTGGCGGATCGAACGTGTGTACGACTACCATCGCGCGATGGCAGTCGGGGCGACCATCCTCCACGCCGACCTCGATGCGTTCTACGCGTCTGTCGAACAGTTGCTCGACCCGTCCTTGCGCGGCAAGCCGATCGCCGTCGGCGGGGGTGTGGTGCTCGCTGCGTCCTACGAGGCCAAGCGGTTCGGCGTGCAGGGCGGCATGTCCGGGTTCCGGGCCAAGCAGCTGTGCCCCGGTCTCCTGTTCGTCGGCGGTCACTTCGATCAGTACCAGAGGATCGCCGATCAGGTGATGGAGGTGCTCGGCGACTTCACGCCCGACGTGCAGCGGATCTCGATCGACGAAGCGTTCCTCGACGTCGCCGGCTCGGTGCACCTGTTCGGTCCGCCCGACGCGATCGGGGCGCGCATCCGCCAGCGCGTGCGCGACGAGATCGGGTTGCCGATCTCCGTGGGTGCGGCGCGCACCAAGCACCTCGCCAAGATCGCCTCACAGGTGGCCAAGCCGGACGGGATGGTGGTGGTCGACCCCGAACGGGAACGCGAGTTCCTCGATCCGCTGCCGGTCGGCCTGGTGTGGGGCGTCGGCCCGGTGACCAAGCAGAAGCTGGCCGAGCGCGGCATCCACACCATCGGTCAACTCGCCGCCTCGCCGGGGCAGGAGCTGTCGACCATCCTCGGTCGCGGGATCGGCCCGAAGCTCGGTCTGCTGGCGGCCAACGACGACACCCGTCGAGTGCAGGCCAACCCGCGTGCCTCGTCGGTCGGCGCGCAGTCGGCGTTCGGCCGACGCGACGTCGAGCCCGACCTCGTTCGCGAGGTGCTCGGTCACCTGGCCGATCGCGTCGCCGGCCGGCTGCGCGCCAAGCAGCGTGCCGGGCGCACCGTGACCGTGCGAGTGCGATTCGCGTCGATGCAATCGGTGACGCGCTCGTCGACGTCAGCCGCGCCGGTGTCGGCGACGCTGACGTTGACCGAGATCGCCGAGCGGCTGGTGCGCACCGCGCTCGCCGATCACCCCGATCGTCTGCAGATCTCGTTGCTGGCGATCTCGGTGTCCAACCTCGTCGATCAGCCGGTGCTGCAGCTCGAGCTCCCGGTGCTGCCCGATGAGCCGCAGCGCGCCGGCTCGCCGATCGGGGCGGCGCGCTGGGCGATCGATCACTCGATGGACGCGGTGCGCAAGCGCTTCGGTCGCGACGCGGTCGGGTACGCCTCGGTCAAGCTGAGCGAACACGGCCGCGTGCCCGACGAGTTCCGCGAGCTCGCCGAACACGAGCTGTGACCGATCAGCGCGCGGCGAACAGGAGGTCGAGCTCCAGCTCGTGCACGTCGGCGCGGCGAAAGCGTCGGGTCGGTGTGGCGTCGCCGATCCGTCCGGAGCCGGTGAACCACGCCCAGGTTCGGCCCGCCCGGCGGTAGACGCCGTGGTAGACGAGCTCGAGCGTCAGTGGTTGACGAGCGCCCGCGCCCTCCGCCGTGCCGTCGAACTGCCATGCGGATGCTTCGAATGCGTGCGGCGAGACGCGTGCGGAGGTCAACTCCAAGAGGACCTCGTCGGTGTCGATGCGCATCCAACAACCCGTTGGATCGTCGGCGAGCTCCAGCCAGCCCTGGTGGATCGGGAGGGTCTCCGTCACGCGGCCGGCGAAGCGATGAATCGTCGAGGCCGAGAGCAGCGGCCAGATGCCGGACGCGGGGACCTCGAGGCCGTCGACGTCGCGGACGAGCGCCCGCTTCTGGGTCGTCGTCCGTTCGGTCACCACGTGCAAGCCGTCGGTCACCACGTGCAGAGAGGTCGTCGGGCGGTCCGACGTTGCGGTGAGCAGTGTTGTGTTCATGCCACCATTGATCACCATCGCGGGTGGTTGCGCCTGAGTAGCGGATACTCAGCGCCCCGTGTCGTTCGCCACAACGGCGTCCGCCACCGTCAGCTGCTGCGTCCGCTGCTCATGGCCGCGGACGCGCCGGCGATGGCGCGGTGGACGATCTCCTCGACGTGCTCCACGTCGAGGCCGAGCGCCTCACCGATGTGAACCGACCAGATCTCGCTGCGGATGTTGTTCTCGAAGTCGAGCTGGCTGCGCAGGTCCTGACGCGCGGCTTGACGGTTCTGGCTGATCATCACGAACGTCGCCAGGAAGATCGCTTCGAGCGAGACGATCATCGTCAGCAGCCCGAACGGGAACTTGTCGAACTCGCGGTCGATGCCGGCCAGCCCGACGTTGATGGCGATCCACACGCCGAACCAGACGATGTGGATGTAGACGAAGCGCATCGAGCCGGCGAAGTTGGTGACGCCGTCTGCGGTGCGGTCCCCGACGCGACGCATCAGCCCCATCAGCGATCTCGTCGCCGGTGACGCGTAGTGCTCCGGGTTCCAGAGGTGACCGTCCTCCACCCCGTCGGCGCGGTCGATCACCCGACACGCCTCGCAGGTCAACTGGTGGTCCTCGGTCGGGTCGTGCTCGTCGCTCATCTTCGCGACACTATGGGCATGGTCACCGGTGGATCGGCGGGGGAACAGGCGGGTGCCGATGGTGGCGACGCAGCCTGCTGGGCCCATCTGTTCGAGGACGACGGGGGCGACGACGCCATCCGATTCGTTCGCCTCGGGCCCGCCGATCGCGAGCTGGCTCGGCAGACCTTCGCGATGATGGCCGAAGTCTTCGACGAGCCCGGCGAGCCGCTCTCGGACGTCTACCTCGACCGGATCCTGGGCAGCCGCGACTTCTGGGCGCTCGCCGCCATCGAGCCCGACGGCATCGTCGGCGGGATCACCGCGCACACCTTGGCGATGACACGTGCCGAGAGCGCGGAGCTGTTCATCTACGACCTCGCCGTGCGCGCCGATCGTCAGCGTCGCGGCATCGGCCGAACGCTCGTCCAACGGCTGCGCGTCCACGCCCGGATCGCGGGCATCGACGTCGTCTTCGTCCCCGCCGACGAGGAGGACGCGCACGCGCTCGACTTCTACCGCGCCATCGGCGGCATGCCGTCACCGGTGGTCATGTTCGATCTGCCAACCTGAGCACCACTGGTCGCCGTTCACGGCTGATCGTTCACTGCAGGGGGAGAGCCATGTACCCGGGGGCGTACGCATTGGAGCATCCGGATCGGCCGTGCTTCGTCATGGCCGACACCGGCGAGACGGTCACCTATCGCGAGTACGAGGAGCGGTGCAACCGGCTCGCCCACCTGTTGCGCGCCGAGGGCTTGGCGGCCGGTGACCACTTCTCGATCTTCATGGAGAACAACAGCCGCTACCTCGAGGCATGCGGCGCCGGCGAGCGCAGCGGGCTGCACTACACGTGCATCAACTCGCACCTCACCCTGGACGAGCTCGTCTACATCATCGACAACAGCGAGTCGAAGGTGGTCATCACGTCGGCGGCCAAATCGGCGTTGGTGCTCGAAGCGCTGGAGCAGTGCCCGCGGGTGACGCTGTGCCTCGTCGTCGACGGCGGTGCACCGTCGCCGACCGACGCGCACGCCGCGGTGCGTGATCTCGTCGAGGCGACCGCTGAGCTCCCGACCACACCGATCGCCGACGAACGACTCGGCACGCCGATGCTGTACTCGTCCGGCACCACCGGGCGGCCGAAGGGGATCGTGCGCGTGCTGCCCGATCAGCCGCCGGGTCAGGCGCTGCCGTTGTTCATGTTCCTGCGCAACCTGTGGCACTACCGCGAAGACATGATCTACCTGTCGCCGGCGCCGCTGTATCACTCCGCGCCGCAGGCGGCTGTCGGGCTGACGCTGCGCATGGGCGGCACCGTGATCATCATGGAGCGCTTCGATCCCGAGCAGTACCTGGCGATGGTGGAGCAGCACCACGTGACCCACAGCCAGCTCGTGCCGACGATGTTCAGCAGGATGCTGAAGCTGCCGGCCGAGGCGCGCGAGCGCTACGACCTGTCATCGCTGGAGGTCGTCGTGCACGCCGCCGCCCCGTGCCCGGTGCCGGTGAAGCAGGACATGATCGAGTGGTGGGGGCCGATCATCCACGAGTACTACGGCGCCACCGAGGCGATCGGGTTCACCGCCTGCGACTCGCACGAGTGGCTCGCCCACCCGGGCACCGTCGGGCGCGTGCTCATGGGCGACCTGCACATCCTCGACGACGACATGCAGCCGTGCCCCGTCGGCACGCCCGGCACGATCTGGTTCGCCACGCCGTCGCTCGTCCAGTACTTCAACGACCCCGACAAGAGCCGCGACGCAGCGTCGCCTGACGGCACGATGAACACCGTCGGCGACGTCGGCTTCGTCGACGACGACGGCTTCCTCTACCTCACCGATCGCAAGACGTTCATGATCATCTCCGGTGGTGTGAACATCTACCCGCAGGAGAGCGAGAACCTGTTGATCACGCATCCGAAGGTCGCCGACGCGGCGGTCTTCGGCGTCCCCAACGTCGACCTCGGTGAAGAGGTGAAGGCCGTGGTGCAGCTGATGCCGGGCATCGAGCCGGGGCCGGAGATCGAGCGCGAACTGATCGACTTCTGCCACGCCCACCTGTCGCGCCAGAAGTGCCCGCGCACCGTCGACTTCGACCCGGAGCTGCCGCGTCTGCCGACCGGCAAGCTGTACAAGCGAGTGCTGCGCGACCGCTACTGGGGTGACGCCCCGACACGCATCGTCACGAGCTGACACCGACTGTCGCGCTGCGTCGGCGACGGCGGGGCGCTGGGCGTGCTGATGGCCATCGACAAGGTCAAGGCACCAACCCGCACTGTCACTTTCCGTGAATAGTTGACCACAGCCTGCGGTAGGGTGGTGAGCGAATC
The DNA here is from genome assembly GCA_965279405.1 of Ilumatobacteraceae bacterium. Lineage (GTDB taxonomy): Bacteria > Actinomycetota > Acidimicrobiia > Acidimicrobiales > Ilumatobacteraceae > CBDDIP01. The sequence goes on from OZ257157.1 coordinate 3,746,626, forward strand.
GAGGATGTGTGTCCGACGACAGCGGTGACGACGGAGTGAGCCTCGGGAACCTGGCTGCCATCGACGACGAGTTCCGGCTGATCGCCGAGTCGATCCCGCACATCCTGTGGATGTCCTCGCCCGACGGATCGGCTGCCTTCCTGAACGGCGAAGGATGGAACTACTCGGGTGTCGGAGCGGCCGGCGAGCACGCCTCGAACTGGATCGAGATCATCCACCCCGATGATCTCGATCGAGTGCTGTCGGCGTGGACCGAGGCGAACCGCACCCACTCTCGCTACTCGATCGAATGCCGGATCCAGCGCTTCGACCACGAGTACCGCTGGCACGCCTTCCGTGCGCGAGCACTTTGCGATCCCGAGGGCAACGTGCTGCGATGGATCGGCACGATGACGGACATCGAGGACACCAAGCGCCTCGAAGCCGAACTGCGGTTCCAGGCGGAGCTCCTGGGGGCGGTCGGCCATGCGATCGTCGCCGTCGACACCGATCGCAGGATCATCTACTGGAACACGGCGGCCGAGGAGATGTACGGCTGGAGCGCTGTCGAAGCCGTCGGCCGGACCTCGGTGGAGGTGCTGCCGCGGGTCGAATCGCCCGACGTGGAACGGGAGGTCGCCGACGCGATGCGGCGTGGCGAGACGTGGTCGGGCGACTACGAGATCGAGCGTCGCGACGGCACCCGTCTGGCCGTGCTGGTGACGAACCGGCCGATGTTCGGACCTGACGGGAGGGTGGTGGCCGTCATCGGATCATCGATCGACGTCACCCAGCGCAAAGCCGGGGAGGACGCGGCGCAGCAGCTGTCGGCCATCGTCGAAGGGTCGGGTGATGCGATCTTCGGCGTCACCGACGACGGCATGGTCACCAGCTGGAACGGTGCTGCGGAGCGGATGTTCGGGTACCGCGCGCAGGACATCGTCGGGCGACCCGTCGCCGTGCTCGCTCCGCCGGCGCTGCTCGGCGAGCAGATCGCGGTGCGCCAGAGCCTGAGGCATCCCGGGGCGCACCGGCGGCTGGAGACGACGCGGATGCATCGTGACGGGACGGCGGTCGAGGTGCTGCTGACGGCGTCGACCACGACGGACGCGCATGGCCGGGTCTCCGGGCTCTCGGTGATCGCCCAGGACATCTCGCAGCGGCTGGCGGCCCAACGCGCGTTGGAGCTCAGTCGACGTCGGTTGGCCGACGCGCAGCGGACGGCGCGCATCGGCAGCTTCGAGTTCGATCAGGTGCGCAACGAGCTCGTCTGGTCCGAGGAGTACTACCGAGTGCTCGGTGTGGACCCGGGCACGTCGCCGTCTCCGGCGCTCTTCCTCTCCTTCGTCTTCCCCGAGGACCGCGAGGCCGTGCACGCCGCGTGGCTGGACGCGCTGATCCGGGCGAGGTCGTTCGACATCGAGTTCCGCGTCCGGCGGCCGGTTGGTGACGAGCGGTGGGCGCACGCTCGCGGAGTTCCCGAACTGGACGAAGACGGTCACGTCGTGCGGCTCTGCGGGTCGCTGATGGACATCACCGATCGCGTCTGCGCCGACCAGGTGCGCCGAGCCGCCGAGACGCGGTTCGAGATCGGCTTCGAGCAGTCGGCGATCGGCGCGGTGATCTCCGACATGGCCGGCGTGCCCACGCGGGTGAACGGCGCCGCCTGCGCCATCCTCGGGCGCCCCGCCTCGATGCTCGTCGGCCGACGATGGACCGAGTACAGCCATCCCGACGACGTTCCGCTGGGCGTCGCGGCCACGGCCTGGTTCGACGATGGCCACGACACCTACGCCGACGAGCGTCGCTACGTGCGACCCGACGGCACCGTCGTGTGGACGTCGACGAACCTCACCGTGGTCCGCGACGAGCACGGCACCCACCAGTACATCTCGATGCAGCTGCAGGACATCACGGCTCGGAAGAAGCTCGAGAACGAGCTCGCCCACGAAGCGATGCACGACTCCCTCACGGGCCTGCCGAACCGCGCGCTGCTCATCGATCGCCTGGTCCACGGACTGGCCATGTCCCGTCGGCGCGGCACGCCGCTCGGTGTGATGTTCGTCGACATCGATCAGTTCAAGCTGATCAACGACACGTGGGGTCACGGAGCGGGCGACGACCTTCTCAAGCACGTGGCCGGTCAGATCGAGCTGGTGGTCCGTCCTGGTGACACCGTGGCGCGACTCGGCGGGGACGAGTTCGTCATCGTGTGCGACGACGTCACCGTCCACGAGATCGAGCAGATCGCCGGCAGGTTGCTGGCCGCACTGGCCCATCCCTGGCAGCTCGGCGACGAGAAGGTGCACATCACGGCAAGCGTCGGCATCGCACTCGCGGATGAGGCATCGACGCCCGAACGTCTGCTTCGCCACTCGGACGCGGCGATGTACCGCGCCAAGGAGCGCGGCAAGGGTCGCGTCGAGCTGTTCGACGACACGCTGCGCTCGGTGTCCGAGCAGCGCTGGGCCACCGCCTCGGCGCTGCACCGAGCACTCGAGCACGGTGAGTTCGAGGTGCACTATCAACCGGTCGTCGACCTGCTGACCGGCACGATGGTGAGCGTCGAGGCGCTGCTGCGGTGGAACCATCCGGGACGAGGCATCGTCAGCCCGGCGGAGTTCATCCCGCTCGCCGAGGAGACCGGGCTCGTGGTGCCGTTGGGCGCCTGGGTGCTCGAACGAGCGTGTCGGGACCTGGTGGGCTGGCAGCAGCTGGACGGGGCCGCCGCCGGGATGTCCGTCGCTGTGAACCTCTCGGTCCGCCAAGTGCTCGCGCCGGACATCGCCACGTTGATCGAGGGCGTCTTGCGGCGAACCGGGTTGGACGCCGGGAGGCTGTGCCTCGAGCTGACCGAGAGCGTCTTCATGGGCGACGTCGACTACTTCGCACGAACGCTCCTGAGCCTGAAGGCCCTCGGTGTGTCGCTCTCGATCGACGACTTCGGGATGGGGTACTCGTCGCTCGGCTACCTCAAACGCTTCCCCGTCGACGGCGTCAAGGTGGACAGATCGTTCGTCGACGGCCTCGGCGTGGATCCGCACGACACCGCGCTCGTCGCAGCGATCGTGGCGATGGCGTTCGCGCTCGATCTGGAGGTCACCGCCGAGGGCGTCGAGACCGACCGCCAGCTGCAGGGCCTTCGTGCGTTGAACGTGACGCGTGCCCAGGGCTTCCTGTTGGCGACACCGATGCCGGCGGACGCGATCGCCCGCCTGATCCTCGAGGACCATCGTTGGCCGGCGGTGACGGTCGCAGCGACAGGTGGTCGCCAGCTCTGAGCTGATCGGGCCGGTTGGTTCAGACGAAGTCGGCGCGCGCGACCACTGAGTCGGAGCCGTCGCGGATCTCGATCGCCCCGATGCGGTCGCGTAGCAGCGGGGCGTTGCAGCGGCAGTGGATCGGCAGGGTCGCGCCGACGAAGCCGCCGGCCGCCAGGGGTGCGCCATCGAGGTCGCGGTAGACCACCTGGAACGCCGTGCCAACCGGGAATCCCGTCGCATCCAGCAGCAGCTCGACGCCCCACGTGTGGTTGATCACCTTGCCGGCGACCGTCGATCCCTCGACGGTTGACGGACCCGAGCTGAACGTCAACGGCTCCGTCGGCGGTGACGGCGCTGCGGCGGGCGGGTCGTCGTGAGCGAGGTTGGCGCCGACGGTTCCTCCGACGGCGCCGATCGCGGCGGCCGCTCCCGAGATCAGCAGCGCGCGCCGCGAGGGCATGGCTCGGACGTTGCCCCGTCTGCCGGCCAGTTCGGCTTGGTGTCGGAGCGCCGCGGCGCGGACGGCTGCGATGCGCTCGAGTGGCGCTTCGGGCACGTCGTCGTCCATGGCGCCGGTGAGCTGGTTCAGCAGGTCGTCGTCGCTCACGGCGACACCTCCCGCAAGCTGACGCGCAGCCGTCCCAGCGCGCGGGCCTGCGCCATGCGGATCGCGCCGGGTCGCTTGCCCAGCACCTTCGCGGTCGACTCGGTGTCCAGGCGGGCGACGACTCGAAGCCCCAGCAGCTCCTGATCGTCGAAGGGCAGCTCGGCGAACGCGGCGCGCACGGCGCTGGCCTCGGCCGCGGCGACCATGCGGTCCGTCGGCTCGGGCGCGGCCGGCTCGACCGCTGCCGGAACTGCTCGGTGCCGTTGGCCGGCTCGGTACATCTCGTTGATCACGTTGCGTTCGATGCCCATCAGCCAGGCGATGAGCCCGCCCGGGCCCGATCGGTAGCGTGCCACGGCCGACATGGCGCGCACCATTGTTTCGCTGACGGCGTCTTCCGCTTGATCCGCGGTCGCCAGTCGGGCACGAGCGAAACGCCAGAGGGGTGGTCGGCTGCCGGTGTACAGCGCCTCCCAGGCATCCGGATCCATCCGCTGGAGCTCATCGAGCGACGGGAGTCGGAGCGCGGTTCCTGCGTCCTCGTGCGCGGTCGTCAAATCGCCACGTGACTCCATGCACCCCTGTTCGGTCGCCGAACCCGTTCCGGATTTTCCGACGGTGATTTGTGACGCGGCGACTGATGTCGACATGGAGGGGCAACCGCACCAGATCCGTCTGGCCCTGTCGGGTGAGCGCCTCGCCGCCCGAGATCGGAGACCACCATGCAGTTCCGCCGAAAGATCGCCATCCCCATCGCCGCCTGTTCGCTCGGGCTCGGCGTCGGCCTGGCCACGTCGAGCCCGGTGGGCGCGGCCGTGTCCGGTGGACCCGTGCTCGCGCTGACCGCAACCAACTCGCTGATCGGCTTCAACGCCGCAACGCCCGGCACGTTGACGCAGACGACCCCGATCACGGGCCTGCAGGTCGGCGAGACGATCGTCGGCATCGACGTCCGCCCAGCAACCGGCGAGCTCTTCGCTGTCGGGGTCACCGGGACCACCGGCCGGATGTACACCATCAACACCACGAACGGTGTGGCGACCCTGATCGGTTCGCCGTTCTCGACGACGCTGCCCGCCGGTGGCACGTGGTCCGTCGACTTCAACCCCACCGTCGACCGGATCCGCTTCGTCCACTCCGGTGGCACCAACCTGCGGCTCAACCCGCTGAACGGAGCGCTCGCGGCGACCGACACCACGGTCGTCCCGGCGCGTCCGGCGGCGCTGTCCTACGACCGCTCGACGTCGCCCGCCCCGGCGGCGACGACGTTGTTCGCCATCGACGACGTGGCCGACACCCTGAACCTGATCGGCGGGCTCAACGGAACGCCATCGCCCAACACGGGTGCGACCACCGTGGTCGGCGCGCTCGGTGTCGACGTCGGGTCCAGCGTCGGCTTCGACATCGCGCCGCAGGGCGACGCGCTGGCAACGTTCGGCGTGGGCGGCACGTTCGGCCTGTACACCGTGAACCTCACCACCGGTGCGGCCACCCTGGTCGGCGCCGTCGGTGCCGGCAGCGTGGAGGTGCGCGACATCGCCCTGCCCCGCCCGCCCGTCGGGCCGTTGCTCGGCCTCAGCGACGACAACGCGATCGTCAGCTTCAACGCGGCGACGCCGGGGACGGTCGCGACTATCCCGATCACCGGTCTGCAACCGACCGAGTCGATTGTCGGCTTCGACGTCCGCCCGGCCACCGGTGAGCTCATCGGCGTCGGTCTCGTCGGCACCACCGGTCGCATCTACCGCATCGACCCGACGACGGGTGCGGCAACGCAGATCGGCGCGGCGACCTTTGCCATCACCGCCACGGCGCCGACGTGGTCCGTCGACTTCAACCCGACCGTCGATCGCATCCGCTTCACCAACTCGCTCGGCGACAGCTACCGGCTGAACCCGGTGAACGGTGCGCTCGCCGCCACCGACACGGACATCGCACCGGCCAAGTCGTCCGCGGTGGCCTACGACCGTCCGATCGCGACCACCGCGGCGACGACCCTCTTCGCCATCGACGACGTGGCCGAGACGTTGAACACCGTCGGCGGAGCGGACGGGGTTCCATCACCGAACCTCGGGGCGACGACAGCTCGTGGCCCGCTCGGCGTCGTCACCGACAGCGACGAGGTCGGCTTCGACATCTCCCCGTTCGGTCAGGCGCTGGCGACGCTCAGCGTCGGCGGCAGCACGGGTCTGTACACCGTGAACCTCGCTTCCGGCACGGCCGAGCTGGTCGGCGCGATCGGGGCCGGCACGACCGACCTCATCGACCTGACCTTCCCGGCCAACGTCGTCGCCGGTGCGTCGCAGTTCACTGCGGTCGCGCCGACCCGCGTCCTCGACACGCGCAACGGGAGCAAGCCCGCCGCAGGGGCGACGACCGACGTCCAGATCACTGGACTCGCCGGCGTTCCGGCCAACGCCACCGCGATCGTGCTCAACACGACGGGCACGGAAGCAGGGGCAGCCGGGTTCGTCACCGTCTACCCGACCGGCGACGCCCAGCCGCTCGTGTCGAACCACAACCTCGTGACGGGCCAGACGCGCGCCAACCTGGTCACGGTCAAGCTCGGTGCCGGTGGCAAGGTCACGTTCTTCAACGAGCGCAGCACGCATCTCATCGCCGATGTGCTCGGGTACTACGCGCCGGCCACCGGTCCCGCCGGCCGGTTCACGTCGCTCGCACCTGGCCGGCTGATCGACACCCGTGACACAGCCGCCAAGGTGGCTGCGAACGGCACGTTGATCGTCCCGGTCCTCGGGCAGAAGGGCGTGCCGGCAACCGGCGTCTCGGCGGTGCTCGTGAACGTGACGGGTACCGAAGCATCGGCGCCGGGCTTCCTCACGGCGTTCGCGTCGGGCACTACGCGACCGGGCACGTCGAACCTGAACCTGGAGCGGGCGACCGCAACGGCCAGCAACCTGGCCATCGTCCCGGTCGGAGCCGACGGAGCCATCGCCGTGTACAGCCAGAGCGGTGCACACGTCGTGGTCGACGTCGCCGGCTGGTTCGGTGATGCCACGGCCAAGGGTGGGTACTCCGGGTTGTTCGTGCCGGTCGCGCCGACACGGGTGCTCGACACCCGCTCCGGCCTCGGTGCGCCGATGGCCGCCCTGCCGGTGAGCGGCTCGATCGACGTGACGCTGGCCGGTGTCGGCGGCGTCCCGGCGTTCGGTGCCGCAGCCGTGGTGATCAACGTCACCGCGACCGAGTCACCGCAGCGCGGCTTCGTCACGGTGTATCCGACGGGTGGCTCGCTGCCGCTGGCCTCGAGCCTCAACGTGGACGTGGCCGGCCAGTCGACCCCGAACCTGGTCGGATCACGGCTCGGCACCGCCGGCAAGGTGACGATGTTCGATCAGGCGGGCGGTCAGCTGATCGCCGACATCTTCGGCTGGTACACCAGCTGACGACCCCGACTCGATGAGGGATGAGTGGCCATGCACCGCTCATCCCTCGTCGGCGGTGGCGTGGGTGGACGTGATCGCATAGCGGTCGCGGATCCAGAACGCTCCGGCGACGAGGACGATGATCAACGCGAGCCGCAACGTGATGTCGGCGTGGTGCGAGATCACGATGCCGAGATCACCGGACGGTTCCGGTTCGACGACTCGCTGATGCACGATCCCTGACCCGAAGCGCTGCTGCAGCTCGGGGGTGATGACGTAGCTGACGATGACCATCGCCAGCGACACCAACGCCGGCAGCAGCGGCTCCGTCGCCCACTTCGGCCAGGCGCGGGAGCGGATCGCCATCGCGGCGGCACCCACGAACGCGAGCAGCAGCGCACGCTGCGCCACCGACTCGAACTTCGCGCCGTTCGGGCGGGCGACCAGCGACGTGAAGATCGGGATCGACACGAGGAGGACCGTCGCGCACAGGCCGACGACGGCAGCTGCGAGCGAACGAGCCCGAGTCCAGTGGAGGCGATCGCGCAGCGGATCGACCAGCAGGTCGGCGGCGATGGCGATCGCCGACGCGGTCGCCAGCAGGAAGGCGATCGTCGCCACCCAACCGATGGTCGTGTCGCCGGGGCGGCTCAAGGAGCACTCACCACCGAATCGGCAGTCGAGGCCCCAGTCGACGTTGAACAGGTTGCTGATCGCGAGGAGCGACAGCACGCCCATCAGCACCGAGGCACCGGACGTCAACGCGGCCCGGCGCAACGACCCGGGAGCTCTGGTCGTCGTCAGCGGGCTCGGCGCAGGCGCGGCTGGGGTCGGCGCTTGCGGTCGTGGTGGCGGTGGTGCGACCAGCGGGGGAGTGGACAACGTCGGCGGTGGTGGCGGAACCTCGAGCGCGGCGAGGCGCGCCGCGCCGAGTGCCACGGCGTGCTCGGCGTCGACGTTCTCGGCGACCGGTCGGCGGGTTTCGATGGCCACGCGCTCGCGGATCATCGGGATGCGGGACGATCCACCCACGAGGAGGACGCGTCCGATGTCATCGAGTGTCACGCCGGCGTCGTCGAGCGCGCGACGCAACGCCACGAAGGTCTCGGGGATGCGCGGGTAGATGAGCTTCTCGAAGTCCTTGCGCGACAGGTGCACCTGTTGGTTCATGCCGGGGACGAAGACCGGGATCACGGCGTCGACATCGGAGGAGAGCCCTTCCTTGGCGTCGCGGCAGTCCTGACGGAGCCGAGCCAAGGCCGCCAGCGTCGACTCGTCGGTCATGTCGAGCTGCCCGAGCGCGCCGCCGACCGCGTCGTCGACGTGCTGCAGGATCGAGACGTCGAAGTCGCTCCCGCCGAGGTGCTCCACGCCGACGGGCGTGCCGACGATGCGAAAGCGTCGATCGACGAAGCGCAGCAGTGCGATGTCGAACGTTCCGCCACCGAAGTCGTAGACGGCGATCAGCTCGCCGTCGGCCACGGTGGCCCCCGCCGCGAACTGTTCGGCCGCAGCCTCCGGTTCGACGATCAAGGTGGCGGTGGTCAGGCCGGCTTCCTTCGCTGCTGACGCCAACGCCTCGATGCGGTAGGCGCCGTACGACGCCGGGTGCGTGATGACGACGGAGGACGGCGGCCCGCCCATCCGGCGGACGACCTGTTCGTTGATGTGGCGAAGCAGCAGCGAGGTCAGCGTCTGCGCCGAGTACGGCGTCCCGCCGAGGACCAACGGCGTCGGATCGCCGAGGCGGCGCTTGAACTCGCGAGCGACCCGAGTCGGTTCGACCATCCCGCGCGACACGGCTGCGTCACCGAAGAGGAGCAGACCATCGGCGCGGGCGACCACCACCGAGGGCATCGATGCAGTGCGTCCGCCGAGCCCGATCAGTTCGACGAGTCCGTCGGCGGTGCACACAGCCGCGGCACTGAACGTGGTGCCGACGTCGATGCCGAGCGCGTACTTCACGTCCCTCCCCTGATCCGTCGTTCGGGAGACAGTAGCGGGGAGCAGACTCACGGACACTCGACGCGACGTCGGTACATTCGTCACTCGTGTCCGACGACTTCTCCCAGCGGCTGGAAGCCGCGACCGAGCTGCTCGAGGCGATCGTTGCCGATCGATCCCTGCTCTCCGACGTCACGCTCGCCGAGCGCACCCGGCTGCTGGCCGCTGCCGGCGACGTGTACGAGCCCGACGTCGAGGCCCGCCGCCGGCAGATCAAGGCGCAGCGGCGAGAGGACAAAGCGGCCCGGGCCGAGCGGCACCAGGGCACGCTCGCCGAGGCGGGCATCCGCGCGCTGCGTTCGAAGCCGGTGTTCACGACCCCGAACGTGTTCCCGCCGATCGGTGTCGGGCCCGACGAGATCGACGCCCCGGAGTCGATCACCGCGGGTCGCGAGTCGAGCCAGCGGCTGCACTGCTACATCTGCAAGCGGGACTACTCGCAGATCCACGACTTCTACGACCAGCTCTGCCCCGAGTGCGCGGCGTTCAACTACGCCAAGCGCGGGGAGACCGCAGACCTCCGCGGTCGGGTCGCGCTCCTCACCGGCGGACGGGTGAAGATCGGCTACCAGGCGGGCATCAAGCTGCTCCGCGCTGGCGCCCGTGTGATCGTCACCACTCGATTCCCACGCGACTCCGCGGCGCGATACGCGCAGGAGGCCGACTTTGCCGAGTGGGGCGACCGTTTGGAGATCTACGGGCTCGACCTGCGCCACACGCCGAGCGTCGAGGGGTTCTGCCACCACCTGATGGAGACCTACGAGCGGCTGGACTTCATCGTCAACAACGCGTGCCAGACGGTTCGCCGCCCTCCCGGGTTCTACGCGCACATGATGGACACCGAGTCGTCGGCGCTCGACGAGCTCCCGGCTGCGGTGCAGCGCCTCGTCGGCGGCTACGAGGGGCTGCGCGGCTACGACATGCTCCCGTCGGCGGAGCCGGGCCAACGAGAGCTGGCTCCGATCGCGGCGGACTCGCTCATCGGGTTGACGCGTGCGGCGGAGCTGTCGCAAGCGCCGCTGCTTCCCGAGGACCACGACGCACGCGGTCACCTGTTCCCGACCGGTGTGCTCGACCAGGACCTGCAACAGGTCGACCTCCGCGACCGCAACTCGTGGCGCTTGACGTTGGCCGAGGTGTCGTCGGTGGAGCTGCTCGAGACGCAGTTGGTCAACGCCGTGGCGCCCTTCGTCCTCAACGCTCGACTGAAGCCGCTGATGCTGAGAAGTGGGGCACGCGACCTCCACATCGTCAACGTCTCGGCGGTCGAAGGGCAGTTCTACCGGCGGATGAAGACCACACGTCATCCGCACACGAACATGGCGAAGGCAGCCCTGAACATGATGACCCGCACGTCAGCGGCCGATTACCACGCCGACGGGATCCACATGAACAGCGTCGACACAGGGTGGGTGAGCGACGAGGACCCGGTGCACATCGCCGAGCGCAAACGGACGCAGCACCACTTCCACCCGCCGCTCGACATCGTCGACGGAGCGGCTCGCATCGTCGATCCGATCATCGACGGGATCAACACGTCCACACACGTGTGGGGCAAGTTCCTGAAGGACTACCGGCCCACCGACTGGTAGTCAGTGGGCCGGCGGTCGATCTGGGGACAGCCGTCAGTTCTGGCTGTTGTTGCGCAGCGCGCGCACGTCGTCGTGCGCAGCCTTGACGTCGGTGTACTGGCGCTGGACGACCGTGCGCAGACCGGCGGAGATGTCGGACTTGAGCGCCTTGTCATAGGCCTCGACCGCATGGTCTTCGCCCTGCTCGGCGGCATCGAGCACACCGTCGGGGCTGGAGCCGGCCAAGGCGTCCTTGAGGGTCAGCCAGCCACGGTGCAGAGCGCCGGTGACCGAGCCCTCCTTCTTGACCTCGTCGCCGTAGTTGGCGGCCAAGGACTTGAGCTCGGTGGCGAACCGCTCGCGCTGCGCCGAGTACTCGGTGAACTTCTTGGCGAACTCGGGCCGGTCGGAGCTCGTCAGCTTCTCGGCGCCCTTGGCGAAGCCGTCCTTGCCGTCTTCGAGCACTTCGATGAGATCCTTGGTCACTGCTTCGTCTGTTGACATGGGTCAACCTCTCCGTTCGTTGGGGTTGCGACGTTCGTACCCGGCCAGCCAGAACGTTGAACGCGTTCAGCGAAGGTTCACCCACCTGCGTGAGGCGGAGTTCGTTAGCGTGCTCCGATGGCATATGCGGACAAGGCACGACCGATGATCGACCCGATGTTGCAGCCGGGCGAGCAACTCGTCGCCGCGGCGCACTTCCAGAGCAAGGGCGCCGCGACCGGCGCGGGCGGACTGGCCGGGATGGCCGTGCAGGCGGTGCGGAGCAAGGGCGATCGAGCTGCTGCTGCTGCCGCCGGCATGGAGCTGCCGACGCGAGGCATCTTCGCCATCACCGACCAGCGCGCCCTGATCCTCACGATCACGGCGTGGCTCGGCAAACCCAAGGCGATCAGCAGCGAGATCCCGACGACCAACCTCGTCAGCGCCGAGCTGGCCGGCAAGTCGCTCAACGCTGCGGTGAAGCGGATGAAGCTGACGTTCTCGACCGGCGGCACTGCGGAGATCGACATCTTCAAGAAGGACGGGCCCGACGAGATGGTCGCCGCGCTCAACGGCATCGCAGGCAGGTAGCGCGGGCACCCTTGACACCGGCCTCGGTGCCGGTGAGCATCGGGCGGACATGAGTGCTGATCGTCCGGCAGAGCCGGTGGCGGGGGGACAACCGCTGCGCCTGCGCATCCCCGAGCCGGTTGCCCGTCCGGGCGATCCGCCCGCGTTCCGTGATCTGCACATCGATCGCGCCGGTGAGGTTCGTCGTCCTCCGATCGACGTCGCCCCGGGCGAGATCGTCGATCTGGGCTCCGACATGATTCGCGTGCTGAACATCAGCGGCGACGCCGTCGGGCCGTGGGCGGGGACGCTCGACCCCGATCAGCTGCGCACCGGGCTGCGCGACATGCTCACCGTGCGCGCCTTCGACTCGCGCATGCTGCGCGCCCACCGACAGGGCAACACCTCGTTCTACATGCAGTCGCTGGGGGAGGAGGCCGTGTCGTGTGCGCACCGCCGCGCGCTGCACCCCGACGACATGTGCTTCCCGACCTATCGCCAGCAGGGTCTGCTGATCACCAGCGGGTACCCGCTGGTGGACATGATCAACCAGATCTACTCGAACACCCACGACCCGTTGAAGGGTCGCCAGCTGCCGGTGATGTACGCGTCGAAGTCGAAGGGCTTCTTCTCGATCTCGGGGAACCTCGGCACGCAGTTCATCCAGGCGGTCGGGTGGGCGATGGCCTCCGCGCTGTCCGGTGACACGCGCATCGCGTCGGCGTGGATCGGCGACGGTGCGACGGCCGAGGCGGACTTCCACTCGGCGATGGTGTTCGCGTCGACGTACCACGCGCCGGTGATCCTCAACATCGTCAACAACCAGTGGGCGATCTCCACGTTCCAGGGTTTCGCCCGGGGTGACTCGGCGACGTTCGCCACCCGCGGCCACGGCTTCGGCATCGCCTCGTTGCGCGTCGATGGCAACGACTACCTCGCCGTGCACGCGGTCTCGCAGTGGGCGGCTGCGCGTGCCCGTAGCAACAGCGGTCCGACGCTGATCGAGTGGGTGACGTACCGCGTCGGCGCGCACTCCACCTCGGACGACCCGACCGCGTATCGCCCGAAGGAGGAGGCCAGCACCTGGCCGCTCGGCGACCCGGTGGAGCGGCTGCGTCAGCACCTCGTGCGCATCGGTGAGTGGGACGACGCACGGCACCAGCAGTACCTCGACGAGGTCGATGCGGCCGTGCGCGCAGCCGCGGACGAGGCCGAGCGCAACGGCACGCTGCGTGGCGAGCACGCCTCACCGGCGTCGATGTTCGACGACGTGTTCGCGGTGATGCCCGATCACCTCCGTCGCCAACGCGAGCAGGCGGGGTTCTGATGACGCGCATGACGATGGTGGAGGCGATCCGCGACGCGCACGTCGTGTCGATGGAACGCGACGAGCGAGTGGTGGTGTTCGGCCAGGACGTCGGGTACTTCGGTGGCGTGTTCCGCTGCACGCACGGACTGCAGCAGCGCTTCGGCAAGACCCGCTGCTTCGACGCACCGATCAACGAGAGCGCCATCGTCGGTGCGGCGATCGGGATGGGCGCCTACGGGTTGCGGCCGTGCGTGGAGATCCAGTTCGCCGACTACGTGTACCCGGCCTACGACCAGATCGTGTCCGAGGCGGCACGCTTGCGGCACCGCTCGGCCGGTGAGTTCACCGCGCCGATCACCATCCGCATGCCAACGGGTGGTGGCATCTTCGGCGGCCAGACGCACTCGCAGAGCCCCGAGGCGATCTTCACCCACGTCTCCGGTCTGAAGACGGTGATCCCGTCCAACCCGTTCGACGCCAAGGGCCTGCTCATCGCCTCGATCGAGGACGACGACCCGGTGATCTTCCTGGAGCCGAAGCGGCTCTACAACGGACCGTTCGACGGTCACCACGAGCGCGCCGTCGTGCCGTGGTCGGCCGATCCGCTCGGTGAGGTGCCCGAGGGGCACTACGTCGTGCCGTTGGGCAAGGCCCGCGTGCATCGCGAAGGGACCGACGTGACGGTGCTGACCTACGGCACGCTCGTCCACGTCGCGCAATCGGCCGCCGAGGAGACCGGCATCGACGCCGAGATCATCGATCTGCGCAGCCTCGTGCCGCTCGATCTCGAGACCATCGTCGCGTCGGTGCGCAAGACGGGTCGGTGCATCGTGGCCCACGAGGCAACGCTGACGTCGGGCTTCGGTGCCGAGCTGTGCGCGCTGGTGCAGGAGCACGTGCTGTGGTCGCTGGAAGCGCCGATCGCTCGCGTCGCCGGGTGGGACACGCCGTACCCGCACGCCCACGAGTGGGACTACTTCCCCGGCCCCGCCCGGCTCGGCGCGGCGATGCGGGCCACGATGGTGACCCGGTAGCGGGAGAGCAGGAGCGCGATGACCGTCCAGACCGTTCGACTCCCCGATGTCGGTGAGGGGATCGCCGAAGCCGAGCTCGTGGCGTGGCACGTGGCCGTGGGCGACGCAGTCACCTCCGACACGGTGATCGCCGAGGTGCTCACCGACAAGGCGACCGTGGAGATCTACGCCCCGTTCGCCGGCACGGTGTCGTTCGTGCGCGGCGAGCCCGGCGACGTGCTCGCCGTCGGCGGCGACTTCATCGGCATCGAGACCGGGTCGGCATCGCCCGCCGCTGCCGAGCCGGTCGTGGTCGAGCCAGAACCGGAACGAGCGCCGGACGCAGTCATCGAGGCGAAGCCCCGACCAGTCGCCGAAGCGACGGCTGCGCCGGAGCCTGCAGCCTCAGCCGCTCCGACGGGCACCGTCGCCGCAGCACCCGCCGTTCGGCAACGGGCCCTCGATCTCGGCATCGACATCGACGCCGTGGCGGCGAGTGGCCCGGATGGTCGCGTGACGCACGCCGATCTCGACCGACATCTCGCAGGTTCATCGGGGGCGGGTCCATCGAGGGCCGGTGCGGATGCGACCACCACACAGGTGCCCTTGATCGGTCTGCGCCGCAAGATCGCGGCGCGGATGACGGCGTCACTGCGCATCCCGCACATCACCTACGTCGAAGAGATCGACGTCACCCAGCTCGAGCAGTTGCGCCGCACGCTGGCCAGCGTGCACCCGGGCCAGCCACGGTTGACGTTGCTGCCGTTCGTGATGCAGGCGCTCGTGCTCGCCGTCGGCGAACAGCCGCACCTCAACTCGACGCTCGACGACACGGTCGAGCCGGCAGTGCTGTCCACGCACGGGTCGGTCGACATCGGCATCGCCACCCAGACCGACGGCGGTCTGATCGTGCCGGTGGCGCGGGGCGTGCAGCGCCTCGATCTGTGGCAGACCGCCGCCGAGCTCATCAGGGTGACGGCGGCAGCGCGCGAGGGCACCGCCGTGGCGAGCGAGCTGTCGGGTTCGTCGATCACGATCACCTCGCTCGGAGCGCTCGGCGGCATCGCCACGACGCCGATCATCAACCACCCCGAGGTGGCCATCGTCGGCATCAACAAGATGCAGACGCGGCCGGTGTGGATCGGCGGCGCCTTCGTCCCGCGCCAGATGATGAACGTCTCAGCCAGCTTCGACCACCGCGTCGTCGACGGCTACGACGCGGCGGTCTTCATCCAGGCGATCAAGTCCCGCCTCGAAGAACCCGCCCTCCTCTTCATCGCCCCACCGACCTGAGACATCGCTGTCGGATCTGGTCGCGCGTGGAGCAACCAGATCCGACAGCGATGGAACCTCTCGGACCCACTCATGCGTGTGTGCGGTGATGAGCAGCGGCGCGAGTGCAGTGGGGGAGGAAGCGTCGGTGGCGGACATCGCCGTCGACGTCGAGCAGTTCTGCCTCCGTGCCTTCCCGCGTCTCGTGCGGACACTGACGGTCGTCACCGGCGATCCACTCCTGGCGGACGAGGTGGTGCAGGAAGCGTTGGCCAGGGCGTGGCAGCGATGGGATCGAGTGGGCTCGCTCGAGTCGCCGGAGGCCTGGTGCTACCGAGTCGCGGCGAACCTTGCGACCTCGTCGTTCCGTCGTCGGGCCGCCGAACGGCGAGCACTCGCTCGACTGCCGCACGAACCTCGGCTCGTCGGTGAGACCGAGATCAGCGACGAGCCGCTGCGCACGGCGATGGCAACGTTGCCGGAGCAGCAACGGTGGGTGCTGGCGCTGCGATACCTGGCCGACTGCTCGATCGAGCAGACCGCCTCGATCCTGCGCATCGCTCCGGGAACGGTGAAGTCGACGACGAGCCGCGGGCTCGAAGCCCTTCGCCTCGAACTGCAAGGAGACCAACCATGATCGATCTCGAAGATCGCCTGCGCTCGATCGCGGTCGAGGTTCGGCCGCCCGACCTCGCTGCGATCCGAACTCGCATCGTTCGCCACCGCCGTCGTCGTCGCGTGCTGGCATCGACCGGCGGTGGGGTGCTGGTGATCGGTCTGCTCGTCGGCATGGTCGCCCTGCGATCCTCGCCGGATCGTTCGCCGGCACAGAGCATCGAGCCCGTGAGCACCGCGCCTCAGGTCGTCGACAGCACTGATCCACTCGCGTCGAGGACCCAGCTCGCGCAACCGCTGAGCTTCGGCAGCAGCGGACCTGAGGTACGCGGGTTGCAGCAACGGCTCTCGGATCTCGGCTTCAAGCCCGGGCCGGTGGACGGGTCGTTCGGAAGCGACACCCAGCAGGCGGTGTGGGCCTTCGAGAAGCTGACCTCGAGCGTTCCGTACGACGAGGTCACCGGCACGGTCACCAACGAGACGTGGCAGATGATGCAGGACGACCTCGCGGTGCAGCCGCGGCGCCAGGTGCGAGGCACGCACGTCGAGATCTACCTGCCGCGCCAGCTCCTGATCGTGTTCGCCGACGACGAGCCGGTGCTGATCACCCACATCTCGTCGGGCGAGCTGAACGCCGATGGCGAACCCGTGACGTTCTGCGAGACGCTGAGGTTCGACACCGACGACCAGGGCAACGCCCTCGACGTGCCGATCGAGCGCGGGATGTGCGCGGAGGCGAAGACGCCGGGCGGCGTGTTCCACATCGCCCGGCGGGTCGCCGGCAACCGGATCGGCGAGCTCGGAGGGATGTGGAACCCGGTGTACTTCAACTACGGGATCTCGGTGTACGGCGCACACAACGTGCCCGCCGAACCGGTGTCCCACGGTGGGGTGAGGATCCCGATCTCCGTAGCCGACACGTTCCCCGATCTCGTCGACGACGGCGACCTCGTGTACGTGTGGGGTTGGGACGGCAAGGAGCCGGAGGACTACACGAGGGCCGAGTCGCTGCCCTCCTTCAACCGCCGCGATCCCAGCACGACTGGCTAGCGCAGGCAGCAGAAGTTGCCTGTGGGGCGACTTGTGATGCCAGCGGTCACCTGGTCGGTCGGCGAGTAGCCTGCGCGGCGGGTCGTTGGGGTTGGAGCGCATGCGGGGAACGAGCAGGACGGGAGCGCGGCACGACGCCAACCCGGCGATCGTCCGGCTCGTCGTCGCCCACCTCGCCGCAGCGATCGCCGAGTGGGCCGCGGTGATCGGTGTGCTCGTCCACGTCTTCGATCGCAGCGGCGTTCGATCGACCGGGTTGGCGTCCATCGGGATGCTCGCCGCTGCGCTGGTCGCTGCGCCGTTCACCGGCGCGCTCGTCGACCGCCGTCGTCCGCAACGGGTTCGGTTCGTCGGGCTGCTCGTCCAGGCGGTCGGGTACGGCGTGGCCGCTGCGGCTGCGTTCAGCGACGCGCCGGTGCTCGTCACGGTGCTCGCCGCGACGGTCGCCCTGGCCGCCGTGACCACCTTGCGTCCGACGGGTGCGGTGCTGATGCCGGCGCACGTTCGCTCGTCGGACGAGCTGGTGCGCGGCAACCTCTGGGTCTGGAACGTCGAGAGCTTCTGCGTTCTCGGCGGCCCCCTGCTGGCGACCGGATTGCTGGCCGTCGGCGGTCCGGCCGCGGTGCTGTGCGGCTGCGCGGCGGCGGCGCTCCTGGCGAGTGTGCTCAGCGCGCCGGACACCACGATCGATCTTCCGGCCAACCAGGCCGACCGATCCGACGCGTCTGATCGCCGTCAGCCGTCGCTGCGTTCGGCGTGGCGCGCCTTGCGCGGTCGGCGCGGGTTGGTCAGCGTGCTGGCCGTGGTGTGGGCGCAGTACGTCATGATCGGCGCGCTCGACCTCGTCCTCGTGGTCATCGCCCGCACCGAGCTCGACCTCGGCGACACCGGCCCGGGACTGCTCAGCGCGGCGTTCGGTCTCGGAGCGTTCGCCAGCATCGCCGTTGCCGCACGGATCACCCGACGGCAACGACTCGCCCCCGCCCTCGTGGTGGCGCTTGCTGCTGCCGGTGCCAGCCTGTTGGCGTTCGGCGCGGCGCTCACCGTGCCGGTCGCTGTGATCGCGCTGCCGGTGCTCGGCCTCAGCCGATCGATGTTCGACGGGCCGAGCCGGTTGCTGCTGCAGCGTTCGTCCGGGCCCGAAGCGCTCGGCTCGACCTTCGCGATCCGTGAGGTCTGCTCCGGCGGTGGCTTGATCACCGGATCGGTGTTCGCGCTCGTCGCGCTGGAGGTCGGGGACGCGCAGTGGGTGCTCGTCGTGCTCGGCGCGGCCTTCGTGGTCGTGCTCGTGCTCACCGTTCGCGGCTTGCGGCTGGCCGACGCAGCGGCCGACGTGCCGGTCGTGGAGATGAGCTTGCTGCGGCGTCTGCCGATGTTCGCCTCGCTCCCTCCGATCGCGCTGGAAGCAGTGGCACGGTCGGCCACCACGGTGGCCGTGGAGGCTGGCGAGGTGGTCATCACCCAGGGAGAGCCCGGCGAGGTGTTCTTCGCGGTCGTCGATGGAGCGTTCGACATCGACATGAGCGGTACCCGCGTGCGCACGGCCGAGCGGTTGAGCTTCTTCGGGGAGGTGGCGCTGCTCGCCGACGTGCCGCGCACCGCCACGGTCACCGCGGCGCGCGCCGGCCACCTCCTGGCGGTCGACCGCGTCGACTTCCTGGTCGCGGTGACGGGCACGGACTCGTCGAGACAGGCGGCGTGGGGTGTCGTGCGTTCGCTGACGTTGGACACCGACGTCGCGCCCGGCGCGGCGCTGAGGTCGTCCACCGAGCAGGGTTGATAGCGTCCGCACGTGCAGAACGGGCTGCTGGCGACTCGGGCGATCCTGTTCGCCGACGTGGTCGGTTCCGCGCAGCTCCGATCGCGCCTCGGTGAGGAGCGCGCCGACCAGCTGCGGCGGACCCACGACGAGATCATCGGCGATTCGGTCGCCAAGCACGGTGGCACCGTGCTGCGATGGACCGGCGATGGGGTCAAGGCGTCGTTCCCCGCGGCCTCGTCGGCTGTGGCGTCCGCGCTGGCGATGGTGCGAGCTGTCCGCGCCTACGGCCGGCGCAGCGACGCGATCGTTGCGTTCGAGATCCGCGTCGGGTTGAGCGTCGGTGAGGTGAGCGCGCTCACCTCCGACAGCGATGGCGACCAAGATGGCGTGGCGGTGATCGAGGCGGCGCGGCTGGAGGCACTCGCTGCCCCCGGCGAGATCCTGGCCACCGACCTCGTTCGGCGACTGGGCGAGCGGCGCGTCGAGGCACAGTTCGAGGACGTCGGGACGCGCGTGCTGAAGGGTCTCGACGAACCGGTGGGCGTGGTGCGCGTGACGGACGTCCGTGGTGCGGAGCTGCACCCGATGCCACGTTCGCTGGCCATCGATCGCCGCTTCCCGATGGTCGGACGCACGGCCGTGATGGATCAGATCGCGACGAGCTGGCAGACGACCGTCGAGGGACACGTCGCCACGTGGTTGATCACCGGACAGCCGGGGATGGGCAAGTCGACGGTCGTCGCTCACGCGGCACAACTGGCGCACGACGACGGCGCGCTCGTGCTCGCCGGCACGTGCGATGGAGAGCGGCCGATCCCGTACCAACCGTTCGCGACGGCGCTCGGGGATCCGGCTCTGGAGGACGATCAGCTGACCGCTGCGATCGGGGAGCGCAGCGGTCCGCTGGCCCCCCTGTTCCCCGGCGGTCTCGCCGGGCGGTCCGACGAGGCCGGCCCGGCGGCGCGGTTCGAGCTGTTCGACGCCGTGTCCGATCTGCTGCAGCGGCTGAGCACGGCGCAGCCCGTGGTGCTCGTGCTGGAGGACCTGCACTGGGCCACGCCGCCGACGCTCCTGCTGCTTCGCCACGTCGTGCAGCAGCTCACCGATGCCCGCGTGCTGGTTCTCGGCACGTATCGCGACGAGGAGGTCGTGGGCAACGCGCCGCTGCGCGACCTGCTGGCCGACGTGCTCGCCGCTCCGAGCGCGCGTCGCATCGAGCTGACCGCGCTGGACGACGACGACGTCGCCAGCATGATCGGCTCGATCGTGGCCGATCTGCCGTCGGGGCAGATCGCGACGCACGTCGACGGGTTGGCTCGCCGACTGTGCGGCGAGAGCAACGGCAATGCGTTCTTCGTGTGCGAGCTCATCGATCACCTCGCCGCGATCGGATCGCTCGAGCGTCTCGTCGTGCACGGCGCGTCCGCCGACGACCTGCCGATCCCCGACACGGTGCGCGACGTCGTCGGCCAACGCCTCGGTCGCCTGCCCGCCGACGCGGCGGAGCTGCTGACCACCGCCGCCACCGTGGGACTGACGTTCGACCTCGAGCTGATCGCCCGTGTTGCCGGGCTCCCCGTCGGCGATGCACTCCGCCGGATCGAGGAGATGGAGCGCGTCTCGCTCGTCAACGAAGTCGGCGCCGGCAGCTACTCGTTCTCCCACGCCATCGTGCGCACCACGCTGCTGTCCCGGCTCAGCGCGACACGTCGGGCGCTGGCGCACCGCAACGTCGCGACCGCGATCGAAGCGCTCGGCACCGGCCATCACGACGAGCTCGCCTACCACTGGACGCTGGCCGGCGATGGTGCGAAGGCGAACGTCAACCTGGAGCTGGCCGCGCGACGCGACCTGCGAGCGCTGGCCTACGAGTCGGCAGCGGAGCGGTTCCAACAGGTGCTCGGCTTCGCCGAGCGGCACCACGACGCCGAGATCGAGCTGGAGGCGCGAGCGTGTCTCGGTCTCGCACTGGCTCGACGCTCGCTCGGCCACGCCGACTTCCTCCCGCTCGTCGAGCGCGCCGGCAGGCTGGCGCGCAAGCTCCGCGACGTCGAGCTGATGGCCGACGCGGCGTTGGCGACGATCTTTCCCGGTGGCTTCTTCACCGCCGCGGGTCGAACCGAGCCCGGGTTGATCGAGCTCTGCGAGGATGCCGTCGAGGGGCTCGACGATGCCGACGCGCGCAAGGTGCGGATCATGGCGACGTTGGCGGCGCACCTGACCTTCGACCCCGACCGTCAACGCCGCGTCGATCTCGTCACGCGCGCACTCGAGCTCGCCCGAGCGAACGGCGATCCCGAGCTGATCGGCGCGGTGCTCAGTGCCGAGTTCATCTCGCTCTGGGACCCGACCACCGCGGCGCGACGCAGCGAGATCGGCCAGCACATCAGCCGGATGGCACGAGCGTCCGGCGACAACGAGCTGGAGTTCCTCGGCGGCTTCTTCTCGGCGTTCTGCGCCGCAGAGCGCGGCGATGTCGCCGGAGCGAAGAAGCTCCTCCGCTCGCTCGACGACACGATCGACGCGTCGCGCAACTTCTACTTCCGGTTCCTCGTCGATCGGTTGAGCGTGTCGTTCGACCTGCTCGCATGTGAACCCGACGTGCAGGCGAAGATCGACAAGCTTGCGGCCGAGTACGCCGACCGCCACGCCGACACGGCGGGCACCTGGGCCCTCCAGATCGGTGTGCTGGCCAAGCAGAGCGGGCGGTTCGGCGATCTGGCCACCACGTTGCAGACGATGATCGCCGAATCGAACGTGCCGGGGAACTGGACGTCCGCCTACGGCCTCGCCCAGCTGATCAACGGCGACCGGGAGGGGGCGGCCGCGACCCTCGACAGCTGCCCGTCACCACCGCTCGACTACCTGTGGCTGAGCACACAGATGGTGATCGCCGAGCTGGCCACCGGGCTCGGTCGCCACGATCGATGCGCCCGCCTGCTGGAGGAGCTGCTGCCCTTCCGCGGCCAGCTCGGCGTGACCTCGAGCGGTGCGGCGTGCGTCGGGCTCGTCTCGCGGACGATCGGTCAGCTCGCTGCGGCGATCGGCAACGACGCGCTCGCCGTCGAACTGCTCACCGAATCCGCCGCGCAGGCCGACGCGATCGGCGCGCCGTACGAAGCGGTCTCGTCGCGCCGGCAGCTGGTCGACGTGCTCGAGTCGGTGAGAGGCGACGAAGCGGTGGTCGCCCGGCTGATCGAGGAGGCCGACAGGATCGCCGAGCGTCACGGCCTCGCCGGACCGGAGCGGGCGACGATCAGCTCTTCACCCGACGACGGTCGCAGCCCGTCGGATCGGCCGGAGAAGTAGCGATCGGCAATCGTCGCTGAGGCCTCTCCCAGACCCGTACCAGCGTGGTGCGATCACCGACGACGTAGCTCGTCGTGTGAGCCAGGTGCTCGGGGCCGGCGCCTGCGGGGGCGAGCGCGACGCCGTTCGCATCGATCGGACACGCCCCAGCGGTGAAGATCGTGGACCCCGGTGGGGCCACCGACAGGTAGTGGTAGGGCGCTCCCGGGAACAAGTCCGTCGGGGAGAGGAAGGCGAGCTCGGTCACCCGCCGAGTCGTGCTCGGAGGTGCCAGCACCACCGAGGCGATGGGGTCAGCCACCTTGTGGTCGACCGGCGATGCGGCTCTGATGGCCGACGGAGGTGACCTGCGTCGATGACGGATTCGGCAACCTGGTTGTTGGCGCGCAGCATCATGCGCCGCAACCTGCGCGCCACGGTGTTCCTGGCGCTCTTCGTCGCGCTTGCCGGCGCGGCGGCGATGACGGCGTGGGAGTACTCGCGTCGAGCCACCACGGTGATCGAGCGACGGATCGATCGGGTGCGGCCCGCCGACGGTGTGCTCAACACGTGCCCGCCCGGCGAGGATCCCGGCGTCGACATCACCCCGTGCTTCGCCGTCGAATCCAACCGGATCGCCTTCGACGTGCTGCGCGCCTCGCCGTACGTCGACGCTTCGTCGCTGCTCGTCAGTGCGAAGTTGGAGGTTTCGGCCTCACCGAACGGACCGACGTTCGTCGCATTCGGATCTGCCACCGTCGAGCAGGTCGAACGGATCGGTGAACCGGTCGTCGTGTCGGGGCGGACGAGCGCCGCGGACGCGTCGTCGGAGATCGAGCTCTCGGAGACGTTGGCGCGGCGCCTCGGCGTCCGTGCCGGGTCCACCGTGTGGGTCAGCGGGTGCGCCTTCGACTTCGGCGGGGAGAGCGTCGACTGCGCCCCGGCCGAGGCGGTCGTCGCGACGGGCATCGTCCGCCTCGAGCGCGATCTGCTGCCGGTGCGGCGGCCACCGCCCGGGGCAACGCTCACGGACGACACCGACTTCGGCGTGTTCGCCGGCCGTGGTTGGTACGACGACTTCCTGCATCGGTACTCGGCGTTCCCGCAGACGTCCTTCCGGCTCGCTCAGGGCGCCACGCTCGACGACGTGCGCGCCGACGTGGAGGCGCGTCTGCCCGACGGTTGGACGGTCCTCGTCGCGCCGCCGGAGGATCGAACGACCTTCGACGGGCTCCGTCGATCGACCGACCTCCAGGCGGGCGCGCTGCTGGCGATCGCCACCATCCTCGGTCTTGCCGGCGCGGTGTTCGTGGCCCAGGCACTGGTGCGCCAGGTCCGCAAGGAGCTCGCCGAGCACGCGGTCGTCAGCGCCCTCGGCATGACGAATGCCGACCTCGTGCGCATCGCGCTCGCTCGTGTCGCGCCCATCGCCGCCGCCGGCAGTCTGCTGGCGGTTGGTGCTGCAGTCGTCGCGTCGGCGCATGGCCCGCCGAGCCTGGCTGGACGCGCTGAGGTCGACCCTGGCGTTCGCATCGACCCGACGGTGCTGCTCCTCGGCGGAGTCGTGGTGGTCGCGTTCGTCGTCGCCATCGGCGCGCTCGCCGCGGCCAGATCGCTGCGTTCGTCGGCGAGGTCGAGCGTCGTCGGTGCTCGGTCGACCTCGCTGTCGGCTACCGCGAGCGCCGGGTCGGCGATCGGGCGGGCCTCATCGGCCGGCAGTGGCGGGCGGGTGGCGGTGCTCGGCGTGGCAGCGGCCGTCGCCGGGGTGACTGCCGCGGGCGTGCTGGTTCAGAGCCTCGATGCCGTCATCGCCCGGCCCCGCCAGTTCGGCGCAACGTGGGACTACTCCTTCGGCGACCTCTCCAGCGGCGAGTCCGCGGCTGAGCTCGTCGAGCAGGTGCTCGACGATCCGCTCCTCACCGATGTCACCTTCGTGTACAGCGCGGGGCCGGTGTCGCTGCCGCCGGCCTCCGCGTTCTGGGTGCTGAGCTTCGAGTCCATCAAGGGCGACTTCGGTCCGCAGATCGTCGACGGGCGCGCTCCGAGTGCGGACGACGAGATCGCCGTTGGCGTGAGCACCCTCGACGAGCTCGGGCTGAGCATCGGCGACACGATCGAGTCGATCCCGATCCTGGCGACCGGTGGGGCCGCGGTTGGCACCGAGACGGGATCGGTCGGTCCCCTGCGGATCGTGGGTGCGGCGCTCATCAGCGATGACAGCCGTGGCGTTGGCCCGGGGGCGGGCATCGTGGTCACCGAGGCTGTCCGACGTCAGGTCGATCCCGCCTCGAGTCCGGTCGCCCTCGCCCGCACCGATCCGAGCGTGCCCGCCGACGAGGCAGTGCGCCGCTTGGAGCAGGCGTACGGACAGGTGAGCGTGCCCAGCCCGCAGTCCGATCTGTCGAACGTGGTCCTGATCTCGGACACCCCGTGGGTGATTGCGCTGCTGATCGCGGCGCTGGCGCTCGGTGCGCTGGCGCACGCGCTGATCACGGTGGTGCGACGCGCCCGTCGCGACATCGGGGTGCTGCGAACCCTCGGGTTCACGCGGGCGCAGGTGTTCCGATCGGTGAGCTGGTACGCCAGCCGGATCGCCGTCCTGGGTGCCGCAGTCGGCGTCCCGCTCGGGGTGATCGGCGGTCGGCTGGCGTGGTCGCAGCTGTCCACCGAGATCGGTGTGTCGCTCGCTCCGGTCGTGCGCCCCTGGCTGCCGTTGCTCGCCGCCGCGATCGCCGTGTTCGGTGCGAACGCGGTCGCTGCACTGCCGGCCAAGCGCGTCCAGGACCAGGACCTGGCCGGGTCGCTGCGAGAGGGCTGACGCAACGGCGCGGCTGAAGGTGCGTCATGGCGAGGTCCGTGCGGCGTCTCACACCGCTGGAAGGGCCACGTGCACCGTGCGGGCCACCTGCCGACGCCCATGGAGACCCCCACATGAACTGCCCCGCTGAACTCCCGGTGACCGGATCCGGCTCGTTCGGGATCGCACTGATCGCCGTGCTGCTCGTCGGCGCCGGTGTCGTGCTCCTGTTGGTTCGCCGTGCCGGTGCCACGAGCCGCGTCCTCGCCATCGGGCTGGCGATGCTGACGATGATCGCCCTGACCGCCCATCGCTCGGAGGCGGCGTGCGACGTCGTCCCGACGACCGACACCCCTGCAGGGTCGACGACGACCAGCGGCGGGCAGTCGGAGGCTCCGCTGCCGGGTGCGTCCACGACGACGGTCTCCGGAACGGACACGACGACGAGCACGACGGTGATCGCGGTCGACGCGCCCACGACGACGACCACCGAGCCCGAGACGACGACCAGCACGACGACGACGACCACGACGACGACCACGACGACGACGACCACCATCGCGGCAACCACGACGACGACGGACCCCGGCCCGGGTGGCGGTGGCGGGCAGTCCGGTGGCGGCGACGACTGCACCTTCGACTGCGGCTGACCATTCGGGAGCCCGGGAACGCTGACCGACGTCCCAGCCCGTCGAGCCGCTCCTCATCCGGTCAGGTTCTGCGTCATCGATGGCGGGCACGCACGTCTGGAGGTCGCGTTCAGGCGACGCCCTCGCATCGCGCCGGTGGTCCGTCCCTGCGTGGAGCGGGGCTCATGATGGGAGACGGACCTTGGGGTTGAGGGCAATCGACACCGATCAGCGGGGCTCGTCCACGGCGTCGCGACTTCAGCGCTTCGCCGCGGGCGTCCTCGCTTCGCCGATGAGCGGGTTCGACGATGGACAGCGACGCGAGGTGCACAACCGTCGCGTGCACATCTCGGTCCGTGCCGCCTCCCTGGCGAACTCTGCGGACATCGCCAACGCGGTGATCATCGCCCGCTTCGCCATCCCATCGGAGATGTCGACGTTCCGGCTGACCTGGCTCGTCGCATCCGTGCTGCTGATGGCCAACTCGCCGCGCATGTGGTGGCCGCGATGCTGGCGGAACGACTTCGTCCCGACGCGTCGCGACGTGATCGTGCTCTTCGCCGACGTGACCGCGAACGCCGTGCTGATCCTCGTCGTGCTCGTGCACGCGACACCGGCAGCGGATCGCGACCAGCAGCTCGTCCTGCTGACGACGTACGCCGGGGTGATGGGCTGTGGCGCGATCGTCTTGTCCACCTATCGCAGCCTGGCACTGATGTGGGTGTGGATGAACTTCGCCGCGTTGACGATCGCGGTCTGGCAGAACGTCGGGCACGTCGCGGCGGTGATCACCACGTTGCTCATGCTGTACTCGCTGGTGCTGTCGATCGCCATCTGCGTGCTGTCGATGTCGTTCGTCGCCCGCTGCCGAGCCGAGTTCCGTGCAGATGCCGAGCGTGAGACGGTTCGCACGCTGCTGAAGGACTTCGAGGACGACGCGAACGAGTGGCTGTGGGAGTGCGACGCAGATGGCGATCTCACTCGTGTTTCGGACACGTTCGCGACGCAGGCAGACCGGCCGATCGCCGAGATCCAAGGCATCAACCTGAGTGCGTTCGTCAGCGAGATGTTGGACAGAACGGCCCCGAACGCAACGAGGAGGATGCGCGAGCTCGAGGAACGACTGCACACGGGCGGGAGCTTCCGAGACCTGACCCTGCCCGTCCTCGTGTCCGGTCGTCGTCGCTGGTGGTCGCTGACCGGGCATCACGTCCACGATCCCCTCGCCGCACGCTGGCGCGGGATCGGGGAGGACGTCACCGTGGCCACGGTCGCCGCCGACGAGGTGCTCCGGCTGGCCACGACGGACACGCTCACCGGACTCATGAACCGTCACCGCTTCTCCGAGCTGTCGAGCGAATTGCTGAGCGCGCCGGCCGGGCCGATCCACCTCGCCATCGTCGATCTCGACAACTTCAAGGAGATCAATGACACGCTCGGCCATCCGATCGGCGACCAGTTGCTCGTCGACGTGGCGCACCGACTGCTGGCCACCATCGAGCCGGGTGCGATCTGTGCTCGCATCGGTGGCGACGAGTTCGCCATCGTGCGAGTGCAACGAACGGCACGCAAGCCCGACTTCTCCGACGTGGTGCGAGCCTTCGACGATCCGTTCGAGTCCTCCGGGACGGAGCTGTCGGTACATGCCAGCGTGGGTCACGCCGTCGCTCCCGACGATGCGACGCAACTGGATGATCTGTTCGTCGCGGCCGATCTTGCCCTGTACGCGGCGAAGGCAGCCGGCGGAAATCGTGCCAGCGCCTTCGAACCGGTGCTCGCGGTGCAGGCGCGCACCCGGGCAGCGCTGTTCGACGAGCTCAAGACGGCGGTGGGGAACCGTGAGTTCGTCGCCTGGTTCCAGCCCCAGGTGAACCTCGCTTCTGGCCGCATCGATGCGATGGAGGCGCTGGCCCGTTGGGAGCACTCGACGCGTGGCATCGTCACCCCTGCGTCGTTCATCGAGCTGGCCGAGGAGACCGGTCTGATCAGTCCGATCGGCGAACAGGTGATGGAGCACGCCTTCGCTGCGATGGCCACGTGGCCGGCGTACGTGCGGCTCGCGGTGAACGTCTCGGCGCGACAGCTCTCCGACCCGCAGTTCGTGCAGCGGGTGTCCGACATGCTGCGGCGCTACGACCTCCCCGCCGCGCGAATCGACATCGAGGTGACGGAGACGACGATGGTCCAGCGCGACGCGGCCCTGGCGCTCGTCGGCCTTCGCGAGCTGGGCGTCGGTCTGTCCGTCGACGACTTCGGCACGGGATATGCCTCGTTCGAAGCGCTGCGCATGATCCGCCCCTCGAAGTTGAAGGTCGATCGGACCTTCGTCGCCGAGCTCGATGGCCCCGACCCGGTCGGCTCTCAGGCGATCCTCCGGGCGTTCGTCGATCTGGCCAACGCACTGCATATCACCTCGATCGCGGAGGGGGCCGAGACGACCGAGCAGCAGGCGTCGCTCCGCGAGCTCGGCTTCCACTACAGCCAGGGCTACATCGATGCTCGTCCCGCACCGAAGGACTCGCTGGTCTTCTCGGGCGGGCCTGAGGAGCTGGCTCACCGGCCCGCTGATGCCGACGTACGATCGGTTGGTGGATGAGTTCGAGGTGGTCTGCGAGATCGAACCGGCCACTCGGCCCGATCTGACGAGGGTCCGCCACCAGATCGGCGTCCTCAGCACGATCGCGAGTCGCTTCCTGATCCCGGACAACCACATCGGTCGTGCGACCGTGTCGAGCATCGCTGTGGCCCACGAGGTCGCCCAGATGGGAAGTCGCGCCGTCGCCTGCATCAATGCCCGGGACCGCAACTTGCTCGGGTTCCGCCGCGATCTGCTCACCGCCGCGGCCTACGGCGTCGAGGAGTTCCTCTTCGTCTACGGCGACCGTCCCGAGACAGGTCGACGATCAGATGACCTCTCCGTGCGATCGATGATCGACATGGCGCGCGACTTCGCTCGCGAGCAGGCGATGCCCATCCGTGTCGGCGTCTCCTGCGGCCTCGGCCCGGTGCCGGCATGGAAGTACGACGCCGACGCCTGGTTCGTGCAGGTCTCCTACGACCGCGACGCGATGGTCAGCTGGCGCGCCGGCATCGAGTTCGATGGCGCGATCTACGCCGGTGTCATGGCGCTGCCGTCCGCGACCATGGCCCGCAAGGTCAGCGCGGACGTCTCGCAGCTCGCGGTCCCGCGCCACATCGTCGAGGGACTCGAGGCCGACCCGAATGCCGGCATCGATCTCGCGGTGCAGCTCGTCGTCGACCTGCGGGACTCGAACGTGTTCGACGGCGTCCACCTCATCCCGGTCAGCCGGTACCGCCAGGTCGCCGCCGCGCTCGAGCTCGCGCTCACATGACCTGCGGTGACAGGTGGAGCGGGTGACGGGAATCGAACCCGCATAGCCAGCTTGGAAGGCTGAGCGGGGCAGCTTCGGTACCACCACGGACCCGGCCGACCCCCTCGCTGACCTGCAGGATCGCTCACAACCGATCACGGCCGATCACACTCAGACACGGTGCGCTGGGTCCTGACTGTGTCCCGACGTGTACCGTCTCCTCCTGCAGAAAGGGGGAGCGGGCACATGGCGTGGGACGACCTGATCGGTTCATCCGCCTTGTGGTCTGGCGCGCCGCCAGCACTCGAAGCGCGCGTCAAAGACCAACGCGCCCTCGGCATCGATCACGAGCTGCTGAAGCGAGCTGACATCGTCGCTCAGGCGAGCTGGCGAAGCGGATGGATGCGCTGATCACCGGCAAGGCATCGAAGCGGCCGAACCTGCGCGTGCTCAAGGGAGCGTGATCGTCGATGTCTTCGACGGTCCAGAACCTCCTAGCTCTCGCTGCTGCGTTCAGCGTGCCGGGGGTGTGGCTCGCAGTTGCGAGGATTGGCCGGTATCGGGAAGGCGATCCGAGCGTCCGTGCTGCTCAGAATCGGATGGCGCGAGTGTTCTTCCGCCGGTTCGGGATGGTCTGGGCGGCGATCGAGTTCGCCTTGCTGGCGTCGGCCAGCATCGTCGCTCTGTCTGGTGGTTGATGTCGCCACGAGCTGCGCTGTGTCACGCTCGTGTCACAGACGCAGCCCGACATCCTCCGTCCGCCGAGACGATCTCGTTGACCTGCGACGATTGGTGGAGCGGGTGACGGGAATCGAACCCGCATAGCCAGCTTGGAAGGCTGGAGCTCTAGCCATTGAGCTACACCCGCGTGTCGGGCAGGCCCGGACGGAGTCGACAGCTTAACCTCGATCCACCGATGAGCAGGGTGTGAGGTGACGCGCGTATCCGCGTGAGAGGTCTCCTGAGCTGGGACGATGTACGTCTCTTACCTCGTCAATCACCACAGCTCAGGAGACACTTTCAGTGACGCGAGTATCGCAGACGCTCGACCGGATCGACGCGACCTTTGATGACCCGAACCTGGTCGCTGACGCCGGGTTGTTGCTCGTCGCGACGATGTCGCAACGACTCGGCCTGGAAGCGTTGATCAACGCGACGGTCCGGCTGGGCGGCCGGGTCGGTGGTTCGCGTCCGGGCCGCAAGGTCCTCACGTTGGTCCACGCGATGTGCGCGAACGCGTCGCACATCGATCACACCGACAAGCTCCGCGCCGGCGCGACCGGCGCGGTGTTGAGTCATCGGGTGATGGCCCCGTCGACGATCGGGACGTTCCTGCGAGCGTTCACGTTCGGGCATTGCCGGCAGATGGAAGCGGTGATCGGTCACGCGCTCGAACGAGCCTGGGCTGCTGGCGCCGGCCCGGGCGTGAAGCCGTTGGTGATCGACATCGACTCCACGATCTGCGAGGTCGACGGCCACGCCAAGCAGGGCGCTGCGTTCGGTTACACCCACACCCTCGGCTATCACCCGTTGCTCGCGACCCGCGCTGATACCGGTGAGGTGCTGCACGCCCGGATGCGCAAAGGCTCGGCGAACACCCAGCGCGGCACCGTCCGTTTCCTCGACGAGATCGTTGCCCGTGTCCGCCGCGCCGGCGCCACCGGCGAGCTGACCGTGCGCGTTGATTCGGGGTTCTGGTCCAACGACACGATCGTCGCGTTGAACCGGCTGAACGTGCGTTACACGATGGCGGTCAGGTGTGCCACGAAAGGGATCGCTGCGGCGATCGCGGCCATTCCCGAGTCCGCCTGGGTCGAGATCGACTACACCCCCGGCGGCCAAGCCCAGGTCGCCGAGTGCGCCTACACCACCGGCAAAGGCCGCCACCAGATCACGCGTCGGCTGGTGGTTCGACGCACCCGACTCACCGACACCACCCAGATGAAGTTGTGGCCCGATTGGCGGCACCACGCGTTCCTCACCGACCTCGACGGCACGGCCGTCGACGTCGACAAGTTCCACCGTCACCACGCCGTGGTCGAACTCGCGATCCGCGATTTGAAAGAAGGCGCCGGGCTCGAACACGTCCCATCGGGCAACTTCCACGCCAACTCGGTCTGGTTGCAATGCGCGGTCCTCGCGCACAACCTGATCCGCTGGACCGCGACCCTTGGCGGTGTCCGCACCGGCGACCAGCTGATCGTGGCCCGCACCGTGCGCACCCAACTCCTCGCGATCCCCGGCCGACTCGTCAACCGCGCCGGCCGCAAGACTCTGCGACTCCCGACCGGCTGGCCCTGGGCCGAACAGTTCACCACCGCGCTCACCACACTGCGCACCCTGCGACCCGCACCCGGCTGAACGGCGGCCTTGCGGTCAGGCGCGCCGCACACCACCACCAGCGCTGACAACCCCGACCGGCACGAACGCCTGCTTCGACGCGTCCCAACACCAGCCAGCAACAGACCCGGCCACGCCCAGCCCACACGAACCCGTCACGAGTTCGACCTCAGGACCCAATCGGTGGATCGAGGCTTAACGGCGGGCCTCCGGGCACGCCCAGCGAATGCGCTCGCAGTCTGGGTGCCAGGGCGGGCGGGCGACCTGCGATCGAGCGGGTCGGGTGGCACCCAGACGTTGGCGGGGCGAGCGCCGTAGGGTCGGCGGGGTGAGGATCGCTTCGCTGCTGCCGTCGTCGACCGAGATCGTCTACGCCCTCGGGCTCGGCGACCAACTGGTCGGGGTGACCTTCGAGTGCGACTACCCGCCCCAAGCGCGCGCCGACTCGGCTGTCGTCGTCGGCGGGCTGAACACCACGGGGATGACGCCGGGCGAGATCGACGCGCTGGTCCTCAGCCGCATCGCCGCCGGCGACGACCTGTACCACCTCGATGACGAGCTGATCCGAGCCGCGGCGCCTGACGTGATCCTCACCCAGGACCTGTGCCGGGTGTGCGCGCTGCCGGCCGGCGACGTCGATGCCGCGCTGGCGTCCATCGGTTGCGAGTCCAACGTGATCACCCTCGATCCGCACACGCTCGACGACGTGCTCGCATCGATCGTCACCATCGGCGAGGCGACCGGCGCAACCGGCCCTGCGCGCGACCTCGTCGACTCGCTGCGCAGTCGGCTCGCTCGGGTGCGCGATCGCGTCGCCGAGGTCGCCAAGCCGTCGGTGTTCGTGCTCGAGTGGATCGAGCCGCCGTACGTCAGTGGGCACTGGGTGCCCGACCTGATCGTGGCCGCAGGCGGTCGTCCCGTGCTCTGCGAACCAGGCGCGCGATCGCACCCGACGACGTGGGACGAGATCGGCGCAACCGAGGCCGACGTCGTCATCGTTGCCCCGTGCGGGTTCGACGCTGCTGCCGCCGCTGAGCAGGCCACGGCGATCCGCCATCTGCTTCCGCCTGGCGTGCCGGTGTGGGCCGTCGACGGCAACGCCTACGTCGTGCGACCGGGGCCGCGGCTCGTCGACGGCGTCGAGCTGATCGCCGAGATCCTGCACCCGACCGGCGCACCGATCCCGGCGGCCTCGGCGATCCGCATCTGACCGGCGCCCGCGACGTCGCGGGCGCTACACCTCCGGGACCACGACCACAGGGCACACCGCGTGGTCGGCCACGTGGCGGCTCGTCGAGCCGAGCAGGCGCGCCATCCGGTGGTGCCCGCGTCGTCCGACGACGATGAGGTCGGCCGTCTTCGACTCGGTCTCCAGCACGTCGAACGCCGGGCCCATCATCACCCGTGAGACAACGCTGCGGCCAGCCGCACGCACGGCGTCGACGTCGGCCGCCCGGTCAGCGATCGCCCGGTCGACGGCGGCCTTCGTCGCGGCCTCCATGTCCTCATCGGCGATGTAGGGGGCGACGTACCCGCCGGCGTCGAGCACGAACGGGCGCTGCCACGCGCCCACGACATCGACGTCGGCGCCGATCGCGACTGCGTGCTGCAACGCCCAGCCGAGCGCGTGGGTGGCGCTCTCCGACCCGTCGATGCCGACGACGATCCTCGGTGTGGTGGCGGTCATGGCGGCTCCTTCCCGTTTGGCTTCCTGCGTTCAGCGTGCGCCGAGGGGGACAGCGCCACCAGGGCCGAATGACCGCATCACGCGGGAACCAGAGGCGATCTGCGAACGTCCAAGCGCGAACTGCCTTCGGGGGAGGGATCCATGGCCGACGTGACCATCACGGTGAACGGGACCGATCAGACCGTCGACGTGGCGCCCGAGATGCCGTTGCTGTGGGTGCTGCGCGACGTGATGTCGCTCACCGGCACCAAGTTCTCCTGCGGCATCGGCGCGTGCGGTGCGTGCAGCGTGCTGATGGACGGCGATCTCGCGCGATCGTGCATCACCACCGCCGATCAGGCCGACGGGACGAGCGTGACCACCATCGAGGGCCTGAGTGAGCACGGCGACCACCCGGTGCAGGCAGCGTGGCTGGAGCTGCAGGTGGCGCAGTGCGGCTACTGCCAACCCGGGCAGATCATGACGGCCGTTGCGTTGCTGGCGCGCAACCCGGCGCCGACGAACGAGGACATCGACGACGCCTTCGCCGACGTGCTCTGCCGCTGCGGCACCTATCAACGCATCCACGCCGCAGTCCTGCAGGCCGCACAGGACGCCGGTTGACGATGGATCGCCGCACGTTCCTGCGGGTCTCGCTCGGCGCCGGAGGTGCCTTGCTGATCGCCGCCTGCGACGACGATTCGTCGAGCACGACTGCGCCGCGCCCGACCGACGGGCCAGGTTCGACGGCCCCGTCCACGACGGTGCCGATCGGCCCGTCGTTCACGCCGAACCTGTTCATCCGCATCGGCACCGATGGCGCGACCACGCTCACCGTCCACCGCACCGAGATGGGCCAGGGCGTACGGACCGCGTTGGCCATGGTGCTCGCCGACGAGCTGGAGGTGGACCTGGCACGTGTGACCGTCGAGCAGTCCCCGGCCAACGAGGCGATCGGCAGCCAGGTCACCAGCGGCAGCGGCAGCATCGCCGACAACCTCGAACGGCTGCGCACCGCGGCTGCCGTCGCACGTCTCCTCCTCGTCACTGCAGCGGCGCAGCAGTGGGGCGTCGAACCAACGCAGTGCCGTGCCGAGCTCGGCGAGGTGGTCAATGCAGCGACCGGGGAGCGCCTTGCCTACGGCGAGCTCGTGGCGGTCGCGGCGACGCTCGACGTACCGTCCGGCGCCTCCCTCAAGACCGACGACGAGCTCCGGCTGATCGGCACATCGGTGCCCCGGCTCGAGGGTGCGCAGATCGTCACCGGCAGTCTGCAGTACGGCATCGACGTCCGTCTGCCGGACATGCGCTTCGCGGCGGTCGCCCGCTGCACGGTGCCCGGTGGGGCCGTCGCGTCCTATGACGACTCGGCAGCGCGATCGGTGCCCGGCGTGCTCGACGTGGTGCAGATCCCGAGTGGCATCGCGGTCGTGGCGACGTCGACCTGGGCCGCGTTCCGCGGACGCGATGCACTGACCGTCGACTGGGACGAGGGCGACAACGCGTCGTGGGACACGGCGTCGATCCGCGCCGAGATGGTCCGCGTGCTGGGCGACAGCGCCGACGGGACTGCGGCGCCTGCCGACCCGGTGCTCGAGGCGACCTACGAGACGCCGTACCTCGCCCACCTGCCGATGGAACCGATGAACGCGACCGCGCACGTGCGCGACGGATCGTGCGACGTGTGGGTGGGCACGCAGAACCCGCTCGACGTCCAGCGTCTGATCGCCGACGAGCTCGGCATGGACGCGATGAAGGTCATGGTGCACGTGCTCCACTGCGGTGGCGGGTTCGGTCGCCGCCTCGAGCCCGACGTCGGGCTCGAGGCGGCGCACCTGTCCCAGGCGATCGACGCTCCGGTGATGGTGACGTGGTCGCGCGCTGACGATCTGCAGCTCGACTTCCCGCACGCGCCGACGCTGCACTCGCTGCGCACCACCCTCGCCGGCGGAACGACGGTCACCGGCTGGCGGCACCGCATCGCCGGACCGGGGCTGAACGGGATCGTCTACACCGCCGGCACCGACGCGCTGTCGATCGAGCAGGCCGTTCCGTACGAGATCGCCGGCCAGTCGAACAGCGCCGCGCTCGTCGACGTCCCGCTTCGCACCGGGCCGTGGCGGGGCACGTTCGCCTGGCCGAGCGCCTTCGCCACCGAGTGCTTCCTCGACGAGATCGCCGAGTTCACCGGGCAGGACCCGGTCGAGCTGCGCCGCAGCCTCTTGCGCGACGACCATCCCTTGCGCCGTGTGCTCGACCTCGCCGTCGCTCGAAGCGACTGGGGCCTCGAAGCACCCGCCGAACGCGGTCGCGGTGTCGCCTGCCACTCGTACCACGGCAGCGCGGTCGCGGCGGTCGCCGAGGTGCAGGCGATCGGCGCGCAGCTGCGTGTCGTTCGCATCGTGTGCGCCATCGACTGTGGTCGCGTCGTCAACCCGGACGTGGTCATTCAGCAGATCGAGGGCGGGGTCGTGTTCGGTCTCACCGCGCTCCTCAAGCCCGCGCTCACCCACGCGCGTGGCGTCATCGTGCAGACCAACTTCGACACCGCGCCGTTGCTGCAGATGGCCGAGCGACCGCAGATCGACGTGCACATCGTGCCCAGCTCGGCGCGCCCGACCGGGGCCGGCGAGATGGCCGTGCCCGTGGTGATCCCGGCAGTGCTGAACGCTTGGTTCGCCGCGACGCGCGAGCGCGTTCGCAGCGTCCCGTTCTCCGCCTGACGCACCTGTCCAGACGCACCTGTCCAGCCGCGCCTGTCCTGACGCGCCTGTAGGGAGTCTTCAGGATCGCTTCAGCGCGGTGTCTCAGAGTGATGTTCGTGGCCGGAACGAACCGGTCACCCGCACTCAAGGAGACCAACATGAACCGCAAGCTGAACCTCAACCTGAACTTCAAGAACATCAAGCGGGTCGTCGTCAAGGCGATGGCCACCACACTGCTCGCCGGTGTCGTCGTGTCGGCACAAGGGGCCGGCTCGGCCAGCGCCATCACGCCGGCGCAGACGACCTCCAGCGGGTCGGCCAAGGCGATCTACGGCGACCTCGACAGGTTCTGGATGACGAACTTCACGAACTGGGGCTACAGCTCCTACCTCGTCCGTCCGACGGTCCACTACTACAACACCACGGTGCAGGCCTGTGGCACGACGCTCCCGGCGAACAACTCCTTCGCCTGCCAGAGCCCCTACGTCGGGCACATCTGGTTCGGCACCGGCTGGACGCAGGGCCTGCACAACCGCTTCGGTGACTACGGATCGGGCGTGATCCTGGCCCACGAGTGGGGACACGTGATCCAGTACTCCCTGCGCTGGACCAGCAAGTCCGGCACGATCGGCAGTGAGCTGTTCGCCGACTGCCTCGCCGGCATGTACACCCGCTACGGCATCACCGTCAGCGGCCGCTTGAACTCCGCTGACTACGCCGAGGGCTACAACACCCTCGCTGCAATCGCCGGCGGCGATCACGGCACGCCCAAGCAGCGCACCGACTGGTACGCCTACGGCTACACCTCCTACAACATCAACTCCTGCTACCGGGCGCTGACCTGATCAACGGCGATCAACAGGCAACCGGCCGCCGCCCCGCTCTCCACGAGAGCGGGGCGGCGGCGCGTCTCGGCAAGACTTCGACGGTGCCGACGCTGCAACTCGACGACCTCGACCTGTACTACGAGATCCGCGGCGCCGGCCCACGGCTGCTGATGTGCAACGGGTCGGGTGCCACCATCGAGGGCTCGGGCATCCTCATCGACCGGTTGGCGGCCCACTTCGAGGTGCTCGTCCACGACCAGCGATGCCTGGGACGAACGTCGATCCCCGAGCGCCAGCCGACGATGGCCGACTACGCCGCCGACGCGATCGCGCTGCTCGACCACGTCGGCTGGTCGACGGCCAGGGTGTTCGGCATCTCCTTCGGCGGGATGGTGGCCCTCGAGCTGGCGGTCACCGCGCCTGAGCGGATCGAGCGCCTCGCGCTGCTGTGCACCTCGGCGGGAGGTGCGGGCGGATCGTCCTACCCGCTGCACGAGCTGCTGGGCCTGCCGCCTGAGGAGCGAATGGCGATCAGCAAGCGCAACATGGACACCCGCTTCACCGACGAGTGGTTGGCCGATCGACCCTTCGATCAGCTGCTCGTGCGGTCGATGACCGAGCGCAGCACGGTGGCGAAGAGCGACGCCCAGCTCCGCGGTGAGGCCATGCAGCTCGAGGCCCGCGCTCACCACGACGTGTGGGACCGCCTGCCGCTGATCACGTGCCCGACGTTGGTGGCCTGCGGGCGCTACGACGGGCAGGCCAAGCCGGAGAACAGTGCAGCGATCCACTCGCGGATCGAGGGGTCGGAGCTGCGCACCTACGACGGCGGCCACGCGTTCGTGTTCCAGGACCGCAGCGCCCTTGCCGAGATCGTGACGTTCATGTCCTGACCTGGGGCGTAGGGTGCAGGCATGCTTGCCATCGTCGCTGCACTCAGCGGAGTCCAGATCGCCGTCATCATCATCGGCGCCATCCTGCTGCTCACCATCCTCACCGGGTTGCGGACGGTGAACCAGGGCAGCGTGGCCGTCACCACCATCTTCGGCAAGTACCGCCGCGCGCTGCGCCCGGGCTTGAACGTGGTGTTCCCGTTCGTCGAGAAGATCTACCGCCGGGTGACCATCCAGAACAAGGCCATCGAGCTCCAGTTCCAGGCGATCACCCAGGACCAGGCCAACGTCTACTTCACGGCGATGATGGTCTACGGGGCGATCAGCGAGAGCGAAGAGACGATCAAGAACATCGCCTTCAAGTTCGTCAGCGAGAAGGACTTCCTCACCGCCCTGGTGCGCAGCGTCGAGGGCAGCACCCGTGGCTTCGTGGCCACCAAGAAGCAGGCCGAGATCCTGGCCCTGCGCGGCGAGATCGTCAGCGAGGTCAAGGAGAACCTCGACCACGTGATCGAGACGTGGGGCTACCACCTCATCGACCTGCAGCTCAACGACATCACCTTCGACCAGGCGATCACCACCTCGATGGCCCAGGTCGTGGCCAGCAACAACCTCAAGGCCGCGGCCACCAACGAGGGCGACGCGCTGCTGATCCGCAAGACCAAGGAAGCCGAGGCGCTCGGCACCGCGGTGCGCATCGAGGCCGAGGCCGAGCGCACCGCCGCCCAGCTGCGTGGTCAGGGTGTCGCCCTGTTCCGCGAAGAGGTCGCCCGCGGTCTGGCCCAGGCGGCGCGCGAGCTGGAGACCAACAACGTCGACTCGGCGCTGATCCTGTTCTCGATGTGGACCGAGGCCGTGCGCCACGTCGCCGAGAACGGCAAGGGAAACATCCTGTTCCTGGACGGTTCGCCGGCAGGCATGTCCAAGCAGTTCCAGGACCTCATCGCCCTCCAGGCGTTGCAGGTCAGCGCGGACGGCCCGCGCCCGGCCTGACCACCTCGGGTCGCTGATGCGGCCCCCGGGCATGGCCCCACCACTAGCCTGATCGGCGATGGAACTCACAGAGACGCTCCCGGCGCGGTGGTACACCGACCCAGCGATCTTCGAACGTGAGAAGTGGCCCATCTTTGGCGCTGCATGGATCCACGTCGCCTACGAGCACCAGTTGCGCAGGAACGGTGACTACGTCACCGAGAACCTGGCGGGCTGGCCGATCTTCGTACGGCGCAGTGACGATGGATCCCTGAAGGCGTTCTACAACCTCTGCCCGCATCGCGCCGGGCCGATCGTGTGGGACGGCGAAGGTTGCCAAGCGAACATGGTCTGCCGGTACCACGGCTGGGCTTTCGCATCTGATGGGTCACTGCTCAATGCTCGGGATTTCGGCTGCCCCGCCCCTCCCAACACCGACCTCACACCGATCCAGGTGGACTCGTGGAGGGGCATGGTCTTCGTCTGCCTTGATCCCAACATCGCGCCGCTCCACGAGTGGCTCGGCGAGTTCAAGGACGTCGTCAACGACGTGCCGCTGGAGTCGTACCGGTTCCACAGCCGCAGCGTCCGCCAGGTCGCCTGCAACTGGAAGACGTACGGCGACAACTTCATGGAGGGCTACCACCTGCCCACGGTGCACCCGGCGATGAGTCGTGACGCCGACGCGCTGCACTACGACGTGCAGATCGGCAGCGACCCGAAGTGGAACCTGCACGTGATGCCGCCCCGCGACGAGAGCACGTTCGGCATCTTCGGCTGGTTCTGGCCGACGTTCGCCTTCGACGTGTTCCCCGGCGGGTTCGCCGTCGAGCGGTGGCTGCCACGCGGGCACTCGCACAGCGAGCTGATCTTCGAGTACTTCTTCGCCGACGACGCGGAGGACATCGAGGGGATCATCAAGTTCAGCGAAGAGGTCGCCGACGAGGACGCCCGCGTGTGCGAGCACACGCAACGCAACCTTGATGCCGGCAACTACCAGCGCGGCTTCCTGAGCCCGAAGTGGGAGCGAGGTGTCGCCGTGTTCCAACAGCTCGTGCGCGACGCCGTCGGCCCCGTCGACTTCGACTGACCACACCTCCACGTTTCCGCTGAGCCGGCCAGCGCCAGAACGCCACGTCGCGTTCCGGTGCTGGCCGGTTCGACGCGCGCGTGCGGGTCCAGCGAGACTCCGGCGATGACCACCGATGCGCGTCGCATGCACCAGGCCCTCGAGCCGTACCACGGGATGATCTACTTCGCCCCGGAGGGGATCGAGGAGTACGCCGCGCTCGGACTCGACGACCGGATGATGGGGTACTTCGCCTCGCGGTCGGCGGCGATGGGGGCGGTGACGGCCGAGACGGTGATCGCCACCTTCTTCAACTTCAACCCGGCGCTGGTGCGCTCGGCCATCCCCGAGGCATGGAAGCGCACGACGCCGGCAGAGGTGCTCGCTGCTCGTCTGCGGGCCGCCGATCGAGCGCTGACACGCATGCTCGGCGACCGGCTGCACGCTCCCGACATCGCCGAGGCGGCGCAGCTCGCTCGCCGCGCCACCGAGGCGTGCCGCGCCGAAGGGCATCCGCTGTACGCCGCGCACGCCGCACTCGCCTGGCCCGAGCCGCCGCACCTCGCGCTGTGGCACGCGTTGACGTTGCTGCGCGAGTACCGCGGCGACGGGCACATCGCCCTGCTCGTCGAGCAGGACGTCAGCGCGCCCGAGGCGCTCGTGCTGCACGGTGCGATGGGCGTCGTGCCCGGCAAGGTGCTCAAGTCGTCGCGGCAGTGGAGCGACGAGGACTGGCAGTCGACCATCGACGGGCTCGTCGCTCGCGGCTGGATCGAAGCGGACGGCTCGTTCACCGAAGCGGGCAAGGCCCATCGCGATCTGGTCGAGCGGCGCACCGACGAGCTCGCCGAGCCGTGCTGGGCGCTGCTCTCCGGTGACGAACGCGATCGCCTCGCGGCGATCGGCGGCGAGCTCAGCGCCGCCATCGTCGCGTCGGGTGCCTTCGGTCGCCCGCGCTGATCTCGACGCGCTGACGCGCAACTGGGCGGGATCCTTCCCGGCTGCCGAGAAGGATCCCGCCCAGTCCGGCGCAGGGGGAAGGGGCTCAGGGCGCCTTGGTCGTTGTGGTGCCCGGCTTGATCGTGGTGGCGGGCGCCTTCGTCGTCGTCGGTTCCTTGGGCGTGGTGGTGGTCGGCTTGGTCGTGGTCGCCGGCTTGGCGGTGGTGGTCGCCGTCGCCTTCACCGTGGTCGCCACCACCTTCGTCTTCGCGTCCGAGCCGCACGCTGCCAGCAGCAACGTGGCCGCGAAGGCGGTGGTGGCGAGGGCTGATCTGTTCACGATGTTCTCCTCCTCTGTGTTCGGTGCACCGGCCGGAGTGGCGGTGCGCTTCCGCCGGCGGGCCGTCACTGGGGGAGCAGGGACGGCCACGCCGGCGGGAGAACTGGGTGATGGGTGCCGCTAGGCGTTGTGGCTGCCGACGGTGGCGGTGAGGTGCAGGACCTGATCGCCACGCTGCACGGTCAAGGCCAGCTGCTTGCCGACGCCCGCCTGCGTGATCGCATCGCGCAGATCGGTCTCCGCCTTGATCTCGGTGTCGCCGACCTTGGTGATCACATCGCCCTGCTGGAGTCCGGCGGACTCGGCCGGCGAACCGTCGGTGACGGCCACGATCAGCTCGCCGTGGTCCACCGACAGGCCGAGCTGCTGTGCCACCGACTGGTCGACGAGCTGCGACTTCACGCCCAGGAACGGGCGGGTGACGGCCTTGCCGTCGGCGAGCTGCTGGAGCAGCGGCTGCGCCTGGCTGATGCCGATCGCGAAGCCGATGTTCTGCGCCGAGTCGGCGGCAGCGGTGTCGATGCCGACGACGTTGCCGGCGAGGTCCAGCAACGGACCGCCGGAGTTGCCGGGGTTGATCGGGGCGTCGGTCTGCACGAGCCCGTTGAGGTGCTCGCCGTTCTCGGTGTCGATCGAGCGATCGAGGGCGGAGACGATGCCTTCCGACGCGGTCGGCCCACCGGAGAGGTCGAGCGCGTTGCCGATGGCGACCACGGTCTGGCCGACCTTGAGCGATGCGCTGTCGCCGATCGGGACAGGTGTCAGCCCGGAGGCGTCGACCTTGACGACGGCGAGGTCGTCGGTGTGGTCGATGCCGACGACCTTGGCGTCCTTCGTCGAGCCGTCGTCGAAGGTGACCTTGACCGTCGTCGCGCCGTCGACGACGTGAGCGTTGGTGGCGATCAGGCCGTCACTGCCGAACACGAACCCAGAACCCGCGGCCTGCACGGTGGAGGATCCGGCGCCGTCGTTCTGGATCGCAGTGACGGCGATGCTGACCACGCTCGTGCGGACCTTGGCCACGAGCGCGCTGACGTCCGTCGTTGCGCTGTTGCCAGATGCGGGCGGGTTGGACACGGTGTGCGTGTCGGTGGCCACGGTGGTGGCGGGGGAGCTGTGCGAACCCGTGTCGCGTGTCCAGCCGGCAACGGCGAGCGCGGCAAGACCGGCAACCCCGGCGCCGGCGACGAACGTCAGCGCGGATCGCTGACGGCCGTTGCCGCGCCGCCCACCTGCGGCGGCGGGGGTGGGCGGCGCGGGTGGCGGGAGCGTCGCTCCCACCGCGTTCGACGGGGCGGGAGTCGTCGGAACACCGGCGGGATCGAAGCTCATGGGGGCATCGTGCGCCGCGGTGCGTGCGCGTCCGGTTGGCGGGAGGTTGTGGTTCGGTAAAGGCGCCGGCTCAGGCAGGCGGAGCGGCGAGCCGCAACGCGACCTGGAACCGCGTCGGGGCGCCGTCGAGCAGCTCCACCGACCCGCCGTCGGCGCGCAACAGGTTGCGGGCCAGCACGAGGCCGACACCGCTCGACGATGGAGCGGTCGCGCCGAACGACACCGTTCCCTCGTCCGCCACCGTCAGCAGCACGCGCTCGTCACGGCGGTCGAAGCTGATGCGAACCGTGCCCGCTCCGTGGCGGATGGCGTTGTCGAGGAGCACCTCGACCACCTCGCCGACCGCTCCCGGAGTGGCATCGACCTGGAGCGGCCCGATCGACGCATCGACGAGCAGCTCACGTTGGACCCGCTCGAACGCGGGTCGCAGCGCATCGGCATGGCGCCGGGCGAGCGCGACGACGTCGAACACCTTGCGCTCCGACATCCGCCCCGTGCGGGCGAACCGGAGCATCTCGTCGATGCGTCGATCGAGCGCGTGCAGCTCCTCCAACGCACTGCGAGCCTCGGCCGCGACCGACTCGTCGCCGGCGGACTCGATCAGTTCGAGCCGCAGCGCCATCGCCGTCAACGGCGTGCGCAATTGGTGGCTGGCGTTGGCCGAGAACTCGCGTTCGGAGCGGACCATCCGGGTGATCTCGCTCGCACTCGTGTCGAGCGCGGTGGCGATCGAGTCGATCTCGGTGATGCCGGTGCGCGGGGCGTGCACGCTGAAGTCGTGATCGGCCAGTTGCGCGGCTGCGCCCTCGAGCAACATGAGCGGACGGGCCAGGCGTCGCGCCTGCACGACGGCGAGCGCGATCGCAGCCGCGGCGGCGACCGTCGAGATGAGCGCGATCACCTCGAGGCCGGTGCGGACGCGATCGTCGGTCGGCCCGGCATCGGCGATCAGCGTCAGCGTGCTGCCCTCCGGCCCGACGGCGGTGACCTGTTGGGTGCTGGACGTGGCGACCGTACCGCTGTGCACCTCCTGGCCGTCCGCCACCAGCACGAGCTCGTCGCCGGCGGGAACGAGCGCAGCCAGCTCGTCGGGCG
Source organism: Ilumatobacteraceae bacterium (assembly GCA_965279405.1). Taxonomy (GTDB): domain Bacteria; phylum Actinomycetota; class Acidimicrobiia; order Acidimicrobiales; family Ilumatobacteraceae; genus CBDDIP01. The sequence continues at coordinate 3,789,734 of OZ257157.1, forward strand.
TCAGCGGTCCGGTGCTGAGGAGCTGATCGGAGATCGACACGACGATGCTGTCGACCTGCCGGGTCAATCGGACACGGGCTTCGTCACGCGCCGCTCGTGCGTACAGCACGGCGCTCGTCACGCCGAATGCGACGACGACGGCGACGACGATCGCCGACGTCGAGCGCAAGAGATGTGAGCGCATGGTGCGGGCCACTGCGGACAGGATCGCACGAGCGCGTGCGAACATGGCCGCGCATGTCGGCAGTCCTGCTCGTGGAAGATGACGCGACCATCGGTGAGCCGCTGGTGCGCGCGCTCGGCCAGGCGGGTCACGCCGTCCACTGGGTGCGCACCGGTCACGACGCGGAGATGGCCGTGTTCGATCGGCCACCGGAGATCGTGCTCCTCGATCTCGGCCTGCCCGACGTGGATGGCGTCGAGGTCTGCCGGCGGATCCGTCACGCGCGGCCCGATCTGCCGATCGTGATGCTCACCGCGCGGCGTGAGGAGATCGATGCCGTCGAGGGCTTGGATGCCGGCGCCGACGACTACATCACCAAGCCGTTCCGGCTCGCCGAGCTGCTGGCCCGGATCCGCGCCAGAGCGCGGTCCAGCGGATCGAGGGTGGAGGTCGGCGATCTCGCCATCGACCTGTCGGCGCGCACGGTGCACCGCGGCGACATCGAGATCGAGCTGTCACCGAAGGAGTTCGACGTGCTCGCTGCGTTGGCCCGTCGACCCGGCGAGGCAGTGCGCCGCGAGGTGCTGCTGGACACCGTCTGGGGCCCGGACTGGGAAGGGTCGGCGAAGACGCTCGACGTGCACGTCGCCTGGTTGCGGCGCAAGCTCGGCGACGACGCCGAGTCGCCGCGCTACCTGTCGACCGTCCGAGGCTTCGGCTACAGATTGGAGGTTGTGCGACTGGAGATTGGGCGACTGGAGGTTCGCTGACTCGACGTCGCCCCGCCGATGAACCGGTAGCCGTATCCGCGAACGGTCTCGATCAGCCCGGCCGACGGACCCAACTTGCGGCGCAGGGTGGCCACCACACCATCGATGACACGCGGCCCGACGGCGCTGTGCGCGTCCCAGCACCGTGCACGGAGCTCCGAGCGGCTGTGGTCACGTCCGGGCTCGGACGTGAGCACCACGAGCAGGTTGAACTCGAGCGTCGACACCTCCACGAGTCGACCGGCGACGGTCACCGTGTGCGCGTCGAAGTCGAGGTGCAGCAGGTTGCTGCGCAGCTCGTGATGACGGGCGTGGGCGCGCAGCCGGGCGAGGAGCTCGTTCGGCCGCACCGGCGGACAGATGACGTCGTCGGCGCCGGCATCGAACGCGTCGACCGCGGCGAGCTCGTCGTCGCCGTCGCACACGGCGACGACCACCGAACCGGCACGCCGCGCCGTGCGGCAGTCGTCGATCGTCGCCGCACCGTGACGGAGGTCGAGCAGCACGAACTTCATCGACGGGAGCTGCTCGCCGAAGCCGCGGACGCAGGCGCGCAGCAGCTCGTCATCACTGACCACTGCGAGCTCGCCCACCGGAGGAGTCTGGCACCCGACTGGTACGGTGCGCCGCGTGTCCGTGCCCCTCTGCGTGCTGGGCGACTTCGCCTGGGACGTCCTCATCCGCACCAACAGCGAGCTGCTGAAGGGCGGCGACACGTTCGGCGAGGTGATGCTCACGCCGGGCGGCAGTGCCGCCAACGTTGCCGTGTGGGCCAGCCGGTGCGGCATGGAGTCGCACTTCATCGGCAAGATCGGACGCGACCGCTTCGGACAGCTCGCCCAGGAGAACCTGCGCCGAGAGCACGTCACCGCCCACCTCGTCGAGACCGATGCTCATCTCACCGGATCGGTCGCCGTGTTCGTCGACCACACCGGTGAGCGCTCGATGGTGTCCGGTCACGGCGCCGACTTCTACCTCATGCAGTCCGAGGTGCCGATGAGCATCGTGCGCGAGGCGAAGCACCTCCACCTCACGGCGTGGTCCTTCTTCGTCGACCCGCCTCGCGCCGCAGCGCGCGCTGCTGCCCACCTCGCCAGCGCGTCCGGCGCGACGCTGTCGTTCGATCCCGGTTCGTTCCAGATGATCCAGGAGATGGGTGTCACGCAGTTCCTCGCGGTCACCCAGGACCTCGGCATCGACGTGCTGCTGCCGAACTACGAGGAGGGCGAGACGCTGACCGGCGAGCACGACCCCGAGTCGATCGCCGCTCGGCTCGCCGAGATCTACCCGGGCGCGCTCGTGATGCTGAAGCTCGACGCCGACGGCTCACTCGTGCACCACCACGGCGAGAGCACGCGCATCCCCGCGTCGTCCAACAACCTCGTCGACGCCACCGGTGCGGGCGACTCGTTCGCCGGCGCCTTCCTCGCCCGCTACCTCGTGGACGGCGATCCGGTTGCCGCGGCGCGGTTCGCCACCGCGATCTCGGCGTGGGTGATCGAGCACCTCGGCGCGCGCCCCGAGCCCGACGCTCGCCTGCAGGCGGTCCTGCACAGCTGAGCTGCCGCGCGCTGCCGTGGCGGGAGTGGCACACTGACGACATGCGTGCTCGTCTCGCTGTCGGCCGTCGGGTGCCGTTGATGACCGCGGTGCTCCTGCTCGGTCTCGCCGCCTGCTCGTCGGACAACAACTCCGCCGCCACGACCACGTCGGTGGCGACGACCACCACGGTCGCCGAGACGACGACGTCGTCGGTCGCGCCGACCACGACCGTCGCCGAGACGACCACGGCGCCGGCCACCGTGCCGCCGACCGCAGCACCGACGACGACCACCGCCTCGGCATGTTCCGGTCCGGCAGCGGTGCCCGGCCCAGCGACCAACGTGGTGACGATCTCCGGTGACATCGATGGCGACGTCGTCGACGACACCGTCACCTCGTACACCAGTGGTGGCGTGCCGCACGTGCACGCCGATACGTCGGGTGGCGTGTCGAGCGACGTCGAGCTGCCGTTGGGCTTCGCCGAGACGGTCTCCATCGGCTTCGAGGACATCGACCACGCGCTCGGCGCGCCGCAACCACCGCCGTTCGTCGTGCTGGCCATCGGTGCCGGCAACGCGGGCAGCGCCTTCGGTGCGTTCCTCAGCCTCGACGCCAACGGCTGCCTCGGCCAGTGGACGCTCAACAGTTCACCGTTCTCGTTCCGGATCTCCCAACAGGGTCCGTTCACCGGGCTGACGTGTGACGGCGCAGCCGGCTCGATCCACTACTCGTTGGTCAGTGCCGAGCAGCAGCCCGACTCGTCGTGGAACGTCTCGACGCAAGAGCTCACCCACGACCTCCTCGTCGCCACGCTGACACCGCTGCCCGACTTCACCGTGCCGGACTCGCCGGACATCGCCGCCCAGTTCGGCGATATCGACAACTGCACGACCGCACCGCTCTTCGGATGAGCGTTTGGCCGGTGATCCACCGTCACGGTGGATCCGTGATCAAACGCCGCGTGACGCGAGACGCTCGACGACGGTGAGGAGGCGCTGCACGTCGTCGTCGTCGATGTAGCGGGCCAGGCCGGCGCGGATGACGCCGCCGTGCGCGTCGAGCCCGAGGTGGTCGTAGACCTCGACGGCGTAGTTGTGCCCGTCCCACACCGCGATGTTCGCGGCGGCGAGCGCCATCGCTGCGTCGGCGTCCGTGACGCCGTCGATCGAGAACGCGGCAGTCGGGCAGCGGCCCTCCGTCATCGGCGGGCCCCACACACGCACGCCGCGGATCTGCTGCAGACCGGTGAGCAACGGTTCGAACACCGCGGTCTCCGCGGCGGCGATGCGATCCATGCCCTCCTCGAGCAGGAACCGCGCCGCGGCGTCGATGCCGGCGATCGCCTCGAAGTTCGGCATGCCGGTCTCCATGCGTTGCGGCCCGTGGTCGTAGGACGGGCGCACCTTGAACACCGGCAAGGACTCCAGCAGCTGCGGCTCCACCCACAGCACCCCGGAGTGCGGCCCGTACCACTTGTACGGCGACGTGACGAGTGCGTCGCATCCCAGCGCGGCGATGTCGATGCGTCGGTGCGGTGCCAGCGCGACCGCGTCGACGTAGACACGGGCGCCCACGGCGTGCGCTGCGTCGATGATGGGGGAGAGGTCGGGCGTGCTGCCGAGCAGGTTCGACGCGCCGGGAACGGTGACCCACTTCGTGCGCTCGTCGATCAACGCGATCACCTGCTCGGGATGCAGCGTCCCGCTGTCGCGATCGAAGTCGGCCAGCACGTGCTCCGCCTCGGCCTGTGCGGCCGCCAGCGCCCACGGGGTGACGTTGGCGTCGTGGTCGAGCTTGGTGCCGACGATGCGGTCGCCCGGTTGCAACGTGCGCGCGATGGCGCGTGAGAAGGCGAACGCGAGCGTGGTCATGTTCGGCCCGAAGACGATGCCACCCGGATCGGCACCGAGGAACGTGCCGACCGTGGCGCGGGCGCGTTCCATCAGGACCTTGCACTCCTGCGCCGCGGCGAACGTCGATCCGGCAGCAGCGGTGTTGCCACTGGCCATCCACTCGCTGACCGCGGTGATGGCCGAGTCGACCATCTGCGTTCCCGCCGGGGCATCGAAACGGGCCCACGATCCGGGCCCGGACGCGGAGATGCCGGGGAAGCGATGGCGGATCGAAGGTGCGGACATGTCCGTCACTTTCTCACGCCACGCTTCCCCGGCATCTCTCAATCGTCGGGGAGACGATCTGGTTGGGGGGACGACCTCAGCTGACGCCGGTGCCGAACGCCACGGCGCTGTCGGCGCCGCCGAAGGCCAGCGGCACCGGATCCATCGCCAGGACGGAGGCGAGCACCGCAGCATGGCGGGCTTCGACGCCACCGACGCTCATCAGCGCCTTGTTGAGGCTGAGATCGGTGACCACACCCACGCCCGACTGGTACGTCTGCGCCGCAGCCGTCTCCAGGTTGTAGGCGAGCATGAGGATGCCCTTCTCGTCCTTCAGCGCATCGATCGTCGGCTGCAGCGCCTCGAGCACCGCAGGGTTCGGATCGGTGAACGCCTCGCCACCCGCAGCCTTCGTCGCCGCCTGGAAGAACTCGGCGTGCTCCTGGTGCTGGCTCTGGAAGAGCTTGGCCGCGTCGCCCACCGCAGCGGTGGTGACGAGGCCGGAGTCGATGGCCGTCTGGTAGACGGCCACGGCCAGCACCTCCAACGAGGAGGCGGTCCGCAGGGCGACGACGTCGCCCGACATCTCGCCGCCACCGGTGGTGGGGGTGGTGCCCGGCGTCATCGTGCCCGGGGTGGTGCCGGGTGTCGTGCCCGGAGTGGTACCGGGCGTGGTGCCGGCGGGGGTGGTCGTCTTGCCGTCGCTCTTGTCGCTGCCACAGGCGGCGAGCAGGGCGGCACCGGCGATGGTGACACCACCGACGCGGAACAGGCCGCGGCGGGTGAGGCCGCCGAGGACGACTGCCTCGGTCTGCTCGCTGGTCCGGGTCTCGCTCTCGAAGAAGCGGTTGAGCGCGGAGCTCAGCTGCGGCATCGAACGAGCATGCTCGGCCTGGGTGGCCCGAGCGTCACGGCGAATCTGGTCGTAATTCATGTTCATGGTCCTTTCGTCGTGTCTCAGGCTCAGGCGACCGGGAACTTGGCCGGGTCGATGGCGCCGTCCTCGTTCTGGAACGAGGGGATGTAGTCGGTGGCGGGCAGCCCGAGCACGGATCCGAGGACCGTGGCGTGCTGTGCCTCGACCGGCAGGATGGATGCGGTCAGCTGCAGCGCGGCCTTCGACGTGAGCGCACCGAGTGCGAACAGGTAGGTGGCGGCAGCGGCGTTCTCGAGGTCGTACGCGATCTTGATCACGTCGGCTTCGGTCTTGGCGGCACCGAGCGACGGCGAGAGCGCGTCGAGCAGTGCTTGGTTGAGCTTGCCGGTGGCCGCATCGCCGGCGGCGGAGCCGAAGGCGGCCGCGTGCTCGGTGTGGTGGCCGGCGAACTTGGTGGCGGCGTCCAGCACCGCCTGGGTCTTGACCAGGCCGCTCTGAGCAGCAGCCGTGTAGGCGGCAACTGCGGTGAGCTCGACGCTCTCGGCGAAGGCGGCGATGCCGGCGTCACCGTCGGCGGCGTAGGCCGGGACGAGTCCGCTGATCGGGATCAGCTGTGAGCCGATGACGACCGCTGCGCCGGTACCTGCTGCCTTCCTGAACAGTGACTTGCGGCCGAAGTTGAAACGGCGCGCCTGACTGTGCAACTCCTGGATCTGCTCGCGCATGGTGTGCATGCCGGAACGATGTTCATCATCGACGGCCGCAACCATTTGCTGCAGCGCTCCCTCGCTGATCTCCACGTGGTTCTCCTTCGCTGACGGGACCCTCCGCTTCGGAAGGGGTTCAGCGGGTCTACGGAGCGGACCACGCGCTGGATCACCTCGTGATGAAAAACCTGAACGCGTTCGGAACGCGGGTCAGCGAGCCGCGGCCTTGGCCAACTTGGCCAGGCGCTTGGCGGTCTTGCCGACGGGGACGATGTTGCGCTGGTCGAGGTCGCCCACCTCTTCGCCGTTGACGAACAGGACGCGGTAGCGCTGCCAGTTGAACCCGTTGGCCAGGATCACCTTGCCGGCGGTGCCCGCGGGAACGCCGTGCAGGTCGACGGAGGCCTCCACCCGGTCGCCGATCTTCAGGTCGAGCTGACCCGTGTGCGGCTTGGCCAGCGCGTGAGGCTTCCAGATCGTCATGGCGCCATTCTGCCGCAGCGTCAGGCCCGGCACCGCATCATCGGCCGGACAGGGCCAGGCCAAGGCGGTCGCCGCAGCGATGCGCCGGTAGCATCCTCGCTCTGTGAGAAGCACGCTCGATCCCGTCGAGGGAACCCCAGACAAGAAGCTCGTCAAGCTGTCCGTCACCGTGGACCAGGACGAGTTCGACCACGACATCGATCGGGCGTTCCGCAAGATCGCCCGCGAGGTGAAGCTTCCCGGCTTCCGTAACGGGAAGGCGCCACGCAAGGTCCTCGAGGCCCGCATCGGCATCGGCGCCGCCCGTGAGCAGGCCCTGCGCGACGCCATCCCGGTGTACCTGGCCAGCGCCGTGCGCGAGCACGACGTCGACCTGATCGCCACCCCGGAGGTCACCATCACCGGTGGCGAAGAGGCCGGCGACGTCGCCTTCGACGCCACCTGCGAGGTGCGTCCGCAGGTCACCGTGCCCGGTTATGGCGGGTTGCGCGTCGAGCTGCCCGCTCCGGCGGCCACCGACGCCGAGATCGACGAAGCCGTCGACGCCGAGCGCAAGCGCCAGGGCAGCCTGGTCGACGCCGACCGCCCGGTGCAGACCGGCGACCACGTCACCCTCACCCTCGCCGCCGACCGCGACGGTGAGCCCGTCGCCGGGTTGAACACCGAGGACTGGCTCTACGAGGTCGGTCGCGGTTGGGTCGCCGAGGGCTTCGACGGCCACCTCTTGGGCGCGTCGGCGGGCGACGAGCTCAGCTTCGAGGCCACGCCGAACGGCACCGCCGATCCGGCCAACTTCTCCGTCACCGTCACCAAGGTGCAAGAGATGGTGCTGCCCGAGGTCACCGACGAGTGGGTGTCCGACAACCTCGGCGAGCACGACACCGTCGAGTCCTGGCGCACCGCGCTCGCCGAGCGCATCGGCAACCAGAAGCTGAACCAGGCCCGCAGCCAGTTCGTCGAGCGCACCACCAGCTCGCTGTCCGAGCTCGTCGAGCTCGAGCCGCCGGAGTCGATGGTCCAGGGCGATCTGCAGGCGCGTGTGCAGAACACGGTGCAGCAGTTCCAGTCGCAGGGCATCTCCATCGACCAGTGGCTCTCGGCCACCGGCCAGAGCGCCGACTCGTTCGTCGAGGCGCTGAAGGAGCAGTCGAAGAAGGCCGTCAAGGTGGACCTCGCCCTGCGCGCCGTCGCTGCTGCCGAGGACATCGCCGTCGACGACGACGACATCGAGGCCGAGTACACGCGCATCGCCGTGCAGGTCCGCCAGAAGGTCGGCGACGTTCGCAAGGCCTACGAGCGCAACGACGCCGTGGCCGATCTCACCTCGCAGCTGCGCAAGACCAAGGCGCTCGACTGGCTGCTCGAGCACGTCGAGGTCGTCGACCCCGACGGCAATGCCATCGATCGGGAGCTGCTCATGGGCAAGACTCACGACCACGACGATCACGACCACGATCACGACCACGACCACGACGGTCATGACCACGATCACGATCATCACCACGACCACGACCACGACCACGCTCACTGACCTCGGTCAGAGAAGGGACCCATCCCCATGGATCCGGTGTACAACTACTTGGTTCCCAACGTCATCGAGCAGACCAGCCGTGGCGAGCGCGGGATGGACCTCTACTCGCGGTTGCTCAAGGAGAACATCATCTTCTTGCAGACGCCGATCGACGACCAGATCGCCAGCCTGATCTGCGCGCAGCTGATCCACCTGGAGAGCGAGAACCCCGACAAGGACATCAACCTCTACATCAACAGCCCCGGTGGCGACATCACCGCGCTGTTCGCCATCTACGACACGATGCAGTTCATCAAGAACGACATCGCCACGATCTGCCTCGGCCAGGCGGCATCGGCCGCTGCCGTGCTGCTCGCAGCCGGCACGAAGGGCAAGCGGTTGGCCCTGCCGCACAGCCGCATCCTGCTCCACCAGCCGTACGGCCAGGTCGGCTACGGCCAGGTCACCGACCTCGAGCTGGCGGCCAAGGAGATCCTGCGGATGCGCGACCTGCTGGAGGAGATCCTGGCCAACCACACGGGTCAGAGCATCGAGCGGGTGCACAACGACACCGACCGCGACTTCGTCATGGAAGCTCCCGAGGCCCTCGCGTATGGCATCATCGACGACGTGATCTCGTCTCGCGACACGGTCGACCGCACCGGTCCGATCCGCTGAGCTGAGCAACGCGGGACAAGGGGAGCAACACCGTGGCCAAATTCGGGGATACCGGGGAGCTGTTGAAGTGCTCCTTCTGTGGGAAGTCGCAGAAGCAGGTGAAGAAGCTCATCGCCGGTCCTGGGGTGTACATCTGCGACGAGTGCATCGACCTCTGCAACGAGATCATCGAGGAGGAGCTCACCGACACCAGTGAGCTCCGGTTCGACGAACTGCCCACGCCCCGCGAGATCCGCACCTTCCTCGACGACTACGTCGTGGGGCAGGACGAGGCCAAGACGATCCTCTCCGTCGCCGTGTACAACCACTACCGACGGATCCAGTACCAGCAGAACGCCGGCGTCGGCCGTCGCGACGAGGTCGAGCTGGCCAAGAGCAACATCATGCTCCTCGGCCCCACCGGCTGCGGCAAGACGCACCTCGCCCAGACCTTGGCCCGCTTGCTCAACGTGCCGTTCGCCGTCGCCGACGCCACCGCGCTCACCGAAGCCGGCTACGTCGGCGAGGACGTCGAGAACATCCTCCTCAAGCTGATCCAGGCCGCCGACTTCGACGTGAAGAAGGCCGAGACCGGGATCATCTACATCGACGAGATCGACAAGATCGCCCGCAAGAGCGAGAACCCCTCGATCACCCGCGACGTCAGCGGCGAGGGCGTGCAGCAAGCGCTGTTGAAGATCCTCGAGGGCACCGTTGCATCCGTGCCGCCGCAGGGTGGCCGCAAGCACCCGCACCAAGAGTTCATCCAGATCGACACCACCAACATCCTGTTCATCTGTGGTGGTGCGTTCGCCGGGCTCGAGCAGATCATCGAGAGCCGCGTCGGTCACAAGGGCGTCGGCTTCCACGGCACCGTGCGCAGCAAGGTCGAGCGAGACGCCGGCCAACTGTTCACCAAGGTGCTCCCGGAGGACCTGCTGAAGTTCGGGCTGATCCCCGAGTTCGTCGGTCGTCTGCCGATGATGGGCGCCGTGCGCAGCCTGGATCGCGAGGCGCTGATCAAGATCCTCGTCGAGCCGAAGAACTCGCTCGTCAAGCAGTACCGCAAGGTGTTCGAGTTCGAAGACGTCGAGCTCGACTTCACCCAGCCGGCGCTCGACGCCATCGCCGATCAGGCGCTGTTGCGTGGCACCGGTGCACGCGGGCTGCGTGCCATCCTCGAAGAGGTGCTGCTCGGCACGATGTACGACCTGCCGGGTCGTGGCGACGTCGGCCGCGTCGTCATCGACGAGGACACCGTGCGCGACAAGGTCACCCCGACGCTCGTGCCGCGCGAGCCGGTGGCCAAGCGGCCTCGCCGCCAGGCCAGCTGATCGCGGAGCGCGCCACGTGAGCTACGCAGACGCGCTGGCCTACCTCGACGCGCACGCGTCCTACGAGAAGACCGGGCGAATCGAGTCGCCCACGCTCGAACGGATGCAAGCGTTGGTGTCGGCCATGGGCGATCCGCAGCTGGCGCAACCGGTCATCCACGTCACCGGGACGAACGGCAAGGGTTCGACGAGTCAGATGATCACCCGTCTGCTCGCCGCGCACGGCTTGACGGTCGGCACCTACACGAGCCCGCACCTCGAGCGGATCAACGAGCGCATCAGTCGCAACGGCGAGTCGATCAGCGATGACGACTTCGCCGAGCAGATCGCTGCGGTCGCCGACCTCGAAGTGCTCACCGGTGTTCGCCCGTCGTACTTCGAAGCCGTCACCGCTGCCGCGTTCCGCTGGTTCGCCGACGAGGCCGTCGACATCGCCGTCGTCGAAGTTGGGTTGCTCGGCCGTTGGGACGCCACCAACGTCTGCGACGCGCAGGTCGCCGTGGTCACCAACATCGGCATGGATCACAACGAGTTCGCCGGTCCCACCAAGCGTCACGTCGCGGTGGAGAAGGCGGGCATCGTCAAGCCGAACAGCGCAGTGATCATCGGTGACACCGACCCGGAGATGGTCCAGGTGTTCCGCGACGCAGGCGGCGCGGCATGGTTGCAGCGCGGCGAGGACTTCGACGTGCTCGAGAACAACCTCGCGCTCGGCGGCCGCTTCGTCGACCTGCGCACGCCCACCACCGTCTACCCGGACGTGTTCGTGCCGCTGCACGGGCGTCACCAGGGTGACAACGCGGTGGTCGCCCTGACCGCCGTCGAGACCTTCTTCGCCCAGCCGCTCGACGTCGACGTCGTCAACGAGGGCTTCGCCGCGGTGTCGATGCCGGGGCGCTTCGAGGTGCTCGGGCACCAACCCCTCGTGATCGTCGACGGCGCCCACAACCCGGCGGGTGCCGACTCGTGCGCGCAGGTCTTCTTCGAGGACTTCGACCCCGCCGGCTCGCGCATCCTGGTGGTGGGCTGCCTGCGCGGACGCGATCCACGCGACATGCTCGCGGCGCTGCGCGCCGACGAGTTCGACGTCGTCTACACGTGCACGGCACCGACGCAGCGCGGTCTGCCGGCCGAGGAGCTGACCGCAGCTGCGCGATCCATCGGCTGTGACGACGTCATCCAGTGCGCCACGGTCGAGGTCGCCATCGATCGAGCCATCGCCCGCGCCGGCAGCGACGACGCCGTGCTGATCACCGGCTCGCTCTACGTCGTCGGCGCCGCCCGCCCCCACGTCAAGCTCATCTCGCCGTAACCCTTCGGCTCGCTGCGCTCCGTTCATCCTGGGCTCGCTTCGCTCCGTTCATCCCCGGCTCGCTTCGCTCCGTTCATCCCCGGCTCGCTTCGCTCCGTTCATCCCCGGCTCGCTTCGCTCCGTTCATCCCCGGCTCGCTTCGCTCGCCTGCCGTGTTCGCTCGCTGGCGCTCGCTCACCCAACCTCGAGTCGGGGACTGGACTCATTCCGCTCCCAACCGAGTACTGAACGCGCGCTGGGCGCGCGTTCGGTACTCGGGTCCGGTTGGTCCGAGTACTGAACGCGCGCTGGGCGCGCGTTCGGTACTCGGGTCCGGTTGGTCCGAGTACTGAGCGCGCGGTCAGCGCGCGTTCGGTACTCGGGTCCGGTCGAGGAGCTGGGTGCGGCGTGCGGTGTGGATGGCGTCGAGCTCGTCGAGGAGCTCGTCCATCATCAACAGGTCGAGCCCAGTGACCCGGTCGATCTGCCAGTCCAGCTGGTGCGCTTGGCGATCGCGGCGCCGATCGCGAGTGGTGCCGTCGAGCAGCAGATGATCGGGATGCACGTCGACTTCGATGCCCCAGCGGATCTCCGGAACGCTGAGATCGAGCCGAGCTCGCTTGCCGTTCGGCAGGTCGAGCCACGTCGTCTGGGCAACGACGGGAACGCCCCGCGCTCGGAGCAGCCGAGCCAGCTCGACCTCTGGATGGGACTCGAGCGGGCCGCCGGGCACTCGGCCGGACAACGTGTCGAGGAAGCGCTTCGATCCGGGACGGGCGGGATGCGCGAGACGTCGGGCGGTGAGGACCAGCGCGCTGAGTCCGCATCGTCGATCGTGCAGGAGCTGCTCGACCACCGACGCGTGGTCGAGGTCCGACAGGTCCGCCGCGAGGTCGAATGCCAGCCGCCACGGTGACGCCACGTTGATTCCGTCGGCTCGGCGGTGGACGTCGGTGCGTTCGATGATCGTCGATTGGCGAAGGATGATGCCGGGCTGATCGAACTCGATGCCGTGGGCCGCCGAGAAGTGGACCTCCGATCTCGATCCCATGCGACGCAGCCCGAGCAACCGTCCGCCTGTCGGGCCGGTGACGAACCCGTCTGGATGCGACGCGCTGGCGATCACGCATCGGCCGTCGAGCGTGAGCGGCGACGAAGCGATGCGGAACACGCCGCGCGCTTCGCGGACGAGCACGCCCGCTTCGACCAGGGTGGAGGTCGTTCTGCGTGACACGCCGGACCGGCCGAGCCGCTCGGTGGTGATGATGCCGTGGTGCGAGCTGAGCCAGCTCATCGCGTCGGCAGTGAGGTGTGCCATGAGGGCCTCCTCGAACGTCGGTGAGGTTCGGGGAAGCCGCCCGGGCAACGTACCGGAGGATGCGAGTCGCGCAACCGAGCCGAGCCACAGGCCCGACCATCCAACTCGCGGGGATCGCGCGTTCAGTACTCGGGTGGCTCTGATCCGAGTATCGGGAGCGCGGTGGTCGCGCGCTCGGTACTCGGGTGGCGGGGGCGGCGTGATGTGAGCGAGATCACGTGGTGCTCGCGCCCATGGCGGGGGAGTGGCGCCGGTAGCGTGGCTGGCCGTATGTCTGATCGCACGCTCGTCCTGCTCAAGCCCGATGCCGTCCAGCGCAAGCTGGTCGGCACCATCGTCGCCCGGATCGAGGCCAAGGACCTCACCATCGTCGCCATGGACCTCCGTCAGCTCGACGCCGACACGTTGGCTCGGCACTACGCCGACCACGTCGGCAAGCCGTTCTACGCCGGGCTCGTCGAGTTCATGAGCTCCGGCCCGATCGTGGCCATGGTCGTCGAGGGCCCGGAAGACACGTGGGAAGTGATGCGCACCCTCATGGGCGCGACCAACTCGCGCAAGGCCGCCGGCGGCACGATCCGTGGCGATCTGAGCAGCTCGTTCACCGAGAACCTCGTGCACGGCAGCGATTCACTGGAGTCCGCGCAGCGCGAGATCTCCATCTTCTTCCCGAATCTGTAACAAACTGCCGCCGAACTACACTGCGCCCAGACCGCGCGCTGCATTGCCCGTGCGGCGGTCATCGGCCGTCTACTGGTCGTCGCTTGGAGAAGGTACGTGATGGCTCGTAACAACCCACTTGCGCTTGGTCGAGACCTGGCGATCGACCTCGGCACGGCGAACACCCTGATCTACGCGCGCGGGCAGGGCATCGTGCTCAACGAGCCCTCCGTCGTGGCGATCGACGTCACCGACGGGCGCCCGGTCGCGGTCGGCCTCGAGGCCAAGCGGATGATGGGTCGCACGCCCGGTCGGATCAAGACCGTCCGTCCGTTGAAGGACGGCGTCATCGCCGACTTCGAGGTCTGCGAGAAGATGCTGCGCTTCTTCATCCAGAAGGTGCACGCCAGCCGCTGGAGCAAGCCCCGCATGGTGATCTGCGTGCCGTCGGGCATCACCGGTGTCGAGCAGCGCGCCGTGCAGGACGCCGCCGAGTACGCCGGCGCGCGCAAGCCGGTGCACATCATCGAGGAGCCGATGGCTGCGGCGATCGGCAGCGACATGCCGGTCCACGAGCCGAGCGGCAACATGATCGTCGACATCGGCGGTGGCACCACGGAGGTGGCCGTCATCTCGCTCGGCGGCATCGTCACCGCGCAGTCGGTTCGCGTCGCCGGCGACGAGCTCGACGACGCCGTGCTGCAGTACGTGAAGAAGGAGTTCTCCCTCGCCATCGGTGATCGCACGGCCGAGGAGATCAAGATCCACATGGGTTCGGCGTGGCCGCTCGACGACGAGCTGACCGCCGACATCCGCGGCCGCGACCTCATCAGCGGCTTGCCGCGCACCGTGCCGCTCACCACCGAGCAGGTGCGCGAAGCGCTCGCCGAGCCGGTGTCCGCCATCGTCGATGCCGTGAAGACCACGCTCGACAAGACGCCGCCCGAACTGGCCGCCGACATCATGGAGCAGGGCATCATGATCACCGGTGGTGGAGCGCTGCTGGCCGGTCTCGACCGGCGGTTGGCGCACGAGACGGGCATGCCCATCAACATCGCACCGGAGCCGCTGTACAGCGTGGTCATCGGGTCCGGTCGAGCGCTCGAGAACATCGACGCCATGCGGGGGTTGATGTCGCTCGGCGGCGACGACTGACCGGTCACCGCCCCGCATGTTCTCCAACCTGAGCCGCTGGCGCGTCTTCGTCCTGCTCGTGCTCACCTGTCTGCTGTTCGTCACGCTGGATCGTCGCGGGAACGCCGTCATCGAACGCGCCCGCAGCGGCTTCGACACCGTGCTGCACCCGTTCGACACCGCGGTCGATGCGATCGCCAAGCCGATCGCCAACGTGTGGTACTCGATCAGCAACTACGACGACCTGCAGGACGAGAACGCTCGGCTGCGCGACCAGCTCGATGCGCAGCGCGGCGCCGAGGTCGAGGCACGTGCGGCCATCCTCGAGTACTACGAACTGCTCAAGGTCAACCGGCTGACGGCCGCCGGCAACTTCCCGCGTGTCGCCGGCCGGGTGATCAACCTGGCGCCGAGCAACTTCCAGAACACGGTGCAGATCAACAAGGGCAGCAACGACGGCATCCGCGTCGGCATGCCGGTGGTCGACAGCTCCGGCCTCATCGGTCGGATCACCCAGGTCTCGGCCAACTCGTCGCTGGTCCTGCTGCTCACCGATCCGCAGTTCTCCGTGCGCGCGGAAGTGCTGCAGTCCGACATCGACCTGCCGATCAGCCCACCGCCCACCGGGTCGACGACACCGAGTGGCCTGCCCGCCGACACGACCTCGACGACCACCACGACGCCGCCGGTCACGACGACCACGCAGGGCGTGATCAACGAGGGCGCGACGCCGACGCTCGCTCCCGGTGACACCAGCGGCGGCACCGTGCCGGGCACCTCCCCGGACACGACGACGTCGTCGACGTTGCCCGACGTGACCGTCGTCCGTGAGACCGGCAACCTGCAGGGGCAGGGCGCGGGCAAGCCGATGTTGCTGACGCTCGTCGACGACCGCGACCTGAAGGTCGGCGCCGTCGTCAAGACCGCCGGTGGCACCGACGACCTGTTTCCGCAGGGTCTGCCGATCGGCGTCATCAGCCGCGTCGAGACGGTCAGCGGCAACCGCTCACCGGTCGTCGAGGTCACACCGAACACCCGCCTCAGTCAGCTGATCTTCATCGCCGTCGTGCTCTACCTGCCGAACCAGAAGGCCTGACGGGTGCGTTCGATCCTGTTCGGACCGCTGGTCCGTCTGGTGCCGGTGGGCCTGGTGTTCGTCGCCATCCAACGGGTGGTCTGCGCCCGCTACACGATCGACACCGTCGTCGTGCAAGTCGTGCTCGCCCTCGTCGTCGCCGCCGGTGCCACCGGTGGTTCCGAGCGCGGCGCGCTGGCCGGATTCGTCCTCGGGATGATGTACGACCTCGGCGTCGGCACGCCGCTCGGCATCTCCGCGCTGGCCTACGGCGTTGCCGGCCTGGTCGCCGGGTACGTGCTCAGCATCACCCCCGACCCGCAGTGGTGGCTGGCCTCGCTGTTCTGCTTCGTCGGCGCGGCGGTGGGTGAGGCGGCCCAACCGGCAGCCCTGATGCTGACTGGTGAGGACGGCCTGATCAACGTCCACCTGATCGAGATCGTGCTCATCGTGGCCGCTGCCGCGACCGTCATGAGCCCGCTGCTGCTGCCGCTCGGCCGATGGTGCATGGCCGTCAAGCGGCCGAAGTGGAAGGCCATTCCCGAATGACACGCGCGCGCCCTGCGCGGCGCGGTCGCGAGCAAGACTGTCCCGATGGCCGTTGACAAGCGCTCCACGCGGCTGGGGATGCTGGCGATGGTGTCGCTGCTGCTGCTCGGCGCCATCGGCACCCGGCTGTGGTTCCTGCAGGGCGTGCAGGCCGCCGACTACCAGTCCAAGGTCGATGCAGCCAAGACGCGCACCGTGTATGTGGCGCCCGAGCGCGGTCGCATCTTCGACACGAAGGGTCGCGTGCTGGCCGACAACCGGCGCATCCTCACCGTCACCGTCGACTGGGCGGTGATCCGCAAGCGTTCGGCGCGCACGGCGCTGTTCCAGCGACTTGCCGGGCCGCTCGGCGTGCCGTACGAGGAGCTGATGAAGCGCTTCGATCCGTGCTTCGGCGAACCGACCGTGCCCAAGTGCACCAAGGGGCAGATCTACAGCCAGCTGCTGCCCCTGCCGCTGAAGGAGGACGTCTCGGAGAACACGGTGACGTTCCTCAAGGAGCGCAGCGAGGACTACCCGGGCGTCGACGTCACTGAGGAATGGCAGCGGATCTACCCCTACGCGCCGCTGGCCAGTCACGTCGTGGGCTACATGGGTGGCATCACCAAGGAGACGCTGTCGAAGTACCTCGGTGAGGGCTACAACCGCAACGAGAAGGTCGGCCAGTTCGGTGTCGAGCTGCAGTTGGAGAACGTGCTGCACGGCAACTGGGGCAAGCGCGTCTTCGAGATCGACGCCACTGGCTCGATCGTGCGCGAGCTCGACGACGAACGTGTGCTGCCGGTGGCCGGTCAGGACGTGCAGCTGACCATCGACCTCGATGTGCAGCAGTACGCCGAGCAGACGCTGGAGACCGAGCTCAAGAACCAGCGCGAGCTGCCCCTCAGCTACTGCACCGACGACCCGGAGGAACGCACGACCTGCGGCCTCGCCCACAACGGCATCGACCCGAAGGACCCGACGCGCCGGGTGTACTTCAGCTCGAAGGAGTACGCCACGCAGGAGTGGGTGCCGTTCAAGGCGCCCGCCGGTTCCGTGGTGATCGAGGATCACACCAACGGCCACATCCTGGCGATGGCCAGCTACCCGACGTTCGACAACCGCTGGATGGTGTCCAACATCAGCGGCGAGAAGTTCAACCAGCTGTTCCCGGCCACCGACGACCCCGACAAGTCGATCCTCGTCAACCGCGCCGTGCAGGGTCGGTACAACATCGGCTCGACCATCAAACCGTTCATCGCCTGGTCGGCGATGGATGCCGGGCTCCTGCAACCCAACGAGGAGTTCCTCGACGAAGGCACCTACACGCTGTACGGCATCCCCAAACCGGACTGCCAGCAGAACGGTGGGTTGGCCAAGTGCATCTTCAAGAACGCGTCCAACGCGTCCGGGGTGCCGAGCAAGTACGGCACGGTCACCGTCGAGGACGCGCTCGCCGTGTCGTCGGACGCGTTCTTCTACCACCTCGGCGAGCTCTTCTACTGGAGCGAGGACACGCGCACCGCGCTGAAGCAGCACCTCGAGCAGTTCGGCTTCGGCAACCGCACCGGCATCGAGCTGCCGTTCGAGTGGGGCGGGCGCGTGCCCGACTCCGCGGTGAAGGCCGACCTCGTCGCCAAGGGCGTGCTGGCCAAGAACGAGGTGCCCCGACTGACGGTCGGCGACAACGTCCAGGTGTCCATCGGCCAGGGCCTCTTCGCCGCGACGCCGCTGCAGCTGGCCAACGCCTACAGCACCCTGGCCAACGACGGGTACCTGCTGACGCCGCACATCGTCAAGGCGATCCTCGCCCCGCTCACCCCCGACAAGGAGCCGGAGGTGGCCGACCTGTCGGTTGCCACGGTGATCAGCTCGAACGACGGTCCCGACGTCAAGGGGCAGCTGGCCATGCCGCAGGAGACCTACGGGCCGATCCTCACCGGACTCGAGCGGGTGATCCGCGGCCCGGGCACCTACTACCCGAAGACCTTCTACCACTCGACCACCGGCGAGTACCTCTTCCAGGGCTTCCTCGAGGACACGCCGCTGTACGGCAAGACCGGCACGGCCCAGGGCGCCGGCAACTACCCGTGGAACGACTCGTCGGTGTTCACCGCGTTCAGCGAGAGCCCGACCATGCCGTACACGATCACCGCCTACCTGGAGAAGTCCGGGTACGGCGCCCGCGCCGCAGCGCCCGTGGTCAAGTGCATCTTCGGCATGCTCGCCGGCCGGAACAACCCGGACCCGGTGCAGATCAGCGATCAGCTCGACCTCAACTCGTCGGTGCCTGCACCGGCGAACCCGCTGACCGATGCCACCTGCCTCGGCGGCGCCGAGTCGGGCATCAAGGACTGATCGTCCGCTCATGACCCTGTCGTTCATGCAGCGCAAGCCGGATTCCGGCCTCGGCAACATCCGCTCCAGCCCCGGCTCACCCAGTCGCAACATCGACTGGGTGCTGCTGATGGCGCAGTCGGCGCTGTCGGTCATCGGCCTCGCGGTCATCTACTCCGCCTCGCACAGCAAGTTCTCCAACCCGTACCTGTTCGTCACCCGCCAGGAGATCTTCCTCATCGGCGCCGTCGTCGGCATGGTCGTGGTCATGTCCGTGGACTACGACTGGTGGAAGGAGCGGGCGCGGTTCCTGTACGGCGTGACGCTCATGTTTCTGGTCCTCGTGATCCTGGCCGGCGCGGTCAGCAGCGGGGCTCGGCTGAGCTTCGATGTCGGACCGCTCAAGCTGCAGCCGGCCGAGTTCGCCAAGTTCACCGTGCTGCTCGCGCTGGCCGCCTACCTCGGCGAGGACGAGCGCGACGGCGACGTCGACTACGCCCGCTTCATCAGCGGCTTGCTGCTCGTCGGCGTGCCGGCCGCGTTGGTGATCGTCCAGCCCGACCTCGGGACGTCGTCGGTGCTGATCGCCATGGTGATGGGGGTGATGCTCGTCGCCGGGGCACGCCCGAAGTACATCTTCCTGATCACCGTGCTGTCGGCGATGACCGTCGGCGCGGCGATCGTCAGCGGCATCGTCAACGAGTACCAGCTCGACCGGATCACGGTCTTCTTCAACCAGGACACCAGCAACCCGGCCCTGCGCGACGTGGCCTACCAGGGGCGCAACGCGGTGCGCGCCATCGCCACCGGTGGGATCACCGGCAAGGGCTGGCTGAAGGCGCCGATCACCAACTCCGGCGACATCCCCGTGCAATGGGCCGACTTCCCGTTCTCGGCGATCGGTGAGCAGTTCGGACTGGTCGGCTGCGGGATCGTCGTCGGGCTCTTCGCGGTCATGCTGTTCCGCATCTGGCGCATCGCCCACCTGTCGCGCGACATGCTCGGCACGTACCTCTGCGCCGGTGCCTTCACGATGCTGCTCTGGCAGCTGTTCCAGAACGTGGCGATGACCGTCGGGGTGATGCCGATCACCGGCCTGCCGCTGCCCTTCATCTCCTACGGCGGCTCCAGCCTGGTGACCTTCTTCGCCATCATGGGCCTGGTCCAGAGCGTCCACATGAGAAGGTATCGATAGAACCGCTTTGTTGCGGACGCTCGCTCACGCGCCAGACAGCTCGACGCTCGTCCGGTAGCACTCTGGCCAGTGGTGGAGATCTGACAACGAGACGTTCATTTCGGGCTCGCTGCGCTCGCCTGCCGTGTTCGCTCGCTGCGCTCGCTCACCCGAACTCCAGTTCGACCGTGCTCCTCCCGCATCCGCCTGTGACCGTCGTCTCCCCGGTAACCTGGGTTCACATGACTTCGCTCTGGGCGCGGATCGAACCGCTCCTGGCTCGGGTGAACAAGCCTGCCCGTTACATCGGTTGCGAGGATGGCGCTGTCACTCCCCGGATCGCTCCGGGCAAGGTGAACTGGCTGCTGGCCTATCCCGATACCTACGAAATCGGCCTGCCCAACCAGGGGCTGCAGATCCTCTATGAACTGCTGAACGAGCGCGACGACGCCGTCGCCGAGCGCGCCTACGCGCCCTGGCACGACCTCGAGGCGCTGATGCGAGCACGGCGCGTCCCGCTGTTCTCGGTCGACACGCACCGCGCTGCCGACGAGTTCGACCTGATCGCGTTCAACCTGTCGGCCGAGCTCGTCTACACGAACGTGCTGAACATGGTCGACCTCGCGGGGGTGCCCGTGCGCAGCGCCCGCCGCGGCCCGACCGATCCGCTCGTCGTCATCGGCGGCCACTGCGCGTTCAACCCCGAGCCCCTGGCCGACTTCATCGACGTGGCCGTGCTCGGCGAGGGCGAGGAGGTGATCGGCGAGATCACCGAGGTCGTCCACGAGTGGAAGGCCGATGGCCGCACCGAGGGGTCGCGCGAGTGGGTCCTGCGAGCACTGGCCAAGATCCCCGGGGTCTACGTGCCGTCGATGTACGACGTCGCCTACGACGGCGAGCGCCTCGTCGCGGTCACCCCGAAGTACGCCGACATCCCCGCCGAGGTGCACAAGCGCACCGTTGCCGATCTCGGGGCGTGGCCGTACCCGAAGCGACCACTGGCACCGCTCACCGAGGTGGTCCACGATCGTCTCAGCGTCGAGGTGTTCCGCGGCTGCACCCGCGGGTGCCGCTTCTGCCAGGCGGGGATGATCACCCGTCCCGTTCGTGAGCGTCCGGCCGAGCAGGTGCGCACGATGATCGCCGAGGGGTTGCGCCGCACCGGCTACGACGAGGTCGCCCTGACCTCGTTGTCCACCGCCGACTTCAGCGGCATCGAACAGGTGCTTCGGGACATCAACCCGCCCGCCACGAACTCGTCCACGAACCAGCCCTCGACGAACCAACTGGGCTGCGATCCGGGCGCCGGCACGATCTCGGTCAGCCTGCCGTCGTTGCGCGTCGACGCGTTCACCGTCGGCCTCGCCGGCCAGGTGTCGGGCGGCCGTCGCAGTGGCCTGACCTTCGCGCCCGAGGCGGGCAGCTGGCGCCTGCGCAACGTGATCAACAAGCTGATCACGGAGGAAGACCTGTACAGCGCGGTCGACAGCGCGTACTCGCAGGGCTGGTCGCGGATGAAGCTCTACTTCCTCAGCGGGCTGCCGACCGAGACCGACGAGGACACGTTGGGCATCGCCGAGCTGGCCCGCCAGTGCGTGTCCATCGGCCGCCGCCACACCAACCGCGCCAGCGTCACCGTCAGCCTCGGTGGATTCGTGCCGAAGGTGCACACGCCGTTCCAGTGGTTCGGCCAGAACACCACCGCGGAGCTGCGCCGCAAGGTCCAGCTCGTCCGCGAGGCGACGTCGCGTGCAAAGGGCGTCAACCTCAAGTGGCACGATCCCGCGGCCACGTTGGCGGAAGGCATCGTCTCGCGCGGCGATCGTCGCATCGGCAACGTGATCGAGCGGGTGTGGCGCGACGGCGGCACGTTCCAGGAGTGGAGCGAGCACTTCGACGTGCGCCGGTGGGAGCACGCGATGGCGGCCGAGGGTCTGTCGCTCGACTGGTACGTGCACCGCCACCGCGACGAGACCGAGGTGCTGCCGTGGGCGCACCTGTCCGCCGGGTTGCACCCCGACTTCCTCTGGCTCGACTGGCAGGCCGCGCTGGCCGGCAGCGGACTCGAGGACTGCCGGTGGACGCCCTGCTACGACTGCGGCGTCTGCACCGGCTACGGCATCGAGCACGTCGTCGCCTCACCGGTGCCGCCCGCCGGCGGCAGTCAGGGCACGGGACAGGACCTCGCCCGCGGTGGCGAGGTGCCGGTGCAGCTCCTGTCGCGGCGGCCCGCCCGCCCCGAAGTGGTGTCAGCGTGAACAGTGTCAGCGTGAACAGCGGCGTGAACGGTCTCGGCGTGAACGCCAACGTTCGCCTGCGCGTGCGGCACACGAAGCTCGGCAAGATCCGCTTCACCAGTCATCGCGACACCGCTCGCCACTGGGAGCGGGCCATCCGCAAGACCGGGATCCGGGTCGCCTACTCGAACGGCTTCACGCCCCGCCCGCGCCTGGCCTTCGGCCTCGCGCTGCCGACAGGTGCCGAGTCGCTGGCCGAGTACCTCGACATCGAGCTGCTCGATCAGGAGCTGCCGTCGGTCGCCGAGCTGCCGGGGTTGTTCACCGCCGAGCTGCCGTCCGGCTACGAGGTCACTGCCGTCATGTTGCGCACCGGTGACGAGGCAGCCTCGTTGCAGGAGGTCGTCGTCGCCACGTCGTGGACGATCGCCGTCGTCGGACCGTCGGGCGACGAGGTGGCACAAGCCGTCGATCGCGCCAACGCGGCGAGCGAGCTGCTCGTCGAGCGTCAGCGCAAGGGCCACCGGCACGTCGACGACGTGCGCGGCGCCATCGAGTCGCTGTCAGTGGCCGACAGCGTGAGTCCGAACGACGAGCCCGTCGATGAGCACGTCGACCGGCGTCCGCACCTGTGCGCGGTGCTGGACACCACGGGCCGAGGTCTGCGCCCCATCGAGCTGATCGGCGCGGTCTTCCCGCACCTCGATCCGCTCGACGTGATGGGACGCGTGGTGCGCATGGAGCAATGGATCGAGCGCGACGGCCTTCGCCGGGAGATCATCCCGGTGCTGTCGCCTGCTGCGTCTGCCGCGGCCGCGGCCGACGCCTAGAAGGGAACGAACATGGACGAGACCCCCAACGACGACCGGCACGACGACGTGTCCGACGCGCCGTACGTCGAACCGCCTGCGGACACCGATCGTGACAACGGTGCTGCTCTCACCGACGACGGTGACTCGGAGGTGGACGGCGACCCGACGGTGCGCACGGCTGCGCAGCGCAAGCGGCGTCGTGGCTCGCGTGGTGGCAAGAACCGCAAGAAGCCGGCCGGTGCCGGTGGCGCCGTCGGTGATGCCGAGGACGCGGACGATGATGCCGACGACGACATCGATGACGCTGGAGACAGCGCTGCCGGGGCCGAGGAGCTCGATGCCGACGTGGCGTCGAACGGCACCACGCCGCCGGCGACGCGTGCGCCTCGATCGCGCGCCGTTGCCGACAAGCATCCGGAGCTGCCCGAGCGCATCGGCGAAGGACGGCCCTCGGCGGAGGCCGCGGAGAAGGCGCTCGTCCGCAAGCCGCAGATCGGCGACACCCGCCCGGCTCCGGCCGGCGCTGCCGGCGCCGCGCCCGCAGCGAAGCCGGCCGGCAAGGGCCGCGAGCGCAACGCCGACAGCAAGCCGGCCGCGCGCGAGCGCGTCGACGTCGACCGCGACGGTGATGATGGCGAACGCGGCGACGCGGCGAAGAAGAAGCGCCGTCGCAGCTCGTCGTCGCGGTCGCGCAAGCCCGTGTCCGGCGGGGCGCCGGTCACCTCGATGCCCGAGCTCGACCCGGACGTCCTGGAGCGCCGGCGAGGCCGCGAGCGCAAGGGCCGCCCCGTCGGTCGCTACCTCATGTGCGTGCAGGTCCGTCCGACGCTGACCCAGGTCGCCGTCCTCGAGGGTCGCACCCTGATCGAGCACTACGTCAGCCGTCCCGCCGACGACGTCGGCCAGATCCACGGCAACATCTACCTCGGCAAGGTGCAGAACGTGCTGCCCGGCATGGAGGCCGCGTTCGTCGACATCGGCACGCCGAAGAACGCCGTGCTCTACCGCGGCGACGTGCAGTACAACGAAGAGGACATCGTCGAGAAGAGCGGGCAGCCGCGCATCGAGCAGATGCTCAAGGCACGGCAGCTGCTGCTGTGCCAGGT
This sequence comes from Ilumatobacteraceae bacterium, assembly GCA_965279405.1. Lineage (GTDB taxonomy): Bacteria > Actinomycetota > Acidimicrobiia > Acidimicrobiales > Ilumatobacteraceae > CBDDIP01. Next base: position 3,813,566 of record OZ257157.1, read on the forward strand.
CACCAAGAACCCGATCGGCGCCAAGGGCGCGCGCCTGACGCAAGAGGTCTCGCTGCCCGGCCGCTTCGTGGTGCTGATCCCGAACTCGAAGACGTACGGCATCTCCAAGCGCCTGCCCGATGACGTGCGCAAGCGTCTGCGCACGATCCTCGATCGCGTCAAGCCCAACGAGCACGGTCTGATCGTGCGCACCGCGGCCGAGCACGCCACCGAGCACGAGCTGCGCGCCGACATGACCCGCCTCCTCGACCAGTGGAACGCGATCGAGGCCAAGGCCAAGCGAGCCAACGGTCCGACGCTGCTCTACCGCGAGCCGGAGCTGGCCGTGCGCGTCATCCGCGAGGAGTTCAACGCCGAGTACCGCGGCGTCGTCATCGACGACCAGCGGCTGCACGACGACGTGCACGACTACATCGGCGCGTTCAACCCCGAGCTCGCCGATCGCGTCGAGCACTACGACGCGGCGGAGGAGGGGCTGCCGATCTTCGAGCGCTTCCACATCCACGAGCAGCTGCACAAGGCGCTCGACCGCAAGGTCTGGCTGCCGTCGGGCGGATCGCTGATCATCGAGCACACGGAGGCGCTCACCGTGATCGACGTCAACACGGGCAAGAACGTCGGCACCTCGAACCTCGAGCAGACGGTGTTCCACAACAACCTGGAGGCTGCCGAAGAGGTGGCCAAGCAGCTGCGCCTGCGCGACATCGGCGGCATCGTCGTCATCGACTTCATCGACATGGAGATCAAGGACAACCGGCGCAAGGTCGTCGACTCGTTCCGCTCCGCGCTGGCTCGGGACAAGACCCGCACGCAGGTGTTCGACATCACCGAGTTGGGCCTGGTGGAGATGACCCGCAAGCGCATCGGTGAGGGCCTGCTGGTCAACTTCGCCGACCAGTGCCCGAACTGCGAGGGCCGTGGCGTGATGATCGACCACGCCCTCCTCGATTGATGCGGCTGATCGCGTCCGGCCAGTTGGGGCCCTTGGCTCCGACCGATAGAGTCGTGGGGCTATGTACGCAGTGATCGCTTCCGGTGGCAAGCAGGCTCGGGTCGCCGAAGGCCAGCAGGTCCACGTTGAATTGCTCGATGCCGAGGTGGAGAGCGAGGTGTCGCTGACCCCGGTTCTCCTGGTCGACGGCGACACCGTCCTGGCCACCCCCGATCAGCTGAAGGGCGCCTCGGTCACCGCCAAGGTGGTCGGCTGGGCCCAGGGCCCGAAGATCGACGGCTTCACCTACAAGCGGCGCACCAACCAGCGTCGCCGCTACGGGCACCGTCAGCGTTACCACGTCATCGAGATCACGTCGATCAAGAAGGGCTGAACCGCCATGTCGAAGACCAAAGGTGGCGGGTCAACCCGCAACGGCCGTGACTCCAACGCCCAGCGCCTCGGCGTGAAGGTGTTCGGCGGCAGCGCGATCCACGCCGGCACGATCATCGTCCGCCAGCGCGGCACGAAGTTCCACCCCGGCAAGAACGTCGGCATCGGTGGCGACGACACGCTGTTCGCCCTCATCGACGGTTCGGTGAAGTTCGGCGAGCGCAAGGGCCGCAAGGTCGTCGACGTCGAACCCGCCGTCTGAGCTGTCGCTCAGGTTGCGGTCGCGTCCACCACGACGCGACCTGATTGCACCACCCAGCGGATCCTGCTGCGCAGGTCGCTGAGGTCGAGGGGCGCGCCGCGAGCGATCACCAGATCGGCGCGCTTGCCGGGCTCCAACGAGCCGCGATCGTCGGCGAGGCCCATCAGCTCGGCGGCAGTGCGCGTCGTCGACACGAGCGCGTCGCCCACGCTCATCCCGCAGTCGACCATCTGGTCCAGCTCGCGCAGGTTCTGGCCGTGGGGGAGGACGCCGGAGTCCGTGCCCATCGCCACCTTGACGCCGGCGGCGATCGCTCGGCGGATGCTCTGGCGGTGGGTCTCCATCACCATCTTCGTCTTCTCGATCGCGTAGGCGGGCACGTTGACCCCGCGATCGGCGGCCTCGAGCACGCCCATCGGGGCGACGAGCGTCGGCACGAGGTACGTGCCGCGTTCGAGCATCATCGAGATCGCCTCGTCGTCGAGGTAGATGCCGTGCTCGATCGAGCGGATGCCGGCGCGGACGGCGGACTTGATGCCGTCGGTGGCCTGCGCGTGGGCCATCACCCACTTGCCTGCGGCAGTCGCCTCGGCGACGAGCACGTCGAGCTCGTCGTCGCGGAAGTGACCGTGACGCGGATCGTCGCGAGGCGACAGGACCCCGCCGCTGGTGCACACCTTGATGACGTCGGCGCCGGCGCGGATCAGCTCGCGCACCTTCTTGCGCATCTCGTCGGGACCGTCGACGATGTTGTGCGGCTTGCCCGGGTGGGGCACCCCGAGGATGCTGGGCATGTGCGCGCCGCACGGCGACCATCCGTCGCCGTGGCCGCCGGTCTGGCTGAGGATGGTGATCGAGATCTGCATGTCCGGCCCGGGCACCAGGCCGCTGCGCTGCGCGGTCTTCACCCCGAGGTCGCTGCCGCCTGCCTCGCGGACCGTCGTCACCCCGGTGGCCAACGTGCGCGCCATCCGTTCGGCAGCGAGGTAGAAGTTCATCGAGAACGGTGTGCTGACCCCGAACATCGGGTCGAGGTTGCCGTCGGACATGAAGTGCACGTGGCAGTCGATGAACCCCGGGTAGACGGCGTGGCCCGTGGCGTCGATCTCGGTGTCGCCGTCGAGCCCCGGTCCGACGGCGACGATCCGGTCGCCCTCGATGACGACGTCGGCAGGATGCGGCTCGTGTCCGACGCTGTCGAACACGAGGCCGCCACGGATCAGGAGGCGAGTCATCGGCAGATCGTACGCGGGTGGTCGTCAGCGCAGCAGACGCGGGCTGTCGATCCCCCGGGGAAGCCGGTCGGCGGGCCAGCCGAGCAGGTTGACCGCGGTCTCGAAGGCGAACCGGTCGGTCATCCCGGCGACGTAGGTGACGGCCGCTCGCACCGGGTCGGGTTCGGTGAGCTGGGTGACGCTGTCCAGCAGTTGCGGGTGCTCGGCGAAGTGGTCGACGAGTGCACGAAGGACGGCGATCACCGCGTCCGCCTGCTCCACCGAGGCCGGCCGCTTGTACACCCGCTCGTAGTTGAAGGCTCGCAGGTCGGCCAGCGCCTCGGCATGGGCGTGATCGATGCCGATCACACCCGTCGTGCTGATCGAGTGAACCAACGCCCCGATCAGCGCGCGCAGCTGACGCGATCGCGTGTCGCCGAGCACCGCGAGCACGGATCGAGGCAGATCGTCGGGGCCGACGATGCCACCACTGATGGCGTCCTCGAGGTCGTGCGCGCAGTAGGCGTAGCGATCGGCCCAGCTGACCACGGCACCTTCGGGCGTCGAGGGGGTCGGGCGCGACCACGAGTGGTTGCGGATCCCGTCGAGCGTCTCCGAGCACAGGTTCAGCGGCTGCAGCACGACGTCCGCGCCCCACACCGCGTGGTGGTAGCCGCCGGCGATGTACTGGTCGAACGCATCCTCGCTGGCGTGGCCACCCGGGCCGTGCCCGCAATCGTGGCCCAGGGCGATCGCCTCGGTCAGCGCGACGTTGAGACCGACGGCGCGGGAGATCGCGGTGGCGACCTGGGCGACTTCGAGCGCGTGGGTCAGGCGGGTGCGTTGGTGATCTGCCGGCCACACGAACACCTGGGTCTTGCCCGCCAGTCGACGGAAGGCGGTCGAGTGCAGGATGCGGTCGCGGTCGCGTTCGAAGCAGGTCCGCAGCTCGTCGGGCTCCTCGGCGAGCAAGCGATCTCCGGCGCCGAGTGCACGCGTCGCGCCGTCGGCCAACCTCGCGTCCTCGTGCTCCTCACGCTCCGTGCGCCCGACGAGCATGGGCTCGACGGCCGGCGGAGGACCGGCGCGATGGGCGAGCACGATGCCGGTGAGTTGGGCACCGCCACGCATCGTCTCGATCCACTCCTGCTCGCGCTCGGTGGTCATCCGGCCAGGGTACTCAGGACCTGTGACCGACGGCGGGACACGGTCCGCAGCGCGCTCGACGGTCGAAACATTCCGAGACGACAAAGTGTCGGAAACAGGGAAGGATTCGCGCCGCTTACTTTGACTACCTGAGCGGGGGAGCCGCGCACCGTGAAGCCAAACCACGCTGCGTGCCTGGTGAACGCAATGATCTCGGCCGATTGCGAACTTGACTCTCTGTTCTTGAGGCAATCTTGACGATCGAGAAAGTCACCGAAATCTTTTCCGATCGAAGTTGTCGAGGACAAGTTTTCAGTGATAAGACTGCTCGCAAGCAGCAAGGGCAGCGTTGACGCTACGTGCGAACTGATGGTCGCCGAGTACGTAGTCGAGCAGAGGCGAAACCGGGCCCCCCACAGCAGGTCGGGAACGGGAGAGCGATGCCGAGCAACACCACGACGCTACGCCTGATCGGCGGGTCGCGGGTCACGGTGGTGGGCGCCGGCTGCACGGGGCTGGCCACGGCCGCCGCCCTCGCCCGACTCGGCCACGCCGTGCACGTGGTGGACCCCGATCTGGGTCTCATCGAGCAGCTCGGTGACGGGATCGTGCCCACGCTGGAGGAAGGCGTCGACGAGCTCGTGCACGAAGGCCTGACCACAGGACTGCTGGTGTTCACCCACGACCTCGCGGCCGCGGCGCGCCGTGCCGACATCGCGCTCGTGTGCCTCGGCGACGGGATCGACGACACCGTCGGCCACGTCCCCGGCTCGGATGAGTCGGTGCTGCGCGGTGTGCTCGCCGTGCTCGGCGCCGAGATGGCGGCGCGCACGGTCGTGGTGCTCCGCGCGCCGGTGTGGGTGGGGGTTGCCGAGCGAGCGCGCCGCCACCTCGGACGGCGAGACATCGGCATCGTCGTCAACCCCGGCTTCCTGCGACAGGGCAGCGCCGTTCGCGACATGCTCCGACCCGATCGGATCGTCATCGGATCCGACGATCGATGGGCGTCAGAGCGCGCCTCGGAGCTCTACTCGTCGATCGAATCACCGATCTCGCTCATGTCCGCCACCAGCGCCGAGCTGGTCAAGCAGGCCAGCACGGCGATGTTGGCCCTGCGCGTCGGTTTCGCCAACGAGGTCGCCGTCCTGTGCGAGTCGCTCGGTGCCGACGTCGGTGCGGTGCTGCGTGGCGTCGGTGGCGATGCGCGCATCGGGCACGCCTACCTCCGCCCCGGGCCGGGGTGGGGAGGGCCGGGCTTCCACGACGACCTCGCGTCGCTGTCGAACCTCGGCCGCTCCACCGGCCAACCGCTGCGGCTCGTCGAAGCAGCGGTCCTCGCCAACCGCGAGCACACCGACTGGGCGGCGAGCAAGCTGCGCCGGCTGATGGGCCACCGCCGCGGTCACGTTGCCATCTGGGGTCTGTCCTTCAAGGCGTCGACGCAGGGGTTGCGTCAGTCGCCGGCGATGGCGGTCATCGACCGTCTCGACGATCTGGTCACGAAGGTCACCGCGTTCGAGCCGGGTGCCGTGGCGCCCGAGCCGATCGCCGACCTCGAGGATCGCGTCGAGATGATCGCCGACCCGTACGACGCGCTCGACGGCGCGGACGTGCTCTTCATCGCCAACGACTGGCCGGTGTTCGCCCACCTCGACCTCGATGTGGCCCGCGCCCGCATGCGGGTGGCGCGGATCCTCGACGCCTGCAACCTGCTCGATCACCGGGTTGCTCGCGCCGCCGGTTTCGACATCGTCGGCGTCGGCCGCATCGGGAGGACGACGATCGACGGCGTCAGCGGGTTCGCCGCCGCCGATTGATCCGGACAGATCCTGTCCGGGGCCGCGGCCATGGTGGACTCGTGATCCAACCTCCGTCCAGCACCGACGTCCTCGAGCTCCGTCGCTACACCCTGCACCCGGGCCGGCGCGACGTGCTGATCGACGTGTTCGACGAGTGGTTCGTCAGCGGCCAGGAGGCCGCAGGGATGCGCATCGTCGGGCAGTTCCGCGACGTCGACGCACCCGACGCGTTCGTCTGGCTGCGCGGCTTCGCCTCGATGGAGGATCGCACGGCGGCCCTCGAAGCGTTCTACGGCGGCCCGGTGTGGGCAGCGCAACGTGACGCCGCCAACGCCACGATGGTCGACTGGACCGACGTGCTCCTGCTCCAGCCGCTCGCCGCGCACACCGCGCTGGGCGACGACCTGCCGATCCGATCCGGCCGGGTGGGCATCGCGGTCGTCCCGCTGCCCGGCCCGCTTGCCGCCGCAGCACGCAGCGTGGTCGTCCAGAGCTTCGACGAGATGCCGAACGCTGTCGGCGCGTACGTGTCCCTGCACGCTCCGAACGGGTTCCCCGCGCTGCCCGTGCGCGACGCCGAGGTGCTGGTGCTGTGCTTCGACGGGCCGGCGGTGCTGGCGCCCGAGATCGAGGTGCTCGGCGACGGCGAAGCGCACCTCGCCGAGCTCGTGCCCACCGCCGGATCAGCGTGGGGCCGGCACCGACCGACCTCGGCGCCGGCGCGAACCAGCAGGTAGGCGGGCGCAGCCCAGATAGCCTCTGACAGTCCCATGAGCGGATTCGTCGACGAAGCCCAACTGAACGTGCACGGTGGCGACGGCGGTGCCGGCTGTGTGTCGTTCCGTCGCGAAGGTCCGGTCGCCTTCGGCGGTCCGAACGGTGGTGACGGCGGCAAGGGTGGCGACGTGTGGATGGTGGCCGATCGCAACGTCGCTTCCCTCCTCGCGTTCCGCGATCACCCGCACCGCCGAGCCGGCGACGGGGTGCACGGCAAGGGCAAGGATCAGCACGGTCGCCGCGGCGAGAGCCTCGAGGTGCACGTGCCGGAGGGCACCGTCTTCTCCGACATGTACACCGGCGAGCTGCTTGCCGACCTGGCCAACCACGGCGATCGTTGGCTTGCCGCCGGCGGTGGGCGCGGTGGCCGCGGCAACGCCAAGTTCTGGTCGAACAAGCGGCGCGCCCCGACGTTCGCCGAGCAGGGCGAGCACGGCGAGGAGCGATGGCTGAAGCTCGAGCTCAAGCTGATGGCCGACGTCGCCCTCGTCGGCTTCCCCAACGTCGGCAAGAGCACGCTGATCAGCGTGATCAGCGCGGCCAAGCCGAAGATCGCCAACTACCCGTTCACCACGCTCGAGCCGAACCTCGGCGTCGTCAAGCTCGACGAGCACACCGAGTTCGTCGTCGCCGACATCCCCGGGTTGATCGAGGGCGCCAGTGAGGGGCGCGGTCTCGGGCACCAGTTCCTGCGGCACATCGAGCGAGCACGGGTGATGTGCATCATGCTCGACCTCGCTTCGATGGAGGGCATCTCACCGGAGGAGCAGGAGCGGGTGCTGCTGCACGAGCTCGGTCAGTACCGACCGGAGCTGCTGGAGCGGCCGCGCATCGTCATCGGCACCAAGAGCGACATCGCCGATCAGCCCTGGGACGGCGAGCGGTTGTCAGCAGCCACCAACCAGGGCGTGCGCGAGCTGGTCGGCAAGATGGCTGCGCTCGTGCACGTGGCGCGCAGCGAGCAGCCGGCCAACGAAGGCATCGTCATCCTCCGACCGGAGCCCGAAGGCGGGCGAGTCGAGCGCATGGGCGAGCACGAGTTCCGACTCGTCGGTCGGCAGGTCGAGCGCATCGTCGCGCTCAACGACGTCACCACGCCCGAAGCGCTGTCGTACATCGATCACCAGCTGAAGCGGTTGGGCGTGCAGCGGATGCTCGCTCGCGCCGGGGCGATGGACGGCGACGTCGTGTGGATCGCCGGCTTCAGCTTCGAGTACGCGCAGGAGGTCTGAGCCGTGCGCGTCGTGGCGAAGATCGGCACGTCGTCGATCACCTCCGAGCTCGGCGTGATCGACGAGGAGGTCGTTCGGTCGCTCGCGTCCCAGATGGCGGCGCTTCGCCACCTCGGCCACGAGGTGATCCTCGTCAGCTCCGGTGCGGTCTCCGCCGGCGTCGCGGCGCTCGGCCTGCCGGCACGGCCGACCGACATGCCGACGCTGCAGGCGCTGGCGGCGGTGGGGCAAAGCCGGCTGATGGAGCACTACAACCGCGCGCTCGGCGACCACGATGTGGTCGCCGCCCAGGTGCTGCTGGTCCCGCACGACTTCATCGATCGACGTCAGTACCTGCACGCCCGCCAGACGCTGACCCGGCTGCTCGAGCTCGGCTGCGTGCCGATCGTCAACGAGAACGACGCCATCGCCAGCGACGAGATCCGCTACGGCGACAACGACCGCATCGCCGCGCTCGTCGCCCACAACGTCTCGGCCGATCTGCTGGTGCTGCTCACCGACACGCCAGGGCTGTACACCTCCGACCCACGCACGAACGCCGACGCGCAGCTCGTGCGCGAGGTGATCGTCGAGGACACGTTGGCCACGGTGGTGGCCGGGAGCACCGGCTCCAACCGGGGCAGCGGCGGCATGGCGTCCAAGCTGTCGGCGGCGCGGATGGCGTCGTGGTCGGGAGTGCGCGCGGTGATCGCCAAGGCGACGCACCCCGATGTGCTCGTCGGCGCGGTGCGTGGCGAGGAGGTCGGCACCACGTTCCAGCCGAAGGGCAAGCGGCTGCCGGCACGCAAGCTGTGGATCGGCTTCGCTCGTCAGGTGGACGGTGTGATCGTCGTCGACGACGGTGCCCGGCGGGCGCTGCTCGACCTCGGTCGCTCGTTGCTGCCGGCAGGAGTGACCGCCGTGCATGGCGCGTTCGACGAGGGCGACGTGGTCGAGGTGCGCGACGCGGCTGGTGTGGCCGTGGCGCGAGGCATGGTGCTCAGCGAGTCATCGGTGCTGCGCACCATCATCGGCAAGCGGACGTCCGACCTGCCGAGCGATGTCGCCCACGAGGTCATCCACCGCGACGACCTCGTTGTGCTGGTTTAGGGTGGTGCTGGTGTAGGGCCGTGCTGGTCTGATCAGGTCGCGGGCGTGCCCGGCTCGACCGCCGGTTGCGTTGCTGCTGCGGGGGCGGCGGCGGCACCGTCGAGGCCGAGCTCGGCACGCAGCTCGCTGAGCCGGCTCTGCGCGGCGACGTTGGACGTGGCCTGCTCGATCTCCAGCACGCGCGACTCGACCGAGGTGTCGTTGAGCTCGCTGTGCGCCTTCGCCTTCGCGTAGCGCGCCTCGATCTTCTGCTGCACCTCGTTCAGCGTCGGCACGTCGTCGCCGACGGTCTCGCTGAGCTGCGACATGGCCGAGTTCATCTGCTCTTGCATCTTGGCCTGGTCGAGCTGCGACAGGAGGCGGCTCTTCTCGGCCAGCTTCTGCTGGAGCAGGCGGCTGTTCTGCTGCACGGCGGCCTTGGCCTGATCCGAAGCCTGCGTGGCGTCGAGCACCATCGCCTTCAGGCCGGCGACGTCGGTCTCGACCTGGATCAGCTGGTTGGCGATGGTCTCTGCGGCGCTGTTGTACTGCGCGGACTTGGTGGCGTCGCCGGCCTTCTGCGCATCCGACGCCATGATCAGCGCCTGACGGGCGTTGGCGTTGAGCTTCTCCAGCTCGGTCATCTTCGCGTTGAGCCGGAGCTCGGCGGTCTTCTGGTTGGCGATGACGTTGGCGGCCTGATCCTTCAGGCGACGGTGCTGCTCCTGCGCTTCGGTGAGCGCCTGCTCCAGCTGGACCGCCGGGTCGGCACGCTGCTCGAAATCACGCCCGAACTTCGCGCCGATGTACTTCCACCACTTCTTGAACACTTTGAACATGGCCGCGACTCTAGGTGAATCGCGACAGCAGACGTGATCGGACTTGGTGCAGTTCCGGCGCGCCGAGCAGCGTGAGGACGGCCACGTAGGCGGCGACTCCGGCGGTACCGGCAACGGTGACCCGAGCCAGCGACCCGAGCCCGCTGTTGGATCCGATCACCTGGGCGACGGCCCAGCTCACCTCGGCCAGGATCGCGCCGGCGAGCAGCATCCGCCCGATGCTGACGAGCAGGGGGCGCAGGTGGAACCCGGGCACCTTGTAGGACAGCACGTTGAGCGCCCAGATGGACGCGACGAGGTAGGCGATGGCGAACGACAGGCCGAGACCGAGCACGCCGTAGCGGTCGACGAGGACGATGGCCAGCACGATGTTGATCACGTTCTCGAAGACGTTGATGACGAACGGCGTACGCGCGTCGCCGTGCGAGTAGAAGGCACGCAACGTGAACAGGTAGACGGAGAAGCCGACGAGGCCGAGCGCGAACCCGCCGAGGGCGCGGCTGGTGATCAGCGCGTCGAGCGCGGTGAACCGCCGGTGCTGCAGGGCCAGCCCGATGATCGGCCGGCGCAGGGTGAACAGGAGGAGACCGGCGGGCACGGCGAGCAGCGCCACGAGCCGCACACCGAGCGAGGTGCGGTCGATGAACTCGGCCTTCTGACGGCGCTTCACGCTGCGTGCCATCTCCGGTTCGAAGGTCGTGGCGATCGACACGGCGAGCAGACCGTGGGGGAGCACGAACACCGTGTACGCCTTGCTGTACGCATCGACCTGGCCGCTGCCCGGCTGGGCGAGGTTGGCGACGACGATCACCGCCACCTGGTTGGCCAGCACGTAGCCGAGCGTCCACACCGAGAGCTTCGTCAGTCGCTTCACCGACGGGTTGTGGACGTCCGGGTTCCATCGCAGGTTGACGCCGGTGGCGCGCAACGCGGGCACCATGGCGATGGCCATCACGGCGATGCCGGCGGTGGCACCGAGACCGAGAGTCCAGCGCAGCGCGCTGTCGGAGATGACGTCACCGAGCGCCGGCTTGCCACCGTCGACGACGTGCGGCACGAGCAGCAGACCGCCGATGATGACGATGTTGGACAGCACCGGCGCCCACGCCGCGGCGAAGAACCGGCGGTGCGCGTTCAGCAACGAGCTGACCACCGCGCTGACGCCGTAGAAGAGGATCTGGATGAGGAAGATGCGTGCCAGCGACGTGCCGACGGCGCGGTACAGGTCGGCATCGACGGAGTCCGAGACGTTCACCGCGAAGACGCGGAAGATCCACGGCGCGGCGAGCACGGAGATCAACGTCAACGCAGCGACCGCGAGCAGGGCGATGGTGATGACGGCGGACGTGCCCTCGTCGTCCTTGTCCTCGGCCTGGCGGGTGAACAGCGGGACCAACGACGCCGAGAGCACGCCGCCGAGGAGCAGCTCGTAGATCGCGTTCGGGGTCTGGTTGGCGCTGTTGTACGCGTCGGCCAACGAGGTGCGGCCGATGACCATGGCGAACACGACGACGCGCAGCAGCCCGGTCAGGCGCGACATCGCCGTGCCGCTGGCGACGGCGATGTTGGAGCGCAGCAGGCTGGGCGCGGCGTCGTTCACGTCGCGGTGGCGGCTTGTCCGGGCTCCGGGCCGCCGCGACCGATGGCGTTGACGTCCTGCACGGCGAGACGCAACGACTCCAGCTGGGTGACGACGTCGTCGACTGCGGTGCCGAGCTGCTCGGTCGTGTCGCCGCCGATGCTCACCTCGGACGCCTGCGCGAGCAGCTCGCCGAGGCGCGTCGTGGTATGGCGCAGCTGCTGGTCGGCGTCGTCGCGTGTGGCGCGGATGCGGTTGGCCGAATCGAGTTGCGCCTGCAGTGAGGTCGCCATCGCCGTGTCGCCGGCGGCGTTGGCTCGCAGCAGCTGGTTCTGCAAGCTCGGCGCGTCGAGCCGTCGCAGGGTGCCGTCGAGCTCGTCGCCGCGCTTGGCCACCTGCCAGCACTCGTCGACGCCGTGCTCGACCTGGGTGGCGATCGTCGTCAGCCGTTCGCGCAACGGGCCCGATGGTGCTGCTCGGACGATCTCGCGGTAGCGGCGCAACGACCCCTGCGCGGCGGACACGTGCCGGCGCCACGGTTCGCCGACGGTGAACGGGTCGATGCTGGCGACGGTGGATCGTGGCGTGCGGCCGCGGCGCTTGGCCAGCGCGAGCACCGCTCCTGCTGCTGCAGCGATGGCGAGCACCACGAGCACGACGGTCATGGCGGCACAGGGTACCCGCGGGTCAGACGTCGACCGGGGCGATGTCGTCGGCAGTCAGCGTGGTCAGCTGCTCCTCCGACGGCTCGTCGAGGGGAGCGAGGCGCATCGCCTGGTGGGCGATCGCCGTCTCGAACAGGTTGCGCACGAAGCGGGCGTTGCCGAAGCCGCGGGTGCGTGGCTCGATGCTGATCAGGTGGCGCACACCGGCGAGTGCGTCGTCGGTGCACGAGTAGCGGTTGGTCTCGCCGAGTCGGAGGAAGATGCCGACGAGCTCGTCGTCGGTGTAGTCGGGGAAGGAGATCGTGCGCGTGAAGCGGCTCTTCAAACCCGGGTTGGCGTCGATGAACTCGGCCATCTCGACCGGGTAGCCGGCGGCGACGATCGCCAGGTCCTCGCGGTGGTCCTCCATGAACTTGACGAGCGTGTCGATGGCCTCGCGTCCGAAGTCGTTGTCGCCGCCGCGGGCGAGCGCGTACGCCTCGTCGACGAGGAGCATTCCGCCGAGGGCCGCGTTCAACGCTTCGCCGGTCTTCAGCGCGGTCTGGCCGACGTAGCCGGCGACGAGCTTGGAGCGATCGGTCTCGACGAGCTGGCCCTTCGAGACGACGCCGATGCTGCGGTAGATCTGCGACAGGAGCCGGGCGACGGTGGTCTTGCCGGTGCCGGGGTTGCCGGTGAAGACGAGGTGATGACTGGTCTCGATGACGGGAAGCCCGCGCTCGCCTCGAAGTTGTTGCACTTGCAACAAACTGCTCAGACGACGAACCTCCGCCTTCACGTTGGCCAGCCCGACGAGCTGATCGAGCTGAGCCAGCAGCTGCTCGAGCGGAACCGCGGGTGTCGTCGGCGCGGCGTCGAGGGTGGGTGAGGGTGTCGGAGCCGCCGCGGAGCCCTGCGTGGCGGGCTTGATCGGTGCCGGTTGGCCGGGGCGAGCAACGCCGACGGCGTCGAGGTGGTGGAGCATCGACGTGCGCAGGCGATCGATGGCGTCGAGCTCGGCGGGGGAGGGCACGAGGTCGAGCGCCGCGGTGACGTGGGCCAGGCGCAGGGCGAGCTCGTAGTAGCGCTGGGCGCGGGTGCCGCCATCGCGGGCGTCCGCTCGGGCGAGGAGGTCGAACAGCACGCTCGGCTGGGCGAGCCAGTCGGTGGCCCGTTCGAGCACGCCGGCGTCGCGCAGCGCCATCGCCGAGGTGACCAGTGGCGGGTCGAGCAGTGGACCGACGGCGTCGAGGTAGCCGTCGAGCTCGGCCTCGGTGAAGCGGCCGTCGCTGGCGATGATCGCTGCGGCGATGTTGGCTGCCTCGACCGTCACGTCGGCGAGGTGTGCCGCGGCCTGGCGCCCGCTCAACGTCCCGAGGTCGCCCGCCACCGCGTCGATGAACCCCCGCACCGGCAACTCCAACGCCCCAGACATCCCCCCGACTCTACGTTCCCCACCCCAACCGCCCCCGCCCCACCCCCCGCCCGCCCATCCAGCCCATCCAGCCTCATCCGTGAGTTTCGGTCACCACCGAAGTGGTTGGGACTCACGGACGTCATCATCCGTGAGTTTCAGCGACCGCAAAGGTGGCCCAAGCTCACGCGGCGGATCGGAGGCGGTGCCAGACGTGTAGGAGCTCGGCGGTCGTGCGAGCCAGCCGGTGGTCGATGTCGTCGTCGGTGACCCGGTCGACGACCCAGCCGAGTGCCCGGGCCTGGCGGTCGTTCTGCTTGTCGCGCTGCGCGTCGACCCGTCCGCCATGCCACTCGATGTGATCCACCGGGATGGCCCACTTCAGCGACGGCACGGCGATGTCGGCGTGAATCGTCCACCCGCTGGGTAGTGGGATCGGGTGCTGACGGGTCATGCCGGTGACACCGGCGGATCGGAGTGCGTCGAACAACTTCACCTCGAGGTGCGAATCAGCTGGTTTCAGCCACTCCGGACGGCGGTTGATGACTCGAGCGAAGCGGGTCGAGCCCGGCCGCGCCCGGTGGAACAGACGTCGGCCGGTGTCCAGCAACGTCGGCATCGTGCACCAACGTCGATCGAGCACCTGCTCGATGGCCGACTCCAGATCGAGGTCGTCAAGATCGAACGCGAGGTCGAACAGCAGCCGTGGCGGGCTGGCGACTCGGATGCCGTCCTCTCGGATGACGATGTCGGACGGATCGAGCGCGTTGCACCGGCGCTGCAGCACGCCGGGAACATTGAACGCGTTGGCGAAGTGAGGCAGCCGCACGGCGATCGTTGAGTCCACGCCGATCGCGCCCATACGTCGGACGCCCCACAGACGTCCGCCGGCACGACCCGTGATGAACACATCGGGACGTGCGAGGCAGTAGGCGAGGCATCGGGACTCCAGCGTCTCGGGCGTCGAGGTCAGGCGGTACACGCCACGGACGACCGGCACCAGCAGCCGGGCGTCGACGAGTCGCTCACGTTGGCGCGCGGAGACGTCGAGTGCAGCGATCTCGCTCGCGGCGATGACGCCGTGCCGGCTGCGGCAGCGATCTCCGATGACGGCAAGCGAGGTCAGGGGACTGGACATGGGGCTCTCCGCGCGTTCGACGAGGTGTCGGGGGAAGCCGCTCAGCACCGTACCGGCCGATCGCCGGAGTCGACCGTGAGTCTCAACCACCGCGGCGGGTGGTCAAACTCACGGATGTCTGGGTTCGTGAGTTTCGACACCGCTGGTGGTGGTTGGGACTCACGGATGGATGGACGGGTGGGCTGGCTGGGTGGGGGTCGGCGGGGTGGGGGATTCCGATTGACCGTGGGGTCAAGTCGGCTTGTAGGGTGCCGACATGGCACCTCGTTTCGAGAGCGTCCAGCAGGTCCGTGATGGTCTGAAGGACGTCCACTACCTGGCCGACGACGGCATTGCCGGCGTCGCCTTCCTGGCTGATCGGCTGGGCAAGCCGGTCCTCGTCGAGGGGCCCGCGGGCACCGGCAAGACGCAGCTGGCCAAGAGCATCGCCGAGATGACCGGCGCGCGCTTGATCCGCCTGCAGTGCTACGAGGGGCTCGACGAGTCCAAGGCGCTGTACGAGTGGAACTACAAGAAGCAGCTGCTGCGCATCCAGGCCGACAAGAACAGCGACTCGTGGAACGAGATCCACGACGACATCTTCAGCGACGAGTTCCTCCTCACCCGTCCACTGCTCGAAGCGATCACCGCCGACGACCCCGTCGTGCTGCTGATCGACGAGGTCGACCGCGTCGAGGTCGAGACCGAGGCGCTGCTGCTCGAGATCCTCAGCGAGTACCAGGTCAGCATCCCCGAGCTGGGCACGATCACCGCCAAGCAGATCCCGATGGTGTTCCTCACCTCCAACAACACTCGCGAGCTGAGCGAGGCGTTGAAGCGCCGCTGCCTCTACCTCCACGTCGACTACCCCGACATGGATCGTGAGAAGGAGATCGTCGTCACCAAGGTGCCGGGCGTCAGCGACAACCTCGCCGACCAGATCGCCCGCATCGTGCGCAGCATCCGCCAGCTCGACCTGAAGAAGGCCCCGAGCGTCAGCGAGACCATCGACTGGGCCCGCACCCTCGTGCTGCTCGGCATCGAGCACATCGAGGCGCAGCAGGCCAAAGAGACGCTGCACATCCTGCTCAAGTACCAGACCGACATCGCCAAGGCGGCCAAAGAGCTGTCGGTCGACAAGTAAGGGTGACACCCGAACATGCTTGATCTGCTGGCCGGCTTCGTCGTCGAGCTGCGCAACGCCGGGCTGCCGGTGTCGCTCACCGAGAACCTCGACGCGATGGAAGCGGTGCAGCACATCCCGATCGAGGATCGCGACGCGTTCAAGTACGCGCTCGCCGCCACGATGGTCAAGAACAACGCGCACTGGCGCGCGTTCGAAACCGTCTTCGAGGTCTACTTCAGCCTGCGCGGCCCGGAGTACAAGATCGGTGAGGGCGGCGAGGACGACATCGACGAGATGTGGCGCGAGATGCAGGAGCAGATGCGCCAGGGTGAAGGCAAGGGCTCCGGCGGCGGCATGGAGTCGATGACGCCCGAAGAGCTGGCCCAGATGTTGCTGCAGGCGCTGATGAACGGCGACCAGGCGATGATGCGCGCCCTCGCCCGCCAGGCCGTGCAGCGCTTCGCCGGCATGGAGCCGGGCCGCCCC
Organism: Ilumatobacteraceae bacterium; assembly: GCA_965279405.1. Classification (GTDB taxonomy): domain Bacteria; phylum Actinomycetota; class Acidimicrobiia; order Acidimicrobiales; family Ilumatobacteraceae; genus CBDDIP01. The sequence continues at coordinate 3,829,593 of OZ257157.1, forward strand.
GTCGGCGGCACGTACTACCTCTACCGCACGCTGCGGAACCTCGACCTCGACGGGATGATGGACAAGCTGATGGAGGCCTCCAAGCAGGAGGTCGGCGGCGAGCTCACCGCACTCGAGGAGCGCCTCGAGAAGGACGAGTACGAGAGCCGCATCGAGCAGTTCAAGAAGGAGATCGAGGCGGAGATCCGTCGCCGCCTCGTGGCCGACCGCGGTGCCGAGGCGATGGCCAAGACGCTGCGCAAGCCGCTGCCCGAAGACGTCGAGTTCATGCACGCGTCGCGTGACGAGATGCAGAGCCTGAAGAAGGCGCTCTACCCGCTGACCCGCAAGCTCGCCGCGCGCCTGACGCGCAAGCGCCGGCACGGACGCAAGGGTCCGCTCGACTTTCGCAACACGGTGCGCCACTCGCTCAGCTACGGCGGCGTGCCGGCCGAGCCGAAGTTCAAGTACCCGCGCCCGTCGAAGCCCGAGCTGATGGTCGTCGCCGACATCTCCGGATCGGTGGCGGCGTTCGCCCGCTTCACCCTGATGCTCGTCTACGCGCTGCAGGGTCAGTTCTCGAAGGTGCGCTCGTTCGTGTTCATCGACGGCATCGACGAGGTCACCGACTACTTCAAGTCCACCGAGGACATCCAAGAGGCGATCCACCGCGTCAACACCGAGGCGGACGTCGTCTGGGTGGACGGCCACAGCGACTACGGGCATGCCTTCGAGGTGTTCTGGGAGCGCTACGGCAAGGACATCGGACCGAAGACCACCGTGCTGCTGCTCGGCGATGCGCGCAACAACTACCACGCCTCGCAGGCATGGGTGGTCAAGGAGATCCGCCAGCGCGCCCGCCACGTGTACTGGTTGAACCCCGAGCCGCGCAGCTACTGGAACACCGGTGATTCGATCGTCGGCGACTACGGCACGCACACCGACGGGGTCTACGAGTGCCGCAACCTCCGCCAGCTCGAAGGGTTCGTCGAGAAGCTGGCGTGACCTGCCGCGTCGCGATGCGGCCGCTAACCTCCGCCGGATGCGAGCGGGGACCGGCGTTGGATAATCGGGGCATCAGCGCATGAGTGCTGCACCGTTCGGGTTCGTGCTCGGCGTGGGTGTCGTCGCCGGCGTGAGCGAGTTCGTGCGTCAATTGCGCAACGCACGCCGACCCGTCGGCGTGCCGACGCCACCGATGCCGCCGCCGTTGTCGCGCGCCGAGTGGGAGCGGGTGATGCCGCCGTCGCGGTCCGCGTGGCGACCGCGCTGGGAAGCCGGCTACGTCGGCCCCGGCGAATGGGGCGACGACGACGACTGGGTGGCCGACCTCGTCATCGGGCTGACCGCCACCGTGCTCGCCGTCCTCGCACTGGCCACTGCCGCGTCGATCGTGCCGTTCCTCATCTACTTCCTGCTCGGCTCCGCGCTGACGTTGGTCGTGCTCGGGGCGATCGCCTGGGTGCGCAGGGTGCCGTTGCCGCCGGGCGGCCGTCAGACGGTCGTGCGTTCGGGCGCCGTCGTCATCCTGGCCTGGGTCATGTTGGCCTGGGCCGAGCACACGACCTACAAGGGCATCAGCCGCGGCGACCTGCGCGACGCGCTGCTGGCCGTGAAGTTCAGCGATCGACCGAGCACGCTCACCGAGACCTTCCACGGTTCCGGTTGGGGGCTGACCGCGACGATCATCCTCGGCAGCCTGGTGGCCATCGCGCTGGTGTGCCGGGCGATCATCGACCTCGGGGCGATGTTCTCCGTGTCGCGGCTGGGTCGCGGCTCGCATCGCACCTTCGACGCCTGGATGGGCCAGTTCTACCGTCGGCGCCCGGCGCGCCTGTGGGTGACCTCGGCGCTCGCCGTCCTCGTCGGCTTCGTGCTCGCCGGCGGCGTGGCACTCGGCTGGTGGGATCGCGTCCAACGTGACGACCCGACGACGCCGACCTCGACGACGATCCCCGGCGTCGGCTCGACCGTCCCGGCCCGCACGCCGGAGACGGGCTCCTCGTTGGCCAGCGAGGCTCCGCCGGTGACCGTCGACATCTCCGTCGAGGTCGGTGGGCCACCGCCGTCTCCGTGAACCGACCCTGCCCCGGCTGACTGCTAGCGCGCCGCGTCGCGTCTGGTGCGCCAGTTGATGACGGTCTGCTCGACGTCGAGTGGCATCAGCGTGGAGGGTGGTCCGCTGATCGTGCCGCGGTTGACCTCACGGATGCGGTCGTTGATCTCGGCGACGATCTTGCGCACCGTGTGCTCGAGGATCGCCGCGTCGATCTTCACCCGCGCCTCGTCGAGCTCCTTGCGCACGGCGAGCGCCGGCGGCAGGAAGCTGACCTCCTCGCGCTTGAGCTTCTCCTTCACCCACCAGTCCTCGTCGCGCACGACGTCGCCGGTGCCATCGAGCCCGGCCAACGGCTTGCCCGTGCCGGCAAGGCGATCGAACTGGCCGCGCTCGATGCCCTCGCGGATCTGCTGATCGACCCAGCTCTCCCAGCTGGCGCCCGGCGGTTTGCGCTCGGTCATCGGACCAGGTTCGCGCCGTCAGCCACGCGTCGAGTAGTTCGGCGCCTCTTTGGTGATCGTCACGTCATGCGGATGGCTCTCTTCGCGCCCGGCCGTGGTGACCTTCATGAACCTCGCCCCACCACGCAGCGACTCCAGCGTCGCTGCGCCGGCGTAGCCCATGCCGCTGCGCAACCCGCCGACGAGCTGGTAGACGACGTCGCCCAGGGTGCCGGCGTAGGCGACCCGACCCTCGATGCCCTCGGGCACGAGCTTGCGGGTTGCCGCGCCGACCGCGGTGTTGCGGGTGTTGGTCGAGCTCGACTGTGCGGACGCGTAGCGATCGGCGCCCAAGCCCTGCATGGCGCCCATCGAACCCATGCCCCGGTAGGTCTTGTAGCGACGGCCCTCGAACAGCTCCAGCTCGCCGGGCGCTTCGTCGGTGCCGGCCAGCATCGAGCCGAGCATGACGGTCTCGGCGCCGGCGGCGATGGCCTTGACGACATCGCCGGAGTAGGTGATCCCGCCGTCGGCGATGATCGGGATGCCCCGGCGGCGGGCGTGCTGAGCGGTGAACCAGATCGCCGACAGCTGCGGCATCCCGGCGCCGCTGACCACGCGAGTGGTGCAGATCGACCCGGCGCCGACGCCGACCTTCACCGCGTCGGCCCCGGCGTTGACCAGCGCATCGACGCCATCTTCGGTGACCACGTTGCCGGCGATCACGGGCAGCGACGGCCAGGCCGCCTTGATCCGCTCGATGGCCTTGATCACGCCGGCCGAGTGGCCGTGTGCGGTGTCGATGGCGACGGCGTCGACCTTGGTCGCGACCAGCGCGTCGACGCGCTCTTCGAGGTCGGCGCCGACGCCCACGGCTGCGGCACAGCGCAAGCGGCCACCGCCGTCGCGCGTCGCGTTGGGGAACTCCTGGCGCTTGAGGATGTCCTTGACCGTGATCAATCCGATCAGGCGTTGGTCGTCGTCGACGAGCGGCAGCTTCTCGATGCGGTGCTTCTGCAGCAGCACCTTGGCCTCTTCGAGGGTGGTGCCCTCGCGCGCGGTGACCAGGCCGATGCTGGTCATGAACTCGGTGACCGGCCGGTCGTAGTCGGCAGCGCTGCAGAACCGCAGATCTCGGTTGGTGAGGATGCCGACGAGCCGGCCGGACGGATCGGTGATCGGCACGCCCGAGAACTTGAAGCGGTTCATCAGCTCCTCGGCGTCGTGCAACGTGGCCGACGGGGGGAGGGTGACCGGGTCGGTGATCATCCCGCTCTGGCTGCGCTTGACCTTCTGCACCTCGGCTGCCTGATCGGCGATGGCCAGGTTGCGGTGGATCACGCCGATGCCGCCCTCGCGGGCAAGGGCGATGGCCATGCGCGCCTCGGTGACCTTGTCCATCGCCGCGGACACGACCGGGACGGCGAGCACGATGTCGGCGGCAAAGGTGGCCGACGTGTCCACCGTGTCGGGCAGCACGTCGCTGTACCCGGGGACGACGACCACGTCGTCGAAGGTGAGGGCTTCGAAGCGGTCGAAGAATTCGCGGTTGCTCATGCGTGCGCTCCTGTCGTGCAAAGGGTGGCCAGGGTGTGGACGAGCAGCTCGTGCTCGACCTCGTGGATGCGTGCGGTGATGGTGTCGAGTGTGTCGCCGTCGAGGAACGGAACCTCGCGCGTCGCCAGCACCGGACCGTCGTCGACGCCTTCGTCGGGCACGAGGTGGACCATCACGCCGGTACGGGTGCGTCGCCCCTCGCGCCACTCGTCGAAGGCCCGCTCGATGGCGTGCGTGCCGGCGAGCTCGCCGGGCAACGCAGGGTGGAGGTTGACCACCATCGACGGGAACCAGCCGAGGAAGCTCATCGACAGCAGGCGCATCCATCCGGCGAGCACGACGACCTGCGGCGAGAAGCCGGCGACGATGTCGGCCAGCCGGGCGTCGTAGTCGGCGCGTGGCTCCAGCGGATCCTGGTGGCGCTCGACCAGCACCGACGGGATGCCGGCCAGCGTGGCGCGGTGCAGCGCGCCGGAGTCGCGCCGGTCGGAGACGACGGCGACCACCTCGGCGGGCAGCCGGCCATCGGCGCCGGCGTCGATGATCGCCTGCAGGTTGCTGCCGTGCCCGGAGGCGAGCACGACGATCCGGGGCAGCCGACCGTTCATCGCAGCAGCACCGTTCATCGCAGCAGCACCTTGCCGCCGCCGGATTGGAGGCTGCCGATGCGCCACGTCGGTTCGGCGATCGATGCCTGCACGGCGGCCACATCGCCCGGCGCGCAGACGATGACCATGCCGATGCCCATGTTGACCGTGCGGTACAGCTCGTGGGTGCCGAAGCCGACTGCGGCTTCGCGCACCAGGCGGAACAGCGGCGGCACCGGCCACGAGCCGAGCTCGACGACCGCGTCGCAGTCGCCCGGCAGCACCCGCGGCAGGTTCTCCGGCAGCCCGCCGCCGGTGATGTGGGCGAGCGCCTTCACCAACCCGGTGGCCAGTGCGGCCTCCAGCACGGGCAGGTAGCTGCGGTGCGGTTCGAGGAGCGTGTCGCCGAGCGACCGATCGAAGCCGGGCGGGGTGCTCTCCATCGGCAACCACTGGAACAGCTTGCGCAGGAACGAGTAGCCGTTGGTGTGCGGGCCGTTGGAGGCGACGCCGATGAGCACGTCGCCGTCGTGCAGGTCGTCGCGGGGCAGCAGGTCGCGCTGCTCGACCAGGCCGATGAGCGTGCCGGCGATGTCGAACGCGCCGTCGGCGTACACGCCGGGCATCTCGGCCGTCTCGCCACCGAGCAGCGCACATCCCGACGCCTCACATGCCGCGGCCATGCCCTGCACGACCTCGGCGACCTGGTTGGCGTCGAGGCGGCTGGAGGCCACGTAGTCGAGGAAGAACAGCGGGCGGGCGCCCTGCACGAGGACGTCGTTGATGCAGTGGTTGACGATGTCCATGCCGACGCCGCGGTACCTGCCGAGGCGGGCGGCGAGCTCGACCTTGGTGCCGACGCCATCGGTGGACGCAACGAGCACCGGCTCGTCCATCGCCTTGATCGCCGCACCGCTGAACGACCCGCCGAAGCTGCCGAGGCCGCGCAGCACCGCCGGCCCGTGCGTGCGCTCGACGGCCTCCTTCATCTGGCTGACGGCGCGGGTGCCCTCGTCGATGTCGACACCGGCCGCCGCGTACGACGTGAGGGTGGCACCGATGGCACGCCAGCCGATGTCGTTGCGCACCTGCATGCCGGGGAAGTGGATCTCGCCGAGCGCGGTGTAGGCGTTGGCCCGAGCCGCGCCGAGGTCGGCGCCGAGACCGGTGACGGCGAAGACGCGACCACCGGTGACGACCTCGCCGTCGGTCCCGGCCAGGAACGTCAGCGCCCCGGAGCGCTGGTCGCGTCGCAGCCCACTGATGGCGCCACCGAGCTGCGGTGCGTCGGGGTAGCCGGGCGCTGCAGCGACCACCGCGCAGGCGGCCCCGGGAGCGAATCGCATCTCGGCGTCGGCCAACGTGCCGTGGCACGCAGCGAGGGCGAGCTCGGCGAGGTCGGACTCGAGCAGCGGGAGCACGGCCTGCGCTTCGGGATCGCCGAAACGGCAGTTGAACTCGAGCAGACGCGGCCCGTCGGTGGTGAGCATCAACCCGGCGTAGAGCACGCCGACGAACGGCGTCCCCTTGGCGGCGAAGTGATCGAGCACCGGTTGCACGAACGTGGCGGTCAGGTCGGCTGCGTCGTACGGGACCGGCGCCGGCGCATAGGCGCCCATCCCGCCGGTGTTCGGGCCGACGTCGCCGTCGCCGATCCGCTTGTGGTCCTGCGCCAGCGGCAGCGGCCGGCCGACCTTGCCGTCGCACAGCACCATCAAGCTGCACTCCGGCCCACTGAGGCGCTCTTCGAGCACGATCGAACCGTGCGCCACCAGCTCGCGGATGGCTGCGTCGGTCGCGGCTGCGGTGTCGGCGACGATGACGCCCTTGCCGGCGGCGAGGCCGTCCTGCTTGACGACCACCGGGAGGCCGCTGTCGTGCCACCAGCGGATGGCCGTGTCGGCATCGTCGCTGCGAACGAACCGCGGCGACGGCAGGCCGAGCTGCAGGGCCAACGAACGAGTGAAGCCCTTCGACGACTCCAGCCGGGCGAGCTCCGCGGTAGGGCCGAAGCAGGGGACCCCGCGGCGGGCGCACTCGTCGGCGACCCCGGCGACGAGCGACGACTCCGGACCGACGATGACCAGATCGACGGCACCGACCTCGACGTTGTCGGTCAGCTCGGGCTGCACGACGACCAGGTGGCCGTGGCGGCGACACGCCCAGGCGATGGCCGCCTCGCGCCCGCCCGATCCGATGACGACGACGTTCATGCCAGGACACCGTTCATGCCAGCACGCCTTCGAACGACAGCTTCGCTGCGGCTTCACCGACGGGCATCGGGTAGCGGCCGGTGAAGCAGGCGTTGCAGAAACCGGCCTCCTCGCCGCGGGCGTCGTGGGTGATCGCCCGCATCATCCCTTCGAGCGACAGGAAGGCCAACGAGTCGGCGCCGATGAACTCGCGCATCTCTTCGATGTTCAGCCGCGATGCCATCAGGTCGCCGTCGTGCCCCATGTCGACGCCGAAGTGGCAGGCGTGGGTGATCGGTGGGCAGGTGATCCGCAGGTGCACCTCGGTGGCGCCGGCGTCGCGGACCAGCTTGACCAGCGGGCCGGCGGTGGTGCCACGGACCAGCGAGTCGTCGATCATGATCACCCGCTTGCCGGCCAGGTTCTCGGCCAGCGCGTTGAACTTCAGGGCCACGCCGCGCTCGCGGAGGTCCTGCGTCGGTTCGATGAACGTGCGGCCGATGTAGCGGTTCTTGATCAGGCCGTCGTTGTGGGCGATGCCGCTGGCCCGGCTGAAGCCGATCGCCGCCGGGATCGACGAGTCGGGGACCGGGATGACCACGTCGGCGTCAGCAGGCGCCTCGGCGGCGAGCTCTTCGCCGAGGCGCTGGCGCACGTGGTGCACGTTGCGGTCGGCCCACACGCTGTCGGGGCGGCTGAAGTAGACGAACTCGAACGTGCAGCGCGCCGGCGTGGCCGCAGGTGTCAGCGCCTGGCGGCGGGTGATCTCGGCGCCCTGCAACGTGACGATCTCGCCGGGGGCGACCTCGCTGATGTCGACGCACCCGAGCGTGGTGAGCGCGCACGTCTCCGAGGCGACCGCGTGACCGCCGTGCGGCAGACGGCCGACGCTCATCGGGCGGAAGCCCCACGGGTCGCGCACGGCGATGACCCGGTCGCTGGCCAGCACGACGAGCGAGAACGCCCCTTTCCACGCCGGCAGCGTGCGCTCGACACGGTCCTCCCAGGTCTTGCCGCCGGCCGCGGCGAGCATCAGCGTCATCACCTCGGTGTCGCTGGTGGCGGTGAGCCCGAAGCCACGACCGAGCAGCTCGTCGCGCAGCGCCGGGGCGTTGACCAGGTTGCCGTTGTGGGCGAGTGCCAGCGGCCCGTGCATCGTCTCGACGAGGAACGGCTGGATGTTGCGCAAGGCGTTGGCGCCGGTGGTGCTGTACCGGGTGTGGCCGATGCCGTGGTAGCCGGTGAGCGTGGCCATCGTCGCCGGGTTGAAGACGTTGGCGACCAGACCGCTGTCTTTGTGCAGGCGCACCCGGCTGCCGTCGCTGACTGCGATGCCGGCGGCCTCCTGCCCGCGGTGCTGGAGAGCGAACAGCCCGAAGAACACCGTCTGGGCCACGCCATCGCCATGCGGCGTCGACACACCGAAGACGCCGCACTCCTCTTTTGGTGAGTCCGACTGCGTCGAACTCGTCCGCGACGAGTCGGCGAACGAACCGTGGGCCTCAGTCGACGATCGAAGTACGACGGGAGTGGGGGGCGTCTCAGCTTGCATGGCGGTGCCACTCCTGGATTCGTTCGGCGACCGGGGTGCGGCCTGGTTGGAAGGGGGTTGCGGTGAGGCGCTCGAAGGTGTCGATGTACCGCTGCGAGGTGGCCTGCCAGACCTCGGCGGGCAGCTCCGGCGGAGGACCATCGCCCTGGTAGCCGGCGTCGCGCAGCGCACGGCGGACGACCTCCTTGTCGAGGCTCTCGGGCTCCTGCGCCGCGTCGAGCAGCTCCGCGTAGCTGTCGGCCACCCAGTACCGCGACGAGTCCGGTGTGTGGATCTCGTCGACGACCATCAGCTCGCCGTCGGGACCGAGCCCGAACTCGTACTTCGTGTCGGCGAGGATCAGCCCGGCGTTGGCGGCGACCTCTTGCCCGCGGCGGAACATGGTCAACGCCACCTGCTGGACCTGCGCCCACAGCGCGCTGCCGACGAGCCCAGCGCGGACCACGTCGTCGACGCCGATCGGCTCGTCGTGGTGCCCGGCCTCGGCCTTGGTGGTGGGGGTGACGATCGCGTCGGGCAGCTCGGTGTTCTTCAACAGCCCGTTGGGGAAGGTGTGGCCGTAGATCTCGCGGGCGCCTTGCGAGTACAGGTGCCAGAGCGAGGTGGTGGTGACACCGGTGATGTAGCCGCGCACGACGACCTCCACGGGCAGCAGTCTGGCCGTGCGGGCGATGAGCACGTTCGGATCGGGGACGGCGACGACGTGGTTGGCGACGATGTCCGACGTCGTGGCGAACCACCACGCGGCGAGCTGGTTGAGCACCTGGCCCTTGCACGGCACGCCGGCGATGACCCGGTCGAACGCGGAGAGACGATCAGTGGTGACGAACAGGCGCTGCTGCGGCCCGTACTCGTACGAGACGCGCACCTTGCCATCGCGCCGGTCGGGCAACGGCAGGTCGATGTCCATGAAGGGCTCGAGGGTCGGATGGTCGGTGGTGGTGGTCATGAGCTTGCTCCGGTGACGTGGCGAACACCCTGCTCGAACAGCGCCAGCCCGAGTGATCCCTTGGAGCCTCGCGCGTGGCCGGGGAACTGGCGGGCGATGACGTGGTTCTCGGGGTGTGGCATGAGTCCGAGGACGACGCCGCTGGGGTCGCACACGCCGGCGATGGCGTCGATCGATCCGTTCGGGTTGGTGCCGGCGTAACGCAGCGCGACCTGCCCGCCAGCGACGAGGGCGGCAGGGTCGGGGTGCACGTACCGGCCTTCGCCGTGGGCGATCGGGCAGTCGATCTGATCGAGGCCCTGCGTCCACACCGAGCGACTGGGTGGGGCGTCGAGGTGCACCCACTCGCATTGGAAGTGCCCGCTGGCGTTGTGCCCGAGCGCGCCGGGTAGCAGGCCGGTGCGGGTGAGCACCTGGAACCCGTTGCAGATGCCGATCAGCGGCTTGCCGGCGGCGACGAACTGCTGCAGGGCGTCGCCGACGCGGTGCACGAGGTCGAGGGCCATCATCCGCCCGGCGCCGAGCGCGTCGGCGTGGCTGAACCCGCCTGCGACCAGCGCCAGCTGCGCGGACTGGAGCAGCGTCGGGTCGGCGGCCAGCTCGGCGATGAGCACGATGCGCGGCTCGGCCCCCGCCAGGCGCAGCGCGTGGGCGGCGTCGTGGTCGCGGTTCGTACCCGGACCGGCGATGACGAGGGCGACCGGCACGTTCATCGGACGTGCCCGGTGAAAGCCTGGACGAGCTGGTCGAGTGGCACGGCAACCCCGTCGGGCAGCACCAGCGCCCCGTCGTCGGTGACCGAGCCGATGACGGCCATGTCGTCGATGATCACGCTGCGCAGCCAGTCGAGGTCGTCGACGTCGACCTCCATGATCAACCGCCCGATCGATTCGCTGAACAGACCGGACACGGGATCGGGCCCGGGAAGCGCCAGCAGGTGAGCGCCGAAGCGACCGGCGATGGCCATCTCGGCAACGGCGGTGACGACCCCGCCCTCGCTGACGTCGTGGCACGACAGCACCTTGCCGGCCCGCAGCGCGGCGTGCACCCGGCGGTAGCGAGCGGGTGCCTCGGCGTCGGGTCCGGGCACGCTGACGTCGAGGTGGTCGGTGCCGAGGACCTTGAGCAGGTGGCTGCCGCCGAACTCGCAGTGCGTGCGGCCGACCAGCACGAGCGCGGTGCCGGACCGCTTCAGATCCGGGGTGACCACGACGCCCGCGTCGGGCACGTGGGCGAGCGCCGTGATGACCAGCGTGGGTGGCACGGCGTGACGCTGGCCGTCGGCGCCCAGGTACTCGTTGTTCAGCGAGTCCTTGCCGCTGACGAACGGCGCGCCGTGGGCGACCGACGCGTCGCAGCAGCCCTGCACTGCGGCGACCAACTGGCCGAGGGTGGACTCGCGCCGCGGATCGCCCCAGGAGAAGTTGTCGAGCAGGGCGACCCGATCGGGGTCGGCGCCGACGGCGACGACGTTGCGGATCGCCTCGTCGACGACGGCGTGGGCCATGCGCTCCGGATCCAGTTCGCCGTACCACGGGTTGACGCCGATGCCGATGGCGAAGCCGTGCACGTCGGTCGGCCGCGCCCAGACGACCCCGTCGGCGTGGCCATCGGCGTGGGTGCCGACCAGCGGACGGACCACCGTGGCGCCGAGGATCTCGTGGTCGTAGCGGCGCACCACCGCTTCGCGCGAGCGCAGGTTCGGGTGGGCCAGCAACGCCAGCAGCGCTCCCGCGTGGTCGACGCACGAGGGTGGGGTGGCCACGTCACGACGGGGCGTTGGCAGCTCGGCCACCATCGAGCGCGCCGGACGACCGTCGTGCAGGAACGCGGTGTCGAGCAGCGCCACCGTGGCGGCGCCGGATCGGACGCGCAGCTGGCCGTCGCCGGTGAACGTGCCGAGCACGGTGGCCTCGACCGCCCACTTCCGACACCGCTCGAGCAGCGAGTCGAGGTTGGCCGGGGGCACCGCCAGCACCATGCGCTCCTGGGCCTCGCTGAGCCAGACCTCCCACGGCCGCAGGCCCGGGTACTTGAGCGGGGCGAGGGCGACATCGACGTCGGCGCCGACGCCCTCGGCCATCTCGCCGACGGCCGAGCTGAGCCCGCCGGCCCCGCAATCGGTGATCGAGGAGTACAGCCCGTGCACCTCGGCGAGCAGATCGATCAGCAGCTTCTCGACGATCGGGTCGCCGATCTGCACACTGGCGCCGGCCACGTCACCGGTGGTGGCGTCCATCGTGGCGCTGGAGAACGTGGCGCCGCGCAGGCCGTCGCGGCCGGTACGGCCGCCGAGGACGACGACCAGGTCGCCCGGTTGCGGGCCGGGCAGCGGTGCTTCGTCGGCGGCGATGCCGATGCACCCGGCGTAGACGAGCGGGTTGGCCGTGTACGCCGGGTCGTACAGCACCGCTCCGGCGATCGTGGGTAGGCCGATCTTGTTGCCGTAGTCGGCGACACCGGCGATGACCCCAGCCTCGATCAGTCGTGGGTGCAGCACGCCGACCGGCAGCTGCTCGGCCGGCAGGTCGGTGGGACCGAAGCAGAGGATGTCGGTGATGGCGATCGGGTGGTGGGCTGCCCCCATCACGTCGCGGATGACGCCGCCGACGCCGGTGTTCGACCCGCCGAAGGGCTCGACCGCAGACGGGTGGTTGTGCGTCTCGGCCTTGACCGCCAACGTCGTGCCGGGGGAGAAGGAGATGATCCCGGCGTTGCCCACGAACGCGCTGCGCAGGAACGGCGCACCGATGGCATCGGTGGCATCGCGCAGCTGGCGCAGCAGCGGCACGATCGCATCGCCGCGCGTGGTGGTGATGTGCGCCCGGAACGTCTTGTGGGCGCAGTGCTCGCTCCAGGTCTGGGCGATGGTTTCGAGCTCGACGTCGGTGGGCTCGCGGCCGGCGTCGGCGAAGTGCTTGGCCAGCACCTGCAGCTCGGCCGGGTCGAGCGACATGCCCCGCTCCCGATTGAGCTCGGCCAGTTCGTCCTCGTTGAGCGACGTGATCGTGACGATCTCGACCTGGTCGTCGGCAGCTGCCGTCCGGTCGACGAACGACGGTGTGAGGGGACCCGTCGACGACTGTTCGATGACCGGGTTGGTCAGCAGTCGCGATGTGAGCCGTTCGAGCACGGCGGCATCGGTGCTTCCGGTGATCGTGTAGCTCATCCCGCTGGCCACGCCGGCCAGGTCGATGCCGAGGATCTCGGCGGCTCGCTCGACGGCGACCGCTCTGGCATCGGTGACGCCGGGCAGCAACGCGGTCTCGATCACGGTGCCGGACGGGTCGTCCCACGAGGCTTCCTGCAGCAGCGGGTCGACGAGCACGTCGACCAACCGGCTGCGGTCGGCGTCGGACAGTTCGCCCCCGAGGAAGACCACTTCAGCGACGTCGATCGAATCGATCGTGTCGAGCCCGAGCGCGTGCGCGTTGGCCGTGAGCGAGTCACCTCGCGAGTCGCGAGGCACTGAGCGAACCGTCAGCCTCCCTGCAACTCCCACCCCCGCGACCGTACGAACGAACGCTGCGCGCGCGGCCCGCGCGTCGACGAAAAGTAAACGTGCCATCAAGCCAACCATCACCCGGCCCTCGCTCGCGGCGGCCCGGTGGCCATCGTGGTGCCATCCGGGAGCACGATGGTCAGCGCTCGGGTGCTCGGATCGAGCAGCAGCACCCATCCGCGGTCGTGGACGGCGTGGTGGTGCTTGGAGCACAGCGGGATCAGATTGACCAGGTCGGTCGGGCCTCCGTGCTCCCACCAGTGGATGTGGTGTGGTTGGCAGTGGTCGTATGCGACCTCGCACCCGGGAACCCCGCACGTGGCGTACATCGCCCGCAGCGCCCGGCGTTGGGCCCTCGTGGCCAGCCGTTGGGTGCGACCGACGTTCAACACGACACCGTTGGCGTCGACGATGACGGGCACGATGGTGCCCTCGCACATCAGGCGGCGGATCGACGGCATCGCCAGCTCGACGCCGTTCGACACCCAGAGCTGCGTGTGCTCGTGCCGGCCGTTGCGCGCGGTGGCCTCGTCGATGACGACGACGATCTCGGCGTGTCCGCCGCTGGAGGTGTTCGGCGTCGAATCCGTGAGCGACAAGAGGGCCAGCGCCCGCAGGTGGTCCTGCTTGCGCGCGTCAGTGGGACAGTCGTCGGGAAGGGCATCGTGGAACAGCCGCTCCAGCTCGTTGCGCAGCCTGCCGAGCAGCCGCCCGCCGCGCTCGGGATCGAACTGGCCGCGGAGGTGCACCATGCCGGTGACCGGATCGATGAACGAGGCCAGCGCCGTGTTCTCGCGCTGCTTGGACAGGTCGGCGGCACCCTCGTCGTGTTGGACCCGAGCGACCTCGCCCTTCATCACGGCGATGAACTCGTCCGGAGTCGAGCGAGCGGCGAGCTCGGCCAGCCGTTCGTGACGATCCGCGACCTTGGCCTTCTCCGCACGCGGGAGGCGGCGCGTGGCTCGCTCGAGGATGTCGACGTGCTCGGCCGTGATCGTGCCCGAGCTCAGGGCGGCATCGAATGCCGGCAGCGCGTCGAGCACCTCGGTGCGCCGCGCCAATGCATCGGCATCGCGTCGTCGGAGGGCGCCGGCACGTGCGACGACGTCCTCCGGGAGCAGCGAACCGTCGGCGGCGGCGAGCTCGTTCAGGTTGCGCATCAGCGCAACGCTGCGAGCATCGAGCCAGACCTGCACGGCCGTCGCGTCGGTGAGCAGCGACTCGACCTCCACACGCGTCGAACCCCCGGTGTGGCCGACGAGTCGCTCGACTCGGAGGAGGAGGTCTGCGTGTGCCATCAATCGAACAGACGTTCGATTGATCGATCGATGACGCAGGTTCCGAAGAAACCTGCGGCTCTCCCAACTCGTGGACTGAGTCCACTACTCTTGCGGACGTGGACGACGTCACCGCCTCGCTGCGGGCCTTCAACCGGCGATGGACCAGGGTCCTTGGGCTGCTCGACAACGGACTGCTCGACACCGATCACTCCTTGCCCGAAGCGCGAGTGATCTACGAGCTGGCTCAGCGGGCGCAGTGGGAACGAGGTGCCCTGCGTGAGCTGCTCGACATCGATGCCAGCTTCTTGACGCGCATCCTTCGTGGCCTCGAGCAGCGCGGACTCGTCGAATCGCAACCGTCGCCGAGGGACGGGCGTCGCCGAACCATCGCCCTCACGGCGTCCGGCCGCGCTGCGTTCGCCGAGCTCGATGGACGGTCGACGCAACAAGCCACCGCGATCGTCGCGTCGATGACGCCTGTCCAGCAGCGGTCGTTCATCGAGGCGATGACGACGATCACGGCACTGCTCGACGACGCACCACGACAGGTGAAGCTCCGTGGGCTGGAGATCGGCGACCTCGGCTGGGTGATCCAACGTCACGGCGAGATCTATGCCGACGAGTTCGGCTGGAACGAGGAGTTCGAGGCGCTCGTGGCGACGATCGTCGCCGACTTCGCCCGAACATCGCGAGACCGGCCCGCGCATGAGCGTGCGTGGATCGCCGAGGTCGGCGGGGTTCGCGCCGGGTGCGTGTTCTGCTGCCGACGCGACGACGACACCGCGCAGCTCAGGACCCTGCTCGTCGAGCCCTGGGCACGCGGCCTGGCGATCGGGCGAACCCTCGTGGACGCGTGCGTCCAGTTCGCCACGGACGCTGGCTACCGCGAGATCGTGCTGTGGACCAACGACGTGCTCGTCGCCGCGCGACGGATCTACCAAGCTGCGGGCTTCGAACTGGTCGACGAGGAGCAGCACCACAGCTTCGGCACGGATCTCGTCGGTCAGCACTGGTCGCTGCCGTTGATCTAGATGGCTGGGTGCTGCGCGTTCGCCTTGCGCACGATGCTGAAGTCCCACGCGTCGCTCTGCGCGAGCTCGAACATCGGCCACAGCGACGGGACCAAGCGCAGCTCGATGCCCGCAGCAGCGTGCAGGGCGAGCAGGTCACCGACAGGTGAGACCGTGAGCGGCGCCACGGCGACGTGCGAGATCCACTGCCCTGATGCGTCCGTCCACGGCGAGAACGCGGTGGCATCGAAGTCGTAGCGGTAGAGCTTGCAGTCGCGCATCCGGTTCAGCCACGCGAGCTCCATCACGTGCAGCCGATGCGCCCGCGTCGAGAACGCGGCGGCGAACGGTCCACGCTCGGCCTCTGTGCGAGGCCACACGGTGATGCGCGGACAGTCGCGCGGGAACCAGTACACCGGCGAGTGCTCCTCGTCGATGGCCCACACGGCCGGCTGCTGCGTCGGGTTCGTCAGCGGCACGTGCGGCACGAACCGCGTGATCGTCGGATCCTCGCTGAAGTGGTGGACCTTCACACCAGGGCTTCGCCGACGCGGTCGAGGATCTCGTCGACGGTCTGGCCGATGGTCAGCGCAGACGAGTCGAGCCACAGCCCGCGTCGGGGCGTGTCGACCCGCATCGCGCGGTCCAGATCGGCGGGCGTGATCTCGCCGTAGCCGGTCTTCGATCGCTGCGCCTCGCGCTGCTCGAGCACGTCGACGGACGGCACGAGCACCACCAGCGCAAGGGGCCGACTCGTGATCATGGCAACGACGTCGTCGAGCACCGGTCCGAGGATGACGTCCTGCATCACTGCGACGAAGCCGGCAGCAACGTAGCGATCGGTGACCGTTGCCGCGAGCTCGTAGCGCAGGCGCAGCTGCGCCCATGCCTCGGTCGATGGCTCCATCGACATCTCCTCGCGGCCGCTCACCACCGATCGTCGGAATTGATCGCCGCGCACGTGAACACCGCGAGGGAAGCGCAACGCCAACGCCTCGGCCACCGAAGACTTGCCGGCAGCCATCGCGCCGGTGATCAAGAAGGCGCCCGGCTGCATCCGCCGATCATCGCGGAGCCGGCGATCACTCGTCCAGGATCTTGTCGGCCTTCCGGTCGACGCGCTCCAGCTCGTCCTTCGTCAGGTTGCCCGCCTCGCGCTGCTGGGCCGCTCGGGCCTTGGCGTTGCGGGCGTGCGCCTTGTCCGGCATCGGGTAGTTGCCCGTCTCGCGCTTCTGCGCCGGCGTTCTTGCCTTCTCCGGCAAACCGAACTCCTTCGACGGGATCTTCTCTCGCTTCTTCGCGGTCAGATCAGCCATGGCCGAACCTCCTCTTCGGGTTGCCACGCGCGTACCCGTCGATCGCGGGCGACGAAACTCACCCGAGCTGCAGGCGACTGAACTCCATCACCCAGTTGACCTCCCAGCCGTCGCCGCGGTCGAAGCTCTGCTCCCAGCGCGCGGTGTCGCCACCGTCGTGCGTCCACACGAAGCGCACGCGCACGGGAGCTCCGTCGTCGGTGTCGTCGCCGAGGAACTCGCCCCGGCTGCCGGTGAACCCTCCGACGACCGGCGGTTCGAGCACGCCGGTGCCGCTGTTCACCCACCAGATCGACCACTGCGACGCGGCACGGTCGAAGGCGCGCATCGTGAACCCGGTGAAGCCCTTCGTCGGGAAGGTGATCTCGTCGGTGTTGACCACGCCGCCGAGGTGGGTGCTGCACCGACTGACACCGTCGAACTCGTCCCACTCGTCGCTGCCGACGCCGCGCTCGCGCAGCCGCCGGTTGCGCACCGCCCAGGTGCCGGCGAGGAAGTCGAAGTCGTGCACATCACCCGTGATCGTCATGCGCTCATCCTCGGCGACGTTGCGACCACGCCGTGTCCGGAACTCAGGTGGTCTCGCGATCTCGCCGCACGTTCGGCAGCGCCCGCGCCATCGCCATCGCGGCGACGATCTCGATCGCACCTCCGACGACGAAGGCCGAGCGGAGGCCGATGGTCGCCGCGAGGGCGCCGCTGCCGAGCGCGCCCACGACGATGATGCCGCGAGTGAACATGCGCGCCGAGACGTTCACCCGGCCGAGGAGACGGTTCGGAGTGAGCCGCTGCTGCAGCGATCGGGCCACGGGGATCCGAGCGCCGGCGGGCAGGCCGCCCACGAACCAGATCGCGGCGAGGAGCACGACGGACGTCGGCGCTGCCATGGCAGCGAGCGCGAAACCCTCGAGCAACGTCGTCGTCGCCAGCATCGCCCGCGTGCCGAACCGCTGAGCGAGCCGGCTGCCGAGCAGCGTGCCGACGAACGCACCGACAGCGCCACACGCGAGCACGACACCGAACGACCAGGCGTGGCCGCCCGCGACGTCCTGCACGAGGAGGACGAGCAGGCTGAACCCCGTCGCTGCGCCGAGGTAGTACACCATCGTCGCCACGGTGACCGGCCCGAGGATCGGATGTCGCCGGAGGAACCGGATGCCCTCCGCCGCATCGGAGCGCAACGTCGGTCGCGTGGCCGGCACCTCGACCTGCCCGACGGGCCCGGTGACGACGACGGGTGGGTCGCTCGGCAGGCGACGGAACGGAACCAGCGACCCGAGGTAGCTGCCGGCGTCCAGCAGGAACGGCAGCCATGGGGCGAGGCCGAACGCGGTGGCACCGGCCGGTCCTCCGGCGAAGTCGTTGGTGACGATCTCGACGCTGGCGATCCGTCCGTTCGCGAGGTCGAGCTGCTCGTCGTCGACCAGCGTCGGCACGAGCGCGACGACCGAGGGGTCGACGAGGATCTCGCCGGCGGTGATGACGAAGGCGACGATGCACAGGTGCCAGATCGCGACCACGTCGAGCGCGACCAACCCGGCGAGGACGAGCATCACGAGACCGCGCCACGCCTGCGTGACGAGGATCGTCCGACGTCGATCGCGCCGGTCCACCAACGCGCCGCCGAGCGGGGCAACCGACATCCACGGGAGGAACTGCGCCGCGGTGACTGCGCTGACGAGCACCGGCGACGAGGTCAGCTCGGCGGCGAGCAGCGGGAGCGCAGCGAGCCGGATCCCGTCGCCGGTGTTGGAGACCAACGATCCGACGAACAACGCCCGGAAGCCAGACCCCAACGGCCTGCCGCGGGTGCTCACTCGGCCAAGCTACCCGCCGTCGGTGCACACAGCCCAGGCCGGCCACCCCGGCCGGTACCATCGCCGCGTGGCCGGGCTGTGGCAGGAGCGACGGTTCGTGCGGTGGGCGGCTGCCGAGACGATCTCGTCGGCCGGTACGGCGGTGAGCTCCGTCGTGCTCCCGCTCGTCGTCTACCAGCTGACCGGCTCGGCGGCGCAGACCGGTGGCCTGTTCGCCCTGCGCGTGGTGCCGTACCTGTGCTTCGGCGCGTTCGCAGGACCGGTCGCCGATCGAGGCAACCGACGACACCTGATCATCGGCGGCAACGTGATCGAGGGGTTGCTGATGGCCACGATCCCCATCGCTCACGCCGCAGGCGTGCTGACCGTCGCCCAGCTGTACGCGGTCGGCTTGCTGTCGGCGACTGCGTTCGTGTTCTCCGACGCGGCCGTGTTCGGCGCGGTGCCGGCGCTCGTCGGGCGCGAGCGCATCGGCAGCGCCAACGGGTTGCTCGCCAGTCTGGCGTCGACGGCGGACATCGTCGGCCCGTCGATCGGTGGCTTCCTCGCCGCGTGGATCGGTCCGACGAACGCAGTGTGGCTCGACAGCGCGAGCTTCTTCGTCGCCGCCGCGATCGTGTCGTCGATCCGCTCCAACTTCCGCGCGACGCCGCTGAGCGACGGCCCACGACCCACCGTACGCGAGCAGCTCGGTCGCGCACTCGGTTTCGTTCGTCGGCAGAGGACCGTCGGCACGTTGTTGCTCGTCGGCTTCGGCAACTCGTTCGGGGTCGGCATCGTCGTCGGCCTGACGGTTCCGTACGCGGTCCAGCAGCTCGGCCTCGCCGACGACGATCGGCGCATCGGCCTCATCTACAGCGCAGGCGGAGTGGGCAGCCTGCTCGCCGGCGTGATCGTCGCCCGGGTCTTCCGACCGGAGCGGGTGCGTTGGCTCACGCCGTTGATGCTGGTGTCGGCGACGTTGCTCGTCGGTGGGCTCGCGGCGACGACCGCGCTGGTCGCGGCGGTGGCCCTGACCGCCGTCTTCTTCTGTGCGATCGGCACGACCATCGTCGTCGGCATCAGCTACCGCCAGCTCGCCGCGCCCGACGATCTGCGGTCGAGCGTCAACGTCTTCGGTCGAATGGTGGCTTGGGGCGGTCAACCATTCGGTGCAGCGACCGGCGCGTTCGTCGCCGGGGCGATGACCGTGCGCACCGCCTACGTCATCGCCGCCGCAGTGATGGGTGCAACCGCGGTGACGGCCGCCATCCGGCTGCAACCGTCGACGGCGATCGACGAGCCGCCCGATGCGCTCGTCGTCAGCGGTACTTCGTGACCGCCAGCCGCAGCTGCTCGACGTAGTGCTGACCGAACGAGGACAGACCGTCCACCGACACGATGGCGAGGTAGGCGTGCATGCGCCACAGCTCGCGCCGTTCACCGAACCCCGGGTCGATCTCGACGACGTCGCTGTAGCCGTCGAGGAGCGCCGTCGGCACGGGGTGGAAGAGGTCGACCATCGCCAGGTCGACCTCGGCGTGTCCGAAGTACGGACAGGGATCGACGAGCACGGCGCCGCCGACGGTGCTGATCGCGTTGTGGTGCTGCGCATCGCCGTGCAGCAGTGATGACGGCAGATCCGACCCGCACAGCCACGGCAGCCGATCGATGATCCGTTCGATCGCGGCGACCTGGCCGGCGGGCAACGAGCCGCCGTCGGCGGCCAAGCGCAGCAGTGGCCGCAGCCTTCGTTCGCCTTAGAAGTCGCACCACCGGTTGGAGTCGACCGGGCGGTTGTCCATCGCGATCGAACCGAACCACGTCATTGCGTCGAGCCCGAAGCGCTCGCCCTGCACGCGGTGCAGCGCCGCCAGCGCGGCGCCGATGGCGCGCCAGTCCTGCGCCGAGCGGGCCGACGGCGGAACCTCGTCGACCGCCTCGGTGAGCAGCACACATCGATCGCCGGTCGTGACGATCCCGTTGCCGATCGGCAGGGGAGTGCGGACGCCACCGCGATCGCGGAGCAACGCGAGTGCAGCGAGCTCGCCGGCAACGTGAGCGCGATCGACGCCGAGCTTGGCGAACACCGCCACCGACTCGCCGCGCAGGATCGCCGCCGGATGCGAGCTGCGCTCGCCGAGGTCCGTGACGTCGACCACGTGCCACGGCACGCCGAGATGCGCGCTGACCTCGGCGGCGATCGCGGCGATGACCGCACCATCGAGCAGCGGGTGGTCGGGCACGCACCGACCGTACGGCACCGGGCCGGCTTCAATACGAAAGCGATCGCTTGCGAAACTTCCCCGTCCGGCGTACGGTCGACGACGTGCCACCGCTTCGCTTCGTGCCGTACCACCAGCTCGGCGACATCCCGAACGTGATCGTCGACGGCTCGCCGACCGCCTCCACCGTCCTCACGCTCTCGCACTGGCCCGGCAGCCCGACGCCCGGCGACCTGCTCGACGACCTCTCCGCGCAGATCGCCTTCCACGCACTCGACCAACTGGGACGGCTCGCCGGGATCGAGGCGGTCTCCAACAACCACTTCGATCAGGACGGACTGGCGAGCGCGTTCGCGCTGCTGCACTCCGACGAAGCACGTGCGCGCCGCGCCCAGTTGATCGACGTCGCCCGCGCCGGTGACTTCGCAACGTTCGACGATCGCAACTCGATGCGCATCGCCATCGCCATCGCGGCGATGGAAGACCCGGATCGAAGTCCGCTCGAGCGAGCCACGTTCGAGGGTGGCTACGCCGAGCAGTGCGGACGGCTGTACGAGGCCGTCCTGCCGCGCGTCGGCGTGATGCTCGACGACGTCTCGTCGACGAAGGCGCTGTGGGAGCGCGAGGACGCCCACCTCGGCGAGAGCCTCGACGCCATCGCCGCCGGCGTCGTGCGCATCGACGAGCACCCCGATCTGGATCTGGCGATCGTCACCGTTCCCGAGGACTGGAGCGAATCGGTCACCACTCGGTTCACGATCTCGCGCAACGAGGCGGTGCATCCGGCAGCGGTCAACCAGTCGACCTCCTGCTTCAGGGTCGCGCTGCTGCGCGGGCACCAGTACCGCGTCGAGATGCGGTACGAGAGCTGGGTGATGTACCGCAGCCGAGCAGTGCTGCCGCGTCCCGACCTGCGCGACCTCGCAACGCAGCTCGACGACATCGATGCCGAAGCGGTGTGGTCGGCCGATCGGCCCGGTGCGCTGACACCGATCCTGCGCTCGGAGCGCGACAGCAGCATCACGCCGGAGCAGTTCGTCGGCACGCTGCGGCGGTTCCTGGCCACAGCGCCCGCCGCGTGGGACCCGTACGCTTCGACGTGATGGAGACCGAGGCGATCGAGATCGACGACGGCGACACCGTCTGGCGCTTCGACCGCACCTTCCTCACCTCGAACTGGACGTGCATCTGGGGCCGTGGCTGCAAGGGCATCCTCCCCGAACCCGCTCAAGATCTCGGCCAGGGCTGCTGCTCGGTCGGCGCGGTGCTCGACGGCATCGACGAAGCGATGAACCTCGACGCCAACGCGGCGACGTTGCAGCGACATCACTTCCAGCACTTCGACCACGCGTCGTCCGGCGGCGTCTTCAGCGACGAAACGCGCTTGCACACGCGCGTCGTCGACGGCGCGTGCATCTTCCTCAACCGGCCCGGCTTCGCCGGCGGCGCCGGATGCGCGCTGCACCTCGCAGCCCGCGAGCACGGCGAGTCGCCCATCGACTGGAAACCATCGGTGTGCTGGCAGCTGCCAGTGCGCGTCGACTGGGTCGAACGCGACGCGAGCACCGAGGTCGCCACCGTGCGCGCCTGGAGCCGTGCCGACTGGGGTGACGAGGGCGAGACGATGGCGTGGTGCTGCACCGAGGAACCCGACGCGTACGTCGGCACGGACCGCGTCGTCGACTCGCTGGCCGACGAGCTGACGGCGATGGTCGGTGAGCCGGTCTACGTCGAACTGCGCCGCCGGCTCGATGCGCCAGACTGACCGACGTGCACGTCCACCTCGAGACCGAACGGTTGATCCTGCGCCGCTTCACCGCCGACGACATCGACCTGCTGATGGAGCTGGACAACGACCCAGTCGTCATGCGGTACGTCAACGGTGGCCTGCCCGTACCGCGCGAGGAGGTCAACGAGATCCTCGTCGACTGGTGGCTGAAGTACTACGAGCGCGGCGACCGCTACGGCTTCTGGGCGGCGATCGAACGTGAGACCGGCCAGTTCCTCGGGTGGTTCCACTTCCGCCCCGGCGACCACGGTGGCCCCGACGAACCCGAGCTCGGCTACCGCTTCCACCAGTTCGCGTGGGGTCGCGGCTTCGGGAGCGAAGGCTCGCAAGCGCTGATCGACAAGGGCTTCCGCGAGCAGGGCGTGGAGAAGGTCAACGCAGAGACGATGGTCGTCAACACCGGCTCGCGCCGCGTGATGGAGAAGGTCGGCATGCGCCAGATCCGCATCTTCCAGGCGGACTGGCCGGTGCGCATCGACGGCGACGAGCACGGCGACGTCGAGTACGCGATCACCCGCGCCGAGTGGGAAGCCCAGCAGCGCGGGTAGCGAGCGTCAGTTGCGGGGCACCTTCGCCCACGCGACGTCCTTGTCGACGCGGGGCTCGCCCGGCAACCCGAGGACCTGCTCGCCGAGGATGTTGCGCATGATCTCGCTGGTGCCACCCTCGATCGAGTTGGCGCGCACGCGCAGGAAGGCGTGCTGCACGCCCCGACCAGCGCCGGTGACCTCGAGCATCTCCGGGCGGCGGAAGGTGAAGTCGTAGCCGACCTGTCCCGCCGGGCCCATCAGGTCGAGGCAGAAGTTGTAGACGTCCTTGTTGATCTCAGCCATCGCCAGCTTGCCGATCGAGCCGGCAGGCCCGGGGTTGCCGACACGCGCGACCTGCGCGGCTCGAACGTTGGTCAGCCGCGCTGCCTCGCCGCGGCACCACAGCTGCATCAGCCGGTCGAGGTTGGCGCCGGACTTCTGGTCGTCGGGCAGGTCCTTCCAGATCCGCACGGCATCGTCGGCGGTGCCGCCCTTGACCGGGCGACCACCCTCGCCACCGCCGATCGCGGTGCGCTCGTTCATCAACGTCGTCAACGCGACGCGCCAACCTTCACCGGTGGCACCGATCCGCTGATCGTCGGGGATGCGCGCGTCGGTGAGGTAGACCTCGTTGAACTCGGCCTCGCCGGTGATCTGCCGCAGCGGCCGGACCTCGACGCCGGGCGAGTGCATGTCCACCGCGAAGTACGTCATGCCCTTGTGCTTGGGCGCTTCGGGGTCGGTGCGGGTGACGAGCATCCCCCAGTCACCGAGGTGGGCGAGCGTGTTCCACACCTTCTGCCCGTTGACGATCCACTCGTCGCCGTCCTTGACCGCCTTGCACGCCAGCCCGGCGAAGTCGGAGCCGGCGCCGGGCTCGCTGAACAACTGGCACCACACCTCCTCGCCGGTGAACATCGGACGCAGGAAACGACGCTTCTGCTCGTCGGTGCCGTGCGTGGCGATCGTCGGGCCGGCGAGGGCGATGAAGAACGTGGCCGGGTTCTGCGCGCCGGCACCCTTGGATCGCAGCTGACGCTCGACCATCCGGTTCAGCTCGGGACGAACCCCGAGTCCGCCGAAGCCCTTGGCGAAGTGCACCCACGCCAACCCGTGGTCGTAGCGCGCTCCACGGAAGGCGACGTCGTCGGTCGTCGCGGGGTCGTGCTCGGCGAGCAGGGCATCGATCGCGGCCTGCACCACGCGAGTCTCCGGATCGGCGGCAACGTCGGGCTCTTCACGAACATCAGTGGACATCCCCCAATGCTCTCGTCCCGGAGGCCCAACATCCAACCTGGGCGGCTACGGTCGTTCGGTGACCCGTCTGATCCTCGTCCGCCACGGCGAGTCCAACGCAACTGTTTCGCGCATGATCGGCGGCTGGCGCAGCTGCACCGGACTGTCGCCGCTTGGCCATCAGCAGGCCGAGCACCTGCGCGACCGATGGGTGGCGAACCCCGAGTTCCACGCCGACGTGCTGATCTCCAGCCAGTACGCACGTGCGCGCGAGACGGCGACGATCCTCGCCCCGGCTCTCGGCGACCTGCCGATCGTCGAACACGTCGGCTTCGGAGAGCACGATCCGGGGCCGGACTGCGACGGGCTCAGCTTCGCCGAGTACGTCTCCCTGCACGGCTCGGCCACCGACGCCTGGGATCAGGCCGACCCGTTCGCCACGACCTTCCCCGGCGGCGAGACGGTTGCCGCGTTCAACCTGCGGGTCGGCACGGCGATGCACGAGGTGGTGCGCGAGCACGAGGGCAAGACGGTGGTCATCGCCTGTCACGGCGGCGTCGTCGGGTTGGCCCTTCGGTTGGCGCTCAAGGCGCAGCCGATGGGCGGCTTCGAGACCTGGACGCTCAACACCTCGATCACCGAGCTGCTGCTGCTCAAGCCGAACCACTGGCGGGTGGTGCGCTACAACGACGCCGCGCACCTCGCCGGTCTGCCGGAGGGCACCCTGCTGTCGATGGCCGACCTGAACCCGGACGAGTGACGTGACGGGCGCCGTCCGGAACCCCGACGTGATCGTGGTGGGGGCCGGATCGGCCGGATGCGTGCTGGCCGCGCGCCTCAGCGAGGACCCCGACGTCGAGGTGCTGCTGCTCGAGGCGGGCCCGGCGACGCCGACCGTCGACGCGTCGCTGCTGGCCAGCCGAGCGGCCGACACCGTCGCCACCACCTACCTGCGCGGACGGGGCGTTGGTGGGGTGAGCGCCGTCCACGCACTCGTGGCCATGCCGGGGGAGCCGGGCGACTACGACGGATGGGCGCGCGACTTCGGTTTGACCGCGTGGTCGTGGCGAGACGTCGAGCCGTGGTTCGATCGCGCTCAGGTGCCGCGACGGCAGCCGACGGATGACGAGATCGGCTCCGTCAGTCGTGCGCTCATGGCCGCCGTGGATGGCGCTCGGCCAGCGCCGTTGGCCGGTGACGACCAGGGCAGGCCGGTGTCCACTGCCGCTGCGTACCTGCGCGCCGCGGTGGGCCGGTCGAACCTCGAGGTGCGAGCGGACAGCGATGTCGCCCACGTCGTCTTCATCGACGATCGTGCCGCGGGGGTGCAGCTCGCCGACGGCACCATCGTCGAGGGCGGCTGCGTCGTGCTCGCCGCGGGCGCCATCCAGTCGCCGGCGATCCTGTTGCGGTCGGGTCTGCGCCGGCGGGGCATCGGGGCCAACCTGCACGACCACCCGAGCGTGCCGTTCTCGATCGAGCTACGTGAACCGGCGGGATCCGGCGTGGCGTGGGTCGGTGCGATCGCGACGCGCTCGTCGGGGAGCGGTCGGGACGGCGACGTCCAGCTGCTCGCGCTCGAACGCGCGGGGGTGAACCAGCTCGACACCGGTGTCCTGTTCGCGGCGGTGATGCACGTGCGCTCGCGCGGCCGTGTGGTGCTGCGCGGCGACGGTGTCCAGGTCGACTTCGACATGCTCGCCGACGACGCCGACGCGACGGCGATGGCCGCGGCGATCGAGGACGCGCAACGTGCGCTCGATCATCCCGCGTTCCGCAGCGTCGGCGCCCCGATGGACGCCGACGTCAGCGAGGCCGGTGTTCGTGCCGCGCTCGGCGACTACGTCCACGCCGCGGGCACCTGCCGGATGGGCACCGCCACCGATCCGATGGCCGTGGTCGACGAGCACTGCCGGTTGATCGGCGTGCGCGGCCTGCTCGTGGCCGACGCGTCCGTGATCCCCGCCCTGCCCCGGGCGGGGACGCACCTTCCTACCGTGATGATCGCCGAGCGGGTGGCCGCGTGGCTCGCGGTCGAGCTGCGCGACGGCTGACGCCGTTCGTCGCCGCCTTCGCCGTGCTCGCCGCCTTCGCCGTGGTCGCCTTGGGTGTGCTCGCCTTCTTGGCCGGCGCCTTCGCAGGTGTCGGCGATGTCGCCGTCGCCGGCGCGGTCGCTGCCTCGGCAGCAGCGAGCAGCTCGCGCATGCTGTCCTGCAGCAAGTCGGTGAGCACCCACACGTCGGGGACGAGCTCGCGGCAGGCGACGAAGCCGAAGTCGAGGTTGCCGTTGTAGCTCTGCACGGTCATGTTCAGGCCCTGCCCGTCGACGAGCGTGCTCACCGGGTAGAAGTGGTGCAGCTTGGCGCCTGCCGAGTACAGGGGGTAGTTCGGCCCGGGAACGTTGGAGATCACGAGGTTGAACGGCGGGTTCATCCGGTCGGCGATGCGCAGCCGGCTGTACATCCGCATGGCGCGGGCGGCGACTGCGGGTGGGGCGAACTGGGTGAAGTCCTGCAACGACTCGGCGGGGATCGCGGCGAAGCTCTCCTTCGCTGCGGTCATGCTCTGCTGCACGCGGCGGAGCCGGTCGACCGGGTCGGCCTCGTCGGTGGCCAGGTCGGCCATCAACGCCGACACGCGGTTCTGGTAGGCGTCGCCTTCGCCGCCGCTGCGCACGCTGATCGGCACCATCGCGATGAGCGGCTCCTTGGGCAGCGCGTCGTGCATCTCCAGGTAGCGGCGAAGGGTTCCGGAGCACAGGGCCATCACCACGTCGTTGAAGGTGCAGCTGAACGCGCGACGGATCGTCTTCGCGTCCTCGAGCGACACCGTCGTGTAGGCGAACCGACGATGCGGTGTGATCGGTCGGTTCCACGGCGTGCGTGGGGCGGGCGTGGGCGGCAGCGCCGGGGCGCGGTCGGTGTCGTCGCCCTGCTGGGCGCGCAGACGCTTGCGCACCAGCTGGCCCATCGGGCCGGGCATCGGCTGGGCGATCACGTCGGCGATCGCGCGCAGCCCGCCCGATCCGGTCGATGCGGCGAGCTCGCGAGCGGTGCGCACACCGAGGCGGATCATCTTCTCCGGTCGGCGCAAGTACTCGACGAACGTCTTGCGGAGCATCTCGTCGTCGGTCGGGATCGCGTCGCCCTGCCACGGCTGCGGCTCGGCGGTGGGTCGGAAGTCCGGGTCGGTGTCGAGGATCGCCGCCAGCATCATCGCCCCGGCGGCGCCGTCGATGGCTGCGTGGTGGATCTTGGTCAGCTGAGCGATGCGCGTGCCGTTCTCGACGCCCTCGATGACGTACAGCTCCCACAGCGGGCGGGTGCGGTCGAGCGGGCGGGCGACGATGCGGCTGACCACCTCGGCGAGTTGCTCGGGCGTGCCCGGCGGGGGAACGGCGTGGTGGCGCACGTGGAAGTCGATGTCGAAGTTGGGGTCCTCGATCCAGTACGGCAGGTCGAGACCGAGTGGGACCTCGACGAGGCGGCGGCGGAACGGCGTCAGCTGATCGATCCGTTCCATGATGATCTTCTTCGTCGCCTCCAATCCGGCCCCACCCGGCGCGCCGGCCGGGTCGTAGATGTTCAACGACGAGACGTGACCGAACGTCGTCGGTGTCTCCATGTTGAGGAAGCTGACATCGATCCCACTGAGCTGACGCATCTGCGCCCCCTTCGCTTGCCCCGTCCCCGAGCCCGGAGGTTACGTGCTCAGATGGGTGGATGGGAACAGGTGCGTACACGCTCGGCGTCCACGAACTCGGTGATGGCTGCTTCGCCTACTTGCAGCCCGACGGCGGTTGGGGGTGGAGCAACGCCGGCCTCGTCGTCGGCGACGGTGCCTCGTTGCTGGTCGACACCCTCTTCGACCTGAAGCTGACGCAGCGGATGCTCGACGCGATGGCGCCGATCACCGCCGCTGCGCCGATCGGCACGCTCGTCAACACGCACGCCAACGGCGACCACTGCTACGGCAACCAGCTCGTCACCGGTGCCGACATCATCTCGAGCACCGCCACGGCACACGAGATGAGCGAGGTGCCGCCGGCGATGATGGCCGCGCTGAACAGCGCGCCCGACGAGATGGGCGAGCTGTTCCGCGGCTTCTTCGGCGCGTTCGAGTTCGATGGCATCGAGGTGCAGCTGCCGAACCGGACGTTCGACGGCCGACTCGAGGTGGAGGTCGGCGGTCGGATCGTCGAGCTGATCGAGGTCGGTCCGGCGCACACGGCCGGCGACACGCTGGCCCACGTTCCGGACGCGAAGACGATCTACACCGGCGACATCCTGTTCATCAACGGCACGCCGATCGTGTGGGCCGGGCCGCTGTCCAACTGGGTCGCGGCGTGCGACCTGATGCTGGGCATGGACGTCGACACCGTCGTGCCCGGGCACGGTCCGGTCACCGACAAGGCCGGCGTCGTCGCCGTGCGCGACTACCTCGCCTTCGTCGACACGGAAGCAACTGCCCGCCACGACGCCGGCATCGACGCCTGGGAAGCGGCGCGCGACATCGCCAAGCTGATCGGCGCCAAACCCGAGTTCACCGGCTGGGGCGAGTTCGGCCGCATCGCCGTCAACGTCGAAACCGCCTACCGCGCCCTCGACCCGTCCCACGTCACCCCCAACGTCATCGAGCAGTTCCGCCGCATGGCCGAGCTCGAAGCCCCCGACGGCCTCCACTGACTCACCGCTCGTCTCGGGTTCGCTGCGCTCACCTGCCGAGCTCGCTCGCTGCGCTCGTTCACCCGAACTCGTGTGCTCGACGGCTGCTCGTCTCGGGTTCGCTGCGCTCACCTGCCGAGCTCGCTCGCTGCGCTCGTTCACCCGAACTCGTGTGCTCGACGGCTGCTCGTCTCGGGTTCGCTGCGCTCACCTGCCGAGCTCGCTCGCTGCGCTCGTTCACCCGAACTCGTGTGCTCGACGGCTGCTCGTCTCGGGTTCGCTGCGCTCACCTGCCGAGCTCGCTCGCTGCGCTCGTTCACCCGAACTCGTGTGCTCGACGGCTGCTCGTCTCGGGTTCGCTGCGCTTACCTGCCGAGCTCGCTCGCTGCGCTCGTTCACCCGAACTCGTGTGCCGGACGCGGTGAGAGATCTGCGGCCCATGGCTCCTCACCGCTCACCGGACCGGCGGGCTCGTCGACGAGGTGAGTGATCTGCGGCCGATGGCCGATCACCTCTCACCTCGGGTTCGACCGAGCGCGATGAGGTGTGAGCGGTCGATGGGCGCCTGTTTCTCATCGCGCCGGGTGCGAGATGTGCGGCCGATGGTGACGGCTGCTCGTCTCGGGTTCGCTGCGCTCACCTGCCGTGGTCGCTCGCTGCGCTCGCTCACCCGAACTCTGCTGGCCGAACGCGCGCGTCACGTTTCGAGGATGGGGGGTGGGCCGCGGCGTTTGCGGACGACGCCGGAGCGGGTGGCGGCGGAGCGGCGGACGGCGAACACCCATCCGGCGACGACGCAGGCACTGAAGATGAACCACTGGATCGTGTACGACAGGTGCGGGCCCTCGCCGAGCTCCGGGAGCGCGATCGGCAGCGGCGGGGTCTGGGTCGTCTCGTCGACCGCAGTTCCGTCGGCAGGATCGCTGGTCACGCGCTCGAGGTACATCGGCAGCACCGTCGCGTGCAGCTGCGGCGTGAGCTTGTCGATGTCGATGCGACGGACCTCGGTGAGCACGACACCGCTCGGGTCCTCCGGCTGCCCGGTGCGACGAACCTCGCTGCGACGCAAGCGGCCGATCACCTCGACGCGACCCGTGGGTGCGGCGGGGACGGCGTCCTCCTGGGGCACGAAGCCGCGGTTGACCAGGATCACCGAGCCGTCGGCCAGCTGGAGCGCGTCGACCACGTTGCGACCGGACTCACCGCCCTGCGAACGGTTGACGACCTCGATGGTCGCACCGGGCAGGTAGGTGCCACTGACCCCGACCTGGCGCCACTCGATGGCGGACTGGTTCGCCCCGGAGGTGAGCACCCCGGACAGCGGTTCGATCGGGGCGTCGAGGTTCTGCTCGACGCGCGCGTTGAACGTCCTGCGCTCGTCGAGGCGGCGCAGCTGCCAGAAGGCGAGGTTGACCATGGCGACCACGACGGCGACGATCAGCAGGTGGAAGGCGATCCACTTGGGTCGCAGGAGGAACCGGTACATGGCTGCGTTGACGGTAACGGCTGAGGTGCCGGTGAGTCAGGCGCGATCCCAGAGCATCGGCCGACCGTCGTCGCCGAGGAAGATCGACGCCGGCGTCCGCCGCTCGATGTGCCCGATCAGCCCGCGGTAGACACCGAACCCGCACAGCTGCTGCAGCTCGGGCGAGAACTCGCGCAGCGTCGCCAGCGGGATGCCGAGCTGCTGGTTCTCCTGCTGGCGGACCCAACCGGCGCAGTAGTTCATGGCGATGCCCCGCCGCCGCTCGCCGGTGACGTTGGCGCCGCCGCCGTGCCACAGCGAGCCGTGCCAGATCAGCACGCTGCCAGCCGTCATCTCGGCACACGCGCTCTCGTAGTGCTGGCCGTAGACGGGGGAGTGGTCGGCCACGTGCGTGCCCGGGATGATGCGCGTCGCCCCGTTGGCCTCGGTGAAGTCGGTGATCGCCCACATGCTGTTGGCCGTCGTCGCCGGGTGGGGCTTCGGCAGCGGCATCACCTGGTCGTCGGCGTGGATCGGCTGGGCCACCTCGCCCGGGCCGATGGTGATGCTCGACAGGCTGCTGACGAGGCAGCCGTCGTCGAGCACGTGCTGGATCAGCGGGAGCACGGCCGGGTGCACCGGGATCTGCCGGTACAGCTCGCCGAGCGCGAGCAGGTTGTAGACGCGGGTGGTGGCCCGACCCTCGAACGTGTTGCTGCTCGGTTCGATCTGCAGCTCGGCTTCGAGGCGGTCGATGTCGGCATGCAGGGCCGCGGCGAGATCGGCGTCGAACGCATCGCGCACGATCGTGTAGCCGTCCCGATCGAGCTGCTCGATGTGCGCGTCTCCGACAGGCGTCCCCATGCGCGCGGCAGGCTACCGTCGCCCGCCATGGCGCCCGATGACGTGACCGACCAGTGGCTGAGCAGCGTCCTCGACGAGGACGTGCGCATCACCGGCACCAAGCGGATCGGCGACGGCCTCGTGGGCATGAACCTGCGTCTCGCTCTCGACGTGCCGGCGGGAAGCGAGCTGCCGACGAGCATGATCGCCAAGCTGCCCTCGCCGGACCCGACCAGTCGAGCCACCGGCGTCGCGCTGCGCAACTACGAGCGCGAGGTCCTCTTCTACCTCGAGGTGGCCCCGACGGTCGACATCCGCGTCGCCCGCTGCTTCCACGCCGAGTGGCATCCGGAGCAGGACGGCGACTTCACGCTGTTGATGGAGGACCTGTCGCCTGCCGAGCAGGGCAACCAGCTCACCGGCTGCTCGGTGGAGCACGCCCGCACCGCAGTGCTGGAGCTGGCCAAGCTGCACGGCCCGCGCTGGGGTGACGAGACGCTGAACGACATGGAGTGGCTCACCCGACGCTCCGGCCCCGAGGACGCGATGCAGCTCGCCACCCTGTGGTCGATGTTCCTGCCCGGGTACCTCGCCACGTTCGGCAAGTACCTCGACGCCGAGGGCACCGGCCTGCTGGAGCGGTTCGGCCCGCGACTGACCGACTGGATCGATGCGCGCACTCCGATGGGCCTCACCGTCACCCATGGCGACTACCGCCTCGACAACCTGATGTTCGCCTCGCCTGCGGGCGGTCCGACGATCGCCGCAGTGGACTGGCAGACGCCCGGCCATGGCGCGGCATCCACCGACGTCTCGTACTTCATGAGCGCCGGTCCGCTGCCCGAGGATCGACGGCTGATCGAACGCGGGCTGGTCGACGAGTACGGCGCCGCCCTCGCCGGCTATGGCGTGCAGGTCGACGGCGACGTGCTGTGGCGCGAGTACGCACGCGACGCCTACGCCGGGATCATCATGAGCGTCATCGCCTCGCAGATCGTCGGCACGAGCGATCGCAGCGAAGCGATGTTCGCGGCGATGCTGACTCGCGCGGTGCGCCAGGCGCTCGACCTCGGCAGCGAATCGCTGATCTGATCCGGATTCGTGCGAGCAGCGCTTGCCGATCGACCCGGTTCACGATATATCGTGATACACCATGAAGTCTGAACCAGCCGCGGGCGATCTCGACACGGTCATCCGCACCCGTTCGTTGCGCAAGATGTACGCCGGTCCTCCCGCGTTCGGTCGACCGGGCGCCGGTCCGCCCGGCGGGCCCCCGGCCGCGAAGCCGGTCGTCGCCGATCCGGCGCAGCGCAGCGCAGCGGTCGAGTCGCTCGACCTCGACGTGCGCCGCGGGGAGATCTTCGGGCTGCTCGGCCCGAATGGCGCCGGCAAGTCGACCACGATCGGGATGCTGACGACGCGGGTGATCCCGACGTCGGGCGAGGCGATGGTCGCCGGGATCGACGTCGTCGCCGACCCGGCGAAGGCCAAGCAGCGCATCGGCGTCGTCACCCAGACGAACACGCTCGATCGGTCGCTGACGGTGGTCGAGAACCTCGCCTTCCACGGTCGCTACTTCGGCATGTCGGCCAAGCAGGCCTCCACGGAAGCCGACCGGTTGCTGGAGGTGTTCCGGCTCACCGACAAGCGCGACGTCGGCGTGCCCACGCTCTCGGGCGGACTGGCGCAGCGGTTGATGGTGGCTCGCTCGATCATGCACCGCCCGTCGGTGCTGTTCCTCGACGAGCCGACCGCCGGGCTCGATCCGCAGACCAGGCTCAGCCTGTGGGAGCTCGTGCGCGAGCTGAACGCCGGTGGCCAGACCGTGCTGCTGACCACGCACTACATGGAGGAGGCCGAGGTGCTCTGCGAACGGGTGGCGATCATGGACCACGGTCGGATGCTGGCCCTCGACACGCCCGCCGGTCTCAAACGATCTGTCGACGCCGACACGGTGGTCACCGTCAGCGCCGGTGACGACGACCGCCTTGCCGACGCGCTGCGTTCGGCAGAGGGCGTCGTCAAGTCCGAGGTCGGCGCTCGCGGTGGCGTGGTCGTCCACGTGCGCGGCGGGCGCGGCATCGTGCCCCGCCTCATCTCCACCGCGGCAGAGGCGGGGCTCGACGTCACCGACATCTCGGTCGCCGAGCCCACGCTCGAGACCGTCTTCATCCAGCTGACCGGAAAGGACCTTCGAGACTGATGACCGACACCGTCGTCCCCGCGCCGCGGCTCCCGGAGCTGACCGACACGAACGTCAGCGTCCGCGCCGCGTTCGTCGCCCTGCTCGCCCGCGACCTCACCGTGCTCCGCAAGGAGTTCGCCATGTTCCTCGCCCGCACCGTCATGCAGCCGCTGCTGCTGATGTTCGTGTTCACCTACGTCTTCCCGAAGATCGGCCAAGGCGTCGGTGGCGGCAGCGGATCGAGCGCGTTCTCGACCTTGCTCATCGGCGGCGTCATCGCCAGCACGATGATCTTCCAAGGCATCCAGGCCGTCGCCCTGCCACTGGTGCAGGACTTCGGCTTCACTCGTGAGATCGAGGACCGCGTGCTCGCCCCGCTGCCGGTGTCGGCGATCGCCATCGAGAAGGTGATGGCCGGCGCGGTGCAAGCCCTGATCGCCGGCGCGCTCGTGTTCCCGATGGGCCTGTTCATCCCGGCGACCAAGGTGCACCTGCACGTCAACCCGCTGCTGCTGATCCCGGTGATGCTCCTCGGCGCGTTCATGAGCGCGTCGCTCGGTCTCTTCGTGGGCACGAAGGTCGAGCCGAAGCAGGTGCCGCTGATCTTCGGGCTGCTCGTGCTGCCGATGACGTTCCTCGGCGCCGTGTACTACCCCTGGCAGTCGCTGCACTCGCTGCGCTGGCTGCAGGTGGCCGTGCTCGTCAACCCGCTCGTCTACCTCAGCGAGGGCATGCGCGCCGCGCTCACCACCGGCGTGCCGCACATGAGCATGTGGATCGTCTTCGCCGTGCTGACCGCAGCCGGAGCGCTGTTGCTGCGCGTCGGCATCGCCGGCTTCCGCAAGCGCGTCCTCAGCTGACGGGGTGGTTGGCCCGAACCCGATTTTGAGAGGATCGTGCCGTGACGGACCTCCCGGACTTCCACATCCCGCACGACGAGAAGATCGACTGGATGATCGAGACGCACGGCTGGGCGATGGAGGCCGTCGCCGCGCAGCCCGACAGCGATCCGCCGATCGCGCCGTACATCTACACCGTTGGCTTCCCCGAGGCGTTCGGCTTCCCGGAGGTGGTTGTCTTCGGGTTGCAGAACGTCGCCGCTCGCGGCCTGTTCGATCTGCTGGCCGACCTGTTGCGCGGCGGCACCGAGATCCCGATCGGCGTCGAGCTGACCGGACTGTTCGACAACGAGCTTCGCTGCCTGTTCGCGCCGGTCGACCTCACCGAGGCAGCGCCGATGTTCACCGCAGCGGTCTCGTGGCATCGCGGCACCACGTTCGAGGTCGTGCAGCTGCTGTGGCCCGACCGCAACGGCTTCCTGCCGACCGAAGCGGGTTTCGATCGCCGGATGGTCTTCGCCCAACCGATCATCGGTCAGGTCGGCTGAGCGAGCGCTGCTCGTTGAGCTCGGCTGCCAGTGCGTCGAGCGCGCCCTCCTCGCCGATCAGCAGCGCAGCGCGACGAGTGTCGGTGAACCCGGCGCCGGCGACGAGCTCCGGCCACGACGCATCCGGCGCGTCGAGCACGATCCGCATCGCCGTCGAGAGCGCGGCGATCGGGTCGTTGTCGTAGACCGCCAGCAGTGCTTCGACGTCGCGCTTCCTCAGTCGGCTGATGGGGTGTGCTCCTCGATCTCCCAACCGGCACCGTGCACCGGTAGCAGCTCGAGGAACGGGTCGGCCGGGAACGCCTCCGGCCCCTTCACGCCTTCGCCCTTCCACTCGCCGGTGGCCAGCATCTCCAACGCGACGACGGGGTGCACGGCGGTCTGCCACACGACGGCCTGGTGCCCGTACTCGCGCATCGTCCACTCGTTGTCGACGACCTGGTACAGGTAGGTCGACCGCGGCGCGCCGTCGACGCCCAGCCCGGTGACGAGGCTGCCCGCGCACGTGCGTCCACGCATCCGGTGGCCGAGCTCGGCGGGGTTCGGCAGCGTGGCGGCGACGACGTCGCGCGGCGACACCTCCATCCCGCGGACCGTCACCGGCTTCGTGCTGTCGAGGCCGAGCTTGCGCAACGTGGCGAGCACGTCGAGGAACTCGTCGCCGAGCCCGTACTTGAACGTGACTCGCCCGACGTCGATCCAGCGCGGCATCAGGATGACCTCCTCGTGCTCGACGTTGACGCACTGCAGCGCGCCGATGCCGTCGGGGAACACGAACGTCTCCGGCTCGGAGAACGGCTCGGTGGTGAACCAGCCGCGCTCGCGCTCGTAGATGATCGGCGGGTTGAGGCACTCCTCGATCGTCGTCCAGATGCTGAACGTCGGCGCGAACGCGAACCCGTCGATGACGAGGTCGCTGCCGTCGCGCACACCGATCTCGTCGACGCGACTGAACAGGTGGTCGGCGGCGTAGCGCGCGACTACGTCGCTGAACCCCGGCTCGACGCCCATCGCCACCAGTGCCAGCTGACCTCGCTCGGCCCACTGGTCGGCGACGGCGAACTGTGCGTCACCGAGCATCACGCCCGTCCGGTGGTACGGATCCGTCGGGTGCGGCGTCGACATGTGCATCGCCATGTCGAGGTAGTGCGTGCCCGCCTCGAAGGCGGCGTCGAAGATCGGCGGGTTGAAGCGCGGGTCGCAGGCGTTGACGATGACGTCGGCCTGTGCCGACCGCGCCAGCTCGACGACGTCGATCTTGTCCGACGCATCCACCCGCGACGCGAGCACCTTCGGCGACGCAGCCTTCGCCGCCGCACGCTGGGCCCGTCCGTGATCGATGTCGGCGACGACGATCTGCTCGAACACGTCACGTCGAGCGGCGATCGAGGCGATCGCCGAACCGACACCCCCGGCTCCGACCACCAGCACTCGCATGGACGGCCAGGGTAGCCGTGCACTCACACCGGGTTCTCACCTCCGTCACACGAGCCGCTCACGTTTCGCGGCAAGGTTCCTCGTCGTGGAGATCAACAACCTGTTCGGGCTGCCCGCCCACCCCCTGCTCGTGCACGTCCCGGTCGTGCTCATCCCGTTGGCCGCGTTGGCTGCGGTGGTGATGGCGTTCCGACCGGCCTGGCTCGATCGCTACGGCTGGTGGCTGGTCGGGATGAGCTTCGTCGGGATGATCGGTGCGATCCTGGCAGCCGGCAGCGGTGAGGAGCTGGAGCACCGTGTCGAGCGCTCCGCCGCGTTGGAGCGCCACGCCGAGCTCGGCGATCGGGCCCAGACCGTGGCCATCGTCTTCTTCCTCGTCTGCCTCGTGATCGTCGGCGGCCGGTGGCTGCTGCGACGCAGCACGGGCGACAACGCGGTGAAGGCGTTCTCCGCCTCACGCGCCGGCGCAGTGGTGGTCGCGGTCGTGCTGGTGATCGCTGCGAGCGTCGCCGCCTACTCGATCGTCCAGGTCGGCCACCAGGGCGCGAAGGTGACGTGGAACGACGTCGGCAAGGGCGACTGAACGCCCGGGCTCAGTAGGCGAAGGCGCGGCGCTCGGCGCCGAGGTGCACCAGCGAGGCGATCCGCTTCGCCAGGTACGGGCTGAACGTGCCGCGGTAGCGGACCTGCAGCTCGGGGAGCATCCAGTCGTGCCCGGTGACCTTGCCGCGGCACAGCGCAGCACCGCAGACGCACTCGAACTCGTCGTAGTCGCTGCCGTCGGTGGTGGCGTAGTCGTAGGTGAGCTGCTCGCCGACCATCAAGTCGCGGGCGGCCACCACGACGGTGGCGCCACTCATCACGCACGTCGGGTCGCAGCTGTGGTTGATGAAGTCGCCCGGCTCCGGTTCCGACGGCCCGGCGAGGTAGATGTGCTCCTCGATCTGCAAGCTGCGCACCTGCTGGCCGACGGGCAGCAGGTCGAGCTCGTCGCGCGTCACGCACCGTCCGCCGAACGCGGCCACCAGCTCACCGGCGGCGATCGGCTCGACGACGAAGCTGCCGTGCCCGAGGCCGGCGAGTGCCGACGGGCGCGCCTTGGGGGAGAGGTAGCTCACAGCCATGTCGGGCAGCTTGTCGCCGTCGACCGCCAGCGTCTACTCGCTGATCCGTCAGCCGATCTGAATGAGAGGTCAGTCAAACTGTGGCGCCAGTCAGGCACAGGCCAGCACGAGGCCGGCCACGGTGGCGCCCGAACCGGCGAACGAACCGAAGTAGGGCGCGCCGCCGAACACGTAGAGGCCGCCGTCCTTGCTGCTGATGACGTAGCCCTTGCCGTCCGGCAGGGTGGTGATCGCTGCAGCCGGCTTCGACCACTTCTTCGATGCGGTGGCCAGGCTGCCCTTGTCGACTGCGTCGCCGAAGGCGATCACGTCGCCGTCGGCGGTGAGCACGAAGAGGCCCTTGCCGCTCGAGGTCGGGGCGATGTCGACCGCACCGGTGGTCGCCGACCCGCCGAACGCGCCGGCGTTGCCGAAGTTGCGGACGCGACCGTCGGCGCCGAGCACCCAGTACCCGTCGCCGGAGGGGCGGGCGGCGATGCGCAGCGCGTCGCCGCTGACGCCGTTGCGCTTGGGTGAACCGGCGTAGCCGGCGTCGCCGAACGGGTAGATGCCGCCGTTCTTGGCGAGCACCCAGCAGCCGTTACCCGAACGCGTGACGGCGATGTCCACCGCGGTCTGACCTGACGGGATGCTGCCGCTGGCGCCGAGCCCACCGAAGGCAAGGACGGTGCCGGAGGTGGTGACCGCGACGTAGCCGTCGCCGACGCCGGGCGCGGCGAAGCCGGCGATGGTGCCGTGGCTGGACGCGTTGCCGTGCTTGGTCGCTTTGCCCGCGGTCATGACGGTGCCGCCGGACGTGATCGCCCGGTAGCCGACGGCCTTCGTGCCGCTCGGTGCGCTCCCGGAACCGCTCGTGTCCGTCCCGGTGCCGCTCGTGCTCCCGCTGCCCGTGGACCCCGTCGAACCGCCGGACAGGGCGCTCTGGCCCTTGTAGCCGTACTCGTAGCGCAGCACCGCGGGGATGTCGACGACCACCTGATCCCAGCGACCGGCCTGCTGGGCGACGCTCTGGCGGAGTCCCGGGAGGAGCTTGAACAGACGCGCGCCGGGGCACAGGGTGAGCCCGACGTTGCGGTGGCCGGCCAGGTTCGGCGTGTCGCGCAGTTGGCCGTAGATGTTGACGTACGGGTCGGTGTCGAGCACGTCGATGCGGTGGCGTGCGGCCTTCCACGCGAGCAGCCACTGGAGGCTCGACATCGCGGCGTCGGTGGGCCGCTCCTCCTCGAAGTTGCCGATCAGGCACACGCCGCACGCGCCGGCGTTGGCGCCCTTGGCGTGTGCGCCGACGACGCCCCAGCCGTTGTGATCCTCCGCCGTGATCGGCTCGTCTCCGAAGCGTCGCGAGTAGCGGCCCTCGTAGATCACGCCCTTGTGATCGATCATGTAGTTGTACCCGATGTCGGTGAAGCCCCGGGTGACGGCGTGGTACTTGTACGTCTCGCGCACGACGCTGGCGGGGCTGCGTGGCCGGTTCGGGCTGGCGGTGTGGTGCACGATGAGCTTGCGGATCGGGGCGAACTGGCGATCCGGCCCGCGCCAGCTCTCGTCGGCCCCCCAGTTGGCGCGCGTCACGATCGGGGGCGCGCTGATGTTCGTCGCCCGCGGTGGGGCGACGGTGCGCACGAGCTTCAGCTTGGTCGTGCCGCCGGTCGAGCTCGATGTCGTGCCGCCCGTCGAGCCGGTCGACGGCTTGGTCGTCGTCGATCCGCCGGTGCTCGACGCGTCCGGATGTGATGCCGATGCGGCGACGTCCTCGCCGAGGCCCTCGGCCTCCAGATCGCCGCCGTCGTCGGTGTCGTCGCGGGCGAACGCCGTGCTCGGCAGCCACAGGGGAGCGGAGACCGTCAGCGCCGTGCCGGCGGCGATCTGGCGGAACAGGCTCCGCCGGCTCATCGAACCCATCTGGTTCGCGACAGGTCGGGACAACTCGCACAACTCACACATCGCAGGAACCTCCAGCTGTTGCCAGCCCCACGCCACCCGCGACGAAGCCCACACCCTAGGTGCACGGTCGGAGCCTGGCAACGACAGGGGGCTACCGTCGCCGCTCGTGACCGCCAACGAGAGCTTGCCGAACACCACGAACTGGAACATCGCCGACCTGTTCGAGGCCGTCGCCGCACGAGTTCCCGAGCGCCCGGGACAGGTGCAGGGCGACCGCGTCATCTCGTGGGGTGAGTTCGATCGGCGGGCCAACGCGCTGGCCAACGACCTCGTCGCCGTCGGGCTGACGCACCAGTCGAAGGTGGCGTGCTACCTGCACAACGGGCCGGAGTACATGGAGGTGATGACCGCCTCGTTCAAGGCCGGTGTTGCTCCGGTGAACACCAACTACCGCTATGGCGCCGAGGAGATCATCTACCTCTTCGACAACGCCGACGCCGAGGCCGTGGTGTTCCACCACACGTTCGCTCCGCTGCTGGAGACGATCCGCGAGCGGTTGCCGAAGGTCAAGCGGTGGTACGTCGTGGCCGACGAGACCGGCGACGGCAGCGCCGTGTCGTGGGCGAGGCCGTACGAGTCGGTGGTCGCCGCCGGCGCCGACGCGACGGTCACGCCGTGGGAGCGCACCGCCGACGATCTGCTGCTGCTGTACACCGGCGGCACCACCGGGATGCCCAAGGGCGTGATGTGGCGTCAGGACGATCTGTTCAACGTGCTCGGCGCGGGTGGCAACCCGGTGCTCGGCATCCCGCCCGCGGCTGATGTGGCCGAGGTGATGTCGCGCATCGATGCCGCGCCGGCCAGTCCGGTGATGCTCGTCGCCTGTCCACTGATGCACGGCACCGGTCAGTTCTCGGCGATCAACTCGATGGCGTCCGCCGGTGGCACGATCGTCACGCTCGCGTCGCGCAAGTTCGATGTGGCCGAGCTGTTCGAGACGATCGAGCGGTGGCGGGTGACGCACCTCGTCATCGTCGGCCAGGC
The DNA here is from genome assembly GCA_965279405.1 of Ilumatobacteraceae bacterium. Lineage (GTDB taxonomy): Bacteria > Actinomycetota > Acidimicrobiia > Acidimicrobiales > Ilumatobacteraceae > CBDDIP01. The sequence continues at coordinate 3,869,625 of OZ257157.1, forward strand.
GTTCGCCGGCCCGATGCTCGAGCACCTCGAGGCCAGCCCCGGCAGCCACGACACCTCGAGCCTGCAGCTGATGGTGTCGTCGGGCGTGATGTGGAGCCAGGAGAACAAGGCTGGGCTCCTGCGACACATCCCACAGGTGGTGCTGTTCGACAGCTTCGGGTCGTCGGAGGCCGTCGGGATGGGCGGCTCGTACTCCGCCGCCGGTGCGCCGGAGCAGACCGCACGGTTCGCCCTCGGTCCGAACTGCGCAGTGTTCGACCTCGATGGCACGCGGGTCGCGGCCGGGTCGGGCGCGCAGGGGATGGTGGCCGTCGGCGGCTTCATCCCGCTCGGCTACTACAAGGACGAGGCCAAGACGGCGTCGACGTTCCGGGTGTTCGAAGGCCGGCGGTGGAGCGTGCCCGGCGACTTCGCCGAGGTCAACGCCGACGGCTCGCTTCACCTGCTGGGCCGCGGTTCGGTGTGCATCAACACCGGTGGCGAGAAGGTGTTTCCGGAGGAGGTCGAGGAGGCGTTGAAGACGCACCCGGCCGTGCGCGACGTCGTCGCCGTCGGGCTGCCCGACACGCGGTTCGGCGAGACGATCTGTGCGGTGGTCGAGGCCGAGGAGGGCGCGCATCCCGATCTGCCGACGCTCGCCGAGCACGTCAAGCGAACGCTTGCGGCCTACAAGGCGCCGCGCGACATCGTGCTGGTCGACACCATCGGGCGCGCCCCCAACGGCAAGGTCGACTACAAGCGCTTGAAGTCACTCGCTGCGGACCGCCTCAACCGGTAGCGTTTCCGGCTGACGCATCACGAGCGACCTGCCACCGCAATCCGGGTGACGGGTCCGGCAACCGGGGAGGAAGCCCCACGGTGCCTTCCCACGGCGACGTGGGGATGTGGTCCCGAGCCATCGGGGCAACAGAGCTTCCGCTCGTACGGCGACGCCGGACCGACGAGCACCAGGGAGGAACCATGGCACCAACGCACCACCCGTCGCATCCCGCGACCGGCGCGTGGATGCCGGGCGACTCGGTGGGCCATCGCCAGTTCGTCACCGTCGAGCGACCGTTCCCCGTCGAGGGCGGGATCACCCTGCCGTCGATCGACATCGCCTACGAGACGTGGGGCGCGCTGGACGACAGCGCCAGCAACGCCGTCCTGCTGTGCCACGCCTGGACGGGCGACAGCCACGCGGCCGGCCCGATCGGCCGTGGCCATCCGACCGAGGGCTGGTGGGACGAGATCGTCGGGCCCGGCAAGCCGATCGACACCGATCGCTGGTTCGTCGTGTGCATCAACGTGCTCGGCGGCTGCCAGGGCTCCACCGGCCCGGCGTCGATCGATCCGTCGACGGGCGCGCCGTACGGCAGCTCGTTCCCGGTGCTGACCATCCGCGACATGGTGCGTGCACAGGCGAAGCTGGCCGATCATCTGCGCATCGACGCCTGGCACTCGGTGGTTGGTGGATCGATGGGTGGCATGCAGGTGCTGGAGTGGGCGATCACCTTCCCGCACCGGGTTCGCTCGATCGTGCCGATCGCCACGTGCGCGCAGGCGACGGCGCAGCAGATCGCGTGGGGCGCCATCGGGCGGCGGGCCATCCGCCTCGACCCGAAGTGGCGCGGCGGCGACTACTACGACGCGGTCGACGGCGATGGCCCGTGGGAGGGCCTGGCCATCGCCCGCATGGTGGCGCAGGTGACGTTCCGCAGCGACAACGTCTTCACCGAGAAGTTCGGCCGGTCGCTCGCCGACGGGGCGACGCTCGGTGGGTCGGTCGACCTGTTCCAGCGCTTCGAGGTGGAGCGCTACCTCGACCACCACGGCGACAAGCTGATCCGTCGCTTCGACACGAACAGCTACCTGATCATCGGCAAGGCGATGGACCTGCACGACGTGGGTCGCGGCCGCGGTGGGGCGGAGGCGGCGATGCGCCGGGTCAGCGCGCCGACGCTGTCGGTCGGGATCTCGTCGGACATCCTCTACCCGAGCTACCAGCAGCGCCAGATCCGCGACCTCATCGCCGCCGGAGGCACCGCCGCCGAGTACTTCGAGATCGACTCACCTCACGGCCACGATGCGTTCCTGATCAACGTCGACCAGTTCGCCGCACCCCTGCGCACCTTCCTTGAACGACCGTAGAACCGTGCGCTGCGTCCTGGCTCGCTCACGCGAGTGAACAACTCGACCACCTCAGGTCGGTCGTTTGGACTTGGTGCGCTCCATCAGGGCATCGAGCTCGGGGATGGCGCGGCTCTTGAGGGGGAGGCGGATGACCATCTCGTTCGACCCTGCTTCGACGCGCCCGCCACGCAGCACGTAGATGGCGTGCTTGCCCTTGGCGTCGAGGTCCTTGCCGATGATGCGGGCGAACTCGGTGCGCCGGCGGAGCATCTTCTTCTGGTCCACCTGCAGCAGGCCGTTGCCGAGGATGACGACACGGGTCTCCTTCGCCCGCCCGACCGGTGCGCCGTGCTCGTCGACGAACTGCGCGTTGCAGAGCACGCGCTGGCCGTCCTTCGACACCCAGTGCGGCTCGATGCGGAACGCGAACCAGTAGAGCGCTCCGCACACGGCGAACCCGAGGAGGAGCCAGACCACGGACATTGCACCAGCATGGCACCGAGAACGGGCCGCTGGGGTTGCGGCTGCGATCCGTGCGAGACTGGCCCTCGTGTTCGCGGCCGATTTCACCGACCCCAAGAACGAGCGGATGATCTACCTCATGGCCGGTGGCCTGGCGTTGGTGGGCATCCTGATGATCGTCGCCACCGTGTGGTGGTGGCGCAGCACGCGCTCGGACCACCCGTCGCTGGCGCCGTTGGAGGTCATGGGGGAGCGCCGCTTCCTCACGTTGCCCGAATCTGACCGTCGCCGCCGGCTCGAAGCCGTGCGGCCGGAGGGTGCCGACCCGTTGGTCCCGCTCGGTCCGGCGCCCGAGCCGTTGAACCTGGAGCTCGAGTCCTTCCGGGATGGCGGTCCGACCGACTTCGCCGACCTGCGCTTCGACGAATTGAACCTCGACGACGAGGCGCCGGTCATCGACCCGTCGCCGTCGATCGACCCGCTGCTGCTGCCGCTCGACCTGCCGGCGGAGGACGTGGACGACGACGTCGGCGATGTCGCCGACCCGCTCTCGGCCGATTCCCCGTCGAACGGTGTGCTCGAGGATGGCCTGGACGAAGCGCCCGGCGACGTCACCGGCCACGACGGCGTCGAGGCGCCGGCGGATGCCGCGCACGACGAGCTCAGCGTCGAGCCGACGAGCTGAAGGTACGGTTCAGGCATGGCTGATGGACTCGATGTCGATGCGATGCTGGCCCGGTTCCGCGAGCGTGCGGCGTCGGTGAAGCGGCGCCCGCTGCCGCCCGTGGCGGGGGAGGAGCGCAACCGGTTCGTCGAGCAGGCCAAGGTCGACTTCCAGGACTTCGCCATCGTCGGCGATGCGGTCGGCACCCTGGAGGACGGGGTGCTGGTGCTGCGCGTCGACCTGCGTCCGGCGGACCAGCGCGGCTGAACGCGTTGTCGCCATCGGCCCTCGGCCGCTAGATTCGTCGGGCACTCGACAAGCGGGTGTGCAACATGCGGACGTGGCTCAGCTGGTAGAGCATCACCTTGCCAAGGTGAGGGTCGCGGGTTCGAATCCCGTCGTCCGCTCCACGAACTGGATGTCTGAGGCGCGGCTCTGCCGCACCTCAGACATCCAGTTTCGGTTTTGGCGGGGCTGCGAGGTCAGTTCAGCTGGGACCGGATCCAGGCGGTGGCCAGCTCGGCGACGTGACGGGTCCGGCCGCCGAGGAAGTGGTCGGCGTCAGGCACGGCGGCGACGGTGGTGTCAACCCACGCTGAGGTGATGTCGACGGCACGTTCGGCGGGGCAGTACTGGTCGCGCTCGGGTGGGATGACGAGCGTCGGCACGCCGGGCGCCAGCGCGCCGGCGCCGAGCGGTGGCGCCACCGCGATGACGTGCGTGATCCGTTCGTCGCGCGTCGACAGTGCGACGAGCGCGCCGAACGAGTAGCCGGCGAGCACCACCGGCAAGCCGGCGATCGCCACGTGTTCGATGGCAGCGATCGCGTCCTGTCGCTCGGCGACGCCGTGGTCATGTGCGGCACGGAAGTCGAAGCGGATGGTCGTCAGGCCGATCTCCGGCAGCGCGGTGAACAACGCCTCGACGACGCTGTTGAAGCGGTTGCCGCCGTACAACGGGTGCGGGTGGCAGACGACTGCGACGCCGCGGGGACGATCCGCCTCGGCGACGTCCGCGGTCAGCGTGTGTCCGTCGGAGGTGTGCAGCGTCACCATCAGGCGAGCAGGCGTGCCTTCTCTCGGGCGAACTCGTCGTCGGTCAGCGCGCCCGTGGCGTGCAGATGAGCGAGCCGTTCCAGTTGGGCGAGCCGGTCGTCCGCCGGCGTTGCGGTCGGCGGGGCCCATCCCGCGGCGGGGGCGGTCGCACCGCCGATCACGCCGTCGCCGTTGAGGTCCTGGCCGAGGAACGCCTCCAGCTTGGCCAGCTTCTCCGGCGGAAGATCGGCGGGGGAGCCGCCGATGAACTGCACGTTGGCCGGCGCGCCACCGGGCACGGACTCGCCACGCATCATCGCCGCCTGCATCTCGGCCTGCTGCCGAGCGGCGTCGTCCCAGTTCGGGATGGCGTCGAAGTCGATCTCGTACTGCGGCGGGTCGGTGCGGCTGACGCGTGCCGGCAGCACCATGCCGGGTTGCGGCCATCGACGAGTTCGGGTGATCCGGCGCTCCTCGACTGCGAACGCGGGGAAGCCGGGCACCTCGACGACGAAGTGGAACACGCCGTTCATGAACATCGCTCCGCCGTCGCCGCTGTGCGGGCTCGACGCAGACGTCACCCGCGCCGTGCCATCCACCCACGCCACGTCGTCGGAACGGTCCCGTCGGAAGAGCCCCATCGCCAGCGAACGCTAACGCGCGACGACCACCGGACGTCCAGGTGGGCCGTACTGTGGCGGCATGGCGCTGTTCCACCTCGCGACGATCACACCGACCAAGGCCGAGCTCATCGCGGCATGGATCCCGACCCAGCCGTGGGGTCCGTCGGCTGACGACCCGGTCGAGATGATCGGTGCCTACCGGTTCGACGATCCCGACGGTCAGATCGGGATGGAGAGCTTCCTCGTCCGTGCCGGCGATGTGGTCTTCCACCTGCCGATGACCTATCGCAACGAACCACTCGACGGCGCCGAGGCCGCGTTGATCACCGAGATGGAGCACTCCGTCCTCGGCACGCGATGGGTGTACGACGGGTTGCGCGATCCGTTGTCGGTGGTGATGCTCACCGCGGTGACGATGACCGGTCAGGGCGAGGCGCTGGGCATGGCCGTGTACGACGGTCGTTGGTACATCGCCCCGAGCCCAGTGCGCATCCATGGCGGTGGATGGACGCAGGAACGCGTGCCGGTCGACGGCTTCGAGCTGATCGATGCTGACGCGGCGTCGAGCGTGCTGCGCAACGACCGCTTCGAGCTGACCGTCCATCGACGCCCGGTTGCCGGACCTCGACCGCCGATCGGGCTCACCGCGACGTGGGCTGATCGATCGGACCCGGTCGTGCTTGCCGAGGTCCGCTCGCTCACCAGCTGAGCCTCACACCGCTGCCGCGACGACGGTTGCCGCCAACGCGATCCGGTGGTCCTTCGACCATGGGGGCCCGAGCGACCGGCGTGGTCCGTGCAGCACCTCGTGCGACCGTTCGCCGAGGATGCGAGCGGCATCCGCCTCGACGCTGCTGGCGTTGAACGTGTGCACGGCCCAGCCACGCGCGGCGGCCACCTCGGCGAGCACCTGGCAGTACATCACCGAGTCGGCGCGACTCTCGTACGGCACGCGACGGAGCGTCGCGATGTCGGTGGGGAAGTCGTGCGGCCACGCTCGAACGGACAGCGAGACGATCGGCCCGGACAACGAGTCGGCCAGCTCGTCCAACGCTGACCGTGTCGCACGAAACACGGAGGAGCGAACGTCGGTGACCAACGTGGTGAGTGCCGCGTCGCCGAGAGGAGCTTCGGTCTGATGCATCTCGTGCGGCCCGCCGACGTGGTGGATCGGTGCAGAGGGCAGGCCGGCCCGATCAGCTCGATCCGGCGGCGATCCACCACGCGATGCCGCACGTCGCTCGTCACCGCCACTGCCCACCCGAAATGATGCGCGATCCCGATCCGCATCCGACGATTCTGTCCGCTCAGGCATCACAGGTTGCGCCGTGGGCAACTTGTGCTGCCTGAGCGGACTGGTCAGCTGCTGACGTACTCCGCGAGGTGCTTGCCGGTGAGGGTCTTCTTGGACTTCACCAACGCGGCGGGGGTGCCTTCGAAGACGATGCGGCCGCCGTCGTGGCCGGCGCCGGGGCCGAGATCGATGATCCAGTCGGCGTGGGCCATCACTGCCTGATGGTGCTCGATGACGATCACCGACTTGCCGGAATCGACGAGTCGATCCAGCAATGCGAGCAGCTGCTCGACATCGGCGAGGTGGAGGCCGGACGTCGGCTCGTCGAGCACGTACACCCCACCTTGCTCGCCCATGTGCGTGGCCAGCTTCAGCCGCTGGCGCTCGCCGCCGGACAGCGTCGGCAACGGTTGACCGAGGCTGACGTAGCCGAGCCCGACGTCCACGAGCCGCGCCAAGATCTTGTGCGCGGCCGGGACCGCGGCGGCTCCGTCACGGAAGAACGTCTCGGCCTCGGTCACCGACATCGCCAGCACCTCGCTGATGTCCTTGCCGCCCAACGTGTGCTTCAGCACATCGGCGTGGAAGCGCTTGCCCTCGCACTCCTCGCACGTGGTGGCAACGCCGGCCATCATCCCGAGGTCGGTGTAGATCACACCGGCGCCGTTGCACTCCGGGCACGCACCCTCGGAGTTGGCACTGAACAGCGCCGGCTTCACACCGTTGGCCTTGGCGAACGCAGTGCGGATCGGATCGAGCACGCCGGTGTAGGTGGCCGGGTTGCTGCGCCGCGACCCCTTGATGGCACCCTGGTCGATCGTGACCACGCCGTCACGGCCCGACACCGAACCGTGGATCAGCGAGCTCTTCCCCGAACCGGCGACACCCGTGAGCACCACGAGCACGCCGAGTGGGATGTCGACGTCGACGTCGCGCAGGTTGTTCGCGTTGGCGCCTCGCACCTCGAGCACACCGGACGGAGAGCGCAGGGTGGGCTTCAACGATGCCCGGTCGTCCAGGTGTCGCCCGGTCAACGTGCCGCTGGCGCGCAACCCCGCGACGGTGCCTTCGAACACCACCGTGCCGCCAGCGCTGCCGGCTCCCGGCCCGAGGTCGACCACGTGGTCGCCGATGGCGATCGATTCCGGCTTGTGCTCGACGACGAGCACCGTGTTGCCCTTGTCGCGCAGCTGCAAGAGCAGTTCGTTCATCCGTTGGATGTCGTGCGGGTGCAACCCGATCGTCGGCTCGTCGAAGACGTAGGTGACGTCGGTGAGCGACGACCCGAGGTGTCGGATCATCTTCGTGCGCTGCGACTCACCGCCGGACAACGTGCCGGACGGGCGATCGAGCGAGAGGTACCCGAGGCCGATCTCGACGAACGAGTCGAGCGTGTGGCGCAACGATGCCAACAGCGGCGCGACCGACGTGTCCTTCACGCCGCTGGCCCACTCGGCCAGATCGCTGATCTGCATCGCGCACGCGTCGGCGATGCTGACGCCTTTGATCTTCGACGAGCGAGCGAGCTCGTTGAGCCGCGTGCCATTGCACTCCGGGCACGTCGTGAACGTCACCGCCCGTTCGACGAAGGCGCGGACGTGCGGCTGCATGGACTCGACGTCCTTCGACAGGTACGACTTCTGGATCGAGGGGATCAGCCCGGCGTACGTCAGGTTGATGCCGTCGACCTTGATCTTCGTCGGCTCCTTGTGGAGCAGGTCGCTGAGCTCCTTCTTGGTGTACTTGCCGATCGGCTTGTCCGGGTCGAACCAACCGCACCCGCGGAAGATGCGGCCGTACCAACCCTCCATCGAGTAGCCGGGGATCGTGATCGCTCCCTCGTTGAGCGACTTGCTCGCGTCGTAGAGCGCGGTGAGATCGAAGTCGGTGACGGAGCCCATGCCCTCGCAGCGCGAGCACATGCCGCCGACGCGCGAGAACGTGCGCTTCTCGACCTTCTTCTCGCCGCCCTTCTCGAACGTCACCGCGCCGGCGCCACTGATCGTGGCGGTGTTGAACGAGAACGCGTTCGGCGAACCGATGGACGGCTTGCCCAAGCGGCTGAACAGGATCCGCAGCATCGCGTTCGCATCGGTGGCCGTGCCGACGGTCGAGCGAACGTTGGCGCCCATTCGCTCCTGGTCGACGATGATCGCGGTGGTCAACCCGTCGAGCACGTCCACGTCCGGCCGTGCCAGCGTCGGCATGAAGCCCTGCACGAACGTGCTGTAGGTCTCGTTGATCAGCCGCTGCGACTCGGCTGCGATGGTGCCGAAGACCAACGAGCTCTTCCCCGAGCCGGACACGCCGGTGAACACCGTCAGCCGTCGCTTCGGGATCTCGATGCTGACGTCCTTGAGGTTGTTCACCCGTGCGCCGTGCACGCGGATCATGTCGTGGCTGTCGGCGTCGCGCCGCGTCGGCTTCGTCATCGCACCTCCTGGATGCGAACCATGTTGCCCGCTGGGTCGCGGACCGCGCAGTCACGCACCCCGTACGGCTGGACCGTCGGCTCCTGCACGACGTCGGCGTCTCCCGCCTGCAGCTGCTCGAACGTGCCGTCGAGGTCCCTCGTCGCCAGCACGACGATGCCGAAGGTGCCCTTGGCCATCATCTCGGTGATGGTGCGTCGCTCGTCCTCGGTGACGCCGGGGTCGGCGCCGGGCGGGAACAGCACGATCGACGTGCCCGGCTGATCGGGCGGGCCGACCGTGATCCAGCGCAGACCGTTGTAGCCGACGTCGTTGCGCACCTCGAAGCCGAGGGTGTCGCGGTAGAAGGCGAGTGCGGCTTCGGGGTCGTCCTGGGGGAGGAAGCTCGAGTGAATGCTGATGTCCATGGCCGAAACGCTAAGTGCGCTCGGCCGACGACGCTTCTCGATTCCTGACCGGTCTGGTGACGTGCTTGGCCACGCACGACGGGATCGTCACCGGCTGCTTCGCTGCGTCTCGCCGGTAGATGCTCGGTGGCACGCCGACCAGCTCCGTGAAGCGGGTGCTGAACGTGCCAAGCGACGAGCAGCCGACGGTGAAGCACACCTCGGTGACGCTGAGGTCGCCACGACGCAGCAGGGCCATCGCCCGCTCGATGCGCCGTGTCATCAGGTAGCTGTACGGCGACTCGCCGTACGCCAGCTTGAACTGGCGGCTGAGGTGCCCGGCCGACATGTTGACGCCGCGAGCGAGCGCCTCGACGTCCAACGGCTGCGCGTGCTCTCGATCGATGCGATCCCGAACCTTGCGCAGCAGCGTGAGGTCGCGGGTCGTCGGCACGCAACGATCGTGCCACGCGCAGCGGGGTGCTCAGGCAGCACAGGTTGCGTCTCGCACAACCTGTGCTGCCTGACTGCGCTGATCAGGCGGCGGCGGCCATGTCCACCTTGGCGAAGGTGTCCGGGACCGGGTACTCGCCGAGCACGTACAGCAGGATCGCTGCGTGCTGGGCGTCGATGATCTGGATCGAACCAGCGAGCTGGATCGCGTCCTTGTCGGTCAGCACGTTCTGCGCGTTGAGGTAGGTCGCCGAGGCGATCTGCTCCAACTGCAGCGCCAGTGCCGCAGCACCGGCGACGTCGGTGACCTTGCCGAACGCCTCGTCGACGACCGGCTTCAGGGTCGCGTTCGGCTCCGTCACGGCCTCGCCACCGGCACCGGTGATGACACCGTTCCACGCGTCGAGGTGCTCCTGGTGCTGGGCCATCGCCACGGTGACGAACTCGCCGACTGCCGGCGGAACGTCTCCGAGTGCACCGGCGCCGGCGGCGTCGAGCGCTGCCTGGTAGGTGCCGACGGCGAGGACCTCGAGGCTGGCGGCCAGGTTGGCCACGTCGAGATCGACGTTGCCGCTGCCGGCCGTGGTGCCCGGGGTCGTGCCCTCGGTGCCCGGCGTCATCGTGCCGGGCGTCGTACCCGAACCGCTGGTGCCGGGCGTCGTGCCCGACGTTCCGGGGGTGGTGCCTGACGTCTTGTCGTCACTGCCGCAGGCGGCGATGACGAGCGCGGCACCGACGGCAGCGGCGCTGCCCAGGATGTGGCGGCGGGTGAGGGGGTAGGCGGACAGGGATGTGCGGGGTTGTTCGTTGTTGACGTCGTCGTTCACTTGACGGCTCCTTCTTCGGGCGGGCTGGCCATGGTCACGCCTTCGAACGCGTCCGGGAACGCAACGCTCCCGGCTGCGGCCGGCAGCTTGGCGACGCCATCACCGAGCGGGATGGCGATGAGCTCCGGTGCACCACCGTCGAGCAGTGCTCCGACGGCGCGCAACGTGGCGAGGTGCTGGCACTCGACGCCCATCACGCTGGCCATGAGGACCCGCGAGGTGACGTCGGTGTAGCGGTTGAGGTCGGCGAGGTAGGTCTCCGTGGCGACCTGCTCCAGCGTGGCCGCCAGCTTGACGACGTCGAGCGGCGTCTTCAGCGTCGGCTTGGCAGCCTCGACGACGGGCGTGTACTTCGGGTTCGTCGCGGTCTGATCCGTGCCCTTGAGGGTGACGGTCTGCGCGGAGAACGCCTGGCGGTGCTCGTCGTGCTGGGCCATCGTGGTCTGCGCGAACTTGACGATGACCGGGTTGCCGTCGGTGATGAACGGCAGGGTCAGCGCGGCGCCGTAGGTGGCCACCGCCAGCAGTTCGAGCGACACAGCCGTCTGCAACTGCATGACGTCGATGTCGCCGTCCGCGGCGGATGCATTTCCGGCAAATGCGGCACCAATGGCGCCGACGCCGAGCAGGCCCCCGATCGACATCTTCAACCGGCGCACGAGCGTGTCGCGAGACGCGGTGAAGTTGGCGACGATCTCCGGATCGTTGTTGATGCCGGCACGACGGCGGTCGGCGGCGTGGTCGTGGAGGTCGGGCAGGGTGCTGCCGGCCAACGCCATGGCGTCGGTGTGCAGGTCCTGCGACTCCTCGATGAGCGAGTTCATCGCCCGCTCATCGAGCGGTCGTTGTCCTCGGGGGGTGGTGGACATGTGGGTTCTCCTGTCGTCGGGGATCGAAGCGACCCATCACCCGTCAGCTACGAACGACGGGTCACTTCGTCCATCCACCCACGTGTTCGTTACACAAATCGCACAGGATCAAAACAATCGTCGGTTCACCCGTCCCGGTGAAATCGCAAATCACCCGTTCTCGCGTTGCATGTTTCAGTATCTATGAATGCGGGTACTCACCGCATTCTCAGTCACCGCCCGTAGACGGAGATGTGCCGTTCGCTCCGAGAGGTGAACGGTTCGCCGCGCCAACCGCCCCACCGATCGTGCAGCCGGAGGCCGGCGATGCGGGCCATCAGATCGAGCTCGCCCGGCCAGCAGTAGCGGCACACGATCGGGTGCACCTGCACGCCCGCGTTGGACAGCCGAACGTGGCTCTCGTCGAGGATCTGGTTGACCGGGTCGTGGCGGCCGACGTCGAGCGTGACGACGTGCGGCTCGATCGCCTCGGCATCGACGTACTGATCGCCACGCAGTCGGTAGAGGTAGCTCGGCTCGAACGCTTCGACTACGAACACGCCGTCCGCGCTGAGGTGCTCGGCGACGTTCTCGAAGCAGCGCACCTGATCGTCCTGCGTCAGGAGGTTGAACATGGTGTTGAAGACGACGTAGATCAACGAGTACTCGCGGTCCACGTCGACCGCGGCGAAGTCGCCGATGCTCACCAACAGCTCGTTGCCGCCCGGCTTGGCCCGCAAGCGCTCGACCATGGCCGGCGACAGGTCGATGCCGTCGACGCGAACGCCTCGAGCGGCGAGCGGCAGGGCGATGCGGCCCGTGCCGATCGCCAGCTCCAACGCCGGGCCGCCGCCGGCGAGCGCTGCGAGGAAGTCGACCGTCTCCTGCTCGTCGCCACGTACCTCCTCCTCGTCGTACACCGCGGCAGCGTCGGCGAGGAAGCTCATGACCGGTTCGTATCCCTGCATCGGCTCACTTGAGCCGCACCGGGCCCACCGCCGCAACCGAGTATCGGGGGCCGCCAGTAGCGTGCGTCGATGGCGAAGCAGGTGACGGTGGTGTGGGTGGAGCGGGATCTGGCGACGACGAGGTCAGCGGTCGCCTCGGTGCTCGAAGGGCGGGCGCGGTTGCGTGATCTCCCGCTGCGCGGACTGAAGGCCGCTGACGAGGGGTGGACGTTCACGACGAAGACGACGATGCGGTCGTGGCCGCAGAAGTGGTCGATCGTGCTCGAACTGCATCAACCCGGGATCACTCGGATGCGGATCAAGGGCTCCGTGGCCCAGTTCTCGTCGTACGGAACCCTCGAGTCGTACACGCACGAGCTGACGATGGCGATCACGCGCGAGCTCGGCGCGGCGATGTGGATCTGCCAGCGCAAGCGCTGCAACACGATGATCCTCGGAACGGATGGCGAGACGCGGCCGTGCGGTTGCGGAACGCCCTTGTTCCGCCAGGTGCGCTACATGGATCCGCAGCCGGTCAGCCCCATGCGCCCGTGGGTGCCGCCGGCGCCGTAGCGTCCGACCGATGGATCGAGCGGCGCTCATCGAGCAGTACACGGCCTACTGGAACGCGAAGGACGTCGATGGGTTCCGGTCGATGATCGTCGATGGGTGCATCCGGCACGATCCGGGTTCGACCGTGTCGATCTCACTCGACGAGAACGAGCGACGCTTCTGGGCGGCGCACGAGCAGTTCCCCGGCTTGCAGCTCCGCAACGCGTGGATGTGGGAGCACGGCGATGACTGCATCACGGTCGCGTACTCGTTCGCCGTCGGCGAGACCGTGCAAGCGTCGATCGAGGTCTTTCGCTTCGCGGGAGATCAGATCGTCGAGGTGTGGAACGCCGCCCCCGGCGTCGGCAACTGGGTGCCCTGACCCGACCTGACAGTGCTGCCGATCCGAATCAGTCGGGGAGACCGTAGTAGCCCGCGACCTCGTGCTCGAAGGAGCGGCTGACGGCGCGGTCCTTCGGTGCGTGCGGGGCGTGCAGGACGAGGTCCTTGCTGAAGCAGGTGACGATGTCGCCGGCTTCCGTTCGGTACGAGCCCTCGACGGGCAGCATGTGGCTGGCCCTGAGAACGCCCGGGTCGATGACGAGCCAGCGGGGCTCGAGCGTGCTGCTGTCGGAGATCAGGTCGACGACCTTGCCGATGCGCTCGCCCTTCTCGTCGAGCACGTCATGGTCGGTGAACGTGGGTGCAATCGCAGTGTCATCCATGATCGGAATCCTCCTCGTGTGAGCCCGTGGACCTTCGGTACCCGACCCGGCGAACGGTCAACCCAACCACCCAGGCGGGTTCACTCGTGCGGGTTCGCTCAGGCGGCCGATCAGTCGATTCGGCGCAACGGCGACACGACCGCGTCACGCGGGGCGATTCGCACCTCCACGTCGGTCAGCCAGCACCCCTCGGCGCTGACCATCAACGGGTTCACGTCGATCGAAGCGATCTCGTGGTGCTCGTCGGCCAACTGGCCGAGCCGCACGATCACGTCGGCGACGACATCGACCGCGATGCCCGCCACGCGCAGCGCATCACCGGCGCGGGATCGCTCGACGAGCGACGCGGCAGAGGCGAGCGAGAGTGGAGCGAGGCGGACCGGTTCGTCGCGCAGGAGGTCGACCTGTCGACCACCGAGGCCGACGCTGATCAACGGTCCGATGCGCTCGTCGACCGTGCACCGCACGCGCAGGTCGACGCCCGGCTGCACCATCGACTGGACGACCACGACGTCGGCATCGGCACCGATCGCACCGCGCATCGTCGACACCGCGTCGCGCACGGAGGCCGGATCGGCGAGATCCAGCGCGACACCCGATCGCAACGATCGGCCGAGGTGTCGTTGCGTGGCCTTCACCGCAACCGGGAAGCCGATCCCGTCGGCCGCCGCAACGGCGTCGTCGGCCGCAACGCACGCTCCGGGCGGCATCGACAAGCCGTACGACGCGAGCAGCCCGGCCACCTGTGCGTGATCGAGCGACGCGGCGCCGGCGGCCAGCGCCTCGTCGATGATCCCCGCTGCCGTCGTCGTGTCGACGCCGAGCGGCGCCGCCGCGAGCGGGCCCTCCTGCTCGCGCCAGCGTCCGTACGCGTACGCCCGGCCGAGCACCGCTGCGGCCGGCTCGGGGAAGGAGAACGCCGGCACGGTCGAGCCTCGGCGCAGCGGTCCGTCGCCACCGCCGAGCAGGACCACGACGATCGGCTTGGTGCTCCCTGCTGCAGCACGGTCGATCTCTTCCGTCGGTGCTGCGGCCTCGGCCAGCGGGGGAGCGTGGATGACGAGCACCGCGTCAGCCCCGTCATCGGCGAGCGCAGCACGCACCGCGGCCTCGTAGTCCGCAGCGGTCGCCCGCCAATCGATGGGGATCGGTCCGTCGACGGCCACGAGACCGGCCGCCTCCACCGCAGCGCGAGCCAACGTCGCCGGCGAGCGCGAGTTGCTCAGCACGGCCACTCGCGGCCCCGTGGGGATCGGTTGGTCGGCGAGCACGCGCACCGTGTCGAGCAGCGCGCCGACGGTCGGCACCTCGATCAGGCCGGCCTGCTGGTACATCGCTTCGCCGGACGGACCGATGGCCGCAGCGCCGGTGCGAACGGCGACGATCGGTCGACGCAGCGACACTCGACGAGCGATGCGGGCGAACTTGCGCGGGTTGCCGAACGTCTCGGTGTACATGGCGATGACGGTGGTGGTGTCGTCGTCGTCCCAGAACTGGAGGAGGTCGTTGCCCGACACGTCGCTGCGATCGCCGAGCGAGACGAACCACGACAGCCCGAGGCGCAGCCGTTCCGCATGGCGGAGCAGCGAAGCACCGAGTGAACCCGACTGCATCGACACGGCGACCTTGCCGTGCATCAGGTGCACCGGGATCAACGACGCCTGCAGACCGACGTCGTCGCGTGACGTGGCGATGCCCATGCTCGACGGCCCGACCAGGCGCACCCCGGAACGACGTGCCCGGGCCACCAACGCGTCGAGGTCGATGTCGGTTCCGTCGACCGCGGTCACGACGAGCGCGCCGCGCACACGGGCTGCGATGCAATCGTCGATCGCCGCCTCCAACGCTTCGGATGGCACGGCGATGACGGCGAGCGAGACGTCCTCGCCGATCGCGACGAGCGTCGGGTGGCACGCCACGTCGCCGATCGAGGTGCGGCCGGGGTTCACCGCGTACACCGGACCGTTGGCCGCGGAGGTCACGTTGTGCCACAGGGCAGCGCCGACCGAACCGGGACGATCGCTGGCCCCGACGACGGCGATCGAGCGGGGCAGCAGCAGGCGAGCCATCGCCCGGCTGTCGGCGCGATGCTCGCGCCGCTCGACCGAGTCGATGAACTTCGAGGTGTCGGCGAGATCGAACTCGAGGTCGATGACACCGCTGTCGTAGTGGCGTTGCAGCGGCCACCCGGCACGAGCGAACACGGCGAGCATCGGGCGGTTGTCGGCCAGCACCTCGGCCGTGAACCGTTCGATGCCATTGGACCGGGCGATCGCGGCGAGGTGCTCGAGCAGGAGGGTGGCGATCCCCTTGCCGTGGTGCGCGTCGTCGACGAGGAACGCCGAGTCGGCGTCGTCGCGCCCGGCCCACCGCTCGTAGCTCGCCCAGGCGATCAGCTCACCATGCCGTTCCACGACGAGCCCGGCGCGGTCGTGCATGTCCACGGTGGTGAAGTGCACGAGCTCGGTCTCGCTCAGGTTCCGCTTCGGGGAGAAGTAGCGGCGGTACAGGCTCTCTCGTGACTGGCGGTCGTGGAGCGCGACGAGGCCTGCTGCATCGGCCGGCGTGATCGGGCGCACGTGCACGCTCTCACCGTCGCCGAGCACCACGTCTGCGGCCCACGGGGTCATCGCTCGAACCATAGGGCGTTGCCTGCACCTCGCGGCGCGGGTCCCGGCGCGTCGCTGACGACGTTGGCGTTGACGCACGCGCAGTTGTTAGGGTTGCTTTCCATGATGTTGAAGGTGGGCCAACGAGCTGCGGCGGCGTCCGTCCGTCCGCCGCGTCCGGCTCGCAGCGGCGCCACCCTAGCCGTCGGACTCCTCGGTGCATGCGCGCTGCTGTTCGTCGTCGTCGTCGCCAGCGTCGCCCTCGGGGCCAGGCCGATCTCGGTCGGCAAGGTGATCGACGCGTTCACCGACTTCCGAGGCACCGACAACGAGCACCTCATCATCCGTCGTCTCCGCGTGCCGAGGACGGTGCTCGGCGTCCTGGTCGGCGCTGCACTCGGGTTGGCCGGCGCGGTGATGCAGGGCGTCGCCCGCAACCCACTCGCAGATCCCGGCATCCTCGGCGTCGAGGCCGGCGCCGGGCTGTTCGTCGTGGTCGGCATCTACAGCCTCGGGATCTCCTCGCTGCTCGGCTACGTGTGGCTGGCGTTCGCCGGAGCTGCGGTGTCGTTCGTGGTCGTCTACCTGCTCGGCTCGCTCGGGCGCGAGGGAGCGACACCGGTGAAGCTCGCGCTCGCCGGCGCGGCGATGACCGCGCTGCTGGTGTCCATCACCCAGTCGATCCTGCTGCTCGACGTGGAGACGTTGGACGAGTTCCGCTTCTGGGTGGTCGGTTCGCTCGCCGGCCGGCCGATGACCGTCGTGCGGCAGATCGCCCCGTTCATCATCGTCGGTGCCGTGATGGCGCTGGCGTCCGGACGCGTGCTGAACGCGCTCGCCCTCGGCGACGACGTTGCTCGCTCGCTGGGGCAGCGAGTCGGCCTCGCCCGCCTGTTCGCGTCGACGTCGGTCGTCGTGCTCGTCGGCGCGGCGACGGCCGTCGCCGGCCCGATCGGGTTCGTCGGACTGACCGTGCCGCACATCGCCCGGGCGATCACCGGCCCCGACTACCGGTGGGTGCTGCCGTACTCGGCCGTGCTGGCCCCCGTCCTGCTGCTCGGCAGCGACATCGTCGGTCGACTCGTCGCGCGGCCCGGCGAGATCCAGGTGGGCATCATCACCGCGATCATCGGGGCACCGTTCTTCATCGCCCTGGTGCGCCGCCGCAAGCTGGCCGCCCTGTGACCGTCATCGATGCGGACGTGATGGTCGACGCGTCCGACCGACCAACGGTCGCCGGCCTGCGGCGACGAAGCATGGCGCGGTCGGTCGCCGTCGGTTCGTCGCTGGCGGTGCTCACCGCCATCGTCTTCTGCTGGTCACTGAGCGTCGGCGACTTCTCGATCCCGGTGTCCGACGTCATCCCGGCGATCTTCGGCAACGGCAGCGGGCGAGCCGACTTCATCATCGGCGAGCTCCGTCTGCCGCGAGCGATCACCGCGGTGCTCGTCGGGGCTGCGTTCGGGATGTCGGGCGCCATCTTCCAAAGCCTGGCCGGCAACCCGCTGGCGAGCCCGGACGTGATCGGGATCACCACCGGAGCGTCCGCATCCGCGGTGTTCGTGATCGTCGTCATCGGCGGCAGCGCGGCGATGGTCACCACGGGTGCGCTGGTCGGCGCACTGGTCACCGCCGTCGCGCTCTACGGCCTCGCCTACAAGCGCGGCGTCTCCTCCTACCGGCTCGTGCTGATCGGCATCGGCATCGGCGCGATGTGCACCTCGGTGATCTCCTACCTGCTCACCCGGGCCGAGATCTACGACGCGCAGAAGGCCACCGTGTGGCTGACCGGCAGCCTCAACGGACGCACCTGGACCAACGTGCGCGAGATCGCCGTCGCATGTGTCGTCCTGGTCCCGATCGGACTCGTCCTGGTCCGGCCGCTCCGGGCGATGCAACTCGGCGACGACACCGCGAAGGGCCTCGGCGTTCGCGTCGAGCGCGCCCGTGCAGCGCTGATCGTCGTTGCCGTGCTGCTCTCCGCCGTGTCCGTCGCTGCGGCGGGTCCGATCACGTTCGTCGCCTTCGTCGCCCCGCCCATCGCCCGGCGTCTCGTGCGCACGTCGTTGACCATCCTGCCTGCGGCCGTGATGGGCGCGTTCCTGCTGGTGGTCTCGGACCTCATCGCCCGGCGCGCCTTCGCTCCACGTGAGCTGCCGGTTGGGGTCATCACCAGCGTGCTCGGAGCCCCCTACCTGCTGTGGCTGCTGGCCAGGGCCAACCGCGTCGGGCGCTCCGGATGACGCCAGACCTGATCGATCGGAACCTGATGACGAGCCGCACCACATCCGCCCTCGCCGGCCATCCGCCCGTGCTGCTCGCCGACGCGCTGACGCTCGCCTACGACGATCGGGTCGTCGCCCGCGACCTGACCGTGGCGATCCCGCCCGGGAAGATCACCTGCATCGTCGGCGCGAACGCGTGCGGCAAGTCGACGTTGCTGCGAGCGCTGGCCCGGTTGATGTCGCCGACGGCGGGCACCGTGCTGCTCGACGGCGAGTCGATCCAGCGGATGTCGACCCGTGCGGTGGCGACCAAGCTCGGCGTCCTGCCGCAGTCGCCGACGGCTCCGGAGGGGATCACGGTGACGGATCTGGTTTCACGTGGTCGCTACCCGCACCAGAAGTGGTTCCGCCAGTGGACGGCCGAGGACGAGGCCGTGATCACCCGAGCGATGGAGGCGACCGGCACGCTCGATCTGGCGACTCGCGCCGTCGACGAGCTGTCCGGCGGTCAGCGCCAACGGGTGTGGATCGCGATGACGCTGGCGCAGGGGACCGACCTGATGCTGCTCGACGAGCCGACCACGTACCTCGATCTTGCCCACCAGGTCGAGGTGCTCGACCTGCTCGTCGATCTCAACCAGCGCGATGGTCGCACGATCGTGCTGGTGCTGCACGACCTCAACCACGCCTGCCGGTACAGCCACCACCTCGTGGCGATGCGCGACGGTCGACTCGTGGCCGAGGGTCCGCCGGCGGCGGTCGTCACCGAGTCGTTGGTTCGCGACGTGTTCGGGCTCGATTGCCGAGTCCTCGATGATCCCGTCTCGGGCACGCCGATGGTGGTGCCGATCGGCCGCCACCTGCGCGTCGATCAGAGTTGATGGTTCCTAACTAATTCAGTTAAGGTTGACTAACAATCCCTGACGAAATCGAGGAACCCTCATGAAGTCGCGTCGCCGAATCGTTCCGATCGCCCTGGCCCTGAGCGTCGTGCTCGGGGCGTGCGGATCGGACGACAACACGTCCACCACGACCGACCCCGGCACCACGCCGGCGGCGACCGATCCGGCCTCGGACCCCACCGGCACGCAGCCGGCCGATGCGGGTGCCTTCCCCGTGACGATCGAGCACAAGTACGGCTCGACGACCATCGACGCGATCCCGGAGCGGGTGATCTCGGTGGGGTTCACCGACCAGGACACGATCCTCGCCCTCGGCGTCAAGCCGATCGCCATCCGCGACTGGTACGGCGATCAGCCCTTCGCCGTCTGGCCGTGGGCGCAGGCTGCCCTCGGTGACAGCACGCCCGAGGTCCTCGCCAGTGACGCCTTGAACTTCGAGCAGATCGCTGCACTCGAGCCGGACTTGATCCTCGGTCTGTCGTCCGGCATGACCGAGGAGGAGTACACCACCCTCTCGGCGATCGCGCCAACGATCACCCAGTCCGGCGACTACGTCGACTACGGCGAACCGTGGGACGTGGCGACGCACACGATCGGACAGGCCCTCGGCAAGGTCGAGCTGGCCGACACGAAGGTCGCCGAGATCAAGGCGCTGTTCGCAGCCGCCACCGCCGAGCACCCCGAGTTCGTCGGTGCCGAAGGCGCCGTCGCCTACACCTACGAGGCCGGCAAGATCGGCGCTTACGGCCCCGGCGACACGCGCTCCGGCATCCTGCTCGGACTCGGGTTCGTGCTGCCCCCGGCGATCGTCGAGGGCGCCGGCGACGCGTTCTACTACGACTTCTCCGCTGAGGAGATCGACAAGCTCGACAACGACCTCATCGTGTGGGTGGCCGCCGACGATGCCACGGTCGAGCGGATCAAGGCCGATCCGCTGCGCCAGGGACTGAAGGCGGCGCAAGAGGGTCGTGAGGTGTTCATGAACGCCGAGCTCGGCGGCGCGGCCGGGTTCAGCAGCCTGCTCAGCCTGCCGTACGTGCTCGAGCAGCTGGTGCCGCAGCTGGCCGCCGCCGTCGACGGCGACCCGGCCACGGTCTGACCGTCCGATCTGCCCGGCCGGAGGTCCTCGTCGGCGTCACGCCTGCGAGGACGCCGGCTGGTAGGTCGCGCTCACCCGGCTGCGGCCGTCGCGATGATCGGTGCTCACCCGATGGGCGAGCGAGGAGACGATCGCCAGGCCGCGGCCCCGTGGCGCGTCCGGAGCGGGAAGCACGGGCGTCCCCGCCGGCAGTGGCGCGCCGTCGTTGTCCACGGTGACGGTGATCGCCTCGCCGGAGCGCCGCAGCGCGACACCGATCCAGCTCGACGCATCAGCGGCGGTGATGGCGTTCGAGACGAGCTCGCTGATGATCAGCACGACGTCTTCGCACGCATTGCGGGTCAGCCCGGCCGCTTCGAGGGCGCGACGTGCTGCTCGCCGCAGCGTCGACAGCTGCGCCGCGTCTGGTTGGATCGATCCGTCGTAGATCACGGTCCCGCCCGAGGGGATCTCGTGTTCGTCGGCGTCGTTGGCGTCCGGCGTCGGCGCCATGATGCGTTGTAGCCGCCCTTCAGTCGTCGATTGCTGGTCGATCAGGATGCTCGACGCCGCCGAACGGCTGCCGCCGCGGCATCGATCTCGTGATTGGTTCCGGCGGTGGAGATGCCACCGGCCCAATCCTCCAGGTGGGAACGGACGAACCAGTGGTACTGCTCCAGGTCGCCCGTCTGGCCGATGAGGATGTCCTCGGACACTGCGTCGAGGTCGCCGATGCGGTCGAGCGCGGTGCGGTGTGCGGCGATCACGCCGCGGTAGACGATGTCCAGCGCACCGAGGTGGGCTTGGGTGTCGGCTCGCTCGAGCGCGTAGTCGTCCCACTCACGCGTCGCCACCAACCGGCCGGGCAGCCCGCTGGGCACACCGCCGAGGGTGGCGATGCGCTCGGCCAAGCGGTCGATCATCGCCTGCACGCCGGCGTACTGCGGATCGAGCATCTCGTGCACACCGATGAAGCTCGGACCGACCACGTTCCAGTGGATGTGCTTGAGCGTCAGCCCGAGGTCGATCAGTGCGACGAGGCGACCCTGGAGGAGATCTGCGACTTCGTTGCCGTCACGCTGGCTGAGCCCTGGTGCGGTGAAGGCGGCGGTGCGACCGGAGGTCACCGGGCGAGGCGTGGTGCTGGCGGCGGCGGCTCGTCCGCGACGTGCGTTCGCCTTCGCGGTCGGCTTGTTCGCGGTCTGCTTGCTGCTTGCGGCTTGCTGTGCCATCAGGGTCGTCCTTGGTCGTCCTTGCCGGGCTCGTCGAAGCCCGATCCGGTGGCGCAGTACCCCCGACCGGCTTGGCTCAAACATCCTCCAGCTCGGCGCGCAGGCGCTGCAGGCTGGCGTTGAGCAGTCGGCCGACGTGCACCTGGCTGGTGCCGATGATCTCGGCGATCTCCGCCTGGCTCATCTGCTCGAAGAAGCGGAGGTAGACGATCCGTCGTTCGCGTCCGGCCAGGGTGCCGAGCAGGCGCGCCACGGTCGAGCGATCGACGACGCCGGCGAGGTCGGCGTCGTTGGTGGCCAACGCCGCTTGCAGCTGGGCGCTGGGGCCGCCACTGGCGTCGTTGGGGATGTCGATCGACTGCGCCCGGTAGGCGTTGCCGGCCTCGACCGCCTCGAGCACGAGCTCCTCGTCGATCTCCAGGTGGGCGGCGATCTCGGCGACGCGGGGCGAACGGCCGAGCTCCCCGGTGAGGTGCTCGATGGCGGCAGTCACCGACGGCCGCAGGTCCTTGGCGCGGCGTGGGACGCGCACGCTCCAGGTGTGGTCGCGGAAGTGACGCCGGATCTCGCCGACCACGGTTGGCATGGCGAACGAGACGAAGTTCGTGCCGACCGCGGGGTCGAAGCGCTCGACGGCCTTGACGAGACCGATCGAGCCGACCTGGATCAGGTCGTCGAGGGGCTCGCCGCGGTCGGCGAAGCGCCTCGCCGCTTGCTGAGCGATCCAGCGGTGACCGACGACGATCTGCTCGCGCAGCCGATCGCGCTTCGGGCCGGGCGGCTCGACCAGCATCTTTTCGAACTGTCGCAGCGTGTCGGCCGCGTCGTAGACGACGCCCGACCTCATGCCCGGACGCTCATGATGCTGCGTTCGCCGAGGCTCGTTTGCTGGCCGAGATGGCAAGGCTGCCGTCGGCGAGGTCGATCGAGTGGTCGTCGCTGACGGCAGCGAGCACGGTGTCGGTCATCACGACGTCCGGGTGGTCGCGATCGAGCCCGGCGGCTTCGCGCTGGCCGGAGAACCGCAACTCGTCGTCGCCGATGTGGAAGGTGAGCGTGATCGGCCCGCGGGTGCCGTGCTCGACGAGCGCGGTCACGACTTCGCTGACGAGGATCTTGATGTCGTCGATGTCGTCGAGGGTCATCTGCGCCATCGCTGCGAGCGAGCTGGCGGTGAGGCGGGCCACGCGTGTCATCGAGGCGTCCGCCGGGACGGTGAGGGTGATCGGGCCGAGCCCGGGCGCGGCGCTCATGCCTCGTCGCCGTCCAGCTCGAACTGGGCGGTCGTTCCGGTGATCTCCAACAGACGCCGAACCTCACGCGACGGCGAACGCAGCACGACCGTGGTGCCGCGCTCCTGGGCGCGACGGCTGGCGGCGAGCAGGCTGCGCAAGCCCGATGAGTCGATGAACGCGACGTCGCCGAGGTCGATCACGACGGGGTTGTCGTCCTCGCGCTGGAGGATCGCTGCTTCGAGCAGCGGACCACCGGCCAGGTCGACGTCGCCGCTGGCGACGATCACCCCGTCGGCGTCGATGGAGACGGTGAGCGATTCGTTCGTACCGATCTCGTTCATGGCTGGTCGGTCCCCTTCTTGTGGGTCGTCGTGTGTCGGGTTCGGGCGCGCGGTGTTGCCGTCTGTCGCTGCCCGACCCGTGGTACCCCGTCCCGGGGAGGTCCAAACATGCGGCGAGATGTTTCGCATCCGTCGCCGCCAGGGTATTCGGCGGCCATGACCGAACACTTCGATGCTGCGCCGAAAGCCGATCGCCCGCCGACCGAGGACGAAGCGCTCGCCGCCGAGCAGGCTGCGGAGGACGTCGACATCGATTCGGTGAGCGCACACGAGCAGGAGATGGGCAAGGTCGGTGCCGAGGTGCGCGGCGAAGGGCAGATCGAGCCGCCGTCGTCGGAGTGAACACCCCAGTTCACCTGTTCGTGTGATCCGCGGCGGCAACCAGTTCGGGTGAACCACGCTGCTTGTAGCGTCCGCGCCGATGTCCCTGCGCCTGCGCCTCCTCCTCGTCGCCGTGGCGTACGCAACCGTCCTGGCGATGGGCGGGATCGCGACCACGGTCGCGATCAGCACCTGGAGCGACCGGCTCGACGATCGCCGTTCGTTCCTGCTCGCCGGAGAACGTGTGGCGCGGCTGGAGTCGGCGTTCCTCGATCAGGAGACCGGCCAGCGTGGTTACGTGATCACCGGCAACGCGGCGTTCCTGGAGCCCTACGAGCGCGGCAAGAACGATGCCGTGACGCTCGTGGACGAGATCCGTCGGCTCGTCGACGCGGATGCGCACACGGTCGGGCTGCTCGATGCGGTGGAAGCAGACGCGGCGACGTGGCGCGATGACGCGGCCGAGCCGGAGATCGCTGCTCGTCGCGACGAGGGTGCAGCCGCTGCGCAGGCGATGATCGAGGACGGCACCGGCAAGGTGCTGTTCGACCGAGCGCGGGCTGCGTCCGATGTGCTCGCCGCCCATGTCGACGCGGAGGCGAACCGTCAGAACGACGCAGCCGAAGAGGCACGTGAAGTGGCGATCGGTGTGCTCGTCGCCACGCTCCTGATCCTCGTGCTGTTGACCGGTGGCGTCGCGTTGCTGCTGCGCCGTTGGGTGATGCGGCCGCTCGATGCGATCGGGCTCGCGGCGCGCCGCATCCGCCACGGCGACAACGTGCGAGTTCCTCAGTCCGGCCCGCCCGAGCTGCGCGACGTCGCCGCCTCGGTGGACGACATGCAGTCCACCATCCGCCACCAGCGCGACGCCGCCGTCATCGCCCGCGAGGCGATCGAGCAGCACGCCGTGCTGGCCCTGCAGCTGCGCAACGAGCTGACCAGCGAGGTCGGTGAGGTGCCCGACGGCTGGGAGGTCGCGGCAGGGATGCGCGCCGCGGAGGGTGTCGTGGCCGGCGACTCGTACGACGTCAGCCTCCTCGGGCCGCACCGGATCGGCGTCGTGCTGCTGGACATCGCCGGCCACGGCGCGCTCGCCGCGATGAACGCCTTCAAGTGCAAGGAGCTGCTGCGGGTCGCGATGCGCAACGACCGCCAGCCCGGCGAGGCCCTGCAGTGGGTGTTCGACCAGGACCTCGGGCTCGGCGACGCATTCTTCACGGCGTTCGTCGCGGTCGTCGACACCGACACCGGCGTGATGCGGTACGCGAACGCCGGCCACCCGCCGGCGATGCACGCAACGCCGGATGGTGAGGTCGACCTGCTGGCGCCGACGGGCCCGCTCGTGGGGCCGATCACGCCGGGCTGGTCGACGAGGTCCGTGCAGATGCAAGCAGGATCGACGGTCGTCGCGTACACGGACGGGATCACCGAGTCACGCGATGCCGACCGCCAGTTCTACGGAGAGGGGCGCCTCGCCGAGCAGATCGTCACGGCCGCAGGGGGAGGTGCGGTGGCGATGGTCGACAAGCTGCTGGAGGACCTCTCCGCGTTCACGCCCGGCCGCTTCGTCGACGACGTCACGGTCGTGGCGATCTGCCGTCACGTCTGACCGGCGAGCTCGACCCCGGACGCGACGATGGAGCGAGGCCCGACAGCCTCGCTCCATCGCCCAACCGGATCGGCGGGAGACCCGGCGTCCTGCTGACCGAGCTTGCGCTCAGTCGTTCTTGGAGAAGCGGTCCTTCAGCGAGTCGACGGCGTCGTCGACCTTGTCCTTGGCCTTCTCGGCGAAGTCCTTGACCTTGGCGCCGGCCTGATCGGCCTTGCCTTCGCGCTTGAGGTCCTTGTCGCCGGTCAGGTCGCCGGCGGCTTCCTTGATGCGGCCCTTGGCGTCATCGATGTTCGAGCTCATGATCTGCTCCGTATCTGTGTTGGGGGATTGAGAAGTGGTGTGCGGCAACGTGTGCGACGGTGCCGCGTCAGGTGAAGACGCTGACGCCGCCAGGGCCGACGAGCAGGCCGAGGATGATCAGCACGGCGCCCCAGGCGACCTGCTTGCGGGTCAGCGCGATGATGCCGCTGACCACGAGGAACACGGCGAGAAGCCACAAGATGAGACCCATGTGGGTACGTCCTTCGGGAGGTTGAGTGCCGCTCATCGGCACGTGCAACCAGTACCCCGTGTGCGTCAGCGGTGAAACATCTCAGACGCGTTGCGAGATGGTCACCGCGACCGGGTACTCGGCGGCCACGTCGGGGCCGAGACCGATCGGTTCCGCGTCGGTGCCGAACAGCTGGCGCACCCACGCAGTGACCGCGTGGCGGATGACCGGGAACGTCTCCGTGACGGGCACCGCGGGTGCGAGGCAGCCGTCTTCGCCGAGCTTGCGGAGGTTCGGGTTGGCATCGAGCACGGCACCGAGTCCGGACGCCTCGGCGACGCCGATGATGCCGGTGCCGCCGCCGAACGTGCAGAAGTCGTCGAAGCCGTTGTGGCCCACGCTGTCGAGCACCCACAGCAGCGATGGCGCCGGGGCAGCATCGAACGCCGGTTGGGTGACCGTTGCCAGCGGCGCGATCGCGTCGAGCGCGCCGGAGAGGAAGAACGACGGACGGTCGGGGAGCGGGGCGCCGCTCGCTGCTCCGAACGCGCCGGACGCCATCGACACGTACCCGATGATGCGCGGGTCGGCGGCTGCGCCGACGACCGTGCCGCCGCCGGCGGAGTGACCGATCGCCGCGACCTTCGTGGCGTCGACGTGGCTGCCGACGACAGGGTCGGCCTGCGCCAGATCGAGCGCGGCCAGCAGCTCGGCCACCGAAGCAGCGCCATCGCCGGTGGCCGTCCCACCGAGCACGTTGAACATGTCGCGCGACGGGTGGTCGGGGGCGACCACGACGTGTCCCCAACTGGCCAGGTGCGCGGTGAGGAACGTGCTCTGCAGTCGGAACCCGGTGAACCCGTGGCTGAACAGCAGCACCGGGAACGTGCCGTCGGCGACGTCGGCGTCACGTGCGCCATCGAAGGCGAACGAGGCCGGGATGTCCGCGGTCAGCAGCCCCTTGATCGCCGGTGGGACGAAGTCGCGCGCGTCGTACTCGACCTTGCCGTCAACCGACGTGCCGGTCCCGGCGACGGCCGGGTACCAGATCTCGACGGCGCTGCCGGAGGCCAACGCGGTGGTCAGCACACCCACCGGGAACGGCCCCGCTTCGGTGTATGCGTTGGCGAGATCGGTCAGCGAGACGGTCGTGGTCGTCTCGGCGACGGTCGTGGTGGTGGCCGGTGTGGTGGCCGGCGTGGTCGGGTCGGTTGCCCCAGGCGGTACCGCGCTGGCGGGCGTGGTGGCGTCGGAACGGTTGTCGTCGGAGCAGGCGGCAGCGATGACGCTGACCGCGCCGAGGGCGAGGAGCTGGCGGCGAGAGATCACGCGGGGAGGCTTCCACACCGGCAACTGCCGGGTCGCTTCGAGCCTCGGCCCGCTATCGTGACGCCGCTGTGCACCCGGCAGGTCCGCCTGTCCGGTGCCATGGCGACGTGGCCGAGTGGTTGAGGCAAGGGCCTGCAAAGCCCTCCACATGGGTTCGATTCCCATCGTCGCCTCCATTGGAACGTTTCATCCGGGGCTGTCGTCTATGGTCGATCGGATGAGCGAATTCGAAGCCGCCGAGCGGGCGGTGGCTGCGGCGCTCGCCGCTGGTGCCACCTACGCCGACGCCCGCGTGATGCATCGCCGCAACGAGTCGATGTCGGCCCGCAACGGTGAGATCGAAGAGGTCGCCCAGCACAGCGACTCGGGAATCGGTGTGCGGGCCCTCGTCGGTTCCGGCTGGGGGTTCTACGCCGTGCCCGATCTGAGCGACGGCAGCGTCAGCGACGCCGGGGCGAAGGCCGCGTCGATCGCCGCGGCCAGCGCACGTGTGTCCAGCTCGTCGGCTGGGCTCGTGCCGGCGACGCCGTCGAGCGGTTCGTGGTCGAGCGAGTGCATCGTCGACCCGTTCGACGTCGCGCTGTCGACGAAGGGCGACCTGCTCGTGCGGGCGACGCTGACGATGCGCGAGCACGGTGCCGATCTGGCCGAGGGCCACTACCAGTTGTGGGAGACGCGCAAGTGGTTCGTCTCCAGCGAAGGCCATCGCATCGATCAGCACATCCGCGAGAGCGGTGCGGGCATCCAGGCAACGGCGATCGGTGACGGTGAGACGCAGTGCCGGTCCTACCCGGCTGCGCGAGGCCAGTTCGCCACGCGCGGATGGGAGTTCGTCGACGAGCTCGACATCGAGGCGCACGCGGCACGAGTCGGTGCCGAGGCCCGCGAGCTGCTCACCGCCCCGCTGTGCCCGAGCGGCGAAACCACGTTGATCCTCGGCGGCGAGCAGCTCGCACTGCAGATCCACGAGTCGGTCGGCCACGCCATCGAGCTCGACCGGATCCTCGGCTGGGAGGCGGCGTACGCCGGCACGTCGTGGCTCGACCTGGCCCAGCTCGGTTCGATGAAGTACGGCTCGGAGCTGATGAACATCACCATCGATCCGACGATCCCCGGCGCCCTCGGCTCGTTCGGGTTCGACGACGAAGGCACGCCGGCGCAGGCGCGCGACGCGGTGCGCGAGGGTCGATGGGTCGGCGTGCTCGCCGGTCGCGACTCTGCTGCGGTTGCGGGGCTCGACTACGGCGGCAGCGTGCGTGCCGATGGGTGGGCTCGGCTGCCGATGGTGCGGATGACCAACGTCGGGCTCGAGCCCGGGCCGCACACGTTCGACGAGATCATCGCCGCCACCGACGACGGCATCTACATGGAGACCAACCGATCGTGGTCGATCGACGACCGACGACTGAACTTCCAGTTCGGCACCGAGGTCGGCTACGAGGTGAAGAACGGTCAGCTCGGCCGGCTGGTGCGCAACCCCACCTACACCGGCATCGGCCCCCAGTTCTGGGCGTCGATGGACATGCTGTCCTCGGACGTCGTGGCCTGGGGCACGCCGAACTGCGGCAAGGGCCAACCCGGTCAGGTCGGCCACACCGGACATCCGGCGGCACCTGCCCGGTTCCGCAACGTGCGCGTCGGGGTGCGGGCGTGAGCGCCACGAACCCGAACACCGAGCAGGACCTCGCGGCGATGGCCGTCGACCTCGCCGCTGCCGCGGTGGCCGGCTCCGACGTCGAGGCCGCAGCCGATCGCCACCGCCTCGCGCTCACCCGCTTCGCCAACTCGGTGATCCACCAGAACGTCGCCGAGGACGTCACCACGGTTCGCCTTCGCATCAACCACGACGGTCGGACGGCGTCGGGCTCGGCGACCGTCGCGGACGCGTCGGCGGTGCGATCGCTCGTCGAGCGAGTCGTGGACGCGGTGAAGCTCGCCCCGCTCGACCCCGGCTGGTCGGGCCTCGCATCGAGCGCTCCGTCGGGCCCGGCACACGCGGTCGATCGCGCCACCGCGGACGCCTCGCCGGCTGACCGCGCCGACGTCGTGCGCGCGTTCGTCGATGCTGCGGAGGGACTGGAGACCGCCGGCTACTGCCGCACGAACCACTGGACGGGCGCGTTCGCCAACTCGGCCGGACAGGTCGTCTCCGGCGAGGCCGCCGAGTGCGGGGTGTCGGGCATCGCCCGCGATCGCGGCTCGGACGGCGCAGCGCGACATGCGCCGCTGCACTTCGGCGAGCTCGACGGCGCTGCCCTCGGCGCACGCGCTGCGGCCAAGGCGCGCGCCTCGATGGACGCAATCGAGCTGCCCGCCGGTCGCTACGAGGTGGTGCTGGAACCGACCGCCGTCGTCGACATCCTGGAGAGCCTGGCGGTCGCCGCGTTCAACGGCAAGGCCGTCAACGAACGGCGTTCGTTCGCACGCGTCGGCGAAGCGCAGTTCGACCCGGCGATCACGCTCGTCGACGACCCGCTGTCGGTCGGCTTCGGCTACGACGACGAGGGCACGCCGCGCCGGCGGTTGACCGTGGTCGATCGCGGCACGACGCTTGCCGTCACCCACGACCGGCGATCCGCAGCGGAGGCGAGCACGTCGTCGACCGGGCACGGTTCCGCCGAGTCCGTGTCCTGGGGCCCGATCGGCGGCTACCTGACCATGTCGCCGGCCGGCGACGGCCGCGAGGTCGCGACCGAGGTCGCCGGCCCGTCGGCCGATTCGTCGGTGATGGCGTTGATCGCCGGCATCGAACGAGGCGTGCTCGTGTCCGACTTCTGGTACACCCGCATGCTGGATCCGCGCAGCCTGGTGATCACCGGCCTGACGCGCAACGGCCTGTGGCTGATCGAGAACGGCGAGATCACCACCCCACTGCGCAACTTCCGCTTCACCCAGTCGTACGCCCAGGCGTTGATGCCCGGCAACGTGCGCGCCGTCGGGCGCGTCGCCACGCCGACACCTGGCGACACCTACAGCCCGGTCTCGCCACGCTGGACGTGCCCCGCGCTGCACCTCGGCTCCTGGAACTTCACCGGCGGCGCTTCCGGCTGATCACTCGAGGCGGATCGTCACGGCGTCGGCAGGTGGCGCCACAGGACGTCGAGGCGCGGCCGCAGCCGGGACAGCTCCTCGAGGTGCGCTGACGAAAGTGCGCTGAGGCGGCGGCTCCCCTCGGCGCTCAGCTCCAGGCGGACGATGCGGTGATCGGCCTGATCGTGCGTTCGCCGGACGAGCCCGGCGCGGACGCAGCGATCGACCAGTTCGACGGCGCTGTGATGGCGCAACATGAGGTGGTCGGCGATCTCGCCGATGGACGGCGACGAGCCGTGGCCGCGGATGGCGAGCAGCAGCTGGTGCTGAGCGGGAGCGACGCCAGCGGCCCGCGCCGTCTGCTCGCTCCAGTGCAGGAACCGGCGCAACCCGTCGCGGAACTCGAGCAGGGTCGCGTAGTCGGCGTCGCCGGGCTCGTCCGAGGGCGGATCATTCGTCGCGTTCATATCGTGTCACGATACTCTTTCGAGCTGTGATCACCGCGCACCCCACCCGACGTCTCACTCTCCTCAGCGTGATCGCTGCGTTCCTCGGTGTCGCCGGCGGGGGAGCGGCGTGGGTGCTCCTGCACCTCAT
Source organism: Ilumatobacteraceae bacterium (assembly GCA_965279405.1). Classification (GTDB taxonomy): domain Bacteria; phylum Actinomycetota; class Acidimicrobiia; order Acidimicrobiales; family Ilumatobacteraceae; genus CBDDIP01. The sequence goes on from OZ257157.1 coordinate 3,899,985, forward strand.
CACGCTGATCTCCAACCTGGCGCTGTTCCACCGTGTGTCCACGGCTGCGCATTCGATGGCCGATCTGCCCCGCACGGGCTGGATCGTGGTGGTGGCCGTGGTCGGTGCGGTGCTGATCAGCCTGCTGGCGAAGTGGGCGCCGGTGATCCGCGGTCACGGCATCCCCGAGGCGATGGAAGCCGTGATGGTGCGCCAGAGCCGAGTCGCGCCGCGTACCGCGATCGCCAAGCCGATCTCGGCGGCGATCGCGATCGGCAGCGGTGCCCCATTCGGAGCGGAAGGACCGATCATCGTCACCGGCGGGTCGATCGGGTCGCTGATCGGGCAGATCATCCCGGTGTCGCCGTCGGAACGCAAGATCCTGCTCGCCGCCGGCGCCGCGGCCGGCATGTCGGCGACGTTCGGAGCGCCGCTCGCCGCGGTGGTGCTGGCGATCGAGCTGCTGCTGTTCGAGTTCTCCGTTCGGGCCTTCGTCCCGCTGGTGGTGGCGTCATCGGTGGCCGGTGGGATGCACGTCGCTCTCATCGGCAAGGGACCGCTGTTCAAGGTGCCGGCGAACGACTTCGCCGGGCTCGGCGTGCTGCCGGCCTTCATGCTGCTCGGCGTGGGTTGCGGCGTGCTGGCCATCGTCATCAGCCGCGGGCTGTTCTTCATCGAGTCGGTGTACCGCAGGTTGCCGGTTCACGAGTTCTGGCACCCGGCGATCGGCGCTGTCGGGTTCGCCGTCATCGGCCTCTTCGTGCCCCGCGTGCTCGGCGTCGGCTACGACGTGATCGGCGACCTCCTCGCCGCACGGATCGCCGTCGGCACGGCCGCGGTCATCGCCGTCGCCAAGCTCGGAGCGTGGTGGCTGGCGCTGGGCTCCGGGACGTCCGGCGGCACGTTGGCTCCCGTGCTGATGATCAGCGCGGCATTCGGCCTCGTGTTCGGCACCGGGCTCAACCACGTGCTGCCAGGACCGGACGTGGCCGTGGGCGCCTTCGCAGTGGTGGCGATGGCAGCCACGTTCGGCGCCGCGACGCAAGCGACGTTCACGGCGATGGTGTTCGTCTTCGAGCTGACTCGCGACTACGACGTCGTCCTACCGATGATGCTCGCCACCGTCATCGCCGACCTGATCTACAGCGCCGTCAACGACGAGAGTCTGATGACCGAGAAGCTGCGCCGCCGCGGCCTCAACGTGACTCGCCACTACGGCGTCGATCCGTTCACACGCACCCGCGTGAGCGAGATCATGACCGTCGACGTCGTGACGCTCGGGGCCGACGCATCGTTGGCCGATGCTCGCGCCCGGTTCGTCACGGTCGGCCACGGTGCGTACCCGATCGTCGACGACAGCGGTCGTTTGGTGGCGATCATCACTCGCGGCGACGTGCTCGACGACGAGCGCGAAGACGGCGCGATGGCGCTGGAGGTGGCCAGCGCAGACGTGGTCACCGTTGCGTCGCGAGCACACGCCCAGGACGTGCTGCGGATCATGTTGGACGAGTCCGTCGAACACGTTCCGGTGGTCGACGACGGTCGGCTGGTGGGCATCGTCACCCGCGCCGACCTGCTCAAGGTCCGCCGTCGCCAGCTCGACCTCGAGACGCGCGAACCGGGCGCCATCGGCCGCCGCGCGGTTGCGTCGCGACGCGGTCGGGTACATCAACGCGGTGGCCGATGATCAACGCCCCCTCGTGCTGGTGACCAACGACGACGGCCTCGGTTCCGATGGCCTGCGCGCCGCGGCGATGGCGGTGGAGGGCATCGGCGCACGCGCACTCGTCGCAGCACCGTCGTCCAACATGAGTGGTGCCGGCGCGGCGATCGGACCGATCGGCTCGTCGGTCGGCATCCGGCGCGTGCAGCTGGACGAGATCGACGGAGATTCGTTCGCCGTCGACGCGCCGCCGGCGATGATCGTCGTCTCTGCGCTGAGTGGCGCGTTCGGCGAAGTGCCCACGGCAGTGATCTCCGGGGTCAACGCGGGCGCCAACCTCGGCAGGGCGATCCTGCACTCCGGAACCGTCGGCGCGGCGATGACCGCACAGAACCTCGGCCTGCCGGCGGTCGCGATCAGCCTCGCCGTCGGTGAGAACGGCGAGGACGTGCACAGCGCGACGACCTGGCGCGACGCCGCCGATGCCGGTGTGCGCGTGCTGGACAGCATCATGGCGACCGGTCGTCCGCTGCTGGCCAACGTCAACGCGCCGGCCACCGTCGTGGCAACGACCGAGGTGATCCGCACCCGTCTGGCCCGTTTCGGCTCCGTGACCGCGGCGCTCACCGACGACGCCTTGCAGTTCCAGCTGGTCATCGACGCCGGTGCGCTCGACGAGGAGGGCACCGACGCGGCAGCGGTGCACGCCGGCCAGGTCTCGGTGTCGTTCCTCGGTGGTGTCAACGGTGAGGAGCAGACCGACGTCGATCTCAGTCTGCGCCGTGTCGCCGTGCAGCCGGCCGTCGGCTAACGATCCAGTTCGCGGATCTCCACCTGCAGCGCGAGCTGTTCGATGGCGGCGGCGTTGCCACTCGCCAAGCCGTGCCGAGTCACGTTCAGGGCCGCGGCGCCGGTCGCCAGTCGCAGCGCGTCGACGCGGCTGAGCCCGGTGGCGATGCCGTGCGCCAGCCCCGCCGTCATCGAGTCGCCCGCGCCGTGCGGATCGACGACCACCATCGTCGGCGCGGTCGCCTCGTACCAGTGGCCGTCGAGGCGGGCGAGCACGCCGTCCTCGGCGCGTGACACGACGACATCGATGGCGCCCTGCTCGACGAGCGCCTCGACGCCGGCCATCAACGAACGGGTGTCGTCGCCCGTCGCCCAGCCACCGCGGATGATCTCCTCGTGGCTCAGCTTGAGGACGTCGATGCCGCCTGCGAGCGCGGCGACGAGCTCACCGTCGGACAGGTCGGCAAGGACCGTGCAGTTGCCGGCACGGAGGTCCGCGCAGATCCGTTGGTAGACGTCGTCGTCGACGTTGCGGTGCAGGTTGCTGCCACACACGACGGCCACGCCCGCGCGCAGCCCGCAGGCCAGCGTCATCGACATCAGGTCGTCCACGCTGTGGCGGTCGAGCGAAGCGGACGGGATGTCGGCCACCTCGGCCCGTTCGCCGTCACGGCGATCGTGGACGTAGGCGCCGTTGGCGACCTCGGTGCGGATGACGCCCTCGGTGGTCATCTCGCCGAGCAACGCAGTGACCACCGTGCCGGTCTCGCCGCCGACGGGCGTGCACAGCAGCGGTTGCGATCCGAGCACGGCCAACATGCGAGCCACCCAGTAGCCCTGCCCGGCGGCGTGCACGTGGAGCTCCTCCACCTCGGCGTTGACCTCGACGGTGACGCTCAACGTGGTGGTGGGGGCGAACACGGCGATCTCGGGCATGGGTCGGCGTACCCGCTCAGGTGAGGGAACTAACGTCGGCCGGATGAGCAACGCGCCGGCGACGACAGGCTGGCTGGGGTACTACGTCGAGACCCGCGACTTCCGCGCCACCGTCGCGCTGTGGACGAGCCTCGGCTTCGAGGTCGTCTTCGAGACCGACCACCTGTCCGGTCAGCTGGCCCATCCGGCCGGCGGGCCGTACGTGTTCGTCAACCAGGTCGACGACGGACCGCTGGAGTGCCACCCGATCCTCGGCGTGGCCGACGCGAACGTGTTCGCCGCATCGTCGACGCACGACTACGCGCAGCAGTGGGTGCCCGAGCACTGGGGCGTGATGAACGCCTTGATCCTCGACCCCGACGGCCGTCAGGTGAACCTGCAGGCGCCGCTGCCCGACGGCGTCGAATCGCCCCCGGGCCACTGACCCGTCAGGCGCGTTCGGTGGCTCGCAGGTTGGGGCGCAGGCCGGGGAACTGACCCAGGCGCTCCAGCGCGGCGACGGTGCTGCGCATCGCGTCCGGCGGCACCGGGTGGCTGATCAGGTAGCCCTGCGCCTTGGTGCAGCCGAGATCGTTGAGCACCTGCAGCTGGTGCACGCTCTCCACGCCCTCGGCGACCATGTCGAGGTCGAGCGAGCGGCCCATGGCCACGATCGTACGAACGAGCGAGCGGTCGTTGGGGTTGTCGGCGACGCCCTGCACGAAGGCCCGGTCGATCTTGATGCGCTGCAGCGGGAACTTCTGCAGCAGCGACAGCGACGAGTAGCCGGTGCCGAAGTCGTCGAGGGCCACGCGCACACCGATCGAGCGCAGGCGGCGCAGCGTGGCGAGCGCCAGCTCGGGCTCGGAGATCATCATGCTCTCGGTGACCTCGAGCCACAGCAGCTGCGGCGAGACACCGCTGCGGGTCAGCGCTTCGCTGACGATGGCTGGGAAGTTCGAATCGGCCAGCTGGCGCGGCGACACGTTGACGCTCATCGTCGCCGTCGCCGAGCAGACGCCGTCGTCGATCCAACGGCGCAGCTGGGTGAGCGCCTCGAGCAGCGCCCACGAACCGATCGGGACGATGGTGCCGGTGTCCTCGGCGATGGGGATGAACTCGGCGGGGGAGACGATCGTGCCGTCGGCCTGCTGCCAGCGCATGAGGGCCTCGAAGCCGACGACGTCGCCCGACTCGAGGTCGAGGATCGGCTGGTGGAACAGGCGCAGCTCGCGGCGATCGAGCGCTCGGTAGAGCGCGGTCTCCACGCTGAGGCGGTGGGCGACGCGCTCGTGCATCGACTCGTCGTAGAGCGCCATGCAGTTGCGGCCGGCGTCCTTGGCTCGGTACATCGCCGTGTCGGCGTGACGCAGGAGGTCTTCCGCCGTGGAGCTGGAGCTCGGGCTCATCGCCGCGACACCGACGCTGGCGGTGACGAACACGTCGCCCTGGCTGAGCGCCAGCGGCTCGCGGAACACGGCCAGCAACCGCTCGGCCAGCGCGAGTGCGGCACCGGGCGACTTGGTGGCGGGATCGAGCACGACGTACTCGTCGCCCGACAGGCGAGCGACCACCGCGTGGGCGGGGACCGCGTTGAGCAACCGCTGGGCGACCATGACGAGCACCTCGTCGCCGGCCGCGTGGCCGAGCGAATCGTTGATGTTCTTGAAACGGTCGAGGTCGACGAAGTACAGCGTCGGCTGCTTGTCGGCGTGCCACGCGTCGCGCAGGCACTCGTTGATCCGGTCGAGCAGCAGGCTGCGGTTCGGCAGCCCGGTGAGCGGATCGGTCTGTGCGCCGCGGATCAGCTCGTCCTGTGCCTTCGAGTTCTCACGCACCGACTGGACGACGCGCAGCGTGACCGATCCGGCGAGGACGAGCGCGGAGACGGAGCGGATGACGGTGTCGCCCCAGCCACCCTCCGGCCCGGTGGCCGCGAGGACGATCACGGGCACGACGAGCGAGGAGGTCGTGACGATCAGGCGGCCGAACTGCTTGGAGTGCGTCGTGGTCGGATCGGCACGGTTGATCAGCGCCATGCTCGGGTGCATGAACGCCGCGCCGCCGCAGAAGTAACCGGCGGTGTAGAGGAGCAGCGCGTAGCGATCGAAGCCGCGGCGCAGGTACTCGGCGTCCATCAGCGCATAGATCGTGTCCCCGCCGAGGTTCAAGGTGAGGGCGGCGCCGAGCAGCCACAGCGACAGCGGCTTGCTGGCCCGACTGAACAGCAGCACGGCGACGAGGAAGACGACCACGGACGAGGCCGGTTGGTAGAAGCCCTCGAGGACGGTGTTGAGGACGCTCTTCTTGGAGTCGGTGATCATCGGGCGCACGAGGGCCACCCAGGTGACGATCCAGGCGCCGAGGCCGACGATCAGGGCGTCGAACAGCGCGCCGTCCGCGCCCGAGGCGTGGCGCAGGCGGAGCAGCTCGACGAGGCCGGCGACGATGCACAGCGATCCGACCAGGGCCAGGATCGAGCCGAGGATGGTGCCGTCGAACGCCTGGGAGAGGGCGAAGAAGACCCCGATGGCGCCGGTGACGGCGGTGATCCGCGAGTCGACGCGGTGCGAGCGAGCGGCGACGATGACCGAGACGGCCAGCTGAACGGCAGCGAAGGCGTAGGCACCGGAGCGAACGGCTTCCCAGGGCGCGCCGACAGCGATGACTGCCGTGATGGTGCCCACCACCATGTAGCTCCAAAGGAGAGCAGATGCCCGCTTCATGTGCCTCCCTGTCTGAGGAGTGGAAAAGGACCATCCACCCGCCGAACACGCAGGATTCCTAGAGTAGCGCACAGACGGAGAATTCGCGCCACCAGTGTTGTATCGCGCGCGGGCCGTCACTCTCTACCCCCGGAGCCCACGCAGTGTTCGTCACACGGCATTCCAACATCACCGACCTCGTGCTCGGCGACAAGCTCTGGACCCTCTATGAGCTGGCCTACCGTGGCATGGCTGAGCAGGCCGTGACCCGCGAGATGCTCTACCGGACCGAGTTCGACGAGGCGATCGCCGACTCGACCAACCGCATCTGGGTGGTCTGGGACGACCAGACCCCGGTCGGGATGGCTTTGATCGCCACCGACGTCGGGTCCACCCGCTACATCAGCCGGGCCTACTTCGAGCACCACTACCCCGAGCACATGCGGCGCGACGCCGTGCACTACCTCATGTGGATCGTCGTCCACCCGGCCTACGAGGCGCGCGGGGCGATCATTCGCATGGCTCGCGAGGGGCTGGCCCTGGAAGCTGCCGACGGCGTGCTGCTGGTGTTCGACGTGCCGGAGAAGAACCAACCGCGCGACTCGGGTGGCCTGGCCGAGATGATGCTGCGGTTGGCGCGCATGCTGGGCACGGATGCGCCGGTGCGCAAGCTCGAGACGCAGCGGTACTACGCCGTCGACTTCGCCCCGCAGCCGGCCCCGGTTGCCGAGGACGAGTCGGCGCAGCAACCGGCGTCCACGCGCGCTCCGCTGTGAGCCCGATGTGGTTCGTCGCGCCGCCACGCGGCCGCGATTCGCTACCGTAGGAAGCCACATGAGTCCAACTCCGGGCCAAGCGAGTCCGCTCACCACGACCGCAACGGTCATCGTGCCCGGCGCGCACCTCATGCCCGCGTTGGTGGGCACGCGCGACGCACACCTGCGCCAGATCGAACGGGCCTTCCCGAACGTGTCCGTCGTCGTTCGTGGCAACGAGGTCACGATCGATTCACTCACGCCCGGGCCGCAGGCCGAACAGGTCGGCCGCTTGTTCGAGGAGCTCGTCGTGCTGCTGCAGCGCGGACAGCACCTCGACGAGGCGAGCCTCGGTCGTTCGATCGCGATGGTGCTCGACGACGAGCGGCCGAGCGCGGTGCTGACCGACGACATCATGCGCGGCGCGAAGGGCAAGCCGGTGCGGCCGAAGACAGCCGGGCAGAAGCGCTACATCGACGCCATCCGCGAGAACGTGATCACCTTCGGGCTCGGGCCGGCGGGCACCGGCAAGAGCTGGTTGGCCGTGGCCATGGCCGTGCAGGCGCTGCAGTCCAAGCAGGTGGCGCGGATCATCCTCACCCGTCCTGCCGTCGAGGCCGGCGAGCGGCTCGGCTTCCTTCCCGGCGACCTGATGGCCAAGATCGATCCGTACCTCCGACCGCTGTACGACGCGCTGTACGACATGGTCGAGCCGGAGGGCGCGCAGCGGTTGCTGGAGCGCCAGGCAGTGGAAGTCGCGCCGTTGGCGTTCATGCGCGGCCGAACGCTGAACAGCAGCTTCATCATCCTCGACGAGGCGCAGAACGCCACGCCCGAGCAGATGAAGATGTTCCTCACCCGCATCGGCTTCGGTTCGAAGGTCGTCGTCACCGGCGACACGACGCAGGTCGACGTGCCCGACGGCCGCAGCGGTCTGCTCGGGTTGGAGCGCACGCTCACGGGCATCGAAGGTCTCGCCTTCGTGCACCTCGGTGCGGGCGACGTCGTGCGACACCGGATCGTCGCCGACATCGTCGCCGCGTACGAGCGGTCGGATTCGTCGAAGGGCAATGCGAGTGCCTGAGCTCGGACGCCCGCGTCTGGGCGCGAAACCGAAGGTCGGTGGCGAAGGCGAGCCCGAGGTGTTCGTCGCCGACGAGCAGAGCGCCGTGCCGATCGACCTCGAGCGCTGGCAACGCCTGGCCACCGCTGTGCTGCACGCCGAGGGCGTGCGCGGCCTCGCCGAGCTGGCGGTGATCTTCGTCTCCACCGACGAGATGGCCGAGCTCAACGAGGCGCACATGGGCAAGCAGGGCACCACGGACGTCCTCGCCTTTCCGATCGACGTCAGCCCGCACCACGCCGAAGCGATGGTCGTGCTGGCCGACCCCGTGCCCACGCGCGGGCCCGACCGTGCGCCGCCCGATCCGTCCGACATCCCGCTGCTGCTCGGCGATGTCGTCGTCTGCCCGGCCGTGGCGGTTGCCCAGGCGCCGACGCACGCCGGCACGGTCGACGACGAGCTGGCGCTCCTCGTCGTGCACGGCATCCTCCACGTGCTCGGCTTCGACCACGCCGAAGAGGACGAGCGAACGCGGATGCGGTCGCGCGAACTGGCGTTGCTCGAGGCGCATCATTGGAACGGTCCGGCCCCCGAGGGCTTCCGTCAGGAGCAGCCCGAGTGATCGCCATCTCCACCGTCGACGTCTGGATGATGGTGGCCATCGTCATCCTGCTGCTGATGCTGATGTACCTCGCCGTCGCCGAGACGGCGATCAACCGCATCTCTCGCGTCAAGGCCCAGGCGATGTCGGATCAGAAGCCGTCGAAGGCGGCGACGTCGCTCGTGCGGCTCGTGTCGCACCCCGAGCGCTTCATCAACCCGTTGCTCGTGACGGTGTCGTTCCTCCAGATCGGTCAGGCGTTCCTCACCTCGCTCGTCGCCGATCGGTTGTTCGGCACGGCTGGCGTGGTCGCCGGTTTCGTGCTCAACGTCGTCGTCTTCTTCGTCGTGTCCGAGGCGATGCCGAAGACGTGGGCGGTGCTCCGCCCCGAGCGCGCCGCGCTGGCCACAGCTCGTCTCACCGAGAAGCTCGTCGGCTTCGCGCCGTTGCGCGGGATCTCCAAGGGCCTCATCGGGCTGACCAACGTGCTGCTGCCCGGCAAGGGGTTGAAGGAAGGGCCGTTCGTCAGCGAGCAGGAGCTGCTCGGCATCGTCGAGGCCGCGGCCGACGACGACGTGATCGAGCACTCCGAGCGCGAGCTGATCGAGAGCATCATCGAGTTCGGCGACACCGTTGCCCGCGAGGTGATGACGCCGCGGCCCGACATGGCGATCGTCGAGCACGACGCCACGGTCACCGAAGCGCTCGACCGTGCCATCGAGCACGGCTTCAGCCGGATGCCGGTGCTCAACACCGATCACGACGGCGACGTCGTCGGCCTGGCGTACACGAAGGACCTGATGCGCGCCGAGCGCGAAGGCGGCGGTGCGCGACCCGTCACCGAGCTCGTGCGCGCGGTGCGCTTCATCCCCGAGAACAAACCGCTCAACCGGCTGATGCGCGAGATGCAGGCGGAGAAGTTCCACCTCGCGCTGGTGGTCGACGAGTACGGCGCGATCGCCGGGTTGATCACGTTGGAGGACTGCCTCGAAGAGCTCGTCGGCGAGATCGTCGACGAGTACGACGAGGAGGAGACCGAGGTGCAGCGCCTCGGCGACGGTGCGTTCCTCATCGAGGGCTCGATGAGCGTCGGCGACCTCAACGACCTGCTCGACATCACCTTGCCCGACGACGACTGGGACACGGTGGGCGGGTTCCTGTTCGGCACGCTCGGCCACGTGCCCGAGGAGGGCGAGTCGCTGCACGAGCAGGGCTGGCTGTTCAAGGTGGCCGAGATGGAAGGCCGTCGCGTGCGTCGGGTGCGCATCGACGTCGACCCGGACGCAGCCCACTCGTCCGACGACCAGGACGACGACGACTGAGCACTAGGTTCGCCGACGTGCAGATCTCACTCGAAGGCAAGGTCGCGCTGGTCACCGGCGCATCGAAGGGCATTGGCAAGGCGATCGCGGCGCAGTTCGTCGCGTCCGGCGCGAAGGTGATGCTCACCTCGCGCAAGCTCGACCAGTTGGAAGCCGCAGCGGCCGAGATCGGCGGCGAGACCGCGGTGTTCGCCGGCAACGCCGGCGACGTCGATGTCGCCAAGGCGTGCATCGCAGCAACGATCGAGCGGTTCGGCGGGCTCGACATCCTCGTCAACAACGCGGCCACCAACCCGCACAACGGGCCGACCCTGTCGGTCGACGAGGGCCGCTTCGACAAGACCTTCCAGGTGAACCTGCGCGGGCCGGTGTTCTGGTGCAAGGCCGCGTACGAGGCGGCGATGAAGGACAAGCCCGGGGTGATCATCAACATCGCCTCGGTGGGCGGGTTGCGCGCCGACGGTGGCGTGATCGGCGTGTACAACCTGACCAAGGCGGCGCTGGTGCACCTGACTGCTCAGCTCGGTGGCGAGATCGGGCCGACGCGAGTGGTGGGCATCGCTCCCGGCCTGGTGAAGACCGACTTCGCCGCCTACCTCGTGGAGAACTTCGGCGACCGGCTCGCCGCGCAGATGCCGACTCGCCGCCTCGGCGAGCCCGAGGACATCGCCAACCTGGCCACCTTCCTCGCCTCGGACGCCGCCAGCTGGATCACCGGCGAGACCTACGTCATCGACGGCGGCGCCGGCGTCCGCGGCGCCACCTGACCCGCCCGCCCCAGCGAGTGCGTTCGCGCGATGAGGTGTGAGCGGCCATTCGCCGCCTGTTCCTCATCGCATCGCGTTGCCCACCCGCGAGGTGAGAGGTGAGTGCCCATGGACCGCACATCGCTCACCTCGCTGTCGATGCGTTCGAACCTGGTGAGTGGTGAGTGCCCATGCGCCGCACATCTCTTACCGCGCTGAGGAGTTCCGCCTCGAGGTGACCAGTGCGCGGTCTGCAGCGGCTCGTTCGGTCGACGAACCAGCCAGGTCGGCCCCGATCCAACGGTTCTCGTCAGTCGACATCGGTCAACCTCCAGAACCTCACGCTGACGACGGCGGCGCCGATGATCGACGCGACGGCAGTGCCGATCCGCCCGACGACGGACATGTGGCCGGGAACGAGGTAGCCGGCGACGCCGACGCAGGTCGCCGCGATCGTGATGACCAGTTGGTGCCCTCGGCGAGACATCCAGAACGCGTTGCGGTTGAGCAGCTTGGCCACGTCGCGGGACGGCGGCGGCGCTGCGTCGTCCGGTTCGGTGGCGTCAGATGTGCCAGGCATCCCAGGGTTCGCGTTCGATGCTGGGCGGGGTGTCGTCGCGGCTGGTGTCGCGGCGTTCGGCTTTGGCCGTCTCGAGCCGTGCCGGGGTGACGGTGCGCAGCAGGATCAGCAGGGCGATGAACACCACCCCGGCACCGACGAAGTAGGGCGCGCGCAACCCGAAGGTCGTGGCCACCTGGCCGCCGATCGCCGCCCCGAGCGGGATCGTGCCGAAGGCGAACCAGCGGTAGACGCTGTTGACCCGGCCGAACAGGTGGTTGGGGACGATCGACTGCCGCAGCGAGACGGTGACCACGTTCCAGATCGTCGCCGCGAGCGCCTCGATCGCCGCGATCAGGGTGATGAACCACGTCACCGGCACGAGTCCGACGGCCAGCAGGGTGAGGATCCAGATGATCGCCGAGGTGTACAGCGCGAAGAGCTGTCCGACCCGGGCGACGACGCGGTCACCGATGAGCCCGCCGACGACGGCACCGATGCCCATCGCCCCGACGAGGACGCCGAACCAGCGCTCGCTGATGCCGACGACGTCCTTGGCGAAGAGCACGAAGATCGCCTGCGACATCTGGAACCCGAGGTTGGTCAGGCTGAGCGCGATCGCCAGGCCGCGCAGCAACCGGTTGCGCCACAGCCAGCGCAGGCCGCTGCGCACCTCCGAGTACAGCGACCGGTTGGTGCCGGTCGGCTGTGCCGTGCGGAACGAGCCGCTGATCGACTTCACCAGGAGCACGGCGACGAGGAAGCTGATTGCATCGAAGCCGAACGGGATCCACAGCGCGATCGCGAACAGGACGCTGCCGAGCGGTGTGCCGATGAACGTGTTGGCGGCGATCTCGGCGGAGTAGCGGCGGCCGTTGGCGCGTTCGAGGCCCTGCACCGGGACGATGGCCGGCACGATCGCCTGCGACGCGTTGTCGAAGAAGACCTCGGCGATCCCCAGGCACAGGGCGATGACCCACAGCATCCAGATCTCGGTGCGGCCGGTGGCGACGACGATCGCAAGAACACCAACGACGAGGGCGCGGAAGGTGTCGGCGCGGATGAGCACGGTGCGCCGATCGGTGCGATCGATCAACGCGCCGATCGGCAGCGCGAACAGCAGGTAGGGCAGCGCTGCGAAGGTGCCGACGAGCGAGATCGCTCTGGGCGAGTCGGTGATCCGCGCTGCGAGCAACGGGAGCGCGACGAGGAAGACACCGTCACCGAGGTTGGAGATCGTGCTGGCGGTCCACAACCGCCAGTACGCCGCGGGGAGTCGAACCTTGTCTGGCTTGACCGTGCCGGACTTGCTCACGAACCGCGTCGATCGGCCGGGGCCGCGTCGCCGGACAGGCGGGCGAAGGCGCCGGGTAGGTCGGGGTAGCGCTTCGTCGATGCGCCGCCGTCCACCGAGTGGAACGCGCCGCTGACGTAGGCGGCATCGTCGGAGGCGAGGAACAGCGCGACCGCGGCGATGTCGTCGGGGGTGGCGAAGCGGCCGAGCGTGGTGTTCTCGATGAACTCCTCGACGACACCCGGCACCATCCAGAACGCGGCGGTGGCGTTCGTCTCGACGAGCCCGGGAGCGATCGTGTTGACGCGGATCTGGCGGTGCCCGAGCTCCATCGCGGCGACCTTCGTCAGCATCGCCACGCCGGCTTTCGCCGCGCAGTACGCGCCCATCCCCTCGGCCGGCTGGATGGCGTTGAGCGAGGCGATGTTGATGATCGAGCCACCGTCGTTCATGGCCCGACCGGCGTGCTTCACGGTGAGGAACACGCCGGTGAGGCAGAGGTCGATGATCTCCTGCCACGCCTCCAAGGGATGATCGACGATCGGGCTGAAGGTGCCCTTGCCGGCGTTGGCGACGGCGATGTCGAGTCCGCCGATCGGCGCCGCCAACGCGCACAGCGCAGCGATCGAGTCCTCGCTGGTGACGTCGCAGCGCGCCGGGACGATGGCCGATCCGAGCTCGGTGGCCAGACGTTCGAGTCCGGTGTCGTCGATGTCGCCGGCGATGACCGTGGCGCCTTCCGCGACGAACCGAGTGCAGATCGCCTTGCCGATGCCGGATGCCGCGCCAGTGACCAGCGCAACCTTCCCCGTGAGTCGTTCTCCCATGCGCGGCCGACGTTACTGGCTGCCCGTGAGCCGACCGCGGGACACCTTGCCGAGCGCGGTTCGAGGGATCTCCTCGACGAAGCGCAGCTCCTTGGGGGCCATGAACGCGGGCAGGCTCTCGGCGACGTGAAGACGCAGGTCGGCGAGGGTCGGCGGGGTCGGTCCGGGCACCACCCAGGCGACGACGCGCGCTCCCCACTCCTCGTCGGGCACGCCGGCGATGGCGCAGTCGACGACGCCCGTCGCGGTGCGCAGCGTCGCCTCGACCGTGTCGGGCCACACGTTCTCGCCACCGGTGACGATCAGGTCGCCGCGGCGCCCCTCGACGTACAGCAGCCCGTCGGCGTCGACGTGCCCGAGGTCGCCCGTGGCGAGCCAGCCATCGGCGGTGATCGGCGACGTTCCATCGCGGTAGCGACGCAGCAGCATCGGACCGCGCAGCTGCACCTCGCCGTCGACGATGCGCACCTCCACGCCGTCGAGCGGGCGACGGTCGTACACCACACCGCCGCCGGACTCCGTCAGCCCGTAGGTGGTCACGGCGTTCGGCGGCAGGGACGCCGGCGGTCGAGCACCGCCGACGACGATCACACGGAACAGCTCCGCTCGGATGCGTCCGAGCGCAGTCGCGACCAACGACACCGCCGTGGCGCCCCCGCCTGCGGCTCGTTCGACGGCATCCGCGTCGAACCCGTCGTGCACGACGAGACGCGTGCCGGTTGCCAGTGCACGGGTGACGACGCCCAGCCCGCCGACGTGGGAGAGCGGCAGGCAGGCGAGCCACACGTCGTCGGCGGTGATGCCGAGTCGTGCCGATGTCGCCACCGCGGACGCGGCCACCGCGTCGTGGGCCAGGATCACGCCCTTCGGCGTGCCCGTCGATCCACTGGTTGCCATCACCAGCGCGTCGCCGGGTTCGATCGGTTCTCCGCCGTCGAGCGGGTGCTCGCCATCGATGTCGACGAGGATGGCCGGCCGCATCGCGGCCAGCAGGGCTGCGCGCGCCGGGGGTGGGAGCCGCCGATCGATCGGCATCGCCGCGTCGCCGCGGGCCCACACGCGCTGCAGCGCCTCGACGAACGCGGCTCCACCCGGGAGGTCCAGCGCGACGAGCTCGTTCATCGCCTCGCACGCTATGCCGAGGACCGCGACGCGCGATGGGTGCATGTGCAAGGGTGCCGGGTGATGAACCGATGGCTGGTCGGCGCCCGACCGCGAACCCTTCCTGCGGCCGTCGTGCCCGTCGCGCTCGGCGCGGCGTGCGCCGTCGGCGAGTCCGATCCGTGCTGGTGGCGCGCACCGGTGGCGCTCGTCGTCAGCCTCGCCCTGCAGGTCGGGGTGAACTACGCCAACGACTACAGCGACGGCGTGCGCGGCACCGACGACGTGCGCGTCGGTCCGCCACGGATGGTCGCCGGTGGCTTGGCCCCGGCCAAGGCCGTGAAGGCTGCCGCGTTCGCCTCGTTCGGCGTCGCCGCCGTCGCCGGGTTGGTGCTCGCGGCAACCACGTCGTGGTGGCTGATCGCTGTCGGTGCCGCAGCGATCCTCGCTGCGTGGTTCTACACCGGCGGCCCGAAGCCGTATGGCTACCTCGGTCTCGGTGAGCTGTTCGTCTTCGTCTTCTTCGGCCTCGTCGCCACGGCTGGCACGACCTTCGCGGTCAGCGAGGTGATCCCGGCGCGCGGGTGGATCGCCGGCGTGCTGGCCGGGCTGCTGGCGTGTGCGCTGCTGGTGGTCAACAACCTGCGCGACATCCCCACGGACAAGCTCAGTGGCAAGCGCACGATGGCCGTTCGCCTCGGCGACCCGGCCACGCGCTGGGCGTACGTCGGCTTGCTGGCCGCGAGCGCAATGAGCATCGTCGTGCTCGCCGCCACCGGACGACCCGTCGCGCTGATCGGTCTCCTCGCCGTCGTCCCGGCCGTGCCCGCAGTGCGCACGATCCGTCGCGGCGCGAAGGGCCGCGAGCTGATCGCTGTGCTCGGCGCGACCGGTCGCACGCAACTGGTTGCCGGCTTGCTCGCTGCTCTCGGGATCGCCGTGGGCGGCTGAAGCAGTCGGTACGGTGCTGCCGGTGAGCAACGTGCCGCCGCCCCCACCGATGGGCCCGCCGCCCGGCTTCCAGCCCTACAACAGCGTGGGAGATTTTGGACCGCCTCGTTCCAACGGCAAGGCCACGGCGGCCATGGTGTGCGGAATTCTGGGCCCGTTCGTTTGCGTGTTCGTCCTTCCGATCGTCGCGTTGGCGCTCGGCATCGTCAGCAAGAACGAGATCGATCACTCGGGCGGCCGCTACACCAACCGCGGCATGGCAGTCGCCGGCATCGTGCTCGGCATCATCGGCATCGCGTTGATCCCCCTCTGGGTCTGGTACGCGATCAACCGCACCTGACGAGACCCGTCAGCGCGGAACGCGACGGTCCGGGCGGCTAGGCAGCCAAGCGACGAGCGCCGCGCTGACCAACCACGGTTGCTGTAGGTGCGCTGCGTGCGCTGCGTCGGCGATGGGCACGAACTTGCCTTCTCGAACGGCGTCGACGAGCTGCTCGCCGATGGCGATGAACTTCTCGTCGGACGACCCGGCCAGCACGAGCACCGGCATCGTCAGCTCGCGCAGGCGTGGCCACAACGATCCCTGGGCGCCCGTGCCGGCGAAGCGCAGGCTGTTGGCGAGCCCTTCCGGCGTGTTGCGCAGTCGATCGGTGCGGTCCTCCGGCGACAGGGGAGCGCCGCCGAACAGCGGTTGCTGGATCCACTCGTCGAGGAACGCATCGACGCCGACCTCGACGATGTGCTCGGCGAGCGCGTCGTCCGAGCTGCGGCGCTCGGCGCGGGCGTCATCGTCGTCGATGCCCGGGTTGGCCCCGATCAGCGCCAGACGCTTGACGAGGTGCGGGTACATGAGCGCGGTGTGCAGCGCCACCCGTCCACCCATGCTGTACCCGATGTAGGTGCCGGCGCCGCCGACGGTGGCGAGCATGTCGGCGGAACGACGCAGGTCGGCGCGCACGTTTGCGGAGTCTCCGTGGCCGGGCATGTCGACGATCACGCACTCGTGGCCGAGCGCGGCCATGTGCTCGGCGATCGGCTTCCACGACGCACCGGTCTGGGTGAACCCGTGGGCGAACACGAGGCGCGGGCCGTCGCCGGTGACGAATGCGGCGAGCGGGCCGCTGAGCGAACGCCAGGTGGCGGCGATGGAGGTGGACATCAGTGCTCGACGTCGCAGGATTCGTCGTCGCAGGCCGGCGCTTCGGTCGACGGCGTCTCGGTCGACGGCGTCTCGCTGGCGCGACGTGCGGCCAGCCGGCGCAGGACCTGCGCGAACACGCCGACGTCCTGCGCGCCGGGCACCATCCACTGGCCGTCGAAGACGAACGTCGGGACGGCGGTGATCCCCTCCTGGCGAGCGCTCTCGATCTGTGCCTGCACCTCGGCCTCGCCGTCGGTGCTGCGCAGGAAGGCAAGCACGTTGTCGCGCGGCATTCCCACGTCGGCGGCGCGGTCGGCGAGCACGTCGGTGTCGCCGATGTCGAGCCCGTCGGTGAAGTACGCGGCCAGCAGTCGCTCCTTGAGCGCGGCCTGATGACCCGTCGCCTCCGCCAGCCACAGCAGGCGGTGGGCCAGCAGCGTGTTGGCCCGCAGGGCGATGTCCATGTGGAACTCGATGCCCGAATCGGCCGCTGTCGTCGTGACGTGTTGGATGATCTCCGCGGCCCGCTCGGGCCCGCCGAACTTGCGGGCGTAGCCCTCGGTCACCGGAGTCGGGTGCCCGACCGGGGCCGTCGGGTCGAGCTGGAAGGGACGGTAGACGACGTCCACCTGCACCTCGTCGCCGACCTCGGCCAGCGCCTGCTCGAACCGGCGCTTGCCGATGTAGCACCACGGGCAGACGACGTCGGACCAGATCTCCACCTGCAGCGGACTCGCGCTCACCTGGCCACGATACGCCCGACCTGGCTCGCGGACTCAGCGGTAGCGTGACCGGCATGTCGCCAGCCGACCTGCAGGCAACGTTCTGCGCCACCCTGGTCGACGAGTGGATCGATCTCGGGGTGCGCCACGCGGTGATCGCCCCCGGCTCGCGCAGCACGCCGATGGCGCTGGCGATCGCTGCTCGGCCCGAGCTGCAGGTCCACGTCGTCCACGACGAACGAACCGCTGCCTTCATCGCACTCGGCCTCGGGCTGGCCGCGCATCAGCCGGCGTTGCTGCTGTGCACGAGTGGCACGGCGGCCACGCACTTCCACGCGGCAGTCGTCGAGGCCGGACTGTCCGACGTGCCGATGATCGTGCTCACCGCCGACCGGCCGCCCGAGCTGCACGGCATCGGCGCGGCGCAGACGATCGATCAGCAGGAGCTCTACGGCACGGCGGTGCGCCAGTTCATCGACGCCGGTGTCCCCGAGACGCTCGACGAGGACGGGTGGCGCAAGCTGGCGATCGAGGTGCACGGCGGACGAGGCGGACGCGACCACCCTGGCCCGGTGCACCTCAACCTCCCGTTCCGCGAGCCGCTGATCGGCGTTGCGACGGTGTCAGCACGGCCGCGGCCCGACGAATCCGGCTGGTTCACGCACGAGCCCGAGCAACCGAGCGACGACGTGCGTGCCGTGCTCGCCCCGCTCGATCGGCAGCGCGGGATCATCGTCGTCGGCGACGGCGCGGTGTCCGATCCGATCGAGGTCGAGATGGTGTCGGCGGCGCTCGGCTGGCCGGTGCTTGCCGACCCTCGATCTGGCGTGCGCGACCTGTCGTGCGCGGTTGCCACCTACGACGCATTGCTCCGTCATCCCGAGTTCGCGCGAGCGCACACCCCGGAGGTCGTGCTCCACATCGGCGAACCGCCGGCGTCCAAGGTGCTCGGGCAGTGGTTGCAGGCAAGTGGCGCGCACCAGATGCTCGTGCACCCGAGCCGGCGCGTCATCGATCCGTGGCAGATGCTGAGCGGTCGCGTGTACAGCTGGCTCGGTGACGTCACGAGCGTGCTGGGCGATTTTCGTGGCGCGACCGGAACGCCCTGGCTGGCGCGCTGGCAGCACGCCGAGCGAAGGGCGCAGGCCGCGATCGCCGGCGTGCTCGATGCCGAGACCGCGCTCAGCGAGCCCGGTGTGGCGAACGTGCTGTCCGGGATCGACGAGGTCGCTGCCATCGTCGCGGCATCGTCGATGCCCATCCGCGACCTCGAGTGGTTCGGCGCACCAGGGAGCGCGAAGGTCGTCAGCAACCGCGGCGCCAACGGGATCGACGGCGTGATCGCCACCGCCACCGGGTTCGCACTCGAGCGGCGCGGTCACGTCGTGTGCTTGCTCGGCGACGTCGCCTTCTGTCACGACTCGTCGTCGCTCACCGCGCTGGCGCGACGGGACGTCCACCTGACGATCGTCGTCGTCGACAACGACGGTGGCGGCATCTTCTCGTTCCTCCCGCAGGCCGGTGCGCTGCCGCCCGAGCGCTTCGAGCAGCTCTTCGGCACACCGCACGGCACCGACCTCGTCGCGCTCGCCGCCGCGCACGGCATCCCGGCTCGTACGGCGTCGACGCGCAACGAGTTGATCGCCGCGCTCCGGGTTCCAGGCGTCAGCGTCGTGCGGGTCCCCAGCAACCGCGCCGAGAACGTCAACGTCCACGACCGGCTCAACGCCGCCGTCGCCCAAGCCCTCGGCTAACTGGATGTCCGAAACGCGGCACAGCCGCGTCTCCGACATCCAGTTCCGGTCGAACGCGAACCGACTGGAGCTCGGGTGAGTGAGCGCAGCGAACCCGAGATCACGGGCGGACGATGGCGCTCAGCATGGCTTGGAGCTTTTGCTGCGTCTCGGCGAGCTCGAGGTGGGGGTCGCTGCCGGCGACGATGCCGCCGCCGGCCACGAGGCGGGCACTGCGGCGATCCTCGGTGAACTCGGCGCACCGGATGGCGACGGCCCAGGTGCCGTTGCCGGACGCGTCGACCCAGCCGACCGCGCCGCCGTAGCGGCCGCGCTCGAAGCCCTCGACCTCGGCGATCAGCGCCAGTGCCTCGTCGCGCGGGAAGCCGCCCAGCGCAGGCGTGGGGGAGAGGGCGGTGACCAGTTCGAGCACGTTCGGCGGCGGATCGGACAGCCGGCCGGCCATCGCCGTACCGAGGTGCTGCACGTTGGCGACGGCGACGATCGACGGCTCGGGCTCCTCGTCGAGGAAGCTGCACCACGGCAGCAACGTGTCGTGGATCATGTCGATCACGGCTCGGTGCTCGATCTGGTCCTTCGTGCTGGCGATCAGTGCCGCGGCGACTCGCGCGTCGGTGTCGGGATCGCCGGTGCGCGGCGCGGTGCCGGCCACGGGATGCGAGCGCAGCTCGGTGCCGTCGACGGCGACGAGCAGCTCCGGCGACGCGCCGATGAACCCGTCGACCGAGTAGCGGTAGCTCGACCCGAACGAGGCCTTCAACCGCAGCAGGACCGCGTGCACGTCGATCGGCTCGTCACTGGTCACCGTCACCTCGCGGGCGATGACCGCCTTCACGAGCGCGCCGGCACGAACAGCGTCGCGAGCCGCCGCCACCGCAGCGAGGTAGCGATCGATCGAGGTGAGCGGGCTGACGCTGAACGACTGCGCGCGCGGCTCCGGCCGAACCGCCGCGACCGGCGTCTGCGGCTCGCCGTCGCCATCGATCTCGGTGATCCATCGTCGCCCGTCCGCGGCCTTGCCGACGAGCACCTTCGGGATCACGAGGGATGTCGGCGAGCCCGGCACGAACGGCACGCAACCGAGCGCGGTCGGCTGCACCGCACCGACGCCGTCGTCGTGCTTGATCGCCGCCAGCACTGCCGGCACGTCACCCAGCGCGACCCGAGCGGCGACGCCTCGTCCGGCGATGCCGACGCCGTCGCGCACGAACAGGTAGCCGTCCGGACCGGCGACGTCGTTGAGGTCGATGTCGTCGAGCAGCGGACGGGTGACGGCGCGCATCAGTCGCGGGTGCCGACGAGCAGCTGGGTGATCCCACCCGACAGCTGGTGGTGCTCGGCGTCGGCGAACCCGGCAGCACGCAGCTGGGCGAGCATCGTCGCCGGCGGTGGCAGGTAGGCAACGCTGCGCGGCAGGTACCGGTACGCCGCTGGGTCGCTGAGCATCGCACCGATCTTCGGGACCACCTTGCCGAAGTAGATCCCGTTGCCCCAGCGGATCACCTTGTTCTTCGGCACGCCGACATCGAGCAAGGCGATGCGCCCACCGGGCCGCAGCACGCGCGCCAGCTCGGCGAAGAACGCCGGCAGCTCCAACAGGTTGCGCAGTGCGAACCCGCACGTTGCGCCGTCCACCGAACCGTCGGGCAGCGGGAGTCGCAGGATGTCGGCCTGCACACGCGGTGCCCCGCTGCGATCGGCGACGAGCATCCCCAGGCTGAGGTCGAACGACAGCGGTCGCAACCCGGCACGCTCGAGCTCCACGCAGAGGTCGCCGGTGCCGCTGGCGAGGTCGATCACCGTGCTCCCGGCGGGCAGCGCCAGCGCACGCAGCGCCCGGCGTCGCCAGCGCACGTCGAGGCGGAACGTCATGATCCGGTTGACCAGGTCGTAGCGCGGCGCGATGGCGTCGAACATCTGGCGGACCGCTTCCACCTTCTGCTCGCCCTGGGGCAGGGTGTCGCCGTCCCATGCGTTGGTCGGAGCTCGGTCCTGCACGACGGGAAGGCTACGACGCTGTGCCAACATCACTCGCATGAGTCAGGAACTGTGGCGCAAGGGCGCTCTGGAGTTGGCCGGGATGATCGCTTCGAAGGAGGTCAGCAGCGTCGAGGTCGTTCGAGCGCACCTCGATCGGATCGACGAGGTCAACCCGCACCTCAACGCCGTGGTCCGCCGGTTCGACGACCAGGCGCTGGCGGAAGCAGCGGCAGCGGACGTCCGTGTTGCCGCCGGCGATGCGCTCGGCACGCTGCACGGCGTGCCGTTCACGGTGAAGGAGAACATCGATCTCGCCGGCACGCCGACGACGAGCTCGGTGCTGATGCTGGCCGACGCCATCGCGCCGATCGACGCCCCCGTCGTCGCTCGCATGCGCGCGGCCGGCGCCATCCCGCTGGCACGCACCAACCTGCCCGACCTCGGCCTGCGCGTGGCCACCGAGTCGTCGTTGCACGGGATCACCAAGAACCCGTGGAACCCGCGCCTCACCGCCGGCGGGTCGAGTGGCGGCGAGGCCTCCGCGCTGGCGTCGGGGATGAGCCCGATCGGGCTCGGCAACGACCTCGGTGGTTCGCTGCGCAACCCTGCGCACTGCTGCGGCATCGCCTCGATCAAACCGTCGACCGGCGTCGTTGCCCAGGCCACCGTCGTTCCACCCGAAGACCTGTCGATCATGTTCCAGTTGATGGCCGTGCAGGGCGTGATGGCCCGCCGCGTCGCCGATGTGCGTGCCGGTCTCACCGCCGTCGCCGGTCCGGATGTGCGCGATCCGTTGAGCCTGCCCGTCACCCTCGTGCAGCGTGCCGTCGGCCGCCCGCTGCGCGTGGCCGTGCTCGCCGACCCGCCCGGCGGGTCGACCCATCCGGAGGTCGCGGCAGCGATTCGCGCCGCCGCCGACGTGCTCGCCGATCAGGGTGCCGAGGTGTCCGAGGGCTCGCCGATGACCTACGAGCGTTCCCTGGAGCTGTGGGCGTCGCTGCTCATCGACGACCTGCGCGCACAGATGCCGTTGCTGAACATGGTGCTCGGCGCCGACGGGGCGACGTTCCTCAAGTACGCCACCGAGATCGTGCCGGCCGGTGATCTGGCGTCGTTCACGTTGATGCACGCCGAGCGCAACGCGGTCGAGAAGGACTGGCACCGCTTCCTCACCGACGTGGACGTCCTGCTGACCCCGACGTGGGCGAACCCGCCGTTCGCACACGGCGCCGACGTCGCCTCGATCGACGGCGCGCAGGACACGCTGCAGACGATGCGCCCGGTGCTCCCGGCCAACCTGCTCGGCCTGCCCGCTGCGGTCGTGCCCGTCGGCATGGCCGGGGGGATGCCCGTCGGAGCGATGCTCACCGGGCGCCGCTTCGCCGACCTCACCTGTCTTGCTGCCGCGCAGGTCCTCGAGGACGCGCTCGGCACGATCACCCCGATCGAACCCGTCACCGCCTGAGGAGCTCAGGCGTCGGCGGCGACCTGCTTGGCCCAGCGGTAGTCGGCCTTGCCAGACGGCGAGCGCACGATCTCGGTGACGTAGACGAACGCCTTCGGCAGCTTGTACCGCGCCACGTGGCGCTCGGCCTCGGCCAGCAGCGCGGCGTCGTCGGCGTCGTAGCCGTCACGGATCCGCACCACGGCGATCACCTCGTTGCCCCAGCGCTCGCTCGGACGGCCGGCGACGACGCAGTCGTACACGGCAGGGTGCGCCTTCACCGCGGCCTCGACCTCCTCGGCGAAGATCTTCTCCCCGCCGGAGTTGATGGTCACCGAGTCGCGACCGTGCAGCTCGATGATCCCATCCGCACGCAGGCGGGCACGATCGCCCGGCACCGCGTAGCGCACCCCGGCGATCACCGGGTAGGTGCGCGCCGTCTTCGCCGCGTCACCGAGGTACCCGAGCGCGAGGTTGCCGCTCTTGGCCAGCCAACCGAGCTCGTCGTGGCCCGCCTCGAGCTCGCGATCGAGGTTTTCCGACAGCACGTGGTTGCCGGGGCTGATCGGGAAGGTGCCGGTGGTCGCGCCACTGCCGGCGGAGACGTGCGAGAGCTGGCCGCCGGCCTCGCTGCTGCCCAACCCGTCGACGATGATCAGCGTCGGCAGGTGCCCGAGGAACTCCTCCTTCAGGTTCGCCGACAGCGGCGCCCCACCGGACAGCAGCACGGTCAGCGTGCTCAGGTCGTACTGCTCGCGGTCGAGCTCGTCGAGCAGCGGACGGGCAAACGCGTCGCCGACGATCAGGAGGAAGTTCACGCGCTCGCGTGCCACCAGGCTCCAGATGTCGACCGGGTCGAGTCGCTCGGGCACCGACTGGATGACGATCGTGCCGCCCGAGTTCCACGTGCGGAAGCTCATCCAGTGACCGGCGCCGTGCATGAACGGGGGAGCGAGCACCGCGGTGAGCCCACCGGTCGCTTCGGCGACGACCTCCTCGAGCGTCTCCGCCTTCGACCCGCCGAAGCACTCGACGCGTGCGTCGCCGTTGCGCCACAGCACGCCCTTGGGCATGCCGGTGGTGCCGCCCGTGTAGAGGATGTAGAGGTCGTCGGGGCTCCACTCCACGTTCGGCTTCTCGGGCGACGCGGCCGCCAGCGCGTCCTCGTACCAGACCGCGCCGGGCAGCAGCTCGTTGCCGGATGCATCGGGCACCTGGAGGATGACGCGCAGGCCGGGCAGCTCCGGCAGCACCTCGGCGAGCGTCGGCGCGAACTGGCTGTGCACGACGACGGCCTCCGCCTGCGAGTCGTGGAGGAGGTAGCGCAGCTCCTCGGCGACGTAGCGGTAGTTGACGTTGAACGGGGCGACGCGCGCCTTGAACGATCCGAGCATCGCCTCGAGGTACTCGTTGCCGTTGTGGAGGTAGATCGCCAGGTGCGACTGCCCGGTCTCGTGACCGTCGATGTCGGCGCGCTCGGTGCGCACCCCGAGGCCTTGGGCGATGAGGTGGTTGGCCAACCGGCGCGTTCGCTCGGTGACGTCCGCCCACGTCAGGCGCAGGTCGCGGAAGATCAGGCACGGCTCGTCGGGACGCGTGGCGGCGATCGCCTCGTGCACGTCGGCGACCGAGAACTGGGCGGCGGGGGGCTGCATGGCGGCGAAGCTACGCGAACCGGGTCGGCCCGTGTTCATCGGGCCGCGTTCATCGACAACGGGCCCGTCGTGGCACAGTGACCGCATGACTGATCACGCAGTGATGTTCGGGGTGTTCATGCCACAGGGCTGGAAGATGGAGCTGTCCGGCATCGACGGCGCGGCCGCGAAGTGGGAGAAGTCGGTGGAGATCGCGGTGCGCGCCGAGGAGCTCGGCTACGACTCGATCTGGGTCTACGACCACTTCCACAACGTGCCCCGGCCGGCACACGAGGCGGTCTTCGAGTGCTGGACGACGATCGCCGCGATCAGCCAGCGGACGTCGCGCGTGCGGCTCGGTCAGATGGTCGGCTGCAACAGCTACCGCTCGCCGGCGGTGCTGGCCAAGATCACCTCCACCGTCGACGTGATCAGCGGCGGCCGCCTCGACTGGGGCATCGGTGCCGGCTGGTACGAGAACGAGTACAAGGGCTACGGCTTCGAGTTCCCGCGGCCCAAGGATCGCATCGGCATGCTGCGCGAGTGCGTGGAGATCGTGCGCAGCATGTGGACCGAGCAGGAGACCAACTACGACGGGACCTACTACCAACTGAGCCGCGCCAACTGCGACCCCAAGCCGCTGCAGCAGCCGCATCCCCCGATCTGGATCGGCGGCGGCGGCGAGCAGCTCACCTTGCGCGTCGTGGCCCGCTACGCGGACTGCAGCAACTTCGGCGGCAAGCCGGCGGAGTGGGCCCGCAAGCGGGAGATCCTGAAGGAGCACTGCAAGGCGGTCGGCCGCGACGAGTCGACGATCCGCAAGACGTGGGCCCCGGAGGTCTGCATCCGCAGCACCGAAGCCGAGCTCGTCGCCGGCGGCACCCGCAACCTGTGGGGCGAGCCGTTCGAGTCGTGGCGCTCGGGCAACCTGGTCGGCACGCCGGAGCAGGTGTGCGAGAAGATCCAGACCTACGTCGACCTCGGCTGCACGGGGTTCATCCCCTGGTGCAGCGACTATCCGGACACCGAGAGCCTGGAGCTGTTTGCGACGGAGGTCATGCCCAACTTCCGCTGACTCTGGAAAGCTGGTGGCGACGGGAAGAGGAGCCATCGAATGCGTCGAGCCAGTGCAGCCATCGCCATGATCGTCTCGGTCATCGGCATCCACGTCGGCGGCGTCGCTGCGCCGAGCGAAGCTGCGTCGCCAGGCGGCTTCCTCGACACGACCGTGCCGGCGGCGGCAAACGCCTTGGACTCGCCGACGTCGATCACCGCGCTGCCCGATGGTCGCGCGCTGGTGCTGGAGAAGCTGGGCAACGTTCGCGTCCTCTCCGCCGCCGGCACGCTGTTGGAGGCCGACGCGATCAACCTCATCGTCTGCGGTGGCTTCGAGAGCGGGCTGCTCGGCGCGGCCGTCGACCCGTCGTTCGCCACGAACGGGTTCGTCTACCTCTTCTACTCGCGCCTCGAGCCGGGCGGGAACTGCTCGACGAACGAGAACCGCTACAACCGCGTCTCGCGGTTCACGATGACCGGCAACCTCATCGACGCCGGCTCCGAGGTCGTGCTGCTCGACAAGATGAACATCCAGGCCGGCAACCACAACGGTGGCGATCTGCACATCGGCGGCGACGGCAAGCTCTACGTCTCGGTCGGCGACGCCGGCGCCAACCCGCGTGGCGGTGGAGCTTCGGCGGCACAGGACCTCAGCGTGCTCAACGGCAAGATCATGCGCATCAACCTGAACGGCACGGTGCCGTCGGACAACCCACTCGTCGGGCAGGCGAACGCGCAGCCGTGCGCCAAGCTCGGGTTGGCAGCGCCGACGAACGCGAAGTGCACCGAGATCTACGCGTGGGGGTTGCGCAACCCGTACCGCTTCGCCTTCGATCCGAACAGCCACGACACCGAGTTCTTCATCAACGACGTCGGTGGCGGCACGTGGGAAGAGGTCGACCGCGGCATCAAGGGCGCGAACTACGGCTGGGACACGCGCGAGGGCTTCTGCGCAATCGGTTCGACCTCGAACTGCACGCCGGTCGGGGGCTTCACCGATCCATTGACCGCGTACAACCACGACACCGGATGCCCCTTCATCACGGCCGGGGTGTTCGTGCCCAACGGCGTCTGGCCCGCCGCGTTCGACGGGTCGTACCTGTTCGCCGACGGAGGGTGCGGCAAGGTGTGGCGCCGCGCCGCCGATGGCACGATCGACTACAACGCGCCCTTCGCCATCACCAGCGGCACGATCGTCGACATGGCGTTCGTCACCCAGGGCGGCATCCCCACGCTGTACTACGTCACCTTCGGCGACAGCAAGATCCACAAGATCACCTACACCGGGCCGGAGCCGCAGTACACGCCGGTCGTTCCGGTGCGCGTGCTGGAGACCCGCGCAGCCGTCGGTCAGGTCGGCTACGCCGGCGCCAAGCCGATCGCCGGCCAGACCATCCAGTTGCAAGTCACCGGCCTGGCGACCGTACCGTCCGACGCGTCGGCGGTCGTGCTCAACATCACCGGAACGGAGGCGACCAGCGACGGGTTCGTCACCGTCTGGCCGTGCGGCGCCAACCGTCCGACGACGTCGAACCTCAACCTGCGCGTCGGCGTCACCACGCCGAACCTCGTCATCTCCAAGATCGGCACGGGCGGCAAGGTTTGCGTGTTCACCCAGTCCGGTGCGCACCTGCTCGCCGATGTGAGCGGCTACTTCCCGGCGGACACGACCTTCGTTCCGCTGCTGCCGGCGCGCGTGCTCGAGACCCGCACCGCCGCCGGGCAGGTCGGCTTCACGGGCCCCAAGCCCGTTGCCGGCCGCACCATCCAGCTCATCGTTGGCGGCGTCGGCGGTGTCCCGCTGTTCGCGTCGGCGGTCGTGCTCAACCTCACTGGCACGGAGGCCGCCGCCGACGGGTTCGTGCAGGCGTGGCCGTGCGATCAGGCGCGGCCGGCGTTGAGCTCGAACCTCAACGTCCGTGCCGGGAGCACCGTGTCGAACACCGTCCTCTCCGAGCTCAGCGCTGACGGCAAGGTCTGCATCTTCACCCAGTCGAGCGCGCACCTCATCGCCGATGTCAGCGGCTACTTCGCGGCGATCACCGACTACCAGCCGCTGCCGACCACAACGCCGGCGCGCGTCCTCGAGACCCGCTCGTCGGCGGGGCAGATCGGCTACAGCGGCCCCAAGCCCGTGGCCGGGCAGCAGATCACCGTGCACGTCAACCATGCATCGGCCGTCGTGCTCAACGTCACCGGCACCGAGGTCACCCGTGAAGGGTTCGTCACGGTGTGGCCGTGCAACGCCTCGCGTCCCACCGCGTCGAACCTCAACCTGCGCGCCGGCGTGACGTCGGCCAACGCCGTCGTCACCAAGATGAGCCCGAGCGACACCGTCTGCGTGTTCACCGAATCCGGCGCGCACCTCATCGTCGACGTCAGCGGCTACATCACCTGACGGAGCGGCTCAGAACAGCGACGCCTGATCGACGACAGGAAGCGGCTCGGGGAGCGGATCCAGGTCGTCGACCAGCATCGCGATGCGCGTGTGGAAGGCGCGAGCGAGACGCGGGCTCTGCAGGTTGTCCGGTGTGTGCACGAACACCGTCGGGGAACGTCCGTCCGCGAGCCACGCGGCGACGACCGCCTCCCATGCGTTCAGCCCGTCGACGGTGAGCCCTTCGTCGTCGTTGCCGATGAAGCGCACCACGGGCTGATCCGTCAACGCCTCGGTGAGCAGCGGCACGCGCGGCTTCTTCGCCCACGCCTCTCGCCCTGCATCGGAGAACGGTGGGCGACGGAACAGCGCGGTGGTGTCCATCAGCACGCGCTCGGCGCCGTGGCGAGCGAGGAGGCGATCGAGCGCCGTGCGCGCCGGCCCGGAGAACAGGTCGGGATGACGCACCTCGACCGACCACCGCCAACCGGACGGTGCGATGCGCAGCGCGTCGTCCAGCGCGCCGAGGTCCTTCGGGGCGAACGTCGCCGGCAGCTGGAACGTGAACCCGCCGATGCGGTCGCCGAGCGGGGCCATCAGATCGACGAACTCGTGCAGCGGCGCAGCGATGTCGCGCAGGCGCCGATCATGGGTGATCTCCCGCGGCACCTTGAAGACGAAGCGGAAGTCGCCGAACGCCTGGGCGCCCCATCGCTGCACGATCGCCGGCGACGGCGATGCGTAGAACGTCGTGTTGCCCTCCACCGCGTTGAGCAACCGGCTGTACGCCGCCATCTCGGTGCCCTGCGCCTGGTGCTCGGGCAGGTGCAACCCGGCCCACGGGCGGTGGGCCCACATCGGGCAGCCGACGTGCAGCGCCGGCATCGCGCTCAGCGCATCCTGAGCACGTTGCCCGTCACCATCCGCGCCGCATCGGTGCACAGCCAGGCGACCACGCCGGCCACCTCGGCCGGTTCGGCGACGTGGAACTGCTCGGTGCTCGTGGCCACGAAGTCGCGAATGGTGTCGTTCACCCAGCCCGAATCGGTGACCGGCGGATGGATCATGTTGGCGGTGACGCCGAGCCGCCCGAGCTCGGTGGCCGCCGACATCGTGTAGTTCTCCAGCGCTGCCTTCGCCGCGCCGTAGGTCACCTCGCCCGGAAAGCCTGACGGACCGCCGGACGTGAGCCCGATGATCCGTCCCCAGACTCCGCCACGGCGGATCAGACGCTCCGAGAACTCGGCGATCATCAACGCGCCGGCGCGAGCGTCGACACCGAACGTCCGCTCGAACAGCCCGGCCGTCACCGCGGGCGCGGTGCGTCCAGCCGCGTCACCGGACCCGGCGACGAACGAGTCGCCGCTGGCCCAACCCGTCGCGTTGTTGACGAGGATGTCGACCGGTCCGAGCTCGGCTTCGGCGACGTCGAACAGCATCGACGGGGTGGCGATGTCGAGCAGGTCGGCCTCC
This sequence comes from Ilumatobacteraceae bacterium, assembly GCA_965279405.1. GTDB lineage: Bacteria > Actinomycetota > Acidimicrobiia > Acidimicrobiales > Ilumatobacteraceae > CBDDIP01. The sequence continues at coordinate 3,928,836 of OZ257157.1, forward strand.
ACGCCGACGGCCCGGCCACCGGCGTCGACGATGGCCGCGACGACCTCGTCGCCGGACGTCATCCGGTTCTCCTGGTAGCGCTCGGGCGTGCCCGGATCGGTCATCACCCTGCTGCGCAGGTAGGTGACCACCACCGCCACACCATCGGCAGCGAGGCGCTGCGCCGTTGCCGCACCGATGCCGTGGTTGGCACCGGTGACGATGGCGACGTGGCGACTGCTCACTCGTAGCTGCGGAAGATGACCTCAGCGACGCAGCTCGGCTTCGCGGCACCCTCGACCTCGAAGGTGATCTCGAGCAGCTGCTGCACGCCGCCGGGGATCTCGTCGACGGCGAGCACCTTCACACCGGCGCGCAACTTCGCGCCGACGGGCACGGGTGACATGAAGCGGACCTTGTTGGCGCCGTAGTTCACGCCCATCTTGAACCCGGTGGTGATCATCACCTGCGGCAGCAGCACGGGAGCCAGCGAGAGGGTGAGGTAGCCGTGGGCGATCGGCCCGCCGAACGGGCTCTCCTTCTTCGCCCGCTCGGCGTCGATGTGGATCCACTGGTGGTCGCCGGTGGCATCGGCGAACTGGTTCACCCGTTCCTGGGTGATCTCCATCCACTCGCTGTACCCGAGGTGCTCGCCGACGAGGGTGAGGAGCTCTGCTTTGCCTTGGACGATGCGCGGTGACATGTCGCGAGTGTGGCACCTCGGCGGGCGTACGGTGAAGGCGCATGGCCCGAGCACGAGGACGCGACCGACCGGACGAACCGTTGTGGCTGCGCGCCGGACTGCTGCCGCTCCGTGTGACGCGGAACACAGCGCGTCTGCTACGCAGTGCCCTCATGGCCGACTTCCTCACCGCCTACTCGCTCACCCAACCGGACAAGCCCGCCGTCATCGACGACCGGCCCGACGGCACGGTCAGCACGATGACCTACGCCGAGCTCAACGAGGCTGCCAACCGGCTGTCCAACGTGCTGCTGGCACTCGGCGCCCACCCCGGCGACACGAAGGTGGTGTGGTGCGGGCAGAACTCCCCGGGCCTCGTGGTGATGGTCAACGCGGCGCGCAAGCTCGGCGTCACCGCCGTCCCGCTGAACTACCGGCTGAGCGACGACGAGGCCACGTACGTCACCGATCACTGCGACGCGACGATCGTCTACGTCGACGCCGAGCACGCGGCGATGTTCTCGCGCATCCGCGCCAACCTGCCGCAGGTGCAGCACTACCTCGTGTTCGCCGGCGCCGTGCCGGACGGCATGGAGGACGCCGACGCGCTGATGGCTGCCGCGTCGCCCGACGAGCCCGACATCCCGGCCGCCACCGAGGCCGGGGCGACGATGATCTACACGAGCGGCACCACCGGCAAGCCGAAGGGCGCGTTCCGTCGTGGCGGTGGTGGCAACCCGGCACAGGCCGCAGCGCTGCTGGCCCTCATCGGCTACACCCCGAACGACGTCTACGTGCCGACCGGTCCGCTGTACCACTCGGGTCCCGGCGGGTTCATGGGCATCGCGCTCGCGCTCGGTCAGACGATCGTGCTGCAGCGCAAGTTCGATCCGCAGGACTGGCTGCGCCTCGTGGACAAGTACAAGGTGACGTCCACGTTCAGCGCACCGACGCCGATCCGCATGATCACCAACCTGCCGGCGGAGGTGAAGGCGAAGTACGACGTCAGCTCGATCAAGCGGATGATCGCCAACGCTGCGCCGTGGAGCTTCGCGCTCAAGCAGGCGTACCTCGCCGACTTCCCGGCCGACTCGCTGTGGGAGGTCTACGGCAGCACCGAGCTCAGCGTGAACTGCGTGCTCAAGCCGGAGGACCAGCTGCGCAAGCCGGGCTCGTGCGGCCAGCCGACGCCGATGACCGAGATCGTGCTGTTCGACGACGACGGCAACGTCGTCACCGGCTTCGGGCCGGAGCACACCGGCGAGCTGTACGTGAAGAGCGGCGCGGTGTTCAACGACTACTACAAGCAGCACGACAAGTTCGTCGAGGACCAACGCGAGGGCTATCAGACCGTCGGCGACATCGCCTACCGCGACGAGGAAGGCTTCATCTACATCTGCGATCGCAAGAAGGACATGATCATCAGCGGTGGGATGAACATCTACCCGGCCGAGATCGAAGCGGCGCTCGAAGCGAACCCGGACATCTACGAGGCCGCCGTGTTCGGCATCCCGAGTGACGAGTGGGGCGAGCTCGTGCACGCCGTCGTCGTCAAGCGACCGGGCTCGTCACTCGACGAAGCGGCGGTCACCGCGTTCGCTCGCGAGCACCTGGCCAGCTACAAGGTGCCCCGCTCGATCGCCTGGATCGACGAGCTGCCGAAGACCGGCAGCGGCAAGATCCTCAAGCGCGAGCTGCGTGCCCCATGGTGGGAAGGCCGGACCAGCAAGGTCTGATCGACGTGCGCGGTAGCGTCGGCGCATGAAGGTCGTCGCGACGTCCACGCCAGGCACCGGCCACCTGCACGCGCTGTTCCCGTTGCTGGTCGCGCTGCAGCAAGCCGGTCACGACATCACCGTCGTCACGGCGCCTCAGGCTGGTGACGCGGTCGAACGGGCCGGGTTCGCGGCTCGTGTCGGCGGGATGGACGTGCAGGAGCGCATGCAGCACTTCGGCCCGCGAATGGCGGAGGCGTTGGCGCTGCCTCCGCGCCGCCGGCGTGGCGTGCTCTTCTCGGGCATCTTCGCCGACGCGGCTGCACCGGCCATGCGACCGCAGCTCGCGGCCGTGCTCGACGAGGTGCGCCCGGACGTCGTCATCCACGAGATGGCCGAGCTCGCCGCAGCGCCACTGGCGACGTCGCGGGGCATCCCGCACGTGACCGTCGCGTTCAGCGGAGCGCTGCCCTCGTGGGCCGAGGAGCTGCTGATCGAGCGGATCACGCCGCTCTGGGCCGAAGAAGGACTGGCGGCACCGTCCATGGCAGACATCAACGGAGCGTGCTACCTGCATCCGTTCCCGCCGTCGTTCGGCCAGCTGCCCGAGGGCGAAGCGGTTCAACCGATGCGCGCCGAGCCGTTCGTTCGCGCCGCCGGCGATCCGCCGGAGTGGCTCGAGCACCTCGGTCGCGATCGACCGCTCGTCTACCTCACGGCCGGCACCGATCAGACGGCGGCGATGGCGCCATGGGCCGCGACGATCGCCGCGTTGGGCGCCGTCGACGTCGACGCCATCGCCACGATCGGCCCGAACCTCGATCCGGCGGTCCTCGGGACGGTGCCGACGAACGTTCGAGTCGAGCGGTTCGTGCCGCAGTCGTTCATCCTCGCTCGCGCCACCGTCGTGATGTCCCATGCGGGCGCCGGCTCGTTGCTCGGTGCGGCGCGCGTCGGGCTGCCGCAGCTGTTGAACCCGCTTGCTGCTGACCAGTGGGAGAACGCCGACGCGGCGACCGGTGCGGGCGTGGCGATCACGATGGAGATGCACGAACGCTCGCCCGAGCACGTCGCGGGCGCGCTGGACCGACTGCTCAACGACGATCGGCATGCAGCCGCGGCGACCCGCGTCGCCGCCGAGATCGATGCGATGCCCGCGCCCGACGAGGTCGTCGGCATGATCGAAGCGATCGCCGGCGCCGCGTCGTGAGCGACGTCCCTCAGACGAACGCGAACGGCGGAACGATCCCGAAGGCCAGCTGGCCGGCGATGGCGTAGGTGCGCTCCTGCCCGACGACGTGATGGGTGACCATCAGCGCGTCGCGGCGGATGCGCTCCAGCCGGTTCGGTCGCATCGACGCGGTCGTGCCGGCCTCTTCGCATAAGCGGTCGATCGCCCGGCGCGCGGTCTGGGCGACCCACACGTTCATCCGAGCCAGCGCGGCGCGCTGTTCGAGCGTCGGTCGCTCACCGGCGAGCGCGGTCTGCCACAGCGAGCCCATCGTGCGCTCGACGATGCCCCACGACGCGTCGAGGTCGGCTTGCGCTGACGCGAGCGCGACCTGCACGCGGTACTCGCCCTTCACCGGTTGGAACGACGGCATGGACAGCTTCGTCTCGGCGACGTGGATGAACTCGTCGATGGCACGGCGCAGCAGACCCATCGGTACGGCGCAGAGCTTGGCGAAGAAGAAGCCGCGGTACGAGTGCAGCGGGTGCCGCGTCGAATCGTCGGCGAAGACGTCGAACGTGTGGTGCCCTGGCACGAACGCGTCGTCGACGGAGTAGTCGTTGCTGCTCGTGCCGGCCAGCCCGGTGGTCTGCCACACGTCGTGGATGGTGATCGCCTCGGAGGGAAGGAACACGGCGATGTACTCGGGTCCTCCCTCGGCGGTCATCTGCATCACCCCGTCGCGATGCACGAGGCATCCGCCGACGACGTGCTCGCTGTGCAGGATGCCGCTGCCGAACGACCAACGTCCCGTGACGCGGTAGCCGCCGTCCACCACCTCGGCGCGTCCGGCGGGGATCAGCCAGCCGCACGTGAGGTCGTCGCGGTCGGCGTACAGCTCGTCGACGAGGCCTGGGTCGTCGGCGAGCCCGGCGTAGTACCCGCCGTCGCAACAGATCATCGCCACCCACCCGACGGAGCCGTCGTGGTAGCAGAGCTCCTCGAGGACGCTGATCTGTTCGAGCGGGGTCAGCTCCGGGCCGCCATGCGCGGCGAGCATCGGCATCCGGAACACCCCCGAAGCGCGCAGCGCGGCGAGCACCTCCGGCGTGAGCCGTCGGTCGGCGCTGATCCGCTCGGCGTGCTCCTCGATCAACGGTCCGAGCGCCCGTGTGCGCTCCATCATCTGCTCGAACCCAGTGGTCGTCATCGAACCCTCCAGTCGAACGGCGACGTTAGTGAGCGAACTCTTCCAAGACGGCGTGCAGCGCGCGCTGCCCGATGGCGGGCATCGAGGTGCTGTCGTCGCCGGTGAGGTAGGCCAGCGACAGGTTCAGCGCCCACCCGGCGGCGCGGCGCCAGGTGTCGTCACCCACGGCTGCTGTCGTGCGGAACGTGGCTCGGTCGTCGACGCCAAACATCATCCACGCCGCGGCGAGGTCGGTGGCCGGATCGCCACTGGTGATGTCGCCGAAGTCGATGATCGCCGCCAGCCGGCCGTCCCGCGTGACCATGTTCGATGGGTGCAGGTCGCCGTGCAGCCACACGGGCGGGCCGCTGTGCTCCGGTGTCGAGCGCAACGAATTCCAGGTGGCCAGCACGGTGTCGGCCGGGACGCGGGCGCGCAACGACTCGACGCGTTGCTCCACGGCATCGGCGCGTTCGCGCAGGTGCACGCCGCGGAACGGGTTCTCGGGCGCATCGGCCGGAGCCGGGCGATGCAGTGCGGCGATGAACGCGCCCAGCGCGACCGCTGCCTCGCCGGGATCGTCGAACGGGACGTCGGCGGTCGGCGCGCCGTCGAACCACGGACAGATGCTCCACTCGAACGGGTACACGGCGCTGGGACGTCCGGCGAACACCGGCACCGGGATCGGCAGCGGCAACGACTCGGCCAGCACCGGGAGCCAACGCTGCTCGTTGGCGATCAGGTCGGCGGCGGCGCGTCGGCGTGGGAGGCGCACGCACAGGTCGTCACCGAGGCGGGCGACGACGTTGTCCCACCCCTCGCCGACGATTCGAACCGTCAGGCGGGCGAGCGCCGGCTGCTGGTCGGCGATCAGCTGTCGAACGAGCTCCTCGTCGATCGACACCTCGGCCGACGGGGTGGCCATCAGTACCCGAGTCGTTCCACTCGATCGGGCTTGCGCTGCCAGTCCTTGTCGACCTTCACGAACAGCTCGATGAACACGCCCTCCGGCAGCTGCTCGCGCACGCGGGTGCCGACCTCTTTGAGGACCGCGCCCTTCTTGCCGATGACCATGCCCTTCTGGCTGTCGCGCTCGACGATGATCTCGCAGCGGATCCGCGGCCACTCCCACTCGGTGACCCGCGTGGCGATGCTGTACGGCAGCTCGTCGTGGGTGACGGCCAGCAGCTGCTCGCGCACCAGCTCGGCGATCCACTCCTCGTCGGGCATGTCGCGCACCGTGTCGTCCGGGAAGAACAGCGGGCCTTCGGGCATCAGCGAGTCGAGGTGATCGACGAGCTCCTGGATGCCTTCGCCGGTCTTCGCCGACACCGGGAAGTAGGCCGCCGCCTCGAGCATCCCGGCGGCGCCGAGCTGGCCGATGACCTTCTTGCGGTTGACCGCATCGATCTTGTTCAGCAGCACGATCGCGTCGGGCAGGTGGAGGTGGTCCGCCACCCACTTGTCACCCGAGCCGAACGGCATCGTCGCGTCGAGCACGAGGCAGACGACGTCGACGTCGTGCACGCTGTCGAGTGCCGTGGCGTTGACCCGCTCGCCGAGCGCAGTGACCGGCTTGTGCAGACCGGGCGTGTCCACGAACACGAGCTGCGCGTCGGGCCGGCTGAGCACGCCGCGCACGCGGGTGCGCGTCGTCTGGGGTTTGTCGCTGACGATCGACACCTTCTGCCCGCACATGGCGTTGACCAACGTCGACTTGCCGACGTTGGGACGTCCGACGAGGGTGATGAAGCCGCTGCGCATGAGGCGATCAAGCTACCGGGGCGGCCAACCGGCTGAGCTCAGGGAGCTGCGGTGCCCGGTACCTCGACCGAGGTGGTGGTCGACGACGTCGTCGCCGTCGGGGGCGAGGTCGAGTTGGAGAGCAGGGAGGCGTAGTCCTTGAAGGTGACCGGTTCGCCTGGCTGGGTGGGTTCGCCGTCCGCCTTCGGCACGGAGATGTCGACGCCGTCCTGCACGAACTTCACCTGCCCGACGGCGAGACCGCGACGGAAGAGCACGGTGAGCACGATCTGGGCGATGGCCAGGCGCTGGTCGTTGGCCGGCTGGATGCTGCTGAAGAAGTCGGTGGGCACGTTGACGGTCGCCACACCGCTGCCGTCGGTGGTGACCACGGGCGTCAGCGCTTCCTTCGTCGGGATCGCGCTGCGCAGCCCCGGCGAGTCCGGCCCGGGACCGGCCTGCAGGATGGCCATGACGATCTGCATGTCGGCGTCGGCGGGGAGCACGGCGCGCACCGGGAAGATCTTCCCGCCGCTGATGAAGTAGAGGTCGACGAGCTCGGTCTGCACGATCGTCGTCGGCGTCGCATCGGTGGTCGTCGGCACGAGCGGCAGCGTGGTGACCGGAGCGGTGGTGCTGGTCGACGGTGCCGGCAGCGTGTCGCCGAGCCCGCCCAGCTGCTGCGGGTCGATGCGTTGCGCGCCGCCGTCGGTTGCCACGCCACAGGCGACGAGCGTCAGCGTCGACAGGACGGTGAGTGCGATCAGGCGCTTCATCAGGACACGTCCGCGAAGCTGACCTTGAAGCGGGCCCCGCCGCCCGGACGGTCGTCCACCCAGGCCTCGCCCCCGTGGGCGTGAGCGTGCTCCGACACCAGCGCCAACCCGAGCCCGGTGCCGACGCGATGGCGCGCCGCGCTGCCCCGGGCGAAGCGCTCGAAGATGCGCACCCGTTCGCTGCGAGCCACGCCGGGCCCTGCGTCCTCGACGGTCAGTAGGAGCCCGCGGCGTCCGGTTGGCTCGGCCGTGACGAGCACCGGCCCGCCGGCGTGCTCGCGGGCGTTCTCCAACAGGTTGGCGAGGACGCGTTCGAAGCGCAGCTTGTCGATGCGGACCACGTTGGGCAGCTTGCGGCTGACGGTGAACGGCACGTCGCCGAACCCGTAGCGGTGGGCGATGCGCGGGATCAGCTGCTCGAGATCGACGTCCTCGCGGTGCAGCTCGGTGGACCCGGCGTCGATGCGCGACAGCTCGAGGAGGTCGAGGACCATCTGATCGAAGCGACGGACCTGGCTGACGACGAGGTCGAGCGCTTGGCGGCTGCGGTCGGGCAGGTCGTTGCGGCGCGCGTCGAGCACCTCGACCGCGGCGCTGAGCGCGGTGATGGGGGAGCGCAGCTCGTGGGACACGTCGCTGGCGAAGCGCACCTCGCGCTCGATGCGGGCCTGCACAGCGTCGGCCATCTCGTTGAACGAGCGGGCCAGCCGGTCGAGGTCGGGGTCGGTCTCCGGCGCCATGCGCGCGTCGAGGCCGCCACCGGCGATCTCGCCGGCTGCCATCGCCACGCGCGTCAGCGGGCGCAGCAGTCGCCGGCTGGTCCACCAGCCGAGTCCGGCGGCGAGCAGGGTGATCACCGCGCTGCCGATGCCGAGCACGGTGGCGATCGTGCGCAACGACCGATCCGTCTCACGCAGTGGGAAGGCCTCGATGTACTGCGCCTTGAGCGCTTCGATGTACACGCCGACGGCGAGGTACGGATCGCCGTTGAGCGAGAAGCGCTGCAGGCCGCTCTCACCGGTTCGCAGCAGGCCGCGCAGGTCGTCGGGCAACGAGGTGACCGGGAACCCGACCAGCGACGAGTACGACGTGCTGTTGGGCAGCAGCAGCACGGCGATGCCACCGCTCTCCGGGCGCAGCTCGTTGAGCATGAAGCTGCCGATCGTCGCCGCACCATCGGTGAGCAGGCGGTCCTTGACGCTCTGCGCGTTCTGGAAGGCCTGGCGCTTGGTGACCTCGGTGCGCTGGTCGAGCAGGCTGGAGCGGGCGACGATGAACGTCGACAGCGCCAGCCCGAGGCTGGCGACCAGCGCGGTGACGCTGAACAGCAGCGTGACGCGCGAGCGAAGGCGCAGCGATCGCTTGGAGGTGCTGCGCTCGTTCACGGCCACAGTGTGGCCGATGAGCAGTGATCGCGTCGGCGCGGTGCTCAGGCGGCGCTCAGCAGGTGGGAGGCCTGCTCGATGGCATGGACGACCGGCGCCAACGTGTCGAGATCGGCGAGCACGAGCTCGCTGCGAAGCATGAGCTCAGTGCACACGAATGCGACACGTTGGCCCCGGGCGTTTCCGTACGAAGCGATGGTGCGCAGCGCTTCGACACCGGTGTTGGTGATCACGGTGATCGCCGAGACGTTGACCACCAGGCCGTAGCGAGCAGGTGCCGCCCCACACGCAGCGACGATCGCCGCAGCATGCTCGGCCGTTGCCAGTGGACCGGCGACGGTGATCGAGACCACCTCGGCTTCTGCATCGGTGTGGGTGGTGAGCGTGGGTGCCAACATGGAAGCCTCCTCTGACGGTGGTGGGAAGCGGCGGGACGCTTCGGCTTTGCCGGTGGGGGGCGATTGGCCCGGAAGGTTCTCGCTGCCGGTGAGGCACCAGGGGGAGGAAGGTACCTCACCGGGGCAGCGTGAACATCTGTATCGTGACCGTCGTTTGTGACGAAGCCACGCTCGCCGTGTGCGATTTCTGTAACAGATCGGCCACCCTGTGCACTCACTGCTGTTCATCGAGGACGACGACGCGATCCGCATGGCGCTGAGCATGGCGCTGGAGGACGAGGGCTACGAGGTCCGCGAGGCGGCCGACGGCAAGGAGGGGCTCGTCGCCTTCGCCGAGCGCGAGCCCGACCTCGTTCTGCTCGACTTGCGCCTGCCGGACATGAGCGGCTTCGAGGTCTGCCGCAACCTGCGCGCCACGAGCATCGTGCCGATCATCATCGTCACCGCCCAGACCGACACGCACGACCTCGTCGCCGGGCTCGAAGCCGGTGCCGACGACTACGTGACCAAGCCGGTGGTGCCCAAGGAGCTGGCGGCGCGCATCCGTGCCGCGCTGCGTCGCGTGCACCTGCACGACACGCCGGCGATCGCCGGCCCGCCCAGCAGGTTCGGCGACATCGAGCTGCGTCGCGAACAGGGCATCGTGCTCAAGGCCGGCGTCGAGCTGCCGCTGACGAAGACCGAGTTCCGGCTGCTGTGCGAGTTCGCCGACCACGCCAACGCCGTGCTGTCGCGCGACCAGCTGCTCGAGCGGGTGTGGGGCTACGAGTACCTCGGCGACTCCCGCCTGGTCGACGCCCACGTGCGTCGCCTGCGCGTCAAGGTCGAAGACCAGCCGGACGACCCGAAGCTGATCGTCACCGCTCGCGGCATCGGCTACCGCCTCATCACCTGACTCGTCCGACCCCGCGTTTGGTCGCTGGCCCACCGCCACGGTGGAGCAGCGATCAAACGGTGAGGGGGGACCAGGTGGCGCCGTGGTCGGTGCTGACCGCAGCCTCGTCGGCGCCGGCATCGGTCGACCAGAACGCGGCCAGTCGATCGCTGCCCACCGCATCGATGCGGTTGACCGCGACGCCGGGCAGGCTGCCGACGACCGACCACGAATCTCCCGAGTCGTCCGAGCGCAGGACGTCAGTGCCACCGTCGACCTGCGACCACCCGAGCAGCTGGCTCTCGCCGAACGCGATGACCCCGCCCCCGATGCGCAGGTCGGCCAGCCCGGCGGGAAGGGTCAGTTCGACGAACGTGTCGCCGCCGTCGAGCGACCAGTGCAGCTGCCGCGACGGGTGGTCCAGGTCGCCGGCCCAGACGCCGGTGGTGACGAGCGCCCACAGTGGCGAGTCGCCGGTGTGCAGCAGCGTCACCTCGCCGCCGAGGTCGCCGCCCGGCGGTGTCCACGACGCCCACGTGCCGTTCATCCGCCGTGCGGCGCTGACGAAGGTGCGGTCGTTGTAGGTGATCCAGATGACGTCGGCCTGCGATGCGATCGAGAAGTCGGCAACCGGTCCGGCGCCTGGCGAGAACTCGTGGTCCAGGGCGACGAACTCGTCGGATGTCAACGGCAGCGAGAGCGGCTGGAACACGATGCTCCCGTCCGGCTTGGTGACGCTGCCGATGACGATGACGTCCTGCATGCCGAGGCAGAAGCCGAGGATCTCGGGATCGAACCCGACGGGCAGGTTCGGCGTGTTGAACTGGTCGAGACCGCCTTCGTGCGTGGTGGAGAGGAGACCGCCGTCGATCGGCACGATCCATCCGTTGGTCGCGTCGGCGAAGATCGGCCGAGCGAACGACGGCACGCTGACACCGGTGTCCACCCAGGTGGATCCGCCGTCCGCCGAACGCATCAGCCAGGAGTCGGGGGTGACGAGGTCGCCGACCGTTGCCCAGGCCACGCCGTCGTCGCCGAACCATGCGCCGAACACACGCTCGATGGTGTTGCGAGCGACGGTGGACGTGGTCGGTGCCGAGGTTCCCGGGTCGGTCACGATCGGACCGGTGATCGGACTCGTCGCCGGGGTCGTGCTCGGGGTGGTCGAGGCCGTCGTCGAACCGGTGGTCGGCGTCGTCGGGGAGGTGGCGGGGGCTTCGGAGCCACCGTCGCGGCGCTTGAGCAGCAGTGCTCCGCCGGCACCGACGGCGATCGCCGCAGCCGCACCGGCCAGCAGGCGACGGCGCGACACCGGTCGGCCGGCCAACACCGTCAGCGGCGCCGTCGAGTGCATGGCGGCCAGCTCGCGTTCGGTGTGGGCCACGGATGCGGCACGTTGCTGCAGCCGAGCCTTGGCCTCGGCCAGTTGGCGGTCGAGATCATCGCTCATGGTTGCTCCGTTCCGGTCGAGCGTCGCAGCGCTGCCGCGAGCGCGGCGCGTGCCTTGAAGAGGGTTGCCTTGACGGTGCCTTCGGCGATGTTCATGACGGCGGCGACCTCACTGATCGAGAGGTCGTCCAGGTGGTGCAGCACGACTGCGACGCGCTGCCGCTCGGGCAGCGCGCGCACGGCGTCGAGCACCGGGTCGGGGGCGGTCGGCGGTGCGTCGAACGTGCTCGTCGTCGAGCTCAGCCGTTGCACCGCCGATCGCTCGCGGGTGGTCCGCCGGCCCTCGTCGATCAACACGTTGACGGCCACCCGTCGGACCCACGCGCCGGGTTGGCTCATCGAGCGAACCTCGTCCCAGTGGCGAAACGCTCGGGCCATCGCCTCCTGGGCTGCGTCGCGAGCGCGATCCTCTCGGCCCGTCAGGGCGATTCCGCAGGCCACCAGTCGAGCGTGGTGGGCTCGGAAGAAGTCGTCGAAGCCGTCCGTGACCCCTCCAGCGTTGAGCGCGTGTGCCAGCACGTCATCAAGACGATGCGGACCTCTGAATGGTTTACCCGCGCCAGACCCTGCTGCGCAGGTGCTCGCCGAGCCCCTTGGCCTGTGCGTCGAACGAGGTGCTCGAGGCGACGCCTTCACCGAGGTAGCCGACGATGACGAAGTTCAGGGCGCGCAGGTTGGGCAGCTCGTAGCGGCGGACCTCCAGCCCGGCGGCCTCCGGCAGCATCTGTTGCAACGTCCGGGTGCCGAGGTTGGCGTGCAACCAGGCGTAACCCGCGTCGTCCGGCGCCCAGATGCCGACGTTGGCGTTGCCGCCCTTGTCACCGGAGCGGGCGGCGAAGCACGCGCCCAGTGGCTCGCCGATCGCCGGCCCGACCGGCACGACATCGGAAGGGGCGGTCGGCGGCGGCAGCGTCGGCGCCGCAACGGGACCGCGATCGATCGGGATCCGCCGGCCGTCGGCAAGGACCACGATCTGCTGCACCTCGTCGTTGTCGACGAGCGCCGGCCAGTACACGCCGAAGGGTTGTGCTTCGGTGGGCGGTGAGGACACGAAGAAGCCGGGGTAGTTGGCCAGCGCGAGCTCGATGGCGGCCGAGGAGAACGCGCGGCCGACGAGCCGTTCGTCGCTGCTCTTGACCGAGACGTGCAACCGACCGGATGACGCCTCCTGACTCGGTGCGTCGCTCGGTGCCTCGATCAGTCGCACGTCGGTCTCGTCGAACCGCTCGGCACCACCGAGGCGGCGGAACAGCGCGTCACGCGCCCACTCGCCCTTCGCTCGCTGATCGAGCCCGGTGAGCACGAAGCTGACGCGGTTGCGGAAGCCGCCGTCGAGGTTGATGCACACCTTCGTCGTCGGCGGTCCGGGCGCGCCGCGCACGCCATCGATCAGCACTCGATCCGGGCCGTCGTCGCGCAGCTGGATCGAGGCGAAGTCCGTGGACACGTCGGGGTTGAGGTACTGCGTGGACTGGATCTCGTAGAGCAGCTGCGCGGTGACCGTGCCGACGGAGACCAGCCCGCCGGTGCGCGGGTGCTTGGTGATCACCGACGAGCCGTCGGAGCGCACCTCGGCGATCGGGAACGGCGGCGCCACGTCGCGATCGGGGATCTGCTGGAACCACGAGTAGTTCCCGCCGGTGACCTGTGCGCCGCACTCGATGACGTGACCGGCGACGACCGCGCCGGCGAGCGCGTCCCAGTCGTCGACGGCCCAGTCCCACCACCACGCCGCCGGCCCGACGACCACCGCGGCATCGGTGACCCGCGGGCAGACGACGACGTCGGCCCCCTCGCGCAGCGCAGCGGCGATGCCCCACCCACCGAGGTAGGCGTTGGCCGACACCGGTGCGCCGGTGAGCGCCGCTCCCGTGTCGAGGTGGGCGAGCTGCGGGCGCAGCCCGTCGATGCGCGGCAGCAGGTCGTCGCCCTCGACGTGGGCGACCGACACCGTGATGCCCAACCTGTCGGCCACCTGGCGCACCGCATCGGCGCACCCGGCGGGGTTGAGGCCGCCGGCGTTGGTGACCACCTTGATGCCCCGATCCACGCAGGTGGCGAGCACCTGCTCCATCTGCGTGACGAACGTCCCGGCGTAGCCCATGGCAGCGTTGCGGGCGCGCTGCTTGTGGAGGATGAGCATGGTCAGCTCGGCAAGCCAATCACCCGTGAGCACGTCGATCGGGCTCTCGTCGAGCACCGCCGGATCGACCATCTCCCGCGCCGCCGACAACCGATCGCCGTAGAAGCCCGAGCAGTTGGCGATGCGAACGGGCCTGCCTCCGGTCATGACGACTCGGCGGCGATCGCTTCGATGCGGACGAGCACCTGACCGCTGCCGAGCTGCTGTCCTTCGGCGACGAAGACCTCGGCGACGGTCCCGGATGTCGGCGAGACGATCTGATGCTCCATCTTCATCGCCTCGATGGTGACGAGCGGCTGCCCCGCGACCACGACGTCCCCGACGGCGACGAGCACACGACGAACCGCTCCAGGCATCGGGGCCACCAGCGAACCGGCCCGACCGGCGTCGTCGGGCTCGGGGAACCGCTGCGGTACCGGCACCTGGACGCCGCCGGGCCAATGGGCGATGCCGTCGACGATGCGGATCTCGTCGGCGGAGCGCTGCAGCGCAGCGACGTCGACGTCCTCCATCGGCACGCCGTCGACGGCGACCGATCGGACGGTGCCGGACCGATCGCGGTGGTAGGCGATGACGGTGCCGCCGAACCGGAGCTCCTGTGGCACGGCCGGGTTGTTCCGCCACCCGGGAGGCACGTGGGTGAGCACCGTGCGGGCGCGGTGCTCGGCCTGACCGACGGCCAACGCCAACGCCACGCCGCCGCGACGACGGGGGTGCGGCGGGTTGCGATCGACCCAGGTCGTGTCGACCTCGAGCGGGTCGACGAAGAGCAGTTGGCGCAGCTGGTCGAGGTTGGTGTCCGGACCGACGAGCACGGTCCCGTCGATGAGGGCGAGGAGCCGGCGCACGGCGGACTCGCGCGTCGGGCCGTGCGCGATGAGCTTGGCGATCATCGAGTCGTAGTGCGGACTGATCGTCGATCCGCTCTCGATCGCGCTGTCCACCCGCGTGCCGGTGATCGCCGGGAACTCGACGGTGTGGAAGGTCCCGGTGCTCGGCCGGTACCCGTTCCACGGGTCCTCGGCGCACAACCGGACTTCGATGGCGTGGCCCTTGCCGGTCGTGGCGAGCACCTCGTCGGGCAGCGGTTCGCCCGCGGCGACGAGCAGCTGCAGCTCGACGAGATCGAGCCCGGTGATCATCTCCGTGACCGGATGCTCGACCTGCAACCGGGTGTTCATCTCGAGGAACCAGAAATCGCCGTGAGGGTCGAGCAGGAACTCGATCGTTCCTGCCCCCACGTAGGCGACCGCTTGAGCCGCGGCGACGGCCTCGGTGCTCAACCGCTCCCACAGGTCGTCGTCGACCGCCGGTGAGGGCGCCTCTTCGAGGATCTTCTGATGGCGACGCTGGAACGTGCAGTCGCGCTCGAACAAGGGCACGACGGTGCCGTGCGAGTCGGCGAAGATCTGCACCTCGATGTGGCGGCCGTGCTCCACGTAGCGCTCGACGAACACCTCGCCGTCGCCGAACGCAGCGAGCGCCTCGCGCGTCGCGCCGGCCAGCGCATCGTCCAGTTCGGCGGCGTCGCGCACGACGCGCATGCCGCGACCGCCGCCGCCGAACGCGGCCTTGACGAGCGCCGGCAGTCCGATCTCCTCCATCGAGTCCTCGGTGCTGTCGGGCAGCACGGGCACACCGGCGGCACGCATCAGACGCTTGGCCTGGGTCTTCGATCCCATCGACTCGATGGCGGTGGCCGGCGGGCCGATCCAGACCAGCCCGGCGTCGGTGACCGCGCGCGCGAAGTCGGCGCGTTCGGAGAGGAACCCGTAGCCGGGGTGGACCCCGTCGCAACCGCGATCGAGCGCCGCGGCGATGAGCAGATCGATGCGCAGGTACGTCTCGGCGGAAGCCAGACCCGGGAGCCACACCGCGTCGTCGGCCTCGCGCACGAAGGGTGCGTCGCGGTCGGCGTCGCTGAAGACGGCGACGGTCTCGATCCCGACGCGCCGGCACGTGCGGATGATCCGCCTGGCGATCTCGCCACGGTTGGCGATGAGGATGCGGGCCAGTTCGTTCACATGCGAAACACGCCGTAGCCGCGCGTGCCCTCGGTCGGTTGGTTGTCGATCGCGCTCAGGCACATCCCGAGCACGATGCGCGTGTCTCGCGGGTCGATGATCCCGTCGTCGTAGAGCTTGCCGCTCATGAACATGGCCAACGACTCCGCCTCGATCTGGGCCTCGACGGCTTCGCGCATCGCTGCATCGGCGTCCTCGTCGAACGGCTTGCCCATCGACGTGGCCGATTCGCGCGAGACGATGCTGAGCACACCGGCCAGCTGCGCCGGGCCCATCACCGCGCTCTTCGCGTTCGGCCAGGCGAAGAGGAACCGCGGGCCGAAGGCGCGGCCGCACATGCCGTAGTTGCCCGCCCCGTACGACGCACCCATGTTGATCGTGAGGTGCGGGACGCGGCTGTTGGTGACCGCGTTGATCATCTTCGCCCCGTCCTTGATGATCCCGCGCTGCTCGAAGTCCTTGCCGACCATGTAGCCGGTGGTGTTCTGGAGGAACACCAGCGGCGTGTCGATCTGGTTGGCGAGCTGGATGAACTGCGTCGCCTTGTGTGCCTCCTCGCTGAACAGCACGCCACGGTGGTTGGCGAGGATGCCGATGGGGTAGCCGTGGAGCTCGGCGAAGCCGGTGACGAGC
Organism: Ilumatobacteraceae bacterium; assembly: GCA_965279405.1. Lineage (GTDB taxonomy): Bacteria > Actinomycetota > Acidimicrobiia > Acidimicrobiales > Ilumatobacteraceae > CBDDIP01. The sequence continues at coordinate 3,944,997 of OZ257157.1, forward strand.
GACGTGCCGTAGAGCGGCTTGAACTCGTCGAAGTCGCTGTCGTCGACGATCCGTGCGATCACGTCTCGCGGGTCGAACGGCACCTTCGGATCCGACGATGGGATGCCGAGGAGGTGCTCCGGATCGAGGCGCGGGGCCCGCCCGGGTCCGCGCGGGCCCGGCCCGCGCTTGCGTTGGTTCAAGCGGCGCACGACCTGACGTCCCAGACGGCAGGCGTCGATCTCGTCGACGGCGAAGTAGTCGGCGAGACCACTCGTGCGTGCGTGCATCTCGGCACCGCCGAGCGACTCGTCGTCGCTCTCCTCGCCGGTGGCCATCTTCACCAACGGCGGGCCGCCGAGGAACACCTTCGAGCGATCCTTGATCATCACCACGTAGTCGCTCATGCCGGGCACGTAGGCGCCACCGGCGGTCGAGTTGCCGAAGACGACGGCCACCGTGGGGATGCCCATCGCCGACAGCTCGGTGATGTCGTGGAAGGTCTGCCCGCCGGGGATGAAGATCTCGCTCTGCGTCGGCAGGTCGGCGCCACCCGACTCGACGAGGTTGATCAGCGGCAGCCGGTTCTCGCGCGCGATCTGCATCGCCCGCAGGTTCTTGCGCACCGTGAAGGGGTTGGACGCGCCCCCGCGCTGCGTCGGGTCGTTGGCGATGAGCATGCACTCGACGCCCTCCACGACCCCGATGCCGGTGACCAGGCCGGCCCCGACGGGGAAGCTGCTGCCCCACGCGGCGAGTGGTGACAGCTCGAGGAACGGCGACTCGCGATCGAGCATCGTCTCGATCCGCTCGCGAGCGAGCATCTTGCCGCGGGCCCGGTGCCGCTCGACGTAGCGCTCGCCCCCGCCGGCGTTGACGACCGCCAGCTGCTCGTCGTGCTGCGCGAGCTGCGCCGTGATCGACTCGACGTTGGCGCGGTATGCGTCCGACGACGTGTTGACGCGATCCGGCAGCACGGTCACGTGCGGGTCCAGTCGGGTGGGCGCTTCTCGGCGAAGGCGCGCATCCCTTCCTTCGCTTCGTCCGATTGGAAGAGGGCTTCGCTCAAGCGCTGCATCGCGGCCATGTCCGGCGTGCTGTGCAGCAACCGCTTCGTCTCGGCAACGGCGTTCGGCGCTCCGGCGAGCACCCCGCGCACCAACGCGGCGACCGCCGCCGGCACGTCGTCGGCAACGTGCGTGACGAGGCCGATCTCGCGGGCCGCGGTTGCGTCGAAGAGCTCGCCGGTGAGGAACGCTGCGGCCAGCTTCGACCAGCCGCAACGGGCGAGGATCGGCACCGAGATGATCGCCGGGGCGACGCCGATGCGCACCTCGGTGAACGCGAACGTCACGTCCGACTGCACGACGACGAGGTCGCACGCCGCCATGAGCCCGATGCCGCCCGCCCGCACCGGGCCCTGCACCGCGGCGATCGTCGGTGCGGCCGCCGACTGCAACCGTTCGAACGCGCGTGCCATCGGACTCGAGTCGACCGGACCGTCGGAGCGTTCCTTCAGATCGGCGCCCGCGCAGAACACGGGCAGCGTGTGGCCGAGCACGATGACTCGAACGTCGGGCCGCTCGGCGCGGTCCAGCGCCGCGTGCAGATCGTCGAGGAGCCGGCGCGACAGGGCGTTGCGGTTGGCCGGCGAATCGAGCGTGATCGTGGCAACGCCGCCGTCGACCACCACCGGCACCAGCGTTCCCGACATGCGGGCGAAGCTAGCCGTTCGCGGTTGGGGCGCTCACGATCTCACGGAGGAACGCCTCGGCGTCGGCGCGGTGACGGGTGCGTCGCATCGGCGGGAGCGCCTTGACGATCTGCCACCGGTACCCGGCGGTGCCCAGGCGGCTGTCGAGCACGGCCACGACCCCACGATCGGTTGCGGTGCGGATCAATCGACCGGTCGCCTGCGCGAGCAGGATCGATGCTCGCGGCAGGTCGATCTCGCCGAACGCTGCGGCGCCGAGCTGCTCTCGCCGCGCGGACAGCAACGGGTCGTCAGGTCGCGGGAACGGCAACCGGTCGATGACCACGAGGCTCAACGTCCGTCCGGGGATGTCGACGCCCTGGAAGAAGCCTGCGGTCGCGAACAGGCACGACGACTCGTCCTCGCTGAACGCCTTCACCAGCGCGTTCTTCGGCAGGTCGCGCTGGGTGAGGATGGGCACATCGACACGTAGGCGAACCGCTGCCGCAGCGGCATCCATCGCCTTCCAGCTCGTGAACAGGGCCAGCGTTCTCCCACCGGCGGCGGTGATCAGCGCGGTCAGCTCCTCGTGCGTCGCGGCGACGTAACCGGCCGATCGCGGTTCCGGCAGGTGGAGCGCGCAGTAGAGCAGGCCGTTGGTCTCGTAGTGGAACGGGCTGCCGACGTCGACGACCGTTGCCGTGCCGTCGGCGATGCCGACTCGGTGGGTGAGCGTGGCGGGCACGGTGGCGCTGGTGAGCACGGCGGTCTTCTGCTCCCACACACCCTTGTTGAGGATCGGGCCGACGTCGAGCGGTGCGATCTCCAGCCGGGGGAACTCCGGCCCACCGCCGACGAAGGCGACGTAGCCCTCGAGCTTGCCGACGGCGACGTCGATGCCCTCCATCGCCCGAGTCACGAGCTGCGTGGCCCGCAGCACCCGTTGCTTGGCGTCGTCGACGTCCGTCTTCACGGCACGCAGCGAGGTCATCGCTGTGTCCAGCCGGCGACGGCTCTCGACCAGGTGCGCCACGAGCGCATCCGGGAACGGCGTCGGCAGGCGCTCGCCGACGATCGGCCTGAGCGCGTCGCGCAGCACGCTGCCGGAGTCGATGATCGGCGCGCTGACCTGTGGGTCGATGATCACCTTGCGCACCGCGGTCGCCACGTTCGTGAAGGTGCCGGGGCTGATGGCCATCCCGACGGTGTCGCTCATGATGTCTTCCAGCTGGTGCGCCTCGTCGATGATGACCACGTCGTGCGGCGGCAGGATCGCCCCGCCGGCGCCGACGTTGAGCCCGTACAGGTGCAGGTTGACGACGACGACGTCGGCCGCAGCGGCCGAGTTGCGGGCGGCTTCGGCGAAGCACACCTGACCCATCGGGCAGCGCGTCGCCCCGGGGCACTCGTCGCTGCCGACGGTGACCGCCCGCACGGCACGATCGCTCGGCGCCCACGTCAGCTCGGCGACGTCACCGGTTCGAGTGGTGCCGGCCCAGGCGACGAGGTTGTTGACCTCGCGCTTGGTCGGTCCGCTGAGCTCCTCCATCTCCATCTGCCCGGCCGCGTTCGACGCCTGCAGCTCGCGGACGCGCTGCATGCAGATGTAGTTGCTGCGCCCCTTGAGCACCGCCCACGTGAACGGCCGGCCGACGTGCTCGGCCAGGAACGGCAGGTCCTTCGCGGCGAGCTGGTCCTGCAGGGTCTTGGTCGCTGTGGCGACGATCGTCTTCTTGCCGGACATCACCGCCGGCACCAGGTAGCCCATGGTCTTGCCCGTGCCCGTGCCGGCCTGCACCACCAGGTGCTTGCCCGTCGCGATCGCGTCGCCGACCGCCTCTGCCATCTGCCGTTGTCCCGGGCGATCCTCGGCCGCCGGCAACGCCGATGTCACCGCCGCCAGCGCGCGGTCGATGTCGGCGTGCGAAGGCATTCGAGCGACGGTAGCCGTGGCGTGTCCGCAGACGGTGAACTTCTCGGACGGTTCCGTGACGGTTTCCGGCACGGAACCGTCCGAGAAGCCGTCGAACCTGTCAGTCGACGAGGGCGAGGGCGGCGTCGAGCTCGGCGGCGTCGAAGTCGGGCCAGGGCTGGTCGGTGAAGTGCACCCGGGTGCCGGCGCTCTGCCAGAGCATGAAGTTGGAGATGCGCAGCTCGCCCGAGGTGCGCACGAGCACGTCGACGGGTGGCAGCTCGGGCAGGTAGAGGTGCCGGTCGATGGCGGCAGCGTCCAGCGGCTCGCCCGCGGCGACCGCGGCACGCGCGGCGTGGACCAGCTCGGCCCGGCTGCCGTAGTCGAAGGCCACCGTGAGCACCATGCCGGTGTTCGACGCGGTGTCGGCGATGGCCTTGCGAATCGCCCGCTGCACGTACTTGGGAGTGCGTGCCTCGTGGGAGTCGAACGGGCGGCCGATCCACTGCACACGGACGTTGAGCTCGTTGAGCTCCGCCACCCGCCCGAACAGCTTCTTGTGCAGGCCGAGGATGTGGCGCACCTCCGGCCGCGGGCGCACCCAGTTCTCGGTGGAGAAGCCGAACACGGTCAGCCAGCCGACGTCGCGTCGAACCGCCACTCGGACGAGGGAGGCCAGGTTCTCCTCGCCCTCGGTGTGCCCGTCGGTGCGCGGCAGGCCGCGGCGCTTCGCCCATCGTCCGTTGCCATCCATGATGCAGGCGACGTGGACCGGGTCTCGCACGGAGCGCACGCTACTGGCCGCTTGCGTGGGAGAATGAGCAGGTGACGGAGTCCCCGGCGAACGATCAACCCGTGCTCCGGCACGTGGCTGTCATCGGTGGGACGCCGGACGAGTGGGAGCAGCTCGGCGATGCCGACTGGACCGTCCTGCTCGAAGAGCTCGGCAAGGTCGCCGATCACGCCGGCGCGTCGTGGCTCACGCTGCGGCCGGTGGCGCCGGGCCCCGGCTCGCCGGTCAGGCGACAGGTCGCGGCCGGCGCGTGCACCGTCATCGCCGCGCCGGATGCCGACGGCCGGGCGAGGATGCTGAGGGCGATGAGCGCCATCCAGGCCCGCGGCGAGGTGATCTCCGAGCGCGCCATCGACGCCGAGATCGACGCGCCCGCGTCGAACGCGCCCGACCTCGTGCTCGTGCTCGGCACCAACGACCGCCTGCCGGCCTCCATGGTGTGGGAGCTGGCCTACAGCGAGCTCGTCTACCTCGATGTCGCCTGGACCGCGTTGCAGCCCGAACACCTCGGCCAGGCCATCGCCGCCTACGCGCAGCGGCACCGCCGCTTCGGTGGGCTCGACTGATGGCCCAGCCGCTCTATCGCGACCGTGCCGTGGTGCTGCGCACCTACAAGCTCGGCGAGAGCGACCGCATCATCGTGCTGATGACCGAGCAGCACGGCAAGGTGCGCGCCGTTGCCAAGGGCGTGCGCAAGACCAAGTCCAAGTTCGGAGCCCGCCTCGAACCGATGAGCCACGTCAACCTGCTGCTGGTGCAGGGCCGCGAGTTGGACATCATCAGCCAGGCCGACATCGTCGAGACGATCGCTCCGCTCGTCGGCGACCTCGACCACATCACCCACGGGCTGGCGCTGCTCGAGGCAGTGGATCAGATGAGCCTCGAACGCGAACCCAACGAGCAGCTCTACCGGATGCTCGTGGGAGCGCTGCGAACCGTGGCCGAGCGCAGCGGACCGCTCGTGCTGCCGTCGTTCTACTGGAAGCTGCTCAGCGCCGAGGGCATCCGCCCCGAGCTGGACATGTGTGTGCGCTGCAACGAGGCCGACAACCCGATCGTCGCCTTCGACATGGATCAGGGCGGCGTGCTGTGCCGCAACTGCCGCACGGGAGCGCCGTTGAGCTCGGAGGCGTTGGCGATCATGCGGATGATCCTCGGTGGGCGGATGAACGAGGCGCTCTCACTCGAACCGTCGCGCTACACCCACGAGGTCTCCAGTCACGCGACTCGCGCCTTGGAGCACCACATCGAACGTCGCCTGCGGACGGTCGCGATGTTCGAAGTGCACTAGGCGCTCGTCACCCGTCTCACTCGTCGATCGCTGCCAGCCTCGCGGTGAGCCGGCGAAGGTGTCCGCGCACGTCGGTCGTCGTCGTCAACGACGTCGGCTCGACCGATCCGAGCACCTGCACGAGGTCGCGCGCGGCCTCCTCGACCGTGTCGCCGCCGAGCCGGATCGTCGTCGACCCGGCGACCACCGCGACGCGGTGGACGTTCAGCCACGGCATCAGCCGGCGCACCTGTGCGACGGACGCGGCGACCGTGATCTCGACGGGGTGCCGGTAGCTGGTGCTCGCCAACGAGCGGCTGATGAACGTCGCCGGACCGCCCGGCGGAGTGCGAGCGACGCGTTGGTGCCCGGTCGCGGCAACGTCGGTCATCCGATCCGCCCGGAACAGCCGCCAGTCGCGCCGGTCGAGGTCGTAGCCGACCAGGTACCAGATGCGCTGGACGGTGGTCAGTGACAGGGGCTCGACGCGGCGCGTCGACGGCTCGCCGCCGCGTCCCGTGTAGTCGAAGCGAACGCCGACGTCGTCGCGAATGGCTTCGGCGAGGTGCGCGACGACCAGCGGATCGGTTGCGGGCGCGGGGGAGAGCGTGACCGCGTTGGCGACCGTGCGAACCGCATCGACTCGGCGTGCCGCGGCGGCGGGGAGCACGTGGTGCAACTTGGCCAGCGCACGGGCGGCACCATCGGCCATCCCGGCCGACGACGCGCTGGCGGCCGTCAGCAGCGCTCCCGCGATCGCGGTGGCCTCGTCGTCGTCGAGGAACAGCGGGGGAACCGCGGGCCCTGGCGCCAGCCGGTAGCCGCCACCACGACCCGCCGTCGCGTCGATCCGGTAGCCGAGCGTGCGCAGCCGATCGACGTCGCGGCGAACCGTTCGCTGCGTCACGCGCAGCCTCGTGGCGAGCTCGGCCCCTGCCCACCCGGCTCGCGACGTGAGGAGCGCGAGCAGGCGGAGCACGCGGTCGGTGGTCTCGGTGGACATGGCTCGACGATCTTTCGTTTCGAGGACCAAAACGGTCCGCAGATGATCGTACGTTGCGGACATGACCACGAACCCCCGCACACGAACCACCCCCGATGTCCCGCTCTCCTGGGACGAGCTCGCTGCCCTCGGGGCCGAGCTCGGGCACGGCGCCTTCCTCGCCACCGTCCAGGCCGACGGTCGCCCGCACGTCGCCTGGGTCAGCCCCGGCTGGCGCGAGGGCTCGCTGTGGATCTCGACGTTCCGCGACTCCCAGAAGGGCCACAACCTGGTCGACGGGGCGCCCGTTGCGCTGCACTGGCCCGAGCGGCCGGATGCCCTGATGTTCGCCCGAGGCCAGGCCCGCGTCCTGGCAGATCGCGACGAGGTCGCGGCCACGTGGGAGGCGGGCGTGCTGCCCTACGACCCGTCGATGTTCTTCAGCGGGGTCGACGATCCGCAGCTCCTGTTCGTCGAGCTGCAGCTCGACCATGCCACCGTCAGCACCCTCGACCCCGCGGTGCCGAAGCGCCGGTGGACGGCGCGTCGCTGACGTTCAGCAGTCGCCCTCGAAGAGGAACTCGTTCGATCCGGAGGTCATCGTCAGGATGACGACGGTCGCCGGATCGGGGAGGACGCCGGTCGGGTTGCCGGCGTCGTCGACCGCACCGAAGAGATCGCCGTTGGACAGCAGGACCATGTTGATGCCGTCGCGGGTCGAACCACCGCCGACCGTGAAGCACCCGTTCTGGCCGACGGTCATCGTGTCGATGTGCGCCGACCAGAGATCACCGACGTCGATGCCGTCGATGGTCAGCAGCTCGTCGGGCGTCCCGCCGCTGTCGTACTGCCAGCCGACGAACTTCAGCGATGCCGGATCTGCGCCGCCGAGTGCGATGCACAGGTTGTTGCCCCAGCACACGTACCGCGCCGACGGCTGCACGAACCCGGTCAGCTGGTCGTCGGACGAGAAGGTCCCGTCGCCGTTGTCGACGGGATAGGTCACCGAGCGATCGATGGTGACCGCCCCGAACTCGCTGCTCAACGTGGCGACGGCGTGGACGGCGGCGTCGCCGAACCGCACCGGACCGATCCCGTCGACGGCGAGCGTCCACGCCACCGGTGCCGCCGTCGAGGTCGGCGCCGGCGGTGCGGTGGTGGTGGTCGACGCGGACGTCGTGGTCGACAGCTCGGTGGTCGGTGGTTCCGAGGTGGTGGTCGAGTCGTCCGACGTGTCGGGCGTCGAGTCGCTGGTGGCCGCGGTGGTGTCGCTCGACGCGCCGCCGTCGCTGCCGCACCCAGCGGCGAACAACCCGGCTACGGCCGTGCCGATCGCCAACCACCGCATGTGCCTGCCCCGCATGATCGTCCCCTTGCGTCGTTCCTGCTGCACAGCCTGACCGAATCGAAGCCGTCAGTCGCGCACCACTCCCGTAGCCTGGCGCGCTGTATGGCAGCCACCGAACTCGACCAGATCGTCAACCTCGCCAAACGGCGCGGCTTCGTCTACCCCTCGGCCGAGATCTACGGCGGTTTTCGTTCCAGCTACGACTACGGCCCGTTGGGCTCGTTGATGCTGCGCAACGTGCGTGACGCATGGGTGCGCACCATGGTGCAGCAGCGCGACGACGTCGTGCTCCTGGATGCGGCGATCCTCAACCCGCCGCAGGTCTTCGAGGCCAGCGGCCACCTGGCCAACTTCAGCGACCCGTTGGTCGACTGCACGAAGTGCAAGCAGCGGTTCCGCGCCGACCACCTGGAGGACGCGCACACCTGCCCGAACTGCGGCGCCAAGGACAGCTTCACCGACTCGCGTGAGTTCAACCTGATGTTCAAGACGACGGCCGGCCCGGTGGAGGGCAGCGGCGCCGAGGTGTACATGCGTCCGGAGACGGCGCAGGGCATGTTCGTCAACTTCACCAACGTGCTGCAGACCAGTCGCAAGAAGCCGCCGTTCGGCATCGCCCAGGTCGGCAAGAGCTTCCGCAACGAGATCACCCCCGGCAACTTCATCTTCCGCACCCGCGAATTCGAGCAGATGGAGATGGAGTTCTTCGTCCCACCGGCGGACAGCGCTCACTGGTACGAGTACTGGTGCAACGCTCGCATGCAGTGGTACACCGATCTCGGCATCCCGGCCGAGATGCTCCAGCTGCGTCCGCACGACGCCGACGAGCTGAGCCACTACTCGTCGGGCACCTCCGACATCGAGTTCCGCTACCCGTGGGGATGGGGCGAGCTCGAGGGCATCGCCCAGCGCACCGACTTCGACCTCACCCAGCACGCCAACCACAGCGGGCAGAAGCTCGACTACTTCGATCAGGCGACCAACGAGCGCTACCTGCCGTACGTCATCGAGCCGGCTGGCGGCGTCAACCGGGCGATGGCGGCGTTCCTCCTCGCCGCCTACGACGAAGACGTCATCAACGACGAGCCGCGGACCGTGCTGCGCCTGCACCCGCGCCTCGCCCCGTACAAGGTGGCGGTGCTGCCGCTGAGCAAGAAGGACACGCTGACGCCGTTGGCCAAGCAGATCTTCGCCACCCTCGCCGACCGGTACATGGTCGAGTACGACGAGACCCAGGCGATCGGCAAGCGCTACCGCCGTCAGGACGAGATCGGCACGCCCTTCTGCGTCACCGTCGACTTCGACTCACTGGAGGACGGAGCGGTCACTATTCGCGAGCGTGACTCCACCGCACAGGTCCGCGTCGCCATCGATTCGTTGCTCCCGGAGCTCCAGGCGCGCCTCGGCTTCTGACCGGGCTCAGTCGGCGAGGAAGCTCTCGACGACGCGTCCGATCACGACCGCCCAGGCGGTGAGATCGACCGCTTCCTCGTGATCGATGTCGGCCATCTGGAACCCGAACGGCAGGGCCATCATCAACACCGCCAGCGCGTGCGGGTCGGTGTCGGCGCGCATCACCCCGCGAGCCTGCGCATCGGCGATGGCTTCGCGGACCGACACGACGTAGCCGTGCTGCTGCTGCGACAGCGCCGCCGCGAGCTCTGGGTTGGTGCGAGCCGCCGAGACGACTTCGGCGCGTGCAGCACGATTCGCGGCGCGCTCCGGGACGTAGGCGACTGCGCTGATCGCAGCGAACCCGGCGCGGAGGTCGTTCGACGACGTCGCCGACGTCAGCAGCCCGACGATCAACCGCACGTCATCGGGGATCGCCGCTGCGAACCGCTGCAGCTGGGCGGCCACGAGCAGGCTGCGACGGTTGTCGAAGTGGTGGTAGATCGCGCCGGTCGTCACCGAGGCGTCCGCGGCGATCCGCAGGACGCGGACCGCGTCGGGGCCGTCGCGCTCGAGCACGGCGATCGTCGCCGCCAAGATCCGATCCCGCGTTCCCTCCGCCGTCTCCGCACCCACCGGAACAGCCTCGCGCGTGGTCACCCCTCCGCGCGCCGTCGGCGGCTGACCACGAGCATCACGGCTCCGCCGCAGGCGAGGATCGCGGCGAGGAGCATCGCCGGCTCGGTGTCGCCGCCCGTCGTCGGCAGCGCGCCGCCGACCAGTGGCGGCGCTGTCGTCGACGTGGTCGGTGCCGCCGAGGCAAGCAGGTTGTAGCCGAAGTCGACGTCGGCGCGGACCTGGCCAGCGCCGAGGCTGATGTCGGCCCGGCCCGGTGTTGCGGTGCCGTCGAGGTCGAACGTCGGAGTCGCCGTTCCTGACGGGAACGCCGTCGTGTCCACCGTGACCCGGAACGACCCTGCCGGCAGACCAGTGACCGTCCACCCACCGGCGGAGTCGGTCGTCGTGTTCGTGGTGACGTCGTCGCCATCACCGATCAGGTTGTTCGGGCCGGCCCACACGACGTGGACGGGCAAGCCGGCGATGCCCGGCTCGCCGGCATCCTGCACGCCGTCGGCGTCGATGTCGCTCCACACTCGGTCACCGATCGTGCTGCCGGTCACGCCGACCGAGGCCGACTGCTGGTCGTCCTCCGCGGCGACCCCGTTGGACGGCGTCGAGTCGATGTCGATGACGTTCGCCGCCGACACCTCCGCGGTCGTCACGATCGGCGCGTCGCTCATCACCCGTGCCGTGATCGTCAAGGTCTGCGTCGCCCCGTCGGGGAGGCCGCCGACGATCCACTGGCCGGTGCTCGCGTCGTACGTGCCGACGCTGGGGGAGCTGCTGACGAACACCAGGCTGGCGGGCAGGAGATCGCGGACCACCACGCCGGTCGCGTCGGTCGGGCCGTCGTTGCGCACGGTGACCGTGAACGTCACGAGGTCGCCGACGTGGGTCGGCGCGGTGCTGACGACGTTGGTGACCGACAGGTCGGCCAGGCCGGGGATGGCCACACGAGCTTCGTCGTCCTCGTCGGGCGGGTTGATGTTGTCCAACGGTGCAGTGCCGGGGGTCGAGTCGACGTCGTGCTCGTTCATCGCCGACACCTGCGCGGCGTTGAAGCCGGCGGTGCCGTTGGTCCGGTAGACGACGTGCATCACCGCGGTGGCACCGGTCGGCAAGGCCGGGACCGTCCACGAACCGGTGCCGCCGTCGAACGTGCCATCGACGCCTGCACTGGTGTTGGGCGCAGCACTGACGAACGTCGCGCCCGCCGGGGCCTGATCGACCACGGTCACGCCGGTCGCCGTGGCGGTGCCGCTGTTGGTCACCGTGAGCGTGAAGCTCGTGTCGCCGTTGGCCGCCGGACCTGCGTCACGTGTCTTGGTCAGCGAGACGTCGGCGCTCGGCGACACGGTGACGGTGACGCTGTCCTCGTCGTCCTCGCCGTTCGGCCCGTTGCCGGGCGTCGAATCCGGGTCGGCCGCGTCGGTGTCGACGATCTCCGCCGTGTTCGTCGCGGAGATCGCGGTCACCGTGGCAACGACGTCGAGCGTTGCCGAGCCGCCGTTGGCGATCGTGCCGACCGACCACAGGCCGGTGCCGGCGTCGTAGGTCCCCTGGCTCGGGGTCGCGCTGACGAAGCCGAGTCCGGCGGGCAGCAGATCGGCGACGACCACACCGCCTGCCTGGTCGGGGCCGTCGTTGCTGACGGTCACCTGGAACGTCGCCTGGTCACCCTGGAACGACGGTGCGGTCGTGACGGTCTTGGTCAGCGACAGGTCGGCAGCGACGAGATCGATGATGATCGTGTCGCCGGAGTCGGTCTCGTCGGCGCCGACGGAGACCGAGTTCGTCACGGTCGTGCCGGCGGGGAACGGATCGTTGATCCGCAGCCGGTAGGTCAGGTGCATCGTCGTGCCGGCGTTGATGTTCGGCACTGCTGCGCCGCCCTCGTCGAACGGATACGGCGTCGCCGCGGGTGGGACTGCGTCGTCGGCGAAGGGGATGGTCGTCGTGCCGTCGTTCAGCTGCGTCGATCCGGCGATGTAGGTGGCGCCACTCGGCATCGCGTCGTTGACGACCACGTTCGTGAACGCCAGCGCTCCGGCGTCGGCGATCGAGATGTCGAAGAGGACCTCGTCGCCGGGCCCGATCCGGCCGTCGCCGTTGACGTCGGTGGCGACGCCGGCGGACTTGTCGACCACCATCGAGGTGGACGGCACGAGCGCGTACCCGGCGTCGAACCCGGGCGCGCCGGTGGGTGCGCTGGCGGCGTCCTCGCCCCAGGCGCCGGCGAGCTTGACGCCGTCGCACGTGTAGATGCGTGCGCCGGTCATGTCGCCGTCGGTGGCGTCGTGGATGCGCGTCGACGTCAGCGCGGTGACCGCGATCGACGTGTCGTAGGAGCCGTCGCAACTGCCGCTCGACGCACCCGTCGCCGGGTTGCCGTCGAAGTCGACGAACAGCGTCGTGTCGGCCAGCGTGCTGATCCACACCGGGTCGTCGTCGCGGTTGCCGACCGGGCTGGCCGGCGGGTTGTTCGAGTTGCCAGGCGCCCAGCCGAGCGAGGCCTTCGTCGTCAGCAGCCCGGCGGGAACGAGGCCGAAGCCCCAGTCGAACGTGGCGCTGCCGTCGCCGCTCGAACCGGGAGCGGCGCCGCTCTGCGCGCCGGACGCGCCGACGGCGACGAACGGCGCGGTGCCTTGGAAGCGCACGGCCCGACCGACCGGCGACGCCAGGCTGGCGCCGCCGCCGGCAGGCAGGTTGATCGTGCCTGAGCAGCCGGTGCACGTCGGTGTGACCGTCACCGCAGCGACGCCCGGGTTGAACAGGAAGGTGATCGTCCGCTGGTTGTCGACGAACGACCCGACCGGGTTGAGGTAGTCGGCCGAGAGCAGGTTGGTCGGGAACAGCGTGAACCAGCGCAGCTCGTAGGACGCGCCGGCGTCGCCTGCGCCCTCGTGCACCTGCACCGGCTTGGACGAGCGCACGTGCGCTCCGCGGTTGATGCCACCGTCGACGAACGTCACCTCGCCCTGGCCGATGGTGTCGATCACGTCGTCGGTGCCGTCGCCGTCGGTGTCGACGCGAACGACCGTGTTCGGCTGGCTGGCCATGATCTGCAGGCTCGAGGTGGAGAAGGCGGGGGAGGTGCCGGACGGGTTGCCGACGTTCTCGCCGACGGGGATCCAGTAGTCGACGCCCCACTTCGACGTGTCGTACGCGGATGCCGACGCGGAGAGCACCGAGCCGAGCGGTGTGGAGAACCCGCCGGCGGTGATGGTGAAGCCGCGGGTGGACGCAACGCGGTCGCGGCCGTCCCACAGGACCGATGCCGGGTTGCGCGGTGTCGGGATGTTGTTGCGCAGGACGAACACGGCTCCGGCGGGCAGCACGTCGCCGGTGCAGTTGACCCCGCACCACGTCTGGGCGTTGCCGTTGGCCGGGTCGCTGTCGCCCCACACCTGCGTGGTCGGCTGCACGGGGTTGGTCAGGTCGGCCTCGAAGCCGTCCTCCCAGTGGTCGTAGGTCATCACCGCGCCGGCGCCGGCGTTGGTGATGCCGACGGTGAAGTCGAGCGTCGTGTCGGCGGCGGCGTTGGCGTTCTCCATCGTTGCCTGGGTGGCGTCGGCGTCGAGTGGCACGTAGCCGGTCATCACCGGTGCCGGGACGGGGTTGGCCGCGTGCACGCGCACCGTCGACGATGCCGGAGCGACCAGCGCACCGCCTGCGACCAGGGCCGCGACAACGAAGGCGCGCCAGGAGCGCGCCAGGTTCGAGAGTTCCACCGAGCACTTCTTTCATCAACGGGCGATCGCGCGCCCTCCGTCCGTTGCGAAAGATCGGCGGTTCCTGATGCGGCTTGAGTAATAGTTTTACGTCGGGTGATCGATCAACCGGTTCGGGGGAGCCGGAACGACAGACGGGCCCCGCCCGTCGGCGCGACACCGGCGGCGACGCTGCCGCCCATGGCGGTGACGAGCTCGCGCACGATGGCCAGCCCGAGGCCGCTGGCGTTCTCCCGCCGGTCGGGCACCGCGCGCGCAACGTAGAGCCGTTCGAACACGTGTGGCAGATCGGTGGCGGCGATGCCCGGACCGTCGTCGTCGACGGTCACCTCGCCCCAGTCGCCGTCGACGCGGGCGGTGATGACCACGCTGGCCGCGGCGTACTTGCATGCGTTCTCGAGCAGGTTGGCCAGCACCTGGGCCAACCGGTCGGGGTCGGCGCGCACGGTCACCGGGTCGGGCGCGAGCGTGCGCACGACGATGCCGCGATCGCTGACCGTGAAGCCCATCGACGCGGTGGCCACCGCGGCAGCCAGATCGACGGTGACCGGGGTGAGCGAGAACGAGCTCGCCTGGACCTTGGCGAGGTCGAGCAGGTCGGCCACCAACCGCTCCAGGCGCTGCGACTCGGAGCGGATCACGCCGGCGGCGTGCAACGGCTCGGCGTTGCCATCGGTGATCGCCTCCGCGTACCCGCGGATCGAGGTCAGCGGCGTGCGCAGATCGTGGCTCACCGACAGCAGGAACTGCTGCTCCAACATGCGCGCCCGCTGCAACGAGGACGCCATCTCGTTGATGCTGCGCGCCAGTTCGCCGACCTCGTCGTGCGCGTTGCCCACCGCGACGCGGGTGGCCAGCTGCCCGGCGGCGATCCGTTGCGTGGCAACCGACGCGTCGCGGATCGGCTTGCTCAGGCGGCGACCGAGCAGGAGAGCGATCAGGACGCCGAGGGCAACCGTTGCCGCGGCGACGAGGAGGAAGAAGCGCACCGACGCACCGAGTCCGGCATTGGCCTGGCGAGTGAGCACGACGACGACCAGTCGACCGGTGGGCAACGTCGATGCTGCAGCGGCGAACACGGTGTTGCCGCTGTTGCCGCTGACGGTGGCGCCGGTGGCCAACGCCGGCGGGTCGATGTCGTCGAGTCGCACGCCGATCGGCAGCTCGTCGGCGGGGAGCTGACCGGCGGCGTCACCGAGCAGCACGTGGATCTCGTCGAAGACGACGAGGTCCTTCAACGCCGACAGCTGCCGCAGACGGCGACGGACCGCTGCCTCGTAGCGCGGGTCGGAGGGTTCGACGCCGACGTCGAGCAGCGTGTCGAACTGGGCGGCGACGGACTCCACCTGACCGCGCAGGTCGCGTTCGGTGGTGTGCCGGGCGCGCACGTTGGCGAGCACGATCGTGCCGCCGCCGACGAGGAACAGCGTCGCCACGATGACGCCGACGATGACGAGCGTGAGGCGACGGGTCATGTGCTGGTCATCATCGGGTGCAGATGTGAGGGAACCATGAACCGTTCAGCCGAGCCGGTAGCCGATGCCCCACACCGTTGCCAGCGGGAGGTCGTCACCGAGCTTCTTGCGCAGCTGGCGCACGTGCACGTCCACGGTGCGGTCGTCGCCTTCCCAGCCGGCGCCCCACACCGCATCGAGGAGCTGCTGGCGGGACAGCGCGAGCCCCTGGTTGCGAGCGAGGTGGGCGAGCAGGTCGAATTCGCGCGTCGCCAGTGGCACTGCGTCGCCACGGACGCGCGCTTCGCGTCGTGCATCGTCGACGACGATGTCGTCACCGATCGGGACGGTCGTCCGATCGGCGGTCGGCGCTGGCTGACCGCGGCGCAGGATCGCCTTCACCCGGGCGACCAGCTCGCGCGGCGAGAACGGTTTGGTGACGTAGTCGTCGGCGCCGAGCTCCAGCCCGAGCACCCGATCGATCTCGCCGTCGCGGGCGGTGAGGAAGAGCACGGGCACCGCCGAGGTGGCGCGGACGCGCCGGCAGACCTCGAAGCCGTCGATGCCCGGCAGGCCGACGTCGAGGACGACCAGCACGGGGGAGTGCTGCGCGATCAGCTCCAGCCCGCGCTCGCCGGACGGGCCCTGCAGGACCCGGAACCCCGCGTTGCGCAGGTACAGGTCGACGAGGTCGGCGATGTTCGGTTCGTCCTCGATGACCACGATGGTCGACTCGCGGCTCGGTTCGGGCACGGGCCTCATGGTGGCACGCTGGTACCGTGACGTGCATGGACCTCACCAACAACATCGCCGTCATCGCCAAGATCCCCGCACTGCCGGGCAAGCGTGACGAGCTCGTTGCCGGCCTGCAGACCGCACTCGCCAACGTCGAGTCCGAGTCCGGGACGCTGACCTACATCCTCCACCTCGACACCAAGGACGAGGACGTCGTGTGGTTCTACGAGTACTACTCCGACGAGGCCGCCTTCGCCGCCCACGGTTCGTCCGAGGGCATGAAGGCCGTCGGCGCCGCGCTGCGCAACGTTGCCGGCGGTCGCCCCGAGCTGACCATCCTGAAGCCGGTCGGCGGCAAGGGAGTTCCGTCCTGACCGACGGTTCGCCGACCTACCTCGACCGCATCCTGGCTCGCCATCGCGAGCAGGCGGCCGATGACCACCGCCCACTCGCGGGCTTGCTCGACGAGGCCCGTTCGCTGCCGCCCGCTCGCGGCTTTCGTGCCGCGCTCGCGGCCGCGACCGGGCTGGCGGTGATCAGCGAGATCAAGCGGCGCTCGCCGTCGAAGGGCGACCTCAACACGACGCTCGATCCGGCAGCGATCGCAGGGGCGTACGCCGCCGGCGGCGCCACCTGCCTGTCCGTGCTGACCGACGAGGAGTTCTTCGGCGGCTCCGTCGCCGACCTGCAGGCGGCGCGCTCCGCCTGCTCGTTGCCGGTGCTGCGCAAGGACTTCACGGTGGGACCGCGTGACGTCGCCGACGCACGCCTGATGGGCGCCGACTGCGTGCTGCTGATCGCTGCCGCGCTCGGACGCGACGAGCTGATCGAGCTGCACGGTCTGGCCGCGTCGATCGGTCTCGACGTGCTCGTCGAGATCCACGACGAAGCCGAGCTCGAGGTGGCTGTCGCTGCCGACGCCACGCTCGTGGGCGTCAACCAACGCGACCTCGTCACGTTCCAGGTCGATCACGCGCGCGCCGTGCGCATGGCCGGGCTGATCCCGGACGGAGTGGTGCGCATCGCCGAGAGCGGCGTGCGCGGTCACGACGATGCCGCCGCGCTGCGCCGTGCGGGGTACCACGCGGTGCTCGTCGGCGAGACGCTGGTCACCGCCGGCGACCCGGCTGCGGCAATCACCGAGCTCACGCGAGCCTGACCCACTACCGTGGCCTCTGCATGTTCGTGAAGATCTGCGGGATCACCAATGAGGATGACGCCCTGCTCGCTGTTGCCATGGGCGCCGACGCGGTCGGGTTCGTGTTCGCCCCGTCGCCGCGCCAGATCGCCCCGCAGCAGGTGTACGACATCACCCGTCGCCTGCCACCGGAGATCCTCACCGTGGGCGTGTTCCGCGACGAGCACCCGAGCCGGATCATCGACACGGTCAACCGCTCGGGCGTGAAGGCCGCGCAGCTCCACGGCCACGAGACGCCGGGCATGGTCGCCGACGTCGCCGAGCGGGTTCGCTGGGTGATCAAGGCCGTCGTCGCCGGATCGCCCGACGCCGTGCACGCCGACCAGTTCGGCACCGACCTGATCCTCGTCGACGCTCCCAGCCCGGGCTCCGGGGTGGTGTTCGACTGGTCGCTCGTCGACGACGTCGCTCCCGGTCCGCGACTGATCCTGGCCGGTGGGCTCGACCCGGACAACGTCGCTGCCGCCGTGGCCCGAGTGCGCCCGTGGGGCGTCGACGTCAGCTCCGGCGTCGAGCGTTCGCCGGGCAAGAAGGACGCGTTGAAGGTGAAGGCGTTCATCGAGCGAGCCCGTGCGGCAGCACCCGAACTGCACCGCGGCCAGGACGAGATGCCGTACGACTGGGCGGATGACGAGCTGTGATCCAAGATGGCGCGGTGTCGCCGCCAACAACCAGCTTGATGTCCGAACCCTCGCCCACCGGCCGCTTCGGTGAGTTCGGCGGACGGTTCGTCCCCGAGACCCTCGTCCCCGCCTGCCAGGAGCTGGAGGCGGCGTTCCGCGAGGCATGGGCCGATCCGTCGTTCCGCGACGAGCTCGACCACCTGCTGCGCACCTACGCCGGTCGCCCGTCGATCGTCACCGAGTGCACCAACCTCGGTGAGCAGCTCGGCTTGCGGCTGATCCTCAAGCGTGAGGACCTCAATCACACCGGCTCGCACAAGATCAACAACGTGCTCGGTCAGGCGTTGCTGGCCAAGCGGATGGGCAAGCGGCGCATCGTTGCCGAGACCGGCGCCGGCCAGCACGGCGTCGCCAGCGCCACCGCCGCTGCGTTGCTCGGCATGGAGTGCAAGGTCTACATGGGCGCCGTCGACGTGGCTCGCCAGGAGCTCAACGTGTTCCGCATGCGCCTCCTCGGTTCCGAGGTGGAAGCGGTCACCAGTGGCAGCCGCACGTTGAAGGACGCGGTGAACGAGGCGATGCGCGACTGGGTGGCCTCGGTGGAGACCACGCACTACTGCCTCGGCTCGGTGATGGGCCCGCACCCGTACCCGTGGATGGTGCGCGAGTTCCACCGCGTCGTCGGCGACGAGGCGCACGCGCAGCTCGTCGAGCTGACCGGCGACGTGCCCGACGTGGTCGTCGCCTGCGTCGGCGGCGGCTCCAACGCGATCGGCATCTTCAGCGGCTTCGTCGACACGCGGGCCCGCCTCGTCGGCGTCGAACCGGCGGGCGGAGCGGCCGTCGGTCGCGGGCAGCCCGGCGTCGTGCACGGCATGCGCAGCTACCTGATGCAGGACGAGTACGGCCAGGTGCTGGAGGCCGAGAGCATCAGCGCCGGCCTCGACTACCCCGGTGTCGGCCCCGAGCACTCGTACCTCGGATCGATCGGGCGGGCCGAGTACCCGTCGGTCACCGACGCCGAGGTGATCGAGGCGTTCCAGCTGCTGGCCAAGTCGGAGGGCATCATCACCGCGCTCGAATCGGCGCACGCGCTGGCCTGGATCGTGCGCGCCGCGCCGGAGCTGCAGGGTCAGACGGTGCTGATGAACCTCTCCGGCCGCGGCGACAAGGACGTCGCCCAGATGATGGACATCCTGAAGTGAGCGTCACGACGTTCGGCACCCTGGAAGCCGCGCTGCGCGCCAAGCGTGCTGCAGGTCGCAAGCTCCTCGTGCCGTACATCACAGGCGGTTACCCCGGCTGGGCCGACGCGGTCCGTGCGGCGGCGGCCAACGGCGCCGATGCGATCGAGATCGGCATCCCGTTCAGCGATCCGGTGATGGACGGCCCGGTCATCCAGCAGGCATCGCAGGAGGCGCTGGACGCCGGCGCCAACCCGGTGTCGATCCTCGAGGAAGCCCGCGACCTCGATGTCGCCATCCCGCTGGCGGTGATGACGTACTACAACACCGTGCACCACGCCGGCCACGTGCGGTTCGCCGAGCAATTGCGTGCCGCGGGCATCGTCGCCGCGATCGTGCCCGACCTGCCGCTCGAGGAGTCCGGCGAGTGGTGCGAGGCGGCCGACGCGTCCGGCATCGAGACCGTGATGCTCGCCGCTCCGACCGCGCCCGACGAGCGGCTGCCGCGGGTTGCTGCCCGCGCTCGCGGGTTCGTCTACTCGGTCGGTCTGCTCGGGGTCACGGGAGAACGTGCGCAGCTGGCGGCAACGGCCACCGCGCTGGCCGCTCGCCTGAAGGCGATCACCGACGTGCCGGTGCTCGTCGGCGTCGGCGTGTCCAACGCCGAGCAGGCGGCCGAAGCGGTCCGCGTCGCCGACGGTGTCGTGCAGGGCGCTTCGGTGATGCGCCGGATGCTCGACGACGGTCCGGATGCGGTGGGGGAGTACGTCGCCGCCGTCCGCGCCGCGATCGACGGATGAGCGAGCTGCCGGCGCAGGTGCCGTTCGATCCGGACTGCGAGCTGTGCGAGGCCGCACGGCTCAGCGACTGGTTCTTCGAGGACGACCTGTGCTGGGTGGCCGAGTGCGAGTCGTGCAACGTGCCGATGGTGGTCTGGAAAGCACACGACCCGAGCCCCCCAGAGGAGGTTCGGGTCGTGTTGTTCGATCGATTAGGAGCGGTGGTGCAAGCGCACTACGAGGCCGTCGACTTCTACATCGACGACCGCTTGCGCAGCATTCCCACGCACTACCACGCGCATGCCCGGCCTCGCAGGTTTCCCGGCGGCTTGCGCCGTCGTTGACCCGCTCACCGGTCACGTGTTGGTGAAAGTGCTCAGCAGGGCTTGGTCAGGTGCATCGTCAGTCTCCCGTGTCGATTGGCTGGTGCGATGCAACGATGACGACTTCCGTGAAGGAATTCGCAACCAATGGTCACGAACCGTCAAGGTTGAACACGCAGCGTCACTTTAACACTGGGGGTGGAGCGCCTTGCAAATTTCTTGACGGAAAAGATTTCTGTGGTGGTTCGTGGACGCTGCGTGGTCGCTTGACGAACTACACTGTGGTGATGCTCACGGATGGTAGCACTGCGCCCGACTTCTCCTTACTGAACCAAGACGGGGAGAGCGTCAGTCTGGCCACGCTGCGTGGCAAGGACGTGCTCGTCTACTTCTACCCACGTGCCGACACCCCGGGCTGCACGCAGCAGGCCTGCGGGCTGCGCGACGCTGCCGGCGACATCGGCGACACCGTGGTGCTCGGGATCAGCCCGGACAAGCCGTCGGCGCAGCTGAAGTTCGCCCAGAAGTACTCGCTCGGCTTCGACCTGCTCTCCGACACCGACCACGCCGTGGCCGAGGCGTTCGACGTGTGGCAGGAGAAGAAGAACTACGGCAAGACGTACATGGGCATCGTCCGCTCGGCGTTCCTGATCGGCGAGGATGGCACGGTGCGCCACGCCTGGTACAAGATCAGTCCGAAGGACACGCCGACCAAGCTGGTCGCCGCGCTCGCCGAATGAGCTCGTTCCCGCGGCCTGAGGACGTCATCGCCCATCGGGCGCCGTTCCTGTTCGTCGACGAGGTGATCGCGCTCGAACCCGGCGTTCGCGCCACGGGCACTTGGCACCTCACCGGTGAGGAGTGGTTCTTCGCCGGTCACTTCCCGGGGCGGCCGACGCTGCCCGGCGTGCTGATGTGCGAGGCCATTGCCCAGGTCGGGGCGATCGCCGTGCTCACCGACGAGCGCTACGCCGGCAAGCTGCCGCTGTTCGGCGGTCTCGACGGCGCCCGCTTCCGCCGCCAGGTGGTCCCCGGCGACACGCTCGAGCTCAGTGTCGAGTTGCTGCGGATGTCGGCGCGGGCCGGCAAGGGCACCGGCAAGGCCGTGCTGCGCGGCGAGACCGCCTGCGAGCTCGAGCTGCTGTTCGTCTTCGGCTGACGCCACCGCCCCCGCTCAGGCGGGGGCGATGATGACGCTGCCGTTGTGGCCGCCGAAGCCGAAGTTGTTCGACATCGTCGGGCCCGGCTCCCAGTCGCGGGCGGTGCCGAGGACCAGGTCGATCTTGACGTCGTCGCCGACGTTCGTCGTGCCGGCGGTCGGCGGGATCTGGCGGTGCTCGAACGAGAGCAGCACGGCGGCTGCCTCCAACGCGCCAGCGGCCCCGAGCGCGTGGCCCGTGACGCCCTTGGTCGACGTGATCGGCACACCAGCCGGTCCGAAGACCTCGGACACCGCAGCCGCTTCGGCCGCGTCGTTCAGCGGCGTCGACGTGCCGTGGGCGTTGACCTGACGGATGTCTGCGGCGGTGAGGCCGGCATCCTCCAGGGCGAGGCGCATGCACGCGATCGCGCCCACGCCACCCGGTGACGGTGCGGTGATGTGGTGGGCGTCGGCGTTGCTGCCGGCACCGACGATCTCGCCGAGGATGTTCGCCCCGCGGGCAACCGCGGACTCCCACTCCTCGAGCATGAACGCAGCGGCGCCCTCACCGAGGACGAACCCGTCGCGATCGACGTCGAACGGCTTGCTGCTGCCACTGGTGGACAGCGCCGTCATGTTGCCGAACGAGGCCAGCCCGATCGGGCACGCCGCGCTCTCCGAACCACCGGTGACGATGGCGTCGGCCATGTCCCAGGCGATCAGTCGCGCCGCGTAGCCGATGGCATGGGTGGACGCCGCGCATGCGGTGGTGATGGTCTCGTTGGGGCCACGCAGCCCGTACTTCATCGAGATCGCCGCACCGGGTGCGTTGGGCATCATCATCGGCACGAGGAACGGCGAGACCCGCCGCTCGCCCTTGCTGAGCAGCACTTCGATCTGCTCCTCGGTGGAGCGCAGACCACCGACGCCGGTGGCGAAGATGGTCCCGATGCGGTGGTCGGGCAGGTTCGGGCGACCGCTGTGCTCGAACATCTCCGCCGCGGCAGCGACGGCGAACTGCTCCACCTTGTCGGCCCGCCGCGACTCCTTCGGGCTGTCGTACCAGGGGGCCGGATCCCAGTCGTCGATGACGACGCTGCGCTTGCCGGTGATCGACGGACCGTTGAGCCCCGCCCAGAAGGCTTGCTTGCCGATGCCGGACGGGGCGACGACGCCGTAGCCAGTGATGGCAACGCGCCGCCCGGTGCCGCGCATCAGAGCTTGCCGACGACCAGGTCGTAGGCCTGGCCGACCGTCTCGATGCCCTCGAGATCTTCCTCGGGCACCTCCACGCCGAACTCCTCTTCGAGGGCCATGACCAGCTCGACGAGGTCGAGGCTGTCGGCGTCGAGGTCGTCACCGAACTTGGCCTCGGGCACGACCTTGTCTTCCGACACGGACAGCACCTCGACGGCGCACTTCTTGAAGCGGGCGAACAGTTCTTGATCCACGGGACTCTCTCCTTGGTGATGAACGAATGAGACTAGTGACCCATCCCGAGTCCGCCATCGACAGGGATGACGGCGCCGGTGATGTAGGCGGCCTCGTCGGAGGCCAGGAAGGTGACCACCGCGGCGATCTCGTCGGGGCTGCACATGCGCCCGAGGGGGACGGCGGCGGTGAGCTCGGCCAGACGTTGCTCGCTGAGCGCGGCGGTCATGTCGGTCTCGACGGGGCCGGGGGCGACGACGTTGGCGGTGATGCTGCGTGAGCCGAGCTCGCGTGCCACAGAGCGGGCGAAGCCGACGAGGCCGGCCTTCGATGCGGCGTAGTTCGCCTGACCGGCAGAGCCGAGCATGCCGACGACGCTGGAGACGTAGATCAATCGTCCGCGGCGGGCGCGCAGCATGCCTTGCGCGGCGCGCTTGGTGACGCGGTAGGCGCCGGTGAGGTTGGCGTCGATGACGGAGGTGAAGTCGTCTTCCTTCATCCGCAGCAGCAAGCCGTCGTTGGTGATGCCGGCATTGGACACGAGCACCTCGACCGGGCCGTACTCGGCTTCCACCGCGGCGAACGCGGCGTCGACCGATTCGACCGAGGTGACGTCGCACTTGACGGCGAACAGGTCGTCGGGAGGCGGGCTGCCGTTGTAGGTCACGGCCACCTGGTCGCCCTGCGCGGCGAAGCGACGAGCACACGCGAGACCGATCCCTCGTGAGCCGCCCGTGACCAGCACGGTTCGGGTCATGTGGCTTCCGTCTCGCCGCCGCCCCAACGGAGGATCGCGCTGGCCGCGGTCATGCCCGCGCCGAAGCCGACGAGCAGCACGAGGTCGCCGTCCTTCACACGTCCCTCGTCGAGCCCAGCCGCGAGGGCGAGGGGGATCGAGGCCGACGACGTGTTGCCGGTGTAGTGCAGCACCGTGGCTGCCTTCTCCATCGGGATCCCGAGGCGGCTGCACGCCGCTTCGATGATGCGGATGTTGGCCTGGTGGGGCACGACCATCGTCAGCTGATCGGCGGTGACGCCGGCGGCGGCCATCGACTTCTCGGCGGAGTCGACCATGATGCGCACGGCGCGACGGAAGACCTCCTTGCCCTCCATCTGGATGAAGCCACCGATCTCGGTGTAGAGGAACCGCTCGGCGGCGCCGTCGGCGTCGAGGTCCCAGCCGAGCAGCTGCCCCGGGCCCTCGACCGCTTCGAGCACGACCGCGCCCGAGCCGTCGGCGAAGAGGATGGCGGTGTTGCGATCGTCCCAGTCGGTGATGCGGGCGAGCGTGTCCGTGCCGATGACGAGGATCTTCTTGGCGCCCATGGTGATCAGGCCGTGGGCGGTGACGAGGCCGTAGACGAAGCCGCTGCAGGCCGCGTTGACGTCGAACGCGCCGCAGCGCAGCCCGAGGTTGTGGGCGACGGTGGCCGACGTCGCCGGCACCGTGCGGTCCGGTGTGGTGGTGGCGAGGATCAGCGCGTCGATCTGCGACGGGTCGACGCCGGACATGTCGAGCGCCTGTCGGCCGCTCTCGATCGACAGGCCGGCGGTGGTGCCGCCGACGTGGCGTTCGTGGATGCCGGTGCGCTCGACGATCCAGTCGTGCGACGTTTCGACCATCTGCTCGAGGTCGTGGTTGGTGAGCACCTTCGTCGGGAGCGCGGAGCCCCACCCGGTGATCACCGCCCCACGGACACCGACAGGGATCTTGGGCATGTCAGACCGTCCTCAGCCAGGCAATGGGTTGTCGGAGCGTGACTCGTTCGCCGGCGACGGCGATGTAGCTCTGCAGCTGGCCGGCGAAGGGGGAGCGGACCTCGGTCTCCCCGACGTGGCCGAGCACGGCGCCGACGGCGATGATCACCCCGTCGGCGAGCCCGGTGATCGGGGCGAAGACGCCTGCCGCCGGGCTGACGACCAGTCGTTCGCTGGCGAAGAGGTGCTCGCCCTCGAACGCGGCGCTGGTTCGCGACGTCTCCAGGCCGACCCACTCGATCAGCTTGTCGAGGTCTTCGGGGGTGGCGACGGCGATGGTGCGTGCTTCCGGAACGGTGCGCTTGGCCATGCCGGTGAGCACGCCGCCGGGCCCGAGCTCGGCGATCTCGGTGACCCCGAGCGAGCCGAGGGTGAGCAAGCAGTGCTTCCAGCGGACCGGGCTGCTGAGCTGCGCGGACAGCAGGCTCGACCAGTCGGCGCCGGTGTTGTGGGCCAGCGCGTCGACGTTGGAGATGACGGGCACCTCGGTGTCGCGCGGGTTCGCCTCGGCGATCGCCTTGCGCAACCGGTCGCGAGCCGGGGTCATGTACGGCGTGTGGAAGGCGCCGGAGACCTGCAGCGGCATGACCTTCTTCGCGCCGAGCTCCTTGGCGACGATGCTCGCCGCGGCGACGCCGTCGGGCGATCCGGCGATCACGACTTGGCCGGGAGCGTTGAAGTTGGCCACCCACACGTCGGCGTCGGCGCGGCGGCAGGCCACCTCGACGAGGTCGTCATCGAGCCCGAGGACCGCGGCCATCGTGCCCGGGTTGTCGCCGCCGGCGATGTGCATCGCGTCGGCGCGTTCGCTGACGAGGCGCACGCCGTCGTCGAAGCTCAGCGCGCCGGTGGCGGTGAGGGCGGTGTACTCGCCCAGGCTGTGACCGGCGCAGAAGCTCGGCTCGAGACCCAGCCGCTCGGCCGCGTCCAGCACCATCAGGCTCGACACGAACGTGGTGAGCTGAGCGTTGCGGGTGTCCTTCAGTTCGTCGGCGTCGGCATCGAGCAGGAGGCGCGCCACATCACGTTCGGCGTACTCCGACGCCTCGGTGACGAGCTCCCAACTGTCGTGGTGCTCCCACGGGCGACCCATGCCCGGCCGTTGGGACCCCTGGCCGGGAAACGTGAACGCAAGCATGATGCGGCTCACGTTAGACCCATCACTCAGGCCAGTGGTACTACTGAGCGGTAGCTAGGGAGCGCCCGCTAGCCTCGCCGTGTCACTCGCCCGAGTGGCGGAATGGCAGACGCGACGGACTCAAAATCCGTTGTCCGAAAGGGCGTGTGGGTTCGAGTCCCACCTCGGGCACCGGCAGGCGGCAGGTTCTGGGCACACCCAGAACCGCACGTTCGCTTCTGGGTGTGCCCGGATGGTCCGGTGTTCGGTGCGCGATGAGAAGTTGGCGGTCATGGGCCGCTCATACCTCATCGAGGTGTCGGACGACCGCCGTTCGACATGGCGGCGATGATCGATGCACCCGGCTCGCCGTCGAGCAGCTGAGCCACCGAGCCGGGCATGCGGCGGCGCCAGTTGGGGTGCTGGTGGGCGAGGGTGCCGGGTTGGTTGGGTCGTTCGGTGGCGCCGGCGAGGTCGTCGAGCGAGGCCAGACGCAACCGGGCGGGGCTGGCACCCAACGACTCGTGGACCGCGACCACCTGCGAACGGCCCGGCAGCTCGTCGAGCGCGTCGCGCATCTCGTCGGTGCCGTCGGTGCCGGCGATCACACCGGCGACGCACGGCAGGTCGTGCGTCGTCACCGTTGCCAGCGTCGCCTGCGGCCACTCGGCTGCTTCCGGATCGAACCACCACACCGTCGTGCCGAGGATGTTGCTGTCGCGCATCGCCTCCCGCACGCCGTCCTCGACGGTACCGAGGTCTTCGCCGACCACGAACGCTCCGGCGCGCTGCGCTTCCAAGCGGATGATCGCCAGCAGCTCCTCGGACGGCTGACGCACGTACGCACCCTTCGTCGGCGGCAACCCGGCGGGCACCCACCACTGACGGAACAGGCCCATCACGTGGTCGATGCGCAACCCGGCCATGCCACTGAACGCAGCGCGGACCATGGCGATGAACGGTCGGAAGTGCGCGGCTCGCGCCTTGCTCGGGATGAACGGCGGCAGTCCCCACTCCTGTCCGTCGGCGTTGAACGTGTCGGGCGGCGCGCCGATGCGCACGTTCAATGCCATCAGCCCTTGGTGCATCCACGCATCGGCACCATCGGGTGAGCTGCCGACGGCGAGGTCGCCGATCAGTCCGATGCCCGCAGCCGCAGACGCGTGGGCGACCTCCGCGGCGACCAGCCACTGGCAGTACGCGTGGAAGTCGCATCGATCGGCGAAGTCGCGATCGGTCATCGTGCGGTCGACCACCTCGTTGCGCTCCGGCGAACGCATCGACTCCGGCCAGTCGCGCCACCGCGGGCCGTACTCGTCGGCCAGCGCGTTCCACGCGCAGAAGCGCCACAGGTCCGAACCTTGGGCGCGAGCCCAGCTGCGCCAGACGGCGTCCTGCTTGGCGGTCTCGAAGCGGGCCGCCATCCAGTTGCGCTTCGCTCGCCACACCGAATCGCGCTCGATCAGTCCGCCGGGCGCGTTGTTCACCGACGGCGGTGACTCGTCGTGGATCGGCACCAGCATCGGGTTCAGCCACCGGCGGGAACTGGGGTAATACGGGCTGTCCTCCTGCGGAAACGTCGGCGCCGGCGAGTGCAACGGGCTGAGCAGCAGCACCGATCCGCCGTGCCCGGCAACCGACGCACCGAGCTCGGCGACGTCGGCTAGGTCGCCGATGCCCCACCCGTCGCGACGCCACAGCGACGCGACCTGCGCGGCCAACCCCCACCCGTCGGGTGCATCGGGGCAGCGCGCCGGATGGACGACCAACGCGGTGTCCGGACCGCCGTGCTCGGGACGCAAGGTGTGGTAGCCGCACGGGAGATCGGTGGGGAGGTGATCGACGGGCCCGAGCTCGCGACCGTCCTCGAGGATGACGCGGCACGGGCCCCAGAGCATCGGTGCGTCGTGCTCAGCGACGAACCACAGCGGCGGCGAGTCGATCACGGTGTGGTCGCCGATTACGTCGCGCAGCAGCCCGATCGTCAGGGGGTCGGTGGGATGCCACTCGCCGTCGACGTCGAAGTAGCCCTCGGCGATGCCCCACTCGTCGTACACGCCTGCCAGTTTGGCCGAGGTCCCTACACTTCCGACGTGGGAACCCGCCGAACCGAGGCCCGGCTGCGCAAGGTCGGTGCTGAGATACGCAAGCTGCGCGCCGAGCTCGACCTCATCGGCGAGCAGCTCGTGCACATGGACGACGACGCCCACGCCGATGCGATGCAGGGCCATCGGGCCCACGTGATCCAACGCATCGCCGAGCTGGAGGCCCGCCAGGACCAGCTCTTGGACTCGATGTAGCAGCAACCTGCTTGAATGTGGGCGAGCCGGGCCGGGCGCGAAAGGGAAAGCCGTTGACCATCCGAGTTGTGATCGCCGAGGACGAAGCAATCATCCGCCTCGACCTGCGTGAGACCCTCGAAGAAGAGGGCTACGACGTCGTGGGCGAGACCGGACGCGGCGATCAGGCCGTCGACCTCGTGCGCGAGCTCAAACCGGACCTGGCCATCCTCGACATCAAGATGCCGGGCATGGACGGTCTCGAGGCGGCACAGATCATCTCCGCCGAGCGGCTGTGTGGCGTTCTGATGCTCACCGCGTTCAGCCAGCGCGAGGTTGTGGAAGAGGCCCGTGACGCCGGCGCCCTCGCCTACCTCGTCAAGCCGTACCAGAAGAGCGATCTCATTCCGGCCATCGAGGTGGCCATCGGGCGCTTCCGCGAGCTGCAGCACCTCAGCGGCGAGGTCGACGCGCTCGGCGAGCAGCTCGAGTCGCGCAAGATCATCGATCGCGCCAAGGGGATCCTCATCGACCAGTTCGGGATGAAGGAAGGCGACGCCTTCACCTTCATCCAGCGCACCGCGATGAGCGAGCGCTCGCGCATGCGCGAGGTCGCCGAGCGGATCCTCGCCGGCACCCTCACACCGTGACGGGCACGCGATGAAGGTCCTGCTCCTCGACGGCAACTCGCTGACCTACCGCGCCTTCTTCGCCCTGCCGACCGACATGGCGACGGCATCGGGCCAGGTCACCAACGCTGTCTTCGGCTTCACGTCGATGTTCATCAACCTGGTGAAGGACCACAAGCCCGACGGCATCCTCGTCGCCTTCGACCGTCCCGAGCCGACGTTCCGCCACGAGGCCAACCCGCTGTACAAGGCGCAGCGCGAGGCAGCACCGGACATCCTGCGCCAGCAGATGGGGCTCGTGCGCGAGGTGCTCGCTGCGTTGAACGTCACGGTGTTCGATCTCGCCGGCTGGGAAGCCGACGACATCATCGCCACCATCGCCGAGAAGGGGAAGACGCAGGGCCACGACGTGCTCATCGTCACCGGCGACCGCGACAGCTACCAGCTCGTGCACGACCCGCACGTGAAGGTGCTCTACAACCGTCGCGGCGTCAGCGACTACGCGCTCTACGACGAGGCCGGCATCGCCCAGAAGACCGGTGTGACGCCGGAGATCTACCCGCAGTACGCCGCGCTCCGCGGCGATCCGAGCGACAACCTCGAAGGCGTGCCGGGCGTGGGGGAGAAGACGGCGGCCAAGCTCCTCAACACCTACGGCAGCCTCGACGGCATCTTCGCCAACGTCGACAAGCAGACCCCGAAGCTGAAGGCCTCGTTGGCCGAGTTCGAAGAGCGCGTGCGCAACAACGTCGACCTGATGGTGCTGCGTCGCGACGCCCCGATCGAGGTCGACTTCGACTCGCTCACCATCCAGCCCAACGGGCCCGAGGTGCGCAAGCTGTTCGACTTCCTCGAGTTCCGCACGCTCCACGACCGGTTGTACGAGGCGTTGGGCTCGTTGGGTTCCGGGAACTCGTATGTGCCGGAGGTGTCCTCGTCGCCCTCGGAGGTGCTCGAAGCAGAGGTCACCGACCTCACCGACGCAGCCGAGATCGTGCTGGCGCTGTCCGCACTGGAGCACCTCGACCTCGGTGTCGCGTGGGTCGGCGAGCCGGGTCGCAGCGAGATCGTCGGTGTTGCCGTCACGCGAGACGAGACGTCGGCCGACGTCGTGTGGATCGCCGACGCCGCCCTGCGCGACGCAGGCGTGCTCGCCGCGTTCGCCGGGCATCCGTCGCTGCGCGGCCACAACGCCAAGGCGTTCCTGCGCTGGCTGCTCGACCGCGGCGCGGCCGTCGACGGTCTCGGTCTCGATGTCGCGATCGCGGCCTACCTCATCGACCCGGCGGACACGCGCTACGCGTTGCCCGACCTGCTCGCCCGCTACACGACGTTCGAGATGCCGACCGACGGTGGGTCGTCCGGCCAGCTCGACTTCGGTGGCGGTGCCGACGAACGCCAGCAGGCTGGCCGCGCTGCGCTGGCGATCAGCAAGCTGTCGCCGGCCATCGAGCGGGCGCTCGAGGCGCAGGGCATGGCCGAGCTGTACCGCACCATCGAGAACCCGTTGGTGAAGGTGTTGGCCAAGATGGAGCACGTCGGCATCGCCGTCGACGCAACCGAGCTGCGCCGGCTGAACGAGAAGCTCACCGCCGAGGTCGAGCGTCTCGGTGCCGAACTGGTGCGCGTCGCCGGCCGCCCGTTCAACCTCAACTCGCCGATCCAGCTGCGCGAGATCCTGTACACCGAGCGTCAGCTGGCGCCCGGCAAGAAGACGAAGACCGGGTTCAGCACCGACGCGGCGACGCTGGAGAAGCTGCGCGACGAGTGGCCCGAGTTCATCGACCCGTTGCTGCAGTACCGCGAGGTGGAGAAGCTTCGCGGCACCTACGGCACCGGCCTGCTGGCCGAGGTCGCTCCCGACGGGCGCATCCACGCCACCTTCAACCAGACCGTCGCCCGCACCGGCCGGTTGAGCAGCGATCAACCGAACCTGCACAACATCCCGGTGCGAAGCGAGGAGGGTCGCCAGTTCCGCAAGGCGTTCATCCCTGGGCCCGGAACCGTGCTGCTCGTCGCCGACTACAACCAGATCGAGCTGCGCTGCATCGCCCACCTCGCCCAGGATCCGGGGCTCATCGAGGCGTTCACCAGCGGCACCGACATCCACAACGCGACCGCGTCGCGCGTGTTCGGCGTCGAGCCGAAGGCCGTCACGCTCGAGCAGCGGTCCAAGGCGAAGATGGTCAGCTACGGCCTGGCCTACGGGATGGAGGCCTACGGTCTCGGTCAGCGGCTCGGCATCCCGACCGACGAGGCCGCCGTGATCCTCGACGCGTACTTCGTGGCGTTCCCGAACGTGAAGGCGTACATGGATCGCACCGTCGTCGAGGCGCGGCAGCGTGGCTACACGGAGACGTTGTTCGGGCGCCGGCGCCCGATCCCCGAGCTGTCGAACAGCAACTTCCGCATTCGCCAGGCCGGCGAGCGCCAGGCGATGAACGCCGGCATCCAAGGCTTGGCAGCCGACATCTTCAAGGTCGCGCTGGTCAACATCGATCGCGAGCTCGAAGCCAAGGGCGTCGACAGCCGCCTCGTCCTGCAGGTCCACGACGAGGTGCTCGTCGAGGTGCCCACCGACGAGCGAGACGAAGTCGGCCCGCTGGTCATCGGTCTGATGCACGACGCCGCCCACCTGGACGTCCCCCTCGAGGTCAACGTCAGCTGGGGCCAGACCTGGGCCGACGCCAAAGGCTGATCTCGAAGCGGCGCTCTTCTCGTTGCATCGAGCGACCGAAGCTGTCGCCGCACGCAACGAGAAGGTCTGATCACGATCGTCGATCGTTGTGCATGGTGCGCGCCCACAGCGCGAAGCGGCGAATTCGGACGAGATCGTCGTGGCGTTCGAGCGAGGTGGTGACCTTGATCTCGCGCGAGCTGCCGTGGTGCAGCGTCGGGACCGTCACATGGCCCGCCGAGAACCAGACGAGACGTTCGCTCACTCGAGTGATGTCGGCGGAGCGAACCGACGAACGGCTCCAGAAGCGCTGGACGATGAGATCGTCGGCGGCTCGACCGCGCACACCGCAGACGCGCAGCCGGAGGATCGTCGCGACGAGGACGATGGGAATCGAGCCGAGGAAGACGAGCGCGAGTGGAACGGGGAACGGTCGGACGAGAACGAGTGCAACGAACCAGGCGCTGAGCCACGACAGAAGGACGTTGAAGATGACAACGGCGCAGTAGAACGGCCGCGCCGCGAGGTGAACCTCCTCGAGGTGCTCGACGATCGGTGTGTCGACGCCCATGCTGCATTCTCGTTGCATCGAGCGACCGAAGCTGTCGCCGCACGCAACGAGAAGGGCGGATTCGGGGTTCTCGGTGCGGATCGTGACAGGAGGTGTCGCAAATCTGCCCGAGAAGGGAGGGCGGCCGCGGCAGGATGGCGGGATGGGGGAGCAGGGGCACTGGTTCGAGCCGATCGCCGAGCACCTCGGGTCGGCGTACCTGCGCTACTCGTTCACCAAGGGGACGGTGCAAGAGGTCGATCACATCGTCGACGTGCTGTGCCTCGAACCGGGCCAGCGCGTGCTCGACGTCGGCTGCGGGCCCGGGCGACATGCCCACGAGCTCGCCCGCCGGGGCATACCGGTCCACGGCATCGACATCAGCGAGCGGTTCATCGAGCTGGCCACGGGCAACGCGCCCAACGGCGCAACCTTCGAACGCCTCGACGCTCGCCACCTCGCCTTCGACGCCGAGTTCGACGCAGTGATCTGCCTGTGCCAGGGCGCCTTCGGGCTGATGACCGCCAACGGGGACGACCAGGTCGTGCTGCAACGGATGAGCAACGCGCTCAAGCCCGATGGCCGTCTGGCGCTCAGTGCCTTCAGCGCCTACTTCGCGGTGAAGTACCACGAGGCGGCGACCTTCGATGCCGACACCGGGGTCAGCCACGAGCGCACCGAGGTGCGCAACGAGCAGGGCGAACCCCGCGAAGTCGACCTGTGGACCGGGTGCTACACGCCCCGCGAGCTGCGCCTGCTGTGCAGCTCCGTCGGCCTCGCAGCGACCAGCATCAGCAGCGTGGAACCGGGCAGCTACGGGCAGGAACCGCCCTCCACGGAGTCAGCTGAATTCCTGGTGACGGCGCGCCGGCACTGGTGACGTGGCGGAAGCTGCCTGGTATCCTCGACCGGTCCGGCTACCAGCCGGTTCATGGGTTTCCACCCGTTCCTACTCGTGCAGTCCTTTCGAAAGCGATCGTCCCTTGTCCGACACCACGACCACCTCCCCCGCAGCAGGCGCCTTCGGCACCTTCGACGAGGAGGGCAACTACCAGCCCCGCCAAGTGATCTCCGACGATCTCGGCATGTCCTTCGCTGATGCGATCGAAGGGACGATGGTCGACGTCGAAGACGGCCAGCTGGTCAACGGCACGGTCGTCAAGGTCGACAAGGACGAGGTCCTGCTGGACATCGGGTACAAGAGCGAAGGCGTGATCCTCGCCCGTGAGCTGAGCATCCGCAACGACGTCAACCCGCACGAGATCGTCTCCATCGGCGACGAGATCGAGGCCCTCGTCCTCCAGAAGGAGGACAAGGAAGGCCGCCTGCTGCTGTCCAAGAAGCGGGCGCAGTACGAGCGGGCCTGGGGCACCATCGAGAAGATCAAGGAAGCCGATGGCATGGTCGAAGGGCCGGTCATCGAGGTCGTCAAGGGCGGCCTCATCGTCGACATCGGCCTGCGCGGCTTCCTGCCCGCATCGCTCGTCGAGCTGCGCCGTGTGCGCGACCTGGTCCCGTACGTCGGCAAGACCGTGCAGGCCAAGATCATCGAGCTCGACAAGAACCGCAACAACGTCGTGCTCAGCCGTCGCGCCTTCCTCGAGGAGACGCAGAAGGAGAGCCGCGACAGCTTCCTCACCAACCTCAAGCCGGGCGAGATCCGCGAGGGCGTCGTGTCGAGCGTCGTCAGCTTCGGTGCGTTCGTCGACCTCGGCGGCATGGACGGCCTCATCCACGTCAGCGAGCTGTCGTGGAAGCACGTCGACCACCCGGGTGCCGTCGTCGCCGTCGGCGACCCGGTCACCGTGCAGGTCCTCGACGTCGACTTCGACCGCGAGCGCATCAGCCTGTCGCTCAAGGCCACCCAGCAGGATCCGTGGCAGGAGTTCGCCAGCACCCACGAAGTGGGCCAGCTCGTCTACGGCCGGGTCACCAAGCTGGTGCCGTTCGGTGGCTTCGTCCAGGTGGGCGACGGCATCGAAGGCCTCGTGCACATCAGCGAGATGAGCACCCACCACGTCGACGCTCCCGAGCAGGTCGTCACGCCCGGCGAGGAGCTGTGGGTCAAGATCATCGATCTCGACCTCGCCCGTCGCCGCATCAGCCTGTCGATCAAGCAGGCAGCCGAGGGTGGCGAGCTGGCCGAGGAGTACCGCCAGCACTTCGAGATCGACGAGCACGGCAACTGGACTGCCGGTGGCGACGACGCCGAGCGCGAAGCCGCGTGGGCCGAGTACTACCAGGAGAACCCCGACGCCGAGCGTCCGGCCGAACTTCCTGCCGAGATGCCGGGCGAGTCGCCGGCCGCCGCAGCTGCCGCCGCCGTCGAGGCCGAGCCGGCCGAGGAAGCCGCAGAGTGATCTCCGGCTGACCTGGCCGCACGGCGGTCAGGTCAGCTTGACGATCCCCATCTTCACCGCGGTCAGCACGGCTTGCGTGCGGTCGCGTGCGTCGAGCTTCTCGTAGATCGACGCCAGGTGGTTCTTCACCGTCTTCTGACTGATGAAGAGCCGCTCGGCGATGTCGTTGGTGCCGAGCCCGTCGGCGACCAGCTGCAGCACCTCCTCCTCGCGGTTGGAGATCATCGGCTCGTCGCGGCGGACCTCTTCGAGCATCGCCTCGGCGAGCTTCGGTGACATCGGCTTGTCGCCGTTGGCGGCCAGCCGGATGGCGAGCACGACTTCGCTGACCGACGAGTCCTTCGTCAGGTAGCCCACCGCGCCGGCCTTGATGGCCCGCTCGATGACGGCGCGATCCATGTGCATCGTCAACATCACCACACGTTGGCGGGCGTCTGCGTCGCACAACTGCCGAGTGGCCTCGACGCCGTCCATGTCGGGCATCGACACGTCCATCAGGACGACGTCGGGCTTGCGATCGAGGGCGATGCGGATCGCGTCGCGACCGTCGCCGGCTTCGGCGACGACCTCGATCCCCTCTGCCTCGAGCGCCCGCCGCAGCCCCTGTCGGAGCATCGTGTGGTCG
The DNA here is from genome assembly GCA_965279405.1 of Ilumatobacteraceae bacterium. Classification (GTDB taxonomy): domain Bacteria; phylum Actinomycetota; class Acidimicrobiia; order Acidimicrobiales; family Ilumatobacteraceae; genus CBDDIP01. The sequence goes on from OZ257157.1 coordinate 3,979,581, forward strand.
TCCACCAGCATCACGGTCAAACCCATCACAACCCCATTTGATCTGTGCGCAACGACACGCGTACTTCGGTGCCGCCGCGGCTGGGAGTGCGGGTGCTGAACTCTGCCCCGATCCGTTCCGCGCGCTCGCGCATGCCAACCATGCCATAGCTATCGGCACGTACTGGCCGGTTCCCAAGCCCGATCCCGTCGTCACGCACCCTGAGCAGGGCAGTCGTCGGCGATTCGAAGAGGATGACCTCCAAATTGTCGGCCTGGCTGTGCCGTTCGATGTTGGTGACCGCCTCGCGCAGGATCTGCCACAGCTCTCGCTCCTGCTGCAGCGGGAGGCGCCCGTTGATGCGGACCTGTTGGGTGGTGGCGATGCCCGTGCGGCGTTCCACGCGGTGCAGGAAGTCGCGGATCGTCTCGGCGAAGTCCTTCGATTCACTGATCTCGGTGCGCAGGTCGTAGAGCGTCTCGCGCACGTCGGCGACCACCGCGCTGACCTGACCGCGCAGCTCGTTGAGCACCGGCTCGACGGCGCCACCTTCGGCGGCCACCGATGCGGCGCGGTCGATCTCGAAGCCGATCAGTGCCAGCGACGAACCGATGTGGTCGTGGAGGTCGCGGGCGATGCGCGAGCGCTCCTCGTCGGCGGCGAGCGTGCGGATGCGACGGAACATGCGCGCGTTGTCGATGGCGATGCCGAACGGTTCGGTGAGCCCGTGGATGATCTCCGCCTGCTGCTGTCCGAAGGCCATTGGAGCCCTCGCCTCGACGGCGATCAGCCCGACCAACGCACCGCGCGCTCGCAACGAGGCGTAGAGGCCCGAGCGCGCGTCCGGGTGCAACCCCGTGCCCGGTGGGATGACGTCGCGGCGAACGGTGCGCGGTGATTCGACGGCAGCGCGCAATCCGTCAGGCAGCTCCTCCAGCGAGGACACCGCAGGCACGTCGTCGATGCCGACGGTGCGGATCGGGGAGAAGGTGCCACGTCCCGGTTCGGCCGCGTAGACGACGAGGAGGTCGAGCGGGATCAGCGTGCGGACGCGATTGACCGTCGTGTCGAGCACGTCGTCGAGGTCGAGCGAGGCCGGCAGCGTCTGTGCCACGCGCTGGAGCGCGAACAGCAACGAGTTGGCTTCGGCCAGTCGACTGACGCGGTCGAGCGCGAGCTCCTGCTGGCGCGCTGCGTCGTACGCGGCGCGGTGGGCCAGCCCACTCGTGAACGCGACCAACCCGAGCAGGCCGCTCCAGAGCGCGGCGTCTTGCAGCCCGGCCCGGAAGCCCATGTCCGGCACGTACTGCAGCGTGATCGCTGCGGCCGCGGCCGCAGCCAGCTGCGCGCTGAACAGGCCGCCGGCGGCGAACCCGGCGAGCATGCACGTCGGGATCAGGCACAGCGCGAACGGTGATCCCCAGGCGCCGGTCACGAGGACGATGACGGTGGTCAACGCCAGCTCGACGACGATCTGCAACCGGACGCGGGCATCGTTGCGGTACGGCACCGGACGCAGGCAGGCGAACGCGCTGTAGGCGACGATCACGAGGGTCGAGATGATCAGGGTCCAGTTCGACCAGCTGTAGTCGTTGGCCGCACGGAACACGGCGCCGGCGATGGCTGCCAACCGAAACGGCCAGAGCGGCGCGGCCGTGAGGTTCGGTGCGGCCGACTCGGGCATCGCCGCGGCGCGCACACGACGTCGTTCCACCCCATCGGGCGGATCCTGGCTGCGCGACCGGCGCTCGACCAGGGGCCAGCTCAGCGATGGCAGCTCATCGGAGTCGTCGGCCATTTGCAGTGATCCTACTGACACGGTCCGCGCGCCGGTTGGAACAGTACGGTTCGAGCCGTGATCTTGATCGGCCTCACCGGGGGCATCGGCTCCGGCAAGTCCACTGTGAGCGCGCTGCTGGTCGAGCGCGGCGCGGTGCTCGTCGACGCGGATGCCATCACCCGCGAGGTGCAGGCGCCCGGCTCGCCGGTGCTCGCACAGATCGCCGAACGGTTCGGCGACTCGGTGATCGCTGCCGACGGATCGCTCGATCGTCCGGCGCTCGCTGCCATCGTGTTCGGCGACGCCGAGGCGCTGACCGCGCTGAACGGCATCGTCCACCCGGCCGTGGGCAAGGCGATGGCCGCGCGAGTGAACGCCGAGGTGGCCGGCGACCGGGTGGTGGTGCTGGACATCCCGCTGCTCACCGAGAACCCACGCGACGGACTGCAGATGAAGGTCGTCGTCGACGTGCCCGTCGAGGTGCAGGTGGAGCGGCTGGTGCGGTTCCGCGGCTTCGACGAAGCCGATGCGCGTGCCCGCATCGCCCGACAGGCGACGCGCGAAGACCGGTTGAAGATCGCCGACGTGGTGATCGACAACGGTGGCGATCTCGACGCGCTGGTGCCCCAGGTGGATGCGCTGTGGGAGCGGTTGACGGCGCTTCCGCAACTGCCCGCCGACTTCCTCTACGGCGTACCGCCATCGGGCTCGCGCAAACCGAAGCGCAAGCGGGCGACCACTTCGTCGTCGTCCAGCTCTCCGGTCGGCTCGAAGCCGCGCCGCAGGTAGAAGCGCTCCGGCGAGCCGGACCCGGTGCCCCAGCTCGTCGTCATCGACGTGAAGCCCCGCGCACGAAGTTCGTCGATGACGAGGTCGAGCACGCGGTCGCCGATGCCGCGTCGTTGGTGGAACCTGTCGATCAGCAGCCGCCACAGGTACGGCTCCGGTTGCTGCTCGTTGGCTTCACCGATCATGACGAAGCCGACGGCTACACCATCGGCCTCGACGCCGCGCATCCACGGCACGAGCCGCCGGCCGTCGGTGTCGAACGGCATCAGCGCGTCGGCGAACGAGTCGGGCATCGAGGCGACGAAGCTGCGCTGCGACTGGTGCGTGGCCAGCCTGTAGTACGCCCGCTCGGTGCCGAAGCCGAACTCGACGAAGCGCACGTCGGCCGGTCGCGAACGGTCGCGTCCGAGCCAGGCCTCTCGGTCGCTGCGCAGCAGCGCGTAGCAGTCGTCGTCCAGCCACTCGCCGCGGATGAGGGCGCTCTCCTTGGTGCGGCCCTCGTACCGGAACCCCGTCGATTCGAGCACGCGCGCCGATGCGGCGTTCGTGGGGTCGAGCGTGGCGACGAAGCGGTGGACCGACGCGTGCTGCAGCAGCGCGTCGACGACGGTGCCGACCGCTTCGGTGATGTAGCCACAGCCCTGGTGCGCCGTCGCCAGCGAGTAGCCGATCGTGATCGTGGCCGCGTCCTCGTCGATGCCGACGTACACGTCGCCGATCAGCTCCGGCGAGCCGAGGAGGCGGATGGCGAGGTTCGTGCTGGTGCCCGCAGCGACGACCTCGGGCTGGCCGGCGATCGACGCTTCGGCGCGGGTGTACGGCAGGTCCCAGTCCTGCAGGCGGGCGATCTCCGGGTCGTTGCGCAGGGCGGTCAACGCCGGCGCATCGGCCAACGTGATCGCGTCGATCGTCAGCCGCTCGGTGCGAAGTGGCAGATCGAGCAGCGCAACGGGCTCTGCGTCGGGCATGCGCAGATCATGACACGAACGCCCGTTCGCCGTGTCACACCCCCGCGGTAGGCTCGGGATGTGTCTTCCACCGGCTCCAACACGTCCGTCAGCGGCACCCGCGACCAGCCGTTCACCGTGGTGTCCGACTTCCAACCGGCGGGCGATCAACCAACGGCCATCGCCCAGCTCAGCGAGGGTGTCAACCGCGGCGACCGGTTCCAGACGCTGCTCGGCATCACCGGTTCCGGCAAGAGCGCGACCATCGCCTGGACCATCCAGGAGACCCAGCGGCCGACGCTGATCCTGGCGCCGAACAAGTCGTTGGCCGCCCAGCTGACGCAGGAGATGCGCGAGTTCTTCCCGAACAACCGGGTCGAGTACTTCGTCAGCTACTACGACTACTACCAGCCCGAGGCGTACATCGCCTCCAGCGACACCTACATCGAGAAGGACTCGTCGATCAACGACGAGATCGATCGGCTGCGCCACTCGGCCACCGCCGCGCTGCTCACCCGTCGTGACACGATCGTGGTCGCCTCGGTCAGCTGCATCTACGGCATGGGGAACCCGGAGGAGTACCGCGGGCAGCTGCTGGAGCTGCACACCGGGGTCGACTACGACATGCGCAGCGTGCTGCGCCGCTTGGTCGACCTGCAGTTCGACCGCAACGACATGACCCTCGGCCGCGGCAAGTTCCGCGTGCGCGGCGACACGATCGAGGTGCACCCGAGCTACGACGAGACGGTGCTGCGCATCGAGATGTTCGGCGACACGGTGGATCGCATCACGGTCGTGGATCCGCTCACCGGCGAGAACCTGAACGAGCTCACCGAGGTGCTCATCTTCCCGGCCACCCACTACGTCGCCGGTGACGAGCGGATGCGCAAGGCGGTCATCGGCATCGAGGCCGAGCTGGCCGAGCGGCTGGCGTGGTTCGAGGCCAACGGCAAGCTGCTCGAGGCGCAGCGGTTGCGCATGCGCACCCAGTACGACCTGGAGATGATCCAGGAGGTCGGCTACTGCAACGGCATCGAGAACTACTCCATGCACATCGACGGTCGCAGCTCGGGCGAGCCGCCGTTCACCCTCATCGACTACTTCCCGAAGGACTTCCTGCTCGTCATCGACGAGAGCCACCAGGCCATCCCGCAGCTGCACGGTCAGTACCTCGGCGACCTGAGCCGCAAGGACATCCTCGTCGAGCACGGCTTCCGCCTGCCGAGCGCCCGCGACAACCGGCCGCTGCGCTTCGAGGAGGTGCTCGAGCGGATCAACCAGTGCGTGTGCATGTCCGCCACCCCGGCCAAGTGGGAGATCGAGCACAGCAGCCAGGTGGTCGAGCAGATCGTCCGCCCCACCGGGCTCACCGACCCGGAGGTCATCGTCCGCCCGACCAAGGGGCAGATCGACGACCTGATGGAGATGGTCAACGATCGCATCACCCGCGGCGACCGGATCCTCGTCACCACCCTCACCAAGAAGATGGCAGAAGACCTCACCGAGTACCTGCTCGAGCAGGGCCTGCGGGTGCGCTACCTGCACAGCAACATCGACACCATCCAACGCATCGAGATCCTGCGCGCCTTGCGCCTCGGCGAGTTCGACGTGCTGGTCGGCATCAACCTGTTGCGTGAGGGCCTCGACCTGCCCGAGGTGTCGCTCGTGTGCATCCTCGACGCCGACAAGGAAGGGTTCCTGCGCAGCGAGACCTCGCTCGTGCAGACCATCGGACGTGCCGCCCGCAACGTCGATGGTCAGGTCGTGATGTACGCCGACAAGATCACCCCGTCGATGGAGCGGGCGATCGGCGAGACGCAACGTCGGCGTGCCCAGCAGATCGCCTACAACGCCGAGCACGGGATCAACCCGCAGACCATCCGCAAGGCCGTCGGCGACATCCTCAGCCTGCTGCGTCCCGACGAGGGTGCGCCCGTGCCGGGCAAGGATCGTCGCCGTCAGCGCGAACGCGACAAGGTGCAGCGCGAGCTGAAGACGCTGCCGCAGCAGGAGCTCGCCCGCCTCATCCAGACCCTGGAGGAGGAGATGCACGAAGCAGCCGCCGAGCTGAAGTTCGAGTACGCCGCCCGCCTGCGCGACGAGGTCAACGAGCTCCGCCGCGAGCTCCGCGACGCCGGCTGATCACCGGGCCGGATCACCAGGCGGAGACGAGGGGGGCCGAGAGGACGGCGGTGACGCTGTCCGGCGGCTGGGGCAGGGCGAACAGGTAGCCCTGACCCAGGCGGCAGCCGAGGCGCACGAGGCGGTCGCACTGCGTCTGCGTCTCGATGCCTTCGGCGATCACGACGAGGCCCGCCTCGGCGGCCATCGAGATCATCGCCTTCACCACGGCCGGCTCACGGTCACCGCTGACCACCTGGCCGGTGAAGCGACGGTCGAGCTTGACGCCGGAGATCGGCAGCGAGGTCAACGTCTCCAACGACGCGAAGCCGGTGCCGAAGTCGTCGAGCATCAGGCGCACGCCGGTGTCGGCGACGGCCAGCAGCTCGGCACGGATCGGGCCGGCGAGATCGAACGTCTGACGCTCGCTGAGCTCCAGCGACAGGACGCTCGGCGGCAGCCCGTGCGCTTCGGTGCGATCGAGGATGCACTGCAGCAGACCCCGCTCGGGCACCGCGTCGAACTCGAAGTTGACGGCGAGCTGGAGGTTGGGGGAGACGTGGCGGAACTCGACCAGCCACGACAGGCCGTCGTCGACGATGCGATCGAACAGCGCGCCGAGCAGCCCGGCCTCCTGGAGGCGGTGCAGGAACTGGTCCGGCTCGCGCACGCCCTCCGGCGTCTGCCACCGGGCGAGTGCCTCGAGCGCGACGACCTCGCCCGTGCGGAGATCGACGATCGGCTGGAAGTAGGCACGGATGGCGCCGCGCTCCAGCGCTTCGAGCAGCTCGGCCTGCGCGCCGGGGTCGCCGGTCTGCGGCGCGGCTTCGGCGTGGGTGGCCAGCATCGAGGCCTTGGCCCGTGCGACCGTGTCGTCGAGGGGCTCGCCGGGGAGGCGATGGGCGACAGCGACGGTTGCCGGCACGCCGAGCGCGCTCAGCGAGTGCCGCAGGTTCTGCGCCAGCTCGTCGACGTCTGCGGTGGGTCGCGACAGCATGAGGATGCCGAACTCGTCACCGGACGTGCGAGCGGCGAAGTGCCGCCCGTCGGCCACGTCGCGACAGATGCGTGCGGCTTCGCGCAGCTGCTCGTCGCCGGCCTCGTGGCCGAAGTTCTCGTTGCGTCGCTTGAGGTCGTCGAGGTCGACCATGACGACCGACGCGCTGTCGCCGAGCTGCGCCAGTCGCAGGTCCTCGCGACGCAGCTGCAGCTCCCACGACTGACGGTTGGACAGCTGGGTCAGCGTGTCGGTGGGAGCAGCCGACCGTTCGTTGCGGCGATGCTCCGCGGCCAGCGCGATCTCGCCGTGCCACAGCCCGCCGATGGTGTCGGCCAGCAGCTCGAGCAGCCCGTCGTCGTTGGCATCGCCTGCCGCGTTCTGTGCGTCCTGTCGTGGCACGTACTGGACGCCGACGAGCGAGCCCATCGGCGTGCCGTCCGGCAGTCGCACCGCGACCGAGGTGATCGTCGTGCCGCTCAAGCGGTCATCGGTGGCCAGGTCGTGGCGCAGCACCTGGTGCAGATCGAGGCCGGCTTCGGGTCGGGCGATGGCGAGAACGACCTGGCCGTCCTGCCCGTCGCCGCCGTTGCCGTCCAGCGTGCGCGTGATCATCCACGTCGGCACGCCGGAGTGGCGGCACAGGTGGTCGAGCACCGCTCTGGCCGTGCTGTTGATCCCGTCACCCGATGTCCCACCCGTCACAGGACGTGTATCGGCATCCAGCGGTCGTCACTTGACGGAAATCAGAAGGATTTGTCGGGTCGCAGCACCCGGACCGCCGCGACGACGAGGACCACTGCCGAGAGCGCACCGATGGCGCCCAGCCCCAGCCAGCGGGGTGGATGCAGGGCGACGGCCAGGCCGACGGCGAGGGTGGTGATCGTGGCCAGGGCGATGCTGAGCCCGGCTTGCGACATCCAGTGCGCGTGCTCGGCCGTCTCGTCGCGAGTGGCCGTGCCGGCGTCACGGCTGGCGTCGGCCAGCGCCGCAGCGACGACCGTGACGACGGCGAGGGCGCCGGTGACGGCGAGACCCCGGCCGAGGGCGAGCACGGCGGCAACCGCGCCCAGGATCAGTGCCGCGCCGACGACCTCCTCGGTGGGGCTGATCAGGGACAGCCACACCAGCGCGGCGGCCAGCACACCGCACACCGCCACACCGCCGCCGACCAGGAGCGTCGGCACCGCCATGATCGCCACGGCGGCGACGCCGAGCAGCAGGGAGACCGTTCGCTGCCTCATCGCCGCAGCGCTCCGAGACTGCTCGAGCCGATCCTGCCGGTCCGTCGGAGCGCGGCCACCGTGCCGGCGATGTCGCCGTCGGCGCCCCAGACCGCTAGCGGCACGCCGAGCTCCACCAGCTGATCGCGCAGCTCGGTGAGCTGCAGCCCGAACAGCTCTCGCGCCACGAGTGCCGTCTCGTCCTTCGGCGGTGGCAGCAGGTCCATCAGGTCGACGACGACCACGGCGACGCTCCGACCGGAGCGGTGCAGCGCGGCCAAGCGGTCGACCATGCGACGGTCGGCCAGCGGCGTGAGGGCGATCAGCAACGACGACGGTGGTAGCCGATCGAAGTGCGCCTCGCCCCCGGCATCGCTGCCACTGGCCATCGCGCCGCCGATCGACAGCAGGGCGTTGAGCAGCGCGTACCGGGCCCGGTCGCCGCTGGAGGGCTGCAGCACACCGACCACCCGACCCTGCGCAGCGAGACCGACCCGGTCCTGCGCGTTGAAGTGCAGACCGGCGATCGACCACGCGGCGCGTGCCGAACGAGCGAGCGCGTCGCGCGTCACGCGGGTGGCCGGCCCGAACATCTCGCCGAACGTGTCGAGCAGCAGGACCACGTCGCCGGCGCGATCCGGGTGGCGACGGTTCACCTGCGTCGTCGCCGCTCGCGCGGTCGCCCGCCAGTTGACGTCGCGCAGCCGATCACCGGGTTGGAAGGGCCGGAGCTCGGCGAACTCGAAGCCGTCGCCGACGGCCCTCGACCGGTGCAGCCCGACGGCGCTCTGCGACGCCGGTGGCGGCAGCAGCTGGCGGACGCGCTCCGGCCGAGGCAGCACGTCGAACGTCGGCGAGGCATCGGCGCGGACCTCCCAGACCACCTGGCCGAGCGGTCGCCGCAGCGTGACGTGGACGAAGCCGAGGCGATGACGGCCCCAATCGTCGGCGCGAACTCGGAACGGTCGTGTGAACGTCGAGTCGGTCGGGCTGACCGACCACGACAGCGCGTCGGCAGGTTCGACCGGCGACCATCCCGGCGACGGCTCGATGACGACGCGGCCCGACGAGCCGCCGGGCAGCGAGAGCGTGACGACCCCAGAGATCTCCTCGCCCTCCAGCACGGTCGTGCGATCGAGATCGATCTTGCCGGCGATCTCGATGCCGCGACGGTCGCGCATGCCGACCAGCGCGCTGGCGGCGAACGGCGCGGCGATCATGCAGAGTGACGGCTTGCCCGCGACCATGGCCGCGGTGAGGAGCCCGATGGCCACCAGTGCGGTGCCCATCGCTCGCGGATCGCGGTTGGGAGGGATCAGCGCCACGAGGGCGCGCCCACCGATCTGACGGCGTTGTCGACGACGACCATCGGATCCACTCGCCGCGCCCACGACTCGGCCGTGAGCACGACGCGGTGCCCGAGCGCGGCGACTGCAACCGTGCGAACGTCGTCGGGCGTGACGAAGTCGCGGCCGGCGATGATCGCCTGCGCGCGTGCGAGCTTGGTGATGGCCAGCGAACCGCGGGGGCTGGCGCCGACGGCGAGCTCGCGCGCCGACCGCGTGGCGCGGACGAGGTCGACGATGTACCCGGTGATCGCCGGGTGCATCTGCACGGACTCCAACGACTGCTGCACGGCGAGGAACGTCGCCGTGTCCATCACGGGCCGCAGCACGACCTCGTCGGTGCCACGGCTGAGGCGGCGCTGGACGATCTCGATCTCCTCGTCACGTGTCGGCAGGCCGAGCGACGTGCGCAGGATGAAGCGGTCGAGCTGTGCTTCCGGCAACGGGTAGGTGCCCTCCGATTCGATCGGGTTCTGGGTGGCGATCACCAGGAACGGCCGCGGCAGCGGATGCGAGACGCCGTCGGCGGTGGTCTGGCGCTCCTGCATCGCTTCCAGCAACGCCGCCTGCGTCTTCGCCGGGGCGCGGTTGATCTCGTCGGCGAGGACGAGCGAGGCGAAGATCGGCCCGGGCCGGAACGACGCCTCTCGCGTCGACAGGTCGAGCACCGTCGCGCCGGTGATGTCCGCCGGCAACAGGTCGGGCGTGAACTGCACGCGGGAGAAACCGAGCCCGGCGGCGGTGGCGATGGAGCGGGCGGCCAGCGTCTTGGCGACGCCGGGCACGTCGTCGAGCAGCACGTGCCCGTCGGCGATCAGGCCGGCGACGATCAGCTCGAGCACCGATCGCTTGCCGACGATCGCCCGCTCGACCTCGTCGAGCAGCTGGCGCACGAGTTCGGCAGCGCTCGCGGGTGTCGTCGTCATAGTCGTTGGACCTCCTGGATCAGGGCGTGGGCGTGCTTGCGGCGGATGCGCACCGGTTCGGTGGGGCCGAGCTGGACGAGCGCGAGCAGTGGGGCCGACAACATCCCGGCGATCGCCGGCAGGTCCGTCGGGCGACCGATCTCCAAGCCGTGACGATGTCGCAGTCGCTCGACGAGGCAGTTGCGCAGGATCGTCACGTGCTGTGCGGGCAGCTCCGAGCCGAACAGCAATCGTCCCTCGCGCATGCCGCGCTCCAGGCTGACGAGCTCACGTGGCAGTTCGTCCGCTGGGCGGGAGCGACGTGGAACCCAGATGCGGTGCGCGCTCATCGGGTGCAGCGGCCCCATCAACCGTCGGAGCAGATCGGCAGCCAGCAGCGCGCAGATGCCGATCGCCAGCAGCTGGAGGGCGAGGTGTCCGATGGCCGGGAAGGCCAACGAGGCGACGGCGCACGCACCGAGCAGGATGAGCGACAGGCGCAACGTCACGCGTTCACCCGCAGCAGCTCGCCAGCGGTGCGCAACGCGTCACGAACCTGGTCTCGGTCCTGCTCAGTCAGCGGGTGGGTGCTGAACCTGGCGACGAGGAACTGACGGGTGACCGTGCTCAACGAATCGGGCGGGATGCGCAGGGCGTTGAGGCAACGTCGGAGGTGCTCCTCCGGTGCCTCGTGCGGCAAGCGCGGGAACCCCGCGGCGGCGAGCCGTTCGAGGAGGTGCGCGTACGCGGCGATGATCGCTCGCCGTGGGTCGGGGTCGTCGGCCACCAGCAACGCGCTCTCGGCGAAGGATGCGGCGACGTCGGCGTTGGACGCCATCGGGTCGTCGGGTGGCATCGGCAGCGGCGGTGGCAGCACGACGCCGTCGGGACGCGTGCGCAGCGCCTTGACGAGCACGGCGATCAACCCGGCAAGCACGATCAGCAACCCGATGGTGATGATCCACCACGAGCTCGACGACGTCGACGGCGGGCTGTCGACCTTCGGCGGCAACGTGGTCGCCGGCGGGCCGTTCGGGAACGCGCCGTGGCGAACGACGACCTCGATCGAGCGCTCGGCATGACCGTCGCAGTTCTCATCGATCGGGACGAAGACCGTCTCGCCCTCCTCGTAGGTCGGTCGCGTCGGGTCGCTGCTCGGTGGCCCCGGCACCGTCACCTCCGCGGCGATCGTTGCGGCCTGGTCGGGGCACGGGATGTATCGCTTGTCGAACACGCCGTTGCCGTCGGTGTCGACGAAGATCTCGCCGGAGTCGGGATCGAACACCGCGCCTCGGCCCTCGCCGGTGGTGTCCGGCGACGAACTGGGAGGCCCGGTGCCGTCCGACTCGGACGGGACGCCAGGCGTCAGCGCGGCACCGATGATCGCGCCGAGGGCGACGATGCCGAACAGGAACAGCGCCAGTGAACTGCCGCGCAGGAGGGTGGGCGATGCCCGGCCCTGGCGAACGGATCGCGCCACGAGCGCGATGACGATCGCACCGACTGCGAGCGCGATGCCGACCGCGATGGCGACGCGCACGAGCTCCTCGCTGCGATCCACGCGGTGGCGGTCGAAGCCACGGGTGACGCCGGCAGCCGTTGCCGCGAACACGGCGAGACCGAGGCCGACGACGATGAGCGCAGTGACCGCTGTCGTCCGCCCGCCGTCGCGCTCCACCGCATCGCCCACCGCGCTGACTCTGTCACACCGACCACCCGTTCCGGCCTCAGAACGTGTGTTCGTCTGCTGATAGAGTCGTGCCCAATGCCCCCTGCGACGAAGAACCCGTCCAACACCATCACCGTGCGCGGTGCGCGCGAGCACAACTTGCGCAACATCAACGTCGAGCTGCCCCGCGATCGGCTCATCGTGTTCACCGGCCTGTCCGGTTCGGGCAAGAGCAGCTTGGCGTTCGACACCATCTACGCCGAGGGACAGCGCCGCTACGTGGAGAGCCTCAGCGCGTACGCCCGTCAGTTCCTCGGGCAGATGGACAAGCCAGACGTCGACGTCATCGAGGGCCTGTCGCCGGCCATCTCGATCGACCAGAAGTCGGCCAGCCGCAACCCGCGTTCAACGGTCGGCACGATCACCGAGGTCTACGACTACCTCCGCCTGCTCTACGCCCGCGTCGGCGTGCAGCACTGCCCGAAGGACGGCACGCGGCTGCAGCGCCAGACTCCCCAGCAGATCGTCGATCGCATCCTGCTGCTGCCCGACGGCACGCGCTTCCAGGTGCTCGCGCCGGTCGTGCGCGGTCGCAAGGGCGAGTACGACACGTTGCTGCAGGATCTCGCCTCGCAGGGCTACGTGCGAGCACGCGTCGACGGCGAAGTGGTCGACATCGCCGAGTTCCTCAAGCGCGACGAGCGCCTGGCGCGCTACGAGCAGCACAAGATCGAGATCATCATCGACCGCCTCGTGCGCCGCGACGGGATCGAGCGTCGCCTCACCGACTCGTTGGAGACCGCGCTGAAGCTGGCCGACGGCGTCGCCGAGGTCGAGCTGGTCGCGCGCGAGGGCGAGGTGCAGGAGGAGACGCTCACCTTCAGCCAGCACCTGGCGTGCCCGAAGTGCGGCACGAGCTACGACGAGCCGGCACCGCGCAACTTCTCGTTCAACTCGCCGTACGGCGCGTGCGAGGCGTGCGACGGCCTCGGCACCACCTTCGAGGTCGACCCCGAGCTGCTCATCCCGGATCACGACCAGTCGATCAACGGCGGGGCGATCGCGCCGTGGCGCAGCAGCAACACCCAGTACTTCACGCGCATGCTGGAGGCCGTTGCGGCCAACTACGACATTGACCTCGACGCGCCCTACGGCACGCTCAACGCCAAGCAGCAGAAGGTGATCCTGCACGGCGTCGACGGCAACCTGAAGGTGAAGTACAAGAACCGCTACGGCCGTGTGCGTGAGTACTCGACGGCCTACGAGGGCGTCGTGCCGTGGATCAAGCGACGGCACGAAGGCGCCGAGAGCGAGTGGAGCCGCGAGCAGTACGAGGGCTACATGCGCCTCGTGCCGTGCCCCACGTGCAACGGGGCGCGGTTGAAGCCGGCGACGTTGGCGGTCACCATCAACGACCGCAACATCAGCGAGGTCTGCGACCTGTCGATCGGCGAGTCGGCCAAGTTCCTCGCCGGCCTGGAGCTCAGCGAGCGCGACAAGATGATCGCCGAGCGGGTGACCAAGGAGGTCAACGCTCGCCTCGGCTTCCTGCTCGACGTCGGGCTCGACTACCTCACCCTCAGCCGGTCGGCGGGCACGCTCGCCGGTGGCGAGGCGCAACGCATCCGTCTCGCCAGCCAGATCGGCTCCGGCCTCGTCGGCACCCTGTACGTGCTCGACGAACCGTCGGTCGGTCTGCACCAGCGCGACAACCGTCGACTGATCGACACGCTGCTGCGCCTGCGCGACCTCGGCAACACGGTCCTCGTCGTCGAGCACGACGAGGACACGATCATGGAGGCCGACTGGATCGTCGACATCGGGCCCGGTGCCGGCGAGCACGGCGGCGCCGTCGTCTACAGCGGTCCGGTGAAGGGGATCCTGAAGGCGAAGGACTCGGTCACGGGGCAGTACCTGTCCGGGAAGAAGTCGATCCCCGTGCCGAAGGAACGGCGCAAGCCCGGCGACGAGTGGGTCACGGTCAAAGGTGCGCGCGAGCACAACCTGGCCAACATCGACGTGTCCATCCCGCTCGGCTGCTTCGTCGCCGTCACCGGGGTCAGCGGCAGCGGCAAGAGCTCGTTGGTCCGCGACATCCTGCTGCCGGTGCTGATGCAGAAGATCTACAAGTCGAAGGACGCCGCCGGCCGGCACAAGACGATCACCGGCATCGACAAGCTCGACAAGGTCATCGACATGGACCAGTCGCCGATCGGTCGCACGCCGCGCAGCAACCCGGCCACCTACACCGGCGTGTTCGACAGCATCCGCAAGCTGTTCGCCACCACCGCCGAAGCCAAGGTCCGCGGCTACCTCCCCGGTCGGTTCAGCTTCAACGTCGCCGGCGGCCGATGCGAAGCGTGTGCCGGCGACGGCACGATCAAGATCGAGATGCACTTCCTCCCCGACGTGTACGTGCCGTGCGAGGTGTGCAAGGGCGCCCGCTACAACCGCGACACGCTGGACATCACGTTCAAGGGCAAGAGCATCGCCGAGGTGCTCGACATGCCGGTGGCCGAAGCGGTCGACTTCTTCGCCAACCAACCCTCGATCGGCCGGTACATGCAGACGCTGCGCGACGTCGGGCTCGGCTACGTGCGGCTCGGCCAGTCGGCACCGACGCTGTCGGGCGGCGAAGCGCAGCGCGTCAAGCTGGCCACCGAACTGGCCAAGCGCTCCACCGGCCACACCATCTACCTCCTCGACGAGCCGACCACCGGCCTGCACTTCGAGGACGTCAAGCGCTTGCTCACCGTGCTGTCCCGCCTGGTCGACCAGGGCAACACGGTGCTCGTCATCGAGCACAACCTGGACGTGATCAAGACCGCCGACTGGATCATCGACCTCGGCCCGGAGGGCGGTTCCGGCGGCGGCACCGTCGTCGCCGAAGGCACCCCCGAGCACGTCGCCACCGTCGACGGCAGCCACACCGGCCGCTACCTCCGACCGCTGCTGCAGATCGACTGAGCCCGAGCCGCGGTCGTGGACTGCCCGAAGTGCGTCGCGCCGGTGCTTGGCGGAGGCCAGTTCGTGGCGTGGTGCGCCGAGTGCGGGTGGAACGTCGAGGGCTTGCGCTCGATCGACGAACCGGACGTGCTGACGAGGAGCTTTCGGCGGATGCAGCGGCGGCGCGGCCGCGACGTGGTCGAGGCGTTCATCGCCGGACGACGACCGCCGCTGCTCGGCCGCGTCGTGGCGATGATCGTCGCGGTCGTCGTGCTGGTGATGCCGTTCCTCGTCGGCTACGCCGGCGCACGCCTGATCTTCTCCGGCAAGGGCTCGTTGATCATCCTCGGGCTGCCCATGATGATCGGCGCGGTGTGGGCGTTGCCGTGGCCCGAGCGTCACGGCGCCGAGGTTCGCCTGAAGCGCAAGCGGGCGCCGGCGACGTTCGAGGCAGTGGCGTTGCTGGCCGACGCGATGCACCACCGTCGCCCGCGACGGATCTACGTGACCACCGAGGTCAACGCCAGCGTCAGCCACCGCGGGCTGCTCGGCACCAGCCTGACCATCGGGCTGCCGCTGTGGTGGCTGCTCGACGAGCGACAGCGGGTGGCGGTGCTGGCCCACGAGATCGGGCACATCGGCAACGGCGACCCGATGCGCACGGCACTGCTCGGCCTGTCGTTGCGATCGCTCCGGCGTTGGTACCGCGCTGCCGGCGGCCAGCACCGCGGCCGCAGCCGTCCGCGGATGGGGCTCTACGTCTTCGCCCCGTTCGCCATCGCCACCCGCTTCCTCGCCGTGGTCATCGCCCAGGGGCTCGTGTTTGCCTCGTTCACGTCCAGCCAGTACGGCGAGCTGCGCGCCGATCGCTCGGCGGCCGAGCAGGCAGGCAGCGCGTCGATGGTCGCCGCCCTGCAGCGGTTGCCGATCGCCCACCAGCTGAACCAGGAGGTGCGCGCCGCACCGGTGGCGGGCGGTCCGGCAGCCATCCGCCGTTGGCTGTCGCGCGTGCCGGCCAGCGAGTGGGACCGCAACGCAGCCTGGTCGCGACGCGACCTCGACGGTGGTCGTGCCACGTCGCACCCGCCGAACGGCGTGCGCATCGACGTGCTCGAGCGACAGGCCGCGGTGGGCAGCGGTCTGGCCGTCACCTGGATGGCCATCGATCGCGAGCTGGAGTCGATGTGGGTGCCGGCGGTGTGCGCCCGGCGCGGGCTGCGCGTCGTGCGCAGCTGAACCTCAGCGGCCGCGGAGCCGCTTGCTGAGCTCGTTCAACCGCTGCTTCTCACCACGCGACAGCGAGTCCATGCCCGTCGCCCCGATCTTGTCGAGCAGGATGTCCAGCTCGATCTGATCGGCCGGCGACGGCCCGCTCGACTGCCACGGCCCCTGCACCACCTGCTGACCGCCCTTGGCGCGCTTGCCCCCACGCGGCTTGGACCGCTGAGCACCCGCCCGGCTCTTCGCCTTGCCCTTGCCGACCTGGGGGATGAAGGCAAGGTTCTCGATCATCCCGCACTGGCGTGCACCGACGATCGCGACGCCGATCACCAGCAGCTCGACGAGCAGGGTGTCGTAGACCTCGTCGCCGAGCATGCGCAGCACGTCGATGCCGACGAAGACGAGGGCGATGATCCAGGCGGGGATGCCGAAGAAGAACATCGCCCCCGGGTTGTCGAGGGCGAAGATGACCAGCAACCCGGTGCCGAGGATCCCGAGGCCGAACGTGAAGTGGTTGATGTCGAACGTGATGAGCGTGACGATCGCGGTGGGGATGATCGCCATGGCGGCCACGAGGAGGGTGAAGCGCTTGCGACCGATGTGGTCCTCGGTGCGGTGGCCGAACAACCAGAAGAAGACGAGTGTGAGCACCACCCAGATCTCTGTGGGTGGGTTGACGAGGGGCCACGTGACGAGACGCCAGACCTCACCGTCGCGGCCGAACTGGGGGACGAAGGCGAGGTCGAGGAGCTTGGACTTGTCGATGGCGTAGACGAACATCGACAGCACGCCGAGTCCGACGAGCAGCGCGGTCGTGGTGACGTCGATCTGGCCGACCTTGAACCAGCCGTCGCGGTCCGGACGTTCGGGCAGCGAGAACTGGTAGCGGCCGGGCACGGGCCAAACCATACCGGCGCCCGCTGTGACACCCCGGTCGTAGAGTCGAACTCGATGGTGACCCGACCGCCCGCAGGCACGATCCCGGAGGCCCCGGGGTCCTACCAGTTCAAGGATGCGCTGGGCCGCGTGATCTACGTGGGCAAGGCGTCCAGCCTGCGTCAGCGCCTCTCGAACTACTTCCAGGACCCTCGCAACCTGCACCCGCGCACCGCCCAGATGGTGGCCACGGCGGCCACCGTGGAGTGGATCGAGGTGCGCAACGAGGTCGAGGCGCTGATGCTCGAGTGGACGCTGATCAAGCAGCACCGCCCGCGCTTCAACATCCGCCTGCGCGACGACAAGAGCTACCCGTTCCTGGCGGTCACGCTGGACGAGCAGTACCCGCGAGCGCTCGTGATGCGTGGCCGCAAGCGGAAGGGCACCCGCTACTTCGGTCCGTACGCCCACGCCTACGCCATCCGCGACACGCTCGATCTGCTGTTGCGCAGCTTCCCCATCCGCACGTGCAGCCCGGGCAAGTTCAACGAGCACCACCGGCTGGGCCGGCCCTGCCTGCTGTTCCACATCGAGAAGTGCAGCGGTCCGTGCGTCGGCGAGATCGAGGAGATGCCGTACCGCCAGCTGGTCACCGAGCTGTGCGACTTCCTCGACGGCAACACCGACGACATCGTCAAGCGGCTCGAGGGCGAGATGAAGGCGGCCGCCAGCGAGCTGGAGTACGAGCGCGCGGCGCGCCTGCGCGACCGGCTGACGGCCGTGCGCCGGGCCATCGAGAAGCAGCAGATGGTCGCCGACCGCAACGAGGACATCGACGTCATCGGCATCGTCGATGACGACCTCGAAGCGTCGGTGCAGATCTTCTACGTCCGCAAGGGTCGCGTCGTCGGTCGTCGCGGCTTCATCGTCGACAAGGTGGAGGAGCTCTCGCCGGGCGGCTTGGTGGATCGCATCCTGGAGGAGCTCTACGGCGACGAGCCGCCGCTGGGCGTGCCCAAGCAGGTGCTCGTTCCGGTACCGGCAGAAGACCTGGCGACGTACGAGGAGTGGCTCAGCCACCTGCGCGGTTCGCGGGTGCAGATCCGGGTGCCGATGCGTGGCGACAAGCGCGACCTGCACGAGACCGTGACGCGCAACGCCAAGGAAGAGTTCATGCGCCACCGGTTGCGTCGCGCCGGCGACCACAACGCCCGCAGCCGCGCCCTCACCGAGCTGCAAGACCTGCTGCGCCTGCCGGAGGCACCGCTGCGCATCGAGTGCTACGACATGGCCCACCTGCAGGGCACCGACTACGTCGGCTCGATGGTGGTGCTGGAGGACGGGCTGCCGAACAAGCGCGAGTACCGCCGCTTCAAGGTGCACGTGCCGGGCAACGACGACTACGCGGCGATGGAGGAGGTGCTCACCCGCCGGCTCACCGCCTACCTCGACGAGAAGGACCAACCGCTCGACGAGTCGCTGGAGATCGATGGGCAGCGGCGCCGTCCGCGCAAGTTCGCCTACCCGCCGCAGCTGTTGCTGGTCGACGGCGGCAAGGGCCAACTGGCCGTCGCCGAGCGCGTCGTGCGGGCGTTGGGCCTGGAGGACGAGATCCCGATCGCCTCGTTGGCCAAGCGCTTCGAAGAGGTCTACGTGCCAGGTAGCGGCGACCCCGTGGAGGTGCCGCGAGGCAGCGACGCGCTGTTCATGCTGCAGCGCATCCGCGACGAGGCGCACCGCTTCGCCAACTCGTTCCACCGTGAGCTGCGCGGCAAGCGGATGACGGCCAGCTCGCTCGACGGCATCGCCGGACTCGGCGAGTCGCGCAGGAAGAAGCTGGTGCAGGTGATGGGTGGAGTGAACGCGGTGAAGAAGGCGTCACTCGACGAGCTGAAGTCGCAGTCGTTCCTGCCGGATGCGGTGGCCGAGGCGATCTTCCTCAAGTTCCATCAGAACGCCGACATCACCTCGGAGTGAAAGCGGGCGAACGCGTCCATCCGCTCGGCGTGTGAGCTGCCGAGGGTGAAGTCGGGGAGCGCGAACTCGTCGACGCCGAGCTCGACGTAGCCGCCGATGAGGTCGATCAGCTGCTGGCCGCTGCCGACGAGCGACCGGCCGGCCGGAGCGAACGCGGCGATCTTCTCGCGTGCCGCGTCGTCGTCGGCGAAGAACAGCATCGCCTGCGCCGAGCGGTGCATCGTGGCCGGGTCGCGGTCCACGGCGGCGCACGCCTCGTTGTACGTCGCGGTGCGCTCGGCGACGAGCGTCGGGTCGCCCCACGTGTTCCACTCGTCGGCGTAGCGGGCGGTGGCGCGCAGCATGCGCGGGCTGCCGGTGCCGACCAGGATCGGCACGGGGGAGTCGCCGCCGTGCTTGGGCTCGAACGGTGCGTCGGTGAGGTGGTACCACGTGCCGTCGATGTTCGTCCGCTCGTCGTGCAGCAGCGAGCGCACCACCTGGATCGCCTCGATGAAGTGGGTGACGCGCTCGCCGGGCTCCTTCAGGTCGAAGCCGTACGACCGGTGCTCGTTGACCTGCCAGCCGGCGCCCATGCCGAGCACGGCACGCCCACCGCTGATGTGGTCGACCGTGGCGACGCGCTTGGCCAGCACGACGGGGTGGTGGATGGTGACGGGGGAGACCATCGAGGTGAGGCGCAGGCGCGGGACGGTGGCGGCGACGGCGGCGAGGATCGACCAGCACTCCAGCGTCATCCCGTCGCCAGGCGTGTCGTCGTCGGTCTGGCTCATGAAGTGGTCGGCGTACCAGAACCCGTGCCAGCCGGTGTGCTCGGCCCAGGTGGCCAGCTCCAGCGTTTCGGACCACGGACGTTCGTACGAGCACCACACGGAGAACTTCATGCGGTCGACCGTAGCCTGCGTGCCGTGAGCGACGACCTCTGGGAGCACAACGCCACGTGGTGGATCGACGGCTTCACCGACGGTGTCGATCCGGAGTACGAGGAGCAGATCCTGCCGCTGGCCGCCGAGGAGCTCAGCGGCGCAAAGCGCGTCCTCGACGTCGGCTGCGGCGACGGTCAGGTCAGCCGTCTGGCCACCCGGCTCGGCGCCGAACTGGTGGTCGGCGTCGACCCGACGTGGAACTGCGTCTCGGTGGCCGCGAGCCGCGGTGGTGGAGTCTTCGCCCGCAGCGGAGCCGCCGAACTGCCCTTCCCCGATGAGTCGTTCGACGCTGTCGTCGCCTGCCTCGTGTTCGAGCACATCCGCGAGGTGGACGCAGCGATCGCCGAGGTCGGCCGCGTGCTGCGGCCGGGTGGGCGCTTCTGCTTCTTCCTCAACCACCCGTTGCTGCAGACGCCGAACAGCGGCTGGATCGACGACCAGATCCTCGATCCGCCCGAGCAGTACTGGCGCATCGGCCCGTACCTGATCGAGGACGAGACGTTGGAGGAGGTCGAGAAGGACGTGTTCATCCCGTTCATCCACCGACCGTTGAGCCGCTACGTCAACGCGCTCATCGCCAACGGCCTGTTCATCGGACGGATGGTCGAGCCCGCTCCGCCCGCCGGGTTCATCGAGCGGGCCGAGGAGTACGAGGACGCAGCAACCATCCCGCGGTTGCTGTACCTGCGCGCCACTAAAATGGCGCCGTGGCCGACATCGCGTTGATCACGGGGCTCTCGGGCGCCGGACGATCCGCCTCAGCCGCGGTCCTGGAGGATCTCGGCTGGTACGTCGTCGACAACCTGCCGACCTCGCTCGTCGACACGATCGTCGAGCTGGCCAGCAAGCCGGGCAGCGACATCGACCGCCTCGCGCTGGTCTCCGGGCGTCAGCACCTCGACGTGCTGCCGAAGGTGGCGTCGCTGCGCGCCGACGGCCACCGGGTGCGCGTCGTCTTCTTCGATGCGGCGACGCCGGAGCTCGTCAAGCGCTACGACGCGACGCGCCGCAAGCACCCGTTGGACGGTGAGGCCGCCGGTCTCGTCGAGGCGATCGAGCTCGAACGCACGCTGCTGGAGCCGGTGAAGGCCGGCGCCGACCTGATCATCGACACGACCGAGCTCAACGTGCACCAGTTGAAGGCCAAGCTCGTCGCCGCCTTCGATCACGCCCCGGACGCACAGCACCTGCAGGTGGCCGTCGAGAGCTTCGGCTTCAAGCACGGCCTGCCACTGGACGCCGACATCGTGATGGACGTGCGCTTCCTGCCCAACCCGCACTGGGAGGAAGCGTTGCGGCCGCTCACCGGCCACGACCCGGCCGTGCGCGACTTCGTGCTCGAACGGGCGCAGGCGTCGGAATTCCTCGACCGGCTGGACGATCTGCTCGGTTCGCTGCTGCCGTTCTACGAGGCGGAGGGTCGCAGCTACCTGACCATCGCCATCGGGTGCACCGGCGGTCGCCACCGCAGCGTCGCCGTCGCCGAGGACCTCGCCGCGCGACTGCGCCGGCGGGGCTTCGCCGTGCGCACCGGGCACCGCGACATCGCCCGTCATTAGACTCCGCGGGCACCTCACAACGAAAGGTCCTCCATGACAGTTCGCGTCGGCATCAACGGCTTCGGCCGCATCGGCCGCAACTTCTTCCGCGCCGCCAAGCAGCGCGGCGTCGACATCGACTTCGTCGCCGTGAACGATCTCGGCTCGCTGACCACGATGGCCCACCTGTTGAAGTACGACTCGGTCCTCGGGACGCTGCCGTACAACATCAAGGCCACCAAGACCGGCATCGCCGTCGACGGCGACGAGCTGCGCGTCCTCAGCGAGCGCGATCCGAAGAACCTGCCGTGGGGCGATCTCGGCGTGGACGTGGTCATCGAGTCCACCGGCTTCTTCACCAAGCGCGGCGCGGCTGCGGCCCACCTCGAAGGTGGCGCGCCTCTGGTGATCGTGTCGGCCCCGTGTGACGGCGCGGACGCAACGTTCGTCTACGGCGTCAACCACAAGGACTTCGACTTCAAGACCCAGAAGGTGATCTCCAACGCCAGCTGCACCACCAACTGCTTCGTGCCGGTGGTGAAGGTGCTCGACGACGCGTTCGGCGTGGAGCAGGGCCTGATGCAGACCGTGCACGCCTACACCGGCGACCAGCAGCTCGTCGACGGCCCGCACAGCGACCTGCGTCGCGCCCGCGGTGCGGCGATCAACATCGTGCCGACGAGCACCGGGGCTGCACGCGCCACCGCACTCGTGCTGGAGTCGATGAAGGGCAAGCTCGACGGCACCTCGCTGCGCGTGCCCGTGCCGACCGGATCGATCGTCGACTTCACCGCCAACCTCAAGAAGGAAGCGTCGGTCGCCGAGATCAACGCCGTCTTCAAGAAGGCCGCGTCGAGCGGCCCGCTGAAGGGCATCCTGCGCTACACCGAGGACCCGATCGTCTCCAGCGACATCCAGGGCGACCCGCACAGCAGCATCTTCGACGCGGGCCTGACGATGAGCATGGGCAAGATGGTCAAGGTCCTGTCGTGGTACGACAACGAGTGGGGCTACTCCAACCGGCTCGTCGACACCGCGCTCTACGCGGGCGGCAAGGTCCCCAAGAAGAAGCGATGAGCATCCCCGTCCTGGCCGATCTCGGCGACGTCGCCGGGAAGCGGGTGCTGGTGCGCACCGACTTCAACGTGCCCTTGGACGGCGGGGTCATCACCGATGACTTCCGCATCCGCGCCGCACTGCCGACCATCGAGTGGATGACGTCGCGCGGCGCGACGGTCGTCTGCGCCAGTCACCTCGGTCGCCCGAAGGGTGAGCCGAACCCGAAGTACTCGATGGACGCAGTGCGCGCCCGGCTGGCCGAGCTCGCTCCCGGCGTCGAGCTGATGGAGAACCTGCGCTTCGATCCGGGTGAGGAGGGCAACGATCCGGCGTTCGTGGCGAAGCTGATCGACGGCATCGACGCCTACGTCAACGACGCGTTCGGTGCCGCGCACCGCGCCCACGCCAGCATCGTCGGCCCGCCGCGCACCCTTCCGTCAGCGATGGGGCTGCTGCTGCAGAAGGAGGTCGAGGTCCTCCTCGGCCTGCGCAACTCGCCCAAGCACCCGTTCGTCGCCGTGCTCGGCGGATCGAAGATCAGCGACAAGCTCGGTGTCGTCGAGGCGTTGCTCAACGCTGTCGATGCGCTGGTGGTGGGCGGGGCGATGTGCTTCACCTTCCTCGCCGCGCAGGGCTACCCGATCGGCGACTCGCTGTGGGAGCCCGATCAGGTCGACACCTGCCGTCGGCTCCTGGCCGAATCGAAGGAGCGGGGCAAGACCATCCACCTGCCGGAGGACATCGTCGGCGTCGACGCGGCTGGCAACTACGCCACGTTCGGCATCCGCCTGCCCGATGGGGCGAAGGGCTTCGACATCGGGCCCGGCACGGCCGCCGCGTTCAGCGACGTGATCATGGACGCGCGCACCGTGTTCTGGAACGGGCCGATGGGCATGTTCGAGGATCCGCGGTTCGAGGCCGGGACGCGCACCGTGGCCCAGGCGATGGCCGACACCAAGGCGTTCACCGTCGTCGGCGGCGGCGATTCGGCCGCCGCGCTGGCCCAGTTCCGCCTCGACGACGAGGTCGATCACGTCTCTACCGGCGGTGGTGCCTCGCTCGAGCTGCTCGAGCTCGGCGACCTGCCCGGCCTGCAAGCACTCCGAGAGGCGCCCAATGCCCCGTAAGCCACTCATCTCCGGCAACTGGAAGATGAACCACAACCACTTCGAGGCCATCCAGACGGTCCAGAAGCTGGCCTTCCTGATCGGCAAGGAGGAGCTGGCTGCCGCCGACGTCAGCATCCACCCGCCGTTCACCGACATCCGCAGCGTCCAGACGGTCATCGAGGGCGACAAGCTCGGCTACGCGCTCGGCGCGCAGCACTGCCACTTCGAGGCCAAGGGGGCGTTCACCGGTGAGGTCTCGCCGGTGTTCCTGGCCAAGCTCGGCGTCCAGTACGTGATCGCCGGCCACAGCGAGCGCCGCGAACTGTTCGGGGAAGATGACGCGCTCGTGAACAAGAAGATCGTCGCCATCCAGGCGAACGGGATGACACCCATCTTCTGCGTCGGCGAAACGCTCGACGAGCGCGAGGCGGGGGAGACCGAGGCGAAGGTCGTCGGACAGGTTCGCGCCGGCCTCGCCGGGCGCAGCGCGGCGCAGGTCGGCTCGCTCGTGATCGCCTACGAGCCCATCTGGGCGATCGGCACCGGGCGCACCGCGACGGCCGACGACGCGCAGCAGATGTGTGCCGCCATCAGGGCATGTGTGGTCGCGGAGTTCGGTGCGGAGGCAGGCGCCGAGGTGCGCGTGCAGTACGGCGGCAGCGTCAAGAGCACCAACATCGCCGAGCTCATGGCCCAGCCCGACATCGATGGCGCACTGGTCGGTGGGGCCAGCCTCGACGCCGACGAATTCGCCCGAATTGCCAAGCTCGGTGCGTGATCACCCGATCAGGTGCGGCTGGAACGAACGCGCCGACAAAACGTAAAAACGGAACACGCTTGCTACCGCTCGGTAGACGTGACTGATAGTCTCGGCCCGCTCACTTCGATCGGGGAGGACGTTGTGAGTGGTGGTCGGTTCGTGAGCCGCCCGTCCCCGCCTCCCTCCGTTTCACATAGGAGGATCACCACGTGAGGACCACGAAGCGCGGCAAGCTCGCCGCTCTCGCCGTTGGTCTCGCGGTCATCGCTGCTGCTTGCGGCAGCGACGACAAGAGCGAGTCAACCCAGCCGCCGTCGACGGAAGGCTCGACGCCCGTCGAGACCACGCCCGGCGAAACCACGCCCGAGGGCACCACCGGCGACACCACCGACACCGGTGGCGACGCGGCCATGACCATCACCTACGACATCAACCCCGATGCCGTGTGGGACGACGGTTCCCCGATCACCGCTGCCGACTTCGAGTGCACGTGGCAGGCCAACCTGAACACCCCCGGCACGCTCAGCACCGCCGGCTGGGAGAACATCACCGGCGTCGCCGCTGGTGACACCGACAAGCAGGCTGTCGTCAGCCTCGACAAGGTCTACGCGGCGTACCGCGGCCTGTTCGGCGCCCTCATCAAGAAGGACGCCGTCGACGACTGCAACGACGTCTCGGAAGACTTCGCCACCGACGTCCCGTTCTCGGGTCGCGCGTGGAAGCTGGACTCCTGGAGTGAGACGCAGGAGATCTTCGTCCCCAACGAGAACTACTGGGGCGAGGACAAGGCCGGCTACGACCAGCTGATCATGGTCCCGAAGGCCGACAGCGACACCGAGATCGCCTCGCTCAAGTCCGGCGAAGTCGACTTCATCTACCCGCAGTACTACGGCGGCATCACCGACGCGTTGGCTGATCCCAACGTCAAGGTCAGCGTCACCTACGGCGGCGACTTCGAGGCCCTGTACTTCAACGAGCTCGAAGGCCGTCCGTTCTCGGATCCGGCGCTCCGCGAGGGCTTCTACAAGTCGATCGACCTGGATGCCCTGTTCACGCAGATCTACATCCCGATCGACCCGAACGGTCAGCTGCTCACCTGCGGCCCGATCATCCCGGGCGACTACTGCCCCGAGGGCATCTTCGGCAACAAGTTCGATCTCGATGCGGCTGCGACCGTCCTCGAGGCCGGCGGTTGGGCCAAGGATGGTTCGGGCATGTGGGCCAAGGATGGCGTCGTCCCGGAGATCAAGTGGATGGTCAACTCCGGCAACACCCGTCGTGAGAACACCCAGGCGTACCTGATCCCGTTGCTGCAGGCAGCTGGGTTCAACGTCATCGCCGACAACTGCGAAGCCGACTGCGTGTTCCAGCAGCGTCTGCCAGGCCTGGACTACGACCTGGGCATGTACATCAGCACCGCCCCGCCGGATCCGGCCGGTCTCGTGCCGCAGTACGCCAGCGACCAGATCCCGTCGGAGGCCAACGGCAACGTCGGCCAGAACACGACCGCTTGGTCGAACGAGACGGCCACCAAGGCACTGCACGACTCCGACCAGGAAGTCGACGCCGCCAAGCGCGCCGACCTCATCAAGTCGGCGATCGTGGAGATGGACAAGGACTCCGTCCTGATCCCGCTCTTCCAGTTCCCGAAGTCCGGTGCGTACCGCACCGACAAGGTGGACAACGTCGAGGGCAACCTGACGAACTACGAAGCGTTCATCGACACCCCGGTGTGGAAGGACCTCGATGGTGACGGCAAGATCGTCATCGGTGCCGAGCAGTGGCCGGGTTGCCTCAACCCGATCACCGAGTGCGCCAACTCGTCGTGGTACCAGTGGCTGGTCGGCTTCCCGCTGTTCCCCGCCACCTACGACACCACCAACGACGGCAAGTACGTGCCGACCCCGGTGCTCACCGGTGAAGCAACCGTCGTCATCGCCGGCAGCTGAGCCGGACGGCAAGGTCAAGCAACTTCAGTAATGTGACCGTGGGGTCGGCTTCGGCCGGCCCCACGGTGCTATCCCGGCCGGTTCTCCGAAGGAGCAACGAATGCTTCGATTCACCCTTCGACGACTGATGTGGGCGATCCCCACGATCATGCTCGTCACCTTCCTGGTGTACTGCGCGATCCGCATCGGCACCGATCCCGTCGCCTCGTACCACCGCATCAACCAGCGCGCGTCGAAGGCCAAGCTCGACCAGTACCGCGAGCTCAACGGGTTGTACGACGGTTTCGGTGGCTACGTGAAGGGCTACTTCAAGTGGCTCCAGGGCTTCGTCACCGGCGATTGGCCGCGGAGCATCAAGGGCCGCAAAGAGGTCTGGCCGAACCTCAAGAACGCCATCGCCAACTCGCTCGTCCTCGGCGGCATCGCCACCGTCGTGGGCATCAGCATCGGCATCGCCGTCGGGGTCTTCTCGGCGCTGCGTCCCGGCAAGCTGCTCGACACCACGGCCACCACGGGTTCGTTCATCGGCATCTCGGTGCCGCCCTACGTGTCGGGCCTCATCCTGCAGCTGCTGTTCGGTGTCACCATCAAGAACTGGCTCGACCTGGACAAGCCGATCCTCCCGGTGTCGGGCGTCTACCCGGCCGGCCAGCAGGGCTTCGACCTGTTCCTCCGGGCGAAGTACCTCGTGCTGCCGGTGTTCGTCGTGGCCATTCAGGTGGTCGCCGGCTACAGCCGCTACATGCGGGCCTCGTTGCTCGAGGTGGTCAACAGCGACTACCTGCGCACGGCTCGCGCCAAGGGGATCAAGGAGAGTCGGGTGCTGATGCGCCACTCGCTGCGCAACGCGCTCATCCCCATCGTCACCATCGCCGCCATCGACGTCGGCGCCATCCTCAGCGGGCTGATCATCACCGAGCGGGTCTTCGACTACCGCGGTGTCGGTGTGTTCTTCATCGAGAACCTCGAGCTCGGCGACTTCCCGATGCTCATGCCGCTGATGGTGCTGATCGTCGTCACCGTCATCGTCTTCAACCTGCTTGCCGACCTGTCCTACGCCGTGCTCGACCCGAGGATCCGCCTTGATTGACGAAACGATCACCACACTCCAGCCGTCGCCCGATGCGTCGTTCGACGAGGTCGAAGGGCTCACCGCCGAGTCGTTGTCGCCGATGCGGCAGGCGTTCTTCCGGTTCCGTCGCAACAAGGGAGCGATGGCCTCGGTCATCGTCCTCACCATCCTGGTCGCGTTCGTCGTGCTGTCGCCGCTGACCGCTCGCTACGGCGTCAACGACCAGGTGTTCGTCGCCCAGAAGGGCAAGCCGAACTCGTTCCTGTCACCGAGGTCGATCGCCTGGTTCGGCACCGACGACATCGGCCGCGACCTGTACTCACGGTTGATCTACGGCGTGCGCGTCTCGCTGATGATCGGCCTCTTCTCGGCGCTGGCCGCCGTGCTGCTCGGTGTCGCCGTCGGCTCCATCGCCGGCTTCCGCGGCGGGCTGCTCGACGACGTGCTGATGCGAGTCACCGACGTGTTCCTGGCCTTCCCGTTCCTCGTCGCCCTGCTGGTGATCCGCCAGTTCCTTGGCAACGTCAGCTGGATCACCAACATCATCGGTGACGTCAACGACGTCTCGTTCATCGTCGTGCTGCTCTCGTTGCTCGGTTGGATGGGCGTGGCGCGCATCGTGCGCGGTCAGGTGCTGTCGCTGAAGGAACGAGAGTTCGTCGAGGCGGCTCGAGCGCTGGGGGCCACGGGCCCGCGCATCGTGATCAAGCACATCCTGCCCAACGCGATCGGCCCGATCCTGGTGTCGTTGACGCTGTCGGTCGTCGGCGCGATCGTCGCCGAATCGACGCTCGGCTTCTTCGGCTTCGGCCCGGACGCCGGCTCGGGCAACACCTCGCTCGGCAACCTCGTCGGCGGTTCCAAGATCGGCGTGCAGACCGGCTACTGGTGGCTGGTGCTGTTCCCCTGCTTGATGCTCGTCATCCTGGCGCTGTGCATCAACTACTTCGGTGAGGGGCTCCGCGACGCCACCGACCCGAAGGCCGATCAGGGTCGCGCCTGATGACTGGCTTCCCCCTCCAACTCCGGGACTTCCGCGTTTCGTTCCCCACCCCGTACGGCGATGTGCAGGCCGTGCGCGGCGTCGACATCGACGTCGCTGCCGGCGAGATGGTCGGCGTCGTGGGGGAGAGCGGCTCAGGCAAGTCCGTCACCTTCCTCGGGCTGATGGGCCTGCTGCCGAAGAACGCCAAGATCTCCGGGTCGGGCACGGTCAACGGCATCGAGCTGGTCGGTGCACCGCAGCGCGTGTTGCGCGAGGTGCGTGGCAAGCAGGTGGCGATGATCTTCCAAGATCCGCTGTCGGCGCTGAACCCGGTGCACCGCATCGGCAAGCAGATCGTCGAGATGCTGCAGTCGCACCAGAACCTGTCCAAGGACGAGGCCGGCACGCGCGCCGTGGAGCTGCTCGACATCGTCGGCATCCCGCAGCCGAAGGACCGGGCCAAGCAGTTCCCGCACGAGTTCTCCGGTGGCATGCGTCAGCGCGTGATGATCGCCATGGCGATCGCCAACAACCCGACGGTGCTCATCGCCGACGAGCCCACCACGGCGCTCGACGTGACGGTGCAGGCGCAGATCCTCGAGGTCATCCAGCGCATCCAGCGCGACCTGCACACCGCTGTCGTGCTGATCACCCACGACCTCGGCGTGGTCGCCCGCGTCGCTGATCGCGTGCAGGTGATGTACGCCGGGCGTGCCGCCGAGCGCAGCGACGTGAACACGTTGTTCGCCCACCCGACGCACCCGTACACGGTGGGTCTGCTGCACTCGATGCCGCGACTCGGTCAGGAGCGGCTGTCGCCGATCCCCGGATCGCCGCCGAACATGCTGCGCCCGCCCAGCGGGTGTGCGTTCCGGGCCCGGTGCCCGCACGCCGCGCCGGAGTGCGCCGGTGTGATCCCCGACCTCGTGCCGTTCGGGTTGTCCGAGACGGCCTGCGTTCGCGTTCGCGAGCTCGAGCTGGAAGGCGCGATGTCGTGAGCGACCCGAGCACCAACGGAACCGCTGCCCTGTCGCTGGACGATGGGCCCAAGGCGATGCTCACCGTCACCGACCTCGTCAAGAACTTCCAGGTGAAGAGCTCGAAGGGGCTGCGCACCATCCGCCGGACGGTGCAAGCCGTCAGCGGGGTGTCGCTCGAGGTGCACGCCGGTCAGACCGTCGGCCTCGTCGGTGAGAGCGGCAGCGGCAAGACCACCGTCGGACGTTGCATCCTGCGACTCATCGAGCCCACCGCCGGCTCGATGAACTTCAAGGGCCGCGAGCTGATGGGGATGGACGCCAAGTCCCTGCGCAAGCTGCGCCAGGAGATGCAGATCGTCTTCCAGGACCCGTACGCCTCGCTCGATCCGCGTCGCACCGTCGGCGCGGCGATCGCCGAGCCGCTCGACATCCAGAAGATCGGCGGCAGCCACGCCGAGCGAGTCGCCGAGCTGCTGGAGCTGGTCGGCTTGTCGGCCGACCACGCCCGGCGTTTCCCGCACGAATTCTCGGGTGGTCAGCGGCAACGCATCGGCATCGCCCGTGCGCTCGCGCTCGACCCGTCGCTGATCGTGCTCGACGAGCCGGTGTCGGCGCTCGACGTGAGCATCCAGGCCGGTGTCGTCAACCTGTTGGAGGACCTGCAGGACCGCCTCGGGTTGAGCTACATCTTCATCGCCCACGACCTGTCGGTGGTGCGCCACATCTCCGACGTGGTGGCCGTGATGTACCTCGGCAAGATCATGGAGATCGGGCCCGCCGAGCAGATCTACATGACCCCGGCGCACCCGTACACGCAGGCGTTGCTGTCCGCCGTGCCGGAGCCCGATCCGATCATCGAGCGGCAGCGCAAGCGCATCGTGCTCGAGGGCGATGTGCCGAGCCCGATCGACCCGCCGTCGGGTTGCCGGTTCCGCACCCGTTGCCCGAAGGCCGAAGCGGTCTGCGCCGACGAGGAGCCGCAGCTGATCGCTCGCGGTCAGGGCCACCCGGTGGCCTGTCACTTCCCGGAGATCGTCACCGCGGTTGCCGTTCCGGCCGTTGCCGGTTGACGCGTCTCCCCGGAAACCCGCCCGATAGGCTGTCGCACCGTGCGTGACTTCGTGATGTATGTGACCATCGTGCTGAACATCGTGTCCACGTTGGGCATGATCGCCGGCGTGCTCATGCACAGCGGTCGCGGTGGTGGCCTCAGCGACATGTTCGGTGGTGGCGGTGGCGCTGCCCTCGGCTCGTCGGCCGCGGAGCGGAACCTCACCCGCATCACCACCGTGTTCGCCATCATCTGGATCTTCACGGTCGTTGCACTCGGTTTCCTGTTGGTCCGCAACTAGCCGAGGGCTACCCTGGAGACCCACCACGTCGGAGTGGCGGAATAGGCAGACGCGCTAGCTTGAGGGGCTAGTGTTCGCAAGAACGTGGGGGTTCAAGTCCCCCCTCCGACACCAAAGTTCTCGTACCGAGCGCAGGTCGTAGCCCGACCTCCTCGAACGAGATGTTCAGGGCCGGTGCCCCGTTGATCGCCACTTGCAGGCGGTCCGGGTGGACGATCACCGCGTCGACGAGTTCGTTGACCAGCATCCGCCGTTCGGTCTCTGTTGCCTCGTTCCAGATCGTGTCGATGTCCAGGTCGCGCAGGATCGTGGCGAGCTGTTCGAACTCATCGGCCAGCGCACGTCGCTCACCGATCGCCGCGACGGCGCGCTTGGCGTCAGCCTCAATCGCGTCGATCTGCCGAGTGAGCTTGCCCTCCTCCTCGCTGAACATCGAGTCGGGGATCTTGTCGTCGATGAACAGGTCGAGCAGCTTCTGACGCTTCCGTTTGAGCTTGGCCACGTCGCCAGCCCGCGACGGCGGAGCCGTCGCATGGCCGGCGCCGAGTGTCCCGAGCTCATGCCGGATGGCCTCCAGGAGCTCGACGTCCGTCGACAGGAAGTTCATCGCCAATCGCGCAGCGCGCTGGAGCCCGACCGCAGAACGCCCGGGGATGTCGCAGCCTTTGCCTCGGTGCTTGCAACGGTAGATGCCGCTTCCGCGCTCGTTGTAGTCGATGCAGATCGACTTGCCACAGCCGCCGCACCTGATGCGGCCCGACATGATGTCCTTTCCTCGGCGTTTTCCGGTTGGGTTCGCTCGTTGCGCTGCCTCGAACAGTTCAGGAGTGACAAGTGGATCATGGATGCCGGTGTACCAGTCGTCTCGGATGCGGGTCATGCCGAGGTAGACGCGGTTCGAACAGACGTGTCGAACGGTTGAGTACTTCACGCCCGTGGCTGACTCGATGGCCGTGTACGACAAGCCCTCCGCTCGCAGCTCGAAGATCCGATGGATCAGGTGGCGTTGCTCGTTCGGGACCAACCCGCCGTTGACCATGTCGTAGCCACTCGGTGCTCGGTTCTGCCACCGGCCCTTCTCGGCGGCCTGCTGCATGCCCATCTTGACGTTCTCGACGATGTGCTCGCGGTAGTACTGCGCGAACACGCCGTGGATGCCGACCTGCATTCGGCCGGCGGCGGTGTCGATCTTCTGCTGCCCCTCGTTCAACGAGTGCAGGCGGACGCATTGACGTTCGAACAGTCGCATCAGCATCGACAGGTCTGCCGTGTCGCGAGTCAGGCGGTCGAGTCGCCACACAACGACGTCGGAGACTTCACCGGCCTCGACGAGGCGTAGTAGCTCACGCATCGCCGGGCGCTCGAGGTTCTTACCTGACACGCCTTCGTCAGAGAGGAACCTCACCGAGCCGAGTTCGTGGTCCACCGCGTACTTCGCGCACCGGTTCCGCTGGGCGTCCGGGGAGTAGTCCACTTGATCGTCCGTCGACACTCGGATGTAGGCGATCGTGATCGTCACCGGGTTCCTCCTTCAGTTGGCCGAGAACCATACGCGCGTGGATCGCCACGATGATTCGCGCAACGTTCGTGTAGTTGGGCTTCCCCATGTCATCGCCGCCGCTTCTCGTCGATGCGATCAGCGAACGACCGTCGGCTCAGCTGTTCGTAGAGGCGCAGTTGCGGCTCAACCGCTTGCAACGTGTCGTCGATGTCGGTCGAGCCCATCGGCACCGCCATGCTGGACAGCACGCCCGTCGCCAGCTTTCGGAAGGTGCGAAGCGTGCCCTCCCGTTCTCCAGCTCGGATGCGGTCCGCAGGTGCGGTCCCGCTGCGCAGCGATGAGCCCTGGATCGCCTTCCACCGTTCGTCGACGGGCCAGCGCGACCGCGTCTCGTCGCTGGTTGGCTGGCGTAACGACAGCCACTCGCACGTCGCGTACGCCCACAGCGCGGGCGCCTTGTCGAACGCGTCCTGGGGAGTGTCGACGCCGAACTCGACGAGTCCGGAGCGACTGAACTCGAACTCGACGCGGATCACCTTCTCGTCCGGATCGTACGACGGTCCCCACACGTCCGGCCACCAGTCGTGGCCCTTGTCCCGCGACTCCCTCGTCTTGTCGTAGATCCGACACATCAGGCTGCCGCCGCGCTTGCCGAAGGTCAGTCCTGACATCTCCTCCTCGACTTCGTATAGCGCTCGTCGGGTCGAGTAGGTGACGAAGTTCGTCCGCTCGTTTGCTCGAACGTCGATGCCCTGCCAGTCGCTGTGCAAGTCGAGCCGGCTCACATGCAGCGAAGCCTCGATACCGCACGAGTCGAGCACGTTGGCTGCCCAGAGTGCCGTGCCGTTTGGCCCGAGCGCGTGCAGCGCGATCGAAGTCGGCTGGAAGCGAACCACCGGAAGGTTGCGGCTCGGCGTGATGCCGATTCGCGCCAACTCATGCACGACGCAGTACTTGTACCGACCGAAGGAGTGCGGCTGCACGAGCACCGGATAGCCGCCCAACGTCCAGTCGATTGCTCGGCCGTCGGCCTCGGCGCAGGCACGGGCGACGGCAAGGTCATCGAACAGGATCGACGGCGCT
The DNA here is from genome assembly GCA_965279405.1 of Ilumatobacteraceae bacterium. Taxonomy (GTDB): domain Bacteria; phylum Actinomycetota; class Acidimicrobiia; order Acidimicrobiales; family Ilumatobacteraceae; genus CBDDIP01. Next base: position 4,012,671 of record OZ257157.1, read on the forward strand.
TCTCCCTGTGCGGAGAGGTAGAGAGCGTCAATGCCCGAGCACAGCTCTACTCGCGAAACTGCGAGTGTACTGGCCGACGGACCTTCCCGGTAGTGCATCGCGATCACTCAGCTCCGCTTGTTCAGTGCGTTGCTGAAGTCGTCCCAGAACCGCACGCGATCAATCGTGACGCCTGGCATGACGTACTCGTCCGGATGTACGCCTTCGTTCATCTGGCGGAACTTTCGCACCTTGCGCCAGATCGTCGCCTTGTGCATGCCGAACCGCTCCAGTCCCTCGAACCCGCCGAGCAGATGCCAGAGCAGCCAGAAGCCCATGGTGTCCTCCGTGAAGCGACGCGCCCAGGCGTTCGCCATCGGGTCCATCACCGAGTCGCTGGCGCGCTTCAGCCCGGCCGCATATGAATCGAGGGCGCGCCGCGCGATTCCTTGACCTTCAGCGCTCTCGCTGGGATCAGACCTGAAGTCAGTCACAGCAGCGACCGTACTCGCGGATCTGCGAGTGTGCAACCGCCCTGCCGTCGCCAAGGCTCGGCAGCCCATTCTTGTGCAGACGAGATGGGTCGTGCAGTTTGCGGGTGCTGTGTTACAGGTAGTGCACCCGCAAGTGCTTCGTGGCCACCCCTGGGCGTGGGAACGCGCGGTCAGCTGCCGAGCAGCCGCTCGATGTCAAGAGCAAGCGACGCCATTTCCTGACCGGCATCGAGTTGCACGGTGGCGCAGGCAAGCCAGGAGTGGGGTCGATAACTCTCTCGAAGGCTGAAGGTCAGCAGGGCGTGTCCGAGCGAGTCGCGATCGACGTTGATCGTCAGATCGTGCTCAATCGCCTCCCAGTTCCGACGAGTGCGGACGCCCTTCCAGTCGTCGGCAACCTCCCGCAAGAACCTATGAAGACTCGTGGGGCTCTCGCCTTCGACAGACCGAACAAGGGTCTTCGCTACGAGGCCGTCGGCGATGATCGACACTGGAAAGTCCACGAAGTCATAACCGTCTCGGAGGCGGCGCACCGGGTCACCGATGATGACGGTCGCGCCGGATGGGCCACTCAGGCGGATCTCCCCGCCGAACTCGTCACCTGTCACATGGCGCAGGATAATCGCGCGATTTTTCTGAGCGACCTGAGTTGAGTCGCCAGTGGCTGGTGGCAGAATCGACGAGTCGGTCCTCCGACACCACTGACCTGGGCCTTCGTGCCCAGGTCGTTTGGCTTTTGGGCCGCGGATCTGAATCGCTACCCGCACCCTCAGACCGTCAGCGTTCCGTCGAGCCACCGCTGGAGAAAACTGGACAGACTGCTTGCGCACCAGGCTCGGCTGTCGTCTTCGTGGTTCCAGACGAAGACGTCGTCCCTCGCAGTTCGCGGGAACGCAAAGAGGTCGCCGTTTCCGGCATCGGCGAAGAACAGCAGCGCGTCGAACGGCATGTAGATCTCAGCGAACGCAGCGTCTGCTCGCATCGCCAGGTTGTCGGACAGGATCCGCGCCAACGGCCAGATGAGCGGCGTCTCCCACGGGCCCACGATGACGCCGTCGGTCTCCGTCAGCAGTCCGATGAGATCCTGCGGCAGTCGTCGGCCGAGCGATTGCTCAGCCTCCCGGATCGCAGCCTCGGCGACAGGTTCAGCGAAGACGGCGTCGCTCGTCAACGCCTCGATGTGTTCTCGCCACATCAGCGGTCGACGTGCCACGAATCCGCCGACCGCTCGGCACCGTCGAAGACCGTGCGAACATGCCGCAGCAGATCGCTCAGGGGCACGGTGTCCCCGTCCTCGTAGGTGTCCATCTGTCCCATGTTGAGCCGGTAACCCGTGCTCGACGACGCGCGTGCCGATCGATCGACGGCGTGTTCGCCCGCGTCGCCCTCGTGCTCCAACAACATGACCATCGCTCGCTCGCCGTTCGTCACGACGGCGAGACTCCGCCCTGTTTCGGTGCCGAACCAGCTCTCATGCCGGCCACGCGCCAAGTTGTCGTGGACGAGTGCCACCGCCGCGTCCGGGCTCAACGTGTTGCTCGACGCCGACAACTCGAGGTCATCGTCCAACTCGCTCCACCCGTTGCGCATTCGAGCAGATTGCCGTGCGGGGGAGTTGAGGTCAATCGCTCAATCGCCAATGCGATGCACGTGATTCCGTCGATCTGCCCGGGGAAGTGCGGTGCAGATCGGCAGCTATGCGCCGACCTGCACCAGGCACGAAGGAAGTCCCCACCGCTCGATGGCATCGAGCATCTCCATCGCGATCCCACCGGTGGGCCTGCCCGCGACGATCTCCCACCAGTAGTCGAGACGCTGAGGCATGACTCTTCCGATGCGCTCAAACCAGCAGAAGGTGCCATAGCTCACGTTCGGCTTCGGGTTCGCCGGAAGGTACGCCCGATCTGCCTGAGCCTGCGTCCACACATCCCGGTGGCACACCGTGTGGCTGTGCCGTTGAACTGACTGCCCTGGAATCCGAGCAGCACGAAGTGTGTGTCGGATGGGTACTGCCAGCTCCGCCCGCCGCCCTTCAGGCCGAGTTCTCTCAGGCGCGGGGCAATGTCGTCACGAACCATCGCCATGAACAGCTCGTGCGCCTTCACGGGCGCATAGTGCCCGACATGGAGCGCACGCGCAACGCCCGACACCTATGGGAACAGTGACAGCCGGCGAGCCGGGGACAAGAGTGGCGATGGTCCTCCGACACCACTGACCTGGGCCTTCGTGGCCAGGTCGTTTGGCTTTTTGGACGCGCTGCGGCCGAGCTCCGTTCATCGAACGCGGTGCGCTGGCGAATGGTCAGCTATTCGCCCACCGCTCGGTCGCCAACTGGTCGAGTCGGTTGGCGACCAGCGCGCGCAGGTCGGGGAGGATGGGATCAACGGTGTCGAGGGCAGCGCGGATCGCCTCGGCGGTCGCTGAGACGGTGCGTGTCGCTACCCGTTCGGTCATGCCCCATGAGCGCCCTTCGTCGACGAGGTCGTGGAGCGTGACGTCGTCGATGATGGTTCGGCCGGCGATCCGCATGCCGAGCGAGCGGTCGACGGTTCTGCCATCCACGGTCGTCTCGTAGAGACGGGTTGACATGGCGTCATAGACCGGCGCCAGAGCCACGCTGTCGTCATCGTTGAACGCGAAGGACACGTTCTTGCCATGCATGTCCGCGTTGCCGATCGCCACGGTGAACACGACGAGGCCGAGCAACGGCGCGAGGCGACCACCGTTGGCCGAGAGGGCATCGGCAATCCTTCGCAGTGTCGGGCCTGCGTCGTCGGTCTGGTACTTGCCGACGGGATCAACGCCGATCGCCTGGCAGCCGTCTTCCTGGTGCACCCGCCCCATCAGCCACCCCCGTTGGGCCCGGTCGAACCGCACGGAGGCGAGGACTCGGACGCCGTCGAACGTCTCGATGGTCGTGACGGCAGCGGCCAGCCCGGAGGCCGCGGCGAGGCGCTGGCAGTATGCCTCGTTGTCGACCGTGCTGTCGTCGAGGTCGCGTGCGGCCGGCTTCATGATGTGCGTCGACGGTGCTCCGTCCGGACGATGCCAGCCGTCGCCAACCCGTGTGAGCAGCAGCTTGCTCTGATTGCCGGGGAGTGAGACCCTGAACCCAGCTTGGACGCCCATCGGCGAGGTGGGCAGGGAGCGAAGCAGGCGCCCGATCTCAATGTCGTCCAACGCCGGCCCGACGCGCTCCTCGTCGTCGTCGGCGCTTTCCGGCCGGAATGAGAGTGCTCCGGCGCAGTCCTTGCCGAGCACCGTCAGGAGTCCGAAGTCGTCGGTACCGTCGATGCCCAAGTCGTAGGCGACGATCGCCCGGATCTGGCCCTCCGGAAGCAGACCGCGGAGCCATGTTCGGGCGGGGCGATTGCCGTAGGACTGCGACCGGACGGGCATCGACACGGAGATCGGCCGAGCGTCCCGTTCGTAGCGGAGCGCCAGGTTGCCGCGCCGTTCGGCGACGACGCCGTGGACGCGGCCGTCGCGCCAGATCAACAGATCGTCGCTCATCCGCGTCGCTTCGGCCGGATGACGAGCTCGAGATCGAGAGCGTTGAGCATCCGCAGCAGTCGGCCAATGGTGTCTCGTGGGGTCTCGTTCTCGAACTTCGAGACGTAGGTCCGGTGGACGTCGGCGAGGTCCGCGACTGCGGCTTGGTCGAGGCCGCGCTCCTCGCGTGCGCGACGGATGGCGTTTCCGATGTGGGCCGACCCTGTCACGATGGTTTCGTTGTTCGGATTTGCGGGCACGACGATATTCTAGTGTCGATGTTCGGAGATCCGGGAATAGATGGCAAAATGGTTCAATGTTCGGATCTGCGGGCATCACTGCCACGCTGCGCCCGTGTCTTGTTCGTCCCTGTCGAACCTGCGCCGGCGTCGTCCGCGGGAGATCTGCCAGATGCCTGAACCGCACTGAAGCGCGGCGAGGTTGTCCCGTTCCGAGACGGAGTCCGTCAAGGAACGCGGCGCTGCGTGCTGCGCGGATGGCGTTGGCTGTCCGTGTCTGCCGTTGAGCGGTCGCTCGGCCGGCGGCTTCGTCGCCGACGAACGTCCTGCCGATCCGCCAGCGAGGGTGGCCGAGCCCGAGTGCGCACCGACGCAGGGGCGCCCTGATCGGGCGACTCGGTTGTGCCGGAGCTCCGACACCGATGGTGATACATCCAGTGCAGGACCGTCAGACCGTGCACGGCGTACAGGATGAGGACGAGCGGCCAGAGGAGGATGACGACGAGCATCCAGATTCGGCGATCTCCCTTGCTCATGTCGATGATGTCCAGTCGGACGAGCACGATGAACGTGGCGACACCGATGATCAGGTAGATGTACGACGGGGTCACGTCGGCGTCATCGCTCCCGGCGAAAGACGCGGGTGATCCGGTCGCGGAGGCGCGTGCGACGAGGCTTCGGCGTCGGAAGCCCGAGCAGCGTGGCAAGCGAGCAGAACGGCGCAGGTCGCCCCGTGACCAGAGCCAGCGCTGCTGATTCGACGCGCGCGTCGATGACCTCCGACGCGAGCACACCCTGGCGTGCCAGTTCGTAGTAGTCGTCGAACGCAGACCAGCACTCCAGATCGTCAAGGTGACCGGAGAAGACGAAGAGGCCTTCCAGGTGACGGGTCAGCTCCCGCGCAGATAGCTCACCGTCCAGGAACCACTGCGCTTGTTGGCGCGCACCCTCGATGCACGCTGCCGCCGAGCCACGCGGCTTCACGTCGAACCCGAGCTCGTAGAACATGGGCGGCGCATACGCCGACGCATCCTCGTCCGCTGCGTCTTTCAGCGCGCCAGCGAGGAGCCGGAGCATCGGGGTGTCGGCGCCGGCCGCAAGAGCGGCTGCGGCTGCATCGACCAGCGGTTGCCCACTCCCTCCCGCAGCCCACGCGATTCCGGCTTCGCGCAGCGCGTCCAGCGCGCTCTCGGCAGCGGCGGACCCTTCGGGGTTTGCGGCGAGTCCGCCGCCGCACCACGTTCGATAGTCGAACGTCGACGGGTCTGCGATCACGTCGGCGGACCGCTGCGCCCAGACGCGCACCGAGCGGTGCAGGTGCTCGAGGCCGACCTCGATAAGCGGCGTCAGCCGTTCGACGTGCTGACCGCCGACGAGTTCGCCGGCCCGGATGTACAAGCAGTGAAGAAAGAAGTAGCCAGCGGTTCCGGCATCGATCAGGTCGAACAGTTCCGTGCCCGGTTCGAGCATCGAGACGATCAGATCGAAGTCCTGCATTGGCTCGGGCTCGCCGGCCGCCGCCCACGCACGCAGTTCGGCAACCGTGGGGTTGACGACATCAGCGAATCCGGGTGCCGAGCTCACGCTTCCAAGCCTCTCACCTCAATGCACCACGTGATGCCTGACGATTCTTGCGAGGATTGCTGGCGTGGAGGATGTGTCGGTCGTCGTTGCCCACCAGGAACGGGCGACTCTGCGCGTCGGCGACGTGTTCCTGAAGATCGACGGCGATCAAGCGCGCGCCGACGTCGAGGTCGCAGCGATGGCGTTGGCGCCTGTCTCCACGCCGGATGTCCTGTGGCGGCAACCGCCGGTGCTCGCGCTCGCTGCCGTTCGCGGCTCGGCACTCGGGCGACTGAGCGAGCCGTCGACCGCGTCACCGTCCGCGTGGGCTGCTGCAGGCGCAGCCATCCGCACGCTGCACGACGCTCCGCTGCCGCCATGGCCCGGCTGGAGCGTCGACCAGTTCGCATCTCGGCTCGAGGCCGAGTGCGAGTGGCTGATCGCCAACGACGTCCTGCCCACCGAGGTGGTCACGCGCAACCGCCGGATCGCCGAGGCAGTGCTGCGGCCGTGGACACCGGTGTTCACCCACGGCGATCTGCAGATCGCCCACGTCTTCGTCGAGGGAGACGAGGTCACGGGGATCATCGACTGGTCCGATGCATGCCGCGGCGATGCGCTGTTCGACTTCGCCGTGCTGACGCTCGCTCACGAAGAGCACCTTGGCGACCTCGTCGCCGGCTACGGCAGCGACGTCGATCTCGACGTGATCCGCGCGTGGTGGTCGATGCGGTGCCTGCTGGCCGTCCGATGGCTGGCCGAGCACGGCTTCGGTCCTGTGGACGAGATGCCGGAGGTCGCAGTGCTGCGATCGCAGCGCTGATCCTGGTGCTCGATCAGGCGAGCGGCTTCGTGCCGAGGATGCAGCGCGCGACGCCGGGAACGCGGGTCTGGCCGTCGCGCTCGAACGCGCGGACGTTCCTGATCGCGGCGGCGCGGATCCGTTCGCGTGTTGGCGAGTCGACGTGTTGCAGAGCAGCGGACGCGAGCGAGACGTGCTCGCTGATCATGTCCCAGTACTGCTCCGGCGACTCGGTCACGAGCTCGATGTGGACGTCCCACTCCTCGATGTTGCTGAGCCCGGCGCGCTCGTAGACCTCACTGATCGAGCCGGGCGATGCGAACCGGAACATGCTCGGTCCGTTCGGGTCGGGAGGTGGCACCACGGTCTCAGTGGCGATCGCCGCCATGGCAATGGCCGTCCACGGGTTCTCGTCGGGCTTGATCCACACCGACGCGCAGAGCCGCCCGCCCGGCTTCAGCACGCGCACGAACTCGGCGGTCGCCTGATCCACATCAGGGAAGAACATGTAGCCGAAGCGCACGGACACGCCATCGAACGTGGGGTCCCCGAACGGCAGGTCGTCGGCGCTGCACACGGCGGTCTCGATGTTGGTGATGCCGTGCTCGCTGGCTCGACGTGCGGCGACGTCCAGCATCTCGGGGGAGATGTCGGTGAGCACGACACGACCCGTCGGGACCAGCTCGGCGATGCTCAGCCCCGGCTCGCCAGTGCCCGAGGCGATGTCGAGGTGCTGGTGATCCTCGGCGATGTCGAGTCGCTCGATCATCGCCGCGCCGACCGGACCCAACTGGTCCATGATCACCGCATCCCACTTCTCCCAGGTCGCCGAGAGTCGGGCCCACGTCGCCCGTTGTCCGGCTCGAATCTCGTCAGCGCTCGTCATGGCCAGACCTGCTCGGCACGTCAGTCGGCGCGGCGTTCGCGGACTCGTTGCGACTGATCCATCGACTCGTGCAGGAACGCGGCGATCAGGTCGTCCATCGTCGGTGACGGGAGCTCGTGGGTCGCGGACGGCAACGCTTCGGCAGTGGCTCGAGCCGTGGTCAGCCGTCGGGCGAGGTCCTCCAGGCTGTCGGCGAGGATGTAGGCGTCGGCACCGGTGGAGAGCAGTCGCTTCACCGGTCCGGCGATGTCGATGTCGAGCTCCCAGTCCTCGAGCTCGACGACGATCACCGGGGCACCGTTGAAGCGGCGCTTCAGCGCGCCGATCAGCTGCGGGCTGCACGAGGGAGTGAGCACCATGTCCGGATGATCGAACGGCACGCGCATGTCGTACACGGTCGCCCCGAGCAGCTCACCCAGACGCTCGCGCGCAGCGCGCTTCAGTGGCAGCGCCGCCATCACCGTGGGCCGCGCAGGAACGATCTCGACCATCAGATGAACCTAGCTGTGGACCGACGGCGCGGCAGGTCAGTCCTCGTCGGCGGCCGTGTCACGGTCGGGGTTGATGTCGAGTGGGCAGACTTCGGTGCCGTCGGGTCGGTGGATGTGCCAGGTGCCGTGTTCGTCGCGGTGGACGGTGTAGCCGCGGTGTTTGAACCTGTTGTGGTAGCCGCAGAGGCAGTTGCCGTTGTCGAGGTCGGTGTATCCGTCGCGGATCCAGGGCAGGACGTGGTCGGATTCACAATGGTTGGCGTGGATGGGGCAGGTCATCCAGGTGCAGTGGCGGTCGCGGATGGCGATCATCTTGGCGAGGTGCTTGGGGAACGTGCGGCGGCGGCGGCCGTAGCGGATGACTTGGCCGGTTTGGTCCATGACGATCTGGCGGACGCGTCCGGTGAGGGTGGCGATCACTGCAGCACGCGGGTCGACGGGGATGCCGGCGGTGGTTTCGCAGCGCAGCTTGAGGACGTCGGCGGGGTCGGGCCAGGGTGCGTCGTCGTCACCCAGGAGGCGTCGCAGGGTGGCTTCATAGGTCTGGTGGTCGATGACGATGCCGACGTCGGGGGTGAACGGTTTGACGTGAACGGTGCCGGCTGCGGCGGCGGTGCGGAAGATGGTGAGCAGGGCGTCGTAGGCGCGTTGGGCGTGGGTGCGGGCCAGCTGTTGCTTGGTGATGTTCGGCCCGTACTGCAGCTTGGCCAGGTCGCAATCGGCGAGGAACTCGCCGTTGGTGAACTGGTCGTAGATCTCCTTCAGTTCGGTACCGGTGATCGTGTCGCCGTCGGCACGGAACCGGAACAACGACCCGACGAAGTCGGAGCTGGCGGTGCGTTGCTTGCGGGCGTCGTCGTGCGACTTGAGGTTGCCGTCGGGGTCGGCGTAGGCGAGCCATCGGGTGGTGACGACAGTGAATTCGGAGTAGCGGAGCGATCGGGCTTGTTCGAGCAGGAGCTCTTCGGAGTCGGCGAGGAGGTGCCCGGCGCGTGGGTTGCGCAGCAGGCGGGCGAGCTCGTCGATCTGGCAGCCGCCGATGTCGCCGTCGGCCCAGCGTTTCATGACCTTGGGGAGCTGGCGTGCGACGCGGGCGCGGTGGACGTGTTGTGTGGCGACCGTGGGGGAGCAGTTGATCGTCGCCGAGACCCATTGGCGCATGGTGCGGTGACCGTCGACGGACCAGTGCCCGGCGTTGTCGATGCGGGCGGCGATGCGTGCTTGTTTCGCTTGCAGTCGGCGCACGAGGAACTCGGTGTGAGCGAACGCCAACGCCGCGTCGTCCAACGACATCGCGTCGTCATCGAGATCAAGCAACTCCGCCGAGTCCATACGACCATCAAAGCACGGGGGTGTTACAGAGTCGCTCGCCGCGCGGCGTGAGCCGATCGATGCTCAGCAGACCATCGACGGCGGCACAGCGAGCTCGTCGTACACGCGCTGCATGTGGGGTCCGTCGTCGTCGGCGCACGCAATCGCGAGCTCGTCGATGAGGACGTCGAAGTCCTCGCCGGTCGTGCCGTCGTAGGAGGCTTTCATCGGCCCCCACTCGTCCCAGGGAAGCATCTCGATCTTGTGGAGCACGCTGGCGAGGTCGCGCATGGCGTTGCCGCGGACCTCTCCCGGTCCCCAGTTCTCGGTGCCGAAGACGCCGAACAACGCGGGATCCGCCTGTCCGGAGCGAACCAGCTCCCACGCCTCGCCCGCGGTCAGGAACTCACCGGGTCGCAGGTCCTCCGTCCGCGCCGACCCCGGCGTGGTGCGGTCGACCCACTCGGGATCGATGCGGACCCAGCGCTGGTCTGCGCTGGACCAGTGCTCCACGATCCAGTGGTCGACCTTCCTCGGCGGGATGAAGTAGGTGGCGAAGCCGCAGCGTGCCCTCGCAGGAAGGCCCGCCGCGCGGAGGAGCGCCGTGGCCATGACGGCGAAGTGCCGACACGTGCCGACCACTCGCCGGTCGGGTGGCCGCTCCTGGTCGAGCGGCGAGTCGTCGAGCTCGAGCAGCGTTGCCAGCAAGGCGCTGGCTGGCCGGACGTTGATCTCGGCCATGCGATCCTTCGACAGCCCAGCGAGCGCGGCGTCCGGGGGCGACACGACGAGACGCTGCGCAGCACGACACAGCTCCAGCGGAGCCGGGTCGAGTGGGGAGACCAGCGCGGCCTGATCCGCGGTGAGCGCAGTGAACGGACCGGGGTTCGAGTAGAAGTCGAGGTCCACGGCGTCACCCTACGACGGTGGCTGTGGCAGGGTGGCCGGGTGGACATCGAGGCGATCACGCCCACCGCGCCGAGGCCGGCGGGGCGAACGGTCTTCACGCAACGGTGGATGCGACTGACGTTCATCCACTGGGCCGTCGACCCCGATCGAGTTGCGCCGCTGCTGCCGAAAGGGATCGTGCCGGACGTGCACGAGGGAACCTCGCACGTCGGGTTGGTGCCGTTCTCGATGGAGAAGATCGGCATCGCCGGCACCCCGGGCATCCCGTACTTCGGCAGTTTCGCCGAGACCAACGTGCGCCTCTACGGCGTCGACGAGCAAGGCCGTCGAGGTGTCGTGTTCTGCTCGCTCGAGGCATCTCGCCTCGTCACCGTCGCGGCGGCACGGTGGGCCACCGGGTTGAACTACCTGTGGGCTCGGATGTCGGTGGAACGTGAGGGCGACCGCATCGAGTACAGAACGGCTCGCCGCTGGCCCGGCCCGCGCGGCACCGCATCACACGCCGTCGTGCGCATCGGCGATGTCATCGAGCCGTCACCGTTGGAGCACCACCTCACCGCCCGGTGGGGGTTGTTCCTGCCCGACCGCCGTGGGCGCACCCGGTTCTGGCCCAACGAGCACGACGCCTGGCCATTGCATGCGGCCACCCTCGAGCACCTCGACGATCAGCTCGTCGCCTCCGCCGGCCTGCCCGGCGTGGTCGATCGTCCGGCGGAGAGCGTGCTGTTCAGCGAGGGCGTGCGCGTCCGCTTCGGGCCGCGCACGCTCTGAGTCTCGCTTCCGCTCGCCGTCACAACCCGGCTCGGGACAGGTTGCCGAGGACGGTCATCGTCGAGATGTGGTTGACGAGGATCGTGTTGACGAAGTTGGCGTTGCTCGACGAGCCGGACTGCGTCCACGTATCGGCGATGCCGTCCGACCAGTAGAGGTCGACCTTCTGCCACTCGAACACGTTGTCGCGGTTGCTGTCGTAGACCTCGCCCTCGTAGTTGCCGCCACCGTCACGGTCGAGCAGCACGTGGTCCATCACCCCGTCGTTGTTCAGGTCGTGGAACCAGAACTGGCCCGGACCGTCGGCATCGACGTACATCCAGTCGAGCGCCACGTCGCCGTCGTTGTTGAAGTACTGGATCTCGTAGTAGCCGTCGCCGTTGAAGTCGGTGAAGGCGCGATCGACGTTGCCGTCGCCCGTGTCGTCGATGGCGGCGGTGTCGTAGCGGCCGTCCCGGTTGAGGTCGTACCACTCCCATGCACCGGCGGCGCTGGCCGAGGTGCTGGAGAGCGCCAGGCCGGCGATCAGGGTGAGGCCGGTTGCGGCGAGGGTGCTGTGGATGCGTGCGGTGCGGTTCATGCCCTCACGATGAGCTGCCGCACCAAAGAGGTCCTGAAGGAACCGTGAACGTGATCAGCCGCGCTGCCACCGGTGGCGAGCGGTTGCTGCGACCTCGGGCAGGGTCAGGTCGCCGATGATCCCTGGCGGCCACATCGTGGAGCACGCACCGGCGCGGTACCAGGTCACCGTGACGGTCAGCCGCGGCCACCTCGATCCCGGCAGCACGGGCTCCACGGCGTGCCACGAGCGATCGGACCGGCGGATCAGCGCTGCGTTGCCTGCCACCGGCTCGATCGCCTGACGGACGTCCGAGGCGTCGCCGGAGCGCAGGACGAGGAACCGTCCTCCCGACGGCAGCCGGTTCGGCGGGTTGAACCACAGCACGAGCGTGGCCAGCTTGTCGGCGAGGTCGGTGTGCGCTCCGAGGTTGCCGCCTGCCGGATAGACCATCGCGTTGATCTCCGTGCACGCGCCCGCCAGCGACAGGCCGAGCATCGAACCGACGGTCGTCGACAGCTCGGCGCCGGCCAACGCGGCCGCGGCGCGCCGCCAGACGGCAGGCAGCCGTTCGCTGACGACGCCGTCCATCGACGACAACGGCGCGGCAGAGTACGCCCACGACTTCTCTCCGTCGGACCCGTCGACGACGCGATACCCGTGGCGAGGGAACTGCCGTGCAAGCCGCCGAACGACGTCGGCTCGGAACGGTGCACCGGGCATCGCCCACACGTACGGCTCGTCGTGCACCGTCGCAGCTCCGAACGATGCGAGCTCCAGGCTCACGCGACCTCTGCAGCGGCGCGTGTCGGTCGGCGCACGGGCGCACCTCCGACGAGGCGATCGAGCAACTGATCGATGTCGGCCGACGCACGATCGCGAGCAGCGGACGTGGCCGCCTCGTCGACGGCCAGTTCACCAGCGAGCAGCCGTCGCACTCCGCTGGCGAGGTCGCGCGGCTCGATCAATCGTCCGTCGCCGAGCACGGCAGCAGCACCGCGAACCTTGGGGACGTCGCGCATCCACATCACCGGGACGCCATACGCCGCGGCGACGACGCCGCCGTGCAGGCTCGAGCCCACGTATGCAGCCGAACCTGCAAGGGCCGCAACCCGGTCAGGCACCGTGTGGGCGACGAACGCCGTCGCACCCGTCGCCGCCGCGAGGTCACCGGCGGTGCGGTCCTCGTCGAGGCACGGTGCGAGCGAGACGATGACGACCTCGATGCCGTCACGACGCAGCTCGACGATCCCGTCGCGCACCGAATCGAGCGACTCGTCGTCGAGGAAGGACTGGTGGACGCAGACGTAGCGACCGCGAGGCAACGCGCTCGCGCGAACGAGCTCCGCTCCTCGCTCGCTCACGGCCGAACGTGGCCACACGTCCGGCAGCGCCCACACCGGATCGAGGACGAGCGCGCCACGTCCGCCCACCTGGCTGAGGTGACCCAAGGACGTCGGCTCGCGCACCGTCACGCTCTCCACGTTGGCGATCACCGCCGACAGACGGGCGTCGAGCTCGCCGGTGATCGGCACGGGGATGCCGACCGCGTGCCATGCGACCCGGACTCGCGAACCGAGCATGGCTGACGCGAGCGGGATGCGATCGAACGGGTAGCGCACCGCCGTGCCGTTGCCGAGGCGCAGCACCGGCGAGTCACCGTGGATCACATCGCCACCGGCCACGATCACCGCGTCGGTGAGCGCGGACTGCTCGAAGCTTCCCGGCTCCGTGAAGGTGGCGATGCGCCGGGTGGTCAGCGCCGGCGGTGCAAAGGGCCCGTCGTGCTCGCCCGTCCAGCCGGCGACCGGCCCTCCGAGCGGCGTCGCCAACGAGACCACGGCCGGCGGAAGACGACGAGTCAACGAATGCGCCAGCACCACCGGGAACAGCTGATCGCCGAGGTTGTCGACATCGAAGGTGCCCCACAGCTCGACCATCGGTGTTCGCGTCTGGTGACGACGAGCCTGCTGGCGCCGGTGGTCGCGCACCGACCACGACGGCACGGCTTCGTCGACGAACTGCGCTGGGAGCGGCGCAGTCAGCATCCCCGAGCCCGCCCCCACGAGCGCTTCGGCTGCGGCGCGCAACGGGTGCGCGTCCAGCCACTCGGCCGATGCGGCCCGGCGCTCGGTGAGCAGTGCCTCGTCGCGACACGTCGAGCGGAGGTCATCCGCCAGCCGGTCCCAGTCCACTGCACCGACATCGGTCAGTGGTTGCGCGAACACGTCGAAGTGCTCGCCGGCGACGAGGGGCTCGCATCCTGCACCGGTCTCGCTGACGAATCGGGCGCCGGCCTCCATCGCTGCCAGGCAACGAAGCCACTCGAAGTACGGAACGTCGCCGCGATGGATGTTGAGCTGGACCTTGCTGCGAGCGAGCAGCTCGTGGCGACTGCGTCCGCCGATGTAGTCCAAGCCGGGAGCGCGCAGCGGCGCGCCGGCCGACGCGCGCAGCCCGGTGATCCGGAGACCGTCGAGGCGCGACAGCAGCTGCGCTGCGATCCGCGTTCGTCGATCGGTCTCGGACCACAGCACGACGATGTCGATCGGGCGCTCTGCCGACCGGCGCGCCGATGTCGATCGACCGCCACCGAGGGGGAGCACGTGAGCGTCGAAGCCACGGTCGCGAAGCGCGGCGGCACCGAGCGGGCTGATGTCGAACACGGCGCCGAGCGCTCGCAGCCACGGCACGTTGTCGTCGAACCAACTCGTGCCCGGTTGCTCGGCGGTGATGCCGATGGTGCGTGCCGCGATCAGCGGATCGGCGAGCATCCATCCCTGGCCGAGCGATGCGATCTCGTGGGGCGGGCACACCAGCCAGATCGTGTCGACGTCGGCTGGAGATGGCCCGCCCACCGAGATGCTCACCCTGCGCACGAGTGGCTCCAGCTCCACCACGAGTGCGTCGATGAGCTCGCGGAAGAAGTGGTTCAGCCCGGGAGCGAGCACGATGTCGACGTGCACGTCAGCCCCGAGCGCGGCGTGCGAGCACAGCGGTGACTGCTCGCAAAGGACGTGTGACCCTCCACGAGCGAGACGTTCGATACGACTCCTCGCGCTGCGCAGCAACCTTCACGAGGTCGTCGATGTGCACGGCCAGTTCGGCGGCCCGTCGATGGGCGAGTTGCACCTCACGCGCCAGCACGACCTCGTTGCGCAGCGCTGCCTCGAGGCGATCGCGCAGCACCGCGGTCTCGAGCGGAGGTGTCGACAGGCGCGGCCATGTGCCCTCGGCGACGAATTCGGGTGGGCCGACGACGAGATCGATCGGACGGTGGTCGTCGATCCGCTTCAGCTCGGCGTTGAGATCAGCGGTCGTCAGCATGCCATCGACGGCCAACGCGTGATGCCACACCCCTTCGCCCCACGTCGTGGCCGACCACTGACCGGGCGTGACGAGGTGCACCTCGATGCCCTGATGAGCCAAGGACGTGGCGACGACGACCGCGTCGCCGATCTCCTCGGCTCCGCTTCGCGATTCGATGACGGCGATCACCAGCTGCACGGCGGATGACGCCGTCGCGACCGCCGGGAACTCGATCGGCGGCGCGTCGACCAGCGAGGCCAGCAGCGCAGAGGGCCGCGCGTCCGCCGCCGGCGCTCGGTGGACGTGCGCCACAGCATCGGCGAGTGCCTCCTCGAAGCCTTCCCGCTCGCCGTCCGCCAAGGTCGGCCTGATCTCGTCGGCCGCGACGTGCATCTCTTCGATGACCCGGTCCTCACCGAACTGCGGCGCGGCGTGGCGCAGACCGAACCACGCCCGGCTGCGGAACACCGGGCGCCAGTCGGTGGTGCGGCCGTCGTCCTTGGCACGCACTGCCCCGGCAAGGAACCGGTGCTGCACCCACGCATCGACGACGTGATCGATCTCCCAACCGGCCAGGCTCATTCGCACCGCCAGGTCGGCCTCGTCGAGGTGGTAGGGCAGGTGCTCGTCGAACCCGCCGACCTCGACCACTGCGTCGCGGCGCAGCACCATGTTGGTGCCGGCCGGGTACCGGTAGTGGCGACGCCCAGCGAGCGCGCCGGCAACGTCGTCCGGCTCGTCGACGTTCCCGAACACGTCGACGCAGAGATCGGTCCACTGCTCGTTGCGACCGTCGGGCCCGAGCACGCCGCCGCCCGTCGCCGCGAGCCGCCGCCCGTCGGCTCGCGCCCCGAGGTGGTGACGAACGTGGCGCTCCAGCCAGGTCGGTGTGGCGATCGCATCGTCGTCGATGAAGGCGAGCAACGGAGCGTTCGCTGCCGCGGCAGCCAGGTTGCGAGACACGCTGAGGTTGCGCATCGGGTTGTCGATCACCTGCACCTCGCCAGCGCGTTGGTGCAGCATCCAGGACGTCCCGTCGGTGCTGGGGCCGGCCACGACGACCACGTCGAAATCGGTCCACGTCTGCCACCGCAACGAGTCGAGGGTGTCGGCCAGCGCCGAACAGCGATCGAGCGTGGCGATGCACACCGTGACCATCGACGCGTCCGACCGGCGTCGATCCGTCAGGTCCGTCATTCGGACCAGTCTTGCAGCCGGGTCAGATCCGTTCGATGATGATGGCGGGAGCCATGCCGCCGCCGGCGCACATCGTGATCAGCCCGTACCGGCCGTCGATGCGCTCCAGTTCGTCGAGCACCGTGCCGACGAGCATCGCCCCGGTCGCACCGATCGGGTGGCCGAGGGCCATCGCCCCGCCGTTGACGTTGATCTTGGCGCGGTCGATGTCGAGGTCGCGGATGAACTTCTCGGCGACGACGGCGAACGCCTCGTTGACCTCGAACAGGTCGATGTCGTCGACGGTGAGCCCGGCCTTGGCCAGCACCTTGCGCGCCGCCGGCACCGGCGCGTTGAGCATCAACGTCGGGTCGTCACCGATGTTGGCGACGGCGACGATGCGGGCCCGCGGCGTGAGACCGTGCGACTTGGCGTACGTCGGGCTGGTGATCAGCAAAGCGGCGGCACCGTCGACGACACCCGACGAGTTGCCGGCGTGGTGCACGTGCTCGATGACGAGGTCGGGGTAGGCGCGAGCGACGAGCTGACGGAACGTGGTGCCCTGGTCGTCGAGCGGGTGATCTGCCATCGCCGCGAACGACGGGGGCAGAGCTGCCAGCGAGTCGGCCGTGGTGCCGGGACGCGGGAACTCCTCGCGATCCAGCGCGAGCGTGCCGTCGGCGCGGTGCACCGGGATCAGGCTGCGATCGAAGCGGCCCTCGGCGATCGCCGTCGCGGCACGCTTCTGCGACTCCTCGGCCAGCTCGTCGAGCGCGCGGCGCGGGATCTTCTCCATGGACGCGATGGCGTCGGCGGCGATGCCCTGGTGCGGCTGCGGGTAGCGCTCGCGCAGGCGCAGGTTGTCGCCATCGATGAACGGCGATCGGCGCACGCTGGCGTTGGCCTTGTACGACGACATCATCTCGGTGCCACCGGAGATGACGACGTCCTCCATGCCCGACATCACCGACGTGGCGGCGAGGTTCGTGGCCGTGATCCCCGAGCCGCAGAAGCGGTCGAGCGTGACGCCGCTGGCGGTGACGGCGAAGCCGGCGTCGAGCGCCGCCATGCGGCCGAGATCGCCGCTCTGCGTGCCCGACTGGTTGCTCGTGCCCCACACGATGTCGTCGACGTCGTTGGTGTCGAGGTTGTTGCGCTCGGCGATGGCCTTCAGCACCGTCGCGCCGAGCTGCTGGGGGTGGATGTCGGCGAGCGCGCCCTTGCCGACCTTGCCGATGCCGCGAGGGGTGCGGCAGGCGTCGATGATCCATGCGTCAGTCATGCACGGAGCATGGCAGGTCAGGCTTTGCGCACCACCACGCTGCCGACCGAGTAGCCGGCGCCGAACGAGCACAGCACGCCGATGTCGCCCGCTTCCAGATCGTCTCGGTAGAGGTGGAAGGCGATCACCGATCCGGCCGAGCTCGTGTTGGCGTACTCGTCGAGGATCACCGGCGCTTCCTTGTCGTCGGCCGGCCTGCCGAGCACGCCCTTGGCGATCAGCTGGTTCATCTTCAAGTTGGCCTGGTGCAACCAGAAGCGGCGCACGTCGGTGGCGCCGATGCCCACTGCGGCGAGGTGGTCGTTGATGTGCTCGACCACCATCGGGCACACGTCGCGGAACACCTGCTGACCGCGCTGGCGGAACACGAGCTCGTCGGGATGCCGCTCGCCGACCTCGCTGCTGTTGAGGAAGCCGAAGTCGTTGCGGATGCTGTTGGAGAACTGCGTCGCCAGCTTCGTGCCGAGCAGCTCCCACCGCTCGGCGCCGATGGCGTCCTCGTCGCGCTCCATCACCATCGCCGTGCACGCGTCGCCGAAGATGAAGTGGAAGTCGCGCATCTCGAAGTTGTTGTGACCCGACGTGATCTCCGGGTTGACCACCACGACGCACTTCGCCGAACCGGCGCGCAGCGCATCGGCACCTGCCTGCGCTGCGAACGTCGCCGACGAGCACGCCACGTTCATGTCGTACGCCCAGCCGCCGGCGCCGAGCTCGCGTTGGATCTCGATGGCCACCGCCGGGTAGGCGCGCTGCAGGTTCGAGCAGCCGACGATCACAGCATCCACCTCGTGACCCGCACGCCCGGCCATCGCCAGCGCCTCGTTGATCGCCGGCATCGCCATCTCCGCCTGCAGCCCGAGCTGATCTTCGCTGCGCATCTCCAACCGCGGGCGCATGCGAGTGGGATCGAGCACGCCGCTCTTCTCCATCACGTACCGCGAGCGGATGCCACTGGCTTTGACGATGAACTCCTCGTCGGGCAGCGGGCGGCTGTCGCCGTGTTCCTCGTTCCACATCTCCACGAACTGACCGAGCGACTCGCAGAGCTCTGCGTTGCTGATGGATTCCGGCGGAGTGAACAGGCCCGTACCCGTGATGACGATCACCCGCCGATCCTACGAGGCAACACCGGTACCCTCTCGGCATGTCGTTCGGCCAGCAGGGTCCCCCTGCGTCGCAGAAGCAAGTGGCCTACCTCAAGGCCCTCCTCGAGAAGGAGGGCTTCGCCACCCTGCGCGAGGCGCGCCACACCTACGGCCTCACCCAACGCCAGTCCGGCGGCAAGTTCACGACGCGCGAAGCGTCCGAGCTGATCGACCGCCTGCTCGGCAACGAGCCCGCTGGCGAGTCGGAACCCGGCAGCGCGCGCAGCACGCAGCCCGACGTCGAGGATCAGGTGCTGGCCACGCAAGCGGCAGTCGCACGCGGCTTCCGCGCCGACGTGCTCGCGGACGAGCTGCGCCGCCGCGGCTGGACGGTCGACGAACCCGCTTAGAGCAGCGAGTCGTTGATGCTCTCGCGCGGGCGGGTGAAGTCCATCGTGCTGCGCTCCTGCAGCTTGCGCAGGAACGACGGCTCGTAGGCCTCGACCGGGTTCTCGCGAACGAGCGCGTCCAGCGACAGCGCGTCGTTGCCGACCAGGATCCGCCACTCCTCGTCGCGCACGCCCTGGAGGATGCGCGTCGCCGCCTCCGCGGCACTCATGGGCGCGTTGTCGCGGAACGCCTCGGCCTGCGCCTGCATCCCGATCCGCAGGTCCTCGTCGCTGGCCCCGCTGACGTCGAGTCCCATCTTCGACAGCTGCTCGCGCACCTGCACCAGCTGCTCCTCGTTGAGCTCCTTGGGATCGCGCCCGTGGAGCTTGCTGGAGTTGATGACGATCGACGTGCCGATGTGGCCCGGCATCACCACCGACGCCTTGAGGTGCGGCGCGTTGACGCGGAAGTCGGTGATCAGCGCCTCGGTGAAGCCCTTCACCGCGAACTTCGCCGCGCTGTACGCGGTGTGCGGTGTAGTCGGCCCGATGAAGGCCCAGAACCCGTTGACGCTGCTGGTGTTGATGACGTGGCCCTCGTCGCTGGCGAGCAGCATCGGCAGGAACACGCGGCAGCCGGAGTAGACGCCGCCCCAGCAGACGTTCCACGTCAGCTCCCAGTCGGCGCGCGGGTCGGTGACGAAGCTGCCGCCACCACCGATGCCGGCGTTGTTGAACAACAGGTTGATGTGCTTCGTGTCGAGCTCGGCGGCGACGAAGCCGCGGAACGCCTCGAGCTGCGCCTCATCGGTCACGTCGGCGACGAACGTGCTGATGCGGGTGCCGGCCGGCCCCTCGCACAGCGCCTTCGTGTCGGCCATGTTCTCCGCGGACACGTCGCACGTGGCCACGTGGCAGCCCTCGGAGAACAGCTGCCGCACGAGCTCGCGCCCCATCCCGGTACCGCCACCGGTGACCACCGCGATCTTCCCCTGGAAGTCCTTCATCTGCACGTCCCCCTTCGTTCGCCGGGGGACGTTACTTGCGCATCATTCCGGCAATCGCACCCAACCGTCGTGATCGTCGGGCACCTCGGGGAACCGCTGATCGCGCCACGCGTCCTTCGCTGCCTCGATGCGCTCCGCCGACGAGGCGACGAAGTTCCACCAGATCTGCCGCGGCCCGACCGGGTCGCCGCCGAGCACGACGCACCGCCCCGAACCCTCGACCCGCGGTTGATCACCCGCGTCGAGGACGGCCATCGATCCCTCGGCCATCGACGTCCCGTCGAGGGTCAGCCCCGGAGTCAGCGCCAGCACGCCCCGTTCCGGGTGGTCCGCTGGCACGCTGAACCCACCGCCGGCCAGCGACACGTCGGCCAGCACCAGCGGTGAGGCGACGCGCACCGGTGAGGCCATCCCGAAGCCGGTCCCCACGGCCAGGCGCACCGTCGTGTCGCCGATGCGATCCTGCGGCACGTGGTCGGCGGCGCAGTGCTCGAACCAGGGCTCGTCGTCCTCGTGCTCGGTCGGCAGCGCCACCCACGTCTGCAGGCCCGTCAGCATCGAGTCCGCGGCGCGGTCATCCGCCGGCGACCGCTCGGTGTGCGTGACGCCCCGACCGGCGTGCATCCAGTTCACCGCGCCGGGCTCGATCTGCTGCACTGCACCCGTGGAGTCGCGGTGGACCATCGCCCCGTCGAACAGGTAGGTCACCGTCGCCAGCCCGATGTGCGGGTGCTCCGGCACGTCGATGCCCTCGCCGGCGGCCAGCTCCTCCGGCCCGATCAGGTCGGCGAAGATGAACGGTCCGACCATCCGGTGGGTGACGAACGGAAGGATGCGACGCACCGTGCTCGTCCCGATCGAGCGTTGCCGCGGCTGGATCCAGGTGGTCATCCGCGCAAGGTGCTCGTGAGCGCCTCGTCCACCAGGTCCTGGTAGTCGGCATGACGCTCGATCCAGCGGGCGATGAACGGGCACAGCGGCACCACCTGCGCACCCGACGACCGCACGTCGTCGAGCGCTGCCTTGGCCAACTTGGAGCCGAGCCCCTGCCCTTCGAACGCGTCGTCGATCTCGGTGTGGGTGAACACGACACGGCCGTCGCGATGGGCGTACTGGGCGAAGCCGGCAAGCGCGTCGTCGAGGTAGATGGCGTAGCGGTGCTGCTCGGGTTCGTTGCGGACGTCCGGTTCGGTCATCTCGCCATTTCAGCAGGTGCCACCGGCAACGCCAACGGCGCGGCGGGGCGTTCGCCACGCAAGCGCTCGTAGGAGCGCACGACGTAGCAGTACTCGATCACCGATTGGCGGGCGTCGTCGTCGAGGTCGATGAACGCCAGCCCGTGACCGAAGCCCTCGTCGAGCCCCGATCCGCCAGCGGGGTGGTTGCCCGTCACCCGCGCCAGCAGGATGCGCTCGTGCCACTCACCGGCGGCGTCGGGCATGGGCAGGTGCAACCAGATCGAGGTGCCGGCGTCGATGCGGCGGTTGACCACGATGCGCGACCCGCGGGGCGAGATGTCGGTGACCTCGCCCTCCATCCTCCCCATCGGCGTCTCCGCCGTCGCGGCCAGCGAGCACGGGAAGCGGTAGTGCAGACGCCGCTGACGGCGAGCCATCACGTGGCGCAGCGTGCGCACGAGGCGCCGGCACTCGACCAGGGCGATCAGCGGCACGGCGACGGCCGCCATGTGCGGCAGCACCGGAAGTGAGTGCCACCCGCCGGCGAGCTCGACGAAGCGCCACCCGACGCCGACGCACATGACCACCGTCATCGCGCAGACGAGCGGCAGCTGGCGCAGCGTCTCCCATCCACCGGTGTCGATGCCCTCCTTCGGCGTCACCTTGAACTTCGTCCGACCCGGGCGCACGATGCAACGCATCGCCCGCAGGTGGATCTGCCCGGTGAGCACCTCGAAGTGGAACGCGTCCTTGACCTTCATGTGCCCACGGCACAGTGCCGACCCGGCCAGCAGGCTCAGCGCGGTGAACGGCATCCACACCGCCAGCAGACCGAACATGTCGGACTGCATCGGCAGCAGGCCGGTCCACACCACGACGGTGATGATCGCCAGCGTCAGCAGGCGCACCGGCCCGGCGATGTACGCGGCGAGCGAAGCGAAGTACGACACGCGGGCGAAGCGGCCGATCTCCCTCGCCCGCAACGGGCTCTCACGCGTCGTGAACACGGCCAGGTTCCCGCGTGCCCACCGGTCGCGCTGCAACAGGTAGGCAGCCAGGTTGTGCGGCGCGAGGCCCTGCACGATCGTCTCGGCGTGGTAGCGGGTGGTCCAGCCCAGACGTTGCATCTTGATCGTCGTGTGGAAGTCCTCGGCGATGGTCTCCGTGGCCACCCCGTCGACGTCGAGCAGCGCCTGGCGACGGATGAGCGCCGCCGAACCACACCAGTACGACGCGCCCTGGCGATCCTTGCCCGGGCAGATCACCTCGAAGAACACGCTCTGCTCGTGTCGACCGACCTCGTAGTGCTGTGCCGAGTCGTGGTTGTAGAAGTCGTGCGGCGTCTGGACCACGGCCACCTTCGGGTCGTCGAAGTAGCCGACCAGCGCCTCGAGCGCATCGGGCATCGGCACGTGGTCCGCGTCGAGCACCAGCACGAGCTCGCCCGACGTCTGCTGGAGCGCGTGGTTGATGTTGCCGGCCTTGGCGTGGCTGTTGTCGGGACGGGTCATCCAGATCGCCCCGAACTCCTCCGCCAGCACCCGCATCTCGTCGCGCCGTCCGTCGTCGAGGAGGTAGGTGGTGTGCGGGTAGCGCAGCACCCGGCATCCGGTGAGCGTGGCCCGCAGCACCTCTTCGGATTCGTTGTAGGTGCACACGTAGACGTCGACCAGGTGACCCGGCGTGGGGTACGGACGAGTCGGCGGGATCACCCGCCACGAGAAGTAGGCCAACGTGATCAACGACCAGTAGCCGAACAGCTCGCACGCCAGCAGCAGTCCGGCGAGCACGGGCTGGGCACCCGACAGGGTGCGGGTGAACCTCCACGTGAAGTAGAGGGGTCCAGCGCCCAGTGCCAGCACAGCAAGGGTGTGCAGGGCGCGCGGGTGCCGATCCCACCACTTCCCCCAGTTGCTCTGGGTGTGGCCGACGTGAACCGAGCTCTCCGACACGATGTCCGATCGGCCGTCACGCTCCGCGTTCAACAGGAGCAGGTCTTGTCGGAGGAAGCCAAACCGGCCCGATCGGCGAGACGTGTCACCGGGGAAGCAAGCAGTGGGCGTCGAACCGAATGGGAGAAGCAGGATGAGACGAAGCTTGAGCTCGCGAGCAGCAGTGCTGTTCGGCGGCACGATGGTGGCGCTGGGAGGTGCTGGCGCGGTGTTCGCCGGCGCCGCACATGCAGCGCCGGCCGAGGCGCCGGGAACGACCGCGACGACGTTGCCGCTGTTCGGCGCATCGTTGACCGTGTCCGTGACCACCGGCCCCGGTGGCGCGATCGCCGACGTGTCGGTCGATCCGGCTGACGGCCTGACCGCGACCAAGGTGGACACCCACCGCGTCACGTTCGAGAACGCCGACGGCACCGCCAAGGTCAAGGTGGGCAGCGGTCACGGTGGACAGGGTGTTGCCGTGAAGGCCGGCACGCTCGCCGACGTGTCGGGCGCCGGGCACTGGAGCGGCGACGTCTTCGGCGACGGCACGACCACCACGGTCGACTTCACCGTCGGCCCGACCGCTGACGGCGCGCCGGACATCACCGGCATCACGTCGTCCGACGCCACTGCGGTCGTCGGTGACGTGAACCACTTCGACGGCAGCGGCCACGGATGGCACCACTGGGGCGACGACGACTCCACGTACCAGGCAGCGTCCGTGCGGGTGAAGTTCGACAACGGCAGCCAGTCTCGATCGCTCGGCATCCTCGTCGAGGTCCGCACGCACGGTGACGAGTCGACGGCCAAGCTCGGCGTCGGGCTCAGCCAGCTCCGCGGCGTGGCACAGGACGCAGCGACCGCTGCCGGTGCCAAGACGTGGGCCGGCGTGCTCTGCGACGGGTCGACGGCAACGATCGGCTACAACCTCGCTGAGGACGGCACGATCTCCGACGTCGTCGCCACGCCGGAGCCCGTGAAGTCGAGCGTCAACGGCAACCACGCCGACGTTCGCTTCAGCGACACCGAGCGGGTGAAGATCTTCGTGAAGGCCCGCGATGGCCAGCTGAAGATCAACGTCCAGGAGAAGTTCCGCTGCGACTCTCCGGACCCGACCATCAACGGTCAGCCTGCTCCGACGACCACCACGGATCCCGATGTCGGCGACGACAACGGCAAGGACCACGATGGTGATCACGGCGGCTGGAACAACGGCGGCTGGGGCAACGGCGGCCACCACGGTGGCGGCCAGCACGGAGGCGATGACGATCGCCCCGGCCACGATGACTGAAGTCCACGTGTCCGAACGGCACACCTCGGCAGTCCGGTCCCTCGCGAGAGGGGCCGGGCTGCTGGCGTTCACGGTGGCACTGCTCGGTTGCAGCAGCTCGAACGACTCGGCCGCCACGCTCCCTCCCGTGGGGACCGTGGGTGCGACGGCACCGGCCGATCCGACGACGATGGCGGCACCCCTTGCAACCGAGTTGCCCACCACCACCCTCGCCCCGGTCGACGGCGTGGCGCTGCTGCAGAGCAGCGTCGACGCACTCGCCGCCGGGTACCACTTCACGACGACGATCACCGTCGATGGTGCGCTTGCGCTGTCGGCCGACGGTGACAAGGTCGGCGACGGCACCCGGCTCGTGATCGACAGCAACGGGGCACAGGTCTCCTACGTCATCCTCCCGGCCGGCACCTGGGTGCTGCCCGTGGACGGTGACTGGGAGCAGCTCGCGGCAGCGCCATCCACCGACCCGATCACTGCGCTGCGCACTCCACAGGGCGTGACGGTGGACGCCAACGACGGCACCACGGTGCAGTTGACGGCGACCGTGCCGAGCGTCAGCCTGGGCATCCCCGGCGATGCGTCGGTGACCGTGCAGGTGACGGTCGTGGGTGGAGCGATCAGCGCCATCACGTACAACGCCGACGTCGACGGCAAGCCGGGCGTCGTGCAAGCCGCCATCGGCCCGATCGTCGACGGCACCCCGGTCACACCGCCCGTGTAGCAGGAGCGCTCGGCGGGTAGGGAGTGGGTCATGGACCCGTGGATCCTTCCCGCCGAGCGCTACTACTCCGGTTGGTACGACGCAGCCGGCCGACCGGACCTGCCGCATCATCGGCCTGATGGTGCGATCAAGACCGAGATCGTCGATCGCCTGCGCGTCAACCAGCACACTGCGGCGCACACCATCCGCGTCGACGTGAAGCAGGCCGTGGTCATCCTGCAAGGGTCGGTCGACAGCCGGCTGGCGAAGCGCTCGGCCGGCGACGACTGCTGGGACACGCTCGGTGTTGCCGACGTCAGCAACCAGCTCTCGATCTCCGGTGGCGCCGATCAGGCCGACGACCGGGCCGGCGACCTGATGACGCCCGATCCTGTTGCCGTGCTGCCCACCGCCACGTTGCAGAACGTGGCGCTGGTGATGGCCAACGGAGCGATCGGCGACGTGATCATCGTCGACGACGACCGCCGACCGATCGGGATCGTCACCGACCGCGACCTCGTCGTGTTCGGCGTGGCAGCCGGCAAGTCGCCCGAGGCGCTCGTCAGCGATCTCATCGGACCGACGCTGCACACGGTGCGACCGGATGCCACCGTCGACGAGGTGATCGCCGTGATGACCAGCGCCGCGATTCGTCGCGTCCCGGTCGTCGAGGACGGCCACCTGCTCGGCGTGATCAGCCTCGGCGATCTGGCAAAGAAGCGCGATCCCGGCTCGGTGCTGGCGGCGATCAGCGTCGCCAAGCCGAACGCCGCCTGAAGTCATCAGCCGCCTTCGCTCGTCGCCTGGCAGACTCGGATGATGTTGAAAGAGCAGTTGCAGCAAGACCTCACCGACGCGATGAAGCGTCGCGACGAGCTCACCGTGTCGACGTTGCGGATGGTGCGTGCCGCGATCCTCAACGCCGAAGTCGCCGGCAAGCAGGCCGTCGAGCTGAGCGAGGACCAGGTGATCGCCGTGCTGCAGAGCGAAGCGAAGCGTCGCGCCGAGGCGGCCGAGATCTATGCGCAGGCCGGCCGCGACGAGAGCGCTGCGCAGGAGCGAGCAGAACTGACGGTGATCGAGCAGTACCTGCCGGCCGCGCTCGACGACAGCGCGATCGAGGCGCTCGTGTCCGAGGCCGTGGCCGAGGCGGCCGCAGCGGGCAACACCGGGCCGAAGGCGATGGGCGGCGTGGTCAAGGCCGTGCGCGAACGCGCCGGTGCCGGCGTCGACGGCGCGAAGGTCGCCGCTCTCGTGAAGGCGGCGCTGGTCGGGTGAGCGACGCCGGGTCGCCACCTGGGCAGCTGTGGGGTCGTCAGACCGAGCTGGCGATCGACAACTTCCGCATCTCCGATCGCCGCGTTCCGCTCGGCGTCGTGCACGCGCTGGCAGCGATCAAGGCCGAAGCGGCGGTCGTCGGCGGACTCGACCCGACCATCGCCACCGCGATCGGCGCCGCGGCCGCGTCGATCGAACGCGGTGAGCACGACGACCAGTTCCCGCTCGACGTCTTCCAGACCGGGTCGGGCACGTCGACGAACATGAACGTCAACGAGGTGATCGCCACGATCGCCTCGCGCTCATTGGGGCAGACGGTGCATCCCAACGATCACGTCAACATCGGTCAGTCCTCCAACGACGCCTTCCCGACCGCGGTGGCGATCGCCGCGCAGGTCGCCGTGCGACGCCGGTTGCTGCCGTCGGTGACGACGTTGCAGGTCTCGCTCGAGGGCGCGGCGCAGCGGTTCGCCACAGTGGTCAAGCCCGGCCGCACCCATCTGATGGACGCTGTCCCGATCTTCCTCGGCGACGAGTTCGGCGGTTACGCCGCGCAGGTGGCCGAAGCGGGCGAACGACTTGTCGCGTGCCTGCCCCGTCTCGGTCGAGTGCCGCTCGGCGGCACCGCCGTCGGCACCGGCCTCAACGCGCCGGTCGGGTTCGCTGACGCCGTCATCGCCCGCCTCGCGACGCGATGCGACATCGAGCTGACCCGCGCGCCGAACGCGTTCGCCGCGCAGGGCGCCCGCGACTCGCTCGTCGAGCTGTCCGCGCAGCTGCGCGGGCTCGCTGTTGCACTCCTGAAGATCGCCAACGACGTTCGCCTGCTGGCGTCCGGCCCCTCCACCGGCATCGGCGAGATCCACCTGCCGGAGCTGCAGGCCGGCTCGTCGATCATGCCCGGCAAGGTCAACCCGGTGATGTGCGAGATGGTCGCCCAGGTGGCCGTGCACGTGTTCGGGCTCGACGCGGCCGTTGCGTTCGCCGGCAGCCAGGGGCACCTCGAGCTGAACACCTACCAGCCGATGATGGCGGCCGACCTGCTCGAGGCGGTGCACCTCCTCGACCGTGCGTGCTCCGAGTTCGCCACCCGATGCGTCGACGGCATCGAGGCCGACGTCGAGCACAGCAGAGCGCTGGCCGAACGGACCACCGCCACGGCGGCCGCGCTGAACTCGCTGCTCGGTTACGACCGCGCTGCGGTGCTCGTGCATCGCGCCGTCGACGAGCGACGCTCGCTGCTGGACGTCGTGCTCGAGGAAGTCGAACGCATCGGCGACATCGATCCGGATGCCGTGCGCTCCGCGCTCGACGTCGACGCTGCGGCGCGCGGCAACCGCTGACTCACACCGGTCACCTTCCGGCTCACGAGTCGACGGCTCGTTGCAGCTCGGCCTTGGTCATCGACGACCTGCCGCGCACGTTGCGGTGTTGGGCCTCGGCGTAGAGCTGCTTGTAGGTGCGCCCGCCGGCGCCTCGATGGGAACGCAACCCACCTCGACGACCGGGGGAGAGGTCGTCGGTGCTCGTCGGGCTGGCGGTCACCGACTCGCCGTGCTGGGCGCGCTCCTTGTTCACGGTGCGCGCCGCGATCTCCTCGGCGGTGTCCTCGGATCGGCCGCGTTCCTCCAACGAGTCGCGGATGTGCTCGTACTGCCGGCGACGTTTCGCCGACCAGGTCGTCGATGGTTTCGGCATGCCCGAGACGTTCCCGCGAGGTTTCGGTGTGAAACCTGTCCGGTGTTCGATCGGAGGTCCGCGGGTACGGAGGTGGCAAGCGGGCGGCGTGAACACAAGGAAACCCCCATGCAACGACGTATTGCCTTTGGCGCAGCCGCGCTCGCACTCTCCCTCGTCACGGTCACCGCCTGCGGCAGTGATGACGACAACAACGAGACCCCGACAGATCCCGCCGGCACGGTGGTCACCGGGGACACGGTGCCCCCGGACGCCACGATGGTCGTCGGCGACACCGTCCCGCTGGAGACGACCCCCACCAGCTGATCCGCGATCTCCACGTTGGGACTGGACAATGTTAGGTACACCTAATACAATGAAGTAAGTGCATCGAAGCGCCGTTGATCCCCGACCGGCCGGACTGTCCACGTGGTCCGCATCCGGTCGGGGATCGGTGCGTCGCCTGGGGCTTGCCGCACTGATCGTCCTGACGTCGTGTGGTAGCGAAGCGACCAGTGCTCCGTCGGCGACGATCGCGCCGGTCACCAACGCACCGGCGACAGCGGCTCCAGCGACGATCGCCCCGGCACGGCGGATCATCCCCGTCGACGGCGACCTGGCCGAGATCGTCTTCGCCCTCGGCCTCGGCGACGAGGTCGTCGCTACGGACCTCTCGGCCACCTACCCGCCGGCCGCCGACGCGCTGCCGGAGATCGGCTACCAGCGGGCCCTGACCGCGGAGACGATCCTCAGCTACGACCCAACGCTCGTGCTGGCCACCGACCTGGCCGGCCCGCCGGAGGTGATCGACCAGCTGCGCGACACGGGTGTGACCGTCGTGGTCATCGAACGCGGCGACACGATCGACGGGCCGGCGAACAAGATCCGCGCCGTTGCCGACGCACTCGGGGTGAGCGAGGCGGGCGAGCAGCTCGCCGCCGCCACGCAGACCGAGATCGACGACGCGATGGCAGTCGGCGCGACCAGCCTGAACGACCGGGAGCACGGCCCGCCGCTCGTGGCCATGCTCTACCTCCGCGGGGACAACGCGCAGCTGATCTTCGGGCCGGGCAGCAACAGCACGATGCTCATCGAGGCAGCCGGTGCCCGCGACCTCGGCCGAGCGCTCGGCATCGGCGAGTCGACGCCGATCACCACCGAGTCCTTCATCGAGTCCGCGCCGGACGTGATCGTCGTCACCACCACCGGGCTCGAGTCGGTTGGTGGCATCGAGGGGCTGCTCGCCATCCCCGGCATCGCCCAGACGCCCGCCGGGCAGCACCGCGCGGTGCTCGCCTACGAGGACCAGCTGCTCCTCGGCGGAGGCCCGCGAACGGGCCGGATGCTGGCGCAGCTGGTCGTCGACCTGAACGCAGTCCCATGAACCCGAAAGGCACACCGTGAACCAGACCCGCGTCATCCGCGCCGCCATCGCTGCGGCGATCCTGCTCGCCGCATGCGGCAGCGACCGTGCCGGCGACAGCACATCACCCCCGACCGCTGCACCCACGACGGCCGCTGCACCGACGACGACCGCCGCTCCCACGACCACTGCTGCGCCGACCACCACCGAAGCGCCGACGACGACAGCGGCACCGTCCGGCTTCAGCCCGGAGGAGCAGGCGGTTGCCGACGCGTGGATCGCGGTGTTCGACAGCGCGACGACGATCGAGGACAAGCGACCGTTCCTCCCCGACGCCGACGCGCTGGCCGCGACGATCGAGGCCTACGGCCAGGCGGGAACCGCTGTCGGCGGGATCACGTTGCAGCCGACGGCCATCGCCATCGACGGCACCACCGCCACCGTGACCTACGACGTGCTCTTCGCCGGGACTGCCGTGTACTCCGCGCTCACGGGTACCGTCGGGCAGGTCGGTGACGTGTGGACCGTCGACCGCGACGTGTTCTGCTCGTTCATGTCCAGCGCGCGCACCCCCTGCGCGTGAACCAGCAACCTGAACCAACCACACAGGAGACAACGATGTCCGTCGTCAAGATCAACGCCATCGCCGTGCCGGAGGGCATGGGCGCCGAGCTCGAAGCGCGCTTCGCCAAGCGTGCCGGGCTGGTCGAGAACATGCCGGGGTTCGAGGGCTTCGAACTGCTGCGCCCCAACGGTGGCGAGACGCGCTACTTCGTCTACACCCGGTGGGCCGACGAGGAGTCGTTCCAGGGCTGGGTGAACAGCCAGAGCTTCGGGCAGGGCCACGCCCGCGCCGAGTCCACCGACGGCAAGCCGGTGTCCACCGGAGCCGACCTGCTCAGCTTCGAAGTCGTCCTGCGCGTCTGACGCGTCAGAGCGCCTCGATCAGCAGGGCGATCCCGAAGACGAGGAACAGGATGCCGGCGCCGATGCGGATGGCCTTCTCCGGCAGACGCGTGCCGAGCGCCTTGCCGACGACGATGGCCAACGCATCGGCCAGCACCATCCCCAACGTGGAGCCCGCCCACGTGCCCCACAGGCCTTCTTTCGTCGCCAGCGTGATGGTGGCGAGCATCGTCTTGTCGCCGAGCTCGGCGAGGAAGAACGCGCCACTGGCGGCAAGGATCGCCGAGCGGTTCGACCGCGTTGCCTTGTCGGCTTCGTCGTCGCTGAGGTGGTCGCCGCGAAAGGTCCACGCGGCGAAGCCGAGGAAGGCGATCGCGGCGACGATGTTGATCGCACGTGTCGGAAGGCTGACGGACAGCGCGGCGCCGAGGCCGACGGACGCGGCGTGCACCAGTGCCGTGGCGATCGTGATGCCGATGAGCACCTGCGAGGCCTTGTAGCGGGCGGCGAAGGTGAGGGCCATCAACTGGCTCTTGTCGCCGAGCTCGGCGATGAAGATGACGCCGAAGCTGAGGAACAGTGCGTGCATGGGTTGTCTCCTGCTGGCCCGCCGGAAACCGCATGCGCGACGCTCCGATCGGGCACGGGTTGGTGCCGATCGGAGGTCTCGTCCACCTCGCCGGCCGTCAGTGCACGGGTCCGGTGAGATCCATCGACCGGGGCGATCACCCAGTGTGTCGATCGGATGGCGTCGGGGCTACTCCCCTCCGTCGGAGAACGGTACCGGGGGAGTGCCGGGCATCCCAACCGTGACGGCAGGAGGAAGGGCGGCGTTGGTGAAGCGGGCCGCCGCCAACGCCTCGGTCCCGATGGCCTCGACGACGTCGCCGGGCTGGTTGCCGAACAGGTCGACGACGACCGCAACGCCCTGTCTCGATTCGCTGACCTTCCAGGTGCCGGCGACGAAGCCGTCGACGAGCACGGTTCCCTTGATGATCCCGTTGACGGTGAACACCCGCGCCTTCGCCTCGTCGGACATCACCCGCGTCCGTTCGCGGTGGCCCATGAGGAGGTTGTCGAACTCGGCGACCAGACGGACCGGCGCGGGCGTGTCCTGGCGTGGCCGCGGCGCGTCCGGCAGATCGAACAGCGCCCGGCCGTCCTCGGCGGTCAGCTCGATCAGCTGCGGACGCAGTCGATCGAACACCTCGTTCATCCCGGTGATGCCGCTCCAGGCGCGTGCATCGTTCGGCGACGCCGGCCCGAACGCGGCCAGGTAGCGCAGCACGACATCGTCGACGGACGGCTGCGTCGTCTGCGGGCGATCGAGCCAACGCTCGAGGGTGGTGCCGGCGGGCTGCCCCGTTCGGCGCCAGACGGCACGAGGCGGCACCTGGACGAGCGGCAGGATCAGCCGAACCGCGTTGCAGAGCGCGTTGGCGTCGACGTCAGGCCAGCGGTCGCGCAGCCTGGCCGTGAGCTCCATCGGCGCGATCGGCTGATGCTCGCTCCACTGCCGACCGAGCGCGAGCGCTTCGTCGAGATCCACCTGCGCAGCTGCTGACGCGTACGTCTTGTTGGCGCGCACCAGCCGTTCCATCAACGCCTGCACCAGGGGGCGGATGGCGAGCGCATCAGCTGCGGTGACGAGGTGCACGGTGCCGCGCAGCAACCCGATGCGCACCACCGAGCGATCGACGAGCAGATCGGCCAGTTCGTTCGAGTGGAAGTCGACGAGGCGCGACCACAGGCCGTAGTACGGCGGGAACGGGGCCTGCGCCTGCATGCCGACGAGGTGTTGGACCATGTCCACTGCCGGCATCGCGGTCCGCTCGAGCAGGTGCTGGCGCGCCAGCGTGGCGCGGTTGAGGGAGCGCTGGTCGATGCGATCCGGCATCAGCTCATTCTGGCGCGACGTCCTCGGGGAGGCCCGATGCCCCGATGCGGCGGCGGAGCCGCTCGCCCGTCGTGGCGTTCCACGAGCGAGTGACGAACGCGTCGTCGGCAGCGTGCTGCCAGGCTGCTCCGGTCACGAGGATCTCGAACACGTGCGATCCGGCGAAGTCGTCCAGCGAGAGGTCGCCCTCCATCTGGCCGATGGCGTGGGCGAGCACGCGTCCGGCCTGCTCGGCCGGCAACGCTCGTGCCACGCCGAAGAGCTTGCCCTCGCCGGACAGATCGCGCTTGTCGGCCACCGGCGTGATCAGTGCCGCACGCGGGTCGCGCAGCAGATCGAGCGCCTTCTGCGATCGCGGCATCATCCCGACGAACAGGCCGCCGTCGAGGAAGACCACCTCCACCGGGCTGATCCGCGGCGAGCCGTCACGGCGCAACGTGCCGAGCATCGTCAACCCGGTGGTCTCGAGGCGATCGCGTATGGCCGTGGCGATGGTGGGAGAGGCGGCGAGGAGCTCGTCGAAGGTGATCATGTGGTC
Organism: Ilumatobacteraceae bacterium; assembly: GCA_965279405.1. GTDB lineage: Bacteria > Actinomycetota > Acidimicrobiia > Acidimicrobiales > Ilumatobacteraceae > CBDDIP01. The sequence goes on from OZ257157.1 coordinate 4,045,177, forward strand.
CAGTGTGCAACGGCATCACTGACAACCTGTGTCAGCGATAGGTTGGTCGTCGTGCGTGCCGGACGACTCCTGCAGATGCTGCTGGTGCTGCAACGCCGCGGGCGGTGCACCGCAGCACAGCTCGCGGACGAGCTGGAGGTGTCGGTGCGCACCGTCTACCGCGACGTCGACGCGCTCAGCGGCGCGGGCATTCCTGTGTACGCCGAGTCCGGGCCGGGCGGAGGCATCCAGCTGATCGACGGGTACGAGACGAAGCTGACAGGGCTCACGTCGGACGAGGCCGCGTCGCTGGCCCTCGCCGGTGCGCCGTCGGCCGCCGCCCAACTGGGGTTCGGCGCCGTGCTCATCGCGGCGCAGGCGAAGGTCGACGCAGCGCTGCCGGCCGAGCTGCGCGGCCGCGTCGTTCGGCTGCGCGAGCGGTTCCTCGTCGACGAGCCGCAGTGGTTCCGTCCGCCGGAGGAGACGCCGTTCCTCGCTGTCGTGGCCGCTGCCGTGTGGGACGCGCTGGTGCTGGACGTCGTCTACGAACGGTCGGGCAGCGCGCCGGTTCGGCGGCGCGTGCGGCCGCTGGGCCTCGTGGTCAAGAGCGCCACCTGGTACCTGCTGGCCGAGGCCGGGCGACAGCGTCAGCTGCGCACCTACCGGATCTCGAGGATCCGCCGGGCCACGCCGGGCGACCACTTCGAACGCCCGGACGGCTTCGATCTGGCCGACCGATGGGCACGCGCTGCAGCGTCGTTCGCCGAACACCTGCTCGAGGTCGAGGTTGCGGCAACGGTGCCGGCCGCCGCGCTCCATCGGCTGCGTCATGCACTGTCGGAGCCTGCCGCGAGCGCGGCGATCGCGTCGGCGCAACCGGCCGATCGGCGCGGCAACCGGCGGGTGCTGATCCGATCGGAGTCGGTCGAGGTGGCGCACGACGAGCTCCTCCGCATGGGGGCCGACATCGAGGTGCTCGAACCGATCGAGCTGCGCCGTCGCCTGGCCAGGACAGGAGCCGCGCTCGCAGCGCGCCATCGGGGGTAAATTCGGAGGTGCATGCCGATCCCCATCGAGAAGTTCCAGGAACAGGGCGGACGCCTGAAGACCGACGACCTCGACTTCGAGGAGTTCCGGCGCAACCCGCTGGACGAGCACGTGCTTCGCTGCCTGTCGTACATGCACGACATCGAGTACCAGACGGTGCTGTACACCCGCGAGCTGCTCGTCACTCCGGCCTGGAAGGACCCGCAGTTCACCGCGTTCATCACGCTGTGGAACTACGAGGAGTACTGGCACGGCCAGGCCCTCGGCACGGTGCTGGCGATGCACGACTGGCCGGCGCACGATGCCCGGCTCACCGACATGCGCCGGTTCAACAAGCGCTACCTGTTCTGGAGCCCGGCGATCTTCTGGCTGCTCGGTCACGGCGTGCGCAAGTTCCCGGCCGTGCACATGACGTGGGGTGCGATCAACGAGTGGACCGCGAACGCGGCGTACAACCGTCTGGCCAAGATCGCCGACCACCCGGTGCTCACCGAGCTGCTGACGCGCATCATGCGCCAGGAGGGCCGCCACGCCGGGTACTACAGCAGCTACGCCCGTGAGCTGCTGGAGGACGATCGCCGCGCCCAGAAGGTGACCAAGTGGTTCCTGAACAGCCAGTGGGCGCCGGTCGGCAACGGCGACGTTCCCAAGATCGAGACCTCGTTCGCGACGGCGTTCCTGTTCGGCAGTGGCGAGGGCATGGAGCTGATCGATCGCATCGAGGATCGCATCGACCTGCTGCCCGGTCTCCACGGGCTCAACCTGGTCCGCGATGCGATCGCCGAGTCGGTGCGTCACGTCGTTGCCGAGGAGGGCTTCCTGCCCGTTCCGGCGATCGACTCGCTCAGCCCGTCGACGCCCGAGCCGGCACCGCTGGCCGGCTGAACGCCGCCGGCAACAGGAACACCAGGAACCGCACGAGCAGCGCGGCGCCGATGGCGAGGCACGTCGCTGCCGCCAGACGGGCGCCCCACGCCGGCAGTGCGGTCGCGATCAGTGAGTGGTCGAACGTGTCGGACCGGTCGATGCCGCCGAGCACTGCCAGCACGAGCGAGGCGATGCTGATCGCGATCGCCGGATGCGCTGCGTCGCGTCGCACCCAGCACCGCCAGGCCGCGAGCCCGACGACGGCCGGCGCAGCGAGCACGAGCAGTCGGTTGTCGAGCCTGCCGGTCGATCGCGCCAGGTAGCCGAGGCTGTCGATCAGGCAGACGACAGCGCCGGCGACGGCGAGCAGTGCCGCCGTGCGTTGCCAACGCGGCCGGAACAGCAAGCCCAGCAGCGCCAGTGCGCCGACGGCGGCGACGAGGATCCACGGAAGTGCGGACGGCGGCGGTAGCCAACGCAGGTCGCCGACCACCGACACGGCGGCGCCGTCGTGCTCCAACGGGATCACCCACCGGTCGAAGATGACGACCTCGCGGTCGGGGTCGGCGACCACCTCGGTGGGCGGGGTCGGCGACATCCAGTGGGTGCGGTGGTCGTGCCACGTGTAGGTGTGGCCGCTGCTGAGCGTCTCCCAGTCGGGAGGTGCCGAGGCGTCGGCGGTGGCCGGCTGGGCGACCTGGGCGTAGCGATCGGTGTTCAGGTAGGTGGCCGGCGAGTGACGGTTGCGTTCGACACCGGTGGGGGAGAAGCGCAGGTACGGCTCGCCCTCGTAGCCCTCGACGACGATGGTGCCCGGCCCCGTGTACGTCAGCGTGATCCGACCGTCGAGGTCGGCGACGCGCACCGACAGGTCGGGCACGGCCGGCTGCACGGCGGTGACCCTCGTGCGGTAGTTGCTGGTGGCCGTGCCGCTGGTGCCCGTGTGGGCGAACGCGGTGCCGCCGGGCGCGAGGACGGCGAGCATCACGAGCGCGCCGACCGTGCCGCGCCTCATCGTGCCCGTCTCATCGTGCCGGGCTCAGCGCACGTCGATCTGCAGGGTGAACGTGACCTCGTCGAACTCGCTGTAGCGAGCGGTGATGACGAACGTCCACGTGCCGGCGATCGGCAGGTCGACCGACTCCGAGGTGAGGTGATCGGGCCCCGCCCGCTCGAGCGGGAGCGCCAGCTTGTCGATGCCGCTCGAAGGCAGGCTGGCGGTGACCGAGAGCTCGGTCGGCTGGGACAGGCTGCCGCCGGCGCTGCGCACGTAGACGTGCATCGTCGTGCCGCCGGTGACCGGTGGGCTCAGGTCGACCTGGGCGATGCGATCGCCGACGACGACGCTCACGCTCACGGGGGCGACGCGCAGCTCGCGCGGCGGCGGTGAGTTGACCAGACCGGCAGTTGCGCCGAGGACGATCACCATGCCGACGACCTCCGCCAGCACGGTGCGCCGCAGCGGTCGGCTGGTGTCGTCGTGCTGGTCGTCGTGCTGGTCATCAAGAAGGTCGGGGCTGCGCACGAGCCAGCGGCTGGCGCCGGCGATCGCCACGACCGCAGCGATGAGCACGAGCTTGACGACGAGCCACCTGCCGTACGTGCTGTCGACGAGATCGCCGAGCGACCAGCCCGCCTGACGCCATCCGTTGGTGACGCCGGTGAGCGACAGGAGCACCACCGAGCCGAGCGCGATCGGCGAGAAGCGCGCCGCGGCGTGACGCAGCTCGGCGCGAGGCACGGCGATGCCGAGGGCGGCCAGACCGCCGAGCCACGTGGACATCGCCGCGAGGTGGACGCAGGTGGCGATGAAGCCGACGGCGACCAAGCGCCCGCTGATCCCGTGACCGCCGGCAGCCGTGACCGCGAGCAGCGCGACGGCGTAGAGGAGCACGATCGTCGGCCACAGCCCGCGGGCCGAGAAGCGGCGACGGATCGGCACGGCTGCGGCGCCGGCGACGAGCAGCACGAGGCGGATCACCCACCACCCGCCGGCTCGGGTGTCGTACACGGCCCGCCAGGAACTGGGCGTGAACGCACCGCCGACGGTGATGCCCGCTTGGGCGACGACCATCAGCATCGTGCCGAGCACGCCGAGTGCGACACCGGCCGCGAGCACGACGCCCGCGCGGCGAGAGCGCAACACGTCGGGCGCGCAGATGGCCAGGACGGCGAACGCGCCGAGCAGCACGCCGACGCCGATGAAGCTGGCCCACCTGCCGACGCCGAGCCACACCTCGGTGCCGTCGTTGGGCTTGCTGCCTTCGAGCAGGCCGGTGACGAGGCCGGGCGCAGTCTCGGTGGGGGCACCGACGCTGAACGTGTATGCGCCGCTGATCGGGTGCGAGTCGGAGGACACGACCTGCCACGAGACGACGTAGGTGCCGTCGGCCAACGTCGGCACGGTGGCCTCGATGGTCTCGATGCCCTGGTCCTGATCGACGTCGCCGATGTCGACCTGCTTGCCGTCGGCGGAGAACAGGCGGATGGCGTCCGGCACGGTGTCGATCGCCTCGCTGAACGTGAGCGAGATCAGCGTCGGCGAGGTCGGCAGGATGCTGTTGGCCGCCGGGCTTGTGGATCGCAGCTCGGCGTGTGCGCTGGCCAGCCGTGGCGCGACGAGCGTCAGCGCGATGCAGGCGACGACGATCGCCATCAGCCCACGGAGAGCGGGGTGCTTGGAGAGGTGGTGGTTCATGTGGGCAGGAGCAGCAGGACGCCGCCGGGTTGATCGACGAGGACGGTGATCCCCGCGTCGTCGAGGTCGTCTCGACGTGGCACGAGCCACGCCGGGTCGGCGACAACGTACCGGGCGCCGTGGTCGGCGAGCACCGCGAGGCTCGTTGCGTCCGGGAACCCGGCGAGCTCGGCGCGCAGCGAGGTGTGGTCGCTGGGGAAGAACCCGGAGTAGCCGTTGACGAGCGGGTGGCCGTCGTCGAGGGCGGCGAGCATGGCGACGACCGTCGGTTCGAAGTCGGCGGCGCGCGGACCCGGTGCGAATGGGAGGGCGACCACTGCGCCGCCGTCGTGGCGGGCCGCCAGCGCCCGGGTGGCCGCCGACGTCGTCGATGGGGCCGCAGCGAGGGTGCCCGCGCCGATCGGGCCGGTGGCCGCGATGATGGCGGTCGTGGCTGCACCACCGGCGACGAGCAGTGGTCTCCGACGATCCCATGCAGCTTGGATCAACGGAACGGCTGTCGCGGCGAGGCACAGCTGGGTGACGACAGCGGCTCGCCAGGGACTGCGCAGCCGTCCCAGCGACGGCAGCACGTCGACCGCCGTGTTCCACGGGTGCCAGCCGAGCACGGCGGTCCTGCTGCCGAAGGAGACGAGCACGGCGCTCCCGGCGAGCGCGACGAGCATCCAGGAGATGCGGCGATGCCGACCGACGGCGATCCCTCCCGCGGCGAGGACCAGCAGCCACCAACCGGGCCACGCCCGCCCGCCCGGCGACCAGTCGCTCCACGACGCCGAGCCGGCGAGCACCGTTGCCGCGCGCCACTGCCGGTCGCCGAGCAGTGACTGCTGGGCGATCACCACCGGACCGGCGATGGCCGCAACGATCCCGGCTGCGACAGCGGCACTGGCGAGTCGATCGATGATGTCGTCACGGCGCAGGTAGGCGGCTGCGGGAGCGACCACCGCGAGGGCGATGGCGAACAGCAGGAGGGTGTTGCCGCACACCAGTGCCGCGGCGGCGAGGGCGACGCCGAGCTCGACGGCCGGCTTGATCGTCGGTGCGCGCCACCAGGCGACGAGCGCGGCGAGGGCGAACAGCAGCGGCGAGAGCATGGTCAGCTGCAGGACGCCCATCTGGCCCATCGCGAACGGGATCACCTGGATCGTTGCGCCGACGAGCGCGGCGGGCACGCGGGCTGCTCCGAGTCGACGGGCCAGCAGCGCGCCGGCGACGCCGTTCAGCGTCAGACCGGCGAGGAGGACGAGCGCGTACCCGGTGACGTCGCCGTTGATGTGACGCACGACGGCGAACACCCACGAGGTCAGCGGTTGCGGTTCGCTCCACGCGAACGTGCCGCGGTGCGGTGCGAAGATCGGCGCGTTCCAGTACGAGCTGCCGAACGGAAGCAGGTGGTCGGCGCCCCAGCGCAGGGTCCAGAGGTTGAACAGCGGCACCGTCGCGGAGGTCTCCGTGCCGAGTGGCAGGCGGTCGTGGTTGCCGATCGTCGCGAGGGCCAGCGGCCAGGTGGCCGCGACTGCGACCGCCGCGTGTGCGATCGGTAGGGCGATGGCGCTGCGGTCAGGCACCCGACGACTTGCGCGTGCGCAGCAGCGCGGTGCCACCGGCGACCAGGCCGAGCCCGCCGACGACGAGGCCGGCGATGGCCAACCCGTTGGAGCTGTCGTCGCTGTCGCTGCTGTCATCGGTGGAGCTCTCGTCGTGGTGCTCGCCGACCTCGACGGTCGTGTCCGTCGTCCCCTCGGTCTCGTCGTGGCCGTGATCGCCCTCGCCCGCGGCGCCGGCGACGACGTTCACCGACGGCGCCGGGTTGTCCGGCTCCTCGCCGGTGCCGTCCCACTCGTTGATCCAGGCGTTCTCGCCGGCCTCGCAGCCCTGCACGACCTTCCAGTACAGCTGCCCCTCGGTCTCAGGCGCGGTGAAGGCGATCGTGAAGGTGTCGCGCTGATCGTCGGGCACCTCGAAGCCGTCCTGGGCGGTGAACGTGATGGTGGCCACCCGGTCGGTGATCTCCTCGTCGTGGCCGACCTCCTGGGGCTCGGCAAGCGCTTCGCTCTCGGACACGATGGTCCATCCAGGGTGCACCTGCGCCTTGGCCGTGACGACGCCTTCGGGGATCTGGAACTTCAGCGAGTTGGTCGGCGAACCGTCGCAGCCGTGGCTGAAGCTGAAGGAGAGCGTCGTGCTCGCTCCCGCCGTGATCTCGTCCTTGTCGACGCCGACGTGGGCGAAGGCGGTCGGTGCGAGGAGCAGCAGGGTGGCCGCAGCTGCGGTGGTGGCGATCAGCGGGCGGGAGAGGTGTGCACGGTTCATCGGGGGATAGGTCGCCGGGTGGAGCTCGCCAGTTCCTGTGACGTCGGTCACTACAGCTTCAGGACAACAGGTCGCGGGCGACGTCCAGCCAGAAGTGGGTGGTCAGTCGCAGCGACTCGACGTCGATGCGCTCGTCGTTGCCGTGGAAGCGCTGCGAGAACGCGCCGGCGTCCACCGCCGGGCTGAGCAGGCCGGCGCCGTAGGCGATCGCCCCGAGCTGGCGGTAGACGCGGGCGTCGGTGAACCCGACCACCATGTGCGGTGCCAGGCGAGCACCCGGGAACGGGCGGTTGACGGCCCGCTCCACGGAGTCCCACAGCGGTGTGTTGGTCGGGCTGATCGTCGCCGGATCGTTGAGGATGATCTCCACGTCGACGTGGTCGTAGAGGTCGCCGAGCGCTGCGCGGAGGTGCTCGGTGACGTCGTCGCCGTTCTCGCCGGGCAGGGTGCGCACGTCGACCTCGAGATCGATCGCACCGGGGATGGTGTTCGTCTTCATCGGGCCGTGGACGGCGTTGCACGAGAAGGTCGTGTGCGTCTGCGCGTGGAGGTGGCCGGCCGCGCCGGCGTGAGGGATCATCGCCAGCGCCTCGTCGACCTGTGCTTCGTCGAGCAGCATCGTCCGCAGCTCGGGCGGGATCGCCAGGTGGTCGACGGTGGTGCGCCACAGCTCGTGGAACTTCGGGTCGGGCCGGTACTCGACGAGGCGTTGCACGATGGCCGCCGTGGTGACGAGCGCGTTGTCGCTGCGGTAGGGCATCGAACCGTGGCCGGGGCGGCCGTGCACGCGGATGCGTCGCCAGGCGACGCCCTTCTCGCCGACGTTGACGTCGATCGTCGGTGCATCGGGCGTGCCGCCGTGCAGCCCGCCGTTCTCGGTGAGCACGTAGTCGGCGCGGATCGCATCGGCGTGGTGCTCGGCCATCCAGCGCGCGCCGTAGGCGGAGCCGGACTCCTCGTCGGCGACGGCGAAGAAGATCAGGTCGCCGCGCGGACGGAAGCCGGTGTCGGCCAGCTCGCGGAAGGAGACGGCCATCGACGCGGTGAGGTTGAGCATGTCCACCGCACCACGACCCCACACCTCCGCGTTGCCGTCGGCGTTGGTGACGATCTCGCCGCCGAACGGGTCGCGGGTCCACTGACGTTCATCGACCGGCACGACGTCGGTGTGGCCCATCAGGCACAGGCTCGGAGCATTCGGATCGCTGCCTTCGATGCGTGCCACGAGCGAGCGCCGGCCGGGCGCCGCGTCGTAGACCTCGACGTCGAGACCGGTGGCGCCGAGGAAGGCGTGGAGCGTGTCGCTGCTGCGCTCCTCGAAGCCGGACGCCGCGCTGCCGTCGTTGACGCAGGCGTTGCGGATCATCGTCTGCAGCAGCTCCGTCGTGGCGCCGGTGAGCCGGTCGTTCATGGCACCAGGAGCTGCTCGATGCGCTCGAGCGTCTTGGCCATCGCCTCGTGGGTCTGCTTGCGCAGCGGTGCGACGGCGAACTTGACCTTCTCCTGGCTGATGTCCCAGCTCTCGGAGACCTTCGTGCCACTGCCGTCGGCGAGCGGTTCCAGCACGTAGCGCCAGATGCGCCCGCCGATGAACAGGCGCATCACGCCGTTGTCGGGCCTCGGTTGCCACGCGATGCGACGGTCCTGTTCGAGCTCGACGATGGTGTTGACCATCGTGTAGCGGATGCCCTTGTGCATGTCCATCGAGAACGTGCTGCCGAGCTTCAGCGGCTTCTCCGAGACGTGGGCCTTGCGCACCGTGCCGGACCCGTCGAACTCGGCGTGCCGGTCGGGATCGGCGAGGAGGGCGAAGATCTCGTCGGGTGGTGCGGCGATGACGCGTTCGACGGTCTCGACATCTGAGTTGGACATGGCCCGACCCTACTGATGCATCCGCCGCTCGGCGAGGCGTGACCCGAGGACGAGCAACGGGTAGGCGGCGACGATCAGCCCGGCGGCGACGAGGTACGTCCATCCCGCGGTGAGCGGCAGCTCGAACGTGCGCCGGCCGACCGGGATGACGAACGCCATCGCGAAGCAGACGGCCATCACGATCACCAGGCCGAGCCGCAGCGGGTTCATCGGTCGGGCGACGCGGTAGAGGTTCATCAGTGCGATCGAGCCGGCGACGAGCACGGCCACCGAGCGTGCGTGGTCGAGGTCGATCGAGTCGTCGAGCGAGGCGAGCGAGAACATCGCCTCGGTGGCGATGGCGATGACCACGCCCGCGGGCACGGCCTTGCCGAGCACGCGTCGCAGGAAGCCGTCGTGCACCCGTTCGTCGTTCGGTTCGAGGGCGAGGAAGAACGCCGGCACGCCGATGGTGAACCAGCTGAGGATGCTCAGGTGGATCGGCCGCAGCGGGTAGTCGAGGGCGATGACGCCCGTGAGCACGGAGAGGATCACCGAGTACGTCGTCTTCGCCAGGAAGAGGGCGGCGACGCGCTCGATGTTGTTGATCACCCGCCGACCCTCGGCGACGACGGGCGGGAGCGCGGAGAAGTTGGAGTCGAGCAGGACCAGTTGGGCGACACCGCGAGTGGCTTCGCTGCCGGACGCCATCGCCACACCGCAGTCGGCGTCCTTCAGCGCGAGGACGTCGTTGACCCCGTCGCCGGTCATCGCCACGACGTGGCCGCGCGACTGCAGCGCCTTCACCATCGCCCGCTTCTGGTGCGGGGTGACCCGCCCGAAGACGGTGTTCTGGTCGAGCGCGTCGGCGAGCCCCTCGAGGTCGTCGTCGCCCGGCAGGTCCTGGGCGTTGATGTTCTTGTCCCAACCCTCGAGGCCGGCGCGGCGGGCGACCGCGCCGACGGTGACCGGGTTGTCGCCCGAGATCACCTTGAGGACCACGCCCTGCTCGGCGAAGAAGCGCATCGTCTCCTCCGCATCGCCACGCACGATGTCCTCGAACAGGACGAGCGCGACCGGTGTGATGTCGGGCAGCGAATCGCCGTCGTTCATCTGCGCGTCGGTGTGGGCGAGCACGAGGACGCGCTGGCCGTCGGCTGCGTGCCGCTCGACCTGATCGCGGAGATCACCTTCGAAGGCCTTCAGGAGCACGTTCTCCGGGGCGCCCAGCACGAAGCTGCCTTCACCGGTGAAGGCCATCGCGCTCCACTTGCGTGACGACGAGAACGGAACGCGACCGCTGACGGCCCACGGCGGCGTGTCCGGGTAGGCGTCCTTGACCGCGAGCAGCGTGGCGTTCGGGTCGGGGTCGTTGGCCGCGATGGCGGCGAGCGCAGCGTGCACGTTGGCGGGCGTGGCGTTGTCCAGCACCTCCACCTCGGCCAGCGCGAGGCGGCCCTCGGTGATCGTGCCGGTCTTGTCCGCGCAGAGCACGTCGACGCGGGCCAGCACCTCGATGGCCGGCAGCTCCTGCACGAGGCAGCGCTTCTTGGCCAGGCGCACGACACCGACGGCGAAGGCCACGCTCGTCAGCAGCACGAGTCCTTCGGGCACCATCCCGACGAGCCCGGCGACGGTGCTGATGATGGCGTCCTGCCAACCGTTGTCGTTGCGCAGGAACTGGCTGCTGGCCAGCAGCAGCCCGACGGGGATGATGAGGAAGCCCACCCACTTGACGATGCGGTTGATGTCGTTGCGCAGTGGAGAGTTGACGAGCGTGAAGCGACGAGCCTCCTCGGCGAGCTTCGCCGCGTAGTTCTCGGCGCCCACCTTGGTGATCTGCACGCAACCGGTGCCGGCGACCACGGCGCTGCCGGAGAGCACCTCGTCACCGACGTCCTTGACGATCGGGTCGGCCTCACCGGTGAGCAACGACTCGTCGATCTCCAGGTTGTCGCGCTCGAGCACCTTGCCGTCGGCGACCACCTGAGCGCCGGCGCGCAGCTCGACGACGTCGTCGAGGACGAGCTCTCCGACCTGGATCTCCGACTTCGCGCCGTCGCGGATCACGTGCACCTTCGGCGCGCTGACGACGCGCAGCGCATCCAGCGTCTTCTTGGCGCGCAGCTCCTGGACGACACCGATGACGCTGTTGGCAACGATCACCCCGCCGAACAGCGCGTCCTTGGGTGATCCGGCGATGATCACCAGCGCGGCGAGGATGGCCACGATCAGGTTGATCGGCGAGATCACGTTGGCCTGGACGATCTCACGCACGCTGCGCGTCGGCGCGTTCGGGATGGTGTTGACCTTGCCGGCGGCGACGCGCTCGGCGACTTCCGACGACGTCAGGCCGGCTGCTGCATCGGTCGTCGCGTCAGTCACGAGCGCTGACCGTACTGGACGCTCGTGGCTAATCTGCTCGACCATGAGCCAACAGGTGCAGGGTGTGGTGGCGCGCAGCAAGGGCGCGCCGGTGACGATCGAAACCATCGTGATCCCGGATCCGGGGCCCGGCGAGGCCGTGGTCGCGATCCAGGCGTGCGGTGTGTGCCACACCGATCTGCACTACCGCGAGGGCGGGATCAACGACGAGTTCCCGTTCCTCCTCGGGCACGAGGCGGCCGGCGTGGTCGAGTCGGTGGGGGAGGGCGTCACCGGTGTGGCGCCCGGCGACTTCGTCATCCTCAACTGGCGCGCCGTGTGCGGCACGTGCCGCAGCTGCCTGCGCGGTCGTCCGTGGTACTGCTTCAGCACGTTCAACGCGACGCAGAAGATGACCCTGCTCGACGGCACCGTGCTGTCGCCGGCGTTGGGCATCGGAGCGTTCGCCGAGAAGACGCTCGTCGCCGCCGGTCAGTGCACGAAGGTCGATCCGACGGCGCCGGCGGCCACCGCCGGCCTGCTCGGCTGCGGTGTGATGGCTGGCATCGGCGCAGCGATCAACACCGGCAACGTCGGGCGTGGCGACTCGGTTGCCGTGTTCGGGTGCGGCGGTGTGGGTGACGCGGCGATCGCCGGGGCCAAGCTCGCCGGCGCGCACACGATCATCGCCGTCGACGTCGACGACCGGAAGCTCGCCTGGGCCAAGGACTTCGGCGCGACGCACACGGTGAACTCGAAGGAGCAGGATCCGGTCGAGTACATCAAGTCGGTCACCAACGGCAACGGCGCCGACGTGTGCATCGATGCCGTTGGCCACCCGGCGGTGTACCGCCAGGCGTTCGACGCTCGCGATCTCGCCGGCACCGTCGTGCTCGTTGGCGTGCCGCGTCCGGACATGACCATCGAGCTGCCCTTCATCGAGCTGTTCGGTCGAGGCGGTCAGCTGAAGAGCTCGTGGTACGGCGATTGTCTGCCGTCGCGCGACTTCCCGATGCTGATCTCGCTGTACCAGCAGGGCCGGCTCGACCTCGATCGCTTCGTCAGCGAGACGATCACCCTCGACGCCGTCGAGGAGGCGTTCCACAAGATGGAGCGCGGCGAGGTTCTACGCAGCGTCGTCGTCCTCTAGGGCGAGCTCACACTGGGTACTGGCGGTCCGGGTTGTCGGCGGGCACGCGCGTGCCGTCGGCCTGGACCACCTCGGCGCCGGCCGGCGCGTACTGGACGATGTACGCCTTGCGCGTCGCGTCGGTGCCGTTCGGGCCGGTGCGGTGCGGCGTCAGCGAGGAGAACACGACGACGTCGCCCGGCTCTGCCGGCGCGGCGACCGCGCCATCGGGATCGTCGAGGCACTGGAAGCCGACAGCGGTGGTGCGGTGCTGCAGCGTGCCCATCCGGTGCAGTCCGGGGACGATCCACGGGCAGCCGTTGTCGAGCGTCGCCGACGTGAGCGGCACCCAGCAGGTGAGGTACTGCTGAGGCTCGACGAAGGCGTAGCCGTTGTCCTGGTGCCACGGGAACTCGCGGTCGGGCTCCGGCTTCTTGTAGACGGCCTGGTCCCAGTACATCCGCACGTCAGGACCCATCACGTCGTGGGCGATGCCGACCAGCGTCGGGTGCTCGCTGAACGCCTTCGCCTCCGGACAGCGGGTGACGAGGTGCACGGTGAAGGTGATCTCGTCGGCCTTGGCGATGAACATCTCGCCGTTCGGTTGCGTGCGCAGCCACTCCTCGGCCTGCGACTCCCAGCGGTCGATCGCCGCTTCGAGCGCAGCGATGGTCCCGCGCGGGATGGCATCGCGGACCACCACGTAGCCATCACGGTCGAACTGCGCCTGTTGGTCCGGGGTGAGGGTGGTCGGCGGCGACGTCTGGTCCCGCCACTCGAACCCGACGTTGCGCTCGTGCAGCTCGATCACGCCCCGATCGTAGAGAACATCTCGGACCGTTCCGTGACGGAAACCGTCACCCATCCGTCCCAGATCGCTTGGGCTTCTTGGCTCGGCTGGGGGCGACGCGGCTGGGCTCGCCGGCGACCTTGGGGTAGACGGGCGGCCAGGGGGCGTCGGGCAGGCCGGCGGCTTGATCGGCGCGGACCAGCTCGAGGAAGGGCTCCAACGACTGCGGGTGCTGGTCCATCTCCGCCCACGCGTCGCCGTGCTGGGCGACGAGCCCGGGGACGACGTCGATGGTCAGCTCGGGTGGGCGGATCGAGGCGAGCTGCGACCACTCGAACGGGAACGACACTGGCGCGTACGGATGGGCTCGAACGCTCCACGGGGCGAACACCGTCTTGTGCGGCGCGTTCTGGTTGAAGTCGATGAAGATCCGGGCGCCGCGCTCCTCCTTCCACCACGAGGCGGTGACGAGGTCGGGTCGACGACGTTCGAGCTCGCGCGCGACCGCGACCGCAGCCGATCGAACGGCGTAGCTGTCCCACTCCGGTCGGAGGCGCACGTACACGTGCAGGCCTCGGTTGCCGGTGGTCTTGATGAACGCCCGCACGCCGAGGTCGTCCATCAACGCCTTGGTCAACGCGGCAGTCTCCTGCGCCATGGCGAAGTTGGTGCCCGGCCCGGGATCGAGGTCGATGCGCAGCTCGTCGCAGTGAGCGAGGTCCGATGCCCGGGTCGGCCAGGAGTGGAAGCCGAGGCAGCCGAGGTTGACCGCCCAGATGAAGTGGGCCAGGTCGGCGATCACCAACGCCCGCGATTCGGTGCCGTTCGGCGTGCTGACGATCGCCGTCTGCAGCCACTCCGGGGCACTGTCGGGCACGCGCTTCTGGAAGAACGACGACCCCTCCGCACCGTTGGGGAAGCGCTGCATCAGCACCGGTCGATCGATCATCTGGCGCATCAACGGCTCGCCGATGGCGACGTAGAAGTTGACCAGATCGAGCTTGGTGTCACCGCGCGTGGTGAAAAACACCTTGTCTGGACTGGTGATCGTGACGATCTTTCCTTCGATGTCCATGTCCACGCTGTCACCCACCTCGTCAACGGTAACCGTCGACCAGGTCGTCGGGGTGACCGCCGTGCGGCGTTGGGGTGCCGAGCTGGCCGCCGGTCTCGGCGCCGCGCTGGCGGCGTTGGTGGTGCTCGGACGGTTCGCCGGCAACGTGTGGGGACAGCTCCTGCTGTTCAACGGCGACTCGCAGCTGATGCCGATGCTGGCTCGCTCGTTCAGCCGTGACGAGCACCTGCACTGGGTCTTCTCGTCGCCGCTGTTCTTCTTCACGGAGCTGCCGGTGTACCTCGTCTGCCACGTGCTGACGCCCTCCGTGCAGTGGGCGCTGATCACGAACGCGGTGGTCAACGTGGTGATCGTCTACGTCCTCGTCCGCTGCCTCGCGGCTCGGCTCGGGCTGAGCGTCCGGACCGGGATCACCGCCTCGCTGGCGGTCACGTTCCTGTTGCTGACCTGCATGTTGCTCGAGTCGGGCGCGTCGTCGCGCGACGAGGGCATCGCCTCGTTCGTCATGTTCACCACGTACTACGTCGGCGTCCTGCACATCGGGCTGGCGTTGCTGGTGCTGCTGGCACCGCTGCGATCGCTGGAGCGTCGCCGGAATCGCGTCGAGCTCGCCGGCGCCGGGCTGCTGGTCGCGCTCGGCGCCGCATCGGACCCGCTGCTGCTGCTGCAGGTCGTGGCGCCGCTGGCAGCGGTGGTCATCGCGCTCGCTGCGAGGCGACTGCTGCCACCTCGCGTCGTCGCGTGGGAGCTGATCACCCTCGGGGGTGGTGCAGCCGTGGCGTTCCTGGCCCGGGCGACGGTGCTCCGCCAGTTCATCGTCTCGGACGTCGGGTCGTACCTCCGCGGCGGCGACATCGAGCTGAGCCTCGGCAAGCTCGGCGAGCTGTTCACCGACATGGCCGCCGGCCGCCAGGCGTTCGAGCTCGTGCTGGTGCTCGTCGCCATGCTCGCTGCGGTCGTCGTCGCCATGCGGACGAGCGCTCGCACCGATCCCGGTCGCGCCTTCGTCGCCTGGTTCGCGGCGATGTCCGGGCCGATCGTGCTGGCGATGGTCGTGGTGGCCAGCAACGTCGAGTCGCGGTACCTGATGCCGATGACGCTGTTCCCGTTCCTGTCCGTGCTGGCAGCGTCGCCGCGGTCGATCAGCGCCCGCCGGCGGCGCATGCTGACCGGGGTGGTGGCGGGCGTGCTCGTCGTGGTCGGAGCGTCCGCGGTGAGCGAGGTCGGCAGCGTCCGCGCGATGGCGGCCAGCGAACCCGACGGGCTGCAGTGCCTCGCGCATGCGGCTGCCGATCACGATGCGCCCGCCGGGGTCGGCTACTTCTGGCGGTCACGGGCGCTCGACGTGTACGGCGGGCCGCGGGTGCTCCAGGTGCTCGGCACGTTCGAGGCGTACCAGTGGCTGACCAACGTCGGCGCCTACCGCTCGTACGACTTCAGCTTCGTCGTCGTCGACGGCCCGGGGATGGGCGAGCACGTGGTGACGCAGCTCGGCCGGCCGACGTCGGCCACCGAGTGCGGGTGGTTCCAGGTCTGGTTCTATGCGCCGGGTTCACCCGGCTACCTGCGCATGAACCACGCCATCGACGACTCGCTCGACTGAACCGTCCGCTCGCTACGGTTGCCGCTCATGACCTCGATCCCTGTCAGCGCGCCGATGCAGGGAACGATCGTCGTCGTGGACGTGCAGCCCGGCTCCACCGTGCGCATCGGTCAGCAGCTGATGATGATCGAGTCGATGAAGATGCACCACGCGATCGAGGCGCCGGTCAGCGGCGTGCTCGACGAGGTGCTCGTCGACGCCGGCTCGACGGTGATGGCCGGCGACGTGCTGGCGCGGATGACCGAAGGAGTCGCCGCAGCGGAGGTCACGGCCGAGGCGGTCGTCATCGACCTCGATCGGATCCGCCCCGATCTGGCCGACGTGCTCGCTCGTCACGACATCGGTCTCGACGCGGCCCGACCCGATGCGGTCGCCCGACGTCGTGCGGTCAGCCGACGGACCGCACGCGAGAACGTCGCCGACCTCGTCGACGACGGCAGCTTCGTCGAGTACGGGCCCGTGGTGATCGCCGCGCAGCGTCGTCGACGCCCGGTGCAGGAGCTGATCGAGCGCACGCCGGCCGACGGGATGATCGGTGGCATCGGTTCGGTCAACGGCCACCTGTTCAGCGGCCACGCCGCGCAGGCCGTTGCCGTGTCGTACGACTACACGGTCCTCGCCGGCACGCAGGGACTGCAGAACCACCGCAAGAAGGACAAGCTGTTCGAGATCGCCGAGCAGCTGCGCCTGCCGGTGATCTTCTTCACCGAGGGCGGCGGTGGCCGGCCGGGCGACACCGACGGGGGCATCGGCATCGCCGGTCTCGACTGCCTTGCGTTCATGTACTTCGCCCAGCTGAGCGGCCTCGTGCCGTTGATCGGGGTCAACGCGGGCTACTGCTTCGCCGGCAACGCAGCGATGCTCGGCTGCTGCGACGTGGTGATCGCCACGCTCGACTCGAACATCGGCATGGGCGGTCCGGCGATGATCGAGGGCGGCGGGCTCGGCGTGTTCGAGCCCAAGGCGATCGGCCCGATGGACGTGCAGCGGGCCAACGGCGTGGTCGACCTCGTCGCCGACGACGAAGCGCACGCGGTGCAGTTGGCCAAGCAGTACCTCTCCTACTTCCAGGGTCCCGTGACCGAGTGGGAAGCAGCCGATCAGCGACTGCTGCGGCACGTGATCCCGGAGGATCGCAAGCGCAGCTACGACGTGCGTGCTGCGATCGACGCGATGTTCGACGTCGGCAGCGTGCTCGAGCTGCGTCGCGACTTCGGCCTCGGGATGGTCACCGCGCTGGCGCGCGTCGAGGGACGGCCGGTGGGCGTGCTGGCCAACAACCCGAACCACCTGGCCGGTGCGATCGACAGCCCCGGCGCCGACAAGGCAGCACGGTTCCTGCAGCTGTGCGACGCGTTCGACCTGCCGATCGTGACCCTCGTCGACACGCCGGGGATGATGGTCGGCCCGGAGGTGGAGACGACCGCGTTGGTGCGCCACTGCACGCGCCTGTTCGTCACCGGGGCGAACATCACCGTGCCGATGATCAGCATCGTGCTGCGCAAGAGCTACGGGCTCGGCGCGCAGGCGATGCTCGGCGGGTCGACGAAGGCGCCCGTTGCGTGCGTGGCGTGGCCGACCGGCGAGTTCGGGGGCATGGGGTTGGAGGGCGCGGTGCGGCTCGGCTACCGACACGACCTCGAAGCGATCGAGGATCCGGTGGAGCGCGAGGCTGCGTTCCAGGTGATGGTGGATCGCATGTACGAGCACGGCAAGGCGCTGAACACGGCGTCGTACTTCGAGATCGACGACGTCATCGACCCGGCCGACAGCCGCCGCTGGCTCAGCACGATGCTCGTCTCGGCGCCGCCGCCGTTGCCTCGTGCGGGCAAGAAGCGACCGAACGTGGACACGTGGTGACGGGCAGCTCGATGCGCATCGACCAGGTCGAGCTGCGGATCGTCCGGCTGCCGTACCGGTCGCCGTTCAAGACGTCGTTCGGCGCCGAGACCGAGAAGCACGCAGTGATCGTGACGGTGCGCAGCGAGGGCGTCGAGGGCTACGGCGAGGGGGTGATGGAGCCGCTGCCGCTGTATCGCGAGGAGACGATCGCCGGCGGGCTGCAGCTGATCCGCAACGCGATCGTGCCGTGGTTGCTGGCCAACCCGGTGGCGCACCCCGGCGAGCTGATCGACGCATGGGCTCGGTGGCGCGGCAACCCGATGGCCAAGACCGCGGTGGAGCTGGCGGTGTGGGACTGCTTCGCTCGCCAGCAGGGCGTGCCGCTGCGCACGCTGGTCGGTGGCGACCGGACCGAGATCCCGGTCGGCGCCAGCCTCGGCATGGCGTCGGTCGAAGCGACCGTCGAGAACGTGCGCCGCCACGTCGACGAGGGCTACCACCGGGTGAAGTTGAAGATCGAACCCGGGTGGGACGTCGAGATGCTGACGGCCGTGCGCGGCGAGTTCCCCGACATCGAGCTGACCGTCGACGCCAACTCGGCGTACACGCTGGACGACATCGACGTGCTGCGCGTCATCGACGGGTTCGACCTGCACTACATCGAGCAGCCGCTGCACTGGGACGACCTGCTCGACCACGCCGCGCTGGCGCCGCAGCTGCGCACCGCACTGTGCCTCGACGAGACGCTCACGTCGCCCGCACGGGTGCGCGCTGCCCTCGATCTGGCGGCGTGCTCGGTGGTCAACGTCAAGGTCGGGCGCGTCGGTGGGCTCACCGCGGTGCAGCGCATCCACGACCTGTGCGTCGAGCGCGACGTGCCGATGTGGTGCGGCGGGATGCTGGAGACCGGCATCGGTCGCGCCCACAACATCCACCTGGCGACGATGCCCGGGTTCGTCTTCCCCGGCGACACCGCCTCGGCCAGTCGCACCTATGCGCGTGACATCGTCGAGCAACCGCTCGAGGCGGTGCGCGGGACGATGGCTGTGCCAGCGGGGGCCGGCATCGGGGTGACGCTCGATCGTCCGTTCCTCGACGAGGTGACGCAGTCCGTCGAGGTGCTCCGCTGACCTCGCTCTCGAGCCTGGACTTCAGGTCGCTGACGACGGCCGACGAGCTGGCGCCGCTGCCGATCTTCGAGCGGCGGATCTGGGGGAGTGCGTCCGACCTCGTCTCGGTCAACGTGCTGGTCGCCACGATCAGCGAAGGTGGGATGGCGATCGGCGCCTTCGACGGTGACGAGCTCGTCGGAGTCGTCTACGGCTTCGCCACGCGCGACCCGGAGGTGCTGCACTCCCACTACCTCGCCGTCGATCCGGCGTTGCGTCGCAGCGGCCTCGGTGCCGAGCTCAAGCGTCGCCAGCGCACCTGGTGCCTCGACCGCGGCATCACGGCGATGCGCTGGACGTTCGACCCGCTGCAACTGGCGAACGCTCACCTCAACCTGCACGCCCTCGGCGCCGTCGGGATCAGCTACCACGAGGACCACTACGGCACGCTCGGCGGGATCAACGGCGACCTCCCCACCGACCGGCTGACCGTCCACTGGGACCTCGCCGGAGCGACACCCACCTGGCACCACCGCGACACGATCACCGTCCCGCCCGTCACCGCCGAGGACATCGCCGCCTCGAACGCCGCCGCCCTGCACGCTCGCCTCTGGGTCCGTGAGCAGATGGCCCCCCGCCTCGCCGGCGACTGGCGCGTCACCGACATCGACCTCACGTCCCGCCGCTACACCCTGTCCCGCTGAGCCGCTGACCGCTGACGCAGCGTTTGGTCGCTGACCCACCGCCACGGTGGATCAGGGTTCAAACGCTGGCGGGATCGGGCGTGGGTCGTTCCGCACGGTGGAAGCGATTGCCATGTTCGGCGCCATGTCAGACTTCCGCCCCGATGACTGGGTGGGCACTGGTGATGGTGGGCGTGGCGATCTTTGCTGCTTCGTTCACCCAGGTGATCGCCGGCTTCGGCTTCGGCTTGCTCTCCGTGCCGTTGATGACCCTGGCCATCGCCCCGAGGCAGGCGGTGATCGTCAGCACGCTGGTCGGCGTCGGCGTGACCACCTGGCAGGCGATCCACCTGCGCGCCGACGTCGATCGTGCGATCGCCAAGCACCTGGTGATCTCCGCGTACATCGGCATGCCGGTCGGTCTGGCGATCTACTCGTGGGTGCCGGAGCGGGCCCTGCAGATCTCGCTCGGGGTGATGGTGATGATCTTCGTCGTCGTCTTGGGGCTGCGCATCGACGTGTCCAAACCCGGCCGCTCGCTGGAGTACGGCGCCGGCTTCGTCAGCGGGGTGCTCAACACCTCGCTGTCCACCAACGGCCCGCCGCTGGTGTTCGCCCTGCAGGCTCGCCAGCTGAGCGCGGCTCGGTTCCGGGCGACGATCTCCGCGGTCTTCGCCTTCAGCAACGTCTTCGCCATCACCTTGTTCATCGCCAGCGGCAAGATCAACCGCGACGGCGTGATCACCGCGGCGATCGCGTTCCCGGCGATGGCGGTCGGTCAGGTGCTCGGCTTCCCGGTGCGCAAGCACGTCGACGGTGAACGGTTCCGATGGCTGGTGCTGGCCCTGCTGACGGTGGCCGGTGCCAGCGTGATCATCAAGGCCTTCGCCTGATGGCAGGCTGAGCAGATGGCGATGCCCTCCAACGTCTGCGTCGTGCTGCTCGACTCGTTGAACCGGCACATGCTCGGCTGCTACGGCGGCAGCGAATTCGACACCCCGAACCTCGACCGCTTCGCCGCGCAGCGGGCGACGCGGTTCACCACGCACGTCACCGGTTCGCTGCCGTGCATGCCCGCGCGCCACGACATCCTGTGCGGCGCGCTCGACTTCCTGTGGAAGCCGTGGGGCTCGATCGAGCTCTGGGAGCAGCCGATCACCGCATCGCTGCGCCACGACGGTGTGGTGACGATGCTCGTCTCCGATCACCCCCACCTGTTCGAGACCGGCGGCGAGAACTACCACACCGACTTCAGCGCATGGGACTACGTGCGCGGCCACGAGGGCGACCCGTGGAAGAGCTGGCTCGACCCCACCTGGGTCGGCGTGCCGGCACCGCCGGCACGGGCCGGCAACTGGTGGTTCGAGCGCCGCTTCGGCAAGGGCGTGGTCGATCTCGATCGGGCCTACGACCGCACCCGCACCTGGTTCCGCGAGGAGACCGACTACCCCGGCCCGCGCACGATGACCGCTGCCTCCTCGTGGCTCGATGGCGCGGCGACGCAGCTCGACAGGCGCTGGATGCTGTTCGTCGACGAGTTCGACCCGCACGAACCGTTCGACACCCCCGAGCCGTGGGCCAGCCGCTACCGCGACGGCTCGAACGACGCAGAGACGGGGGATCGCATCATCTGGCCGCCGTACGTCGTCGGCGGGATCAGCGGGGGTCACCTGGGCGCCGACGAAGGCCGCCAGATCCGAGCCAACTACGGCGCCAAGCTGTCGATGATCGACCGCTGGTTCGGCGGCATCCTCGACCAGTTCGATCGGCACCAGCTGTGGGACACGACGGCGCTCATCGTGTGCACCGATCACGGTCTGTACCTCGGCGACGAGCGCGGTGGCGCCGACATCTGGGGCAAGCCGCTGGCGCCACAGTTCGAGCCGCTCGGCCACACCCCGCTGCTGATCCACTGGCCCGGTGTGAACGGCGGCGGCACCTGCGACGCGCTGACCACGTCGGTCGATCTCCACGCGACGATCGCCGACGCGTTCGGCGTCACCCCGGCGCACCGGACACATGGCTCGTCACTGGTCCCGCTGCTCACCGGCACGGCCACGGCCGTGCGCGAATTCGCCATCGGCGGCGTCTACGGCAACTGGGTGCAGGTCACCGACGGGCGGCGCAAGTACGCCCGCGCCCCCGTGGGTGAGAACGTGCCGCTGAGCATGTGGAGCAACCGCTGGAGCACGATGCCGATCCACGCCGCCGGCATCCAGGGGCTGCCGCTCCCCGACGATCGGGCGGTGCTCGACCACATGCCGGGCAGCACCGTGCCGGTGATCCGTCAGCCGTTCCGCGCCGGCGATCTGCTGCCGTTCTGGGTCGGCCGCGGGCTCGACAGCCAGCACCACCTGTACGACCTCGACGTCGATCCGACCGAGCAGGAGAACCGCCGCGGCGAGTCGATGGAAGCAGAGCTGGCCGAGCTGCTTCGCGTGGCGTTGCGATCCGTCGACGCACCCGCCGAACAGCTCGAACGACTCGGGCTGAGCTGAACGGGTTCGCTCAGCGACCGCCGCCGAACCACTCCATCCAGGCCTCCTGCGTCTTCGGCTTGAACACGTAATTGCTCTCGACGATCGCGTCGACGGTGCCGCTCGACGGCATCGAGTAGCGGTGCCCCGGGTAGACGATCGTGTCGCCGGGCATCGAAGCGAGGCGCTGCAGGCTTCGGTACATGTCCTCGGGGTTCGAGCCCGGCAGGTCGGTTCGCCCGCAGCCTTCGAGGAACAGGGTGTCGCCGCTGATCAACCGGCCGGCGGCGTGGAAGCACTGGCTGCCCGGCGTGTGGCCCGGCGTGTGCACGAGCGTGATCGGGATCTCGCCGGCCATGACGATGTCGCCCGGGTCGTGCGCCACGAGCTGATCGGCGGTCAGCCCGGTGGTGCGCTGCACCCACGGCGCCTCGGCGGACTGCACGTGGATCGGGCAGTCGCAGCGCTCCAGCAGCCGGGCAACCCCTTCGATCGTGTGGCCCATCATCGAACCGCCGACGTGGTCGGCGTGGTAATGCGTGGCCAGCACACCGGTGACGCGCATGTCGTCGCCCTCGACGATGTCGAGCAGCTCGTCGACCGCGTACGCGGGGTCGATCAGCACGCACTCGCCGGTCTGGCGGTCGCCGATGGCGTAGACGAAGTTGACCATCTGCTGGGCGATCGGATCGGCGATGGCGAAGTCGCGGCCCGACAGCAGCTGGCGGAAGTACAGGCGCTCTGGGATGGTCCCGGTCATGACGCCGTACGCTACCGAGCCGTGAGCGCGGGGATCCGGCTGGTGGCGTTGCAGGAGGGGCAGCTCGTGCCCTACGGCGGGGATCGCGTGGCCTCCGTCTCGGCTGAGCTCGCCGTGGCCTTCCGTGACGGCGACCACCTCGTCGTCGTGCACGACACCGGTGAGCTGCTGCACATCCCACGCGCACAGCACGAGCTGGCCTCGCGAGCCGTGGGCAACGCGCTCGACGCGTTCGCCGCGCTGGGCATGGTCGACGACGTGCAGATCAGCGACTTCTTCGATGCCTTCGCGACGCTGCTCGCCGACGATGACGTCTTCGCTCCGATCGCCGCGGCGAACGCCGCCGATGTCGCGAGCGCGCTCGCGCGAGGCCGTTCGACGACGCGGCTGCAACTGTCGACGTCGATGCGAACGGGGATGGTCGCCGGGCTCCGACTCTGGCGCGACACGGAGACCAGCCGTTCGCATCCGCTGTCCGAGGTGCGCCACACGGGGTGGACCGTCGGCGCGTGGCGGGCGCCGCTCGGCGTCGTCGGGTTCGTGTTCGAGGGTCGTCCGAACGTGTTCGCCGATGCCTGCGGCGTGCTGCGCACGGGCAACACGGTGGTGTTCCGGATCGGGAGTGACGCGCTCGGCACGGCACGCGCGATCGTCGAGCACGCGCTGCAACCGGCGCTGGCCGCGGCTGGCCTGCCGAGTGGTGCGGTCCAGCTGATCGACGATGCCGCCCACGCGGCGGGTTGGGCGCTCTTTGCCGATCGCCGGCTCGGCCTCGCAGTGGCTCGCGGCTCCGGCCCTGCCGTTGCCCAGCTCGGTGCGGTCGCCCGCCAGCAGGGCACGCCGGTCAGCCTGCACGGCACCGGGGGAGCGTGGCTGATCGCTGCCGCCAGCGCCACCGTCGCCACGTTCGAGGCGGCGATCCTCCACTCGCTCGATCGCAAGGTGTGCAACACGATGAACGTGTGCTGCATCGTGCGCGAACGCGCCGACGAACTGGTGCCCGCGTTCCGCCGTGCGGTCCCGGCCGGTACGGCGATCCACGAGCTGTCGATCGACGACCCGCAGCTCGGCCACGAGTGGGAGTGGGAAGACGTGCCCGAGGTCAGCCTCGTCGTCGTCGACCGCATCGACGATGCCGTCGACGCGTTCAACCGCTTCAGCCCGCGCTTCGCCGCGTCACTGATCAGCAACGACGTCGACGAGCACGAGCGCTTCTACGCGGCCATCGAATCGCCGTTCGTCGGCGACGGGTTCACCCGCTGGGTCGATGGTCAGTTCGCCCTCGACCAGCCCGAGCTCGGCCTCTCCAACTGGCAGCACGGCCGGCTGTTCGCGCGCGGTGGCGTGCTCTCCGGCGACTCGGTGTTCACCGTTCGCTTGCGTGCCCAGGTGCACGACCCCCAGCTGCACCGCTGAGCCAGTACGGTGCCCGCCGTGCTGCAGCAGTCCAGGACGAGGCGAGCTCGTCGAACGTTTGCCGCCGTCGCCTTGCTCGCGCTGGTCGCGTGCTCCAGCGACAACGACGTGCGTTCGGTCGGCGGGAGCGTCGACGGAACCTCGACGCCCTCGGTGCCGGCGTCGACCCCGACGCCACCCACGGATGCAACGACGCCGGTGGACGGCACCGAGACGCCGACCACGCCGGCGCCGGGCAATGGCGACACCTGCGACGCCGACCCGCTGACACCGGCCGGTGATGGTGCCGGCGACCGGCTGTTCCCCGATCTCGGCAACCCTGGCATCGACGTCCACGACTACACGATCGATCTCTCCTACGACCCGGCCGCCGATGCCCTCGGTGGTTCGGTGACGATCACCATCGTTGCCACCGGCGATCTGGCGAAGTTCACGCTCGACGCCGTCGGCCCCGTCGCATCGGCGGTCACCGTGGACGGCGTGGCAGCGACGTTCGAGCAGACGCCGACCGAGCTGGTGATCACGCCGGCATCACCGGTGCCGTCGAGGGCGACGATCGTGGTGCGCGTCGACTACACCGTGCCCGCGCCGCACACGATCAGCGGCGCCGACGGCGTGCCGATCGGCTGGTTCGACACCGATGGCGGGTCGTACGTGCTCAACGAGCCGGACGGGGCGCGGACGTGGCTGCCGAGCAACGACCACCCGAGCGACAAGGCCACCTTCCTGTTCCGCATCCACGTGCCCGCCGGGCTGACGGCGATCGCCAACGGCGAGATGACCGAGCACACCACCGACGCGACCGGCGAGACGTGGGTGTGGGTCGTCGACGAGCCGATGACCACCTACCTGATCCAGCTGCTCACCGGCGACTACGAGATCGTCGACAGCACCGGTCCGAACGGACTTCCGTTGACCAGCGTCGTGCTGCGCTCCGACCGGACGCTGATGCAGCCGTACATCGACGTCACGCCGGAGCAGATCGCCTTCTTCGAGCCGCTGTTCGGCCCGTACCCGCTGGATCGCTACGGCATCGCCATGAGCGACAGCGATCCCGGCCTGGCGATGGAGACGCTCGGCCGTTCGCTGTTCAGCCGGCTCGACTTCGCCACGGGGACGCTCGGCTTCACCCAGCAGCTGCTGCTGTCGCACGAGCTGGCCCACCAGTGGTTCGGCGATGCGGTGTCACCGGCGCGTTGGCAGGACATCTGGTTGAACGAGTCGTTCGCCACCTACGGCGAGTGGTTGTGGCTCGACCACATCGGCATGCAGTCGCTGCAGGCGGCTGCCGACGAGTCGCTGGCGAGCCGCCCGAACGGTTCGACTGCCGACCCCACGGCGGCCGGTCTGTTCAGCTTCAACAGCTACGACGGCGGCGCCGTGGTGCTGCACGCGCTGCGGGCGACGATCGGCGACGACGCGTTCTTCGAGCTGCTCCAGCAGTGGGTGGCCACCAACGACGGGCGTTCGTGCACCACCGGCGGGTTCATCGCCATGGCCGAACAGGTCAGCGGGCAGGACCTCACCGCCTTCTTCGACGAGTGGGTGTTCGCCACCGTGCTGCCGGACACCTTTCCCGTCAGTGGTTCGTCCGTCAGTGCTTCGTCAGGCGGTTGAGGATCGCACTGCGCAACTTGGCCGGCCTGCCCGTCCGTTGCTCGTGACGATCGGCGCCGACCGGCAGCCGCACGACGGCGTTGATCCCCAACCAGCGCAGCGGCTCCGGCTCCCACGACGGTGACCGGTGGTTCACCCACGGCAGGTCGGTGAGGTCGCTCGGTGAGCGGGTGATCAGGTCGGCCAGGGTGCGCCCGGCCAGGTTGGTGGTGGCAACACCGTCACCGACGTAGCCGCCGGCCCATCCGATGCCGGTCGTCTCGTCGAAGCCGACCGAGCACTGCCAGTCGCGCGGCACGCCGACGGCGCCGCCCCAGCGGTGGGTGATGGCCGCATCGCCGATGGCCGGGAACAGCTCGCGCAGCGTCTCGGCCAGCGCGGCGTGAACCTGATCGTCGGTGTCGAAGGCCGGGCGGATCGCGCTGGCGAAGTGGTACGGCGCGCCGCGCCCGCCGAACGCCAGCCGGTCGTCCGCGGTGCGCTGTCCGTAGATGATCATCCGCCGCGCGTCGTTGAACGTCTCGCGACGGCTGAGCCCGATCTGCTCCCACACCTCGGCAGGCAGCGGCTCGGTGGCGATCATCAACGAGTAGATCGGGGCGATCGCGCGGCGCATCCCGGCGAGTTGCGGTGTGAACGCCTCCGTGGCTCGCACGACGACGTCGGTGCGCACCGTGCCGTGTTCGGTGACCACGGTGCCGCCGGAGATCGAGCGCACCGCGGTGCCCTCGTGGATCACCGCGCCGAGCCGTTCGACGGCCGCGGCGAGACCGTGGACCAACCGCAACGGGTGCACGGCGGCGCAGTGCGGTGTGTAGCTGGCACCGAGGCTTCCGGTGATCGCCACGCGGTCGTTGGTGGCCTCCGGGGAGAGCCAGCGGTAGTCGTCGTCGCCGAACCCGAACGAGCGCACCTCGTCGAGCTCGTCGCGCAAGCGCTGTGCCTGCACCGCGTTGCGAGCGACCGTGACGGTGCCGCCGCGCGAGAGGTGGCAGTCGATGCCCTCTTCCTTGGCGACGCGCTCGATCTCGTCGACGGTGTGGAACATGGCCCGTTGCATCCGCACCGCGGCGTCGCGGTCGTGATCGGCGGCCATTGCGGTGAGGCCCATCGGCAGCAGCGCCGAACACCATCCGCCGTTCCGACCGCTGGCGCCGAAGCCGACGTGGTCGCGTTCGAGGACGAGCACTCGCAACGTCGGGTCGGAGCGCAGCAAGGAGTGCGCGGTCCACAGCCCGGTGAACCCGCCGCCGACGATCGTCACGTCGGCGGTCGCGTCGCCCGGCAGGGGCGCTCTCGGGGCAACGGACGGCGCCGTCGCCTGCCACAACGAGTTCGCCGCGTTCGCTGGCATCCGGGCAGGTTAGACCCGTCACGGAGGTGGCCCGACCGGGCCGCCACCGGCCGGTACGCTCGACCGCCTTGGCGCTCGATCCGTTTGCCGCCCCGCCCACCGTGCCGCCTTCGGTGCCTCCCGGTTGGTACCCCGACCCGTGGGTGCGCGACGGCATGCGCTACTGGGACGGCTCGCGGTGGACCGCGCAGGCGGCGATGCGATCGAGCCGGCCCGAGATCGTGACCTTCCCGTTCGTCGCGGTCGTCGGTGCGGTGCTCGCGCTCGCGGTTCCCCTGATCGCCAGTCGCTACCTGCTTCGGTCGCTGGCCGGCCAGGACTGGCCGGTCTTCGTCTACGTCGCCCTCGCTGGCATCATCGGGTACACGCCGTCGGTGTGGTGGTGCCGCGAGGTCAGCCGCCGGTGGGGCAGCGGGCACGTGCGCGTCGACCTCGGCATCGTGCCGCGATCCAGCGATTGGGGCTGGGGACCGCTCACCTGGGTGAGCTGCTTCGCCGGCCAGGCCGTCGTCGCAGCCATCATCCTGGCGTTCGACGTGCCGTTCACCAGCAACACGCGAGGCTACGACGACATCGACATCGACCGCGGGTACAAGGTGGCCCTGCTCATCGTTGCCGTGGTCGTCGCGCCGATCGTCGAGGAGATGCTGTTCCGCGGCGTGATGCTTCGAGGCATGTTGTCGATCTGGCCGGCGACTGCGGCGGTGATCGTGCAGGCGGCGCTGTTCGGCATGGCGCACTTCGATCCGATCCGCGGCAAGGGCAACATCGGCCTGATCCTCGTGCTCTCCGTCGTCGGCGGCATCCTCGGGGGAGCGGCCTACCTCTTTCGGCGGATCGTCCCCGGCATGATCGCCCACGCGATGATCAACGCCATCGCGCTGACCATCGTCTTCACCGGCTGGACGCCGGGCCGCTGATCCGCAGGTTGTCGATCAGGCGCACGTCGCCGAACCACACCGCGGTCAGCGCGACGGCCTCGCCCTCGACCACGTCCACGTGCTGCAGCGATGCCGCATCGACGATCGTGACGTACTCCAGTCGGGCCGATGGTTGGCCGGCGACGACCCTGGAGGCGATCGCCTCCAACGAGTCCGCTCGGAGCTCGCCGCCGCGCAGCGCATCGGCCACCGCCCGCAACGAGGCGGGGACGCACACGGCCGCGGCGCGCTGGTCGGGGGTCAGGCGACGGTTGCGACTGGACATCGCCACGCCATCGGCGTCGCGCACCGTGGCGAGACCGATCACGTCGATGCCCAGGTCGAGGTCGGTGACCATGCGGTGGATGACGGCGAGCTGCTGGAAGTCCTTCTCGCCGAAGATCGCCGCATGCGGGCGAACGGCAGCGAACAGCTTGCCGACCACCGTGGTCACGCCGCGGAAGTGTCCGGGCCGGAACGCACCCTCGAGCACGTCGGCCAACGGGCCCGGCTCGATGTGCGTCTGGAACCCAGCCGGGTACATCGCTGCTGCGGTCGGTGCGTAGACGGCGTCGACGCCAGCGCGTTCGCAGGCGGCGAGGTCGTCGTCGATCGGTCGCGGGTACTTCTCGAAGTCGGCGGTGACGTTGAACTGCAGCGGGTTGACGAAGATGGTCACGACGACGACGTCGGCATGACGACGGGCCTCATCGACCAATGCGAGGTGACCGTCGTGCAACGCTCCCATCGTCGGGACGACGGCGATGCGACGACCGATCTGTCGCTGCTCGTCGCTCCAGCGCTGCATCGACAGCGGTGCGTCGAAGAGCTCCACTCGTCAGCGATCGATCAGTGGAAGCTGTGCGCGTCGTCGGGCCAGATGCCTTCGCGCACCTCGTCGACGAACGCCGCGGTGGCCGTGATCGCCGCATCGCGCAGCTCGGCGTAGTGCTTGGTGAACTTCAGGGACATGTCGCTGAGGCCGAGCACGTCGTGCAGCACGAGCACCTGACCGTCGCAGTCCGGACCGGCGCCGATGCCGATGGTGGGGATGGAGAGCTTGGCCGTGATCTCCTTGGCCAGCTCGCGCGGGATGCCTTCGATGACGACCGCGGACGCGCCGGACTGCTCGACGGCGTGGGCGTCCTCGAGCAGGCGTTCACGACTGCCGGCCTCGAAACCGCTCGCCCGACCCTGCACCTTGTGGCCGCCCATGCGGTGGTAGCTCTGCGGGGTGAGCCCGATGTGGCCGACGACGGGGATGTCGACGCGGGTGATCGCCGCGATCGTCTCGGCCATGGCGACACCACCTTCGAGCTTGACGCACTCGGCGCCTTCCTTCATCAGCCGGATCGAGCTCTCGACGGCCTGTTGCGGGCTGACCTGGTACGAGCCGAACGGCAGGTCGCCGACGATGATCGCCTTCGGATGGGCGCGGGACACGAGGCGCACGTGGTACGCCATGTCGATCAGCTCGACCGGGATCGTGTTGGCCTCGCCCTGCACGACCATGCCGACGCTGTCGCCGACGAGGATCATGTCGACCCCGGCGAGGTCGACGAGGCGAGCGAACGTGGCGTCG
The DNA here is from genome assembly GCA_965279405.1 of Ilumatobacteraceae bacterium. Classification (GTDB taxonomy): domain Bacteria; phylum Actinomycetota; class Acidimicrobiia; order Acidimicrobiales; family Ilumatobacteraceae; genus CBDDIP01. The sequence continues at coordinate 4,074,653 of OZ257157.1, forward strand.
TAGGCGGTGATCATGGCGATCTTGTCGCCGATGTTCTTCATCCTCGACAGATCCGGGATGGTGATCTTCTTGCGGTCGTTCGTCGAGCTGCTCATGAAGCGGACCCCCTCCGGCTGCTTGCCATGCAACCTACTGACTCCCTGCCCGACCCACCAAGGCACCAGCTGGGTTCGAGCGTGGCCGGTGGCACACGCATCGGCGTCAGGTGAAGGCGGTGGGGCAGAGGTCGCGATAGGACGGTGCGCCGCCGGGAGAGGAGCGGGCGTTGACCACCGCGCTGGTGCACGCTTCGGCGAAGCAGTCGGCGGCGGCGATCAGCAGCGCGTTGAGCGCGCCCGGGCGCGACGGTGCGCCGTCGGCGACCAACGGCCGACGCTCGGTCGACACGCCGAAGATCGTGTCGCCGTCGAACATCAGGTGCGCCGGGCGGATGGCGCGGGCGAGGCCGTCGTGTGCGACCGCTGCGAGCTTGGTGCACTCGGCCTTGGTCAGCGCGGCGTCGGTGGCGACGATCCCGATCGTGGTGTTCAACGGCGGGATCACGGTGGCGACGTGTTCGGCCAGTGCCTGGCGTTCGCCGCGCGTCGGTCGCTTCAACCGCAGATCGCCAAGGTGCCAGGGGAGGGCGGTCGAGGGGTCGATCACCTGGCCGACCGCGTTGACGACGGCAAGTGCGGCCACGGTGGTGCCGTCGGCCAACCGGCGCGAGGCCGAGCCGACACCACCCTGCAGACCGCCGGCGCGAGCGCCCGTGCCGGCTCCCACCGCGCCGACGCGCTCGGGCGAACGACGAGCGGCCGCCGCGGCACGGTGGCCGAAACCCGCGTCAGGTCGGTTGCCGAAGGTGCCGCCGCGGCCGAGGTCGAAGATGACCGCGGCGGGCACGATCGGCACCACCCACTCGGGCCGTTGACCGCCGAGCACCGGGAAGCCGATGCGCTGCTCTTCGAGCCAGCGCATCACGCCGTCGGCGGCGGCCAGTCCGTAGGCACTCCCGCCCGTCAGGCAGATGCCGTGGATGCGCTCGATCATCGCCTGCGGCGCCAGCAGATCCGTCTCGCGCGTTCCCGGTCCACCGCCGCGCACGTCGACACCGGCGACCGCGCCGGCCGGGGCGATGATCGCCGTCGTCCCGGTGCGCCACCCGCGACCGACGCGTTGGTGGTGGCCGACGAGCAGACCGTCGACGTCGGTCAAGGAGCCCGGCATGACGTGCGCGGTCAGGCGCTGTGCACGGACACGGGCTGCTGGACCGCCAACGCCTCGCTGCCGATCGTGCGCCACACGCCGATGCCGACGATGTACAGCGGGCACGCCATGACGAGGACCTGTGCGAACTGGTTCCTGTCCGGGTGCAGCGCCGTCAACCACAGCACGGACGCCAGCCAGACGATGGTGACGGTGACGGTGAGCGGACGAAAGCGGCGCACCTGCATCGGGTGCACGAACTTCCAGTTCGTCAGCTGCGTCAGCGCCAGCGCCACGCAGGCCCCGGCGGTGAACCACTTCGGCGAGTCGAGGAGGTACAGCGTCGGGACGATCATGTTCCACTCGCACGGGAACCCGTTGAACCAGTGGTCCTCGGTCATCTGATCGGTGCGCGACATCCACAGCGCGGACATGAACAGCACGAACGCTCCGATGAACAGCGACCAGCCGTGGGGGAGCATCTCGAACTTGTGCAGGAAGATCACCGGGATGACGATGCACGTGACGAAGTCGACGATGAGGTCGAGCGTGTAGCCGTCGATGCGCGGCACGTTCTCGCGAACGCACCAGTGGCGGGCCACGGGACCGTCGATGCCGTCGAGGACCATCGCCACGGCGAGCCAGAGCACCGCTTCGCGCGGTCGTCCACCGGACACGGCGATGATGCCGAGCATCCCGCAGACCGCGCCGCTGGCCGTGACGCAGTGCACCAGGTACCCCTTGGCGACGGGGTGGCGGGCCGGGCCATGATGCGCATGCTCGGGGCCAGGATGCGCATGGTTGGTCATCGGGCGGTTCTCGTCTGCGTTGAGCCGATCAGGGAAACCCCGAGCGGACGGTTGGCCAATGCTAACGACTGTGCAGGCTCCACAGCTGCCGCAGCCCGGGCTCGGGGTCGTCGACCACGCGCGAGGTGGCGTCGATCTGCATCGTCGCGCGGCGCCCGTCGACGCCGGCGGCGTACTGCGGCCACCCCGGCTCGTCGGTGCGTGCGAAGGAGAGCACGGCGGAGCTGAACGTGTCGGCGACGGCAGTGCGGTCGGCGCCGTCGCCGGTCATCGCCTCGACGCCCGTGCGCTGCAGGTTGTGGAAGGCGAAGGGGATGTCGAGCGCGTGACACGATCCGAGCCGTCCACCGAACGCCGGCGTCGCCCACGTGAACCAGTACATCCAGGTCGGCAGGCCGGCGTCGGAGCGGGCCTCGGCCAGCCGGCGAGCGGGGACGCGGAACACCTCGTCGGTCTGCATCGCGCTGGCCAGTTGCACGAACGTCGACTCCGGCCGAGCCGCCTCGTAGGCGGCGACAGCCGCCGGCGCCGCTTCACCGAACCGGCGGACGAACAGTCGGGTCAGGGTCTCCTCGTCGAGCTCGGCGAGCGCCGGGTTGAACGCGGTGAACAGGCTCATCTCGTCACGGGTCGTGCCGATCACGAGCGGGCGCGGATCGGCGGCCGCTGCCTCGAGGATCGGCTTCGGCACGAACGAGCCGTCGTCGCACGGCGAGAACCCGGTGAACCCGGCGCCGACGTCGCGCAGCAGCTCCGACTGCGCGGCGAGCACGTCGTCGATCGCGGTGTCGCGCAGCTCCTCCAGCGACTCGACGCCGGCAGCCCGCAGGAACTCCTGCAGCGCCTCCTCGGCGCGTGCTCCGCTGCGCAGCTGGTTGATCGACGGGCTCATGGCCAGGACTTGGTGGAACAGGTCGTGCGCTTCGGGGACCGCCATGAGTGCGACGACCGCCGAGCCACCGGCGGACTCGCCGAAGATGGTGACGTCGCCGGGATCGCCGCCGAACGAGGCGATGGCCTGGTGCACCCAACGCAACGCTTCGACCTGATCGCGCAGCCCGTTGTTGCCGGTGCCGGCGAACCCGAAGGCGCCGAGGCGGTAGTTGACGGTGACGACCACGACGTCACCCATCGAGCACAGCGCACTGCCGTCGTACCACGGCATCGCCCCGGTGCCGGTGGTGTACGCGCCACCGTGGATCCACACGAGCACCGGCCGCTTGCGGTCGTCGCAGCCGGGCGTGAACACGTTGAGGAACAAGCAGTCCTCGCCCATCGGCAGTTTGCTCGCCCCGAGGGCGCTCTCCAGCATCCCGACCAGCTGCGGCGCCTGCGCGCCGTACAGCGTGGCGTCGAGCTCGCCGCTCCAGGCGCCGGTCGGCACCGGGGCGGCGAAGCGATCGGCGGTGGCGAAGCGGATCCCCTTGAACACGCTGATCGGGCCGCGCTGCAGCCCGACGATCGTGCCGAACGGGGTGGCCACGGGGGCGGTGCGTGCTTCAGGTGACGTCGATGCCATGAGCGAACGGTATCCGTGCGTCGGCGTCGCACCGGTAGCGTGCGCCGCCATGCGAACCCCGCCGTCGATCGTGGCGATGCGCGCCCGGCTGGCACGCCGCGGCTGGGATGCGTTCACTCGCTGGGCAGCGATCGGTCCGCACGACGAAGCCGGCAAGCGCTTCGGGCGCTTCGGCGACGGCAGCATCATCTGCTTCCCGCCGAACACGATCTTCAACGAGCGCTACATCCACATCGGTGCGGGCACGATGCTGGGGCCGCAGATCACCCTGTCGGCCGGGATGATGCCTGGGCAGGAGTGCCTCACCGATCCGGTCGTCCGCATCGGCGACCGCTGCCTGATCGGCAAGGGCAGTGGCATCGTCGGTCACTTCTCGATCGACATCGGCAACGACGTGTGGACCGGCCACCACGTCTACATCACCGACCAGAACCACGGCTACGAGGACGTCGAGCGTCCGATCAGCCTGCAGACGATGCCCGAGCGGGCCGTGAGCATCGGTGACGGATCGTGGATCGGCTACGGCGCCGTCGTACTGCCCGGGGCGCGCATCGGCAAGCACGTCACGATCGGCGCCAACTCGGTGGTCACCGGCGAGATCCCCGACTTCTCCGTCGCCGTCGGCTCACCCGCCAAGGTCATCCGCCGCTACACCGACGGCGCCTGGCAGTAGTCAGGCGTCGCCGTTGAGCTCGCCGGGCGGGGCGCAGTCCTTGACGTTGTTGCCGCTGGTGAAGTCGGTGATCACGTTGGTCACCGGACCACCCTCGACGACCGACTCGCGGTACGGGGCGAGATCACCGGCACGGAGCCGTGCGGTGTACGCCCGACGGTCCTCGATCAGGATGCGGAAGTACTGCTGCCAGACGTCGACCGCGTGCTGGTCGTGATCGGTGGTCAGTGGCAGGGCGACGACGTCGTCGAGCATCCGCTCGAGGATGTCGGTGGCCTGGTCGACGATGTCGGCGCGTTCGCGCATCTGCTCGACGGTCGGGTTGGCGATGTACCCGCCCTCGGTGTTGGCCAGCCCGAGGCGGCGGTCCTGCGCCTCCGCGCAGATCGTCTGCGCGGCGGAGCGCCACTGGTCGTTCTTCACCCGGTAGACGCCGTCCTTGCCGGCGAACACGAACGCGTACACCCACATCGCGGCGATGCCGGCGCAGATGACCGCGAGGAGCACCTTCACCCAGCGTCGGGCCGGTGCGATCTCCGGCTGAACCGGTTCCACGGGCGGGCGGGTCTGCACGTCGGTCACGACGTCGCCTTCGCCGGCCGGTAGCTGATCGCCAGCTGCGCCAACCCACCGCCGACGCCGAGCACGCCGGCGACGACGGCTCCGATCCAGCCGTCCCATGCGGTCCACTCGATGTCGAACGCGTGGTCCAGCGACCACTCGCCGGCACCCATCGCCCCGATGGCCCACGACGCAACGGCGATCGACATGCAGTACTCCCAGCCCTGGCCCTGCTTGAAGATGAAGAAGCCGTTCTTCCAGTGGGCAACGACGATGGCGACCACCATCAGACCGATCATCCCGGCGGCGGCGAGCGGTGTGAACAACCCGACCGCCAGCAGCACACCTGCGCCCACTTCGGTGGTGGCCGCGAGTCGCGCCTGCAACTTCGGCCACTTCATCCCGATCGACCCGAACCACCCGGTCGTGCCCGCCAACCCGCCGGCCCCGAAGAACTTGTTGGAGCCGTGGTACGCCATGGTCAGGCCGAACACGACGCGCAGGACGAGCAGAGCGAGATCGAAGCGGTGCACGAGGCAACGCTACGGGCTGCGCACCAGCGCCCGCCATATTCGCGCCGGCTCCGACCGGCTGGCTGGTAGAACGGTCCGTCGTGAAGGGGGCCGGCACAAGCGTTTCGATGGACGGCAACCGCCTGGTCCAGGCGTTCCGGCTGCTGCGCGCCCTGTTGCGCCACCACAAGCGCCTGTTCTTCATCGCCGTGAGCGGTGCGGCGGTGTTCGCCACCTGCACCGTCCTGTCGTCGGTGATGATCCGGCTGATCACCGACAAGGTGGTCGTTCCGCGGTTCGACGAGGACGGTGTTCGCCGCGGCACGGTGCTCGGCGTGCTCGGGCTCCTGGTGATCGTCGGGCTCACTCGTGCGGTCGGTGTCGTCGTGCGTCGGACGTGGGCCGGTCGGACCGGCTGGGGCGTCACCGAACGGATCACCGGTGAGGTGGTCGATCGCGTCGTCCAGCAGCCCGCGCCGTGGCACCGCCGCCAGAGCACCGGCGACCTGATCACTCGTGCCGGCGTGGACGCCGAGGCAGCCACCGCGGTGCTGCAACCGTTGCCCTACGCATCGAGCGTCGTCGTGATGCTGCTGCTGTCGGCCGTGTGGTTGCTCGTCACCGATGTCGTGCTCGGTGCGTTCGCCGTGGCGATCTTCCCGATCCTCGTCGCGCTCAACCTCATCTACCAGCGACGCGTCGACGTGTACTTCAACGCCGCGCAGGACGAGCTCGGTCACCTCAGTTCGGCGGTGCACGAGAGCTTCGACGGCGTGGCGGTGGTGAAGAGCTTCGGAGCGGAGCAGCGCGAGACCGAGCGCCTGTCGGTCATCGCCAGCCGGCTCCGTGAAGCGAGGCTCGGCGCCGTGCGGATCCGCGCCACGTTCGAGTCCTTGCTCGACGGCGTCCCGACGGTCGCCAACATCCTGCTGCTCGTCGGTGGCGCGTACCGCGTGCGGTCCGGGAACATGACCGTTGGCGAGCTGACCAGCTTCATCTACCTGTTCACGCTGCTCGTCTTCCCGCTCCGGCTGATCGGCTTCGCCCTGTCGGAGCTGCCGCACTCGATCGCCGGGTGGAACCGCATCCGCGAGCTCCTCGATCAACCGGTCGAACCGGATCCGGCCGCCGCCCTGCTCCGTGGCACGGACAACAGCATCGACCTGCGCGACGTGCGCTTCAGCCACGACGGGCAACGGGTGGTCATCCACGGGCTGACCGCACACATCCCGGCAGGGCGCACCGTTGCCGTGGTCGGCGCCACCGGCTCCGGCAAGACCACCCTGCTCGATCTGATGGCCGGGCTGATCGGGCCGGACGCCGGCACGATCACCGTGCCGCAGCGCGGTTGCCAGCTCGTCTTCCAGGAGCCGTTCCTGATGGCCGGCACCGTGCGCGAGAACGTCACGATGGGCACCAACGCCACCGACGAGCAGCTGTTCGACGCGCTCCGCGTGGCGGAGGCCGAGTTCGTGCACGAGCTGCCGGTCGACGTCGACACGGTGGTCGGTGAGCGCGGTGTGGGGCTGTCCGGCGGGCAGCGCCAACGCATCGCCCTGGCCCGCGCGCTGGTGCGCAACCCGGCCGCACTGCTGCTCGACGACACCACCTCCGCGCTCGATCCATCGACCGAGGCGAGGGTCCTGGCGAACCTGCGCGCCAGCCTCGGGGGGACCACCGTCGTGGTCGTCGCCTCCCGGCCGTCGACGATCGCGCTGGCGGACGACGTGCTGTACATGGTCGAGGGCGAGGTGGTCGCCCACGGCACCCACGACGAGCTGCTCGCTGACGTCGACTCCTACCGCGAGCTGATCGCCGCGTTCGAGCACGATCGCGAGTCGCTCGACGAGTACGCAGAAAACGCCGCGGCCGCCGCGGCCGCCGCACTGGACGGTGCCGGATGAGCGAGCCGATGAGCCGGTGGACGACCGTGGAGACGATCGGCAAGGGCGTGCGCGAGGCGCCGGCGTTGCGCACCGGCTTCGGGTTCACGCTCTCCCTGGCGATGATGGGCGCTGTCGGGCGCGTCGTCATCCCGGTGCTCGTGCAGCAGGCCATCGACCGCGGCTTCGAGCCAGGGCGGGTGCACGTCGCCACCGTCACCGTGCTGGCCGCGATCGGGCTCACGGTCATCCTCATCGCCACGTGGGCGCAGCGCACCGCCGTCGCCCGCCTCGGCCGACGGAGTGAGGAGGCCCTGTACGGGCTACGCGTCCGCCTGTTCGAGCACATCCACCGGCTGAGCATCGCCGACCACGGCGAGGAGCGGAAGGGTGCGCTCGTCGCCCGTGTCACCAGCGACGTCGAGACGCTCGCCCAGTTCTTCGCCTGGGGTGGGCTGGCATGGCTCCTGGATGGCACGCTCATCGTGCTCGTCGCCGGCGTGATGATCGCCTACGACTGGATCCTCGCCCTCGTCGCCTTCGCCGTCGCCGCGCCGCTGGCACTCGTGCTGCGAGCCATGCAGCGCCACCTCACCGCGGCGTACGACGACGCTCGCGGTCGCAACTCGGAGGTGCTGACCCAGATCAGCGAGGTGGTGTCCGGGTCGGAGACGCTGCGCCAGTACGGCGCCGGCGAGCACTACGCGGCGGCGACCAAGGAGGTCAGCCACCAGCGATCGCGTTCGTTCATCAAGGCGGGGACGATCGGCGCCTTCCTCTTCCCGAGCGGCGAGATCTTCAGCGTGTTCACGATCTGCTCGGTGATCGTCGTCGGCGTGCTGCGCGGACCGTCGTCGGGGCTCACCTCGGGGGCGATGATCGGCTTCCTGTTCCTCGTGTACCGCATGTTCGAGCCGATCGCCGAGCTCACCGAGGTGATGGATCAGACGCAGACCGCCGTCGCCGGGTTGCGGCGCGTCATCGGTGTGCTCGAGATCCCGATCGGGCCGCCCGAACCGGAAGCGCCGACCCATCTGCCCGCCGGCAAGCTGGCCGTGACCATCGATCACGTCGACTTCAGCTACCGAACTCGCGGCAACGACGACGAACCACCCGTGCTGTTCGACGTCAACGCCCACATCCCCGCCGGTCAGCAGGTGGCCGTGGTCGGCGAGACCGGTTCCGGCAAGACCACCCTCGGCCGGCTCATCGCCCGGCTCGCCGACCCAACGGCGGGCCACGTGCTGGTCGGCGGGGTCTCGCTCACGCGCGTCGCCAACGCCGAGCTGCGCGAGCGGCTGGTGGTCGTGCCGCAGGAGCCGTTCCTGTTCGAGGGGACGATCGCCGCCAACCTCGGCTTCGCCCGTCCGCTGCTCAGCATCGACGACCTGCTGCGTGCGATCGACGACCTCGACCTGCGCGACTGGCTCGACACGCTGCCCGAGGGCATCGAGACCGAGGTCGGTCAGCGCGGCAGCCAGCTGTCGGCGGGGGAGCGTCAGCTGGTCGCACTCGTGCGCGCATCGCTGGTCGACCCCGACGTGCTCGTGCTCGACGAGGCGACGTCATCGGTCGACGCGCTCACCGAGGTGCGCATCGCCCGGGCACTGGACAAGCTCGCCGCCGGGCGCACCACGATCGCCATCGCCCACCGCCTGTCCACCGCAGCCCGCGCCGATCGTGTGCTGGTGCTCGACCACGGCCACCTCGTCGAGGACGGCTCGCACAACGACCTCCTGCAGCGAGGCGGCGCCTACGCAGCGATGTACGAGGCCTGGGTCGCGGCAACCAGCTCCGGCTGATCCGCCGGCGTCACGCGCCGGGATCGATGCCGAACGGCCACGGCCCGGTGATGTCGTCCACCACCGCCGTGCAGGCACCGGTGCCGAAGGCGGTGGCCGTCCAGGTCGCCGTTGCTCCCGGCTGGACGTCGTCGACGGCGACGAACCTCGTGTCCGCTCCGTCGATCGACGTGAACCGGACGTCGATGACGTAGGAACGCCGCTCGTCGTCCTGGTTGACGATGGTGCCGTCGACGGTGAACCGGCCACTGGCACTGACGCACTGCTCGGAGGTGACCTTGAACGGTCCCGGGTGGTTCCAGGCGTCCAGCTCGCGCAGCAGCGCCCGCGTGAACAGGAAGCCGACGATGCTCAAGAGGACGGCGACGATGCCGAGGATCAGCCCGGCCAGGGCGAAGCCGCGACCGAACCCGTCCTGGGTGCTCGCTCGCTTCAGACCGTTGACGCCGAGGACGATGGCGACGATCCCGCCGACCGCCGCAGCGGCGAACCAGAACGGGATCCACGCACTGAGCGCGCACACGATGCCGACGACGAACGCGGCGATGGCCGTGCCCCGCCGAGGGCGCGGCCCCGTCCCAACGGGAGGGAACCCGCCCACGCCGTATGGCGGCATGGCGGTGCCGGCGGCCATCGGCGGTGCGTCGTCCACGTATCGCTGGCCGTGCACCGAGACGTCGGCCGTCCAGCGTTGGCCGTTGTGGTAGCGGAACTCGAACCGTCCGCCCGGGTCGGGGTACCAGCCGGGGGGTGTGTCCACGAGGACCAGACGCTACCGGGCTCCACTCACCCGGACGGGCGCGCGCCTACGCTCGACCGCGCCATGGAGATCATCCTCATCCGCCACGGCGAGCCCGAATGGGTTCGTGACGGGCTCAACGTCGTCGACCCACCGCTCACCGAACGCGGCCAGCGCCAGGCCCAACGGGTGGCCGACGTGCTCGGCGCGATGCACTTCGACGAGGTCGTCGTCTCGCCGCTGACCCGAGCCCAGCAGACCGCTGCGCCGCTGTTGCGGGTGCTCGGTCGCGACGTGGTCACCGAGGACTGGCTGCACGAGATCCGCGAGCCGAACTGGCACGGCACGCCGAAAGAGCTGATGGTCAAGGCCTACGAGGAGGAGCGGTCGCGCGTCGCCGAGGACCGTTGGATGGGCGTCGAGGGCGGCGAGCCGTCACGCGACTTCGTCGAGCGCGTGCGAGCCGGCGGCAGCGAGTTCTTCGCCGCCCGCGGCATCTCGCGCAGCCGCCAGATCCTGCCGGTGTGGAGCATGGAGGACAGCGAGGCGCGCATCGCCGTCGTCGCCCATGCCGGCACCAACGGGGTCATCCTCTGCCAGCTGCTGGGGCTGGATCCGGTGCCGTGGGAGTGGGACCGCTTCGTCATGGGGCACGCCAGCATCAGCTACCTGGAGACGATGAAGCTCGGCGACGGCCACACGTTCAGCCTGACCAAGCTGGGCGACGTCGAGCACCTCGCCGCCGAGGACCGCACGAAGTGAGTGGTGCCGTGAACCAGCCGACTCGCGAGCAGATGTACATCGACGGTCGGTGGGTCGACGCTCGATCCGGCGCGACGTTCGACAGCTTCGACCCGGCGACCGGCACGGTGCTCGCCGTCGTGCCCGCCGGCGCCGCAGCCGACGTCGACCTCGCCGTGGGCGCGGCGCGTCGTGCGTTCGACGAAGGCCGTTGGGGTGCAGCGGTATCGGAGCGCGATCGCGCCGCGATCCTGTTCCGCATGGCAGCGCTCGTGCGTGAGCAGGCCGACGCGCTGGCCGAGCTGGAGGTGCGCGACTGCGGCAAGCCGCTCGTCGATGCCGTCGCCGACATCGCCGAGGTGGCGTTCATGTTCGAGTACTACGCCGGCTGGGCGACGAAGATCAGCGGCGACATCCCGCCCGTCGGGCCCGGAGCGTTGAGCCTGGTGGTGAAGGAGCCCGTCGGCGTCTGCGGTCTGATCGTGCCGTGGAACTACCCGATGATGATGGCCGCGCAGAAGGTTGCGCCGGCGCTGGCCGCGGGATGCACGGTCGTGCTCAAGCCCGCCGAGCAGACGCCGCTCACCGCGCTGCGCATGGCTGCAATCGCCGAGGCAGCAGGTGTGCCCTCCGGCGTGTTCAACGTCGTCACCGGCATCGGCCCGGATGCGGGCGCACCGCTGCTGACCGATCCGCGAGTCGACAAGATCTCCTTCACCGGTTCGAAGGAGATCGGCAAGCTGATCATGCGCACGTGCGCCGATCAGCTCAAGCGGGTCACCCTCGAGCTCGGCGGCAAGAGCCCGAACATCGTGTTCGCCGACGCGGATCTGGCGGCGGCGGTGCCCGGCTCGTGCAACGGCGTGTTCGGCAACCAGGGCGAGGTCTGCTCGGCCGGTTCACGGGTGTTCGTCGAGCGCTCGATCTACGACGAGACGCTGCAGGCGATGACCGACCATGCGGCCACCATCCGCCTCGGCAGCGGGCTGGATCCGGCGACCACGATGGGGCCGCTGGTGTCCGCCGAGCAGATGGGCCGCGTCGGCGACTACATCGGCATCGGCCGCGGCGAGGCGCGAGAGGTGTTCGCCGGTTCGGTGCCGACCGACCCGTCGCTGGCCGGTGGCTACTTCGTTCCACCGGTGATCTTCGAGGCGACGTCGAACGACCTGCGGATCGCCCGCGAGGAGATCTTCGGTCCGGTGATGACGGTGCTGCCGTTCACCGACGTCGACGAGGTGGTCCGGCTCGCCAACGCCACCGAGTACGGGCTCGCTGCAGCGATCTGGACGCGCGACATCAACCGAGCACTGAACACGGCCCGCGCCGTGCGCGCCGGCGTGGTGTGGATCAACGACAGCCAACCGGCACCGACAGAGAGCCTGTGGGGCGGCTACAAGCAGAGCGGCGTCGGCCGCGAGCTCGGCCCCTACGCCCTCGACGCCTACCTCGAGACCAAGCAGATCTACATCAACCTGACCTGATCGCGGTACTGCCAGACACGAACGCGATCAGCGATCAGCGCGGCGGCGATGGCCATCGCGAGGCACGGTGATCGGTCGAGCAAGGAAACGACCGAGGACCGGTAGATGGGGTCGGCCAGCTCCGCGGCCACGATCGCACCGAGGATCGTCGCCGCCACCAGCGACGCGGAGACCTGCACGATCAAGATGGCAGCGACCGTGCGGCGTTCGCCCGCAACGGACAGGGCGCAGCACGCGGTGCCGACGAGCAGCAGCAACCCGAGTGAAGGCGGCAGGTACGACTGCGCGGCGAAGACGACCCAACGAGGCGTCACCGTCGGCAGCGTTTGGCGACCGAGTCGGGTGAGCTCGGCCACCTCGACGAGCCAGCACAGCGCTGCGCCGGCGAGCAGCACGGCGACGGTGGGCAGCGACGACCGTTTGCTCACTCGATCACCTCGTCGAGATCCGCATCGCTGTGTGGGAGCCCGGTCGACGACATCACCGCTGCCGCGATCGCCACCAATCCGGTCACGCCCAGGCGGGCGTAGACCAGCCCTGCGACGGGCAACCGCTCGATCTCGTTGTCCAGCACAGCAGCCGAAGCGATGCCGGCGATGGAGACGACCGCGAAGAAGCCGCAGAGCACTGCCGTGAGCCGCGCGCAGGTATCGACCAACGTCGAACGGGGATCCAGCGATCTGATGAAGAGGCTCGAGGCGCCGGTGGCGAGCAGGAGGACGACGAGATCGACGTCGACGAAGCGGCTGACGACGTAGAGGTGCTCGCGCAGACCGAGTGGTGGCCGAGACGGCACCTCGTCCAGAAAGGATCGCCATTCGTTGAAACGCGTCGCGATGGCGAGCAGCACGGCCGCCGTCGTGGCCGCCCACAGCATCGCTGCGAGCCGCCGGTAGGGGATCGTCGGCGTCAGACCCAGGTGCACTGCTGGCGCTTGATGCCGTTGATGAAGTTGCTCTGCAGGTAGGCCGGCTCGCCGATCGTGCGCATCTTCGGCAGGCGGCGGCGGATCTCGTCGAACATGACGGCGATCTCGCGGCGGGCCAGGTTGGCGCCGAGGCAGAAGTGCGGACCGCCGGCGCCGAAGCCGGCCTGCTGCGGTTGCAGCGAGCGACGCACGTCGAACTCGAACGGGTTCGTCCACACCGTCTCGTCGCGGTTGGCCGAGCAGTACCAGAGCACGACCTTCTCGCCGGCCTTCAGGTCGGTGCCTGCGATGGTGACGTCCTCCGTGCACGTGCGGCGGAAGTGGATCACCGGGGTGGCGACGCGGACGATCTCGTCGACGGCCGTCTTCGTGTTGGCGTCGAAGTCGTCCCACCAGATCGACTTCTGATCGGGGTGCTCGGTCAGCAGGCGCATGCCGTGGGTGATCGCGTTGCGCGTCGTCTCGTTGCCGGCCACGACGAGCAGGATGAAGAACGAGCCGAACTCGGCAGAGGTCAGGCGCTCGCCTTCGAGCTCGGCGTTCATCATCAGGCTGGTGAGGTCGTCGCCTGGATGCTTGACGCGCTCTTCGCCGAGCGCCTGCGCGTACTGGAACATCTCCAGCGCGGCGGCCATGAACACATCCAGCGTCGTGCCGTACTCCGGGTCGCCGACGCCGAGGATGATGTTCGTCCAGCCGAAGATCTTCTTCTCGTCCTCGGCGGGGATGCCCATCATCTCGCAGATGATCTGCAACGGCAGGGGAGCGGCCACCTCCTCGACGAAGTCGCACTCGCCGTCGGGGAACTTCTCCAGGAGGTTGTCGACGACCGCCGTCGCCTTCTCCTTCACGTAGCCCTCGACGCGAGTGATCTCCTTGGGCGTGAAGCCGCGCGACACGATGCTGCGCAGGCGGAAGTGCCGGGGATCGTCCATGGCGATCATCGAGCCGAAGAACTCGGCCATCTCGATCGGCAGGTCGCCGATGTTGCTGCCCTTGCCGCTGCAGAACAGCTGCGGGTTGCGGCTGGCGAACCAGACGTCCTCGTGACGGGTCAGCGCGTGGTAGCCGGGGCCCTTCGGGAACGGCGATCCCTCGAAGTCCCACTCCTCGAAGAACTGCACCGGCGCCTGCGTGCGCAGCGTGTGGAACGCGCCCTCGCGGATCTCGCGGGGTTGCAGCCAGAACTCGGGGTCGGACAGGTTGAAGGAACCGAGCGCAACATCAGCGGGGGTCATGGCGGCGAACCCTACCGATAGGGTGCCGTCATGGCCGAGCTGACCCTGACCACGATCGGCTCCGACCCGCTCGAGCGGGCGCTCGTGGTCACCGCCCACCCCGACGACGTCGACTTCGGTGCTGCCGGCACCGTGTCTGCGCTGACCGGCGCAGGCGTCCACGTGACCTACTGCATCGTCACCAACGGCGACGCCGGTGGCAGCGATCGGTCGGTGTCGCGCACCGACATGGCGGAGTTGCGTCAGGCCGAGCAGACCGCGGCGGCCAAGGAGGTCGGTGTCGACGACATCCACTTCCTCGGCTTCCCAGACGGTCGGGTCGTCGCGTCGCTCGAGCTGCGCGCGGCGATCAGTCGCGTCATCCGCATCGTCAAGCCGCAGCTGGTGATCACCCAGTCACCGACGCGCAACCTCGATCGGATCTACGCCAGCCACCCGGATCACCTGGCCGCCGGAGAAGCGGCGCTGTGCGCGGTGTACCCCGATGCCCGCAACCCGTTCGCCTTCCCCGAGCTGCTCGCCGACGAAGGCCTCGAGCCGTGGTCGGTGCCCGAGGTGTGGCTGATGTCGGGTGGCGATGCCACGCACACGATGGACATCACCGATCACCTCGACCGCAAGGTGTCGGCGTTGATGCGCCACGTCAGCCAGCTGCCCGACCCGACGTCCACCGACGCACGGATGCGCGCGTGGGGCGCGGAGCTGGCCAAGCAGTTCGGGTTGCCCGAGGGTCGCGCTGCCGAAGCGTTTCGCCGCGTCGAGACCCGCTAGGTACAGTCGTCTCACGCAACGCACCGCCGAACGCGCGTGCGACTTCCAAGGGGGAAGATCCAATGACCGAAGCCGTCATCGTCGCCGTCGCTCGCAGTCCGATCGGTCGGGCCGGCAAGGGTTCGATGGTCAGCATCCGCCCAGACGACCTGTCCGCGCAGATCATCAAGTCGCTGATGGCGCAGGTGCCGCAGGTGTCGGCTTCCGACGTCGAGGACCTGATCATGGGCTGCGGCCAGCCGGCAGGGGAGCAGGGCTTCAACGTCGCTCGCGTCGCCGCAGTGCTCGCCGGTCTGACCGATGTCCCGGGCGTCACCGTCAACCGCTACTGCTCGTCGAGCTTGCAGACCATCCGCATGGCAGCGCACGCCATCCGCGCCGGTGAGGGCGACTGCTTCATCTCGGCCGGGGTCGAGTGCGTCAGCCGCTACGGCGCCGGTGCCAGCGATACGGCGCCGAACCCGATCTTCAAGCCGTCCGGTGCGCGCACTGCCGAGCGCGCCGCCGGAGGTCAGCCCGACTGGACCCCGCCCACGGGTCTGCCCGACATGTACATCGCCATGGGCCAGACGGCGGAGAACGTCGTCGAGGCCGAAGGCGTCACTCGCGAAGAGATGGATGCGTGGGCCAAGCAGTCGCAGGACCGCGCGCAGGCGGCGATCGCCAGCGGCTTCTACGAGAACGACATCACTCCGATCACGTTGCCCGACGGCACCGTCATCTCCAAGGACGACTGCCCGCGCGACGGCACCACGCTCGAGGGTCTGGCCGCGCTGAAGCCGGCCTTCCGTCCCGACGGCAAGGTCACCGCCGGTAACGCCTGCCCGCTCAACGACGGCGCAGCCGCGGTGATGGTGATGAGCGACACGAAGGCGAAGGCGCTCGGCCTCACCCCGCTGGCGCGCATCGTGTCGTCCGGCGTCAGCGGTCTCAACCCGGAGATCATGGGCCTCGGTCCGATCGAGGCCAGTCGTCAGGCGCTGAAGCGTGCCGGGATGACGATGGACCAGATCGATCTCGTCGAGATCAACGAGGCGTTCGCCGCCCAGGTGATCCCGTCGGCGAAGCACCTCGGCATCGATTACGCCAAGCTCAACGTGCACGGCGGGGCCATCGCCCTCGGCCACCCCTTCGGCCAGACCGGTGCGCGCATCATGACCACGCTGATCCACGGCCTCCAGGCCACCGACAAGACGTACGGCCTCGAGACCATGTGCGTCGGCGGCGGCCAGGGCATGGCCATGATCGTCGAGCGCCTCAGCTGATCTGAAACGTCAGAATCTGGATGTCTGTCGGCTCGACATTCGAGCTGTCAGACATCCAGTTCTGCGCATGTACGGTTTGACGCATGCGGAAGCTCACGGGGTGTGACGAGCGGGCGTTGGTGCTGGAGGACACGCACCTGTCGGCGCTGCGCTGGGGGTCGGAGACGGTGCGGGTTCCTCTCACCGAGCTCACGGAGGGCAAGGTGCTGCGCGCCGACAAGGGCAAGACGCTCGGGCTGTTCGGCAAGAAGGAGGAGCGCGTGCGCACCGACTTCGGACGGCTCGACCTCGTCATCTGGGTGCCGTTGGCACAGCAGGCCGAGGCGGAGTCCTTCGTTGCCGAAGCGAACGCGGCGATCGTCGAGCTGCGCTGACGCGCTGCTCCGTCAGGGTCAGAGGAAGCGGAAGCTGTCGATCAACGTCGTGTACGCGGGAGGCGCGGCATCGACCGACGTGTCGACGGTGAGGAACACCTGGATGATCCCGTGCGTGTACATCTCAGTGCGGAGGAACCCCGTCGGTGTGATCATCGTGACGCGCCGAGCAGGCTCACCGTCTCGGACGAAGTCCTCCTGCGTCGAGACCGCCGTGCCGGGCGTCTTCAGCGCGCCGTTCACCCAGTCGTCGTAGCCGGCGACCGCGTCGAAGTTCGCCGGTCCGGGTGCTTCGAGCAGCGTGACGCCGACCGAATCGGCGCCGTCCTCGATCACCCAGATCGACATCTTCAGCGTCGAGTCCAGGACCGGCACTTGGGTGTGGCTCTCCCGCGGCTCGGACGGCATCAGGAAGTGCACCTGCTCCGTGTCGACGGCGAACCCCGACCCCGCAGCGCTGTCGCCGGCGGGCGGGTCGGCGGCGGTCTCGGTCTTGTCCAGGTACCTGGCCTTCAGCTCCTCGAAGTGCCAGCCGACGTAGCCGGCGCCGGTCGCGAGGAGGAGGAACACGACCGCCTTCAGCGGACCGAGGTCACGCTGGTGCTTGCGCTGCTGCGTCTGCGTGGCCTGTTCGGCAGCCTGACGAGCGAGCAGCTGCTGCAGGGAATCGGGCGTGCGCATCGTCTGGCCGGCCTGACTCGACCCAGGCGCGCTGGGCAGGTCGTCAACCGCCGATCTCCGCATGCCTTCTGCATCGGCACGCGACGTCCTGCACTCAAGCGGTGTGGCTACAGCGGTGGACGTGGGCGATCGGCGCGGATGCGCACCAGGTCGGGCTCGTTGGGCAGCTGGATGGCCCGCACGATGTAGTGCTCACCGCCGGCCATCAGCTCGGCGAGTGCCCACGAGTCGCTGCTGTCACGCAGACCGTCGCCGATCGGATGCAGCGCATCGACGTCGAGTCCGGCCGTGTCGGCCTCCGCGTGCCACAGCGCGACGAGACCGCGGCGCAGCTCGGGATCGTCGACCAGATCGGTGCCACGGAGGCAGAGCTCGACGTTGGTGATCGTCACCGGCTTGATCTCGGACATGTCGACGATGTCGCCGCCGAGCTCGCCGTCCAGCATCACCACCACGGGGCCACTGCTGCCGGCGAGTCCGCCGACGAAGCCGTAGCGGACCAACGGCAGGCCGTCGTCGCCGGTGAGCTCGAGACGGATGCGATCGCCCGGCCGGAAGCTCATCGAGACCTCACGATGGACGACCTCACCGGCGGGACCTCATGCCGTGAGCTCGTCCAGGACCGCATCGGACAGCTCGGGCCAACGTTGCAACGCCACCGGTGCCCACTGATCGAAGGCGCGATCGGTGAGCGCGACCACTGCGACGCTCACCCCGGGATCCACCCACATGAAGGTACCGGCACCCCCGAAGTGTCCAAACGTGGCGGGGCTGCAGCGCGCTCCGGTCCAGTGCGGCTGCTTGCTGCCCCGGATCTCCGAGCCGAGCCCCCACGGGCACGGGTCGAACCGGCCGATGCCGGGGACGATGCCCGACAGCTCTGGGAACTGAACGGACGTCGCGTCGGCCGCTGTCGCCGCGCTGATCAACGTCGGTGAACGCAGCTCGCGCCCGAAGGCGACGAGATCGTCGACGGTGCTGACCGCACCGTGCGCGGGCGAGCCGCGCAGCGCTGTGGCCGACATCGACAGCGGTTGGAGGACCGCCTCGGCGAGGTACTGCTCGAACGGCATCGCCGCGGCGGCAGCGACGTGTGCCGCAGCGAGCTCGATGCCGGTGTTCGAGTAGATCCGGCGCGAGCGAGGTCGGGTGATCGGTGCGTCACCGTCGAAGGCATAGCCGCCGGCGTGCGCGAGGAGGTGGCGCAGCGTGCAACCCGGCTGCCCGACTTCGTCGTCGAGGGAGACGGTGCCTTCCTCGACGGCGACGAGCACCGCCCACGCGGTGAGCGGCTTGGTCACCGAGGCCAGCCGGAACGATCGGCTCGTGTCGCCGATGACGTGCACGTCGCCGGACGCGTCGATCGCTGCGGCTGCGACGTGCGGGACCGGCCACGTGGCCGTCAGCCGCAACGCCTCCAGCACGAAGCCGTTCTCAGGCCAGGCCGCGGGAGCGCAGCAGCTCGGCCACGTGGAACGCGAGGTCGAGGCTCTGGCGAGCGTTCAGCCGCGGGTCGCACACCGTCTGGTAGCGATCGTCGAGCTGGCTGTCGAGGATCTTGTCGGCGCCACCGACGCACTCGGTGACGTTGTCGCCGGTGAGCTCGATGTGGATGCCGCCCGGCCACGTGCCCTCGGCGTGGTGCGCCCGGACGAAGCCCTCGATCTCCTGCGTGATCTCGTCGAAGTCGCGGGTCTTGCGGCCCGTTGCCGACGTGTACGTGTTGCCGTGCATCGGGTCGCACGCCCACACCACGGGGTGGCCGGCGTCGCGCACTGCACGCAGCAGCGGTCGCAGCGCGTCCTCGACGGCGTGCACGCCCATGCGGCTGATCAGCGTGACGCGACCGGGGATGCGCATCGGGTTGAGCTTCTCGCACAGCTCGAGCACGAACTCGACCGACGTGGTCGGCCCGATCTTGCAGCCGAGCGGGTTGCCGACGCCGCGCAGGAACTCGACGTGCGCGCCGTCGAGCTGACGGGTGCGCTCGCCGATCCAGAGCATGTGGGCCGAGCAGTCGTACCAACCGCCGGCGACGGTGTCCTGGCGGGTGAGCGCTTCCTCGTAGCCGAGCAGCAGCGCCTCGTGGCTCGTGTACACGTCGACCGAACTGAGG
This sequence comes from Ilumatobacteraceae bacterium, assembly GCA_965279405.1. Classification (GTDB taxonomy): domain Bacteria; phylum Actinomycetota; class Acidimicrobiia; order Acidimicrobiales; family Ilumatobacteraceae; genus CBDDIP01. The sequence continues at coordinate 4,093,937 of OZ257157.1, forward strand.
TTGTGGTTGGCCTCGGTGTCGATGCCGCACGCGCGCATGAACTGCAACGCACGCTCGATCTCCGACGCGATCTGCTCGTAGCGCCGCCCCTCCGGGCTGCTGGCGACGAACTCCTGCGTCCACGCGTGCACCCGGTTGAGGTCGGCGAAGCCGCCCTTGGTGAACGCGCGCAGCAGGTTCAACGTCGATGCCGACTGGTTGTACGCCTGCACCAGCCGATCCGGTGACGGCACGCGAGCCGCCTCGGTCGGCGTGGCGTCGTTGACGATGTGCCCACGGAAGCTCGGCAGGTCGACGTCGCCGATGCGCTCGAACGGCGCCGAACGCGGCTTGGCGAACTGGCCGGCGATGCGCCCGACCTTCACCACCGGGACGCCGAGCGAGTAGGTCAGCACGACGGCCATCTGCAGGATGACGCGCAGCTTCTCGCGGATGTTGACGGCCGAGAACTCCTCGAAGCTCTCGGCGCAGTCGCCGGCCTGCAAGAGGAAGGCGTTGCCGGCGGCCACCTGGGCGAGCGACGACTGCAGCGAACGGGCCTCGCCGGCGAACACCAGCGGGGGATAGGAGGCGATCTGCTTCAGGGCTCGGTCGAGGTCGCCGCTGTCGGGCCACGCGGGTTGCTGCTCGGCAGGAAAGCCCTGCCAGCTCGTTGGAGTCCAGGCTGTTGCCACCGTGAAAGCCTGCCGGGTCACCGCGACCAATGCAACGCAATACCCGATCACGGAAATCACGAATCGGCGGTCCGTGCCCGTCGCCATGATGGACCGATGCCCGAACAGCTGAACCCTCATCTGCTCTCGTGGGCACCAGGCCTCGAGTCCGGCGCCCGCCAGCAGGCAGAGCGCACATCCCGACTGCCCTTCATCGCCGGCCACGTGGCCCTGATGCCCGACGCCCACTTCGGCCTCGGCGCCACGGTGGGCTCGGTGATCCCGACGCGCGACGCGATCATCCCGGCCGCGGTCGGTGTCGACATCGGCTGCGGCATGATCGCCGCCCGTCTCGACCTGACCTCGTTCGACCTGCCGCACGACCTGCAGCCGCTGCACACCTCGCTGGCGCGCGCCATCCCGGCGGGCGTCGGCCAGGGTCACCGCACCGCGCCGCCGATCCTGTCGGTGGTGCCGTGGGACGACGACACCCCCGGCCTGCTGCCGGGCAACGACGACCTGCAGCGCAAGGCCTCGCTCCAGCTCGGTTCGCTCGGCTCCGGCAACCACTTCGTCGAGGTCTGCCTCGACGAGCGCGACCGCGTGTGGCTGGTGCTGCACTCGGGTTCTCGTGGCGTCGGCAACGTCCTCGCGACGCGCCACATCGAGACGGCTCGCGGCCTGATGAAGCAGTGGCTCATCGAGCTCGAGGACCGCGACCTCGCCTACCTCCCAGCCAACACCCCGGAGTTCGACGCCTACATCGGCGACATGCTCTGGGCGCAGCGCTATGCGATGCGCAACCGTGAGGAGATGCTGGCGCTCGCCCTTGCGGCGGTCGTCACGTTCCTCGGCCGCGACGTCTCGGTCGCCGATCGGATCAACTGCCACCACAACTTCACCCAGCTGGAACGTCACCGCACCCGTGAGGGCACCGGCGACGTGTGGATCACCCGCAAGGGAGCGATCAAGGCCGGCCAGGGCGATCGTGGTGTCATCCCCGGTTCGATGGGCACGCGCTCGTACATCGTGTCGGGCCTCGGCAACACCGCGTCGTACTGCTCGTGCTCGCACGGCGCCGGGCGCCGTCTCGGTCGGAAGGAAGCGCGTCGTCAGCTGACGGCGGCGTCGCTGACCGAGGCGATGGCCGGCAAGGCGTGGAACGGCGACGCCGAGGCGCTGCTCGACGAGCACCCGTCGGCGTACAAGGACATCGACGAGGTGATGGCCAACCAGGAGGATCTCGTGTCGATCGTGCACACGCTGCACCAGGTCCTCAACTACAAGGGAACCTGAGCTACCGGCGCGCTCGCAGTTCGTCGCACAGCGGCGTCGCTGCGGGCGCGTCGGGCGCGAAGGCCGGCCCGAACACCGCCGCAGCGAGGTCGATCGCCTCGAAGCTGAACCATGCCTGCGTGCCGTTGATGCGGATCTCGAACCCGCCCGTGATCGGATCGGCGACGACGTCGACGTGGACCGGCTGACCGTTCCACACGACCGGTGTGATGATCGGGTTCGATGCTCCCGCTCCGACCACGGCGACTTCCAGGAGGACCCCACGCGTCGACACGGCGCGCCCGATCGTCACCTTCGACACCCCGTTGTCGAGCAGCACCGGATCGTCCTGGGGTGCGTATTCGCCGGTGACGTGGCGGGTGGGCCCGCGCTCGAGCACCGCCCAGCCGCGCTGCTCGGCGATGTACACGCCGGCACAGGTGCCGTCTGCCGCATCGTCGAGAGCGACGATGCCGTCGCGGGGAACGGGTGCCCCGCGCTGCAACGTGATCAGGCTCGGTGCCGGGTTGCCGAAGAGGGCATCGTCCACCTGGTACCGCCACGCCGTGAAGCCGGGGTCCTTCAGGTTCTGGTTCCACGTCGCCAGCGCGACGTTGGTCAGCGTGCCCCAGGCGACCAACGCACCGACACCGGCCACGACCAGCCGGCGCATCCGCAGCCGCGACGGAACGCGCAGCGCGAGCGCGGCGATCGCCGCGGGCACCATCAGCATCGGCAGCATGTCGACGAGGTAGCGGTTGGCGATGAAGCCGATGAGGAACGACGGCACGGCCGCGACCGCCGCACCGGCCAGCACCGCCACCCACACCCACTGCCGGCGGCGCAGCAGCACGACCAGACCGATCACCCCGAGGACGAACAGGAACGTCGCCGACGCCGTCAGCGACGAGGCCGGTGTGTTGCTCTCCAACCGGTAGCTGCCCAGCTCTCGCGCTGCCGGACCGAAGCGCACGACCGGCAGCAGCCGCTCCACTCGCACCGCGTCCGGTCGCAGGTACTGCAACACCGTGGTGGTGAGGAAGCGCGTCCCGAAGAAGCTCCCGTCGTTGCCGTCGAACCAGGCCGCGCGTGACGGCGACTGCAACGTCAGCACCTGACGGTCGGCGGGCAGATCGAGCAGCGTGCCGAACTTGGCGAGGTTGATCACCATGTGCGTGCCGAGCGCGCCGAACGCGGCGACCGACAGCGTGATCGATCGACGTCGATCGCGGCGCCAGAACATCAATCCCACCAGCCCGAGTCCGACGGCGGCGCCGATGCCCACGGTGGCCCGCGTGAGCACCGCGGCGAACACGAACGCGGTGGCCAGCACCGCGTGGCGCCGAGACGGCTCGCGCCACAGCGCCAACGTGTGCACCACCGCAGCGGTGATGAACACCGCTGCCCACAGCTCGGTCTCGTGGTACACGCTGACCCAGCCGGTGAGGAACAGTGCCGGCGAGCAGGCAACGGCGGCAACGAAACCGGCGACGCGCCAGTGATCGTGCGAGGCGTCGCGGTCCGGCCGCATCGCGGTCACCGTGTGGCGCGCCTCCAGCGCCAGGTGGAAGGCGGCGGTGCACAGGGCGACGAACCCGAGCACCAGCGAGAGGGCCACCAGCCGTCCGTCGGCCCAGTGCCCGAACAGGGCGAACGGCATGCGGACGATCGACAGCATCGGTCCGTAGTACAGGTACGTCTTGCCGTCGATGAGGAAGCCCTCCATGCCGGCCGCCTTGGCCGGCACGTCGAGGTGGAGCCGCCAGAACGCGTGTGCCTGGCTGTCGTAGAAGTCGGTGCTGAAGCCGCCGCGGGCGAACAGGTCCCAGGGTCGCCAACGGCAGACGACGAACAGGAACAGCACGGCGAAGCCGATCGTGATCCGGCGGCTCCACTGCGCGACTCGCGCGTCGATCGGGTCGGCCGCGCCGTCAGCGCGTCGGCGCCACATCAGCGGTGCAACTCAGCGAGGAGACTCGTGGCGCAGCGCGCCCGCCCGCCACGGGGCCAGCTCGTACACGAACTGGTAGGCGAACATCGTCGGCCACAGGCGCACGAGTGCGCGGTCGAGTCGGCCGACCGTTGCTGCCACCGGCTTCACGTCGGCGACGCCGAGTGCGTCGAGCGGCAGACCGGTGTGCCGCTTGGACACGGGCTCCAGCCCCGCCTCCTTGGCCATGCGCAGGAAGGAGCGGCGGGTGAAGAAGCGCAGGTGCGTGCGATCGAGGATGCCGCGCTGGTCGTAATCGAAGAGGCCGGCAGCGACGCGGGCACGCGGGTACCAGTGACCGAAGTTGGGCACGCTGATCACGACGGTGCCGCCGGGGCGCACGCGCTGCGACATCGCTTCCAGCAGCTGCTGCGGCTGGCGCAGGTGCTCGACGATGTCCGCGGCAACGACCACGTCGTAGTCCCCACCTGCCTCGTCGGGCAGCCCCTGCTCGAGGTCGGCGCGCAGGAAGCGGTGCATACGCGTCTCGACGCCGTCGTCGGCGGCGACGTCGACGCCCGTCACCTGGTGGCCGAGGTCGGTCAGCCCGGCGGCCAGCCAACCCGGCCCGCAGCCGACGTCCAGCACGCGCAGCGGCGGACGGGCCTCGAGCATCTGCAGCACGCGACCGTGCGAGCTGTACGGCGACGGTTTGAACGCGTACGGCTCGCGCACCCGACCCACGTGACCGCCGCCGAAGCCGGATCGCCCCAGCCGATACTTGACGGTGTCGATGGCGACGTCACGGGCGTATTGCAGCCCGTTGACGTGACAGATCTCGTCGCCGTAGTAGGTCGGGATCGGCACCTCGACGATGCGCTTCTTCGCGTCGAGCAGCTGGAGGATGATCTCCGTGTCGAAGTCGAAGCCGTCGGAGTTGCCGATGAACGGCAGCTCGGCCAACGTCGACACGCGGTAGGCGCGGTAGCCCGAGTGCCACTCGCTGAGCGACGCGCCGGTCGTCGCGTTCTGGAACGTGGACAGGATGCGGTTGCCGACGAACTTGTACAGCGGCATGCCGCCCTTGCGGGCCTGGCCGCGCTCCATCATCCGCGACCCGAACACGGCGTCGGCGTGGCCGTCGACGATCGGTGCGATGAGATCGCCCATGATCTCCGGCGCGTACTGCCCATCGCCGTGCAGCATGACCACGACGTCCCAACCGTGGTTGATCGCGTAGGTGTAGCCGGTCTTCTGGTTGCCGCCGTAGCCCAGGTTCTCCGGGTGGCGCAGCACCGTCAGCGGCAGGTGGTTGGGTCGCGATGCGTAGTCGGAGGCGACACCGAACGTGTCGTCCACCGAGTGGTCGTCTTGCACGAGCACCTCGGCCAGCTGCAGCTGCACGCTGGACGGGATGCGGTCGAGGACGTCGACGAGCGTGCTCTCGGCGTTGTACGCGACGACCAGCACACCGATCTTCATGGCGTTGGCAGCGTAGTGGGCTGCCGGTTCAGGCAGCCGTCAATCAGCGTCAGGCGGCCCAGGATCAGGCGGCCCAGGATCAGGCGGCGAGGATGCGGACGGCGTCTTCGCGCAGACCGGCGACCGCGCGGGACACCAGGCGGCGGGCGGCCTCGGCGGTGACGCCCAGGTTCTCGCCGACCTCGCGGAAGCTCTTGCGCTCACCGTCGAGCAGACCGAAGCGGGCCTCGACGGCGTAGCGGGCCCGCTTGTCGAGCGTGCCGAGCAGCTCGTCGAGCAGCTCGCTGTCGACCATTGCCATCACGGCGTCTTCCGGGGTGCCGTCGCCGTTGGCCATCAGGTCGCCGAGGGTGGCGTCGCCATCGTCGCCGATGGTCTTGTCCAGCGACACCGGCGTGGTGAGGCGGTGCAGTTCGGCGTTGCCGACGTCGAGCGTCTCGCCGTCGCCGGACGCCTGACGCAGCGCAGCGCGCAGGCTGGCGGAGCGATCACCGGGGATGCGGATGAGGCTGGCCTTCTGGTCGAGCGCACGGCCGATGGCCTGGCGGATCCAGAAGGTGGCATAGGTGGAGAACTTGAAGCCACGGCGCCAGTCGAACTTGTCGACGGCGTGCTCGAGGCCGAGGTTGCCTTCCTGGATCAGATCCAGCAGGTCCATGCCCTGGGGCAGGGGATAACGACGGGCGATGGAGACCACCAGTCGGAGGTTGGAACGGATGAAGCGGTCCTTGGCGCTGGCGGCCTTGGCCACTGCGGCCTTGAGGGCTGCGCCCTTCTCGCCCTTGGCGAGCCGCTCGGCCGCGTCGCGGCCGGCTTCGATGACGCGAGACAATTCGCGCTCCTCCTCAGCATTGAGGAGGGACACCTTGCCGATGTCGTTCAGGTAGAGTCCGATGGAGTCGTTCATGGCAGCTGTTCTCAACTTGTTCGTTCGTGGTGGCATTTCGGAGGCTCAATGTGCCGTTCGCCACAGGCGGTGAGCAAAAGTCCTGATCCGGGCACGCGCGATCACCCTGCGTGGGTGTCGCCCGGTGCTCCGAGGGGGGTTCGGATTTGGGGGGACAGGTAACAGTACTACATCGGCGCGGAAATGTCCCGTCAGAAGTGGGTAAAGGTTGGGTGTGAGACTTTTTTCGGGTAAGGGCGACTCCTCCGCTCGTTGTGTCGGCCACGAGTGACGGTTTTCGACCGCCTCCGTCGAATGTTCGGCGACCCCTACACTTGCGGCCCGTGCCCCCTGCCGACCGCTTCGCCAACCCCCGTCGCGTGGGTCTCTTCGGCGGCACGTTCGACCCTCCGCACGTCGGTCATCTCGTCACTGCGGTCAACGTCCGCCACGCGCTGGCGCTCGATGTGGTCGTGCTGATGGTCGCCAACGTCCCCTGGCAGAAGCAGGGCGCTCGGACGATCACGCCCGCTGAGGATCGCTGGGCGATGGTCGAGGCCGCGGTCGGCGACGTCGAGGGCTTGGTGGCCAGCGCGTTCGAGATCGAGCGCGGTGGACCGAGTTACACCGCCGACACGCTCGCCGAGCTGTCGTCCGTGTACCCCGATGCCGATCTGTTCACCATCGTCGGTGACGATGCCGCTGCCGGGATCACGACGTGGGAGCGCTACGACGAAGTGGCCAAGCGGTCGACCCTCGTCGTCGTCGACCGGCCGGGCACGCCGGTGGAGCTGCCCGACGGCTTCGCCTGGACCCGCGTCGAGGTGCCACGTCTCGAGGTCTCCAGCACCGATCTGCGGGCGCGTTTCAGCGACGGCCGGCCGCTCGACTACTTGGTCACCGAGCCCGTCCTCGACGTCATCGAGCGTCGTGGCCTGTTCGCCGCCCAGGCGTTCGCATGACGGCGATCGAGGGACGGCGCAAGCGTCGCACCGGGTTGATGGTCGGCCTCAACGTGCTCGCCGTCGTCGCGGTCGCGGCGATGCTCGTCGGCGGCGCGCTGGCGCTGAAGGACTACAAGGCGTCGAAGAGCGCGGTCAGCGACCTGCCGGTGAAGCCGCTGCCCGGTACGTCGACCGGCCTCTTCGCCACGCTCGACGCCGACGGCGTGCTCACCAGCACCACGGTCTTCGTGCTCAGCCCGTACAACAACCCCGGCGGCAGCATCATCTCGGTGCCCGTCAACTCGGACTCCACGTCGGGGTCCGGCGATGAGCGCATCACGTTGCAGCAAGCCTTCATCGACGGTGGTCCGGATGGTCTCGCACTGGCTGTGGAGAGCACGCTGTCGGTCACCCTGGACTTCTGGTCGGTCGCCACTCCGGAGGAAGCCGCCGCGCTGTTCCTGCCGCTGGCGCCGATCGGCGTCGACCTTCCCGACGACGTGCTCAGCGACGCGAGCGGGGTCGTCGAGACGATCTTCCCCGCGGGGCAGCGGTCGCTGTCGGCCGACGAGGCCGTGCAGGTGCTGACCTCGCGCGACTCGAGCGAGCAGGAGCGAGTGCGCCGCCCGAACCTCGAGGCGTTCTGGGCGTCGATCGCCGCGGCGATCGGTACCGGCAAGGGCCAGCCGACGGTGCCGGTGAACACTTCGACCCCGTTGGTCACGTTGCCGATCACCTCCTTCGAGACGCTGGTGCCGCAGCTGTTCGCCGGAGCCGTTGGGGCGCGCGGCCTGCCTGCCGACCCGGCCGCTGCCGACATCAACCCGGACGGCCTCGACGTCGAGGAGCTCGACCGGGCCGAAGCCGTGCTCGTGTTCGCCAGCATCTCGCCGGCCTCGATGTCGGCGCCGCTGCCCGGCCTCGTGTTCCGCCTCGAGGCTCCGGCCGGCTACGAGGCGCAGGTGAAGGAGACGATCAAGGCGATCATGTTCCTCGGCGGCAACGTGCTGTCGGTCAACCTCAACGGCGCCTCGCAAGCAGGCACCGACATCTACGTGTACGACGAGCTCGACCGCTCGAAGGCCGAACAGACCAACGGACTGTTCGGCGAAGTCGAATTCCCGAAGGTGACCGAGCTCGTCGAGGGCATCGACGTCACCATCGTGCTCGGCACCGATTACCTCAGCCGCAAGGACGTCGTGGCCACCTCGTCGTCGAGCACCCCCGACACGGAGCCGTGATGGCACAGCCCAAGGACCAGAGCGCGAAGTTGCTGGCGATCACCGCCGCGATCGCCGCCGACGACAAGAAGGCCGATGACACCATCGTGCTGTTCGTCGGCGACGTGCTGGCGATCACCGAGTACTTCGTCATCACCAGCGCCAACAACCGGCGCCTCGTGCGCACGCTGGTCGACGAGGTCGAGTCGGTCGTGCGCGAGCAGCACGGCCGCTCGCCGCTGCGCGTCGAGGGCGTGTCCGAGCAGCAGTGGGTTCTCATGGACTACGGCGATGTGATGGTGCACGTGTTCAGCGAGGAGCTGCGCACCTACTACGAGATCGAGCGGCTGTACCGCGACGTGCCGCGGATCGACTGGCAGCCGGCACCCGCAGCCGACTGATCCAGCGCGGCCTGCGGGTGACGTGATCAGCGTCACCGATGGGAACAACCGTTCCATCTCTAGTGTTGATGGCTCCGCACGTTCCACTGAATCGCTCCACGTCATGTCCTCGCTCACCCTGTCCGGCCCCTTCGATACCTCTCAGCTGCCACGCATCGCCGATGAACCCGTCACGCTGACGGTGTCTCGCACCGTTCGTCCCGGGTTCGAGCGCCAGTTCCTTGACTGGGCCGACGAGACGATCCGCATCGTGTCGAAGTTCCAAGGAAGCCTTGGCGCCGCGGTGCTCAGCCCGGGTCCCGACGGTGGCGACTTCCAGGTGATCTTCCGCTTCACCGACGGGCTGCACCTGCGCCTGTGGGAGCGCTCGCCGCAACGTTCGGCGCTGATGGCCCAGGCCGCGCCGTTCGTGCTGGCCGAGCGGGTCCACCGCACCGTTGGGGTGGAGAACTGGTTCGAGCTGCCGGCTCGCGCCGAACCGTCTCGCTCGCTGTGGAAGCGGATCGTCACCGACGTGCTGTGGATCTACCCCGTCTCGTTGCTCGTCTCGCTGGTCGTCGCACCCGCGTTGGTGTCGATGCCGATCGTGCTGCGCGTGCTCGTCTCCGCCGTGGTGATCACGCTGGCGGTGCGCCTGGCGGTCGGTCCGCTGCGCTCGCGGCTGCGTTCGCGCCGAACGTTCTGATCGAGACGCCGATCGCGTTTTGGTTGCGGGGGTCGCGCTGGTAGCGTCTCCGACTCGCACGGGGCTGTAGCTCAGTTGGCAGAGCGCTTCCATGGCATGGAAGAGGTCAGGGGTTCAATTCCCCTCAGCTCCACGTGTGAAGGCCCAGGTCCCCAGGGATCTGGGCCTTTGTCGTTGGCCCACAAAACTGGATGTCTGACGCGCGGCAGAGCCGCGCGTCAGACATCCAGTTGCTGAGTTCCGTAGTGGCGGAGCTCGACCGTTGTGCCGTCGGGGTCGCGGATGTAGATCGATGTGCCGTTGCCCTGGGCGCCGTAGCGGGGGACCGGGCCCTCGAGCACATCGAATCGGCGCGACGCGACGATCGCAGCGAGATCGGTCGGCTCGACGACGAGGCAGACGTGATCGAGCCGGTCGTCCGTGGGCGTGCCCTCGATCAGATCGATGATCGTGTGCTCGTTGACGCGCACTGAAGGGAACGGCGCTCGACCGGCGCGCCAGTCGTCGACGCGCACCGGAGCCAGCCCGAGCTCGTCCAGGTACCACGCCAACGTCACGTTCACATCGGTGCACGTCAGCACGATGTGGTCGAGCCCGATGACCGTCACCCGAGGATCGTTCGTCACCGCCGCGAACCTACGCGAGTCATCAGCGTGGGCCGACGAATCGTGCCACCACAGATCCTCGGGGCGCGAGCCGGACATGACCGCGTCCTGCTCGAGGATCTGCAGCACTCGAGCGATGTTCGGGTTGGTCCGCGCCGCGCGAACGAAGTCGGGCTTTGTGTCTGGGTGATCGTCGACGAGCTCGCTCAGCGAGAACTCGCCGATCATGAACAGCGCATGGTCATGATCGCGGGCCTCGTCCACGGCGGCGAGGATCCACCGGACCCACACGTCCGGACGTAGATCTCCGAAGTGACCGACATCGCGGTACCAGCACAGCCGCTCGCTTTCGAGGAGGGCCCTTCGTCTGCGCTCGTCGGCGTTCACCGCATCCTGATCGAAGGTGTCGATGATCTGACGCGCGTGGGCGCGGCCGCAGCGTTCGACGCCGATCGCCTCGGCACACCACGTGTTGCCGCGTTGACGAGCAACGAGCGAGGTGAGCACCTCGTCGTCGCCGAGCGCGGAACGGATCGCTTCCTCACCGCCAGGACGGTCGAGGAGCAGCCAGACCAAGGGGGCGTACCAGTCGACCTCTCGTGGGGCCGTGCGCAGCCACGCCCGCTGCAGCGCTCGCACCCAGCTGGTCGGTTCGCCTTCGAGCAACGACGTCGCCGTCTCCGGGTCGGAGGAGCACCACGCCGTCACTGCGTCCAGCGCCTCGTCGGTCACCTCGTCCGCATCGTCCACGAGCTCAGTTTGTGTCGACGGTTTTCCACGTGCAACGTGCTTTTCCCGCGACAGAAGGCGTTCACAGCGGGTTGCCTGCGCAGCCATGCCGACAACGGCGAAGGCCCCGGGCTGGTGCCCGGGGCCTTCGTTCGTTCCCGCCCCTGTCGCCAGGGAGGGGTGGCAGTTCAGGGGCAGGTCACTCAGGCGACCTTGGCCACCTTGCGATGGTGGAACATCCCGAGCACCGACAGGACCAGCATCAGACCGCTGGCGATGAAGGCGCCGATGGCGGCGTAGCCGGCGATGGCGCCGACCTTCGACCAGGCGAAGGCCGACAGCAGCAGGCCACGCAGGGTCTCGCCACGGAAGAGCGTGTCGCGCTGGCCCGTGATCTTCGATGCGGTTGCCTGCAGGGTGTCGATCTCGGCCTGCGGCTTGCCGGCGTCGATGGCGGCCTGGACCTCGGCCTTGGCGGCCCGCTCGGGTGTGCCGAGATCGGCGTAGGTGGCGCCCTCGGCGATGCCCTGCAAGTGGCCGTTGATGTAGCTGGCGTAGGCCTCGGCGCCTTCACCGGTGGTCAGCTTCTGGCCGGCGAAGCCGAGCAGGTCGGTCCGCTTCTCGGTGGTCAGCTGCTCGGCGCTCGGGAAGCTGATGTTCTGTGACGCCAGCTCGTCGTGCACGTAGTCGGCGGAGAAGTTGTGGCCCCAGGTGAGGAGTGCGCCGGCGACGGCGAACACCACGGTGGCCACGACGCCGAAGCTGATCAGCACGGTGTCGATGGTGCGCCGCTTGAGGGCGACGACTGGCGGTGTGATCGGTGCCGGTCCTTCGACCGGTCGATCGATGGTTGCTGTGCTCATGGTGGTCCTCCCAGATCCCGTCCCCATCCGTGTCGGAGGGACGACATCAACGTACGAATTCGCGGCCCAGATGGTCAGGGGCCTGCGGCACGCTTGGGTGGGACCTTGTGCCCTAGGGCGATCGAGCGGTCATCCGTACCGTCGAGGGCGTGATCAACCTTCGCCTCTCACGCCGCGTCGCGGTGTACGCCATCGCCCTGCCACTGCTCGCGACCGCCTGCGCGGCCGATCCGAACGACGGCGCCGCGGCCACCACCCCGGTGCCGAGCTCGACGTCGAGCGTGCCCGGCGCGACCACGACGACGGTGGCCACCCTCGGCCCTCCCTACGACATCGTCGGGACGGCACTGTCGGCAACCGTGTTCAACGAGCTCGCCGGGCTGGTCGTCGACGCCGGGCTCGTCGATGCTCTGCGCGGCGGACCGTTCACCGTTTTCGCCCCGACGGACGCGGCGTTCGCCAAGCTGCCGCTCGACGTGCTGCACTCGGTCCAGGACGACCACGACCTGCTGACGGCCGTGCTCACGCACCACGTCGTCGCCGGTGCGCTGACACCCGATCAGCTCGTACCCGGCACGTTGACGACGCTGGCGGGTGACACCCTCGAGGTGACCCGCGTCGGCGACCAGACCTTCGTCGACGGGTTCCCCGTCGGCGCGAACGTCACGGCAACCAACGGCGTCGTCTACGTCATGGGCGACGTGCTCGTGCCGGCGACCTGACCGACTTCAGAGGAGAGCACCATGGGCGCAACGAGGTTCGAGATCCCGGAGTGGGAGAGCATCGGCCTCCTGCGCGAGGAGACCATCGGCCGTCTCTGCGTGAACGAGCACGGCTACCCGCTGGCCTTCCCGGTGAACTACCGGTTCGTTCGCGTCGACGGCGTGAACCGCGTCGTCGTACGCACCGGCCCACTCTCTGCGCTCGCTCGCTGCGAGGGGCTGGCCTCGTTCGAGGTCGACCACATCGACCTGGCGCGGACGTCTGCGTGGAGCGTGATCGTGCGCGGCAACCTGCGTCGTGTGTCGAGCACTGCGCTGCTGCCGGACACGGAACCGTTCGTCAGCGACGGCAAGCAGCAGTGGGTGGTGCTCGACGTGGCCAGCATCAGCGGACGACGGTTCGCCACGCGCCACGGCGGTGACGGCTTCAGCGTGGAGTGGCAACCGATCCAGCCGTGAACGCGCCCGACGGGCGGTGCGGGCAGAATGCACGCATGGACGCCACGGGTGCCGATGCGGTCGTCGAGCACGTGCGGCGAGGCGGTGACGTCATCGTGCCGTTGGCCAACGGTGAGCCGATGACGCTGCTCGACGCGATCGAACGTCACGCCGACGAGCTGCACGGCGTGCGCGTGCACCAGATGCACGCGCTCCACGACCGCCCCTACCTCCACGGCGCGTTCGGCGATCGACTGCACCACGTGTCGTACTTCCTGTCGCACATCACGCGCCCGTGCTTTCGCGCCGGGACCGTGGATCTCGTCCCCAACAACTTCTCGGAGATGCGCGACATCCTCAAGCGGGCGACGACCGATCCGCTCGTCATCGCCGCTGCCTCGCCGCCCGATCGGCACGGCTACTTCAGCCTCGGCCTCAACGCCGACTACGTCGCGTCCTTCATCGGGCGCGCCCGGTTCTTCCTGGAAGCGAACCAGCAGATGCCGCGCACCTTCGGGCGCACGCAGGTGCACATCAGCCAGGTGGTCGGCTGGACCGAGGCCGACTACCCACTGGTCGAGGTGCCGCCGTCCGCGCCGAGCGACGAGGATCAACGCATCGCTGCGCTCGTGGCCGAGCGGATCCCCAACGGGGCCACGATCCAGGTGGGCATCGGCGGCATCCCCAACGCGATCCTGGCGTCGCTCACCGGTCACCGCGACCTCGGCATCCACACCGAACTGATCTCCGACGGCGTGATGGACCTCGTCGAGCGGGGCGTGGTCAACGGCGTCGCCAAGGAGCTCAACCGGACGAAGACGGTCGGCACGTTCGCACTCGGCACTCGCCGGTTGTACGACTTCCTCCACGAGAACACGGCCTTCGAGCTGTGGCCCGTTCGCTACGTCAACGATCCGCGAGTGATCGCCCAGGAGACGAGGTTCGTCTCGATCAACGCCACGATCGCGGTGGATCTGCTCGGCCAGTGCGCGTCGGAGACGGTCGGCGGCAGCTACTGGTCGTCGAGCGGCGGGCAGGCCGACTTCGCCCGCGGTGCGATGTACTCGCGCGACGGTCAGGGCTTCGTCGTGCTTCACTCGGTGACGCGGCCCGGTTCTTCCGCCGGTTCGATCTCCAAGATCGTGCCGCAGCTCGCCGCCGGCGATGTGGTGACGACGCTGAAGAACACAGTCGACAAGGTGGTGACCGAATGGGGTGTGGCCGAGCTGCGCGGCCGCTCGATCCGCGAGCGCGCTGCAGCCCTCATCGCCATCGCACACCCGGACCACCGCGATGCCCTCACCACTTCGGCCCGATCGCTCGGCTACCTCTAGGTTCTGATGATGGCTGACTACCAATATCAGGTCACGCTGATCGCCGACGAGGACGGCCCAGAGCCGGAGCTGGCGGAGCGTTTCATCACCTGCGCGACGCGACGACTGGGCCGGCTGGAGGAGGACCAGGGCTTCTACCCGGCGGTCGGCGCTCCGTTCGACATCATGGACGCGTTCGCGGGCCCGTTCGTCTGGGAGATGACGGCCGCCGAGTTCGAGGCCACGCCGCCATCGCGGGTGGACCTGGAGATCGTCTCGGTCGATCCGGTCGACCGGCCGGCACCCGGAGCCACCGTCCGAGTCACGGTGCGGGTGCCGTCCTAGCGGTCGCTCGTCGGCGCCATCGCGACCGTCCAACCGCTCCTGGACCACAGGTGTGGTCGCTGCTCGCCGAGGTATGTGAAGCGCACCGGTCCCGAGGCCGTCGGCACGTCGACCGTGCTGCCGACGCGGTGACCGGTCACCTCCTCCCCGTTCAGGAACAGGCGGCCGATGCGTCCCTCGCTGCGGGTGCCGGCGTGGAGCACGGCCGTGCACAGCCGGTACGGAACGGCCTCGAAGACTTCGTCGGCGTTGGCTCCCACGATGTCATCTTGGCCCAGCCGCGGCTCAGCACCTGTCGTCCATCTAGCGTGGCGCCCATGGCGCTGCGGATCTTCCTCGTCGACGACCACGAGGTCGTTCGTCGTGGGGTGCGCGATCTGTTGGAGGCGGAGGACGACTTCGAGGTGGTCGGCGAAGCCGGGTCCGTCGAGGAGGCCACGCACCGCCTTCAGGCGGTCGTGGCCGACGTCGCCGTGCTCGACGTGCGGCTGCCCGACGGCAGTGGTGTCGAGCTCTGTCGCGACCTGAAGTCGACGCATCCCGCCATGGCCTGCTTGATGCTGACGTCGTTCGACGACGACGAGGCGCTGTTCGAAGCCATCGTCGCCGGTGCAGCGGGCTACGTGCTCAAGCAGGTCAAGGGCAGCGACATCATCAACGCCGTCCGTCAGGTGGGGGCCGGGCGCTCGCTGCTCGACCCGGCGATGACGACACGGGTGATGGAGCGGCTCCGTCGTGGGCCGGTCGAGGATCCCCGCCTCGCTGGACTGAGCCCGCAGGAGCGGCGGATCCTCGAGCTGCTGGCGGACGGGATGACCAACCGGCAGATCGCCGGCGAGATGTTCCTGGCCGAGAAGACGGTGAAGAACTACGTCTCCAACCTGTTGTCGAAGATGGGCATGAGCCGCCGCACCGAAGCCGCCGTGTACGCGGCCCGCCAGAGCGAACGGCTGAATCGGGACCTTCGGCCCTAGGGTGTCCCGACCTCGGGCCCTGATCGGCGACGACGCCGATCGCCATCGTGGGGGCATGGCTCGAGAAGATCGCTCTGCACTTGGTTGGTTCGCGTTCGTGGTCGCCGTCCTGGCGTTCTGTGCGTCGTTGTTCGCGCTGCGCGACGACAGCTCGGCGTCGGGCACCGGGTCCAGTGGGGGAGCCGGCACCTCGTCGATGCCGACGGTGAACGTCAACCTCAAGGAGTACGCGATCGAGCCGTCGATGGTGACGATCCCGGCGACCGGGGCGATCCTGCACATCACCAACAGCGGCTCGATGGTGCACAACCTCACCGTCGCCGAGCTCGGGATCAAGAGCGGCGACGTGGCGCCCGGTGGGTCGAAGGACGTGCGCGTCGGTGCGCAGGCAGTCGGCAACTACACGCTGCTGTGCGAGATCGCCGGCCATGCCGGCAACGGCATGAAGGGGATGCTGATGGTCACCGCCGACGCCGGCGGAACCGGCGGCACCGACACCGGTGCGCTGCCGGAGACACCGACGACGATGACGTGGCAGGAGATGGACAAGATGATGGCCGACGTCGCTGCCAAGTTCCCGGCGAAGACGGAAGGGCACGGTGGCGACGCACTGGAGCCGGTGATCCTCGCCGACGGCACCAAGGAGTTCGACCTCACCGCCGAGATCGTCAAGTGGGAGGTCGAGCCCGGCAAGTTCGTCGACGCCTGGACGTACAACGGAGTCGTCCCGGCCCCGGAGATCCACGTGTTCGACGGCGACAAGGTGCGCATCGTCCTCCAGAACGACCTGCCCGAGTCGACCTCGCTGCACCTCCACGGCATCCAGGTGCCGAACTCGATGGACGGCGTCGACCCGTACACGCAGCCGGCGATCGAACCCGGCAAGAGCTTCACCTACGAGTTCACCGCCAAGGGACCGGCCGTCGGGATCTACCACTCGCACCACGACGCCCAGACCCAGGTGCCCAACGGTCTGTTCGGTGCGTTCCTGATCGACGAGATGCCGATCCCCCAGAAGCTGATCGACGAGGGTTACACGCAGGTCGACAAGCACGTGAACATGGTGCTCAACGATGCCGGCACGATCGGGCTGAGCCTCAACGGCAAGAGCTTCCCCGCCACCGAGCCGTACACGCTGCAGGTCGGCCAGGTCATGGAGGTCAACTACCTCAACGAGGGACTGCTCTCGCACCCGATGCACCTCCACCAGCCCATCGGATGGATCATCGCCAAGGACGGCGTGCCGCTCGACGAGCCGATGCCCGGCGACACGATCAACATCGCCCCCGGTGAGCGCTACACCGTGCTCTACAAGGCCGTCGAGCCCGGTACCTGGGCATGGCACTGCCACATCCTCACCCACGCCGAAGGCCCCACGGGCATGTTCGGCATGGTCACCGCCTTGATCGTCACCCAGTGACCCTCTCGGCGCTCACGCACCCACAGCAAGGAGCTCCATCATGAGAGCAGCCGTAGTCACATCGTTCGATCGTCCACTGGTCGTCGAGGACCGACCGGTCCCGACGCCAGGCCCGGGCGAGGTGCTCGTGCGCATCGAGACCACCGGTCTGTGCCACACCGACATCCACGCCGCCCACGGCGACTGGCCGGTGAAGCCGACGGTCCCGTTCGTGCCAGGGCACGAGGGCGTGGGCATCGTCGAGACCCTCGGAACCGGCGTGACCAGCCTGCCGGTCGGGACACGTGTCGCCATCCCGTGGCTCGGTTGGGCGTGCGGCGAGTGCGAGTTCTGCATCACCGGCTGGGAGACGCTCTGCCCGCACCAGCGCAACACCGGCTACGGATGCGACGGCACCTACGCCGACTACACCGTCGCCTCGGCGAAGTACGTCGTGCGCGTTCCCGAGGGCATCGATCCCCTTGACGCCGCACCGCTGACGTGTGCCGGCGTCACCACCTACAAGGCCGTGAAGGTCGCCAAGGTCCGTCCCTCGGACATCGTCGCCGTGTTCGGAGTGGGTGGGCTCGGACACATGGCCGTGCAGTACGCGCGCATCGCCGGGGCCACCGTGGTCGCCATCGACGTCCACGAGGACAAGCTGGCGATGGCCCGCGAGCTCGGTGCGACGTACACCGTGAACGCAGCGATCGACGATCCGGCGATCCTGTTGCGCGAGCTCGGCGGCGCCGACGCGGCGATCGTCACGGCAGTCGTGCCAGTGGCGTTCGAGCAAGCATTCGCCGGCATGCGCCGCGGTGGTCGAATGGTGATGGTCGGCCTGCCGGCGGACAACCAGATGTCGCTGCCGATCTTCCAAACCGTGCTGCAGGGCATCAGCGTGACCGGCTCGATCGTCGGCACTCGAGTGGATCTGGCCGAGGTGTTCGAGCTGCACGCGGCCGGCCTCACTCGCGTCGTGCGCACGACACGTCACCTCGAGGATGTGAACGAGGCGATGAAGGCCGTGGAAGCGGGCGACATCGATGCCCGCGTCGTGTTCGACATGCGGACTGCCTGACGCGGACGATCAGGCGGCCGGGCCGGTCGGTGCACTCCACGTGAGCACGGTCCCGCCGCCGTCGCCGCGCACGACGCCGAACCGTCCGCCGGCCTGTTCGGCGCGGATGCGCAGGTTGTCGAGGCCGCGGCCGATCGACGGTCGATCGCCCATGCCGAGGCCATCGTCGCTCACCTGGATCGTCACCACGCCGTCGCGCGCCGTGATGGCCAGCTCAACCGTCGAGGCGTGCGCGTGCTTGGCGACGTTGGTCAACGCCTCGCGCGTCACCGCCACCAGTTCGGTGCCGAGCTGGTCGCCGACGGCGGCGTCGATCGGGCCGTCGAAGCGGACGACCGGTTCGAAGCCGAGGCCGCGAGCGGACTCCGAGCACAGCTGGATCAGCTCCTGGCGCAGCGACCGGCCGGGGAGGCGCAGCGTGTGCAGCTCGAAGATCGCCGCCCGCACGTCGCGCACCGTGCCGTCGAGGTCGTCGATGGCGGTGAGCAGCCGACGTTCGATGGCGGGATCGGTGGTGAGGCGCACGGTCGCCTGCAGTGTGAGGCCGGTGGCGAACAGTCGTTGGATGACCGTGTCGTGGAGGTCGCGCGCAATGCGCTCACGATCCTCGATCGTCGCCAGCTCGGCGACGCGAGCGTGGAGGCGTGCGTTCTCGATGGCCGTGCCGGCGGCGACAGCGAGGCCGATGGCGAGCTCCTGGTCGACGTCGGTGAACGAGTCCTCGCCCTCCTTGTCGCAGAGGTAGAGGTTGCCGAACACGGTGCCGCGGACCATCACCGGCACGCCGAGGAACGATCGCATCGGCGGATGGTTCGGTGGGAAACCGAAGCTCGACGGGTGTTCGCGCAGATCGGGGAGGCGCAGCGGCTTCGGATCGACGATCAACAGGCCGAGGATCCCGTGGCCCTCGGGGAGGTGGCCGATCGCCGCACGGGCTTCCTCGTCGATGCCGACCGTGATGAACTCGGACAGCCGTGATCCCGACGGGTCGAGCACGCCAAGCGCCCCGTACCTCGCTCCGACGAGATCGGCCGCGGTGGCGATGATCGTGCGGAGCACGGAGTGGAGATCGAGGTCGGAGCCGATCGCCAGCACACCATCGAGCAGCCTCCGTAGCTGTCGCGGGCCGGCCATGTGCTCCATGCAGGCGGAGTGTATGGGCAGCCGGAGTGCACGGGTGTGCGACGAAGCGAGTGACAAAGGGCCCTTCTCATGCGAGGCACGGAGTGGTTCCGTTGGAGGTGTGAACGATCTCGTCGAGCACGTCGATCTCCGGCCGTTCGATCGGCTGACGTTGGCGGCCACGGGCCGGTACGTGCACCTCGCTCCCGGTCGCCCCATCGACCTCGAAGCGGTGCGCCGGTTCTTCGAGGCACTCGACGACCGTTCGTCGTACCTCCGGTTCCTCGGAGTGCGGCACTCGATCCCGGAACGCGACCTGACCATGCTTGCCACCACGATGCTTCCCCGTCGCGTCGTGATGCTGGCATGGATGGGCGGGCGCGTCACCGGGGTCGGTGATCTCCACGTGCGCGACGATCCGACCGAGGCCGAGGTGGCCTTCGCGGTGAGCGACGCGCACCACGGCGAAGGCATCGGGACCCTGCTGCTGGAGGACCTCGCCGTGATCGCCCGCTGTCTGGGTGTACGCCGCTTGTGTGCGTCGACCTTCGCCGAGAACCGCGAGATGCAGCTGGTCTTTCGCACAGCGGGTGTCGCCGAGCGTCACCATCTGGATCGGTGCGTCGTCGACTACGACCTCGATCTCGGTGACCTCGATGCGCTCACCGCCGAAGCCGATGCGAGGTGGACTCACGCAGTTGCCGCCCGACGTGAGCTGCTCGGACCGGACGTGCGCTTGCCCGAGCGACGAGCGATGACGCACGCCGGACCCCTGCGATGAACGGACCCCTGCGATGAACGGCGAGACGACGGATCCGGGCAGTGGCGCCGATCTCGCCATCGCGACCCACGACTGTTGGACGCTGCTGCGCGCCGTCACGGTCGGCAGGTTGGTGGTGCCCGACCCGGAGCTGATCATTCGACCGGTGAACTTCGTCGTCGTCGACGAACGCATCGTCGTACGTTCCGACTGGTCGGTACCTCACGGAGTCGGCGTGCTGTTCGAGGTCGACTCGATCGACGAATCGGCGAAGCAAGGCTGGAGCGTCATCGCTCAGGGCCATGCCCAGGCGATTCAGGCCGACGACCTCCCTCGGTCGGTGCTCGATCTGCTGGACCCGTGGGCTCCCGGCGACAAGCGCGTCGTCCTGGTCGTCGACGTCGACCGCGTCACGGGCCGTTGGGTGCGCTCCGGTCGTCGGCCGGACGCCTTCGACGCCCGCGGCTACCTGTGACTCAGATCGGCAGGTTGCTCGTCTGACTGCCGTTGCCGAGGGCTGCGGTGACGGGCACCCGCGAGCGGCCGGTGACGAGTTGCGGAACGAGTCGTGCGAACTCGGTCGGCCCGGACGACCACGCCCGCAATCCGAGTGCCTCCGCTCGGGCGAGGTGTGCTGGCTCGTGCAGCATCGTCAGCTGGCCGATGACGCACACGCTCCAGCCGGAGCTGTCGTCGTTGAGGTGGTCAGCTTCGAAGCAGACCACCTGGCCATCACGCGCGGCTCGTCCGACGGCACCTGGTCCGACGCGCAAGATGACGCCGTCGGGCGACACGCCGAACGTGACAGGCAGGATCATCGGCAGCGCGCCGAGCGACAGCGAGACACGTCCGAGCTGCACGGTGCGCAACAAGCCTTCGCACGCCTGCGGATCGAGCACGGTCATGCCCTGCTGGTCGACTTCCATGACGGCAGTGTCTCGCAAGCGGGCGAGAGCAACTAGGGCACAATGGCCAGTGTTTGGCATGTTCCCCCGCCTGGGTAATCGGATGACATGTCCGAACACCTCTCCGACGTCGAGACCCTCCGCGCCAACGCCCGCAAGCACATCGATCGTGGCCCGCTGACGAAGGACTACGGCGCCGACCGCAAGCGAGTCATCGAGGTCCTCAACGAAGCGTTGGCGACCGAGCTGGTGTGCGTGCTGCGTTACAAGCGGCACTACTACATGGCCGAAGGGATCAACTCGGCTCCGGTCGCTGCAGAGTTCCTGCAGCACGCCGCCGAGGAGCAGGGACACGCCGACCAGATCGCGGCGCGCATCGTGCAGTTGCAGGGCGAGCCCGACTTCAACCCGGCGACGCTCGTTGCTCGCAGCCACGCCGAGTACGTGCCCGGCGACTCGTTGGTCGACATGATCAAGGAGGACCTCGTCGCCGAACGGGTGGCCATCGCTTCGTACGGCGAGATCGCCCGCTGGTTGGGCGACAAGGACATCACCACTCGGCGACTCATGGAGAGCATCCTCGCCGTCGAGGAGGAGCACGCCGACGACCTGCTGACGTTCCTCAAGCAGTTCGGCGCCGACCTGGCCGAGTGAGCGTCCGGATCAACCGGCCGGCAGCACTCGCCGAAGCCAGGCGATGACGTCGGCGGTGACCTCGTCGCGGTTGGTCTCGTTGAAGATCTCGTGGCGCGCCTCGGGGTACAGCTTCACGGTCACGTCCTGCACGCCGGCGTCGCGGTAGCGGCTCCCGACGAGCTCGATCAGCGCGCCGCCACCGGCCAGCGGATCGGCCTCGCCCGAGGTCACCAGGATCGGCAGGTCGGCGCGGATGTGGCTCAACCGTTCCGGATCGGCCGTCGACGCGGCCTCGGCGAGCAAGCCGGATGCTCCGGCAGGATCGAGCCCGAAGCCGCAGCCTGGATCGGCGACGTAGGCATCGACCTCGGCCTCGTCGCGGCTCAGCCACTCGTAACCGGTCCGCTGCTCGAACGGCGCGTTGAACGCACTCAGGTCGATCTCCGCGTTGGGGTCGATGCCGGGGGCGATCACGTCGAGCGCGGACGTGCCGGAGAGCACCGCTGCGTCGAGGTCGGCGCTGTGGTCGAGCAGGTGCTGCTGCAGCGCGAACGAACCCATGCTGTGGCCGATCAGCGCCAGCGGCAGGCCCGGCTGCTCGACCTTGGCGAACGCGGACAACGTGCCGAGGTCGGAGACGAGCCCGTTCCAACCGCCCGGCCCGAGATCGCCCTGTGCCTCCACCGAGCCGGCCGTGCGACCGTGCCCACGGTGGTCGTCGGCGTAGACGACGTAGCCGGCGCCGACGAGCTCCGCGGCCAGTCTGCGGTACCGCGCCGCATGCTCGCCCATGCCGTGGGCGATCTGCACGATCGCCATCGGTGTGGCGCTGTCGTCGCTCCAGCGGTACGCCGCGATGGACGTGCCGTCGGTGGCCGGGAAGGCGAAGGTGGTCTCCAACATCCCGTGATCCTGGCACGGTCTGACAAGCTGGTTCGGATCACGCCGGGATGATGGCCGGGGATGACAGGGGGACGTATGAGCGCAACGATCTTCGACGCCGACAGCCACGTGATGGAGACGGGGGAGTGGCTGCCCGCCTTCGCCGACCCGGCCGTACGCGATCGGTTGAGCAGCATGGGGCTCGACGCCGCTGGAGCCGGCGCAGCCGAGCTGCTCGAACGCCTCCCGTCCGTGTGGGAAGAACAGCGCACGCAGACGATCGACGCCGACGTGATCAAGGGCGCGAAGGGCTGGCTGGCCCCCGGCGCACTGGACAGCGACGTGCGTTCGAAGGTGCTCGACGCGCTCGGGATCACCGCGCAGCTCGTGTTCCCGACGTTCTCGCTCGGCCACTTCGCCGCCAGCTCCGACCTCGAGGTGCAGTACGGGGGCGCCCGCGCGTTGAACCGTGCGATGGCCGCGTTCTGCGCCGACGACGAGCGCCTCAAGCCCGTTGGCTACCTGCCGTTCCACGACCCGGCGATGGCCGCCGACGTGCTCGACGAGGCGTTGGCCGGTGGCATCGCCGCCATCTGGCTGTCGTCGGAGGCGCCCGGGGACTGCTCGCCCGCACACGTCAAGTACGACCCGGTGTGGGCTCGCCTCGCCGATGCCGGCGTGCCGTTCGTGCTCCACGTCGGTGGCGGCAAGCTGCTGCCCAAGCCGTTCCACAACAACGGGCTGCCCCGTCCGTCGGACTGGCTCGGCGGCGGTGAGAACCTGCGCGCCAAGGACTTCCCGGTGCTGCACCACTCGCCCGAGCGGTTCCTCGCCTGCCTGGCCATCGACGGCGTCTTCGAGCGCCACCCCGGCCTGCGCGGCGCAGCGATCGAGCTCGGTGCGTCGTGGGTGCCGGGCATGCTGCGCAACCTCGATCACGCCCACCGGGCCTTCAGCAAGTTCGAGCCGGCGTTCAAGGCGCTGCCGATGCTGCCGTCCGAGTACATCCGCCAGCACGTCAAGTTCACCCCGTTCCCGTTCGAGGACACCCGCTGGCTGATCGAGCAGGGTGGCCCGGAGCTGTTCATGTTCTCCACCGACTACCCGCACCCCGAGGGCGGACGCCACCCCTTCGAGAACTTCGGAGACGCGGTGTCCAGCTTCGAGCAGGACGTCCAGGACCGGTTCTTCTGGGGCAACGGGGCGGAACTGCTCGGCCTTCGCTGACGCGCCGGCGTCCAGCGTGTGAATTCCAGCGGGCCCGAACGGAGGACCACTACAGCCAGGGCATGCTGGTGCCGATGTCTGTTCCGATGTCACGAACCGATCCCGCGCGCGCTCGACGCGGGCGGTCGCGCGCCGTTGCGCTGCTCGTGGCCGTTCTCGCCCTCGTCGGCGGTGGAATGCCTGGTGGGACGGTGTCCGCGGGGGTGCCTGAGGTGCAGACGTGCTCGGCCGACGCCGAGCTCGGCATCGGATCGATCGGCCCCAGCGTCTCGTGCCTGCAGTACGCGCTCGTGCTCGAAGGGCTCTATGCCGGGCCGCTCACGGGCCGCTTCGACGAGGCGACCGGGCAGTCGGTGGCGTGGTACCAGCTGCAGCATCCTCCGCTGCTCGCAACGGGCAACGCCGATGCGTACACCCTCGCTTTCCTCGGCATCTTCTCCGGTGTGATCAACCCTGCGCCGGCGCCGTGCCTGGCCGATGCCACGCTGCGCACCGGTCAGCGCGGTGAGTCGGTTGCCTGCATGCAGCACGCCCTCATCCGCGAGGGGCTCTACGGCGACTCGGTGACCGGCTTGTTCGACGCCCCGACCAAGGCAGCGGTGCAGGCGTTCCAACGCAACCAGCGGCTCAAGGCCGACGGCGTCGCCGGCCCGCGAACGCTGCAGGCGATGGGGATCTGGAGCGGTCTCACGGTCAAGCCCGGTGTGCGCACCGGCCCGGGGCCGTTCCCGGCACCGATGCAGGACCTGCCGAACTGGAACCTGACCGTCGCCGGCATCCCGTACTTCGGTTCCGGCACGCCATGCACGGCCAGCGAGGCAGCGGTGATCGCGGCCGAGTTCGCGGTCGATGGTGCCGACGCGGCGACGCAGCAGTGGGCGGTCTACGTCGCGTCTCGAGAAGGCGGCTGCCGGTTCGATGCGCTCAACTTCAACCTTGCGACGAAGGACGAGTCGTACTGCACGTTCCAGCTCAACGCCCTCAGCGGGCTGTTCACGCCGGCGGGTGCGCTCGGCCGTCGTGGCTGGACGACAGCTGCGGTGACGACGTCCCTCGTCGCCTGCGCCGACGCCGCCAGTGATCTCTGGGCGGCCTGCGGACGCGGCCCGTGGACCAAGCCCTACAGCTGCGTCGCCCCGTTCGCCGGCGCGACGATCAACCAGCCGCCGCCGGTCATCCCCCCGCCGACGGAACCGACCGTGACGACGACGGTGCCGGCCGCCCCGCCGGTGTCGACACCACCGGACGATCCGCCGACGACGACGACCAGCACGACGACGACGACCACGACGACGACGACCACGACCAGCACGATCCCCGATCCCACCGCGGCGACGACGCCCTGAGAGCTCGTCGGAGCGCGGGTCGAAACCGTCGCTGAGCGACGGTTTCAGCCCGCACTGTGGAGACGTCAGACGTCAGGCGTCGGAGTCGGCGTCTTCGGCAAGGATGCCGTAGATGCCCTTGCGGGCCTGGTCCAGCAGCGCCGCGGCGCGGGTCTGCTGGTCCGGGGTGCCGATCAACGACACCTGCTTGATGCCGTGGACGACGGCGACCAGCGCCTTGCGCAGGGCCAGCGGCCCCTCGCCTGCGTTGGCCGTGGCGTCGTCCCACGGTGCCGTGCGGCTGGCCTTCAGCTCGTTGGCGGCCGTCAGGCCCGAGCCGGTCAGGGTGAAGACCTTCTTGCCGTCGACCTCGTCGCCGGCGATCAGCCCTTCGTCCTGCAGCAGCTGCAGCGTCGGGTAGATGGCACCGGGGCTCGGTTGCCAGTTGCCCTCACTGCGATCCGAGATCTGGCGGATGATCTCGTAGCCGTGCATCGGCTGCTCGACGAGCAGCATCAGCACGGCGGCGCGCACGTCGCCACGGTCGCGGCGGGGGCCGCGTCCGCCTCGTCCCGGGCCGAAGCCCGGGCCGCCCTGGCCGAAGCCGGGGCCGCCACCTTCGCCGAGCCAGTGGCCCCGGCGTCGGGGTCCGCCGCGCATCGGGCGCTGGCGGAAGTCGTTTCCTTGTTCACGGTTCCTGGGATCCATGGTTGTTGCCTTCCTTTCGAGAAGTTGTTCCGGTCGGTCTTCCTTGACCGATCACGATGCGCTCACGATATATCGTGAACCATCGAATGAACATCGCGAGGTGGGTGACTGTGGTCACAGGTCAGCTCGGGGACGCGCTGCGCAGCTCGAACCAGAAGAAGCCGTGCGGAGGCAGCGTCAACAGGTACGGCTCGTCGCCGATCACCGGGAACGGCACGCCGCCGAGCAGCTCGACGGGTTGCATCCCGGCCAACGACGCCAACGGCAGCAACGCCGGTTGGGCGCGTGCGGACAGGTTGGTCACGCACAGCAGGTCGTTCACCGATGGGTCGCGACTGCCGCGCACGTAGGCGAAGATCGCGGTGTTGTCGACGGTCACCTGGGTCAGCGAGCCGGTCGCCAGCACGGGATGGGCGCGACGCACGTGGACCATGCGGCGCACCCAGTGCAGGAACGACGAGGCGTTCATCTGCTCGGCCTCGACGTTGAGCGCCTGCACGCCGTACACCGGATCGGTGATCACCGGCAGGTAGAGCTGATCGGGCGTCGCGGTCGAGAAACCGCCGTTGCGGTCCGACGTCCACTGCATCGGGGTGCGCACGCTGTCTCGGTCGCCGAGGTGCACGTTGTCGCCCATGCCGATCTCGTCGCCGTAGTACATCACCGGGCTGCCGGGCAGGCTCAGCAGCAACGAGTGGAACAGCTCCATCAGCACGCGGTTGTTGCCGAGCAGCGGTGCCAGCCGGCGGGCGATGCCGGTGTTGCGTCGCATCGTCGGATCGGCGGCGTACTCGGTGAACAGCTCGTCGCGCTCGGCGTCGGTGACCATCTCCAACGTCAACTCGTCGTGGTTGCGCAGGAACAGCCCCCACGAGCAGCCGTGCGGGATGTCGGGCGTGGTGTTGAGGATCATCTCGATCGGCGTGCGGTCGCCGCGTTTGGCAGCCAGGTACATGCGCGGCATCAACGGGAAGTTGAAGCACATGTGGCACTCGTCGCCGTCGCCGAAGTAGTCGCGCAGCTCGGTCGGCCACTGGTTGGCCTCGGCCAGCAGCAGCCGCCCGGGGTGCGTGCGGTCGACGTCGGCGCGCAGCCGCTTGAGGAAGTCGTGCGTGGCGGGAAGGTTCTGGCACAGCGTGCCCTCCTCCTCGAACAGGTACGGAACCGCGTCGAGGCGGAACCCGTCGATGCCGAGGTCGAGCCAGAAGCGGACGACGTCGAGCATCGCTTGCTGCACGTCGGGGTTGGCGTAGTTGAGGTCGGGCTGATGGTGGAAGAAGCGGTGCCAGTAGTACTGCTCGCGGACGGGATCCCACGTCCAGTTGCTGCGTTCGGTGTCGTGGAAGATGATCGGCACGCCCGCGTAGCCGTGCTCGTCATCGGCCCACACGTACCAGTCGCGCTTGGAGCCCGGCCCGTGATCGTCACGGTCGCGACGGCTTGCCTCGAACCACGCGTGCTGATCGCTGGTGTGGTTGAGGACGAGGTCGACGATCACCCGCATCCCGCGCGCGTGGGCCGCGTCGGTTAGCTCGCGGGCGTCGTCGAGCGCGCCGTAGGCGGGATGGACGGTGCCGAAGTCGCTCGTGTCGTAGCCGCCGTCGCGCATCGGCGAATCGAAGATCGGCAGCAGCCAGAGGCAGTCGATGCCGAGCCACTGCAGGTAGTCGAGCGAGCTGGTCAGCCCGCGCAGGTCGCCGTTGCCGTCGCCCGAGGCATCGCGAAAGGCCCGGACGAACACCTCGTAGAACACCGCGTGCTGGAACCACAGCGGGTCGGACGTGCTCGTCATCGGCCCATTCTCACCCGCATGCGCGGCGTTGGCGCGTTTCGATCCCACCTGCTCGGGGTACGGGTTCGTTGTGGAGTTGGATCGAGCGCGTACCGAGGTCAGCAAGCGGGACTTCGTCGTCGTCGCCAACCGCCTCCCTGTGGAGCGCGACGACGACGTTGCCGACGATGCGGGGTGGCGTCCGAGCCCCGGGGGCCTCGCGCGGGCGTTGCTCGGCGTGCTGCGCCAGCGTGACGGCGTGTGGCTCGGCTGGACCGGTGCGAACGCCGATCCGGCGCGGACGATCGACGCCGACGGCGTTGCGCTGCAGTCGATCGAGCTGTCGGCCGACGAGGTGCAGCACTACTACGAACAGGTCTCCAACGGCGCGCTGTGGCCGCTGTACCACGACGCGATCCGCTCCTCCACGTTCGACAACGAGAGCTGGAGCGTCTACCGCGACGTCAACCAGCGCTTCGCCGACGCCGCCGACGACGTGGCCGCGTTCGGGGCGACGGTGTGGATCCACGACTACCAGTTGCAGCTCGTGCCGGCGATGCTGCGGGCCAAACGTCCGGATCTGCGCATCGGGTTCTTCCTGCACATCCCGTTCCCGCCGCAGGAGCTGTTCATGCGACTGCCGTGGCGCGACGAGATCCTCCACGGCTTGCTCGGGGCCGACGTGATCGGGTTCCAGCGACGCGTCGCTGCCGAGAACTTCGTTGGGCTCTGCGCGCGTCTGGTCGACGCCGAGGTCGACGAGTCGGGCACCGAGCTGGTCGTCGACGGACGGCGGGTGGTCGTTGCCGACTTCCCGATCTCCATCGACGCTGCGGAGATCGATGCACTCGCGCGGGCCCCGAAGGCGGCTGAACAAGCAGCCGAGCTGCGCCGCCGCCTCGGCAACCCGGCCGTCGTCCTGCTCGGCGTCGACCGGCTGGACTACACGAAGGGCATCGAGGAGCGGCTTGCCGCGGTGCGCACCCTGCTCGCCCGACGCGCGCTCGCCGGTGGTGACGCATCGGGGCCCGATGCCAGTCCGGAGCTCGTCTTCGTGCAGGTCGCCGTCCCGAGTCGGGAGAGCGTGGACGAGTACGCGCAAGAACGCCATCGCGTCGAGCAGCTCGTCGGTGAGCTCAACGGCGCGTACGCCACGCTCGGCAACCCGGTCGTGCACTACCTCTACCGCAGCCTGCCGCTGTCCGAGCTCGTCACCCTCTACCGCGCCGCGGACGTGATGCTCGTGACGCCGTTGCGCGACGGCATGAACCTCGTCGCCAAGGAGTTCGTCGCCGCGCGCGCCGACGGCGGCGGTGTGCTCGTGCTCAGCGAGTTCGCCGGCGCGGTCGACGAGCTCGAACAGGCGGTCATCGTCAACCCACACGATCCCGAGGGGTTCGTCGACGCCATCGAGTCGGCGATCGCGATGGGTGGCGCCGAAGCCCGCCACCGCATGCACTGGCTGCGCGAGGTCGTCGCCACCAATGACGTCGAGCACTGGTCGACGACCTTCCTCGACGCGCTCGCCGCGGTCCACGCATGAGCTCGGTTCCCGTGTCCGATCCGGTCGAGCTCGCTCGGCTCGTCGCCGACGCACCGCGGCCGTGGCTGATCGCGTCCGACGTCGACGGAACGCTTGCCGAGATCACACCGCAGCCGTCGCAGGCGCGGCTCGCGCCGGGAGCGTTCGACGCGCTGCTCGACCTGCAGGAGATGAACGGCGTGACCGTCGCGGTCGTGTCCGGTCGATCGATGGTCGAGCTCGTCGAGCAGTTCGAGCTGACGGCCCACCTGCAGCTGGTGGGTTCCCACGGCGTCGAGTTCGACGGCAGCGAGGCGCGCACGGATCTGGAGAGCGAGCGACTCGCTGCGTTGCGCGGATCGTTCGCCGACATCGCCGCGGCGACCCCGGGAGCGCACGTCGAGTCGAAGCCGTTCTCGGTCGCGTTGCACGTTCGCAACGCGGACGTCGAGGTCGGCGACGACGCGCTGCGCGCGGCGACGATCGTCGCTGACGGCCTCACCGGCACGACGCCCCACCCGGGCAAGCGCGTGCTCGAGGTTGCAGTTCGTCGGGCGACGAAGGCCGCGGCGCTCGATCGGCTGCGGACGGTCACGCAGCCGGCGACGGCGGTGTTCATCGGCGACGATGCCAGCGACGAGACCGGGTTCGAGTCGCTGCTGCAGCAGCGCGCCGACGGGTGCATCGACACGGTGATCACGGTGAAGGTGGGCGAGGGGCCGACGCGCGCCGAGCACCGCCTGGCCGGGCCCGACGACGTGGTGCGCTTCCTTGCTGCACTGGTGGATCGCGTCGGCTCGACGAAGCGGTGAGTACTGTCGCCGTCCTGTGACCAGCGCCAGCGCTCCCGTGCGCAGCAAGAACGTGCAGTACGTCGTCGGCGTCGATCACCTGCGCGGGCTGGCCGCCCTGCTGATCGTCGTGTACCACGGGGTGCAGCAGTTCCAGCAGCGCTACTGGCCGCGGGCGGGCAACCCGTTGTCGGCGCTGATCTCCGAAGGGCACACCGCGGTCGCGTTGTTCATGGTGCTCAGCGGGTTCATCTTCACGTACGGCGTGCTGGGCAGCGGGCGTGACGTTCGCTACGGGCCGTTCGTGCGCAACCGGTTGCTGCGCATCGGCCCGATGTACCTGTTGGTGCTCGTCGTCGCGATCTACACGACACCGAAGGCGTACAGCGCGGGCGGGATCATCCCGTACCTGACCTTGCACGCCACCCCGCCGTTGGCGGTGGCCGACCTCGGCGCGTTCGGTGCGTTGCTGTGGACGATCAGCGTCGAGTTCGCCTTCTACCTGATCTTCCCGTTCCTGATCCGGTTCCTGCGCACGTCCGGTCCGATCCACCTGATCGGCGTGCTGCTGGTGATGAACGTGCTGCGGCTGATGAGCGCCGGGCTCAACCCGGGCAACATCCGCGACGTCAGCTACTGGACGATCGTCGGCCGCCTCGACCAGTTCGTCGTCGGCATGCTCGTTGGCTGGGTGGTCGTGCGCCACCCGGTCGTGCTCGCTCGCGCCGGTCGTGTCGGTGCGCTGATCGCAGCCACGGTCGTCGTGCTGATGGGGATCTTCATCTACAACCGCAACGGCGGTTGGCTGGAGCTCTCGGCGTGGAAGAGCGTGTGGCCGCTGATCGAAGGGCTGCTGTGGGCCGGGTTCGTCTGGGCCTACCTGCAGGCGTCGCGCGGGTGGACCGGCCGGTGGAGCCGGGCCCTGACGTGGCCCGGTGTGGTCGGCTACTCGGCCTACCTGTTGCACTACGCGTTCGTCGTGCTCCTGCGCGACCACACACCGCACCTCATCGGCGCCAGCGCGTCGAGCGCGTCCAACGCAGCGCTCGTCACCGTGCTGCTGCTGATCCCGGCGACGTTCATCACCGCCACGCTGACCTACCTCGTCGTCGAGCGGCCGTTCATGCAGATGCGGGTGCGCTACCTGACCGAACCGGTCGATCCCGATCCCGATCCCGCGAGCTGAGCTGCTGCTGCATCCGCAGCACGGTGAGCACGACGATCGCCGCGATGGCGATGAACATGATCGCCTGGAACACTGGGTTCGACGAGTCGCTGCCCGCTCGCACGCCGTGGACGGTCGAGAAGGCGAACAGCGGGAAGGCCAGTGCGTGCGTTGCGCGCCACACCTTCGTGGGGAGCTTGCGTCGCGCCAGTGAGGTCAGCTCGACGGCGAGCAACAGGTACGTGGCGACGATGCCCCAGGCGACGGCGGACGGTTGCCAGGAGCTGGCGAACGGGACGAGCACGTCGGCGGGACCGAAGTCGACGTAGCTGTCGGCGACGATGCCGAACACGTGGACAGCGACGAAGATCGTCGCCAACCCGCCGAGGAAGCGGTGCAGGTCGAGCATCCAGTTCGGTCGTGCACGCACGACGCCGTTGGGACCGGTGAGCTTGCCGGAGATGGCCAGGCCCCACAGCACGCTGCCGGCCAGGAGCACCCAGCCGACCATGCCGCCCGCGCGTGCGGTGTACCACCAGATCTGCTCGCTCATGACCGCGCCACCTGACGGGCGCGGTCGTGGCGGACGTCGGTGAAGCGGAACATGCCGTCACTCGCCAGCAGCTCGCCGGCGGTGGTCGCTGCGAGCGCCTCGGCGTTGCCGTCGAGGAGGTCGAACTCGCGGCCGCGACCGCGCAGGAGGCACGCCTTGGCGAGCACCTCGGCACGCCATGCTTCGCCGGTGACGACGGCGACGAGGTCGATTCCGGTGTCGGCCGGCAGTGCCGTCCGCGGGTCGATGAGGTGGTGGGCCGCGGTCTCGTGCTCACCGTCGCTGACGGTCCAGCGTCGGCGCAGCGTCGTCGAGGTGGCCACCGCACCGGCCGCGAGCGTGACGATGGCGAGCGGCTCGTCGTGTGCGGGGTGCTCGACGGCGATCCGCCACGCGGCTGCCGCAGGCGACACGCCCTCGACGCGGAGGTCGCCTCCGAGGTTGACGCACACGCCGAGCGCCTCGTGCTCCATTAGCTCGGCGGCGACGAGGTCGGCGGCGAGGCCCTTGCCGATGCCGCCGGCGTCGAAGCCGGTGCCGGACGGCAGGGTGACCTGTGCAGGCGTGCGGCCGGTGGGATCGACGTCGATCTCGATGTCGACGCACGCCGTCATCAGCGCGCAGGCGTTGCGATGGGCGACCTCGGCGATCTGTTCGAAGCTGCGGTCGTAGCCGCTGCGGATCAGCGCACCGAGGATCGTCGGATCGAACAGGCTGCCGGTGAGGTACCACGCCTCGATCGCCCGTTGCACGAGCAGCGCCGTCTCCGGGGCGACGTTGACCGCCGAGCCGGCGGCCAGGGTGAGGCGGCTGACGTCGCTGTCGGGGAGGAAGCGGCTCCAGCGCCGTTCGAGGTGCTCGATGCGCTGCTTGGCGATCTCGAGCAGGTGCGTCGCCTGTGCCGGCTCGGCGACGACGACGACGTGTGCGTCGGAGCCCATCGCCCGGAAGCGGGCGCTGACGGAGGGGAGCGGGTCAGCTGCCATGGCTCGAGCTGTCCGTGCCGGCGGCAGTCGTCGCGGTGGTCGCTGTGTTCGCGGTGGTCGCTGCGGTGGTGGATTCCGTCGTCGACTCGGTCGTCGCTGCGGTGGCGGCGAGTGCACTCGTCACCGTGGTCGCAGCGGGGGTCGTCGCCGTGGTCGCAGCGGCGGCAGCCACGGATTCGGCGGACGCAGATCCGGCCGAGGTGGCGGCTCCGGCGGCGATGGCGCCACCGACGGCGGCAAAGCCGGCGAGGCTGGCGGCGCCCACGAGGCGGCGGGCCCTTCGGGCGGGATGTGGTCGGCGGCGGCGGGGTGCGGGTTCGTGTGCCATGGACCGATGATCCGCCGCGAACCTCAACGGATCCTCAGAGCCACCCGAGAACTCGGATGGCCCCGGTCGTTCCGGGCACACCCGGAACCGCACGTCGCGTTCTGGGTGTGCCCAGAAGCGGCGAAGTCGGTCGGCGGCGTTCGTTCTGGCCAGCGCCAGAACTTGACGTGCTGATCTGGCGCTGGCCGGATCAGCCGAGCGCGTCAGGCGACGATGTTGACCATGCGGCCGGGGATGACGATGACCTTCTTCGGGGTCGCTCCGGCCAATGCGGTGATCACCTTCGCATCGGCCATCGCAGCCGCTTCGACATCGGCGGGGGCGAGGTCGGCGGCGACCGTGATCCGGCCGCGCACCTTGCCGTTGATCTGCACCGGGTACTCGACCGTGTCGGCAACCAGCATCGCCGGATCGGCGGTGGGGAACGGCACGTGGCCGACGGACTCGGTGTGGCCCAGCTTGCGCCACAGCTCCTCGGCGACGTGCGGCGCCAACGGGGCGATCATCAGCACCAGCGGCTCGGCCAGCTCGGGCGGGCAACCGCCAGCCTTCGTCAGCACGTTGTTGAGCTCGATCAGCTTGGCGATCGCCGTGTTGAAGCGCAGCGCTTCCATGTCGTCGCCGACCCCGGAGATCGTGCGGTGCAGGGCGCGCACGGTCTCCTCGTCGGCAGCGGGGACGTCGGTGCGCAACTGCCCGGTCTCCTCGTCGACCAGGTTGCGCCACAGGCGCTGCAGGAAGCGGTACTGACCGACCACGTCACGCGTCTCCCATGGACGCGAGCCGTCCAGCGGGCCGGTGCTCATCTCGTACAGGCGCAGCGTGTCGGCGCCGTAGGCGTCGTAGATGTCGTCGGGGGGCACGCCGTTCTTCAGGCTCTTGCCCATCTTCCCCCACTCGCGAGTGACCGGCTGGCCCTCGTAGGTGAAGGTCTGGTTGGCGCCTTCGCCGTGGCGCTGGACCTCGGCCGCCTCGACGTACAGCCCGCGCTCGTCCTGGAACGCCTCGGCCAGGATGTACCCCTGGTTGAACAGCCGGTAGTACGGCTCCTTCGACGACAGGTGCCCGAGGTCGAACAGCACCTTGTGCCAGAAGCGCGAGTACAGCAGGTGCAGCACGGCGTGCTCGACGCCGCCGACGTACAGGTCGACGCCGCCGGGGTGCTCGCGGCCGTTGCGTCCGGTGGGCTGCGGGCCCATCCAGTACTGCTCGACCGCGGGGTCGACGAAGGCGTTCTCGTTCGTCGGATCGAGGTAGCGCAGCTCGTACCAGCAGCTGCCGGCCCACTGCGGCATGACGTTGCTGTCGCGGCGGTAGTGCTTCGGTCCGTCGCCCAGATCCAGCTCGACGTCCATCCACCAGTCCAGCCGGTCGAGCGGGCTCTCCGGGTTGGAGAACTCGTCGTCGGGGTCGAACGTGCGCGGCGAGAAGCTGTCGGTCTCCGGCAGCAGCAACGGCAGCTCGCTGTCGGGCAGGCCGTGCGGCATGCCGTCGTCGTCGTAGACCACCGGGAACGGCTCGCCCCAGTAGCGCTGACGGCTGAACAACCAGTCGCGCAGCTTGTACGTCACTGTCGCGTTGCCGGCGTTGCGTTCGCTCAGCCATGCGTGCGTCAGGCGCTTGCCCTCGTCGACGCTGGCAATGCCGTCCAGACGTAGTTCCTCGTTGGCGCTGTTCACGTACGGCGCGTCGCCGGTGAAGGCTTCGGCCCACGTGGTCGTGTCGGTGCCACGGCCGTCGGTGGGCTCCTGGATGGCGACGATCGGCAGCTCGAACTTGCGGGCGAACTCGAAGTCGCGCTGGTCGCCGCACGGGACGGCCATGATCGCCCCGGTGCCGTAACCCATCAGCACGTAGTCGGCCACCCACACCGGGATCGACTCGCCGTTGATCGGGTTGGTCGCGTACCCGCCGGTGAACACGCCGGTCTTCTCGCGCCCTTCGTCCTGTCGATCGATGTCCTTCTTGGCGCCTGCGGCGGCGCGGTAGGCGCTCACGGCGCCGGCCTGCTCCGGTGTGGTCAGCTGATCGACCAGGGGGTGCTCGGGTGCCAGCACCATGAACGTGGCGCCGAACAACGTGTCCGCACGAGTCGTGAAGACCGTGATCGGGCCGGCCGGCGAGCCGAAGTGGACGGTCGCGCCCTCGCTGCGACCGATCCAGTTGCGCTGCATCGACTTGATCGCGTCGCTCCACTCCAGCAGATCGAGATCGTCGATCAACCGGTCGGCGTAGTCGGTGATGCGCATCATCCACTGGCGCATGTTGCGCTTGAAGACGGGGAAGTTGCCGCGGTCGCTGCGGCCGTCGGCGGTGACCTCCTCGTTGGCCACGACGGTGCCCAACCCGGGGCACCAGTTGACCGGCGCGTCGCTGACGTAGGCCAGGCGTCGGCTGTCGATCGCGGTGCGCTGCTCCGTGGGCGACAGATCCGCCCACGGACGGCCGTCGGGCGTCGGGCGGGTGCCGTCGGCGTACTCGGCCTGCAGCTCGGCGACCGGGCGGGCGCGCTGCTGGTCGGTGTCGTACCAGCTGTTGAAGACCTGCAGGAAGATCCACTGCGTCCAGCGGTAGTAGCCGGGATCGGTGGTGTCGATGCTGCGCCGGCGGTCGTGGCTGAGCCCGATGCGGTGCAGCTGGCGGCGCATCGCAGCGACGTTCTGCTGGGTGGTGACCGCCGGATGCGTGCCGGTCTGCACGGCGAACTGCTCGGCGGGCAGGCCGAAGGCGTCGAAGCCCATCGTGTACAGCACGTTCTTGCCGGCCATGCGCTGGTACCGGGCGTAGACGTCGGTGCCGATGAAGCCCAACGGGTGTCCGACGTGCAGGCCGGTGCCGCTCGGGTACGGGAACATGTCGAGGATGAAGATCTTCTCGCGACTGGTGTCCAGGTTGCCTGCCAGCGGACCTGCGGGGTTGCCGACCTCGAAGGTGTGCTGGTCGTCCCACCACGCCTGCCAACGGACTTCCAGCTCGCTGGCGAGCGCGCCCGTGTAGCGGAACGTCGGCGTGTCGGAGGCGGGTTGGTCCGGAGCAGTCATGGCCCGAAGATCCTACGAGCCGCCGACCCGCCACTACCGTGGATTCCGTGCCCGAACGCCGATCGATCGTCGACCGCCTCATCGCCACCGCCAGCGGCCCGGAGACCTCGCAGCACGGTGTGCGCTTCGTCGGACAGAGCGTCGTGCCGGAGGGCTCGGCCACCGGCACCGACTTCGTCTCCTGGGCGCAGGTCCACGACGAGGCCCGCGCGGTCGGTGCCGCGTTGCAGGCGCGCGGCCTGGTGCCCGGCGATCACGTGGCAATCCTCGGGCCGACGTCGCGCTCGCTGATCACGATCATCCAGGGCTGCTGGCTGGCCGGGATGGCCAGCATGGTGCTGCCGCTGCCGATGCGCATGGGGTCGCTCGACGCGTTCATCGAGGGCACGCGGGCGCGCATCCGCCACGGTGACGCCAAGCTCGTGCTGATCGATCCGATGCTCGCCGGCTTCTACGAGGCGGCGCCGGGCGATCCGCCGCTCGTGCCGATGAGCGAGGTGCTCGCCGGCTCACCGGGCGTCCCGTCGGGAGAGCGACTGGAGATCCCCGGCGACGATCCGGAGCGGCTGGTCATCCTGCAGTACACCAGCGGCTCGACCAGCGAGCCGAAGGGCGTGATGATCCCCGACCGCGTGCTCGGCGCGAACATCGACGCGTCGTGCGAAGCGGCAGAGCTCGGGCCGAGCGAGGTGATGGTGTCGTGGCTGCCGCTGTACCACGACATGGGGTTGGTCGGCTTCCTGTCGATCCCGCTGACCACGGGTGTCCAACTCGTCCAGGCCGCACCGCAGGACTTCCTGGCCAAGCCCGGCAACTGGATGCAGTGGATCAGCGACTGGAAGGGCACCGCCACCGCTGGCCCGAACTTCGCCTGGGTCCTGGCCACTCGCGCACTCGGTCGGATGCAGGGGCTCGACCTGAGCCGGCTGACCCTGGCGCTCAGCGGTGCCGAGCCAGTCGACCCGAACGCCGTCGAGGCGTTCGTGCGCGCCGCCGAGCCGTTCGGCTTCACCGCGGGCGGAGTGTTCCCCGCGTTCGGCATGGCCGAGGTAGCCATCGGTGGGGTCTTCCCGCCGCGGCACCGCGGGCTGCGCACCGACAGCGTCGATCGAGGCGTGCTCGAACGCGACCGAGTTGCCAAGCAGCTCGACATCGCCGACGCCGACGAGGAGCTCGACGTGCGTCGTCTCCCGTTGCTCGGTCACGCCGTGCCCGGCCTGGAGATGAAGATCGTCCACCCCGACACGTTCGAGCCGCTGCCGGAACGACACGTCGGTGAGCTGCTGCTGCGTGGCACCTCGGTGACGCCGGGTTACTACAAGCGGCCCGATGCGACGTCGGCGCTGTTCCGCGACGAGTGGCTGTGCACCGGAGACCTCGGGTACCTGCTCGACGGCGAGCTCGTGCTGTGCGGGCGGATCAAGGACATCATCATCGTCGGTGGCCGCAACGTGTTCCCCGAGGACATCGAGCGCTCGATCGGCGTGCTCGACGGTGTGCGCGCCGGCAACGTCATCGCCTTCGGCGTCGAGGGCTACAAGGGCAAGGAGAGCGTGGTCGTCGTCGCCGAGGTGCGCCTGCCCGACGGGCTCACGCTCGACGACGTGCGCAACGAGGTCCACCACCGAACGCTCGAGGTGTGCGGGCTCCCGCCGCGCGACGTGATGCTGGTGCGCCCCGGCACGTTGCCGAAGACGTCATCGGGCAAGCTGCAACGCTCGAAGTGCCGCGAGCTCTACCTCGCCGAAGAGCTCGAGCTCACCGAGTAGCTCGGTGCTCGCGAAGCGAGCACCGCTATGCCGGGTAGTAGCCGGCGATGTCGGCGATGAGGTGGGTGGGGGCGAAGGTGAGGATGCAGATGCGGCCGTTGGTGCCGATCTTGGCGATGACGTTGTTGGGGATGGTGGTGCCGGTGGTGTAGTTGACGTTGCTGGTGGTGGGTGGGGTGGTGCCGCAGGGGAAGGCGGTGGCGTATCCGGCGCCGAGGGGTCCGGTGATGGTGAGGTTGAGGACGGCGGCGGTGGCGTTGCTGGGGATGTTGTTGCGTCCGGTGATCTGGATCTCGGTGATGGATCCGGCGGGTCGGAGTCCGGCGCCTTTGCCTTGGCCGTCGATGGTGGTGATGCCGGGGTCGGTGCGGGTGTCGAGGAACCTGCCGGGGACGAGTGGGGTGTAGGTGGCGCCGGCGGGGTAGTAGCCGGCGATGTCGGCGATGAGGTGGGTGGGGGCGAAGGTGAGGATGCAGATGCGGCCGTTGGTGCCGATCTTGGCGATGACGTTGTTGGGGATGGTGGTGCCGGTGGTGTAGTTGACGTTGCTGGTGGTGGGTGGGGTGGTGCCGCAGGGGAAGGCGGTGGCGTATCCGGCGCCGAGGGGTCCGGTGATGGTGAGGTTGAGGACGGCGGCGGTGGCGTTGCTGGGGATGTTGTTGCGTCCGGTGATCTGGATCTCGGTGATGGATCCGGCGGGTCGGAGTCCGGCGCCTTTGCCTTGGCCGTCGATGGTGGTGATGCCGGGGTCGGTGCGGGTGTCGAGGAACCTGCCGGGGACGAGTGGGGTGTAGGTGGCGCCGGCTGGGTAGTAGCCGGCGATGTCGGCGATGAGGTGGGTGGGGGCGAAGGTGAGGATGCAGATGCGGCCGTTGGTGCCGATCTTGGCGATGACGTTGTTGGGGATGGTGGTGCCGGTGGTGTAGTTGACGTTGCTGGTGGTGGGTGGGGTGGTGCCGCAGGGGAAGGCGGTGGCGTATCCGGCGCCGAGGGGTCCGGTGATGGTGAGGTTGAGGACGGCGGCGGTGGCGTTGCTGGGGATGTTGTTGCGTCCGGTGATCTGGATCTCGGTGATGGATCCGGCGGGTCGGAGTCCGGCGCCTTTGCCTTGGCCGTCGATGGTGGTGATGCCGGGGTCGGTGCGGGTGTCGAGGAACCTGCCGGGCACGAGCGCGACGTACTCGGTGCCGCCACCCCCACCGCCGCCACCGAGCACCGGCGCCACCGGATCGGCGGGCGGTCCGGGCTCGACGTAGGGCGCCTTCGGCGCACCGAGGTCGACGACCGGCGAACCGCTCGGGTGCGCCTGCGAGAGCGCGCCGACGATCAACGAGGCGTGGCCGGTGACCAACCGACGCTCCGCGCCGGAGCCGCTGCCGATCAGCATCATGTTGCCGATCGGCACCGTGGAGGATGGCACCTGCACCTCGGTCGCCCCGATGGACAGGTCGGTGGTGGTCTTGGCTGCGCTCCCGATCACGGTGAGGCAATCGCTGACGCGGCTGACCTTCACGTCGTGGCCGTCGACAGCGATGTACCCCTCGACGAAGAGCGCAGCCGCGTTGGCGTCGGGGTCGAACGTCGGGAAGGAGATGTCGATCGCGCCGTTGACGCCCACCGGGACGAAGCCCGACGTGACACCGGTGCCGAGCGCGGCGTTCGACGACGGATCGATCGGGCAACCGTTGGACCACGTGATGATCCGCGCGCTGGTGCCGTTCGGCCAGCCCTGCACCAGTCCACTGCCCACGGCGGCGACGCCGTTGTTCGGTGCCGGCACGCGATCGACGGACAGCAGGAACGGCTTGGGTGGGGTGATGCCGGCATCGATGCTCGTCGCCGCGTTGCGACCGTCGGTGGTCTGCACCCTGGCCATGATCGAGAAGTTGCCGACGAACGCGTAGGTGTGCGACACGACCTGGCCGAAGTTGCCGGCGACCGCGGGGGTGCCGTCACCGAAGTCCCAGAGCAGGCTCATCGACTGCCCGTAGGGATCCTCGGCAACCGCGATCGCCTTCGTCGTGCGCCCGGAGCCGAGGGCGTTGGCGGCGACCTGCGGCGGTTCCTTGTCGGTGATGTTGGGGATGTAGACCGCCGACTGGCTGTAGGTCGCGGAGCAGCCGAACCCGCTGGGCGGGCACATGTCCTCGCCCGCCAGGACGACTGGGGAACCGGCGTAGTTGGCCGAGTACCAACCGCCCTTGAGGTCGGTCGACGTGGTCGTGTACGTGCACGACTGGCGGCCTTCGCAGTTGCCCTTCGGCGCCATGAAGATCAGGGTCGCGGTCGGCTCGGCATCGACCGGGGTGAGCACGACGGGGTTGGACCAGTGGATGTTGCGGAACGTCGTGCCCGCGGCGGGGATGCCGAAGCTGGTGATCACGAACGTGACCTCGCCGCTGTACGGCGAGTCGGGGTCGAGCGAGTTGATGCTCATCGTCGGCATGTCGATGCGCAACGGGCTCGCGGCGAGGCCGATGTAGGCCGTTCCCGGCTGGGCGATGCACGATGGCCCGGGTGTGACGGAGCACAGGGGCGGGGGGTTGAACGCGCTGTACGCGGCAGCGATCGGCGCGGGGAGCACGCCTGGCACGAGACTGATGACAGCGCCGGCCAACGCCGCACCCGTCGTTGCCGACAGCGCGGCCAGCCGATGAAACAGAGACCCACGAGCACGGTTGCGCGCCATCGTTCGCCCTCCATCTGTCGAGCACGCGAGGCGAGCTCGGCCGTTCAGCGGGCGCCGTGATCGGCGCCACGACGGCCAGCTTGCGACTCGACCGTCCGACGAACGTCCAACCGGACGAGCGGGCGGTCAGGGGCGGGGGAATTCGAAGGTGACCACCAGCTTGGCGAGTCGTGGCGCCGGACCGCTGCTGGTCGCAGTGCCGGTGACGGCCGGGCTGGTGTCGTCCGGGTCGGCGATCTGGGCGATCGGGACGAGCTGCACGGTGAGGGTGCCGGCGATGTGGGTGTCGTCGAAGGCGTCGATCACCAGCTTCGACTCGGCGCTCCCGGGGGCCACCGTCCACACCTCCTTGCCGGTCACGTTGGCCAGCACGACCACCCGATCACCGTCGGTCCCGCGCAGCGGGTAGGTCGCCTTCTGCTGCAGCACCGGGTCGTTGGCGGTGATGTTGACCGCCTTGCCGCCGGTCGACCCACAGGACAGGACGAACAACGTGTCGTCGCGCACGAAGGTGACGTCGGATGCGGTGTCGACCGTTGCCGGATCGAGCCACGGGCCGTAGAGCACGGAGTCCTCGTCGCCGACCTCGTCCCACGAGTCGTCGAGATCGCCGGTGAACGTGGCTGTGCACGAGCCGGTTGCGGAGTCGGTCGGATCGGTGACCGGCACGGTGCCGGGGAAGCCTGGGTTGCCCAACGTGCCCGTCGGCGCTGCCACCGTGCCAGTGCTCCCGGCGGTGGTGATGCCCGGGGCGTTGTCGGTTGCGGCGCCATCCGACGCGCACGCGGTGCACGCGATCGACACGACGGTGACCATCGCGGCGGCGCGCGCAAGCGAGATCACAGTGGAGCGGGGGCGCACGCTTTGCCACGATAGGGCGATGGCCGCCCCGATGTCCGTCGTCTACACCGCCGATCACCTGCGTCACAGCCCGGACGTCGAAGTCGAGAACTCGCGGATCCACGCCCCGTTCGAGCACACCGGTCGTGCCGAGAAGATCCGTACGGTGCTGGAAGGTGATGCCCGGTTCGCCTTCCGCGGGCCGGATCGGCACGGCCTGGCGCCGATCGAAGCGGTGCACGACACCGGGCTCGTGCGGTTCCTCGGCGAGGCGTGGGCCGAGTTCCAGCTGGCCAACGGCGAGACGCGCGACGTGTTCCCCGACGTGTTCTATCGACCGGCGATCCGCAACAAGATGAGCGACGGACGTGAGCCGTCCAGCATCAACGGCCGGCTCGGCTGGTGGTGCTTCGAGACGACGACCGCGCTGACCGAGGGCACGTTCGTCGCCGCGTGCAGCGCGGTGGACACCGCGCTCACGGCCACGCAGCTCGTGCTCGACGGCGCCCCGTCGGCGTACGGCCTGTGCCGGCCGCCGGGTCACCACGCCAGCTCGACGATGTACGGCGGCTACTGCTTCTTCAACAACGCGGCGATCGCCGCGCACCGGATCGCCAGCACCACCGGCACGAAGGTGACGGTGCTCGACGTCGACTACCACCACGGCAACGGGACGCAGGAGATCTTCTACGACCGTGACGACGTGCAGTACGTGTCGCTCCACGGCGACCCGGCGCGCGCCTACCCGTTCGTGATCGGCTTCGCCGACGAGACCGGCAGCGGCAGGGGAGCGGGCAGCAACCTCAACGTGCCGCTCCCGGCGCGAGCCGACGACGACGCGTTCGTGCAAGCGCTGACGAACACGTTCGACGCGATCAGCGCGTTCGGCCCGTCGACGCTGATCGTCTCGCTGGGTCTGGACACCTACATCACCGATCCGATCGCCGATCTGGCGGTGACCACCGATGGGTTCGAGCGCTGCGGCGCGGCGGTGCGCGAGCTCGGGTTGCCGACCGTGGTGCTCCAAGAGGGCGGCTACGACGTGGACGCGCTCGGTGAGAACGTGCGCCGCTGGCTCATCGGCCTGGCGGGGTAGCTACTGCGTTCTCATTCGGCGACCGACCACAGGGCATCGTCCTCACCGGTGTCGCGGCTCATCGCCGCACGGGTGCGAACAGCTCGAGCGCGATCCCGTCGGGATCGGTGAACGCCAGTCCGATGCCGTAGGCCTCCGTCAGCACCTCACCATGAGCGACGTCCAACGCGTCGAGGTGGGCGACCCACTCGTCGATCGCGTCCGCGTCGTCGACGTGGAAGGCGACGTGATCGAGACCGGGACGGCGAGCGTCGAACGCGCCGGGGACATCGGCGTCGGCGAAGCAGTGCAGGCCGAGGCTGGGCGTGCGCCAGACCGCGGCGCGGTACTCGTGTGGCGTGCCGGACAGGAAGTCGCCGACGAAGATCGGCGCCTCACCGAACAGCGCGGTGTACCACGCCACGCTGCGGTCGAGGTCGCTGACGGTGAGGGCGATGTGGGTGATCGCCGGAGGTGCGAGCGTCATGCTCGCAACCTATGTCACCGATCAGGCTGGGTCGGCGTGGTCGAGCACGACGGCGAGGATCGCCGCGCCGTAGCGGTCGAGCTTGCTCGGTCCGATGCCGCGGATCCGCGCCAACTGGTCGGCGGTGATCGGCCGCCCGGTGGCGATGTCGGCGAGCGACGCATCCGACAGCACGGTGTAGCTCGGCTTGCCGGCGGCGAGGTGCTTGCGCAGGTCGCGCAGCGATTGGAACAGTGCCGCATCGGCGGGCTGGAGGTCGTGGCCC
Source organism: Ilumatobacteraceae bacterium (assembly GCA_965279405.1). Lineage (GTDB taxonomy): Bacteria > Actinomycetota > Acidimicrobiia > Acidimicrobiales > Ilumatobacteraceae > CBDDIP01. Next base: position 4,136,729 of record OZ257157.1, read on the forward strand.
GGACGTGACGCTGCCGGCGTGGGCTTCGGCTGGCGCTCGCCGAAGCGGTCGTTGCCGACGACCGAGGGGCCACCGACACGTCTGGCCGGCGGCTCGTTGGTCAGCTCGTGGATGAACGGCGACGGACGATCGGCCACGACGATCAGGGCCTCACGGCGTGCGCGCGTGAACGCGACGTGGAACAGACGGCGCTCCTCCTCGACGTCCTCGGACAGGCGGTGCGGGTACTGGTCGGCGTCGGCCTGATGAACGACGACGAACGGCCACTCCTGCCCCTTCACGCGGTGCACGGTGGCCAACGTGATGCCATCGGCGCGGTTGCCGGCACCGAGGTGCTGGCGCAGCCAACGTTCGAACGAGCTCGGGTCGGGCTGGAGCTCGGCGAGTTGAGCGACGGCGGTGAGGTCGTCGTTCTGCGCAGCGCGGTTCATGCCGCGACGGCTGATGTCGAGCGAGGCGATCGACGACGCCAGGCCCACCGAGTCGCGGACGGTGGACATCAATCGCGCCGTGGTGGCACCACCCGCGGCGAGGTGCTGCAGCCGCTCGATGTCGTCGGCGAAGGCGTTCACCCGTTCCGCCTCGCGGTCGGTGGTCAACCGTGCCGCCAGCCGTCGCAACCCGTCGAGCGACGACTGCTCGCCGACCCAGTTGGCCACGTTCGGGTGCAGCGGGCGCGACGGCCGGCGCAGGGCCTCGGCGAGGTCGCCCGGCGCCAACGCGGTGGTGGCCGTGGCCAATCGCAGCCAGGCGAGCGCGGCGCGCACAGCGGTGCGTTCGGCGAACTCGTTGCCGACGCCGCCGTTGATCGGCAGCCCCTCGCTGGACAGCGCCACCTGCACCGGGGCGAGCAGCGAGTTGACGCGACAGAGCACCGCGATGTCGCCGGGTGGGGTGCCTCCGGCGATCGCTTCCTGGATCGCCGAGGTGGTGGCGGCAACGGCGTCGCCCGCGGGTGCGATCGACCAGCCGACCTCGTCGGGCTTGTTGGAGCGGATGGTCTTCGGCACGCGCAGCACGTTGTGGCGCAGCAACCGGTCGGCGGCGGTGACGATGCCGCCGGGGCAGCGGTAGTTGACCTCCAACGGGTGATCCTCTGCACCGGGGAAGAACGAGGCGAAGTCGATCAACCAGGCCGGGTTGGCCCCGTTGTAGCCGTAGATGGTCTGGTCGTCGTCGCCGACGCCGAACACGGCGCCGTCCGGCCCGGCCAGCAGCCGCACGAGCAACAGGTGTGCCGGGGTGAGGTCTTGGAACTCGTCCACCAGCAGCACGCGGCACGCCCGCTGCGCCGTTGCCCGCGCATCGGCGTCGGTGAGCAGCAGCTCGATCGCGCACTGCACCTGCTCGTCGAAGTCGAGCGATCCCGTGCGGGCGAGTTGGCTGCGGTACTTCGGCAGGAACGCGGCGAACCCGTCGACCTCACCGTCGTAGCGAGCCTCGACGTCGGCGGCGGCGCGCAGACCGAGGCGGGCGAACGACAGCGCCTCCATCCACGTGGCGACGGGGTCGACGTTGCGCTTGCGCGGGAACGAGACGAGCTTGCCGATGATCCGTCGCACCTCGGGCTCGTCGATGGTGGTCCGCTTCGACGGACGCGGGGCGAACGGCGCCGATCCGTTGACGATCGCCAACGCGATCGCGTTGAGCGTGCGCACCTGCAGACCGCGCAGGTCGCGCGTGCGCTCGCGCATCTCCTCCTGTGCCCGCTTGTTGAAGGCGATGAGGCAGACGGCCGACGCCGGCAGCCCCCAGACCTGCAGCAGTTGCCGGGCCCGCTCGGTGAGCACCCTCGTCTTGCCGGATCCGGCGGGCGCGATGATCCGCGCTGCGCCGCCGCGGTGTGCAACGGCGGCCAGCTGATCTGGGGCCAGCTCGGCGGCCGTCGTGCCGTGCATGTCGGTGGCGGGGAATGGACGCAGCGAGCCGTGTTCGACTGCCACCCGGTGCAGCACCGGCGCGCCGTCGATCGGTTCGGTGAAGCGGACCGGCCCACCGTCGAGCCACGCGGCAGTCCCGTCGGCGAGCACGACGTCGCCGCGACCGTCGTTGGCTGGAGCAGCGCCGAGGGCAAGCGCGTCCTCCAACAACGCCCACCGACCGGTCCGGGCGTCGTAGCTGTTGGCGCGCACGAGCAGGCGGACCCGCTCGCGCCCGAAGCGGAACGACGTTCCCAGCTGATGCGGCTCGCGCTGCTCGCGCTCCGGTTCGTCGAGCTGCACCGCCGTCGCGTCGTCGAGCTCGAGCACGGCTCCCGTGCAGGAGCGCGCCAGCGCTTCGAGCTCGTCGGCGATCGCGTGCGGCCGATCCAGCGAGACCGTCACGCGCGGTGCATCGCTCCAGTCCTGCGGTGCCGCATCGCCCGGCCCGACGATGACGTTGCGCCCGAGCACCATCGGCCCGCGCCGGATCGGCCCGTCGTGGGCGACCGGCGCACGCCGAGGCGAGCGCGCGGCGGCAGCCGGAACGGGTTCCGGGTGCTCGTCGGGCTCGAACGGCGATTCGAACAGCGGCTCCACCGGCTGCTCGACCGCGTCGAACAGCGTGGGCGCGTCGGCCTGCGTGCGCTGCCAGCAGGCGCGCACCCCGGCCGCGTCGGGGTGGCTGGCGCCGCAGTACACACAGGAGATGGCCACCCCCTGTTTCTATCCCAGCGGTGTGACGCGGGCTCGCCTGCGAGCCCGTCGGACCGGTCAGGCAGCCTTGAGTGCGGCGAGCACGCCGGCCCAGCGGTCGGGGTCGGACTTGTACGGGGCGTAGAAGCTGATCCGCTGGATGACGTCGCCGTAGCGCTGGTGCAGCTCCGGCGCGATCTGCTCGGGCTCGCCGACGACGGCGAAGGTGTTGAGGATTTCGTCGTCGATGAGCCCGCCCATCTCCACCCACTTGCCCTGCTTGGACAACCCGTTGAGCTCGTCCTGCAGCCCGCCCCAGCCGTGCAGCTCGAGCACCGGACGGTACGACGGTGTCGACCCGTAGAAGGCGATCTGCTGGCGTGTCCCGGCTGCGGCCTGGGTCAGCTCGGCCTCGGTGCTGCCCGTGACGACGAAGCTCGGCCCGACGATCTCGAAGCCCTCCATCGTCTTGCCCGCCTTGGCCCGACCGCGCTCCAGGGCCGGCAGGGTGACTTCGCGGAGGTAGCGCTCGGTCGTGAATCCGTGGCAGATGAACCCGTCGCAGACCTCACCGGCCACTTCCGTCATCAGCTCACCGACACCGGCGAGGAAGATCTTCGGCACGCCGAACCCAGCCAGCTCGGCTCGCTCCGGCGTGAAGAACGGGGTCATCAGCGTATGCGTGTAGAAGTCGCCGCGGAAGGCCAGCGGCGTGCCGTTCTCCCACGTGTCCCAGATGGCCCGGATGGCCAGGATCATCTCCCGCATGCGGGCCGCCGGGTGGCTCCACTCCATGCTGAACCGCTTGGTGATGTGCGGTTTGATCTGACTGCCGAGACCGAGCACGAAACGACCCTTGGAGAACGCCTGCAGGTCCCAGCCGGTGTTGGCCAGCGTCATCGGGTTGCGGGCGAACGCCACCGCGATCGACGTGCCGAGCTCGATCGTCTCGGTGTGCTCGGCACCGATCAGCAGCGGGAAGAACGGGTCGTGCGACGTCTCCGCGGTCCACACGCCGCTGTACCCGGCGGCTTCGGCCTCCTTGGCCTGAGCGCCTGCCTTGTGCAGATCGAATCCGATGCCACCATCGACCTTCATGTGCGTGCCTCCCAGCGACGGCCCATCGATGCCGATGGGTGAACGTCAGCGAACGTAGTCCGCTGACGGTGCCTCCGGCTCAGTCGTCCTGATCGCGCAGGAACGCCTCGAACTCGGCCGCGATCTGATCGCCGCTGGGGATGTCGGCGATGCCGAGCGACAGCGTCTGCTGCGCGCTCGTGTCGTAGAGCTCTTCCAGCTGGCGCACCATGCCCTGGTGCTCCTCGTTGCCGGCGACGAGCTGATCGAGCCGCCGCCGTTGCCGTTCCGCTTCGGTGCGCGTCGCCACACCGTCGATCTCCAGACCGGCCATCTCGCGCAGCCCGGTGAGCAGCGCCACCGACGCATCCGGGTACGACATCGAGCTGACGTAGTGCGGCACCTGGGCCCACAGGCCGAGTGCGGTGATGCCACGACCGTGCAGCTCGTGCTCGAGCACGGCGCCCATCCCGGCGGGCACGTCGACAGAGTTCTTCAGGTACGGCACGGACGCGCTGACCTGTGGCGACGGCGACGTGCTCGACAGCCGTGCCGGCCGGGTGTGCGGGGCGGCGAACGGGTAGGCGCCGAGGGCGACCATGCGGCGCACGGCGAGCTGCTCGGACAGGTCGCCGACCGCGGCAGCGAACCGCCGCCACTGCGAGTCGGGCTCGGGGCCCGACAGGGTGAGGACGTCGTTGCCGCCGGGGTCCTTGCCGACGCGCAGCTCGATGTCGGGGAAGGTCAGCTTCGTGCTGACGCCTTCGCGCAGCTCCATCGACGGACGGCGAGCGCGGTAGTCGATGAACGCGTCGCCGTCGAACGTGGCGAGCGGCTCGGTGTTGCACTCCTCCTGCACGACGACCATGGCCGCGGCGGCAGCGGCGCTGGCGTCGATCCAGCCGGTGAGCATGACGACGAGCACCGGTCGATCGAGCTGCGGCAGCTCCTGGTGGAGGACGTAGGCGTCGCTCATGGCACGTCCTGCAGCGCGGCCAGCGCGCTCGCTGCGGCGCCGTCGACCTGCAGCTTGAACGGCGCCAGCTCAGCGGGATCGCGATCTCCGAGGGCACCGCCGAGGTAGCGGGCGTAGACGCCTTCGAGGATGCACGCCAGCTTCCAGTAGGCGAACGACACGTAGAACGGCAGCGCGCTGATGTCTCGTCCGCTCACCTCGGCGTAGCGCGTGGCCAGTTCGGCGCGGTCGAGGAAGCCGGGAGTGGACGTGGCCGATCCGGTCCACGCCGAGGCGACGTCGTTCGGCCCGGTCCAGTACACCTGCAGCAACCCGAGGTCGGCCATCGGGTCGCCGAGCGTGCAGATCTCCCAGTCGAGGACGGCAACGACGGTGCCGTCGTCGCCGACCATGCAGTTGTCGAGCCGGTAGTCACCGTGGACGATGCTCGCCGGGCCCTGCTCGGGGATCCGTTGCAGCAGCGCGTCGTGCACCTCGTCCACTGCCGTCAGCTCGCGGGTCTTCTGCTGGTTCCACTGCCCGTACCACCGCTTGAGCTGGCGGGCGATGTACCCCTCGTGCTTGCCCAGGCCGTCGAGGCCGGCGGCCTCCAGGTCGACGGCGTGGATGGCCGCCATCGTGTCGACGATGCTCTCGCTGGCGCGGCGTCGCGCATCGACGGACAGCAGCGCCTCGGCGGTCGGACGGTCGCGCACGACGTGGCCGTCGACGAACGCCATCACGTAGAACGGCGCACCGTTGACGTCCGGGTCGTCGCAGAACCCGAGGGCCGGAGCGACGGGCACGGCCGACGTCTGCAGGCCGCTGATGATCCGGTGCTCGCGTCCCATGTCGTGGGCGCTGGCGAGCACGTGGCCGAGCGGCGGGCGGCGCAGCACGAACCGCGTGCCGTCGGCGCCGGTGACGCCGAAGGTGAGGTTGGAGTGCCCGCCGGCGATGAGGTCGAAGGCGAACGGGGCGACCGCGCCACGGACGTTCGCAATGAGCCACTCGGTGACCGCAGGGACGTTGATGCCGGGCAGCTCGCTCATGTGTCGCCACCGTATCGGCACTGCTCGGGTGGGACCCGGTCCGGTCCAGGTCCCAGTCCGAGTCCCAGTCCAGGTCCCGCTGTTGTGACCCGCAGGTATCGTTCGACACATGGCCATCGATGTCACCGACGCAACGTTCCAGACCGAGGTCGTCGACCGTTCGCTCGACACCGCGGTGCTCGTCGACCTGTGGGCGCCGTGGTGCGGCCCGTGTCGCACGCTCGGCCCGATCCTGGAGAAGGTCACCGACGCCACCGACGGCAAGGTCGTGCTGGTGAAGGTCAACGTGGACGAGAACCCGGGCATCTCCCAGGCGTTCCAGGTGCAGTCGATCCCGGCCGTCTACGCGCTCAAGGGCGGCCAGGTGGTCGACGGGTTCGTCGGCGCGCTGCCCGAGCACGTCGTGCAGGAGTTCGTCGACGCGTTGATGCCGTCCGAGGAGGAGCAGACGCTGGCGACGCTCATCGCCGAGGGCACCGAGGGCTCGTTCCGTGCTGCGCTGGAGCTCGAGCCCGGCAACGAGGACGCCGTGATCGGTCTCGCCGAGCTGCTCGTCGCTCGCGACCAGTCGGAGGAAGCGCTGGCCTTCCTCGCTCGCATCCCCGAGAACGACCGCACCCGCCGCGTCGCCGCCACGGCACGGCTCGGCCAGGCGCAGACCGCGCCCGACGACGATCACGACGCGACGCTGATGGCGCTGCTGCCGAACGTCAAGCTCGACGAGGTGGCTCGCCAGCAGTACGTCGACCTGCTGGAGCTGATGGGCGCTGACGACCCGCGCACCGCCGGCTACCGCAAGAAGCTCACGGCCCAGCTGTTCTGAGCGCACGATCGGGTGCGGCCGTTGGCGACGGTTCCCCGCGATACCGTTGCAGCGATGTCCATCGAGCGCCGCGACGGCTACCGCCTCTGGGAAGGTGGCCCGGTTCCCCGGGGCGCTGACGGGATCACCATCGGATCGACGGTGATCGTTCGTCGTGGTCGGGTCACGCCGTACCTGCTGCGCCACGAACTGGTGCACGTGCGACAGTGGAAGCGCCACGGCGTGCTTGGGTTCGGCGTTCGCTACGTCGGCGCCTACGCCATGGGGCGAGTGCGTCGCAAGGGCCACACCGGCGCCTACCTGCGCATCCCGCTCGAGATCGAAGCGGACTGGGTGGCGCGCCGGTCGCTGGCCACCGCGGTCACCGAGCAGCTGCAGACCTCCACCACGTCCTCCTAGGACGCGCCGCCGGCGGGCTCGGTACCGTCACACCCGACTTCCCCCACGAGCGGCGGCGCGCAGCGCACGTCGCAGGTTCGAGCGCGCACGAGGGGGTTTCAGTTGGAGCCGGTGCAACAGCCGCCGCGGCCCGCCGCGCCGCGTCCGGTCTCGCAGCGAGTGCGCGACTGGGTGGTGTGGTTCGGTCCCGGTCGCCTGGTGGTCAGTGCCCTGTCCGTCGTGGCCGTCGCCGTCGGCGCGTTCCTGCTGCTGCGTGCGCCGCGGCCACCGGTGGAGGCGTCGCTGCCGTACGCCAGCACCGTGCCCGCTGCGTCGACGACGGTGACGGTCGGCGCCGGCGCGGTGCCTGCGACCGACTCGTCGGTGCCCGCGACGATCGTCGTGCACGTCGCCGGGGCGGTGGTGGCGCCGGGCGTGTACTCGCTGGACGAGTCGGCGCGCGTGGTGGACGCGATCGCCGCCGCGGGTGGGTTGGCGGCCGACGCCGATGGTGGCACCGTCAACCTGGCTGCACACGTGCACGATGGCGAGCGGGTCTACGTGCCCCGCGTCGGCGAACAGGTGCCGGTGGTCGTGGCGGGATCAGGTGGTGGTGTTGCGGTCGAAGGTGTCGCGCCGACCGGTCCGGTCGATCTCAACAGTGCGACGGCCGACCAGCTCGATTCGCTGCCGGGCGTCGGCCCGGCCACCGCCGCAGCGATCGTCGCCTACCGAGATGCCCACGGCCCGTTCGCGTCCGTCGACTCGCTGGCCGACGTGCGCGGCATCGGTCCGGCCAAGCTCGATGCGCTCCGCAGCCTGGTGACGGTGTGAGCGCGACCGCTGCGCCACCGGTCAGAACAGGGCGCGGCCCAGCACGAGGTTGGCGGCCAGCAGCGCGCCGATCACGCCCACCCACAGCCCGACAGCCATCCACAGGTACTCACGCCAGAAGTCGCCCCACGCCGCCACCGGCGTGCGCGTCGCTCGTCGGGCCGCAACGACGCCGAAGGCGAACCACACCACCGCACTGCCGAGGATGGCGGGCACGTACGCCCCCGACCCGGTGGTCAGCGGAGCGCCGACCACGAGGAGCCCCGGCGCGGCGAGGATGGCGAACACGAACCCGGCGATGCCGCGAGCGGTGGACGTGTGACCGCGCAGCATCATCGCCGCGACGATGCCGAGCGCAGCGGGCGGGAGCAGACCGACGATCGGCCCGAAGGTGCGGATGCGCGATCGATAGGCGCGCGGCCCGCCGGGAACGGGCGGGGCCATGATCGGCATCACTTCCACTGTCGGAGCGTACGACGCCGAGCTCGCGGAACCGGGGCACACCCTGCGCGACCTGCACGTTGCCGGCCTCGCCGGGGCCACCGTCCTCGGTGTGCTGCTCCATGCGCACCGCCCGCTCCTGGCGATGCTCCTCGGGCTGCTGGTGGCGTTCGGGGCGGCACGTCGTGTGCCGGCGACCACCGTCGGCCTGTGCATCGCGTTGTCGATCGTCGGAGCGATCCGCAGCGATGCGGCGTGGGCCGACGCCGTGCCGCGGCACGTCGGAGCGTTCGCCGGGTGGGCACGTGTGGTCGGCGACCCGATGCGTTCGGGCGCAGCGACGCGCATCACGTTGCAGATCGAGGACGAGCGCTTCGACGCGTGGGTCTACGGGTCGTCCCGACGTCGGTTGGAGGATCGCCAACCAGGGGAGTGGGTGCTCGTCGACGGCGAGCGCCGACCGCTGGGCGCCAACCCGGAGCGCGCGCAGGTCCGTCACGTGGTCGGGCGCTTCGCCGTCGAGTTCGTCGCCGACGTGCGCGCCGGCGGGGCGCTCGACCGTGCGAGTGCAACCGTCCGTCGTGCACTGCGCAGAGCAGCCGAGGCGTCAATGACTGCTGACGAGTCGGCGCTGTTCGCCGGGCTCGTCATCGGTGACGACTCGCGCCAACCGGACGCGATGGTGCAGCAGTTCCGTGACGCAGGCCTGTCGCATCTCACCGCCGTCTCCGGCCAGAACGTCGTGTTCGTGCTGGCCGCCGCGGGCCCGCTGCTGCGCCGGTTGCGGCCGTGGTTGCGATGGGCGGTGACCTTGGCGTTGATCGGTTGGTTCATGGCGCTGACGCGGTTCGAGCCATCGGTGTTGCGTGCCGGCTTCATGGCGATGCTCGCCGCGACCAGCTTCGTCGTCGGGCTCAGCGCGTCGGCGGTGCGCTTGCTGGCGGTCGCGGTGACGACGTTGGTGCTCATCGATCCGTTGCTGGTGTGGTCGGTCGGCTTCTGGTTGTCGGTCGGCGCGACGTGGGGCGTCGCCGCCGTCGGCCCGAAGATCGCCGCGTTGCTGCCCGGCCCGCAGTGGTTGCGCGTGCCCTTGGGCGTCACCCTCGGCGCGCAGCTCGGGGTGGCGCTGCCGAGCCTGCTGGTGTTCGGCCGCCTGCCGCTGGTGTCGATCCCGGCGAACCTGCTGGCGGTCCCGGTGGCCGGCTTCGTCATGCTCGTCGGCATCCCGGCCGCGTTGCTCGCGGCGATGGTGCCCGTGGTCGGTCCGGTGGTGATGTGGCTGCCCACCATTGCCACCCGCTGGGTCGCCATCGTCGCCCAGCTCGGCGCACGCATCGAGCCCCCGCCACGGTGGTCGCTCGCCGGTTGGGCCATCGTGATGATCGTCGTCGCCACGATGGCGCACCGCCGTCGTCGTCACAGCCGTGTGCCATCCTGATCGGGACATGGCTGTGCACCTCCTCACGGGCGACGACGAGTCGCTGCTCCTCAGCGCCACCACCGATCTGATCCACAAGCTGGTCGGCGACGGCGACCGCTCGTTGATGGTCGACGACTTCGACGGCGACGAGTTCGAGATGCGCTCCGTCGTCGACGCCGCCCAGACGTCGCCGTTCCTCACCGACACCCGCGTCGTGGTCGCCCGCGGCATCGGCCGCTTCAACACCGAGGACGTGGCCTCGCTCGTCGCCTACCTCGGCGATCCGCTGCCGAGCACCGAGCTCGTCCTGGTCGCCGGCGGCGGTCGAACGCCGAAGTCGCTCACCGATGCGCTGAAGGCGGCGAAGGCCACCGTCATCGACACCGCGCCACCGTCTCGCGCTCGGGAGCGCTCGGGCTGGTTCGACCAGCAGGTGGCGGCCACGGGACTGAAGCTCGACGGCGCCGCCGTCGCGCTGCTCGGCTCGTGGCTCGGCGAGGACGCCGGTCGGCTGTCGGGCATCCTCGACACGCTGGAGTCGGCCTACGGCAAGGAGCGCATGGTGCGCGCCGACGACGTTCGGCCGTTCCTCGGCGATGCCGGTGGGGTGCCGCCGTGGGACCTCACCGACGCCATCGATCGTGGCGACACCACCGGCTCGCTCACCCTGCTGCATCGCATGATCGGGGCCGGCGATCGTCACCCGCTGCAGGTGATGGCCATCCTGCACAGCCACTACACCAAGCTGCTTTCGCTCGACGGTGCCAACGCCCGCGACGAGGTCAGTGCGGCGGCGGCGATGGGCATCAAGCCGGGCTTCCCGGCCAAGAAGGCGCTGCAGCAGTACAGCAAGCTCGGGGGAGCGGGCGTGGTTCGGGCGATCGGGCTGCTGGCCCAGGCCGACCTCGACATCCGTGGCGCCAAGGAGTGGCCCGACGACCTCGTGATGGAGGTCCTCGTCGCCCGCCTCAGCCGCCTGGCTCCCGCCGGCCGCCGCTGACCCGTCAGCCGGCGATCTCGGACGGCTGGGTGACGGAAACCGTCACGGATCCGTCCCAGAAGTCGAAACGACGTTGGTGCAACCGGGCCGAGACGCGAAGCGACCCGGGCGGTGGGCCCGGGTCGGCGTCGGTGCTGCGTGAGCGAGCGGTTGGCTCAGCCGGCGGCGTTGATCTTCTTCATCAGGCGGCTCTTGCGACGGTCGGCCTGGTTCTTGTGGATGACGCCCTTGGCGGCGGCCATGTCGAGGCGCTTGACGGCGAGGCGCAGCGCCTCGGCGCCCTCCTCGGTGCCGGCGGTGGAGACCGCGTTCTTCGCACGCGTCTTCAGTTCGCTCTTCACTGCCTTGTTGCGCTCGGCACGCTTGGCGTTGGTGAGGATGCGCTTCTTCTGGCTCTTGATGTTCGCCACGGGAGACCCTTCTGACTGTCACGGAACAGCGTGTCGAGGCTAACAGCGCCAGGTCCGACCGCCAACCGGACCGGTAGGATCGAGCGTCTCCCTCAGCAGAAATCCGGACAAGAACTTCCGCATGGATCTCGCCCGCATCCGCAACTTCTCCATCATCGCCCACATCGATCACGGCAAGAGCACCCTCAGCGACCGCATCCTCGAGCTGACCAACGCCGTTGACGCCCGCGACATGCGGTCGCAGTACCTGGACTCGATGGACCTGGAGCGCGAGCGGGGCATCACGATCAAGGCCCAGAACGTGCGCGTCGACTGGAAGGGCCACACGCTCCACCTGATCGACACGCCCGGGCACGTCGACTTCGGCTACGAGGTCAGCCGCAGCCTCGCCGCCTGCGAAGGCGTGGTCCTCGTCGTCGACGCCGCCCAGGGCATCGAGGCCCAGACCCTGGCCAACTGCTACCTGGCGCTGGAGCACGACCTGGAGATCGTCGCCGCGCTGAACAAGATCGACCTGCCCGCCGCCGACCCCGATCGCTACGCGATGGAGATCGAGACCGTGCTCGGCATCCCCGCCGAGGACATCCTGCGCATCTCGGCCAAGACCGGCGACGGCGTCGACAAGCTGCTCGACGCGGTCATCGCCCGCATTCCGGCGCCGCAGGGCGATCCCGACGCCCCGCTGCAGGGCCTGATCTTCGACAGCCAGTACGACCAGTACCGCGGTGTCGTCTCGTCGATCCGGATCATGAACGGCCGGCTCACCAACGGTTCGAAGCTGATGTTCATGAACGCCGGCACGCCGCAGGAGGCCATCGAGGTCGGCGTCCGCCGCCCGGTGCCCACCCCGGTGCCCGAGCTCGGTCCGGGCGAGGTCGGCTACCTCATCGCCGGCATCAAGGACGTCGGTCAGGCCCGCAGCGGCGAGACCGTGACCACCTTCTCGCACCCGTCGACGCAAGCGCTCGAGGGCTATCGCGATCCCAAGCCGATGGTGTTCTGCGGTCTGTTCCCGATCGACGGCGACGACTTCGAGACGCTGCGCGAGAGCTTGGAGAAGCTCAAGCTCAACGACGCATCGATCACCTACTCGCCCGAGTCGTCCGGTGCCCTGGGCTTCGGCTTCCGCTGCGGCTTCCTCGGGCTGCTGCACATGGAGATCGTCAAGGAGCGCCTGGAGCGCGAGTTCAACCTGGCGCTGATCGCCACCGCGCCCAGCGTCGAGTACCGCGTGCACCGCACCAACGGTGAGATCGAACTGGTCGACAACCCGGCCGACCTGCCGATGCCACAAGCGATCGACTACATCGAGGAGCCCTACTTCCGGGTCAGCATTATCACCCCGAAGGACTACACGGGCACGCTGATGGATCTCTGCCAGACCCGACGTGGCGACATGACCAAGCTCGAGTACCTGTCGCCCGAGCGCGTCGAACTGCACTACCAGATCCCCCTCGCCGAGGTGGTCGTCGACTTCTTCGACCAGATGAAGAGCCGGACGCAGGGCTACGCCAGCCTCGACTACGAGCTCAGCGGCTACCACCGCAGCAACCTGGTCAAGGTCGACCTGCTGCTCAACGGCATCCCGGCCGACGCGTTCAGCACGATCGTCCACCGCGACAAGGCCTTCGCCTACGGCAACCGCATGTGCGAGAAGCTCAAGGAGCTCATCCCGCGACAGATGTTCGACGTGCCGATCCAGGCTGCGATCGGCGGCAAGGTGATCGCCCGCGAGACGGTGAAGGCCAAGCGCAAGGACGTGCTGGCCAAGTGCTACGGCGGTGACATCACCCGCAAGCGCAAGCTGCTGGAGAAGCAGAAGGAAGGCAAGAAGAAGATGAAGTCGATCGGGCGCGTCGAAGTGCCCGGCGACGTGTTCATCAGTGCCCTCAAGCTCGACGACTGACGTTCGCGCCGTGAGGCGGTAGAACTGTCCGGTGCGTGAGTCCAGGACGTTCCGGTCGCTGCGGCACCGCAACGCACGCCTGTTCTTCGTCGGGCTGCTCGTCAGTCAGGTCGGTACGTGGCTGCAGCTCACGGCGATGTCGTTGCTCGTGTACCGGCTCACCGGCAAGGGAACCGACGTCGGCATCACGCTCCTGTGCCAGTTCCTGCCCATGCTCCTGCTCGGCGTGCAGGCCGGCGTGCTCGCCGATCGCATCGATCGGCGCAAGCTGACGTTGTGGACGCAGGCCGCGCAGGCGGCGCACGCCCTGCTCCTCGGCGCACTGGTGCTGGCCGGGTGGGAGAGCCTCGGGCTGATCTACGTCATGTCGCTGGTGCTCGGTGTGATCAGCGCGGTCGACAACCCGGCCCGTCGCGGCCTGGTCCTGGAGCTGGCCGAGCCGGCCGAGATCGGCAACGCCCTGTCGCTGAACACCGCGGTGATGACCTGTGCGCGCATCTTCGGGCCGGCGCTCGCTGCGGCGCTCGTCGATCCGCTCGGTCCCGGTTGGTTGTTCATGATCAACGGCATCTCGTTCACGGCGATCCTCGTGCCGATCATGATGATCGACGCCTCCAAGCTGCATCGGGCGCCACCGATGGCACGCGGTGGTCAGCCCGTTCGGGAGGCGATGAGGTTCGTGCGTTCGAACCGACGACTCCTCGTCTCGTTCATCGTCTTCGCGGTCGTCAGCACGTTCGCCTTCAACCAGAGTGTCTCGCTGCTGAAGATCGCCGACGATCGGTTCGACCGCGCGTCGAACTTCGGCTGGCTGCTGGCGCTCGACAGCGTCGGCGCGGTCATCGGTTCGCTGCTCACCGCCCGCCGTCGCCAGTCCGGATCGATGTGGCTGTACCAGATGGCGGTGCTGATGGCGCTCGGTGGGTTCGCCGTCGCCTGGGCGCCGTCGATCTGGATCGCCTTCGCCGCGTGCGTGCCGTACGGCATCGGCGGCGCAGCGTTCGTCGCCGGGTTCAACGTGATCAGCCAGGAGGAGAGCCCGCCCGACATGCGCGGTCGTCTGCTGGCGCTCGGCAGCGTCGCCTTCCTCGGATCGACGCCGATCGGCGGACCGCTGACCGGTTGGATCGCCGATCACGTCAGCGCGGAGTGGAGCCTCGGCTACGGCAGCGTCGTCACGCTGATCGCGGTGGCCTTCGGGGCGTGGGACCGCTACTCGGCCACGCACTCAGTCGGCGGCGCGGTTCCAGCCGGTGAGCACGTAGCGGCCACGGCGGGCGGTCAGCACGCTGACGGTGGCGGTGTCGTTGTAGAAGGCGATCCCGGTCTCGCTCGGTAGCTCCAGCAGCCGCGCCGTCAGGATGCGGCTGAGGTGGCCGTGGGTGAAGGCGACGACGGTTCTGTCGACGGCCATGCGCTCCAGCTTGGCGGCGAACGCGTCGCAGCGCGCCCCCGCCTGGCGGACGCTCTCACCACCGGGGCAGCCGTCGGTGAACAGGTTCCAGTTGGGCACCTGCTCGCTGATCTCCTCGTTCGTCAGGCCCTCGTAGTTGCCGTAGTCGAACTCCGCCAGGGCGTCGACGACCTGTGGCTCGACGTCGGGCATCACCACGGCGGCGGTGTCCATCGCCCGGCGCAGCGGACTGGTGAACACGAGGGCGTCGGTGCCGGCCAGCCGGCGAACGATCGGACCGAGGGCACTGGCCTCGCGACGGCCGAGCTCGGACAACGGGATGTCGGTGCGACCGGTGTGCCGTCCGATCGCCGACCACTCCGTGGCACCGTGGCGCACGAGGATGATGCGGGCCGCCAGCGGCGGTGGACGATCGGTCACAGGATCAGGCATGCGCCGCCAAGCTAGGCGACACTGATCTCGATGGCCGGTGCAACAGCTCGACGTGACGCAACCGCGATCATGTGGTTCCGGCGCGACCTCCGCCTTGCCGATCTCCCCGCGCTCGCCGCGGCAGCGGAGGGTGGCCGACGGGTGGTACCGCTGTACGTCGTCGACCCGGCGTTCGCTGCTGCCGGAGCGCCACGTCGTGCGGCGCTCGCCGATGCCCTGGCCGCGCTGAACGCCTCGCTCGGATCGGCACTCGTGCACCGCCACGGAGATCCCGTCGAGGTGGTGCCGAAGCTGGCCGCCGAGGTCGGAGCGACCGAGGTGTTCGTCACGCGTGATGGCGGCCCGTACGGGCATCGTCGTGATGCCGCGGTGGCAGAAGCGCTGCGCTCCGGAGATCGCCGCCTCGTCGGTGTCGGCTGGCCGTACGCGGTCGCGCCGGGCGCAGTGCTGAAGGGCGACGGCTCGCCGTACGCCGTGTTCACCCCGTTCTCCAAGGCGTGGCGGGCCGTCGGCTGGGACGACCCCATCGACGAGCCCGACGTCGAGTGGTACGGCGCACCGGACGTTGGTGACGACGGGCCGCCGACGCGAGGCGATGCCGGATGTGCGATGCCGGCAATGGGGGAGCGCGCCGCGCACGACCGGTGGGACGCGTTCGTCGCCGATGGGCTCGACACGTACGACGAGACCCGAAACCTGCCCGGCACGGCAGGCACCAGTCGGTTGTCGGTCGACCTCCGCTGGGGAACCATCCATCCCCGGCAGCTCCTCGACCACCTCGGCTCGTCGGCCGCGCACCAGTCGTTCGCCAACGAGCTGGCGTGGCGCGAGTTCTACGCGGACGTGCTGCGCCGCCGTCCGGAGAGCGCGTCGGCCAACCTCGACGAGCGGATGAACGCGATGCCGGTGGACACCGACGCCGCGGCGAAGCGTCGATTCGACCGCTGGACCGTCGGCGCCACCGGGTTCCCGTTCGTCGACGCCGGGATGCGCCAGCTGACCGCCACCGGCTGGATGCACAACCGAGTGCGCATGGTGGTCGCCTCGTTCCTGGTGAAGGACCTCCACCTGCCGTGGCAGTGGGGAGCGCGGCACTTCATGCGCCACCTCGTCGACGGTGACCTCGCCTCGAACAGCCACGGCTGGCAGTGGGCCGCCGGTACCGGCACCGACGCGGCGCCGTACTTCCGCGTCTTCAACCCGACGAGCCAGGGCGAGCGCTTCGACCCCGACGGCGAGTACATCGAGCGGTGGGTGCCCGAGCGGGCGACCGAGGCCTACCCCGCGCCGATGGTGGATCATCGCGTCGAGCGCGAGGAGGCGCTGGCCCGGTACCGGGTCGTGACCGCCAGCACTCGATAGCCTGGACTGCCAGATGCTGGACGAACGCAAGACGGCCATCCTGCGGGCCATCGTGCAGGAGTACATCGCCACGGCCCAACCCGTCGGCTCGACGCACATCGCCGCCGCGCCCGGGGTCCAGGTCAGCTCCGCGACCGTGCGCAACGAGATGGCCGTGCTGGAGCAGGAGGGCTACCTCGCCCAGCCGCACACGTCGGCCGGACGGGTGCCGACCGACAAGGGCTACCGCTTCTTCGTCGACCACATCACCAGCCCCGGCCTGCTCGATCACGACGCGTCGCAGCGCGTCGGGCAGTTCTTCGAGAGCGCCCACGGACGGCTCGAGGAGCTGCTCCACCAGACCACCAACCTGCTGGCCGCGGTCACCCAGCACGCCGCCGTCGTCGTCGGTCCGCGCGTCGATCGCGCCGTGGTTCGCTCCATCCAGATCGTCGGGCTCTCTGCCCACCTGGCCACCGTGGTCGCCGTGCTGTCCAACGGCTCCATCGACAGCGAGACGATCGAGCTGCCGCTGGACACGAGCGACGTGCGGCTCTCCGCCGCGTCCGCGCACCTCGCCTCGGTGCTCATCGGCCGTCCGCTCGACCAACCCGGTGAGGTCATCTCCACCGGCGACTCGGCCGTCGACGGGCTCACTCGCCAAGCCGTCGATGCCCTCTGCCGGGGCCGCGCCGATCTGCCGGTGTTCGTCGGTGGAGCATCGTCGATGGCCCGCGCCTTCGACGCGGTGGAGACGGTGCGCAACGTGCTGCGCACCCTGGAGCAGCAGTACGTCGTGGTCTCGCTCGTGCGTGACGTCATCGATCGTGGCCTGTCGGTGGCCATCGGTGCCGAGCACGGCGTCGAGCCGCTGTCGGTGTGCTCGGTGGTCGTCGCCCCGGTGATGGTCGAAGGCGAGCAGGTCGGCACCATTGGCGTGCTCGGCCCGACGCGGATGAACTACCCGCAGGCACTGGCCACGGTGGAGGCGGTCAGCGACCGGTTGGGCCGGCGGTTGGGTGACGGTGGCATGGAAAGCGCAGGATGAGCTGATGGCTGACTTCTACGAACTGCTCGGCGTCAGCCGCACGGCCACGCCCGACGAGATCAAGAAGGCGTACCGACAACGCGCCCGCGAGCTGCACCCCGACGCCAACCCCGGTGACGCCGCCGCCGAGGAGCGGTTCAAGGAGGTCGCCCGCGCCTACGAGGTGCTCAGCGACGCCGAGGCACGTCAGCGCTACGACCGGTTCGGTGAGCAGGGCGTCGGTGGCGCCGGCAGCGGCAACGGCGACTTCTTCAACGGCGGTGGCGGTGGCCTCGGCGACCTGTTCGACGCCTTCTTCGGCGGGAGCAGTCCGTTCGGTGCACGCGGTGGTGGCGGGCCCGTCGGTCCGCCGCGCGGTCAGGACCTCGAGGTGGTCGCCGACGTCAGCTTCGAGCAGGCCGTCTTCGGTGCCACCGTCGGTGTCAACGTGCGTACCGCAGAACGCTGTGACGACTGCGGTGGTTCGGGCGCCGGTGCCGGCACGCAACCGGTCACCTGCTCGGAGTGCAACGGTCGCGGGCAGGTGCAGCGCGTTCGGCAGAGCCTGCTCGGGCAGATGGTCACCTCGTCGGCGTGCCCGCGGTGCGGCGGCCTCGGTCAGATCATCGCCACTCCGTGCCCGTCCTGCAGCGGCGAGGGTCGGCGGATCACCGAGAAGACGTACCAGGTCGACGTGCCGGCGGGCGTCGACACGGGCTCCACGTTGCGGCTCACCGGGCGCGGCGCTGTCGGCCCGCGCGGCGGAGGTGCCGGCGACCTGTACGTGCACATCCGAGTTGCCGAGCACGACGTGTTCACTCGTCACGGCGACGACCTGTTCGCGGCCATCCCCGTCTCGATCGCCCAGGCCGCACTCGGCACGAAGGTGGTGCTGACCACGCTCGACGGCGACGAGGAGATCATCGTGCCGGCCGGTACCCAGCCCGGCCGTGAGTTCGTGTTCCGCAACCGCGGCGTGCACCGCCTGCAGGGTCGCGGGCGCGGCGATCTGCGGGTCAGCGTCGACGTGCGCGTGCCGACCAAGCTCACCGAGTTCGAGACCGAGCTGCTGACCAAGCTCGCCGAGTCGCGCAACGAGGCCGTCGGCACCGGCGAGCACGGCGGGTTGTTCTCGCGCATCAAGTCCGCGTTCACGTGAACCCGGCGCTGCGGTCCAGCGCGGCGCACGTCTTCGTCGCCTCGCTCGACGCGCCGGAGCTGCACCCCGACGACGCTCACCACCTCGGGCGCGTGCTGCGCATCGGCGCACGGGACGCGATCTCGGTCAGCGACGGGGCCGGCAGGTGGGCGACCGCCCGCCTCGATCACGGCGCGTTGGTCGACGTCGTCGTCGCCGACGAGGTCGCACCGGCTTCGAACGTGCACATCGCTGCGTCGATCCCGAAGGGCGACCGCTGTGAGTGGATGGTGCAGAAGCTCACCGAGCTCGGTGTGGCCAGGATCACCCTGATCGAGTGCGAACGGAGCGTGGTCCGCTGGGACGCGCCGCGCGCTGAGCGTCAGCTCGATCGCCTGCGCAGAGTGGCGCGAGAGGCGGCGATGCAGTCGCGTCGGGCCTGGTTGCCGTCGATCGAGGGCGTCACGGCGTTCACCGAGGTCGCCACCCGGCCGGGGGTGGTGCTCGCCGAACCCGACGGTCCGGCAGCCGATGAGGTGACGCCGGCGTGCGTGATCGTCGGCCCGGAGGGCGGCTTCAGCCCTGCTGAGCTGGCGATGGACGTGCCTCGGATGTCGCTCGGGTCCACCGTGCTGCGCGTCGAGACTGCGGCGATCGTCGCCGCCGTGCTCCTCTCGCTGGCGCCTGCGTAGCGGCTTCGTCACGGAGCGTTGTTTTTCCGCGCATCGTGTGGCAGAATTGCCACGTTCCTGCGTCGTCGAGCGGGACGGGGCACCGAAGCGGGCAAGCGGCGAGAGCGGACAGGGAGAGCGGGCATGCGAGAGTTCGATGACGATGACGTCACCTCATCGCCGTACAGCCGCAAGGTGGGCGATCGCCTGCGCGTGATCCGTCGCCAGAAGCGGCTGTCGCTGCAAGAGGTCGAAG
The DNA here is from genome assembly GCA_965279405.1 of Ilumatobacteraceae bacterium. Classification (GTDB taxonomy): domain Bacteria; phylum Actinomycetota; class Acidimicrobiia; order Acidimicrobiales; family Ilumatobacteraceae; genus CBDDIP01. The sequence goes on from OZ257157.1 coordinate 4,155,919, forward strand.
CTGCGTCCACCGAAGAGTTCAAGGCCTCCGTGCTCGGTGCCTACGAGCGTGGTGAGCGAGCCATCTCGGTTCCCCGCCTCGAGCGACTGGCGAAGTTCTACAGCGTTCCGGTGGATCAGCTGCTGCCCCGCGAGGACATCACTGTTCCGTCGGAGGGTGACGCCGCCAGCAAGAAGCTGGCCGTCGACCTGATCAAGCTCGGGCAGCTCACGGGTCACCCGTTCGAGATGCTCACCCGCTTCCTGAAGATGATCCAGGTGCAACGCCAGGACTTCAACGGCAAGGTCATCACGGTCCGCGGCGACGACACCCGGGCCATCGCGGCGATGCTCGACGTCCCGGTCGATCAGGTCGGCCAGCGCCTCGACGCGCTCGACCTCCTCTACCGCCCGTAGCGTTCCTGCGCGTGAGCGCTCCCCACCGTGCACCGCAGCCGTTCGGCGTGTACGTGCACGTGCCGTTCTGCGCGTCGCGTTGCGACTACTGCGCGTTCGCCACGTGGACCGACCGCGACCACCTGATCGAGGCCTACCTCGACGCGTTGCACACCGACATCGAGCGCGCTGCGCTGGCGCCGGTGACGAGCGTCTTCGTCGGCGGCGGCACGCCTACGCGAGTGCCGGGTGCGGGCCTGGCTCGCGTCCTGCGAGCGATCCCGACGGTGGCCGGCGCCGAGGTGACGGTGGAGTGCAACCCCGACGACGTGACCGTCGATCTGTTGCGAACCTACGCGGACGCCGGCGTCGACCGGGTGAGCATCGGTGTGCAGTCGATGGTGCCCCACGTGCTGCGGTCGCTCGGTCGGACGCACGTGCCCGACAACGTGCGCCGTGCCGTGGACGCCGTCGGCGAGGCCGGTCTGCGGTCGTTCAACCTCGACGTGATCTACGGCGGCCACGGTGAGTCGCTCGACGACTGGCGAGCAACGTTGGCCGGGGTGATCGAGCTCGGTCCGCCGCACGTCTCGGCCTACGCGCTGACGATCGAGGCCGGGACGCCGTTGGCCGCCGACCCGAACCGCCATCCCGACGACGACGACCTGGCCGACAAGTACGACGCCGCCGACGATGCACTCGTCGCCGCTGGACTGCAGAACTACGAGGTCAGCAACTGGGCGAAGCCGGGCCACGAATGCCGGCACAACGTCCTGTACTGGCAGCAGGGCGACTACACGGGCTTCGGTTGCGCGGCGCACTCGCACCGCAGCGGCCGGCGGTGGTGGAACGTGCGCACGCCGGAGCGCTACATCGCGCTCGTCGAGGCAGGCGAGTCGACCGAGGCGGCGGGGGAGTCGCTCGACGACGACACGCGCCGCGTCGAGGGTCTGCAGCTGGCGCTGCGGATGCGCGATGGCGTTGACGCCGCGGACATCGACACCACGGATCTCGATGGACTGGTCACCGAAGCCGCCGGTCGGGTGCGGCTCACCCGTGCGGGTCGTCTGATGGCCAACGAGGTGTCGATGCGCCTGCGCTGACCCGCGCGGGTTGTTCACATCGGCCGCGGCCCCTTCGCCGGCGAGCGTCACTAAGTTCGCCTCATGCTGGCGGAGCATGCAGGTTCCCTCCTCGATCCGTTCCCGGACGACGACGACGTGCGAGACCTGTCGCGCCCTGGTTCGGTCGTCGGCGATGGCGGCATCGCGTGGCGCGCCGTGCTGCTGGCGGTGGTCGTCTCCGTGCTCGCCCGGCTGCGCATGGTGTCGACGCCGCTCACCGGTGACGAAGGCGGCTACATCGCCGTTGCGAGAGTGTGGAGCCACAGCGGGACGCTGTACCGCGACGCGTGGATCGATCGGCCGCAGGGACTCCTCGTCATCTATCGGATGTGGGACTGGCTGACGGGCAACAGCACGGCGTCGGTGCGCATGATGGCGATCCTCTTCGGGATCGTGATGGTGGCTTCGGTTGCCTCTGCAGTGACCTCGCTGGCCGGTCGAGCCGCCGGCGTGGCCGCGGCGTTGATCGTCGCCGTCACCTCGTCGAGCCCTGCGCTCGAGGGGCATGTCGCCAACGGCGAGCTGCTCGGCGGGGCCATCGCCTGCGCCGGACTGGCCGTCGGCTGCAGGGCGATGCGGACAGGGCGCTGGTCGTGGCTGTTCGTCGTCAGCGGCCTGTTGGGCGGAGCAGCCATCTCCGTCAAGCAGTCCGGCTTCGAAGGCCTCGTCGCCGTTGGCGCACTGCTCGTGGCGGCGACGATCGCTCGCTGGCGGTCGATCGCATCCACGATCTTGGCGCTCGGTGGTTTGGCCGGTGGAGCGCTCGCCGTCCTCGGCCTGTGCGCGCTGCACGGCACGGTCACCGTGGGCTTCTCGCGGTGGTGGTACAGCTTCGGCGGCTACCGGCTGGAGGGCCGCAGCGCGCTCGAAGGACCGAACTGGGATCGCTACCACGACACCGCGAACATCGCCCGACCCATGGTCGTGCCGCTGCTGATCGTCATCGCCGCCGGCGCGATCTGCGGAACGGTCGTTGCCGTGCGCCGGATGACGCAGCTGCGTCGGCACCCTGGCGCACCGTCGCCTGCCTTTGTGTGCTGCGCGGCGTGGCTCGTCAGCGCAGTGCTCGCGTTCGCGATGGGCGGGCAGTTCTACCGCCACTACTGGGTCACGCTGACCCCGTCGATGGCGGCCCTCGGCGCCGTGGTGCTGGCCCGCTTGCCGCGCCCCCGGCTCACGTACCTCGTCGTCGTCGCCCTCCTCGTGCCCGCCGCGATCAGCACGATGCGCGTCATCACGACGGACGACGCGGACATCTTCATGGTGTCGAGCGACGACGTCCGCGGCGAGCGCAACGAGGCCGTCGTGGCCTGGTTCGACACCCACCGCGAGCCCGGAGATCAGCTCTACGTGCTGTGCGCCAGTGCCGCCGTCTATGCGATGGCCCACACCGATCCGCCCTACCCGTACCTGTGGAGCGACAACGTGGTGAAAGCTCGTGGTGCCCAGCAGGCGCTGCGCGATCTGTTCGCCTCCGACGACGCGCCGCGCTTCGTCGCCCGCTACCAACGCTTCGCCACGTGCGATCCGAGCGGCGAGCTGGAGCAGCTCATCAATCGCCGCTACCGCGTCGCCGGCAACGCCGACACCGTGGCGATGTTGGAACGCATCGACTGATCGTCGGGCCGTTCGGCCCTGGTGGTTCTGCGCCGCAGAGCACATGCTGCAGCCATGGACCGGCTCGTGTCGTTGGGGATCGCCATCACCTTGCTCACCGCGGCGTGCGGCAGCGACGCCTCCTCGACGACGCCCCCGTCTTCATCGACGACGGCGGCCGACACGAGTGCACCGACGACGTCGTCCACCGCGCCGACCACGACCACGACAGCGACCTCCACCACGACCACCGCGCCCGCGACGACGACGACCGCAGGGTGTGCGACGTCCGGCGACACGTTGCGCAAGGAGAGCGTCGACCCACTGGCCATGAGCGCGCTGGTGGGTGCCGACATCCGCGTCGGCGCGCATCCGTGCTTCGACCGGGTCGTGATCGAGCTCGGCGGTGATGGCGACTTCCCGGGTTGGTGGGTCGAGTACGTCCAGGATCCGGTGACGTTGGGGGAGAGCAACGAGACCGCGTTCATCGCCGGAGAGGCGACGCTCGAGGTGCGCATGGGCATGTGGATGCAGACCATGGAGGGCGCCGGCTACACGGGTCCCACGGACATCTTCCCGACCGCCGTCGAGCACATCGAGGAGATGCGGTTGACGGAGGACTGGGAGGGCGTGACCCGCTGGGCCATCGGCGTCGACGAAGCGCGTCCCTTCACCGTCACCGTCCTGCAAGGCCCGCCCCGCCTGGTGATCGACGTCCTCACCGACGGCTGACGCTCATGCGAAAAGAACTTCGACGTGTCTCGTGGGGCGCCGACTGGTAGCCTCGCAGCCGCTACGGGCGTGTAGCTCAGTTGGTTAGAGTGCCACCATGACACGGTGGAGGTCCCGGGTTCGAGCCCCGTCACGCCCACCGCAGCTCGCTTCGCGCTGAGCACGAAGTTCGGCTCAATCTGTCGACGTCCGTCCTGCCAGGAAGTCGACGCTGATCGTCGCGTCCGACAGGTGGACGGTGTGCGTCACCGCCGGCGGGATCGCTTGCACGTCTCCGGCGAGCAGCATCACGTCGATCGGCGGCTCTGTCTCCATCGTGAACCGCACACGTCCGCGCAGCACCTGCAGCAATCCCCACGTCGCATCGGCCACGCGATGCGGGCGGCGAAGGCCCTCCGGCAGGGACTTCTCGTCGAACGGTCCAGCGGTGCGCACCTTGGTCAGCCCATCGGGCAGCTCCGCGCGATCGCACAGGGGGCAGTCGAGGTCGGTGCCGACGTGCTCGGCGCGGCCCGCTGACGTCGTCACCCACGAGCGTTCACGAAACGGCGGCGAGTGTCGCACGTGCTGCCCGTGCAGGCACGAGAGCTCGGCGACGAAGTCACCGACGTCATCCGCGTGGAACCCGATGATCGTGCGCATCATCTCGGTCAGACGTCCTCGGGTCGTAGCAGCTCCGGCGTGGATGCCAGCGCTCGGCGCATGATCTCGCGAACGACGTCGGTCTTGGCGTCGGCGTAGTCCTGCACCGTTCCCCACTCCCGCTCGGCGAGCGCGAACTTGGTGCGTTGGTACAGGTCACGATCGGCGACGTCGGCGCGCAGGTGGTCGCGGAAGGCGAGCATGCGCAGCACCTCGACGCACCCCGTCGAGAAGATGTGCAGGTTCACTGCCGGATCGCCCGACGGATGACCCATCAACCGGTGCTCGAACCAGTCGGGCTCGCGGAAGCGGAACTGGAAGCCGGCCGCCTCCAACGTCGGCACGTAGGCGGCCTCGTCTCGCGTGTCGGCGACTTCGAGATCGATGTCGATGATCGGCTTGGCGGCGAGGCCGGGCACCGACGTCGAGCCGACGTGCTCCACTCGAACCGCGCGATCACCGAGCGCATCGACGATCACGCCACGCATCCGCTCGAACTGCGCCGGCCACTCGTCCGAGTACGGCGCGTGGACCACCTGGACCATGGCGCCTGCGTCAGCCGCAGATCTCCTGGACGATGTGCATCCAGAAGTCGGCGGCGAGCCCGAGCGACTCGGTGTCGATGCGCTCGTCGTTGCCGTGGAAGCGCTGACCGAACGACTCCAGCGTCACCTGCGGCGAGAACAGGCCGGTCCCGTATGCGATGGCACCCTTGTCGCGGAAGAACCGTGCATCGGTGCCGCCGACGATGAGGCCCGGCATCAACGTGGCACCGGGGTAGGCGACCTGCGTGGCCGAGGCGATCGCGTCCCACAGCGGGTTGCCGACCGGCGAGGACGTCGCCGGGTGCGACTGGATCGGGCTGATCGTCACGTGGTGGGCGAGGTCGCCGAGCGCCTCGTGCAGGTGCGCATCGACGTCGGCCGCCGTCGTGCCCGGCACGGTGCGGATGTCGACTTCGAGCTCCACGGTGTCGGGGATCATGTTCGTCTTTTGCCCGCCGTGGACGACGTTCGGCGAGAACGTCGTGTGCGTGTGCGCATGGCACGTGCGTGCCAGGGGAGCGGGCAACGTCTCCAACGTCGACCAGATGCGCGCCGGATCGAGCAGCGCAGCGCGCACATCGTCGGGCACCGGCATCGCCGCCACCTGCGCTCGCCAGACCTCACTGATCTGCGCAGCCGGTCGGTACGCGGCCAGCCGCCGCACGATCTCGGCCGTCTTGATCAGCGCGTTGTCGGCGCCGAACGGCATCGACCCGTGGCCGGGCGTGCCGCTGATCGTCAGGCGGCGCCAGGCGATCCCCTTTTCGCCGGTGTTGACGACGACGCGGTGCACGTCGTCACCGGCCGGCATCTTCCAACCGCCCATCTCGGTGAGCGCGTAGTCGCAGCCGATCGCGTCCCAGTGCTCGTCGCACATCCACTCGGCGCCCCACTTGCCGCCGGCTTCCTCGTCGGCGACGCCGAAGTAGACGAGCGTGCCCTTCGGCTTCCAGCCGCGGCGGGCGAGCGCACGGACGGCGACGGCCATCGATGCGGTGATGTTGAGCATGTCCACCGCGCCGCGGCCCCACACCTCGGTCGAACCGTTCGGGCCCGGGAGCAGCTCGCCACCGAACGGATCGCGTGACCAGCCGGCCGGGTTCACCGGCACGACGTCGGTGTGGCCCATCAGGCACAGCGACGGTGCGTCGGGATCGCTGCCCTCGATCCGGGCAACCATCGATCCACGACCGGGGTGCGATTCGAACTGCTCGACAGCGAGACCGGAACCGTCGAAGAACTCCTCGAGCAGCTTGGCGTTGCGCACCTCACCGCCGGAATCCGGGGTGCCGTCGTTGACGCACTCGTTGCGGATCAGTGCCTGGAGCAGCTCGGTGGTCTCACCCATCAGTTCGTTGGCCATGACGTCTTTCGTAGCACACGTGATCGCGAGGCGTGCGCGGCAAGCCGCTGGCTCGCGCAACCGACTGAGTACCCTGGCGCAATGCCTCCCGGCGCCGCGATCGACGACGACCTCGACGCGCTCGTCGTCGAGTTCCGTGCGGGTTCAGCCGACGCCGTGGGCGCGCTCTACCGCCGCTACGGACGTCTCGTGTTCAGCGTCGCCGTTCGTGTCCTCGGTGATCGAGGGCTTGCCGAAGAAGCCAGCCAGCACACGTTCGTGCAAGCGTGGAAGCACGCCGGCGACTTCGAGCGCGGCCGCGACCCCGGCCCGTGGCTGGCGACGATCGCTCGTCGCGCCGCCATCGACATCCACCGGCGCGAGGCACGCCGTCCGGCGGGTGCGCTCGAAGACGCCTCGCCGTCCGAGCCGGCGTTGATCGCGCTGCCGCCGAACGCCGAGACGATCTGGCTGACCTGGCAGGTTCGTCAGGCCATCGACGACCTCGAGCCCAACGAGCGCGAGATCGTTCGCCTGCAGCACCAGCAGGGCTTCACCCACGTCGAGATCGCCGAGCGGTTGGGCATCGCCGTCGGCACGGTGAAGTCGCGTTCGTTCCGTGCCCACAAGCAGCTGGCCAAGCGCCTCGCCCACGTGCGCGACGGTTCCGGCACCGGAGAACCGCCTGACGACCAGCGACGTACTCACCCGACGGGAGGTGAGCCATGAGCGAGTTCGACGACATCGACGTTCCTGACGACGACGAGGCAGCGCTGCCCGACGATCTGCGCGCCCTGCTGGCCGAGCCGTCGATGTGGGACGAGCCGCCGGCGCACCTCGAATCGGCCGTCATCACGGCGGTCACCGCCGAGGTTCGCACCGTCCAGCCGGCCGCTGTCGCAGCGTTCGCCTCGCCGGCCACCGCCCGCGCCCGGCGGCGTTGGCAGGGCCCGGTGCTGGCCGCCCTGGCCAGTGCCGCGGCGGCTGCGGTCATCACCGTGGCGGTGACCAACAAGGACGACAACCCGACGCAGCAGGCCGACGCCCGCGTCGATCTGGTCGGCACCGCACTCGAACCGTCGATCAGCGGATCGATCGGCGTGCACCAGACCGAGTCCGGCGTGGCGCTGTACCTGAAGGTGCCCGGCCTGCCCCGCCGCGACGGCGGCGACTACTACCAGGTGTGGCTGAAGGACTGCGACGGCACGTACCTCGTCCCCGCCGGTTCGTTCCACGACCTCGACGACGCCACTGCGTGGGCCGGCGTCAGCGCCGACGACTTCCCGATCGTCACCGTGACGAAAGAGCACCTCGCCGCCGATCCGGCCGAGCAGGCGTCGTCCGGCGACGTCGTCGCCACCGGCCAACTGCACGCCTGCTCCTGATCGGATCGCATGCCGATCGTCCTGGCGTTCGCCTCCGCGCTCGTCTACGGCGTCGCTGACTACTGCGGCGGTCGCGCCACACGGGCGCATCCCGCTGCCCTGGTGACGATGCTCGGCCAGGCGGTGAGCCTCGTGCTCGTCGTCATCGCGGTGCTCGTCGTCGGCACGTCGTTGCCCGGCGCCTCGAGTCTGTGGTGGGGAGCGCTCGGCGGTGCGGCGGGTGCCGTCGGGCTGTCGAGCCTGTACTACGCGCTGGCGAACGGGTCGATGACCGTGGTCGCTCCGGTGTCCGCAGTCGTTGGTGCTGCGCTGCCCGTGGTGGTCGGCCTGTCGTTGGGGGAGCGGCCCAGGCCGATCGCCTACGCCGGCATCGCCGTCGCCGTCATCGCTGTCGCGCTGGTCAGCGGTGCGATCGGCCATCACGACCGACCGACACCGCGACGCATCGTCGGCTTCGCGGTGCTCGCCGGACTCGGCTTCGGCGTGCTGTTCGTCGCCCTCGACCGCGCCGACTCGTCGTCGGGTCTCTGGCCACTCGTCGCCGCCCGTTGTGCATCGGTGCCGTTGCTCGTGCTGCTGTGCTGGCGGATGCGGGCTCGGGTCGGCACGCCCCGATCGACGCTGCGCTACGCCGTCATCGCCGGCGTGCTCGACATGGGCGCCAACGGGCTGTACCTCGAAGCCACGCGCGGCGGTCTGCTGTCGGTCGTTGCCGTGATCGGCTCGCTCTACCCGGCGAGCACGGTGCTCCTCGCGTTCCTCATCGATCGTGAACGGGTCAACCGCTGGCAGAGCTCGGGTCTGGCCATGGCCGGGCTCGCGCTGGTGCTGGTCACGCTCGGCCGGGGGTAGCGTCGCCCGCCGTGTCTTCGCCGTCGACCGCTCCGTTCCGGTCGCGTGACTTCAGGTTGATGTGGGCCGGGGCACTGGCCTCGAACATCGGCACGTGGATGGAGACCGTGGCGCTGAGCTACTACGTCGCCGACACCACCGGGCAGGCGTCGTGGTCGGCCGTGGTGTCTGCCGCAGGTTTCCTGCCGGGCGCCGTGCTCGGCCCGATCGGATCGGCGATGGCCGATCGCCTGAACCGGCGGCGGGTCCTCATGCTCGGCAACCTCGTCTCGGCGGTGGTCGCCGCCGTGCTCGCGGTCTGGGTGGGCGGCGGCACGGCGGGCCCACTCGGCATCGCAATCCTCGGCTTCATCGCCGGCTCGATCAACTCGTTCGTCTTTCCCTCGTTCCAGGTCACCCTCCCGGAACTGGTTGCTCGCGAGCACCTCGTCGCCGCAGTGGGCTTGTCCAACGCGCAGTGGAACCTGGGTCGCATCGTCGGACCGGCCATTGCCGGGCTGGCGATCGCGTTCGGCGGCATCGGCCTGGCCCTGTGGATCAACGCGTTCAGCTTCTTCGCCGTCATCCTCGCCGTGTCGCAGGTCCGCTTCTCCCAGCGGGCGCCGGTCTACCGCCCGATCTTCGCTGCGCTCGCCGATGGCGCCCGCTTCGCCCGATCGAACCCGGCGATGCGCCGCATGGTCGGCGTGATGGCGATCGTGATCGGTGTGGGTGCGCCCTTCATCGCCTTCGTCTCGCAGTTCGCCACGAACGTCTTCGGCGGCGATGAGCGCTCGACGTCGTTGCTCGTCGCCGCGCAGGGCGTCGGCGCGGTCGCTGCAGCGTTCACGCTCGGTTCGATCACCCGGCGACACGGTGCTCGCCGCGTGATGTTCATCGCCTCGTTCGGGATGTGCCTCGGACTCTTCCTCTACGGACGCGCGCCCTCGCTGTGGCTCGCTGCGCCCTGCTTGACGTTGATCGGGGCGAGCTACGGGTTTGCCTTCACGTCCTTCTCCGGCATCGCGCAGTCGAACGCGCCCGACGAGATGCGCGGGCGCGTGCTGGCGGTCAACAGCTTCATCCTCGGCCTCCTGTACCCGGTCGGTACGGTCCTCCAGGGCGCGCTCGCCGACTGGACGTCGCTGCGCACCGTCACCACAGGCTCCGGCATCGTGATGGCCGCAGCGCTGGTGCTCGTGCTTCGAGCTCAACGATCGGCGGTCGCGCCGCCCCTGGCCACCTCGTCGGTCTAGCTAGCCCTTCGGCAGGCCGAGGACGCGTTCGCCGAGGATGTTGCGCATCACGTTCGAGGTGCCGCCCATGATCGTGTAGCCGGGGGCGTAGGTCAGGCCGTGGGTGATGTCGTCCCACAGCGTCGCGTCGGCGCCGAGGGTGCTGTAGACGAAGTCGGCGACGCGCAGCTCATGCTCGGTGCAGAAGCACTTCGTGGCTGCGGAGAACCCGGCGGGTGCCTGTTTGAGCACCTCGCGGAACACGAGGATGCGCCCGATGCGGTAGCCGATCTCGAGCTTGGAGATCTGCTGGCGCACCACCGGGTTGGAACGGTCGGCTCGGGCTCGCGCAATGCAATAGAGAGCCCAGTTGGACATCAGCCGGTCGATGCCACCGCGTTCGTGTTCCAGCTGGCGCATCGTCTGCTTGAACGCCGCGCCCTCGGTTCCGACGAGGTTGATCACCGGGACGCGCACGTCGGTGAAGAACACCTCGCAGAAGTGACGGTTGGTGGTCATGTCGGTGATCGGGCGGACCTCGATGCCGGGGCTGTCCATCGGCACGATGATCTCGGAGATCCCCGCGTGCGGCGGGCCGTCGTTGCTGGTGCGGCAGATCAGGTAGCAGTAGTCGGACACGGCGCCGAAGCTGGTCCAGATCTTCTGGCCGTTGATCACCCAGTGGTCGCCATCGCGGACCGCTTGGGTCTTCAGCGAGGCGAGGTCGCTGCCGGCGTTCGGTTCGCTCATGCCGATGCACCACGTGGTCTCGCCGGACAGGATCTTCGGCAGGAACTCGGCCTGCTGGTCGGGGCGGCCGTAGGCGATCAGCGTCGGACCCATCTGGCGGTCGGCGAACCACATGCTGGCGATCGGGGCGCCGGCCTTGATCAGCTCCTCGCCGACGATCAGCCGCTCGATCGGCGGGCGGCCGCCGCCACCGAACTCGGACGGCCAGGTCATCCCGATCCAGCCGTTGGCGGCCAACTCGCGGGCGAACTCCTTCGAGTAGCCGTTGATCCACGAGTCGTTCGACCGACCCAGTCGAGCAACCGCATCGGTGGCGACGAGACGCGCACGTTCGCGCAGCGCCTCTTGGTCCGGCGTCCAGTCGAAGTCCATCGCGGCCGATGGTAGGGCGCGAGCCGTCAGGCGAGCACGTTCAAGCGGGCATCGACCGATGCACCGGCTGCGGCCGCAGCGGCAACGAACGAACGGAACGCCACGGCGTGGTGCAGCAGCTCGAGGTCGGCCACCGGCACCGCGATCTGGCGGAACCAGCCGGCACGCACGACGAAGCTCGGCTCGCCGGACATCTCCGTGTAGCGGTGGATGCTCGTCACGTCCTCGGCGTCGATGCGCCGAGTGCTCAGCACGTAGCGCCGCGCCAGCGACTGCTCGCCGATCTCCAGCGAGCTGACGTCGCTGCGCCGGGGAGCAAAGGTGATGGCCACGGGGACCAGTCTACGAAGTCGACCGGATTTGTCAACATTCCACCAGTCGAAACCGGCATCCGCAGTGCTGAAGCGGGGAACCAGCTCAGCCGACGGCGAACACGTCGTAGGTCACCGACCCACCGCCGCCGGCCCCGGTGCTGACCGCGACGACGTCGTTGAGCCACGCGTACTGCTCGGCGCCGGTCTGGAACCGCGGCGTGGTGATCAGGTTGGAGGCATCGGCGTTGCCGATGCCCACGTACTCCATGAGGATGTCGGCGCCGTCGTCGGTCTTCAGCAGCAGGCGCACGTCGAGGCCGAGCTTGCCGTTCGAGCGCACCGTCACCCAGTCACCACCCGGGCCGTGCACCGTGCCCTTCAGGCGCGGCCCCTCGAAGGTGCCGCCACCGCCGGCGTCGACGACCACCCGGGTTCCCACCGGCCCGGCGGCGATCATGCCGGTCACCGCGGTCGCGGCAGTCATGGTGAACAGGTGCTCGAGCTTGGGTGCGGTGGCCATGTGCGGCAACGTAACTGATCGTCCGGTCGGTGGAACGAAGCGGGCTGTGCGGCAGGGTTCGCGTGAGCTAACCTGTACAAGTCCGATACAAGTGACCGACCGACCGTCAACCGTGACCGAGTCGAACCAACGACATCGAAGGGTGCGCACATGGCCAGCAAGATCAAGGTGGAGAAGCCGATCGTCGAGATGGACGGCGACGAGATGACTCGCATCATCTGGCAGTTCATCAAGGACAAGCTGATCCTCCCGTACCTCGACATCGAGCTCGACTACTACGACCTCGGCATCGAGCACCGCGATGCCACCGACGACCAGGTCACCATCGACTCGGCCAACGCCACCAAGGTCCACGGCGTCGCGGTGAAGTGCGCCACGATCACCCCCGACGAGGCCCGCGTCGAGGAGTTCGGCCTGAAGAAGATGTGGAAGAGCCCGAACGGGACGATCCGCAACATCCTCGGCGGCGTCATCTTCCGCGAGCCGATCGTCATCTCCAACATCCCCCGCCTGGTCCCGGGGTGGACGAAGCCGATCATCATCGGCCGCCACGCCCACGGCGACCAGTACAAGGCCACCGACTACAAGGTGCCCGCGGCCGGCACCGTCACGCTGACCTACACCCCGGCCGACGGCGCCGCTCCGGTGGAGATGCAGGTGGCCCAGTTCGGTGACGACGGTGGCGTGGTGATGGGCATGTACAACTTCAACGACAGCATCCGCGACTTCGCTCGTGCCTCGCTGCGCTACGGCCTGAATCGTGGTTACCCGGTGTACATGAGCACCAAGAACACGATCCTCAAGGCCTACGACGGTCAGTTCAAGGACCTCTTCCAGGAGATCTACGAGACCGAGTTCAAGACCGAGATGGACGCCGCCGGCCTGACCTACGAGCACCGCCTGATCGACGACATGGTCGCCAGCGCGATGAAGTGGGAGGGCGGCTACGTGTGGGCCTGCAAGAACTACGACGGCGACGTGCAGAGCGACACCGTGGCCCAGGGCTTCGGCTCGCTCGGCCTGATGACCTCGGTGCTGATGACCCCGGACGGCAAGACGGTCGAGGCGGAGGCCGCGCACGGCACGGTCACCCGCCACTACCGCGAGCACCAGAAGGGCAACAAGACGTCGACGAACCCGATCGCTTCGATCTACGCCTGGACGCAGGGCCTCACCTATCGCGGCAAGATGGACGAGACGCCCAAGGTGGTCGAGTTCGCCGAGGCGCTGGAGAGCGTTTGCGTCGAGGCCGTCGAGGCCGGCGAGATGACCAAGGACCTTGCCATCCTGATCGCCAAGGACGCGCCGTACCTGAGCACCGAGGACTTCCTCGACGCCCTGGATCGCCGCCTCCAGAACAAGATGGGCTGAGCCGGACCCGGTCGCGCGCTCGAGTTCGGGTGAGCGAGCGTCAGCGAGCGAGCTCGGCAGGTGAGCGGAGCGAACCCGATCAGAGCGGACTGCGTTCCTCGGCCAGGGCTGCGACGTAGCCCTGGTCGAGGTCGGCGCGAATCGCTTCCGCGGTGGCGCCCTCGACGATGACCTGGCAGGCCAGGATCGCCGCGCCGTCGGGCACGTCGGCCAGTTCTGCCCATGCCTCGGGTTCCCACATGCCGCCGCGCTGGAACGCCTTGGCGCAGTGGATGTACGTGGTGTCGACGGCGACGCCGATCGCCGACTTCGGCATGCGCGGCAGCTCGAAGCGGCCGAGCACGTACGGGTCGGTCGTCACCCATGCACGCCCGTTGACGCGCACGGTCTCGCTCTGCCCGGGAACGACGAAGATCAGCGCGATGCGACCGGTGTCGACGATGTTCTGCAGCGTGTCGAGCCGGTTGTTGCCACCGAGGTCGGCGATCGCCAGCCGACCGGGGTCGAGCACGCGCACGAACCCGCTCGGGCCGCCGCGGGGTGACGTGTCGGCGTTGCCCTCGCTGTCGTACGTGCCGACCACGGCGAAGCGGCAGCGTTCGATGAACTCCGTCGATGCCTGGTCGAGCTGTGGCCGCTCCTTGCCGGCGGTCACCGGGTGCGGCTCGCGGTAGATCTCGCGCAGTGCATCGGTGGACGTGATGGTGTCGGCAAACGGCTCCGTCTCGTTCATCGCCTCAGCGTACGATCCCCGGCCGTGCCCGACCACACCGTTCCCGCTCGCACCAGCACCGTGAGGTCGCTCACGTCCGACGACGACCTGACGCTCGCTGGACGCATCCTGCGCGAGTCCTACCTCGCCCTTCCTGGCTTTCCCGCGTCGGAGCTGTCCTACATCGAGGACGTCTGCGCCGACGTCGCGGGACGGGTTGCCGAACGCGAGCCGCACACGGTCGTGCTCGGCGGGTTCGTCGACGGCGAGCTGCGTGCCTGCCTGACGTTCGTCAGCGGCGGCCCGCACTACGAGTTCGCCGACCCGGACGCGACGAGCTTCCGCTACTTCGGCGTCAGCCCGGCAGCGCAGGGCAGCGGACTCGGCGCGGTGATGGTGCAGTGGTGCATCGACGAGACGCGACGTCTCGGCAAGGCGCGCCTGCTCATCCACACGTTGGGCGTGATGGAGGCAGCGCAGCACCTCTACCTCCGGCTCGGTTTCGTTCGGCTCCCCGAGCTCGACGAGGAGTTCGACGGATCGACCGGGCTGGCGTTCGCCTGCGATGTGTGAAGCTCTGGTCGTTCGCAGCTGAACGCACGGCGAACGGGACGCATCCGATCTGGGGAGACGACATGTCCACTGAGGAAACGCAACCGACGTTCGCCGCGCCCGGCGCAGGGCGATGGGACGTCGATCGCTCGCACTTCGCCGGCGGGGCGACGCCGATCCTGCAGGATCTGATGGAGCCGGCGATGACCGACGGCATGCGCCGGGTGATGACCGACCTCGGTTCGCCGGCCGAGACGTTGTCGTGCCGCTTCGTCAACGGGTTCATGTACACGCGCCTGCGGCCGCTGATCAACGCGGACAAGCGGGCGAAGAAGTTGCCACCGAACATCGTCCTCAAGGTGGCGACGCGGTTGCACCCGGAGATGCGCCGGCGGGCGCGAACCGCTGCTGCCGTGATCGCCGAGCGCCCGTGGCGGAAGGTCACGCACGACTGGGAGCACGGCGGTCGGTCCGTGATCGAGCAGCAGAACCTCGGGTTCCAGGACGTCGATCTCTCGTCCCTCGACGATGCCGCGTTGCTCGCTCATGTCGCCGCGGTGCGGACGCACTGCCGAGCGACGCTCGAGCACCACTTCTGGCTGCACGGCTACGACCTCGGACCGATCGCCATGTACCTGTCCGATTGCCGCGACTGGGGCATTGCGCCGCGGCCCGCGCTGTCGTTGCTCGAAGGCGCGTCGCCGTCGACGAGCGAACCGGTGCGGTTGCTCGCTGCGATCCGTGCCGCGCTGGTCAGTGCCGGCAGTTCGGCAACCACGCTGGCGCAGATGCGCGCGACGTCGCCGGCCATCGCCGCGCTGATCGATGGGTACATGCGACAGCGGACGGCGTTGCTCTTCTCGCGCTACGACCTCGATGGCGTGACGCTCGGCGAGGTGCCCGACGTCGTCGCCCAGTCGGTGCTGTCCGCCGAGGTGAAGGCACCGGTCGACCTCACCGACAAGATCGCTGCCTTGCGCGCCACGGTCCCCGTGGATGATCACGCTCGATTCGACGAGCGCCTGACCGAGGCGCGCGCGGCAATGAACCTGCGCGACGACAACGGCCCGACGACGGCCGAGTGGCCGCTCGGGTTGCTGCGCCTCGCGCTGCTGGAGGTGGGACGCCGCCGCGTCGAGCGCGGCACGTTGCAGCGAGCTGCGCACATCGTCGAGCTGCAGCCCGCGGAGCTCGGTGACGCGTTCGACCGCCCGACCGGCGACGTGCTCGCCGAGCGCGCCGCCGCACGCCAGCGGTGTGCTGCGCTCGTGGCACCGGACGCTCTTGGCGATCCGGAGCTCGCGCCGCCGTTGGAGGTGTTGCCCGGCCCGCTGCGTCAGATCGTGTCGGCGGTGCAGATCGCGCTCGAGCAGATGGGCATGGCCGGCGAGCGCACGAGCGGGCTGTCCGGCACCGGCATCGGCGAGACCGTGTACCGCGGCACTGCTCGTCGCGCGGATTCGCCGGAAGAGGCCCTCGACTCGATGGAGCCGGGCGACGTCCTCGTCGTGCCCTGCACGACGCCGGCGTACAACGTGGTGCTGGCGATCGCCGGCGCAGTGGTCACCGCTGCCGGAGGACCGCTCAGCCACGCCGCCGTCCTCGCTCGCGAGCTGGGCATCCCGGCGGTGATCGGGGCCGTGTCCTGCCTCAGCGAGATCCCCGACGGTGCCGAGGTCGAAGTCGATCCGGTGGCCGGCGTGGTGAGGGTGCTCGCCATCCGATGACCATGTGAGACTGCTCGCATGCGCGCAGTCGTCCTCCATGCTCACGGCGGTCCCGAGGTCCTCACGATCGAGGAGACCGCCGATCCGGTGCCCGGCCCCGACGACGTGGTGGTCGACATCGCCGCAACGGCGTTGAACCGCGCCGACCTCCTGCAGCGGATGGGGCTCTACCCGGATCCGCGCGGGTTGCCGATCGAGATCCCCGGCATGGAGTTCTCGGGCACGGTGTCTGCGCTCGGCGAGCGGGCGCGCATGTGGCAGATCGGCGATCGAGTGATGGGGATCGAGGCCGGCGGCGCGTACGCCGAGCGGATCGCCACGCACGAGCGTCAGCTGATCCGCGTACCCGCCGGCATCGATCTCGTCGAGGCAGCAGCGATCCCGGAGGTGTTCATCACCGCGTGGGATGCGCTCGTGCTGCAGGGTGGACTGACCAGTGGCAGGTGGTGCCTCGTCCACGCGGGAGCGTCCGGGGTCGGCACGGCCGCGATCCAGATCGCCAAGGCCATCGGCGCGCACATCGCCGTCACCGTCTCGGCGGGCAAGGCCGACGCGTGCCGTGAGCTCGGTGCCGACCTCGTCTTCGAGCGCTCACCGCACGACTGGTTGGCCGATGCACGAGCGGCGCGGCCGAGTGGGTTCGACACCGTGCTCGACGTGATCGGCGGCGAGGAGACCGACCGCAACCTGCAGGCGGTTGCGGTGAGGGGCACGATCGTGCAGGTCGGGTTGATGGGTGGCGGGATGACGCAGGTGAACGTCGGCCTGCTGCTGACCAAGCGGCTGAAGTGGATCGGCACCACGCTGCGCCCTCGCCCGATCGAAGAGAAGGTGGCCGTGTGCCGTCGGTTCGACGCCGAGCTGATGCCGCTGTTCGAGTCGGGTCGTCTGCGACCGGTGATCGACTCGACCTATGCGTTCGATCAGATCGCCGACGCGCACCAGCGGATGGAGTCGAACGCCAACACCGGCAAGATCCTCGTCACGATCAGGCCGTGACCGTCAGTTCACCTGGACCGAGCGCGTGTGGTACCCGGTGGCGCCGTCGGGCGCCGGTGGTGCGACCTGCTCGGTCTGCGTCTCGCCGGTCTTGTCGGTGGCACGCACCTGCAGCCGGTGCTTCCCCTTGGCCAGGTCGATCTCGACGCGCCACTGGCGCCACGCATCGTCGCTGATGTCGTCGGCGAGCGTCGCCTCGACCCACTCGCCCTCGTCGGCACGCACCTCCACCTTGGCGATGCCGCGGTGCTGGGCCCACGCCACTCCGGCGACCACGACGGAGCCCGCCGCGGCGTCGTCGCCGCGCTTGGGCACGTCGATGCGCGACTGCGTCTTGATCGGGGCCAGCTGCGCCCAGCCGCGCGGCACCCAGTAGCCCTCCTCGTCCCACGTCGTCAGCGTCAGCGACTTCAACCACTTCGTCGCGCTGACGTAGCCGTACAGACCCGGCACCACGAGACGCACCGGGAAGCCGTGGGCCAGCGGGAGGGCTTCGCCGTTCATCCCGACGACCACCATCGCGTCCCGACCGTCGGTTGCGGCGGCCACAGGGAAGCCGGCCGTGAACCCGTCGAGGCTCTCCGTGAACACCTGCTCGGCACCGGCCTGCACCCCGGCTTCCTCGAGCAGCGGCTTCAGCAGCACGCCCTGCCAGGTCGCGGTGCCGATGTACGAACCACCGACCTCGTTGGACACGCAGCACAGGGTGACCACCCGTTCGATCTGATCGCGGGCGAGGAGGTCGGCGTAGCTCAGCTTCAGCGGCTTGTCGACCATGCCGCCGATGCTCATCGACCAGCTGTCGACGTCGATGCGCGGGAACGACAGCGCCGTGTCGATTCGGTAGAACTTGTCGTTCGGGGTGATGAAGGGCGTGACGTCGTCGACGGTCGCCGTGGACGGCACCGAAGGGGTCGTCGACTCGGTCGGCGGCAGGGAGTCGGGGATCTGCGCCTCGATGTCGCTGACCCGGTTGCGCTCGAGCGCCTGCGCCGATGCGCCGGCCACCACCGCGACACCGGCCGCGGTGCCGGAGACGACGAGGAACCGTCGGCGATCCCAACCGAGCGGGACGCGGCTGCGCCCAGGCGTCTCCAGTGGGCCGGTGCGGCGTGGCGCGACGAGGCGCATCACGAGCGGCGCACCGATCGCTGCACCGATGATCGGCGGGAGGAACGCCGACGCGGACTCACCGGGTCGGTGAACGGCGGCAGCGGCACCGATCAGCCCGAAGACCGCGATGCCGACGCCACCGACGATCGGCCTGCGCACCGCGAAGTGCCCGAGGACGAGCGCGGCGATGGCGATCACTGCCCAGATGCCGACGCGCAGCGCCAACTTGTCGTTGGTGCCGAAGCTGCGGATGGCCTGCTCCTTGACCCACCGTGGCACGCGGTCGATGACCTCGCTGCCGACGGCGTCGACCGGGGAGACGACCTCGATGACCCCGGCGACGAGCATCCCGACGCCCATCGCCACGCCACCGCTGACCAGCCCGGCCAGTGGCCCGACGAACGACGGTACGGCGGGGCTCGGCGGGGCCATGCTCTGGTCGATTTCGGGTTCGTTCATCGTTGCTCCTCGAGGCTCGGGGCAGGTGATCCAATCGCAGCGCGAGGGATCCACACGTGTACGGAGCCACCGGGCTCCTGGTCGATCCAGATCTGGCCGCCGTGGGATTCCACCAGTGCGCGGCTGATGGCCAGTCCGAGGCCGGCGTGACCGGATTCGGTCGGTCGCGCCGGGTCGGCGCGGGTGAACGGATCGAATGCCTGCGCTCGGAAGTCCTCCGGGAAACCTGGGCCGTCATCGCGGACGATCAGCTCGACCCCGTCGTTCGGTGCGTGCGTCGCGGTGACAGCCACACGCACGACGCCCGGCGAGGGGCTGTGGCGGATCGCGTTGTCGAGCAGGTTGCGCACCACGCGGGAGACCTCCGTCGCGCTGACGAACGCCGGAGCGGGATCGTGCGCATCGAGGCACAGCTGCACGTGTCGCCGGTGAGCGAGCGGTTGGAGCGCCTCGACCGCTTCGTGAGCGATCTCGGTGATCGACGCGGTGGCTCGGGCCCCCGCGTCGCCGGACTCGATTCGGGCGTACTGGACGAACTGGTCGAGCAGTGATTCCATCGTGCCGACCTGAGCGGCGACGACGGCGAGGTAGCGATCGGGATCGGGGGCGATGCCGTCCTGCAGGCTCTCCACCGCCGCGCGCATCGCGGCAAGGGGCGTGCGCAGATCGTGACCGATGCTGGCGAACATCTGCTGACGAGCGGCCGTCGCGCGGGTGCGGGCTTCGTCGGCGTCGGCCAGCGACTGCACCATCGTGTCGATCGCCCGCGCCGCCGCGCCGACCTCGTCGCGACGGTCGATGCCGGAACGAACGGAGCGGTCGCCGGCACCGACGAGCGCGGCGACCTGGCCGAGCCGTTCGATGTCGCGAGCGAGCGGATGGGTGAGCTGTGCGCCGACGACGAGGGCGATGCCGCACGAGAGCAGGAGCACGACGAGGAACAGGCGGTAGTCGTGGCTGGACAGGAACATCGCGTTCGACGCGGCGGACGTGCTCACGGCGCCGAGCGCGAGCGAGCACAGGCCCACGGCCAGTGCAGCGCCGGCGACGCTCGCTCGACCAGACACCCATCGGCGCAGCAGCGGGACGAGCACCGCGGTGACCACGACAGGTCCGGCGAGGATGACGGAGAGGTGCAGCCGTTCGTCGCCGGACGGCGGATCCAGCAGCACCTCGGCGAGGGCCATCGCCGCCAGCACGACCACCAACAAGGAGAGCACGAGGCGACGGCTCATGGCTCGAACCGGTACCCGACGCCCCAGACGGTGGTGATCCAGCGTGGCTCTTCCGGATCGCGCTCGAGCTTCTGACGAAGCCGACGGACGTGCACGGTGACGGTGGCCGGGTCCTGGTACTCCGGTGACGAATCCCACACCTGCTCGAGCAGCTGTGCGCGGGAGAACACCCGACGCGGGCTGGCGGCGAGGAAGGCGAGGAGGTCGAACTCCTTCGCCGTGAGGGCCGTCGGGTCGCCGCACAGCAGCACCTCGCGCGCTCGGGTGTCGATCGTGAGGCCGTCGAACTCCATGCGTCCGTCGGGCGCGGTCGATTGCGAGCGGCGCAGCACGGTGCGCACCCGCGCCACCAGCTCGCGCGGTGAGAAGGGCTTGGTGACGTAGTCGTCGGCGCCCAGCTCCAGGCCGAGCACGCGGTCCGCTTCGTCGACGCGAGCGGTGAGAAGGATCACCGGGATGCGGTTGCTGTCGTGCTGGCGCAGCACGTCCAGGCCGGAGGCACCCGGCAGCATGATGTCGAGCACGATGAGATCCGGCCGGAAGGTGCGAACCGTGTCGGCGACGAGATCGCCGCGATCGAGCTCGCACACCTCGTAGCCGTCGCGTTGCAGGTACTGCGCGACGACCTCACGAACCGTTGGTTCGTCGTCGACCACGAGCACACGCCCTGCTGGCATGACGCCACGCTACGGAGCCGCGTCGGCGGTGTCAGCGCATGTGAGGGCGAGTTTCGCGGATGTTTCTGGACAGGGCCGACCGCTGACAGTCCCGTCAGCGCTGGTTGAGGGCGACGTAGTCGCGCGACTCGGCGCCGGTGTACCACTGACGCGGGCGGCTGATCTTCTGGTCCTTGTCGCCGAGCAGCTCCTGCCAGTGGGCCAACCAGCCGACGGTGCGGGGGATGGCGAACAGCACGGTGAACATGTCCACCGGGAAGCCGAGTGCTTGGTAGATCAGGCCGGAGTAGAAGTCGACGTTCGGGTACAGCTTGCGGCTGGTGAAGTACTCGTCGCTGAGCGCAACCTCTTCGAGCTTCAAGGCGATGTCGAGCAGCGGGTTCTTGCCCGTGACCTCGAAGACGTCGTACGCGGTCTTCTTGATGATGGTGGCCCGCGGGTCGTAGTTCTTGTACACGCGGTGACCGAAGCCCATCAGCCGGCTGCCCTTGCCGCTCTTCACCTCTTCGACGAAGGCCGGGACGTTCTCGATGCTGCCGATGTCGGCAAGCATGCGCACGACGGCTTCGTTGGCGCCGCCGTGCAGCGGGCCGTACAGCGCTGACGCCGCACCGGCAACCGACGAGTACGGGTCGGCGTGGCTGGAGCCGATGACGCGCATCGCCGTGGTGCCGCAGTTCTGCTCGTGGTCGGCGTGGAGGATGAACAGCACGTCCATCGCCCGCTCGAGCCGCGGGTCGACCTCGTACTCGCCGATCTTCCACATCATCGTCAGGAAGTTCGACGGGAACGACAGGTCGTTGTGCGGGTAGTTGAACGGCAGGCCGACCGAGAACCGGTAGCACATGGCTGCGAGCGTCGGCATCTTGGCGATCAGTCGCAGGATCTGCTTGTCACGGCTGGCCTTGTCGTCGATCTCCTTGGCGTCGTTGTAGAACGTGCCGAGTGCGGCGACCGAGCTGACGAGCATGCCCATCGGGTGGGCGTCGTAGTGGAAGCCGTCGACGAAGCGCTTGCGCATGTTCTCGTGGATGAACGTGTGGTGGGTGACGTCGTGGGTCCACTGCTGCAGCTGCGCCGGGTTCGGCAGCTCGCCGTTCAGCAGGAGGTAGGCGACCTCGAGGTACGTGCTGTTCTCGGCCAGCTGCTCGATCGGGTAGCCGCGGTATCGCAGGATGCCGTTGTCGCCGTCGAGGTAGGTGATCGCGCTCTTGCACGCAGCGGTCTGCATGTACGCCGGGTCGTAGATGAACAACGACGGATCGAGCTCGCGCACCGCGGTGGCAGGGAACACCCCGTCGGTGATCGGTACCGTCACCGTCTTGCCGGTGCGATCGTCAGTGATGGTGATGGTGTCGGGCACGTTGCTCCCTTGGTCGACACGGGCAGTGGCGGGGCTTGCTCCCCGGCGGCGACACTACCCGGCGGTAGCCCGGCTCGGCCCAGTCCGTCAGGCGAGGACGTGGTGGCCGTTGTCGGACTACAGCGGGGTGTTGTCGTGGGGGCGGGCGACCAGGCGCTCGCGCTTGTCGACCAGCGTCAGCAGTGCCTCACCGATGATGCGACGTGTCTCGGCCGGATCGATCACCGCGTCGACCAGCCCGCGGTCGGCAGCGATGTACGGGTTCAGCAACCGTTCGGTGTAGTCGGCCTCGAACGCGGCGCGCTCCTCGGGCGTCGCTCGACGCTGCAGGATCGCCGCCGCCTGGCCGGCACCCATCACGGCGAGCTCGGCCCACGGCCACGCGAGGCACAGGTCGTTGCCCATGTTCTTGGAGTCCATGACGATGTAGGCGCCGCCGTAGCTCTTGCGCAGGATGACGCAGATGCGCGGCACCGTGGCGCGGGCGTAGGCGAACACGAGCTGCGCGCCGTGGCGGATCATGCCACGCCACTCGAGGTCCTTGCCGGGGTAGAAGCCTGGTGTGTCGACCAACGTGAGGAGCGGGATGTTGAACGCGTCGCAGAAGGCGACGAACCGCGCAGCTTTCTGCGACGCCGGGATGTCCAGCGTGCCGGCCAGCACGATCGGCTGGTTGGCGACGACGCCGATGGGCATCCCGCCGATGGTGGTGAACGCCGTGACCACGTTGGCGGCCCAGCGGGCGCGGACCTCGAACAGCTCGCCGTCGTCGGCCAACGCGCGGATCACCGTGCGCACGTCGTAGCTGCCCGTGGACGACGCCGGGATGGCAGCGCCGGCCTCCGGTGTGTCGCGTTCGATCGGATCGTCGGTCGGCCAGCGCGGTGGCTCTTCGTCGTTGTGGTCGGGCAGGTAGGACAGGAGCGACGCGGCTTGGTCGAGGGCGGTCGCGAGGTCGCTGGCCACCAGGCTGGCCGCGCCCGAGTAGCGAGCGTGGCTGGTCGCGCCACCGAGCTCGTCGTTGTCCATCACCACGCCGGTGAACTCGGCCACCATCGTCGGGCCGCTCACGAACGCGTAGGCGGCCTCGGTCATGATCACGTGGTCGGCGAGCCCGATGAGCAGCGCAGGCCCGGACACCGCCGGACCGTCGACGATCATGATCGTCGGCACGACGCCGGAGCAATCAGCGAGCGCCTTCGCAGCGAGACCCCAGCCGTGCAACGCGCCGAATCCTTCGACGATGTCGGCGCCGCTGGAGCGCAGGATCGCCACGAGCGGGAAGCCCTTGGTGCGCGCCGTGAGCGCGGCGGTCTCCAGGATCGACGAGGAATCGCTCGACAGCGCACCCTTGCGTTCGGTGGCATCGACGTCGACCCACACGACCGTGCGATCACCGAAGTCACGCACGTCGGCCCGGACCGAACCGGGGACCTTGCTGCGAAGGGCGACGCTCACGTCGCGAGAAGCTAACCGATGTCAGCCGCGAGCGAGGGGGAAGGCGTCACTGCCCACGTGCACGCCGGGCTGCTTGGCGCCCTGCAGCGCAACCACCTCGCGCATGACGTTGAGAACCGCCTTCGTCGGGGCTCCAGGCGTCGGCCGGCGACGCTGCACCCAGCCGACGACGCGGCGGGGCAGCTCGGGAACGGCGATGCGCTTGAAGTCGCCCTTCAACCAGCGCGGCACGGCCGTGGCCGGCACGATCGCCGCGCCGTAGCCCTCGAAGGCCAACGAGGCCAGCAGTCGAACGCCGTCGATCTCGGCCTGTGCCTGCAGCTCGACGTCGCTGGCGGCAGCGGCGCGGTCGAGGATGCGCCGCAGCGCGGTGCCGAGCGGCGGGAGCAGCAACGGTTCGGCGGCCAGCTCGGCGAGGGTGACGCTGGTGGCCTGGCCGAGGGGATGCCCGTCGTGGGCGAGGAGCATCAGGTCTTCGGCGAAGAGCGGTTCGATGGTCAGCTCCGGGTCGTCGATCGGCAGGTGGACGACGGCCGAGTCGATCTGCGATGACAGCACGCGAGGCACCAGGTTGGTGGTGCTGCCCTCGTGGATCGTGGTGTGGATGCCCGGATGCTGGCGGTTGAGCTGGCCGAGCAGCTGGGGGAGCAGCCACCGGGCGGTGGTGCCGATGAGCCCGATGCGTGAGTCGCCGCGCACGTCGTCGCCGCGTGAGGCCAGGTCAGCGCTGATGTCGTCGAGCTCGTGGAGCACCCGGCGGGCCCGATCGACGACGATCACGCCCTCGTCGGTGAGGCCGCCGCGCTGCCGGTCGATGAGCGTCACGCCGAGCTCACGCTCGAGCCGGGCGATGTGCCCGCTGACGTTGGACTGCACCGTGTAGAGGGCGCGTGCGGCGGCCGAGAACGAGCCGTGATCGGCAATCGCCACCAGGGTCGTCAGCTGCCGCAGGTCCATCTGCAAAAACGATACCAAGTATCTTCCCAAACGGCTTGAACGATCACTCGTTCACGTGCATACTTTCACATGTAATCGAAGTGACTTCAGCCCCCAATGAAGTCACTCGAAAGAACCCACCAAGACGGTTCCCCCAATCGTCTCGGGTTCCAGGTTGAGAGGCCCCGCTTCCCCCAAGCGGGGCCTTTCCCGTTTTCCTGATCGGTTCTCACGCCTACAGTGCGGCTGATGACCTCCACCGGCGCTGCGTTCTTCGATCTCGACCGCACGCTCTTGTCGGGTGCCTCCGGCGAGGTGTTCTCGGCGGCGATGCGCAGCACCGGGATGACCTCGCGCTCGATCCCGGGCGAGTCGTTCATGTACCAGCTGTTCAACCGCGTGGGCGAAACGCTGCCGTCGATGGCGCTGGCCCGCCAGGCGGTGACGTTGGCCAAGGGTCGGTCGCGTGCGGCGATGCAGGTCGCCGCGACGGCGGCGGCCGATCAGCTGATCGCTCTGATCCAGCCGATGGCCGGCCCGCTGTTCGCCGAGCACCGCGCCGCGGGTCGGCCGATCGTGATGGCCACGACCACGCCGTACGACATGGTCGCTCCGCTGGCCCAGTTGCTCGGGCTCGACGGCGTGGTCGCGACGAAGTACTCGGTGGCTGACGACGGCACGTACGACGGCACCCTCGACGGTCCGTTCGTGTGGAGCGCCGGCAAGCTCGCCGCCGTGCGCACGTGGGCGGAGGAGCACGGCATCGACCTCGCCGAGAGCTACGCCTACAGCGACAGCATCTACGACACGCCGCTGCTCGCTGCTGTCGGTCACCCGTACGTCGTCAACCCCGACCCGCGCATGGTGCTGATGGCGGCGGCGCGACGGTGGCCTGTCCTCGATCTCTCCGGCCCGGCGCCTGCCGAGTCGGATCCAGCAACACGGAGCGTCAGCACGATGGCCAAGATCCCGGTGGTCAACATGGAGATCCAGCGCCTGGCGCTCAGCTTCACCCATCCGCTGTTCTTCCCCTACGCCCGCTTCGAGATCCACGGCACGGCCAACATCCCGGCCGAGGGGCCGGCGATCATCGTCGGCAACCACCGCAGCTACTTCGACTCGGCGGCGATCGCGCTGGCCATCGCCAAGACCGAACGCACCGTCCGCTTCCTCGGCAAGAAGGAGGTGTTCGACGCTCCGGTGATCGGGCAGATCGCTTCGGCGATGGGTGGCATCCGCGTGGATCGCGGCACCGGGAGCGACGAGCCGTTGAAGGCTGCGGCCGATGCGCTGGCGAACGGCGACGTCGTGGCGATCATGCCGCAGGGCACCATCCCGCGAGGGCGGGCGTTCTTCGATCCGGTGCTCAAGGGTCGCTGGGGCGCGGCGCGGTTGGCGGCGATGTCGAAGGCACCGATCATCCCCGTCGGGCTGTGGGGCACGGAGAAGGTGTGGCCGCGCAGTGCTCGGTTGCCGAACGTGCTGAACGTCGTCGACCCGCCCACCGTCTCGGTCACGGTCGGCTCGGCCGTGCCGCTGAAGTACCGCAGCACGGACAGCGACACCAAGCGGATCATGCAGGCGATCATGGACCTGCTGCCGCCGGAGAGTCGCGTGGCCCACGAGCCGACGGACGAGGAGCTGGCCCTGACGTTGCCGGCCGGCTACAAGGGCGATCACGACGCCGAGGCGAAGCGCCGCCCGGGCAAGGACCGCTAGCGCGACCTTGCTTCGACGCGGCGCATCGCGTCGAGCGCTTCGGGCAACGTGAAGCGTTCGGCATGGAGCGCCTTGCCGACGATCGAGCCCTCGAGGCTCCGGTTCGTCGATGCGAGCGTCGCCAACGCGACGAGATCGTCGATCGTCGAGATGCCCCCGGAGGCGATCACCGCGGCCGTGGTCGCCTGCGCGACGTCCGCGTAGAGCGCGACGTTGGGGCCGAGCAACGTGCCGTCCTTGCTCACGTCGGTGACCACGTATCGGGCGCAGCCGTGGTGGTCGAGGTGGTCGACGGCGTCCCACAGGTCGCCGTCATCGCCGCTCCCGCCTCGCCCGGCGAGGCGGTGCTGGACCACGCCGTCGGCGGACTCGACGATCCGCACGTCCAGGCTCACGGCGATCCGGTCGCCGTGCGCGGCGATCGCGTCGGCGCACCACGCCAGGTCGCGCAGCGCAGCCGTGGCGAGGTTGACCCGGGCGCAGCCGGTGGACAACGCCCAGGCGAGCGAGGCGTCGTCGGCGATCCCGCCAGACAGCTGCACGGGCACGTCGAGCTCGCCGATGACAGCGGCCAGCAGCTCCGCGTTGCTGCCGCGGCCGAACGCTGCGTCGAGGTCGACGAGGTGGATCCAGTCGGCGCCGTCCGCCTGCCAGCCGAGGGCGATGTCGCGAGGTGGACGGTGCGTGGCTTCGCTGCTGGACTCGCTCTGCTCGAGTCGGACGGCGCGGCCACCGGCGACGTCGAGCGCGGGCAGCAACGTGAAGGTCACCCGACGCGCTTCGGTGGGCGAGGGATGAACGGCGACGTGCGAGCGACGTACTCGACGTAGCCCTCGCGGCGCTTGACGAGTGACTTCTCGAGCAGCGTGACGCCCGAGACGCGACGCAGCAGCACGGTCATCACGACGGCGCCGACGA
Source organism: Ilumatobacteraceae bacterium (assembly GCA_965279405.1). Taxonomy (GTDB): domain Bacteria; phylum Actinomycetota; class Acidimicrobiia; order Acidimicrobiales; family Ilumatobacteraceae; genus CBDDIP01. Next base: position 4,182,920 of record OZ257157.1, read on the forward strand.
AGCCGATGGCCCCGATGCCGGTCTCGCTGGCGACGAGCGCGATGCCCCACCACACACACGCGTCGCCGAAGTAGTTCGGGTGCCGGGTGTACTTCCACAGCCCGGTCTGCATGACCTTGCCCTTGCTCTCGGGCTTGGCCTTGAAGCGGGCCAGCTGTGCATCGCCGACGACTTCGAAGAACAGGCCGACCAGCCACAGCGCGACGCCGATGTAGGCGAGCACGCCGATCGCCGGCGTTGCGCGCGTCTGACCGAGCTGCACGGGCAACGAGACCAACCACATCAGCACGCCCTGCAGCCCGAAGACGGTGCCGAGGCTGACCAGCGCGAACTTGTCGCCGTAGTGCTTGCGCATCGCCCGATAGCGGTAGTCCTCGCCGTTGCCGTGGTTGCGCCAGAACAGGTAGACGGCCAGTCGCAGCCCCCACACGGTGACCATCGCCACCAGCAGGTTCTGCCGCGCCGGTCGGCCATCGACGGTCAACCGCACCACCCAGGCAACGACGACGAAGCCGAGGCCCCACACGATGTCGACGATCGACGCGTTCTTGATCAGCACGCTGATGACCCAGGTCACCAGCATCAGTGCGACGATCGCGCCGGCGGCGACCAGCAGTGCGGTGGCGACTTCACTCATCGGGCAGCTCCAGGTCGGTTGAGCCCGTGGTGGGCAGTGGCGTTCATCTCGGCGACGTCAGCATCCATCGTCAGCCAGGTCGTGTCGAGCCAATCGGTGAACGCGGGGCCATCGGGCACGTCCGCGCGTGGGACGCGCGTGGCGGCGAAGCGGACCGGAGGTGGCCGATGGGCGAGGTGGCGAAGGATGCCGCCGAACGTGTCGAGGCCGTCGAAGCCGACGTGCCACCCGATCACGACGTCGGCGTTCGGCGCACCGGCGAGCAGCGCGGCGGCGCCGGCGGGGCGCGGCGGGATGAGGTGGACGAGCGAGCGCATCCGATCGGCTCGCACCGGATCCCGCTCGGCCAACCGGTCAAGCTGACGTTGGCGCTTCTTCGGCGACGCGCGGGTGCCTTCGGGGAAGATCACGGCCACCTCGTCGGCCGTCATGCCGGCGGCCATCGCGCTGAGCGCCTCGAGCTCGACGGAGGAGTCCGGCGCCTCGCGATCGAGGAAGTGGTTGGGCAGGCGGTGGCCGACGATGTCGAGACACGGATCGGCGAGCAGCTCACGCTTGAGGACGAAGCGCACCTGCATCTCCGCGACGTTGGTGATCACCCAGGCGCTGACCAGTGAGTCGGCGAGGCTGGCGTGACGGATGAGGGCGATCGCCGGCCCGGGGGAGAAGGCGGTGACGTCCGTGGCTTCGATGCGGATGCCGGTCGTGGCTCGCAGGGCGCGCATCAGGTTGGCGACCCACCAGCGTTGCAGCCGGTCGTGAGCGCGCCGGTTGCGGCGCTGCCCGACCAGCCAGAGACCGCCGGCGACGACCACGCCGGCCGACTCCAACCAGCTCCAGCAGAGCCCGAACAGCAGCAGCCGGCTGAGGGGGAGTCGCGGGCGCAGGCGGGCAAGATCGAACACGATGGCGAGCGGCAGCCAGATCGGCAGCAGCACGAGCAGCGCCAGCGCCGCCACGAACAACCCCGGCACGCTGACGGCGCGCCGACGCAGCGTGGACGTGCGAGCCCCCATCGCCGGGACAGTACCCACACGTGTCAACCGGTGCGTTGCCCTCCTGTCAATTCATGCGAGACCACCGAGACACCAAAAATTTCGAGCTCGACCTGTCGGCCTACCTACCAGTAGGTAGACTGACCGCATGGCATCCTCCGCAGTGATCGACGAGCGCGCCCTGCTCCATGAGCTGACGCCCGTGGCCGAGCGGCTGACGCAGCGCCACTACGACACCTGCAAGCCGTGGTATCCCCACGAGCTGGTGCCGTGGAGCCTGGGTCGCGACTTCGTCAAGGACGAGGTGTGGGAGGAATCCGATGTGGCACTGCCGTCTGCCGTGCGCAGCGCGTTGTTCGTCAACCTGCTCACCGAGGACAACCTGCCGTACTACTTCCAGGCCATCGACCGCATGTTCGGTCGTGAGGGCGTCTGGCGTGAGTGGTCGCACCGTTGGACTGCCGAAGAGGCCCGCCACAGCATCGTGCTGCGCGACTACCTCACGGTGACGAGAGCGCTGGACCCGCGCGTCGTCGAAGACGGCCGCATGTGCCAGATGAGCGGCGGGCAGGTGCCCGACCCGGTGTCGCCCGTCGACGGTTTCGTCTACGTCGCGCTGCAGGAGCTGGCGACGCGGATCGCCCATCGCAACACGGGCAAGGCCGTCGCCGACGCACTCGGTGACCATCCCGTCGGCAAGGCCGGTTACGAGGTCATCAGTCGCATCGCCACCGACGAGAACTTCCACTTCCTGTTCTACCGCGACCTCACCTCTGCCGCGTTGGAGATCGCACCGTCGCTGGTGCTCCCCGCGCTGGAGCGCCAGGTGCGCGAGTTCGAGATGCCCGGCACCGGCATCCCCGGGTTCAAGCAGCACGCCGAGGCCATCGCTCGCGGCAACCTCTACAACCTGCAGCAGCACCACGACCAGATCCTCGAGCCGGTCGTCGTCAAGTGGTGGAAGGTGGAGAGCCTGCAGGGTCTCACCGCCGAAGCCGAGATCGCCCGCGATGCGTTGCTGAAGCGCATCCAGCGCATCGGTGTCGCCGCCCGCCGGCTCGCTGAACGCGCTCGCGAGGCTGCGAGCAAGCGCCACCAAGTCACCGTTTGATCGCTGACCCACCGTGGGGGTGGGTGAGCGGCCAAACGCTCGTCGGGATTCGGCTCAGTCGCCAGTGACCCCGTCGATCCGCTCGCGCAGGAAGTCGGCGTGGCCCGCATGTCGGTTGTACTCCTCGATCATGTGAACGAGGATCCAGCGCATGCTCGGCAGGTTGCCGTGGCGCGCCACTGCCGCCAGCTCGCCGAGGTCGGTGCACTCGGCCAGCACCTCGTCGGCGATGGCGATCTCCTCCCGCCACACGTCGATCGCCTCGGCCAGTGAGGTCGTCGCGTCGACCTGGTCGAGGTCGCCGTCAGGGTGTGCTTCCGAGTAGTAGATCGGCGGAGCACCGTCGCCTCGGAAGCATCGACGGAACCAGTTGCGCTCGACCTCGGCGAGGTGTCGCACCAGACCGGTGAGGCTCAGGATGCTCGGCTCGACGGATGCGGTGGCGGCCTGCTCGTCGGTGAGGCCGATGGTCTTCAGCTCGATCGTGTGGCGCGAGTACTCGAGGAAGCCGACGAGGATCGAACGCTCGTCGCCGGACCACGGCGGGTCGACGCGATCGGGTGGCTGGCGCTCAACCATGGAACGGGGTCCCGTCGAAGCGGTCGATCGTGGCGAACTCCGCGACGGGCCGACGCTTGAGCTTCATCGGCTGATGGACCGGGTGGCCGAGGAAGATCGTCGCCGCCAGTGCGCAATCGGGTTGCAGACCGAGCAGTGGCGCAGCGCCGGGCTCGGCGCGGCTGAGGAACGTGGTCATCACGCCGCCGAGGCCGCGTGCTCGCGCCGACAGCAGCACGTTCCAGCAGAACGGGTAGACGGACGCGCCACCGGTGACGGGTCGCCGGTCGAGCTCGGCGTCCATCATCGCCACGCTGTTCAAATCGGCGGCGATGGCGAGGACGACGGGAACCGACTCGATCGAGTCGAGCAGCGCGTTCGGTGAGATCGGCACGGGTACGGCGGCGGGTTCGGAGTGCACCGAGAACGGTGTCGCCCCCGACGCGCCGCGGGCGATGTACTCGTTCCACACGGGTTGCATCAGCTCGGCCATCGAGCGTCGGGTGGCAACGTCCTTGACGACGGCGACGCGCCACGGCTGACGGTTGCCGCCGCTCGGCGCGAAGCGCGCGTCGTCGAGGATCGCAGCGACCGTGGCGTCATCCACGGCTGCACCGGTGAACGCGCGAACGGAACCGTTCGTGCGAATCGCTTCGAGGATCTCCATCCCTGAAGTCTGGCCCCGGTCAGCCTTGCGCGTCGGCGACCTTCTTGCGCACGACGTTGAGGGCGGAGCCGGCCTTGAACCACTCGACCTGCTCGGGGCTGAACGTCTGCACGCCTTCGAAGGGCACGACCGTGCCGTCGGGCTTGACGATCTCGCACTGGACGTTCTGGCCGGGCACCGGGGGGAGGCCGAGCACGTTGATGCGGTCGTCCTCACCGATCTCGTCGTAGGTGGCCGGATCGGCGAAGGTCAGCGGCACGAGGCCCTGCTTCTTCAGGTTCGTCTCGTGGATGCGGGCGAAGCTGCGAGCGAAGATCACCACACCACCGCGGAACCGGGGCTCCATCGCAGCGTGCTCTCGCGACGAGCCCTCGCCGTAGTTGCGATCGCCGATGGCGGTCCACTGCACGCCGGCCTGGCCGTACTTCTTGGCCAGGTTCGGGAACGTGTCGCGCGAGTCGTCGCGGAAGTCCTTGCCCTCGCCGACGGCGTCGTCGTACGCGTTGACCACGCCGAGGAACAGGTTGCCGGAGATGTTCTCCAGGTGGCCGCGGTACGTCAACCACTTGCCGGCGGCGGAGATGTGGTCGGTGGTGCACTTGCCCTTGGCCTTCATCAGCACGGGCAGGCCGATGTAGTCGTTGCCGTCCCACGCCGGGAACGGGTCGAGCAACTGCAGGCGGTCGCTGGTCGGCGAGACGCTGACCTCGATGTCGCCGCCGTCGGCCGGGGGCGCGGTGAACGTGTTCTGGCCGGGGTCGTAGCCGCGGTCGGGGAGCACTTCGCCGACGGGGGAGTCGAGCGTGACCTCGGTGCCGTCGGGAGCGGTGATCGTGTCGGTGGTCGGGTCGAAGTCGAGGCGGCCGGCGAGCGCCAGCGCGATCACGGTGTCCGGCGAGGTGACGAACGACAGGGTGTTGGCCGAGCCGTCGTTGCGCTTGGGGAAGTTGCGGTTGAACGAGTTGACGATCGTGTTCGCCTGGCCGGTGATGCTGGCCGGACGATCCCACTGACCGATGCACGGCCCGCAGGCGTTGGCCAGCACGGTGGCGCCGATCGCCTCGAGGTCGGCGAGGAGACCGTCGCGCTCGATCGTGGCCCGGATCTGCTCCGAGCCCGGGGAGACGAGCAGGTCGGTCTTGACCCGTAGACCCTTTGCCGCCGCCTGACGGGCGACCGACGCGGCGCGGGTGATGTCCTCGTACGAGCTGTTCGTGCAGCTGCCGATGAGCGCTGCGGAGATGTCGAGCGGCCAGTCGTTGGCGCGGGCCTCGGCGCCAACCGCAGCACCGACGCGGTTGGCGCGGTCGGGGGAGTGCGGGCCGTTGATCAGCGGCTTGAGCTGATCGAGATCGATCTCGATGACCTGGTCGTAGGTCGCGCCGTCATCGGGGCGAAGATGCTCGGCCACCTTGTCGGCGGCATCGGCGATCGCTTCGCGACCGGTGGCCTTCAGGTAGACGGCCATGTTCTGGTCGTAGCCGAACAGGCTGCAGGTGGCACCGATCTCGGCACCCATGTTGCAGATGGTGGCCTTGCCGGTGGCCGAGATCGTGTCGGCGCCGGGCCCGAAGTACTCGACGATCGCCCCGGTGCCGCCTTCGACGGTGAGCACGCGCGCCACTTCGAGGATGACGTCCTTCGGGCTGCTCCAGCCGCTGAGCGTGCCGGTCAGCTTCACGCCGATGACCTTCGGCCACCGCACGTTGAACGGGAAGCCGGTCATCACGTCCACCGCGTCGGCACCGCCGACACCGATGGCCACCATGCCGAGTCCGCCGGCGTTGGGGGTGTGGCTGTCGGTGCCGATCATCATCCCGCCGGGGAAGGCGTAGTTCTCGAGCACGACCTGGTGGATGATCCCGCTACCAGGCCCCCAGAAGCCGATGCCGTACTTGGCACTGACCGAGCGAAGGAAGTCGTAGACCTCCTTGTTGGTGTCGACCGCGACACCGAGGTCGATGCGCGCGCCGATCTTGGCCATGATCAGGTGGTCGCAATGCACAGTGCTCGGCACGGCAGTGGTCGGCAGACCGGCGGTCATGAACTGCAACAGCGCCATCTGCGCGGTGGCGTCCTGCATGGCCACCCGGTCGGGCTGGAAGTCGTTGTAGGTGCCGCCGCGCTCGATGGGCTCGTCGGCTGCCGAGAGGTGGTTGAGGAGGATCTTCTCCGTCAGCGTCAGCGGGCGGCCCAGGCGTGCCTTGCCGGCGGCCAGACGCTCCGGGAGGGTGGCGTACACGCCCTCGACGAGCTCGATCGGGGTTCCTGCGCTGACGGTCATCGTTCTGCCCTCCACACTTGCAAGCGGTACTTGCAATCCACGTTGATGTAGACAAGCATAATACAAGTGAGCGTGCAAGCCAATCTCTCCCGGCCGACGGTGATCGGGCTCGATCACGTGCAGCTGGCGATGCCGGTTGGCGCCGAGGCGACCGCACGGGCGTGGTACTCGGGTGTGCTCGGCATCCCCGAGGTGCCCAAGCCGGCGGCCTTGGCCGTTCGCGGCGGGTGCTGGTTCGAGTCGGGAGACGTGCGCGTCCACCTCGGTGTCGAGGCGGACTTCGTGCCGGCGCGCAAAGCACATCCGGCCCTGCGCGTGCGCGGCCTGCGCGCGTTCGTGGCCGATCGGGCGCTCGACGTTCGATGGAGCGACGAGATCCCCGGCACGATCCGTTGCCACGTCGACGATCCGTTCGGCAACCGCATCGAACTGGTCGACGCCGAGTGATGCGCACGATCCGGTACCAGGAGATCGCCGGCGTGATGCGCCAACGGTTGATCGAGGTCGGAGCCGGACGGCTGCTGCCGAGCGAGAGCGACCTGTCGAGCGAGTTCGACGTCAGCCGCGTCACGGTGCGACGTGCGTTGGAGGTGCTGCGGGACGAAGGGCTCGTCGAGTCGCGCCAGGGCTTCGGCTGGTTCGTCGCAGCATCACCTGTGCGCCAGCAGCTCAGCTCGCTGGGGACGATCGAGGGGCAGCTCGAGGAGCGCGGTGTGCACGCTGAACGCAAGGTGCTCCAGTTCGCGTTCGAGCCGGCGCCGGCGCGTGTTCGTGCCCATCTCGGGGTCGACCAGGTGCTGCGCGTCCGCCGCTTGAACCTGGCCGACGGCCAGCCGTTCGCCGTCGTCACGGTGTGGTGCCCGGCGGAGCTCGGTCAATCACTCAGCCGGCGAGACGTCGAACGAACGCCCTTCTACGAGCTGCTCGGCGTGACGTTGCGCGGCGCCACGCAGACGATCGGCGCCGACGCCGCTTCGGCCGAGGATGCCGAGGTGCTCGGCGTGCCAGCGGGCAGTCCGGTGCTGCGCTGCGAGCGGATCACCACCGACACCACCGGCCAACCCGTCCTGATGAGCCTGCACGTCTTCCCGGCACATCGCACCGAGTTCGTCGTCGAGCTCCCCCAAGCCGAGCCCTCCACCACTCCACAAGGCCTGCGCCTGGTGGAGTGAAACCCGGGCGTCACGGCTGGAAGCGGCCGTCCTTCAGCTCGGCAACGGTGGTGCTGACGTTCAGCGCGGCGGCGGTGGCGACGTCGTCGGCCCAGCCGCGGGCGACCAGCTCGCGCCCGGAGCTGCACTGCTCGAGCGTGTCGAGCAGGGTCGGCTTGGCGGCCAGGAACGCGGCGCGTGCGGCGGCCGCTTCGGGCGAGCAGCGCGGTGGCGACAGCGCGGCCGCTGGGTCGAGGGCGTGGAGGATCGCCCCGGCGCCGAGCAGGTCTTCGACCGCAGGACGGATCGGGCCGGTGTGGCCGTGCCAACGTTCCCCTGCGGCGATCACCGAGATGGTGCCGCCGTGACCGGCGAGCTGCCGCGCCCGACGGGCGGTGGCCTCGGCGTTGCGCAAGCACCCGGCGAGCACGTTGCGCGCCCCGTGCTCGGCCGCGGCGAAGCACAGGGCCGATCCGTTCGGCGAGGGGAGCACGAGGTGCGTGCCGGGTTCGAGGCAGAGCAGATCGGTGGGAGACAACGACGGCTCGCCGTTCTCGCGCAGACCGGCCAGCCGGGCGCCGCGCGCCGCGGCGAACGCAGGCGCTCCATCATCGGCCCAGCGATACGGATAGACCGTCGTGCCGGACTCCAACGCCGCGCAGACCGCGGAGGTGAAGCGCAGCACGTCGACGACGATGACGACGTCGCTGCCGGCGGCCAGCGCGCGCAAGCCGTTCGGACCCCAGTCGAAGCGGTAGGCCGCGCCCGACTGGAGGGTGAACTCGGGTGCCCGAGCGCCGGCAGCCAGTTCGGTCACCACTGGTCCCAGTGGAGGATCCCGTCGAGCGGCAGGCGCTTGGCCGGCTTGAAGTCGGTCCCGATCGTGTAGGCGATGGGGAACAGGCCGGCTTGGGTGATCTTGTCGAACGGGATGCCGAGGATCTCGGCGGCGCGCTCCTCACCGTCGTTCATGAGGTGGATGGTGGTCCATGCGGTGCCGAGGCCACGCTCACGAGCGGCGAGCATGAAGCTCCACACGGCGGGAAGGATCGAGCCCCAGGCGCCTGCAGCCATCACGGTAGGTGCGCCGTCGAGCTTGCCGAAGATGCACGGCACCATCATCACCGGCACCTCGTGGAAGTGGTCGGCGAGGTAGGTCGCCGAATCGGTCACTCGCTCGGCCTGCTCGCCGCGCAGGTCGCCATCGGCGTACGTGCGCTGGCTGGCCACGCCGCGGTACTGGTCGAAGTTCGTCTTGTAGATGTCGGCCAGCGCCTTCTTCTTGGCGGGGTCCGTGACCATCACCCAGTGCCAGCCCTGCGTGTTCGAGCCGCTCGGCGCCTGCAGCGCGATCTGCAGGCACTCCTCGATGACCGAACGCTCCACCGGTCGCTCGAGGTCAAGCCGCTTGCGCACCGCGCGGGTGGTGTTGAGGACGTCGTCAGCGGAGAGGTTGAGGTTCACCGTGCCAGTGTGTCACGAGGCATCGATGCGTCACGACGCCGGTCGCGCCTCCGTCCAGGGTTCAGCGCGGCCGTGGTCGGGTACGGCCAGGCATGCGAAGAGGGCGCTTCGTCGTGATCGGCGTGATGGCGGTGGTCGGTGTGAGCTGCTCGTCCGATGCGGCGACCACCACCGCTCCGTCGACCACCACCGCTCCGTCGACCACCACGGCAACGTCGACCACCACGGCAACGTCGACCACCACGGCAACGTCGACCACCACGGCAACGTCGACCACCACCGCACCGTCGACCACCACCACCGCCGGGCCGGCCGTGCAGGGGACCTGCAGGGGAACGGACTTCGCCGGCACGTTGCGCGGCGGTGACGCAGCGATGGGCCACATGCGAACGATCGTCGTTCTCGATTACGTGGGTGATGCGCCGTGCACGATGACCGGCTTCCCGGTCATCGACGGCATCGCCGCTGACTCGTCGACGATCGACGTCGCCGAGGTGGACGGGAGCTACTTCGGCAACCCGCCCGCTCTTGCGACCGTGAACCCCGGGGCCATGCTGGGCTTCTTCCTCGACTCCGGCACAGGCTGCGGCAACGCACCGCAGGCGCCGTACTCGGGGTTGCGCGTGCACATGGCCGAGAGCACCACGGTCGACGTGTTCGCCGATGTCGATCCGACGTGTGGCTTCTCGGTGAGCGCCTGGGGCGACGTCTCGCAAGCCTGAGTCCGGTCGTCGTGCATCGCGGGTTCCTTCGTGTGGAACGCTGGCGCGATGGATGCGGACGAAGGCGAAGCAGCGCAGCTGTCGAACTACCTCGAGATGAACCTTGCCAACTGGAACAGCCGCGTCGCGTTCCACGAGCAGGGCTACGAGCTCGACCGCTTTCGTCAGGATCCGACGTGGTTGTCCACGGTGGTGCAGTTCGACCTGCCGCGGCTCGGCTCGGTCTCGGGGTTGGACGGTGTGCACCTGCAGTGCCACATCGGTACCGACACCCTGTCGCTTGCTCGCCTCGGCGCTCGGATGACCGGCCTCGACTTCTCCGGTCCGGCGTTGGAGGTGGCGCGCCGCTTGGCAGCAGATTGTGGCGAGATGATCGAGTACGTCGAGCGCGACCTCTATGGCGCGGTCGACGCGCTGGGCACGGAGCGATTCGACTTCGTCTTCACCGGGATCGGCGCGCTGTGCTGGTTGCCCGACGTGCGTCGTTGGGCCGAGGTGGTCGCCGCGCTGCTCAAGCCCGGCGGACGTCTGTTCATCCGCGAGGGGCATCCGATGATGTGGTCGCTGGGTGACACCCGAGCGGACGGCCTGCTCGTGGTCGAGTTCCCGTACTTCGAGACTGCGGGCAACGTCTTCGTCGAGACGACGTCGTACGTGGAGCACGAAGGTGAGCTGGCGTCACCGGCGAGCGTCGGGTTCAACCACGGTCTGGGCGAGATCATCACGGCCGTGATGGACGCCGGGTTGACCCTGACGTCCTTCGAGGAGCACGACTCCGCGCCGTGGAACCCGCAGGGCGACGCGTTCGTCGAGATGGAGCTCGACGAGTACCGACTCCGCGTTCATCCGGAGCGGTTGGCGATGACGTACACGCTGCAAGCCAGAAAGGGTTGACCTGACAGACTTCGCGCATGTCTGACCGCGTCACCATCACCATCACCGACGGCGTTGCCGACGTCCGCATGATCCGCGCCGACAAACGCAACGCGCTGGACGGCGCGATGTTCAGTGCCCTCGCCGAGGCGGGCGCCGAAGTCGCCGGCAACGGCAGCATCCGCGCCGTCGTGCTCAGCGGCGAGGGCTCGTCGTTCTGCGCCGGTCTCGACTTCTCCTCGTTCTCCGCGATGGCCACCAAACCCGAGGCAGGTGGCGACCGGCCTCCGGCCGACTCGAACGACAGCCCTGGCGCGATGAAGGAGGGGCGCATCACGCACCTCGGCCAGCAGGTCTGCTGGGTGTGGCAGGAGGTGCCGGTGCCGGTGATCGCCGCGGTGCACGGGCACGCGCTCGGCGGCGGCATCCAGATCGCGCTCGGCGCCGACATCCGCATCGTCCACCCTGACACGCAGCTCAGCGTGCGCGAGGTCCACTGGGGTCTCGTGCCGGACATGACCGGCACGCTGATGCTCAGCCAGCTGGTGCGCGCCGACGTGGCCAAAGAGCTCGTCTTCACCGCCCGCGTGTTCGACGGCCGCGAGGCGTACGCGCTCGGCATCGCCACGAGGCTCAGCGACACGCCGTACGAGGACGCACACGCGATGGCCGCCGAGATCGCCGGCCGCAGCCCCGACGCGATCCGCGGCGCCAAGGCGTTGCTCAACGGTCTCAACAACCAGGGTGCTGCCGAGCAGTTCGCCGAGGAACGGCGGATCATCGGATCGCTCATCGGCCGTCAGAACCAGATCGAAGCGGTGATGTCCAACTTCGAGAAGCGCACGGCCAACTTCGCCGACCCGGCCTGATCGGCACCGATCATGACCGCGGTCGATCCTGATGCGCTGAAGCTCTACTCGTTCCAGGTCTTCACCAAGCTCGAAGGAGCGGTGACGGCCGGGATGATCCACCTCGGCGATCGGCTCGGCCTCTACGCCGCGCTGAAGTCGGCGATGCACGCAGACGGTCCGGTGACCACAGCACAGCTCGCCGCGGCCACCGACATGCACGAGCGGTGGGTGCGGGAGTGGGCGCACAACCAGGCTGCAGCGAAGCTGATCACGGTCGACGTCGCTGGCGACGGCGAAGAGCGCTACGGGCTGACGCCGGAGGCCGAGGCCGTGCTGGCCACCCCCGAGCACCCGGCGTTCGGGATGGGCATGTTCCATCGGCTGCCGCAGACGATGCAGGCGGTCGAGGAGGTGCGTGACAGCTTCCACACCGGGATCGGTCACGACTACGACAGTCACGGTCCGCAGGGCGCGGTCGGCATCGAGCGCAGCTTCGAGCCGTGGAACAACGCGTTTCTCCTGCCGGTGGTGCTGCCGGCGCTCGATGGTGTCGAGGCCAAGCTGCGCGCGGGTGCGTCCGTGGTCGACGTCGGTTGTGGCGCCGGGGGAGCGGCGCTCCTGATGGCCAAGGCGTTCCCGGCTTCGTCGTTCCGCGGCTACGACATCTCTCGCTACGCGCTGGCGCGCGCAGCGGAGAAGCAAGCGGAGGCCGGCGCGACCAACGCTTCGTTCTTCGACCCACGCGAGTCGCCGATGCCGTCAGACGGATCCGTCGACCTGATCACCACGTTCGACTGCATCCACGACATGACCCATCCGCAGGAGATGATGCACACCATCCGCAAGGCGATCGCCGACGACGGCACCTGGCTGCTGGTGGACATCAAGGCGTTGGACACGTTCGCCGAGAACGCGCGCAAGAACCCGATGGCATCGCTGATGTACGGGATCAGCGTGCTCAGTTGCATGAGCTCGGCGATGAGCGAGCCCGACGGCGCCGGACTCGGCACGCTCGGCCTGTCCGAGAACCTGGCCAGGGAGATGGCGGCGTCGGCCGGGTTCACCCGGTTCCGCAAGCTCGACGTCGATCACAGCGTCAACGCCTTCTACGAAGTCCGCCCCTGATGATCGACCGGGTCAGCTTCGTTCGATGAGCTCGAAACGACGCTCGGCGAACAGCCACTCGCCACCAACGCGCACGTACCGATCGTGGTACGTGGCGAGCAACGTGCCGACCTTGCCGGTGCTTCGCTTGAAGCGCTCGTTGACGAGCACTCGGCCGGTGCCGGTGCCGCGCACCTCGTCGACCTCGAACACCATCTGCGGCGCGCTCTGCACCACCCACGCCAAGCCGGCGAGCGCGGTCTCGAAGTGCTGCTGGATCGCGGCGCGGCCCTTCGACGGCTTGTCGCCGAGGTGCCACACGGCGTCCTTCGTCCAACAGCCGACGAACTGCTTGACGTCGTTGCGCATCACGGCGTCGCAGTAGCGGCTGATCAGGCGGCGCAGCGCAGCCTCGGTGGCCGGGGACGGGGGCCCGGCAACTGCGGACGCCTCGGATGACGCCGACTCGAACGCTGCCACCGGCACGCCCACCTCGGCGGCGGCGATGACACGGACGTGGTGGATCAGTGCGGAGCGATCCATCATCCCGTCGTGGGCGGCGAACTGCACGGCGAGGCCATCGACGAGGGCGGTGAGCCGCGCCGCCGTTGCCCTCGGATCGGGGCAGGTGAACTCGCCGGACTCGACGCCTGCGGCGATCACCCGTTGCAGCAGTTCGGCCGATTGCTCGTCGAGCTCCTGGCTGATCTTCTTCATCATCGGGTTGCGCAACGCCTCGCCCCACCCGTCGATCCACAGCATCCACTCGACGTCGTCGCTGCCTTCGGGCACGTAGTTGCCGATCGCCCGATCGAGCTGCTCGAGCGCGGAGGGAGCGGACTCGATCTCGCCCTCCATCTCGGCGAGGTCCTTGCGGGCGTAGTGGGCGAACGCCTCGGCGAGCAGCTGCTCCTTCGAGTCGAAGTGGTAGTGGATCAGACTGCTCGACACGTCGAGCCGCTTGGCCACGTCGGCAATGCGGGTACCTGCGAAGCCACGCTCGATGACGACCTCACATGTGGTCTCGAGGATCTCGGCGCGGCGCTCTTCAACCGTCGGTTTCTTCACTGCGGCGAACGCTATCGCTGCCGCTCGCACTCCGCTGGGACATCGTCCGACCTCGGGACATATGGTCCGACCATGGCCCGATTGACCGCCCTGTCCCGTTCCGTTGCCGGCGCTCGCGTCATCGTCACCGGTGCCGCCTCTGGCATGGGTCGTGCCACTGCGCGGCTGTTCGCCGACGAGGGCGCGCGCGTGGCGGTCGTCGACCTCAACGCCGAAGCCGTCGCCGCGGTCGAGGACGAGATCCGTGAGGCGCACGGCCGTGATGCGGCGATCGGGGTGGTGTGCGACGTCGGCGATCACCAGTCGTTGAAGGACCTCGTCGCCTCGGTGCTCGGTGCGTTCGGCGGCATCGACGTGCTCGTCAACAACGCCGGCATCTCGCTGATCAACTCTGCCTTCCAGGAGGAGGACGACTACGAGTCCAACTGGGCGCGAACCCTCGACGTCAACCTCACGTCGCACTCGCGTTTGATCCGGCTCTGCTTGCCGTTCCTGCGCCAGGCACCCAACGGTGGACGCATCGTCAACATCGCCTCGACCGAATCGATCGTGACGACCGCCGGGTTGTCCGCGTATGCGGCGACGAAGGCCGGCGTGGTCGGGCTGACGAAGAGCTTCGCCGTCGAGCTCGGTCGGCACGGCGTGACGGTCAACTGCATCTGCCCCGGGCCGATCAACACGGGGATGACCGCCGGCATCGACGACGCGGCCAAGGAGATCTACGCCAAGCGGCGCGTGCCGCTGCGCCGCTACGGCGACCCCGAGGAGGTGGCCCACATGACGCTCAACCTGTGCCTGCCCGCGTCGAGCTTCGTCAACGGCGTCAGCATCCCCGTCGACGGCGGCATGACCATCCGCCACACGTAACTGTTCATCTTGGGCTCACTGCGCTCGCCTGCCGTGCTTGCTCGCCGGCTCGCGGCGCCCATGCTCGATTGCTCGAACTGGATGTCTGACGCGCGGCATGCCCGCGCGTGAGACATCCAGTTTCAGAACTCTTCGAAGATGCCGGTGAGGCCGGTGGGGTGGGGGCCGATGGCGAGCTGTTCGAGGATGCCGATGCCGGTCTCGGTGCGGCCGTCGGGGGCGCGGTACGTGGCCCGGCAGAGGGCTTGGATGTGGATGTGCTCGCGCGTGCACGGGGTGGTCACCGGCAGGTCGATCCGGTCGCCGGCGACCATCGCTTCGCCCTGCCACGTGCCGTGTCCGTGCAGCGGGTGGCCGTAGCCGATGCCGAGCATCTGGAACTCGTACTGCGGATCGAGCGTGACGGTGTGCACGCCACCCGCCCAGTCGACCAGGTCGTACTCGAACGAAGCCGCCCACCGGGTGCCTGGCCGCCACTCGACGCGGTAGTCGACGGTCCGCGACAGCTCGGCGTCGGTCGTGCCGACCGGTGCCACGGCGCCGACTTCGTGCCAGCGGCGGCCATCGCCGAACTCGTTGACGTCGAAGTGGGTGGACAGCGACGGGAAGTTGACCGGGGCCCAGAGCCAGAAGAACTGGGGCAGCCCGACGGGTGCGCCGCTCGGCGCCGGCTCGCCGACCGGACGGATGCCCCACGAGCGATCGCGCGAGCCGAGCACGTCGTCGGGACGGATCTCGATGCGACGACCGTCGACCTCCAGCCAACCCTCCCAGCTGCCGAACTGGGTGAGGCGCGTGTAGTCGAAGAACACGCGGGCGCCGACGCGTTGGAAGAAGTGCGGCTCCTCGATGGCCGGCGAGCGGCTGGTGAACACGAGGTCGGCGCGCAACTCGTGCTCGGGTGCGTCGACGGTGACGCGCAGGCGATGCAGCGGTTCGATCACGTCGACGCGGACGGGGCCGACGGAGGTCGCATCGCGCCGATCGAGCGGAGCTCGCTGCGACGCGTACACGTTGCGCTGCACGCGACCACCGCCCTCCTCGACGATGACGCTGAACGCCGCGTCGCAGACGTGACGGTTCGGGTAGAGCCCCATCGCCGCACCGAAGTAGACCCCGCCGTCGGCGCTGTACCCGTTGAAGAAGTAGCGGTCGTAGTGGTTGAGGTCCGCCGTCGCCGTGTGGGCCATCGGGACGGGCGCCTGGTGGATCGGGAAGTCGTCGTAGCTGGTGAGCACGGGCCGACCGTACTCATCCGTCACACCCGTGCCCGGGGCCGGAGGACCGCTGGGTGCTCGCAGCCCGTCACGCCTAGCCTGCGTGCCGTGCTGCGGCTGCGCCAGATCATCCAGCGGATCCGTCGAGACGGGATCTCCCCGAAGGAGTACCGCCGCATCTCGGTGGTCGCGCTGGCGTTGCTCTGCATCACCGTGGTCAGTGGCGCGGCCGTGCGCCTCACCGGCTCGGGTCTCGGGTGCGACGACTGGCCGAACTGCAACGACAGCTCACTGATCGACGTGTCCACCGGTCACGCCGCGATCGAGCAGATCAATCGCTTGTTCACCGGCCTGGTGTCCGCCATCGTGATCGTCGCCGTCCTGGCGGCGCTCAAGCGCCGCCCGCGTCGACGTGATCTCACCTGGCTGGCCGTCGGCCTGGTCGGTGGGGTGCTGGCCCAGATCGTGCTCGGTGGGATCACGGTGCTGGTGCACCTCCACCCGGCCGCGGTGCAGGCCCACCTCCTCGTCTCGATGGTCCTCGTTGCCAACGCGGTCGTGCTCGTCCGTCGTGCCGGTGAGCCCGACGAAGGTCGGCGCATCGCGTCGGTCGTGCCAAGGACGCGCAAGCGCGTGGTCGTGCTGACGGTGTGGACTGCCATGGCGATCATCGCCGGCACGGTGGTCACCGGTACCGGTCCGCACGCCGGTGACATCGACGCTCGGCGCTTCGACCTGGCGATCACCACCGTGACGCGGATCCACGGCATCGTCGTGTGGATCGCAGTAGCGATGGCGCTGTGGTTGCTGTGGCACCTGCGTCGGTTGCAGCACGACCGTCGCGTGCTCGATGCCCCGATCGTGGCCTGGTTCTGCGCGGCCACGGCCCAGGGAACGGTCGGCTACGTGCAGTACGCCGCCGGCGTGCCCGCCGGGTTGGTGTTCGTCCACGTCGGCGGCGCCACTGCACTGTGGGCGATCACCGTGTGGATGTGGTGCTCGACCACGCGCGTCGCTCTGAACGCGTCGCAGCTCGCCGACTCGGCCCGTGACGAGCAGAGCAGTGCGGTCCAGCCGCACGCCGAGCTGTAGCGCGATGAGCACGACGTCGGTCTCTCGTCTCGTCCATGCACCGCGGTCGGCGGTGTACCGGGCGTTGATCGACCCGGACGACGTTGCCCGCTGGCGCGTGCCCGATGGGATGCGCTGCGAGGTGCACCAGCTCGACGCCACCACGGGCGGCACCTTCCGCGTCTCGCTCACGTACGACGAGCCGAGCGCGGTGGGCAAGACCTCCGAGCACACCGACACCTACCACGGTCGCTTCGTCGAGCTGGTCCCCGACGAGCGTGTCGTCGAGATGATCGAGTTCGAGACGGACGATCCGGCGATGCAGGGTGAGATGACGATGACGACCACGCTCGTCGACGTGAACGGCGCGACCGAGGTGACCGTGCTGCACGAGGGGCTGCCCGCGATCGTTTCGGTGGCCGGCAACGAGGAGGGCACGCGGATGGCCCTGGCCAACCTCGCCGCGCTGGTCGAGAGCCGGCGAGCAGAGGGCTAGAAGAGGTTCTTGGCGAACGTCATGAACTTGTCGAGGGCGGTGGCGAAGAAGTTGCCGAGCCCGCCGACGAACTCACCGGCTGCGTCGGCGGCGCCTGCAGGGTCGTGCCAGATCGAGAGCAGCGCAAAGGTGAAGGCCATGTAGATCGCCATCTTCTTCATCGTCTCGAACTTCACGGTGGACCTCGAACTCCGCCCGACGACGAGGTCGCCGAGCACCGGGTCTCCACCCGCTCGAAAGGCTACCGAACGAAACGAGCTCAGGTGTGGATGCCGAGCGCAGCGATGCGCTCGCGGAACTCGACCACCGTGTCGCGGATGATGTCGGCAACGGGCCGCACCTCGTCGATGCGACCGGCCACCTGACCGCTGAGCGCGATCGCTGCCTCCATGTCGCCGCCGAAGTAGAGGTCGAGGGCGCGGCCGAACTCGCTCATGTCGACGTGGTCCTCGCGCTCCAAACGCGTCGTGCGCTCGGTGCGCAACGCGCGCAGGCCGGGACGGGAGAAGCGGTTGAGGAACACCGTGTCCGTCTCCGCTGCCGCGACGATCGCGTCCTTCCAGTTGGCGTGCACCGGGCTCTCCGTCGCGCTGACCATGCGCGTGCCCATCTGCACGCCCTCGGCGCCGAGCGCGAACGCGGCGGCCATGCCCCAGCCGTCGGCGATGCCACCGGCGGCGACCACCGGCACCGACACCTTCGACACGACGAGCGGCAGCAGCACCATCGTCGCCACGTCGCGCGGGTTCTTGAACCCGCCGCCCTCGCCGCCCTCGACCACGAGTCCGTCGACGCCGGCGTCGACTGCCTTCAACGCCGCGGCCAGCGTCGGCACGACGTGGAACACGGTGAGACCGGCGGCCTTCAGCTGTGCGGTGTACTTCGTCGGGTCGCCGGCGCTCGTGGTGACGAAGCGAACGCCTTGCTCGACCACGAACTCGACGATCGACGGGTCGCGGACGAACAGCTGGGCGATGTTCACGCCGAACGGCTTGTCCGTCAGCTCGCGCATGGCGATGATCTCGGCGCGGATCGCGTCGAGCTCGCCCGAAGACGTCTCGATGATGCCGAGCGCCCCGGCGTTGCTGACCGCCGAGGCGAGCTGCGAGCGGGCGATCCAGCCCATCGGCGCCTGCACGATCGGGTAGTCGATGCCGAGCATCTCGGAGACTCGGGTGCGGATCGGCGGCGGCGGAGAAACGGTCACCGTTGGAACGTAGCGATCAGCCGCGTGCCAGCACCGGGTCGAAGAGGTGATGGCAGTCGTTGATGCCGACGACGGTCGGCCCATCGGGCCCGAGCAGCAGCGTGCTGATGCTCGTGTTCTCGATGGTTGCCCAGAGCGTGCGGTGCACGCCGAGCGCCCAGGAGAGGATGACGTTGATCGTGCCGCCATGTGCGACGACGGCGATCGTCTCTCCGCCGTGCCCGGCCACGAGGTGCTCGATCACGGCCGACGTGCGGCCGCGGAACGCGTCGTCGCCCTCGCCGCCGGGGATGCCGTCCCACCGGCCGGTGCGGCTCCAGGCCACCCACTCCGGGTCCTGGATCGATGCACGCCGGCGGAACTCGCCGTTGGCCCAGTCGCCGAGGCGGATCTCCTCCAGGTCGACGTGCTGGTCGACGGTCAGCCCGCGGGGCAGCGCCAGTGGCGTTGCCGTCTCCACCGCTCGAGCCAGGTGCGAGCTGTACACCGCGTGGATCGTCTTCGACGTCAGTCGCTCGGCCAGTCGCTGGGCCTGCTCCACGCCGAGCTCGTGCAGCGACGGGTCGGCCGACTCCGGCGAACCGGGGACGACGTCCGCACTGCGGCCGTGGCGGATCAGCAGGATCTCGCACTCGTCGGGGCGCAGCCCGCCGCGCAACGTCGGTTGCGGGATGGCCTGCGTGCTGTCGAGCGTGAACCCCTCCGGCCCGGAGCTCGCCTGCTCCGTCATGCGCCGCCGAGGTACGCGGCGCGCACGGCGGGATCGTCGAGGAGGCTCTTGGCGTCGCTGGTCTTGACGATGTGCCCGGTCTCCAACACGTAGGCGCGGTCGGCGCGTGCGAGCGCCTGTGCGGCGTTCTGCTCGACCAGCAGCACCGTGGTGCCCTGCTTGTTGATCTCGGTGATGATCTCGAAGATCTGGGCGATCAGCATCGGTGCCAATCCCATCGACGGCTCGTCGAGGAGCAGCACGCGCGGCTTGGCCATCAAGGCCCGTCCGATGGCCAGCATCTGCTGCTCACCGCCGGACATCGATCCGCCGGCCTGTGAGCGCCGTTCGGCGAGACGCGGGAAGAGCTCGAAGACTCGATCGAGGTCGGCCTGGTAGGCCGGTGTCTTGCGGTCCTTGCGGATGTACGCGCCCATGTCGAGGTTCTCGGTGACGGTCATGCCCGGGAAGATGCCACGCCCTTCCGGCGCCTGGCAGATGCCGATCTCCGTGCGCTTGTGCGCCGGCATGTTGGTGATGTCCTTGCCTTCGAACACGACGCGACCCGACGTCACGGGACGGATGCCGCTCAGCGTCTTCAGCGTGGTCGACTTGCCGGCACCGTTGGCCCCGATCAGCGTGACGATCTCACCTTCGTTGACGTTGAACGAGATCCCTTTGATCGCCTCGATGCGGCCGTAGTGGACGTGCAGATCGGTGACCTCAAGCAGCATCGGTCGGCTCCCCGAGGTAGGCGGCGATGACCGCCGGGTTGGAACGCACGTCTTCCGGCTTGCCTTCGGCGATCTTGCGACCGAAGTCGAGGACCACGATGCGATCGGTGACGCCCATCACGAGGCTCATGTCGTGCTCGATGAGGAGCACCGTGTACCCCTGGTCGCGGATCTGGCGGATCAGGCCCTGCAGCTCGATCTTCTCCGCCGGGTTGAAGCCGGCGGCCGGCTCGTCGAGGCACAGCAGCTTGGGCTCGGTGGCCAGCGCTCGGCAGATCTCGAGACGTCGCTGGTAGCCGTAGGGCAGGTTCTTCGCCGCATCGTCGGCGCGGTCGGCGATGCCCATGAATTCGAGCAGCTCGAGGGAACGGGTGAGGGCATGGTGCTCCTCGCGCTTGTGGCGAGGCAGGTGGAACATCGCCGACCCGATGCTGCTGCGATGGTGCGCGTCGGTGCCGACCATCACGTTCTCCAGTGCCGACATCTCCGGGAAGAGGCGGATGTTCTGGAACGTGCGGGCGATGCCGAGCTTGGTGATGTTGTGCTTGGCCATCTTCGCCAGCGGCCTGCCCTGGAACCGGACCGCGCCCAACGTCGGCTGGTACACCCCGGTCATCACGTTGAAGCAGGTGGTCTTGCCGGCGCCGTTCGGCCCGATGAGCCCGAGGATCTCGCCCTCATCGATGGAGAAGTCCACCTCGCCGAGCGCGGTGAGCCCACCGAACTGCATGGTCACGTTGTCGACTTCGAGCAGCGCGCTCATTCCGGGATCCCTTCATCTGCCAGGGCGACGTGGTGCTCGGTGACGCCACCGTCGACCAGCGGCTCGTCCGGGTCGACGGACGAGTTCCTTCGTCGCCCCGCCAATCGTCGTGGGAACAGGCCTTGCGGCCGGAAGATCATGATGATCACGAGTGCGAGGCCGAACCAGAAGTACCGGCTGGTGCTGAAGTCGAGGTTGAGGCCGAAGAAGTGGATCTCGCGGAACCGCTCTGGCGTCCAGCTGACGAGGAAGGCACCGATGATCACGCCGAACTGGTTGCCCGGACCACCGAGGACGACCGCGGCAAGGAACAGGATCGACAGCTTCAGCTCGAAGTTGTCGGGGTTGATGAACTTGGCCTTGGTGGCGTAGAGGGTCCCGGCCAGGCCGCCGATGGCAGCGCCGATGGCGAACGCCCACATCTTGAACTTGAACGTGGGCACGCCCATGAGGGCCGCAGCGTCCTCGTCTTCACGGATGGCGGTCCACGAACGACCGACCCGGCTGTGCTCCAGGCGATGGATGAAGAAGTAGACGATGATGACGATCGTCAGACCGAGGTAGTAGTAGCTGTTGTTGTTCAGCACCCCGAACTTGAACGGCCCGATGTTCGGCGGCGGCGGGATGGCCTTGATGCCACCGGCTGCGCCGAGCCAGTCGAAGTTCTTGGCGAGGAGGCGGATGATCTCGCCGAAGCCGAGCGTCACGATCGCCAGGTAGTCGCCGCGCAATCGCAGCGTCGGCGCACCCAGGATGGCTCCGGACAGCATCGACACGGCGACGGCGATCGGGAGGCAGATCAGCCACGGCAGGTTGCCGTGCTGCGAGCTGAGGATGCCGACCGTGTAGGCGCCGATGGCGTAGAAGCCGACGTAGCCGAGGTCGAGCAGGCCGGCCATGCCCACCACGACGTTCAACCCGAGCGCGATGAGCACGTAGATCACCACGTTGCGGGCGAGCAGCGAGGAGAAGTCCGGCGTCGTCGTGGTGAGGAACGGCGGTCGGATGATCGGCAGCAGGTACAGCACGGCGATCCCGCCGACGCCGATCAGCAGACGCACCGGTCGAGGGATCGAGTGCCAGCGCTTGCGGATCGCCCGTTGGGCGTCGCTGGCGGCACCGATGACCCCGCCGAAGACCTGGCTCGCGGCGGCGGTGGGGGGCGCGGTCTGGTCGTTCATGCCTTGCTCCGTCCGAGCGACTCACCGAGCAGGCCGGTCGGTCTGAGCATCAGGACGAGCACGAGCACGACGAAGGCGACCACGGTGCCGAGCTGCTGGTTGGAGGCGAACAGACTGGTTCCCCAGTTCTCGATCAGACCGAGGAGCAGACCGCCGAGCAACGCGCCGCGGATGTTGCCGATGCCGCCGAGCACGGCAGCGATGAACGCCTTCACGCCCAGTTGGAACCCGAGCGAGTTGCGCGCGGTGCCGTTGTAGATCTCGTAGAGGAAGGCGGCTCCGCCGGCCATGATCCCGCCGACGAGGAAGGTGATGACGATCACCTTGTCGACGTCGACACCCATCAGCTTGGCGGTGTCGGCGTCCTGGGCCACGGCGCGGATGCCGCGACCGACCCGGGTGCGGCTGACGAACAGGAGCAGGGCGACCATCATCAGCAACGCGCCGACGACGACGATGATCGCGTTGTTGAAGACCTTGGCGCCGAAGACGGTGAACACCTGGTCGCGCTCGAGGACTCGTGGCAGACGGTACTCCTCACGCTGCTTGGCACCCCACTCACCGACGGCCTCGGAGATGGCGAAGCTGGCGCCGATCGCCGAGATCAGGAACACGAGACGTGGCGCGTTCCGTCGTCGCAACGGGCGATAGGCCACGCGTTCGAGGAACACGGCCGACGCCCCGCCGATGGCCATCGAGACGACGAGGCAGAAGGCCAACGTGCCGACCAGTGCCATGCCCGTCTTGTACGGGTTGCCATCGGGGATGTTGAGGATGTCGAGGGCGATGAACGACCCGAACGCGGAGACCATGAAGATCTCCGAGTGGGCGAAGTTGATCAGTCGGAGCACGCCGTACACGAGCGTGTAGCCGAGTGCGATCAGCGCGTACACCGATCCGAGCACCAACCCGTTGATCGAGTTGGTCCAGAACTGCGACGCAAAGTTTTCGAACGTCAAGGATGCTCCTCAGACCGGGCTGATGGTGGTTGGGCTGATGGTGGTTGAGCTGATGGTTTGCGGACAGTAGCGGAAAGCGAAGAGGGCCGAGACCTTTCGGTCTCGACCCTCTCCGACACGAATCACTTCGATGGCTGGATCAGCCGCCGATGAGACCCTTGGCAACCAGCGCGCCACCCTCGACGACCGAGTAGTAGACGGCCGAACCGGCCACCTCACCCGTCTCGTCGAACTTGAGGTGCTTGGTGATGCCCTCGCCGTCGAATGCGCTGATGAACGTGTTCAGCGACTCGCGGTCGAGGTTCCCGGCTGCGATGCCGGCGAGCATGATGTTGACCGCGTCGTACGACTCCGGCGAGTACAGGCCCGGGGGAGTCCCGAACTTGGCCTCGTAGGCGGCGGCGAACTCCGGGTTGATGTCGGACGGGGCGCCGGTGGCGGTGACGTATGCACCGTCGGTGGCCTCGCCACCGTTCTCCACGAACGCCGGGTCGAGCACGCCGTCGCCGGCCACGAACGTGGCGGTGACGCCGGCGTCGCGGAGCTGCTGGACGAGCTTGGCGGCTTCGGCGTAGTACCCGCCGTAGAACACGGTGTCGACACCGGCGTCAGCCATCGCCGTGACGGCGGCCGAGTAGTCGGCAGCCTTCGGGTCGATGGTCGCGTCTGCGACGTCGAGGTCGCCCAGGCCGTCACGAACTGCGTCGGCGAGACCCTTGCCGTAGTCGGAAGCATCGTCGATGACGCCGACCTTGGTGGCCTTCACGGTGTCCTTGATCAACGTGACGACGCCAGGAGCCTGGAGACCGTCGTTGGCCAGCACGCGGTGGAAGACCTTCCAACCGTTGGTGGAGAGCTTCACGTTGGTCGCGCTCGGGCTGACGAAGCCGAGACCGGCGCCGTCGAACGTCGGGCCGGTGGCGTTGGTCTCACCGGAGAAGCCTGGTCCGAGGAGACCGATGATCTTGTCGTTGTTCACGATGGCGTCGGCCAGCGGACCGGCCTGGGCCGGATCGCCCTGCGAGTCGTAGCTGGTGTCGAAGGTGACCTGGCAGCCGGGGTTGGCGGCGTTGAACTCGTCGATGGCGATCTGGCCGCCATTGATCATGTTCTGGCCGAGCGCACCGTTGTCGCCGGAAAGCGCACCGAGGAAGGCAAGCGTGGCGCCGCCGTCGCAGGTGACGCCTTCGCCGGCCGGATCGGTGGCGGTGGGCGTGGTGCCGGCGGGATCGGTGCCGGCGGGCTCGGTGACTGCGGGAGTGGTGACGGCCGGCGTGGTGCCGGTTCCGTCCTTCTCGTCGCTGCCACAGGCCGTTGCCAGCAGGCCGAGGCCTACCAGGAGTGCGCCGAACTGGCGCACACGGGATTTCTGCATTTGGGTTCTCCCCCTTGGAGACCAGGACGCCGAAACGACCTGGGGTTGATTGCGAGACAGGCAGCTTAGGCCGATGACCGGTGGGTAACAAGGACGCCCAACACCGGCAGTACCGTTTCGAAACGTGCCCGACACCGATCTGCAGCCCGATTCCACGCCGCCCCGAGTCGCCGAAGGTGAGGAGGTGCTCTACGACGTCACCGATCACGTCGCCGTCTTGACGCTCAACGCGCCGGAGCGCATGAACACCATCAGCGGACCGATGCTGACCAGCATCTCCGAGCTCCTGCTGCGGGCCGACCGCGACCGTGAGGTGCGCTGCATCATCATCACCGGCAGCGGTCGGGCCTTCTGCGCCGGCCTCGACCTGGCGGCCCAGATGGGCAGTGCCAAGGGCTCACTCGGCGGACTCGGCAGCACCGACGTTCAGCCCGGCGAGTTCGAACTGCGTGACGCGCCGCCGATCGTCCTGCACCAGATCGACACGCCGACCATTGCTGCCCTGAACGGGGGAGCGGCGGGATACGGCCTGGACCTGGCACTCGGTTGCGACATCCGCATCGCGACGCAATCGGCCAAGCTCAACCCCGGATTCGCCAAGCGCGGCATCCTGCCGGAGAGCGGCGGGACCTGGCTGCTGCCGCGCATGGTCGGCTACGCCAAAGCGGCCGAGATCGCCTTCAGCGGCCGCACCCTGCTGGCCGACGAAGCGCTCGAACTGGGGCTGGTGAACCGAGTCGTGCCCGACGGCGAGCTGTCGAAGGCTGCCGCTGAGCTGGCCGGGGAGATCTCCGCCAACGCCCCGCTCGCCGTTCGGGCGATCAAGCGGATGATGCGCGCTGCGGAGACCGAGACGTTCGAACAGAACGTTCACCACGTGTTCTTGCAGCTGCTGCCGCTGCTGCGCACCGACGACTTCCGCGAGGGCGTCACCGCGTTCATGGAGAAGCGGCCGGCCACCTTCACCGGTCGCTAACGATGACCGAACCGCCGGTGCTGTCGGAGGCGCTCGGGTCCCTCGCCACCACTCGCACGATCCGCCGCTACACCGACGAGCCGATCCCCGACGACGTCCTGTCGTCGATCCTGTGGCACGCCACCCGTGCGCCGAGCGGCTCGAACCGCCAGCCGTTCCGGTTCCTCGTGCTGCGTGACGGGCCGCTGGCCATGCAGGCCAAGGCCCTGTTGGGTGAGGCGTTCCGTGCCAGCTGGGCGGCCAAGCGGGCTGCGGACGCCTACGACGAGGGGTCGGGCGCCGTCGCCGATTCGCCGAAGTCGCGGATGGCGGCGACGATGCAGCACTACGTCGACCACATCGAGGACGTCCCGGTGATCGTGCTGGCCTGCCTCGTGCGCTACCGGTCGCCGCATCCGTCCGAAGGGGCATCCATCTACCCGGCGTGCCAGAACCTGCTGCTCGCAGCGCGGGCGCATGGCTTCGGCGGTGCGCTCACCGGCTTCCACCAAGGGGTCGAGCCGCAGCTGCGCGAGCTGCTCGGGATCCCGGACGGTGCGGCGATCTCGGCGACGATCACGCTCGGTCGGCCTGCCGGCTCGCATGGTCCGGTGCGCCGCAAGCCCGTCGATCAGCTCGTCTTCGACGACGCGTGGGGCGCGTCGGCGCCGTGGGCGGTCGACCCCGACGGCACGCAGCACACCGAATGGCGACGGTGACCGATCCCTTCACCGTCCTGGGTCTGACCTGGGATGCAACGCTGGATGACGTGCGTGCTGCCCGGCGGCGACTGGCGCGCGAGGTGCATCCCGATCACGGCGGCGACGGGGTGCGGATGCAGGAGGTCAATGCCGCGTTCGATGCGGCGGTGGGCCACCTCACCGGTCGGCGCCCACTCGTCGACCCCACCCCGGTACCGACGGCGAGCGCACCATCGGCGCCTCCCGTTCGCCGCCCTCGAGCACCGCGGTACCGCATCGAGCGCGACAGCCCGTCGTTCACGATCGATGCGCTGCCGGCCGAGGCGTTCGAGGCGCTGCTGGTCGTCACCGCGTGGATCGGTGAGGTGCTCGTCGACGATCCGCCCTACCTGTTGGAGGTGCACCTGACCGAACCGGTGCCGTGCTGGTGCCGACTCGATCTCGTGCCCGATGCGGGCGGGAGCACCGTCAGCCTCACCGTCGCCAGCCCGGACGGCGGCCCCGCCCCCGACGCCGAAGCCGTCCGCGACGTCTGGGTCGCCAACCTCAATCAGCTCTGAGCTCGGTGCTCGCTGCGCTCGCCTGGCCGTGTTCGCTCGCAGGCTCGCTCACCCGAGCTCGAGTCGTCGGTGTGGAGGCTTTGGCGCGCGCCCGGGTGGGCGTGGATCCCTCCGCGCGGGAGGGGTGGAGGGTGTGGCGCGCGCTCGGGTGGGCGTGGATCCCTCCGCGCGGGTGGGGTGGAGGGTTTGGCGCGCGCTCGGGTGGGCGTGGATCCCTCCGCGCGGGTGGGGTGGAGGGTTTGGCGCGCGCTCGGGTGGGCGTCGATCCCTCCGCGCGGGTGGGGTGGAGGGTTTGGCGCGCGCCCGGGTGGGCGCGGATCCCTCCGCGCGGGTGGGGTGGAGGGTTTGGCGCGCGCCCGGGTGGGCGCGGAACCCTCCGCGCGGGAGGGGTGGAGGCTTTGGCGCGCGCTCGGGTGGGCGTGAAACCCTCCGCGCGGATCGGCGGCTGGGGCTCGGGTGAGCGAGCCAGCGAGCGAACACGGCAGGTGAGCGCAGCGAGCCCGAGATGACGGACGGCTAACGCGGCGCGGCGGCTTTGGTGAGGCGGTCGCGGATGGCGTGGCCGAGTCCGGCGGCTGGGGGGAGGACGGCGATCAGCGTGGCGACACCTCGGGCGTCGGCGTCGCGCAGCGTCGAGTACAGATCGCGGGCGTAGCCGACGAGGTCGTCGGTGCCGTCGACGATCTCGACACCGGGCCCGATGTCCGCGGCGAGCTGTTCGGCGATGGCCATCGACTCGGCCAACAGCACCCGGCACGCAGGGGCGTAGTGCGAGGCGAGCATCCCCGGCGCGCGACTGGGTCCGTCGGCCTCGGCGAGACGTCCGTGCAGCAGCTCGGCGATGGTCTCGGCGCTGATCCCGCCGGGACGGAGCACCTGCGGCGGGTCGACGGTGCAGTCGACGATCGTGCTCTCCACCCCGATCGGGCACGATCCGCCGTCGAGGATCAGGTCGACGTCATCACCGAGGTCGGCGAGCACGTGTGCGGCCGAAGTCGGGCTCACCTGGCCGAAGCGATTGGCCGACGGTGCTGCGAGGCCACGCCGGGTCGTGCCGCTGAACTGATCCAGCAGCTGTGTCGTCAGCGGGTGTGCAGGAACTCGGACGCCGACCGTCGGTCGTCCGCCGGTGACGACCGGGAGCACGCGGGGCGCCGCGGGCACCAGCAGGGTGAGCGGACCGGGCCAACACGTTGCGGCGAGCACCTCAGCGGCGGGCGGCACGGATGCGGCCCAGGCGCCGAGGTGATCAGCGGCCGCGACGTGCACGATCAACGGGTGGTCGGTCGGACGGCCCTTGACGGAGAACACCCGTCGCACGGCCGTGTCGTCGTCGGCATTGGCTGCCAACCCGTAGACGGTCTCGGTGGGGATCGCCACGAGACCGCCACGCTGCAGCACGTCGAGCGCGGCCGCGACCGCTGCTTCGGTGGCGGAGGCCATCGGCCCTCAGGCCGGCAGCGCGTCGAGGAACTCGAGCGTGGCGTCGATGAACCCGAACGACTCCGGGGTGGCGAAGTGGTCCGTGTTGCGCAGCGTCTTCAGCGTCGCGTTCGGCAGTGCGTCAGCCAGCGGGTCGCCGGGCCCGGCGAAGTCGCGATCGCCGATGACGACCAGCGTCGGGCACGTGACACGGGCGAAGTCGGCTGCCGTGAGATCGGGTTGGCGTGGCCGGCGCAGCACCGCGACCAGCGCGTCCTTGTCGTTGTTGCCCTGCCTGGCGTAGTTGGCGAAGACGAGCGAACCGGTGTCGCTGTCCGGCGCAGTGCCCTCGACCGCGGCGATGATCCGTTCACCGCGCCCGTCGTCGGCCTCGGGATGCACGACGTTGCGCCCGATGCCGGCGAGCACGAGCCGGTTGAAGCGGTGCGGCTCGCGGATCGCCAGCTGCAGCAGCGTGATCGCCCCGAGTGAGAAGCCGACGGCATCGACCGGTTGATCGGGGAGCGCCTCGACGATGCGCGTCGTCAGATCGACGTACGCCTCCGGTTCGTGTGGCTTGGGCGCTTCACCGTGGCCGAGGAGATCGACGCCGATCACTTCTCGATCGGCATCACGCAGCAGCTCGGTGAACCCACTTCCCTGCCACGTGAGCGCGAACGAACCACCCCAACCGTGCACGAGCAGGACCGGTGTCGACATCGGCCGTACCGTACCGCACCGTGGTTTCGTGGAGACGGGTGGCGCGGCCACCTCCTACTGTGACGCGATGGGGAACGGGAACGCGACGGTGGAGTGGGACTTCCGCCTGCTCGGACCGGTGTCGGCGCGGTTCCGTGGCGGTGCCGTCAACCTCGGGGGCCCGAAAGCTCGATCGTTGTTGGCCTTGCTCCTGCTGAACGTGGAGCGCATCGTCTCGACCAGCGCGCTCGTCGAGGGGCTGTGGGGCGAGGAGGCACCGGCCGGCAGCGTCGGCACGTTGCAGGTGCACGTCGGGAACGTGCGCAAGGCGCTGGCCCTCGCCGCTCCCGGCCCGTCGCCGCTCACCACCCAGGCGCCCGGGTACGTCATGAGCGTGCCGGCGGTCGCCGTCGACCTCCACCGGTTCCGGCGGCTGATCGGTGAAGAGCAACGCGCCGGCGCCGACACCGCTCGCGCCCGCCTCTTGCGTACCGAGGCGCTCGAGCAGTGGACTGGATCACCGCTCGACGGCCTCGAAGACGAGCCGTTCGCGCGACCGGTCATCGTCCGGCTGGTCGAAGAACGGCTGTCGGCGTACGAACGCCACGTTCGCGACGAGCTCGACCTCGGGCGACACGCGGAGGTCGTCGGCGAGCTGATCGAGCTGGCTCAGGCGAACCCGATGCGCGAGCAGCTGGTCGCACAGCTGATGCTGGCGCTGTATCGCAGCGGCCGTCAATCGGACTCGCTCGCCGCGTTCCGCCGGCTGCGCGAGCACCTGCGCGACGAGCTCGGGCTCGAGCCGAGCCCGGAGCTGCGTCGGCTGGAGGGCGAGGTGCTGCGGCAGTCGGATCAGCTGCAGTGGGCCGGCGTCGGTGCGCCGTCGAGTGCGGCACGCACGACTGTGGTGCGACGGTTCGACGGCGACCAGGCTCCGGCCACCCTGCAGTGGGCCGGTCGTTCACTCACCCTCGGGGTGTCCTGCACGATCGGACGTGACGACGACAACACCGTCGTGCTCGACGACGCCGAGGCAAGCCGGCACCACGCCGTGATCCGCGGGACGTCCGAGGGCTTCACGCTGGTCGATCGTCGCTCGACGAACGGCACGTTCGTCAACGGAGCGCTCGTCTCGGAGAACCGTCTGGCCGATGGGGACGTCATCCGCATCGGTGCGACCGACCTCTCCTTCGTCTGGGCTGCCGGGCCCGATCCCCGTGCCGAGGAACGCCGTCATGGCGACGCCTGACGACATCTCCGACGACGAACGCGACGCTCTCGAAGCAGCACTTCCGGGCTACAACGTCGGCGCCGTGCTGGGCCGTGGCGCCCACGGCGTGGTGGTCGGCGGCTGGCACGTCGGGCTCGGCCGGGCGGTGGCCATCAAGCAGCTCGCACCGCACCTCGTCGGCGACGAAGCTGCACGCTCGCGTTTCGAGTCGGAGGCGCGACTCCTCGCCGCGCTCGATCATCCGCACATCGTGCCGGTGTACGACTACGTCGCGGACGGTCCGCTGTGCCTGCTGGTGATGGAGCACATGGTCGGTGGGTCGGTTGCCGATCGTCTCGCGAGTCGTTCGTTCGCGCCGGACGTCGCATGTGCGACCGTGCTGGCGATCTGCGCCGGCTTGCAGTACGCGCACGAGCGCGGCGTCGTGCACCGCGACATCAAGCCCGTCAACGTGCTGTACGCCGCCACGTCGACGGTGAAGATCGCCGACTTCGGGATCGCCAAGGTGGTCGACGGCACCGCCCGCTCCGTCACCGTCGAAGGTGCGGTGCTCGGCACCCCGGCCTACCTGGCGCCCGAGCAGGCGCGCGGCGAGCCGACCGGGCCGCAGGTGGACGTCTATGCCGCGGGTGTCGTGCTGTTCGAGCTGCTGTCGGATCGCATGCCGTTCCCGGAGGACCTCAACCCGACCGCCGCGGTCTACCGCCGTGCACACGAGCCGGCGCAACGGTTGAGCGTCGCCGCTCCCTCGGTCCCGGCGGCGATCGCCGCCGTGGTGGATCGCGCGCTGGCATCGTCGCTGGCCGATCGCTTCGCCACGGTCGACGAGCTCGGTGTCGCGCTGGCCGAAGCCGGCGGTGAGGTGTGGGGCGGCGACTGGCTGCACCGCTCGGGCATGCCGAACGTGGTCAGCGCCAACCTGCTGCGCGCTGCTGGAGGTGGTCGTCCGCGAAGCCGCGACGTCGATGCTCGTTCGGCGACTCGGGCGACGCCCCCCGCGCCGTCGACGTCCCGCACCGGCGGTCCGTCGCTGGACGTCGTCGCCGGCCCGGTCGTGGATCGACGAACCGGCCGGGATCGGCGCGTGCGCCGCGTCGTCGCCGCGGCTGCTGGCGTTGTCCTCGCGCTCGGCGGCGCCGGGGTGCTGCTGCTGCGACAGGACGATGGCGGCGCGACAACCGGCGCGACGACGGGTCCGAGCGGGAGCGTGTCGACGTCCGGATCGACCACGGACTCGACCACGGACTCGACGGAGCCGACGGGCTCGCTGCCGGCCGGCGGTGGGTCGACGCCGGCGGGCTCGATCCCGAACGTGCCGTTCCCGCCGGGCGACGGGCCCGCGTTCCAGCCGTCGAAGATCGCCACCCTGCCGATGACCGGCATCTCGGCGATGGCAGCCTTCCCGAGCGATGCCCGCCTGGCCACTGCGACCGAGTCGGGGCAGGTGCTCGTCTGGGACCTCAACGACCTCGCGCAGGAGCCCACGACGCTGGACCTCGGTGCGGCGGGGTTCATCTCCGCGCTCGCTGTCAGTGGCGACGGAGCGTTGCTTGCCGCGGTGGCCAACAACGGGGTCTCGGTCTGGGACGTGGCCACGGGTGAGCTCGTCGGGCCACCGATGGTCAGCGAGCACGGTGCCACCTCGATCGCGTTCAATGGTGCGGCCGTGTTCTTCCTGCACGAACCCAACGAGATCGTCATCGGCGGCTTCGACGGCGTCGTGCAGCGGTGGGACCCAGCGACCGGAACACCGGTCGGTCTGCCGATGGTCGGCCACACGAGCTCGGTGAACTCGGTGGCCTACAACCTCGAGGGCACGCTGATCGCGTCGGGGAGCGAGGACGCCACCATTCGCACGTGGGTCAGGTCGACTGGCGCGGCGGCCGGTCCGCCGCTGCTCGGCCACGTCGGTGCGGTGACGAGCGTCGTGTTCGACCTCGCCAGCGCGTTCATCGTGTCCGCGAGTCGCGATCAGACCGTGCGCATCTGGAACATCTCCGCCGGCACCGAGCTCGGCGATCCGCGGTCGCTCGCCGCGTCCAACGGGTTCTTCCCCACCGATCCGGTCGTCTCGATGGCGACCAGCCAGCGCTCGATCAGTCAGCAGGCCATCGCCGTCATCGGTGATGGCGGGCTGACCTTCTGGGACCTCGCCAGCGATGAGGTGCTCGGCGGTCTGCCGACCTCGTCGGCGATCATGCAGTTCACCTTGGCGTATGCGGTGGTGCTCGAACAGGGTGGTGGACCGGACGGGCCGCCGAGCGCCGTCGCCGTCGTCGTCGACGCCGACGGAAGGGCGACCGTCTACGCCCTGTGATGCAGTGTGTGCGGCGGGTGCCGGATCGGCCGTAGCCTCGGGTGGCCCTGTTCGCACGGCCGCAGCACGAACGCAAGACACGGAGCAGCGATGCGATTCCTCAACGAGATGAACCACGCCGAGCGTCCCTACGACCTCACCTACAACGACGTGTTCATGGTCCCCAGCCTGTCGTCGGTGCCCTCACGGTTCGACGTCGACCTGACCACGCCCGACCGGTTGGGCACCACGATCCCGGTGGTCGTCGCCAACATGACCGCCGTCGCCGGTCGTCGCATGGCCGAGACGGTCGCCCGCCGCGGCGGGTTGACGGTGCTGCCGCAGGACATCCCGCTCGACGTCATCGAGACGGTGGTCGACTACGTCAAGTCGCGCCACGTCGTCTACGACACGCCGATCACGCTCAGCGCCAGCAACACCGTGGGCGACGCGCTCGGGCTGATCCACAAGCGCTCGCACGGCGCGGTGTTCGTGGTCGACGAGCACGGCCACCCGGAAGGGATCTTCACCGAGGGTGATGCCATCGGGTACGACCGGTTCACCCAGCTGCGCAACGTGATGAGTCGCGAGCTCGTCATGATCGAGGACGGCGCGGCGCCGGAGGAGATCTACGAACGCCTTGCCGGTCAACGGCTGTCGGTGGCACCGGTGGTGGACGAGCTCGGTCGGCTGATCGGCTGTGCGACGCGCACGGGCGCGCTGCGCTCGACCATCTACCGGCCCGCGGTCGACGAGCTCGGCCGGCTGCGCGTCGGCGCCGCCGTGGGCATCAACGGCGACCCGGCCACGAAGGCCAAGGCCCTGCTGCACATGGGCGTCGACGTGCTCGTCATCGACACCGCGCACGGCCATCAGACGCGCACGCTGCGCGCCATCGAGGAGGTGCGCGGCGTCGCGCCGGACGTGCCGATCGTCGCCGGCAACGTCGTCACCATCGATGGCACGCGTGAGCTGATCGAAGCGGGCGCCGACGTCGTCAAGGTCGGCGTCGGGCCCGGCGCGATGTGCACGACCCGGATGATGACCGGCGTCGGCCGCCCGCAGTTCTCCGCCGTGCTCGACTGCGCAGCCGAAGCGCGCCGTCTCGGCAAGCACATCTGGGCCGATGGGGGAGTGCGCCACCCTCGCGACGTCGCCCTCGCACTGGCCGCCGGCGCTGCAAGCGTGATGTTCGGCAGCTGGCTGGCGGGC
This sequence comes from Ilumatobacteraceae bacterium, assembly GCA_965279405.1. Lineage (GTDB taxonomy): Bacteria > Actinomycetota > Acidimicrobiia > Acidimicrobiales > Ilumatobacteraceae > CBDDIP01. Next base: position 4,216,060 of record OZ257157.1, read on the forward strand.
ACCTACGAGTCGGCAGCGGACACGCTGCGCGACCCCGACGGGCGGCTGTACAAGGAGAGCTTCGGCATGGCCAGCAACCGCGCCGTGAAGATCCGCAACCGGTCGGAGACAGCGTTCGAGCGTGCGCGCAAGGAGCTCTTCGAGGAGGGCATCAGCACGTCGCGCATGTACCTCGACGCCGAACGTCCCGGTGTCGAGGACATCATCGACGACATCGTCGCCGGGGTCCGTTCGGCGTGCACGTACGCCGGTGCGGCGACGATCGACGAGTTCCACGACCGTGCGGTGGTCGGCGTGCAGAGCGCTGCCGGCTACAGCGAGGGGATGCCGCAGGGGACGAGCTGGTAGATGCGCGTCATCGCCATCGACGGTCCAGCGGGCGCGGGAAAGAGCACGATCGCTCGTGCGCTCGCGGCGCGGCTCGGGCTCCGCTACCTCGACACGGGAGCGATGTATCGCGCCGTCACGTTCGCCGCGCTGCGGCGCGGCATCGACCCGACGGATGCTCCCGCGATCGGCGCGCTCGCCCGTGAGGTGACGATGGACGTCGGTGATCACGGCGTGCTCGTCGACGGCGTCGACGCGACCATCGAGATCCGCACGCGTGAGGTCACCACCGCAGTGAGCCCGGTGGCCGCCAACAGCGAGGTGCGCACGGAGCTCGTCGATCGTCAACGGCACTGGGCGAAGGTGCACGGCGGCGGCGTCATCGAGGGTCGCGACATCGGCACGGTGGTGTTCCCCGATGCCGAGCTGAAGCTGTACCTCACCGCATCGCCGCGCATCCGCGCCGAGCGGCGCGTCGCCGAGGCCGGCGGTGACATCGACGAGATCGAAGCGTCCATCGCCGCACGCGACCACTACGACTCCACCCGCGCCGACAGCCCGCTCGCCGAGGCGCACGGGGCGGTGGTCGTGGACACGACGGAGATGAGCATCGACGAGGTCCTCGACGCGATCGAGCAGCAGCTCGCCGGCGCAGCCAGCAACGACGACAACCACACGGAGCAAAGCGACCGATGACGAAGATCGACACCAAGCTGGCCGGCAGCTCGCTGGCCGACCGACTGGCCTACTCGTTCGTCCGCAACCTGCTGTGGGTGATCATGAAGGTGTGGTGCCGCCTGACGGTCGAGGGCGCCGAGAACATCCCGGCGACCGGGCCGTTCGTCCTCGCCCCGACGCACCGCAGCATCATCGACACACCGATCAGCTCAGCGGTCACCCGTCGCCGCATGCGGTTCATGGGTGCCGACAAGTGGTGGAAGAACCGAACGTTCGGCAGGCTGCTGTCGGCGCTCGGCGGGTTCCCGGTCACGCGCGGCACCGCCGACCGCGAGGCCCTGCGGCGCTGCATCGAGCTGCTCGAGGGCGGGCAGCCGCTGGTGATCTTCCCCGAGGGTGAGCGCAAGAGCGGTCCGATCGTGCAGCCGCTGTTCGACGGGCCGACCTACGTCGCCGCCAAGGCGGGCGTACCGATCGTGCCCGTCGGCATCGGGGGGTCCGAGCGGGTGATGCCGAAGGGTGCCAAGTTCATCTCGCCGCGCAAGCTGCACGCCATCGTCGGCAAGCCGTTGCAGGTCGAAGTCGGCCTCACCGGCCGGATGCAGCGCGACGCGATGCGCACCGTCACCGCCGATCTGCACACCGAGCTGCAGCGCCTCTACGACGCCGCTCAAGGCCGCGCCGGCGGCTGATCCGTCAGGCGCTGAAGAACCCGGTCAGACCCGCGGCAAGCCACAGCGGATCTCGAACGCCGCACAGCTCGCGGGCACTGTGCATGGACAGCTGCGGCACACCGACGTCGACGGTCTCGATGCCCAGCCGGGTGGCGGTGATCGGTCCGATGGTCGATCCGCACGGCATGTTGTTGCGACTGACGAACACCTGCCACGGCACGCCGGCCTCGTCGAAGGTGCGCTGCAGCCGCGCCGCACCGGTGGCGCTGGTGGCGTAGCGCTGGTTGGCGTTGACCTTGATCGCCGGCCCCTCGTTGACGATCGGGCGATGACCCGGCTCGTGGCGCTCGGGGTAGTTCGGGTGCACGGCGTGGGCGTTGTCCGCAGAGACGCACAGCGACCCGGCGAGCTGGGCGAGGTGGTCGCTGCGCCCGGCGCCCCCGGCCAACGACAACCGTTCGAGCACGTGCTCGAGCACCGGCCCGGCGGCACCAGTGGTGCTGGCCGACCCGACCTCCTCGTGATCGAACAGGGCGATCACCGACGTCGCCCCGTTCGGCCGGCCGGCGTGGACGAGTGCGTCGACCGCAGCCCAGCACGACACCTGGTTGTCGAGCCGGCCGCTGGCGAGGAGCGATGCGTCGGCGCCCAGCAGCGAGGCCGCCGTGCGATCGAACAGGCACAGCTCCCAGCTGGCGATCTCCGCGGCGGCGACGTCGATCTGTTCGGCGAGCCACGCGGCGAACTCACCGCTCGACGTGGGGCCGGTGCCCCACACCGGCGTCAGGTGGAGCTGCTTGTCGAGGACCACGCCGCGCTCGTTGACGTCGCGGTCGAGGTGGATGGCCAGCTGCGGCACGCGGCAGATCGGGGCATCCACGCTGACGTCGGCGACCGAACCGTCGTGCAGCACGACTCGCCCGGCAACCCCGAGGTCGCGGTCCAGCCACGAGTTCAGCAGCACCCCGCCGTAGACCTCGACGGACAGCTGCTTCCAACCGGCGTTGCCGGTGTCGGGTCGCGGCTTGACGCGCAGGCACGGCGAATCGGTGTGCGCCCCGATCAAGCGGTACGGCGAGGTGGGGGAGAGGTCGCGGCCACGATGCCATGCCACCAACGACGCACCGCGCACGACGAAGCCGCGGTCGGGAACGTCGCCCCACGACTCGGTGGCGACCAGTGGTTCGAAGCCGGCGTCCACCAATCGCTGGGCGGCGCTGTCGGTGGCGTGCCACGGCGATGGTGACGCGTCGAGGAAGCTCGTCAGGTCGTCGATGCTGCCGGGCGCCGGGGGCGCTTCGCCATCGGTGAGGTCGATCGTCTCGTCGTCCATCACTGCCCCTGGAACAGGCCCATCGGCAGGCCCGTGCCACGCAGGTGCGACGTCTCGTTGATGGTGACCACCGAGCGTTCGCCACTGCGTGCCGCGGCGATCCGGTGGATGCTGGTGTAGTTCGGGTAGAAGAAGCCCTGCTGGCTCTCCAGACCGAGGATGTGCGCGAGGTAGCCGTTGATCACGCCACCATGGCACACGACCGCGATGCGCTCGCCGACATGCGCGTCGATGAGGCGCTCGATGGTGTCGACGATCCGCGTGCGGAACTCCTCGGGGCTCTCGTCGTGGGTGGTCCACTCACCGCGCACCATCGCCTGCCAGCGCGGGTCGTTGGCCGCCTTGAGCTCTTCGATCGGCACGTACTCGTTGGAGTGCCGATCCCATTCGGCGACGTTGTCCTCGACGCCGATCGGCAGTGCCCGAGTGGCGGCCACCGGTTCGGCGGTCTGCATCGCACGGCGCAGCGGGCTGGCGTACACGGCGTCCAACGACTCCTCCGCGAGGTACGCGGCGAGGTGCTGCGCCTGGGCGAGACCGGCCTCGGAGAGCTCCGGATCGGCGGCTCCCACCTCGAGCTCCCGGCGCACGGGAAGGGCATGACGGATCAGGAGCAGTTCCACACCGTGTAGATAAGCACCTATGGACTCCCGCACGAAGATCGTGGCCACCCTCGGACCGGCCAGCGAGCCGCCCGAGATCCTGGATGCGCTGCTGCTCGCCGGCGTCGACGTCGTTCGCCTCAACCTGAGCCACGGCGTCATCGAGGACCACATCGTCCGGCTCCACGCGGTTCGCGAAGCCGCCCAGCGCACGGGCTGCGTGGTCGCCGTCCTGGCCGACCTGCCGGGCCCGAAGGTGCGCGCCGGTCAGCTGCCCGACGGTGGCGTCGACCTCGAGGTGGGTTCCGCAGTGCTGCTCTCGCCCGGTGAGGAAGCGAGCTCGGTCGGCCACCTCACCGTCGACTACCCCTCGCTGCTCGACGATCTGCAACCCGGCGACCGCGTCGTCCTCGGCGACGGCGCGATCGCGTTGGGGGTGGAGAGCATCAGCGAGCAGGGCGCGTGGTGCAAGGTGCGCACCGGTGGCCGAACCCAAGGTCGCCCTGGGGTGCATCTGCCCGCCGAGCGGCTCCGGCTCACCGCTCCGACTGCCGAGGATCTCGTGCTCGCCAAGATCATGGCCGCCGAGGGCGCCGACTTCCTCGCCGTGTCCTTCGTGCGCGCCGCGGCCGACCTGCGTGCGGTGCGCGCCGCGGTTGCACCGCTGCCGGTGAGGTTGGTGGCCAAGATCGAGACGATGCAGGCCATCGAGGCGCTCGACGAGATCGCCGCCGAGGCCGACGCCGTGATGGTCGCTCGCGGGGACCTCGGCATCGAGTGCCCGCTCGAGGACGTGCCGCACCTGCAGAAGCGGATCATCCGCACGTGCGTCGAGAGCGGCACGCCAGTGATCACCGCGACACAGATGATGGAGAGCATGATCACCGCCCCGAGCCCGACGCGGGCGGAGGTCAGCGACATCGCCAACGCGGTGTTCGACGGCACCGACGCGCTCATGCTGTCGGCGGAGACGGCCATCGGTGCCGATCCTGTGGAAGTGGTGCGCACGATGGTGCGCGTGGCCGAGCGGGCCGAGGCGGAAGCGCACTACGCGCAGTGGGGCAACCGGCTCGGCCGCACTCAGCGCACGCAGTGGCCCGACGGCCCGGACCGGATCACGATGGCGATCACGCACGCCGCCGGCCTCGCCGCCGCCGATGCCGGCGCCGAAGCGATCATCTGCTGCACTCGCTCGGGCCGCACCGCGCAGGCGATGGCCCGCTTCCGTCCGACGCCCATGCTCATTGGTGCGTCGCCCGACCCGGCGACGGTCCGGGCGCTTGCGCTGTCGTGGGGTGTCACGTCCTTGCCGGTGGGCACCTACGAGACCACCGACGACATGGTCTGGTACGCGGTCGAGTCGGCAGTGCAGCACGGGCTGGTCCACCCGGGGCAGACGGTGCTCGTGCTCGCCGGTGCGCCCGACCGTCCGAGCGGCGCGGCGACGGACGTGTTGCGTATCGTGCGCATCGCGTGATCTGGAACGAGGAGGCGGGGCCCGTCGACGCCCCACTGGTGGTCGTGGTGCACGGGTCGATGGACCGATCGGCCGGCATGTTGAAGCTCAGCCGCCGTCTCGACGACCGCTACCGGGTGCTGCGCTACGACCGTCGCGGCTACGGACGTTCGGTGCCGTGCGACGGTCCGTTCACGATGCAGGCACAGGTCGACGACCTGATCGGCCTGCTCGATGGTCGGCGTGCGGTGCTGTTCGGGCACAGCTACGGCGGCAACGTGACGATGGCCGCGGCGGCGCGTCGCCCCGATCTCGTTGCGGCCGTGGCGATGTACGAGACGCCGTTGTCGTGGGAGCCGTGGTGGCCTGGCAGCACGGCCGGCGCGCAGGCCGTGGCGACATCAGGCCGACCAGAGGAGGCCGCCGAGCGCTTCATGCGACGGATGATCGGCGAGGAACGCTGGGAGTCCTTGCCCGAAGGGACGCGGGCCACCCGTCGTCGTGAGGGCATCGCCATGGTCGGCGAGCTGACCGATCTGCGCCTCGCGCAACCGTGGCACGCCGCCGACATCACCTGCCCGGTCGTGCTCGGCCACGGGACGCTCGGTGCTGCGCACCACACGATGGGCATGAAGCACGTGCACGGTCTGATGCCCGAGTCGACCCTGATCGAACTGACGGGCTGCCACCACGACGCCCCGCTGCGCGAAGCCGCTCAGTTCCACGACGAGCTCATGGTCCCACTGCTTCGCGCCGCCGGAGGCGAGTGGGCAGCCGTCGCCGGCGACGGCCACGCACCGGTGGACTGATCTTCTGGCCGGTCGTCGGCGGCTTGTACAGTCGGGCGTCGTGGGCATCGACGAGCAAGCCGAGCGTCGCGCGCTCGCCGCGCTCCACGCGCTCGCCGATCTCACGCCGACCGGCGAACGTCGCGACGAGGCGTACATCGTCCCGTTGGAGTGGTTCCGCTGGCTCGACAGCGGCCTGAGCCTGTTCGAGCGAGACGCTCTCCCGGATCCTGGTGTGAAGGGCCCGAGCCTCCGCGACGTCTGGATCCGTTCGGCCGAAGATCCGCCGATCAGCCTGGCGATCGATCGACGACTCGGCGAGCAGCTGGCCGCAGTGCAACAGGTCCGCGCCGGCCGCCACGCTGTGCGCGTCGGTTGGCTGTGGGTCGCCGGCACGGCAGCGATCGCCAACTCGAAGGGCGCACCGACGCGTCGGCGGGTCTTCCTCCCGCTCGTCTCGCGCACGGTTCGCGTTGTGGAGACACCCGGCCGCCTCGGCTACCAGCTCATGCCGTACGGCGATCCGGAGCTCACAGATCTGATCGCTGACCGCGAGGTCGCACAGCGGTTGGAGGAGCACATCGAGCTCGGCGGCGGTGCCTTCACCCGCCTCGACGACATCAGTGCCACGCTGATCGATCGACTGCCGAGACTGAAGTCGTTCGCCCGGTCGTGTGCGGCGGCGGCCGGCATTCCAGCGACCGAACTGACTGTCGTGCATGAGCAGCCGGAGTCGGCGATGCGCGCCGACGGCGTGCGGATCGTCGTCGGCGCGGCGCTGTACACGACGGAACAGGCGCCGGGAAGGTCGACGCGCGCGGGCGGACTGCTGGCATGGCCGACCCTGTCGGAGCCGACGGCGTTCCACGCCGTGTACGCCGGCTCGGGTTCGACGGAGTCGACGACGAGCAGGGCCACCGGGGTCGTCGAGAGCCCGCTGCCACTGACGCCGAGACAGGCGGAAACGATCGGCCGCGCCCGCGACGACCTGTTGACCGTCGTGTCGGGCGCGCCCGGCACCGGCAAGAGCCACACCCTCGTCTCGATCGTCTGCGACTCGCTCCGGCGCGGTGAGAGCGTGCTCGTCGCCGCCAAGAACGAGGCGGCCGTCGACGCGCTCATCGATCTGCTCGATCGACAGCCTGGCATCGTGCCCGTCGTCTTCGGCTCGAACGAGCGACGGGCGAAACTGGCGCAGCGCCTGGCCAACGGCGAGCTCCGGCCCTCCTCCGACGAGGAGCTGCGCAGCGCCGAACACGATCTCCACACCGCGATCGCAGCACGGAACGCAGCTCGATCGCAGGCGAGGCGTTCGCTCCGAGCCGAGTGGCTGGCGACGGTGGCCGGCTCCGGCGATCTGGACGAGGCGCGCCGGACGGCGCCGAGCGCGTCGACCGTCGCTCCGTCGAGGCTGGCTGAGCTGATGGTGGGGTGCGTCGATGCCAGTCCAGGTTGGCGACGCCGCCGACGACGCGCTCGGGCCGAACGCGAGCTGCGTCGCCGTGTCGGTGCCCCCGCCGGCACCGAGCTCACGGCGATCCTTCACGCGATCGAGATGGTCGGCCCAACGGCAACGGCCGATTCGGGTGGATGTGCTCCGGACGAGGCGTGCACGCGACTCGACGAGGCCGAGCGCAACGTGCGTCTTCGGCTCGCAGCTTGGCTGGCGTTGGAGACCTGTTCGAGCGACCGGCTCGATCGATCGGGCCTGGCGGCGGTGGGTACGTTGGCGACTGCCTTGCGAAGCGGCCGTAGCGCTCGTCGGGCGCAGCTCGAACGGCTGCGCGATCGCACGCTCACGCGGGCGCTTCCCGTGTGGATGGGAACGCTCGGCGACGTCGACGATCTGCTGCCGCCGGTCGCCGGGATGTTCGATGTCGTGCTCATCGACGAGGCGTCGTCGACGGAGCAGACCGCTGCGGCGCCAGCCCTGCTGCGCGCTCGACGTGCCGTCGTCGTCGGCGACCCGAGGCAGCTCCGCCACGTGTCGTTCATCAGCGATGCGGCCATCGAGGCCGCCCTCACCGCACATGATGTCGAGCCTGCAGATCGTGCTCAGCTCGACGTACGGCGCAACAGCCTGTTCGACGCGGCTGCGTCGGCCAGTCCGGTGGTGATGCTCGACGAGCACTTCCGGTCGGCGCCGCACCTCATCGACGTCGTCGCTCGATCTCTCTACGGAGGAAAGCTGCACGTCGCCACTCGCAACCCGATCTCGCAATCCGTCGACTGCGTCCACCTGCGCTCGACATCCGGCTCACGAGAGGTGGGAGGTGTCGTTCGCGCGGAGATCGACAGCATCCTCACCGCGCTGACCGCCCTTCGCTCGACGGCGCGCAGCGTCGGTGTGATCACCCCGTTCCGAGCGCAGGCCGACGCGCTCGATGCGGCAGTCCTGGCATCGTTCGACACGGCCGACCTCGTGCGCATGGATCTCCGCGTCGGTACCGTCCACTCGTTCCAAGGCATCGAACGCGACATCGTGCTGTGCTCGCTCGGCCTCGTCGACGGCGACGCTGCCGGCTGGGCGTTCGTCGCCGACCCACACCTGCTCGCGGTCATGCTGACTCGGGCGCGCTCGGCGATGACGATCGTGTCGAGCTGCAACCCGGACCCGACCTCGATGCTCGGCCAGTACATCGCAGCCGCCGACGCCCCGCCGGGTCCGCCGTCAGCATCGACGAGGCTGGACGGTTGGGCGGCATCGGTGATCGCCGACCTCCGGCTGGCCGGGGTCGACGTGAGTGAGGCCTACCCCGCCGGACGTCACGTGATCGATGGCGCAACGGTGGCCAACGGCGTGCCGGTGGCGATCACCTGCGAGCTGCACCCGGACGGTGTCGACGCTCACATCGACCGCCAGCTGGCGCTCGGCCGAGCTGGCTGGCGGACCGTTGGGGCGCTGCGCAGCGACTGGGGTGACGACGCTCCCGAGAGGATCGTCGATCTCGCCCGCTCGCTGCGATCAGCGGGTTGAGCCCCGCAGGCGTCAGTCCTTCGGCGTCTTGAGGCTGAGGTAGAGGGCCAGCAGGCCGCCGATCACCAGGATGACGATGACCGTGCGGATGAGCCAGAAGATCGTGCCGAGGACGAACCGCAACAGCACCCAGGCGATGATCGCGACGAGGACGTAGCCGACCAGTGTCGCCAACAACGATCGCGGCGTGCGCGTGGCGGTCATCGGGTGCTCACGAGGTTGCGGACGGCACCTTCACGTCGGTGCCGAAGAAGGTGCACGTCAGCTCGCCCGTGTCGCCGACCTCGACGCGAGCCCGCACCTGATCGGCACAGCTCTCGAGGTTTCGTCGCTGCGTCCACGCGCCGAGCGCGATGCCGCCGAGGATGAGGATCGCCAGCAGCTTGGTGGTGATGTTCTTGATCGTCCAGATCGACACGATCGCCGAGATGCCGAACGCGATCGCAACCACGATGGCGAGGTTCTTGGCGAATTCCAAACCGAGCGCGACCATGGCCGAACCCTAGGTCGTAGCGTTGCCGTTCGTGAGTGATCGACCGATCCAGATGTCCACCCAGGGGCCGCCCCGCACCGTGCTGCCCGAGGAGGACGCCGCGGTTCGCCACGAGCTCGCCCAGGCGTTCGCCGCACCCGAGGCGGATCGGCGCGATCTCGTCGCCGCGGCCACCGCTCGGAACCCGCGCTCGCTGCTCGCGTGGGCTGCGCTCGGCGACCTCGGTCGCGACACGATGGACCGCTACGCGGCCTACCGCGTGGGCTACCACCGCGGCCTCGACGCACTTCGCGCCAACGGGTGGCGCGGCTCCGGTTACGTGCGTTGGGCCGACGAGAGCAACCGCGGCTTCCTGCGCAACCTCGTCGGGCTCGGCCGCATGGCCGCTGCCATCGGAGAGGACGACGAGGCCGATCGCATCGGCATGTTCTTCAACCAGCTCGATCCGTCGGGCCTCCCCGACGAGCTGCGCTGACCAGCATCGCTCGACGCTCATGCTGATCGCCGGCGCCGTCCTGTGCGGTGGCGCCAGCCGTCGCATGGGGCGCGACAAGGCCACCCTGCCGGTCGACGGCACGGCGATGGCGGTGCGTGTCGCACGGTCCCTGGAGCTCGGCGGCTGCACACCGGTGTTCGCCGTCGGCGGCGATCGCGACACGTTGTGCTCCGCCGGTCTGGCAGAGGTGATCGCCGACGCGTGGCCGGGCGCAGGGCCCGTTGGTGGCATCCTCACCGCACTCGAGCGCCCCGCCTCCGACGCGGTGCTCGTCGTCGCCTGCGACATGCCGTGGTTCTCGGCGAAGTCCGCGAAGGCGATGTACGACGCGATGCAGGCCGTTGGCACGGGCGTGGTCGTGGCGACCACCGACACCCGCCAGCCGCTGATCGCGGTGTGGCACCGCGACACCGAACCGAGCGTGCAGCAGATGTTCGACGGCGGCGAGCGACGGGTGCGAGCGCTCTTCGAGCAGGTCACGGTGACCGAAGTGCCGATCGACGCCTCGAGCGCCCTCAACATGAACCGCCCGGAGGACTTGCCCGACCGCCCGCGGTAGCGTGGCCCGATGTCGATCGACGAGGTCAGCGTGGACGAACTGGAGGCGGCGATGGCTGCCGGGGCACGCGTGCTCGACGTTCGTGAGCCCGACGAGTACGCGGACGGCCACGTTCCGGGCGCCGTGTTGATCCCGCTCGGCACGGTCGCCGCCAACGTCGACGCCTTCCGCGGCGAGGGTCCGGCCTACGTCATCTGTCGCAGTGGTGCGCGCAGCATGCGTGCCTGCGAGCTGCTCGCCAAGCACGACGTCGAAGCGATCAACGTCGCCGGCGGCACGATGGCGTGGCAGATCAGCGGACGGTCCACCGTCACCGGAGATCAGCCTGCGTGACGTCAGGTCGCTGGATCGAGACCGATCGGGAGTTCGCTGAGGTCGTCGACCGGCTCAACGAAGCACCGCGATACGCGCTGGACACCGAGTTCCACCGCGAGCGCACCTACTTCCCGAAGCTGGCGCTGCTGCAGCTCGCCGACGAGCACGAGATCGTCCTCGTCGACCCGTTGAAAGTCGACATGAGCATCCTTCGGCGGCTCCTCGAAGGGTCGTCGTTGGCGGTGCTGCACGCCGCGCAGCAGGACCTCGACGTGATGATGCACGCGTGCGGCGCCGTACCGCAGCGCCTGTACGACACCCAGCTGGCCGCCGGCTTCATCGGCTACAGCACACCGTCGCTCGTGTCGCTGCTGCAGACCGAGCTGCGCGTCACTGCCGCCAAGGGCGACCGCCTCACCGACTGGCTCCGGCGCCCGCTGTCGCCCGAGCAGTGCGAGTACGCGGCCGCCGACGTGGCGCACCTGTTCGCCCTGCAGGACCGCATGGACGAGAAGCTCGCCGCGATCGATCGACTGGCCTGGGTTGCGGAGGCATGCGAGGAGCTGCGCACTCGGCCGGTCGGCGTCGGCGATCCCGAGCAGGCGTGGTTGCGATTGAAGGACGTTCGCACCCTGCGCCCGCGCGCCCGCAGCGTTGCTCGCGCCGTCGCCGCATGGCGTGAGCGTCGGGCGATGAGCATCGACTCGCCCGTCCGACAGGTCCTGCCGGACCTGGCCATCCTCGGCATCGCCCAGAAGCAGCCGCGCACCACCGCCGACCTCGCCCAGTCGCGGGGTGTCGATGATCGCCACACACGGGGTGCGATCGCCAAGGAGATCCTCGCCGCCGTCGAGGAGGGCATGCGCTCGGAGGTCGAGCTGCCGGTCGGCGACGGCGACGAGCTCGACCGTCAGCTGCGCCCGGCAGTGACGCTCGTGTCCGCCTGGATCAGCGATCTCGCCCGCCGCGAGCGCATCGACACCGCGCTGCTGGCGACGCGCAACGACCTCGTCGCGCTGCTCCGTGGCGACGCGGACGCTCGATTGGCGCTCGGTTGGCGCGCCCACCTCGTGGGCGATCGCGTCCAGCGCCTCGTCGACGGCAAGGCCGCGCTGACGTTCGAACCGTCGGCCGGCGATGGCCCCGGTGGGCTGCGCCTGATCGAGCTCTGAGCCGAGTCGCCTAGCCGGCCTTCGGTGGCTCGCGCACGACGCGCCGGAGCTTGGCCCACAACCGATCGAAGACGTCCGCGACGTCGGCCGATCGAGCGCCGTAGGAGTGGATCGGTCGACGTTCGCCAACGGCTTGGTTGACGATCACCCGCTGTGGCACGACCGGCTGCCAGATGGCCTTCTTGCCGACGATGCGCACGAGCTCGTCGTATCGCCGATCGGCCTCGCCGCTGACCGCTGGGACCTTGTTGACGACGACGCCGGTCAGCTCCAGCGTCGGGTTGTGCAGATCCCACACCTCGTCGACGACGTCAGCGACGGCGCCGATGCCACGCAGCCCGAGCGCCGACGGATCGACGACGATCAGCGCGTGGTCGGCGGCGGTGAGCCCGCTGATGGTCAGGTTGCCGAGCGACGGAGGGCAGTCGATGAGCACCGCGTCGAACTGGTCGGCGACCTCGGCGATGGCCTCACGAAGTCGCGCCGGCGTGCCCTGCTCGCGAGCTTGCAAGCGGCTCGACGCGGGGATCACCCAGATCTCGCCGCCCCACGTGGACGGCACCATCGCCTGGGTCATGGCCACCTTGCCCATCACCTCGGCGGTCGACGTGTCGGCCATCACCGGGTCGATGCCGAGCACCCACGTGCTCGATGCCTGCGGGTCGAGATCGACCACCAGCACCCGATGACCGGCGTGCATCGCCGCCGACGCCAACCCCAACGTCACCGTGGTCTTGCCGACCCCGCCCTTCTGATTCAAGATCGCAACGACATGCCCCATCGAGGCCATGTTCTCACGAACGGGTCGCGATCACCGCGCTGCGCGCAGGGAAGTCATCGGTGATGACGGTGCCCTCCAACTTCGGGTCGGTGCACAGCAGCACGCGCAAGCCGCTCACCCCGTCGACCGTTCGAACTGGCTCAGCGGTCGGGTTGATGACCACGACGAGCTCGCCGCCGTCGCCATCGCGATACCGGTAGGCCAGCGTGTGTTCGTCGCCGATCAGCTCGAGCTCGGCCTCGACGAACACGGGGTGCGCCCGCCGCATCGCGATGAGCCGCCGGTACCAGTGCAGCATCGAGCCCGGCTCGGCCAGCTGCGACTCGACGTTGCGTTCGTCGCATTCGGGCGGGAACGGCAGCCACGGATCGGCGGGCCAGCCGTGGTTCGCGCTTGCGGTCCACGGGATCGGCGCCCGGCAGCCGTCGCGCAGGCCGGGGTCGACCTGACGGTCCGCAGGCACGTCGGCGTCGAGCAGGCCGAGCTCCTCGCCCTGGTAGATGAACGGCGTCCCCGGCAACGTCATCAGCAGCACCGCAGCGATCCGCGCGTCCAGCTCGTCGCCGCCGTAGCGGGTGCGGTGGCGAGGCACGTCGTGGTTGGAGAGCGTCCAGGTCGGTGAGGCGTTGCGGGTGCGCAGGTGACCGAGCGTCGAGCCGATGCGGCGGCGCAGCTCGGAGGGATCCCACGGCGACCACAGGAACGAGAAGTTGAAGCTCATGTGCAACTCGTCGTCGTTGCCGTAGTACGTCGCCATCGCGGCTTCGTCGAGCAGGTACACCTCGCCCACGCTGGTGCGATCGCCGGAGTACTCGTCGAGCACGCTGCGGATCCGGCGCAGCCGCTCATGGGTGACCGGCACGTCGTTGAACGGCACGTGCGGCCGGTTCTTGGCGACAGCGGCGGGTGGGTCGTCGCGCTCCAGTTCCTTGCCGATCAGGTGGACGACGTCCATGCGGAACCCGTCGATGCCGCGGTCGAGCCAGAAGCGCAACGTGTCGTGCATCGCCGCTTCGACCTCGGGCTGATCCCAATCGAGGTCGGGCTGCTCGGCGAGGAAGCAGCGCAGGTAGTGCTGCCCGCGCCGCTCGTCGAACTGCCAGACGGTCTCGCCGAGCGGGAAGGCAGCCATCCAGTTGTTGGCCGGCTCGTCGCGCCACACGTACCAGTCGGCCTTCGGGTTGGTGCGGTCGCTCCGGCTCTCGACGAACCATGGGTGCTCGATGCTGGTGTGGTTCGGCACCCAGTCGAGGATGATCCGGATCCCCCGATCGTGTGCCTCGGCGATCAGCCGGTCCATGTCGGCGAGGGTGCCGAACAACGGGTCGACGTCGCAGAAGTCGCTGATGTCGTAGCCGAAGTCGGCCATCGGCGACCGGAAGATGGGCGAGAGCCACACTGCGTCGATCCCGAGCCACGCAAGGTGGTCGAGCCGTGAGATCAGCCCCACCAGGTCGCCGACCCCGTCCGGGCTGCCATCCGGACCGCTCGCGTCGGCGAAGCTGCGCGGATACACCTGGTACACGACCGCCGTCCGCCACCAGGGGAGCGGGGAGGCAGCGGGCATCCGGAAACCATACGCGCCATTCCTGATCCACGTGTTGGAGGTCGTAACCGGTACACTGACCTGCAATGTCAGATCTCTAGTTCGGGAGCCCTACCGTGAAGAAGGGTCGTCATCGCCGCTTCGAAGAGGCGAGAAAGCTCAAGCAAGCAGGTCCCAGCGCATTCGATCTGGGACTCGGCGGACATGGTCATCAGGAACAAACACAGGACGATGAGTACGCCGCGCTCGCGGAGAAGTACGGCGTCACGTTCGACGATGACGACGATCCTGACGATCCCGACGACGACTGACCCCGCCGGCGTGATGGCCCACTGCGCACGCGCGGGTGGCCGCACCCACCAACCCCCCAAGAAACCATGAACCAACTCCGTAACGTCGCCCTCGTCGCGCACGTCGACCATGGGAAGACCACCCTCGTCGACGCGCTGCTGCGTGCCACTGGCACCTTTGCCTCCCACCAAGCGGTCGTCGACCGCGTGATGGACTCCAACGATCAAGAGCGCGAGCGCGGGATCACGATCCTCGCCAAGGCCGCCTCGATCACCTGGAAGGGGGTCAAGATCAACCTCGTCGACACGCCCGGCCACGCCGACTTCGGCGGCGAGGTGGAACGCGCCCTCACCATGGTCGACGGCGTCCTCTTGCTCGTCGATGCTGCCGAAGGTCCGCTGCCGCAGACCCGCTACGTCCTGCAGAAGGCGCTCGCGCTCGACCTGCCGGCCATCGTCATCATCAACAAGGTCGACCGCCAGGACGCCCGCGCCGAAGAGGTGCTGGACGAGGTGTACCAGCTGTTCATCGACCTCGATGCCGGCGACCACCACATCGACTTCGAGATCATCTCGGCCATCGCCCGCGAAGGCAAGGCCGTGCGCGGCATCGGCTACCCGGCCGACGACGGCGACCTGTCGCCGCTGCTCGACACGATCCTCGAAGCCATCCCCGCGCCGCAGGGCGATCCCGATGCGCCGCTGCAGGCGATGGTCACCACGCTGGACGCCAGCGAGTACCTCGGCCGTCTGGCCATCGGTCGCATCGTCAACGGCGTCATGCGCCGTGGTGAGACCGTCGCCCTGCTGGAGGAGGAGTTCGCCGAAGGCCAGCCGCCCCTGAAGCGCCGGCTCAGCCAGCTGATGGCCTTCGAGGGCGTCAGCCGCAACGAGGTCGACTCGCTCAGCGCCGGCGACCTGTTCGTCGTGGCCGGCTTCCCCGAGGTCGAGATCGGTGACACGATCGCCGCCGCCGACAGCCCGGTCGCGCTGCCCCGTCTCGTCGTCGACGAGCCGGTGCTGCGCATGACGTTCGGCGTCAACACGTCGCCGTTCGCCGGCAAGGACGGCAAGTTCCTCACCAGCCGCCACCTCATCGAGCGCCTCGAGCGCGAACTGCTCGGCAACGTCAGCATCAAGCTGTTCAGCACCGACTCGCCCGACGTCATCGAGGTCGCCGGCCGCGGCGAGCTGCAGCTGGCCGTGCTCATCGAGGCCATGCGCCGCGAGGGCTACGAGCTGCAGGTCAGCCGCCCCGAGGTGATCACCAAGGAAGTCAACGGGAAGCGCTTCGAGCCGCAAGAGCGCGGCGTGTGCGACGTCCCCGACGAGCACGTCGGCACCGTCACCCAGGAGCTCGCCCCGCGCAAGGGTCGGATCACCGACCTGCAGCCCGGCGACGCCGGCCGCACGATCGTCACCTTCGAGTGCCCGAGCCGCGGCCTGATCGGCTTCCGTTCGTTGCTGATGACCGCCACGCGCGGCACCGCACTGCTGCACCAGCACCACCTCGGCTGGATGCCGTGGGCGGGGGAGATGCCCGACTCACGTGGTGGCGCGATGGTCGCCGATCGCATCGGTCAGAGCACCGGCTACGCGCTGGACAAGCTGCAGCTGAGCGGTCAGTTCTTCATCGCCCCGGGCGAGCAGGTCTACGAAGGCATGGTCGTCGGTGAGTGCGCTCGTGAGGACGAGATGGTGGTCAACGCCGTGCGTCCGAAGGAGAAGAACAACATCCGCACGCACAGCCACGACGACGCGGTGAAGCTCCCGGCGCCGAAGATCCATTCGCTGGAGACGGCGATCGAGTGGATCGCCGACGACGAGCTCGTCGAGGTGACCCCGAAGAACATCCGCATCCGCAAGCGCTGGCTCGGCCTCGAGGAGCGTCGCAAGCACAACAAGAAGGTGCGGGTCTAGCGGCTTCGTCGACTCCGACGCGGCCGCTACGGCAGGACGTAGCGATCGATCACGATGCCGCCGGCATCGGCGCGCATCATGTACACGGTGCCGTCGCTGGCATCCATGAGACGGGTGTTGCCCGACATGGATATCCCCGGGACCGGCACAGCGGTGACCGCGCCGCTGTCCGGGTCGACCCGAGTCGCGAAATCCTTCACACGCGACCCCTCGGGCGCAGCCGAGTCGATCGTCGACGCGACGAACCACACATCTCCGGCGGCATCGACCTGCAACTCGCTCAGCCCACCGGCACCGTTCGGGAACTGCACACCAACGACACTGGTCCCAGACCCGACGAAGAACACATCCTGATCGCTGATCGACGCCTCGATCCACGACCGCTGCGTCAACGCCGGGATCAACGCCTTCGCGGCAACATCGAGGAACGGGTAGAAGTCGTTGTTGATCGACGCGTAGATGACCTGATCGTTTGGGTTGAACACGAACCGGGTGTGGAACGGCACATCCGCCGGCAACAACGCTGGACCGATCGCCTCCACCGACCCCGCGGCAACATCCACGATGAACGCCGACGCACGCTGCGGACGACCCGACTCGTAACCGATCACCGTCACCGACCCCACGTCGCCGTTGACGAGCACATCGTCCAACACGGCGTCACCCGGAATGTCGATCTCCGACGTACCCGTCGCCGACGTGACCACCAGACGATGGTTCACCGTGTCCAACACGATCACATCACCCGTCCGATCATCAACCACGAAACCAGCCGGATACGTGTACTCCTCATCCCCCGAACCCGACTGAGCAACCTCACCCGGCCCATCCCCCCACGGCAACAACACCACCCGCTCCGCCGCGACGTCCACGAGTGTCGGCGCCAACACCCCGCTCACGTTGGCGACGGGCACGATCACCGACGCCGTGAGCGAGGGCTGATCCAACTGGGCGACCTGTACGGAAACAGCCAGATCGCCGGCCGGCAGCTTCGACGGCAGCAGCACTGACGCGTCCCACGTCGACCACGTCGCGTTCCAGGTGGCCTGCACCGACCTCGCGTCAGCCGCGCCCGCAGTCACTGTCACCACGCTCGCCTGTGGGTCAGCCCCCTCGATCACCAACGACAATGGCAGGACGGTCGCCGGCACGGCGAACAAGGTCGGCCATGCCAGACCCACGTCGATCTGCCGGGCTGGCGCGCTCGGTGCCGATGGCTCGGTGGACGACGATGACGTCGACTCCGATCCGAACGTTGGCTCCGGCGATGAGATCGGATCCGACGGCGGAGGACGGACGGATGTCGACGATTCCCCCGAGCCGTCGGATGATCCGGTCGACGAACACGCCGCGCAGGCGGTGAGGACCACGATCAATGCCTGCTTCGCCCGCCGCCCTGCCTGGTTGGCCACAGTTCGCTTGCGACTCCACACGTGATCCACGGCCGCCCTGCCTTCCGTTTGCGCTCGACTACTCGGACGATCAGAGGTGTCCACTCGCCCTAGGGCGATTACAAGGTGCCGGTGACGTGGGACCCGGACGGGCCGTGATCGGGGTACAGGCGTGCTCTATGCGCCCGGCACTCCGACGATCAGCACCACGCGCCGCTGCTCGTCGAGTCCGGTGCCAGCGCACGTTCGCACCGAATCGAGCGGCGTCCCGAGCTCGATCGTCCAGTCGTTCAACTCGGCCCGGTCGAACGCTTCCTCGATCAGCTCGCGAGCCTGGTCGACCGTCAGGCACCGCCCCTCGCCTTCCGTCCTGATCGTCTCAGCGAGGACGACGACCTGCGCTTCCGCGTTGCCGACGGCCCCAGAACGGTGTGCGAAACCCACAGCAGCACACGTTGAGGGATCACCCGGGAGCACGGCGATCGTGCCGACGTCAGTGACGCACTCGACGAGATCTGGGGCACTCCCGCTACCCAACGTGCCATCCTCCCACCAGACGACGCATGCGTCGGCCGCTGTCTGACCACTCCTTCGCGCCGCCTGCACCTGTGATGAAGGATCTTTCGACGCCTCCGAGAAGCACGAGATCTGACTCACCTGCGACGGTGACGTCGAGAGGAGCTGCAGCGCTGCCGCACTTCCGGCTCCCGCCACGATGACGACACCCACCATCCAGCTCGTCCGTCGTCGGCGACGCCGGCGTGCTCGAGCAACGGTGTCGCCGTGTCCGCTCGAGATCCGATCCAACAACGTGTCGGCCAGCGGATCATCACCGAGCTTCATGAACTCGTCTCGCCTGCCGAGACCTTGGAGAAGGTCGAACGGATCGCTCATCGCTCGCCGCCCGCCGTGCCGAACGCCTCTCGCAGCCGTTGCCGCGCTCGAAACAGACGTACGCCCGCCGTGCCAGCGGACACACCGAGCGCTGCGCCGAGGTCCGGGCCGGTCAGTCCGTTCCACGTCGACAACAACAGGACTTCACGATCTGATTCCGACAGCGACTCCAACGCGGCGGCCAGCGCCTCACGAGTCTCGATCGGAACGTCCAACTGGTGGAGATCATGCGACCAACGAGACTGCATCGACGCGAAGTCGGCTGTGTGCTGATCACGTCGCCGGGCAGATCTTGCACCGTTCAGCGCAGAGTTGCGAGCGACTCCGATCAGCCAACCTCGTGTCGACTCCGCGGGTACGTGCTCGAAGCGTCTCCAGGCCGTTTCGAAGACGTGCGACATCACCTCGGCACGGTCGACCCCTGGGAAGTGTCCACCGACGTAGTGCTCGACTGCCTTGTAGTGGGTTCGATACATGGTCTCGAACGTCGTCGGACGCGCCGTCTCCACGGAGTCAGGTACCACTGCGAGCATCACCCCCACCGTGTCCGCTGTGCGCCGCCGATTACACGCGCGTCCGGAAACCTAGGTGATCACGTGCTCGTGCTTGAACGGAGCGTCCTCGGATCTCGCGGCTCAGCGTCGTCGAATCGCCGGGTGGGGGAGCGGCGTCCACTTCGGACGGGTGATCAGCTCCACCATCCGGTCGTAGGGCGCCTGACCGACCATCTCGATGATCTCGTCGCGCAGGTACTCGTAGACCGGGTTCGAACCGACGAACGCGTCGTCGCTCTCGGTGCACCACCAGTGGAACTCCTGGCCGCCGGCGCCCCAGTCGCGGCGCTTCCACTCGCGCAGCGTCGAGGTGACGTAACCGTTGTCGTCGGTGTGGTTCTCCAGCCGTAGCGGTAGCTGCCAGCACACGTTCGGCTTCCAGTCGAGCGGACGCTCGCCGGCTTCCATCGCGGCCACGTGCAACGCGCAACCTGCGCCGCCCTCGAAGTCCGGACGGTTGAGGAAGATGCACGCGTCGTCGACCAGCCGCGTCACGGTCGCACCGTCGTCGCCGACGTCGAGGAATCCCTTCTTCCGACCGGTCTTGTGGTGCTGCCAGTGACGCGGCTCGAGTCGCACCACCGCGCTGACGACCGTTTGCACGTCGTCGTCGTCGACGAAGTGGGCGCCGTAGCTGCAGCAGCCCTGGACCATCTCGGTGGCGTCGGCGTCGAGCACGCCCTTGCATCCGCTCCCGAAGATGCACGACCAATTGGAGCGGAGGAACGTGGCGTCGAAGACCCACGTCCGTTGCTCGTCGGGATCCTCGAACGAGATCAGCTCGTGCAAGTCGATGGCCGGCTCGTGCGCTGTCGCGGCGCGTGTATCCCTGGGCACGCAGGGAAGCTACCTCGGTAGGCTGCCAAGACCATGGGTACGCCACCGCAAACCGCTGACCAGCTCCGCTCCGCGTTCTTGGACTTCTACGCGGCACGGGCTCACACGGTGGTGCCGTCGGCCAGCCTGATCCCGCACGACCCGACGGTGCTGTTCACCGTTGCCGGCATGGTGCCGTTCAAGCCGTACTTCGTCGGTGACGAAGCGGCGCCGTTCAAGCGCGCCACGAGCAGCCAGAAGTGCGCTCGCGCCGGCGGCAAGCACAACGACCTCGACGACGTCGGGCGAACCAAGCGGCACCTCGTCTTCTTCGAGATGCTCGGCAACTTCAGCTTCGGTGACTACTTCAAGACCGACGCCATCCCGTTCAGCTGGGAGCTGGTCACCGAGACGTTCGGGCTCGATGGCGATCGCATGTGGATCACCGTCCACGAGAGCGACGATGAAGCGGAAGCGATCTGGCACGAGCAGGTCGGTGTGCCGATGGAGCGCATCCAGCGCCTCGGCGACAAGGACAACTTCTGGCAGATGGGCGACACCGGCCCGTGCGGTCCGTGCAGCGAGATCCACATCGATCGCGGCCCATCGTTCGGCCCGCCGGGCGGCCCGCTCAACGACCCCGGCGGCGACCGGTTCATGGAGTTCTACAACCTCGTCTTCATGCAGTACAACCAGGCGCCGGACGGGTCGCGCACGCCACTGCCGAAGCCGTCGATCGACACCGGTCTCGGACTCGAGCGGATGCTCACGCTGCTGCAGGGCGTGGACGCCGTGTGGGAGACCGATCTGATGCAGCCGCTCATCGACCAGGCGTGCTCGCTCACCGGCAAGACGTACGTGCCCGGCGACTACGAGGAGCGCACCAGCTTCAGCATGCGCGTGCTGGCCGAGCACGCCCGCAGCAGCACGATGCTCGTCAGCGACGGCGTGTTCCCGAGCAACGAGGGCCGCGGCTACGTGCTCCGTCGCATCATCCGCCGCGCCGTGCGCCACGCCTACCTGCTCGGCACCGAGCAGCTCGTCATGCCGACGCTGGTCGACACCGCGGTCGACGTGATGGCCAACGCCTACCCCGAGGTCGCCGCCAACCGCAGCTTCATCGTCGACGTGCTGACTCGCGAGGAGGAGCGCTTCCGCCAGACGCTGAAGACCGGCCTGAGCATCCTCGAAGACGAGCTCGTCGCCTCGCCTGCGCAGCTGAAGGGCAGCACCGCCTTCCTCCTCCACGACACGTACGGGTTCCCGCTGGAGCTCACCGAGGAGATCGCCGGCGAGCGCGGCGTGCCCGTCGACGGTGCGGGCTTCGACGACGAGATGCGCTCGCAGCGCCAGCGGGCCAAGGCCGCGCGCAAGGGCGCCAACACCGACGACGAACGCCTCGAGGGCTACCGCGAGGTGGTCGAGCAGTTCGGCACCACCGAGTTCGTCGGCTATCACGACGACTCGTCGGAGTCGCGCGTGCTCGCTGTGCTGCCCGGCACCGAGACGGGCACCGTCGAGATCTTCCTCGACCGCACCCCGTTCTACGCCGAGTCCGGCGGTCAGGTCGGCGACACCGGCACGATCATCACCGAGGGCGGCACCGCTGAGGTGCTCGACACCACGTTCGGCCTCCCGGGCCTGCGCCGCCACACGGCGCGCGTCACCGCCGGCGAGATCACGGTCGGCTCGGTCGCCACAGCCGCCATCGACAGTACGCGGCGCGCGGCCATCCGCCGCAACCACACCGGGACGCACATCCTCCACTACGCGTTGCGCCACGTGCTCGGCCAGCACGTCAAGCAGGCGGGCTCGCTGGTCGGTCCCGATCGGTTGCGGTTCGACTTCAGCCACTACGCCGCGCTGACGCCGGACGAGATCGCCGAGATCGAGCGCATCGCCAACGCCGAGACGCTGGCCAACGCGCCGGCGCGCATCTTCGAGACCACCAAGGACGAGGCCGCGTCGCTCGGGGCGATCGCCTTCTTCGGCGACAAGTACGGCGACATCGTGCGCGTGCTCGAGGTCGGGAGCTCGATCGAGCTGTGTGGCGGCACGCACGTGCACGCGGCCGGCGACATCGGTCTGATCAAGATCGTCGGCGAGAGCTCGATCGGCAGCAACCTGCGCCGCATCGAGGCCGTCACCGGCGAGAACTCGGTGCACCTGCTGCAGCGTGACGAAGCACTTGTTGCCGAAGCGGCCCGCCTCGTGGGCTCCACGGCCGACGATCTGCTGATCGGCGTGCAGCGTCGCCTCGACGAGATCAAGTCGCTGAACGACGAGATCCGGACGTTGCGCGGTCGGCTGGCGTCGGGTCAGGCGTCGGAGATGGCCACCGCGGCGATCAACGGCGTCGTCATCGCACGCGTCGACGGGCTCAGTCCCAACGATCTCCGCGACCTCGCCGTGGCCGTGCGTCAGCAACCCGGCGTCGTCGCGGTGGTCCTCGGCGGTGTCTCCGACACTGGCGGTGTGTCGCTCGTGTCCGCCATCAACCCGGGCTTCCCCGTCTCGGCCGGCGAGCTGATCGCCAAGGCGGCCAAGGCGGTCGGCGGCGGAGGCGGCGGCAAGGGCGACATCGCCACGGCCGGCGGCAAGAACGCCGACGGGCTGCCGGAGGCGCTGCGCATCGCGGCGGAAGCCGCCGGGCTCCCGCCGACCGTCGGCTGACGTCGCTCCCATGCGCGCGCTCGGCCTCGACCTCGGTTCGAAGCGGATCGGCGTTGCCATCGGCGACCGCACCGGCACCATCGCCTCACCGCTCACCGTGCTGCAGCGATCGGGCTCGACGCGCGTCGATCATCAACGCATCGCCGAGCTCGTGGCCGAAGAGGAAGCAGACATCGTTGTCGTCGGCCTGCCGTTGAACATGAACGGCAGCGAGGGCCCGGCGGCGAAGGCTGCCAAGACCGAAGCAGCTGCCATCGCTACCGTGGTGGGCGTGCCTGTGGTCACCGTCGACGAGCGTCGCACCACCGTCACCGCCGATCGGGCGATGATGGAGGCCAACATGCGCGCCCCGGCGCGGCGCAAGCTGGTCGACAAGATCGCCGCCGCTGTGCTGCTGCAGACCTGGCTCGAGTCGCCGGACGCGCGGTCACGTCGATGAGCAAGCTCGACACGGATCTCGATGATCGGCTGGACGATCGCTCGTGGCGACACGACCCGTGGGACGACCCCGATCAGACCGATGCGATCGTGCTCGAGCGGCCGCGCCGCTCGTTTCGCTCGCTGAAGAACGTCACCTACACCGCCGGCGCCCTCGGCATGGTCGCCGTCCTCGTGCTCGGCGCGATCGGCCTCTGGTACATCCGACAGGTCAACCCGTCCGGCGCCCCTGGCGCTGCGGTCAACTTCACCGTCGACGCCGGTGACACCGTCGAGACGATCAGCCTGCGTCTGCAGGACGAGGGCCTGATCACCAACGCCCGCGTCTTCCGCTACTACGTCGAGCACAACGGTGGTCTGGAGATCACGCCGGGCTACTACCAGCTTCGCCCGCGCGACCACATGGGCAACCTGCTGCGGGTGCTGCGCACGCCACCCGAGCTGACGTACTCGAAGGTCACCTTCCCCGAGGGCTACACGCTGGCCAAGATGGCGGCGCGCATCGCCGACAAGGTGCCACGGTTCTCCGCCGAGGACTTCCTCGCTGCCGCGAACGATCCGAGCATCCCGTCGCTCTATCGCCCGGCAGGCACCACATCGCTGGAGGGCCTGCTGTTCCCGGACACGTACCAGGTGTCCAACGGCGAGTCCGAGGCACAGGTGGTGGCCCGGATGGTGGCGTTGATGGAGCGCGTCGGCCGCCAGGAGAACATCGAGCAGCTCGGGTACGTGCAGGGCCTCACGGCGTACCAGGTGCTGATCGTCGCCTCGATGGTCGAACGCGAAGCGAAGACCGATGCCGACCGGCCGTTGATCGCCCGGGTGATCCTCAACCGGTTCCGCAGCCAGACCCCGTTCCCGCTGGCGATCGACGCGACCCTGTACTACCAGCAGGATCCGGACACCCCGTTCGGCGTGCTCAAGACGCTCGACACGCCGTACAACACGTATCTCCACGCCGGCCTGCCTCCGACGCCGATCGCCAACCCCGGGCGGGCCAGCATCGAGGCCGTGCTCAACCCGGCCCCGGACGTCACGCCCGGCAACGCGATGTGCAAGGGCGTTGCCGACAAGGACTGCCACCTCTACTACTACGTGCTCGCCAACGAGGACGGCAGCCATGCGTTCGCGGTCACCCAGGCGCAGCACGAAGCCAACGTCCAGGCGGCGCGCGACGCCGGCCTGCTGTGAGCCGCAGCGACCTGGTTCGAGGCAGCACGCGGTTGGCTGCGGTGATCGGTCATCCGGTCGCGCACAGCCTGTCGCCGGCGTTGCACAACGCCGGGTTCGCCGACTCCGGAGCCGACTGGGTGTACGTCGCGTTCGACGTGCCGGAGGGCGCCGCGGCCGCTGCGTTGGCGTCGATGCGCGCACTCGGCATCGGCGGACTGTCGGTGACGATGCCGCACAAGGAGGCCGTCGCCGAGCTCGTCGACGTGCTCGACCCGGCCGCCGCTGCGTTGCGCAGCGTGAACACGGTGGTCGCGTTGGCGGACGGACGACTGCAGGGTCACAGCACCGATGGCGCGGGCTTCGTGGCCTCGATGCACGAGGCCGGTGTCGACCTCGACGGACGGTCGGTTGCCGTGCTCGGCGCGGGTGCTGCAGCGAGAGCGATCATCGATGCGCTCGGGCGGGTGCCGGTCGGGGAGATCGTCATCGTCAACCGCAGCGCCGATCGAGCCGAGACCGCCGCCACCCTGGGCAACGGGCGGGCGCGGATCGGTGCGGCCGGCGATGTCCGCGACGTCGACGTCGTCGTCAACGCGACGTCGGTCGGCATGGGACCGAACAGCCGCGAGCTCCCGGTGCATCCCGGCGTGCTCCGCGCCGGTCAGGTCGTCGCCGACATCGTCTACCACCCACGCCGCACCGCCTTCCTCGACATGGCCGAGCAAGCGGGCGCACGCACCGTCGACGGCCTCGGCATGCTGGTGCACCAAGCCGTCCTCCAGCAGGTGCTGTTCACCGGACTGATCCCCAGCGTGGCGGTCATGCGAGCCGCGGCGGAGCGGGAACTGGCTGCTCGCGGCCAGTAGCCTCGACCCCGTGTTGCGCTACCTCACCGCCGGCGAATCGCACGGGCAAGCGCTCGTGGTCATCCTCGAGGGCCTGCCCGCGGGGTTGGAGATCACCGTCGAGGAGATCCAGGCCGAGATGGCCCGTCGCCGCCTCGGGTACGGGCGCGGGCCGCGCCAGCGCTTCGAGCAGGACGAGCTGACGCTGGTCGGTGGCGTCCGTCACGGTCGCACGCTCGGCTCGCCCGTCGCCATCGAGATCAAGAACAGCGAGTGGTTCCGCAGCGACAAGTGGCACGAGGAGATGTCGCCGGCGCCCGGGGCCACCAAGCAGCCGCTGACCCAGGTTCGCCCCGGTCACGCCGACCTCGTCGGCATGCAGAAGTACGGCTTCACCGATGCGCGCGACGTGCTCGAGCGGGCCAGCGCTCGCGAGACCGCAGCCCGCGTCGCCGCCGGTGCGGTCGCCAAGAAGCTGCTCGGCGAGCTCGGTGTGTCGGTGCTCTCGCACGTCATCCAGATGGGCGCAGCGCGGTCGAAGGCCGTCGAGCGTCCGACGCCTGCCGACCTCGACGCCGTCGACGAGTCGCCGGTCCGGTGCTTCGACGCGGCCGCCGAGGCAGCGATGATCGACGAGGTGAAGGCCGCGGCGAAGGACGGCGACTCGCTGGGCGGTGTGGTCGAGGTGCTCGGTTACGGCGTGCCCATCGGACTCGGCAGCCACGTGCACTGGGACCGCAAGATCGATGCGGCGCTGGCCCAGGCGATCATGAGCATCCAGGCCGTGAAGGGCGTCGAGATCGGCGACGGGTTCGAGGTCGCCGGCCGTCGGGGGAGCGTCGCTCATGACGCGATCAACTGGGATGCCGACGCTGCCGACTACCGCCGTGAGAGCGCGCTGGCCGGTGGAACCGAAGGTGGCATGACCACCGGCGAGCTGCTCGTCGTGCGCGCCGCGATGAAGCCGTTGGCGACGTTGAACCAGCCGACGCTGAAGACCGTCGACGTCATCACCAAGGAGTCCACCGTCAGCTTCAAGGAGCGCACCGACGTCACTGCCGTCCCGGCGATGGGCGTCGTCGCCGAGACGATGGTCGCCCTCGTGCTCGCGGCCGAGGCGCAACGGAAGTTCGGCGGTGACTCGATCTCCGAGTTCGTCCGCAACGCACAGTCGTTCCGAGCCGGATTGCAGTGATACCGGCCGATCAGCACCTCGTGCTCGTCGGGTTGATGGGAGTCGGCAAGAGCACGGTGGCCAGGCTCGTCGGCGAACGCCTCGGGCGTCCCGTGCTCGACAGCGACCACGTCATCGAGGCACGCACCGGACGGACGGTGCGCGAGATCTTCGCCAGCGACGGCGAGCCGGCGTTCCGCGCGCTGGAGACCGAGGCACTCGTCGACGCGTTGGCCAACCCGGTGCCGTCGGTGATCGCCGCCGCCGGAGGTGTCGTGCTCAGCGCGGCGAACCGGGCGGCGCTCGAAACCGGCAACGCTCGCGTCGTGTGGCTGTGTGCCGACCCGGCAACGCTCGTCGAACGCGTGCGCAGCGGCGGACATCGTCCGCTGCTCGACGGCGATCCCGCCGGTACGTTGCAGCGCATGAGCGAGGAGCGCGCCCCCCTGTACCGCGAGGTCGCCGACGCGATCGTCCTCGTCGATCACCGGTCGCTGAGCGACATCGTCGAGGCGGTGCTGCGATGATCCGCGTGCAGGTGCCGCTTGCCGACCGTGGCTACGACGTCGTCGTCGGCCACGGCGCCAAGGCAACGATCGGCGAGCTGCTGCCGCCGAAGGCCAAGCGCGCTGCGGTGATCACGCAAGACACCATCCCCTTCGAGCTCGACGTGCCGCTGCCGGTGGAGCGCATCGTCATCGGCAACGGCGAGCAGCACAAGACGATGGCCACCGTCGAACAGCTGTGCAGACGGTTCGCCACGCTCGGGTTGACGCGCAACGACGTCGTCATCGGTCTCGGTGGTGGCATGGTCACCGACGTCGCCGGGTTCGCCGCATCGGCGTGGCACCGCGGCGTTCCCGTCGTGCACGTCCCGACGACGTTGCTCGGCATGGTCGACGCAGCCATCGGCGGCAAGACCGGTGTCAACCTGCCCGAGGGCAAGAACCTCGTCGGGGCCTTCTGGCAACCCGTCGGCGTCGTCTGCGACCTCGACGCGCTGGTCACCCTGCCCGAGCGCGAGGTGCGCTGCGGTCGCGGCGAGATGGCCAAGTACCACTTCCTCACCGGTGACGACCTGCTGGCGATGAGCGACGCCGATCGCATCGCTCGCTGCGTGGCGATCAAGGCGGAGGTGGTCGCCGGCGACGAACGCGAGGGTGGTCGTCGGGCGCTGTTGAACTACGGCCACACGCTCGCTCATGCGCTGGAGGTGGCCACCGAGCACCGCGTCGCTCACGGTGAGGCCGTCGCCATCGGGCTCGTCTACGCCGCGCACCTGGCGCGCGTCCTCGATCGCATCGACGATCAGCGCGTCCAGCAGCACTACGACGTCGTCGCCGGCGCGTACGGGTTGGAGACGCAGCTGCCGCCCGGCGTCGATCATGAGCGGCTGCTCGAGCTGATGACCCACGACAAGAAGGCGCTGATCGGGCTGACCTTCGTGCTCGACGGTCCTGACGGCGTCGAGGTCATCGCCGACGTTCCGGTGGCGGCGGCGCGCGACGCCCTGTCGCGCATGGACGGGTGACACGTCGATGAGCCGCGTCTTCGAGCTCTCGTCCGTCCCCGAGGTTCGCACCGAGCGGTTGCTGCTGCGCGGCTGGCTCGATGCGGACAAGGCGCCGTACGCACAGCTGAACGCCGATCCGGAGGTGATGCGCCACTTCCCGTCCACGCTCACCGCTGAGCAGAGCGATGCGATGGTCGAGCGCATCCGGGCGAAGTGGGGCGAGGACGGTCACGGCCTGTGGGCGGCGGAGCGACTCGACACCGGCGAGCTCATCGGCTTCATCGGCCTGGCGACTCCGTCGTGGACCGAATCGTTCACGCCGTGCGTCGAAGTCGGCTGGCGACTGGCCAAGGAGCACTGGGGAAACGGGTTCGCGCCGGAGGGCGCGAGGGCCGCGCTGGCGTGGGGCTTCGAGCACGTCGATCTGCCGAACGACGAGATCGTCAGCTTCACGACCACCA
The DNA here is from genome assembly GCA_965279405.1 of Ilumatobacteraceae bacterium. Taxonomy (GTDB): domain Bacteria; phylum Actinomycetota; class Acidimicrobiia; order Acidimicrobiales; family Ilumatobacteraceae; genus CBDDIP01. The sequence goes on from OZ257157.1 coordinate 4,244,399, forward strand.
AGAACCTGAAGTCGCAACGGGTGATGCAGAAGATCGGTCTGCGCCTCGACCCGTCGCGCGAGTTCGACCATCCGATGACGCCCGGCTGGGCCGAGCAGCGCCACGTCCTGTACTGCATCGATCGCCGCGCCTGGCTGGCCGGCGTGGCACGATGACGCCGTGGCCCTGATCACCCTCCTGCACGGCCCGAACCTGAACCTGCTGGGCCAGCGCGAGCCGGCGGTGTACGGCACGGCGACGCTCGACGACTACGTCGTCGCCGTGCGCGAGGCCGCAGCGGCACACGGTCACGAGGTGGAGGCGGTGCAGAGCAACCACGAGGGCGCGCTGGTCGACGCCATCCACTCGGCTCGCGGGCGGGCCGCGGCGATCATCATCAACGCCGGCGCGTTCACCCACTACGCCTGGAGCCTTCACGACGCGCTCGCCGCGTTCGCCGGCCCGGTCATCGAGGTGCACATCTCCAACCCGAACGCACGCGAGCCGTGGCGCCACACCAGCGTCATCGCCCCGGTGGCAACGGGCTCGATCGTCGGCCTCGGCATCGACGGCTACCGCCTCGCCGTCACAGCCCTCGCGACCCGCATCTGAATTCGCAGTCCGTTCGTGAGCCCGGACGCGCAGCCCGAGCCCGAAGCTCACCGATGACGGCGGGCGAACGCGAGACTGTGGGCATGGATCTGGAACTGGTGCCGATGGACGTGGGATCGCGAGCGGAGCGGGTGCGCCGGCACCTCGCCGGAGGGCAGGCGCTGCTGGTCTCGGACCTGACCAACGTCCGCTGGCTGACCGGGTTCACGGGCTCCAACGGGTGGGTCGTGCTCACCGCCGACGACCTCGTGCTCGTGACCGATGGTCGCTACGGCGACCAGGCCGTCGCCCAGCTCGCCGAAGCCGGCGTCGACGGGCGGGTGCTCGTCGGGCTGTCGGGCGCCGAGACGGATCAGCACCTCGCCGACGCCGTCGCCGGCTCGCGCACCGTGGGGTTCGAGGCGGCCCACGTGACCTACGCACAGTTCCAGCGCTACGTGCAGACCCTGGGTGCAGCGCTGCAACCCACGTCGGGCATCGTCGAGACCGAGCGACGGGTGAAGGACGCCGGCGAGGTCGACCGCATGGCTGCCGCATGCCGCATCGCCGATCAGGCGCTGGCCGAGGTCGCCCCGCTGCTCGGCAGCGGGCTCACCGAGGCACAGGTGCGCAACCAGCTGGAGGTGCGCATGCGCGAGCTCGGCGCCAGCGGCCCGAGCTACGAGACGATCGTCGCCTCCGGTCCCGTCAACGCGGCCCGCCCGCACCACCGTCCCACCGACCGGATGATCGAGGACGGTGACACGGTGATCATCGACGTCGGCGCGCTCGTCGACGGCTACCACAGCGACATGACCCGCAGCTTCGTCGTCGGCGAACCGTCCTCGCTGCAGCAGGAGCTGTACGACGTGGTGCTGTCGGCGCAGGAGGCCGGCGTCGCCGCGGTCTCCGCCGGGATGAGCGTTCGCGAGCTCGATGCGGTGTGCCGCGACGCCATCGCGGCGAGCGGCTACGCCGATTGGTTCACCCACGGCACAGGCCACGGCGTGGGCCTGCTGATCCACGAGGACCCGTTCGTCAACCGCACCGGTGACCTGAAATTGCAGGTCGGGGACGTGGTGACGGTGGAGCCAGGCGTCTATCGTGAAGGTTTCGGCGGCATCCGAGTGGAAGATCTGGTGGTGGTCACCAGCGACGGCTGCCGCGTCCTCACCTCATCGCCCAAGGATTCTCCGTGCCTGCCATCACCACCAACGACCTGAAGAACGGCATCACCCTCGAGCTCGACAACGGCCTGTTCCAGGTGGTCGAGTTCCAGCACGTCAAGCCCGGCAAGGGCGGCGCGTTCGTGCGCACCAAGCTGCGCAACCTTAAGTCCGGCAACGTCTTCGATCGCACCTTCAACGCCGGCATCCGCGTCGAGCAGGCGCTGCTGGAGAAGAAGGACATGCAGTTCCTGTACCGCGACGGCGACGAGTACGTCTTCATGGACACCGACAGCTACGACCAGCAGAACGTCGCCCCCACCGCCCTCGGCGACGCGGCCGACTACCTGGTCGAGCAGGCCGTGGCGATCATCGCCTTCCACAACGGCGAGATCGTCACCGTCGAGATCCCCGCCTCGGTCGAGCTGACCATCGCCGACACCGACCCCGGCATCCAGGGCGACCGCGTCAGCGGCGCTCGCAAGCCGGCCACGCTGGAGACCGGCAAGGTGGTGCAGGTGCCGCTGTTCATCAACGTCGGCGACCGCATCAAGGTCGACACGCGCACCGGCGACTACATCACGCGGGTCTGAGCGGATGACCCGCCGTCCTCGTTCAGCGGCGTCGCGCGCCGCGTCGTCATCCGGAAGATCGTCATCCGGAGACGACCAACGCAGCGACGCCCGTGAGCGGGCGATGATGCTGCTGTACGAAGCAGAGCAACGCAAGCTCGCGCCGTCGGAGATCGTCGCCGCCCAGGTCCTGCCGCCCGACGATCTCGTCCTCGTGCTCGTCGCCGGCGTCGAGGCGAACATCGAACGGCTCGATGCGGAGATCGCTGCACACGCGCACGGCTGGACGCTGAAGCGCATGCCGGCGATCGATCGCACCGTGCTGCGCATCGCTGCGTTCGAGCTGCTCGGCCGGCCCGAAGTGCCGGTCGCCGTCGTGCTCAACGAGGCGGTCGAGCTCGTCAAGCGGTTCTCCACCGACGATTCCGGCCGTTTCGTCAACGGCGTGCTCGCCGCGCTCGCGCCGGTGCTGCGCTCGAGCGCCTGAGGGCTGCCAAACTCTGCCTGTGTCGGCTCCGGATGCAGCGAACGCGCCCATCCAGCTGCGCGACAGCAGTCGTGCCGCACGATTCGCCGCCGGCCTGACGCGCAGCCCTGAGCGCGTGATCGCCGGTGCCCGCTCACTGGCGCGCTGGCTGACGCGGCGCACACGATGGCAGTGGGGACTGGCCGCGGTGATCGCCCTGTGGACCACGTACTTCACCAAGGTGACGCTCGACGTCCACCACGGGCTCGGCACGTCGAGCTACGACTTCGGGCTCTACGACCAAGGCGTCTGGCTGATGTCGCGGTTCAAGGCGCCGTTCGTGACGCTGATGGGCCGCAACCTGATGGGCGACCACGCCTCGTTCATCCTCGTCTTCCTGGCGCCGTTCTACTGGCTGTTCCCGTCGGCCGGCACGCTGTTCTTCTTCCAGAGCCTCGGCATCGGCATGGGCGCACTGCCCGTGTTCCTGTACGCACGCAAGCGCCTCGAGCGCGAGGGCATGGCCCTGGCGCTGGCGGTCTGCTACCTGCTGCACCCGGCCGTCGGTTGGACGAACCGCGAGAACTTCCACCCGGACGCGTTCCTCGGCTTCTTCGTCGGCATGGCGATCTACGCCGCGCTCGAACGCAAGTGGCGCGTGTACATCGTGTTCCTCGCGCTGTCGATGCTCGTCAAGGAGGACGCCTCACTCGTGCTCGTGCCGCTCGGCGTGTGGGTCGCGATGCGTCGCGGCTGGCGCTACGGCGTGGCGACGATCATCGCCTCGGTGACGTTCATGATCTTCGGCATGTTCGTCGTCATGCGCAGCCTGATCGGCGTGCCGACGCGCAACGGTTGGCGCATCCCGTTCGGAGGGCCGAAAGGGCTGATCGAAGAAGCCATCGCCCGGCCGGGCAACGTGATCCAGCACTTCCGCAGCGAGGATCGGCCGTTCTACTTCTGGCAGATGACGTTCCCGGTGGCGTGGGTCTTCGCCCGCGCTCCGAGCGTGGCGTTGATCAGCCTCGTCGTGCTCGGCACGAACATGCTGAGCACGTTCTTCTACCAGTACCACATCGAGTACCACTACTCGCTCGTGGCCGTACCGGCGATCGTCATCGGCACCGTCTACGCGATCGGCTTCATCGAGCGCCATCGTCGATGGGTGGTCGCCGGGGTCGCGTTCACGTCGCTGTGGTCCTGCCTGATGTGGGGCGTCGTGCCGGTCGGCAGGATCCTCACGCTCAACTCCGACGACCCGATCGGTCGTGCAGCGCCGGCGTACTGGGAACCGGACTACCCGTCACCGATCGCGGCACGCGAGCTGTTCCCGGTGATCCCCGCCGACGCGGCGGTGTCGGCGTACCACGCGCTCGACCCGCATCTCACGCATCGCGAGCAGATCTACCAGTTCCCCAACCCGTGGCGAGTCGTGCTGTACGGGCCGAACACCGATCTCGAGAACATCCGGGCGTGCCTCGCCGAAGCCAACGACATCGACTACGTGATGCTGCCGTCGACCCTCGACGACACGCAGCAGGCCGATTGGGACGTCATCTCCGCCGACTTCAGCGTGGCGGCGTCGAACGACTACTGGGTGGTCTACGAACGCACCGGTCACTCGGTGCGCTGCGTCGTCCCGCCCGGACAGCAGGGCGGCGTGCTCGTCCGCGATCCGGCTGGCTGATCTGGGCCGGCCGGCCGACTAACATGCCCGGAGCCGTGAAATGGGTCCCGTGAGGCCCATACGGGAGGAGTGGAGACATGTTTCGAGGTCAGCTTCTGCATGAACATGCACTAGGATGCATGGTCATGCGATCTGTGTTCGTGAACGCGGTGGACCGATGAGCGTGCGTGATGCGGCGCTCGTGCTGGCCGACGGGAGCGTGTTCGAGGGCGAGCTGCTCGGCGCGGAACCCGCGACGGGCATCGCCAGCGGCGAAGTCGTGTTCAACACGGTGCTCTCCGGATACCAGGAGGTGATCACCGACCCCTCCTACGCCGGGCAGATGATCACCTTCACCTACCCGCACATCGGCAACTACGGCACCAACGAGGCCGACTTCGAGTCGTCGCGCCCGTTCTGCCGCGGCATCGTCGTGCGCGAACTGGCCCGGCGGCACAGCAACCATCGCTCCGAGTCCTCCCTCGGCGACATGCTGGCCCGTTTCGGCGTGCCCGGCATCGGTGGCATCGACACCCGCCGGCTCACCCGCGTCCTGCGCGACACCGGCGCGATGCCCGGTGCGTTCGGTGCGCTCGACACGCCGGGCGTCGACGAAGCGAGCCTGCGTGCCGCTGCTGCGGCCGAGCCCGGCACCGACGGCATCGACCTCGTCGCCGAGGTCACCACCGCCGAGCCGTACGTCGTGGGCAACGGGCCGCACACGATCGTCGCCTACGACTTCGGCATCAAGCGCACCATCCTGCGCCACCTCGGCGCGATGGCCACCGTGCACGTCGTGCCGGCCGGCACCACGGCCGCCGAGGTGCTCGCGCTGCGTCCGGATGGCGTCTTCCTCTCCAACGGCCCCGGCGACCCGGCGATGGTCGGCTACGCGGTGGAGTCGATCGCCGGGCTGCTCGGCGAGGTGCCGATCTTCGGCATCTGCCTCGGTCACCAACTGCTCAGCCGGGCGCTGGGTGGCGAGACCTACAAGCTGCCGTTCGGTCACCACGGCGGCAACCACCCGGTGCGCCACGAAGCCACCGGCCACGTCGAGATCACCAGCCAGAACCACAACTTCTGCGTCTCGCCGACCAGTCTCGGGTCGCGCGTCAAGGTCACCCACCTCAACCTGAACGACCTCACCAACGAGGGCATGCGCGTCATCGACGCACCCGCGTTCAGCGTGCAGTACCACCCAGAAGCCGGGCCAGGCCCACACGACTCGAGGTACCTGTTCGACATGTTCGCCGAGCTGATGGGCGACCCGCGCAACGTCAAGGTCGGTGCCTGATGCCGCGCCGCGACGACATCACGAGCATCCTGATCATCGGCAGCGGGCCGATCGTCATCGGTCAGGCGTGCGAGTTCGACTACTCCGGCACGCAGGCGTGCCGCGTGCTGCGCGATGAGGGCTACCGCGTCATCCTGGCCAACTCGAACCCGGCGACGATCATGACCGACCCGGACTTCGCCCACGCCACGTACGTGGAGCCGCTGACGCCGGAGGTGCTGGCGCGGATCATCGAACGCGAGCGTCCCGACGCGGTGCTGCCCACCCTCGGTGGGCAGACCGGGTTGAACCTGGCGATGTCGCTGTTCGAGATGGGCCTCGTCGGTGTGCCGGGCACGCCGGAGCTGATCGGCGCCAACGCCGAGGCGATCGCCACCGCGGAGGACCGCGACAAGTTCAAGCAGGCGATGATCGAGATCGGCCTGTCCGTGCCGGCCAGCGCCGTCGCGCACACCATCGAGGAAGCCGTCGACGTGCTCGACCAGGTCGGCCTGCCGGTGATCATCCGCCCGGCCTACATCCTCGGCGGACGCGGCACGGGCATCGCCAGCACGCTCGAGGAGTTCCGCACCGTTGCCGCCTACGGGCTGGCGTCGAGCCCGATCAGCGAGATCCTGATCGAGAAGAGCATCGCCGGCTGGAAGGAGTACGAGCTGGAGGTGATGCGCGACCGCGCCGACAACTGCGTGATCATCTGCTCGATCGAGAACGTCGACCCGATGGGCGTGCACACCGGCGACTCGATCACCGTTGCCCCCGCGCAGACCCTCAGCGACGTCGAGTACCAGCGCATGCGCGACGCCGCGTTCGCGTGCATCCGCCGCGTCGGCGTCGAGACCGGCGGCAGCAACGTGCAGTTCGCCGTCAACCCGGAGAACGGCGACCAGGTCGTCATCGAGATGAACCCGCGCGTGTCGCGCAGCTCGGCGCTGGCGTCGAAGGCCACCGGTTTCCCGATCGCCAAGATCGCGGCCAAGCTCGCCGTCGGCTACACGCTCGACGAGATCCCCAACGACATCACCCGCAAGACGCCGGCCAGCTTCGAGCCGAGCATCGACTACGTCGTCACCAAGATCCCGCGGTGGGCGTTCGAGAAGCTGCCCGGCACGAAGGGGATCCTCGGCACGCAGATGCAGTCCGTCGGTGAGGTGATGGCCATCGGCCGCACGTTCACCGAGAGCCTGCAGAAGGCGCTGCGCTCGCTGGAACAAGGCCGACTCGGGCTCGGCTGCGACCCGGCCGAGGCCGAGCTCGACGGGCTCGACGACGAGGCGCTGCTACGCGCGGTCGGCATCCCGACGCCGGATCGGATCTTCCACGCCGGCGAGCTGTTGCGCCGCGGCGTGTCGATCGAGCGCGTCCACGATGCCTGCCGGATCGACCCGTGGTTCCTCGATCAGATGCAGCAGATCGTCGAGGAGCGTGCCGCGCTGGCCGAGCTCGACCACACGTCGATGACCAAGCGGCAGTGGCGGCGGGCCAAGCAGGTCGGCTTCGGTGACGCCCAGCTCGGCTACCTGTGGGGCGTCGACGAGCTCGTCGTGCGCGCCGCTCGCGAGGCGGCCGGCGTGCTCCCCACCTACAAGACGGTCGACACCTGTGCCGCTGAGTTCGCCGCCGAGACGCCGTACCACTACGGCACCTACGAGGACGAGGACGAGGTGCGCGCCAGCGACCGCCCGCGCGTGATCATCCTCGGCAGCGGCCCGAACCGGATCGGGCAGGGCATCGAGTTCGACTACTGCTGCGTGCACGCCTCGTTCGCCCTGCGCGACGCCGGCTTCGAGACCGTGATGGTCAACTGCAACCCCGAGACCGTGTCCACCGACTACGACACCAGCGACCGGCTGTACTTCGAGCCGCTCACTCGCGAGGACGTGCTCAACGTCATCCACGCCGAGACGGTGGCGGCCGGGGGAGTGGCACCGCGGGTGATCGTCTCCCTCGGTGGGCAGACGCCGTTGAAGCTCAGCGGGTTGATCCCCGAGGAGCTGATCGCCGGCACGTCGCCGGCATCGATCGACCTCGCCGAGGACCGCGAGAAGTGGAACGCGCTGTGCGACGAGCTGCGCATCCCGCAGCCGCCCGGCGGTACCGCGTCCGACCTCGAACAGGCGCTGCAGATCGTCGATCAGGTCGGCTTCCCCGTGCTCGTGCGGCCGAGCTACGTGCTCGGCGGGCGGGCGATGCAGATCGTCCACGACCGCAACCACCTCGCCAGGGCGATGAGCGAGCTGGCCGGGTTCGGCACGCTCGGTCGCGAGGGCGGGCTGTCGGCGGAACGCCCGGTGCTGATCGATCGCTTCCTCGAGAACGCCAAGGAGGTCGACGTCGATGCGATCCGCGACCACACCGGTGAGGTGCTGATCGGCGGCGTCATGGAGCACGTCGAGGAAGCCGGCGTGCACAGCGGCGACTCCGCCTGCGCGATCCCACCGCAGACGCTGCCGTCGTGGGTGGTCGAGGTGATCGAGGCCTACACACGGGCGATCGCCAACGCGCTGGACGTGCGCGGCCTGATCAACGTGCAGTACGCCGTGGCCGGCACCACCGTCTACGTCATCGAGGCCAACCCGCGCGCCAGCCGCACCGTGCCATTCGTGGCCAAGGCCACCGGGGTGCCGTTGGCCAAGGTGGCGAGCCGGGTGATGCTCGGAGCGACGCTGGAGGAGCTGCGCGTCGAGCGTCTGCTGCGCCCGCCGTCGGACCACGGCCACGTCGCCGTCAAGGAGGCGGTGCTGCCGTTCAGCCGCTTCCCGGAGGTCGATCCCGCGCTCGGCCCGGAGATGCGCAGCACCGGTGAGGTGATGGGCATCGACACCACCTTCGGCCGCGCCTTCTTCAAGGCCGAGCTGGCCGCCGGCACCGTGCTGCCGACGAGCGGCACGGTGTTCCTGTCGCTCGCCGATCGCGACAAGCCCGCCGGGCTCGTCGTCGCTCGCCGGTTGCGCGAGATCGGCCTCGGCATCGCAGCCACCGAGGGCACCGCTGCCTACCTCGCCCGCTTCGGTGAACCGGTCGACCTGATCGTCGGCAAGGTCAGCGAGGGTGCCGAGCTCACTGCTGTCGAGCTGATCGCCGACGGCAAGGTCAGCTTCGTCATCAACACACCGCAGGGCCGCGGTGGCCGCACCGACGGCGAGCAGATCCGCAAGGCCGCGATCACCCATCGGGTCAGCTCCGTCACCACCGTCGAAGCCGGCCTCGCCGCCGTCCAAGGCATGAAGGAGCAGGCCGGCCAGCCGCTCCAGGTCAGATCTCTTCAGGAGTTCCACGCGTGAGTGCTCGACCGGCGCTGGGAGGTCTGCGTCGGGCCGGAAGACACGCTCACCACCGAGCCGTTCATCTCGGTGCTCGCTGCGCTCGCCTGCCGTGTTCGCTCGCACGCTCGCTCACCCGAGCCGTTCATCTCGGTGCTCGCTGCGCTCGCCTGCCGTGTTCGCTCGCACGCTCGCTCACCCGAGCCGTTCATCTCGGTGCTCGCTGCGCTCGCCTGCCGTGTTCGCTCGCACGCTCGCTCACCCGAGCCGTTCATCTCGGTGCTCGCTGCGCTCGCCTGCCGTGTTCGCTCGCGCGCTCGCTCACCCGAGCTCCGGTCTTCTCGGGGTGCTTGCCATGACGCGGCTGGCCGCCGGGGTCGGGTCGGTGGTGCTGCCCAATCCGGTGATGACGGCGTCGGGGACGGCGGGGCACGGGGTCGAACTGCATCCGTACGTGGACCTGTCGACCTTGGGCGCGCACGTCGTCAAGTCGTTGGCCGCGTTCGAATGGGCGGGCAACGCTGCGCCCCGGGTGCATCCGGCGGGGGAGGGGATGATCAACGCGGTCGGGCTGCAGGGCCCCGGCGTGGCGCGGTGGCTCGCCGATGATCTCCCGGCGCTGGTCGCCACCGGTGCGCGCACCGTCGTCAGCATCTGGGGTCGCTCGGTGGAGGACTACGCCGCGGCTGCGGCGTTGCTCGCCGGCGCGCCGTCGAGCGTCGTCGCCGTCGAGGTCAACCTGTCGTGCCCCAACCTCGAAGGTCGACGCGGCATCTTCGCGCACGACCCCGAGCTGTCGGCGAAGGTGATCGCCGCAACGGCGTCGTGCGGACGACCGCGCTGGGCGAAGCTGAGCACCAACACCGATCGCATCGTCGACGTCGCGACTGCGGTGCAGGCAGCGGGTGCCGACGCGGTCACCGTCGCCAACACGTTGCTGGGCCTCGTGCTCGATCCCACCACCGGGCTGCCGGTGCTCGGCGCCGGTGGTGGTGGCTACAGCGGGGCACCCGTCCACCCGGTCGCCGTGCGCGCCGTGTTCGACGTGCGCGCTGCGCTCCCCACGTTGCCGATCGTCGGCGTCGGAGGCGTGCGCTCCGGTTGGGACGCCATCGAGCTGCTGCTCGCCGGTGCGTCCGCGATCCAGGTGGGCACGGCAACGTTCGCCGATCCGCGCGCCCCCGCGCGAGTGCTGACCGAGTTGAACCAGTGGTGCACAGATCGGCGGATTGCGACGATCGACGACCTCATCGGCGCGGCACATCGCGGCGGTCTGACTCGACGCTGACGACCGGTCGACGTCTCCGAGCAGCGGGGATGCCCGAATTGGCGCGCGAATCGGCACTAGGGTTTCCGGCATGGCAACACCTCCGTCATTGACCCCCGAACAACGAGCTGCAGCGCTGGCAAAGGCCGCAGAAGCTCGTGCGGCCCGGGCCGAGTTGAAGAACCAGTTGAAGCTCGGCACCGTCACGCTGAGCGAAGCACTGGCCTCCACCTCCACCACGGTCGGCAAGCTCAAGGTCGTGTCCCTCCTCGAATCGCTCCCGGGCGTGGGCAAGGTCAAGGCACGCAAGATCATCGAAGAGATCGGCATCGCCGACAACCGCCGCGTCCAGGGCCTCGGCCAGCAGCAGAAGCAGGCGTTGCTCGAGCTCCTCGGCAAGTGAGGCATCGCAGCTGACGATGCCGTCAGATGGCGATGGTTCTGGCGAACCGCTGATCTTCATCGTGTCCGGGCCGGGTGGCGTCGGCAAGGGCACCATCGTCAACGCCCTGGTCGAACGTGACCCGCGCATCTGGCTGAGTCGCTCGTGGACCACCCGTGCCCAACGGCCGGGTGAGTCCTCGCGCGCCTACGTGTTCACCTCGGCCGCCGAGTTCGAGGCGCGCATCGCCCGCGGCGGGTTCCTGGAGTGGACGAACTTCCTGGGCAACTACTACGGAACGCCGACGCCGGACGCCGAACAGGGCCGTGACGTGGTGCTGGAGATCGAGGTCGACGGGGCCAGCCAGGTGAAGCGACTGCACCCGGATGCCGTGCTGATCTTCGTGCTGCCACCGTCGCGCGACGAGCAGCAGCGCCGGTTGCGTGAGCGCGGCGACCCGGAGGACAAGGTCGAGGCCCGGCTGCGCAAGGCCGAAGACGAGGAGCCGGTCGGCCTGGCCATTGCCAACCACGTGGTCGTCAACGACGACCTGGAGCGAACCGTCGGCGAGCTGATCGACATCATCGACGCCCATCGCCGCGGCTGAGGCCCGGCGCCGATAGGCTGCACCGCTGCTCTCAGCACCTTCGCAGCACGCTCAAACGGAGACCCCATGGCCCGCTCGCACGACACGATGATGAACCCGCCGATCGAGGAATTGCTCGATCGCGTCGACTCGAAGTTCAGCCTGGTCACCTTGGCGGCCCGCCGGGCGCGTCAGATCAACTCGTACTTCAACCAGCTCGGCGACGGCCTCGGCCACATGGTCCCCCCGCAGGTCCCGACGTCGGCGCGCAAGCCGCTGAGCATCGGCTTCGAAGAGATCGCCGCGGACAAGATCGTGCGCACCGAGCAGGTCCAGGCTGACGACGGCGACGTCGAGGCCGAGCCCATCGCCTGAACCCGCCAGGGTTGGTCATGCTCGCCGGCAAGCGCATCGTCCTCGGGGTCACCGGTGGCATCGCCGCGTACAAGGCCGTCGAGCTGTGTCGGCTGCTCGTCGACGCCGGCGCGCACGTCGTGCCGGTGATGACGCGTGGCGCCGAGCACTTCCTCGGTCGGACCACGCTGTCGGCGTTGGCCAGCGAGCCGGTGCAGACCAGCCTCTTCGACGGCCCGTCGCCGATCCCCCACACCCGGTTGGGGCAGACCGCCGACCTGGTGATCGTCGCCCCGGCGACGGCCCGGTTGATCGGCGCCTACGCCGCCGGGTTGAGCACCGACCTGCTCACCAACACCCTGCTGGCCACCCGTGCCCCGGTGATCATCTGCCCGGCGATGCACACCGAGATGTGGGAGCACCCCGCCGTCGTCGACAACCTCGCCCGCTTGCGGTCGCGTGGCGTCCACGTCGTCGATCCCGAGGTCGGCCGGCTCGCTGGTGGCGACTCCGGCGCCGGACGGCTCGCCGCCCCGGCGCGGATCGTCGCTGCGGCCGAGCAGGTGCTCGGCCCGCGTGACTTCAGCGGCCGCCACGTCGTGGTCAGCGCCGGCGGCACACGCGAGCCGATCGACGCCGTCCGGGTCATCGCCAACCGCAGCAGCGGCAAGCAGGGCTACGCCATCGCCGCCGAAGCACTGGCCCGGGGCGCCCGCGTCACGCTGGTCAGCACCGTCGAGCTGCCGCTGCCGCCCGGGGCGGCGATCATCGCCGTCGAGACCGCCTCCCAGATGGAGCACGCGCTCACCGGCCTCGCCGTCGAGGCCGACGTGATCGTCATGGCCGCGGCGGTCGCCGACTTCCGACCCAAGGCAGTGGAGCCGGGCAAGATCAAGAAGGAGCACGGCGTCCCGGAGATCGTGCTCGAGCCGACCGCCGACATCCTCGCCGGGCTCGGCGCGGCGAAGCGGCCCGGGCAGGTGCTCGTCGGGTTCGCCGCCGAGACCAGCGACCTGTTGGCCAACGCCGAGTCGAAGCTGCGCCGCAAGCACCTCGACGTGATCGTCGCCAACGACGTGTCCGCGCCGGGCGTCGGGTTCCAGCACGACACCAACGCGGTCACCATCATCTGCGCCGACCCGAACGGCGGGGCCCCGACGCACACCTCGGTCACGCTGGCCGACAAACGCACCGTCGCCCGTGCGGTGCTCGATAGCGTGTCCAGGGTTTCCCGAGCTGCCGATCCTGACGCAGACGAAGCAAGTCCGCACCAACAGAGGAGCCCCCAGGCGTGAGCACGTTCACGTTCACATCCGAGAGCGTCACCGAAGGCCATCCCGACAAGATGGCCGACCAGGTCAGCGACGCTGTCCTCGACGCCATCCTCACCGAGGACCCGAACGGTCGAGTCGCCTGCGAGACGCTGCTCACCACCGGGCTCTGCGTCGTCGCCGGCGAGATCACCACCAGCGGCTACGTGGACATCCCCAAGCTCGCCCGCGAGGTGATCAACGGGATCGGCTACGACAACGCGCTGTACGGCTTCGACGGCAACACCTGTGGTGTGATCGTCAGCATCGACGAGCAGAGCGGCGACATCGCCCAGGGCGTCGATCGCAGCGAGGAGCTGCGCGGCGGCAAGGCCGGCGAGGACATGATCAACAGCCAGGGCGCCGGCGACCAGGGGATGATGTTCGGGTACGCCTGCGACGAGACCCCCGACCTGATGCCGCTGCCGATCTGGCTCGCGCACCGCATGGCCGAGCGGTTGGCCGAGGTCCGCAAGTCCGGCGCCGTGCCGTACCTGCGTCCCGACGGCAAGACCCAGGTCACCATCGAGTACGAGAACGGCCGCCCGGCGCGCCTGTCGCACGTCCTGGTCAGCACTCAGCACCAGGACGGCATCGACCGCGACTCGGTCATCCGCCCCGACCTCATCGAGCAGGTCATCCGCCCCGTCGTGCCGGCCGAGTTCGCCGACGACGCCTACGACGTCTACGTCAACCCGACCGGCAAGTTCGTCATCGGCGGGCCTCACGGCGACACCGGCCTCACCGGTCGCAAGATCATCGTCGACACCTATGGCGGCATGGGTCGTCACGGTGGCGGCGCGTTCAGCGGCAAGGACCCGTCGAAGGTCGACCGCTCCGCCGCCTACGCGGCTCGCTGGGTGGCCAAGCACGTCGTCGCCTCCGGCGCCGCGTCGCGCTGCGAGGTGCAGGTGGCCTACGCCATCGGCATGGCCCACCCGGTCAGCATCCTCGTCGAGACGTTCGGCACCAACACCGTGGACGAGGCGCAGATCGTCCGCGCCGTGCGCGACGTGTTCGACCTTCGTCCCGGCGCCATCGTGCGCGACCTCGACCTGAAGCGCCCGATCTTCCGCAAGACCGCTGCCTACGGCCACTTCGGCCGCAACCTCCCCGAGTTCACCTGGGAGCACGTCAGCCGTCTCGACGACTTCCGCAGCGCCGTCGGGGCGTGACCACCCCGACCACCGGAGCGCCTGGCGCGCCGGTGGCCCGCGTCGTCCCGGACGTCACCGGGCTCGACAAGCACTTCGACTACCTCGTTCCCGACGACCTCCGCGAGGTCATCCGCGTCGGATCGATGGTGCGCGTGCCGCTGCACGGTCGGCGCGTCGGTGGATGGGTGGTCGCCATCGACCCGGTCGACGCGCCCGTCGGTCGCGACCGGCTGGTGCCCATCGCGGCCTGGTCCGGACACGGCCCGTCGGCCGATCTCGTGGAGCTGGGTGCCTGGGCTGCCGACCGCTGGGGAACGCCGCGGCTGCGGCCGTTCCTCGTCGCGGGCAGTCCGCCGACGATGGTGCGCGCCCTGCCACGAGCCGAACGTGGCGCGCGTGGACGACCTCCTGCCGCCGTGGCCTCGGACGCTGCACCTGGCGTGGTCGTGCAGCGACTGCCCCCGAACAGCGACCCGTTGGCGATCGTGCTCGAGGCTGCTGACCGCGGTCCGGTGCTGGCGATGCATCCGTCGGTCGGCGGGGCGCGAGCACTGGCGCGACGGCTGCGCCAGGCCGGCCGCACCGTCGCGCTGATCCCCGAGCAGTGGGCGTTGGCCGCTGCCGGGGTCGACGTGGTGGTCGGTGCCCGTGCCGCTGCGTGGGCCCCGTGCCCTGGCATGACCGGCGTGGTCGTGCTCGACGAGCACGACGAGTCGTACCAGGAGGAGCGCACGCCCACCTGGCACGCGCGCGACGTGGTGATCGAGCGTGCGGCCAGGTCTGGCGCGTCGGTGTTGCTGGTCTCACCGGCGCCATCGGCAGTTGCGGTGCACGCTGCCTCGGGCGCGGTGGTCGCGCCGGCGCTCGGCGAAGAGATCGCCGGGTGGCCGTTGCTCGAACTGGTCGATCGCACCGACGAGGAACCGTGGAAGCGCTCGCTGATCGGCTCGGCGCTCATCCGTCACCTTCGTGATGCGTCCAAGCGCGTGGTGTGCGTCATCAACGCACCGGGCCGCGCCCGTCTGCTGGCCTGCCGGGCCTGCAAGTCGCTGCAGCGCTGCGAGCGATGCGCCGCATCGGTCTCGCAGCGCGACGACGGATCGATGGTCTGCGGACGCTGCGCCACCGTCCGGCCGGCGGTGTGCCAGGTGTGCGGCTCGTCGGCGATGGCCAACGTGCGGCCGGGGGTGACCAGGTTGCGCGAGGAGCTGGAGGCGGCAGCGGGGCGACCGGTCGCGGCGATCACCGGTGCGTCGACCGACGTGCCGGACGGCGACGTCTTCGTCGGCACCGAGGCGGTCCTGCACCGCGTGAGGTCGGTGGACGTGGTCGCCTTCCTCGACCTCGATGCCGAGCTGCTGGCGCCGCGATATCGAGCTGCCGAGCAGGCGATGGGCCTGATGGTCCGCGCGGCGCGTCTGGTCGGATCACGAGCGCGTGGCGGACGGATCCTGGTGCAGACCTTCCTGCCCCAGCACGAGGTGCTCCAAGCGGTGCTGCACGCCGAGCCGCAGCGGGTCAGCGAGGCCGAACTGGCCCGACGGGAGATGCTCGGCCTTCCCCCGTTCGGTGCGCTGGCCGAGGTGTCGGGCGCCGCGGCCGGCGAGTTCGTGGCCGACACCGGGCTCGAGTCGGCGACCCACGGCGACGGCTTCCTCGTGCGCGCCCCGACCTGGGATCAGCTCGGCCCCGTCCTGGCCGACACCCCGCGTCCCGCCGGCTCGCGCCTCAGGATCGCCGTCGACCCGCCGCGCTAGCGAGAGTGGACGTGGAGGAGGCGGTAGCCGTGGTTGGAGGTGAGGCGGGTGGTGGGGAAGTGCTGCTCCACCAGCCAGCGCTGCAGCGAGTCACTGCCGAGGTGCTTGTGGACGACCAGCGTCGCCGTGCCGTCGTCGGTCAGGCGGCCGAGCCAGTGCTCGAGCATGGCGTGGAGCGCCGGCTTGCCGATGCGGATGGCCGGGTTGCTCCAGATCGTCGCCATGCGGACGTCGTCGGGCACCTCGTCGGGGGTGGCCACGCGCACGTTGTCGATGCCGTTGGCGGCGGCGTTCTCGGCGCACAGCTCGCGGGCACGCCGGTTGACGTCCACCGCCCACACGGTCGCCGCAGGAGCCCGGCGGGCCATGGTCAGCGCGATCGCACCCGTGCCACAACCGAGGTCGAGCAGGTCGCCGGTCGCAGCGGGAGCGCCGGCGCGCAGCAGGAGGAGCTTGCTGCCCTGGTCGATCTGGCCGTGGGCGAACACGCCGCGATCGGTGATCAGCTGCATCGAGGTGTCCGGAAGGGTCAGCTCGACGGTGCGTCGCTCGGAGACCGCGTCCGGGTCGTCGTCGAAGTAGTGAGCGGCATCGCTGCCGGCACGCTTGGCACTGCTGGGCTGCTGACCACGAACCATCACGGGTAGCCTTGCAGCCATGGCGTACCAGATCCGCACCTACGGCGACCCGGTGCTGAAGACGCAGGCGTCGAAGGTCGCCGAGATCGACGGCAAGGTGGCCCGTCTCGTCGACGACATGTTCGACACGCTGTACGACAGCGACTCCGGCCTCGCGCTCGCCGCGCCGCAAGTGGGCGTGCAGAAGCAGATCTTCGTCTGGGACGTCGATGGCGAAGCGATGGCGCTGATCAACCCCGAGGTGGTCGAGTCCGCAGGGGAGTGGGTCTACGACGAGGGTTGCCTCAGCATCCCCGGTCTGTACGTGGAGATGCTGCGTCCGCGCAACGTGCTGGTGCGCGGCTTCACCGTGGATGGCGACGAGGTCGAGATCGAGGCGGACGACCTGATGGGCCGGATGTTCCAGCACGAGATCGACCACCTCAACGGCGTGCTCATGTTCGACCGGATGACCGGCGATCAGCGCAAGGACGCCATGGCCGAGTACCGCCGGTTGCAGGAGGCGCCTCCCGCACCGGCACCTCGGCGCCGCCTGCGCTTGACGTGACCCGCCTCGCCTTCCTCGGCACGCCGACGATGTCGGTGCCGCCGTTGCGAGCACTCGTCGATCACGGCTTCGAGGTCGCTGCCGTGGTGACCCGCGTCGACAAGCGTCGTGGCCGCGGCGCGGCGTTGATGCCCAGCCCGGTGAAGGAAGCGGCCGTCGAGCTCGGTCTGCCCGTGATGCATCGCGTCGACGACCTGCTCGACCCGTCGATCGACCCGCCGATCGACCTCGGCGTCGTCGTCGCCTTCGGTCAGCTGATCAAGCCGCACGTCCTCGACGAGATCCCGATGGTCAACCTGCACTTCTCGCTGCTGCCCCGGTGGCGCGGCGCGGCGCCGGTGGAGCGAGCGCTGCTGGCCGGCGACGAGGTCACCGGGGTCTGCCTGATGGAGCTCGAGGAAGGGCTGGACACCGGACCGGTCTACGAGCGCGTCGAGGTGCCGATCGGCGCCGATGAGACCGCCGACGAGCTGCGCGCCGAGCTGGTCCGCGCCGGCACCGACCTGTTGATCCGGCGGCTCACCGATGGCCTCGGCACGGCGCAGGTGCAGGTGGGTGAGCCGACGTACGCGTCGAAGCTCTCGGCCGACGAGCTGCGCATCGACTGGACCGCACCGCCCGTGCTGGTGCACCGGTTGGTGCGTCTCGGCGGAGCGTGGACCACCTTGCGCGGCAAGCGGCTGCGCATCGTCGAGGCCGATCTCGTCGGTGACGAGCCGGGTGCCCTGCTGCACGACGACGTCGTCGGCGGGCTCCGCCTGCGCACCGTGCAACCCGAGGGAAAGGGCGCGATGCCCTTCGCCGACTTCGCCCGCGGTGCCCGCCTGGCGACTGACGAGCGACTGGACTGACGATGCCTGCACCGAAGCGCGAGACACCGAAGCGCGAGACACCGAAGCGCGAGACGTCCAAGGGCGCGGGACCCAAGCGAGACAACCCGAAGCGCACGACGGTCCAACGCGAGGCGCCGAAGCGGGCGCAGCTCAAGCCGGACCCGACCAAGCGCGATGGCATCGTCAGCGCCCGGTCGACGGCGTTCCGCATCCTGCAACGAATCGACCACGAGGGCGCCTACGCCAACCTCGTGCTCCAGGCGTGGCTCGACCGCAGCAAGCTCGACGAGCGCGACCGCGCCTTCACCACCGAGCTCGTGTACGGCACGACGCGCATGCGCCGCGCCTGCGACTTCGCCGTCGACCGGTTCATCACCTCGCCGCCCGCTCCCGCCGTGCGCACGCTGCTGCGCCTCGGTGCGTACCAGATCCTCGACGGCCGCGTGCCTGCGCACGCCGCGGTCTCCGAGACCGTCGGGCTGGCACCGAAGCCGGCGCGCGGGTTCGTCAACGCCGTCCTGCGGCGCGTGGCCGCCGAACCGCCGCAGTGGCCGAGCGAGGCCGTTCGGTTGAGCTACCCGGACTGGATCGTCGGCCGCCTCACCAGCGAGCTCGGCGAGACCGATGCGATGGCGGCACTCGTCCGCATGAACGAGGCACCGCCGGTCCACACTCGCGACGACGGCTACGTGCAGGACCTCGGCTCGCAGCTCGTCACCGATGCGATCGGTGCACTGGCCGGAGAGACGGTGCTCGACGTGTGCGCAGCGCCGGGCGGCAAGGCCACCGGCATGGCCGCGGCCGGCGCGTTCGTCGTCGCCGCCGACTCGCGCGAGTCGCGCGTCGGTCTGATCGCCGAGAACATCATCAGCACGGGGACCGATGTCGTGGCGATCACCGCAGACGGCACCAACCCGCCGTGGCGACCGCTGTCGTTCGACCGCGTGCTGGTCGATGCGCCGTGCAGCGGCCTCGGCACGTTGCGCCGTCGCGCCGATGCGCGCTGGCGGATCGAACCCGGCGACGTGCCGCAGCTCGCTGCGTTGCAGCGCCAGCTGCTCGATGCGTCCGCGCAGCTGGTGCGGCCCGGCGGCTCGCTGGTCTACAGCGTGTGCACCTTGACGGCCGAGGAATCGATCCACCACCCGGTGCCGGCGGGCCTCATGCTGGACGAGACCGAGCTGCCCGCCCCGTGGCGTCGTTACGAGCAGGGCTGGCGACTGCTGCCGCAGGACGCGGACACCGACGGCATGGTCGTCGTCCGGTACCGTCGAGGCCGATGACCGACCCCCGCCCGGCCGCCAAGGTGCTCACCGTCAGCGACGGGGTGGTGCACGGCACCCGTGAGGACCGCAGCGGTGTCGCGCTCGTCGAGCAGCTCACCACCGCCGGATGGGACGTCGTCGAGTCGCGCGTCGTGGCCGACGGCGTCGACAACGTTGCCGCAGCGCTCACCGAGCTGGCCGCCGGATTCGCCGGGCTGGTCGTCTCCACGGGTGGCACCGGCTTCGCCCCCCGAGATCAGACGCCAGAGGGCACGCGGCAGGTCATCGAGCGCGAGGCGCCCGGGCTGGCGGAAGCGATGCGCTTGATCAGCCCGCTCGGCCGCCTGTCGCGCGGCATCGCCGGCATCCGCGGCCAGGCGATCATCTGCAACACGCCCGGCTCGCCGAAGGGCTGCGTCGAACAGCTCGCCGCCGTCCTCGACGTCCTCCCCCACGCCCTCAAGCTGCTCGCCGACGAGCAGACATCGCACTGACGAACCGACGCGTCTCGGATCGTCGCCATCGGACTCGAGCCTGGGCGAACGCCCGAGCTTGCGAGGGTCGAGCTCGGCAGGCGAACGAAGTGAGCCCAAGACGAACGGCGCCTCCCGATAACCTCCCGGCGTGCTGAAGCTCGTGCTGCCGAAGGGGTCGTTGGAGAAGCAGACGCTGGAGCTGTTCGAGCTGGCCGACCTGCCGGTGATGCGGTCGTCGTCGGTGGACTACAAGGCCTCGATCGACGATCCGCGGGTGTCCGAGGTGCGGATCCTGCGCCCGCAGGAGATCCCCAGCTACGTGGCCGAGGGACTGTTCGACATCGGGCTCACCGGTCGCGACTGGATCGAGGAGACCGAGAGCCAGGTGGTCAGCCTCGGCGAGCTGCGCTACAGCAAGGCCACGGCGCTGCCGATCAAGGTCGTCGTCGCCGTCGGTGGCGACTCGCCGTACCAACGTGTGGAAGACCTGCCCCAGGGCGTGCGCGTCTCCAGCGAGTACCCCGGCCTGACGAAGCGCTACTTCGCCTCCAAGGGCATCGAGGCCGACGTGCGGCTGAGCTACGGCGCCAGCGAGGCCAAGATCCCCGACATCGCCGACTGCATCGTCGACATCACCGAGACCGGTCGGGCCCTGCGCGCCGCCGGGCTGCGGATCATCGACACGATCCTGCACAGCTACACCGAGATGATCGCCAACGTCGCCGCCTTCGACGACCCGCAGAAGCGGCACGCGATGAACCAGCTGATGACGTTGCTCACCGGCACGCTCGAGGCCCGCGGCAAGGTGCTGGTCAAGCTCAACGTGTCCACCGAGCAGTTCCAGGCGGTCCTCGCCGTCCTGCCGTCGATGCAGTCGCCGACGATCAGCGAACTGGCCCAGGGCGGCTACGCCGTGGAGTCCGTGGTCGAGAAGCGCTCGATCAACACGTTGATCCCGGCCCTCAAAGACGCAGGGGCCAACGACATCCTCGAACTGCCGATCAGCAAGATCGTGCCGTGAGCGCACGACTCGGCACGATCGACTCGTTCGATGCCGATGCCGGCTTGGGCGCGCTGCTCGCCGCCGATGGCACCTCGGTCCCGTTCCACTGCATCGCCATCGCCGACGGCAGCCGCACCATCGCCACCGGCACCGCCGTCAGCTTCGAGCTGATCCCCAAGCTCGGCCGGTACGAGGCGTGGAACATCCAGCCGACCTGACCCGACGCGACGAGCAGATCGTCGCCGTCATCCGCAGCCTCGGCGAGGGCGAGGTGGTGACCTACGGCGACATCGCCGCCGACGCCGGGTTCCCCAAGCTGTCGCGACTGGTCGGCCGGATCCTCGCCACGAGCACCGATTCGCTCGATCTGCCCTGGTGGCGGGTGGTCAACTCGTCCGGAAGGCTGGTCCCGGGCCACGAGCGCGAGCAGGCTGCACAGCTGCGCGGCGAAGGGGTGACGGTACGCGACGGGCGGGTGCGCGCTGCGCCGATCGGGCGGTTCAGCCGGCGTTCTTGATCTGCACGAACGCCAGGCGGATGTTGCTCAGTGCGTCCTGCAGGGTGGCGACGTCCGGCCCGAGCCGTTCGCCCAGTCCCTCGACCAGGCAGCCAACGGCGTCGATGGCCAGCGCCGCCTCGGCCAGCCGCGGGGGAGCGGCCCCGAGGTGGATCGCCGCCAGCTCGTAGAGGCCCATCACGTGGTTGACGATCACCACTTCCGGCGGCACTTCGGCCAGCTGCTTGCGGACGTCCTGGAGTGCGGCGTTCGCGCTGTCGAGCTGATCGCCGTCGAAGTCGGGTGCCTGGTCAGTGGCTTCGTCGCTCACGTGCGGTACCCTACCGGCCGACAACTCACGCGAAGTGGGGTGAACCTCGCGGTTCTCACACCCCCACCCGGCCAGCTGCACCTCCCTGGAGGTGCAAGTGCGTCCGGGTCACATGCATGGCACGGACACTCGTCGTTTGCCGCCCCTCCAGGGCGGTCGCGTCGGTGGCCCGTCGTGCCGGTGGCTTCGCAGCCAGGCACACGGATCACATGACCAGATCAACGACGAAGGGACCACCCATTGCGCAGGAGTGAGCAGCCATAGCACCGCCGCAGCAACCAGAGCACCGGTACAACGAGCGCATCAGAGCCCGTGAGGTTCGCCTCATCGGCGCCGATGGCAACCAGTTGGGGATCAAAGCGCTCCCCGACGCGTTGCAACTGGCCCGCCAACTCGACCTCGACCTCGTCGAAGTCGCACCGATGGCGAACCCGCCCGTGTGCCGGATCATGGACTACGGCAAGTTCCGGTACGAGGAGAGCCAGAAGGCCAAGGAGTCTCGCAAGAAGACCATCCAGGTGTCGATCAAGGAAGTGAAGTTCCGTCCCAAGATCGGCAAGGGAGACTTCGACACCAAGGTGCGCCACATGCAGGAATTCCTGTCAGAAGGCCACAAGGTCAAGGTCACGTTGCAGTTTCGTGGCCGCGAGATGGCTCACCCCGAGCTCGGCTCGAAGATCCTCGATGCAGTCCTCGAGCAAGTCGGTCCCACCGCCAAGCTCGAGACCCAGGCTCGCCTCGAAGGTCGCAACATGACGATGGTGCTGGCACCCGACAAGAAGCCGGTGCTGAAGAAGTCCGACGAGAAGAAGGACGACCGACCGCACCAGGAAGATCGACCGCCGGAACCAGCTCCGGCGAGCACAGAACCGGCGACCGAAGCACCCGCTGCGGTCGACGAGACGCCGGTGGCGCCGGATCCCGACGCCACCGCTCCCGCCGACTGACCGTCGGCGAGGCAGACCGGCCCCGCTCAGATCGAGATGGGCCGAGACGACACCACAGGAAGACCACCATGCCCAAGATGAAGACCAGCAAGACCGCGGCGAAGCGGTTCAGCAAGACGGGGACCGGCAAGCTGCGCCGTTTGCAGCAGAACCGCCAGCACCTGTTCGAGAAGAAGCCGTCCACCCGCACCCGTCGTCTCGACGGCATGGTCGCGGTGCATTCCGGCGACGAGAAGAAGATCAAGCGCCTCCTGGGCGAGCGCTGATCACCACCGAGCGAAACGAAGGAGAAGGACAACCATGGCTCGTGTGAAGCGCGCAGTCGGCTCGAAGAAGCACCGCAAGCAGGTGCTCGAACGAGCCAAGGGGTACTACGGAAACAAGAGCCGCTCCGTGCGAGCGGCCAACGAACAGGTGATGCGCAGCGGGCAGTACGCGTTCCGCGACCGTCGCGCCAAGAAGGGCGAGTTCCGCCGGCTGTGGATCCAACGGATCAACGCCGCATGCCGCCTGAACGACATCAGCTACAGCCGGTTCATCGCCGGGCTCAACGGGGCCGGCATCACCGTCGACCGCAAGGTGCTCGCCGATCTGGCGGTCACCGATGCTGCGGCGTTCACCGCGCTGGTCGTCGCCGCCAAGGCGGCCCTCTGAGCGGAGCCGCTCCAGAGGGGCCGCTCACCTTTTCGAACCCCAAGGTTCAACGACTGCGGCGCCTCTTGGGGCGCCGCAGTTCGCGTTCCGAGGAGGGCGTGCTCGTCATCGAGGGCACCGCGCTGCTCGAGCAGGCGATCGCCGCCGGTTGGCTGGTGGAGAGCGTGTACGTCCCCGCCAATGCGGCGGCGCCAGACGTCGATGCTCCCGTGCACCTGCTGGCACCCAACGTCATCGAACGGGTGGCCACCACCGAATCGCCGCGGCCGCTGCTGGCGGTCGTCCACCAGCGGCGACTCGACGTGCCGACCGCACCGACGTTCGTCCTCGTCGCCCATCAGCTCGGCGACCCGGGCAACGCCGGCACGATCATCCGCAGCGCAGAAGCCGCCGGCGCGGAGGCCGTCGTCCTGACGCCCGGGTCGGTGGACGCCACCAACCCGAAGGTGGTCCGCGCCTCGGCCGGCTCGCTGTTCCGCATCGCCGTGGTCGAGCAGACCCTGGAGCAGGTGGCGGCGTTGGGGGTTCGCGTGCTGGGCACGTCGTCGCACCGGGGCGCGGCGTACACCGACGTCGACCTGCGTGGTCCGCTGGCCGTGGTGGTCGGCAACGAGGCGCATGGCCTGCCCGAGGACGCACCGGTCGACGAGTGGATCACCATCCCGCACGGTGGCCCGGCGGAGAGCCTCAACGTGGCGATGGCGGCGACCGTGCTCGCATTCGAAGTCGCCCGGCAGCGGCGTGCCAGCTAACATGCCGAACGTGCTGGTCTTGCGATTTCGGTGCCCCCGGTCCCGGGGCTGCGCGCCGACTCGCTGACGTCCGCCGCTCCGACGCTGGGGGCCTCGTGTCCACCCGAAGTCGTACACGCTGGAGAGAACGACGATGATCGAAGCTGTCAACACCGCACGTGCCGAAGCGCTGGCGCGCATCGCTGCGGCTGGATCCGCCGCCGAGGTGCGCGCCCTCGATGCCGACCTGCTCGGCAAGCGCGGTCCCTTCGCCGAGTTCAAGACCCGCCTCGGCGGGCTGGCAACGGTGGAGGAGAAGAAGGACGCCGGCCGTGCCCTGCACGAGGCAAGCGGCGCGGTGACCGCCGCGCTGTCGGAGCGGTTGCACTCGCTCGCCGCAGCGGAGCGTTTGGTGCTGCTGGAGTCCGAGCGCGTCGACCTCACCGAGGTGCGAGCACGCCCGACCCGCGGCCACGCGCACATCGTCACGCAGGCATGGGAGCGGCTGGAGGACGTGTTCATCGGACTCGGCTTCCAGATCGCCGAAGGCCCCGAGGTGGAGACCGACTGGTACAACTTCGGCGCGCTCAACATGGGCGAGGGCCATCCCGCCCGCGGCATGTGGGACACGCTGTTCACCGACCACGGCGAAGCCGGCTCGACGGTGATGCGCACGCACACGTCGCCGGTGCAGATCCGCGTGATGGAGACCACCGAGCCGCCCATCTACATGGTCATGCCGGGCCGTGTGTTCCGTCGCGACACGCCCGACGCGACGCACATGCCGGTCTTCCACCAGATCGAGGGCCTGGTGATCGATCGCAACATCACCATGGCCGACCTGGCCGGCACGATCGAGGCCTTCACCACCGCGTTCTTCGGCGGCGACTTCACCAGCCGCCTGCGCCCGAACTACTTCCCGTTCACGGAGCCCTCGGCCGAGTTCGACATCCGCACGCCAGCGGGGCAGTGGCTGGAGCTCGGCGGTTGCGGCATGGTCCATCCGAACGTGCTGCGCGCCGGTGGACTCGACCCCGAGGAGTGGAGCGGGTTCGCCTTCGGCTTCGGGATCGACCGCATGGCAAAAGAACGTCATCAGGTCGGTGACATCCGAGAGATGTTCACCAACGACATCCGTTTCATCGAGCAGTTCTGAACCGCGAGTGAGAGCCATCGCCCCATGAAGATCGTCCACTCCTGGCTCAACGAGCTCGTCGAGGTGCCCGACGACCACGACGCCGTCGCGGCCGTGATGACCGAGCTCGGCCTGGCCGTCGAGGAGGTGCTCACCGTCGGTCGCACCGTGCCCGGCGTGATCACCGCGCGCGTCCTGCGCACCGAGAACCACCCCGACACGAAGGTCCACCGCGTCTTCGTCGATGCCGGCGACGGCGTCGAGCGCCACATCTGGTGCGGCGCGTTCAACATGGCTGCCGGCGACGTCGTGCCGTTGGCGACGCCCGGCACGGTGATGCCCGACGGCCGCGACATCCAACCCAAGCCGATCGCCGGGATCATGAGCCAGGGCATGCTCTGCTCCGCGCGCGAACTCGGTCTCGGCGACGACCACGCCGGGATCCTGCTGCTGCCCGCCGATGCACCGTTGGGTGTGCCGTACGGCGAGGTGCTCGGGCTCACCACCGAGACCGTGTACGACATCGACCTCACCCGCAACCGGCCGGACTGCTGGGGGCACCTCGGCGTCGCCCGCGACATCGCGCCGCGATTCGGTGCGGTCGTCGGGCCGCGCCCGCGCATCGAGCCGCCCGCCGCGCCAGGGCGCCAGGTGACCATCGAGCTGGCTGATCCGTCGCGCTGCCCGCTGTTCCACTGCACGGTGATCAGCGGTGTCCGCGTCGGCCCGTCGCCGGACTGGCTGGCCGGTCGGCTGGCCGCAGCCGGGATGCGGCCGATCAACAACGTCGTCGACGCCAGCAACGCCGTGCTGCTCGAGCTGAACCAGCCGAACCACGCCTACGACCTCGATCAGCTCGGCGGCGGCGGCTTCCGCGTTCGCCGGGCGCGCGACGGTGAGGTGCTGCGGACCCTCGACGGCAACGACCGCGCGCTGCACGGGGCCGATCTGCTGATCTGCGACGCCACCGACGTCCCCGTCGGCCTCGCCGGGATCATGGGCGGCGCCGACAGCGAGATCACGGAAGCGACCACCACGATCGCCCTCGAGATCGCCTGGTTCAACCCGGCCGACATCATGCGCTCGGCCACTCGGCTCGGGCTGCGCAGCGAGGCTTCGCTGCGCTTCGAACGCGGCGTCGATCCCGACGGGATGGGTGCGGCGGCGGCACGGTTCGTCGAGCTGCTGCGCCTCACGGCGCCGGACGCCGTCGTCGAGAGCGTGCAACTCGCTGCGCAGGACGCACCGACGCCCGTCAGCCTCGACGTTCGCGTCGTGGCGGTGAACCGGCTGCTCGGAACCTCACTGGACGCTGACGGGATCGCTGCGCTCATCGGGCCGATCGGCTTCGCCACCGAGTACGCCGCAGCGGCCGAGGTCCTGCGCGTGAACGTGCCGACCTGGCGGCCGGACTGCGTCGACGAGGTCGACATCATCGAGGAGGTCGCCCGGCACTACGGCTACGCACGTATCGGCAAGCGCGTCCCGTCGTCGACGATGCACGGACGGCTGAGCGTGCGCCAGTCACGTCGCCGCCAGCTCCGTCAGGTGCTCCTGGGCCTCGGCTTCTCCGAGGCGATGCCCAACCCGTTCCTGTCGCCCGATGACCTCACATCGGCCGGGCTCGACGGTCCGGTGGTCACCATCGTCAACCCGCTCGCCGTCGAGGAGAGCGTCCTGCGCACATCGCTGCGGCCCGGGTTGCTGCGTGCGATCGCCTACAACGAATCGCACCGCCGTGACGGTGTCGCGCTGTTCGAGATCGGCCACGTCTACCCGCCCAGCGACGACCAGCTCCCGGCGGAGTACGAGGCCCTCGGCGTCGTGCTCGCCGGATCGACTGCGGCCGAGGCGGTCGCCGTGTGGCGCGAGCTGACGAGCGCGATGGGGTTCGGGGCGCGCATCGATCAGGGCTCCGTGCCGCCCGGCATGCACCCGACTCGCTCGGCGACGCTCACCGCCGGGCGATCGCGCGTCGGCGTCGTCGGCGAAGTGCATCCCGATGTCCTCGATGCGTTCGGCGTGCACGAACGCGTGGCCGTGCTCGAGCTCGACCTCGATCTGCTCCTCGCCGACGAGCCCAAGCCCACGACGTGGCGACCGACCAGCAGGTTCCCGTCGAGCGATCTCGACCTGGCCTTCGTGGTCCCGGACAGCGTGCCGGCGGAGAAGGTGGAGAAGGCGATCAAGCAGGGCGCCGGCAACGTGCTCGCCGCCCTCGATCTCTTCGACGTGTACCGCGGCCCCGGGGTCGATGCCGGTGCGCGCAGCCTGGCCTACCGGCTGCGTTTGCAAGCCGCGGATCACACGCTGACGGAGGCCGAGATCGGCCAGTTGCGCGAGCGGATCGTGGTCGCCACGACCAAGCTCGGCGCCACGCTGCGTGGCGGCTGACGTCCCGACCTGCGATCGCGCCGTTGGTACAGTTCGGCGCTCAGCACGAAGGATGACGGTGATGGGCGCTGACGGGCAGCAGGATGCGAGACGGGACGACGCGCAGGTCGACGACGGCGCGAACGTCAGTGACCGCACCGGGGCCTTCGGCATCGAGCTCGGCGACGACACCGCCACGATCGCGCTCGTCGACCGCTCCAACGAGATCGCCTACCTCATCGCCCGCACGTTGCCGGTGGACATCGCCCCGCTCGCCGGTCTGGAGTCCGACGACGACGGGCATCCGTCACCGCGGGCCATGGCCCGCGCCGCCGTGCTGGCACGGTTGCGCGGGGTGCTCTACGACGCGGACGCCGCAGGCAACCCCGTCAGCAGCGCTGTCGTCGCCGTACCGGCGATGTTCGCCAACGCCGGGCGCGACGGCCTGCGCGAGGCTGCGGTGGCCTGCGGCGTGCGCGTGCTCGACCTCCTCGACGCCCCGGTCGCTGCCGCGCTGACCGAGCTCGCCGCGATCGGTGTTGGTACGGCGCAACGAGTGCTCGTCGTCGAGCTCGGCGTGTTCTCGATCGGTGTTGCCGCGCTGCGCATGGATGCCCACGAGGTGCGCGTGCAGTCGATCGGCGGTCGGCTGGAGGTGGAACGTGGCGACGCCGAGGGCTGGTTCGATGCGCTGGCCGAATCCGTGCAGGACACCGTTGCCCGCGCCCTGGCGGTGGATCCCGCAGCGTTCGACCGCCTGCTGATCTGTGGAACGGGGGCCCGAGATCCGGACGTCGTCGACGTCGTCGAACGGGCGCTCGGTGAGGTGGTCACCCACCGCACCGTTCGCGAGAACGCGGTGGCCGTCGGTGCGGCGATCGGAGCAGCGATGCTCGGCCGCGCGGTGCCGGTGCCGATCCGCCGTGTGGCGTCGCGTGGGATCGGCTTCGTCGTCGACGAATCCGACGTCGACGTCGAGCTCGACGATGGGATCGATCACACGGTCGTCACGTTCGCCGTGCATCGGGACGATCCGCTGCCGCGTCGTGTGACCGAGGTGTTCGCGACCACCATCGACCACCAGCTGGCCGTCGAGATCGTCGTCGCCGAGCAGCGATCATCCATCGAATCGCCAGC
The DNA here is from genome assembly GCA_965279405.1 of Ilumatobacteraceae bacterium. Lineage (GTDB taxonomy): Bacteria > Actinomycetota > Acidimicrobiia > Acidimicrobiales > Ilumatobacteraceae > CBDDIP01. The sequence goes on from OZ257157.1 coordinate 4,272,772, forward strand.
GGTCGCCGACAACGTCGTCGCTGCCGAGGGCTGCGTCTTCCCGTTGCCCGCCGATTGCCCTGCAGGCAGCGAGGTCGAGGTGGTGCTGGAGGTCGGCGAGGACGGGATCTACACGCTGTCGGTCGGCAGCGTGCGCCGACCCGGTGAGGTCGTCGTCGAGACGCCGGCACGTCCTGCGTCCACCGTCCGCGTGGAAGCGCCTGCACCCGCACCTGCAGCCGTGCCCGCGCCGGTCGCCGCGCCGCTGCAGGCGGACCGGCGGTTCTTCGCCGTGCCGGAGCTGGTGCGCGCCGAGGTCGAGCAGGGCCTGGCCGGGTCGATCGACAACCTGCTGTTCGTGCTCGGCGACGTGCCGGAGCTGGAGCGCCGCGCGCTGGTCGCCCAGGCGCGCCGTGACGGTTTGTCGGTGGAGCATGCCGAGGAGCTGGTGACCATCGTGCTCGACGAACGGCGGTTGGCGCTGCGGCGCACCGGTCGTCAAGAATTCGACAAGAGCTGACGGTTCACCGAGCTCGCCGACCGCGCACGGTGGCGACGGGGTCGAGTGGTCGCGCGGGGCACGCGGCCCGGGGTCGGATCAGTTCGCCGAGAGGTCGTCGGGCGCGTTGGCGATCCAGGCCAACCGACCGCCCTGACGGCGCAGGACCGAGCGCCACAGCTGGGTCGGCGACTCGGTGAACAGGTCGTCGACCACGACGGGCAGGACGATCCACGCGCCGAGGTCGAGCTCGTCGTCCAGCTGGCCGCCGCCCCAGCCGGCGTAGCCGCGGAAGATGCGCACCCGATGCAGCGTCTCGGCCACCTCCGCCGGGTGCAGGGTCAGGTCGACGGTGCCGAGCATCGGCTCGCCGAGGTGGTCCGGGCCGAGCCCGCTCCAGGCGTCGTCGTTGGGGCCGGTGGCCGTGGCCACGGCGATGAGTGCGTCGGACTCGACCGGTCCACCGACGAAGCCGATCGCCGGTGGGGCGAGCACGTCGACCCAGTCGTCCAACCCGTCGAACTCGAGGTCCTCGTCGGGGCGGTTGAGCACGACGCCCACCGCGCCGTCCTCGTTGTGCTCGAGCATGAACACGACCGAGCGGTCGAAGTTCGGATCGCCCAGTGGTGGCGAGGCGACCAGCAACTGGCCCTTGGTGGTTCGGGCTCCGAGTGGCACCCTCCCATCTTGCCAAGTCACGAGCCGGCCGCGCCTGCACGATCGTTGCATGAACATGCGTTCATCTGTATGATCATGCGTACTTATGGGATCGAGCACACTGCGCGTCGGCATCATCGGCGCATCCGGCTACACGGGCGCTGAACTGCTGCGGCTGTGCGCGCAGCACCCGTCGTTCGACGTCGTCTACGCCACGGGCGACTCGCAGGCGGGCACGCTGGCCTGCAACCTGTACCCGAGCCTGACGGCGCGGTACCCGAACCTGGTCTTCGAAGAGCTCGACGTCGATCGTGTCGTCGGGCTCGACGTGGTGTTCCTCGGGCTCCCGCACGAGGCGAGCATGGCGCTGGCCCCGCAGTTGCACGGGCGAGTCGGCTGCATCGTCGACCTGTCCGCTGCGTATCGGTTGAAGGACGCCTCGCTGTACCCGCAGTGGTACGGCTTCGCCCACGATCAACCGGAGCTGCTCGCCGCCGCGGTGTTCGGGCTGCCGGAGCTGCACCGCGACGAGCTGCGCGGAGCCGGCCTCATCGCCACACCCGGATGCCACGTGACCGCGGCGACGCTGGCGCTGGCGCCGCTCGTGCGCCAGGGACTGATCGCCGACACCGGCATCGTCGTCGACTCGAAGACCGGCATCAGCGGGGCGGGGCGGGCCCTGAAGCACTCGTCGCTGTTCTGCACGGCCGACGAGGACGTCACCGCCTACGGGCTGCTCGACCACCGGCACACGCCGGAGATCGAGCAGGAGGTCGGCGCACAGGTGCTGTTCACCCCGCACCTCGCCCCGCTCAGTCGGGGTCTGCTGGCCACGTGCTACGCCCGCCCGGCCGCCGACGTCTCGACAGCATCGCTGCTCGCCGCACTTGCGTCGTTCTACCGCGACGAGCCGTTCATGGTCGTCCGGCCGGCGTCGCCGTCGACGAAGGCCACGCTGGGCAGCAACGCCGCGCACATCACCGCTCGCTTCGACGAGCGCACCGGCACCGTCGTCGCCATCTGCGCCATCGACAACCTGGCCAAGGGTGCGAGCGGCGGCGCCATCCAAGCCGCCAACGTCGCCCTCGGCCTCCCCGAGACCGCCGGCCTGAGCTCGGTCGGGATGTACCCGTGAGCGCGGCGAAGCCCGGGGCAGCCGATCGGGCGGCGACGTTGGTCGAGGCGCTGCCGTACATCCGGCGCTTCGCCGGTCAGGTCGTCGTCGTCAAGTACGGCGGCAACGCGCTCGCCGGGGCGACCGACGACGACGCGCTCGCCCTGTTCGCCGAGGACGTCGTACTGATGCGCCAGGTGGGCATGCGGCCGGTGGTCGTTCACGGCGGTGGTCCGCAGATCAGCGACCTGATGAGCCGCCTCGGCAAGGTCACCGAGTTCCGCAACGGCCTGCGCGTCACGGACGCGGAGACCGTCGACATCGTCCGCATGGTTCTCATCGGTCAGGTCAACCCACAGCTCGTCGCGGCGATCAACGTCCATGGCCCGTTGGCCGTCGGCGTCAGCGGCGAAGACGCCGGGTTGATCCGCGCCCGCGGCCGCGACGCCGCCCTCGGCTTCGTCGGTGACGTCGAGGCGATCAACCCGACGATCCTGCACGGACTGCTCGACGACGAGTTCATCCCCGTCGTGGCGACCATCGGCACCGACGCTGCCGGCCAGGCCTACAACATCAACGCCGACGCCGTCGCCGGGGCGATCGCCGAGGCGCTCGGTGCCGAGAAGCTCGTCTACCTCACCGACATCGAAGGACTGCGCCGCGTGGTCGACGATCCGGCGAGCCTCATCCGCCAGACGACGCCTGACGAGCTCGACGCGCTGATGGCCGATGGCACGATCGCCGGCGGGATGATCCCGAAGGTCGAGAGCTGCGTGCAGGCGGTGCGCAACGGCGTGCGCCGCGCGCACATCCTCGACGGTCGCATCCCCCACGTGCTGCTGCTGGAGATCTTCACCGACGAAGGGATCGGAACGATGGTGCAATGAGCACGACGACGAGCAACCAGGTCTCGCCCGCTGGGCACGCCTTCGACACAGCGCCTGCCGGCGGCGCGTGTCCGTTCATGCCGGTCTTCGGCGCGCCGGAGGTGATGTTCGTGCGCGGCAGCGGCACCGAGCTGTGGGACAGCAACAGCAAGCGCTACCTCGACTTCCTCACCGGACTCGCCGTGGTCTCGCTGGGGCACGCCAACCCGGTGATCGCCGAGGCGATCTCGTCGCAGGCGCAGACGTTGCTGCACGTCAGCAACCTGTTCACCAACGACGCCGCGACGCGCGCCGCGCTGCAGCTCAACGAGCTGCTCCACGAGGCGACGGGCGAGCACGGCCAGGTGTTCTTCTGCAACAGCGGCGCCGAAGCCAACGAGGCGGGGTTGAAGCTCGCTCGCAAGTTCGGCGGTCGCGGGCGTCACGTGGTCATCAGCGCGTACGGCAGCTTCCACGGCCGCACTCTGGCGACGCTGGCAGCGACCGGCCAGCCGGCCAAGCACGAACCGTTCCAGCCGATGCCCGATGGGTTCCGCCACGTCGTGTTCAACGACTTCGCCGCGCTCGAGGCGATGATCGATCCCACCGTGTCGGCCGTGCTGCTCGAGCCGGTGCAGGGCGAGGGAGGCGTGGTGCCGATCGATCCCCAGTACCTGCGCGACGTCCGCGCCCTGTGCGACGAGCGCGGTCTGCTGCTGATCATGGACGAGGTGCAGACCGGCTTCGCCCGTACCGGGCAGTGGTTCGGGTTCCAGCACGCCGGTGTTGTCCCCGATGTCGTGACGATGGCCAAGGGGATGGGCAACGGCTTCCCGGTCGGCGCGGTGTGGGCCAAGCGCGACGTCGCTGCGGTGTTCCGTCCCGGCGATCACGGCAGCACCTACAGCGGGACGGCGATCGCCACCGCGGTGGTCAGTGCGGTGATCGACGAGATGCGCCGTCTCGACGCACCCGCGTTGGCGCGCACGCAGGGCGCCAAGCTGCGCGACGGGCTGGCGGCGATCCCCGGTGTGGCGTCGGTGCGCGGTGAGGGGCTGCTGCTCGCAGCCGAGCTCGCCGACGGACGTGAGGCGAAGGCCGTGTACACGAACCTGCTCCACCACGGCCTGGTCACCAACGCGGTCACGCCGACGTCGCTTCGCTTCGCCCCGCCGCTGACGGTCAGCGACGCCGAGATCGCCGAGGCGCTGGCACTGATCGGACAGGCGTTGGCGTGAGCGTTCGCCACTTCCTCGAGCTCACCGATCTCGACGCGGCGGAGCTCCACGCGGTGCTGGCGCTGGCCGAGCGCACCGACCTGCCCGAGGTGCTGGCCGGGTTGGGCGTGGCACTGATCTTCGAGAAGCCCTCGAACCGCACCCGCCAGTCGATGGAGATGGCGGTCGTCCAGCTCGGTGGCCACCCCGTGTACACACGCGGCGAAGAGGTCGGCTTCGACGTGCGCGAGACGGTGGAGGACGTGACGCGGGTGATGGCCGGCTACCACGGCGTGCTCGCTGCTCGCGTGTTCGACCACGACGTGGTCGCGAGGATGGCGGCGGTCAGCCCGGTGCCGGTCGTCAACATGCTCAGCGACCTGGCGCACCCGTTGCAGGGGTTGGCCGACGCGCTGACGATGCAGCAGGTGCTGGGATCGCTCGACGGGAAGGTGGTGGCGTACGTCGGCGACTACAACAACGTCGCCCGTTCGTTGGCGGAGGCCAGCTTGCTGCTCGGTGCGACCGTGTCGCTCGGCTGCCCGGTCGGCTACGCCGCCTCCGATGCCGAGCTGGAGCGGCTCGGCGGGATCGGCAGCGGGCGCGTCGCCCAGACCCATCGAGCCCTCGATGCCGTTGCCGGCGCAGACGCGGTGCACACCGACACGTGGACGTCGATGGGTCAGGAAGACGAGAAGACCGCGCGCAAGCAGGCGTTCGAAGGCTTCACCGTCGACAGCTCGATGATGGCTGCGGCCGCGCCCTCCGCCGGCTTCTTCCACTGCCTGCCTGCGTACCGCGGGCTGGAGGTGACCGCCGACGTGATCGACGGTCCGCGGAGCCACGTCATCGCCCAGGCGCACAACCGCATGCATGCTGCGCGAGCGCTGCTCGCCTTCTTGATGGGAGTCCGCTAGTGGCGTCAAAGGTGCAACGACAGCAGACGATCGCCAAGTTGATCGGCAACCACACGGTGACGAACCAGCCTCAGCTCGTCGACCTCCTGGCCGACGAAGGCATTGCGGCGACGCAGGCGACGGTGTCGCGCGACCTCGAGGACCTCGGTGCCGTGAAGGTGCGCGTGCCAGGCGGCGAGACGGTCTACGCGATCCCCGAGTACGAGCCGGCGCGCCTGGCCCCCGAGGACCAGCTGCGACGGGTGATGGGCGAGTGGGTGGCCGAGGTGAAGCGCTCCGGTGACCTCGTCGTGCTGCGCACGCCGCCCGGCTGCGCGCACGTCGTCGCCTCGGCGCTCGACCGCTCGGGGATGCCGGGGCTGCTCGGCACCGTCGCCGGTGACGACACCTTGCTGTGCGTCGCCGAGGAGTCCGTCGGCGGCTCGGCCCTCGCCGACACCCTGCGCGATCTGGCGGGGATCTGATGTCGAACGAACCGCACGATGAACCGCACGACGATGACCAACCGACCGGCCACACGCTCTGGCACGGCCGCTTCGAGCACGGACCCGCCGAGGAGCTGCTGGCGTTCACCGTCAGCCTGCCCGTCGATCGCCGACTGTGGCCCGACGACATCGCCGGCTCGAGAGCGCACGTCCGCGGGCTTGCCCACGTCGGGCTGCTGACGGTCGACGAGCGCGACGCGGTGCTGTCCGCGCTCGACGCGGTGGCCGCCGAGCTCGCCGCCGGCACGTTCGTGTTCCTGCCGAGCGACGAGGACATCCACACCGCCGTCGAGCGGCGGGTCACCGACATCGCCGGACCGGCCGGTGGCAAGCTGCACACCGGCCGCAGTCGCAACGACCAGTGCGCCACCGACCTGCGCCTGTGGTGCAAGCGCGAGCTGCGCGCCGTTGCCGCACGGATCATCGGCTTGCAGGAGGTGCTGCTCCGTCGAGCCGTGGAGGCGGGGCACGCCTACCTGCCCGGCTACACGCACCTGCAGCGCGCTCAGCCGGTGCTGCTGGCCCACCACCTGCTGGCACACGCGTGGTCGTTCGCCCGCGACGTCGATCGGCTGCTGGCCACCGTCGACCGGCTCGACGTGTCACCGCTCGGCGCCGGAGCGCTGGCTGGTTCGTCGTTGCCGCTCGACCCCGCCTACACGGCGGAGCTGCTCGGCTTCGCCCGCCCGTTCGACAACAGCCTCGATGCGGTCAGCGATCGCGACCACGTCGCCGAAGCGCTGTTCGACCTCTCGCTCGTCGGCATCCACCTGTCCCGCCTCGGCGAGGAGTGGGTGCTGTGGGCGACCGACGAGTTCGGCTTCATCACGCTCGACGACGCCTACTCGACCGGCTCGTCGATGATGCCGCAGAAGAAGAACCCGGACATCGCCGAGCTGACCCGCGGCAAGAGCGGGCGCTTGATCGGCAACCTCACCGGGCTCCTGGCGACGTTGAAGGGGTTGCCGTTGTCGTACAACCGCGACCTCCAGGAGGACAAGGAGCCCTTGCTCGACTCGGTCGACCAGGTCTCGCTGGCGCTGTCGGCGATGGGCGGGATGATCGCCACCACCACGTTCCGCCACGAGGCCATGGCCCGCGCCGCGGACGCCGAGGCGACCTCCGCGACCGACCTCGCCGAGTGGATGGTGCTGCAGGGCGTGCCGTTCCGTGACGCCCACGCGGTGGTCGGTCTGCTGGTTCGTCGCTCGCTGGCCGGCGAGGGCTCGCTGCACGATCTCGTCCTCACCGAACCCAGCCTCGGCGCCGAGGCAGCGGCGCTCGTCGCCCCCGGCATCGGCGTGTCACGCCGCACGAGCCCCGGGGGCGCCGGCCCGCACCCGCTCGACGCGCAGCTGCGCCGCTTCGAGTCGGTGCTCACGGGCCTGCGCGCTCGCATCGAAGGCTGACCGCGCTTGGCACGTCGGCTGCCGGTCGCCTTCTTCGCTCGCGACGCGACGATCGTTGCGCCGGAGCTGCTCGGCGCCACCGTCGTCGTCGGCGAGTGCAGCGGTGTGATCACCGAGGTCGAGGCGTACACCTCGGACGATCCGGCCAGCCACACGTTCCGCGGGCAGACGCCGCGCAACGCCGTGATGTACGGGCCTGCGGGACGCTGGTACGTCTACTTCACCTACGGCATGCACCACTGCGCCAACATCGTCACCGGCGCGGTCGGTGACGGCCAGGCGGTGCTGCTGCGCTCCGTACGACCCGTCCTCGGCGTCGACGTGATGCGTGTTCGACGCAGCGGCGGGCGCGGCGCGCGACCCGACCGATCGCTCACCGACGGGCCCGGCAAGCTAGCCCAGGCGTTCGCCCTCGACCTGGACGACAACGGCGCGCGAGCCGTCGTCCTCCAGCGGCCGAGCGACTTCGACGACGCAGCGGTCGTCGTCGGTCCGCGGGTCGGGATCACGAAGGCCGTCGACTGGCCACGACGCTGGCGACTCGTGCCCGCCGGCTGATCTGTTCTCACGACCGTGCTCGCTGGGCTCACGTCTCCCAGTGCAGCCAGTAGCCGTGGGGATGCGTGGTGGCCAGGCGCTGCGCCGTGCGCACCCCGTCACGCCAGCGAACGAGCGACAGCACCGTGCGGTGCTCGGGCTCACGCCTCGTCGCCACGGGCAACCCCGGCGTCTGTGCGGGGCTCTCGGCGAACACCCAGGACAGGTCGCGCTGCGCACCGCACGCGTCGAGGGCCTCGACGTACTGCAACCGACGCTCGTCGGACAGGTAGTTGAGCACCCAGCTGTTCAGCACGACCGGGTGCCCGTGCTGCGCGGCGTCGGCGACAAGTGCGCCGACGTCGTCGACGGCATCGCCGAGTCGAACGTCCGGTGGGTGCTGTCGAGCAAGGGCAATGGCTGCGCGGAGCCGTTGGAAGCGGTCCTCCTGATCGGGCCAGACGCAGGCCTCCAGCCAACGCACGGCCTCGTCGTCGGCGACGTCGATGGGCATCGCGTCGAGCCCGCGAGTGGCGGCGACGACCGGCATCGTCGTCGGGATCGGCGGCTGGCCGCGGGTGCCGCACGTCAAGGTCACGGTCGATGCCGGCCCGACGGATCCGCCCGGCTCGAAGACGTAGTGGTAGCGGGGGAGCAGCTGGTTCAACCCGGCGCTCGTCCCGACGTCGACGAGCGACAGCGGGGCTGCGGAGGTGTCGGGGTCGAGCTCGCCGGCGATCATGCCCAGGGCCGGGAGGAACAACGCGCATCGGCCGATCTCGTTGGTCTGCGTGTGATGCGTCGCGACGATCTCGCCCAGCTCGTCGGCGTGCTCGAGCATGAACGCGGTCAGTGCCGGACCCGGGTCGCCGCCGCTCGGCGATGCGGTGAGGTTGGGGTAGAACGCGGCCAGCGCAGCACTGCTGTCGTCGCCTGCGCCGGCGAGCAGCACGTCGTGGACGGCGCACAGCAGCAGCGTCGGGTTGTGCTGTTCGGCAGGCGCGGCCAGCATCATCCCAGCCAGGCGGGCGTCGGCGGCGATGGTCCGTGCGAGGCGCCCGTACAGCGGCGCCCGCGTGTCGCACTCCTCGCCGAAGGCCTGGAAACGGCGCATCAGCTCGTCGAGATCAGCCATTCGCCGAGCGTAACGAGCGTCGATCCGGCGGTGCACCGTGGCAACATGGCTCCTGCTATGGACCTGCTCGCCGACCTCGAGGCCCGAGGCCTCATCCACGACACCACCGACCGCGCCGCCCTCGCCGCGCGGCTGACGCAGGGGTCGACGGGCATCTACATCGGCTTCGACCCGACCGCCGACTCGTTGCACGTCGGACACCTCGTCGGGCAGCTGTTCCTGCGGCGCTTCCAGCTGGCCGGCCACCGTCCCTTCCCGCTCGCCGGCGGAGCCACCGGCATGGTCGGCGACCCCGGCGGCCGCTCCGAGGAGCGCAACCTGCTCGACATCGACACGCTGCGGCACAACGTCGAACGGATCAAGGTCCAGCTCAGCTCCCTGCTCGACTTCGAGCCAGGGCCGTTCCAGGCGACGCTCGTCAACAACGCCGACTGGACCGAGGGCATCACCCTGCTCGAGTTCCTGCGCGACGTCGGCAAGTACGCCACGGTCAACCAGATGAGCGCCCGCGACTCGGTCCGCCAGCGCCTGGACAGCGAGAACGGTCTGTCGTTCACCGAGTTCAGCTACCAGCTGCTGCAGGCGAACGACTTCCGTCACCTGTTCGAGCACCACCGCGTCGAGGTGCAGGCCGGCGCGTCGGACCAGTGGGGCAACATCGTTGCCGGCGTCGACCTGATCCGCCGGCGGTTGAGCCAGTCGGCGTTCGCCATCACCCACCCGCTGATCACCAAGGCCGACGGCACCAAGTTCGGCAAGTCGGTCGGCGGTGCGGTGTGGCTCGACCCGGAGCGCACCTCGCCGTACCAGTTCCGTCAGTTCTGGATGCAGACCGACGACGAGATGGTCGGCACCTACCTGCACATGCTGTCGTTGCGCCCGGTGGCCGAGCTCACCGAGCTGATCGCCGAGCA
>OZ257157.1:4285000-5259373 GCA_965279405.1 Ilumatobacteraceae bacterium
TCCACTACCGCAACGCTCGCTCCTCGAGGGATCGAGGCCTTCCGTGGTCGCACGGATCGCATCTCCCGAGAGCTGGTGATCGTTGTTCGCCGCCCTTTGAGAACTGCAGAGCAAGCACGAGCATCTTTGTTCTTCCAAGCTACAAAGAGCCAACGGTGGATGCCTTGGCGCCAAGAACCGATGAAGGACGTGAGTGACTGCGAAAAGCTGCGGGGAGCCGTCTACTAGGCATTGATCCGCAGATGTCCGAATGGGGAAACCCAGCACTCGTCATGGAGTGTTACCCCGGTCTGAATACATAGGGCCGGAGGAGGGAACCAGGGGAATTGAAACATCTCAGTACCCTGAGGAAAGGAAAGCAACCGCGACTCCCTTAGTAGCGGCGAGCGAAAAGGGAAGAGACTAAACCGTGTCAGTGTCAAGCCTGATGGCGTTGCTGACGCGGGGTCGAGGGACCATGAGGTACTGCATCAGAAGTACCACGGAGTTACCAAGTTGCTATGTAGGAGAACGGCTCTGGAAAGGCCGGCCGCAGTGGGTAATAGCCCCGTATCCGAAACGTACGCAACCTCCGCATGTCATCCCAAGTAATGCCGGGACCGTGAAAACCGGCATGAATCTGTGGGGACCACCCCATAAGTCTAAGTATTCCTTGGCGACCGATAGTGAACTAGTACCGTGAGGGAAAGGTGAAAAGCACCCCGGGAGGGGAGTGAAATAGTACCTGAAACCGTTGGTTTACAAACAGTCAGAGTGTCGTCACCGCAAGGTGGCCACGATGGCGTGCCTTTTGAAGAATGAGCCTGCGAGTTACGGTGTGTGGCAAGGTTAACCCGTGAGGGGGAGCCGAAGCGAAAGCGAGTCTGAATAGGGCGATTGAGTCGCACGCTGTAGACCCGAAGCCAAGTGATCTATCCATGGCCAGGTTGAAGCGGGGGTAAGACCCCGTGGAGGACCGAACCCACGTCAGTTGAAAATGGCGGGGATGAGCTGTGGATAGGGGTGAAAGGCCAAACAAACTTGGTGATAGCTGGTTCTCCTCGAAATGCATTTAGGTGCAGCGTCGTGCGTTCAGTCTCGGAGGTAGAGCACTGGATGGGCTAGGGGGCCTACAAGCTTACCGAACCCAGCCAAACTCCGAATGCCGAGACTCCAGAGCACGGCAGTGAGACCACGGGGGATGAGCTTCGTTGGTCGAAAGGGAAACAGCCCAGACCATCATCTAAGGCCCCTAATTCAGGACTAAGTGGAAAACGATGTGGGACTGCCCAGACAGCCAGGAGGTTGGCTTAGAAGCAGCCACCCTTGAAAGAGTGCGTAACAGCTCACTGGTCGAGTGGTCCTGCGCGGACAATTTAACGGGGCTCAAGTCCTGAGCCGAAGATATGGATTCCATCGCATGATGGAGTGGTAGAGGAGCGTCGATGGTGCAGCGAAGCGGCGGGATAACCCGACGTGGAGCGCCATCGAGTGAGAATGCAGGCATGAGTAGCGAGAGAGGGGTGAGAAACCCCTCCGCCGAAAGCCCAAGGGTTCCTGGGGAAGGCTAATCCTCCCAGGGTGAGTCGGGAGCTAAGGCGAGGCCGAAAGGCGTAGTCGATGCACAACTGGTTGATATTCCAGTACTGCCGTGTCCGCGCCAGGTCCAAGATCGGCGACATCGGGGCTGCCTTCGGGCGATCCGGTCGAGCTGGTGGCGGATAGCTGGAGGGGGACGCAGGAGGGTAGGTGAACCGGGGCGATGGTAGTCCCCGGGTAAGCGTGTAGGAGGTCCCCGATGAGAGTTGGGGACATCAACTCTGAGACGTGATGCCGAGACGATTCAGTCGAAGTCATTGATCCCATACTGTCAAGAAAAGCCCAACAGTCAGTTGGCACGGCACCCGTACCCCAAACCGACACAGGTGGGCGGGTAGAGAATACCAAGGCGATCGGGAGAACTATGGTTAAGGAACTCGGCAAATTACATCCGTAACTTCGGGAGAAGGATGACCCTATTAGGGTGAAGGGATTTACTCCCTGAGCTCGAGAGGGTGTCACAAACTAGGGGGTAGCGACTGTTTACCAAAAACACAGCAGCGTGCTAAGCCGCAAGGCGCTGTATACGCTGTGACGCCTGCCCAATGCTGGAAGGTCACGGGGAACGGTTAGTCGTAAGGCGAAGCTGTGAACCTAAGCCCCAGTGAATGGCGGCCGTAACTATAACGGTCCTAAGGTAGCGAAATTCCTTGTCGGGTAAGTTCCGACCTGCACGAATGGCGTAACGACTTCCCCACTGTCTCAACCATAGACCCGGCGAAATTGAAGTACGAGTAAAGATGCTCGTTAGCTGCGGAAGGACGGAAAGACCCCATGGACCTTCACTACAACTTGATATTGAGCTTTGACCTGCATTGTGTAGGATAGGTGGGAGGCTTGGAAGCAGTGGCGCTAGCCATTGTGGAGCCAACGTTGAAATACCACCCTGTGTATGTCGGGGCTCTAACCTAGGTCCATTATCTGGATCAGGAACAGTGTCAGGCGGGTAGTTTGACTGGGGCGGTCGCCTCCTAAAATGTAACGGAGGCGCCCAAAGGTTCCCTCAGGCTGGTTGGCAATCAGCCGTCGAGTGCAATGACACAAGGGAGCTTGACTGCGAGACTGACAGGTCAAGCAGGTGCGAAAGCAGGGCATAGTGACCCGGCCATCACGTGTGGAAGTGTGGTCGCTCAACGGATAAAAGGTACCCTGGGGATAACAGGCTAATCTTTCCCAAGAGTCCATATCGACGGAAAGGTTTGGCACCTCGATGTCGGCTCATCGCATCCTGGGGCTGAAGCAGGTCCCAAGGGTTGGGCTGTTCGCCCATTAAAGCGGTACGCGAGCTGGGTTCAGAACGTCGTGAGACAGTTCGGTCCCTATCCTCCGCAGCCGTAGGAATACTGAGGAAGGCTGTCCCTAGTACGAGAGGACCGGGACGGACGGAGCTCTGGTGTGTCTGTTGTCCTGCCAAGGGCATGGCAGATTAGCCACCTCCGGAAGGGATAACTGCTGAAAGCATCTAAGTAGGAAACCCGTTCCAAGATGAGTATTCCCATGCGGTCAACGCAGTAAGGCCCGTGACAAGACCATCACGTTGATAGGCCGGAGGTGTACGCACGGTAACGTGCTCAGCCGACCGGTACTAATCGGCCGAGGGCTTGGTTTGAACAATCGCTCGTGCTTGCTCTGGAGTACTCGGAGGGCCCCACCCGGCCCGTCCTTGACAACTCAAAGGTTTCCGGTGGCCATAGCGGCAGGGTCACACCCGTTCCCATCCCGAACACGGAAGTTAAGACTGCCAGCGCCAATGGTACTTGGGGGTAGACCCCCTGGGAGAGTAGGTCGCCGCCGGATTTCTCACTCGATCGCCCCCGCAAGGGGGCGTTCGTATTTTTCCGCCCTAGTCTCGGAGCGCTATGCCGCCGAACCCCCGCCGCCCCGGCGCGTCCCCACGCCCCGATCGAACCCCTGGTCAGCGCACTGGCGGTGCGAGCCCTGCTCGTCGCCCCGCTGCCGGCGACGGCGCGCGTCGTGGTGATGCCCGGCCCAAGCGCGATCCCCGCGCCGAGTCCGGTGAGCGCAGCGACCGTCGCCCGAGCGCCGGTGCGCCGCGTCGTGCGGCCGGTGCCGCCGGTCCGCGTCCGGATCGTGGTGACGGCGACGACCGTCCGCGTCGGTCGGCAGGTCCGCGTCCGGCAAGTCCGCGTCCGGCAAGTCCGAGGTCCGATCGTGATGATCGTCCGCGTCGCCCCGCTGGACCGCGTCCGGCGGGTGCGCGTCCGGCGAGTCCGAGGTCCGATCGTGATGATCGTCCGCGTCGTCCTGCCGGTGCGCGTCCTGCGGGTGCGCGTCCGGACCGTGGTGACGGTGATGATCGTCCGCGTCGTCCGGCAGGAGCTCGTCCGTCCGGTCCGCGCCCGGCAAGCCCAAGGTCCGATCGGGACGAGCGTCCGCGCCGCCCCGCCGGGGATCGTCCGTTTGGCGCTCGTCCGGACCGTGGTGACGGTGATGATCGTCCGCGTCGTCCGGCAGGAGCTCGTCCGTCGGGTCCGCGTCCGGACCGTGGCGAACGTGATGATCGTCCGCGTCGTCCGAGTGACAACCGTGGGCGTCCGAACGACGGCCGAGGCCGTCCCGGTGGCGCCGGCCGCCCGGCTCGTGTGGCGCCGCGTCGGGTTGAGCGTCCACAAACCGCGGCCGAGGTTCGTGCTGCTGCCGTGCGCGCTACTCGTGGTCCGCGTGCGGAGAAGATCGAGGTGGCCCCGCCGCCGTGGGAGCGCAACGAGTGGGTGGACGATGGTCCGATCCGCGACGTCGCCCGTTCCGCTACTCGACGTGCCGCTCGCCCGGAGCCGGTCGAACCGGAACCGGATCGCGCGCCGCGTCGCGTGCGCAAGGCCGCCGAGCTGGCCCCGGAGATCGTCGACGATGTTCGCCAACTGGCTGCCCCGGCTCGCGTGGCTCGCTACCAGGAGCGTCTCACGTCTGCGGCGGAAGCGCTCGAGCGCGGTCGCTTCGACGACGCCAAGCGGATGGTCCAGCCCGTGCTGCGCGAGCTGCCGGACATCGCCTACGCCCATGAGATCGCCGGACAGGCGTGGTACCGACTCGGTCAGTGGCGCAAGGCGGCCGCCGAGCTCGAGCTGGCACGCCAGCTCGACGGCACCCTGCAGCACCATGCCGTGCTGGCCGACTGCTACCGCGCCCTGCGCCGGTTCCACGAGGTCGACGTGCTGTGGCGCGAGCTGCGCGAGGGCTCCCCGAACCACGCGCTCATGGCCGAGGGGCGCATCGTCGCCGCCGGTGCGATGGCCGACCAGGGCGACATGGCCGGTGCGCTGCAGCTCATGGCCCGCTCGGCCGAGGTGCCGCGCCGGGTTCGCGACTACCACCTGCGCCAGTGGTACGTGCTCGCCGACCTCTACGACCGCTCCGGCGACGTGATCAAGGCTCGCCGGTTCTTCAGCCTGGTGCGCGACACCGATCCGACGTTCGCTGATGTGCAGGACCGGCTGCGCACCCTCGGTCGCTGAACGACGCGTCCGTACGTCCGGTCAGCCCCGGACGCACGGTCCCACGGTGAGCGTTCCGGCGTCGGCGTCCAGCGACGCGGTGATCCCGATCGTCACCGCCAGTTGGTCGGGTCCTCCATCGCGGCCCACACCTCCGTGGCCGGCGTCGAGGCCGCCGAGGACCGGGATCCCGAGGTTCGTGAGCCGGTCGCGCAGGACGTCCTCGACGCGCCACGTCCGATCGACGTAGCCCTCGAAGCCGGTGAACAGGCCGAGGGCGATCGCCCGCACGCCGTCGAGCGAACCGGAGCGGATGAGGTGGGTCAGCTGCCGATCGATCTGGCCGAGCCCGATGGTCCGTTTGTCCTCGAGGAACAGGATCGCCCCGTGCAGGCTGGGGAGCCCGGCGCCGATGATGCCGGCCACGGCCGACAGGTTGCCGCCGATGAGCGTGCCCTCGGCGCGTCCGGGCACGTGGATCGCCGCCGACGTTGCCGCCGGGTCGCGGTGCAACGTGAGCGGATCGGTCGTCATCAGCAACTGGCGCACGGAGGCGATGGCCCGTTGGCCGACGAGGCAGCCGTGGACGCCGGTCACACGGCAGCGATGCCAGAGCGCGAGGTGCAGGTAGGTGATGTCGCTGAACCCGACGACCGGCTTGGGGTCGCGGCGGACGGCCTCGACGTCGATGCCGTCGGCGATCCGGTACGCGCCGGCGCCTCCACGCGTCGTGAACACGGCGCGCACGCCGGGGTCGCGGAACGCATCGTTGAGATCCTGGAGGCGGTCCTCGTCGGTGCCGGCCATGTACCCCCACTGATCGAGGGCGTGCTCGCCGGCCTCCGGACGCAGGCCCCAGCTCTCGAGCACTGCCAGCGCGTCGGCGACGCCCTCCGGTGTCGGGAAGCTGGCGGGCGAGAGCAACCGCACGCGATCGCCTGGCTGGAGCATCGGTCGCAGACCGCCGGGATGCATCAGTTCATCCTGGCATCGTTCGACTGTCACACCCCCGGCGTACGGTCGTCGATGCGGCTTCCCCCTTGCGTCAACTCCTCTGCACTGCGCCACCTCGGCGCGGGAAGGTCGTCATCATGAACGTCGTCGTGCTTCGCGGAACCCTGTCCAGCGATCCGGTCGAGCGAACGCTCGCCTCGGGCTCGCGGCTGTTGTCGCTGGAGGTCACCACCGCGGAGGCCTCCGTGCCGGTCGCCTGGTTCGACGCTCCGGAGTCGAGCGGCCTGGCTGCCGGCACCGAGGTCGTCGTTGCCGGGATCGTCAAGCGTCGCTTCTTCCGCAGCGGCGCGGCCACCCAGAGCCGCACCGAAGTGGTGGCCAGCAGCGTCGTGGTCGCCGGCAAGCGAGCCCAGGCGCGCAAGCTGGTGGCCGCCGCCGCAGCGCAACTGGCCGACGCGAGCTGAGGCGCGTGCCGGCAGCCGGGCGTCAGCCCAGCGTGCCGACGTTGTCGAGCTCGGCGAACGACTGCGCCAGGCGCTCGTTGAAGCTCACCTCGGCGGCACGCAGCCACACCCGCGGGTCGTAGTGCTTCTTGTTCGGCGCGTCGGCGCCGGACGGGTTGCCGAGCTGACCCTGCAGGTAGTCGTGCTTGTCCTGGTCGTAGCGGCGGATGCCGTCCCACAGGGCCCACTGCAGGTCGGTGTCGATGTTCATCTTCACCACGCCGTAGCTGATCGCCTCACGGATCTCGGCCGGGCTCGAGCCGGATCCGCCGTGGAAGACGAAGTCGACCGGGTTCGGACCCGTCCCGAACTTCTGGGCGATGTACTCCTGCGAGTCGCGCAGGATGCTCGGCTTGAGCTGCACGTTGCCGGGCTTGTACACGCCGTGCACGTTGCCGAAGGCGGCGGCGATGGTGAAGCGCGGGCTGACCTCGAGCAGTCGCTCGTAGGCGTAGGCGACCTCTTCGGGCTTCGAGTACAGGTCGGCCTGGTCGGCGCCGCTGTTGTCGACGCCGTCCTCCTCGCCGCCGGTGATGCCGAGCTCGATCTCCAACGTCATGCCCAACGCGGCCATGCGGGTGAGGTACCGCACGCAGATGTCGAGGTTCTCCTCCAGCGGCTCCTCGGAGAGATCGAGCATGTGCGAGCTGTACAGCGGGCGGCCGGTGGCGGCGAAGTGCGCTTCGCCGGCGTCGAGCAGACCGTCGATCCAGCCGAGCTTGTCCTTGGCGCAGTGGTCGGTGTGCAGGATCACTCGTGCGCCGTACGCCGCGGCAACCGTGTGCACGTGGTGGGCGGCGGCGATCGATCCGAGGATCGACGGCTGGTCGCCCTTGACCCCGATTCCCTTGCCGGCGACAAATGCGCTGCCACCGTGGGAGAACTGGATGATCACCGGCGAGTTGACCTTCGCCGCGGTCTCCAGCACGCCGTTGATCGTGTTCGATCCGGTGCAGTTGGCCGCCGGGAGGGCGAACCCCTGCGCCTTCGCAGCGGCGAACACTTCGGACACCGCTTCGCCCGTGAGGACGCCGGCGGGGAACTGGTCAGCAAGACGGTCAGCAGTCACATCGCAAAGTGTAGAGATCCGTGCTGGATGAACCGTCAAGGTCGTGTCATGCCTGCAAGCTGCGCACGACCAGGCCGGTTCGCAACTTGGGCGTGAAGAACGTCGACTTCGGCGGCATCAGCAGCCGCTCGTCCGCCGTCCGCCGGATCTCCTCGATGCTCGTCGGTCGGATCAGCACCGCCGCCGAGGCCAGTCCCGTCGTGACCGCGTGCAGCACCTCGTCGACACCGTGCTGGTAGGTGACGTCGACGTCGAGCGCGCCGAGCGCGTGCTCGAGGTAGGCGCCGTCCAACGCCCGCACAGCGGAGAGCGCGTCGGCCTTCGGGGTCAGCCAGGTGCCGATGCCGCGCTCGTCCACGAGGCACAGCGCACCGCGAGCGACGAGCTGCGCCGGGAACGTGGCATCGACCGGCCCGGCGGGAGACGACTCGAAGCAGGAGCTCAGTGCCCGGCCGAGGTCGGCGGCGGAGATGCCGTGGTACAGGCGGTGGATGGCGTCGATGCTCAGCTGGTCCTCGACCAGTTCGGCGACGTAGGTCATCGTCAACTCGGCCGGTCCGCCGGCAGCACCGGCGGCGCGCTGCTCGTCGCGGTAGGTGCGGCTGATCGCATAGCGGTGGTGCCCGTCGGCGATCAGCACCGGCTGCGCGCCGACGGCGGCGGCGATCGCCGCGACTCGGGTCGGGTCGTCGACCAGTTCGACCACGTGGTCGACGCCGTCGACGGTGGTCGAGCCGAGCGGTTCTCCGGGTGCAGCGAGCAGCTCGCTGAGGCCGGCGCTGAGCGAGAGACCCCACACCGGCGACAGGTTGGCCTCGGTGGCCCGGGTGAGGTCGAGCCGGTCGGTCTTCGCCTTCGGCGTGGTGCGCTCGTGGGGAAGGACGCCGTCGGCGCCCTCGTCGACCACCTCGAGCGCGCCGATCACACCGACGGTGTCGCGGGCCGCGCCGGTCTCGTCGACGAAGCGCATCCGGTACAGGGTGAAGCTGGGCACGTCGTCGACGACGAGCACGCGCGACTCCCGCCAGGCCCACAGCAGGGCGGCCGCGTGCTCGTAGCGATCGCCTTCAGCGTGCGGCTCGGTCTCATCGGGTCCCTGCGGGACGTCGATGTGCACGATGTTGTTGGGGTGACGGTCGCGGAGGCCGGCGACGTCGTCGGCCGACAGGACGTCGTAGGGCGGGGCGATGACGTCGTCGAGGGGCATCGACGGGGCGTAGCGAAGAGCGCGGAACGGTTCGAAGCGAGGCACCACCCCAGGTTGCCAGGTCGGCATGCCAACATGGCAACCTCCATGGCTGCTGACACGTCACCGCTCCCCAACGGTCGCCGGGCGGCGCCCACGACCGTGCTGTGCGACCTCGACGGGGTGGTGTGGCTGTCCCACGAGCCGATCGCCGGGTCGGTGGATGCGGTCGCTCGATTGCGCGCCCACGGCCACCGCGTGCTGTTCGTCACCAACAACTCGTTCTCGCTGCTCGCCGATCAGGAGCGGGCGCTGGCGGGGATCGGCATCCCCGCAGTCGGCGACGTGCTGACGTCCGCCCAGGCCGGCGCGCTGCTGGTCCAGCCGGGCGAGCGGGCGTTCGTCTGCGGTGGACCTGGCGTGGTCGAGGCGCTGGAGGCGCGTGGCGTCACCGTGATCGCTGCGGCCGACGTCGATGCACCTGGCGTCACCGTCGACGCGGTGCTGGTCGGCTTCCACCGTTCCTTCGACTACGAAGGGTTGCGGCGTGCTGCCGGCGCAGTGGCCCGTGGTGCCCGGTTGATCGGCACCAACGACGATGCGACCTATCCGACACCCGCCGGGCCGATCCCCGGTGGCGGATCGATCCTTGCCGCTGTCGAACGGGCCACGGGACGGTCGGCGGAGGTGGCCGGCAAGCCCTACGCGCCGATGGCCGAACTGGTCCGGGCAACGATCGGCGCTGATGCGGCGACTGGCGCGGTGATGGTCGGCGACCGTCCCTCCACCGACGGGCTGTTCGCGCGCACGCTCGGCTGCCGCTACGCGCTGGTGCTGACCGGCGTGACCGATGCCGGCAGCAACGAGCCTCCGGTGCCTGATCGCGAGTTGCCGGACCTGGCTGCCGCAGCGGACCTCGTCATCGACGGCTGGTGAGGCACCGATAGGCTGGTGCGATGGCTACCAACCCACTGATCAAGCGGTTCCTCGATGCTGGGATGCAGTTCACCGAGCTCTCGCAGTCCAAGGCCGAGAAGCTCGTCGCTGATCTGGTGAAGGCCGGCGACGTTCGTCGCAAGGACGCCGAGCAGACCGTGCAGCACCTGGTCGAGCGGGGCCGTTCGGCCACCGAGCAGCTGGTGTCGGCGGTGCAGTCGGAAGTCGCCAAGCAGCTCGGCCGCTTTGCTGGTCGCCTCGATGGCATCGAGTCGCGCGTCGAGGAGCTGGCGTCCACGCTCGGCATCACGTCGAAGAAGCCGACCCAGTCGGAGCCGGCTCCGGTGAAGCAGGCAGCGCCCGCCAAGAAGGCTGCGCCGGCCAAGAAGGCCGCAGCGAAGAAGGCACCGGCGAAGAAGGCGCCCGCCAAGAAGGCTGCGCCGGCCAAGAAGGTTGCGGCGAAGAAGGCTGCGCCGGCCAAGAAGGCCGCCGGCTCGTCCGGTGTCGCCAAGCTCGCCGCGCGCAAGGCGCCGGCGAAGCGGGCGTAGGCCCACCGCCACGGTGGCCAGGCGTTCGCGGCTCGATGCCGAGCTGGTCCGGCGCCACCTCGTCACCAGTCGGACCGACGCCGCTCGTGCGGTGGAGGCCCGTCGTGTGCTCGTCAACGGCGCGCTCGCGGACAAGGTCGCCCGGCTCGTCGCGCCCGGCGACGCGGTCACGGTGCTCGGCGACGGTCCGCGGTTCGTCAGTCGCGGCGGTGAGAAGCTCGACGCGGCACTCGAGGCGTTCGAGATCGATGTGGCCGGGCTGGTCGTGCTCGATGCCGGGGCCTCGACGGGTGGCTTCACCGACTGCCTGCTGCAGCGCGGTGCGCGCCAGGTGTTCGCCGTCGACGTCGGCCACGGGCAGCTGCACCCTCGGATCCGCAACGACGGCCGCGTCGTCGTCTTCGAACGGTTCCACATCCGCGACGCCACACCGGACAGAATCGGGGCGGTCGTCGATATGGTCGTCGCCGATCTCTCCTTCATCTCGTTGCGTCGTGTGATCGCAGCGTTCATCGGGGTGTGTGCACCAGGGGGCACGTTGGTCCTGCTCGTCAAACCGCAGTTCGAAGCCGGCCGCGTCGAGGTCAGTCGTGGTCGTGGCGTCATCGTCGATCCCGCCATCCACGAGCGCGTCCGCGGCGAGATCGAGGCCAGTCTCGTCGAGCACGGCTGCACCGTGGTCGGCTGGATCGACTCGCCGATCACCGGCGGCGACGGCAACCGCGAGCTGCTCGTGCACGCCGTCACCGCGCCCGCGGAGCAGGCTGCGTCATGACCGACGCGACTCGCAGCGTCTTCCTCGTCGCCCACCACGAACGGCTCGAGGCCGCCGCGCTAGCGCGAGCCGCCGCGCAGTGGCTGGCCGAGCACGGTGCCGAGGCGTGGATGCCGCCCGAGGACGCCGAGGCGCTCGGCCTCGCCGACCTCGGCGACGATCGTTCGCCGGCCAGCGCGTCGCTCGTCGTCAGCCTCGGTGGAGACGGCACGATGCTGCGCGCCGTGCAGATGCTGGGTGGCGCACCCGTGCCGGTCATCGGCGTCAACGTCGGCTTGCTCGGCTACCTCTCCGAGGTCGAGCCGCCGGCACTGACCAACGCCCTGCAGCGCTGGTGGGACGGCGAGGAGGCAGGGGAGTGGAGCATCGAGGAGCGGATGATGCTCGACGTCCACGTGCAGCGCGCCGGTGAGACCGAGTCGTCGGCCTCGTGGTCGGCGCTCAACGAGGCCGTCGTCGAGAAGCGCGAGGCCGGTCATACCGTCCGGTTGCTCGTGCGCATCGATGGTGCGCTGTTCACGTCCTACGCAGCCGATGGCTTGATCATCGCCACGCCGACTGGCTCCACCGCGTACTCGCTGTCGGCGCGCGGACCAGTCGTGTCGCCGCGACATCGTGCGCTGCTGCTGACACCGGTGTCGCCGCACATGCTGTTCGACCGCTCGTTGGTGCTCGACCCCGAAGAGGAGGTGGACATCGAGGTCAGTGGGCACCGCGAGGCCACGCTCTCGGTAGACGGCCAGCAGGTGGCGATGCTCGTCGAGCGCGACGTGGTCGCCGTGCGCGCCTCGGACCGGTCGGCGCAATTCGTTCGCTTCGGTCGTCGCCGCTTCCACCAGATCCTCAAGGCCAAGTTCGGGCTCGCGGACCGCTAGATGCTCGCCGAGATCCACATCGAGTCGCTCGGCGTGATCGAGTCGCTCGACCTCGTGCTCGGCGCCGGGCTCACCGCGCTCACGGGCGAGACGGGGGCCGGCAAGACGATGCTCGTCGAGGCGATCAGCCTGCTCGTCGGTGGCCGTGCCGACGCGTCGATGGTCCGTCCGGGACACGACGAGGCGCGGGTCGAGGGCCGGTTCGTGGTCGACGATCAGGAGTGGATCGTCGCCCGGGTGATCCCGGCCGACGGCCGGTCGCGCGCCTACGTCAACGGTCGCCTGGCGACGGCGGCGACGCTGGCCGAGCTCGGCGAGCGGGCTGTCGACCTCCACGGTCAGCACGCTCACCAGAGCCTGCTCGGTGCCGCCGCGCAGCGCGCCGCACTGGACCGATTCGCCGGCACCGATCTGGCTCCGTTGCGCGCTGCGCGTTCGGCGCTGACGGAGATCGACGCCGCCCTGGCCGCACTCGGCGGCGACGGTCGCACGCGAGCACGCGAGCTCGACCTGCTGCGCTTCCAGGTCGCCGAGCTCGATGCCGCCGGCCTCGGCGATGCCGGTGAGGACGCGCTGCTCGAGCGCGAGGAGGACGTCCTCGGCGGCGCGGTTGCGCACCGCGAGGCCGCGCTCGCCGCGCTGGCAGCGCTCAGCGGCGACCAGGGCTCGTTGGAGACTGCGGGCGAGGCCGTGCACGCGCTGGCGGCACGGGCACCGTTCGTCGAGCTGGAGCGGCGGCTGCGTGCCGCTGTCGTCGAGCTCACGGACATCGCCGCCGAGGTCCGCAGCCTGGCCGAGTCGATCGACGAGGACCCGGCTCGGCTCGCCGCGATCCGCGAGCGACGGCAGTTGCTGCGCGACCTGCGTCGCAAGTACGGCGACGATCTGGCTGCGGTGATGGCGTTCGGCGACGAGGTGCGCGGTCGCCTTGCCGAGCTGGAGAGCTACGACGAGCGGATCGCCGAGCTCGAGCGGGACCGTCGCACCGCGCTCGAGGCCGAACGTGCCGCTGCGGCTGCGGTCGGCCGTGTTCGGCGGGCTGCCACGGCGGAACTGGCGCAACGCGTCGAGGGCCACCTCCGCGACCTCGCCATGGTGCACGCCTCGATCGCCATCGTCGTCGGTGATGAGGATCCGGGTGACGACGTCGCCTTCCTGCTGGCCGCCAACCCCGGCGCTCCGTTGCTTCCCTTGGCCCGGGTGGCCAGCGGTGGTGAACTGGCGCGCACGATGCTCGCCCTGCGGCTCGTGCTCACCGAAGCTCCCGAGACGCTGGTCTTCGACGAGGTCGACGCCGGCATCGGTGGTGACGCAGCGGGTGCCGTGGGTGACGCGCTGGCGCGCCTCGGCAACCGACACCAGGTGCTGGTGGTCACCCACCTCGCCCAGGTGGCGGCGCTCGCGTCGGCGCACGTGATGGTGCGCAAGCAGGTCGTCGGCAACGAGACGATCGCCACAGCGGTCCCCGTCGAGGGCGATGCTCGGGTGGACGAAGTGGCCCGGATGCTGTCCGGTCACCGCGCCGGTGCATCTGCGCGAACCCATGCGGGTGAGCTCATTGCACGCGGCGGCCCCTCGAAGCGGCGATGATGGCGGCGATGGGGGAGCGCACGCTGCGCCGGGATACCGCGGTGGTCACCGCGTGCACGCTGTTGTCGCGCATCAGCGGGTTCGGTCGCGTCCTGGCCACGGCCGCCGTCCTCGGCAGCGGGCTGCTCGGCGACGTGTACCAGAGCGCCAACCTCGTCCCCAACCTCTTGTTCGAACTGGCAGCCGGTGGCGTGCTCCAGGCGGTGCTCGTGCCCGGGTTCGTCGCCGCCCGGCGCGACGGTGGCGACGAGGGCCTCGGCCTCGCTGCAGCGGCGACCTCCGGCGTGTTGCTCGTCGGGTTGGCCGCCGTGGCCGCGCTCGGCCTGATCGTCTCGCCGATCATCGCCCACCTGCTCGTCGCGTCCGAGCCGTCCTCCTCGACGGCGAGCGACAAGCTCGATGTGCTCGTTCCGATGCTGCTCGTGTTCATCCCGCAACTGGTCTGCTACGGCGTCGGCATGGTGGCCGCGGCTGCGCTGAGCGCCCGTGGACGGTTCGTGTCCGCCGCGCTCGCCCCGGCGGTCAACAACGTCATCGTCATCGTCGCCTGCCTGCTGTTCCGTCAGGCGTTGCACGGCAGCGAGTCGTCGTTGTCGCTGTCGCCGTGGCAGTTCGGCTTGATCGCCGGCGGTACCACGCTCGGGGTGATCGCCTTCTCGGCGACACCGGTGATCGCTCTTCGATTGCAGGGCGTGCCGATCGCCGTGCGCTGGCAGCCACGCCACCCTGCGGTCCAGCTGCTGCGCGGCTCGTTCGGCTGGGCGACGCTGTCGGTGGTCGGCACGTTCATCCCGATGGCCACCGCGTTGGTCCTCGGCAACGGAGCGGCCGGCGGGGTGGCCGTGTTCGTCTACGCGTTCGCCTTCTTCGTGCTCCCGCATGCCCTCGTCGCGGTGCCGTTGGCGACCACCTTGTCGCCGCGCGTCGCCGACCGCTGGCAGCGCAAGGAGATCGACCACCTCCGTCGCGACGTCGACAGCGCGGTGCGCATCGGCCTGCCGCTGCTGTCGCTGGCCGCCGTGGCGCTGGCCGTGCTCGCTTGGCCGCTGGCGCGAGCCGCGGCGTTCGGGCAGACGGCCAGCCAGGGCATCGCCCCGATCGCCCACACGTTGGCGGCGTTCGGTCCGGGGTTGATCGGCTACGGCGTCGCGTTCGTCATGCTGCGCGTGCTGATGGCCATCGGCGACGTACGTGGCAGTGCCGTGCTGCAGGTCACCGGCGCGGTGGCCGGTACCACCGTGATGATCGTGCTGGCGCTCTCGTTGCACGACAGCGAGCGCAGTGCCGCGCTGGCCATCGGGTACGGCGTCGCCCAGCTGGTCGCCGCCGCGCTCCTGCTGGCGCGGGTGCATCGCCTGACCGGTGCCGCCTCACCGCGGTCACTGCTGCGCACCGCGATGGAGTCGCTGGTGTGCAGCGGGCTCGCGGCAGCGACGATGCTCGTCGTGGTGCGGCGGTTCGACACGTCGCGTCGGGCGTCGGCGCTGGCGTTGATCCTCGGCGGTGCGAGCGGGCTGGTCGTGTTCTGCGTCGCCTTCGCTGCGATCCGCTCGCGTGCGGGATGGAGCGCCTCAGCGGCGGTTGCGCAGCGCTTACGCCTTCGCCGCAGCGGCGGTGCGGCGACGTAGCGAGATCTTGTCGATCAGGCGCATGACGAGCAACCCGCCGAGGAAGATGATCGTGCCCCCCACCGCGTCGAGCCAGTAGTGGTTGGCCGTGACGACGATCGCGAAGAGGGTCAGCGCCGGGTACAGCACGCAGAGCGCTCTCGACCAACGGTGCGCGGCATAACGGTAGAAGACGACGGCGCACCACAGCGCCCATCCGAAGTGCAGGCTCGGCATGGCCGCGTACGGGTTGGCGATTGCCTTGGCTGGACCGGAGTGGTACGACCACAGCCCGCCGATGGTGTCGAGGGTGTCCTGGAAACCGTCCCACTGCCGCATGCGCGGCGGCGCCAACGGGAACGCCCAATACCCGATCAGTGCGAGCCCCGTCGTGGCGCCCAACAGGTTGCGCATCCGCCGGTAACCCTCCGAGTGACGCAGGAACATCCAGATCAGCAGGCCCGCGGTGATGAGGAAGTGCAGGGTGCCGTAGTAGATGTTCATCGCCTTGATCAGCCAGCGCGCCGAGAGGCAGAACTGCTGCACCGCCTGTTCGGTGTAGATGTGCAACGTGCGTTCCCAGTGAACGAGCCGGTTCGAGTTGGCAAACGCGCGGGGCTGCACGTTGCCGGTGGACGCGACGCCGCGGATGGTCGAGTACAGGTAGTAGAACGTCAGGACCATCGCGGCCTCGCGCACGACGCGGGAGCGCATCGATCGTTGGCGCTTGGCGGGCGCTTCGGCGACCTGCTCGCCCGTATCGTCCAGGCGCGACGAATCGTCGTCGACCCGGGCGTACGTATCCATCCGCGCGAGTGTAGAGGCCCACCGCGGCGCGAACCGGCCGTTACGGGCGCAGGCGGTAGATCGTCAGACCGTCGACGACGGTGACCTGCTCGTAGCGGTCGGCCACGAACGCGGCGAGATCGGGGAACAGGCTGAGCGGGTAGTGCTCGTAGCCGAGCTGCGTCGACGACGAGGTGTCGACGACCACCGCCGGCGGGTGGGCGAGCAAGTCGTCGATCATCAGCTGGTACGCACCCGGTGCGGCGGCCGACAGGGTGGCAGCCGGATCGTTGCGGCCGCCGGATCGACCGGTGACGAAGTCGGTGTGGACGAGCTTGCCGGCCGGCAGCCGATCGGCCTCGAGGAGCAGCTCGGGGTAGGAGCCCCACACGAACACGCGCTCGCCGGGTGCTGCCAGGTGGTCGATCTCCGCAGCGGCGCGGGTTGGGTCGGGTCGATCACGGAACGAACCTGGGACGAACAGCAGCGAGAAGGCGATCAACGCGGGTGCCGCCAGCCCGAAGATGGCCGGCCGTCTCCAGCGCGATCCGCTGGTCCGTTCGGCGATCTGGGCGAGCACCGGGATGGCCAGGACGACGAGGGGTGGAACCACCTGCAACCAGTAGTGGCCGAAGAAGCGGAACCCGGCGGCGACGGCACCGAGCCCGGTGAGCACCCACAACCACAGGTCGTGGTCGTCGCGGCTCACTCGATTCCCCGCTCCTCGGCGCCACGGGGGACGACGGCGCATGGCTACACCAGCGGCGACGACCACGGTGAGGTGCAGCGCGGCGAACCCGATCGTCGAGAGCACGGCTCGGCCGAGGGATGCACCGAAGCCGGCGGGCGCGAACACGAAGCCGGGGCTGTTGGTGACGTTCCACTCCCAGTACGAGCCGAACGGCGCGTACAACGCGGTCGTGGCGATGACTGCGCCGGCCGCGGCGAGCAGGACGG
The DNA here is from genome assembly GCA_965279405.1 of Ilumatobacteraceae bacterium. Classification (GTDB taxonomy): domain Bacteria; phylum Actinomycetota; class Acidimicrobiia; order Acidimicrobiales; family Ilumatobacteraceae; genus CBDDIP01. The sequence continues at coordinate 4,301,820 of OZ257157.1, forward strand.
CGGCGTGACGCCAACGACCGCTGCGCCACACGGCGAACACGGCAGGGACGATCGCCAGCAGCCAGCTCTGGCGGCACAGGATCGTCACGCCCAGTGCGGCGCCCGCAGCGCCCGCCCACGCGAGGGTGCCACGTCGTGACCAGAGCATCGCCGCGGTGCCAGGCAGCAGCGCGAAGTGGGCGTAGTTGGCCGCACCCGCGTCGGCGGGGTAGAGCGACATCACCGCCAGCACGAAGACGATCCCGCCGCACCACGCCGCGGTGCGACCCCATCGACGATGAGCGTCGGCGGCGACGAGCAATGCGGCGGCGGCGAGCGCCAGGGTGACGAGGACGCGCAGGGGGCGGACGTCGGTCGAACCGGTGAGGTCGAACGAGGCCGCGTACGACAGTGCCGGCAGCGGCGGCTTGCGATCGAAGATGTCGCGGTAGAGCGTGCCACCGGCGCGAACGACCATTCCTTGCACCCCGATCGCCGCTTCGTCGGGGTCGAACAACCGACGGGTGAACGTCGGGATCCGCAGTAGCACGGCGAGACCGACGATCGCCGACGCCAGTTGCCACGGGAAGCGATCGCGTTGGACGTGCCCGTCGGGCTGCGCGGTCGGCATCGGCGCAGCACGCTACCGGTCGACCGACGCGGCAGTAGCGTCGCCGCCCGTGGACTCGCCCGCAGCTGTGCTGTTCGACTTCGGCAACACCCTGTTCGCGCATGCGACGCTGAGCGCGACCGTTGCCTCGTGTGCGGCGGATGCCGGCGTGGTCGTCGATGCCGCAGCGCTGGCGGCGGAGATCGATGCAGCGGCGATGACCGTGGAGGAACGAGCGCTCGGACGCGACCTCGACGCCGCGGTGTGGGACTCGCGCTGGCGCGCGCTGTACGGCTCGGCCGACCGGTGGTCCGCGGGCCTGGGTGAGCGGATCCACGTGGCGATGCACGATCCCGTGCAGTGGCACCCGTACGCCTCGACCACGAACGTCCTGCGCACGCTCAGCGCCGCCGGCGTGCGTCTCGGCGTCGTGTCCAACACGGGCTGGGACGTGCGCAGCGTGTTCCGCGCACACCACGTCGAGCACCTCATCGACACCTTCGTGCTGTCGTACGAGGTGCAACTGGTCAAGCCCGACGTGCGCATCTTCCGCGCCGCGTGCGATCGCCTCGGCGTGGCGCCGTCGGCGACGCTGATGGTCGGCGACGACCCGCACGCCGACAGCGGTGCAGCCGTCGCCGGGATGCGCACGCTGCTGCTGCCCGTCGCCGCGCCGGGTTCGGACAACGGTCTGGATGCCGTGGTCCACCTGGCGACGTCGTAGCTCGCACCGGGTTCCGCGGCGCATCCGCGCGCGCGGCGAACGGAGAGGGGTAGCCTGCGATCCCGTTGTCAGTTCGTCTGAAGCGGAGGTTGTGGTTCACATGCCCAAGCACATTTTCGTGACCGGAGGCGTGGCCAGCTCTCTTGGCAAGGGCCTCACCGCGTCATCACTCGGTCGCCTGCTCAAGTTGCGTGGTCTGCGGGTGACGATGCAGAAGCTCGACCCGTACATCAACGTCGACCCGGGCACGATGAACCCGTTCGAGCACGGCGAGGTGTTCGTCACCGACGACGGTGGCGAGACCGACCTCGACCTCGGCCACTACGAGCGCTTCATCGACGAACCGCTCACCCGCGACTCGAACGCGACCACCGGCAGCATCTACCAGGCGGTCCTCGCCGCCGAGCGCCGCGGCGACTACCTCGGCAAGACCGTGCAGGTGATCCCGCACATCACCGACGAGATCCGCCGGCGGATCAAGCGCCTGGCCACCGAGGACGTCGACGTGGTCATCACCGAGGTCGGCGGCACCGTCGGCGACATCGAGATCCTCCCGTTCCTCGAGGCGATCCGTCAGTTCCGCAAGGACGCCGGGCGCGACAACGTCTGCTACATCCACGTCACGCTGGTGCCGTTCATCGGCCCGAGCGGCGAGCAGAAGACGAAGCCGACGCAGCACAGCGTGACCGAGCTGCGCAGCCGTGGCATCCAACCGGACGTGATCGTGTGCCGCAGCGAGGAGCCGCTGAGCCCCAACCTGAAGCGCAAGATCTCCAACCTGTGCGACGTCGACGAAGGCGCCGTGGTCAATGCCGCCGATGCCCGCAACATCTACGAGCTGCCGCTGATCTTGCACGAGGAGGGCCTCGACACCACGGTGTGCGAGGTGCTGCGCCTCGATGCCCCGCTCGACCTGACGCCGTGGCAGGAGCTGGTCGACAAGGTCGAGTCGGCCGTGCGCCCGGTGAAGATCGGGCTCATCGGCAAGTACATCGACCTGCAGGACGCCTACCTGTCGGTGGTCGAGAGCCTCAAGCACGCCGGGTTCCACCACGGCGCCAAGGTGGAGATCGACTGGATCCAGGCGGAGGAGATCGAGGGACTGCTGGCAGCCGGTCGTCTGGCCGACCTCGACGGCATGGTCATCCCCGGCGGGTTCGGCGAGCGCGGCTTCGAGGGCAAGATCGCAGCCGCCGGCTACGCCCGCGAGCACGACATCCCCTGCCTCGGGCTGTGCCTCGGCCTGCAGGCGATGACCATCGAGTTCGCCCGCAACGTGCTCGGCATGACAGGCGCCAACTCGACCGAGATGGACCCGACGACGCCGTACCCGGTGATCGACCTGATGCACGACCAGCGTGACGTCACCGACAAGGGCGGGACGCAGCGCTTGGGCGCGTTCTACGCGATCCTGCAGACCGGCTCGCGAGTGCACCAGGCCTACGGCGACCCGGTGGTCAGCGAGCGGCACCGTCACCGCTACGAGCTCAGCGCGCAGCTCAAGCCGAAGTTGGAGGCCGCCGGCCTGCTGTGCACCGGCCTGTCGCCCGACCGTCGTCTGGTCGAGTTCATCGAGCTCGCCGACCACCCGTTCTGGGTGGCCACCCAGGCCCACCCCGAGTTCAAGAGCCGCCCCGACCGCCCGCACCCGCTGTTCCGCGAGCTGACCTACGCCGCGCTCGCCCGTCGCGAAGCGCGCACGCCGTTGCTGTCGCTCGTCGACGGCGACATCGCCAAGCCCTCCGTTGCCTGACGGGGCAGCGCCGTCCGGCGGCTTTCGTCATCTCGGTGACGAACTGGTCCACCAGGGGTACATCTGGCGCGTCGTGCTCGCCGACTTCGAGTCGCCCGACGGCGAGCGCTTCCGTCGTGACATCGTCCGCTCGCCGGGCGCTGTCGCGGCCGTGCCGTTGCTGGTCGATGCCGACGGCGTGCACTCGGTGGTGCTCGTTCGGCAGTACCGGCCGCCGTACGACGCGCACGTGATCGAGATCCCTGCGGGCATGCGTGACGTGGCCGACGAACCGGTCGAGGTGACCGCGGCGCGCGAGCTCGTCGAAGAGGTCGGCCTCGAGGCCGGCACGCTCGAACCGCTGCTGCAGTTCTACCCATCGGCGGGGATGACCGATTCGGTGCTGCACCTGTTCCTCGCCACGGAGCTGACGTCGGTGCCACGGGAGACGCACGGTCCGGAGGAGCGCGACATGGACGTGCTCACCGTCACGCTGGACGAGGCGATCGGCATGGTGCTCGACGGGCGGATCCACGACGCCAAGACGATCATCGGGTTGCTGCTCGTCGATCGACGGCGGCGCGAGGGCACACTGGGCTGATGCCGATCACCGCAGCGGCGCCACCGGAGATCGACGAGTTCCTCGTCTGGATGGTCGCCGAGCGCGGCAGGTCGGCCAACACGCTTGCCGCCTACCGGCGCGATCTGGACGGCTACGTCCACTGGCTGGGCGAGCACGGGCACACGTTGGCCGACGTCGATCGCGCCGCGCTCGACGCGTTCGTCGGGACGCGTCGTGGGGTGGCCGCGCCGTCGAGCGTGGCCCGCCAACTGGCGGCGATGCGGATGCTGCACCGCTTCATGGTCGAGGAGGGGATGCGTCTCGACGATCCGACGGCGGACGTCAACGGCGTCAGGGTGCCGGCCGGGATTCCGCACCCGTTGAGCGAGGACGACGTCGTCAAGCTGCTCGGCTCGGTGACCGGCAACGAACCGATCGATCGACGCGACCGAGCGCTGCTCGAGCTGCTCTACGCGACGGGCGCACGGATCTCCGAGGCGTGCGGTCTGTCGCTGGGCGACCTCGATCGCGAGGAGCGCCTCGTGCGGCTGTTCGGCAAGGGCGCCAAGGAGCGCATCGTGCCGTACGGCAGCGCCGCGGCGCGAGCGATGGAGGACTGGCTCGGCCCCGACGGCCGGCCACGAGTCGTCCCCGGGCAGTGGGCGCGACGCGGCGATTCCGAAGCGGTGTTCCTCAACACCCGCGGGGCGCGGCTGAGCCGTCAGGCGGCGTGGGCCGTCGTCAAGACGGCGGGCGCGCGGGTCGGCATCACCGACGGTCTGTCGCCGCACGTCCTGCGTCACTCCTGCGCCACGCACCTGCTCGATCACGGCGCCGATCTGCGCATCGTGCAGGAGCTGCTCGGTCACGCCTCGATCTCGACGACGCAGGTGTACACGAAGGTCAGCCAAGAGCGGCTGTGGCAGGTCTACCGCGACGCGCACCCTCGGGCGGCCAGCCGATGAAGGTGGCGCACCTCCTTCGACGCTTCCTCGGCTCGCTGTCCGACCGCCCGCCTGCGGCCGCCGACGTGGTGTGGGCAGAAGGGTTCTTCAACGGCCCCGAGCAGGCGATGTGGCGACGGATGAGCAACCCCGACCGGCGACACACGATCACCGTCGCCCGCCGCTTCGTCTCGCTCGCACCGGATGCACCCGCCGCCGCGGTCGCCGGAGCGCTGCTGCACGACATCGGCAAGCTCGACAGCGGCCTCGGCACGTACCGCCGAGTGATGGCCACGATCGTCGGCCCGCGCACGGCCGCGTTCCGCCGCTACCACGACCACGAAGCCATCGGCGCAGAGTGGATCGCGGCGATCGGTTCGAGCCCGATCACCGTCGAGCTCGTCCGAGGCGAGGGTCCCTGGGCCGCCGCCCTCCGCGCCGCCGACCATGTCTGATCCCCACGGTCCCGGAACTGGATGTCCAGAACGCGGCACAGCCGCGCGTCAGACATCCAGTTCGCGGGTCCAGCGGTTGCAGCGCGCGGTTGTCGTCTCGGACATGGTCTGCCGTGGCGCGCTGGCCGCGCGCTCGGTGTGATCCTCGCTCGGATGTCGTCATCCGACTTCGCCGGGATCGTGTTCGCGCTGGTCGCCATGTACCTCGTGTGGCAGGTCCTCGTGATGGCGCTCGAGACGATCGTGCTGCTCGACACCTACCCGGCTCCACACGCTCGAACATCGTCGCGATCGTTCTCGCCACGACGCCCCGGGTAGCGCTGCTGATCGCGATCGTCGTCGATCTCGGTGCGGTGCTCGTCGCAACCGGGCTGCTGGTGCTGTCTGCGCTGACGTGGCTGCTCGCCGGCTGGTCGTTCGTGGCAAGCCGTGCTGTCGATCCGTCGGACCGTCGACATCTGACACGCTGATGCGAATGCGGGTCGCAGCGATCGCCGTGCTCGTGATGTGTTGGCTCGTGTCGTGCTCGGACGATGCGCCAGTGCGGCCGGTGGCGAGTCCGTTCCTGCAGTGCGATGGGAAGCGCAGCGGGACGTTCGAGGGCGACCTCATCGGGCCTGGGTTCGCATCGGCCGACCTCGCGCTCGACGACCGACTGTCGTACTACGTCGGTCGCTTCGGCGGTGAGCCGGTCGACTTCAACGAGCTCGTGCGCGGGTTGCGCATCGAGGGGCGGATCGTCGTGGTGGCCGTTGCGCACGCCGATCCCGCCGGCGGTTTCCTGTCCGACACGGTCCACGCCTGCGAGCCGTACGCGCCGAGCGAAAGCGGACCTCCGGCCACCGCACGGCCCGCCCCCTGATCTCCGTGCATGGGCGCGAGACCGACGAGATGTCGTCGCGGGCGAGCCCAAGGGAGAATCAACGGGGGAGGAAGCCGATCGCGTTCATGGCTCGTTCGAAGGTGGCGCCGGCGACGGCACCGGCTTGTTCGGCACCGCGATGGAGCAGCGCAGCGAGCTGGCCGCGATCGGCGATCAGCTCGTGGTACCGGGTCTGGATCGGGCGCAGCAGCTCGACCACAGCGGCGCCGGCGTCGTTCTTCAGCGGGCCGTACTGCGTGTACCCGGCAGCGAGCGTCTCCGGGTCGGTGCCCGTGCACGCCGACAGGATGTCCAGCAGGTTGCTGACGCCCGGCTTGGCCTGGCGGTCGTAGCGCACCTCGCTGTCGCTGTCGGTGACGGCGCGTTTGAACTTGCGCATGATCGCTGCCTCGTCGTCGAGCATGTAGATCAGCCCGGCATCGCCGTCGGCGGACTTGCTCATCTTCGAGGTCGGGTCCTGCAGGTCCATCACCCTGGCGCCGGCCTTCGGGGTGACCGCCTTTGGGATCACGAAGGTGTCGCCGAAGCGGTGGTTGAAGCGGATGGCGATGTCGCGGGTGATCTCGATGTGCTGGCGCTGGTCCTCGCCGACGGGCACCTCGTCGGTGTCGTAGAGGAGGATGTCGGCCGCCTGCAACGCCGGGTACGTGAACAAGCCGGCGGAGATGAACTCCGCCTCGCGCTTGGCCGACTTGTCCTTGAACTGGGTCATCCGGCTCAGCTCGCCGAAGCTCACCGTGCACTCCATCACCCATGCCAGCTGGGCGTGCTCACGCACGTGGCTCTGCACGAAGATCGTCGCCACGTCGGGGTCGAGCCCGACGGCGAAGAGCATCGCCGCCAACCGCAGCGTCGTCGGGCCGATGATGTCGGGCTCCTCGGTGATCGTCAGCGCGTGCAGGTCGACGATGCCATGGAAGACCTCGGCGTCGTGCTGGCCGTGGACCCAGTTGCGCAACGCTCCGAGGTAGTTGCCCAGGTGGACGTCTCCGGTGGGTTGGATGCACGACAGGACGCGGGTCACGGGCGGCAACGCTACCGGTGCGCTCGTCCTGGCTGCCGGTGGTTTCGGCCCGGCCCGAAGTTGCGTTGTCCTGGCCCGCATCCGCCTGATGACGGGGCATTCAGCGTCCGGCGGAGCCCAACCGGTACGATCGGTGCGATGGCTGTCGAGGTGACCACCCCCGTGTTCGAGGGGCCGTTCGACCTCCTCCTGCACCTCATCCTGCGTGAGCAGGTCGACATCTACGAGGTGTCCCTGAGCCGCATCGTCGACTCGTACCTCACGGAGATCGAGCGCCTGCAGGACCTCGACCTCGACCTGGCCACCGAGTTCCTGCTCATCGCCGCCACGCTCGTCGAGCTCAAGGCTCGGCGCCTCCTGCCCGGCCGCGACGACGTCGACCTCGACGAGGAGCTGGCCCTGTGGGAGGAGCGCGACCTGCTGCTGGCGCGCCTGCTGGAGTGCAAGACGTTCAAGGACGTGGCCAGCGTCTTCACCCGCCTGGCCGACGAAGCCGACCGGAGCTACCCGCGGGCGGTCGGTGCCGACGAGCGCTTCGCCGAGCTGATGCCCGACCTGCTGGAAGGCGTCACGGGCCGGCGGATCCACGCCGCGTACATGCGCGTCGTCACCCCTCGCCCGGTGCCGCGCATCGACCTGTTCCACGTCGCCCCGATCCGGGCCTCGGTGTCCGATGCGGTGGCCGAGCTGCTCGACGAGCTGCCTCGCGTCGGCCGCATCTCCTTCCGCCGGTTGACCACCGGGCTGGTCGAGCGGCTGGACGTGATCGTTCGCTTCCTGGCCATCCTCGAGCTGTTCAAGCAGGGCGTCGTCGATCTCGACCAGGGCGAGTGGTTCGGCGACATCGACGTCACCTGGCTCGGTGACGCCGGTCTCGATCGTGACGACGAGAGCGTCAGCGCCGGCTTCGCCATCGACGAGTACCGCGGATGACGGACGACGGGATGAGCGAGGAGTTGCCGGGCGACGGGATGCCGGGCGAACCCACCGCGCCCGAGCTCCACTCACCGGAGCCGAGCGAGCCGGACGTCGGGATCGCTGCGGACGCGCCGGCTCCGGGCTCGCCCGACGCCGAGACGGTGCGGGCGATCGAGGCGATCATCCTCGTTGCCGTCGAGCCGGTGGCGCCGGAGATGCTGGCGCAGCTGCTGGAGCAGCCGGTGGTGATGATCGAGCGCCTCTGCGACGAGCTCGCTGCGGCGTACCGCGAGGCTGGTCACGGCTTCGAGCTGGTGCGCGTCGCCGGCGGGTACCGCTATCAGACGCACGCCGATCTGGCGCCGTACGTGGAGCGCTTCCTGCTCGATGGCCAGCGAGCCCGGATGAGTGCGGCTGCATTGGAGACACTGGCGATCGTCGCCTACAAGCAGCCGCTGTCGCGGGCGCAGGTGGCCAGCATCCGCGGCGTCGATCCCGACGGCGTGCTGCGCACGCTCCAGGCTCGCGGGTACATCACCGAGGTCGCCCGCGACTCCGGCCCCGGCCAGGCGGTGCTGTTCGGCACGACCCCTGCCTTTCTGGAGAAGCTCGGACTCGACTCGCTGAGCGACCTGCCGCCGATCGCCGAGTTCGTGCCCGGCGCCGACGTCGTCGAAGCGCTCGAGCACGGTCTGCGCATCGATCCGCCCGATGCCCGCAACTGACCCGAACGAGGACGCCGAACGCGGCAACGGCATCGAGCCGCCGCTGTGGGAGCAGCGCGCCGCCGAGTCCGCCGCGCTGCCGCAGGGGGAGCGGCTGCAGAAGGTGCTGGCCGTGCGCGGGTGGGGGAGTCGCCGCGTCTGCGAGGACCTCATCGCCGACGGACGCGTCACCGTCAACGGCGAGGTGGCAGTGCTCGGCCGTCGGGTGGACGTGGACCGCGACCAGGTCGCCGTCGACGGCGGTCCGATCGGGGTGCGCCCCGGCCTCGTCTACTACCTGCTGAACAAGCCGACCGGGGTCGTCACCACCGCCTCGGATCCGCAGGGCCGCCCGACCGTGGTCGAGCTGGTGCCCGACGAGCCGAGGGTGTACCCGGTCGGCCGGCTCGACGTGGAGACCGAGGGTCTGCTGCTGCTGACCAACGACGGCGACCTCGCCCACCGGCTGGCTCACCCGAGCCACGGGGTCGAGAAGGAGTACCTGGCCGCAGTCGACGGCGGCAACGTGTCGGCCGGCGGCATCCGCCAGCTGCGCGACGGCGTCGAGCTCGACGATGGTCGCACCGCGCCGGCCACGGTGTCGCAACCCGAGCCCGGGTTGTTGCGGATCACGATCCACGAGGGACGCAACCGGCAGGTGCGGCGGATGTGCGAGGCGGTCGGTCACCCCGTGCGACGGCTCGTCCGCGTGCGCATCGGCCCGCTGCGCGACGCCCAACTGGCGCCCGGCGCCTGGCGCGAGCTGTCGCAGGCCGAGGTGCGCGATCTCGTGCTGGCCAGCGGCGGCGACGAATCGCGCCCCAACCGCAACCGCTGAACCATGCCTTCGGCTGTCTCCAATCCCCGGGTTCGGGCAGCGTCTCGCCGGTAGGCTCGCTGCCCGTGACGAGCACCGTTCCAGCGCCTGACGCACCGGCGCGACGCGCCAACGTCTGCGGGCTCGGGCTGATCGGCGGATCGATCGGCCTGGCGCTGCGCGAGCGCGGCTGGCACGTGTCCGGCGACGACATCGATCCGGCACGCGAGCAGCGAGCGATCACGCTCGGTGTCATCGATGCGGCGGGCCTCGATCCGGCCGCCGAGATCACGGTCGTGGCCACCCCGGTGCTCGCCGTCGTCGATCTCGTCAAGCGGGCGCTGGCCGAGACGACCGGGTTGGTGACCGATGTCAGCAGCGTCAAGGGCAGCATCGCCGCCGCCATCGACGATGCGCGCTTCATCGGCGGGCACCCGATGGCGGGCAGCGAACTGGAGGGCCTCGATGGCGCCGACGGGTCGATGTTCGAAGGTGCGGTGTGGGTGCTGACTCCGTCGGAGGCAACGGCGGACACGACGTTCAGTGCGATCGCCGCAGTGGTGGCCGACCTCGGTGCCGACGTGATCGCACTCCCGCCCGATCGTCACGACCAGGTGGTCGCCGTCATCAGCCACGTGCCGCACCTCACCGCGGCGACGCTGATGGGACTGGCCAGCGATCGTGCCGAGGAGCACGCCGCGCTGCTGCGCCTGGCCGCCGGCGGGTTCCGCGACATGACCCGCATCGCGTCCGGTCACCCCGGGATCTGGCTCGACATCTGCGCCGAGAACCGGCCGGCCATCCTGTCCGCGCTCGACGGGCTGATCGAGGGACTCGCCGCGATGCGCAACGTCGTCGACATCGACGACCGCGACGAGCTGCAGCGCCGCCTGGCGAAGGCCCGCGACGCACGCACCAACCTGCCCAGCCGCGTCAACCAGCCCAGCGAGCTGGCCGAGCTGCGCATCCCCATCCCCGACCGTCCCGGCGCCGCCGCCGGGGTCTTCACGCTCGCCGCCGAGCTCGGCGTCAACATCGCCAGCTTCGAGGTCGTGCACAGCGTCGAAGGCAACCGCGGTGTGGCCGTCGTGCTGGTCGACGCGGCGTCGATGGAGCTCTACCGCGGCGGTCTGATGGCCCGCGGCTACCGGCCCGCTGCACAGCGTCTCAGCTGAGCCGCACCGGATCATGACCACCCGTCGCGTGCACGCCGTCGCCCACCCGTTGGACGCCGTCGTCGCCGTGCCGGGATCGAAGAGCCTGGCCAATCGAGCGTTGGCGTGCGCGGCGCTGGCGGACGGCCCGACGACGCTCGTCAACGTGCCCGACGGTGACGACACGGAAGCGATGCTCGACTGCCTCGCCGTTCTCGGCGTCGGCGTGCAACGCGACGATGTCGACGGCGCGCTCGTGCGCATCGCCGGCACCGGAGGACGTTGGCTGCCCGGGCCGTTGGTGCTGCCGACGCGGTTGGCGGGCACGACGTCTCGGTTCATCACCGCGCTCGCCGCCCTCGGACCGGGGCCGTACACGATCGACGGGTTGCCGCCGTTACGTGCTCGCCCGATGGCACCGCTGCACGACGCCCTTGCCTCGCTCGGTGCGCAGCTCGTGCCCGGCGAGCGCTGGGGCCACCTCCCCGTCGAGCTGCGCAGCGGCGTCGCGCAGGACGCTCACCGAGACGGTTTGGCGGTGCTCGCCGTCCCGGGTGACATCAGCAGTCAGTACCTGACGGCACTGATGCTGATCGCGCCGCTGCTGCCCGCGGGTCTGCAGATCGACATCACGACGCCGCTCGTGTCGCGCCCGTACGTGGAGATGACGGCGGCGGTGATGGCGGTGTTCGGCGTGGACGCAGTGGAGGTCGGCGTCGATCGCGTCGTCGTTTCCGCCGGCACGTACCGGCCCTGTCGCTTCGACGTCGAACCCGATGCCAGCTCGGCGAGCTACCCGTTGGCCGCCGCGGCCGTCGTCGGTGGCCGCGTGGTGGTCCCCGGTCTGAGGACCGGGTCGCTGCAGGGCGACGCAACGTTCGCGTCGGTGCTGGAGCGGATGGGGTGCGTGGTCGAGATCCTCGACGACCGCACGGAGGTGCGACGCGACGGGCCGCTGCACGGCATCGACATCGACATGGCGGAGATCTCCGATCTGGTGCCGACGATTGCTGTCGTCGCCGCGTTCGCCGACACTCCGACGGTGATCCGTGGCGTCGGCTTCATCCGCGGCAAGGAGAGCGATCGCATCGGCGACCTCTGCGCCGAGCTGCAGCGAACCGGCGTCGACGCGGTGCCGACGACGGACGGGATCGTCGTCACGCCGGTCGTTCCGCCGACGGCACGGCGCGCCGGCGTCGTGCTCGGCACGCATCACGATCACCGGTTGGCGATGGCGTTCGCCGTCCTCGGTCTCGGCTCGTCGCGGTTGGGCGTCGAGGCGGTCGACATCGACGACCCCGAGGTCGTGTCCAAGAGCTGGCCCGGCTTCTGGCAGGCGTTCGACGCGTTGGAGCCGAGCACGTGACCGACGCGGTTGCCGCGTTCGACGTCGACGGCACGCTCACGGTGCGCGACTGCGTGCGCCCGTTCCTCGAGCGCGTGGGCGGCCGGCGGCGCATCGCCACGTCGATCCTGCGACGACCGGTTGCATCGCTGTCCGCGTTGGCTCGACGCGACCGCGATGCCGTCAAGGAGGTGGTCGTCGGTGGCGTGTTCCACGGTCGCGACGTCGCCGAGATCGACCGCATCGGCGAGACGTTCGCGACCGTCGTGCACGATGCATGGCTGCGCTCCGACACGCTTGCCCGGTTGCGATGGCACCAGCAGCACGGGCACGCCACCGTGCTCGTGTCGGCGTCGCTCGGGCCGTACCTGCGCCCGTTGGCCCGTCTGCTCGGCATCGACGCCGTACTGTGCACGGACGTGCACGTCGTGACCACTGCCGCCGGTGTCGCCTCGTACGGCGACACGCTGATCGACGGGAACTGCCGCGCCGCTGAGAAGGCTCGCCGTCTGGCAGCGTGGCGCAGCGAGCGCGGGCTGGCCGAGGCCACCCTCTGGGCGTACGGCGACAGCCGCGGCGACCGGGAGATGCTTGCGTCCTCCGATCACGCGGTGTGGGTGCACGACGTGACGATCACCGCAGATCCGGGAGCGCCGCAGTGATCGGCGCGATCGTGCGCGAGGCGCGTCCGAAGCAGTGGGTCAAGAACGTCCTCGTGTTCGCCGCACCGGGTGCCGCTGGTGCCCTCGACAACGGCAGCTACATCGGCAAGTCGTTGCTGATGTTCGTCGCTCTGTGCATGGCCAGCAGCGGCACGTACTACTGGAACGACATCGTCGACCGCGAGCGCGACCGCTCGCACCCCACGAAGTGCAAGCGCCCGATCGCCAGTGGCGCGTTGCCCGTCGGGCTCGCCAGGATCATCGGCACGTTGCTGCTCGTCGCCGGCATCGGACTGGCGTTCCTGGTTCGCTGGCAGGCGGGTTTCGTCGTGCTCGGCTACGTCGCATTGACGTCGCTGTACAGCGCGGCGCTCAAGCACATCGCCGTCGTCGACCTGGTCGCCGTCGCCGCAGGATTCGTGCTGCGCGCCGTGGCCGGCGCGGTGGCCACCAACCTGCCCATGAGCAGCTGGTTCTCGTTGACCACGTCGTTCGGTTCGCTGTTCATCGTCACCGGCAAGCGCTACGCGGAGCTGCGCGACATCGGCGACGGTGGCGGCACGCGGCCGACGCTGGAGGAGTACACGGTCGGCTTCCTGCGCACCGTGCTGTCGGTCAGCTGCGGGGCAGCGTTGGTGACGTACTGCATCTGGGCCTTCGACACGAAGGAGATCGCCCAGACGACGCTGCCGTACTACGAGCTGTCGATCGTGCCGATGGGCACCGCGCTGCTGCGCTACACGCTGCTGCTCGAACAGGGCAAGGGCGCTGCGCCAGAGGAGATCTTTGCCTCGGATCGAACGATCCAGGTGCTCGGCGCCCTGTGGGCGATCATGTTCGGCTTGGGGGTGTACCTGCGATGAGCTTACGATCGTTCGAGGAGACCGTGGCTTCGGTGGACGGTGTGGACGGCTGGATGTCGCCCGATCAGGCCGACCAGCTCTACCGCGCTGCGCTGGCCACGCACGCCGGCGACACGATCGTCGAGATCGGCAGCTTCCGCGGTCGCAGCACGATCGTGCTCGCCAGCGCCGCGCCGGAGGGCGTCGACATCGTGGCCATCGACCCGCACGCCGGCAACGACCGCGGGCCACAGGAGATCGACGGCTTCGCCGCCGAGGCGGCCACCGATCACGACGTGTTCAACGCCAACCTGGCGCGAGCGGGCGTTGCCGATCGGGTGCGCCACGTGCGTGCGTTCAGCGATGCCGCGCACGCTTCCGTCGATGGCGAGCTGGCGGTGCTGTACGTGGACGGTGCACACCGCTACGCACCGGCGCGCAGCGACATCCGCGAGTGGGGCGCACGCGTGCAGCCGGGCGGCACCCTGTTGATCCACGACTCGTTCTCGTCGGTCGGCGTCACGCTCGCCATCATGCGCGAGCTGTTCGCCGGCAAGCGATTCCGCTACGTCGGTCGGGCGCGATCGATGACGGTGTACCACGCCGACCTCGACGGCACGGCTCGCAGCCGGGCGATGAACCTTGCTCGGCAGGCGGCGCAACTGCCGTGGTTCGCCAAGAACCTGGCGATCAAGGTCCTGCTCACGCTGCACCTGGGCAAGGTCCTGCAGCGGATCACCGGCCGGCCGCCGGAGTGGCCGTACTGACCACGTCTCGCTGAGCGGGCTGCGGCGAACAGGTCGTTGGGCCTACTGCGATCAAAACGGTGAGGTCGGTAGCCTGGCCACATGTACGAGGCGGCTCGAGACAAGGCGATCGGTTGGGGGCGCACGAACCCGACCGTCAGCGAGGTGCTCGACCTCACCGCGTCCGAGGTGCCATCGGCGTTGAAGTCGGCGGGGGAGCGCGGTGCGCTCGCTCGCGGCCTGGGCCGCAGCTACGGCGACGCGTCGCAGAACGGCGGCGGCCTGCTGCTGCGCTTGCGCGGCGGCCCCGGTGACGTCCTGCTCGACGAGGAGACCGCCACGGTCACCGTCGGTGCCGGGGTCAGCATCGACCAGCTGCTGCGGCTGATCGTGCCGCGCGGCTACTTCGTGCCGGTCACACCCGGCACGCGCTTCGTCACCATCGGCGGCGCCGTCGCCAGCGACATCCACGGCAAGAACCACCACGTCGAGGGCTCGTTCGGCAACCACGTGCTGCGCCTGACGCTGCTGATGGCCGATGGCTCCACGCGGGTGATCGGGCCCGATGCCGAGCCGGCGCTGTTCTGGGCGACGATCGGCGGGATGGGGCTGACCGGCGTGATCGTCGACGCCACGTTCCGTCTGCTGCGCATCGAGAGCAGCCGCATGCGCGTCGACACCAACCGCCTTCCCGACCTCGACGCGCTGTTCGCGGCGATGACCGACGACAACGACGACGACTTCCGCTACAGCGTGGCGTGGGTCGATCTCGTCGCCCGTGGCCGCAACCTCGGGCGCAGCGTGCTCACCCGCGGCGACCACGCCCGTCAGGACGATCTCGGTCCGCGCGAGGCAGCCGCACCGTTCGCCTACGGCCCGCACCAGCTGGCCACCTTCCCGCCGCTGGTGCCCAGCCCGGGTCTCGTCAACCGAGCGACGATCGCCGCGTTCAACGAACTGTGGTTCCGCAAGGCACCGCGTGAGCGCATCGGTGAGGTGCAGGGCATCGGCGCCTTCTTCCACCCGCTCGACCTCGTCGGGTCGTGGAACCGCGTCTACGGCAAGCGCGGCATGTTGCAGTACCAGGTGATCGTGCCCTTCGGCGAGGAGGAGACGATGCGCACCGTGGTCGAGCGGCTCGCCGGGAGCGGGGCGGCCAGCTTCCTGGCCGTGCTCAAGCGCTTCGGTGCCGCCAACCAGGCGCCGCTCAGCTTCCCGCAACCCGGGTGGACGCTGGCCTACGACGTGCCGGCCGGGCTGAGCGGGCTGGGCGATCTGCTCCACGGGCTCGATCGCCTCGTGCTCGACGCCGGCGGTCGGCACTACTTCGCCAAGGACGCGCACACCACGCCGGAGGCGATCCGCCGCGGCTACCCGCGCCTCGCCGAGTGGCGCGCCGTGCGCGACGCTGCCGACCCCGACGGCGTGTGGCAGAGCGACCTCGGTCGCCGCCTCGAACTGATCGACTGACACCGGAGACCCACATGGACAACGCCCTCGGACAACCGCAATCGATCCTGCTCCTCGGTGGTACCAGCGACATCGGGCTGGCGATCGTGCGCGAGCTGCTCAGCCCGGTCACGCGCACCGTGGTGCTGGCGTGCCGCGACATCGCCAAGGGCGAGACGGCGGCGGAGGGGTTGCGTCGATCCGGTCTCGAGGTGCGCGTGCAGCGGTTCGACGGCGCCGACACGGCGTCGCACGACGAGGCGATTCGCGCAGCCGCGGCCGAGGGTGACATCGACGTGGCGATCCTGGCCTTCGCCCTGCTCGGCGACGGGCCGGAGACGTCCACGGACGTGTCCGCCGCCGCGGAGGTCGCCCACCTGAACTTCACTGCATCGGTGACCGCCACCATCGCCGTGGCGAACCAGATGCGCCGCCAGGGTCACGGGTCGATCGTCATCCTGTCCAGCGTGGCCGGCGAGCGGGTGCGGTCGGCCAACCCGGTGTACGGCGGGACGAAGGCCGGGCTCGACGGGTTCGCCCAAGGGCTCGGCGACTCGTTGGCGGCCGAGGGCGTGCACGTGCTCATCGTGCGTCCCGGGTTCGTCCACTCGGCGATGACCAAGGGTCGCAAGGCCGCGCCGTTCGCCACCACCCCGGAGGCCGTGGCCATCGCCACCGCCAAGGCGCTGCGTGGCAAGAAGCGCATGGTGTGGGCGCCCGGCATCCTGCGCCCGGTGTTCTCCACCCTGCGCCACCTCCCCGCCCCGATCTGGCGCCGCCTGCCGTTCGACTGAGACGTGATCCCGGTGCTCGCTGCGCTCGCCTGCCGTGTTCGCTCGCTGCGCTCCCGCACCCGAGCTCCAGTCAGTACGAGGTTCTTTCGCATGGGCGCAGATTGAGCGAGATGTCGTCGATCTCGCGCCCAAGCGGGGCGATCAGGTGCTGTGGCGCGAGAGCTCGTGGTCGAGGCTGGCGCGGCGGTCGGCGCCGAGGCCGAGGCCGGCGGGGCTGACACCGTCGCCCTGCTCGCAGCGCTGGTAGAGGAGCACGAGGGCGTCCTCGTAGTTGCCGACGAGGCAGAACTGGTCGGCAACGACCTGGTTCGGCGCGTCGCTGCCGAAGTCCGACGACGCGTTCGGCTCGTACCACCCGGTCCAGAAGTTGGTCAGGATCAGCCAGTCCGCTGAGGCGACGTCGTCGGCCAGGCTCGACCCGGGTTGGTCGGCGAGGCCCGGATCCATCTCGATGTAGTACGTCGCCGGCGTCAGCTCGGGGAACAGGTAGTAGAAGACGACGTCGCTGTAGATCGTGCGGCTGAGGTCGGCCGGGCCGACGAGCAGCCGTTGGCCGGGCTGCATGGACGCGGCGAGCTGGTCGATGGCCGCCTGGCTGGCGTTCTGCAGCGGCTGGTTGCCGAAGTAGAAGCGTCGCCCGTCGCGTGAGACCTCGAACCCGCCGGGCTTGTTGCCGGCGCTGATCCGGCTGAACAGCAGGTACGAGCGGTACGTGTAGAACGGGCAGACGACGAGGAGCCCGAGCGCCATCGCCCCGGCGATCACGATCTGACGGTGCGGGCGCACCCGAGCGATGAGCGTCCGCTTGGCCGACGTCGTGCTCAACCACTCGGCGAGGGCCATCGGCAGGATGGCGAACGAGACGCACGAACCCCAGGCGAGGTGGGTGGAGTCGGGCCGTTGCATCGCCTGGGGCAACATCCCCAGCCCGAGCAGCGCGCCGCCGAGCAGCACCAAGCGTTGCGGCGACGGCGAGCGGCGATGCCAGCGCACCGCGACGACGGCGAGCCCGATCGCGCCGATGACGACGGCGAAGAACCAGATGAACAGCTGGTGGTTGGCCGACAGCGACGGCACACGCCACCACGGTGCGTCGGCCGGTCCTTCGGCGACGGCCTGCAGCGCGCCGTCGATCTTCCCCCAGCTCGGCGGCCGGGGCAGCTCTCGACCGGGGCGCAGGTCGAAGACCGGTTGGAGGACCATGCCGCGAACCGATCGGGTCAGCCCGGCCTGCATGAGGTGGACGAACACGGGGATCAGGCCGACGACGAGGCCGACCAGCACCGGGCGCAGCGCTCGCCGGCGCCAGAGCAGGGCCAGGTGTGCGACGGCGAGGGCGACCACCAGGTCGGGCCGGTAGCCGAGGGCGAGCCCGGCGAGGAGGCCGGACGCGGCGTAGGCGATGAGGCGCGGGCGCTGCTCCAGGTGGGCGGCGCGAACGGCGAAGACCACGCTCCACAGCGCGAGCGCGACGCCGCCCTCCCAGGCCAGTGCCGACAGCCCGATCGGAGTGAGCACGAGGAGCGTGACGGCGACGGCACTGATGACCGCGATCCGTCGACCGAACGCCCGCCCCAATGCGAACACGGCGAAGATGATCCCGAGGTGCTGCAGCAGGCCGAAGGTCCGCTGCGCCTCCAACGTGTAGCCGAAGACCGAGTACCAGACCTCGAGCACCCGCAGCGACGTCGGGCCGTAGAGGTGGAGGAAGTCGACGTTGGGCACGTCGCCGGCGAGCATCCGCTTGGGGAAGACGAGCATGAAGCCCTCCTCCATCGAGCTGCCGGTGCCGAGGTAGAGGCCACGCAGCGGTACGACGATCACGGCGAGGACGGCCCCGATGGACGCCCACGACCGCCAGGTGGCGCGCCAGCGGTCCGATCCGCGCAGCCGGCCGAGCAGGGTGCCGCCGAGCACGAAGGGCACGCCGACACCTGCCGGGGGAGCGTCGTCGTCTGGGGTGCCCACGGCGGGCGACTCTACCGATTCCCCCGGGCCGGACCCGGGCGTCGATAGCGTCGCTCCACGATGAAGCTCCAGCTCGGCGGTTCCGACGCGTCGATCGCCGACTACGCAGCCTCCCTGCGCGACCTCGGGATCCACCGTGTGCACGTGCTTGCCTGGCGCGACCTCGACGACATCGACGCCGGCGGGTCAGAGGTCCATGCCGATCAGTTCATGCGCCGCTGGGCGGCGGCGGGGCTGGAGGTCACCCATCGGACGTCGTCGGCCGTCGGGTTGCCGGCAACCGCCGAACGCAACGGCTACCGGGTGGTGCGACGGGGGAGCCGCTACTCGGTGTTCCCTCGCTCCGTGGGCAGCGAGCTGGCGCGGCGGATGGGTGGGTTCGATGCGCTCGTGGAGGTGTGGAACGGCGTCCCGTGGCTGAGCCCGCTGTGGACGCGCAAGCCGCGGCTGACGTTCTTCCACCACGTGCACGGCCCGATGTGGGATCAGCTGATGCCCGGCCCGTTCGCCCGTCTGGGCCGCACGGTGGAATCGCGACTCGCGCCACCGATCTATCGCCGTGGGCTGACCCTGACGCCGAGCGACGCCACCCGCGACGAGCTGCTCGAGCTCGGCTTTCGTCCCGACCGCGTGCTCGCCGTGCCCAATGGCGTCGAGGAGACGTACCAGCCTGGCGGGCAGCGCTCGCCCGTTCCCCTCGTCGTGTGCGTCGGACGGCTGGCGCCGGTGAAGCGCCAGGACCACTTCATCGACGCGGTGGCCGAGACGAAGCTGCGCGTGCCCGACCTGCAGGTGATCGTCGCCGGGGAGGGCCCGCTGCGTCCGGCGTTGGAGGCGCGCATCGCCGGTCATCACGCCGCCGACTGGATCCACCTCGCCGGTCATGTAGGCGACGAGGACCTCGTCGCCCTCTACCAGCGTGCGTGGCTGGTGAGCAGCGCATCACTCGCCGAGGGTTGGGGCCTGACCCTGACCGAGGCGGCCGCGTGCGGAACGCCCGCAGTTGCCACCGACGTGCGCGGCCACCACAGCAGCGTCGTCGACGGGGTGACCGGGGTGCTCGCGCCGTTGCCCGAGCTCGGTCAACGGCTCGCCGACGTGCTGCTCGATGACGCCTGGCGGGCGGAGCTCGCCGCCGCCGCCCTCGCCCGGGCCAAGACCCTCACGTGGGACGCCTCCGCCCTCGGCATCCTCGCCGCCCTCCACGCCCAAGCCCTCAAAAAGCGCGCCCGTCGACCCTCCGAGTACTGAACGCGCGATGAGCGCGCGTTGGCTACTCGGGTCACAGGTCCGAGTACTGAACGCGCGATGAGCGCGCGTTGGCTACTCGGGTCACAGGTCCGAGTACTGAACGCGCGGTGAGCGCGCGTCGGGTACTCGGGTCCTGAGGGTCCGAGTACTGAACGCGCGGTGAGCGCGCCTTGGGTACTCGGGTCCCAAGTTCGAGCCCTCGAACGCGCCACAGTCGCGCTGCCGCTGGAGCTCGGGTGAGCGAGCTCGCGAGCGAACACGGCAGGCGAAGCACCGAGATGACGGCGAAGCACCGAGATGAACGGCGCTACGACGGCAGGAGCTTGGTGGCGTGCTTGAGGAGGGACAGGGCGCCTTGCTTGGCGCTGACGCGGTGGTGGGAGCGGTCGGCGTCGTGGTCGCCGGCTGCGGCACGGTTGCGCAGGAACCAGTCGTAGCTGTCGGCGAGCATCTCCTCGTTCGACCACGTCGGTTCCCAGTCGAGCGCGGTGCGCACGTGCTCGATGTCGAACCACAGCGACTTGGAGTACATCAGCCAGTGGTACGGAGCGAACGGCGCGAGGTGCGCCGCGGCCGCGGCGTGCATCAACGCCGACGCCGGACGTGCCGGCAGCGAGCGCACCGACGACCCCGTGCCGGCGTGCGCGCACAACGATTCGAGCCCCTCGCGCATCGTGCCGAAGCGGTCGGTGCCGGCGTTGAACACCGCCGGACCAGGCCGGTCGCCGGCGCGCACGCAGACCTCGGCGAGGTCGTCGGCGTGGATGAACTGGTAGCGGTTGCTGCCGTCGCCGAGCACGAACACGTCGGCGCCATCGGCGATCCACTCGAACAGGATGCCGAAGATGCCGAGGCGGCCGTGTCCGAGGATCGTGCGCGGCCGGACGATGGACACGTCGAGCCCATCGGACACCGCCCGCAAGCACGCCCACTCGGCGGCGAGCTTGGCGTGGCCGTAGGCCTCGGCGGGGGAGGGCACAGTCGTGGGTAGCACCGGGTTGGAGGCCGGCACCCCGAACACCGCGCTCGACGACGTGTGGACCACCTTGCGCACGCCGGCACGCATCGCCTCGGCGAGCAGCAGCGCGGTGCCGTCGACGTTCACCGTGCGCAGCAGCACCTCGTCCTTGGCCAACGGCACCTGGGCGACGTTGTTGTAGACCACGTCGACACCGTCCACCGCGGCAGCGACGACCGCAGCATCGCGGATGTCGCCACGAACGAGCTCGACGCCCTCGGGGCGATCGTCGGCATCGAAGAGGTCGAGCACCCGAACCTGATGTCCGGCATCGGCGAGCTTGCGCACCAGCAGCGAACCGAAGTAGCCGCTGCCACCCGTGACGAGCCGGATGGCGCCGGAGCCTGCTGGACTCACAGCTCGAGGCCCTGCTCGATGCACCAGGCGATGCTGCGGCGCATGCCTTCGGCGAGGTCGACGGCAGGCTCGTATCCGAGCTCGAGGCGCGACGCCTCGATGTCGCAGGCGATCGTCTTGTCCATCTCGCCGAGCACGTGGAACTGCTGCTGGTACCGACCGACACCTTGGATCATCCGGTCGGCGAGCTCGGCGACGCGACCGACGATCGCCGGCATCGGCGAACCCGGGTCCTTCACGGTGAAGCCGGCGTCGCGCAACGCTGCGCCGACCGTGGCGACGATCTCGTTGACCGTGTAGGCGCGCGCGTCGGCGATCCAGTAGCCGTTGCCACGCGACGATGCGGTGCGTTCGGCGGCGAGGATGCCGTCGACCAGGTTGTCGACGTAGACCATCGATCGGCGTTGATCTCCTGGGCTGATCACCGGGAAGCGGCCGGCGCGCACGAGGCGGAAGAACGTCGTCTGTCGCGGCGGCTGGAACGGTCCGTAGAACCACGGCGGACGAACGATCGTCGCGTCGAGACCGTCACCGACGGCGTCGAGCACGGCGCGCTCGCCGAGCATCTTCGACTTCCCGTAGCCGTAGTACGGGTGGTACGGCTCGATCGCCCGGAACGTGTCGTTGGGCTTGGCGTTGGTGCCGAACGGGCTGTTCGACGACACGTGCACCATGCAGCCGATGTGCCGGTCGAGCGCCTCGGCGACGAGCTGGCGAGTGCCCTCGGTGTTGACGTCGTAGAACTGCTTCACGCTCTTCGGGTGGATCACGCCCGCCGTGTGCAGCAGGTGCGTGCTGTCGCCGAGCCCGTTGAGCAACCGGCGCACCGTGTCCGCCTTGGCGATGTCGCCGATGACGACGTCGACGCGAGTGTCGGCGTGCGCGCCAGCGACCTCGCCGACCGCAGCGGCCTCCGCGGTGCTGTGGACGAGCAGACGCAGATGCGTGCGACTCGGGTCGTGGAGCAGACGATCGAGGAGGGCGCGACCGAGCCACCCGGCGGCGCCGGTGACCACCGTGGTGTCGGGGGATGGGCGCAACGCAGACGAGGTCTCAGGCATGGCGGCTTTCCGAAGCGAAGTGGTGGGCGTTGCGGATGGCCAGCGCCATCACGCTCGCCTGCGGGTTGACGCCCGGCGCGCTGGGCAGCAGCGAGGCGTCGTTGACGTAGACGTTGGCGCAACCGTGCACCCGACCGTAGGAGTTGGCCCCGCACCGATCGGCCGCCTCACCCATCGGCACGGTCGAGCACAGGTGCACGGTCATCACCGTCGCCCGTCGGGCGGTGAAGCGCTCCTGCAGCGTGGCCAGGTCGGCGCGGTTGCGCACGAACGGTGCACCGCGGAACGACGGGTAGACCTCATCCGCGCCGGCCTCGAGCATCAGCAGCGCCAGACGGGCGAGCCCGCTGCGCAACATCTCGCGATCGTGATGGGTCAGTCGGTAGGTGACGATCGGGTCGCGCAGTCCGGGCACGGCTCGCACGACGCCGCGGCCCTCACTGGTGATCGCCGCGTAGTAGACGCTGATCCGCCGCCAGTCGGGGATCGCTCCGGCGAACGCCTTCCAGTGATCGCTGAGTGCGAGCGCGACGAGCCCGGGGTGGCTCGCCGAGCCGCCGAACGACAGGTCGGGGGCGAACTCCTTCACCTGGTGCACCGGCACGTCGTCGGGAACGTTGAGCTCGTCGGCGAACCGGGCTGCGAGCTTCACCGTCGGGTGCACCGCGAGCGTGTGACCGATGTGGCCGTGGATGCGCGATCGCTGCAGCAGCGCCGGCGTCTGGATGGCCCCGCCGCACACGAAGACGTGGCGGAAGCGGATCGTGCCGGACGTGCCGTCGGCCAACGTGGTGCGTGCGGTTCGCGCCGTGCCGTCGTGCATCTCGAGCGCGTCGATGCGGCAGCCGACCACCATCCGCGCCCCGGCCGCGACCGCGCGCGGCAGGTAGGTGCGCGTCATGCTCTGCCGGCGTCCGCTGGCCACATCGCCGCCCGGCGGGTAGGCCATCCAACGCGGGATCTCGCTGTGCTGCCAGCCGAGTGCGGCCGCACCGCGGCGGAGCACGTCGCTGGCCGCCGTCGGAGCGCCCGGCACCGTGCTGACGGAGAGCGCCGTCTCGACGTCGTCGGCGATGCGGAACAGGTCGTCGGGGTCGAGATCGTCGATGGCGTAGTCGTCGCGCCAGCGCTCGACCACCTCGGCGGGCGGCCGTCGGTAGAGCCCCGAGTTGACCTCCGTGCCACCGCCGGCGCACCGTCCTTCGGTGTAGGCGATCGACGGGAGACCGAGCGCCACCGTGACGCCGCCGGCGCGGTACTGCTGCTCCATCTGCTCGAGCGAGAACGGGACGACCGAGCCCTGCTCCACCCAGGGTCCCTCCTCGACGACGAGCACGTCGAAGCCCGCCTCGGCGAGCACGGCGGCCGTCGTCGCCCCGCCGGCACCCGAGCCGATGACGAGGACCTCGGCGTCCATCGACGCCGTTGCCGGGCCGGCGATCGGGCCGGCGTCGATCTCGGTCATCGCACACCGCCGTCGGGGGCGGTCGCCGGCCAGCGCTCCCAGATGTACGTGTAGCCGAGCGAGCGGATCAGCCTCGGGTACTCGGAGATCACCGGCAACGGCTTGCCGGCGATGAACCGCACGACGGGCCACGCGCCCGGCACGGCCATCGCGCCGCGGTACAGGGCGGCGATCACGAGCACCCCGAAGCGGATGAAGCTGGGCAACCCGTCGGCGCGGCGAGCGACGAAGGAGACCACCTCGCGACGGCGGTCGGCCGGCAGCGAAGGGAGATCGGCGGCGAACAACGCATCCGCGAAGGGACCGACGAGAGGGTGCGAGGGGAAGCGTGTCATGTGCGAAGCGCACTCCAGAGCCTGGCGGCGCGTCCGCTGAGGCTAGCGCCGGACCGTCGACGCATCCTGGGCACGAGTCCCGGGCTTCGGATGCCGGTCACCCGCGCGGACTGCCCGGTAGCCTGGCGCATCGTGCGCTGCGTGGTCGTCATCCCCACCTACAACGAGGCCGAGAACATCGTCGACTTCCTCGCTGCGGTGCGCGCCGCGGCGCCGGACGTCGATGTGCTCGTTGTCGACGACAGCAGCCCCGACGGCACCGGCGCGCTGGCCGAGAGCACGGCGGCGGATCTGGGCCGGATCAAGGTCCTCACCCGTCCCGGCAAGCTCGGCCTCGGTGCGGCCTACCGCCACGGCTTCACCGTCGCCTTCGACGAGGGCTACGACGCGATCGTCTCGATGGACAGCGACTTCAGCCACGATCCTGCAGTGATCCCGGAGATGCTGCGCCTGCTCGACAAGGGCTCGGACGTGGTCGTCGGCTCGCGCTACGTGCCCGGCGGTGGCACCGAGCACTGGCCGCTGCACCGCCAGCTCCTGTCGCGCTGGGGGAACCGCTACACCGCAGCGGTCCTGCGCATGCAGGTCCGCGACTGCACGTCCGGGTTCCGCGCCTACCGCGCCTCGGCGCTGCGCGCCGTCGATCCCGGTTCGACGACGGCCGAGGGCTACGCCTTCCTGACGGAGCTGGTGCGCAAGCTGGTGGCCGACGGCAGCACCGTCGTGGAGACGCCGATCATCTTCCGCGATCGGGTGCGCGGCCGATCGAAGATGTCGGGCCGGATCATCGCCGAATCGATGCTGCTGGTCACCCGGTGGGGGATCGGCGACCGCCTGTCGCGCCGCCGGTGATCGTCGCCGGTTCGTCGTCGCGGCGCACGACGCCACTCGTCGTCGCGCTGCTCGGTGCCCCGTGGGTGCTTGCCGCGATCGTGCTCGCCGGCCGGCACTGGTTCCCGGTGCTCGACTTGGCGATGACCGAGCTGCGCGTCCGCGACGTCGGCACCAGCCACACCCCACTGATCGGGCTGCCGGGGCGCATCGGTGTGTTCCCCGATCAGGGCAGCCACCCCGGCCCGCTGAGCTACTACCTGCTCGCCCCGACCTACCGAGTCGTCGGTTCGAGCGCGTGGGGTCTGGAGCTCGGCATGATCCTGCTCGCCCTTGCGGCGGTCGGCCTCGTGCTGTGGATCGCCCATCGTCGTGGCGGGCGTCCGTTGATGCTCGTGTTCGCGGTGGTCGTCCTGGTGGTCGTGTTCGGCTACGGGTTCGAGGTGCTGACCCAGCCGTGGAACCCGTACCTGCCGTTGCTGTTCTGGTTGGTCGTGCTGCTGTCCACGTGGAGCGTGCTGTGCGACGACCTGGCGATGCTCCCGGTGCTCGTCGGCGCAGGGTCGCTGTGCGCGCAGACCCACATGCCCTACCTCGGGCTGTGCGTCGGCCTCGGTGCCGGCGCGATCGTGTGGGCCGCGACGGGGGCGATCCGTCGCCCCGACGAACGGCGACATCGCCTTCGCTGGATCGGTGGGTCGCTGACGTTCGGTCTCGTGCTGTGGTCGCCGGTGCTGGTCGACCAGGCACGCCACACGCCGGGCAACCTGAGCATGCTGCGCGACTACTTCCAGAACCCGCCCGAGGAGCCGGCCGGTGCGGTCGAGGGCATCCGCCTCGCCCTGCGCCACCTCGATGTGTTCCGGATGGTCGGCCTGGCGTTCCAGCACGGCCCCGGCTTCTTCCTCGACGCCGGGTTCCGCCTCGACGGTGCGTGGTGGCCGGGCCTGGTGGTGCTCGCAGTGTGGCTCGGCGCGGCGTGGTGGAGCGTGCGCATCGGCCATCGACTGCTGCAGCGGCTGCACATCGTCGTCGGTGCGGCGCTGCTGCTCGGTGCGGTGTCGATGGGCCGCATCTTCGGCAAGGTCTGGTACTACCTCACGCTGTGGGCGTGGACGACGACCGTGCTGCTCGTGGTCGCCGTGGTGTGGACGGCCGTCGCGGCGATGCCGCGAACTGCGCCGCGCGGTCGTGCGATGCGCCGAGGTGCGCTGCCTGCCGGCGCGGTGCTCGCCGCCGGCCTCCTCGTGGCGATCACCGTGGACGCGGCGACGGTGCAGCCGCCCGAGGCGCAGCTGTCGCGGTCGCTCGGGCACCTCGTCGGACCGACGGCCGCCGCGCTGCGGCGCGGTGACGGGGCCGCGGACGGAACGGCCGGCCGGTACGTGATCACGTGGAGCGACGCCGCCAACTTCGGGTCGCAGGGCTACGGCTTGGTCAGCGAGCTCGAGCGTCGTGGGTTCGACGCCGGGTTGCTGCCGACGTGGCACGTGCCGATCACCGCGCATCGGGTGATCACGGCGGACGACGCCACCGCCGAGGTGCACCTCGCCACGGGGGTGTTCGTGCAGGAGTGGGAGGCGATGCCCGGTGCGGTCGAGGTCGCCTCCTACGACCCGCGCACCGAGCGACAGCGCGTCGAGTTCGAGTCGCTGCGTGCGGGACTGATCGCCGACCTCGGTGCGCTCGGGCTGGACGACCTGGTCGACACCGTGGACACCAACCTGTTCGGCGTGCAGCTCGACCCGCGGGTCCCGCCTCGCCTGCAGGAGTCGGTCGATCGCATGCTCGTCCTCGGCCAACCGCTGGCCGTCTTCATCGTTCCCGCCGGCACCACCGCCTGAGCGTTTGGCCGCTGGTCCACCGTGGCGGTGGGTCTGCGATCAAACGCACTCGGGTTCGGGTGCGGGTGCCGGGGGTCAGCTGGACGGGCAGGTGGCCGGGTTGTCGGCGAAGAGGGCGTAGGTCGAGAAGACCCACGCACCGATCAGATCGAGCTGGCCGGGCAGCGCAGGGTCGGCGTCGGCGACGAGGCCGCGGCGCACCCAGTCGGCGAGCGCACCGTCCTCGACGAGCACCATGGCGACGGCCTCGTCCCCGTCCTGGGCCTGCGCCAGGCGGGTGCGGTGGTCGTCGCTGAGCCCGTTCGGGTCGACCTGCAGCCTGCCGTCGACCAGCTGCGCGGCGAGCGTCTCGGCCAGCGTGGCCGCTTCCTCCTCCTGCTCGGGTGTGCGTGCGCTGGCGATGGCGATGCGGCATGCCGACCCGTCGTAGGTCAGCGCGGCGACGCCCTCGAGCTGGAAGATGCGCGTGCGCTCGTGGCCGGACGCGCGACGAGAGTCGCCGAGCTGGCGGACCATGCCTTCGTCCTCGACGCGGAACTCGATGTCGAGCTCCTGCAGACGCATCATCACCGCGCTGCTGTACGGCTCGTAGACGCGCACGTTGCTGGTGTCGAAGAAGACCGGGGCGCTAGTCCGCAGCGGTTCGAGCTGGCGGAAGATGCGCGTCAGCGCGGGCATCACGGCGTAGTCCGTCACCGGTCCCTGCGGCTGGGCGAGGTACGGCAGGTTGGCGACGGTCAACGCGGTGAACCCCGTCAGCACGACGGCGTTCAGCCAGTGCCGCGACGCGGGTGCCGCAGTGTGCGACCGCCACCGAGCGGCGACCAGGTCGAGCACCGCCCAGGCGATGGCCATCTCGATGAAGACGGTCATCGTCCACAGCCAGCGCACGTGATGCTGCGCCAGGCCGACCCGACCGATCGTCAGCAAGGCAAGGCAGAGCACGGCGCTGCCGACGCCGGCGATCGCCAACGCGCCGACGTGGGCGACGACGCGGTTGCCGCGACGACGGTGCACCCACACCAGCACGGCGAGCACGGCGACGAGGAGGACCAGCATGGCGAACGCGGCAACGACGCCAGGGATGCCGTTGACGAACAGCTGCGGCCCGTCTGGTGTGTCGCTGACGTTGGCCACCGGGATGAGGGTGGCGTAGCCGCTGCGCAACTTCCACGGCGGCTCGACGAGCACCCGTGCGCTGAGCCGGATCGCGCTGCGCATCCCGAGCTGCAGATCGCCGCCGCCGGTGTGCGACGCCAGCCGTGTCAGGTTGCCGCGACCGTCGGAGAAGAACTGCTCGTACAACGGCTGCACCCACGTCAGCGCGAACACTGCGTAGGACCAGAGTGCAACGCGAGATGTCAGTGCGGTGCGCCATTCGCGGTACGGGATCGGTCGCTTGTCGAGCCGTGCCTCGGCAAGCAGCATGACGATCACCGCAGCCGTGAGGCAGGCGAGGATGTAGGCGTAGCTGATGTGCGTCTGGATCAGCAGCGTGGCGACGAGCACCGCCCACGGGATGCACCGCGTGCGGCCGAGGCTGATGCCGACGGCGAGCACGAGGAAGCAGAAGAACGGCAGCAGCAGGGCGTGGGCCTGCCAGATGTCGATCAGCATCTCGCTGCCCATCGACCAGCTCAGCGCGGCGGTCGCCAGCAGCACCCACCGCTGCATCGACCACCCGCCGATGTGCCGTGCAGCGATCGACGAACCGACCACGGACGCGGCGTTGACGACGCCGACCCCGAGCGCTGCGGTGGACGCGGCCGGCAGCAGGTGGGCGAACGGGGCGAGCAGGTCGTCGTACAGCGGACCCGGGTTGTTCATGTTCTCGCCGACGCTCAACGACGCCGACGTCCACGAGCCGAGCAGCGGGTGGTGCGACGTGAACACGTCGCGCACGCGCACGTAGAGCAGCGCCGAGTCGCCGATCGGGAACCAGTGGTGGAGCATGGCGCGGATGATCGCCACGGCGATCGGCAGCACCGCCAGCGCGGTGAGCAGCACCCGCCACCGGCGCGACGGACCACCCGAGTCGGCCGCGTCGATCGGTTCGGGCTCGACGGGTTCGACGTCGTTTCGTTCGTCGGTCATGCGTCGGGACCGGTGACGCCGAGTCCGGTCACGCTCTGCATGGCGATCGCGGACGTCTGGCTGAAGCCGGAGAACAGCACCACGAACGCGGTGAACGAAGCCAGGAAGGCGACGCCGAGCCCCGTCGTCGCGCTGAGCACCACGGGGCCGGGGTGGTCCAGCACGTCGGTTGCCAGCAGCACGAGCATCGCGGCCAGCGCGGTGAACGTCGCCGTGGCGACGACCATCAAGCGCACGGCGATGCGCTCGCTGAACGGCAGCATCATCCGGATCCCGTGGGCGAGCAGCGCAGCGCGGTTCATCCGCGACTGGCCGGCGAATCGACGCCCACGCGCGCACGGCACGGTGGCGGTCGGCCGGCGCAGGGCCAGCAGGGTGGACGAGTAGCAGAGGTCGAAGCTCGGGTGGTTGATCGTGACCGCCAGTGACGTCGCCCGTTGCGCGGCGAAGTTGCCCGATCGCACCGTCGTCCCGGTCAGCACGCGGAACAGCACGCGGAAGAACAGGTACATCACCCGGAACACGAGTGGCTCGGTGCGCGAGGTGCGCAGCGCCAGCGCCAGCGAGACGTCGGCACTCGTCAACGTCGTCACCAACCGAGGCACGTCGGCGGGCTGGTCCTCGCCATCGGAGTCCATCGTCACCACGACGTCATCGGCAGCCAGTTGATCGACGATCGATCGCAACCCGTAGACGATCGCCCGCTGGTGGCCGAGGTTGAACGGCGGCGTGAGCACGACGACGTCGTCGAGCGCGGTCAGCCGGGCGACGTCGGGGTCGGTGCCCGCCGAGTCGTCGACGACGAGGTGGCGGATCGGCCCGCACCGGAGCGAGGCGGTGGCGCAGGCGCTGGCGACCTCGCCACGAAGTCGCACGAAGGACTCGGTGTCGCGCAGCATCGGGCTGACGATCCAGAGCGTCATCGCGGTCGGCTCGCGGTGAGCACGACGGACGTGCCTGCCGGCCAGAGCCGGCGCAGTGCGGTGGTCGCGCGAGCGACGCCGTAGCCGGCGGCGGCCACCGGAGCCGGCAGGTGCGGGAAGTCGACGTCGGCGCGCGGTGCGCGGCGCAACTTGCGCACGAGCAGGAGCGGCAGCAGCTCCGGGAACAGGTAGTCGCAACGCTCGACGTCGAACCCTGCGGCCGTCACGACGGCTCGCAACGAGCGCTTGCCGTACCGGCGATGGTGCCCGAGCTCGGTGTCCCACGACGAGAACGCCCACTGCAGCGCCGGCACGGTGATCACGAGCCGCGCACCGGGTGCCATCTGCGCGTGGAGCTCGCGCAGCGCCAGCGCGTCGTCCTCGATGTGCTCGAGGACGTCGAGCATGGCGACCGTGGTGTGCTCGTCGATCGGCTGCTGCTGCCCGTGGCGGGCGTCGCTGCCGAATCGCTCGGTGAGCTGCGCGGCGAGCACCGGGGACAGCTCGGTGAAGCGGTACCGCAGGTGCAGCGCCTGCCCCCACCGTTGCAGCCACTCGCCGAGGAGACCGGAGCCCGCGCCGACGTCGAGCAGCGTCGTTGCGCCGTGGCGTGCTGCGTCGTTGGCGACGAGGTGGAACCGGACGCGGTGCCAGTAGGTCTGCATCGCCGGATCGGCGACGGCGATCTGCTGCCGTTCGAGAGGGGAGGGTGACGAGCTCGACACGGTGGTGGGAGCTTAGGTTTCGTCAGCCCCGCCGACGGCGCAGGCGGGCGCCGACGGGGGAGTAGCGCACGATGCACGACAGGGCATGCACCCCATCGCGCCAGCCGATCTTCTTGCCCTCGGCATAGGTGCGCCCCGCGTAGGTGATGCCGACCTCGTAGATGCGGACGCGCCGCTCGGCGATCTTCGCCGTGATCTCCGGCTCGAACCCGAAGCGGGCCTCTTCGAGCGTGATCGACTGGATCAGCTCGCGCCGGAAGACCTTGTAGCAGGTCTCCATGTCGGTCAGGTTGAGGTCGGTGAACATGTTCGACAGCAGCGTCAGCAGCTTGTTGCCGAGGGAGTGCCAGAAGTACAGGACCCGGTGCGCCTGCCCGCCGAGGAACCGCGAGCCGTAGACGACGTCAGCGATCTGCAGCTCCAGCGGGCCGAGGAGGATCCCGTACTCGTCGGGGTCGTACTCCAAGTCGGCGTCCTGCACGACCACGTAGTCGCTCGTCGCCTCGGCGATCCCGGTGCGCAGCGCTGCACCCTTGCCCATGTTGTGCGGTTGCAGCACGACCCGCACGCCCGGTGCTCCGGCGGCCGCCCCGGCATCGGGCAGCGCCGCCAGGACGGAGCGGGTGTCGTCGGTGGATCCGTCGTCGACGACGATCACCTCGGCCACCCACGGTGAAGCCGTCACCCGCCGCAGCAGCTCGGCGATCGTCGCTTGCTCGTTGTAGCAGGGCACGATCACACTGAGGCAGCGTCGCGGGGCGGTCGGCACGGGCGACGAGCGTAGCGGCGCGCCGTGCTGGATGGCAGAATGCCGCCAGCCGCGCGCGGGTGCGCAGCCGGTGCTTCGCTCCATGCCGTCCCTCCTCGCCATCCGCCAGCGCTCGTTCCGGTTCGAGCTGTCGGTGATCGTCGCCGTCGGAGCGGCCTGGCGACTCTTCCTGCTGAGCCGCAAGTGGGATCGCCCGTTGCAGCTCAACGACTCGCTGTACTACTCCGCTCAGGCCACCGACCTGGCCCACGGGTTCCTCTATCGCGAGCCGTTCACGAGCGGCCCCGGTGCCGAGCACGTGCCGTTGACCTCCACGCTCATGGCGCTCGTCAGCTGGGGCGACGACCCGATCCCCTGGCAACGGGTGGTGACCGTGGTGTTCGGCATCGCCACGGTCGCCGTCCTCGGCCTGCTCGGTCGAGCGATCGGTGGCCCGAGGGTGGGGCTCGTCGCAGCCGCCATCGCGGCGCTGTACCCGAACCTGTGGATCGGCGACGGACTGATCATGTCCGAGAGCATCAGCATCTGCATCGTGGCGATCATGTTGCTGCTCGCGGTGCGCTGGTGCGGCGACGTGAGCGTGACCGTGTCGTTGCGTCGCTGCCTCGCGCTCGGGGCGGTCGCCGGACTCGGCGCGCTGGCGCGCAGCGAGCTCGTGCTGATGATCCCGATGTTCGCCGTGCTGGTCTGGCGCACCGGTCGCCAGCCCGCCTCGTCGGATGATGCCGGACAGCCCGACGGACAGCCCGACGGTCGGCGCCGGCGCGGCGTGGGGGCGGCGCTCGTGCTGGCCACCGCCGGGATGGTGCTTGCGCCGTGGCTGATCCTCAACCTCACCCGCTTCGAGCGGCCGGTGCTGCTGTCGACCAACGACGGCACGACGCTCGCCGGCACGTACAACGACGACGCGTTCTACGGACGTGAGGTCGGTGGCTGGTCGATCGGCGCGATCGGTGGCGATCTCGGCAACGAGGCGATCCCCGAGCCGTCCGTGCGCAGCGAGCGACGCCGCGACGTCGCGATCCACTACCTGCGCGGTCACCTCCGCTCGCTGCCTCGTGTCGTCCTGGCGCGCGTCGGACGGACGCTCGACCTGTACGGGTTCCGCAGCCTGCTGACGATGGACAAGGGCGAGGAGAAGTCGGCGGCAGCGTCCTGGGCGGGGATCGTCGCGTTCTGGGTGCTGGCGCCACTCGCGTTCGTCGGCATGCGCCGACTCGATCGGCGGCGACGGCGGATCCTGCTCGCGCCGGTGCTCACGGTGCTCGTCACCACGGTCGTCTTCTACGGCGCGCACCGCATCCGTTCGAGTGCCGAGCCGACCATCGTCATCGCTGCCGCCGTCAGCGTCTGCTGGCTCGTCGATCGGTGGCGGGAACGCAGCCATGCCGCCTGACGGCCGGCAGCGACCATCGCTGATCGCCTACCAGCCGGCGCTCGACGGCATCCGTGCCGTCGCGGTGATCCTCGTCCTGCTGTTCCACGGCGGTGTCTCGTGGATGACCGGCGGTTACGTCGGCGTCTCCGTGTTCTTCACGCTCTCCGGCTACCTGATCACGTCGCTGCTGCTCGCCGAGCACGATGGCTCCGGCCGCATCCGGCTCGGCACGTTCTACGCGCGTCGGATGAAGCGACTGCTGCCCGCCAGCTTGATCTGCATCGCCGGTGTCGCGCTGCTGTCGGCCGTCGGCGAGTTCGACTACGTCACGCGCATGCGCACCGACGTCCTCGGCGCGCTGTTCCAGGTGTTCAACTGGACCAAGCTCACCGCCGGAGAGAGCTACGGCGATCTCGTCAACGCCACCGTCGGCAGGGTGGCGCCGCTCGAGCACTACTGGTCGCTGGCCATCGAGGAGCAGTTCTACTGGGTGTGGCCGCTGGCCGCGCTGGCGCTCCTGCGAGTGGTCCGAGGCGCTCGCGGGCGCGCCGTCACCCTCGTTGCGGGATGGGCGCTGGCGACGGGTGCCGCCTTCGCCATCGCCCATCGTTACGGCGCCGACGCGGCGTACTGGGCGACGCCGGCACGCCTCGGCGAGATCCTGGCCGGCGCTGCGCTGGCCGGGGTGCTCCGCGTCTGGCCGCCTCCGGCGAGTGGAACGCGGTCACGTCTGCTCGCCGTGCTCGCGCCGGCCGGCCTGGCGGTGATCGTCGTCGTCGCCGTTCGCTGGCCGGCGGCCAGCGGCCCGGCGTACCAAGGCTGGCTGCCGGTCCTGGCGCTGGCGAGCGTGGCGCTGATCGCCGGCGTGCAGGTGGCCGCGCCGTTCACCCGCCTGCTGAGCGTGCGGCCCCTGGTCCTGCTGGGCACGATCAGCTACGGCGTCTACCTGTACCACTGGCCGGTCTTCGCCGTCGTCACCACGGCTCGTGTCGACGTCGGCACGTGGCCATTGCTGGCGTTGCGCCTGGCCATCACCCTGGTGCTGGCGACGGCGTCGTTCGTGCTGATCGAACGACCCATCCGTCGATGGAACCCGACGTTGCCCCGCGTGCCGCTGCTCGCCGGTCTCGCCGCCACTGCAGCGCTGGCGATCGCCGCGCTGGTGGTGGTACCGGCCGACGAACCGACCACCGTCGCCGGGGCGGACGTCAACGGCATCGTCCCGGCGAGCGGCCCGCTCCCCAGCCTCGGCACCGCAGCCCCCAGCAGCGTCCCCATCTCGGTCCCGATCACCGGTGTGCCGGGCACGGGTCCGTCGTCGTCGACGAGCACGACGGTCGCGCCGACGCCCGCGCTCAACCGCGCCATGCGGATCATCGTCACCGGCGACTCGACCGCCGACGCGCTCGGCGTCGGGCTGTCCCAGTGGGCCGTCGATCATCCCGACATCGCCGCCGTCACGCTCGATGCACAACCCGGATGCGGGTTCCTCACGGGCGGCACGATCCCCGACGATCCGCCGGTCTACGCCCGCGAGTGCAAGCGGACCCTCGAGCAGGAGGTGCCGGACCACATCCGCACGCTCGCCCCCGACGTGATCGTGATGATGGTGACGTTGCGTGACGTGGAGGACCACGAGTTCGGTGACGGCGTGCTGCGTTCGCCGCTCGACCCCGAGTTCGCCGCCCACCTCCGCGAGTCGTACGAGGCAACGGCAGAGCAGCTGCTGGCCGACGGCGCGCCGCACCTGGCGTGGGTGCTGGCGCCGTTCCCCACCGTGCCGTGGCAGGCCGACCAGGCGAAGATGGCCGACCCGGCGCGGTATCAGGTGCAGTTCGACGTCATCCGTGAGGTCGCGGCCGCACACCCCGGTCAGATCACGGTGGTCGACATGGACCAGTGGTTGCGCAGCATCGACGGGCTGACCGACACGACGTGGCGTCCCGATGGCCTGCACTTCTCGGAGGACGCCGCCTACCGCGCCTCGGACACGTTCCTCGTGCCGGCGTTGATCGCCGCGCTGCTCTCCTGAGCGCTCGCTGATCCGTCGGCTCCCTGCGGCAGCAGCGCACCCGCTGCGAGGAGCACGACGACGAAGAGGCCCCAGTGGTGGAGGTCTTCGAAGTTGCCCGGCCACGCTGCATCCGGGCCGTAGCGGTAGACGAGCACGCGGCGCAGCACGAGCAGCGCGAGCAGGCCCATCACGACGACCGACGACGCGGTGAGGACGACTGACCGCCGCAGCACGACCAGCGCGATCGCGAACGGAAGAGCGACGAGCGCGAAGGTCGGGGCGATCACCAGCCCGGATGCCACGACGAGCGCGGCACCGACGACGATCGCCGGGCGCCGGCCGGAAGGTGCAAGGCATCGAGCATCGATCGCCGGTGGGTCGACCGTCGGGACCGGCTCGTCGGCGTTGCGTCTGCGTCGACCGCGCCAGAGCAGCACGAAGCAGCCGACGATCGCCAGCGCGCTGGCGCCGAGCGCGAGGTCGAGCCGTCGCTGCGGCTCCCACGTCATCGTCACCGTCGTCGGCGTGGTGCTCGCCGGCAGCCACCACCCGTTGAAGCCGCCGCTGACCTGCGTCGGCCGTCCGAGCGAGTGGCCGGAGACGTCGGCGGTCCAGCCGCGGTTGTAGCCCTCGCCCATGATCAGCCAGCACCCGTCCGGGCACGGCGCCACCGTTGCGGTGCGCGTCGTGTTCGTGCGCGTCACCGACACCGTCGGAGACGCCGTTGCCGACGACGGCGTGCCGCTCGACAGCACCATCCGATCGATGTCCAACCCGACGTCTCGGCCATCCACGGACTCGACGAGATGCGTCCCGGCGTCCAAGTCGAGCGCCGCGCCGTCGCACGTGTGCAGGTCGACCGGTTGCCCGGCGATCAGCTCGACCCAGTCCTCGGCGGAGATCTGCACGGCCAGCGGCGCGCCGTCGAGGGTGACGAGATCGTTGCGGCACGCGGTCGCAGGGTTGATCGGCGGGACGACGGTGATCGCCGAGCCGGACAGCTCGACGATCGACACCGGGAGCACCGTCGTCTCGGCGAAGCGCCGATCGATCGTCGTCCGCGGTGCGATCGAGCTGATCGTGATGGTCGCCGTCGATCCGGTGCCGATCGCGAGCGCGCTGTCCACGGTGCTCACCCCGTCGGCGTCCGGCGGCGCGACGGTCAGCTCCTCGTTCCCGCCGTCCGGCGAGCCGATCGTGATCCCGGTGATCAGCGAGTGACGGCCGTCCGTCGGTTGCTGGATCCGGAGCGTGCCGAGCTCGTCGCCCGTGACGACGACGGTGATCGTCGCGCCCACGGCGTCACCGAACGGCGAGGTCCACGCGGTGGTGAGATCGCCGTCGACGGCGTTCCAGGCGGCGCTGCCGACGCCGCCGGCCATCCGCGCGTCGGCCGTGGCGCCACGCGTGCCGAGGAGGTCGGCGAGGACGTCGTCGTCGGCGCGTGGGCTGAGCCGGACGGTGACCGTTGCATCGAACGCTCCGCGGCCCGGTACCTCGAACTGGCGGATCAGGCGGTGCTCGGGGTCGTCGCGCCAGCGGTTCAGCGGGTCCTCGCGCAGCCGGGTGAACACGAACGAGAGGGGAGTGCCCGGCTGCACTCGCGAGGCCCACGACGTCGGCACGCGGACGATCTCCTCGTGCGCCCCGACACCGAGCTCGGCGAAGCCGACCCCTGACGCTCCGGTGTCAGTGCCGTCGGGTCGATCGCCGACGGTGAGGATGGTGATGCTCACGCCGGCGGGGTCGACGCTCTCGATGCGCTGACCGTCGCCGGTGAGCGAACGCTCGTCGAGTGCGACGTCCGTCGAGCGTGTCGGGTCTGCCAGCGACTGCACTCGAACCGACGTGATCATCCGGTTCGGGATCGCTCCGGTCGACGTGTGACCCGGCTGCAGCAACCGCAACGTTCCGTCCGTGGCGGACACCTCGATCCGCTCGCCGATCGGGTTGCCGCGATCGGCCACCACCCACGCCGTGCGCGGGTCGCCGTCGACCGCCATCGCCGGTCGATCCTCCGGCCGGTAGGCGAACGCTTCGCCGTAGACCGTGGCTCGCACGACGAGTCCGTCGGCCAAGGTCGCCACCGTCTGCTCGGACGGATCGACGTCGCCGGCACCTTGACCGTTCGTGGCGTGGTCGGCCGGGTTGTCCTTGGGCGTGGTGCCATCGGCGGCGGCGAAGACGGGCAGACGTTGATCGGCGTCGTCGTCGCGCAGCACGTCGGTGTTCGGCCCGCCGGTCTCGGTGAACCCGGTGACGTCCTGCGACCCGCGCCACTGGTGGGCGCGGTCGCGGTTGGAGTCGGTGACGATCACGGCCGCCGCGGTGGCGAACGGATCGGCGTCGGCGCCATCGGCGAGTGTCGGCTGACGGTTGGCGTCGGCGGCGTAGACGACCGCCTCGTCGCCGTGCAGCAGGCCGACCGCCGCAGCATCGACGATGCCGTCGCCGCTGCCGGCGAGGACCACGACGCGCGACGTGGCGCGGATCATGGGCACCGGATCGTCGACCGGAACGAGCTGGACCGGCGCGACCGGTGTGCCGACCGCAGGATCGCTAAGCGATGTCTCGTCGATCATCGGCACGGCCGGCGCGTTGACGACCGGCGCGCCGTAGCTGACGGGTGCACCGAGGCCGGACGGCTCCGCGGCGAAGACCGCGGCGACGCGTTCGGGCCGTGGGGTGCGGAAGCGGTCGAAGGCGGCGTCGTTGCTCAACCAGATCCGATCGGCGGCGAGGAAGCGGGCGACGACGGCGACCGATGCCGGGTCGAGCGTGCCGGTCTGCAATCGATCGTCGAACGCGTCGAGCAGGTCCATCGCCCCCGCACCTCCGAGCGGCAGCAGGTCGCGCGTCGCCATCGGCTTCGAGGTCAGCCCGGGAAGTGGCGGATCGACCGTGTACCCCCAGCGGAACGCGCCGAACTCCTGTCCGGGCAGCTGCAGCACTCGCGCCTCGTGCGACGACGCGTCGAGCGCCGCGACCGCCTCGCGCCATGCCGCAGGCGGCGACTCGTCGCGGGTCAGCGCCGGATCGACGAACCCGCCGGTCCACAGTGCCGGCAGGTTGAGGATGGCCAGGCCGGCGACGGCGACAGGTGCGAGTGCAGCGATGGGCAGACGCGGCCGCCAGCGCCACCGACTGACCGCGGCGACGAGTGCGCCGGCGCCGAGGGCCAGCCCGAACGTGCTGAGCGGCAGGGCGCGGGTGCTGCTGCGCAAGGCCAACGACAGGCCCGCTGACGTGAGCGGCCGGACGAGCGGCGCCGGGTCGTCGATCGGGTGCACGCCGACGGCGAGGATGATCCCGGCGGTGACGAGCAGCGCGGCGTAGCGGCGGTTCGCCCAGCGCGTGGCGGCGATGCCGATCAGGCACAGCAGCAGCAGGGCGAAGCCGACGACGATCACCCGTCCGCTCTCCATGTAGTCGACCGACGCGGTGGTCGTCGCCGCGTACGGGTCGCGCACGTAGAACAGCCAGTAGCCGAGCCCGCGCAGCGTCTCGGTGCTGACCGACGTCAACGAGACGGCGCGCAGGGTCTCGCTGTACGCCAGGACGTCGGCGCCGTAGCCGCCTTGCACGAGCAGCATCACGATCCACCACAGCGACACGATGATGCTCAGCGCGCCGATGCGCAGCGACGTCGCCACCGCCCGACGCCACGTGATCGTGCGCTGCCACGCGGCGTGCACCAACCACAGGATCGGTGCCGGGGCGATCATCGCCAGCGCGGTCGCGTTGACGGCGCCGACGGTGAGGATGACCAGCGCGAACAGCGCCGCCTCGCGCCACTGCGACCGTCGCGTCGAACGCGTCGCGGCACGGATGGTGAGCCCGGTGAGCCAGCCCACGGCAGCCCACGGGAGGAGCATCACCGAGGTGCGCGACACGTACGGCAGCACGTACGGCGACAGCTGGTACACGAGCGCGGCGCAGAGCGCTGCGGCGCTGGGCAGACCGAGGTGACGCGCAGCCCAACGCGCGCCCAATCCGCCGAGGACGAGCAGCGTGCCGATCCACAGACGGTGGGCGATCCAGTCGGGCACGCCGAGCTTGTCGAACACCCAGAACCACGGGCCGGAGGGCCACAGGTAGGCGATCACCTGGTGCGGCACCCAGCCGAGGAACTGGCGGTTGTCCCACGTCTGCGCCGCGTCACCGAGCAGACGGCCGGGGTCGAGGTAGAGGTAGAGCTTGGTGTCGGTCGGCATCCGCCCCGGCGATGCGGTGAGCGCCGGCACGTAGGCGAGGAGCGCCAGCAGGAGCGTGCCGAGCCGGCCTCGCCGCGGCAGGACCCGTCCCGCCCAGGTCACGGCCGGCTCACGGGATGGCGCCGAGCACGCCGTACAGCGCCGTGAGCCCGACGAGGCCGGCGCTGCACGCGCCGATGGCGTACGGCCACCAGTCGCGACGATCGGTGCGGAACCACGCCGCAGCGGCGATGAGCAACGGGAACGCGGTGAAGAGGAACCGCGGTCGCGCCGTCACCGTTGCCGGCAGCAGCATCAGCAGGATGATGCCCGCGCAGTAGGCGATGATCGGCCACGGCAGGCGGTGACGCCAGACGAACCAGATCAGCAGCAGCATGGCGACCAGCGAGGCAGCCGTCAGCGTGTTGGTGGGGGAGCTGAGCGGATGCGCAAACGCGCCGAAGCTGCGCCGCAGGGCGGTGACACCGAAGCTGTAGCCCTCGCCCCACGCCTCGGTCTGCACGCGGAACCACACCTTGCGCTCGCCGGTGTGGTGCCCGAGCCACAGCTGGAACGCGATGAAGCCGGCGGGCGCGAGCAGGGGCGCAGCGAGCGACCACCAGTCACGCCGGTGGCGGATGGCGATGTACGACGCCACCGCGCACGCGCCGATGAGCGCGATGCCGTTCGGCCGCGTCGCCGTGCCGAGCGCGGCCAAGACGCCGGCCAACCACCAACGCTCCTCCAGGAGGCACAGCAGGCACGCCGCGGCGAGCGTGATCAGCAGTGCTTCGGTGTAGGCGAACGACAGCACGAAGCTGCCGGGGAACATCGCCATCAGGATCATCGACCGTTCGGCGACGTCGATGTCGAACAGCTTCCTGGCGATGAGCCCGACGAGGAAGACGGCGATCGCCCCGAGCACGAAGTTGACGAACAGCGCGGCGAACGTGTCGTTGCCCGGCAGGACGCGATCGGCGGCGCGCACGAGCATCGGGTACGTCGGGAAGAAGGCCGCCCGAGCGTCGTCGACCTCGTAGGTCACGTTCGGGCGGACGACGTGCGGGTAGCCGTCGCGGACGATGTTGAGGTACCAACGACCGTCCCACGAGGTGAGGACGTCGAGGATCGGGCGCAGTGCGTTCTTCGGGATCACCTTGCCGTCGAGGTACTGCGGATCGGCGAACGGCGAACCGGGTAGATCGGCCTCGACCTTGTTGGCGTCGGCGCGCAGCTCGGCGGCGACGATGGCCGCGCCGATGACCACGCACACCCGGGAGAAGAGGTAGACGAGCCCGGCCTTGCACAGGACCTTGCGCCAGCGAGCGTCGTCCGCGTGGTCGGCGCTGGATGCCGGTCCGGATGCCGGGCTGGGGGGCGAGGTGGTGGAGACGGTGTCGGTCATCGCGGCGCACGCACCAGGCACGGGTGCGTTGCGAAGCTACCAGCGCGCCATCGGCAAGATGCGTTGCCTCGGCCCGAACGCAGGGGCGCGATGGCCATCGAGGAGCAACAGCCGCACGACCCGGCCGCGCTGGCCGGCGTACGGCTCGAGCAGCTCGAGCATCCGCTCGTCGGTGCCGCGTGGCTGCCCGCTGAGCGCGTGGGTGACGATGTTCTTGAGGTGGAAGTCGCCCACCGCGACGGCATCGGGGTCGCCGAGCGCCGGACCGACCGCCGAGCCGATCGTCCACGGGCCGATGCCGCGCAGCAACGACAGCTTGGCGGCGCACTCGGCCGCGGGGAGCTCGGCCCACTGCCACAGGCGATCAGCGTGACGGGCCACCTGGCGCAGCGCCTCGGCACGCTTGGCCTCGATGCCGAGCGGGTGGAACCACCACGCCGGCCGGTGCGCGAGGACCTGCGGCTCCGGCGGCGTGCGCAGCTCGGGGTGCGGTCCGGGAGCTGGTTCGCCGAGGGAGCGCACGAGGCGGTGCCACTGGGCGATGGCCTCCCCGCCGGTGATCCGCTGCCCGATGATGTTCGGCAGCAGCTCGTGGTAGAGGTTGCCGCTCGCACCGAGCCGCAGTCCGGGGTGGTTGTGCTGGGCGCGCAGCACCGCGGGGTGACCTTCCGTGAACGGAACGGGCACGTCGAGCGCGCCGAGCAACGCCGGGGCGCGCGCCTCCAGCCACGGGCCACCCGGTCCCCAGCTCGACACGCTGTGGTCGTCGCCGGTCCACGTGATCCGAACGGTGCCCGGTCCGTCCGGGGTCAACGAGGCGCGCCAGAGCTCGCCGGGACCGAGGCGCGTGGTCGGATCGAAGCGGCCGTAGCGGTACGACGCGAGGGTCGTGGCGAACGATCGCGCGTCCGAGCCGATCGGGAGCGCGGCACGAACCATCGCAGGGACCGTAGACGCGCCCGGTGCCGTGACCGCGACATCAGATCGGCAACGATGGCCCGATGGCCCAGATCGAACGCACCAGCCCACGCGAGGGCGTCGCCCTGCTCACCTTGAACCGTCCGGAGAAGCTCAACGCAATGACGAGCGAGCTCGTCCAAGGCCTGCACGACCACCTCGCGGCGATCGCCGTCGACCCGTCGGTGCGCGTCGTCGTGCTCACCGGCGCCGGGCGCGGCTTCTGCGCCGGGCTCGACCTCGGCGGCTACGGCACCGCGCCGCACACCGCGCACCTCGGCCCGACGCAGACCGGCTTCGCCGTGC
Organism: Ilumatobacteraceae bacterium; assembly: GCA_965279405.1. Lineage (GTDB taxonomy): Bacteria > Actinomycetota > Acidimicrobiia > Acidimicrobiales > Ilumatobacteraceae > CBDDIP01. The sequence continues at coordinate 4,343,058 of OZ257157.1, forward strand.
AGAAGCACATCGCCTCGCTGATCCCACGCATGCGCTCGCTGCCGCAGCCCGTGATCGCCGCGGTGAACGGTGCGGCCGCCGGCGGTGGGTTCGCACTCGTCCTCGGCTCGGACATCCGCATCGCGTCGCGCGCGGCGAAGTTCAACGCGGCGTTCATCCGCATCGGCCTGTCGGCGTGCGACATCGGCACGAGCTGGTTGCTGCCCCGCTTGATCGGCGCGTCGCGATCGCAGGAGCTGATGCTCACCGGGCGCGTCTTCGACGCCGAGGAGGCGTACCGCATCGGGCTCGTCGTCGAGCTCGTCGACGACGGCGCTGTCCTCGACGCGGCGCTGGCGAAGGCCGATCTGGTGATGGCCAACGCGCCGTTCGGCGTGGCGCTGACCAAGGAGGGCATGTGGAGCGCCCTCGAGATCCCCGGCATGCAAGCCGCCATCGATCTGGAGAACCGTCAGCAGATCATGGCGTCCGCGACGCGAGACCACCGTGAGGCGATGACGGCGTTCCTGGAGCGCCGTCCACCCAACTTCACCAATTCATGACGTTGCCTGAAAACAGGGCGCTCCGAGTTCGCATCCGTCGTGCGCGGTGTGGCTAAGGTGCGTCCACGTCGCTGTGGCGGGGGTCACAGCGCACGTCGATCCCGTTGTCGACGGGTGTCAACGAAACCAACAAGGGGGAAGTCCATGAGGACAGCGAAACGATCGGTGGGGCGTCGCCCCGGAGTGATCGTCGGGGCGGTGGTGATGAGCTTCGCGCTCCTCGCCGGCGCGTGTTCGTCCGACGACAAGAAGGGCGGCAGCACGACACCTGCTGGCACGGAGGCACCGGGCGGCACTGACGCCCCGGGCGACACCGTGGCACCGGGCGACACCGTCGCCCCGGGTGATACGACGCCCGAGACGACGCCGACGGTCGAGCCGGTTGCCGGCGGCAGTCTGGTCGTGGGCATCGAAGCCGACACCTCGTCGCCGTGGCGTCCGGCCGAGATGGTCTGCGCCATCTCCTGCCACCAGACCATCCGCTCCGTCTACGACACCCTCGCCATCCCTGGCCAGGACAACGCGGTGCACCCGTACCTCGCCAGCGCGATCGAGCCGAACGCCGACTACACGGAGTGGAAGATCACCGCTCGTGCAGACATCAAGTTCCACGACGGCACCGACTTCGATGGTGCAGCGATCGTCGACAACCTCAACCGCGACCGCGTCTCGCTGCTCACCGGCACGGCGCTGGCCAACGTGAAGGACGTCGTCATCGATCCCAGCGATCCGATGACCGCGATCGTCACGACGATCAAGCCGTGGGCCACGTTCCCGTACTACCTCACCGGTCAGACCGGTTACGTCGCCTCGCCGACGTGGCTGCTCGCCAGTGACAGCGACGAGACGCTGCGTTCGAAGCCGGTCGGCACCGGTCCGTTCATCTACGAGGACTACAAGCCGAACGAGTACTTCAAGGCCAAGCGCAACCCGGACTACTGGAACTCCCCGTACCCGTACCTCGACGAGATCGAGTTCATCCCGATCGCCGACGGCCTGCAGCGCCGTGATGCCCTGAAGGCCGGTGACGTGGATCTCATCCACACCACCAACGGTCAGGTCATCAAGGAGTTCCGCGACGACGCCGACAACTTCCCGTCGATCGAGTTCAGCAAGAACGGCGAGACCGCCTACACGCTGCTCGAGGTCACCGCTGAGGGTTCGCCCCTCACCGACCAGCGGGTGCGTTGCGCACTCGCCTACGCCTCGGACGCCAAGGCCGTCAACGACTCGATCAACCAGGGCGTGTTCCAGCTCGCCAACGGGCCGTTCTCTCCCGGCCAGGTCGGCAACCTCGAAGACAGCGGCTACCCGCTGGCCCAGGACATGGCCAAGGCCAAGGAGCTCATCGCTGCCTACAAGGCCGAGCACCCGGGTGAGCTGAAGCTCGCCCTGGCCACCACCAACGACGCCACCAACCTGGTGATCGCCAACTTCCAGAAGCAGTGGTTCGAAGAGGCCGGCGTCGACGAGGTCACCATCGACCAGATCGACCAGGGCAACTACATCGTCACCGCCCTGCTCGGCAACTTCCAGGTGTTCCAGTGGCGCAACCACGGTGGCATCGACCTCGACCAGCAGTACTTCTGGTGGCACTCGTCCACCGCGCTGGACGTCGGTGGCCTGGCACTCAACTTCGGTCGCATCAAGGACACGAAGCTCGACGCACTGCTCGACGCCAACCGGGCCTCGGTTGACCCGGCGGAGAAGAAGCAGATCGCCGAGGACGTGAACAAGCTGTTCGCCACCGAGTGCTACAACATCTGGGGCACGTACACCATCTGGATGATCGCCCACAAGCCGGGCGTCGAGGGCATCGAGGCCACGAACCTCACCCTTCCGGATGGCGCCGGTCAGGCCATCGAGGGCGCCGGCATCGCCGGCACCTTCTACCCGCAGACCATCTGGCGCTCGTCGTAGTCGACGATCGTCAGTTGATCTGCGAGTGAACTAGCAACACTGAGAACGAGGGACACCGGAAGGGAATCGGTCAGATCATGCGGTACTTCGGACAGAAGTTCGTCCAACTGGTCATCGTCTTGATCGCCGTGACCTTCACGGTGTCCCTCGCGCTCGGTGCGCTGCCGAACGCGAAGGAACGGATCATCGCGGCCAAGGGCAGCGGTGCCATCAACCCGGCCGAGCAGGAGAAGCTGCTCGATTCGTTGCACCTCAACGACTCGGTCGTCAAGCAGTACGGCTACTTCCTCAAGGACCTCGTCACCGTCGACTGGGGTGTCACCTTCAACGGCAACCAGTCGGTGCAGACGTCCATCTGGGACGGCCTCAAGATCTCGCTGCGGCTGATGATCTACGCCCAGCTCCTGGCGCTGCTGATCGCCATCCCGGTGGCGATCTTCGCCGCCTACCGCAACAACGGGGTGTTCGACCGATTAACGACGACGACGTCGTTCGGTCTGCTGTCGTTGCCGAACTACATCCTCGCCGTCATCCTCATCCTGCTGTTCTGCGTGCGCTGGAAGATCTTCCCGACGATCTCCAAGGACGTCTCGCTGTTCGGCAGTCCGCTCGATCACATCAAGAACTACTTCTTGCCGACGATCGTGCTCGCCCTGCCGTTGGCCGCGACCTACATGCGGCTCCTGCGTGCCGACCTCGTCAACACGCTGCAGAGCGACTTCATCACGACCGCCCGGGCCAAGGGGATGAGCACCTCGCGCATCCTGTTCGGCCACGCGCTGCGGCCCTCGCTGTTCTCGTTGATCACCGCCGCGGCGGTCAACGTGGGCGCGCTCGTCGGTGGTTCGTTCATCGTCGAGACCGCGTTCAACATGAACGGGCTCGGCCGCAAGACCGTCGTGGGCATCCTGGCCAACGAGTTCCGCCTGGTGCAGATCACCGTCGTCATCCTGGCGATCGTGTACGTGCTGATCAACTTCCTGGTCGACATCGCGTACGGGTGGCTCGACCCCCGCGTGCGGGCCGTCCGCTCGCTGTCGTAGGAGGCCCTCGACATGACTGCCACCCTCGAAACGCCGCTCGTCGACTCCGTGCCGGAGGTTCCCGCGCCCGTCGCCACGGTGAAGAAGTTCCGCAAGCGCGGCCGGGTCACCAAGTGGTTGGCGATCACGTGGCTCGCCGCGTTGGTGTTCACCGCAGTGGGCGCCTCGTGGTTGCCGTACGTCAACCACTCGTGCTCGCAGTTCGACCAGAAGGCCGAGTGCTCGACGCACATCAACGGGTCGACGTTCAAGCTCGAGAAGCCGCCGGCGTGGGCCGGGTTCTCCAGCTCGGAGCTGCCGTCGTTCCCCGGGTCACCGCCGCGCGTCGGCTGGTTCGGCACGGACACCAACGGCTTCGACCTGTTCAGCCGATCGATGTACGGCGCACGCAACTCGCTGATGATCGGCGCCCTGTCGATCATCTTCGGCCTGCTGATCGGCGGTGGTCTCGGGCTGATCAGCGGCTACTTCGGCCGACGGCTCGATCGCGTCATCGACACGGTGATGAACATCATGCTGGCCTTCCCAGCGCTGCTGCTGGCGATCTTCATCGTCGGCTTCTTCGATTCGTCGACGGCTGCGGAGGCGGAGAACCGATCTATCTGGCCAGTCATCCTGGCCTTGGTCATCCTGTCGATCCCACCCATCACCCGGTTGGTGCGCGCCAACACGATGGTCTACGCACAACGTGAGTTCGTCACTGCGGCGAAGAGCATCGGTGCCGGCAACACGCGGATCATGTTCAAGGAGATCCTGCCCAACGTCGTGCCGGCGATGCTGACCTTTACGCTCACCGGCATGGCCTTGCTCATCGTGGCCGAGGGTGCGCTCGCGTTCCTCGGTCTGTCCGTGAACTCGCCGACGCCGACGTGGGGGGCGATGATCGCCGCCGGCCAGAAGAAGCTCGACACCGCGTGGTGGATGTCGCTGACGCCGGCGGCGACGATGTTCCTCACCGTGCTGTCCATCAACCTGCTCGGCGACGTGCTCAACGAGAAGTTCCGTGTGCGGGAGGCCATCGGATGAACCAGACACAGGCATCACGCCGCTCCGAGTCGGGAACGCTGCTCGAGGTCACCGACCTGCGCACGCACTTCAACACGGCGCTCGGCGTCGTTCGCGCCGTCGACGGCGTCTCGTTCACGCTCGAGCGCGGTCGTGCGCTCGGCATCGTGGGCGAGTCCGGTTGCGGCAAGACGATCCTGTCGCGCAGCATCATGGGGTTGCTGCCCAAGCGCAACACCATCCGCTCCGGCTCCGTGCTCTTCGAGGGCCAGGAGCTGACGACGATGTCGCTGCGCGATCGGCGCAACATCTGGGGCACGGAGATGTCGATGATCTTCCAGGATCCGATGACGTCGCTGAACCCGGTGATGAAGATCGGCACGCAGATCGCCGAGCCGTTGAAGGTCCACCTGGACATGTCCCGCCAGCTCGCTCGCGACACGGCGCTGAAGCTGCTCACCGACGTCGGCATCCCCGATCCCGGCAAGCGTCTCGACCAGTACGCCCACGAGCTGTCGGGCGGCATGCGTCAGCGCGTGATGATCGCGATGGCGTTGGCCTGTGGTCCCACCGTCCTGTTCGCCGACGAGCCGACCACCGCGCTCGACGTCACCGTGCAGGCACAGATCCTCGATCTGATCGAGGACCAGCGCCGCGACCGCAACATGTCGTTGATCCTCGTCACCCACGACCTCGGCGTGGTGGCCGGCCACACCGACGACATCATCGTCATGTACGCCGGCAAGATCGTCGAGAAGGCGTCGACCAAGGTGCTCTTCAGCAACATGAAGATGCCCTACACGGAGGCGCTGTTCAGCAGCATCCCCAAGCTCGAAGACGCCAGCCACACCCGCCTGACCACGATCGGCGGTCGCCCGCCGAACCTGATCAGCCCGCCGGCCGGCTGCCGCTTCAGCCCGCGTTGCCCGTACGTCACCGATCAGTGCCGCAGTGAGGAGCCTCCGTTGGTCGAAGCAGATCCCGGTCACTGGTACGCCTGCTTCCACCCGGTGGGCTCGCCTCGCTGGCACGAGGTGAAGGCCAACACGATGGCCGGTCAGATCGCCGACGACGTCGCTGCCGCGATGAGCACGCCGGGCGGAGCAGCCTGATGGCCGGCACCGGTACCGCCCACCTGCGCGCCGATGGCGACGCGCTGCTCAGCGTCAACGACCTGCTCGTCGAGTTCCCCGTCGGTCGCACCGGTCTGCGCGTGCAGGCGGTGTCCAACATCAGCTTCGACGTGCTCGCCGGGGAGACCCTCGGCCTCGTCGGCGAGTCCGGTTGTGGCAAGAGCACGACCGGCCGGGCCATCGTGCAGCTGCCCAAGCCGAAGGGTGGTTCGATCCGCTTCGGCGGCAGCGAGCTGACCAAGCTGCACGGTGAGGGCATGCGCGAGCTGCGCACCAACGTGCAGATGATCTTCCAGGATCCGATCTCCTCGCTGAACCCGCGCCGCAAGGTGCGCGACATCGTCATGGAGCCGCTCAACGTCTGGAAGATCGGCACCAAGGAAGAGCGCCTGGCCCGGGTCAACAAGGCACTGGAGGACGTCGGCATCGATCCGGCCGTCGCCAGCGATCGCCGCCCGCACCAGTTCAGCGGTGGTCAGTGCCAGCGCATCAGCATCGCTCGCGCACTCGTGCTCAACCCGAAGATGATCATCTGCGACGAGCCCGTCTCCGCGCTCGACGTCAGCGTCCAGGCGCAGGTGCTCAACCTCCTGGAAGACCTCAAGCACGAGTACAACCTGACGCTGATCTTCATCGCCCACGACCTCGCCGTCGTCAAGAACATCAGCGACCGCGTGGCGGTGATGTACCTCGGCAAGCTGTGCGAGGTGGCCGGCAGCGACGAGCTGTACCGCGCTCCGGCACACCCGTACACCGAGGTGCTGCTCAGCTCGATCCCGGTGGCCGACCCCACCGTCGAGATCAACCGCACGGCGATCACCGGCGAGCCGCCGTCGCCGGTGCTGCCGCCGTCGGGCTGCCGCTTCCACACCCGCTGCCCGAACGCGCAGCCGCGCTGCAGCGCCGAGGAGCCGCAGATGCGCGAGCTGCTGCCCGATCACTTCGTGGCCTGCCACTACCCGCTGATCGGCAGCGAGACGCCGGTCAGCGTCGGTGCCGCCAGCAACTGACGGGTGACGAACCGCCCGGCGAGCCTGAGCGCGGAGGTCGTTGCTCGCCACGCCGAAGCGGTCCGCCGCGGTGAACCCGTGTACATCGACCCGGTCTCCGGCCTGAGCGTGTTCACCGCCGCGTTCCACCTCACCCGCGGGTACTGCTGCGACAACAGCTGCCGCCACTGCCCGTACCGCGACGTCTGAGCCGGCGGGTGGCCACGGGTCCACTACGGTCCCGGGCATGGCAGGCAAGGGCATCGACGCGTTGCGCGTGAAGGACACCAAGGGCGGCAAGTCGTTCGATCTCGACGATCACGACCCGGCCGACACCTTGGGTTGGCACAAGGAGTCGGCGAAGGCCGAGCTCGACGCGGTGAAGATCAAGCTCGATGCGTTGCAGCAGCGCCTGTACGCGGAGAACCAGCGCAGCGTGCTGCTCGTGCTGCAGGCGATGGACGCGGCGGGCAAGGACGGCACGATCCGGGCCATCCTCTCCGGGCTCAACCCGGCCGGAGTCCCGGTGTCCTCGTTCAAGGCGCCCGGCGGTCGCGAGCTGGCGCAGGACTACCTGTGGCGGGTGCACCAGCGCTGCCCTGGCAAGGGCGAGATCGGCGTCTTCAACCGCAGCCACTACGAGGACGTGCTCGTCGTGCGGGTGAAGTCGTTCGTGCCCGAGGCGCAGTGGAAGCGGCGCTACGACCACATCAACCACTTCGAACGGATGCTGGTCGACGAAGGCACCACCGTGGTCAAGTGCTTCCTCAACGTCTCCAAGGAGCAGCAGGCGGCGCGCTTCCAGGACCGGCTCGACGACGACACGAAGAAGTGGAAGTTCCGCAAGGGCGACCTGGAGGACCGTGCCCTGTGGGACGACTTCCGCGTTGCCTACCACGACGCCATCAAGCGCACGTCCACCGCGCATGCGCCGTGGTACGTGGTCCCAGCCGACCGCAACTGGGTGCGCAACCTCGCCGTTGCCAAGATCCTGCTGCGCACGCTGGAGCGCCTCGACCCGCAGTTCCCGCCGCCGGAGCCCGGGCTCGAGGACATCACCATCGTGTGAACAACGTGCGGAGAACCCGCCTCGGTGCTTGACGAATTGTAAAGTCGGCGCCGCATGCCGGTCCTCGTGCCCACCACCCTCACCGATGCGCTCGACGCGCTGGCGGCCGATCCCACCGCGATGGTGCTCGCCGGCGGGACGGACGCGATGGTCGAGATGAACGCCGGTCATCGGCGCCCCGTGTCGGTGGTCGCCGTCAACCGGGTTGCCGAGCTGCGCTCGTGGGAGCACGATCCGGCCGCCGGCACCGTGCGGCTCGGCGCCGGCGTCACCTACGGATCGCTGCTCGACGCTCCGCTGTGCGACTGGTTCCCGGCGCTCGCCGAAGCGGGCCGCACCGTCGGCTCGCCGCAGATCCGGCACGCCGCGACCATCGGCGGCAACCTGGCCACCGCTTCGCCCGCCGGTGATGGTCTCCCGGTGTTCGCCGCGCTGGACGCGGTGCTGCACCTCGCCTCGGCAACGGGCGCTCGCGACGTCGCCTTCGCCGACTTCGCCACCGGCCCGAAGCGCACCGTGCTCGAGCCGGGCGAGCTGATCGTCGCCGTCACCGTGCCCGTGCTCGACGGGTGGCAGGGCTACGCCAAGGTCGGGGTGCGCAACGCGATGGTGATCTCCAACGCCGGCGCCTGCCTCGTCACCGATCGCGCCGGCGGCAACGTTCGTCTGGCACTCGGCTCGGTCGGCCCGACCATCATCCGCTGCACCGACGCCGAGGCCCACGCCAACGCGTCGGTCGACTTCGCCGCTCGAGCCGTGTCGCACGCCGATGTCGCCGAGTTCGCTCGACTGGCGTCCGCGGCCGCCAAGCCGATCGACGATCACCGATCCACCGCCGAGTACCGCCGTCACGCGATCGGCGTGATGGCCGGTCGGCTGCTGCGCAGGGCGTTCCCCGATGGTTGATCCTGTGCAGATCGTCGGCACCAACGAGGCGTACGTGCTGCACGTCAACGGTGCGGCACATCAGGTGCGCGACGCATGGGTCGGGGAGAGCTTGCTCTACGTGCTGCGCGAGCGGCTCGGTCTGCTCGGGTCGAAGGGCGCGTGTGAACAGGGCGAGTGCGGATCGTGCAGCGTGCTGATCGACGACGAGCTGGTGTGCAGCTGCCTCGTGCTCGCCGCCGCGGCGACGAGCCAGGCGATCGTCACCATCGAGGGGATCGCCCCGCCGGGCAGTCCGTCCGACGTCCAGCAGGCGTTCGTCGACTGCGGCGCGGTGCAGTGCGGGTTCTGCACGCCGGGCCTGATCGTCTCGGCGCACTCGCTGCTCGAGCGGATCCCCGAACCGAGCGAGCTGCAGATCCGCGAGGAGCTGTCCGGCAACATCTGTCGCTGCACCGGCTACGGGCGGATCATCGAAGCGGTGCAACGCGTCAGCGTCGCCCGTCGCGCCGAGCCCACGAGTGACGCCACATGAGCACCGTCACCGAGGGCACGCTCACCGGTGCCGTCACGGGTCGGCTTGGCGACAGCCCGGTTCGCCCCGATGGCATCGCCAAGGTGCAGGGCACGTTCGCCTTCTCCGGCGACCTGTCCGCCGATGGTGCGTTGTGGGGCGCCACGCTTCGCTCGCCGCACCCGTACGCCCGCATCGTGCGCATCGACCTGTCGGCGGCGTGGAGGATCAACGGCGTCGAGGCGATCATCACCGCCGAGGACGTGCCCGGCGTGGCGACCTACGGGCTGATCAGCCAGGACCAACCGGTGTTCGCCAGCGAGTTCGTGCGCTTCGTCGGCGAGCCGGTCGCCGCGGTCGCGGCGATCCACCCCGAGGTCTGCCGGCGGGCGCTGGAGGCGATCGTCGTCGAGTACGAGGTGCTCGATCCGCTGGTCGACGCCGAGCGGGCGATCGACGGCAGCCACCCGCCGATCCACCCCGACGGCAACGTCATCCGTCACCAGCGCATCGTGCGCGGCGATCAGGACCTCCAGGGCGAGGTCGTCGTCGAGGGCACCTACGAGATCGGGATGCAAGATCAAGCGTTCCTCGGCCTCGAAGCGGCGCTTGCCCTGCCGGATCCCGGCGGTGCCGGCATCGAGCTGTTCGTCGCCACGCAGTGGTTGCACGAAGATCGCAAGCAGATCGCCGACTGCCTCGGGCTCGCCGAGGATCAGGTGCGCCTCACGCTCGGCGGCGTCGGTGGTGCGTTCGGCGCGCGCGAGGACATCAGCCTGCAGGTGCACACGTGCCTGCTGGCCCTGCGCACGAGCCGCCCGGTGCGCATCGCCTACAGCCGCGCCGAGAGCTTCCTCGGCCACGTGCACCGCCACCCGGCCATGGTGTGGATGCGGCACCACGCCACTCGCGACGGGGTGCTGCAGCGGGTGGAGGCGCGGTTCGTGTTCGACGGCGGTGCCTACGCGTCGACCTCGTCGGCGGTGCTGATCAACGGGATCACCCACACCCAGGGGCCGTACAGGTGCGAGAACGCCACGGTCGACGGGTGGGCGGTGCGGACCAACAACCTGCCCTGCGGTGCGATGCGCGGCTTCGGCGTCGTGCAGGCGTGCTTCGCCCACGAGAGCCAGATGGACAAGCTCGCCGTGGCGTGCGGGCTCGACCCCGTGGAGGTGCGCCTGCGCAACGCGATGGAGACCGGTGATCGGCTGATCACCGGTCAGGTCATCGAGAACGTCGCGCCGGTGGCGCAGTGCATCCGCGACACCGCCGCGCTGCCGCTGCCGGACACGCCCGTCGGCGGGCACGATGGCGATCCGCTGCACCTGCCCGGTGGAGCCGGCCGTACTGCCGACGTCGGCCACATCCGCCGGGGCATCGGCTGGGGCGTGGCCATCAAGAACCTGATGTACAGCGAGGCGTTCGACGACTACGCCACGGCCCGCTGCCGGCTGGCCGACGGGGTCGCCTCGTTGAAGTTCGCCACCTCCGAGGTCGGCCAGGGCTTCGTCACCATCGCCGCGCAGATCGCTCGTTCGGTGCTCGGCGTCGACGACGTCGTGCTCGAGCCGATCGACACGACCATCGGTTCTGCCGGGTCCACGTCCGCGTCGCGCCAGACGTGGATGAGCGGCGGCGCGGTGGACGGCGCCTGCCGGCTCGTGCGCGAGCGGCTCTTCGAGCACGTCGGGCGGATGCACGACATCGATCCGCTGCAGCTGGCGATCGATGGACGCGACGTCATCGACACCGTTGGCACGTTGCGGCTGCCGGTCAGCGAAGCATCAGCCGGCCTCGAGCTCGACGAGACGTTCGAGCACCACCACCGCCCGACCGAGGAGCTCGACGAGCTGGGTCAGGGGAACTGCCACACCGCGTTCGCCTTCGTCGCCCACCGCGCCGTCGTCGACGTCGACCCGGAGCTCGGCCTCGTGAAGGTCGTCCAGATCGCCACGGCGCAGGACGTCGGGCGGGCGCTGAACCCGTTGAGCATCGTCGGCCAGATCGAAGGCGGCATCGCCCAAGGTCTCGGTCTGGCGGTGATGGAGGAGATCATCCAGACCGACGGACGCGTCCGAAACGCGAGCTTCACGGACTACCTCCTGCCGACGATGCTCGACATGCCGGACGTGATCGCGACCCTGATCGAGCTGCCCGACCCGATGGCGCCGATGGGCGCGAAGGGCGTCGGCGAGCCGCCGTGCATCTCGGTGACGCCGGCGATCGTTGCTGCGATCCGCGACGCGATCGGCCGCGACCTCACTCGCGTGCCGGTGCGCCCGTCGGACATCTGCCGCCCCGGAGACGCGTCGGATCAGTAGGGTCCGCGGCATGCGCAAGCGAACGGGATGGGTCGTCGCGGTGTCGCTCGCCGTGACGCTCGCAGGCTGTGGACCGGATCCGGACGACAGCGTGCCGATCAGCGGTGGCGTGACGACGACCGAGCTGACGACCACGAGCGTCACCACGACCAGCCTGCCCACGGGGCCGAAACCCAGCTCAGACGACACGATCGCACCGACCGGCACCGCCGCCGACGGCGTGCCGAAGGGGAGCACGACGACGCTGTTCGCCGTCGGCGACATCGACGAGGCGCTGCAGCCGTACATCGATCTGGCCCTCACCGACCTGTCGTCGCGGCTCGGGGTGTCCGAGGTGCAGATCACCGTCTCGTCGGCCGTGCTGGTGACGTGGCCGGACGGGGCGATCGGTTGCCCGAAGAAGGGGATGTCGTACACCCAGGCGCTCGTCGACGGCTCGGTGATCGAGCTGTCCACCGGCGGTCGGGTGTACCGGTACCACAGCGGCGACTCCACGCGGCCGTTCCTGTGCGAGCAGTCGCTGACCTTGACACCCACTCGGGTTGATGGCGGCTGACCTGGGCACGCGTCGCGGAACATTTGTTCCGTCCTTGACGAAGTTGCTCTTGTCTTGCTCCACGGGCCGCGCCTAGGTTCGCCGTCACGACGAGTCGGCGACAGGGGGCTGCGCCGGAACGTCCACAGCAGATGGCGTGCCGCATCCGGCGGCTCGACAGGGAGGGACTGGGACGTGAAGAAGTGGATGGCAGTCGCCGGCATCGGCGCATTCGCACTGACATGCCTGCCGATCGGTTCCACGGGCGCGGCGCCCGCGGACGATCCTGCAGGCGCTCCGACCAAGGACGTGCCGGTCAGCGACACGGGCAGCTACATCGTCGTGCTCACCGCCGACCCGCTGGTGCCGACGATCGCGCCGGAGCTGCTCGGCACACCGGCTGCGGAGGCCAAGGCCGATGCGCTGGACGCCAGCCACGACCAGGTCCTGCGTGAGGTCGGTGCCAGCACCAAGACCAAGGTCCAGGACTTCACCAACGCCGTCAACGGCTTCTCGGCGATCCTCAGCCACGAGGCCGCAGAGCGCCTCGCCGGCAACCCCAAGGTCGCCCTCGTCATCCCTGACGTGCTGCGCACGACCAGCTCGGCCGGTTCCGCCGCCGGCGGCGGCGGCAGCTGGTGGGACGCCAACGACGACGCCTCGACCGCCAGCTACCTCGGCATCTCCGGGCGCAACGGCCTGTGGTCGAAGGGCATCAACGGCACCGGTGTCACCGTCGGGGTCATCGACTCCGGCATCTGGCCCGAGCAGCCGATGTTCGCCGATGACGGATCGCTCGCCCCGCACGCTGCGCTCGACTCGAGCGAGCGTTCGGCGTGCGCGTTCGGCAGCGCCGTTGCCGGCGATGCGCCGTTCACGTGCAACAACAAGCTCGTCGGTGCCCGCTCGTTCCTCGACACCTACGGTGCGCTCACCGGCTTCGGTCCGGGTGAGTACGGCACCGCGCGTGACGACGAGGGCCACGGCACCCACACCGCCTCCACCGCGGCCGGCAACGCCAACGTGCGGGCCACGATCTTCGGCCGCTACGTCGGCACCACCTCGGGCATCGCCCCCAAGGCGCAGATCATCGCCTACAAGGCGCTCGGCGCCCTCGGCGGGTACACGTCCGACATCATGGCGGCGATCGACCAGGCGATCGCCGACGGCGTCGACGTCATCAACTACTCGGTCGGCGGCGGCCCCAGCCTGATCGGTGGCGACGCCATCGAGTACCTGTTCGCCGCCGACGCGGGCATCTGGGTGGCCACCTCGGCCGGCAACGACGGTCCCGGCGCCAGCACCATCGGCGGTCCGGCCGACGTCCCGTGGGTCACCGCGGTCGGCGCCAACACGCAGAAGCACTTCTACGAGGGCTCGATCCGCCTCGACAACGGTCAGACCTTCAAGGGCTCGTCGATCACGCGGGGCACCAACAAGCTCGCCATCGTCGACGCCGGCACTGCCGGCAGCGAGCTGTGCATCCCCGGCGATCTCAACCCGGCGAAGGTGGCCGGCAAGATCGTGCTCTGCCGTCGTGGCGGCAACGGCCGCATCGACAAGAGCCTCGCCGTGTTCCAGGCCGGCGGCGCCGGCATGATCCTCTACAACAACACCAACGACGACAACCTGTTCAGCGACAACTTCTTCGTGCCGACCGTGATGGTCGACAACAGCGTCGGGCTGAAGGTCAAGTCGTACATCGCCAAGACCCGCACGCCGAAGGCGACGTTGGTCACCGGCAACATCTCCACCTGGCAGCCGGCGCCGAGCATGACGATCTTCTCGTCTCGTGGCCCGAACCCGACCGCCGAGAGCATCATCAAGCCGGACATCACCGCCCCGGGTCTGCAGATCCTGGCCGGCAACACGCCGATGCCGTCGGGCGACACCCAGCCGTCCGGTCAGCTGTTCCAGGCGATCGCCGGCACGTCGATGTCCAGCCCGCAGGTGGCCGGCATCTACGCCCTGATGCGCCAGGTCCACCCCGACTGGTCGTCCGCGGCCGCCAAGTCGGCGCTGATGACGACGGCCAACACCAAGGTCGTCGACAACAACCGCAAGACCCAGGCCGGTCCGTTCGCGATGGGCGCCGGTGAGGCTGCGCCGGGCAAGCCGGGTCAGAAGAACACGCCGTTCGATCCGGGCATCATCTACGACGCCGGGACCTTCGACTACCTCGGCTTCGGCTGTGACACCGAGCCGCTGCTGCTGGCCTTCGTCGGCTTCGATCCGGTGCAGGCCTGCGCTCAGCTGGCCGACCTCGGCGTGCCGACCCGTGCGATCGACCTGAACTACCCGTCGATCGGTGTCTCCCAGCTCGCCGGTTCGGAGACGATCATTCGCACGATCACCAGCGTGGCCTCGAAGAAGATCACCCTGAAGGCCGATGTCAAGGCGCCCAAGGGCTACAAGGTCACCGTGTCGCCGAGCACGATCACGCTGCAGCCGGGTGAGAGCGCGACGTTCTCGATGAGCATCGTCAACAACGGCAAGGGCACGCCCGGTGAGTGGCGCGACGGTTCGCTGACGTGGCGTGGCAGTGGCTACGCCGCACGCAGCGCGATCGCCGTGAAGGGCACGCAACTCGCTGCGCCCGCCGAGGTCGATGGCGCCGGCGCCACCGGAACCGCAGCGATCCCGCTGAAGTTCGGCTACACCGGCACCTACGCCCCGGCTGTGTTCGGCCTCGTTCCGTCGGCGCCGATCACCGGCACCATCGATCAGGACCCGGACGCGACGTTCCCCAGCGGTGACGACGGCAGCGGCGTCGATCTGATCCCGATCCACATCGCCGGCTCGGCGTACTTCCGGTTGAAGATCGTCGTCCCCGGCGATCTCGACCTCGACCTGTACCTGTTCGACGGTGACGGCAACCTCGTCGCCCAGAGCACCAGCGCAGGCACCGACGAGCAGATCGATCTGGTGACACCGGCCGACGGCGACTACACGCTCGCCGTCCATGGTTGGGCGGTTCCCGCTCCGGCGACGCCGTACTCGATCGACAAGTGGGACGTTCCGCTGACGGGTGGCGGCAGCCTTGCCGTCGTGCCGCCGGTGCCGACGGCCGTGACCGCGTCGTCGGCCACGCTGACCGTTGGTTGGAGCGGACTCGCTGCCGGTGAGTACCTCGGTGCGGTCATCCACACGGATGGCACGCTGTGGATCGGCGTGACCGCCGTCGACGTGCTGGTCTGAAGTGCACGATCCTGATCGCACGAGCGGGGGCCGGTTTCACCGGCTCCCGCTCGTCGGTTAGGTTGCTCGGGCAGGCAGATCGAGCAGCAGAAGGGTCGGTACGCGGTGTCCAACGAGCGCGAAGTCTTGACGTGGGAGCTGTTCGGTTCAGCCACCCGCGAGATCGCCCAGATGGTGGCCGACGACTACGAGCCCGACATGATCCTGTCGATCGCGCGCGGCGGTCTGCTCATCGGTGGCGCCTTGGGCTACGCGCTGTCGGTGAAGAACGTGTACACGATGAACGTCGAGTTCTACACGGGTGTCGACGAGCGCCTCGAGGTGCCACGGATCCTGCCGCCGGCTCCCGACTTCGTCGATCTCGGTGACGCCCGCATCCTGATCGCCGACGACGTGGCCGACACTGGGCACACGTTGCGCAGCGTCCAACAGTTCTGCGAGGGCAAGGTCGGCGAGGTGCGCACCGCAGTCCTGTACGAGAAGTCGCACTCGGTCGTGCAGTGCGACTACGTGTGGAAGCGCACCGACATGTGGATCAACTTCCCCTGGAGCGACAAGCCCCCCGTCGCCAAGCGCGACTGGTCCGTCGCCGACGCCTGATCGCCCTCAGATCGCGTCGGCCAATCGGGCGGCGACGTCGGGCCAGTGGATGATGTTCCAGATGGCGGTGACGTAGTCGGCACGGCGGTTCTCGTACTGCAGGTAGTAGGCGTGCTCCCAGGCGTCGATGGCCAGGATCGGCACGACGCCGAGGGTGGTGTTCTGGTGGTGCACCTCGAGCTGCTCGATGATCAGCCGCTGGCCGAGCGGCTCGTACGACAGCAGCCCCCAACCGGAACCCTGGACGAGCGTGGTCACCTGCGAGAACTGCGCCTGGAAGGCGTCGAACGAGCCGAACTGGTCGTCGATCGCCGCAGCGAGCTCGCCCTCGGGACGACCACCACCGTCGGGCGACAGGTTGGTCCAGTACATCGAGTGCAGCACGTGACCGCCGAGGTTGAAGGCGAGCGCCTTCTCCAGCCCGACGATCGCACCGAAGTCGTTGGCCTCGCGCGCCGCGGCGATCTTGTCGAGCGTGGTGTTCGCTCCGGCGACGTACGCGGCGTGGTGCTTGCCGTGGTGCAGCTCGACGATCTTGGCGCTGAGGTGCGGCTCCAACGCCCCCGGCTCGTAGTCCAGCTCGGGCAGTTCGTACGGCGCGCTCATGCCGTGAACGGTACTCCCGATGCGTCGAGCTAGGAACGGGCGAGCACGGTGAGGGCGGTGTTGCGGCCGCTGGCGCCCCACACACCGGCGCCGGGGAAGGTGGCCGCGCCGGTGAGGTACAGGCCCTCGACGGGCGTCTCGTAGCGGGTCAGCTCCGGGTTCTTGTTGCGCAGCGCGGCCAGCGGCCCGCCGGCGAAGCTCGTCGCGTGGCCGTGCGGCAGGTGGAACTCGCGCTCGTAGCGATCGGGGGTCATCGCCCGCCACTCGCCGAGCGAGTCCATGAAGCCGGGACCGACGAGCGTGGCGAACTGCTCCAGCCAACGTCGTGGCTCCGAGCTGTCGGTCCACCCGCCGCGCAACCCGTACGGCGTGTACAGCGCTTCCAGGCTGAGCACGTGCTTGCCCGACGACAGCCCCATGGACGGGTCGAGCACGGTCGGCAGGTTGACGAGCATCGCCGGCTGATCGAGCACCGCACCCTGTTGCATCAGCGCGTGGCCACGATGCATGTCGGCCAGCGGGGGAGCGACGATCGCGGTCGCCCCCATCATCGCCGCAGTGCCGCGATCGCCGAGCGCGTTCAGCACGGGGACGTCGTCGACGATGGCGTCGATCTTCGATTCGTAGCCGTCGTCGTGAGGGATCGCTCGCCACCGCTCGACCAGGTCGCGGGCCTGCGGCGGGGGATTGGTCAGCCAGGCCAGGAACGTGTCGTGCGGGTTGCAGGCCGACACGACCACGGTGGCCGTCACCTCGGTGCCGTCGTCCAGGCTGACGCCGCGCACCCGCGGCCCTTCGCACGTGATCGCCGTGACCTTGGTCGACAGACGCAGCTCACCGCCGGACGCGACGAACGACTTCTGCAGCGTGTCGGGGACCATGCCACTGCCGCCGATCGGTCGACCGAGCCGGCCGACGTGGCGGATCGCGTACGTCAGCGCGCCGAGGCCGCTGCCCGGCGTCTCCGGCGAGATGCCCCACACCATCGGCCCGGTGGCCATGGCCGGGCCGCGCAGTGCTTCGGCGGTGAAGAACTCGCGCATGATGTCGGCCGCGCTCCGGCGGCTCCACCGCAGCAGCGTGCTCACGCCACGCCCGCGCCTGGACAGCACCTTGCGGCCGATGCCGCGGATGGTCGGCGGGTCGTTGGCGGCGTCGAAGATCATCCGCACCGCGGGCATCGCCGCGGCGACGTAGCGGCGGTAACCGTCGATCTCGCCCGGGTACGTGCGACCGAGCTCGTCGATCGTGGCATCGAGGTCGTGATGACCGAGCCACGCGGGACCACCGGCCCACGACATGTTGATCCCGGCCGGCTCGACGTCGATGTAGCGCAGGCCGTGGCCGGCCAACCCGAGCTCGTCGATCACCGGCGTGGTGCGGAACGTGATGTGGTCGCAGTTGCAGATGTTGACCATCGCCCCACCGAAGGCCTCGGTCGCGGCGGTGCCACCGACGCCGTCGCGCGCTTCGATCAGCAACGTGCGCCGGCCGGCCTTGGCGAGGTACGCCGCGCAGACCAACCCGTTGTGGCCGGCACCGATCACGATCGCGTCGTAGTCGTTGGCGGAGCTGTTCGTCGGCATCGGCTCATTCTGTCCTGGCGCGTGGTCGCGGCAGTAACGTGCGCTCGTGACGCACCGATCGTTCGCCGACCTGCGCGGTCCTGAGGTGGGCGCCCGCCTCACCGAGCACAGCATCCTGGTCCAGCCGCTGGGCGCGATCGAGCAGCACGGTCCGCACCTGCCGCTGTCGACCGACTCCGTGGTCGCCACCGCGGTGGCCGAAGCAACCATCGACGATGTCGGCGACGAGCTCGACGCGTGGCTGCTGCCGACGCTGCAGTACACGAAGTCCAACGAACACGCCTGGTCGCCCGGGACGGTGTGGCTGAGTGCGACGACGTTGCTGGCCGTGCTCGACGACATCGGGCGCTGCATCGCCACCACGCCGGCCAAGCGGTTGGTGTTCCTCAACGGTCACGGCGGCAACAGCGCGCTGCTCGGCGTGGCGCTGCGCGAGATCCGCCTCAACCACGGGTTGATGACGTTCCTCACCCACCCCGGCATGCCAGCCGACCAGGGCGGCGTGTCGCCGGCCGCGGAGCTCGGGATGGGCGTGCACGGTGGCATCGACGAGACCTCGATCATGCTCCACCTGGCGCCCGAGCTCGTCGACCTGTCGAACGTCGAGCGGCGCGTGCCGGAGAAGCTGGCCGACAACACGCACGTGCGCTTCGGTGGGCGAGTGAGCTTCGGCTGGTTGAGCAACGACTTCTTCCCGGATGGGTACATCGGCGATCCCACCCAGGCGGACCCGACGCTCGGCAAGACCCTCTTCGAGGGTGCGGTGCGCAACTTCGGCGACGCGCTGCGAGAAGTGGCGACCTTTGACTTCGGGCGATGACGGGCGACTTCGGACGCTGATGGACGCGCACGACGACCTGCGCGTCGACGGCGAACGGCTGTGGCAGCGGCTGGAGGCGTTGGGCGAGATCGGTGCCGTGCTCGGGCCGAACGGCGAGCGCGGCTGTGCTCGACTCGCGCTCACCGATGCCGACCGCGACGGACGCGACCTCGTGACGGCGTGGATGCACGACCTCGGGCTGTCGGTGACCATCGACGCCATCGGCAACGTGGTCGGCGTGCGTGCCGGCACCGACCCCGATGCGGCACCGGTGATGACCGGTTCACACATCGACACGGTGCGCACCGGTGGCCGCTTCGACGGCAACCTCGGCGTGCTCGCCGGGCTCGAGGTGATCGAGACCCTGGAGCAGCACGGCGTGCAGACCCGTCATCCGATCGCCGTCGGGTTCTTCACCGACGAGGAGGGTGCCCGCTTCGCCCCGGACATGCTCGGCAGCCTCGTCTTCGTCGGTGGGCTGGCGTTGGAGGAGGCGCTCGACGCGCGTGCGGCCGACGACGGCAGCCGGCTCGGCGACGAGCTCACTCGCATCGGCTACGCCGGGCCGACACCGTGCCCGTCCGCGCTCGTCCCACATGCCTACGTCGAGCTGCACATCGAGCAGGGGCCGGTGCTGGAGGACGAGGGCATCACCATCGGCGCGGTGACGGGCGTGCAGGGCATCTCCTGGACGGAGGTGCACGTCGTCGGCCAGTCGGCACACGCCGGCACGACGCCGATGCGTCTCCGCCACGATCCCGGCTACGTCGCCGCGCAGATCGTCACGTTCGTGCGCGGCATCACCGCCGAGCTCGGCGGCACGCAGGTCGGCACGGTCGGGCGCTGCGAGCTGACGCCCAACCTCGTCAACGTCGTGCCCAGCGAGGCAGTGCTCACCGTCGACCTGCGCAACACCGACGAGACCGTGTTGCAACGCGCCGAGGCGATGCTCCACGCCCGTCTCGACGAGCTCGCCGCCGCCGAGGGCGTCACCATCTCCACCCACACGTTGGCCCGCTTCGAGCCGGTCGAGTTCGACCCGGCGATGATCGGTCGCGTCGAAGCCGTCGCGCAGCGCCTCGGGCACACCACGCGGCGGATGCCGTCCGGTGCCGGCCACGACGCACAGATGCTCGCCCGCGTCTGCCCGACGTCGATGATCTTCGTACCGAGCGTCAACGGCCTCTCGCACAACATCGCCGAGCACACCAGCCCGGTCGACGTCACGGCCGGGGCCGACGTGCTCCTCCAGGTGATCCTGGAGTGCGCCACCTGAAAACGACGAGAGCGCCGGCCGAAGCCGGCGCTCTCGCACACGTTTCGTGAAGCGGATCGGTTAGACGCCGATGTCCGGATCGATGAACTTGTTGGTGACGATGTCTTCGGCCTTCACGCCGTCCTTGGGCGGGGTGCCCTGGGCGGTGTACACCGGGATCGCGAGCGCGATGAGCGCGTTCACCCGGTCGAGGTCGAAGTTGCCGACCGTCTTGTCCGGACCGTTGGCGACCAGGCCGTCGGACTTGATCGTGGCGACGCCGTAGTCGGCGGCACCAGCCGTGTAGGTCCAGCCGAAGTCACCACCGAAGCTGTCGACCGCCGCCAGGATGATGGCGTTGGTCCGAGCGGGACTGTTGATGTAGTCGACGCTCGCCTGCTGGATGATCGGCACCAGCTTGGTGAAGCACGCCGAGTACTTCTCGATGTTCCCCGGCTTGGTGGCGATCGACTCGGCGTAGTTCTCCCAGCCGGCGTCGTTGATGTACTCGTACTTCACCGGCTTGCCCCAGTCGGTGAGCTCCTTCTCGTAGAGGTACGGCTCAGCGGAGCCGAAGCCCTGCTGCGCTGCCTTGCCCTCGTCGGCGATGAAGAGGCTCGGATCACCCTGGTAGGAGCCGTCGACCTGGTCCTTGGACAGGATGCCCGACGACGTGAAGTAGTCCATGTAGGCCGCGCCACCGAAGTAACGCACCTTGACCTTGGCAGCGCCGAGGTCGGCGATGCCCTTCACGTCGGGGTACGTGGCCGGATCCCACATGATCATCTGCGGGTTCTTCTCGAACCCGGATTCGATCGCGACGGTGGGGAATTCCTCCGAGTACTGGATGGCCTCGTCGGTGTACACGTAGCCGAGCAGGATGTTGTCGTCCTGGTACATCAAAGTGGTCACGGGCTGGAAGTTCTGGGCGCCACCACCGGACTGGATCTTGATCTTCACGCCGGTGTCGTTGCCCTTGGAGTCGATGAGCGGACCCTCGACGAACGCCTTCGACTTGTCGACCGTGTAGCCCTCGCCGACCATCTGGTACAGGAAGCCGTGCTCGGCCTCCGGCATCCAGTCGGTCTGGATCGTCACCGTTGCCGGGCAGTCGCCGGAGAGGCTGCCGGCCCCGCCGCCGTCGGACTTCTTCTCGTCGCTGCCACATGCCCCGAGGGCGAGGGCGGCGATCACCGGCAGGGTCAGCAGCGTCTTGCTGCGTCGGTGTTGCATGGATTGCTCCTTTGTTGGTTGTTCACGCTGGATCAGGAGACGGCGAACCGTCTCGGTGGATGGAGACCTTCGAGCACGTCAGCCGGAACGGCGAGTGCTCTCGTACCAGTGTCCGACGACGAGCTTGGCGATGAAGCTGAAGACGAAGAAGACCACGATGCCGAGCCCGGCGGCGGTGAGCAGCCCGCCGTAGACGAGCGGGTAGCGGCCCTTCTGGCGGAACTGCTCCATGATGATCCCGAGCCCGGGCTTCTCGCCCTGGCGGAAGAACTGCTCGCCGACGACGGCGCCGATCACCGAGAGGCCGGCCGAGATCCGAAAGCCGGTGAAGATCGCCGGCATCGCCGCGGGGAACTGCAGCCGGAACAGGCGGGTGAAGCTGCCGGCGCTGCGCAACGTGAACAGCTCGTGCTGTCCGACGTCGGCGGACGTCAGCCCGAACAGCGTGTTGGTGACGATCGGGAAGATGGAGATCATCACGCAGACGAAGACGCGTGACTGCATGCCGCCGCCGTAGATCGAGTAGATGATCGGGACGATCGCCAGGACGGGGATGGCCTGCAACGCCACGAGGTACGGGAAGATCGAGCGCTCTGCCCATCTCGCCTGGGCCATCAGCACGGCGAGTGCGATGCCGAACACGATCGTGATGAACAGGCCGAGCAGCGCGGCGTACGCCGTCCAGCCGAGCCCGGCGATGAGCTGTCCGCGGACGGTGGCGTTCTCGATGAACGACTTGTTGATGACGGTGGCCGGCGAGGGCACGAGGAAGCCCGGCTTGTCGAAGAACCGGCGCATGCCGTCGCGATGCATGTACTCCCACAGCGCGAGGAACAGCCCGAGCAGGACGATCGGGCCGATGACGCGACTCCACTCGAACTTCGTCGTGGACGTCACCGGGGGCGGGGCGTCGAGGCGGTCGATGTCGCTGACGTCGTCCTCGCCGGCCGAGGTGGATCCGATGTCGGTGGTGCTGCTGGTGGTCACGAGTGCGCACCTCGGAGGGCGTGGGAGATCTCGCCGGCGAGCTGGGCGAACTGCGGATCGAAGCGGAGATCGGGAGACCGCGGGTACTCGAACGGGACGCGGAATTCGGCGATGATCCGGCCGGGACGCGCGCTCATGACGAGGATGCGGGTCGACAGGAACACCGCCTCGCTGATCGAGTGGGTGATGAACAGCCCGGCGAAGCCCTTGCGTTGGAAGAGCGAGATCACCTCGTCGTTCAGCCGCTCGCGAGTGATCTCGTCGACGGCGCCGAACGGCTCGTCGAACAGGAAGACCTTCGGATCGAGCACGAGGCTCCTGGCGAGTGAGGCGCGCATCTTCATGCCACCCGACAGCTGCTTGGGGTACTTGCGTTCGAACCCGGACAGGCCGACGAGCTGGATGTTCTCCGTGGCCCGGGCGAGTCGTTCCGGCTTGGGCATGCCCTCGAGCTCGGCCAGCAGCTCGACGTTGCGCAGCACGTTGCGCCACGGCAGCAACGTGGCGTCCTGGAAGACGTACCCGAGCGCGGCCCGGTCGACGGTGACCGACCCGGTGGTCGGCTGGTTGAGACCGGAGGCGATCCGCAGGAGCGTGCTCTTGCCACAGCCGGACGGACCGACCACGGTGACGAACTCGCCCGGCTTGACGTCGAACGTGTTCTCGGCGAGTGCATGGGTGCCGTCGGGGAAGACCATCGACACGCCGTTGAAGCTCAACGCGGGGCCTGCGGCAACCGCGCCGGTGCCGGTGCTCATCGACGAGGATGCGTCAATTGCGGTCATGGGCATGTCCTTCGCAGTTCAGTCCCGCCGGATCGTCGTGCAGGTGGTTCATCTGCTTCATCAGTGCATCACCATCCCGCCGGTGATGTTGAGCGCTTGGCCCGTGCAGTAGGCGGCATCGTCCGAGGCGAGGAACATCGCGACCTTGGCGACGTCCGACGGCTGGCCGAGCCGGCCGAGGGGCGACTTGGCGGACCACGTGTCGATCATCGCCTGGGTGCGCGTCGCCGCACCCATCTCGGTGAGGACGTAGCCGGGGCAGATGCAGTTGACCGTGATGCCGTGGCAGCCGAGCTCCATGGCGGACACACGGGTGAGCGAGATCACCGCCGCCTTCGACGCGGCGTAGTGCGCCTGGTTCGGCGAGCCGACCTTGCCGCCCATGCTGGCCATGTTGATGATCCGTCCACCGTCGCACGAGCCACTGGCGATCATCGCCCGTGCAGCGACCTGGGTGGTGACGAGCATCGCCCGAGCGTTGATGTCGAAGGTCAGGTCCCAGTCCTCGACCGAGATCTCCAGCAGCGGCGCCATCTTCAGGATGCCGGCGTTGTTGACGAGGATGTCGATGCCGCCGAGGCGCTCGATCGCCTGCTCGGTGGCCTGGTGCGTGCCGGCAGCGTCGGCGAGGTCGACCGACACGGCGAAGCCGTCGACCTCCTCGGCCACGGCCTTCGCATCGGGTGAGACGTCGAGGATCGCGACCGAGGCGCCGGCGCCGTGGAGGGCGCGCGCGATCTCGGCACCGATGCCTCGTGCAGCTCCCGTGACGACCGCCCGCCGACCGGCCAGACGCCCGCTGTCGAGCGTGGTTTCCTCGTGCGACCCCATGACGCCACGGAGTGTACGGCACCCGCCGGAGGGGCCGGAGTTGAGATCTGTGAACAGTACGTTTCGGCGCCCGTCACCAGGAGCTGAACGCCGTCGACGGCATCGGATCCGGGCCGACGAGCACCCGTTCGCCACGGCCGACGACTCGTCCGGCCGGTCCGAAGGCGATCGCCTCGCGCACGGTGCGTGCCGGGATGGCCACCCATCCGTCATCCCACGTGTGCGGGGCCAGGTCGAGCGTGGCGCGAGCGGCAGCGGTGATGGAGTGCAACGCCTCGTCGGGCAGCAGGTGCCCGGAGGCGATCATCAGCGAGGCGGTCTCCAGCGGGTCGCCGCGTCCCACCGGGTTGAACGGGTCCTGCAGGTTGTCCGCACCGGCGGCGACGTCGACGCCCGCAGCACGCAGGGCGCGCACGGCGGTCAAGGCACGCGGCATGCCCTCCTGGCGGTCGCGCCCTTGCAGGAACAGGTTGGTCTGGGGGAGTGCGATCACGTGGATGCCCGCCTCGGCGACCAGTTCGGCGACCTCCTGCTGGCGTTCCGCCGACTGCATCGACAGGCTGCAGCAGTGGCTGGCGGTGACACCGTGCGGGAAGCCGGAGGCGATGACCCGTTCGGCAAGATCGGCCAGGCCCAGCACGTCCGGGTTCAGCGTCTCGTCGGTGTGCAGGTCGACCGGCAGGCCCGCTGCTGCGGCCATGGCCAGGAAGTTCTCGTTGGCCTCGCACGGGTCGGTCTCCAGGTGCGGGCACCCACCGATGAGGTCGACGCCCATGGCGATCGCCTCGCGCAGCAGGGCGCGGCTGTCGGCACCCTCGGCACCGATGGTCGGCCACCCGGTGAGGGCGCAGACCTGGATGTCGATCAGGCCGCGCAGGCGGTTGCGGACCTCGATCAGCGCCTGCACCGACATGAGGCCGTTGGCCTCGGTGGTGTCGGCGTGGGTGCGGATGGCGGTGACGCCGTTGCTCAGCATCAGCCGGGCGGCCCGTTCGGCGCGCACGATCGTGTCGTCGAGGCTGATCCGATCGCGGGCGTCGTGCATCGCCAGGATGGCGCCCATCAGGTCGCCGGTCGGGTTGTGCACCGTCTCGGCCAGGAACGCCTTGTCGAGATGTGCGTGCGGCTCGACGAACGACGGCAGGACGAGGAACCCCGCTTCGTCCAGCGCCCGTGCGGCGAGCGGCATCTCGGTCACGTTGCTCAGTGGATCGGCGTGAGGTTCGGCAGCGGGCGCCGCTCGATCGGCTCGCCGAGGCGCGGGAAGACCTCCTCGGCGACGAGGTGCATCTGCTCGTTCATGTCCTCACGCGTCAGACCGGGGAAGTCGAAGAAGAAGCAGATGTGCCTGAGGTCGAGCAGGTCGCGCCAGAAGCCGATGGCGTCGACGGCGTCGTCGATCGAGCCGACGATCTGGATCTTCTGCGCCAGGCTGTCCTCGACGGTGGGCTGGAAGTCGAACGGCACCTTCGAGCCGTCGGGGTTCTGGTACGAGGCAAACCGGCCGTACGGCGAGAGGAACTTGACGAACTCGTCGTGGCCGGGCTTGCCCTTGACCATCGCCTGCTCGCGTGTGCGCCCGACGTGGAGGTTGAGGACGAGGCAGCGGTCCTCACCGGGGCTGACCGGTGACCCGACCTCGTCGCGAACCTCGGCGTAGCGATCCCACTTCTGCTTCTGACTCGTGGCGTTGCTCAGCCAGTAGACGGCCTTGTGCAGCGCGCGTGGCACGTACTCGACGGTCTCCGGTGAGGAGACGGGCTGGTAGATGTCGACGTGACGTGTCGGCTTGGGGATCAGGGTGAGGTCGTTCACCGTGGTGCCGCGGTCGGGCACGTCGTCGGGCGGGAAGGTGAACTGCTTGCCGCGGTAGCTGAAGCGCTCCTGGCCCCACGCCAGCTTGATGACCTCCATCGCCTCCTCGAAGACCTCGCGGTTGATGCGATCGTGCTCGGCCGACATGGCGTTGTCGCCGCTGGCGACCACGGTGCCGAGCGCCCACGCCTCGCGCGGCACGGTGCCACGACCGACACCGAACTCCATCCGTCCGCCGGTGACGATGTCGGCGAGGGCGAAGTCCTCCGCGAGACGCAGCGGGTGCCACTGCGGCACGACGTTGAACATCTGCCCGAAGCGCAGCTCGTTGGTCAACATCGCCAGGTGCTGGCCGAACTGGATCAGGTTCGGCAGGACCTCGTAGCCCTCGTACTGGAAGTGGTGCTCAGTGAGCCACATCGTGTCGAAACCCAGCGAGTCCGCGGTCTTGGCCCATTCGGCCAGGTTGCGGTAGCACTCGACGACGGCGTCGTTGTCGTAGCGCCTCGCGGTGGCGGCGATTGCCGGATCACCGGCGTCGGGCATCGGGACGGTGCAGAAGAAGTTGCTGTCGACGCGCATGAGCGAACGGTACTACTGGTCAGACCAAGGCGTCCCGGTGCTCAGCGGGAGTTCATCGACCGGCAACAGAGCCGACGCGAGCGCGTGGATCGGCGGCGCCGGACCAGAACCCCTCCTCGTCGCGGACGATCGCGTGGGCGTGGCCGAACCCGCTGTCGAAGGCAGGCGAGCGGACCACGGTGTGACCCTTCGCCTCCAACGCTGCCGCCCACTCACCGGGTGCGTTGCCCTCCACCTCGACGAGCGGACCCTGTGGCGCAGTCCAGGTGTCGAAGCCGGTGACGGGACCGCGCAGCGTCCAGCGACCGCTGTTGATGGCGACGGCTGGGGACTGCTCGTGGGCGAACAGTCGAGCCGCCACCTGCAGCACGATCTGCGGCTGGGCGTCGCCGCCCATCGTGCCGAACACGGCGCGCAGGCTGCCCGGCTCGTTCGACGACGCTGCGTTGGTGGCCATCGCCGGGCAGAGGGTGTGCGGCGGACGACGGCCGGGCAGCGGCTCGGCCGGGTGACCCGGCTCGAGCGAGAAGCCGAGGCCGCGGTTGTGCAGGTTGATGCCGGTGATCGGTTCGACGATCCAGCTGCCGAAGCCGGACGCGTTCGACTGGATCAGCGACACGCCGTTGCCGTGTCGGTCCGTGGTGCACAGGTACGTCGTGTCGCCGTCGTGGCCGGGCACCGTTCGACGCGACGCGCGGGCGGGATCGACCATCGCGCCGCGCGCGGCGCGATCGCGAACCAACGCATCACCATCGGCGCGATCGTGCAGCACCTGCGGACGGTCGTGACCGACGGCGGTCGCCGCTTCGATGAGGAGGTGCGCCCACTGCGGATCGTCAGGATCGGCGGGCAGGTCGAGACCGTCGGCCAGCGCTGCCGCGGCGAGGATCAGGTACCCCTGCGAGTTCGGCGGCAACGTCCACAGGTCGACGCCCCAGGCCCGGGTTCGCAGCGGCGTCACCCACTCGGCCTGGCGTTGGTGCAGGTCGTCAGCGGAGAACAGGTCGCCGGCGAGCGCTCTCAGCCCGGCGCCGAGCTCACCGTCGTAGAACGCGGCGCGGCCACCCTCGGCGATCGCCCGCAGCGTGCGCCCGACGCCGTGGCGTCGCACTCGCGCTCCAGGGCGCGTCGCCTGCGACGCCAGCTCGTGGAGCGCGGCGCGACCACGTTCGTCGACGGACGCGAGCGAACCGACGAGCAGGGGACTGGCGGGGAAGCCGCCCTCGGCGAGGTCGATGGCCGGCGCCAGCAGATCACTGAGCGGCAACGTGCCGTAGCGCTCGTGCAGCGCGATCCATCCGTCGACGCAGCCGGGCACCGTGACGGTGCGGATGTCGTGGCGGAACGGCATCGTCGTGTGGCCCTCGGCGCGCAGGGCGTCGGGATCGGAGCCGGAGCCGGCCCGGCCGGTGGAGTTCAGGGCGTGCACGTCGCCGCCGATGTGGACCAGCGCGAACAGGTCGCCACCGAGCCCGCACAGGTGCGGCGCGGTGACCGCGATGGCCGCGTTGGTGGCGATCGCCGCGTCCACCGCGTTGCCGCCGAGCGCGAGGGCGACGAGGCCTGCCTGGGTGGCCAGCTGGTCGGCGCTGGCCACCATGCCACCTGGCGAACGAACGCTGCCGGTTGGAACGTTGAACGCGGGGACCGCAGCACCTGACATCTTCGTCAACCTACGCCTCTCGTCGCCGCCGAGCCGGTTGCTACGTTCCCGGGCCATGGCAACTCGAAGCGAAGCGTTGGCGTTCCTCACCGGTCCGGGTGCACCGTTCGAGATCGGTCCGGTGGAGATCGAGGGGCAGGCGCTGCGGGCGTACGTCAACGCTCCGGCGAGCCTGCGCGACATCTGGCTGACGACCGCGGTGCACGGCGACGCGGTGTTCCTCGTCTACGGCGCGGAGCGGATCACCTTCACCGAGGCGCACCGCCAGGTCCGGATCCTCGCCGCGCACCTCGTCGGTGCCGGTGTGCGCAAGGGCGACCGCGTCGCGATCGGGATGCGCAACTACCCGGAGTGGGTCATCGCCTTCTGGGCCTGCCAGTCGATCGGGGCGATCTCCGTCAGCCTCAACGCGTGGTGGATCGCTTCCGAGCTCGAGTACGCGCTCACCGATAGCGGCACCACCGCGTTGCTGATCGACGGCGAGCGGGCGCAGCGCCTCGACGAAGTGGCGCCGAAGCTGCCCATCGTGACGACCGTCGTGGCGCGAGCCGATGCCCTGCCGGCCGGGCTGACCGGCGTGCTGTGGGCCGACCTGATGGCCGGCGATGATCCCGGCTCGCTGCCGGAGGTCGACATCGCCCCCGACGACGACGCCACGATCCTGTACACCTCGGGCACCACGGGCTTCCCGAAGGGTGCGGTGGGGTCGAACCGCAACCACGTCACCAACATCACCAACACGATCGTCAACGGGGCGATGCTCGCCGTGATGGCACCGCCGCCTGCGGCCGACGCACCGCCCGCGCCTGCGGCGCCGCGTACGGTCGCGCTCTGGACGTTCCCGTTCTTCCACATCGGCGGGCTCACCGGGCTGTACCTGATCACGGCCACCGGCGGGTGCATCGTCACCCAGTACAAGTGGGACGTCGACGAGGCGCTCGACCTGATCGAGCGCGAGAAGGTCACCGTCATCGCCGGCGTGCCGACCGTGGTGCGCAGCCTGCTGGAGCACCCCGATGCAGCCAACCGCGACCTGTCGACGTTGGCCGGGATCTCGCAGGGCGGTTCGCCGGTGCCGCCCGACTCGATCGCCAAGATCGAGTCGGAGTTCGCCGGCAAGGTGTCGCCGGCGAACGGGTACGGCCTCACCGAGACGACGTCCGCGGTCATCGCCAACTCCGGTTCGATGTACTTCGCCAAGAAGGACAGCGTCGGCCTGCCCGCGCCGGTGGCTGATGCGAAGGTGGTCGACGAGGTGGGCAACGAGCTGCCCACCGGCACCGTCGGCGAGCTGATCGTGCGCGGTCCGAACAACGTGCGCGGCTACTGGAACAAGCCGGAGGCGACCGCTGAGGCGTTCGTCGACGGCTGGTTCCACACCGGCGACGCAGCGCGCATCGACGAGGACGGCTACGTCTACGTGGTCGACCGCATCAAGGACATGGTGCTGCGCGGTGGCGAGAACGTGTACTGCGCCGAAGTCGAGGCGGCGCTGTTCGAGCACCCCGGCGTGCTCGACGTCGCTGTCGTCGGCGTCCCCCACGCATCGCTCGGCGAAGAGGTCGCCGCGATCATCATCCCCAAGCCGGGGACGACGCTGACCGCCGGCGAGCTGCAGGGCTTCGCCGCCGAACGCCTCGCCCGATTCAAGGTCCCGAGCATCGTCATCATCCGCGACGAAGCCCTGCCGCGAAACGCGACGGGCAAGGTCCTCAAGAAGGAGCTCCGAGCCGAGCTCGCCCCCTGACCGTGACCTCGGTGCTCGCTGACCCGAGTCCCGCCCTCGCGAGGTGAGTGATGTGCGGCCCATGACCGCACATCTCTCATCGCGCTCGTGACCAACTCGGCGGGGTGAGAGGTGTGCGGCCGATGACCGCACACCTCTCATCTCGGTTCGTCGATCGCATCATGGGACTGCGGCCGACCGGCGCTTCGTCGACCCACCGTGAGGACGGTCAGCCGTTGGCGACGACTCTCGTCGGGGTGATGACGGCGGCGTAGCGGACGGCGCCGGGCTCGTCGAAGCTGGCGACGTCGGCGCTGTACTGCTTGCCGACCTTGTCGCGCAGCTCGAAGGTGTCGTCGAGCGTCAGCGACGCGGTGCCGCGCACCTCGAGGGTGCGGAACGGGTTCTGCGGGTCGAGGAAGAACACGTTGACCACCGGGTTGGCGAGGAGGTGCTGGGTCTTCTTGCGTGATGCGTTGAGGCTGAACTTCAGCTCGTCGCCGTCGAGCAGGTACCAGACGGCGGTGGTCTGGATTGCGCCGGACGGCGTGAGCGTGCTGAGCATCGCCGTGCCGGGGGCTTGGAGCAGGTCGAGGTGGCTGGCGGGGTAGGACATGGTGACCTCACGGATCGTGAACGGATGTTGCGAGCGCAAACGTCCCGCTCCGATGACCTATTCCGGACTCAGTGCCACAGACCGCGCTCCTCGAGCACCTCGCGCAGCACGACGGGCCGGTCGGTCATGATCCCGTCGACGCCGAGGTCGAGCAGGCGGCGCATCTCGACGGGGTCGTCGATCGTCCACACGTGTACGTGGATGCCGAGGCGATGGGCACGCTCGACGAACCGCTGATCGGTCACCGTCAACGGGCCTTGGCGAACGGGCACCTGGGCGGCGAGCCCACCGATGGCGCGGCGGCCGGTGCCACTCGGCCGGCCGAACCGCAGTGCGGCGACCGCACCCGGACCGAGCGTGGTGCACAGGTCGCTGCCGAGGATGCCGCGCAACCGCCTCAGCCGGGTGTCGCTGAACGCACCGACGCACACGCGGGGCAGCGAGTTGGTGCGACGCAGCGCGGCGACCAGCGCGTCGACGGCGCGGTTGCTCTTGCAGTCGATGTTGACGCGCAGCTCCGGCCACTCGCCGAGGATGTCGTCCAGCAGCGGGATGGGCGCCTTCCCGTCGACCATCGCGGTGCACACCTCGCTCCACGGCAGCTGGCTGATCCGTCCGGCGCGACCGCACGTGCGCCGCAGGTCGTCGTCGTGGAACGCGACGAGCACGCCATCTGCGGTGACCTGCACATCGGTCTCGACGTAGCGGTAACCGTTGTCGACGGCGTACTGGAAGGCCGGCATCGTGTTCTCCGGGACGTCGCTGGAACCACCGCGGTGGGCGAAGGCGATGGGGCCGTCCCAGTCGAGGTAGGCGTGGGAGACCGGCGGCATGGGGGCCAGTATCGTCGGTCGCATGACGATCACGGTTCGCAACCCGTACGACGACTCGATCATCGGGGAGATCCCGGAGCACGGTGAGGCCGAGGTGAACGCCGCGGTCGCGGCCGCCAAGCGGGCGCTGAAGGACAACCCGTTGCCGCTGTGGAAGCGCGCCGAGATCCTCGACAAGGCGGCTGCTCGCCTCACCGCCCGACGCGACGAGTTCGCCACGATCATCGCCAAGGAGGCGGCCAAGCCGATCAAGACGGCACGCGTGGAGGCTGAGCGCGCCGTCGGCACGTTCCAGTTCGCCGCCGCCGAAGCGCGCACGCTGGCGGGGGAGATGATCCCGCTCGACGCCATCTCCGCCGGCGAAGGGAAGCTCGGCTTCACCCTGCGCGTGCCGATCGGTGTCGTCGGTGCGATCGCCCCGTTCAACTTCCCCCTCAACCTGGTGGTGCACAAGTTGGCGCCGGCGATCGCCGCCGGTTGCCCGGTGGTGCTCAAGCCGGCCAGCCAGACCCCGTTCAGCGCCATCACGCTGGCCGCGATGCTGATCGACGAGTGCGGCCTGCCCGCCGACTACCTCCACGTGGTGACGGGCGGCGGTGGCACGGTCGGCAACGCGATCGTCGACCACCCGGACATCGCCCTGATCACCTTCACCGGTTCGCCGTCGGTGGGTTGGGGCATCCGCGCTCGTGCACCGCGCAAGCGCGTCGGGCTGGAGCTCGGCAACAACGCGCCGGTGATCATCGAGGCCGACGGCGACTGGAAGACGGCGGCGGCGAAGATCAAGGTCGCCGGGTTCAGTCACGCCGGGCAGAGCTGCATCAGCACCCAGCGCATCCTCGTCCACCGCAGCATCGCCGAGGAGTTCACCGCCGAGCTGGTCGGTCACGTCAAGCAGCTCGTGGTGGGCGACCCGATGGAGGAGACCACCGACGTGTCGGCGCTGATCTCGAAGAGCGAGCGCGAACGCGTCGCCGGATGGGTCGCCGAGGCGGAAGCAGCGGGGGCAAGCGTGGCCACCGGCGGCGAGCTGTCGGCCGATGGTGTGCTGCTGCCGACGGTGATCACCGGGGCCACGCCCGACATGAAGGTCTGCTCGCAGGAGGTGTTCGGCCCCGTCGTGGCGATCGCCGCCTACGACACGCTCGACGAGGCGCTGGCCATCGCCAACGACAGCGACTTCGGGCTGCAAGCGGCGATCTTCACCTCCGACATCTCGAAGGGGATGAAGGCCATCCGCACCCTCGACTACGGCGGCGTGCTCGTCAACGAGGTGCCCACGTGGCGTGCCGATCAGCAGCCGTACGGCGGCCTGCGCGACAGTGGCAACACCCGTGAAGGGCCGGCGTTCAGCATCAAGGAGATGACCGAGATCCGCATGTGCGTGATCAACGGATGAGCGCACTTCGATGGGGTGTGATCGGGGCGTCGTCGCGGATCTACCGCGGGCGCCTGCTGCCGCCGATGGAGGCGAGCGATCGCCACACCGTCGTCGCCGAAGCGAGCCGCGACGCGTCGGGTTCGGACGCGCCGTACGGCGAGGTCCTGCGTGATGCGAACGTCGACGCGGTGTACATCCCGCTGCCCAACGATGGCCACAAGCCGTGGATCCTGCGTTGCCTCGAGGCCGGCAAGCACGTGCTGTGCGAGAAGCCGCTGACGCTCTCGGCCGCGGACACCGCAGAGGTCTACGACGCCGCAGCCGCGGCCGGTCGGGTGCTCGTCGAGGCGTACATGTGGCCGCACCACCCGCGCCACCAGCTCGTGCTGGAGCTCGCCCGCACCGACCTCGGTTCGCTGCGGTTCTCCACCGGCTCGTTCATGTTCCCGTTGCGCAAGCTCGACGACCACCGTCTCGACGCTCGCGGTGCCGGTGCGTTGTTCGACGTCGGCATCTACTGCCTCGGCCCGGCGGTGATGCTGGCGACCCGCGAACCGGTCGCCGTCGCCGCCTCAGCGGTGCGCAACGCGGCGGGTGTCGACGTGTCGCTCAGTGGCTGGCTCGACCTCGGCGACGGGTTCACCGCCACCGCGTCGGTCAGCTTCGACGCCGCGGAGCAGCGCTCGCTGGAGATCATCGGCACCGCCGGTTCGATCCGCATCCTCACCGAGTCGGCCCCCGGTCCGGCCG
The DNA here is from genome assembly GCA_965279405.1 of Ilumatobacteraceae bacterium. Classification (GTDB taxonomy): domain Bacteria; phylum Actinomycetota; class Acidimicrobiia; order Acidimicrobiales; family Ilumatobacteraceae; genus CBDDIP01. Next base: position 4,376,284 of record OZ257157.1, read on the forward strand.
AGCCGAGCACGCTCACGGTGCGGCTCCCCGACGGCGGGACGGTCGATCACGAGGTCGCCGGAGCCGACGCCTACGGCCGGATGATCGACCAGTTCGCCGACGCCGTGCAGCACGGCGCCGAGCCGGTGTGGAGCTCGACCCACAGCCTCACCCTCGCCCGCTGGATCGGCGCGCTCCACACCGCTTCGCGCTGACGACCCGGCGTCGAACCCGATTCCCGGCGGCCACGTTCTCGGCTTCCGAGAAGGATCCCGCCCGGAAGTCTCGTGCGGTCTCAGATCGAGCGGCCGGCGGCCTTCCAGTACTCGTCCTTCAGCAGGCGCTTGTAGAGCTTGCCCGTCGGGTGGCGGGGGAGCTCCGTGCGGAAGTCGATGCTGCGCGGGCACTTCACGTCGGCCAGCTGGCTGCGGCAGTAGGCGATGAGCTCCTTGGACAGCGCCGCCGCCTCCTCGTCCGACTCGGGCATCGCCACGGGCTGCACGACGGCCTTGACCTCTTCGCCGAAGTCGTCGTTGGGGATGCCGAAGACAGCAGCATCGATCACCTTCGGATGGGTGACGAGCACGTTCTCCGCCTCCTGCGGGTAGATGTTCACCCCGCCCGAGATGATCATGTACGCCTTGCGATCGGTGAGGTAGAGGAAGTTGTCGTCGTCGAGGTAGCCGACGTCGCCGAGCGTGCTCCAACCCTTCGGGTGGCGCGAGCCCTTCGTCTTCTCCGGGTCGTTGTGGTACTCGAACGAGGCGCCGCCCTCGAAGTAGATGGTGCCGCTCTCGTAGTGCGGCACCTCCTCGCCGTCCTCGCCGACGATGTGCACGACGCAGGCGATGGGCGTGCCGACCGTGCCCTCGTGGGCCAGCCACATATCGCTGTTGCAGTAGACGAAGCCGTTGCCCTCGGTGCCTGCGTAGTACTCGTGGATGACCTTGCCGAACCACTCGATCATCTGCTTCTTCACCGGGATCGGGCACGGCGCGGCGGCGTGGATGACGCACTGCAGCGACGACACGTCGTACTTGGCGCGCACCTCATCGGGCAGCTTGAGGAAGCGCACGAACATCGTCGGCACGACCTGCGTGTGGGTGACGTCGTAGCGCTCGACGAGGGCCAGGTACTGCTCGGCGTCGAAGTGCTCCATGCCGACCACGGTGCAGCCGAGCGCCTGCGCACCGAGGCTGAAGCGCAGCGGGGCTGCGTGGTAGAAGGGCGCCGGGGTGAGGTAGATGCTGTCGAAGGTGGCCCCGAACAGCGCGGCCAACGTGGAGCCGACCGCAGCGGTCGCGTCGCCCAGGACGATCGACTCGAACGGCTTCGTCACGCCCTTCGGCATGCCGGTCGTGCCCGACGAGTAGAGCATGTCGGTACCCGCGATGCGCACGCCGTCGAGCGGCTCGGGGCTCTGCGCGGCGACGGCCTGCTCGTAGCCCTCGTAGCCGGGGATCGTGCCGTCGAGCATCAGCCGCAGCGTCACGCCGGGCGTGTCGGCGACGATCTCCGCAGCCTGGTCGGCCTTGTACTTGGAGGTGATGAACACCTTGGCCTGCGAGTCGCGCAGGATGTAGGACAACTCAGGGCTGGTGAGCCTGCTGGAGCAGGCGGTGTAGACGGCGCCGGCGTAGTGGCAGCCCCAGATCACCTCGAAGTATCGGTCGTGGTTCTCCATGCACACGGCAACGTGATCACCCGGCTGCACGCCCGCGGCGCGCAGCAAGCGACTGCATCGGTTGGCGGCTGCATCGAGCTCGGCGAAGGTCTGGGTGAACCCTGAACCGCCCATGATGATGGCGGGCTTGTCCGGGTGGGTCTCGACGAATGCGCCTGGGAACATGGCTCGGAAGGTAGCCGACGGTACGTTCTCGCCATGGAGCCGACCGCTTCCTCGGGTGGAACCGATGCCGCGACGCGCTTCGCCCGTCTCGTCAACCGAGTGCAGGCGGGCGACCACCTCGATCTGCTCATCGGCTTGATCGGCGCCAGCTTCCAGCCGTCGGTCGATGTCGGTGTCGTCATTCGCGGGCTCGACGATCTTGCGTCGAGGTGCGACCGGTCGTTCGACGGGGTGATGTCTGCACTGTTCGGCACCGGGCTGATGATCGGAAACCGCGAGGACTACCACGACCCGGCGAACTCGTACCTCCACGAGGTGATCCGCCGCGGGCTCGGCATGCCGATCACGCTGTCGGTCGTCGCGGTCGAGGTCGGTCGACGGCTGGACGTTGCGATCGAGCCGATCGGACTGCCCGGCCACTTCATGGTGCGCGACCCCGCGACGGGGCGCATGGGCGACCCGTTCAACGGCGGCCGCATCGTCGCCGCGACCGACGCAGAGGCGCACTGGCAGCAGCTGACCGGCACGCGCGACCGGATGACGTCGGCGATGCTGCTGCCCACGCCATCGCGCGCGATCGCGCTGCGCATCCTCAACAACCTGCGCGTGTCCCTGCTGCGCAGGCCGGAGAACGTCGCCGACCGCATCGCACTCGGCACGCTGGCCCGCCTGCGCGAGTCCTTCCCCGAGCTGGCCGCCGGCGAGCGCCGCGAGCACCAACGCTGGCTGAGCTCCTGGAACTGACTGACACCGGCGCCCAGTACGGTTCGAATGTGTCACTGCCATGGTCGGCCCCGTCGCCGGTGGCGCCGAGCACGCCCGGCTACGCGATGCACGTCCCGCGTCGGCCGCGGTCGCGAACGCGAACGATCATCGCCGCGGTCCTGATCGGCAGCGCACTCGTCGGCGCGTTCATCTGGTTCGGCACCGGCACGCAGGACCCGTCGCGGTTCGGCGATCTGCGCGTCGGCATGTGCCTGACCAAGGTGCCGTCGGGCCGGGTGACGTCGATCCATGACGTCGACTGCTCCGAGCCACACACGGTGGAGGTCTTCGGCCAGGGCATCTTCAGCGAGCTGAGCTCGACGTCGGCCGACGAGCAGGCGGCGTCGCGGTGCATCGACGGCGTGTCGGACACCGAGCGCCAGCAGCTCATCGACGCCGGTGCAGAGATCAGCTTCGTCGGCCAGGGACGCAAGGCAGGCAAGTTCTTCTGCCTCGCCGAGTTCGAGTCACGCCGCGGCGCACTCGCCGACCCGCCACCGATCACGACGACTCCCACGTGACCTCGATGGTCCGAGCCGTCGAATACGCTCCGCCGGCATCATGACCGACCGACACCCTCGTCCTCATCGCCGTGGCTGAGCCCACCTTCCGCCCACCCGAGCAGCAGCGACCCGCGAAGAACCTTCGGCTGTACCAGATGACGGCGATGCGCTACGTGCTCGGTGCGGTCCTCGTCGGCGCGATCTGGTTCGTCACCTCCGTCGTGCGAGACGACGCGACGGACGACTCCCCGTCACGAAACGAGGTGCTGCGCGTCGGCATGTGCCTGGCGTCGATGCCGGAAGCACGGTTCTCGAGCGTGGACGACGTGGATTGCTCCAAACGGCACATCGCCGAGGTCTACGGAACCGGTGCCTACTCGTCGCTACTCGCCGATCCCGCGGACGCCGCGCCGTTCGAGACGGTGCCGCCCGACGAGCTCGATGCCGCCGTTCATTCGAAGTGCGTCGACGAGCAGACCGATCGTCGCCGGCGGCAGTTGATCGAGGTCGGGGCGCAGTTGAGCTTCTTCGTCGAGTCGAGGATCGCCGTCAAGTCGTACTTCTGCGTTGCGGTGTTCGATGAGCGAACGGGAACGCTGGCGGAGGCGACAGCGTGACCGAGTTCCGGACCATCCCGGTCGAAGCCGGATCGCCGGTCGATCTCGAACGTAGGGTTTTGGTGTGATCGATCCGACCATCAAGCGCTCGTTGGGCCAGATGATGAAGGGCGTGCAGATCGTCGGCGCGCATCACGACGGTGTCACCCGCGCGTACTGCAGCCACTGGGTCAGCCAGGTGAGCTTCGAGGAGCCGGTGGTGATGGCGAGCGTCTCACCCAAGCACGACACGCACCCGCTGATGGTTGCCAGCGGCCGGTTCAGCGTGAGCATCCTCGCCGGCGACCAGGTGGACGTCGGCCAGTACTTCTCCTACCCCGGGCGCAAGTTCCGCTACATCGCCGACGAGCACCTCGAGCCGATCGCCGGCGACGGCCCGGGTTCCGGGTTGCCGGTGGTGCGCAACTGCATTGCCTGGCTGGCGTGCGAGACGTTCGAGGTCAAGCCGATGATCGACCACGAGCTGTTCTTCGCGCGTGTGGTCGCCGTGGGCGCCAACCGCCTGCGCGAGGCGCCGCTGCTCTACAGCAGCCGGCTCGGCTGGCGCATCGCCGGGGGCAGCGCACGCGAGCCGGGGATGAGCATCCGCGACACGCTGCTCGCGCGGCTGGAGGCCGCCGGGTTCGATGAGATCGACGACGGCGACGACGACACCGAATGACGGCGCCCCGGTTGGGGATTGCTTGCACACGGCCACTACCTTGACGGGCCATGACCATCACCGAGACGCACCTGAACGCTGACGAGCAGCGTGTCGACGACCTCGTCACCGAGCTCCTCGATCAGTTCCCGCCGAAGTCGACCTCGGCTGTCGACTTCCTCGGCGCACAGTTCGACAAGGGACTCGCGTGGGTCCAGTTCCCCGAAGGCCACGGCGGGCTCGGCCTCAACGCCAAGTTGCAGCGCCTGGTCAACGAACGTGTCTATGCCGCCGGTGCGCCGAACCCGATGTATCGCAACCCGATCGGTCACGGCATGACGGGCCCGACGGTTGCGGTGTGGGGCAGCGAAGAGCAGAAGCGCCGCTACCTCCGGCCGCTGTTCACCGGCGAAGAGGTGTGGTGCCAGCTGTTCAGCGAACCCGGCTCGGGCAGCGACTTCGCCGGCCTGTCGTCCAAGGGCGTTCGTGACGGAGACGAGTGGATCGTCAACGGCCAGAAGGTGTGGACGACGCTCGCCCACCTGTCGCGGTGGGGCCTGTTGGTCGTGCGCACGGATCCGGAGGCGGTCAAGCACGCCGGCCTGACCGCGTTCGTGGTCGACATGCACGCGCCGGGCGTGCAGACGCTGCCGCTGCGCCAGATGACCGGCGAGGCCGAGTTCAACGAGGTCTTCTTCACCGACACGCGCATCCCCGACAGCGAGATGCTCGGCAAGCCGGGCGACGGTTGGCGCGTCTCGCTGACCACGCTGATGAACGAGCGGGTGTCGATCGGCGGGACCATCCCGGCCAAGGGCTCGGGCCAGATCGCCCATCTCGTCAGCACCTGGCAGAACCTGCCGGACGATCGCAAGGACAAGGCCACCCTCGACGAGGTGATGCAGCTCTGGGTCCGCGCCGAACTGCTTCGCCTCACCAACATCCGCGCCTCGCAGAACCGCAAGCTGGGCGACCCGGGGCCGGAAGGCTCGATCGGCAAGATGGCCTCGGCCAACCTGAACAAGGACATCTACGCCAAGGTGATGGACCTGCTCGGCGCCGAGGGGATGCTCTACGGCAGCTACGAGATGATCCGGCCGGAGACGGCCCAGGGCTTCGAGACGCTGCAGAAGGCGTTCCTGCGCAGCCGCGCCAACTCGATCGAGGGCGGCACCACGGAAGTGATGCTGAACATCCTCGGTGAGCGCGTGCTCGGCCTGCCCGGCGACGTGCGCGTCGACCGCGAGGTCCCGTGGAGCCAGGTTCCCCGCAACTGAGCGGAACCGGCGCGATGAGTTCGCGCTGACAGGATCGTCCAAGCTGTCCGACACATCGAACCTTGGAGGATCCCCATGGCCTTTCAGCCGTACCTGTTCTTCGGCGGCAATTGCCGCGAAGCGTTCACCCGCTACCAGGAGATCTTCGGTGGCGAGGTGTTCATCATGACGATGGCGGATGCGCCGGACCAGGGGGCGAACCCGATGGGCCCGCCCGACACCGTCATCCACGCCGCGCTGAAGATCGGCGACGATCTGCTGATGGCATCCGACGATCCGATGAACGTGCCGTTCCCGCCCGTGCAGGGGATGATGGTCACGTTCAGCACTGACGACGAAGCCGAGGCGAACCGCGTGTACGCCGCGTTGGCCGAAGGCGGAGCCAAGACGCAGGACATCACGCAGACGTTCTTCTCGCCGGCGTGGGGCATGGTCACCGATCGCTTCGGCACCCCGTGGATGGTCTCGACCAACCAGGAGATGTGAGCGCGCCCATCGACGGGCGCTAGCTCGGGTCGGTGCGGGCGATCAGCTCGGCGCGCATCTGGTGCAACGCGTTGCTGACCGACACGTGGTAGCGGTGGGGGTTGACCAGTCGCCGCACGCCGATGTCGAGCCGTTCGATGTCGGCGCGGCAGCGCTCGCGCATGACCTCGAGGGGCTCGTCCGGCGCGTCCAGATCGACGGGCTCGTGCAGCACCTCGACCTCGGCGATGTCGTCGCGCGAACGCACGGCGCGCAGGTCGGGACGAGTGGGGTGGTGGGTGATCAGCAGCGGCGCGTCGAGCGGATGTTCGTCGGGCAGCGCAACGAGGTCGACGATCGACATCCCGCGGCGATCGGAGAGCCGCCACGCCCGCTTGCGGCCGGGCAGCGGCACCTTGCCGGGATCCTCGGAGATCTTGATCGCCGGCGACCACTCGCCGTCGCGCTCGAGCCCGACGAGCTTGTAGACACCGCCCAGCGACGGATCGCCGTGGGAGGTGATCAGGCGCGTTCCGGCGCCGTAGGCGAGGCGGCGGCGGACACCTTCGGGGTCGAGCCCGATCCGACGCGACTCCTCGTCGACCTGGGTGAGGATCTGCCAGATGTTGAGCTCGTCGAGATCGCCGGACAGCACGATCGGTACCTCGCCGAAGCCGGCATCGTCGAGCAGCTTCGCTGTCTGCACGGCGAGGTAGGCGAGGTCGCCCGAGTCGAGCCGCACGCCGGCGGGGCGATAGCCGTCAGCGCGCAGCTCCTCGAACACCGTGATCGCGTGCGGCACGCCGGAGTGCAGCGTGTCGACGGTGTCGACGAGGAGGACGCAATCGTCCGGGGCAGCGCGGGCCATCGCCCGGAAAGCTTCGAGCTCGCCGCCACCGTTGGCCAGGTAGGCCTGCACCAGTGCGTGTGCGTGGGTGCCGCGCGGTTGGGTGCCGAGTGCGATCGCCGCTTCGACGTCGGACGTCCCGGCGCAGCCACCGATCAGCGCAGCGCGCACGCCGTCGCTGGCACCGGCGCCGGGGCCGCGGCGCATGCCGAACTCGAGCACGGTGCCACCTCGAGCGCTGCCGACGATGCGTGACGCCTTGGTGGCGATCAGCGTGGCGTAGTTCATGTGGTTGAGCAGTGCGGTCTCCACGAGCTGGGCAGCGGCGAGCGGACCGGTGACGGTGACCACCGGGACGTGCGGGTGCACGACGCGACCCTCGGGAATCGCAGTGAGCTCCAGCGCGGCGAAGCGATCGGGCACCGACAGCCATGCAAGGAAGTCGTCGGCGAACATCGGCCTGCCCGCCGAGTCGCGCAGCGCACCGAGGGCGGCGACCTCCTCGGCGCCGAAGCGAAGGTTGCGCAACCACCGACGGAACGGGCCGAGGCCGGCGGTGACGCAGAACCCGGCCTGATGGGTGCCGTAGTCCGGGTTGCGGCGGAAGAAGTGGTCGAACTGGGAGCGCTGCTCGCTGATGCCCTCGCGGAAGTAGATCTGGGCCATCACCAGCTCGTACAGATCGGTGAACAGCGGACCGCGTGCGGCGGCCCACCGATCGCGTATCGACGCCGCGGGGTCGAGCGGTTCGGTCGTCATCAGCCCGTGCCCGTCCGCAGGAGGACGCCGAGGAACACGGCGGCAAGGGCACTGATCGCGCCGAGGGCGCCGCCGATGGCGATCACCACCCGAGTACGACCGAACTGCTCGATCGCGGCGAACACGGCGGATGCGATTGCCACCGTGATCTTCAGCAGCACGGTCACCTGGTAGGCGGAGTCGGTGTTGGTGATGTCCACCTCGACGAGGTTCCAGATGCCCGTGGCGAAGACGACCACGAACGCCGGCCACACGACCGCCGAGTAGGCACGGGTGAACGATCGGCGCGCCTCGGGCGCGAGGTCGCTGAGCGGCTTGGCGGCGAAGCCCATGACAACGTGCCCGCCCACCCACACCGCAGCCGACAGCACGTGCAGGAACAGCCGGATCGTGGAGGCGGTCGGCGAGAGCACACGGCCACGCTAGTGACGGTGCGCAGACCGCTTCCCAATTCGCGACGGCCGGTAGACGGTGTCCATCGAGTGGGCGAGCAGGTTCGCCACGATGACGCCGCCGATGGCGACGACGAAGACGACGGCTGTGCCGAGCAGGTCGGAGATGATGCCGAAGGCGAACAGCGCGGTGGCGACGGCGATGTCGAACCCGGCGTTCATCGTGCCGAGCACGCCGCCGCGGCGCTCCGGGCCGGTGCGGTCGAGGGTGGCGGTGACCAGGATCGGGTAGGGCAGCGAATGCCCGATCGCGCTGACCATCGCCCCGATGATCGCCACGGTCAAGTTCGGGCTGACGGCCATGATCACCAGCCCGGCGATGAGCGTGGCGTGGGCGACGTTGAGCCCACGGTCGGGCGCGATGCGATCGGCGAGGAAGCCGAGCCCGCCGCGGACGAGCAGCAGCGTGATCCCGAACGCGGCCAGCACCCAGTTGCCGTGCTCGAAGCGGCCGCTGTAGAGCACGACGGCGAAGCCGGTGATCGCCGCGTAGCCGAAGTTGGTCAGGCCGATGACCCCGCCGGGCTTGACGGCTTCGGGGCAGATCAGTCGTTCGATCAGCCTGCCGGAGGGCGCGACGCCTTGACGGCCGACGGGCAGCGACGGCACGACCAACAGGGCCAGTGCACCGACGCAGCCGAAGACGACGCCGGCGACGGGCAGCGAAGGGAAGACGCCACTGATCGCCGTGCCGAGTGACAGCCCGCTCCAGATGCCGGCGCTGAGCCAGCCGAGCGCCTGCGCACGGCGGTCCTCGGGGACGAGGTCGAGCACCGAGGCGGCGGCCGCGGTGTACAGCACGCCGTCGCCGAAGCCCTGGACGGCGCGTGCGGCGAGCACTCCGGTCAGCCCGGGAACGGCGAACAGGGCGAGCCCGGCGGACGTCGTCGCCATGCCGAGGCCGACGGCCAGCCGAGAGCCGCGGTGGTCGATGAGCGAACCCGTCAACAAGCGGCCGCTGATCGCCATCACCGGGAACAGACCGGCGGCGACGCCGAGGGCGATGTCGCTGTGGCCGAGGTCGTGCACGCGGCCGGGCAGCCGGGCGAGTGCGACACCGAACCCGGTGAACGACACGCCGACGGCGAGGATCACCACCAGCAGACGCGGATCGATGGTCGATTGCGGGGCGCGGTCCTGCGCCTGCAGGGCCGGTTCGGCGGTCACGAGCGCAGTGCTTCGAGGGCGTCGCTGGCGGCGAAGGCGCGGTCGTCGAGCTGCGCGGACGCGGCCAGCGGCCCGCCGAGCATCGCTGCCGCGGAGGTGCCGATGGCCACCTGCAGCTCGCGGATGTTGCGCGGTGGCGGGAAGTACTCGTCCTCGTCGGTGACGTTGACCGTCTCGACGCCGTCGCGTGGCGCGAGGCGGGCGAGCACGTCGTCGACGAGCTCCTCGGGCGCAGATGCGCCGGCGGTGACGCCGACGATGCCGCTGAGGTCGTCGGGCAGCTCGTCGGCAGTGTTGATGCGCAGCACGCGCGGGCAGCCGACGCCGATGGCCAGCTTCTCCAGTGCTCGTGTGTTCGACGAGTTGTGCGAGCCGATGACGACGATCGCGTCGCAGCGCTCGGCCATCGCCATCAGCGCCGACTGGCGGTTGGTGGTGGCGAAGCAGAGGTCGCTGCGGCCGGGCGTCCAGGCGCCGGGGTAGCGGACCTTGACGGCCGTGGCGACGTCGGCCCAGTCGCGGTGCGACAGCGTCGTCTGGGCGAGGAGGGCGACCGGCTGGTCGAACTGGGGGAGCGCGTCGACCTCGGCGATGCTCTCGACGCGACTGATCGAGTCGGGGGCGACGGCCATCGTGCCCATCGCCTCCTCGTGACCGTCGTGACCGACGTAGACGATGCGGAAGCCCTTGCCGGCGCGCACCTTCACCTCGTGGTGGACCTTCGTGACCAGCGGGCAGACCGAGTCGACCACGTAGCTGCCGCGGGCGCGGGCGGCGGCGACCACCTCGGGAGCCGACCCGTGGGCGGAGAGCATGATCGGCCGCCCTGGCGGGACCTCCTCGATCTCGTCGACGAAGACCACACCCTGGTCCTCGAAGCGCTCGACGACGATCTTGTTGTGGACGATCTCGTGGTAGCAGTACACGGGCGGCTCGAAGCTGCGCACCATCCAGGTGAGGGCCTTGATCGCCATCTCCACCCCTGCACAGAACCCTCGCGGCTCGGCCAAGAGCACGCGATCGACGTCCACGAAGCGCAGGCTAGCTGGGCCGATAGCCTGAGAGGCCGTGTCCAACTCGTCCCGCCTGGCTCCGCGCGTCGTCACCGTCGCCGAAGGTTCGGCCGCGGCGCGCGCCGGGTTGCGTGCCGGTGACGAGATCCTGGCCATCGACGGGCACATGCCGCGCGACATCATCGAGTGGCGCTTCGCCACGGATGATGCCGACGTCGAGCTGGAGGTCCGCCGCGACGGTTTCGAGCTCACCGTGCCGGTGGCCAAGCGCGCCGGCGAGCCGTTCGGGGCCGAGGTCTCGAGCGCCGTTTTCGACCGTGTGCGCACGTGCGACAACCACTGCGAGTTCTGCTTCATCTACCAGCTGCCCCAGGGCATGCGCCGCAGCCTGTACCTGAAGGACGACGACTACCGGCTGAGCTTCCTCTACGGGAACTTCACCACGCTCACCCGCTTCACCGAAGCCGACCTGGAGCGCGTGGTCACCGAGCGGCTGTCGCCCTTGCACGTCAGCATCCACGCCACCGACCCGGACGTGCGGGCGCGCATGCTGAAGAACCCACGCGGCGGGATGAGCCTGCGCTGGCTGCGGGCGCTGCTCGATCACGGAATCAGCGTGCGCGGGCAGGTGGTGCTGTGCCCCGGCGTGAACGACGGCGAGATCTTCGATCGCACGATGGCCGGCGTGCTCGATCAGTACCCCGAGCTGGAGTCCGTCGCGGTCGTGCCGCTCGGCCTCAGCCGGTTCAACACCGAGCCGTCGATGCGCCTGCACACGCAGGCCGAGGCTGCGGCGATGATCGACGCGATCCACGACTGGCAGGACGTGTTCCTCAGCGTGCTCGGCAGGCGGATGGTGTTCGCCGCCGACGAGTACTACCTGATGGCCGAGCGTCCGTTCCCGTCGGTCGAGGCGTACGAGGGCTGCCCGATGCACGAGGACGGCATCGGCATGGCGCGCACCTTCGAGCTCGAGTTCTCCGGTCAGGCCGCGCAGGCCACCGGCGTGCAGAGCGGCTTCTTCGCCGCCGCGGACGCCGCACCTGCCAACCCGGCGTCGTACACCTCGCTGCGCTCGCGAGGTGCCGGAGAAGGTTGCGGATCCGGCGCTGGGTCCGGCTCGTCGGCGTTGCAGCTGTCGCCTCGGCGCGACGCACCGATCGGCATCCTCACCGGCGAGTTCGGGGCCAAGGTGCTCGCGCCGCTGGTGTCGTCGCTCGGCCGCGCCGACGTGCGCGTCGTGCCGGTGCGCAACGAGTTCTTCGGCGGCAACACGTCGGTCACCGGGCTGATGGTCGGCGCCGACCTGCAGCGCGTGCTGGCCACCGAGCCCGCCGGCCATCGCTACCTGTTGCCGGACGTCTGCCTGCAGGAGGGCCGCTTCCTCGACGGCCTCACGCTCGCCGACCTGCCGCGCCCCGTCGAGGTCGTCGCCACCGACGGCATCGCCCTGCGCGCCGCGCTCGATGCGCGCGTGCCTTCACTTGTCGGAGCTTCGTCATGAGCCTGCCCACCGTGGTCGTCGTCGGCCGCCCGAACGTCGGCAAGAGTACGTTGTTCAACCGGATCATCGGCGAGCAGGTGGCCATCGTCGAGGACCGCCCCGGCATCACCCGCGACCGCAAGGAGGAGCAGGCCGAGTGGTTGGGCCGGAAGTTCCTCCTCGTCGACACCGGCGGTTGGCTGCCCGGTGGCAGCGACCTCGACGCCAAGGTCAGCCGTCAAGTGGAGACCGCGGTGCGTGAGGCCGACGTGGTGATGTTCGTCGTCGACGCGTCGACCGGTGTCACCGACGACGACTCGGCGATCGCCAATTGGCTGCGCAAGGTCGACGCCAGCGTGATGGTCGTGGTCAACAAGGCCGACAACGACCGCCGCGAGAACGATCGCTGGGAGTTCCTGTCGCTGGCGGTCGGCGAGCCGATCCCCGTCTCCGCGCTGCACGGCCGCCGAGCCGGCGACCTGCTCGACGAGGTCATCGCCCGCTTCCCGCCGTCGGACGACGACGAGGTCGAAGCCGACGCGCCGATGATCGATCTCGAGGGTGAGCTGGTGGAGCAGCCGTGGAAGCCCGGCGATCCGAAGCCGCCGCGCGTCGCCATCGTCGGCCGCCCGAACGTCGGCAAGAGCACGCTGTTCAACCGGCTGGTGGGGGAGGACCGCAGCGTCGTCCACGACATGGCCGGCACCACCCGCGACGCCATCGACACGTTGGTCGAGACGCCCGATGGCCCCATCGTCTTCGTCGACACCGCCGGCATGCGCCGCCGCAGCCGCATCGACGACTCGGCCGAGTACTACTCGTTGGTGCGTGCCCTGCGCGCCATCGACGACGCCGACATCGCCCTGCTGGTCATCGACGCCACCGAGGGCGTCACCTCGCAGGATCAGCGCCTGGCCGAGCGTGTCGACGCCTCCGGCTGCCCGATCGTGGTGATGCTCAACAAGTGGGAGCTGATCGAGGATCCCGAGCGGCGCCTCGAGGTGCAGGCCGAGCTGCAGCGCAAGCTGTACTTCGTCGGCGATGCGCCGGTGCTGAAGATCTCGGCGCTCACGGGCAAGGGCGTGCACAAGCTGCGGCCCGTGCTGCAGGAGGCGATCACGCAGTACCACCGTCGTGTGCCGACCCGCGACGTCAACCGGGTGATCGCCGACGCGCAGCAGCGCCAGCCCGCCGGTCACGGCCTCAAGGTGCTCTACGCGCTGCAGGGCGCCACCGATCCGCCCACGTTCACGCTCTTCGTCAACCGCGAGCTGCCGGCGCCGTACCTGCGGTACCTGGAGCGCAGCATCCGCGAGGCGTTCGAGTTCGGCTCGACGCCGCTGAAGCTGCGCGTGCGCAAACGGACGGAGTAGTTCGCCGTGCCGTGGTGTGAGGACTGCGCCAAGTACTGGACCCCCTCGGCGATGAACGAGGACGGCACGTGCCCGACGTGCGGTCGCGTCGTCGAAGCCCCCGCGCCACCGCGCGCCACCGCCAAGAACATCGACGTCCGCCGCCTCGCCGCCGGTGTCGAGGACGGCGAGGACGACCCCAAGGCCCCGTGGCACTTCAAGCTGATGATGGTGCTCCTGGCCCTCTACCTCACCTGGCGCATCGTCTACCTGTTCATCTGAGAGCTGGGTTCGTCCGCGCTCGTTCTGGGCGGCCTCGTCGCCGGTCCCGGTCACCAGGCCGCCCATTTCACTCCGCCTGCAACTTCGGGCGGGATCCTTCTCGCTTTCCGAGAAGGATCCCGCCCGGTCCTCTCGGCGTGATTCGTCGTGGGCGATCGGGGTGCCCGACCAGTAGGCTCAGCGGGCGCTTCGGCCTTGGCCGGGGCGACCACATACGGGCTGTAGCGCAGCTTGGTTAGCGCACTTGTCTGGGGGACAAGGGGTCGCAGGTTCAAATCCTGTCAGCCCGACGTATGGAAAGCCCTGGTCAGCAGATCGCTGGCCGGGGCTTTCGTCGTTCAGGAGCGGCGTCGCAACAGGGCGCCGCCGGCGACGAGCAGCACGATGCTCATCGCGAGGCACAGCGTGATCGTCCACCCGGGGTGCACCGTCTGGCCGTCCATCGTCGGGTAGCGGCACGTCGTACCGAGGGGCCACCACGACCAGGACGGCTCGATCGGCTCGGACGTCCCGCGATCGCAGACGGCGAGCTCGGGCACCAACCGGTGGAGCACGACGCCGAATGCGCACGCGGCGAGCATGATCGAGCCAGGGAGCCACCAGACGCGACGGGCGAGGTGCCACGACGGACCGGAGCGACGGCGGTAGGCGACCACGAGAGGCACCACGCCGAGCACGAACAGCCCCGCCACCAGCCACGCCATCGGTGCAGTCTGACGCATGCGCAAGCGGAGATTCAGCCGGCTTGCTGCTCCAGAACTTCGAGACGTTGGCTGGCGGGAGGGGTCAGGTCGCCGCCCTGCTGCATCGCCACGGCGGCGGCGACGGCACGCGCCGCGCTGGCGAAGGTGGCCATCATCCCGTCGCCGAGGTGCTTGACGACGCGACCTCCGTTCGACGTGATCGCCTCGACGACGACTCAGCCGACGAAGACCGGGAGGTGGTCGGCCGCGTGCTCGACGAGCGAGGACCACAGCGCATCGCTGGCAGGGGAGGGGTGGGACTTGCGACGTTTGACGGCGTACCACTGACGCATGATCGGCGTGCCGTCGACGTGGAGGGCGACGAGCCGCTCGTCGTCCAGCTCGGCAGCCACCGTGTGCGCGGAGATCAGCGCCACACCGAGGCCGGCGATCACTGCCTGCTTGATCGTCTCGTTGCTGGCCACCTCCATGGCGATCCGCGGCTGGCGGCCGGCGCGAGCGAACAACCCGTCGTGCAGCAGGCGCGTGCCCGAGCCGTGCTCGCGCACGACCACCCGCTCGTCGCACAACCGTGCCAGCGACACCTTGCGTGCACCGGCCAGCGGATGATCCGGCGCGGCGATCACGACGTGCGGATGCGATCCGATGACCTCGGTCTCGAGATCGAGCTCCTCGGGCGGGCGACCCATGATCGCCATGTCCACGTCGGCCGCGGCGATCGCGGCGATCGTCTCCTGCCGGTTGCCGATCGACAGCGTGACGTGGATGTCGGGGTGCTCGTGCCAGAACGCGGCGAGCAGCTGCGGGGCGAAGTACTTCGCCGTCGACACGGCGCCGAGTGCCACGTTGCCGACGCTGCCCGCGGCGATGTTGGAGAGGATCCGACGACAGCTCTCCAGCTCGGCCTCGATGTTGGCCGCAGCGACGAGCACCTCACGCCCGGCGTCGGTGGGGCGCAACCCGCGCGGCGTGCGCGTGGTGAGCGGCAGCCCGACGGCGCGCTCGAGCAGCTTCAGCTGCTGGCCGACCGCCGGCGGGGTGAGGTGGAGGTGCTTCGCCGCGGCCGAGATGCTGCCGTGCTGCAGCAGCGCCGCCAGTGAGCGCATCTGCTTCAGCGTGGCGTCGCGCAGCGGATCGATCGGGACGAGTCGAGAAGGTGAAGCTTTCATCGATCGAAGAATAGTTCATCTTTACTTCCGCTCGCCGTGATCCGCATGATGTGCCGACCCGACCGGGACCGATGTCGGAGCTGATGTGGAAGGACGTGACGTGCAGACCGATGCGAGCAGGGAAGCACTCGACGAGATCGTCGACCGAGCAGGCACCGACGAGGCGCTTGCGATGGTGATCCGCGCCCTCGCGTCGGCCGCTTCGCAGCTCGCGGACGCGCTCGCCGCGCCCGCCCCGAGTGCGGTCACCGCGGCCGGCACCTTCAACGCCGCCGGCGACGTCCAACAACCCCTCGACGTGCTCTCGCACGACCTGTTCGTCGCTGCACTCACCGGCACGTCCGTCCGACAGCTGTGCTCCGAGGAGGCCGATGGAGCGATCACCATCGAGCCGGCCGGCCGCTATGCGGTCGCCATCGATCCACTCGACGGTTCGTCGAACTGCGCGATCAACACGCCGGTCGGCAGCATCTTCTCGATCCTCACGTCCGACGGCTCCGACGGCTCCGACGCGGCAGCGTTCGACGGGAGCAAGATCGTCGCTGCTGGTCTCGTCACCTATGGACCGGCGACCATCATGCTGCTGTCGATCGGCGCCGGCGTCGACGTCTTCCACCTCGACCGGTCCACCGGCGCCTTCGTCCGCACCACGCGCGACATCCGCATCCCGTCGGGTGCCCGCGAGTACGCCATCAACGCTTCCAACTACCGCCACTGGGATCCGCGGGTGCGCATGTACATCGACGATCTGGTCGCCGGTGCCGACGGCCCGCGTGGCCTCGACTTCAACATGCGCTGGTTCGCCGCGGTCGCCGCCGAGGTCTATCGGATCATCGTGCGCGGCGGCATCTTCCTCTACCCGGCCGACCAGCGGCCCGGCTACCGGCAGGGCCGTCTGCGATTGGTCTACGAGGCGCATCCGATCGCATTCCTGATCGAGCAGGCCGGGGGCGTCGCCACCGACGGGGAGACGCGCATCCTCGACAAGATGGCGACGAGCGTCCACGAACGCACCCCGCTCGTGTTCGGGTCGCAGGACAAGGTCGAGCGCTTCGCCGAGTACCGAGCCGCCGACGAGTTCGACGGCGAGCGTTCGCCGCTGTTCGCCAACCGCGGACTGTTCCGGGCCTGATCGCCATGTCGCTGCTGCACCCGATCATCTCCGTCACCGGCTCCTCCGGCGCCGGCACCACCACCGTCAAGCACACCTTCGACCAGATCTTCCGCCGCGAAGGCGTCCGCGTCGCATCGATCGAAGGCGATGCGTTCCACCGCTACGACCGCGTCGCCATGCGCGAGCAGATCGCCGCGCACGAGGACGCCGGCAACAACCACTTCAGCCACTTCGGTCCGGAGGCGAACCTGCTCGACGAGCTGCAGGCGGTGTTCGCCGACTACGGCGAGCGCGGACGGGGTCGCACTCGCCAGTACGTGCACGACGAGGCCGAGGCCGCGGTGCTCGGCTCCTTGCCCGGCACCTTCACCGATTGGCACGATCTCCCCGAACCCAGTGACGTGCTCTTCTACGAGGGGCTGCACGGCGCGGCCGCCGATGGTGCCATCGACATCGCCCGCCACGCCGATCTGAAGATCGGCGTCGTGCCGGTGATCAACCTGGAGTGGATCCAGAAGGTCAACCGCGATCGTTCGCGACGCGGCTACTCCACCGAGGCGGTCACCGAGACGATCCTGCGCCGCATGCCGGACTACATCCACCACATCTGCCCGCAGTTCACGCGCACCGACATCAACTTCCAACGCGTTCCCACCGTGGACACCTCCAACCCGTTCATCGCCCGCTACATCCCCACGTCGGACGAGTCGATCGTCGTCATCCGCTTCCGTGACCCGGCAGGGATCGACTTCCCGTACCTCGCCTCGATGATCAACGGCAGCTGGATGTCGCGTGCCAACTCGCTCGTCATCCCCGGCGGCAAGCTCGACCTGGCGATGCAGCTGATCCTGACACCGCTGATCCACCGCCTCCTCGAACGGCGACGGAGGGCGTCATGACCGTCGCGCCCGATCGTCTGGCCACAGCGGTCCGCTTCCTCGCTGCCGACATGGTCGACGCGGCGCGCTCGGGTCACCCGGGCATGCCGCTCGGCATGGCCGACGTCGCGACCGCGCTCTGGACGCACGCGCTGCGGTTCGACGCCGCCGACCCGACGTGGCCGGACCGCGACCGTCTCGTGCTCTCCGCCGGCCACGGCTCAGCGCTCCTCTACGCGATGGCCTGGCTGAACGGCACCGCCGGCGTGGAGCTCGACCACCTGCGCTCGTTCCGACAGCTCGGCAGTCCCGCCGCCGGCCATCCGGAATGGGGGCACTTCCCCGGTGTCGAGACCACCACCGGCCCGCTCGGGCAGGGCATCGCCACCGCGGTCGGCATGGCCATCGCCGAGGCCCGCCTGCGCGACGAGTTCGGAAGCGACCTGTGCGATCACCGCACCTGGGTGCTCGCCGGCGACGGCTGCCTGATGGAGGGCATCAGCCACGAGGCGGTGTCGTTGGCCGGCCACCTCGGCCTCGACCGGTTGACGGTCCTGTGGGACGACAACCGCATCACCATCGACGGCGCCACCGATCTCTCGACGTCCGACGATCAACTGCGTCGGTTCCACGCCAGCGGATGGAACGCCGTGCGCATCGATGGTCACGATCACCGTGCCATCGTCGACGCCCTCGATGCCGCACGCGTCGCCGACCGGCCCACGCTGATCGCGTGCCGCACCACCATCGGCAGGGGCGCGCCGAACCGTGCGGGAACACACGCGGTGCACGGCACACCGCTCGGCGCCGACGAGCGCGCGGCGATGGCACGCGCGCTGGACTGGACCTTCGATCCGTTCGTCGTGCCGGAGACGATCGCCGACGTCTGGCGCCGCAACGGCCAACGCGGCGGTGCAGCCCATCGCCAGTGGGTGCAGACCTCCCAGACCGACCTCGGTCAGCGGTTCGTCGAACGGCTGCGCCGGCCGGTGAGCGACGACGCCCACGCGGCAGCCGAGCAGCTGCGGGCCACCGTTGCCGCAACACCGTGCCGCGAGGCGACCCGCATCTCCAGCCGCCGCGTCATCGAGGCGATCGTGCCGTCGATGCCGGCACTCCTCGGTGGCTCCGCCGACCTGAGCACGTCCAACGGCACTCGTGTTGCCGCGCACCGGTCGTTCACCGCCACCGATCGCGGCGGCAACTACATCCAGTACGGCATCCGCGAGCACGCGATGGCCGCGGCGATGAACGGCCTCGCGCTGCACGGTGGGTTCGTCGCCTACGGCGGCACCTTCCTCGTCTTCAGCGACTACTCGCGTCCGGCCATCCGCCTCGCCGCGCTGATGGGGCTGCCCGTCGTCCACGTGCTGTCGCACGACTCGATCGGCGTCGGCGAGGACGGCCCGACCCATCAGCCCGTCGAACACCTCTGTGCGCTGCGAGCGATCCCCAACCTGCTCGTGATCCGACCCGCAGACGCGCTGGAGACCGTCGACGCGTGGCAGCTGGTGCTGCAGGAGACGCGGCGCCCAACTGCGTTGATCCTTTCGCGCCAGGACCTCTCGTCGTTCGACCGGTTCGACGAGACCAGCGTGCGCGCCGGCGCGTACGCGTTGACCGACGAGACCGATCCCGACGTCGTGCTCCTCGCCTCCGGGTCGGAGGTGGAGATCGCGCTGACCGCGCGGAACTCGTTGCTGGCCGACGGCATCAGCGCGCGGGTCGTGTCGATGCCGTGCATGGAGCTGTTCGCCGAACAGACCACGGCGCGCCAGGCCGAGGTGCTCGGCATGGCGCCGCGCGTCGCCGTCGAGGCGTCGATCGGCCAGTCGTGGCAGCGCTGGCTGCGACCCGGCGACCACTTCATCGGCATGGACGGCTTCGGCGCATCCGGCCCGGCCGCTGATCTGTACCGGCATTTCGGCATCACCGCCGACGCGGTGCGCGACGCAGCCATCGCTGCACACGCCGAGGACACCCGAACCGAAGGAGCTCGTTGACATGGCCCGCATCACGTTGCGCCAGCTGCTCGATCACGCCGCCGAGCACGACTACGGCCTGCCCGCGTTCAACGTCAACAACATGGAGCAGGTGCTGGCGATCATGGCGGCCGCGGCGGCCGTCGACGCGCCGGTGATCCTGCAAGCCAGCAGGGGTGCGCGCGCCTACGCCGGCGACGCCATGTTGGCCAAGGTGATCGAGGGCGCGGAGGCACTGCACCCGAACGTTCCGGTCTGCGTGCACCAGGATCACGGCAACGACGAAGCCACCTGCCTCAGCGCCATCCGCTGGGGGTTCACCTCGGTGATGATGGACGGCAGCCTCCTCGCCGACGCCTCGACGCCGTCGACCTACGGGTACAACGTCGACGTCACCCGCCGCGTGACGTCGATGGCCCACGCAGTCGGCGTCTCCGTCGAGGGTGAGCTCGGCTGCCTCGGCTCGTTGGAGACCGGCACCGGCGAGGCCGAGGACGGTCACGGCGCCGCCGGTGTGCTGCAGCGCGATCAGTTGCTGACCGACCCGGCGCAGGCCGCCGAGTTCGTCGCAGCCACCGGCATCGACGCCCTGGCGATCGCGATGGGAACGTCGCACGGCGCCTACAAGTTCAGCCGTCGTCCGGATGGCGACATCCTCTCGCTGGCGACCGTGCGCGACATCCACGAGCGGGTGCCCGACACGCACCTCGTCATGCACGGCTCGAGCTCGGTGCCCCAGGAGCTGCAGGACGTGTTCAACGAGTTCGGTGGAGCGATGCCGCAGACCTACGGGGTGCCGGTGGACCAGATCTGCGAAGCGATCCGGTCGGGCGTGCGCAAGATCAACATCGACACCGACTGCCGTCTGGCGATCGCCGGCCAGCTGCGCCGGATCGCCACCGAGCACCCCGGCGAGTTCGATCCGCGCAGCTTCCTCAAGCCGTCGACGGCAGCGATGACGGCGCTGTGCCGGCAGCGCTACGAGGAGTTCGGCGCCGCCGGGAAGACCTCGCGCCTCGGCGCGCCGGTGTCGCTCGATGCGATGGCGCGCCGCTACCGATCCGACGAGCTGCGCCCACAGATCCGCACAGCGATCGACCAGACCGACGACCAGGAGACACGATGACCGACACCACCGCACATCACACGAGCGCCGGCACGAGCGGCGAAGACCGCTACCGCGCCGGGGTCATGCCGTACGCCCAGATGGGGTACTGGCAGCCGGACTACGAGCCGACCGACACCGACGTGCTCGCCGTGTTCCGCATCACCCCGCAGACCGGCGTCGACCCCGTGGAAGCGGCGGCAGCCGTCGCCGGCGAGTCGTCGACGGCGACGTGGACGGTGGTGTGGACCGATCGGCTGACGGCGTGCGAGAACTACCGCGCCAAGGCCTACCGCGTCGAGCCGGTGCCGAACCGCAACGACCAGTGGTTCGCCTGGATCGCCTACGACCTCGACCTGTTCGAGCCGGGGTCGATCTCCAACCTGACGGCGTCGATCATCGGCAACGTCTTCGGCTTCAAGCCGTTGAAGTCGTTGCGGCTGGAGGACATGCGGATCCCGGTCGCGTACCTGAAGACCTTTCCGGGTCCTCCCACGGGGATCGTGGTCGAGCGGGAGCGGCTGGACAAGTTCGGCCGCCCGTTGCTCGGTGCCACGGTGAAGCCCAAGCTCGGACTCTCGGGGCGCAACTACGGACGCGTCGTGTACGAGGCGTTGCGCGGCGGCCTCGACTTCACCAAGGACGACGAGAACATCAACTCGCAGCCGTTCATGCACTGGCGCGACCGCTTCCTGTACTGCATGGAAGCCGTCAACCGCGCCGAAGCGGCGACGGGGGAGGTGAAGGGCACGTACCTCAACGTCACCGCGGCGACGATGGAGGAGATGTACGAGCGGGCCGAGTTCGCTCGTGACCTCGGCTCCGTCGTGATCATGATCGACCTCGTCATCGGTTACACGGCGATCCAGTCGATGTCGAACTGGGCGCGCCGCAACGACATGGTGCTGCACCTCCACCGTGCCGGTCACAGCACGTACACGCGGCTGCGCGACCACGGGGTCAGCTTCCGCGTCATCGCCAAGTGGATGCGCATGGCCGGCGTCGACCACATCCACGCCGGCACCGTGGTCGGCAAGCTCGAGGGCGACCCGGCCACGGTCGCCGGGATCTACGACATCCTGCGCGATGAGCACACGTCGCAGAACCTGGCGCACGGTGTCTTCTTCGATCAGCCGTGGGCAGCGCTGAACAAGGTGATGCCGGTCGCCTCCGGCGGCATCCACGCCGGGCAGATGCACCAACTGATCCACCACCTCGGTGAGGACGTCGTCCTGCAGTTCGGTGGCGGCACGATCGGTCATCCCGACGGCATCGCCGCCGGGGCGACGGCCAACCGCGTTGCGTTGGAGGCGATGATCATGGCCCGCAACGAGGGCCGCGACTTCTACGGCGAGGGCCCCGAGATCCTGCGTGAGGCGGCCCGCTGGTGCTCACCGCTGGCTCGTGCGCTCGACACCTGGGGCGACGTCACCTTCGACTACACGTCCACCGATTCGCCCGACTTCGTCCCCACCCCGTCCGTTTCGTGATCCCCTCATCAACGATCGACCACAGGAGCCACTCATGCGCTTGACCCAGGGAGCCTTCTCGTTCCTGCCCGACCTCACCGACGCACAGATCGCCGCGCAGGTGCAGTGGTGCCTCGACCACCACTGGGCGGTGAGCCTCGAGCACACCGACGACCCGCACCCGCGCAGCACCTACTGGGAGATGTGGGCGCCGCCGATGTTCGACCTGGTGAGCACGCTGCCGTTCATGGACGAGTTGGCCGCGTGCCGGGAGGCCTGGCCGAACCACTACGTGCGCGTGGCTGCGTTCGACTCGACCAAGGGGTGGGAGAGCCTGCGCACCTCGTTCCTGGTGCAGCGACCGCCGGTCGAGGTCGGCTTCCGGCTCGAACGCCACAACGGACCGGGCCGGACCGTGCAGTACTCCTTGCACACCGTCCCAGGCGCGCCACTCGATGGGTGAGGTGGTGATCGCCCCGTCGATCCTGTCGGCCGACCTCGCTCGCCTCGGCGCGGAGCTCGCCGACGTCGCGTCAGCCGATTGGGTGCACGTCGACGTGATGGACGGGCACTTCGTGCCGAACATCACGATCGGGCCGATGGTCGTCGAGGCGGTGCGGCGGAGCACCACCCTGGTGGTCGACGTGCACCTGATGATCGAGCCGGTCGATGCGTACATCGCCGCGTTCGCCGCCGCCGGGGCCGACGTGCTGACGGTGCACGTCGAGGCGTGCACGCACCTCGACCGAACGCTCGCTGCGATCCGCGACGCGGGTGCGCTTGCCGGCGTGGCGCTCAACCCGGCGACACCGCCGGAGTCGATCCGCTACGTCCTCGACCGCGCCGATCTGGTGCTGGCGATGACGGTCAACCCCGGCTTCGGCGGTCAGTCGTACCTCGCCGCGGTCGAGGAGAAGATCAGCGTTCTGCGAGCGATGATCGGTGATCGCCCGATCCGAGTCGAGGTCGACGGTGGCATCACGTCCTCCACGGCGGCACGTGCGGTGCTCGCCGGAGCCGACGTGCTCGTCGCCGGCTCGGCCATCTTCGGCGCTGCGGATCGCAGCGCGGCGATCGTGGAGCTCCGCGACGCGGCGCGGGTGGCGAGATGATCGCCGGTGCACTTGACCTGGTCGCCGATCGAGTCGTTCGGTGCGTCGTGTTCGACCTCGACGGCACGCTCGTCGACACCGCGCCGACGCTGGCGTGGGCAGCCACCACCGCGTTGGCGGAAGCCGGCCTGCCGGGGCTCGACCGTTCCTCCGCGCAGCGCTTCATCGGCCACGGCCTCGACCACTTCATCGCCGGTGTCATCGGCGAGATTGCCAACGGCTCGATGGACCGGCCGGCCTCCGAGGCAGTCCAACGCCGGTTCCACACCCTGATGCGCGCCGATCCCTGCCACGGAGCAGCACCTCGCTCCGGTGCGGTGGATCTGCTCGAACGGCTCGACGCACTCGGGGTGCCCGTCGGCGTGTGCACGAACAAGGATGCTGCATCGGCTGCCGCAGTGCTCCGCGGCATCGACATCGCCGACCTCGTGCACGTGCTCGTCGGGGGTGGCACCGTTGCGGAACGCAAGCCCTCGGCACAGCCGTTGGTGCACTGCCTCGCCCGTCTCGGCCACGCGCCGGACACCGGGCTGTTCGTCGGTGACAGCGCCATCGACGTCGCCACGGCGAGCGCGGCCGGATGCCCGGTCGTGGTCGTGCGCGGCGGGTACGAGTCCGGGCCAGTGGACCAGCTCGGTGCCGACGCGATCGTCGACGAGCTCGACGACCTGCTGGACTTGATCAGCGGTGAGCCGTCGGTCAGTCGCGCAGCTCGACGATGACTTCGATCTCGACGGCGATGTTCGACGGCAGCTCGGACATCCCGACGGCGGAGCGGGCGCCTCGACCGAGCTCGCCGAAGACGTCGATGAAGAGCTCCGAGCAACCGTCGATGACCGATGGGGTGGCGGTGAAGCCGGGCGCGCAGTTGACCATGCCGAGGGTCTTGACGACTCGGGCGACGTTGTCGATCCCGCCGGGCTCCGCGGCGATGGCCGCCAGCAGCTGCAGACCTGCCAGGCGCGCAGCGACGCGGGCCTCCTCGAGGGACACGTCCGTGCCGACCCTGCCGGTCACGTACGACCCGTCGGGCAGCGCAGGGCCCTTGCCCGACAGGTAGAGCAGGTTGCCGGCGCGCACCGCTTGCGCGTACAACCCTGCAGGCGGCGACAACGCCGGCAGTTCGATGCCCAATGCGGTCAGCCTGTCGGAAGCGCTCATCGCCACAACGTACGCGCCTCGAGCCGTTCAGCCGTCGGTGATGCGCACCGAGATCAGATCGATGGGCGACACGGGCGTCTGGCCGTCTGCTCGGAGCGGGACGTCCATGATCTGGTGGAGCACGTCGAGGCCCTCCACCACGTGACCGAAGACGACGTACGTGCCCTGGGGATCGAGGAGGTGTCCGTTCGGCCCGGCGACGAAGAACCACTGCTGGCCGCCGCTGTCGAGGTCGGCCGTCCGCGCCATCGCCAGCACGCCGTCGTCGTAGGTGAAACCGTCCGCCTCGTCGGGGATCGCGTAGCCGGGCGTGTCGGTGTTGCTCAACGCGCCGCCCTGGATGATGTCGATCGACGGATCGACGCGAAACAGCGTCGTGTCGTCGTAGGCGCCGTAGCGGGCGAGGGTGACGAAGTTGTTGACGGTGCCGGGCACTGCGCCGACGTGGAGATCGATGACGATCGTGCCTGCGCTGGTGACCATCGTCGCGGTCAGCGGACCGTCACCGATGCAGCGCTGTGGCGCATCGGCGAACGGACCGCGGTCGGCAGCGGCAGGCGAGTCCGGCGCGCACGCCCCATTGCCGTAGACGAACTCGCCCAAGCTGTGACCGACCACCTCGACCGGCGCCGTCTCGACGACGGTGTCGACGTCGGGCGACGTCGTGTCGTCGTTGCCGAGCACCTTCACCGCGACGATGCCGGCGACCACCAGTCCGGCCAGCACGGCCACGAGTGCGACGGTGCTCGTCCGACTCGATCGCCGTGCGGACGCGGGGGCCGCAGGAGGCGGCGCGGGTGGCGGGGGCGGGAACGGTTGCATCCGTGTCGGCGGCCGGCGTGGTCAGGCGACGGCGAGGTACTGCGTCGGCTGGTCGAAGTCGGCGCGAGCGGCGAGCACGAGCGTGCCGAGCTCGTCAGCGGGAACCGCGACGCAGATCACCCCGCTGACCGATCCACCGGCGAACACGTCGGAGAAGAGGTCCGGCTCGCCGTCGACGACGCCGCACGAGCCTGCGCGTGAGACGTTGCCCGCCCCGATCAGACCGGTGGTGACCTCGAACGGTGAGGCGCTGTCGGCGCCGCTGTAGGCGAGGGTCACCGGGATCCCGAGGAACACGAAGCCAGCAGGCGGCGGCGTGTTGAACGAGTTCGCTGCGAGCACCTGCTGCGTGATGTCGCCGCCGGCCCCGTTGACCGTCAGCTGCCAGCCGCTCCCGACATCCGTCGGGGTGCCGATCGCGATCGGCGTCGTGCGAGCGGCAGTTGCCGCAGCGCCCGGCTGCGGGCCGCGCAGACCCTGCATCGGCGCAGCGGAGCCGTCGGCACCGGCGGTGTTCAGGAACACGTTGTCGCCGAAGAAGTCGCCGGACCCGTACAGCACGAGCGCCGGCACGTCCGCCGCGGTCGTGATGAAGCACAGGTTCCCTTGCACCACGCCGCCGGCGTAGGCGTCGGAGAACAGGGGCAGCTCCTCGAGGATCACGCCGCAGCTGTTCTGCAGCTCCACGTTGCCGGCGCCGACGCCGGAGACCGTCGGCAGGAAGAAGCTCTGCGGATCGTCGGTACCGAAGTAGCCGAGCGCGACGCGCACGATCGTGAACTGGGAGCCGGCCGGCGGGGGGTCGTTGAAGTCGTTGGCGGTGATGATCGCCTGGGTCGCGTCACCGACGACGCTCAGGACCTGCAGCCGCCAACCGCCGCCGATGTCGGCGATCTGGCCGACGTCGACCGGCTTGGACTTGTCACCGCGTGCTCCCTGCGGCGCGCCGGCGATGACGCCGTCGCCGGTCGGGATGGAGATCTCCGGTGGGATCGTCTCGACGGGATCGCTGCTCGGCGTCGTCGGCTCCACCGTCACCGGCACGGCCGTGGCCGCCGTGTCCGCGCTCTCGGGCTCCGTCTCGTCGACCTCGATCGTCTCGCTGCTGGCCGTGATCGCTTCCTTCTTGTCGTCGTCGCCGAGCGCCAGGACCAGTCCGATGCCGCCGGCGATGAGCACGACGACGATCGCCAACCAGGCGAACACCGGCAACCCGGCGAACTTCGGCGACGGCGTCTCGGCCGTGGCCAGTGAATCGGCGCCCGGCGGAGGTGCCATGTGCTGCGCCGGCGTCTGCGGGAAGGCACTCGGTGGCTGCGGCGCCGGCACTGCTCCGGGCGGCGCGAACGGCGCGCCGGCGGGCTGGTTGTCCGACGGCGGCGGGAGGGGAGGGGGCGGGAACGAGTCGCTCACGACGCGACGGTACCCCGGGGCCGTCGGCTCACCCGTCCATCGCCGCGCCCAGCGTGGCCAGCTGGGCCGGCGCGATGCTGCGCCAGTACTCGCGATCGTGGAAGCCCGCCGTGAACCCGCCGGGGTTGCCACCGCGGATCGTGGCGGCGAACGACCGCGCCACGGACTCGAACTCGTCGTCGGTGCCGCAGTCGACCCGCGCCACGAGCGCGTCGAGCGCGGACGACCCGGCGAACACATCATGCGCGTCGAAGTCCTCGGCGCTGTCGAACGCTCCCGTCGAGGCGTCCGCGAACTCGTGCCACAGCGCCGGACTTGCCGCAGCGACAGCGACGAAGCGGTCCGGCGCTTGTTCCGCGGCGAGCAGCGCACCGTACCCACCCATCGACCACCCGAGCAGCGAGCGAGGCAACGTGCTGCCGAGGTAGGCGTCGACGGCCGGGAGCAGCTCGTCGAGCACCATCCGCTGCGCATCGGTGCCATCGGCACGAGCGTGCCAGTACGACGACGCGCCGCCGTCCACACCGACGACGGCCCACGAGCCGGCGATGTCGTGCACGACGTCGTGCAGATGAACCGCATCGAAGGCGAAGCGGTGGTCGTCGTTGCGTCCGTGCAGGCAGACGACGACACCCGTCGCACCCTCCGGCGGCACGCTGATGGCCCACGGCACCTGTCGCTGCATCGCAGCGCTCTCGATCACCTGCGAGATGATCGGCCAGTCCGACGGGGACACGTGGTGGTCGGGGCTGTCGGCCAGCCCGACGGTGTGGAGGATCTTGCGCGGCCCGGCGTTGACGAACGCCACGGCGCCCACGGCCACGGCCGCCGTGCCGCCTGCCAGGAACGCTCGTCGGGAGACCACTGCGGAGCAGTTTGACCGAAGTCCAGAACGTTGCAGCGGATCGTCGACCTGGGACGTGTGTGTGGGTGATGCATGCAACACTGACCAGCCAGGCGTGTGCAACGGGCGAACAACGGGCAACGCTGCCGAAGCCGAGGATGCCGAAGTCAACGATGACGGACGACCGCAGCGATCAGTCGGGCACCAGCCCTGCACTGCCGCAGCTCCTCGCGACCCGCGCTGCCTTCGAGGACGTCTACCGCCTCGAGTACCCCGGGTTGGTCGCTGTTGCCACGGCCCTGGCCGGCGACGCAGAAGCAGAGGACCTCGTGCAGGACACCATGCTCAAGGCGTTGATCCGGTGGGACCACGTCGGCGACCTCGACCGGCCGGGAGCGTGGTGCCACCACGTGCTCGTCAACGCCTGTCGCAGCCTGCATCGGAGGATCACGGTGCAACGCCGCTTCCTCGCCCGACTGCGCCGGCAGGAGCCCGCCACCAGCGGCCCCACCCCCGACGTCCTTGCGTTCTGGACAGCCGTTCGCCGGCTCCCCGAGCGCCCTCGCATGGTGATGGCGTTGCACTACGCCGGCGACCTCACCGTGCCCGACGTGGCCGCCATCCTCGGGGTTCCCGAGGGCACGGTCCGTTCCGATCTCACCCGGGCGCGCGCCGCGCTCGAGAACGAACTGAGGTGACGCCATGAGCGACACGAACGACCCTGACATCCATTCGAGCGACCCCAACCAGCCGGCCGACGAGTTCGAGCGACGCGCCCGAGCCGCCGGTGACGCCCTCCGACGTCAACCGCCGGCCGACGGCCTCGGTCAGCTGCAGCGTTCGCGGCAGCGACGAGCGGTGATGCGTGGCGCCCTGGTCGGCGCTGCGGTCGTCGCCCTCGTCGGCGGCGTGGTTGCGGTGGTCCGCCGCGACGACGGGCCGGCGAAGATCGCCACGGTCAACAGCACCGACACCACCGACGGTGCAGCGACCAGCACGACGTCGACGCCGCCGACCACAGCCGGCTCGACCACCACCGCACCGGGCGTGGGTGGCACGGTCGTCACGACGGACGCGACCGTGCCGTCCTCCTCGTCGGCGCCGTCCGGTCCGCCACCCACCGGTGGGCCGTCCACGTCCAGCATGCCGCCGAACTGCGACACGTCGACCTGGAGCACCGCGAAGCAGACCACCGGCGACCCGCTGACGCTCTCCGGCAAGGTCGGCGCCGACGTGCGCGCCGGCCGTCATGACTGCTTCGAACGCGTCGTCATCGAGCTGGCCGGCACCGGTGACGTACCCGGCTGGCGGGTGGAGTACCTCCCCGACCCACAGGTGAAGGACCCGAGCGAGGAGACCGTCGAGATCCTCGGCGACGCCACCTTGGTCGTCCACCTCGGCTGCTGGATGAACCCGATGGACGGCACGGGGTACGTCGGGCCGTCCGACATCTTCCCGACGAACGTGGACCACGTGCTCGAGATGCGCATCATCGAGAACTTCGAGGGCTACAGCGCATGGGCCATCGGGCTCGACACCGAGCGCCCGTTCACCGTGTCCGTCCTCGACAGCCCGACACGCATCGTCATCGACATCAGCAACGCGGCATAGCCCGCCGCCGCCTTCCCTAAGGTGGAGCCGATGTGCGGCCGCTTCGTCTCCTCCAACTCACCGGACAAGATCGCCGAGTACTTCGGGGCATCGTTCGAGGGTGAGGCCCTGCCGGCCAACTTCAACGTCGCCCCGACGAACGACGTCTACGGCGTCGTCGCCGGGCCGGCGACGACCGAGGGGCACGTCGAACCGGTCCTGCGGATGTTCCACTGGGGTCTCGTGCCGCTGTGGGCCAAGGACGTCAAGATCGGCTCGAAGATGATCAACGCCCGCTCGGAGACGATCGCCGAGAAGCCCGCGTTCAAGAGCGACTTCAAGAAGCACCGGATCATCATCCCGATGGACGGCTTCTACGAGTGGCAGCAGGGCAAGGAAGGCGGGCCGGTCGGCAAGACGGGCAAGCTGATCAAGCAGCCGATGTTCATCCACCGCGTCGATGGCGAGCCGCTCGCGGTGGCCGGGCTGTGGAGCGCGTGGCGGGACAAGTCGCTCGGCCCGGAAGCGCCCTGGCTGCACAGCTGCACCGTGGTGACGACGTCGGCCAACGACACGATGGCACCCGTGCACGACCGCATGCCGGTGCTGCTGCCGGCCTCGGTGTGGGACGAGTGGCTGGATCCCGACAACCAGGACATCGAATCGCTCAAGCGCCTGCTGGTGCCCGCACCCAACAACCTGCTGACCATGCATCCCGTCTCCACCGACGTCAACAACGTGAGGAACAAAGGCCCCGAGCTGACGGCCGTCGCTGAGCCAGTCGCCTGAGACCGCCGTCCAGTCTTGAGGTGAAGCTCACCAGCTGGTGGCTCTGAGGTGACGCTCGACAGCTGTTGGCTCTCCGGTGACACTCACCAACCGAGCCGTTCATCTCGGTGCTCGCTGCGCTCGCCTGCCGTGTTCGCTCGCTGCGCTCGCTCACCCGAGCTCCAGTGCTCACACCATCCTTGCGATGATCGCGTTGGCCGCTGCTTGGAGCTCATCTCTGTCCGCTGAGGGGGCGGCGTTGGCGAAGTTCAGTTGGTGCATCGAGGTGGTGGGGATCAGGTGGATGTGGGCGTGGGGCACCTCGTAGCCGGCGATGATCAGGCCGACCTTCTCGCACCCGAACGCAGCGGCCTGCGCCTTGCCGATGCGGTGGCTCACGCCGAACAGATGGGCAACGAGATCGGCGGGAGCATCCACCCAGTGATCGATCTCGGCGATCGGCACCACCAGCGCGTGGCCGTGCGCCAGGGGGTTGATCGACATGAACACCACGCACTGGTCGTCGCGATGGACGAACGTTCCGGGGATGTCACCCTCGATGATCCTGGTGAAGATGGTGGCCATCAGACGTACCCTCCCGAGGCGCTGAACACGTCGCCGGTGCAGTAGCTGCTCTCCGGTCCGGCGAGGAAGCGGACCAGTTCGGCCAGCTCCTCCGCCCGGCCCATCCTGCCGCTGGCGATGCGCATCGTGATGCCGGCGCGCATCATGTCGCTGAACGGTGCCAGCAGCGGCGTGTCGATGTACCCGGGGCACACGGCGTTGATGCGGATGCCGAGGTGGGCCACCTCCAACGCCGACGACTTCGTCAGTGCGATGATCCCCGCCTTGGCCGCGGAGTAGTCGGCGGCACCAGCCGACGGTGCCAGTCCGAGCACGGACGAGACGTTGACGATCACCCCGCTGCGTGCCGTCTGCATGTGCCGCAGCGCGGCGCGGGTGCCGTAGAACGCGCCGTACAGGTGCACCTTCATCATCCGGTCCCACTGGGCGTCGCTGAGCGACGTCAGCAGGTCGACCGGTTGCATCTCGCCGATGCGGCCCTCCATCCGCAGCATGGTGTTGGCCATCACCTGCTCGATCCGGGTCTCGTCGGGGGTCGGGGCGATGCCGGCGTTGTTGATGACGATGTCGAGCCGGCCGTAGCGCTCGGCGGTCTTGTCGATCGCCTCGTCGAAGGCGACAGAGTCGGTGACATCGAAGACCGCGGTGTCGCCGCCGACGTCGGCGGCCACGTCGGCGGCGGCGTTGGGGTTCAGGTCGTTGACGATCACGGTCGCACCATCGGCGGCGAGGCGGCGGGCGAACGCCGCACCGAGCCCCGACCCTGCGCCGGTGACGAAGGCGACCTGATCAGCAAGAGCCTGACCAGCACGGGCCTGACCTGCAGGAGATCGTGACGAGTCCT
Organism: Ilumatobacteraceae bacterium; assembly: GCA_965279405.1. Taxonomy (GTDB): domain Bacteria; phylum Actinomycetota; class Acidimicrobiia; order Acidimicrobiales; family Ilumatobacteraceae; genus CBDDIP01. Next base: position 4,407,294 of record OZ257157.1, read on the forward strand.
CTGAAAGTGACATGCCGGCGACTGTACGCGGCGTACGCTCGACCGCGTGCAGGGCAACGAGCAGGCGAGCGCGGCGGCGGTGACGGCGGGCGACCAGCAGGTGTCGACGAACCGCTTCCTCACCGCTCCCAACGCGTTCACGCTGCTGCGACTGTGCTGCATCCCGCTGTTCCTCTACCTGCTGTTCGGCCGCGACAACCGCGCCGGCGCGGCGTTCCTGCTCGGCGGCCTCGGCGCCACCGACTGGGTGGACGGCTGGCTCGCCCGGCGCTTCAACCAGGTCAGCGAGTTCGGCAAGGCCTTCGACCCGACGGCCGACCGCCTGCTGTTCATCGTCGGCATCACCGGGATCATCATCGATCGCAGCGCACCGCTGTGGTTCGCCTGGCTCGTCGTGGCTCGCGAGGTCATCTTCGGCGGTGTGGTGGTGATCGCCACGCTGGCGTTCAAGATGCAGCGCTTCGACGTGACCTACTGGGGCAAGCTGGCCACCTTCCTGCTCATGTTCGCCCTGCCCGGCTTCATGCTCGGCGCCAGCGACTTCCCAGCGCACCAGGCGTTCCAGATCGCAGCGTGGTGCCTCGGCATCCCGGGTCTGGTGCTGAGCTACTACACCGCGGTCGCCTACGTGCCGACGATCCGTGACAGCATTCGAGCGGGCCGGGCGCAACGACGCGCGGCGGTCCAAGAAGGGACATCTCGATGAAAGCCGTGATCATGGCCGGCGGCGAAGGGACGCGGTTGCGGCCGCTCACCTCGAACGCACCGAAGCCGATGCTGCCCCTCGCCAACCGTCCGATGATGGAGCACATCATCACCCTGCTGAAGAAGCACGGCTTCGACGAGATCATCGTCACCGTCGCCTTCCTGGCCAACAACATCAAGACCTACTTCGGCGACGGCGCCGAGTTCGGCGTCACCATCCGCTATGCCGACGAGCCCGTCCCGCTGGGCACTGCTGGCAGCGTCGGCAACGCACGCGACCTGCTCGACGAGACGTTCATGGTCATCTCCGGCGACGTGCTCACCGACATCGACCTCGGTCAGGTCCTCGCCTTCCACCGAGCCAAGAAGGCCGTCGCCACGATCGGCCTCACCCCGGTCGACAACCCGCTCGAGTTCGGCATCGTGATCACCAAGGAGGACGGCTCGATCGAGCGGTTCCTGGAGAAGCCGACGTGGGGTCAGGTGTTCAGCGACACGATCAACACCGGCATCTACGTGCTCGAGCCGAAGATCTTCGACTACATCCCCGAGGGTCGCAGCGTCGACTTCTCCAGCGAGGTCTTCCCCGCGCTGCTCGCCGCCGGTGAGCCCCTCTTCGGGGCGATCGTCGAGGGTTACTGGGAGGACGTCGGCACGCTCGAGGCCTACCTCAGCGCACACCAGGACGTGCTCGACCAGAAGGTGGCCGTGGACATCCCCGGCTTCCGCATCAACGACAGCGTCTGGATCGGCGAGGGCGCCGAGATCTCGCCGGAAGCCACGGTCATCGGGCCGGCCGTCATCGGGCCGAGCTGCAAGGTCGAGGCCGGCTGCGTGGTGGGGGAGTACGCCGTGCTCGGCAGCAACGTGCGCCTCCAGCGCGAGGTGAAGATCGACCGCACCGTGCTCCACGACAACGTCTACGTCGGCAACCGGACATCGATGCGGGGCAGCATCGTCGGGCGCAGCTCGAGCATCCGCAACAACGTGCGCATCGACGAGGGCGTGGTGCTCGGCGACGAGGTCTTCGTCGGCAGCGACGCGGTGATCACCGGCGACGTGAAGGTCTACCCGTTCAAGACCATCGAGGACGGCGCCGTCGTCAACAGCTCGATCGTGTGGGAGAGCAAGGGCGCGCGCAGCCTGTTCGGCCGCGACGGCGTCAGCGGTCTCGCCAACGTGGACGTCACGCCCGAGCTCGCGGTGCGCGTGGCGATGGCCTACGGCACATCGCTGCGCAAGGGCACCACCGTGGTCACGTCTCGCGACTCCAGCCGCGCGGCGCGCATGTTGAAGCGGGCGATGATGGCCGGCCTCAACGCGGCCGGCGTCGACGTGCTCGACCTCGAGGTGGCCAGCGTGCCCGTCACCCGCTTCCTGGTGCGCTCGCCGCGAGCGTTCGGCGGTCTCACCGTGCGGCTGCACCACGAGGACACCGACCGCGTCGAGGTGCGCTTCTTCGACAGCGCCGGCTCGGACATCACCGAGGACGCGCAGCGCAAGATCGAGCGCCTGTTCCAGCGCGAGGACGCACGCCGCGCGCTCGCCGAAGAAGTCGGCGACATCATGTTCCCGCCACGCGCGCTGGAGGAGTACACGGTTGCTCTCGAGGCCACCGTCGAGCCCGCCGCGATCCGCGAGTTCAAGTTCAAGCTCGTCGTCGACTACTCGTACGGCGCGACGAGCACGGTGATGCCCCAGCTGTTCGGCAAGCTCGGCGCCGACGTGCTCGCCGTCAACCCCTACGTGTCCACGGCCGGCCGCGTCAGCTTCGACATCGAGCAGGGCCTGCAACGCGTCGCCGGACTCGTGCGTGCCTCCGGCGCCCACCTCGGCGCCGTCATCGACCCCGACGGCGAGCGGATCACGTTCATCGACGACGAGGGCCGCGTGCTCTCCGACACCGAGGCGCTGCTGTCGTTCGTCGAGCTGGTCAGCGACCACCTCCTCGGCGACACGATCGCCTTGCCGGTCAACGTCACCGAGCGCGCCAACGAGATCGCGGCTGCCCACCAGGTCCAGGTGGTGACGACGAAGATGTCGACGCCCGCCCTGATGTTGGCCGCCACCGATCCGGCTGTGGGCTTCGCCGCCGACGGCAAGGGCGGGTACATCCTGCCCGGCTTCATGCCCGCCTTCGACGGCGCCGCGGCGTTGCTGAAGATGCTCGACCTGCTGGCCCGCAGCAAGCGGTCGCTGAGCGAGATCGTGGACGCCCTTCCCAAGGTGCACCTCGTCCACGAGACCGTCGTGACGCCGTGGGACCAGAAGGGCATGGTCATGCGCAGCCTGATGGAGCTGGCCGGCCGCGACGTCGAACTGGTCGACGGGGTGAAGATCCGCAACAACGACGGATGGGTGCTCGCACTGCCCGATCCGGAGGAGCCGATCACCCACCTGTGGGCCGAGAGCGGCACCGAGAGCGAAGCCCGTCGCATCGCCCAGGAGTACGCCCGGCGCATCCGCCAGCTCATCCGGTAGCCGCGACGCGAGCACCGCCACCGCAGCGTTCGGAGCGCGCTCGCGCGTCGCTAGTCTGTCGGCCCATGCAGGTGCCCGAGAACCTCCGCTACAGCAGTGACCACGAATGGGTGGAGGTGCGCGGCGACGTCGTGCGCATCGGCATCACCGACTACGCCCAGCACGAGCTCGGCGACGTCGTCTACGTGCAGGTCCCGAAGGTCGGCACCAGCGTCAGCGTCGGCGCGACGTTCAGCGAGGTCGAGAGCACGAAGTCGGTGAGCGACATCTACGCCCCCGTGTCGGGCACCGTCACCGCGGTGAACGAGGCGCTGGCCGATGCGCCGGACGCGTTGAACAACGATCCGTACGGTGCCGGTTGGATCTGCGAGATCGAGCTGTCGGACTCCTCCGAGCTCGACACGCTGCTCGACGCGGCGGCCTACCAGGCGTTGGTCGCGAGCTAGGTGGGCACGGGGGACGGACGATTCCAGCAGCCGGTTAGAGTCGACGAGATGGCGTACGTGTTCTGCAACCAGTGCGGTCACCGAAACCCACCCGAGTCCAGCTTCTGCTCGTCGTGCGGTGGCGTGCTCGATCGCCTCGACGACCACACGATCACGCTCGCCAAGGTCGATCCGCTGCAGGACGCACCCGGGCCGTCCGACGACGTCATCGTCAACATGGGCGACCTCGCCACCGGCGTCGGCACGCTCATCGTGCGCGCCGGCGAGCAAGCCGGTGCAACGTTCCCACTGCACGACGAGCTCACCCGACTCGGCCGCCATCCCGACAGCGAGATCAGCCTCGACGACATCACCGTGTCGCGCCGTCACGCCGAGGTCGAGCGCACGGCCGACGGCTACGTCGTGCGTGATGCCGGTTCGCTCAACGGCACGTACGTGAACCAGGAGCGCATCGAGCAGGCGCCGTTGCACCACGGCGACGAGCTGCAGATCGGCAAGTTCCGGCTCGTCTTCTTCGAACGCAACGACGGCTGAGTTGCGACCTGTGGCTGAACGTCCCTACTTGTCCATCGGCGAGGTGCTCGGGCTCCTCCTGGAGGAGTTCCCTGACGTCACGATCTCCAAGATCCGCTTCCTCGAGAGCCAGGGCCTGATCGACCCGGAGCGCACACCGAGCGGGTACCGCAAGTTCTACGACGGCGACGTCGAGCGCCTGCGCGTGATCCTGCGCGAGCAGCGCGAGAACTTCCTGCCGCTGCGGGTCATCCGCGACCGGCTGGAGAGCGGCGTCATCGAGAGCGACCCGAGCGGGCCGATCACGCCGCCACGAGGCATCCGCAACGTCACCGCTGCCACCACCTCCGCCGGCGCAGCACCGACCGCCGTCGCAGATGCGAGCGTGGCCGGCGCAACCGACTCCTCCGACGACTGGGACGACAGCGGCCCGTACGAACGGCCGCACACGCCCCAGGTGCCGTCGGCGAACCACCCCGCGGCGCAGGTTCGCCTGGCCGCACCGCCGGTGATGAGCCTGGTCGGATCGCACACCGAAAGCGCGCCGGCGACGACAGCGCCCGCGCCGGCATCGGCACGCGCCGCAACGTCCGCGCCGGTCGCAGAACGCAAGATCGCGGTGTCGGCCCCCGTTGCCGCGGTGAGCGCCCCGGCACCCGCGGCGGATCCGGCACCCGCACCCGCGCCGGCGCGACACGCGTCGAGCGACGCTTACGTCGCAGGCGAGCTGTGCAAGGAGGCCGGCATCACCGAGGAGCAGCTGCTCGAGCTCGAGTCGTTCGGGCTCGTCGCTGGCAAGGGCGCCGGGCGCAGCGCGTTGTACACCGCCGCCGACGTCGCCGTGGCCACCGCGGCGGCCGGCTTCCTCGCACACGGCGTCGGCGGTCGACACCTGCGGGCCTGGCGTCAAGCAGCCGACCGCGAGGCGGCGCTCTACGAGCAGCTGATCCTGCCGCTGCTGCGCCAGCGCAACCCGCAGGCCCGTCAGCAAGCGCTCGACACGCTGCAGTCGCTGACCGTGCTCGGTGGCGAGCTGCGTTCGGCGATCGTGCACGCCTCGCTCCGTCATCATCTTGAATCCTGACTTGCCGCGACGCTGAGTACGATCAGACCCGTGATGCGCATGGACCTCGTCGGCGTCCGCGTGGAGGTGCCGGCCAACACACCTGTCGTGGTCCTGCGCGAGCAGGAGGGACGGCACCGTCTGCTGCCGATCCTGATCGGCAGCCCGGAGGCCTCGGCCATCCACACCGCGCTCGAAGGCATCGTGCCGCCCCGGCCGCTCACCCACGACCTGATCGTCAACCTGTTCGCCGCCACCGGCGTCGAGGTGCAGCACGTGGTGGTCACCGAGGTGCGCGACCACACCTTCTACGCCGAGCTGCACCTGCAGCAGGCGGGCAAGCCGCTCGTCGTGTCCAGCCGACCGTCGGACGCGTTGGCGATCGCGGTGCGCGTCGGCGTGCCGATCTTCGCCGAGGACGCGCTGCTCGAGGAGGCCGGCGTGGAGAACGCCGAAGAGCTCGACGAGCAGGAGGAGGAAGCGATCCTCGACGAGTTCCGCGACTTCCTCGACGAGATCACCCCCGAAGACTTCGGCGGCTGAAGCTCGTCGAGAGCTGAAGGTTCGCGCGGTCCGCGCGATTCTTCGCGCGGTTCGTGCTTGACGGATCGTCGACGGCCACCTACGATGGCCAGTCCTTACACCGCCGTAACTACGCCAGTCGTACTTCACGGTCGCAGTTGCGCCAGGCAGGCGACGGAGAGGCAGCCCCGATGAGCACGAGCAGCGCAAGCGTCACCGGATACAGCGGCACGAAGGCCGCCACCATCGTCGGCATCTCCTACCGTCAGCTCGACTACTGGGCACGCACCGACCTCGTCCGCCCGTCGCTCACCGACGCAGCCGGCAGCGGCAGCCGCCGCCAGTACAGCTACCGCGACCTGCTCGAGCTGCGCGTCGTCAAGACGATGCTCGACGCCGGCATCAAGCTCGAGTCGGTGCGCTCCGCGTTCGAGTACCTGCGCACCAAGACCGACACGGACATCGCTGCCGCCACGCTGGTGATCAAGGGCAGCGACGTCGTGCTGTGCGACGGCGACCAGCTGATCAGCGTCATCCGCGGTGGCCAGGGCATGCTCAACGTGCTCGACCTCGGCGGCGTCAAGCAGGAGCTCGACGACAAGATCACCGAGCTCGACGAGCCGGCGCAACCGGCCCAGCTCCAGGCCATCTGAGCCCGGCCATGTCGGCGCCCGACGAGGCCTTGGAGACCAGCCCGCTCGACAGCGTGCACCGCGAGCTCGGCGCCCGGCTGGTGGAGTTCGGCGGCTGGGACATGCCGCTCGACTACCCGATCGGCACCATCGACGAGCACCTCGCGTGCCGCAACGACGCCGTCGTCTTCGACGTGTCGCACCTCGGCACGGTGCGCGTCACCGGTGACGACGCCGACGAGCGGCTGCAATGGGCCTTCACCAACGACCTCGGCAAGATCGCCCCCGGTCGGGCGCAGTACACCCACCTCCTCGACGAGGTCGACGCATCGGTGCTCGACGACATCATCATCTGGTGGATCAGCGAGCAGGTCTTCGACGTCATGCCGAACGCCTCCAACACCGACCGCGTGCGAGCCGCCATCGGCGGGCACGAGACCACCCACGACCGCGCCGTGCTGGCCGTGCAGGGGCCGAACGCGCTGGCCAAGTTGACCACCGTGTTCCCCGAAGCCGCCGCCGTCGGTCGCTTCCGCGTGGCCGAAGCGCGCTGGGACGATCGCGTGCCGTGCACCGTTGCCGGCACGGGCTACACGGGCGAGCGCGGCGTGGAGATCGCCGTGCCGGCCGACGACGCCACCTCGCTGTGGCGCGCGATCACCGGCGCCGGCATCACGCCCGCCGGTCTCGGCGCCCGCGACACGCTGCGCCTCGAAGCCGCACTCCCGCTGCACGGCCACGAGCTCGGCCCGGGGATCACGTCGTTGCAGGCCGGCCTCGGCTGGGTGGTGGCGTGGGGCAAGGACGAGTTCCGGGGGCGAGAGGCGCTGCTCGCCGAACGCGATCGCGGCGTCAGCCGGATCCTCGTCGGCATCGCCACCGAAGGTCGCCGCCCGCCTCGGGCCGACTGCCCGGTGCTCGTCGACGGCAACGTCGTCGGCACGGTGTCCAGCGGCAACTTCTCACCGGTGCTCGGTCATGGCATCGCGCTCGCCTTCGTCGAGCCGGGCCTGGAGGTCGACACGGCGGTGTCCGTCGAGGTGCGCGGCTCGCAGCTCCCGGGGCGCATCGTCGCCACGCCCTTCATCGGCAAGCACTGAAGGTCAGGCGCCTCGCAGGGCGCGGTCGGTCGCATCGTCCTCGGGGAAGAACAGCTCGACGGCGAGCTCGTCGAGGGTCACGTCGCGAGGTGTTCCGAAGGTGGTCAGTGTCGTGAACAACGACAGCTCGCCGTCACCGGCTTGCAGCCGCAGCGGGACCAGCAACGGCGCTTCGTCGGGCTGATCGGCGTTGGCCAGGCGGCGCACGTTGGGGTAGTCCTCGACCTCGGCCAGCAGCGCGGCCAGCTGCTCGTCGCCGCTGATCGCCAGGTTGCGGCGCAGCTGCCACAGCAGGTAGCCACCCCACTCCGGCATGTTGAGCGTGCGCGCCGCGAGCCCGTCGGGGTGCAGGCAGATGCGGAAGACGTTCAGTGGGAGCTGCAGGAGGTGGTCGGGGAGGCCGACGGTCATCGCTGACGCGCCGTGGTTGGCGAGCACGATGTTCCACTGACGGTCGATGACGACGCCGGGGTACGGGTCGTGCGCGTCGAGCATCCGCTGCAGCGCTGCCTTCGCCCGCCGCATCGTCGGGTCGTCGAGGTCGCGCTGCGCGAACCGCGGTGCGTAGCCGGCCGCGAGGAGCAGCGTGTTCTGCTCGCGCAGCGGCACGTCGAGCCCGTTGGCCAACGCCAGGACGAGCTCCGGGCTGGGCTTCGAGCGACCCGTCTCGACGAAGCTCAGGTGACGGGCGGACACGCCGACCTCGAGCGCGAGATCGAGCTGACTGATGCGACGTCGGGTGCGCCACTCGCGCACCAGGACGCCCACTCCGTTGCGGGCCATCGGCTCAGGGTACGGAGGCCGCGGCCGCGGCGCCATGACCCGTGAGGTAACGGATCCATGACCCAACGGGTCATCGCTTCGCTGCAGCGGCGGAGCGCACGATGATGTCCATGACCAACACCGATACGAACACCGACAACGCCACCGACCAGATCAGCAGCACGATCGACACCTACCTCGAGGCCTACGGCGAAGCTGACCCGACCAAGCGGATCACCCTCGTCCGCCAGGTGTGGGCTGCCGACGGCGTCCTGCAGGACCCGCCGATGGAGGGAGCCGGCCACGACGGCATCGCCGCCCTCACCGACGTCCTGCACGCCCACTTCGCCGGCCACACCTTCCGCCGCACGAGTGCCGTCGATGCCCACCACGGCATGGCCCGCTACCGCTGGGAGCTCGTCGGCCCCGACGGCGCCGTCGCTCTCGCCGGCATGGACGTCGCCGAGCTCGCGCCCGACGGCAAGCTCGCCAAGGTCACCGGCTTCTTCGGCGACGTGCCGGCGGTGTGAACCGCGTCTGTGCACGAACTGGGACATGGTCCCGGTTCGTGCACAAACGGTCAGACCTTCTGGACGGGGGACTTGCGCGTAGGGCCGGGCTGCTTCTTGACCGGGGCGTTCTTGGCCGGCGACTTCTTCGCGGCGGCCTTCTTCGCCGGTGCCTTCTTGGCCGGGGCGGGCGGGGGAGGCGGCGGCGTGGGAGCGGCCTGCGGGACGGGGCGGCCGCCGCCGGCGCGCAGGGCGGCCAGCGGACGCAGGCCGAAGAGACCGCCGGCGGACTCGGCCAGCTGACCGAGTGGCTGCAGGCGCCGGGCGAGGTCGCCGAGCGTGTTGAGGAACTCGCCGATGTCGTCGGAGAAGCGGGTGAGCGACGGAGCGGCGAGGTTGTCGGCCAGCCGGTTGATCCCCGGAGCGACGCGTTCGATCGGCGCGCTGAGCGTGTCGACCATCATGTCGGCCGCCTTCAACGTGCGGGTCACCTGCGCGACCGATTGCTTGATCGGCTCCTCGACGGTGTCGAGCAAGCCGTTGACGCGAGCAGCGATGCCGTTCAGCTGCTCCATCGTCTTGTTCAGGTTCTCGACCGCCGACAGGAAGTCGGAGACGCCGCGCTGGAACTGACCGACGGACTTGGTGATCCCGCCGAGTGGGTTCGTCCCGCCGAAGAGACCGAGGAGATCGCCGAACCCAGAACCTGACGTGCTGCTGTCTGCCATGCGCGCACGGTAGCGCGGGTGGCTATTGCCCGTGTGCCGTCGCGTACGCCTCGAGCGGCTCGCAGCTGCAGATCAGGTTGCGGTCGCCGTACGCCGCGTCGATGCGCGAGACCGGCGGGAAGTACTTCGCCGCCCGCAACGACGGCAACGGGTAGGCGCCGACTTCGCGCGAGTAGCCGCGGTCCCACTCGCCGAGGAGGTCCTCAGCGGTGTGCGGGGCGTGGCGCAACGGGCTGTCGGCGATAGCCCACGTGCCGGCAGCGACGGCGTCGATCTCTGCCTTGATAGCCACCATCGCCTCGCAGAAGCGGTCGATCTCACGCAGCGACTCGCTCTCGGTCGGCTCGATCATCAACGTGCCGGCGACGGGGAAGCTCATCGTCGGGGCGTGGAAGCCGTAGTCGATGAGCCGCTTGGCGACGTCGTCGACCGAGACGCCGGTGGCCTTCGTGATCGGCCGCAGATCGATGATGCACTCGTGGGCGACCCGCCCGTGCGAGCCGGTGTAGAGCACCGGGAAGTGCGGGTCGAGGCGGGTGGCGATGTAGTTGGCGCTGAGCACCGCGGCCGCCGTCGCGTCGCGCAGCCCCGACGCACCCATCAGCGCGATGTACACCCACGAGATCGGCAGGATGCCGGCCGACCCGTACGGCGCCGCAGACACGGGACCGACCGGCTGCCCGAGGCCGCCGAGCGGGTGGCCGGGGAGGAACGCAGCGAGGTGCGATCGCACGGCAACGGGGCCGACGCCGGGCCCGCCGCCACCGTGGGGGATGCAGAACGTCTTGTGCAGGTTGAGGTGGCTGACGTCGGCGCCGAAGCGGCCGGGCTGGGCCAGGCCGACGAGCGCGTTGAGGTTGGCGCCGTCGACGTACACCTGACCGCCGTGGGCGTGGACCACCTCGCACAGCTCGCCGATGCCCTCCTCGAAGACGCCGTGCGTCGACGGGTAGGTGACCATGATCGCCGCGAGCCGATCGCCGGCAGCATCCGCCTTCGCCCGCAGGTCGGTGAGGTCGACGTTGCCCGACGCATCGCAGGCGACGACGACCACGCTCATCCCGGCCATCACTGCGCTGGCCGCGTTGGTGCCGTGCGCGCTCGACGGGATCAGGCACACCGTGCGCTGCGTGTCGTTGCGCGAGCGGTGGTAGGCGCGGATGGCGAGCAGCCCAGCCAGCTCGCCCTGGCTGCCGGCGTTGGGCTGCAGGCTGACCGCGGCGTACCCGGTGATCGACACGAGCATGCGCTCGAGGTCGGTGATCATCGCCCGGTAGCCCTCGGTCTCCTCGTCCGGTGCGAAGGGGTGCACGTTGGCGAAGGCCGGCCACGTGATCGGCACCATCTCGACAGTGGCGTTGAGCTTCATCGTGCACGAGCCGAGCGGGATCATCGTGCGGTCGAGCGCGAGGTCCTTGTCGGCCAGGCGGCGCAGGTAGCGAAGCATCTCGTGCTCGCTGTGGTAGCGCTGGAAGACGGAGTGGGTGAGCACCTCGTCCGTACGGCGCGACGGCAGCCCGTCGGGTGCGTTGCGGTCCGCCCCGTTGGCCCCGACGCCGAGCACGGCCAGGACCGTCTGCACGGTGGCCAACGACGAGGTCTCGTCGAAGCTGACGCCCACGTGCTTCGCGTCGACGCGGCGCAGATCGATGCCGGCCGCCGCTGCTCGCTCGTGCGCGGTGGCGGCGTCGCATGCGATCGTCAACGTGTCGAACCAGGAGTCGTTCGTCAGCGACAGCCCACCGGCGCGCACGGCGGCGGCCGCGATCGACGTCAACCGGTGCGTGCGTTCGGCGATGCGCGTCAAGCCGGCCGGACCGTGCCAGGTCGCGTAGAAGCCGGCGATGTTGGCCAGCAGGACCTGCGCGGTGCAGATGTTCGAGGTCGCCTTCTCCCGACGGATGTGCTGCTCGCGCGTCTGCAACGCGAGGCGCAACGACGGCCGGCCCATCGTGTCGGTGCTCACCCCGACCAGCCGGCCGGGCAGGGCGCGAGCGACGCGCTCGCCGGCGGCGATGAACGCCGCATGCGGACCGCCGAAGGCCATCGGCACGCCGAAGCGCTGCGCGGACCCGATGGCGATGTCCGCACCGAGCTGACCAGGCGGCGTGGCGAGCACGCACGCCAGCAGGTCGGTGGCCATCACCACGACCGCGTCGACGCCATGGGCGCGTTCGATGGCCGCGCGCCAGTCGGTCATCGCTCCGCTGGACGTCGGCAGGCTGAACAGCACGCCGAAGCACCCGGCGTCGATGTCGGCGTCGATGCTCTCGGCCGTGCCGACGACGAGCTCGATCCCCACCGGTTCTGCCCGCGTGGCGAGCACGGCGATCGTCTGCGGGTGCGTGTCGTGGTGGACCACGAAGCGGTCGCTCGTCGAGCTGCTCGTCCGGCGCGCCATCGTCATCGCCTCTGCGGCAGCGGTGGCCTCGTCGAGCAGCGAGGCGTTGGCCACCTCGAAGCCGGTCAGGTCGGCGACCATCGTCTGGAAGTTCAGCAGTGCTTCGAGTCGGCCCTGGCTGATCTCCGGTTGGTACGGCGTGTAGGCGGTGTACCAGGCAGGGTTCTCGAGCACGTTGCGCAGCACCACCGGCGGGGTGATCGTGCCGTGGTAGCCCATGCCGATCAGGCTCGTGCGGGGGCGGTTGCGCGCCGCCAGCCCGGCCAGCTGGTCGAGCACGTCGTCGACCAGTCGCGGGGGAGCGAGGTCGAGCATCCCGTCGAGGCGGATCGATGCCGGCACCGTCTCGGCCAGCAGCTCGTCCACCGAAGCGGCACCGATCGCGGCGAGCATCGTCGCCTGGTCGTCAGCGGTGGGACCGATGTGGCGGCGGACGAAGTCGTCGGAGCCGATCAGCTCGTCGAGCGAAGTCATGGCGGAGGCCTCCAGGGGGAGATGCGAACGGGGGATCTGGCGCGTGCGTGCACGGCGCCCCCGCTGTCATCGATGCCTGAGAGCTTCACCGGCCGCTCGTGTTGCAGCGCCCGGCTTTCCCCGTCGGCGAGGCGGAGCGACCAGCGTTCCGTCTGCTTTCCAGCGTTGCCGATCCGATCGGTCCGTTGGCCTGAGAGATTCCGGGGCGGTTGCTCCTTCGGCGCCGTCGACGCTGGCCGCGTCGCCGACTCTCCCGATCGGGCGTATCAGCGCTGTCAGCGTAGCTTGCGCTCCTCTTCGTAGGCCGCGATGGCCGTGAGCTGCGCACCGAGGGTGGCGTCGACCCACTTCGAGCCGGCGCCGATGACCATGTCGTAGCTGGTCTGCACCGGCACGGCCTGGCCGGTGAAGTGCGGCATGACCTCATAGGCGAACAGCTCGTAGCTGCGCAGCGTGGCCTGCCAGTCGGCCAGGTCGGCGCCGAGGAACAGGTAGGCGCCGAAGCCGCCCGTCTTCTCCGACAGGCGCTGGATCTGCTCGATCGCCATCGCCGGCGTGCCGATCACCATCCGTCCGCTCTCGTTGGCGAAGTCGACGAACTCGTCGAAGTCGGTGGGCGGCGGCGGTGCCGACGGGTCGCCGATCGGGATGATGTGGCTGAGGTACTCGAACACCCACTGCAGCCCGTAGCGGCAGTTGGCCTTGGCCTGCTCCACCGTCTCGGCGATGTGCATCGGTCCCATCAGCCGCCACTGCGACCTCGGCGCCGCGTGGCCGTGGCGAGCGGCCTCTTCCTGCCACACCTGGTAGTTGTAGTCGAGCACCTGGAACGCGGCGGGCTCGGTGGCGGCGATCGACAGCATCCCGGTGCCGTAGCGCCCGGCCAGCTTGCTGCCCGACGGCGAGATGCTGCTGGCCACGGCGACGTCGAAGTCGCTGTACGGGCGGATCTGCAGCACCGCCTCCTCGCACGTGAACCAGTCGGTGTGCTTGGTCACCGTCTCGCCGCGGAACAGGCGCATGATCACGTCGAACGCCTCCTCCATCCGCGGGCGCTGCTGCAGCGGATCGATGCCGAGCATCGCAGCGTCACTCGTCAGCTGGCCCGGCCCGGCGCCGAACATCGCCCGGCCGCGAGTCAGGTGGTCGAGCATCACGATCCGGTCGGCGAGCACGAACGGGTGGTGGTACGGCAGCGAGTTGACCCCGGTGCCGAGCTTGATGTGCTTGGTGCGCTCGGCCGCGGCGGCGATGAACACCTCCGGGCTGGCGATCAGCTCGCTGCCGGCCGAGTGGTGCTCGCCGATCCACGCTTCGGCGTAGCCCAGTCGGTCGAGGTGGGTGATCAGCTCGAGGTCGCGGTGCAGCGCAAGGGTCGGGTTGACGCCGGTCTTGTGCATCGGTGGGAGGAAGATCCCGAAGCGCATCGGGGCGTCGTGGGGCTGGAAGCTCGGCATGCCCGGTTCTTAGCACCCGGTCGCCGGCGGGCGTGACGTCGGCTGCGGCTGCGGCGGAAACTACATCCGTGAAATGAGTAGTCACCTACTCATCCGCTCATGAGCAACCTTCGCGAGGATCACTCCACGGCCGGCAGCGGCCCGCGGATGAAGGGGTGTTCCGATGACAGCAACAGCGTGGGCGGGAACAGTGACAGCGAGGGCGGCGGCGTTCGAGGCTGCACGGCGGGCCTTGGATTGCCCGGATGCAGCGGTGCTGCGCCCCATCGAGGGCGTCGACCTGTCGGAGTATGCGCTCGTCGTGCGGTGCATGGCCGAGCGTGGCTTCGACGCTTCGTTCCTGGAGGTGATCGCTGCGTCTCGTGGCATCGCCGCCGCTCGGTGGCAGCGCGTGCACGATGCGTGGCGCGAGCGCATCGACACCGATCCGGCCGTCGCCGTGCGCTACGCGCAGATCTATCGCCGGGTGCGCACCGGTCCGCCGATGCCGTCGTTCGCCGGCTTGCTGGCGACCAGCACCGCGGTGTCGAGCGCGTAGAGCGACTGGCGGCGGTCACCGCCCGACAGGTACGGCGCACGCGCCAGGGCCTCGACGCTCAGGCCGTAGGCGTGGAGCACGTCGGCCAGCGCAGTCGCACCGGTGGCCCACGTGGTGGCGTCGATGCCCAGCGACTCGAGTGGTGTGCGCAGGCGCGGCCCGTCGTACCAGACCGATGCGGTCGGGAGCGGCATCGACACGAGCAACCGACCGCCGGGGCGCACGCGCGAGATCGCGCTGCGCAGCAGGCTCACCGGACGGGCGCAGCGGTCGAGCACGTTGAGGACGGCCACCGTGTCGTAGCGGCCGTGCTCGGGGCTGCCCGGCTCCGCTGGGCGTTGGGTGAGGTCGAGCCGACGGGCATCGAGCCCGCGTTCGCGCAGACGCCGGACCATCGGGCCGGACACCTCCACGGCGAGCACCTCGTCGAACAGGGGTGCCAGGCGGGCGGTGACGTCGCCGGTGGCCGCGCCGATGTCGAGCAGGTTGCCGCCGCCGTCACCGAGCAGCCGGCGCCACTGCGGTGTGCTCAGCAGGAACAGCGGATATGTCTTGAGCAGGGCGTTGATCGAGAAGTCACTGGCGAACGGCCGCATCGCGGCGCGGGTCATCCAGCGCAACCGTGGTCGCGATGCACGCTGCTCGGTGTCGGCAAAGGCCTGGGTGTCGTCGTCGGGTTCGAGCGTCACGAACCGGTCGGCGAGATGATCGGGCAACGGCCGGCACGGCGCGTACGCAGACGCAGTGATCATGCCCCCGACCGTGCCGGTCATCCCGTCCCCCCGGCCCGGCCCAGCCCCGCCCTCGGAGGGTTTCAGGCGCGCCCGGCTGGGCGCGAAACCCTCCACCCCTTCCCCATGGAGGGTTTCAGGCGCGCCCGGGTGGGCGCGAAACCCTCCACCTCCCGCGCGGAGGGTTTGACGCGCGCCCGGGCGGGCGCGAAACCCTCCACCTCCCGCGCGGAGGGTTTGAGGCGCGCTCGGGTGGGCGCGAAAGCCTCCATTGGGATGGGCGGCAGGGTGTCAGGCGGGATGGTCGTGGCCGAGGAGGCGGCCGATCTCGGCGCGGGAGGGGGCGCCGAGCTTGCCGAGGATGTGCTGCACGTGGTTGTCGACGGTGCGCATCGAGACGACCAGGCGCTCGGCGATCTGCCGGCTGGTCAGGCCGCGGCTGACCAGCAGGGCGATCTCCCGCTCGCGTGCAGTGAGGGTGGCGGTCGATCGGAGCCGTCCGACGGCGGCGGTCGCCGCCCCCTCGCACAGGGTGAGGCAGCGGCTGCCATCGGCGTCGCATCGGCCGGCCATGGCCCGATCGCCAGCGGCAGCGGCCCGGTCGGCAGCGACCGCGTACGCCTCGGCGGCGAAGAGGTGCGCGCCGAGCCGTCGCAGCTCGTCGGCGGCAGCACGACACTCGTCGGCCGATCCGCCGGCACGTGCCAGAGCGTCGTCGAGCCGAGCCGCGTGCAGCGGCGAACGCACCAGCCCGCGCAACCGTTCGACGCGATCGCGCACCTCGTCGGCGAGGCCGAGGCGCGCCGCCTCGTGCACGGCGAACACGTGCGACGTCAGCGGACCGGCGTCGGCATCGATGCCGGACAAGGTGTGGCGGATGACGTCGCGTCCCTCGTCCGCGCGGCCGTTGACGGTCAGGCTCCAGGCCAGTCCGACGGGGAGCTCGTGGCGCAGGAAGCCGCGCCGCAGATCGAGACCGATGATCGCCGCCAGGTGCCGCTCCGGATCCTCGCCGAGCTGTGCCGCGCAGTACGCGCCGAGCGTCAGCGCGGCGCGACGACCCATCGGCAGGCTGCCTCGCTCCGCGGCGAGCGCGCCCTGACGGGTCCAGCGCAGTGCGGTCGCCAGGCGCCCGGCGTACCCATGGGCGCGTGCTGCGCTCAGTGCGGCCCACGTCTCGCCGAGGCTCTCACCGTTGTTGACCACGTCGACGAACGTGGAGGCGGCGTCCTCGATCGCCCGGTCGAGGTTGCCCTCCTCGGCGTTCGCCCGACTGCGCATGCCGAGGTGCAACGACGGCTGCAGCGCCTGGTTGTGCCCTGGCTCGGCCAGCTCCGCCTGGCGCAGCGCGTCGATCTCGCGCAACGCCTCGGCGGTGCGCCCGGTGGAGGTCAGCGCGACAGCGGTGGCGACGCCGGCGAGGGAGCGGATGGCGATCTCAGGCGAGGTGGCCGATGGCAGCATCGCGAGGGCGTCGTCGGGACGATCGGAGAAGGTCAGCACGCTCATCTGGCAGGCGAGCAGGAGCCGCTGGAGCAGCGGCTCGTGCACGCGGTCGAGCGCCTCGGCGAGCACGGCGAACGCTCCATCAGCGTCGTCCAGTCCCCACTGCATGACTCGCTGCATGTGCACGACGAGGCGTACGACGGCCAACTCGTCGCGCTCGTCGGCGAACGGCTGGCGCATCAGGTCGAGGGCACGCTGGTGATCGCCGACCTCGTGGAGCGCGACGCTGTGCAGCAGCAACGCCCGCCACCCGCCGCCGGCAGACACCGCTGCGCCGGCCAGGGTGCCCATCAGCTCCGGCTGCCGAGCGTTGCGCGCGGTCTGCGCAGCGCGCAGGAGCACGAAGGCGTCGGCCGGCAGCCCCGCCTCGAGGCTCCACACCGCGGCCTGGACCTGTTCGTCCGGGCTGAGCTTCGTGGTGTCGCCGAGCTGGGCGATGTGATCGCTGAGCAACCGGCGCCGATCATCGGGGGCGAGCTCGTCGCGGAGCACCTCGGCCATCACCGGGTGCGAGAGCCGAGCGAGCAGCACCCCGCCGGCATCACCACGGGTGTCGACGCTGACGTGGCCGGCCTCGAGCAGCTCTTCCAGCACCATCGAACGATGGGCGTCGAGGACGTCGACGCGCAGCGGTTCGCACAGGGCGATCCGCCTGGCCAGGTCCCGGTGCGCGTCGGACAGCCGGTTGAGCCGGGAGGCGACGACTTCGCGCAGTCGGTCGGTGACCACGAGCGGACCGGTCAGTTCCCACAGACCACCGTTGAGGCGCAGCCGGTCGCTCTCGTGGGCGGCGAGGACGGTCTCGCGGAGGTACAGCGGGTTGCCGGCCGAGGCCTGCCACAGCGCCTGCTCGGTCTCGGCGTCGAGCGGGGCACCGAGCGCCTCTTCGACCACGACCCGGCACTCGTCGCGGCGCAGCGGCGTCAACCGCGTCCAGGTGCAACGGTCGCGGTGGACCACCGGATGCAGGCTCTCCGGCATCGGCGCACCGTCACGCACCGTGACGAGGGCGAAGGTGCCGGTGCTGACCAGCACCTGGGAGAGGACGGCGCAGGTCGGCTCGTCGAGGTGGTGAGCGTCGTCGACGAGCACGACGCAGCGCCGCCCGTCCACCGCGGCGAGGGAGTCGCGCAGCGCACTCGCCAATCGCAGCGCGCCGGTCGGCTGGTGAAGGGTGGCGACGATGTCACTGCTGACCAGGTGCAACACGCCGGCGAAGGGCGCTTGATGGGTGGACGAGCCGGCCACGACCCGGTGCACGATCATGTGCTGCGCGGTGAGTCGCTCGGCGACCTCGTCGGCCAGCCGCGTCTTGCCGACCCCGGCGTCGCCGGTGAGCACGGCGGCATCCGCGCTGCGATCGAGTGCCATCGCCGTCAGCAGGGCGACCTGGGCCTGTCGGCCGCCGAGCGGCCAGCTGCGTGCAAGACCCGTCATGACCAGAGCTTGACGCGTTTTGAGTAGTGGCTACTCAAGCGCAGGTGAGCCGGAACGTTCACAGTGGGCACATCCCCACAGAGATCGACACGACGAAGGAGATACGACCATGGGTTTCTTCAAGCAGATGAAGGACATGAAGGACACGGTGGCTGCGGCCCCCGGGATGATCCAGCAGGCCAACGAGATGGCCGCCAACGCCCAGCAGTACCAGGCCAACCAGGCTGCGCTGATGGCGCAGCAGCAGGCCGTGATGCCCCAGGCGATGGCCTTCCAGGCCGCCGCGAACGGCACGCTCGGCGCACAGCCCGGCAACCTCGACCCGATCGCCGGCGTCAGCATCGAGCTGTTCGCCCAGATCGCCAAGGCCATCGCCCCGCACAACTACGACCAGTCGCTGCTGCCCGGCATCGCCGCCTCACGTGGCGTCGACGGCGCCTCCTGGGACGCTGCCTCGGCGGGTTGGAACGCTCGCATCCAGGCCGATCCGGCCGTCGGCGTGGCCTTCAACCAGCACTACCGCAACGCCTGACCATGGGCTTCTTCAAGGACATCCACAACCTGAAGAAGATGGGCGAGGAGATGCGCGAGGCGCATCCGGTGCAGGAGCAGTTGGCCAACGCCCAGCGGTCGATGGCCAACGCCAACGCGATGATGGCCTCGATGGCGCAGGCCTCGACGCAGGCCACCGGTGTGATGGCGTCGGGTGCCGACGCGATCGCCACGGTCATCGGCGCACGCCACACCGGTGCGCTCGTCAACTTCTGCCCGGTCGTCGAGCTCGACCTGCTGGTGACGATGCCCAGCGGCGTGCCCGTGCCGGTCACCCGTCAGGAAGTGATCCAGCAGCTCGACTTCGCCAAGGTGCAGACCGGCGCTCGGCTGCGGGTGAAGGTCGATCCGGTGAACGCCGGCAACCTGTGGATCAACTGGGCCGTCCCGGCCTGATCACTCGGCCCGGCGCAGTCGTCAACCACGCCGGGGAAGCACGCGGGACAACCTGATCGGATCGTCGATGCCCTTGACGAACACCGGGCCGACCGTTTCGAACAGGACATCAAGGCACGCGCCGGGCGCGTCGAGCAGTTCGTGCTCGACCGCCCGGCGTGTCGCGTCCGAAGCAAGCACCTCCGACGGCGCGGCGAGTGCGGTGATGCGAGAGGCGATGTTGACGTCGTGGCCGATGAGGTCGGTGCCGCGAGCGATCGCCGTGCCGACGTGCACGCCGGTGCGCACCCACAGCGGCGCATCCGAGGACGACTCGTTGGCACAGCGCTCGCTGAACGCCCACGCTGCTGACACCGCCTCGTGCGCGTTCGGCACGAACAGGAACAAGCCGTCACCGAGCTGCTTGACCACGCGAGCGTCGGCCGGCAGCAGATCGGTGACGATCGACTCGAACCGCTCGACCAGCGCGAGCGCAGCATCGTCGCCACGCTCGGAGGTGAACGCGGTGAAGCCGGCGAGGTCGGTGAACACCAGCGTGCCGGAGACCGTCGTCGATGACCGGGCTTGCGTCGCTGTCATGCCCTGCTGATCATGCTGTCGTGATCATTCGACGTCGATCGACCCGCTGACGGTCTCCACCATGACGCTGCCGTCGAGCGCGCCATCGCGCGCGTCACGGCGACGCACTCGCCCGGTGAGCGAGCGCAACTTCGTCTCCGGGTTGGCGTCGGGCGCGAGGCCGACGCGCACACGACCGCTGACCGACCGGATGCGCACCGTTCCCGCGCCGTGCGTGCCGAGGCGCACCGAGCCGGTGGCGGTGCTCAGCACCGCGTCGACGGCGTCGTCGACGGTGATCTTGCCGGTGGACGTGCACACCTCCGCCGCGCCCGCCCGGTCGACCTGCACCTTGCCCGTGGCGACGACGACCGCACAGCGACCGGCACACGCGCCGACGTCGACGGAGCCGGTGCGGCTGCGCACGTCGACCTCGGTGGCGGCCTCGATGCGCACGGAGCCGGTGCGCGTCGAGGCGAACACTCGCCCGAGCGGACCGTGGCAGCGCACCTCACCGGTGCGACTGGCGACGACCACGTCGGTGCCCGGTGGGCAGTGGATCTCGACCGAGTCGGTGCCGGCGTCCATCACCCCGTCGGCGTCGAAGCGCCCGCGACCTCCGGCGACGACCACCGCGCTGCCGTCGATGGCCCGCACCGTGATCGAGCCGGTTCGACTGGTGATCTCGATGCGCGGCGATGCGGGAGTCGCGGTCGGCGGTCCCCACTCAGCCATGGCGCCATGCTACGAGTGGCGCGAGCACCCGTTGCTCACTCGACGGTGCCGTACGCCCCTGCGGCTCCGGTGTCATTGGTCACCAGCACCTCATCGATGGCGGCACGCAGATCGACGGCGAACGCGTCGATGAGGCCGTCGTGGATCGCGTTGACCGTGAAGTGCAACGACGCCGGTGGCCCCTGCCGGTCGACGTACCACCCGCGCGTCCACAGCCGATCGGCGACGGCGAACACGTCGAGCTGCTCGGGGTCGGCGGCACCGACGGCGATGAGCATCGCGTCGGGCTCGGCGCGCAGCGAGAGCTCGGGCGTGGCACGCACGACGGCGACGAGTGCCTCGGTCGCTCGTCTGGCGGCCGCTGCCACGCGCAGGTAGCCGACGGCGCCGAGGTGGTGCATGACCGCCCACGCCGCAGCGATGCTGCCGCCGCTCTTGGTGCCGAGCACGCCGGACGAGCCGTAGAGCCCGCCGAGCCAGTTGTCGGTGACGAACGTCTGGTGAGCGCGCAGCGCCTTGGTGCGGTGCATCAGCACGCCGGCGCCCTTGGCGGTGTAGCCGAACTTGTGCAGGTCGACCGAGATGCTCGTGACGCCCTCGACGCGGAAGTCCCACGGCGCGATGTGATGGCCGAGGCGCGCGAGGTAGGGGAGCGTGACGCCACCCATGCACGCGTCGACGTGGCAGTTGATCCCCCGCTCGGCGGCCAGCGCGGCGATGTCGGCGATCGGGTCGATGACGCCCTGCGGATACTGCGGCGTGGAGCCGACGACGAGCACCGTGTTCTCGTCGATCGCTTCGGCCATCGCGCTGACGTCGGCGCGCCAGTCGGCCAGCACCGGAACCCGTCGGCTCTCCACCCCGAAGTAGGCGCAGCCCTTCTCCAGCGCGGCGTGTGCGCTGGCGGGCAGCACCGCGTTGGGCGTCGTGATGTTGCGCTCGAGTCGTGCCCGGTCGCGTGCCGCCTTCACCGTGAGCAGCAGGCTCTCGGTGCCACCGGAGGTCATGAACCCGGCACCGGCGGGGCCGGCGTGCAGCCAGTCGGCGACGATGCCGACGACCTCGGATTGCAGCTCGCGCAGGCTGGGGAAGGCGTCGGTGTTCAGCGCGTTCTCACCGCTGTAGCGGCGGTACGCCTCCTCGGCAACGGCGAGCACCTCGGGCCCGGCCGAGTACGCCAGCGTGAAGGCGCGGCCGTCACGCCAGCGAACGTCGTCGACCTTCACCGCATCGAGGTGCTCGAGGACGTCGGCGGCAGACATGCCACGGTCGGGGATCGCCATGGGTGCGACTGTACGTTCGGGCGATGAGCTCCGACGCCAGCGACGCACCGTTCACCATCCCGACCGTCGCCGAGATCAACGCCTTCCTCGCACGCGACTTCGCCGGGAGCGGCAACGGATGCGAGGAGGTCGGGCCGGGTTGGGCGGTTGCGTTGGTCCTGCCGAACGAGAACAACATGCGTCCCGGCGGGATCATCAGTGGGCCGACGGTGTTCGGAGCGTGCGACGCAGCGCTCTACTACGCCTGCTTCACCGTCATCGGCATCGAGCCGATGGTGCTGACGAGCGAGCTGTCGATCCGCTTCCTGCGCCCGGCGAAGGGTGACGCGCTGCGCGCACGCGCGGATCTGCACCAGGTGGGGCGGCGATCAATCGTCGGCACGGTGGTCGCGTGGACGACGTCGATCGACAAGCCGGTTGCCGTTGCACAGGGCACGTACATGCGACCGGCGTGAGCGCGCCGGTCGTCAGGCGGGCTGGAGGATGACGGTGCCGCTGGCGATGCCGTCGCCGCGCACTGCCACCTTGCTGCCGCTGATGCCGAGCACCTCGACGGTGACGAAGTGCCACGCGCCGTCGGCGCTGCCGTCGTCGCTGACCTGGAGGGCGTAGCCGCCGTCGAGGCGGGACACGATCGACTCGGCGGGCACGATCAGCACACCGGTCGAGTCGGTGACGCTCAGCTGCACCTTGATCGCATCACCGGCAGCGACGTCGGTGATCGGTGCGTTCGGGGTGATCACCGCCTGCACGCTGACCACGCCGTCCTGCTCGGCCGAGCGCAGCAGCGTGACGGTCGCGTCCTGTCCGCCGGCGGTGACCGCCAAGCCGGGGGCGACGACCGACTGGTCCTCGTCAGGGACGGTGATCACGATCTGCTGGGTGGTGCCCGACAGGGACAGGATCGAGTCGCCGTCGCCGACGTCGTCGCCGACCGCTGCACTCGTCGCGGTGACCGTGGCACCGGCGTTGCGCAGGAAGACGACCGCGCCCAGCTCGACCTCGCCGGTCTGCTCCACGCCCAGGCCTTCTTGCCACCGCTTGATCGCCTTCACGGTCGCCGAGTCGATGTGGTCGTCGACGGTGATCGTGCCGTCGGGGTCGTAGCCCATCGACACGAGGCTCTGCTCGAGCTGCTGCACGTCGCTGCCATCGGTGACCCCGCTGGCCAACGTTCGCCACGCGGGTAGGGCGCCGCTCATCGCCACCACGGGCGTGCCGTCGACCGTGTACAGCACGTCGCCGAGTCCGATGGCGGTGCCGACCGGCGTCACCGACGTGACCTTCTCGGTGACCCGCGCGTTGCTCGTGCTGCCCGAGGATCCGGTGCCGCCCGTCGCCGAGCCTCCGGAACCGCCCGACCCACTGGGCCGCGTGCCGGAACCACCCGACCCGGTCGACCCCGTCGACCCGGTCGTCGTGCAGTCCGTGGTCGACGGTGATGGCGCCGCTGTGGTCGTCGACGTCACCGGAACGTCCGGCGCCGTCGTCGTGGTGGACGAGTCCGACGCAGTCGAACTGGTTGGCGCGCTGGTCGACAACGGGCTCACAGACACGGTCGACAACGGGCTCACAGACACGGTCGACGACGGGCTATCGGACACGGGTGCCGCGCAGTCGCTCGGTGCGACTGCTTCGATCGCGGCGCCGATCGACTGCGTGGCCGGGCCGGACGACAGCAGGCCCGATGCCGGCGCGGCCGGAGCCTGGGTGCTGGTCTGGCCGGTACTGCTGGTCTGGCTGCTGGTCTGGCTGCTGGTCTGGCTGCTGGTCTGGCCGGCGATGCGGTGCACGACGGTGACCGTGTCGGTCTCCTCGAGCGTGCCGTCGACGCTGTCGCTCGTGGTCAGGTCGCCGGCGGTGACCTCGGCGGTCTTGTACGGGCTGGCGGCAACGACCGTCGTGGTGTCGTCGCGGCGGTTGATGGCAACCGCGGCAGCGGCGACGCCGGCCACGAGGATGACGGCGACGACGCCGTTGCGGATTGCGGTTCGCTTGCGCACGTCAGTTGCTCCGGAGGGCTTCGGTGGGTGGGAGGCGGGCCGCTCGGGCTGCCGGGTAGAGGCCGGCGATGCCGCCAATGACGACGGCCGCGACCACGCCGCCGACGATCGCTTCGGGTGGGATGACGATCGCCCAGTGCTTCATCGAGGCGTAGATCGCGGTGACGCCGATGCCGAGCCCGACGCCGACGACACCACCGGCGCCGGCGAGGAGGAGGGCTTCGGTGAGGAACTGGCGACGGATGTGCGCCTTGGTCGCGCCGAGCGCGCGGCGAAGGCCGATCTCGGTGCGCCGCTCGATGACGGCGATGACCATCACGTTGGCGATGCCGATCCCGCCGACGAGCAGCGCGACGGCGCCGAGGCCGAGGAACAGCGAGGTGAAGGCGTTGTCGGCGGCGTCCTGCGCGGCGAGCACGTCGGACGGTCGCGAGACCTCGACCTCCTCGGGCGTCTGCGGGTTGACGGTGGCCGGCAGCACGTTGCGCACGTCGTCGACCGCGCCGTCCTGCGTGCGCACGTACATGATCTCCGGCACCACGTCGTCACCGACCACGTACGACTCGGCAGCGCCATAGCCGATGATCGCGGCACGGTCGAGACCGGTCGCCGCCTTCACCGGTTCGAGGATGCCGACGACGGCGAACCACTGGTCGCCGATGTAGACGCGCACGCCGTCGGCGACGTCGGTGATGCCGAGCTTCTCGGCAGCGACCGAGCCGAGCACCGCCGCCGGGTATGTCTCGGTGGCGTCGTTCAGGAACACGCCATCGGCGAGCGAGGCGTGCAGGACGTCGAGCAACCCCTGGTCGGCGGCGAACACGGCGATGCCTCCGGTGATGCCGGCTGAGATCGTGTCGTTGCGGCGCACCGTCGCGTCGATGGTGGTGATCGAGCTGACCGCGGTGACGGGTGCGATGCGACTGACCATCGCCACCGCGGTGTCAGGCAGCTGGCCGGTGCCACGGCCGAAGCCCTGCCCGGCTTCCACTTGCAACAGGTTGGTGCCGAGCTCGCGGATCCGCGACTGCAGGTCTTCACGCGAGGAGGCGGACAGGCCGAGCACGGCGACCATCGCGGCGATGCCGATGGCGACACCGATCGTCGACAGGCCGGTGCGCAGACGGCGCGTTCGCAGACCGAGCGCACCGACGCGGATGACGTCACCGGGACGCAGTCGGCTGGCGCGCAGCTGCGGCGCGGCGCCGCTCATGACCCGGCTCCGGCGAGCACGGGCTCGTCGACGCGAACGTCGTCTTCGATGACACCGTCGCGCATCGAGATCTGGCGGGGGAGCGAGGCGGCAAGCTCGCGGTCGTGGGTGATGATCACGATCGTGCGTCCTTCGGCGTGCAGCTCACGGATGAGGTCCATCACCGACGCGCCGGACTTCGAGTCGAGGTTGCCGGTCGGCTCGTCGGCGAGGACGATCGACGGACGGTTGACGATCGCCCGGGCGATGGCCACGCGCTGACGCTCACCACCGCTGAGGTGGCTGGGGATGTGCTGCAGGCGATGCCCGAGTCCGACCCGATCGAGCGCCTCCGCCGCCTGCCGCCGGCGCTGTGCGGGGGCGACACCGCGGTAGAGCAGGCCGTTGGCCACGTTGTCGAGCGCGCTCATCCCGTCGAGCAGGAAGAA
This sequence comes from Ilumatobacteraceae bacterium, assembly GCA_965279405.1. Classification (GTDB taxonomy): domain Bacteria; phylum Actinomycetota; class Acidimicrobiia; order Acidimicrobiales; family Ilumatobacteraceae; genus CBDDIP01. The sequence continues at coordinate 4,432,467 of OZ257157.1, forward strand.
CTGCTGGAAGACGAACCCGATCAGCTGCGACCGGGCGGCCGACAGCTGGCGATCACTCATCGCCGAGGTCTCGACGCCGGCGATGTGCACGGTGCCGCTCGTTGGGCGATCCAGCGTGCCGATGATGTGCAACAGGGTCGACTTGCCCGAGCCGGACGGGCCGACGATCGCCGCCAGCTCACCCTCCTCGATGGTCAGCGAGACACCGTCGAGCGCGGCGATCGGCGGCGTGCCGTCGTACTCCTTGCGCACGTCGACGAGCTTCAACGATTCCGTGTTCACGCCGAGACCGGTCATGACGGCACGACGATGTTGAGGCCGGCGGCGACGTCGGCGCCGGTGACGACGACGAACCCGTCGGAGAACAGGCTGGGTTCGACGGCGATCAGGTGGGTGATCTGCTTGCCGGAGCTGTCGGTGCCGTCGACGACCTCGACCGCGTAGCCGCCCTCGGCGAGCGCGACCAGCGCGCTCACCGGCACCACGAACGCGTCGGGGACGGACTGGTCGACGACGCGCAGCGTGACGGGGATCGAGACGAACGAGTCGACCGAGGCCGGGATGCCGTCGACGTGGATGTCGATCGACACCGTCGGCGTGTCGCCGGGGTTGCCGCTCGAGTTGGAGGCGACGTTGCCGACCTTCACCACCGTCCCGGGTTGGATCGTGCCGTCGGGGAACTCGACGTCAATCGTCGCGCCGAGCGAGAACGTCTCGTCGTTGATCGGTGCTGTCGTCGAGACGACGCGGGCGGGCGAGGTGAGCGTCAGTGGCACGGCAGGACCGGCGAGCGCGGCGCCATCGGCAGCGAACGCAGTGCCCACCTGCAGGCCGGACGGCACGACGACGAAGCTGCCGGCGGGCACGACGAGTGAGGCGACGTCGGCAACCGCGATGGCCGAGTCGTAGGACTGCCACCATCGCAGCACGGCCGCAGCGGTCGCCTCGTCGAAGTGGTCGTCGACGACCATCGCCGAATCGGGGTCGAACCCACCGGCGGCGAGCATCCGCTCGAGGAGCTTGACGTCGGCGCCGTCGTCGACGCCGACCGACAGGGCGCGCTGCAACGCCGGGACGGCCGACTGATCGCCCTCGATGGCGACGACGGGCAGCCCGTTGTCGGCCAGCAGCACGGTGCCGGTGACGACGTCGGTGCCGGCGGCAGCGAACTTCGACACCGTGCCACCGGGCACCGACACGAGGAAGCGACGCTCCGACTGACGACCGGAGACGAGCGAGCTGCCGGAGCTCGCTGCGCCGCCGACGGTGACGTCGACCGAGTCGACGAGCACCTGCCCGCCGATGAAGACCATCTCGCTCTCCGGCACCTTGCCGTCGCCGCCGAGGCCGAGCGAGTCCTCCCAGCGCGTCACCGCCGCAGCGGTCTCCGAGTCGTACTCCTCGTCGATCACGATCTCGTGGTCCGGGTCGAAGCCGAGGGCGACGAGGTTCTGCTCGAGCTGGCGCACGTCGACGCCGTCGCTCGAACTGGTCGACAGGTCGCGCCACGCGGGAACGTCGCCGATCAGCGCGACGACGGGTGCCCCGTCGATGGTTGCCACCACCGTGCCGGCGTCGACGATGTCGCCGTCGGACACGATGGTGGTCACCGTGCCGGTCACCGGGGACGAGACAGTGGCCGATCCAGTGAACCCGAGCGTTGCGGTGGTCTCGTCGTAGGTCACCACGTCCTGTTGCTGGATCGTGGTGGTGGCGAGCTGCACCGCCGCTCCTTCGCTGCTTGCTGCCGCGGTGTCACGCGTCATCGCATAGGTGGTCGCGCCGGCGCCGATGAGCACGACGACGCCGGCGCACAGCGCCACACGTCCTCTCGGGCTCACGAGCCGCTGTCCGTCGTCGCCGTCGTCGCGTCCGTCGTCGCGCCGGGAGCGTTCTGGTTGAAGGCCGACTCCAGCGCGGGCTGGCAGGCGTCGAGCGCGGTGGTCACGGCCGGGTCGGTGTCGTCGAGGCCGAGCTGCTCGATGATGCGCGCCGTCGGGTCGAAGCCCTGCCCACCGCCGGCGCCATCGGGCGGCGGGCCGCCCTGGAAGCCTCCGCCGCCGGCGCCGTCACTGGTGGGCGGTTGCGGGACGTCGCCCGTGCCCGGCGTCGCGCCGCCACCGGGGCCACCGCCACCGGGGCCGGCACCGAAGGTGATGTCATCGACGTCGAGGCCCTGGTCGCGCAGGCACTCGGTGAACGTGTTGAACGCGTCCTGGATGGCGGTGCGGTCGAAGTTGCCGCCGCCGTTGCCACCACCCGGACCGATGTCGCCGATCAGGTCGCGGCACGAGTCGAGCGCGGTGCGCGTCGTCTCGTCCTGCATGTCGAGCCCGGAGTCGGGACCGAACAGGCCGCCGCTCTGGATGTTGCCATCGGCGTCGAACGTCGGGTCCTCCATGTCGATGCCGTTGTCGCGCATGCACTGGGCGAAGGCCAGCCAGGCCTCCTGGGTGTTGGCCGGGGTGGTGCCATCGGTCGCCGTGTTGCCGGCAGTGGTGCCCAGCGAGGCGACCTGCGAGGAGGCGCTGTCGCTGCCGCACGCCGCGGCGAACAGGGTGACGGTGACGCCGAGCGCGGCGAGTGAGGCGCGGGATCGGGACGGAAGGCTCGGTGATCGCATGGGATCAGACTCTCGACGGGTGCGGTCCGAGGGTGCTGAGAGGTTCCTGAGAGTTCCCTGGGAACCCGGTTCTCCCCCTAACGTCTTCGCCCATGAGCGAGAAGCCCAGCATCACCATCCCCGAGTCCACCCCGCCTGCCGAGCTGGAGGTGCACGACGAGGTCGTCGGTGATGGCGACGAGGCAGTCGTCGGCAAGCGCGTCGTGGTGCACTACGCCGGTGTCGCGTGGAGCACGGGCAAGGAGTTCGACGCCAGCTGGAACCGTGGGCAGACCTTCGACTTCCGCCTCGGGGCTCGTGAGGTGATCGAGGGCTGGGATCGCGGGGTCGCCGGGATGAAGGTCGGCGGCCGTCGCCGCCTCGTCATCCCGCCCGACCTCGGCTACGGCGCACGTGGCGCAGGCGGCGTGATCAAGGGCGGCGAGACCCTCGTCTTCGTCGTCGACCTCGTCGCCGTTCGCTGAGCTACTGGCTCGACGGCGCCCAGGGCGTCATCCACGGGGTCGCCGGCCAACCTTCGGCGGCGGCCATCAACGGAAACGCGGTTGCGCCGTCGACCGACTCGCGCACCACATCGGCGTGGCCGGCGTGGCGCGCCGTCTCCTGGATGAGGTGGGCCAGCACCCAGCGCACCGACCAGGCGTCGACGTCGTCGGGGAACCACGGCACGCCCTTCGGAACGGGGACCGCCTGGCCGAGGTCGTCGATCGCGGCGACGATCTCGCTCGTGCGCGCGGCAACGGCGTCGTACTCGGCGACCACGTCGGCGAGGGTCTCGTCGTCACGCATCGAGAAGCTGTCGCCGTAGATCTCGTCGCTCATCGACGGCTGTTCGAGGACGGTGTCGATCCAGTTCCGCTCGACGTTGGCGACGTGCTTGATCAACCCGCCGACGGTCAGCGTGCTGACGCTTGCTGCCTGGCGAGCCTGCTCGTCGGTGAGTCCGTGAGCGGTGAGCTTGAGCACGAGGCGCTGCTGGGCGAGGAAGCCGAGCAGGTTCTCGCGCTCGTCCTGAACAGGGGGAACGAGTCCGGGCATGGTGTGATCCTTTCGAAGCGGGCAGGATCATCATTCGCTCGAAAACCGGCCAGTTCGTGACCGGTTCAGGACGAAGCGCCGTGGTGCCGTCAGAGCCAGGCAGCGGCCGATTGCAGCGGGCCAGGACGATCGGTGGCGATCTCGTCGGCCAGCGCGGCGAAGGCGAACACGGCAGGGACGCCGTCGAGTTGCACCTGCACACGATCGAGACTGGCGTTCAGATCGTCGTCGCACTCGCTGCGGGTGCGCACCGCGTCGAATGCCGGGTCGATGACGGCCAGCAGCGTGGCGGAATCTCCACCTCCGACCACGAAGAGCACGGCGTCGGCGTTGGCGGCCGCGTCGTCGACGAGCGCCGTCGCAGCGCTGACCGTCGCCGAGAGGACGGTTCCCGTGCTGCGCTGCCAGACCATCGTCGGATCCGCCACGCTCAGCGCGTTGCCACCGATCGAGCTCACCGGCCCGGGATCGATGATCGCCGTCGCTCGGGACGCCACGTCGGCGATCGAGCAGCGGTCGAGGGCCAGTCCATCGTCGACGACCGTCTCGGCTGACGTCGCCGGCGTCACCAGCGGCGCCATCTCGGTCGGCGCCCGGCCGGTTTCGTCGGAATCGCAGGCAGCGAGGGCGAGCAGCGTCAACGCCATCAGCACCCGCAGCCCTCGCACGCTGGTTCGACGTCGTCGACCGATGTGCAGGTTCCCGACAAAACCCTTGTTTCCCGGCTCCGACGTGCCGATCAATGTTCGGAACGAAAGCCTGGCGGGAGGAAGCGATGTCGACGACATCACCGGACACACAGATCTTCGAGTGCGCCCCCGAGGTCTTCGCGCGCCGTTTGGCGAACCTGCTCGAGGCCACGCGCCGTGAGCGCGGGCTGAGCATTCGCCACATCGCGCGAGATTCGAATGGCCGCTATCGGCGCAAGGACCTGCGCCGCTTCGAGGCCGGCACGATGCCGTTGACCGAGGAGCTGGTCGAGGACGTCACCGACTGCTACCAGGCGGATCTCGACTCGATCCTGCCGAGCCGGCTGCCCGTCGTGGTCGGTCATGGCGTGCTCAGCGCCGGGGGAGTGCGCACCAGCTTCACGCCGGCCGACTCGACCTCGCTGCTCACCGCCTACCTGCGTCTGATCCGCCAGCTGCGTCATCAGAAGAAGGCTCCCACGGTGGACCTGCGCCGCGACGACATCGAGGCGCTCGCTGCCCACCTGCTGGAGACCGGCGAGACCGTCGTCGAGCGGTTGGCTGCGTTGATGGGTGCGACGCGCACGCAGCGCACGGCGATGGCCACGTTGTTCGCCAGCGGGGCGATCGTCATCGGACTCAGCACGAGCGCCACGGCGATGCACGGTGATGCCGATGCGAGCACCACGCCGTCGGCGAAGGTCAGCTCGACGGTGATCCACCGGGTCAAGCCGCGTCACCTCGAGGCTCCAGGGGCGAACACGGTGCGGGTGCTCGATCGCTCTGCCGACGGGCCGACGCTGCTGTTCCGCGACAGCGCAGACAGCGCGGCGTCATCCGACGATGACGGTGCTCCTGCTGCGACGCTGCCCGGTGGCGATCAAGCGCCGGATGATGCGGCCAACGATGCCGTCGACGATGCAGCCGGCGACCTGTCGGCACCCGCCGACGAGGCGGTGCCGAGCGACGACGCAGCTCCCGCCGACGAGGCGCCCGCGGCGGATGACGACGCGCTGGACGAGCTGGCCGACGTCGTCCAGGACGTCGATGACGAGTCGAGCCCGGATGCCGCAAGCGACGACGAGTCAAGCGACGAATCGAGCGACGAGGCGACGGACACCGACAGCGACGCTCCGAGTCCCGCCGTCGACGAAGCAGCGGACGATGCGTCAGACGGCAGCAACGCCGACGACGAGACCAGCGACGAGGCGCCCGACTCAGCCGACGACACCGTCAGCGACGAAGCCCCGTCCACCGACGATACCCCCGCCGACGAGACGCCCGACTCAGCCGACGACACCGTCAGCGACGAAGCCCCCTCCACCGACGACACCCCCGCCGACGAGACGCCCGACTCAGCCGACGACACCGTCAGCGACGAAGCCCCCTCCACCGACGACACCCCCGCCGACGAGACGCCCGACTCAGCCGACGACACCGTCAGCGACGAAGCCCCCTCCACCGACGACACCCCCGCCGACGAGACGCCCGACTCAGCCGACGACGAAGCACCGAGCGACGACATTCCCGGCACGGACGAAGCGGCCAGCGACGAGACGCCGGTGACCGACGATGCGGCCGCCGACGAAGCGCCTGACGCGACCACTGATGACGCTCCCCAAGCCGATGCCCCTGCCGACGAGACGCCTGCCGACGAGACGCCCGACGCGACCGGCGACGAAGCACCGAGCGACGACGTCCCCGGTACGGACGAAGCGGCCAGCGACGAGACGCCGGTGACCGACGACACCGCCGCCGACGAGGCACCTGACGCGACCAGTGTTGACGCTCCCCAACCCGATGCCCCTGCCGACGAGACGCCTGCCGACGAGACGCCCGACGCGACCGGCGACGAAGCACCGAGCGACGACGTCCCTGGCACGGACGACGCCGCGCCAGCCGAGCAATCCGCCGACTCGCCGGCAGACGACGCGGCGGACGACTCAACCGATGACACAGCTGACGAGGCCGCCGAAGCCGCAACGCCTGTCAAGGCCGATCCGGAGTCGAAGAAGGCAGAGCAGGAGCGACGCAAGCACGAGCGTGAGCGCCTGAAGAAGGAACGCGAGGCCAAGCGCGCCGAGCAGGAGAAGCTCAAGGCCCAGCGCGAGAAGCAACGCGCTGCGAAGCACGCCGAGTTGGAGCGACGCAAGCACGAGCGTGAGCGCCTGTCGAAGGAGCGCGAGGCCAAGCAGGCCGAGCGCGAGAAGACGAAAGCCGAACGTGAGCAGCGCAAGCACGAGCACGACAAGAAGACCGACCAGCTCGAGGCCGAGCGCGCCGAGCGTGACAAGGAAGCCCAGGCGAAGGCCGACAAGCAGGCCGAGCAAGAGCGCGCCGACCGCGAACAGGCCGACAGGGACGCGAAAGCCAGGTCCGAGAAGGAACAGGCTGCGAAGGAGCAGGCCGACAAGGACGCGAAAGCGAAGCTTGAGAAGGAGCAGGCCGAGAACGACGCGAAGGCCAAGTCCGACAAGGAGCAGGCCGAGAAGGACATCAAGGCCAAGTCCGACAAAGAGCAGGCCGACAAGGCAGCCAAGGACAAGGCAGAGAAGGACAAGGCAGCCAAGGACAAGGCAGAGAAGGACAAGGCAGAGAAGGACAAGGCAGAGAAGGTCAAGCGGGACCGCGACAAGCGCGACAAGGTCGGGCAGGGTTCGCGCAAGCCGTGAGCCCCGGCTCGACGGGCCAGCAACATTTCCCCTTGTGCGACCCCGGAATCGTGCCGATAGGGGAGGCAGACGGGAGGCGTCTCATGGTCGACAACCGGGCGCTGGACGAAGTGGGGGACTTGTTCGCCACACGTCTTGCGGAACTGCTGAGTGGGGCGCGTCGGCGTCGTCACCTCTCCCTGCGCGCCATCGCCAAGGGCAGTGGCGGGTCACTGGATCGCTCCCAGCTCAAAGCCCTCGAGTCGGGCAAGCACCCGCTCGACTCGGAGGTCGTCGAGCGTGTCGTCGAGCTCTACGGCGTCGACCTCGGTGAGATCCTGCCGTCTCGCACCCCGATCGTCGTCAACGACGGTGCCGTGTCCACGCGTGGCGCGCGTGCCGAGTTCACCATGGGCAACGAGAGCGAACTGCTCGCGGCGTACCTCCGGCTGGTCCGCATGCTGCGCGGAGAGTCGCACTCGATGGTCGTCGATCTACGCAAGGACGACATCGACGTGCTGGCGATGCATCTCGACATCCCTGGCCGTGCCGTCGTCGACCGCCTCGGCGCACTGATGGGTGCCACGCGTGATCAGCGCGCGGCGATGGCTGCCCGGTTCGCCGAAGACGCCATGGTCATCGGCATCGCCCACGGCGCCGGCTGAAACTCACCCTGGGCAACGCCGCACTGCGTCACCCCGCGCTGCGCACGACCTCGCGCTCGCGCACGGCCTGCCGGAGCTTGGCCCAGACGTCGTCGATCGTGGTCGCCGTCGCGGTGGCGACGAGCACATCGCCACGCACGCGCTCCGCCTCTGCGATCCACCGCGGCTGAACCGACAGCAGACGGCCGTTGTGATCGCGGACGTGGTTCTCGGAGTAGTCGAGCAGCGTGCGCCATCCGGACCGCTCGAGGGCCCGACGATCGGGCTGTTCGAGGGTGGTCCGCCGGCGGCGCCAGGCGGGGTGGCGGGGGAGTGTCCGGAACGAGTTCATGCGTCCACTGTGCACCACCTCGCCTGTGGATCGTCAGTGCCAACTACCTGTGTGCGAACTGGGGAGAACCGTGAAACATCGCGCCTCCGCATCAGACCATCTCCTCGTCGAAGAGCGATGCCGCCCGCGGTGCGCTGTCGGGACGTGGCGGTTCGGAGACGAGCGTGCGGCCATCGGGGAGGCTGATCACAAGTCGACGGGCGTCGCCGCTGATGCTGTAGCCGGGGAGGTGGGTGCAGGTGTGGTGATGCCTGCAGAGGAGCACCAGGTTGATGAGGTCGGTGAGTCCGCCCGGATCCCATTCGATGATGTGGTGTGCGTCGCACCAACCGGGTGGTAGCTCGCAGCCTGGCCATCGACATCGCAAGTCTCTGACCGCCAGCGCCAACCGCTGTGCACGCGATGCGGTACGCACAGCGCGACCGAGGTTGAGCACCTCGCCCTCAGCATCCTGGAGGGCGTCGTGGACGTTCGCGTCACAGCACATCTGGATGAACTCCATCGCCGTCATCTGCTCACCGAACGACGTCACCGTCGCACCGGTGTCCACGCGGTGGACGGCGACCACCGTCGGCTTCTCCAGACCGCCCGTCACCGTGCCCTTGGCATACGCATCACACAACGCGACGAGAGCATCGGCCTGACGCTGTTCGGTGGTGCGGTCGTCGGTCTTCGATGGGGTGCCGATGATGTGAGTGATCGCGTTGCGCACCGCCCGCATGTCCAACGGTGGCAGCAGCAGACGTCCTTCGACCATCCCGTCACCGGCGTCACGGAACGTCAACGACCGCCGCGAGTACAACCGTGCCCGGCGCTGCTCGGCGTCGTCCGCGGTGCGGTGGGCGGAGGCGTGTGCTTCGGCCAGACGCTTCGCTTCACGCGGGCCGACACCGAACAGATCCGGCAACAACGCCGCGGCGGTCTCCGCCGATGGCAGGTCGGGGTCGTTGAGCACCGGCTGCACCGCCTCGACCGCAGCGACCGATACGGACTCGTCAGCAATGGCCGCGGCGATCGCCGGGTTCGCCGTCAACGTGTCACCCAGCTGCATCTGCGCTTTGGCGTCACCCAACGACGAGTTCGTCTGATCCGCCAACCACGCCGCCGTGTCACGCGATCCGGATCCGATCGCCGCGCCGCAGGCGTCGGCTTCGGTCATCATCCGTGCCTGCACGGCTCGAAGCCGGTCGATCAGCCGTTTCGACTTCAAACACCCGGGGCGCAACGCGTTGGCGTCGAGGGCGCGCAGATCGAGGCCCTCCAACCGTGCGATCCCCGTCTCGATCGCACCCAGCGCATCGAGCAACTCCATGCCCCAAGCCAACCAACAGGGTGTGACGCGGAACGAACACGCGTTCGCAGAATCCGACGAACTCCTCGCAACCGCAGGTCAGACCACAGAAAGTTTTCGTCGCGCTTCGTCAGTTTCGCGCCCAAGGAGGAACGTCGCCCGGACCGGGAACCGCTCGGCTTCGACGAGCGTCCCAAGGACGTGCATGGGTTGAGCCAACGCGCGATCACCGCACTCGTCGCTGGCCTCCTGGTGGTCGCGTGCTCGAGTGAGACGCCGGCTGAACCCGCGCCGACGGTGGCGGCAACGCCGGCCGATCCGACGTCGACCGTGGGAGCGCCCGTTGAACACCCGGACGGCCGGCTCGACGTCGTGATCCGGGTCGGGCGCTACTCGAACGCGAACGTCGACCGATTCACACGAGGCCCGACGTTCACGCTGTATGGCGACGGCCGCATCATCGTCGGCGGCGGACTGACCTATCGCGAAGGAGTGGTCGATTCGTCGGAGATCGACGGGCTCCTTCGTCGCGCCGACGAGCTCGGGCTGTTCGATCCACCGTTCGAGCATTCGGGTCCGGACGCAACGGTGCCCGACGACGACACCTCGACGACGCTGTACCTCAATGGCGGCGGTCGAACCGTGACGCAGTTCGTGCGAGGGTCGCTGGACTTCGCCGAAGTGGACAACGTCCGAGCGTTCACGGACCTCCTGGAGAGCGTCGGCAGCGAGCACGCGACGCAGCCGTGGACGCCCACGCTGTACTTCGTCGTCGAATGGAAGCAGGAGTGCACGACCAGGATCACGGCCGATCCGGACCTCGGCGCCAGCTACTACGCCTGGGCCGTGATGCCGGAGCTCTTGGACGATGCGCCCATTCGGCAGGTGTTCAGCTGCTGATCAGATGGAGCGAGCCAGCTCCAGTCGCCGGCTTCACTCGTCGTCACGGCAGTTCGGCGACGTCGAGCCGATCCAACGCCACCTCGAGGCTCGCCCCGAGCCAGCGGGCGACGTCGTCGGGGCTCCAGGGCGCATCGACGGCGTCGCTGCTGACCGAGACGACGAGCAGGATGCGGTCGCCGACAGCGGCATAGCCACGGACCCCGCCGCCGAGCAGGGCGCTCTTCGCCTCGAGAACGACGGCGGTCACTCGCTCAGTTCGGAGCTCGGACTCGCGGAAGGTCTGCACTGACGTCTTCTGACCTCCGCACGTGAACGTGGGGTCACGGTAGAAGTCGAGCGTCGTCGCCAGGTACGCGTCGCGCTGTTCGGCTTCGTCGAACAGCTGGACCTGCACGCCCACGACCACCGCCGATGACATCAGATCGAGCGCGACCATCTGATCGGTGTCGCCCAACGCACCTTCACCCGGCACGTAGCTGGCCAGCGCGAACGGGTCGGGCGCGGCGTCCACCTTGGCCGCGCACTCCTGCCGCAGCACCCGCGGCGGGTACCAGAACTCGCCGATCCGGCCGTCTCCATTCGGGTCGTCGACTTGTAGGTTCGCAAGTCGGAACGAGCCGAACGCCTCGGGTGCCGGCAGCAGGCCGACGAGCTCGGCTTCCGTGGGAGCGAGCTCGGAGCGCCGATCGGCGGTCAACGAATCAAGTGCCGATCGGTTGACGTGGTCAGCGGCGGCCCCGGGCTGAAACGCAGCAACGGCCTTGTCGATCTCGTCCTTGCTCGCCGGAGCGAGCGGGTTGCCGCCGCCGAGCGGACCGACCGCCCCGCGCCCGTCATCCGAACAAGCGCTCAATGCAAGCAGGATCGCCATCGACACCGCCACGATGCGCATACCTCCGGACCCTATCCGCCCCGTCGCAGCGCTCCTGTGCGCACACCGCACGCGTCTTACCGTCCGACGGCCCACGTCAGCATGAGGGGGAGCTCGTCTCGCCAGAAGGGGTCGCCATGCGATCCGACGCGTTCGGTCATCACGACATCGGCGCCCGCATCGCGCAACGCCGTTGCCCAGCGAGTGGCGTTCTCGAGGAAGAACGGCTCGAGCGTGCCGGCGACGAGGTACGTGCGGGGGAGCGGCCTCGGCAACCTCTCGGGCGGCCGATAGCCGGCGCCGGGGGAGGCGCACAGGATCGCGCCATACACGTCTGGGTGGCGAAGGCCGAGAGCGAGGGCCAGCTCCCCGCCGGCAGACACACCGAGCACAACGGTCCGTTCGGCCGGGAGCTCGACGCCGAACCGGTCACCAACCCAACGGCGGACGTCCTCGACGATGAACTGCTCGTGCGCTGCGAACCGTTCCGGATCCAAGCCGGGGGAGTACTCGTGAAGTCGCAGCGTCTCGTCGGCCACCCGGTGGACTCCGACGATCATCGTCGGTGGGACGTCGGACCCTTCGAGCGATAGCCCCCACGACGAGATCAGCTGACCGTCGCCGGCGTAGACGATCACCTCAGGCGAAGCAGCAGGGACGTACACCGTGACCTCACGCCCTCCGCCGTACGCCAGCGTCTCGGTGACGAGCTCCCCGTCGATCGGCATGCAGAACTCTTGCCCAGATCGACCGTCTGATGCGCATGCGTGCTCGGCCCGCCGACGGACGATCTCACATCCCCGGAAGCGACTCGTCGATGGCGAAGCCGACGGCCAGCACCGGCCCGGGGACGCAGCTGGTCGAGCTCCGACCGCACTCGAGCCACGCCTCGTGCTCGGCGAGGAGCTCCACGTAGAGGTCGAGCTCAGCCGGCCGCTGGGCCAGCGCCGCCAGCTGCGCGAAGCGGTCCTGCACGCAGGTGCCACGGAAGTCAAGCGTCGACGAGCCGATCCCGCTGATCGGCCACAGCTCGAACGGTGCCGTGAACTGGCGGAAGCTCGTCGGGTAGAGCGTCACCAGCCGCGGTGCGCCGCCGGCCAACCATTCGTCGATCTCGGCGTCCTGGCGCACCGTGTCATCGAGGTAGAACATCCCGATGAGCGGATCGCCCTCGGCCACATCCACCTCAGGACGGGCCCACACCACCCGGTCCACACGGACGTCGGCGAGCAGGGAGCGATCCGACTCCGACATGTGCACCTCCTCGAACGTGCCGGCAGGGGAGACCTCGACGATGGCGACCACGGTCGTCAACGAGCTCACCGGGCACTCCTTCATCACTTCGAACACCGGCGCCGCCTCGGAGGTCCGCGTCTGAGCCGTCGTCGGCACGGTCGCCGGCGTCGCGAACGTCGGATCGGGCTGAGCGAGCGGTCGGTCAACCGCGGAGGTGCAGCCGGCGACGAACAGCCCGGCGACCAGAACCTTCGACGCAACCCGCATGCGACCTTGGACGACGGATGGAGCGCAGCGGTTCCACCTCCAGCGACCAGGGGAGAACGCTGAGCGTCACGTCCCGCCCGCCTTCATCAGGTTCTGACATAACGATGATTATGGGCGATATGGCTGGACCTGGGAAGGTGTCCGGCGGGTCGATGGTTCGGCGTTCTCGTTGCGTGGGACGACACGATCGGTCGTCAGATGCAACGAGATCCGACCTTGCAGCGATGCCGGGTGTTCGACGCGTTCTGGATGTCTGTCACGCGGCCCTGCCGCGTCTCCGACATCCAGTTTCCGCTGGGCGACCTGGCCGGGCCCGGAATTCGGTTGATCTGGGTCTGATCCCCCGCACCACTCACCCATCCGGTACTTACGTCATGACGAAAGTACCGGCCGGCCACGGGCATGAACTCAAGCGAGCTCGCGGTCGCGCAGCGGGCGCGCTGCCTCGAGCAGCCAGTCGAGGACCTCGCGGAGCTCGCCGGCCGTTGCCTTCGCTCCGGCCGACGTCAGGTCGCGCTCCGCGTCGTTCACCGCGCACGCCAACACGTAGAGCTGATCGTGCAAGCCGTCGAGCTCGCGCTTGGCGACGATCAGCTCGTCGTCGCTCAGCTGCAGATCGTGCGCACGTTGCCGGCCGACCCAGTCCCACTGCCGACACGCCTGACTGCAGAACTGCCGGGGCCGCCCGATCGTCTGCTCGAGCAACACTCGCCGGCACCACCGACACCGCGACCGCCGCTCCCCTTCCCCATCGCTCGGGTCATCTTTCGTCATGACGAAAGTGTGGCACGCGATCACCGCCGCATTTGGTGACCCATCCTGACGGGTTGCGAGAATCTCCGCATGGCAGCCGGCCCTCAGCTCTCGTTCCTCCAGCGGCTCGATCTCGTCGCCGTCCTTAAGCCGCGACCGGTCATCCTCGCCATCGTCGTCGCCGGCGTGATCGGCATCGCCTCGGTGGTGCGCGTGATCGTCGTCGTCAACGACCCCGATCTCGACCTCACCGCAACCGACATCCTCTCGGTGGCGCTCAGCGCGCTGATGTTCGGACTGTCGCTGCGAGCCTGGCGCCGTCGACCGACAACCCGTGCGTGGATCGAGCAGATGCGCCGCACGGGCTCGACCTCGCGCTGAAGCGTCTGGCCCGATCGGCTCGCACTCCCCTGCCTACTGTTCAGCTTCGGGAACGGAAAGGGGAAGCAGCAACTGATGATCACCGAGCAGCCGATCGATCCGTCGTTGATCGAGTCGTTCCGCCGTGATGGCTACGTCGTCGTGCCCGACCTCCTCACCGACGCGGAGCTCGCCCACTACGGCACCGAGGTCACCGCGGCGGTGAAGACGCGCACGGCGCGCGACGATCGCACCCTGGCCGACAAGAGCCGCTACGAGCAGTCGTTCATCCAGTGCATGAACCTGTGGGAGGACTTCGACACCGTCCGCCCGCTGACCTTCCATCAGCGCATCGGCGAGGTCGCCGGCGCGCTGCTCGGCGTGGATGCACTGCGCATCTGGCACGACCAGGCGCTGTTCAAGCAAGCCGGTGGTCGCGTCACCGACGCACACCAGGACCACCCGTACTGGCCGATCCAGGAGACCGCCAGCGTCACCGCATGGATCCCGTTCGAGGGCTCGTCGCGTGGCTCCGGCGCGCTTGCCTTCCTGCCCGGCACGCACGCCATCGGGCTGCGCAAGTTCGTCAACATCTTCTTCGGCGAGCCGGAGGACATCCTCAGCGATCCGGAGGTGTCCGGCATCGAACCGGTCTTCGTCGACGTGCCGCGCGGCGGCGTGTCGTTCCACCACGGTCTCACCGTGCACCTCGCCGACGCGAACAGCACCGACCGCGATCGCGCCGTGCACACCGTCATCTACTTCCCCGACGGCAGCACGCGCGGCTACCCGTACCCGCACTTCGCCGTCGACCGCGCCGGCATCGAAGTCGGCGCCCGCATCGACAGCGACGTCACCCCGATCGCGTGGCCACGCGCCAACGGCGACCTCCCCCAGCGACCCGCCTCCGACATCCGCCTGCCCGCCGAGTTCGTCAACCGAGGCGCCACGCCGACGCGCTGAGTACCCTGCGAAGCACACGTCGATCGAGGGGGTTTCGATGAGCGCGCTGGCCTACTCACATGGCACGTCGGCAACGCCGTTGCTCGGCGAGACCATCGGCGACAACCTGCGCCGCATGGCGGCGGCGGCTCCGGACGCCGACTGCCTCGTGTCGTGCCACCAAGGCATCCGCATGAGCTACGCCGAGTTCGACCGGGCGGTGGACGACCTCGCCGCCGGCCTGATCGACAGCGGCCTCGCAGCCGGCGACCGCGTCGGCGTGTGGAGCCCGAACCGCGCCGGGTGGACCGTGCTGCAGTACGCCACGGCACGCGCCGGCATCATCCTCGTCACGCTCAACCCGGCGTACCGCACGAGCGAGCTCGAGTACGCCGTGCGCCAGTCCGGCTGTCGCGTCGTGGTCGCCATCGCCGAGTTCAAGGGCGGCGACTACGCGGCGATGTTGGCCGAGATCCGCCCGGCCACTCCTGACCTCGAACACGTCGTGCTCTTCGACTCTCCCGAGTGGGACGCACTCGCCACGGGCGGACGACGCCTCGGCCACGACGCCGTGCACGCACGCGCCGCGACGCTCGGCAGCGACGACCCGATCAACATCCAGTACACGAGCGGCACCACTGGCTTCCCCAAGGGCGCCACGCTCACGCACCACAACATCCTCAACAACGGCTACTTCGTCGGCCAGCGCTGCGGCTACACCGCTGCCGACCGCGTGTGCATCCCGGTGCCCTTCTACCACTGCTTCGGCATGGTCATGGGCAACCTCGGCAGCACCACCCACGGCGCCTGCATGGTCATCCCCGCCGCCGCGTTCGACCCGCAGGCAACGCTGCGGGCGGTGCAGGACGAGCACTGCACCAGCCTCTACGGCGTGCCGACGATGTTCATCGCCGAGCTGGCCACCGCCGACTTCGAGTCGTACGACCTGTCGTCGTTGCGCACCGGGATCATGGCCGGTTCGCCATGCCCGGTGGAGGTGATGAAGCAGGTCCTGAGCCGCATGCACATGAGCGAAGTGACCATCTGCTACGGCATGACCGAGACGTCGCCGGTGTCGACGCAGACCACCGCCGACGACACCATCGACCAGCGCGTCGGCACCGTCGGTCCGGTGCACCCGCACGTCGAAGTGAAGATCGTCGACCCCGCCACCGGTCTCACGTTGCAGCGCGATGAACCCGGCGAGCTGTGCACTCGCGGCTACTCGGTGATGCTCGGCTACTGGAACGACGCCGACCGCACGGCCGACGCCATCGACCCTGCGGGGTGGATGCACACCGGCGACCTCGCGACCATGGACGACGACGGCTACGTCAGCATCGTCGGCCGATCGAAGGACATGATCATCCGCGGCGGCGAGAACGTGTACCCACGCGAGATCGAGGAGTTCCTCTACACGCACCCGGCGATCAGCGACGTCCAGGTGGTCGGCATGCCCGACGAGCGCTACGGCGAGGAGATCGCCGCCTTCGTCAAGCTGCAGGCCGGCCAGACCGCCACCGCCGACGAGATCCGCGACTACTGCCGCGGCCGCATCGCCCACTTCAAGGTCCCCCGCTACGTGCTGTTCGCCGACGACTTCCCGATGACCGTCACCGGCAAGATCCAGAAGTACAAGCTGCGCGAGCAGGGCCTCGCCGAGCTCGGCATCACCGCCCGGACCATCGTCTCCGGCTGACGGAGGTGCTACCTTAACGATCGTTCAAGCGCTGCCGACGGCCGCACGACGAGGGGTGGCACATGCCCGAGTTCACCGAGGAGCACGACGCGTTCCGCGCCGTCGTGCGCGACTTCGCCCGGCGCGAGCTGGCGCCACACGTCGACAAGTGGGAAGACGCCAACGAGCTGCCGCTCGACGCCGTTGCATCGATGGCCGAGCTCGGCCTGTTCGGCATCGTCTTCGACGAGCAGTGGGGCGGCAGCGGCGGCGACTTCACCTCGTTGTGCATCGCCATCGAGGAGATCGGTCAGGTCAGCCAGTCACTCGGCATCACCCTGTCCGCCGCCGTCGGCCTCGGCGCCAACCCGATCGCCTCGTTCGGCAACCCCGACCAGCAGGCGCAGTGGCTGCCCGACCTCGTCGCCGGACGGCGGCTCGGCGCCTTCGGCCTCACCGAGCCCGACGCGGGCAGCGACGCCGGCGGCACGCGCACCACGGCGAAGCTCGACGGCGACGAGTGGGTGATCAACGGCTCGAAGGCGTTCATCACCAACTCCGGCACGGCGATCACCTCTGTGGTCACCGTCACGGCCCGCACCGAGCAGGGCATCACCGCCTTCCTCGTGCCGGCCGGTACGCCGGGCCTGATCGTCGAGCCGCCGTACCGCAAGCTCGGCTGGCACGCCAGCGACACCCACGGCCTCACCCTCGTCGACTGCCGCATCCCGGAGGCCAACCTGCTCGGCTCGCTCGGCAGCGGGCTGCGCAACTTCCTGCAGATCCTCGACGACGGCCGCATCGCCATCGCCGCGCTCGCCATCGGCTGCGCGCAGGCCTGCCTCGATCACGCCGTCGAGTACGCCAAGGAGCGTCACGCCTTCGGTGGTCCGATCGGCCGATTCCAGGGCGTTGCCTTCCAACTGGCTGATCTCGCCGTCGCCGTGCAGTGCAGCCGCCACCTCGTCTACGAGGCCGCCCGCCTGAAGGACAGCGGCAAGCCGTTCAAGCAGCAGGCCGCCATGGCCAAGCTGCAGGCGACGGAGACCGCGGTCACCGCCACTCGCATCGCGACCCAGGTGTTCGGCGGAGCCGGCTTCATCGAGGAGACTCCTGTCGTGCGCTTCTACCGCGATGCCAAGATCCTCGAGATCGGCGAGGGGACCAGCGAGATCCAACGCCTCGTCATCGCCCGCGGCCTCGGGCTGCCGGTCGGCTGAGGTCCGGCGATGACCGACCGACCCGAGTTGGACGAGCTGGCCGATCGCACCCAGCGCGCCCTCGCCGGCAACATGGCCAAGGAGGGCGAGAAGCTCGCCCGTCAGCACAAGCTGTTCGTGCGCGACCGCATCGCGCTCCTCGTCGACGAGGGCTCATTCGTCGAGGACGGCCTGCTGGCCAACACCCTCGCTGGCGACCTGCCCGCCGATGGCGTCGTCACCGGCATCGGCCGCGTCGACGGACGCGCCGCGTGCATCGTCGCCAACGACCCCACGGTGAAGGCCGGCTCGTGGGGCGCCCGCACCGTCGAGAAGATCGTGCGCATGACGGAGTACGCGCTGCGCCACGAGCTGCCCGTCTTCTGGTTGATCGACTCCGCCGGCGCACGCATCACCGATCAGGTGCAGCTGTTCCCTGGCCGCCGCGGCGCCGGTCGCATCTTCTCCAACCAGGTCAAGCTCTCCGGCAAGGTCCCGCAGATCTGCTGCCTCTTCGGCCCGTCCGCAGCAGGCGGCGCGTACATCCCCGCCTTCTGCGACGTGGTGATCATGGTCGAGGGCAACGCGTCGATGTACCTCGGCTCGCCGCGCATGGCCGAAGAGGTCATCGGTGAGCGCGTCACGCTCGAGGAGATGGGTGGAGCGCGCATGCACGCCACCGTCTCCGGCTGCGGCGACAACCTCGCCGTCGACGACGCCGATGCGCTCGAACAAGCGCGCTCGCTGTTCTCCTTCCTGCCGTCGAACTGGCGCGAGCTGCCACCCGAGTCCGCTCCGGACGATCCCGCTCGCGAGCTCACCCGCTCCGCGCTCCCCGCCGAAGAAGCGATGGGCTACGACATGCATCGCGTCGTCGAGACGCTCATCGACGCCGATACCTTCTTCGAGCTCAAGCCGCTGTTCGCCCCGGAGCTGATCACCGGCTTCGGCCGCCTCGACGGACACGTCATCGGCATCGTCGCCAACAACCCGATGGCCAAGGGCGGCGTGCTGTTCGGCGACTCCGCCGACAAGGCCGCCCGGTTCGTGTGGATGTGCGACGCCTACAACGTCCCGATCGTGTTCCTCGCTGACGTGCCGGGCTTCATGATCGGCACGCAGGTGGAGCGCCAAGGCATCATCCGCCACGGCGCCAAGATGATCACGGCGATCACCGAGGCCACCGTGCCGAAGATCTGCGTCGTCGTCCGCAAGGCGTACGGCGCCGGCCTCTACGCCATGTGCGGCCCGGCCTTCGACCCCATCGCCACCCTCGCCCTGCCCACCGCGAAGATCGCCGTGATGGGGCCGGAGGCGGCGATCAACGCGGTCTACGCCAACAAGATCGCCGCGTTCGAGGATCCCGACGAGCGAGCCGCGTTCATCGCCGAGCAGCGCGCCGAGTACGAGCTCGACGTCGACCTGTACCGCCTCGCCGGCGAGATGATCATCGACGCGGTCGTGCCGTTCGAGTCGCTGCGCACCGAGCTGATCCAGCGCTTCGCCGCGGCCGATCCCGTCGACCGCGACGTGATCGCCAAGCGCCACGCCGTCTACATGGGCTGACCGCCGCGACGCGCCAGCGGGTCAGTCCATGCCGAAGCGGTCGGTGAGCCCGGCGGCCAGCTCGTCCAACCGGTCGCCGGCCAGCGGCGGCATGATCACCCGCGTCACGCCCAACCCCTGCAACGTCTCGATGCGCGCCGACATCGAGTCGAGGTCGCGCCCTCCCCCGCCGGTGGTCAGCTCGACCTCACCCGGGTCGCGACCGATCGCCGCGCACTCGGTGCGCACGAGCTCGAACAGACCCTCGAGCTCGTCCAGGCCACCGCTGCCGGGGAAGAACCCGTCACCGATGCGGGCCGCGCGCTGCGCGGCGCGCTTGCTGTGCCCGCCGACGACGATCGGCACCGTGCCGTTCACCGGCCGCGGCCGGCTGATGCAGTTGTCGAACGAGGCGTACGTGTTGTGCACCGACGTCTTGCCGCCGGCCCACAGCGCGCGCATCGCCTCCACGTAGTCGTCGTGACGGCGACCGCGATCCTCGAACGGCACACCCAGCGCGGCGAACTCCTCGGCCAGCCAGCCGACTCCCACGCCGAGGACCATCCGTCCGCCACTGAGCACGTCGATCGTCGCCACCTCCTTGGCCGTCACCAGCGGGTTGCGCTGCGGCACGATCAAGATGCCCGTGGCGAGCTTGATCCGATCGGTCACCGCGGCGACGTAGCTCAACCACACGAGCGGGTCCGGCAGGTCGAACTCCTCCATGCCGCCGGCCATCTTGCCGCTGGGGTCGTACGGGTACGCCGACTCGTACCCGCTGGGAACGACGACGTGCTCCACCGTCCACAGCGACTCGAAGTTCAGCCGCTCCGCTCGTGTCGCCAGCTCGCGCGCACCCGCCGCCGTCGAACCCATCCCCGTGTTGACGAACATCAATCCGAATCGCATGGGTGCGGACCCTAGGTTCCGCTCGACGGTGTCAGCGATCCGTGAGCGAGCCGGTCTCGCGCCACGCCGACTCCATTGCGTCGAGCCGTTCCGTGGCGTGCGCACGCAGCCGATCGGCGACACCGGCGACGAGCACGTTCAACAGCGCCAGCGTGCCGACGTGGCTGTCGAACGGGCCGGCACCGGCGGCCGACACCACGAGCGTCCGCTGCGCGCCAGCGGCCAGTGGCGACAGCACGCTGTCGGCCACCGCAACGGCCCACGCGCCAGCGGCGCGTGCAGCCTTCGCCGTGTCGACCACCCAGCGGTCGTAGCGGCGCAGGTCGATGCTGACGAGCACGTCGCCGGGGCGGATCAACGAGACCAGTCGACGCACGGCGACGTCGTTGCCGTCGAGCAGCGACACCCCGTCGCGCAACGCACCGAGGTCGGCAACGAACTGCGTCGCCACCCCTCGCGACGCGTCGCCGGAGAGCACGAACACCCGAGCCGTCGGATCGGCGAGGTGCGCGTCGACGTCGGCCAACGCCTCGGCGTCGAGTCCGTCGAGCGTGCTGCGCACGTTGCCGACCTCCAGCTGGAGGTGACGGTTGACGGCATCGGAGGTCGATGGCTCGCGGATGCGCTCCGCGGCCGGGCGCAGCTGGTTGGCCAGGTCGTGCTGGACGGACGACTGCAACGCGGTGAACCCGTCGTAGTCCAGCTTGCTGGCCAGTCGCACCACCGTCGCCGCACCCGATCCGGCCGCCTCGGCCAGCTCGGCAACGGTGCCGAAGGCGACCAGTTGCGGGTTGGCCAGCACCACTTCGGCGACGCGCCGCTCGGCGGTCGTCAGCACCCCGCTGGCCCTCGCGATCCGCTCCTGCACCTCCATGGCGGCGGAGCCTACTGGTGCGCTGTCCCCGGGCCGGGTTCGCTCGACACGGACGTTCCGCGATGCGCTACGATGGGAACGTTCGTTCCAGTCCCACGCCAGTCCCACCTCCTTCGAGCAGCACGATCGGAGCTCCGATGCAGACGTCGACATCCACCCTGGTGCCCCACGTCGATCCGGCCATCGTCGATGTCGGAACCTGGAACCCACCCCTCGCGCCCAGCGGCGCGGTCGGCGCCGAGTCGTTCGTCCGCGCCGCCGGCCTCGCCGGTCACACGCTCCCCCGCCACCTCCACGAGGCGCTCGTCGACTTCGTCGACGCGCCGCCGCAGTCGGGCAGCCTCGTCCTGCGCGGCCTGCCCGTGGGCATCCTGCCGCCGACTCCGCCGACGCCCACCGCTCACGTCGACAAGAACAACACGAGCGAGCTGACCCTGCTCACCATCGCCCGTCAGCTCGGCCAGCCGGTCGGCTACGAGCCCGAGCACGGCGGTGATCTCGTGCAGAACATCGTGCCGACGCAGGCGGCCGCCGATCGCCAGGTGTCGACCTCGTCGAAGGTCACCCTGATGTTCCACACCGAGGCCGCCTTCCACCCCTACCGGCCGCGCTACCTGCTGCTGCTGGCGCTGCGCGGCGACCCGCTGGCCGCCACCACCCTCTCGTCGATCTTCGAGGTGCTCCCCCACCTCCCCCCCGACGTCGTCGACATCCTGTTCCAACCGCGCTTTCGCACTGCCGTGGACGAGAGCTACCTCCACGGACGAGCCAACGTGCTCGGCGCTCCGATGGCCGTGCTCGCCGGCAAGCGCGACCGCCCGTCGATGGTGTTCGACGCCGATCTGATGGTCGGCACAGACGCCGAGGCCGACGCCGCGTTGCGCACCCTCGCGGCAGCCGTCACCCGCTTCCACACCGGCTTCGTCCTCGAAGCCGGCGACCTGATCATCATCGACAACTCGGTCGCCGTGCACGGCCGCAGCCCGTTCACGCCGCGCTTCGACGGCACCGACCGCTGGCTGCAGCGCACGTTCGTCGTCACCGACCTCCTGGCCAGCGCCGCCGATCGGCACGGCCGGGTGATCACCACCCACTTCGGCGCCTGACGCTCCGCCAGCAGTTCAGCGCTGGCGCGTCAGTCCGTCCAGCGCGGCAACCGCGCGTTCGAAGTCGGCATCGTCGTCGATCCAACCCGGCGCGAAGGCGGCTGCGTCGAGCAGCCGTGCAACGACCGGCGCACCGGCGTCGTCGAACACGGAGGCCAGCTCGGCGTTCGGTGCCGTCGGTGGCGCACCGCGGCGCACCGCGACCTCGACGAAGCGGTCCTGCAGCTGGCCCCATCGGCCGCGGCGATGACGAGCGACGAGCCGACGCGTCGTGCGAGCGACGAACACCACCGCCGCCAGCGAGATGACGGCGATCAACAGCGTTGCGGTGTTCGCGGCGAACCAGGTGCTGATCGCCGAGGCGAGCCGGCCACCGATCGACGCAGCATCGGCCTCGCCCGACAACGGCACCGACGCGGTCGGGTCGAACGCCACCCACCCCGCGCTCGGGAAACGCACCTCCACCCACGCGTGAGCGTCGCTCTCGCGACTGATCCACACGCCGGCCACCTCGTCTCGGCCACCCGGCACGTAGCCCGTGGCCACGCGCGCCGGCACGCCGAGCGATCGAAGCAGCACCGCCATCGCGCTGGCGATCTGCTCGCAGAAGCCGCGGCGGGAACCGAACAGGAAGTCGTCCACCGCATCGGTGCCCTCCGGTGGCACCGGCGCGTCGAGGTCGTACTGCACGTGGCCACTCAGCCACGCCTCGATCGCCAGGATCGTGTCGTACGTCGACGTCGATCCCGCGGCGAGCTGCCGCGCCAGTGCACGCGTGCGGTCGGTCGTTGACGGCGGCAGCTGCAGGTACACCAGCAGCGAGCTCGGTGCCGACACCATCCCGTCGGAGCGCAGCAGGTCGGCAGTCGGCAACGACCGCTCGGACAGCACCGTGTACGCGCTGCCCGCAGGTAGCACGACGTCGGCGCGCAGGGCGCCGTCGGGTCGCTGCCACAGCGGTGCATCGAGCAGCACCCGTCGTGCGGAGGTCGCGGCGAAGATCAGGTTCGGCAGGTCGACCTCCGCGTAGAAGGTCTGGACGAACTCGTCGCCACTGCCGGGGACGTCGCCGGCGGCCGGGCGGATGCGGTGCTCCGGCCCGTCACTGCCCTCCCCCTCGTTCGGATCGATCGACCACGAGCGGCCGTCGAACGTCGAGAACGTCTGACCCCGCCAGAAGTCCGCCACCGGAGCGCGCACGCGCAGGACGACCGCGTCGCCGAGCTCGCCGCGCGCCGAGGTGTCCATCGTGTTCGTGAACCCGGCGTACGAGCCGCCACTGGTGCGCGACGTGGATCCCCCCGCCGCGGACGATCCGCCTCCGAGCAGCACCGACCCATCGGTCGCCGCGAGGGCGCCACTCGTCGAGGTCGGACGCCGATCGCTCAACCAGCTCGGCAGGCTCAGCTGCGCCGGACCACGCGGGATCGGCACCGCCACCAGCAACCCCACCGTCACCGCCGCAGCGACCACCACGCCGACCACCCGTCGCACCGTCGAAGCCGCCCGCGAACCCCCGCCGCGAAGTGAACGTCGACTGCTGCGTGCGATCGTCCGGTCGGGCCGCGTCATCTCGGTGAGCGCGAACGCGATGCACGCGCTGGCGACGAGCATCCACGCGCCGAGGTCGGGGTCGACGCGCACGCCGGCCGAGTAGGCGACGAGCACCGACGCAGAGGCCAACGCAACCCGCGCCGAGCGCCGATCGGTGCACTCGAACCCTTGCGCGACCACCAACGACACGAGCACCTGTGGGAGCAGGAAGCGCAGTGCGGAGGCGACGTTGGTGATCGCCGACGGATCGATCAGCGTCGCTGCCACGAGCACGGCAGCGGTCAGACCGACGAGCTGACGCAAGGCAGTCCGCAATGGCAGACCTCCACTGCTCACCGCGGCCGACAGCGCGATTGCGGCAACGACCACCGACACCTCGGACGGCCCGTAGCCGAGTGGTTCGAGCAGCATCACCAGCGGCACGGCAGTCGCGGCAGCAACCGCCCATCGCGCACGCGCCGTCAACGTCGATGACGGCTCAGTGGCGCGCAATCGCACCGCCGAACGCCACCACCGCGCACGCCGTCCATCGTGCGATCGCACGTCGAGCTCGGCGCTCCAACGCGCGGCCTCGAGCGAGTCGTCGATCGTCCTCACGGCACCACCGTCGAGTCGCACCCCGACCCGAGCGCCGGCGGCCAACCCGTCGTCGAGTGCACGTCGCACACGCGCCGCCTCGGCGTCGGCGTCGTTCGTCCCGGTGCGCGCGGTGACGGTCCATCGATCTGCGCCGTCGCGCACCTGCTGACGCATGATCAGTTCGCCGCTGCGCACGCTCGACGGCCAGTGCACCGCGTTCACCTCGTCGCCGTCGCGCCACGGTCGAACACCGTCGGGCTGGTCCGTCCCCGGACGCGCCACGGCGCGTGCGCCGGTCATCTCCGGAGTCGGCTGGCGATCGACCGGAGCGAGCTCGTTGGCGCTCGCAGGTGCCGACCACAGTCGAGCGATCGGCAGCGTCGTGCGCCGACGCCAACGAAGCAGTCCCGCCGCGCCGGCACTGGAGCAGCGCACCTCCACGCTGTCGTGCACGCCGCGGCGCGGCGCACTGCCGTGGAGGCTCGTCGCTCCGCCGCCGACGACACCGGCGGCGACCACGTCACCGTCAACAGCGAGCTCCACCCACACCGGCCTCGATGCACGCGCCTGCACGTGCCAACGGACCTCGTCGCCGATCGTGACCAGATCGCTCGTCGTCACGCTCACCACGGCAGCTCGGCGCAACGTCATCGTGCCGGCGATCGCTGCGATCGCCAGACCCACTGCGCCGGCCGCGAGGAGGATCACCACCGCGGTCGCGCCGGTGAGCAGCGCGATGGTCAGCCCGGCGCCCCATGCGGCCACCAACCCCAGCGTGCCGGCAGCGATCCCGATCGGCCGGCCGATCGCCACACCCGTCCTGGCTCCGCTCATCACCGACGCTTCGTCACCGACGTGGCGCAGGCACGGTCGACACGCACTCCTCGACCAGTTCGGCGACCACTCGACGGTCGGCGCCCGCCACGACGAGTCGGTGCGCCAGCGAGCGACGAGCTGCACGGGCGACATCGCCCGGCGAGACGTAGTCGCGTCCGTCGATCGCCGCGAACGCCTTCGCCAGCGCGATGGTCCCGACGCCCGCCCGCGTCGACGCGCCGAGGTGCACACGCGGATGGTCCCGCGTCGCGTTGAGCACGTCCACCGCGTAACGAGCCACCGTGTCATGGAGGTGCACGCGCGCCACCTCGGCGCGAGCGGCCACGATCTGCTCCGGAGCGGCGACCGCAACGACGTCCGCGAGACGTGCGCGGCCGCGGCGGCCGGTGAGCACCTCGACCTCTTCCTCCGCGTTGGCTCGCCCGAGGCTGAATGCGGCGATGAACCGGTCGGACACTCCCTCGGCGAGCGCGTACGTGCCGGCCATCTCCACCGGGTTCTGCGTGGCGATCAACGTGAACGGCTGCGGCACGGGGTGCTCGACGCCGTCGACGGTCACGTGGCCCTCCTCGAGCACCTCGAGCAGTGCCGATTGCGTGCGCGCGTTCACTCGGTTGAGCTCGTCGAAGAGCACGACGTTGGCGAAGATCGGCCCCGGTCGGAAGTGCAGCCCGAGCCCGTCCGCGTTCGGCGACAGCGCGCCGACGACATCGGACGGCAGCAGGTCTGCGGTGCCCTGAACGCGGGAGAACGAACCGCCCAGCGCCGCCGCCAAACCCTGCGCCAGGAGGGTCTTGCCGACGCCCGGGATGTCCTCGATCAGCAGGTGCCCGCCCGCCAGGATGCACGCCGTGGCCAGCTCGATCTGCTCGGCTCGCCCGGCGAGCAGCGACGACACCGCGCCGGTCACCCCCTGGGCGAGCTGCCGGACATCCACGGGCGCGACAGGGCGCCCGATGGGCAGCACAGCAGACATGCAGTCTTCATCGGCTCGTCGGCCGCAATTCTCAAGCGCCGCCCAGGGCCAACCAGGCGTCGGCCACCTCGGTGTCACCGTCGATCTTCACGGCACCGTCGGCGACCGGGCGATGCCACACGCGCAGCAGCACGTCCTCCGATCGACCGCTGATCGTCGCTTCCGGCGGCGAACCTTCGGCAACGACCACCGAGCCGGACCTGCCATCCACCGTCCACGAGTCACCGGTGTCCATCGCCACGAACCGGACGGTGGAGCCCGGCAGCGTCAGGTGCTCGCGGACGACCAGCCTGGGGAGCATCACGCCGAGGTACTCGTCGATGCCGTCCACCGACATCGCCGTGGAGATCGTCGCCGGGAGCCCAGCCGCGTGCTGGGCGTCCCATCGGTGCACGGATGCCTCCTGGCCCTGACGGCGCGGCCACACCCGCCCGACCTTGGCCACCGGGAACGGGTGCCACACCGGCGCGTCGGGGTCGAGCCCCCGCAACAAGCCCAGCATGCGATCGCCGCCGGCGCGCACCCAGTCGGCTCTCGCGCCGAGGTCGTCGGGAGGCGGATCACCGTCATCGCCCCGCGGCTGCCCGCCGGATTCGAGCGCACGAATGACCCACCGGTGCACCTCGCCGAGGTGCTGGGCGAGGTCGGACATGGTCCAACCGGGGCACGAGACGATCGCCGCATCGGCAGGGCCGCGACGCACTGCGTCCACGAACCCGGTGATGTCGTCGTCGAGCTGCTGCAGGTGGTCGATCGGCGCGGCCATGGTCGGGGACCTTACGACGGCAGAATGGCGAGGTGACCACCGATATCTCCGGCGCTCCCGCCGATTCCTCGACCAGCACGACCAGCGCGACCATGCCCCCCGCTCCCCTGCACGCCTTCGCCAGCGACAACGCCGCCGGTGCGCATCCCGCGGTGCTCGACGCGCTCGTCGCTGCCAACGAGGGCCACGCGCTCGCCTACGGCATGGACCGCTGGACCGAGGAGGCCGAGGCCCGCTTCCGCGACCTGTTCGGCCCGTCCAGCGAGGCCTACCTCGTGTGGAACGGCACCGGCGCCAACGTCATGTCGCTGGCCGCGATGGTCAAGCCGGGCGATGCGGTCGTCTGCACCGAGTGGGCGCACATCGCCGTCGACGAAGCGGGCGCGCCGGAGCGGATCACCGGCTCGAAGCTCATGACCCAGCCCTCGATCGACGCCAAGCTGCTGCCGGCCCAGCTCGAGGCGCTGCACCACCTCCAGGGCGTCATGCACCACGCCCAGCCCGGCGTGGTCAGCATCACCCAGAGCACCGAGCTCGGCACCCTGTACACCGCCGACGAGGTCGCCGCGCTCTGCGAGACCGCCCACCGGATGGGCATGGTCGTGCACATGGACGGCGCCCGTCTGGCGAACGCCACCGCCGCGCTCGGCGGCACCGCTGCGGCGCTGCGCTCGTTCACGGTCGACGCCGGCGTCGACGTCGTCAGCTTCGGCGGCACGAAGGCCGGCTTGGTCGGCGGCGAAGCCGTTGTCTTCCTCAACCCGACCCTGGCCGAGCGGGCCAAGTACGTCCGCAAGATGGTCAACCAGCTGCCGTCGAAGATGCGCTTCGTCGCCGCCCAGTTCAACGCCCTCCTCCACGACGACCTGTGGATCCGCCTCGCCGAGCACTCGAACGCGATGGCCGACCGCCTCTACCGGCTGACCGACGACATCCCCGAAGTGGCCTACGCCGACGCCCCGGCGGTCAACAGCGTGTTCCCGATCCTGCCGCCATCGGTGATCGAGCCGCTGCGCCAGTGGTGCTTCTTCTGGGACTGGGACGTCAGCCAGTCGCAGGTGCGCTGGATGACCGCCTGGGACACCACGATCGAGGACGTCGAGCGCTTCGCAGCGGGTGTCCGCCATGCCATCACTGCAGGTCGCGCCTGAAATCGTCCTCCGTGACGAATTTCATTGCAATCTACAATTGACTGACGGATTACTTCGGTTTATGGTGACGCCCGGAGCAACTGGGGAGAGGCTCCACACGGTCGGCTGGCACTGAGGGTGGTCCCAGGTGAGCGTGTGTTGGATGAATGTTGCCGCTCACGAAACGGGGGTTTTCCATGGCTGCGGTCGAGATTTTGTTTCATCGCGAGCTCACCGACGATCGGTGGATGGGTCAAGCTGCGTGCAAGGGGTTGACCCACCTCTTCTTCCCACCGCCGGCCGAGCGCCCGCAGGCCCGGGACCGTCGGGAATCGATGGCCAAGGCCGTCTGTGCGAGCTGCTTCGTCAACGGCACGTGCCAGGAGTACGCCCGCTCGAACCACGAGTACGGCTTCTGGGGTGGCGAGAGCGAGGACGAGCGGCACGCCGCCGGCTACCGCTTGATCGCCCCCATCGGCGTCCGCGCCCGCAACGCCAGCTGACTTGTCACGGACGCCCCGCGTCCTGACCTAACGTGCGCCGATGCGACGGGGGCGGGCCCTGGTGATCGTGGCAATGGCCTTGGCCGTGCCGTCCGCTCGTGCCGCCGCGTCGACGGCACCGTCCTGTGCGGACTCGACCGCGATGACGCTCGCGACCGGAGGCGCCCCGGGCGACGCCGAACGCCTGCTTGACACACTCGATGACGAATGTCGGGAGTTGGTCGAAGCCGCCATCAGCACCGCGCGCGGCGCAGCGGCCACGGCCTTGAGCGCCGCCGAGCTGCTGGACGCGCGACTGATGGTCGACGGCCTGACGGACGCCGAGCGTGCCGAGCTCGTTGCCGCGTATTCGCTCGTGCTCGTCCACGATCACGCCGACGAAGGGGCGAGCAAGCGGCTTGCGTCGCTCGACTCGTCGACGACCTCGACCACCACCACATCGACCACGTTGCCGCTGAACGACCAGATCCGCGAGCTGCTCGACCTCGGACTGATCGACAAGGCGAAGGAGAAGGTCAACGACGCCATCGCCACGGGCACCTTGGATCCTGCTCTGCGAGAGCGGATCGATGCGTCCCCGTCGCTGGATGACCGAGCGACCAAGCTCCGCGACACCTGGCTCGATTGGCTGATCCCCGTCGGCCTCGGTGCGGCCATCATCGCCGTGATGATCGTCCTTCGCTGGTTCGGGCGGTATGCAACCGATGGTGAGTCCGCTCGACTCGCAATTGCGGCCGCTCCGGGCGACACCGGTGCTGCGTTCTCGGCCGCCGTTCGTTCGACGCTCTCGCGGTACGACGAGTGGTCGGGAACTCGAGTGGGGTACCTCGACTCATCCGTCCCGACGCTGCCCTCGGTGGCTGAGCTGAACGACAGCCTCAAGCCGGTCGACTGGTTCCTCAAGAAGGTGTGGAACCGCAACTGGCGCGTCGTGCAACCGACGCTGCACCCCGCCGACGGCAACGGCGCGAGCGTCACCCTCGAGCTGACGCGGGTTCGCCCTCGGAACCGGGTGACGTTGCGGACCGAGCCCGCCGGCTTCGAGCCGGACAAGGACTCGCACGCCCTGCTCGTCCCGATGGCCGCTGCGTGGACCATGGCGCACTGGGATGACAAGCGCAAGCCCAAGCCGACGGACGTGGCGTGGGATTCGAACGCGGCCAACCTCGCTGGCATCGAGCACCTCGACCGATCTCGTGTCGACGAGGCGCTGCTCTGCTTCGGTCTCGCCGTCGAGCGCGACCCACGCAACCTCGTCGCACAGCAGAACCTGCTCCTGACCCTCAGCCGGAAGTTCGCCGATGACCCCACCATGCTCATCCAGCTGGCGATGGCTTACGACAAGCTGGTCGACGCGTGCGAGATGGCGCCGTGATCAACCCCAAGTCACCCCATGCGTCGACCTGGTTCCGGGCGACGTACAACGGCGTCGCGATTCGATTGAACGCGATCGCCGCACTGACACAGCCGGCAGAAGTCACGACGGAGGGCGATCTCAGTCTCGTCGTCGATCCGTTCGCGGAAGCTGAGAACGACCGCCGAGATCGCCAGATCGCTTCGTTGTCGCGCGCCGCAGTCGCGGCGTGCGACCGCCTTTTGCTCGCTTCGAGCGAGCGCCTGGCACTGATCAGCGCAGACTCCGCCGAGGCACGCGGCATCGACCCTGCGAAGCACGAGCACGACGCCACGTCGGAAGTGCGGTTCCTGGAGAACATCGCCATCCTCGGCCGCTCCGCGGCGGTCGGTGCGCTCCTCCACCAGTCGCGGTTCGTGCAGGGCATCGACGTCGAGGCACCCCTCCGAGAGTTCGTCGAGCCGAATGGGCGGATCAAGGCTGTCGTGCCGTGGCGGGTGCACTACAACCTCTCGTGCGTCTTCGTCGCTGCATCGCTCGCCACGCACGACGTCCATCTCGGGCCGCTGTACGGACGGGCCGGGTTCCAGGAGTCGGCGTTCCGTGCTCTCGACTTCGTGCCGGCGACGAAGCGGCTGGCCTCGACAGCCTGGATCGATCCGGCCCTTCGCGCGCTGCGCATGAACGACCCGACGCGGTTCGAGTCGATCATGGGGCCGAAGCCAACAACGCCGCCGGCCACACCTCCCAAGGCTCCGGCTGACGGCTGAGCCGCGACGCACGATCGCTGCCCCTACCATCGGGGAGATGGGGGCACCCGACGTTCACCGCCAAGCGATCGGCGCGGCGTGGGCGGCGTACGGCGACCCCCGGATGGTGGTGCGCGTCGACGAGGTCAGCGCCAACGTGTCGACGAACCGGGTCTACCGGTTGCACCTCGACGACGGCTCGACGCTCGTCGGCAAGGTCTCGTCGTACGGCTCGTACTTCCTGTTCGTCGAGGACCACGAGCGACTCGCTCGCTGCGCCGAGCTGCTCGACGGCACGCGCTTCGGCGGGATGCTGGCCGACATGTGGAAGCGCAACGGTCGCGTCTTCACCTGGTACGACCAGAACATGTGGGCCGTCTTCTACGACGACGTGCCCCGGCGCGAGTCGCTGCCGCGCATCCTCGACGAGATGCAGGTGGCCAACCTCGCCCGCGAGATGGCTGCGTTCCACATCGCCTGCACCGACCTCGCCCCGAAGATCCCAGCCGGCTCGAAGACGATCAAGAGCGACGCGATCCACCTCCTCGACCTCCTCGAGAGCCCGTTCGCGACGCGCAACTTCGACCTCCCACCCGAGTCGATCAGCGTGCTGTGGCGGCACACGCACCGCTTCCTCGAACGGCTCGTCGAGGTCGGCTACGACGAGTGGCCGAAGATCCCGATCCTCATCGACTGGAACCTCGGCAACTTCTCGGTGGCCAACAACCCAGACGGATCGTTCCGTCTCTTCAGCCGCTGGGACTACGACTGGTTCCGCATCGAGCCGCGCCTGCTCGACTTCTACTTCCTGTCCCGTGTCTCGAGCAGCACCGGCGATCGCACACGGTTCACCTACGGCCCGCACACGCTGACGGAGCCGACGTTCCTGGCCTTCCTGCGCGCCTACAGCAGCGTGTTCCCGCTGTCGAAGGACGAGCTCGGCTTCCTGCCCGAGGTGTACCGCTTCTTCATCCTCAACTACGTCGTGCGCGAGGGTGCGCGCTTCTTCCGCCCCGACCTGTGCACGCAGTTCCGCCGCGACGCAGTACGCAACTACCTGCCCGCCTTGGATGCGTTCGACGCCTCGCCACTGCTGCACAATGCCTGACATGACACCGCTGGAGACCGCAGGCTCGATCTTCGTCACCCCGGCCGCGTACGCCGACGACGATCTCTTCAACAGCGCCACGGCGGTGCTGCGCCGCGAGTCGCCGGTGCACCGCGTCGACGGGTGGGGCGAGTTCGCCCCGTTCTGGGCGATCACCAAGCACGCCGACATCATGGAGGTGGAGGCGAAGCCGAACATCTTCACCAACGCCCCGTTCTCGGTGATCAGCAACATCGCCGGCCAGGAAGCAGCGATCGCACAGGGCGAGAT
The DNA here is from genome assembly GCA_965279405.1 of Ilumatobacteraceae bacterium. Lineage (GTDB taxonomy): Bacteria > Actinomycetota > Acidimicrobiia > Acidimicrobiales > Ilumatobacteraceae > CBDDIP01. Next base: position 4,464,224 of record OZ257157.1, read on the forward strand.
GCTGCGAACGCTCATCCACATGGACGACCCCGACCACCGCATCTTCCGCGGGCTGACGGCCGAGTGGTTCCTGCCGAAGAACCTGCAGAAGATGGAAGCGACGATGGCCGCGATGGCCAAGCAGACCGTCCATCGCATGATCGGCTTCGACGGCCGCTGCGACTTCGCTCGCGACATCGCCGTCAACTACCCGCTCAACGTGATCCTCAACATCCTCGGGCTGCCGGAGAGCGACTTCCCGCGGATGCTCTCGTTGACGCAGGAGCTCTTCGGCTCGGCCGACCCGGACATGCAACGCGGCACGACGATGGAAGACCTCCAGGCGATCATCATGGACTTCTTCCAGTACTTCGGCGCACTGACTGCCGAGCGTCGCGCCAACCCCACCGACGACCTCGCCTCGGTCATTGCAAATGCAACGATCGACGGTCGACCGTTGAACGACCTCGAGCTGATCTCGTACTACGTCATCATCGCCACGGCCGGTCACGACACCACCTCGTCGGCGATCTCCGGTGGCCTGCAGGCGTTGATCGAGAACCCCGACCAGATGCAACGGTTGCGCGACGACCCGGCGTTGATCACCAAAGCGGTCGACGAGATGATCCGCTGGACCACACCGGTGAAGCACTTCATGCGCACCGCACAGGAGGACTACGTGCTGCGCGGCACGCAGATCGCCAAGGGTGACTGGCTGCTGCTGTCGTACCCGTCGGGCAACCGCGACGAAGACGTCTTCGACCAGCCTGAGCACTTCGACGTCGGCCGCTCGCCGAACAAGCACCTGGCCTTCGGCTTCGGTGTGCACTTCTGCCTCGGGGCGATGCTGGCCCGCATGGAGATGAAGGCGATCTTCACCGAGCTGATCCCCCGCCTCGACCACATCGCGCTGGCCGGCGACCCGGCGCTGATGCACACGCTGTTCGTCGGCGGGCTGAAGCGCCTGCCCATCGAGTACACGTTGCGCGCATGACCGTCTTCGACGTCTGCGTGGTCGGCAGCGCCAACCTCGACCTCGTCGCCGGTGCGCCGCGACTGCCCGGTCCCGGCGAGACGGTGATGGGCACCACCTTCGCCGAGCACGCCGGCGGCAAGGGGCTCAACCAAGCCGTTGCCGCAGCGCGGGCGGGTGCCTCGGTTGCGTTCGTCGGCGCGATCGGTGTCGACGCGGCGGGCCTGCAGCTGCGTCAGGTGATGGTCGACGAGCAGATCGACACCACGGCACTGACCATTGCCGAAGCGCCCACCGGCCGAGCGCTGATCGGCGTGTCCGACGCCGGCGAGAACTCGATCATCGTCGTGTCCGGAGCGAACGGAACGGTGACCGTCGACGAGCTGCCGGCCTGCCGCGTGATGCTGACCCAGCTGGAGGTGCCGCTGTCGACCGTTGCTCGCGCGCTGGAGCTGGCGCGTGCCGCCGGAGCGGTCACGGTGCTCAACCCGGCACCGGCGCAGGAGCTCGACGAGGCCACGTTGCGCAACTGCGATGTGGTCGTGCCCAACGAGCACGAGGCCGAGCTGCTCGGTGGCGCTGAACATCTGCTGGCACTCGGCGCATCCGCCGTGGTCGTGACGCGCGGCGGCGATGGAGCCGACCTGCACACCGCCGACGGCGTCGTCCACGTCGACGCGTTCGCAGTGACACCGGTCGACACCACGGCCGCCGGCGACTCGTTCTGCGGATCGCTCTGCGCGCGCCTCGCCGCCGGCGATCCGTTGCCGACGGCGCTGCGATGGGCGGCCGCAGGCGGCGCACTCGCAACGACGCGCCCCGGGGCGGTGCCGTCGCTGCCGAAGCGTGACGAGATCGAAGCGCTCGTCACCAGCGCAGGCTGATCGCCACCCACCCGTCGCGCTCGTGCGTGCCGACGACTCGCAGCGGCGCCAGCGCCTCCAGGACGTGATCGTGACGGTCGGCGAGGATCCCACTGATGACCAGCACGCCACCCGGCGCCAGCACGCGACGCAGGTCGGCGGCGAGGGCGATCAGCGCCGGGGCGAGGATGTTGGCGACGACGACGTCGAACTGCCCATCGACCGCCTCCAACGGCGTCGTGGTCACGGTGATCCTCTGCTCGACGCTGTTGCGTCGCGCGTTCTCCAGCGTCGTCGGCACCGCCGCCGGCGAGATGTCGATGGCTTCGACCCGCGCGGCACCGAAGCGGCACGCGGCGACAGAGAGCACGCCGGAACCGCAACCGACGTCGAGCACCGTCGCGTCGTGGAAGATCGCCTCGCGCATGGCGCGCATCGTCAGCACGGTCGTCGGGTGATCGCCGAGCCCGAACGTGACACCGGGCTCGATGGCGATCGCGATCGTCGTCGCCGGCACGTCCAACGCGATCCACGCCGGGTGAACGACGACATCGGCAGACACCCACGTCGCCGTGGCGTGCTGTCGCCACGTGTCCACCACCGCATCGTCGACCTCGACGAAGCGCCACCGCCACCGCGCGGGCAGCGCGGCGAGCTGGCCGGCGATGTCGTCGACATCATCACCGAGCGACGTCCACAGCTCGATGACGTGATCGAGCGCCCCGGCGATCGCGCCCGCAGGCTCGCGCTCCTCGACGGCCAGCACGCCGAGTGCCCACAGCGCATCAGAGGCGAGCTCGGCGTCGCCGGCCGGCACGCTGACGACCAGAGCGATCATCAGCCGATCCGCCGCAGTTGATCGCGGTAGCGAGCCGTCCGCCCGACGTACGACGCCACGCCGCCCGTGATCATCTGCTGCTTCGCTCTCCCCTCCTTGATCACCGCCGGTGCACCGACGGCGATGGCACCGGACGGCACCTCCGTGTCGTTGAGCACGACCGCGTTGGCGGCGACGATCGCACCGGTGCGCACGATCGCCCGGTGCAGCACGATCGAACCGTTGCCGACGAGGCATCCGGATTCGATCGTGCAGCCCTCGAGGTGGACGATGTGGCCGACCACGCAGTCGTCGCCGACGACCGTCGGATGCTCGACGGTGGTGTGCAGCACCGAGTTGTCCTGGATGCTCGTGCGTTCGCCGATGGTGATGAACCCGTCGTCGCCGCGCAGCACCGCGCCCGGCCAGATGGAGCTCTGCGCTCCGATCGTCACCGAGCCGATGATGACGGCGTCGGGATGAACGTAGGCATCGGGATGGATGTCGGGGACCTGGTCGCCAAGCGCGTAGATGGGCACGTCGAGAGCGTACGAGTGCAACGGGGATGGAGCGAAGGCCGTCGCAGCAGATACCGTGGCAGACCATGTCTCGCAGGATCGAAATCGAGCTCACCAGCGCGCGCCCGGATGGCACGTGGACCTGGCGAGCCGCTGGTGCGCAGAAGCCGAAGGGCGTGCTCGACGGCGGGCTCCTGCCGAGCGGCGCGGCCACCGGTCTGGTGCTGCGCGCCGAAGCCGAGTTCGAGCTCGACGGGATCACCATCCTCAGCGTCACCGGCACCAAGGAGAAGAGCGACAAGGGCAACCTGCTCGCCTTCATCCCGAGCGATCGACCGTTCGAAGAGGTCACCCAACAGCTCGCCAAGCGCGATCGCGGCGACCGCGGTGATCGTCCGCGTCGTGACGGCGATCGTCCGCAACGACGCGATCGTCCGCCCCGTGGCGACGGCGCACCGCGTCGCGACGGCCCCGGTGATCGTCCGCCGCGTGGCGACGGCGCACCGCGTCGTGATGGCCCTGGCGGCCCGCGCCCCGACCGTGGGCCCGGTGCCGATCGTGGTCCCCGCCCGGATCGCGGTCCGCGTCCGGAGCGCCGCCAACGTCCTTCGTTCACCGCTCCCCCGGAGCTGCCGCAGCGACCGAAGGCCAAGCGCCTCAAGCCCGGCCGTGCTCACCGCAACGCCGTGCTGGCCGACCTGCCCGAGGAGCAGCGCCCCGTTGCCGAGCGTGCTCTGCAGGGTGGCATCCCGGCTGTGCGTCAAGCCGTCAACGAGCAGAACGCCCGGCTCAAGGCCGAAGGCCAGCCCGAGGTGCCCGCCGCTGGCCTGCTGGCGCTCGCCGAGCAGCTGCTGCCGAAGCTGCGCGTCGCCGAGTGGCTCGATCGTGCCGATGCTGCAACGTCGGACATCGAGGAGCTCGACCTGCGCGACCTGCGCAGCGTCGTCGCCGCCTCGGAGGATCCGGTCGTCGCCCGCGACGAGACGACACGCGACCTCGCCGCGTCGCTGAAGACTGCGCTGGCGACCAAGCAGGAGAAGGAGCTGAACCTGTGGTTCGGCGACATCGACGCGGCCATCGGCGTCGGTCGCATCGTGCGCGCGCTGAAGCTGTCGTCGCAGCCGCCGAAGGCTGGCATCCGCTTCCCCGCCGAGCTGGCCACGCGACTGATCGAAGCCACCAACGCCAGCCTCACCGCCGACGCGCTGCCGGATCGCTGGGTTGCCGTGCTCGAGGCTGCCGCGTTCGCGCCGATCCACACGCACGTCACTGCGCCGGTCAAGCCGCAGCAGTCCAGCGACGAGCTCACCGCCACGGTCACCCGGGTGGCCTCGTTGCTGCCGCAGATCGCCGCACTGTTCGAGGTGGAGGTCCGCCAGGGCGCTCACTCACCCAAGCCGCTGCGCCCGACGCGTCCGGTCAAGAAGGCCGCACCGAAGCCGCCGACTCCCCCGGCTCCGAAGCCCGCCGCTGCCGCACCGAAGCCCGCACCTGCCGAGCCGGCTGCACCCGAACCCGCTGCTGCGGTCGAGGCCGACACTGCTGCGGTCGAGGCCGACGCTGCTGCATCGACGGACGTCGCCGAGCCGGAGACCACCACCGAGGCCGTCGCTGCGACCGAATCCGCAACTGATGCCTCGACGGAATCGGTGGCGCCCGAGGCCGAGCCGGCAACCGATGCCTCGACGGACGCAGTCGAGCCCGAGGCGACGCCTGAGCCTGCCGCGGCGACGGAAGCCGTCGTTGCCGACGAGCCTGACGCTCCGGCCGAAGACGTACCCGCACCCGAGTCGACCTCGACCGGGGACTCGACCGACTGAACGCGAGTTGGATGTCTGAAACGCGGGTGTGCCGCGTTTCAGACATCCAGTTTTGGCGCGTGGGTTCGCCGGGGCTGGGGTGACACCCCTACAGTCGCTGCCCATGTCCGACATCGTGCAGTACGAGGTGCAAGGCCGCATCGGCCTCATCACGCTCAACCGTCCCGAGGCCCGCAACGCCGTCAATGGCGACGTTGCCCAAGGCGTCGAAGCCGCCATCGATCAGCTCGAAGCCGATCCGGAGGTGTGGATCGGCATCCTGCGGGCGAACACCGAAGGGCAGGAGCGCCCGGTGTTCTGCGCCGGCGCCGACCTCAAGGCGATCAACTCCGGCGCTGCCGGCGGCCTGGCCACCAAGAAGGGCGGCTTCGCCGGGTTCGCCTACCGCGAGCGCACCAAGCCCGTGATCGTCGCCGTCGACGGCCTCGCCACGGCGGGCGGCTGCGAGATCGTCCTCGCCGCCGACCTCGTCGTCGCCACGACCCGCTCGTCGTTCGGCCTCGCCGAGGTCAAGCGCAACCTGATCGCCGGCGCCGGTGGCCTGTTCCGCCTGCCCCGCGCCATCGGCCGCTCGGCAGCGATGGAGATGATCCTCACCGGCGAGCCGTTGCCCGCCGAGCGCGCCTACGCACTGGGTCTCGTCAACCGCCTGGTCGAGCCCGGCAAGGCCGTCGACGAAGCCATCGCGCTGGCCAACTCGATCACCGCCGCCGCACCGTTGGCCGTGTGGGCCAGCCGCCGCGTCGTGCTCGCCGCAGCGACCGAGGACGACGACACCCTCAAGAAGATGACCGACGAAGAGTTCGTCAAGGTGATGGCGTCCGAGGACACGAGCGAGGGCCTCACCGCCTTCATCGAGAAGCGCGCCCCCACCTGGAAGGGCCGCTGACCCGCGTCCCGTGACGCCGAAACCGGATGTCTGACGCGCGGCGGCGCCGCGACTCAGGCATCCGGATCGAGGCGCTTCGACACGGTGATCTTCCGTGCCGTGATGCCGGCTCGCTCGTAGAGGTTCTTCGTGTCCCGATCGCCCGGCAGCGCCGTGCCCTCGACGACGGTGGCTCCCTGCGAGCGGGCGGTGGCGATGACGACGTCGAGCATGTCGGAGCCGAAGCCGAGCTCGCGTGCCTGCGGGTCGACGTACGCCTGGCGCACCGTCACCGTCCGACCGAGCGGCCCGTCGTCGACCGTGGACTGGATGTACCCGACGACCGCCTCGCCCGCACCGGCATCGATCGTGCACACCACGACGATCTGCCCGACGGCGGCGATCAGGGCGGCCCAGTCGCCGACCGCCGGGTGCTCGGCCAGCAGTGCATCGCCACCACGAGTGCCAATCAGCCCCGAGCGTGCGGCAGCCTCGAGCTCGGACAGCGCGCCCGCGTCAGCGGTGGCCGCCGGACGAACTCGCTCGTCGAGCACTGCCTCCTCGGTCATGTGGCTGCAGCGCCCAGCAGCTGATCGACCTTGGCGATGATCGTGCGCCGGTTGCGCGTCGCCGACTCGTACTCGCGCACCGCGGTCAGCCCCGGCGCGTCGAGGCGTCGCAGGCGTTGCACGACGTGCGCCGCGGGCAAGGTGTCGTAGCCGTCGAACGGCACCACCGGCATCGCCACGACGGCCAGCGGCGCTGCCTCGGGGATGGTGTCGGCGACCACGACCGCGGCCGCCGCCTCGGCCTGCTCGAGCCGCTTGATCAGCTCGTTGCGACCGAAGGTGACGGCCATCTCGCCGAAGAAGCGCGCCACCTCGACCTGGTCGCGGCCCTTGCGCACCAACCCCGGAAGGTCGTCGCGGATCTGCGCGGCGACACCGGCCGGCAGGAACAGCGCCAGATCCATCAGGCGCTCGATGAGCGGACGATCATCTGGCGTCGTCCGCTCGGGCATCGCAGTGACCGTGTCGGCGATCAGCTGAACAACGGGCACTCGTCGTCGCCGACGGGGCACCCGGGTGCGGTCTGGCGCACCAGGAGGAAGCAGCTCGGGCAGAGCTGTTCGTCGGCGCGCTTGGGTTGCAGGCGATCGCCGGTCTCGGTGCGATCCTCCGGCTCCTCCTCGTCCTCGTTGACCTCGTCCTCGGCGGCGACCAGACGATCCTTGAGGATCGTGTCCAGGTCGGCCTCGACGTCGTCGGGGGCGAGCATGTCGTCGTCGTCGTCCTCGTCAGCAGCAACGACCGCCTTGCGCACCGGACCGTCGGTGTCGTCGTCGGCCTCTTCCTCTTCGTCGGCCTCGAACTCCTCGCCGATGACGGCGAACTCGTCGTCCTCGTCCAGCGCATCCTCGTCGAGCTCGCCGTCCTCCAGCTCCTCCGGCTCGGCCTCGACGTCCTCTTCGACCTCGAACTCCTCGTCGGGCTCCAGCACCTCTTCGTCTTCGTCAGCCATGTGTTCCTCGCCGTCGGGGGATTGTCGGAGTGCCCAGGTCGCTGCGGGTGAGGTTCATCGATGTGAACCGTCGCGCGGCCGGGGATACTACGGCGGTCGCCCGGTCACCCTGTTCCTGACCTTTGTGACAACGGTCACGTTCACCCGAGATGGGGGTGACGAGTGCCGCCGAACGGCGTCGATCCAGGTCAGGAGGGACCGCGACGCGCCTCGGCGCGCCGCTCCGCTTCCAACCGCTCGAGCTCGGGCGCTTCGGTGGTCAGGTGGGTCATCGCCCCGGCGACCGCACGGTGCCCGGCCTGTTCGGCGATCAGGCGGTGCATCTCCAGCGCCACTCGGCGGTACGCAGGGTGGCCCTGTGGTGACGAGCGCAGCTCGAGGAGGTGGATGGCCTCGCGTGCGTTGAACTGCATCGAGTAGCGCATCCGGTACGCCATCGACACGGCGTAGCCGGCCTGAGCTGGGAAGTCCTCGCGCAGTGCGTCGTACAGCGCTGCCGAGCGGGCCATCGCGTCGTCGAAGATGTCGGCCATCCCGGCCTCCTCGACCAGCTCCGGGCGGACGTAGCCGTGGTTCGGCGTCAGCTCCTGCCACTCGATGGTCAGCATGCGGTGGCGCTGCAGGTCGCGGAAGGCGCCGTAGTCACTGAGCACGTCGAAGCGGTAGTCCACCCGCTCGAAGGCCCGCCCCGGCTTGTGGCGACGGTTCTCCCGCTCGCCGATGTACGCCCGCAGCAACGCCAGCCGCTCGGTCGGGCCGAGCTGCTTGACCCGCTCGACGAGCTGGCTCTCCGGCAGGTTCGTGTGCGGGTAGCAGATCGCCGCCAGCAGCTTGTCCTCGGCATCCGGGTCGAAGTCGACCAGCTGCACTCCCGGTACCTGCTCGACGGGCGTCGTGCCGAACAGCGACTCGACCAGTTCGTGGGTGCGGTCTCGCGTGTTGGCCAGGTACTGGCTGGCCCGGCCGCCGCGATCGGGCAGGTCGACGCGACGCAGGAAGCTGGGCACCACCTTGCGCAGCTCGAACAGCATCAGGTCGGCGTAGTGGCGGGCCTCGGGCAACGGGTGCGACCGCATCCGGACCAGCAGCGCCTCGAACGCCTGACCGCTGGCGTAGATGCCGACGTTGGACAGCGACGCTGCCGGCAGCACGCCGCGCACGGCGTCGAGCGCCTTGGCCCGTGTGGCCTGTCGGAAGACGAAGTCGCTGTCCTCGGGCGACCGCGGCACCGTGGCCCGCACGTGCTCGGTGACCTTGTTGATCAGCAGGCTGTAGGCGTCGAACATGCGGTCCATGTCGCCGACGTAGCGGGTGCCGAAGCGGCTGTTGAGGATCGCCGGGTCGCGGAAGTAGCGGTAGCGGCCGCCGAGACGAGCGTCGTAGGCGATGTAGCGCGTGCTCTGCTCGAGGTAGCTCATCAAGCGGCCCCACTCGAGGATCTTGGTGAGGATGTTCGACGCCTGCTCGCACGCCAGGTGGACACCGCCGAGCTGAGCGACCGAATCGTCGCCGTACTCGAAGAAGACCTTCTCGTAGAGCTCCTCGGCGCGCTGCAGGCCGACGGTGGCGTCGACGCTGTGGTCGCCGCTGATGTCGAGCTCGCCGACGAACTCGTCGAGGAACAGACGTCGCAGGCTCTTCGGGCTGCGGCTGTAGCGGGCGAACAGCGCGCCCTTGACCACCTCCGGCAGGTTGACCAAGGCGAACACCGGGCCATCGAGGTTGGTGAAGTATCGGCGGAGGACGTCGCTCTCGTCGGGCGTGAATTCCTCGGGGACGTAGACCGTCATCGAGGGGTCATCGTACGGGTAGGCGGCCCCACAAACCGGGGATTGCCGCGACAACGCAGGTCACAGGACCTCGACACCGGTCGGCCGGGTGGCGAACGCGGCCTGCGTGGCCTGCAGCAGCCCGCCGTCGGTCCACAGGTCGACCACGGTCATGGCCATTGCCTTGGCCCCGTCGAGCACCGCCCGGTCGCCGTCGGCGCTGACCGCCCACTCGGCGAAGTCCTTGGTGTGGATGGCCACGCCGTCCGCGGCGACCTTGATCATCGGGTGGATCGACGGCACGAGGTAGCTCAGGTTGCCCATGTCCGTGCTACCGACGACGCGCCGGCCGACCGCAGCGGGGTCCTGCACGATGCGGCCGAGCGCGGCCATGTTGGCCACGTAGCTGGCCACCATCGGGCCGTTGTCGACCATGTCCGCGTACGTCTCGCCTGCCCACTGGTGCGTCATCGTGCAGCCGCACGCGACGGCCGCGCTGTCGAGGCAGGTGAACACGCGATCCTTCAGCGGTTGCAGCGACTCGATCGTCGCCGATCGCACCATCCACTCCATCGACGTCTCGTCGGGCACGACGTTGGCCTTGTCGCCACTGCGGAGGAAGATCCCGTGGATCCGCTCCGTCGGCCGGATGTGCTGGCGCAACGCCGCGATGCTCGTGTACCCGAGCACGGCGGCGTCGAGGGCGTTGCGTCCCTCCCAGGGTGCCGCAGCGGCGTGCGCAGCGCGGCCGTGGTAGTCGACGTGCAGCTCCTGCACGGCGATGGTGTCCATCGAGATCAGGTCGGCGTCGGCGGGGTGCACCATCATCGCCGCGTCGATCCCGGCGAAGGCGCCGACGCGGGCCATGCGGATCTTGCCGCCGCCGCCCTCCTCGGCCGGTGTGCCCATGATCCGCACCCGCCCGCCGAGGTCGCCCGCCAGCGCCGCCGCCGCGAGGCCGGCACCGAGTCCGGCGGTGGCGATCACGTTGTGACCGCAGGCGTGGCCGATCACCGGCAGCGCGTCGTACTCGCACAGCACCGCAATGGTCGGGCCCTGGTCCCCCGCCGCGCCGTCGAACGCCGTGGCGAGGTCCCACGCGTGCTGCTGCGTCGCCACGTGCTCGTCGGCCAGGATCGAGGTCAGCAGGTCGTGGGCGTGGTGCTCCTCGTAGTTCAGCTCTGGGTTGGCGTGGATGCGATGGCTGGCGTCGATCAACCGGTCAGCGAGACGATCGACCTCGGCGCACACGCGAGCCTTCGCGGCTGCGAGGTCGCTCATCAGCGAGCGCCGTGCGTGAGGACGATCTTGCCCAGCTGCTCGCCCTGCTCCAGGCGCTGCAACGCGGTGGCGTAGTCCTCCAACGGCACGCTCTGGTCGACGCGGATGTCCACGCCGGCGTCGACCAGCTGCAGCAGCTCGTCGAACTCCTGGTAGCTGCCCATCGTCGAGCCGATGATCTCGATCTGCTTGAAGAACAGGCGAGGCAGGTTGATCTCCACCTTCGGGCCGGACGTCCCACCACACACCACCAGACGCCCGCCTGGCTTGAGCGAACGCACCGACTGCTCCCACGTGGCCGGGCCGACGCTCTCGATGACCACGTCGGCCTCCACGGGCCACTTCGGTGCGGCGCTGTCGTGCGCAGCAACTGCGCCCATGGCGAGCGCTTCGGCGCGCTTGGCCTCGCTGCGACTCGTGGCGATGACCGTCGCGCCCATGTGCTTGGCGATCGCCAGCGCGGCGCAGGACACCCCGGAACCGATGCCGACCACGAGCACGGTCTGCCCGGCGCGGAGGCGGGCGCGCCGCAGCATGCGGTAGGCGGTGAGGTACGCCAGCGGGAAGGCCGCGCTCTCCTCCCACGTGCGGCTCTGCGGACGCGGGCGCACGTTGCGCGCCGGCGCATCGGCCAGCTCGCCGTGGCCACCCCAGCAGTGCTCGCCGTAGATCATGAAGCCGGAGCCCATCGGGCTGTCGTTGCCGAGCGCGACGATCTCGTCCACGGGCGACACGCCCGGGTTGATGACCACCTCGTCACCGACGGCGACCGTCGTGACCGCGCTGCCGATCTCCTCGACGATGCCGGCGACGTCGCAGCCGGGCACGTGTGGCAGCGGCGGCCGCGGCTGGCCACGCGTCACCCACAGGTCCATGTGGTTCAGCGCGCTGGTGACGACGCGCACACGCACGCCGTCCGCGGCCAACGGCGGCGGATCGATCGTCCCCCAGCGGTAGCTGCCGGGTGATTCGTCGAGGATCCAAGCCTGCATGTCTCGACGTTAACGCTCGTCAGGCACAGACGAAGAGGGCGTCGGGGTGAACGCGCAAATCGATGGCGGAGCGTGATGCCCAGCGGACGCCGTCGACCCAGACGACCAGCGGGCGTTCGAAGGTGATCGCCAGTTCGCTCACCGAGCGCATCGACAGCTGCGGATGCGGGAGGTGACTGCCATTGCGAGCGCGCGTCGCCGCCTGGTGCCTGGACCTCAGCGACATCGCTGGATCGACGCGCAGGACATCGACCTTGCCGTCGTTGGGATGCGAGCGCGGCGCGATGTCGCGTTCGCCGAGGAACTGCGCGTTCATCGCCAGCACGACTTCGCCACGCCACCAGCTGCGGCGGGCGACGACGTGGCTGGCGCACCACACCGACTCGTCGCCGGCGATCACCTCGACGACGTCGATCGACGCACGCAGCACCGGCCCGTCGAGCCGGCCGGGCGTGCCCCCACCCAACGTGCGGGCGAGATCCCCCGACGCAAGCGCGACCACCCGATCCTCGACCGGCCACGTCATCGCCGTCTGCAGCCACTCGTGCAACCCGGTGTCGCCGTGAACGCGGCGGATCGCCGGCGTCAGCGAGGTGACCTCACCCCACGGCTCACCGCGCCTGATCGTCACCTGACGCCTCGGCTGGTGCGGCGCTCGGCGCGTCGGGTTGCTCGAGCTCGACCGCGCTGGATGCGGCGACGACGCCACGGAACAGACGCTCTGCTGCAGCCTCGGCGGCACGCCGCGTATCTCGTTCGGGCGCGATGATCGCCAGCTGACGCAGGACGTCGATCAGCTGCTTGGTGGTGCGCACGAAGTCGCCGCCGGACAGCTCCTCGGCCTCGACGACCTCGGCGAAGCCCTCCCCCGCTGCCCACGCGAAGGCGACGGCGATGAACGTCGGGTCGGGTGGGCGGTGAACGCTGAGCCCGGCCTCTTCCTCGGCGTCCTGCAGCTCGTAGCTGATCGCAGCGATGCGTTGCCAGCGCTTGCGCACCAGTGGCGACGGGAACCAGGGCACCGGTGGCGCCTCCGGGCTGCGGTGCTCGTAGACGAACACCGAGACCAGCGCGGCGAGCGCCGCCGGGTCGAGGCCGTCGAGCAACCCGTGGCGGATGCACTCGACGACGAGCAGATCGCTCTCGTGGAACGTGCGCGCCAGGATCTCGCCGGCGTCGGTCAGCGACCAGCCGTCGACGTAGCCCCAGCTGTCCAGCACGCGCAGCACGCGGTCGAAGTCGCGGGCGATCGACTGGGTGCGGCCGCGCACGCGCTGGCGAAGCTCCTCCACCTCTCGGGCGATGCGCTCGGCGCTTGCGGCCGCCTTCATCCGCTCGGCGAGATCGGGATCGTCCTCCACCGGATGTGGACCGGACACCGCCTCGTCGTCCACCAACCGGCGCGCCCACCGGGCGTGCGGCGCCATCTCGGCGCGCTCCAACCGCGTCACCACCTCGCGCTGGTAGTCGTGTCGGTTCGGCGCGTAGTCCGCCGGCAGTTCGATGCGGCCCAACGCGCGAGGCGGCTCGGGGAAGTCGGCACTCGTCAGCATCAGCAGATCGCGTCGGGTGGTCAGTGCGGTGAGCCGCATCCCGCCCTTTCGGTGCGCGCTCGCCAGCACGGCAGCGCGGCCGACGTACTTGCCCTTCTCGACGTAGATCACGTCGCCCGGGCGGAGCTTGATCATCGCCAGCGAGACGAGGTCGTCGCGTCCGACCACGCCGGTGGATGCGGCGCGTTCGGCCGACAGCGCTGCCCGTTGGGCGCGGTACTCGTCGACGTCACCGAACGGGCTCTTCGACTTCTCCACCAGCTCGGCGAGGTGCGCCTGTCGACGCTCCAGCCGGGCCTCGATCTTCACCACGTCGCGGTCGGCCTGGTACTGCGCGAACGACAGGTTCAACAGGTGGTGGGCGCGTTCGCTGCTGTACGAGCGCACGAGGTTGGCGGCCATGTTGTAGGTCGGGCGGAACGCCGAGTTGAGGTGGAACGTGCGGCTGCTGGCCAACGTCGCCACCTGATCGAACGGCACGAACGGGCTCCACAGCACGACCGCGTTGCCGTGATCGTCCAGCCCGCGCCGGCCTGCACGGCCGGTCAGCTGGGTGTACTCACCCGGCGTGAGGAAGGCGTGGTGATCACCGGTGAACTTGCTCAGCTTCTCGATGACCACGGTCTTGGCCGGCATGTTGATGCCCACGGCCAACGTCTCGGTGGCGAAGACGACCTTCACCAGACCCTCGACGAAGCACGCCTCGACGACCTCCTTGAACGGCGGCACCATGCCGGCGTGGTGGGCGGCGACGCCCGCCTCCAGCTGCGCGAGGAACTGCCCGTAGCCGAGCACGGCGAGGTCGGCCGGGTCGATGCCCCCGAGGCGGGCGTCGACGATGCCGCGGATGCGTTCGCGCTCCTCCCCGGTCGTCAACCGCACGCCCGCGGCGAGGCACGTCTTGGCTGCCTCGTCGCACTGGTTGCGACTGAAGATGAAGCAGATCGCCGGAAGCATCTGCTGCTGATCCAGCAGCTCCACCACCTCCAACCGGTTCGGTGTGAAGAGGCGGCGCCGCCCCTGCACGCCGCCGCGCCGAGCGTCCTTGGCGCGCGAGCTGCGCGCCGCCTCCGCGTCGAGCCTCGCCGCTTCGTTGTTCGGCCGACCGCCGACCAGGGTCGGCAGGAGGTGCAGTCGGTCGTGCGTCTTGTCGCCGATCATGTACATGTTGTCGAGCTGCACCGGACGACGCTCCTCGACCACGGCGGTCGTCGCCCCGCGCACCGTCGTGATCCAGTCGGCGAAGTCGTCGGCGTTGCTGACGGTGGCCGACAGGCACACCAGGTTGACCTCCATCGGGAGGTGGATGATGACCTCCTCCCACACCGGGCCGCGGTAGGTGTCCTGCAGGAAGTGGACCTCGTCGAGCACCACCACGTCGAGCCGATCGAGGGCGTGGCTCTTGGCGTAGATCATGTTGCGCAGCACCTCGGTGGTCATCACCACCACCGGCGCGTCGCCGTTGATGTTGTTGTCACCGGTGAGCAGACCGACCTGCTGGGCGCCGAGGCGGTCGACGAGGTCGTGGTACTTCTGGTTCGACAGCGCCTTGATCGGCGCCGTGTAGAACGCTCGTCGCCCGCGGCTGATGGCCACGTCGATGGCGTACTCGGCGACCACCGTCTTGCCGCTGCCGGTCGGTGCGGCGACGAGCACCGATCGGCCGGCGTCGAGCGCGTCGAGGGCGCGCAGCTGGAACGGATCGAGCGTGAAGCCGTAGTGGGCGATCAGCCCGGCATCAGGCAGCTGAGGCGGTCTTCCGCTTGTGCCGTTGGAGCATGATCCCGATCACCACCGAGATGAGGTAGAAGATGCTCATCGGCACGGCGAGGGCGAGCATCGAGTAGGGGTCGCCACTGGGCGTGATCACAGCGGCGATGACGAAGATCGCCATGATCGCGTAGCGCCACTGCTTCATCAGCGTCTGTGGTGTGAGCACCCCGACGATCTGCAGGAACACCAGCAGCACCGGGAACTCGAAGCCGATGCCGAACGCGGCGACCATCAGCCCGACGAGGCTGACGTACTTGCTCACCTGGAACGTGGCCTTCACGTCGGTGCCCGACCACGAGATCAGGAACTCGAGCGACTTCTCCAGCGTGAGGTACGCAATGAATGCGCCGAGCGCGAACAGCAGCACGCTGGAGGCGACGAACGGGATCGCGTACCGCTTCTCCTTCGCGTGCAGCGCCGGCACGATGAACCGCCAGATCTGCCAGAGGATCACCGGCAGGGCGAGGATGATCCCGCCGTAGGTGGCGATCGACAACCGCGTCGTGAGGCCCTCGAGCGGACCGAGCGTGTTCAGCTGCGCTTCGCAGAACCCGACGGGCTTGCTGGCGCACAGCGTCTTGTACGGCCGCAGCATGAAGCCGAGCACCTGGTCGTACGCGGCGAGCACGACGATCACACCGACGATCACACCGAGCAGGGCGCGGATGATGCGGGTGCGCAGCTCGGCAAGGTGCTCGGTGAGCGTCATCCGGTCGTCCGGTGACTTCACCTTCGCGCTCTCGCCTCCCTTGCGGAAGGGCAGCTTCATTCGGAGGAACCCTCCACGGTCGGCGGCGTCGCAGCCGGCTCGAATTCGACCGGCATCGGTGGTTCGGCGCCGGACACGTCCGCGGATGTCTCCGCATCGACCGTCTCGACCGCTTCAGCAACGACCGGTACGTCGGCGGCCGGTTCGACGGCCGGTTCCGGCTTCGCCGCCGGCACCGGATCCGGCTCGGCGTTCATCACCTTCGAGGCCCACGTGTTCGGCTTGACCACCTCACTGAGCTCATCGAGGTTGACCGCCTTCTTCAGCGCGTCCGCGGTCTCGCGCATCTCGCGCATCGGCTCGTCGAGCGCCGAACGCAGCTCGGTCTGGAAGCCGGTCGACATCTTCTTGATCTCGCCGTACGTCTTGCCGAACCGGCGCACGGCCTCCGGCAGCTTCTCGGGACCGAGCACGATCAGCGCCAGCAGGAGCAGGAAGACCAGTTCACTGCCGCTGAGGTTGAACACGAGGCCGAGTCTATGGGCGCGTGGCATCATCGAGCGGTGCAACAACGGCTCCCCTCGCTGCTCGACGACCCGATCGCGTTCGCCCATCGCGGGGCGCGGGCGCACGCACCGGAGAACACGTTGGCGGCGTTCGACCTCGGCCTCAAGCTCGGCGCCAACGGTCTGGAGAGCGACGTGTGGGTCACCGCCGACGGGGTGCCGGTGCTCGATCACGACGGCGTGGTTCGCCGGTCGATGGGCCGCTCCCGCCCGATCAGCACCTACGCACGCGCTGAGCTGCCCGGGCACATCCCGTCGCTTGCCGAGCTCGTGGCGCACTGCGGTACCCGCTACCACCTGTCGCTCGACCTCAAGGACGGCCCGAGCGGGCAGGCGACCATCGACGTGATCACCGCCGACGCGCCCGAGATGCTCCCCCGCCTGTGGCTGTGCTCACCGTCGTGGGAGACGCTGCTGCCACTGCGGGGGCAGGGCGCGCGTCTGGTGGACTCCACACGGCTGAGCAAGATGAAGGAGGGTCCGGAGCGGCGGGCCGCCACCCTTGCGAGGGAGGGCATCGACGCCGTCAACCTGCACCACACCGACTGGAACGGCGGGCTCGTGGCGCTCTTCCACCGCTTCGAACGAGTGACGTTCGGGTGGGACATGCAAGACGAGCACGTGCTGCGGCCGGCCTACCGCATGGGCATCGACGGCGTCTTCAGCGACTGGGTGGATCGCATGGTCGACATCTACACGGAGGAGCTGGGTGCGCCCCGGCCCGTCTGACGGCTACAGCCACTTCCAGTCGCCGAACGGCCAGATGATCACGAACGCTCGCCCGAGCAGATCGTCGTAGTCGACCTGTCCGACGTTGGACATGCGACTGTCCTGCGAACCGCCGCGGTTGTCGCCCATCACGAACACGTGGTCCGGCTGGATGATCACCGAAGGTTGGTCCGGTCCGCAGTTGCCGGGCGTGACCACGGCCGGGTCCAGGTACGGCTCGTTGACCAGCTTGCCGTCGATGCGCAGCTCGCAGCTCTGGTACGACAGCGTCTCCCCGGGCAGGCCGACGACGCGCTTGATCAGGTCGCGTTCGCGCACGCCCTCGATGGTCTTCAGCACCACCACGTCGCCGCGGTTGGGGTCGTGCAGGCGGTAGCTCAGCTTGTTGACCAGCACCCGGTCGCCGTCATGCAGCGTCGTGTCCATCGAGTGGCCCTCGACCGCGAACTGCTCGACGACGAACGTCTTCACCAGCAACGCCGACGCCACTGCGATGGCGATGACGATCAGCCACTCGACCAGCGGGTTGCGCTTGCGCTTGGCCGGCGCAGCGACCTGATCGGTGTCGTCGCCGATCGGCCCCTCGTCGACATCGACGAGGGGCACGTGCTCCGATTCGTCGAGCACGACCGGGCCGTCGAAACCGGGGGCTGCGGGGTCGGACATCGAGCGTCACGCTAGCGGGAGGGGTTGCAGGTGACGCAGCAGGTCAGAGCGAGGCGATGAGCTTCTCGACGCGCTCGTCGCGGCTGCGGAACGGGTCCTTGCACAGCACGGTGCGCTGGGCCTGATCGTTGAGCTTCAGGTGCACCCAGTCCACCGTGTAGTCGCGCTTGCGCTCCTTGGCCTTCTTGATGAACTCGCCGCGCAGGCGTGCACGAGTCGTCTGCGGCGGGACGTCGACCGCCGTGTCGATGTCGGCGTCGGTGCACATCCGCTCGACGAGGCCACGATCCTGCAGCTTGTAGAACGGGCTGCGCTCGCGCGAGATGTCGTGGTACTGGAGGTCGAGCAACTGCACGCGGGCATGACCGAGCGGCAGGTCGTGGCGGGCACGGAAGGCCTCGATCAGCCGGTACTTGATCACCCAGTCGACCTCGCGGTCGAGCTTCAGCGGATCGTTCTCGATCGTGCTGACGCAGTGCTCCCACATCTCCAGCGCCTTCTGCTCCAGCGGCGGGAAGCCCTTCGTGTCGGCGTAGCGCAACGCACGATCGAGGTACTCGCGCTGGATGTCGAGCGCGCTGACCTCGCGGCCGTTGGCCAGCCGAACCTTGCGACGGCAGGTGATGTCGTGGCTGATGTCGCGGATGGCCCGGATCGGGTTCTCCAGCGTCATGTCGCGCAGCACCACCGACGGGTCCTCCAGCATCCGCAGCATGCATGCCGCCGAGCCGACCTTGACGAACGACGTGTACTCGCTCATGTTCGAGTCGCCGACGATCACGTGCAGCCGGCGGTAGCGCTCGGCATCGGCGTGCGGCTCGTCGCGCGTGTTGATGATCGGTCGGCTGCGCGTGGTGGCCGAGCTGACGCCCTCCCAGATGTGCTCGGCGCGCTGGGCCATCGAGAACATCGGGCCGCGGGCGGTCTGCAGCACCTTGCCGGCACCGGCGAAGATCTGCCGGCTGACGAGGAACGGGATCAGCACCTCGGCGTAGTGGCCGAGGTCGTCGCGCCGGCTGGTGCAGTAGTTCTCGTGGCAGCCGTAGCTGTTGCCGGCGGAGTCGGTGTTGTTCTTGAAGAGGTAGATCGTGCCGCGGATCCCCTCCTCGCGGAGGCGCTGCTCGGCGGACACCAAGAGGCTCTCGAGGATGCGTTCGCCGGCCTTGTCGTGCACGACGAGGTCGTAGAGGCTGTCGCACTCCGGCGTGGCGTACTCGGGGTGCGAGCCGACGTCGAGGTACAGCCGCGCCCCGTTCTGCAGGAACACGTTCGAACTGCGTCCCCACGAGACCACGCGGCGAAACAGGTAGCGGGCCACCTCGTCAGGACTGAGCCGGCGCTGCCCACGCAACGTGCACGTCACGCCGTACTCGTTCTCGAGGCCGTAGATGCGGCGCTCCATGGCCGCACCGTAGCGGCATCCCGCCGAACGCGCACGCACCCCGGTGCACCCGTGCTCGGCTGTCTGGCGGTCAGCCGCGGATCGGCCGGAATCGGATCGTGTGTCCGGAGGCGAGCTGGGCGACGTGGGTGAGATGAGCCGGCTCGACGACGGCGATCACGGGGTAGCCGCCGGTCGTCGGGTGGTCGGCCAGCATGATGATCGGCTGACCGTTGGGCGGCACCTGGATGGCACCTTCGATCAGGCCCTCGCTCGGCAGCTCGCGGCGCTCGAGCCGGTCCAGCGACGGACCGCCGAGGCGCACACCGACCCGATTGCTGTCGGGCGCGACCGTGAACGTGCTGGAGACGAGCGACGACCACGCCTCCTCGGTGAACCAGTTGCGACGCGGGCCCGGCCACACGTCGACGACGTCGAGACGCGGTCGCGGCACGGCGACCTCCGCCGCTGCGGGGAGACCGGGATCCGGACCGACGCGCAAGCGTCCATCGGACGCCATCACCCCGCCGCGGATTGCGACGTACGTACGCGCTCCATCGCGGACGCGGCCGATGTGCACGGTGGTGCCGCCGGGCATCGAGACGGGGGCACCCCATCCGACCGGCGGACCGGTGCTCCTGATGTCGGCCTGCGCGCCGGTGACGGCGATCATCGCTGCCGACGTCATGCGCAGCGTCAACCCACCACTCGTCTCGAAGCCCGCGACGTCAGGAGCGTTGCCGACCAGGCGGTTCGCCAGCCGCAGCGCGTCGAGGTCCACCGCT
Source organism: Ilumatobacteraceae bacterium (assembly GCA_965279405.1). Taxonomy (GTDB): domain Bacteria; phylum Actinomycetota; class Acidimicrobiia; order Acidimicrobiales; family Ilumatobacteraceae; genus CBDDIP01. The sequence continues at coordinate 4,483,787 of OZ257157.1, forward strand.
CCCCCGCGGCTCTGCCCGATCGACCCGCGACCGCCGCGACCCGCGTCGACCACCGACGTGGCGATCCCGTTCGAGACGATCTCGATCACGTCGGCACGAACCGCACGCGCGTGCCCGGCACGAGCAGTGCCGGCTGCGCCAGCGATTCGTCCCACAGCACCGCACCGGTGTGCCCGAGGAGGTGCCAGCCGCCCGGGCTGGCCGATGGATAGACGGCGGAGAAGTCGCTGGCGATGGCCACCGAGCCGGCCGGCACGCGGGGGCGGGGCTCGGAGCGCCTCGGCAGGTGCAGCTCGGTCGGGAGTCCCGCGAGGTAGGCGAAGCCGGGCATGAACCCGCAGAAGGCGACGACGTAGTTGACGCCGGAGTGCAGCGCGACGACCTCGTCGATCGATCGCTCCGTGGCTGCAGCAACGTCGGCGAGGTCATCGCCGTCGTACGTCACGGCGAGCTCGACGAGCGGACCGAGCCGCTGTTCCCCGGCGATTGCACCGGACAGCGCATCGAGCACTGCGCCGCGCTCGAACCGTGGCTCATGCACCACGAGCACGGTGCGCGCAGCTGGCACGACGTCGATGACCCCGTCGAAGCGGCGAGAGCGCAGCGCTCCCGCCGCAGCGATGACCTCCTCGAGCGTGTCGAACTCGGCGAGCATCGCTCGCGGTCCGTACGGCATCAGCCTCACGCGGCGAAGGAGACCAGTTCGTGGCCGTCGGCGATCAGCGCGTTGCGCACGGCCGTCATCAGCGCCACGGCGCCCGGCGTGTCGCTGTGCACGCAGACCGAGGCAACGCCGTCACCCACGAGGCGCAGCGCTTGCTCGGCCGCGTGCTCGCCGACGGTGATCAAGGCGTTCGCCTCGGTCCTCGGCACCAGCGTGCCCTCGGGCGTGTACGCCCGATCGGCGAAGCCTTCGACCACGAACCGCAGGCCGCGCGTCGCGGCAACGCGCTCGATGGCGCTCGACGGCAGTCCGAGGATCGGCAGCGACGGATCGAAGTCGTGCACGGCCGCAGCGACCGCGGCCGCCTGGGACTCGTTGCGGACGATCGCGTTGTACAGGGCGCCGTGCGGCTTGACGTAGTGGACCCAGCTGCCCTCGACCTTGGCGATCCCGTCGAGCGCAGCCAGTTGGTAGAGCACCGCGTCGGCGAGCTCGGCCGGCTGCATGTCGATGAACCGGCGACCGAAGCCGGCGAGGTCGGGGTAGCTCACCTGCGCACCGATGGCCACGTCGTTGCCGGCCGCCAAGGCGCACGTCCGGCGGATGATCGACGGATCACCGGCGTGGAAGCCACAGGCCACGTTGGCCGAGGTGATCAGACCGAGCAGCTCGTCGTCGGGTCCACCGGGCCACGCGCCGTAGCCCTCACCGACATCGCTGTTCAGGTCGACGGCGGCCATCAGCAACCGAGCGCTTCAGCCGCCGAGGAGGGCGGCGACGTCGGCATCGGTGAGCCGCTTGAAGCAGCGTCGGCCGTTCGAACGCGACAGCATCGCCACCTCGAGGTCGTCGGCGACGAGGGTCCGATCCGGCCCGGCGAGTGCGGCCGTGGCACTGCGCACGGCGGCTTCCAACGTCTGGCCCTCTTCGAACGTCGCCTTCACCCGCGTGGTGATCGCCTCGGCGTCACCACCGAGCACGCTGAAGTGCTTCTCGTCCATCACGGTGCCGTCGTAGAGGATGTGGAAGAGCTGGTTGCCGTGATCGTCGTTGCCGACCTCGGCGACGAGGATCTCGACCTCCATCGGCTTCATCTCGTGGGTGAACACCTGACCGAGGATCTGCGCGTACTGGTTGGCCAGGCTGCGCGCGTCGACGTCGTCGCGGCTGTACTGGAAGCCCTTCAGGTCGGCGGCGCGCACACCGGCGACGCGCAGCTGATCGAACTCGTTGTACTTGCCGACGCCGGCGAAGGCGATGCGGTCGTAGATCTCGCTGACCTTGCGCAACGTGTTGCTCGGGTTCTCGGCGACGAGCACGATGCCGTCGACGTAGCGAACGGCCACCAACGCACGACCGCGGGCGATGCCCTTGCGCGCGTAGTCGGCACGATCCTTCATCACCTGTTCGGGAGCGACGTAGAACGGCATGTTCATCGGGCACGCACCTCACTGGCGATCTGCTGGAACGTGGCGGCGAGCTCCTCGTCGGCGGCGCGCTGCCAGCCGGCGGCGGAGATCGTGGCGACCACGGGGTAGATGCCGCGCAGTGCGTCGGGGCCGCCCGTGGCCGAGTCGGCGTCGGCCGCTTCCCACAGGCCGCGGCAGGCCAGTGCCAGTGCGGCGTCGCGGTCCATGTTCTCGCGGTAGCCGACCTTGATCACCGTGCCGGCGTGGAGGCTGCCGGAACCGGTGGCGACGTACTCGTGCTCCTCGTAGCGACCGCCCGTGACGTCGTACGTCCACAGCCGACCACCGAGGCGGCGGGTGTCGAAGCCGGCGAAGATCGGGACGACGACCATGCCCTGCATCGCTGCGGGCAGGTTGCTGCGCACCATCATCGACAGCTGGTTGGCCTTGCCCTCGAGGCTCAGCGACGTGCCTTCGACCTTCTCGTAGTGCTCGAGCTGCAACTGGAACAGCTTGATCATCTCCATCGCCGGGCCGGCGGCACCGGCGATGGCGACGCCGCTGAACTGATCGGCCTGCACCACCTTCTCCATCGCCCGGTGGCTGATCAGGTTGCCGCTCGTGGCGCGGCGGTCGCCGGCCATCAGCACACCATCGGCGTAGCGCATGGCCACGCACGTGGTGGCGTGCGGGACGGCGAGCGAGTGCGTGTCGACGGCCTCGGCGGGCGCCAGACCGATGCGGCGCAGGAGGTCGGGGAAGCTCGACCCGGGGTCGTCACCCGGGCGGAAGAAGGGCATCGACATGGGGACTACTGGCCGCCCTTTTGCACGTAGGACTTGACGAAGTCCTCCGCGTTGGTCTCCAGGACGTCGTCGATCTCGTCGAGGAGATCGTCCAGCTCAGCCTTCAGCTTGTCGCCCTGTCCGGCGACAGCCGGCGCATCCTCGACGACCTCTTCCGTCCGTGACGGCGCTGGTTTCTGCTTCTGGGTTCGCTCGGCCATGATGCTCGCCTTTGCTGTTCAGGCACCCAGCCGGGCAAGGAGCTCCGCTGGGGTGTTGCTCTCGTCGATCAACCTAGCCACGGATTCTGCTGTGCCGCGCAGCGGTTCCATCATCGGCACCCGTCGCAGCGGGTCGCGACCGACGTCGAAGACCAGGCTGTCCCAGTTCGCGGCGACGATGTCGTTGGGCCACTTGGCCAGGCAACGGCCCCGGAAGTAGGCCCGTGTCGTGGTCGGCGGCTGGGTCATCGCCTCGCGCACCTCGTCGTCACCGGCCATCGTCACCAGGCCGACGCGGCGGGCCAGGCACTTGTCCGGGCGCATGTCGTGGTACTGCAGGTCGAGCGCCTTCAGGCGGGCGTCCCCGTCGCGCACGTTGTGGCGCTCCTGGTAGCCCTGCACCAGCCGCTCCTTGGCCACCCAATCGACGACGTGGGCAACGGTGCTGCGATCCCGCTCGAGGCCGCTGAGGATCGTCTCCCACCAGCCGAGCACCTCGACGCCGACGTCCTCACCGACGGCCGACAGCCCGTGGCTGCGCTCGTATTTGCGAGCACGCTCGTAGAGGCCCCACTGCACCTCCAGCGCCGTCGCGCGTCGACCGCTGCGCAGCAGGATCGTGCGCGTCAGCGAGGTGTCGTGGCTGACCTGTCGGATGGCCGCCACGGGGTTCGCCAGCACCCAGTCGTCGCCGAGCGCGTCGTCCTCGATCATCGCCAGAACCAGCGCGGTGGCCCCGACCTTGACGTAGGTGGCCACCTCGCTCATGTTCGCGTCGCCGACGATCACGTGCAGCCGTCGGTACTTCGACGCGTCGCAGTGCGGCTCGTCGCGCGTGTTGATGATCGGGCGCTTCAACGTGGTCTCCAGCCCGACCTCCTCCTCGAAGAAGTCGGCGCGCTGGCTGATCTGGAACGGGATCTCGCTCGCCTGCACGCCGGGCAGCTCGCAGCCGACCTTGCCGGCGCCGATGACGATCTGGCGGGTGACGAAGTGCGGGGTGACCTGGGCGACGATCCGGCCGAACGGCACCTCGCGGGCCAGCAGGTAGTTCTCGTGGCAGCCGTAGCTGTTGCCCTTGCCGTCGGAGTTGTTCTTGTGGCAGATCAGTTCGGCGCCGGTGGCGAGCATCGAGGACGCGGCCACCATGCTGGCGCGCACGATCTCCTCACCGGCGCGATCGAAGCGAACCACCTCGCGCGCGTCGAGGCACTCCGGCGTGCTGACCTCCGGGTGGGCGTGGTCGACGTAGTAGCGCGCACCGTTGGTGAGCACCGCGTTGACGAGGTGCGTGTCGATGTCCGGGGCCATCAGGTCGTCCACGCTGAAGCCACGCGCATCGTTGCCCGGCCGCTCGTCCTCGAAGTCCCACCCGACACGACGGTTGGTGGCCGCGAGGTAGGCGTTGATCAGCAGCGACGACGCGGTGACCGGGTTGCTGTCGGCGCCGCGAACGATGATCCCGTACTCGGTTTCGATGCCACACACCTTCGGCAGGGCCATGCGCGCACCCTACCTTCAGGGTCAGCGCTGCAGGTCGAAGTTGCGCTCCGGGCGACGGCTGAGGCCGACGATGCGCTGCAGGTCGACGACGATCGCCACCCCCTTGCGCTCTGCGTCCATGCCCTGCTCCATCTCCGGCGAGCCCTCGAAGATCCGCGCGCGCAGCTCCGGGTCGTCGGTGACCTTTGCCGTGCCGAACAGCGTGTAGAGCACGCCGCGCTTGGCGAGGTCGACGTAGTGCAACGTGACCTGCGGGCGGTCGGCGATCGACTTGGCCATGCCGTCGGTGGGCTTGCGCGCCCACATGCCGATCGTCTGGCCGTCGAGCACCTGGACGGTGCCGCGCTTGGACAGCTGCGCCCAGCCGTCGGCGTCGACGTAGCCGGCAGTGAGGGCGTTCATCTCGCCGAAGGCGGCGCCGATCGCTTCCTGGATCTCGTCGTCGAGGCCGAAGGTGGTCGAGGGGGCATCGGTGTCAGTCATGGTCAGTACTGTACCGGGCAATAGTCACTGGCGTAACTGTTTCGGTCGACAGCATTGGCGTTCGGATGCGACGGTACGCTCGACACGTGGCGAACGCCCCGCACGCCGATCACGAGCCGCCGAGCACCGATCCGCTCGTCGATCCGTTGAACCGCGAGCTGGTCGAGATGTCCGGTCGGTTCGCCAAGGCGTTCTCACGCTGGCTCGAAGGCGCTCCGGACAGTGCGCTGTCCACCTACCCCCGCCTGCGCGTGCTCGAGACCCTGCACTGCCAGGGCCCGGCGCGCATGGTCGACCTGTCGGATGCGCTGCGGTTGCCGGCGCGCAACATGACGAGCGTCGCCGACGCTCTCGAAGCCGACCACCTCGTCCGGCGTACCCCGCACCCCACCGATCGCCGAGCCACCATCCTCGAGATCACCGAGGAAGGCAAGGCCGTGGCGATGACCGCGCTCGCACCGCGCCTGTGCGAGATCGCCGCGCTGTTCGATGAGCTCAGCCCGACGCGCAAGTCGCAACTGCTGTCCACCCTCTCAACACTCGTCGCCTCACTGGAGCACGACCGCCCCACCTGAGGTCAGCCCGGCGGCGGGTTGGTGTTGGTGTAGCCCGGGTTGTCGGGGTTGATGCCGCCACTGGCGAACCGCTTGCCGAACAACGTCTCGGCAGCGCTCATCACGTCGTCGACGAGATCCCAACCGGCGGAGTTGGTCTCCTCGTAGTGGCCGGCAGGCTCACCGAGCTCACGGCCGAGCGCCTGCCCGTAGCGGCAGGCGGCGACGAGCGCGGTCGCAGCATCACCCGTTGGCACGGTTGCTGCGAGCGCGGGGTCGGGATCGGTCAGCTGGCGGCAGATGGGGCCGGCGACGGCATCGGGGGTGACCAACCAGCCCTCGTCGAACAGGCGCTGGCACGTGTACCCGGTGTCGGCCGGCAGGGCGAGGTCGAGGCACTTCAGCCGGACCTCGTTGATCGGCACGAAGTAGCCGAGCTCGTCACCGCCGAGGCCGATGGTGAACATCAGCTCGTCATCGGTCAGCTCGCCGAGGTACCCGGGGATCACGTAGTCCTTGCCCACGGCGTGGTTCTCGGGCTCGGTGTAGAACGGCGACGGGTCGGTGTCGAACGTGGCCGGCAGGCCGATCACCAGCTCCGGCGGCAGCTCGCCCGGCATGAACAGGAAGCCGATGCCACCGATGCCGGTGTCCATGGTGACCTTCACCAGGCGCGTCTCGAGCACGTCGCCGACGCGGATCTGGCTGTCGACGAGCGGCGTGAGCACCGGGTCGTCCTCCAACGCTCCCCCGTCGCTCGTGCAGTTGTCGTCGGTGAACGGCTTGGCGGTGCAGTTGAACGCGTCGGGCGTCTGCCAACCGAGGTCGCCGTCCGCCAGCAGCACGCGGAACCCGATGTTCGTGAGCCGCGTGTAGAACGGCTGCTCCTTCCAGTCGATGCCGAACACCGGCGCCTCGTGGGCCTCCTCCAACTGGGCGGCCACGGCCAGCGCGAGCTGCGTGCCGATGGCGGCGGGACGGGCCATGTTCCGGTCGCGTAGATCGGCAGCGCCGGCCACGGGTTGCGCGCCCTCCGGAACCGTCCACCCATCACCGGCAGGATGCTCCGCGTCGACCGTCCACACATCTGCGTCACCCGGCCCGATCTGGCTGCCGATGGGGCCGTTGAAGTAGACGACCTCGCCACCGTCCGCGGCCTGGATGCGATCGCGCAGCACGCCCGGGTAGTCGGCCGAGAAGATGCGACCCTCGGCGCTGCAGTCGTCGCCCTCCCAGCCCTTGATCGCGCACTGCTCGGTGATGTCCACCGGCGGCTTCCAGCCGAGCGTGCTCTCCGGATGGCTGGCCCACTGCACGACCGTGGCGATCGTCGAGCCGTCCTCGCCGGCGAACCGCGCGGTCAGCAACGCCGGGTACAGCACGAGCGGATCACGGCCGTCGCTGACGCCGAAGCGGTGCTCGCCACCATCGACGCTCATCGTCGCCGGAGCGAGGGCGGCCACTGCGTCGGCAGCGGCACCGGCGGCCTGGTCGGCGAACATGTCGTACCAGTCGTCGTTGATGCTGAACGCGGTGTCGGGGCCGTGGTGGTTGTGCGTCGCGTTGACGATGACGTGCGTGTACTTGGCGATCTCGGCCGGCATCAGCGCCAGCGCTCGCTTCTCGATCTCCGCCGCATCCGCGGCGAACACCATGTAGACGTCGGCGCTGACGAACACGACGATCTCGACGTTCGATTCGACGGCCAGCGCGGTGACGCGCAGGTCGTCGTGCACCCAGGATCCGTCCTCGCTGCCGTTACCGATGTCGACGCGACCCTGGTCCCACTGCGGCACGAACACACCGATGTCGTTCGGGTCGGTGCCGGCCGCCGGCCAGCCCGGCGCATCGGTGAGGTAGGCGCGATCGCCGTCGACGGTCGGCAGCACGCTGCGGCTCGACGCACCGGCGCGCAGGTCGGCCGTCGGCGCCGGGGTGGTCGCGTCCGGTTCGCTCGTCGGCGGTGCGGTTGCCGGCTCACCGATGTCCGTCGCGTCCGGCGCGCTCGCGTCGGTGTTCGGCGAGCTGGCGTCCGATGAGCACGCGCCGAGCGCGAACGCACCACACACCAGCAGCGCGCCCCAGCGCTTGGTCCCTCGCATCACGTCGCCCCCAACGTTCGGTTGTGCTTACAGGTACTGCCCGGTGCCCACCCGCTCGATGGCCCGCCCGCCTTCGCGATCGGCTTCCTCACGACCCTTGGTGAGCGTGCGGATGAACACGATCCGCTCACCCTTCTTGCCGCTGATCTTCGCCCAGTCGTCCGGGTTGGTCGTGTTCGGCAGGTCCTCGTGCTCCTTGTACTCCTGCTTGATGGAGTCGAGGAGGTCTTGCGTGGACACCCCGCGTGCGCCGCCGGCGATGACCCGCTTGATCGCCAGCTTCTTGGCACGACGGACGATGTTCTCGATCATCGCGCCCGACGAGAAGTCCTTGTAGTAGAGGATCTCCTTGTCGCCGTTCTGGTACGTGACCTCGAGGAACTGGTTGTCGGCGTCGGCCCGGTACATCTCGACCACCGTCTCGGCGATCATGTCGGGCACCTCGGCGCCGGCCGCGATCGGGATCTCGTCGGTGAGGTAGCGGGCGAAGATCTGCCGCGCCGCGTCGGCGGACGGGCGCTCGATCTTGATCTTCACGTCCAGGCGACCGGGGCGCAGGATGGCCGGGTCGATGAGGTCTTCGCGGTTGGTGGCGCCGATGACGATGACGTTGCGCAGGCCCTCGACGCCGTCGATCTCGGCCAGCAGCTGCGGCACGATCGTGCTCTCCATGTCGCTGCTGATGCCCGAGCCACGGGTGCGGAACATCGAGTCCATCTCGTCGAAGAAGACGATGACCGGCCAGCCCTCTTCGCTCTTCTCGCGTGCGCGCTGGAAGACGAGGCGGATCTGCCGCTCGGTCTCGCCGACGTACTTGTTGAGCAGCTCGGGGCCCTTGATGTTGATGAAGTAGCTGCGGCCCTTCTCGCCACCGGTCTTCTCGGCGACCTTCTTGGCCAGCGAGTTGGCCACTGCCTTGGCGATGAGCGTCTTGCCGCAGCCGGGCGGGCCGTAGAGCAGGATGCCCTTGGGCGCGGGCAGCTGGTGCTCGGCGAACAGGTCGGCGTAGAGGAACGGCAGCTCCACCGCGTCGGCGATCTGCTCGATCTGCGTGTCGAGGCCGCCGATGTCCTCGTAGGAGATGTCCGGCACCTCTTCGAGGAGGAGATCTTCCACCTCGGGGCGGGGCAGCTTCTCCAGGAGCATTCCCGTGCGCGGGTCGAGGCGCATCGTGTCGCCGTTGCGCAGGTGCACACCGCGCAGCACGTCGGCCAGCTCGCACACACGCTCTTCGTCGGCACGGCCGACGACGAGGGCGCGCACGCCGTCCTCCATCATCTCCTTGATGGTGACCACCTCGCCGGTGACCTCGGGCGTGCGGGCCTGGACGACGTTGAAGCTCTCGTTGAGCACGACCTCGCTGCCGCGGGGCAACGAGTCGTGATCGATGTCGGGGTGCAGGCCGACGCGCATCTTGCGTCCGCTGGTGAGCACGTCGACGGTGCCGTCGTCGTTCTTGCCGACGATCACGCCGTAGGCGCTGGGCGGCTGGGTGAGCTTGTCGACCTCGTCGCGCAGCGCGGCGATGTGCTCGCGCGACTCGCGCAGGGTGTAGCTCAGCTTCTCGTTCTGCGAGACGGCCTGGGCCAGCTGCCCCTTCGTCTCCAGCAACCGCTCCTCGAGCGCCCGTTGACGCTTGGGCGCGTCTGCCAACTTGCGACGCAGCGCACTGATCTCTTCGTCGAGGACGATCAGCTGCGCACGCAACGCAGCCTGGTCCTCGGCGGCTCCGGTTTCGTGGTCCTCGGCCATGACCGGAACCTACACGCGGTTCGCGGCGGTGTGGCGTACCTCACGTCAGCGTTCATCCGACCGGAACATGGTCGAAACGGGACGGCTGTGTACACTCGACGAGGTCTCACCCCTTTCTGAGCAGGAGATACGACGACATGAAGGTATGGATCGACCAGGATCTGTGCACCGGCGACGGGTTGTGCGAGGAGATCGCGCCCGACGTGTTCACCCTGCTCGACGACGGCCTTGCCTACGTCAAAGAGGGCGACAAGGTGTACGCCACCGCCAAGGGCAACCCCCAGGGCGCCGATGGCATGGCCGAGATCCCCGACGGCAAGCTGGACGCAGTCATCGAGAGCGCCGAGGAGTGCCCCGGCGAGTGCATCTTCATCGAGCCGTAGCCGGTTCGATCACGTGATCTGGCGAGGCGGCCTGCGGGCCGCCTCGTTCGCGTTCCGGCGCAGATCTGGCGGGATCGGCTGAGCGGTGACATCGGACGGGGCGATGGATGCCGAAGCGGTCGCCGCGTACGACAAGCACGCTGACGAGCTGATCCGCTTCGCCGCAGCCCTCGTCGGGCCCTCGGGCGCGGAAGACGTCACCGCGGTTGCCTTGACTCGGGTGCTCGCCGGCGACTCGTGGCAGACGTTGACGAACCTGCGCGCCTACCGCGTGACCGTTTGAACCCTGGGCCACCGTGGCGGTGGGTTTGCGATCAAACGCAGCGCTCTCGGGGTCAGCCGAGGTAGCGGCCGACGGTGAGGAAGCCGGTGTGGGCGACCATGCGGTGGTCGGGGCGCACGGCTTGCCCTTCGACGTACCAGCCGCGGTGCATCACCTCGAGCGTGCGGGTGCCGTTCCAGCGCTTGTTGGCCATCACGTCGCGCAGCTGGGAGACCTGGGTGATCGACGGGTTGTAGGCGATCAGGATCCCGCCAGGTCGCAACGCCTCGTAGACGTGGGGCACGACGCGCCACGGCTCGGGCAGGTCGAGCACGATGCGATCGAAGTCGCGCTCCTCGATGCCCTCGTAGCTGTCGCGCAGCGACACGTCGTATCGGGTCAGCGCGTCCTCGCCGAGGAAGCTGCGCACGTTCGTGCGGGCACGGTTGGCGAAGTCCTCGCGCAGCTCGTAGCCGACGATCGACGCGCCGTACCGGAGCATCGTCATGCTCAACGCGCCGGATCCGACGCCGCTCTCGAAGACGCGCACGCCCGGGCCGATGTCGGCCAGCATGCAGATCGGGGCCAGGTCCTTCGGGTAGATCACCTGCGCGCCACGCGGCATCTCGACGACGAAGTCCTCCAACGTCGGCCGCAGCGCGGTGTACGGCGAGCCCTTCGTGCTCTTGATCACCGTGCCTTCGAGCTGGCCGACGAGGTCGCCGTGCTCGAAGAAGCCGGAGTGGCTGTGGAACTGACCACCTTCGGCCAGGGTGATCAGGTAGCGACGCTGCTTGATGTCCAGCAGCAGGACCTTGTCGCCGATGGCGAACGGCACGTTCATCGACGGCTTTCCTTTGATCGGGGACGGGTCTTGATCATCAGCTCCACCGGCACGGGCTCGTGCGCCGACGCCTTCTCCTCGATGCGGCAGAAGGCGCAGATCTCGCCGGACGCGGGCGAGCCGCACCGCGAGCACGTGCCAAGTTCGCCGTGCTCGCCGGCCTGGCCGGCCAGCAGCGGCGCCATCTTCTCGATGAAGTTCAAGTAGAACGACGCCTTCGTGCCGGGCGACGTGTTCTCGATCGAGTTCAACGTCTCCTTGTAGGCGAGGTGCCGGTTGCCGGCGGCCATCGGGCACTCCTCGACGAGGTAGTCGATGCCGCGCACCACGCACCACGCTGCGGTCTCCCGCTCGGTGAGGCGCACCAGCGGCTTGACCTTCTTCGGGAAGCCGTTGCGTGCGGCGAGCACCGGCAGCTGGCGGGCGAGGTACTCGACCTCCCACCGCAACGTGTTGCCGAACAGCACCGCCGCCTCGTCGTCGAGGTTGTGGCCGGTGACGAGCACCGTGTACCCGCCGTCGATCGCTGCCTTGTCGAACAGGTGCCGCTTCGTCGTGCCGCACGCGGAGCACGGCACGCGGCGCGTCGCTCGTGCCGCGGTGGGGATGTCGAAGCCGTGCTCCTCGCGCACCGACACCTGGTGCAGCGTGAGCCCTCGCTCGTCGGCGAACGCCTGGGCGTACTGGCCGGAGACGTCGCTGTAGTCACCGATGCCGAGCCCGATGTACAGACCGTCGGCCTGGTAGCCGAGCTCGACGAGCATGTCCCACGCTGCCAGGCTGTCCTTGCCACCGGACACGGCGACGAGGATGCGGTCGTCGCGGTCGAGCATGTCGAACTGCTCGATCGCCTTCACCACCTGGCGACGGCACAGCTCGAGGAAGTGCTCCGCGCAGAAGTTGGCGTTGTGGCGGGGCAGGTCGATGATCGCCGGACCGCGACAGACGCGGCACTTCGAGAACGAGGCGGTCACGTCGCTCCCCCGCTGATCACCGGACGGATCTCGACGACGTCGTCGTCGAGCAGCTCGGCGTCACCGGGCACCAGCGTGCCGTTGCGGATGACGAGGTGCGATTCGCGGTTCAGCTCGAGCTGGGTCAGCACGGCGTGCACGCGGCGCGGACCGGCCAGCTCGATCTCGCGGCGCGGGTTGCGCAGCAGGATCTTCATGTCGGACAGTCTGGGGTCAACGAGCGCGCTTCGCAGCCTTGCGCTGCTGGCGCGACGGCGGTGGGATCGCCTCGAGCCGGATCGCCTGGCCCGGCTTGAGCACCTCGTGGGCGACGACCTCCTCGTTCTTGCCGAACGCCTTCTTCATCACCCGCGGCGCCCACAGCACGGCACCGACGGTCATCCAGCCGCGCTTGCCACCGAGCAGGCCCTTGTACAGCGCGCCGCGGCGCAGGTACGCGGTGGGTGACAGCAGGCTGGGCCGGCGTCGTGCGGTTCGAGCCATGAGCGATCAGACTCGACGGATCTCGACCAGCGTGGTCTTCTTCTTGCCGCTGCGCTTGCCGAGCAGGAAGATCAGCAGCAGGAGCACGACACCGCCGGCGGCAGCGATGGTGACCAGCTTCGGCTTGACGTCGTTGGCCTTGCCCTGCAGATCGCCCTGGAAGTCGCGAAAGCGGTTCTCCAGGTCGTCGCGGGTGATTCGCTGGGCCATCAGTGCTTCTCCTTGGTTCGCTGCAGCGTGCCCTTGCCGATGCGGCTGACCGCGAGGCCGATCACCAGCAGCGCGAAGCCGAAGGCGATGGCGTACGGCCACATGCTCGTCCAGTTGCCGCCGAACGTGCCGGGGAACTCGGTCTGGAGCATGCGCAGCAGACCCAGCACCAGGAACAGCGATCCGATGGCGATGGCGAACGCGCCGGCGGCACCGAAGGCCAGCCAACGCCCGGCGCCCTTGACAGGGCCGAGTGCCTCCTGGGTGGCGTAGTCCTTGACGAGTTGGACCATCTGGCCGATCTGGCCGTCATCGGTTGACTTCTTCTTGGCGTCCGGTTCGGGCACCCGATATGTGTAGCACGCGTCAGGCGCTGCCGAGGTCGTCTCCGGCCTGATCACCAGCGTCGGCAAGCCGGAAGGAGAGCACGGCCTCGAGCGACTCGAGCATCTCGGCGAGGAGCGCCAGCCGCTCGGCCGGACCGCTCGCGGCGAGGAGCCGGTACTGGTCGTCGCTGCCCACAGGAGCGGCGGAGACGAGTCGGTACGACGCGTCGACGAGGTCCTCGCCGAGGGCGTCGCGGGTGATGCTCGTCGGGTCGGTGGCCGGGTCGCCGAGCTCCAACGCCAACGCGGCAGCACTGCGCACCCGGCCGAGGAGCCCGTCGATCGCCGACCACAGCGATTCGCTGTCCGACTCGATCAGCGTGTCGGGCAGCTCGTCCACGTCGGCGAGCGGGTACGGGTCGTCGGGCAGCCAGGAGACGACGCGCATCCGTGCGGTGCCGACGGCGATGACCGCGTACCGTCCGTCGGGCAGCTCGGCCACCTGCACCATCCGGGCGATCGTGCCGACGTCGCGGCGGACGTCCCCGCCGCCGACCTCGCTCCCCCGTTCGATGAGCACCACGCCGAATTCGTGCTCGGGTGCCTCGACGCAGTCGCGCACGAGCTGGCGGTAGCGCGGCTCGAAGATGTTCAGCGGCAGCACGGATCCGGGCAGCAGCACCGACCCGAGGGGGAACATCGGCAGCGAGGTCATGATCGCGGCAGCAGTGCGGCGACCGTCGGCCCGGTCGGGTAGGCGCCGAGCGCCGTGGCGAGGTCGTCCCAGATCGGGCGGTACTCGGTCTTGTTGGAGATCGTGGTGCCGTTGAGGATCAGCGCGAACTGGATGCTGCCGCCGACGTCGAGCGGCACGTAACCGGCGAGCGCCTTCGCTCCACCGTGGTTGAGCGTGCCGGTCTTGGCCCGGATCAACCCCGCCAGCGGTGCGTCGACGAACGCGTCCGACAGGGTGCCTCCGGCTGCGCCGCCCACCGGCATCCCGGCGCCGACGGCATCGTCCACGGTGCCGTGCTCGAGCACGCCGAGCATCGTCGTGCACGTCATCTCGTCCTCGGTCGACAGACCCGACCCGTCCACGAGCGTCAACCCGTCGGTCGGGATGCCCCACTCGGCGAGCTTGTCGCGCACGACGCCGAGGCCCGCCTCGCGGCTGCCGGTGCCCGTCTCGTGGAAGGCGATCTCCTTGAGCACGAGCTCGGCGGTGTTGTTGTCGCTCGTGGTGAGCATCTCGGCGATCACGCCCGGGAGAGCGATCGAGTTGATCGAGGCAACGACCTTCGACGATCCCGACGTGCCGGCCGACGCCGCGCCGCCGACGGTGACGCCGCGGGCGACGAGCTCGTCGATCAGCACCTGCGCGGCCCCGACGACCGGATCGTTGGAGCTCTTCGTCGGGCTCTCACGGGAGTCGTTGGCCAGCAGCGCCGACACGGGACCGCCGTCGGAGAAGCGGACGTCCTGCGGCCACGTCGGCGCGTACCACTCGTCGTCGTATCGACTCGCGTCGCCGACCACACCGCCGGTGATCGACGTGACGCCGGCGTCGACCACCGACTGGGCCAACGCCTCGATCGATGTGTGGTTGAACTCGGGGTAGTTGGCGCTCGGCCCTGCCCACCACGTGCTGGCCAGCAACGGGTCGCCACCGCCGACGAGGTACAGGTCGCCGGCGACGACGCCGTCGGCTCCGACGTCGCCGGTGACGGTGGTGGTGAAGGTGAAGTCGGCGCCGAGCACGTCGAGCGCGACGCGCGCCGTCAGCAGCTTCACGGTGCTCGCCGGACGCACCTTCACGGTCTCGTTCTTCGCTGCGACGAGCTGGCCATTGACTGCCACGGCGACGCACGACGTGCCGCCGACCTTGTCGAGCAACGGCTGCAGCGCGGCGGTGAACGCGGCGACGTTGACGTCGCGAGCGAGCGTGCCGGGGGCGCGACGAACGCTCAGCAACGGCGTGTCGATCGCCGCGCCCGACGAGGTCGAGTCCGATGGAGCGACGCCGTCCGTTGCGTTGCCGGCCTGGCTGTCGGCGAGCTTCCACACGCCGGCGAGCACGAGTGCCGGGACGGCGGCGGCGACCGCCAGCGCAGCGATGGGGTTCCTCCTGCGTGCCGTCATCTCGGGCGAATCCTACGACGGGCCGGTGCTCCGATCCGGGCACTCCGGCACCCGCTGCTTCCAGTACGGGTGGCCGTCGAGGTCGTCGACCCGCTCGAACCCGGCGCGGGCAGCGAGCGCCAGCGATCGCTCGTTCTCGGCACTGATCAGCAGCGTCGCCACCGTCCACGACGTGTCGCAAGCGAGGTGCTCCAGCAGCAGCCGCACGGCCCGCGTCGCGTACCCGTTGCCCCGGAACTCGGCGAACACGTTGTAGCCGACGTTGACCTCGTCGGGCTCCAGCCACGAGCGGGCGTGATCGTGATCGACCCAACCGACGACGACGTCGCCGGGCAGGTCACCGACGACGATGCACGCCAGCGGTCGCGGCTCGGGATCGCCCGGGCCGAGGAAGCGGGCAAAGGCCTCGTCGCGTCCGGCGATCAACGTGGGGACGTCGTCGGCCGTCGACGGACGGATCGAGACGACACCATCGGTGCGGGGCTGCAGCTCGGTCACGCCGGTCATTCTCGTCGGCGAGGCCACTCGAGCTCGGCCAGAATGTGGGCATGCTCGATCACCTTGGGATGCAGTGCCGCGACATGGCCGCCAGCTCACGCTTCTACGACACCGTCCTGGCCCCGCTCGGAGCGACGCGCCTGATGGACTTCGGCGTCGCCTACGGCTACGGCGTCGACAAGCCGGACTTCTGGATCAGCGTGCACGACTCGGGCGACGGCTTCAGCGAGTCGCACATCGCCTTCGCCGCGGAGTCGCGCGCACACGTCGATGCCTTCCACGCCGCAGCGATCAGCATCGGCGCCGAGGTGCTGCACGCGCCGCGGGTCTGGCCGGAGTACCACGAGCACTACTACGGCGCGTTCGTGCGCGACCCGGACGGCAACAACGTCGAGGCGGTCTGCCACACGCCGGGCTGACCGGCAGCGCCGGAGCTACAGCGCGCGGCGCTGGCGGAAGCGGGAGTACTGCCACAGGTGGCCGAGCGCCGTGACGGCGCGGTTGCCGCTGGCGTAGCAGAGCCGCCCGGTGGCGCGCACGGTGGCCGGACCGGGGTTGTCCGGGTCGGCCACGGCGAGCTCGGTGGCGCACAGGATCGGCTTGTCGTACTGAACCGACAGGTCGTGTGCGGCCTGTGCGAATCGCTCGTCCTGGCGCTCGTGGTAGCTGACGATGCGATCGAGCCCGTAGCCGGGATGGAACCCGCCTTCGCGCATCAGGCGGGCCTGGTTGCTCTGGATCCCGAGGCCGAGGTAGATCACCGAGTGCACCTCGGGGTGGGCGGCGATCATCTCCAGCACCTCGGGGATCGTGTCACGGGTCTCGCCGCCGGCGCAGTCGACCGGGTTGTTGCGGCTCCACCGCGGTGGCAGCTTCGTGTCGATCTGCGCGGCGAGGTCGGCCGGCAGGGTCAGCAACGACAGTCGACCGTCGCGCACGATGGCATCGCTCGTCACCACGCCCCATCCACCGGCGGTGGTGAGGATGACGACGTTCGGGCCCTTCGGCAGCGGCTGCGTGGCGAACGTGGCTGCTGCCTCGAACGCCTCCTCCACGGTGGCCGCGCGGGTGACGCCCGCTTGACGGGCAGCGCCGTCGAAGACCTTGTCGTTCGCGGCGAGGGCGCCGGTGTGGCTGGCTGCCGCCTTCGCTCCACCTTCGGTGGCGCCACCCTTGACGACCACGAGCGGCTTCCGCGCGGCGACCGATGCAAAGCGCTCCAGCAGGGTGCGCCCGTCGACGATGCCCTCGACGTACGCAAGCGAGACACCGGTCGCGTCATCCTCCGCGTACCAGTCGAGGTAATCGGCCGGTGTGACCGCCGCAGCGTTGCCGGCGGACACGGCGCGGCTGATGCCGACTCCGGTCTGGCGGGCGTAGTTGAGGAAGCTGGACACGAAGTTGCCGCTCTGCGACGCCACCCCGATGCGGCCCGCCGGCGGGTACGGCGCAACGATCTGCGCGCACAGCTTGGCGGGGGTCGACACCACGCCCTGGCCGTTCGGACCGGCCAGCAAGATGCCGAGCTCGTCGGCCAGCGCGACCAGTTCGTCTTCGGCGATGCGACCTTCGTCGCCGGCCTCGCCGTAGCCGGCGCTCGTCAGGAACGCAGCCTTCACGCCCTTGGCGGCGCACGCACGCAGCAGGGCCGGGTTGGCGCTCGCCGGGGTGCACACGAACACGAGATCGATCTCGCCGTCGGGCAGCTCGGCGATGTCGGCGACGGTCTTGATGCCGAGCACCTCCTCACCCTGCAGGTTGGTGCCGAAGACACCGCCGGCGAAGCCTGCGGCGAGGATGTTGTGCAGGCTGACGAAGCCGAACTTGCCGGGATGCGAGCTGGCACCGGCGACGAGCACGCCCTTCGGTTCGAACAGGGCGCGGAACTGCGCATCGGTCGCCCGTGGCCGGATCACCGCTCGCTCCGACTCGGCGGTCTCGCCGAGCTCGACCAGCGCGTCGACGGCCACGACGGTCCCGTCGGCGGCGACGATCAACGGGTTGACGTCGATGCTGGCGATGTCCGGGCGCTCCACGGCCAACCGGCTCAACCCGACGATGACCGCCGCCAGCTGCACGCGGTCGATCGCCGCTTCGCCGCGGAACTCGCCGAGCAGCTTCTGCGTCGCCAGACCTTCGATCATCTCCTGCGCGTCGACGTCGCTCACGGGCACAGGGCGGAACACGACGTCGGCCAACGCCTCGGCGAGCACGCCACCGACGCCGAGCATCACGTTCGCTCCGAACTGCGGATCGCGCACCAACCCGGCGATCAGCTCGCGGTTGCCGCTGATCATCGGCGCCACCAGCAGGCTGACGTCACCGTCATCAGCGGTCGCCTTGCCGAGCAGCTCGCTCGACGCCGACTCGACGGCAGCGGCGTCGCCGAGGCGCAGCTTCACCAGCCCGCGTTCGGTCTTGTGGGCGATGGCGTCGCCACACAGCTTCACGACCACCGGGAAGCCGAGCTCGCCTGCCGCCGCTGCGGCGTCCGCAGCCGTCGCCACCTCGCGCTCGGGTGCCAGCGGCACGCCCGCGTCGCGCAGCAGCTGCTTCGACGCCGACTCCGACAGTGTGTGGCGAGTTTCGTGCGTGCTCATCCGGCGAACCGTAGAGCGAGCGGCCTCACCCAGCCGAAACGGCTGGCGAGCTGACGTTGCTCGAGGAGACGTGGTACGTGAGGATCGATCTCGCCGCGATGCGCCCGTTGCTCTCGCACACCGCCTCGGCTTCGCAGAACACCATCGTGCGGCCACGCCGGACGATCCACCCCTCGGCGACGAGATCGGTCTGCACTGCGGCCGACAGGTACTGCACGTGCATGTCGACGGTCGAGTACCGGACATCCGGCCCGTACGCCGCGCCGATGGCGGGCACGACGACAGAATCGAGCAACGACGCGATCGCTCCACCGTGGACGACGCCTGCCGGCTGCTCGAGCACCGGGCGGAACGGCAGGCGCATCCGGCAGTAGTCGGTGCGCACCTCTTCGACGACGAGGCCGAGCAACGACGGGAAGTACTCGCGCTCCCAGTTGCCGAAACCCGACCAACGGGCCAGCGCGGCCTCCGGCAACGGTGCGAACTGATCGGCGCGACTCATGCCGGGTTGGCGACCGCGTCGGCGACGTGCGCCGTCAGCAACGTGGCGATGTCGCCGGCCAGCTCCTGGATGATGAGGTGCCCGCCGGGCAGCTCGACGAGCCGCGATCCGTCGATGCCGGCGGCCAGCGCCCTGCTGTGCTCGATGCCGCACCAGCGGTCCTCGACACCACCGATCACCAGCGTGGGTGCCGTGATCGACGTCAGCAGGTCGGCGATGTCCACCACGATGTCGAGGTCGAGGTGATCGGCCGAACCGGGCGCCAACGACCCCGCTCCGAGCGCCACCACACCGTCGAGCATCGGCTCGAGA
This sequence comes from Ilumatobacteraceae bacterium, assembly GCA_965279405.1. Taxonomy (GTDB): domain Bacteria; phylum Actinomycetota; class Acidimicrobiia; order Acidimicrobiales; family Ilumatobacteraceae; genus CBDDIP01. The sequence goes on from OZ257157.1 coordinate 4,502,793, forward strand.
CCGGCGATCGCTCCGGCCGTGAAGCCGTCGGCCACCGCGTAGCGCATGAACAGCTCCGGGCTGGCCTCGATCAGCCGCTTCCACAGATCGAACGTGAAGCGCTGGCGAGCGTCGGAGGTCACCCAACCGCAGAGCAACGTCGCGCTGCGCACCGCGCCCGCGTGACGCGCAGCGACGCCGGCAGCGACCACCGCGCCGAGCGAGTAGCCGGCGACGTGGTACCGCTGATGGCCGAGGTGGGCCATCACGGCGTGCGCCTGATCGGCGAGCCCGTCGACGGTCAGCGGCGCGTCGGAGCGAGGCGATTCTCCGGAGCCGGGGAACTCGACCAGCACGTGCTGCAGTCCGGCGTCGGCGGGCATCGCCCCGCGGACGAGGTCCCAACCGGTGCGGTTCATGGTCGTGCCGTGCAGGAACAGCACGGGCTCGCCGTCGCCCTCGACTGCGTAGCCGACGGTCTGCGATCCAACGTTCAAGGTGGGCATGGGCGCCGACCGTAGCGGCGCGGCCCTACGGCACGAGAGCCGTGCGGAAGAACGTCGTGATGTGCTCGCGACGGCGACGCAGCGCCTCGCTCGCCAACGGGTCGTCGTCCAGCAGACCGCCGAGGAACGGCGCGTCGGAGAAGTAGCTCAGCAACGCGCCGTAGCCGGTGAGGAGCAGCTGTTCGGGGTCGTGCTCGCGGAACGTGCCGGCAGCCATCTCCCGGTTGAAGTAGTCGACGCTGCGATCCCACATCGGGCGCAGCACCGCAGCCAGGTCGATGCCCACGTGCGCGCCGGCGTCGAGCGCTTCGCGACGCATCAGGCGGACGTAGTCGTAGTTGTCGGCGAAGAAGTCGAAGCCGGCAGAGATCACCAGCTGCACCTTCTCCCAGCCGCGCTGCTGGGAGTCGACCGCGGTCGCCAGTCGCTCGAACCAGTCGCCGAGCAGCCGCTCGAAGACCTCGACGTACAGGGCCTCCTTCGAGGCGAAGTGGTGCAGCAGGCTCGGCCGGCGGATGCCGACCCCTGCGGCGATGTCGTTGAGCGACGTGCCCTCGTAGCCGCCGTCGGCGAAGCACTTCAACGCCTCGGCGAGGATCAGCTCGCGCGTGCTGAGGGTCTCCCCATGATCAGCCACTCAGACCACACCCTCGACTGCTGCCAAGGACCCACGCACCGACGGTCGCACGTGAGCGAGACTACCGGGGCCGGAGCCTACCGACTGGTAGGTAGACGGCTGTGCTACGCTCGGGGGCGTGATTCGTGTGCTCGTCACCGCGTTCGCGGCCGGATTCGTCGTCACCATGATCGCCCAGGTCTGCAGCACCGTGTTCCTGCACCGAGCGCTCTCCCACCGGGCCGTGGCGCTGTCTCCGCCGGTCACCCAGGCCTTCCGCTTCATGCAGTGGATCACCACGGGCATCCGTCCCCGCCAGTGGGTGGCCGTGCACCGCAAGCATCACGCGTTCACCGACGTCGAGGGCGATCCGCACTCCCCTGTCCTGCTCGGGTGGATGAAGGTGCAGATGCAGAACGTGCGCCTCTACCGGCGTGAAGCACGCAACCCCGAGACGCTCGCCCGCTACGCCAAGGACCTGCCCGCCACCCGCGCCGATCGCCTGTTCTACGACCACGCGCTGTTCGGCTTGGCCATCGGCGTCGGCGTGCTGGTGCTCGTGTTCGGTCCGGTGATCGGTCTGCTGGCGGCGTTCGTGCACGTCAACCTGTACCTCGGTGGCAGCGCCGCGGTGAACGCGATCGGGCACCACTTCGGCCGTCGCCCGTACCCCAACGGTGCGGGCAACCTGCAGTGGCTGGCCTTCCTCACCGCCGGCGAGGGGCTGCACAACAACCACCACGCCGCGCCGACGTCGGCGAAGCTGTCGCATCGGTGGTTCGAGATCGATCCCGGCTGGTGGGTGATCAAGGTGCTCAGCTGGTTCCACCTGGCCAAGGTGCGCCTCACCGATCTGCGCCTGACGGCTCAGGCAGCGGCATCGCAGGCAGCGTCGAAGGCACAGGCGGCGGCGACGGCAGCCACCTCGCCGCGCCGCAAGGCCGTCTCCGGCTGACATCCTGACCGGATGGTGATCGCCGCCGGCAGGGCTCTCGACGTACGCGGGTTCCGCGGTCCGACGAACGTGATCGTCGAGGATGGCCGCATCGCCGCGATCGAGCCGGCTGCCGGCGATGCGGACGGCCTCACGCTCGTCCCCGGGTTCGTCGACCTGCAGGTGAACGGGATCGACGACATCGACGTCAGCACCGCCACCGGGGCCGATTGGGATCGGCTCGACGGGCTGCTCCTCGATCAGGGCGTCACCACGTGGTGCCCGACGTTGGTGACGATGCCACTCGACCGCTTCGCCCGCCCGTTGGCGGAGATCGGCTCGGCGATGGGCCGCCCGGCTGGTGGTCGGCCGTCGATCGCCGGCGCGCACCTCGAAGGTCCGTTCCTCGGTGGCGCGCCCGGCGCGCATCGGCCGCAGTGGATCATCCCCATCGACCTCGCCTGGATCGACGCGCTGCCCGACCACATCGCGGTGATGACGGTCGGTGCCGAGCAGACGGACGCGGCGACGGCCACCGCCCGGCTGACGTCGCGAGGAACGCTCGTCTCGCTCGGTCACACCACGGCCGAGTTCGACGAGCTCGATGCCGCCGCAGGGGCCGGCGCGTCGCTGACCACGCACCTCTTCAACGGGATGAGCGGACTGCACCACCGCACACCGGGCGTTGCCGCATGGGTCCTCGATCATCCGTCGGTCGCCGCGTCGATCATCGCCGATGGCGTGCACGTGCATCCGCGGATGATCAAGCTGGCGTTCTCGCTCCTCGGCCGCGACCGCGCCGTGCTCGTCACCGATGCGGTCGCCTGGCGAGCCGGCACCGTCGGCCCGGTGGGCATGGAGCTGCGTGACGGCGCACCTCGGTTGGCCGACGGCACGCTCGCCGGCAGCGCGGCGACCGTGGATCAGTGCCTCCGCGTGTGCATCGACGCAGGTGTCGCGCCGGACCTCGCTCTGCGCGCCGCCAGCACCAACCCGGCTCGCCTGCTCGGCCTCGCCGACCGCGGCACGATCGAGGTCGGCCGTCGCGCCGACCTCGTCGCGCTCGACGCCGACTGGCACGTCCGCCACGTCTGGGTCGCCGGCGACCAGGTCCGGTAGTCCGGGCCGAAACCGTCGCTGAGCGACGGTTTCACCGTGCACTTCGTTCAGTCGGCGACGTCGACGATGGCGACGACGTTGGTCGGCCTGATGCGCACGACCATCTCCGGCGGGACCGCGTTGCGGATGCCGTACTGCTCGGCCAACGCCTTGCCCATGTAGCGAGCGGCGATGCGAGTGCCCCAGTGCATCAGCTTGAACGGATCCGTGGTGGTCGTGGTCGTGCCGGTGACCGTGACGAACGAGAAGGGCGGGCGGTCGTCGTCGAAGCAGATCGAGACGCGGCCGTCACGCAGGATGCTCTTGCCCTTGATCGTCTCCGCGCTGGTCATGAAGACGATCTCGTCGCCGTCGAGGTCGACCCAGACGGGTGCGACGTGCGGCGTGCCGTCCTTGCGGGTGACCGCCAGCTTGCCGGTTCGCGCCGGGCTCGCCAGCACGAACGACTGCCACCAACCATCCGGTGCTGCGGTGTACCCCATGGCTCGGACGCTAGTCGCCGGGCTGTTCGCCCACCTGACCGACATGGGCGTCGCTACCCTTCGACCGATGCAGATCGTGTCCGCCCTCTTCGTCGAGAACTTCGAGATGCGCCAGGCGCCGGGCCCGAGCACCCGCATCGACCTCACCGGTGCGATGTTCTCGATGGCCTCGCCGTCACCGACGCCAGTGACGGTGTCGCCGCACCTCGTCGGCCTCATCTACTGCTTCCCGGGCGAGAGCGGGTCGGGTGTGTTCGAGGTGGTCTTCCGCAAGGGCGCCGGCGAGGAGGACGAGCAGGTAGCGCGCAACGTCAGCCCGTTCACGGTCGAGCCGGGGAAGTTCACCTACCGGCTCGTCAAGGGCGAGCTGGAGTTCGCCGAGTACGGCCAGATCTTCGCCCACTGCCGCATCGACCGCGGGCCGTGGCACCTGGTTCCGTTCACCCTGTTGCCGCCCGTCGGCTGACGATCAGAGGGGTACAGTCCAGCACGTGCCCCCTGCGTTGACCCCCGAACAAGATCAGCTCGCCGTCTCCCTCATCCGCGGCATGGCCATGGACGCCCCGCTGCAGGCCAAGAGCGGCCACCAGGGCACGGCCATGGCCCTCGCCCCACTCGGTCACGTGCTGTTCAGCCGGATCATGCGCCACGATCCGACCGACCCGCACTGGCCCGACCGCGATCGCTTCGTGCTGTCCAACGGCCACGCCTCGATCCTGCAGTACTCGCTGCTGTTCCTCAACGGCTACGGGCTCGAGCTCGACGACCTCAAGGCGTTTCGCCAGTGGGACTCGCTGACCCCCGGTCACCCGGAGGCCGAGCTGACCGCGGGCGTCGAGGTCACCACCGGACCGCTCGGACAGGGGCTCGCCAACTCGGTCGGCATGGCCATCGCCGAGCGTCGCTTGCGGTCGAAGTTCGGTGACGACGTGCAGCACCACCACACGTTCGTGATCGCCGGCGACGGCTGCTTCATGGAAGGCGTCAGCCACGAGGCTGCGTCGCTCGCCGGGCACCTCGGGCTCGGCAACCTGATCTGCGTCTACGACGACAACCACATCACCATCGACGGCGACACCGCGCTGTCGTACAGCGACGACGTCGGCAAGCGCTTCGAGGCATACGGCTGGCACGTCGAGCACCTGGGCGAGGTCGCCGACGATCTCGACGCGTTGGAGGCCGGCATCCGCGCCGGCATCGCCGTCACCGACAAGCCCAGCCTGCTCATCCTGCGCAGCCACATCGGTGCGCCGAGCCCCGACCTCACCGATCACCACGAGGCCCACGGCAACCCGTTCACGCCGGAGCAGATCACCCGCACGAAAGCCGTGATGGGCATCCCCGACGAGCCGTTCTGGGCGCCCGACGACCTCGTCGCCGCAGTGCGCGCCAACGCCGCCGAGCGCGGCGCGGCCGAGCACGCAGCGTGGAAGGAGCGCTTCGCCGCCTCATCCGTGGATCGCGTTGCGTGGGACGCAGCCTGGGCCGGCGGCGGTGTGCCGGGTTGGGAAGCTGCGCTGCCCGTCTTCGAGCAGGGCGAGAAGATCGCCACCCGTGTGGCCATCGAGAAGGCCTTCAACGCCTCGCTCGACGGGTTGCCCGGCCTCGTCGCCGGCGCCGCGGACCTCACCGGCAACACGGGCACGAAGCTCACCGGCCAGGAGCCGCAGTCGATCTCCACGCCCGGCGGCCGCCAGGTGTACTACGGCATCCGCGAGCACGCGATGGGCTCGGCGATGGTCGGCATGGCCCGCCACGGCGGCGTGCTGCCGGCCGGCGGCACGTTCTTCGTCTTCCTCGACTACATGCGCCCACCGGTGCGGCTCGCTGCGCTCAGCAAGGCCAAGGTGCTGTTCGTCTTCACCCACGACTCGGTCGGTGTCGGTGAGGACGGGCCCACCCACCAACCGGTCGAGCACATCGCCACCTTGCGCGCCATCCCCGAGCTCCAGGTGATCCGACCGGCCGACGCCAACGAGACGGTCGCCGCGTTGCGGGCCGCCGTCGAGCACCACGGACCCACGGCGCTGGTGCTCAGCCGGCAGGCGATCCCGGTCGTCACCGACGGCTCGGCGGTCGGGCCCGGCGGCGCGGTGATCCGACCGGTCGACGATCCGCAGGTCGTGCTCGTCGGCACGGGCAGCGAGGTCGCCGTCTGCGTCGACGCGGCTGCCAAGCTGGCCGAGGCCGGCATCCGCGCCAGCGTCGTCAGCCTGCCGTCGTGGGATCGCTTCGCCGAGCAGACTGCGGACTACCGGGCCAGCGTCTTCCCGGCGGGCGTGCCGGTGCTGTCGGTCGAGGCCGCAACCACCTTCGGCTGGGCGCGCTACGCCACCGACTCGATCGGCATCGACCGCTTCGGCGCCAGCGCGCCGGGCAACCTCGTGCTCGACAAGCTGGGCATCAACGTCGACCACGTCGTCGCCCGGGCCACCGCCCTCGTCACCCTCTGAACCTGCACACACACCCTGGATCGAAAAGGAACGTCATGGACCGCCTCAACACCCTGTACCACGAGTTCGGCCAGAGCCCCTGGCTCGACAACCTGAAGCGCGGCTACATCACCTCCGGGCAGATCGACCGCCTCGTCCAGCGCGGCATCCGCGGGCTGACCAGCAACCCGACCATCTTCCAGAAGGCCATCCAGGGCTCGCCCGACTACGACGAGCAGTTCACCGTGCTGGCCAACGACGACAAGCCGGTGATCGACGACTACTGGGCGCTCGTGCTGCAGGACATCAACGGCGCACTCGACGCGTTCGCCGAGGTGCACCACGACAGCCACGGCCGCGACGGCTACGTCAGCGTCGAGGTCGCTCCGGCCCTCGCCCACGATGGTCCGGGCACGGAGACCGCAGCGCGAGAGCTGCACGAGCAGATCGATCGACCGAACCTGATGGTCAAGATCCCGGCCACCGAGGAGGGCATCCCTGCCATCCGCCAGATGATCGCCGAGGGGCGAAGCATCAACGTCACGTTGATCTTCAGCCTCGAGCGCTACCAGGCAGTTGTCGACGCCTACCTCGACGGTCTCGATGCGTACTCGAAGGTTCCGGGCGCCGATCTGTCCAAGGTCGCCAGCGTGGCCAGCTTCTTCATCAGCCGCGTCGACACCGAGATCGATCGCCGCCTCGACGCGATCGGCACGCCCGAGGCGCTCGAGCTGCGCGGCAAGGCCGCCGTTGCCCAGGGCAAGCTGGCCTACCAGTTGTTCCTGAAGGCGTTCAGCGGCGCACGTTGGGACCGGCTGGCCGATCTCGGTGCTCGCGTGCAGCGCCCGCTGTGGGCCAGCACGTCGACGAAGAACCCGGCGTACAAGGACACCCTCTACGTCGACGAGCTGATCGGCCCGGACACGGTGAACACGCTGCCGGATGCCACCATCGAGGCCTTTGCCGACCACGGCACCCTGGCACGGCGGATCGACGCAGATCTTCCCGAGGCCGAGGCCGCGTGGGCCGGACTCACGGCCGTCGGGGTCGATCTCGACGACGTCGCCGCGACGCTGGAGCGCGAAGGCGTCTCCAGCTTCCAGAAGAGCTTCGACGAGCTGCTCGACGCGCTGGAGACGAAGGCGCAAGAGCTCCGTTCGTCAGAGTGACCTCGATGGGCGACGAGCCGCTGACCCCGTCGACCCCGGGCCGACCGGCTGAGCACCTCAGCACGGTTGCCGGCGACCTCAGCAACCGGCGCGACCAGCGTCTGGCCGAGCAGCTGCTGAAGGCGGCCGCAGAGCTGATCGCCGATCAACCCGAGACGCTCGATCTGAAGATCGCCTCCGCCGCACTGCAGGAGATGCGCGACGCGTTCGCCATGTTCGCCCCATACGCCGATCACGCCAAGGTGACGATCTTCGGCTCGGCGCGCACTCGGCCCGAGGACCCGCTCTACGCCGCCGCCCGGGAGGTCGCCGCCAGGTTGGCCGAGGCCGGGTGGATGGTGGTCACCGGTGCCGGGCCGGGGATCATGCAGGCGGCGATGGAGGGTGCCGGCACCGAGCAGTCGATCGGCGTGTCGATCCGGCTGCCGTTCGAGCAGGCCGCCAACCCGATCATCGCCGGCAACCAGAAGTACGTCAGCATGAAGTACTTCTTCACTCGCAAGCTGATGCTGATCAAGGAGAGCAAGGGCTTCGTCTGCCTCCCCGGCGGGTTCGGCACGCTCGACGAGACCTTCGAGCTGCTCACGCTGACGCAGACCGGCAAGGGCGTGCCGGTGCCGATCGTCTTCCTCGACACGCCCGGTGATCCGTACTGGGAGACGGTGCACGAGTTCATCGACACCCAGCTGGTCAAGCGTGGTCTCGTCAGCCCCAGCGACACCGGGCTGTACCTCGTCACCGACGACTGCTCGGTGGCCGTCGAGGAGATCCTTGGCTTCTACCGCAACTACGAATCGCTGCGCTACGTCGGTGACCTGCTGGTGATCCGCCTGCAGCACGCACCGACCGACGAGCAGCTGGCATTGCTCAACGAGCAGTTCGGTCACCTGTGCAAGTCGGGCACGATCACCCGCGTCGACCCGTCGGATGCCGAGCGTCGCGAGGCCGACCGCTTGGGCCTGGCCCGCATCGGCTTCGTGTTCGCCAAGCACGGATACGGCGACCTGCGCGAGCTGATCGACACCACCAACTCGTTCGTCCCGCAGGGCTGATGGCGGCGTCGGATCGGCGCGGTGCATCACCGATTGCCCGAGTGTTACACTTCTGTCGTGCCAACGACCCGTCCACGTCACATCGTCACCGAGACCGACGACATCGCCGCCGCCATCGACCGCGCGGAATCGAACTACCCCGGCGCGACGCGGGCGCAGATCCTCCGCCAGCTGGTGCTGCTCGGCGCTCAAAGCGCCGATGGGAAGAGCGCCAGTCGGCGTGAGCTCGTGCGCCAACTCGCCGGTGGCTTCGAAGCGGCGTTTCCCGACGGCTACCTCGACGATCTGCGGGCGGAGTGGCCCGAGTGATCACGCTCGACGCGAGCGTGCTGATCGCCTACCTCTCGCGTCGCGATGCGCACCACGAAGCAGCCATCGAGATCCTCGCCTCCGCCGTTCCACCGCTGCTCGTGCATCCGATCACGCTTGCTGAGGCATTGGTCGGGCCGGTTCGCCTCGACCGCGGTCGCGAGGTGATGGACCACCTCGCAGCCGTCGGCGTCGTCGTCGACGAGACGCCGACAGATCCACTCTCGCTGGCTGAGCTGCGCAACTCGACGGGCTGCAAGCTTCCCGACTGCTGCGTTCTGCTCACGGCGCGACGCCATCGGACACCGATCGGCACGTTCGACGTTCGATTGCGACGAGCAGCAGACCACGGCGTCTGACCGCGGAGCGCCTCAGTCGTCACTGGCGTCGCGGCCGCGCAGGAGCTGCGCGGCCTTCTCGACGGCGCGGCGGGCTTGCATCAGGCGCTTGTCGTCGGCGGGTCGGCCGCCTCGCTCGGCGGCTGCTTCGCGCAGCAGGTCGAAGCTGCGCTCGTCGAGGTCGGCGGCGATCGCTTCGAGGCGATCGGCGAGGTCGTCGTAGGAGCCGGTCACCGCAGTGCCTCGGCAACGAGGTCGATCGGGTGCCGAACCGTCAACCCGGCGGCCGCGAGGTGCATCGCGCAACCGGGGTTGGCGCTGGCGACGACACCGGAACCGACGCGTTCGATCGATGCCAGCTTGCGATCTCGGATGTCCGAGGCGAGCTCGGGCTGCAGTGCGGAGTAGGCGCCGCCGGCTCCGCAGCACAGCCCGTCGTCGTCGAGCTCGACGATGTCGGCGACCGCACCGAGAACCGTGCGCACCGGCAGGTGGGCGCGCTGCACGTGGCGCAGGTGGCACGGGTCCTGCACGATGACCTTGCCGAGGTGACGCTTCGGCTGCAGGCGGTCGACGCGCTCGGCGATGACCTCGTGGACGTCGCGCACGCGTGCGCTGAAGGCAGCCGCCTCGGCAGTCCCGAGGAGGTGCCCGTAGTCCTTCAGCGCTGCACCGCAGCCGGCCGAGTTGACGGCGATCGGCGCGTTCCCGGGCATCGAGGCCATCACGCGAGCGGCGAGGCGACGCGTCTCGTCGACGAGGCCGGCGTGCACGTGCAGCGCACCGCAGCACGCCCCGCCCGCATCCGGCAGCGCGTACGTGAGCCCGACCGCGTCGAGCACTTCCGCCGTGTTGCGGTGCGTCTCGCGCAGCCAAGCGTCCATCACGCATCCGGTGAACAGCCACACATCGGTGCCCGTTGCCGTCACCGCCTTGCCGCGACGGAGCGGCAGCCGCGAGATCCCCAACCGCTTCGGCACGAGCCGCGCTCGTTGCGCCACCGCGAGCGCGGTGGATCCGACCAGCAGCAGACGGTGATGACCGAGCACCTTGAAGCCGATCCGCTGGTACCACGGCGTGATGCGGTGCTGCTCGGCGAGCGTCTCGCGCGTGCCTTCCATGAGGCGGCCGTACGGCACGCCCGACGGGCAGGCCGGCTCGCAGCCGCGGCACTGCACGCACGTCTCCATGAACCCGAGGAAGTCCTTGGTCGGCTCGGCGCCTTCCCACTGGATGGCCCGCATCGCGGCGATCCGACCGCGCGGCGACAGTGCTTCCTCGCCGGTCACCCGGAACGTCGGGCAGTGCGGCAGGCACAGCCCACATCCCACGCAGGTGGCCAGTTCGTCGTCGGTGATGTGCAGCTTCACGGCCCGCTCACCGTACCCGCCGAGCGCGGCGCGACGCCCGTAACCTCGACGCCGATGCCCGAAGGCCACACCATCCACCGGATCGCTCGCGATCACAACAAGCTGCTCGGCGGTCTGCCGGTGCGGGTGTCGTCACCGCAGGGCCGCTTCGATGCGGATGCGGCTCGCGTCGATGGCCAGGTGCTCCGGCGCATCGAGCCGTACGGCAAGCACCTGTTCTACGAGTGGGCGGACGGCCAAGTCGGCCACGTGCACCTCGGGCTGTTCGGCAAGTTCCGGGTTCACCTCGGACCGGACGCGCCCGCGCCGATTGGTGAGGTGCGGATGCGGATGGTCAGCGAGCGAGCCACGATCGATCTGGCCGGTCCGACGGCGTGCAGCATCGGGACCTCGGCTGAGCGCGACTCGATCGTCGCCCGACTCGGTCCGGACCCGTTGCGCCGCGACGCCAAGCCGGAGCTCGCGATTGCACGGATGGCCAAGAGCAAGCAGCCGCTCGGCGCGCAGCTGCTCGACCAGAAGGTGATGTGCGGCGTCGGCAACGTCTACCGCGCCGAGGCGCTCTTCGTGAACGCCATCCACCCGTCACGGCCGGGCAACGCGACGGAGTCGGCCGAGCTGCAAGCGCTGTGGGACACGGTGGCCGTGATGCTCAAGCAGGGCGTGAAGGACAACCGGATCATCACCGTCGATCGACGCGAGTTCCCGGTGTCGAAGGGCAAGCTGCGGCGCGGGGAGGCGACCTACGTGTACCACCGCGACCGCTGCCTGCGCTGCGACACGCCGATCATGACCGTCGAGCTCGGCGGACGCCCCTGCTACTTCTGTCCGCACTGCCAGCCGAGCTGAGCCGATCCGCTCGACCGGGCCTACTGCGCGATCCAGGCCGGTGCGCCGGGCTCGTCGCGCCAGAAGCGCAACCGTCGCTCCGCTTCCTCCGCAGCGGCGGGGTTCGTGCGGCCGGCGCGCAGACGCATCAGCGTGGCGATCGCCAGCCGCAACGCCGCCAGACCTTCGGCGAAGATGTCGCCGCGCAGCGAGCGCCCGTAGCCCTCGGCGAACCGGTCGTACGTGCCCCACTCCCCTCCCCACCGCTCCGCCCAGGTGAGCATCATCGCGTGGTCCCAGGCGATCGGGCCGTGGCACAGGAGGTCCCAGTCGATGAGCACCGCGCCCGCCGCGGTCTGGATGACGTTGCCGGGATGCACATCGCCGTGGCAGACGACGTCGGGCCCGCCCTGCCGAGCGCGGAACGCTGGCAGCACCGAGTCGACGACGTCCTCGAGGCCGGCGCGCGCCTGCGCATCGAGCAGATCGTCGACGCTGGCGAACACGTCCTCCACCTGCCACCACGGGAACGAACCGCACCACGGCAGCGGATATGCGGTGGGCAGCAAGCCCGGATCGATGGCGTGCACCCGCGCCACCTGCTCGCCGACGTCGCGCCAGTCGATCGGACCCGACTCGACGAGCCGCTCGATGGCGAACACGCCGAGCCCGTCGATCTCCACCGGCTCGCGCAGCAGCCGCGGTGCGCGCACGCCATGCGCGGCGAGCACCTCGACGAGGTGACCTGCAGCCGAGGGTGCAGCGGTCGTGCGACCGACGCGGACGATGACGTCGTCGCCGGACGCGTAGATGCCGTTCATCCCGAGTCGGATCCGGTGCACCGGTCGAAGCTTCCACGTTGCCGCAGCGGAGGCGGCGGCACGGTCGACGGCGGCAACATCGCCGGGCGGTTCGATCACGAACGGAAGGTCAGGCGACATGCACGCCTGGGTTGAGCCGACCGGCGGGGTCGAGCTCGTCCTTGATCCGCCGCACCAACGCGGCGCGCACCGGATCGCTCGCCGCGTCATCCGCAAGCGCGACTCGGTCGAACGTGTGGACGACGCCCACGCCGAGCTCGGCCAACGCGCCGCCAGCGCGGACCACGGCGATCGCCGCATCGTGGCCGACGGTCCGCGCGTGCGGCGGGATCGGTGGCGGGCCGTCGCACTCGACGAGCGAGGCGCCGGCGGCCTGCGCTCGGAGGTCCTCGTCGTGGCCCTCGAGCAAGGCGAACACCGTCGTGCCGTCCCACAGCACCGAGACCGGCCGGTGCAGCGCGCCGAAGATCGGCCACGGATCGGCCGCGAGTGCCGAGTACCACCGCGACGCTGCGGGCAGCGGACGCGTGCGCACGATCACCTCACCGAGGAACCCGAGCGTGCCGCGTGATCCGACGAGGAGCCGGCACAGGTCGAACCCGCTGACGTTCTTCACCGTCGGCCCACCGGCTTTGACCACCTCGCCGGCCGCGGACACGTACCGCGCCTGCAGCAGCGTGTCGCGCACCGGGCCGTAGCCCAGTCGGCGGATGCCGCTGTGGGCAGTCGCCAGCACGCCACCGACGGTGCCCGAGACAGGCATGGCGACGCACTGGCCGTGCTCGGCGAGCGCCGCGTCCAGCTCGACGACCGGCGTGCCGGCGCCGCAGGAGAGGATCATCTCGTCGGGTTGCACCCAGTCGATGCCACTCGGTGCGTGCACCACGCGCACACCGTCGACTCCCCCGCCGCGCGTGCCGAGACCGGCGATGGTGACCGGCCCGTCGTCGCCGATCGAGTCGGCGAACGCCGTCAGATCCACATGCCCTCGGCGACCTCGTGGGCGTCGCCGCACGACGCCGGCGACGGCAGCACCTTGAACGGGTTGGCCAGGCCGACGGGGTCGAAGGCGCGGCGCATCGCACCCTGCGCTTCCAGATCGGCGGGACCGAACATCAGCGGCATGAAGTCGCGCTTCTCGAGGCCGATGCCGTGCTCACCGGAGAGCACGCCACCCGCCGCGACCGAGGCACGAACGATCTCCTCGCCCGCGGCGTGCACGCGATCCATGACACCCGGCTCGCGCTTGTCGAAGACGAGCAACGGGTGCAGGTTCCCGTCGCCGGCGTGGAACACGTTCATCACCAGCAGGTCGTGGCGTGCCGTGATCTCGTAGACCTGGCGGAGCACCTCGGGCAGCATGCGCCGCGGCACGACGGTGTCGTGCAGGTAGTAGTTCGGCTTGATCCGAGCAATCGCGCCGAAGGCCGTCTTGCGTCCCTTCCACAGCAGCGCGCGCTCGGCTTCGTCCTGGGCGACGCGCACGCTGCCGGAGCCATGTGCCGTGGCGATCTCGACGATGCGATCGGTGTCGGCAGCGACCGCGTGCTCGAGCCCGGCGACCTCGACGAGGAGGATCGCCGCGGCGTGCACCGGAAGGCCGGCGTGGATGTACTCCTCGACGGCTTGCGTGCACAGCTGGTCCATCATCTCCAGCGCCGCTGGCACCATGCCGGCGGCGATGATCGCGCTCACCGTCTGCGCACCGTCCTCCACCGTGGAGAAGTCGAACAGCATCGTCCGCACCGCCGGCGCGTTCTGGGTGAGCCGCACGCACACCTTCGTCGTGATGCCGAACATGCCCTCGCTGCCGACGAACGCGCCGCGCAGGTCGAGCCCGTCGTCGTCGACATCGCCGCCGAACGTCGCCACCGATGCGTCGGGGAGGACGACCTCGACGCCGAGGATGTGCGCGCTGGTGACGCCGTCGGCGAGGCAGTGCGGACCGCCCGAGTTGTTGGCCACGTTGCCGCCGATCGTGCAGCTCTGCTGACTGCTCGGATCGGGAGCGAAGTGCAGGCCGTGCTTGGCCGTCTCGCGAGAGAGGTCGAGGTTGAGCACGCCCGGCTCCACCCATGCGAACCGACGCACCGGATCGACCGACAGCACCCGGTTCATCTTCGTCGTGACGATGACCACCGCACCATCGAGTGGTGTTGCACCGCCCGCCAGCCCGGTGCCCGATCCGCGTGCCACGAACGGCACGCCGTGCTCGACAGCCAGCCGGACGCACGCCTGCACCTCGGCCGTGCTCGTCGGGAAGCAGACCACCCCGGCGCTGCCCTCGATGTTCGACGCGTCACGCCGGTAGAGGTCGAGCTCCGTCGTCGACGTGCGGATGCGGTCGGGCGACAGTGCGCTGCCCAGCGCGGCAACGAGCTCGGCCGCGACCACGGTCATGCCCGACGGCGACGACGGCGCGCCGTGGCGGCCGCCGATGATGCCCGTTCTTCGTCGGTGCGATCGCGCACCTGACGCAACACGATCACCTGGCCGGGCTCCACCGGGCGGCCGTCGACGAGCACCGCATCGCCCTCGTCCAGCTCGTCGGCCAGCGTGGCCGACCGGCCGTCGAGGCGCGCCTTCAGCTCGGCCTCCTTGGCCTTCATCGCCCTGCGTCCTTCGCTGGCCGCCTCGCGCACGCGCTGCGCGGCGTTGCGGGCCACCTTCGAGGGGGCGAGGTCGGCTGCCTTCTGCTTCACCTTGCGCTTGGTCAGCCCGGCGCCGGCGATGCCGGCCACCGCGCCGCTGACGAACCACGTGAGTCGCTTGATCATGCCGACTTCGGCTCCTTCCTGCGCAGGCGGCGGACCGCCCGTGACGTGCCGGTGGCGAGTGCCGCCGTCTTGATCACCGGTGCGCTGAGCGCGGCACGGGTGACCCTGCTGGTGTTGGCGACGGCGCCGCTGACCGCCTCGGTCGAGCCGATGACGCGATCGAAGCGATCGAGGTCCTGACGGGCGCCGGCCATCACGTGTCGCGCCTGGTCGGTGGACGCGCGCAGCTCGGCCATCAGCGGCACGGTCTCCTCGCGCATCGCGGTGACCTCGGTGCGGACCTGCTTCAACGCATCGAGCACGCGGACGAGCACGACGATCAGCGCGGCGAAGCCGAGGCAGCAGAGCACCGCGGCGAGGACGACGGCGAGCTCACCCGCGGTCACGTGCGGTCCGGTTCATCGAGTTGCTGACGGCGTTGCATGCGTTGTGCCACCTCCGCCTCACGACCATGGCCGCTCGGCTCGTAGTAGCGCTTGTCGCGCTGCTCATCGGGTAGGTACTGCTGGCTGACCCACCCATCGGGATGGTCATGAGGGTAGTCGTACCCCGTCCCGTGGCCGAGTGATGCCGCGCCCTGGTAGTGGGCGTCACGCAAGTGCGGGGGGACCTCCCCGACGGCGCCGTCGCGAACGTCGCTGCGTGCGTTCCAGATGGCCAGCGCGGCACGGTTGCTCTTCGGCGCGGTGGCCAGGTGGATGGCCGCCTGGCTCAAGTTGAGCTGCGCTTCGGGCAACCCGACGTGCTCCAGCGCGTGGCCGGCCGCTACCGCGACGAGCAGTGACGTCGGGTCGGCGAGGCCGACGTCCTCACTGGCGAAGATGATCATCCGGCGGGCGATGAAGCGGGCGTCCTCCCCCGCCTCCAGCATCCGTGCCAGGTAGTAGACCGAGGCTTGCGCGTCGCTGCCGCGCAGGCTCTTGATGAACGCGCTGACCACGTCGTAGTGGTCGTCACGGCCGTAGCGCAGCGCGCTGGTGCCGAGCGCGCTTTCGACGTGCTCGATCTCCACCGGCCCCGGATGTGCCAGCGCGACGGCGACTTCGAGCGCGGTGAGCACCTGGCGGCCATCGCCGCCGGCGCGGTCCGCGAGGTGGACGATCGCTTCCGGTGATGCCGTGGTCCCTTCCGCCTGGAGGCCGCGGGCGATCAGCGACTCGATCGCCGTGCGGTCGAGGGGCTCCAGGCGGAACAGCGTGCTGCGGCTGCGCAGCGGCGGGTTGACCTCGAAGAACGGGTTCTCGGTGGTCGCCCCGATGAGCGTGAGCGTGCCGTCTTCGACCGCCGGGAGCAGCGCGTCCTGCTGCGACTTGGAGAAGCGGTGGATCTCGTCGAGGAACAGGATCGTGCCCCTGCCGTGCTCGCCGAGGCGCTGCTTGGCCCGCTCGATGGTCTCACGGACGTCCTTCACACCGGCGTTCACCGCGCTGAGCTGCTCGAACACACGCTTCGTCGTGCCGGCGACGGCGAGCGCCAACGTGGTCTTGCCCGTGCCCGGTGGCCCCCAGAAGATGGCGCTGGTCAGGCGGTCCTGCTCGACCAGGCGGCGCAGCGGTTTGCCCGGGCCGACGAGGTGCTCCTGGCCGACCACGTCGTCCAGCGTGCGCGGCCGCAGGCGGGCCGCGAGCGGTGCCTGCCCGCGCAGGTGCTCCTCGGCGGCGGCGCTGAACAGGTCGCTCATCGTCGACAGCTCACAGCGTCGACAGGACGCGCTCATATGCGGGGCGACGCCATTCCAGCACGTGGCCGATGAGCCAGGTCGGGGCGACCCACTTCCAGGCGACGAACTCGCTGCCGTCGGGCGTCGGGAAGATGTCGGCATGCGCGGCGTCGAACAGGAACCAGCGCTGCACCTGGCCGCGGCGCTTGCCCTCCTTGCCGTGCTCGCGCATCAGCTCCTCCGGCCACTCGTAGGCCACCCACTCCGGGTACTCGGCACACGCCCGCACGTCGGACTCGGTGAGCCCGGTCTCCTCGGCCAGCTCGCGCCACGCCCCTTCGATCGGCTCCTCGCCGCGCTCCAGCCCACCCTGCGGCAGCTGCCAGCTTCCCGGCGAATCGGCCCGTTCGAAGGCAAGCACGTGCGTGCGCTCCGGGTTCCGGACCACGATCACCACCCCAGCTCGGAAGTGCTGCGCCACCCCGCCAACCTACCCATCCCGCCAACCTCCCGTCCCGCCCTCCGGCTCGAGCGTTTGGTCGCTGGTCCACCGTGGCGGTGGGTTTGCGATCAAACGCTGGGGCCGAGCCGGGTTGGACCCAACCGTTTGGCCGCTCGCCCACCGCCACGGTGGGTTTGCGATCAAACGCTGGGGGGCGACGACGTCAGGAAGCGGCGCAGGGTGTCGGCGATCTCGGCGTCGGTCATCCGCCACGTGAGCTCGATCGGACGCCAGCCATCGAGCACCATCTCGTTCTGGCGGCGAGCGTCGCCGTCGAGGTCGGTTGCCAGCCGGTGGTATCCGAACCCGTTGCCCTCGAGGTACAGGCGTCGATCAGGCCAGGCGAAGTCCATCCGGTACCGGTCCTTCCCGTACGAGACCCGATGCTGGTGCGTCGGGGTCGGCAGCCCGTTCGCGTCGATGATGCGGCGCAGCCTGCCTTCGAGCTCGGTCTCGCCTGGGTCGTAGCCCGGGATCCGCTGGGCGAGCACGATCTTCAGGGTCTTGACCGAGCGACCCGGGGCCGGGCGCGTCAGCGACACGCGGCCGCGGAGGTCCTCGAGCGCGAGTCGACGACGACGAAGGAAGTCGTCCACCACGCGCCCAAGGGCAGCCGGATCGAACATGCCGCTCAGGTCGATCACCGTACGAAGCGCGCTCGTGCACGGCATCGCATCGACGGTCACCACGTCGCCGGGCACCAGGAGGCCGGATCGATGGGCGATCACACCGGGCAATCGAACGTGCCGGGCCAGGTCCCCGATCACGTGGATGCCATCGACATCATCGACGGTGCCGCCCAGCAGACGGACCGACGTGACGTGCGAGGCGGCAACACCTGTGCCTGCGGCGAGGAGCACGGCGCGGACCTGCTGGCGCCACGTCGGCGGTGCGCCGTTGACCACGAGCACGCCCTGGCGCTCACGACGGAGCTCGCCGCTCGCGATCCGGCGATCGATCTGGCGCGGCGTCCACGTGGACATCGCGATCTCGTTGCTGAGCACGCCATCTCGGCGCGCGGCCCACTGATACGGATCCACATCCGACCTCCTGCTCCATGCGTTGGGTCGTCGATCCACCGTGACGGTGGGGCAGCGATCAAACGGTTGGGGGTGGGGGAAGTCGAGCTGGGGGGAAGGGTACCTAGGACTTGGGCGGGAGGACTCGGATGCCGAGCTCGTCGAGCTGCTTGGCGGACACGGGCGTCGGGGCGTTGGTCATCGGGTCCGAGCCGGACTGGGTCTTCGGGAAGGCGATGACCTCGCGGATGTTCTCCTCGCCGGCGAGGATGGCGACGAGGCGGTCGATGCCGAAGGCGAACCCGCCGTGCGGGGGTGCGCCGTACTTGAACGGGTTGAGGAAGAAGCCGAACTTCTTCTGCGCCTCTTCGTCGCTGATGCCGAGGATCGAGAAGATCCGCGCCTGCAGCTCGGGCTGGTGGATCCGGATCGAGCCCGAGCCGAGCTCCCAGCCGTTGAGGACGAGGTCGTAGGCCTGCGAGCGCACCTTCAGCGGCTCGGTCTCCAGCAGGTGCAGGTCGTCGGGGTGCGGCTGGGTGAACGGGTGGTGGCCCGACTGAGCGTGGCCGGCTTCGTTGACGCCGATGAACAGCGGGAAGTCGACCACCCAGAGGTAGCGGTACGGCCCCTGGTGCACCGGCGGGCGGCCGAGGTCGTTGCGCAGTGAACCGAGCACCTCGCACGTCGTCGTCCACTCGTCGGCGACGATGAGGATCAGGTCGCCGGGTTGCGCGTCGAAGATCGAGCGCAGCGTGCCCTGCTCGTCGGCCGAGAGGAACTTGGCAACGGGTGACTCGAACGTCCCATCGGCGGCGACCTTCAGCCACACGAGGCCCTTGGCGCCCATCTTCTTGGCCTTGTCGGTGAGCCCGTCGAGCTTGTTGCGGCCGTACTCCTCGGCCTTGCCCGTGGCGTTGATCCCCTTGATGCTCGACGCACCGGCGAACGCCTTGAACTCCGTCGCCGCGAACACGTGCGTCAGCTCCTGCAGCTCCATGCCGAAGCGCAGGTCGGGCTTGTCGATGCCGAAGCGGTTCATCGCGTCGTGCCAGGTGATCTTGACGATGTCGCCAGGATCCTGGCCGACGGCCTGTGCCGCGGCGAGCACCGCGGCGCCGATGGCCTCGTGCACGTCGTCCTGGGTGACGAAGCTCATCTCCGCGTCGAGCTGCATGAACTCGTACTGCCGGTCCGCGCGCAGGTCCTCGTCGCGCAGGCAGCGAGCGAGCTGGTAGTAGCGGTCGATGCCGGCCACCATCAGCAGCTGCTTGAACAGCTGCGGGCTCTGCGGGAGCGCGTAGAACGAGCCGGGTTGCTGGCGCGACGGCACGATGAACTCGCGGGCGCCCTCCGGTGTGCTCGGCACGAGCATCGGCGTCTCGACCTCGGCGAAGCCCTGCTGCTCCATCGCCGAGCGGATCGCCGAGTTGACCGCCGAGCGAATCCGCAGGTTGCGCTGCATCCGCTCACGGCGGATGTCGAGGTAGCGGTACTGCAGGCGCGTCGTCTCGGCGACGGTGTCGGTGCGCTCGCTGATCGGGAACGGCGGCGCCTCGGCCGTGTTGAGGATCTCGACGGTGCAGTCCTGGATCTCGATGCCGCCCGTCGGCAGCTTGTCGTTGACGTTCTCGGTCGGCCGTGCGGCCACGGTGCCGGTGACGCGCACGACGTACTCGGCGCGCACGTCGACCGAGTTGTCGACCACGCACTGGGTGACGCCGGTGTGGTCGCGGACGTCGATGAAGGCCAAGTGCTCGCCGTGCTCGCGGCGAGTGGCCACCCAGCCACAGAGGTGCACGGTGAGCCCGACGTGCTCCGCACGGAGCTCGCCGCACTGATGGGTGCGCATGGATGTACCGGTCATTGCAATGCTCGCTTCAGGTGGTCGATGAGATCGGTTCGGGGAATGGTCTGCTGCGTGTGCTCGCCGGTGCGCAACGGACGGAGGACGACCGTGCCGGCCTCCACCTCGTTGGTGCCGACGATGACGCCGAAGGTGGCGCCGCTGCGGTCGGCCACCTTCATCTGGCTCTTCATGCTGCGGTTCTCGTAGGCACGGTCGGCGCGGAAGCCGGCGGCGCGCAGATCGTTGGTCAACGTCAGCGCCTCGAGCCCGCCGGTGGTGTCGACGACGAACGCATCGAGTGCTGGGGTCTCGTCGCCGAACACGCCTTCGTCCTCACAGGCGAGCAACGTGCGGTCGATCCCGAGGGCGAAGCCGATGCCGTGCGTCGGCGGGCCGCCGAGCGACTCGACCAGGCCGTCGTAGCGACCGCCGCCGCCGAGCGCGTTCTGCGCCGACTCCAGCGTGCCGCCCTGGTACTCGAACGTCGTGCGGCGGTAGTAGTCGAGCCCGCGCACGAGCGTCGGGTCGATGGTGAACGGGATGTCGAGCACGCGCAACCCGGCCTGCACGGCCTCGAAGTGCGCGCCCGCCTCGTCGCTGTAGAACTCTGCGATGCGCGGCGCGGCGGCGACCAACGCGGCGTCCTCAGGACGCTTCGAGTCGAGCACGCGCAATGGGTTCTTGCCGAGCGTCACCTGCGACTCGGCCGACAGGGCGTCGAGGTTCGCCTCGAAGTGCGCCTTCAGCGCAGCCGTGTAGCGGGCACGGTCGTCGGGTTCGCCGAGCGAGTTGAGCAGCAGCGTCACCTGGCGCAGGCCGAGGGCCGCGTAGAACTGCCAGCCGAGGGCGATGACCTCCACGTCGAGGTACGGGTCGTCGGCGCCGAGCACCTCGATGCCGACCTGATCGAACTGGCGGTACCGACCGCGCTGCGGCTTCTCGTAGCGGAAGTTCGGGCCGGCGTACCAGACCTTCCACGGCACCACCGGGTGGTGCTGCACGAACGCCCGGCAGACGCTGGCGGTCTGCTCCGGACGCAGCGCCACTCGCCGATCGCCCTTGTCGACGAAGTCGTACATCTCCTTGGTCACCACGTCGGTGGCCTCGCCGACGCGGATGAAGACCTCGAGGTCCTCCAGCAGCGGCGGGATGATCTGCCCGTAACCAGCCGGCTCGACCACGGAGGCGAACACCTCGACGTAGCGGCGGAACCGGGACGAGTCCGGCGGCAGGATGTCGCGCATGCCTGGGCTGGTGCTGAAGGGCGTGCGGCTCACGGCCCGTCAGGCTACCGGCCAGGTCCGAGCCACCCCCGGTACGTTTGATCGCTGGCCCACCGCCACGGTGGATCTGGGTTCAAACCTGGAGCGTCAACCGGGTCGGTGGACGTTCAGGCGTTCGAGCTCGGCCCGGACGTAGTCGGCGATCCGCTCGTGCGCCGGGCTGACGTCGGCCAGGAACGCGTCGTATCGCCGCCACCAGTCTTCCAGCTCGTCTCGGATCACACAGAACGCGAACTGTTCCATCGACAGCAACGGCCGACGCATCTCCTCCTCGTCCAACGCCGCGAGCGAGTCGTGCTCTGCGAGCCACGGCACGCCGTCGTTGGTGAACCGCTCGACCGCCAGCGCGACGACCTCGTCCAGGGTCACTCCCACCCGTGGGAAGACCAGGAAGACAGTCGAGTGTCGATTGCCCGCCAAGTAGATCCAGGAGTGTCCATATGTCGGCTTGCGCTCCACCGGGCGGTCCAACACTTCGTCGATCCGACGGCGGTGCACAAGGAGTCGAAGACGGAACTCGACCCCGCCTCCATCGGAAGAGAAGCGGTTGTCGCGAAACCCTTCCACCGACAAGGCCACGTCGAGGTCGGCGTCACGACGACGAAAGCACCGCCCTGCTCGCTTGAACCCGTGCTGCGCCAACACGGGGGCGAGCCCGGTCATCACGTCGTCGAGCGTCTCCGCCGCGTATCCCTTCGCCCCCATCGACACAGTTTGGCGCGATCCGTTTGATCGCTGATCCACCGCCACGGTGGGTTTGCGATCAAACGCTTCGCGGTCAGGAGCCTTTGCCGGGGACGAGGCGGTAGGCGTCGTAGACGCCGTCGATGGTCTTGATCGTGCGCATCACCGACTCGAGGTGGCTGGGGTCGGCCATCTCGAACTCGAAGCGCATCTTGGCCACGCGGTCGGCGCCGGTGTGGGTGCTGCAGGCGACGATGTTGACGTGTTGGTCGCTGAGCGAGTTGGCCACGTCGCGCAGCAGCCGCGAGCGGTCGAGGGCGATCACCTCGACACCAGCGCGGAACACGGTCTTGCTCTGGTCCCCGTCCCAGTCGACGTCGATCAGGCGCGCCGCCTGCTCGCTCATCAGGCTCTCCGCATTGGCGCAATCGGCGCGGTGCACCGACACGCCGCGACCGCGAGTGACGAAGCCGATGATGTCGTCGCCGGGCACCGGAGTGCAGCAGCGCGACAAGCGGACGAGCACGTCGTCGAGGCCCTCGACGTGCACGCCGGCCGAGTTGCGCGTGCGCCGGCGCCCCTCGCGCGGCAGCACCGTGGCGGGCAGCTGCTCGGCGTCGTCACCGGTGCGGAAGCCGCGGGCCACCTTCTGCGCCAGCGACCGAGCGGAGACGTGGTGCTCCCCCACTGCGGCCAGCAGTGCGTCGAGGTTTTCGTACGACGCCGCCTCGACCTCGGAGACGAGCACCGGGCTGTTCCAGATGCGCTGCAGCGGCAGACCTTCGCGACGGAACTCGCGGGTCATCTCGTCGCGGCCCTGCTCGATCATGTCGACGCGTCGCTCGCGGCTGAACCACTGGCGGATCTTGTTGCGCGCTCGCGGCGACTGGACGAACTGCAGCCAGTCGCGCGATGGGCCGGCGCTCTCCACCTTCGAGGTGAAGATCTCGCACGTGTCGCCACTGCGCACCTGATGCGTCAGCGGAACGAGCCGCCCGTTGACCCGCGCCCCGATGCACGCGTGGCCGACCTCGGTGTGCACCGCGTAGGCGAAGTCGACCGTGGTCGAACCGATCGGCAACGGCACGACGCGGCCCTTCGGGGTGAACACGAAGACCTCGTCCTGCTCCAGGTCGGTCTTCAGGTTCTCCATGAAGGCGGCCGGGTCGGTGATGTCGGCCTGCCAGTCGATGATCCGGTTCAGCCAGTCGATGTCCGACGACGGCACGTCGTCCTTGTACGCCCAGTGCGCAGCGACGCCCCACTCGGCCCGCTGGTGCATCTCGCGGGTGCGGATCTGCACCTCGAGCACCTTCGCGCCCGGCCCGATGACCGTCGTGTGCAAGCTCTGGTAGAGGTTGAACTTGGGCATCGCGATGTAGTCCTTGAAGCGACCCACCACCGGCTTGTACCGGCCGTGGATGGACCCCAGGGCGGCGTAGCAGTCCTTCACCGAATCGACGATGACGCGCACGGCGACGAGGTCGAAGATCTCGTCGAATTCCTTGCCCTTCTGGACCATCTTCTCGTAGATGCTCCACAGGTGCTTGCCGCGCCCGGTGACCTCCGACTGGATGTTCAGCTCGGTGAGCCGTCCCTGCACCTCGGCGATCGCCTTGGCCAGGTACACCTCGCGCTCGGGCGAACGCGTGCTGACGAGGTGATCGAGCTCGGCGAAGCGCTTCGGGTACAGGGCCGCGAACGAGAGGTCTTCCAGCTGCTGCTTGAGCTCCTGCATGCCGAGGCGGTGGGCCAACGGCGCGTAGATGTCCATCGTCTCCTGAGCGATGCGACGCTGCTTCTCCATCGGCATCGCGGCGATGGTGCGCATGTTGTGCAGCCGGTCGGCGAGCTTGATGATGAGGACGCGCAGGTCGCGGGCCATCGCCACGAGCATCTTGCGCATCGTCGCGGCCTGCTGCGCCTCCTTCGAGTCGAACTGCAGCCGCTCGAGCTTGGTGACGCCGTCGACGATCTGGGCCACCTCGGCGCCGAACGCGGCCTCGACGTCGGCAACGGTGAGCTCGGTGTCCTCCACGGCGTCGTGCAGCAGCGCGGCCGCCAACGAGATCTCGTCGAGTCCGATGTCGGCGACGATGCGGGCGACGGCCAACGGGTGGTTGATGTAGCTCTCGCCACTGCTGCGCAACTGGTGGCGGTGCGCCTCGCGGGCGGTCTCGTAGGCACGGTTGATCAGGGCGACCGGCGCCTTCGGGTGCCGACGTCGGTACGCGCTGAGGATCGGGGTCAGCTCCTCGGCGGTGGCGTTCTGATGCCGCCGCCAGGGAAGAACACGGTCGACGGCGGCCATTGGTGGATCAGTACCGAGCCAGGCTCTCGACGAGCCGATCGCCGAGCTGTGATCTGCCGGCGAGATCGCCGAGCTCGATGAGGAAGCCGAGTCCGACGACGACACCGCCGAGCTCCTCCACCAGCCGGCACACCGCAGCGGCCGTGCCGCCGGTGGCCAGCACGTCGTCGATCACCAGCACCCGCTCGCCCGGGTGGATGGCGTCGCGGTGCATCTCCAGCTTGTCCTTGCCGTACTCCAGCGAGTACTCCTCGCGCACCACCGCCCATGGCAGCTTGCCGGCCTTGCGCACCGGCACGAAGCCGGCGCCGATGCGGTACGCCACGGGCGCAGCGACGATGAAGCCACGGGCTTCGACGCCGAGCACCCGGTCGCAGGGTGCGTCGTCGAAGCGGTGCACGAGCTCGGTGATCGACTTCGAGAAGCCCTCGGCGTCACCGAGCAGCGGTGTGATGTCGCGGAACGTCACCCCGGGAACCGGGTAGTCGTCGATGTCGCGGATGTGCTTGGTGATCCAGTGCCCGTTCGGCCCCATGCGGGTCAGGTTACCGGTCAGGCGTCGCGGCGCTTCTTCTTGCGCGGCCGCGGCGGGTGCGTGAGCACGGCCTTCGGCGCATCGCTGATCGCTCCGGCGGGCGGCGCCTCGCTGAACTCGGCACCGCTGACGATCGGCGCGCCGGCCGGACGGCGGGCTCGTTGACGCACGGCGTGACGACTGGTCGGTGCACCACCGAGCACGAGGCGCTCCAGCTCCGGGCCGGTGGCGTGCTGGTCGCGCATCGATCGGTACTTGGGCTCGCGCTCCTTCATGATCGCCAGGAGCGGTGCGGCGATGAAGATCGAGGAGTACGACCCGGTGAGCAGACCGACGAGCAGGGCCAGCGAGAACTCGCGCAGGGCGACCGCGCCGAGGATCTCCGAGCCGAGGATCAGCAACGAGAGCACCGGCAGCACCGCGGCGAGGCTGGTGTTCAGCGAGCGCATCAGCACCTGGTTCATCGACACGTTGGTGATGTCGCCGTACGGCACGCGGTTGGACATGAACCGCTCGGTGTTGTCCTTGACCTTGTCGAAGACGACGATCGTGTCGTACAGCGAGAAGCCGAGGATGGTGAGGAAGGCAACCACCGTCGCTGGGGTGACCTCGAACCCGAACACCGAGTAGACGCCCACGCTGATGAGCACGTCGTGGACCATCGCCGCGATCGCGCCCAGGGCCATCCGCCACTCGAACCGCCAGGCGATGAACAGGGCGACGAGCACGAGGAAGATGACGAGCGCGCGCACCGCCTTCTCCGTGATCGCCCGTCCCCAGGTGGAGCTGACCGACGAGCTGCTGACCTCGGAGACGTCGACCTGAGCCTTCGCCGCGAACGCCTGGCGAACCTCTTCCTGCTTGGCCAGCGGTTGATCGCCGACCTGCACGAACAGGTTCTTGCTGCCGTCCGACTGCGTCCGCTGCTGGATCTTGGCATCGTCGCCGTTGATGCCGTGGTCGGCCAGGAGCGACCGCGCATCGTCGATGCTGACGTTGGCCGCGGGCACCTCCCACGCGACACCGCCCTCGAAGTCGAGGCCGAGGTTGAGGCCGCTGACGAACAGCGACACCAGCGTGATCAGCAGCAGCACGCCGGAGAAGATCAGTCCCCACCAGCGGCGGCCGTAGAAGTCGACCGAGGTCTCGCCGTGGTACAGCCGACCGCCGAGACTGCGACGGGTGCCGCTCATCCCCACGCGGGGAGCGTCGTCGGGCGCGTCGCCCGCAGGGCGAGCGTCGAGATCGATGCTCATGACGCACCTCCAGCACGGACGGCTTCGATGCCCATCACCTTGCGCCGCGCCATCCAATCGGTGCGAGCCAGCAGGAGCACCGCCGGACGGGTGAAGAAGTAGGCGACGATGAGATCGCACAGCGTGGACAGGCCGAGGAAGAAGGCGAAGTTGCGCACCGAGCCGACCGTCAGGTACCAGAGGACCAGCGCTCCGAGCAACGACACGAGGTCGGCGACGAGGATCGTGTGCCACGCACCGGCGAAGCCACGTTGCGCGCTGTTGCGCATCGTGCGCCCACTGCGCACCTCGTCCTTCAATCGTTCGAAGAAGACGACGTACGAGTCGATGGTGACGCCGACGGACACGATGATCCCGGCCACACCGGCCAGCGACAGCGCGAGGCCCTGCGTCTTGGACAGCACCGAGATCGTGGTCCACAGGATCGCCGAGGAGACCAGCAGACCG
Source organism: Ilumatobacteraceae bacterium (assembly GCA_965279405.1). Classification (GTDB taxonomy): domain Bacteria; phylum Actinomycetota; class Acidimicrobiia; order Acidimicrobiales; family Ilumatobacteraceae; genus CBDDIP01. Next base: position 4,529,068 of record OZ257157.1, read on the forward strand.
GCGATGGCGACGAAGCCGAGCAGTCGGTAGTACAGCAGCATGAACAGCAGCACGAGGGCCACGCCGACGATGCCACTGATGACCGCTGCGTGCAGCGAGTCCTTGCCGAGCGTCGGCGACACGTTCTGCACCGCTTGCGTCTTCAACGTGACGGGCAGCGAGCCGCTCTGCAGCACGCGAGCGAGGTCGCGCGCCTTGCCTTCGGAGAACTGTCCGGTGATCGACACGCTGTCGCCGAAGTTGTCCTGCTGCACGACGGGCGCCGAGATGATCTCGTCGTCGAGCTGGATGGCCAAGCGACCGGACGGGCAGGTGCTCTGCGAGTGGTTGCACTGGTAGGCCAGCTCGTTCCACACACCTTCACCCTTCGAGCCGCTGCGCAGCCCGACCGTGACGCCCCAGCCGCTGTCGAGGATGCGGGCGGTGGCGTCGTCCTCGAAGACCTCACCGGTGCCACCTGACGGCCCGACGAGGCAGATCTCGACGGTCGCCGCGTCGTCCTCGTGCTGGACGAACAGGTACTCCTGGCCCTCCGGGTTGGCGACGTAGTCCGTGGTCGTGGTGACCCCACCCGGCAGCGTCGTCGTCGAGGCCGGGACGGTGGTCGTCGTCGACGAGCCGGCAACGGTCGTGGAGGTGGCCGGCACCGTGGTCGTGGTGTCCGGTGACGTCGGCGGCACGGTGCGGTTCAGCAGACCCGACGCCGGAGCGGTCGTGGTCGTCGTCGATGCGCCCGTCGTCGTGGTCGTCGCCCCGGCGATCGTCGTGGTGGTCGCGCCGGCGATCGTCGTGGTGGTCGCGCCCGACGGGGTGGTGGTGCCGGTCGTCGACCCGAGGTCGGGGTTGGCGACCGTCTGGCACTGCAACACGGGCCGCAGGTACACCTGACCGGTGACCTGGACGAGCCGCAGCGCGGTGTCCTGGTCCTTCACACCGGGCAGGTTGACGACGATGGCGTCGCCCTGGCGAAGGATCTCCGGCTCGGCCACGCCGAGGGAGTCGATGCGCTCACGGATGCGGTCGACCGTCAGGTCGAGCCCGGCGCTGGTGTACTTGCCGACCGGCTCCTGGGTGACGGAGATCCCGCCCTGCAGGTCGAGGCCGAGCGACGGGTGGTTGGCCGCGATCTCGTTGGCGGTGAACCCGCCGAGCGACAGGACCAGGATCCCGATCAGCGAGATCAGCAGCTTGCGGACCATCAGGCAGGATCGCTCGACGCGTCACCGTCGGCGTCGGCGATCGCCGTGCTGCGCGAGGAGCCCTCGGCGAGCGGCTTGTTGTCCGACGGCGAGCTGCCGGGTTCGCCGCTCGACGTGTCGACCTTGCGCTGGATCGCGGCGCGGGCGATGCGGATCTGCACGTTGTCGTCGATCTCCAGCCAGGCGCGGTCGTCCTCGAAGCCGGTGACGAAGCCGTACAGCCCGGACGTGGTCATCACCTCGTCGCCGATCTCGATGGCCGACTGCAGGGCAGCGGACTCACGCTGGCGGCGCTTCTGCGGACGGATGAGCAGGAAGTACATCGCCAGCGGGATGAGCAGGAAGATGCCGAGCTGGAGGGCGGCGGCGCCGCCGCTGGACTTCTCGGCGGCGAGGATGGACAGGTGATGCATGGAAGAGGTGTCCGTGTGTCTGTGCTGGGAAGGGCGGGCGGTGCCCTCGTGAACCGACCGGGAATGCTACCGATCCGAGGTTGTGAAAGCAGCGCAGGCGATCAGCGGGTCAACCCCAGACGTCGAGCACCTGTCGGCGCAGCTGCGAGAACGTGCCGGCGGCGATCGCCTCGCGCATCGATCCCATCAGCTGCAGCGTCCAGGCCACGTTGTGCAGGCTGAGCAGGCGCGACGCCGTCGGCTCGCCGACCTGGAAGAGGTGGCGGAGGTAGCCACGGCTGTGGCGGGCGCAGACCTCGCACCCGCAGGTCGCGTCGAGCGGTTCGTCCGACCGGGCGTGCTGCGCGTTCTTGATGTGGAACCGCCCGGTGCTGGTCAGCGCCGTGCCGTGCCGACCGAGGCGGGTCTGCATCACGCAGTCGAACTGGTCGACACCGAGGCTCACCGCCTCGACGAGGCTGGCGGGGTCGCCGACGCCCATCAGGTAGCGCGGCCGGTCGATGGGCAGGTGCTCGATCGCCGCGGCCAGCGCGGGCAGCATCTCGCTGCGCGTCTCCCCCACGCTCAACCCGCCGATCCCGTAGCCGTCGAACTCCAACGCCGCAGTCCGCTGTGCGCTCTCGGCGCGCATCGACTCGTCGACGCCGCCCTGCACGATCCCGAACAGCGCCTGGTCCTCACGCCGGTGGGCTCCGCGCGCACGAGCTGCCCACGCGCTCGTCCGTTCGACCGCGAGGCGGACCACCTCGGGCGGCGACGGCAAGGGCGGGCAGACGTCGAGCACCATCTGGATGTCGGCGCCGAGCAGCTCCTGGGTCGCCACCGCGACCTCGGGCGTGAAGCGGTGCAGCGATCCGTCGTAGGTGCTCTTGAACGTGACCCCGTCGTCGTCCACCTTCGGGTCGAGCGAGAACACCTGGAAGCCGCCGGAGTCGGTGAGCGTCAGGCCACCCCACCCGGCGAACGCGCCGAGCCCGCCGAAGTGGGCGACGGTCTCGGCGCCCGGACGGAGCATCAGGTGGTACGTGTTGCCGAGCACGATCTCTGCACCGAGGCGCTCGTAGTCGGCGGCGCTGAGGTACTTGATCGCGCCGCGAGTGCCGACGGGCATGAAGCACGGTGTGCGATACGTGCCACGGGCGGTGTGCCCGATGCCGGTGCGCGCCGCGCCGTCTGTGGCGAGCGCCTCGAGCTCGACGACGCGCATCAGGCAGCCCCCCGATCGAGCAGCATCGCATCGCCGAAGCTGAGGAAGCGGTAGTCGCCGGCCAACGCGGTCTCGTAGAGCGTGCGCCAGCGCGCTCCGACGAACGCGTCGATCATCATCAGCAGCGTGGTGCGCGGCAGGTGGAAGTTCGTCATCAGCAGGTCGACCACCTTCCACTCGTACGGCCGGTGGATGAACAGCCGCGTGCGACCCTCGCGGTCACCCAGGGTCGCCGCGCTCTCCAGCGCACGCACGCTGGTGGTGCCGACGGCGACGACTCGTCGCGCCGCGGCCGCGCGCTCCAGCACGCCCGCCGGCACGCGGTAGCGCTCGCTGTGGATCACGTGGTCGCGCGGGTCGGCTTCGTCGACGGGCTTGAACGTGTCCAGCCCGACGATCAGCTCGACGGTGGCCACCTCCACGCCCATCGCCCCGATCGCGGCCAGCAGCTCCGGCGTGAAGTGCAGCCCCGCGGTGGGTGCCGCCGCCGAGCCGGGCTCCGAGGCGTACACCGTCTGGTAGCGCTCGGCGCGTTCCAACGGAGCGGTGATGTACGGCGGCAACGGCATCTCGCCGAGCCGCTGCAACGTGATCAGCGGATCGTCCTCGCCGACGATGCGCACGCGCACCGTGTCGCCTGCCGCGGTGCGTTCGCCGATGACGATCGGGGAGGTTCCATCGGCTGCCACCAACGGCTCGCCGACGCGCAGCTTGCGCGCCGGACGCACCATCGCCTCCCACTCGCGTCGTTCGTCGTCGAGCGGTTCGAGCAGCAGCACCTCTGCTGCGCCGCCCGTTTCGCGGTGCAGTCGCAACCGGGCAGGGATCACCTTCGAGTCGTTGACCACCAGCAGGTCGCCGTCGCGGAGCAGCGACGGCAGGTCGCGCACGTGCTGGTGCTCGGGCGCCGCGCTCCCCCGGTCGACCAGCAACCGAGCCGAGTCGCGCGGCTCCACCGGGTGCTGGGCGATGCGCGCCTCGGGCAAGCGGTAGTCGAAATCATCCAGGCGCACGGCCGAAGAGGCTACGGACGTGTGGCACCATGACGCGCATGAGCACGTTGCGAGCGGACACGGTGGATCGGGGCGAGGCCGGAGCGATGGACCTCCACGTCTGGCAGCCGGAGGGCACGCCGCACGCGGCGATCCTCCTCATCCAGGAGATCTTCGGCGTCGGCCCGTACATCCGCGCCGTGGCGGAGCGGCTGGCCGAGGCCGGCTACCTCGTCGGCGCACCGGACGTGTTCTGGCGCTTCGAGCGCAACTGGGAAGCCGGCCACGACGAGGCGGGTCTCAGCGCCTCGTTCGAGAAGGTGCAGCAGCTCGACTTCCCCACCGCCGTCGCCGATTGCATCGCTGCACTGCAGCAGCTGCGCGGCGCCGATGGCATCGAGCGCGCCGGCGTCATCGGCTTCTGCCTCGGCGGCACGCTGGCGTACGCCGCCGCCGCCCACGGCGAGCCGGATGCGTGCGTCAGCTACTACGGATCCGGTGTGCCGTCGATGCTCGATCTGCTGCCGCAGGTGACGTGCCCCACGCTGTTCCACTTCGGCAACACCGACGCGTTCATCCCCAACGAGGGCGTCGACGCGCTCGGCGCAGCCATCGCCGGGCACGACGGACTCACGCTGAACGTGGAGACCGCCGGGCACGCGTTCGACAACCACGAGTCGTCGATGTTCTACGACGAGGCGGCGGCGAACGCGGCGTGGGCCAAGACGATGGCCCACTTCGCCACCCACCTGCCCGCCTGATCAGTCCGGGTCGAACAGACCCGGCGCACCGCTGGCGCCACGCGTCGGCACCGCCAGACCGACGTGCGTGTATGCCGCCGGCATCGCCACGCGCCCGCGTGGCGTGCGGGCGATCATCCCCTGCTGGATGAGGAACGGCTCGTACATGTCCTCGACCGTCTCGGGTTGTTCGCCGACGCTGATCGCCAACGTGCTGAGACCGACGGGACCGCCGCCGAACTGCTGACAGATCGCGTTGAGGATGGCCCGGTCGACCTTGTCGAGACCGCGCTCGTCGACGCCGAACAGCTTCAGTCCCTGCCGTGCCGTGTTGGCCGTGATGGTGCCGTCGCCGCGCACCTCCGTGAAGTCGCGAACGCGGCGCAGCAACCGGTTGGCGATGCGCGGCGTGCCGCGACTGCGTCGAGCGATCTCCCACGCGCCGTCGTCGGCGATCTGCACGCGCAGGATGCCGGCGGCACGACGCACGATCAGCTCCAGCTCGTCGTCGGCGTAGTAGTCGAGCCGGGCGACGAGGCCGAAGCGGTCGCGCAGCGGGCCGGTGATCATGCCGGTTCGCGTCGTCGCCCCGACGAGCGTGAAGTTCGGCAGCGACAACCGGATCGACGACGCCGCTGGGCCCTTGCCGACGACGATGTCGAGCTGGAAGTCCTCCATCGCCGGGTAGAGGATCTCCTCGACGACGCGCGACAGGCGGTGGATCTCGTCGATGAACAGGACGTCGCCGTCCTCGAGCTTGGTCAGGATGGCGGCCAGGTCGCCGGCGCGCTCCAGCGCCGGGCCCGAGGTGATGTGCAGGTGCACGCCCATTTCGGCAGCGACGATGCCGGCCATGCTCGTCTTGCCGAGCCCGGGCGGCCCGGCCAGCAGGATGTGGTCCGCGGCCTGCCCGCGCTTCTTGGCCGCCTCGAGCACGATGGCCAGGTGCTCTTTCAGCTCGCGCTGGCCGACGAACTCGTCGAGCCGCCGCGGCCGCAGCCCGACCTCGTCGGTCTCCTCGTGATCGTCGGTGGGCCCTGGCTCCAGGAACTCGTCACGCACGCTTGGCCCCCAGCAGCTTCAGCGCGTCGCGCAGCAACGTCGATGCGTCCGCTCCGGTCGGCAGGTCGCGCAGCGCATCGCGGATCTCCTCGGCGCCGTAGCCGAGCCCGACGAGCGCCTCACGCACGTTGCCCACCGCGGTGCCAGGCGTGGATGCGCCGCCGGCGGGCAGCGGATCGAGCATCGGCAGCGACAGGCGGTTGCGCAGCTCGATCAACAGCCGCTCCGCTGTCTTCTTGCCGACACCGGGCACCAACGTCAGCGCGCCGATGTCGTTGCCGGCGATGATGTCGACGAGCACCGACGGCGAGTGCGTGCCGAGGACGGCGACGGCGAGCGCCGGCCCGACGCCATGGGTGGCGATGAGCACCTCGAACGTCGTGCGCTCGTCGCGCTTGAGGAAGCCGTACAGGGTCTGCGCGTCCTCGCGGATGTGGTGGTGCACGTAGAGGAACACCGGCGACGTCGGCTCCAGCTCCGCCAACGTGCGCGGCGTGACCGTGACGATGTAGCCCACGCCGGCCACTTCGATCAGCACGCGACCGTCGTCGAGCCGCTCCAGCACGGCACCGCGCAACGACCCGATCATCGACGTGCCGCTTCCAACGAGGCCGCCAACCTGCGCCGCATCGGCGCCGCGGCGAGGTGACAGAGGGCGAGCGCGGCTGCGTCCGCGGCATCGGCCGGCTTCGGCGGTGCGGCGAGGCCGAGGCGCGACTGCACCATCCGCTGCACCTGCGCCTTGTCGGCGCCACCCCATCCGGCCACGGTGTCTTTCACCTGGCTCGGGGTGTACTGCGCCACTTCGCAACCCGCGGCAGCGGCTTGCGCCAGCGCCAGCCCGCTGGCCTGGCCGACGCTCATCGCCGTGCGCACGTTGTTCTGGAAGAACACCTGCTCGACGGCCACCGCATCCGGGCGGTACTGCGTCAGCAGCGCGGCGAGCTCCGCCGAGAGATCGGCGAGGCGCTGCGGCAAGGCCATCGTCGGCGGCGTGCGGATGACGCCCATGGCCACCGCGGTGACCTTGCTGCCCACCGCCGCCAGCACCGCGTACCCGCACCGCGTCAGCCCCGGATCGATCCCCAAGACGGTGATGGACGACGACCCGGTCACGAACACGCGTACGACCATAGCCCGCCGCTCTCGGCAGGACGCGGCATGTTGCGCCATGTGAGGTGGTCGAGTGCGGGCACTCGCGCTCGTCGGGCCAGTCGAGGAGCTGAGCGCCCCTCAGGGGCGCTCCCGTACTCGATTGGCCGGCGGCACGTGGGTCCTCGGCTCCAAGAGGAACGATTCAGCGCTCGAGGTAGGTGGGGTGGCCGGCATCGTGCGCGTCGATGGCGGCGAGCAACCGGGTGACGAGGACGGCCGGCAGGTGGCGGTGGAGGTCCGACGGCGCGACGAACGCCGCTTCGCTGAGCTCGTCGGCCGGCAGGACGTAGTCGCCGGCGGGGGTGTCGCTGCGTCCGCCGTCGAAGACGAACATGATCCCGTCGCGACCCGTCGGGCCGACGGAGTAGTGCACACAGAGCAGGTCACCGACGCCGATCTCGGAGCCGAGCTCCTCGAGTGCCTCGCGACGCGCTGCCTCGCGCGGTGATTCGCCGGGTTCGACGAGTCCGCCCGGCACCTCCCACCCGGCCTTGTACGTCGGCTTGACGATCAGCACGCGACCCGCCGGGTCGCGGATCAGCAGCCCCGCGCCGACGAGCTTCGACGGCAACGAGCTCGGATCGAACGGCACCTCAGCATCCACAGAACGAGCCTTGCATCCCGGGAACGCCCGCAGGCGCCGTCACGGCGCGACGCCCGAAGCGAAAGACAACTGGGCGGCCTGATGACCGGATCCGGCGACGTGGCCGCCCAGAACGGGTGCCCGCGGGCCGACCGGGACCTACTTCAGGGTCTTGAGGACGTCGGTCAGCTCGGAGACGGGGCGGTAGGTCAGGCCGGCGATGGCCCGGTGGGCGTAGCGGATGACCCCCGCGCCATCGATGATGAACACGCTGCGCCGCGGGAACCCGAGCGGGCCGAGGGTGCCGTACAACCCGGCGACGGCCTTGTCGGTGTCGGCCAGCAGCGGGAACTGGAAGCCGTGCTTGCCGGAGAACTTCTCGTGGCTCTCGATGCTCTGCGCGGAGATGCCGAGCACCTGCGCGTCCAGCGCTGCGAACTCGTCGAGCCCGTCGTTGTAGCTGTTCAGCTGCTTGGTGCAGACCGGGGTGTCGTCACCCGGGTAGAAGACGAGCACGACCGGCTTGCCACGGAGGTCCTGCAGCGAGACGGTGCCGCCGCCGGTGCTCGGCAGGGTGAACGACGGCGCCTGATCGCCGGTGCCGACGCTCATTCGCTGATCGATTCCATGAGCTCGTCGCTGATGTCGAAGTTCCCGTACACGTCTTGCACGTCGTCGTTGTCCTCCAGGGCATCGATGATGCGCAGGATCTTACGGGCGTCGGACGGATCGGTGACCTCCACCGAGATGCTCGCCACCATCGTGCTCTCGGCCGACTCGACCGTGAACCCGGCGGCCTGCAACGCGTCGCGCACGTCGTAGACGATCGACGGCTCGCTCAGCACCCGCCAGCCCTCGCCGTCGGCCGACACGTCTTCGGCGCCGGCCTCGAGCGCGGCCATCATCACCGAGTCCTCGTCGCCACCGGCGATGTGGATCACGCCACGGCGGCTGAACTGCCAACCGACCGCGCCCGGCTCGGCCATCGTGCCGCCGATCTTGCTGAACACGTTGCGCACCTCCGCGCCGGTGCGGTTGCGGTTGTCGGTGAGCGCGTCGATCAGCAGCGCCACCCCGCCCGGCGCGTAGCCCTCGTAGGTCAGCGCCTCGTAGGTGCCGCCGTCGTCGGCGCCGGTGCCGCGCTTGACGGCGCGGTCGATGGCGTCGTTGGTCATCTGCGCGGCCTTCGCCTTCAGCATCACCGTGCGCAGCTGCGCGTTGCTCGACGAGTCGCCGCCGCCGTCACGGGCGGCAACCTCGATCTGCCGCGCGATCTTGGCGAACAGCTTGCCGCGCGCCTTGTCGGCGGCGCCCTTCTTGTGCTTGATGGTTGCCCATTTGGAGTGGCCGGACATGTCTCACATCTCCTTGATGCGTTGCAGGAACAGCGCGTGCAAGCGCGCGTCCGCGGTGAGCTCTGGGTGGAACGATGCCACGGTGACGGTGCCCTGTCGCGCCAACACCGGGACGCCCTCGTGCGCGGCGAGCACCTCGACCCCCGCGCCGACCGAGCGGACGAGCGGCGCGCGGATGAACACGGCGTGGAACGGCGCGTCGAGACCGGTCACGTCGATGTCGCTCTCGAAGCTGTCGATCTGCCGGCCGTACCCGTTGCGCTGCACCGACACGTCGATGGCGGCGAAGCTGCGCTGATCGGGACGACCGTCGGCGACGTCGGTCGCCAGCAGGATCATCCCGGCGCAGGTGCCGAACACGGGCATGCCACTCGTGATGCGTGCGGCGATCTCCTCGAACAACCCGCTGGTGTCGAGCAGGCGAGACATCGTCGTGCTCTCACCGCCGGGCATCACCAGCGCGTCGACCTCGGTCAGCTGCTCCGGCGTGCGGACCTGCCGGGTGGTGGCGCCCACCTCGGCGAGGGCGCGCTCATGCGCGGCGAAGGCTCCCTGCAGGGCGAGCACGCCGATCACCGGACCGCGAGTCACGGGCTGGTCCACCTGGGGGCTGCCCAGGAACGCGGGACAACGAGCTCACCAACCCCGCTCTGCGTAGCGCTGGTTGATCTCGTCCATGGCGATGCCGGTCATCGGGGCGCCGAGCCCGCGGCTGACCTTGGCCAGGATGTGCGCGTCACGGAAGTGGGTGGTGGCCTCGACGATGGCCTTCGCCCGCGGCGACGGATCGTCGCTCTTGAAGATGCCGGAACCGACGAACACGGCTTCCGCGCCGAGCTGCATGGCCAGCGCGGCGTCGGCCGGGGTGGCGATGCCACCGGCGCAGAACAGCGGGACGGGCAGCACGCCGGTCTCGGCGATCTCCTGCACGAGCGGCAGCGGCGCTTGCAGCTGCTTGGCCCAGTTGAACAGCTCGGCCGAATCGGCCTGGGTGATCTTGCGGATGTCGCCGAGGATGTTGCGCAGGTGGCGCACGGCTTCGACGATGTTGCCGGTGCCGGCCTCACCCTTGGAGCGGATCATGCACGCGCCCTCGCTGATGCGACGCAGCGCCTCGCCGAGGTTGGTGGCACCGCACACGAACGGCACGGTGAAGGCGAACTTGTCGATGTGGTGTGTCTCGTCGGCCGGGGTGAGCACTTCGCTCTCGTCGACGTAGTCGACGCCCAGGGCCTCGAGGATCTGCGCCTCGACGAAGTGGCCGATGCGGGCCTTGGCCATCACCGGGATGGTGACGATGGCCTTGATGCCCTCGATCATCTCCGGGTCGCTCATGCGGGCCACGCCGCCGTCGCGGCGGATGTCGGCGGGCACGCGCTCCAGCGCCATGACCGCGCATGCGCCTGCGTCCTCGGCGATCTTGGCCTGCTCGGGCGTGACGACGTCCATGATGACGCCGCCCTTCAACATCTCGGCGAGGCCACGCTTCACCTGGTAGGTGCCGGTGACGCGCGACGTGGGCGACTGCGAGCTCATGGACGCCAGCGTACCGCCGCCGCCGTGGCGGACCCAAGGAGTTCCGGCGCCGCTCCGCGCTGGCGTGCGGATGGCTCAGGAGTGGGGGGTGGCGTTGCCGTTCTCGGCCAGCTCGACCCAGGTGCGGCCGGGCGTCAGTTCGATGACGTTGCCGTCGGCGTCCTTCAGCGTGAACGGATCGAGGCGATCGGCCCGCTCCCACGTGCCGGTGACCATCGTGCCGCCGGTGAACACGATCACCTGGCCGGAGCCGAGCGTCTGCGCCTCCGGGCTGTTGCCGTCGGCGGGGCTCGGCCGGTAGTCGACGACGAGGACGATGACGTTGCTGGTGCTGAGCTGGTTGCCGGTGAGCGAGTCCTTGTGCACCTTGCCCTCGGACGTGCGCAGGTACGTGCCCGACGCCGCGTCGAACGTCCAGTCCATCTTGAAGCCGCCCATCACCAGCGACACCCCGGTGGACGGCGCGCCCGTCGGGGCGGCGCCGTCGGCGCGGTAGCTGAACTGCGCTGCGGGCGGCCCGTGGAAGATCGGGTTCAGCGACCACAACCCGGTGGTCTGGGCATAGAGGTTGTGTGGCGCCTCGTGCACGTTGGACCGGAAGAACCCGGCCTGCTTCTGGATCTTCGTGTTCAGGTTGCTCAGGCTGAACAGGTCGCTGGCGGCGATGGCCGCGGTGACCCGTCCGTTGCCGCCGCTCCAGGCGAACAGCGGCTTGTTCAACGAGCCGAGCAGGGCGATGTCCTGGGTGCGACCGGAGCGGATCGGCCCGACCGGGTCGGCTCCCTGGCTCTGGAACACGGCGGCGAAGCGCGTGCCGACCTCGACGATCTCCTCGTACACGAGGTCGGCTTCGTTCAAGCCGCTCTGCGGTCGCGCTCCGGCGTTGTTGTCGATCTTGACGACGAGCGCCGGGTGCTGCGCCGCGGCCTCATCGGTGACCGGCAACCCGGTCAGCGGGTACACGGGCCCGGCCGGCACGGTGGTCGTGGTTGCATCCGTGGCCGGCGTCGTGTCCACCGACGGTGCCGTCCCCGGCGTCGTGCCGACCGGCGGGATGGTTGCCGGCGTCGTCGCAGCGATCGTCGAGTCGGCCGACGAGCCGCCGTCGGAGCTGCACGCGGCGACGCCGAGCGAGGCAACGAGCAGCAGCGCCAGCGACGCGCGCGTGTGGGTTCGGGTGGCGGACATGGTGGGCAACCTCCGGGTCACAGCTCGCGGAGCAGCGCGATGCGCTCCTCGAGCGGGGGGTGGGTGTCGAACATCTTGTTCCAACGGCCCATCTTCCCGTCGTCACCCACGCCCGACATGGGCTGTTCGATCCACAGGTGCGCCGTTGCGGTGGACGCCGCGTGCGTGACCGTGGTGTCATCGCGCAGCTTCTCCAGCGCGCTGATCAGCCCCGGCGGGTAGCGCGTCATCTGGCATGCGCTGACGTCGGCAAGCGTCTCGCGCTTGCGGCTGACGGCGGCCTGCATCGCCTTGGCGATCAGCGGGGCGAAGATCAGCAGGACGAAGCCGAGGATGGCGATCGGGTTGCCGCCGTCTCGTTGGTCGCCGTCGCGGCGCACGCGGCCGCCGTTCCACCACATCATCCGCACGGCGATGTTGGTGAGCAGCGCGACCGCACCGACGAGCGTGACTGCAAGCGTCGACACGAGGATGTCGTAGTTGCGGATGTGCGACAGCTCGTGGGCGATCACGCCTTCGAGCTCGACGCGGTTCATCTTCTGCAGCAGCCCGGTGGTGACGGCGATCGCCGCGTGCTTCGGGTTGCGGCCGGTGGCGAACGCGTTGGGTGCCGGATCGTCGACGATGTACACCCGCGGCTTGGGCAGGCCGCTGGCGATGCACAGCCCCTCGACGAGGTTGTGCAGTCGAGCGAACTCCTCCGGGTCGGCCGGCTTGGCACGGCTGACGGCGAGGGCGATCGAGTCGGCCTTCCAGTAGGAGGCGAAGGCCATCGCGCCCGACAGGACGAGGGCGATGATCGTGCCGACCGGGCCGGAGCCGATGAACGCGCCGAACGCTGCTCCCACGGCGGAGAGCAGCAGGACGAACCCGGCGATGAGGAGCGCGCTGCGACGCTTGTTTGCGCGAATCAGTTCGAACATGGGCGAGCAGTGCTCAGAACTGCACCTTCGGCACTTCGCGGGACGCCTCGTCCGCCTCGAAGTACTCCCGCTTCTCGAACTTCAGCGCACGGGCGTAGAAGACGGTCGGGAAGGCCTGCAGCTTGTTGTTGTAGCCGAGCACGGCGTCGTTGTAGAACTGCCTCGAGTAGGCAACGCGTCCTTCGGTGGCCGTCAGCTCCTCCTGCAGCGCGAGGAAGTTTTGGTTGGCCTTGAGGTCGGGGTAGGCCTCGCTCAGGGCGAACAGCTGGCGCAGCGCGCCGGAGATCTGGTTGCTGGCGTCGGCCTGCCCGGCCGGCGTCGACGGAGCGGCCATGGCGGCGTTGCGGGCACGGATGACGGCGTCGAGCGTCTCCTTCTCGTGCGCTGCGTAGGCCTTGACGGTCTCGACGAGGTTGGGGATGAGGTCGATGCGCCGCTTCAGCTGCACGTCGATCTGCGACCAGGCGTTCTCCACCTGGTTGCGGCGACGGATGAGACCGTTGTAGGCGGTGATGAGGTAGATGGCGATGATCGCCACCACCACGAGGAGGATGATCCAAACCATGTGGCTTGCTCCGGTTTCGATGGGCGAGGGCCGCGCGCTCGTCGCTGCGGCCTGATCAGGAGATCATACGGCGCAGTCGGCCACGCCAGCTCGATGCCTGCTCCGCGGCGCCGTCGTGCGACCCGGTCCGCTGGCCGGCTCGTTGGGCGCGTCGTTCGTCGGCCAGCAGCTGGAAGCGCTCGGCGTAGATGCCCGCCAAGGTGGTCATCGAGAAGTCCGCAGCACGCAGCTCACCTGCGGTTTCGATCCGTTCGGCGAGTGCCCGGTCGGTCAGCACCCGCTGCAGCGCGGCAGCCAGCGCCACCGGGTCGCCGGGCTCGACGAGCACCGAGTCGACCCCATCGGTGGCCACGTTGCGGTAGCCGTCGAGCCCGCTGGCGACGATCGCCGTGCCGGCCGCCATCGCCTCGATCAGCACCACCCCGAACGACTCACCGTGCAGCGACGGCGCGCAGAAGACGTCGGCGCCCTTCAGCCGAGCTCGCTTGTCGGCATCGGACAGGCGACCGAGCCACTCGATGCGGGGGTCGCCGGCGAACTGGGCCCGCAGCCGCGCGCTGTCCGGCCCGTCGCTGCCGATCCACAGGCGCACGCCCTCGGGCAACGAGGCCATTGCCGTCAGCAGCACGTCCAGGCCCTTGCGCTCCTCGTGGCGCCCGCAGAAGAAGATCGTCGGGCCGTCGGTCGGATGCGCCGGCGAGTCGCGGTACGGCTGCAGCTCGACGCCGTTGAAGAGCACCTCGTACGGCATGTCGAAGAACTCGTCGAGCAGCAGGCCGGCGTCCTTGGAGACCACGAACGTCTGGTTGATGTTCGGCAGCGTCGGGCGGATCCCGTGCTTCAAGTAGCGGTAGCTGGCGCTCTCGCCGGCGGCGTGGAAGGTGGCGACGATCGGCGCCGGGTGGATCAGCGTGGCGGTCATCGTCGGGCCGGGCACGAACGGCTCGTGGATGTTCAGCACGTCGAACGCCTCGTCGTGCAGCGCCCGCATCGTGCGCAGCGCACAGGCCGGATCGGGCGCCAACGGAGCGACCGAGCCGTTGGCCGACGTCGGCAGGCTGTTGCCGAGCGAGGTCACGAACGTCGCCGGTGGCGGCCCGTCGCACGGTGCCAGCACCCGCGCCTCGATCCCCGACCGGCGCAGCTCTCGCGCCAGACCCATCACCTGCGCCTGCACGCCGCCGGGCACCGACAGGCTGTACGGGCACACGAGGCCGACCCGAAGCAGAGGACCGGCCCGACGCACCACGCCGCGCACGTTACCGGCACGGCGTGACCTGCTCCGACGCGACCACGTCGCATCTGGTCGGTCTGGAAGACTCCGGGAACCAGAGGGGGGCGGCGTGCGTCTGAAGGTTCTGTGGCAGCTGGGAGGGTGAACCAACGGGTCGTGCGGCGCGCGTGCCAGCTCGTCGCCGTGCTCCTGCTGCTCGTCATCGGATCCGGCTCCGGCGCGCCCGCAGCCGCCGCCGAGGCACCGCCGAAGGTCACCGTCGACGCCGGCATGCGCGGCTGGTTCGACCTCGGCGATCACGTCGTGGTCACCGTCACCCTCGAGGCATCGACGTTGTTCCGCGGTCGCATCGAGGTGCTGGCCACCTCCGGGGCGACGGTCGTGCGCGACATCGAGGTGGCCGGCGGGACGACGAAGGCGTTCCTGCTGGTCGCTCCGACGGGCTTCGACAGCAGCCCGATCAAGGTCCAGCTGCTTCGCGGCGACTCGCTGGTGGCGACCAAGCAGGTCTCGATGAAGGTCGCCGAGCAGGTGGAGATCGTCGGCGTGATGCCGGCGCTGGCCACTCGAGTCGGCAAGGTGCCCGAGGTCGTCACGATGTCGAGCGACACGGGACGTGCGCAGCTCGGCCAACTGCCGGTCGAGGTCTTCGACCTCGGCTCCGCAGCGCTCGACGTCTACGACACGATCATCGCCACATCGGCCGACCTGCGCTCGATGTCGCAGGACCAGCGGACGTCGATGCTCGGTTGGCTGAACCGTGGCGGCCGCCTGCTGCTCGACGACGACGGCGACCTCAGCGCGCTCCCGAAGGAGTGGCAGCCGGGCGCCGCTGGGTACGCGTGGGCGGGTCGCGGCGAGGTGCGCATCATCGATGGCGCTGGGTCTGCCGGCCGCTGGGCGACGATCATCGAGCCCAGCGGCTCGGCGTACACCGACGACGCCAACCAGTTCTTCGGCAACGAGCAGACGGTGCCGGTGCAGCAGGACCTCGCTCGTCGGGCGGGCGTGACGCTGCCCTCGCTCGGCCCGCTGCTCTGGCCGCTGGTCGTCTACTGGTTCGCCGTGTCGATCCTCGTGTTCGTGGTGCTGAAGATGACCCGCCGACTGACGTTCGCCTGGGTGGCCATCCCGCTGCTCGCGCTCATCGCCGCCGGCGGGATCATCGCCTACGGCAACCAGTGGCGTTCGTCCGGCAAGCCGGTGGCGTCGACCTTCGTCGACGGCTACCCGGGTGGCGGCGAGGCCCAGGTCAGCGTGCTCGCCTTCAGCCGCGACGGCGGCACCTCGCGCGTCTCGCTCCCGGACGGCTGGCAGAGCGACAGCGAGGCGGACACCATGTTCTTCGGCTTCCGTTCCGTGGCGTCGCAGTTCGCGACCGGCGGCGATCGGGCCGACGTGTCGTTCCGCCTCGAGGCCGGCCAGGTCAGCACCGCCACGGTGACCGGCGCGACGGGCGACGTCGGGCTGCGCGTCGAAGCGGTCGTCGATGGCGACGACGTCAGCACCACGGTCACCAACACCAACCCGTACCCGCTCCACGACGTCGCCGTGTTCGGGCCGGGCGGGGCGAAGTACATCGGTGAGCTGGCACCCGGCGCGTCGGCAACGGCGGCGATCGACGCCGATCCCCTGCCGTCCGGGTTCGGCCTGTTCGACCGAGCCTGGAACAACGTCCCGATCGACAGCTCGAGCGATCAGATCGTCGAGCGAGGCGTGTGGGGTCTGGCATCCGGGTCGCACTCGCTCTACCCCCACGGCATGGTCCGCGTCGCCGGCTGGACCGCCGATCGACCCGGCGACGCATCAGCCAGCCGGCTGCAGACGCGCGCCGTCGTCACCACGACCGCGCCGGTGCAGCCGGGTGTGGGACCGCTGTCGGCGGCCGCCGTCCGCGGTGTCACCGTGCGCACGCCGTTGACGCAGTTCGGCAACGGGCTGAGCGACTGGGTGTATCGCTTCATGCTCCCGACTTCGGCCAACGTGGGGCCGTTGGGGCTGGAGCTGCCCGCCGGACTGGCGAACATCGAGATCTGGAACGGGACGTCGTGGACCACGGCGGTGCCGGCCAAGCGGATCGTCCACCTCCCGGCCGCGGCCGTCGTCGATGGCGTCGTGCTGGCTCGTGTGCCCAACGACAACCAGTTCATGTTCAACGGCGACGTGACCATCACCCTGCGCGGCTTGACGGCGAAGGAGGTGGCCGCGGGATGAGCGATGTGATCGAGACGACCGATGCGCCTGAGCCGAGCGAGACGGTGACGAGCGAACCGGTGCCCATGGCGGTGCGGTCGGTGGCGTTGACCAAGCGCTACGGCCAGCTCACGGCGGTGAGCTCGCTGGAGCTCGCCGTGCCGCGTGGTTCGATCTTCGGGTTGATCGGTCCGAACGGCGCGGGCAAGAGCACGACCTTCGCGATGATGGCCACGCTGCTTCGGCCGACGTCCGGTTCGATCACGGTGATGGGCGCCGACCCGTCGAGCAAGCCGCGCACCGTCCGGCGCCGGATGGGCTACATGCCCGACAACCTCGGCGTGTACGACAACCTGCGCGTCGACGAGTACATCGAGTTCTTCGCCGCGTCGTACGGCATCCCGCGCATCGAGTGGCCGTCGCTCATCGACGGCCTGCTGGAGCTGGTCGACCTCGGGGTGAAGCGGACGGCAATGGTCAACTCGCTGTCACGCGGCATGAAGCAGCGACTGAGCCTGGCGCGGGCGCTCGTGCACGACCCCGAGCTGCTGATCCTCGACGAGCCGGCCAGCGGGCTCGACCCGCGTGCTCGCGTCGAGCTGCGCGAGCTGCTGCGTTCGTTGAACTCGATGGGCAAGACCATCGTCATCTCGTCGCACATCCTCGCCGAGCTCGAGGAGATGTGCTCGGACGTGGCGATCATGGAGGCCGGTCGCCTGCTGGCCAGCGGACCACCGCGCGAGATCCTGCAGCGCCTCGGCGGATCGCGGACCGTTCGCGTGCGGTACTCCGACCACGCCACGGAGACGTTCACGGTCGCCGACGACGCCGAGCAGTCGGCGTTGTTGCGTCGCCTCGTTGCCGAGGACGAGCGCGAGGTCGTCGAGTTCGTCGAGGAGTCCGGCGGGCTCGAGCAGCTGTTCATGACGATCACCGAAGGGCTCGTGCAATGAGAACGGATGCAGTGCCATGCAGATGAACCCGGTCCTCGGACGCGAGCTGCGCGAGCGGATGCGTACCGGGCGCGCCTTCGTCGTCATCGGCGTGTTCCTGGCGATGCTCACGCTCACCGTGTACCTCGTGTACCAGGGCACGTCGGCGAGCGGGCAGATCGAGCTCGACCTCGCCCGCCAGACGCGGCTCGGTCGCGACGTGTACGAGTGGGTGCTGTTCGTGATGCTCGCCCTCGTGCTGTTCTTCGTCCCCGGTCTCACCGCCGGGGCGATCGCCGGCGAGCGCGAACGCCAGACCCTGCTGCCGCTGCAGGTCACGCTCCTGCGACCGCGCAGCATCATCCTCGGCAAGGTCCTCGCCGGGATGAGCTTCCTCGCCCTGCTGATCGTCGCCTCACTTCCGGTGATGACCGTTGCCTACCTGCTCGGCGGCATCCGTCTGCTCGACGCGGCGAAGGGCCTCGGTGTCGTGTGCCTCGTCGCCCTGTTGCTGACGGTGATGATCGCCTCGTTGAGCGCCGTGGCCAAGCGCGTGCAGACCGCGACGTTGCTGGCCTACGGCTTCACCGCACTGCTCATCATCTCCGGCCCGCTGGCGTTCGCCACGATGGCCGTGGCCGACCGCAGCAGCGGCACCGACGAGGTCAACCCGCCGGCGGTGCTGATGGCGATCAACCCGATCTCGATCGTCGCCGACGCGACCGCTGGCGAGGTGGCCACCGATGGCGGCAACCCGCTGCGCGACGTGCGCAAGCTGATCGTCGAGGCCAAGTCGCGCAACGACGACTCGTGGCTGGCGTGGTTCCCCGACCAGGACTTCGGGGCGCGCTTCCGCATCATCGACGGCGAGCGCACGGGCTTCCCGGCGTGGGCCGTCGGCACCATCGCCCTCACCGTCCTGGCCGGCCTCCTGTCCCTTCTCGCAGCCCGACGGCTGCGCACACCTGCGGAGAGTGAACGATGAAACCTGAACCTGAGCCTGGAACGGGTACTCGGACGCGGAGCGTCCGCCGATCGGATCTGATGCGTGGGGTCCGCCGACGATTGCGTCTGGCGTGGGCGCTGGCGACCGCGCAGCTCCTCGCGCCCGTCGTCGCCGTCGCCGCGTTGGCGTTGGTCCTCGCCGCGCGTTGGCTGCCGTGGTCGTGGGCGGAGCCCGCCGCGGCGTGGCTGGCCGTCGGCACCGTGGTGCTGGTGGCCATCGCCGCGATCACGACGCGCGTGCCGGACCAGGTGGTGGCGCGTGCTGCCGATCGCGGCCTGGCGACACGCGACGCGTTCGCCACCGCGTTGGAGCTGGAGCGCAACGACGACATGTTCGCCGGCCGGGTGCAGCGACGGGCGACCGAGCTCGCCGATGCCGGTTCGTCGCGCGCTGCCGTACCACTGCGGTGGCAGCGCAAGCCGACGATCGTCGCCGCGTTCATCGCCCCGGCAGCGATCGTGCTGGCGTTGATCGCCAACCCCCAGGACGCGTTGCGCGAACGCCACGAGCGCGACCGCGAAGCGGTGCAGGCGACCGCCGATGTGATCGAACAGGAGGCGCAGCGCATCGAGGCACTGCCCGGTGGGGCCGAGGCTGCCGAGCGGCTGCACCAGCTGGCCGAGGATCTGGCCAAGACCGACTCGCTCGACAAGGCCGAGGAGCTGATCGACGAGACCACGTCCGAGCTCGAGGACAAGGCCGGCAACGACCTGCTGGCCAAGAAGGCGGCCAGCGAGGGTCTGGCGCGCAGCTTGGAGAGCTCGCCGCTGCCGGGGGCGTCGAGCAACCAGAGCGTGCAGGAGCAGATCGAGGCGCTGCAGCAGGAGCTGCCGACGATGACACCGGCGGAGCAGCAGGAGGCGGCCCAGCGCCTGGAGGACCTGGCGGCGACGCAGCAGGCCGGCGACCCGGCCACGGCGGCAGCGTTGAACGCCGCCGCTGCGGCGTTGAGCGAGGGCGACGTGGCGACCGCGCAGGCCCGGCTCGGTGAGGCGGCCACCGCCGCCGCGCAGGCGTCGGCCAACGTCGACGCGCAGAGCGCAGCGGAGCAGGCCGCCGGCGCGTCCGGCGACGCCGCCGAGCGCCTCGACGACGCTCGCAACGGCGGCAACAGCCCGAGCGAAGGTCAGGGCCAAGGTCAAGGCCAGGGACAGGGCCAAGGTCAAGGCCAAGGCCAAGGACAAGGACAAGGACAAGGACAAGGACAAGGTCAGGGCCAAGGACAAGGACAAGGTCAGGGACAAGGCCAGGGTCAGGGCCAGGGCCAGGGCGGTCAGGGAACGGGCGGGACGGGTGGATCACCGAGTGGCAACACCGGCGGCTGCTCGGGTTGCTCGCCGGGTCAGGGTGGGCAGGGCGGCCAGGGCGTGGGCACGGGGCACACCGACGGTCCGGAGGGCCAGATCCCCGACACCTCGACGATCTACGACCCCGTGCACGGCACCGGTGGCGAGACCGGGGTGGTCGGTGGTGGCACCGGCACCGGCCAGGGCGGAACGATCGGCAAGACCAACGGTCAGACGAACAACGGTCAGTCGCGGGTGCCGGTCAACGACGCCATCGACGACTACGCCAGGACCGCCACCGATGCGATGAGCAACCCGTCGGTCCCGCCCGCCGTGCGCAGCGTGGTGCTCGCCTACTTCGATCAACTCCAAGGCCGTTCATGATGAGGAGCCGTTCCTGATGAGCAACCAACTTCCCGACATCTCGCCGGAGCGTTACGCCGAGCTGGCGACGCAGATCGAGTCGGAGGTGGGCAAGGTGATCGTCGGCCAGGGCGACCTGGTTCGCACGGTGGTCACCTGCCTGCTGGCCGAGGGGCACGCGCTGCTCGAGGGCGTTCCCGGCCTCGGCAAGACGATGCTCCTCAAGACGCTCTCGCAGGCGGTGGAGCTGCCGTTCTCGCGCGTGCAGTTCACACCCGACCTGATGCCGGCGGACATCGTCGGCACGCAGATCCTCGAAGAGGACGAACGGGGTCACAAGGGCTTCACGTTCCGTCCGGGGCCGGTGTTCGCCAGCTTCGTGCTCGCCGACGAGGTCAACCGGGCGACACCGAAGACGCAGTCAGCGCTGCTCGAAGCGATGCAGGAGCGCTCGGTGACCGCCGGCGGGGCGACGCGCCCGCTCCCCCGCCCGTTCCTCGTCATGGCCACGCAGAACCCGCTGGAGATGGAGGGCACGTACCCGTTGCCCGAAGCGCAGCTCGACCGATTCCTGCTGAAGGCGCTCGTGCCGTTCCCGTCGGCCGAGGACCTCGTCACCGTGCTCGAGCGGACCACCGGTACCGGCTCGGTGACGATGAACGCGGTCGCCGACGCGCCGACGCTGCTGGCCATGATCGAGCTGACCCGCGAGGTGCCGATCGCCAGCCACGTGCTGCGCCACGCCGTCGATCTCGTCGTCGCCACCCATCCGGACAACGAGGCCGCACCCGATCAGATCCGCCGCTACGTGCGCTTCGGCGCATCGCCGCGCGGTGCGCAGGCGCTGGTGCTGGCCGGCAAGGTCACCGCGCTGCTCGACGGTCGACCGAACGTGTCGATCGCCGACATCCGCGCCGTCGCTCCGGCTGCGCTGCGCCATCGGCTGGTGGTCGGCTACGAGGCCACTGCCGACGGCGTGTCGCCCGATCAGCTCGTCGGCGCGTTGCTCGACGCCGTGCGCGAGCCGGCAGCCGGGATGCGCGGCGCGCCGTGACCGACCTGCTCGAACCGAGGCTGCTGGCGCAACTGGAGCAGTTGCAGCTGCGGACGCGCCGGCGACTCGCCGGGCGCTTCTCGGGCGAGCACCGTTCGACTCGCTACGGCAACTCCCTCGACTTCGCCGATCAGCGCGAGTACCACCCCGGTGACGACTACCGGCGCATCGACTACGCGCTGTACGCACGCACCGGCCAGCTGTTCGTGCGCCTGTTCGAGGCCGAGGACGATCTCAACGTCCGCATCCTGTTCGACGTGTCGGCGTCGATGGGCCACTACGACAAGCTCGCTCAGGCGAAGCGCCTCGCCGCGGCCATCGGGTTCTGCTCGCTCACCCGCCGCGATGTGGTGACGCTGCACCTCGAGCCAGGCACTCGTCCGCCACAGCGGTTCAGTGGTCGCCACGCGATCGGCGCGCTGTTCAGAGCGCTCGATTCGGTGCAGCCCGCCGGCCCGACCGACCTGCGGTCCGCTGCCGGCGACCTGCTCGCCCGCCCCGGCCCCGCCGGGGTGACCGTGGTGATCAGCGATCTGCTGACGCCGTCGTGGGAACCGGCGATCGATCGCCTCCCGGCGCGTGGCGGCGATGTCACCGTGCTGCACGTGCTGGCGCGCGAGGAGATCGATCCGACGTTGATGCCTGACGGCGTCGGCGACCTCGACGTGGTCGACGCCGAGTCGGGCGAGCAGGTCGCGGTCAGCCTCAGCCTGGACAGCGTGAAGAGCTACCGCGCCGTCGTCGATCGCTGGCTGCTGGAGGCAGCGGCACGCTGCCGATCGCGCGGCGCGGTGTACCAGCAGGTGATGGCCGACGACCCGATCGAGGAGGTCGTGCTGCGCGGTTGGCGCGAGCAGGGCCTGGTCCGATGACCGGGCTGCTGGCGTTCGGCTGGACGCTCGCCAACCCCTTCGGTCTGGCCCTGCTCGGCCTGGCCGTCCCGGTGCTGCTGTTCCACATCCTCAAGCCGCGTCGTCAGGCGGTCACCGTCAGTTCGACGTTCCTGTGGCGCTCGATCGAACGCCCGGTCAGCTCGGCGTCGCCGTGGCAGAAGCTGCGCTGGAGCCTGCTCCTGCTGGCCCAGCTGCTGCTCGTCGTGCTGCTGGCGCTGGCGGTCGCCAAGCCGGTGCGCCTGGAGGCATCGGCACTCAGCGAGCACACCGTGTTCATCATCGACGCGTCGGGCTCGATGGCGTCGGTCGACGGGTCGCCGGATCGCTTGCACGCCGCCGAGAAGCGAGCCAAGCAGCTGCGCGCCGAGCTGCCCGACGGAGGCATCGCCTCGATCGTCGTCGCCTCGGATCGACCGCGAGTGGTGCTCACCGCCAGCGACGACGAGGAAGCGTTCGCCGGCGCGTTGCGCACCGTGCAGACGACCGCCGGTCACAGCGACTTCGCCGGCGCGTTCAGCCTCGCCGAGAGCCTCGACACGTCGACGGCCGACATCGGGTTCGTGCTGCTGTCGGACGGTGGGCTGACCTCCGACGAGGAGAAGCTGCTGCCGCCGAACACGCGTTACGAGCGCATCGGGTCGCAGAACACGAACCGGGCGATCAGCCGGGTCGTCGTCGAGCCACGAGGCAGCGGCCTGCACGCACGGGTGACCGTGCGCAACTACGGCGACACGACGGTCACCGAGACCGTGCGGGTCGACGTCGACGGCGCCACGGCGGCGACGCCCAGCGTGACGATCGGTGCTCGTTCGGCCAAGGACGTCGAAGTCGACCTGCCGGGCGGCGAGCGCGTCGAGGCGTACCTCGGCGGCGGCGATCTGCTGGCCGCCGATGACGTCGGCGTGGCGGTGGCCGGCAAGCGGCCGGACCTGAAGGTGCTGATCGCCGGCGATCCGCTGTTCTGGCAGCAGCTGCTGACGTCGATCCCCGGCGTGACGGTTGACCTCGCCGAGGTCGCGCCTGGCGCGGCCGGCCCGTCGGGTGAGGGCTACGACATCGTCGTCTACAGCGGCGTTGCCGTGCCGGCTGCGCCGAAGGCCGACTTCCTCGCCGTGGCTCCGCCCGGCGGCGTGCCCGGCATCACCGTGAGCGGCACGGTCGACAACCCTGCGGTGACGTTGCTGCTCGGCGACGACGCGCTGCTCAGCGGGATCGATCTGACGTCGGTGGCCATCGCTCAGGCGCAACGGGTGACCGACCCGGGCAGTGCCGAGGTGCTCGTCGCCGGCGAGGCAGCGCCGCTGCTCCTGCGCGGCCAGATGGACGTCGCCGCGGGAGGGCAGCGCTTCGACTACCTCACGTTCGCCATCGCCGACTCCAACCTGCCGGTGCAGATCGCCTTCCCGATCCTCGGCGACCGCATCCTCACCGAGCTGTCCGGCACCGCGCTGTCGTCGCCGTCGATCGAGGTCGGTGCGGCGTTGCCGATCGATCCGTCTGCCGACGCGACCATCGTCGGCCCCGACGGGCAGACCCGCGGGTTCACCGCCGGCGACCCCGCGCTGCGGGCGACGCTGCCGGGGTTCTGGATCATCCAGACCACCGGCAACCCGGATCGGTTGATCGCTGTCAACCCACCGACCACCGAGTCGGCCGTCTCGCCGCGCGACACGCTCGTGCCGCCGGTCGACGACGCCGCTCGAGCGGTCACCCCGGCACGCACGGAGCACTCGCTGCTGCCGTGGGTGATCCTCCCCCTCCTCGTGCTGCTGGCGGTCGAGACGTGGTTGGCGTGGCGACGGCTCGGCGTGTCGCGCCGCCAGTGGCGCTTCGCGATCGCGGCTCGGCTCGTCGTGGCCGCACTGCTCATCGGAGCGTTGATCGCGCCGACGATCCGCCGACAGAGCGACCGCGTGGCCACCGTGTTCCTGCTCGACGGTTCGGCATCACTCGGCCCTGCGGGCGATCGCGCCGCGCTCGACTGGCTGGACGAGGCCATGGCCAAGCAGCCCGACGCGGCCCTGAGCGCGATCGTCGTGTTCGGCGGCGACGCCCGCCTCGATCGCGTGCTCGAGCAGTCCAAGCAGTTCGATGGTCCGGCGGTGGTGATCGACGAGAGCGCGACCGACATCTCGACTGCGCTCCGCCTCGGTGGTGCGGTGCTGCCGAGCGACGCCAAGCGTCGCATCGTGATCATCAGCGACGGCCGGGTCACCAGCGGCGACGCGTTGGCCGAGGCCCAGCAGCTCGGGCTGCGCGACATCCAGATCGACGTGCACACCATCGACTCGTCGATCGGCAACGACGTTGCCGTGTCGAGCATCGACGTGCCGCGACTGGCCCGCGTGGGCGACGAGCTGAAGGTCGACGTGCACGTGTCGGCGACGCAGCAGGGCAAGGCCACCGTCGTGCTCCGTCGCGACGGCGATGAGGTCGGAAGGCAGACGGTGGACGTCGAGCCCGGCGACAACGTCGTGACGTTCACCGACAACGCCGGCGAGACCCCCGCCGCCGTGCTGCGCTACCAGGCGGTGGTCACGAGTGCCGGCGATGCGCAGCCGCAGAACGACGCAGCCTTCGCTGCGGTGCCGGTCGACGGCCCGGCGCGGGTGCTGGTGGTGCAGGGCAGCAGCGGTGAGGCCGACACGTTGATCAACGCGTTGAACGCCGGCGGCATCGCCACCGAGCTGATCAACCCGGCCGAGGTGCCGGACGTGCAGGAGCTGGCCACGTACGCCGGCATCGTGCTCGTCGACGTCGATGCCAAGTCGCTGACCGGCGAGCAGATCGAGAGCATCACCACCGCGGTTCGCGATCTCGGCCGCGGACTGGTCACGATCGGCGGCGACCACAGCTACGGCGTCGGCGGATATCGCGAGTCGCCGCTCAGCGACCTGCTGCCGGTCGACAGCGAGATCCTCGACCCGAAGCGCCGCAAGACCGTGGCCGAGGTGCTCAGCATCGACACGAGCGGGTCGATGGCCAACTGCCACTGTGGCAGCGGCGCCGACCAGCAGCGCACCGAGGGCGGGGTCAACAAGACCGACATCGCCAAGGCTGCCGCCGAGCGCACGATCGAGGCGCTGACCGCCAACGACGAGGTCGGTGTGCTGGCGTGGAACGCCGGGACGAAGTGGGTGATCGACCTGCAGCAGCTGCCGCCGCAGAGCGTGATCGACGAGGGTCTCGGCGAGCTCCACCCCGATGGCAGCACGAACCTGCTGGCCTCGCTGGACGACGCCGCCGACGCGCTGCTCGCCAGCAGCGCCGAGCTGAAGCACATCATCTTGTTCACCGACGGCTTCACCGATGTCAACATCATCGAGCAGCTCGCCGATCGGGCCGGGAAGCTCTACGACGAGTCGGGCATCACCGTGTCCGTGCTCGGCACCGGTGAGGGCGCCGCGCCGTCGCTGGAGCACGTCGCCATCGCCGGCCACGGCCGCTACTACCCCGGCACGAACCTCGCCGACGTCCCGCAGATCATGGCCGAGGAGGCCGTGATCGCCAGCCGCGACTTCATCAACGAGGGCGACTTCCTCCCCGAGCTGACCTCCAACGATCCGGTGGTCGCCCCGCTCACCGCCTCCCCCGACCTGCTCGGCTACGTGGCCACCACCGCCAAGCCGGGCGCAACCACGATGATGCGCATCGGACCCGACCGCGATCCGCTGCTGGCGCGTTGGCAGGCCGGTCTCGGCAAGGCCACCAGCTGGACCAGCGACGCGTCACGCACGTGGTCGCAGCAGTGGGCCAACTGGGACGGCTACGTCGACTTCTGGAGTCGGGTCGTCAAGGACACGTTCCAGAGCGGCGACACCGCCGGTGCCGCACAGGCGACGGTGAGCAACGGGCAGCTGCACGTCACCGTGCAGGGCAGCGATGCCTTCCCCGACGGGTCGGCGGGCACCGCCACGGTCTCCGGACCGGACGGCCAGCGCATCGAGGTGCCGCTGGAGCGCACGGCCGGCGACACGTTCGAAGGCGTCGCCCCGGCCAACCGCAGTGGCACGTACGCCGTCGGCGTCAACATCACCGCCGACGGCGGCACCGTGCTGGCCAGCAGCACGATCGCCAACGAGAGCTACCCCGCCGAGTACGCGCCGGGCAGCGCCGACGCCCCGCTGCTCGCCAAGCTGTCGACCGCCAGCGGCGGCCGCGGCGAGGTGACGCCGTCACAGGTGTTCGACACCGGCACGCTGCGCGCCGGGTTCCGCTCGCTGGAGCTGGCCGGCCCGTTCCTGCTCGCCGCAGCACTGCTGTGGCCGCTCGCGGTCGGCTTGTCCCGACTGTCGCTCCGCGGCGCGACCTTGACCGGAGCCCGCGCCGGGTTGGGCACGGCACGACGTCGCGTTCGGGCATCGCTCCCCCGCCTGGGCGCCGATCCGACCAACGCGCCGAACCCTGCCGTCAGTCGGCGGACCGAACCGAACAGCACCACGGGGAAGGCGACGTCGAACCCCGCGCCGAAGCCGGCGGCGAAGGCCGCTTCCTCGTCAGCTCCGTCGTCGAGTGCGACGATGAGCGAGCTGCTCGCTCGCAAGCGCGCCCGCGGCGGTGATCAGGGCTCCGAGCCAGACAAGCCAGACCAGCGGTCGTGATCGCACGGTGATCGACGTCAGTCCGGTGTCGGTGGCGTTGTTCAGGGTCACCTGCAGGTCGCCCCACGGTCGAGTGACGATCGCCGTCTCGGCGAGCACGCCGCCGCGCTCCGGGTAGGCGACGAGCGACGGGTGCAGCGTGTGCCCGTCGAGCTCGACCTCGGCGACGACCGCCTGCGTTCCCGCCCGAGGGCCATCGGCGACGGAGATCGGCCCACCGCGCACGGTCATCCCCGCGGCGGTCACCACCTCACCCTCGTGCACGCCGATCGTGGCCGAGCGGTCGAACGTCGACGCGGCGATCCCGACGAACAGCACGAGGAAGCCGACGTGGGCAAGACGACCCCTCGCGTGTCGGAGGCGCATGGCGACGAACGGCACGGCGACCAGTGCGAGTGGGCCGACGAGGCGAGAGAAGAACACCCCGCGGACGGCGCTCGGGCGGTCGCCCACGACGTCGATGAGCACCGGCGCCACCGTGCCCGCGAACACGACCACGAGCGCGACCCCGGCGAGCACGGTGTTCGCAAGTGCAGGGTTGGTTGCACGCGTCGCCGTGTCTCCCGGGCTCGCGCGAACGATGACGACAGTGATCACGATGGCCGTCGCCGCGGCCAGCGCGAGCATCGCCCAGCCAACCGACGCTTGGCGGGCGAAGCCGTGGATCGACGGCGTGCTGCCCGACCGCACCAGCGTTGCCCCGATCAAGGCCAGCACCCACGGCGCCGCGCCGGCCATCATCGCCCTCCGGCCGCTCCCCGTCCCGTGGAGGGCGATCAGCGCTGCCATCCACACGATCAGGGAGGTGTTCTCGACGGGGTCCCAGGCCCAGTAGCCACCCCAGCCCTGCTCGACGTAGCTCCACAGCCCACCGAGCGCCATCGCCAGGGTGACGAGGCCGACGGTGGTCCGCAGCCACGAGCGCGCCGAACGTCCGTCGAGCACCGCCATCGCCGCAGCCGCGGTGGCGGCCAGCCCGACGTAGAGCAGTGGCGGGTGGATCGCCATCGCCGGGTGCTCCAGGATCGGGGTCAGGCCGAAGCCGCGCAGCACGGGGGCGTCGAGCGTGCCGAACGGCGAGGCGAAGGCCAGATCGATGAACGTCAACGTGACCACGGTGACCGCCGCCGCCCACACGATCGACGGCCGACGGCAGCGACGGGCCTCGATCGAGACGATGGCCGCGACGACACCGGTGAACAGCAGCAAGGAACCTTCGCTGCCGCCCCACACGCCAGCGAGGCGGTAGTACCACGGCGCATCGCGACGACTCTGCTCGGCGACGTAGCGCCACGACAGCTCACTGGTGAGGAAGGCGACGGCCACTCGGGCAAGAGCCAGCCAGACCGCGGCGGTGACACCCCACAGGGCCCCTCGGGCTGCTCCGATCGGCGTCCAGGCGGTGACGCTCTTGGCCGGCCCCTTCACCGGTGCAGTCTCACGGTCAGCGCACGCGAATCGACGTCATCCCAGCAGCTTCATCAGGGTCCGACGAACGTCGTCGATCCGCCGAACTCGGCGCTGACCATCGATCGTGCGAGCGCGTGGACCGCGCTGCTCAGCATCTTCGGCGTCTGCGTCGTCTCCCCTGCCATGAAGGCGACGAACGTTCCGTCGATCATGCCCAGCGTCATCGATGCGAGTGCGTTCGCCTGCACGCGATCGAGCTCGGGGTAGTCGCGCAGGAGCGCCCCTCGAAGGTTCTCGATCGACTCCCTGCGGATCTCGAGGAACCGGCGTCGAGCGGTGCCTTCGCCATCGGGCGCACGTTCGAGCGTGAGGATCAGACCGAGTCGGATGAAGTCGGGGAACTGACGCAGTCGCGCGTAGAGCCGCTCGAAGTGGTGGCCGCTCTCGCGATCGGTGTTGGCGTGCGCCGTGCCCAGCTCGGCGTTCCACTGCTCGTAGCTGTCGTTGATGATCGCGGTGAAGAGGTCTTCCTTGTTCTCGAAGTGCCAGTAGATCGAACTGTTCGGGAGACCGGAGCGTTTCGACACCGCGCTGATGCTGGTGCCTTGGTAGCCGTGCTCCGTTGCGATCTGCGCCGCAGCATCCAAGATCTGTCGTCGCGATGCCCTGCCGTTCGCTCTCGTCGTTCGCGCAGTCATGACCTTGACGTTATCGCATCCGGTCGTTAGTGTATCGATCATTCCAACTGGAGCGGTCGTTACAACAACGGCCGTCCGTGTGAGAGAGGGGGCCCTCGATGTCGGTGCGGTTCGACGATGCCGCGAACGCGGACGTCTCCTTCCGCGGGCGAGTCGCAGCGGTCCTCCCGTTGATCGCCGGCAACACCTCGCTGGCCGAGCAGGAGCGCAAGGTGCCGGACGCGAACGTCGCCGCGTTGCAGGACGCCGGCTTCTTCGCTGCGTTCCGACCGGTGCGGTTCGGTGGTCTCGAGGTCGGCGCCGACGCGTATGGCCCGGCGGTGGTCGACATCGCCGGGGCGTGTGCATCCACCGCATGGGCGACCGGCCTGCTCGCGCAGCACTCGCACATGATCGCGCTGATGTCCGACGAGTTGCAGCACGAGATCTGGGACGACGATCGGACGGCCCTCGTGTCGTCCTCGGTCGCACCGCTCGGCACGGCCGAGCCGGCCCCCGGCGGCATGCGACTCTCGGGCCGGTTCAGCTGGTCCAGTGGCTGCGACCACGCGACCTGGGCGATCCTCGGGTTCCAACGCCCGGATGCCCTGCTGGGCGGGCACGTGTCCACCCACTACGCCGTGGTCCCGCGCCGTGACTACGAGATCCACGACGACTGGTTCGTGGCCGGTCTCAACGGCACCGGCTCGAAGACGCTGGTCGTCGACGACGTGTTCGTGCCCGAGCACCGGATCGAGTCGGGATACGGGTTGCAGAGCGGCCAGTCGAAGGGCTTCGGCAGCAACGAGGGCGCCATCTTCCACACCCACTTCGCGCACTGGTTCGCGATGGGCTTCTCCGCCGTGTCGGTGGGCATCGCTCGACGCTTCCTCGAGGTCTACGCCGGCAAGACGGCGAATCGGGTTCGCGCCTACACGGGTGCCAACGTCGGCGCCACGGCACCGGCGTACATGCGCCTCGCTGAGTCGCACCACCAAGTGAACGCCGCCTACGCGAGCTTGGCTGCCGACTGGTGCGAGATCACCCGCAAGGCACGCGCCCGGGTGCTGCCCACGCCGGCCGAGGACGTGTTCTGGCGTTCCAATCAGGCGTATGCCACGAAGCTCGCCATCGATGCGGTCGACCGCCTCTTCACCGCCTCGGGCGGCAGCGCCTGGTTCACCCACAACGAGATGCAACGCCTGTGGCGCGACTCGAAGATGACCGGTGCGCACACCTACTCGGACTACGACATCGCCGCGCAGAGCCTCGGCCGCTCGCTCCTCGGCCTTCCGCGCGATGCCGCCACCTTCTGACGATCGGAACACCATGACGAACACCACTCCCCCACACCTCAGCACCGTCGACGGTGTCGAGGTACCCACGGACCACTGGATCGGTGGTCGCTGGGTCGCCTCCGACGACCGGTTCGAGGATCACTCACCGATCGATGGCAGCCACCTGGCCGACGTCGCCGCTGGCAATCAGAGCGACGTCGACGCTGCCGTCGACGCAGCGCGATCCGCGTTCCCCGCCTGGGCCGCGCTGGGTGCGGAGGGGCGTGCTCCGATCCTGCGCCGGTTCGCAGAGCTGATCAACGAACACGTCGACGACATCGCGACCGTCGAATCGGTCGACAACGGCTCGCTCCTGTCGGGCCTCAAGCACGCCGTCGTTCCGCGTGCTGCCCACAACATCGCGTTCTTCGCCGAGCACGCGTTGACGCTCGGCGAGTCGATCGAGTCGCCGCTGGTCAGCAACCGGGTCCGGTTCGATCCAAGTGGCGTCGCTGCGCTGATCACTCCGTGGAACGCGCCGTTCATGCTGACCACGTGGAAAGTCGGACCGGCACTGGCCGCCGGCAACACCATCGTCGTCAAGCCGCCGGAGTGGGCACCGCTCACGGCTGCGCTCATGGCACAGATCAGTGCTGAAGCCGGCGTTCCCGACGGCGTTCTGAACGTCGTGCAAGGCATCGGCAGCGTTGCGGGCGCCGCGCTCGTCAGCCACAGTGACATCGACCGCATCAGCTTCACCGGCTCGACGCCGACCGCACGTTCGATCGGACGGGCGGCTGCCGAGACGCTGACGCCGGTCAGCTTCGAGCTCGGTGGCAAGTCACCGTTCGTCGTCCTCGACGACGCCGACCTCGACGCCGCCGCGCAGACGATCGTCGGTCAGTACATGAACGCCGGCCAGGTGTGCCTGTCCGGCACGCGGATCATCGTTGACGAGTCGATCTCCGACGAGTTGCTCGAGAAGGTGCGCGTGCTCGCCGCTGCCCTGGTCGTCGGCGATCCGCGCCTCCGCGCCACGCGCATCGGACCGCTGATCCACCCGACGCACGCAGCGCGCGTCGACGGGTTCGTCGAGCGCGCGGTTGCAGCGGGTGCACGCGTGCTGTGGGGCGGCGGACGCCATGAGGCCGGCGAGCTGTACTTCCAGCCGACCATGTTCGACCACGTTGCTCACGACTCCGAGCTGTTCCGAAGCGAGGTCTTCGGACCCGTGCTGAGCTGGCACACCGTCACCGACGCCGACGAGGCCGTTGCGGTCGCCAACGACCAGGAGTACGGGCTGGCCGCGACGCTGTTCGGCCGCGACGAGCAGCGCACTGCGCACGTGGCGGACCAACTCGTCGCCGGGACCGTCTGGGTCAACTGCTACTACGTCCGCGAGCTCGCCGCGCCGTTCGGCGGCTCGCGCAACTCCGGCATCGGCCGCGAGGGCGGGACGTGGAGCTTCGACTTCTTCTGCGACGTGAAGAACGTCGCCACCCGCCACGACTCGCTCATCAGCTCGACACCAGCAACGGGGAACTGACCATGGGAACCATCAACGCAGCTGCGCTCGTCAGCCACCAACCGCAGATCATGGCACCGGAACGGGTTCGCGTCGCCATGAACGGCGGCTACGACACCACGCTCGTCGCCGGGTTCGCGGACATCCGCGCCGAGCTCGACGCCGCCGAGGTTGACACGCTCGTGATCATCGACACGCACTGGTTCACGACCGCAGCGCACGTCGTCGCTGGCGCTGAGCGGTACAGCGGCACCTACACCTCCGACGAGCTGCCGCTGCTGATCACCGACCTTCCCTACGACTACCCCGGTGCCCCCGCGCTGGCGAACCTCCTCGCAGAGGTCGGCGCCGAGCGCAAGCTGCCGGTCGTGAACACCACGAGCCTCCACATCGGCGTCCAGTACCCCACGGTCAACGTCGTCCACCACCTCCGCTGGGACAAGCCCGTGCTACGGGTCAGCATCTGTCAGCACGCCGAGGCCCACAACTTCCTGGCGTTCGGCGAGGCCCTCGGGGAGGCGATCGCGCGCAGCGACGCACGAGTCGGGATCCTGGCTTCCGGCGGGATGAGCCACGTGTTCCCCGCGCTGGACGACTCGCGCGCGCACACGCCGAACGCACCCGAGCACGTCATCACCCCGGAGGCACGAGCCTTCGACGAAGGTGTCATCGCGAAGTGGGCCCTCGGCGACCACGCCGGTGTGATCGACGCCTACCCCGACTACCTGCCGTTCAAGCCGGAGGGTCGCCTCGGTCACTACCTGATCATGGCCGGAGCGCTCGGGGGCCGCGCCTGGACCTCGACGGGTCGCAAGCTCTCCAACTACGAGAACGCATTCGGAACCGGCCAGGTGCACGTCTGGTTCGACCTCACCAACGAAAGGCAACCAGCATGAACCCCAACGTCCTGCAAGGCGAGCGCGAGGAGTGGCGTCGGATCCTCCACAACGGGTTCCCGCACTGGGTGCAACCCGATGGCGAGGAGCTCGTGCTCGGCGACGGTCGCCGCGTCGTCGAGGCCGAGGCGACCTACCTGCCGCCATGCGACCCGACGAAGATCCTGTGCGTCCACCTCAACTACCCGTCGCGTGCGATCGAGTTCGAGGTGAAGATGGGCCCGACTCCGACGTACTTCCAGAAGCCGACGACGGCGATGAACTCCCATCGAGGTCTGCTGCTGCGCCCCGCCGACTGCCAGTACCTGAACTACGAGGGTGAAGTCGCGGCGATCATCGGCAAGCCGATGCGCAACGTCGCGCCGGATGACACGTGGGCGTACCTCGCCGGGTTCGCGCCCGCCAACGACGTCGGATGCCACGACTACCGCGACACCGATGCCGGCGGCATGACGCGCGTGAAGGGCATGGACGGCTTCTGTCCGGTCGGGCCGGGCATCGTTCGCGGCGTGGACATCCGCGAGTCGACGTTGAAGACCTACCTCAACGGTCAGGTCGTGCAGCAGGATCCCGTCTCCGGGATGACGTACGGCATCGACTACATGCTGGCCGACCTGTGCCGTCACATCACGCTGCTCCCCGGCGACGTCGTGCTCACCGGGACCCCGGCGAACTCGCGACCGATGGCACTCGGTGACGTCGTCGAGGTCGAGGTCTCCGGCGTGGGCAAGCTGAGCAACACGGTTGCCGAGATCCCGGCACCGGCGCACTCGATCGGTCACCAGCCGACGAACTCACGCCAGGTCCGCGGCGTCGCGCTCGGCCCGGCATCGCTGCGCGCGGACGCGCCGTCGTGAGCGCCGATCGTCTGACGCTGCGCCAGAAGTGGGCGGCCGGCGACGTCACCTATGGCGCGTGGTGCATGATGCCGGGCGCGCTGGGCATCGAGGTCATCGGCAAGACCGGCTTCGACTGGGTCCTCATCGACATGCAGCACGGCTGCATGGGATACGAGGGAGCGCTCGAGATGATCCGCGCCGCCGACCTCCACGGGCTCTCCAGCGTGGTGCGCGTCCCGTGGAACGAGCCGGGGATCATCGGACGCATGCTCGACGCCGGAGCCGAGGCGATCCTGATCCCGATGATCGAGACCGCCGCCGACGCGAAGGCTGCGGTCGACGCCTGCCGCTACCCACCTGCCGGTCGACGGAGCCTCGGGCCGATTCGGGTCGGGACTCGCGACGGTGGCGGGTACATGCGCTCGGCGAACGACCGGGTTGCGGTGATCCCGATGATCGAGACCGCTCAGGCGCTCGCCGAGGTCGAAGCGATCGCCGCCGTGCCCGGCGTCGATGCCCTGTTCGTCGGCCCCTTCGACCTGTCGATCGCGCTCGGGCTCTCGCCCGGTGACAACGACGGCACCGAGGTCTTCGACAACGCCCTCACCAGAACCATCGCGGCGGCGTCTGCGGCCGGCATCGCACTCGCCGTGCTGTCCAACCAGAAGGTCGCTCCGCTGCGGATCGAGCAAGGGTTCACGATGGTGTCCGTCACGATGGACACCGTCGCCCTCGCGTCCGCCAGCGCAGCAGCGTTGGCGACGGTCCGCAAGGCAGTCGAGGAGACCCGGACGTGACCCTCGACGACGCCACTCGCAACGAGATCGCCGACGCGTTGCGCGAGGCCCACCGCACGGGGACCCCGATTCCGCGGCTGACCGCGACGTACCCCGACATGGACGTCGAGGACGCCTATCGGGTGCAGGAGATCTTCGTCGCCCGCCGCCTGACCGAAGGCGCCGCGGTGAAGGGCTACAAGGTCGGTTTGACCTCGAAGGCCATGCAGGACATGGCCGGTGCCACCGAACCCGATTTCAGCGTCATGACGGACGACATGTTTCGACCGGAGTCGACACCGGTCGAGCGAGCCGGCTTCATCAGACCGATCGTCGAGATGGAGATCGCGTTCGTTCTCGGCGCCAAGCTCAGCGGTCCCGGCATCCTGCCGGTGGACGTCATCCGTGCGACGGAATTCGTGCTCCCCGCCATCGAGATCGTCGACTTCAGAGTTCAGCTCGGTCCAGGGTTCGGGATCGTGGACACCATCGCCGACCTCGCTGCATGCGGTGCCGCGGTGCTCGGCGGCAACCCCCGCCGCCTGGACCAGATCGACATCCGTCGAGTGCGCGGCACGCTCTCCCGCAACGGCACTGTCGAGCAGGAAGGTGAGGCCTCGGCGGTCCTCGGCAACCCGGTCACTGCCGTTGCCTGGCTCGCCAACAAGCTCGCCGAGTTCGAGATCGCCTTCGCACCGGGCGACGTCATCCTCACCGGATCGTTCGTCCGGGCGATCCCGGTTTCGGCAGGCGACGAGATCGTGTGCGAGTTCGACCACGGCCTCGGGCGCGTCGACGTCTCGTTCGTCTGACACGGTCCCGGAAAACAAGCAACTGCTTGCTCTGACGGGGCAGGCGAACGTATCCTTCACCTGCCGCTGCGTAGCGGCAACGCATGACACCAGGGGGCTGTGTGGACGCTCGAACGATTCCGACCGTCAACGAATTGACGACGACGTGGTTCACGGAGCTGCTGCGCTCGAGCGGCGACATCGATGACGCCACAAGCGTTGCGTCGGCGGAGATCTCGCGGTTCGGCAGCGATGAGTCGATGATGAGCGCGTTGTATCGCGCCTCGCTCGCCTACGACGGGCCGACCTCCGGTCCCGCCAGCTTGATCGTGAAGCTCGCCAGCGACAGCCCCGAGCAGCGGTTCGTCGCCAAGATGACCAAGTTCTACGAGCGGGAGATCCGCTTCTACAACGAGATCGCCGCCAAGATGACCGTCGCGGTCCCTCGCTGCTACCTGGCGCAGATCGACACCGAGGACCAGAGCTTCGTGCTCGTCCTGGACGAGGTCGCCGGTTGGCGTCAGGTCGACCAGATCGTCGGCGTCGGGTACGACGATGCGGTCGCCGCGCTGCAGGAGCTGGCCGACCTCCATGTGCCGTTCTGGGGGCAGGATCTCGACTCCGAAGCCGAGACCTTCTTCCGCTTCGACTCACCGCTGCTGCACGCGATGATCCCGGATCTGTTCGCCGGCGATTGGGCGAAGGCCAGACCGAAGGTGGTAGACGAGCTCCCGCCCGAGTTCGTCGCGGTGCTCGATCATCGACGCGAGAACACCAAGAAGCTCCTCGAGAGCATGCACGGGCCGGACACGTTCTGCCACGGCGATTACCGCATCGACAACCTCCTGTTCGGGAGCGACGGTGCCGTCATGGCGCTCGACTACCAGCTGGGATCGATCGCCCACGGCATGACCGACGTCGCCTACTTCATTTCGCAGTCGGTCGCCGACGACGTCGCCGCGACGCGCGCCGACGATCTGATCCGCGCCTACATCGACCGTCTCGCAACGCACGGCATCGAGGTCGACTTCCACGAGGCGATGACCCCGTACCGCGCTGGGCTGGTCTTCTACGTCGCCATTCCTGTCGGGATCCTGACGTTCGAGGGCGTCCCACCGCGCGCCGATCAGCTGGCAAGGACGATGCTTCGGCGCGCGGCCGCCGAGATCCTTCGGACCGGCACGCACCTCGAGTTCGCCTGACCGCTGTCATGAGCTCTGTTGCGTTCATCGGGCTCGGCGTGATGGGCACCCCGATGGCTCGCCATCTCGCCGCCGCCGGCCACCAGGTCACCGTGTACAACCGCACCCCGGAGAAGGCCCTCGCCTGGGTGGCCCTCTACGGCAACCGTGCCGCGCCGACGCCGCGCGAGGCGGCCGAAGGCGCCGAGTTCGTCTTCTTGTGCGTCGGCAACGACAACGACGTGCGCGAGGTCGTCTACGGGCCCGACGGTGCGCTCGCCGGAGCCGGCGCCGGCGCCGTTCTCGTCGATCACACCACCGCGTCAGCTCGGGTGGCGATCGAGCTGGCCGAGGCGAGCGCCGAGTTCGGCGTCGGGTTCGTCGACGCCCCGGTGTCAGGCGGGCAGGCCGGCGCCGAGAACGGCGCGCTGACGATCATGTGCGGCAGCGACGACGAAGCGTTCTACGACCTCGCTCAGCCGGTCATGGCCGCCTACGCCCGGGCGACCGCGTACATGGGCGCGGCCGGCAACGGGCAGCTGACGAAGATGGTCAACCAGATCTGCATCGCCGGGATCGTCCAAGGACTGTCCGAGGGGATCAACTTCGCCCAACGCGCCGGCCTCGACCCGGACGCGGTGGTCGACGTCATCCGCTACGGCGCAGCACAGAGCTGGCAGATGGAGAACCGCGGGCACACGATGGCACGCGGCGAGTTCGACTTCGGCTTCGCCGTCGAGTGGATGCGCAAGGACCTCGGCATCGCGCTCGAGGAGGCCAACCGCAACGGCGCACGCCTGCCCGTCACCGCACTCGTCGATCAGTTCTACGCGCAGGTCATCGCTCGCGGCGGCAAGCGCTGGGACACCAGCAGCCTGATCAACCTGCTCGCCAACGACTGACCCGTCGCTCGGCTCGGTTCAGCTGGCGAGGTCGGCCCCGACCAGCTTCTCGATCTCGGGTTTGGCCTCCAGCAACTGGCGGAGGTGGTCGTCGAGCGTGGCCGGTCCCGGCATGAAGCCGATGGCGATGTCCGAGCACCCGACTTCGACGGCCTCGAGGAGCCAGTCCTGCCAGCCCGGGCCGAGGTAGACCCGGCCGAACACGGGCAGCGTCGCGGGATCCCGGTCGACCTCCTCGCACAGCTGACGGAGCCGGCCGACCGCCGTGCGATACGAGATCGCGTCGAGGCCGGGCACGAGCAGCGGCATCCAGCCGTCGGCGATGCGCACGACGCGTCGGAGCACGGCGTCGCTCCCACCCGTGCCGAGCATCACCGGGATCGGTCGCGACGGTCGCGGGCTGATGCCCACGCCGTGGAGGTGGTGGAACTGCCCGTCGAACTCGACGATCTGCTCGTTCCAGAGGAGCCGCATGACGGCCAGACCCTCCTCCAAGCGCGCCGTCCGATCCGACCAGGCGACACCCATGCTCTCGGTCTCGGCGTGGTTCCAGCCCGTGCCCACTGCCGGGCGGAACCTGCCACCACTGAGGAGATCGACGGTCGCGATCTGCTTGGCCGCCAGCTGCGGCTGGCGTTGCGAGAGGATCAGCACGCTCGAGACGAGCTCGATCGAGCTGGTCACCCCGGCGAGGTGGCTCATCAACGTCAGCACCTCTTGGAAGTTGCTCTCGTGGGTGTACGGCGGCCCGGGGAACGAACCGAACGGCCCGGGGCCGAGGCGCTCGGGCGTCGCGCCGAGCACGTGGTCGTACGCCATGAGGTGCTTGAACCCAGCCGCTTCGGCCTCCACCGCGTAGCGACGGATCGCCACGGGATCGGTGCCCGCGTTGGCCTGTGAGAGCACCGCGCCGATCTTGATGTTCATGTCGTTCCTTTGTTCGATGAGGCGAACGAGCCGCGCCGTGCCGCGACGTTCTTGATGTCGCAGAAGAAGTCGAAGCTCCACGTGCCGCCTTCGCGTCCGACCCCGGAGGTCCGGCTGCCGCCGAACGGTGCAGCGAGGTCGCGCACGTAGAAGCAGTTGGTCCACACCGTCCCGGCAACGACGCGCGAGGCGATGCGCTCGGCGCGCTCCTCATCGGTGGTGAACACGACGGCGGCGAGGCCGTACTCGGTGTCGTTCGCCAGCTCGATCATCGCGTCGTCGTCCGTCCAGGTCTGGAGGGTCAGCACGGGACCGAACACCTCGGTCTGGACGATCTCCGAGTCCTGCTCGACATCCGTCAGGATCGTCGGCTGGAAGTACAGCTCGCCGTGCGGATGCGGTCCGCCACCGATGAGCGGACGGGCACCGGCCTCGATCGCCCGCTCGACGAGGCCGCGGACCTTCGCCGCGTGCGTCGGGTGGATCAGCGGACCGACTCGCGTCGCCTTCTCGCGTGGATCCCCGACGACCAGATCGGCGACCGCGGCCAGCACTTCGCCCATGAGCTCGTCGACGATGGGCTCCTCGACCAGGAGCCGTGTCCCCGCCAGGCAGACCTGGCCGGCGTTCATGAACTGCGCACCGATCGTGCGCGCCGCCGCCTTGAGGTCGGCGTCTGCACACACGACGAACGGCGACTTGCCACCGAGCTCGAAGCTGACCGGCGTGAGGTTGGCGGCAGCGGCGGCGCCGATCACTCGGGCGGTCGCCGGCGAGCCGGTGAAGCTGATCCGGCTGACATCACGATGTCGGACCAGCGCGTCTCCCGCCTCGGCCCCCGTGCCGTGCAGGATGTTGAGCACACCGTCGGGGACGCCTGCATCCTGCGCGATCTCGCCGAGGAGCGAGAGGCTCAACGGTGCGAACTCCGGCGGCTTGACGACGACGGTGTTCCCCGCCGCCAGGGCCGGACCGATCTTCCACGTCCCGAGCATGAGCGGCGCGTTCCAGGGCACGATCAGCGCACAGACCCCAGCCGGGTCGTAGCGAACCGAGTTGTCCACGACCGGTCCGGCGATCGTGTCGTGAGCGAGCGCCACCGCCCAGTCCGAGAAGAACTTGATGTTCAGCGCCGAACGCGGCATCCCATCGCCGTGGCGCCCTGCCAGCAACGCCCCGTGGTCGTAGGTGTCGATGACGCGCAGGTCGTCGAGGCGTTCGACGATGGCATCGGCGAACCGGTCGAGCACGACGGCACGGCCGATCGGGCCCAGCGCCGCCCAGGCCGGGAACGCTGCCTTCGCGGCAGCGACCGCGGCATCGCCCTCGGCCACGCCACCGCGCGGGATCACACCGAGGCGACGACCGTCGATCGGGCTGATCACCTGGTAGCCGTCGGGCCCACCGTTCCAGACCCGGCGGCCACCGATGAGGTGACCGGTCGGCACGACGATGCCGTCGATCTCGATGTGCTCATGGTCATCCATGGGGAGCTCCGATCAGGCTCTGAGGCCGTCGAGGTGCATCGCGATGAGCTCGTCGGCCACGGCGTCCGGGTCTCGCGGCCGACGTCCGCTGAACCACCTCGATGCGCCGAGGGTGGTGTCCACCATCGCCAGCACGACGATGTCGGGATCACAGTTCGAGCGCAGCTCGCCCATCTCCTTGGCGTCCTTGACGACGCCCCGCCACAGCTGGAACAGGTTGCGTCGGTACTCCGCGATCGGCGCGAGCAGCGCGACCTCCGAGAAAGCCCGCTCCTCGTTGCGCAGGATGATCGAACGAACGGGGTTCGCCGCGGTCGACAGGACGGCGTTGCGGATCATGAGGGAGACCGCCGCAATCCCGCGGTGCTCCGCACAGATCGCGACCGCACGCTCGTAGTTCGCGTCGGTGCTCGGCTTGAGCAGCTCGAGGACGATCTGCTCCTTCGAGTCGAAGTGGTAGTACAGGCTCCCCGACAGGATCCCGGCCGCCTCGCCGATGTCACGCACCGTTGCGTTCTTGATCCCTCGGTCGGCGATCACCTGCGCCGCGGACTCGAGGATCTCGTCGCGTCGCGACAGCGCGTTGCCGGTGGGTGGTGGGTTGGTGTGCGTCATGTCGATCCTCGCAAAGTGCGGCCGCGGCAGGTTGCCACCTCGTCGCTTCCAGGTCAAGCGCTTGCTTTGCTAGCGTGGCGATCGTGCATGGGGACAGCAACGGGCAGGCGCTGGGCACGGCCCGCCGGGACGGGATGCGCCTGCACGCGCTGCCGGACGACCTTCCACGAGACGAGACCGCCGCGTATGCCATCCAGGACGACGCGGTCGCCGTCTACGGCGGACATCCGATCGGCTTCAAGATCGGCGCGACGAGCACCGCGGCGCAGGCATCGTTCGGCACCGATCATCCCTTCAGCGCACCGATGTTCGCGGGCGACTGCAGCCCCGACGGCTCGACGATCGACGTGCCGGCATACGGCCTCATCGGCATCGAGGCCGAGTTCGCCTTCCGACTGGGCTCGGACCTTCCCGCCCGAGATCGACCGTATGAGCTCGACGACGTTCGAGGTGCCGTCAGCGCGATGCACCCTGCGTTCGAGATCATCGGGCTGCGCCTGCCGCACGAGATGTTCTCGAACCTGTTCGTGGTCATCGCCGACCACGGTGCGAACGTCCACTTCGTGCCGGGCGAGGGCATCGAGGACTGGGAGCCTCACGATCTCGCGGGCGTCGGCGTGCAGGTGCAGGTCGATGGTGCACCGGTTGCCGTCGGCTCCGGAGCGGCCGTGCTCGGGCATCCGCTGAACGCTCTGCTCTGGCTCGCCGAACACCGTCGCCTCAGCGGTCACGGCCTCGCCGCCGGCGACTACGTGAGCACCGGAGCGTGTGCCGGGATCATCAGGGTCGCTCCCGGCCAGACAGCCACGGCGGACTTCGGTCCGTTCGGCTCGGTCCGCACGACGTTGCGCGCCCTGCCCGACGAACATTGAGCAAGCAGTTGCTTGTCAGAATCGGACGGGGCGCATAGGGTTCGAAGATGACCAGCAACCGTCGCATCACCCTTGCTCAGCGACCCGTCGGGTTCGTCGGTGCCGAGTGCTTCGCCACCGACGAGGTGGACGTTCCCGCGCCAGGTCCGGGCCAGGTCCTGATCAAGGTCGAGTGGCTCTCGATCGATCCCACCATCCGCGGCTGGATGGCCCGAGACACCTACCTGCCGGCGATCGTCATCGGTGACGAGATCCGCAGCAGCGGGCTCGGGACGGTGCTCGCGTCGAACGACGAGGCGATCCCAGTCGGCTCCACGGTCTTCGGCGATGTCGGGTGGCAGCAGTACGCGGTGATGACCGGGAGGTCGGTGCGGGTGATCCCCGACGGCATCGAACCCGAGGCCGCCCTCAGCGTGTTCGGCATCACGGGCTTGACCGCGTACTTCGGTCTGCTCGAGGTCGGCCGCCCCGTCGAGGGCGAGACGGTGCTCGTGTCGGGCGCGGCGGGTGCCACTGGATCGGTCGTCGGTCAGATCGCCAAGATCGCCGGCTGTCGCGTCGTCGGTCTCGCCGGCTCGGACGAGAAGTGCGCGTGGCTCCTCGACGACCTGGGCTTCGACCACGCGATCAACTACAAGACCGAGAACGTCCGCGCCGCGATCGGCGCACACTGCCCGAGCGGTGTCGACCTGTACTTCGACAACGTCGGCGGCAGCATGTTGGAGGACGCGATCAACCACCTCGCGTTGCTCGGTCGCGTCGTGCTGTGCGGTGCCATCTCGCAGTACAACGACGACGCACCGAACCCCGGTCCCAACAACCTCAGCAGGCTCATCTCGCGGCGCGGCAGGATGGAGGGGTTCATCGTGATGGACTACTTCGGTCGCTCCGCCGAGGCGATCGCCCAGTTGTCCGAGTGGATCCAGGCGGGCCGGCTGACCTACGCGACCGACGTCGTCGACGGCCTCGACAGCGCGCCCGCTGCGCTGGAGCGCCTGTTCACCGGGGCCCACGCCGGCAAGGTGCTGGTGCGCCTGTCGTGATCGAACTGGCCGGCAAGACCGCCGTCATCACGGGAG
Source organism: Ilumatobacteraceae bacterium (assembly GCA_965279405.1). Lineage (GTDB taxonomy): Bacteria > Actinomycetota > Acidimicrobiia > Acidimicrobiales > Ilumatobacteraceae > CBDDIP01. The sequence goes on from OZ257157.1 coordinate 4,570,802, forward strand.
CGGCGAGCGGCATCGGACTCGAGCTGGCCCTCCAGTTCGGTGCGGCCGGCATGCAGCTCGTCCTTGCCGATGTGGAGGGTGCCGCCCTGGCGGCGGCGGCCGAACGGCTGGCGAGCGCCGGCTTCCCGATCCTGCCGGTCGTTGTCGACGTCCGCCGCCACGATGAACTGGTGGCCCTCGAAGCGGCAGCTCGCCACGCGTTCGGCAACGTGCACGTGTTGTGCAACAACGCCGGAGTCGGTGGCCGCGGGCTCGTCGCCGATCCGTCGAACCTGGCCACCTGGAGGTGGACGATCGACGTCAACCTGTGGGGTGTCATCTACGGGTGCAAGGTCTTCCTTCCGGGCATGATCGAGCACGGCGAGCCGTGCCACATCGTCAACACCGCGTCGATGGCCGGACTCGGGTCGATGCCGACGACCGGCGCGTACAACGTCTCCAAGCACGGCGTCGTCGCTCTCTCGGAGACGTTGGCAATGGAGATGCGGCTGGCGGGTACGGAGGTCGGAATCTCGGTGGCGTGTCCCGGCTTCGTGGCGACGCGCATCGGTGAGAGCCGTCGCAACATGCCCGACGACGTTCGCGCCGCCACGTCCACGACGCCGGTCAGCCGGGTGAGCTCAGCGATCAAGGAACTGGCCGACGGCATGAGCGCCGACACCGTCGCTCTCGCGGTGCTCGATGCGATTCGGCACGACCGCTTCTGGATCCTGACGCATGACGAGCTCAAGGACAGCGTCGTGCAGCGCGCCCAGCAGATCGTCGACGGCGTCAATCCCGGCGCAGCCGCGACTGCGCGGCGATCCATGCATGACCTCGCCGGGAAGACTGCCGTCATCACCGGGGCCGCGAGTGGCATCGGACTCGAACTGGCGCACAGGTTCTGCCGGGCGGGGATGCGAGTCGTCATCGCCGATGTGGAGCGGACCGCCCTCGAACAGACGGCTCATCAACTGTCGAGTGCCGGACACGATGTGCTGCCGTTCGTGCTCGATGTGCGCCGGTACGACGAGGTCGTCGCGTTGGAGGCAGCGGCTCGCGCCGCGTTCGGCGACGTCCACCTGCTGTGCAACAACGCCGGCGTCGCGGCCGATGGCCCGGTTGCGGATCCCACCAACGTCGAGGCGTGGCGCTGGACGATCGACGTCGATCTGTGGGGCGTGATCCACGGCTGCAAGGCGTTCCTCCCGCAGATGATCGCCCACGGTGATCCGTGCCACGTCGTCAACACGTCCTCGATGGCCGGCCTCGTCTCGGCCCCGATGATGGGGGCGTACGCCATCGCCAAGTACGGCGTCGTCGCACTCTCCGAGACGCTGGCGATGGAGATGCGCCAGGCGGACTCCAACGTCGGGGTGTCGGTGCTGTGCCCAGCGCTCGTCGCCACGCGCATCGCCGAGAGCGACCGCAACATGCCCGACGACGTTCGCTCGCACATCACCCGCAACCCACTCGAGGAACGGATGCGGGAGAAGATGCAGCAAGCCGTCGCCGCCGGCATGCCTGCGGAGCTCGTCGGCGACGCCGTGCTCGACGCCGTGCTCGACGACCGCTTCTGGATCATCACGCACGCCGACAAGCGGCCACGCATCCTCCAACGCGCTCGCGACATCGTCGACGGCGTCAACCCCGTCCCGAGCACCCGAACCTCGTGAGCGCCCGACGTTGAACGACGACTCAGACCTCGGAGCGCCGCGCGACCAGGAACTCGGCGCTCTGCTGGATGTGGTCGGTCAGGCATCGGACTGCGGCTTCCACGTCGCGCCCGAGGGTGGCGTCGAGGAGCTGGCGGTGCTCGCCTCGAACGTCGCGACGGCCCGACGATCGGTCCGACCAGTTCTGATACACGTCGGCCAGGTCCCGCAGCGACCTCGTCACGGCCAGCAGGCGTTCGTTCGGGCACCCGGCGAGCAGCTCACGGTGGAACGCCGCGTGCGCCTCGCGCCACGCCAGTCGGACGCCCATGTCATCCGTGGACGGCGTGTTGGCGAGCACGTGATGGGCGGCGAGCACCCGCGACTCCCACCCGAGGTCGCCGTGCTCGATCGACTGGCGAAGTGCCATCGTCTCGATCGAGAGCCGGCACTCGGTGAGCTGGATCAGATCTGCAGTGGAGATCGAGATGACGGAGAACCCAAGTTGCGGCTCGGATCTGGCCAGGCCTTCGCCGACGAGACGGGGCAGCACCTCACGCAGCACGCTCGGGCTGACGTCGTAGGCCTTGGACAGGGCCGCCAGCTGCAACCGCTCCCCCGGCTCCAGCGTGCCGTTGACGATGTCGCGCCGGATGCGTGCGTACATCTCGTTGGTGCGTGTCGACTCGGACGTCTGCTTGCCCATGCGGCCGAGAGGTTAGCGCGGTGGTCGCAATCTGTCGCAGATTGCCGCAGATGGGCACGGATCTCGCAGATGGCTTGCCATTGCGAGATGGTGCCGCCTAGGGTCGCCGTGGATCGTCGACGCAGACGACCGGGCAGGAGCATGATCGTGCGAATCGTCAACTGGAACGGCCGCCTGGCCATCGAGCTCGCCGACGGATTGGTCGATGTTGCCGATGCCAGCAACGGCGCCTTCGGACCCGACGTCCAGGCGGTCTACGACCGCTGGGCGGCGTTCGTCGAGTGGGCGGCGACCGCCACGACCCCGACGCATGCGCTGCCGCCGCGCGAAGAGCTCGGCCCGAGCACGCCGGCGCCTCGCCAGGTGTTCGCCATCGGCCTGAACTACCAGGACCACGCGGACGAGACCGGCACCCCGGTGCCCGACGTCCCGGTCGTGTTCACAAAGTTCCCGTCGTCGATCTCCGGCCCCGTCGGTGAGCTCCAGCTCACCGGCAACCGGGTCGACTACGAAGTCGAGCTCGTCGTCGTCATCGGGCGTCAGGCCAAGGACGTCACCGAAGCAGACGATGCCTGGTCGTACGTCGCCGGCCTCACCGTCGGCAACGACTACTCCGACCGCCGGGTGCAGATGGCTGGCGCCCCGGCGCAGTTCTCGCTCGGCAAGTCGTTCCCCGGGTTCAGCCCGGTCGGGCCTCGTCTCGTCACGCTCGACGAGCTCGCCGACCACACGGACCTCGCCATCGAGTGCGCCGTCAACGGCGCCGTCAAGCAGTCGTCGCGGACATCGAAGATGATCTTCGACGTTCCCTACCTCATCCGACGACTCTCATCGATCGTCACCCTGCTCCCCGGCGACATCATCTTCACCGGCACACCCGGTGGCAACGCGGTCGGCCAGCGGCCGATGGTGTTCCTCGAAGCCGGCGACGTCGTCACCACCACCATCGAAGGCATCGGGGCGCTGGAGCACACCTGCGTCGGCGCCTGATCAACCGGAGCACCTGAAGGAGCAACCATGGGCATCAGAGCCAAGGACATCGCATTCGTGCGGTTCCACGCACCCGACCTCGACAAGATGGAAGCGTTCCTCACCGCGTTCGGCCTCGTGCGCGCCGAACGCACCGATGACACGTTGTACATGCGAGGCACCGACGACGACGGCTTCGTCCACGTCACCCACCTCGCCGAGGAGCCCAGGTTCGCCGGGTTCGCGCTCCTCGCCGACACGGTGGACGACCTCGACGCGCTCGCCGCCATGGACGGGTTCTCCGGCGTCGGCGACCTCGCCGGGCCCGGCGGCGGACGCGTCGTCTCGACGACCGACCCGATGGGGTTCTCGCTCGAGGTCGTTGCCGGCCGCGGTTCGATCGGCGAGCTCGGACTGGCGTCGCCGGCACGCAACGACGCCTCGATTCGCACCCGTCTCTCGCAGATCATCCGGGTGCCCGCCGGCCCGTCGCACGTCAAGCGGCTGGGTCACATCGTGCTCAACGTCGCCGACTACCCGACTGCGGTCGCGTGGTACAAGTCGACGTTCGGCATGATCGCCACCGACGACATCTTGAACCGCGATGGCAGCCGGACGATGGGCAGCTTCCTGCGGTGCGACCAGGGCGAGGCGTTCGTCGATCACCACACCGTGTTCCTCCTCGGGACGGGCCAGACGGCGTTCAACCACGCCGCGTTCGAGGTCGCCGACTTCGACGACCTGATGGCCGGTCACACCCACCTTCGCAGCCAGGACCTGGCAGCGCTCGATCACGCGCACTCGTGGGGAGTCGGTCGTCACTTCCTCGGCAGCCAGGTGTTCGACTACTGGCTCGATCCCTGGGGTCACCTGATCGAGCACTGGACCGACGGCGACCTGTTCGACAGCACCGCGCCGACCAACGTCGAGACGTTCCGCGCGCTGGTCGACTCCCAGTGGGGCCCCACCGTGGCCAAGGAAGAACGCTCACAGGTCAAAACAGCGCTCAGCCCCTCGACGGGCTGAGCGAAGCGTTCTACGCACCCCAGACGCGTGCTGCCACGCGTGCGACGAGCTCCAACTTCCGGCGCTGGTCGTCGGGTGTGATCAGGTTGCCGTCCTGGGTCGATGCGAACCCGCACTGCGGGCTCAGCGCCAGTTGCTCGATCGGAAGCACCGTCGCCGCTTCGTCGATGCGGGCCATCAGATCGTCCTCGGTCTCCAGCTGTGGCACCTTGGTGCTCACCAGACCGAGCACGACCGTCTTGCCCTTCGGAACGAACCGCAGCGGCGCGAACGTGCCGGCGCGGTCGGTGTCGTACTCGAGCAGGAACCGGTCCACGTTCAGCTCCGAGAACACCTGCTCGGCGATGGGCTCATAACCGCCGCTGAACGCCCACAGACTGCGGTGGTTGCCGCGGCAGATGTGGATGCCGACGGTGGTGACGTCGCGCGGGATCACCGAGTAGCAGTCGTTCTCGACGGCGATCGCCGCAGCAAGTGCCTGGGACGGTTCGCCACCGGTCTGTCGGACCATGTCGGCCCAACCCGGATCGAGCATCGCCGTGAACCCCTCGTCGACCTGGATGTACGGCGTTCCGTCAGCCGCCAGCGCCCGCAATTCCTCTTTGACGAGCGCCGTGACATCGTGCTGCAGCGATTCGAACGTCGGGTACTCGGGATTGCCCGGCACGAACAGGATCGGCGCCAGGACAGCGGGACTGGGCATGGTGATCTTGTACGGCCCAGGCGAATGCTCTTTCAGGAACGCCGACTCGATGCCGGTGTACCGCCGCCGCAACGACAACTTGCCGACCGCGCCGAGCATGTCGGCGTCGGTGCCGAGGACGTCGGTCAGGTTGCCGTCGGCGTCGTGCCAGAACGCCGACGGAGACGACTTGGCCACACCGATGCCGTCAGCGGCGTCGAGGAAGTTCGAGTACCACGACTCTCGACGCACCTCTCCATCGGTGAAGACCTGAACACCGGCCGCCTGTTGGATGCGCAGGTTCGCCAAGGTGGCGCTGTCCTCGACGGCTCTCAGCTCCTCGGTGCTGATCGTTCCGGCCGCATGCGCCGTTCGCGCTTCCAACAGCTCCGGTGGACGAAGCAAGCTTCCCACCTGATCGACTCGGTAGATGGGTGGCATCGTTGCGTCTCCGTTTCGCTCGTTCAGCCTGCGACCGATCCCGTAAGCGGATCGACGTCGACGGCATCTCCGTACTCTTCCTTCGCCCACCGTGCGATCACTCGGCGGAAGAGCGTGCCGGCCTTGTCACCGGCGATGCTCATCTCCTTGAAGTCGGTGGTGTCCTCGTCGAGCAACCGCTGCATGCGCTCCACTGCGACGAGGTCTTCGGTGAACGCGATCGTGTCGATCTTGATCATCTTGTCGAAGTGAGCGTCGTCGTCGAGGCCGCGGTTCACCGAGCTGGTCCACCAGTACAGCGAGCGATCCTTCGTCACGGGCGTGACGAAGTGGGCCATGTACATGGACGGGTTCTCGTCGTGTGGCTCGTCCTGGCCGTCGCGCATCACGTACAGGTGGGCCTGGACGATCCCCGGCGCGAGCGCCACACTGTCGTCGCGCTGCGTGATGGACACGCCCTCGAGCTCCTCCCGCACGCACGGCGGGAGCGGCTTGAGGATCGCCTCGCGCTTGTCCTCCGGATTGATGCAGTGCACCAGACCGTCCTCACTCGTCGTGACGATCGGCGGGTTGTCGTAGAACGACTCGGGGACCTTGAACGTCTGACGGTGGAGGAAGACGAAGTGGGTCAGGTCGTACAGGTTCTCGAGCATGAACAGGTAGCTGCCCGCCAGCTCGAAGAACCCGTGGATCACCCTGAACTCCGGGTTGCCGAGCTGGGGAAGATCCGGGAACCGCTCGTCGTCAGGTTCGCCGTCTCCCATCCAGATGAACACGAGCGGGCCGCGCTCCTCCACCGGGTAGCGCTTGAGCTGCCGCTTGGGCACTGGCGCGTTGGCCTGCGAGGGGATGCGCACGACCACGCCCTCGGCGCTGTAGCAGATCCCGTGGTAGCTGCACGTCAACGTGTCGCCGCCGACGATGCTCTCCGACAACGGGTACGACCGATGCAAGCAGCGGTTCTGCAACGCCCGGAGCTCACCGGATTCGGTGCGGAAGAACACGATCGATCGTTCCAGCAGCGTCCTCGCGATCGGTTCGCGAGTGAACTCCTCCACCGTGCCGGCCACGTACCAGTGGTTGTAGAGCAAGGGTGTGCGGATGTACTCCTGGATGCTTCCGATCACGTCGAGACGGCCTCGCGAACGAGCGCGACCGGCACCTCGACCTCGTCGTCGGGGACGTCGGACCCGTACTCGTCCTTCGCCCACCGCAGGATGACCCGGCGGAAGAGGATCCCGGCCTTGTCACCGGCGATGTTCATCTCCGTGACGGGGGTGGTGTCCTCGTCGAGCAGGCGCTGCATGTGCTGCACGGCGACGACGTCCTCCTGGAACCCGCGCTCGACGAACATCCTCATGCCGGCGAAGTGCTCGTCGTTGTTCACGTCGCGGTTGATGGAGTACGACCACCAGTAGAGGCAGCGGTCCTTGGTGATGGGGGTCATGTAGTGGTTGATGTACCCCTGGACGCTGGCCTCGGTCGGGTTCTCCTGACCCTCCTCCAGGACGTACCAGTGCGCCAGGACGAGGCCGGGCGAGACGGCGATCGTGTCGTCGCGCTGCGTGATCGACTTGCCGGCGAGCTCTTCCTTCGCGGGCGGCGGCAACGATGCGACGACGCTCTGCGAGTTCTCCTCGCCGTTCGTGCTCACCACCAAGCCGTCCGCGTTGACCGTCGTGACCGGCGGGATGTCGTAGTAGGAGTCGTCGAACCCGAACGTCCTGCGGTGCAGGTACACGAAGTGCGTGAGGTCGTACAGGTTCTCGAGCATGAACAGGTAGCTGCCCTCGAGTGGATAGAAGCCGTGGATGACCCGATAGTCCGGGTTCCCGAGCTGCGGAACCTCCGGGAACCGTGCGTAGTCTGCCGCGCCGTCGCCCATCCAGATGAAGACGAACGGGCCCCGTTCTTCGACGGTGTACCGCTTCAGCTGTCGCTTCGGCACCGGTGCATGCGCCTGCGACGGGATCCGGACCAGTGCGCCGTCGGCGCTGTAGCACGCACCGTGGTAGCTGCAGATCAGGTTGTCGCCGTCGACGATGCTCTCCGACAACGGATACGACCGGTGCAGGCAGCGGTTCTGCAACGCCCGGAGCTCACCGGCCTCGGTGCGGAAGAACACGATCGACCGCTCCAGGAGCGTCTTGGCGACCGGTTCACGACTGAAGTCGTCCACTGTTCCTGCGCAGTACCAGTGGTTGTAGAGCAGCGGTGTACGGATGTACTCCTGGATGCTGTTGATCACGGCGGTCCCCTTCTTCGATGTCGCGTTCCCCGCGTCCGACATTAGCGACCAATCGCTTGCTTGTCTACGCCGTCCTTCGTACCCTGCAACCTCTCGCCCCGACTGCGACAGGAGAAACGTGGCTTCCATCCCACACATCGCGCTCATCATCGGCTCGACACGCACCGAACGATTCGCCGACAAACCAGCTGCATGGCTGCTGGAACGTGCCGCGCAACGCGACGACCTCACGGCCGCCCTCGTCGACCTGCGCGACTTCGACCTGCCGCTGTTCGACGATCGGATGTCGAACAAGTTCGTCCCGACGTCGAGCCCGAACGCGAAGGCGTGGCAGGAACGACTGGCGGAGTTCGACGGCTTCATCTTCATCGTGTCCGAGCACAACCACTCGATGCCCGGCTCGCTCAAGAACGCGCTCGATCACGCGTATCGCGAATGGAACCGCAAGCCGATGGGCGTGTTGGGATACGGCGGCGTCGGAGCGGCCCGAGCCGTCGAGCATCTGCGCAGCGTCGCCATCGAGCTGGAGATGGTGCCGGTTCGTGGTGGCGTTCACATCGCCGGACCGGACTTCTTCGCTGTCTACCCGATGTTCGGCAACGCCGAGATGGAGACCATCGAAGCCCACCTGCAGGACGCAGCGACGTCCCTGTTCGACGAGATCGTCTGGTGGGCCAACGCCACCATGACGGCCCGGGGTGCAGCGAGGTGAACGAGCGCAGCGACGAGCAGCAACGGATCACCGACGACCTCCTCCTGACGACCAAGCAGGTCCGCAAACGTCTCGACCTCAGCCGGCCGGTTCCTCGACAGGTGCTGCTCGAGTGCATCGACATCGCCAGTCGTGCGCCGTCCGGCGGCAACCGAGAACGCAACAACTGGCTGATCGTCGAGGATCCGTCGCTCAAGGCGCAGATCGCCGAGCTCTATCGTGCGCAAGCGCTGCAGTACTTCGAGTCGTCGGATCAGAGCATGGCTGCCAGCGGCAGCTCGAAGGTCCGCGACTCCTCGAAGTACTTGGCCGATCACATGCACGAGGTGCCGGCAATGGTGTTCCCGCTGCGACGCGATCGTGTCGACGAGGCGACCCACTCCACCCGCGCCAGTTGGTTCGGCTCGATCCTGCCGGCGGTGTGGAGCTTTCAGCTGGCGCTGCGTTCGCGTGGCGTCGGCTCGTGCTGGACGACCTTGCACCTCCCCGACGAGCGAGCCGTCGCCGAGCTCCTCGGGATCCCCGACGACATGACCCAGGTCGCGATGCTGCCCGTCGCGTACTTCACCGGGCACGGCTTCTCGCCGGCGGCGCGGCGCCCCGCCGCGGAGATCACCTTCCTCGACCGTTGGGGATCGCCGATCAACGGTTGACGGGGTGGCCCGGCCGCCGTACGCTTCGCTTACCAAGCAAGCGCTCAACGGGTTGCCTGGTTGGGGACATCCGACAGAAACATGGGGGACAGCAATGCGATCAGTTGGTCAACAGGGCTTCGGCCATCGCCAGAACGGACGTGGATCCGCACGTGCACGACGCGGTCGGCTCGGTCTCACCGTGCTGCTCGTCGGCTCGCTGCTCGCCGCGTGCGGCAGCGACGACGACAAGACGGCGGCGACGTCGCCAGCGTCGACCCCGGTCAGCGGGGCGCCTGACACGGCGCCGACGGACACCGGGGCAGGCAGCACAACGCCGGACACGGAGCCCACGGACGGCACCGTTGCGCCGCCCACCGGCGATCCGATCAAGGTCATGGCCACCGGCACGATCGAGTCGGCGGCGTTCTCGCTGCCGACGATCCCGCTGGGCGCACAGATCGCCGTGGACGAGATCAATGCCGCCGGCGGCATCAACGGCCGTCCGCTCGAGCTCGTCGTGTGCAACGACGAGCTGGATCCGAACAAGGCCTCGGCCTGCGTCCAGCAGGCAGTCCAGGACGGCGTCGTCGCCCTCGTCGGCGGTCTGTCCGTCTTCGAGCCGCTCGTGTTCCCGCTGCTCCAGACCTCGGGCATCGCCTGGGTCGGCGCGGCGACGTCGAGCGACTTCTCGACCCCGATCCTCTTCCCGGTCGGTGCCGACGGCGCGACCGCGTTCGCCGGCATCGGCGCCGCGGCGATCGAGACCGGTTGCAAGAACCCGGCGGTCCTGATCAGCGCAACTGGCTCGCCGGCCAACACGGCCGCGATCAAGGCCGGCATCGAGATGGAGGGCGGCACCGTCGCCGTCGAGCTCCAGACCAACGGTCCCGACCTCGCTCCCCTCGTCGAATCGGCACTGGCCGAGGGCGCCGACTGCATCGCCTCGGGTGTGTCCCCGGCCGAAACGGGTGCCTTGGTCGCCGCAGTCCAAGGGCGACTGCCGATCGTCACGCTCGACGGACCGCTCCCGGAGGGCCTGGCCGCTGCGCTCGGTTCCGCTGCGGACGGGATCCACGTCGTGTCCGGCTTCCGCCTGCCGGCGGCTGGCGACCCCAACGTCGTCGCACTCGCCGAGAAGTCGTTGGCCATCAACCCCGACGCCCCGATCGACCACTTCTGGATCACCGGCTACACCAGCGTGAAGATCGTCGCCGAGGTCCTGTCGAAAGCCGATGACGTTTCGGCCGAAGCGGTGCTGGACGGACTTCCGGGCATCACGGCGTTCGACACCGGGTTCGGTCCCACGATCAACTTCTCGAAGCCCAACCCGGTCGCCGGGTTCGAGCGGGTGTTCAACACCCAGATGCTCCTCTGGGTGGTCAAGGACGGGAAGTTCTCGCTCGTCCAGGACGAGCCGCTCGAGATGCAGCCGGCGATCGAGATCCTCGGCAAGTAGTCGTCACATCCACCTCCGCAGCATTCGCCGGCGCGCAATCTCTGTGCCGGCGAATGCTGCGTTTCGTACCGGCAGTCGAAGAGGGAACCAGGTTCGTCATGTCGTCAACGCTTCCCAGCAAGCCATCGTTGAGCCACCTGGTCGTCAACGTGCGCAACATCCAGGCAACGCACGACTTCTACTCGGAGATGCTCGGATTCGTCCAGGTCGGCCAGATCGGTGGGCCGGGGCAGGACGTCGACATGCGCTTCTACCAAGGCGGCGGCGGAAGTCACCACGACATCGCCTTCGTCCAGATCCCGCACCCGTCGCAGGCTCCCGAGATCGTCCGCTGGACGATGTTCCCGGAGGCTGCCGGCATCGTGCACATCGCCTTCGACTACGGCACCCGCGACGCGTGGCTGGCCCAGATCCGGCACCTGCAGGACAACGGGGTCGAATTCCTCGTGCGCGGCAACCACGGCATGACCCACAGCGCGTACGTCGCGGACCCCGACGGGAACGGCATCGAGATCCTGTACGACCTCCCGAGAGAGGTCTGGGAGCACGACATCAATGCCGCGCTCAACCACTTCGAGCCGATCTCGCGTCGGGGCGAGGGGGCGCTCGTCGACGACGTCGACTACCCGACCTTCGGCGAACGCTGACGGGTTGCTCGGGCGGGGCGTTCCACGCGCGCCGCAGCTCGGCGAGTGCGCTTCGCCCCGTCGATGTAGAAGTGGATCAACGCGTCCGCCACGACCTCGGGCTGCTTGTCGCGCGAACCGGTGAACCAACGAGATCCGCCGAGCGTCCCGTCCATGATGGCAAAGGCAAGGATCTCCGGGTCGATGTCGTCGCGGATCTCGCCCGACACGATCCCGTCCTTGATGACGTCGAGGAACAGGCGCATGACGCCGCTGCGCAACTTGGCGATCGCTGCCAATGACTCGAGCTCGTTGAACGCTCGCGTCTCGTTGCGCAAGATGAGCGCGCGGTGCGGGTTGGCGGCGGTCGACAGGACGGCGTTGCGGATGAGTTCGGCAAGCGCAGCGAGCCCCGTGCGCTCGGCACAGATGGCCAACGCCGAATCCAGACTTGCCTGCAGACTCGGCCGCAGCAGCTCGACGACGATCTGCTCCTTCGAGTCGAAGTGGTAGTAGAGGCTGCCCGACAGGATTCCTGCCGCCTCACCGATGTCGCGAACGGTGGCGTCCTTGATGCCGCGTTCGGCGATGACCTTGGCTGCCACCTCCAGGATCTCCTCGCGACGCGACGACGTCGCTCCGGCAGTTGATTTGGTGGACGTCCTCGCCATTCGAACCTCGCAAGCCGGCTTCTGGTCGCGCTCAATGTAGCCAGCGAGCGGCGCAGCGCGCGTGAGCCTGATGTGCATCAAGCGCTTGCTTTGTTAGGCTCAACCGTCGCAGAGCGACGTTTCGGTGGCGAGTGCCGCGGGACTCGATCGACTCGCCGAGGAGACATCGACATGCCCGCACGGACGTACCGGATCCTGGTCACCAACGACGACGGCGTGTCGTCGCGCGGTCTGGGCATCCTCGCCGCTCGCCTCGCATCCGACGGTCACGACGTGGTCGTCGCCGCACCGTCGTCGGAGTGGAGTGGCGCCGGCGCCGCGATCGGCGGCATCGTGCGCGGCGACGAGATCCGCACGACGGAGACGCAGCTCCCCGATGCACCGGGCCTCACGACGTTCGCCGTGGATGGACCGCCGGGGCGATGCGTCCTCGCTGCACTGCTCGGCGCCTTCGGCCCCACGCCGGACCTCGTCCTCTCCGGCATCAACCCGGGGGCGAACGTGGGCCGCTTCCTCCAGCTGCACAGCGGCACGCTCGGTGCTGCCCTCACGGCAGCTGACATGGGCGTCAACGCCATGGCGGTGAGCATCGAAGATCTGCTGCCCTCGCATTGGAGCACTGCCGCCGAGCTCGCTGCTCGGCTCGTCGATCATCTCGCAGCGTGCGCCCGCAGGACGACCCTCAACCTCAACGTTCCTGACCGGCCGTTCGACGAGGTGAAGGGTCTGCGCACCGCCCAGGTGGGTTCGCGCAGCACCTACCGCATGGTCCTCGTCGGCACAGCTCCGGGAATCCAGACGATCGATGTCGTCGCGGTGCCGCAGAACCCCGACCGCGTGGATGTTCCCCGCGACACGGACTCCAGCCTGCTTCGCGAGGGCTACGCGGTCATGACGCGCGTCGTCCCACCAGCCGACCACACCGTCGACGACCTTCCGTCTGGCATCGTCTGACCCGGATCGGATCGTCGGTCGACAAGCAAGCGCTTGGTGCCCTATAGTTCCTGCGGGGGCGACCACAGGGGACGTCGGTCGGGAGACACGAAGTGCAAGTGAAGCTGTCGCTCCTCATGAGCGAGAACGTGACGATCTGGGACTACGACCACCCTCGCAACCAGATCGAGGTCGCCATCCAGGCCGAGCGCGCTGGGTTCGACGCCGTGCAGTTCGCCGATCACGTGGTGCTCGGCAGCGGTTGCGACATCGACGGCGCACCGGAGAACCTGCGCACGTACATGATGCCGGGCAACCAGCCGCCGACGTTCCCGCATCCGAACTCGATCGTGATGATGTCGGCGGTGGCTGCGGCCACGACGAGGCTGCGGGTCATCGGCGCGGCGATCCTCGCCCCGCTGCGCCACCCCCTGCTGCTCGCCAAGGAGCTCGGCACGCTCGATCAGCTGTCGGAGGGCCGCCTCGTGGTCGTGCCATCGGTCAGCTGGCATCGCTCCGAGTACGACGCGCTCGGTGTGCCGTTCGCACGACGGGGGCGGATCCTCGACGAACAGCTGGCCATCATGCGTGCGGTCTGGGCCGCATCACCGGTCTCGTACCACGGCGAGTTCTTCGACTTCGACGAGGTGTACCTCGAACCGAAGGCCTACCGGCCGGAGGGTCCGACGATGTGGTTCGGCGGGTCGAGCATGCACGACCGGATGCTCGATCGCCTCGTCACCTACGGCTCGGGGCTGATGAACGTGATGTCGCCGCCGCCGGGTGCGATCGAGATCGTCCAGCAACGCATGCGCGCCGCCGGACGTGACATCAGTGAGCTCGAGTTCGTCACCGGCTTGGGCGGCCGGCTGCCCGACGGCCCCGACTCGCTCGCCGACATCGACGAGACGCTGGCCAAGCTCGGCCCGCGGCTCGACGCCGGCTACACGACGTTCAGCATCAAGCCGTGTCAGTTCATCGATGACGCGGCGCACCTTCCGGACTTCCTCGAGGAAGTCGTCACCAAGGCAAACGCCATCGCAGCCGAGCGCTGAGACAGGAGCGACATGACCGCGATCAAGCTCATCTTGAACATGAGCGAGAACTGGACGATCTGGGACCCGAACGACGCCCGTTCGCAGGTCGAGGCGGCGATCCAGGCAGAACGTGCCGGCTTCGACGGGGTGATGTTCAGCGAACACATCGTGTTGGGGCGAGGGTCCGACGCCAACGGCCTTCCGATGAACAGCCGCGAGTACGCCATGCCCGGCAACCAGTCGCCTGACTACCCGTGGCCCAGCCCGCTCGTGCTGATGGCGGGCGTTGCGGCCGTGACGACCACGATCCGCTTGATCGGCGCGGCGATCCTGGCACCCCTTCGGCACCCGCTGCTGCTGGCCAAGGAGCTGGGCACCCTCGACCAGCTGTCCGAAGGCCGGCTCGTGATCCTCCCGTCGGTCAGCTGGCACGAGGCCGAGTACGCCGCGCTCGGGGTCGACTTCCATCGCCGGGGCGACATCCTCGACGAGCAGCTCGACGTCATGCGTGCGGTGTGGGCCGAGTCGCCCGTCACCCACCACGGCGAGTTCTTCTCGTTCGACGACATCTACCTGGAGCCGAAGGCGCATCGTCCGGAAGGCGTGGCGATGTGGTTCGGAGGGTGGAAGATGCACGAGCGAGTGACGCGGCGACTGGTCACCCACGGTTCCGGCATCATGTGCAACGGACCGCGGCTCGCCGCTGCGGACGTCGAACGCCTCACCGAGCGACTCGCCGAAGCAGGCCGCAACTTCGATGATCTCGAGCTGGTCTCCGGGATCGGCGGCCGGTTCACGAGCCCTGACTCGATCGCCGACCTCGATGCCGCCCTGGCCACGTTCGGGACGAAGATCGACCAGGGCTACACGTCGTTCTGCGTCAAGCCGTGCCAGTTCATCGACGACGCCAAGTACCTGCCCGAGTTCCTCGACGAGCTCGTGACCAAGACGGCCGCCATCGCGGCCGAGCACTGAACCCGACCAGCCCGAAGCAACCAGGAGCACTCCCACGATGACCGAAATCAAACTGATCGCGATGTTGAGCGAGAACATCACGTTGTTCGAGCCGAGGGATCACCGCGCGGTCATCGACGCCGCGGTGCTTGCCGAGCGTTGCGGGATCGACGGCGTGATGGTCAGCGAGCACGTCGTGCTCGGGCCCGGCTCGGACGCGAACGGGATCCCCGAGGATCCGCGCACCTTCGTCGAACCCGGCAACCAGTCCCCCGCGTATCCGTGGCCGAGCTCGCTCGTCCTGTTGTCGGCGATGGCAACGCTCACGAGCACGTTGCGGCTCGTCGCCGGCGCCGTCCTCGCGCCACTGCGCCACCCGCTCCTGCTCGCGAAGGAGCTGGGTACCCTCGACCAGCTCGCCGAAGGCAGGCTCGTCGTCATCCCGAGCGTCAGCTGGCTCCGGTCCGAGTACGACGCACTGGGTGTCGACTTCGCGCAGCGGGGACGGATCCTCGACGAGCAGCTCGAGATCATGCAGGAGGTCTGGACCAACTCCCCCGCGTCCTTCCACGGCACGTTCTTCGACTTCGACGACGTCTACCTCGAGCCGAAGGCGCACCGACCGGGCGGCCCCAAGCTGTGGTTCGGTGGCGCGACGATGCACCCGCCGCTCGTGCGACGGCTGCTCCGACACGCCGCCGGGGTCATCGGCTTCGGGCCCGTTCCTCCGGAGGAGTTCGACAAGCTGGCCGCAGAGTTCGCGGCGAAGGGTCGCGACGCCGCCGAGCTGGAGCGCGCGGCCTTCCTCGGTGGCAGGTTCACCCCGACGACGAGCGCCAGCGTCGACGAAGCGCTCGTCCGGTTGAAGGCACGCCGAGCACTGGGCACCACCACGTTCTGCTTCAAACCGGCGCACTTCGTCGATCGCGCCGATCAACTCGGCGAGTTCTTCGAGGAGATCGTCACCAAGACGAAGGCGATCGCCGCCGAGTTCGAGGACACGGCGGCGCCGACATGACAGCACCGATCGGATCCGATCTGGCCGGGAAGGTCGCGTTCGTGACGGGGGGCGGCACCGGCATCGGTGGCGCCGTCGCCCTCCGGCTGGCCGCGCGGGGCGTGCACGTGGCGATCGTCGGTCGTCGACTCGAGCCGCTCGAGGCGGTCGCCGAGCAGAGCGGGGCATGGGCGGTCCAGTGCGATGTCGGATCGACAGCGAGCGTCGAGTCCGCCGTGCAGCAGGTCGTCGAGCGGTTCGGCCGCATCGACATCGTCGTCAACAACGCCGGCATCGCTCAGCGCGCCGGGGTCGAGGAGCTCGATGACGAGGGTTGGAGCTCGATGATCGAGATCAACCTCACGGGCCCGGCACGGGTGGCACGCGCCGCAGTGCCGCACATGCGCGCTCGCGGCGGTGGGGCGATCGTCAACGTCGCCTCGGTGGGCGCGCTGTTCGCAGCCAGGAAGTCCGTTGCCTACAGCACGACGAAGGCCGGACTCCTCGGTCTGACCCGATCGATGGCCATGGACCTCGGCCCGGTCGGCATCCGGGTCAACACGCTGTGCCCCGGCTGGGTCGACACACCAATGGCGGGCAAGGCATCCACGGCGGCAGGCCAGATCCACGATCTCGACGAGGCGCAGTCGCGCGAGCTGCTCGTGCGCAACAACCCGATCCGCCGAATGGCTGATCCGGACGAGATCGCCAGCTGCGTCGAGTTCCTGGTGAGCGGTGCCGCCTCGTTCGTCACGGGAGCCATGCTCGTCGCCGACGGCGGGCAGACGATCGTGGACGTTGGAACGCTGGGCCTGAACAGATGACCGGACGGCAACGTTGACCGACTCGGCGGCGATCCCCACGGTGCTCACCAGCGAGCTGCGCGACATGTTGTCCGGCGTCAGCGTCGCGACCATCACCAACCAGCTGCAGAACCGCGGGTTGCGATCGACGTTCCTGTCCGGTCTCAAGCCGCTGCTCCCCGGCCAGTCGATGGTGGGCAGAGCCCGGACGCTGCGCTACGTCGCCCACCGCCAGGACAAGGTCGGCGAGCTCGGCGGCGGCATGAACGCCCAGCGTCGCGCCGCCGAGACCACAGAACCGGGAGACGTCCTGGTGATCGAGGCACGCGACGTGCCCGACGCGGGCACGGTCGGCGACATCTACGCGATGCGCGCGTACCACCTCGGCGCGGTCGGCATCGTCACCGACGGCGCCCTGCGCGACACGCCCGCGATCTCCGAGCTGGGACGGCCCGTCTACCACCGCTCCTCGCACGCATCGACCTGGGGACGGCACCACATGCCGTTCAGCAACGACGAGCCGATCACGTGCGCCGGCGTCTACGTCGAGCCGGGCGACATCATCGTCGGTGATGCCGAGGGTGCCGTCGTCATCCCCCATGCGCTCGTCGACGAAGTGGCCCGTGACGCGGTGGCACAGGAGCTCCGCGAGGCGTTCGCCATCGAACGTGTGAAGGCCGGCGAGTCGTCGGTCGGCGTGTTTCCGCTGGCCAAGGAACGCCAAGCCGAGTTCCAGGCGTGGGCCGACGCTCGCACGAGGCGGTGAACGGCGCTCGCTCGACCGCTACTCCCCCACCGACGCTGCTCGGACCATCCGCCGGAAGTGGTTGAGCGGCTTGTCGTGCGAGATCCCGAGCATCGGGTCGTCCGGATTGGCGCGCAAGGCACGCTGCTGTGCCTCGATCATCGTGCGGTCCTCGTTGAACGCCAGCTCGGCCATCATGAAACCGAGCTCGATCGCCGCCAGGTGGTCCGGCTCGGACGTCGGAACGCTGACGCTGTAGAAGTACCGGCTGCGGTGCTCGTCGACCGGCGTCGGGGCCTGGGAGCTCAGCGAAGAGGTGAGCGCCACGACGCCCTCGGGCCTGCCGTGACCGAACCGCTCCGCGGTGCCGGCGGGGTAGACACCGGTCTCCATCCGCAGGATGCCGGGCAGCACGTAGTCGTAGCTGATCCACATGTCGGTCAGCGCCGTCGTCGCGTTGGTCAGGTACGGCGCCGGCGGCACGTTCGTGTGCCACCGGTCGAACCGGATGCCGCGATCGACGTAGGTGACCACCGGGGCGACCTCGGCGAAGTCCTCGCGTCCGCTGAACGCACCGAGCGTGTTCTCGTGCGTGAACGCGACATGGGACAGATCGCACAGGTTGTCGTTGATCAGCTCGGCGTTTGCGTCGAAGTCGATGACCCCCTTCTTCATGACCATCCCGGCGGCCGGATCGTGACCGAGCTCAGCAGGGCGGAGGTCCCGGTCGGCCCGGTCGCGATCCCCGATCCAGATCCACACCCACTCGAAGCTCTCGACGACCTCCATCGTCTTGGCGCAGATCGCCTTCGGGATGACCTCCTGTCCGGGGATCTCGTTGCACGCTCCGTCCGGGCCGAACTTCAGCCCGTGGTACATGCAGCGAAGGTCGTCGCCGACGACGCGCCCGAGCGACAGCGGGGCAAGGCGATGCGGGCAGCGGTCAGCCATCGCCGTGATGGTGCCCGACGTCGTTCGGTACATGACGATGTCCTCGCCGGCGACGCGACACGCGAAGGGCTGGCCGGCGACGACGTCTTCCGCGTTGGCGGCCACGTACCAGCAGTTCTGCGGGTACTGAACGAGTTGTTGTCCGTGCTCCATGTGTGCCTCTCGGTTGAGTCGTTCCACTCAGGACGTGCGCAGCGCATCGAGCGCAGCGCCGAGCGTCGTCGCCGCCTTGGCGAACATCGTTGCGTCGTTGCTGACCATGATGAAGGAGTAGCCCTCGTCCCTGGCGGCCGCCGCCTGCTCGGCATCACCCACCGCGGTGCCGAGTGGCAGACCGCGCCGCTGGCACTGCGCACGTAGGTTGTCGACGAGTGCACGGAGCTCCGGGCTGGAGCCGGACAGCCCGCTGGACATCGTCAGATCGCCCATGCCGATGAACGCCGCGCTGAGCCCTGGGAGATCGAGCAGCGGTTCGATCTGTTCGAGCGTTGCACGGTTCTCGATCTGGATGGCCTTCACGACCTGCTCGCCCGAAGCTCGATAGCCAGAACCGAGCAGACCCCATCGCCCGGCGCGCGACGTGATTCCCATTCCGCGGACGCCCGACGGCGAGAACGTCATCTGTGACAGCGCCTCGGCGGCCTGATCGACGGACGTCACCTGAGGAACGAGGATGCCGTTGGCACCCGAGTCGAGCACGCGCTGGATGTAGTTGCCACTTCGGTCGGGCACCCGAACGAACGCTGTCATCCCCAGGGACTGAGCGACGAGGATCTGGGTGTACGCCGACTCGAGCGTCAACGGGCTGTGCTCGAGGTCGATGACGACGAAGTCGAACCCACCGTGCGCCAGCAGCTCGAGCGTTTCCAGGCTCGGCAATTTGACCCACGTGCCGTACGTCGGGTTCCCGGGTGAGCCGAGACCCGGGAGCGACGAAGCGCTTTCGGTCACGACGGCATCGGGTACTCGTCGGCGTTCAGGACCCAGCCCGCCTTCGAGGAGAAGTCGTGACGCGGTGGGGCGAACAGGTCGAGCAGCTGACTGGGCGCGGTGAACCACTGCGATCCGTGGATCGCCGGCGGAGGGATCACGGTGACCGACGGGGACGTGCAGAACTTGTGGTCGTCCTCCGCCCACTCGGCCATGTCCGTCGTCCACGGATAGCGGATGTGGTGCATGAAGTCGCCGCTCATCTGCAACGAGATCTGTTCGAAGTCGTCGTGGTGGTGCGGCGACATCTTGTTCTCCGGCCGAGCCTTGGGGAAGTCGTAGAAGGCGTTGACCATGAACGTGGTCGTCCGGAAGAGCCGGCCCATTCGCTCGGCATCCGGCGGGTAGTCGTCGAGGCGATACACCCGGACCTTGAACCCTCCGACCGGATCTGGCCACTGCGCGAACGGGGCGACGTACGGATCAGGCTCGTCGAACGCAGCGTTGTTCCGACACAGCGCGTTCAGATCGTCTGACTGCGTCGTGAAGAGTCGGACGAGCACACCGTTGGCGTTCAAGGTGATCGTGGAGTCGCCCGGTGGCATGGCGATGAACGACTTGTCGATCGCCCGTTCCGTCTGACTTCCTGCGGTGCACGTCACGTCGGCACCGTCCCCCCACGTCAGCGCGACGTACTCGTCGATCTGGCCGTCCCGCGAGAACGTGTCACCTGCGACGCCCTCGGTGTAGGCGATGACCATCGACTGTGAGCGGACCCACCAGGTCGTGCTGCCGGCCTCACTCGTCGTCGTCGGTTCGTACGTCGCGAACTCGAAGTACTGTGCTGCCTTGGCGGGCGGCTTGCGGCCAGGCGTGCTCAATCCTGCGCGCAGGTCGCCCTTCGGTGCGGTCTCGGTGGCGGTCATGTCTGCCTCTCGTTCAGTGGTGTGGCTGGTGCGTGCCGTGTGAGTGGTCGAACTGCGCGTAGTGCTCAGCGATCAGGTTTCGCCCGTAGTCGCCGCCGTTCGGCGTACGGACGAGCGTGTGGATGTGGTTCCTCGTCGGTTGCCGATTGTCGAAGACGACACCGGGGTGGTGGTCGAACTCGATCAACATCACCGGGCCGTGGATCCGGTAGTAGAAGGCGTCGTGGTCCGATGTTCCGCCGAACCACTGGAACCACGTGCTGTCGAGGTGGTTCGTGACATCCGCCATCGTCAGCGCTGCCCGTGCTCGTGGAACCCGATCGGCATAGGCGGCGATCACGCGGGTGAGGATCGCCCGTTGCGCATCGGTCATGTCAGCACCGGCGATCCCTTCGTAGGGCAGCACGGCGTTGTCGTGTTGGGCGCCGGCCATGACCCGACCGTCGAACGGGTCGTTGAGCTCTGCGGGCAGGTGCTCGCGCATGATCGACGGACGCGTGATCGCCCGTGCCCGTTGGGCTGCGTCGAGCGAACGAATGAGGTCGATCCCATCCTGCTCCTCATCGTCGAACAGCGCCGTGCCGGCGAGCGGTCCGGTGCGGATCCGACGTGGTTCAGTACCCATGAACTGCGGTGTGACGACGACACGGTCGTCGATGACCACCACGTTGACGTTCAAGTGGTGGCCGTCGAACTGGAACCCCCACGGCGCGCCGCCACCCGGATCGCCGAAGATCGACACGAAGTACGGCCACTCCCCGAACGAATCGCCGTCGGCTCCGAGGTCCACCACGAACTGGTTGATGCGCATGATCGTCCGCGCTTGGTGATAGCCGTGGTCCGACAGCGTTGCCCTGAGCAGACCGAGTCCCAGCCGCCGTCCCGTTGCGTCGAGGTCTTCGAGCATGACGCCGTGCCGGAAGTGGTTCATGTGGACGTTGATCCACAGCCGCCACTCATTTGCGTCCATGGCGAACACCGCACGCTGGCGTTGCTCGGGTGTCAGCGCCTCCACGAACGCCGACGCTGCATCCGACAGTGACCGCGTCTCGATCCCAGTCGGTTGCGACGAGAACAACCCATCGATGACCTTCCCGTCCGTCGTCACACCGACGAAGGGATGGGCGACCTGAGACAACCGCTGATCGACGAGCACCTGCACCGGCGCTGGAGCTCGTTCGATGCGAGTTCGCGCCGACATCGGTGGCAACGGGTTCAGCCCGAGCGAGTCCCAGTCCTCCATCGTCGATCGGCCCTCCTCACTGCCGTCCATCGTCCTCGTCCGGTCGGCGACCGGCCGCAGCGTCAGAGATCGGGGGTGGGCATGAGGCCCAGGATGTTGCGCCCGTAGATCTGCATGCACGTGTCGTAGTCCGACCCGGTGTGCATCCGTGCCGCGTGTGCGTCTCGCCAGAAGCGCTGCATCGGGTTGAAGACCGCCAGCGCGCTGGAGCCTGCCCCGACGAAGAGCCGCTCGACGACCTGCACCGCTCGTTCGGTGATGAACGGCAGCCGCTCGATCATCTCGTGGAAGGCCGGCTCGCGCAGACGTTCACGTCGCTCGCCGAACGAGCGCATCTCGTCGATGATCTGCTTGTAGTACGCGGTCAGCGACTCGATCTCGTGCATCGACTCGGCCAGGCGCATGTGGCCGCTCGCGTTGACGATGCCGGCGGCACCGGAGTACGCGTTCTTGCGGACCTTCTGACGCTTGACGAACTCGGCGATCATCCCATCTGCGCACCCGAGCGCGATCGCCGGGAGGAACGCGGCGAACGACGCCGGCATCGGCACGTTGGCGATCCAGTTGTCGACCGTTCCCGCGCCCCTCGAGTACAGGAACGTCAGCGCGTCGAGTCCCTCGAGCCGATCGTTCGAGACGAAGACGTTGTCGAAGATCAGATCGTTCGAACCCGAGCCGGCCATCGCACGCGATTGCCAGGTGTCCTCGATGGTGTACTCGCTCTTGTGGGCGAGGAACATGAACGGACGCAGCGTGCGACCGTTGTACCCCTCGTCGCTGGCGTCCGGGACCTTCAGGCCGACCATCGCCCACTCGGCGTGATCGCAGCCACTCGACCACCGGCCGCGACCGTTGACGATCACGCCGCCGTCGGTGAGCGTGGCGACCATCGCCGGGGTGCCCGACGAGACGATCCACGTGTCGGGACCGTCCGCCCACACCTGCTCCTGGATCGATGGCTTGTACAGCGTCACCGCCACCTGGTGGACGTTCGACACGCCGGTCACCCAGCCGGTCGACGGGCACGAAGCAGTGACCAGGCGCACGGCCTCGAGGTAGTCCCAGAGGTCGCGCTCGTCGCCGCCGTACTTCTTCGGCACGAACGCCCGCGTGAAGCCGGCTTGCTTGATGAGGTCGATGTTCGCCTTCGACACCTTGCGGTCGTCCTCGGTCTGCTGTGCGCGCGAGGCGAACTCGGCCAGGAACGGCCGAACACGATCCGAGAGCGACTCGGCGTTGGCCGCTCCTGTTGCGGCTGCTTCGGTGCTGGCTTCCATGGAGATGGTCATGTCGTCGCTCCGCTCACGAGGCCAGTCGCTCGATGACGTACTCGGCACGGGCGACGATGTCCGACTCCTTCTCGGGGAACTGACGAACACCTTCGGCCCGGATGAACGACACGTCGAACATCCCGAGGAACATGAGCAGCATCCGCAGCAGGGGCTCCTGGAAGTCGAAGGCCGTCATCGGCGGCGAGCCGTAGTCGCCGCCGCGGGCCTCGATCACGAACACCTTCTTGCCGAACAGCAGGCCCCTCGACTGACCGGGCGCAGCGAACTCGAACGTCCGGCCGGCCACCGTCACGTAGTCGAACCAGCCCTTCAGCTGGGTCGTGATCGTGAAGTTGATCAGCGCCGATCCGATGAGGACGATGTCGGCGGACTCGAGCTGGGTGACGAGGCGGTCGGAGATCTCCAACGCCTCGATCATCCCCGGCGTGCGCTCATCGGGCGGCACGAAGTTGGCGGCCAGCGCGTCCGGGCCGTAGTGCGGCAGCGGGTCGAGCACGAGGTCGAGCGTCTCGACCTCCACGTTCTCGTGCGAGGCGACCCACGTCGCCACGAACTTGTCGGCCAACGTTCGCGTGTGCGAGGTCGTCAGGTTCGGACTGGACTGGATGTGCAGCAGCTTCGGCATCAGTTCCCCCCAGGGATGCGTCGACACGGATGTCGTGGTGCGACCGTAACGATGCGCGCGATATTTGACAAATAGATGTTTCGGACTTCTAACATCGGTAGCACGGATGTCTCACCCAACCGGACACGGAGCCGCATGAGCCTGCGAACGAAGAACCTCAACCTGCTCCCCGTGCTGCTGGCACTGCTCGAGGAGGAGAGCGTCGTGCGCGCAGCCGAGCGGATCAACCTCTCGCAGCCGGCCACGAGCGGCGCCCTGGCACGGCTTCGAGCCGAGTTCGGCGACCAGCTCCTGGTGCGGGTCGGTCGAACGATGCAGCGCACGGCGCGCGGCAACGAGCTGCTGCCGGTGGTGCGGCAGCACTGCGGGGAGCTCGAACGCCTCTTCGACGCTTCGACGTTCGAACCGAGCGAGTCCCACGACCGCTTCGTCATCGCCGCCCCGGATCATCTCGCCTACCTGCTCACCCGGGAACTGCTGGGTCGGCTGAGCGTCGAAGCGCCAAACGTGCGCATCCAACTGACCGATGTGCCGCTCGACCTCGAGCACTACCTGCACGAAGGGATGTTCGATCTCGCCGTCTGCGCCGACTTCGGCGCGTGGCCCGGGCTGACGTTCATGCCGTTGATGCACGAGCGCTTCGTCGCAGCCATGTCGAGCGATCATCCACTCGCCGGCCGCTCGAGCCTGCGCCACGACGAGCTCGGCAGCTACCCCGGGCTGAAGCGAGGTGCGAGCGTGCTGCGGTCCGGCGCGCCGGTGTCGACCGGCGTGCCGATCCTCGATCTGGAGCAGCAGTTCACGATCGGTCAGTTCACCGATGCCGTGCTGTTGACGCTCGGCACCACGTACATCGCGCCGGCGCCCGAGATGCTCGTCAACGACCTCAGCGCCAACCTGCCGATCGTCGGCGTCCCGTTCACGCCCGATGATGGCGTCGTCGCCGGGATGTTCTGGGCGCCCTTCCAGCACGACTCACCGAAGTTCATCTGGCTGCGATCCGTCGTCGCCGAGGCGTTCGCCGGCGCCCCGCCGCCTCGACCGGCCGCCGACATCCCTGCGTCCGCCTCGGCAGCGAAGCGTCGTCTGAGAGCCGATTGACGAACTCGGCTGACACACGTACTCTCTGCCAACCAAGCAAGTGCTTAGTTAGAATCGTGCAGTCGTCGCGACAGTGATCTGGGGGTCGCTCGACGTCGAGACCATGACGGCTTGACCGGTCAGCAGCCGCTGACTTCAGAGAGGAACCGGCGAAAGACGTGTCGCTCAACATCACACTGCTGCTGCTCGGACTGGGCAGCGGCGCCATGATCGCCCTGTCCGGATTCGGTCTGGTGCTGATGTTCCGCAGCAGCGGGGTGCTGAACTTCGCGACCGGAGCGATCGGGATGACGTGCTCGTACGTCTTCTACGAGCTCACCAAGGAACGAGGCTGGTCGGCGCTTCCCGCGGCAGTCGTCGGTGTCGCCGTGGGTGCCCTGCTCGGGCTCATCAGCTACGTGATCGTGATGGTGCTGCCGCGACACAGCTCCAACATCATGCGGGTGATGGCGACGCTCGGGATCCTCGTCATCCTCCAGTCGGTGGTGCAGCTGAGGTACGGACCGAACCCGGTCGTCGTCGACGACTTCATGCCCTCCGGATCCGTGTCGCTGGGCGGTGACGTGGCCGTCCCCGCCAGCCGAATCGTGCTGGTCGCCGTCGCTGTGGCCCTGACGCTCGTGCTCACGGTCGTGTACACCCGCACGCGCTTCGGGCTGGCGACCACGGCGGCGGCGGAGAACGAACGGAAGCTGGCCGCGTTGGGATGGCGAATCGGGCGGGTCGGTTCCGTGAACTGGTCGGTGGGCGGGGCGCTCGCCGGCATCGCCGGGATCCTGCTCGCCCCCGTCACCGGCGTCTCCCTCTCGATCGGTACCGCGCTGACCGTGACCGTGCTCGCAGCAGCGCTCATCGGTGGCCTGCGCTCGTTCTCCATGACGCTGGTCGGCGGCATGGTCGTCGGCATGTTGCAGTCCCTGTTCCTCGTGCGCGACTACGTCACCGGACTCGCCGACGCCGTCCCGTTCGTCGTCATCGTCGCCGTGATCATCCTGCGCGGCCGTGGACTTCCCCTGCGGAGCTACATCGGCGACCGGCTCCCGAAGGTCGGCACCGGTTCGATCTCGAAGGTGGGCGTCCTCGCCGCGGTTGCGGTCGCCGTGGTCCTGATCGGGCCGATCCTCACCGACAACGGGACGCGTGCGCTGACGTCGTCACTGCTCGCGGCGATCACGATCATGTCGTTCACCGTGCTCGTCGGCTACGCGGGACAGGTGTCACTGGCCCAGGTCACGCTCGGTGCGGTCAGCGGGCTGATCGCCGCCAAGGTGTTCTCGGAGCTGCACTGGCCGTTCGCGGTGGTCCTCCTCATCGGCGTGCTCGGCGTGCTGCCGGTCGGCCTGCTGGTCGGCTTGCCGTCCGCACGCACCCGGGGGGCCAGCCTCGCCATCGCCACGCTCGGACTCGCGGTGGCCATCCAGTCGCTGGTGTTCAAGAACGAGACGCTCTCCGGTGGGCAGTACGGCTTGCCGCTGAGCCTCGACGGAACCTTCATGATCTTCGGCTTCGACTTCGGCAGCTTCTTCCACCCCGATCGTTTCGCCTTCCTCGTCCTCGGCTTCGTCGTCGTGCTCGGCGTGATGGTGGCGAACCTGCGACGGGGTGTCGCCGGTCGCCACATGATCGCCGTGCGCGGCAACGAACGTGCTGCGGCCGGGCTGGGGATCAACGTGGTCTCGACCAAGTTGTGGGCGTTCGCGCTCGCATCGGGCATCGCCGGCGTGGGCGGTGTGCTGATCGCCTTCCGGGGCACCTCCGCCTTGTTCAACCAGATCTCGGTGCTCAGCAACATCGTCTCCATCGGCTACGCCATCGTCGGCGGCGTCGGTGGCGTGCTCGGCGCCCTGTTCGGCAGCACGCTGGAGCCCGCTGGCGCCGGCAACGCCACGCTCGGGCTCCTCATCGACGTGGGTCCGGTCGCGATGGGCGTGGTGGGCGGTGTGCTGCTGATCTTCACGATCATCACGTCGCCGGACGGCATCGCCGTCGGCGTCACCGACCGCTTCCGGTCGCGCCGGGAGGCTCGCATGCGGACGACGGTGCAGCGTTGGATGGCGGACGCCGCCACCGTCGATGCCGAGTTCAGCGTCCGACCCGCTGCGCTGGACGTGCACGAGGTCGAGGCGAGGTTCCGCGCCGTGGTCGCGGTTCGCGCCGTCGACCTGACCGTGCAGCCGGGTGAGATCGTCGGCGTGATCGGTGCAAACGGCGCCGGCAAGACCACGCTGATCGACGCCGTGACGGGGTTCGTCCCGTCCACGGGGATCGTCCGGCTCGGTGGCGTCGACCTCACCGGCCGTTCGCCGCACGCACGCGCCCGACTCGGACTCGGTCGCTCGTGGCAGACCCTCGAGATCTTCGAGGACCTCAACGTCATCGAGAACCTGCGGGCAGCCTCGGATCGCCGGTCGTGGTGGTCGCCGCTCGCCGACTTGATCCACCCCGAACGGAAGCGACCGACTCCAGCGCTCCTGCGCGCCATCCACGCGCTCGGCCTCGAGGACGTCCTGACACGATCACCGAGCGAGCTCAGCACCGGACAGCGGAAGTTGGTGGCCATGGCGCGTGCCATCGCCGCCGAGCCATCGATCCTCCTGCTCGACGAGCCGTGCTCAGGACTCGACCAGGTCGGGCGTGACGAGGTCGGAGCCGCCGTGAGGATGCTGGCCAGGGACATGGGGATGGGCATCCTGCTCGTCGAACACGACATCCACCTCGTTCGCCGGCTGTGCGATCGGGTGATCGCGCTCGACTTCGGCATGGTGATCGCCAGCGGCCACCCGGATGCGGTCCTCTCGGATCCGGTCGTCGCATCTGCCTTCCTCGGCGAGGTGGCCGACGAGGCAGGCACGCCGCTGGAGGTGACGTCATGAGCGTCGTCATGGCGCTGCGCGGCGTCCACGCCGGGTACGGCAGCGTGACGGTGGTGCGCGATCTGGACATCGACATCAACGCAGGTGAGGTGGTGACGATCCTCGGCCGGAACGGTGCGGGCAAGACGACCGCACTGCTGACGATGGCCGGGGCGCTGCGGGCGCAGCGCGGCGAGATCACACTGCTGGGCGCGCCGGACCGGTCCGGACTGTCAGCGCGTGCCCGCAAGGGCGTCGGGCTGATGACGGACGACCGCTCCATCCTGTTCGGGTTGACCGTGCGCGAGAACCTGCGCCTGGCCGGCGGCACGATGGACACCAGTGAGCTCTTCCCGGAGCTGGAGCAGCTGCGCGATCGCAAGGCGGGGCTGCTGTCGGGCGGGCAGCAGCAGATGCTCGGTCTTGCCGTCGTGCTGTCGAGGCGGCCCAAGTTGCTGCTGATCGACGAGATGTCGTTCGGGCTCGCGCCGATCATCGTTCGCCGGCTGATGAACATCGTGCGGGACGTCGCTGCCGACGGCACCGCGGTGGTGATGGTCGAGCAGTTCGCCCGTCTCGCGCTCGAGCACTCCGACCGTGGGTACGTCCTCGTCAACGGTCAGATCGGGACGAGCGGACCTGCCGACGAGCTGCTCCGGAACCTCAGCGAGATCGAGCAGTCCTACCTCGGTGTCGACGAGTCGACCCTCGCGGCGCAGGATCCCGAGATCTCGGCGCCGTCGACGGACGGCTGATCGCCGTCCCGACGGAAGCGGCTCGGGCAGTCAGTCGGTGACGCCGAAGCTGATCTGACCGAGCGGTCCGAAATCGGCGACGAACGTCTCGCCGGCCCGGATCGGATGGATGCGGATGAACGAGCCGGACAGGATGCACAGGCCCGCCTGCATCTCGACGCCGAACTCGTGCAACTTGCGCGCCAGCCACGCCACCGAGTTGATCGGGTTGCCCATCACGGCAGCGGCGGTGCCCGACTCGACGACCTCGCCGTTCTTGTAGAGCGCACCGCCGACATGACGCACGTCGATGTCGTCGAGCGTGACCTGGTTGCCGCCCACCATCACGAACCCGCACGACGCGGCATCGGAGATGCTGTCGACCACGCCGGACTTGCCGCGCTTCGAGTAGCGGGTGTCGACCACCTCGACCGCGGGAGTGATGAACTCGGTGGCCCGGATCACGTCGACGGCGTTGACAGAAGGCCCGCCGAGGTCGTGCTTCAGCACGAACGCCAGCTCGATCTCGACGAACGGCTTGTTCATCGCGCTCATCGACACCCGTGTGCCTTCGTCGAGGAACCAGTTGTCGAAGATCGACCCGTAGTCCGGCTCCGTGGCACCCGTGGCATCGCGCATCGCCTTCGACGTCAGCCCGACCTTGTGGCCCTTGACGGCGCGTCCGTTCGCGATCTTGATGTCGGTCACCATCTGGCCGACGGCGTACGCGTCCTCGATGTCGGCGTCGTCGTACTGCAACGTCAGCGGTTCGATCCAGATCTTGGTGCGCTCGGCCTCGACGAGTGCGGTGGCCATCTGTCGGTGCTGCGCCTCGTTCATGTGCATGGATGTTCCTGTCGCTCGGTGCGGGTCATGCGGCTACGAGCGACCAGAATAGACCAAGCAAGTGCTTGTTGTCCGAGAGCGACGTCTCTGTCATGCTGATGAGGCAGCGGCGAGCGCAAGAGCAGAACACGAGAAACCACATGCCAGCACGAGATGGAGCGTCGTACCTCAAGGGTCTCCGGGCCACCGATCGCGAGATCTGGATGGGGAGCGAACGCATCGAGGACGTCATCGAGCACCCCATGTTGCGCGGCGGCGCAGATGCGATCGCTGCGTACTACGACCTCCAGATCGCCCGCCCCGACATCCACCTCGTCGCCGACGACGAGTCCGGCGAGGCGATCAGCATCACCCACGTCGCGCCGCGATCCGCTGCGGACCTCATCCGTCGCGGCGATGCGCTTCGCGACATCTCCGAGCTCAGCATGGGCGTCATGGGGCGCACTCCCGACTACATGAACGTCACGTTCGCCGGGTTCGTGTCCGACAAGGTGCGTTGGGCCGGCCAGAACGGCTGCAACGACGCGGGGTACGAGAACCTCGTCGCGTTCCAGAAGCGCCTGCGCCGAGACGACCTGTCGCTGACCCACACGATCGTGCACCCGTCGGTCGACAAGGAGACCGACAACCAGTTCGCCGGCAACCCGGTGCCGTTGCACAAGGTCGGCGAGACCGCGAATTCCATCATCGTCCGCGGCGCGCGGCTGCTGTCGACGCTGGCGCCGTACGCCGACGAGCAAACGGTGTATCCGGGTTCACGGCTGCCCGAGAGCGCTCCGGACACCTACGCGCTGTCCTTCGCGATCCCGATGGACGCGCCTGGTCTCGTCTTCCTCTGTCGCGACAGCGCCATGCGGCCGGACATCGACCCCATCGACGCACCCTTCTCGAGTCGCTTCGACGAACAGGACGCCTTCTGCATCTTCGACGACGTCGAAGTCCCCAAGGCGAACGTGTTCATCGACGGGCAGGTCTCGGTCTACAACAGCGTGATGGCCGGCGGATCGTGGTGGCCGAACGTCATGCAGCAGACGACCATCCGGGCGATCACGAAGCTCGAGTTCGCCTACGGGCTCGCCGTCCGGATGGCCGAGCTCCTCAACGACAGGTCGCCGCGAACCACCGAGCACCTCGGTGAGATCCTCGGCTACGTGGAGATGGCGCGGAGCACGCTGTACGCCGCTGAGGCTCGCTGTCAGACGTGGGAAGGCGGCGCGGTGTTCCTCGAAGCACGGGCGCTGCACCCGCTCCGGGCCCTCATCCCCGACTGGTTCGTTCGCATCAACGAGATCATCAAGACGCTCGGTGGCCACAACCTCATCCAGGTGTCGAGCCAGGCGCAGCTCGCCGACCCGCGGATCAGAGGGCTGGTCGACGAGTTCATGCCCGGCGCGAACGGCGCGACCGCCGAGGATCGTTCGAACCTCTTCCGAGCCGCATGGGACTTCACCGGCTCGCAACTCGGCGGCCGAGGCGAGCTCTACGAGCGGAACTACCTGTCGTCGGCGCGGACCAACCGGACGCTCTCCCAGCGGCTGCACTCCAGTGCGACGCAGGCGCGGGGCAAGGAGCTCGTCAAGAAGCTGATCGATGACGCGCGTGGCCGGCGCTCGGTGTGACGAGCAGCCCGATCACCCGACTGGAGAAGGCGGACCGAGTTGCGATCGTGACGGGATCGTCGAGCGGCATCGGCGAGCAGACGGCGCGACGGCTCTCTGACATCGGCGTCACTGTCGTGGTCAACTCGGCCTCGTCGGTCACCGCCGGCCAGGCCGTCGCCGACTCGCTCCCCGGCCCGTCGATGTACGTCCAGGGCGACATCAGCAAACCCGACGACGTGCACGGGCTCGTCGAGCGCACCATCGACACCTACGGGCGCCTCGACTACCTGATCAACAACGCCGGCTGGACCACGACCATCGCCCACGACGACCTCGACGCACTCACCGACGAGATCTTCCGCAGGACCTTCGAGGTCAACGTCTTCGGGACGTGGGCACTCACCAAGCTGGCCATCCCCCACCTGCGCAAGTCGGACGATCCCTGCATCGTCAACATCACTTCGATCGCCGGGCTCCGACCGGTCGGATCGTCGATGGCCTACGCGATGGCGAAGGCCGCGCTCAACCACATGACCGTGCTGCTCGCCAAGTCGTACGGGCCGATCCGGGTCAACGCGGTTGCCCCCGGCCTCGTCGCCACGCCGTGGACCGCCGACTGGGACCGGCTGCATGCCGGCGTGGCAGCGACGTCGCCGATGGGCAGGTCGGCGACGCCCGATGATTGCGCCGAAGCCGTGCTGGCACTGATCCGCAACACGTACACCACCGGCGAGATCTTCGTCGTCGACGGCGGCGTGACGCTGCGGTCGTGACTGCCAATACATCCACAGTTCCGATGGGTGACAGCTGACATGTTGATTTGACAGATGTATAGTCCGGCGCGACCGTACGTACGCAGTACCGGGGGCGGACCAAGGGGGACGACATGAACGACGTGAACGGCGCGCATCAGGTGCGCATGGCAGATTGGGCTCCGTCGAGCCAACAGACCGACGGAGCGGAGGGTGGCGGCGCCCGGGGCGCTGCGCACGTGGCCGAATACGCTCGGCTTCGAGCCCACTGTCCAGTCGCCTGGGCCGACGAGTGGGGTGGGTACTGGACGATCACCCAGTACGACGACATCATCGACGCGATCCGTCACGAGGACGTGCTTCGGGTCGGTCGGGCCTTCATGCAGATCCCGGACTTCTCCGACGTGAGCCCGGTGATCCCGATCGGCATCGGGCCACCCGACCACACGGTGTACCGCCGGGTGCTCAACCGGTACTTCACGCCCCAACGCATGGCGGCGATCGAGCCGGAGTTCCGGCAGAAGGTGCGCGCCCGTTTGTCCGACGTCGTTGGTTGCGGCACCGTCGACGTCGTGCAGCAGTTCTGCGGGCCGGTGGCAGCCGAGGCACTCGCGCTGGTCCTCCACCTGCCCGACTCCTACGTCGACGAACTGCTCGCACAGCTCGCCGAGAGCGAGTCGATTCGCGGCGCGGTCGCACACGGAGAACGAGCCGAGGACACTGCGTTCAACCCGAATCGGCAGTTCGAGATCTTCGCTGCCGGCGTGCGCGACGTCATCGCCGAGCGACGTGAGCACCCGCTGGACCCGGACGAGGACGTGATCACCGGGGCGCTTGAGATCGAGATCAACGGGGCGAAGATCGACGACGTGTCGATCGTCGGCATCGGCGTGGCGATCTTCGGCGCCGGACATCAGACGACTCGCGACGGCATCGGCAGCGCGCTCTACTACCTCGCCACCAACCCTGGCGATCAGGCCCGTCTTCGCCGCCAACCCGACCTGATCGAGTCCGCAGTCGAGGAGTACTTGCGACTCGACCCGCCGACACAGGAGAACGTCCGGCGGGCGTCCGAGGACGTGACGGTCCACGGCACCGCGGTGTCCCAGGGCGAGTACGTCGCGCTGTCGTTCGCGGCCGCGAATCGCGACGAGACCCGCTTCGAGCATCCCGACGCGTGCATCATCGACCGCAGTCCGAACCCGCACCTCTCGTTCGGCTACGGGCGCCACAAGTGCCTCGGCGCTCCGCTGGCGCGGATGGAGATCCGAGTCGTGCTCGAGGAGATCCTGCGGGCGACGCGCTCCATCGACCTCACCGGCGCCGCGGTGCCGGGCTCTGCCGTCCAGCACGGCGGCTTCCAGACCTTGCCGCTGCAGTTCGTGCCCGCCTGAACGGATCGAGCCTGCAGCGGGTGGAGCCTCGCTGTCAGCGCTTGCGGATCAGCGTCAGCCCGTCGGCCACCGGGAGGATGAAGCTCTCGACGCGAGCGTCCGCTGCGATCGCGTCGTTGAAGGCCTTGATCGCCGTCGTGGACACGTCGTTGGCGGCGTCGTCGACCACGCTCCCGCTCCACAGCGTGTTGTCGACGAGGATCAGCCCGTTCGTGCGCAGCCGAGCGAGGATCTCCTCGTAGTAGGTGGCGTAGCCGGTCTTGTCCGCATCGATGAAGGCGAGGTCGATGGGCACGTCGAGCGGCAGGGATGCCAACGTGTCGGCAGCCGGCGCAATGGTCAGTGTGATCCGATCGTCGACCCCGGCTTCAGCCCAGTAGCGGCGGGCGATGTCGGTCCACTCGGTGCTGACGTCGCAGCACAGCAGGTGCCCGCCCGGTGGCAGCGCCCGGGCGATGGCGAGTGAGCTGTAGCCGGTGAACGTGCCGACCTCGACCACGTTCCGAGCACCGGTGAGCCCGACCAGGAGGGCCAGCAGAGCACCTTGATCCGAGGAGATCTGCATGTCCGCGTCGTCGCCGGCACGGTCGGTGGTCTCCTCGATCAGCCGCAGCTGCAGCGCGTCGGGCTGCGCCGCTCGCGCGGCGATGTAGCCGAGCACTGACGAGTCGAGGAAGTGGTGCGATTTGTCGAAGCCCATGCGCGGGAGGTTATGCCGGTGGCGAGCTGGCTCATCCGGGTGTGCAACTAGAGTCCGGCGACCATGAGCGAGACGACGGCACTGCGCGGCCGCCCCCTTCGTCGGCGGATGGAAGCCCGCGACCCCACCGAGGCACATCGACCGTCGACACCGTTGGAGCTGTTCTTCGACCTGACCGTCGTCGTCGCAGTGGCCCGCGCTGCTGCCGGTCTGCACCACGCGCTGGCCGACGGTCGCGGCGTGTGGCCGACGATCGGCGCCTACGCCGCGGCGTTCTTCGCCATCTACTGGGCGTGGATGAACTTCACCTGGTTCGCGTCCGCCTACGACACCGACGACGTCCTGTACCGCGTGCTCACGCTCGTCACGATGGCCGGTGCGCTGGTGATGGCGGCGGGCGTGGACCGGGCGTTCGAGCACTCGACCTACACGGTGATGGTGGTCGGCTACGTCATCATGCGCCTGGCGATGGTGGTGCAGTGGCTGCGCGCCGCATCGAGCGATCCGCTGCGCCGCCGGGTGGATCAGCGCTACGCGATCGGCATCGCGACCGTGCAGATCCTGTGGATCGCACGGCTCTGGTTCCCGAGCACGGTGTCCAACGCGACGTTCATCGTGCTCGCGATCGCCGAGATGGCCGTGCCGGTGTGGGCCGAGCGATCCGGGCCGACGACGAGCTGGCACCCACGCCACATCACCGAGCGCTACGGGCTGTTCACGATCATCGTGCTCGGCGAGGTCGTCGCAGCAGCAACGGTTGCCGTCGAGGACGCCGTCGTCACCGAAGGCCTGTCGTTCGCCGTGCTGCGGTTGGTGGTCGGTGGCCTGCTGCTGGTCTTCGCGCTGTGGTGGCTGTACTTCGAGCGACAGGCGGACGACACGCTCGGCGGGGCGAGCGCCAACGTGCTGACGTTCGTGTGGGGCTACGGCCAGTACTTCGTCTTCGCCGCCGCTGCAGCGGTGGGCGGCGGCCTGGAGGTGGCCATCGCCGCGCTGCAAACGGCCGGCCACCACGCCGCTGAGCCAGGAGCCGAGGTCGAGCACGGCGTCGCCGAGCTGCTGGCCGGGCTGGCGGTCGCAGTACCGGTGGCGATCTACCTCCTCGTGCTCGGGGCGGTGCACCTGAAGCTGGCGCACGTGCGCCACGACGGCGATGCGGTGCATCCCGCGCTCGTCGGTGGTGCGGCGGTGGCGGTGCTGGTCACCGGTGCGCTGGCGGGCACGTTGGGCATCGCGACCACGGTGCTGCTGGTCGGGCTCGAAGTGACGGCGATCGTGGTCGTCGACGGGATGCGGACGCACCGTTCACATCGCACACATCACCGGCAGCCGGCGGTTCGGTAGGTTCGGGCGATGGACGACGCCACCGAGCTGGATCTGGCCATCGTCGGGTGCACCGCGCTCGTCTCCACCGAGGGTGACACGGCGACGTTCGCGCCGGGGACGACGATCGGCATCCGCGGCAACGCGATCGTCAGCATCGGCCCTGACGGAGCAACCGCACCGCCGGCGCGTGAGACGATCCAGGCACGCGGGATGATCGCCATGCCGGGCTTGATCAACACGCACTGCCACGCGGCGATGACCTTCCTGCGCGGATCGGCAGAGGACGTCGAGGTCGGCGCCTGGTTCAACGACTACATCTGGCCGATGGAGGTCAACGTCGGCGAGCACGACGTGTACCTCGGCACGCTCGTTGCCGCGGCTGAGATGATCGAGAGCGGCGTGACGACGTTCGCCGATCACTACTTCTTCATGCACGAGGCGGCTCGCGCGGTGATCGACAGCGGCATGCGCGCCAACCTCGGGTCGGCGTTCTTCAGCTCGCAGGGTCCCGCTGGAGTCGAGGGATCTGCGGCGTTCGCCGAGCAGTGGAACGGCGCGGCCGGCGGTCGGATCACCACCTCGTTGGCGCCGCACGCGCCGTACACGTGCGACGACGCCGACCTCGCCACGGCGGCAGACCACGCCCGCCGGTTGGGCGTGCGCGTGCACACGCACGCATCGGAGGACATCGCCCAGGCGCAGCGCAGCATCGACCTGCGCGGGATCAGCCCGATCGAGGTGCTGCGTCGGACGGGCGTGCTCGACGCGGGCTTGATCAACGCGCACGGCAACGGGATCATCGAGTCGGACATCCCACTGCTCGCAGAGTTCCGCGATCGCGTCGGCGTCGCTCACGGGCCGAAGGGGTACCTGAAGTTCGCACTCGGTCCGTTGACGCCGATCCGGGCGCTGACCGAGGTCGGCGTGCCGGTCGGCTACTGCACCGACGGGGCGGCATCCAACAACACGCTCGACATCTTCGAGAACATGCGCATCACGGCGGCGCTGCAGAAGCAGCTGCGCGCCGACGCCACCGACTTCCGCTCGGTCGAGGCGTTGCGAGTGGCGGGGCCGGGCAGTGCTGCGGTGCTCGGCCAGGGTGGGCGATTGGGCGTGCTGGCCGAGGGCGCGCTGGCCGACGTGATCCTCGTCGACCTCTCCGGCTTCCACTGCCAGCCGGTGCACGACATCGCCGCCGCACTGGTGTGGTGCGTGCGGCCCGACGACGTGCAGACCACGATCGTCGACGGCCGGGTGCTGATGCGCGATCGGCAGCTGCTGACGATCGACCGCGACGCGCTGCTGGCCGAGTTCCGGGGTCGCGCCCGCGAGATCACCGACCGCACTCACGGCCGCACGATCCAGGACTATGCAACATGAGCTGGGCCTCGTGAGCATGTTCGATCCGTCGGATCCGACGTTCATCGCCGATCCGTACCCGACGCTCGCAGCGTTGCAGGCGGATGCGCCGATCTTCTTCCACGAGCCGTCGGGGATGTGGATGATCACCCGCCACGCGCTGGTGCAGTCGACGCTGCGCGATCGCCGGCTGGGGCGCGACTACCACCACCGCTACACCGACGAGGAGCTCGGGTTGCCGGTGCCGTACACCGGGTTGCCGGCCGTCGCCGAGAGCGAGCGGTGGTCGCTGCTCAACCTGGAGCCGCCGGATCACACGCGCATCCGCTCGCTGGTGTCGAAGGTGTTCACACCGTCGGCGGTGGCAGCACTGCGGCCGATGATCGAGCACGAAGCCGCGACGCGGTTGGCGCCGCTGGTCGAGCGTGACTCGTTCGACCTCATCGCCGACTACGCCCAGCCGTACTCCGTCGCCGTGATCTGCGCCATGCTCGGCGTGCCCGCATCGGACACGCCGCTGCTGCTCGACTGGTCGCACGCGATCGTGCGCATCTACGAGCTCGCCGCCACCGACGCCACCCGCGCCGCTGCCGAACGAGCGGCCGCCGAGTTCGTGGCCTACACGAAGGCGTTGATCGACGAGCGGCGGGCCCGCCCCGACGATGCACTGCTGTCGCAGTTGGTCGCCGTCGAGGAGGCCGGCGCGCAGCTGACGGTGGACGAGATCCTGTGCACGGTGATCGTGTTGCTCAACGCCGGGCACGAGGCGACGGTGAACACGCTCGGCAACGGGACGCGTGCGTTGATGCGGCACCGCGACGAGTGGCAGCACGTGGTCGATGGCGAGGTGGGGGCGCGCACGGTCATCGAGGAGATGATCCGCTGGGACTCGCCGCTGCAGCTGTTCGAGCGCTGGGTGCTCGACGAGGGCGTCGAGATCGGCGGTCAGCCGCTGCGCGTCGGCGAGCAGGTGGCGATGCTGTTCGGCGCGGCCAACCGCGACCCGCAGCACTTCCCCGACCCGACGCGGTTCATCGCCGGCCGCGGCGATGCGACCCATGTCGGCTTCGGGGGCGGCATCCACTTCTGCATCGGCGCGCCGCTGGCGCGCCTGGAGCTGGAGGCCAGCGTGCAGCAGCTGGTGACCCAGGTGCCGGACCTGCAATTGATCGTCGAGCCGGCGTACCAGCCGGCGTTCGTCATCCGTGGTTTGGAGTCGCTCGTCGTCTCCCCGTCATGATGGTGCAGTGACGGATCTCAGCGCATGGGCGCATGTGGCATGCGGCGGCGCGGCGATCGGAGCCGGCGTGGTCAACGCGATCGCCGGTGGCGGCACGCTGATCTCGTTCCCGGTGATGACCGCGCTCGGCGTGCCGACGAAGATCGCCAACGCCACCAACACCGTGTCGTTGTGCCCCGGATACATCGGTGGCACGTATGCGCAGCGCAAGGAGCTCAGCGGGCTCAGCAACGAGCTGCGACCGCAGCTGATCGTGTCCGCCTTCGGTGGGCTGGCCGGTTCGATCCTGCTCGTCGTCAGCAGCGAGGCGGCCTTCCGCCAGATCGTGCCGTTCCTGATCCTCGCCGCCTGCATCCTGCTGGCGCTGCAGACCCGGATGCGGGCGTGGCTGTTCGGGCGTGGCAAGGAGGGCGAGCCGCGCCAGGAGCACCGCCTGCTCGAGCTCGGCACCGTCGGCGTGGCGGCGGTGTACGGGGGCTACTTCGGTGCCGGCCTGGGGATCATGCTGATGGCTGTCCTCGGCCTGTTCTCCGACCGGTCGCTGACGCAGGTCAACGCGGTCAAGCAGCTGCTGTCGATCGTGGTCAACGTCTGCGCTGCGGCGTTCCTCGTGTTCAAGGGCAACGTCGAGTGGAGCCTCGTGGCGGTGATGGCGCCGGCCAGCCTCGTCGGCGGCAACCTCGGCGGGCGGCTGGCGGGCAAGGTGCCGCCGGCCAAGCTGCGGGCGTTCGTGGTCACGTTCGGATTGATCGTCGCGGTCGTCTACCTGTTCAAGTGAGCGGGTACGTGAGGGGCATGATCGTCCTCGTGCTCCTCGTGCTCGCTGCCGCCATCGTCGGCATCGGTGGGCTCATCCAAGGCATCTTCTGGCTGACGTCGGTCGGCATCATCCTGTTCGTCGTGGCCATCGCGTTCCTCGTCGGGCAGATGCGCAGCTCGCACACGTAACCGTTCGTGAAGCGGGGCTCACTACGGTCTCCCCCGGTGAGCCCCGCTTTTCGATGCCCGACGTGCAAGCAGGCGCTGGCATCCGATGGCGCCTCGTTGGCCTGCGTCGACGGGCATCGCTTCGACGTCGCCCGCGAGGGCTACGTCAACCTGTTGCCGGCGGGCCGGTTGAAGAGCAAGCCGGCCGGCGACGACGACCGGATGGTGCGGGCCAGGCGTGCGCTGTTCGACACGGGGGCGTACCGCCCGGTGCACGATGCCGTTGCCGGCGCTGTCGCCGCTCACTCGCCGCAGGTGGTGCTCGACAGCGGGTGCGGCGAGGGCACGTACCTCGCCTCGATCATCGAGCGCACCGGTGCGGCCGGCATCGGCATCGACATCAGCAAGGTGGCGGTGCGCCTCGCGGCACGACGGCATCGCGATCATCGCTACGCCGTCGCGTCCGCGCACGTGCTGCCACTCGATGACGCAGTCGTCGACGCGGTGGTCAGCGTGTTCTCGCCACGCGACTTCGTCGAGATGGGGCGGGTGCTGGACAACGACGGGGTCATCGTGGTGGCCTCGCCCGGGGCGGGTCACCTGCGCCAGCTGAAGGAGCTGATCTACGACTCACCGCGAGATCATCGCGAGCCTCCCGAGGACGATCACGGCGCCTGGCGGACCATCGCCGAGGAGGTCGTGCGCTTCACCCTGCCGCTGCCGCAGGAGGTGCAGCGGTTGCAGCTGCTGCAGATGACGCCGTACTGGTGGAGCACCGACGAGGCTCGCCGCCACCGCGTGTGGGAGTCGGCCACCGAGGTCGACGTCGACGTGCTGGTGCGCACCTACGCGCGCTGACGTGCCTTGGCCAACAGGTCGCCGGCGTCGGCGGCGGAGATCGGCCGGGAGAACAGGAAGCCCTGGCCGAGGCGGCAGTCCTCGTCGACGAGGCGGTCGCGCTGCACGCCGAGCTCGATGCCCTCGGCGATCGTCTCCAGCTCCAGCGTCTTGCCGAGGTCGAGCAGGCCGCGCACGATGGCCGGGATCTGCGTCTTGTCGGTGATCGTGTTGACGAAGGAGCGGTCGATCTTGAGGATGTCGATCGGGAACTGGCGCAGGTAGCTGAGCGACGAGTAGCCGGTGCCGAAGTCGTCGACGGCGATGCGCACGCCGAGCTCGCGCAGCTCGTGCAGGCGTTGCGCGGCCAGACCGGCGTCTTGCACGAGCGCGGTCTCGGTCATCTCCAGCACCAGTGATGCCGGCGCCAGGCCGGTGGTGTCGAGGACGCGTTGCACGTCGCTGACGAGGTCGGGCCAGGAGATCTGGCGGGTCGACAGGTTGACGGCCATCGTCAGGTTCGGCTCCCACGCGTGGCGGTCGCGCCAGACGACCGCTTGCTGGCAGGCGCGCTCCAGCACCCACGAGCCGACGGGGACGATCAGGCCGTTGTCCTCGAGGATCGGGATGAACCGGTCGGGGCCGACCAGGCCGAGCTCGGGGTGGTGCCAGCGCAGGAGGGCCTCGAAGCCGACGATGCGTTCGCTCTCCAGCTCGATGATCGGCTGGTACATGACGTCGAACTGCTGCAGCTCCAGCGCGTGGAGGAGGTCGTTCTCCAGCTGGCGGCGCTCGACGACTTCGACGCGCATGGCCGGGTCGTAGACCACCCAGCGGGCCTTGCCGGTGGCCTTGGCGCGGTACATGGCGACGTCGGCGTCGCGAAGCAGCGAGGAGCCGGACGAGTGCTCGTCGCCGAGGGCGATGCCGAGGCTGCCGGTGACGATGACGAGCTGATCGGCGACCTCGATGGGCACGCGCAGGGCGTCGAGCACGCGCTCGGCGATCGCCGCCGCTTCGTCGAAGGGCTGGTACGAGCGTTCGACGAGGATGGCGAACTCGTCCCCACCGAGGCGGGCGACGGTGTCCGACGAGCGGACGCATGCGGCGAGGCGGATGGCGGTCTCGCGGAGCACCGCGTCGCCGGCCTCGTGACCGAGGCTGTCGTTGACGCCCTTGAAGCCGTCGAGGTCGAGGTAGACGAGCGCAACGTCGCTGGCGACGCGGGCGTGGCGGCGCAGGGCGTGCTCGACGCGGTCGTGGAAGAGCGACCGATTGGCCAGGCCGGTGAGGGTGTCGTGGAAAGCCTGGTGCGACAGCTGCTCCTCGGCCACCTTGCGATCGGTGACGTCGTGGATGTTGACGACCACGCCGGCCACGTCGGGGTCGTCGAGCAGGTTGATGGACCGCGCCGACAGCCAGCGCACCTCACCGTCGGCGTGGTTCAGGCGCAGCTCGAGCTCGTGGACGCGGCCGGGTGCGTCGAGGCTCTGCTGGAAGGCGACGGTGGCGAGGTAGGCATCGTCGATGTGGACGAGCTGGAGGAGGTCGATGCCGAGCGTGGGCGTGCCGGCGTAGCCGAGCAGCTCTGCCAACCGCGGCGTGTCGGTGATGATCCGCCGGTTGGCGTCGACGACGACGACTGCGTCGGACGAGTGCTCAGCCAGCGCCGAGTAGTAGCGCTGGCTGGTCTGGACGCGGCGTTGGTTGCGAACGCTGACGCGACTCATGCGCATCGTGCGGATGAAGGCGAAGGCGGTGAGCAGCGCGGTGGAGACGAACATCGGCGTCGGGTTGGGGCTGCGTCCGCGTGAGTGGGCCCACAGCAGGATCGCCCAGGGGGCGAGGAACGGGAGCAGACCGAGCAGGACGCTGGCCTTGCCGACCTGTTCGAGGGCGAGCTCGTCGTCGACGTCGCGTTCGACCGGGCGGCACCAGGCGGCGGCGACGATGGTGGCCGAGCCGACCATCCAGCCGGCATCCATCAGCCAGGTTGCCGCGGGGTCGGCGAGGAGCATGTAGGCGAAGTCGCTGACGAGCCAGCACACCGCGCCGGCGGCGAGCAGCGCGCCGGCGAGCGATCGCGTGCGACGCGACACGATGGCGCGGGCGACGACGGCCACCAGGGCGACGTCGAGGATCGGGTAGGCGGCCCACACGACTCGAACGAGCGGGCGGATGGTGTCGTCGCCGATGACGTCGAACGCGTTCGACTGCATGATCACCATCGTCGCCACGACCGCCACCGCGCCCATGTCGAGCATGCCGTCGATGTCGACGCGGCGGGTGCGACCGCCGATCGCCAGCAGGCGCAGCACGCCGAGGAAGAGCACGACGTAGGAGCTGAGCCAGAAGACGTCGGCGAGCGACACGTCCGGGATCGATCCGTTGGACCAGTGGTACGCCGCGTAGGTGGTGTCACCGAGCGCGCTCAGCAGCACACCGCTGCACACGAGCGTCCACGCCAGCCGGCGGCCGCGGCTGTGACGACGCACGGCGAGCAGGCCGACGGTGCCGGCGCCGCCGTTGACCAGCGCGTAGGTCGCATCGCCGGTCAGCGTGTCGATGGTGACCGAGTGGATGACGATCAGCGCAACGAGGGCAGCGGCCGCGAGGAGCCAGGTCGCGACCACGCGGGCGCGCAAGGTCGGCAAGCTGATCCCGCCCGCGCCCGTCGATTGCACGGGGGTGGTATCGGCGCACAGGGCGCGCGGCTTGAGGGAGCGACTCAGCCGAGCCGTGTGACCAGCATGTCCAGGTCGTCGAGGAGGGTGTCGCTCCACGCCAGATCGATGCCGCCGGCGGGCGTGGCGAACAGCGGCAGCTGGACCGCGTCAGGTGTGGACGTGCCGCCGAACTGGACGACGAGCTGGGCGACCACCTGGTCGAGCGAGTCGGCGACATCGCTCCAGCGCGGCGGGTTGACGAGCTCGGCCGGTGGCGGGTTCGGTCGGCGGCGCGCTGCGATCGGTGGAGCCGGCGCGCCGAAGAAGAGCTGCCACAGCAGAACGACCGCAGCGATCATGATCACCGCGGCTGCGGCTCCGGACGGTTGACGCAGGAAGATCAACAGGTAGCCGAGTCGGGGCACACCTGCGACCACCTTGCCGACGACGTCGGCGCGTCGGGCCGGCACCGCGTCGGCGCGGTCGTTGGCGTCGCCCTTCGTGGTGATGGCGTTGCCGTCGATGGCGACGATGCGGTGGGTGACGAGGGTGTCGCGCCCCGCGCTGCGTTCGACGGTGATCACGTCACCGATCTCGAGACGACCGGGGTCGCGCGTGATCACGGCATCGCCCGGCCGGTAGGCGGGCGACATCGAACCGGTGCGAACGACGTAGATGCGGAAGCCGGCGAAGTAGCACCAGACGAGCGCGAACGCGAGCGCGACGACGAGCACTCCCGAGATGATCGGGAGTGCTCGACGCCGGCGTCTGTTCAGGGCGTCTGACCGACCTGAGTGGCGACCAGCTGGAATGGCAGGCCGAAGTGGGTGAAGTTCGGGAAGTCCGACAGCGGGTACGGGTTCCACGGCTGACCCTGGTACGCCGGGTTGGACAACGCACCGGAGTAGTTGAAGGTGAACGAGAAGTTCCCGCTGCCGCCGGGCGCGACGTTGGAGAACAGCTGCACCTTCTGCGGCATCGGCCAGCAGCCGGCCTCGTCGAAGATGCCGCCGCAACCGCCGCCGCTGTCGTCGTTGAGGTTGGCCGACTCGAACTTGACGTCGTTGTTGGCCTTGAGGTGGACCTCGCCGAACGTACCGAGGTCGTTGATGCTGTGCAACGCATCAGCGTTCGGGAAGACGATCCACACGTCCTGGGCGTTGGCGCCGGTGTTCTGGAAGCTGAGGGTGAGCGTCTGCGGCTCACCCGGCAGCATGTTCTGGAAGTTGATGTCGAGGCCGTCGACCCCGCCGCCCCCGTACCCGTTGATCTGGATCGAGCCGAGCGTGCCCCCGTAGGTGCCCGACTCCGTATCCGTGAAGAACGCACCTGTTGCGCCGGTGGCTGCTCCGACGAGCACCCCCGACAACGCCAGGCACGCAGCGAAACCGGCGAATTTTGCCGGACGTGACAACCTCATGATGACTCCCGTCTCTCGCAGCGCGCGGCTGCGCCCGTTGGACGGAACGCCGGTTTCGCCATTCGCTCCCCGCCCGGAGTCGGCGACCAAACATCGCCGGACAGATCAACGCATCGCCCCAACAGCCGGCGGATGCCGGCCCCCGCTCGGAAGGTAGGCGTGCGTCTGGAACTCGTCAAGAATGACGTGTCTGTAGTTCTGCTCTCGTCACGCGCGGCGGTCGGCGGGGCTCTGACCGCTGTCGATCTCGTCGTAGGTCCAGTCCGGTTGCTTGCTGTCGAACCGTTCGTCGTCGCTCACCGAAAGGGGTGTGAGCGCGGTCGTCGGCGCGTCGAGGCGAGCCTC
Source organism: Ilumatobacteraceae bacterium (assembly GCA_965279405.1). GTDB lineage: Bacteria > Actinomycetota > Acidimicrobiia > Acidimicrobiales > Ilumatobacteraceae > CBDDIP01. The sequence continues at coordinate 4,614,144 of OZ257157.1, forward strand.
GAACGAGCCGGGGAAGGCGTCGACCAGACGCTGCACGACAGCGCGATGCTGCTCGGCAAGGCTGCAGCGCGCACCATCGGTGATCGTCGTCAGCTTGGTGCGGATGAGGGCCAGGTCGTCGTCCACCGCGGTGCCGTCGCACAGCGATCGCAGGGCGGTGGAGATCGTCAGGCCGTCCTGCTTGCACGGCGTGCACTGCCCGCACGACTCGACGGCGAGGAACCGCGACGCGCCGGCGGCGACGGCCACCGGGTTGACGTCGTCGGCGACGACGATGAAGCCTGCGGAACCGAGGCCGGAACCGGCGGCGCGCATCGCCTCGTGGGTCAGGGCGACATCCAGGCGGTCGGCGGTCAGTGGCGCGCTGGACACGCCGGCCAGGACGGTCATCGTCCGGTGGTCTTCGTCCGCCGGGCCACCGGCCAGCTCGATCAGCTCGTCGAGCCGCGTGCCCATCGCCACCTCGAACACGCCCGGCTTGGCGACGGCGCCGGTGACGGTGCACACGATCGTGCCGGGCGAGTCGTGCGTACCGAGTGTGCGAAACCAGTCGGCGCCCTTGGTGACGACGAGCGCGACGTTGGCGAAGGTCTCGACGTTGTTGACGAGCACCGGCGGCACGACGTTGTCGTCATCGGTCGTGGCCATCACGACGTCGGCGGCGAGTCCGCTCTCGCCGTCGGTGGAGGTGCCGTCCTGCACCACTTCGGTGACGCCGCGACGGTAGGGCGGGGCGATGCGCGGGAACGGCGGTCGGCCGTCGAGCACCTCGAGCAGCGCCGTCTCCTCGCCGTAGAGGTACTCGCTCGGGCCCTCGACGACGGAGATCGTGATGCCGTCGGACCACCCCGCGGATTCGACCTCGGCGATCGCTGCGCGCAGCGGGTCGAGCAGATCGTGGAAGCGCTCCTTGGTGGCGATGACCACGCTCGTGGCGCGCACCACGCGCGCCGCGATGAGGGCGCCCTCGATGACCGCGTACGGGTTGCGTTGCAGGATGGCCCGATCCTTCGAGGTTCCGGGCTCGCCTTCCGCGGCGTTGACGATCACCGTGGTGGCGATCTCCGTCGATGCGTGATCGAGCACCGAGCGCCACTTCGTCCCGGTCGGGAAGCCGGCGCCGCCGCGGCCGCGCAGGCCGGACGCTTCGAGCTCGCCGATGATCACCGATGGCTCGACGCCGGTGGCCGCGACCACGCCGGCGCCGCCGCCGGCGAGCTGGTAGTCCTCCAGCGAGCCGTAGGGCTCGAGCGGCAGGACGCGATGGACTTCGAGCGCGGGGCGGGCGCGATGCGACAGAGATGTCATGCCTCTCCGTTCCCCGAACGGGTGCAGCCGAGACGCGGGGCCCTCCGGCCAGACCACCTGGCTTCTCGTTGCATCCGGCGACACGATCGGTCGCTCAGCGCAACGAGAACGGCGGCTCAGTCCCCCGCTGCCGCTGCCATGCGAGCTGCCTCTTGCTGCTCGGGCGTCATGTCCTTCCACTTCGTCGACTGCATGCTGATCATCTGGAACGGCGCGGTGTCGATCTCTTCGACGTCGATCGTTCCGGCCAGCACGCCGCGCTTCCACTCCTGGTGCTCGGGCTCGAGCGCATGGAACTCGGGCATCACCTCGTCGGCGAACATCTGCAGCGACTCGCAGATGTGCTCGTGGCTGTTGCGCCCGGCCTGGTTGAGGAGGATCACCTGGTCGACGTTCGACTCGGCGAACTTGCGCAGCTTGGCGCGGATCGTCGCCGGCGAGCCGATCAGCCCGCCACCCTGGGCCTTCTGACCCGCGGGCGTGGCCTTCCACGTCTGGTACTCGTCCCACAGGCTGACGGTGCCGGGCACCACCGGACCGTGCTCGTTGTAGAACCGCAGCGCGAACTGGAAGAAGGTGCTGCCGTCGGCGCGGCGTTGCGCCTCCTCGTCGGTGTCGGCGCACATGAACTGGCAGACCACGGCGATGTTCGGGTTGGTCGCGTACGGGCCGAGCGGGTCGAGGTGCTTGGTGAACTGCGTGTAGTACGCGTTCACCCATGCACGCGCCGCCTCGGCGCTGACGAACTGGAACCCCAGCGCGCCGATGCCTCGGCGACCCGCCATCTCGATCGTCTCCAGCTGGCTGCACGCCACCCACAGCGGCGGGTGCGGTTGCTGGCGGGGTTTGGGGATGACGTTGCGCAGCGGGAAGTCGAAGTACTCGCCGTGGTACTCCCAGCCCTCTTCCCAGAACATCGGCAGCAGGCAGCGCATGGCGTCTTCCCACACGGCTCGCTTGTCGCGGAACCGGCGGTCGAACGGGTGCAGCTCGGTGACGCTGCTGCCCTCGCCGACGCCGAGCTCGACTCGCCCATGGCTCAACAGGTCGAGCGTGCTGACCCGCTCGGCCACTCGTGCCGGGTGGTTCGTCGGCAGCTGCACGATGCCGTGACCGAGGCGGATGTTCTTCGTGCGCTGACTCGCTGCGGCGAGGAACACCTCCGGCGCCGAGGAGTGGCTGTACTCCTCGAGGAAGTGGTGCTCCACCTCCCACGCGTAGTCGTAGCCGAGCCCGTCGGCCAGCTCGACCTGGTCGAGCGCGTGGTTGAGCAACCGGTACTCGTCGTCACGAGTCCAGGGCTTGGGCAACTGCAGCTCGTAGAAGATGCCGAACTTCACGTGACGAAACCCCCCCGATGTCGACGACGCCTGGCCCCGACCGTAGTGCCCGTTCCCTCGCCTGTCTCCGTCGGACCGACGAGCGGTTGGGGGCGGCACTCGCGCCGTCACGCTGCGCGGCGCGGATCTCGGAGCTTGATTCGCCGTGCCTCCTGAACTCACGAGCCACGCACACGCACACGCACACGCACACGCACACGCACACGGAGATCGAAACCGCGTCGAGGTGACCCCTGCGTCGCGCAAGACTTCACGCATGAGCATTCGCCCGCTCTTACTTGCCGCCGCTGTCGTGTCGCTCGTCGTGGCCGATGTGGTGCTGCCGGAAGGCCAGGACTGCAAGCTGGAATGCTCGCCGCCGGGGTCATGGGTGCCGACGATCGCGTTCGTGACGATCGCTGTCGCGCTTGTCATCGCAGCGTTGGTGCACTGGCGGCGCGAGCGTTCCGCTGTGTAGGTGCGCGCGTCGCTGCTACTTGCGCGGTCTCATTCCGACCCACACCACAAGCGCTGTGAGCGGCGGCACGATGATCACGGCCGCGAGGCGGGTCGAGAACGGCAACGTCATCAACCGACCTGACTTGTACTTGGTGAAGAGCATTGCCGTGAGCAAACCGGTCATCGTCACCCACGTGAAGATGACGGCTTTCCTATCGACTCCCTGCCCGACCACCGTTGTTCATCGGCAGGATGGCGCGATCACGTGAGCAGGTCGGGTGAGTCAAAGGAAGTCGCTAGTCTCTGGGAAGCGTCGGCGCCACCCATCGATTCAGTTGACGCGGTCGCGATCTCGTCTCGCGAAGTACCAGCCGGTGCCGACGATCAGGACGAGACCAGCGACGACGTTCCCGAGTACTCCCGTCCACCCGCTGGGGAACCAGCCGGTGCTGGCCACGACGACGGCAGCGACGAACGCCAGCACACCCAGCATCGTCGCCGCCCACTTCCACGACGTGTCGCCCACTCCGCGTTGCACGATCCGCAGCCTACGAAGCGGCCGACGACTCAGGTTTCGGCGGCCGGCGGCGGACGGTGCCGCGCACTCCCTGGGGAGTGCGCGGTGCGCTCGGCGAGGTCGGCGAACAGCTGATCGACGGCGAGGCCGAGCTCGAGCTGCGCTTGCCCCCAAGCGTCATCGTCGTCCGGGCGCGGGTAGACGTTCGGCAAGAGGGTGCTCCCGACGTGAACCGGCGGCCGTGCCGGCACCACGCGACCATCCGGAGACAGGAACGCCACCGCTCCGTCCGGCCCATCCCAGATCACTCGCCACCCACCTTCGTGCACGAGACGATGGTGGAACTTGCACAAGCACAGCAGGTTGTCGAGCTTCGTCGGTCCGCCGTTGTGGTTGTGGATGATGTGATGACAGTCGACCCGCCCACGAGCCGTGCACGCCGGATACCGACAGCCCCGATCGCGCAGCTTCACCGCCCGCTTCAACCGGCCGCGCACGATCCGACTCTGCTTGCCCAACCAGCGTGGCCCACCCCATCCATCGTCGCCGACCAACTGCACCGCGCCGTCGCACGCCATCCGCCTCGCCGTCTCCACCGAGATCCCCTGCGCCTGCCCACTGTCACCAAGGCCTTCGATCTCGCACCGCCCCTCGAGGTTGTCGCCCTCCAACACCCCGTCGTCGACGTGCACCGACAACAGGTACGGCGCCTGGCCGTCCGCGTTGATGTGCTCCTCGTTCGCCGCTTCGGCCATCGCGACCAACCCGTCCGCACGTCGCTGCGCCAACGCGAGACGCAGCCCACTGGCGTCGACGACCGGCGGACCGGTGAACGACTCGATCGCCGACAGCACGATCTTGCCCGCTTCCGTCGTCAATCGGATCTTGATCGTGATGGTGCCGTCCTCACCCTGCTCGAAGTGCAGACCGCGCAGCTCGTGCGAACGGCCCTCGTCGGCCAACGCCTGGCTCTCCGCCTTGCGATGCGTCGCCACGATGCGCTCGACCATGTTCGTCGACCTGTTCAACGCCAGCTCGATCAGGTCGGCCTCGGTGTCCTGCGCCGCGATCCGCGTGATCGCCCGCACCTTCGAGTACGACAGCCGACCCTCACCCATCGCCGCGGCGATCTTCGGGAATCGCACCAGCGCTCGACCGACACGGACCTTTTCGCGAGCAGCACGGATGTCGAGCCCGACCTTCCACGACAGCCACGCCGCGGTGCCGACCACACCCCACGTCTCCCAGCCCTCGCGGCGATCGAACTCGGCAATCGCCAGCAGCCAGCGACACTCGGCAGCCGCGAGGCTCGCGCCGCCCGAACAGATCACCGCCTCCAAGTGCTCCAACGCCCACCCGTCAAGGCGCAACTCACCCTCGTGAATCGTTGCGTTGTCCATCCCGCCATCACACCACAGGGGTGTGACGCGCACTCCCCAGGGAGTGCGCGTCGGCACCGATCGCCGGGGGCCGAAGTACGATCCCGCCGTGCGGTGGGCAAAGGTCGCAGGCTGGGTTGTCGGGTGCCTCGCTGCGTGGTGGCTGCTCTCGATCGGGCTGCACATCAAGCGCCGCTATCACGGCCCCGGCCTGAACGATCCGGTTGCTCCGCTCGTCGCCGCAGCGATCGTCGGCGCTGTCGTGGTCGTCGTCGCGGCCCGACGCCGATCTCGCCACCAGCTCCCGGGCGTCGGCCCCAAAACGAAGTGACCCCCGCACTGTTACAAGCAGCCGGGGGTCTGACCGAGAACCCGTGGAGGCGCTCGGCGACCACGACGGTAGCCGCTCCGCGTCGACCTACCACCCGGCCCGCGCACTCCCTGGGGAGTGCGCAACGGGCGGACTCGCCGACGTGAATCCCATCCGGCGGCTGTGGAGGTGGCTCGGTCGGCCCGCCGTCGTGCCGTGCCCGATCTGCGGGCAGCCCGTCAGGACAACGACCGAGCAGTTCGCCTTCGCACGCTTCCCGCCGATCAAGGTGCCGCACCTGCCTGCAGAGCTGATGGCCGGGTGCCGTGCGCAGAACGGCACCGATCACCAAGTCAGGTGAGCCATCGACGCTCGCGCGCTCCCCAGGGAGTGTTGACATCTGACTCCTCTGGGCTTTTGGCCCTCTCGGTGAGCGCAGACCGTGCCGTTCAGTACGGCATGGAGATGAGCGATCTGACTGACCCAACCTCTGCCATCGGGCTGCTGATCATGGTCATCACGGTGTCGATCCTGGTGACTCGTCGGCTTCGTTCGAAACTCTGATGGCCGCCGCCTCGGGGGTATCACCCCCGCCTGGTCAGCAGACCGTGAGATCATCGACCCGTCTGCTTCGAACCGTCACGCAGATCTGCTGCTCGCGGGGATCACATCCCGAGCTGTCCCGCTCGAACGACTGTCCGACCTCGCTGGACGCCAACCCACGCATCTCGGCGCTCGATTCGCTGATCACACATCGCACGGAATGCGACGTCTCGTTCTCGACGACGGCGTACACGCCACCACCGCCAGCGATGAGTCCAGCCACCAGCGCCGCTGTCACCTTTGCAAACATCGGCGGAGCGTAGGTTGCCTGACGCTCGCCTCAATGGCGGACCCGGGGTCGGTCACGTGAGTCGCGCACTCCCCAGGGAGTGCGCGACGGGCAGATGAACAGATGGTGCATCGCGTCGCGCTCACCGGGAACCCTCGCTAGAACAGCCGCAGAGGTGCGTGCTCCCCGCTCGGTCCCCCACGGAGCGGGTGAGCCCACCTCGAAGTCGCAAGAAAATCCTCTGCAGTGGCGTCAGCAACGTTGGTCCGGGAACTTTGAGAGGATGCGTGCCCCGTCGAACATTCCCGTGTCTCGGCGGGGCCCGTGCGGGGGCCCGGCCGCACGCTGAACCCGAGGAGCATCCGTGGGCCTGCGCATCAGCGAGATCTGCATCAACAGCATCGACCCGGACGCGATGGCCCGGTTCTGGTGCGCGGCGATCGGCTACCACGAGACCGAACGCGACGACACCGGCGTCGCAATCGCCGGGGCTCCCAGCGCCCCGACGATCCTGTTCATCACCGTCGACGACATCGGGTCACGCGTCGGCACGAACCGGTTGCACATCGACCTGTCGCCGGTCGATGGCGATCAGGACACCGAGGTGGCGCGACTCGAGCTGCTCGGCGCGCGCCGCATCGACATCGGGCAAGGATCGCCGAGCTGGGTGGTGATGGCCGACCCGGAGGGCAACGAGTTCTGCGTCCTCCGCCGACCGGTGCCACCAGAGCCCGAGCCGTTCAGCTCCGATGCGGCCGGTGCTTGATCAACCAACCGACGACCACACCGGCCACGCCGGCCGCGAGCAGGACGATCCAGATCGGTGCTTGCGTATCACCGAACGCGTAGCCCACTCGCACGTCGTCACGGTTGTCGAAGGCGACGATGACGATCGCAGCCACGATCGCCACGGCCACCAGCAGTCGGAAGAGTTGGGACAGGTCGCGCGATGTCGAGGCTTGGTCGGTGTCGTTCATGGTCACCCCATACCCACCGACGCACCGTTCACAACTCGACGCCGATCACCATCGAACTACTCGCCGGGGGTGAACCGCTTCCAATGCCCTTCCGAGACGACGTCGACCTTGCCGTCGACGACCGTGATCGCCGTCTGATCGTCGATCGCGTACGCCACGTTCGGGATCTGCTCCGCCCATCGCTCGGCGTTGGCCATGCTGTTGTCAGGCATGTCCTCGTGATCCGTGTGCGGGAAGATCGAGAAGTCGACCACGCCCAACGCGGTGTCGTCGCCCCACGGTGCCTTCCAGCCGACGAACTCGGTCCCGATGCGCGGCGTCATCACCATGCTGCCGCCACTCATCCCGACCCAGACCGTCTCGTGCAGCGAGGGCAGCATGTCGGCGAGCCCCGTCTCTCGCATCCAATGGCACAGGTAGAGCGCATCCCCGCCTGAGACGAGCAAGACATCGGCTGCTCGGACGAGTGGAACCCAGCGGTCCGCGTTGATGCTCGGCAGTGCCGTCAGCTCCAGGATGCCGACGGATTTCCATCCGACCTCGACCATCGGTTGCTCGGAGCGTCCGGCGATGAATTCCCACGCGTTCACCCCGGGACCCGCCCACGGGTGCCCGTACATCGCGGTCGGGATGCACAGCGCGGTCGACTCCTCGATCGGCTTGCCCAACAGTTCGAGCAACGCATCGCGGATGCTCGGGTTCATGACGCCGGCGGATGTGAGCAACAGACGCATCGGACCTCCTGGTGAAGTGGAACCTAGAGACGGACCGACCGGCGAGAACTCATCGATCCGACGCTCGCCGCATGGACATCGCTCAGCCGCGTCATGCGGTGCCGTCCGGGCCGGCCTCGAAGTCCGGCACGGCAACGGAGTGATCGAAGCCCAGCTTCGCCGTGCGGCTGTCGAGGTCGGCTTGCTGGTCGCTCGTAATCCCCGGCTGGCACGACGCGGTGAGCTCGACGAGGTTGACGCTCACGTACAGCCCACTCGCATCACGGCAAGCGGTGTCGGCGAGGTCGAGTGCTGTGGCGACTGTCCGTCCCAGCTCGTCCTGGATCAGCACGTGCACGCCGCCGGCTTTTGGAACGACGGCAAACGTCGAGACCGTGGTCGTCTCCAGTCCGGGGCCGAGTCCGATCCCGTAGAAGCCGACGTCGGACAGCAGACCGGCCGAACCACCTTGCCCCTGCGGAGAGAACGAGACGGACATCGCCACAACGCGCACGCCGCCCTCCCATCGAGGTGCGAGCGGATCGGTCACCTCGTTGGCCGTCCACGCCGGCGAGATCGCCACGTTTCGAAGATCGGCACCCCGTCCCGGCAACAGCGCTTCGTCGACCATCCGAGCCAGGAACGCGACGTCCCCAGACCCGGAGAACGCCCGCCGAATGGCCGTGAACTGCCGCTCGAACTCGGTCGAGCATGGACCGACGAACTTCAGCGTGCCTGCGTCCTGCGTCGCGATCGCGGACGCGGTCCACTCGTCGGGCAGGTCCGTGCGCGGCTCGCCGATGAGCGCCACCGCCTCGGTGCCTGCGTCGGCCAACCCGCTGACGCCGTCAGCTCGAACCAGCTTCACGTCGGCGCCCACGTCGATCGGATGAGTGGCGAACACGTCGGCGCGCGGGTCCGACTGCCGAACGAGGTCCACCGACGTGACCGCTCCGCTCGTCGCATCCAAGCGCACGACGTGCGACGCGTCGACGATCGCCCGGTCGAGCGCGCATCGCCCGTAGTCCCACACCGCGGGCGTCGCTCCGCGATCGACCGAGTCGCTGCTGCATCCGGCGAGCACGACGGTGGTCGCCAGACCAGCGATGAGCAGCGAGCGGTGCCGGGCCATCACTCGCCCGTTTCGATCCATCGGGTTGCCTGCGTGAACGAGAGTCCGCAGGCAACGTTCAGCGACCACGGAAACGCCACCGGCACCTCCGTCCCGTCGCGCAACGTGACCCGGACGAGCGCGGTCGACACCTCCTCGGTCTTGCCGCACAGCTCCTGCGTCGTCGTGGTCAGCACGAACTGCGCCGAGCCGCCGACTGCGATGGACGCAACGTCGAGCGGTTCGACCGGGAAGAAGCCACCCGCCGCCCCGACCGCCAACACCGAGCCGAGATCGTCCACCGCGCTCACGCCGGTCACCGTCGGAACGGCGCACGGCTCGTCGGAGACGTTCGTGAGGGTCAGCACGGAGGCGCTGTGCCCGCCGGCGCCATCCTGACCGGCGGCGCTCCCCTGCCAGACGCATCGTGCACCGGTCGTCGGTCGGCCCGTCGTTGCGGTCGGCCCGTCGGCATCCGACGAACACCCCGTCAGAACGACCATCACAGCGAGCAACGCCGCCACTCCGCGCACACGAGGAACACTGCCTCACCGGTGGCAACAGCACAACCGCTCTGCAGCATGAGACGGGGAGTGCTCGACCCTGCGGGCGCAAGAGGGAGCACTCCCCGAACCGCGAGCACCGCAGACGCCCGTAGAGCGGCCCAAGCAGTCCCCTGAATTCTGGCCGTCGCGATCGAGCCGGGCGCGGATCACGTGAACAGGTGAGCTGCGGTTGAACTAGTAGCCGGGGTCGCTGGGCCAGTTCGGTTGGAAGAGAACGGGCCGTCTTGCTACCAGGTCATGAGCGGTCGATCGGTGCCCTCACCTGCACGTATGTGCACGACCCGTCACGTTCACCACACGACCCGTCACGACCTACTGAGGACCAGGTGAGGACTGGGGGCCTGGCCCGTGTCGGCGGTCAACCCACAGCTGGTGGAGCGTTGAACAGATCGACCATGAGCTGATCGTGCCCGGACAGTTCCTCGAGGAACGCTCCGAACCAGACCATCGTTCGATCGACGAGCTCGTCGACGTTCCAGGCCGGCTTGTCGATGCGCGCCGTGGAGATGTGCGCCAGGTTGCGGTGCACGACCTTCAGCTCGGCCGGACGGAGGAACGGCTTCGCCTTCCAGCCGGGTAGATAGTCGACGGCCTGCACGTCGTCACGGTGGGTCGTCTGCGTCCCGAAGAATTCGTGGAGGTTGCGTCCATGCACAAGCGCGGCTTCGAGGGCGTGTTGTCCCTCGATGGTGCCTCGGTGTGTGAGCGCGTCCTGTGCTGCACGGATCGATGAGATCCATTCGTAGCGAACGTGAGGAACCATGGCGACCAGGGTCGCCTTGGTGTGCCGCGTGATCGGAGCGTGACTTCGACGCTCGGCCCATCGGGAGAGCTCAGGCCGTAGCCAGAACATGCACCGTCCGGCCGCTGATTCCAAGACCGGCTCGGGGAAGTCGTCGTAGCGCCGGCGGTAGACGGTAAGGCTCTCGCGCTGGGCCAGGCCGAGGTGGGCCGCGGCCTGTTCGCTATCGACGAGATCGCTCAGGTTCACACGCATAGCGATGAGTCTAGATACCTTGACAGTTCGTTGACGACCACCTACTGTCAAGGTATCTAGACAGAGTGACCCCGGCGCCGTTGGACCGGCCCGGGGTCTGGACGAGACCAGTGGAGGTCCCGACATGGCAACCGTACTGAACCGCGCCTTCGATGACCATGGGTCGGTCGGCTCGTGAGCACGTTGATGGTGCTCGGAGACTGCGACGGGTGCGGCAAGCTCATGCCCGAGGGCAGATCGCATCATGCGCCACCCGATGCCTGGATCGCCTTCGAGTTCGGGCGCTTGGGCGAGCCGTTCGACACCTGCTCGATCGAGTGCCTGTTGCGCGTGCTCGGCCGACGGTTCCCGGCGCTGAGCCACATCGTCGAGCGACTCGCGGACGACATTGCCGACGGGACTACGCGGTGAGGCGCGGTCCGCGTCCGGCGCCGCGGTTGCCGTTCGAGCCGTTGGAGCGCCTGTACGTGGCGACGCACGGCCGCAACGCCTGTGCGATGGCCCGACATGTCGGCATCGACCGTCAGGCGGTCTACCGGGGCCGCACGGAGGGTCTGAGCGAGGCGCTGGCTGATCGGTGGGCGGTTGCGCTTGGTTGGCATCCGGCGGAGGTGTGGGGCGCCGCGTGGTGGGCGCTGGCGGGCTAGTCGAGCCCGTACCCGTCGATGAGTCGTTGGCCGACCGCTTCGACGATGTGGAGCCCATAGCGGACCTTCAGATCGTCGACCTCGACGTCGGTCAGCGACTCGCCTTCGGTGGCGCGTAGCGCGTAGACGGTCATCAGGTTCGCTGCGCTTTGGCCGAGCAGCAGCACGTCGAGTTCAGGTGTCGGGCTGCCAACGACGGCGGCGATCGCGGCTTCAGCCATCTGTGGGTTGGTGCCGTCGAGGCGGCCGAGCTGACGGATGACTGCTTCGACGCGGATGACGGCGTCGGTGATCTGTTCTCTGGTCGGTTCGTCCATCGGTCAGCCCCCTCGTCTGAGCATGTCGGTTTCGCGCACGAGCCTGGTGAGCGTCTGCCGATCGCGGATGAACGCGTTCAGGTGTTGCTTCAGCGCTTCGTCACCGTAGATGTTGCCGGAGACGTTCAGGTGCAGCTGGATGCCGCCGGCGCCGCTCAGCATCGCCGACGTTGCGGCTGAGTTGTAGACGCGTGCGCCGCGGCGGCCGGTGACGAGCTCGGGGCCACGTTCGCCGGCGATGAACGCGTCCTCGGCGTAGTTGGTGCCTGTGGCGTTGCCACCGACGCCCTTGATCGCGGTAGCGATCAGGTTTGCGACCTTGACGTTGATCGTCTTCGTCTCCGTCTTGGTCAGCTCGGCCATGAGCCGCTTCGCCTCGTCGAAGTCGTTGCGATCGATCGCGGCCATGATCGTGGAGACCTGTTCCTTCGGGACGTCGCCGACCTCGTCGGCCCAGGCAATCACATCGGCCTTGGCGTCGCGCACCGACTTCGCGTACTCGCGCTGCTTCTTGTCAGCGTCCAGGGTGCCGCCGCTGACCGCGGCGATGGCGGTCATCCCGGCCACCTTCACGTCGTCGAACGCGTCGAGCACGCTGTCGTAGGCGTCCTCTTCGGAGAAAAGGTCGAGCAGCGCGCTGTACTGGTCGGCGGTGGTGGCGATCGACTTGTTGAACTCGTCCTCGATGCCGCGCGCCTGGCTGGTCTGACGGCCGTAGCGGTCCATCGCGGCAGCCGCGTCATCGGTGAAACGACCGTTCGCCATGATCCCGGTGGTGCCCTCGTGGACGACACCGTTCAGCTTCTCCCACTCGCGCGTCAGTACCGCGGCCGACTCGGCGGTCCAGCCGTGCACGCCCTCCATGCTCTTGATCCAGGCGTGCAGTTCCTTCAACGACGCGGTAGCGACATCGAACCGAGCGACAACCTCAGGACCGAACGCGTCGGCGATCTTCGACGGCGCGGTGGTTGGCACGAGCGCCACTTCGAGCGCGTCGCCAAGCGGGCCGAGCTTGCCTTCCAGCTCGACGGCCTTGGAGATCAGGGACGCCATACCCTCGACGGCAGGCGCGGAGTCGGCCGCAAACGCTCCGACGGCCATCGTGACTTCACCGAACGCGTCGGCCAGTTTGTCCTCGGCCAGGCGAATCCGCTCGGCCTTGGCGGCTTCCTTGTCGGTGATGACCTGACCTTTTTCGACCGACCTCAGCATCTGCTCGTACTCGGAGCGGGTGTGCCCGATCAGCGGGGCGAGGTTGGCGTAGCCCCTGCCGAACAGCTCGTTGCCGATCCGAGTGCGATCGGTCTCGTTCGCGACCTTCGAAAGGGTGGCGAGCGAGTCGACCAGGATGTCGTTCGCATCGCGCGCTTCCCCGGCGGCGTCGTGGGTGGCGATGCCGTACTTCTCCCACTTGGGATCATCGAGGGACTTGCCGATCTTCCCGATGCCCGACGCGAGCTGTTCGGCGGTGACCTTGAAGTCGTCCCCGACAGCGACCCACCGTGACGCCTGCTCAGTCGACAGACCCGTAGCTGAAGCCAAATCGAGTGCAGCCTTCGCCGTGCCCTCGAACGCGTGAACGGCCTTGATCCCGAAAGCGACCAGCGCCGCGCCGGCGGCCATGGCGAACTGGCCGGCGTTCTGCTTGAGCGTCTCGAAGCCGGCCTTCATGCCGACCTTGAACTTCTGGCCGACGGTCTCGGCGGCTTGGAAGTCCTTCTTCAGGTTCTTCAGGCTCGACGTGGCCTTGTCGGTGAGGACGTCGATGACGACGGAGATCCGCTCAGAGAAAGCCATCAGCCGAACACCTCCCGGTGGTGTGGGCGCAGGTGCGTCAACGGGCAAGGACCCTCAGCACCTTCCGGGCGCATGACCTTCGCCGTCTCACGGGCGGCCGCGGTTGACGCCCACACCACCGAAACCATCAGCTGAGCGCCGTTTCGATCTCGTCGAGCGTCAGCCCGAACCCGTCGATCGTCGACCAGTCAGCAGCGACGAGGGTGCCGGTGCGCTGCCACACCAGCCGGAACCCGGATCCGCCGTCGTCGGCCTCGAGCCGCCACCCTCGCGACTCTGCGCGGGTGGCCAGCTCAGCTTCGCGAGCAGCGTCGCGTTTCGTCTTCTTGGTCGACGGCTTCACCGCCGGCGCGGCCTCGGGCGGTTCGTCGGTGCCGTCGTCGACAAGCGCGACGAGCGGGGTTGACGGCTCGTCCTTCGGCTTCGGTGCGCGAACCCTGAAGCCCTGACCGGTGAGCGCGTCGCCGATCGACGAGGTCGAGCGTCGGCGATCGTCGCCGTGTTCGATGCCGGCCATCAGCTGGCCGCGATGCGTCGGGCGCCCTTGGCGTTGCGCACGTGCATGAGGGCCGTGGTCTCGACGCGCAGCGTCGTCAGGTTCTTCTTGAACCCGGTGTACGGGTCGGCGTCGAAGTCCATCGCGCCGAGGTACAGCACGCCGAGCATCTGCGGGTCGAGCAGGTACGGCGGTTCGGTGCCGGCGCCGATTCGCTCGATCACGCGGATGTTCCACAGCGGGTCGCCGTTGGTGTTGCCGTTGATCGGGAAGATGAACACACCGTCGGCGTACTGCAGCAGGTCGAGCGCGGCTGCGTCGGTCGGGTTGACGACGAGCAGAGTCGGGTTCGCACCTTCGGCGCGCATCGAGGTGATGCCGTTGCGGACGCGTTCGATGAGGTTCGCGCCGGTGTTGCCGAACGGCGGCGACGCGGCGACGATCTGGGCCATCACGTGAGCGTCGAGGCTCTTGTGCACTTGGAACTCGCCCTCGGTGGCGAGCAGCGCGGACAGCTGCGACATCGACCGCAGGATCGCGTTCGGGATGTTGTCGATCGTCACCGCGTGCTGCTTCACGGCCTCGTTGACGAGGTCGATGGTGACGGACAGGTCAGCCTTGTCGCTCGTCGAGTCGACGGCGCGCTGCACAGTGCCGTTGAGCGTCCGAGCGGTCTGCTTGAAGTCCTGGATGGACAGCGAGTCGCCGAGGTTCTCGCGCGGCATCAACGGCCAGATGAACCGCTTGTCCATGCCCATCGGCACGATCACCGGCGCCGAACGCGCGATGTCGGTGACATCGGGGAAGTCGTTGGCCTTCAGCGCGTCGAACGCCGAGCCGGACACCTTCAGCCGGTTGGCGTCGAAGTTGAAGCCACCCTTGAGCATCTCCGCGGCGAGACCCTTGACGTTCCCACCGACGAAACCGCTCCGGCCGGAGCCGCCGCCGCGATCGTCGCCGTGTTCGCCGCGCAGGCGACCGGACTTGTACTGGCCGAGCAGCTCGGCCGAGTACTCGGCGTCGAGCGCCTTCAGCTCCTCGTCGAGCTTCTCGATGCCGCGGGTGAGGTTCTTGAACCGCTCCTGCTGGCCGGCGTCGAGCGCGCCGTCGAGCGAGCCGCCGTCCTTGATCGCCTTGGTGGCCTTCTCTTGCAACGGGCGCGACTCGGCGGCGAGCTCGGCCCGCTTCGACTTCAGCGCCTCGATCTTGTTCATGGTGTCGGCGTACGACATGGTGGTTGGTCCTTTCGGGAGAGTGCCGCGACGTGCGGCGTGAACGGAGGTCGGCGGTGCACGTGTGCAGCGCTTCCAGCGTCTCTCCGAGGTGGACTCCCAGCCCGGGCCACGATGCTCGACCTTCGCGGTTCCGTGAGGTGGACGCTCGGCGTGTTGCCAGACCGGGCGGCCAGCCCATCGGCACCAGTCGGTGCGTCATGGACGACAGCGATCACTGTACGCCTGCCCTGTGACAGATGCACGCAACCTCCGCCGCGAGATCACGCGACGTCCACAACGCCACCCACACCGGCGCCGTCACGTCACCATCGATGTGCCGAGTCATCGCAGCCCGACGGATCTCGAACTCGATGTCGCCGTACAACGCCGGCCGAGCGCGCACGTCCGCGATCAGCGCACTGATCTGATCCATCGCCCGACGCTGATCCGCTTCGTCGAGCAGCTCGAGCGCGTCGACCACCAGCCACTCGCTCACGATCGACCACCGCGGCGGCCGATGCGCGCGTACCGCTCGCGGTAGCGGCGGTTCACGCACGCCTTGCACCGGTGCGCGTTCGACCCCGGATGCGAGTACTTCAGCCACCACCGGGCCGTCAGCTCACCACAATCGCGGCAGACCTCTGCCCCTGGAGTTCTAGGGGAGGGAGAGCCGCAGAGGGCGGTCTTCGTGGTGTCGGGGTGGTTCCCGTCGTTGGGCCACCCCCTGCCCTGGGGTGGGTTGGTGGTGGTCATTGGTTCGCTGCTTTGCGGTTGGTGAGCCAGTCGGGTGGTGGGTCGGCTGGTGCGTCGCGCAGGCTGGCGCGTGGCCGGTAGTTGGCGAGGCTGTGGCGATCACCGGTCAGGGCTGCAGCGATGACGTCGTCGGGTGCTTCGGGCCAGCCGGTGATGAGCTGGTCGAGCTCGGGGTGGTTCTCGGCGGTGGCGCGCTTGGTCGCTGCGAGTGCCTTCACGTCGCGGATTCCGCCGCGCATGTTGGCGATCTGCATCTCCATCGTGACGTAGGCGTCGATGACGTGGGCGCGTCGGCGGGCATGGTCGGCGCGGACGGGTGTAAGAACGGGTGTAGAACGGGTGGCTGCGTCGTCCCAGGTCAGAGGGGGGTGCGCGGACGCAGTTGTTGCCGATGCGGACGCAGTTGTTGCCGATGCGGACGCAGTTGTTGCCGATGCGGACGCAGTTGTTGCCGATGCGGACGCAGTTGTCGGATTATCTCCGTCCGTCTGAGCGGACGCAGTTGTGTCGTTGTCCACAGGGGATGCGGCGGGAGTTGCGTCGACATCTCCGTCCGCTTGAGCGGACGCAGTTCCGTAGGCGACGAGGCGCCGAACAGTGCCACGGTTGTGGCCGTTGGACCGCGCGCCACCGTGGCGTACGACGTCGATCAGACCGGCGCCGCCGAGCACCACGAGAGCGCGGCGGACAGTGCGTTCAGTCAGGTCGGTGCCGGCGGCGATCTGAGCCAGCGAGTCGTCGCACAGACCGTGCTTCGACCAGTCGTGAAGGTGGCGCAGGACGACCTGCGCGTCGACGGGGCGGCATCGCTCGCGCGGTGGTGTTGCCTCGACGGATGCGCGGATCGCGGCCAAGACGTCAGGTGTGATCGGCTTCATGGCCGACCTCGATGCCGGCGCGTCGGGCGAGCTCGTCCACGAGCTGCTCGACGTGTGCGAGCCGGCGTTCGAGGTCTCGCGGCAGCATCAGCCGCACGGGACTACGATCGTTGACGATTCGCCTTGTCGGGAGGATCTGAACTGCGCCCTGGCCGGGGCGCAGTTTCGCGTCGGCGGTCATGCTGCTTCGTTGCCGCCGGCGGTGCGCGAGTCGAGCCATGCGACCACGTCGGATCGGCGGTAGCGGACAGAGGCGCCGACCTTGACGTACTTGGGGCCGATGCCTTGGTAGCGCCAGTTGCGCAGCGTGCCGGTGCTCGGCGACCCGCCGAACTCGGCGGACAGCTGCTCAGATGTCATGATTTCGGGCATGACATCATCATGTGTCACAACTTGGTGTATATTGGGGCTATGGCACGAACAAACACAAGGTTGACGTTCACGCTGGCGTTCAGCCAGCCCGACAGGCACGATGGCGCCGCGGTGATCGCCGCTGACGCCATCGACGACGCGTGGCTGCTGTTCCTGGCGTTCTACGTGGCCGCTGGTCGGACAGACCTGATCGGGCACCTTGTCGCCCCGGTCGCCGATTGGCACACGTGCAGTGACGATGAGCGGACCGAGCGCCTACTGCGCGTCGGCAGGGCAGTGACCGGCGGGCAGCACGTCGGCGACATCGGCCACCTCACGGCCAGAACGGTGCGCGCAGCGACCGCTACGGGCATCGAGCAGAAGGTGCGCGAGAACATCACCAAGTACGCAGCCCGCGCGTGGGGCGGCGCGGTGCTGTCAGGGAAGGCGCACAAGGTCGGCCCGCGCTCCGCCGGCGATCTGCGTCGCGCCGAGGTCGCACGTCGATACGTCGAGCTGCTCACGTCTCCGACGCCGAAGGCGACTCTCGCTGCCGAGCTCAACCTGTCGATCAACACGGTGAACTCGCTGCTCTACCAAGCCCGTGACCGTGGCCTGCTCACCAGCGCCGGCCAAGGTCGCGCCGGCGGGCGACTCACACCGAAGGCGACCGAGATCCTCGAGGGCGCGTCATGAGCGTCGACAAGCGCAGCAACGGCAAGTGGCTGGCCCGGTGGCGCGAGTACCCGGGCGGGCCGCAGAAGTCGAAGCAGTTCGACCGCAAGATCGACGCCGAGCGCCACGTCGCCGAGCAGATCGTCGCGCTGAACCGCGGCACGTACGTCGACCCGACCGCCGGCAAGGTGACGCTTCAGAAGTACGGCACCGCGTGGCTTGAGCGAATGCAGCAGACATGGCGCCCAGCGACCTACTCCGTCGTTGAAGGAAGCCTCCGCGGCCATGTCTGGCCAACGCTTGGCGGCCGGCCGCTGACGTCGATCAAACGGGCCGACGTCGAAGCCTGGGCGGCCGGGCTCGATCTGAAGCCGTCGACGGTGGCCACGGTGCGTCAGCACCTCGGCCAGGTGCTGACGGCGGCCGTCGACGACGGTCTGCTCCCCCGCAACCCGGCAGCCGGCGCACGGATGCCGCGGCCCGAGGATCGGCGCGCGCAGCCGGTCGACGGCGACACGCTCGATCGGCTGGCGGGCGCGGCGCCAGCATGGTTCGGTGTCGCGATCCCGCTCGCGCTCGGCATCGGTCTGCGCCAGGGCGAGGCGTGCGGACTGACGGTCGACCGCGTCGACTTCCTGCGCCGCACTGTGCGCGTCGATCGACAGCTCGTCACGCCGACGTCCGGTGCGCCGGCGCTGAAGCCTCCGAAGACGTCGAGCTCGTATCGGACGATCCCGCTGCCTACGTTCGTCGGCGACGCGCTGGCCGCGCACCTCGCCGAGCACGGCGCCGGCGTGCATGGCCTCGTGTTGCACCAGCCTGATGGCGCACCGATCGCTAGGAACCGATTCGGGCGGCTCTGGCGGGCGATGAAGCCGGGCACGGTGCGCTACCACGACCTGCGCCACACATTCGCGTCAACGCTGCTGTCGAACGGGGTGTCGATCAAGGCGGTATCCGACTGGCTCGGTCACGCTTCGCCGATGGTGACGCTGTCCACCTACGCGCACCTGATGCCGGTCGACGAGGACCGGGCGCGCAGCGTGCTCGACGCGGCGTTCGCAGCTGCTGAGGACCAGGTGAGGACTGAGGCGACGGCGTGAACGGATGCGCCGCAGGTCAGAGCTAGTAGCCGGGGTCGCTGGGCCAGTTCGGTTGGAAGAGGTGCCACTGCTCGGGGGCGCGACGGATGAGGAACTCGAGCTCGTGGGCCAAGGACTGGGTGATGCGGGCGACGTCGGCGCGCAGGCCGTCACCGAGGCGCTGAACCGGCACCGGTGGGCGGATGATCGCGTGGTGGCCGTTGAACCGCTCGTTCGTGAAGTACACGCCGACCGGCAGGATCGGCGCCCCGGTCCGGATCGACAGCGTGGCCGGGCCCGCAGGCAGCGTCGTGCGCTCGCCGAAGAACTCGACCTCGACGCCGCTCTTGTCGATGTCGCGGTCGCTCAGCAGGCAGACCACCTCGCCCTTGCGGAGCGCGCCGAGCACCTCCTGGCCGGCCTTCGGACCGAGCGGCACCACGTTCATGCCGAGGTCGCGACGCAGCTCGGTGAACCACTCGAACAGCTCCGGCGGCTCGATCGGCTCGACGACCACGGTCATCTTGTGGCCCTGATCGGTCAGCCATCGGCCGGCCCACTCCCACCCACCGAGGTGCGGCAGGGCGAGGATCACGCCCTTGCCGCCGGCGATCGCCGTCTCGACGTGCTGGTACCCGTCACGCGTGAACGCTCGATCGACCGCACGCTTCGACATCGTCGGCAGGCGGAAGCTCTCCATGTAGTAGCGGGCGTAGCTGTCGAACGACTGCTGCACGGCCACGCGCAACGCCGCGCCGCGCAGCTTCGGGTTGGCACGACGAAGGTGGCGTTCGATCATCGCCCGCTTGGCCGGACTCGTGAAGCTGGCACCGAAGCCGAGAGACGCAGCCGCACCGAGCGCCACCGGGCCGGGCATCAGTCGAGCAGCGAGGGAGCCGAGCCGGTAGCCACCGACGGTGGCCGCATCGGCGAACCTGCTGCGCGGCGTGCCCTCAGCCACGAACGACGACCCTCCGCGTCAGGAACTGCGGCCGGGGCGGGCGATGCGCGTGCGGCGGCGCTCGGTGCGCACCACGCGACGGGTCTGCCGGCGGCTGCGACGCATCTCGATCTTGGCCGCGGTGACCGGAGCGACGGCGGCCTGCTTCCACACCTTGATGAATCGCTGCACGGCGGTGATCCCGGTGAGCACGAGCGTCAGCCACAGGATCGGGATCAGCAGCACGCTGAACAGCAGACCGAGGCACAGGGCGATGATCCGCTCGGCGCGCTCCATCAGACCGCCCTTGGCGTCGAGACCGAGCGACTCCGCCTTGGCGCGCTGGTAGGAGATCACCGAGCTGAGCGCCATCACGCCGAACGGGAGGATCGCCTCGCGAGGCGAGTTGCCCGAGGCGAGGTGCCAGGCGACGCCACCGAACAGGAGCGCGTCGGTGACGCGGTCGATGACCGAGTCGAAGAACGCGCCACGCTGGCTGGACGTGTTGGACGCCTTCGCCAGCGCGCCGTCGAACAGGTCGGGCAGCGCCGCGAGGACCACGAGCAGCAGGCCGAGACGCAACGCGCCGAAGCCGATGGCCCCCGCGGCTCCGACGGCGACGAGCAGGCCGAGGATGGTGAGGTGGTCCGGAGTGAGGCCAGTCCGCCGCAGGCCGTTGCCGATGGGCTTCACAGCCCGATCGACCGGAGCGCGGAACTTTCCGTCGAACATCAGCCCAGGCTATCCGGCGGCGCAGGTGACAGGCCGTGCATCCGGTCGTAGGCCACCGACAGCTTCTTCGGCACGCACATCCGCCAGGCATCCACCACCAGCTCACGCAGCTCGTCCACGTCGATCTCGGCCAATCGGCCGACCACCCAGTTGAACCGCATGTCCGACTGCCCGGGCAGCATGAACTTGTGCGGCTCGCCGGCAACCAGCCCGGCACGCTCCTCCTTCGGGAAGCCGAAGCCCATCAGCGTCTCGTCGTGGGAGAAGGCGATGAACACGATCTGACCGACCCGGAACTTGAACCGGCCGCGCACCACCACCTCGTACGCACGCTCCAGCTCCCGAGCGATCGCCCGCGCGTCTTCGATGGTGGCCATCGGGGGCAAGATACGCCCATGAGCAGCTCCTCTCCCAGCGATCTGGCCACCACCTTCCGCTCCATCCCTCGGCGCGTCCACGAAGCGCAAGGCGACGCCCCGCCCGCTGCCACCGCGGCCGCGACCGGTGAGGTGCAGGCGCGGATTGCTGCCGCCGCATCGCTGATGGGTGCGCCGTCGGATCCGGGCCTGCTCGCCGACGCCATCGACAACCGTCCGGCCGACCAGTGGAACGACGCCGACCTCGACCAGTTGCGATCGATCGCCCTCGAGCTCGGCAAGCTCGTCCGCACCATCGAGACCCTCGCCGAGAGCGCTGTCGAGGACTGAATCAGTCGCTCGTGGGCGGCGGCCCGTCGAGGTCGCTCCAGTCCTCTTCCGGGTTCTCCTGGGTGAGGTGCTCCATGACCTTGCCGTTGACCGCGTCGACGAGCACCAGACCACGCTGACGGGGCGGGTTCTCCGCCGAGTACACCAGCACGCGCCACGTCGGACGGCTGCGCAACCCGCGCCACACCTGCTGCGCCGAGGCATGACCGACGGCGAAGCCAACGGCGCCCTGCGCAGCGACGAGCGCCTGCTTCTCGTCGAACTTCATCCGCCAACCCGACGTGTACGAGAAGATCGCCACCGCAGTCAGCAGGATCGCCGCCCACAGCAGGCCACGGTTGACCAGCACACCGTCATCCCCGCCGACGATCCAGGCGATGACGCACGCCGCGGCCAGCCCGACGTAGATCATCGCCGGGCGGCGGCGACGGCTGTTGTCCGGGAACTCGTACGGACCGGCCAGATCGCGGGCGTTCAGGTCGTCGGGCAGTGCATCGGTGTGCAGCTCGTTGTCGAGTTCGGTGTCAGGCGAATCGCTCATGTCACCGGCCAGGCTACGCACCGGCGCCCGGATCCATCCAACGGCGCACCCGCTCGGTGTGCCCGTCGAGGAACGCCTCGATGCCCGGCCGGCGCAGCTGCAGACCGAGGTTCATCACGTTCAGGCTCCGCGCTGCAGCGAACGCGGCGACCAGCTCCGGCGGCAGGTCCGGCAACGCCCGCCGCTCGGCGTAGCCGCGCAGGTACGGGGCCACGGCCTCGGGCCGTGATCGACCGAGGTCGCTGATCGTGATGCCGACGTCCTGCACCTCGAACCCGAACAGCAGGTCCTGGAAGTCGATCGGGTGCAGCGCGCCATCGTCGCCGACGAGCACGTTGTGCGGACCGAGGTCACCGTGCAGCAGGTGCGGTGCGTGCGGCGGCGCCGCCCACAGGCCGGCGATCACCTCGTCGACGCGCGCCACTGCATCGCGGAACAACGAACCGTCCTCGCTCTCGTAGCGCAGGATCGCGGTGGCGTCGCCGAAGTACACCGCCCGATCGGCGGCGAGCTCCGCCAGCACGACCCTCGTCGAGGATCCGGCTGCGTGCTCGTGCAGTGCAGCGTGCACGCGACCGAGTGCCACCCAGTCGTCCTCACCGGGCGTGACGTCAACGCGATCGCGCAGCGTCTCGCCGTCGAGGTAGGTCAGCACCGACACCACTCGCTCCCCCGCCAGCTCCGGATGCGACGCCGTCACCGCGGCCCAGCCGCTGTGCGTGCGGCGAACGACGGGCGCGCCGATCGACGTGTCGGCGTGCAGCGCGTCGAGCCACTCGGCCTCGACCTCCTCGACGTCGCGTGCATGGATGCGCAGCTCGTCGCCGATGCGCACCACGAACCTGCCCGCATCGGTGAACGCGAGCAGCACCGTGTTGAACGAGTGCTGCGCCAGCACCTCGATCGATTCCACCCGCAGCCCGTGCTCGACGTCGAGCACCTGCCGGCCGAGCTCGAGCAGCTCGGTCAGCTGCCGCTCGGCCACGCCGCCCTGATCCGCGACGCCGTGTCGCTCAGCGCCTCCGGCAACGTCCGGGCGTTGGCGATCGCGGTCATGAAGTTGCCGTCACCGACCCAACGCGGCAGGACGTGCACGTGCAGGTGCTCGGAGATGCTGCCGCCCGCGGCCTGGCCCATGTTGATCCCGACGTTCACCCCACCCGGCGAGTAGGCGGTCTTCACCGACCGCACGGCATCGGTGACCGTCGGCCACAGCTCTGCCGCCTCCTCGGCAGTGAGATCCTCGAGCGCAGCGACCTCGCGGTACGGCAGCACCATCAGGTGCCCCGTCGTGTACGGGAACGCGTTGAGGATGGCGAACACGAGGGCGCCGCGATGCACGATGTTCGTCTCCTCATCCGGCAACCCGAGCTGCAGGATGCGGGTGAAGACGCTGCCGTCACGATCCGACGTTCGCGGCCCGGCGATCTCGTCGCCGGCCTCGCCGCGCACGTACGCGCCACGCCACCCGTTCCACAGCAGTTCGAGCGGAGTCACGCACGGAAACTACCCGCCACTGCCTCGCGGGCATCGGCTACCGTTTGCGCCGCACGAGACCGGTGCGCCGTTGAGCGGCGCGTGAGCAACGAGGAGGGCCCCAGATGATGACCATCGCCTCCTTGCTCCGCGCCCCCATCCGTCCGTAACCGCGGGCACCCGCAGACCACGCGCTCCGCAGCGCAGCGGTGCCCACTCGCACCAGGAGCCTTCTCGTGAACGACCGTTCCCGTCGTCGCCGCTTCGACGACGACCTGTATGACATCAGTCCCTCCATCACCCTGCCCGGCACCGCCGAACAGCCCGGCGACGAGCTCGACGAGCTCGACGACGACAGTGACTGGAGCACCTACCCCGACGCCACGCACGGGCCCGAACCCGTCCCCGACTGGGTCCTCACATCGGCATCGGCGATCGACGAGGACCTCGGCGTCCTCAAGACCGGCAAGGAGGCCGACGTCTCGCTCATCCGTCGCACCCACGACGGCACGAGCGTGCTGATGGCCGCCAAGCGCTACCGCGATCCCAAGCACCGCATGTTCCACCGCGACGCCGGCTACCTCGAGGGCCGGCGCGTCCGCAAGAGCCGCGAGATGCGGGCGATGCAGTCGCGCTCCGCGTTCGGTCGCGAGCTGCTCGCCGGCCAGTGGGCGAACGCCGAGTTCTCGATCCTCGGCACGCTGTGGTCCGCCGGCGCAGCGGTGCCGTACCCGGTGCAGCTCGACGGCACCGAGCTGATCATCGAGTTCATCGGCACCAGCGACGGCGTCGGCGCGCCACGCCTCGCCGAGACGCGCCCGTCGCTGCGCGAAGCCGAGGTGCTCTACGAGCAGATGGTCGCCGTGCTGGTCCAAGTGGCCGACGCCGGCTACGCGCACGGCGACCTGTCGCCGTACAACGTGCTGGTCCACGAAGGTCGGCTCGTCCTCATCGACATGCCACAGGCCGTGGACCTCGTGGGCAACCCGCAGGGCTTCGGCTTCCTGCACCGCGACTGCGTCAACATCTGCACGTGGTTCGCGGCGCGCGGCGTCGACGCCGATGCACTCGATCTGGAACGCACGCTCCTGCAGAGCGTGCCGCGCGCCTGAACCTCAGGTGCGGCTGTCGACGTCCGCCGTGAGGCGGTCGACGAACGTGTCGAGCGCGACGCCGCGCTCGACCTCGCCACCGCGCGGGTTGACGCCCAACGTCTTGGCCGCCACGTCGTCGTCACCGACGACGAGCACGTACGGCAGCTTCTCCATCTTCGCCGCGCGGATCCGCTTGCCGAGCTGATCGTTGGCATCGACGACATCGACGCGGAAGCCTTCGCTGCGCAGCCGCGCCGCCACTTCGGCCGCGTACGCCTCGTGCGCCGTCGCCACCGGCAGCACGCGTGCCTGCACCGGGGCGAGCCACGCCGGGAAGTTGCCGGCGAAGTGCTCCAGCAGCACGCCGAAGAAGCGCTCGATCGAGCCGAACAGGGCGCGGTGCAACATGATCGGGCGGTGGCGGGCGTTGTCCGCTCCGACGTACTCGAGCTGGAAGCGCTCGGGGTGGTTGAAGTCGGCCTGGATCGTGGACAGCTGCCAGCGGCGACCGATCGCGTCCTTCACGTCGATGTCGATCTTCGGGCCGTAGAAGGCTGCGTCGCCCTCCTTGATGGCGTACTCCAACCCGTAGCGGTCGAGCGCGCTGCGCAACGCGTCGGTGGCCTTCTCCCAGATCTCGTCGCTGCCGACGTACTTCTGCGGGTCCTTCGTGGAGAGGTAGAACTGGAAGTCCTCGAAGCCGAAGGCGCGCAGCACGGAGATGACGAACTCGAGCAGCGAGGCGATCTCGTCCTGGAGCTGGTCCTCCGTGCAGTAGATGTGGCTGTCGTCCTGCGTGAAGCCGCGGATGCGCATCAGGCCGTGCAACGTGCCGGCCCGCTCGTAGCGGTACACCGTGCCGAGCTCGAACAACCGCAGCGGCAGCTCGCGGTAGCTGCGCTGACGACTGCGGTAGATCAAGCAGTGCATCGGGCAGTTCATCGGCTTCATGTAGTAGACGCCGTTGTCCATCTCCATCGGCGGGTACATGCCGTCCTTGTACCAATCGAGGTGGCCGGACGTCTGGTACAGCGTCTCCTTCGTCAGGTGCGGCGTGTAGACGAACTGGTAGTCGCCGTCGACGTGGCGCTGACGGCTGTAGTCCTCCATCGTCTTGCGGATGATGGCGCCCTTGGGGTGCCACACGGCCAGCCCGCCACCGAGCTCGGACGGGAAGCTCAACAGGTCGAGCTCCGTCGCCAGCTTGCGGTGGTCGCGCTTCTCGGCCTCCTCGAGGCGATGCAGGTGCTCCTCCAGTGCGGCCTTGCTCTCCCACGCCGTGCCGTAGATGCGTTGCAGCATCGGGCCCTTCTCGTTGCCGCGCCAGTACGCGCCGGCCACCTTCATCAGCTTGAACTGACCGAGGCGACTCGTGCTCGGCACGTGCGGCCCGCGGCACATGTCCACGAACTCGGGCGAGTTGCGATAGATGCTGACCGTGCCTCCCGCGCCGACTTCGTCCGCGTCGACACCGTCGGCCGCGCCGGTCGTGACGCGCTCGATGATCTCGCACTTGTACGGCTGATCGGCGAACAGCGCCAGCGCGTCCGCGGCAGGCAGCTCGGAGCGCACGAACGGCTGGTCGGCCTTCATGATCTCGCGCATGCGCGCCTCGATGGCGACGAGGTCGTCGTCGTTGAACGTGCGCCCATCGGGCAGGTCGAAGTCGTAGTAGAAGCCGTCCTCGATGGCCGGCCCGATGGAGAACTTGGCGCCGGGGAACAGTTGCGTCACCGCTTGGGCGAGCACGTGCGACGTCGAGTGGCGCAGCACGTGGCGGCCGGCTTCCGAGTCGGCCGTGATGATCGCCACCGTGGCGCCGGCGGGGAGCTCGCGACCGAGGTCCCACTCCTCGCCGTTGACCACGGCGGCGACCGATGCCTTGGCCAGACGGGAGCCGATGGACTCTGCCAGGGTGGTCGCAGTGGCGCCCTCGGGGAGCGTGCGCTGCGAACCATCCGGGAGTGAGATCGAGATATCGGCCATAGGCGCACCAGTGTACGAGCGCCCCAACGTCCCGATCAGGGCATTTGGCACGTCAGAGCGGCCGGCCGAACGCCAACCCGGCCTTGGCCCGCCAGCTCGGTGCGGACCGCATCTCGGCCGCCAGCTCCGGGTAGCCGCCGAGCGAGGCACCCCAGATCGACGTGCTCGGCGGCAGGTGCGTCACGCCGTAGACCGGCGACTCGCCTTCCGGTTCGTAGGTGCCGAACACCTTGTCCCAGAGCACCAGCGAGCCGCCGAAGTTACGATCGATGTACGCCGCGCTGCGAGCGTGGTGCACCCGGTGGTTGCTCGGGCTCATCGCCACGGCATCGAGCAGACGGAGCTTCGGGAACCAGGCCAGGTGCTGCCACTGACCAACGCCCAACGAGACGGCACCGACGATGACGTACACCATCGGGTGGAAGCCGAGGAGCGGCGCCCACATGGCGATGATCGGCTTGTAGAACATCTCCGTCCACGGCTGGCGCACAGCGGCGGCGAGGTTGAACTCGGTCGAGCTGTGGTGCACGAGGTGGCTGCTCCACAGCAACCGCACGCGGTGCTCGGCACGGTGGGTCCAGTAGTAGATGAAGTCCCCGATGATCCAGTAGGCCACCCAGCTCAGCGGGTTGCGGAGATCGACGTGCCAGAGCGCGACGTGTTCGTACAGCAGCACCCACGTCCCGAACATCAGCGCCTTGGCGCCGAAGAGCCGCGATCCCGCCCACATCAAGCCGAGTCCGACCGAGCTCGTCGACTCCTGCGTGTTCACCGGGCGACGAAGCATCCGCAGCACCACCGCTTCGATGACGATGGTGGTCGCGGCCACCAGGACGAGCAGGACGTCGATGCGCAGGCCGAGGACCTTCGAAGGCAGGTTCATGCCGCCACCATGAACGAGCGGTCGCCGGTTGAACATCGGCGAAACCCCCCACGACGGTCTGGGGGAACTGGGTCAGTTCAGGGGAAGACGATGACGGACCGGGCGACTTCGCCGGCGGACATCTGCTCGAAGGCCTCGTTGACCTGGGCGAGATCGATGCGCTGGGAGATGAGCTCGTCGAGCATCAGCTCGCCGCGCTGGTAGCGCTCGGTGATGTCGGGGATGTCGGTGGCGACGTCGACGCCGCCGTACACGCAGCCGCGGAACGTGCGATGCGCGGAGATCAGCGCGTTCTGCACCGGGATGGTCATCTGCGCCTCGAAACCCGGCATGCCGACGAACACCGTCTGACCACCGCGTCGGGTCATCCCGATCACCTGCTCCATCACCGCCACCTTGCCGGTGACGTCGAGCGCGACGTCGACGCCGAACCGGTCGGTGAGGCCGCGCACGGTGCGCACGACGTCCTCGGTCGACGAGTCGACGACGTGCGTGGCACCGAAGGCCTTGGCCAGTTCGAGCTTGTGCGCGGACACGTCGACGGCGATGACCATCGACGCCCCGGCGTGCACCGCGCCCTGGATCGTGTTCAGCCCGACGCCACCACAGCCGACGACGGCAACACGATCGCCGGGGGCGATCTGGGCGGTGCGCATCGCCGCACCCCACCCGGTGACGACGGCGCAACCGATCAAGGCGGCAGCGTCGAGCGGGATCGACGGGTCGATCTTGATCGCGGCGATGTCCGGGACGACCGTGCGCTCCGAGAACGTGCCGGTGAAGAACAGCTGGTGCATGACCTCACCGTCGAGCGAGTAGCGCGACGTGCCGTCCATCAGCCCGCCCTTGGCGAGCTTCATCACCTCGGCGCAGAGCGTCGGCTGGCCCTTCTGGCACCAGAAGCACTTCCCGCACTTCGGCACCGAGGCGAGCACGACGTGATCGCCGATCTCGAAGCCCTCGGTGCCTTCACCGATCGACTCGACGACGCCGGCGCCCTCGTGCCCGAGCACCATCGGCAACGGCAGGCGCGTGGCGGTGCCGTCGAGGATGGTCAGGTCGGAGTGGCACACCCCGGACGCGGCGAGGCGGATGCCGAGCTCGTTCGGGCCCGGCGGGGCGACGTCGATCTCGCGGATCTCGAGCGGCGTGCCGATCTCGAACATCACCGCCGCGCGCGAGCGCTGCGAATCACCGCCCACTGCGGACCAGCTTGCCCGGACGAGCATCGACGACATCGACGCCGTCGCGTCGGATGGCGACACCGGACACCCACACGTCGCGCACACCGGCGCCGCGCGAGATCAGGCGGTCCGCGCCGGCGGGCAGGTCGTACACCCGCTCCAGCGGGCCTGCCTCCACGAGCGCTGCGTCGAACAGCACCAGGTCGGCCTTCAAGCCCTCACGGATCCGACCGCGATCGGGGAAGCCGAACACGTCGGACGGGTGGCCGGTGAGGCGCCACACGGCGCGCTCCAACGAGAGAGCCTTGCGGTCGCGGACCCAGTGACCGAGGAGGTGGGTGGAGAACCCGGCGTCGCACAGCTGGCTGGCGTGTGCACCGGCGTCGGACAACCCGAGCAGCGTGCGCGGGTCGTTGAGCAGCTCGCCGAGCTCGTCCTCGTCGTCGTTGACCAGCACGATGCGGAACCGCGTCGTCAGGTTGTCGGCCAGGCCGATGTCGCACAGCAGGTCGAACGGATCGACACCGGCCTGCTCGGCCATCGCCAGCAGCGTGTCACCCTCGACGAGGTCGGGGCTGGCGTCGCTCTCGGCGACCACCGTCTTGCCCCACTGGTGCCCCCACGCCTCGGTGATCCCGGCGCGGACGCGGTTGCGCCACTCCGGATCGGCGTAGACGGCGGCGCGCTGGTCGCGCGGGGCGGAGAGCACTTCGTCGAAGCCCTTGACGCGAGCGAACGGGAACGGGTCGGAGAGCTGGATCTGCATCACGATCGGACGGCAGGCGATCTGCGGCACGACGTTGCCGCCCGCTGCCTCGGTGCGCTCGACGAGCTCGAGCGCGCGACCCGCACTGCCGAGCCCGGTGAACAGCGCGGCCCACGTGACGGGGCGACCGGTCTCCTTCGACAGCCGGGCGACCTCGTCGATGAACATGCCCGGGCCGGTGGTGATCTCGATCACGCCGACGTCGCGCTTGCCGAGCTCCTTGGCGAGCGTGATGATCTCCTCGACGGAGGCCAGACGGCTGGGAACCGGCTTGCCGCCGTCGCCGGCGTGGCCGGACGCCTTCGAGCTGGAGAACCCGATCGCGCCGGCGTCCATCGCCTCACCGACGATCTTGGCCATCTGGGCGATCTCGTCCTCGGTGGCCTCGCGTTCGGTGGCCTCCTCGCCCATGACGTACAGGCGCACCGGCGTGTGGCCGACGAACGCGGCGACGTCGAGGCGCATCGGCTTGGCGCCGACCGCGTCGAGGTACTCGGGGAAGGTCTCGAACGTCCACGGGATGCCCGCCTCCAGGGCAGCGACGCTCATGCCCTCGACGTTCTCGAGCGTGCGGGCGATCGTGCCGCGCTGCGCCTCACGGGTCGGCGCGATGCCGAACCCGCAGTTGCCCATCACCGCGGTCGTGACGCCGTGCCACGACGACGGCGTGAGGTCCTGATCCCACAGCACCTGGGCGTCGTAGTGCGTGTGCACGTCGATGAACCCGGGCGTCAGCACCATGCCGGTGCCGTCCACGACCGTCGCCTCACCGGCGTCGATGTCCGTGCCGACCTCACTGATGATGCCGTCCGTCACGGCGACGTCGACGTACGTGCCTGCCTCGTCGTCACCGCTGACGACGAGCGCCCCCTTGATCACGAAGTCCATGGTCCCCTCCAGGTTCATCTGATAAATCCTCAGACAAGTATCGACGGTCGGCGCGTCGCTGTCAATGCATCGGCTGCATCGTCCGCATCAGAGCGCCCTGCGCTCACCGACGGTGTAGGTCACGGCCTGCCGTTCGACGACGTCCATCTCGGTCAGCGCGGCACGCCACTCGGCGAAGTGCTCGGCGCGCACGTGTGCGCCCAACGCTTCGGCGCTGGTCCACTCCTCGGCGATGTGCACCGTCGCCGGGTCGTCGAGGTCCTGGCTGAACACGTACAGGTTGCACCCCTCTTCATGACGTGTCGTCGCCATGAGGTCGCGCGCCAGCGCGCGCAGGCGATCGGCGTGCTCCGGCGCCACCGTGACCTTGCCCAGTACGACGATCATCGTGCACTCCCCTCGTCCCGTCATCGATGTGCCGACCCTCGACATATGATGATCTCTCAGATCCTAGGACGAAGCCGTGGGGGCGACGATGTCGAACGACGAGAGCTCGAACGTGTGGACCTACGCCGGGTTGCGCGTCGCCGTCACCGGTGCGTCGAGTGGGATCGGCGCAGCCACCGTCGCCGAGCTCCAGCGGCTCGGTGCCGAGGTGATCGGACTCGACGCCCGTCCGTCGAGCGCCGCTGATCGGCACATCGAGGTCGACATGGGCGACCCAGCGAGCGTCGACGCCGCCGTTGCGGCCATCGCCCACCCGGTGGACGCACTGTTCAACTGCGCCGGGATCTCCGGCAACAACGACCGCGATCGCGTCATGCGCGTCAACTTCCAGGGCCTGCGGCAGATCAGCGCGGCCCTCGCCGACCGCATGCAGCCCGGCGCGGCGATCGTCAGCATCGCCTCGGTCGGTGGCGCGGCGTGGCGCGCCAACCTGGCGGCTGTGACGGAGTACTTCGCCATCGCCGATCCTGCTGCTCAGTCGCGATGGTGCGACGAGCACCCCGAGCAGTTCCCACGCGGTGCGTACTCGTTCGCCAAGCAGTGCGTCATCGCCTGGTCCAAGTCGACATGCGTGTCACTTGCGGAACGCGGCATCCGGATCAACACGATCAGCCCAGGCGTCGTCGAGACCCCGATGATCCGCGACACTGCGGCGATCGGCGGGCAGGCGGCGGTCGACGCGTTCCCGAAGCCGCTCGGACGCACATCGCAACCGGAGGAGCAGGCGCGGGTGATGGCCTTCCTCAACAGCCGCGCAGCGAGCTACGTGACCGGCCAGGACCTCGCCGTCGATGCCGGCCTCCTCGGCGGCGTGGCCCTCGGTCTGATCGAGTCGACGCTGGTCACCACCCCTGCGCCGGGATGAACCTCAGGCGGCGATGACGTCCGAGCCGAAGGCTCGCAGCGTCGACGGGTCGGCGAAGTCGGAGAACCAGGCGTAGAGGCGATCGACCCCGCGATCCGCCAGCGTCGCGACGTGCGCCCGCAGCTCGGTGGCCGTACCGATCACCAACGCATCGCCGAGGTGACCGAATCGCCTCCGTGCCTGCTCGGCAACCGCGCCGTCGTCACCATCGGGGACGAGGGCGATCATCTCCAGCACCGACACCTTCGCCCGGTCGCCGGCCAGCACGCGCAGCTCCTCCAGCCGGTGCAACTGCCCAGGCGCGACGCTCCACCAATCGGCGTGCTCGCGCACGAGCCCCAGCAGTCGCGGCGACACGCCGCCGAGCACGATCGGAATGCGGCCCGCCAGCGGCGCCGGTCGTTGCAGCGCTCCGGCCAACGGGAACCGAGGACCGGCATGATCGACCGCCTCGCCGGTCCACAGCAGGCGCAGCACCTCGAGCGTCTCGCCGAGCCGTTCCATCCGCTCCGCAGCATTCCCACCGGCCATGCCGAACTGCCGCAGCTCCGCGGGCACCGACCCGCTGCCGAGGCCGAGCTCGAAGCGCCCGCCGGAGAGGTGGTCGAGCGTCACCGCCTCCTTCGACAGCTGCGCCGGGTGGCGGAACGCGTCGCACAGCACCAGGTGCCCGATCGTCAACCGATCCGTGTGCGCCGCCAGCCACGTGGCCAGGCCGAACGCCTCGTACATCGAGAGGTGCTCGGCCTGCGGCGGGGCGAGGTGGTCCATGATCGCGATCCCATCGAACCCCGCCGCCTCGGCGGCCTGTGCCCGTTCGACGATCGCCGCAGCGGTGAACCGCATCTGCGGCAGGTAGAGGTGGAACTGCACGAGGTCGAGCTCGTCAGAGCACGAGGTGGCCGGCGTCGACCGGGATGATCGCGCCGGTGATCATCGCCGCGGCCGGCGAGGCGAGGAACACGGCCGTGCGGGCGACGTCGTCGGGCAGGCTGGCGCGCTGGATCGGCATGCGCGCCGCCAGCCGTGCGTACGGGTCGCCGTCGGCACCGTCGGTCGGGCCGAACTTGGCCAGCAGCCCGTCGGAGATCACCGTGCCGGGGGCGATGCACACGACGCGCACGCCGTCACGTCCGAGCTCGTAGGCCATCGACTTGGTCAGCCCCTGCACGCCGTGCTTGGCCGACGCGTAGTGGGAGATGCCAGGCGGGTTGCCGACGCGGAAGCCCGCCGTGGAGCTGATGTTGATGATCACGCCTTCGCCCTCGCGAGCGCGCACGGTGAGGCCGGCGGCGCGGCAGCCGTAGAACGTGGCCGTGAGATCGAGGTCGATGACGCGGCTCCAGTCGGCGTCCGTCATGTCCTCGATCCGGTGGGTCGGGTAGATCCCTGCGTTGTTCACCCAGATCAGCCGGCGCACGCCAGGCGCGTACGCGGCGTCGGCGATCGCATCGACCGCAGTGCTCTCGCGCACGTCGGCGCGCACCGCATGCACCGTCACGCCGCGGCTCGCCGCCAACCCGGCAGCGATCGACTCCAGATCGGCGTCGATGTCGACGAGGGTGATCGTGGCCCCGAGCTCGGCGAAGCGATCGGCCATGGCGAAGCCGATGCCCTTCGCTCCCCCGGTGATCACCACTGCGTCGCCGCGATAGTCGAACAGCTCGGTGTACGGCGTCTCGGCGTAGCGGCGCGCGTCATCCATCAACGATGCGTTGGTCTTCATGGTTCCTCAGTTCTTCTTGCGCAGCACGGTGCTCAGCGACACGGTGGCAACGAGCACGGCGCCGTTGATCACCTGCGTCCAGGTGAACTTCACGCCGCCCTCGACCAGACCGCTGGCCACGTAGACCAGGAACAGGCCGCCGGCCATCGTGCCCCACACGTGGAACCGTCCACGGGAGATGAGCACGGTCGACAGGAACACCGCGGCGTACGACGGCAGCAGCAGCGGGTCGGCAATGCCGGGGACTGCGCTGCCCTGCACAGACGCCAGCAGCACACCCGCCAACGCGGCCACGGTGCCCGAGACGATGAACACCAGGATCGTGATCGCGTCGGTGCGGATGCCGGCGAAGGACGCGGCCTTGGGGTTGCCACCGATCGCGTACGCCGACCGTCCGACGTTCGTGTACTTCAGGAAGATCCAGAGGATGGTGGCCACGCCGACGAGCATGACGACCGGCCAGGCGATGATCGGGACCACGCCGCCCCATGCGACCAGGCCGAGCATCGCTGCAGCACCGATGCCAATGATCGAGCGAGAGCGCAGGCGCGTCGCCTCGTTGTTGACGAAGCGCTGGTCGATCGAGATCGCCGCAGCGGCGATGACGATCACCACGATCAGCCACCCGATGCCGGCCGGCACCTTGTTCTGGAAGTCGCCCATCGAGCCGGAGCCGGTGAACCACTTGGGCAGCTTGTGCGTCTGCGGCGTCGGCCCGATGACCTGACCCGACGAGTAGACGACGGTCAGGCCGCCGTACACCCCGCCCGTGCCGAGCGTGGCGATGAACGCGTTGAGCCGGACCTTGGTCACGAGCAGCCCGTTGATCAGGCCACCGACCGCCCCGACGACGAGTGCGGCAACGATCGACCACCCCATCGGCCAGCCGGACTTGACCGTCAAGCCGATCGTGAGGAACACCGACAGCGTGGCCATCGCCCCGACGCTGAGGTCGAACTGGTGACACGCCAGGCAGACGACGAGGCCGGCGGCGAGGATCAACTGCGGCGCGCTGTGCGTCATGTCGAACATGCGCGCCTTCACGTCGAGGAAGTCACCGCCCAGCCACAGGCCGTAGATGGCGAACACGAGCATGAACGCGACCGCGGTCGCGCTGCTGGCGAAGTACTCGCGGCGGGCCGCGCGCACCGGGACGAGCGGCGATCCGCCCTCCGGCGCACGACCGGGATCGGGTTCGCCGGCGACGGCGTCCTGGACGGTGATCGAGTCGGTCATCGTCGTCCTTTCAGGGTTCGGTCAGGTCAGAGTTCGGTCGGGTCAGCAGCAGATCAGATGAATTCGGTGGCCAGCAGCGAGAGGTCGATGCCGTCGACGTTGTCGACCCAGCGCGAGATCCGACCGTCCGAGCCGACGACACCGACGACCTCGGCCAACGATGCCAGGTCCTCGATGTCCGACGAGACGATGAACACCGCTGCACCGCGTCGCGCTGACTCGCGCACCTGCGCGTAGATCTCGCGTCGAGTGGCGACATCGACCCCACGAGTCGGCTCGCAGAGCACCAGCAGCTCGGGATCGCTGATCAGCGCACGACCGAGCACGGTCTTCTGCTGGTTGCCGCCCGACAAGCGACCGACCTGCATCTCCAGGTCGCGCGGCTTGATCTGCAGCTCGTTGGCCGTGCGCTCGGCCTCGTCGCGCACCTGGCGGACCTTCAGCAGGCCGACCGGCCCGCGCCAGCGGCGCCAGACGCCGGCGGTCAGGTTGAACTCCTCGGTGTCCTCGGGGAAGACGCCCTCGGACTCGCGGTGCGCCGGCACGCAGCTGCGGCGGACGCGCTTGCCGATCTCGATCTTGCCGCCGGTGGCGCGCAGGCGCCCGGCGATCATGTAGGCCAGCTCGTGCAGCCCCGAACCGACGAGCCCGGTGACGCCGACGATGTGACCGGCGCGCAGCTCGAGGTCGATCGGGCCGACCTTGTCGCAGCGCGCACCGACGAGCCGGCACACGACGTGACCGTCGTGCCGGTCGGCGATCTCGCCCCGATCGCGCCCACCGGTGATCGAGCGGCCGGCCGACATGATGTCGATCAGGTCATCGATCCCGACGGTCGCACTCGATGCGTCGAGCGCCACCTGCCCGTCGAGCATCACCACGTAGCGGTCGGCGATGCCCTCCACCTCGCGGAGGCGGTGGGTGACCATCATCACGGTGGCACCGAGGTGCGCGGCGTCGCGCAATTGCTGCACGAGCCACGCCGCCTCGGTCGGGGGGAGCCCAGCGGTGACCTCGTCGATCACCACCACGCGGTCGCCACGCCGGAGCATCTTGGCGACCGCGACCATGGTCCGCTGGCCGAGGGTGAGGCTCTCGACCAACGTGTGCGGGTCGAGCCCGGCGATGCCCACCTCGGCGAGCGCGGCGCTGGTGCGCCGTCCCTCCGAGCCGAGCCGCAACCGACCGGCACCGCGTCCCAGGAACAGGTTCTCGGCGATCGTCATCGTCTCCACCAGACCGAGGTCCTGGTGGACGATGCCGAGGCCGCCTGCTTCCGGCGCCACGCGCACCGTGCCCGAGTCGGCGTGCACGACGCCGTCGAGGACCTTGATGAGCGTGGACTTGCCTGCGCCGTTCGGTCCGAGCAGGGCGACGAACTCCCCTGCTCGAACCGACAGGCTCACATCGTTGAGCGCCTGTGTCGCGCCGTACCGCTTGCTGATGCCGTCGAGCTCGAAGACGACCGGTGTGGTCGCCTCGAGCCCGACTGCGGCGTCAGTCGATTCGGTCACTTGCCCCACAACTTGGGGAACTCGGTCTCGTAGTCGAACTTCGGGTACACGTACGGCAGACCGGCCTCGTACGTGGAGAAGTTGTCCTTGGTGATGAGACCGATGGGCATCGCCGAGCTGTCCCACGTGGGCTCGCCGGCGAGGACGCGAGCGGCCTGGTCGACTGCGGCCCACGCGTAGTACGGCGTGGCGATGGTCAGGCTGGCCTTGGCGGTCGGCGGATCGCCGGCGCCGACCATGTCGACGTAGGGCGACAGTGCGCCGTAGCCGATGATCCCGAAGTCGCTGCGACCGAGCTGCTGCGCGGTCTGGGCGAGCGCCGCCGACGGGCTGTCGAAGGGCAGGATCACCCAGTCGATGTCGCCTTCGGCCTTGTCACCGAGGAGCGATGTCCAGATCGGGGCACCAGCGGTGCGAGCCTCGGCGAGGAGCAGCGAGGGGGTCTCGACGTTGCAGTCGGGGCACAGCTCCTTGGCCTTCGCCGCCGCTGCGGCGCTCTGCACCGTGGAGGAGGCGAACTCGGTGTTCTGGTAGACGATGATCGTCGCGTCGGGCTCGGAGTTGGCCACGGCGTACTCCGCCTGGCCCTCACCGGCCGCCTGCGCGTCGGCCTCGACGCTCGTGACGCCCTCGGGAACGTTCGGGCCGCAGAGGATGCAGATGAT
Organism: Ilumatobacteraceae bacterium; assembly: GCA_965279405.1. Lineage (GTDB taxonomy): Bacteria > Actinomycetota > Acidimicrobiia > Acidimicrobiales > Ilumatobacteraceae > CBDDIP01. Next base: position 4,650,492 of record OZ257157.1, read on the forward strand.
CGGGATGTCCGCATCCTGCGCCGCCGAGATGCCGGCCGCAACCGCATCGGGCGTGATGGCGACGAGGAAGATCACATCGACCTTGTCCTCGACGGCCTTCTGGATCAGCGTGGCCTGCTCGGTCGGCGTGAACTTGCCGTCGCCGGCGTCGCCGGCGGTCCAGCCGATCGCGTCGAACGCACGGACCAGCTCGGAGGCGACCTTGGCCGGGCCACTCGATGCCAGGCCGGCGGTGACCACCGCAGCGGTGTGCGTACCGGGATCGACGGGCGAGTCGGGGCCGGGGAACTCGAGGTCCTTGGCGAGCAGCGCGTCGACCTTGTCCTGGAGCGTCGGCTCGGGATCGGTCGGCGGTGTCGTCTCGCCCGCGGTGACGGGCACGGTGCCGGCGTCGGTGGCGACGGGCTCCGTGCTCGGTGCCTCGGTGTTGCCGGCGGTTGCCGGCGGCTGCGTGGCGTCCGTCTTGTCGTCGCTACCACAACTGGCGAGCACCAGCATCGTGGCGGCGATCGCGGCCAATCCGGCGCGGCGCAAAGCCGGCGTGGAACGGTGAATCATGCATCCCCCTCGTTGATCGGTCGGCAGGTGTGCTGCCGCCGGAAGTTGTGTCCCCATCCTCGAGTTGAGGACTGACCCTCGGCGGTGACGCCGATTGTCTGACAGTCCATCATATCTGAGTTGTCGTTAGATTAGTGACGCCCATCTGATGTGTCAACAGACATGAGGGCCGTGATCGCCCGCTTGTCGAGCTTTCCGGTGTCGCCCTTCGGCAGCACATCGAAGAAGCGCACGATCTCCGGCGTCTTGTAGGACGCCAGACGCTCGCGGCAGAACTGCTGGAGCTCGGCGACGTCGACCGACGCACCGGCGCGCAGCTGCAACGCCGCTCCGACCACTTCGCCCCAGTGCTCGTCCTCGATGCCGACGACGGCGACCTCGAGCACGGCCGGGTGATCCGCCAAGGTCGTCTCGATCTCGACGGGGTACACGTTCTCGCCGCCGCGGATGATCATGTCCGCTTTGCGCGAGGCGAGGAAGAGGTAGCCCTCGTCGTCCACGTAGGCCATGTCACCGGCGCGGAACCAGCCGTCCACGATCGAACGCGACGTCAGCTCCGCCTGGTCGAGGTAGCCGGCCATGACGGTCTCCGAGCGAGTGACGATCTCACCGATCTCGCCACGCGGCACGTCGCGCATCTGGTCGTCGCACAGGCGCAGGTCGACGCCCATGATCGCCTTGCCGATCGAGCCGAGGAGGTGCTCCTTGCCCGCCAGCGCGGCGTCGTGATCCTCCGGGTAGAGCATCGTCTGCCCGCCGGCCTCGGTGCCGGCGCCGAAGCCGTTGTAGAGCTCGCAGCCGAACACGTCGATCGTCCGCCGCAGCAGCGCCGGCGTCATCGGCGCGCCGCCGTAGAGGATCGAGCGCATGCCGGCGTAGTCGCTGTCGCCGACCTCGGGCAGGTCGAGCAGCGCGCTGATCATCGTCGGGATCAACGTGCAGTCGGTGAGCCCGCCGTGCTGCATCCAGTGCAGCACCGTCGGTGCATCGAACTGCGGCAGCACGAGGACCGCTGCACCGCTGGCCAGTGAGTAGAACACCGAGCCGATGCCGGAGATGTGGAACAGCGGTGCACCGGCGTAGCGAAACGCCCCCTCGCGCATGCGCATCTCACGAATGCCCGAGTAGATGATGTTGCGGAACATCCGCTCCGGTTGGAGCACGCCCTTCGGGTTGCCGGTGGTGCCACTGGTGAACGCGATCGACACGATGTCCTCGCCGAGCGCCTCGGCGTCGAAGTCGGGGCCGGACGGCGTCGACTCGATCAACGACTCGAACGACTCGTTGTCCGGGCTCGTCCCGTCGAGCGTCCACACCGGGATCGCCGCGCCCGCCTCCGGAAGCACCTCGGCGACGAGCGGGACGTACCGCGCGTCGGTGAACACCGCATCGCACTTCGCCGCGGCCAGGATGCGCGCCAGCTCGGGCACCTTCATCCGGTAGTTCAGATCGCAGAAGGTCGCGCCCGACTTGAAGCAGGCGAGCACCACCTCCACGTGCGCCACGGTGTCGGTCGCCATGATCGCGACGCGCGAACCACGACCGAGACCGCGCGCCGTCAACGCCCGCGCCAGACGAGTGACTCGGTCGTTGGTCTCGACGTAGGACTGCGCGCGCCCATCGGCGGCGACCAGGAGGGGCGCGTCGCCGAAGCGACGCGCCCCTGCGCTGACCCAATCACCGACCGCCAGCTGCGGCCGCGATGCTTCAGGCACCGGCGAGCCCCGCCTCGGCAACGGCCATGTCCTCCGAGTAGTGCCCACCGCTCACGCCCACGGCGCCGACCACGGCACCGTCGCGGACGATCGGGAACCCACCGCCGAAGACGACGAGACGATCGATGCCGGTCGTGGCACCGGCCGCCAGGGGCGGATCGTCCTTGATGAAGTCGTACCAGGCGTGCGACGGGATGCCGAAGCCGACCGCCGTGTAGGCCTTGTCCTGGGCGATCTGCACCGAGATCAGCGGTGCGCCGTCCATGCGGTGCAACGCCTTCAGTACGCCGCCGGTGTCGACGATGGCGATGGTGAAGCCCTTGCCGAGCCCCGCTGCGTGGGCGGCGGCGGCAGCGGTGATCCGACCGGCCAGGTCGGCGCTGATGTTGGGTGTGTTGACGATGTCGTTGCTCATGAGGTGCTCCTTCAGCTCTGCTTGCGAACGGTAGGCGAGTTGGAATTGTTGGCCCAGTCGTGCTTCTTGTCGAAGAAGCCCTGACTGCCCTCGATCTCTCGCACCGGCTCGTCACGGTTGTCGAACTCGAGCTTGAACGCCCTGGTCATGACGCCGTGCGTGAGGTAGAGGCAGGAGATGTAGGCGAGCTCGACGATCTGCTCGTCGTCCATGAACCCACGCAGCTCGTCGAACAGGCCGTCCGGCGTGCGACCGAGATCGGAGACCAGGCAGTCGACGAACGCCAGCACGATGCGCTCGTTGGCGTCGAACAACGCCGACGCCGGGCCGACCTTGACGGCCTCGATGCGCTCCTCGCTGACGCCGAGGTCGCGCAGCGTCTTGCAGTGCTGCGAGAAGACGAACGTGCTCCCCGTGAGCCAGCCGACGCGAGTTTGGGCGAGCTCGCGGTGCACGGGGTCGATCCGGCGACGACGCGAGCGGTAGTACGAGAACCCGGCGACGATGTGGTCGAACGTGTCGGGACTGTTGGCGAACGCAGTCCAGTAGTCACCGATCGTGCCGCTGTGCGTCCCCGGCTCGTCGACCGGATCGCGGTCGCCGAAGACGAGGTCGTAGAGCTTGACGACGCCGGGCGCGGCGTCCTTTCGGTGGACGTGGTTCAATCGGGTCACGGGGTCTCCTTGGGGGCGCTGTAGATCGCGGTCACTCGGTCGCGGACGAGGTGCTTCTGCACCTTGCCCGTCGAGTTCTTGGGCAGGTCGTCGAGCTCGACGACCTGTGCCGGCACCTTGTAGGTGGCCAGGCGGGCACGGCAGTGGTCGAGGATCGCGGCGACGTCGAGCGTCGCGCCGGCTCGCACGACGACGGCGGCGACGACCACCTCGCCCCAGTGGTCGTCCGGTTGCCCGACGACCGAGACCTGCTCGAGCCCCGGCAGCTCGGCCAGGACGGACTCGATCTCCACCGGGTACACGTTCTCGCCGCCGCGGATGATCATGTCCGACTTGCGGCTGGCCAGGTACAGGTAGCCCTGCTCGTCCATCGAGGCCACGTCACCCGTGCGGATCCACCCGTCGACGAGCACCTTGGCGGTCAGCTCGGGCTGAGAGAGGTAGCCGCTCATGATCGTCTCCGACCGGACCATCATCTCCCCCGGCTGACCTCGCGGGACCTCGTTGAGGTCGTCGTCGACCAGCTTCAGGTCGACGCCGGGGATGATCCGCCCGATCGACTCCAACAGGTGCTCGTGGCCGTCGAGGGCAAGGAGGTGGTCCTCGGGGTACAGCGACGCCTGACCGCCGGCCTCCGTGCCGGCGCCGAAGACGTTGTACATCTCGCACCCGAACAGCCCGATCATCCGCCGCAGGAGCGTCGGCGTCATCGGCGCCGCGCCGTAGATGATCTTCTCCAGGTGGGGGTAGTCGCTGTCGGCGACGTGGGGCAGCTCGAGGATCGAGCTGATCATCGTCGGCACGAGGAAGACGTCGTTGAGATCGCCGTGCTGCATCCAGTGCAGCACCGTTGCCGCGTCGAACTGCGGGAGGATCAGCGTGCTCGCGCCGGTGGCGATGCCGTACAGGATCTGGCCGATGCCGGCGATGTGGAACATCGGCGGACCGATGTAGCGGAACGCCAGCGGGCGCATGCGCACCTCGCGGATGCCCGAGTAGACCATCGAACGCAGGTAGCGCTCGGAGTGCAGCACGCCCTTCGGGATCCCCGTGGTGCCACTGGTGAACGCGATGGAGATGATGTCCTCGCCGTAGGTGACCGACTCGACGTCGGAGCCGTCCGTGCTTCGGGCGACCATCGCCTGCACGGAGTCGCTCCGGGTTCCACCGTCATCGATGTCGACGAGGACCGGTTCGGAGTCCAGCCCGGCCACGATCTCGTCCACGAGCTCGGTGTACCGCGAGCTGTGGACCACCATCCGCGGTTCCGCCCGTCCGACGATGTTGGCCAGCTCGCTCGGTCGCAACCTGAAGTTGAGATCGCAGTAGACGATGCCCGCCTTGAGGCAGGCGAGCACGACTTCGGCGTGGTCGGCCGAGTCGACGGCCACGATCGCCAGCCGATCGCCGCGTTCGAGCCCGGTGTCCAGCAGTGCCCGCGCCAGGCGGTTGACCCGTTCGTTGACCTCGCGGTACGTGCGCGTCGCTCCATCCGGGGCGACGAAGCACGGGTACGAGCCGTACGAACGGGACGTCGCTGTGATCAGATCACCGATGGACAGGCGCGACAACCGGCTCGCGTTCAGCATCGCACCCCCTTCGACTCGTTCCCCGACTGGTCTGATGAAATCTCAGATTACTCTGCACGCAGCCACTCGGATGTGTCAAGCGGATGGGGTCGACGACTAGTCTGACGGTTGTTCAGACAAGTGCAGTCAGGGGGCAGCACCACATGGATCCCAACACGAAGCCCACGCGGCAGCCCCTCCCCCAGCAACGCCTGTCCTCGACGATCCCGGCCAACTGGATCTCGCTGCAGGCTCGGCACGGGCCACGACGCCCGTGCTTCGTCGCCGGCGACGGTCGCGTGCACACGTTCGGCGAGATCAACTCGCGCGTCAACCGCCTCGCTCGCGCTTTCACCGCCAACGGGCTGCGGCGGTACGACCGCATCGGGATCCTGTCCACCGACTCGGTCGACTACATGGTCGTCCTGCTCGCCTCCTTGAAGATCGGCACCACCTACGTGCCGTTCAACTACCGGCTCGCCGACGGTGAGATCGAGCTCCTGGCCAAGACCGCCGAGCTCGACGCCTTCATCACGATCGGCCGCTACGCGTCGTCGATCGAGCCGATCCGCGCCGTGTGCCCCGACCTGCGCCTGTTGATCGGGCTCGATGCCGCAGCAGGGTTGCCGACGATCGACGACCTCATCGCACCGATCGACGACGACAGCGACCCCGACGTGCCCACCGAACCCGAGGACATCGTCCAGCTGATGTTCACGAGCGGCACCACCGGGCGGCCGAAGGGCGTGATGCAGTCGATGCGGATGATGGCTGCCGGCACGGCCAACGCGGTGATCGACTTCGACTTCGGCCGCGACGAGTTCCGCTACAGCGCATCGCCGATGTTCCACGCGGCCGGCATGGGTTGCGTCTTCTACGGCCTGGCCCGCGGCTTCTGCTCGCTGATCCTCGAGCAGTACGACCCCGCGGCGCTGCTGCACTGGATGCAGAACGGCCTCACCGGCGCACTGATGATGCCCACGATGCTGAGCACGCTGCTGCACATGGAGGGCGTGCGCGACCACGAGTACCCGGCGCTGCGATCGATCGCCTACGGCGGGTCACCGATCACCCCGGCACTCCTGCGCGACGCGCTCGACGTGTTCGACTGCGGCTTCTTCAACACGTTCGGTGCCGGGACGGAGGCCAACGGCCAGGCGATGTTCTTCCCCGCCGATCACCTCCGCGCGCTCAACGGTGAGGAGCACCTGCTGGGCTCGATCGGGCACCCGATGTACGGCGTCGAGATGCGCCTCGTCGACGAGAACATGAACGACGTCGAACACGGCGAGATCGGCGAGATCTGCACGCGCTCCGACTCGGTGATGAGCGGCTACCTGAACGACCCCGAGCGCACCGCGCAGGCCGTCGTCGACGGTTGGTTCCGCGCCGGGGACATGGCCTACCGCGACGAGGAGGGCTACCTGTTCCTCGCCTCGCGCAAGGCCGACATGATCATCCGCGGCGGCGAGAACGTGTACCCCGTTGAGATCGAATCGGTGCTCGCCGACCATGCGTCGGTGCGCAACGTGGCCGTCGTCGGCGTTCCCGACGACCACTGGGGCGAGGTCGTCGTCGCCGCGATCGAGCTCGAACCCGGCGCGGTGCTCGACGAGGCGGCGCTGCGCGAGCACTGCCGATCGCGCCTGGCTGCGTACAAGGTGCCGGTGCGCATCGTCGCCATGGATCCACTGCCGAAGAACACGACCGGCAAGGTGCAGAAGCACCTCGTCGCCGAACTGCTGTCGCGCTGATGGGCCTGCAGGACGACAACGAGACGCTCCGGAACATCGGCACGGCGCGGGCGATCCGCCGTTTCACCGATGCACCGGTCGACGACGAGCTCGTCGACGCGATCCTCTGGGCGGGAACACGGGCCAGCAGCCCGAACAACACGCAGCTCTGGGACTTCATCGTGGTGCGCGACCCTGAGCAGAAGTCGGCGATCGCCGACGCGCTGTTCCGGTTCACCGAGTGGATCGACAGCCTGCCGCCACCGGACTCCGAGTCCGACGCTCGCGTCCGCGCTGGAGCCCGTGGGCTGGTGACCGGGCTCGGCACGGTGCCGGTGCTGCTGTTCGTGTGCGTCGAGGACTCGTACCCGACGCGCAAGCCCGACCCGCGCTACCTCTGGTCGACGGTCGGCACGGTGGGTCAGAACATGATCGTCGCCGCTCGTGCGCTCGGACTCGGCGCGACGTTGACGATGCTCCACGTCGGCAACGAGCCGGCGATCCGCGATCTGCTCGGGCTGCCCGACGGCGTCGAGCTCGGGGCGATGATCACACTCGGCTGGCCGGCACGGCCGCACGGCCCGATGACTCGCAAGCCGCTCGACGACGTCGTGCACCGGGAACGCTGGTCGCGCTGATGCAGTCGCGTCAGCCGACGAGCTTCACCGCGTCGGCCCACATCGCGGTCAGCAGATCGACCATCGCCGTGCGGTCGGTGGGCACCGGCTCGTCGGAGATGACGAAGTGCTCGTAGCAGTAGCGCTCGAGCATGATCGTCATCGCGTCGGCCATGCCTGCCGCGTCGACGTCGTCGCGCACAAGGCCCTGATCGACGCCCTCCTGGAAGAACACCTCGAACCGGTGGCGGTAGACACGGGCGTAGTCGAGGCTCAGGGCGCGGATCCGCGGCGAGACGAGCTTGGCGCACTCCCACAGCTCCATGAACTCGCGGTAGTCGATGTACGTCGTGATGAACGCGTCGATCCGCACGCGCAGGCCCTCGCGGCCGTTGCTGACCTCCCACCGGTCCAGCCCACGACCGAGCGAGTCGCGGATGAAGTCGACGACGATCACCCCGAGCACGTCGTTCAGCTCGGAGAAGTACTGGTAGAAGGTGGCCAGGCTGACCTTCGCGTTCTTGGCGACGTCGGCCACCGTCGTGCCGGTGTAGCCGCGGGTGCGGAACAGCTCCCAGGCGCTGTCGACGAGCGCACGTCGAGTGCGCTCGGCTCGAGGCCCGAGCACCGGCGACCGCTCCAACCGTCGCTCCGACGCAACGATCTCCTCGGCTGCGGAGGCGAAGCGCCGTTCGGCATCGGCAGGCGAACGACGCGGAGCCACCTTCGTCGCTGTGGCCTTCTTCTTCGTCGCCATGTCGTCCTTGCCCCCGCTCGATCTCGCCGATTCGTTCGTCAAACGCTATCTCAGACAGTCAAGGAGGACCTGTGATGACACCACCGATCGACCTCGCCAGCCGCTTCACGGCAGCCGTCGAGGCGGCTGACGAGGACGCGCTGCGCGCCTGCCTCTCCCCCGATCTCGTCGTCTGGCACAACAACGGCAACGTCACCCACGAGCTGGAGCAGGTGGTGCGCATGCTGCTCTGGGTCAACCGTCGCGTCGACGGGCTGCACTACGACGACGTCGTCCGGCAGACCACCGAGCGCGGGTACGTGCAGCAGCACGCCCTGCGCGGCACGTTGCCGGACGGTGCGGCCCTCGTCGTCCACGCCTGCCTCGTCGTGACCGTCGACGGCGACCGCATCACGCGGATCGACGAGTACATCGACGAGGCAGACGTTCACGGGTTGTTCGCCCGTTAGTCGCTGATCGGCAGCACGTCGCCGTCTGCCGTCACGCCGGCGACGTGGCGGGCCATCGTCTTGGCACGGTTCATGTCGTAGTTCTTGCGAGCGACGATCTGCTGCGCGTAGAGACCACCGCCGCCCTGCAACGTGGTCACCTGCTGCCAACCGCCGAACGAGTCGGCCGTGTAGTCGCGGATGGCGTGGAACAGGCGCATGCGGTAGGCGGCATCGATGCCGGGCATCGTGCGCATGTACTTCTCCAGGTACGCACCGCTCTCCTCGTTCTCGAGGTCGGCCAACGTCGGTGCTGTCAGCACGGAGCCCCCGCCGATGTCGTGGAGGTGGCGGATCATCCTGCTGAACTCGCTGGCCGCGTAGTACTTGGCGGAGTTGGTGAACACCTCGTCGGGCGACATCCAGCCTTCCGGTGTACGACCTGCCGTCGCGATGGCGGCCTCGTAGCAGCCACGGATCAACGAGGCGTAGACGACCATCTCGCCGATCTTGTCCTTGATGTGCGAGATGCGCTCGGTGCCGTTGGCTTCGCTGATCAGCTGGGCCAACCCGACAAGCGTGTCGGCGATGTCGACGTAGTGACGAACGCTGCCGAGCCGCTCCCACAGCCCGAGGCTGTGGGCGAAGGTGGCCGAGTGCTCGACCTCGCCGTCCAGGAAGACACGATGCGACGGCACGAACACCTCGTCGAAGACGACGAAGCCCTCGGACATCACGTTCGTGCGGCTGTACGGGAAGTAGCGCGGATCGATGTCCTCGCGCGGCGCGAAGCTGGTGTTGATGATGCTCACCCCGGGAGCGTTCATCGGGACCGCGCACGCGACGGCCCACTGGTCCTCGCCCTGCTTCATCCGCTTGGTCGGCATGACGATCAGCTCGTGGGCGATCGCCGCCGACGAGATGTGCAGCTTCGCCCCGGTGATGACGATCCCGTCCTTGTTCCGATCGACCACTCGCAGGTACAGGTCCGGGTCGTCTTGCTGCGACGGGGTCAGCCCGCGGTGCCCCTTGGCGTCGGTGATCGTCTGCACGCAGCGGATGTCGCGGAGCTTGGCCTCCTCGTAGAAGTCGAGCGCGCGGTCGGCGTACACCGGGTGCTCGTTGCGCATCCGGCTGCCGGCGGTCATCAGCATCAGCAGCGCGTGCACCGTCGACACGGTCGGGAAGCTCCACGTGTGCTGCAGCTCTTCCTGCTCGCGCAGCTCATCGGGGGTCGTCGGGATCGCGTAGTACGGACCGAACGCTCCCGGCGCCGGGTCGTGGTAGCGGTCGTAGTCGACGGCGCCGTTGTCGACGGCTCGCTTGAACATGCGGTGCGTCGTGACGTCGCCGATGCGCTCGCCGTTGATGAACATCTTGCGGCCGTCGCGCAAGGACTCGCGATACTCCTCGCCGGTCATCATGGTCGTGGTTCCCCTGTGTTCTTCAGTGTGGGTCGTTCAGCGTGGCTCGCGCGGGAGCCCGAGGGCCCGCTCGGCAACGATGTTGCGTTGGATCTGGTCGGTGCCGCCGGCGATGCGCGGCGCGGCGACGCCGAGCAGCACGCCGACCCACACGAAGTGGCCCCACGCGCCGTCGTCGGCCGTGATCGCCGGACCGAGCACCGACGCTGCGGTCTGGGCGATGCGCCAGTCGGCATCGGTCGAGAACAGCTTGACGAGCGAGGCGCCGCCGGCGCGGACGCCGGGCGCGCACTGCTCGATGTGATCCGGCAGGAGTCGGGCGATCACCTGCCGCGTGTAGGCGTCGGCCAACCGATCGCGCACCACGGGATCGTTGCCGGCACCGAGGTGCGCAACGAGCTCGACCAGCCGGCGGTACGGCTCGTGGAACAGGTGACTGCCCTCGTCACCGAAACCGTCCCGCTCGCTCGTCAAGCTGGTCTGCGCCACCATCCAGCCCTGGCCGACCGGGCCGATGCGGCGGTCGTCGGCGACCACCACGTCGTCGAGGAAGACCTCGCAGAAGTGTGCGCTGCCGTTCATCTGGCGCAGCGGCCGGATCGACACGCCGGGCTGGTCCATGTCGATGACGAACATCGTCAGCCCGCGGTGGCGCAGGCTCAGGTCGTCGTCGGTGCGCGTGAGGAGCTCGCCGATCTGGCTGAAGTGCGCTCCCGAGGACCACACCTTCTGACCGGAGATGCGCCACGTGTCGCCATCGCGCACGGCCCGCGTGCGCAGCGAGGCGAGATCGGAACCGGCGTCGGGCTCGGAGAACAGCTGACAGCCGACGACGTCGCCGCGCCAGATCGCCGGCAGCCACAGCGCGCGCTGTTCGTCGGTGCCGAACTCGTTGATCGCCGGGGCGACGATCTGCTGGCCGACGAGGAGGCAATTCAAGTCGGGGGTGATGTAGTCGGCGGCGACACGTCGGAAGACCTCGATGCGCTCGGAGTCGAAGCCGGCGCCGCCGAGGTGCGTCGGGCCACGGAGCCACGCCAGGCCGGCGTCGAACAGATCCCGCTGGAAGCTGCGCGCTGCGGCGATCTCCGCGCCCTCGTCGGCGTGGACGCGAAAGGCCGAGCCGACGATCTCCTCGTCGCCAGCACCCCACCCCTCATCTGCCTCGACCTCGGCCGGCTTTCGCGCGCAGGTGCGCTCGAAGACGGCACGGATCTGCGCCTCGAGCTCCCCCAACGTGAGCTCGGCCATCTTCTGAGCCATACTCATCTGAGACTACATCATATTTGAGACGTTGACAATCTGAGCATGTCTCATATGCTTGCCGATCGTGACCGTGGATCCGCAGTTCTCCACCCGAGTTCGGGCCTTCTTCGATGCGCACGCCGAACCCGCTCGCCCGAAGGGCTGGGGGCTCGGCAGCGACGCCGTCGTCGGCTCCGGCCTGGCGCGCGACGGCGACCGGGTCGACCACGACGCCGGCCTCGCCGCGGCCCGCGCGTACCAGGCCGCGCTGTTCGACGCCGGCCTCGCATGGCTGAGCGGACCCGCAGAGCTCGGCGGCGCCGACCTCAGCAACGAGGAGATCGCCGAGTTCCGGCGCATCGCGAGAGAGTTCGAGAAGGTGGACACGTCGGTGTTCATGATCGGTCAGCGCATCGTGGCACCTGCGATCGCCGCCTTCGGCACCGCAACCCAGCAGCAGCAGTTCCTGCGGACCATCTTCCGCGGTGAGCTCGTCGGATGCCAGCTGTTCTCGGAGCCGGACGCAGGCTCCGACCTTGCCTCGCTGCGCTGCCGGGCCACGAAGGAGGACGGCGGGTGGCGGATCACCGGCCAGAAGGTGTGGTCGTCCGGGGCCCACCACGCCGACATCGGCGAACTGCTCGCCCGCACCGATCCCGACGCGTCGTCGCGCAACCGTGGCCTGACGATGTTCCTCATCGACATGGCGGCACCCGAGGTCACCGTCAAGCCGCTGCGCCAGATGAACGGCAACGCGCACTTCAACGAGGTCTTCATCGAGGACCTGTTCGTCCGCGACGACGCCGTGCTCGGCACCGTGGGCGGCGGCTGGAACGTGGCCAACGCCAGCCTGTCCAGCGAACGCGACCTCGACCCCGACGACGCCGGCCTGTTCCTCGATCCGGTGGGGCGGCTCGTCGAGCTGGCGCAGCGTCTCGGCGACACCAGCCCGACGACCCGCCAGGCGCTGGCGAACGCGATCACGCGCGAGCGCATCGGCGTCTGGATGCGCGACTCGCTGGCGCGTTCGACACCGAGCGTCGCCGCCGTGGCTGCCTCCATCACCAAGCTGTACGAGGCGACCTCGGTGTGGCAGCTGGCGCAGACCGCGTCGCGCGTCCTCGGTCCGCTGGTCGCGGCCGACGACGGCGAGTGGGGCCACTACGCCTGGAGCGACGTCGTGCTCGCCGCGCACAGCCAGCGCATCGCCGGCGGGACCGACGAGATCCAGCGCAACATCATCGGCGAACGCGGGCTCGGCCTGCCCCGCGAACCGCGCTGATGCGTCGCTTGGCGTTGCCTTCGCGACTCGCTATCTGACACACTGTCACATATCGCCTGCGGTCACGTGGGCTCGGGGACCAGAGGAGCACAGATCATCATGATGACTGGCGAGGAGTATCGGGAATCGCTGCGAGACGGGCGTCGGATCTTCGGCAACGGCCGGCAGATCGAAGACGTCACCACCGACCCCGCGACGCGGTTGTCGGTGGACTGGGTGGCCAAGGGCTACGACAAGCACTACCAACCCGGCGAGGACGCGTTCGGGCCGTACTACTTCATCCCCCGCTCGACCGAGGAGCTGCGCGCCAACGAGGATCGGCAGAAGGAGTGGGACTTCCCCACGATCTCCACCTCGAGCGGCCTGCTGATGCTGCTCAACGCGTCGAGTCGGATGGTCAAGGACTACCCGGTCTACGCCGAGCGGGTCATGAACTTCTTCCAGGACGCCCAGAAGCGCGATGTCCGCTGCGTGCTGACGATCACCGACGCCAAGGGCGACCGGGCCAAGTCGCCGATCGATCAGGACGACCCCGACCTGTACACGCACATCGTCGAGCGTCGCCCCGACGGCATCGTCATCTCCGGCGCCAAGCTGCACATCTCGTCGGCCGCCGTCGCTCACGAGCTGATCGTCATGCCGACCAAGCACATGAAGCAGACCGAGTCGGACTACGCCGTTGCCTGCGCGGTCCCGATGAACGCACCCGGCGTGACGATCATCAACACGACCTTCACCCCGCGCCCCGACTTCGACGAGCGCTACTTCCCGTACAGCCGTCAGAAGGTGATGACCGAGGGCTTCGTCGTCTTCGACGAGGTGTTCGTGCCCAACGAGCGCGTCTTCCTTGCCGGCGAGACCGAGCACTCGGTGACGTTCGCCCACTGCCTCGGCCTGTGGGAGCGCCTCGGCAGCGTCGGTCACTACATCGACATCGCCGACACGCTCGTCGGCCTCGCCCAGCTGATCAGCGAGGCCAACGGCACCGAGCGGATCCCGCACATCAAGGACAAGATCGGCGAGATGGTCGTCTACGCGACGATGATCCGCGGCGCCTTCGAAGCGGCAGTGGCGAACACGACGTTCACGCCCGAGGGCTACGCGTCGCCCGACGAGCTGTTCACCAACGCAGCGAAGTACTACTCGTCGGCCAACTTCAGCCTGATGGTGCGCCACCTCCACGACATCGCCGGCGGCGCCGTGCTCACGGCGCCGATGCTGGCCGACCTGGAGAACCCGGAGACCGGCAAGTACGTCGCCAAGTACCTGCGCACGAAGGTCGGCGTCGACGCCGAGTACCGCATCCGCCTGTTCCACGCCATTCGCGATTACACCGCCGATCAGTACGGCGGTTGGCAGCTGGTCACGGTGCTGCAGGCCGGCGGCGGCCTCTTCGCCCAGCAGCTGGTGGCCAAGAAGCACTACGACATGGACCGGGCCAAGTTCCTGGCCCGCCAGACGGCTGGGATGGAAGAGTTCTGAGACCGGCGTTCTGAGACCGGCGTTCTGACCGGTGTGAGACCGCTGTCACGCTGACATCTGTTGCGATGTCAACGTGACATCACTATGATGTCATCATGACTTCCTACTTCAACCACGACCTGGCCAGGGTGATGGCCGCCGATCAGCAGCGGCGGATGAGCCCGCGCCGGTTCACCGAGGAGCGCGCTGCCCGCCTGCTCCCCCGTCGTCGCTCGCGCTGATGCACGTCGACCCGATCATCCGCACCGTGCAGCAGGCGCTGCTCGACACCGGCCGCCTGGCCGGCGCCCAATCCGCCGTCGACCAGGCGACCTCCCAGCTGGTCGAGGCGGTGGCGCCGGCCCTGCGCCTGGCGGCGATCGACCTGGCTCAGCAGGCCGCCAGCGAAGTGGCGGCACAGCTCCCGGCACACACCGTCGACGTCGTCCTCGTCGACGGCGACCCGACGTTGCGCGTCGGCGACAACAAGTCCGCACCCGCAGCTCCGCCGAGCGAGGACTTCGACGCACGCATCACGCTGCGTCTCCCCCCGTCGCTGAAGAACCTCATCGAGCAGGCCGCCCAGACCGACGGCGAGTCGGTCAACGGCTGGGTCGTCGATGCGCTCGGCAACCGTGCCCGCCAGTCGCGCAAGCCCGGCACGCACATCACCGACAGCTTCGACCTGTGAGACGCGACTCGAGGAGGTACCGATGATCTTCGACGAGCAGTTCACCGTCGGCGAGCACCCTCGCCTGGAGCTCGACGTGCCGTCCGGAAACGTGCGCATCATCGAGGGCGACGTGGGCGTCATCCGCATGCGCGTCGACACCGCCGACCGCGACAGCCTCGAGATCTCGCAGATCGACGACACCGTCTCGCTGCGTCAGCGCTCCACGTGGAGCCTGCACAACCGCAGCGTGCGGCTCACTGCACACGTACCGCCGGGCACCGACGTCGACGTGCACGCCGCTTCGGCCGATGTCAGCCTGCGCGCCCGACTCGGCGCGGTCAACGTGCACACGGCCTCCGGAGCGATCGAGCTGCACGAGGCGCAACGCGCCGACCTGCACAGCGCATCGGGCAACATCCGCGTGGACGCTGTTCGCGGCGACATCTCCGCCAAGTCGGCGTCCGGCAACATCACCGTCGATCGGGCGGACGGGCGGATCGGCGCCTCGCTGGCGTCAGGCACCTTCCGCTGCGATCACGCCGGCGGCAGCCTCGACGTGGGCACCGCGTCCGGCGACGTCCGCGTCGGTCGCTGCCTCGGCGACGAGGTGGTCGTCAAGACGGTCTCCGGCGACGTCAGCCTCGGTCTGCCCGGCGGCATCCGCGTCGACCCCGACATCTCCACGCTCAGCGGCAAGACCGTGCTGCCCCGCTCCGCTCCCAGCGAGCCGGTCGGTGGCGATCGACGCACGGTGCGGTTGCGGCTGCGCACCATCTCCGGCGACATCCGCATCGACCGCGCCTGAATCTCGCCGGGACCGGTAGGTCGACCGGCCTGCTTCTCGTTGCACTCTGCGACACTTTCTGTCGCCCCACGCAACGAGAACGGGAGACTGATAGCCCGATGACACCCACAACGCCAGCGGAGCGGTTCGCTGCCCTCGCGGAAGAACACAAGTACGCAGCTCGCGTCTCGCGCCAGCTCCCCGACGCTGCGTTCGACGCGTTGGCGTCAGCCGCAGACGAGTGTGCGCACGGTGGTGTGAACCTCGACGAGGTGCTGCTGCGGCCCATGGCGTTCGTCATCGAGACGATGCTCAACTCGGCGAGTGGCGGTCATGGAGAATTCAGCGTGCCGGAGAACGCCGGCTACGTGCTCGACGCATTGCACACCTACTCGTCGATCGCCCACACCACGCTGCAGCTCCCGATGTCACATCAGATGCCGATGTCCGATGCCTTTCGGGTCCGGATGAATGGCAGCTGAAGCCGTCGGCGACTCACTCGCCGGCGACGGCGGCGAGGCGCGAGTCTTCGCTCGCGCTCTCGTGGCCGATGACGCCGACCTTGGCGACCTTGGTCGGCTCGCTGTCGGCCGTCTTGCCGGCGTACGTGTTGCGGTACTCCTGGCCGGTGAGCTCGCGGATCTCGAACATCAGCTCGTCGGTGATCTGACGCAGCACGAGGTGGTCGTCGGCGCGGTTGCGATAGCGCTCGACGTTGATCGGCCGGCCGATCTTGATGGTGCAGTCGCGACGGATCTTCGGCAGCTTGGCATCGGGCGGCTGGATCTCGCGGGTGCCGAGCACCCCGACCGGGAAGATCGGGCAGCCGACCTTCAACGCCAAGCGGGCGGCACCCGTGCGACCCTTGTGCAAGATGCCGTCGCGGCTGCGCGTGCCCTCGGGGAAGATGCCGAACAGCTCCCCACGGCGCAGGACGCCCTCGGCAGTGTCGAGCGCCGCCTGGCTCTTGTCGCCGCCGGCGCGATCGATGGGGATCATGCCGAGCGCCGGGAAGATGAACTTCGTCTTCCACGAGTCCATGTACTCGGCCTTGCCGACGTAGCTGATGTTGCGCGGCACGTGCAGCATCAAGAACGCGCTGTCGAGGAAGCTGACGTGGTTCGGAGCGAGGATCGCCGGACCGCTCGCCGGCAGCCGTTCGAAGCCTTCGAGGTGGAAGGTCCAGAGCTTGGTCGACACCGGGCGAGCGACGCGACGGAACCGCGTCTGCAACTTCCCAGCCCCCTGAGCGTTCATGTCGCGCACACTACGCCCGTCACTGACCGCGGTCGTGCGCGGAGGCTCAGAGGTCGACGCCGAGCAGTGCGGCGGCGTCGCCGACGCCGTGACCGGCGGCTGCCGCGGCATCGATCAGCGCCAGCGCGCCGGGGGTGTCGAGATCCTCGTCGAGCGCGGCGCGCACGTCGTCGAGCGCCGCCGAACCGGCGCCGGCGCGGGACCACGCATCGAGCCGGCCGGTGGCGCGCGGCATGAGCTCCTCGTCCCACGACCACTCGGTGCGGTAGTGGTGCTCGATGATCCCGATGCGGATCGCCCGCGGGTCCCACTCGGTGCGCAGCTTGTCGACGAAGACCAGGTTGCCGAGGCTCTTCGACATCTTGCTGCCGTCCTTCCACACCATCGCCACGTGCATCCAGTGCTTGACGAACGGTTCGCCCGTGGCCGCTTCGCTCTGGGCCCGCTCGCACTCGTGGTGGGGGAAGATCAGGTCGGTGCCGCCGCCGTGCAGGTCGATGGTGGTGCCGAGCTCGCGCAGGGCGAGCGCGCTGCACTCGATGTGCCAACCCGGCCGGCCCGGCCCCCACATCGTGTCCCATGCCGGCTCGTCGCTGGCCGACGGGTGCCAGAGCACGAAGTCGAGCGGGTGGCGCTTGTTCGGATCGTCGACGTGTCCGCCGCGCTGGCGGGCGTAGTCGAGCATCTCCTCCTCGGAGTAGTGGCTCAACGACCCGAACGACGGGAACTTGGCCACGTCGAAGTACACGCTGCCGCCGGACTCGTAGGCGAAGCCGCGGTCGAGCACCATGCCGATGAAGCCGCGGATGTCGGGGATCGCCGACGAGGCTCGCGGGCTGCTCGCAACCGGCAGCGCGTTCAGCGCCTCCATGTCGCGGTTGAAGCGCGCCTCCTCCCCCGCTGCCAGATCGAGGTAGTGCACCCCGAGCTGACGCGCCTTGGCGAACAGCGGATCGTCGACGTCGGTGACGTTGCGCACGCACGTGACGCGATGACCGAGGTCGATCAACCGTCGCTGCAGGACGTCGTAGGCGATGAACGTGGCCGCGTGCCCGAGATGGGTGGCGTCGTACGGCGTGATGCCGCACGTGTACATGAGTACGTGCTCCCCCGGCTCGAACGGCACGACAGCCTGGCGGGCCGTGTCGTAGAGACGCATCGTCAGCCCGCAACCTCTCGCGGGTCGCGTTTGATTCCCGTCAGCTTCGGAGCGACGCGGGTCTTGTACCGCACGTTGAGCTGCAGCAGCACGGCGGTGAACGCCTCGATGGCCGTCGCGTTGGACAGCTCGCCCGCGTCGAGCGGGCGGCAGCCGGGGATGTTGGACACGATCTCGCTGACGGTGCGCACCGCGGCGGGGTCGTCGCCGCAGATCAGCACGTCGCTGTCGATCGGCTGGCCGAGGTGACCGAGCTCCTTGGCCGGCAGGTGGTGGAACGCCGCCACGACGCGACAGCCGGGCACGGCGGCCTGCACGTGGGCGGCCACGCTGCCGCGCGGCGGCACGAGCGGCTGGAACTCGTGACCGACGCGGACCAACGCGTTGGCCATGCTGATGACGACCTTGCCGCGCAGCAGCTCCTCGTTCTCCTGTGCCGTCGTGGCCGCCGAGTCCCAGGGCGTGGCGATCACCACGACGTCGCAGGCACTGGCCATCGCGTTGTCGCCGTACTCGAGCAACGGGGCCAGCTCCGGTGCACCACCGACCAAGCTGTCGCGCGCTTCCATCGCCCGATACTTCGAGCGCGAGCCGATGACCACGCCATATCCGATCGAGGCCAGACGCGCCCCAAGCGCGCTGCCCGCCGGACCGGTACCACCCAGGATGCCGATTCGCATTGCGGCAGCCTTGCACAACAGCCCCGGCGACCAGCCAACCAGGTCGGCGGCAACCTCCTGACTAGTGTCGCCGGCATGGGGCTCCTCGACGGCAAGCACATCGTGATCACCGGCGTCCTCACCGACGCCTCGCTGGCCTACGGCGTGGCCCGGCTCGCCCAGGCCGAAGGCGCTGAGATCGTGCTCACCGGCGCGGGCCGGGCGCTGAGCCTGACGCAGCGCACGGCGCGCAAGCTCGACACCCCGGTCGACGTGTTCGAGTTGGACGTCACCGTGCCCGAGCACCTCACCTCGGTGCACGACGCGCTGGCGGAGAAGTGGGGACGCGTCGACGGTGTCCTGCACGCCATCGGCTTCGCCCCGGAGGCCTGCCTCGGCGACGACTTCATGGCCGCCACGTGGGCCGACGTGTCGGTGGCGATGAACATCAGCACGTACTCCTACAAGGCGTTGGCCGACGCCTTCGCTCCGTTGATGACCAACGGCGGTTCGTTCGTCGGGCTCGACTTCGACAACAGCATCCAGGCCTGGCCGGCCTACAACTGGATGGGCGTGGCCAAGGCTGCACTGCAGAGCGTCAGCCGCTACCTGGCCAAGGAGCTCGGGTCGCAGGGCATCCGCAGCAACCTCGTCGCCGCCGGGCCGATCAAGACGATGGCGGCCAAGAGCATCCCCGGCTTCAAGAAGTTCGAAGACGTGTGGGACGACCGCGCCCCGCTCGGTTGGGACGTCACCGACTCCTCGGCTGTCGCCAAGGCGTGCGTGGCGTTGCTGAGCGACTGGTTCCCGGCCACCACCGGCGAAGTCGTCCACGTCGACGGCGGCTTCCACGCCGTCGCCGTCTAGCTGTCACCCAGGAGGCCGGTTCGTTCGTCTGTCCGGACGTGAGAGCCTGGATCCTGTGATCGCGTGCGGTCTGCTTGCGCTGCAGTCGACCGTCGCGTCGGCGCGCGCATCCGGGGAGACGATCACGCTCGACGCCGAGGCACTGGTCACCCGGCTCTACCGCACCGAGGGCGCGTCGCTGGTGCGGCTCGCCCGGCTGTTCGTCGACGATCGCAACGCAGCGGAGGACATCGTCCAGGAAGCGTTCCTCCGGCTCGCTCGCGCCGCATCGCGGATCCGCAGCGACGACGCGGCACCCGCCTACCTGCGCTCGATCGTGCTCAACCTCGCCCGCGACCACAACCGTCGAGGCCTGGTCTCGCTGCGCCACCACTCGACGAGCGAGCTGCACGCCGACGCGCACGCGGCGGACGCGCTCGCCGACCCGTTGGTCACTGGCGAGCAGCACGCCGCAGTGCTGCGTGCCGTGGCCGAACTGCCGTCGCGCCAGCGCGACTGCATCACCCTGCGCTACTTCGACGAGCTCGGCATCGAGGCCATCGCCACAACGCTCGGCGTGTCGGCCAACTCGGTGAAGACGCACCTGCAGCGCGGCCTGGCGAGGCTCGAGCAGAAGCTGGATGCGACGTGAGCACGGCCGGCGTGGAGCGCGTGCTGCGCGACGCCTTCGCCGACGCTCGCCGAACGGTGTCGCCGAGCGACGACCTCTTCGCTCGCGTCAACCTGTCGATCGCCGATGCTCGCGCCCGCCGTCGTTGGCGATGGCGCGTCACGCTCGTGCTCACCGGCATCGTGGCCGCGCTCGTGGCGCTCGCACTGGTGCTCTCGCTCTCCTCCGATTCGAAAGGGATGCACATGGACTGGTGGATCATCGAACTGATCACGAACCTCGTGCTGGTCGGCATCGCCGTCGGGCTCGGTCCGTTCATCAAGCGCTTCGGGCGCGCGTACGCGGCCGACGTGTTCCGCGCCAACCCGCGCACCGGCAAGAGCTACCTCGTGCTGACCGACGTCGCGTACTACTTGATCTTCACCGCGTTCATCCTCTTCACGGTGACGTTCGTGGCGTCCGAGCACTGGCCCGACTCACCGGGCGAGCAGCTCAAGCACGAGGTGGCCCGGGTCGGCGGGATCCTCCTGATCATGGGCGTGCTCCACGCGCTCAACGTCGTCGCACTGCCCGTGATCGGCCGCCTGCTCTCCCTGAACAAGCGACTCGACGCACCCCCCGACCCGCCCGCACGCGCGGCCGGTGGTGCGCTCCCCCCGCTCGGCCCCGGCACCTGGATCCTGCGCATCGAACCGTCGCCCGACAGCCCATCGTCGTCCTGAGCCTGTCGCCCGCGTGGCGATCGGCGACGTCTGTTCGGGCATGGGACGACGACGTGCTCCGAGTTTGGCGCTTCCACCTCTTGGGCTCATCGGCGGCGCGGTCTGGGGGACGGTGGCGCGGTTGTGGATGCGGTGGGTGTCCACCGATCCCGAGTTCACCTGGAACGGCACGATCTTCATCATCGGCGGATTCGCGGTCTTCGGCGCCGGCCAGGGTTTGGCCGCGGCAGCGCGCCGCTCCGGATGGCGTCGTCCTGCGCTGACCGTGGCGCGCGCCGTCGCCGGCGTCGTCACCTTGCCGCTGTTCATGGCCGCCGGCGGGATCATGATGCCGACCGTCGTCTTCGGCGGGTTGGCCGTCAGCCGAGTCGAGTGGCCGCGCGCCGTACGGGTCCTCGTCACGCTGATCGCTCTGGCTCCGTTCGCGATGGTCGGTGGCCAGCTGATCGGTGACTTCGGCGCGCCGGGCGGTGCGATGCGGGTGCTCGCGCTGGTGCCGATCTACGCCGTCATCGTCTGGGCGGTACGACCGACCATCGCGGTGCAGGCGGACGGCTGGCGGATGTCGCCCCGGTTCCGCGTCGCCCTCACGGCGGTGCCCGTCGTCATCATCGCCCTGGTGATCCTCGCCGCGAGTGGGATCGGCTGACGCCGAGATCAGCGGGCGTCGCGAAGAATGGCGGCAACGATGTCGTCGACCGAGGTGGTCTCGTGGATCAGCTGCTCCAGCTCGTGACCCCACGGGCGCGCGTGCGGGTACCACTCGCGCATGTCGTCCTCGGTGAAGGTGCAGTCGTCGGTGCGGCGGACGCGATGGCGACGCAACGTCTCCTCGAGGCTGACGTCGAACGAGTACATGCGGTTCGTCGAGACGCCCGCAGAGAAGACGCGCCCGAGGACCGCCCCATACGCCTCCTGGCTCAGGATGCCGTCGAGGACGACGTCGTACCCGTCGGTCAGCGCCGACAGCACGTTGTGCTCGATCATCCGGTGGACGGTCGCCGAGTTCGGCAACGACCCGCCTCCGGCCGGCCGGAAGATGAACCGGTAGTGGT
This sequence comes from Ilumatobacteraceae bacterium, assembly GCA_965279405.1. Taxonomy (GTDB): domain Bacteria; phylum Actinomycetota; class Acidimicrobiia; order Acidimicrobiales; family Ilumatobacteraceae; genus CBDDIP01. Next base: position 4,672,155 of record OZ257157.1, read on the forward strand.
CCTGCTCGATGAGGCAGATCCGCCGACTGGCCCGCTCGAAGACACGACGTGCGACCGTCGACTTGCCGGACCCCGACGGACCCCTGATGACGATCAGGCGCGGCAGGTCGGTCGACACCATGGCTCGATGCTGCCACGCCGAGGTCGACTGCCACGGACGTCGGTCGCGCAAGACTCCCGCTGTGTTGCACGACTGGCACATCGAGCCTCGGGAGTACGCCCGGCACGAGTCCCGACGTGGCCGCCGGCACGCATTCGAGTCGCTCACCGGACCAGGACCTGAACGCCACGCTCCACACGATCTACCGATCGTTCGGTGACGTTCGCACGACCGACGAGATCATCGGGCTCCTCGACGACGCACCGGTACCGTGAGGTCATGACGTCCAATCGGCTCGCCCACGAGACCAGCCCCTACCTGCGGCAGCATCGTGACAACCCCGTCGACTGGAACCCGTGGGGCGCCGAGGCGTTCGCGGAGGCGGCCGAGCGCAACGTGCCGATCCTCCTCAGCGTCGGGTACTCGGCATGCCACTGGTGCCACGTGATGGCCCACGAGTGCTTCGAGGACGTCGAAGTCGCCGACACGATGAACCGGCTGTTCGTCAACGTCAAGGTCGACCGCGAGGAGCGGCCCGACGTCGACTCGATCTACATGGACGCGGTGCAGGCGATGACCGGCCGCGGTGGTTGGCCGATGACGGTGTTCATGACCCCCGACGGCAAGCCGTTCTATGGCGGCACCTACTTCCCCAAGCCGCAGTTCATGCAGCTGATGGCGGCCATCGACGACGTGTGGCGGAACCGACCGGCCGACGTGCAGCAGAACATCGACGCGCTCACCCAGTCGTTGGCCCGCACTGCGGCGATCCAGCCGGGCGACGGCTTGCCCGGGCTCGATCACCTGAACCACGGCCTCACCCACCTCGCCCAGTCGTTCGATGCCGAGTGGGGCGGCTTCGGCGGTGCCCCGAAGTTCCCCGGCACCTTCAACATCGACCTCGTCTTGCGCGCCCTCGCCCAGCAACCGAGCGACGATGCCACGGCGATCGTCACCACGTCACTCGACGCGATGGCCAGCGGCGGCATGTACGACCACCTGGGCGGTGGCTTCGCCCGCTACTCGGTCGACGCGCAGTGGTTGGTGCCGCACTTCGAGAAGATGCTCTACGACCAAGCGCTGCTGACCACGGTGTACACGCACGCCGCGTTGCAGCTCGACGTGCCGCGCTGGCGACAGGTCGTCGAGGAGACCATCGAGTACGTGCTGCGCGACCTTCGCCACCCGTCCGGTGGCTTCTTCTCCGCCGAGGACGCCGACTCCCCTGGGCTCGACGGGCACGGCCACGAGGGCCTGTTCACGACGTGGACGCCCGACGAGGTCCGCGCCGTGCTCGGCCCCGATGCCGATGTCGCGCTGACGTGGTACGAGCTCGACGGCCCGGCCAACTTCACCGAGCCCGGCCACGAGCCGCGGTGGATCCCGTCACGGCTGCACCACCGCGGCCAGCTCGCCCGCCCGCCCGAGGTCGAGGCCGCCCGGGCCCGCCTGTTCGAGCACCGCGAGACGCGGCCACGGCCGGGGCTCGACGACAAGGTGCTCACCGAGTGGAACGGGCTGATGCTCTCGGCGATCTGCGAAGCCGCGGCCGCGTTCGGTCGCGACGACTGGACCGAGGCGGCCATCGCCAACGGCGAGTTCCTGCTGCGCGAGCTGCGCGGCGCGAACGGTCGCTGGTTCCGCTCGTGGCAGGCCGACGGCAACCCACCCGCACGACATGCCGCCCTCGCTGCCGACCACGCCGCGCTCGTCGACGCGTTCACCCGCCTCGGCGAGCTCACCGGCCAGGCACGCTGGACCGAGGCGGCGATGACCACTGCCGACACGATGCTCGACCACTTCTGGGACGTCGATCGCGGCGGGTTGTTCACGACGGCCGACGACGCCGAGGCGCTGATCGTCCGCCAGAAGGACCTGATGGACAACGCCACGCCGTCGGCCAACTCGCACGCGGCGATCGCCCTGCTGCGGCTCGCCGCGGTGACCGGCGAAGGCCGCTACCAGCAGCACGCCGACCGGATCCTGATGCTGCTCGCCCGCGTGCTCAACAACGCGCCCGGCGGCTTCTCCCACGCACTGGCGGCGGTCGACATGCGCCGCCGCGGCAGCACCGAGATCGTCATCACCGGCGATCGTCCGGACCTCCTGGCCGTCGTCCGCTCGGCCTGGCTGCCCAACGCGGTCATCGCCTGGGGCGAGCGCAGCGCGTCACCGCTGTGGGAGGGGCGCACCGATGGCTTCGCCTACGTCTGCCACGACCACGTGTGCCAGCTCCCCGCGGCCGACGTTCAAGAGTTGCTCACACAATTGTCAACTCGTTCACCTGCCTGAGTGAGGCCGAAGAGGCCCGGTACGCTCCCGCAGATGATCCGTCCCATCTCCCGCCACTACGCGCTCGCCGCGCTGGCCGTCGGCAGCCTCGCGTTCGCCGCGTGCAGCAGCGACAACACCTCCAAGGGCGGCAGCAACACGCTGCCCGGTGGGGTCACCCTGCCGGATGGCATCACCATCCCTGCCGACATCACCATCCCCGACGAGATCACGCTCCCCGACGGTGTCACGTTGCCGCCGGGCGTGACGTTGCCGAACGTCTCGGGTGCGTGCGCGCAAGCCGCGGTGGCACTCGGTCAGATGCTGTCGGCCGCGGTGAACCCCGCGGCGTCGCAGGTCGACCTCGACGAGGCGCTGAACACGATGCAGGCCGGCCTGCCCGACGAGCTCAAGGCCGACGGCGAGATCCTGGCCGGGGCCTACAAGACCTACGGCGAGATCCTGGCCAAGTACGGCGGCGACATCAACAAGGCGATGACCGATCCCGAGGCCCAGCAGGCGCTGCAGGAGATGGGGACGCCGGAGATCCAGGCCGCGTCGAACCGCGTGCAGGCCTACTTCGACTCCAACTGCCAGACCACCTGACGCCGTCGGCGTTCCGGTTGCCGATCAGGCGGCGGAGCGCTCCAGGATGTGGACGCCGCAGGCGGAGCCGAGACCGATGACGTGGGCCAGGCCGACCTTGGCGCCCTCGATCTGACGCGGGCCGGCCTCACCACGCAGGTGGTGGCAGACCTCCCAGATGTTGGCGATGCCGGTGGCCGAGATCGGGTGGCCCTTGCTCTGCAGGCCACCCGAGACGTTGACCGGCGTCGAGCCGTCGCGCCACGGCGCGCCCGAGTTGAAGAAGTCGGCGGCGCCGCCCTCCTCGCACAGCATCAGGTTGTCGTAGTGGACCAGCTCGGCTGTGGCGAAGCAGTCGTGCAGCTCGACGAGGTTGAGGTCCGACGGACCGATGCCGGCCTGCTCGTAGGCGATGCGTGCGGCGTTGCGGGTGAGCGTGTTGACGTCGGGGAGCACCTGGCAGGCCTCCTCGTACGGGTCGGTGGTGAGCACCGATGCGGAGACCTTGACGGCACGGCGCTGCTGCTCCAGTGAGAGCGTCTTCAGCTTCGAATCGCTGACCACCACGGCCGCAGCGGCGCCGTCGCAGTTGGCCGAGCACATCGGGCGCGTGTTCGGGTAGGCGATCATCATGTCGCCCATGATCTCCTCGAGCGTGAAGCGCTTCTGGTAGGCGGCCAGCGGGTTCAGCGTCGAGTGGGCGTGGTTCTTCTCGCTGATCTTGGCGAACAGCTCGAAGTCGACACCCTCGTACTTGTGCGCGTACTCCATGCCCACCTGGGCGAACACGCCAGGCATCGTGGCGGTGCCGATGCGACCGTCGGTGTTGGCCACTGAACCGAAGCGGCCGCTGGGCTTCCACTCCTTGCCGTCGCTCTTGGCCGTGCCACCACCACCGAGCAGACCGGCGCCGGCCAGCTTCTCGACACCGACGGCGAGGCCGTAGTCGCTCTCGCCGGACTTCACCGACATGATCGCCGTGCGCAGCGCGGTGGCACCGGTGGCGCACGCGTTCGACACGTTGTAGACGGGGATGCCGGTCTGGCCGATCTGCTTCTGCAGCTGCTGGCCGAACCCGCCGCCACCCATCAGGTTGCCGGCGGCCAGGATGCCCATGTCCTTGATCGACACGCCACCATCGGCGAGCGCGGCCATTGCCGCCTCGGCACCGAGGTCGACGATGTCCTTGTCGGTGTGCTTGCCGAACTTCGTCATCGCGATCCCCAGGATCCAGATGTCCTCAGCCATGTCAGTCGTCTCCGTTCGCGCTGTCAGAAATTCAGGTCAGTTGTTGCTGGGCTCGAAGCCGAAGCCGATGGCCTCGGTGCCGTTGTCGTCGGTGCCCAACGAGTAGGTGGCCAGGCGCACCTTCATCCCCAACGACACGTTGTCGGGGGTGGGCTCGATGTTGATGATGTTGCCCTTCACGCTGGTGCCACCGCAGTCGACGACCGCCGACACGAACGGCACTGGCACGCCGGGCGCAGCGAGGGCGACGATGGTGAACGCACGCACTTCGCCGTCGGTGGCGATGGCCACCTTGGAGAAGCCGGTGCCGCCGCACGACGCGCACGCGTTGCGACGGTCGAAGAACCTCGCCCCGCAGGTCGTGCACTCGTTGGCCTCCAGGTGCGGCTGCTCGCCGAGGGTGAGGTAGTTCACGAGGGGGATCTGTTCGCTCATCGCGGCCGACTGTACCGAAGTCGTCTACCAGCGCTGCCAGTGGACGACGTCGATGCTGGCGCGGCGGGGGCGGGTGATGGCCGAGCCGCTGGGAACATCGTCGGTGGCGCGGCGGCCGAGGGCGACCGCACCGACCTGGAGCATCGTGTCGGGCACGCCGAGCTCGGCGAACAGCGCAGTCGAGCTCTGCAGCCCGTAGTACAGCGCCCCGAGCCCGCGGTCCTCGGCCAGCAGCAGCAGGTTCTGGATGGCCATCGCCGTGTCGGTGATCCAGAACGGGACCTCCCAGTTCGCAGCGACGTCCAGGCCGTGCTCGATCTTGTCGGACTCGGCGTAGCGCGACGTGTACGCCACCGGGTCGGCGACCGGCAGGATCATCGCCGGGGCCGTGTGCACGCCGGGCTGGGTGCGGTCGAACCACTCCCCTGCGCCGGTGACGTCCCAGAACCGTTCCAACGCGGTGCCGGTGAGCACGATGAAGTGGACGCCTTGGCTGAACCCGGCCGACGGCGCCCGGCGGGCCAGGTCGACGAGCTCGGCGATCAGCTCATCGGGCAGGGGCGTCGGATCGAAGCGCCGGGTCATCCGCCGGCGGCGGATGACGTCGTCCAGCGAACGCGGATCGCTCAGGTGCGGGCGCCCAGCTTGACGAGGTCTTCGGCCATCACCCAGCCGTGGACGACCAGCGAACCGCCCTTGGCCTGCGGAACCGGGGCGAACATCGCCGCCACGTCGGCGGGGACCTTCTCCGGCTTCAGCGTCTCGTGGTCGAAGAAGCCGCTCTGCCCGTTGGACTTGACCACGAACGACTGCTCGTCGTAGTTGCTGTCGACACCGAAGCGCTTGGCCAGACGGCGACCCCAGGCGCGCTCTTCACCGACGGCACGGTGGCCGGGGCGCGGGATGAGATCGTCGATCTGCTTGAACGTCTCGAGGGCGCCGGCATCGACGAAGCGCGAGCCGACCACCACGTCCTCGTCGGGGAACGCCATCAGCGCCCGGTGGAACGCCTCGGCCATCAGACCCTTGACCACCTGGTCGCGCTTGCTGGTGCGCTTGACGCTGACCAGACCGAGCAGCACGCAGGGCGTACCACCGATGCGCTCGAGGGTGCTGAAGGTGACACCGTGCAGCTTCTCGTCGATGCGTGCGCGGGTGCACAGCACCCAATCTTCCTTGGCCTTCGAGAGGACGCCGATGTCGAAGGCGGCCCCCATCGAAGCAATTTCGTCAAGGTCGGCGTCGGTGAGCGCCGCACAATCCCTGGTTTCCACCTGGAGTGCCATTGACCGAGAACTCCCCTTGTTGCTCAAACGTGAGGAACCATTCTGCCACCAAAACGGCCCATTCCAAAAGGCGAGGTGGTTGGAACCGACGTTCAGAGCATCACGGCGTCGTGACCGAAGGCCACGCGCAGCTCCCCGACCACCCGGTCGAGGTCGACGCAGAACTCGTCGGAGAGGCGCAGGACCTTGCCCTGCCCGATGTGCAGGAACACGGCAGATTCGCCGGGGTGGTCGCGCAGGATCTTGCGCAGCTGGTGGATCTTCAGCTCGTTCAACGAAGACGCCGGCACCCGCAACCGCAGCGGCGACGACCCCGCCGTGTCCAGGCCCTCGACGACGGTGACGTCCTGGGCCATGAACCCGATGCGGCTCTCGTCGCGACGGTCGATGCGCCCCTTCACGGTGACGATGGCGTCGTCGACGAGCTTGAAGCCCTGCTCCATCAGCACCCGCGGGAAGACGGTGACCTCGATGGTCGCGTCGAGGTCTTCCAGCACGAAGACGGCCATCTGGTCGCCCTTCTTCGTGTACTTGCGCGACAGGTTGGTGATCACGCCGCCGAGGGTGACGATCGAGCCGTCCTCGCGCTCGACCGCCTCGGCGATGCCGCAGTCGGCCTTGCGCCGCAGCGCCGCCTCGACCCCGAGCAGCGGGTGGTCGCTGACGTAGAGGCCGAGCATCTCCTTCTCGAACTTCAACCGGTCGCTCTTGTCGAATTCGTGCTCGGGGATGCCGACGCGCTCGTCGAACCCCGACCCGCCGCCCGCCTCGTCGCCGAGGTCGCCGAACAGGCTCATCACGCCCTGGTCGCGTTCGCGGCGACGCACGACGGTGCCGTCGATGATCTGCTCGAACGACATCAGCAAGCCGCGGCGAGGGTGCTTCAACGAGTCGAACGCGCCGGCCTTGATCAATGACTCGATGGTCCGCTTGTTGAGCACCGGTTCGGGCACGCGCTCGGCGAAGTCGTGGAACGACTCGAACGGGCCGTTGGCCTCGCGCTCGGCCAGCAGCAGGCCGACGAGGCCTTCGCCGACGTTGCGGATGGCCGAGAGCCCGAACGGGATGACGCCCGGGCTGTTGAACGGCAGGTCGGTGCCGACCGGCGCCTCCGACGGCGGGAGCGCGGTGAAGTCGGCCTGCGACCGGTTGACGTCGGGGGTGAGCACCTTGATGCCCATCGAACGCGCATCGCTGAGGTACACCGCTGCCTTGTCGAGGTTGCTCTTCACGCTCGTCAGCAAGCAGGCGAAGTACTCGACCGGGTAGTGAGCCTTCAGGAACGCGGTTTGGTAGGTGACCAATCCGTAGCCGAACGAGTGGCTCTTGTTGAAGGCGTAGTCGGCGAACTTCTCGATGACGTCGAACAGCTGCTCGCCGAGCGCTTTCCCGTAGCCAGTGGTCTCGGCACCGACCTCGAACCCCTCGCGCGCCTTGGCCATGACCTCTCTCGATTTTTTCCCCATGGCCTTGCGAAGCGAATCAGCGTCTGCCAGCGAGTACCCGGCGAACTTCTGCGCGACGCGCATCACGCTCTCCTGGTAGATCATCAACCCGTACGTGTCGCCGAGCACCGCTTCGGCGTCGGCGTGGAAGTAGCTCACCGGTTGGCGGCCGTTCTTGCGGTCGGCGTAGTCGTAGTGCATGTTCACGCTCATCGGGCCCGGCCGGTAGAGCGCGATGAGCGCGGCGACGTCCTCGAAGCAGTTCGGCGCCATCGATCGCAGCAGGGCTCGCATCGGTGGCGACTCGAGCTGGAAGACGCCCATCGTGTCGCCGCGACCGAGCAGCTCGAAGACCCCGGCGTCGTCGAGCGCGACCGCGTCGATGTCGAAGGCAGGGTCCTTCGTGGCTCGCACCATCGCCACCGTGTCGGTGATCACGTCGAGGTTGCGCAGGCCGAGGAAGTCCATCTTCAGCAGTCCGAGCTCTTCCACCCCGTGCATCTCGAACTGCGTGACGATCGGCGAGTTCTCGATGTTGCCGCCCGCTTCGGGCTTTCGTTGGATCGGCAGGTAGGTGGTCAGCGGCTCCTTCGTGATCACCACCGCTGCGGCGTGGATGCCGTCGCTGCGCTTCAGGCCCTCGAGGCCCTTGGCGACGTCGACGACGCGCTTCACGTCCGGGTCCGCGTCGTACATCGCCCGCAGATCCGACGCTGCCTTGTAGCCGTCGGCGTACTTCGGGCTCTGCTCGAAGCAGTACTTCAACGGGGTGTCGCGGCCCATCACCAACGGCGGCATCGCCTTGGCCACCTTGTCGCCGACGCCGTACGGGAAGCCGAGGACGCGAGCCGCGTCGCGCACTGCGTTGCGGGCCTTGATCGTGCCGAAGGTGATGATCTGGGCGACGTGGTCGCGGCCGTACTTCTCGGCCGCGTAGCGGATCATCTCGTCGCGGTATCGAGAGTCGAAGTCCATGTCGATGTCGGGCATCGAGACGCGGCTCGGGTTGAGGAAGCGCTCGAACAGGAGGTCGTACTTGATCGGGTCGAGGTCGGTGATCCGCAAGCAGTAGGCCACGGCACAACCGGCAGCCGAACCGCGGCCCGGGCCGACGCGGATGCCGGCGTCCTTGGCGTGCTTGATCAGGTCCCACACGATGAGGAAGTAGGAGGCGAACCCCATGTTCTTGATGACCTGCAGCTCGTAGGCCAACCGCTCGACGACGGCGGGTGCGAGCTCGTCGCCCCAGCGCTCCTGGGCGCCCTTCCACGTCAGCGCGTCGAGGTAGCCGGCGTCGTCCTCGAACCCCTCCGGGAGCGGGAAGTTCGGCAGCTGCGGCTTGCCGAACTCGATGTTGACGTCGGCGCGTTCCGCCACCCACAGCGTGTTGTCGCACGCCTCGGGCACGTCGCGGAACAGGTAGCGCATCTCCGTCGCGGTCTTGAGGTAGTGCTCCTCGCCCTCGAACTTGAACCGCTTCGGATCGCTGAGCGTGGAGCCGGTCTGCACGCACAGCAGTGCTCCGTGCGACTCGTGGTCCTCGCGGTGCACGTAGTGCGAGTCGTTGGTGGCGATCAGCGGGGCGCCGATCTTCTTGGCGATCTCGATCAGCTTCGGGTTGGTGTCGCGCTGGGCCTGCAGCCCGTGGTCCTGCAGCTCGACGAACAGGTTGTCCTTGCCGAAGATCTCCTGCAGTCGCCCGGCGTTCGCCAGGGCCCCGGCCTCGTCGCCCTGCAGCAGCGACTGCAGCACGTGCCCGCCGAGGCAGCCGGTGGTGGCGATCAGCCCGTCGTGGTAGCGCTCGAGCAGCTCCCAGTCCATCCGCGGCTTGTAGTAGTAGCCCTCGAGGAACGCCAGGCTGGAGAGCTGGATCAGGTTGCGGTAGCCCTGGTCGGTCTCGGCCAGCAGGGTGAGGTGGTAGTAGAGCTTCTTGCCGCCCTCGGTGTCGCCGCCCGAGTCGTCGACGCGGCCGCGGCGCGCCGGCCGTTCCAGCCGGGTCTCGAAGGCCATGTAGGCCTCCGTGCCGATGACCGGCTTGACGCCCTGCTCGCGGCACTCCTTGAAGAACTCCAGGACGCCGTACATGTTGCCGTGATCGGTGATGCCCAGCGCCGGCTGGCCGTCGGTGGCCGCCTTGGCCACGAGCTCCTCCAGCCGCGCCGCACCGTCGAGCATCGAGAACTCGGTGTGGACGTGGAGGTGGGTGAACGAATCCCCCACGGTCGGCACCTCCTGCGGGCAGCGAATTCGGCCGCGCTCGGGGCAAGCGGCTTACACGAGTGTGATTCGTTCGACCCTAGCCGCAAGATCTCGTTGCGAAAACCGGCGGACGCCGTTCACGTCACAGGTACGTGCCGGGGCGTTCCGTGGCGTCGATCGGCACCTGCTGGGGCCCTCCGGGAGCCATTCCTTGCGGCAGCTGACGCATCTGCTCGAGCTGCTGGCGCGCGGCGAACTGCTGGGCGAACAGGGTCGCCTGGATGCCGTGGAAGAGCCCTTCCAACCAGCCGACCAGTTGCGCCTTGGCCACCCGGATCTCGCCCTCGCTCGGCACCTCGCCGTCGCGGAACGGCAGCGTCAGGTTGCGCAGCTCCTCTTGCAGGTCGGGCGACAGCGCACCGCTGAGCTCGACGATCGAGCGCTCGTAGATCTCCGCCAGGCGCTCGCGGCTGGCCTCGTCGAGGCTGCTGGCGCGCACCTCCTCGAGCAGCTGCTTGACCATCGACCCGATGCGCATCACCTTGCCGGGCTCGATGATCGTCTCGGTCGGCACCGCTTCGATCGTGGGGTTCTCGGCCGGGACCAGGCTCGCACCAGCGGTCTCGGCGGTCTCGGTCGATTCGTTCGTGTCGCTCATCGCTGTCAGCCTGCCACCGTTGCGAGCAAGGGCACCAACATCTCTGCGGATGTCAGCGAGCCGTGGCGGCAGACGAGCGGGAACGGGCCCGTGTCGGCTGGGTCGTCGAAGCTGATCCGCTGATGGGCGACGAGGGCCACATCGCCCAGCCGGGCGGCAACGGGCGGACTGACGACCGGCCCGAACCAGCCCTCGTCGATCACCTGCTGACGCGACACCACCCAGGCGACGTCGCTGTGCGCGGATGTGGCGGTCTCGAGCAGCTCGTCGGCCGCGCCGGAGCGGGCGTGCAACCAGCGGAACCGGCCCTCGCCCGACGAGCCCTTGCACAGCCGCCGGACCGCCTCTGCGGGTGGTCGCGTGTTGGTGCCGACGTCGACCTGGCCGTGGTCGGCGGTGACCATGAGCGCCGCGCCCGGCGGCAGCTGGGCGACGACGTCGGCAACGAGCCGGTCGGCGGTGCGCAGCTCGGCTTCGTAGAACGCGCCGAAGCCGCGCTCGTGGGCGATCTTGTCGATGCCGTCGTAGTAGGCGTAGACCACGCGCTCGCCGGCACGGAGCAGGTCGCCGACGATCACCGGAAGGCTCGACGGCGCACGCCACCCGAACGGACGCGTGCCGCGCAGGTGCGCCTCGGTGAACGCAGATCCTTCGAGGTCGGCCTTGCTGACGACCGGCACCGACTCGCCGAGGAACGGGGCGAACGGCTGCAGTCGCGACGGCTCGTGGGTGCGCCGCGCGTCGCCGTGGCCCGCGTTCCAGCGCAACACGTTGAGCACGTCGCCGCCGACGTCGAAGCGGTAGCCGATCAGCCCGTGCTCGCCCGGGGTGAGCCCGGTCGTGATCGAGGTCAGCGCGGTGGCCGTCGTCGACGGCGCGACGGTGGTGATCGCCTGCCCCGCCATGGCCGACAACGTCGGCATCTGGGCCCGGTTGTCCTGCAGCTGCTCCCAACCCAGGCCGTCGAGGACGAGCACGACCACCTGCGCCGCCCCGTGCACCGGAGCCGGGAACCAGGTGGGCAGCGGCGCGCCGCGAGGGCCGAACAGCGCCGGGGTGATGCCCCGCACGTTCGGACCGCCGTAGGTGGGGATGACCGGCTTCGCGTTCACGTTGGGCGTCAGTCCAGCAGGGTTTGCGGCTCGGGCGCCAGCCGGTCGCCCACTGTGTCGCGCACCGAGGTCGCGCACCAGGATGGGCATCGGCCTCTACGATGACGGCGTGCGTGTTTCCAGCAAGGGTGACTATGCGTGTCGAGCGCTGCTCTCGCTGACCCTGCACGAGGATGAACCGGGCCCCACGTCGGTGCGCGACATCGCCGAGCGCACGGCCATCCCGCAGCCCTACCTGGAGCAGATCCTGTTGGCGCTGAAGGGCGCCGGTCTGGTGCGCTCGAAGCGTGGCGTCGGCGGCGGCTACGTGCTCGCCCGACTGCCGCGCGAGATCCGCGTCAGCGAGATCCTCTCCGCCGTCGACGGCCCGATCAGCCTCGGCGACTTCGGCGAACCGCACCAGGACGGTGCGTGCGACCACGAGGGACAGTGCGTGCTGCTGGCGATCTGGAAGAGCGCCGGCGAGCAGATGCAGCGGATGCTCGAGGCGTTCACCCTCCAGTCGGTGGCCGAAGCCGCCCGCGGCAACGCGCCGTGGCCCGAGGCCCGCCTCGATCGCCCCCTCGACATCGCCAGCATCCCCGGCTGACAGCTCGGCCGATCTCGGCGCCGGCCCGTTGCCGGGCGTGGAGGTGAGCGATGTGCGGCGCATGGGCGATCACCTCTCACCGGGTCGACCGGGCCGGCCGGGAGCGATGAGCAACAGGCGGCGAATGGCCGCTCATACCTCATCGGTTGACGGAGCCGGCGGGCGAGGTGAGAGGTGTGCGGTGCATGAGCGATCACCTCTCACCGGGTTGACGGGCCCGAAGCGCGAGGTGAGCGATGTGCGGCTCATGGGCGATCACCTCTCACCGGGCCGGCGGGCCGGCGGGCGCGATGAGAAAGAGGCGGCGCATGGCCGCTCATACCTCATCGGGTTGGCGGGGCGGGCGGGTGAGGTGAGAGGTGTGCGGCGCATGGGCGATCACCTCTCACCGGGTTGACGGGCCGGCGGGCGCGATGAGCAACAGGCGGTGAATGGCCGCTCATCGCTCATCGTTCACCGGGGCCGTCGCTCAGACGGCGGTCACTCGAGGGTGGCGAGGACCTCGGCGAGATCGGCGGGGAGGGGGGACTCGAAGCGCATCGACGCGTTGCTGACGGGGTGGCGGAAGGCCAGCGCTGCGGCGTGCAGGAACGGGCGCGGGATGGCGATGGCGTCGCGCCAGCCGCCGTAGTTGGCGTCGCCGACCACCGGGTGGCCGATCGCGGCGAGGTGCACGCGGATCTGGTGGGTGCGGCCCGTCTCCAGCCGGCATTCCAGCGACGCCGTCTCGGCGGGCGTACGGAACGTGGCGAGGACGCGGTAGGCGGTGCGTGCCGGACGACCGTCGACGACCACGGCCATGCGCATCGGGTCGCGCTGGTCGCGCCCGATGGGCGCGTCGACGACACCCGTCGGGTTGGCCGGATGACCCCACACCAACGTTCGGTACGTGCGCTCGACGTCATGCGCGGCGAGCTGCGAGACGAGGTGGTGGTACGCGGGTTGCGTACGAGCCACGACCAGCAGACCGGACGTGCCGACGTCGAGGCGGTGGACGATTCCCGGGCGGTGCGACTCCCCGACCCCGGTGAGCTCCGGGTAGCGGTGCAGCAGACCGTTGACCAGCGTGCCGTCGAGGTTGCCGGCGCCGGGGTGGACGACGAGCCCGGCGGGCTTGTCGATGACGATCACGTCGTCGTCCTCGTGGACCACGGTGAAGACCACGTCGGCCTCGCCCTGCGGGAGCACGGTGACCGGCAGCAGCGTCTCGTCGACGACCACCTCCTGGCCTTCGCGCAGGCGCACCTTGCCGATGATGACCACCTCGCCGTCGACGCTGGCCCCACCGGCGGCCACCAGCTCGGAGGCATCGGCGCGGCTGGCGCCGGTGATCAGCGAGACGATGCGGTCGAGCCGCTCCCCCGCCAGTGCGCCCGGGATGACTTCGGTGATCATCGACGCCGCGGTTCGCTGTTGAGCAGGGACCACACCACGAACAGGACGCCGCCGATGGTGATCGCACTGTCGGCGATGTTGAAGATCGGGAACCACTGGAAGTCGATGAAGTCGACCACCGCGCCACGCAGCCACGCGTCGCCGCGGAACACCCGGTCGCTGAGGTTGCCGATCGCACCGGCTGCGATGAGGCCCATCGCCACTGCCAGCAGCGTGCTGTCGAGCTTGCGCGCCGACAGCGCCAGGCCGGCGATGACGACCAGCGCGAGCACGCCGATGATCGGCCCGATGCCCTGCGCCTGGGAGAACGCCATGCCACTGTTGAACGACAGGTTCCACTGCAGCGTCCAGAACACGTGGCGCGACCGCTGATCGGCCAACGAGTTGACCGCCCAGTGCTTCGTGAGTTGATCTGCGGCGACGACGAGCGGGACGATCACCGCGGTGATCGCCGGCAGGCCGAGCACCCGGCGCAACGGCCGGACGTCGGGATCGGGCTCGATGGTCTCGACCGGCGGCTCAGCCGCCTGGTCGGTCATCGACGACCGATCCCTCCGACCTTCTCCTCCACGAGCACCGTGGCCCACGGAATGGCCTCGAGGCGCTCACGCGGGATCGGTCGACCGGATTCGATGGAGTAGCCGTACGTTCCGAGCCCGAGTCGCACCAGCGCGTCCTCGATGTCGGCAATGGTCTGGCGGGCCGCTGCCGACAGGGCCAGGTCGCGCTCGCGCTCGACCACCATCGTGTCGCCCTCGCCGCCCTCGTCGTCGAACTGCACGTCACCCATCTCGGACTCCTCGATGAGCGCGTTGGCCTCGTTCTCCAGCAGCACGGCCTGGCCGAGCAACGACGCCTTTTCCTCGAGCAGCAACGCCTTCTGCGCGGTGAGGAACTTGACGTCGAACTCCTTGGTGTAGGCGACGCCGTCCTTCGTCACGCCCTTGACCTGGGGTTGGACCGGCGCGGCCTTCACCGGCGGCGCAGCCTTCTTCACCGGGGCGGGTGCGGCAGCTGCCTTCTTGGCCGGCTCGGCGGGCGCCGCCGCGGGTGCGGCAGCCTTCTTCGCCGGGCTCGGTGCGGGGGCCGCCGCAGCCGGCTTCGCTGCGGCCGGGGCAGCCTTCTTGGCCGGTGCGGGCGCGGCCTGCTTGGCCGCAGCCGGAGCCGACTTCTTCGCCGGTGCAGCAGCCTTCTTGGCAGGGGATTTCTTGGCAGCAACCATCGTCGGGGAACCTCCAGCGACCGTGAGAACGACGGATGCTACCCGCTCAAGGCTTGCCGACGGCGATGAACACCTCGTCGGAGCCGAGTTCGGCGTTCGGTTCGCCGGCCTCCCAGCGGACGGATCGGGCCAGCGTGGCCTCGGTGATCAGGGCCATGTGCGGCACCAGCTGGCGGCGGACGGACTCGGGCACCCCGAGGGTCAGCTCGATGCGGTCGCTGACGTGCAGGCCGGCGTCTCGGCGGGCTTGCTGCACGAGGCGGATGAGGTCGCGGGCAACCCCCTCGGCCTCCAGTTCGGGCGTCAGGGACGTATCGAGCACGACCACGCCCTCGACGCCCGACAGCGGCGTGCTGACCTGCTCGCTGTCGGTGTCACCGCCGGCGACCACCAGCCGGAGGGCGTACTCGCCCTCGTGCAGCTCGATGCCGCCGGCGACGACGGTGTCGCCCTCGCGTCGCCAGTCGCCGGTCTTCACCGCCTTGATCACCTGTTGGGTCTGGCCGCCGAGGCGCGGCCCGAGGGTTGCCGGGACGACCTGGAGGTCGAACGAGGCAACGGCCGCGACGTCGTCGCTCAGGGTCACCGACTTCACGTTGACCTCGTCGGCGATGAGGTCGAGGAACGGGCGCAACGCTTCGGCGCCCGGCACGGCAACGGCCAGCGAACCGAGCGGCTGACGGACTCGACGCTGGTGCGTCTTGCGCAGCCGCAGCGTCGACGAGCACACGTCGCGGGCGAGGTCCATGGCCTGGACGAGCGCCGGATCGGCGGGGACGTCGTCGGCGTTCGGCCAGTCGGTGAGGTGCACGCTGCGCTCGCCCGTGAGGTTGCGGTAGATCGCCTCGGTGGTCAGCGGCAGCAACGGGGCGACGACGCGACACAGCAGCGCCAGCACCGTGTGCAGCGTGTCGATCGCGTCCTGATCGCCCGCCCAGAACCGGTCGCGGCTGCGGCGCACGTACCAGTTCGTCAGCGCGTCGAGGAACGTGCGCACCGAGCCGCATGCGGCGAACAGGTCGTAGTCGTCCATCGACGCGGTGACGTCGACGACGAGGTCGTGCACCTTCGCCAGGACGTAGCGGTCGAGCACGTCGGTGGAGTCGGTGCGGAACGTGCCGGTCACCTGCTCGGCGTTGGCGTACAGGGCGAGGAAGTACCAGGTGTTCCAGACCGGCAGCAGCACGTGGCGCACCGTGTCGCGCATGCCCTCCTCGACGACGATCAGGTCGGTGCCGCGCAGGATGGCCGAGCTGAGCAGGTTCCAGCGCATCGCGTCGCTGCCGTAGCGGTCGAAGACCATCATCGGGTCGGGGTAGTTCTTCAGGCTCTTGGACATCTTCAGCCCGTCGTCGCCGAGCACGATGCCGTGGCTGACGCAGTTCTCGAACGCCGGCCGGTCGAACAGCGCAGTGGCCAGCACGTGCAACGTGTAGAACCAGCCGCGCGTCTGGCCGATGTACTCGACGATGAAGTCGCCCGGGTAGTGGTCCTCGAACCACTCGCGGTTCTCGAAGGGGTAGTGCACCTGGGCGAAGGGCATCGAGCCGCTCTCGAACCAGCAGTCGAGCACCTCCGGAACGCGGCGCATCGTCGACGCACCGGTCGGGTCGTCGGGGTTCGGGCGCGTCAGCGAGTCGATCTGCGGGCGGTGCAGGTCGGTGATCGTCACGCCGAAGTCGCGCTCGAGATCGGCGATCGAGCCGTACGCGTCCATGCGCGGGTACTCGGGGTTGTCGCTCTTCCACACCGGGATCGGTGAACCCCAGAAGCGGTTGCGGCTGATGCTCCAGTCACGGGCGTTGGCCAGCCACTTGCCGAAGCTGCCCTCCTTGACGTGCTCGGGCACCCAGTTGATCTGCTGGTTGAGCTCCACCATGCGATCGCGGAAGGCAGTGACCTTGACGAACCACGAGCTGATGGCGCGGTAGACGAGCGGCTCGGCGCACCGCCAGCAGTGCGGATACGAGTGCTGGTAGCTGTCGTGGCGCACCACGACCCCGCGCCCCTTGAGCTCCTTGATCACCTCGGGGTTGGCGTCGAACACGTGCAGCCCGGCCCACGGCGGCACCTCGGTCGTGTAGCGACCGTGCTCGTCCATCGGACAGATCGTCGGGATGCCCACGGCGTTGCAGACGTTCTGGTCCTCCTCACCGAAGCCGGGGGCCATGTGCACCACACCCGTGCCGTCCTCCGTGCTGACGTAGTCGGCGGCGAGCACGTGGAAGGCGTTCGGCGTGTCGGCGAAGAACGGGAACATCGGCTGGTAGCGGCGACCGACGAGGTCAGCACCGGACAACGTGCCGACGCGTGTCGCGTTCGCCAGCTCGCGCTCGTACGACCCGAGCCGCGACTCGGCGAGGACGTACCGCGTCGGCACGCCGTCGACGTCGCCCTCGGCAGCGCGCTCTTCCATCACGGCGTACTCGATGTCCGGACCCACCGCGAGGGCGAGGTTGCTCGGCAGCGTCCACGGCGTCGTCGTCCAGGCCAGGATGCGCTCGCCGGTCTCCAGCTGGAACCACACCGTCAGCGCGGGATCCTGCCGATCGCGGTACACGTCGTCCATGCGCGTCTCGGTGTTGCTGAGCGGTGTCTCGCAGCGCCAGCAGTAGGCCAGCACCTTGAACCCCTCGTAGATCAGCCCCTTGTCCCACAGGGTCTTGAACGCCCACATGACGCTCTCCATGTACGGCAGGTCGAGGGTCTTGTAGTCGTTGGCGAAGTCCACCCAGCGCGCCTGGCGGGTGACGTAGCGGTGCCAGTCGTCGGTGAACTGCATCACGCTGGTGCGGCAGTGGTCGTTGAACTTGTCGATGCCGAACTTGGTGATCGCCGGATGCCCGGAGATGCCCAGCTCCTTCTCGGCGACCACCTCGGCCGGCAGGCCGTGGCAGTCCCAACCGAAGCGGCGATCCACCTTCTGGCCGCGCATCGTGCGGTAGCGCGGGATGGCGTCCTTGACGAAGCCGGTCAGCAGGTGGCCGTAGTGCGGCAGCCCGTTGGCGAACGGCGGCCCGTCGTAGAAGACGAACTCGTCCGCGCTGTCGCGCAGCTCGATCGAGGCCTCGAACGTCTTGTCGGCGTCCCAGAAGGCGAGGACCTCCGCCTCGACGGCGGGGAACGACGGTTGCGGGTCGACGGTGGGATACGTCACGAGTGGCTCCTGGCTGCTGAACGTTGCTTGCCGCACAGGGACGACCCGAAGGCCGCGATGCCACCCTGCTTGCCGGCACCCACAGGTGCCTGCCACTCGGTTGCGCCAGCGATGTCGGGCTGGACCCGTCCGGTTCTACTGAGCCGCACCGTCGACCCCGTGGAGGCGGTTGCCGGTGCTGCTGTTCTTCCGAAGGCTCGGAGGTGATCGCCTCGTCGTCGCCGTGCCCGCAAGGCTAGCGGTGCTACTGCAGCTCGTCGCCGCCGATTCGCAGGCCGGTGTCGAGCGGCGTGCCACCGAAGTCGAGCGACGGCTCGCCGGCCGCCGGGGTGGCGTCGCTGCTCTCGGTGTCGAGCACCTTCCAGATGTCGTCGTCGTCCGAGGCTGCCAGCGGCGGCTCCATGGCCATCGTCGCGTCGAGATCGGCGCCCGCATCGGCAGCGGTACCGGCATCGGCGGGCTCGGCGGGCGGCGCGTCGACGAACGATTCGACCAGTGCGGCGACCTCCGAGCGCGTGGCTTCGATCGGTGCGGCGGTGATCGGGTCGGCCGATGCCGACAGCAACGGTCGACGCATCTCCCCGAGCCCGCCGGGCACGCGGTCGACGAGGTCGTGCAGCGACACGGCCGCGTCACGCAGACGCTCGCGCTGCGCGGCGAGGTACTGGTCGAGCTGGTCGGCATCGCTGAGCAGGAAGTCGCGTCGAGCCAGCAGTGCCTGCACCTCGTTCTCGGCCTTGACCCGCTCGTCCTCGGCGCTGCGACGCGCCTCCGAGCGAGCTTCGTCGAGCAGCTTGCTGGCCATCGCCCGCGCCCCTTCGAGGATGCTCGTCGCCTCACCACGAGCGGCCGACGAGATGGCATCGGCCTCGGTCTTGGCCTCGGCCACGGTGCTGTCCGCGGTGCGCTGCGCCAACAGGAGCGTGCGACTGATGATCTCTGCGTCCGGTCCGAGCTCGGCGGGAGCTGCGACCGGTGCGGGCGCAGCCGGAGCGGGCGCAGCCTCACGCGCCGCGCTGGCCTGCTGGGTGACCTCCTGCAACTTGCCCACGGCGGCACGCGCCCGGGCTTCCATTGCGGTCGCCTGGTTCTGCGCCGACTCGATCGCCCCGGCGACCTGTTCCTTGAACAGATCGACCTCGTCGGGGTCGTACCCCCGCTTGACCGTCTTGAACGAGGCGGTGCGTACCTTCTGCGGGCTCAGTTCCATGGGCTGATGTTACGCCTGCGCGGTGTGCGCGGCCGTGACATCACGCGCCGTAGTCGCCACCGTCGTACCCGGCCGAGCGCGGCGGGATCGGCTTCAACAGGTAGACCCCGGTTG
Source organism: Ilumatobacteraceae bacterium (assembly GCA_965279405.1). Taxonomy (GTDB): domain Bacteria; phylum Actinomycetota; class Acidimicrobiia; order Acidimicrobiales; family Ilumatobacteraceae; genus CBDDIP01. Next base: position 4,691,181 of record OZ257157.1, read on the forward strand.
CGACCTTCTCCATGCTGCCGTTCAACGCGTAGCACAGTCCGCTGGCGAAGTCGATGAGCCGACGCGACACCTCGCGGTCGGTGGCCTCCAGGTTCATGATGACCGGCTGGCCTTCCTTGAACTTGTCGGCGACCTCCTGAGCGGAGTCGAACCGGCGCGGCCGAACCGTGTACGGATCGGCGGTGCTGGCCGTGGCGATCACGCGCGTCGCGCTCGCCTGGCGCGGCGGGTTGATCGGGCGCGGCTGCACGCTGGAGTCGTCACCGGCCGGCACCGGCCGACGTGCCGACGGCTGATCGGGCTCGCGCTGCGGGAACGTCTGGCGCGCCGGCACGGTGCGCACGGCGGCGTCGGCCTCGTGCTCGGGCGCGTAACGACCCTGGGTGCGCTCGGGTTCCCGCGGTGCCCGTTGTGCCCGCTGCGCCCGCTCGGGCTCCGGCGCAGGGTCGTAGTCGTCGTAGGCATCGTCGGGGCCGAGGCCCAGGTAGTCCATTGCCTTTTTCCAGATCGCCATTCCGTGCCTCCTGCGCGCGGCCGAGGCTACCGCACGAGACCCGCTGCGTCAGCGACGGCCTGAACGTTCTCCAAACAGAGCGCTGCCGATCCGCACCTGGTTCGACCCCTCGCGGACGGCGACCTCGAGATCGTCGCTCATCCCCATCGAGCACACCGTCAACCCGAGTCGGTCGACGAGCGCGCGAACCGCACGAAACCCGGCAGCCGACGCCTCGGGACCACCGACGGTCAGGCCGACGGTCATCAACCCGTCGACGACGAGCCCTGCGTCGAGCGCCGCGTCGACGAGCGCGGGCACGTCGACGATGGCGCAGCCGCCCTTGCCCGCCTGGCCGGCATCCGGTGCCACCTGGACGAGCACGTGCGCGCCCGGCGACCGCTTGGCCAGCTCGACGACGAGCGACGGCCGATCGACGGAGGCGAACAGGTCGACGATGCCGACCAGCGACCGGACCTTGTTGGTCTGCAGCTGCCCGATGAACTGCAGCCCGAAGTCCGCCGAGCCACGATCGGCCCACTTGGCCGTGACCTCCTGGGCGTAGTTCTCACCGATCCACCTGCAGCCGGCGGCGACGGCCGCTCGCGCGTGTTCGACCCCGAACGTCTTGGTCACGGCGACGACGTCGACGTCGGTGCCGCCGGCGCGGCGGATCCGATCGCGGACGTCGTCGAGGCGCGCGGCGACGCGTTCGCGCAGCGCTGCCTCGTCGTGCGGTTCCGGGGGCATCAACGCCGCCCGGCCCGAGTCACCTCAGACCCGGATCACTTCAAGAACGAGGGGACGTCGAAGTCGTCGTCGCCATCGTCGTCGAGGGGATCCTTGGTGTCCTCGGCGAACAGGTCCTTCAACGTCGACGTCTTCGTCGGCTCGACGGCCTTCAGCGGCGGCTTGCCGGGCCCGTCCCAACGGTCGAAGCCGGCGGCGATGACGGTGACCTTGACCTCGTCGCCCATCTCGTCGTCGATGACCGTGCCGAAGATGATGTTGGCGTCCTGGTGAGCGACAGCGTGGATGATCTCCGCCGCGGCGTTCATCTCGAACAGGCCCATCGCCGACGGACCGGTGATGTTCAGCAGGATGCCGCGTGCGCCGTCGATGGCGGCCTCGAGCAGCGGGCTGGAGATCGCTGCCTTGGCAGCGGCGACGGCGCGGTTCTCACCGCTGGCCTGGCCGATGCCCATCAACGCCGAGCCGGCGCTGGACAGGATCATCTTCACGTCGGCGAAGTCGGTGTTGATCAGGCCGGGCGTGGTGATCAGGTTGGTGATGCCCGACACGCCCTGCAGCAGGACCTCGTCGGCCATCTTGAACGCGTTGAGCACGCTCGTCTTCTCGTTGGCCACCGTGAGCAGGCGGTCGTTGGGGATGACGATGAGCGTGTCGACCTTCTCCTTCAGCTTCTGGACGCCGGCGTCGGCCTGGACCGAACGACGACGACCTTCGAAGCTGAACGGGCGAGTGACCACGCCGATGGTCAGCGCGTTCATGCTGCGGGCCAGCTCGGCGATGACGGGTGCAGCACCGGTGCCGGTGCCGCCGCCCTCACCGGCGGTGATGAACACCATGTCGGCGCCCTTGATCATCTCTTCGATCTCGTCGCGATGGGTCTCGGCCGCGTTGCGACCGACCTCCGGGTCGCTGCCCGCGCCGAGACCGCGAGTGAGGTCGCGGCCGATGTCGAGCTTGACGTCGGCGTCGCTCATCAGCAGCGCCTGGGCGTCGGTGTTGACGGCGATGAATTCGACGCCCTTCAGCCCGGCGTCGATCATCCGGTTCACCGCGTTGACGCCGCCGCCGCCGACGCCGATCACCTTGATGACGGCGAGATAGTTCTGGGGTGCGCCGGCCATCAGCCGTACCTCCGCATCATGTTGTGAGACAGGCACATCAACTTGAGAGATCGGCACATCGTTCTGTTGATCATTCGACTTCCTGCACTCTGGGTGCGCTGAGCGTAGCGTTTCCGCTGCTCACACACATCTTGGGCCAAGTCTCGCACGTCACGACCCCGAATCGGTGGACGGCACCGGTCAACCGGATTCGGACATCTCCGACGTGGAGACGTCGATCGGCTCACCGTCGCCCAGGCCGTTGCGCACCTTCTGCAACAACGTCGCCAGCTTGGCGGGCAGCCCATCGGCCGTACCGAGGCGCACGTGGATGCCCTCGTCGTTGTCGGGCGCGCCCGGCCGGTCGAGGGTGATGCTCAGCTCGTTGGTCGACGTGTCGACCCCGACGGACTTGGTGATCGAACGGATCTCGGACGGCAGCGCCTTGACCAGCTGGGCGGCCGAGGCGTACAGCGATCCGGCGAACTGGCCACGCTCCGTGTCCGGGTTGTCGCCCGTGATGAGCATGTAGTCGACCGGCAGCCCGGCCAGGACGTCGAGGACGCGCCCGTCGGCGTCGATCACGCGGAACTTGCCGTCGGAGCCGGCGAACGCAGCCACCGGCACCCGCTCGCGCACGTCGATGGTGACGGTGTGCGGGAAGTCGGTGGTCACCCGGGCAGCCTCCACCCATGGGCTCGTCTCCAGCTTGCGCTCCAGCGCGCGGGTGTCGACCAGCAACGTGGCGTCACCGCGGACGTCGGACTCCACCTCGGCGAGCAGCGCCGGGTCGGTGTACACCGCCCCCTGCACGCGGATCTCGGTGACGTCGAACAGCGAGGAGGCGAACACGGCGATGACGCCGACGATGACGAGCACGATCGCCGCGGCGACGGCGACCCAGATCAACCGTCGACGACCCTCGGCGCGTCGCACCGCGATCCGCCTGGCGCGGACGCGCGGGTCCATGGCCCCCGACGAACGCGCCGGCAGCTGCTCGATCGAGCCACTCTCGTCGAGGTCGGCGATGACGATCGTGTTGCGCTCGTCGTCGTTGCTGCCGCCATGCGTCGCCCGCAAGCGCCGCTCGCCCTCCTCGTCGAGGTAGACGGCGTCGGGCAACTCGTCGACCTCGCCACCGCCGATGACGATGGTCGGACGCGCCACGACCGGCTCGGCGGGTGCCGAACCGACGTGCTGCTCGGGTTCCGGCTCGGGTTCCGGCTCCGGTTGCGGCTCGATGATCACGCCGATCGACAGGTCGACGACATCGTCGGCGTCGTCGTCGTCGGTGATCTCGTCCTCGCCTGCGTCATCGTCCGGGCTCGCGTCGGCGCGGCGCGCGGCACGCGCGCCGCCGGGCGGTGTGATGCCGAGCAGCCGATCGATCGAGGGGTCGTCGAAGTCGACGTTGGAGATGTCCCGCTCCGGCTGGTTGAACGCGGCGAGCAGCTCGTCGAGGACGTGCTCGGGCACGTGCTCGTTGCCGGTCGGCGCGGCACCGCCGGTCGATGCCGGACGGCCGCGGTCGCTCACACCAGCTCCGTCTCGGCGTCGGCGAAGCCGAGCAGGCGCACCTCGCTGCGCAACAGGAAGCCCGTCTCCGCATGCACGCGAGCGCGGACGAGATCGATCACCGCGCGGACGTCGGTCGCGGTGGCGCCATCGTCGGCCTGGATGAAGTTGGCGTGCTTCTCGCTGACGTGCGCGCCGCCGATGCGCAGGCCGCGCAGGCCGATGCGATCGATCAGCTCGCCGGCCGACAGCTCACCCGGGATCGGGTTGACGAACACCGAGCCGGCGTTCTGACCACCGGGCTGGTGCTCGCGCCGCCAGCGCACGATGTCGGCGATCATCGCCTCCGACGTCGCCACGTCACCGGGTGCGAGCGCGAGCGCGGCGTCGAGGACCACCTGGTGGTCGCCGAGGCCGGAGCCACGGAATCGGAGGCCGAGGTCGTCGACGGGCACCCGACCATGGTGGCCGGAGCGCAGATCGAAGAGGTGGATGTCGCGAACACAGGCCTGCATGTCCGACCCGTGCCCGCCGGCGTTCATGCGCACGGCACCCCCGACCGAACCGGGCACGCCGACCGCCCATTCGAACCCGGTGAGCCCGGCGGCGGCGGTGCGACGGGCAACGACCGGAAGTGCCGCGGCACCGCCTGCGATCACGGTCGTCCCGTCGACCTCGATCCCGGTCGCCAGTGCCGCCAATGACACGGCGATGCCGTCGAAGCCGTCGTCGGCGACGAGCATGTTCGAGCCACGTCCGACGACCACGACGGCGAGGCCGGTGTCGGCGGCGACCTGGCCGATGAGCACGAGGTCGTCGATCGTGCGCGGTGATGCCAGGACGGCGGCCGCGCCCCCGACGCGATAGGTGGTCAGCGGGGCGAGCGGCTGATCGGTGCGCGCCAGTTCGGCCAGTCGCCGTGCCGCTTCCGTGGCCGCGGCGCTCATCGTCGGGCCCGCTCGCGGCGCCGCTCCAGCACCTCGTCGGGCAGGGTGGCGATGTCGCCACAGCCCATCGAGATGCACACGTCGCCGGCGCGCAGCTCACCGGCGAGGTAGTCGATCAGGTCGCCGCGCTTGGGCAGCCAGACGAGCCGGGTGTCCGGGTGCGCGTCGAGCACGGCGTTGACGACGAGCTTGCCCGTGACGCCTGGGATGGGCGTGGTGCCGGAGGCGTAGATGTCGGTGAGCACGACGAGGTCGGCCGACGTGAACGCGTCCGCGTACTCGGGCGACATCACTGCCATGCGGTTGAAGCGGTTCGGTTGGAACACGGCGACGACGCGCTGCCAGCCGTCGTCGCTGTCGCGGGCCGCGGTGAGCACCGCGTCGATCTCGGCGGGGACGTGGGCGTAGTCGTCGACGAGCGTCGCTCCCCCGTCCGAGCCGCGCACGTCGAAGCGCCGAGCGACGCCGCCGAACTTGCCGAGCGCCCGCGCGGCGACTTCGAACGGCACGCCGATGGCGAGCGCCATCGTCAGCGCGCCGGTGGCGTTGCGCACGTTGTAGATGCCGCGCAAGGGCAACGCGACCTCCCCGAGCGAGGTGCCGCGACGCAGCACCGAGAAGGTGGAGACGCCGTGGTGCCCTCGCACGTCGACGGCGCGGACGTCGCACGACTCACCGGTTCCGTACGTCGTCGCGCCGTGACGCACGGCGAGGTCGGCGCACACCGGGTCGTCGCCGCACAGCACCTTCGGGCCGTCGATGTGACTGAGGTAGCGATCGAACCCGTCGACGATCCCGGCGAACGAGCCGTAGTGATCGAGGTGGTCGAGGTCGACGTTGGTGAGCACGGTGCCGTGCAACGGCAGCTCGAGGTGCGTGCCATCGCTCTCGTCGGCTTCGACGACGAACCACTCGCCTCCCGTCCACTGCGCACCGGTGCCGATGTCGGTGACGTCGCCGCCGATGACGAACGACGGCCGCCATCCGGCTTCGGCGAGGATGAGCATCAGCATCGACGTCGTCGTGGTCTTGCCGTGCGTGCCGGCGACGCCGAGCGACCGCGCCATCGCGCAGATCGAGGCGAGCATCCCGGCCCGGCTGAGGACCGGCACGCCGATGGCGCGGGCCTCGTCGAGCTCGATGTTGTTGGCCGGGATGGCCGTCGACGCAGTGACCGCGTCCACGCCATGGACCACCTCGCGTCGGTGCCCGACGTTGAGCACGACGTCGGCCGCCCGCAGCCGTTCGAGCACCGGGCGCTCGCGGATGTCGCTGCCGCTGACGTGGTGGCCCATCTCGGCAAGGGCGATCGCGATGGCGCTCATCCCCGGACCGCCGGCGCCGACGACGTGCAGCCGCTGCGGCGTGTCGAGAGCGAGCGGAGCGAGCGGTGCGGTGGACCCGGTCACGCCGCAGCCACCCGTTCGATCAGCTGCACCAGCCGTCCGCTGCGATGCACCGCCCCTGCGGCGTGAGCAGCTGCGGCGAGGGATGCCAACCGCGCCGGGTCGGCGATCAGCGCGTCGACCTCGGTGGCCAACCGATCGACGGTGAGGTCCTGCTGCTCGATGAGCACGCCGGCACCGACGTCGCTGAGCACGCGAGCGTTGTCGACCTGGTGGTTCTCGGCCGCGCCGGGCCACGGCACGAGGATCGCCGGCACGCCGGCAGCCGAGAGCTCCGCGACCGTGCCGGCACCCGCGCGGGTGATCATCAGGTCGGCCGCTGCATACAACTGCACCATGCGCTCCTCGTAGCCGATCACGCGGTACAGGATGCCCGAGTCGCCGTCACGAGCGGGCGCGGCAGCGTTCAGGAACCGCTCCCCGACCGCGTGGTGGACGGCCACGTCCCTGCGGCCCGACCACCGATCCACCAGCCCGGCGATGACGTCGTTGACCGGCTGCGCGCCGAGTGAACCGCACGCCACGCCGATGACGAACCGCTCGTCGGGAAGATCGAGGGCGTGACGCGCCGCGGCGCGGTCGGACCGCCGGTCGATCTCGGCGATCGCTCGACGGATCGGCGCGCCCGTGACCTCGGCACGCGGCAACGGCGTAGCGTCGTAGGCCACCGCGGACGCGACGGCGCCGCGGGCGATGACGCGCGAGACGAGACCGGGGCGACGGTCGTAGCCGACCACGACGAGAGGCACGCGTCGAAGCTTGGCAGCGAAGCTCACCGGGAAGCTGGCATACCCGCCGACGTTGACGACCACCTTGGGCCGCACCCGTCCGAGCAACCGGAACGCGGCGAACGTCGAGCCGATCAGCTTCGGCACGAACATCAGGTTGCGCCGCGACATGCTGCGCTGCAGGCCGATCACGTCGAGGAAGGTGTGCGGGTACCCGGTCGGAGGCAGCAGCGAGGTCTCGATGCCGCGCCGGGTGCCGACGTAGTGGATGGAGCTGCGCGGGTGCCCGGCGTCGACGAGCTGATCGGCGATGGCCAGCGCCGGCAGCACGTGACCGGATGTGCCGCCACCGGTGACGATGGCGAACGCCCGCTCGCGCGCCGGCATCAGCGAACGTTGCGGGCGACGTTCAGCAGCAACCCGGCGGCGGTCATCGACACGAACAGCGAGCTGCCGCCGGCCGAGAAGAACGGAAGGGTGAGACCGGTGACCGGCATCATCCCGGTGACGCCGCCGACGTTGATGATCGTCTGCACGACGAGCCACGAGACGATGCCACCGGCGAGCAACGTGGCGAACCGATCCGCCGACGCCAGCGCGACCTGCACGCCGGCGTAGGCGAGCACGAGGAACCCGCCGAGCACGCCGACGACGCCGACCAGGCCGAGCTCGTCGGCGATGACCGCGAAGATGAAGTCGCTGTGGGCGAGCGGGAGGAACGAGCCGAGCTCGGTGGCGCCGCGACCGACGCCCTGTCCGGTGAGACCGCCCTGTGCCATCGCGATCATCGCCTGGTACGTCTGGTAGCTCAGGTGGTCCTTGTGCGCAGCGATGTTCATGAACGCCGTGAAGCGCTGCTGGCGGTACGGCGTGGAGACGACGAACGCGCACGCTCCGACGGTGCCGAGGGCACCCGCCAGCCCGAGCGGAGCGAGCGGGGTCCCGGCGATGAACGCCATGACGAAGACGATGGCGGCCAGCACGATCGCCGAGCCGAGGTCGCCCTGGGCCAGGCACATCGCCGCGCCGAGCATCGCCACGCCGAGCACCGGGTAGAGCGTGCGGCGCAGGTCGGCCATGTCGGCGTGCCGGCGCGCCAGGAGGTTGGCGCAGTACAGCACGACCGCCAGCTTCAGGAACTCCGACGGCTGGAACGAGAACGAACCGACGGTGACCCATGCGTTGGCGTCGTTGATGTTCTCGCCGAGGCCGGGCACGAACGGCAGCAGCATCAGTCCGTACGCGCCGATGAGCGCAGGCGTGACCAGCCGGCGCCACGAGTGGTAGGGCACCTTGTACGCGAAGTAGAGGCCGACGAGACCGAACATGGCCCAGCTGGCCTGACGGTTGAAGATGCGCCACGGCGAGTTGCCGCGGTGGAACTGATCGATCGACGATGCGGACAGCACCATCACCAGACCGAGCATGACGAAGACGGTGACGATCAGCGCGATCACGTAGAAGGCAGCGGTCGGCGGCGTGTTCGGCCGCGACGCGTCGCGGCGCGCCGGGTGGCGGCGCACGGCGGCGGCGCGCTCCAGCGCCTCGCGGCGACGATCACCGATGAGCGTGGACGAGGTGGTCACGATGCCTCTTTCTGCATGAAGTGGTCGGCCACGAGCCGACGGAAGTCGTCGCCTCGCGCCGGGTAGCCGCCGTCGGGGTACCAGTCGAAGCTGGCGCACGCCGGTGACAGCAGCACGGTGTCGCCGGGCTCCGCGTACGCGGCGGCCATCTCGACCGCGTCGCCCATCGAGCCGGCAACGGAGACCGGGCAGTGCGGGGCGAACGCCGCGCTGACCTCGGGCGCGGATTCGCCGAGTGCGACGACCGCCCGGATGCGCGGGTGCTCGCTGGCCAGGCTGGCCAGGTCGAGGCCCTTGTTGCGGCCACCGGCGAGGAGCACGAGGTGATCGAAGCCGCGGATGGCGGTGAGCGCGGCGTGCGGCGTGGTGGCCTTCGAGTCGTTGTACCAGCGCGCTCCGTCGAACTCGCCGATCGGCTCGATGCGGTGCGGCGGGTGGCGGAACGTGCGCAGGGCAGCAGCGACCGCCGCGGCGTCGGCGACGCCGGCCTCGATGACCAGTGCAGCAGCGGCGAGCGCGTTGGTGATGTCGTGCGGGAGGGCGCGCGTCATGTCGTCCAGCGTGGCGATGACGCCGGTGGGGCCGACCAGTGAGCGACCTTCGAGGCGGTAGTCGGCACCGGGCGCTCCGAACGTGCGGACCACGCCGTCGAGCGCGCGCAGGTGGCGCATCACGACCGGGTCGAGCGCGAAGCCGATCGCTGCGTCCGTCAGCCGGCGGTTGCGCCACATCCGCGCCTTGGCTGCCTCGTAGGCCTCCATCGAGGTGTGCCAGTTCTGATGGTCGTCGGCGAGGTTCAACCACACCGACGCCTCGGCGCGGAAGTGATCGAGCCAGTTCAGCCGGAAGCTGCTGCACTCGACGACGAAGACCTCGGCGTCGCTGTCGAGCGCGGCGATCAACGGCTCCTCGGTGTTGCCGACGGCAACGGCCCGACGTCCGCCGGCGTCGATCATCGCCGCTGCCATCAGCGTCGTGGTGGTCTTGCCGTCGGTGCCGGTGATCGCCAGCATCGGGCGCGGGCCGTTCGGGCGCTGCTGCTCCCACTCGTACGCCAGATCGATCTCGGTGCGGATCGCCACGCGGCGAGCGTTTGCGGCAACGATCACGCGGTGCGTCTCGGGCACGCCGGGCGCCGGGCAGACGATGTCGGCCGCGTCGATGAGCGCATCGAGCTCGTCCCCGGATGGTGCGGTGATCAGATCGGCGCCGATGGCCGCGGCAGCGGAGCGCTTCGCGTCCGTGACGGTGTCGTCGGCGGCGAGCACCCGAAGTCCGCGCGCGTGGAGCGCGTTGGCGACAGCGATGCCCGTGATGCCCCAGCCGTAGACGAGCGCGCTCGAGATCGGCGCGTCGCTCATCGGCCGGTCTCCAGATGGGTGAAGTCACCGATGAAGATGGCCAGCGCGACCGCGACGAACACCCCGGCGATCAACCAGAAGCGGATGATCACCGTGGTCTCCGGCCAGCCGACGAGCTCGAAGTGGTGGTGGATCGGCGACATGCGGAACAGGCGCTTCTTGCGGCCGGAGGCCTTGAACACGACCATCTGCACGGCGACGCTGCCGGCCTCCATCACGTTGATCCCGCAGATCAGCGCGAGCAGCAGCATCGTGTTGGTCGTCAGCGCCAGCAGCGCCAGCGCGGCGCCGATGCCGAGCGCGCCGACGTCACCCATGAAGATGCGCGCGGGCGCGGCGTTGAACCACAGGAACCCGGCGCACGCTCCGGCGAACGCCGACGCCAGGACCGCCATGTCGAGCGGGTTGACCACCTTGCCGTACGCCAGCCGGTAGGCCTCGATGTCGTGGTAGCGGAACGCCCAGTAGGCGATGACGATGAAGGCGAAGAAGCCGAGCAGTGCCGAGCCGCCCGCGAGGCCGTCGAGCCCGTCGGTGACGTTGACCGCGTTCGTCGTCGCCCAGATGATCAACCCGGCGAAGATCACGTAGACGACCGTGGGCACGTGCCAGCCGGGCAGGTCGGCGCGGGTGAGCGAGATGCGCGTGCTGATCCCGGTGCCGACGACGAGCCACCAGGCGATGCCGAACGACAGGGCCAGGGTGATGTAGCTCTTCTTCTTCCAGAAGATGCCGCGGTTGTGCTTCTTGTTGACCTTGATCCAGTCGTCGAGGAAGCCCATCGCGGCCATGACGAGGATGCCCGCCCACACGATCAGCGCCTGGGTGGAGAAGACCATCCCCTGGCGCAGGTGGGCGACGGTCCAGCCGATGGCGGCCGTCGCCACGATGGCCAGCCCGCCCATCGTGGGCGTGCCGGCCTTCGACTGGGCATGCCAGTCGGGTCCGCGATCTTCCTTGCCGAGGATCGGCTGTCCCTTGCCGCGAGTGCGGAAGAACGTGATCAGGAAGCGGGTGCTGAACAGCGACAGCATCATGGCGATGCTGCCGGCGATCATCACGGCGATCACAGCGTGGCCTCCGGTCGTGGTTCGTGGGCGAGCAGTGAGCGAGCGACCGCACGGTCGTCGAAGTCGATGATCTCTGCGCCGACGGTCTGCGTGGTCTCATGGCCCTTGCCGGCGATCAGCACCACGTCGCCGGCACGGGCCTGTTGGAATGCCAGCGCGATGGCGCGGCGACGGTCGGGCTCGATCACAACTCGGTCACGGTAGTCCTCTGGCACCCCGCCGATCACGGCATCGATGACGCTGGCCGGGTCCTCCGAGCGGGGGTTGTCGCTCGTCACGACGACGCTGTCGGCCAGCGATGCCGCGGCGGCGCCCATCGGTCCGCGCTTGTCGCGGTCCCGATCGCCGCCGCATCCGAACACCACGGTGAGCTGCCCGTCCGGTGACGCGCTGCGGGCGGCACGCAGCGCCTCGGTCAGGCCGTCGGGGGTGTGCGCGTAGTCGACGATCACCGCGAACGGCTGTCCGGCGACGATCGGCTCGAACCGCCCCGGCACCGGTGCCGCGACCCGCAAACCGGCTGCGATCTGCTCCGGGGTGAGGCCGAGCGCCGCGCACGCGGTGGCGGCGGCGAGGCTGTTCATCACGTTGAAGTCCGCACCGATGGCGACCTCGACCCGTACCCCGCGCCAGGTGTAGCTGTGGTGCGTCGCGCTCACGATCACGTCGCTCACGTCGCTGAGCGAGAAGGGCTCGGTGGGGATCTCGGCGGCATCGAGGAGCAGGCGTCCGTGGGTGTCGTCGGCGTTGACGATCGCCCGCTCCGTGAGCGCCGGCGTGAACAGGCGAGCCTTGGCGGCGAAGTAGCGCTCGACGGTTCCGTGGAGGTCGAGGTGGTCGCGGCCGAGGTTGGTGAACACGGCCAGGCGGAAGTGACATCCCGCCACCCGGTCGAGCGCCAACGCGTGCGACGAGACCTCCATCGCCACCGCCTTGGCGCCATCGGCGAGGTGCTCCGCCAGCCGCTGCTGCAGCTGCGGGGACTCCGGCGTCGTGTGCACGCCGGTCAGCGTGCCGATGACGCCGGCGTGCAGCCCCGCGTGCTCGAGCACGTCGGCGATCAGCTGCGTCGTCGTCGTCTTGCCGTTGGTGCCGGTGACACCGACCAGGGTCATCTGCCGCGACGGCTGGTCGTGCAGCGCGGCGGCAAGGAGCCCCATCGCCACGCGGCTGTCGGGCACGACGACCTGGGGCACGTCGACCGCGACCTGGTGCTCGACGAGGAGCGCCGCCGCGCCGGCGGCGACCGCGGCGGACGCAAAAGCGTGACCGTCGGCGTGCTCGCCGCGCACGCAGCAGAACAGAGCGCCGGGACGCACGGCACGCGAGTCGAAGACGATCTCGTCGACCGTCGCATCCCAACCAGGGAGGGCTGCATCGCCGACGAGTGCGGCGTGCTGGAGACCGGCGGCGACCACGAGGTCGCGGATGTTCCGCGAGGACACGTTCATCAGGGCACAGCGCAGACCTGATCGCCCGGCGGCGGGGTGATCAGGAGCTCGTGGATGGCAGCATCGGCGATCTTGGCGAACAACGGTGCCGCAGCGGTACCGCCGAAGCGGTCGCGCGAGGTGGGATCGGGCTCGTCGATCGAGACGAGGATCGTCACCTTCGGGTTGTCGGCCGGCAGGAAGCCGGCGAACGTCGCGGTGTACGACATCTCGCCGTCGTCGCCGACGTAGGTGCCGTTGGCCTGGACCTTGCGGCTCGTCCCGGTCTTGCCGGCCACCGAGATGTCGTCGATGCGCGCCAGCTTGCCCGTGCCGTTCTGGTCGCAGACGACGTCCTTCATCATCGCGGTCATCTCGGCTGCGGTCTGCGGCGTCACCACCTGATGGGTCGCCGACCGTTCGGTCGGTGTGACCTTGCCGACGGAGTCGATGGTCGACAGCACCAGCTTCGGCGCCACGTACGTGCCGTCGTTGGCGATCGTGTTGACTGCGGCGGCGAGCTGGATCGCCGTCGCCGCGTAGCCGTACCCGTAGGTCACGGTGGCCTTCTCCGAGCCCTGCCACTTGTCGACGGGCTTGATGATGCCGGCGCTCTCGTTGGGGAAGTCGAGGCCGGTCGTCTGGCCGAAGCCGAAGGCGGTGAGGTAGCCGGCCAGCGTGGTCACGGGCATCTTCCCTGCCGTCAGCAGCGTGCCGATGTTCGAGGAGTGCACGATGATGTCGCGCAAGGTCATCGGCATCGTCTCGTGCGGTTCGGCGTCGGAGATCGTGTACTCCCACTCGGTGTCCTTGTCGAACACGTACTTGCCCGGCACGTCGATCGTCGTGTCCGGCGTCGTCACGCCCTCGTTGATCGCCGCGGCGATGCTGAAGACCTTGGCCACCGAGCCCGGTTCGTAGGCGCCGACAGCGGCGAGGTTCGCCGAGGTCACGCTGACCGTGCCGTCCTCGTTGCGTTCCACGTTGGCCATCGCGTAGATCTCGCCCGTCGAGGAGTCGAGCACCACGGCCGTGCCGCCCTTGGCGAGCAGGTCGGTGACGCGCTGGGTCAGCAGCTTCTCGACCTGGTACTGCAGCGAGCGATCCAGCGTCAGCACCACGTCGTCACCGGCGACGGCGGCATGCGTGGTGGTGCCGGACCCGGGGATCGAGCGCCCGTCGCGATCGTGCTCGACGACGCGCTCGCCGTTGACCCCGGCCAGCAGCGGGTTGAACTGCAGCTCGAGCCCGGCGATGCCGACGCCGTCGACGTCGGTCCGCCCGATGACGCTGCGGCCGACGTTGCCGCTCGGCATCATCCGGCTGTCCTCGGAGTACCCGCTGATGCCGGGCAGGTCGAGGGCCATCACCGCGTCGGCGAGCTCATCGTCGACCTGGCGGTCGACGTAGACGAAGCCCTTGTCCTTCGCAGTGAACGAGGCGAGCAGCGACTGCTGCTTGTCGGCGCTGAGACCGAGCATCGCGGCAAGGGTGCTCACCGTTCCCTGGGGGTCGGCGACGAGGCGCGGGTTGGCGAAGAGGGTGCGTTGCGGCACGGAGATCGCGAGCTCGTTCCCGCTGCGATCGAACAGCGTGCCGCGCCGGGCCTTGAGGACCGACTCGGTGGTGCGCTGGGCCTTGCCCGCCTGCCGCAGCGCGTCGCTCTCGGTGGTCTGCAGGAGGATGATCCGCCCGAGCACGGCGAGGAACAGCACCGAGGCGATGGCGAACACCACGAACAGGCGTCGGTGCGACGAGCCCGGCTTGAAGTGGTGGCGCACGACGCGCGGGGCGCGCCGCTTGGCCGGCCGCTTCTGCAACGGCCGGATCTGCGGCTGGCGCTGCGCCGGTGCAGGCCGACGTTCGTGGCGCGCTGCTGCGGGAGGGGCAGCACGCGGCTGATGACGTCGCTGCGGAGGACGGGCCGAGGGAGCAGCGCGTTCGCGCGACGGCGGCGTTGCGCGACGACTCGGCGGCGGCATCGAGCGCCCGCGCGGGGAGGCACGTGGATCGCCGTGCGATCTGGTCCTGGGCGCTGCGGTCTGCCGATCGCGCGGATCGGTCGATCTCACGGCGCACTCCCGGCCACGGACTTGACGGCCTGCAGTTCGCTGAACTCGGTCGGCGCGCCGCCGTCGTCGGTGAACACGCCACCGGTGGAAGCCTGGACCTCGGCAACCACCTCGGGATCGATCGTCAGGAAGTGGTTGTCGGAAACCGGCACCATGCCCAACGCCAGTGCCTGGCGCTCCAACCGCTCGGGAGCGCGCAGCTCGGCGCGCTCGCGGCGCAGCACGTCGTACTCGCTGCGTGCAGCGGCGATCTGGGTGTCGAGCTGGTCGAGCGTCACCTGGCGCGGCGCCAGCTGCATCTGGAACGCGGCGGCGGCGAGCATCGTGCAGAACATGAAGACCGCGGCCAGCGCCACCCAACGGGCGGCGTGACGGCGGCGAGGGGCGACGACCACCAGCGGTGCGCGCGTGGGCAGCTTGACGCCCTCGGTCGACTTGACCATCGGGCGCACCACCAGCGCGCCGGCACCCCCGGCGTGCGCACGGGTGCGTCGCGGGATCGAGCTGGTGATCGGCGCAGTGCTGGATGCCATCGCCATGGTCAGGAACCAGTTCCGCGTCGCGGCGTGTCGGTGATCCGTTCGGCGACGCGCAGGCGCGCGCTGGCCGCGCGACGGTTGCTCGACTGCTCCTGCGCCGAGGGCGTGCGGGGCACACCGCGGACGAGCCGGACGATCTGGACGGCGTCGCAGACGCAGGGCAGGTCGGGCGGGCACGCGCAGCCACCGGTGACCGCCAAGCGCATGCGCTCCTTGACGATGCGATCTTCACCCGAGTGGTACGACAGCACCGCGACGCGCCCACCGGGCACGGTGCGCTCCATCGCTGCGTCCAGCGCGGGCCCGATGGCGTCGAGCTCGCCGTTGACCTCGATGCGGATGGCCTGGAAGGTTCGCTTCGCCGGATGCCCGCCGGTGCGACGCGCCGGGGCGGGGATGGCCGAGACGACCACCTCGGCCAGCTGCGTGGTGGTCTCGATCGGACGAGCGGCGACGATGGCGACCGCGATCCGCTTGGCGAAGCGCTCGTCGCCGAAGCGACGCAGCACCGATGCCAGCTGCTCGGCGCTGTAGCCGTTGACGACGTCGGCCGCATCCCACGACTGGTCGCGGTCCATGCGCATGTCGAGCGGCGCGTCCTGGCGGTACGAGAACCCGCGATCGGCGTGGTCGAGCTGCGGTGAGCTGACACCGAGATCGAACAGTGCGCCGGAGAGGTGATCGACGGAGAGTGCTTCCATGGCGTCTTCGAGGCGGTCGAACCGAGCGTGGTGCACGAGCAGGCGATCCCCGAAGCGCTGCAGCCGCCGGGTGGCGGCGTCCAGAGCGTCCTGATCCCGGTCGATCCCCAGCACCCGCAGGTGTGGGTAGCGCTCGAGGATCATCTCGGTGTGACCGCCGCCGCCGAGCGTGGCGTCGAGCACGACGCCCTCGGGGACGCTCTGGAAGATCGAGATGATCTCCTCGGCCATGACCGGCTGGTGCTGGAACTCGCTCATGATCTCGTCGACCGCTCATCTGCAGCCCCCCGGTCCGCGGTTGTCGCCGGGATGTCTCCCCGGTCGGACACGACGGAAGCGGGCGGAGTTGGGCTGTCCATCTTGCAAACCGGAAGGCTGCAGATGAGCGGGTGGTGAGACCTGTGCTGGTTCGTGTGCTGCCTCGTTCCTCCTGTTCTGTGTGGGTGTTGGTGGTCGAAGGGGTTCACGCCGGGTCGTCGTCGCCGGCCATGTCGCTGGTGCCCTCGGCGGTGACCCGCTCGAAGCGCTCCGGCGACCAGATCTCGAGGCGGTCGTAGTTGCCGGCGACCATCACCGATGACTCGCCGGCGATCTCGGCGTAGCCCCGCAGGCGCTCGTCGAGGTTGATGCGGCCCTGCTTGTCGACGTTGACGAGCGTGGCGCTGGAGAACAGCGCGCGCTGCTGGTGGCGGTGCACCTCACCGGCTTGCACCTGGCGCTTGACGGTGGCGGCCTCGTCCTCGAAGACCGACTCGGGGATCACGTCGACGCACTTGTCGCGCCCCTTCACGAGGTAGCAGCGCTCGCCGAGGTGCGCGCGATAGGGAGCCGGCAGCGCCAGCCGTCCCTTGTCGTCGAGCTGCCGCTCGTGCGCACCGACGAAGAGCACGTCGCGCCACCTCCTTCCTGCTGCCTCGTCGGCCTGCCTCGCCGAGCTGTGTCGATTCCGATCGAGGCGGAGGAACGGTGAACACCGGGCTCCGCGCCGATTCCCCATTCTTCACCCCACAACCCCCCGAAGTCAACCATTTCCCCCCACTGCTCCCCACACGTTCCCGAAACCCCTCCCCGCTCCTTCCCGAAACCCCTCCCCACCTCCCCTGCGCCACCCCCGCAGAACTTCGACGCGAGGGAGAGCCCGATGAGAGGTGAGCGCCCATACGCCGAACATCGCTCACCTCATCGAGTGCGGACCTGATCGAGTGCCCGCTGCGCTCCGCCCGGAGCATGGGTTGAGGTACCGCGGACCCAGTCGAGTGCTCCCTGACCCGCTCGGGCACCACCGACACGGAGCGCCCCTGACCCTGAGGTCACCAGCCGCGGGCGACTCAGTCCGGCAGGTGGAAGACCAGGGCGGCCGTGATGTCCTCGGCCGTCGCCGGGACCTCGGCGGCGATGCCGGCGAGCTCGTCGATCGAGGGCTTCGGTTCGGCGACCAGGTCAGCGGCGATCTCGGGGCGCCAACGGAGGTGGCACATCGTCTGGAAGCGGGCGAACGATCGCGTCCTCCGTTGCGATACGCCCGCCAACTTCCCGGCCTCCTGAACGGCACCCGCCATCACCTCGCCGGGGCCGACGCCGGCGAAGCACACCTGACGCGACCAGGTCGAGGTGATCATCGGGCCGCGATGCACCGATCCGTCCACGCCGAGCGACGCCAGCGAGGCGCGCCACAGCTCCCCCACCCAGTGGCTGGCCACGCCGACGTCGGGCGACCACAGCGGGTCGTCGGCGGGGATCACCAGATCGAGCCAGACGAACTCGCCGGGCAGCAGCAGGACGCCGCCTCCCCCGCTGCGCCGGCGCACGACGGCGATGCCGCGCCGAGACGCGGCATCGCCGTCGACGGTCGATTCGGCTTGGGTCGAGCCGAGCACCAACGTGGCCCGCTCGACGCCGACGAACGTCGCCGACCGATGGGGGCTGGGGTCTTCGCCGTGGAAGGCCGCTGCGTCACCCTCGATGTGAGCGAGGCGCCACGACGACATGCGACCTGTCTAGCTGGCGCGAGCCAGGTACGGCTTCCACTCCTCGGGCACGCGGTTGACCGAGATCAGCACCCATGCCAGCTCCTTGGGCGCGTGTGCCGGACGAGCGAGGTACATCTCCGCCTCGGAGGGCGTGCGATCGCGCTTGCGCAGGTTGCACGGCCGGCATGCCGCGGCGACGTTCTCCCACGTGTGCTGCCCACCGCGCGACCTCGGCATGATGTGGTCGATCGAATCGGCGGTCTCACCGCAGTACTGGCAACGGTGATCGTCGCGGGCGAACACCGCGCGACGCGACAGCGCGGTGCGCCGGTGGTACGGAACCTTGACGACGTAGCGCAGGCGGATGACGAGCGGGCTGCGGAGCGTGAGCGACTCGGAGTGCAGCTCGGTGCCGTCGTCGGCGACGATGTCGGCCTTGTCGGCCAGCACGAGGCACGCGGCACGACGTGCGGGCACCACGGAGAGCGGCTCGTACGTTGCGTTCAACACCAGCGCGCTCCTCATGCGGGGGGACCCTACCGACGCGCTCTCGGCGACGACGGCGAATTCCACTCGCCCGGAGGTGGTATCCGGTGACCCGTCGGCACGGGGCTCACTGTGCGCGTCGGCACCATGAGAGGTAGTTGAGCACATCGTCCGGCTCGACCGGGTGATCGACGGAGCCGTACTGCGTCACCATCCGGAACTCCACGTACGCACGCGACGGCACCGGCAGGAACGGACGTCGGCGCCACCACTGGTTCGGTGTCGTCCGCCTCCACTGCACCAGCGCAGCACCCCACAACGACGGTCGACGGGCGACCGCTGCGGCACAGCGCAGCACGACCCGAAGGCTCAACGCGGCTCCTTGGGCAAGCCGAGGACCATCTCGCCGATGATGTTGCGCTGGATCTGCGAGGAGCCGGCGTAGATCGTTCCGGCCCGAGCGTTGAGGAACGTGCCCACCCAGCTCCACGAGCTGTTCGGCGCGCCAGCGTCGTCGGCCTGGAACGCCGACGACGGACGGCGACCGTCCGGTGTGAGCGCGGCTGCACCGAGGATGTCCATCGCCAGCTCGGTGACCTCCTGGTGGTACTCGCTCCAGTACAGCTTGGAGATCGCACCGTCCGGGCCCGGGTGGTGGCCCTTGAGGAACTGGGTCAGCACGCGCATCCCGTTGTAGCGCATGATCTGCACCTTGGTCGCGCACGCGGCGAGCCGCTGGCGGATCCGCGGATCGTCGGCGACACCGGCGTCCTTGGCGAGGATCAGCAACCGGTCGAGCTCGGCCTGGAAGCGGATCGGCATCGTCGCCGCCGCCTCGCCACGCTCGAAGCCGAGCAGCGTCATCGCCACGGCCCAACCGTTGTTCAGCCCACCGACCACTTCGTCTTTCGGCGCGGTGGCGTCGGTGTAGAAGACCTCGTTGAACTCGCTCTCGCCGGAGATCATCCGGATCGGGCGGACCTCGATGCCCGGCTGGCGCATGTCGACGAGCACGAACGAGATGCCCTTGTGCCGAGGCGCGTCCGGGTCGGTGCGAACGAGCGTGAAGATGTGGTCGGCGAGGTGGCCGGCCGACGTCCAGATCTTCTGGCCGTTGAGGATCCACTGATCGCCGTCGAGCACGCCGCGCAGCCCGAGGTTGCTCAGGTCGCTGCCGGCGTTCGGCTCGCTGTAGCCCTGGCACCACACGTCCTCGCCGGACAGGATGCGCGGCAGGTAGCGCTGCTTCTGCTCCTCGGAGCCCCACTGCAGCAGCGTGTTGCCGAGCATCTGGATGCCGAACACGTCGTTCGGTCCACCCGTCGGCACGCCTGCCTTGGCGAACTCCTCGCCGAGGATGACTTGCTCGAGCGCCGTCAGTCCGGCGCCGCCGTACTGCGTCGGCCAGCCGGTGGCGAGGTAGCCGCCCTCGTACAGGGTCTTGCGCCAATCGGTGACGAACTGGTGCAGCTCGTCACCCTCCAACTTGCCGATGCCACCCCAGCGAGCGGGCAGCTTCTCGGCGAGGAACGCCTGCACCTTCTCGCGGTAGGCCTCGGCTTCAGGTGTGTAGACCGGATGCATGGCCCGAGGTTACCCACCGGTAGGCATGGCAGCCGCACTTGCCCGTCAGCGCGGCGTTGCCGCTCAGCCGCGACGAGGCGACCGGACGCGGGCTTTCAACCACGCGTGCTTCAACGACAACCGCGGCGGCGGCCCGAGATCGGGCAGAACGGGCGGCGGGTCATCACCGACCACGGGGCGGAACACGAGCTCGGCGAGATGCTCTGGCGGCGGCGACGTCAGGTCAGCCGACACTGGTTCGTTCTCCGACCAGTGCTGAGCGACGACTCCGGCTCGGCGAAGGATCTCTGCGATCGTCGGCGATTCGCTCGGGTCGAACCGCGCGAGGACGTCGGCGATCAGCGATCTCGCCTCCTCGTGGCGATCGAGTGCCCACAGCGCACCGGCTTGGTTCGCCATCGCTGTCGCGACGTGACGGCGCAGTTCCACGTCAGGCGAAGCGGTGTAGCGACCGATCACGTCGAGGTAGGCGACGATCGCCGTCTCGCCGCGACGAAGTTCGAGCGCGTCGTTGCCGATGCCGCACAGGATCTCGGCGACGAGCCGATGTGTCGCGATCAGATCGTCGTCCGTGCCATAGAGCTCGGTGATCGTGTCGAACGCCGCCTTCGCTGCAGCCCGGTTGCCGATCCGCCACAAGGCTCGCGACTTGTCGCGACGTGACAGCGCGACCTGGAGCCGGATCGCCGGGTCGCCTTCGACACCGAACCGGGTGATCACGTCAACCGCAGCGCGAGCGGCGTCGCTCGAGCGATCGAGATGCAGGAGCATCCGCGTGCGCTGGCGCATTCCTCGAGCGACGACCGCGCGGACTCCTACGTCGACATGATCCCCGAACCGTTGGACCGCGTCGTCGAACAGCGGCAAGGAGACCGCCGGATCATCGATGACGAGCGCGGCGTTCACGAGTGCGCGAGCAACCTGCGCGACGACTGCCGGGTGGTCGGCTGAGCCGAAGCGCTGCTCGACCTCGTCGTAGCGCGCCAGGGCCGAGGCGTCGTCACCCACCTCTCCGAACGCGACGCCTTCGTCGTTGAGCTGTGCGGCGATCGCCGCGTCGGCGTCGCTCATCGTCGATCCGGTTGCTGGGCCTCAGCGCGGCGCGAGGCGGGCCAGCGCGGCGGCACCGACGAGCGGCGCCCACTGACCGAGGCCGGCGGGGATGATGCGGATGTCGGAGGTGAACGACAGCCGGCCGCGTTGGTGCGCCTCGTTCTCGGCGGCGCGGAAGAACGTGTCGCCGAAGCCGAGTGCCACCGAACCACCGATGACCGCCAGACGCAGATCGCAGATCGCCGCCAGTGAGGCGACGGCGCGACCCATCAACATGCCGGTGCGCTCGACGGTGGCCTGCGGCGCGCGCTGCGGCGGTCGGCCCGTCTCGGCTTCGATCGCGGGGCCGCTGCAGTACGCCTCGAGGCAACCGCGGCCGCCGCACTGGCACGGGCGGCCGTCGGGCTCGACGACGATGTGCCCGATGTGCCCGGCGTTGCCGACACGACCGTGCAGCAAGCGACCGCGGCTGACGATCCCGCCGCCGACGCCGGTGCCGACGACGACCCCGACGAAGTCACGCTCGCCCATCGCCGCCCCGCACCACATCTCGCCGAGCGCCAACGCCTTCGCATCGTTGTCGACGACGGTCGGCAGCTGGGTCAGCTCCTCGACCTCGGCGGCCAACGGGAACGCCTTCCAGGACGGGATGTGCAACGGCGTCACCGTGCGCTGGGCCGGATCCATCGGTCCGCCGCAACCGACACCCGCGGCGATCGGTGGCGTCGGGGCCGCAGCCAGCACGCGCAGCACGAGGCGCGACAACGCCGGCCACACGTCACGCGGTGGCGTCGCGACGCGGTCGCGGACGAGCACGGCACCTGACTCGTCGACGATGCCCGCGGCCAGCTTCGTGCCGCCGACGTCGATGGCCAGATAGCACGCCGGTGCCCGACCCGACCCTGTCATCGCTGCACCGGTGCTCGCTGTCCCGGTGTTGGCGGCCGTGTTCACGGCGGCCGACGGTACCTCGTGAATGCGCACATGGGCGATCGCCGTCTACCCTTCGGCACGTGTCGGCGCTCCAGACCCAACCCACTCCGACGTTCGCATCGCTCTTCGATGCCATCACGGGCAACATCGGGCGCGTCGTCCACGGCAAGAAGGAGTCGGTCGACCTCGCCGTCGTGTGCCTTCTCGCCGAGGGCCACCTGCTGATCGAAGACGTGCCCGGCGTCGGCAAGACCAGCTTGGCCAAAGCGCTCGCCGCGTCCATCGACTGCTCCTGGAAGCGCGTGCAGTTCACCCCCGATCTGCTGCCCGCCGACCTCGTCGGCGTCAGCGTGTACCAACGGGCGACGGAGCAGTTCGTCTTCCAGCAGGGACCGATGTTCGCCAACATCGTCCTCGCCGACGAGATCAACCGGGCGTCGCCGAAGACGCAGTCGGCGCTGCTCGAGGCGATGGAGGAGCGACAGATCAGCTCGGACGGTGTCAGTCACGTGCTGCCCGCCCCGTTCATGGTGGTCGCCACGCAGAACCCCGTCGAGCAGGAGGGCACCTACCGACTGCCGGAGAGCCAGCTCGATCGCTTCTTGATGCGGTTGTCGCTCGGCTACCCGGCTCGCCACGCGGAGCTCGAGATCCTCGACTCGCAGGGCGCCAACGAGACGCTGCCCAACCTGCGCCCCGTGGTCGGCGTCGCCGAGGTGCAGATGATGATCGACGCCGTTCGCACCGTGCACCTCGCCGGTCCGCTGAAGAGCTACCTCGTCGACCTGTCCGAGGCCAGCCGTCAGCACCCGTCGCTCGTCCTCGGCCTGTCACCCCGTGCCACGCTGCAGCTCGCTCGTGCCACCCGCTCGGTCGCCGCGGCGCAAGGTCGTGACTACGCCACACCCGACGACGTCAAGTCCGTGGCGGTGGCGGTCCTCGCCCACCGCGTCGTGCTGCGGCCCGACGCCGCGGCTCGAGGTGTGAGCGGCGAGTACGTCGTCCACGAACTGCTCGATCACGTCGCCGTGCCCTCGGGGCGCTGAGCCGTGCTCACGCGGCACGGCTGGACTGCCGTCGTCGCTGCCGTCAGCGCGTTCGTCGTCGGGCGCCTGTTCGGCCTCATCGAGCTGTACGTGCTCGGCACGGGACTGGTCTTGGCGATCGTGCTGGCGCTGCTCGCCGTGCAACGCGCGCTGCCCGCCCTCCACGTCCATCGGACGGCGCGCCCGCCCATGGTGGTCGTGGGTGAATCGGCCCGAGTGGACATCGAGGTGGTCAACCGGGGTCGGCGGCGCAGCCCGCACCTGAACCTGTGGGAACCGGTCGGCGAGAACGGCGGGGCGCCCATGCAGCTGGCACCGCTGGCCATCGGCGAATCGGCGATGGCCGCGTACCGCGTCCCGACAGCCCGGCGTGGGCTGCTCCAGACCGGTCCGCTGCTGGCCGAGCATCGTGACCTGCTCGGCCTGTGCTCGCGCACCAACGAGATGGCGGGCACCGGCGAGGTCCTCGTCGTGCCCGCCCACATCCCCCTCACGTTCCCGCAGCTCGGCTCCGCCGGTCGGCTCGGCCAGCACCTCCGGCTCAAGGCATGGGGGCAGACCGGCTCGGAGTTCCGCTCGCTGCGCGAGTACGTGGCCGGCGACGATCTGCGCCGGATCAGCTGGCGGGCGTCGGCTCGATCCACCGAACTGCTCGTGCGCGAGACCGCGCTCGAAGGTCTGCGTCGCTGCACGGTCGTCCTCGACCCGAACGCCGACGAGTACGACGCCGACACGTTCGAGCTCGCCGTGTCCGCCGCGGCAAGCGTCGTCAGCAGCGCCGCTGCGGCCGGCATCACCACTCGTTTCATCGGCGCCGACCTCGATGCCCGCGGCCCGGACGTCGCCGTGGCCACGCTGCGCTGGTTGGCCGGCGTGCAGCCGTCCGCCGCAGAGTTCAACGGCGACTGGTTGCGCGGCGGGCCGAGCGAAGGGCTCGGCATGGTCGTCATGGTCACCGGACACGACCGCAGCCAGGCAGTGCTCACCGCGTCCGGAACGCTCGGCCCCGACGACGCACTGATCGTCGTCACCACCGGCGCACCGCCGGTGCAGGGCAGGTTCCTCGTCGACTCGACGTCGATGGAGTCGCTCGAGCGCAGCTGGGCGATCCTCATCGCCGGCACGAACGCCGGAGCGATGCGATGACCGCGACGTTGGCATCGAGGCCGGCCGCCGCCGCGGCGAAGCCATCGCCCACGGCCGCGCGGCGCGGCAACCAGGTCGAGCCGTTGGCCACATCGGTCGTCACGCTGCTGACCGTCGTCACGGCGATCGGCTTCTGCCGCATCTTCCCGGACTGGGCCTACCTGCAGTCGATGGTGGTGGTGTGCGTCGGCGTGCACCTCGCCAGCGCAGCACTGCGCGGCATGCGCGTGCCCGGCTACATCGCGGTGCCCATCGTCGGTCTGCTCATCGTCGAGCTGCTGGCCCTGGTGTACTACCGCGACACGACGAGCCTCGCACTGCCGAGCTCCGAGACGATCGAGGCGTTCCGCGCCGATCTGCGTCTCGTGTGGGAGCAGTTCCCACGCGCTGTTGCCCCGGTGCCCAGCGAAGGCAGCTTCGCCGTGTCGGCCACGGCGCTCCTGGCCGTGTGCTCGCTCGTCGCCGACGCGTTCGCGTTCCGTGCGTTCGGTCGCGCCGAGGCCATCGTGCCCACGGGCGTCGTGTTCGTGTTCACGTCGGCGCTCGGGTCGGATCGCAACCGCGTCGCAGCGGGCGCGCTGTGGGTGGCGGTTGCGCTCTTCACCGTCGCGGTGCTGCGCTTCTGCCACGCCCGCGAGGAGACCGCGTGGCTCGGCAACCGACGGCGGTCGCTGTCGTCGGCACTCCCCGCCGCGGTTGCCTGCGCGCTCATCGCCGGCGTCGGCGCGGGCCTCGCCGCGCCGCGGCTGCCGGGTGCAGGCGACGAAGCACTGCTCGACACCCGCAACCGCGATGGCGACGTCACCCAGGTGGTCAGCCCACTGGTCGACATCCGGTCGCGGCTCGTCAACAAGTCGAACGTCGAGTACTTCATCGTGTCGTCCGCACAGCCGTCGTACTGGCGCGTCGCCGGGCTGTCGAAGTTCGACGGCACGGTCTGGACGCCATCGGATCAAGACCTCCAGCCGGCCAGCGGCAACCTGCTGGTCGATCCCGCGCCGAACGCCACGACCCTCGCCCAGACGGTGACGATCTCCAACCTCACCGGCAACTTCGTCCCGGCCGCGTACAGCCCCCTGCAGGTGACGACCGGCGGGCTGTGGTGGGCACCGAGCACCCAGACGCTGGTGGTGCCCAACGACGGCTACCACACTGGGCAGCAGTTCAACATCATCTCGGCGATCACCGATCCCTCGCCGGACGAGCTGCGCGCAGCGAGCACCAACGGCGTGCCCGACCCCGACGCCATCCAGCTGCCGAGTGACTTCCCCGACGAGATCCGGGCCCAGGCGCGAGGGATCGTTGCCGGTGCGGCGACGCCCTACGACGCGGCGATCCTGCTGCAGAACTTCTTCCGCGACAACTTCACGTACGACACCGATGTGCAGCGCGGCCACAGCGACGACGCGATGCGCAACTTCCTGCGCATCGAACGCGGCTACTGCGAGCAGTTCGCCGGCACCTTCACAGCGATGGCTCGCGCCGTCGGGCTGCCGGCGCGCGTCGCCGTCGGCTACACGCAGGGCGAGCTGCAATCCGACGGCAAGTACCACGTCGCCGGTCGCCACTCGCATGCTTGGTCGGAGATCTGGTTCCAGGGCTACGGCTGGGTCCTGTTCGATCCGACGCCCGGGCGCGGCGCTCCGGGTCAGCAGGCGCACACCGGCGTCCAGCCGGGCCAGGACGAGACCGCTGCAGGACCGGGCACGGGACCGGGCACGGTGACCTCGTTCACCCCCGCCACCAGCCCCACTCCGACGACCGGGCTCGACCTCGATGGCCCGCTGGCCGGCGGCAGCACGACGACCTCCATCGCCATCGCCGGGATCTCGACCGGCGGCGGCAGCACGACGACCACGGCGCTCTTGGTGGTGCTCGGGTTGGTGGCCGGCGCCGTCGGGTGGGTCCTGTTCATGCCACGCATCGTTCGTCGGTCGCAACTGGTGGGCAACACCGCCGCCGACCGCGTGCTGGCCGCATGGCAGCACACGGTCGCCAGCGTCCGTCTGGCGGGCGCCCCGGCCGTTGCCGGTGCGACGCCGGTCGAGTACGCACGCGACGTCGAACTGGCCACCGGCGTCGACCGACGGATGATCGGCGAGATCGCCCGTCACGTCACCCGTGTCGTGTACTCCGCTCGACCCGTCGACGAGACGGCAGCGCGACGCTGCGAGCAGCTGCAGCAGGAGATCGACGAGTTGGTGCGCGAACGGATCCCGTGGACGACCCGGTTGATGAGTCGCATCGATCCGCGCATCGCCCGGATGCGCCTGCGCAGCTAGCGCGACGGGTTGGCGGCGTCAGTTCGAGGGGCGCGGCGAGCTCGGCCCGCCGAAGCGGTTGCGCACGCTCGAGCCGAGGTTGGTGATGCTGTGCTCACCCAGTGCACGCACGTGACGCTCGGCCATCGAGACGGCGAACACGGCGCCGACGAAGGCGACGAACGCCAGGTACGGGCTGACGGGCAGCAGGAGGACGGACGCAGCGAGGCACACCAGGGTGGCTCCGATGGTGACGATCATGGCTCGCCTCGATCCAGGTGCACGGTGACGGATCTCGCGACCGAAGCTCGGGTCGCGCTGGAGCTGCTCTTCGATCTGTCGCAGGATGCGCTGTTCGTCCTCAGAGAGCGGCATGGGCGTGCTCCTCAGCTGTGCCTTCACGCATCATTCCACGCGCGGCCCGGTGAGACAACGCGCAGCGGTCATCCCTGCGAATCTCTTCACGATCGACAAGCACGCTCTGACGACGATCGTCGCGTCACGAGTCGGCCGCCGGACCCCACTGCTGGGCACCTCGCCGCACCACCCGCAGCCCGGACGCCGAGACCGCGCTGGCGGGTCCGATGGCGGTAGCACCGAAGCGCTCGCGGATCGCGTCCATGGTCTCCTCGGCGAGCTGCCACCCTCGTCCGACGTCCTGAGCACTGACGGACTGCCCGCCGGGCGAGGCGGGGGCGGCGAACAGCCCGTCCATCGTCAGCTGCTCGGCCTGGTCGGCGAAGTTGCTGACGCTGACGCCGAGCAACCGCACGCCCGGCCCGGGATCGATGGCAGCGAGCAACGGCTCGGCGGCAGCGGTGATCGCATGCGCCGAGCCAACGCCGGCGGAGAGCGTGACGGAGCGGGTGATCGTCTCGAAGCCGGCGAAGCGCACCTTCACACTGACCGTGCGCGCTCCGCCGCCGTGCGCGCGCAACCTGCCGGCGACCGCGTCCGCGAGTCTGACGAGCTCCGCACGAAGTTCACCATGCGTGTGCCGATCGGTGCTGAACGTCTCCTCGTGACCGATCGACTTCAGCTCGCGGTCGACGTGGACGGGCCGATCGTCGATCGCCCACGCCAACCGGTGCAGGTGAGTGCCGTGGGCCTTGCCGAGCACCGCAACGAGCGTTGCCTCGTCGAGCTCGGCGAGTTGGGCGACGGTGCGCACACCGAGCCCGTGCAGCCGCTCCAGCGTGGCCGGCCCGACGCCCCACAGCGCCTGCACGGGCAGCGGGTGGAGGAACGCCAGCTCCTCGCCGCGTCGGACCTCGACGACCCCGGCGCCGGGCTCGATGCCGGTCTCGCCGATGCGCGGCTTGGCCGCCACCGAGGCCAGCTTGGCCAGGAACTTGTTCGGGGCGACGCCGACCGAGCAGGCCAGCGCCAGCTCGGCGTGGACGCGGTCGCGCACGAGCTGGGCGATCTCGACACCGGAGCCGAGCAGCCGCTGCGATCCGGTCACGTCGAGGAAGGCCTCGTCGAGCGCCAGCGGCTCGATCGTCGGCGTCACCGACCGGAAGATCTCGTGCACCTCGGCGCTGACCCGGCCGTAGAGGTCGTGGTCGCCGTGCAGGAAGACCAGGTCCGGGCACAACCGCCGCGCCGTGGTGCTCGGAATCGCCGAGCGGACCCCGTAGCGGCGCGCCTCGTAGGACGCCGCGGCGACGACGCCACGCGGGCCCGCTCCCCCGACGACGACCGGTTTGCCGACCAGTTCGGGCCGACGGCGCAGCTCGACCGAGACGAAGAACGCGTCCATGTCGACGTGCAGGATGACGCGAGGTTCGCTCATCAGATCCGTTCGATGACGGCCGTTGCCCGGTCGGTGCCGCGCAGGACGAACCGGAACGAGTGATCGCCGTCGGCACCCGCTCCGAGCCAGTGGGTGACGGGCACGTGGACCCACGGCGGGCTCGTCGCCAACAGGATCGCCGCCTCCTCGGCCGCGACGTGGCGCACGTCTTCGACGATCCCGTCCGGGTCGTCGATGCACACGTCGCCCTCGGCGGCGACGGCCTCCCACGCCTCGACCGTCAGACGCCAACCCATGTCGGGTGCCTCGACGGTGACCGCGTACCGGCGGCCGATCCAGCCGGTGATGCGCAAGCCGGTCTCCTCGCGCACCTCACGGCCGAGGCCGTCGAGCAACGGCTCGCCGAGCTCGATCACCCCGCCGGGCGGGGTCCAGTCGACCGATCCGTCGCGACGGCGGTTGCCGACGAGCAGCAGCCCGTCCCCGTGACGGATGAGGGCTCCGCCGACCAACCAGTCGCGCACCGCAGCAGTCTCGCTCAGCCGCCGCGGGCGCGTCGTGTCCGTCGGCCGCTGAAGTCGGCCACCCACAGCTTGAGGACGAGCAGGAGCGCTTCGCTGATGATGCTGCCGGACATCTTCGAGGTGCCTTCGGTGCGGTCGCGGAACGTGATCGGGAACTCGGCGACCTTGCCACCGAGGCGCACGAGCCGGTAGGTCATCTCGATCTGGAAGCCGTAGCCCTTGCCGGCAACCGTCTCGAAGTGCATCCGCTCCAATGCCTCGGTGCGGTACGCGCGGTAGCCCGCCGTCGCGTCGTTGATCGCCAGGCCGAGCACGCCGGCCGCGTACCGGTTGCCCCACCGCGACAGCCAGCGGCGACGCGGCGGCCAGTTCTCGGTGAGCCCGCCGGGTACGTAGCGGCTGCCGATCGCCAGATCGCCGCCGTGCTCGGCGATGGCGATGAGGGCGGGCAGGGCGTCGGGCGGGTGCGACATGTCTGCGTCCATCTGCACGCAGATCTCGGCGCCGGCCTCGATCGCCGCGCGCAGGCCCGCTCGGTAGGCATCGCCGAGCCCCGTCTTGCCCGCGCGGCGGAGCACGGTGATGTTGCCGAGCTCGTCACCGAGGCGTTCGGCGAGGTCGGCAGTGCCGTCCGGACTGGCATCGTCGACGATCAGCATCATCGCCGCCGGGGCGACGGCGCGGACGGCGCGGCAGAGCCGGTCGATGTTGTCCGCTTCGTTGTATGTCGGAACGACGACCGTCACGCGCACGGTCGGGCACTCTACGGTGCCCGTACGATGGCTGCCGTGGCACCGAGTCCAACTTCCGGCCGAGGCGACGGCGATCCGGCTGCGGATCGCCCGCTCTCGGCGCTCCCCTCGCCCGGCGCCCGGATCCTCGCGTTCGTCTCGATCCTCCTCGGCGGCTTCGCCGGCGGGCTGATCGGGTACACGCTCGTCAAGCTGCAGTGCCACGGCGAGTGTGCGGCGGAGCGTGGCGTCGGGGCCTTCTCCGGAGCTGTCCTCGCCGCGATCGGGATGAGCATCGTCGCCGTGCTCGTGCTCCGGGCAATCGGCGAGTGGCGCCAGATCGAAGCTCGCGAACGCGGCGCGATCGGCCCCGGCAACACCCGATGACGCTGGATCGCGACGAGCTCGTCGCCCTGGCGGCGCGACTGGCGACCGAGGCCGGCCGAATGGTCCGCGACGGTCGCGAAGGTGGGATCGCGGCGGCGACCACCAAGTCGTCGTCCACCGACGTCGTCACCGAGTTCGATCGAGCATCCGAGGCGTTCATCGTCGGTGCGCTGGCTGCCGCCCGCCCGGGCGACGGTGTGATCGGCGAGGAGGGCACCGAGACTGCGAGCAGCACCGGTGTGCACTGGTTGATCGATCCGATCGACGGAACGACCAACTTCCTCTACGGGCTGCCGGGGTACGCCGTGTCGATCGCGGCGAGCACCGACGACGGCACCGAGGTCGGCGCGGTGTACGTGCCGGCCACCGACGAGCTGTTCACCGCGGTGCGCGGCGGTGGCGCCCGGCTGGGCGCTCGTCCGATCACGTGCAGCACGACCACCGACCTCGCGCAGGCGCTGGTCGCCACCGGGTTCTCGTACCTCCCGGAGCGACGGATCGCGCAGGCGCAGCGAATCGTCGAGATGATCGGACAGGTGCGCGACATCCGCCGCTCCGGCGCAGCGACCTCCGATCTGTGCGCTGCCGCCGCCGGCCGGGTCGACGTGTACTTCGAGCGCTACCTCGGCCCGTGGGACATGGCGGCGGGCGAGCTCATCGCGCGTGAGGCCGGCTGCCGAACGGGGTCGTTCGACGGTGGCCCGGCGCACCACTCCAACGTGCTCGTCACCAACCCGTTCCTGTTCGATCAGATGATCGAGCTGCTGGCGAACACCGAAGCGGGCCCCCGGCCTGGCATCATGTGACCCGTGGGAACCCGGATCCTGACGGTTGAAGACGATGAGCGCATCCGCACTGCGGTGAAGCTCGCCCTCGAGGACGAGGGCTGGACCGTCGACGAAGCGGGCAGCGGTGAGGAGGCGATCACGCTGTTCGGCGCCGCCGTCCCCGACGTCGTGCTCATCGACATCATGCTCCCGGGCATCGACGGCTTCGAGCTGTGCCGCACGCTTCGTCGCCACAGCGACGTGCCGATCGTGATGGTCACGGCGCGCAACGACACCCACGACGTGGTGGCCGGGCTCGAGGCCGGTGCCGACGACTACCTGACCAAGCCGTTCGCCCCCAAGGAGCTGTCGGCGCGCATCCGAGCCCTGCTGCGCCGCATCCGCCCGATCAGCCCGTCGCACGCCCGGCTCGTGTTCGGCGACCTGGAGATCATCCCGGACGAGGGCAAGGTGCTGCGCAGCGGCACCGAGCTGCATCTGACGAAGACCGAGTTCCGACTGCTGTGCGAGCTGGCCCAGAACCCCGGCCGGGTGTTCAGCCGGGAGAGCCTGCTCGACAAGGTGTGGGGCTACGACTACTTCGGTGACGGCCGCCTCGTCGACGTGCACGTTCGCCGGCTGCGCACCAAGGTCGAGGCGGATCCGGCGAACCCGCGCCACGTCGTCACCGTGCGCGGGCTCGGGTACCGACTGCAGTCGTGATCCTGCAGTGACCAGCGTCGATCTGGTACGCGTCGACGACGACACGGCCACGACCGGGCTCACCCGTCCGACACGACGACAGCGGTTCACCGAGTGGTCGGCGCAGATCCGCCCGGCGCGGCTCGGCCTGCGCACGCGCATCCTGCTGATGTTCGCCCTCGGCGCGCTGCTGCTGTCGGCGTTCCTCGCCGCTGCCGCCTACAGCTTCACGCGCAGCAGCATGGTCAACCAGCGCGACCGGTCCGGCATCGAGCAGGCGTACCGCAACGCACAGGTCGCGCAGAACGAGCTCGTCGGCAACGCCTCCGCCAACGACGTCAACGCGCGGCTGCTCTCGCTCGGCGTGGCGCGGGCCGCTGTCAACGTCCGCGGCGCGTGGGCGGCCACGTCGCCGTCGCGCTTCGGGCCCGACGCGATCCCCGTCGCGTTGCAGTCGCGCGTGATGCAGGACGGCGAGCCGGCACGGATGATCACCGACATCGGTGGCAGCCCGGTGCTGGTGATCGGCATCCCGCTCACCGTGACCGACGCCTCGTACTTCGAGTTCGTCAGCCTCGACGACGCCAACACGACGCTGCGCAACGTCGCCGTCAGCCTCGTGTTCGGTGGCGTGATCACGACGATGGCCGGCGCACTGATCGGGTCGCTCGCAGCCCGGCGCGCGGTGAAGCCGCTCGGCGACGCGGCCCAAGCGGCGAAGGCGATCGCCGGCGGCCGGCTGGACACCCGCCTCGAGCCGACCGACGATCACGACCTGCAGATCCTGGCCAACGCGTTCAACGACATGGCGGCCGCACTGCAGGAGCGCGTCGAGCGCGACGCTCGGTTCGCCAGCGACGTCAGCCACGAGCTGCGCTCGCCGTTGATGACGCTGGCCGCCAGCGTCGAGGTGATGCAGGCCAGACGCGACGACATGCCGGAGAAGGCACAGGCGGCGCTCGATCTGCTCGTTGCCGACGTCGCTCGCTTCCAGGGCTTGGTCGCCGACCTCCTCGAGATCTCGCGGTTCGACGCTGGCGCCATCCGACTCCACCTCGACGAGCTGTTCGTCGCCGAGTTCGTGCGCCAGGCCGTCGCCGTCAGCAGCATGCCGTCGACGAGGGTGACGGTCTCCGAGCGCGCCGAACGCATGGTGATGAGCGGCGACAAGCGACGCCTCGCGCGTGTCGTGGCCAACCTGATCGACAACGCGCGGCTGCACGGCGGTGGCGAGGCCTCGATCTCGGTCGTCGAAGCCGACGGCGAAGGCGAGCCGCTCGGGCACGTGTGGATCGCCGTCGAGGACCGCGGCGTCGGGGTGCCCATGGAGGAGCGTCAGCTCGTGTTCGAGCGGTTCGCCCGCGGTGGCGCCGCCGGACGGCGGGCGACGAGCGACGGCGCCGGTCTCGGTCTGGCGCTGGTCGACGAACACGTGCGCATGCACGGCGGGCGGGTGTGGGTGGAAGACCGCACCGACGGCGAACCCGGGGCGCGGTTCGTGCTCGAGCTGCCGGCGGAAGAGGTCTAGGACCGTGATCGCAGCGAGCACTCACACGCACCGGGCAATTCGACGCGCGCCCCGGTTCGCACTCGCGATCTGGCTCGGACTGCTGGCACTCGTCGCGTCGGGCTGCTCGATCGGATCGGACGACACGCCGCGCACGATCGGTGCCGATCAACGCACCGAGCTGCAACTGGGCAACGGTCAGCAGGGCGGTGCGGCCACCGGTGCGGCACGCATCTACCTCGTCGCACCGGACGAGCAGGGGCAGAGCCGCAAGCTGCAACCCGTGGCGCGCGACGTCGACGAGACGGCGCAGGCGCTGCTCGCTGCCTTGTTCCAGGGACCGAACGACGACGAGCGCGATGCCCAGCTGCGCACCGCGCTGCCCGCGGACGCGCACCTCCTCGGCACGCGCTTGCAGTCCGGCGTGCTGATCGTCGACGTGTCGAGCGAGCTGCAGCTGCTCTCCGGCGATTCGCTCGTCACCGCCGTGGCGCAGATCGTGCTGACGGCGAGCGAGGCCGGTGTCGACCGCATCCGCATCGTCGTCGACGGCACCGCCCAGCAGTGGCCGGCCGGCAACGGCGAGCTCAAGGGCGAGCCGTTGACGCCGTACGACTTCCCGGGGCTGGTGGTGTCGGCGCAGCCGTCGTACCCGCCGCTTCCCTCCCCCACCGCTGTCACCAGCGCCTGACGTTCAGCCGAAGAAGACGGCGGCGACGTCGTAGAGATCCATGTCGAGGGTGCGGGTGCGGCCGACGGTCTCGCGCAAGGGCACCGGAACCACCTCGGTGCCGCGCAGCGCTGCCATCTCGCCCCAGCGCCCTTCGTGGACCATGTCGATCGCCGCGACGCCGTAGCGCGTGCTGAGCACGCGGTCGTAGGCCGTGGGTGTGCCGCCGCGTTGCACGTGACCGAGCAGCACGACGCGGGTCTCGAAGCCGGTGCGCAGCTCGATCGCGTGGGCGATGGCGTCGGTGACCCCGCCGAGGCGCACGTGACCGAACTGGTCGTAGATCTTCTCCCGTGCGGGCATCGTGCCCTCCTTGGGCTCGGCGCCCTCGGCGACGACGACGATCGACGCGTAGCGACCGCGCTCGTGGCGCTTGCGCAGGAGGTCGCACACCTCGTCGATGTCGAACGGGCGCTCGGGGATGATGATCGCCGTCGCTCCACCGGCGATGCCCGCGTGGGTGGCGATCCACCCGGTGTGGCGGCCCATCACCTCGACGACCATCACTCGATCGTGGCTCTCGGCCGTGGTGTGCAGGCGGTCGATCGCGTCGGTGGCGATCTGCACCGCCGTGGTGAAGCCGAAGGTGATGTCGGTGCCGACGATGTCGTTGTCGATCGTCTTCGGCACGCCCACGATCGGCAGGCCGAGGTCGTCGTGGAGCTTGCACGCCACCGACAGCGTTCCGTTGCCACCGATCGCGATCAGCGCGTCGATGCCCATCTCCTCGAACGCGTCGCGCACCGCCTGCGGCCCACCCTCGAGGTCGTACGGGCTGCCACGACGCGTGCCGAGCAGGGTGCCGCCCTTGGGCAGCATGCCGCGCAGCGAACGCACGTCCAGCGCCATGGTGCGTCGCTCACGCACACCGTCCCACGCGTCGAGGAAGCCGATCAGCTCGTCGCCGTGCTCCAGCTCACCCTTGCGCACGATGGCGCGGATGACCGCGTTGAGGCCCGGGCAGTCACCGCCACCTGTCAGAATGCCGACTCGCACGCCTGCACACGCTAGGCGGCCGATGATCGACTGCAGGAGAGATTGATGGCCTGGGATTCGTCCCGTCCGATCCCGTGGAGGCGCTTTGGGCGCGAGGCGCTGCTCTTCCTCGCCATCGGGGTGCTGCTGGTGGCCCTCGTGTTCGACCCGAAGGACCCTGCCGCCACGTACACCGGGCTGGCGCTCGGGGCCGTGCTCTTCGTGCTCGTCAGTGCCGTGCTGGCGAAGTTCGGCTACCTGCGGTCCACCCTGCGCGACCTGCGCGAGGGCACCCGTGCTGCGGCCGCGGCGAAGGCCGCGGCCAAGGGACCGCAGCAGCCGGTCGTGGCGTCGCGGAACCGACCGGCACCGACCAAACGAACGACCACCGGCCCGTCGCAGCGGCCGAACCGCACCAACAAGCAGCGCCGCCGATGAGCGAACCCGGAACCGCACCGCGCACGGTGATCGCCATCGATGCCGGCACGACGGGCGTCCGCAGTCGAGCCGTCAGCCCCGACTCGACGGAGGTGATCGCGTCGTATCGAGAGTTCACCCAGCACTTCCCCGAGCCCGGCTGGGTGGAGCACGACGCCGTGGAGATCTGGCGGGCGGTGACGGAGACGCTCGTCGACGTGATCGAGCGCGTCGGCGCCGGGAACGTCGCGGCCATCGGCATCACCAACCAACGCGAGACCGTGGTGGCCTGGAACCGCCGCACCGGTGAGCCCTACGGCAACGCGATCGTCTGGCAGGACCGGCGCACGGCGGCGCGTTGCGA
The DNA here is from genome assembly GCA_965279405.1 of Ilumatobacteraceae bacterium. Classification (GTDB taxonomy): domain Bacteria; phylum Actinomycetota; class Acidimicrobiia; order Acidimicrobiales; family Ilumatobacteraceae; genus CBDDIP01. The sequence continues at coordinate 4,726,221 of OZ257157.1, forward strand.
GGAGCTCAACGCTGCCGGCGCGCTCCCCCGGGTGCGAGCTCTCACCGGGCTGGTGCTCGACCCGTACTTCTCCGGTACGAAGTTCGAGTGGTTGCTGGCCAACCGCGACATCCCGGTGGACGACGAGCTCGCGCTCGGCACCATCGACAGCTGGATCCTGTGGAACCTCACCGGTGGCGCCGGCAGCGCGGACGCCGTGCACGCCACCGACCCGTCGAACGCGAGCAGGACGATGCTGTTCGACATCACCCGCCTCGAGTGGAGCGACGAGCTGTGCGCGCTGTTCGACATCCCGATGACGGCGCTGCCCAGCGTGATGCCGTCGAGCGGACGTTTCGGGGTCACGGCGGCAGCGAGCGGTGTGCCCGCGGGCATCCCGATCTCCGGCATGGCCGGCGACCAGCAGGCCGCCCTGTTCGGCCAGGCCTGCGTGCACCCCGGGATGGCCAAGAACACGTACGGCACCGGCAGCTTCGTGCTGTTGAACGTCGGCCCGACCTGCCCGGCGCCGACCGAGGGGATGCTCACCACGGTCGCCTGGACGTTGGCCGACGGCACCACCGCGTACGCGTTGGAGGGGGCGATCTTCGTCACCGGCGCGGCGGTGCAGTGGTTGCGCGACGGGCTCGGCGTGATCGAGTCGTCGGCCGAGATCGGCCCGCTGGCCGAGTCGGTGAGCGACGCCGGCGGCGTGGTGATCGTGCCCGCGTTCACCGGGCTCGGCAGCCCGTGGTGGGATCCGTACGCACGCGGCACCATCCTCGGCATCACCCGCGGCAGCACGAAGGCGCACCTCGCCCGCGCCGTGATCGAAGCGATGGCCTTCCAGACCCGCGACGCCGTCGACGCGATGACTGCCGCGTCCGGCGTCGACATCCACGACCTGCGCGTCGACGGTGGAGCGTCGGTCATGGACGTGCTGCTGCAGTTCCAGGCGGATCAGCTCGGGGTGACGGTGCGGCGGCCGACCGACCAGGAGACCACCGCGCTCGGCGCGGCCTACCTCGCTGGACTGGCCGAGGGCATCTGGCCGTCGCTCGACGCGATCGGCGCGACGTGGACGCTCGATCGCGCCTTCGAGCCGGAGCCGGATCGCACGTTCACCGACCTGGCCCACGCCACGTGGACGCGGGCGGTCGAGCGCTCACGGCACTGGGCGGGCGGGGACGACGCCGTCGAGCGCATCGGCGATCCGACCGAGGAGTGACACCTGCTGGCGTTCGCGGGCGTGGAACGGCCGCCCGGCGCGACCGCTGGCGAACACGACGCCGATCCGATCGAGACGGGTCCACACGATGTCGCCAGGTGTCGTGTCCGACGCCGCGTCGAGGTGGCGGCTGCCTTCGATGAACGCGCTCAGCCACGCGAGGTCGGGCACCGGGCCGGCACTCGACAGCACGTCGCCGTCCGCCGACATCGCCACGCACCACTCGCCGTCGACCAGCTCACGAAGGTGCTCGCAGAACACCTGCACGCGCACCTCCGGCGCTGCCTCGGCGAGATCGGCGGCGACGATCAGCGCCGCCGTGCCCGGGTCGGGCCGCTCGGCCGAGACGCGCCGCACGTCCTCGACGGCCACACCGTCCACCTGACGGATCTCGGCCACCAGCAGATCGACAAGACCGTCCTCCGGCAGGCTGACGGTCAGTTCGTCGATGGCACTGCCCCCGCCGCGCTCGAGGATGTCGATGCCGATCACGTCGCCGCGCACGGCGCCGATGCGACTGGCCACCTGGCCCAGCGCGCCCGGGCGGTCGGGCAGCCAGACGCGGACGACGTAGGTGAGCATCGGCGTGAAGCTACTGAGGCGATGTTCGCGGCCCGTCACCATTTCGTGACGGGCGTGTGAACCTGCGCCGCACCGGCTCAGCCGAGCTTGATCAGGCCCTTCTTCAGGTTGCGCAGGCCCTGGGCGATGCGCTGCTCGTTCTCGATGAGCGCGAAGCGGGCGAAGCCCTCGCCGCCGGGACCGAAGCCGACACCGGGCGACAGCGCCACGTCGCACTCGCGCACGACGTGCGAGCAGAACTCCACGGAGTCCATCTCGGCGTACGGCTCGGGGATCGGCGCCCACACGAACATCGAGCCCTTCGGCTTGGGGATGTCCCAGCCGATGCGAGCCAGCCCGTCGATCAGCGCGTCGCGGCGACCCTGGTAGATCGCGCAGACCTCTTTGGGGAAGTCGGCGGCCTCGTTCATCGTCACGGTCGCAGCGATCTGGATCGGCTGGAACATGCCGTAGTCGAGGTAGCTCTTCAGCTTGACGAGCGCCTGGACGACGTCCTTGTTGCCGGCCAGGAAGGCGCAGCGCCAGCCGGCCATCGAGAAGCTCTTGGTCATCGAGTAGAGCTCGACCGCGCACTCCTTGGCGCCCTCGGCCTGCAGGATGCTGGGCGGCTGGTAGCCGTCGAAGCCCATGTCGGCGTAGGCGAAGTCGTGGACGACGATCATCTCGCGCTCGCGGCAGAAGTCGACCACCTTCTGCATGAAGTCGAGGTCGACGACGGCGCCGGTCGGGTTGTGCGGGAAGGAGATGACGAGCACGCGCGGCTTGGGCCAGCCGACGTCGTAGGCGGTGGTCAGGCTGTCGAAGAAGTCGCCGGTGAAGTCGCCCTGCACCCGTGGGTCGGCGAGGTGGCGCATCGGCACCTGGCGCAGGTCTGCGCCGGCGAACAGCGGACCGAAGATGTGGATCGGGTAGCTCGGGCTGGGCACGATCGCCGCGTCGCCGCGGTCGAGCAGCACCCACATCAGGTGGCTGAAGCCCTCCTTGGAGCCGATCGTGTTGGTGATCTCCAGCTCCGGGTCGAGGTCGACGTTCCAGTTGCGCTTGTACAGCGCGCAGGCGGCTTCGCGCAGCTTGGGCAGGCCGCGGCTGAGCGAGTAGCGGTGGTTGCGGGCGATGTGTGCCGCCTCGCCGAGCTTCTCGACGGCGATCTCCGGGGAGGGGATGTCCGGGTTGCCGAACCCGAGGTCGATCACGTCTGCCCCTGCGCGACGTGCCTCGATCTTCAAGTTGTTGATGATCGTGAACACGTACGGGGGGAGGTTGGTGATTCGACGGAATTCCACGGACTCGACGCTAGTTCGCGGGCGCACTGAACGCGCGGCCGGTTCGGCGTGCTCTTAGCATCACGGTGCATGAACGCCAATCCCCCGGACGGCTGCATCCGCGTCGTGATCGAGATCCCCCGTGGGTCGCGCAACAAGTACGAGATCGACCACGAGACCGGGCGGGTGTTCCTCGACCGACGCCTGTTCACAGCCACCGCCTACCCCGCCGACTACGGGTTCATCCCCGAGACGCTCGGCGGCGACGGCGACCCGCTCGACGCGTTGGTGCTGCTCGAGGATCCGGTGTTCCCCGGGGTGTGGGTGGACGCCCGGCCCGTCGGCGTGCTGTACATGGAGGACGAGGCGGGTGAGGACGCCAAGATCATCTGCGTGCCGCCGCGCGAGCCGCGCTGGGCGAACGTGCTCGACCTCGACGATCTCACCCCGGAGCTGGTCTACGAGATCCAGCACTTCTTCGAGGTCTACAAGGCCCTCGAGCCCGGCAAGACCTCATCCACCGCCGGCCTCGCCGGCCGCGAGGCCGCCTGGCAGGAGATCGAAGAAGCCCGGGCCAACTATCCAGGCCACGGGTGAGCGCAGCTCCGACTGGAGTTCGGGTGAGCGAGCGCAGCGAGTGAGCTCGGCAGGTGAGCGCAGCGAACCCGAGGAACTAGTAGCCGTGTGACAGGAGGGCGGCGCCGATGCCGCCGGCGTAGGCACCGAGCTCGGCGAATGCCAGGCGCGGGGCCGGGCGGTCGACGCCGACGAAGCTCATCTCGGCGAACCACTTCTCGATCGGCGGAAGGTAGAGGTCGGCGTTGGTGCTCAACCCGCCGCCGATGACGATCAGCTCCGGGTCGTAGAGGTTGGTGAGGTTCATCAACCCCAGCGCCACCCATTGCGCAAACGTGTCGACGACGGCGATCGCCTGCGGATCCCCGTGCTCGGCTGCGTCGCGAACGTGCTCGCCGCGCAACGCGTCGAGGCCACCGGCGGTCGTCAGCACCGCATCGAGATCGCCGGCCTGCGCCGCTTGCCGGGCCAGCCACGCAAGACCTGAGCCGGACGCGTAGCGCTCCCAGCAGCCGCGCCGGCCGCATGGGCAGCGCGGACCGTTGGGATCGACCACGACGTGGCCGAACTCGGCAGCGAAGCCGTGGTAGCCGTGCTGCAGCACGCCGCCGCTGACGACGCCACCACCGATGCCGGTGCCGAGTCCGACGAGCAACATGTCGTCGACGCCGCGCCCGGCGCCGAGCTTCCACTCGGCGAGCGCGCCGACGGTGTTGTCGTTGTCGACGATCACCTTGCGTCCGGTGCGCTTGCCGATCTCGTCGCGCAGCGGCAGCATCCGCACGCTGGTGACGTTCGGGGCGGCCAGGAGCACGCCGTCGCGGTTGACGAGGCCGGGCACCCCGAGGCCGATCGTCCCGGTGCCGCCGAGCCGGTTGGCGATCCCGGCGATCGCCGCGAGCAGCTGCTCGGAGTCGTTCGGCGTGGGCTCACGGAACTCGTCGATCTTCGTCCCGTCCGCGTCGAGCGCGACTCCCAGGAGCTTGGTGCCGCCGACATCGATGCCGACAGCCGCGGGATCGCTCACGACTCGGCGCGTACCTTGAGCTCGCGCACGGTGTTGAGGATGCGCACCTCGGCGCGTCGCTTGACGAAGCCGGGCAGCGGCACGACCAGCTCGATGGTCAGGTCGTAGCGAACCTCGGTGCCACCGTCGGGGGTGGGCGAGAAGTGGTAGGCCCCGTCGATGGTGCGCATGATGTCGCCGCGGACCATCGACCAGGCGAGCACCGCGGGCGCATCGCTGTAGTCGTAGGCCAGCGTGTAGTGCGTGCTGCGACCGAGTGCGGATGCCCGGAACTCGACCTCGAGCGGGCGGCCTTCGCCGTCGCGTCCGCGGACGATGACGTCCTTGACGTCCTTGGCCCAGTCGGGGTACCGCTCGACGTCGGCCGCGATGGCCCAGACGCGTTCGGGCGACGCGGCGATGGTGATGGTCTGGGACGCCGTTTCAGCCATGGTGGTGTTCTACTCGATCGGACGGTTGGACGGTGCGGATGACGAAGCGACCCGAGGGCCGAAAGAACCGTAACGCGCCGCCCACAGCCCGTTGATGCCAATGCCGAACATCGGCACGAGCACGCCGAAAGCCAACGCGTTCAGCTTGCCCTCGTCGAGCCCGACCACCCCGGCGATCGCTCCACCGAGCCCACCGAGGACCTGCAGGACCAGCGAGGCCGTGAGCGGCCGCCGGGTAGCCGAAGGCGCGGTGGGGCCGGTCAGGAGGAACAGGTTGGCCACCCCGACCTCGTCGGTTCGCGACCGTTCGAGCGCCGACGTGTAGCCCCACAGCGCAGCGGCGACGCCGATCGCGAACAGCACCATCGACACGCCACCGATGGTGAACTGTGCCGGGCGACGGTCGCGCAGCGGGATGGCGACGGCCAGCACGGCCAGGAACAGCGCCGTGCCGATGACGTCGAGGCGCACCAGCTTGCTCACGTGGTTCATTCTGGCAGCGCACCGAGCGAACGCCCCAGGCGCCGGGCCAGGACGTCGTAGGAGAACTCCTCCACGGCGCGTTCCCGGGCGGCGGCGCCCATCGCCGTGCGCCGCGTCGGCTGGTCGAGCAACGACTCGATCGCCGACGCCACCTCACGCGGATCGTCGGGGTGACGCACCATCAGCCCGGTGACGTCGTCGACCACTGCGTCCTCTGCTCCCCCGCTGTCGCCGGCCACCTGCGGCACGCCGCAGGCCGCGGCTTCGAGGAAGATGATCCCGAAGCCCTCCTGCTCGAGTCCGCCCCAACGGTTGCGGCACGGGATGGTGAACACGTCGCCGCAGCCGTAGAGCGCAGGCAGCTCGTCGTTCGACACGCGCCCCAGGAAGCGCACCGGCGCGTTCAGTCCGGCCGCGAGCTGCCGCAGGCGGGCTTCGTCGCGGCCACCGCCGGAGATGGCCAGCAGCAGGTCGGGACGGCTGCGTCGCAGCAGCGCCGCGGCACGGATCGCGGTGTCGAAGCCCTTGCGCGGCACGAGGCGGCTGATGCTGACCACGAGCTCGGCGTCCACCGGGAGACCGAAGTGCTCACGAGCGACGATCCGCTCCGTCGGCGAGAGCGGTCGGAACCGCTCGGTGTCGACGCCGGGCGGGACGACCGTGATCGGCAGCGCCCGCCCGGCCGCGTGGCGGGCTTCGGCTGCCGGGTAGGCGCCGGCGGCGATGATGTGCCGGGCGCGCCGCAGCACGTAGCCGAGGGTCTGACGCGAACCCGGCAGGCGCCCCGGGACCGTGACCTCGGCGCCGTGCACGACGAGGTCGTACGGCAGCTTCAACGACGGACCCACGAGCCCGACCGGGAGCGCCGGATCGAGCACCACGAGATCCGCGCCCTCCTCGCGCGCCAGCGCGTCGATGCGTTGCACCATCCACGGGTGCGGCAGCAGGACGGGCTCGCGGGTGCGCACGATGCGGAACGGTTGCTCGGCGTCGAACTGCTCGGCACCGCGGTACGGCGTGGTGAGCACCGTGAACTGGTCGGGTGGCAGGCGCCGCCACCACTCCCACAGCAGCGACTGGATGCCGCCGATCTTCGGGGGGAAGTCGTTGGTGACGAGGAGGTGCTTCACGCGCGGCACAGCTCGGCGAGCACGTCGGGATCGGGATCGGTGGCGGGCAGCATGTCGTGCATCCCGAGCGACCGGGCGACCCACACGGCGTGGGCCCGCAGCACGGCGTCGGGATCAGCAAGGTACCGCAGCACGGCGGTGGCGACCCGGCGATCGGCGCTGTCGCCGACGTTGCCCAGCACGATCAGCGCGTTGCGGCGCACCCAGCGCGGATCGCGATCGGCGAGGTAGCGCCGACCCCAGGCGCGCATCACCTCGTCGTCATCCGCCTCGAGCACCTCGAGCACGTCGATCCACGGCTGGCGGTCGCGCTCAGCGGCGGCAGCGGCAGGGACGCGGTTGTCGATGCTCGGGCGCATCGACGGCGGGCAGGCCAGCTGGCACTCGTCGCAGCCGTAGATGCGATCGCCGATCGCCGTGCGCCAGCGGTGCTCGACGATGCCCGGCTTCTGCAGCAGCCAGGCCAGGCACCGGCCGGCATCGATCACACCGTCGCTGACGATGGCGGCGGTCGGGCATCGGTCGATGCAGCGGTGGCACGCGCCGCACCCGTCCGGCACCAGCTGTTCGGCAACGGGTAGCGCGGCGTCGGTGATCACGCAGCCGAGCACGAACCAGCTGCCGGCGCCGGGCAGCAGGAGGTTGGCGTTCTTGCCGAACCAGCCGAGGCCGGCGAGGTGGGCGACTTCGCGGTCGACGATGCTGTTGTCGTCGGCGAAGGGCACGGCCCGGTAGCCGAGGGAGCGCAGGTGGTTGGCCACGGACCAGAGGCCCTCACGAAGCGGGGCGTAGTGGTCGGCCCACGAGTAGCGGGCGACACGCCCGGCGGGGTGGACGACGGGCTCGACGTCGTCGTCGAAGTACGGGCGAGCACCGACGACGATGCTGCGGGCGTCGCGGACCGCCTGGGCGGGGTCGGTGGAGCGCTCGATGTTGCGATAGGTGAACGACATCCCGTCGTGCAGGTTCAGCGCTTCCCGGCGGTGCAGCTCGGCGCGGGCCCGCAGCAGTGGCTCGGCCGGAGCGATGCCGGTGTGGGTGAGGCCGTGCTCGACAGCGATGGCGGTGAGGCGACCGACGAGCGCCGCATCGACCGGGACGGGCGCCGGGTCAGGAGGCCTCACGGAAGCGAAGCGTAGGCAGCATCCCTGCCGCTTCCAGCAGGCGCACCACCCGGGCTTCCTCCGAATCGCCGACGAGCATCAGCTCCACCGGTGCCGGCGAGAGGATGTGCGTGACGATGCAGTCGGCGCAGGTGGCCGTGCGGCGCATGCTGCAGCTGTCGCAATCGATGGTGATGTTCATGTGGATCACTGAACCACGGGGGTGTGACATCGCCCGCCGACGGCTGGTCAGCGCCGGGCCACCTGGAGGAACTGGTCGCTGCTGACGATCGAGGCGCCCGCGGCGCGGACGTCGGCCACGACTGCCTGGTCGTTGGTCACCACGACCACGGCCCGTTCGACGTCGAGGCGGTCGACTTCCTCGCGAAGCACGTCGTCGGCCAGCACACCAGCCGGCGAGTACTGCACGCGAACCAGCCGTCGCCGCGGGGCGGACGCGCCGAGCACGTCGGCGCCGTCGAAGACGACCGTGATCGCGGTGCTCCACCGTCGAGCGACGTCCTCGGCCAACGACACGCATGCCGACCGCTGGTGCTCCAGGTCGAAGGCGGGCCAGCCGAGCTTGGCCACGTTGTAGCCGTCGACGAGCACCAGCGCGCCCGATCGCATCAGGTGCTCGGTCGCCTCGATCGTGTCGGCGCGCACCCCACCCGGCAGCTTCACCGGCGTCCGGGTCGGGGGTGCAGGTGAACGCCGTCGACGCGGCGCCGGCGCGCTCCGAGGTGCGGCGGCCACGTGCGCGTCGTCGAGCAGCGCGCTGAGATCGGTGGTCGCCGCGCGGGCTCGCTCCAACAGGTCGGGCAACGTCACCGAGCGTTGTTGCTCGGACCGGCGCAGCGCGTCGGCCGTCGCCCGCGCATCGGCCAGCGCGTCGTCGCGTGCGGCTTCCGCGGCGCGTCGAGCTTCGTCCGCAGTTGCAGCGGCCGACGTGGCCGCGTCGAGCCGGCGCCGAAGGGTGGCCACCTCGTCGGTCAGTGCGGTGATCGCTCCGGCGTCTCCCGCCCGGTCGGCACGCTCACGCTCGAGCTCGGTCTGTGCGGCGAGCAGCTCGACGCGTGCTCTGGCCGCTGCGGCCTCGGCGGCCTCGCGGCGCCGCTGTTCGCGACGCAGCTCGCTGCCCGCGTCGGAGCCGGCCGTCGACGCGACCGCCAGCAGATCGAGCAACGAGCCGTGCCACCCCTCCGGGCGTTGCAGCCACAGCATCGCCGCCTGATCGAGGAGCTCGTCGGTGGCCACTGAACCCAGCCGTTGGCGGAAGACGTCGTCGCCCTCGACCGCGCGGCGCACCGGCCCGAGCGCCTTCGGCGGCAGCTTGTGGAAGCGCAGGAACGGGCGCAGGCCGGCCGGGAACGGCAGTGGCGGTCGCAACTTGGACCCGGCAGCGGCGATGCCGACGGCGAACTCGAGCGCGGACAGCAGCATCGAATCCGGCACGTCGTCCGCTGCGGGTTGGTCCTCCACGGACGTCACGTTACCGAGGGCGCGCGAACCGGCACTCGAACAGATGTTCTTGACATCGAACGGACGTTCGTGGTTCGCTCGTGCTTCGTGCAACGCTCCTTCGACGATCTCGGCACCCCGTTGTGCGACGTGACGTTCTGCGTGCTGGACATCGAGACCACCGGCAGCGACCGCAACGGCGATGGCATCACCGAGATCGGCGCGGTCAAGGTCCGCGCCGGCGAGTGCCTCGGCACGTTCCACACGATGGTCAACCCTGGGCGGGCCATCCCGCCCACCATCACGGTCCTCACCGGCATCACCGACATGATGGTCGCCCCGGCGCCGCGCATCGAACAGGTCCTGCCGTCGCTGCTCGAGTTCGCACGCGGGTGCGTCATCGTGGGCCACAACGTCAACTTCGACACGGCCTTCCTCAACGCGGCGATGCGTCGCTCCGATCGACCTCGTCTCGATCATCCGATCGTCGACACGTTGCCGCTCGCCCGCCGGCTGGTGCGCGACGAGGTGCCGGACTGCCGCCTCGGCACGCTCGCCACGCGGTTCCGGCTGGACCACAAGCCGACGCACCGGGCGCTGGACGACGCGCTGGCCACCGCCGACCTGCTGCACCTGTTGATCGAGCGCGCTGCCGGTCACGGTGTGCTCGGCCTCGACGACCTGATCGCCCTGCCCAAGCTCGGCAGCCACCCGATGGTCGGCAAGCTCAAGCTGACCACGTCGCTGCCGCGGTCGCCCGGCGTGTACCTGTTCCACGGGCTCGGCGACGAGATCCTGTACGTCGGAAAGGCCACCAACCTGCGCCAGCGCGTGCGCAGCTACTTCGGCAGCGACGATCGGCGCAAGATCGGCGCGCTGTTGCGCGAGACGCAGCGGATCTCCTGCGTTGCGACACCGGACGTCTTGTCTGCCGAGGTGCTCGAGCTCCGCTACATCCACCACGCGTCACCGCGATACAACAAGGTCGGCACCACCTCCGATCGCTACTGCTACGTGCGCCTGTCCACGCACGAGGCGTGGCCGCGGTTCAGCGTCGTGCGCGACCCCACCGGCCTCGGCGCCCACCTCGGCCCGCTGCCGTCGAAGGCGATGGCCACGCTCGTCATCGAGGCGCTGCAGACCGTGTTCCCACTGCGCCGCTGCACCATCAAGCTCGGCCGCAACCACGTGCCCACCGGAGTCGCCGCGCCGTGCACGCCGGCGCAGCTCGGGGTGTCGACCTGCCCGTGCGCTCAGTCGGTGGATCCCCATCGCTACGCGGCGATCAGCGCCGGCGCCGTGTCGGCGATCACCACCAGCCCACACCTGGTGCTCGACGTGTTGCGCACCCGCCTCGTCGCGCTGGCCGCCGAGCAGCGCTTCGAGGAAGCCGCTGCCGTTCGCGATCGCGCCCACGCCTTCGTCAGCGCCATGCAGCGCCAGCGGATGATCCAGCGGATGTGTGCGATGGGGGCCACGGAGGTGGCGGTTGGCGACGTCGTGCTCCACCTCGACCGGGGTGTGCTGCAGCACGTCGGCGAGCCCGATCGGCTGCCGTTCACCCTGCCGCTGCCGGCACCGTCCACCGGCGAGGTCGATGGGCCGCTGCCCCGTCACGCCGTGGACGAGGTGCTCTGCCTCGCCCGTGGTCTCGACCGCCTGGCCGGCCAAGCGCGGGTCCAGCACTGCGACGGCGTGTGGACGTCCCCCGCCGGCCGCCTCTCCCCCCTCACCCGCCTCCACGCCGCCTGACCCGCCCGCCCACCCCGCTTGGGCGCGGAACCGACGACATGACGTCGCGATCGCGCCCATGGTTTCGTCACGTGACGATTCACGACGGGGTGGGATCAGAGGATGACGGCGCCTTCGGTGTCGATGGTGAGGACCTTCGTGTGGCCATCGGGGGGCATCGAGGCGGCGATCGATTCGGCGTCATCGACAGCGCACAGGGTGGCCACGGTCGGACCGGATCCCGACAGCCAGCCACACCACGCTCCGGCGGCGAGCGCGGCATCGAGCGCCCGTCGTGATTGCGGGACCCCGGCGAACCTGGCGTCCTGGTGCAATCGATCCTCGGTCGCGGCGCGCAGCGCGCTCACGTCGCCGGCAGCGAGCGCGGCGACCAGCAGCGCGGTGCGTCCGACGTTGAACACTGCATCGGCTCGGCTGATCTCGGCGACCAGCCGCTTGCGCGATTCGTCGGTCGAGGTGGTGGTGGTCGGCACCCAGACGACCACGGTCGGATCGAACCCGAGCGGCACCCGTACGGCGTGCCCACCCGCCGCGGCGACCACGCCGCCGAGCAGGGACGCCGCCACGTTGTCGGCATGCCCCTCCAACTGCGTCGCCTCGCTGAGCACCTCGACCGGCTCGCCGCGCTGCGCCTGCGCCGCCAGCAGCCCGGCGATGCGCACGGCACCACTGAACCCCAGGCCGCGCCCCATCGGGATCGGGCAGCGGAGCCGCAGCGGCCCCTCGCCGCCGGCACGGCGGAAGGCGATGAAGGCAGGGTGGTGCTCGTCCACTGCCCGACTCGACGTGTCGTCAGCAAGCGCCCGACCGGTGCCGAGCACGGCGTGCAGCGACAGCGCCATCCCCAGCGCGTCGAACCCCGGCCCGAGGTTGGCCGACGACGCCGGCACCCGCACCGTTACGTCGGGCACACGCGCATCCGGCACTCAGCTGCCCAGCTCGGCCCGTGCCGCCTGCGATTCCTCGACGAACGCCGCCAACGCTGCGGCGGCGCGACCGCTGTCGATCGACTCCTCCGCCATCGGCAGCCCTTCCTTCAGCGACACCGCCACACCGGCGACCACCAGCCCGGCCGCCGCGTTGAGCACGACGATGTTGCGGTGCGCGCCGCGCTGACCGGCGAGCACGGAACGGACGACGGCCGCGTTGCGCGCCGGGTTGCCGCCGACCAGCTCGTCGCTGATCGCGGGGGCAAGACCGAGCGACACCGGGTCGACCGTGAACGAGTGCACCGAATCGTCGTCGAGCGCCAGCACCGTGGACACCCCGGTCGTGCTCAGCTCGTCGAGGCCATCGCCGTGCACCACCCACGCCCGGTGCGAACCGTGCAGCCGCAGTGACGCCAGCATCCGCTCGGCGGTGGCCGGGTTGGCCACCCCGATCAACTGCCGCTTCACCCGTCCCGGGTTGGCCATCGGACCGAGCAGGTTGAACACGGTCGGCACACCGATCTCGCGACGGCTCGGCGCGGCGAAGCGGAACGCCGGGTGGTAGCGGGGCGCCAGGCAGAAGCCGATGCCGGCTCGTTCGACGCAGCGCCGCACACCCTCGGGCGGCAGCTCGATGGCCACCCCGAGCTCCTCGAGCACGTCGGCCGTGCCGCACTGTGAGGACGCAGCACGAGCCCCGTGCTTGCACACCGGGACGCCGTGGCCGGCGACGACGATCGCCGCCATCGTGCTGACGTTGATCGAGTGGCTGCGGTCGCCGCCGGTGCCGACGATGTCGATCGCCCGCGACGACAGGTCGTCGCCGAGCGGGACGATCTCGGCGGCGGCCAGGACAGCATCGAGCAACCCGGACAGCTCCTCGGGTGACTCACCCTTGGCGCGCAGTGCGACGACGAAGCCGATCAGCTGCGCCGGCGTGGCGTCGCCGGCGAGGATCGTGGTCATCGCCGCCCGGGCGTGCGCCGCCGGCAGGTCGCGGTGCTCCAGCAGTTCGGTCAGGAGCGCGGGCCAACCACCCAACTCGTCGAGCAAGCTCATCGGTCGAGGCTACGCGGAGCGGCGGCGCTGACGGATCATCCGCCGTCGCTCCCGCTCCGTCGCACCACCCCAGACACCCTGCTTCTCACGAACCTGCAAGGCGTACTCGAGGCATGCGACGCGCACGCTGCACTCGGCGCACACGGCCTTTGCGTCGAGCGCGTCATCCTCGTCGTCTGGGTAGAAGACGGTCGGCTCGAGCCCCCGACATGCTCCGAGCTCCCGCCACACGATCTGTTTCGCCGACACGACTTTCGTCCCCCGGATCTGGCTTCGCTGTTCGGCTGTCGTGCCGAGCAGGAGCACGAATCTAGGTTCATCCCCCGCACTTGGAAAGGGGCAATTCGTAACGATTGTGCGCGTTCAGCCGCGCAGGTCGTCCAGCAGCTCGGCAACGGTGGCCGGAGCCAGCTCCACCGACTCCAGGTAGGCGGGGTGGTTGCACGCCAGAACGACACCGTCGCCGAAGCTCGATACCTGGTCAGGGGTCAGATCGAAGGTCACGTAGTGCACGGCAGCGGTGATGTGGTCACGGGTCAGCTGGCTGGCGTGCTGGGGATCGACGACGTTGCGCACGATCTCCCCGTCGGGCAGCTGCAGCTCCAGCGATCCTTCGATGCCGACCAACTTGGGCAGCCACTCACGCATCTGGTCGTCCGTCGTCAGCTCGATGAACAAGGTGGCGCAGAGGTGGCCCGGCTCGGGGATCATCGGGTTGTAGACGTCCAGCTCCTCCTGGATCCCCTCATCCGTGCTGATCCGTTCGGCCCGGGCCATCTCCTGGACCTGGAAGCGGATCGTGTCCCGGTTCTCGAACAGCACGGTCACGATCGTGCCGAGCGCGATCCGCCTGCGGGCCTTGAGGGCGATGATCCGCTCGCGGAACGCCGCCCGCTCGCGTTCGTACGCACGCATGTCGGCGATGTCGGCCAAGGTGAGCTTGCGACCCGTCATCGCATCGGCTCCTCTTCGGGGATGCCGTACGCGCGGGCGATCAGCTGCAACGGGTGCAACGGCGTCTCGCCGGTCTGCTCGGTGATCGCTGTGTTCGCGAGGTGGCAGTCACCGGCGACGACGTCGCCGTTGGCCTTGCGGACCTCGTCGCCCAGCTTCTTGGCGATGCCCAGGCTGATCGAAGCGTTCTCGGCGCGCAGGCCCCACATCCCGTCGATGCCGCTGCACTGCTGCACGAGCTTGACCTTCGCGCCGGTGAGCTTGATCAGGTCGCGGCTCTTCAGCCCGATGTTCTGGGCCTTGAGGTGGCAGGGCGTGTGGTACGTCACGGTGGCCGGCACGAACCCGCCGAAGTCGACGTCGAGCGAGGTGCCTTCGCCCTTGTGCACGCGCATCAGGTACTCGGCGGCGTCGAAGGTGTGCGCAGCCACGAGCTCGGCGTCGGCGCCGCCGACGTAGTCGACGTAGTCCTTCTTCAGCACGTAGCCGCACGTCGGCTGGGGCACGACGATGTCCTTGCCCTTGCGGATCGTGGCGGCCAGCGAGGCGACGTTCTTCTTGGCGACCTTCGTGAACTGCTCGACGTCGCCGCTGTGCAACCAGGGTGCACCGCAGCAGCTCACGTCATCGGTGATCGAGCACTCGATCCCGTTGCGCTCGTAGACCTTGACCAGGTCCTGGCCGATCGCCGGGTTCTGGTACTCGACGAGGCACGTGGGAAACAGGGCGACGCGACCCTGCCGCTTGGCGATGCGCAGCTTCGGCCGCTTCTTGAACCAGGTGCTGAAGCGTTGACGTGCGTACGGCGGCAGCAACCGGACCGCGGACACGCCGGTGACCTTCTCGACCGCCTTGCGGACGACCGACCCCTCCTTGGCCCCGATGACCTTGTTGGCCAGCGGCGCGGCGATCGTGCCCACGGTGCCGAGCAGATCCGTGCGGCCCATCATCGAGTTGGTGGCCCGCGAGCGAACGCTCATCTGCTTGTTCACCGTGCGCATCGCATCGGTGCGCAACATCAGCCGCGGGAAGTCCAGCGCCCACTCGTGCAGCTCGGGGATGTACGGGCAGTTGATGTAGCAGAGCTTGCACTGGAAGCACTCGTCCACCACCTGGTCCTGCTGTGCCGGCGTCAACCGTCCGGCGTCCTGGTCGTCGTGCGCATCGATCATCTGGAACAGCGTCGGGAAGGACGTGCAGAACTTGAAGCACAACCGGCAGCCGTGGCACAGGTCGTACACGCGGGTCAGCTCGCCGCGCACGTCGGCTTCGTCGAGGTACTTCGGGTGCTTCGGGTCGTACGTGGTCGTCATGGCCGCCTGGGTTCAGTCGCGAGAAGAGGGGCAACGGGTGCGCGCGTCGAGTTTGCTACCGATCCGGTAGCAAACTCGACACACGAACGAGGCAGACAGCTCAGCTGATGCTGTCGAGGCCCTGGGCGAAGCGGCCGGCGTGGCTCTTCTCCGCGCGGGCCAGCGTCTCGAACCACTCGGCGATCTCGGTGAGACCTTCCTCACGAGCGGTCTTGGAGAAGCCGGGGTACATCTGGGTGTACTCGTAGGTCTCGCCGGCGATGGCCGACTTGAAGTTGGCCTCGGTGTCACCGATCGGCTCACCCGTGGCCGGGTCGCCGACCTGGGCGAGGTACTCGAGGTGGCCGTGCGCGTGGCCGGTCTCGCCTTCGGCGACGGAGCGGAAGAGCATCGCCGAGTCCGGGTAGCCCTCGACATCGGCCTTCTGCGCGAACCACAGGTAGCGGCGGTTGGCCTGGCTCTCGCCGGCGAACGCCTCCTTGAGGTTGTCGTGGGTCTTGGTGCCTTCGAGGCTCATTGCTGCTCCTGGGGGGTTGGGGGTGGAGAACTGGTCCGGCACGACGCGCACGTGCCGGAGAAGATGATCGAGGCGCCGTCGGGCTGGAACCCGTCGAGCCCGTCGACGACGATCGCGCCGGTGTCGGCCACGTACACGTCGGTCACCGCGTGGCAGCGGCGGCACACGGTGTGGTGGTGATCGGTGACGTTGGGGTCGAATCGCGCCGACCCGCCACCGAGCCACACGGTCTGCAGCTCGCCCATTGCGGCAAGGTCGTTCAGCGTCTGGTACACGGTTCGTAGCGAGATGCCCGGCATCTGCTCGCTGGCGACGGCGAACAGCGCGTCGGCGCTCGGATGGGCACGGTTGCCATGCAGCAGGCGGAAGAGCAGCTGGCGTTGCGGGGTGACCTTGAGGCCGCTCGCTCGGAACGAAGCCGTCAGCTCGGCAGGGGTGCGCACGTCGTCGAACCTAGCGCGCGCAGCGTGGTGATCTGCAATCGTTGCGAACGAGCACATGTCGCAGATGCCGGCCTCGCATCGCCACGTAGACTGGCGGCGATGCCCGCAGCAGCGCCGTTCTCCCGCCCCGACATGCTCACCCGGCTCGAGAACGAGACCTTCGACGTGCTCGTCGTCGGCGCCGGGATCACCGGTGTCGGCGTGGCGCTCGATGCCGCCACCCGCGGGCTGCGCACCGCACTGGTCGAGCGCGACGACTTCGCCTCGGGCACCTCGTCGAAGAGCTCCAAGCTGGTGCACGGTGGCCTGCGCTACCTGCAGCAGGGCGAGGTCCGACTCGTGTACGAGGCGCTGCACGAGCGCCAGCGACTGCGACGCAACGCGCCGCACCTCGTCAAGGTGCTGCCGTTCATGATCCCGGTGCTCACCAAGGACGGCGTGGTGTCGCGCAAGATCGCCCGGGCCCTCGGTTCGGCGATGTGGATGTACGACCTCACCGGCGGCTGGCGGATCGGCAAGTTCCATCGTCGCTTGAAGAAGGACGCTGCGTTCGCCCACCTGCCGACGATGCCGAAGGATCGGCTCGCCTCGGCGTACCTCTACTACGACGCGACGGTCGATGACGCCCGTCTGTGCCTGACGGTGGCCCGCACCGCTGCCGCCAACGGCGCAGCCGTCGCCAACCGCTGCTCGGTGGTCGAGCTGACGCGGGACTCGTCCGGGAACGTCACCGGCGCGCTGGTCGAGGCCGACGGCCGCCGCTTCACGGTGCGTGCCACCGTGGTGGTGAACGCCGCCGGTGTGTGGAGCGACGACATCCGCGCGCTCGCCGAGGGCACCCACCCGGACTCCATCCGTCCGGCCAAGGGCGTCCACCTGACGGTGCCGTGGGAGAAGGTCCGCAACGACATCGCCGTGGTCATCCCGGTTCCGAAGGACAAGCGCAGCCTGTTCGTCGTGCCGTGGGGGCCGAAGGCCGATGGCACCTTCGAGCACACCTACATCGGCACCACCGACACCGACTACCAGGGCCCGCTGGTCGATCCGCAGTGCACGAAGGACGACATCGACTACGTGCTGCGAGCGCTCAACGCGTCGGTCACCACCGGCGTCACCGAGGCCGACGTGACGGGTGTCTGGGCCGGGTTGCGACCGCTGGTCAAGAGCGCCAGCAGCGGTCGCACCGCCGACCTGTCGCGGCGGCACAAGGTGGTTCGCGACAGCGCTGGTCTGATCACGGTCACCGGCGGCAAGCTCACCACGTTCCGCGAGATGGCCGAGGACACCGTCGACGAGGCGACCGACGTGCTCGGACGCAAGCTGCGTTGCCGGACGAAGAAGCTGGCGCTGCTCGGCGCCGACGGCTATCGCGACCAGCCGGTCGGCTCGCCGCAGGCGCACCTGGCCAACCGCTACGGATCGCTGGCGCGCGATGTGCAGGCGCTCGTCGACGCCGACCCCGAGCTCGGCCGGCCGCTCGTCACCGGGCTCCCCTACCTGCGCGCCGAGGCCGTTCACGCCGCCCGACACGAGATGGCGAGAACGCTCGACGACGTGCTCTCACGACGTACCCGCTCACGGTTGTTCGACCGGCCCGCTGCGGTCGCAGCCGCGGCGGACGTCGCCGAGCTCCTCGCCGGCGAACTGGGCTGGGACGCTGCCGAGACGGCCGCCCAGGTGGCGGCGTTCCAGGCCAGCTGCGCCGAGGAGCAAGCGGCCGGACTCGTGCCCGGGCCGGACCTGCTCGGCTCGGTCCACTGACGGCCGGGCGCCCAGATGACCACCGAACCCACCGAACCGATCGAGCTCACCGGCCCCGGTGCCCGGCTGCCCACGACCACCGTCGCGGTCGAGGCCGAGCTGCTGACGATCCTCGAGTCGATCTGCCCGACGACGGTCACGCCCGCCGACGTCGCCAACGCCAGCCGCGACTGGTGGCCGCTGGCGATGCACTGGGCGCTCGCCGGCGACGCGCCGCAGATCGCTGCGGCGATGTGCCGGCCATCGACGACCGAACAGGTGTCGATGGTGCTCGCTGCCTGCAACGCGGCAGGCGTCCCGGTGACGGCGGCAGGCGGTCGTAGCGGTGTGTGCGGCGCTTCGGTGCCCGTGTTCGGCGGGGTGCTCCTCGACGTCACCGCGATGGCCGGATTGGTCACCGTCGACGTCACCTCCGGCATCGCCGAGGTGCTGCCCGGCACGTTCGGACCCGACCTCGAAGCGGAGCTCACTGCACAGCACGGCGTCACCGTCGGCCACTTCCCGCAGAGCTTCGACATCGCCACCGTCGGCGGCTGGGTGGCGTGCCGCGGCGCCGGGCAGTACAGCACCCGCTACGGCAAGATCGAGGACATCGTCGTCGGGTTGGAAGTCGTGATGGCCGATGGTGCGGTCGTGCGCACCGGCGGCTGGCCGGCCGGCGCGTCGGGCCCCGATCTCAACCACCTGTTCCTCGGCAGCGAGGGCACGCTCGGGATCATCACCCGCGTGTGGTTGCGCGTGCACCCCGTTGCCCCCGCCGAGCGACGGGCGGCCTACTCGTTCGGCTCGTTCGTCGACGGCGTCGATGCATGCCGGCGGATCCTGCATCGCGGCGCGACGCCGGCGGTGCTGCGCCTGTACGACGAGCCCGAGTCCCAGCGCGGCCAGGGTGCCGACGGCACCTACTGCGTCCTGCTCGTGCTCGACGAAGGCGACCCGGCGATCATCGACGCGACGATGTCGGTGGTCGCCGACGAGTGCCGCGACGCCGGCGAGCTGCCGGTCGAGCTCGTCGAGAAGTGGATGCACCACCGCAACGACACGAGTGCCCTGCAAGCCTTGACGCGCAAGGGTTTCGTGGTCGACACGATGGAGATCGCCGCGCCGTGGTCGCGCCTGCCGCGCATCTTCGACGAGGTACGCGCGGCGATGCTCGCCGTCCCCCACGCCCGCGCCGCGACGTGCCACCTCTCGCACAGCTACCTCGATGGCGCATGCCTGTACTTCACGTTCGCGGCGACGCCGCCGACCGAGGAGATCGAGGCAACGTACGTCGCGCTGTGGGACGCCGGCCAACGCGCGGTGCTCGCGGCCGGCGGCAACCTGTCGCACCACCACGGCGTCGGCCTCAACCGGTCGCGCTTCATGGACGAGGCCCTCGGCTCGGGCATGCCCGTGCTGCAGGCGCTCAAGAACGCGTTGGATCCGGCAGGCATCCTCAACCCGGGCAAGCTCGGGCTGCGGTCGCCGTTCGGATCGGTCGCCTGGCCGTGAACGAGCCGATGCCGGGACGGCTCGATCGCGCCGCGCTGCGCGCCGGTGGCATGGTCGCCCTGGTGTTCGCTGTGCCGTTCTCCGCCGCGGCCACGTTCGTCGCCAGCGGCAAGGACGGGACGTCCGCCGCGGCCACCTGGTTGAGCCTCGCTGCCGTGGCGGGCTTCGTCCTCGGTGCCGGCGTCGCCGCGTGGGTGCAGCAACGGCAACTGCCGTTGATGCACGGGCTGGTGTGCGCGATCGGCACGTACGTCATCGCCCAGACGATCTTCATCATCGCCCGGCTGGTCACCGGCCGCGAGGTGCGCTGGTTCGCGGCCATCTTCAACCTGACCGCGGTCGCAGTCGCCGGTCTGATCGGCGGCGGGCTCGGGTCTGCGCTGCAGAAGCGCGGCTTCACACCATCTGCGAATGGTTCGGCGGCCAGAACACGTCCTGGGGGGACATCGACATGAGCATCCGGACATGACCATCCTCGTGGTCGACATCGGCACGTCCGGCCTGCGCGCTGCGGTCGTCGACGGCAGCGGCACGCCGCGAGCGGTGCACCACACCGCGTTCCCGCCGTCGTCGCCGTTCCCCGGCCTGGTCGAGTTCGACGCCGCCGACATGGCGAGTCGCGTGCTCGACGCTGCGAGGGCCGCACTCGCCGACGGCGGTCCGGTCAGCGCCGTGGGCATCACCGCGCAACGCTGTTCGACGATCGTGTGGGATCGCTCGACCGGCGAGCCGATCGGTCCGGCGCTCGGCTGGCAGGACCTGCGCACGGTGCTCTCGTGCATCACCGCCAAGGCCGAGCACGGCATCGACGTCGCTCCGAACCAATCGGCCACGAAGGTCGCCTGGCTGCTGGACACGTTCGATCCGCAGCGCTCCCGCGACCTGTGCTTCGGCACGGTCGACACCTGGGTTGCATGGGTCCTGTCCAACGGTTCGGTGCACGCCACCGATCACACCAACGCCGGTGTCTCGGGGCTCAGCGTGCCGGGCGCCACCGAGTGGTCGGCGCACGTGTGCGACGCGTTCAACGTGCCGATGCGGATGCTGCCGCAGATCGTCAGCACGTCCGGTGTGTTCGGCGAGGCCCTTGCCCTGCCGGGATCGCCGCCGCTCGCCGCGTTGGTGGGCGACCAGCAGGCCAGCCTCGTCGGGCAGAGCTGCATCCACCCCGGCCAGGCGAAGATCACCTTCGGAACCGGCGGCATGCTCGACCTGTGCACCGGCGAGGCGGCACCGGTGACCGGCCGCAGGGCCGCCCGGGGCACCTTCCCGATCGTCGCCTGGAGCCGCGACGGCGAGCTGACGTGGGGATCCGAAGCGATCATGCTGTCGGCCGGCACGAACGTCGAGTGGCTGCGCGACGATCTCGGCATCATCGACAGCGCGGCGGCCAGCCACGCGGTCGCCAGCCAGTGCGACACCACCGATGGCGTGGTGTACGTGCCGGCGCTGCTCGGTCTCGGCACGCCCTCCTGGGACTACGGCGCGCGGGGCACGCTGCTCGGCATCACCCGCGGCACCGGGCGCGCCCAGGTGGTCCGCGCCGTACTGGAAGGCGTTGCCCATCGTGGGGCCGACCTCGTCGAGGCAGCCGAAGCGGACACCGGCTTCCTGGTGCCGGTGCTGCGCGTCGATGGCGGCATGAGCGAGAACCCGACGTTCGTGCAGGCGTTGGCCAACGCCTCGCAACGCGTCGTCGAGGTCTCGCCGCACACCGAGGCCACCACCATCGGCGCCGCCTACCTGGCCGGGCTCGCCACCGGCGTGTGGGGGTCGCTCGAGGACATCGCCTCGGCGTGGTCGCCGCGGCAGGTCGTGGAGCCGAACGCCGTGCTCGACCGGGCTCAGTGGGCCCGCGCCATCGAGCGGGCCAGGGGTTGGATACCCGACCTGTCGGCCTTGGACTTCTAGAGTTGCTCCGTTCACCCTCGGCTTGGAAGGCTTGCGGTGATCGTCTCGAAAGGAACTTCCCGAGTGGACAACGATGTGACGGAGGCCAACCGACCTGGTGAGCCCCTCCCCCGGCGCAGGTTCGTGCGCGCTGGCTTGGGCGGTGCGGTGGTGTCGCTGCTGCCGTTCCTCAGCGAACGGGCTGCGGCCAGCACACCACCGGACTCCGGCGCGCCCACCACGACTGCGCCGCCGGCCACGACGACGACGGCGCCGGCCAAGCGACCCACCGAGTCCGACGTGCCGTTGCTGGGCTTCGCCGAGGGCGCGGAGCTGGCGGCCAAGTCGTTGTACGACGTGGCGCTGCGGTCGCTCACCGATCTCGACGACCTCACCCGCAGCGTGCTGGTCACGATCCGCGAGAACCACCTGGCCTACGGCAACGCGCTGTCGGGTCTGCTGGGCCGGCTCACCGCCGGCGAGCAGGACGGCGATCTGGTCGAAGGCCGGACGCCCGACTTCGGTGGGTCGCTCGAGGACGTGCTCGCAGCAGCCGCCGACCTGGAGAGCACACTGGTCGCCACGCACCTCGACCTGCTCGGCCAGCTGGAGGGCGGCGACGCCGCCGAGCTGATCGCGTCGTTCGTCGTCACCGAGGCCCGTCACGGCACGGTGCTGGTGTCGCTCGGCGGCTCTTCTGATCTCGACGAGCTCCTCGTGTCCGAGGAAGCCGACGCGTTGGCGCCGGCGGAAGGGTGATGGACGTGACCGAGCACGAATGGAACCGGCGCGATGTACTGCGCCTCGGTGGCCTCACGATCACGGTCGGCGCGCTCGTCGCGGCCTGCACCGAGGGCGGCGGCGGCAAGATCGGCCGCGTCGGTCTGGCACCGACCACCTCCGCACTGCCGACCGGGGTGGTCTCCGACATCGCGCTGCTGCGCACCGCGTCGTCGTTGCAGCACAGCATCGTCAGCGTCTACGACACCGCGCTCGCCAAGGGCGGGCTCTCCGGCGCCGACGTCGCCCTCGCGAACGCCTTGAAGGCCAAGCACGAGGAGCAGGCCGTCGTGCTCGAAGGGCTCACCACCGACGCCGGTGGCGTTGCGTGGACGTGCGGCAACCCGCGCTACGACTCGGCCGTCATCAAGCCGATGATCGATCGCATCACCGCCCCGACCCCGGCCACCGAGGCCGCCCTCGAGATCGCGGCGAGTGACGACCCCGCCCGTGACTTCCGCAACCTGTTGCACGGGATGGAGTCGCTGGCCAGTTCGTCGGCGCAGGCGTTCGTCAACTGGATCGGCGATCCGGCCATCCGCCAGAGCGTGATGACGATCGGCGTCGCCGAAGCCCGTCACGCCGCGGTGTGGGCGATCGCGATCAACGCCGGGAGCCCGACCAAGGGCTACATCACCGCCACCGAAGCGGCCAGCGCGGCCACCACGGTCGAGACCGAGGAGAGCGGTGGCACGTCCACCACGGTGCAGGACATCGCTGCCGAGACCACCGTGCCCGGCACCGTGGTCGGTGGCGCCCCGCTCACCGAGATCCCGGAAGTCGCCGCCATCCCGTCCGCGTTCGGCAACCTGGGCACCTTGCTCGTGGTGGTCGGTGCCGGCGACGAGAACGGCGTGCGCCTGAAGGTCAACTTCGAGACCCCGAGCCTCAACTCCCTCGTCTACGAGTACCAAGGCGCCTGCCCCGCCTGATCCGCGTACGCCTGGGCCCGTCCGTGAGTCTCACGGCCACCCGTGGCTCCCAACCTCACGGACGGTTCGGCGCGGCGGGGCTTAGGCTCGTGGGCCGACGGTGAGTCGGCCGGGTGGCCGCGGCCTGAGTCCATCAGGTCGAGGAAAGTCGGGACTCCATCGGGCAGAGTGCTGGCGCGAGCCAGGTCGGGGTGACCTGACGGACAGTGCAACAGAGAGAGACCGCCGATGGGCCGACCGGAGCGATCCGGTCGATCACAGGTGAGGGTGAAACGGTGCGGTAAGAGCGCACCAGCACGTGTGGTGACATGCGTGGCTCGGCAAACCCCATTCGGAGCAAGGCCAAGCAGAGGGCATGAGCGGCCCGTTCGTGACGACCCCGGTCGTCACAACCCTCGGGTAGGTCGCATCAGATGGATGGCCACCATCGCCGCAAGGCGATACAGAATCCCGCTTATAGGTCGACTCACCGTCATACACCTCCAGGACCAGCGGAAATGCGGCTCTAGCAGCAGCGATGGCTATGGCGTTCAACTATGGTCATTGTTCACCATTGCCCACCTTTGACCACTGTCGCGGACTAAACGCGGACCGAGGACGGCGGCGGTGCCGCGCTGGTCTGCACTGGTCGTGACTTGCGGCGGGCCTGGCGGCCCATGAGGATCGTCGGCGGGCCTTTCGGCGCCTGGCTCCAGACTCGATGGCCGTAAGGGTCACGGCGCAGCAGGGCGCCCCAGACGGGCATCAGTGCGGTGATGCGGCGATGCTGCTCGGCGAGGCCGGCCAGCTCCTCGGAGAACACGATGACCTCCGTACCGTGCCGGGCGAGTAGCTGGCTCCGAACCCACCGGCCTTGGAAGTCCTTGTCGGTCGTGATGAGCACGTGTTCCGTCTTGGCGCAGTACTCGGCGATCTCGCCGTCCTCCGCGCTGCAGCGGCCGGGCAGTGGCACCTTGTGGGGGAAGGCGTCCACCACGTGGATGACCGGATGCTCCACGAGCGCGAGCGCCCCCGCCACCCTGAAACTCAGGTTGGCGTCGAGGCAGAACGAACGCGGGAAGTCATGGCGCGGCGAGATAGTCCTTTACTCCCCGCACCTCGGCCGTCCGCAGGCCGTACCACTCCGCCACCTGCCGAACGGTCCCCACCTTGAGATTCGCTGCCACCGTCTCCACCGTCACCCTCGTGCCCCGAACCACTGGCGCGCCGAACTGAATCGTCGGGTCGATCTGCACGTAAGTGGTGAGGTTCCACTGTGCCGCGTGCTGCTCCTGCCCGACGTACTTCACCTCACGAGCGAACGTCTTGATGGCGTCCATCCACACCACGTGACCCTTGCGGGCGCCGGTGAGCTGCATGCCGATCGGGCCTTTCTCGCCCCACTTCTGCCCCCACAGCTCGGCGCCATCGGTGAAGAACGACTTGTAGGCGAACGGCCGATCGTGGCCGGTGTACGCGCGCAGCTCGCTCTCGAACCCGCGGACACGCTGCAGTGTCGTGCCCTTCCAGCGGAAGCGCTTGACCACCTCCAGGCTCACGAGGTCATCAAACGAGAGCAGCGGCACGCCATCCGCCTCGTAGGACGACGGGGTGAGCCCCGTGGCCATCCAGTACTGGAGCTGCCGCACCGAGACGCGCTCGGCCCCGCGCTGCAGAATCCGAGCAGCCTCCGGGAAGGTGTACAGGCCCTCGCCCAGATCGGGAACGCTCGCGATGTCATCGAGTGCGGTCATGGCCCACCACCTCCTTCCGCGTCTCCGTCCGCCTGGGGCCGAGGATAGATCACCGCGCAGCGGATTGCTCGACTTCGGCCGCCCAAGGCGATCGCCTCGTGGAAGGCGCTCACCGCTCGGTGAGCGCCTCACCGCAGCGGCGGCAGTCCAGATCGAGCCAGTCGGCCGCCTCGTCGTGGCGGACGTGCACGATTCGACACCCGCACTGCAGCACAACCCGAGGGCGGCGGGTGCGGGTCGCGCGAGGAGCCCTCACGCCCCCGCCGAGCACGCCCCACATGGCCACCGGGTCGTCCTGCCTCCACCACGGCACGATGGTGACGAGCCCGCCCATGATCCAGCCCACGGCGAGGGCGGCGGAACGCAGCTTCTCGATGGTCACCCACTCGATAGACGCACCGAGAGCGAGGGCGAGCTCTACGATTTCGGCGGCGTACTCGGCGACCGTCTCGTTCGTGATCGTGCAGTTGGAAAACCCCAGGATGGGGTCCGGGGACTTCGGGCCCTGGAGGCCGAGCTCCTCGGCGGCAGCCACGAACCGGCCGTTGTGGTAGCGGCCCTGGCGACTCGTGCCGAGAGTGTCATCGCCACGGGCCTGCAGGAGGGCATGCGCGGCCTCGTGGAGCACCGTGGCGGCCACGCCTTCGGCGCCGTCATCCATGCGCTCGCCCGAGACGAACAGCTCGGGGAGGCGGCCCCCGGTGGTCCGCCACTGCGCGGTGGCCCACCGACCGCGGATGAGGCCGCCACGCACCGCGCCACTGCCGGTGATGACCACCACCTCGCTGGGGAGCTCGGGGTGGCGCTGGACGATGGCGGCCCAGAAAGCCTCAATGGCGGCGACGATGGCGGAGCCCGTGGTGGGCGTCGGGAGCGGCGTGGTGTTCGATGTCATGGCATTATTCAACCAGGGTGGATTAACAATGTCAACGTGATTGACCATGACTGTCAACCACCATGCTGGTAACGAAGTCGAACACTCGCTACGGCCCCACGCCATCAGCTCGTCGAGGTGGCCGAGGCGGTTTCCGATGCGGGCGACGTGACCGGGATCGAGTCGCCCGGCCGCCCGGGAACAGTTCCTGTCTCCGTCGTGGGGTGAGTGACCGTCGTGGGGTGAGCGACAGTCGTTGACGGAGCGACAGGAACAGGGGTCATTGCCTTGCTCGGCAGGCCCGCGCATTCGGGAAGGTCGTGCGAACCCACAATGAGCCACACAAGCGGCTTGAGGGACGCTGAATACCACCAGGACCGATCCGTCTCGCATACCGCCCTCTCGGCCACGCGATCCACAGGAACGAACAAGACTGACCGCGTCGCCTTCTCCAGCATCACCATCTGTCCACCGTCGTCCGCCACCAGCACGTACCCGATCACCGCTGGCCGATCGTCAAACCGCACGTGTTCGACGGGCAGGTTCGGGTCGCCGGTAGCGAGTGTGAGAACTCCCATGGTCAGCACGAGGACCGCCAGGCGCTGGGGATGCAGCAGGATTCGCTCCAATCGGCTGAGGTGGTACGGGCGAAGGCTGTTCTTGTTCCGGACGCCCAGAACTCGACGTCCATGTGTGGCATATCTTGTGCTGCGCTTCTGGCGGCCGATCCGCAAAATCACGAGGCACGCACCTAAGGGCAGCGCGAACCCGACAAGTGGCACGGCAAACGCGGCGAACGCAGCGACAGGGGGCAGTAGGAGCACGCGCCGGTACCGCGATCGGTCGTTGATGTTGGCGCGAGGAGGCCAATCCGGAATTGCGATCGCAGCAATCACTAGAAGCATCAAGACCGAGCTCAGACCCGTGAATGTGAGCGTGACGAGTGTGCTTACCGACACCGATCGCATGATGACGAGCACGTTCGACGTAGAACGCCCGAGGTTGTACGCGCGCAGGAAGGCCACGGCGACCAATAGCGCCGTGACGGTTACCGCCGTGTGGTCCTCCACCAGTCGGCGCGCCAAAGACCTACGAGTTGTCTCGCCCGATCCGCCGGCCACGCCAGCAGAGAGTACGCGCCACGAACGACCTCCAGTGCACTTAGCTCGCTGGAGCCAGATGGAGCTTGCGGGTGCGGTGGACGGTGCGAACGCGATCGAGGCGCACGGAGCGAACCTGCCGACCGTCCCACGCATCGATCCACTGGACTGCTCCGTTGCACGTGAACGACCGGAAGGCCATGCGCTTGCTTCGGCTGCCCACCATGGTGACGGTGAACTCCACGCCGGGCTGGAGCGGGAAGCGATGGCCGGGCAGTACGACCTCCTCGGAGTGGTGAAGGGTCGGCGCGTCGGTAGTCATTCGTTGCTCCCTGGATGCTATAGCGTTTCACCATAGGTTAGCGAACTACCTGCACGACAGTCAACCGTGGTTGATGACTATTCAACCGTGGTGTAGGATTGGGTTCATGGGGCGAGCAGGCACACCCGAGGAGCTGGAGGTCCGAGCGGCAGCCATGCGGGACGCGCAGGCTGCGCAGACGGCGCTCGATGCCGCGAACGCGAACCAACGCGTGGCGCAGGCGGCCCGGAACGAGGCGGCCCGCATCGCCTACGAACGAGGCGCGAACATCACCGAGCTCGGCGTCGTCCTCGGCATGTCGGCCGAGGCCGTGAGCAAAGCCATCGGGCGCCCACAGGGCCATCGCCGAGGCCGCCCCGCCACCGCCACGACGTGAACCGGAGCGGGAAGGGGGCGAGGAGAACCAGGCCACTCCCCCGCTCCCGCTCCGGCGATCGTCACGGGCTCCAAGAGGCGAAGTCGGTCGCCACCGTGCGCCCGGGGAACACCTGGCCGGTGTAGTCGGGCAGCGGCCCCTCCAGCCGGTACAGCTTGAGCGCCACGCGCCGAACGGGCACCGGGGTGCTGCTCGCCACGAGCCCGGCAGACGGCGCCCGCCTTGAGCGCTTCACCGTTTGCCACCCACACGGCGACGTTGCCGGAGACGTGGAACACGCCCGGGTCCCGCTGGGTGCCGGGAGCGTTGGCGGGGCTCTCGTCCACGTAAATCAAGTGTGACACGTCGTCGTCCTCCTGGACTTGGGGGGTGGTGGTTGTCGGTGCCGCCGGCAGTACGGCAGGAGCGGAGCCAGCGGCCTCGTAGGCCAACACGGCGGGCGGCACGTGGTCGCCAGCGACGTATCGCCAGTGCCACGGCTCGGTCTGATCCTCGGCGCTGAACCCGAACAGGTGCGCGTGGGCGATGAGCCAGCCGAGCATGCCCAAAGCGCTGCCACGTTCCGGCGGTCGCCCTGAGCCCTTCGGCATCGGATCAGCCCGAGAGCTTGGCGCGGTTGCGCACGCCGAACACGATGCCGCCACTGAGCACCGAGGTGACGAGCATGGTTGCCGTGCGGCCGAGGTCGGCCACCACGTCCGTGACGAGGCCCAGGACGATCGGCGTGACCGCTGCGGCGACGGCCTTCGCGGCGTAGAGGACGGCGCCCTTCACGCGCTCGGCGAACCCAGCCACGATTGCGGGGTCCCGATGCGCATGAACTTCATCGATGTTCGGTTCCATGGCGTTGGACTATAACACCGATGCTGGCGACCGAGCAGCCTGCGCCTCTGGGGTATGTTCGTGCGGACGGGAGCGGCAAGGGGGCGGAATGGAAGCTGGAGACTTCGATACGGAGCCGGGCAAGAAGTCTGTGCCCCCACCCGAGCGACGCAGCCCTGACCCGAGTCCTCCCCCGCCGCCGCCCGCGCCGCCTCGCGAGACTCGTCCGGGTACTGGTTAGTGGGCGCGGCAAAGAAGGCCAGCTCTAAAGCCTCCGCAGCAAGCAAGTCGGCTGCGAAGAAGGCTCTAGCGAAGAAGGTCGCAGCATCGAAGAAGGCGCCCGCGAAGAAGGCGCCCGCGAAGAAGGCGCCCGCAAAGAAGGCCGCAGCGTCCAATCGGTCGACGGCCAAATCGTCCAAGGGGAAGAAGCTGCCGGCGAAGAAGAGCGCAGCAGCCACACGCTCACGCTCGCATGCCTCAAAAGGCTTGCGCGATTACGCAGCGTCGAGTATCGACGCCGGGACGATTCGCCCGGATAACCGAAAACTGAGGGCAGACTTCGACACCGAGAAGGGCAAGAAGATCGATCAACGTGGATAGCGACCCGTACTTTGGACTCATTGTCGACCAGGCGAGGCGCGCGGACGAGGACCTAGCCAGCTTCCGCTCGCGAGCCCTTGCCGTCGTCACCACGTCCTCGGCGATCGTGTCGCTGCTCACCGCTGCCATCACGTTCGGAGCGAGCAAGTCCGAGGAGGACTCAGGGATTCCCGGCCTTCCGATCGTCCTGTTCTCTGTCTCGCTCGCAGCGTTCGTACTCGCGGCAGCGCTCGCCGTACACGCCAACCGCGCCGGCGACATCGATCGAGTGCCCGCGTCGCAACTGATCGAACGCTCAAAGGCGGGCACGTGGAGCGGTAGCGACGCAGCGCAGCTCCGAGAGCGCGAACGCGAGGTCGCTCACGTATTGGCCAAGTACCTCCAGTCCGTGCGCGTGCTAGCGGACAACACAGCAAGCGAGCTGAACCGAGCCATCCGATGGTTGATCGTCGGCCTGGTTTTCGCTTCAATCGCATCTATTGCCACGGTGGCGATGATCTAGGCAGGTTCTCTGCCCGGCGCGCGGCCGTATCCGCCGTTTCGCCGCATCCGCATGAAGTTCAGATCAACGCCGATGTCCGTTGCCACCCGTTCGGCGAGAGCTCGCGCCGAATCATGCGCCCACTGAGCGCAGCCAGCGCCCAAGCAGTGATCTGGCCACCACGGGTTTCCTGACCCGGCCAGGAGCTTGCACGGTGCAAACCGAGCGTGGAGCAGTGACTCCATCGGATGCGGCCCCGTGATAGACCGGGGCAGCGTCTCGGGCCGAAAGTGAACGAGGGCATTCCGCAGCTTTGTAAGCGCCGCGGCGCTCTGCCACGGTTCGGCCCTTGCGTTGAGGGCGGGCCGATCGGCGAAGTCGAGAATGGCGCGGTACTTGCCCAGCATCTTGGCGTGTTCGCCGTTGTCGGTGGCGGCCCACCACTGCCGCATGAGTTTCCGTGTCTCGGGCGAGAGGGGCGCGATGTAGCCGTCGATCGTCTCGCCGTGCCCGTCAGCGGCGTCTTGGAACAGCTCGTTGATGGCCGCCTCCAGGAACCCCACCGACGCGAACACGCCAGACAGCACGTGAGCGTTGAGCTCGATGTCGAATCGGGCATCGCCGGGCGTGTACTCGGCCTCGATGGCGGCGGCGAGGACGGCGTGGTGCTCGGCGGTCCACAGCAGCCGAGTCGAGAGGTAGGCGCGCATCGACCACGAGGCACCCCCCGTCATCGCGGAGCCTCTCGCCACGCCAGCGAGCACCCTGGTTGAGTCCTTGCTCGCTGCTGATGGTCCATCGGTGCTCACCTCGCGCAGGCTAGTTATTCAACCGGGGTTGCCTATTCCTACATATCCGGCGAGGACCAGTCCCCTTCGACCCGGAAGCCGATCAGCACCGGTAGTCCCACTCCCCTCCCGTCTCGCTGCGCCGGCGGGGCCGCAGGGCGTCGAGTGGCAGCTCGCCGATCATGTCGTCTGGCGGGTTTGCTCAGCGATCCAGGCGTCCACGTCGGCCTTGTCGTAGCGGACGAGCTTGCCCACCTTGACGAACCGCGGGCCCTTTCCTCGGTGTCGCCATCCGGCCAGGCATGCGGTCGTGACCTGGAGTCGGTGGCTCACCTCCTCGTCGGTCTGTAGTGCTGCCGCTTCCGCCGTGTGCATAGCGCTCTCTCCTGGTCTGAGGGTTATGGCGTTCGACCATAACTGTAATGGCCAGTCCTCGGCCTATGCAAGTCTTGATAGAGGGTTATTGCGTATCGACATAGATCAGGGTTTACTTATCGGGACGTGCATCGCTTTCAATGACACGCCCGACCTCACCCTCAACCCTGACGGAGCACCCCACCATGAACGAACAAGCACAAGCCAACGTGAGAGGCGCCGACAACCTGGCGCTTGCCGCCAACCTCGGGCGCGCCATCCGCGCCGCACAGGGCGAAATGAGCCAGAGCGAGCTATCTCGCCGAACCGGCATCGATCAACCCACGCTGAGCAAGCTGGTCCGTGGCGTTCGGCGCACTCCCCTTACGGTCTGGGAAATGCTCACCATCGAGCAAGCTGCAGGACGGCCGCCGGGCTTCATCCTCCGCCAGGCCGGGCTCATCACCCGCAGCGTCGGCATCCGCGAGGCGCTCCTGTCGGAGCCTGACCTGCCGGAGCTGGCGCGGCGAATGCTCATCGCTGCGTCGGATGCGGCGATGGGGTCCGGCCTCGGCGGTCGCGCCGCTGCAGCGCCGAGGCTCGATGACGATGAGCAGCTCGCCGAGCTCGCCGAGCGCGTGCGCAAAGCACTCACCGTGGAGACGCCTCGCAAGGCCGCTCGGTCGGCCAAGACGTTGGCCTCACCGACACCGAGGCGCCGGAAGTAGTGGCATCGATCACGAGGCGGCCCGATGGCAAGTGGAGGGCTCGTGTCCGCGTTGACGGCCGCTTAGTTACAATGGTCAAACGCCATCGGTCTGGCCGCGGTGATGCGCTCGTGCATGGCAGCACGGTGCTGGCGGACCACCTCGGCGCCGGTCGTCGGCCACCACGTCGTCAGCCCGTGCGGGAACGTGGCGGCGGGGTTGGCCTTGGCCTTGCGCACGGCGGTGACGTAGGCCCGCATGGAGACGGTACGCCCGAGCGCCAGCAGGTGGATGCCGGGGCGGCTCACGCCGTCACCAGCGCCCAGCCGAGCGACTCAGCGCGAGCGGTGAACATGGTGCGGCCCTGCAGCGAGCACGTGCCCAGAGTGCCGGGCTCGGCGTCCTGCATCAAGCGGCCCATGGCGACCTCGGCCCGGTGGATCGAGCCGGCCCGGAGGGTGCGCTCCCCCACCGTGACGGTGTAGGCGACCAGGTGGGCGAGTGCGTGATTCGATGTCACGTCATTATTCAACTATGGTTGATCTACGTTGTCAACCCCCATTGAATAACAATCGTCAGACGTCCCCTGACGGCTCGTCGTCGCGCTGCGCGAGCCACTCGTCAATCTCCTGGCGGAGCTTGTCGTCCACGTTCCGCATGGCCGCAACCGGCGCCGGTTCGTCGACCATCGCGGCGATGGCTCCGCCCTCGACGGCCGACAGAATCTCCGTGAACGTCACGACTCTCAGATTGTCGGTGGACTCCACGAACCTCACCGCAACGGTGGACTCCACTGCGGCGGCGGGCGGGGCGTCACCGTCCACGCCAGCCATCGCACGGGCAGTGTCGGCGGGCACGCCCACCCACGCGCCGACCAGCGTCCAGGGCACGCCGTCCTCGGCAGCGCTCCGCATGAGAGCGCGGAGACGGCGCGCCGTTGTCGTCAGCTCCTCCACGTTCACCGAGTGCGTCGTATTGCTCATCGCTTCCAAATCTACTCCCCTCACTTCCGGGCCTGCATTGCGTGAATGATGGCGACGGGTTCCCGGTCGATCAGGAGCCCGATTTCGAGCATGGTGCCGTTCCGTGCCGGCCCGTAGGCCATGACGAAACCGCGCTCCGTCTCCGGAGCGTCCGTCGTGACGGTGAACCGGAAGGCGTGCATGATGTCCTCGTCCGCCACCTCATGCTTGCGGGCGCTTTCGAGGATGATCGGCTCCATGGGGATATTCAATCATGGTTGACCATGATTGTCAACCCCTGTTGAATAGATTTCGCGGACTAACCGCGGACCGTGGCCCTCGGCCGGGGGCCTCTACCTGGGACGCAATGCCGTTCCGTGCTATGTCCCGCTTACAAGCTGGGTCAACGTCGAAACCGAAACTGGATGTCTGGGCGCGGCGTAGTCCGACGCTCAGACATCCAGTTTCGTGACGGAGACTTCGTCGCCGACGCGGAGCTGGCCGGGGGTCTTGACGGTGGACCAGACGCCCATCGTGCCGCCGTGGTGGCGAGCGAGGGTCCGGTACATGTCGAGGTCGCGGTCGATGCCGGGCTGCGGGCGGGTGACCATCGTGCACCGTGCGCATCCGGCGAGCGGCTTCAGCTCCACCGCACCGAGTCGCACGGAGTGACCGCACCACGAGTCCTCCGCCCACTCGTCGCCGTCGACCTCGACGAGCACGTTCGGGCGGAAGCGTCGCACGCCCCAATCACCCGCTGGATGGAGTGCGGCGCCGGCGCGCATGCTGGCCGTCGTCAGGAGGAGGATCGGCAGCGCGTCGACGAACCGACCGGCGGGCATCGTCCACTCGATGGCGTTGCTGCTGTCGTCGGTGGCGTCGGCGAAGAACTCCGCGGGAGCGCCCGGGGCACCGACGGACTCGACGAGCGACACCGGTCGCCCGAGCCAACCCGTCAGCGCGGCGTCGAGCGTCGGGCCGACACCGTGGAGCAACTCGCCGGATGGCAGCGTGATCACCGGCTGGCCGTTGTCGCCCAGCGACGCCGATGCGAGCAACAGCTCCGGCTCACGCCGTCCGGTGAGGATTCGACCAGTCGCTTCGTCGCGAATGCCCCAGCACCGATCGCCGTGCAACCCGTCGGCCTCGAGCGTCGCCGTCGCGAGCGACTCGCCTTGCAACGACTTCACCGGGTGCCGCCAGATCTCGCTCACCCTCATGTTGCCCGTTCCCACGCCGTCAGTCTCGCGCCGCCGACGTCAGCGCCTCGTCACAGCGTGGCGCGGCCGGGCCTCGGCATGACTGCGGGACGATGCCTGATGCCGTCACGAGCGGCCAGCACGAACACGCCATCGCGGTGCGACACCGAGAAGCTGTCGCCGTCGAGACGTACGAAGCCAGTCGCATCAGGGTGCAACGACGTGGCGGAAGGCACGACCAGGTGCCAGTCGTCCGACTCTTCGCTGCCGACGAGCACGCCGGTGACGGTCTGTCCATCGTCCAAGTGGACAGTGATCTGCATGGCTCCTCCGAGGGGTCAGGGGAACAACCGAACGATGGGTCACCTTACTTGGTCAGGGGGTTAGTGCAGATGCACCATCGCGATCAACCGCCGTGCGAGTGCTCGTGTCGATGATGCAGATCTGGCACGTGCGGGTGGGCGTGCACGAGCCGCTCATGACGGTGGCGGTGCTGGTGACGCGTGCCGAGTGGAACCGCGTCGCCATGGGCGTGGTCGTGGTGCCCATCGTCGTGACGGTGCTCGTGATCGTGCTCGGTCGAATGATGCACGTGGACGTGCAGATGATCGCTGCGCAGCACGAAGCTGACCCCGACCGCAGCGACCACGAGTGACACCACTTCACGCACCGTCACGTCGTCGCCGAACACCGTCCAGGCGACGATCGCCCCGACGAACGGCGCGACGGCGAACACGAGCTGCCCGCGCGCAGCTCCCAGCTCGCGTGCACCCGCCACCCACAGCGTGATCGACACGCCGTACCCGAACGCCCCGATGACGAGCGCGGCGAGCAGTGCCCCGGCGGTGACCGAGCCGTGCAGCAGCAGCCCGATCGTCAGGTTCGCTCCCCCGGCGATCACGCCCTTGACGAACGTGATGTGCGAGGGCGCCAGCTCGTCGAGGTTCGCTGTGAGGCAGTTGTCCAACCCCCAGCACAGGCACGCCCCGGCGATGAGGACAGCACCCCAACGTGCGCTCGGGTCGCCCGACCATCCGAGTGCGACACCGGCAACCACGACCAATGAGGTCCCGGCGACGACACGACGGCCGAGGTGCTCGCGGAAGAAGAGGAAGGCGAGAACCGCGGTGAAGACGAGCTCGAGGTTGAGCAGCAGCGACGCGGTCGCCGCAGGCGAACGGCTGAGGCCACCGGCCAACAGCACCGGGCCGACCGCGCCGCCGAGGACGACGGCGGCCGCGAGGCGTGGAGCGCCCCGCCGCAACGACGCACGGTCGGGACGCGTGCGGCCGATCACCGGCACGACGGCGATCGCTGCGCCGACGTACAGCAGGCCGGCCAACGTGAACGCGCCGAGGTCGTCGGCCAGTCGTGACGCGGCCGGCGCCGAGATGCCGAACAGCACCGCGGCGGTGGCACAGCGAAGGATGCCGCGTCGCGTATCCATGGGTCGAGCGTCGCCGGGTGGTGTTCCGATGCCACCAGCTTCGCGCGCCGAACCCGCACGCGGATGAGCCCCGGCCGGGGCGGGCGGACACCGAGTGGCCAGGGCTCATCGCTCGTGCAGACGGTGGCGTGGGTGGGGTTGATCCCTCCGACGCCTGCACCGGGTGATCGGCGAACCGTCCACCTGGGGACGTCGTACCCCGACTCGTGCACGGCAAAACCAGGTTCTCGAGAAATCTGTCAAGGTTCCGTCAGCAAACCCACGCTGCGCACTTGTGGTGGGTGTGAACCGTCCCGAACCCGACCTCTCCGCGCGGCAGCTCGAGCACGAGTGGCTCCACCGCTGCGGTGAACGACTGGCCGTTCTCCGCCAGGCACGCGGGCTCGATCGGCGAGAGCTCGCGCTCATCGTGTCGACGAGCGAGTCGACGATCGCTCGCGTCGAACAAGGGGTGGTCGCACCTCGCGACCTGTTGCGCTTCGCCATCGCTGCCGCGCTGCGGGTCGAAGTCGGAGAGATCTGGCCGGCGCCGTCGCTGGCCAGCCTGCGCCGACGGCTGCGTCGGCCGCGACCGTCGCGCGCTTGACCGGTGCATCGGCACTACCGTTCGCGCCAGGCGCGTCGTGGGGGTGCGCTCGACGGGAGGTCGCACGATGGCCGCGGAGTTCGAGGTCTACCAGGGAACCGACGATCAGTACCGCTGGCGGCTGCGATCCGGCAACGGCCAGATCATCGCCACCGGCGGCGAGGGCTACACGGCGAAGGCCGGAGCGCTGAACGGCATCGAAGCCGTGAAGCGAGACGCGCCGACGGCGCGCATCGACGACCTCACCTGACGGTCAGGCCCAGACGACTTCGTTGAACCCGACGAGCACCGGACCACGGGCGAGCATGGCGATGCGACAGATCGACGCCTGATCGAGGTGGCAGCGCCACGACATCTTCAGGTCGACGTTCAACGCCCAGGCGACGGCCGCCTTGATCGGCGAGACGTGCGTCGCCACGATCACGTTCTGATCGGCGGCCTCGTCGCACAACGACTCGCAGGCGGCCCAGACGCGGGCGCCGAGCTGGTTCATGCTCTCACCGTCGCGCGGGGCGAAGTCCGGGTCGGTGCGCCAGCGCTGCCACGTCTCCGGGCTGACCTCGCTCATCGAGCGGCCTTCGAACTCGCCGTAGTGCAGCTCCTCCCAACGGTCGTCGACCTCGTACGGCACACCGAACGCTTCGGCGGTCTGGCGGGCGCGGAGCAGCGGCGAGGAGATCATCTTGTCGGGCGGGCCGAGGTGCTCGGCCAGGGCCCGCACCTGCTCGACACCGACGGCGTCGAGCGGAAGGTCGAGGCAGCCCTGCAGCCGACCGGACGCGTTGGCTTCGGTGCGGCCGTGGCGGACGAGGATCAGCACTGCGCCAGTGTCGCACGCCGATCGATCAGCGACGCACGCCAGGGCGAGCTTCGCTGAGATGGCCGTGGCGCACCAGCGTGCGACGCCGCTGCGCATCGGCGAGACCGAAGCGTCGCCACGCCCACACCAGCATCCCGGCACCGGCCAGCTCGAAAGCGACATCGATCCAGCCCCGTTCGAGCGACGGCACCCGCACGCTCCCCCACGATCCGGCGAACGGCCACCAGAAGACCTTCGTCGACGAGAAGATCCCATCGAACACGAGGTGGAGCATCATCCCGATCGGCAGCGCCAGCAGCAACCGCCGGATCGGCTTGCGCCCGGCGGTCGCGAGCATGATCACCACGAGCACGCCAACCGCCACCGTGAGGCTGTGCGCCCAGCGCGCTCGCCCCATCGGCACGTCGATCAGGTCGGGCACGAGTGAGCCCAACGCGAGCAACCGGTAGTCGAAGCGCGGGTCGCGGAACACGAACCACACGGACAGCACCGCGGTGCCGATGAACCAGAGGAGCACGAAGACCGGTCGCGCTCAGCGAGCCAGCCAGCGACCGCACTGCGGGCAGTCGGCGACCTCGTCGGCGGGCAGCGCCTTGAGCTGGTCGACCTCGGCGCGGGAGAGGTCGAGGTGGCAGCCGGTGCAGCGCTGACCTTCGAGCACGGAGATGGCGACGCCGTCGTGACGCTTGCGCATCGTGTCGTACTCCTGCAGCTCGCCGGCGTCGAACGAAGCGGCTGCGCCCTCGCGCTGCTGACGCAGGTCGGCCTGCTCGGCGTCGAGTGTGGCGATCACCGCGTCGAGCGCGGCACGAGCCTCCGCTTCGGCGTCGACCAGTGCACCCTGGCTCGCGGTGAGCGACGAGGCTTCGTCCTCGGCCGCGGCCTGCTGCTCCAACGCCTCGAGCTCCCGGTCGTCGAGGTCGCTGCGATGACCGTTGATCGTGGCGATCTCGTGCATCAACGCCTCTGCCTCGCGTGGCGCGATCACGGTCTTCAGTTGCGCCTCCAGGCGCGTGCGCTTGGCAGTCAGCGCCTCGCTCTCGTGCTCGGTGCCGTCGATCACGGTCTGCGCGTCCGCGGCCCGCTGCTGCGCCGCACCGATCGCCGCTCGGTGAGCGTGCAGTGCCGCCGAAGCAGCGGCGAGGGCTGCCGACTCGGGCAGCCGGGCACGTCGGTTGGCGATCGCGTCGAGCGAGGTGTCGATGCGCTGCAGCGCGAGGAGCGCGGAACCGTTCATCGTCCGGAGGCTAGGGCAACGCTCATGGCTTCGGCTTCTTGCCGGTGATGACGACGTTGGGCGGTGGCTTCAGGCAGTTGTAGACGACGGTCTTGAGATCGACCGTGGGGATCGGCGCGCGCGGGTCGAGCACGTCCGGGGCGATGGTCGTGCCGCTGTCGACCTGCTGGATCACCGCCTTCGGCGGTGTGGTCGGCGTCGTCGGGATCGGCTCGCCGGTCAACGGGTCGGTGGCCGGCGGCGTCGTCGTGCTCGTCGTCGTTGCCTCCCCCGGGTTCGGCGGCAACGTGCCGCTGACGAGACGCGCCAGGCACTCGACGCCGGGCAGGTACAGCCGCAGCGGCTTGCGCGCGGGCGCCGGTGCCGCGGGCCAGTCGGTGACCGGCAGACCGGTCAGTGCCGGCTCCATGAACTTGCCCCAGATCAGGGCCGGGTAGGTGCCACCCTGCACCTTGCTGACGCCGTCGGCGCGGAACTCGGGGATGTTGTTCATCGCCACGTAGCCGTTCGGGTTGCCCACCCACACCGCGGTGGTCAGTTCGGGCGTCGCGCCGACGAACCACGAGTTGGTGTTGTCCTCCTGGGTGCCGGTCTTGCCGGCAGCAGGACGCGGGAACTTCGACAGCGCGTTGCGCGCCGTACCGCGAGTGAGCACGCCCTTCAGCGTGCTGATCGCCGTCAGCGCGACACCGGGATCGAGCACCTGCACGCCGACGTTCTCGTGCGTGTACATCCGCGTGCCATCAGACCGATCGATCAGGTCGACGTAGTACGGCTCCTGGTGCACGCCTTGGTTGGCCAGGGTCTGCATGCCCGACGCCATGTCGATCGGGGCCATCTCGTTGGCACCCGTGGCGAAGCTGGCGTACGGATGGATCGGCTCGCGCTCCTTCGGGTCCTGACCCTGGTACAGGTACGCCGACTGGGCCATGCGGTACGTCGTGTCGACGACGCGGCTGAGCCCGACGATCTGCGAGAGGCGGGCGTACGCGCAGTTCAGCGACAGCCACGTCACCTCGCTGAGCGTGCCGATCTTGCCGGCGACGCCGTCTTCGACGACGAACGGCGGCGCCTTCGGGTCGCCGGGATCGGGCAGCGAGCAGCCGCGCACGCCGTCGATGATGTCGGTCGGCTCCGCACCGGCTTGCAGCGCCGCGGCGAGGATGAAGAACTTGATGCTCGAGCCGGTCTGACGCGGCTCCAACGTCATGTTGATGTTGCTCGGCGCACCGAACCCCTTGCCGCCCACCATTGCCTTGATCGCCCCGGAACGCGTGTCGAGGGAGATGATCGCCGCGTCGAACCCGGCAGCCGTGTTCGGCAGACGGTTGCGGGCCTCCTCGGCATCGGACTGCATCTTCGGATCGAGCGTGGTGTGGATGCGCAGCCCACCGCGGTACAGCAGGTTCGCTCGCTCCTGCTCGGTCGGGCCGAGGATGTTCGACTTCTCCAAGAGGTAGGTGCGCAACGCATCGGTGTAGTAGGTCGGCTTCGTGCTGATCGTCGACAGCTTGCGCGTCGTCTCCGGGATGACCCACTCGTCACCGAGCGTCGCAGCGTCCTGCTTCGTCACCAGGCCGGTGTCGACGAGTCGATCGAGCACGGTGCGGAACCGGCGCCGGGACGGGTCGGGGTGGCGGATCGGGTCGTACCCGGACGGCGACTGCACGAGGCCGGCGAGGAACGCCCCTTCGATCATCGTCAGGTCTTCGACGTTCTTGCCGAAGTAGACCTCGGCAGCAGCCTGCAACCCATACGCGTTGTTGCCGAAGAACACGGTGTTCAGGTAGCGCTCGAGGATCTCGTCCTTCGTCTTCTCCTTCTCGAGCATCGTTGCGTAGTGCGCCTGCAAGCCCTTGTACCGACCGTCGCGCGGCAGGCCGGCGAGGAACTCGTTCTTGACCACCTGCTGGGTGATGGTGCTGGCGCCCTGCCGGGGCGCGTCGCTGGAGAAGTTGGACAGCAGGGCGCGAGCGAAGCTGCGCAGGTTCACGCCGTGGTGCACGTAGTACTCGGTGTCCTCGACGGCGAGCACCGCGCTGACGACGGCGGGCGGCACCTGGGCCAACTTCACCGGCTGGCTGTTCTCCCGCTCGAACACAGCGATGACGTTGCCGGCGATGTCGTAGACCAGCGTGCGCTGCGACAGCGGCTGGAACTCGGGCAGCGACACCGGCATCTGTTCGTGAGCGTTGGCCGTGCGCCACAGTCGAGGCGCGATGCCGATGGCCGCGCCGGTCAGCAGCAGAGCACCGGCCAGCACGATGCAGGCAAAGCGGAGTGGCCAGGCAAGTCGGTGCACGCGCCGTCGAGGCTAGTTTCCGCCCCTTCGCGCGAGGCATCACCCCGTGTACCGTGCCGCGGATGAGCAACACCAACGATCGCCCCTTCCGGTTCGGCGTCCAGGTCGACAAAGCCGCCAACGGTGCCGCATGGATCGAGCTGGCCCGGCAGGTGGAGTCACTCGGCTACAGCACGCTGACGATGCCCGATCACTTCGGCGATCAGTACGCACCGATGGTCGCGCTCACCGCAGCAGCGGCGGTCACCACGACGCTGCGCGTCGGCGCGCTGGTGTTCGACAACGACTACAAGCATCCGATCGTGCTCGCCAAGGAACTGGCGACGCTCGACGTGATCTCCAACGGGCGCACCGAGATCGGTCTCGGTGCCGGCTGGATGATCACCGACTACGAGCAGGCGGGCATCCCCTACGACGCCGCCGGCGTGCGCATCGATCGCTTCGTCGAGGGGCTCGAGATCATCCGTCGGGCGATGGCCCCCGGTGCCTTCTCGTTCAGCGGCACCCACTACACGATCACCGAGCACGACGCGCTGCCCAAGCCGGTGCAGGCACCGTGCCCCCCGATCCTCATCGGCGGCGGCGGCAAGCGCGTGCTCGGCATCGCCGCCAAGCACGCCGACATCATCGGCATCAACCCGAGCATGCACGCCGGCGTCATCGGCCCGGAGGCCATCGGCGACATGACCGCCGAGTCGGTGGACGCGAAGGTGGCGATCATCCGGGCCGCAGCCGGCGACCGGATGGTCGACATCGAGCTCAACGTTCGCGCCTTCCTCGTCAACATCACCGACGACGGCGAGACGGCCATGGCGAACCTGGCCAAGGCGATCGGCGTCGACGTGGCGATGCTGCAGCAGAGCCCGTACGCGCTCATCGGTCCGCCGCCGATGCTCGTCGACAAGCTGATGATGATCCGCGAGCGCTGGGGCATCAACTACGTCATCGTCGGTGGCAACGACGCGGCGAAGTTCGCGCCGGTGGTGGCCGAGCTGGCAGGGCGCTGAGGTGACGGGGAAGGTGGCGAGCGAGCAGGTGCGCGTCGCGCTGCACGGTGCCGGTTGGATCTCGATGGCCCACGCCGCGGCGGCGAGGTTCAACGGCTTCGAGCTCGTCGCGGTCGCGTCGCGCACTGCCGAGCGCGCGGCCAAGCAGGCCGAGCAGCTCGGCGCGCGTGCCGTGACCTACGCCGACCTGCCCGGCGACGCGGACGTCGTGGTCGTGGCCACCCCGCCGCAGTGCCACGCCGACGATGCGATCCGATTGCTCGAGGCGGGCGCTGCAGTGCTCCTCGAGAAGCCGTTGTGCACGACGCTCGACGATGCCGACCGCATCGTCGATGCCGCAGCCGATCACGGGCAACGCCTGCTGTACGCAGAGAACCTGGCCTACGCGCCGATCGTCCAGCAGCTGCTGGTGCGCACGGGCGAGCTCGGGCCGCTGACCCACCTCGAGGTGCGCACGTTGCAGGGACTGCCGACGTGGGGTGCGTTCACCTCCGACGAGTGGGGCGGCGGCGCGCTGTTCGACCTCGGCGTGCACCCGTTGGCGATCGCGTTGCTCGCCGCCGGCGTGTCCGGCGCCGGTCGTCCGATCGCGGTGTCGGCCGTCCTGCGCGGCGGTGAGGGCCACGGCAGTGACGAGCACGCCGAGGTGCAGCTGACGTTCCGCACCGGTCTCGTCGCCACCGTCGTGTCGAGCTGGCAGGGCGGCCCCGACCCCGTGTGGGACGTGCAGGCCGCCAGCGCGACCGGGACCGTGCGCGCCGAACTGCTGCCTCACCCGTTGCTGGAGCACAACGGCGACACCGTGGACATCGCACCCCCGTCCGCGCCGGTCCCCGCCGTCGAGAGCTTCGGCTACCTCGGTCAGCTGCGCGCCCTGGTCGATGACGTCGCCAAGGAGCGCGCGCCGCTGATGAGCGCCGCGTTCGGCCGCGAGGTGCTCGATGTGGTGTGCGCCGCCTACTGGTCGGCCGGGCTCGACGGCGCCGAGGTGACCGTGCCGTTCGAGGGGCCGCGCGGCCTCACCCCGCTCGAGTTGTGGCGGGGCGCCGGCCGCGGGTGAGCCGGGACGCGCAGAAGCGGTGGCCCTGGCGTTGCCAGACCACCGGCGGACTGCAGCTGCCTCGACGGCGCGCTACAACCCGGGCTCGTCACCCGGATCGGGCGACGAGCTGTCAACGATCAACGGTGAGCCGCGTGCACCTGACGGTGCACGCAAGCTCACCGGATCATTGGATCAGACGACCTTGACCTTGAGGGCTTCGTCGCCCTTGCGTCCCTGGCCGATCTCGAACTCGACGTTCTGTCCCTCTTCGAGCGAGCGGTAGCCGCTGCCCTCGATGTTGGAGAAGTGCACGAACACGTCGGCACCGCCCTCTCGCGAAATGAAGCCGTAGCCCTTCTGAGCGTTGAAGAACTTCACGGTGCCGTTTGCCATTGCCTGAACTCCGATTTTCATCTGTCGAGCAACGTGCCCGACCCGAACACGCTAGCTGCTCGAACGCGCGATGCGGGCGTTAGCTGAACTTGGGGTATTCGTCGGTCAGCAGAAGGCCGTACGCACTCAGTTGCGCCGTGTACTTGTGCACCCGCAACAGGAAGTCGAACTGTCCTCGCGGCATCTTGCCGGTGATGACGATGATGAACCAGCAGATGACCGTCAGCACGTAGCCGGCGATGCCCACGAGCACACCGACGATCGCTGCCGGGATCAACCAGATCAAGCGCAGGCCGACGGTCAACCGGTTGACCTTGCCATCGTCGGAGACCTCGTAGCGGACCGGCGTCTTGCCCTGATCGTCGAAGAACCCGGGGTACTCGTCGAACATCAGCCCGATGTAGCCGTAGACCCGTGCCGAGTAGCCGGTGTACTTCGCGGTGAAGCTGTAGATCCCGCTGTTGCGCTTGCCGGTGAACACCTGGATGAACCAGTGGATCAACGCCAAGAACTGGGCGACGTACGCGAGCAGCCCGGACAGGATGTAGTGCGGGATCGCCAGGATGATCCGGATCGCCACCGTGCCGCGGTTGCGCGCCTCGGTGTACGGGATGTCGAGTGTTGCTTGCGCCATGTGAGTGCCCCTTGGTCCCGTTCGGGAGTCCGCTTGTGTGCGCCACCCCTGGCGCATCAACGCGCAGCGTAGGTCAGCTGGCGATGAGCGCCGTGCGATCGTCGATGCGCACGCCGGCGGCGCGCAGCTCGGCGATGGCGAGGCGGGTCGATTCGGGGTCGACGCCGGCGGTGAGGTCGAGGCGCACGACGGTGCGGTAGCCGAGGCGGACGGCGTCGAGGGCGGTGGCCTTCACGCAGTGGTCGGTGGCGATGCCGACGATCTCGACCTGATCGACGTCGCGCATCGACAGCCACGTGTGCAGTCGCTGCCCCACCCATCGCCCGTCGAAGCCGGAGTACGACGCACTCATCTCGCCCTTGTCGAAGATCGCCTCGATGAGTCCGAGGTCGAGATCGGGGTGCATCTCGGCGCCGTGAGTGCCGGCGACGCAGTGGACCGGCCAGGTGTCGACGTAGTTGGGGCGGTCGGAGAAGTGGCGGCCGGGGTCGACGTGGTGGTCGCGGGTGGCAACGGCCAGGTCGTAGTCGCCGAGGCGCAGCCGTTCGGAGATGCGGGCGGCGGTCGCCGCTCCCCCGGCGACCGCCAACGCGCCACCCTCACAGAAGTCGTTCTGGACGTCGACCACGATCACCGCACTCGCCATGGCGAAACGGTATGACGGACGGTGGTCGCCAGCGCGCTCATTGGTGTTACGGGACCGAGAACGTTCCGTTCGGTCGTCGCCCCAGCTCAGCCGTTGCTTGTATTGAACTTGTATGTAATGCTGAGCACATGGACGCTCCGGTCGCACTCGTTCCCATCGGCACCGTTCGAGGCGGTCGCATCGAACCCGACGACGACGGGTGGGACGCCGAGGTGTGCCAGGTCGTGCTCGACGATCGATTCGGCGCCGACTCGCTGGCGGGGCTCGAGGCGTTCTCCCACATCGACGTCGTCTACCACTTCCACCAGGTGGCCGAGGAGGACGTCGTGCTCGGTGCTCGCCGGCCGCGCGGGCGATCCGACTGGCCGGAGGTGGGCATCTTCGCCCAGCGTGGTCGTGTGCGGCCGAACCGGTTGGGTGTGACGACGTGCGCGCTCGTCGGCGTCGATGGCACCACCGTCACGGTTCGCGGGCTCGACGCCATCGACGGCACACCGGTGCTCGACATCAAGCCGCACATGACCGGCTTCATGGCACG
Source organism: Ilumatobacteraceae bacterium (assembly GCA_965279405.1). Classification (GTDB taxonomy): domain Bacteria; phylum Actinomycetota; class Acidimicrobiia; order Acidimicrobiales; family Ilumatobacteraceae; genus CBDDIP01. The sequence goes on from OZ257157.1 coordinate 4,770,277, forward strand.
CGGCGAGGTGCGCGAGCCGGCGTGGGCCACCGAGATCATGGCCGCCTACTGGTGACGCGCCATGCCGTGAAACGTCCGAGTCGGCCGTGACCGGATCGCCTCGCCCCAACGGGCCGAACGTCGCCGACACGACCTAGTCGCGTTCTGGCGAACAAGGTCCGTGAGGAGCAGTGCTGAGGTCACGTCGGATGGATGACTTCGAAGACCGCTCGAGTGAACCACATCGGTGGCACGTAGCCCATGCCGGATTGTTGAACCGCCTTCGGTCGGATGGCGATGAGGCGCTCGCGTTCGACGATGTCGTACATGCTGTCAATGACGTCCCTGACCGAGCAACGAATCTGCTCAATGGCTATCAGCCTGACGATGGCTGCCGGGTTGGTCAGTTTCGCACGAAAGGCGAGGAGCAGAACATGGCGACCGAGCTCGATGCTGCTGCTCGTGAAGACCGGGCGCTCCAGTCCGAGCCGCGCGAGGAACGACTCGAGGACACGTCTCGGGATCCCCGGCCGGCCAACGGGCTCGCGGGTGACCGCGCCGAGCAGACGTTCCGGATTTGGGCTCCTAGAAATCGCCACGGCCGCCACGGCCGGGTTCCGTCTGGTCCACGTGGCGGGGTCGAAGTGGTGTCGGTACGCGGTGTCGCCGGCGAGGAATTCGTGGAGTGAGAGGTGGGAGAACTCGTAGCCGTCACCGCTGTCGACGACGAGCCCTGTGTGCGATTCGATCTCGCGTGCGACGAGCCTGGCTTGCTCGATCGGGAGGCCGAACGTGGTGGCGAGCCGGCGATAGGCGTCGCTCAGTTCGTCGTCGTCGAAGCGGTACAGGTTCTGTTGGAGCAGCCTGAGCGCGAGCTCGCCGAGGAACTCGCGTTTGGGGTCGGTCTCGAGCTTGCCGTACTCGGACAGCGTGTGCCGCTTCACCCTGCGCACGGCGTCCCACGTGTCGATCATCATCTCGACGATGCGATCGTAGATGTCGCCAGCCCGGTCTGGGATCGACCCGGTGCGCCGATACAGCGCAATCAGCCGCAGCAGGAACAGTGGGCGGTCAGCGAGCTCCCCGACAGGGTGCTTGTCGGCGATCAGCAACCGGAACAGCTCGCGTCCGTCGGTTTCGCCCAGTAGGTCCTCCATCACATGGGCGATTTGTCGTCGGTCGAGCGGAAGGATTTCGACCCGGACAATGTGCTCGATCACTGCCGGGTAGTCGGCGGTGCGGCAGGACAGCACGATCTGGCCTTTGTTCAGCCGGCGGGCGAGTTGCCCGAGGTCGCGCTCGAGCCAGTCACGCTGGCTTCGCGGGACCTCGTCGAGGCCATCGACGATGAGCACACCGTTGCGGTCCAGGAGCTCGATGTTGAAGCGGGTGCGCTGGTCGTCGTCGAACGCGACTCCGGCGAGACCGAAAACGGACGAGATGTGATGGTGCAACGTCTTCTGCTCAGTCCACTGCTGCTCGCGGCAGACGATGAGTACCACGAACCGCCCGTCGTCGACGTCCTCCGTGACGGCCTGCGCGAGCCGCCGCAGGGTGGTCGTCTTGCCGGCGCCTGGATCACCGAGGACGGCAAGGTTGGCGTTGGAGGCGAGGAGATCCTCCTCCGTCCAGAGGTCTCCGGCGCCGCGGTGTCCGTATCGGCGCGGGATCGTGCTGAAGTCGAGTGGGATCGTCGCCAGTCCACCGGCTGCCGCGTCGACCGCCTCAGCGTGTTGCGCACTCGCCCACCGCATCACGTCCTGGCGGTGAGGCTCGAAACTCTCCTTGAACGCCGCCTCCACCCGCCGTCGCTCCGCCGCTGCGACCCGTTTCCAGTCAGGGAAGATCCGTTCAATCATGCGGTCAAGGACGATCTTGCGAAACCCCTCGGGTAAGGAAGGCATCATTCCTTCACACTCCAGTTCCACGATCAGCGCGACGAACTCCAGGCAGTGCCAACATTCGTGTCTCCCCCTCGGGATTCACCACTTCCCGTCGCTGTCATCGTCGGTGTGTCGAGCAGGTTGGGCGGTTCGGTCCTAAGGAGCAAGCAATCGCGAGTCTCTCTGACGGCAGTGCTGCATGATCTCGGACGGGTACAGGCTGCGTCGGCGGGCTTCGGTGACCCATCTCGCGCGCAGGCTGTGCGATGAATACTGCTGCGGGTCATGTCCATGCGCACGGCGCCTCAAGTGGTGCCAGTCCGGAGAGGCCGCGCAGCCAGACGCGAAGGTCCACGTGCTCGGCCGCTGGTGTGCGGAGCAGGGTGAAGATCAGCCGCGTGTCGACGACGAGGCCATGCTCGGCGGCGCCAAAGTGGGCCACCTTGGCCGCCTCCGAGGCATACAGCTGCTGGCGATCGCCGGGCGCCTTTTCGCGTTCCGCGTTGACGATCAGCCATCGCGCCGCCGGCTCCTGGCCAGTGGCTTTGACGTACTGCAAGGCCGCAGAGTTGATCTGGTCGACGAAGTCGCGGCTGGCACCCTTGCGGGTGCCCTTCACCTCCACGATCGCCTCCCACCCGGGCACAGCTGGATCGGTAACGCGGAGGTCCTCGACCTTGTACGAGTCCCGGTCACCGTCCATCCGTTGCACCGCGAAGCCGAGTCGTTCGAACGCGTCGGCAACGGCGCCCTCCAGCGTTTCGCCGTCGCTGGTGAGCAGGCGCCGCTGCAGCGACCACGCTGCGCCTCGTGTCTTGTCGAGCGCCGCTGCGGCCGCAGCGACAAGAGCGTCGTGCTCGGCGACCGCCGCGGCTCGTGCGTCATCGGCGGCTTGCAGGGTGGCGGCTGCGTTGAGCTCATCGGCGGTCATCCACGCGGGCGAGCGGTGCCATTGACGGTCGGGACGGAACATCTCGTAGGTCTCGGCCCATCGTTCGATCGCCCACTCCACCCAGCGCTCCGGATGCTGGATCCATGCCGGAACGAGCAGGCACTCCTTGCCGTAGCGGTAGTTGCCGTCCGGGCCGACGAGCGTCGGGCGACGGAAGTGGGCGACCAGCGTCCGGCCACTCGTATCGTCGACAAGTCCGTCCCACTCGTTCAGTTCGGCGTTGCTCTCGAGCAAGCCGGGAAGCGTGACGTTCCTCGGTTGAGCCGACGCCGCCGGGTCGATCGTCTCGCGGACGAGTCGCTTGAGTGTCTCGTCGCCACTCGGAACCGACCAGGTTCGTGGGCTCGACGCCGGTCGGTCGACCACCAGCGACCAGTCGCCGCACTCGTCGATCGGCGTCATCGTCTCCTGGATCGACGCGCGCATCAGGTCCCGCGCGCTCGTTGACGGCGCCACCGAGCGAACGCCGTCAATGACGTGACGTTGCGTCGAGGTGTCAGGCGCGATCGTGCGGCGTGTCGGTCCGTAGAACACCACCGATCGCAGCGCTGCCTTCACGTCGACTCGCGGCGCGTCGCCGACGACCGCCGTCGCCAACGCCGTGAACGCGTCGGTCTGCGCGCGCAGCGGCAGCCGATCGGTGATCAGCAGATCGAAATCAGCTTGATGAACACCGTCCAAGCTCTCGATGGCCAGGTGAGCGCCGCCAAGGTCCTCGGCCAGCCGGTCGGCCAGCGCACGGAGCTCGCGCAGGCGAACCAATGTCGTGACGATGTGCGGTCTCGGTCGGTCACCGATCGTGTGCGGTCTCAGTGGCATGTACCTTCCGCCCTTTCACGCCTTGTCGGATGTGGACGATCGTTTTACCAACCAGTTTTTGGTCAGTTCGACCAGTTTCGGCCCATTGGCTGAGTGGCAAGACTGCCACTTCCTTCCACTCAGACCCGACCTTGCCATATTCGAGATGCCCTCGCGAGTTGGGCCGCGGACCGCCAGCCGTGGGCTGGCTACGCTCCCCCACTCGTGGCCATCGTGTCGTTCCACGAGTACCGCCAGCACGACCTGGCCAACACCGAGGCCAACAACGCCATCATGGCCCTCCTCGCCGGCGCCCACCTGGCGGCGCACACGCTCCAGCTCACCGAGGGCTCGACAAGGTTGCTGCCGGAGATGTTCCCGCACGTGCCGCACATCCAGCGGTTCAACCTGACCACACCGGCCGCGCGTGGGCTGCTCGCTGACGCCGAGGCCCACCTCGGCTCGATGGCCGTCCCCTACGTGCTGGCGATCCACGAAGGCTTCGTGCACGCCTGCCTGCGGCTGATCGGCGACACCGGCACCTTCAAGGCGTCGCAGATGCACAATGGGATCGCACGCCGGTTGCCCGTGAACTTCGGGGCCGACCTGTCTGGGTTCCACCTGGCCCGCATCCTGCGCAACTGCGTGATCCACAACGGCGGGCGCGTGACGGAGCGGTCGGTCACCGAGCTGCAGCGCGATGTCGATCCGACCCACATCGCCCGGTGGACACGGATCACCCGCCGCTCGCCGCTCAAGCTTCGTGCCGGCGACGTCGTCGAGCTCGCCCACGGCGAAGTCGTAGCCACGATGGCGACCACCCGCCAGATCGCCCGCACGCTCAACGAAGCGATGCAGCCGGCGCTGCCACGGGCGACGTGGGCGCGACTGCTCGTCGACGACGTCACCGTCAACGAGCCGGGCCACCTCACCGACCAGCACAACCTGCGCAAGTGCAGCGGCTACGCACGGCACCTGTACGGGCCGCTGGCGCTCACCACGCAGGAGATCTCGACGGCGCTGCTCGAGGCCGGGCATCAGCCCCGGACATGAAGAGAGCCGGCACCGTTGGACGGGCCGGCTCTCTCGGTAAACAGGGGCTCTTCCAGTTGAGCTACACCGCCGAAGCGTGCCGGGCCTCGAACCCGGATCTCCCAGTTCTGTGAAGTCCCCGGGAACGACCCGGCGAACGAGGCACGATGCCTGACTTCGTAGATCCCAGTGTACGCGTCCTGTCCCCGATCGCCAGCACTCAAATCGCCGTTCGCAATCGCAGTAGCCGTGGTCAGATGGTCGAGAAACTCCCTGAACGGGTGAGGCTCCGGGAAAGGTAGACCGAAACGGTGTACCGGAAACGTAGGTCGCTGTGGACGTGTATCTGGACAACAACGCTTGGAATCGTCTCGCACGAGGCCCGGAAGCTGGAATTGCGTTGCGTCGAGCGTTGGCGCGACGAGGCGACCGGGTTGTGGCCGGCCTGGCCGTCTATGAAGAGCTCGTCGGTTTGGCGCTCACCGATCGGGGCAAGTACGAACGCGCCCTCGGCGAGCTCCATGCCCTGGCCGGATCAAGAATTCTGCGTCCTGTCGAGCAGTTGGTCCCTGCCGAGCTCGAGCATGGTGGACGACTTCCAGTTCGTGCTCGCTTCCTAGATTCTCAGATTCGCCACGCCGTCGCAGAGGCAGTTGAGCAGCACTCGTTTCTCGCAGTGGTCGCTGACGACATCGACGCCCTGAAGCAAGCGGCACTTGCACGAACCACTGCCGCTCGTGACGTCATCCGTGCGGCCGCTGGCGAACAAGGCCGCAAAGTCGCTCACGAAATGCGCGCGTGGCACCGCGATGAACCCTTCGACGAATGGGTCGTCGAGGTCGCTCGAGACACCTTCGGTGTCACGATCACCTCCGGATTTGCGTGGTACGAGCATCCGACGATGTGGCTCGTCACGCAGTACTTCGCAGCGCAGCACCTGCTGGCAACTGGCGAGGGCCAGCGTCTGGACAAGGGCGATGCGTACGACCAGCGTCACGCCTCCCTCGGCGCCTACTACGACGTCCTGATCACCGACGATGGCCGATTCACGAAAGTACTGGCCAAGTTCGACCCGCTCCCCTTCCAGGTTCTCACCTGGAACGACTACGTAACCGGCAGACCGTAAGACGCTCACGACTAGGGGACGTTTGCATCGCGTCTAGTCGCGGGTGTCCGGCGTACCGGAGCAGGCTGCACGATTGCCTCACCACGATGGGCGCGTACGGCAGGCACGTCGTCGACCGCGACAGCTGCGAGCTGGCACTCGACGTCGCTTAGCCCTGTGAGCGGCACTCGCGCATGTCGGCGAATCGTCCGGGTGGAATCGGCCGACCGTTTAGACCTTGGCTGTTGAGATGTCGACGAAGCCTCAATGCAATCGGCCGGCCACCGCCCTGAGCGATCGACGCGACGCATTCGGCCGGACGACTGCTGGATCGGTATCGCTGCCTCCGCTGATTGCCGCGATCAGCGCCTGCCTCGCTGAGATCGTCGACCACCGGTGCAGCGATGCGAGGGAGCGATCGAGGTCAGTCGCGCGGGCCGACGTCGTAGATCTTGTCGAAGTAGTCGAACGTGCCGGCGAAGACGCGGTCGAGGTCGACGGGGCGGCCGCCCGAGCCGTACGTCGCGCCGCTCTTGGGCATCGCCGTTGGCGGGTCCTTGGCGTAGGCGACAGATTCGGCGAGATCGTTGGCGAACGCTTCGGTGACGCCCGGCTGCGTGTTCGGACGGGTGACGCAGAAGTGCAGCGCCGGCGGCACCTGGAGGCCGTTCATCCGCCAGCCGCGCTGGGCCAGCGCGTCGTTGACGTGGAAGATGTCGATCTCGTCACTTCGGAAGGCGACGTTGAACAGCGAGTCACCGATCAGCTGCAGCTCGGGGTGCATCTTCACCGCGGCTTTGATCTCGCCGGCGGTGCGGAAGATGTCGGCGGCGATCTCGCGATAGCCGGACCGGCCGAGGTTGAGCATCGACGCCCACGTCGCCGCGATCAGCCCGCCGGAGCGACTGCCACCCATGCTCGGCGAGGCGTACATCCCGCCCGGCCAGCCGGAGATGATGAAGTACTGCTCGCGCCGTAGCGACATCGGGCGGAACAGCAGCACCGACGTGCCCTTCAACGCGTAGCCGTACTTGTGGGTGTCGGCGGAGATCGAGGTCACGCCCGGAACCTGGAGGTCGAAGGGCGTCAGCGGGTAGCCGAGGTCGGCGGCCCAGGCGAGGATGAAGCCGCCGAGGCAGCCGTCGACGTGGAGGTTGATGCCGTGCTCGAGGGCGATCTGCCCGAGCTCGGGAATCGGGTCGACGATGCCGTGCGGGTACGTGCCGGCGCTGCCGACCAGGGCAACCGTGTTCGGACCGATGTTGGCCCGGACGAAGTCGAGGTCGACCTGGAACTGATCGGTGACAGGCGCCTTGATCACGTCGATGCCGAAGTAGTGGAAGCCCTTGTCGTGGCCGGGGTGGGCGGTGACGGGCATGATGATCTGCGGCCGCTCGATGCCCTTCTGGTGGCGTCCCCACTCGCGGTAGGTGAGCATCGCGGTGACGAGGCTCTCGGTGCCGCCGGAGGTGACGATGCCGCCGGTGTCGGCGTCGCCGTGGAGCATGTCGGCGGTCATCGCCACGATCTCCGACTCGAGCTTCGTCGCGCTCGGGTACATGTCGCGCTGGAGCACGTTGGCGTGGGCGAAGTGGGCGAACGCCTCCACCTGGAACGCGTAGTGGTCGTGGTCGCCGGAGTAGATCGACCCGGAGACGCGACCGCTGTCACCCTTGCGATCCTCCTCGGTGGCCATCTGACGCAGCGTCTCGAGGATCTCCGCGCGCGGCACGCCGTCCTCGGGCAGCTCGGCGTGGACGGGGAACCGACCGGCGTAGGGGTGGAACGGTGACGAGGACGTCATGGCATTGCCTCCGAGTGATGATTGAGGAGATCGTGGATCGGGCCGAGGTGCTGGTGCAGCTCGGTCATCGCCTGCAGGCGGCGTGCTGCGCGTGCCTCGGCGACGGGTTCGGGGTGGTGCACCTCGGCGGTGCGCAGCATCGACGGCACGTCGGCGAACGTCGCCCGCCCGGCCTGCACGAGCGCGAGCAGCGCCGCGCCGTGGGCGTTCGTGGTGCGCGAGCTCTCCAGCCGGCGCACCGAGACGCCGGTGGCATCGGCGACGACCTGACCCCACAGCGGCGATGCCGCCCCGCCGCCGCCGAGGGACAGCTCGCCGTAGCAGGTGTGTGCCAGCTCGGCGAAGTGCGGGAGGAGCCACGCCGCGTTGAGTCCGACACCCTCGAGGACGGCGCGGGCGAGGTCGGCGCGCGTCGTGCCGAGGCCGATGTTGAGGAAGCCGGCGCGCACGCGACGGTCGAAGCGCGGCGCCATCGAGCCGAGCAGCCACGGCAGGAACAGCACGCCGTTGGCACCCGTGGGCGACGTCGCCGCGAGATCGAGAACGCGGTCGAAGGCGTCGTCGCCGGCGGGTGCCGACAGGCCGTCGTCGGCGAACACGAACTGGTTGACGAACACGTCCAGGTTCTTGCCGCCCATGCCGTTCTCGGCGAGCAGGAACCAGCTGTCCGTCACCGGGCTCGGCGCCGTGGTCAGCCCGTGCGCGGGGTCGTGACGCTTGCTGTCGACGTGCGTGGCCATCACCGAGGTGGTCCCGATGATCAGTCCGCAACGCGAGCCTTCGACGGCGCCGGTGCCGATCGCCGAGGTGACCGAGTCGATCGTCGCATCGGCGACGATCGCCGACGTCGCGATCCCGAGGTGCGTTGCCGCGCTCGGGGTGATGCACCCTCGGGGCGTGCCCATCGGCACCAGTTCGGCGAGCTTCGACGGATCGAGCCCGGAGAGGCCGAGCAGCTCGTCGCTGTACGTCGTCGCACCCCAGGTGCGGTTGTCGACGGAGAACAGCGGGAAGGCAGTGTTCTGCGTCGAGGTGACGCGACCGGTGAGCCGTGCCGCGAGCGCGTCCATCGGTTCGACGAACGCCCGAGCCCGCTCGTACACGTCGGGCCAGCAGGCGCGGATGAAGGCGATGTGGCCGAGGTCGTCGTAGCCGGACGGCGCTGCGCCGTGCACTTCGCGCCAGCGCTCCGCGGTGGCCCCGTCGGCGATCGCGGTGTGGTGGCGGCGACCGCGCCGGTCCATCCACATGATCACGTTGCCGAGCGGCAGACCGCGGTCGTCGACGGCGACGATCGACGTGTACTGGCTCGTCACCGCGACGAGACCGACCTCGTCGCCGTTCACGCCTGCCGTGGCGATGGCCCGCCGCGAGCAGCGACCGAGCGCGTCCCACCAGCCCTCCGGGTCCTGCTCGGCGCCACCGTCGACGGTGAACAGCAGGGGCAGCACCTCGCCCGTTCCGGCGAGGACGACGCCGTCAGGGTCGACCACGGCGACCTTGATCCCGGTCGAGCCGAGGTCGACGGCGAGCACGTGCGCGCCCACGTCAGCCGAGCTCCGTGCGGACCGGATCGTCGACCTGCACCGCATCGGGCACGTCGACGCCGGGGAAGTGGCAGGCGACCTGTTGCGGCGCGTCGCGGACGATGAGCGGCGGCTCCTCGATCGCACAGATCTCCTGCGCGCGCCAGCAGCGCGTACGGAAGCGGCAGCCGCTCGGCGGGTCGATCGGGCTCGGCAGCTCACCGCTGAGCACGATGCGCTGGCGGTGCAGCTCGACGTTCGGATCCGGGATCGGCACGGCCGACAGCAGCGCTCGCGTGTACGGGTGCTGCGGGTTGTCGTAGACGTCGTCGGCGACGCCCTCCTCGACGATCTTGCCGAGGTACATCACCGCCACGCGGTCGGCCAGCTGGCGCACGACGGCGAGGTCGTGGGCGATGAACACGAACGACAGGCCGAGCCGCTCGCGCAGGTCGATCAGCAGGCGCATGATCTCGGCCTGGATGCTGACGTCGAGCGCCGACACCGGCTCGTCGAGGACGAGCATCGCCGGCGAGATGGCGAGCGCGCGGGCGATCCCGACGCGCTGGCGCTGGCCACCGGAGAACTCGTGCGGGTAGCGATCGAGGTGCTCGGGGCGCAGCTGCACCAGTCGCACCAGTTCGTCGACGCGCTCGCGCACCTGCTGCTCGGCCACGCCCTGCACCTCGAGCGGCTCGCTCAGCAGACGACGCACGGTCATCCGCGGGTGCAGCGACGCCTGCGGGTCCTGGAAGACGATCTGCAGGTTGCGTCGAGCGCGGCGCATGTCGCTGCGACCGAGGCGCAGCAGATCGGCACCTTGGAAGTGCACCTCGCCGCTCGTCGGCTCGATCAGGCGCAGGATGCACCGGCCGGTCGTGCTCTTGCCGCAGCCCGACTCGCCGACCAGCGCGAGCGTCTCGCCGGGCATCACGTCGAAGCTGACGTCGCTCACCGCGTGCACCACGGCGGAGCGGCCGCGGTCGCGCACCTTGAACTCCTTGACGAGGTTGCGCACGCTCAGGATCGGTTGCACGGCAGCGTCGTTCGTCGAGCTCACACGGCCGCCTTGCGAGTGACGACGCTGCACGCCACCGACGTGCCGCCGAACGGTTCCAGTTGCGGCTCGTGCTCGGAGCACGACGGCTCGACTCGCGAGCAGCGTGGGGCGAACGCGCAGCCCGGCGGCAGCGATTGCGGCGAGGCGGGCACACCGGGGATCGACGCCTGCACGTCGTGGCGTGAGTCGAGCCGGGGCAGGCAGTCGAGCAGCCCTCGTGTGTACGGGTGGTTCGGCGAGGCGAACAGCGGGCGGACGTCGCCGTGCTCGGCCACACGGCCCGCGTACATCACCACGACACGATCGGTGGCGCCGGCGACGACGCCGAGGTCGTGGGTGATCAGCACCAGCGCCAGGTTCTGCTCGCGGCGCAGGTTGCCGAGCAGCTCCATGATCTGTGCCTGCACGGTGACGTCCAGCGCTGTCGTCGGCTCGTCGGCGATGAGCACCTCGGGATCGTTGGCGATCGCCATCGCGATCATCACTCGTTGCCGCATGCCACCGGACAGCTCGTGCGGGTAGGCGTCGCAGCGCCGCTTGGCCTGTGGGATGGCGACGCGGTCGATCAGCTCGACGGCGCGAGCCGCAGCGGCCTTCTTGGAGATGTCCGAGTGCGCTCGCATCACGAGCGACAGCTGCTTGCCGATGGTCAGCACGGGGTTCAGCGACGTCATCGGATCCTGGAAGATCATCGACACGCGCGAGCCGCGGATCTCACGCAGCCGAGCCGGGTCGAGGCCGACCAGTTCCGTGCCGCGGTAGCGGGCCGAACCGGTGACGAACGCGTTCTGCACGAGGCCGAGCGTGGCCAGCATGCTGACGCTCTTGCCCGACCCGGACTCCCCCACCACGGCCACCGCTTCACCGGCGTGGACGGCGAAGCTGACGCCGCGCACTGCGGGCGCCGGCCCCGTGGGCGTGTCGAACGTGACCCGCAGGTCGCGCAGCTCCAGCAGCGGCTCGCTCGTCGGCTCGCTCACCGGTTCGTGTCCTTCACGTCGAAGGAGTCGCGCAGCGCATCGCCGACGAAGTTGAACGCGAGCACCACGAGGAGGATGGCGATGCCAGGGCCGGCGGCGATCCACCACTGGTAGAAGTTGGTCGCGCCCTCGGTGATCATCGCGCCCCACTCCGGCGACGGCGGGCGGGCGCCGAGGCCGATGAAGCTCAGCGACGCGGTGAGGAGCACGACCTGACCGAAGTCCATCGTCGCGTTGACGAGCACGGGCGTGTACGACATGGGCAGCACGTAGCGGCGAAGGATCAGCCAACGCGACGCGCCGATCGCCACCGCCGAGTCGATGAACTCGCGTTGCCGCACAGCGATCACCTGGGCGCGCAGCAACCGGGCGTAGATCGGCCACCACACGAGCACCATCGCGAACAGCGCGTTGCGGATGCCCGGCCCGAGCGAGGCGGTGATCGCCATCGCCAGCAGGATCGGCGGGAACGCCATCGTGATGTCGACGAGCCGCATCAGCGCAGCGTCGATCCACCCACCGAAGAAGCCCGACACGGCGCCGACGATCGTGCCGATGAGCACCGCCGAGATGATCACGATCGCCGCGACCGGCAGCGAGGTGCGCGCGCCCCAGAGGATGCGGGTGAACACGTCGCGGCCGAGCGCGTCGGTGCCGAACCAGTGATCGGCACTCGGGTGCAGCAGGCGCCCGCCGACCTTCTTGAGCGGGTCGTTCGGCGTCCAGATCGGCAGGGTGATGGCGACGATGATCCAGATCGCGATGCTGATCAACCCGATCAACGACGGGCCGCGCAGGTACGCGGGTCGTCGGCGACGCGTGCTCGCCCGCACGGAGGTGGTGGCGACGGCGTCGGTCATGACAGCCGGATCCGCGGGTCGGCAATGGCGTAGGCGATGTCCGTGACGAGGTTGGTCAGCAGGAACGCCGCGCCACCGAGGACGGTGACGCCGACGATGGCCGGGTAGTCGAGCTTGCGCGACGCCTCCACCGCGTAGCTGCCGAGGCCGGGCCAGGCGAACACGGTCTCGGTGAGGACCGCGCCGGTGATCAGGAAGGCGAAGGCGAAGGCGACGATCGTGATCGTCGGCAGCAGCGCGTTGCGCAGCGCGTGCGTGTTCACCACCGTGCGTTCGCGCAGGCCCATGGCGCGAGCGACGCGGACGTACTCCATCGAGAATTCGTCGAGCAGGCTGGCGCGCACGAGGCGCGAGACGATGCCCACCACACCCCAGCCGAGCACGCTGGCCGGCAGGATCAGGTGCATCACCGCAGCCTTGAACGTCGTCATGTCGCCGTGGAGCAACGAGTCGATCGTGAAGAAGCCGGTGATCTTGTCCGGGGCAGCGGCGCGCGGGTCGAGCCGGCCTGGGCCGGGCAGCCAGCCGAGCTCCGCGTAGAACACGTAGAGCACGAGCAGACCCGCCCAGAACGCCGGCAGCGACGACCCGATGAGGGCGAAGAAGCGGGCGAGGTGGTCGACGAGCTTGTTGCGCTTCCGTGCAGCCAGCACCCCGAGACCGACGCCGATGACGACGCCGATGAACAACGCCGTGATGGTCAGCTCCAGCGTTGCCGGCAGGCGCTCCCACAAGTCGTGGATCACCGGCTTGCGCGTGGTGAACGACGTGCCCATGTCGCCCTGCACGAGGTTCTTCATGTACTTGCCGTACTGGACGATGACCGTGTCGTCGAGGCCCCACTTGGCCTTCGCCGCGTTGACGATGATCGGGTTGTTGATGTTGCGCACGCCCACGATCGACGCCAGCGGATCCGCCGGCGTCAACCGCGAGACGATGAACACCGCGGTGGCGATGCCGAGCAGCAGGAACGGCATCACCGCCAAGCGGCGAAGGAGGTACCTCTTCAACGCGCCGGTGTCATTCGGCTTTGCCGAGTCGGGCGAGGTCGAGGTTGCAGCAGGCGCTGTAGTGCATGCCGACGATGTCGGCGCGGCTGGCCAGGAACAGGTCGGGGTTGACCAGCGGGATCACGATCTGGTCGTCGATCATCAGCTGGGCGAGCTGTCCGTACAGGTCGGCCCGCGTGGCGTCGTCGTTCGCCGCGAACGCCTGAGCGAGCAGATCGGTCTCCTCGGTGTTCTCCGCCTCACCGCTGAAGCCGAGCCACGTGGCGTTGGGGATCAACCCGAAGTACTGCACGTACTGGCTGGAGTCGGTGTGGTCGGGGGCGAAGTAGATCGCCGTGACGGGGATGCCGTCACTGGTGATCTTCGACAGCCACACGGAGAACTCGACCGGGTTGAGCTCGAGCGTGATGCCGATCTCCTTGAGGTCGGTCTGCACCTTCTGCATCGCCGTCGAGAAGTCGACGCCGTAGACGTTGAACGACGGGAACGTCGCGTCGAGCGTGATGTCCCCGACACCCGAGTCCGTCATCAGCTGCTTGGCCGTGTCGAGGTCCTGCTTCGGCTCGGCGAGCCCATCGGTGCCGAGGAACCCGTTGGGGATCGGCGACGGCTGCGAGTGACCGGCGCCGGCGACCGTGACGTCGAGCAGGCCCGGGTAGTCGAGCGCCAAGCGGATCGCCTTGCGCACGTTCGGGTCCTTCAACGCCTCGCCGCCCTTGGCGCCGGGGCTGAGGCCGATGTAGACGTAGTTGAAGCTCGGCACCTGGGTGACGGTGATGTCGTCGCCGCTCATGCCGTTGGCGACGTCGGCCGAGATCTGCATGGCGATGTCCACGGCACCCTGCTCGAGCTCCTGGCGCTGCGTCACCGCGTCCGGGGTCTCCTTGATGATCACTTCCGGGAAGTGCGCCTTGGCGCCCCAGTAGTCGTCGTTGCGGAGGAACTTCAGCTCGTTGCCCTCGGTGTAGCTCTCCAGCGAGAACGGGCCGCTGCCGGCCGAGTTGCTGAGGAACCAGTCCTCCGCCTTGTCGGTGGTCGGGTCGAGCGTCGCGCCGTTCTCCTGGGCCACCTTGCTGTTGATGATGCCGAGGTAGCTGGCGTTCACCTGGGCGAGGAAGGCCGAGTTCGCCGCGTTCAGGGTGACCACGACCGTCTCCGGATCGGGCGTGTCGATCGTCTCGACCGACGACACCAGGTACGAGGCCGAGCCCTGGAGGCCCTTGAGCCGCTCCCACGAGAACTTGACGTCCGCGCTCGTCACCGGCGTGCCGTCGGCGAACGTCGCCGCCGGATCGAGGTGGAAGGTGAACTCGGTCTGCGCGTCGTTGTTCTCCCACGACGTGGCGAGCCGCGGCACGAGCGTCTTGTTGTCGGCGTCGAGGCCGATCAACGTCTCGTAGACCGCGGTCATGAAGATCTGGCAGGTGTCGCAGTAGGCCAGCGACGGGTCGAGCGAGTTGACGTCCATCTGGCGAGCGATGACGAGCGCCGTGTCGGAGTCGCCCCCGGTCCCGCCGTCGGTGGTCGGCGTCGTGTCGCCCGTGGCGGTGGTGTCGCCCGGGGCGTCCGTGCCAGACGGCGCTTCCGTTCCGCCGGTGGTGCCATCGGTGGCACCCTTGTCGTCGCTGCTGCAGGCAGCCAGCGCCAGCGAGCCAACCGCGAGCAGCGCCGCAGCGATGCGGGCACCAGTCCTTCGAGACCGACCGTGCGTCATGATCCTCCCCGATCCCTGCGTGACCCCTGTCGCTGCAGTGGGTGTAGTAAATACGCTGGTGCAATGAGCGTCAAGGATCCATCAACCGCATCCAGGGAACCCGAGGTGAAGACTCTGCGCGAGACGCAGCGGTTGGAGACCCGCCGGGTGCTGGCCGAGCACGCGATCCGCCTGTTCCACGAGCGCGGCTTCGACGAGACCACCGTCGACGAGATCGCCTCCGCGGCCGGGGTCAGCCCGCGTACGTTCTTCCTGCACTTCCCCACCAAGGCCGCTGCGGCCTTCCCCGATCACGACGAACGAGTCGTTGCCTTCCGTGAGCGCCTGTTCGCTGGTGCGGGCGGCCGCAACCCCATCCCCAACCTGCTCACGCTGCTGTTGAGCGACGTCCGCACGCACTCGCCGATGCGCCGTGCTCGCTACCAGCTGCTGGCCAAGGTGGAGGCGCTGCGCGACGAGGACGCGCGCACCGACCACGACTACGAGGGCATCATCGCCGACTACCTGATGGAGCACTGGGGTCACGACGTGGAGGCCCGCGTGCGGTCGCACGCGATCGCCAACGCCTGCATGGGCGTCATCCGCGCCTCGCTCATCGCGTGGAGCGAGGACGGCATCGATCCGCAGCAGGTCTGCTTCGAGATCCTCAACCGGATGCTCGGCGCGCCGTTCGACAATCCGCTGCAGTCACTGCAGCGACTTCAGGAATGAACCGACCCGTTCGGGTCGAGCCCGGTCCGGGCCAGGAGAGCGTGTGGGACTACCCGCGCCCGCCGGCGGTCATGCCGTCGAGCGAGCACGTGCGCATCGTCCACCGCGGCGTGGTGGTCGCCGACACGGTCGCCGCGATCCGCGTGCTGGAGACCAGCCAACCACCGGCGTACTACCTGCCACGGGCCGACGTCGCGATCGATCTGCTGCAGCCGTCGCGGTCGCGCTCGATGTGCGAGTGGAAGGGCGCGGCCGCGTACTGGACGCTCCTCGTCGACGGGACGTCGGTGCCGGACGTGGCGTGGAGCTACCCGCACCCGACGCCCGCGTTCGAGCCGATCACCGACCACCTCGCCTTCTACCCGCAGCGCGTCGACGAGTGCTGGGTGGACGACGAGCGCGTCCAGGCCAACGCCGGCGGCTTCTACGGCGGGTGGATCACCAGCAAGGTGGTGGGCCCGTTCAAGGGCGAGCCCGGCACGCTGCACTGGTGATCCGACCGATCTGAAAATTCTTCCTCAAGGTTCGGCCCCAATGGGCCGATGAAGAGTCAGCACAGCCAGGTTGGTGCTGGGAACGTACGGGGAAAGCCGGTGCGTTCGGCGAAACGGTCACCTCTGCGAGATCAGACGGCGAAACGGTCAACGGGCCTACACCGCGCATCAGCGGCACGGCCGCCGGACTGCAGCAACGTTCACGATCTGAGGAGTTACCGATGTTCCAGTCCACCCGAGGCGCAAGCGCGCCCACTTGCACCCCGCGCCGCACCGCCCGCCGACTCGGTGTCGTGTTCGCGGCAGCAACGCTCGCCGTCATGGCCGCCGGAGCGACGCCCGCTTCCGCGGCGATCGTGCCCAACGTCGGCTTGGCCACCGCGGCCAACTACGCCGTGCTCGGCGGCTCGACGGTCACCAACACCGGCCCGAGCGTGCTCAACGGCAGCCTCGGCCTCTCCCCCGGCACCGACGTCGTCGGCTTCCCGCCGGGCAACATCGTGCCGCCCGGCGTGATCGACGCGACCAACGCCGCTGCGGCTCAGGCACAGTCCGATCTCACCGCGGCCTACGTCGATGCGGCCAACCGCCCGATCAACGCCACGACCACTGCCGACCTCGGCAACCAGACCCTCTTGCCCGGCGTCTACTCCGGGCCGAGCAAGGGCGCCCTGCTCATCACCGGGCCGCTGGTGCTCGATGGCGAGGGCAACTTCGACTCGGTGTTCATCTTCCAGACCGACTCGACGCTGACCACCGCGTCGGGCAGCTCGGTGGTGCTGACCAACGGCGCGCAGGCGTGCCACGTCTTCTGGCAGGTCGGCAGCTCGGCCACCCTCGGCAGCGGCTCGGTGTTCACCGGCAACATCATGGCGCTCGAGTCGATCTCGCTGAACGACAGCGTCACCGTCCACGGTCGGGCGCTCGCTCGCAACGGCGCGGTCACGTTGATCAACGACACGTTCACCCAACCGAGCTGCGACACCGGCCCGACGACGCCGACCACGAGCACCACGGCCCCAGGTGGAACTGGTGGCACCGGTGGAACAGGTGGCACCGGTGGAACAGGTGGCACTGGCGGCACGGGTGGCGGCACTGGCGGCGGCGTTGGCGGCGCGAACGGAACCCTCGGCCTGACGCTGCCGAGCACCGGGCGCTCGGTCCTGCTGCCGTCGCTGCTGGGGGCGACGATGCTCGCCTTCGGTGCGGCACTGACCGTGTCGGTCCGCCGAAGGACCGAGATCCAGCCCTGATCTGATCGGGCCGGACGGCTGGTCCGTTCGGCCCATTCGGTGATCGGCGCCCACGCGACGCGCCGACCACCGGTACGGTCCAGTCCCGAGAGGGAAGCGTTGATCCGCCGGCCATGTTGGTCGTTCGTCCGGCGAGGAGCTACTGCGAACCCACCCCACTCCGTACCTCGCTGTCGACATCCCGTCGACGGCGAGGCATCCGGAAGGGATGGGTGCCATGTCGCCGTCAACCGTTCGAGTCCCGCAGCCGCGCCGGCGCACCACTGCGATGCGCATGGTGCTGGTGTCCGCAGCGCTCGTCGCAGTCGGCGGGATCGACGGGCCTTCGTCGAGCCACACCGCCGAGGCACGCGAGGCGACCACCGCTGACGTGGTCGTCGTCCCGATCAGCGGTGCGGCCCAGCTCTCCGTTGCGTCGCCCGCCGTTCGCCTCGATCCGCCGGCGCCGCAGCCGGTCGTCGTGGCCGTCGCTGATCCGCCGGTTCCCGTCGTCCCTCCCGCCCCGGTCGTCAACCGTTCGACGTGTCGCACGAACCTGTCCAACGCGGTGATGACGATCGTCATCCCCGACATCTCCTACAACTGCCCCGTCTACGCCGGCGGCCAATCGACCATCGATGCCGGCGCAGTCACGCTCGTCAACGATCGCGGCACCAGCTCGCTGTTCGCCACGACGCCCGGCGGCGCCGGCACGCTGTGGATCGCTGCCCACCGCACCTCGCACGGCGGAGCGTTCGCCGCGGTTCCGTCGCTCGTCAACGGCGCAGTCGTCACCGTCTCGAACGGAGCGGTGACCGCGCGCTACCGGATCGTCGGTCGGGTGTACGTCGAGGTGGCAAGCAACGGACGCGTCATCAACGCGTCGGGCGCGGCCACGGAGGCGGCGACGTTCGACGCCGTGTTCCGCACCGACGGCGGCGGTGGGCTGGCCCCGCGCCTGCTGCTGCAGACGTGTGACGGAGCGCGCTTCCGGTGGATGATCTACGCCGACCTCATCGCCTGATGGCGACCACTACCGCACGGCTACTGGAGGTGCAGTTCGGCCTTCGGGGGCGCGTGGGCCAGCAACGGCAGCGGCGGGTGGGCTGACGCCGCAGGTGCCGGCGGATCGCACGGGTTGGCGTCGCGGGCGACGGTTCGGCCGACTCGTTGGGCGTCACCGAACGCTTGCACTCCGCCAGCGGTGTCGACGATGAAGAAGCCGAGGCCGGTTCGCGTCGGCACGATGGCCGACGCGATCACGGGCACGGCGAAGGCCTTGCTCGCATCGACCGGGATGGCGCTGACGGTGGCATCGTCGCCGTCAGTGGCCGCAACCCACGCCATGATCAACTCCGGCAGTTGCGGTGTCTGGATCGCGGAGACGCAGATCGACGACATCGCCTCGGCGGCCTGCAACGACCACCACGGGTTGACCGGGAGGTTCTCGGGGTCGCGGATCTCGAAGTGGAGGTGCGGCACCGACAGGCGGGCGTTGCCGCTGTCACCCATGAACCCGATGACGTCGCCCGCGTGCACCTTGGTGCCGACGGCGATGGTGAACGGCGAGCGCCACTCGGCCGGGAACACGTTGTCCTCGGTGCCGGGCGTGTCGTCGTTGAGGTGGCAGTAGATGTACGACCAGTCGTCGGCGTCGACGATGCGCAGGCAGATGCTGGTGCCGTTCGCTCCCGTGGAGATCTTGGTGACGGTGCCGTCGACCGCGGCGATCAAGGGCTGCAGGCGGACGCCGATGAGGTCGTTGCCGATGTGGAACCGCGTGCACGCGTCGCGGCAGGCGCCCCAGTCGTCGAAGCCGACGACGGGCCCGAGCACCGGGAAGGTGATCGGGCGGATCGTCAGCGCTTCGCTCGGCGGCACCTCGGCGTCGATGTCGTCGTCTGGCGGTGGCTCCACTGGAGCGACGTCCGGCGTGGCCGTCGTGGTCGTGGTCGAGTCGTCGGGAACCGTGGTCGGCGTGGACGTGCTGGTGCCGTCTGACGCGCCGAGCTGCGTCGTCGTGGTCGTGGTGTCGTCCGGCGTGGTCGTCGTGGTGCTGGTCGGCTCGGGGATGGTCGGCTCGGGGGTCGCGCCTGCGGACGCCGCCGACGGGACGGCCAGCAGCATCACGAACAGCGACGCGGCGATTGCAGTGGCCGAGGCACCGGTGCGACGTGAGCGACGCAATGACATCGAGGAGGGCTCCAAGGGCGAGACGAGCAGTGTCGGCCACGCTGCGCGGCCAACTTGAACGAACGAGAACAGGTGCATCCTGCCCGATCCAAGAGGACGCCGGATCACGCCCCGGTGAACGGCACGCAAACGGGTGATGACGGCTGAGGTGCAGCCGCTCGGCTCAGGCGAGGGCGGCGTCCAGCGACTCGACCGACGGGGCGAAGTAGTACGAGCCGGATGCCGGGGTGGAGTAGTCGGTGAGGGCGTCGCGGGCCTGGCCGTTCATGCCGTAGATCGCTTCCATGCGCTCGCGCATCGGCGCCTGCTCGCGGCAGAAGCCCATGAAGTAGAGGCCGACGGTGCCGTCATGGAACGCATACGGGGTCGAGCGGCGGACCATCTCGCCGCGCTTGGCCGTTCCGTCGTCGCCGGTGGTGCCCTCACGCAGCTCGACGTGCGACAGGTGCGACGTGGGCACCTGCACGGCCAGCTTGGTGGAGTCGTCCTTGGTGCGGCCGAACGTGTTCTGCTGGTCCTCGAGCGAGAGACCGTTGAAGTACTTCAGGTCGTGCACCCAGCGCTGGGCAATGCAGAACGCGCCGCCGGCGCCGGGCTTGCCCTCCGGGACGATGCCGCGGTCGTGCTGGTCTTCCGGTGCCGGGTTGCCGGTGCCGTCGATGAAGCCGGTGAGGTCGAGGCTGTTGCGGTAGATGAACGCCGGCGTCTCGCGGGCGACCGTCATGTGGCCGGCGACGGCGTTGCGGAAGTTGAATTGCGCTTCCCAGCAGAGGTCCTTGTCGTCGGAGTGGATCCAGATGAGGAGCTCCTCCTGGGTCGCCTTGGCGATCTTGCCGTCCGGCGACTCGTAGCCCGGGTAGGCCTGGAAGTCCTCGGGGATGTCGGTGGTCAGGTCGGCGAGCAGGGTCGGGCCGAACAGGATGCACACGTTGACGGGTGTGGTGACGCCGACCTCGGCGCCTGCAGCGCGCAGGTTGCGCAGCGCCTCCTTGATGACGCCCAGGTCGGCACCCTCGGTGCGGCTGAGGTGGGTGTACCACTGGTACTTCGTCAGGTTGGTGAGGATCGCGTGCTGGGGGTTCGGCATGACGCCAAGGTAGTCGCGGACACGTTCGGGTGAGCCAACCCGACGCAGCCTCCCAGCTCGTCTGATATTTTCTCACATGATGAGCATCGACGTCGCCGCACTCGCATCACAGGTCCAGCTGCTGATCGACCGCCAGGACATCGTCGACGTGTTGACTCGCTACGCGACTGCGGTCGATGCCCGCGACTACGAGATGCTCGTCGACGTGTTCACCGACGATCTGGTGTACTCACGCGCTCGACCCGCCTCGGCGATCTCCACCGCCGGCGACTACCCGACCGACGCCGACGAGGTGAACGCGGAACGAGGTCGAGACCGTCGCATCGAACGCATCCGTTGGTTCCAGCGAGAGCTCGGGCCGACGCAGCACCTGCTCGGCAACTTCCGCGTGGCCGTCGATGGCGACGAGGCGAGCACCGTGTGCGCCATGCGCGCGTTCCACGTCGGTACCGGCGACAACGCGGCGGTGACCTACGAGGTGATGGGCGAGTACCACGACCGCCTGCGGCGCACAGCGGATGGCTGGCGGATCTGCGAACGCACAGCGGTGTACGAGCTGGAGACCGGCTCGACCGCCGTCTACGGCGACCTCGGCGCATAGGCGCTGCGGGTCGCCACTACGTTCTGCGGTCGATGACCGATGACGACGCGCTGACGACGCTGATCCGCGTGATCGGGCGGGGCGAAGCTGCGGTCGCCATCGCGATGATCGACGACGCACCATCGCTCGCCACGGCATCGCTGGGCCGCTCGACCGTCGAGTTCTTCGACGACGACTGCTTCACGCAGGTCTACCGAGGCGACACCGCACTGCACGCCGCGGCGTTCGCCTACGAGCCGGGGCTCGTGCGCCACCTCCTGTCACTCGGAGCCGACGTGCGGGCTCGCAACCGCCGTGGTGCCGAGCCGTTGCACGCGGCCATCACCGGCGGGCCGAGCTCGACGCATTGGGATCCGGCGCGTCAGACCTCGACGATGGTCGCGTTGCTCGAGGGCGGCGCCGATCCGAACGCGCCCGCGAGTGGGGGCGTGACGCCGCTGCATCGCGCCGTGCGCAACCGTTGTTCGAACGCGGTGCGCGTCCTGCTCGACAACGGCGCCGACCCGCTCCGACGTAACGACTCGGGCTCCACCGCGCTGACGCTCGCGCAGCTCACCACCGGCCGCGGCGGCACCGGCTCCCCCGCCGCCAAAGCCGAGCAAGCAGCGATCCTGGCGATGCTCAGCGAGTGATCGCCACCGCTGGCATCAGATGTCCGCCTCACGCGGACATCTGATGCCAGCGCTCGACGGTCGGCGGTCACGGCGATCGTTCAATGCGCCAGGAAGAGACAAACCGCTGTGAGCGCGGCGACGGCCGGCCACTCGATGTGAGGGCGGGTGAGCAGCCAGGTGACGAGGGCGGCCAGGATCGGAGCGACGAACAGGAACAGGCCGTTCAGTCCATCGCTCGCTCGCGTGAAGGACATGTAGACGCACAGGGACGCGGACGCGAGCGCGCCGACGGCGAGCACGATGTCCGTTCGCCGACGCTCGCTGATCAATCGGTCGCGACGAACAGCGATCAGCACCGCGACCAGGGCTCCGATCCAGATCGACGAAACGACGACCATCACGCCGGTCGCAACCCCGTGATCGTGCTGCCAGTGGCGAAGCCCGAGAACGCAGACCAATGCAGCGATAGCGGTGGCGATGATCGGAGCCTGGCGGACGATTGCCGACGACCCAGTCACGGCGAGCGGTGCGTGGTGAAGGTCACGCCGTCGATGTCGACGGCGTCGGGCGCGAGCGCGGCGTGGGCGACCGGGTCGCCCTTGAGGTTGTCGAGCAGGAACGCGGTGGCGAGGTGCGGGTAGAGGTCTTCGAACCGAGGGCCGCCGGCGGACGCGTCGTAGCCGCAGCAGTCGAGGAACATCAGGTGCGAACCGCCCTCGAACACGGCCAGCGCCTTGTTCGAGCTGCCGATGTGGTTGTACGCCCAGTAGGCGTTGTACTCGAGCGAGAGGAACTCGTCGGCCGCGCCTTGCAGGATCAGCGTCGGCACGTTCACCGCGCCGATGCCGTCCTCCCCGAAGACCTGCAGCTCGCCACCCGGCGCCATCGCCACGAGCGCGTCGACGCGAGGGTCGGCCACGGCAGGCAACAAACCGGTCGATGTGGCGTCGTCGCCGAACTCCGCGGCCAGGACGTCGCGCTGGCCGATGAACTGGCACGCCTCGGCCGCGAACGGGTCGCCGTCCTTGTCGGCACAGAAGGCCGCTTCGGCGTCGAAGTCGACACGAGCACCACCGGCCTGGAACACGGTGGTCCCGCCGGTCGAGTGGCCGAGCACGCCGATGTGATCGGTGTCGATCAAGCCGGTGAGCTCGCCGCCCGGTCCAGTCAGCTCGTCGGCGAAGGCGATCTCGCGCACGATGTCGTGCGGGCGGTCGTACAGCAACGCCGCGGTCGCCTCCGCGTCGCCGTTGAAGCGGTCGTCATGATCGGCACCGATGACGACGAACCCGTAGGAGGCGAGGTGCTCGGCGAGATCGGTGTAGATCGCAGCATCGCCCCCGAGCCCGTGCGACAGCACCAACAGCGGGAACGGCGCGCCGTCATCATCGTCCGGGTACCACAGCGTCACCGGCACCGGACGACCTTCGCCGTCATCGGGGATCGCCTTCAGCTGCGAAGCGACCGCCAACGGACCCGGCGCTGCGTAGTCCGGCGGAGGTGCCAGCGGGTTCGTCGCCGTGACCGCAGCTGTCGTCGTGACGACGGCGAGCGTGGACGTCGAACCGGTCGTCGGGCTCGCCGTGTCCGACGAGCTGCACGCAGCAGCCACTGCGGCGAGGACGAGCAGCGGAGCGGCGAGGCGCGCCGGGCGATGGGCGGTGAGCGTCACGACCCCACTTCGTAGTCGGTCCGAGCCACTCAGGCGTCACAGGTTGCGCCTGACACAACCTGCGATGCCTGACCGGCCGGTCTGCGTTCAGCTCGGTGTTGCGACGAGTGCTGGCTGCGTTGCAGCGGTGTAGTAGCCGGCGACGTCGGCGATGAGGTGCGCTCGAGACGTGCTGTACAGGCACACCGTTCCTGCGACAGAGAGCTTCACCGTCACCGCGTTCGGCACGGTGGTGCCAGCGACGAAGTTGAGGTTGGAGACGACCGGGAGCGACTTGTGGCACGGCCACACGGTGATGAAGCCGGCGCCCTCCGGCGAGTCGACGGTGACGTTCAGCGCGACGGCATCGGCGCCCGTTGCCGGCACACCACCGCGACCGGCGACCTGCAACGTCGTGACCGAGTTTGCGTTCACCTTCCCCTTCGCCGGAACGCCCACCGGGATGCGGGTGTCGAGCAATCGATCCGGGGTGAGCTCCACGAAACCGGTCGTCTCCGTCGTGGCGAACCACATGCCGAGATCCGCGATCACCTCGGTTGCCGCACTGGCGAAGATGCACACCGTGCCATCGGCCGCCACCCCGGTGGTGACGAGGTTGGGAACGGTGTCGCCAGGCACGAAGTTGACGTTCGAGGCCGTCGGCTGCGGTTGGTCGCACGGCCACACCGTGAGGAAACCTGATCCGACGGACTGCGTCGACGTGACGTTCATCGTCGCAGCGCCGACGCCGGTGAGTGGCAGCCCGGCTCGTCCGGCGAGGGTGAGATGCAACGTCTCACCAGCGTTCATCGGACGCTCTGCAGCGCCAGTGCCGTCGCGCGTGTCGAGGATCCGTTCTGGAGTGATCGCCGTGCCGGGCTCGCCACCCTCGAGCTCGAACGTCGCGCTGAGATCGACGATGAGGTGCGTGGCGCTCTGCGTGAACAGGCACACCGTTCGATCGAGCCCGAGCTTCACGTTGACGAGGTTGGGCACCGTCTCACCCTTGACGTAGTTCAGGCTGGACGCCGTCGGTCGCACGTCGCTGCACGGCCATGCGGTGATGAACCCGGCACCGTCCGGTTGCGTGACCGTGACGTTGAGCACGACCGCCGTCGTCGACGGACCGACCTGATCGCCGAACGACACCACCACCGTGCCGTTCGCAGCGACCTTCGAGGTTCCTGGCCGACCGATCGCGTTGCGAGTGTCGAGCACGCGCACTGGCGTGATCGTTCTCAGGCCCGGAGCCGAGAGATCTCCGCCGGAGTAGCTGATCGTCGGCGGCAGTCGCGTGGGGTCCGGGCCGTCGTTCGTGAAGTAGCCGAGCAACGTCACCCGGGTGTGGATGTCCCTCGCGCTGAACAGGCACAGCTGCTCGCCAGCGGCGAGCGGCACGTACACGACCCCGTCCGTCCGCGACATGCCGGTCAACATGTCGTGCGCTTGCGGTACGGAATGTGCGCACCCGTAGGCCTGCAGATAGCCCTGCGCATTGGTCAACGCGTTCGCTGCGATGAGCACCGCCGCACCCGTGGCGCCCGCCGGCAGGTGGTCGGCGATCGTCACCACCGTGGCGGGCCCGTCACCCGTCTCATCGTGATCGTTGTCGTCGATCACGGTTGGCGTCAGCGGCACGTACTGGTTGCCGCTCCCCGTGGGAGTCGCATCGATCGAGCCCACTCGGTCGACGATGATGTCGAAGTGAGCGCTGGCGATGACGCAGTCCCCACCCGGCGACGTCGCCAGGATCCGGCTGGTGTCGAACAGCTCGCGCTCCCGCAACAGGAACGTCGGCGTGTTCGACGGCGAGCCGCTGCACGGATACACCGTTGCCGACATGTCGGGCGCCGGGGACCTCGGGTCGAAGACCGTGCGAATGATGGTCACGTTCAGAATCCCGGAGCCCGGCAGGAGGTAGGGCGTGTTCGCCTCGATCCCCGTGACCGGATTCGCTGCGGGGTTGAACGCACGCGTATCGATCAGCCGAACGGCGTTCTGAAAGTGCACGCGCCCGCCGGTCAGCGCCTGCGCCGACGGCACAACCCACGACAACCCGCCGACGAACAACGCGGACGCCAGGATCCCCCGGAGTGCCTTCCGCCATCTTGCCACCTAGGTCCTCCAAGGTTCTGAGACGCAACACCTCGACAACGCCGACGGCATCCCCCGCCACCCGCTTGCACCCGACACTGCCCCTTCAAACCAGGTAGGTCAAGAACCATCCCGAGGATTTCGTCCGACAAGAGAACCGGCGGCGGCACGACTCGGACGATCCCCTCAACGACGAGCACGTCACGTGGGCACAGAGGGACTCGAACCCCCGACATCTTCCTTGTAAGGGAAGCGCTCTACCAGCTGAGCTATGCGCCCGAATGCGAGTCACGAGCCTAACGGGCGGGTTGTGGCTCCGGCCGGTGACGGGTTGCCCGGCCTGCGCGATGATCGCGCTATGACGGAGCCTGATGTCAGCGAGTTGTACGGCGAGGGCGCTCGCGCCTTCCAGGACGAGTTCGGCACGCGCCGTCTCGCCGACCGACTCAGCGGGTGGACCGTCCACCCCGAGCTCACCGAGGACGACATCGCGCTCGTCAACGCCCAGTCGACCGTGTGGATCTCGACCGTCGATGCCGGCGAGTGGCCGGACGTGTCCTACAAGGGTGGCGAGGTCGGGTTCATCCACGTCGCCTCGCCGACCGAGCTGCACATCCCCTGCTACGACGGGAACGGGATGATGCGCACCCTCGGCAACATCGCCGACACCGGCCGCGTCGCGCTGCTGTTCGTCGACACCAGCCGCCCCTGGCGCATGCGCGTCCACGGGACAGCACGCGTCGCCACCGACGCGGCGACCGTCGGACAGCACCACGGAGCACAGGCCGTGATCGTCGTCAGCACCGTGCGGATCTTCCCCAACTGCGGCCGCTACATCCACCAGAACGACGAGATCTCCGAGTTCGTCCCCCGCGAAGGCGTGGAGACACCGCTACCCGAGTGGAAGCGCTACGAGGGTCTGCGCGACGTGCTTCCCGACGCTGACGTCGAGCGCCTCGAGGCAGAAGCAGCCGACGGAGCCTGACGGGAGTCAGCGGGTGCGCACGGCGACCAGTGCGTCGTGCAGTGCAGCCGTCGCGCCGGCGACAGGCGTCCGCCGACCAGCGTGCTCGAGGTGGACGAGGTCGCGCCCGCGCGCATCGCTGATCACCGCTCCTGCTTCCTCGCAGATGAGCAGGCCGCCGAGGTAGTCCCACACGCCGTGCTGATCGTCGCCGCAGTCGACGTAGCCGTCGAGCACGCCCTCGGCCACGGCGCACAGGTCGAGCGCGCAGGCGCCCAACGCTCGGAACTGCGCCCACCCGGCATCGCTGGGTGGCACTGCCGACACGCCGACGATCGCCGCCGACAGGCCGCTGCAACCGGAGGATGCAAGCCGTCGACCGTCACGCCAGGCTCCCCCACCACGCTCTGCCCAGAAGTGCACGCCGCTCGCCTGGTTGACCACCAGCGCCACAGCCGGACCCTCGGCGTCGACGAGGCACAGCGACGTGGCGAACCACGGGATGCCTCGACTGGCGTTGGTGGAGCCGTCGACCGGATCCATCACCACCACATCATCGACACGGCCGCGCTCGAACCCGCTCTCCTCCGACAGCACGCCGACGCCGGCCTCGCGCAGCACCCGCAGGGCGGCCTCGTCCGTCGCCACGTCGAGGGCGTACTGCCCGTCACGCAACCCGCTCGGCCCCCAGTCGCGCACCCCGTCGAGCGCCTCACGAACGGCGTCGGCGGTGCGGTGAAGGAGGTCAAGTCGGTCGGGCGTCACCGAGCAGACGGTAGTGTCGCTGCCAGCCGCACCCGGATCGTCGAAAGGGCTCCCGTGGCAGTCATTGATGTCGCAGGCTTCGTTGCCGATCTGAAGAGCCATGCGATCGACCATGGGTTCCACGTGCACGACGAACGGCACTTCGTCGAGACCTACTCGCTGCGCCAGCTGTGGGAGGTCGACCTGCACCCCGAAGAGGCGTGCAACGGCCCGATCGACCTGCATCTCTCGCTAGAGGTCGACCCGCGTGCCCTCCTCGGGTTCGAGGACGAGATCGTCAAGCTCGACGACCCCGACGCCGACCCGCCGGAGGGCTTCAGCTTCCCGCTGCTGTTCACCTGGACGCTGCCGCCGCTCCCCCACCCGCCCGACCTGCTGGTGCTGGCCACGGAGCTGGCCGGCGTCGGCACCGTCGACCTGCCGGTCGAGGTGTCGGCGATCGACTCGTTCGCCAGTGTCACCGACGCACCGGAGCGCAGCCTGTCGATGGTCGCCCGCATCCCGGTCGATCTGGCGCACGTCTACCTCGGCGACGAGAAGCCGTTCTGTGACACGCTCGACCGCTGCCGCGACATCAGCCTGTTCCTCCTCGAACGAGCCACCGAGTGGCTCGGCGATCTCTGACATCATTCACCTGAACTCGACCCGAAAGGCCGCTCTGCGATGAAAGTCAGCGAACTGATCGAGATGCTGCAGGACCAGCCGCCGGACGCCGAGGTGGAGCTCGCCGTCGTCGCCCCCGTGGACGACGACAGCGAGGACATCACCGTCGACCGCTACAGCGTCGAGGGCATGCTGCCGTGGCACGACGACGACGCCGAGGACGACGAGGTCGTCATCTGGCTCGTCGGCGGCGAGGACGACGACGTCGACGCGTTCCTCGACGCCATCGAACACGGCGACGACGATCACGCCGGTCACGATCACTGATCGGTGATGGCTCGGCGGTCCCGCAGGCGGCGGGTGATCTACGGCGTGGTCCTCGCCGTTGCCGTTGCCGGTCTGGTGGTCGGGGCGTTCGTTCTGCAGCGTTGGAAGCCGTTCGAGAACAGCGGCGATGATCACCCCACGGCGTGGCCCGAGTCGGTCCAACCGCTGGCCGAGTTCGTCGAGG
The DNA here is from genome assembly GCA_965279405.1 of Ilumatobacteraceae bacterium. Classification (GTDB taxonomy): domain Bacteria; phylum Actinomycetota; class Acidimicrobiia; order Acidimicrobiales; family Ilumatobacteraceae; genus CBDDIP01. The sequence goes on from OZ257157.1 coordinate 4,798,500, forward strand.
GCGTGACGTCGTTGACCTTCGAGCACCCGATATCGGTGAAGTTCTACGACCGGAACGACTACGACGACGAGCTGCGAGTCATCCTGGGCAGAACGCCGCCGCCGGACAACGCCACCCGCCAACGCAACCAGGACACCGACTCGATCGGCCGAGCGCTCGGCCTGCTGACCAACAAGCAGTCGTTCACCGTTGATCGCACACCCGCCGCGTTCGGGCCCGTCTTCTTCGATCGCCCCAACGACGTGATCCTCGTCAGCGCTGACGAGGACGACATCGCTGTGGAAGCACGCGTTCAGCTGGTCGGCGCGCTCACCCAAGTGATCCAGCTGCAGCAGTGGCAGGGCGCTCAGGATGTCGCCGAGATCACCTCGCTGCAGGAGCAGAACACGATGTTCGGGTTGCTCTCCGGCCAGAGCGTGTGGGCTACGGAGCGCTACTTCGACACGTTGTCGCCCGAGGACCGTGACGAGCTCGCCAGCGTCACCAAGGCCGACTTCAGCGTCTACTACGTGCCGGCGGTGCGTGCCTTCAACGTCGGGCCGGCTCAGCTCGGGGCGACGCTCGTGGAGGCGCTCCGCCAGACCGACCGTCGCCTCGTCGCCGACGCGGTCAACCATGACCGGCCCACCGCGCTGGATCAGCTCAGCCTCCCGGCGACCAAGTACCTCCACCGCGACCGGACCGAACACGTCGACCCTCCTCCGGTGCCCCGGGACGGCACGCTCGTTCGCTCCGGCGAGTTCGGCTACCTCACGATCTATCTCACCCTCAGCCTCGGCAGCCCCGAGAACGTCGCGCTCACGGCCGCCGACGGATGGGGTGGCGACGCGTACACCGCGTACCTCTTGGACGATCGCATGTGTGTGGACCTCCACGTCGTGGCGGACAGCCGCAGCGACGCCGACCGTCTCGACGACGCGATCTCTGGTTGGGCTGCCGCGCGACTCGCCAAGGTGGACGCCAAGGTCGGTCGCGACGGAACGTCGATCTACGTGACGATGTGCGATCCCGGCACGGAGTCGACGCAGCCGGGCGTCGGCCGCGATGCCCTCGACGAGATCTTCGGGCGAGCGTTCCAGATCCGCGATGAGACACGCCGGTACCTGCACCCAGACGTTGCCGAGTGCGTGTGGGTCGCCATCTACGCCGAGCGATCACAGGACGACTTCGACAACAGCTTCCCGGAGGACATCCAGCAGGAGGCCGCCGAGCGTCGGGCCACCTGCGCCGACGAGCTCTGACCGCCCGCTTGCGTCAGCGCGTGAACACCGGCGGGCGCTTGGCCAGGAAGGCCTGCACCGCCTCCTTGTGCTGGGGCGACTCCCAGCACTTGGCCAGCCACTGCTGCTCGTTGCGCTGGATGACGCCGAAGTCCGGCTCGACGGCGTTCTGCGACAGCAGCTGCTTGACCCACCGCAGCTGCGGCGCGGGGTTGGCGGCGTAGGACGCAGCCACCTCGATCGCCGTGTCCAGCAACGCCTCGGGCTCGCACACGCGGTCGGCCAGACGCAACACCTGCGCCTCCGTGCCGGAGATCAACCGACCGCTGAGGCACAGATCGCTCGCCACGCCGAAGCCGACGCGATCGGCCAGCAGCCGCGTGCTGGCCAGCTCGGGCACGAGTCCCATCTTGATGAACCCCATGCCGAACTTCGCCGACGAGCTGGTGACGATCTGATCCATCGGCAGGCACATCGTCACGCCGATGCCGACTGCCGCGCCGTTGATCGCGGCGACCATCGGCTTCGACGAGCGAACCAGTGTCACCCAGTCGACACCCTTCGGCATCCCGCCGACGCCACCGGCGGTGTCGTTGCCGGGATCCTCACCGTCGATGCGCGTCTGAAACGTCGCCTCCATGTCCGCACCGGCGCAGAAGCCACGGCCGGCGCCGGTGGTGACGATCGCGCCGATCGCCGGATCGTCGTTGGCGCGTGTGATCGCGTCGACCTGTTCCTCGGCCATGCGCGGCGTCCATGCATTGAGCTTCTCCGGGCGGTTGAGCGTGATGACCGCTACTTCGCCGCGCACCTCGTACGTGATCTGCGTGTGCTCCATGCGGCATGGTCGCGCGCTGACGGACGATCGCGGCGATCGAAGCGCAGCGCCCGGCTCAGGAGAGCGTGAAGGGGATCGAGCTGACGACGTCGCCGCCGCGGCCGGTGGTGAAGCCGAGGACGTAGTCGCCGGCGATCTGCTCCGGTACTTGGAAGACGTACGTGTCGTCGGCGGCGCCGCCGGGATGCAGCCCATTGGCGACTGCGTCGTATCGCGCCACCGTCGTGCCGTCCGGCAACGTGACGAACGGATCGAAGACGACGTCGTCGATCTCGCCGGCGAAGGTGACGTGTGCGGTGATCACGATGAACACGGTGCCGGCATCGGACGGTGTGATGTCACCGGCACCGTTGGTGATCGAGCTGAACGTCTGGACGCGCGCGGACACGAGCGTCACCGTCAGGAGGTTCGGGCTCGTCGTCGAACCGGTGAGTGGGATGTCCCGCGGCTCGAGCGTGACCGTCTCGCCGGAGCCGAGGTCGAGAGTTGATCGGTTCAGCGTGGCGTCGCCGAAGTCGATGACCGCGTCGTGTTCGTCGAACTCGGCCACATCCGCAGCGAGCTCGACCTTCGACGTCGCTTGCGACGGGATCTTCGTCGACTTCGGCTGGAGCGTGGTGAACACCCCGGCACTGTTGAGCGTGACGGGCGCGTGCACGTTGATCGTCGAGAAGTCGGACTCGCGGCTGCTGAGGTTGGTGGCGCTGCCGGTGACGACGAGGTGACCCGGTGCCCCTGCTTCGCCTGGCGTGTAGGTCACGGTCTCGATGTCGATCTGGAAGCCCGCGTACCAGACGGTCGAGTCGACCGTGAGCGCCACCGGCGTCGCGACAGCGCTCACCGGGTCCGTCACTGGCGCGGTGACTGGGGCTGTCACCGGCGCCGAGATCGGGGCCGAGGTGTCCTGCGGCGCATCCGTCGCCGCGACCGAAGGTGTGGTCGGCGATGTCGTTGCGTCGTCGTCGCCGCCGGTCGCCAGCACCACGCCGCCGACGATCGCCGCAGCAGCGAGGACGGCCACGGCGATGTACGGACCCTTGCCGCGGCGGCGAGTCGGCGACGTCGACGGCGGCGCGGCCATCGCGACGGTCGGACTCGCAGCGGTGACCGGTGCGGGCGGCGCCAGGGTCACGGCACTGCTCGGCGCCGCCGCTGCTCCCAAGAGCGCTGCGCCTTCACAGATGGCCGTCTTCGGGTTGGCGTCCAGTGCCACCGGCAAGTTCAAGGTGGACCGCACCAGCTCGGCCACGAGCGGGATGCGCGACGAGCCGCCGACGAGCAGCACGCGATCGATGTCCTTCGCCGCCATGCCCGAGTTGCGGATCGTGCGCTGCAGCGCTTCAACGGTCTCCATCACCCTCGGCCGGATCAGCGACTCGAGCTCACCGCGCGTCACGCGCACCGTAGTGGTCGACCCGCCGAGCGCGACCACGACGTTGACATCGACGTCCGTCGAGAGTGCCTCCTTCGCCAGTTGGCAGCGATGGCGAAGGTCGGCGAGCGCCGCCAGCGACGCGTCGTCGGTCGCCTGTCCGACCGCTTCGTCGACACCCGCTCGTTCGACGACGAGCTCGAGCAGCACTTGATCGAAATCGACACCACCGAGCCGGTCGATCCCCGCCGGCTGCCCCACGATCTCGAAGCTGCCGGGCGCGGTTCGTCGGACGAGGGCGACGTCGAAGGTGCCGCCGCCGAAGTCGTACACCGCGACCGTGCTGCCGACGTCGATCGTCGCCCGTTGCGCGTAGGAGATCGCGGCCGCCTGCGGTTCGGCCACCAGGGTGACCTCGTCGAGATCGGCGAGCCGACCGACGGTGCGCATCAGGTCGAGCTTGTACGGGCCGAAGTCGGCGGGGTGAGTGAGGACCACCTCGTCGGGAGCTCGGTCCTCGCGCTCGCTGACCAGCTGCACCACGTGGCGCAGCACCATCGCCATCAGCTGCTCGGGCGTCACGGCGTTGCCATTGAGCACCAACGGCGCAGGATCGCCGAGTCGTCGCTTGAACTCGCGGGCCACTGCGGTCGGCTCCAGCGCGGCACGACGCTCGGCGGCGTCACCGACCAGACCGCCATCGGCACGCACCAGCACCACGCTCGGGATGGTCGCCATCCGGTCGGACAGGGTGCACACCTCGACTCGCCCACCTCGCTCGATCGCGGCCGACGTGTAGGTCGTGCCGAGATCCACCCCCAACCGATACGCCTCGCCCATTCGCCGCTCCTCTGCTCCCGTCCGAGCGTAGCCGTCCCCATTTTCGGGTGACCCGTCCTGTCAACCGGATCGCGGGGAGCGGTGTGTGATCATCGTGCAGTCCAGTCCAACCACCGTGAGGAAGCCGCAGATGCCGGCGAACTTCGACGACTTCTTCCGATCCGAGTACCCGCGCCTCGTGCCCATGCTTCACGCCGTGCTCGGCGACCGAGCCCGTGCCGAGGACGTCGCGCAGGAGGCACTGGTCGCGGCGCAGCGTGCGTGGGCCAAGGTCCACACGTACGACAAGCCGGGGGCGTGGGTCCGTCGTGTCGCACTGAACTGTGCGTCGAACGTGCGCCGCAGTCGCGGTCGCGAGGCGCTTGCGCTGAGTCGCATCGGCACGACGAGTGCGGTGCTGTCGAACGATCCGCCGCGCGACGAGCAGCTGTGGGAGCTCGTGCGCGCGCTACCGGAGCGGCAACGCAACGCCATCGCGCTGCACTACGTGGAGGACGCCTCCGTGGCCGACATCGCCGCCGTGCTGGGTTGCTCGGAGGGCAGCGTCAAGACGCACCTCTCCCGTGCTCGGGCGACGCTCGCACAACAACTCGACGACCGCCGGAAGGACACCCCGCAATGAACGACATCGATCAGATGCTCAAGGACGCCGGCACTCGGCTCCGCGACACCGCTCCCACCGCTTCGATCACGGAGGACGCGCTGCGCTCGCTCGACGAGCCGCGCGTGATCGATCGGCGACCGTCGAGGTCGCGCCGCTGGATGATCGCTCCGGCGATCCTCACCACCGCGGCCGCAGCGTTCGCCATCGTCGTGGCCACGCGGCCGGACGACAAGTCGATCGCCCCGTCTGCCACGCCCGGCATCACCGAGCCGGCCCCGAGCTCCACGCCGACCACTCCCCTGCCAACGGCGGGATGGACGGATGTTGCCGCCTACCCGAGCGACTTCGGGCAGAGCGAGGCCGCCGGCAACGCCACCGGTTCGCCGTCTCCCGCGCTCACCGCCGACCCGGCTCCACTCGCCAACGGCACCTATGCGCTGGAGATCACCGGCTGGGAGCCGCACGACCCGACGAAGTTGCTGGTGTCCGTGCGCAGCATCGTGCGCTGCGCCGACGGCGTGCCGGGGTGCTCCCCGCTGGGTGACGGCACCTACGGGCCCGACGACGTCGGCTTCTCCGCCGAGTCCCGCCAGATCGAGCTGACGCTGGATGACTCGGTCACGGTCTACCTGGGCAGCCAGGACATCGTGTCCGCAGCGGACGGCCAGCTGATCGGCATCCTGCGCTCCAGCGATGGCACCGGTCTCGCCGCGCTGATGTCGGCGATCGCCGACGCCTACACGACGGCGTTCACGGGACCATTGAACGCCGGCGCGTCGGCGGACGACATCGTCACCGATCTGCAGACGAACCCCCGCGACGGCTTCACCTCCGCCGCGGAGCAGCTCACCGGCCAGCTGTGGTTCAGCTCCGCTGGCGCTCCGCCGGTGCTGTTCCAGACGGTTGCCGACCAGGGCCAACCGCTCCCCCGCTTCGGGACGAGCGTGCTCATCCCGCGGGTGTTGACGGTCGAGAACGGGGCGATCACCCTGGAGCTGTACGCCGGCTTCCGTTCGTAGGCCCCCATCCCGATGCCGCTCAAGCCCGGGGCACGCGGCGCCGATCATGTGTCATGCCAGTCGCGCAATCCGGTCGGCGCGGCTCGAAGTCTGCGCCTCGTGCCGCTAGCCCGCAGTTCGTGCGCGCCGCGATCAAGAGCGAGCACAGCGTCGAGACCGGGCGGAAGCGCAAGCGCTACCACTCGACGTTCGGCGCCGTGTCGAAGCTGATCTGGTTCATGCTGATCGCTGCCGTGCTCGGTGCCATCGGCTTCGCCGTGTACCACGCGATGCAGGACAACAGCAGCGGCAACGGCGACTCGTCGGCCGCCAACGGTCCGCCCACAGAGCTCGTGCACCAGGACGGCTTCGCCGCGATCCTGCCGGTCAGCGACCGGGCCGCGTACACCGGCACCCTGTTGGGCAACACCGTGCGCGGCAGCTCGTGGATCTCGACGAACGACGGCACGACGATCACGGTGATCTCCTTCGAGGCGGCGAGCCTGGCCGGTGCCGACCTGGCGGGTGCTGCGGCGGCGCTCGACGCGGTGGTCGACGATCTGGTGACGAGCCACACCGGCACCCTCGAACGCGTTGCCGGTGTGCCGGCAGGCGACATGGTTGCTCGCAACGCGTTCATCAAGATCGCTGATGGCTACGTGTTCGCGACGGTGTACGTGAAGGGCACGCGGGTCGTGACGATCCTTGCCGAAGGCCCCAGCAACGAAGTGCCGCCGCTGTACAGCCGCGTCATCAACAGCGTCAACCTCGACTGAGGTCGTCGTGGTGCGCAGTCGTGCAGTGCGGTCCTACGTGGGGTGGCGCTACTGGCTCGCCGCAATCGGCATCGCTCTCGGGACGGCAGGGCTCAGCTTCGGCATCTCCTACGACCTCGTGCACAAGCCGTCCTTCAACGAACAGAACGCCGACTCGAATCTGGAGCACGTCGTGTACCGGGTTCCCGAGTGGCCGTGGCAGCTCGCCCAGGCGCTCGTCGCCGTCGGTGCGGTGCTGTTCCTCATCGCCTTCCTGACCGCACCGAAGTGGCGCGAGGGAACGCCGTTGCTGCCGGACGGCGGCGCTGCCGGGATCGTTCCCTACGTCCTGCTCGGCGTTGCGCTGTTCCTGCCCGCTGGCATCGTGCTGGTCATCTCGCGCGGCGCCAGCCCCAGGGCTGCCGACGTGCTGCTGATCCTGGCCATCGTCGCTGCCGTCGCGGTGATCGGGCTGGGGCTGTGGCTCCTGCAGGAGTGGCGCAGCCGACGCACGACGGTCGAGGGACGTCAGCCGTCGGCGATGGGCCGACCGTAGGACACGACGTCGAGCACCGCGGGCGGCGTGATCGCCCGGAAGCCGGCATCCGGTCGAGCGCCGAGCGCGTTGTTGACGGTGCTGTCCCCGTTCGCCTGCAGTTTCCCGGTGAACCTGCGACCGACGGTGGCGGCGTGGTGACGGTCGACGTGGTCGAATGACGGCGTGCGCCGTTCGATGACCGTTGACCGATGTCGCCGCTGAGCCAGCTGCAACGACGGACACGTACCGGCCACACGGCCGTGCTGCGGATGGTCGACCAACAGCAAGACCGCTCGCCGATGGTGTGCGTGGCGACGGGCATGGCGACGAACCATGCGATCAAGGTGACAGCGGTCGACCTGCCCGGCACCGACGTGTGGCAGCTCCTGGTCGGGTCGACGTTGACGAATGCGGTGGCGTTCATCACTCGCCGACCGCACACTCGCATCGTGCTCGCCGTCGAGCCGGACACGTGGAAGACCCTGACTCGCCGCATGTCGGTCGCGGTCGCGATCACGTGCCTCGGCCTCGGCTTCCTGGCGACCGGGATCGTCGGTGGCAACGTCGGGCTGATCGTGTTCGGGGCCGTCGTCGCCGTCATTGGATCGTGGAGGCGCATGCGCGTGGCGACATCGAGCTGGATCGGCCTGCGGTTCCGCAGCGGTCGCGGCGAGGTCTTGGTCTACCGCGCGAGCCAACGCTTCGACACCGAAGCCCGCAAGCTCTTCACCGGGGCCTGACGCAGCTACACCGACGCCTGCGCGACCATCGAGGCCGCAAGGTCCGCGAGGAGGTCGACCGGGAACTCGCCGCCTCGCTTGCGGTCGAGCAAGAACAGCAGGAACGGGCCTTCCTGCTTCACCGACAGGTCGAAGTAGCTGAACGTCGTGTTCGCGAGCACCGGCTCGAACAAGTACCGCGTCACTGACCACCCACGCAGCGGCGGGCCGGGCTCAACGCCTGTCGACGTCGCATCCGACGCCAGCAGGCACTGCTGGAAGTCAGCGCTCTCCGACGAGGTGAACGCTGTGCGAGCGTCGTCGGGCGACGCGTACTGCTCCGCGAACGAGTAAACGAGCTCCTGCCCCGATGTGAAGTTGTCCGATGCCGCCGTGCTCGTTGGCGTCGGACCCGCCAGGCACGAACGCACGACCTCGTTGAAGCCCCTGCCGGGCTCGTCGGCATCGGACTCGTACGAATCCGGGACGTCCGCCCGTTGCAGCACGACCGCGTCGGCCGACGATGTGGATCCTGCGTCGTCACCGTTGGACGACGCGCAAGCTGACGACACGACGAGCAGTGCTGCCATCATCGTCCGTCCAGCAGCGCGCCGATCGCGTGTGTGCATCGGCCGATCACTCACTGCCCGCACCCTCCTCGGACTCGTCGTCATCGATCTCCCAATCGCCGCCCGCCACTGTGCGCCAGGCGGAGCATCCTGGCTCCGTTCTGTTCGCGCTCATCGAGCGGTGGGCCGCTGGCGGCTCGCAGATGCGGAGCGACAAGCGTGCGCGGCGGTTCCCATGCAATGCAGCTTCGCGCACGGGTACGTTCCTCTGCATGAGCACGAAGTACGTGGCGCTCTTGCGTGGCATCAACGTCGGTGGGAAGCGACCGTTGTCGATGGCGGCGTTGCGCGAGGCGTTCGAGGATCACGGGTTCACGAACGTGCGCACCTACATCCAGTCGGGCAACGTCCTGTTCGAGACGTCGAAGTCCGCTTCCTCGCTGGAGGCCTCGATCGAATCGATGCTCGAGAAGGAGCTCGGTGTGCCACTGATCGTCGTCGTGCGATCGGAGCGTCAGCTGCGCGCTGCCGTCGCGAAGGCGCCGAAGGGCTTCGGTGAGGAACCGACGAAGTACCACTCCGATGCGATCTTCCTGAAGCAACCGCTCACGCCGGCCAAGGCGATGAAGATCGTCCGCCTCCGAGACGAGGTCGATCAGGCGTGGGCTGGGACCGGCGTCCTCTACTTCGCTCGATTGTCGTCACGCCGCACCCAGAGCAAGTTGAGCAAGATCGTCGGCACGCCCGAGTACCAGCTGATGACCATCCGAAGCTGGGCGACCACGACCAAGCTCGTTGCCTTGCTCGACGAGTGACGCAACGGTCGTCCCCCCTCTCAGCGGGCCCGTCGAGCGCTCGGTCGTCCTTGAAGCTTCGGTGGGGCGGGTGGGGCTCGAACCCACGACCCAGGGATTATGAGTCCCCTGCTCTGACCAGCTGAGCTACCGCCCCGATGTCCGGGTCCACCCCCATCCGACCCTGAAAATGCCAACAGCCCACCACGTGGGCGGGCTGTTGGTGTGGCTCCGAGAGCAGGGCTCGAACCTGCGACCCGCTGATTAACAGTCAGCTGCTCTGCCAACTGAGCTATCTCGGAAGGCGGCGCTGAGGATAGCAACGAACCGGCCCGCAACGACTCACCCATTCGTGAGTCTGGGTGCCACGGGTGGCGTCGAGGCTCACGCAACCACGGGTTTCGTGAGGTTGAGCGCCACGGGTGGCACCCAGACTCACGGACGCCGGGCGGCGCCGGCGAACCGGCCCAGGAGTCACTCCTCTTCGAGGAACTCTTTGAGGCGTTGGCTGCGCATGGGGTGGCGCAGCTTGGCGAGGGTCTTGGCCTCGATCTGGCGGATGCGCTCGCGGGTGACGCCGAACTCCTTGCCGACGTCCTCCAGCGTGCGGGCCTGACCGTCATCGAGACCGAAGCGCTTGCGGACGATCTCCTGCTCGCGCTCGCTCAGCTCGCCGAGCGCCTCCTCGACCGCTTGCGTCAGCATCCGCTTCGTGGCCATGTCGGCCGGCGCGTCGACGCTGAGGTCTTCGATGAAGTCGGCGAGGTTGGAGTCGTCCTCCTCCCCGACCGGCGAATCGAGCGACAGCGGATCCAGCGAGATGCGCAGGATCTCGCGGATGCGATCGGGCGGGAGACCGCAACGATCGGCCAGCTCGTCGAGCGTCGGCTCGCGCTCGAGCTCCTGGTGCATCTGGCGCTGCGTGCGCAGCACTCGGTTCATGCTCTCCACCATGTGCACGGGGATGCGAATGGTGCGCGCCTGATCGGCGATGGAGCGGGTGATCGCCTGGCGGATCCACCACGTGGCGTAGGTGGAGAACTTGAAGCCCTTGGTGTGATCGAACTTGTCGACCGCACGCATCAACCCGAGGTTGCCCTCCTGGATGAGATCGAGGAACTGCATGCCGCGGCCGCTGTAACGCTTGGCGATGCTGACCACGAGTCGCAGGTTGGCCTGGATCAGCTCGCTCTTGGCTCGCTGGCCGGCCTGCACCGTGCGCATCATGCGCCGCTGCGCCATCGCCTCGAGCGCCTGCCCGTCGAGCAGCGCGGCATCGAGCTGCGCGGCTGCCGTGTGACCGTCCTCGATGGCCTGTGCGAGGCGGCGCTCGTCGTCGGGCAGCAGGAGGTCGACGCGCCCGATCTCCTTCAGGTACATGCGCACCGTGTCGCCACCGCTGAGGTCGCCGACGCTCCCCATTCGCTCCGATCGGCGACGACGCCGACGGGCGAGGATGCCCTCGGTGTCCTCCACCGCAAGCGGGGTGGTCGGCACGACCGTGCCCGTGGCTGGCGTTTCGTCGAGCACCTCCTCGACGTCGTCGTCGATGCTGATGCCACGAGCCGAGATCTCCGTGGTGACCTCGGCGAGCACGTCGCCGGTGAGCTCGACCTGACGGAGCACGTGGGTGATCTCTTCGGCGTGGAGCACGCCTTGTGTCGAGCCGCGCGTCAGGAGGGCTTGCCATTCCACGGCATCGACCCCATCGAACGGCGTCGGTTGCGCCGCTGCGTCAGCTGCACTTTGGCTCACTCGCGCTCCTCGTAACGCCGCTGCAGCCACCCTAGCAATGCCTCTGCCGCGTCTCCGCCCGCGATCGGATCGTCCAACTGGTGCAGACGACGCCGCGCCTCCGCGTCCTCCGGGTTCTCCGCACCGTCGGTCATCCGCACGTGGTGAGCGAGCTCGCGACGCACCGCTGCGGACAGCAAGCTGCGCGCCTCGACCGTCGGATCGGCGTCGAGATCGGCAACCGCGGCGCGCTCCAACAGCTCGCGCGCGTCGGGGTCGGCGAGCTCGAGCGCGGCGTCGAGCACGCCATGCGCGTCGGCCAACGCGAGGAAGGCGCGACGTGACAGCTCGTCGGAGAACAACGGCTCGACGAGCCACGGAGCGATGTCGTCCCAACGCTGCAGCAGCAGCGCGACGGCGACGAACTCGGCGTTCTCCGAGGTGCCGACGCGACGGGTGGGAGCGACGCGCACCGACGGGCGCGAGTTGCGCTGCTGGGCGATGCGCACCAGCTGCTCCACGGGCAGCCCGACGTGCGCCGCAACCTGGCCGGCGTACAGCGTGCGCACGTTGGCGTCAGGGTGCTCGTTGACCACCGCCATCGCGTGCTCGGCGACGCGAGCCTTCTCCTCCGGCGAGCGCAGCGGCTTGCCGGTCATCTCCCGCTGCAGCCGGAAGCCGAGGAACGGCAACGCGCCGTCCACCGCGGCGCGCAGCGAATCCGGCGCGCTGACGCTGAGCTCGCCGGGATCCTTCCCGTCGGGAAAGCGGGCCACGCTGACCTGCACCTGGTAGCGCTGCTCCCACTCGTAGAAGCGGGCCGCCGCACCCTGCCCGGCGGCATCGGCGTCGAAGGCCAGCACGACGCGGCTGGCGAAGCGCTTGAGCATGCGCACGTGCTCCTCGGTGAGCGCGGTGCCACACGTGGCCACGGCGATCGGCACGCCGGCTCGGTGGAAGCCGATGACGTCGGTGTACCCCTCGCACACCACCACCTGATCGGCCTTGACGATGTCGTTCTTCGCCCAGTTCAACCCGTACAGCGTCTTCGACTTGGCGTAGATCGGCGTCTCCGACGAGTTCTTGTACTTCGCCGGATCGGTGGAGCCCGGCAGGATGCGCCCACCCAGCGCCACGGGGTCGCCCGACTCGGTGTAGATCGGGAACAGCACCCGCGCCCGGAACGAGTCCTGCATGCGGTTGCGCTTGTTGGTGAACGCCAGCCCGGTGGTGCGCAGCAGCTCCGACGGCACGCCGAGCTCGCGGCTCATCACGTCCCAGTCGTCCGGCGCCCAACCGAGCTTGAACGTGCGCGCCACGTCGCCGGACAAGCCGCGCTTGCGCAGGTAGTCGCGCGCCGCGCGCGCGTCGGGCCCGTCGAGCAGGCGATGGTGGTACCAGTCGACCGCCTTGGCCATCACCTCGATCATCTGCTTGCGACGGCGTCGATCCTCGCTCTCGCCGCCACTGGTGTAACGCAGCTGGATGCCCACCTTGGCCGACAGCTGCTCCACCGCGGTGACGAAGTCGACGTGCTCGATCTCCTGCACGAACGTGAACACGTCACCGGCGACGCCACAGCCGAAGCACTTGTAGCGCCCGGTCTCCTCACGCACGTTGAACGACCCGCTGCGCTCGGCGTGGAACGGACACAGACCGACCCAGTTGCGGCCCGTCTTGCGCAACGCGACGTACTGCTGGATGACGTCGGTGATGGAGATGGTGGCCTTCAGCCGCTCCAGATCCTCATCGACGATCGCCATGCCCGGCACCTTAGCGATGGGCTGTGACAACGCTCCCCGGCGTCAGATCAGCGTTCGTCGGCCGGTGGCAGCGGTTCGGGTGCCCGATGCGATTGGTCGACACCGCGCGTCGCCTTCAGCGAGAAGACCACCGATGCCGTCAGCACGAGGGCGATCACGAGCAGCGAGATCGGCGTGGGGATGTGGTACCAGTTGCGCGCCTCGAGGATCATCTTGATGCCGACGAAGGCGAGGATGATCGACAGGCCCTGTTGCAGGTAGCTGAACCGGGCGTGCATGTCGGCGAGCAGGAAGTACAGCGAACGCAGGCCCATGATCGCGAACGCGTTCGACGTGAAGACGATGAACTGCTCCTTGCTCACCGCGAGCACGGCGGGCACCGAGTCCACCGCGAACAGCACGTCGGTGGCTTCGATCAGCAGCAGCACGGCGAACAGCGGCGTCGCCACCAGCGCGCCCTCACGGCGGGTGAACATGTGCTGGCCGTCGATCGTGTCGGTCATCGGCACGACCTTGCGCACCGCCTTCAGGAACCGGCTCTTCGACGGGTCGACCGCATCACCGTCCGAGGTCAGCAGGCGCACCGCGGTGAACAGCAGGAAGCCACCGAACACGAACAGCAGCCACTCGAAGCGCTCGATCAACGCCACCCCGGCGAAGATGAACCCGGCGCGCAGCACGAGCGCGCCGAACACGCCCCAGAACAGCACGCGTCGCTGGTACTTCGCCGGCACGGCGAAGTAGGTGAGCACCAGCGCCCACACGAACACGTTGTCGATCGACAGGCTGTACTCGATGAGGTAGCCGCTGAACCACTCGCCGCCCGCTGCGTGGCCGAACGACGCCCACACGACGAATCCGAAGCTGACGCCGACGATGACCCAGCCGATGGTCTCGACTGCTGCGCGACGAACCGTCGGCGCGTGCGGCGTGCGGTTGAGCACGAGGATGTCGAGCAGCAACAACGCGACGATGACACCCAGGGTCGCGCCCCAGGCCCAGCCCGGGACGTCGATGTCGACGAAGTTGGAGCGTCCGGAGGACTCGGCGATCACGCCGGAAGACCGGTCACTTGGTCTCGGACTTCGAGCCACCGATGATCGCCTGCGCCGAGGCGAGGCGGGCGATGGGCACACGGAACGGACTGCAGCTGACGTAGTCGAGACCGGCCTCGTAGAACAGGGCGATGCTCTCCGGATCGCCACCGTGCTCGCCGCAGACGCCGAGCTTGAGGTTCTTCTTCACCGAACGACCGCGTTGCGCACCCATCTTCACGAGCTCGCCGACACCGGACCTGTCGATGGTCTCGAACGGGTTGCGCTTCAGCAGGCCCTGCTCGAGGTAGGCCGGCATCATCCGGCTCTCGACGTCGTCACGGCTGAAGCCGAACGTCAGCTGGGTGAGGTCGTTGGTGCCGAAGCTGAAGAAGTCGGCCTCCTCGGCGATCTCGTCGGCGCGGATGGCCGCACGCGGCGTCTCGATCATCGTGCCGATGGTGACGTGCGGCTTGTTCTTCAGGCCCTTCGTCGCCTTGTCGATCTCCGTCTGCGCCCAACCGCGAGCGAGACCGAGCTCCTCACGGGTGACCGTCAGCGGGATCATCACCTCGACGATCGGGTTCTTGCCGCGCTTGCGCAGCGAAGCGGCCGCCGCCATCAACGCCTTCACCTGCATGGCGTAGAGGCCCGGCTTGACGACACCGAGGCGCACGCCGCGGGTGCCGATCATCGGGTTGTGCTCGGCCCACTCCTCGGCGGCCTTCAGCTCGGCCGTCTCCGTCTTGCTCAGCCCACCGGTGGCCTGCTTGATGTGCAGCTCCTCCACCGACGGCAGGAACTCGTGCAGCGGCGGATCGAGCAGGCGCACGGTGACGGGCAGACCGTCCATCGCCTCGAGGATCTCCTCGAAGTCGATCTGCTGCACGCGACCGAGCTCGGCCAGCGCGGCCTCCTCTTCCTTCGGCGTGTCGGCCAGGATCATCTGGCGCACGACCGGCAGGCGATCGGGGGCGAGGAACATGTGCTCGGTGCGGCACAGGCCGATGCCCTCGGCGCCGAGCTCGCGAGCGTTCTTGGCGTCCTCGCCGGTGTCGGCGTTGGCGCGCACGCCGAGCTTGCCCTTGCGGACGACGTCGCTCCACGTGAGGATCGTGTGGAACTCGGCCGGCGGTTCGGCGGCGGTCATCTTCATCTCGCCGAGCACCACCTCGCCGGTGGAGCCGTCGATGCTGATGATGTCGCCCTCTTTGACGACGACGTCGCCGACGGAGAACTGCTTGCCGCTGATCTTCACTGCGTCGGCACCGACGATGGCCGGCGTGCCCCAACCGCGGGCGACCACGGCGGCGTGGCTGACGAGCCCGCCGCGGGCGGTGAGGATGCCCTGGCTGACCATCATCCCGTGCACGTCTTCCGGGCTGGTCTCGTTGCGGACGAGGATCACGTGCTCGCCGCGATCGTCGGCGTTCACCGCGTCGTCAGCGGTGAAGTACACCTTGCCGACCGCAGCGCCCGGCGACGCGGCCAGGCCCTTGGCGAGCACCTTGCCCTTGTTGGCGAACTGCGGGTGCAGCACCTGGTCGAGGTGATCGGCGGTGACCCGCATGATCGCCTCCTGCTTGGAGATCTTCCAGCGCGCGGTGCCCTTGCCCGAGCCCTTCGTCATGTCGACGGCCATCTTCAGCGCGGCTGCGCCGGTGCGCTTGCCGACACGGGTCTGCAGCATCCAGAGCTTGCCCTGCTCGATGGTGAACTCGGTGTCGCACATGTCCTCGTAGTGCCGCTCGAGCCGATCGAAGATCGCCAACAGCTCCTTGTGGATCACGGGGAACTCGGCCTTCATGTGGTCGAGGTCCTCGGTGTTGCGGATGCCGGCAACGACGTCCTCGCCCTGCGCGTTGATGAGGAAGTCGCCGTACGGCTTGTTCTCACCGGTGGCCGCGTTGCGGGTGAACCCGACGCCGGTGCCGCTGTTGTCGTCGCGGTTGCCGAAGACCATCGTCTGCACGTTGACCGCGGTGCCGAGGTCGTGGCTGATCCGCTCACGCACCCGGTAGGCGATGGCGCGAGCACCGTTCCAGCTGGCGAAGACGGCCTCGACGGCGCCACGCAACTGCTCGCGCGGCTTCTGCGGGAACGGCTTCTTCGTCGCCTTCTTGACGACGGCCTGGTACTGCTTGCACAGGTCCTTGAGCGCCTTCGCCGTCAACTCGGCGTCGCTCTTGACCCCGGCCGACTCCTTGGCCTTCTCCAGCGGGTGATCGAACAGCTCGCCCTCGACGCCCAGCACGATGCGGCCGTACATGGCGATGAAGCGGCGGTAGCTGTCGTAGGCGAAGCGCTCGTCGTTGGTGACGGCGGCCAGCCCCTTCACGCTCTCGTCGTTGAGACCGAGGTTGAGGACGGTGTCCATCATCCCCGGCATCGAGAACTTGGCGCCGGAGCGCACGGACACGAGCAGCGGGTCGTACGGGTCGCCGAGCTTGCGGCCCATCGTCTGCTCCAGCTGGAACACGTGAGCGGCGATCTCCTCGTCGAGGCCCTGCGGCCAGCCGGCCTTCATGTAGGCGCGGCAGGCGTCGGTGGAGATGGTGAAACCGGGCGGCACCGGCAACTTCAGCACGCTGGTCATCTCCGCCAGGTTTGCGCCCTTGCCTCCCAGCAGGTCCTTGTACTCCATGGGAGGGCGACGATGCTTGTGAGAGAAGGCGTAGACGTACGGCACGGGCAGCGAGTCTACGGCGCGACCGGCTCAGGTCTGCAGATCCTTCCACCACCAACCCGCATATGCTCGTGGGCAGTGTCTGGTGCTCCCGCGTTCCGCTTGTTCGGGTTCCCGGTGCACGTGCGCGTCGGCTTCTTGATGTTCCTCGGGCTGGTCGTGGTCGCCAACTACAACGTCGATCCGTCGTTCGCACTGTGGCTGGCGTTCTTCATGGCGTCGCTCACGCTGATCCACGAGCTCGGTCACGCCTTCGCCGCACGGGCCACCGGTGCCAACGCCGAGATCGCCCTCGACTTCTTCTACGGCTACGCCGCGTTCACCCCGACGCGTCAGCTCAAGCCGTGGGAGCGCGCCGGGATCTCACTTGCCGGCCCGGCAACGCAGATCGTCCTGGCGTGCGTCGTGCTGCTCCTGTTGAAGGTCAACCCGCTCGACATCGAGGCGGTCCGCGCCAGCTCGCACGCAGCCCGAGCGCTGTACTGGGCCGGCCCGGTGATCGGCTTGTTCAACCTCATCCCGGTGCTGCCCTTCGACGGCGGCAACGTGGTGATGGCCGGCATCGACAAGATCATCCCCGGCCGTTCGCGCATCGTGATGCTGTGGTTCAGCGTCGTCGTCACCGTCGGGGCGATGATCGCCGTCGTCGCCTTCGGCTCGCGTGAGCTCAGCGGTCTGCTCATCTTCGGTGCCATCCCGCTGATCGCCCAGCTGCAGATGCTGAGGGCGCACACCGACTTCAAGAAGCGCCGGACGATCCCTGCGGCAACCTCGCTGTTCGCGGCGGCCGAAGCGGTCGGCTGGCAGACGCTCAACCCGAACCAGTTCGCCGGTGGCCAGCAGAGCAGCCCGTGGCTGCGCGCGCACATCGCGCTCGACAACGGCGACTCGATCGGCGCTCGCCAGATCCTGCTCGACGACTTCGACAACCACGACACACCGACGTGGTGGCCACCCGACACCGCACCGGTCACGGCACTGAACACGCTCGTCAACCTGCTGCCCACGCCGCTGCCGATCGGCCACCCGTACAGCGAGTACGTGCTGTCGGGCGTGCTGCTGCAGATCGGCCGCCACCGCGAGGCAGCGATGTACGCCGCCGACGCCTACGGTCGAACCCGGTCGCCGATGCTGGCCGTCAACGTCGCACGTGGCGCCGCCGCGCTCTCCGATCGGGCCACCGCCCTGGCGTGGCTGCGCACCGCGGTGACGGTGCACGCACCGAGCGACACCGTCCTCAACACCGTGATGCACGCGCCCGAGTTCGAGCGCATGCGCGACGACCCGCAGTTCGCCTTCCTCCTCGATCCCGCCGCCTGAACCTCAGGCTGCAGCGTTCGGGCCGCTCAGTCCAGCACCTGCTTCGCCAGCGTCTTGGGGGCGATGAGGCAGTAGCTCGTTCGCACGAGCTCTTCGACCTCCGTCCAGTCGATCGGCGCGCTCGTCAGGTCCATGCGCACCCAGCCGCCGCGGGCGAGGTAGGGCGCCGGCGAGAAGCGGGTGTCACCGTGCAGCGCGGGGAGCTCGGCCGGATCGGCCTTCACCGTCAGCGATCCTCCGCCGCCGGGAAAGCAGAAGATCTTCTTGCGCACGCGGAAGTTGATGTCGTCCCACGTCAGCTCTTCGGTGGCCTCCGGCAGGGCCAGCGCGATCGTGCGGATGTGGTCGAGGTTCTTGCGCAGCTGCGCAGGCGTCGCTGCCATCGCCTCAGTGTGTCACGGAGGCACGGCGCACCGAGGCGAGCGCTGCGGTGCCTTGCACCGAGGTGACCGTTGCCGCGTGTCCGTCGACCTCGATCGAGTCACCGACCGCGGTTCCGGCCGGCACGTCGATGCGCCGGACGTGGCGCGGCGCCGACGAACCACGGCTGTCCATCCGCTCGACGAGCTCCTGACCCGGGTAGCAGCCCTTGGTGAAGCTGACCGCGGCATCGACCACACCGGTCTCCGCGGGGATGGTCTCGCCGGGCACGATCTCGGCGCCCATGCGCGGCCACGCTGCATCGATGCGCAGCGCCTCGAGCTCGCTCGCGCTCCCCTGCTCGATGCCGTCCGGCGGCTGCACGTCGGGCCCGATCAGGTCGTACCCCTCGCCCCAGGTCGAGCGTCCCTCGCCGGATGCGCCGCGCACGGCGATGCTGCGCCAGTCGCGGTCCTCGATCTCGGCCTTCACGCGGATCTTGAAGCGGTTCAGTCGCGCCTTCAGCACGTCGCCGAAGCCGGCGTCGGTGTCGAGCACGAACTCGTCCTCACCGCGCCGCCAGACGCGCAGCAGCACGTCCACCTTGCCCGTCGGCTGCAGCAGGAACGACCACTGGCTGTCGCCGACGGGGAGGCCGCGCAGGTCGTTGGACAGCTGCGACTGGAGGTAGCTGGAGGCGTCGGGGCCGATGATGGCCACCACGTCGCGGGGATCGTCGAACCACTGTGCCATGCGGCCAGTGTCGCAGCATCCCGTCGCTCATCCCACCCGGCGGTGACACACTGAACGCATGGCAGACATCGAGCGGCTCGCCACGCAGGCGTCCAGCGCACTCGGCACCACCCTCCGCCGCCTCGGCTCACTGGCGCTCGGCACGGCCGTGATCGGGGCGATCATCGGGCTGGCGACATTCGCCACCGGTCTGTGGGTCTTCGACGGCAGCCGCACGGCGTGGATCGTCATCGGCGGGGCGCTGTGCATCATCCCGCCCGCCGCCGCCGTCATCGGTTGGTTCATGGTCAGCCGCACGGCCAAGCACGCCCCGCAGCTGCTCACCGACGTCCGCTCGCTGCTGCACACCGGTTCCAGCGCGGCGACCGCGTTGATCGATCACGACTCCGGGCAGAACCTGAACGTCACCGTGCGCTCGTTCGGTGCGTTGCGCACCGAGCTCAACCAACGCCGCAAGGACCTGCCCGCGCTGTGGGCGGGCGTGCGGGCGATCACGTCCGTGCCGGGGCTGGCGGCCGTCGCCGTGCTCGGGATGCTCGCCGTCGGCGCGCTCGGCACCGTGCTTCTCATCGCCGGACTGATCGACTGACTGATCGACTGACTGATCGACTGACAGCGGGATCGGGCCGCGGCAGACTGGCGGCAATGAACACCCTCGACGCTTGCCGCGGCCTCGACGCCGCGGATCCGCTGCGCCACTGCCGCGACCTGTTCGACCTGCCCGCCGGCGTGACCTACCTCGACGGCAACTCACTCGGCGCGCTGCCGCGCACGGCCGCGGCGAGAGTCGCCGAGGTCGTGACGAACGAGTGGGGCACCGGGCTGATCCGGTCGTGGAACAGCGCCGGGTGGTTCGAGCACCCCGGTCGCCTCGGCGACAAGCTGGCGCCGCTGATCGGCGCCGCGCCCGGCGAGGTGTTCGTCACCGACAGCACGTCGATCAACGTGTTCAAGGTGCTCAGCGCGGCGATGAACCTGCAGGAGGTCGACGACCCGGAGCGGCGCGTCATCCTGTCCGAGCGGACCAACTTCCCCACCGACCTGTACATCGCCGAAGCCGCCACCCGCCGCCGTGGCTACGTGCTCGAGCTGGCCGACACCGACAACGGTCCGGAGCAGATCCTCGACTCGCTGTCGCGCGACGTCGCTGTGCTGATGCTCACCCACGTCAATTACCGCAACGGTGCGATGTTCGACATGGCCGCGGTCACGAAGGCTGCCCACGACCTCGGCATCGTGGTCGTGTGGGACCTCGCCCACAGCGCCGGTGCCGTGCCGGTCGACCTCAACGGCTCCGGGGCCGACTACGCCGTCGGCTGCAGCTACAAGTACCTCAACGGCGGGCCCGGCGGGCCCGCGTTCGTGTGGGCAGCGTCACGGCTGGCCGACCGCTTCTGGCAACCGCTCGCCGGGTGGTGGGGTCACGAGGCGCCGTTCGAGTTCACGCCCGACTACCGCCCCGCGCCGGGTGCGGCGCGGTACCTGTGCGGCACGCAACCGATCATCTCGATGGCGGCGATGGAGTGCGGGCTGGACACGGTGCTCGCCGGCGCCCCGGACGGCGACATGTCGGCGCTGCGCACGAAGAGCCTGGCGTTGACCGACCTGTTCATCGAGCTGGTCGAGGAGCGCTGCGCCGGTCTCGGGTTCACCGTCGTGACACCGCGAGAGCACCACCGTCGCGGCTCGCAGGTCAGCCTCGGCCACGAGCACGCCTACGCGATCATGCAGGCGCTCATCGCCCGCGGGATCATCGGCGACTTCCGCGCCGGTAACCCCGATCTGCTGCGCTTCGGCTTCACCCCGCTGTACATCGGCTTCGAGGACGTGTGGAACGCCGTCGACGCGATGCTCGACGTGATGACCACCGACGAGTGGCAGCGGCCGGAGTTCAACACCCGGAACGCGGTCACATGAGCCAGCCCGACTCGGACTCGACGACCGGCGCGCAGCTCGACTTCAGCGCGTCGATGAGCTACGGCGACTACCTCGCCCTCGACGACCTGCTGTCCACACAGCACCCGCGCAGCACCGACCACAACGAGCTGCTGTTCATCATCCAGCACCAGACGAGCGAGCTGTGGATGAAGCTCGTGCTGCACGAGCTGACCGCGGCGATCGACCGCATCGCCAACGACGACCTCGCGCCGGCGTTCAAGATGCTGGCCCGTGTCAGCCGGATCATGGAGCAGCTCGTCCACGCCTGGGACGTGCTGGCCACGTTGACGCCGACGGAGTACGCCGGGATCCGTCCGTCGCTCGGCAACAGCAGCGGCTTCCAGAGCTGGCAGTACCGCTGCATCGAGTTCCGCCTCGGCAACAAGAACGCGACGATGCTGCGCCCGCACGAGCACAACCCAACGCGCCTCGCAGAGGTGACCGAAGCGTTCGAGGCGCCCTCGCTGTACGACGAGGCGCTGCGCCTGCTGGCCCGCCGCGGCTTCGACCTGCCGGCCGCCGACGTCGCACGCGACTGGACGCTGCGTCACGAGGCGAGCACGCAGGTCGAGGACGCCTGGCTGCAGATCTACCGCACCTCGGCCGACCACTGGGACCTCTACCAGCTCGCCGAAGAGCTCACCGATCTCGAGGACGCCGTGCGCCTGTGGCGCTTCCGCCACGTGAGCACCGTCGAGCGGATCATCGGCAGCAAGCCCGGCACCGGCGGCACGAGTGGGACCGGCTACCTGCGCGCCATGCTCGACGTCGTCATGTTCCCCGAGATCTGGACCCTCCGCAGCCGCCTCTAACGACGTGGTCGGTCGTTCCGGGCACACCCAGAACGCAACGTTCGATTCCGGGCGTGCCCAGATCCCCGGGCGCAGTAGGTTGCGGCCGTGGCGGGACGGGGGTGGACCGTGCGATGGCTGTGTGCTGTCGCAGCGATCGGGCTCCTGGGCGCGCTCGTCGTCAGCCGACAGGCGGTGGCCCCGACCGCTGGCGATCAGATCGACCAGATCGATGGACCGGCGCACGTCGAGCAGGAGTTCGATGCGGTTCGCCTCAACCCGCCGACCACGACGACAACGGTGCCGCCCACGACTCCTGCGGTCACGTCGCCACTTCCACCGGGCAACCCGGGCGACACCAAGAACTGCAGCGATTTCGCGACGTACTCGCAGGCGAAGGCCTGGTTCGACCTGTACTACCCGTACTACGGCGACGTCGCCAAGCTCGATGGCAACAACAACCTGATCCCGTGCGAGGCGTTGCCCGGCGCGCCGTGAGTGGTCGTTCGCGTCAGAACCAGAAGGCGACTGTCTGGTTCTGGTGCTGACACGTTCGGTCGCGCAGCGGGCCGAACGTCAGAAGCGGCGGTCTTGCTTCTTCTTGTACGGGACCGCGAACGGGGCGGCGATGAGCGCCTCGAACTGGCCGTCGTCGGGCTGCTTGGGCTCGTTGAGGCGCTGCAGGTACGTCTTCAGCGAGGCGCGAGCGGCCGTCACGTGGTCGCCCTTCATGCCGACGGAGCGAGCGAGCGCATCCTTGGCCTTGGCCACGCGATCCTTGCGGATGGCCTTCTCGGCCTCCGAGTAGGTCTTGCCGGACTTCGACGGAGCAGGCGGAGCCTTCACGGGCGCCGGGGCGGCCGGAGGGGCCGTCTCCTCGCTGACCGCAGTGTCGTCGCTGGTGCTGGTGTCGTCGCTCATGGCGGGAAGAGATCCTTCGTTCGGAATGCCGAACGAACCTACACGACGATCAATCGCATCGCTCCTGGCCCTCATGGTCTCCTCACATCTCGGTCGCAGACTGTTGCCGATGACGTCACGTCCGATCACCCTCCTTCTCGGTGCTGCGCTGCTGGTCAGCGGCTGTGCGAGCGCCGCCACCGGGACCACTTCGGCCTCCGTCGAGCCCGTCGTCACGACCACGACGATCTCGACCTCGCCAGTGGCGACATCCACGATCACCATCCCCGCGACCACGACGACCGTCCCGGCCGCCACCACGACGACCACGATCCCGGTCGAGTCGATCGATCCGTTGGGGATCGTCGTCCAACCGGCCGCCGTCACCACCGCGACGTCCACCGATGCCACGTTGCACACGGCCGATGGGCGCGACCGCACGTACCACGTGTTCGTGCCCACCGACCTGCCTGCTGGACAGCCGGTCCCACTGCTGATCGCCCTCCACGGTGGCACCGGCTGGGGCAAGCAGTTCGAGCGCAACAGCGGCTTCGACGGGCTGGCCCAGGCCAACGGGTTCATCGTCGTCTACCCCGACGGTGTCGGCAACGGGCCGAACGCCGATCAGCAGCGCACCTGGAACGGCGGCACGTGCTGCGGCATCGCAGCGCGGACGAACGTCGACGACGTCGCCTTCATCGACCAGCTGATCTCGCAGCTGGAGACCGACCACCCCATCGACCCCAACCGCGTCTTCGCCGCCGGGCACTCGAACGGCGGCATCCTCGCCTACCGCCTGGCCTGCGAGCTGCCCGGTCGGATCGCGGCGATCGGCGTGCAGTCATCCGCGCTCGAGATCGACGCGTGCACACCGGATCTCGCGGTGTCGGCGATCCACATCCACGGTGCTGCCGATCAGAACCTGCCCATCGACGGCGGTGTCGGACCCAACGCGCTGAGCGGCGTCGACTTCAACAAGCCGCTCGACGGCGCCACGGCGCTCGCCGTTGCGGACGGATGCGCCGCAGCGCCAGCCACCACGACCGACGCGGCGAACGCCGATCTGACGGTCCGCTCGTGGTCGCCGTGCGCCGATGAAGTCGACGTCGTCTTCGTCGAGGTCGCCGGTGCCGGGCACGCATGGATGGGCCACGAGACCGGCGGCTCCGGCAGGGTCGGGCCGGTGTACATGGGCCTCGACTCCAGCCTGCTCATCTGGAACTTCCTCGCCCAGCACGGGCGGGGCTAAGCCAGCCGCAGCACCGCGAACTGGTACTCCCACTGGCCGTTGCCGTGGGTCCAGGTGTCGAAGCGTTCGACGGAGCCGTGCTCGGCGAGCATCGACCTCGCTCGGTCGTGCGCACGCAGGCTGAAGAACCTCGGCGGCTTGATCGTGTCGAAGTCGCTGATGCCCTCACGATCGAAGCCGCCCCACAGACCGACGGCGAGCGGCGCACCGGCGCGGAGCACTCGCGTGATCGACGTCATCGCCGCGTGGAACCGCTCGTCCGGAACGTGCAGCAGGGTGCTCATCGTCCATCCGGCGTCGAAGAGCGCATCGTCGAACGGCAGCTCGAACAACGACGCTTCGATCACATCGAGCCCGGCCGCACGCGCCAAGCGGACGTGCTCGGGCGACAGGTCGATGCCGGACGTCGTCAACCCCGAGTCGCGGAACGCCGTCAGGTCGCGACCCGGCCCGGTGCCGATCTCGACGATCGACGTGCGTCCCTCGTCGAGCAGCTGCTGTGTGAACGCATCCCGGCACCCCACCCGTACCGGATCGACATCGCGCACCGCCCGCAGCGCGGCCTCCTGGTCGTAGAACGCACGCAGATCCGCTTCGGCCTCGCTCATCGCCTCACCCTGCCACGGTCTGGGGACAGCGCCTGACGGAGTGCGTCGGCCGATGTCAGGCGGGGGTGCCTTTGGCGGCTCGCTCGGCGGTCATCCGCCTCGCGGCGGGGATCGCGGCGAGCAGCGCGGCGGCCTTGTTGCGGCACTCGAGGTCTTCCTCGTCGGGGATCGAGTCGGCGACGATGCCGGCGCCCGCCTGCAGCCACGCCCCGTTGGGACCGACGAACATCGTGCGGATGGCGATCGCCGTGTCGAGGTTGCCGCTGAAGTCGACGTAGCCGACGACACCGGCGTACGGCCCGCGCTTGACCGGCTCGAGCGAGTCGATGATCTCCATCGCCCGCACCTTCGGCGCACCGCTGACCGTACCGGCGGGCAGCGTGGCCCGCAGCACGTCGATCGGCGTCTTGCCGGCGACCAGCTCACCACTGACCTGCGAGGTGAGGTGCATCACGTGGCTGTATCGCTCCAACGTCATCAGCTCGTCGACGTGCACGGTTCCGAAACGAGCCACACGCCCGACGTCGTTGCGCGCCAGGTCGACCAGCATGATGTGCTCGGCGACCTCCTTCGGGTTCTCCTTCAGCTCGCCGGCCATGCGCCGGTCGTGGTCGTCGTCGCGACCACGCTTGCGCGTGCCGGCGATCGGACGGCTGATCACCTTCGGACCGAGCACCTGCACCATCGGCTCCGGCGAGCTGCCGACGATGGTGATGTCCGGGTGGCGCACGAAGTACATGTACGGGCTCGGGTTCACCTGCCGCAGCACGCGATAGACGTCGAACGGATCGGCCTCGAGCTCGATGTCGTAGCGCTGGGCCAGCACGACCTGGAAGATGTCGCCGGCCAGGATGTGCTCCTTGGCCACCTCGACGGCGCGCTGGTACATGCCGTTGGCCATCGTGCTGCGCGCCTCGGGCAGCTCCTCGCTCGGCTGCGGCGGGGCCACGGGCACGTACGGCAGCGGACGAGCCAGGTTGCCGACCGCCCGTTCGACGCTGGCGGCAGCCTGCTCGTACGCGGCTTCCAGCGCGGCGTCGTCGAGGCCGAGCACCGGCACGCTCTCGATCAGGTACACGCGCTGGCGCCAGTGGTCGAACGCCGCCAGCGAACCGATCACGCTCATCACCGCGTCGGGCAACCCACGATCATCGGCGGGCACGTCGGGCAGACGCTCCACCTCACGCACGACGTCGTAGCCGAGGAAGCCGACGACGCCGCTCTGCAACGGCGGCAGGTCGGGGATGATCGGCGCCCGGTACACGGCGATCAGCTCGTCGAGTGCACTGAGCATGCCGCGGTCGAGCGGCACCGACGCCGGGATCGGGCCCTCCACCGTCAGCGTGCCGTCGCGCAGCGTCAAGGTGGCCACCGGGTCGCGGCCGACGAAGCTGTAGCGCGCCCAACGTTCCCCGTGCTCCACTGACTCGAACAGGAACCCGGGGCCATCGCCGACGAGCTTGGCGTACGCGGCGACTGGTGTCTCCAGGTCGGCGAGGAGCTCGGTCCACACCGGCACCACGGTGTGATCGGCGGACAACCGCTTGAACTCGTCGAGCGATGGCTGCATCACGTGGCTCACACGGCACCGCCGACGTCGTCGCCACCGAAGCGACGGAAGAAGCACGACCTCGCGCCGGTGTGGCACGCGCCCTTGCCCTCCTGCTCGACCATGAACAGCAGCACGTCGGCGTCGCAGTCGTACAGCGCCTCGCGCACGAACTGGCGGTCGCCGCTGGTGTCGCCCTTGCGCCACACCTCCTGGCGGCTGCGGCTCCAGTAGACCATTCGGCCTTCGTCGAGCGTCATCCGCAACGTCTCGGCGTTCATCCAGGCGACCATCAAGACGTCCTTGGTGGCGACGTCCTGGGCGATGGCCGGCACGAGCCCGGCACTGTCGTACTTCACCCCGGCGAGCTGGTCGGGGGTGGCTTCGATGCGAACGCCGGTGGGCATCAGGTCATGTTAGGAGGCCGCGCCGCCGTGCCCCCTAGGGATACGGCGCCCCTAGAGGTACAGGCCGGTGCTGGCTTCGATGCGACTGGCCGCCACGGCGTGGATGTCACGCTCGCGCAGCATGATGTAGTCGCTGCCTCCGACCTCCACCTCGTAGCGGTCCTCCGGGCTGAACAGGACCTGGTCGCCCACTTCGGCGGAGCGCACGTTCTGACCGAACGCGACCACCTCGGCCCACACCAGCCGCTTGGACAGCTGGGCCGTGGCCGGGATGAGGATGCCACCGGTCGAGCGACGCTCGCCGTCCTTGTCCGGGATGCGCACCAGGAGGCGGTCGTTGAGCATCTTGATCGGCAGCTTCTCGTCGATGGCCACCCCGTGAAGATATCGGCAGCCCTGCCAAGCGGACAGCGAGAGCTAGGCGACGGCGGCGTCGATGCGCGTCATCACCTCGGGGGTCAGCAGTGGCAGCACGTCGAGCGCGGCGAAGTTCTCGGTCACCTGGCTGGCCCGGCTGGCACCGGTGATCACCGTGGAGACGTTCGGGTTCGCCGCGCACCAGGCGATCGACAGCTGGGCCAGCGAGCAGCCGAGCTCCTCGGCGATCGGTCGCAGGTTCTCCACCCGGGCGATCGACTTGGGGTTGGTCAGGTTGTCGGCCAGCCACGTGTAGCCCTCGACCGCACCGCGGCTGTCGGCCGGGATGCCGTCGCGGTACTTACCGGTGAGCAGTCCACTGGCCAGCGGGCTCCAGATCGTGGTGCCGAGCCCGATGTCCTCGTACAGCCGGGCGTACTCCTGCTCGACGCGCTTGCGGCTGACCAGGTTGTACTGCGGCTGCTCCATCACCGGCTTGTGCAGGTGGTGCTTGTCGGCGATGTCCCAGGCCGCGCGGATCTCGTCGGCGGTCCACTCGCTGGTGCCCCAGTACAGCGCCTTGCCGGAGCTGACGATGTCGCTCATCGCCCACACCGTCTCCTCGATGGGCGTCTCCGGATCCGCGCGGTGGCAGAAGATGAGGTCGAGGAAGTCGAGGCCCCACCGCTCCAGCGAGCGGTCGACCGCGTGGGTCAGGTACTTGCGGTTCAGCGTGTTGCGCATGTTGCGCACGTTGCCGTCGATGCCCCAGAAGAACTTGCTGCTGACGACGTAGCTCTGCCGCGACCAGCCGAGCTGCTGCAGTGCGCGACCCATGATCGCCTCGCTCTCGCCACCGGCGTAGGCCTCGGCGTTGTCGAAGAAGTTGCAGCCGGCGTCGTGCGCGGCCTGCATGCACTCGAGGGCGAGGTCGTCCTTCAGCTGCGTGTCGAACGTGACCCAGCTGCCGAAGGAGAGCACGGAGAGCTGGAGGCCGCTGCGGCCGAGCCGCCGGTACTGCATCTTGGTCATGTGCCGGACCCTACCGAGTCGGCCAGGACTCGCGCTCAGCTCAGGCGAACGGGCACGCCGGCAGCAGCGAGCACCGCTTTGGCCTCGCCGATCGTGTGCTGGCCGAAGTGGAAGATGCTCGCTGCCAGCACGCCCGTCGCGTGGCCGACGGTGACGCCCTCGACGAGGTGATCCAGGGTGCCGACACCGCCGCTGGCGATGACGGGGACGCCGACGGCATCGCTGATCGTGGACGTCAGCTCGAGGTCGAAGCCCTCCTTCGTGCCGTCGCGATCCATCGAGGTCAGCAGGATCTCGCCGGCGCCGAGCGCGGTGGCCCGCACCGCCCACTCGACGGCGTCGATGCCCGTCGGCGTGCGGCCACCGTGGAGGTAGACCTCGAAGCCGCTGCCGTCGGTTCGCCGCTTGGCGTCGATCGCGCACACGCAGCACTGCGAACCGAACTCGGTGGCGATCTCGGCGATCACCTCGGGCCGCTGCACCGCTGCAGTGTTGACGCTGACCTTGTCGGCGCCGGCGCGCAGCATCCGCCGTGCGTCCTCCACGGCTCTGATCCCGCCGCCGACGGTGAACGGGATGAACACCTGCTCGGCGGTCCGCGACACGACGTCGACCATCGTGTCGCGGCCGTCCGACGATGCGGTGATGTCGAGGAAGACGAGCTCGTCGGCGCCGTCTCGGTCGTACTTGGCGGCCAGCTCCACCGGGTCGCCCGCATCACGAAGATCGACGAAGTTGATCCCCTTGACGACGCGCCCGTTGGTGACGTCCAGGCAGGGGATGACGCGCGGGACGATCACGGCGTCACCGACAACGCGCCCACGGCCTGGGCGACGGTGAACCGCCCTTCGTAGAGGGCCTTGCCCGTGATCACGCCGGCGATGTTCTCGATCGCTGCTGCGGCCGTGACGTCGTCGAGCGTGGCGACGCCACCGCTGGCGATCACCGGCACCGACGACCGAGCCGCAGCCGCAGCGAGCCCCTCGAGGTCCGGCCCCTCGAGCATGCCGTCGCGCCCGATGTCGGTGATCACGAACGCCGACGCGGCGGGGAAGATCGTCAGCGCGTGCAGCACGTGCAGGTCGCTCGCCTCGGTCCACCCGTGCACGGCGACGACGCCGTCGCGGTGATCGAGGCCGACGGCCACCGGGAGCACGCTGGCGGCAACGTTGACCAGCGCCGGGTTGGCCACCGCAGCAGAGCCCATCACCACACGAGCAACGCCCGCGGTGGCAAGCGCCTCGACGTCGGCCATCGTGCGCACTCCCCCACCGGTCTGCACCGATGCCCGGCCGCGCACCGCCTGGGCGATCGCGGCGACGACCTCGCGGTTCTGCGCCGATCCCGATCGCGCCGCATCGAGATCGACGACGTGGATCCAGGTGGCACCCTGCTCGACGAACGACACGGCAACGGCGACAGGGTCGTCGCCGTACGACGTCTGACGGTCGTAGTCGCCCTGGATCAGGCGCACGACCTTGCCATCACGCAGATCGATGGCGGGATACAGCTCGGCGGTCACGCGCTCACGCCCGCACGAGCGGCCAGCGCGACGAAGTTGCTCAGCAAGGCAAGACCCGACGTCGCCGACTTCTCCGGGTGGAACTGCGTCGCGAACACGTTGCCGAGCCGGAACGCGGCATTGACCACACCCCCGTACGACGTCGTCGCGGCGACGACGGCCGGGTCGGTCGGCACACCGTGCAACGAGTGCACGAAGTACACCCACGGCGAGTCGCCGAGGCCGGCGAACATGGGGTCGTCGGGGATCTGCAACGTCAGCCGGTTCCACTGCATCTGCGGACGCGGCAGCTCGCGCCCGAGCCAACGGATCGTGCCGGGGATCACCCCGAGGCCGTGCGCGTGCTCGTCCTCGTCGCTGCCGTCGAAGAGCATCTGCATGCCCACGCAGATCCCGAGGAACGGCCGCCCGGTGGCGACGGCCGCGTGCGCGGCGTCCTCGAGCCCGGCGCCGCGCAACGAGTCCATGCACGCACCGAACGCGCCGACACCGGGGAGCACGACTGCATCGGCCTCGGCGATCAACCCGTGATCGGCGGTGAGCCGCGCATCGGCGCCACAGTGCTCCAACGCCTTCTGCGCAGAACGCAGGTTGCCGATGCCGTAGTCGAGCACCGCGATCAACGGGCGCGGTGCGGTCACAGCACGCCCTTCGTGCTCGGCACCGACGTCCCTTCGACGCGAACTGCGTCGCGCAGGCAGCGCGCCAGTCCCTTGAACGTGGCCTCGATGATGTGGTGCACGTTGCGTCCACGTCGCAGCGTGCAGTGCAGCGTGATGTCGGCGGCGGTGGCGAACGAGGCAACGGCGTGCTCGGCGAGCTGCGGATCGAACGCCGGGTTGCCGAGCGGCAGGCTCTCGGGCATCTCGATCTCCCACACCACGAATGGCCGGCCCGACAGGTCGAGCGCCACTTCCACCAGGGCCTCGTCGAGCGGGTACAGCCCGCTGGCGAAGCGGCGGACGCCGGCCTTGTTGCCGACCGCCTGCTTGAACGCCTGACCGAGCGCGATGGCGACGTCCTCCACCGTGTGGTGCGTATCGATGTGCAGGTCGCCGGCGGCCCGGATGGTGAGGTCGAATCCGCCGTGCTTGCCGATCTGCTCGAGCATGTGGTCGTAGAACGGGATGCCCGTGCTGACCTCCACCTGCCCCGTGCCGTCGAGGTCGATCGACAGCTCGATCGACGTCTCCTTCGTGGTGCGCGACACCGTGGCGGACCGGCTCATGCTGCAGCTCCCTCTCGTTCGACGACCGCTCGCACGGCGTCGAGGAACTCGGTGTTCTCCGAAGGCGTGCCGACGGTGACGCGCAGGCAGTCCTCCAGGCGGGGCCAGCCCGAGCAGTCGCGTACGAGCACGCTGCGCTCGACCAGCGCGTTCCACAACGCTCGGCCGCCGATCGTCCGTGGGCGGAACAGCAGGAAGTTGGCCCCGCTCGGGAACACGTCGATGGGTAGCGCGGCGAGCGCAGCGCTGATCCGTTCGCGCTCGGCCACGATCTCGCCGACCCGCGCTTCCATGTCGTCGGCGTAGCGCAGTGCCAGCCGCCCGGCGATCTGCTTGGCCGCGTCGAGGTGGTACGGCAGCACCACCTTGTCGAGCTCGGCGACCAGCCAGCGCGGCCCGATGAGGTAGCCCAACCGCGTGCCGGCCATCGACCAGGTCTTCGAGAACGTGCGCGTGACGACGAGCGGCACGTCGTCGGACACGAGTCCGAGCGCCGACCACGGGGCGAACTGCCCGTACGCCTCGTCGACGACGAGCAGGCCCGGCGCCTGCGCCAGCACGGTGCGCACGTTGGCCTCCGGTTCGACGAGCCCGGTGGGGTTGTTCGGCGAGCAGAGGAACGTGATGGTCGGCTGCGATGCGGCGATGACGCGCTCGACCTCGGCGAGGTCGAGCGAGAAGTCGGCGGCGCGCTCGCCCTCGGCCACGGTTGCTCCGGTCAGGCGAGCGATGTGGCCGTGCAGCTGGTACGTCGGCTCGAAGGTCGCCACCGTGCGCCCTGGCCCGGCATAGGTGAGCAGCAGCGTCTGCAGCACCTCGTTGCTGCCGTTGGCGGCGAAGACCTGATCGGGGTGCACCGCGTGCAGATCGGCGATCGACTCCCGCAGCGCGGTTGCGGCGCGGTCGGGGTACCGATGCCAGTCGACCCGGCTGAGCTCGGCGGCGAACGCATCGCGCCACGCGGCAGGCGGCGCATACGGCGACTCGTTGGTGTTCAGGCGCACGCGCACGTCGACCTGCGGCGAGTGGTAGCCCTCCAGGGCGGACAGGTCGTCGCGGACGGGCACGATGCTCACCCGAGCCACGTTACCGATGCACCCTCGCGCTCTCCGATTGCATTCGGCAGACTGGGTGGATGGCGAACTCGCAGACGGCCGCAGTGCTCGCGGTGATCAACGACCACGTCGACCGCTACCGCGACGAGATCGCCCATCTCGCGTCCGGTCTCCAGCAGGAGCAGGAGGCCGACCTCGTGTCGGCGATCTATGAAGCCGAGCGAGCGCTGCGCAGCGCCGGTCGCTCCCTGCGCCGAGCCGCCAAGCTCGCCAGGTAGGAAGCATTCAGGTGGTGAAGCGCCAGCGGGTGGCGGTCGTGTTGAACGACTCGTCCTCGACGAAGCCGAACACCACCTCGGGCACCAACCGCCACAACGGGCTGGCCTCGATGTCGGGGAAGCCCGAGCCGTACTTGGCCACGTAGACCGCCTCGATCTCCGCCGCCAGCGCGGCGTCGACGACGCGCACGACACGTCCCTCGACGGCGACTGCGTCCGCACCCGCCTGCACCACCGCACTGCATCGCGGGTCGGCCATGAGGTTGCGAGCGGTACGTCCCTGACCGCCGACCGAGAACGCAAGCGCATCGGCATGCCACACGGCCCAGACCGGGACCGCATGCGGACGACCGGACCGATCCTTCGACGACAGGACGACACGACGAGCACCGACCAGACGCTCCTGCGCCCACGAGAAGGGCAGCAGGCCGTCGGCGTCGACGCTGATCTCGTAGCCCGGCATCAGCGGTCGATCGGGCGTGGGCGAGGCGGTCATCCGATCCGTGACTCTACGGATCGGATGACCCCTGCCGAAAAAGCGGCGACGCCAGGCGGCGGATCCCGGCATCGCACGCAAACCAGGTGGCGGGAACCTGGTTGGTCAGACCATAGTACACCGAATCGGGGGTGGTGCAAGACGGCGCGAACGCCTTCGATCCGCGGTCAGAGGTCACGCGCGAATCAGGTTGTGATCGACGCGTTCCGACGCTTCGAACGGCTCGACGGACACAGTGGCTCGAGTCGGCAGTCGCCGCACCGCGGCTTCTTCGCGTCGCACACGCGTCGTCCGTGGAGGATGGTGCGCAAGCTGAACGCCCCCCATTCGGCCGGCTTGATGAGCGCGCACAGCTCGGTCTCGACCTTCACCGGATCCTCCTCGACGGTCAGCGCGAGCCGTCGGGCGAGGCGACCGACGTGGGTGTCCACCGGGAGGCCGGGAAGATCGAAGGCGACGCTACGAACGACGTTCGCCGTCTTGCGTCCGACGCCGGGCAACGTGACCAGATCCTCCAGCGCCGTGGGCACCTCGCCCCCGAACCGGTCCATCACCCCGACCGCCATGCCGATGAGGTTGCGCGACTTGGTCTGGTAGAAGCCGGTCGACCGAACGATCTCCTCCAGCTCGAGCGGGTCGGCCATCGACAGCGCCTCGGCCGAGGGAAAGCGGGCGAAGAGCATCGGCGTCACCACGTTGACGCGGGCGTCGGTCGTCTGCGCCGACAGGATCGTCGCCGCGAGGAGCTCGAACGCGTTCCGGTGGTCGAGCTCGCAGATGGCCACCGGGTACTCCTCGGCGAGGAGCACGGCGATGGCGGTGGCGCGGCCCTTCGGCGTACGTGGTGTGCCCATCGCCGGAAGGGTAACGAGCGGAGGTGACGGCGATCGCGTTCGCCGCCGCCGGAGAGCCGCCCCAGTAGCCTCACCCGGGATGGCGACGATCCGGGTGCACCGCACGCTCGCACCCGACGATCGGGCCGCGATCGAAGCGTTCCTGGCGACGCAGGAGGCGGCCGGCGGCCGTCTTCCGGACCACCTGCGGCTCGATCTCCTGCACGGTCCACGGCCGGGCTTCGTCGCCGCGGTCGCGTTGGCGGCAGCGAACACCGGGCACGAACGGCTGCTCGGCTACGCCCAGGCGTCCAGCGATCAGGGCGGCGTGGTGGTCGACGCGATCGTCGACGCAGAGGCCGATGCGACCGCCGCTGCGGCGCTGCGCCGACACCTCCTCGCCGGGCTGGTCGAGGCACTGCCGGCCGGCACCAACGTGACGTGGTGGACGAGCGCCGATGGTGCCGCAGTGGTGGCCGAGGAGCTCGGGTTGCGACCAGGACGGGCACTGCACCAGATGCGTCGCGACCTGCCGATGCCGCAGACGACCGACGTGATCACGCGTTCGTTCGTGGTCGGGCGCGACGAGGAGGCCTGGCTCGAGGTCAACAACGCCGCGTTCGAGTGGCATCCCGAGCAAGGCGGTTGGGACCTGGCGATGCTGCAGCAGCGCGAGCAGGAGCCGTGGTTCGATCCGGAGGGGTTCCGTCTGCACGAACGCCACGACGAGCTCGCCGCGTTCTGCTGGACGAAGGTGCACCCGGGCACGCCGCCGGTCGGCGAGATCTACGTGATCGGCGTGCACCCACGTTTCCAGGGCATGGGCCTCGGGGGCGCGTTGACCATCGCCGGACTGACGAGCCTGACCGAGCGCGGCATCACCGTCGGGATGTTGTACGTCGACGCCGACAACACCGTCGCGGTCAACCTGTACCGGCACCTCGAGTTCACGATCCACCACACCGATCGCGCCTTCGTCGGCACGGCACCAGGAGCACCGGAATGACCAGCGACACGCAACCCGACGTCGATCTGCCGCGCTGGAGCGTGGCCGACGTGCACGAGTCGTTCGATGCGCGCTCGTTCGCCGACGCGATGGACGAGGTCCGCGCCGACACCGATCGGTTGGAAGCGCTGTTCGAGCACCACAGCATCCGCGGCATCGATGCCCGTCCGGCGACGTCTGCTGACGGCGAGGCAGCCGACGCCGTGGTGCGCGCCGTGAACGACGCACGCCGACGCCTCGACCTGATCAGCGCGTACGTGTACGCGACGTTGAGCACGAACAGCTACGACGAGCAGGCCCAAGGCCTGAACAGCGAGCTCGACGGGTTGTCCAGCCGCCATCGCCCGCTGATGGCCCGTCTGGCGGAGTGGGTGCGTGCCCTCGACCCGGACGCGCTCGCCGCGTTCAGCAGCGAAGCGGCCGACCATGCCGGCCCGCTGCGCAAGCTCGCGCAGCGCGCCGAGCACCAGATGAGCGAGGCCGAAGAGGGGCTGTACGCCGAGCTCGCCGTGAGCGGATCGTCGGCGTGGTACCGCCTGCAGAGCGACGTCACGTCACAGCTCTCGGCAGCGGTGCAGATGCCCGACGGCACCACGCCGTCGTTGCCGATGGCAGCGGTGCGCGGCTTGGCCTCGCATGCCGATCCTGCGGTGCGACGCGCCGCCTACGACGCGGAGCTGGCCACCTGGCCGAGCGTCGCCGTCACGTGCGCGGCGGCGATGAACGGCGTCAAGGGCGAGGCGAACACGGTGAACCGGCGGCGCGGCTGGGCTTCCCCGCTGGACGCATCGCTGTTCTCCAACAACGTCAGCCGGCCGACGTTCGACGCGATGCAGGAAGCCATCGTCGCCTCGCTGCCCGACTTCCGCACGTGGATGCGCGCCAAGGCTGCGTTGCACGGACACGATGGCGGGCTCCCCTGGACCGAGCTGTTCGCACCGCTGCCCTTTGCGCCGGCGGAGATCAGCTGGACCGACGGCCTGGGCATCGTGCGCAACGCGTTTGCCGCATACGGCGGCAGCCTCGCCGGTCTCGTCGATCGAGCCGTCGACGAACGGTGGATCGACGCCGAGCCGCGCGCCGGCAAGCGCGGCGGTGCGTTCTGCATGGGCTTCGGCGGCGACCGTTCGCTCGTGTTTCTCAACTGGAGCGGCAGCGTCGACTCGGCGCAGACCACGGCGCACGAGCTCGGGCACGCCTACCACAACACCCAGCTGGCGCAGCGGACGCCGCTGCAGCGTCAACTGCCGATGGCGTTGGCCGAGACCGCCAGCATCTTCTGCGAGACGCTCGTCGTCGAGGAGGGGCTCGGCCGCTTGACCGGCGACGACCGCCTGGCGTTGCTCGACGTCGATCTGCAGGGTTCGAACCAGGTGGTGGTGGACATCCACAGCAGGTTCCTCTTCGAGACGGAGGTGTTCGCCCGGCGCCAACGTCGCACCCTCGGCGTGTCCGAGCTGAACGAGATGATGCTGGCCGCGCAGGCCGATGCGTACGGCGACGGCCTCGTGCAGTCCACGGCCCATCCGTACATGTGGGCGTTGAAGCCGCACTACTACAGCTCGCACTTCTACAACTGGCCGTACACGTACGGGCTGCTGTTCGGACTCGGTCTGTTCGCCCAGTACCAGCTCGATCCGGAGCGCTTCCGCCTGCACTACGACGACGTCCTGTCGCGCGTCGGCATGAGCTCGGCGGAGGAGCTGGCGGGGGCGTTCGGCTTCGACGTCACCGACGTCGCGTTCTGGACCGCGAGCCTCGACGTCATCCGCACCCGCATCGCGCAGTACCAGGAGCTGGCGGCAGCTCGCGGATGAGCACGCTGTACGCGCCCACCCGCGACGAGCTCGCCGTGCTGCTGAACGGTCAGCCGCGCTTCCGCCTCGACCAGCTGTGGGACGGGCTCTACGCGCAGCTGGCGGCACCGGAGGACATCACCAACCTGCCGAAGGGGCTGCGAGCGCGGCTCAACGCCGATCTGCCGTTGGCGCTGCAGCTCGTGGTGCGCAGCGTCAGCGACGACGGCGACACGGTGAAGTACCTGTGGCAGCTGCACGACGGCGGGCGCATCGAGACGGTGCTGATGGTCTACCCCGACCGCGTCACGGTGTGCGTCAGCAGCCAGGCCGGCTGCGCCATGGCCTGCGGGTTCTGCGCCACCGGGCAGGCGGGGTTCACCCGGCACCTCACCGCCGGCGAGATCGTCGAGCAGGTCGTGCTCGCCGCGCGCGACGCCAAGGCGATGGGCCGTCGGCTGGCGAACATCGTCTACATGGGCATGGGCGAGCCGATGGCCAACGAGGGCAACGTGTGGGCGTCGGTCGAACGCATCCACGGCGCGATCGGGTTGTCGGCGCGACACATCACCATCTCGACGGTCGGTCTCGTGCCGGGGATCCGCACGCTCACCGCACGGCCGCTGCCGGTGAACCTCGCCGTGTCGCTGCACGCCGCCAACGACGAGCTGCGCAACGAGCTGGTGCCGATCAACAAGCGCTACCCGATCGACGAGTTGATGCGCGCGTGCTCCGATCACCTCGAGGCGAAGGGACGGCGGCTGAGCTTCGAGTGGGCGATGATCGACGGGGTCAACGACCGCGACAGCGACGCACGTGAGCTGGCCCGTCTGTGCCGGCGCCTGCGCTTGCCGGCGCACGTCAACCTGATCCCGCTCAACCCGACGCCGGGCTACCCGACCGTCGGTTCATCGGCGCGGCGCGTCACCGAGTTCCGCGACCTGCTGACGAAGCTCGGCGTCAACGCAACCATCCGTCGCAACCGCGGCACCGACATCGACGCCGCCTGCGGCCAGCTGGCCGCCGGTCAGCCCGTCGCGATCAAGAGCCCGATCAGGTCGCGTCCGTCGGACTGAGGTCCGGCAGATCGCGGTCTCGCGCATCGAGGTACTTTGGGTTCGCCACGCGGAGCTTGTCGACCACCGACTCGCGCACCAGGGCGCGCACCTCGTCGAGACGGGTGTCGAACGATCCGTCGCGGATCTTTGCCGCCAGATCGGCTTCGTCGGTGCACCCCAGCGCAGCAAGACGTTCGGCCTGCGCCACCGCTTGACCGGCACCGAGCTCGATCTCGCGCTGCACGATCGCCAGCACGTTGATCGCCACCCGGGTGTGGAACTGGAGGCGGCCCTCGGTGGCCGACATCACGTCGCGCTCCATCCACTCGCGCACTGCCTCGAGCAGCTCGGCCGAGGTCGGCAGGTCGTGCAGGCTCATCGGGCCGCCGCCGCGTTCCAACGATCATCCAGCGCAAGGAACAGGTCGTACTCGTTCTCACAGACGCGACGGCCGATCGCCGCGAGCTCGTGGCTGCGCACCACGCCGGAGCGGTGCGTGTTGGCCTGACCCATGCACATGATCCCCCACTTCAACGTGCCGAGCACCTCCCACCAGCGAACCACCTCCGGATCGGCGGGCCCCCCGCCGGCCTCCTCGTAGCCGGCGCACAGCTCCTCGTAGTCGCCGATGCCGGCGACCGGCTTGGGCGCGCCGAAGCGCCACGCCTTCGTGCACAGCCAGCCGAGGTCTTCCATCGGGTCACCGAGGTGGGCGAGCTCCCAGTCGATGACGGCGCGCAGGCCGTCCGCACCGATGATGACGTTGCCCAGGCGGAAGTCTCCGTGCACCACCTTCGGCGTGTTGGCGGGTGGGCGGTTGGCGGCGAGCCACTGGAAGGCCAGCTCGAACGTCGGGTGCGACTCGCTGTAGCTGTCGAGCAACAACCGGTAGTCGTGCAGCTGGTCGGGGACGACGAGGCCCGGCACGGCGCTTGCGTCGATGCGATGGGTTGCGGCGAGCGCTGCGCCGAGCTGACGCGGCAGGACGCGGCGAGCGTCGGCGAACTCGGCGTCGCGCAGGATCTTGCGGGCGATGGTCTCGCCCTCGACGGCGGTGAGCACCATGTAGCCGGCGCCGATGTCGGCGGCCGTCGCCGACGCGGTGACCACCTCGGCCACCGGCACCCCGGCCGCGCGTGCGGCGCGAAGGGCAGCGATCTCCACGCCCATGTCGCGCACGTCGCCGGTTCGTTGACGCTGCAGGATCAGATCCCGTCCATCGGCGATGAACCGCCACGTCTCGCGCGACGCTCCACCGGACAGTCGCACGAGGTGGTCGATCTGCTTCACGTCGAGCGCATCGCGCAGCTGCGCGGCGAGCAGGGCAACAGGGTCGTCGGCCATCGGCGCAGAGCCTTGCCGATGGGCACCCGGGCACTGCAACCGAGCGGCGGCTCAGCAGTGCGCACGCACGGTGGGGTACGGGTTGACCGCTGCTCCCCCGCCGGGATGCACCTCGAAGTGCAGGTGCACGACGCTGAACTTGGCGTTGCCGGTGTCGCCCATGTAACCGATCACGTCGCCACGCTGCACGGGCCCGGAGAGGCCCCAGCTGTCCATGTGGCCGTAGTAGTAGTAATTGCCGTCGGCACCGGTCAGGCCCACGGTGAACCCGCCGAGCGTGTTGGTCTTGTCCTTGGCGAAGCCGTCGACCACCGCCAGGATCGGCGTGCCGCGAGTGCCGATCATGTCCACGCCCTGGTGCCGTCGCCCACCGCTTCGCGGCGCGCCCCACGTGTCGCCGAAGGCCACGGGCGCATCACCGGTGGGGCACAACCAGTCGACGCCGCCGTAGTCGACGCCGCCGCCACCACCGGGGCGACCGCCTGCGCCACCGCCGCCGGTCTGACCCGCGCCGGTGCCACCGGAGCCGACACCATCACGCCCGATCGCCGCGCCGCCGCCGTCGCTGCCACCGTCTTCGGCGTCCGACTCGTTGGCGATCGTCGTGGTCGACACGGCCGACTGCTGCTTGGCCTGTTGATCGAGCATCTGCTGACGTGCGCGTTCCTTCTCCTCGGCTTCGAGGGCGCGGCGGACGGCGTCGTCCTTGAGGCGCTGGGCCTCGACGTCCTTCAGTCGTTCGACTTCCGCGTTGGCCTGCTCGCGCAGGGTGGCCAGGTTGCGGCTCTCCGCCTCGGCCTCCTCCTGCTTGCGCTTCAGCTCGGCCTTCTTGTCGATCAGGTCGTTGTTCAGCGCGTCGTAACGATCGAAGTCGTCGTCGGCCGTGTCGTTGGCCACCGCGACGAGCGCTTCCTTCTGCACCTGGTTCGCGGGGGCCTCGAAGCCGGTCAGCACCGGAGCGCCGTCGGTCCCGGTGGACGTGTAGCGCTCGATGGCCACGTTGGTGACCGCCTCGGCCAGCTCGTCGATCTGGGCCTGCAGGTTCTGGACGTCGAGGTTGAGGGCCTTGACCTCGAGGCTCAACGAGTCGACGCGCGACTCGGACCGGAAGTAGTCGTCGGCCGCTGCGTTCGCCCGCTCGCGGGCGTCGGCGATCTCCCTGGCCGCCTGCTGCGCGGAGGTCTGCGACGTCGGGTCTGCGGGCACGGTGTTGCCGTCGTCGGCCCGAGCCACGGGCGCCCACATGGGGACCGCACAGCTGACCGCCAAGACGATGGAGAGCAATCGCCGCATGTGCTGCTGCAGGCTAACAGCGCCATGGGTTTCGTCCGTCGAAGCTCGCACCCTATGGTTTCGGCCGGATGACGGCCGTTCTGAAGCTCACCGACGTCAGCTTCGTCCGCGACGGCCGCACGATCCTGGCGCCGTTGACCTGGACGGTCGAGCCGGGGCAGCGGTGGCTGGTGCTCGGGGCGAACGGATCGGGCAAGACGACCCTGCTGCGGATCGCCTCGTTGTACGAGCATCCGAGCACCGGCAGGGTGCGTGTGCTGGGCGAAGAGCTCGGCCGGACCGACGTGCGGGTGCTGCGGCGGCGGATCGGTTACCTGTCTGCCGCCTTCTCGGCCCAGCTGCGCCCTGAGCTGCGCTGCCTCGACGTGGTGATGACCGCCAAGTACGCGGCGATGGAGCCGTGGTGGCACCGCTACGACGATGCCGACGAGGCACAGGCGCTGGCCTGCCTCACCCGCATGGGTGTCGAGCGGTTCGCCGAACGGTCGCTGGGCACCGTCTCATCCGGCGAGCAGCAACGCGTCCTGCTCGCTCGCACCCTGATGAACGCGCCCGGCGTGGTGATGCTCGACGAGCCGAGCGCCCGGCTCGACCTCGGCGGCCGGGAGCAGCTCGTCGCCGCCT
Source organism: Ilumatobacteraceae bacterium (assembly GCA_965279405.1). Taxonomy (GTDB): domain Bacteria; phylum Actinomycetota; class Acidimicrobiia; order Acidimicrobiales; family Ilumatobacteraceae; genus CBDDIP01. The sequence goes on from OZ257157.1 coordinate 4,838,761, forward strand.
TGGCCGAGCTGACCCACGATCCTGCCGCTCCCCCGCTGGTGCTGGTGACACACCACCTCGACGAGGTGCCCGGCGGGATGACGCACGTGATGATGCTGCGCGACGGCGAGGTGCTGGCGCGGGGCCCGATCGCCCGCATGCTCACCGCCGACGCGCTCAGCGAGTGCTTCCGCATGCCGTTGCAATTGCAACGACGTCCCGACGGACGCCTCAGCGCGTGGGCGACACCAGCGCCAGCAGGCGCTCGCGACCACTCGTGATCTGATCGGCGAGGACGCGCTCCAGCACGCCCGCCGTCCACAGCCCGCCGCCGTAGTGCAGGTGCATGGTCAGCGTGCTGACGCCGTCGAGCTCGTCGATGCGGGCGTCGAGCACCCACGGCGAGTGCTTGCGACCATCGGCCTCTCGACGCTCGAAGCGAACGGTGTGGGCCGCCGGGTCGCAGGCCGAACGAACCATGCGCAGCCGCTTGCTGCGCGCCAGCGGGCCGACGCGCGCCTGCAGCTCGACTCGCCACGCCGCGTCGTCCGCCTCGAGATCGGCGCGACGAACGAGGTCCATCCATGCCGGGTACTTGGCGAGATCGTCGACCAGCACGAACAGATCGTCGGCCGAGCAGGGTGCCTCGAGCGAGGCGTGCACATCCACGTGGCCAGTATCGCCGACATCCGTCGATCACGGTGTTCCATCACCACCGCCTCACAGTTCCATCACAGGTCGGGCGCAGCATCAGCCCATGAAAAACTTCAAGAAGCTCAGCATCGCCATCGCCGGTACAGCGCTCGCCGGCACCCTGGCCCTCGGTGGCAGCGCCTTCGCCTCGAACGGTGACACCACCGGCACCCCGAGCCCCGACAAGATCGCCAAGGTGTGCGCCCGCGTCGACGACATCGACGCTCGCATCGAACAGGCCAAGACGCGCATCGCCGAGCGGATCACCAAGCTCCAGGAGCGTCGGGCGACCGCCGAGGCGGCCGGTCACGACAAGGTCGTCAAGAACATCGACCGCCGCCTCGAGCGCCTGCAGAAGCTCACCGACAAGATCGTCGCCAAGGAAGCGAAGTTCGACACCTTCGTCAGCGAGCACTGCGACGTTGCCACGCCGGCTCCGGCCGACGCCTGAGCTAGTCCGTTCGCGGACGCTTGCCGAAGGCACGCTGCAACAGCGGGCCGCTGGCTTCCAGGAGGCCGTCGAGGTCGTCCGACTGATCGAAGATCGGTTTCCAGGGCGATGCCTCGTCGGCCTCCGGCGCGTTCGGGGTTCCGTTGCTCGCACCGTTCGTCGCCGCGCTGACTCGTTGGCGCTTCTTCGTCGGACGAGGCGGTGCCGGCGTCTCGTCGAGCTGCAGCTGCACGACGGCGGGAGCGGGGCGCGGCACCTTCGGCTTGCGCGGCTTGGGTGCTGCAGCGGGCTCGGCCGTCCGCGACTTGAACAGGCGCAGCTCGGGATCGCGCCGATCGTCCAGGGTCCAGCCCATCGGCACGACCATCGCGTCGGCGTGACGACGGCAGAGCACGCCGCCGCGCAGCACGTCGGCACGTTCGATGGCGTCGATCCACACCGTCAGATGCTCGGCATCGATGGCGTAGAGGACGGCTGCCGGTGCCGAACATCCCGGTCGCTCGCACAGCCTGCCCATCCCCGTCCAACCTACTGCGGACCACGGTGCGTGACCTGGCTTCACGCGATGTTGTCTGCGCTCATCCGTTCGATGTTCGTCAGGACGAACCGCGGCCCGCCTTCAACCGCTGACGCGCCGTGACCGACTCACCCACGGGCACCAACGGGAACGCCTTGCCCATCCCAGTCGGTGGCACGTTGCCGTAGATCGCTTCGTACTCGCCGTTGCGCACGAGGAACGTCTCGTGCCAGATGCCCGTGCGACCGGACTTGCCGACGCGGCGCCAGAACTTCCGCCACGGTTCGAGGTGCGGATCGTCGGTGTCCTTGGCGAAGGCTTCGAGCGCTTCGAACGACCGCCAGTACTGCACGTTCATGAACCCGAACTGCTGGTACCCGAGCATGCCCTTCTCCGGGTGGGCGCTGAGGTACTTCAGCATGTGGCCCATCCCCCGCCGACCACCGAGGTCGCCGATCGACCGGAAGACGCGCCACTTGGAGTTGACCCGAGCGCCGATCATGAACACGACGAAGTCGCCCTCGACGTCGGCGGTCCATCGACCCGTCTTCACCTCTGCCATGACCGAAGCGTAAACCCGCCGAGAGGCGGGGTCGTCAGCGCTTGCGCTTGGAGAAGGCGACGATCGAGTCGAACTCCTCGTCGGTCAGCGGCACCACCGAGAGGCGGTTGCCGCGGGCCAGCAGGCGTGAGTTGGCCATCTCCGGGATCGTGCGCAGTTCGTCGAGGGACACGAACTTCAGCTCCTTCACGGGCGCCACGGTGACCCAGTCCCACCGCGGATCGGCAGGGTTGGAGGTCGGGTCGTGGTACTTCGACTTCGGGTCGAACTGCGTCGGGTCGGGCTCGGCCGTCTTGACGACCTTGGCGATGCCGGCAGCGCCGGGCGGCGTGGCGTTCGAGTGGTAGAAGATCACGAGGTCGCCCTTGGCCATCTCGCGCAGGAAGTTGCGGGCCTGGAAGTTGCGGATGCCGTCCCACCCTTCCCGCTTCACGCGAACGAGGTCCGCGTAGCCGAACACGTCCGGTTCCGATTTCATCAGCCAGTGCGCCATCGACCGGCGACGTTAGCCCGAGCCTCGATCACGGCACCGGTAAACCGGAGTGCCTCCCTGGACGTGTACAGGATGTGGGGATCACCGCCGCTGCTCGCCCACGCACCTTCGATGACTTCTTTCGCACCGAGTACCCACGTCTCGTCGCCGTCGCCGCGGCGCTCACCGGGGAGCGTGAGTCGGCCCGCGACCTGGCCCAGGAAGCGTTGCTGCGCTGCCATCGATCGTGGTCGCGCGTCGGCGCGCTCGACGTGCCCGAGGCGTGGGTCAGGCGAGTGCTCATCAACCTGTCGATCGATCACCACCGAGCTCGCCGGCGGACGCTGCGCTCCGCCGCGCGACAAGACATCGAGCCGATGATGACCCTGGACGATCCGGCAGTCGACGGGTGGTGGAGCTCGGTGCGGGCCTTGCCCGATCGACAGCGCGCAGCAGTCGTGTTGCACTACCTGGAGGACCGTTCGATCGCCGAGATCGCCGGCGTGCTCGACATCGCCGAGGGAACGGTGAAGGCCAGCCTGTCCAGGGCGCGTCAGACACTGGCGCGCACGCTGCCCAAGGAGGACGCGTGAAGGACGAGCTCGACACCATGGCCGCACGGTCGGTGGCGGCGCTGACCACCGAGGTCGCGGTCGATGCCGACGAGATCGAGGCCCGACTTGCGGCGACCCACGCCGCCGCGAGTCACCCGGTGGTCAACGATCGAACCCGCACTTCGTCGCGTCGGCGCGCGTTCGTCGTGCTGTCCGCGGCGGCCGCAGTGATCGCCGTCGTCATCAGCGTGGTGTTCGTGGTCCGCGGCCGCTCGACACATCAGATCCGTTCCAACGACACCGCGCCGACGACCAACGAAGCAACGACCACAACGACGCCGGAGCTGCCCACGATCGACCTCCAGCCCGGCTGGAACCGCCTTCCGGTCGGGCCGCTGTCCCCGAGGACCTTCGCGACGGCCGTCACGGTCGGCGACCAGGTCGTCGTCCTCGGCGGCGGCGAGGACGTCTGCGACGCGGGGAGCAACTGCGTGCCCAACGGTCGCAACTTCGCCGACGGCGCCGCCTTCGACGTCGTCTCCGGCGAATGGCGGAAGATCGCCGATGCCCCCGTCGAGCTCGGCGGTGTGTGGGCCGCCATCGTCGGGCCGGACGTCTACGTCATCCCACAGCCGGCGACGCAACCACCGACGCTCCTGCGGTACCGGACCGACGCGGACGCATGGGATCGGATCGATGGAGTGCCGGATGATGCCGGCTCCACCGTCGTCGCCCGTGGTGGGGACATCGTCATCCATCACCCCGACGTCGCCAACACCGGCTCGGACTGGCGGTACGAGCCGGACACACAGACCTGGGTCGAGCTCACGGATCGAATCCGTCTCGACGAGCGGCCGGCCATCGCGCCGAGGCTCGACAATCGAAGCCGGGCGGCGATGACGTCCGTCGGCGCCAACGAGTTCATGTTCGGAGGGCAAGACTGGAGCACCGGTGCTGCCGTGCTGTTGAACGACGCGTGGCTGTGGGTCGCTCCACCCGCGGGCGTTCTCGACAACGTGCCGTTCGAGCTGCTCGACGTGCGACCCGCTACGAGGCCGATGGGCACGCTGCGCTCCGCAGTGAACCCCGAGCAGCTCGCCGTCTTGTGGGGCGATGCTGCAGCACCCGACGTCGACTTGCGTCGCTGGATCGTCGTCAGCGTCGTCATACCCAACAACGCCTGCCCGCCTGCACTTGCCGGCTTCGACCAGCTCGCCGACAACGAACTGACGCCGCGGTTCGCGTCGTTCGAGGAGGGTTGCGACGATCCTTTGATCCCGAAGGAGTACATCGCTGCCATCGATCGAGTCGCCGTAGGTGCCGGCTTCACGTTGCACCTTGCGGCCGACCCCCCGTACTTCGCCGACGAGCAACGACTCGAGGTCCTCGTCCCGCGGACGGATCCGCCCGCCGCACTCGTCGACGAGCAGCCACTGCTCGGCGAGGCGGAGGTGTTCGATGCACCTGCGCCCGGGCGCGCGACGTCGGTGCTGCTCGCCGACGGCACTCCGGTGTGGATCGTCCGCCACCTGGACGGCTCCGTGTCCGCCGTCCCAGCGGTGACGGCGTCGGCGTTCGCCGAGACGAGCACGTTGCCCGACCTGTGGCAGCTCGTCAGATGGTCGCCGTCCGGTCACGCGTTCGTCGGCGCCTACCACTGGGACGAGTGGGGACGGGCGCTCAACGCAGGACGTCGCTACGACCTGGCCGGCTTCTCCGCCCACCTGGACGGCGATCGGGTGATGGTCCGGCCGAACGGGCTCAACCGAGTCCCAGGCTCCCCGCTCGTCACGCCCGGCGTCGCCGAACAGGTCCGCCCGACGCTCCCTCAGACGATCGGGCTCGACGGGATCAACGGTCCTCGGTGGGTGCAGGTCGCAGAGACGCTCGTGCTGCACGACGGAGTCGCCCGACTGTGCATCGTCGATCCGAACGTCCGGTTCGATCTGATGCAGCCCTGCCCCGAATCCGCGCCCGACCTGCCCGAGATCGAGTTCGAGTCTGCACCGTGCGCGACGTCCTGGTACTTCGGCCCGACGCTCCTGCACGTCGACGAACATGGCGAGGTGACCGAGTTGATCACCATGGGCGGCTCGTCCAGCCGGCTCGACTCGGTGATCCCGGGCAACTGCACGCCACCGGCGACCGTTTGATCGCTCAGCCACCGTGGCGGTGGAGCAGCGATCAAACGCTGCGGGGTGACGGGGCAGGGTGGTCGTGCACAGACTCGAACTGTGGACCCCTACGGTGTGAACGTAGTGCTCTAACCAACTGAGCTACACGACCTGACGAGCACGTGAGGCTAGCAGCGCGCCCCGAGGATCGCCTACCGGTCGAGGAGCTCGGCGGCCCGCCCGAACAGGTACGGGATGCTCGGCGCGATGCGGTCCCACTCGGCGTCCGGGCGCTTGCCCGTGCGGTGGAGCATGACGTTGAAGCAGGAGATGACCCCGAAGCGGTAGCCGGACAGGGCCCGGTACCAGGCCACGTCGTCGAGCTCCGTCGGCCGACTCGCGGCAGCGGCGTACCAGCCGACGATGTCCTCGAACGGCGGCACGATGCGCAGGCCCTCGCCGTCGCTCCAGCTCTGCGGGTCGTTCATCATCAGCAGCCAGCCGAGGTCGAGCAGCTGCGCGCCGATGCCGCTGATCTCCCAGTCGAGCAGGGCCGTCAGCGTTCCGCCATCGAAGAGGATGTTGTTGGTCTGGAAGTCGCCGTGGAAGACGCCGATGGTCGGGTCGTTCGGCAGCGAGGCGAGCAGCAGGTCGCGCGTGCGGCGGCCCAGGTCGAGCCACGCCGACTCGCCCCAGTCGCTCTGCGACGCCTTCTCCAACAACCGGTCCCAGAAGACCACTTCGTCGTGCAGCTGCTTGGGCTCCTCCCAGTCCGGCAGCTCGCGCTGCCAGTCGACGAGGTGCACGAGCGCGAGTGCCTCCACCGCCTGGCGGAAGATGCCGATCGCCTCCTCGCGCGCAGACCCATCGGTCAGCGCGTGCTCGCGCACGGTCCACGTGCTGCCGGGCAGACGGCCGACCATCGTGAACGGCACCTCGAACCACGACTCGTCGTCGTCGAACCAGATCACGTCGGCGACGGGCACGCCGCAGCGCTTGAGGGCGCGCAGCAGCGGCACCTGGCGGAGCACGTCGGTGTTGCCGCTGCGACGCACGCCCTTCGGCGGCATGCGCACGACGAGATCATCGAGCACCTTGCCGTGCTGCTCGACGCGGAAGCCGAACGAGAGCCCGGCGTGCCCCGGCATCACCTCGAGACCGGCGATGGTGACGCCCTCGTGGTAGTGCGCCGCGGCCCACCGCTCCAGCTGGCCGTGCAGGACGTCGTGATCCATCGCCGCCGACCGTACGGCTGCCGTCGACTCGCGGGCGAGTCAGGACCGGACGACGCAGGCGGTGCCCATCCCTTGGTGATCGCGGTGGGCCTCGGTGCCCGCCGGACAGTCCTCGTCGATCGGGATGAGCCGGTCGACGAGCGCGTCGTGACGATCGGCGCAGTTGACCTCGCGAGCATCTCCGTTGGTCTCGATGATCACGCACGACCCGGGCTCCAGCAGGTTGTCCGGCGGCGTCTTGGTCGGCGGCTGGTAGGTGATCACACCGATCAGGACCACGATCATGCCGAGGCCTGCCAGCGCGGCCATGAACCGCCACGGGAAGCGCGGCGGGTCCTGGTAGCGCGCCAGCGGGTTGAGGCGCGCCTCGGAGAACTGCGGCGTGGTCGGCCGCTGCGTCGTCGTCCGCGACGCCGAGCCCGAGCCCGAGCCCGCTGACCCCGACGAGGTCGATGCGGAGCGGGCACGCAGCTCGCGGTCGTAGTCGAGGCGGCGACCGGGGTCGCGCAGGACGCGGTACGCCTCGTTGACCGTCGCCATCGCATCGGCCGAACCGCCGGCGTTGTCCGGGTGCAGCCGCCGGGCCCTGCTGCGGTACGCGTCGCGCACCTCCGCCGCCGACGCGTCGGAGGCGATGCCGAGCGCGTCGTAGTGCGTCAACGCACCGTGCTGCCGCCGGAGCGCCAGTACTCACCGTCGGCGCGGTCGAGCATGCCGGCGTCGACGAGGTAGCGGCGCAGCGCCGCAGTGTCCGGGTGACGCTTGCCGATGACGAGGTTGACCATCGGCTCGGTGTACTTGCGGCCGAGCTCGAAGTCCTGCGCCAGCCAGTCGAGGATGACCAGCCGCTTGCCGTACGCGGTCGGGATCGACTGGAGGCGACCATCGACGACGAAGGCGCGCATCACGCGGCGTGCCTCGTCGGGGAGGTCCCGATGCTCGTCGGACGGCGTGCGTTGCATCGCCACCCGCGCCGCTGCCTGGAACGCCGCACCCATCGCGTGGAGCAGCTGCTTTCCTTCGTCGCTGACGGAGATCACCAGACCCGCCTCGACCAGCCGCCCGAGCGCCTTCGCCGCGGCGGGCTGGGTCAGTCCGGTGGCTGCGACGACGTCGTCGAGCGACGACGCGCCGAGCTCGACGGCAGCGAACGCCTGACGGCGATGGTCGTCGGCGAGCAGGCCGACCAGCGTGGCCGCGTCCAGTGCTCGATCAGTAGCCGAGGTCATGGTGCACCGGGCCGAGCAGCGCCTCACCGGCGGCGAAGCGACGAACGTTGAGCACGATGCGTTCGGTGAGCAACGGCACGGCCATGTCCGGGGTGTTGCCGACGTGCGGGGTGATGATGCAGTTGTCCATCATCCACAGCGGGTGCCCGTCGGGCAGCGGCTCCGGGTCGGTGACGTCGAGCCCGGCGCCGCCGATGATCTCGTTCTCCAACGCCCACACGAGATCGTCGGTGACGATGTGCCGCCCGCGGGCCACGTTGACCAGCCACGTGTGGCGCTCCATCATCTCCAGCTCCGTGCGCGAGATCATGCCCTCGGTCTCGGGCGTCAGCGCCAACGCGACCACGACGAGGTCGGCACCGCTCAACGCGTCGACGTACCGATCGGCCTGCAGCACCTCGTCGGCACCGTCCATCGGTTGCACGCGGTTGCGCACCACGGTGGTGTGGCAGTCGAACGGTTGGAGGAGGCGCAGCAGCGACTCGGTGATCCCGCCGCCGCCGAGGATGGTGACGTTGGCCCCGAACAGGTTGCGACCGTGCGGGCGCTCCCACGTGGTGACGCGCGAGTAGGCGCCGACGTGGCGCATGCCGGCCAGGCCGAGCGACAGCGCCAGCTCGGCCACCGGATCGGCGTAGACGCCCTTGCCGCACGTCCACAACCGGTCGTCGTCGACGAGGTGCACGAACTGCTCGATGCCGGCGAACGGCAGCTGCACCCAGGTCAGTTGCGGCGCGTCCTCCAGCGCTTGCTCGAGTGCATCGGGCGCTCGTGGCGCCGCCCAGACGAGACCTTCGGCCTCGTGGAGGGGGACGATGTGGCCGCCGCCGGTGACGACGGCTTCGACCATCCAGGCGGGCGCGCCGTCCGGCGCAATGGCGATTCGGGGCGGTCCTTCGTGCGCGGAGCCCGAACGACCGGATCGACTTGGGGGGATGCTGGGCATGACGGCCGAAAGGCTAGCGCCCTTGCGCCGATCGACGATTGCCCACGATGGTGCCGCCGACGATGATCGCGATCGCGACGAGCATGATCATCGTGGCCAGCACGTGGACCTGCGCCGGGAGCTCGTTCTTGGCACCGTCGAAGACCTGCCGAGGGAACGTGCGAACGTCGCCGGCGACGAACGAGGTGATGATGTAGTCGTCGATGCTCAGCGCCAGCGACAGCATGAACGCGGCCACGATCCCCGGCGTGATCATCGGCAGGGTGATCTTGTTGAACGTCCGCCACGGCGTCGCCCCGAGGTCGGCTGCGGCGTCCTCCAACGTCCAGTCGAGCCCGCGGATGCGCGCCTTCACCGTCATCGCCACGAAGCTCAGGCAGAACATCGTGTGGGCGATGACGATCGTGACGAAGCCGCGCTCGACGCCCTGGTTGAAGAACAGCGTGAACAGCGACGCGCCCATGACGATCTCCGGTGTCGTCAACGGCAGCACGAGCAACAGGTTGATCGCCGCGCCGCCGTGCATCCGGTAGCGGGCCAGGGCGAGCGCGATCAGGCTGCCGAGCACGGTGGCCACGATGCAGGCGATGACGGCCACCTTGAGGCTCTCGATCAGTGCGTCCGTGAACGCCTGCTTGGAGAACGGGTGCAGCCAGTTGTCCCACGTGAACTTGATCCACGTGCTGTTCTTCTTGACCTCCTTGAGCGATCCGTCGGGCTGGCGGACGCGCAGGTCGTTGAAGCTGAACACGGCGATCGTGACGATCGGGACGAACAGGTACAGCACGCCGCCGACGGTGACGATCCAGAGCGCGATCGTGCCGAGCTTCGGGCGCGGCTTGTTGCGGCGGCCGCTGGGCGGCGGCGCATCGAGGTCGGCGTCCCTGTCGTCGTGGAGGTCGGCGGTGGTGGCGCTCATACGAGGTCCTCCGTTCCGAGGAACTTGGCGTAGACGAGCACCGCTGCGGTGATGATGGCCATCAGCACGAAGCTGATCGCCGCCGCCGTCGGGTAGTCGTTGCGGCCGAGGAACTGGTTCTGCACGACGTCGCCGATCACCCCGGTGTTCGGGTTGCCGAGCAACCGGGCGTTGATGAAGTCGCCCGTCGCCGGGATGAAGCACAGCAGCGTGCCGGCGAACACCCCGGGCAACGACAGCGGCAGGATCACCTTGCGGAACGCTCGGGCGAAGCTGCTGTACAGGTCGTTGGCCGCCTCGATCAGACGTTTGTCGACCTTCTCCAGGCTGACGTAGATCGGCAGCATGGCGAACGGCAGGAAGTTGTACGTGAGGCCCCCGATCACGGCGGTCTGGGTGTTGATCAACTTGCCGTCGGTGGTGATCCGCATCCAGTCGAGGATCCCGACGACGTGCAGCTTGCGAGCGATGTCGAGCACCGGGCCCTGGTCGGCGAGGAGCGTCTGCCACGCCAACGTGCGCAGCAGGAAGCTGGTGAAGAACGGCAGCATCACCAGGCCGAGCATCAGGTTCTTGTACTTGCCGGCCTTGAAGGCGATGAAGTAGGCGATCGGGTAGGCGATGATCACGCACAGCACCGTCGCCACCGCCGCGTAGGCGAAGGCACGGACGAGCTGCTCGCCGTAGTCGTCGAACGCGGTGCTGAAGTTGCCCCACGCCCACGTCAGGTCGTAGGCCGGGAGGTCTCGGTTCGGCTTCACCGAGAGGGCGATCTTCAACAGCGTCGCCAACGGGACGAGGAAGAAGAAGTAGAGCCAGAGCATCCCCGGCAGGGTCATCACGTACGGGGCGATCTTGCCCTCGCGCAGCGCCTTGTTGGAGCCAGTGGCGACCTTGGCCACGTCAGGCCCCCGCGATCCCGAGGAAGCGGTCCGTGATCGACGCGTCGAGCTCTCGTGGGAGGTCGGCGAACACCCGCAACCGCGCCTTGTCGGCATCGGTCGGGAACAGCAGCGGGTTGTCCGCCAGCGCAGCGAAATCGCCGCCGAGCTTGACCAGCTCCTCCTTCACGCCGACGACCGGCGACACGTACTGCACGTACGCGGTGAGCTGCGCGGCCTGCACGGGGTCGTAGACGAAGTTCATCCATGCTGCGGCGGCAACCGCGTTGTCGGCGCCCTTCGGGATCACCATCGTGTCGAACCAGCTCATCCCGCCGTCCTCGGGCACGATGAACTGCACGTCCGGGTTGGTGACGGCCGAGGCGATGTCACCCGACCATGCGACGCAGGCGACGAAGTTCCCGTTGTTCAGGCTGTCGATGTACTCGTTGCCGGTGAACGCGCGGATCTGGCCGCTGTCGGTCGCGTCGGCGATCTTGTCGAGCGCGGCGTTCATGCCGTCCTCGTCGACGACGCTCGGGTCGATGCCCATGCCCATCATCACCAGACCGAGGGTGTCGCGCATCTCGGTGAACAGCGCGACCCGACCCTTGAACTCGGGATCGAACAGGTCGTTGATGCTGGTCAGGTCGCGGCCGGCGAGGTTGCGGTTGTAGGCGATGCCGGTGATGCCGGCCTGCCACGGCAGGTTGTACTTGCCGCCCTTGTCCCAGCTGACGTTGAGGTACAGCGGGTCGACGTTGTCGTAGTTGGGGATCAGGTCGTACGGGATCGGGTCGAGCCATCCGAGGCCCTTCAGCCGGGCGGCCATCCAGTACGTCGGGCAGGCGATGTCCCACGCCATCTTCCCTCCGGTGCCGATGTTGGCCTGGAACTCCTTGTTGAAGACCTCGTTGTTGTCGTTGAAGTCCTCGGAGTACTTGACCTTGATCCCGGTCTGCTTGGTGAAGCGATCGACGGTGCCGGTGGCGCCGTCCTCGGTGGGATCGATGTAGGCGGTCCAGTTGAGGATGCGCACGTCGGTGCTGCCGCCACCCAGGCCGCCGATCGTCGCCGAGTCGCCTCCGCCACCGTCGCCGGACTTGCCCGTGCCCGACAGCAGCAGCGCGCCGACCGCACCCGCGGCGACCACGCCACCGCCGATCAGCAGGGCGCGTCGGTTGATCTTCGGCTTCTCCTCCTTGACCGGCTCGGCCGCCGTCGGGGCGTCCTTGCCGTCCATCTGCGCCTGCACCTCGTCGACGTCGGTGGTCGTCGCCCCGACGATGGCCGACCAGCCGCGCAGCATGTACGCACCATCGGCGGGCCATGACGTGTACACCTGGTCGCCGACGCGGATGTCGTCGGCCTCGCCCGCTTCGAGGTGCAGGACCAGTTCGGTCCTGTCCTCCAGCACCTGCACCATCTTCGAGCTGGAGCCCTGGAAGATGATGTTGGTGATCGTGCCGTAGACCTCGTTGGGCGTGTCCTTCGATGCCCGCGCCGGGTAGAGCCGCTCGGGGCGCACCATCACGGTCACCGGGTCGCCGGGCGAACCGCTCTCTCCGCTCACCTTGACCCGCGGACCGCACTTCAGCTGCACCACGTAGCCGGCGCCGTCGCGCTCGACGATCTCACCGGGCAGCAGGTTGGCGGAACCGATGAAGCCGGCGACGAAGATGCTCTCCGGCTTGTTGTAGATCTCCTCGGGCGAGCCGATCTGCTCGACGTTGCCCTGGCTCATCACGGCGATCCGGTCGCTCATGGTGAGCGCCTCTTCCTGATCGTGGGTGACGAAGACGAAGGTGATGCCGACCTCGCGCTGGATGCGCTTGAGCTCGATCTGCATCGCCTGGCGCAGCTTCAGGTCGAGCGCGGCGAGCGGCTCGTCGAGGAGCAGCGCGCTCGGCAGGTTGACCAGCGCGCGGGCCAGCGCGACGCGCTGCTGCTGGCCGCCCGACAGCTGCGTCGGACGGCGCGTGGCGAACTGGTCGAGGCGGACGATCTCGAGCATCTCGCCGACTCGGCGCTTGATCTCCGACTCGGCGATGCCGCCCTTGCTGCGCAGGCCGAACGCCACGTTCTCGCGGATGTTCATGTGCGGGAACAGCGCGTACTGCTGGAAGACGGTGTTGACGTTGCGCTTGTACGGCGGGACGCGGGTGACGTCCTGTCCCTCCAGCAGCACGGTGCCGCCGGTGGGCAGATCGAAGCCGGCGATCATCCGCAGCGTCGTCGTCTTGCCACAACCGGACGGGCCGAGCATGGCGAAGAACTCACCGCGATCGATGTTGAAGTTGGCGTCGTGGACGGCGATGAAGCTGCCGAACTCCTTGCGCACGTGCTCCAGCTTGATGACTGGATCGGTGCCCGATCGCGGATTGCTGTTCACGCTCAGAATGGTCCCCTGACAGTCGTTCCGACGGCTCGGCGGCGATCCTAAACCCATGTCGCGACGGAGCCGAACACAACGTGTTCCACGCCGATGACAGCCTTGCGCGACGGATCGCCTTGCTGGTCGTGCCGCCGAGGTGCATGATCCGTAGTTCATGGACCGCACCAGCAGCCAGCTCGATGCCACCGATCGGGCGATCATCGAACACCTGCAGGCCGACGGGCGGATCCCGTTCACCCGTCTCGGTCAGGCCGTCGGGCTGAGCGAAGCGGCCGCCCGCCAGCGCGTGCAGCGACTGCTCGACGCCGGCGTGATGCAGATCGTCGCCGTCACCAACCCGCTGTCGCTCGGGCGACGACGCGTGGCGATGATCGGCGTGCGCACCGAAGGCCCGACCGACGACATCGCCAAGACGCTCTCGTCGATGGACGACATCGAGTACCTCGTCGTCACCGCCGGCAGCTACGACCTGATGTGCGAGGTCGTCGTGCGCGACGACGGCCAGTTGCTCGACATCACCAACCGCATCCGCGGGGTGAAGGGCGTGACGACCACCGAGACGTTCATCTACCTCGACCTCGTCAAGCAGACGTACACGTGGGGTGCTCGTTAGGCGAGGTCCGATGCCGGATTACCATCCGGCGGCATGAGGGCCTTCCAGAACTTCGTCAACGGACAACACGTCGATGCCGCCGACGGGCGCACCACCGCGGTGGTCAACCCGGTCACGGGCGAGCAGTACGCCACCGCTCCCCTGTCGTCGGGCGCCGACATCGACGCGGCGATGAGCGCTGCGGCGACCGCGTTCGAGAGCTGGCGCGACTCGACGCCGAGCGAGCGTTCGCTGGCGCTGTACCGCATCGCCGACGCGGTCGAGGCCCGCGCCGATGAGCTGATCGCACTGGAGGTGGAGAACTGCGGCAAGCCGATCCACCTGACCACGAGCGAGGAGATCCCACCGATGGTCGATCAGATCCGCTTCTTCGCCGGTGCGGCGCGCCACCTCGAGGGCAAGAGCGCCGGCGAGTACATGCGCAACATGACGTCGTTCATCCGCCGCGAACCGGTCGGCGTGTGCGCGCAGGTCGCGCCGTGGAACTACCCGATGATGATGGCCGTGTGGAAGTTCGCGCCGGCACTGGCCGCAGGCAACGCGGTCGTGCTCAAGCCGAGCGACACGACGCCGGCCAGCACGACGCTGCTGGCCGAGATCGCCGCCGAGTTCCTGCCGCCGGGCGTGTTCAACGTGATCTGTGGCGACCGCGACACCGGCCGGGCGATGATCACCCACGACACCCCGAGCATGGTCAGCGTCACCGGCTCGGTGCGCGCCGGCATGGAGGTCGCATCGGCCGCATCGCAGAGCCTGAAGCGCGTGCACCTCGAGCTCGGCGGCAAGGCACCGGTGGTCGTGTTCGACGACGCCGACATCGCCGCTGCCGCCGAGGGCATCGCCATCGCCGGTTACTTCAACGCCGGCCAGGACTGCACCGCGGCGACTCGGGTGATCGCCGGGCCCGGCGTGTACGACGACTTCGTCGCCGCGCTGGCCGAGCAGGCCAAGGGCACCAAGACCGGCGCGCCCGATGACGAGGACGTGCTCTTCGGGCCGGTGAACAACCCGACGCAGCTGGCCCACGTCAGCGGTCTCGTCGATCGGGCGCCGAACCACGCCAACGTCGCCGCCGGTGGTCACAAGGTGAGTGGCTCGGGCTTCTTCTACGAACCGACCGTCGTCGCCGGCCTGCACCAGGACGACGAGATGATCCAGCGCGAGATCTTCGGACCGGTGATCACCGTGCAGAAGTTCACCGACGAGGATCAGGCCGTGGCGTGGGCGAACGGCGTGGAGTACGGGCTCGCCTCCAGCGTGTGGACGAAGGACTTCGGCCGGGCGATGCGCATGTCGAAGCGGCTCGACTTCGGCTGCGTGTGGATCAACACGCACATCCCGCTCGTCGCCGAGATGCCCCACGGTGGGTTCAAGAAGTCGGGCTACGGCAAGGACCTCAGCGCCTACTCGCTCGAGGACTACACGCGCATCAAGCACGTCATGGCGAACCTGGACTCCTGACGATCAGCCGCGGTCCTGCCAGGTGCAGACGCAGGCCTCGTTGCCGTCGGCGTCGGCCAGCACCCACCACGAACGAGCGAACTTGTCGGTGACCAACGTGCCACCGGCAGCGAGCGCCGCTGCGGTGCGCGCCTCGGCGACGTCGTGGGGCACCGAGACGTCGATGTGGAAGCGGTCGCGGTCGGTGCGCGGCTCGTCCATCGTCTGGAACCACATCGGCGGTCCGATGCGCAACGGGTCCACCAGCGCGCCGCCGACGTCGCGGTAGCCGAGCACCGCGGCCCAGAAGGGGCGGATGCGGTCGGCGTCCATCGTGTCGATGGCGATCTCGACGGCCTGCAGCACCGTCGGGTCGCTCGTCGCACCGGCGTCTGCGGCGAGGCCGGAGACGACGTGGGCGAGGTCCACGTCGAGCGTCGTCAGCCCGCCGGTGGCGTGCGTGGTGAGCACGACGCGCACGCGGTCGGGGTAGCGCACGTCGACGTCCGGGTGGTGCTGCATCGCTTCCGCCGCGTCGGCGATCGACGTGACGAGGGCTGCGGCGGCCGGGAACGAGCCGGCGCGGAAGTCGGCGTGGATCGCTCCGAGGACGTAGCGCCAGTCGGCGAGCCCGTCGAGGGTGGCGAACTCGTCAGCGGTGAGAGGGGTGTGCTCCATGCGTCTGATTGAACCAGCCGGGGCGACCTGGGAGTGTCCGCAACTGCTTCGTCGTGGCAGATCAGCCGATGACGGGGCGGAGCACGAACTTGCTCTCGGTGCGAGCCACGCCCGCCTCGGCCTTGAGCCAGCGGATGAACGTGTCCAGGCCGTCGGCGCCGGCGCAGTCGACGATGATCGCGTAGTCGGCGGGGCCGGTGACGTACATGGCGAGGGCGACCTCGTCGCGCTGGCGCAGGAGCTCCTCGAAGGCCGTCGTGTCGGCGCCCGGCGACAGCCCGACGTCGATCACTGCTCGGACACCGCGACCGAGCGCGGCGGGGTCGATGTCGGCGCGGTAGGTGCGGATGACGCCGTGGTTCTCGAGGCGCCGCACGCGGTCGGCGACCGAACTGGGGGCGAGGTGCACCCGTTCGGACAGCTCTCGCCAGGTGATCCGCCCGTCGCGTTGCAGCGCGCCGATGATTCGATGGTCGATGGCGTCGAGCGGCAACGTTCCTTCGGACATCGCAGCAGTCTGCCGGGAAATTGGCTGTTGATCAACGGTCGTCGTGGGCGGATCATGTCGCCCATGACTGCTGCAGCTTCCGTCAAGATCAAGACGCTCGGTGTTCCCAAGGAGATCAAGACCGCCGAGCACCGCGTGGCGATGACCCCCGACGGGGTGCGCGAGTTCGAGCGGGCCGGGATCCAGGTCTACGTCGAGACCGGTGCCGGTGTCGGTGCGAGCTTCACCGACGATCACTACCGGGCCGCCGGCGCCGACATCGTGCCCACCGCCGGTGACGCGTGGGCGCAGGACATGGTGGTCAAGGTCAAGGAGCCGAAGGCCGAGGAGTTCGGCTTCCTGCGTCCCGATCTGACGCTGTTCACCTACCTCCACCTCGCCGCGTATCCGGAAGTGGCGAAGGCGCTGATCGATTCGCGCTGCACCGCGCTGGCCTACGAGACGGTGCAGACCGCGGACGGCGCGCTGCCGCTGCTCGCCCCGATGAGCGAGGTCGCCGGTCGGCTGGCCCCGCAGATGGGCGCGCACTACCTCGAGCGCCACAACGGTGGCCGTGGGGTGCTGATGGGTGGTGCGCCCGGCGTGCAGCCGGCCAAGGTCGTGGTGCTCGGCGCCGGGAACGTCGGCTGGAACTCGGCGTGGATCGCGGCCGGGATGGAGGCCGAAGTGGTGCTCTTCGACAAGAACCTCGATCGCCTTCGCTGGGTCGATCAGATCAACAAGGGGCGCATCGTCACGCTCGCCTCGAACCGTGGTGCGCTGGAGCGCAACATCGCCGACGCCGACCTCGTCATCGGTGCGGTGCTCGTCGCCGGAGGCCGCGCCCCCGTCGTGGTCACCGAGGACATGGTGCGCACGATGAAGCCCGGCGCGGTCATCGTCGACGTTGCCATCGATCAGGGCGGGTGCATCGAGACCATCCACGAGACGACGCACAACGAGCCGGTCTACGAACTGCACGGCGTGCTGCACTACGCGGTCGGCAACATGCCGGGCGCCGTGCCCCACACGAGCACCTACGCGCTGACCAACGCCACGCTCCCCTTCCAGCTCGAGGTGGCGGTGCACGGCGCGGCCGGTGCGTGCCGGCGCGACGCTGCGCTCTCCCACGGCCTGAACACGCACGCCGGCCACGTGACCAACGAGCCCGTCGCCGAGTTCCTCGGCACGGCGTTCGTCGAGCCGCTCATCGCGCTGGCCTGACTCCCGCTCGCCCAAGGTCGGGGTCGTTGGTGGTGATCCATTGCACGGTCTGCTCGGCGTCGAGCCGCCGTTGTCGGGTTTCGTCGAGGAGTGATCGGATGCGGGCGAGCTCGTTGGAGGCGTTGATGCCGTAGCGCAGCGGGTTGTCGGTGGCGATGCCGGTGCAGGTGGCGCATGAGTTGGGGTGGACGGTGTTGAAGTGTCCGTCGATGGGTCGGGCGAGGAGCCCGCAGAGGGTTTCTCGGCGGTGGCCGTCGGGTCGGACGCTGGTGCGCAGGGCGTGGATGCGGTGGCCGTTGGTTGGGTTGCCGCCGCGTTCGTAGCCGGTGTATCGCCAGTGGTCGCCGGTGTGTTGGCCGGGGAGCTGGGTTGGTGTGCGGGGGTGGTGGAGCCCGTGGCGGTGTTCGTAGGCGCGTTGGCGACAGGTGTGGCCGCAGTAGAGGCGGGGGCGGCCGGGGCGGTGGGCGATGGGGAACTCGGTGGCGCACCACGAGCAGGCGCGGTGAGTGGGTGTGGGCAGGTGCAAGTGGGGCATGTGTTGAGGTGTAGTCGCGGGGTGCGACAGTGGTCGCTGAAGGCCAGGCTCGCGGTGATCTCGGCCGTCCCCGTCCGGTCCCGTTGCGCGCCGCGGGACGTCGGGCCGCCGGGTCGGGATCCGGCTTCCCGTGTCGTTCCCGGTCGAGGCCACTTGGGGATCGCCACGTGACGTTTCGCCGTTGACGTCAGGTCACTTGCGAATCGTCACGTGACGAATCGGGAAGGTCGGCGGGTTACGTCACGTGACGATTCCGGAGGGGCTGGAGCGGCAGATGTGAAACGTCACGTGACGATCCCCGAGGACACCGAGCCCATGCCCGTCCGGGGGCCGGGGGCGCCGGGGGGCCGGCGGCCGGAGAGCCGGGGGCAGGACGGCCGAGGCCGCGGCCCCCGGGGGGCGGCGCACCGCCGACGGCGGGCCCGGGCACGGGCGACACGGGCACGGGCACGCGCGGTAGCGGCGGCTCGCAGGCGGGCCCGATCCGCAGGGGGTCACCCTCGCGGCGTAGCGTTCGCGCATGGCAACCCTGGTGCACGATCTCGACCTGCCCGAAGTGACGTTGGCCGACGGCAACTACGACCAACGCTTCGCCAAGGCGATGGATCTCGCCGGCGACAACTGGGTCGTTCGCAACCTGTTCGGGTTCGCCGTCGTGCGCTACGAGGACTGCGTCGGCATCCTGCGCGACAAGCGCTGGCACAGCGCCAGCGGCCGCATCCCCGAGCTGATGGGCATCACCAACGAGGAGTTCCTCTCCCGCCAGCAGGTCAACATCCTGTCGGCCGAAGGCGACCTGCACGTGCGCCTGCGCCGCCTCGTGGCGCCGGCGTTCTCCCCACGCCAAGCAGACGGTCTGCGGCCCTTCATGCGCGAGGTGATCAACGGTCTCGTCGACAAGGTGGCCGCGGCAGGCAAGGCCGACATCGCCGCCGCCCTGTGCGACCCCTACCCGATCCCGATCATCTGCGAGCTGCTCGGCGCGCCGAAGGAGGACTGGCAGCTGTTCAGCCGCCTCGCCGAGGACATCCTGCAGGTCTTCTCGATGGACCTCGCCGACAAGCTCGACCTCGTCATGGCCGCCCAGGACGAGATGAACGAGTACACGATGGCGATGATCGCCGAGCGTCGCGCCAACCCGAAAGACGACTTGCTCAGCGATCTCATCGCCGCCGAGGAAGCCGGCGACAAGCTGAGCACCGACGAACTGGTGATGATGGTCAACGCGGTCATCGTCGCCGGCACCGACACGACCCGGAACCAGCTCGGCTGCGCGATGGCGCTCTTCGCCGAGCACCCCGATCAGTGGGCGCTGCTGGCCGAGCACCCCGAGCTCGCTCCGAGAGCCGTCGAAGAGACGATGCGCTACTTCGGCGCAGTCCGCGGCACCGCACGTTTCGCCAGCACCGACATCGAGTACCGCGACGTCATCTTCCCCGAGGGCACGTTCATGTCGCTCGCACTCGCCGAGGCGAACCGCGATCCGAACGTGTTCGCCTCACCCGACGCGTTCGACATCACCTCGCCGGCACCCAACCAGCCACAGCTGACGTTCGGCTCCGGCATCCACTACTGCCTCGGTGCATCGCTCGCCCGCGCCGAGCTGCAGGAGGCGCTCCCGCTCCTCGCCAAGCGCATGCCCAACCTGCGCCTCGACGGTCCGGTCACGTGGAAGCCAGACGGAGTCGGCATCTTCGGCCCAGAAAAGCTCCCCGTCACCTTCGACGCAGGTCACTGACGCGCTATCGGGGATCTCGCCACATCAGCCACTGCTGCGGGCCGTTGCGGCGGTGGGTGATCACCTCGCGCGTCTGGAACCCGAAGCGGTTGTAGAACGCGAGGTTGCTCTCCTTCGAGCTCTCCAGGTACGCACCGACGCCCTCCTCGTCGGCCTTCGCCAACACCGGTTCCATCAGCGCGGTCCCCACGCCCTTGCCCTGGTGCGCCGGATCGGTGCCGATGAACTCGAGGTAGTAGTGCGGTTCCTTCGGGTGCTTCTTCTCCAGATCACCGAGCAGCATCAGGTTGCTGATGAACAGCTTCCCGTAGAGCTTCACGAACCGCGGCGTGTACTTGACGATGCTGCTGAACGGCACCTTCCACTCGCCCACCGGCGCCCACACCGCCGCTCCCTCGAACCCCGGCGTCGTGTACACGAGCTCGTGAGGCAGCTGGATGCGCAGGAACGCGTCGAAGAACGGCAGCACCTTCGCCACCGGCAGCTCCTTGCCGCCGGTGAGGTGCAACTTGATCGGGTCGTCCTGGAACGCCTTGGCCAGGGTCAACGAGACCTCGGCGATCTCGTTGCCGGTTGCGTGTCGCGCCTCGAAGCCCATGGCCGCGCACGTTACGCCGTCGGACGACGGCAGTTCGCGAGGATGGCGGCATGACGAAACAGGTCCAGCTCGGCTACACCACCGGCTACTGGGGAAGCGGTCCGCCGGCGGGCGCGCTCGACAGCATCCAGGAAGCCGAGCGCCTCGGTTTCAGCTCGGTCTGGACTGCCGAGGCCTACGGCAGCGATGCGATCACCCCACTGGCGTGGTGGGGCGCACACACCGAGCGGATCAAGCTCGGCACGTCGATCATCCAGATGAGCGCGCGCACCCCGGCGGCGACGGCGATGGCCGCGATGACGCTCGACCACCTCTCCGGCGGACGGTTCATCCTCGGCCTCGGTGCATCCGGCCCGCAGGTGGTGGAGGGCTGGTACGGCCAGCCGTACCCGAAGCCACTGGCCCGCACCCGCGAGTACGTCGAGCTCGTCCGCCGCATCGTCCGCCGCGACGCGCCGGTGGACGTTCAGGGCGCCCACTACTCGATGCCGTTGCCGGCCGACGACGAACGAGCTGCCGGCCTCGGCAAGCCGCTGAAGAGCACCATCCACCCGCTGCGCACCGAGATCCCGATCTACCTCGGTGCCGAAGGCCCGAAGAACGTCGCCCTCGCCGCCGAGATCTGCGACGGCTGGCTCCCGCTGTTCTTCAGCCCCAAGGCCGACGACTTCTACCGACAGTGCCTCGCCGACGGCTTCGCCGCGTCGGGCAACCCCGACAAGGCCACGGACTTCGAGGTCGCCGCGACGGTGACCATCGTTCCGGGCGACGACGTCGAACGATGCGCCGACGTGGTCCGCCCGTTCCTCGCGCTCTACGCGGGCGGGATGGGCGCTCGCGACACCAACTTCCACTTCGACGTGTTCGCTCGCATGGGCTACGAGGACGTCGCCCTGCGGGTGCAAGAGCTCTACCTCGCCGGCAAGAAGCAGGAGGCCGCCGCGTCGATCCCGTTGTCGATGGTCGAGGACGTCGCCCTCGTCGGTCCACCGGACAAGATCCGCAGCGAGCTCGCCCGCTGGAAGGAGACGTGCATCACCACGTTCCTCGTCGGCGGCCCGAAGCAGGCGCTGCCGCTCTACGCCGACCTGATCCTCGGAGCCTGAGGCCATGACGGCAACGACCGGACCGACGACCCTCGACTGGTACGGCTGCGCCACCTTCCGACTGCGCACCGGCGGGCAGACGATCTTCCTCGACGCCTACATCGACCGCGCCCCCGGCGCGTCCGGCACTGGCCTCAGCGCCGACGCGATCGACCAGTGCGACTGGATCCTCATCGGCCACTCGCACTTCGACCACCTCTACGGCGCCGAGCGGATCATGGCCAACACGAACGCCACGCTCGTCGGCAGCTACGAGACCATCCGCGTGATGGAGGCAGCTGGCGTCCCCGCGGAGCGGATGATCTGCGTGGCGGGCGGCGAGACCGTGCGGCTCTCCGACGAGATCACCGTGTCGGTGCTCCCCAGCCAGCACAGCTGCGTCTGGTCGCAGACCGGCATGAGCCAGTCCGGCGACGTGTGCATCGGTGACCTCGGCGTCACGTGGCAGGAGCAGCAGGAGCGAATGAAGGGCCTCGGCCAGTTCCTCGCCGCCCTCGACCAGGGATCGGTCGAGCACCTGATCGCATCGGCACCCGGCCACTCCCCTCGCGGCGACGGCGGCGCGCTCCTGTACCTGCTCGACACGCCCGACGGGTCGCTGCTCTACCAGGACACCTCCGGCCACTGGAGCGGCATCCTCGACGGCCTCCGACCCGACGTGGCGATCCTCGCCGCGGCCGGCCGCGGCAACGTCGACGGAGAACCGATCCAGGGCTCGCTGGCGGAGTTCGTCGCCAAGCAGGTCGACGCGGTGCAACCCAAGCGCGTCGTGCTCAGCCACCACGACGACTGGCTGCCGGGCTTCTCCACCCCCACCGACATGGAGCCCCTGCGGCGGGCGATCGCCGACTGCGCCTGGCCGACCGAACTGCTCGAACTCGGCTACCTGTCGGCCACCGAGATCTTCACCGGCCTCTGACGGTCAGGACTCCAGCTCCAGGTGGCTCAGGGCCTCCTGCGCGAGGGTGACCTGCTCGACGCCGTCCTCGGTGGCGTCGAGGAGGCTGGATCGCACTTCGGCGCGTCGCACGACCTCGCCGGTGTGCGCTTGCGTGGTGACCGCGTCGTAGCCCTCGGCGAGCGGGCGGACGGTGATCAGCCACGGCCCGACGCCGGCCCGACGCAACGTGCGCACCGACTCGAACGGGTCGAGCTCGAGCAACGGGCTGTGCCAGCCTCCGAGCCGGTCGCGCCACGGCGGTGGCGGATCCACGGGGATGTCGATGTTGCGCCGACCGAGGTAGGCGCGCATCGTCTGGTCGGCGCCGGGTCCGAGCACCGGCGGATCGCGCCGCGGACCCTCGACGCCCGGCACCAGCGTCAGCTCGACGGCGAACCCCGTGCCGTTGTTCCACGAGCGCCAGACGAGGTGGATGCCGAGGATGCTCGTCCAGGCCACCGTCTCGCTGCGCATCGCGCTGCGCAGCTCGATCCCGTCCGGCGTCAGCACCACGCCCAACCGGTCGGCGCCGCGCACGACGGCCAACCAGTTCTTGGGCGACAAGCGGTACGACGTGCTTGCCGTGATGGTCACGCGGTCGTCCACCTTGCCAGTGTGACACCCGGCACGACCTGCGCGCACGGATCGGCCCAGGTCAACGAGAGTCGGACGCGTAGTCTTGACCCGTCAGTCAAGTCTTCGGAACGCCGCAACTCGATCACGGACATCGCCCCGGGAGCGCACGGGGAGCGTTCGCCTACCCGAACTTCCGGCGGATGTGGGTCGCTTCGTTCGCCTCGAACATCGGCACCTGGATGCAGAACGTGGTGCTCCCGGCGTACGTCTACGAGCGCACGGGCAAGGCGTCGCTGGTCGGGCTGCTGGTCTTCGCCCAGCTCGGGCCGCTGCTGCTGCTGTCGATCCCCGGCGGCGTGATCGCCGACCGCTTCGATCGGCGCCGCTGGCTGATCGCGATGCAGATCGTGCAGCTCGTCTTCTCGCTCGCCCTGGCGCCGCTGGCCGCCGCCGACGCACCCGTGTGGGCGCTGTTCTTCGTCTCCCTGGGCGTCGGCATCGGCAACGCGCTCAACGCGCCGGCATGGTCGGCGATGCTGCCGTCGCTCGTCGGTCCGAGCGACCTCACGGGTTCGATCGCGCTCAACTCGACGATGATCAACGGCTCTCGAGTCGTCGGCCCGATCATCGCCGCGGTCCTCACGCAGGTCGGCGTGTCCACGGCCCAGTTGTTCATCATCAACGCGGCCACGTACCTGTTCGTCGTCGTCGCGCTCGTCGTCACCCACCTCCCGCCCACGCCACGGATCGCCCACGAGGCGGGGGCTCGCCAGTTCACCGCCGGGCTGCGATTGGCTCGCGACAACCCGGTGAACAGTCGCCTCCTGATCTCCCTGGCGACGTTCTCGCTGCTGTCGTTGCCGTACGTCAGCCTGTTCCCCGCGGTCGCCAAGCTGAACTTCGGCATCGGCGAGAAGTCCGCGCAGTACAAGTGGCTCTACGCCACGTGGGGCCTCGGTGCGTGCCTCGGTGGGTTGGCCATCGGCACCGTGTTCGTCTCGTGGGACAAGCGGCGGTTGATCCGGCTCGGCTTCGCCGCGTTCGCGGTGATGCTCGCCGCCTTCGCACTGGTGCGCGAGCCGATCGGCGCGTTCTCCACCGGCCTCTTCCTCGGCTTCGCCTACTTCGGCACGACGACGTGCATGCTCACCGTGATCCAGAGCCGCCTCCAGGACCACGAGCGCGGCCGCGTGCTGAGCCTGTGGTTCATGGCCTTCGGCGGGACCGTGCCGCTGGCCGGCCTGGCCTTCGGACCGGTGATCGACGCGATCGGCGCGAGGTGGGTGCTGCTCGGCGGCGCGCTCTGGGCGCTGTGGTTGTCGAAGTGGTGCGACGTCGTCGCGATCGATCGCGCCTCAGGTGCCGAGCAGGGCAGCCGCCACCCGGTCGAGCCCGACCACACGGCTACCTTTGACGAGCACGGCATCTCCGCCGGCGAGTGAGCCGAGCGCGGCCAACGGGTCGTCGACCGGCTCGAGGCCGTAGAGGCCGGTGCGCACCGCGATCACCTCGATGCCGCGTGCCCGTGCGTACTCGGCGATCGCCCTGTGCTCTGCTTCGGGGTCGCTGATCTCGGCCATCAGACCGAGCACAGCGATGCGCCGCGTCGCGGGCAGATCAATGAGCGCATCGAGCGCAGCGCGCATCGACGTCGGGTTGGCGTTGTAGCTGTCGTCGACGATCGTCGCGCCCGCGGGTGTGTGGTGGACCTGCATGCGCATCGGCGTCAACCCGACGTCGGCGAGCGCCGCCGCGCCGGCGGCCACATCGCCGCCGACCACGTGCACCGTTGCCAGCGCGAGCGCCGCGTTCGTGACCATGTGCCGTCCGCTGATCCCCAACGTCACCAGCGTCGACCCCCACGGTCCGGTGATGACGAACGACGCTCGCGCCTCGTCGTCCACCCGCACCTCGGTGACCCGGACGTCGGCGGTGGTGGACTCCCCGACGGTCACGACTCGCGCCGTCGTGGCGCCGGCCATCGCCAGCACCCGATGGTCGTCGGCGTTGAGGATCGCGGTCCCGTCGCCCGGCAACGCGCGCACGAGCTCCGCCTTCGCTGTCGCCACGCCATCGATGCCGCCGAGGCGATCGCTGTGCGCCTCGGCGACACGGGTGATCACGCCCACTCGCGGGCGGGCGATCTCGCACAGACCGGCGATCTCGCCGAAGCCGCGCATGCCCATCTCCAGCACCATCACGTCGATGCCGTCGGGCGCGTTGGCGATCGTCGTCGGCAGGCCCTGCTCGTTGTTGAAGCTGCGTTCGTTGGCATGCACTCGCCTGCTCGGCGCGAGCGCCGCGGCGAGGAGATCCTTCGTGCTGGTCTTGCCGACCGAGCCGGTGATGCCGACCACGGTCGCTGTGACGCGATCACGCAGCGCGGCGCCGAGCCGCATCAACGCGGCGAGCGTGTCGTCGACCGCGATGCACGTGCCACCCTGCGCCGGTCGAGTGCTGAGGTACGCGCCGGCACCGGAGGCGATCGCGCCGGTGATGAAGTCATGGCCGTCACGGTCGGCGACGATCGGCACGAACAGCTGGCCGGCACGAACGCTGCGCGAATCGAACGAGACGCCATCGAGCTCCACGTCGGGCCCGTGCAAGGTGCCGTGGGTGGCTCGCGCCACGTCGAGTGCCCGGAATCGCATCGGCGCACACGGTACCGTCGGCGGTTGGATGGCTGCTGATCACGACTCCCCTGGCGACGCGAACGACGACGCGCACGACGACGCACACGACGACCGGATCAACCTGATCGTGCTGTTCGGCGGGCAATCCGCCGAGCACGACGTCAGTCGCACCACGGCCACGCACGTCCTGCGCGCTGCCGATCCGGCGAAGTACCGCATCACCCCCATCGGCATCTCCACCGAGGGCAAGTGGGCGCTGGCCACGGGCGCTCAAGAGGCGCTGGCCGCAGGCGTCGACGCGCTCCCCGCGCAGCTCGACACGTCCGGTACGGCGATGGTGCCCACCGATGCGGTGCACGGCAACGGGCCGACCGTCGTGGTGCCGTTGCTGCACGGCCCGATGGGTGAGGACGGAACGGTCCAGGGGATGCTCGAGCTGCTCGACGTGCCCTACGTCGGCAGTCCGGTGCTCGGGTCCGCGCTGGGGATGGACAAGGCGATGGCCAAGCAGGTGCTGGCGGCAAACGGCATCGCCCAGGCACGCCATCGTGCGTTCCGCGAGCACGAGATCACCCCCGGACTTCCGGGCCGCTTGGCCGGCGAGCTCGGGCTGCCGCTGTTCGTCAAGCCGGCCAACATGGGCTCATCGGTCGGCGTCAGCAAGGCCAAGACGGTCGAGGAGGTGCGCGACGCGATCGCCACTGCGCTCTCCTACGACGAGTGGGTGGTGGTCGAGGAGGCCATCACCGGTCGCGAGATCGAGGTCGCCGTGCTCGGCAACCTCGAGCCACGCGCCAGCCTGCCCGGCGAGGTCGTGCCCGGCGCAGAGTTCTACGACTACGCCGACAAGTACCTCGACGACGGTTCGCAGACGTTGGTGCCAGCGCCGCTCACCGCCGAGCAGACCGAGGAGGTCCGCGCGCTGGCGCTGCGCGTCTTCACCGCGCTTCGTTGCGAGGGTCTGGCCCGCGTCGACTTCTTCTTCGAGGAGGGCGGGCGCGGCTTCCTCTGCAACGAGATCAACACGATGCCCGGGTTCACCCCGATCTCGATGTACCCGAAGATGTGGATCGCCACCGGGTTGCCGTACTCCGACCTCATCGACGAGCTCGTGCAGCTGGCCCTCGAACGACATCGCCGCCGTCGCCGCAACACGGCGCACTGACCCGGGCCGACTGATGGAACTGATCGGGACCGGACGCGACGCCGACGTCTTCGCCGTGGCGCCAGGCCGGGTGCTGCGCCGCAGCCGCAAGGGCGCCTCGTACGAGCACGAGGCGCGGATCATGACCTGGGCGCACCAGCACGGCATCCCCGTGCCGGAGGTGTACCAGTCGTCCGGGTCCGACCTCGTGATGGAGCGCCTCGACGGGCCGACGCTGCTGGCCCGGGTGCTGCGCAAGCCGTGGACGCTGTGGGGCACCGGCGTCGAGCTCGCTCGGTTGCATCGTCTCCTCGATGCGTTGCCGGTGCCCGAGTGGATGAGCCTCACGCCTGGCGACGGAGTGGTGCACCTCGATCTCCACCCGGACAACGTCATGCTCCACGACGGTCGCCCGTACCTCATCGACTGGACCAACGCCCGCGCCGCGCCGCGCGGCGAGGACGTCGCCACCTCGTGGATCATCCTCAAGGCGCTCGGTCTGCCCGACGGTCGCCTCGAACGCGGGCTGCAGCTGTTCGCCCGGCGGGTCATCCTGCGCGCCATGTTGCGCAACGTCGATCGCCCGGCCGCCGTCGCCGCCCTCCCCGCAGCCCTGCGCCGCCGCCTCGCCGACCGCAACAACCTCCCCACCGAGAGCGCCGCCCTCGATCGCTGGCTCGCCAAGATCACCTGACCTGGCCGCGTCCGAGTACCCAACGCGCGCCCACCGCGCATTCAGTACTCGGATGCAGTCGATCCGAGTACCGAAACCGCGCCCACCGCGCGTTCAGTACTCGGATCGCCGGATCGCCAGATCGAGTTGCCAGATCGCGGGACAACCCGCGCGGACTGGAGTTCGGGTGAGCGAGCGCAGCGAGCGAACACGGCAGGCGAGCGCAGCGAGCACCGAGATGAACGGCTACGGCCGGAGGGCGGCGCGGAGGAAGGCGAGCAGCTCGGTGCGGAGGCGACGCAGGCCGGGGGCGTCGGCTTGCCAGCCGACGGCGCGCAGGGCCTCCGGTTCGGTGGCGATGCCGGTGACGGTGGCGTAGCAGAGCGAGGCGACCAGGCGCGGGTCGGCGCGGCGAAGTCGTCCTGCGTCCATCTCGGTGCTGAGGTAGCCGACTGCGCGATCGACGAGCGGGGCCAGCGAGCTCGTGAGCTGATCGGCGGCGGAGACCGACAGGCGGCTGACCTCGCGGATCAACCCGAGCAGTGCCGGGCGACGCACTGCCGGACGGAACACGGCTCGCACGACGGCATCGATGCGGTCGAGCGGATCGTCGGATGCGGCGCGGACCGCGGCATCGATCACCACGGTGAGCTCGGCGACGGCGGCGACCAGCACGGCGTGCACGAGGTCGTCCTTGCTGGGGAACCAGTAGAGCAACGTCTGCTTGGCCACCCCGACCTCGGTGGCGATCACGTCGAGCGAGACGGCATCCACGCCGCGGGTGCCGAACAGGTCGGTGGCCGCCTCCAGGATGCGCTCTCGCGTCGCCGTCCTCATGATGTGCGCTTCACGGCCTGTCTACCATCTGGTAGACAATAGATCGCCATGATCGCCGAACAGCTCGCCGGGAAGCGGATCGCCATCACCGGTGGAACCGGGTTCGTCGGCACCGCGCTCATCGAACGGCTGCTGCGCTGCGCTCCCGGGTGCAACCTCGTGCTGCTCGTGCGGGCCGGCAAGCGCACCGTCGCCGCCGAACGCGTCCGTCGCGAGATCCTCAAGAACGACGCCTTCGACAAGCTGCGCGGGATCATCGCCGACGCCGGAGCCGAGACGTTCGACGAGATGACCGCTCGCCGAATCGTGACCATCACCGGTGACGTGAGCGCCGACGGGCTCGGGCTCAACGACGTCGATCGCGCGCTGCTGAAGACGTGCGACATCGTCATCCACTCGGCCGCAGCGGTGTCGTTCGACTCACCGCTCGACTCGGCGGTGGAGATCAACCTGATGGGCCCGTTGCGGATCGCGGCGACGCTCAACGATCTCGGCGTCGCGCCGCACCTCGTCGCCGTCAGCACCTGCTACGTCGCCGGCAACCGTCGCGGCGGCGCACCGGAGGAGCTGGTCTCCGCCGGCCCGTTCGACATCGGACTCAGCTGGCGCAAGGAAGTGGACGCCGCACGCCGGCTGCGAGCCGACCTCGAGGACCGCAGCCGCAAGCCCGAGCGACTCGTCGACTTCCGCCACGAAGCGCGCCGCGAGCTCGGCGCTGCCGGCACGCCTGCGCTCGCCTCGAAGACCGAGCAGAACCGCGAACGCTGGGTCAGCGACCAGTTGATCGAAGCCGGCCGGGCCCGCGCCGCGTCCGTGGGCTGGCCCGACGCCTACGCCTTCACCAAGGCGCTCGGCGAGCAGGCGCTGACGGAGACGAAGGGCGCGGTGCCGGTCAGCATCGTGCGTCCGTCGATCATCGAGTCGGCCGTCGCCGAGCCCTTCCCCGGCTGGATCCGCGGCTTCCGCATGGCCGAGCCGGTGATCCTCTCCTACGCACGCGGTCTGCTCAGCGAGTTCCCCGGCGTGCCCGAGGGCACCGTCGACGTGATCCCGGTCGACCTCGTCGTCGCAGCGATCATCGCCGTCGCCGCGCTCGGCCCGAAGGACGCACCGGCGATCACACAGGTCGCCTCTGGGTCGACCAACCCGCTGCACTACGGCATCCTCGTCGACAACGTGCGTGACTGGTTCAACGAGCACCCCGTGTACGACAGCAAAGGCCAGCCGATCGTGGTGCCCGACTTCCGCTTCCCCGGCCGCGGCCGCGTGCAGGGCCAGCTGGAACGGGCGCAGAAGCTGATCATCCGCGGCGAGAAGATCCTCCACCAGCTGCCGTTGCGCGGCAAGCAGGGCGACTGGTCGGCCAAGCTCGAGGAGAAGAAGGGCGACGTCGAGCGGGCGCTGCAGTACGTCGAGCTGTACGGCCTCTACACCGAGTGCGAGGCGATCTACTCGGTGGACAACCTGCTGCGCATCTGGAACGACCTCGACGACACCGACCAGGCCGAGTTCTGCTTCGACCCGCGCGTCGTCGACTGGCCGCTGTACATCCGCGAGACGCACCTGCCGAGCATCGTCCAGCACGGTCGCGTCAAGACCACGCCCGGCAAGAACAACAGCGAGTCGCGGTCGTCTCGCCTGCGCCGTCAGGTCTTGGAGCCGGCGCGTCACGTCGCCGCCTTCGACCTCGAGAACACCCTCATCGCCAGCAACGTCGTCGAGAGCTACTCGTGGCTGGCGACTCGCCGTCTGAACCAGCCGGAGAAGGTGCGCTACGTCCTGCGCACGCTCCGCCAGGCGCCCGGGATGCTGGCCCTCGACCGCCGCGACCGCAGCGACTTCCTGCGCTCCTTCTACCGTCGCTACGAGGACGCGCCCGTCGACCAGATCGACACCGACGCCCGCGAGCTGTTCACCCAGCTGATCCTGACGAAGAGCTTCCCGGCAGGCATCCGTCGCGTGCGCGCCCACCGCGCGGCCGGGCACCGCACGATCCTGATCACGGGCGCGCTCGACTTCGTCGTCGAGAGCCTGCGCCCGCTGTTCGACGAGATCGTCGCTGCCGAGATGGGCACGAACATCGACCGCAGCGGCCGCGAGGTCTACTCGGGTCGACTGCTGCAGGTTCCACCGACCGGCGAGACCCGCGCGCAGATCCTGGCCGACTACTGCGAGTCCGAGGGTCTGCGGCTCGACGAGTCGATCGCCTATGCCGACTCCACCAGCGACCTGCCGATGCTCGAGGCCGTGGGCTTCCCCGTGGCGGTCAACCCGGAGACTCGCCTGGCCGCGATCGCTCGCAAGCGCGGCTGGCTCGTCGAGCACTGGGACAAGGCACCCGGCGCGCCACGCCCGCTGCTCCCGGTCGCCCGCACCCGCAGCGAGAAGGCCGGCATCAAGTGAAGGCGCTGCAGATCGATCGCAAGGTGGCCAAGTTCGCTGCGGCTCGGATCCTGTCGGCGATCTCCCCCGGGGCCGGTGGCGCGCACGGGCCGTTGGAGCTGGCCGACATCGACCCGCCGATGTTGCCCGCCGAGGGCTGGCAGGTCCTGCACCCACGCCTGAGCGGCATCTGCGGCAGCGACTTGGCCACCATCGACGCGGTCACCAGCCGCTACTTCGAGCCGATCGTCAGCTTCCCGTTCACGCCCGGTCACGAGGTCGTCGCCGACACGGCCGACGGTCGCCGCGTGGTCGTCATCCCGGTGCTCACCTGCCTCACCCGCGGGCTGCCGGACTGCGAGATGTGCGCTGCCGATCGCATCAACCTGTGCGAGAACGTCGCCTTCGGTCACCTCTCCCCCGGCCTGCAGACCGGGTTCTGCACGGACACCGGCGGCGGATGGAGTCCGCAGATGGTGGC
The DNA here is from genome assembly GCA_965279405.1 of Ilumatobacteraceae bacterium. GTDB lineage: Bacteria > Actinomycetota > Acidimicrobiia > Acidimicrobiales > Ilumatobacteraceae > CBDDIP01. The sequence continues at coordinate 4,869,793 of OZ257157.1, forward strand.
CCACGAGAGCCAGCTCGTCGACGTGCCCGCCGAGCTCACCGATGAGCAGGCGGTGATGGTCGAGCCCACCGCCTGTGCCGTCCACGCCGCCTCGCGCTACAACGGTGACGACACGGTGATCATCGGCGCCGGCACCCTCGGTCTGCTGACCCTGGCCGCGATCGGCGCCCGCCGCGACGCCGACACCCGTCCGGTGATGATCACCGCCCGCTACCCGCACCAGATCGCCGCGGCGAAGGCGCTCGGCGGGCACACCGTCGCCACCTCCGAGCTCGCCCGCGCCGTGCGCAGCGGCACCGCGTCGATGGTGGTCGGCAACCAGTTGACATCCGGCGTCCCGCTCGTCATCGACTGCGTCGGCACCAGCGACTCGCTCGCCCAGGCGCTGCAGGTGGTCGCTCCCGGCGGTGAGATCCTGCTCGTCGGGATGCCGGCGACGGTGAAGCTCGACCTCACCACGCTGTGGCACCGAGAGGTGTCCATCCGCGGCTGCTACGCCTACCAGCGCGATGACTTCGACACCGCGCTCGACCTCGTCGCCCGCTACGACCTCGGCCGCTTCGTGTCGCAGACGTACCGCCTCGCCGACTACGCCGATGCCATCGAGCACGCGGCCAACGCCGGCCGACGCGGCGCCATCAAGATCGCCTTCGACCTCCGACACGACCACATCCAAGAAAGAGGTCGCTGAGATGCCCCGTCCCGGTTTCGTCCTCGACGTCGACCGCTCCACCCCGCCGACGCTGTTCTGGCGCGGTGAGGGTTTCAGCCTCGAGAAGCTGCCCGCCAACCGCAGCCGCATCATCTACCCGGCCGAGCCGCTGCCGGCGCTCGACGACATCGACGGCGCGATCCGCCACGCGCTGCTGAACCCGCACGACATGGACCCGCTGCCGGCGCTGCTGTTCCCCGGCATGAAGCTGACCATCGCCTTCGACGACGTCAGCCTGCCGCTGCCGAAGATGCGCCGGCCGGACATCCGCCAGCGCGTCATCGAAGCCGTGCTCGACCTCGCCGCCGAAGCCGGCGTCGACGACGTGCACATCATCGTCGCCCTCGCGCTCCACCGGCGGATGCACGAGTTCGAGCTGCGCCACGCCGTCGGCGATCGTGTGTACGACGCGTTCGCACCGCGCGGCCTGCTCTACCAGCACGACGCAGAGGATCCCGAGGGCCTGTCGTTCCTGGGCGCCACGCCCGAGGGCGAAGAGGTGGAGATCAACAAGCGCGCCGCCGAGAGCGATCTGCTCGTCTACGTCAACATCAACCTCGTCGCGATGGACGGCGGGTGGAAGAGCACGGCCACCGGCCTCGCCAGTTACCGCAGCCTTCGGCACCACCACAACCCGACCACCATGGAGGCCTCGCACAGCTTCATGGACCAGCACCGCAGCGAGCTCCACAAGAGCAACTGGCGGATGGGCAAGATCATGCGCGACAACGGGCCGAAGGTGTTCCAGATCGAGACGACGCTGAACACCGACACGTTCCCGAAGGGCTTCGAGTTCCTCTCCAAGCGCGAGTGGGAGTGGGGACCGAAGGACCGGGCCACGTTCCTCGGCGTGAAGAAGTCGCTCGATCGCACGCCGGTCAAGCTTGCCCGCAAGATCTTCCACTCGATCGAGGCACCGCACCAGATGACGAGCATCCAGTGTGGCGAGGTCGAGGCGGTGCACAAGATCACCACCGAACACGTCTACGCGCAGCAGCTCGTCGAGGTGCAGGGCCAGACCGACATCCTGACGATGGGCATCCCGTACATCAGCCCGTACAACGTGCACTCGATCCTCAACCCGATCCTGGTGATGTGCATGGGCCTCGGGTACTACTTCAACATGTACCGCGGCAAGCCGCTGGTCCGCGAGGGCGGCGTGATCATCATGACCCACCCGACACTGCCCGACTTCCACCCCGTCCACCACCCGAGCTACATCGACTTCTACGAGCAGGTGCTGGCCGAGACCACCGACCCGCACCGCATGTCGAAGGAGTTCGAAGAGAAGTTCGCCCACGACGAGTGGTACAAGCACCTGTACCGAACGAGCCACGCGTACCACGGCGTGCACCCGTTCTACATGTGGTACTGGGGCAGCCACGGGATGAAGCACGCCGGGCGCGTGATCATCGTCGGTGGCGACGCAAAGGCCGTCCGTCGCCTCGGCTTCACGCCGGCGTCGACGATGGACGACGCGTTCGAGATCGCCAGCGACGTGGTCGGACGCAACGCGACGATCACCCACCTGCACACCCCGCCGCTGATGATCGCGGACGTGAAGTAGGCGTCGACATGGCACGCGTGCGCAACGGCGTCCCCACTCCCCTCGCCGGCAAGCGACTCGCCGGCCGCGCCGTGAAGACGGCACGCGCGAAGACGTCGACGGTGAAGCGCACGATCGCGTCCGCCGGCTTCCCGTACCGCGCCCCGACCAAGCCGCGCGGCGTGGTGGTGCCCGAGGAGGAGACGACGCTCGGCGCCAACTTCGAGACGGAGTGGGCACGCTCGTTGCCGGCCCGCGCCGCACGCAAGGTGATCGTCGCCGGACCGATGCGGCTGGGCGTCAAGCTGATCGCCGACCCCGAAGTCGTCGGGACCGATCGTCTGGAGGACCTCCGCCAGCGCGACGACGTGCCGGCGGTGATCTTCGCCCCGAACCACCACAGCCACGTCGACACGCCGCTGATCATCACAGTGGTGCCGGAGCCGTGGCGGTCGAAGCTGTTCATCGCCGCTGCGGCCGACTTCTTCTTCGACAAGCGCGTCAAGGGCACCGCATCGGCACTCGTGCTCAACGCGTTGCCGATCGATCGCGAGGTCACCGGCCGCAAGAACAGCGACCAGATCCGCAAGCTGATCGACGAGGGCTGGAGCCTGGTGATCTACCCCGAGGGCGGTCGCTCACCGGACGGCTGGGGCCAGGAGTTCAAGGGCGGCGCGGCCTACCTGTCGGCGCGCACCGGTGCCGCCGTCGTGCCGGTGTTCATCGACGGCAGCGGCGCCATCTTCGGCAAGGGCATGAAGCGGTTGAAGCCCGGCCGGACGAAGGTCGTGTTCGGATCTCCGATGTGGCCAACGGAGGGCGAGAGCACACGCCGCTTCAACTCGCGCATCGAAGCCGCCGTCGTCGCACTCGGCGACGAGGCGCTCACCGATTGGTGGAGCGCCCGTCAGCGCACGGCCAAGCGCGAGAACCCGTCACTCGGCGGCCCGGAGTACACGGGTTGGCGGCGCCAGTGGGCGCTTGCCGAGCAACGCAAGCTCGGCAAGGCCGGGCAGCGAAAACGACAGAAGCGCCGCTGGCCCGACCTGGGCTGACAGTCTGTGCGCATGGCCAACGAGCTGATGCGCGACCACTGGACGAAGTACGGCGGCGTCTCCTGGGTGCAGCACCAACGGATCTTCGACCAGGCGCTCGCCGAGTTCGGCGACGCGGCGATCGCCAAGCTGGCGGTGCTGCCCGGCGAGCGGGTGCTCGACGTCGGGTGTGGGTACGGGACCACCGCGTCCGTCCTCGCCGCCACCGGCGCAACGGTGACGGGCGTCGACATCTCGGCGACGATGATCGACGAAGCACGGGCGCGCGTCCCCACGGCCACGTTCGTCGTCGCCGACGCGCAGACCGATCGGCTCACCGGCGAGTTCGACGCGGTCCTCTCGCGGTTCGGCGTGATGTTCTTCGACGATCCCGTCGAGGCGTTCACCAACATCCGCGCGTCCACGGCGCCCGGTGGCCGTCTGGTGTTCGTCTGCTGGCGCAGCGTGGCCGAGAACCCGAACTTCACCGCTGGCACCTCGATCATCGCCGCGGCACTGCCCACGTCGGCCCCGGCCGACCCGCACGCTCCGGGCCCGGTGGCGTTCGCCGACGGCGAGCGTGTGCACGACATCCTCGATCGATCCGGATGGATCGACATCGCCGTCGAACCGCTCAACGGGTCGATCCGGTACGCCACGGCCGACAGCGACGGCGTCGAGGAGCGCTTGGCGATGATCCTCGCCGGCGAGACCGGTCGGCTGATGACCGAGCACGTGGCACCTGAGGAGCAGGAGCAGTTGGTCGCCGAGGTGCGCGCCGACCTGCAATCGCGCGTCGTCGGTGGCGAGCTGACCCTGCGCGGCGCCGTCTGGCTGGTCAGCGCCCGCCGCTCGTAGCCGCCAGCACCACTTGGTGCTGCACGAGGTGGAAGCCGAGGCGAGTGAGGTTGCGCGCCGAGTCACCGGCGGGCACTGCGGTCGCCGCAGCGAGCTCGCACCCGTGGTCGAGCCCGTGTTGCAGGCGCCGGCGCACCAACGCGGCCTGCACGCCACGGCCGCGGAGCTCGGGCAGCGTTGCGGCACCACCCACCCAGGCGACACCGTCGGCCACCACCACGCCGCCGCACCCGGCGACGCGTCCGTCGACGACCGCGAGGAACTGCTGGCCCGAGGTGATCGCACGGTCGGCCGCCGCGTACTCGTCGCTGATCGCGACTGCGCCCGTCTCGACGACGCCGAACCCTGCGGCGTAGACGGTGCGCCACGTTGCCGCGTCAGCATCGGTGGTCACGGCGAACACGTCGACGTCGCCACCGCCTTCAACCGTCGAGGGATCACACGGCCGAGCAAACATCGCCCGGAACCACGAGGGGGCGAAGCCGGCCCGGCCGAGCGCGGCGACGGTCCCTGGCGGGGCCCAGGCGGAGACCTCCAACATCGGCGGCAGGCCGCGGGCGCGGTACCACGTGGCGAGCTCGTCGACGTCAGCGTCGTCGAGGTCGTCGATGCTCACGGCCAGCGCACGGTTGACGTACCTTCGCTCCCCCATGGCGACGAGCAGCCCCCGGTGGAACGACTTCGCCTCGGCGCCGGGCATCGCCTCGACCGCGAGACCGCACGCGACCGCGGCACTCGTCTCCAATCGATCGACGAGGGCGCGAGTGACGAGCACCGCGACAGGTTAGGGACGAGTCGGCGTGCGGCAGACGAAGCAGCCGGTGTCCTTGCTGATCGTCATCACACCGTCGCCGTCGTCGAACGCGGCCTGCACGCGCCCGCGGATCTCGGCGAGCTGGTCCGCGGTTGCGTCCTCGGCGGGCGGCGTCGACGTCAGGTAGGCAACGACGTCGTCGACGTCGGTGCATCGCAGCTCGTCGCGATAGGTCAGCCACCGCACATCGGCGAAGTGGTCGCGCAGGATGGTGAAGCCGTTGTCGACACCGAACACGTCGACGGTCTGATCGATCGCGGCGAGATCGAAGACGTCGCCGCGGATGCGCCACAGCTCCTGCATGTGCCGGCGCCCGTTGGTCGCGACGATCACCATCCCGTCGTCGCGCACCACCCGAGCCAGTTCGGCGACGCCGAGCGCCGGATCCGGCAGGTGGTAGAGCATGTGGTTGGCGATCACCCGTTCGAACGAGCGCGACTCGAAGGGCAACGACTGCGCGTCGGCCACTTCACCACGAACGGTCTGGAAGCGGCGAGTGCTCGTCACCCGCTGCACGGCCTCGTCGACCATGCCCGGCGACAGGTCGACGAGCGTGATCGAGGCCCCGCTCACGACGGCGGCGTTGGTCTGCTCCCACAGCCACCCCGCCCCGCAGCCGACCTCGAGCACGTGATCGCCGATCGCGATGCCGAACTGCGCTGCCACCCAGTCGAACCACGGCACCGTCGCTGTCGTGTACCTGGCATGCAGGCGAGCGCGGATGGCCAGGCGGTCCGAGGTGCCGTACTGCTCGTTGCGCAGGTACTGCTGATCCCCGCCGGCGAACCGTGATCGCTGTGTCGACATCGGCGCAACCTAGTCAGCCGACGCGCGATGCTGTCCGCGTGAGCTTCGATCTGTACGTGTTCGATGCCGACGTGCCCGACGATCCAGAGGACCGCGCCCCGCTCCTGGAGGACGAGTCCGGCTGGGAGCTGACGCCCTCGCTGGAGCAGTTCGTTTCCGAGCTCGAGGTGCGCCATCCCGATCTCGACGACGGCTCGGACTCGCCGTGGGCCAGCTGGCCGCTTCGCCAGGTCATCGCCAACGGCACCGGCTGTGCGTTCAACATCGTGTGGTCGCACGCCGACGACATGCGCGTCGAGGTGCTCGAACTGGCGAGGGTCAGTGGCCTGACGGTCTACGACCCGCAGGCGGACCGCGTCATCCGGCCGACCGACGTCGAGCCGATCGCCGATCCCGGCCTGACCGCCCCGTCCGACCTCGGCGACCCGGCCATCGCGAAGCGTCGCTGGTGGAAGCGCGACCCCTGACCGACGCGAGTCGCTGCACGTCGAGGTGAGAGATCTGCGGCGCATGGGCGATCACCTCTCACCGGCTCGCCGGCACCCAGCTCCGAGGTGAGAGATCTGCGGCGCATGGGCGATCACCTCTCACCGTCACCTCCTCGGACTCGGCGAGACGGTCCGTCAGAGGAGGTCGCGCAGGGCGGTTTCGAGGGACTCGACGCGGGCTTCGAGGGCGGCGATGCGCTCGGTGAGCGCGTCGGACGCAGCGGAGCGACCGGCGGACGTGCCACCGAACTGAGCGGCTGTCGATGGTGCTTGCTCCTCGGCGAGGAGCTGCTGCCAACGCGGCTCCTTCTGGCCGTGGACTCGCGGGATCAGCTGCACGTGGCCGCGCTCCTGCAACCAGCCGAGCGCCGACTCGACGTGCGCGGACGACTCGAAGCGGTACCAACGTTCGCTGCGCTGACGCAGCTCGTTGATCGTCGACGGGCCACGCAGGATCAGCAGCCCGAGCACCGTCAGCACGGCAGCGCCGTCGGCGTCGACACCCAGCTTGTCGCCGGCCTTGTGGCGGATGCGCACCACGCTGCGTCCGTGCGACGGGAGCTCGCGGCGCAACCAGCCGTCGACCTTCAACCGCTCGATGACCTGCTGCACGTCCTCCTCGGTCAGCGCCATCACCGGCTCGCGCGACGACGACTGGTTGCACGCCAGCACCAGCGCGTTCACCGTGAGCGGGTACTGGTCGGGCACCGTGTGCTCCTTCTCGATCAGGGATCCGAGCACTCGTCCGTCGATCGCGTCCAGCATGCGCACACCCTACGGCCGGGCGCGAGACGACGGCCCGGATCCGCCTGCCTAGATTCACGCCCGTGATCCGTCTCCGCCAGGTGGCCCTCGTCGCCGCCGACCTCGACTCGTCCGTCCAACAGCTGTGCGACACGCTCGGCCTGGCGGTGTGCTTCCGCGACCCCGGTGTCGCCGAGTTCGGGTTGCACAACGCGCTGATGCTCATCGGCGACCAGTTCCTCGAAGTGGTGTCGCCAACCGCTGACGGCACCACCGCGGGCCGGCTGCTCGCCAAGCGCAACGGCGACGGCGGCTACATGGCGATCTACGAAGTGGACGACCTCGATCGTCGCGAGGCCGCGATCCGCGAGCACGGCGTGCGCATCGTGTGGCAAGCGGATGCACCGTCGATCCGCGGCCGGCACCTCCATCCGGCCGACGTCGGCGGGGCGATCGTCAGCATCGATCAACCGGTGCCCAACGGGTCGTGGGCATGGGCCGGCAAGCAGTGGTCTGCGCACGAGGACAACGCGATCGTGTCCGGGATCGCCGGCATCACCGTCGGCGCGCGGGACCCGATCGCCATGCAGGCGCGCTGGGCGCAGCTCGGCGTCGATCACGCGGTGCGGTTCCAACCGGCGGGCGCTCGCGGCGAGGGCATCGACGAGCTCGAGCTGGTGGCCACGCACCGCTCACGTGCCGGCGAGCAGCATCAGCTCTGCGGCATCACCGTTCGACTCGTCTGACCGAGGACTGGATCGTCAGCAGTCGGGGCCGGGGATGTTGATGGTCACCCCGACGACGAAGTTCTTGTAGCCCTTGGTCGTGACGTTGGCCTTGTCGAGCTGCGCAACGGTGACGTCGAAGTTCGTTGCCACCTTGCTCGGCAGGTCGCCTTCGACGATCTTGTAGGTGCCGACCGCTTTACAGGCGCCGTCTTCCAACTTCTCGGTGGTCGTGGTGGTGGCCGCAGGCTTGGTGGTCGTGGTGGTGACCGACGGCGTCTCGCCGCCGGCGATCGTCGTGGTGGTCGGCGAGGCGATCACCCCGGTGCAGCCGATCAGCGCTCCGGCGGGGACGTTGATCTTCACGCCGACCGGGAAGATGGCGTAGTTCTCGGTGTCGGCGTTGGCAGCGTCCAGCGCATCCTTCGTGACGCCGCACTTCTTGGCGACGAGGATCGGGAAGTCACCGGCGACGATCTCGTAGGTCTGCGGGGAGAGGATGGTCTCGCCCGGCGCTGGCTGCGCGGTGGTGGCGGTGGGGTCGGTGGTCGAGGGCGGCGGGACGGTGACGAAGTTGGTCGGGCCGACCTGGATGACGGTGGTGGACGCCCCGGTGGCATCGCTGCCGCAGCTGCTGAGCAGGAGCAGTGCCGCGCCCGCGACGATGAGAGCAGACGGCTTCAAACGCATTGCGCAGATAGTACGCGCTGACAGCGGCGAGCGCCGCTCAGGTCAGACGAGCGGTCGAGCGGTCGGCAGGATCGGCGACGGGAGCTGGGTCTCGCCGAGCAGCCACGAGTCGACCCCTGCGGCGCACGAGCGGCCCTCGGCGATCGCCCACACGATCAGGCTCTGGCCGCGGCCCATGTCGCCGGCCACGAACACGCCCGGCACGTTGGTCATGTACTGATCGCTGCGGCGCACGTTGCCACGCTCGTCGAAGTTCACCCCGAGCTGCTCCAGCCACGTGCCGCGCTCCGGGCCGACGAAGCCCATCGCCAGGAACACGAAGTCGGCCGGCAGCTCGCGATCAGAGCCCTCGATCTTCTGGAAGCGACCGTCGACCATCTCCACCTCGTGGAGGATCAACGCCTGCACCCGACCGTTGCCGTCGTCGACGAATCGCTCGGTGTTGACGCTGTAGACGCGCTCGCCACCCTCTTCGTGGGCCGACGAGACGCGGTAGACGAGGCTCCACTGCGGCCACGGGTTGCTGTCGGCGCGCAGATCGGGAGGTCGCGGCATGATCTCCAGCTGGGTCACCGAGGCGGCCTCCTGGCGCAGCGCCGTGCCGAGGCAGTCCGCCCCGGTGTCGCCGCCGCCGATGATCACGACGTGCTTGCCGACGACGTTGATCGGCGACTCGTCGAGGTCGCCCTCCTGCACCCGGTTGGACAGCGGCAGGTACTCCATCGCCTGGTGGATGCCGGCCAGCTCGCGGCCGGGGATCGGCAGATCTCGCGCCGCGGTGGCGCCGCAGGCGAGCACGATCGCGTCGTACGTGGCGAGCAGCACCTCGATGTCCACCCCGTCCCCGACCGGCGCGTTGGTGCGGAACTCGGTGCCCTCGGCCTCCATCTGGGCGATGCGGCGATCGAGGTGGCGCTTCTCCATCTTGAACTCGGGGATGCCGTAGCGCAGCAGCCCGCCGATGCGGTCGGCACGCTCGAGCACGACCACGTCGTGTCCGGCGCGCGTGAGCTGCTGCGCGGCTGCCAGCCCTGCGGGACCGGAGCCGATGACGGCGCAGCGCTTGCCGGTGCGCACCGACGGGATCTGCGGCAGCACCCAGCCTTCGTCCCAGGCCCGGTCGACGATCTCGACCTCGACCTGTTTGATGGTCACCGGGTCGCTGTTGATGCCGAGCACGCACGCGCTCTCGCACGGCGCCGGGCACAGCCGTCCGGTGAACTCGGGGAAGTTGTTCGTCGCGTGCAGCCGGTCGATGGCGTCACGCCAGTGCTCGCGGTAGACGAGGTCGTTCCAGTCGGGGATCAGGTTGCCCAGCGGGCAGCCGTTGTTGCAGAACGGGATGCCGCAGTCCATGCAGCGGCCGGCCTGCAGGCGCAACGTCGACTGGTCGAAGTCCTCGTAGACCTCCTTCCAGTCGCGCAGGCGAACCGGCACCGCACGACGCACCGGCGTCTGGCGATCCCACTGCATGAACCCGGTCGTCTCACCCACGGCTGGCCTCCATCACCTTCGACAACGTCTGCTCCTCGTCCAGGCCGTCGGCCTCGGCCTGCTTCATCACGTTCAGCACGCGCTGGTAGTCCACCGGCATCACTCGCTTGAACGAGTGCTGCGCGTCCACCCAGCCATCGACGATGTTCTGGGCGACGGGCGATTCCGTGTGCTCGGCGTGTGCGCGCACGGTGGCGAGCACGAATTCGAGGTCGGCCTCGTCGAGCGGCTGCAGCTCGACCATCTCGCCGTTGAGCTTCGCCGCGAACACGTCGTGCGGGTCGTAGACGTAGGCGATGCCGCCGCTCATCCCGGCCCCGAAGTTCCGTCCGGTCGGACCGAGCACGATCACTCGACCACCGGTCATGTACTCGCAGCCGTGATCACCGACACCTTCGACCACCGCGGTGGCCCCGGAGTTGCGCACGCAGAAGCGCTCGCCCACCGTGCCGCGCAGGAAGATCTCGCCGCCCGTGGCGCCGTAGCCGATGACGTTGCCGGCGATCACGTTGTGGTCGGCGGCGAACGGTGCACGACGATCGGGGCGCACCACGAGGCGACCTCCCGAGAGGCCCTTGCCGACGTAGTCGTTGGCGTCGCCCTCGAGGCGCAGCGTGATCCCGCTCGGGACGAAGGCGCCGAAGCTCTGGCCCGCCGAGCCGCGGAAGCTGATGTCGATCGTGCCGTCGGGCAAACCGGCGCCGCCGTGACGGCGGGTGACGGCGTTGCCGAGCATCGTGCCGACGGTGCGGTTGACGTTGCGCACCGTCATCTCCAGGCGCACCTGCTCGCCACGTTCGATGGCCGGCTCGCACGCTGCGATCAGCTGTTGATCGAGGGCCTCGTCGAGACCGTGCTCCTGGCCGACCGACTGGTGCATCGTCTGGCCGTACGGGTTCTGCGGCACGGCGAGGATCGGCGAGATGTCGAGCCCACGCGCCTTCCAGTGGGTGATCGCCTGCTTGGCGTCGAGCGCCTCGACGTGACCGATCATCTCGGCGACCGTGCGGAAGCCGAGCTGGGCCATCCACTCGCGCACCTCTTCGGCGATGTACTCCATGAAGTTGACGACGAACTCCGGCTTGCCGCTGAACTTGGCGCGCAGCTCCGGGTTCTGCGTGGCGACACCGACCGGGCACGTGTCGAGGTGACACACGCGCATCATCACGCACCCGCTGACGACGAGCGGCGCCGTGGCGAAGCCGAACTCCTCGGCACCGAGCAGCGCGGCGATGACGACGTCGCGACCGGTCTTCAACTGACCGTCGGCCTGCACCACGATGCGGTCACGCAACCCGTTCAGCAGCAGCGTCTGCTGCGTCTCGGCGAGGCCGAGCTCCCACGGCGCTCCGGCGTGCTTCAACGACGTGAGCGGGCTGGCGCCGGTGCCACCGTCGTGACCGCTGATCAGCACCACGTCGGCCTTGGCCTTGCTGACGCCGGCCGCGACCGTCCCGACCCCGACCTCGGCGACGAGCTTGACGTGCACGCGCGCCGACGGGTTGGCGTTCTTCAGGTCGTGGATCAGTTGCTTGAGGTCCTCGATCGAATAGATGTCGTGGTGCGGCGGCGGACTGATCAGCCCCACGCCCGGCGTGCTGTGACGGGTCTTGGCCACCCACGGGTAGACCTTGAGGCCCTGCAACTGCCCGCCCTCGCCGGGCTTGGCGCCCTGGGCCATCTTGATCTGCAGGTCGTCGGCGTTGACGAGGTACTCGCTCGTGACGCCGAAGCGTCCGCTGGCGACCTGTTTGATCGAGCTGCGGCGCTGCGGGTCGTACAGCCGGTCGCTGTCCTCGCCGCCCTCGCCGGTGTTGCTCTTGCCGCCGATCGAGTTCATCGCGATCGCCAACGTCTCGTGAGCCTCGGCGCTGATGCTGCCGTAGCTCATCGCCCCGGTGCTGAACCGCTTGACGATCTCGCTGACCGGCTCCACGTCGTCGATCGAGATCGCGACGCGGTCGGACTTGAACTCGAAGAGCCCACGAAGGGTTGCCAGACGCTTCGCTTGATCGTCGACGAGCGCGGTGTACTGCTTGAAGATGTCGTAGCGCTTGGCCCGCGTCGCGTGCTGCAGCTTGAACACCGTCTCCGGGTTGAACAGGTGCAGCTCGCCCTCGCGCCGCCACTGGTACTCGCCGCCGAGCTCGAGCTTGCGGTGCGCCCGCTCCTCGGGCCGCGGCGGATGCGCCTGGCGGTGGCGCGCGGCGACCTCGGTGGCCACTTCGTCGAGGCCGATGCCACCGAGGCGGCTGACGGTGCCGGTGAAGTACTCGTCGACCAGCTCCTGGCCGAGCCCGATGGCCTCGAAGATCTGCGCACCGGTGTAGCTGGCGACCGTGCTCACGCCCATCTTGCTCATCACCTTGAGCACGCCCTTGCCGGCGGCCTTGATGTAGTGCTTCACGGCCTTGTGCGGATCCATCCCGCCGAGACCGTGGAGGTCTTCGCGGACCATGTCCTCGATGCTCTCGAAGGCCAGGTACGGGTTGATCGCACCGGCACCGAAGCCGACGAGCAGCGCCATGTGGTGCACCTCGCGGGCGTCACCGCACTCGACGATCAGGCCCGCCTTGGTGCGCTGCTTCTCGCGGATCAGGTGGTGGTGCACCGCGCCCGTGAGCAGCAGGCTGGGGATCGGCGCGTAGACCTCGTCGCTGTTGCGATCGCTGAGCACGATGATCCGCGCCCCGTCTTCGATCGCCTTGCTGACCTCGGAGCGGATGGCATCGAGCGCGCGATGCAACGCCAGCCCGCCGCCGGCGACGCGGTAGAGACCGGTGATCGTGACGGCCTTGAGGTGCGCGTACTGATCGGCCTCGCCGGCGTGCACGATCTTGGCCAGCTCGTCGTTGTCGATGATCGGGAACGGCAGCACCAGTTGACGGCAGCTTGCCGGGCCGGGCTGCAACAGGTTCGCCTCCGGCCCGACCGTCGAACCGACGGAGGTGACGACCTCCTCGCGGATCGCGTCGAGCGGCGGGTTGGTGACCTGTGCGAACAGCTGCTGGAAGTAGTCGAACAGCAACCGGGCGCGATCGCTGAGGATCGCGATCGGCGTGTCGGTGCCCATCGAGCCGAGTGGCTCGCCGCCGCTCTTGGCCATCGGGGCGATGATGATCTTCAGCTCTTCGTGCGTGTACCCGAAGACCTGCTGGCGACGCAGCACGCTGGAGTGGCTGTACTCGATGTGCTCGCGCTCAGGCAGGTCGACCAGCTCGACGAGCCCGTCCTGCAACCACTGTGCGTACGGCTCGGCCTGCGACAGCGAGCGCTTGACCTCGTCATCGTCGACGATGCGACCTTCGGCCGTGTCGATGAGGAACATGCGCCCCGGTTGCAGCCGGCCCTTGCGGACCACCTTCGCCGGATCGACGTCGATCACGCCGACCTCGCTGGCGAGCACGACGATGTCGTCGTCGGTCACCCAGAAGCGGCTCGGGCGCAGACCGTTGCGGTCGAGCACGGCGCCGATCACGGTGCCGTCGGTGAAGCACACGCTCGCCGGGCCGTCCCACGGCTCCATCAGCGACGAGTGGAAGCGATAGAACGCGCGCTTGTCGGCATCCATCGTGTCGTGGTTCTCCCACGCCTCGGGGATCATCATCAGCATCGCGTGGGGCAGGCTGCGGCCGGCCAGGTGCAGCAGCTCGAGCACCTCGTCGAAGCTGGCCGAGTCGCTGCCGCCCGGCGTGCAGATCGGGAAGGCACGCTCGAGGCCGGGGAGCAGATCGCTCTCCAGCAGCGCCTCACGCGTGCGCATCCAGTTGCGGTTGCCCTGCACGGTGTTGATCTCGCCGTTGTGGGCGATGTAGCGGTACGGGTGGGCCAGCGGCCACGACGGGAACGTGTTCGTGCTGAACCGGCTGTGCACCAGGGCGAGCGCGCTCTCCATCCGCTCATCGGCGAGATCGGGGAAGAACACCGCCAGCTGCGGTGTGGTCAACATGCCCTTGTAGATCAGCGTGCGGCTGGACAGCGACGGGAAGTACGTGCGCTGCTCGGACGGCAGCTCGTGCTCGATGCGCTTGCGGGCGATGAACACCTTGCGGTCGAGGTCGATGCCGACGCTTCCGGCTGGATCGGTGACGAACAGCTGCTTGAACGAGGGCTGCACCGCCAACGCCGACGCGCCGATCACGGTCGAGTTGACCGGGACGTCGCGCCAGCCGAGCGTGGTCAGGCCCTCGTCGGCGACGATCTGCTCGATCGCCGACTGCGCCTTCTCCCCGTCGACCGGGTCGGACGGCAGGAAGGCGATGCCGACGGCGTAGTGGCCGTCGGGCGGCAGCTCGAACGGGGTGACCGCGCGCAGGAACCCGTCGGGCACCTGGATGAGGATCCCGGCACCGTCGCCGGTGTCGGCCTCTGCGCCGGTGGCGCCGCGGTGCTCCATGTTGCAGAGCGCGCCGATGCCCATGGCGACGATCGTGCGGCTGCGCGCACCGGTGATGTTGGCAACGAACGAGACACCGCAGGCGTCGTGTTCGAATCGTGGGTCGTAGAGACCCGAGGGCGCGGGAAGCCCCGCGTTGGGAAAGGAGTGCATCGAGTTGTGAGCTCCACGAAGTCGGCGGCGAACCGCATGTCGGCTGGGTGGCCCTCGGGACGACGCTGGCCCGGAAAGGTGAACTGGATGTTACTGAGCAGCGCGCTCCGGCGCCACCTGGTTCTGCGCCGTCGTTCCGGAACGATCTCGTCCGCAACCTCGCGTACGGTGCCGAGATCGGTGACCAACCTGCCGATGCCACGAAAGGGAGCGTCATGCCGGAGGAGTTCGAGGGAGATCTTTCCGAGTCGGTGTTCTGGGGCGCCGACCTCAGCCGTTCGGAATTCCGCGACGTCGACCTGACCGGAGTGCGCATCAGCCACGCGTTGCTCGTCGACGTCGACATCGACGCGCAGATCGACCGGTTCGTCATCAACGGCGTCGACGTCACGGCCTACGTCAACGAGCGCGACCAGTGGTACCCGCTGCGAGCGATGATCCGCCCGACGGACCCCGACGGGATGCGTGCCGCGTGGACGGCGCTGGAAGCGACGTGGGGCGCCACCATCACTCGCGCTCGAGCACTGCCCGAAGCGTCGCTGCACCAGTCGGTGAACGGCGAGTTCACGTTCGTCGAGACGGTGCGCCACGTCGTGTTCGCCATCGACAAGTGGTTCACGGCTCCGATCCTCGGCGAGCCGTTCTCCCCCATCGGCCTGCCCAACCGCGGCTCGGTCGACTTCCCGTTCCCCGGGCTCGACTCCTCACTCACGCCGTCGGCGCCGGACGCGATCGCCGTCTTCGGCGATCGAGCTGCGAAGGTTCGCGACTTCGTCGCCGACATCACCGCCGACGACTTCGAGCGAACGATCGACGTGCTCGAGAACGGCCCGCACCCATTGCGGGAGGGGCTGTTCACGGTGTTCGAGGAGTCCTTCTGGCACAACCGCTACGCCCTGCGCGACCTCACCGTCCTCGAAGCATCAGACTGAAGCATCCCGACCGACCCCATCGCGACTCGGCGGGATCCTTCTCGGAAACCGAGAAGGATCCCGCCCGGAACCACCGGAGCGCTCTGGCGCGTGGTCCGGTCGCGCGAGGATCGGTCGATGTCGTACGACATCTTCATGCAGGGGTTCTCACGCGGTGATGCTGCAGACGGTGACGGCCACGCGGCGATGAGCATCCTGTCGCCGCTCATCAACGAGCGACAGGGCTCGTGGGCTCGCATCACGTTCAGCGACGGCGAGGCAGACGTGTACGGCATCGACGAGCCGGCGTCGGGGTTGATGTTCAACCACATCAGCGGCGAGTCGGTCTGGCAGGTGATGTTCGACGTCGCGGCCGCCGCCGGCTTCACGATCATGCCGATCGATTGCCCCGCGTGCGTGCCCCCCGGTGTGTCGAGCGACGATCTCCCCACGCCGTTCTGCGACGAGGCCGTCGTCGTGACATCGGGCGACGCGCTGCGCGCCATCGTGCTGTCGTGAACCGGTGACGCCACGAGCCCGCGATCGCTGGCAGCAGATGTCTCGCTGAGGCGGACATCTGCTGCCTGCGCCAGACGCAGCGGGGCCCGACGTAGCATCGCCGCGTGTCGATGCCCCCGCCAGGTCCTGAGCGCCCGCCGAACTGGGGCAACAGCCCGCCGCCGCCCGGCTACATCGCCCCGGAGTCCGTACGCGACGGGTCCGTACGGTTGGCCGGGCAACGCGCGCGAGCACCAGAACGGAACCACGATCCTCGTGCTCGGCATCCTCAGCCTCGTCGGGTGCGCGCTGCTCGGTCCGGTCGCCTGGACGATGGGCAACAGCGCGGTCCGCGAGATGGACGCGCAACCGGGTGTCAACTGGACCAACCGCGGCAACGTCACCGCCGGACGGATCTGCGGGATCATCAGCTCCTGCCTGATGATCGTCGGGGTCGCCATCTTCATCGTCATCCTCGTGGCCGCCGCAGCGGCGAGCAACTGACCGCAGCCATGTCGCCGACCGACCCTGCGCTGTTCTACACGGGTGTCGTCGCGCAGCTCTACGGCGCACTGCGCGGGACCGGTCCGTTCGATCCGACGCCGTACGCGCGGTTCATCGAGCGATCCGGCCAACCGGCACTCGAGCTCGGCTGCGGTGAGGGCGATCCCTTGCTCGACCTGCTGGCGATGGGGCTCGACGTCGAGGGGCTCGACTCATCGCCGGACATGCTGGCCCGCTGCCGCGTCGCCGCCGCGACCCGGGGACTCGATCCCGTGCTCCACGAGCAGCCGATCGAATCCATGCAGATCGATCGCCTGTTCTCGTCGATCTTCCTCGCCGGCCCGACGTTCAACCTGCTCCCCGATGATGCGACAGCGCTGCGGGCGCTCGAGCGCATCCGCATGCACCTCGCACCTGGCGGCGGGGTGCTGATCCCGCTGTTCATCCCGCGGCCCACCAAGCCGACGAACTTCGGGCGAGCTCGAACGCACACCACCGATGACGGCGCCGAGATGCGCTTCAGCGCCGTGAGCGAGGTGCGCGACGACGTCGCTCGCACGCAGATCACCATGCTGCGATACGAGCTGCACACGGCGGCGGCGAGCGAGATCGTCGAACGCCCGTGGGTGCTCCACTGGTACACGCAGGATGGCTTTCGGGCCATCGTCGAGCAGAGCGGGCTCGCGGTCACCCGTGTCATGAGCGACGCCGGCACCGCGGTCGTCGCCGACGATCCGTCGTTCAACTTCCTGCTCCGCCACACCGACGCCTGAGCGGTCTGGCTAGGTGCCGATCTCGCCGTTGCGGTAGTGCGTGCGGCACAGCAGCTCGTAGCGCACGACGTCGCCGAACAGCGGCTGCTCGCCGTGCTCGTCGGTGTCACCGACCACCACCGTCTCGCCCTCGTAGGTGATGTCGCCGTTGACGACGCGGGCGTTGTGCGTCGCCCGGGCACCGCACCAGCAGCGCGCCTCGACCTGCATCGGCACCCGCTCGTCGGCGACCTCGAGGAAGCGCTTCGTGCCCTCGAAGAGCAGACCGCGGAAGTCGGTGATCAGCCCGAAGGCGAACACGTCGATGCCGAGATCGTCGACGGCGCGGGCCAGCTGATCGACCTGCTCCTCGGAGTAGAACTGGGCCTCGTCGCAGATCATGTAGTGCAACGGCCAGTGGTCGACGGCGAGCTTGTAGATGTCCAGCTCCGGCAGCACCTCGATGGCGTCGGCGGCGACGCCGAGGCGGCTGGTGACCTGTGCACCCTCGCGATCCAGCTTGGTCAGCAGCAACCCGTACAGGTCGCGGCTGGCCAGGTTGTGGTGGATCTGCAGCGCCATCGTGCTCTTGCCCGAGCCCATCGTGCCGAAGTTGAAGCGAAGGGTTGCCATGACGGGCGCCGACCCTACCCGGGCACCCGCAGGTCGACGACGACAGCGGCGTGATCGCTCGGCACCGTTGGTCCGGCGGGGCCGGCGACGGGCTCCGTGCCGGCCAGCCATGCACTGACCGGGTTGCCGACCGGCTTCGGGCGCGGCCAGCTGATCAGCACGTAGTCGAGCCGCCGGTTCGGCCACGCGGTGTCGCCCTGGTACGGGTTGTCGCGCCGCCACGTGTGCCCCGGCCCGTCACCGACCTGCTCCCACGCATCACTGAGCACGAGGTTCGGGATCGGGCCGGCCCGCCGCCCGGTCAGCAAGCGCACCTCGTCGCTGTCGGGCACGGCGTTGAGGTCGCCGCACACGATCATCGGCAGTGCGGTGTCAGGGTCGCCGCGACGGCCGGCGGCGACCTGCAGGAGCTGCTCGGCCTGACGCTGGCGCACGCCGGACTCGTCGAACCGGTAGGCCAGGTGGGTCGAGGCCACCGGCCACGCTCCCCAGGGAGCGTCGACGTCGGCGACGAGCACTCGACGGTGCCCCGGCGCTCCGTCGCCGCCGACGAGGGCGATGCTCTCGACGTTCGTCAGCGGCCAACGGCTGACGATGGCGTTGTGGAACCCGACGTCGCGCTGCGTGAACGGATCATCGGTGATGGCGACGTGCCAGCCCCGTGCGGCGCCGAGCTCGTGAGCGAGCGACGACCCGGCCTCGCTCCACACCTCCTGCAGGCACAGCACGTCCGGCGCCTGCTCGTCGATCACCGCCTCGATCGCGGGACGGCGCTGCTCCCAGGGGCCGAAGCGCCACCACAGGTTCCACGTCATCACCCGCATGGCACCAGCATGGTCCTCCACGACGGGGCTGCCGCAACCGACCATTTCTGACATTGACGTCACTTTGAGATATGGTCGCCGGCATGCAGCCGTCCCGCCGCCCGATGCGCTTCGGCATCTTCGCCGCACCGTTCCACCACGTCGCCGAGAACCCGACGTGGGCGCTCGCCCGCGACCTCGAGTTGGCGGTCCACGCCGACCACCTCGGCTACGAGGAGTGCTGGTACGGCGAGCACCACTCCGGGGGAACGGAGCTGATCGGGTCGCCGGAGCTGATGATCGCCGCTGCCGCGCAGCACACGCAGCGCATCCGCCTCGGCACCGGCGTGACGTCGCTGCCGTACCACCACCCGTTCATGCTCGCCGATCGGATGGTGCAGCTCGATCACATGACCAAGGGTCGGGTGATGCTCGGCGTCGGTCCCGGCGCGCTGCCCGGTGATGCCTACATGATGGGCATCCACCCGTCGCAGCAACGGCCGCGCATGGAGGAGTGCCTCGAGGCGGTCCTCTCACTGTGGAGCGGTCACGCCCCGGTGTCGATGCAGACCGACTGGTTCACCCTCCAGGAAGCGCGGCTGCAGTTGCGTCCGTTCCAAGCCGATGGCATCGAGGTCGCCGTCGCGGCGACGTTCTCGCCATCCGGCCCGCGTCTCGCCGGCCGGTTCGGCACCGGCCTGCTGTCGATCTCGGCGACGCAGCCGCAGGCGTTCGAGGCGCTCGCACGGCACTGGAGCACGGCCCAGGAGGTCGCGGCAGCGTCCGGCACGCAGGTCGATCGACGTCATTGGCGGATGGTCGGTCCGATGCACCTCGCGCCGACGGAGGCGCAAGCCCGTGCCGAGGTCGAACACGGGCTGAAGGAGTGGGTCGAGTACTTCTTGAAGATCGGCGCGATCCCGATCCTCGGCGACCTCGACACGAGCGGCGATCTCGTCGACGCCGTCAACGAATCAGGCGTCGGCGTGATCGGCACACCGGACATGGCGGTCGAGCAGATCCGCCGGCTCGAGGCGCAGTCCGAGGGCTTCGGCACGTACCTCCTGATGATGCACGAGTGGGCAGATCACAACGCGACGTCGCGCTCGTTGGAGCTGTTCGCACGCTGGGTGATGCCCGAGTTCCGCGGCACCACCGGACCGATGATGGACAGCCGCGACTGGACGGCCAACAACCGGGAGCGGTTCATCGGCGACGTGCGCGGTGCACTGCGCTCAGCCGCCGATCAATACCGGGTCGAGCGCGACGAACGACGGGCAGCGACCGGCAACCCGCAGTGACCGCTCGTCACAGCATCGCCTGCACTCGTTCGATGGTGTCGGCCTCGTCGGCGCGCTTGTCCTCGCGGTAGCGCTTGACGCGAGCGAACCGCAGAGCGACACCACCTGGGTAGCGGGTCGAGCGCTGCACACCGTCGATGGCGATCTCGACCACGATCTCCGGACGGACGTGGACGACGTGCGCGTCCGTCGCGAGTGCGAGACGTTGGAACGTCTCGGTCTGCCAGCGCAGGATCTCGTCGGTCATGCCCTTGAACGTCTTGCCGACCATCACGAACGATGCGTCTGCGCCGCGGGCGCCGAGGTGCAGGTTGCTCAGGAGACCGGTGCGTCGGCCGTGCCCCCACTCGACGGCGAGCACGACGAGGTCGAGGGTGTGCACCGGCTTCACCTTGCGCCACGTCGCGCCGCGACGACCCGCTTGGTACGTGCTCGTCAGCGCCTTGACCATCACGCCCTCGTGCCCGGCGGCGACGGCGTCGGCGGCGAACCGCTCGGCGAGTGCCGCGTCGTCCGTGTCGATCGTCGGCAGCCGCATCGCCTGCGGGACGAGGTCGGACAGCAGCCGCTTGCGGTCGGACAGCGGTTGGTCGATCAGCGACGTTCCGTCGGCAGCGAGGAGATCGAAGAAGAACGGCCGCAGCTGCGACTCGCCGCTCATCGAGTCCTGGAACTTCAACGGGTTGCCGTCGATGTCGAGCCCGAGCGCCTCACCATCGAGCACGATGTCGGCGACGGGAAGGGCGCGCACCGCAGCAACGATGCCCGGAACTCCGGCGGCGATCTCGCGCAGGCTGCGGGTGTAGACGCGGACGTCGTCGCCGCGACGGTGCACCTGCACGCGGGCGCCGTCGAGCTTCCACTCGACGCTCGCCGCACCCGTGAGCGCCAACGCATCGGTGACGGTGGCCGCGGTCGCAGCGAGCATGGGCTGCACCCCGACACCGGTGGTCAGGCCGACATCGTCGATCGGCAACCCGCTCAGCGCACGATGCGCTGCGACGCCGAGATCGCCGAGCAGCATCGCCGCCCGCCGCACGTCGGCCAGCGGTCGCCCCGACGCCTTGGCCACCGCGTCGGTGACCACACCCTCGTTCGCACCCTGACGCATCTCGCCGGTGAGCACGCGGTACACGTGCTGCTGCTCGGTGTCCGTGGCATCACCGAACAGGCGCGTCAGCCGCTCGGCGCGTGCACCCTGCGAGCCGGCACCCGACATCGCCTGCAGCTCCGACAGCGCTCTGTCGACGTCCAGGATCGACAACGTCGGCACATCGGCGTGGACATCGCTTCGGCCGCTCATCGTCGCCCAACCGACCCCGATGCGACCCTGGCGCGGCTCGCCGATCAGGAAACCGATCGCGGCGACGACCTCGTCGGGATGCACCCGGCGCAGCAGATCGGCGAACAGGGCGACCTTCTCCGTGCGCTTGGGAGTGCTGGTGACCATCTGCGCGGCAGCGACGAGGTCGGCAAACGCGGTCACCCGCCCAGTCTCGCGAAGAACCCGGACGAGTTTCTGCAAGATCCGCCGATCCCGCTGCTCTCCCCGGCGAACGCCGTGACCGTCACCGGTTGCTGATCGGTCTCATTGTCACGTTCGGCGGGAGCGGAACCGATCACGTTCGTCATCCGTCGGCGGGCCGATCACCACGTTCGATCTGATCGCGCAGCCGTCGCAGGTCGCGCCGCAGCGAGCGGGAGAGCAGTCGCCGCAGCAACGGTGCGGTCAGCCGATCCATGCCGCTCGGCCTCACGGCGAGCGCCAGCGTCGTCGTCGTGATGCCGCCGTCCGAGACGACGGTCCGCGACCCGTTCGCATCGACGCCGCTCGTCGTTCGCCAGTGGAACGAGTGACCGGGCTCGACGTCGACGACGATCGCGTCGTTGCGCATCGTCCGCCCGAGGAAGCGCATCTCCTCAGACGTCGTGATGCCCGGCGCGAGCGGGCCGGGCACCGAGGGCTCCATGGAGACGACCCCCGAGCGCCAGGTGACGTCGCGCCGGTAGTCGGTGATGGCCGTCCACACGGTGACCGGATCGGCGGCGATGTCGATCGACTCGACGACGGCGATCACGCTGCGCTCCAGAACTCGTTGACGGCGAGGTCGTCGAAGTTGTGGAACCGGATCTCGACGACCCGGCCGGCCTCGATCCGCAGCAGGTGGATGGTGCTGTTGTCGAGCGAAGCGCTCCCGCGTCGGGCGGTGACACGGCAGTACACGGCGACGTGCTGGGCGCCCTCGAGCACGTCGCGAACCTCGATGTGCTCACCGTCGTCGGTCAGCGCCCGACTGGCGGCGATGAAGGTCAGCACCGCGGCCGGTCCGACGTGCTCGCCGGCGAGCGAGTGCGTGCCGGGAACGACGAGACGCACGTCGGGTGACAGCAGCGGGAGTGCGGCTTCGATGTCGCTGCGCTCGATCGCCGAGTACAGGTGACGCGCCAGTGCCGAGGAAGGGTCGTGTTTGTTCATGCACCGAATACTACGGTGTCGAAGCTTCGGTGCAAACCTGTACGACATCGAACCATCTCGCTAGCATCCTTCCATGCCCACCGATCCCGTCGACGAGCTCCTCGCACAGTGGCGTCGCGAGCGCCCCGACATCGACTTCGCGCCCATGGGGTTGATCGGTCGAGTCGGCAGGCTCAGCGCGCTCATCGGTCGATCGATCGACGCAGAGCTCGGCGATCACGCCCTCACGGTCGGCGAATTCGACGTGCTCGCAGCTCTGCGCCGCTCCGGCGCTCCATTCGAGCTGAAGCCGACCGATCTGTCTCGCGCGTTGATGCTCTCGCCCGCGGGCATGACCAACCGACTCGATCGTCTCGAGGCGGCCGGCCACGTCGAGCGGCGGATGGACCCCGACGACCGGCGCAGCTACCTCGTCCGCCTCAGCAAGCAGGGCCGCTCCACGATCGATCGCGCTGTGGTGGCTCACGTCGACAACGAGACTCGCCTGCTCGCTCCCCTCACCGAACGCGAGCAACGCACGCTCGACTCGCTGCTGCGCAAGATGCTCGGCCAGTTCGAGACCTGAAGCGTCAGCGCGCCATGACGGGCGAACCGTGGTGGAGCACGAGCTTCCAACCATCGGCGCCGCGCACGAACACGTTCGTCGCAGCAACGGTTCCCGTGCCGTCACCGGCGACGAGGTTCTCGTCGACGGTCACCCACGCCGCGTCGCCCTGGTGGACGATGCCGAGGTTGGTGAGGATGAACTGGTTTCGGCCAGGACCACCGAGGATCCGCCGCCACGACTCCTCGACGTCGACCCAGCCGCGCAGGATCGGCCAGCCGGGATGCGTGCACGCGACGCGCTCGCTGTGCTCCCACACGGCACGCATGGCCTCGAAGTCGCGCGTCTCGTGCGCGTCGTAGAACGCCTGGTTGGCGTCGGCCACCTCGTCGAACATCCTCGTCACCCTACGAGCCCGCCATGCGCCGGGCGACACTCCGATCCGGCGCCGGAACGCTCGACTGAACGCCTCCTCTGATGCGTATCCCACCTGCCGGCTGATCGTTCGCAACGGCAGATCGGACGTGCGCAGCAGACCCTGGGCGACGTTGATCCGGACCTCGGCGAGGTATCGGATCGGCGACAGGCCGAGGCATCGACGGAAGCGGTCGTCCAGCGACGAGCGTGACACGAACGAGGCTGCGGCGAGCTCACCGACCGTCCACGTGTGATGCGGGTTGCTCCGCAACATCTCGAGTGCGGTGGACAACGCCGGATCGTCGGATGCGCACCGGCGGTCACTCACGCGTCTGCCGATCGAAGGATACGACGCGGAGGAGGCGACGGATCTCGGCCACACCGCTCACCGCCGTGTCCAGGTCCGCGGCGCACGCCAGGAGGTTGAAGGTCCGACAGCCGGCAGCCACGTAGGGCGCGAGGAACTCGGCCACGGCTTCCGGCGTGCCGCACGGGCTGGTGCGCTCGAACCGTTCGAACGGGATGCCGTACAGGCCGGACATGGTCGGGGCGAGCGATGCGCGCGCCTCCGCTGCGTCGGCACCGATGCCGCACCAGACCTGCATCGCGTGCTGCCACCGCACATCGCACCGACCTGCCGCCGCGGCGACCTCATCGATGATGGACGTCGCCTCCTCGAACCGTCGTGCGGAGCACCAGATGCCGATCCAGCCGTCGCCGAGTCGCCCGGCGCGACGAAGCGCGGCGTCAGATCGTCCGCCGACGATGATCGGGATCGCCGGCGTCGGCGCGGGGAGGATCACGGCGTCGTCGATGTCGAAGAACTCCCCGTGGTGCGCGACCGCGGCGCCCGTCAACAACGCTCGGAGCACGCCCAAGGACTCGTCCGTGCGGCGACCGCGAGTGCGCGGATCGACCCCACAGATCGCCAGCTCATGTGGGTCCTCGCCGCCGATGCCGACGCCGAGCGTGAGCCTGCCCGGGTAGCGCGTCGCCATCGACGAGAGCTGACGGGCAACGAGCACCGGATGACGCAACGGCAACAGGTAGACCGCCACGAAGGCGCGCAACGACGGGTCAGTGGCCAGCTCGTGCGTCGCACCGATGAGCCCGTCGAACCCGGCTCCGTTGATGAAGCTCACGTGGTCGCCGCACACGGCGTGATCCAGTCCGGCCGCGGCGATCGCGCGCGTCGCTGCCGAGGGCGTGGCGTCCGGGGTAAGCGCAGCCATGCCCACGGCGATCATCTGCTCGGCGCTCATGCCACCGCCACCCCGCTGATCTGCGGCCACACCGGCACGAACGCACCACCGAGCCGGAACTGCTCGATCTGCACGTCGGCAAAGCCTGCAGCCTCGATCGCGGCGGCGGTGTCGCGATCGAGGCAGCAGCCGTCGAAGGCGTACCGCCACGGACGCTGGAGCACGCGCTGCAGCGCGCGAAGCGGCCCCGGCCTCGACCGGACGTGCTCGATGAACAGGAAGCGACCGCCCGGCCGCAGGATGCGGCGCACCTCGGCGATCGCCCCCACCGGATCGCGCACCGTGCACAGCACGAGGGTGCAGATCACGGCATCGCAGCTGTCCGTCGCGAGACCGGTCGACTCGGCGCTCACCTCGCGAACCTCGAGCTCGACCCCGTGATGAGCAGCCTTGCGACGCAGCGCGTCGTGCGTGTGCGGGTTCGGTTCGATGGCGATGAGGTGGGCGCCGGGCGCGAGGTAGCGCATCGAGGCACCTGCGCCGGCGCCGAGCTCGACGACGTCGCGAGGGAGATCGGCGAAGAGCTCCCGCTTGCGGCGGCCGAGGCGCCGATGGAGGTACCAGTCCATCGATTCGAAGAACCGGGCGTTCGCCCACGCTCGTGTCGTGTCGTGGCGGTGCACGGGCTGGACCCGTTCGAGATCGTGCGTGTCGGTCATCCCGTCACTGTTGCGAGCGCCGCTCGCGTCGCGCTCGCGTGGCGGCAGGCTACGACTGCAGCAGATCGGCGACGGCGCCGACGATCTCGCCCACGTCGCGAGCGTCCGGCAGGTGCCACGCTCCATCCCGTGCCACGAAGCGGGCGTGAGGCAACGCGGCAGCGAGGGCGGCACCGCCGGCGAACGGGATCACCCGGTCGCCGCGGTAGTGCAGCACCAGCGCCGGGGCGCGAACCGCGCCCACCAGATCGGAGACGTCGGCGCTGTAGATCGCTTCGAGGTAGCCCGCGGCGACCTCGACGGACGCGCACTCGCGCAGGATGCGGGCGAACTGCAGCGTGGCGGCAGGCGACACGCCGGGGCGGTACAGGCCGGCCAGCAGTTCGGTGGCGATGTTGGGGCGTTGACGCAGCAGCTCCAACATCGGCCGTCCGAGGTCGCCGAAGGTGTCCGGCCCGCTGGCGTACGTGCCGAACAGCACGAGATGGGACACGAGGTCGGGTCGGCGTGCCGCGCACGCCAGCGCGATCGGGCCCGCACCCGACATCGCGAAGAGCGCTGCAGGTTCGTCGACGTGTTCGATCACAGCCACCAGCTCGTCGACCGCTGCGTCGAGACCGAAGTCGATCACCGATCCACCGGACAAGCCGGTGCCGCGACGGTCGTAGGTGATCGCTCGCCAGTGCTCGGCGAGGTGCTCGATCAGCGCCGATCGAGGATCGCGCCCATCGGCGATGACGGCGAGGTTGGACACCCAGGCGGGAACCACGATCACCGGCTGCCCGGCGCCGAGCTCGCTCCAAGCAAGGTCGACTCCCGTGCTCGTCATCCGCTGCAACAACAGGCCGTCGATCGACTGCCGCTCGCTGCCGACGTTGGTGCCAACCGGCGCACTGATCTCGTCGACGTCGCCGTGGAGGATCGCAGCCTCCAATCGGCGAAGTCGCGGCGACGGATCCAGACCGAGGTCTTCGAGCAGGTGGTGCCGGTGCGCCTGGAACACACGAAGCGCCTCGGCGTCGCGGCCCGTGGCGGCGAAGGCGCGCATCAGCGTCGCCTGTGCGTCGGCGCGCAACGGATGGTCCGACACGAACACCTCGAGCTCGGTGATCGCCCGATTTGGCTCACCGCAGGCGAGCAGCGCCGCAGCGTGTGCCTCGATCGCCTGCAGGTGCAGCTCCTCCAACCGGATCTGCTCGGCACGCAACGGCTCGGCATCCTCGAGCCCGACGTACGGCGCGCCGCGCCAGAGCGACAGGGCACCGGCGAGGAGGGTGCGGGCCAACGTCGGCTCCGTCGCGGTCGCAGCCCGCACCAGTCGCTCGAACTCGAAGGCGTCGACTGTCGCCGAACCCAGCTCGATCGCGTAGCCGGGGGCACGTGTGACGATCGTCGGAGCGCCGGCGGCTCGAAGCCGTTGACGCAGCCGGAACACCTGGGTCTGCAACGCCCCACTCGGATCGTCCGGCAACCCGTCAGACCACACCGCATCGACGAGCGCATCCGCCGACACGACCTGCCCCGCCTGCGACACGAGCCGTCCGAGCAACGTCTGCAACCGCCGACCCGGCACGGCGTGCACCCCGCCGGCGTCATCGACGACGGCCATCGCGCCCAGCACGCGCACGGTCACCGACGGTTGGTCCACCGTCCAAGTATCGCCTCGGTGACCGCACGCGCGGCTCAGCCGAGCGGCTCCAACTGGACGCCCGCGAGCGAGACGCCGACGCGCCGCGAGTCGGCGGATCCGGGTGCGAGCTCGACGACCGGCACCGTCCGGATCATCCGCAGCTCGACGACGGAGGCCCGATCGGCGTGCAGCGACGCCTCGAGCTCCACGAGGATCGACCCGTCGGAAGCACGACGGACGGCGGTCGGCAGGGACGTGCCGTTGACGAGCACCGCCAGCGAATCGAGGACGTCGACGTTCGCCACCGCCGCGAGGTGCAGCGTCAGCCGAACGGGGCCCTCGTGCACGAACGGGATCAGCAACCGTGGTCGCGGGTTGGGCCCGGACCATCGCCACGTTCGGTCGCCGTCTCGTTCGAGCCCGTGCCAGTCGAACGCTCGCGGGCCGTCATCGACGGGCATCCAGGTCGGGCCGTCGAGCGCGACGAGGGGCGGCGTGTCGATGCCCCGGATGCGGGCGTTGATGCGGAGCGCTTCGCCCGGCTGCCGATCGCGCTCGGCCGGATGCAGGGTGCTCATGTAGTTGCCCGATGTCGCCACCTCGGTCACCGCGGCGTCGATCGTCGCATGCAGCTGGGTCGGATCGTCGATCAACGCCAGCGCGGCGCGTTGTTCGTCGTCGTCCGGGGACAGGTAGGACAAGTAGCGCAACGCGGAATTGAACTTGAGCACCGTGATCGTCCCGGTGGAGGTGAAGATGCAGCCTCGCTGCGCAGCGGAGAACATGAACTGCGAGTCGACCGGCCGTCGCACCACCGCCGCGTCCGGCCATCGCAGCTCCTCGGGGAGGTTGCGTCGGTGGGCGACCGACGACGGCGGGAAGAAGTGCGTCAGCGCCATCCACCGATCGGTCGGGTCGAACATTCCGGTCACCCACGTGTGTCCGTCGCCCGCGCCGGGCGGACCGAAGAACACGCATCCCGACGCAGCGAACTCTGCACGGGGCTCACGCTCGAACGCCCTGCGCAGTGCCGCGAGGTGGCCAGGCAACCAGACGTCGTCATGACCGAGGTAGGCAACGTGCTCGCCGGCGGCGGCCGACCATCCCAGGTTGTTCGGGCCGAACTGCGAGCCGCATCTCGCCGCGGTCTCCAGCACACGGAACCGATCGCCGAAGCGCTCCACCGTCTCGGCCAACCCGGTCGCAGCCGGGCCATCACTGGCCACGAGCACCTCGATGTCATCGACGGTCTGGCGGGCGACGGACTCCAACGTGGCGTCGATCAACGCGCCTCGCCCGAACGTGGCGATGACCACCGAGAACGTCGGGCTCACCATCGCCACGGGACGATCGCCGCCGCCTCCTCGGACTCGTACGGCAGGTCGAGAGCATCGGGCTGGTCGTAGCGGTACGCGGAGGTGGGCATGTTGATGATGAACGCCTCCTCGGTGCCGATCACCTTCCACCCGTGGTACAGGTCGGGCGGGATCACCAGCAGCCCAGGGTTGCGCTCACTGACCTTGAACTCGTTCACCTGACCGTGCGTCGGCGACGACTGACGGCCGTCGAAGACGACGATCGACACCAACCCCCGCACGACGAACAGCCGGTCGGTCGAGTGCTCGTGCAAGCCCCAGGCTCGGGTGCGGCCCGGCTCGGTGGTGGTGACGTGGACGTGGACGATCGGCTGGTCGACCTCCGGCCAATCGGTGCGAGCGATCTCGGCCAACGTTCCATCCTCGTGCGGCACCGGCCGCGTCGGGCGGAAGTGCAACCCGTCGATCAACGTCTGGCGCAACCGGCCAACACCGTCGACCGCCGATCGCTTGGCGAGCAACCGCTCCTTGCCATCAACGTCCGTCATTCGTCACCGATCATCGGCGCGCTGGCATCAGCAGTTGCCCCAGGGACAACCGGTGATGCCAGCGGATCGACGTGAGTCAGCTGCAGCCGCTGGTGCTGCCGCAGCTGGGGCAGGCGTGGCACGAGCCGGCGCGGTTCATCTGCACACCGCACTGCATGCACATCGGGGCATCGTTGTGCTTGACGCCCTTGGCGACGATCTGCGACGGCACAGCGATGCCGGCCGGGTTGGTGATGTCGTTGTTCGGCGCCGGCGAGGCGATGCCCAGCTCGAGCTGCGCAGCGAACTCGTCCATCGACGGGACGCTCTTCGGGTCGGCGGCCATCTCCGAACCGGTGCGGGTCTCGATGGCGCTCTCCTCGACGCCCGGCAGCGTCGGCTGCAGGCGCTCATCGATGGAGAAGATGCCGAGCTCGGCACGCTCGTCGTAGGTCATGTACTCCAGCGCCAGGCGACGGAACAGGTAGTCCATGATCGACGAGGCGAAGCGGATGTCCGGGTCGTCGGTCATGCCGGCCGGCTCGAAGCGCATGTTCGTGAACGCCTCGACGAACGCCCGGATCGGCACGCCGTACTGCAGGCCGTAGCTGATGCTCTTGGCGAAGGCGTCCATGATCCCGCTGAGCGTCGAGCCCTGCTTGGACACGGTGAGGAAGATCTCGCCGGGCTGACCGGTGTCGTACTCGCCGATCGTGGCGAAGCCCTTGCAGTCGGCGACGCGGAACTCGAACGTGCGACCGCGGCGGCTGCGCGGCAGCTTCTGGCGGATCGGCTGGTGGACGATGCGCTCGACGATCTTCTCGACGACCTGCGTGGCTGCTGCCTCGGCGACCGGCGTGTCGGCTCCCGTGTCGCCCTTCTTCGCCGTCGACAGCGGCTGGGCGACCTTGCAGTTGTCGCGGTAGATGGCCACGGCCTTCAGGCCGAGCTCCCACGACAGCTGGTGCAGCGCCTCGATGTCTTCGACGCTGGCCTCCTCCGGCATGTTCACCGTCTTGGAGATGGCGCCCGAGATGAACGGCTGCACGGCACCCATCATCCGCACGTGACCCTCGTAGTGGATCGTGTTGTCGCCCATGCTGCAGGCGAACACGGCGACGTGGTCGGCGGCCAGGTGCGGCGCGCCGAGGATGCTCTTCTCGGTGTCGATGTAGGCGATGATGTCGTCGATCTGCGACGGCGTGTAGCCGAGGCGAACCAGCGCCCGCGGGATCGTCTGGTTGACGATCGTCATCGTGCCGCCGCCGACGAGCTTCTTCAGCTTGCACAGGCCGAGGTCGGGCTCGATGCCGGTGGTGTCGCAGTCCATCATCAGGCCGATGGTGCCCGTCGGGGCGAGCACGCTGGCCTGGCTGTTGCGCACGCCGTACTCCTCGCCGTCACGCACGGCCAGCTCCCACGCC
This sequence comes from Ilumatobacteraceae bacterium, assembly GCA_965279405.1. GTDB lineage: Bacteria > Actinomycetota > Acidimicrobiia > Acidimicrobiales > Ilumatobacteraceae > CBDDIP01. The sequence goes on from OZ257157.1 coordinate 4,899,911, forward strand.
TGCTGGCCGGCGGCGAGCAGGTCGTCGAGCACGGCTTCGGCGCCGGTGATCTCGTAGCTGGCATCGCGGTGCATGCGCAGCACGTTGAGCATGTGTCGCTCGTTCTCGGCGAAGCCGGCGAACGGGCCCATGCGGCTGGCGGTGCGGGCGCTGGTGGCGTAGGCGTGGCCGGTCATCAGCGAGGTGAGCGCTGCCGCCCACGCCCGACCCTCGGTGGAGTCGTAGGGCAGACCGAGCGCCATCAGCAGCGCGCCGAGGTTGGCGTAGCCGATGCCGAGCTGGCGGAACAGGCGGCTGGTCTCGCCGATCTTCGCCGTCGGGTAGTCCGCACGACCGACGAGGATCTCCTGCGCCGTGAAGATCACCTCGACGGTGTGCTTGTAGGCCTCGATGTCGAACGTGTCGGTGTCGTCGAGGTACTTCAGCAGGTTGATGCTGGCCAGGTTGCACGCCGAGTTGTCGAGGTGCATGTACTCGCTGCACGGGTTGGAGCCGTTGATCCGGCCCGTGGCGTGCGCGGTGTGCCACTTGTTGATCGTCGTGTCGAACTGCAGACCCGGGTCCGCGCACTCCCACGACGCCTGGGCGATCTCACGCCACAGGTCGCGGGCACGCACGGTACGGACGACATCGCCGGTGAGCACGGCACGCAGGTGCCAATCGGTGTCGTCGAGAACGGCCTGCATGAACTCGTCGCTGACGCGGACCGAGTTGTTGGCGTTCTGGTACTGGATGCTGAACGAGTCGCTGCCGTCGAGGTCCATGTCGAAGCCGGCGTCGCGCAGCACGCGCGCCTTGCGCTCCTCCTTGGACTTGCACCACACGAACTCCTCGATGTCCGGGTGATCGACGTTGAGGATGACCATCTTCGCCGCACGACGGGTCTTGCCGCCGCTCTTGATCGTGCCCGCAGAGGCGTCGGCGCCGCGCATGAAGCTGACCGGGCCGCTGGCCGTTCCGCCGCCGTTGAGCAGCTCGTAGCTGGAGCGGATGTTGGACAGGTTGATGCCGGAACCCGAGCCGCCCTTGAAGATCGTGCCCTCTTCGCGGTACCAGTTGAGGATGCCGTCCATCGTGTCCTCGACGGCGAGGATGAAGCAGGCGCTGGCCTGCTGGGGCACGCCCGCCACCCCGATGTTGAACCACACCGGGCTGTTGAACGCAGCGCGCTGGGTGACGAGGATGTGCTTGAGCTCGGCGTTGAACGTCTCGCGCTCGGCCTCGTCGACGAAGTAGCCGCCTTCGCCGCCCCACTTGCTGATCGTGTCCGAGACGCGGTCGATCACCTGGCGCAGCGAGTGCTCGCGCTCAGGGGTGCCGAGGGTGCCCCGGAAGTACTTCTGGGCGACGATGTTGGTGGCGTTCAACGACCACGACACCGGGAACTCGACATCGAGCTGCTCGAAGGCGACGGTGCCGTCCTTCCAGTTGCTGATGCGCGCGTCGCGCCGCTCCCACACCACCTCGTCGTAGGGGTGGACCCCCGGCGTCGTGAAGTGGCGATTGATCCCGATGGCGAGACGCTCCGGCGCCAGTGACATGTGTGCTCCCTATCTTCGATTGCTTGCGTGCGGCGTGCTGCAGCCGGATGAAACTTCAGTGATGTGGTTTCGTGAAACCACAAGATGTGGTGCTCTGTTCCCCCGTGAACCGCGGATCACCACCAGGGATTGGAGATTACAGCACTGTAACTACACCGCTGTCAATGACTGATCCGCCACCGTCCGAGGAAATCGCGAACAACGTGCTCACGACCCTCGGGCGACTGGTCGGACGCCACTGGCGAACGGTGCGAGGTCGCAGGTTTCGAGACCCTCGCCCCACGACGAGCCGACCACTCGACGAAGGACAACCTTCCTCGAGTGGCCGTTCGGCGTCCATCCGCGCCTCGCACCGCTGCCAGTTCCGAGCGGTCACCATACGGGTCGCGCCCTGTGGGGAGGAAGGGGGACAACCATGTGAATTGGAGCTGAACGGACTGGGGACAGCCGACGAAGACGCAGTGTTTCCACAAGGTTGTACACAGGCTGAGCGCTGACCCCCAGGTCAGCGCCCTGGGTCAGATCGCGGCGACGGCGACGGGAATGCCGTTGAGGACGGAGGTGCCCGACAGGGGGTCCATCGCTTCGTGATCGGCGAGGATGTTGCTGTTCACCCCGGCGCGCTCGGCGGCGACGCGCAGCTGAGCGCCGGGCTGCCCGTGCCCCCATCCGTGCGGCAGGCTGACCACACCCGGGCGGATGGCGTCGGTGACCTCCACCGGCGCGTCGACCGTGCCGACGCGACTGGTGATCCGAGCCACGCTGCCCTCGTGCAGCCCGAGGCGATCGGCATCGTCGGGGTGGACGTGGAGCGTGCAGCGCGGCTTGCCCTTCACGAGCACCTCGATGTTGTGCATCCACGAGTTGTTGCTGCGCAGGTGCCGCCGACCGACGAGCACCATCTCCTGCGCCGACCACGGTTCGATCGCCGCGGCCAGCCGATCGAGGTCGTCGAGCAGCGGTGGTGCAGCGAGCTCGACCTTGCCGCTCGGCGTGCGCAGGATGTCGGGCAGCCGTGGTTGCAGCGGCCCGAAGTCGACGCCGTGCGGGTGGGCCTCGAGCAGGTCGAGGCTGGCGCCACCGTGTTCGTCGCCGGACGGGTTGGCACCGAACGCCGCACCGAACGGACCGGTCTGCAGCATGAAGTCGAGCATCCGCTCGGGGCCGCGGCGCGCCGACAGGAGCGCGAGCACCTCGTCGACGTCTCGACCGTGGATCGGCGACGTCGGATCCTTGACCGACGACCGCACCAGCCCGGCGATCGCCTGGTCGTCGGCGTCGGCCGGATCGGCATCGATGCCGGCACCCTGGAGGACCATGCCCAGCTTGGCCAGGATCTCCCACTCGTCGGGCTGGCCGTCGTCGAGCGCCAGCGGCGCGGGGCTGTAGTTGGCGACGTTGCGCACGGCGAACTGCAGGAGCAGCACGTCGTAGTGCGACCGCTGCAGCTGCGACGGGGGCGGGAGGATGACATCGGCATGACGCGTGGTCTCGTTGAGGTAGATGTCGACGCTGACCATGAAGTCGAGCTCGTCGAGCGCAGCGTCGAGCCGCTCGCTGTTCGGCGTCGACAGCACCGGGTTGCCGGCAACGGTGACGAGGGCTCGCAGCTTGCCCTCGCCCGGCGTGGTGATCTCCTCGGCGAGTGCAGCAACGGGGTACTCCCCCATCGCCTCGGGCAGCCCGCGAACTCGCGTGTGACCACGCCCGGTGCGGAAGCCGGGGCCGGTGCCGGCAGCGCCACGTGTGGTCGCCCCACCGGCGACGGGCATCGAGAACATCGAGCCTCCGGCGCGATCGAGGTTGCCGGTGATCGTGTTGACGACGTCGATCAACCACGAGGCCGTCGTGCCGAACTCGGTCGTCGTCGTGCCGATCCTCCCGTACACCGCGGCGGTCGGCGCGGCGGCCAGCTCGCGAGCGAGGCGGCGGATGTCGTCCGCTGCCAGACCGGTGGCCGGGGCGACGGCGTCGGGTGTGAACGGCGCGCACGCGGCGAGCACGGCTTCGACCCCGTTGATGTGTGCAGCGACGTGCTCGCCGACATCCGCCAACCCCTCGGCTGCGATCACGTTGACGATGGCAGCGAGGAGCAGTGCGTCGGTGCCCGGGCGGATGGCGAGCCAGCGATCGGCTTCCTCGGCGGTTCGGCTGCGTCGCGGATCGACGACGACGAGCGTGCCGCCACGGGCCCGCATCGCCTCGATGCGACCGGGGAAGTCGGGCGCCGTGCACATGCTGCCGTTGGACGCGTACGGGTTCCCGCCGAGGATGACGAGGTAGTCGGTGCGGTCGAGGTCGGGCACCGGAACGGCGACTGGCGACCCGAAGACGAAGCCTGCCGCCACCTGACGCGGCATCTGGTCGACGGTCGAGGCGCTGTAGCGCTGACGCGAGCCGAGACCCTGCGCCAGCGTCCGGCTGAACAGCATCGCCGACAGGCTGTGGGCCGACGGGTTCCCGCCGTAGTAGGCCACCGACTCGCGTCCGTGCTCGGCGATGACCGCGCCGAGCCCATCGGCGATGATCGCCCATGCTTCGGGCCAGTCGACCTCGACGTGCACGCCGTTGCGCTTGACCATCGGGTGCCGCAACCGGTCGGGGTCGTCGTGGAGCTGCTTGAGCGTCGACCCCTTCGGGCAGATGAAGCCCTTGCTGAACACGTCGTCGCGGTCGCCGCGGATGCGCGTCACCGACTCGGCGCCGGAGGGGTCGCGCTTGATGGTGATCTCCAACCCGCAGCCGGCCTCGCAGAGCGGGCAGGTCCGGAAGGCCGTGCGCGTGATGTCACCGTTGTTCCCCATGGATGGCATCATCGCACCGATGCGGCGCCTCGACGACTACCCGGGGCGTCAGCACCCGGCCCCCACCGTCACCGTTCGCGAGGCCTACGACGTGCCTCGTCCTCGGCCGGAGCAGCGCCCGTGGATCGGACTGTGCATGGTCAGCAGCCTGGACGGTTCGACGGTGGTCGACCAGAGCAGCGCCAGCCTCTCGAGCCCGGCGGATCGGGAGGTGCTCGTCACCCTGCGCCGGCTGGCCGACCTGATCGTCGTCGGCGCCAGCACGGTGCGCATCGAGGGCTACGGACCGCCGAGCAAGCCCGGCCAGCGCGTCGGGGTGGTCAGCCGCCGCGGCGACGTCGACGCGTCCGCCGCGCTGTTCACCTCGGGCGCTGGCTTCCTGATCATCCCGGAGGACGCGCCACCGACTTCGCTGCCGGCGGTGCGCGCTGGGCGCGGCGAGGTCGACCTCGTCGCCGCGTTCGCTCAGATCGACGGCGACTTCGTGCAGGCCGAAGGCGGTGCGCGGTTGAACGCCTCCTTGCTCGAAGCCGACTTGGTCGACGAGCTCAACCTCACCCTGTCGCCGCAACTGGCCGGCGGCGACGGCCCGCGGATCACCGCCGGCGCTGCCACCGTCGCCGCCCGAATGCGGCTGGCTCACGTGCTCGAAGACGACGGCTTCCTCTTCACCCGCTACGTCCGGATCTGACGCGGTGCACCGCCGGCCGCCGCGGCGATGAGAACCAGGCGGCGAATAGCCGCTCATCTCTCATCGCGCCCGGCGTGGCATCCGCCGCGATGAGAATCAGGCGGCGAATAGCCGCTCCTCTCTCATTGCGCCGAGGACCGTGAACCACGCTCTGGTCAGTTCGCGCTGCGAGCCGGGGCGAGCGCCCAAGCTCGCGAGGGTCGAGCACGGCAGGTGAGCGCAGCGAACCCGAGCTACGCGTCGCGGACGATCTGAGCGATGTCCAGCACGGCGGCGGCGTGGGTCCGGGCTTCGTCGCTCGACAACGTCGGGCCGAGCTCGACGATGAACGAGATCCCTGACGGGATCGTCCGTCGCACCCAGGTGGCGGCGACGCCGGTGTAGGTGCCACCGGTGACGGTCAGGATCGGCAGCCCGGTGAGTGAGGCGTACCGCTCGACGAGCTGGCCGGTCAGGCCCGTGCTGGGCTGCAGGCGGAACAGGTCCTGGTGGTACCACAGGGTGAGCCGCGGCTGGATCTCGTCGGCGAAGGCGATGAACGCTTGCGTCTCGGGCTCGCTGGCCGGACCGGTGCCGCTGTACTGCCAGTCGCCGAGCTGCGCGATCTGGGTCCAGTCGTGCGGGAAGTTGCGGTTCAGGTCGACCTGGTTGCCGTTGCCGCGGACCTGGTTGGCGACGCCGTCCGGGTTGATCGCGTCGATTAGCCACAGGTCGATGCCGGGCGGCAGCGGAGCCGTCTTGAGGTCGGCGACGATCGCCAGCCCGGCGTCCTCGGTGCCGTGGATGACGCCGACGACGAGCACCACGGTGCCACCGGGTGTGCCTCGTTCGATGGCCGTGATCGGACGCCCCTCGACCGAGGTGCCGATGACCCGCTCGCTCAGCTGGTCGGGGACCAACGTCGTGGTGGTCGACGGCGCCGCCGTGGTCGTCGTACTGGTCGTGCTCGTCGTCGTGCTGGTCGTGCTCGTGGTCGAGGTGCTGCTGGTGGTCGTGTCCGCCACCGTGGTCGACGTGGCGAGCGGTGCGACCGTGGCTGGCGCCGTCGCCGTCGACCCGCTGCCCGACGAGCACGCCGCGAGCACGCCCAACGCCGTGCAGGTGACCAGCAGGCGGCGCACGGCGATCAGGAGCGCTGCAGCTTCTTCAGCAGCACGAGCTCGCGCTGAAAGTCGGCGGCCGCGTCGAAGTTCTTGTAGACGCTGGCGAAACGCAGGTAGGCCACCTCGTCGAGCTGGCGCAACCGGTCGAGGATCTCGAGGCCGATTTCGGCCGAGGTGATCTCGCTGCCTTGCAGGCGGGCATGGTCCTCGATCGCCTCGGCGAGCACGTCGATCTGCTCGGCCGTCACGGGCCGGCCCTTCGATGCCGCGCTGACGCCGGCGACGACCTTCGACCGGTCGAACGGCTCGCGGACACCGTGGCTCTTGACCACGACGAGCGGGATCTCTTCCAGGCGCTCGTAGGTGGTGAAGCGGTGCAGGCACGACAGGCACGAGCGACGTCGGCGGATGGCCGTACCGTCGGCGGCCTCGCGCGAATCGATCACCTTCGTGTCGTCGACGTGGCACTTCGGGCATCGCACCCGGGTGAGGCTAGCGGTGAGCTCAGGGCAACAGGAGGCGCTGCCCGACGGCCAGTTCGGTGCCGTCGTTGTGATCCACCAGGACGTCGACGTAGTGGGTCAGCGATCCGTTGCCGTGGAACTGCTCGGCGATCGACCACAGCGTGTCGCCCGGTTGGACGATGTAGACGGCCTGGCCGGTGGCGGCATCGACACCGGCGACGGCAGCCGCTGCGGCGGTTGCCGGACGAACCGTGGGGACGGAGGCAGGGTCGCCCCCACGGTTCGCCAGGACCTGGCTGACGCTGACGAGCAGCACCAGCAGAACGATGGCCAGCGAGACGCCGGCGAGGACGCGTCGGCGCAGGAACACCTGCGCAGAGGGAGCCGGACGGAACTGCCGGCCGGGAACGACGACGGCGTACGAGGTGATGTGGAGCGGCGACATCTGCACAGCCATGACGACTTCCCTTCGAGTTGGGCCGCCCGATCGAACGACTGTTCGTAGTCAAGCACGAACGACTGTTCGACCGCAACCCCGGATCGAACATCTGTTGCACGAACGGATGTTTGACCTGGTGGGCGAACGCGCGTACGCTGTCCCCATGTCCGAACAGCTCACGGCCCGCCAGCGCGGCATCCTCGATGTCATCGAAACCAGCATGCGTGAGCGCGGTTACCCGCCGAGCGTTCGTGAGATCGGTGAGTCCGTCGGGCTCACCTCGCCCTCCACGGTGCACAGCCACCTGGCGTCGTTGCAGCGGATGGGCTTCCTCAAGCGAGACCCAACCAAGCCGCGCGCCATCGAGGTCCGGTTCGACCCGTCGTCGGGCGTGGCCATGGAGCGCCGCCACGTGCGCCACGTGCCGTTGGTCGGCGATGTCGCCGCCGGCACCGACGTGCTGGCCCAAGAGAACGTGGAGGAGCTCTACCCGCTGCCGGAGGACTTCACCGGCACGGGCGACCTGTTCATGCTGCGCGTCCGAGGCGACTCGATGATCGAGGTCGGCATCATGGATGGCGACTTCGTCGTCGCCCGCGCCCAGACCACTGCCGACAACGGCTGCATCGTCATCGCCGGCATCCCCGGGGAAGAGGCGACGGTGAAGACGTTGCAGCGCGACGGCGACACCATCACCCTGTTGCCGGCCAACCCGCGCCTGTCACCGATGGTCTTCGACGCCGATCAGGTGCAGATCTTCGGCAAGGTCGTCACGGTGATGCGCCGCCTCTGAGCGGCACTCGTCAGACCTGCGGCGCACCCCACGGCGCCGCCGGCGGCGGCTCCTCATCGGGAGCAACGGGCATCTGCTCGGTGGCCGGTTGCCACGGCGCAGGTTGCGACGGCAACGGCTCGGTCGGCGGCGACTCGACGGCCGGACGGCTGACGTTCCACACGTCGATCGGCGGCGCGGCGGGCGGTGGCGCGACGTACCCGGGTACCGACGGCACACCGGTGACACCGGCGTTCCACGGCGACGGCGGGACCACGGCCGCTGCGGGGGCGGGCCGGCGACGCATGCCGAGCAGCAGCAGGACCAGCCCGATCAGCGCGGCGGCGCCACCGGCGATCAAGCCGATCGTCTGCAGCGAAGATGCGTCACCGTCGGGGTCCTTGCCGAGCGCGATGGCGAAGTCGTCGGAGCTGGAGTCCACCTTGAGCCGGTACGTGCCGGCTTCCTCGATCGTCACCTTGCCGATGGCGGATCCGACGAAACCAGCCGCGTCGTAGGTCGGCCCACTTGCCTCGTCGATGGTGATCTCGTCGTCGTTGCCGTCCTTGAGGGTCAGCGTGACATCCGGTGCGTCATCGTCGCCGCGGTCGTACTCGTCTTTCGCCGCGCAGTCGCCCTTCAACGGATCCGTCAGCTTGCCCTTGGTCTCGACGAAGACGTTGAACGTGCCGGCCTTGTCGAACTCGAGCGTCGTGGTGCACCCGACGGGCGCGCGGGCGAGCTGCTTGACGCCGTCCTCGAGCCGTGACGAGCTGAGCACGAACGCTGCCGCAGCCGCCCCGATCCCGGCGACGAGCAACAGCACGCCCAGCACCAACGGCAACGTGCGTCGCGCACCGCGACCACCGTGGTCAGCGGTCGGCGCTGGCCCTGCGACCGCTGTCGGCATCTGCATGGTCGACGGCGCGTATGGCGCGGGTGCCGGCGGGAGGTAGGGCGCTGGACCGGGTGCTCCCGGTTCAGACGGCGGCGGTTGGTACGACATCAGTTGACCCCCAGTCGCCGTGCGACGAGCTCGATCCGTTCGTCAGGTTGTACCACGGCGGCTCGGACGTTCTGCGCACCGCCTGCTCCGTAGAAGTCGCCGGGGCTGACGAGCGCCCCACCCTCGGTGGCCAACCGCTCGGCGAACGCCCATCCGTCCTGGGCGTCGAACCAGAGGTAGAAGCTGCCGGCCGGCATCGGGACGTCGAGGCCGGACCATGCCGACAGCACCGTCGCCAACCGTTCGAGCCGGTGGCGATAGCGGTCGCGCTGCACGACGACGTGGGCATCGTCGCCGAGGGCGACCACCCCTGCCGCCTGCGCCGGCCCGGGCACCAGCAGGCCGACGTGCTTGCGCACCTCTTTGAGGTACCCGACGATGTCGGCGTCGCCGGCGTAGAAGCCGACGCGCACGCCGGCGAGGTTGCTGCGCTTGGACAGCGAGTGCACGGCGACCACACCGTCGAACCCGTGCTGCAGGATGCTCGACGGCGCTGCGTCCCAGGTGAACTCGACGTAGCACTCGTCGCTGAACACCGGCACGTCGTGTGCCCGTCCCCAGGCCGCCGCCGCGCCGAGGTCGCTGAGCGCGCCGGTCGGGTTGGACGGGCTGTTGACCCAGAGCATCAGCGCCCGTGCAGCGTCGGCCGGATCGATCGCGGCGAGGTCGATGCCACCGTCCGGCAGCGGAGGAACCGGCACGGGCCGGCAGCCGGCGAGGACCGCGCCCATCTCGTAGGTCGGGTAGGCGACAGCCGGGTAGAGCACGGTGTCGCGCGACGGGGTGCGCAGCTTGAGGAACTGCGGCGTGGTGGCGACGAGCTCCTTCGTGCCGATGCACGCAGCGATCTGGGCGAGCGGCACGTCGACGTCGAAGCGGCGGCGCATCCACGACTGCACCGCCGCGCGCAGCGGCTCGGTGCCGATGCTCGGCGGGTAGCCGCGCTCGCTGTTCGACGACCCGAGCGCGGCGATGACGGCCGGCAGCGGTGGATCGCAGGGCGTGCCCACGGACAGGTCGACGATGCCCCCCTCGAGGCGCGCCCCGAGCGGCGCGAAGCGGTCGAGACGGTCGTAGGGGTACGGCGGAGGGACGAAGCCCTCGGCCGGTGCGTCAACGGTCATGCGTCGACCATCTTGGCCGATCGCGCCGACGTGGCCACAGTGCTCACCGCGAATCGTTCAACCGGTTCCGGCGGGGTGCGCTGCGGCGAGCGCGACGAACTCCGCCAGCCGACCGGCGGACGCGTCGCTGAGGCGCGCCCTGATGCGCAGTCCCGTGACGTCGTTCAACGTCGACACCACCTCACCCTCGCGATGCACCGCAGCAACGAGGTCACCGCGCTCGTAGGGGATCAGCAGCTCGATGACGGCGGTGATGCTGCGCAACCGGTCGGCGAGGACCACGAGGAACGCGTCGATGCCGTCGCCGGTGACCGCGCTGACGGCCACCGATCCTTCGTGACGGGCGGTCAGATCGGCGGCGACGTCGGGTGCGGCATCGGCCTTGTTGAACACCAGCAGCTCGGGCACCGACTGCGCGTCGATCTCGCCGAGCACGGAACGGACGGCGGCGATCTGCCCTTCGGGATCCGGCGCGGCGCAGTCGACGACGTGCACCAGGAAGTCGGCGGAGGCGGCGACCTCCAACGTGCTCTTGAACGACTCGACGAGGCCGTGGGGCAGGCGGCGGACGAAGCCGACCGTGTCGGTGAGCAGCACCGGCTCGCCGCCGGGCAGCGAGAGGCGCCGGGTGGTCGGGTCGAGGGTGGCGAACAGCCGGTCCTCGACGAGCACACCGGCTTGGGTGAGCCGGTTGAGCAACGTGCTCTTGCCGGCGTTGGTGTAGCCGACGATCGTCACCGCGGACAGCCCGCTGCGCGAGCGGCTCTTGCGCTGCAGGTGGCGCGTGCCCTGCAGGTGCTTGAGGTCGTCCTCCAACCGGTTGATGCGGCGCATCAACGTGCGTCGATCGGTCTCCAGCTTGGTCTCGCCCTTGCCACGGGTGCGCGTCCCGATGCCGCCGGACTGCTGGGACAGGTTGGCCGTGTTGCCGCGCCGCAACCGCGGCAGGCGGTAGCGCAGGAGGGCCAGCTCGACCTGCGCCTTGCCCTCCATCGTGTGCGCGTTCTGGCCGAAGATGTCAAGGATCACCGCGGTGCGATCGAGCGCCGTGCGACCGAGCATCTTCTCCAGGTTGAACTGCTGCGCCGGGCTGAGGTCGTTGTCGAACACGACGGTGTCGGCATCGACGGCGAGGCAGATCTCCTTCAGCTCCTGTGCCTTGCCCTTGCCGATGAACCACGTGTGATCGGGCGAGTCGCGGCGCTGCACGAGACGTGCTGCTTCGTCGGCGCCCGCGGTGTCGACGAGCAGTGCCAGCTCGTCGAGCCCTGCCTCCGTGTCCTCATCGGTGTGACCGGGCAGGGTGACCCCGACGAGCACGATGCGCTCCCGCTTGGTGCGCTCGATGAGCGTTGCGCCGAGTGCTTCGTTGTACGGGGTGGTCATGCAGTGGTGCTCCGGTGTGCTGGATGGGGAACGGTGATGTCGGCGATGTGGCGGGCCGGACCGATCAACGTGACGCGCCCGTGGCCCGGTTGGTGCAAGCGAACCTTGGCATCGCCGCCGTCCATGTGCACGAGGATTTCCGGGCTGCTGGCCGGAACGAGACCCCACCCGACCGCAGCCCAGGCTGCCGCGCACGCACCCGTGCCACACGCTTCGGTGATCCCGGCGCCGCGCTCGTGGACGCGCATCGTGATCGCATGCACCTCCGGGCCGTGCTCGACGATCTCGACGTTGACGTACGGCACGACGGAGCCGATGGCCAGCAGGTCGACATCGTGAACGTCCTCGACGCCCACCACGGTGTGTGGGTTGCCCACGCTGAGGTGGCTGACGGGCCGGAGCGGATCGCAACCGATGCGCGGCCAGTCGGCCGGCTCGGCGATCGTCGTCACCTCACCCATGTCCACCGCGGCAAGGATCTCATCCGGTCCATCGCCGTCGAGCAAGGTCACCAACCGCTCGCCCGCGTCGGTGAGGATCCGCTGCGGGTGCGTGTCGCCGCGTCTCGCGGCGAGGGCCTGTGCGAAGCAGCGGATGCCGTTGCCACTCATCTCGGCGCGCGACCCGTCGGCGTTGTAGAGCACCATCTGCGCGGCGTAGCCGTCGGCGCTCTCCCCCACCAGCAGCCCATCGGCACCGATCCCGCGTCGACGGTCGCAGAGCCGGCGCGCCCACGCCGCCAGGTCCTGCACGTGTGGGTGGAAGGTGACGAGGAAGTCGTTGCCGAGTGCTTCGTGCTTGGTCAGCTGCACGGTCGCTGGTTCGGTGCGTTCGATGCCGGGCGTGGTGGCCGGTGTGGTGGTTGCAGTCATGGTGCCGTTGGAGATCCCTCGGCCAGCGAGCGCAACACGGGGAGGAGCTCCTCCACCGGATCGTCGCCGACCTGCACCCAGCGTATGCGTGGGTCGCGGCGGAACCATCTGATTTGCCGGACGGCGAACTGGCGCGTGCGCACGATCGTCGTCGCGACCGCCTCGTCGAGCGAGACGTCGCCGTGAAGGTGGGCCAGCAGCTCCTTGTAGCCGAGCGCCTGACGCGCGGTGCGCGACCAGGTCGAGTCGGCGTCGATCGCCGCGACCTCCGCCAGCAGCCCGGCCGACATCATCCGTGCCACGCGCTGCTCGATGCGCCTGGCCAGGGCCTCGCGCTCCCAGGCGATGCCCACCTGACGGAACGGTGTCGGTTCGTAGGTGCTGACGCCCGGCCCGTACGAGCTGAACGGACGACCCCCACCGAGCGTGACCTCCAGGGCGCGCACGACGCGTCGTTCGTTGGTCGGTTCCATGCGCGAGGCAGCGAGCGGGTCGAGTGCGGCGAGCTCACCGTGCAGCGCGACCACCCCATCGGTGTCGAGCCGTGCCTCGATCTTCGATCGGACTGCAGGCCAGCGGCCGGGGATGTCCATCGGGTCGGTCAGCGCGCGCAGGTACAACCCGGTGCCACCGACCACGACCGGCGTGCCGCCCCGACCGGAGACGTCGTCGAGCGCCGCGGTGGCGGCAACGGTGAACTGGGCGACGGTGAACTCGTCTGCCGGGTCGGCGAGGTCGAGGCAGTGGTGCGCTACCGCGGCGCGATCGGCTGGCGTCGGCTTGGCCGTCCCGATGTCCATGCGCCGGTACACCTGCATCGCGTCAACGGCGACGATCTCGCTGCCGGGATGTGCGGTGGCGAACGCCATCGCCACGTCGCTCTTGCCCGACGCGGTCGGGCCGACGACCACGATCGGCCCGACCCCCACGATCGGTGTGGTCACCCGGCGAGCACGGCGATGCGCCGCTTGTGCGCCGGGTCGGCGAGATGCTCGACGAACTGCCCGGTGAGGTGATGCGGTGCGCCGTAGGTGATCTCGACCGTGGCGTACGCGCCCGTGCGCAGCGTCATCGGCGGGACGAAGTGGACGAGCTTGTTCTGACGGGTGCGGCCACTGGTGACGGACGGATCGCGCTTGCTCGGCCCCTCGACGAGGACCTCCTCGATCATCCCGACTCGTGCCCGGTGCTTGGCCAGTGCGCTGCGCTCGACGACGACGCGCAACCGCTGGAACCGATCGGCGGCGACGGCGGGATCGACGAACAGGTGCTCCATCGTCGCTGCCTCGGTGCCGGCGCGAGGTGAGAACAGGAACGTGTAGGCGTAGTCGTACTCGGCGGCCGCAGCGACCTCGAGCGTGCGCACGAAGTCGGCCTCCGTCTCACCCGGGAAGCCGACGATGATGTCGGTGGACACGGCAAGATCGTCGACCGTCGCCCGCGCCTCGGTGAGCCGTTGCAGGTAGCGCTCGGCGGTGTAGCCGCGATGCATCAGCGCGAGCACGCGATCGCTGCCCGACTGCAGCGGGTAGTGCAGGTGCGAGCACACCGCCGGCGTCGTGGCCATCGCCGCGAACGTGTCGGCACGCATGTCCTTGGGGTGCGGGCTGGTGAACCGCACCCGGCGGATCCCCGGCACGGCACCGACGGCGCGGAGCAGCTCGGCGAACAGTGGCCGCACACGGGCGTCGTGGTCGCCGCCCTGGCGTGCCGCGAGCTGCAGGTCGCGGCCGTAGCTGTTGACGTTCTGGCCGAGGAGCGTGACCTCGGTGGTCCCGGCGAGCGCCAGCGCCTCGACCTCGGCGACGACGTCGGCGAACGGGCGGCTGATCTCGACGCCACGCACCGACGGGACGATGCAGAAGGCGCAGCTGTTGTCGCAGCCGATCTGGATGGTGACCCACGCGTTGTAGGAGGTCTCGCGACGAGCCGGCAGCGCGCTCGGGAACAGGGCGTGGTCGTCGATCACGGCCTCGTCGAAGATCTCGGTGATCGGGCCGTGCTCGGTGGCGGTGCGCAGCAGCTCGGCGGCGCGATGCACGTTGTGCGTGCCGAGCACGACGTCCACCCACGGCGCCTTGTCGCGCACGACCTCGCGGTCCTTCTGGGCCAGGCACCCGGAGACGACGATCTGGCGACCCTCGCGTTCGTCCTTCCACCGCTTGAGCAGACCGAGGTTGCCGTACAGCTTGTTGTCGGCGTTCTCCCGGATGCAGCACGTGTTGAGCACGACCACATCTGCGTCGGCTTCCTCGGACACGGCGGTGAACCCGTCGGCGTCGAACATGCCGGCGATGCGCTCCGAGTCGTGCTCGTTCATCTGACAGCCGAACGTGCGCACCGTGTAGGTGCGCGGCCCCGGTGGCGTCGCCGCGCTTGCTTCGTTCGGGGTGTCGACGGGCTGGATCACAGGCCGATCAGGCTACCGGTGCGCTCCGGTGGGCGCCGGTGAGGAACACGGCGATGAGCGCCGGCACGTCGCCGGGGTTCGACCAGCGATGGCGGGTGCCGTTCTGCACGACGGTGTCGCCGGGGTGCAGGGTGACCGTCGCGCCGTCGTCGAGCTCGAGCACGACCGTACCGGTGATGATCACCTCGAAGTCGACCGTGTCAGTGGTGTGCATGCCCGGGGCGTCGGGCTCCATGTGACTGAGCAGCCCCGGCATCGCCGCTTCGAACGCAGCCATGCCGGCAGCGATGTCGACGGAAGCGTCCGGACCGGGAGCGTTGGCGGGCGCCAACGTGAAGAAGCCGAAGCGCACCCCGCCCACCGTTGGGAAGTAGGTGATCGAGGGCGGTTGGCTGCCGTCGCCGGGGAACGTCGGCGCATCGTCGAAGCCCCACAAGCGATGGAACGAGGCACCGGGCATGATCGCCGGCTCGAAGGCGGGGACCTCCGAGTCGGCGACGAACACCGAACGGCCGGAGGAATCGTGACCGGTGACCACGCGACGGATCTGCATGACCGGACGCTACGGCAACTGCACCATGCCATCCGACGTGAGCGTGAAGCCAGGGTTGTGGGCGAGCTCCCACAGGTGGCCGTCCGGATCGGCGACGTAGCCCGAGTAGCCGCCCCAGAAGACCCGCTCCGGTTGCTTGACGACCGTGCCGCCGTTGGCTGCCCACGAGGCGGTGGCCTCGTCGACCTCCGCCTCACTGGCGAGGTTGATCGCCAGCGACACCCCCCGGAACCCCGGCCCGGCGTCGTCGAGGTGTGCATCGTCGGCCAGCGCCTGGCGCCCGAAGAGACCGAACGCCAACCCACCGAGCTGGAAGAACGAGACGTTGCCCTCCACCGACGCACTCGACATCGGCCAGCCGAGTCCGAGGTAGAAGGCGGTGCTGCGCGCCACGTCGGCCACCCCGAGGGTGACCAACGTGACGCGTGCCGGAACCGACATGTTCAGCCGATCTCGATCGGCTCGTCATCCACAGCCGAGAACGGCTGCGGCTCTGCGTCCTGGCCGATGCCGGCCTGCACGCGCACCTTGTCGTGGATCTCGGCCATCACCTCGGGGTTGTCCGAGAGGAAGTCCTTGGCTTTCTCTCGACCCTGGCCGAGTTGCTCGCCGTCATAGGTGAACCAGGCACCGGACTTCTTGACGATGCCCATGTCGACCGCCATGTCGAGCAGCGAGCCCTCGCGGCTGATGCCCTTGCCGTACATGATGTCGAACTCGGCCTGGCGGAACGGCGGAGCGACCTTGTTCTTGACGACCTTCACGCGCGTACGGCTGCCGACCACCTCGGCACCGTCCTTGATGCTCTCGATGCGGCGGATGTCCAGGCGAACCGAGGAGTAGAACTTCAACGCACGACCGCCGGGCGTGGTCTCCGGCGAACCGAACATGACGCCGATCTTCTCGCGCAGCTGGTTGATGAAGATCATGATGGTGTTGGTGCGGTTGAGGTTGGCGGTGAGCTTGCGCAGCGCCTGGCTCATCAACCGGGCCTGCAGGCCCACGTGCGTGTCGCCCATCTCGCCTTCGATCTCGGCGCGAGGGGTCAGCGCGGCGACGGAGTCGATGACGACCACGTCGAGCGCACCGGAGCGCACGAGCATGTCGGCGATCTCCAGTGCTTGCTCACCGGTGTCGGGCTGGCTGATCAGCAGCTGATCGACGTCGACGCCGATGGCCCGTGCGTAGATCGGGTCCATCGCGTGCTCGGCGTCCACGTAGGCGCAGATGCCGCCGTTGCGCTGTGCCTCGGCGACGACGTGCATCGCCAGCGTCGACTTGCCGGAGGACTCCGGGCCGAAGATCTCGATGACGCGGCCGCGGGGAAGACCGCCCACGCCGAGGGCGAGGTCGAGCGACAGCGCACCCGTCTGCACGACCTCGATGGCCATGCTGCCCTTCTCGCCCATCCGCATGATGGACCCCTTGCCGAACTGCTTGTCGATGGCCGCCAGGGCCACTTCGAGTGCCTTGTCGCGGTCGTTGCCGTTGCTCACGTCTGTCTCCGTTTCTGTTGCCCGGGTGCTTGGTTCCGGGTGCTCGTGCTGCCTGCACGGGCTCGCTGCTGCCTGCTGGAGACCGACTCGCACGGTCCCGAATCTCGATGAGCGAACCGTACGACGGGGGTGTGACACGGTTCCCCGGAGACGTTCGAACGACAGGAGTGTAACTACGAACAGCCGTTCGATCAAGCATCCTCGAACAGCCCGTATCCTGGTGCTGTGCCCCGACCCTCCGATCGCCGTCCTCCGCCGAAGGTCCCGTCGTTCAAGCGCATGGCAGCCCGAGCGCTGGTGCTGCACTGCCCGTGGTGCGGCAGCCGGCGCACGTTCCTGCGCGGCTGGTTCGGCAAGCACGACCGATGCCGGACCTGTGGCATCAGGTGGCGACGCGAAGTGGGCTTCGAGCTCGGAGCGATCACGGTCAACACGGTCGTCACCTTCTTCGCCCTCACCGTGGCGATGGCCGTGGGCATCATCACCACCACCCCCGACATCCCGGTGCTCCCGCTGGTGGTCGGCCTGGCGATCGGCGCGCTGCTGCTGCCGGTCATCATCTACCCGTTCACCTACACGATCTGGTTGGCGTTCGACCTCGCCGTGCACCGACCGGAGCCGGCAGAACTGGCCGAAGCACACGCCGCGATCGCCTGATCGCCACCGTGTCCGCACGAGCCGCTGACCGCCTGCATTGACACGTCGACCATAATGCTCCGGTGCGCAGGACACTTGCGGGGTTGTTGTTCGGGATCGCGTACACGTGCGCCAGCCTTGCCTTCGGCGGTTGGCTGCTGCAGCGAACCGCGTTCGAGCCGGATCGCACCGCCGATCTCGCGCCCGTCGTGCTCGGTGACAGCGAGATCAAGACCGAGCTCGTCGATGTGATCGCCAACGCGGCGACGCCCACGCTCGCCGCGCTCGATCCGAACATCACGCTCGAGCAGGTTCGCGGAACGGTCACCCAGGTGGCCAGCACGCCGGCGGGAGCCAAGCTGATGGCCAACATCCTGCGCGACGCCCACGCCCACCTGATCGGTGAACAGGACAAGCCGGTGCAGATCACCGGCGCGCAGATGGTGGAGGTGGTTCGCGATGAACGCGTCGCCGCGCTGCCACCGGTGACGTTGCCCGTGCCGCGGATCGGGCTGCTCAACATCCTGCGCCAGGTCCTCACCTGGCTGGTCCCGATCGCAGCGATCGCCGCACTGGCCTTCGGCGTCGTCGGCATGACCACGCATCCCGATCGCAGTGCGCTCGTGCGCAGCCTCGGCTTCGGGCTCCTGCTGCTGGCGGTCCTGGGCATCGTGCTCGGCTACCTCATCCCTCGGTTCTTGATCCCCGCGCTCAGCGACAACCCGTGGTCCAACGTGCCCGCGCGCCTCGCCGACGATTCCATCGGCGTGCTCATCGCGGTCGAGCTGCTGCTCATCGGTGGCGGACTCGGCCTCCTCGTCAGCTCCGGGATGATGCGTCGTCGCAAGCGGTGGAGCACGCCGGTCAGCACCTACCGCTACAACGAAGAGCGGCGCTGGAGCTGAACCCCGCCATCGGGGCACCTCGGTAGCGTTCCGAAGATCCGCTCGTCGATCATCACCCCGTTGCGCCGCCGCGCCCTGCGACACCTCGTCGGCGCGCAGTTCCTCTCGGAGACCGGCGACGGGATCGTCACGGTGGCGCTTCCGCTGCTGGTGTTCGCCCGCACCGGATCGGCCACGGCGACGTCGATCACCTTCACCGCGGAGATGCTCGCCGGAGTCGTGCTCGGCATCGTCGGCGGCGTCCTCGCCGACCGCTTCGATCGGCAGAAGGTGCTCGTGTGGTCGTTCCTCGCCCGCACGGCGCTGCTGCTCGGTGCGTGGGCCGTCGGTCCGCTGTGGCTCACCGTCACGCTCGGCGTCGCCGCACGATCGCTCGGTCAGTTGGACAACCCGTCGTTCGACGCGCTGATCCCGTCGCAGGCCCGCGACGACCTGCAGCAGGTGCTCGCCGTGCGGCGCTTCATCCAGTCCGTGTCGCTGATCATCGGTCCCGCGGCGGGTGCGCTGCTCGTGTGGGCCGTGGGCGAGACAGCGACGATCGCGCTCGCATCGATGACGTTCGCCGTGGCCGCGCTGATCCACGTCGGCATCTTCGGGCTCGACGTCGAGGCGCGCACCCGTCGCCGCGCCCATCACGACTCACAGCTGCGCGACCTCATCAGCGGGATGGCGATCGTCGTGCGCACGCGGTTCGTTCGCCGGCTGTGCCTCTACTGGGCGTTCGAGAACGCAACGATCGGCCTCTGCATGGCCGCCGCGCTCGTGTGGTTCCATCGCACGCTCGACGCGCCGGACTACTGGTACGGGCTGTCGATCTCCTGCTACGGCATCGGCGCCGCATCCGGCCTGGCGCTGTTCGGCGGCCACCGGTTCACCCTGCCGCTGCCCACGGTGCTCGTGCTGGCGGCCCCCGTGTACGCGGCGTGCTGCGCGTTGGGCGTGCTCGTCCACGTGCCGTGGCTGATGGGCGTCGGCTGGCTCGTGTGGGGCATCTCGCTCGGCCCGGAGATCGTGCTCGCCGAGTCGGCCTTCGTCGGCGCGATCGACGAGCGCATGCGGGGACGCGCCTACGCCGGCCTCGGCGTGGCCAACACGCTCGGCATCGCCGTCGGCTACGCGATCGCCGGACCGACCATCGAGTGGTTCGGGCCGCGAACGGTCACGCTCGGCACCGCAGTGACGATCCTCGTGGTCGGTGCGATGTGGCTGGCGCCGAGCCACACGGTGGTGACCGCTCCGCCGCCCGAGGATCAGGCGATGAGCTCGCCGACGAACTCGGCGAACACGTCGGCGTAGTGCATCGCGTCGGCGTCGGTGTGCATCACGGAGATCAGCCACTGCTCGTCAAGCCCCGGCGGCAGCAGCACGCCGCGGTTGATGCCGTGCATCCACTGCGCGAACGCGAGGTCGAAGTCGGTGCCCTTGTAGTCGCGGTAGTTGCGGATCTGCTGGGGCGCCCACGTGACGCAGCCCTTGGCACCGAACTGCACCGTGTGCGCCGGCAGGTTGGCGTCGGCGATGATCCCGTCGACCGCGTCGAGCAGCATGCGGTTGCGAGCGATCGTCGCATCGGTGGTCTCCGGCGTGCACACCTCGGCGAGGACGGCTCGCCCGGCAGCCATGCACAACGGGTTGCCGTTGTACGTGCCGAGGTGGAGCACCCTGCCGGAGGTGATCTGGTCCATGCACTCCTGCGTGCCGCCGAACGCCCCGAGCGGAAGGCCGCCACCGATGCTCTTGGCCAGGCACACGAGGTCGGGCAGCACGCCGACGGCACCGGTGGCGCCGCTCCAGCCGGCGGTGATGCCGGTCTTCACCTCGTCGAAGATCAGCTTCGTGCCGTAGCGGTTCGTGATCTCGCGGACGGCCTGGAGGTAGCCCGGCTGCGGCAGGCAGATGCCGATGTTCTCCATCACCGGCTCGACGATGAAGCACGCCACGTCGCCGTTGGCGAGCACACGCTCGAGCGCTGCCGGGTCGTTGTACGGGATGACCAACGTGTCGGCGAGCACGGCGCGGGTGATGCCCGCGGTGGCCGGGATGGCTCGCGGTGAGTCCGCAGGACCGGCTTCGCTGATCGGCGGCTTCATCGAGATCATCACCTCGTCGTGGTGGCCGTGGTAGCCGCCTTCGACCTTGACGATCTTCTCCCGGCCGGTGATGCCGCGACAGACGCGGATCGCGTCCATCGTCGCCTCGGTGCCCGAGTTGGTGAACCGCCACATCGGCAGGCCGTAGCGCGCTGCGAGCAGCTCGGCGACCTCGGCGTTCATCTCGCACGGGGTGACGAACAACGTGCCGTCGTCGAGCTGCGCCCCGACCGCACGGCGCACCGCCGGGTTGACGTGCCCGGAGAACAACGCGCCGAAGCCCATGTCGTAGTCGATGTACCGGTTGCCGTCGACGTCCTCCATCCACGCGTCCTGGGCGCGCTTGACGACGATCGGATGCGGGTCGTAGGCCTGGAAGCTCGACGGCACGCCGAGGGGCAGCACCTTGCGCGCCCGCTCGCTGGCCTTCATCGAGCCAGCCGTGCGCTGCATGTAGGTGCCGAGCTCCCGCTGGGTGATCTGACGGGCCCGTGCCGCCAGCTGCTGCTGACGATCGTTGACGGATTCCGTTGTGGTCATGACCCTCTCCTGACGGATTTCGTTCTCACGAGCCTAGCCGACCACGGAATGCGTACCCGACGAGCCGCCCGTCACGAGCCGTGCGGTGCACACCGTGGGCACCGAACTGGATGTTCCTCGTTCCGAGCCGTCGGCAATCAGCTTGTGCTTTTCGAGGAGGGGGATGGCAGAATGTCGGGCCTGTGACGGCCGCATCGCGAGATGCGTTCGTTCGCATGGTGGCCGTAGCTCAGCTGGTAGAGCGCCAGGTTGTGATCCTGGATGTCGCGGGTTCGAGCCCCGTCGGTCACCCCAAGCACACAAGAACGTGCAGTGGTGTCGGTCGCCCGCCGACCTACACTCCTGCACCTGCTGCGCCTCTAGCTCAACGGCAGAGCAACGGACTCTTAATCCGCAGGTTCTGGGTTCGAAACCCAGGGGGCGCACACAACTCTGACCCGGCTCTCGGCCGGGTCAGAGCTCGTTTTGGTCCGATGCGTCGTTGCGCCTCGCCCGGGCCGCGCTCATGATGGGCAGATGCGGGCGATGGTGATCCTGGCGGGCTTGGTCGCGCTGACGTCGTGCAGCAGCGGCGACAGCTCGACGAGCAGGGCGGGTGCGACCGACGCTGTCGGTCAAGCCACCACCACGACGGCGTTCCCGCGGATGCTGACGGAAGGCGGACTGACCTTCACGATCCCCGACGAGCTCACCTTCCGATCGGACGGCTTCGCAAGCAGTGCCGAGTCGGTCGACGACTACTACAGCAATTTCGAAGTCCGCGACGGATGCACACCGAACGGCTGCGGGGCGCCGGTTCCGTCGTCGTCAGGCGGCATCGTGATCTCGTTCGGCGTGCTCTCCGGCTTCGGCGTGGGGATCGCACCGGACGTCGCCCCGAACGCGTCGATCGCCGGACGCGACGCCGTCGTGACCCACGAGCAACCGGGCGCTTGCGGCGGCGACGAGACGATCACCGCGTGGATCCCCAACGCGGATGGCTTCAACGTGCCCATGATCCGCGCGTGCCTTCGCGGTCCAGACCTGGAGAGCGGCGAACGGATCGTGCAGGCCGTGTTGGACTCGGCGACCTGACGACCGATCGCTCACCCGAGGCGGCGGATGAGGTTGGTGGTGATGCGTTCGATGGCGGGGTCGGCGGCGTCGAGGCCCCAGGCCCAGTCGGTGCACCCGGTGGTGATCACGGTGCCCCTCCCCTGCTCGCCGTCGAGCACGGCGAACACGGCGTGGCCGTTCTCCAACCGGTGCGTCGTGGCCGCGTCGTGTGAACCGAGCACGCGCCACGCGTGGAACTCGACCTCCGACAACCCGTCCTCCGGAACGGGACGCTGCGCTGTCTCGCGCGTGAAGCCGGACGCCGGCGCGGTGGCCAGGATCACGGTGCCCTCGGGGCAACCGTCGCTGCCGGTCGGCTCGGGGACACCGTCGACCAAGCGCATCTCGCAGCCGTCGCACTCGTAGCCGACGACCGTGCCCTTCGCCCCGAGCAGATCGCCACGACCGACGTCGCTCCCCTCGAACAGCCAGTGGTCGGCGCGGTGCACGGTGTACCCGCCGGCGCCCGAACCGACCGATCGACCGATGCGATGGTACCCGCCGCGGTTGAACGACATCAGGCTCATCGAGTTCTCCGAACGACCGATCAGCTGATCGCTCCAGATGCTCGTCAACCGATCCTGCCGATCGGTGCCGAACACGGGGTCCTGCTCGAAGCGCTGCTTGTAGCCGACCATCGTTCGCCCTGCCTCCTCGAGGCGCACCTGCCAGAAGCAGACGTTGCCGCTCAGGAACGCGGCGTTGCCGCCGCCGGCGACGAACTGCTCGACGGTGTCGCGCATGCCCCACGACCAGTACTCGTCGTGGCCGACGCTGAGGTAGAGGCGACGCCCGTCGAGCACGTTCGGGCGCTCCTCCAGATCGGCGTTCGTCGCGTAGTCGAGCCCGAACCCCTGCTGCTCGCACCAGCGCACGAACGGCTCCTCCCACGAGGGCCAACCGGCGGATCCCGACCAGCCCGACAGGCCGTTGGCGCGGATGTGGCCGACGTGCGTGCGCATCCGCGGATCCGGCGGATCGAGCACGGCGACGCGGAAGCCAGGGCCCGCCGGCTTGCGCAGGAAGCCCGGCGCGACCGGCCGCATGAACGAGGCGTGCGTTCCGCCGTTGTACAGGTTCGTGCCGGCGATGTCGTTGTACGCGTTCAGCGTGTTGGTGGTCAGCACGAGCAGCGGACGATCGGGGTTCGGCGCCGCGGCGCGTACGACGAAGAAGGCGACTGCTTCGCGCCCGTCATCGAGACCGACGACGACCTCGTAGTAGCCCGAGGGCCAATCGGCATCGACGGTCACGGCGGCGCTCACGGGCCAGTCACAACCGGCTGCGTCCGATTCGGGCAGAAGGTCTTCCGGCCGCAACGACACCGTCGACGTGTGCACCACGGCCCGCGATGCGCCGACTCGCGAGATCGCCAACGTCGCGCCCCCGACGGGGCCACGGGCGTGGATCGTCACCTCGTCGCCGGCGACGACGCTCAACGGCCACGCGTAGACGAGCGGCGTCGATTGATCCGCCGATGGCGAGTACGGCATCGGCCTCGGTGCAACGACGTCAGTCATCCGCCGAGTCTCTCAGCTTCGGTCCGCTCCGCTCACCTGCCGTGCTTGCTCGCAGGCTCGCGGCGCCGATGCTGGAGTGCTCGGTCTCAGGCTCCGATGAGGAGCCCGTAGAAGACGAACTCGGTGCGACGGTTCATCGCCAACGAGGCGGCGTCGCTGTTCAGGCTGAGCAGATCGTTCTCACCGACGGCCCGAGACGACAGGCGATCAGCAGAGATGCCGTGCGACTCCATGTAGTTGACCACGGCCACGGCACGGCGCTCGGACAGCTCCTGGTTGTGCTCGACGGTGCCGTTCTGGTCGGCGTGGCCGATGACGAGCACCGTCACGTTCGGGAAGGCGTTCATGATGTTGACGACTCGATCGAGCTCCAGCGCGTGCTCCGGCACGACCACGTCCTTGCCCTCGGGGAACCGCGATGCGGTCAGCTCGATCACCCGGATGCCGATGCCAGCGGGCACGCGGGGATCGATCGTCGTCAGGTTCAGCACGGCAACGCCCGGCGTCTTGCTGTTGGCCGCGGCGAGGCTCTCGAGGAGGTCCGACGCCGCCTGGCTCGGCACCGCTCCCTGCAGCGAGATCGTTCCGGTGTCGAAGATGGCGACGATCGGAGCGTACGAGCCGTCGGGCAGCGTGCTCGGCGGGGGTGCGTCCGATGCAACGACGACCGTCGTGGTGGTCGACGAGCCGGCAGGATCCGAGGGTGGCGGCGCGACAGGCGTCGAGCCGATCACAACGGTGTCGTCGGTCGACGAGGCGACGGTGGTCGTCGTTGCACCCGCCGGGACGGACACGGTGGCGTCCGTGGCCTCGGTGGTCGTGTCGAACGGCGGCAGCGAGGCCACACGCGGCTTGTTGCTCCCGCCCGACATCGAGGTGAAGAGGAAGTACCCACCACCGATGAGCGCGGCAACGATCACCACACCGATCACCTTGCGCCAGATCGACGACGACTCGCCGTACTCGGACTCGAACATGACTGGTCCTCCGTCTCGCGGGCAACGTGGCCCGAACGATGCACAGAGCACCACCCGATGCGGCTGATACGTGACGACGCGTCAGCGACCGAGGTGGCGCCCGAACTCGTGCAACATATCCGACTGCTGACCTGCCTCGGGACCCCCCATCGGGCGGTTCGCGGCGATCACGCGGACCGCGGTTGCAAGCTCACTGCCTGCTGCCATCAGGACCATGCACGCGAGCGTTCCCGCGCGCCCGATGCCGGCGCCGCAGTGGATCAGGACGTCGTTGCCGGCGCCGACCTCGACCAGCACCTCGTCGACGAGCGCCACGGTGTCGGCCAGCGAACGAACGCCGAGATCGGGCGTCGGGAACCACCGCGCCGCGCCCTCGTGAGGCGGCTCGCGCAACCAGGCGGTGTAGCCGGGGAAGCGGTCGTCGAGCTCGTGCGCCTGGCAGAGGCAGATCACCATCGACGCTCCGACGCGCGCCATCGCCGCCTCCGGGTCGGCAGCCACCGCGTGCTTGCCGGCCAACCACATCCGACCGGTCATCCCGGGCACCGCGACGGCATCGATGCCGCCATCGACGGACCGCGGGCGCTCCGTCATCAGCTGAGCACCGTCACGGCACCAGCGCTGCTTTGCCGACGACGCGGCGCTGCTGCTGATCGGCCAGTGCGGTGGCCACGTCGTCGAGCGCGTAGGTGACCGGCTCGACCGGCGAGAGACGCCCATCGGCGATCGCCTGCAGCACGTCGCCGAGCATCGCCTGGTTGGCCGCTCCGTTCCGCCCGACCCACGCGCCCCAGTCGACACCGGTGACGCGACGGTTGCGCAGCAGCACCTGGTTGGCCGGCAGCTTGGGGATCGTGCCGCTGGCGAAGCCGATGACGAGGAACTGCCCGTCCTCTCCCAGCGCGCGCAGCGCGTCCTCGCCGGCGACGCCACCGACGGGGTCGTAGACGAGGTCCACACCGGTGGCCCCCGGTGTCGCCGCGGCGACCACCTCGCGGGCGATCGCCTTCACGTCCTGGCTCGATGAGTCGACGACCACCTCCGCGCCGTGTGCCGTGGCGACGGCGCGCTTCTCCGCCGTCGACGCGGCAGCGATCACGTGCAACCCGAGTGCCCGCCCGACGTCGACCGCGGCAAGCCCCACACCACCGCCGGCGCCGAGCACGAGCAACCACTGCCCCGCCCGCGCCTTCGCCCGTTCGACCAGCGCGAACCACGCGGTCATGTAGCTCTGCGTGAACGTCGCCGCCTGCCCGTCGGTGACACCCGCGGGGATGGCGAGGGCTCGGCGCGCATCGACGACCACCTCGCTGGCGTAGCCGCCGAGGCCGACGTTGGCGAAGACACGATCACCCACCACGGGCGACGTCACCGCAGCACCGACCTCGACGACGACGCCGGCGATCTCGTTGCCGGGCACGAACGGCAACGGCGGCTTGATCTGGTAGAGCCCCTGCACGAACAGCGCGTCGACGAAGTTCACGCCGGCCGCGGTCACCGCGATGCGAACGTCACCGTCGCCGCACGGCGCCGACGGGACCTCCTCGACGGCGAGTCGATCGAGCGGGGCGAACTCGCGGCAGATCACGGCGCGGTGCACTGCTGCCGACGGATTGGAAGGTGGCTCGGAAATCGGTGCGCTCACCGACCGGACGGTACTGCCAAGCTGTCGGGCGAATGATGCTCGAAGCACCCACCCTCACCGGCACGCAGGTTCAACTGGAGCCGATCGCGCTCGACCACGTCGACGACCTCCTCGTCGCCGCGTCCGAGCACCGCGACACCTACGGCTGGACGATGGTGCCCGCCGACCGACCGTCGATGGAGCGATACGTCGCCGGCCTGCTCGACCTGGCGCAGCAGGACAAGGCGGTGCCGTTGGTGCAGCGGCGCCTCGCCGACGGCGCGCTGGTGGGATGCACGCGCTACATGGAGCTGGCCTGGTGGGGCGGACGGCCGTTCCCTGACGAGGTCGAGGTCGGCGGCACCTGGCTCGCCGCGTCGGCGCAACGATCGGGCATCAACACCGAGGCCAAGCTGCTGCTGTTCACGCATGCGTTCGACGTGTGGGGCGTGCAGCGGCTGTGCCTGTGCACCGACGCGCGCAACGAGCGCAGCCGCGCCGCGATCCAACGCGTCGGCGCGAGCTTCGAAGGCATCCTGCGCCACAACCGCGCGTCCTACGTGCCGGCCGAGATCGGCAAAGCGCGCGACACCGCCATCTTCTCGATCACCGATGACGAGTGGCCGGCAGCACGCGACGCGCTGCAGGCGTTGCTGCGTTGATCGACGCGGACGCACCCGTCGCGCTGGTCACCGGCGGTGGCCGGGGCATCGGCGCGGCGATCTGCCGTGCCGCTGCCACCGACGGCTACCGCGTCGTGGTCAACTACGCCAACAGCGCCTCCGCCGCGCAGGCGCTGGCCGACGCGCTCGGCAACGGCTCGGTGGCCGTCGAAGCCGACGTCGCCGACGAGGCACAGGTCGTGGCGATGTTCGCCGAGATCGATCGACGCTTCGGACGTCTCGACCTCCTCGTCAACAACGCGGGCATCGCCGGCGCCTACGGAGAGCTCGATGTCGTGACCGCGGAGATGCTCCAGCGACTGTGGGCCGTCAACGTGACAGGCGCGTTCATCTGCAGCCGTGAGGCCGCGGCGCGCATGCGCACCGACCGGGGTGGTCGCGGCGGCAACATCATCAACATCTCGTCGAAGGCAGCAGTGCTCGGCAGCGCCGGTGAGTGGGTGCACTACGCCGCGTCGAAGGGTGCGCTGGAGACGATGACCACCGGCATCGCCAAGGAGCTCGCACTGCACGGCGTGCGCGTCAACGCCGTGCGCGCCGGCTTGATCGAGAGCGACTTCCACGACCACGCACCCCCGGGCCGGGTGGAGCGGATGGCACCGATGATCCCGATGGGCCGCAGCGGGTCGACCGACGAAGTCGCCGCGGGTGTGCTGTGGTTGGCGTCGCCCGCTGCCGGCTACGTCACCGGCACCTTCCTCGACGTCACCGGCGGGCGCTGACCCACCGTCGAGCGCACCACGAGCGCGCTCACGCCGGCGAGCACGGTGACGACCAGGATCGTCGGCGGCAGCGACTCGGCGCCGAGGTGGTCGAACAACTGGCCGATCACCCACGGCAACGAGAGCCCGCCGATGCCGGACGCGGCGATGAACAGCGACGTGGACGCGCCGGACAACGAGAGGTGGTGCTCGGCGTAGGACACCATCGAGGCGAACTGCGGGGCGATCGCCATCGAGTAGAGGACGACGAAGACCCACAGCGCCGGGCCGGTGCGGCCGACGGCAACGAGGCAGACCATCGCCGCGAGCGCCACGACCATCGACGAGCCGACGATCTGCCCGGCGCTGATGCGCGTGCCGACGGCGATGGCGATCATCCGGCCGAGCACGAAGCCGGCCCAGAACGCAACCGTCACGCCGGTCGCCGAATTGCCCGGATCGACCTGCTCGACGTACGTGTGGATCCACCCGGCGAAGCCGGACTCCATCGCCACGTACAGGAAGAAGAACACGCAGACCGATGCGAGCTGGCTCGACCGAGCCCGCGGGTGGCGATCGCCCGCCGGCACCGGCGGCGGGAGCGAGCGCTCCGGCTCCGGCCGCGTGAGCATCCGCACCGCGCAGATCGCGGCGATCGCGCCGGTGGGGATCGTGACCGCCCAGAGCGAGTGGAACCAGTCGAGCGACCGGGCGACGACGATCGGCGTCGCCAGCGCGCCGAGCGCGAAGCACAGGTGCAACCCGTTCAGCAGCGAGGTCGCCCGGCCGTGGCGGCTCCACACGACGAGCGTGTTGCCGGCGACGTCGGCCAGCCCGCCCGTTGCGCCCATGACCGCGAACGCGACGAGCAGCACGAACAGGTTCGGTGCCTCGGCGATGACGAGCATCGATGCGATCACGACGGCCAGTGCGATCGCCCACCACCGGTGCGCGTTGCCGCGATCGACCAAGCGGCCACCGCCGAGCGACCCGACGATGTACCCGAACGCGTTGACGGCGAAGACGCTGGCGATCCCGCCGTCGGTGGTGCCGACCCGGTCGCGCAGGTGCGACAGCGCCGGGCCGGCGATGCTGCTGCTGAGCCCGAGCACGACGAACCCGCCGAGGTAGGCGCGCACGGGGTAGGACCTTGCCGGAACGCCCGGTGCGACGCGCACGGAGTCGATCGGTGCGCTCACCCGTGCATCGTACCGATGGGCTCGCAGGCGGACGGGCAGCGCTAGCGTCCGCACGTCATGCGAACGCTGGTGATCGTTGCTCATCCCAACCCGGAGAGCTTCACGCACGCCATCGCCCGGGCGGCGACCGCAGCGCTCGCCCACGCCGGCCACGAGGTCGATGTCCTCGACCTGAGCGCCGACGGCTTCCGCGCGGCGATGTCGGCCGACGAGCGCCACGCCTACCACGGCGACGACCCGGTCCTCGACCCGCAGGTGCGTGCCCACATCGCGGCGGTGCAGCGCGCCGAGGCGCTCGTCTTCGTCTACCCGACGTGGTGGAGCTCGCTGCCCGCCGTGCTCAAGGGGTGGTTGGAACGGGTGATGGTGCCGGGGGTCGGCTTCGTCTTCGACGACCAGGGTCGCGTCCGACCGGGACTGACCAACGTGCGGCGCATCATCGGCATCAGCACGTACGGCTCGCCGCGCGCGTACGTGAAGGTGATCAACGACAACGGACGTCGCACGATCACCCGTGCCCTGCGCGTCAGCACCGGCCTGCGGACGCGAGCGAAGTGGCTGCCGCTCTACGCGGTCGACACGTCGACCGCTGCGCAGCGGATGAGGTTCATCACCGAGGTCGAGCACGCGATGCGGTCGCTGTGAGGACGCTGCTCGTCTTCTGCCACCCGCTGGCCGACTCGTACGTCGCCCAGCTGCGCACCCGCGCACTCGCCGGTCTCCACGGCGCGGGCCACGAGGTGCGCGAGATCGACCTGTACACCAACGGCTTCCAGCCGGAGCTGACCCTCGACGAGCACCGCAACTACCTCGACGTGCACGAGCGCCGCACTCCGCAGAACGCGCCGCTCGAGCTCGCCTACGTCGAGTCGCTGCGGTGGTGCGAGGCGTTGGTGCTCGTCTACCCGACGTGGTGGAGCGGCCAACCGGCGATGCTCAAGGGCTGGTTCGATCGCATCCTCGTGCGCGGCGTCGCCTTCGAGCTGCCGGCAGGCGGCAACCGCGTGCGTCCGCTGCTCACCAACATCCGTCGGCTCGTGGTCGTCACCAGCCACGGTTCGGCGAAGTGGGTGAACGCGATCGAGGGCGAGGGCGGCAAGCGAGTCGTGTCCCGCGCGATCCGCGCGCTGTGCCACCGGCGGTGCCGCACCACGTGGCTGTCCCTGTACAACATCGACCGCGCCACCGAGGCCGAGCGCACCACGTTCCTCGCCCGTGTCGAGGAGCGGATGCGGCGACTGTCAGGCTGACGGTCATGACCGACCACGCCGAGATCGCCGCCGTCGCCGACCGCTTCTTCGCCGCCATCGAGGCCGGTGACGTCGACGCGCTGCGCGAGATCTACGCGCCCGATGCCACGGTCTGGCACAACTTCGACGACATCGATCAACCGGTCGCCGAGAACCTGAAGACGTTGACGATGCTGCACTCGCTGATGCCCGACATGCGGTACACCGAGGTGCGCCGAACGATCATCGACGGCGGCTTCGTGCAGCAGCACGTGCTGCTCGGCACCGCACCGGGCGGCGCGCTGAAGATGGCTGCGATGCTGCGCGTCGACATCGCCGACGGGCACGTGCAGCGCATCGAGGAGTACCTCGATCCATCGCAGGCGCGAGTGCTGCGCGGCTGAGCCGTCCGGTCAGGCGACGGTGCCGGCGTAGGCGCCGTCGGGGTTGCCGTTGCTGATGACGCCCCCGGACTTCTCGATGGTGATCACCAGCGTGGTGAGATCGCCATCGACCGAGAACGGCTCCAGATCGGGGCTGTGGCCGAGCACGCCCAACGAGATCGCCGAACCGTCGATCACACCCCACAACTGGTAGGTGTGATCCGACGACAGCGCCGGCAGCGCGGAACCCTGCAGGTAGCCGTGGCCGCGAGGATCGACCACCGCTTCGACCAGGACGTCGGATCCGTCCGTGTGCAGTTGCACGATCCGCGAGTCACGGTCGTTGCGAGCCTCGGCGTAGGCGGCGGCGAGCCCGTTGGCACGCGGACCGTCGTCGGTCACGCGAACGGCGACGACGGCGATCGCTGCAGCAGCAGCGGACGCAGCGACCCACGCACCAGCGGTGCGCATCACCCGGCGGCGCCGTGACGCGACCGTGATCGGGATCGGGGGCATCACCTTGGCCAGCTCACCCCGCGGCACCGGGGCCGCATCACCCTCGATCGAGGCAGCGATCTTGTCCCACAGCCCATCGGGCGCCGGCACCGACGACCACGCCAGCATCGTCGCTGTCTCGCGGAGCTCGCGCACCTCCTCGGCGGCGGCCGGGTTGACCTGGAGGTACTCCTCCATCACGCGGCGTTCTTCTTCATCGACGGCATCGAGGGCATACGCCCCCAGCAGCTCGTCGTACATGGGCTCGTCGGCGCTCATGTCCATCTTCCTTGTTCTTGGCGTCCATCTGTGCTGCCGTCGCCGGAACCCATCGTCACACCGGCGGCGACCAGTTCGGTGCGCAATCGCTTCATCCCGGCGCGGATGCGGCTCTTCACCGTTCCCTCTGCCTCACCCAACGTCACGGCCACCTCCCGGTAGGTCTTGCCGCCGAAGTACGCCAGTTCGATCGCCGCCCGTTCGCCGGGATGCAGCGCCTCCATCGCCGTGCGGACCTGATCGGCCAGCGCCAGATCCCACAGCTCGCGTTCGAGTCCATCGTCGACGACAGGCGCGGCCACTGCGTCACGTTGCTCTCGTCGCTTGCGAGCGATGTCGCTCCGTAGCACGTCCACCGATCGACCGTGCGTCTGGGCGAGCAGGTAGCTGCGCACCGATCCGCGCTCGGGGTCGAAGCGATCGGGCTGGTTCCACAGGCGAAGGAACACCTCCTGCACCACTTCCTCGGCTTGCGCCTGCGAACCGAGGATGCGCTTCGACAGGCCGAACACCGGCCCGGCGTGCCGGCGGTAGAGCTCGGCCAGCGCCGCCTGGTCGTAGCGCGCCAAGCCCATCACGAGCACCGCGTCGGACGCAGTGGTGAGGTCGGGTCGCACACCACCTCTACGGAGCTCGGGGTCCACGTGGATCACCAGCTCCGAGGATTCGTGGCCGACCGGGTGAATCGGGTGACGACCTCGACGTGGGAGGTCTGGGGGAACAGGTCGAGCACCGCGCTGCCGGCGTGGTGGTAGCCGTGCCCGGCCAGCAGTGCAGCGTCGCGGCCGAGCGAGGCGACGTCGCAGCTGACCAGGACGAACGTCGGCGCATCAGCGGCCGCCAGCCGCTCCGCGGCCACGGTGCCGAGGCCCCGGCGAGACGGATCGGCGATCACCAGCGGTGACGGCTGCGGCTGCCACTCCTCCACCGCCGACTCGTGCACGTCAGCGTCGCGATCGGTGAGGTTGACGCGGGCGTCCGCGCACGCCGCGGCCGAGCCCTCGACGAGGACGGGCGATCGGAGGCGCAGCGTCGCCGAGAACAGGCCGACGCCGCCGTACGCATCGATCACCCCCGGCTGGTCGGTGGCGCCCGCTGCAGCATCCGCGACTGCCGCCACCAACAGCTCGGCAGCCTGCGGGCCGGACTGGAAGAAGCTGCCGGCCGACACCCGCAGCCGACGACCGGCGACGTCCTCGTGGACGACCGCTTCGGGGCCGAGGCCGACGTCGTCGGGCACCGACTCGAGCTGACCCCAGGAGGCAATGGCGGTGCGCTCACCCGTGGCGATCGACGCGCGCAACGACACCTCGGGTTGTTCGCCGCCGCGCTCGCGCCCGCGCCACCGCACGGTGCGGATCAGTTCGTCGATCGCCGGATGGGCAACCGCGCAGTGCGCCGGCACCACCGTGCGATGCGACCCCTTAGCGCGCCACGCGAGGCGGCCGGTGCGGTCGACGGTGGTCCGCACGCTCGTTCGGTAGGCCCACGGCGCGACGGCAGCGCGGGCCCACACCGACGGATCGGCGATGCGACCGATGCGGCGCAGCGCGTCCTCGACCAACGTCGCCTTCCAGCCCATCTGCGCCGACGAGTCGACGTGCTGCCAGTCGCAGCCGCCGCAGCCGGCGGCCAACGCGGGGCAGGGTGCCACGACGCGGTCGGGCGACGGCTCGATCACCGTGAGGACGCGGGCGCGGTCGAAGTCGCGCTTCGAGCTGAGCACCTCCACCTCGACGAGCTCGTCGGGCAGCGCCCCCTCGACGAACACCAACTTGCCGCCGTGCTCGCCATCGGCGTGACGAGCGATCGCATCGCCGCCCGCGGCCAGCGCGTGTGGGCGCAGCATGGCGGTTCGCATCGCATCCGAGCGTATTGCCCAACAACGGCGATCGGCCGGCTGCCCCCGCCAGCGCGGAGGGTTCCACGCGCACCCGGGTGGACCTGGAACCCTCCACACCATGCCGGCCGTCGCGGTCGGCGGGTACTGTGCTCGCTGATGTCACGACCCATCGAGATCGCTCCCAGCGTCCTGCCGGCCGACTTCGCCAAGCTCGGCGAGGAGGTCGCCGCGCTGCAGGAGGCCGGGTGCGACCGCATCCAGTGGGACGTCATGGACGGGCAGTTCGTGCCGAACCTGACCATCGGCCCCGACGTCATCGCTGCGGCGCGCCAGCACACGACGCTGCCGTTCGAGGCGCACCTGATGGTGCTGACGCCGGACGTGATGGCGGCCCGGTACGTCGAGGCCGGCTGCTCCCGGCTGATCGTCCACGCCGAGGCGTGCACGCACCTGCATCGAACGCTCGGCAACATCGCCGAGCTCGGCGCCACCGCGGCTGTCGCGCTGAACCCGGCCACGCCGATCGACACGATCGCCCACGTGCTCGACCTCGTCGACCTCGTGTTGGTGATGACGGTCAACCCGGGCTTCGGCGGGCAGCGCTACATCGCCACGATGGAGCCCAAGATCCGCGCCGTGCGGGCGATGATCGAGGCCGCTGGCGCAAGCGACCGCGTCGATGTCGAAGTCGACGGCGGGATCTCGCCCGACACCGTCGCCGGCGCCGCAGCGGCCGGCGCCAACGTGCTCGTCGCCGGCAGCGCTCTCTACCGCGACCCCGCCGGTCTCGGCCACGCGGTCGCCGAACTGCGTCGCCTGGCCACCGCAGCACGCTGACGTCGCGGCCGCCACGGCCGCCGAGTTTCCCGTTTGTTTCGGGATCTGTCGCAGTCCGTTGCGATCGTCTTCCTACGGTCGCTCGGCATGTGGCCCACGCTCGCTCGCTTCCTCGACGCCTCCGCCCATGGCCACCCGAGGGCGCTTCGCGAGATGCTCGACGAGCAAGGTGGTTTCACCGTGCACCTTCGGTCGGGCGAGCGCATCGCCAACGGCGTGTCCGTCGGAACTCGGCCCGGGCGGTCGCTCTCGTTCGCCGCGGATCAGTGGAACGACCGCGTCGTCGACGAGTGGCTGCGCGCAGCTGCCGCCGCGCCGGTCTGGCGCTCGAGCGCCATCGGCGGCTGGGTCGATCCGGCATCGGGCACGGTCTGGCTTGACGTGGTGCGCGTCCTGCCGTCGCCACTGCGATGGCTGGCGATCCTCCTCGGACGGGCGGCGAACCAGCACTGCGTGTTCGACATCGGACGTCGCCAGACGGTGGCGCTCCGTTGAAGCAGATGACCATGCCGCCGATGGCGGCCGCGGCCACCCGCCGCTTTCGCGGATGGCGCGACGGCCGCTTGGCCGATCCTCGCCACGGTGATCGCGTCGCCGCGATCCTCGGCGCTTCGCTCGGCCTGTCGTTCGTCGTCTGCTTCGTCACCGGCCTGATCTCCCACCTCGTCCAGCACCCGGCTTCGTGGTTCCCGTGGGGCCCGCGGCCGGCAGGCCTGTACCGGTTCACCCAGGGTCTGCACGTGGCCACCGGGATCGCCACGATCCCGTTGCTGTTCGCCAAGCTCTGGTCGGTGTTCCCGCGGCTGTTCCAGTGGCCGCTGGCGCGGGGCCCGCTGCACGCGATCGAGCGCCTCAGCCTGCTCCCGCTGATCGGCGGATCGCTGTTCATGTTGACGACCGGCCTGGCCAACATCGAGCTGTGGTACCCGTGGGTGTTCTTCTTCCCGGCCGGCCACTACGCGGTCTCGTTCGTCGTGATGGGCGCGTTGCTGATCCACCTCGTGGCGAAGTGGACGACCACCCGTCGAGTGCTCCTCCACCGCCATCGCATGCCCGTGAACGCCACGACGGATGAACGCACGATGCACGTCGCTCACAACCGTGGACGTCGGCGCTTCCTCGGCGCGGTCGGTGCGATGTCGGCCGGCGCGGTCGCCGTGACCGTCGGCCAGACGGTGTCGCCGTTGCGCAAGATCGCGCTGCTCGCACCGCGCCGGCCGGACATCGGCGTGCAGGGGTTCCCGGTCAACAAGACCGCCCGCGAGGCCGGCATCACCGAACAGGCGGCCGAGACCGACTTCGTGCTGACCGTGGAGCGTGCCGGCACGACGCTGGCCACCTTCACGATCGACGACGTGCGGGCGATGACACCGCGAACGGCGACATTGCCGATCGCGTGCGTCGAGGGCTGGAGCGCCAACCGGCGCTGGACGGGCATCCCGGTTCGCGACGTGCTGCGCGCCGCCGGCGCTCCCGAGGCACGTCCCGTGTCGGTCGAGTCGATCCAGCGAGGGGGGCGATACCGGCGTTCGACGTTGACCGCTGCCGAAGCCCATGACGAGGACTCGTTGCTCGCCTTCGAGGTCGACGGCGCGGCCCTCGGACCGGACCACGGCTTCCCGCTCCGGCTGATCGCTCCCAACCGACCCGGTGTCCTGCAGACCAAGTGGGTCAACAAGCTGGTCGTCCGATGACGCTCGACGCCTCCGCCGACGAGCTCGATCCCGACGAGCGCGATCCCGACGACGCCGTCGAGCTCGACGAACGCCCGAGCCCGTGGGTCTTCGTCCCGGCACTCATCGCCGGCTGGTGGATCATCGTCTTCGGGCTGCGCACCGCACTCGACGATCCTGCGGATGCCCATCCGTTCGCGCTGGTCGTGCACATCATCACCTTCGACCTCGTCCACGACGCAGTGATCGCCCCGGTGCTGTTCATCGGCGCCTGGCTGATCGGCAAGGTGGTCCCACCGATCGCCCGCGGACCCGTGCGCGCCGCAGCGGCCGCCACCGCGCTGTACGTCGCCATCGCCTACCCGCTCGTCCGCCGCTGGGGACGTCGCCCCGGCAACTCGTCCACGCTGCCCCTCGACTACGGCCGCAACCTGGCGATCGTGATCGCCGTCGTGTGGCTCCTCGCCGCCGTCGTGATCGTCCGCCGCGTTCGCCGGCCGAATGAACGGCACTGACGTGGACCGAGCAGCGATCGGCGTCATCGGTGGCTCCGGCTTCTCCGAGCTGATGGACGACGGCGTGGAGGTCGAGGTCGACACCCCGTTCGGCGCGCCCGCTGCGCCGATCGTCATCGGCCACGTCGGCGGCCACCCGGTCGCCTTCCTGCCCCGCCACGGTCGCGGCCATCGGTTCGCCGCGCACCG
Source organism: Ilumatobacteraceae bacterium (assembly GCA_965279405.1). Classification (GTDB taxonomy): domain Bacteria; phylum Actinomycetota; class Acidimicrobiia; order Acidimicrobiales; family Ilumatobacteraceae; genus CBDDIP01. The sequence goes on from OZ257157.1 coordinate 4,935,985, forward strand.
CGTGCCGTACCGCGCCAACATGTGGGCGCTCCACTCGCTCGGCGTGCGGACGATCGTCGCCCCGTGCTCCGTCGGCTCGTTGCGTGCCGACATCCAACCGCTGCAGATGGTCGTGGTCGATCAGCTGATCGACCGGACGCACGGCCGGGCGGACACCTACTTCGATGCCGGCGCCCCCGTTGGCTCGCCTGGCGCCGACGCACCGGTCCACCACCAGAGCTTCGCCGATCCGTACGACGCCACCGTTCGCCGAACGCTCGTCGCCGCCGCTCGGCGATGTGGTGTCGACGTCGTCGACGGCGGCACGATGGTCGTGATCAACGGGCCACGGTTCTCGACTCGTGCGGAGAGCCGCTGGTACCGCGACATGGGCTGGCACGTCGTCAACATGACGGGCTGCCCCGAAGCTGTGCTCGCAGCCGAGCTGGGGATCCGCTACGCCAGCATCGCACTCGTGACCGACCACGATGCGGGTGTCGACGGCGTCGCTCCCGTGACGATGGACGCAGTGTTCGCAGTGATGAGCTCGAACGTCGCGCGCGTGCGTGACGTGATCACCGGCGCCATCGATGATCTCGCGGCGGTCGCCGAGTGAACGCGGTGATCGAACGTCCGGTCTCGACGCCCGCCGACGACCGGCATCAGCCACATGCCACGCGTGCACACCTCGGGCGACTGCGTCGACTCAGCGGATGGTTCGCCGCCACCGCCGTCGTCGCAGCGGTGACGTGGGTCCTCGTCATCAGCGTCACCCGCGGTCGGGCCCTGCAGCGCGCCCACCCCGAGGTGTTCCTCGGCGCGGCGCCGCTCGTCGGGCGCGACGAGCACGACGGCTGGCACTGGCGGTTCGGGATCGGCTTGGTCGTCGCTGGCGCCATCGCCGCGATCGTGATGCTCGCAGTGTGGACGGGGTGGACGCAGCGGGCGCGGTTGCGCAACGTCGTGCTCGGCGCCTCCGTCTCGGCGATCGGGTTCGCGCTTTCCCTCGCGTTGACCGACGGTGCCGACGGCGTCCTCAACGGAGCGAGACATCGCACCGAGTACCTGTCCAACCTCCCCAACATCCACAACGCGGCGACGTTCGTGCGCACGTTCATCGATCGCATCGATCAGTACTCCGTGCACGTGCGCGGACATCCGCCCGGGTTCGTGCTCGTGCTCAAGTTGCTCGAGGTCATCGGGCTCGATGGTGCGGTGCCGGCGGCAGCGCTCTCCGTCCTCGCCGTCGGCGTGCTGGTGGCAGCGGTGCTGACGACGGTCCGGACGATCGCCGGCGACGAGTGGGTCCGTCGCTGCGCGCCCTTCATGGTCGTCGTCCCCTACGCGCTCTGGCAGGTGACCTCGGCTGACGCTTGCTACACCGCCGTCGGCGCGCTCGCCGTCGCCTGCCTCGCGCTGGCCTGCAAGCGCCACGGCGTCGCGGCCCTCCGATTCGGTGTGCTCGGCGGGCTGCTGCTCGGCGCCCTGATCTACTTCACGTACCTCGGCCTGCTGTTCGCCGTGGTGCCGTTGCCGTTCCTCGCGGTGCACCTCCTGCGTCGACGCCGACCGCGTCGAGATGCGTGGCTCGTCCTGATCGGCGCGACGGTGGGTGTCGCGGCCGTGGTGATCGGCTTCCTCGTCGCCGGGTTCTGGTGGGTCGACGGCGCCCGGCGCACACGAACCGAGTACTGGGAGGGCACCGCGCAGTTCCGCGACTGGGCGTACTTCAAGTACGCCAACATCGCCGTGGCCGCGATCGCGATCGGCCCCGCAGCCATCGCCGGGATGGTGCGGCTGCGCGATCGACGGATGTGGCTGCTCGTGGGCGGCGGGCTGGCGGCCATGACGGCATCGCACTTCTCGCAGTACACGCGCGGCGAGGTCGAGCGGATCTGGTTGCTGTTCTTCCCCTGGCTCGTGATCGCCGCCGGCGCACTGGCAGCGCGTGCCAGCCGGCGTTCGGCGACGGCTTGGCTCGGGCTGCAGGCCGCATGCGCGATCGCGCTCCAAGCAGCGTTGGTGAGCAAGTGGTGACGTGCTCGGAGACGACGTGAGGGTCCTCGTCACCGGCGGCGCCGGGTTCATCGGCGGCCACATCGTCACCGCGCTGATCGATGGCGGTCACGAGGTGGTCGTCGTCGACGATCTCGATCCAGCGGCGCACGACGGCGTGCCCGAAGGGCTCGACCCACGCGCGACCTATCACTGGCGCGACGTCCGCGATCCCGCCACGTGGGCGGATGCGCTGGATGGCATCGACGCGGTCAGCCACCAGGCCGCGAAGGTCGGGCTCGGTGTCGACTTCGGCGATGCGCCGGAGTACGTCTCGCGCAACGATGTCGGCACCGTTCAGCTCCTCGCCGCGCTGCACGTTGCCGACTTCCGCGGCCGCATCGTCCTCGCCTCGAGCATGGTCGTGTACGGCGAAGGCGCGTACCGCTGCAGCGAGCACGACAGCGTTCGACCGGCGCCCCGGACGCGACCGGATCTCGTCGCCGGACGCTTCGAGCCGCGCTGCCCGATCTGTGGCGACCACCTGTCGCCGGAAGCCGTCACCGAGGACGACGCCACCGATCCGCGCAACGTGTACGCCGTCACCAAGCTGACGCAGGAGGGGCTGTGCAGTGCCTACGCGCGCGAGCACGACGGTGCGACGGCGGCGTTGCTCCGCTACCACAACGTGTACGGCCCGCGGATGCCTCGTGACACGCCGTACGCCGGCGTCGCCAGCATCTTCCGCAGTGCGTACGAGCGTGGCGAGGCACCGACCGTGTTCGAGGACGGAGGTCAGCTGCGCGACTTCGTCCACGTCGACGACGTGGCACGGGCCAACGTCCTCGCGCTGACCGGTGACGTGCCCGCGTCCGGGGCGTTCAACATCTCCAGCGGTACGCCGCACAGCATCCTCGACCTCGCCCGGTCGATGCGCCCGCCGGGCGCTCCCGAGCCCCGCATCAGCGGGGAGTTCCGGCTCGGCGACATCCGCCACGTCTTCGCCAGTCCGGCGCGAGCCGAGCAGGTGCTCGGCTTCCGCGCCGCCACGTCGTTCGAGTCCGGCGTTCGTTCGTTCATCTCCGCGCCGCTGCGATCGACGGCGCGCCACACCCTGAGGTCCGCTCGTGCCTGATGTGATCCTGCCCGCCCTCAACGAAGCGCCGGCGGTGGAGTGGGTGCTGAAGCGGATGCCGAGCGGCTACCGGGCCATCGTCGTCGACAACGGATCCACCGACGCGACCGCGGAGATCGCGGCCGCGAACGGTGCCCTCGTCGTCCACGAACCGATCCGCGGCTTCGGGGCCGCATGCGCCGCCGGCCTCGCCGCGGCGACGGACGACATCGTCTGCTTCATGGACTGCGACGCATCGCTCGACCCCGCCGCGCTGCCGATGCTCGCCGGGTACGTGCAGCGAGGTGAGGTGGATCTCGTGATCGGATCCCGCGTCGCCCGCCGGGGCGCGTGGCCGATCCACGCGAAGCTGGCGAACCGCGTCCTGGCCGCCGACGTGCGGCGGCGCACGGGTCTGGACCTGCGCGACCTCGGCCCGATGCGCGCCGCGCGTCGGGCCGGACTGCTGGCGCTCGACGTGCGCGATCGACGCTCCGGCTGGCCGCTGGAGATGGTGCTGCGCGCGGCGGCCCAGGGCTGGCGGATCCGAGACGTGCCCGTCGAGTACAGCGAGCGGTCCGGGCGGTCCAAGGTCACCGGGACGCTCCGTGGCACGTACCAGGCGGTGGGCGACATGGGCAGGCTGCTGCGCCAGGAGCGCAGCGCGTGAACCCCCACTTGACCATCATCGCCAAGGCGCCGGTCCCCGGCCGGGTCAAGACGCGGTTGTGCCCGCCGTGCTCGCCCGACCAGGCAGCAGCACTTGCCGCGGCTGCACTCGCCGACACGGTCGATGCCGTCGACAGGTTGGCGATGTCGTGCGCGTTCCGAAAGGTCCTGCTGATCGACGGCGAGGCGCCGGGTTGGCTGCCGCTCGACTACGAGGTGGTCGACCAGTCCGCCGGCGATCTCGGCGACCGCATGGCGGCCGGGTACGCCCGGCTCGGGGCCGGCGTGATGGTGGGGATGGAGACGCCGCACGCGGTGAGCACGCTCGTCGCCGCCTTCGCCGCGATCGAACGTGGCGTCGACACCCTCGCACCAGCGCTCGACGGCGGCTACTGGGCCATCGGCCTGGCCCGCACCGACCCGGCGATCTTCGACGGCGTGGAGATGAGCACCGAGTCGACGGGGCGCCGGCAGCTGGCTCGGATGCGGGAGCTCGGGCGCAACGTCGAGCTGCTGGCGCACGCTCGCGACATCGACACCTTCGACGACGTGCGGGCGCTCGCCGAGACCGGCGGCTGGGGACGGGCGGTCGCCCTGGCCGTACGACTCGTCGACGAACTGGCAACGTCGACGAACTGAGGCCCTCCCCCAGCGACGCTGTCACACCGCTTGGTTAGCGTGACCGAGATGGCCGGCACGATCAGCCCGATCTGGGCAGCACCAGGGCAGCAGACGGTCGCTGCCGTTGCCGGTGCCGTGCGCGAGCTGCAGCAGGGCGCCCCCTTGCGCAGCGTGATCGTTCTCACCCCACCGGGCTCCACCGCGGCCACGCTGCGCCGATTGCTCCCGGCCACCGTGACGCCGGCCAGCAGCACCAGCAGGACCGCCCAGGACACCATCGGCATCGCCGGGATCCGGTTCAGCACCGTCCCCGACCTCGCGCTCGACCTCGCCCCGGCGGCGGTGCGCCGCAGCCGGCCGATCACACCGCTCCTGCTGACCGCCGCCGTCCACGCCGAGCTCGACGAGCGTTGTCCCGCCGCACTCGAGCCCGTGCGGCGACACCCGGCCACCATCGACGCGCTGGTCCACGCCGCGAACCGGCTGCGATCCGTTCGTCTGGCCACCGACGAGGCGGCGGCGAGAGCGGAGCTCACCCACGGTCAGCCCGTTCGCCGGGCCCTGCTCGACGTCGCCGGCGCGGCGCGCGCCCGACTGCTCCAACGCGGGTTTCGCGACGAGGCGCAGGTGATCGGCGCGGCGATGTCGGCGCTGCAGAAGGGAACGTCGACGATCGGCGCACCCGTCGTCGTCGTCGCCACCGACGTGTTCCACCCGGCGCAGCTGCGCTTCGTGCGCAGCGTGCTGCGCTACGCGCCGGCGGCACGAGTGGTCGCCAGCCCACCAGCGACCGACGATGTCGATCTCGCTGCGCAGCTCATCGACCTGTTCGGTCTGTTCGGTGCCGCGCCGCCCGTCGATGCCGCGCCGCCGTCGGTACCGATCGTCGTCAGCAGCCCTGATCCCGACGAAGAGGCCCGCTGGGTGGTGCGCACGGTGGTCGAGGCGATCGCCGGCGGGCACGGCGGCCCGGCGCTCGGTGCGCCGGCACCGACCGCGATGCCCGAGGACGTCGTCGTGCTCTACCCGCCGACCAGCGGCTACGCCCGGAGCCTGCGCGACGAGTTCGCTCGCGCCGGCGTCGTCACCAGCGGACCGGCCGTCGAGCTGCTGCGGGGATCGATGGCCGGGCAGGCGCTGCGCCTGCTGCTCGACCTGTTCGATGAGGGAGGCGACCGCGAGCGCGTCCTTCACCTCGTTGCGGTGGCGCCGCGCTGGACCAACGAGCGCGCGCTCCCCCGCCCGGTCGCCGCCTGGCGTCGGCTGTGCCGCACCGCCGGGGTCGTGCTCGAACGCGACTGGGACGACGCGATCGACCGGCTGCGCAGTGCCTTCGATGCGCGCCGTGTGCGCCGCCAGCGCTTCGCACCGGCCGAGCCGTCGGCGCCACCGAACGGGCACAGCAGCAGCGACCAGCGCGACCTCGACAGCCTCGGCCGGCTCGTGCAGCTCGTTGGTTCCATCCGTCGCAGCGCCACCGCCTACCGACGGGCCACGACCTGGACGGCCGCGGCCACCGCTCTGGCCGACGAGCTCGGCCATCACATCGGCGATGTCCGTTGGCGTGCCACCCACTGGGCCGATGCGCCGGTGTGGCAGCGGCGCGCCGCCGACCAGGTGGAGACGCTCGTCCACGCCCTGGCGCAGTTCGACGACGATCGAACGCGGGTCCCGTTCGATCGTGGTGCCCTGCGACGAATCGTGCAGAGCGAGCTGCAGCAGCAGGTCCGCAAGGCCGGCGACACCGCCGTCGGCGTCCGCCTGCTGCCCCTCCAGCACGGCGTCTGCCTGGATGCCCGGCGCGTCTTCGTCGTCGGTGCCAACGAGGGCGTGCTCCCGCCACCGCGCACCGACGATCTCGTCGTGCCGGCCGAGCTCGGCGAGGCGGCCGCCTCGGTGGTCGAGCACGCCGACTGGCAACGCCACCGCCTCACACGCGCCTGGAACGGCTTGCTGCGCTCCGGAGCGGAGGTCACCGCCAGCTGGGCGCGCACCGACCTGCGCCGCGGCGGAGCGATGTATCCGTCGTCGTGGGTCGCTGGCATCCCCATCGAGGTTCACCCATCACACGCCCGCGGCGTGCTCGGGCTCGCGCCGCTGACGACGGCGGAGTGCGCGGTGCGCCGGGTCACGACGTCGGCGATGGTCGCCGCGTCACCGCAGCTGCAACGTCGGGCGATCGCGCTGACGGCTCGCGCCGGCGCACTGGCCGGCGAGTTCGAAGGGCTGATCGGCGCGCACGCCGAGCACGATCCGCGGCGCTCCGTACAGGCCATCACCCGCTACGAGGAGCATGCGCTCTGTGGTCTCGACAGCTTCGTCAAGCGCGTGCTCGGCGTGGACACCGACACCGACCCCAGCGAGATCATCGAGATCGAACCGCGCGATCGCGGCAACCTCGTGCACGGCGTGGTGGAGCAGCTGGTGGTGGAGTGGCTGGCGCTCCCGCCGCGTCGGCAGCCGGCGTGGCTGCAGGGTGCCCACTTCGACGAGACGGTGCACCGCGCCGAGCAGCTGATCGACGTCGAGGCGCGACGTCTGGCCGCCGAGCACCGCCTCGGTCACCCGACCTCGTGGCGCATCGAACGCACGATGCTGCTGCGCGCGCTGCGCGCAACGCTTCGGCGCGAGGCGGACGAAGCGTGCACACCGGTCGCCGCCGAGCAGGCGTTCGGCTTCGACGACAGCACATGGGCTGCCCAACGACTGACCATCGACGACTTCGGTGACGTCTCGTTTCGCGGCAAGATCGACCGGATCGACCGGCTCGCCGGTCCAGCGGACACGGCCACGTGGCGGGTCACCGACTTCAAGACGTCGCGGGCCGCTCAGGTGCGAACCCACAGCGATGACGCGGTGGCCAGAGGCGAGTACCTCCAGCCCGGCCTGTACAGCAGTGTCGTGCAGCGCGAGCACGCCGGAGGTCCGGTCACGGGTCAGTACGTCTTCCTGCGCCGCGACGCCAGCGAGGTCGTCGCGTTCCGCGACGAGTGGGTCGACGTGCTCCACGACGCCGTCTCGCGCATCGCCCTGGCCATGCGCGACGGCGACTTCCGGCCCAAGCAGCCGGGTGTGTGGGGCTGCACCACGTGCAGTCCCGACGGACTCGGGCTGGGCGACGTCACCGCACGGGCAGCCCGCTGGCTGGTCGACGTCGCCGAATCCGGCGAGTCGGCCCAACCGATCGGCGACGACGGATGAGCGATCTCGCTGCCCGCGACGCGATCGCCCAGGACGTGCACCGGCGCGTGCTGGCGGTGGCCGGCGCCGGGTCCGGGAAGACCACGCAGCTGGTCGCGCGCGTGGCCAACACGATCGCGGCCGGCATCCCTGCCCGCCAGGTCGCCGTCATCACCTTCACCGACAAGGCCGCACGCGAGCTCGTGCACCGGCTTCGCGAGCGCGGCGCCGCCGGCATCGACGACGCGTTCATCGGCACGATCCACGGCTTCTGCGCCAGCGTGCTGCGCCGCTTCCCGATCGAAGCCGGCCTGCCGCCGCGGTTCACCACGGCCGACGAGATCACGTCGCAGGCAGATGCGGCGAGGCGACGACGGCTGGTCATCGACGAGGTCTACGACGCTGCCGCCGAGCGGCCCGAGCTGATGGGGGCGCTGCAGATCGTGGCAACGATGGTCGGCCTCGCCCGACTGAGCGCAGTGGTCGACACGATCGATCACCAGTGGCACCGCTTCGAAGCCACCAGCACCTCGCGCACGACCATCACCGACCTCTGGTCTGCGGCAGACGAGTTCCTCCTTGCCTTCGACGCGTTCGCCGGCAGCAAGGACAACGCCACGCTGGCCACGGCGCGGGCGCTGATCGCACCGCTTCGCGAACGGCCGCTGGCCGTCGCCGATGTGGCCCCGCTCGTGCTGAAGCTGGGCTCGGTGGGCGCCAAGCCCGAGCGCGACGACGTGCTGGCCTCGTTCAACCGCGTCGTGCGGCTGTCGCACTCGCTGGTCCTCGACGAGGTGGTCGACGCGTTCCGCCGACCCGTGGTCCGCGAAGCGCACGCACGCATCGCCAACGGCGCGCTCGGCTACGACGACCTCCTGATCCTCACCGAGCGCGTGCTGCGCACCCGCCCGGACGTGCTCGCAGATGCGCGTCGCCGCTACCAGCGGATCTTCGTCGACGAATTCCAGGACACCGATCGCGTCCAGTTCGAGATCATCCGCATGCTCTCCGACCCCGAGCCGGGCGAATCGCCCGCCGCGTCGCCGCGGCTGTTCGCCGTCGGCGACCCGAAGCAATCGATCTACGCCTTCCGGCATGCCGACGTCGAGCTGTTCGCCGGCCTTGCCGCCCAGGGCGCCGCCGACGGATCGCTCGCCGAGCTGACGGCCAACTTCCGCACCCGCGGCAACGTCGCCGCGTGGATCAACACGGTGATGGCCGAACGGTTCCGCGCTCCCGCACTGAGCGCCAAGGCACTCGGGGAACGGATCAAGAACGACGCGTGGCCGCCGCGCATCACCGTGCCGTACGAGCCGCTCGAGGCGACACGACCCGACAGCGCGCCGGACGCGCACGATCCCGGTCCGGCGGTGGTGCTCCTGGGCGTCACGGAGGACGGCACACCCGCAGTGCACACCACCGCCGAGCTGGCACAGCAGGCCGAGGCCAACGACGTCGTTGGTTTGGTGCAGCGGATCGTCGACGAGGGCTGGCGCGTGCTGCGCCCGGACGAGCACGACGAGCACGGTCGGCCGCTGACGTGGCGCAGCCGGCCGGCCGAGCTGGGCGACATCGCCGTGCTCGTCGCCAAGCGCACCGGCCTGGCCGTGCTCGAGTCGGCGATGCGCCAGGCCGGCGTGGCCTTCCGCATCGAGGGCGGCACCCTGGCCTACGAGAGCCGGGAGGTGTACGAGCTGCTGCGCGTGCTGCGCGCCGTCGAGAACCCGGCCGACGAGCTGCTCGTCGTCACCGCGCTGCGCACCAGCGTGCTCGGCTGCTCCGACGCCGACCTGTTCGTCCACCGCCACCGTCACCCGAGCGGGATGCGCGGCTGGTGGCGCCTGCCGAGCCGGGCCGAGCCGATCGCGCCGCCGCACCCCACCGACTCATCCGACGACGCCGCCGCCCTGCGGGTGCGCGCAGCGCTCTCGCAGCTGGCCGGCTGGAGCGCAGCTGCGCACCAACGCGGTCCGGCTGCGCTGCTGGCGGAGATCTACGACTGGTCGATGGGCATCGCGGCCGCGACGTTCGACGGGTCCAACGCTCGGGCGGAGACGTGGCGGCGCGTCCGCTACCTCATCGACGAGGCCCGGGCGTTCACCGACGAGACCGGCGGGACGTTGCGCGACTACCTCGGCTGGGTCGCCGACAAGGTCGAGACGGTGGAACGCTCCGAGATCGCCCCCGACGAGACCGACGAGCAGTCGGTGCGCGTGCTGACGATGCACGCCGCCAAGGGCCTCGAGTTCCCGATCGTCGTCGTCGCCGCGCTGGGCACGAAGGACAACGTGCAGGCCGACCCGTTCACGGCGGCTTGGGTGACGGGTTCCGATGCCCGTGCGGCGGAACGGGCGACGTACCGGCTCGGCAGGCTGCGTGGCGCCGACTACCCCGACCGCGACGACGAAGCCCAGTGGGCCGAGGAAGCGCGCCTGTTGTACGTGGCCACCACCCGAGCCCGCGACCACCTGGCCATCTCCTGCCACACGTCGGCGAGGTCCTCACCGAACGCGGCGCAGCGGATCACCCCGCACTTCGATCTGGCCACGGCCGAACGGTGGCGGGCCCCGGAGGCCACCGCGACCGAAGCCACCGAGCCACCGGACGTCCTGGGCACCGGCGACGCCGCACCCATCGGTGCGGCCGAGCTGCCGCAGCGCCCGCCGGCGGACCGTCGCGCCATCTGGACCCCGTCCGCGTTGGCGGCTGCCCAACACGACGAGCCGACGTTCACCGACGGCGCCCCACGTGAGCTCGACGAGCTGCTCGACGGCAACGACGATGACGCGGGCGACGACGGCATCGAGCTCGGCCCGCACGTCGCCGTCGACGGCATCGATCCCGACCCCGGCGATGCGGGCTTGGCCAAGGACCCGTTGGCCGGCCTGGAGCAGACGCGCAGTCGCGGTCGCTACGGCACCGACGTCGGTACCGCGGTGCACGAGGTGCTCCAGCTCGTCCGCCTCGAGGATCCGACGACGGGGCTGGACGAGCTGGTCGCCGCTGCATGCGACAACGTCGACCTCGTCGGCCCCGCTCGGCGACGCGTCGCCGAGCTCGCCGCATCGATCATCGCCAGCCCGCTGTTCGAGCGGATGCGCTCGGCTGCGATGTGCGAGCGGGAGGTCTACGTGGGCACCGTCGTCGGCACAGCAGGCGAGCAGCTCACCGTCTGGGGCTACGTCGATGCGGTGTTCCAGGCCGACGACGGCTCGCTCGTCGTCGTCGACTTCAAGACCGACAGCTCCGCCGCCGGCGACGCCGAACTGCTCCGGCGCTACGCCACGCAGCTCAACTCGTACGGCGTTGCGGTGCGCCAGGCAACGGGTGTGCCGGTGAGCGAGCGGTGGCTGTTGGTGGGCCGCGCCGGCGGTGCGGCTCGCTCGGTACTCGTCCCGGAGGCCGACCCGGTGTGGCCCCATCCCAACGGCACGCCGACGGGCTGATGCGCCACGCCCGCCGCTGACGGACGGTTCAGCCGGTCGGCGGCGGCGGGCCGGTCGCGCTGTGCCGGCGGGTGCGGGCCACCGGCATCGGCTGGTGGTGACCGAACAACGAGCGCAACATGCCCTGGGCCAAGAGCTTCATCGTCGCCAGCACCACCAAGGCGGCGAAGGCGACGCCGAGCGGCAGCAGGACGGCGCGAGCCAGCGAGTCCTTGGACTTCGCCAGCGGCGTGAGCACGCCGGTGTCGACGGCCGCACCGTCGGGGCGGATCGTGCGGACCGGATCTTCGAGCACCGGGCACTCGACGTCGTTGTCGTTGACACCGATGACCGCATCGCCACCGAACAGCGGCGCCGGTTCACGGACCTTCGACGTGAGCAGCTGGGAAGTCGGGTCGATCGTCGCCCCGACGACGTAGGTGCTGCCCTCATCCAGGAAGCGGATGTCGTCGTCGAACAGCACGTCGACGCTGCGGTTGACCTCGTAGCCGTCGAGCGTGCCGGCGCGCAGCTGCGACACCGTGAAGCGGGCCATCTCGTGCTGCGTACCGGGGAGGAGGCCGGTGCGCTCCAGCGTGCCGACGAACACCGCTCGGGCTTGCGTCGGCGACGTGCAACCGGCCGGCACGACGATCAACGGTGCCGAGACGACCTGCGCCTGGCTGATCAGCGGCGGTTGCTGCACCGGCACGCTGACCTCGGGCCCGATGTCGGTGTTCTCGCCGAGCACCGGCGGCTCGGTGGTCGGCGCCGCGGTCGTGGTCGGTGCCTCGGTGCCGGGCGGCACTGACGCTGCGACGGGGCGCGCCAGCACGGCTCCACCTGCGATCACCAGCCCGAACACGAGCCGTCGTCCGTTGCGCAGCACTCGATCACGCTAGCGAGCAGCCGCTCGCGGCGCCGGTCAGCGACCGCGGAACGACGGTGCGCGCTTCTCCAGGAAGGCGGCCATCGCCTCGGCCGTGTCGGCGGTGCCGAAGTTGACGGTCTGCGCCGCTCCCTCGTCGTCGATCGCCTCCTCGAAGGTCACCGAGTGCGCGTTGTCGAGCATCCGCTTCGACATCGCCATCGCCACGGGCGGTCCGGCGGCCAGGCGCGCCGCCCACGCATCGACGAACGCATCCAGCTCCCCGGGGGCGACGACGCGGTTGACGAGCCCGATGCGCTCGGCCTCCGTGGCGTCGATGATGTCGGCCAGCAACGCCAGCTCCTTCGCGCGGTGCAACCCGATCCGCCGCGGCAGCAGCCACGAGCCGCCGAAGTCCAACGACAGACCGCGCCGGGCGAAGATCTCCGAGAAGCGAGCCGTCGTGTCGCAGGCGATGAGGTCGCAGCCGAGCGCCATGTTGCATCCGGCGCCCACGGCGACGCCACGCACCTTGGCGATCGTCGGCTGCGGCAACCGGTGCAACGCCACGGCGACGTCGCCGATGTGGCGCATCACCGCCAGCTGGTGGCGCTCCCCGCGAGCACCGTCCCCGCTGAGGTCGGCTCCCGAGCAGAACTCCCCGCCCGCACCGGTGATCACCACGACTCGGTCGATGTCGCTGTCGGCGATCTCGCGGAACGTCGCCAGCAGCTCGTTCCACATCACCGAGTTCGCCGCGTTCTTCTTCTCCGGACGCTGCAACGTGATCGTGACGACGCCGTCGGCCCGTGTGACTGCGATGGTTTCCACGTCGGCCGACGATACTGAGCGCATCGGATTCAACCCCCATCGCAAGCACGTTGCCTCGAAGGCCGACTACGTCTACGTCGCCGCGGCGGTCATCGCCGTGATCGCCCTGATGGCGTGGGTCCTGCTCGCCTGACGCCGGGCTTCCCCGTCCTCGTCAGAACGCGGCCTCGATGACCTCGACGCGCACCCCGGTGACCGCGGCGACGTCGAAGCGCAGCACGCCGCGCTGCTCCGGATGCAGCGCCAGCCAGCGCAGCGCCAGCGAGCGGATGCGCCGCTGCTTCACCGCACCAACGGCCTCCTGCGGCGTTCCGTAGCGGTTGGACGCGCGCGCCTTGACCTCGACGAACACGGTGACGCCGGGCCGGCTGACGATCAGGTCGAGCTCGCCGATTTCGCACGACCAGTTGCGCGCCAGCAGCGAGTAGCCGTGCGACTCGTACCACCGCAACGCCTCGCGCTCACCGAACTGGCCGCGCGCTCGCTTGGCCAGCGAACGGGTCAGATCTCCGCCGGCGGGAGCTCCTCGACGTTGACGTCCTTGAACGTCAGCACCCGCACCTTCGGCACGAAGCGGGTCTTCCGGTACATGTCCCACACCCATGCGTCGCTCAACTCCACCTCGATGACGGGCCGCGCTGCCTCACCGGTGACGGTGACCTTGACATCGTTGGCCAGGTAGAACCGGCGCTCGGTCTCCACGGCGTACCGGAACATGCCGGCCACGTCCTGGTACTCCTGCGCGAGCTGGAGCTCTCGTTCGGCCTCGAAGTTCTCGAGATCGTCAGAGCTCAACGAGAGATCGCCCGACGCTCAGGCGTCGCGCTTCTCCTTGATCTTGGCTGCCTTGCCCGTGCGATCGCGCAGGTAGTACAGCTTCGCCCGGCGAACGTCGCCGCGCTTGAGCACTTCCAGCTTCGACACGGTGGGCGCGTGCACCGGGAAGGTGCGCTCGACGCCGACGCCGTAGCTGACCTTGCGGACCGTGTAGGTCTCGGCGACGCCGCTGCCCTGGCGGGCGATGACGTTGCCCTGGAACACCTGCACGCGCTCCTTGTTGCCCTCGACCACGCGGACGTGGACCTTGACCTCGTCGCCGGGCCCGAAGTCGGGCACGTCGGTGCGGAGGTACTGGTTGTCGACAAGGTCGGTGGACTTCATGAAGGGCTCTTCTCGTGGACACCGCAAGCTGCGGCGGGTTCAGCGAACGCTCAAGGATAGGCGACCGGAGGGAACTCTTCCAACAGGCGGCGATCCTGCTCGGACAGCCCGCCGTGCGCTTCCAGGAGGTCGGGCCGGTGCAGCATCGTGCGGTGCAGCGCCTGTGCCCGTCGCCAGCGGGCGATGCGAGCGTGATCGCCACCGCGCAGCACGTCGGGAACGTCCCACCCGCGCAACGATGCCGGGCGCGTGTACTGCGGCTCCTCGAGCAGACCGGACTCGCCGAAGCTTTCCGTGACCGGGCTGACGTCGTTGCCCATCGCCCCGGGCAGCAGCCGGCCGACAGCCTCGATGACCAGGCACGCAGCAACCTCGCCGCCGCTGAGCACGACGTCACCGACGCTCAGCTCGCCGTCCACGACGTGCTCGCGCACCCGGTGGTCGACGCCCTCGTAACGCCCGCAGATCATGCTGAACCCGTCGAGCCCGGCGAGCTCGTGAGCCAGCGCCTGGTCGAACCGGCGTCCGCCGGGCCCGAGCAGGAACAGCGGCCTCGGCGGTGCGGCGGACTCCACCGCGGCGAGCAGCGGCTCGACCTTCATGACCATGCCGGCGCCGCCCCCAAAGGGCGCATCGTCGACGGTGCGATGCACGTCGCTGGTGTGGTCGCGTGGGTCGTGCAGTCGCAGGTCGAGCATGCCCGCGGTACGCGAGCGGCCGAGCAGGCTCTCCGAGCAGAACGCGTCGACGAGGCCGGGGAAGATGGTGAACACATCGATGCGCACGGTCTGCCAGCCTACGGACCCATGATCTTCCACATCACCGACCAGGCCCGCTGGGCGCGCTCACAGGCCGAAGGCAGCCACACCGGATCGACGCGCGACGTCGAGCTGGCCGACGAGGGATACATCCACTGCAGCACTGCGTCTCAGGTGAACGGGGTGCTCGAACGGTTCTACGTCGGTGTCGACGGTCTGTTGCTGCTGCACGTCGACGAGACGCTGTTGACCTCGCCGCTCGTCACGGAGCAGCTCGACGGTGCGCCCGAAGCCTTCCCCCACGTCTACGGCCCGATCGACCTCGCAGCCGTCGTCCACGTCGAACCGCTCCCCGCCGGTGAGACCTGGACGCCGAGCTGAACGCGCTGACGCGCTGATCGACGACTGACCGGACGTCAGGCGGCGTCGTCGCTGGCGCGCACGACCTGCAGCGCCACTCGTGGCGTCGCCTCCGCTGCCGGCTCGCTGCGGTCCTTGCGCAGCCGCGACCAGAACGCACCGAGCAGCCGGCCGACGAACTGCTCGACGGTGCCGAGGATGATGATCAGGTCGAGCGTCGTCGACCAGTTCTCGACGTAGAACAGGTCGAGCCGGCTGTACGCCTCGAACGACGGGTTGTCGCGGGCCTCCACCTGCCACAGGCCGGTGATGCCGGGCATCACTCGCTCGCGGGCACGCAGCTCGGCGGAGAAGGTGGCCACCTCCGCCGGCAGCGCCGGACGCGGACCGACGAGGCTCATCTCGCCGCGCAGCACGTTGAACAGCTGCGGCAGCTCGTCGAGGCTCGACTCGCGCAGGAACCGGCCGACCTTGGTGACGCGAGGGTCGTCGACCATCTTGAACAACGGCCCGTTGCGCTCGTTCTCGGCACGGAGCTTGGCCATCAGCTGCTCGGCGTCGACGCGCATCGTCCGGAACTTGAGGACGCCGAAGAGCTTGCCGTCCTTGCCGACGCGCTGCTGGCGGAAGAAGACCGGCCCGCGGTCGTTGAGCTTGATCGCTGCGGCGACGACCAGCAGGATCGGTGCCGCAACGATGAGCGCCAGGACCGCGACGATGGTGTCGAAGACCCGCTTGATGACGAGCTGCGTCTTCGCCAGGCTCAGGGCTTCCACGTAGAGCAGCGGTTCGTGCGCCAGCGGCATCGACCGAAGGCGCCGAGCGTCGATGCCCGAGATGCCCGTGGCGAGGTGGATGTGCACGCCGTCGTGGTGGAAGTTGCGGATCAACGAGTTCATCCGCCCCGGCGTGATCCCGCTCGGGGAGATCACCACACCGGATGCGTTCACCGAGCCGACGAGCTCCTCGGCGTCGTCGTACTCGCCGAGCCACAGGTACGAGAGCCCACGGTCGTAGGCCCGGCCACCGTCACCGATGAGCCCGACCACGCGGATGCCGAGCTCGGGGTGGGTGATGAACAGGTCGATGAGCCGAGTTGCCTCTTCGTCGGTGCCGAGCACCACGACGCGGCGGCAGAAGTCGCCGCGGAGCCGCGCGCCGGACAGCCACCACCGGTAGCCGGAGCGGCCGACGACGAGCAGGAGGAAGGCGATCGTCGCAGCGAGCGTGACGTCGCGGACGCGGACGTCCATCCGCGTGATGCGATCGACGAGCAGCACGCCGGCGCCGAGCATGACGCTGGACCGGGTGACGCGGGTGATCTCGACGAGGCGGACAGCGCTGACGCGTGCGAGGTAGAGGCCCTGCGAGCGCAATGCGAGGAGGCCGACGGCGACGCCCGAGGCGACGACGACGAGGCTGCGCAGGTTGCCGTGGTAGCCCCGGTAGTTGCTGACGTCGAGGGCGACCACGAAGGCCACCATCAGGGCGAACGCGTCGACGCCGATCAGCGCCAGCTTGAGGCGGTTCTTGCGCCACCAGCTCAGCGCGGAGGGCACGCCCGGGTCAGCTCCGCCGACGTCTCCGTCTTGCAGCACTGCACCTCGTACGTTCGCCATCGATCACATGTTCGCCAACCCGAGCACATTCGGTGCCCAGCGGTGCGAACTCCTCCGTCCGCTGACCATGGTACGACGAGTGCCCGAAGAGGCCCATAGGTCGTTCGCCTTATTCATCGCCACGTCACCGACTTGCCGATTTCTTGACGTTTGCCCGGTCAAACGACCACGCAACGTCAGTCGAAGAGCCCGTCCGGTGGCTTGATGAAAACTGTGCGCGGTCCGTCGGGCTCGTCGCTGTTCTTGGTGCCGGTGACGAAGACGATCGGAACGAGCCACCCGGTGTCGAGCTCGAGGATGGCGTGCGCCGGGTTGTCGAGGACCGTGACGCACGTGCCACGGTCGACACCCTGGTCGTCGACGATGCGCGACCCGATCAGCTGGTGCACCCACAGCGCATCCGGGTCGAGGTCGAGGTCGGCCAGCGGCTCCGCAGACAGCACCGAGTTGACGAGTGGCTCGGCAGCGTTGCGCGTGCCGATGCCCTCGAACTCGACGATCCACTTCTTGCCCTGTGGTCGGGCCCCGACCACGGTGAGCCAGGTGTGCTCGCCGGCGCGGAGCTTGGCCCCGGGCGCGACGCGCTCGACCCGATCGGTGAGGAGGGAGACGAGCAGGTGGCCGCGGACGCCGTGGGGTCGGCCGATCCGGCCCACCTCGAACAGCGCTGGCGACATGTGGAGCTGGTCAGTCGACGAAGTCGACGTCGATCTCGACGCCGTCGCGGGTGGCGGCGGCGCGGACGACGGTGCGGATGCTCTGCGCCGTGCGACCACGGCGGCCGATCACGCGACCGAGATCACCGGGACCGACCTTCACCTCGAGGCGAAGCCGATTGCGACCTTCCGTGGCGTCCACGCGGACCGCCTCGGGATCGTCGACGATCGACTTGACGACGTGGGTCAGGACTGCCGTCGCCGTCGGGGCGCCGGCAGGCGAGGCGTCGACGTCGGTGTCGTGGTCACTCATCTCAGCGTCGCCGTTCGACTGCGAGGTCACTTGGCCGGCCGGGCAGCGCTGAAGTCTGCCCAGGCGCCGGAGATCTCGAGCAGCTTGCGGACGCGCTCGGTGGGCTGCGCACCTTGGAGCAGCCACTTGACGGCCTTCTCGTTGTCCACGTTCAACGTGGACGGCTCGGTGCGCGGGTTGTAGGTGCCCACGATCTGGATGAACCGACCGTCGCGCGGCGACCGCTCGTCGGCGGCGACGATGCGGTACTGCGGCTGCTTGGTCTTGCCGACTCGGGTGAGGCGCAGCTTTACTGCCATGCGACTTCGGTGCTCCTTGACGATCCCCGCGCCGGGCGGCCGGGGGAAAATGCGAACCGTTGGATGTTAGCTAGTTCAGGCCGGGAAACCCACCGGGGAGACCAGCGGGCAGACCGGCGAAGCCGCCCTTCTTGCCTTTCTTCCCGGCCTTCTTGCCCATCCCCATGCCGCCCATGCGCTTCATCATCTTCTGCATCTCGCTGAACTGCTTGACGAGGCGGTTGACCTCACCGACCGACGTCCCGCTGCCGTTGGCGATGCGCGTGCGGCGGCTGCCGTTGATGATCTCCGGCTTGCGCCGCTCCAGCGGGGTCATCGAGCGGATGATCGCCTCGACCGGCTTGAGCTGATCGTCGCCGATCTCGGCGCCCTTCAGCTCCTTGGGCATGCCCGGCATCATCCCCAGCAGGTTGCCGAGCGGGCCCATCTTCTTCAGCTGCTGCATCTGCTCGAGGAAGTCGTCGAGGGTGAACTCCCCCTCCATCAGCTTCTCGGCTGCCTTCTCCGCCGAGTCCTTCTCGAAGGCCTGCTCGGCCTGCTCGATGAGGGTGAGCATGTCGCCCATGCCAAGGATGCGTCCGGCCATGCGATCCGGGTGGAACTGTTCGAACTCGTTGAGCTTCTCACCGGTGGAGGCGAAGGCGATCGGACGGCCGATGACCTCCTTGACCGACAGCGCCGCGCCACCGCGAGCGTCGCCGTCGAGCTTGGACATGATCACGCCGTCGATGGCCAGCGTGGCGTGGAACGCCTCGGCCACGGACACCGCGTCCTGACCGGTCATCGCGTCGATGACGAGGAACGTGTAGTGCGGATCGATGACGGCCGAGATCTGACGGACCTGCTCCATCATCTCGGCGTCGATGGCCAGGCGGCCCGCCGTGTCGACGATGAGGACGTCGCGGCCGAGCCGGCGGGCTTCGTCGAGCCCGCGCTTGGCGGTGGAAACCGGGTCGCCGGGCTCGCTGAACACGGGCACGTCGATCTGCCGGCCGAGCGTGCGCAACTGCTCGACGGCGGCGGGACGCTGGAGGTCGGCGCCGACGAGCAGCGGCTGGCGACCCTGGCTCTTGAACCAGCGGGCCAGCTTGGCCGCGTTGGTGGTCTTGCCGGAGCCCTGCAGACCGGCCATCAGCACGACCGTCGGCGGCCGGCCGGCGTAGGTCAGCTTCAGCGTCTCGCCACCGAGCATCGCGGTGAGCTCAGCATTGACGATCTTGACGACCTGCTGAGCCGGATCCAGCGCCTGGCTGACCGTGACGCCGATGGCCTGCTCGCGGATGCGGGCGACGACGTTGCGGACGACACCGACGTTGACGTCGGCCTCGAGCAGCGCCGTGCGGATCTCTTTCATGACCTCGTCGACGTCGTCTGCGGTGAGGCGGCCCTTGCCGCGCAACCGCTTGACGATGCCTTCGAGGCGGGAGGACAACGAGTCGAACATGCTTGTCAGACGTTATCTGGGGATGAACAGCTACTCGAAGAGCGCGGCGACGAACTCGGCGGGGTCGAAGGCGACGAGGTCGCCGATGGTCTCGCCGAGGCCGACGAGCTTGACGGGGATGCCGAGCTCGGTCTCGATGGCGAACACGATGCCGCCCTTGGCCGAGCCGTCGAGCTTGGTCAGCACCACACCGGTGAGCCCGCTGACGCCACCGTCGTCACCCGACCCTGCGGCGTCGCCGAACTGGCGAGCCTGGGTGAGGCCGTTCTGACCCGTCGTCGCATCGACGACGAGCAGCACCTCGCTGACGACACCGGCACCCTTGCCGGCGACGCGGCGCACCTTGCGCAGCTCGTCCATCAGGTTGCTCTTGGTGTGCAGGCGGCCGGCGGTGTCGGCGAGGACCAGATCGATGTCGCGCGCCTTCGCCCGCTCGATGCCGTCGAAGATCACCGAGCTCGGGTCGCCACCTTCGGCACCGCGCACGAACTCGGCACCACTGCGATCGGCCCACGTCTGCAGCTGCTCGGCAGCAGCGGCACGGAACGTGTCGCCGGCAGCCATCAGCACCGTGCGTCCGTCGCCCACCTGCTGCGCGGCGACCTTGCCGATCGTGGTGGTCTTGCCGACGCCGTTGACGCCGATGAACAGCCACACGTTCGGCCCGTCGTGATCGAGGTGGTGCAGCTCGCGATCGGCGCCGTCGAGGCGCGCCGTCATCTCGGTGCGCAGCGCGTCGAGCAGGCCATCGGGATCGGTGATCTCCTTCGACTTCACGCGAGCGCGCAGTCCGCCGAGCAGCTCCTCCGTCACGCGAACGCCGACGTCGGCGCGCAGCAGCGCATCCTCGAGGTCGTTCCACGTGTCTTCGGTGATCCCGGCGCGACCGCGGATGCCGAGGAACGCTCCGGCAAACGCGCCGCGCGCCTTGGCCATGCGAGCACGGAAGTTCGGGCGTTCGATGATGTCGATGACCGGTTCGGGCACGTCCGGAAGATCGGTGGGGCGCTCCTCGACGTCGACGTCGGGTTCGATCGCTGCTGGCGCCTTCGGCTCCACGATCGGTGGCGGCGGCCGATCGATCGTGCTCGTGACCGAACTGGTCGGTACGTCCGGCGCGCCCGATCGCCGCCGGTTGAGGAGCAGGATGCCGAGGCCGACCACCAGGACGACCGCGACGAGGACGAGATAGATCCAGGGCATGGTGCGCTCAAGCTATCGAGCGAACCGCAGGGCGACCGCTCGTCGGCCCGGTTCAGGGGCGAACGGAGTCGCCGCCATCGCTGAGCCGCTGGGCCAGCCAGGCGAGCGGGATGGAGATCACCATCACGAACGTCGCCATCACGTTGACCAGCGGGACGTTGTTCGGGCGGCTGATGTTGGCGAGGATCCACTGCGGCAGCGTCAGGAACCCCGACCCGGAGGTGAACGTCGTGACGACGATCTCGTCGAAGCTCAGGGCGAAGGCGAGGATGCCGCCGGCCAGCAACGCCGAGCGCACGAGCGGAAACGTGACGTAGCGGAACGTCTGTGTGCCGTGTGCCCCGAGATCGGCGGAGGCCTCCAACAGGTTCGGCGACGAACGGCGCAGGCGGGCAACGACGTTGTTGTAGGCGATCACGACGCAGAACGTGGCGTGGGCGATGACGAGCGAGTGGAAGCCGAAGCCGACGCGAAACGAGAACAGGCCGAGGTCGATCGTGCGTGAGAACGTGTTCTGCAATGCGATCGCAGTGACGATGCCGGGCAGTGCGATGGGGAGCACGAACAGGAACGAGACGGCGTTCTTGCCGAAGAACTGGAAGCGCTGCATGGCGAACGCAGCGAGCGTTCCGAGCACCAGCGCGATCACCGTGGCGACGAAGGCCACCTTGACGCTGTTCCACAGCGCGTCGGTCGGTCCGTCCGCGTTCCACGCATCGCCCCACCAGTGCGTCGTGAACCCCTGCGGCGGCCACGACAACGACTTGGCCTTGTTGAACGACAGCACGGCGACGACGACGAGCGGGAGGTAGAGGAACAGGAGCGCAGCGATCGTCACGAGACGCAACGACAGGCGGGAGAAGAACGACAGCTGCACGATCAGACGTTCTCGAACGCGCCGAGGAACTTCATCCCGACGAGGTAGGCGATGATGATCAGCAGCGGCCAGATCGTGAACGCCGCGGCCAAGGGCTGGTTCGGGGCGAGCAACGAGCGCTCGATGAGGTTGCCGATCATCTGCACCTTCCGCTCGGTGACGATGTTCGGCATGATGTAGTCGCCGAGCGAGAGCGAGAACGTGAAGATGCTCCCGGCAGCGATCGACGGGACGAGCATCGGCAGCACGACGCTGCGGAACGTGCGCAGCGGGCGTGCCCCGAGATCGCCGGAGGCGTCGAGCAACGAGGGCGGCAGACGCTCCAGACCGGCGTAGATCGGCAGCACCATGTACGGCAACCACAGGTACGTGAGGGCGAGGATGATCGCCACGTACCCGAAGCCCGGCGTGTACCCGAAGACCGATTCGAGGAAGCCGCCGTTGGTGTCGACGCCGAACTTCGACGCCGGCCGCAGCATCGCCTTCCACGCGTAGCCCTTCACGAGGTAGCCGGCCCACAGCGGCAGCAGCACGGCGACGATCAGGGAACGGCGGGCCCACGGCCTGGCGACCTTGGCGATGTAGAACGCCACCGGCAAGGCGATGACGAACGACAGCACGGTGACCGCCGCGGCGATGCCCACGCTGCGCAGCACCACCTGCAGGTAAGTGAACACGGTGAACGCTTCGCGCAGGTTGTCGGTGGTTAGCTCGGTGCTGGGCTTGCTGGTCTTCGCATCGAGCTGGAAGAAGGCTGCGACGATGAGCAGCACCAGCGACGCGACGTAGATGAGCGTCAACCACAGGACCGCAGGGCTCAGTAGCCCGGCGAGTCCCGCCCGCTGGTTGCGGCGGAAGAACCGGTTGACGGCGCGACCGCGACGGGGAGCCGGACGATCCGGCTCCCCGTTCGCGAGCTCGAGCTCGGCTAGGCCCGGAGCGAGTTCCAAGCGTTGACCCACTCGGTGTAGGGCACGCACTTGACGTCCGTGCGGCCGTCGATGCAGTCCTCCGTGGCGGTCGTCCAGTACCAGACATCGGTCCAGTACTCGGTGTCGTCGGCGTGGAAGATCGCGCAGTGCTCGGGCGTCGAGGTGACATCGCACGACTTGGCGTTGCTCGGCGCCTCACCGAACCACTCGGCCACCTGTGCGTTGGCCCACGGCGACGTGATCCAGTCCATCCACAGCTTCATGCAGTTGGGGTGAGCGGCCTTCGACGACAGCATCCAGGTGTCGGACCAACCGGTGGCGCCTTCCTTCGGCTTCACCGCATCGATCTTCGCTCCGTTGGCCTGCGCCAGGTTGACGATCACCTGCCACGTCGTGCCGGCGAGCACGGTGCCACCTTCGAGGGCGGCCTGCTGATCGGTGTACAGCGCCCAGTACTGGCCGACGAGGTCCTTCTGCTTGGTCAGCAGTGAGATCGCCGCGTCGAACTGGTCCTGATCCAGCGCGTACGGGTTGGTGATGCCGAGTTCCGGCTGCGTCGCCATCAGGTACAGCGCCGCGTCGGCGATGTAGATCGGGCTGTCGTAGACGGACACCGCGCCGTCAGCGGCGGTGCCGCCGTCGAACATCGGGCTCCAGGAGTCGGGCTTGGTGTCGCCGAACGCCTCCGTGTTGTAGACGAGCAGGTTGGCACCGCGGCCGTGGGGGATGCCGTACGGCGTGCCGTCGACCGAGTTCCACTGCTGCAGCTTGAGGTCGTCGAAGATGTCGGCGTAGCTCGGGTACTCGGCGGGGTCGATGGCGACGACCTCGTCGCCGGCGATCAGTCGCTCGGTGGCGTCGCCGGATGCGGACACGCCGTCGTACTCGCCGCTCTGCATCAGCTGCACCATCTCGTCGCTGCTGTTGCCCAGCTTGACGTTGACCTTGCAGCCGGTGAAGTCGGTGAACGGTGTGGCCCAGTCGACGGCCGGGTCGGTGGACCCGTCCTCGATGTAACCGGCCCAGGCGATGATGTTGACCTCGTCCTCGGCGTCGGCAACCAGGTCGGCGTTCGGCGTCCACATGTAGTCGACGTCGCCGCCATCGGTGGTGTCCGGTGCGTCGGTGGTGTCCGGAGCATCCGTCGAGTCCGGCGCATCGGTGGTGTCCGGCGCATCGGTGGACGGCGCTGCCGTTCCTGCCGGCGTGCCGTTGGACTCCTTGTCGTCGGAGCCACAGCTGGCCACGACGAGCAGCAACGATGCCAGCACCGCTGCCCTTGTTCTGGTCTTCCTCATTGGTCTCCCCCTTCTGAGGTGGTGGTTGATGGATCGGCGGCAACGTCCTGCGAGCTCGGATCGAGCGCGAACGTGGCGTACTTCGAGAAGGCGAGGCGGATCGGGGCGCCCGGTTCGAGCGGCCCGAGCCCGTCACTGGGCACGGTGGCCAACAGGTGCCCGCCGTCGTCGAGCGAGACGCGGACGCGACAGTCAGCGCCGAGGTACTGGACGTCGATCACGTTGCCGGCGACGACGACCTCGCTGTCGGCCGCTCCCTGATGAACGATCCGGATCCGCTCGGGCCGGATGGAGTGCGGCACCGCCGGGCCGAGCAGCCGGTGCGACTGCACCGCGTCGAGCACGTTCGACGTCCCGACGAATCCGGCCACGAACGCAGTGCGCGGCGACTCGTAGATCTCGCGCGGCGTGCCGACCTGTTCGATGCGGCCGTGGTTGAACACGGCGATGCGGTTGCTCATCGACAGCGCTTCGCCTTGATCGTGGGTGACGAACACGAAGGTGATGCCGACGTCGCGCTGGATGGTCTTCAGCTCCACCTGCATCTCCTCACGGAGCTTGAGGTCGAGCGCGCCGAGCGGCTCGTCGAGCAGCAGCACCTTCGGTCGATTGACCAACGCACGGGCAAGGGCGACGCGCTGGCGCTGGCCGCCGCTGAGCTGGTTCGGACGGCGGTTGCCGAACTGCGACAGCCGAACGGCTTCCAACATCTCGCCGGCGCGACGCTTGCGCTCTGCGCGATCAATTCCTTTCACCTTGAGGCCGTACTCGATGTTCTTGAGCACGCTCATGTGCGGGAACAGCGCGTAGTCCTGAAAGACGGTGTTGACGTCGCGGTCGTAGGGCGCCTGGCGAGTGACGTCGCTGCCGTGCAGCAGCACCGCGCCGGTGGACGGCAGTTCGAAGCCGGCGATCATCCGCAGGACGGTGGTCTTGCCGCTGCCGGATGGTCCGAGCAACGAGAAGAACTCGCCGTCGGCGATCTCCAGGTCGACGTCGTCGACGGCGACGACGTCGCCGAACCGCTTCGACAGGCGCACCAACTGAATGGCGGGCAGACCGGCACGATTCCCGTCGTGGGATTGCTGCACTGCGACGGATTCGCTCACGATGACTGGTGCGCTCCCCTGCTTTTCGTCGTCGACATCGGAAGTGAGAACGATAGCCGTTCGGCGTCACCCGCTCGGACGATCACACTCTGTGTTCGATGCGCTCGCTCACCCGAGCTCACGACTCCGGCAACGGGTGCGCGCCGACGCGACGCTCGCGGGTACTAAGCAGACGCGGAGACGCGTTCGGTGACGACCTTGCTCGAGCCACCGGGCTGCATGGTCACACCGAGCAGGCAGTCGCCGGCTTCCATCGTCCGCTTCTGGTGGCTGACGACGAGCAGCTGCGCCTCGCGACGGAACTCGTGGATCAGCCCGAGGAAGCGGTGCAGGTTGACGTCGTCGAGGGCGGCCTCGACTTCGTCCATCACGTAGAACGGCGATGGCCGACTGCGGAACACGGCGAACAGGTACGCCAGCGCGGTGAGCGAGCGCTCGCCACCCGACAGCAGCGACAGCTTCTTCACGTTCTTGCCGCTCGGCTTGGCCTCGACCTCGATGCCCGTGTTCAACAGGTTCTCCGGCTCGGTGAGCACGAGGCGCCCGACACCGCCCGGGAAGAGCATCGAGAACAGCTGGGTGAAGTGACCGCTGACGTCGGCGAAGGCGCCGGCGAAGACGGTCTGGATCTCGAGGTCGACCGCCTTGATCACGCGCAGCAGCTCGCGGCGCGTCGTGCGGACGTCCTCGAGCTGCTCTTCGAGGAAGCGGTGACGCTCCTGCAGCTCGTTGAACTCCTCGAGTGCGAGCGGGTTGATCGGGCCCATGAGACGCAGCTCACGATCGAGGTCGCGGACACGCGCGGCGGCGCCGATCCCTTCCGGCAACGGCGGCATCTCGGTGGCTTCTGCGGCGGCCGGCTCCAGGTCGTGATCGCGACGCAACGCCTCGACCGTTCCCTCCAGGCGCATGCGCACCTCGGCCTCGTCGAGCTCGGAGCGGCGAGTGCGCTCGCGCAGCTCTTCCAGCTCGCGTTCTGCAGCGGTGCGACGACGACGCAAGCCGTCGAGGCGCTGGGCGATGGCGCGGACCTCGTCGCTCTGGCGGCGGCGGATCTCCTGCAGCTCCTCGTGACGCACCTCGATCGCGCCACGGTGGCCGTGCACGAGTGCTTCCAAGCGCTGCAGCGCGTCGAGGGAACGCTCGACGAGCTGACGGCGTTCGTGGGCGATGGCCCGCGCTTCGGTGTCGGCCTGCAGCCGGCGCTCCGTCTCCTCGAGACGGCGCGACAGGAAGATCGAACGTTCGTGGAGGCCGGCGTTGCGCACCTCCAGCTCCTGCCGGCGAGCGGCCAGCGCGGCGGAACGGGCGTCGAGCTTGGCGCGGGTCTCACCGCGGATCGCAGCGGCCTGCAGCTCGGCAGCTTCGTCGGCTTCGAGCGCTGGCACGAGCTGCTCGAGCTCGGCGATGCGCGCCTGCTCGCGTGCCAGCCGCTCCTCGACCTCGGTGACGGCACGTTGCGAGCCATCCAGCTCGGTCTGCGTGTCGCGCCGTTCGGCCTGGGCGCGGGCGAGCGCTTCGCTGCTGGCCGAGAAGCCGGCGTCGTGATCGTCGAGGCGGCGGATCTGCGTGGCTTCGAGCACCTTCGCCGCGTCGAGCTCTGCCTTCGCCGCGTCGAGCGCGTGCTGACGACGATCGACTTCGGCCTCGCCGATGCCGACGTGTTCGAGTGCCTCGTCGAGCGCGGCTGCGGTGGCGCCGCCACCAGCGGCGCCGAGGCGCCAGCCGGTCGGGCCGAAGCGGTCGCCGGCTTCGGTGACGACGACAGCCGTCGGCTCGGCCAGCGCGAGATCGACGGCTTCGCTCCACGTGGCCACGCGCACCGCGCCGGCCATCACCGTGTCGAGCAGCTCGTTGACCGACGAATGCCGGCTGCGGACGTGCGGTCGCACGGCGACGCCGCTCGACGGCGTGGACGACGGCGTTGCGCGGCGAGCACCGAGCGCCAGGACTGCGGCGTGCACGTTGGAGGCGTGCAGCGAGGCGAGGGCGAGGCGGCCGGCTTGCGGGCTCTCGACGACGACGGCTTGGAGCGCCTCGCCGAACGCTGCCTCGACAGCGGCTTCCCACCCGGTGTCGATCTCGATCAGGTCGAGGAGCGTGCCGAGCACACCGTCGACGCCGGCGAGGTGATCGGCGCCGGCGCGAGCGCGGGCGCTCTCCAACGCCTGCTGCAGCGCCTCGGCGCGGCTGCGCCAGCGGGCCAGCTCCTCGACGGCCGATTGGCGGGTGGAGGTGGCGGACTCGTGTGCGGTGATCGCCGCTTGCCGGCGGATCTCGGCAGCCTCCACATCGGCGACGAGCGCGCTCTCCTGCTGGGCGGCGACCTCGCACTCGGCGCGCAGGCGCTCGACATCGGCCTCGAGCCGACCGGCTCGATCGGTGAGCGTGTCGAGACGAGCGCGCACGCGGCGCGCCTCGTGCTCGGCGCGCTCTGCGGCGTTGCGCAGCGATCGCAGCTCGCCGCGCACCTCTGCCGCGGCGCTGGCGGCCGATGTGGACGTCACGACGTTGTCGAGGGTCGCCATCGTCTCGCGACGGTCGGCGGCGAACGACTCCTCGTCGGCCTGCAACGTCTCGGCTTCCGGGCCGAGCGCGGCAAGATCGATCTGCACGGTGTCGAGGTCGGTTCGCAACTTGTTGGCGTCGGCCTCCAGGTTGGCGATGACGCCGGAGTCCATCAGCTGGCCGCGGTCGCGCTCCATCGAACGATGACGTTCGGCCATCACCGCGCTGAGGCCGCGGGCTCGTTCACGCAGCTGCTCGACGCGCACCATCTCGTCGGACAGGTCGGTGTCGCCGCGTGCGGTGAGCTCCGCTTCGGCCGCCATCACGCCGGTGTCCAGCGTGGCCAGTTCGCTGCGCAGCTCCTGCTCGCGTCGCGAGGTGGTGACCTTCTCGGTGGCGTGCGTCGTCAGCCGGGTTCGCAGCGAGGCGATCTCGCGGCCGGCGAGGAAGATCTTCAGCGCGTCGAGCTCGGTAACGAGGTCGCCGTGACGGCGGGCTGCATCGGCCTGTCGCTCGAGCGGGCGCAGCTGACGGCGCACCTCCCTCAGGAGGTCTTGCACGCGCAGCAGGCTGGCCTCGGTGGCGTCGAGCCGGCGCTCGGCCTTCTCCTTGCGGCGGCGGAACTTGAGCACGCCGGCCGCTTCCTCGATGATCGCCCGGCGATCTTCAGGGCGGGCGTTGAGCACCGCGTCGATCTGGCCCTGGCTGACGATGACGTGCTGCTGGCGGCCGACGCCGGCGTCGCTGAGCAGCTCCTGCACGTCGAGCAAGCGGCACGACACGCCGTTGATCGCGTACTCGCTCTCGCCCGTGCGGAACAGGATGCGCGAGACGGTGACCTCGGTGAACTCGATGGGCAGCAGCCCGGCCGAGTTGTCGATCGTCAGCGTCACCTCGGCGCGGCCGAGAGCCGGGCGCTTGGCCGTGCCGGCGAAGATGACGTCGTCCATCTTCTGGCTGCGCACCGCGCTCGGCGCCTGCGCTCCGAGCACCCACGCGATCGCGTCGACCACGTTCGACTTGCCCGACCCGTTCGGCCCGACGACGACCGTGACACCCGGCTCCAGCTGGAGGGTGGTGGGGTCGGCGAACGACTTGAATCCTTTGAGGGTGAGCGACTTCAGGAACACAGCGCCAGCGACCCTAGCGTTCGCGCGTCCGCGATCCGGGCCTCCCCCGCGAGCAGCGCTTCCGGGCGGGATCCTTCTCGGAAACCGGCAAAAATCCCGCCTGGAAGGCCAGTCGGGTCAGTGTTGGCAGCGGGGGCAGAAGCAGGTGGAGCGGCCGCCGCTGACGATGCGCAGGATGGTGGCCTTGCCGCAGGTCAGGCAGCGCTGGCCGGCTCGGTCGTAGACGCGGTGGTCGAGCTGGAAGGAGCCGCCGTCGCCCATCACGTCGACGTACTGGGTGTCGCTGAGCGTGCTGCCGCCGGCCTCGATGGCCTCGCCGAGGATGCCCAGGATGCTCTCGTGGAGCCGAGCGATCTCCCGCGGCGTCAGGGTGTTGGACAGGCGCAGCGGGCCGATCTTCGCCCGGTGCAGGATCTCGTCGGCGTAGATGTTGCCGATCCCGGCGATCACGTGCTGGTCGAGGATCAGCGCCTTCATCTGCCGCGACCTGGCCAGCACGATGCGCTTGAGCTGCTCGCGCGACATCCCGTCGGTGATCGGGTCGATGCCGAGCTTGGACAGCTCCGGCAGCTCGACGGCGACGTGGTCGGGGTGGAAGACGACCATCTCACCGAACGTCCGCGGGTCGACGAACCACAGCTCCACCGGCTTCGGCTGCTCGAAGTGCAGCACGACGTGGGTGTGCGCCGGACGTTCCTCGCCGGGCTCGGACAGCAGCACCCGCCCGCTCATCCGCAGGTGGATCATCAACTGGTCGCCGGAGTCGAGATCGGCGAGGAGGTACTTGCCACGCCGGCCGAACCGTTCGATGGTGACGCCGGTGAGCCCGTCGATCAGCGCTTGGCGCGAGGTGCGCCGAACGGTGCGCTCGCGACCGACCTCGACGTGCTCGATGCGCCGACCGGTCAGCGGCCCGACCAGTCCGCGACGGACGGTCTCCACCTCCGGCAGCTCAGGCATCGGCTGTCAGGCCTCGGCGGCGGCGAGCGCGTCGCAGGCCTGCTCGGCGGCAGCCTGCTCGGCGGTCTTCTTCGACTTGCCCTCGCCGTCGCCCAGCGCTTGACCGCCGACCATCACGGTGGCGAAGAAGTGCTTGGCGTGATCGGGCCCGGTGTCGGTGATCACGTACACGGGCGCCGTGTCGTACAGGCGAGCGGTCATCTCCTGCAGCAGCGTCTTGTAGTCGAGCCGATCGAGCCGCTGCACCGCCTGCACGAGGCGCTCGGTGAACAGCTGGTCGATCACGTCGGCGGCCGCCTGCACTCCGCCGTCGAGGTAGATCGCACCGAGCACCGCTTCGAGCGCGTCGGACAGGATCGACGGCTTCATCCGCCCACCGGCCGAGGCCTCGCCCTTGCCGAGCAGCAGGCAGGCCCCGAGGTCGATCTCGACGGCCACCTCGGCCAGCGCCGACGCGTTGACGACGCTCTTGCGCAGGTCGGTGAGCTTGCCCTCGGGCAGATCGCCGTGGCGGCGGTAGGCGAGGTCGGCGATCACCCAACCGAGGACGGCGTCGCCGAGGAACTCGAGTCGCTCGTTGGACGCCTCACCCGACACCTCGGCGCACCACGAGCGGTGGGCCATCGCCCGCCGCAGCAGGCTGACCTCGTTGAACTGGTACGCCAGCCGATCGCTGAGCGCGGCAAGGATCGCGTCGTGGTCCGCCTGGGCCTCGAACAAGGTGGTCAGGATGCGTCCTGCACTCGGGCCCAGACGTAGTCGACGGCGTCTCGGACGGTCTTCAGGTCGACGAGGTCTTCGTCTTCGATGCGGAAGCCGACGGACCGCTCACCGAGCTCCTCCTCGAGGGCTTCGACGAGCTCGATCAGTGCCAGCGAATCGGCGTCGAGGTCGTCGGCGAACGACTGGCCCTCGCTGATCGTGGCGGGCTCGATCTCGAGGATGTCGGCGAGGTTGCCGCGCACGATCTCGAGCACGGCGGCACGGTCGAGCGGGCCCTGTTCGACATGGGTCTCGGCAGGCACGTGGATCTCCGTTCATTCTCCGGATGGCTCCGGTCGTCGCGCTCCGCATGCCTCGATGCACCGGGCGCGTTGGCGACGTTAGCCCGCCGAATCGGGCCGAACGCGGCTTCTACGCACTCGCTGCGATGGCAGCACGCAGCTCGTCGACCACGTGCAGCTCGACCATCTCGGCGGCGATCTTGATCGCGTTGAGGGCAGCTCGCTCGTTGGTGGAGCCGTGGCTGATGATGCACACGCCGTCCACGCCGAGCAGCATCGCCCCGCCGTAGGTGTCCGGGCTCATCTGCTCGTACAGCGGCAGG
The DNA here is from genome assembly GCA_965279405.1 of Ilumatobacteraceae bacterium. GTDB lineage: Bacteria > Actinomycetota > Acidimicrobiia > Acidimicrobiales > Ilumatobacteraceae > CBDDIP01. Next base: position 4,966,621 of record OZ257157.1, read on the forward strand.
AGCGCCGGCAGCAGCGCGTCGGCGTGCTCCTTGTACTCCTCCTTGGCACCGAACGCGTTGAGCAGTGCTCCGAACAGCACGCGCAGACCACCCTCGAGCGTCTTCAGAGCCACGTTGCCGGTGAACCCGTCGGTGACGATGACGTCGGCCGTCTTGAGCATCATGTCGCGCCCCTCGACGTTGCCGATGAACTCGATGCCGGGCGCGACGGCCAGCAGGCCGTAGGCCTCCTTGCGCAGGGTGTCGCCCTTGCCGGGCTCTTCGCCGATGGACAGCAGGCCGACCTTGGGGGTGGCGATGCCGAATCGGTGGCGGGCGTAGACCGAACCCATCTGGGCGAACTGGACCAGCCACTCGGGCTGCACCTCGCTGTTGGCACCGGCGTCGAGCAGCACGTTGGGCAGCTCACCCGGAACCGGGATGGGCGTGGCGATCGCCGGTCGGTTGACGCCTTTGATCCGACCCATGCGCAGCAGGGCCGAGGCCATGGTGGCGCCGGTGTTGCCGGCGGAGACCATCGCGCTGGCCTTGCCGTCGCGCACCGCTTCCGCGGCGCGGACCAACGTCGAGTCCTTCTTGCGACGCACGGCCTGTGCCGGGTCGTCGTCCATGGCGATGACCTCGGACGCCTCGATCAGCTGCAGCGGGTGCACGCCCTCGAGGCCGGCTGGACCGACGAGCGCGACGGGGATGCCCAGCGCGGCCGCGGCGTGCGCACCGGCGAGGATCTCGCCAGGGGCACGATCGCCACCCATCGCATCAACGGCGATCGGGAGCATGTGCAGGGCTGGTGCCGGGTCAGGCGACGTCGACGGCGACGCGGTCCTTGTACCACCCGCACGACGGGCAGACCGTGTGCGGCAGCTTGGCGTTGCCGCAGCGCGGGCACGTGCTGCGAGCGGGGGTGCCGAGCTTCCAAGCGCCAGCTCGGTGGCTGCGCGACTTCGACTTCGACTTCTTCTTCTTGGGAACAGCCACGGTGAACTCCCTGACGGCAAATGGGCTACGAGATGTTATCGGTCGGCGGGGCCGATGCGGCTACCCGACCTGATCGTCGGATGCATCGCCGCCCTTGAGCTGGTCGAGCACGGCCCAGCGGGGGTCGGCGGCGGGCGCCGAGCAGCCGCACGGACCGTCGTTGAGGTCGGCGCCGCAGGATGCGCACAGGCCCGCGCAGCCCGGCCGGCACAGCGGCGCGGCGGGCACGTCGAGCAGGAGGACCTCGCGGACCATGGGCACCAGGTCGAGCTGGTCGCCGACGATCTCGAACGCCTCCGGGTCGGTGACCACGTTCTGGTACAGCTCGTGGATCTCACCGTCGACGACGCCGCCGACCGGCTTCAGGCAGCGGCGGCAGGTGTCGTGCCAGGGCACCGAGACCATGCCGTCGACGACGATGCCGTCGGTGAGCGACTCGAGCCGCAGCTCGACGTCGACCGGGTCGGCCGCACCGAAGCGGGTGTCGTCGATCGCCAACTCGGTGATCGTCGGCTGGAGCGTGAGCCGCTTCTCCGAACCCGGGCGGCGCAGCAGCTCAGCTGCGTTGACGAGGAGCAGGTTGGCCATGTGGATCGAGGCTACCGACGAGTCGGCGGCCCGGGATCGCCGTCGGGTCGCGTCAGCCGCGGTCTTGGTCGAAGAAGCCCTTGGTCGGGTCGTCGTCGTCCTCGATCGCCTCGACCTGGCGGTGCTCGCCGATCGACAGCCGCGACCGGCCGGCGTGCACGGTCTTCACCAGACGGTCGAGGAGGACCTCGAAGCTCCCGAGGCGCTGATCGAGGAAGTCCTCGGTCTCGTGGCGCAGGCGGCGTGCGTCGGTGTCGGCGGCCTCGCTGATCTGGCGGGCCCGCTGCTCGGCGGCGCGAACCACCTCGGTGCGCTGCACCATCCGCTCGGCCTGCACGCGTGCGGCCTCGAGGAGCTCGTCGGCCTCACGACGCGTCTTGGCGACGAACTCTTGGCGCTCCTTGATCATCCACCGCGCCTGGCGCATCTCCTCGGGGAGACGGTGGAGCGCTTCGCTGAGCAGCTCGATGATCTCGTCGCGGTCGATGCGCGGCGACGACGACAGCGGCATGTTCGGCGCGGCGACGATGATGTCCATCGCTCGGCGGAGCATCGCCTCGGCATCGCCGACGTAGCTGTTGGTGCTGCGAACGAACGCGTCGGAGTCGTCGAGGAGATCCTCGCCGTCCTCGTCGCTGTACTGGTCGTCGTGGTACGTGTCGTCGTAGCTCATGGTTCTCGGGACGTGCTCAGGCGCTGTCGATGTCGCGGTCGCTCGGACGGATCTTGGTGAGGCGCGCCGCAACCGGTGCCGGCACGAGCGAGGTGACGTCGCCACCGTAGTTCGCGATCTCACGGATGAACCGGCTGCTGATGAACACGAGCGCGGGGTTGCACGGCAGGTACACGGTGCGCACGCCTGCCACCGCGTGGTTGGTGTGCGCCATCTGCTGCTCGACCTCGAAGTCGCCGCCGGTGCGGAGGCCCTTGACGATGAACGCCGCGCCGATCGAGCGCACCGCGTCGACCGCAAGGCCGGCGAAGCTCATCACCTTCACCTTGGGCATGTAGGCGATGCTCTCGCGGATCATCTCGATCCGCTCGTCGAGCGTGAACATGCCGCTGGGCTTGGTGGGGTTGTGCATCGCGCCGACCACGACGTTGCCGAAGAGGGCGACGGACTGCTCGATCACGTCGAGGTGACCGAGGTGGAACGGGTCGAAGCTGCCGGGGTACAGGACGGTGGCCATGCGGCGGGTCACGCTACTCGTTCGAGGACGGTGACCCAGGTGCGGCCGTATCGCTTCGATCGCAACACGGTCCATGCTCGATCATGGGCTCGATCATGGGCTCGATCGTGCGACGGTTCCGGCGCTTCGATGGCGCGCGCCGACTCGGCGACGATCATCGTCACGTCGAGCAGCGAGATCAGCTTCGGCCAGGCGTCGAACTCGTACGGTGGGTCGATGAAGGCGATGTCGACGTTGCGCATCGCGCCCGCGAATGCGAGCACGTCGCCAGTGACGACATCGGTGCGATCGGCGAGCCCGAGCGTCGAGATGTTGGTGCGCAAGGCGTTCAGCGCGTCGCGGTCGCGTTCGACGAACGTGCACTTCTCCGCACCTCGGCTGAGGGCCTCGATGCCCATCGCTCCGGAGCCGGCGAAGAGGTCGGCGACGACCGCGTCGTCGAGGATCCCCGAGCTGGACAGCGAGTTGAACACGGCCTGGCGGACCTTGTCGGTGGTGGGTCGGGTGGTGAAGCCGGCGGGTGCCACCAACCGGCGGCCGCCGTACTCCCCTGCAATCACGCGCATCCCGGCAGACTAGGAGCGATGCTGCGACCTGAGCCGACCATCACCTGCGTCGATTGCGGCGGCCGCTGCCACCTGCTGTCGCATCCGCCGGAAGACGACCTGTGGTTGCCGGGCGACATCGTCGCCTACCGCTGCGAGGACTGCCGCGACCGCTGGGACCTCGTCCTCCCCGACGACGACCTCGACGACTGACCGCCGAGAGCCGGCGATGCTGGCCAGCGCCAGATCGTGACGTGCCGTTCCGGCGCTGACCGGTTCGATGGCGTCAGCCGTTCCGGGCACCCCCAGAACGCGACGTGCGATTCCGGGTGTGCCCAGTTCGTCAGTCCTCGGCCGTCCAGCCGGGGACGCCGTCGATGCTCGTCGCGTTCTTGGCGAGCCGATAGTCGGCGAGCTCGTCGTCCGTCTTGTGGTCGGCCCACTTCGTCAGCACGTCGCGATCGCCGACGTACTCGTACAGCGGCACCGAGAACCCGCAGCTGTCCGCGACGCGGTCGACCTCGAGCACGATCACGGCTCGGGCGCCGCGATGGATCGGGAACTGTGCGGCGAGCTCGGTGAAGCCCGGCTCGTGCATGGTCACGACCGTGCCGGTTCCTTGCAGACGGATGATCCGCGGCGGCCCGTCGACCGCGCAGAACATGACCGTGAGACGTCCGTTCTCGCGGACATGCGCGATCGTCTCGATGCCCGATCCGGTGAGGTCGAGGTAGGCGACGCGCTGGTCGTCGAGGATGCGCAGGCTGTCCATCCCCTTCGGCGACACGTTGACGTGCCCGCCCGTCGAAGGTGCAGTTCCGACGAAGAACATGTGCTGCTTGCGAACGAACTCGGCGACGGCCGGCTCGATCCGCTCGTAGGTGCGACCCATGACGCCGACGCTACCGAGCGATGGCCTGTCGACTGATGCCGACGGACTGAGGGGCAATCAGATCGGGTACGGAACGCCCGTGATGAGCTTCAACGTGGTGGCAGGGTCGGTTGCGTTCGTGATGTTCTTGGCGTTGATCACCAGTCTGTTCGCAGCGACTGGCTCAGGTGACGACGACGATGGAGAGCCCCACCCCACTCGCTGACGAGCGAACCGATCAGGCGAACATCGTCTCGAGGTCGTCGAGGATCTTGTTGGCGCCGAGGACGCCGATGCCGGTCATCCACGTGCTGTCGAGGATGTCGAACTGCGAGCCGGCCTGGACGGCGGGCAGCGCGGCCCAGAGCGATTCGACAGCGCCGCGGTCGGACGTGATGGAGCCGCCGCTCTCGGACTCCGGGTTGGTGGCGAAGATGACGTCGGTGTCGAGGATGTCGATGCGCTCGGCGCTGATGATCGCCATGCCGAAGCTCGGGTCGTAGTCCTTCTCTCCGAGATCGAGGCCGACTGCCGTGAGCACCGAGCCGGAGAACGTCGCGGGACCGTAGAGACGGATCTGGCCGGGGATGAAGCGGACGATGACCGCGGTCTTGCCGGTGGCACCGATCGCCGCGCCGACCTGCGCGGCGCGAGCGTCGAAGTCGGCGAGCAGCTGCTCGGCTTGGGCGGAGCGATTCAACGCCTCACCAGTGAGGCGCACCTGCTCGGTCCAGTTCGTGCCGGACGACTCGCTGAACACCGTCGGGGCGATGCCGCTCAGCTGTTCGTAGAGCGCCTCGTGACGCACCTTCGCGCCGAGGATCAGGTCCGGCTCGAGCGCGGCGATCTGTTCGAGGTTCGGCTCCGTGGTGAGCCCGACCAGCTCGATGCCGTCGAGCGAGGTGCCGAGGTAGGCCGGCAGGCCCGAGCCGGAGACGCCCTCGGTTGCTGCGATCGGCGCCAGCCCGAGTGCGATCGAAGCGTCGAGGAACGACGAGTCGAGCACCACCACTCGCGTGGGCGCGCCAGGTACCTCCGTCTCCCCCATCGCGTGCTGCACCACGTGCGCCTGCGGCTCCGTGGTGGTCGTTGCCGCATCGGTCGGCGTCGGCGTCTCTGGCGTCGTTGCCGGCGTCGTGCCCGCAACGGTCGTGGTGGTGGCGGCAGGCGCCGTCGCTGTCGATGCGCCATCGCTCCCGCAGGCAGCGAGTGCGACGAGGGCGATGGAGACGGCGAGGGCTTGGCGAAACGGAGAGCAGCGCATCCCGCCAACGTATCGACTGATTGTTAGGTTAACCAAACACAACACGTTTGGTGAGCGAACTAAATGCGATCCCACCAGTCGAGGACGCGGAGCGCGCGCAGGGTGTTCCACCGGCTCGGTGTGCCGACATCGCCCTCGAGGTCGAAGTGGACGCGACCCGGATGGATGCGATCCAGCAACCAGCGGCCGTCGGGCTGCTGCTTCGACCGCACGGTCTCGATCGCGTCAGCCATTCGCGGGTCGGGCCGAAGACCGGCGCCGCTGAAGTGGTCGAGTCCGCGGAGCACGTCGTAGCGCCAGTAATACGGGAAGGCGAACTCGAGGAACGCTGGGTCGGCGACCTCGCCGGTGCTCTTGCGACGGAACAGACCTCGATCGAGGAGGTACTCCTGACCGCTGCGGATCGCGGCTCGAAGTGCGTCGGATCCGAGGCCGGCACGTTCGACTTCGAGCAGCCCGTCGAGCACGTCGATGGTCGTGTGGAACGACGACCGCACCGAGCCGTTCTCCTGCTCGCAGTTCCAGCCACCATCGGCCATCACCTCGCCGAGGACGCGATCGACGATCGGACCGATGTCGACGCCGAAGTGGGCCCCGGCCTCGATCGTGCGGCCGTTGATGCACGGCTCGACCTCGCCCTCGAAGTACGGCTGGTGGTCGTGCTCCCAGTGCCCGTGCTCGGCGACGAGCGGGATGGCGCGACGTGCTGCCTCGCACGCCGGGTCGAGTCCGAAGATCACGAGTGTCTGGAGCGTGTGCATCGTTGGAGTCCACGGTTGCCCGGGCTCGCTGCCGTCGTACCCACCGGGAAAGCAGGCGCCGCCGTCCCACAACCCGTCGTCGCCCTGCAGCGCAAGGAGGCGGGCGCCCCACCCCTCGTGCTCCACTCTCGCTCGTTCGGCGGCGACCTCGTCGGGCGCTGCGTCCGTCAGGTCACGGAGCGCCTGCCACCGGATCGCCGGATCCCCGTCGAGCAACCAATCGAGCGCGTCCATCAGCGAACGCTATTCGTCGTGTGCGTCGGGGCGCTGAACCAGCGGCCGCCGGTAGCGGATGTCGGTGACGGTCACCCCGAGGATCTCCTCGGTGGCCCGACCGCCGTCGGCAACCCAGCCCTCGGACTCGTAGAGCGCACGTGCCCGTTCGTTCTCGGGGACGACCCAGAGCACCGCTTCGTCGAAGCCGAGGTCGGTGAGCGCTTGCGTGACGCTGTGCAGCAGGACGCGTCCGATGCCGTGCCCCCAGTGATCCGGGTCGAGGTTGATCGCATACAGCTCGCCACATGACGGCGACGTCGGAGGCTCCTCGGCGCCGAAGGCGGCGAACCCGACGACCTCGTCGGCCACGACCGCGACCAGCAGCGGCGGCAGGTCGGTTCGAGCGATCCGGCCCTGCCACATCTCGATGCGTTCGCTCGCCCGAAGGCCGTCGAGGTACTCGTCGGGCATCACGCCGCGGTATGCGGTCTGCCAGGCACGCACGTGCAATCGACCCATCGCGACGGCGTCTTCCACCACCGCGTCCCGGATGATCACGCCGTGATCGCTCATGTGCTGCAGATCGTGGTCGATCTGGTCGGTGGCTGCCACCACAATTTCGATGCCACCGCCGGAGTGGAGGGTTCGAGGCTCATCCGGGTGCGCCTGAAACCCTCCAGTCCGGCAGCGCGGAGGGTTTGAGGCTCGCCCGGGAGGGCGTGAAACCCTCCGCTCGAGACGCCAACGAGGCTCGATGAACGAGCACCGCGCAGCCTCGGTCTGCGGCCTTGGAGCGCATCCACGGCTCGGCATCAGTCATCATCAGTTCCCCAGCCATCATCCACTTCCTTCGGCTGAAACGCGATGGTGCCGCATGAGCGACAACGGAGAGCGGGACCAAGGTCTCCGCCCGACATCAGTCGCTCATCCTTCCGAGCGCGCTTCGATCGCGCGCTCTGCTCTTTGTCGTCGAGAGCTCTCCACCACAAGTGCTGAGACGACCATCCCACAGCCAAGAAGCCGGCGACGGTACCCCGAACCGCCAGCTGCCCTCGCGCCATCGCTCCGCCGCATCCGGGGCACTTCGTGCTCGCCTCCATGTGCAGCGACGCTAGCCACGCTGAGCCGGTGTCCTTCCCGATCCGGACGGGCTGGGCAACCGGTCGCGGGGACGCGTGATCACTCGCTGCTTCGGAGCTGTCGGAGGTGGAGTCACGCGATCGAGGTGACGATTTGATAGGTGGTCCCACAGGTGTCATTGATCATGGAGACGATCGCGGCGTCGCTCCACGTGCCGGTCAGCATCGCCGCCTGGTACTTCGCCACGGCCGACTCGTACCGAACGCGTTGCTCGTCAAGCAACCCCGCGGTGTCGAGTGACGTGATCCGCGAGCGGATGTTCGTTGGGTCGACAAGGATCTGTCCAGCGCTTCTGCAGAAGCGGGCGACGTCGGCACGCTGTTCAGAACTCGGTGTTGGTCGGTCGACATCATCCGTGGAGCAGCTCGCGAGGAGCAGCACGCTCGTGACCACGAGCCCGAACCGCATGATGCGAACCGTACTGTGATTGGTGAGGCGCCCTGCTACGAGGTGAGACGATCCTCGACGTTTGACATTCGACCGCAAGCGTTGAAATCGACCGGGCCGGTCCTCGAGTTTGACGGCGTATCGCGCCGGTCGTCCTCGCTCGCGATCGCGAGTCTCTCACCCGAAGTCGGACGCCCCTGGTGACTCCCCCGCTCGGTTCTACGATCGACACGTGCTCCACGAACTGTGGGTCTACTCAGACGGACAAACGCTTTGCCTGGCTGGTCGTCACGGTGACGACGCTCGCGCCCTCATGCCCTCTGACGCGGTGCTCACCTGGACGGTCGAGGCCGACACCCACTTCGACGCGATGACGAAGTACTACGAACGCATGGGCTGGGGGACGTACACCACGGACCACCCCACGATCGACAAGCAGACCTATGCGCAGTGGGGCTTCACGGAGATGTAGGCCGCTTGCCGGCACTTCGAGCGAGTACCCCGTCCCGAACCGCGGATCGTCGCGAGCGTCGTAGCCGTCGTGATCGACAGTGCTGCTATAGCTTCGGTCGGTAGACGCGGTATCTGCGGGGAGGCGACATGAGATTGCCGAGGGTCGCGTTGGTGACCGTGGTACTCGCTGGTTGCTCTTCGGTGGCCCAGCAGACCAGCCCGTCGCCAACGGCTACCGCGCGGAATTCGGTAGCAGTGCAGTTCGGCGAGAACAACAGCTGCTACGTGTCGTGGCACATTCACTACGACGGCAGGGACTGGGCGGCGATCGATCCGCCGGACGACTGGTGGTCAGATTCGGACCGACCGGATCGCAGTGGCACCGTCACATCGGTGTCGACCGACTTGCTCACCTATCTCGACGGCGACGGCGACGGCCGGACCATCGTCAGCTTCAGCGGCGACACGCCAGGCGCGACCGCTTGCTCCTAGTCCGGCAGCCCGACCAGCTGATCGACGGCCGAACAGGTTGACATACGCTCTCGTAGCGAGACGTGGTAGCTGCGGAGAGGCGGGCCATGAGAACTTGGTGGATTGCATTCGTCGCGGCAGTGTTCATCGCGAGCTGCAGTAGCGATCTGGAGTCGACACCATCGACCCCTCCCACGACGATCGTGTCAGTGTCAACCACCGTCGCAGCGACGACAACGGCGGACGGAGCGACGACCACGACCAAGCCTGAGCCGCCACCGACGGTGTACTGCGCGATCGGCTACCGGCCCGACAACACTGCAGTCGGAGGGGAAGAACGCACGCTCGTCGTGCACCTCGGCGAAGAACTGATCACCGCCGAGTTTGCCGACATGAAGGTGCAGGTCTCCTACTCGTTCTTCGAGGGGCCGGACGTCACGGTCGTCGTGTTCGACAGCGAGCAGAACGCCATCTCCCTTGTCGAATACGGAGAACCTCCGGCGAACGTGCGGATCTTCACCCCGGTCCAAATCATGGTGATTGATGGCGACTCGATGATCACGTACGAGTGCGGCACCGCACCGCGCTAGTTCAAGCGAACCGCTCAGTTCCGTCGCGCAGCCGCTCATTCACGTCCGAGTCACGGACCAGCAGCCCTGAAAACAGGCACTGAGCTGCGGTGATACCCCTTCTCTAGCTCTTGAAGAGGAAGGCTTCGTCTTCGCTGCTGAACAGGAGGGCGAGCTCGTCGCGCAGGATGGGGTTGGCGTCGAGCATCGGGTCGGCGTCGACGACTTCGAAGGCGATGTCGCGGGCGAGCTTGACGAGCTCGCGATCGCGACGGAGCGATGCCAGCTTGAGGTCGTTGCGACCCTTCTGCATCGTGTTCATGATCGTGCCTTCGCCGCGCAGGTCGAGGTCGACCTCGGCGAGCTCGAAGCCGTCCGTCGACTTCACCAACGCTTCGACGCGGGGGTTGCCGGCATCGCCATCTGCTTCGGCGGTGATCAGCCAGCACTGGCTGGCGTGCGCGCCACGGCCGACACGACCGCGGAGCTGGTGCAGCTGGGCGATGCCGAAGCGATCCGCGTCGAGCACCACCATCACCGTCGCGTTTGGCACATCGACGCCGACCTCGATCACGGTCGTGGCAACGAGCACGTCGATCTCGCCGGCGCGGAAGCGATCCATCACCGCTTCCTTCTCCGCCGACGCCATGCGTCCGTGCAGCAGCGCCAGCCGCAGACCGCGCAGCTCGTCGTGGACGAGGCGCTCGAAGGTCTCCTGCGCGCTGGCAACCTCGAGCTTCTCGCTCTCCTCGATCAGCGGGCAGACGACGTACGCCTGACGTCCGGCACCGACCTCCTCGCGCACCGTTGCCCACGCGGCTGCTTCCATCAGCGGACCGTTGGCCCAGTGTGTGACGATCGGCGTGCGGCCGGGCGGCAGCTCGTCGAGCACGCTGACATCGAGGTCGCCGTAGACGGTCATCGCTGCGGTGCGCGGGATCGGCGTGGCCGTCATCACGAGCACATCGGGGACGGCATCGTCACGTCCCTTGGAGCGCAGGGCGGCGCGCTGCTCGACACCGAAGCGATGCTGCTCGTCGACCACGACGACGCCGAGGCTGTGGAACTGCACGCCCTCCTGGATGAGCGCGTGCGTCCCGATCGCGATGTCGACCGTGCCGTCGGCAAGCCCGGCGAGCACCTCACGACGATCGGCACCCGTGATCCGGTTGGTGAGCAGCTCGACGCGCAGCGGACGATCGCCGAACAGGTTGCCAGGATCGGGCACGGTGACGCCCTCGAGCATGCGTCGCACCCCTGTCGCGTGCTGCTCGGCGAGCACCTCGGTCGGCGCCATCAGCGCGCCTTGGTGGCCGCCTTGCACGGCGGTGAGCATCGCACTGACGGCGACGAGCGTCTTGCCCGAGCCGACGTCGCCCTGCAGCAAGCGGTGCATCGGGTGGGGGCCGGCGAGGTCGACCTCGACCTCGGCGATCGCCCGACGCTGAGCGGCGGTCAGCTCGTAGGGCAGCGCGTCGTACAACCGCGACGTCAGCTTGCCGCCGACGTCGTGGCGCAACGCCTTGGCGTCGCGCTCCAACGCTCGCTTGCGCATGACGAGGATCGCCTGAACGCGCAGCAGCTCGTCGAAGGCGAGGCGGCGGCGTGCCTGCTCCTTCTCCCCCATCGTCTCCGGCGCGTGGATGGAAGCCAGCGCCTGCCCGCGCGGCACCATGCCCAACCGCCGGACGGTGGCGGGCGGCAACGGGTCGGCGATGCCGCGCGGCGCGCACTTGTGCAGCGCGTCCTCCACCCAGCCGGCGATCTCCCACGTGCTCAGCGCGGCCTTCTCGCTCTGCGGGTAGATCGGCACGATCTTGGCGGTGCGATCGCCGATGAGATCGACGATCGGGTTCGTCATCTGCAGCCCGCCGCGGTACACGTCGGGCTTGCCGAACAGGGCGATCTGCAACCCTTCGCGCAGCTGACGCTCGCGCCAGGGCTGGTTGAAGAACACGACGTGCAGGCGGCCACTGCCGTCGCCGACGGTGACCTCGACCATCGCCCGACGGTTGCGCGTCATCCGCTTGGTCACCGAGCGCACGCTGACGAGCACGAGCGCTTCGACGCCGGGAACGAGGTCGGCGACGCGAGCTTCGTTGGTGCGATCGACCCACCGGCGCGGGTACGTGGTCAGCAAGTCGAGCACGTTGTGCACGCCCACCTCGTTGAGCGAGGCGAGCTTCTTGTCGCCGACACCCTTGATCCGCTCGACGCCGATGTTGGCGAGGTCGCGCAGCGTCAACGGCGCCGTGGGTGCCTCGGCCATCAGCGGATCACTCGACGCCGAACAGGTACGGGTAGAGCGGCTGGCCGCCGCGGTGCACCTCCACCTGGACCTCGGCGTGGTGCTCGCCGAGCCAGTCGCGCAGTGCATCGGTGTTGGCGCCGGTCGCGTCAGCGCCCTCGACGATGGTGACGATCTCCCGCCCCGGCGTGACGAGGTGATCGAGCAGTTGCTGCGCCGCGCCGAGCAGCCCGCCGCTGATGGCCACGATGCCGTCACCGCGCACGATCCCGATCCAGTCGCCCTCGGCGATCGGGCCCGCATCGCTGGCCGTGGCGCGCACGGCGCGGGTGATCTCGCCGGTCGCGACCGCGGCTGCGGCCTCGCCCATCTCCTCGGCGTTCTCGGCAGCGGACGCTTCGGGGTCGTACACGACGAGCGCGGCGAGCGCGGCAGGCATCGACATCGTCGGCACGACGATCACGGTGCGGTCGGTGAGTGCATCGAGCTGCTCGGCGACGGGAATGATGTTCTTGTTGTTCGGCAGCACGACCACCTGCTGCGCGTTGACCGTGTTGACGGCGTCGAGCAGCTCGGCCGTCGACGGGTTCAGCGTCTGCCCACCGGTGACGACGCCCTGCACGCCCAGCGCACCGAACAGCTCGACCAGCCCGTCGCCACTTGCGACAGCGACGATCGCGCACGTCACCGGTGGCAGGCCGGCGGCCCACGCGGGATGCGGCGCGGCCACTCCCGCGCTCGTCTGACCGAGCACTGCTGCCTCGCGATGAGCGTGCTCGTCGGCGACCTCCTCGAACAGGTCGGTGACGCGGATCTTCTTCGGCCGGCCGCCGAGATCGAGCGCGACCTCCACCGCGGCGCCGATGTCGTTGGTGTGCACGTGGCAGTTCCAGATGCCGTCACCACCGACCACCACGATCGAGTCGCCGATCTCGCCCCAGCCTTCTTTGAACGCCTGGATCTTGTCGTCGACGAGGTCGAGGAAGTACATGACCTCGTAGCGCAGCTCGCTGACGTCGACCGAGCCATCGGTGGCCGTGCGGTGGGCGACGGCTTCGAGCTGCTCGACGGACGGACCGTCGCCCGCCAGCGGCTCCGGCAACGGTTCGCCGTCCACCACGTGCAGCGCCGAGTCGAGGAACAGCAGGAACCCGGCTCCGCCCGCGTCGACCACGCCGGCGTCCTTGAGCACTGGCAGCATCTCCGGTGTGCGCTCCAGCGCGGACTTGCCGGCGTCGCGCGCCGCCCGCAGCACCGCGGCCAACGACCCGCCCTCGGCCGCCGCGGCCTGCGCGCCGTCCGCGGACTCGCGCACGACGGTGAGGATCGTGCCCTCGATCGGCTTGAGCACCGCCTGGTAGGCCGCGTTGGACGCAGCCTTCAGCGCTTCGGCGAACTTGGCGGCGGTGCCCTCGGTCGCGCCCTTGCCGGCCGCCTTGAGGGTGCTGGCGATGCCGCGCAGGATCTGGCTGAGGATGACGCCGCTGTTGCCGCGGGCGCCCATCAGGCTGCCGTGGCTGATCGCGTCACAGGTCGGATCGAGGCCCAGGTCGGCGCCATCGAGCTCGGCGACCACCGCGTCGAGCGTGCGGGCCATGTTCGTGCCGGTGTCGCCGTCGGGGACCGGGTAGACGTTGAGGCGGTTGATGCCCGCAGCGTTGGCACGCATGGTGTCGCGGAAGGTGATGACCGTGTTCCGCAGCGCGTCAGGGCTGAACCGTTCGAGGGTGGGCACGAAATCCATCGTAGAGAACAGGGTCATCACTGCAAACGATCAGCTAGCAGGCCATGTGGCTTGGAGGATCGTGTGCATCTGTTGGTAGCCTTGCTCAGCTTCGTCCGAACCAGTTCGGGCGCAACTTTGATCAGAGGAACCGAAGTCATGGCAGCAAACTGCGAACTCTGCGGCAAGGGTCCCAGCTGGGGCATGTCGGTGTCGCACTCGCACCGTCGTACCAAGCGTCGGTGGAACCCGAACATCCAGCGGGTGCGCGCCCTCGTGGGCGGCGCGCCCAAGCGCCTGTACGTCTGCACCGGCTGCATCAAGAGCGGCAAGGTCGTCAAGGCCGGCTGAAGCCGGTAGGTCTCCGATGCAGGGCGTGATCAAGAGCTACGACCCCGCTTCGGGAGACGGCAGTGTCCTCACCGACACCGACCTGACCGAGTACGACCTGGCGAGCGACGCGCTCGAGGGGTCCATCTTTCGCATGCTGCGCCAAGGGCAGCGCGTCGTGTTCATCTTGAACGACGACGGAAAAGCGACCCAGCTCCGGCTGGGTTCTGAAGTCGACATGGCAACGCCCGGCTGATCGGCCGGGCGTTCGTCGATCACCAGTTCTCCGACGCAGCGGCGCGCCGGGGTTGACGAAGGAGACATCGCGATGAGCGGAACCACTTCCAACCAACGGTTGCAAGCGTGGGTCGCCGACTGGGCAGCAATCCTCCAGCCGGAGGACATCTACTGGTGCGACGGCTCCGCAGAGGAGTACGACCGCCTCGCGCAAACGCTCGTGGACGCGGGCACCTTCACCCGGCTCGACGAGGCCAAGCGGCCCAACAGCTACTGGGCCCACAGCGACCCTGGCGACGTCGCTCGCGTCGAGGACCGCACCTACATCTGCTCGACGAACGCCGAAGACGCCGGTCCGAACAACAACTGGCGCGAGCCGGCCGAGATGCGCGCCGCGCTGACCGAGCTGTTCACCGGTTCGATGCGCGGCCGCACGATGTACGTCGTGCCGTTCAGCATGGGCCCGTTGGGCTCGCCCATCGCCCACATCGGCGTGCAGCTCACCGACAGCGCGTACGTGGCCGTCAACATGCGGATCATGACCCGCATGGGCCAGGGCGCGCTCGACGCGCTCGGCGACAGCGACTGGGTGCCGTGCCTCCACTCGGTCGGTGCTCCGCTCGAGCCGGGCCAGACCGACTCGCCGTGGCCGTGCAACCCGGACAACAAGTACATCGTCCACTTCCCCGACACCCGCGAGATCTGGTCGTTCGGCTCGGGTTACGGCGGCAACGCCCTGCTCGGCAAGAAGTGCTTCGCCCTGCGCATCGCCTCGGTGATGGCTCGTGATGACGGCTGGCTGGCCGAGCACATGCTGATCCTCAAGCTGACGAACCCGGCCGGCGAGGCCAAGTACATCGCCGCTGCGTTCCCGTCGGCGTGCGGCAAGACCAACCTGGCGATGCTCGTGCCGACGATCCCGGGTTGGAAGGCCGAGACGATCGGCGACGACATCTGCTGGATGAAGTTCGGTGCCGACGGCCGCCTGTTCGCCATCAACCCGGAGGCCGGGTTCTTCGGCGTCGCCCCCGGCACCGGCTACGACACGAACGCCAACGCGATGGAGACCCTCTGGGGCAACAGCATCTTCACCAACACTGCGCTCACCTCTGAGGGCGACGTGTGGTGGGAAGGCATGAGTGACGACAAGCCCGCTCGCGCCACCGACTGGAAGGGCCAGCAGTGGACGCCGGAGACCGACACCCCGGCCGCCCACCCGAACGCTCGCTTCACCGCTCCCGCCTCGCAATGCCCGAGCATGGCCGATGAGTGGCAGGACCCCGCCGGCGTGCCGATCAGCGCCATCCTCTTCGGTGGTCGCCGTCGCACCACGGTGCCGCTGGTGACGCAGGCGTTCGACTGGGAGCACGGCGTGTTCCTCGGGTCGATCATGGCCAGCGAGACCACGGCCGCGCAGCAGGGTGCCGTTGGCAACCTGCGCTTCGACCCAATGGCGATGCTGCCGTTCTGCGGTTACAACATGGCCGACTACTTCGCCCACTGGCTGTCGATCGGCAAGAACACCGACATCGCCCAGCTGCCGAAGATCTTCTTCGTCAACTGGTTCCGTCGCGACGAGGACGGCCGCTTCCTGTGGCCCGGCTACGGTGAGAACAGCCGCGTGCTGAAGTGGATCTTCCAGCGCGTTGCCGGCGAAGTCGGCGCGGTCGACACGCCGATCGGTTCGCTGCCGATCGCCGGCGATCTCGACGTCACCGGCCTCGCCGTCACCGACGAGGATCTCGCCGATCTGTTGGAAGTGGATGCCGACGGCTGGGCAGGCGCGATCCCCCAGATCCGTCAGCACTTCGCCCAGTTCGGCGACAAGCTGCCGGCCGAGCTCAACCTCGCCCTCGACTCCCTCGCCGCCAAGCTCTCCTGATCCTCGCGCCGCTTGGGCGCGCGGAACCGACGAAATTTCGCCAGTCCCGCGCCCATGCCCGAGCGTCGTTCGGGCTATCCGCTCGATGCAGAGACGTCGGAACCTTCTGACTCTTGCGTGATCGTCAGCCTCGTTCCCCCGTCGGTGACTGACGCTTCGCCGAACGGCGCGTACAACCACTCTGGACAACGGCCGACCTGTGGGATCGGGTGCGTCGCGACGATGGCCGATCCCTCGATTCGCCAGGCCGGAGCGTCGACTCGGTAGTCCGCGCAGCCATCGTTCCCAGTGATCGAGCCGTCGGCGTGGAACTCGTACCAGATACCCCATTGGCCGAAGGGCTGGAAGCCGAAGTAGTCGACGTTCCAGCGGATGTCGACAACGTCAGCAGGATCGAGCGCGTTCGTCGGCCACGGGACTCGATCCACGGAGTAGTCGCGCTTTGTCTCATCGACGCGTCGCACCAGCAGCCCACCGTCAGACGCCGCTACCGCGGTCCAGTCGCCCTCGATCCGCTCGGTTGCCGCAGCCTTCAGCGGCGGCAACGCGCCGACGATCGAGCTGCCGCCCGTTGTGGAGATGAGCAGGCCGTACCCCGCCCCACGGAAACCAGGCACCAAGGTCGGCTCGCTTCCATCGGAGTCTGCCGGCACATCGATGCTCCACGTGGTGAGGTCCGTGCGGATCACCCATTGCGAGCCGATGCGTTCGATGGTTGGATCCGGCCCCGATGCGGGCATGGCATCGGCCGTGTGCTTCCAGCGGTTGCTGACCACCGTGTACGCGCGGGTGCCGATGACGACATCGCCGCGGCTGCGATAGATCACACCGGGCGGCAACTCGACGTCATCGATCGGTCGCTCGATGATGAGTCCCTCGGCCGTGTACGTTCCCAGCCACCACTGCTCGCCACGCTTCGTCAACGCCAGTGTGCCGTCGATGCCAATCGACGCCTCGGTCGCTTCATCGAAGTGAATGGTCGCCACACGTTCCCAACCGTCGAGCAAGGCAGTCGTCGGCGTGGTCGTCGGTGAGATCGATGGGACGCCGTCATCTCGTCGCACTGCAGCGACGACCCCAACGACCACCGCGACCACCCCTGCGGCGGCAAGCCATCGCCGAAGCAGACGGCGAGGTGACGTCGTCACGGCGGTCTCACCCCGCCAGTGCTCGCCCAGCGCGCCGCGAAGGTCGCGAACGAAGATCTCGCTCGGCTCCATCGAGGTGGCCAGTCGTTCGATGTCGATGTCAGGCATCACGCACCTCCCGCGCGCGGACTCGCCGGCGCGCTCGAGCCAGCAGAGACTCCGTTGCGTGGATCGTCGAGCCCATCAGCTCAGCCACCTCCGCCACGGGCAGGTCGTCGACGTAGCGCAGCAGAAGGGCGGTCCGTTCGCGCTGGGGCAGATCGGACAGGTCTGTGACCACCTGCGCCTCCGTCGCCTCGTCGGGTCGATATGCCAGCCGCGCCCGACGTTCCTCTCGTTGCGCGCTCCGGATGCCGTCACAGAACCGATTTCGGACTGTGGTGATCAGCCAACCGACGCCGATCTCGGTGATGGCGCCAGCCCGCGCAGCACGGACGAGTCGCAAGTAGGCGTCCTGCACCAGGTCGTCGGCGAGTCCTCGATCGCCGCTCGTCAATCGGCTGGCATAGCGATAGACCTCGAAGACGGTCGCGTCGTAGCAGGCGATCAACGAGACTTCGTCGTCGATCACCCACCGCCGCTTACTCATCGTCACGTCCCCTCGACGTCACCGTGGGGTCGGTTCCGTCGAGCCGTGTCGAGTTTGCTACCGAATCGGTAGCAAAGTCGACACGGCTACGTCCGGCTGTGACGCGTCAGCGGCCTTCGCCGACGAGCATGGCGCGGATGCCGAGGCCCATCAGGAACAGGCTGCCGAGCCCGTAGAGCAGGTACAGGCGGTGCTTCATCTGGTTGCGGTACGAGTAGATGATCGCCACCGCCATGATCGCCACGAACCCGTAGAACGCGTGGAACTTCGGGAACTCGAGCTTGTACTTGTTGACCAGGATCACGCCCAGTGTCACCTGGACGAAGATCGTCAGCTCGGCGATGCCGATGAACCACCACAGCGCCCGCGTGCGCAGCGACGTCAGCCAGTTGGCAGCCAAGGCCCATGCGCCGGCGACGCCGTTGCCGATGATGACGAACCAGGCCCAGTTCTTGTGCAGGTCGTAGAGCGCCAGTGCGTTCAGGGCAGATCCGTTCTCAGAGCGCGGCCACGCGCTCGGCCTGTTGGGCCTGCGCCTCGGCGAACGCGTCGGCAGCGATGTCCACCAGCTCGCTGATCTCGTCGTCGGAGAACCCGGCGAGGCGACGGAAGTTGCGGGCCAGGTGCACCGGGTTGACGTCCTGCTCACCACGGAAACCTCCGAAGCTGAACAGCTTGTCCACTGCCTTCTGGAACTCGAGCGCGTCCTTCATCCGCTGCGGGTCGTTCACCGTCAGCTTGCGCAGCCAGTCGCTGCCCATCTTCACGTGGGTGACCTCATCGGCGAGCATCCAGTCCTCGGCGAAGGCGAGCACCGGATCGGTCAGCTCGGTGCCGAAGTCGCGCATCGTCTTGAACACGTCGATGGCCAGACCTTCGAGGGCACGGTTGACGCCGGTGAGGCGCAGCACCGGATCCTCGTTGCAGGCGGCTTCGTAGAGCATCGTCTGCTCGGCGAACTCGCCGATCTCGCTGCCCATGTGGTCGCCGAGCTTGCAACTGATCTCCACGTGGCGTGCCTCGTCCCAGCACTGCCGCGCCATGTCAAGCTTGAGACCGAACGGCGCCTGATCGCGGCCATCACCCGTGTCGAAGTCGAAGCACGTGCGCCCGGCACCTTCCAGCGCCTGGATCTCGCCGACGAAGATGCCGTGCATCAGGCCGCGGGCGTTGTCGCTCGCGTTGCGATGCTTCGGCGCCAGCCCGTTGACCTGAGCAGCCGGACTGAGGTTGCGCGGATCGAAGACGGTGTCCTCGATGCGGACGTGGATGAACCGTTCGTCTCGGGCCAGTTCGGCCACGGGAAGGATTCGCTTCACTTCGACCCCCTGCGATGTCGGCTGCTGCGATCTGTGCTCGGACTACTCGCCGCAGGCGTTGCCACCGACGACCTCGGTGATCGTATCGCCGCCCGCCGTGCCGGAGAGGAAGCCGGCGAGCCCGTCGACGATCGTGAAGGTCGGCCCGCCGAGGTCGTCGCCGGGGTTGATCACCGCCGCCGGGTAGGTGGCCATCAGTTGATCGACCGTGCTGCCGACGCCGATGTTGGCGTTGGTGTTCAGCCCGAACGGGTTGATCGCCGCGGCGAACTTCGGCCCGTAGACGTAGGAGAAGAAGTGACGGCGGCCGCTGACCACCGGCGAGTCGTCGCTGAAGTACAGCGACAGGTCGTTCCAGCTGACGATGCGCAGCTCCGTCCCCGGGCAGGGGGCGATGCTCAGCGGATCGACGTAGCCGGTGTCCACCGTCGGCGCGCCGATGATCGACGAGACGTAGGCGATGACGCCCTCGGGGTCGGCGCCGAACTCGGTGGTGCCCAGGCCGTGCTCGCTGAGGACCAGGGCGGCGCCCGGCGGGATCGTCGTCGGCGGTGTCGTCGTCGATGTCGTCGAGGTCGTCGACGTGGTCGAGGTGGTGCTGGTCGAGGTGGTGGACGGCGGCACCGTCGTGGTGGTGACGACGCTCGACGTCGTCGTCGACGGCAGGGTGTCCTGGGAGTCGTCGTCGCTGCCACAGGCCGCGAGCACGAGGAGCGCCGCCAGCGCCAGCGAGAGCCGGGGGGTTCTCATGGGCGAAGTCTGCCACGCAGGGTGGCGGTTCCACCGGCAGCCGCGTTGAACCCAATACCTACCGGATGAGCGTGTCGGCCTCGTGGCCGCCCTCGACCAGGCGCAGCGCACCGTCGACGACCTCGACCACGGTGACCGAGCAGTTGTCGAGGCTGCGGATGACGAGTCGGTCGTCACCGATCGCCGCGCCGATGACCGCGTTGATGGCGACGAAGTGGCTGAACACGACCGCGTCGGACGGCATCGACGCGATGGCCGCGACGACGCCGTCGCGGAAGTCGGTGTACGTCGGTCCGAGCTGCGACCACGTGCCGCCCATCGCCTCGCGCAACCACCCGACCCGCTCCCCCATCGGTACGCCGGCGGGCGACGGGATCTCAGCCACCGCCGGTTCGATGCGTGGCGCCACCGACCAGCGCGTCGCGAGGGGAACCGCTGTCTCCTGACAGCGACGCAACGTGCTCGTGACGATCGGCAGCGGGCCGAGCGAGGCGAGCCGCTCGGCAACGTCGCGCGCCTGCTGCTCGCCGAGGCCGTCGAGCCCGGGGTCCGGGTCGGCGTCCCATCCGGCCGCGGCGCGGCCGTGGCGCACCAGGTGCACCCGTGTCACTCGAACAGCCAGCCCGGCTGGAGCGGCTGCGTCGACCCCTTCTTCGTGAACCACTCGGTGCCGAAGGCGTTGGCGAACACCTCGTCGGGCATCGAGAGGAACATGCCGCTGTCGGTGACCTGACTGGCGTGGCACGCCACCGAGTCGCGCTTGCGGGTGACCCACTCGCTCACGTCGACCGCATGTGTCAGATCGCTCTCCGGTTGACCGAACGGGTTGCCGTCGTCGGCGGGCGCGTCCGGGTTGAATTCGTCCATCCGCTCGTCGTCGCCGGTGCCGACCCCGGCCTCCTTCATCGCCTCGAAGAACCGCTTCATCTGATCGCGGTTCATCGTCGCCTCGAACACGGACGGCGTGCCGGCGAGCTCGGCAGCGCGATGGCCGACGGTGTGCACGCGCACGTGATCCGGGTGGCCGTAGTTGCCGTGCCAGTCGTAGACGGTGAGGACGTCGGCGTGCTCCTCGCGCAGCACCGCCGCCAGTCGCTCGGCCGCCTCCTCGAGCGGTGCCTGCATGAACGAATCCGGATCGCTGTTCTGCTCCCAGCCGGTCATGCCGCTGTCCTTGAAGCCCAACCACACGATGCGATGCACGCCGAGCACGTCGGCGCTGCGCTGCGTCTCGACGCGGCGACGATCGACCAGGGTCTCACCCTCGGCGAGGTCCTCCGGCGCCTCGCCGTACTCGCCACCGGTGGCGACGACGAGCACGACACGGTGGCCTTCCGCGACCGCGCGGGCGATCGACCCGCCGGTGGTCATCGACTCGTCATCGGGGTGCGCGTGGAAGACGACCAGCGTGCCCATGGGTCAGGCGTCCACGACTGCGCCGCTGGCGACGAGCTCGTCGATGCGCTCCGCGGCGACGCCCCAATCAGCCAGCACCTCGCGACTGTGCTGCCCCGGGTGGGCCGGCGCCGATACGACCTCGGCGGCGGTGCGCGAGAAGCGCGGCGCGGGGGCCGGCTGCTTCACGCCACCGACCTCGATGAAGGTCTCGCGAGCGATGTTGTGCGGGTGCTCGGCCGCCTCGGACATCGTCAGCACCGGAGCGAAGCACACGTCGGTGTGCTCCATGATGGCGCACCACTCGTCGCGGGTCTTCGTCTCGAACAGCTGGTGCAGCCGGCCCTTGAGGTGCGGCCACAGCGCCTTGTCCATCTGCTTGGCGAACTCGGCGTCCTCGGTCAGACCGGTGAGACGCAGCAGCTCGGCGTAGAACTGCGGCTCGATCGATCCGATGGAGATGTACTTGCCGTCGGCGCAGCGGTACACGTCGTAGAAGTGCGCGCCCGTGTCGAGCAGGTTCGTGCCGCGCTCGTTCTCGTCGTGCACGCCGATCGACTTCATCGCCCAGAACATCGTCATCAGCACCGCGGTCCCGTCGACCATCGCCGTGTCGACCACCTGCCCGAGCCCGCTCTTCTGCGCCTCGAGCAACGCGCACACCACGCCGTAAGCGAGGAACATGCCGCCACCGCCGAAGTCGCCGACCATGTTCAGCGGCGGCACCGGCGCCTCACCGCGTCGGCCGAAGTGGGCCAACGATCCGGCGAGCGAGATGTAGTTGATGTCGTGACCGGCGGCCAACGCGTACGGACCGTCCTGACCCCACCCGGTCATGCGGCCGAAGACCAGCTTCGGGTTGCGCTCCAGGCACACGTCGGGCCCGACGCCGAGGCGCTCCATCACGCCAGGACGGAAGCCCTCGATCAACCCGTCGGCGTTGGCGACGAGGTCCAGCAGCGTGGCGACTCCGTCGGGGTGCTTGAGGTCGATGGCGATGTTGCGACGCCCGCGCAGCGAGATGTCGTAGCTCGGTGCATCCGGCGCCGGGCCGCGCACCGACTGGGCCCGCTCGACGCGGATGACCTCGGCGCCCATGTCCGCCAGCAGCATCGCCGCGAACGGGCCGGGGCCGATGCCCGCGATCTCGATGATCCGATATCCAGAAAGGGGTCCAGGCATGGCCCCTGATTAGCACTTCGGCGGCCGTCGCTCGTGATCGACGCTCGGCGCGCCTCGGCGTCGGGTCGCGGTTCAGCCGGCGGCGCGGGTGTGGGCGAGCACGACGTCGGCGATGAACGGCACCAACGGCGGCGGCAGGTCGTGACCCATGTCGGCGACCATCAGCAGATGCGCACCGGGGATGAGCGCCGCAGTTCGCTGGCCACCGCTCGGCGTGATCAACGTGTCGTCGACGCCGTGGATCACGAGGGTCGGCACCGTCACGTTCGGCAGCTGCTCGCCGCGCGGTCCGTTGGCGAAGATCGCCCCGAGCTGGCGTTGCGCGCCCTCGGGGTAGAAGCCACGGTCGTACGCGCGAGCCGCCATCTCGCGGTTGCGCTGGATGTCGTGGTGCTTCTTCGAGGACCAGATCGCCGAGTTGTCCGACGCGGCGATGTACGCATCGCGGTCGGTCGGCGGCGGACTGAGCAGGGTGGCGATCGCTTCCGGGGCCGCCTGCCCGTACTCGGGTTCGCCGGTGGTGCTCATCACGCTGACCATGGTGCGCACGCGCTCGGGGTGCTCGATGGCCATCGTCTGCACGATCATCCCGCCCATCGACGCGCCGAGGATGTGTGCCGTCTCGATCCCCAGGTGGTCGAGCAGCGCGAAGCCGTCGTCGGACATGTCGCTGAGCGTGTACGGCACATCGACCTTCGCGCCCGTCATCGCACCGGCGACGTCCACTATGATGCCGTCGAACTTCGTCGACAGCCCACAGTCGCGGTTGTCGAAGCGGATGACGTAGCGGCCACCATCGGCGAGGCGCTGGACGAAGTCGTCCTGCCAGGCGATCAGTTGCGCAGTGAAGCCCATCACGAGCAGCAGCGCCTCGTTCGCCGGATCACCCGCCGTCTCGTACTCGATCTCGATCCCCGTGGACACCGCAGCCCTTGCCATCGCCGCACCGTAGCCCCACCCGCCGCGCCCCGGTTTCTGTCGCGAAATTTCAACGCCCCACGTGGAGAACTCTCGACACAAGCGCGCTTTTCACCGTCGTCACGACGTAGATCGGGTCGTCCAGCACGTCGGCGGTCGTGAACTCGAGCACCATGAAGCCGGCCTGCTGGAGCTCATTGCGCCTCCTCGCGTCGTGTTGACGATCGCTGTCCGAAGTGTGTCCGAGGCGGCCGCTCACCTCCACCACGAGGCGCTCAGGCGTGAACTCGAAGTCGACTCGTCGGACGCGGCCGGTCCCAGACACGTGCACCACCTGGCATTGCGGCCGGGGCATGGCGGCCTCGCGCATGAGCCTGAGGAAGCGGCGCTCCAGCTTCGACTCCCCGCCGGCATCGAGGATCAGCTCGCGCAGAAGCGGGACCCCACCGCGCCCGGGGCCGGCCAGCTCGTCGATGCGCCGAACGAGCGTCGGGATCGAGGTGAGCCTCTTGCGGACACCGCTGTCGATCGCTCGCTCGAGGAGTGCCGCCGGACATCCCTGATCGGCAAGATCGATCACGGTCCTGGTCACGGATGTCGTCGCGAGGCCCCGATGCCGAAGGATGTCGCTCCGATCCCAAGCTGTCGTCGTGTGAACCGTCAAACTCGTGGTGACCCGACGGGCACGAGGCACTGCGAACTCGACGGTCCCAGGAGAGAACCCGTCCAGGTCCCACCACGCGCCCGATGCCATCCCACCGATCGCCGACTGCGTCCCGAGCTCGAGCAAACCCGCCCGCAACTGCATCTCCCAACTCAGTGGTGTGGCCACGTGCCGCCACACGCCGCGAGCAACCGCGATCCACTGTCCGTTCTGACGACGTCTCGTCCACTGAGAAGGAGTGAGGCCGGCACGCGCGACGTCCTCACGACGGATCAGGCCGAACTGACGGAGCGATTGTTCGAGGAGCAGTTGATCAGGTGTCACACAACAAAGACCGTGCCGAGGTGACCCCGAAGGAAAACAAGCTGGTCATGTCGAGGGTTCTTCACGTGGGACGTTGAATTCTCGCGACAGGAAGGCGGTCGCGCGGGGACGAGTACGGTGCGGCGCATGACTGTGTTCGGGGTGCACGTTGGGTTGCAGCACACGACTGCCGACGAGCTGCGTGGGGTGTGGAAGCGGATCGAGGACCTCGGCTTCGGGTGGATCTCGGTGTGGGATCACTTCTACGGAGCCACCGGCGACCCCGAGGATGCGGCCTGCCTCGAGGCGGTGGCGATGCATGCCGCGCTGGCGTGCACGACGACGAAGGTGCGCTGCGGGTCGCTCGTGTACAGCATCGGCTACCGCCATCCGGCCGTGCTGGCCAAGGCGATCACGGCGATCGATCAGCTGTCCGGCGGCCGCGCCGACATGGGCATCGGTGCCGGTTGGGCGACCATCGAGTACAACGCGTACGGCATCCCCTACCCGTCCACCAAGGTGCGCATGGATCAGCTGGAAGAGGGCATCCAGTGCCTGCGCGGCCTGCTCCACGACGACATCACCGACTTCGCCGGCGAGTGGTTCAACCTCCGATCCGCACGCAACGAACCGCGCCCCGTGCAGGCCAAGGTTCCGATCTGGATCGGCGGTGGCGGCGAGAAGCGCACCCTGTCGATCGCGGCCAAGTACGCCGACGGTTGGAACGTGCCGTTCATTGCGCCGGAGACGTTCACCCACAAGCGCGGCGTGCTCCACGAGCACTGCGAGCGCGTGGGACGAGACAACGCGGAGATCCGCTGCGCGGTGAACCTCGGGCTCGCCTACAGCGACGAGAGCCTGCAGCAGCAGTTCGGTGCGCTGTCGAAGTACGTGTCGCCCGGCGTGCTGATGGGCAGCGACGAGCAGATCGTCGATCGCATCGGGCAGTACGTCGAGGCCGGCGCAGATCAGGTCAACATCGCGCTGCGCGCCCCGTTCGACATCGACGCCCTCGAACGCTTCGCCTCGGCGCTGAAGCTCGCCTGACGGTCTGCGTCGTGCTCGTTCGCGCCCCGGGAAGGGTGAACCTGATCGGCGATCACACGGACTACACCGGTGGGCTCGTGCTGCCGATGGCCATCGATCGCTGGACCACCATCGACGCCGAGCCCGATGGGCAGCGCATCGCGCTGTCGTCGCACGACGAGCCCGACGACGTCGACCTGCCGTTGCTGATCGACCACCCGGAGGCGGTGCACCCGGCGTGGGGTCGATACGTCGCCGGCGTGGTCGCCGAGGTGGGGCCGACCGCCGGGCTGCGCGGCACGGTGCACACCGACATCCCGATCGGCGCCGGGCTGTCGAGCAGCGCCGCGCTGGAGCTCGCCGTCGCGCTCGCGCTCGGATGTGACGGCACTCCTCTGGAGATCGCCCTGCTGTGCCAGCGCGCCGAGCAGCGCGCCTCGGGGGTGCCGAGCGGGATCATGGATCAGCTCGCCATCGCCGCCGGCGTCGAGGGTCACGCGCTGCTGATCGACTGCCACGCGCTGACCGTCGAACCCGTCGCCCTGCCCGAAGGCGTGGACGTCGTCGTGCAGTTCGTCGCCCACCGCACGCTCGTCGGCAGCGAGTACGCGGACCGCGTCGCCGAGTGCGCCCGTGCCGAGGCGGTCATCGGCCCGCTTCGCCATGCACGCATCGACGATGCAGCACGCATCGACGACCCGATCGTCGCCTCCCGCGCCCGCCACGTCATCAGTGAGAACGCGCGCGTCCGCGAGTTCGCGGCGACGCTCGCGAGCGGCGATCTGCGCGCCGCAGGCGACGTGATGGTGCGCAGCCACGAGAGCCTGCGCGACGACTTCGGCACCTCGACGGCGGCGATGGACGCAGCGGTTGCCGCGCTCGTCGCCAACCCCGGCGTGTGGGGCGCGCGCATGACCGGCGGCGGTTTCGGCGGCTGCGTCGTCGCCCTCGTGGAGCCCGGCGCGCTCGACCGATCGGGCATCGACGACTGCTGGACCGTCCGGGCAGTCGGCGGCGCTCACCGCGTGTAACGTCCCGGCCCGATGAGGCTGCTGATCGATGGTTTGCACTTCGGTGAAGGTCCGCGCTGGCACCAGGGGAAGCTGTGGTTCAGCGACTTCTACGACCATGCGGTGAAGACGGTCGACCTCGACGGCAACGTCGAGATCAAGGTCACCGTGCCCGGCCAGCCGAGCGGTCTCGGCTGGCTGCCCGACGGCCGGATGCTCGTCGTGTCGATGACCGACCGACAGGTGCTCCGCCAGGAGTACGGCCACCTCGTCGTCCACGCCGATCTGTCGAACGTCGCCGACTTCCACTGCAACGACATGGTCGTCGATGCCACCGGTCGGGCCTACGTCGGCAACTTCGGCTTCGACCTCGACACGTCGATCATCGAGGGCCGCCTCGGCGAAGCGCTCGCCGAGCACCAGGGCGCGCGGCTCGCTCGCGTCGATCCGGACGGCACCATCACCGTCGCCGCCGAGGGGATGATGTTCCCGAACGGAGCGGTCATCACGCCCGACGGTGCCACGATGATCATCGCCGAGACCGGCGCGTCACGGTTGACCGCGTTCGACATCGCCGCCGACGGTTCGCTGTCCAACCGTCGCCTGTGGGCGCAGCTCGGCACCCGCTTCCCCGACGGCATCTGCCTCGACGCCGAGGGCGCGGTGTGGGTGGCCGACGCCGCCGCGCCGGAGTGCATCCGGGTGAAGGAGGGCGGCGAGATCACCGACGTGCTGACCACCGACCGGCACTGCTTCGCCTGCATGCTCGGCGGGCCTGACGGGCGCACCCTGTTCATCGTCACCGCGGAAGAATCGCTCGCCGTCGAAGCGAGCAAGGTGCGGACCGGCCAGATCATGGTCACCGAGGTGGCCGTCGGTCACGCCGGGCTCCCCTGACCTGATCACCGCAGCAGGTCGTCGAGCACCGCCGCCAGCCGGTCCAGCGCGACGGACGTCCGCGCACCCCACCACAGCAGGTCCTGCCCGTCGATGAACGCGATGGGGACGTCTGCGCCCAACACGGCACGCAGCTCGACGACGTGCCGATCGGCGAACGCGTACGGCTCGCTCGGCAGGAGCACGACGTCCGGCCGGCGGGCCGCCACCTCCTCGAGCGACACCTCTGGGTAGCGCGTCGCAGCGTCACCGAACGCGGTGGTGACACCGAGGTGGCCGAGCATCGACGCGCCGAACGTCGCCCCGTTCAACGTCATCCACGGTCGCCGCCAGATGGGGACGAAGGCGATCGCACGCACCGGTCGCGCGGCACCGATCGTCAGCGCCGGCGCACTCGCCCCGACGGCACACGCCAACGCGTCGAGCTGATCGCCGAGTCCGTCGAGCGACGTGACGTGCGTGGCGTGCACCGTCAACCCCGCCGCAGTCAGTCGCTCGGCGTCAGGCAGGCGGTTCTCCTCGCGGTCCATCACCACGAGATCGGGTGCGAGCGCGACGATCGCGTCGATGTCGGGATCCTTGGTCCCACCGACGTGGACGAGGTGCGGCTGCTCGCAGAACCGCGTGCACGCCACCACGTCGACGCCCCAGGCGAGCAGCGTCTCGGTGGTCGACGGGACGAGGCTGACGACGCGCACGCTCAGCCGAGCAGGCGACGCTTCTGGGCGTCGAACTCCTCCGGGGTGAGCGTGCCACGCTCGAGCATCCCTTCCAGCCGCTCCAGCTGATCGGCGACGTCGAGCGACGGCGCGGCGGCCACCGGTGCGGCGAACCCGCTGCGCCGCATGGCGTGGTTCTCCATCTGCGCGTTGACGAGGTTCTGCACGCGATCGGGGTGGCGGATGTCGGTGAACCGCTGCTGACCGTCCTCACCGCCGGACTCGATCAACAGGTCGCCGGCGCCGAGCAGGCGCTCGAAGATGCTCTGGTTGAAGTTGACGTTGTTGACGCGTTCGAGCGGGATCTCGATGCCGCTCTTGGCCAGCACACCCTGGCGGAAGATCAGCCGGTGGGAGGTGATCACGAAGTTCGTCGTGAGCCACTTGAGGTAGCGAACGATCAGCCACACCGCCGTCCCGATGAGCAGCACGATGGCCAGGATCCCGAGCGCCTTGCGGGCGTTCGAACCCGACTCCGTCTTGGCGAGCACGGCGATCCCGAGGATGATGCTCCCCAGCAGTGAGAGCGCCGGCTCGGCGAAGTACCACCAGTGGGGGTGCATGTCGAGCGCGATGGTCTCGTTCGGGTTGAGGTTCTTCTTCGGGAACGTCATGCCCGAACTGTACCCATTGACCCCGTCACGCTGCCGCGATCCGGTGTCCAGCGAGTTGTGACACCCCTGCCGTAGGGTGACGACGATGACGGTCACCGGCGACGCCACCGACCTGCGGCACGCTCGCCGCGCGCTGCTCGGCGGGCTGGACGCTGCCCAGCGCGAGGCCGTCACCTCCAACGCATCCCCCCTGGCCATCATCGCCGCCGCCGGATCGGGCAAGACGATGGTGCTCACCCGCCGCATCGCCCGCCGCGTGCTCGACGGTTCTGCCGACCCCCGCCACGTCCTCGCCCTCACCTTCACCCGCGACGCGGCGTCCGAGCTGCGCCGGCGCATCCGCCGCCTCGACATCAGCGAGCCGATCCAGGCGGGCACGTTCCACAGCGTCGCCCTGTCGTTGCTGCGCGACCGTGCGCTGGCCAACCACAGCACCCCACCCCAGCTCGCCCCCGACCGCGTGCGCCTCCTGCGCGAGTGCCTCACCGAGCTGCGCATCCAGGTGGAGCCCTACCTCGCGGGCACCGACATCGACTGGGCGCGAGCGCGCATGATCGACCCCGACTCGTACGAGCGGGCGTCGCGCGCCGCTCGCCGTCGCAGCGCAGTGCCGACGGCTCGGTTCCCCGAGCTGTTGGCTGCGTACCAGCGGCTGAAGAAGCGGCGCGGCGTGCTCGACTTCGACGACCTGCTGGCCAACACGCTGCAGGCGCTGCGCACCGACGCCTCGTTCCGCGAAGCAGCCCACTGGCGGTTCCGTCACCTGTTCGTCGACGAAGCGCAGGACCTCAACCCGCTCCAGCACCAGTTGCTGGAGGCGTGGCGCGGGCCCGGAGCCGATCTGTGCCTCGTCGGCGATCCGCGCCAGGCCATCTACGGCTGGAACGGTGCCGACCCGGTGAACCTCACCGAGGTCGAGGCCCGCTACCCGGGCGTCACGGTCATCGCTCTCACCGGCAACTACCGCTGCTCGCCGCAGGTGGTGCGCGCCGGTACCGCCGCGCTGGCGTCGGTCGGCCAGCTCGACGACACGGAGAGCCGGCGCCCCGATGGCCCCTCGGTCAGCACCCGGGCGTTCGCCGACGATTCGGCCGAAGCGGTGGAGGTGGCCAACCAGGTTCACTCGTTGGTGCCGCACCTCGGGGCATCGAACATCGCCGTGCTCGCTCGCACCAACGATCAGCTCACTGCGTTGCAACGCGCGCTCGACGAGCTGGATGTGCCCACCGAGCGTTCGCGAGGCAGGTCGCCGCTCGACGTCGCCATCGCCGAGGCGTACCGGGCACACACCCGCGAACGATTGGCGACATGGGTCGAGACGATCTTCGCCGAGCGCGCCGGCACCGAGCGCGGCGCCGAACAGGACCCGATGCGACGCCGGGTGGCCGAGGAAGCCGACCGCTTCCTCACCTCCGGTGAGTTCGGCACGTTCCGCGCCTGGGTCGAAGCGCGCACGCCGTTCGACGATGTCGAGCCGCCGGCCGACGAAGGCGCCGTCGCACTGCTCACCTTCCATGCCGCCAAGGGTCGCGAATGGCCGGCGGTGTTCGTCACCGGGGTGGAAGCCGGCCTGGTGCCGCACTCGTCCGCGGTCTCGTCGGACCAGGTCGCCGAGGAAGGCCGCCTGCTCTACGTGGCGCTCACTCGCGCCTCGTCACGTCTGATCGTCACCCACGCCGCCATCCGACGCAACGCCCCCGCAGCACCCAGTCCGTGGTTGGCCGCCGTCGAAGCCACCACCGAGGCCGACCGGCCCGCTCCCCCGCCCGTCGTGCGGGCCCGCGCAGCGCCGGATCCGATGGTGCCGATGCGTGCCTGGCGCAGCGGCGTCGCCCGCGCCGCCGGTGTCGCCGACGTCGCGGTGTGCTCCGACCGCGTGCTGCGATCCCTGTTGGACGACCCACCGGAGACCACGCCGGCGTTGGCCGAACGGCTCGGCATCAGCGTCACCGCGGCACAGCGCCTCACGCTGCCCCCGTCGCTGCGCTGAGCCGACTCGGCGTCGCCGTCAGCCGGCGGTACGGGCGTTGTTCATCCGGTCGCGCATCATGTCGGCGAACCCGTCCGTCCGCATCGAGATGAACAGACCGTCCGCCTGGGCGCACAGGCGACCGTCGTCGACGACGGTGAGCGTGCAGGTGGCGAAGATCTTGCGTCCTTCGATGCGAACGACGCTCGCCTCGTAGCGCACCGGCCGGAACAGCGGCGTCGGTGAGCGGTAGTTGATCTCGAGCTTGGCCGTCATGCCGGGTCGTCCGGTGGTGGCCTGCATCACACCGAGCACCTCGTCGAACCCGGCGGCGATGCACCCGCCGTGAACGCATCCGGGCGGGCCCTCGTAGGCGATCGGGTAAGTGACGTCGCCACGCGCGACGGCCCCATCGAACGTGATCCGGATGGGCGGTGCGAGCGGGTTCAGCTCTCCCAGAAACGGACTGAACTGGTAGAGCGAGTCGAAGTCGAAGCCGACCACGTTGCCGACGGCACCCTCGGCAGCACCCTCGTAGGCGCGCACGCTGTCTCGTTCGGCGAGCGTCGCTGCGGCCTGCTCGACGAGGTCGCGAGCCACGGCGAACGCGGCAGCGTCCGTGGTCGACGAGGCGAGCTGATCGATGATCCGCCGCGTGGCGTCAGCCAGGCGCAGACGGGCGTCGTTCGGGTCGAGCGCCATCAGTCGAGATCGACGAGGACCGGTGCGTGGTCGGACGGAGACGTGCCCTTCCGAGCGTTGCGGTCGATGATGCTCCAGTGCGCGCGAGCGGCGACCGACGGCGTGCCGAGCACGAGGTCGATGCGCAGCCCGCGACCCTGGTGGAAGTCGCCGGCGCGGTAGTCCCACCAGCTGTAGACCTTCGTCTCATCGGGGTGCACGTGACGGAACAGGTCGGTGAAGCCCCACACGCTCATCTCTGCGAGCAGCGCTCGCTCCGGCTCGCTGGTGTGCGTTGCGCCGACGAACTTCTTCGGGTCGTAGACGTCCACATCAGCAGGCGCGATGTTGAAGTCGCCGGCGACGACGACATCGTCGTCAACGGTGGTCAGCGCGGCGATGTGTCGTTGCAGCTGTGCCATCCAGCGCAGCTTGTACTGGTAGTGCTCGTGGTCGAGCGAGCGGCCGTTCGGCACGTAGACGCTGGAGACGAGCACGCCCCCGCAGCGCGCCGTGATGATGCGTGCGTCCGGGTCGGGTTCGCCGCCGTCGGCGAAGTTCGGCACGACCTGCTCCAGCCCCACCTTGGAGAGGATGGCGACACCGTTCCACTGACCTTGCCCGTGGTGCGCCGACTCGTAGCCCATCGCCGCGAAGGTCAACGCCGGGAACGCGTCATCGGAGAGCTTGGTCTCCTGCATGCACAGCACATCGGGCTGCACGTCGGCGAGCCACTCCTCCACCCGCTGCAATCGGGCTTTCAGCGAGTTGACGTTCCAGGTGGCGATGCGCACCCGACGACCGTACAAGCTCAGGCGCGCTTGGAGCCACGCCGCGGCTTGCGGCCAGGTTCGGGGACGCGTGCTGCGGGCACTGCCACGACCGCGGGTTCGGCCGGAGCAGACGCTGCCTTCTTGGCTGCGCGCTTCGCCGGACGCGGAGGGGTCTCGACCGTCGGCGAGGCAACGGCCTCGGCCGCTGCCTTGCGCGCCCGACGAGCGGGCTTGGCGGGCTCGGCCGGCGCCTCGACGAGGACCTCGGGCTCGGGCGCCGGCGACGCCTTCGCAGTCCGGCGTGAGCGCTTGGCCGGCACGGCCTCGACCTCGGCGGCGGCCTCGACCGGCGCCGCCTCGACCGACGATGCCGGCTTGGCGCCACGACGCGCCCTGGCCCGCGTCGGCGCCGGGGCCACGTCGGGCAGCGGCGGCGGAGCCACCTCGGCGAGCGTGGTCTCCAGCTCCTCGACGGCCGCATCGGCCGCAGCCTTGGCGGCCTTGGTCGGTTCCTTCGCAGCGCGCTTGACGGCCTTGGCTGCCTTGGCCGCCTTCTTGGCGGGCTCGACGATCGGCAGCCGTACCGTTGCCATCGCCGGCGTCGCCAGATCGATGCTCCGACGGGCGGCGACGTAGCTCTCCACGACCAGCGTCACCGACTCGCCGATCTTCATGAACTCGCGAGCGCTGCGCGGCGGCGGGTCGGCCATTGCCCGCAACGGCACGTAGCCCTTGACGTCGCCGATGTTCACGTAGGCGCCGTGCGACGAGTAGTGCTCGACGATCGCGTTGACGCTACTGCCCGGCGGGTGCTGCTCGACGAACGTGAGGAACGGCAACAGGTCGTTGGTGCCGGTGGCCTTCACCGGCGGTTGCGTCGCAGCCGTGGCTGCCGCAGCCGCAACGGGCGCAGGCTGCTTGGTGCGGCGCGAGCCCGGCAGCACGGCGTTGGGCGGCGGCGCGGCGGGCACGGGCATCGGCAGGCTGGCTTCCTTGCTGACCTGGCGCTTGACGACGTCGACCTTGTCGGAGCCCGCCTTGCCGGCGTCGCGCTTGCCCTCGCCCTTCGGACCGCGGCGCTTGGCCTCGCTGACCGCCTTGCGACTGATCGGCCCACGGACCGGGACTCGAGTGACGAACACCCAGCCGATGTGCGGCACCGGCTTGCCGCCGATGAGCCGGCCCTCGTCGAAGAGCCACGTGTACTGCCCGTGGAACTCCTGGAAGCTGTCGTTGGACAGGATCGTGGCGTGGACCTTGTTGGCGATGGAAAGCAGGAAGGCGTCACCACGGCCGACGGCACCGGCTGGCGGGGCGACGAGCTCGTTGTTGCTCACGGCGTCGTCGAACTCGGCAACCTCCTTGGCGTCGATGCGGTGGCCGAAGGTGGCATCGACGACCACCGTGATCAGGGCATCGGGGTGCTCGTCGATGAACGCCATCACCGCCTCGTTGAGCTGCTTGAGACTGGGGAGGTTGCGGCCCTCCGTGGCGATGTTCGACCCGTCGACGACGATGTGTTGCGGCATAGCGCCCGTCAGTCAACCACGCCATTCGCCTCGGGCACGGTGATGCGGCAATGATCTCGCCGTGCCAAAGCGACCGATCAGAGCCGTGTTGTGGGACTTCGGGGGCGTGATCCTGTCCAGTCCGTTCGAAGCGTTCGCCCGCTACGAGCAGGCGAACGGGCTGCCGAAGGACTTCATCCGCACCGTCAACGCCACCAACCACCTCGACAACGCATGGGCCAGGCTCGAGCGAAGCGACATCACCCCAGCTCAGTTCGGTGACGAATTCGCCGACGAGTCCGAGGCCATGGGCCACCGCGTTCCCGGCGGCGACGTGCTCGCCCTGCTCTCGGGGCAGGTGCGTCCGCAGATGGTCGAGGCCCTCGACCGGCTCAAGCGTGACGGCTACGTCATCGCCTGCCTGACGAACAACGTCGGCGGCGAGCACTCGTCGATGGAGCGGGCCGAGGTGATCGGCGGGATCATGGCCCGCTTCGACGCGATCGTCGAGTCGAGCAAGGTCGGCGTGCGCAAGCCGGAGCCGCGGTTCTACGAGATCGCCTGCGAGCTGGTCGGCGCGCAGCCCGACGAGTGCGTCTTCCTCGACGACCTCGGCATCAACCTCAAGCCCGCCGCCGCCATGGGCATGCGCACCATCAAGGTCGTCGATCCCGACGTCGCCCTCACCGAGCTCTGGAACATCCTGCACGAGTGAAGATGCGCTGATGTTCCGGGCGGGCCAGGACCTCGACGAGGCCGACGAAGCAATCGGCCAACGTCACCACAACGATCAACGCTGGGCTGCGGTGCAGCTCGCTGTTCCGTTCGCGCTCGCGTGGCTCCTCGTCGTCAAGGCCGGCCCGGCCGTTGCCCGAAGCACGTCGAACGCTGCTCCACCGTTGCAGGTGCTGGCGCAGTCGGCCGTCGTCGACATCCCGCTCATGGCCGCGATGACGTTCGGTGCAGCAGTGCTGTCACGACGTGCCAAGGAGCGCAACGGCGTCGTCGATCCGGCGAGCCGACCCGCTGCGATCCGACGTCTCGCGCGAGCGTTCCTGTTCGGACTCGTGATGCAAGCTGGGCTCGCGCAGGTCATCTACGCAGCGGCCCGGAGTCGCGCCTGGTTCCTCCTCGTCCCCATCGTCGGCGCATCGGTGACGTGGATGATCAACCGGTACAGCCGGTCGGTCATCGGCATCAGCGTTCCCATGCGGCGCGTCGAAGGACACCTCGACCTGCTCGACATGGCGGTGCCGACCGAACGCATCCGGGTGTGGGTCGTTCAGGCTGCTGCCGAGGGCAAGGAGATGAACGCCGGCGTCGCGGCTCAGGGTCGCTACACCGCCGTCATCTGGTGGGACACGCTCGACGAACTTCCCGAGCGGCAGCGGCGCGCCGTGCTGGCCCACGAGCTCGGGCACATCCACCATCGCGACCCGGTTCACCGGCGCTGGTTCGCAGCAGCGGTGGCCGGTGCCAGCTGGATGGCCGGTCTCGGTCTGAGCGCAGCACTCGACCACCACGCGTTCGACGACCCAGCGGGGTACGCCACGACCCGGATCGCCGGTCTCTACGCGACCATCGTGCTGACGTCATCGGCAACGAAGTGGATCAGAGGACACGAGCGACGCGCCGACGTGTACGCACTTGAGATCACTCGAGATCCGGTCGCGTTCCGTGAAGCCATGGTCAGCATGACCCGCGCCAACAAGTCCAGGACCGCCCGCGGCGGGATCGGGCTGTGCTCGCACGAGCCGATGACCACCCGATTGGCGCTGGCCGACGAGTGGGAACGAGCCCACGCGCTGCCGCCACCCGTACCGCTGTGATCGCTGGCATCAGATGTCCGTTTCAGACGGACATCTGATGCCAGCGCCAGTCGCGTTCGAGTGATGAGCCGGGCCGAGCGCCGAAGCTTGCGGAGGCGGCGAGCACGGGAGGCCGAAGGCCCTACCAGGCGGCGAAGGTCTCCTCGAGGAGGTCGGCGAGCTCTTGGTCGTGGATGGCCTTGGTGCCGGTGGCGGGGCTGCCGCTTTCGACGCGGGCCACGTGGCGCAGGTCGTAGCCGCGCTCCTTGATCCGCCACACGCGAGCCTCGACGAAGTTCCACGGGCCCATGTTCTCCGGCTCTTCCTGCAGCCACACGAGCTCGCGCGCGTTCGGGTAGCGGTCGAGCACCTCCAGGAGGCGGTCCTGCGGGAACGGGTACAGCTGCTCGATGCGCACGATGGCCACCGGCGCGCCGCGCTTGTCGCGCTCGCTGAACGCGTCCCACGCGACCTTGCCGCTGCAGAACACCAGGCGCTGCACGGTCGACGGGTCGGTGATCGTCGGGTCGTCGAGCACCTCCTCGAACGAACCGGTCGTCAACGCCTCGATCGGCGAACGGCTCTCCTTCATGCGCAGCGGCGCCTTCGGGGTGAACAGGATCAACGGCTTGCGCACGTCGCGGCGCACCTGACGACGCAGGAGGTGGAAGTACTGCGCCGCGGTGGTGGCGTTGCAGACCTGGATGTTGTCCTCCGCGCACATCTGCAAGAAGCGCTCGATGCGTGCCGAGGAGTGCTCGGGGCCTTGCCCTTCGAAGCCGTGCGGGAGCAGGAACACGAGGCCGTTCTGCTGACCCCACTTGTCCTCGGCGGCGACCACGTACTGGTCGATGATGATCTGTGCGCCGTTGACGAAGTCGCCGAACTGCGCTTCCCACATCACGAGTGCGTCGTGGTTGGCGTGCGCGTAGCCGTACTCGAAGCCGACTGCGGCGTACTCGCTGAGCAGGCTGTCGTAGACCCAGTAGTTGGTGCCCTCGGGTGCCAGGTCCTGCACGGGGATCCAGACGTTCTCGTTCTCGTAGTCGATCAGCGCGGTGTGGCGCTGGCTGAACGTGCCGCGCCGGCTGTCCTCACCGGCGAGGCGCACCGACGTGCCCTCGGCGACGAGCGAACCGATCGCCAGCGCTTCGCCGGTGGCCCACTCGACCTCACCCTGCTCGTGGAAGATCTTCGAGCGCGTCTCGAACTGGCGGGCCAGCTTCGGGTGCGGGGTGAAGTCCTCGGGGTACTCGGTGAGGTGGTCGAAGATGCGAACGAGCTCGTCGCGGGCGACGCCGGTCTCGACGTGCGGCAGCACACCCTGGGGCTTGGGCGGCTTGGCCGCCTTCACGCGGTCGGGTGCGTGCGCACGCGTCTCGTCGAGCGCGACCTGGAGCTTGCTCTGGAAGTCGGCGAGCGCCCCCTCGGCCTCCTCGACGGTGAGCTCGCCGCGCTTGACCAGCGCCTCGACGTAGAGCTTGCGCACGCTGCGCCGCTCGGCGATCGCCTTGTACATCAGCGGCTGCGTGTAGCTCGGGTCGTCGCCCTCGTTGTGACCGTGGCGGCGGTAGCAGACCATGTCGATGACGACGTCCTTGTGGAACCGCTGCCGGTACTCGAACGCGAACTGGGCGACGCGGACACATGCCTCCGGGTCGTCGCCGTTGACGTGGAAGATCGGCGCCTGCACGGTCTTGGCGACGTCGCTGCAGTACAGCGAGCTGCGCGCGTACTGCGGGCTGGTGGTGAAGCCGATCTGGTTGTTGATGATCAGGTGAATGGTGCCGCCGACGCGGTAGCCGGAGGTGTCGCTCATCGCCAGGCACTCGGCGACGAGTCCCTGCCCGGCGAACGCGGCGTCGCCGTGGATCAGCAGCGGGAGCGAGGGGAACGAGCCGGGCGGGTCGATGCGGTCCTGGTTGGCGCGCACGATGCCGAGCACGATCGGATCGACCGTCTCGAGGTGGCTCGGGTTGGCGCCGAGCTCGATCTTGATGTCGGCGCCGGCCAGGCTCTCGTACTTGCCCGTCGCGCCGAGGTGGTACTTGACGTCGCCCGAGCCCTGCACCGACGACGGGTCGACGTGACCTTCGAACTCCTTGAAGATCTGGTCGTAGCTCTTGCCCATGATGTTGCCGAGCACGTTGAGCCGGCCGCGGTGGGCCATGCCGATGACCGCAGAGTCGAGACCGGCATCGGCCGACATCGACAGGATCTGATCGAGGATCGGGATCGCCGACTCGGCGCCTTCGAGTCCGAAGCGCTTCGTGCCGACGTACTTGGTGGCGAGGAACTTCTCGAATGCCTCCGCCGCGTTGAGCCGCTCGACGATGCGCTGCTTGTGCGCCTTCGACACCTCGTAGGTGACGCCTTCGACCTTGCTCTGGATCCAGCGCTGCTCGTCGGTGTCCTGGATGTGCATGTACTCGATGCCGATCGTGCGGCAGTACGCGTTGCGCAGCACGCCGAGCAGGTCGCCGAGCTTCATCTTGTCGATGCCGCCGACGCCACCGGTGAGGAACTCGCGATCGAGGTCCCAGATGGTCAGGCCGTAGGTGGCCGGGTCGAGCTCGACGGGCATCTCCGGCGCCTTCCAGCGCAGCGGGTCGAGGTCGGCGATGAGGTGCCCGCGCACGCGGTGCACGCGGATGAGCGTGGCCACCTGCATCTGCTTGTGGAGCATCGCGTCTTCGCTGTTGATCGGGTTGACGTCGCTGCGCCACTTGACCGCTTCGTAGGGCACGCCGAGGCCCTTGAAGACCTCTTCGTAGAACCCGTGCTCGCCCATCAGCAGCTCGTGCACGCGCTTCAGGAACATGCCGCTCTCGGCACCCTGGATGATGCGGTGGTCGTAGGTGCTGGTGATCGTGACGACCTTGCTGACACCGAGGCTGCTGAGCGTCCGCTCGTCGGCACCCTGGAACTCGGCCGGGTACTCGATGCTGCCGACGCCGACGATGACGCCCTGGCCGGGCATCAGCCGCGGCACGCTCTGCACGGTGCCGATGGTGCCGGGGTTGGTGAGGCTGATCGAAGCGCCCTGGAAGTCGGCGACGGTGAGCTTGCCGCCCTTCACCTTGCGGATGAGGTCCTCGTACGCGGCGAGGAAGCCGCCGAAGTCGAGCGTGTCCGCATCGCGCAGCACGGGCACGACGAGCGTGCGGCTGCCGTCCGCCTTGCCGACGTCGACCGCGAGGCCCATGTTGACGTGCTCGTTGCGGATGATGCGCGGCTTGCCGTCGGCACCGTGCACGAACGTGTTGTTCATGTTCGGCACCTCGGCGGCGATGGCGCGGACGATCGCGTAGCCGATGATGTGGGTGAAGCTGACCTTGCCCTGACCGCTGCGGCTGCGGTAGCCGTTGATCACCTTGCGGTTGACCTCGAGCAGCTTGGCCGGCACGTTGCGGAAGCTGGTGGCCGTGGGGACGGTGAGGCTGCGCTCCATGTTGGCGGCGATGGCGACGCCGGCGCCACGGATCGGCTCACCGGCGTCATCGGTCGTGGCTGCCGCCGCGGCTGCGATTGCGGGCGCAGCAGCTGCCGGCGCGCTCGACGCGGCCACCGCGGGGGCTGCTGCGGGCGACGCAGCGCGCTGCGCGTCGGCGACCGCGACGCCCGGCTTGTAGTCGGAGAAGAACTCCTGCCAGGTCTCGCTGACCGAGCTCGGGTCGTCGCGGTATTGCTCGTACATCTCATCGACGAGCCAGGAGTTCGCGCCGAACCCGGGACTCGCACCATCGGTGGCAGTCATCACCATCGATGGTAGTGGCCGAGCGCCTCGCGCAGCCCACCGCTCGACCACCGCAGCCTGCAGTTTCCCAGGTGTTCAGAGCACCCGGCTCTCCCGCGTGCGTGGCGCACGTGGACGGCGCGCGACTCAGCGAGTGCGGCGCTCGCGCAGCATCGCCACCGCCTGATCGACCCGAGCGGCACGCGTCTCCGCCTTCTTCGCGCTGTCGATCCAATCGACGTAGGCGCGCCGGTGGCTGAACGACAGGCCCGCGAAGTACGCGATCGCGTCCGAGTGAGGCGCCAGCGCGGTCGTCAGCTCTGGCGGCACCGTGACGACGCGCAGCGCAGTGTCGGGCATGAGCTCGACGTCGACCTCGTCGCCGGCCGCGACCCCAGCGCCGGTGCGGTGCTCGGCGCTCAGCGGCACCATGAACCGTCCACCCATCACCGCGACCGTCGAGCGGTACTCGTACGCACCGATGCGGACGAGCACCGGCGGCCGTTTGCCGGAGCCGAGTGCGTCGACCACCTCGTCCGGCACGGAGAACCCCGTGGCGGTCTTCCCACCCAGCTCGATCGTCGTCCGGAAGCGCATGTCGCCGAAGGTAACGCGCTGCCGAGCTGCGTTGCATTTCCGAAGCGCCGACTTCTAGAATCGCTGCATGACCCGACGCTTCCTCCCCTTCACCAGGCTGGCCGTGCTGCTGGCGGGCGGCACGCTGCTCGCCGCGTGCGGCAGCAGCTCCGACTCGAAGGCCACGCTGCCTGCCGACGCCGACGTGACCGTGAAGGCCGAGGACGGTCTCAAGTGGAACGCCGAGAGCTTCACCGCCACCGCCACCGACGGCAAGGTGCTGATCGCCGCCGAGAACGACTCGAGCCTGGCCCACAACCTGTACGTCGTCGATGCCGACGGCAATCAGGCGCCGCAGTTCATCGACCTGCCGAGCAAGGGCTCGAGCAACGCCAAGGACTTCTCGCTCACGGCGGGCACCTACACGATCCTGTGCAAGATCCCCGGCCACACCAACATGAAGGCCACGCTCGTCGTCAGCTGAGCACGCGCCGCAGCACGCGAACGGGCCCGGTGCGATCGCACCGGGCCCGTTGCAATTCTGCGGCGATCGCAGGTCAGATCTTGAAGAGGATCTCCGTCATCACGAGGAAGATCGCCCACAACCCGAAGGCGGCGATCATCACGTTGCGGACACCGGGGCCGTCGTAGAGCACGTTCAGGCCCTTGTTGGCCTGACCCTTCCACGGGAGCAGCTGCAGTGCGTTGAGCTCGAGCACGACGATGAGGATGAGGGTGATCGCCCACCAGGCGCCCATCTTCCCGCTGCTGACCTCGCCGCCGTAGGGGCCGTGACCCGTGTAGACCATGAAGAACAGCATCGCGACGGAGAACAGCGTGTTCTGGCGGCTGGCCATGAACGCCTTGCGTCCGGCTGCGGCTGCGGCCGGATCCGGCTCGCCCCCGTTGAGGACGTTGACCGCGTTGGCGAGGACGACCTTCTGGTTGCGCCAGATGACACCCCACACGTTGAGCATCATGATCGTGCCGAGCAGCATGCCCGTGCTGATCGAAAGACCCCGCACCGACTTGCCGAAGCCGTCGGAGAAGTAGTTCTCCGTGACCAGGGTGATCAGGATGCCGGTGACGAACGTGCTGATCGCCGCCCAGCGGAAGTACCACAGCGCCTTGCGGGCGACCTTGTCGATGGCGATGTTGCGCGCCCGGCCTTCGTCGCCGTACGCGGCGAACGCGGGAACCTGGACGAAGTTGAAGTAGTACAGCAACCCGATCCAGGTGATGCCGGCGAGGATGTGCAGCCAGCGGAACCCGAAGAGCCCCAAGCTGTTGCGACTGAAGAAACCTGCGTATTCAGCGAGCACTTTCCGTACCCCCTCCTTGTGAAAAGACGTCGGACCGGAACGTAGCACCAGCCCGACCGAACACAAAGCGATGCTTGTAGTACGTGAGCGATTGCGCGGAGACGGCCGCGGTCGAGCAGCAAGCCGGGGCGAGCGCCGAAGCTTGCGGAGGCGGCGAGCACGGCAGGTGAGCGCAGCGAACCCCAGCTAGTTAGTCTCGTCGGTCGTGGCTCACGAGTTCATCTACACCTGCTACAAGCTGGCGCGCTTCTACCCGCCCGACCGAACGGTCCTCGAGAACATCTCGCTGTCGTTCTACCCGGGGGCCAAGATCGGCGTGCTCGGCGCCAACGGCGCCGGCAAGTCGAGCCTGCTGCGGATCATGGCCGGGCTCGACGACGGCTACAGCGGTGAGGCACGGCTGACCCCGGGCTTCAG
This sequence comes from Ilumatobacteraceae bacterium, assembly GCA_965279405.1. Taxonomy (GTDB): domain Bacteria; phylum Actinomycetota; class Acidimicrobiia; order Acidimicrobiales; family Ilumatobacteraceae; genus CBDDIP01. The sequence continues at coordinate 5,007,798 of OZ257157.1, forward strand.
CGTCGGCTACCTCGCCCAGGAGCCGCAGCTCGACCCCACCAAGGACGTCAAGGGCAACGTGATGGACGGTGTCGCCGGCGTGCAGGGCGTCATCGATCGGTACAACGAGGTGATGGCCATGTGGGCCGACCCCGATGCCGACTACGAGAAGATCGGCGCGCTGCAGGCCGAGCTCGAGGACAAGATCGCGGCCACCGATGCGTGGAGCCTGGAACGCAACGTCGAGATCGCGATGGACGCGCTGCGCTGCCCGCCCGACGACGCCGACGTCACCAAGCTCTCCGGCGGCGAGCGTCGTCGCGTGGCGCTGTGCCGTCTGCTGCTCAGCCACCCCGACCTGTTGCTGCTCGACGAACCCACCAACCACCTCGACGCCGAGAGCGTGGAGTGGTTGGAGCGGTTCCTGCAGGACTACTCGGGCACCGTCGTTGCCATCACCCACGATCGCTACTTCCTCGACAACGTGGCCAAGTGGATCCTCGAGCTCGATCGCGGTCGCGGCATCCCGTTCGAGGGCAACTACTCCAGCTGGCTCGAGCAGAAGCAGGAGCGCATCGCCCGCGAGGAGAAGGGCAACGAGGCCCGTCAGCGCACGCTGCAGCGCGAGCTGGAGTGGGTGCGCATGTCGCCCAAGGCGCGCCAGTCGAAAGGCAAGGCCCGCCTCGCCGCGTACGACAAGTTGCAGGCCGAGGCGGAAGCCGCCGAGCGCGGGCCGGACCGGTTGGAGATCAGCATCCCGGTCGGCAAGCGGTTGGGCGACACCGTCATCGAGGTCAACGATCTTCGCAAGGCCTTCGGTGATCGGCTGCTCGTCGAGGACCTGTCCTTCTCGCTGCCGAAGGCCGGCATCGTCGGCATCATCGGCCCCAACGGCGCCGGCAAGACGACGCTGTTCAAGATGCTCACGGGGCAGGAGCCGGTCGACAGTGGTTCGGTCGTCGTCGGCGACACCGTCGAGCTGGCCTACGTCGATCAGTCGCGCGACGTGCTCGACCCGGACAAGACCGTGTTCGAGGAGATCACCGGCGGCATCGAGCACATGAAGGTCGGCAACCGCGAGATCCACGGCCGCGCGTACTGCGCCAGCTTCAACTTCAAGGGCAGCGATCAGCAGAAGCGCGTCGGCGACCTCTCCGGTGGCGAGCGCAACCGAGTGCACCTCGCCAAGGTGCTCAAGGACGGCGGCAACGTGCTGCTCCTCGACGAACCGACCAACGACCTCGACGTCGACACGCTTCGCGCACTGGAGTCGGCGCTCGACAACTTCCCCGGATGCGCCGTCGTGATCAGCCACGATCGCTGGTTCCTGGACCGCATCGCCACGCACGTCCTCGCCTTCGAAGGTGACAGCCAGGTGCGCTGGTTCGAGGGAAACTTCAGCGAGTACGAAGCCTGGCGGCGCAAGGAGCTGGGCGTCGGCGCCGAGCAGCCGCACCGGATCAAGTACAAGCCGCTGGCACGCTGAGATGAGTCGATCCCGGTGAGCGCTCGCACGATCGGTCGGCTCTGCGCGGCCATCTTCGTGTGCGGCATCGCCGGGTTGATCATCAGCTCGATCGCCGGCAACAACGAAGGCATCGTGCTCACGATTGGCGGGTGCACCGCGCTCGCCGCGATCGTGCTCATCGCCGTCAGCTCGGTGACGGCGCGCGAACGCATCGACGTGTTCGAAGACGCCGATGCCGAGCGGCTCGAGGTGCAGGTGAACGCGCTCGTCGACGGCGGCGCCGACGAGGTGGCAGTGCGTTCCCTCGTGCGCGACGCGATGCGGCTGTCGCGGCGATGAGCGGGACCGACCACGAGCTGGCTGCGCGGCTGGCCACCGAAGCGGGCGAGCTCCTGCTGCGCGTGCGCGAGCAACTCGTCAGCGAAGGCGCCTACAGCTGGCAGCTGATGGACACAGGCGACCTCAGCGCACACCGCTTCCTCGTGCAGGCGTTGAAGGAGGCGCGCCCCGACGACGCCGTGCTGTCGGAGGAGGGCGTCGACGACCTCCGCCGCGTCGGCGCGCCGCGCGTGTGGATCGTCGATCCGCTCGACGGCACCAACGAGTACGGCGAGCCCGATCGGCACGACTGGGCCGTGCACGTGGCGTTGTGGGAGGGCGATCGCTTGACGGCCGGCGCCGTCGCCCTGCCCGCCGTGGGTCGGACGTTCTCGACGTTGCACCCGCCCGTGCTGCCGGCGACCACGCGCACCCGCCCGCGGCTGGTCACGTCGCGGACGCGCAACCCGTACGCCGCGGTGCTCGTCGCCCAGGCGCTGGATGCCGACGCGGTTCGCCTCGGGTCCGCAGGCGCAAAGGCGATGGCCGTCGTCACCGGCGAGGCAGACATCTACGTGCACGACGGCGGGATGTACCAGTGGGACTCGGCTGCGCCGGCCGCGGTCGCGCTCGCTGCCGGGTTGCACGTCAGTCGCGTCGACGGGTCGCCGATGGTCTACAACGCGCGGGACGCGTGGATGCCCGACGTGCTCGTGTGCCGGATGGAGCTCGCCGGCGCCGTCCTCGACGCGCTCGGCGGCAACCGCCGCGCTCGTTTCGTGTGACGCCATGGAGCTGCGCGCGACCACCCTGGACATCGACGATCACGTCGCCGTGATCCGCCTGCATCGCCCGCACCGGCACAACGCCTGGACGGGTCGGATGCACCGCGAGTACCGGTGGCTGTTGCGCACGCTCGACGCAGATCCCGCCGTGCGCGCCGTGGTCGTGACGGGCACCCCGCCCGCCTTCTGCGTCGGCGGCGACAGCGAGGCGCTCGCCGGGCACGCCGATCGAGGCGGTTACGACAGCGGGCTCGGCGCGGCCGCCGACGGCAACGAGTCCAGCGATGCCGACGTCCGTCCCGGGGGCGTGCTCCCAGCCGAGCTCGACGCCGACTTCGCCTTCCACTACGCGATGCGCTTCCCGATCATCGCTGCCGTGAACGGTGCCTGCGCCGGCGTCGGCTTGGCGCTCGCCGTGTTCTGCGATCTGCGCGTCGTCTGCGCGACTGCGAAGTTCACCACCGCCGCACCGAAGCTCGGCCTCCCGGCCGAGTACGGCCTCAGCTGGGCGCTGCCGAGACTGGTCGGCCTCACTCGCGCTGCGGATCTGTTGCTCACCGGACGCACGGTCACCGGCGCGGAGTCGGCGGGATGGGGTCTGTGGAACGACGTGTGCGCGGACGGCGCGGCCACGCTCGACGCGGCGATCGCGCTCGGGCACCACCTCGCGACGGGCGTCAGCCCGCAGGCGGTGGCGATGGCCAAGCGTCAGCTGTACACCGATCTGCTGCACCACTCCCCCGCTGCAGCCATCGACGAGTCCAACCGGTTGCTCGACCTGGCGACCGGGACCGCCGACTTCCGTGAGGGTGTCGCCGCCCTCCGTGAGAAGCGCCCGCCGCGCTTCTGAATTCCGTCTGCTCCCCGCTGGTTCTTGACGCGCACTTGTCACCGCTGACAACGAGCGGGTTCGGCCGCAGTCGTACACTTCGGCGCATGTCCAATGTGACGCACCCTGGGGGGGTGCCGTCGGAGTCGCCTGAGCCTGATGGCGCAGCGATTCCCCACGCCACCGTTCGCGACGTGCCTGCTGATCGAGCCGGCGTCCGGCGGCTGCCCGGCATCGCCGTCGCCGCCGTTGCCTCGTTCGGCGCGGGAGCCATCCATGCCGCGGCCGCCGGCATCCATGCCGAGCACCCGCAGCTGGCGCGACTGTTCGTGCTGTGCGCGGCCGCGCAGCTCGGGTTGGGTCTGTGGGCCGCGGTGCGCCCGTCGCGGTTGGCCGCGATCAGCACCTCCGCGCTCAACGCTGCCGCAGTCGCCGCGTGGTTGGCGACGCGCATCACCGGCATCTCGTGGATCGACGGGCTGCAGGTCGCCGAGTCGCCGCAGTTCGCCGACACGGTGTGTGCCGCACTCGGCGCGGTGGCCGCCGGCGCCGCCGCCGCTGCCGCGTTGGCCGGATGGCGCCCGGGTCGATCGGTGCGGCTGCTCATGCCGAGCATCGCCGTCGCCGCACTCAGCGTGCCGGCGATGATCAGCGGCGGCACGCACGTGCACTCGCACGAGGGGGCCGCCGGCCACACCCACGAGGCGGCCGCGGCGGACGGGCCGAGCACCGGCGCGATCGACGAGTCGCAGCCGCACGACCACGACGCCAACGGCAACGCCGTTCCGGTCGACAGCACCGGCACGACGATCGATGAGTCGCAGCCGCACAACCACGACACGACGGCGACCACGGCCAACTGGCCGCGCCCGTGGGACCCGACCAAGCCGATCGACGTCTCCGGTGTTGCCGGCGTGACGCCGGTGCAGGAGGTGCGCGCCGCCACGTTGATCGAGGAGACGCTGCAGGACCTGCCGAAGTACGCGGACACCGCCGCTGCGATCGCCGATGGCTACGCCTCCATCGGTGACGCGGGCACGGGCAGCGAGCACTACATCAAGCCGTCGCTCATCAACGACGACGACCTGCTCGACGCGAAGGCGCCGGAGTCGCTGGTCTACAACGTGGGCAAGGACGGCAAGCGCACGTTGGCCGGAGCGATGTACATCGCCAGCCCGCGGCCACTCGACGACCCGTCGCTCACGGACTACGCCGGGCCGCTGATGCAGTGGCACGTGCACAACAACCTGTGCTGGAGCCTGGACGCGAGCGGCAAGCCGATCGTCGTCGGGCTCGCCGACGCCAACGGCAACTGCGTGCGCGGCGTCTCCACCGGAGGCGACACGCCGATGGTCCACGTGTGGATCGTGCCGCACCCGTGTGGCGTGTTCGCCGCACTCGAAGGCGTCGGCGCCGGCAACGCGGCGGTGCCCACCGAGCAGCGCGTCGACGTCTGCACGACGACCCACGACCACGGCACGGGCACGACCGCGACGCCGGTTCCCTTCGACCCGACGAAGCCCATCGACCTCAGCGGCACCGCCGGCGTGACGCCGGAGCAGCAGGCTGCTGCCGAGAACCTGATCGCCGTGACGCTCGTGCGCCTGCCGCAGTGGGCCGACTACCGCGACGCCGAGGCCGCCGGGTTCCACAGCATCGGCGACGCGGCCACCGGCCACGAGCACTTCATCCAGTGGGACTGGATCGACGACGACGTCATCCTCGATCCGGATCACCCGGAGAGCCTGGTGTACGCACCGCAGCCGGACGGATCGAAGAAGCTCGTCAGCGCGATGTACATGCTGCCGAGCACCGTGAAGCTGGCCGACGTGCCGAACATGGGAGGTGCGCTGATGCAGTGGCACATCCACGACAACCTGTGCTTCACCCTGGGCGACGCGCCGCGAGTCGCGGGCATCACGACGTCCACCGGCGGCTGCCCGGCCGGTCTGCAGAAGTTCACCCCGTCACCGATGATCCACGTGTGGATCACCGCCAACGAGTGCGGCCCGTTCGCCGCGCTGGAAGGCGTCGGCGCCGGCCAGATCAACCCCGGTGAAGAGCGCCTCTGCGACCACGCCCACGGCGACGGACTGCTGGGCTAGGAGCGGGCCCGAGCGAGCATCGTTGCTTCGGCTTCGCTGTCACGGATGAACAGGGCGGCGCACGCGCTGGCGATGGCGAAGAGCACGGCGACGAGGAACGCCCAGTGGAAGCCGGTCAGCGCACGGTCGATCTCGGCGCCCACCGGCCGACGGTCGAGCGACATGTAGGACACGAGGATGCTGGAGAGCACGGCCACGCCGATCGACACACCGACCTGTCGCTGCGTCGAGAACACGGATGAGGCCCGCCCGTTGTCGGCAGGTGCGATCGTGGCGTAGCTCGCCGCTTGCATCGGCACGAAGGCGAAGCCCATGCACAGGCCGCGCAGGAACATCATCCCGCGGATCAACCACAGGCTCGTGTTCAGGTCGATCTGGGTGAACATCGAGATCGTCAACCCGGCGGCGAGGAGCCCACCGAACATGAGGCGCCGCGGACCGAGGCGGCTGTAGAGGCGGCCGGCGATCTGCGAGGAGATCATCACGCCGAAGGCCTGCGGGAAGGTGGTCAGCCCGCTGTGCAGCGCGTCCTGACCGCGCAGCAACTGGAGGTAGAGCGGCATCAGGAAGGTCAGCCCGAGGAAGCTGGCCATGCTCAGGAAGCTGACGATGTTGCACTGGCGGAACATGCGGTTGCCGAGCAGGCGCAGGGCCAGCATCGGACGCGAGACGGACAGCTCGACACGCACCATCGCCACCGCGCACGCCGCCCCCACGATGGCCGTCGTCAGCACCAGCGGCGAGGTCCACCCGTCGCTCGGGCCTTCGCTGAGCGCGAACACCAGCAGGGCCAACGCTGCACCCGACAGCAGGAAGCCGGGAACGTCGAACGGGCCGGCCGACGGCTCACGGTGCTCGCGCAGGTTGCGGAAGCCGAACCAGAACGCGCCGATGCCGATCGGCACGTTGACGAGGAAGATCCACTGCCAGCTGGCGTGGGTGACGAGCAGCCCGCCGAGCACCGGGCCGAGCGCCGGTGCGACCAACGTCGGGATCATGATGATCATCGCCGCCTTCGCCCGCTCGATCGGCGGGAAGGCGCGGAAGAGCATGGCGATGCCGACCGGTGTGAGCATCCCACCGCCGATGCCCTGCAGGACGCGGAAGGCGATCAGCTGCCCCATCGACTGCGCGCAGGCGCAGAGCAGCGAACCTGCGGTGAACGCGGCGAGCGCGAAGAGAAAGGTGCGCTTCGTGCCGATGCGATCGCCGAGCCAGCCCGATGCGGGGATCCACACCGCGAGGCTGAGCGTGTAGCCGAGCACCACCCACTCGGCGTTGCCAGAGTGGAAGTGCTCGCCCAGCGGGAACAGGGCGACGTTGACGATGGTCGTGTCGAGGATGTCGAGGAACAGCGCCGTCACGTAGACGATGGCGACGACGTACTTGTACGGCATCGACCTGCCGAACACGCTGACCTGCTCGTCGTGCGAACTGGCGGTGGCGGCGGGAACCGTTTCGGTCACAGAAGTCTGACCGTACCCGCCGATCCGTCGACTTCGATCATCGCACCGTCGGGGATGCGATCGGTCGCGCCGGCGACGCTGACGACGCACGGGATGCCGAGCTCGCGGCTGACGATCACCGCGTGGCTGACCTGTGCGCCGACGTTGACGACGACGGCCGCGGCCGACAGGAACAGTGGTGTCCACGCCGGATCGGTGATCGGGGCGATCAGCACGTCGCCCGGCTCGAGGTCGGCCGGATCGGCGGGGTCGAGGATCACCCGGGCCCGCCCCGTGGCGATGCCAGGACAACCCGGCACGCCGGTGAGCACGTCACCCGACGCAGCAGCGGACGCGTGGGTGGCGCCGAGGCGCGGCCACTCGCCGAGTGGCGGGACGGTGCGGTGGATGATGAACGGTGGCTCGAGCTCGTACAGCTCGAGGTACCGCTGCTCGCGGGCGGCCAGCCGGACGCGCAACGCCTGGGGATCGGCGACGAACGCGTCGACCTCGCTGTCGAGCAGCATCGTCACCAGCGATGCCGTGTAGTCGTGGCGAGCGGCGAGCTCGCGCATCGCCACCCGAGCCTCGTGAAGCACCTTGATGACGTTGGTCTTCGTGCGCTCCCGGCCGGCGAGCGTCAGCTGCGCGCTGCGCAGACCGGCTTCGAACTGCGCCAACGTCTCGGGCTGGTCGGCAAGCGCGGCGCGCACGGCCGACGCGGCAGCGAGGCGGGCAGCCACCTTCTGATCGGCTCGGATCTCCGGCGCGTCGCTGATCGGGGCCTTGCGCAGCACGGCGATCAGCGACATGGCAAGACGCGGATCGGTCTCCCACGTGTCGCTGCGGATGTCCCACTCGTTGGGACCACGCGAGCCGAACTCGCGCACGAACGCGTCGAAGCCGGCGCGGAAGGCATCGCTGTCCGGGTCGAGCCGCGACAGGTCCCACAGCGCGGTGCTGGGCAACGCCGAGTCCACGTCACCGACCCCGGAGATCAACGTCAGTGACAGCGTCGGATCGCCCATCGCCGTGGCGATCGCCGACAGGATCCCGGGCCCGATCGATGCAGCTGCCGTGATCTCCAGGTGACGGCAGAACAGCTGCCGCAGGAGCGGGACGAGTGACCGGGCCCGCTCGACGAGCTGCTCGTCGGTGAGCGTCCCGAGGTCGGGACGGCCGACCCGCGCCGCCTGCGCGTTGGCCTGGTCGTCGCGCAGCTCGGGAAGGTCGTCGGCGGTGAGGTAGCGCTGCATCCACTCGCCCAGCTGCGCCGTGTTGGTCTCGCTGTCGTGCCACGCCTCGTGCTCGTAGGGCGGCACGTCGGCGTGCTCGCCGAAGTAGACGTAGTCGATCATCTCCGGGGACAACCCGGGAGCGCGCACGCCGAACAGTCGAGCCACGCTGGCGTTGATGTACAGATGACCGCCGAAGAAGCCGATCACCTCGGGCCGCGACGGCGCGATCTCGTCGTCGTTCAACGTGCCGACCGAGGTCATCGCATCACGCCAACCCATGGCGAACCCCGGTTCCCAGAGCATCGATGCGGCGAGCGGGCTGATCGGGTGGGGCAGCACTTCGCCGGCGTTGGCCCGCGTGTAGACGGGGAAGCGTTGCGACGGCTCCCAGTCGATGATCCAGCGGTCGGAGCTCACAGGATGGTCACCATGCCCGTTCCGCCGTCGACACGAACACGCGCGCCATCAGGGATGCGCCGCGTCGCATCGGTCGCGGAGATCACACACGGGATGCCGAGCTCGCGGCTGACGATGATCGCGTGGCTCAGCGGGGCGCCGACGTCGACGATGACGCCCGCCGCAGGAACGAACAGCGGCGTCCACGACGGATCGGTGATCGGGGCGACGAGGATGTCGCCGGGCTCGAGTGCGGTCGGGTCGTTCGAGTCGAGCACGACGCGGGCGATGCCCTCGACCACACCGGGGCAGCCGGGCATGCCGGCCAGCACGTCGCCCGTGGCGAGCAGGCTGTCGGGCGGGTCGTCGCGGCGGGCCCACGTGTCCGGGCCCTCGGCGTGGCCGACGAAGACGAACGGCGGCACGAGCTCCTGCAGCCGGAGGTAGTCGGCGCGGCGCTGGCGGATGGTCTCCGTCAGCTGCTTCGGGTCGGTGAGCAAGGTCGCTGCCTCGTCGGCGCAGACGAAGCCGAAGTCCTCGATCTCGTCGAACGCCCCGCGGGCGACGAGGCGGCGGCCGAGCTCGCGCAGCGGGATGCGGATCTCGTGGAGGAGGCGGATGTTGTTCGTCTTCGTGCGCTCGCGGCCGGGCAGCCACGCCGACGACGCTGCGATCGCGGCTGCGAGCTGACCGTGCGTCGCCGGATCGCCTTCGACGATCGCCAGCAGCTCGGCGCTGGCCTCGGCGCGCATCGTCGCCCGCTCCTCGTTGTGCTTGGTCGGGTCGGCGCTGTCGGAGGCGAGGCGCATCCGGTCGATCGCGGCGAGCGCCAGCGCCGGGCGGGTCTCCCATGTTGGTGAGCGCGGCTCCCACTCGTTCGGGCCGCGACTGCCGAAGTCGACGAGGAACTGGGCGAAGGCGTCATCGAACTCTGAGGTTCCGGCATCCATGCGTGAGAGCGCCCACATCGCCATGCTCGGTGCCGCGGAGTCGACCTCACCGATGCCGGCGACGATCGGCAGGATCAGGTCCGGTCGGCCGACCGCGGTGGCGACTGCACTGATGATGCCGAGCGGCAGCGTCGCCATGTAGCTGGCGAAGATGTGGTGGGCGAACAGCGTGCGGAACGTGGGCAGCAGGCTGACGAAGCGGTCCCACAGCTCACCGTCGGAGAGCGTGCTGAGATCGGGCCGGGCGGCGCGCAGGGCGATGGTGGACTCGCGATCCTCGGTCAGCTCGGTGAGCGCTCCCAGCGAGTGCTGCCCGAGCACCCATCCGAACGTCGCGCCGAGCTTGTCGCTGAGGTCGGGGCGGACATCGCCGTCGAACTCCTCGTATGGCGGGATGCCGGGTTGCGAGCCGAAGAACTGCTCGTCCATCGCCTGCCACGACAGGCCCGGTGCGCGCTCACCGAAGATGCGGATCAGCGAGGCGTTGAGGTAGCAGTACCCGCCCAGCACGCCGAGCTGACAGAACTGCTCGTCGGGGAACTCGTCGGCGTCGAAGGCGCCCATGCGGACCCACGCGTCGCGCCAGCCGAGCTCGGCCTGGAAGAGCAGCATCTCGCTGCTCAGAGGTGTCACGGGATCGGGGAACACCTCGCCCACGTTCGCCCGCGTGTAGATCGGGAACCGGCCCGACAGATCCGAGTCGGTGATGTAGTACTTGGCACTCATCGTGTCCCCCCAAAGAACCGATCGTGAATCGCCTCGCACCGCAGAGGGTCGCAAGCCGAGGCATCGTAGCCTTGGCCACATGACCCCTCCGGCTGAGAGCCACGCACTGCACGGCGATCGCCAGTGGGGTGCGTTCACCGAGTCCGGCCCGTGGCAGCTCGACCGCGACGAGATCTCGTGGAGCTCGTTGGCCGAGCAGTTGCGCCGGCGCGCTGCGGGCGAGGTGCCGCGACTCACGAAGCCGTCGCGGGTGCCGCCGGGGGCCCGAGTGCTGACGGTGGTCGGCACGCTGGGGCGTGCGGTGCTGCCGTGGCTCGTCAGCAAGAAGCGCGGCAAGTACGACACGCCGGAGGCGAGTCGTGCGGTGATCTCGCGACAGCTGCGCAAGGCGGCGGAGCGCCTCGGGCCGACGTACATCAAGCTCGGTCAGATCATCTCGAGTGGTGAAGGGCTGTTCCCGGCCGAGCTCGTCGGCGAGTTCAAGCTCTGCCGCGACCAGGTCCCTGCCGAGCCGTTCGACGCGGTGCGCGAGGTGGTCGAGCGCGACCTCGGCTGTCGCATCGAGGACGTGTTCGCCTCCTTCGACGTGAAGCCGATCGCCGCGGCGTCCATCGCGCAGGTGCACGGGGCGACGTTGCGCAGCGGCGAGCGCGTGGTGGTCAAGGTGCAGCGGCCGAGCGTCTCGCTGCTCGTGCGCAAGGACCTGCGCGTGATGGCCTGGCTGGCGCCGCACCTGGTCGGTCGCATCCCGATCGCTGCACTCACCAACCCGCCGGCACTCGTCGAGCTGTTCGCCGAGACGATCGTCGAGGAGCTCGACTTCCGCATCGAGGCGGCCAACATGCTCGACGTCGCGGCGATGCTGCGCGAGCTCGACCAGGACGGGTACGTCGTGCCTCGCCCGCACCCGAAGCTCGTCACGCGCCGCGTGCTGGTGATGGAGCGCGTCGACGGGTTCAACTTCGACGACGTCGCCGGGATGAAGGACGCCGGCATCGACACCGAGGCCGTCGTGCGCACGGCGATGGTGGCGTTGATGGAGGGCGCGATGGTGAAGGGCGTCTTCCACGGCGATCTCCACGGCGGCAACCTGCTCGTGCTGGCCGATGGGCGCACCGCCTTGCTCGACTTCGGCATCGTCGGCCGCCTCGACGGCGATCGCCGGTTGGCGTTCCTGCGGATGATGCTCGGCGCCACGACCAACGACGTGAAGGGTCAGATGGCGGCGATGCGCGATCTCGGCGCGCTGCCCGCCGACACCGACCTCGATGCGGTGATCCGCGATCTGCGGCTCGATCAGCCGCCCGTCGATCCGACGACGCTCACCGGCGAGGAGCTCATCGCCGAGGTCCAGCGCGTGGTCAAGGCGCTGCTCGGCTACGGGGCGCGACTGCCGAAGGCGCTGATGCTGTACGTGAAGAACATGGTCTTCCTCGACGGGGCGATCGCCCGGTTGGCACCCGACCTCGACCTGCTCGGCGAGATCGCCAAGATCTCGATGATGTTCGCCGAGCGCCACGGCGAGCGGCTGGCCGGCGAGCTCGGCATCGACCACACCTCGATCGAGCTGACGATGGACGGCGTGAAAGCCGGGTTCGGCGTCGACGCCGCCACCGAGGCGCTGACGTACCGCGAGCTGCAGGCGCGGCGCGAGCTGATCCAGAAGCGCATGCGCGACCAAGTCGCGCGGTAGCTTCGCTCGGCCATGCGCCTCGTCATCGCCCGCTGCTCCGTCGACTACACCGGTCGCCTCGACGCTCACCTGCCGGAGGCCAACCGGTTGCTGATGGTGAAGGCCGACGGGTGCGTTGCGGTGCACGCCGACGGAGGTGCGTACAAGCCGCTCAACTGGATGAACGCGCCGAACACGTTGGTCGACCACGGTGACCGGTGGGTGGTCACCAACCCGAAGGGCGAGACACTGACGATCACCCTGCACGAGGTGATGCACGACTCGGCGCACGAGCTCGGCATCGACCCCGGCCTGCAGAAGGACGGCGTCGAGGCGCACCTGCAGGAGCTGCTGGCGGCGTCACCGCACGCGATCGAGGTCGGTCTGACGTTGGTGCGGCGCGAGTACCCGACGGCGATCGGCCCGATCGACCTGCTGTGCCGCGACGACGGCGGCACGGTGGTGGCAATCGAGGTCAAGCGGCGCGGCGACATCGACGGCGTCGAGCAACTGGCTCGGTACATCGAGCGGCTCGAGCTGGACTCCTCGTTGGGGGCGATCCGCGGCATGTTCGTCGCGCAGTCGGTGAAGCCGCAGGCGCGAGTGCTGGCCGAGGCTCGGGGGTTTCGCGTCATCGAGGTCGACTACGACGAGCTGCGCGGCATGCGACCCGCCGACCTCCGCCTGTTCTGAGCGAGCGGCGCGCCGTGGACACCATCCGCCTGCGTCGGGGTTGGCTCGCTCGGCTGCGAACGATCGGCTTGTTCGACTTCGTGATCTGGGGCCTGCTGGCGTGGTCGGTCGCCGAGTCGCGCCACGGTGTGCACGACGTCGGCGATGTCGGGTTGGTGCTGCTCGGCGTCGCATGCCTTGCGTGGCGGATCGCGATCGCCACCGAGTGGGTGCGCTGCGATTCCGACGGTGTTTCCTGGCGATCGATGCTGGCCGTGCACTCGGTGCCGTGGGAGCAGGTGGCAGGCGTCGGCGTTGGCGCTCGCCCGATGCGGCTGCCGATCAGCCGACGTCGCGACCTGCTCGTTCAATGTCTGCAGATCGATGTCGGGGAAGGTGGGCGAAGCCGGTGGGTGACACCGTCGATCTGGGTGCCGATCATGCGGCAGGCGGAGTTCATCGCCGCTGCTCGACTGGCCAGCCCGGTCGATTGGTCGCAGCACGAATCGCCCACGTCGCCACGCTCGCACCCTGGCCGCAGCGGCAAGCGGGTCGGCCGGCCGAGCTCTCGCGCCGACCGCCAACAGGGCCGCTGAGCCCATGGCCGTGCATCCGCTGCGGGGCTTCGCTACGGCAGTGGCCGAGCGAGCCGACGACGACACGACCGCGTTCCACATGGCGCTCGACCTCGCTCGCTGATCGTTCTTGCGCCTTGGGTTCGCGTTGCCCAGATTTGTTTCAGTGTGCTGAGCTGGGCCGATGCGATCGTTGACGGTGGGTGGTGCTGATCGCGGCTCGGCTCTGTCACACCCTGTTGGTTGGCTTGGGCCATGGAGTTGCTCGATGCGCTGGGTGCGATCGAGACGGGGATCGCACGGTTGGAGGGCCTCGATCTGCGCGCCCTCGACGCCAACACGTTGCGCCCCGGGTGCCTGAAGTCGAAACGGCTGATCGACCGGCTCCGAGCCGTGCAAGCACGGATGATGACCGAAGCCGACGCCTGCGGCGCCGCAATCGGATCCGGGTCGCGTGACACGGCGTCGTGGTTGGCGGATCAGACGAACAGCTCGTTGGGTGACGCCAAAGCACAGATGCAGCTGGGCGACACGTTGACCGCAAACCCGGCGATCGCCGCGGCCATTGCTGACGAGTCGGTGTCGGTCGCTGCGGTCGAAGCGGTCCAGCCGGTGCTCAACGACCCCGACCTGCCATCGGCAGAGACCGCCGCCGCGTTGTTGCCGGATCTGTTCGGTGTCGGCCCACGCGAAGCCAAACGTCTGGCCGAAGCACACGCCTCCGCCCACCGCACCGCCGACGACGCGGAGCAACGCCGGGCCCGGTTGTACGCGCGCAGGTCGTTGACGTTTCGTGACGCAAGTGACGGGATGGTCGAAGGACGTCTGCTGCTGACACCGTTGGACGCTCGGGCGGTCCGCAACGCGATCACCCACATCATCGGCAAGCCGAACAAGGACGACGAACGCACGAGTGAACAACGCGCTGCCGACGCGCTTGTTGCTCTGTGCGACGCGTACGCCAAAGGGACCGTCACCGGCGGGTTGGAGAAACCCACGATCGTCATGGTCCACCGCAAGGACACCGGCGCCACGACGACGACCTTCGACGAACAGCTCACCGCGATGGAGCTCGTCCAGGCGTGCTGCGACGCCAACGTCCACGACGCCCTCCAAGACACCGACGGCGAGATCCTCAACCTCGGCCGGGCTGTCCGCACCGCCACACGAGCGCAACGGCTGGCGCTCGCGGTCCGGGATCTGCGATGTCGATGGCCAGGCTGCGAAATGCCACCAGGCTGGTGCGACGCACACCACATCATCGAATGGGACCCCGACGGCTTGACCGACCTCATCAACCTTGTGCTGCTCTGCCGACACCACCACACCACCACCCACCTCCCCGGCTACAGCATCAACGGCGACGCCACACACCTCGTCATCAACCTCCCCGACGGCCGCGTGATCGTCTCCGCACCTCCGAAGCCGACAGCTCCAGCACGTGCCGGCACGCTCTTCGACCAGGAGTCCAGCGGATGACGGGCACGTTGCGGTTGTGCGACACCGTTCCATGGCGGTTGCGCTGGTGGGTAGCGTTCGGCACATGCGGACGATCGACGGTGTGGTGCGCAACTACGCCTGGGGCGATCAGTACGCCATCCCCCGTTTGCTGGACGTCGAGCCGGATGGCCGACCGTGGGCCGAGCTGTGGCTGGGCACCCATCCCGTGGCGCCCTCGTACATCACCGGCGACGGGGCGCTCGCCGCCGTGTCGGGTGAGCTCCCGTACCTGCTCAAGCTGCTTGCGGCCGGACAACCGCTGTCGCTGCAGACCCACCCGACGCGGGCCCAGGCCGAGGCCGGCTTCGACCGCGAGGAGGCGCTGGGACTCACCTTCGACGCACCGACGCGGGTCTACCGCGACCGGATGCCCAAGCCCGAGGTGCTGTGCGCGCTCACCGAGTTCGACGCGCTGTGCGGCTTTCGTCATCCGGCCGCCACCGCCGAGCTGCTCGGGCACATCGGCGCCACGGATCTGGCCGATCACCTGGCCAACCACGGGTTGGGTGACGTCGTCGCCGCGCTGTACGAGCGGCGGCTGCCCATCGAGGCAACACTGGCCGCCTGCGCTCGCAGTGCCCGTCCGGAGGCCG
This sequence comes from Ilumatobacteraceae bacterium, assembly GCA_965279405.1. GTDB lineage: Bacteria > Actinomycetota > Acidimicrobiia > Acidimicrobiales > Ilumatobacteraceae > CBDDIP01. The sequence continues at coordinate 5,023,049 of OZ257157.1, forward strand.
GGCTGGTCAACGACCTGATCGAGCGCTACCCCGGCGACCCGAGCGTGGTGATCACGCTGCTGCTCAACCGCGTCGTGCTGGCGCCCGGCGAGGCGATCTTCTTGGGGCCCGGCAACCTGCACGCCTACATCCACGGTGTTGGCGTGGAGGTCATGTCGGCCAGCGACAACGTGGTGCGCGGTGGGCTGACGCTGAAGCACGTCGACGTCGCCGAGCTGCTGCGCGTGCTCGACCTCACACCGCTGCTCGAGCCGATCATCCGCCCGGTCGAGGTGCGCCCCGGTCGCTGGCGCTACGACAGCATCGACACGCCGTTCCGGCTGTGGCGGCTGCTCATCGACGAGACCCTGCAGCACACGGCCACCGGGCGCGAGCTGCTCCTGTGCACCGACGGTGACGCCGGCGCGATCCATCGTGGGCAGTGCGCGTACCTGGCGCGCAACGAATCGATCACGCTCGAGGGCCCGGCGACGGTGTTCCGCGTCGAGGAGACGCTGCCCGGGCTCTGACCGACCGCCCGATCAGGCGATGGCGCCTGCCGTGTCGATGATGACGTCCACACGGGTGTTGCTGAACACGCACACCCCAGACGAGGCATCGACCAGGGTGGCGTTGGCCACGTCTTGGAGCGGGCCGAAGTTGACCGTTGACGTGCCCTGGTACCCGGCTGCGCACGGGAACACCGCGAGGAACCCGGGGAACGAGGCCCCGCTCACGGTCACGTTGGCCACGAGCGTGGCCGGCCGTGGCGTGATCACCTGGGTCACCGTGTTCGCGTCCAGCTTGGCGACCGGGTTGCCGAAGCGGGTGTCGGCTTCGCGATCGGGCGCGTACGTCAACAGGCGTTGGGGTGCTGTGGTGGACCACCAGCCGGTGATGTCGACGATCAACTGCAGCGGGTGCGAGACGAACAGGCACACACGGCGATCATTGGACGGGATCAGCACGGTGACGTGGTTCGGCACCGTGTCTCCCGCCCTCGGGTTGAGGTTGGACACCCCGGGTTGAGGGCTGGCGCACGGCCACACCGTCACGAACGACTCCTCACCGACCTCGGTCGCCGTCACGTTCAGGCTCACCGCCGTCAGCGTGCCGATCGTCGTCGAACGCGTCGTCAGATCGAGCTGCAGCACCGATCCGGCGAAGCCACCTTGCGTGCGCGTGTCCCACAACCGATCCGGGGCAGGAACGAAGGCCGAGCCACCGGCCGCGGTCCAGTACCCGTTGGTGTCGATGAGGACGTCGGTTGCGGCAAGCGTGAACACGCACACCTGCCCGTTGCGCGTACCGACGGTCACCTGGTTCGGCGTGGTCCGGCCGGCGGTGTAGTTCAACGACGAAGTCGCCGGTCGATCGCCGCACGGATACACGGTGAGGTAGCCGCTGCCAGCGGGATCGACGGCGGTCACGTTCATGGTGATCGCATCGCCGGGACCGACTGCGAAGGCTCGCGTCTCGCCAGCGGCCAGCCGTACACCGCCTTGGCCCTGGCGAGTGTCCGCGACTCGGTTGGGTTGCGTGGCGATGAAGCGCAACGGTGGCGGCACGGTCCAGATCACGAGCCCGTCGTAGAACGCCGCGCCGTTGCCGACCGTGCCCAGCTTGTCCGTCGTCCCATCGGTGAGGTTCAGACGCCACAGGAAGGTCACCGAGTTGAACGACGACACCACGTATCCGTAGCCGACGGCCACCGACCCCGACGTGGCGACGTCGATGCCACTCGGGATGTCGAAGCCGATCGCCCCACCCGGCGCGATGTCCATCGTCGCCACCAGGCTCTGGTGGCCCGATGCCGGTGGCGATTGGATGGAGAGCGAACGGATCGACAGGCTGGTGTTGATCGTGTAGGCGGTGGTCGCGGTGGCACCACCCTCCGAGTTCGTGTAGGCGATCTCCATCGCACTGCTGAAGCCCGGGTTGAGCACGCCGTCGCCGTTGACGCCCGGGTTCGATGGCTGTCCCCAGTTGCCGTCGACGACCGAACCGGTGACCGGCGAGATGCGGTAGTTCAACGTCCCTGCATCGACGACGCGGAGCACGTCCTCCACCGGATCGAAGTCGATGCCAGAGTTCATGAGCGTGTCGTCCGAGAGGTTGACCTTCGTCACGCCGTCGAAGTCCTGCAGGAACACAAGTCCGGACGAGCCCCCGACGGGGATGGCCGAGCCGGTGCGCGGATCGAGGACGTACAGCGTTCCGATGTCGGTGGCTGCGTTGACGCCGAGCCCGTACAGCTGGCCAGTCGACGGGCGGGCGTCGATGCCGACCAACCGCTCACCTGCCGTCACGCCGCTCACGGCGACCGTCGTGGTCGACGTCGGTGTCGACGGATCGAACGAAACGAGCTGCGTTCCGCCGTAGGTCATCGCCGTCGCCCACGACTGCCCCAGTTGGATGGCGAGGCCGATCGGCGCGCTCCCACCCGGCCGGCCGATCGCGTGGAGCGCGCCCGAGGTGAGATCGAGGTCGTACAGGTCGGTGACGCCGCCGATGGTCATCACGGTGTACCCGAAGAGGAAGCTGTCGGCCGGGGTCATGTCGATGTCCCCGGCGGCGGTCACGTTGACGGTGCTGCCATTGAGCCGCAGCGAGACCGGCGTGAGGGCGCTGTTCGGCGCGTACACGGTGTCGGCGGCCGAGTCGACGACGAACCGGAACGTCGATGCCGAGCCTGGCGTCGGGTCGGTGAAGGCCACACCGTCGGCCCCGGCAGCCAGCGCAGCGCGCATGTTCGTTCCTGGCACGCTGCCCGGCGCACCCCCGAGGTCGTCGTCGACGAACGCACCAGTGTTCGGGTTGATCCGGAAGTCCTGGCCGGTTGTGGTGACCACGGTCAGGCGGTCGGAGCCCGGTTCGAAGTCGATGCCGAACCGGACACCGTCGATGGCCACCGGCGTCGTCCCGTCCGCGGCGACGAACGTGCCCGGCGACCCGACGGCCGCCGCCCGACCGGTCTCCTCCGACACGTGGTAGAGCCGCACCGCATGTGTCGTCGAGTTGTAGCCGAGCCCGTAGAGGCCGCCGGTCTGCGGCCGCACGTCGATCGCGACCATCGCGTCGCCGGCCACCAGCCCCGTGATCGTCACGGAGCTGCGCGCGACGGTCGGCTGCAGCGTGTCGATCGCCATCAGATGGCCGTCAGCGGTCAGCAGGGTGAGCGAAGGCGTCGACGCCGGCGCGATCGCATTCGCCTGCCTGGACGCCCAGGGTGTCACCACTCCAGCCGACGTTGCCAGCACGACGACCATCGCCGCCCGTGAGATCGCCCGTGCCCGTCGACGACGAACCAACACGTCACCGCACTCAGCCACACCGAGTTCCGCCATTGCATCCCCTCCACGTCGCACGTTCCGAGGTCATTGTGGCAGACCGTGCGGAGGAGCTCTACAGCAGCAAGACGGCGTCGAGGGCGAGGTCGAGCAGGCGGTCGCGGGCGCTGGTCTGGTGCTCCCAGTTGCGGTGGTCCCACTCCGCCGCGCTGACGTCGTCGCCGGCGTAGAGCAACTGGCCGTAGACGACGCCGCGGAACGCAGCGGCGGCGAACATCGCCGACGCTTCCATCTCCACGGCCAGGCAACCCTGCTCGCGCCGGCGGGCCACCTTGGCCGGCGTCTCACGGAAGAACGCGTCGGTGGTCCAGGTGAGACCACGATCGTGTGGCACGCCGGCTTCGGACAGAACGCGGTCGATCGCCGCCAGCGCGCGCGGGTGCGGTGCGACCACGGCGTCGGCCGGGGCGTAGTGGTACGAGGTGCCCTCGTCGCGGATCGCGCCCGTCGGCACGATCACGTGGCCGACGTCGAAGCCGGGACGCACGATCCCCGCTCCCCCGCAGCCGATGATGCTCGTCGCGCCCAGCGACATGACCACTTCGAGCGACGTGACCGCGGCCGGCGCGCCGACGCCGGGGCTGACCAGCGCGACGGGCTGACCGCGGTGCTCGATGACGCAGATCGCGTGGTCGCCGTGCTCGAACGGCACGTGGTGCAGCGGTTCGATGCCTGCGGTGCGCTCGCGCACCACGTTGCCGAACCAGCACATCACGGCCCGGCTGGGGAAGCCGAGCATCGGCGGATGGATCGACGGGTTGATCACCGCGTCCACCGCCGGATCGAACTCGTGCAGCGGCAGGTGCACGGGTGTCGGCGCGGGCAACGCGTCGCTCACCCGCCCGACACCGTCTTGCGGATCTCGACGATCTTCTCGTTGGCGTGGTTGGCGTCGTCGCCCTGATCCCCGAGCAGCTTGGCCCGGTCCTTCGCCGCCTCCCGCTCGGCCAGCGCGGTGTCGACCCGGGCCAGCGCCGCGTCGGTGCCGTGCTCGTGGATGAACTCCGCCCACTCGACCAGCGCGTCGACCATCTCGGCCTCCGGCACGACGGCCACGTTGCGACCCTTGACGAACAGATGGCCGCGCTTGTTCCCGGCGGCGATGCCGAGGTCGGCCTCGCGAGCCTCACCCGGCCCGTTGACGACGCAGCCCATCACCGCCACCTGCAACGGGATCTTGCGATCGCCGAAGGCCTCCATCGCCCGCTTGGCCACGTCGATCACGTCGATCTCGGCGCGCCCGCAGGACGGGCAGGCGATGAGGTCGACGTTCTTGCGCTCACGCAGCCCGAGCGACTCGAGCAGCTGGCGCCCCGCTCGCGCCTCCTCGACCGGGTCGGCGGTGAGCGAGTAGCGGATGGTGTCGCCGATGCCCTCGAGCAACAACGTGGCGATGCCGGCCGTGGCCTTCACCAGACCGGCCGGCGGCGGACCGGCCTCGGTGACGCCGAGGTGCAGCGGCGCGTCGGTTGCCTCGCTGAGCTGGCGGTAGGCCTCGACCATCAACGGCACGTTCGACGCCTTGACGCTGATCTTGTAGTCGTGGAAGTCGACGTCCTCGAAGTAGGCGATCTCCTGCAGCGCGCTCTCGACCATCGCCTCGGGGGTGATCCCGCCGTGCTTCTCGTAGAGCGCCGGATCCAGTGAGCCGCCGTTGACCCCGATGCGGATCGGCAGGCCGCGATCCTTGGCCTCGGCAGCGACCGCCTTGATGTGCTCGGGCCGGCGGATGTTGCCGGGGTTCAGGCGCAGGCCGTGGACGCCGGCCTCCATCGCCGCCAGCGCCATCTTGTACTGGTGGTGGATGTCGGCGATGACCGGGATCGGCGAGCGGGGCACGATCTGCGCCAGACCCTCCGCCGCCTCGGCCTCGTTGCACGTGCAGCGAACGATGTCGCAGCCGGCAGCGGCCAGCGCGTAGATCTGCTGGAGGGTGCCCTCGACGTCGGCCGTCTTGGTGATCGTCATCGACTGCACCGTGATCGGCGAGCCACCGCCCACCGGCACCTTGCCGACGTGGATCTGCCGAGTGGTGCGACGTTCGAAGCTCACGACGTCCAGTGTGCCACCAGAAGCTGACGGCTGGGCTACAGGGGTTTGGCGATGTCCAGGTAGAAGGCGGTGAAGAACAGCAGCGCGATCAGCGCCATCGTGCCCATCGCCACCGGGATCATCTTGGCGATGTCGGCCCGGTACGGAGGGCGACCGCGGCGCGACCGAAGGCGCTCGTAGGTGGCGATCGCCGCGTGGCCACCGTCGAACGGCAGCAGCGGGATCAGGTTGAACAACCCGATGAACACGTTGACCCCGGCCAGCGTCAGCAGGATGCCGGCGAGCCCGAGCTCGGATCCGATGGTGCTGCTGGCCTGGCTGATCCCGACGACCGTGCTCGGTCGGGTGGTGGGGTCGTCGTTGGTGCCGACGAGGTGCTGGTAGAGGTTGACCGGGTTGACCACCTTGACGACCCCGACCACGCTGTTCCACGCCACATCGGCACCGTCGGTGAACGTGTGGGTGAACGCATCGGCGATCGACTGGTTGTTCCAGTGCTGGCGGTCGTAGGGCTGGACGCCCAGGTAGGCGAGACCCTTGTTCGGTCCCTCGTTCGGGTTGGCGCCGAGCGTCACCGGCACCGTCAGCGTCTGTCCGCCACGGAGCACCGTGACCTGGACCACCTCGCCGGGCTGGTGGGTGACGATCGTGTCGACGAGCTGCTGGGGCGACGTTGCGGCGACGCCTGCGAGGCTGACGACGACGTCGTCCTCGAGCAACCCGGCCTTGCCGGCCGGCCCGTCAGCCGTCGGCGCAATGGAGACGCGGTTGGTGTCGACGCGCTGCCCGTTGGTCGCGTAGACGGCGAAGAACAGGACGATGGCAATGGTGAAGTGCATCAACGATCCGGCCGTGATCACCAGCAGTCGGCGCGGGTAGCTCTTCGATCGGTAGGCCCGCGACTCGTCCTCGGGCTCGACCTCGTCGAGGTTGTTCATCCCGATGATGCGCACGAACGCGCCCAACGGGTACAGCCGCACGCCGTACTCCGTCTCGCCGCGCTGGAAGCTCCACAGCTTGGGCCCCATGAACAGGAAGAACTGGGTGGCCTTCATCCCGGTCAACTTGGCCGTCACGAAGTGGCCCGTCTCGTGCAGGAAGATGCTGACCAGCAGACCGAGCACGAAGACCAGGGCCCAACCGCTCCAGAACCCGAGCAGCACGAGCAGGCCGACGATCACGCCGATGCCGATGATCGCGCGCGGGCCTCCCTGGGTCTGGTCCGCTTCCGGTCCGTCGGTGCCGCCGGCCATCACTTCGTTGCGGAACTTGAGGTAGGTGTCGCTCACGTGAGCCTTTCGGTGAACTGATCGACGATCTGTGCCGCCACGAGTCTGGCCTGCGCGTCCGCTGCTCTGACGTCGGCAACGGTCAACTGGTTCACATCATCGGCACGATCGTCGTGCTGCTGCAGCGCGGCGTCGCAGATCTCGCCGATCTGCGTCCAGCGCAGCCGACCGTCCAGGAAGGCCTCAACGGCCACCTCGTTGGCGGCGCTGAGCCACGCGGGAGCGGTGCCACCGACCCGGCCGGCCTCGTAGGCCAGGGCCAAGCAGCGGAAGGTGATTAGGTCGGGCGCTTCGAAGGTCAGCGTGCCGAGGGTGGCCCAGTCGATGCGGCCGAACGGGGTGCCGATCCGCGCCGGGTAGGCCAGCGCGTACCCGATCGGCAGACGCATGTCGGGCATGCTCAGCTGGGCGATCGTCGAGCCGTCGGTGAACTCGACCATCGAGTGGACCACGGACTGCGGGTGGACGACGACCTCGATGCGGTCGTAGTCCACGCCGAACAGCTCGTGGGCCTCGATCACCTCGAGTCCCTTGTTCATCAGCGTGCTCGAGTCGATGGTGATCTTCGGACCCATCTTCCACGTCGGATGGGCCAGTGCCTGCTCGACACCCACGTCGATCAGATCGGCGGTGGTGCGACCACGGAACGGGCCGCCGCTGGCGGTGAGCACGATGCGCGAGACCTCGCGGTCAGGAGCGACGCTGGACCGCAGGCACTGGTGCACGGCGCAGTGCTCGCTGTCGACGGGCACCAGCTCCGCGCCGGGGGTCGAGCGCAACGGCTGCACGACCGGGCCGGCGGCGATCAGGCTCTCCTTGTTGGCCAGTGCCAGGCGCTTGCCGAGCTCCAGCGTGCGGATCGTCACCGGCAACCCGGCGAACCCGACCACGGCGTTGACGACGACGTCAGCGCTCTCGGCCAGCAGCGCCAGGTCGTCGACGACGGTGGCGAACGGCAGTCGATCGGCCACCTCGGCGCGCCGAGCCGGGTCGGCAACGGCGACCATGGACGGCCGGAACTCCAGGGCTTGCTCGACGAGCACGTCCACCGACGACGACACGCCGAGCCCGACCACCTCGTAGGCACCCGGTTCGGCGCGCACGACGTCGAGCGTCTGCGTTCCGATCGAGCCGGACGAACCGGCGATGGCAACCCGAACGGTCATGCGACCCAGTCTCGCAGCGAGTTCGCTACTTGGTCGCTGCGCTCGACGCGGCTACTGCGCTACTTCGTCACCCACGGATGCAGGACCGTGAGCAGGTAGTAGGTCGCCGGCAGGGTGAACAGGAAGCCGTCGAAGCGGTCGAGCACGCCACCGTGGCCCTTGACGATGCTGCCGAAGTCCTTCACGTCCAGGTTGCGCTTGAACATGCTCTCGGTGAGGTCGCCGAGCGGGGCGAAGATGGCGATCACCACGCCGAGCAGCAGCAGGTCGCCCGTGCTGTTCCACGTGTTCGAGCGCTCCATCAGACCGATCACGAACATCGCCAGGAGGGTGACGACGGCGCCGCCGATGAACCCCTCGACGCTCTTGTTCGGGCTGATCCAGGCCCGCAGCGGCGTCCGTCCCGCAACGCTGCCGACGGCCAGCGCGCCGACGTCGTTGGCGACGACGCCGATGGCCAGCAGGCACAGCGTGTCGGTGCCGATCTGCTTGGAGATGAACCCCTTGGCGACGACGGCACCGATGTTGGACATGTTCAGGATGAGCACGCCGTAGGAGCCCAGCAGCCCGATCCACACCACGCCCAGCGTGGTGATCGCCATGTTCGGCATCGGCGACGAGTCGACGCTGGCGGCACCGATGAACGTGGCGCATCCGGCGGCGAAGGCGAACACGACCACCAGCGGCAGCGCGCGCAGGTCGATCATGTACGCGGCCAGCGGTGCACCGAGGCAGGCCAGGATGCCGGCGATGTTGGCCGGCCGGTAGCCCTTCTCGGTGACCTTGTCGAAGAACTCCACCGCGGCGAGCGTCAGCACGACGCAGATGACGACCAGCACGACGACCGGGCTGATCATGATCGCCAGGATGAACGCTGCCGCGAGCGCGATGCCGACGGCGATCGCCACGGGCATGTCGCGGCCGGCGGTGCCACCGGCGGGGCGGGCGCCGGCCGTGGCGGGACGGCCGCCCTGCACGGGACGGCCACCGGATCGGGCCGGGCTCTTGCCACGCGGCGGCGGCTCACCCGGACGACCGCGGCGCGGGATGGGCCGTGATCCGTCGTCGGTGGGGTCGGTGCCGATGGTGATGCGGCCGGGCTCGCGCCGCGGCGGCACTTCGATGCGACCGGTGTCGTTGCCCGGCGCCGTGGCGTCGAAGAACGGGTCGGGCGCGAGCCCGTCGTCGCCGGCCACGCCCTCGCCCATGTCGCGGAAGTCGTCGATCGCCCCCGACGGGTCCTCCACGGGGTCGTCGCGCCACACCGGCTGCTTGCCGGAGAACGTCGACCACACGTCGAGGTCCTCGGTGTGATCGCCGCCGTTGCCGGAGCTGAGCACGCGCGGCAGTTCGCCGGTCGGCGGCTCCGTCCAGTGCGGCAGCGGGCCGGTGTCGTTCGGCCCGAACGACAGGTCGACGGCATGCACCTCGCTCGTCGGCAGATCGGTGGAGATGGTCCCGGTCGGATCGTCGGCGAACAGCGGCGGACCGAAGTCGTCGTCGCCCTCCTCGCGGCGTCCCCGGCGCCATGCATCGTCAGTCATCAGCGTCCCTTGCTGTGCTCGTGGTTCGTGAACGTGCTCTTCATGCCCATGGACCCCATCAGACCTCGAGCAGCTCCTGCTCTTTGCGCCCCACAGCCTTGTCGATCAGCTCGACGTGGTCGTGGGTGATCTTGTCGAGCTCCTTCTCGGCGCGCTCGAGATCGTCGGCCGACATCTCGCCGGCCTTCTCATCGGCTTCGAGGTGCTTGCGCGCGTCGCGGCGCACGTTGCGCACCGCCACCCGGCCGTCCTCGGCCATGTTCTTGACGACCTTCACGTACTCCTTGCGGCGCTCTTCGGTGAGCGCCGGGAAGTTGATCCGGATGATCACGCCGTCGTTGGACGGGTTGACACCGAGGTCGCTGTCGCGGATGGCCTTCTCGACGGCGCCGAGCGTGGTGCGGTCGTGCGGCTTGACGATGAGCTGACGCGCTTCGGGCACCTGGAAGCCGGCCAGCTGCTGCAGCGGCACCGGCGATCCGAAGTAGTCGACGAGCAGCTTCTCCACCAACGCCGGCGTGGCTCTGCCGGTGCGAATGGTGGTGAACTGGCTCTGCACGTGCTCGACGGCCTTCTCCATCTTGTCGATGGCCTCGAGGAGTGTGTCTTCGATCACCGTGCCAGCGTACTGATCATCCGTGCACCATCGTGCCCACCCGCTCGCCGCGCAGGATCGCGCGCAGCGCATCGGGTGCCGTCATGTCGAACACGACGATCGGGATCTGGTTGTCGCGGCAGAACGCGATGGCCGTCGAGTCCATCACCTTGAGGTCCTTCGTCATCACCTCGAGGTAGCTCACCTCGTCGTAGCGCGTGGCGTCGGCGACCTGGCGCGGATCCGCGCTGTAGACGCCGTCGACGCCGGAGTGCGTGCCCTTGATCAGCGCGTCCGCTTCGATCTCGGCGGCCCGCAGCGCGGCCGCGGTGTCGGTGGTGAAGAACGGGTTGCCGGTGCCGGCGGCGAAGATGACCACGCGGCCCTTCTCCAAGTGGCGCATGGCGCGACGGCGGATGTACGGCTCGGCGATGCGCGGCATCTCGATGGCGCTCATCACTCGCGTGGCCTGGCCGACGCGCTCCAGCGAGTCCTGCAGCGCAAGCGCGTTCATGACCGTGCCGAGCATGCCGATGTGGTCGGACTGGGTGGCGTCCATGCCGCTCATCTGGCCTGTGCGGCCGCGCCAGAAGTTGCCACCGCCGACGACGACGGCGACGTCGACGCCCATCTCGCGGATGGCTTGCAACTGGCGTGCGGTCGCGTCGAGCGTCGCCGCGTCGAGTCCGGAACCACCGGGGCCGGCAAGCGCCTCACCCGATGGTTTGAAGACGATCCGCTTCCACCGGGGACGTGGTGTGTCGCTCACGAGAGACCTGTCTACTCGATTTCCCGGAGGTGGGAGCATTCCTGGCGGACAGGGTCAGCCGATCTCGACTTGGGCGTAGCCGACGATGGTGGCGCCGCCGATGAACTGCTTGATCGACACCTTGTCGTCCTTCGCGTACGGCTGCTCGAGCAGGACCGTGTCCTTGAAGAACCCGTTGACGCGACCTTCGACGATCTTCGGCAGCGCAGCTTCGGGCTTGCCCTCGTTGCGGCTGATCGTCTCGAACGTCTCGCGCTCGTGGTCGACGACCTCGGCCGGGACGTCCTCGCGAACGAGGTACTTCGGACGAGCGAAGCCGATGTGCACGGCGACGTCGTGAGCGAGCTCCTTGGTGGCGCCCGACATCTCGACGATCACGGCGTTGACGCCGCGGCCGCCCTGGATGTGCAGGTAGCTCTCGAGGACGTTGCCGGGGGCGGCCTCGATGCGGGCCACCTTGCCGAGCTCGATCTTCTCCTTGAGGACGATCTTCAGGTCGTCGAGCTGCTGGGCGCGCTCGGCAACTGCTGCCTCACCCTTGGCGGCCACCAGCTCGGCGAGGGTGTTGGCCTCGTCCTTGAACTGATCGCTGCCGGCGACGAAGTCGGTCTCGCTCTTCAGCTCGACGATCGCGCCGACGGTGTCGGAGATCACGAGGGCGACGACGCCCTGCGTGTTCTCGCGATCGTCGCGCTTCGCGCTGGCGGCGAGGCCCTTCTCACGCAGCCACTGCTTGGCCGCTTCCATGTCGCCGTCGTTGGCCTCGAGGGCCTTCTTGGCGTCCATCATCCCGGCACCGGTGCTCTGGCGCAGCGCCTGGACGTCTTTTGCAGTGAATGCCATCGGGGATCAGCTCTCCGTGCTCTCGGTCTCGGTGGTGGTGGCGTCGGCCTCGGGCGTGGCCTCGACGACGTCGACGGCCTCCGGGTTGACCTCGATCGCTTCGGGGTTGGCCTCGACGGCGTCGGTCGGGGCAGCAGCGGCAGCAGCGACGCGGGCGTCGCGCTCGGCCTGGGCCTGGGCGGCCTGACGGCGGGCGTCGGCCTGGGCCTGGGCGAAGGCGGCTTCGTCCTCGGCGCTGCGCTTGGGCGCGGCCGTCTGCGGGTTGCGCTTGGAGGCGATGAAGCGACCCTCCTCGACGGCCTCGGCGATGACGCGGCACATCAGCGCGTTGGCGCGGATGGCGTCGTCGTTGCCGGGGATCGGGAACTGCACGACGTCGGGGTCGACGTTGGTGTCGACGACGGCGATCACCGGGATCTTCAGCTTGTTGGCCTCGGTGACGGCGATGTGCTCCTTCTTGGTGTCCAGGATGAACACCGCGTCGGGACGCTTGCCGAGGTTGCGGATGCCGCCGAGGTTCTTCTGCAGCTTGTCCAGCTCACGGGTGAGCAGCAGCGCTTCCTTCTTCGGCATCGCTTCGAACTCGCCGGAGATGCGCATGCGCTCGTACTCCTGCATCTTCGAGACGCGCTTGGCGATCGTCTCGAAGTTGGTGAGCATGCCGCCGAGCCAGCGCTCGTTGACGAACGGCTGGCCGGACTTCTCGGCGTAGCTGCGGATCGGGTCCTGCGCCTGCTTCTTGGTGCCGATGAACAGCACGGTGCCGCCCTTGGCGGAGAGCTCGCGGACGAAGTTGTACGCCGCTTCGACGCGGGTGAGCGTCTGCTCGAGATCGATGATGTAGATCCCGCCGCGCTCACCGAAGATGAACCGCTTCATCTTCGGGTTCCAACGGCGGGTCTGGTGCCCGAAGTGCACGCCGGCTTCGAGCATCTGACGCATGGTGACAACAGCCATGACGGGGTCTCCCTCTCCTGCGGTTGTGGTGACACGGGCCCGAGCGCCGAAGCGACCGCAGGTGGGCTGTGCCGGTGTAGATGTGGATCGCCGGACGGCGAACCGGTGAAGGATGCTATCGGCGCAGGTCAGCCTGCACCACCTGGCCCAGTCACGACAACGCTCGGACATCGCAGCGTCGTGACCGCCGGTCGGCGTGGCGATCCGTCGATCGGGACCAGCCTGGGCCGGGCCCGCCAGCGCCCGAGCAGCGGCGTCGGGTCGAGCGGCTGGTCGTCGGGGTCGCGCAGCCCGAGGTAGAGCTCGTCGCTCGCCGCGCCGATCGTCGTGCCGGGCACCACCGTCTGGCCGACTCGCACCGCAACGGCGACCAGCCGGCCGTAGGTGACACGCACCGCATCGGCGTGCTCGACGACGACGTAGGCCGTGCCGGCGACGCTGCCGGCGAAGGTCACCGTTCCGGCCGCCACCGCCAGCACCGGCTCGTGGTCGGTGGCCGCCAGCACGATGCCCCGCGACCCGGAGCAGTAGGTGCACGCCGGCGGGTCGAACGGCTGCAGCAGCGCGCCACGCACCGGCGGCGCCCAGCACGACGGACTCGCGACGGCCGGCGATGGGGCGATCGCAGTGAGCACGAGCAGCACGACGCCGCACGCGCGGCGGATCATCGCCGTGCCCCGCGCAACGGGGGCGGGTCCGTCAGGTGACGCCGGAGGCGCTCAACCGAGCACGCAGGTGCAGCACCGCTTTGGTGTGGATCTGCGAGACGCGGCTCTCGGTGACGCCGAGGACGCCGCCGATCTCGGCGAGGGTGAGGCCCTCGTCGTAGTACAGCGACAGCACGAGCTTCTCCCGCTCGGGCAGGCGACGAACCTCGTGGCGCACCAGCCGCTTGACCTCGGACTCCTCGACCATCATCGCCGGGGAGTCGGGCACGTCGCCGTTCAGCGCTCGCGGCTCGGCGCCCGCGACCAGTGCCCGGTCGAGCGGGCCGACCGTGGTCGAGGCGATCGAGACGAGCCACTTCTGGAACTCGGTGGCGGTGATCTTCAGGTAGCCGGACAGCTCCTCGTCGGTGGGTGCGCGACCGAAACGACCTTCCAGCTCGGCGAAGGCGCCCTCCACCTCGCGTGCGCGGCTGCGCACCGAACGAGGCACCCAGTCGAGTGAGCGCAAGCCGTCGAACACCGCGCCGCGGATGCGCGGGACGGCGAACGTCTCGAACTTGACACCGCGCTCCGGGTCGAAGCGCTCGACGGCATCGATCAGACCGAAGACGCCGGCGCTGACCAGGTCCCCGGGGTCGACGCTGCTCGGCAGGCCGGCACCGACACGACCGGCGACGAACTTGACGAGCGGTGAGTAGTGCACGATCAGGCGATCGCGAGCCACCGGATCCCGGCGATCCGTCCATCGCTGCCACCAGTTGTCGAGATCGTGTTCGCTCTTCATGCTCGAGGGTGGGTCTCCTGGTAGACAGCGCGAAGGCGTTGCTTGCTGACGTGTGTATATCGCTGTGTCGTGGCAACGTCACGGTGGCCGAGCAATTCCTGCACGGCGCGCAGGTCGGCGCCACCGTCCAGGAGATGAGTGGCGAAGCTGTGCCGGAGCGCGTGCGGGTGCGTGGGGCGCGGGCTGCGGCGGTCGAGGATCCGCCGGACGTCGCGCGGCGTGAGGCGGTTGCCGCGTTCGTTGCCGAACAGCGCCGCACCAGCTTCCGGGGGCACGACCTCGTTGCGAACGCCCAGCCAGGCGCGCATCGCCGCCACCGCCGGAACGCTGAGCGGCACTCGGCGTTCCTTCGCGCCCTTGCCCCACACCGTGACGGCGCCGGCGCGCAGGTCGAGCGAGTCGACGTCCAGCCCGCACAGCTCGCCGACGCGCACGCCGCTGCCGTAGAGCACCTCGAGCACGGCGTCGTCGCGCAACCGTCGCCAGTGCGGTTCGTCCTCGGGAGTTGCGCCATCCAGCAACGTCGACAGGTCGTGCTGATCGAGCACCTGCGGGAGACGAGACTCGCCGGACGGGGCACGCAGCGACGCGCTCGGATCCGTCGCCAGCTCGCCCGTGCGAACGAGGTGGGCGAAGTAGCGGTGCAGCGACGACACCTTGCGGGCCACGCTGCGCTTGGCGTACTGGCCGGCTGCGAGCGATGCCACGTAGCGCCGAAGCACCAGACGGTCGACCATCTGCGGACCGTCGATGCCAACCTCATCGCACCAGCGTGCAAAGGCTTCCACGTCCCGCCGGTAGGCGTCGACGGTGTTGTTCGAGGCGTTGGTGAGCGACGCGGTGAACGCAGCGATCGACCACGTCGCGCACTCGGCGACGGGCTCAGGCGCGACAGTTCCTCGAGGCACGACAGGAGAGGGTATTCCAGCCACCTCATCGGAGTGGTGTACCGGTGCATTCGAACCACCCATCGAGGTGAGCCAACCACCCCGCCTGCTCCAACCGGGCGAGGGCCATTGCAGCGCCGATGAGCGTGCCGCCAGTGGCCAATGCGACGCCTTCCACGGTGCGCGGTTGCGCGGCGCACGCCTCGTACGCAGCGACGTCCTCGCGCAGCGGTCGAGCACGAGTCTCCACCGAGACCGGGGGCGCGCCGCGCCGCTGCAACGCCATCGCCACGAGCACGTCGCCCGGGTCGAGCACCGGCGCGGAGCCGTCGCGCAGCAGCAGGTTGGTGCCCGACGAGGCTCGGCTGTGCACACCACCGGGCACCGCCATCACCGGGATGCCGCGCTGCATCGCCGCTTCGACGGTGATCAACGAGCCGCCACGTTCGCGCGACTCGACCACCACGACCACCTCGCTGAGGGCGGCCACGATGCGGTTGCGCAGCGGGAAGCGGTGGGCCTCCGGCGCCGAGCCCGGCGGGTGCTCGGAGATCAACAGCCCGGACTCGCCGACCTGGCGCCACAGGTCGCGGTGCTCGGGTGGGTAGACCACGTCGTGTCCGCTCGCCACGACACCGATCGGTGCGCCGGCACCTCCGGCGGCAATCGCGTTGAGCGCGCCGCGATGAGCGCACCCGTCCACGCCGCGAGCCAGCCCGCTGATGACGTGAACGCCGGCTGCGGCCAGCTCCAGCCCGAGCTGGGTGGCCATGTGCCGCCCCGGGCCGGTGGCGTTGCGCGTGCCGACGATCGCCGCCCGTCGGCCGTCGAGCAACCCGAGATCGCCGCGCACGAACAGGACCGGTGGCGCCTCGGTGTCGTCGCGCAGCAGCTCCGGGTAGTCGGGCCCGCCGTGCACGACGACGCGCACGCCGATCGCCTCACAACGCTCGCTGACCGCCTCCGGCGAGCGCCGTGTTGCCTCCTGACGCCATCGGGCGAGAAGGTCGGGATCCTCGTGGAAGACCTTGGCGATCAGGCCGCTCGGCGCCAGTTCGCCGGTGGCGACGGCGAAGGCGCCCTCGGGGTCGTGGTGGCGCAGCAGAGCACGCAGGCGCGACAGGCTCATGCCGCGGAACCCGGCGAGCGCCGCGGCGAAGGCGTCGGATCGAGTGAGCGTCATGCCGCCTGCCCCCTGGTGGACACCCGCAGGCGAACGCGCAGTTGCATCGCCAGCACGACGTGCTGATCGAGCACCAGCTCGCAGCCGGGGTCGAGGAGGTCGGCGATCGTGCGAGCAACCCGCCGGATGCGGTGGTAGCCGCGGCCGGTCAGACGGTCGCGCTCGAGCTCGACGCGCAGGCGTTCGCGCGCCGCGTCGGCCAGTGGCGCGAGCGCGTCGATCGACGACGACGGGATGCGCGAGTTGACGTGGCCGGCTCGCTGCATCGCCAGGTCGCGTGCAACGGCGACGCGAGCCGCGGCGACTGCGGTGCTCTCGCCGCCGCCGCTGTGCAGCAGATCGTCGACCTCGGGCCGATCGACGCCGACGCGCAGGTCGAAGCGGTCGAGCAGCGGACCCGACAGGCGACGCAGGTAGCGAAGCCGGGCACCGTCGTCGCACTCGCACGCACCGGGCGGACCGCCACCGCACGGGCACGGGTTGGTCGCGCCGACGAGCAGGAAGTGGGCCGGCAGGGCGGCGCTGACACGGGCGCGGGCGATGCGGATGACGCCCTCCTCCAAGGGCTGACGCAACGCGTCGAGGACCGTCGGGGCGAACTCGCCGAGCTCGTCCAAGAACAGGATCCCGCCATGGCTCAGCGAGATCTCGCCCGGCCGCAGGTTGACGCTGCCGCCACCGACGAGCGCGACCATCGAGCTGCTGTGGTGCGGAGCGCGGAACGGCGGAAGTCGGATGAGGCCCGCCGACGGGAGGCGAACCCCGGCCGCGGAGTGCACCATCGTCGCCTCCAACGCCGTGGCCCGTTCCAGCGGCGGCAGCAGCCCGGGCATCCGTTGGGCGAGCATCGTCTTGCCCGACCCGGGTGGGCCGACCAGCAACAGGTTGTGCTCGCCCGCCGCCGCGATCTCCAACGCCAGTCGGGCCATCGCCTGCCCGCGCACGTCGGCCAGGTCGGGCACGGCGGGCTCGTCGTCGATCACCTCTTCCAACGGCACCGTCGGCCACGGCTCGTCGCCGATCAGTGCCGCGACCAGTTCGCTGATCGTGCTCGCCACGCGCACCTGGCAATCGGCGATCGCCTGCGCCTCGCGGTAGCTGGCCACCGGCACCACGGGTCGCACGTCGTCGAGGCAGGCGACCATCGGCGCCACGCCGGGCACGGCGCGCAGCGTGCCGTCCAGGCCGACCTCGCCGAGGAACCCCATGCCCTCGATCGCGGCCGCTTCCACCTGCCCGTCGGCGACGAGCACGCCGACGGCGATCGCCAGATCGAGCCCCGATCCGCCCTTGCGCTGCGAGCTCGGTGCGAGGTTCACCGTGATCTTGCGGTCGGGCCAGCGCAGCCCGCTGCTCATCAACGCGGCGCGGACGCGATCGCGCGACTCGCGGCAGGCTTCGTCGGGCAGACCGACGATGAGGAAGCCGGGCAGACCCGCGCCGACGTGGACCTCGACGGTGACGGGGCGGCCGGCAACGCCCAGCAGGGTGGCAGAACGGACAGCGGCGAGCATGCGCGCCTCCTCGGATCGATCGGCGTCGCAGTTGACGCACGGCGAATCGGTTCGGGAGGGACGTCCGGTCCCAACGACGGTCGCAGGGACGGTAGCGACTGCCTCCGCAACACCAACACGCGAGCAACACGAGAGCAAGACGTGCCCAACTCGTGACCGGCGCGACCGGGCGCCGACCTGTGAGACTGACCGCCGTGCGGCCTCCTGTCCTCCTCCACGTTGCCGCTGCGTGCCTGCTCGCGGGCGTTGTCGCGGCGTGTGGGTCCGACGCGCCGCAGCGCACCGAGGGCGGCTACTGCGCCGCGGTCGGCGAGCAGCAAGCTGCGCTCGGCGCGCCCGTGATCGCCACCGAGGACGACATCGATGCGACGTTGCGGCTCTACCGGGACATGGCCGCCAAGGCGCCGATCGCCGTCGAGGAGGAGTGGAACGTGATGGTCACGGCCATCGAGACGGCCTCCACGGTCGACCCCGGCGACCCCGCATCGGCGCAGCTCGCTGCTGACACCGCTCGTCAGTCGACCCAGGCCGCCAAGCGGGTCGTCGAGTACACGCAGCAGAAGTGTGGCATCACCATCGGCAACGTCCCCGTCACCGCGCCGCCGACCAGCCTGACGCCCGACACCGCCACCCCGGCCACGGGCGCGATCACGACAGCAGCGACGGCCACCACCTGATCGGTGTGTCCGTGCGTGTGGGCGATCCGTCCTTGCCTTCTCGGCGGCCGATGCGCACACTCCCCGGATGGCTCTGGAACTGCGACCGAACTGCGAGTTGTGCGACGTCGACCTGCCACCCGCTTCGGCGGCGGCACGGATCTGCACCTACGAGTGCACGTACTGCGCCGACTGCGTCGACGGTCCGCTGTCGAACGTGTGCCCGAACTGCGGTGGCGGCTTCACACCGCGCCCGATCAGGCCGTCGACCGAGTGGAGGCCCGGGCTGTCACTGGCCAAGCGGCCGGCGGGAACGACCCGTCACCGCGCCTCGTTCACTCACGACGAGATCGTCGCGTTCAGTGCATCGATCTCGGGCATCGCGCCCGAGGACCGCTGACGATCGTCAGGCGGGGATCTCGCCGCGCTTGCCGATGACGTTGTCGACGAGGCCGTAGGTCTTGGCCTCTTCGGCGGTGAACCAACGGTCGCGCTCGCTGTCCTTCTGGATCTGCTCCAGGGCCTGGCCGCTGTGGTGGGCGGTGAGCTCGGCCATGCGCCGCTTGGTGAAGGCCAGCTGCTCGGCCTGGATGGCGATGTCGGTGGCCTGACCGCGCAGACCGGCGAGCGGCTGGTGCATCATGATCCGGGCGTTCGGCAGCGTGAACCGCTTGCCCGCTGCGCCGGCGGTGAGCAGGAACTGGCCCATCGAGGCGGCCATGCCCATGCAGACCGTGGCGACGTCGCAGCTGACGAACTGCATCGTGTCGTAGATGGCCATGCCGGCCGTGACGGAGCCGCCGGGGCTGTTGATGTACAGCCAGATGTCGGCGTTGTTCTCTTCGCCCTCGAGGTACAGCAGCTGGGCGCAGATCTGGTTGGCGATGTCGTCGTTGACGTCGGTGCCGAGCATGATCACGCGGTTCTTGAGCAGGCGGTTGAAGACGTCGCTGCGCGGGTCGAACCCGGAGTCGAGGGCCATGGGCCCGGGGAGCGGAGCGTTGTTCGACGGCATGGTCGGAAGGCTACCGGCCGGTTCACGGGTGCAGCAGGACCCGCCCGAACGCCTGACGGCTCTCGATGTAGCGGTGCGCCTCGGCGGCCTCGGCCAGCGGGAAGGCGCGATCGATGACCACCCGCAGCTCGCCGGAGGCGACTCGCGCCAGCAGCTCGTCGATCATCGGACGGGTGCGCTGCGGGTTCATCGCCAGCTCGGCACCGAGGAACACGCCGTTGATCGCCCCGTTCTTGCCCATCAGCGCCGAGATGTCCGGCGGACGCTCCTCGCGGCCGGCGCGCCCGACCCAGCTGATCCGTCCGCGGTACGCGAGGGCGCCGATGCTCGCCTCGAGGGTGCTCCCGCCGACCGGATCGACGACGAGGTCGACGCCTCGCCGGTCGGTCAGGCGCAGCACCTCGCGCACGAGTGCATCGCTGCCCGCCGAGTAGTTGATCCCGTGATCGGCGCCGAAGTGGGCGAGGCGTTCGAGCCGCTCATCGCTCGATGCGGTCGCCAGCACCATCGACGCGCCCGCCGCCTTGGCCAACTGGATCGCCGACAGCCCGACGCCGCCGGCACCGGCCTGGATCAGCACGGTCTGTCCGGCCTGGAGGTGACCGAACTCGAAGAGGCAGTCGGCGGCGGTGCCGTACTCGATCGGCACGCCGGCTGCGTCGTCGAAGGACACCGCGTCGGGCACTGCCCACACCGCCGCCTCGGGCACGCTGACGAGTTCGGCGTGACTGCCGAAGCCCATCGTCGCGACCACCCGTTGACCGACGGTCACCGACGTCACGGAGCTGCCGACCTCGAGCACCGTGCCCGACGCTTGGTAGCCGACGATGTGCGGCGTGGTGGCCAGCATCCCGCCCTGGCGATTGAGCACGTCGCCACCCTGGATGCCGACCGCGGCGACCTGGATGATCACGCCGCCCGGCCGCACCTCGGGATCTGGCACCTCCTCGTACCGGAAGACCTCAGGACCACCAACCTCGGAGTACACCGCAGCGCGCATGCGCCGAACGTATCGCTGTCAGATCTGGTCGCGCATCGGGCAACCAGATCGGACCGCGTGACGAGCACGAGGACCCGACGCGCCAAGATGACGGCCATGCTCGGAGCGGGAGCGTCCATCACGTACCAGTACTCGACACCATCGGCGGTCGTCGGCGGAGCGAAGCCGGTGCTCGGGCTCGCCGCCTTCACGCCGCTCGCCGAGCCAGCGCCGACACCCTCGTTGTTCTTCGCAGGGTTCGTGAGCAGACCGGACGTCGTCGCCGCCGGACTGCTTGCCGTGGCCCGCGTCGCCGCAAGTCGGTACTACACACCGATGGCAACGATCATCGCCAAGATCCTCGCGGCCGACCCGGTGGTGACCTGCGACGGCGAACGGCTTCGCTTCGAATCGTTCTCGCAGTGCTGCAGCGTGCACGCCCGCCTCGATGTGGACCCGGGAGGGCTCGACGGGGCGTTCGCCACGATCGGCACGACCAACGTCGACGTGAACCCGCCCCTGCGCGACGCGCTGGCGAGGATCAACCCGAGCGACCCCCTGCGCCTGCGCGTGGGCGACGACGAGCTGGCTGTCGACACGCTCGACGGCACCGTCATCGAGAGGCAGGTGCCGTTGCCGAAGCGGTGGCTCAAGGGTTTCGGTGAGACGCAGGTCGAGCAGAGCCGGATGAAGTGGCAACTCGACCTCAGCGCTCAGGGTGCGCGTCGTCTGCTCCAGTCGCTCCCGATCGACAACCGACGAGCGATCTGGCTCGAAGCGGCGCCGAACGGTCACGCCCGAATCGGTGCCCGACCATCCGCCGAGGCCGTCGGCATCCTCGGCGTCGATCGACTCGAGGCGATCCAGCCGTTGTTGCGGTTCACCCGACGCCTTTCGGTCCACTCGACGTTCGACGACCGCGGAGTCCCGACCAGTGCGGCATGGGTCATCGAGATGGACCGAGCTCGGCTCACGCTGACGCTCAGCCCCGAGCCGAGCGCTGGATTCTCCGGCGGCGGGAGCCTCTTGGCGGCTCTCGCCGACCCGTCGGCTGGCGAGGTCGCCGATCGAATCGCCGTCGACGTCGCCACCCAACCGTTCACCACCAGCATCGACCTCGCTGCGGCGCACGACCTCCTCCCGGTGCAAGCGCAAGCTGGGCTCGACGTCCTCGCCGCATCAGGACGACTCGGCTTCGACCTCGTCGAGGAGGGCTTCTACTCCCGGGTGCTCCCCTTCGGCGATGAGCTCCTGCACGAGCTCAACCCTCGGCTGCGGTCGTCTCGGGACCTCATCTCGAACGAGTCAGTCAGGCTCGACGAATCGGGCCTGCGCGCGACCGTCACGAGTGGCGATCACCACCACCTCGTCGTGCTGTCCACCGATTCCGTCGTGGGCGCTACGTGCACGTGTCCGTGGAACGCGAAGCATCGCGGAACACGTGGCCCCTGCAAGCACGTGCTCGCAGCGGTCATGGCCAGGCGTGGACGACGGCCGTGAGTACGGAACTGGACGCATTGGACGCTCTCGTCCGACACGCCGACGTCAACGGCGTGAACGCGTGGTGCGCTGCCCGCGGGCTCGCGCAGCTCCAGGCCGACCGAGCCCACATCCTCCAGAGAGTCGAGCTGCGACGCGAGACCAGGGGTCGTTGGAACGATGATGATGCTTTCGTTCGCGACACGGTCCTGGCGATCGCTGCGCTCGCTTCGGCCCGGACGGTGGTCGATGCTGCTTCTGCACTCGACTCCCCAGGTATCGAACCGCCAACCGAATCGACCATCGAGATGCTGCGCGCACTCCGACCGAAGTGGCTTGCGAAGCTGCCAGAACGGTTGGTCCGATGCCGGTGGGAGCAGCAGTGGCGTCTGGGTCGCGCTCTGGTGCGAGCGGGACTTGCGGCTCGACCGACAGATCAGCGCTACCTGCAGCAGATGATCAACCAGGTCGACCGCCCGGTGCTCGACGCACTCCGGAACGATCCCGGTCTCCTCGACGACATGTGGCGCATCTTCGAGTGGGATCAGCTCGGATGGGAGCTGTGCGGCGAAGTTCCCCCGCGCACGGCGTCGAGCGCCAGGCAGGAGAACGCAGCTGAGCACCGGCCGTTCGAGACCTCGTGGATGCATGCGATCGACTCACTGAGCCGTGACGGGACGCTCGACCGCGATCGACTTCACCGAGCGCTGATCGGCTCGCTGCAGATGAACGCCCCATGGGGACGACTCAGGTGGTACGCGGACACCTTGGAGCTGCTCGCCTTCTCTCGTGACGAGCTGGCGCGCGAGTCGGGTGGCTACGTCGGCCTCCTACGGGCACCGACGCCGCAGGCTGTGGCGATCGGGCAACGCGTCACGCAGGAGCTCCTGACCGACGGCGTCGTCGGTCCCGACGAGGTCCTCGCCGTCGGGTCTGCGCCGCTCTACGGCAAGGACAAGACCTCAGCAATGGCACAGCTGCGGCTGCTCGACGGCATCGCAGCTGACCCGGCGTGGCGCGATGCGGCGGTGATCGAGATGTGTGCTGCGTTCGGGCACCCACGCGTGGATGTTCAGCGCGCTGCGGTCGAGCGTGTCGGCCGGCATCGTCACGAGCTCGACGCCGCAGCCGCCGAGCGCTTGGCGTTGGCCGCCGAGGATCTCGCACCGTCGGTCCGGGTCGAGCTGCAACCGGATGCCGGCATCGAGGTCGACACGGGCCGGGACGTCGGTGGGGTCTGGAGCGGACCCGTGACGCCGTCGTTGCCGCCGCCGCTCACCGACGACCAGTTCGTGCAGGTCCTGGCGGCGTTCGTCCACGGCAACGCCGAGGCTGCCATGTTCGATCGTGCCGTCGAGGCGTCGATCCGCATCGGCGCGCTCCCGGCCGTACGACGCCGCGAACTGGTGGCGCCGCTCGTCCGTTCGTCAACCGGCGCATCGACGCTGCTCGGATGGTGGGCAGTGCTCTGCGTCCAAGCGTTGAACGGAACGTTCGAGGGCTTCGGCGTCCCGGCATGGAGGAAGACCCTCGCATACATGGTCATCCACGACGCGATCCAAGCGGTGCTCGCAGGCGTCGACCGCCCCTGGTTCGCCGCGCCGACCGACGCACTGGGCAACATCGACGAGCGGACGGCCGCGCGGCGTCGTTCGGAGATCGACGCGCTGCCGGTCGAGCAGCAGCCAGGTCGGGCCGAGGTCGCCGCATTCCACCTTCGGAGCCGATCCACGGCGAGGCAACTCGTCCTCGATCGCTTCACCTGGTCCGCGGTCGCCGGTGATGGGGGCACGTTCCTCGACGGCCGCGGCGTTCACTTCGAGGCACGGGCGACGCTCCCGCCCGACTGCGCGCTTGCGGGCGCAGCCACCCTGTTCCCGGAGGGAGGAAAGCTGAGATCGCCCGATCAGTGGACGGTCGGCGATGCGCCGCAGCGCTGGCACGGTGACCGAGCGGCGATCCAACTCGTCGGATCGGTGGAGAGCCATTGGTACTACCTCGATGCGACCGACCGAGCCCTCGCGCACTCGCTGACACCACACCACCCGGACCTCGCACTGGCGCACGCCCTGCCTCGGGTCGGGCACGATCTCGAGGCGGAGTCGGGTTGGCTGACCAGCCCCACCCTCGGCATCGCGCTCGGACGGCTGGCGTTCGCCGGGACACCCGTCGGCGAGCTGACCCCGCTCGCCCTCGCACTCGGCATGGGTGCCAAACCCGTCGCACTCCGAGTCGCGGCCGCCGAGGCGTTGATCGCGTGCTGCCGCGACAAGGGTGTTGATCCTCAACAGGTCGGCGATGCGGTCGCTCGACTGTGCGGCGGCGGCGTGTTGAAGCTGTCGAGAATCGCGACGGCATGTGGCGACGTGCTCCAGCGTGATCCGTCGCTGGCGCGCGATCTCGCGATCGCCGTGCTCGATGGGCGTTGCGACACGCGAGACGCTCATCGCGTCCTCACCGTGCTGGCTGACGCGATCGCGGTGGCCGGGCCGTCGGCGATGCCGAACGGACTGAGCGAGATTGCCCGCAGGAGCGGATCGTCGAAGCTGGTCTCCGAAGCGCGACGAGTGGTGAAGCTGAACGCCGAAGGCTGAACGGCTCAGCGTTCGACGCCGCTGAAGATCACGACGACTCGTTCGTCGTCGGCGATCTGGTCGCGGATGGCCATCAGCCCCGCGAGACCGGCGGTGCCGGTGGCCGAGACGTTGGCGCCGGTGGTGGACCGGGCGAGCTCGTGCGCTTCGAGCACCAGTGACTCGGGGACGACGACGGGCGAACCACCGCCGTCGGCCATGGCGCCGAGCACCGGCACCCAGTCGTAGGTCTCGTCGTCGAGGATGCCGTCGGCGGCCGAGGTGCCGACGTGCTCCCACGGCTGCATCCACTCGTCCCAGTGCGCAGCGGCGGCGCGTGCACCACCACCGGCGCGTGCGAGTGACCATGCGCGAGACAACGGCGCGCACGCCTCCGTCTGCACGGCGTGGAAGGTCGGGTGCACGCCGGCCGAGGTGCGCGCCGAGGCGATGCATGCGGCGAGCGCTCCCCCACCGACTTGCACGAACACGCGGTCCAGCAATGCTCCGAGCACCTCGTACATCTCCCAGAACAGCGTGCGGCCGCCATCGAGCGCGAGCGCGTTCTCCGGCCCTTGCACGCTGAACGGGATCGCGCCCGCGGCAACCGCCTCGCGGAACCGAAGCACGCACGGATCTCCCGGTGGATCGGTGGGTACGCGCGGGCAGCGATGCAGTCGCGCGCCGAGCGACGTCAACGTGTCGACGACGACGCCGGACGCCCACTCGGGGATGAACACGTCGATCGGCCAGTCGGTGGCGCGCGCCAACGTGGCCGCAGCGATGGCTGCGTTGCCGCACGACGAGATCGCCAACGGTGGCCGGCGCGCGTCGTGCCACGGCGCCACACCCAACCGTTCGGCGGCGACGAGGTGCAGCAGGATCGAGAAGAGGTGGCGCGCCTTGTGGCTGCCGGCGACGTTGCCCGTCTCGTCCTTCACCCACACGCCGCCCTCGTCGGCGAAGCCGAGCGCATCGCTCAGGCGCTTGCGCCGCGTGAACGGCGTGCGCCGGAACCCGGTGCCGCACACTTCGGCAACCGCGGCGTCGAGCTCCGCCACGAGCGCGGCGCGAGCGGCGAGGTCCATGCCGTGCGCATCGGCGAACGCAGCCCAGGCCAGCTCGGCGTCGAAGGCGAGGAACGGGTTGTCGTCGTTCGTCGGTCGCAAGGGCGCGAGCGATCGCTCGATCGCCAGCACGTGGTGACGCGAGTCGCCCGCGGACGGGCAGCGCCACGGCAGCACGGCGTCGATGCCGAGCCTGTCCCCGCACGTCAGGCAGCGCCACCCCGTCACGTTCACGCGCACCTCATCCGGCGGCGACCCGTCCGTTGAAGTCGTCGATCATCTCGTCCCACACGGGCAGGAAGCGGCGCAGCCCGGTCCAGAACGATTGCTGACGACGGGCCTCGAACAGCTCGAACGGCGTGCCCTGCTGCTCGACCCACGTGTAGTAGCCGAGGTTGAAGATGCGGTTGCGGTCGCGTTCGGTCAGCTGCAGCGCGTGCGCAGTCGGCACGTCGGCGAGGTGCTGTCCCCACACCGCCGCGGCGTCGAGGTTCGTGAACCCGCCGCCGAAGTCGCGGGCCATGATCTTCTGCTGCTCGCTCGGGTACAGCGCGGCACCATCCGTGGCGACGGTGATGATCGCGTCGTCCTCGCCGAGGCCGAGCAGCTTCGCCGTGCTGATCGCGGCGAGCACGTTGCAGATCGAGGAGAGCCCGAAGTGCTGCAACGTCGCCAGCACGCTCTGCGGCACGAGGCGCCGGTCGGCGAGGTAACCGAGCCCGTCGGTCTGGTTGAACATCACCTGCAGCTGATCGGTGGCGCGATCGCTGACCGCAACGACGACATCGGTGTTCATCACGTTGTGGATCAGCGGCACGTGCTTGTCGCCGATGCCCTGGATGTTGTGCTCACCGAACCCGTTCTCCAACAGCGTCGGGCACTCGAGCGCTTCGACGGCGACGACGCGCGTGCCGTACTCGTCCTTCAACCGGTCGCCCGCGGCGATCGTGCCGGCCGACCCGGTGGCGCTGGTGAACGCAGCCAGACGGAGGTCGCGCCCGCTCGCCGCGCGCACGTGCTCGAACACGTGGCCGAACGCCCGGCCGGTCACCTCGTAGTGGGCGAGGTGGTTGCCGAACTCACAGAACTGGTTGAAGACGAAGTTGCCGGGGTCCTTGGCCAGCTCGTTGCACGCGTCGTAGATCTCCTTGACGTTGCTCTCCGTGCCGACGGTGCGGATGACGTCCTCGGCGGGGTTGGCGCACCACCGATCGAGCCAGTCGAAGCGCTCCTGGCTCATCCCGGCGGGAAGGATGGCGACGCCGCGACTCGCCATGATCCGACTGATCGCGATGCCACCGCGTGCGTAGTTGCCGGTGCTCGGCCAGATCGCGCGGTGACGGGTCGGGTCGAACTGACCGGTGACCGTGCGCGGCGCGAGGCAGGCGTAGGCGGCGAGCACCTTGTGCGCGGTGATCATCGGGAAGCGGTCGCCGAAGACGACGATGATCGGGCTCGGCACGCCCGTGAGCGAGCTGGGGAGCACGACGTGGTCCGGCACGTCGACGCGCCCGCCGGCGAGCGAGTTGTACCAGTGGACCCGCCACAGGTTGCGCGCGTCCGGCCCCTGCGGGTCGGCGTCGCCGACGATCGACGCGTCGAACGTGGACGGGTCGGCCAGCTGGGCGAACGTCGGCAGGCGCAGGCCCTGCTCGCGGAACCGCTGCACGCTGTTCGACAGCGCTGCTTCGTCGACGATGCGATCGGCGAGGCCGAACTGGTTCTCGAGGGCGAGCTCGGCGCTGTTCACGGTCATGGTTGACATTTTGTCAAAGCCCGAGCCCTTCGACATTCTGCAAGCGGCTGCTTTCCGAAATCGCTCGGCGATCGCTAGCCTGACGCGATGTCGGCCGACACCACGGCGACCCTCACCGGCGCCAAGCGACGCATCCTCGAACGGTTGAAGCGCGTCGACTCGGCAACGGCGAGCGAGCTCGCCGAGGAGTTCGGTCTCACCGACACCGCGGTGCGCCAGCACCTCGACGCGCTGGAAGCCGGCGGGTTGGCCGAGCGGCGGTCGATGCCGGCCGTTGGGCGCGGGCGGCCCCCGGTCAACTGGGCGCTCACCGCGCAGGCGGCCGAGCTGTTCCCCGACCGCCACGGCGAGCTCACCGTCGAGCTGATCGACGCGATCCGCACGACGCTCGGCGACGAGGCGCTCGACCGAGTGGTGCAGCAGCGGGCCAGCCGGCAGCTCGACAGCTACCGCACCGCGCTCGGCGCGAGCACCGACATCGCCGTGCGCGTGCGCCGGTTGTCGGAGCTGCGCAGCGACGAGGGCTACCTCGCCGACGTCGTCACGAGCCATGACGACGGCAACGACGAACTGGTGCTGGTCGAGCACCACTGCCCGATCAGCGCAGCGGCCGGCGCGTGCATCGGGTTGTGCTCGGCCGAGCTCGACCTGTTCCAGCAAGCGCTCGGCTCCGACGTCGTCGTCGAGCGCGTGCAGCACCTCCTGGCCGGCGACGCCCGCTGCGCCTACCGCATCACGCCGCGCAACTCGGCGGGCTGACGCGCTCGTTAGCCTCCGGCGCATGGCAGACCTCTTCGTCGGCGGGGACATCGATCCGGCAACGCACCAGAAGACCGACAAGAACGTCGTGCTCTCCTCGGGCGACTTCACGACGCACGGGGTCATCGTCGGCATGACCGGTTCGGGCAAGACCGGCCTCGGCGTGGTGCTCGTCGAGGAGGTGCTCAACGCCGGCATCCCAGCCCTGCTGATCGACCCCAAGGGCGACCTGACCAACCTCTGCCTGACGTTCCCGAACCTGGCCCCGACCGACTTCCAGCCGTGGGTCAACGAAGGCGACGCGACGAAGGCCGGTCTCTCGGTGCCCGACTTCGCCGCGGCCCAGGCGAAGAGCTGGACCGACGGCCTGGCCGGATGGGGCATGGGTGCGCCGAACATCGCTGCGCTGCGCCAGCGCACGGAGCTCACGGTCTACACGCCCGGTTCGAACGGCGGCGTCGGGCTGAACATCGTCGGTTCGCTGCAGGCGCCCGCCGACGTCAGCGACGCCGAAGTGGTCGGCGACGAGATCGAGGGCTTCGTCAGCGGTCTGCTCGGGCTCGTCGGCATCGACGCCGATCCGCTGGTCAGCCGTGAGCACATCCTGCTGTCGAACCTGGTGATGAACGAGTGGAGCAACGGTCGCCACCTCGACCTGCCGACGCTCGTCGGGATGGTCCAGCAGCCCCCGCTGCGCAAGCTCGGCGTGTTCGAGCTCGACCAGTTCTTCCCGCCCGCCGATCGCACGCAGCTGGCGATGCGCTTGAACGGTCTGCTCGCCTCGCCGTCGTTCGCGGCGTGGATGAACGGTCCCCCGCTGGACATCGACGCGCTGCTGCACACCCCTGATGGCAAGCCGCGCGCAGCGATCGTCACCACCGCGCACCTCAGCGATCAGGAGCGTCAGTTCGTGACGACGCTCGTGCTGAGCAAGCTGGTCACGTGGATGCGCCGTCAGAGCGGCACCACCGACCTGCGCGCCCTGCTGTACATGGACGAGGTGGCCGGGTACCTCCCGCCCACCGCCGCGCCGCCGACCAAGAAGCCGATCATGACGCTGATGAAGCAGGCCCGCGCCTTCGGCGTCGGCGTCGTGCTCAGCACGCAGAACCCGGTGGACGTGGACTACAAAGCACTGTCCAACGCCGGCACGTGGATGATCGGCCGGCTGCAGACCGACCGCGACAAGCAGCGCCTGCTGGACGGGATGAGCGCGGCGGCCGGCGGCGTCGACGTCGGCGCGATCGGCGACACGATCAGCGGCCTCGGCAAGCGCGAGTTCGTGTTGCGTCGCGCGGGCAAGGACACGCCCGAGGTCTTCACCACTCGGTGGGCGATGAGCTACCTGCGCGGCCCACTGACCCGCGACCAGATCGCCACGCTGATGGCCGCCCAGAAGGGCATCGCTGCGCCGGCACCGGCGCCCGCCGCTCCCCTACCGCCGCCCACCGGCGCACCCGCAGCCGAGCCGGCACCCGCAGCAGCTGCAGCGGCGGCGCCCGCTCCCGCTCCAGCACCGGCGCCCGCGCCGGCGATGCCGATCGGGGGCACGCTGCGCGACGACGAGACGACGATCGCCCCGGAGGTCGCCGGTGGCATCGCCGTGCGCTGGGTCGACGTCGCTGCGCCGTGGCTGGCATCCGTCGGCGGCGACACGCGCAGCCCCCGCCGCGCCGCAGCCATCGCGGCGCGCGTCGCGCTGCGCTACGACGAGGAGAAGGCCGACCTCGTGCACGACGAGGAGTACGAGGCCATCCTCCACCCCCTCGGCGCGCAGGTCGACGTGACCACCGCGATCGCCGTCGACTACGACGACCGCGACCTCCGTCCCGACGCACCGAACCCGTGCGCCTACGTGCTCGGTGACGCGCCGCTGAAGGACAAGGCGTTCTGGACCGCCGTGGAGCGCAACCTCGTCGACCACCTCGTGCGATCGCGCACGATGGAGCTGCAGACCAATCGCACGCTGAAGCTGTACAGCCGCCCCGGTGAGACCGCGGACGCGTTCTTCCAACGCTGCTACGCGGTCGCCGACGCCAAGGGCGACACCGAGACCGCCGCGCTGCGCGACAAGTACGCGGCGAAGGTGGCCCGACTGCACACTCAGATCCAGGAGGCCGAAGACCGCGCCCGCGTGCTGCAGACCCAGCACGAAGGTCGCCGCAGCGAGGAGATGCTGTCCACCGCCGGATCGATCCTGGGCGGGTTGCTCGGCGGCCGCAAGTCGCGTGGCGGCCTGCTCGGCTCCGTCTTCGGCAAGGCCGGCACCGCCGCGGGCAAGCGGTCGCGGACGGCAGCATCCGGCGACCGCGTCGAGGCCGCGGAGAACAAGCTGCAGCTGCTGCACGAGCAGCTCGAGCACGTCGAGCAGGAGCTGACCGAGGAGGTCACCGAGATCGACACGCGGTGGATGGCCGTCGCCAAGGACATCACCACGACACCGGTGACGCTGGAGAAGACCGACGTGCGCGTCACCCAGCTCGCGCTCGTCTGGCTGCCGGTGCCCGCCTGATCGAGAAGTTGCGCCCGATCTAGAAGTTGCGCTCCGCTGGCGGCATCGTCGACGGGCCGACGTGCGCGTCGAGCCACGCGTTCAACTCGGCGCCGGCCTCCCACGTGTCGCGCACGCGACCAACGACCGCCTTCGTGCGCATCCACGCCGCCGGTGCCCACTCGCGCGTGCTCATCAGTCCCTTGCGACGGAGCAGCTCGATGCGCGGGTGGTCCTTCGAGTAGCCACGCGGCGCGGTCTTCAGCGACTCCATCGCGCCGAGGCGGAGCCCCTTGGCCTCCACGCTCGCAGCGAGCTCGACCAGTTCGCCGCCGAGCACACCGCCGTCGATCGCCTCGCGGAACCGCTCCAGCTGATCCGCGGCCATCGAGTAGTAGCCACTGCCCGCCACCATCCCCGTCAGGCTGAAGCCGATGTAGTGACCGGTGCCGCCCTGGCTCTCGCCATAGGCGCCGATGTTCTCCTTGTACGGCCGCTTGTCCTTGGAGAAGCGCACGTCACGATTCGGCCGGAACACGTGGAACGGACCGTACGCGTCCAGCTCGTCGAGCAGCTCCAGCAACGGGCCGCGCACGGCGCGGTCGTAGACCGGCTTGTTGGCCAGCCACCAGGTTCGTGAGTTGTCGGCGATCAAGCCTTCGTAGAAGGTGATCGCCTCGTCGGGGAAGCCGCGGAACGCCATCGCTGCGCAGCGTACGATCCGCGCCGTGATCGTGCTCGCCATCGACCAGGGCACCTCGGCGACCAAGGCGATGGTGGTCGGCGACGACGGCTCGGTGATCTCGCTGGCCGAGGCGCCGGTGGCCGTGTCGAGCAGCCCGGACGGCGCCGTCGAGGTCGATCCGGAGTCGCTGTGGCAGAGCGTGCTCGCCGCCGGCAACGAGACCCTCGACCGCGCAGGGCGGCCGCACATCGATGCCATCGGACTGGCCAACCAGGGCGAGACCGTGGTCGCCTGGAACGCGTCCGATGCCTCGCCGATCGGCCCGGGGATCGTGTGGCAGGACCGTCGATCCGAGGTGATCTGCGACCGAGTTCGGCCCCACGGCGAGCGGTTGTCGTGGATCACCGGCCTCGAGCTCGATCCGTACTTCGTCGCCCCGAAGCTGGTCTGGCTGCGCGAGCGCGTCGGGCCCGACGCGGTCATCACGACCACTGATGCGTGGCTGCTGCGACGGTTGTGCGGACGTTCGGTGACCGACGTCGCCACGGCCGGGCGAACGCTCGTGCTCGACCTCGAGACCGGCGCGTGGAGCGACGAGGCGTGCGCGATCTTCGGCATCGACCTGTCGTCGCTGCCGTCGATCGTCGGCAACGCGACGTCGATCGGCCAGACGTCGGCGTTCGGCGCGCCGACACCCATCACCGGGGCGTGCGTCGATCAGCAGGCCGCGCTCTTCGCCGAACGCTGCCGCGCCGCGGGCGAGGCGAAGTGCACGTACGGCACCGGCGCGTTCCTGCTCGCCTGCACCGGCACCCAACCGGTGCGCTCGTCCAACGGGCTCGTCGGTTGCCCGGCGTGGCGGATCGGCGACGACGTCACGTGGTGCCTCGACGGGCAGGTGTACACGGTCGGCGCGGCGGTGAACTGGCTGGTCGACATGGGCGTGATGGGTGAGCCGGCCGACCTCGACCGGCTCGGCGGCGCCGTGGCCGACGCCGGCGGCGTGACCTTCGTGCCGGCGCTCGCCGGACTGGCGGCACCGTGGTGGAAGCCATCGGCGAAGGCGGCCTTCACCGGCATGTCGCTCGGCACCGAACGCGGGCATCTCGTGCGCGCCGCGATCGACGGCATCGCGGCGCAGGTCGCGCTGCTGGCGATCGCTGCCGGGCGCGACCTCGGCAGCCCGCTCACCCGCCTGCGCGTCGACGGCGGGCTGACCCGCAGCGCCACGCTCCTGCAGGTGCAGGCCGACCTGTTGCAGGCTCCGGTCGAGATCTACCCCTCGCCGCACGCAACCGCGCTCGGCGTCGCCGAGATGGCCGTGATCGGTGCCGGCGGCGAGTGGACTGGAACGATCGTCGACCCGGTCGTCGTCGAGCCATCGATCTCCGCCGACGAATCGGCTTCGCGGCTCGCCGCGTGGCAGACGGTCGCCGACGCGACGTGGATGCTGTGAGCGATCCGATCGTCGCGGTGGACGTCGCCGTCATCGGCGGGGGGGTCGTCGGTTGCGCGGTCGCTCGACTGCTCTCGCAACACACCGGCAGCGTTGCGTTGCTGGAGGCCGGCGCGGACGTCGGCGCGGGCACGAGCAAGGCGAACACGGCCATCCTGCACACCGGCTTCGACGCCACCCCCGGCTCGGCCGAAGCACGACTCGTCGCTCGCGGCTACGCACTGCTCCGCAGCTACGCCGCGGACGTCGGCATCGCCGTGGAGACCACCGGCGCGGTGCTCGTCGCGTGGGACGACGAGCAAGCGGCGACGATGCCGCGCCTCGCTGCGAAGGCCGCGGAGAACGGGTACGAGCACGCCGAGGTGATCGACGCGGCAGCGGTGCGCGACCTCGAGCCGCATCTCGGTGACGGCGTCACCGGCGGCATGGTCGTGCCCGACGAGCACATCATCGATCCGTGGTCGACGCCGATCGCCTTCGCCTGCGAAGCGGTCGGCAACGGTTGCCGGTTGCTCACGGCCTTCCGCGTCATCGGCGCTGTGCGCGAGAACGCCTCGACGCTGTTGACAGCGGCGGACGGCCGCCGCATCCGCGCCTCGTTCGTCGTCAACGCCGCGGGACTGTTCGGCGACGAGGTGCACCGGGCGATGGGCTTCGACGGCTTCACCATCCGTCCACGACGCGGTGAGCTGATCGTGTTCGACAAGCAGTCGCGGCCGTTGCTGTCGCGCACGATCCTGCCGGTGCCGACGAGCGTGACGAAGGGCGTGCTCGTCGCGCCCACGGTGTTCGGCAACGTGATGCTCGGTCCGACCGCCGAGGACGTCGACGATCGCGCCGCCACCGGTTCCACCCGCGCCGGCATCGACGCACTGCTGGCGAAGGGAGCGCGCATCGTGCCCGGCCTGCTCGACGAGGAGGTCACCGCCGTCTACGCCGGTCTGCGCGCGGCCACCGAGCACAGCGACTACTGGCTCGTCCACGACGCGTCCAACGGCTATGTCTGCCTCGGCGGGATCCGGTCCACCGGGTTGACCGCGTCGATGGCCTTGGCCGAGGAAGCAGTGGCCCGTCTGTCGTCGTGCGGTTGGGTCGCGTTGCAGCGCGACCCGGACGTGCTGGCGTCGGTGCGGATGACATCGCTGGGCGAGCGCGACGAACGGCCGTTCCAGCGCGGCGGTGCGATCGTCTGCCACTGCGAGGGCGTCACGGCCGACGAGCTGCGCTCCGCCTGCACCGGCCCGGTGCCGGCCGTCGACCTCGACGGTGTTCGACGACGGACACGCGCCCTGGCCGGGCGGTGCCAGGGCTTCTACTGCGCCGCCAACGTGGTCACGACCACCGGTCTGGAACCGGCGCGACCTCGGTGAGCGCACCGGTCGTGGTCATCGGTGGTGGGCCGGCCGGGCTGTCGGCGGCGGCCGAACTTCGCCGCCACGGCCTCGACGTCGTCGTCCTCGAGCGGGAGGACGACGCCGGCGGGGTGCCGCGCCACACGGATCACCTGGGCTTCGGCATCAGCGACCTCCACCGCGTCCTCACCGGCCCCGCATACGCCCGCCGGCTCGTCGATCGGGCGACCCGTGCCGGTGCCGAGGTCCGCACGGGCGTCACCGTTCGATCCATCGCGGACGGCCACGTCACGACCGCAATTGGATCGAGGATCGAGGCGGCTGCGATCATCGTCGCGACCGGGGTCCGCGAGCGGCCTCGATCGGCGCGGCTGGTGCCCGGCGACCGCCCGGCCGGCGTGTTCACCACCGGCGCGCTGCAGCAGTTCGCCCAGAGCGGACTGTTCGTCGGCGAGCGCGCCGTCGTCGTCGGTGCCGAGCACGTCAGCTTCTCGGCGATCGCCACACTGGCCCATGCCGGCAGCCGCACGGTGGCGATGATCACGCCGCTCGCTCGGCATCAGTCCTACGCACCCTTGCGATGGCTCACCGCGACGCGGCATCGGGTGCCGGTGCTCACGGGTGTGGAGGTGGTGCGCGTGGTCGGTCACCGCCGCGTCGAGTCGGTCGAGCTGTCCGACGGGCAGATGATCGAGTGCGACACCGTCGTGTTCACCGGGGACTGGGTGACCGACCACGAGCTCGTCCGCGGCGCGGGAGCACACCTGTTGCCGGGCGGGCGGGCAGCGATCGTCGACGGCCGCTACCGGACCGAGGTGCCGGGCGTCTTCGCCGTCGGCAACCTCGTCCATCCGGCGGAGACGGCTGGACGGTGCGCGGCGGATGGCGCCGCGGTTGCCGCCGCGGTGGTGGCACACGTCCGTGGCGCTGCATGGCCGGCCGTGTCGGCGATCGCCTCGGAGTGGCCGATCCGTTGGGCCGCACCGATGTCGGGTGGGGTCACCGTGCGCGTCGCCGAGCCCGGTCGCGGTCGCGTGGTCGTGCGCAGCAACGGCGAGGTGGTGCTTCGATCGCGTCCGCAGCGACTGCTGCCGAACCGTCCGATCCACCTGCGCGGCGCGTTGCCGTCCGGCCCATTGGAGGCCTCGCTAGCCTGACCCGATCGCCGCGGGCGTGGCGAAACTGGCAGACGCGCAGGGTTTAGGTCCCTGTTCCGCAAGGAGTGTGGGTTCAATTCCCTCCGCCCGCACGCATGACGGCGTTGACCATCGATCTCCAGATCAATCCAGGCACGAACGAGTGGCCGCGCCTGCGCGACGCCGCTCTCGAGGCCGAAGCGGCGGGCTACGCAGCCCTGTGGAGCTTCGATCACTTCGACGGCGCTGTCCTCGGCGGCGACCGGCCGATGCTCGAGTGCTTCACGCTCCTCGGCGCGCTCGCCGCGGCGACGACGTCGATCGCGCTCGGGACGTTGGTCGTCAACGTGGCCAACCGGCACCCGGCGGTGACCGCCGCCGCGGCGATCAGCGCACAGCGCATCAGCGGCGGACGGTTGCTGCTCGGCATCGGGGCAGGCGCCTCGCCGAACAGCCCCTGGGCCGCCGAGCACCGCGACCGCAGCATCACGTTGAAGCCGACGATGGCCGAGCGCCACCTCGCGTTGGCCGAGCAGATCGACGCCATCGACACCGCGTACGCCGAGCTCGGGCGGTCCGCCGCGACCCCGGTGCCGCGGCTGCCGATCCACGTCGGCACGAACAGCATCGAGCTCTCCCGGCTGGCCGGCGAACGCGCCGACGGGCTCAACGTGCGCATGACCCACCCGCGTGCCGCCGAGTTCCTCCGTGCGGCACGAGACGCTGCCGGCGATCGGGCCTTCGTCACCAGTGGGTGGGCGTTCGTCGCCGACGGCGTCGACGCCGCGCGAGCGCAGGCCGAGGCGATGCAGTTGGACCGGCTGGTGCTCGTCGAGCTCGGTGCGATCGAGCGGCTCCCCGCGCTGTGATGCCCGACCCGCAGCGCGTCATCGACCTCCCGACGCCCGCGCTGGTGATCGAGGCCGGCGCGTTCCGGCGCAACCTGGCGTCGATGGCCGGGCTGCTGCCGGGCGCGCTGCTGCGGCCGCACGTGAAGGCACACAAGTGCACCGCGCTGGCCGCGGAGCAAGAGCGAGCCGGCCATCGCACCTTCACGTGCGCGACGCCGCGCGAGGTGATCGGCATGGTCGAGGCGGGTGTCGGCGACGACCTGCTGCTGGCCAACGAATCCGTCGACCCGCAGCGGTTGTCGGCGATGGCTGCCCTGCAGCACCGGGCGCGCATCACCATCGCGGTCGACTCACCGGAGACCATCGCTGCAGCTGCGGCCGCGGGGCTGATCGAGGTGCTCATCGACGTCAACGTCGGTCTGCCGCGATGCGGTGTGGAGCCCGACGCCGCCGGCGCGTTGGCCGACCTCGCTCGCAGCCGTGGGCTCGCCGTGCGCGGGGTGATGGGTTACGAGGGGCATCTGATGCCGCTGGCGGACGCGGCCGAGCAGCACGAGCGTGTCGCTGCGGCGATGGCCCTGCTGCGACGAGCCCACGACGACGTCGGCGGTGACGTCGTCAGCGCCGGCGGGACGGGGACCGCGGCGATCCACCGAGCGATGATGGACGCCGGCGTCGGCGTCAGCGAGGTGCAGGCCGGCAGCTACGCGTTGATGGACACCGCCTACGCCGCGAGCCTCGGCGGCCGGCCGCTGCAGCTGGAGCAAGCGTGCTTCGTGGTCGGTACGGTGATCGCCGCTGGACGGCAGCATGCGGTGGCCGATGTCGGGTTGAAGGCGCTGGGGATGGATCACGGGAATCCGACGGTCGAGGGGGCGGTGGTGTGGTTCTGCAGTGACGAGCACGTGACGTTCGCTCCGAGCTCGCCGGTCGCTGTCGGCGATCGGGTCCGTGTCGTGCCCGCACACATCGATCCGACGATGGCCATGCACGACGTGGCCTGGCTGGTGAGCGACGACGCCGTGGTCGACCGCTGGGCGGTGGATCTGCGCGGATGGTGACCACGTACCCCACCCCCACCGGGCGGCGCAACGTGCTGCGGTTCATCGAGTTCTGTGCCTGGTTCGGCGTGGCCGGGATGACCTCGATCATCGTCAGCCAGTACGTCTACCGCAACGACCCGGCGATCGCCGCCGCACACACGGTGCTGCCCTACCTGTTGATGCCATCGATCCCGGTGGCGGTCATCGCCTCACTGGCGCGGCGTCCCGCGTTGGCGCTGTGCGGTTCGGTCATCGGCGTCGTGCTGCTGACGTACACGTTCCCGGTGGTGTTCCCGCCGGACATCCCGTCGATCCCGGCCTCGGCCCCACGGATCACCATCCTCGAGGGCAACCTCGCCGCGTTCAACAACCAGGAGTCGATCGCCGACACGCTCGTGAACTCCGGCGCCGACGTGCTCGTCCTGGTCGAGTACACCAACCACGTCAACGACTGGGTGCGGGATGCGGGTGCCGAGGACGTCTACCCGTACTCGTGGTTGAACGCCGGTGGCTCGGACGGAACCGGGATCTGGAGCAAGTACCCGCTGAGCGACACCGAGCTCGTGCAGATCCGCGATCGCCCGGCATCGGTGGCCACGGTGACCGTGGAGGGTCACGAGATCCGCCTGATCGCCGTGCACCCGCGACCGCCGACGACGCCCGGCAACGCCGAGAACTGGGAGGCGGCGATGCCGATGATCGGCGATCTGGCGGCGACGCCGGGGCCGCCGACGATGATCGTCGGCGACTTCAACGCCTCTCGGTGGCACCCGGTGTTCCGCGAGCTGCTCGACCGGGGGTGGCGCGACGCGCACGAGTGGTTGGGGCACGGCTTCGGTGCGTCATGGCCGAACGACCGCAGGATCGGGCCGTGGGTGCGGCTCGATCACGCGCTGCTCGGCTCGGGGCTGGCGCCGGTGTCGATCCACGACATCGACCTGCCCGGCAGCGATCACCGCGGGTTCATCGTCACGATCGCGCCCGTCTGACCGTCACGCACGGAGTGCGTCGAGGAGCGCGGCGAACGCTCGACCGCGATGCGAGATCTCGTTCTTCTCGGCTTCGCTCATCAGCGAGAAGGTGCGACCGTCGCCGTCGTCGGGGATGAAGACGGGGTCGAAGCCGAACCCGCGGTCGCCGCGGTCCTCGGTGGCGATGGTTCCGTCGCAGACGCCGCGCACGGCGACGGTTCGGCCGTCGGGCCAGACGACGGTGGCGACGGTCTCGAACGATGCTCGGCGATCGTCATGGGTCGCGAGCTCGTCGAGCAGCTTGGCCCGGTTCTCGGCGTAGGTCGCGTGCTCGCCCGCGTAGCGGGCGGTGCGCACACCCGGGCGGCCGCCGAGGGCGACGACGAACAGGCCGGTGTCGTCGGCAACGGCGGGAAGGCCGGTGGCGGTGCAGATCGCCGCGGCCTTGAGGTGGGCGTTGCCCTCGAGGGTCGGGGCGTCCTCGACGACGTCCGGGATCTCGGGTGGACGCGGCAGCAGGTCGACGACGCCGTCGAGGAGGGCCGCGATCTCGGCGACCTTGTCCGGGTTCGCCGAGGCGCAGACGAGCGTGAGCCGTGCGATCGGGCTCACCGCCCGATCGGGCGCGGCGCCGGCGGCTCGGCGACCAGCTCGGCCTGCAGCGCGATGATCTCGGCCAGTCCGCCGGTGGCCAGCCCGAGGAGTGCATCGAGCTCGGAGCGAGCGAACGCAGCTCCTTCGGCGGTGCCCTGGACCTCGACGAAGCGCAGCTCCTCGGTCCCGCCGGGCTGACCGAGCACGACGACGTTCATGTCGACCTCGGCCGTGGAGTCCTCGACGTAGGGCAGGTCGAGCACCGGCACGCCGCCGACGATGCCGACGCTGATCGCCGCGCAGAACGAGTGCAGCGGGTGCTTGGTGATCTTCTTCTGCTGGACGACCCGGCTGAGCGCGTCGTGCAGGGCGAGGTACCCGCCGCAGATGCTGGCGGTGCGAGTGCCGCCGTCGGCCTGGAGCACGTCGCAGTCGACGACCACCTGACGCTCACCGAGGGCGCGCATGTCGCACGCGGCGCGCAGCGAGCGGCCGATCAGTCGTTGGATCTCCACCGTGCGACCGCTCTGCTTGCCCTTCGCGGCTTCGCGGTCGATGCGCTCGGGTGAGGCGCCGGGGAGCATGGAGTACTCGGCGGTCACCCAGCCCTTGCCGGAGTTGCGCATCCAGCGCGGTACGTCTTCGTCGATCGACGCGGTGCACAACACGCGCGTCTTGCCGAACGTGACCAGCACGCTGCCGGCAGCCATCTCGGTGTAGTCACGTTCGAACGTGATCGTGCGCAGCTCGTCGGCGGCGCGGCCATCGGGGCGGGTCATGGTGTTGGTGTTCTCCTGGTTGGGGGTGTGGTCACTCGTCGGCGGTCCAGTGGTCGGCACTGCCCAGCTCCGGGCCGAGCAGGCGCCCGCCGAGGTAGCTGAACCACGTCGTGTCGCCGCTCGACAGGAACCGGTGCACCGCGGGCTCGCTGCCGCTCGGCTCGCGCAGCAGGCCCAGCGAGCGAAGGTGCGCAGCAGCGGCGAAGGCGGTCTCGTCCGCGCTCGACACGAGGGTGACCTCCGGCCCCATCACTGCGCTGATGACGCGGGCGAGGTAGGGGTAGTGGGTGCAGCCGAGCAGCAGCGCGTCGATGTCGGCGGCTCGGACGGGTTCCAGCAAGCGTTGGGCAAGCAGCGTGACGTCGTCGCCGACGACTTGCCCGCTCTCGACGAATTCGACGAAGCCAGGGCAGGCCGTAGCGGTCAGCTCGATGTCGTCGCGCCCTTCGTCGACGGCAGCGGCAGCGACGGCGCGCTCATAGGCCCCGGAACGGATGGTTCCGGTGGTGCCGATCACGCCGACCCGGCCGGTGGCCGTCGTGCGCACGAGTGCCTGAGCACCCGGGACGATGACGTCGATGACGGGAACGGGGAGCTCGCTCTGCAGCTCGTCGAGCGCTGCCGCCGACGCCGTGTTGCAGGCGACGACGACCGCCTTCACGTCATGGTCCTTGACCAGGCTCCAGGCGATCTGCCGGGCGAAGTCGCGCACCTCGTTCTGTGGACGCGGGCCGTACGGGTAGCGGCCCGTGTCGCCGATGTAGACGAGGTCCTCGGCCGGCACGAGGTCGATCAGCGCTCGCGCCACGGTGAGCCCACCGAACCCGCTGTCGAACATCCCGATCGGCCGCTCCATACGGCCCGTCACGCTACCCACCCCCAACCCCACCCACCCGACCACCACCCCGGACCACCAGCCCGCACCACCAGCCCGCACCATCACCCCGGACCACCACCCCGGACCACCAGCCCGCACCATCACCCCGGACCACCAGCGCAGTCCACCGGCTGATCCGGCCCGGTCCCCACCCCGTCGACGGCAGGTCCATCCCGGTCCCCACCCGGCAGACCTCCACAACCCGCCCGGCACCGTCCCGCCCAACGTCCTCGGGGATCGTCACGTGACGTTTCACTCGCACCCGCTCCAGACCCTCCGGAATCGTCACGTGACGAAACCCGTCGACCGCCGTCATCCCTTGCGAATCGTCACGTGACAGAACCCGCCGACGGTGCACGATTCGTCACAGACGATTCGCAAGCGCTCCGACGTGGGCATCGAAACGTCACGTGACGATCCCGAAGTGCGCCTTGGCCGGGAGCGAGCGGTGGCGCGTGCCGCTCCGGTTGCCGGGGCGCCGGGGGCGCGGTGGCTCCGAGCGAGGCGGGCGCGACCGGGGTTCGGGTCTCGGAAGAACGGCTGCCGGAAGCGACGCTCGGGCAATCGGGTGACGGGATCGGTCGGCAGCTGTCCCGAGACACGGCGACTCTCGATCTCGGCGGACTCGCTACGGATTGCGTCACGGAACCAGCCAGGACCAACGCGACACACCCGGTAGCGATGGCTGTCGCACCCCTTGAGTACACCTCACCACATGCCCAACCTTCACCTGCCAACACCGACCCACCGGCCCTGTTCATGGTGCGCCACCGAGTTCCCCATCGCCCACCGCCCCGGCCGCCCCCGCCTCTACTGCGGCCACACCTGCCGCCAACGCGCCTACGAACACCGCCACGGCCTCCACCACCCCCGCACACCAACCAAGCTCCCCGGCCAACACACCGGCGACCACTGGCGCTACACCGGCTACGAACGCGGCGGCAACCCGACCAACGGCCACCGCATCCACGCCCTGCGCACCAGCGTCCGCCCCGACGGCCACCGCCGCGAAACCCTCTGCGGGCTCCTCGCCCGACCCATCGACGGACACTTCAACACCGTCCACCCCAACTCATGCGCCACCTGCACCGGCATCGCCACTGCCAACCCGCTGCGCTACGGCATCAACGCATCGAACGAGCTCGCCCGCATCCGCTCACTCCTCGACGAAACCCGACAACGGCGGCTCGACGCCGAGCAGACCGTGCAATGGATCACCACCAACGACCCCGACCAAGGCCGGGTCGGAAGCGCCGGTCAGCGGACGAACCAGGCGATGACGTAGCCCACCGAGTTGGTCCCGACGTGAGCGAGCATCGTCGTCAGGACGCTGCCCGAGCGGTAGCGCAGCCAACAGAACCAGAGACCTGCGAACGTCGTGCCGACAACCGCGAACACGACCGCAGCGATCGTCCCGCCCGCACCGCTGCCGAACACCTCCGTAGCCGTCGGGTTGACCTGGTTCAGCCCGAGCGCCGGCAGCACGTGCCATGCCCCGAACAGCAAGGAAGCGACGAGACACGCCCGGCCGACTCCAAGGCGTGCTGCCAGCACCGCCGGCAGCACCGCCCGGAACGCGGTCTCTTCGAGCAGCACCGTCCCGAGCGGAATGCGCACCCCCGCCTGGTACAGCACGGTCCACACGCCGTCGTGCACCCGCTTGTCGCGGTAGAGGTCGTGGAACGCCGGCATCGCCACCGCAGCAGCCATCACCGCCACCGTCAGCACGAGCAGGGTCAGTCCCCACGCCGCTCCTCGGCGCCATGAGGTGAAGCCCATCCCCACCAGGGTCACCTCCGCACGCGCCCACCACACGCACGCCACCGCCACCGACGCGTTCCACGGGACGTAGAGCGCACCAGGCAGCACCCGGTTCGACATCACGTTGGCCACCGCAAGCAGCAGCAACAGACC
Source organism: Ilumatobacteraceae bacterium (assembly GCA_965279405.1). GTDB lineage: Bacteria > Actinomycetota > Acidimicrobiia > Acidimicrobiales > Ilumatobacteraceae > CBDDIP01. Next base: position 5,065,062 of record OZ257157.1, read on the forward strand.
CACGATCGTCGCAGCCCACGACCTACGCTCGACGGCCATGCAACCGAGGGTACCGGCACCCGCTCCACCGGGCCCCGAACGCAGCGCTCCGGAGCGCAACCACTACGTCGACTTCCTGCGCGCCTTCAGCCTGCTCGTCGTGGTCGCCTGGCACTGGATCTTCACCATCATCCGCTGGCAGAAGGACGGCCCGCACGCCACCAACCCGATCGGCTTCACCACCGGTCTGTGGACCGCAACGTGGCTCCTGCAGGTGATGCCTCTGTTCTTCTACGTCGGCGGCTACGCCCACCTCACCGCGTGGGAGCGGGCACGCGCCCGCGGCGAGCACATCGGTCACTTCGTCTGGAAGCGGATCAACAAGCTGGCCATCCCGGCTCTGGCGTTGCTCGGCGTCTGGATCGCGCTCGGCGTCGTCTTCGGCTCGGTGTTCGACCTGCACTGGATCGGGCGCGCGGTGATCCTCGTCGTCAGCCCGCTGTGGTTCATGGGCGTCTACCTGATGCTCGTCGCGCTCCTGCCGATCTTCCTCTGGCTGCACCGCCGCTACGACACCATCGTGCTCGTCTTCCTCGCCGCCATCGCCGGAGCGGTCGACATCCTCCGCTTCCGCGAGGGCTACGAGTGGCTCGGCTACATCAACATGATCGCCGTCTGGGGCCTGTGCCACCAGCTCGGCTTCTTCTACGACCGCATCGTCGCCGCCGCCCGCCGCACCGACTGGACGCTGCTCTGGGCCGGTCTCGCCGGACTGGCCGGGCTGGTCGGCAGTGGCCTCTACCCCGGCTCGATGGTCGGTGTGCCAGGCGAGCGCTCGAACATGGCCCCGCCCACGCTGTGCATCATCGCCCTCGTCGCCTTCCAGGCAGGCGTCGCCGAGGTGCTCCGCCCGACGATCGAAGCCCGCCTCGGGCGACCGAGGTGGAAGCGAGTCAACGACACGATCAACCGCTTCTCGATGCCGCTGTTCCTCTTCCACACCACCGGCATGGCGCTGCACCGCGCCGTTCGCTACGCCCTCGCCGGCAACCGCAACGAAGCCCGCCAGCCGACGCTCTGGTGGTGGCTCTACCGCCCGCTGGCGTTCATCGGCCCGCTCATCTTCACCCTGCCGGTGATCTGGCTCTTCGGCCGGCAGTGGACCCGCGAGCCGAAGCCGAAGCCCACGCCGGCCACGTCGAACTGACCCGTGCTCCTCGCCACCGTCCTCGCCCTCGCCGCCGCCGTCCTCCACGCCGGCTGGAACCTGGCCGTCAAGCAGAGCGGCGACCGGTTCATCGCCCTCTGGGGCCAGTTCTTCACCGCGGGCGTGATGGCCGCGATCGTGCTCGCCATCTTCGGCGGCGTGACGAAGGCCGGCTACGGCTGGTCGGCGCTCACCGCACTCGCCCACGTCCCCTACTGCACCTGCCTGGCCAAGGCCTACACCGTCGGCGACTTCTCGCTGACCTACCCGGTGGCCCGCGGCGCCGGCGCGCTGCTGGCGGGCATCGGCGGCCTCCTCCTGCTCGACGACCACCTGTCGCCGATCGGCATCGCCGGCATGATCGTCGTCGCCGCCGGAATCATCGGGCTCACCGGCACCGGCGCAAAGGGCGTCGGCTACGCGCTCGGCGTCGCCGCCAGCATCGGCACCTACAGCGTCATCGACGCGCACGCGATCCGCTCGACCAACTCACCGCTCTACGCCGCGGCGCCGTTCCTGTCGACGGCGATCAGCATCACCGCCGTCGGGCTGATCACCCACCGCGGCCCGCAGATGGTCGCCGCGATGCGCATCGACTGGCGCCGCTACACGGCGGTCGGCGCCGTCGTCGGCGCCGCGTACGGACTCGTCCAACTGGCCTTCAAGCGCGCCCCGGTCGGCTACGTCACGTGTCTGCGCGAGTCGAGCGTGGTGATCGCCGCGTTCGCCGGACACCACCTCCTCAAGGAGGAGGGTGGGCGCCGCAGGATCGCCGCAGCGGGCGTGGTCGGCGTCGGCCTGATCACGCTGGTGGTCGGACGTTAGAAGTAGATGATTCCCTCGGCGTTGCGCTCCGCCTCGTCGAGATCGGCGGTGTAGGCACCCGTCGACAGGTACTTCCACCCGCCGTCGCAGACGATGAACACGATCACACCGGACTCGATCTCCGAGGCCACCTTCACCGCGCCGGCCAACGCTGCGCCCGACGAGATCCCGGCGAACACACCGCACTCGTTGACCAACCGCCGCGTCCACTCCAGGCTCTCGCGCGGCCGCACGACCCGCTTGCGATCGAGCAGCTGCTGGCCGCCCCAGTTCTCGAACACCGGAGGGATGTAGCCCTCCTCCATGTTCCGCAGCCCCTCGACGCGCTCGCCGAGCGGCGGCTCCACCGCAACGACCTTGATCGACGGGTTCTGCTGCTTGAGGAAGGTGCCCGTCCCCATCAGCGTGCCGCTCGTGCCGAGCCCGGCGACGAAGTGGGTGATCTCCGGCAGGTCGCGCCAGATCTCCGGACCCGTCCCCTTGAAGTGGGCGCGCGGGTTGGCGTCGTTGGCGTACTGGTAGGGGAAGTACCACTCCGGATGCTCGGCGGCGAGGGCCTGCGCGCGGCGCACCGCCCCGTTGCTGCCCTCCTCCCCCGGCGTCAGGATCAGCTCGGCGCCGAACACCTCGAGCATCTGCCGGCGTTCGATCGACACGCTCGTCGGCATCATGATCTTCACCGGGTAGCCCTTGAGCTGCGCGATCGCTGCCAGCGCGATCCCGGTGTTGCCCGACGACGGCTCGAGGATCGTCTGTCCGGGAGCGAGCAGCCCGTTCTTCTCGGCGTGCTCGATCATCCCCTTGGCGATGCGGTCCTTGACCGAGCCGAACGGGTTCTGGCTCTCCAGCTTGGCCACGATGCGCACGTTCGGGTTGGGCGAGAGCAGGCTGACGTCGACCATCGGCGTGTTGCCGATCATGTCGAGCACACTGGCGTACATGGCTGGCACGGTATCTCAGCCTGCCGCGATCGGCTCCTCCGAGATCGCCCCGTCGACGATGCGGTAGCTACGCGCTTCGGGGGCCTCGCGCTTCAGGCTGACGATGACGTAGTGCCAGCCCGGATCGGGCGCCTGGGCGACGTCGGTCGGGCTCGGGTACGGCTCGCTGTGGGTGTGGCTGTGGAACACGCCGAGCACCTCCAAACCCTCGTCCTCGGCGGACCGCTCCGCACGCAGCAGCTCGCGCGGCGGGATCGTGTAGATCCGCGCCGAGGCGGCCTCGTTGGTGCAGGCGACGAAGCGCTCCACCGACGAGCCGCGGCCGACCAGCAGCCCGCACGCCTCGAGCGGGTACCCGTCGTAGGCGTGGCCGATCATCTCGGCGTAGGCCTGCGGTGAGAACCGGAGCGATCCCTGCATGAAGGCGAGGGTACCCTTCTGCCTGTCATGGCTGGCAACGATCGCAACGCAGGCAACAAGACCATCGCTTCGAACCGCAAGGCGCGGCACGACTACGCCATCGTCGACACCATCGAGACGGGCATCGTCCTCCAGGGCAGCGAGGTGAAGGCGTTGCGCCTCGGTCTGGTGCAGCTGGCCGACGCCTACGCACGGATCGTCAACGGGGCGGTCTGGCTGGACGGCGTGCACATCCCGCCGTACCAGTTCGCCCACGGCATCGGTGCCCACGACCCGAACCGGGCCCGCAAGCTGCTGATGCACGCCAAGGAGATCGAGAAGCTCGCCGCCGAGGTGGCCCACGAGCGCTACGCGCTGGTGCCGTTGGCCTTCTACTGGAAGGACGGCAAGGTCAAGGTCGAGCTGGGCATCGGCAAGGGCCGCAAGAAGGCCGACAAGCGCCAGGCGATGGCCGAGCGCGACTCCAAGCGCGAGATGGAACGAGCACTCGGACGCGACCGCAAGGGGATGTGACGAGCGTGCTGAGCGACGGGATCCCGTTGGCCAGCACGTCGTGGCGCGTCGAGCGCATCGACGGCGCTCCCGTGCTCGAGGACTTCACTCCGACGATGGAATTCGACGATCACGGCAACGTGCACGGCAACGCCAGCGTCAACCGCTACGCAGCGACCTACACGCACGAGGCCGACCGCATCACCTTCGGCCCGGCGCTGGGCACCCGTATGGCCGGGCCCGAGCCGGCGATGCGCCAGGAGCGGCAGTTCTTCGAGGTGCTCGCGCTGGCGACGAACGTCCGCTGGATCGAGCCCTCGTTGCGCATCGAGGCCGCAAGCGCGACGGCGATGGAGCTCACCCGCACCGACGACGGCGAGCCGTTCGCGGCGACCCCGTCGCTCATGCTGCGCGGCACCGCGCTGTACCGCGAGCGGATCGCGCTGCCGCTCGACGCCGTGCTGCGCGTCTCGTTGGTCGACACGGCTCGCGCCGACGCGCCCGCGATGCAGTTGGCCGCCGTGGCGATCGACGCGCCGGGTCAGGTGCCGATCGAGTTCGAGCTGCTGGTGCCGACCGCATCGATCGGCGGCCCGCAGCGCCTGGCATTGCAGGCCCGCATCGAGATCGACGGCCAGCTGGAGTGGATCACCGACACGCATCACGCGGTGACGATCGAGTCGTTCGACGAGCCGCAGCACGTGCTGCTCGTCCGCGTACCGAACCCGGCCTAACCGGACTCCGGTTCACCCTCGTCCGCCTCGGGCAGACCGGCGTCGGCCAACCCGTCGCGCGCCGCCCACTCGAGCAGCGGCTCGATCGACCACGGCGCATGGTCGATGCCGGCGTGCAGATCGCCCAGCGAAGCGAACCGCGCCGCGACGGTGGCGATCGTGAAGTCGTCGGGCTCGAACGCGTCCACCTCGTCCCAGCGGATCGGCGTCGACACCGTGCCGCGCGGGGTGCCGCGCACCGAGTACGCCGCTGCCATCGTGTGGTCGCGAGCGTTCTGGTTGTAGTCGACGAATACGGCGGCGGGATCGCGGTCCTTGCGCCACCACGTCGTCGTCGCCGCACCACCGGCACGTCGCTCCACCTCGCGGGCGAACGCCAACGCGGCCAAACGGACCTCGGTGAAGCTGTGCGTCGGCTCGATGCGCACGTACACGTGCATCCCCCGCCCGCCCGACGTCTTCGGCCAGCCGACCACGCCGAGCTCGTCGAGCACCTCGTGGGCGACGTGGGCGACGCGCTTCACCGTGTCGAGCGAGCAGTCGGGCATCGGGTCGAGGTCGATGCGCCACTCGTCGGGCCGCTCGACATCGGCGCGCCGCGAGTTCCATGGGTGGAACTCGACCGTCGACATCTGCACCGACCAGATCACCGAAGCGAGCTCGGTGACGCACAGCTCGTCGGCGTGCAGCCCGTAGCGCGGGAACGTGACGCGCACCGTCTCCAACCACGGTGGCGCTCCCGCCGGCACGCGCTTCTGGTGCACCTTGTCGCCGCTGAGCCCCGTCGGGAAGCGATGCATCATGCACGGCCGCTCGCGCAACGCGTTGACGATGCCCGGCCCGACGGCGAGGTAGTGGTTGACGAGGTCGAGCTTCGTCGCCCCGGTCGCCGGGAAGTAGACGCGGTCCGGGTTCGAGACGCGCACCGTCCGGTCGCCGACGACGAGCTCGATCGCCGGTGCTCTGCCAGCGCGTGGCGCCATCGGCTGCCGACTACGCGCCGTCGAGCGTGATCAGCACCGCGGCATCACCGTACGGCTGCTTCTTGCGCTTGATCAGCGAGCCGATCCTGTTGAAGAACTTGCTGATCGGCACCATGAGCCCGTACTTGGCCTTCACCTTGCGGCGGATCTCCTCGCCCTCGGGGCCGCCGGCGCTGAGGACGGCGGAGCCGGTGACCGTCGCCGATCCGGCTGTCACCCGACCACGCGAGTCGCACGGCTGCAGCGTCACCGCGGGCGTGTGCCGGATCCGCTTCGCCTTCCCCGAGCTCGACGACGTCCAGAAGCCGACGCGCCCGTCGTCGAGCGGCACGATCCAGACCGCGGTGGCCACGGCCGTGCCGTTGCGCTTGGTGGTGGTGAGTGAGACGTACTTCTCGTCGCCGATGCCCATGCGCGCACGGTAGTACCACCGAGACGCGTCAGACTTCCGCGATGGACCTGATCGACCGCCACTGCCTCGTCACCGGCGCCTCGCGCGGCATCGGCCGCGCCGTCGCCGAAGCACTCGCGGCACGCGGTGCGCGGCTGACGTTGGTGGCCCGCAGTGGCGACCAGCTGACTGCGCTGGCCGCATCGCTCGGCGGCGCTGCACTGGTCGCCGACCTGCTCGACCCGGCTCAGGTGGCCTCGCTCGTCGACCGCGCCGAGGACCTCAACGGGCCGCTCGACGTGCTCGTCAACAACGCCGGCATCGAGCACACCAAGAGCATCCTCGACACGACCGAGGCCGAACTCGCCGACGTCACCCAGCTGAACTTCACCACCCCGCTGCAGCTGTGCCGGATCGCCCTGCCCGGGATGGTGCTGCGCGGCCGCGGTCACATCGTCAACGTCTCCTCGATGGCGTCCGCCGGCGGGTTCCCCGGCCTCGCCGTGTACGCCGGCACGAAGGCCGGCCTCAGCCACTTCACCCGCATCGTCCGCCAGGACCTCAAGGGCACACCGGTGAAGCTCACCGCGGTCGAGATCGGCCCGGTGCCCACCGACCTGCTCGACGGCCTGGCCTACGAGCCGACGGTGCAGTCGTTCGCCCGCTTCCGGCGCATCCAACTGATGCCGAACGTGAAGGCGACGAAGGTCGCCGCCGGCGTCGTCAAGGCGATCGAGAAGGAGAAGCGCTCGGTCTGGCTGCCCAAGCGAGCGGGCGCGTTCCCGTTCCTCGTCGGGCTGCCGCAGCGGATCGTCGAGCCGATCGTGCGCGACCTCGGCCGGGTGTCGCAACCGTGAAGCTGCACCTGTGAACGCGGCGATCACCGCCGAGGAGCGGCGGCTGGTGGAGGCGCGCCGCGGTGTGCCGTGGCGCTCCATCGGGCCGTACCTCAGCGAGCGGCAGTGGGGCACGGTGCGCGAGGACGTCGTCAACCTCGCCGGTGTCAGCGACGACGTGTGGACATCGTTCAGCCATGACCACGCCCGGTCGCGTGCGTATCGCTGGGGTGAGGACGGGCTGGCCGGCATCAGCGACTCGCATCAGCACGTGTGCTTCGCGCTGGCGTTCTGGAACGAGAACGACCCGATCCTCAAGGAGCGCCTCTTCGGGCTGACCAACGAGGAGGGCAACCATGGCGAGGACGTCAAGGAGTACTACTTCTACGTCGACAACCTGCCCACGCACGCCTTCCAGCTGTGGCGCTACAAGTACCCGCAGGCCGCCTACCCGTACGTCGATCTGATCGAGACGAACCGCGCCCGATCGCGAGACGACGACGAGTACGAGCTGCTCGACACCGGCATCTTCGACGACGACCGCTACTTCGACATCGAGGTCGCCTACGCCAAGGCGTCGCCGGAGGACGTCGTGTGTCGCATCACCGTGCACAACCGCGGCCCTGACGATGCGCCGATCCACCTGCTGCCGACCGTGTGGTGCCGCAACACGTGGGCGGTCCACCCGCACACGGCGCGCCCGGTGATCAGTGCGGCGAACGATCACGTGGTCCGCGTCGAGCACCCGCTGGCGGGCACGTGGCAGCTGCACGCGGAACCCGACACGACGCTCCTGTTCTGCGACAACGACAGCAACGTCGCCCGCCTCTCCGGCGCCGCGGATTCGCCGCCGTTCCCGAAGGACGGCATCCACGACCACGTCGTGTTCGGCTCCGACACCGTCAACCCGGCACGCACGGGCACGAAGGCTGCCGTGCACTCGCGCCACGTGGTGCCGGCCGGCGGCAGCGTGACGACGTGGCTGCGGCTGACCCGTCGCGACGAACCGCTCAACGAGCCGTTCGCCGACGCAGCGATGATCCTCGAGACGCGTCGAGTCGACGCCGACGAGTTCTACGCGTCGATCACACCGCCCGAGGTCGATGCAGATGCAGCCGCCGTGATGCGCCAGTCGTTGGCCGGGATGCTGTGGGCCAAGCAGACGTACTACTTCGACGTCGACATCTGGCTACGTGAGCGACACGCCCATCCGCTGCGCCACCCCGAGCGCCACGAGGCGCGCAACGAGGGCTGGTTCCACATGAGCATCGACGACGTCATCTCGATGCCCGACACGTGGGAGTACCCGTGGTTCGCGGCGTGGGACCTCGCCTTCCACTGCGTGCCGTTGGCGATGGTCGACCCCGACTTCGCCATCGCCCAGCTCGACCTGCTGCTCGGCCACGGCTACCTGCACCCCAACGGCCAGATCCCCGCGTACGAGTGGAACTTCAGCGACGTCAACCCACCGGTGCACGCGTTCGCCGCGCTGTTCGCCCATCAGCTGGCCGGCATGCACCGGCGCGACGACATCGGCGCGACGCGGCAGCTGTTCACGCGGCTGCTGCTCAACTTCACGTGGTGGGTCAACCGCAAGGACCGCGGTGGCCGCAACCTGTTCGAGGGCGGCTTCCTCGGGCTCGACAACATCGGCGTCTTCGACCGCTCGTCGCAGCTGCCCACGGGCGGGCACCTCGAGCAGGCCGACGGCACGGCGTGGATGGCGCTGTACAGCCTGAACATGCTCGAGCTGGCGCTCGTGCTCTACGAGAGCGATCGGTCGTACGCCGATCTGGTGATGAAGTTCGTCGAGCACTTCTTCTGGATCGCGGCCGCGGTCGACCCGATCGGTGATGGGCCCGACGAGCTGTGGGACGAGGAGGAGGGATTCTTCTTCGACGTGCTCCGGCGTCCCGACGGCAGCGGGGAACGGTTGAAGGTCCGCTCGCTCGTCGGGCTGCTGCCGCTCTGCGCGACGACGGTGATCGCCGCCGACGTGATCGAGCGCGAGCCGGAGCTCGCGCGGCGGATCTTCGAGTTCGTCGAACGCAACGAGGACCTGCTGGCCACGATCGCCAACCCGCTGCGCCGCGGCGTCGATGGGCGCTACATCCTCTCGCTCGTCAACGACCACAAGCTGCGCCGCATCCTCGAGCGCATGCTCGACGAGGACCTCTTCCTCGGCCCCCACGGCATCCGCTCGTTGTCGCGCGTGCACCTCGACGAGCCGTTCGAGCTCGACTTGGATGGGGTCGTGTTCCGCGTGCAGTACGAACCCGGCGAGTCGCGCTCGGGGATGTTCGGCGGCAACTCCAACTGGCGCGGACCGGTGTGGCTGCCGATGAACGTGCTGATCATCCGTTCGCTGCTGCAGCACTACCGCTACTACGGCGACGCGTTCCGCATCGAGTGCCCCACGGGCTCGGGCAACGAGATGAACCTCTACGAGGTGGCCAAGCACATCGCCGACCGGTTGATCGCCACGTTCCTCGTCGGTGCCGACGGCCGCCGCCCGTCGCACGGCAAGGCGGCGAAGTTCCGCGACGACCCGACGTGGCGCGACCTCGTGCTGTTCTACGAGTACTTCCACGGCGACGACGGCACCGGCCTCGGCGCGTCGCACCAGACCGGCTGGACCGGCCTCGTCGCCCCGCTGATCCAGATGTTCGGCCACGTCGACGCCGAGACCCTGCTCCACTTCGAGCACGGTCCCCTCGGCCCCGCCTACCGCCGCATCGCTCCCCCACCGATCTACACCGCATAGCCCCGCCGTCTCACGGATGGGACCGTTCGTGAGCCTCGGCCACCGCGGCGGTGGTCGAGGCTCACGGAACCCGAGTCAGTCGAGCGCGGCGTAGGTGGCGCGGATCAGGGCTTCACTGCGTGGACCGCCGATGATGCCGGCCTCCATCTTGTTCATCATGTAGGCGATGGTCATCCGCCGATCGAGGTCGTTGATCACCATCGAGCCACCCCATCCGCCCCAGAAGCAGATGCGCGAATCGGGCAGGTAGGGGAACGCCTCGGGGTACGGCAGCGCGTAGCCGACGCCCCAGCGCAGCGGGATGCCGAGGCAGAGGTCGACGCCTTTCGACTGCTCCTCGAAGATCACGTCGAGCGTCGACGGCGACAGCAGGCGCACGCCGTCGACCTCGCCGCCGTTGGACACGATCGACTGGATCCGTGCCACGGACCGGGCGTTGCCCTGACCGTTCGCCGCACCGATCTCGGCGCGGCGCCACTCGGAGGTCCACGGGTTGGTCGGATCGACAGCGGGGCCGGTGAAGAACTTGAATGCCGGACTGCTCTGATCCATCGCGTCCATGTCGAAGTCGAGTGGCGGAGGCGGCACGACGTTGGAGACGCGGGCGTCGTGCGACGGATCGAGTCCGATGTGGAAGTCGGCGCCGAGCGGACCGGCGATCTCCTCGGCGAAGAACGTTCCGAGCGATCGTCCCGTGATCCGGCGGATGACCTCGCCGACGAGGTGGCCCTGGTTGATGCCGTGGTACCCCGACGCCGTGCCCGGCTCCCACCACGGCGCCTGGGCGGCGAGCATCGTCACCGAGCGCTCGGGGTCGTAGACGTCGGCCATCTCGACGGGCGGGTCCCACCCGGCCACGCCGGACGTGTGCGAGAGCAGGTGGCGCACCTCGATGGCGTCCTTGCCGTTGGCCGCGAACTCGGGCCAGTAGCGAGCCACCGGTGCGTGGACGTCGAGCTCGCCACGATCGACGAGGACGAGCGCGGCCAGCGCTGTCATCGTCTTGGTCGTCGACCAGACGTTGGTGATGGTGTCGGCTTGCCACGGCTGGGTGCGCGCCGGATCGGTCCAGCCGCCCCAGATGTCCACCACCGGTTCGCCATCGATGACCACCGCCACGGACGCTCCGAGGTCGTCGCCGGCCTCGATGCTCGCCTCCAACAGCTCGCCCAAACGGGCGAAGCGATCGTCACTGGTTCCCTGGATCGTCATGTCGTTGCCTCCTGGCTCGTGAAAGGAATGATCTCGCGTTCGACCTCGTCCGCAGCGGACCGGCGACGGTGTCCGTCGAGGTAGCTGCGCGCCAGCTCGTCACGGTCGCCGCCCAGCTCGAGTGCCGATCCGGCGAGCGTGACCTCGCCACGGCAGAGCACGTACCCGCGGTCGGCGATGGACAGGGCGGCCTGGACGTGCTGTTCGACGAGCAGGACCGCGACACCGGCGTCGTCGGCGATGCGGCGAACGATCGGCAAGAGCTGTGCGACGATGATCGGCGCCAGCCCGAGGCTCATCTCGTCGACCATGAGGACCTTCGGGTCGGCGATGAGCTTGCACCCGAACGCGAGCATCTGCTGCTCGCCGCCCGACAGCAGCCCGGCTCGGCGGCCCATGAGCGCATCGAGCACGGGGAACCAGTCGAGCACGTCGGCAGTGGTGACCGAGCTGCGCGAGTGGCGGTGCAGTCGCAGGTTCTCGGCGACGGTCAGTTGGAACAGGACACCGCGATCCTCGGGCAGCAGGCCCAGGCCGCGGCGTGCCAGCAGGTGCGGTGCGACGCCCGCTGCGGGGGCGCCGAGCACGTCGATGTCGCCACCGAGGCACGGGAGCAGACCGGCGATCGTCATCAACGTCGTCGTCTTTCCGGCGCCGTTCGCGCCGAGCAGTGCGACGACCTCGCCCGCGTCGACGTGGAGGTCGATGCCGCGCACGACGGGCACGCCGGCGTGACCGGCAACCAGCCCGCGGACGGCGATCGCGCTCACGCCGCCACCGTTGCGCCGAGGTAGGCGGTGAGCACGGCGTCGCTGGCGCGGATCTCGGCGGGCGTTCCTTCGGCGATGATCCGGCCGAAGTCGAGCACGTAGAGGTAGTCGCACACCTCCAGGACCAGGCCCATGTCGTGGTCGACGAGCAGCACGGCGATGCCTGCGTCCGCGATGTCGTGCAGGCGTTCCCCCAACGCCACGCTCTCGGCGGTGTCGAGGCCGGCGGCTGGCTCGTCCATCATGATCAGTCGTGGCCGGCGCGCCAGCGCGCGGGCGACGCCGACGAGCTTCTGCTGACCGAGCGAGAGCGTCGACGGCTCGGCTTCGGCCACACCACTGAGCCCCATGAGCTCGAGCGCTTGGTCGATGGCCTGCCGTTCGCCGCGCCGACGCGGCGCGATCAGATCGCGCGCGAGCTCGCCGAGCGTTCCCGGCTCGCTGGCGACCTGGAGGTTCTCGGCGACGGTGAGATCGGTGAACAGCTCCACCGATTGCCACGTCCGCACCAGCCCGGCGCCGGCACGACGATGCGGCGCGAGGTGGTCGAGGCGTTCGCCGTCGAAGGTCAGCGCGCCGCTGGCGGGCACGAACCCGGACAGGGCGTCGATGAGCGTCGTCTTGCCGGCGCCGTTCGGCCCGATCAGCCCGACGATCTGTCCCTCGCGCACTCGCACGCTCACCCGGTCGTTGGCCTGCACGCCGCCGAAGCGCACGCTGATGCCGTCGGCACGCAACACGATGGGTGCGTCGTCGAGGACGCGACGGGGGGCAGTTCGATGCGCCACGGGCGTCGAGGTCGATCCGACCATCATCCCGGCAGGCTGCGGCGATCCGAGTCGGCGCCGCATCTGCGCGAACTGGTCGCGCATCGCCCCTGCGATGCCCTCCTGGTTGAACAGCGCGGTGACCACGAGGCTGAAGCCGGCGAACACGCCGTAGCTGTTGCCGAGGCCGAGCAAGCGGTCGCCGAGCACGAACCCGATGCCGAGGGGTGCGAACATGCCGGCGACCAGAGCCCCGGCGATGGATGTGATCCCGCCCAAGTAGGCGAAGGCGAGCATGGACAGCCCGACGAGCGCACTGAAGCTGTCCGCCGAGAGCTGGCCACGGCTGTAGCCGATCAACGCCCCGCCCAGGCCGGCGAGGAACGACGCCAGTGCGAAGGCGAGGAGCTTGGTCGCCGCGACGTCGATCGCGACGGATGCAGCAGCCCGCTCGTTCGAGCGCACTGCGAGGAACCGTCTGCCGGTGGCGCCACGCGCGATGTTGCCGACCAGCACCGCGGCGACGGTGGCGAGCACCAGCACGACCATGCCGAACTGCCACCGAGCGACGTCACGACCCTGGCGGATCGCGAGGTCGAGCCCGAACAGCGTCGGATCGCTGATCGGGCTTCCCGACGACGACGTGAAGCGAGGGTTGCGGAACACGAACCGCTCGAGTGCGACAGCACCGGCCAACGTGACGACGGCGAGCTGCACACCACGGATGCGCAACGCGGGAACGCCGATCAGGACGCCGAGCACAGCCGCCGCGAGCGCGGCGATGAAGATCGAGAACGGGAACGGCACGCCGGCGCCATGCGTGACACGCGACAGGGTGAAGCCGGCAGCGCCGGCGAGCGCTGCCTGCGCCAGCGAGATCTGACCGACGAGCCCGGTCAGCAGCACGAGCGACAGCATGATGATGCTGACGATCAAGCTGGTGATGATCCCGAACCGGTAGGTGCCACTGGTGAGGAGGATCGCCGCGGCACCCGCGGCGACGAGGGCGGCGATCACCGCCGGCCGGTTCCGCGGCCGTACCACTCGCGGGAGTCGCGGCGTCGCGGCGCTGCCTCGCGTCGGCAACCGATCGCCGAGCACGAACAGTGCAACGACGATCACGACGAACGGCACGGCATCCGGCAGGCCGGTCACCGCCCACGTCGGCCACCACGGGCGGCTCGTCAGGAACGTGACGATCGATTGGAACGAACCGAGCGCCAGCGCCGCGGCCACGGTCAACGGGATCGATTGGAAGCGACCCAGCAGCGCTGCCGCGAGCGCCGGCACGATCGCCAGCGAGTAGGTCACCGGACTCAGCACGGTGATCGGTGCCACGAGGATGCCGATGGCACCGGCGATCGCGCTCGACAGCACCCACGTGCTGCCAGCGAGCAGCTGCGGGGAGTACCGCGCCAAGGAAGCAGCGCGCTCGCTCTCGGCCGCGGCGCGCGTTGCCAGGCCGAACCGGGTGAACCGGAGGGTGGCCGACACCGCCGTCGCCACCAGCACGACGACGAGGAGCAGCCACAGGCGGTCTCTCGGGAAGTCGGCGTCGCCGATCGTCAGCGGCTCGGCCGGAAGGATCGACGCCACCGGCCGGCTCGCTGTCCCGAACTGCAGCGCGGTGAGCGATTGCAGGAGGAGCAACAAGCCGACCGAGGCGACCACTTTGGCGAGCACCGGCGCCGACCGAAGCGGTCGGAACACGAGGACGTGCACGGCGAACCCGATGACCGCACACGACAGCACGCCGAGCCCGAACGCAACGATGAACGGCACGTCATCTGCGAGGTGGACCCGATGCGGGATGCCGACGACGGGCAGCACGAGATCGCCGCGCTTGCGGAGATCGGCGTACACGTAGGCACCCCACATCGCCATCGCCCCGGTCGCGAAGTTGATCACGCCGGTGCCGCGGAACGTGATGACAACACCCATCGCGATCGCCGCGTACAGGGCGCCGAAGCCGAGGCCGATCAGCGCGAAGACGATGTACTGGTCCATGGTTCCCCCGATCCCACTGGCTCAGCGGACGCTCAGGCCTGCGACCTGGCATAGGCGTCGAAGAAGTCGATGACGTTGGTGCGCACGAGCGAGCCGTCGTCTGCCTGTTCGGTCTGGAACACGCCGAGCGTGGCGGTGCAGTTCGACTTCGAGGACGGCCACGGCGCGTCTGCGCAGTGCAGGTCGGGTCCGAACCACCCCGGGATCGCCACGTGCTCGGCCAGCTGCGCCTCGATCGAAGCCGGCGTGATGTCGCCGGGCACCGCTTCGAGCACGCTGCGCAGCTCCATCCACGCACTGAACGGCCACGTCGCGTAGCCCTCGGCGTACTTCGACTCGCCAGCGGCGTCCATGGCCGCGACGTAGTCGTCGAGCCGTTGGGCGATCTCGGCCGGGGCCGACGCCCTGGTGCTCGGCATGTGCGAGCCGAGCAGCGTGTAGATGCCCACCGAGTCGTCGCCGAGCTCGGCCATGAACGCGTTGCACGCGCCGGCCACGACCGCGCCCTCGAAGTTGGCGGCGCGAGCGGCGGAGACCTCGCCGATGCAACCACCCTCGGACAGCTGGCCCCAGATCATCCCGGCACCGCCGGCCTTCGCCGTTGCGACGGCGGCCGTCCAATCCGGAGCGGCAGCGTCGACCGGGATCACCTGCAGCTCGACGCCGAGCTGCTCGCCGAGCGGCACGACGACGTTGTTGGCGAAGTCCTCCGCCGACGGGCTCTGCTCGTAGACGACCGCCACCTTGGTGATGCCGAGCTGCTCGGCGAGTGCGAACGCACCCATCGCGAACGCGTCGCTGGCGGTGTGCAGGAGGTAGGAACCGTCGGCGTTCGACTGCGCCGAGCCCCAGTTGTTCGTCGTGATGTACGGGATCCCGGCCTCCTGGTACACGGGCAACGCGGCATCGGAAGCGAGGTCGATCGCGGTGTAGGCGAGCGCGACGTTGGCCTCGACGAGCTGGTTGGCGCAGTCGATCGACGACTCAGGGGTGAGGTCGGTGCTGCACGACACCACGTCGAGCTTCGCCCCGTTGATGCCACCCGACGCGTTGATCTGATCGATCGCCAGCTGCGCGCCGACGCGGAACTCGGGGAAGGCGTACGGCCCGGCGTCCATGTTGACGAGACCGACCTTGATCGTCTGCCCGGTGCGATCCGGTCCAGAGGCCGACGTGCCATCGGGCGCGGGTGTCGACGCTGCGGTCGTGTCGCCCGTGCTCGGCGCGTTCGTCGCCGCAGGTGTGCCGGTCGTGTCGTCGTCGCTGCCACACGCGACGGCGAGCAGTGCTGTCGCGGCGAGCACCGCTCGCAGCCGCATCTTCGATCGAGCTCTCATCGTGTTCCCCCTTGTGCACGGTCCGGTCGCGGACGAGTGCTGTCGTCGGACGGAGAGGCGTGGATCGATCGTTCGAGGATCGACAGGAGCTGCACCCAGCCGACGAACGGCGTCAGCGCGCCGCCGTCGATGCGCAACGATCCGGACACCCCGGCCGAGTCGTCGTGCTGCTGCTTCGGTGCGAGCTCCAGCTCGATCCGCGTTCCCATCGCTCCACACACCCCCAGTGGCGAGAACCGCCACGAGACGGCAGCTTGCGCGTTCCGCACACGCAGCGGGAGTAGGGATCGCCCTGCGCGACCCCCACGGGTTCGCCGACGAACCCAGTCTGAGCTGGGGTGTAGGGGTCCCCTACGCGGCGGATCCGGTAGTGTCCTCCAGGTCCGGCCGTCGATCGACGTGAGGGGAACGGATGCAGACGCTCAACGAGAAGGCCATCTCGATCGGCCAGCAGCTCATCGGCCGCGACGCGCACGTTGCCGAGCTCCTGGCCGAATTCAAGCGCGCCGCAGCGGGGCACGGTTCGATGGCCTTGATCCGCGGCGACGGCGGCATCGGAAAGTCGCGGTTGGCCAACGAGGTCCTCGCCCGCGTGGCGCCGATGGGCGCTGTCGTGATGATCGGGCACGCCGCGTCCGCAGACCGCGGCACGCCCTACGCGCTCGTGCGCGACCTGCTCGGCAACGTGCCACGCGATGCGCCCGCCGACGTCGTCGATCGAACGCGACGGTTGGCCGATCTCATCGAGATCGGCGATCCACAGGACCGCAGTGGCGCGCGGCCGCACGCACTGTTGAGCGCTGTCGTGGAGCTGATCGAGCGGATCACCGATCGCGATCCCCTCGTCATGGTGTGGGAAGACCTCCATGCCGCCGACGCCGATTCGCTGTCGTTGTTCATGCGGCTCGCCCGGCAGCTCTCGGCTCGGCGGGCGTTGCTGATCGGATCGATGCGCGAGCGCAGTGGGGCCGAGACCGCTGAGCTCGATCGCCTCGTCGAGCAGTTGGAGCTCGATGGGCGCGGCATCGTCGTCGACGTCGGGCCGCTGGACCGCAGCGACGTCCACGCACTGGTCGCGCAGGTCATCGGTGTCAGCCCCGACCAGTCGATCGTCGACCTCGTGTTCGAGTCCAGCCGCGGCAACCCGTTCTTCGCCACCGAGACCGCGCGATCGCTGGTCGCTTCGTCGAGCGTCGCCCTCGACGGCGGCAAGGCGCGGCTGCTGGAGCACCAACCGGTGCTGCGGCCGCGCACCGCGCTCGTGCATCGCTTCTTCCAGGTCGGCAGCAACGACGCACACGTCGCGCGGATCATCTCCGCGTTCGGACGGGTGTCGGTGCGGCAGCTGGCGCTCGTCGCATCCATCGCCAAGCTGCCCGAGGGCGACACGACCGGATGCTTCGATCGACTCGTTGCCGAGCAGCTGCTGGTGCGCGTCGGCGACGACCGATTCGAGTTCGCCCACAGCATCCTGCGCGAGGCGCTGTACGACGACGTCGGCCCGGGCGAGCAGCGGCGCCTGCACCAGTTGATCGCCGACAGCCTTCGCCGCGAACGCGATCGCGGGGTGGCGGTCGACGTCACCGATCTCGCTCGGCACGTGTCGCTGTCTGCCGACCCCGGCGACGAAGCGGCCGCGGCGATCCTCGCCGAAGCCGGGCGAGCCACCGCACGAACTGCGCCGCTCGTCTCGGCGCGCTGGTTCGAACGATGCGCGCAGCTGCTGCCGGTCGACTCGCCGACGCGCACGACGATCACCGCGTCACAGGCAGCTGCGATGTTCCGCGCCTCGCGTCCGCGGGCGGCGGCGCGGCTGGGGAGAGCGGCGCTCGAACACCTGCCCGCGGGGGCGGCCCGCTCGCGCACGCTGGCAGAGACCGTCAACAGCCTCTACATCTGCGGTGAGCTGCGCCTGGCCGGTGAGGTCCTCGACGACGAGGAGCGGCGCGCCGGTGGGCTCGACGGACCCTTGCTGGCGCAGCGAGCCCACTTCCGCACCGAGCTCGGCGAGCGCTTCGACGCCGAGCCGGACCACGCCGCGACGCACCCCGGCGCAACCGCTGCGGAGACGGCCAACATGATGACGCACGACCTGCACCGCGCCGGTCTGTGCGGCGACGGCGTCACGGTCGACAAGCTCTTCGACGACCTCGAGCGCCTCGGTCCGGCGACCTCGCGACAGACGCAGATCAGCACGCTGGGGGCGATCGCCACCGAAGCGGCGTTCCTCACCGATGTCGAGCGGGCGCAGCGCGTGCTCGCTGCCGCGGCCGCGTTGCGCGTGAACGATCGCAGCGTCAGCTTCGGCGCGCAGATCGAGACCGCCGAGGTGCTGCTCGGCTTCCAGCTCGGCCAGTGGGACGACGTCATGGCACGTGTGCCCGACCTCGCCTGGGAGCTCGAGCACACCGAGACCATCGAGCTGAACGGCATCATCCAGCACGTCGTCTGCGAGATCCATCTCGAGCGCGGCGAGACGAAGCAGGCTGCCGAGGTGGCTGCCGGCTTCCGCTGGCACATCGAGGCGGTGCGCCAGCGCGTCTGCGCCACCATCGGCAAGGTCGCACTCGCACAGGGCGACATCACCGGTGCTCGTACGGTCCTCACGGCAGCGCTCGACGACATCGACGCGAGCGGTCTGCGCTACGGCCTCGACATCCTCCTCGAATCACTGATCGACGCCTGCCTCGCCGCAGGCGATCGGGATGCTGCGGAGGCCCGGCTCGATCAACTGGAATCAGAAGCTCGCCGTTGGCCCCGACCGCTCTGCGTGATCCGGGCCCAGCTCGCCGCAGCGAGGGTTCGCGGCGACGCCGATGCCGCGCGTGCCGCGGCACAGAGCGCTGCCTCGCTCGGACTGACCTTCCATCACGCGCAGGCGCTGCTGCTGCTCGGCACGCTCGGCGATGACGCATCTCGTGACCTGACCACCGCGCATCAGATCTTCGATCAACTCGGCGCGCTGCCGTGGCGACAGCGTGCCGCCGCCGAGCTCCGCGCTCGGCGAGCGACCGTGCCTCGCCGATCGGCCGATGACGCCGGGCTCACCGACACCGAGGCGGCGCTGGCCAAGCTCGTCAGCGCCGGCATGAGCAACCGCGACATCGCGGCGACGATGCACTACAGCGTCAAGACCGTCGAGGTCTACCTCACCCGGCTCTACGCCAAGACAGGCTGCCGCTCGCGCATCGAGCTGGCCCGCGCCGTCGACCGCGGCGACATCCCGCTCCCCCATCCGTGACCCAGCGCCGTCCGGTGGCGGTAGCCTGGCGCTTCGCTTTCACACGGGGCTGACTGGTTTCGACATCAGTTTCATTGTTCGAGCGTGCGACCCGAGTTGCTCAGACTCGCTAAACGGGGCAAACAACAGAATTGCCAACGAGCAGTTCGCTCTCGCAGCCTGACCTAGTCAGTTTGTAGAGAGACATCGTGACCAGCAATGGCGCACGGGGCCGATCCACCGCAGCCCGGCAACAGAAGCGGGGGATGGCAATGGGAAAGACCGTTGACCGTGGGAAAGACCGCTGACTGATCGGAAAGACGATCCGTGGGCAGCCGAGTGATCGACTGCCAGCCGACCCGCCGGTCCCTCTGCGTCAGAGGGTGAGTCGGGAATGGTCGTAGCACGAACGTTCAGTGCCTGATGGACGGGGGTTCGATTCCCCCCAGCTCCACCCGCTCACGAAGAGTCGAGTCAGCCCGAACCAGGAAGCTCGGCGACGAGCGTCTGGTGGACGTCGTATGCGAGCGTCAGCAGTGCGTCGTCGGTGATCTCGCGGGTGTTGGCGTGGATCACGACGGTGATGCCGTGCACACGGTCGACCGCGAGCATCGTGCGCGACCCGAGCGTCTCGCCGTCGTGGAACGAGAAGACCACGGTCGGCGTGGTCGTGTTCTCGAGGTCGCACGGGCAGACGTGCGCGAGCCAACCCGTGCCCCAGCCCGTGTGCGCCGGTTCCTCTGCCGTCGCCGAGATCGGCGTCGGGCGGAAGAAGAAGTCGTCGGTGGCGCCGCCGAGCGCTCGCCCGTCGCCGAGTGCGCTCCCCCACGTCAGCACGTCGGCGATCGTCGACACCACGCCGCCATGGGCTTCGGTGGCCGACAGCAGCACGCCGAGCACGGGTGTCGAGACGATGTCCTCGTCGCGGGCGACGGTGTCATCGAACGTCGTCCGATCACCCTGGATGCCACCCCAACCGTTGTCGTCGAGCGTGAACCAACCGTGGTCGAGTCCTCGTGACGCGTCGTCTGGATCGATGGTGGTGTCGCTCATCCCCAACGGTTCGAAGAAGCGCTGCGTCAGTTCGTCGGCCAACGATCGCCCGGTGACCTCCTCGATGATGATCCCGGCGATGATGAACGGCGCCTGCGCGTACTGGTAGTGCCCGGGTTCGTTGGTGGCTTGCGGCGCTGCCAGATCCAGCGCCTCGGCAAGCGTGTACCGCCGAGTCGGATCGGCCAGCAGCGCGTTGCGCCAGGCGGCCGTGTCGACGTTGTCGGTCAACCCGCTGGTGTGTGTCAGCAGCTGACCGATGTGGATGTTCGCTGCGTTCGGCACCTGCGGCACCCAACGATCGATCGTGTCGTCGAGATCGAGCTTGCCGTCCTCCTGGAGCGCCATGATCTCGGCGGCGATGAACGTCTTGGTGACCGAGGCGATGAGGATCCGACCGGTGCCGAGCTGGCGGGTCTCGGGATCCCGGCCGTCCGCTCCGGCGTTGACGACCACGTCGCAACCGCCTGGCAGTCGAGCGGCGACGATGACGCCGTACGTGTGCTGGTCGTCGACGAAGTCGATCGCCATCTCGCGGATCTGCTCACGAACGGCCGCCTCGATGTCGCAGTCCGCCGGAGCGGTGATCGCCGTCGCGTCGACGCCAGGGTTTGCGACGGTCGCCACCGCCCGGTCTCGTGCATCGCCGCTCGCGCACGACGACGCCACGACGACGGCGAGCAGCAACGCCGCGCGGCGACCGACCCGACGCCGAGCTGCGGTCATTCCGCGGCGCCTGCCGCGACGGAGACCGGGTTGCGCAGCCAGAACTCCTCGAGCGCTTCGTGGGCGAGGTCGGTCGTCCAGATGCGGTTGACCCGACCGTCGGGGTCGCAACGCTCCACCCAGATGGCGCGGTTGTCGAACCGATCACCCTCGGGCGTCTGGCCGGTCTCGTGGACGATCGTGATCGACATGTCAGCATCCGCGTAGACGCACGTGCCGACCTGGCGCCAGGTGTCGCCGAAGATCGGCGCGAACTGCATGGCGAACTCGAGCCAGGCCTGCTTGCCGACGGTGTGCCGCCACGGCCCGGCGCCGGGACCGTTGTCGACCACGACGTCGTCAGCGAGGTTCTCGAACCACGGCTCGTAGTCCCCCCGCCCGACGGCGTCCCACAACGCCTGTGCCGCCGCCTGGCGATCCGTGTGTGCTGCGATGTCCGGTCGATCTCCCATGCCGCTCGACCGTACGGATCGACGTCGCGGCAAACATCTGCCGTTCGGCAGATCTTCCGCGCATCCGCCACTGAGAAGATGAGCAGATGAGCTCGCCCGGCCACCACGACCTCGTCGGGCGCGACGCAGACCTGGCCGCCTTGGACGGGCTGATCGCCGGCGGCCGTGCCGTGACGCTCACCGGGCCCGGCGGGGTCGGCAAGACGACCCTGGCGATCGCCGTCGCCGACCGGATGGGCCGGCGTGGATGGCGCGTCGGCGTGATCGAGCTCGCATCGGTGACGGGCGCAGATCGTCTCGCCCAGGCCATCGGCACATCGCTCGGGATCCGTGCCGTCCCGCTCGACGATGCAGCGTCGATGATCGTCGACTGGGCGCACGGAGAGCCGGCGCTGCTCGTCCTCGACAACTGCGAGCACCTCGGCGACGCTCCGGCACGGCTCGTCGTCGACACCATCGCCCGCGCTCCGCACGTTGTCGTGCTCGCCACGAGCCGTGAGCCGCTGCGACTCTCCGGCGAGCAGCTCTACGACGTGAGCCCGCTGTCGACGACCGATGGCGCAGTGCCCGCTGCGGCGCAGCTGTTCGTCGATCGAGCGAGGCTGGTCTCCCCTGGCCTCCAACCGACGGAAGCACAGTGGCGTTCGATCCGCGACATCACCTCGTACCTCGACGGCATGCCGTTGGCGATCGAGATGGCGGCGTCCCGTGCTCGCTCCGTCGAAGTTGCCGAGCTGGCAGATGCGGTACGTCTCGACCTCTCGCTGCTGACGCTCGACGGCGTCGACGTGCCGACGCGTCAACGGACCATGCACGCGTGCATCGACGCATCGTTCGGGCAACTCGATCAGGTCCAGCGGCAGGCGATGGGTTCGTTGTCCACGTTCGAGGGCGGGTTCCGCCTCGCGGATGCTCACGCGGTGCTCGACCCGAGCGCATCGTCGTCGCACGTCATCGCCGTCCTCGGCCGCTTGGTCGACCGGTCGCTGATCCAACGCGACGGCGATGCCACCGACACCGGATATCGGATGCTGCACGTCGTTCGAGCCTTCGCTCGTCAGCACGCCGACGACGAGTCGGCCGCCATCGCCAAGCGGCGACACATGGAGCACTTCGCCGCGCTGTGCGACGAAGGCCGGGCCGGGTTGGAGACGAACCGGCAGTCGCAGTGGCTGGCCACGCTGTCGAGGTGCGCGTCGGACATCGACTCGGCGATGCACTTCGCCGCCGAGAACGACGAGGCCAGCACGCTCTGGCGGATGTGCGGCTCGTTGACGTTCGTGTGGGTGGCCGCAGCCCGGTTCGCCGAAGGGGCGCAGTGGTTCGCCGAGTGCTGCGAGCACCTCGACATCCCCATCACGGCTCAGCTGCCGGCGCGCTGGGGAGCAGCGCACCTGGCGGTGTACTCCGGCGACGTCGAGCGCGCCTTCACGCTGGCCGACGAGACGTTGGCGATGGCGCGCCAGATCGGTGATCGATCGTTCGTCGCCCGATGCGAGAACGCGCTCGGCGTCGGTGGGATGTTCAACCAGCGGACGAGGGCACGTGAGGTGCTGCGATCGTCGATCGAGGGCTCCGTCGGCGTCGACGACTGGTGCCACGTCGACTCGTCGCAGGTGCTGGCGTACATCGACCTCCAGGAGCTGCGCGTCGACGATGCCGTGCGTCGCCTGGCATCCGTGCGACCGCTCGTCGAGCACCTGCGCCACCCGCCACTGCTGGCGTGGGACTGGTTGGGTCGCTACCAAGCCGCGGCGATCCGTGGCGATGTCGTCGAGGCGGGCGCGCTCGAGCGACGGACGGTCGACCACGTCGCAGCGGCCGGCGACACGTCGATCAGCGCACTGCTGGTCGCCGCGCAGAGCCAGGTTGCGCAACGAGCGGGTCGCGCCGCCAACACGCTCGACGACGTCGAACGCGCACTGGATCGCTGTGTCGCTCAAGGAGCCCACACCGCCGCGCTGACGCTGGTCGGTGCGTTGATCGACGCCTGCCTGAGCGTCGGCGACGTCGAGCGGGCGAGGCAGCTCCTCGACGACGTGGAAGGCGATGTCGAGCAGCACGCGCCCGACGTGGCGATGACGCTGCACCTCCAGCGATGCCGTTGGGCACTCGCCGTCGGCGACCTGTCCGCTGCCGAGTCCGCTGCGGTGCTGGCGCAGCGAGTGGCCGAACGCCACGGAACGCCGCCGGGGCTCGCCGTCGTGCAGTGCTGGTCGGCCTTCATCGCCACGAGCGCGTCGCGACCGACCGTGGCGTGGCGGTCGGCGATCGCCGCGTGGTCGGTGCTGCGCGCCGAGCGACTGGACGCGCACGCGATCGGGTGCCTGCGCGTCATGGCGCTCTGCTGTGCGTCGTTCGACGACCACACCGGCGCGATGCGCGTCGTCGGCGCGGCGGATGCGTTGGCCAGACGGGTCGGCGTCGTCGACGAACCGTGCGGCTCGCTGTTCGCCGCAACGCTTGCGGAGCTCGCATCTGCCGCCGACGACGATCTGATCGCCGCCAGAACCCAGGGCGAAGGCCTCGACCCGGATGCGGCGTTCGCCTCAGTGGCCCGATCGACGGGCCCGCGCCGCAGACCGAACAGCGGCTGGGAGGGCTTGACGCCGGCCGAGCGCCAGGTGGCCACGCTCGTGGCGGAGGGCTTGACGAACCGGCAGACCGCCGAGCGCCTGTTCATCGGTGCGGGGACGGTCAAGACCCACCTGGAGCACGCCTACGCGAAGATCGGTGTGCGCAATCGGACCGAGCTCACCGCAGCGTTCCACCGCGAACACCACTCGTAGCGGTCACAACCGTGAGGTGAGGGCGGTGCCGCCGAGCACGATCGCCACCACCCGATCGATCTGCGTCGCAGTCCTTCGTCCGCGAAAGAGCAGCGGCACCGTGATGAACGGAGCGCCGAGCACGGGGATACCGTCGGCGAGATGATGCCCCGGACCCGGATCCTGACGAGGAAGTCCGACCGCACGGCCGCAAACGTCGCGCACGGCCCGAACTGGCCGGTCGTGATCGGCGCGAGCGTCGCGTTCGGCACGGCGTTCGCCTTCGTCATGCCGCCGACGACGGCGCTGTACTGGTACGCCTTTCCGCTGTTCGGCATCGGGATCCCGTACGTCGCGCAGGTTCGCGCGACGCTCACGCCGAGATGGTGGTTGACCCTCGGAGCTGCCGCCGTCGTCAGCCCGGTCGCGCTCGCCCTCGACTGGGCGTTCTCCGGGCACATCCTGTTCAACGTGCTGCTGCTCGGCCACGTCGCCGAGAACCCCGCTCGCGACACCGCATGGGTGCCGCTGCTCGGCGCCTCGCTGGTGCACCTGTTCGTCCTCAAGGCGACGACGCAGACCGGCCGCGATCTCGTCGGCGGCGTGCTGTCCGCGGCCATCGCCGGCGGCATCCTCGCCGTGTCACGCAGAACGCGACCCGCTGTCAGCTGAGGATCTCGACGTAGCCGTCCGCGCCGTTGACGCGGATCCGTTGTCCATCGCGGATCAGCAGCGTGGCGTGCTCGACGCCGACGACCGCGGGCAGGCCGTACTCCCGTGCGATGACCGCCCCGTGCGTCATCGGTCCACCGACCTCGGTCACCAGTGCAGCGACCGCGACGAACAGCGGCGACCAGCTCGGATCGGTGTAGGCGGTGACGAGGATGTCGCCGGGCTCGATGTCGGCTGCCTCGGCGATGTCGAGGATGACGCGGGCTCGGCCTTCGATCGTGCCGTGCGAGACGGCGATCCCGGCGAGCGCGCCCGCCGGGAGGGCGTCGCGCCGGTACGAGCCACTGACGATCTCGCCATCGGAGGTGATCACCCGCGGTGGCGTGAGCGACTGATACGACGTGAGCTCGTCCTTGCGACGGGCGATGAGCTCGTCGTCCGCGCGGCCCGTGCGCACGGCGTGCTCGAGCTCGTCGAACGTCAGGAAGAAGATGTCCGCCGGGTCGCTGATCACTCCCGCGCTGACGAGTCGGTCGGCTTCCTCGAGCAGGGCCCGCTTGTAGAGGATCGTGCGACAGACGACGCCGTACTTGGGGTGCTCGCGGTAGCCCGCGAACGTCCGCACGCGATCGATCATCGCCTTCGTCTCCTCCGCCTTGCGCTGCCCGTCCGGCAACGCACGCAGTCGCGTCAGCACGTCGGCTTCCTTCGCCGCCGACGCCTCTCGACCTTGCTCGAATCGGCGCTGCCCTTCTCCGGGCTCGAAGTGCTTGATGTTGCCGAGGAGCAGCGGCACGAGCGCACTCGGCTGCTCGCTCCAGCGCGGCCGGGTGATGTCGATCTCGCCGACGCACCGCATCCCGTACCGATCGAGGTACGCCACGATCGCTTCCCGTGCCTCGGCTCCGCCGGGCAGAGCAGCCAGCTCGTCGATGAACCCGTCGTCGACGACACCGTGCAAGAAGTCGACCACAGCAGTGTGCGGGCGGATCGCGTCGGCGACGTCCATCAGCGCCAGCCCCATCTCCGAGGTGACGTTGCCCGGCGCCGACTGCGTCAGCGCGTCAGCCGCGTTCTTCTCGCCGAGCCACTCGTCGAGGTGGTCGTTGAGCCACCACGCGGCGTCCATGCCCGTCATGATCGCCTGATGGCTGAACGGATCGAACAGCAGCCGCTTCAGCTCGAGGACGTCCGTCCGGATGAATTGGAGGAGCGCCTCGCCCGAGACCGTGCGGATGTCGCGTTGCAGCACGGCGACGGAGGCGGAGGTCCGGGCGACGAGCCCGGCGACGATCGTCGGGTCAGGATCGAGCAGATCCAGCCCACCGTTGCCGCGGAGTGGCGGCGCCGGCGGCGCATCGTCGGCCGCTGGAGTGATGTCGCCGCGATCGAGGATCGTCTGCATCGCTCCGCCGATCAGCGGGTCCGCCTTCGTGAACATCGCCACCAGACCAGCACTGGTGGCCGGTGATGCCAAGCGGTCGGCGACGTCGACGAAGAGTCGCCCGGCCGACTCGTACATCCGCGGCAACGCGATCATCTGCCACATCGAGAACCCGAGCGGCCGCATCGCGTCCGTCATCATCTGCTGGTGCCCGACGGACACGAAGACGTGGAACCCGTCGTCGTCGGCCACCGGCGGCTGGAACAGCGTGGTGATCGGTCGGCTCTGCACGATGGCGAAACGGCCACCGTGATCGCCCTGGTCGACGAGGCACCACTCGACGTCCTGCGGGCTCCCGAAGTGCGATGCGATCCGCAGACCCGACTGCGCGATGCGCAGCACGTCGGCATCGCTCAGCACCCGACGTTCGCCGGCGACTCGCACCGCGTCCACGCTCCCTCCACGAACCTCGTACGAGTCGGCGTTCACCCGCCCGGACACCAGCCCCTCACCGAGGCCGAGGGCCGCCTCGATCGCGACGACCTTCCGGTTCCCCGAGACCGGGTCGGCGGTGAACATCACACCCGCTGCGACCGGCTGCACCATCCGTTGCACGACGACGGCCATGTGCACGCTGCGATGGTCGAAGCCGTTGCGCACGCGATAGCTGACGGCGCGATCGGTGAACAGCGAGGCCCAGCACCAGCGGACGTGTTCGACGATCGCGCTCGGACCGACGACGTTCAGGAACGAGTCCTGCTGGCCGGCGAACGACGCGTTCGGGAGGTCCTCCGCGGTTGCACTGGATCGCACCGCGTAGGCATCGTCGACACCGAGCCCGGCGAGCGATTCGGTGATCGCTGTCGCGATGTCGTCGGGCACGACGACCGCCTCGATCGCGTCCCGGATCGCCCGGCTGCTGACGCTGATCGCGGCGCGATCATCCGGGCCCAGTCGCGACAGCTCGTCGAGCAACTCGTCGACTGACGACGACGCCATCACCCGACGAAAGGCGTGCGTCGTCACGCAGAACCCGGCGGGCACGTCGATGCCGCCGATGCGGCACAGCTCCCCCAGCCCGGCTCCTTTGCCGCCGACCACCTCGACCCACGTCTGGTCGATCTCCTCGAACCCCACCACCCACCTCGTCGAACTCGTTCCCACCGTTGCCCTCCCAGCTCGTCCTGCGGCCATGCTCTGCCGGCCTTCGACAGCGAGCATTCACAGCACATCGAGGCACTTGCTTCAAGCCCCCACCCCTGCACTACGTTGAGAGTGGCGGGCAAGGCGGATGGCGCGACGGCCGGGTTCACCTGGCTGGTTCGGGTGCCGGATCGACGTGACCTCGATGCACCAGACGCACGATCGCCAGCACGATCACGCCGGCACCGGGGATGAACCATGGCGGGATGATCACCGTCACCACGACCGCGGCGAGCGTCGCTCGATTGCCGATGTGACGGCGCCGGCGCCAGGCAGCGATGAGCACGAGCGCGGCCGCTTCGGCGTACCAGGGGGAGGCGTTGGCAAGCGCATGGTTGGCGACGTCGGGGACCGAGCCGGTCGGCGTGTGCCCGTACCCCGCGGCGACGAGGTCGTCGACCACGCGCAGGTTGCCGAGCATCACCAGAACCGTCGTCACCATCCAAGCCGCGCCGACGAGCAGCAGGTCGAGCTGGCGGCGAGCCAACGGCGTCGCCCAGAAGACGATGCACAGGACGGCAGCCGCCATGAACGGCACGGTCGCGCCGGCCAGGTGCCCGGCGGCGTGACCACCGACGTCGTAGCGCGACATCAGCAGCACCTCCTGGCAGGTCAACGAGACAGCGATGAAGGCCGGCGCCGGCCACCAGCTGCGCGCGAGATCGAGGAGGCGATGCACGCGGCGTGGCGCGGCGACGATGTGGTTCGTCATGCACCGACAGACGCATCACCGCACGGTCGGGGCGACGCGACGCGCCAACTGGATGTCTGACTCGCGGGCTCTGCCGCGTTTCAAACATCCAGAAATCGACGAGGAGCGATCAGCCCGCAGGCGCGTACTGCGCCATGCCGTGCTCGAAGTGGCGCACCAGCTCGCCGCGCTCGCGGAGGTGCTCGAGGTGGGCAAACGTCTCGCTCTCGGCCATGTCGCCCCACGAGCGCTCCTTGAAGAGCACGCGCATGAAGCCGTTGACGGTCCCGTTCGGCAAGGTCGGCACGGCGTTGCGGATGATGTCCAGCCGTTCCTCGTGGTGCTCGATGATGTGCTCGGCGCGGCCGCGCAGATCGACGAACGGGTGGCCGTGGGCGGGCAGCGCGATCGACACGTTCGTCATCTCGGCCATGCGCTGCAGCGAGGCGAAGAACAGCGCCAGCGGATCGGCATCGGGCGCCAAGCCGCTGATGTGCGGGGTGATCGAGGGCAGCACATGATCGCCGGTGAACACGACGCCCGACTCCGGGTCGTACAGGCACAGGTGGTCGTACGTGTGGCCCGGCGTGTGCATCGCCACCCACTCCCGCCGGGCCAGCTTGATCGTCTGCCCGTCGATCAACGTTCGCGTCGGACGCGGTGCGGCGAAGCTCGATCCCGGGCCGCCCTCGGTCATCCGGCGCACGAACTCCGGCGGCGGCCCCGGGCGACGCCCGCCCCACGGTGACGGCTGAGCGAGGTAGCGCTCCATCGCCGCGGCGCGATCGTCGGCCGAGTTGACGTCGAGCTCTTCGGAGTCCTCGCTGTCGTCGGCGGTGGCGACGTCGATGAGTGTGCGGAACGACTCGTGGGTGACGATCTCGGCACCGACCTCGTGGTGCAGCCGGTTGGCGCCGCCGTAGTGGTCGGGGTGGGAGTGAGTGACGACCACGGTGTGCACGTCGGTCACCGCGAACCCTGCCCGATCGATGCGGTCGACCAGGAACCCCCACGACTCCGGACCGGGCAGGCCAGGATCGACGACGGCGATGCCCCGCTCGTCTTCGAGGATGTAGCAGTTGACGTGTCCGAGCCCGGGCATGCTGATCGGCAGCTGCGTGCGCAGGACGCCGGGAGCCATCTCCGTCACGTCGGTCGACGCGTCCTCCTGCTCCTGCTTGGGCTTCCTCGGTGCAACGGGCTCGCCGTCGGCCGAACCGCTGCCGGCGCCATGGTCGTGGTGATCGTGCTGCATGAGCGTGCCGGCCTCCGCCGCTGCTGCGGCAACTGGGGGTGGGCCGCCCGACCATCGTGCCCGATCCGAGCCGGATCACTCGCACCAGAGTTCAGCGCGGTGGCACGACTGCGGGTACCAGCATCACCACGAGACGCAGGCGTGCACCCTGGAGCGCCGGCATCAGGTCCTGCCACCCACCCCGTCAGCGAGCGCGGCGCAGCGCATCGCCGACGGCGGCGAGCCGGTCGCGCTGACCGGCGGCGGCACGTACACCCACGGTGTCCTGCAACCGCTCCAGGCTCTCTGACGGCTGCGCGAGGCTAGGGCCGATGTCGAGTCGCACGAGCCGCCCACTTCCGGAGCTGCCGTCGCAGCCACCGCCGATGTCGCGGGTGCTGCGCGAGCTGGCCACCGCCCGCGAGACCGTCCGGCTACCGCTTGCCGCGTTGCGGTTGCAGCGAGCACCTCGCGGCGATGGTGGGCCCGTCCTGCTGGTGCCCGGCCTCGGGGCCACCGACGAGTCCCTGCTGCCGATGCGGCTCTACTTGCGTCGCCTCGGCCACGACGCGCGCGCGGCGAAGCTCGGTCGAGTCACCGATGACGTCGCTGGTCAGTACCTCCGCGTGGTCGAACGAGTCGAGCGGATCGCTGCCGCGACGGGTCGACCCGTCGCGCTCGTTGGATGGAGCATCGGCGGTGTCCTCAGCCGTGAAGCTGCCCGTGATGTGCCCGACCGGGTGTCGCGCGTGATCACGTTCGGCACGCCGGCGATGGGCGGACCGACGTATTCGGTCGTTGCCCGGCGCTACGACGCGGCGACCCTGCGAGCGATCGGCGAGCTGTCCGACGCTCGCAACGCCGTGCCGATCCGGGTGCCGATCACCGCGATCTGGAGCCGCAACGACGGCATCGTCGAGCCGTCGGCGTGCATCGACCGACGCTCGCCGAACGTCGAGAACATCGAGGTCACCAGCACCCACTTCGGCATGGGCATCGATCCCGACGTCTGGCAGGTCGTCGCCCGACGACTCGTCGCCGCGGACCGTTCGAACGGAGGACGATGACCACGCAGATCCAGCACCTGCCCCCCACCTCGACGGCGGCAGAGGTGCACCGGGTGCTGGAGGCCGACGGCGGTGTCGTCATCGACGACCTCGCCGACCCCGCGTGCATCGCCCGGATGCGCAGCGAGTTGGCGCCGTACATCGAGGCGACGCCGTTCGGCAGCGACCGCTTCGCCGGCCATCGCACGCGGCGCACCGGCGCACTGATCGCCCGCTCCCCTGCCAGTCGAGCGCTGATCCAGCACCAGCTGGTCCTGGACGTCGCTGCCGCGCTGCTGCACCGAGCGACGAACTTCCAGCTGCACCTGACGCAGACGATCGCCATCGGGCCGGGCGAACCGGCGCAACCGATCCATCGCGACCAGTGGGCGTTCGACTTCTTCCCGTTCCCCTCCGACCACCACGTGCAGTGCAACACGATCTGGGCGCTGACCGACTTCACCGAGGCGAACGGGGCGACACGGCTGATCCCCGGATCGCAGGACTGGCCGGACTCCACCGGGCACACCGCCGACGAGACCGTGCCCGCCGAGATGAACGCCGGGTCGTGCCTGCTCTACACGGGCAAGGTGTACCACGGCGGCGGCGCGAACACCTCCGATCCGAACGATGGCGATGCCGTTCGCATCGCCGGCAACATCACCTACGTCGTCGGTTGGTTGCGGCAGGAGGAGAACCAGTACCTCTCGGTGCCTCGCGAGGTCGCCGAGACGCTCGACGACGACCTGCTGCGGCTGATGGGCTACCGCACGGGCGCGTACGCGCTCGGCTACATCGACGACGTGCGCGATCCGATCGAGGCCATCCGCGCCGGCAGCGGGGCGATGAGCTTCGGCGAGCTCGGACGCTCCAGCGAGATCAGCTGAGAGCCGTCAGCCGCTGAGCTCGGCGCGCACGATCGCCGCGCCTTCGACCATCGCGGCGAGCTTGCCGAAGGCCACGGTGCGCGGCAGGAACTTCATCCCGCAGTCCGGCCCGGCGACCAACTGCTCCGGCGAGACGAACTGCAGCGCGGCGCGCAGGCGGTCGGCGATCACGCTCGCCGGTTCGATCTCGTTCGTCGACAGGTCGAGCACCCCGAGCACGATCGTCTTGCCGGCCAGCGGGGCGAGCACGCTCGGGTCGAGGCGCGGTTGGGCGAACTCGATGGCCAACTGGTCGGCGGCGCAGTCGGCCAGCTCGGCGAGGAACGGGTACCCGCCGCGCTTGTCGGCGACGTAGACCGCGTACCCGTAGCAGGTGTGCAGCACCGTCGTCGCGGCGACCCCGGCGATCGCCCGGTCGATGGCCTCGACGGCGAAGCCGCGCGCCGATTCTGCGTTGGCCTGGAGGTACGGCTCGTCGAGCTGGATCACGTCGACGCCCGCCACGACGAGGTCGGCGATCTCCTCGCGGATCGCGTCGGCGTACGCCATCGCGAGCGCTCGCTGATCGGCGTAGTGCTCGTTCTGCGCCAGCTGGCTGAGCGTGAACGGGCCGGGCAGGGTGACCTTCGTGCGTCGGTCGGTGGCCGAGCGCAGGAACGTCGCCGCCTCCAGCTCGATCGGCGCGCCGCGACGGATCGGGCCGTTGACCAACGGCACCAGTGATCGACCGCCGACGCGGTTGATGCCCTCCCCCACCCGCCCGTGATCGACCCCGTCGAGCGCGTTGGCGAAGTGGTTGAAGTAGCTCTCGCGACGGATCTCACCGTCGGTGACGATGTCGATCCCGGCTCGCTCCTGGTCGTGGATCGCCAGCAGCGTCGCCGCGTCGAGCGCGTCGTCGAGGTCGTCCGCTGCGATCCGCCACACGTCGGCGACGCGGGTGCGCGGCACCCCCTTCTCGACGAGCAGGTCGTGGTCGATCAGCCACGACGGTTGCGGGTAGCTGCCGATCACCGTCGTCGGGATCAGCGGCAGCGGCGCCGTGCGGTCGCTCGGCACGGGTCAGCGGTACGTGTTGTTGCTGGTGTGGTCGCCGGCCAGCCAGTTCGCCAGATCGGCGTGGGCGGTGGTCGCCCGCGTCGCGTTGATCGCCTCGACGTCGGGGTGGTCGGCGGTGAGCTCGACGAGCAACCCGTTCGGGTCGCGCACGTACAGCGAGCGGCAGTAGCCGTGCTCGAGCACGAACGTCGCCGGCTCCTCGTAGCCCGCTTCGGCGAGACGCTTGGCCACACCGTCCTGCGTGTCGTGATCGACCTTCAGGGCGATGTGCGAGAACGGCGACTCGGGCATCGTCGGCCCGAACAGCTCCTGGTCCGACTGGTTGGCGAACTGGAAGAAGGCCAGCGCGCTGCCGTCGGCGAGGCCGAAGAAGGTGTGGCAGTAGACGCGCTCGGCGCCGAACAGCTCGTCGGTCTCGCTCCAGGTGGCCACCAGCGGCAGTCCGATCAGGTCCTCGTAGAACCGCCGGGTGGCCTCCTGGTCGCGCGTGACCCAGGCGTTGTGGTGCAGGCGGGCAACTCCGGTCTCAGGCATGCCGAAAACCCTAGAGCACCACTCCGCCTACAACGTGACGGTCAACAGGTCGTGGCCGACGGTGAGCGGGCCGATGTAGCCGCCGCTGCGCACGTCGTCGGCGAACCCCTGCTCGGCCTCGGGCGTCGCCGGCGGCGGGATGAGGTGGGTCAGCACGAGGCGACCGACGCCAGCTGCAGCGGCGAGCTCACCGAGCGCGACGGTGTCGGCGTGGTAGCTGAAGATGCGCTCGAAGGGGGTGCCCGCAACGACGGCAGCGAGCGCGGAGGATCGGCAGGCCTCGTGCACGAGGAGATCCGCATCACGGGCGAGCTCGAGCACCTCGGCGCACACACGCGTGTCGCCGGAGACGACGACCACACCGGACGGCGTCGTGATCCGGTACGCCACCGCCTCGATGACCGGCTCGTGGTGCACGCCGACGGCCTCGACGCAGACCGCGCCGTCCTCGGATCGCCACACCTCGGTCGGCGCCGTCGGCAGGGCGAAGGGCCGCACCACCACCTCCGGCGGCGCCGGCTGCACGTGGTGCACGCGGTGGTCGATGTCGTCGGCGTACGGAGCGAGCATCGAGTCGGCGAAGCGCGTGGCCTCCCCGTCGACGGCGACGATCGGCAGTGGTCCGGCGGCGTGCAGCGTGCCCTGGATCCAACGCGTCATGATCAGGTCGGCGAGGTCGACGACGTGGTCGCTGTGCGCGTGGGTGATGAAGATGGCGGCGAGCTGGTGCGGCGAGCAGCCTGCTTCGGCGAGGCGCAGCACCGTGGCGCGCCCCGCGTCGAACTGCAGCGCGACGTCGCCGTGGCGCACGAGCACGCCCGGCCCGGCGCGACCGGGGCTCGGATGCGGCACGCCCGTCCCGGTGAGGGTCACGGACGTGCGAACGTCGGCGACGTCGCTCATCACACGCACCGGTTGCGGATGGTGCCGATCCCCTCGATCCAGGTCTCGAGGACCTGGCCGGGTTGGAGGAACTGCGGTGGCTTGCGTCCGGCGCCGACGCCCGCCGGCGTGCCGGTGAAGATCACGTCGCCCGGCAGCAGCGGCAGCACGGCCGACAGCTCGGCCACGAGGCGCGGGATGTCGTAGATCAGATCGCTGGTGCGCGCGTCCTGCACGACGACGCCGTCGACCGAGCAGCCCAGAGCAAGGTCGCCGCGATCGGTGAGCTCGTCGGCCGTGACCAACCACGGACCCATCGGGCCGTAGCCGCGCCGCGACTTGCCGAGGGAGAACTGCGCGCCGGCCGCGAACTGGAGCTGACGATCGCTGATGTCCTGGCCGACCGTCAGGCCGGCGATGTACGACCAGCCATCGGCTTCGTCGACGCGGTCGGCACGGCGTCCGACGACGGCCACCAGCTCGACCTCCCAGTCGATCGCCGGACCGGCGATCTCGATGTCGTCGAACGGGCCCGACAGCGACGCGGGGAACTTGGTGAACGTCGCCGGAACGGCGGGAACGGCCATGCCGGACTCCTCCGCGTGGCTGCGGTAGTTCAGCCCGATGGCGAACACCTGCCGCGGCCGCGGCGCGGGGTTGCCTAGCGCGGTCGGGTCAAGAGCGCCGGTGGGAGCGGTCGCGCCGCCGGCGAACTCGACGAACTCGTCCCAGTCGTCGTACAGGCCCATGACGTCGGGGCCGAAGCGACCGTTGGATGCGGCGGCGATGTCGACGACCTCATCGTCGAGCACGATCACGGCGCGGTCGTTCTGGGTGGCGAGCTTCATGTTGGGTCTCCTCGGTGACGGGTGTCGGACGGGGTGCCTGTCATCAGACGGGCTCGAAGGTGGGCGAGCAGATCGGCGGCGGCATCGCCATCGGTGGCGGTGCCGTAGATGTGGAAGTCGGGTCGCTGCAGCACGATCGTCGCGTCGTGACCGGCGCTCCACCGGACGAAGGTGGGGTCCGGTTCGTCGATGCGGACCTGCCGACCGCCGATCGACTCGAACCAGCCGAGCGTTGCCGCGTCGATGTCGCACGGCACCGGAGCCATCGAGATCAGGCGCCATCCGACGCCGTGCAGATCGTCGAACGGGATGCCATCGACCCGGACCTGGACGAACAGCCCGCCGGCGTGGGGCGAGGTCGGGTGCACGATGCCGGCACCCACTCCCGGCAACGCCGGCACGTCGATCGGATCGGCCCGGACCATGGCCGACATCGCCTCGTCGCGCGCCCGTGCTTCGGCAGGATCGGCAACGCAGATGACCTTGCCGAGGGCCATCGAGAGCTCGATCGCAGCCTGCGCGCTGGGCAGGCGCTCCTCGGCGTAGGTGTCGAGCAGGGAGGTGTGCGCCGTGCCGTCCAGCACCGCGCCGAGCTTCCATGCCAGGTTCGCCGCGTCGCGAATCCCGGCGCACATGCCCTGCCCCGCGAACGGGGGCATCTGATGTGCGGCGTCGCCGGCGATCAGCACGCGCCCAGCCCGCCACTGCTCTGCGTAGCGGGCCTGGAACGTGTAGACGGCGTGCCGTTCGAGGCGCGCGTTCGCCGGGCTGACGTTCCACGGCGCCAGCAGCGCCCAGGCGCGATCTGCGTCGTTGAGGTCATCGAGACGTTCGTCCGGGAGGCGCATGAACTCCCAGCGGCGGCGCCCCGGGCCGCCCGACACGACCGTGGTCGGGCGCACGGGATCGCAGATCTGCAGGTTCAACGGGCGGAAGACGCGAGGTTCGTCGAGGATCACGTCGACGATCAACCAGTCGTAGAAGAAGCCGAGGTCGCGAACCTCGAGCCCGGCGAGCCCGCGGACCGTGCTGTTCGCGCCGTCGCATCCGACGGCGTAGCGAGCCCGCACGACACCACCCTCGGCGTCACGGAGCTCGACGTGTTCGTCGGACTGGTCGAGGCCGACGATCTCCACGCCACGCCGCAAATCAACCCCGGGGAGCTGCGCAGCGCGCGACTCCAGCAGCGCCTCCAGCTCGGGTTGGCAGAACATCGACGACTCCGGCCACCCCGATGCCCCGTCCCCGACGCGACCGAACTTCAACAGCGTGTCACCGTCGGCGTTGCGCCACTCGTAGATGTCGGCCGGCTCGCTGACGTCGCGCAGCTCGCTGCCGATGCCGCACGACTGCAGGATGCGACCGACTTCGTGGTCGAAGTGCACCGCCCGCGGCAGCGGGTACGGGCTCGGCCACCGTTCGAGGACGATCACCGAGTGGCCGGACTGGGCGACGAGGACCGCGAGCGCGAGCCCGACGGGGCCGGCGCCGACCACGACGACGTCGGCATCGACGCGTGCGCCGGAGCTCACGTTCTCGGTCATCCGCGGCGTGCGGGCTGGTGGCCCCACGCGCTGATCCGGTCGTAGCGACGGTGGTCGTCCCAGTCCTCGGTGACGACGCGGGCCCCGTGGCCGACCTCGACCTGGAACCCGGCCGGGCTCTGGACGTAGAAGCTGAACATGCCATCGTTGTCGTGCCGGCCGAGTCCGTTCGGGATCGGCAGGTCGGTGGACCACGCCCGATCGAACGCGGCACCCACGGCATCGCGCTCGTTCGTCTCGAACATCACGTGGTGCAGGCACTGCGGCAGGTCGAACGGCGCCTTGGCCAGCGCCACCGTGTGGTGGCGCTCGTTGCAGTGGTAGAAGCGCACCTCCAGCTCGATCCCCGGCGCGATCTCCATCTGCAGCCAGTCGGTGCGGCCGAACCCGAGCCCGTCGACGAGGAACCGGTCCGAGTCGTCGAAGGCGGTCGTGGCGAACACGACGTGACCGAACCCGACGCCCTCGGTGTGGAACCCGCCCGCCATCAGCGGTGAGGCGAACGGTGTCGCCGCAGCCTGCAACCCCTGAACGATCTCGACGTCGACACCCCAGGGAGCCGCCACACGGGCAAGCCGATCGACTCGTCTCGACGCCGCGTCCGCCGGTGCCTCGACGGTCCCGAAGCCTGCCGCGGCGAGGCGATCGACGACCGCGTCGAACGCGGCACCATCGACCGCCTCGAAGCCGAGGAACGTCGCGTCGTTTGCCGCGCCCTGCCGAACGATGACGCGGTGCACGCGATCGTCGTCGCGCCACGTGAGCGTTCCATCGCCGGCGGGTTCACCGGGGACGAGGCCGATGACGTCGCCGAAGAACGGCGTCAGGCTGGCGGGGTCGGGTACCTCGATGCCGAGGTAGGCGAGCTCGATCTGGTGTTCCATGGTTCGTCTCCGACGTGGGTGAGGGCCGAGCGGCCGATCAGGTGGGCTCGCCCCAGAGGGCCTTGGCCAGGAGCGTGTTCAGCGTGTCGACCTCGGCGGCGGTGAGCCCGGCCCACTGGCGTCGATGGAAGTCCTGCAGCTTCGGTGTGACCGAAGCGAAGGCCCGTCGACCCGCCGCGGTCGCGCGCACGAGCACCGAGCGACGGTCTGCAGGGTTGGGCAGTCGCTCGACGAGCCCGTCGCGCACCATTCGATCGACAAGTCGCGTCGTGTCCGACGCGCGGTTGAGCAGACCGTCGGCGACGGCTCCCATCGGCAGGCCGTCATCGGCGCCGTCGGCGAGGCACAGCGTCCACAGCGCGACGTACTGCTGGTGGGTGATCCCGTCCGGCCGGCACAGCTCCTCCAGCGCTTCGAGGTTGCGGTTGGCGAGCAGGAGGACGTTGATGTGCACGCCGCGCCCGACACGGACCGCCTTCGGCTCCCTCGCCAGCGTTGCGTTCAACATGCAGCAACTGTACGTCACAACGATAGTCGTTGCAACAGATATCTTCCCTGGCCGGTCGTCGACGGCAGAATGGGCCCATGACGACCGACGGCACGTGCGCACCGGGCTACGAGGGCGTCCGATCCGCGGTCGACGCGTGTGGGCCGGGCGTCGCCGTCGCCGCGTTCGTCGACGGGCGTCCGGTGATCGATCTGTGGACCGACGGTCTCGTCGACGACTCGCTGGTGTGCACGTGGTCGACCGTCAAACCGATCACCGGTTCGTGCCTGCTGCTGCTCGTCGACCGCGGGCTGGTCGGGCTGGACGACCGGGTCACGTCGATCTGGCCGGAGATCGGCGACGACCGGCTGCTCGTGCGTCACGTGCTCACCCACACCGCCGGCCGCATCTCGGTCCCTCCCGTCCCGTTGACCGACTGGAACGCGTCTGTTGCGGCGCTGACCGAGATGGACGCCGACTGGGCGCCGGGCACGGTGATCTGCGAGCACGCGCAGACGTTCGGGCACCTCGTCGGCGAGCTGGTCCGCAGGATCGACGGCCGCTCACTCGGTCGCTTCCTCGCCGAGGAGCTCGCCGAACCGCTCGGCATCGACATCGCCGTGGGAGTGGCCGACACGGAGCTCGCTCGGGTCGCCGACACGGTCGGTCTCGACCGGGCGTGGTGGGCTTCGACGCGCGGCCGTGCTGGTTCGGTGTGGCACCGCTCGCTCGGGCCGTGGGTGGACGTCAACGACCGGGTGTGGCGTCAGGCCGAGGTGCCCGCGGTCAACGGCCACGCGACCGCCCGCGGGCTCGCCTCGTTCTGGCAGGCGTTCCTCGACGGGCAGTTGCCGTCCGGGCTCGGGCTGCCGGGCGCCACCGGGTACGACCGGTTCGTGCACGAGCGGGTGACCTGGACGCTCGGCAGCGGGCGCATCGACGGACCGACCGTCGGCATGGCCGGCCTCGGCGGCCAGTGGGGTGCTGCCCGCCCCGACCTCGGCCTGGCATGGGCGTTCCTGACGACGCACGTCGGCACCCACGACCGCGCCCAGCTCGTCGAGGACGCCCTGCTCGCCGCCGTCGAACGAGCCCGCTGACCCATCCGAGTACTCGACGCGCGCCCACCGCGCCTTCAACACTCGGATCGAGCCAAGGCCGACCCATCCGAGTACCCAACGCGCGCCCACCGCGCGTTCGACACTCGGATCGAGCCAGGGCCGGGTCGATCCGAGTACTCAACGCGCGCTCACCGCGCGTTCAACACTCGGGCCCGGCGGGCCGGTCAGTCGGGCAACGCGGCGAGCTTGCGTTCGAGCACCGAGCGTTCGCGGGCGTTGGTGCAACGTTCGACGGCGACCAGCAGCTCGGCGCGGGCTTCGGCCACACGACCGAGCCGCGTGAGCAGCTCGCCGCGAACGCTCGGCAGCAGGTGCGAGCCGCCCAGGCGATCCTCGGCCACCAGACGATCGACGACCTGCAGCGCCATCACCGGCCCCTGCGACATCGACAGCGCGACCGCCCGGTTGAGCTCGACGATCGACGACGGAGCGAGCCGACCGAGCGCGTCGTAGAGGACGACGATCCGCTCCCAATCGGTGTCGTCGACCGAGGGTGCAAGCGCATGGCACTCGGCGATCGACGCCTGCAGGCCGTAGTAGCCGAGTCCGCGGCCGACCTTGGTGGCCTGGGCGAGCGCGCCGCGACCGCGGCGGATCGCGGATCGATCCCACCGACGACGATCCTGGTCGGCCAGGAGCACCGGCTCGCCATCGCCGTCGGTGCGCGCCGGGAACCGCGCCGCGGTCAGCTCCAGCAGCGCGAGCAAGCCGTGCGGCTCCGACTCGTCGGGAACCAACCGAGCGATGACGCGCGCCAGACGCGTTGCCTCGCGGGCGAGATCGACGCGGATCAGAGCATCACCGGACGTCGCCGTCGAGCCCTCGGTGAAGATCACGTAGACCACGCTGAGCACGGCGGCCAGGCGGGCGCGGCGGTCGTCCGGCGAGGGCACCTCGAACGGCAGCTGCGCCGCCGACAACGTCTTCTTCGCACGGGTGATGCGGGCCTGGATCGTCGCGGTCGGGACGAAGAACGCCCGGGCGATCTCGTCGCTCGTCAGCCCGCCGATCACCCGCAACGTCATCGCCACCTGCGACTCGGGCGTCAGCACCGGATGACAGGCGGTGAAGAACAGGGCCAGCACGTCGTCGTCGATCTGATCCGGGTCGCGCTCGTCGGCGACCACTGCATCCGCGCCGCCCTCGTGGGCGATGGCCGCGTACCGCTCGTCGAGTGCGCTCCGCCGCCGAAAGGCGTCGATCGCCCGGCGCTTGGCGACCGTCATCAACCACGCTCCCGGGTTCGGTGGTACGCCGTCGCGCGGCCAGGTGACGAGTGCTTCGGCCAACGCCTCCTGGGCGACGTCCTCGGCCAACGACAGGTCACCGGTGGATCGAGCCAGCGCACCGACGATGCGCGCCGACTCGATCCTCCACACCGCACCGACGACGTCGCGTGCCGCAGCTGCGCTCACAGCTGACCGGTCGCCTCCCGCCATGCGCGCTCCTTCTGGATCCACGGGTTCTCCTGCGGGAACTCGTCGATGCTCGGCACCCGGCGGATCTCGGTCTTGATCCCCGGGCGGGTCATCGGCAGCCGCTTGGCCCACTCGACGGCTTCCTCCTTCGAGGCCACATCGAGGATGTAGTAGCCGCCGAACAGCTCCTTGGTCTCGCCGTACGGGCCGTCGGTGACGATCGGCGGCTCCGACGAGTAGTCGACCACGACGCCCTCCTCGGCGGGGTCGAGCCCCTCGGCGGCGAGCAGCACGCCGGCGTTGATGAGCTCGTCGTTGAACTGGCCCATGGCATCGAGCATCTGCTCCATGTCGACGTCGGCGAACGACGCCATCGCCTCGTCGTTGCCTCGCATGATCAGCATGTACTTCACGGTGTTCCTCCTGGTGTCGTGGCCACTGCGGCCCGGTCTCATCCACACGTCGAACGGCGATGCCGTGGATCGACATCGCCACCGAAGATCTTTTCGCCACCACGATCTTCGCATCCGCCGATGAGCGAAGATGGACGCATGCAGTACCGACGACTTGGCACGACCGGCCTTCAGGTGAGCGAGCTCTGCCTCGGGGCGATGATGTTCGGCGCCTGGGGCAACCAGGACCACGACGACTCCGTGGCGATCATCCACACCGCGCTCGACGCGGGCGTCAACTTCATCGACACCGCCGACGTGTACTCCAACGGCGAGTCCGAGGAGATCGTCGCCAAGGCGATCGCCGGCCGGCGCGACGACCTGGTCATCGCCACCAAGGCGTTCTTCCCGATGAGCCGCAACCCGCTGCACCAGGGCAGCTCTCGCCGCTGGATCATCCAGGAGTGCGAGAACAGCCTGCGCAGGCTGGGCACCGACCACATCGACCTCTACCAGATCCACCGTCCCGACCCGCTGACCGATGTCGACGAGACGCTCGGCGCGCTCAGCGACCTGGTGCACCAGGGCAAGGTCCGCTACCTCGGCTCGTCGACGTTCCCCGCCTCGGAGATCGTCGAGGCGCAGTGGGCCGCGGCGCGACGCAACCGCGAGCGGTTCGTCTGCGAGCAGCCGCCCTATTCGATGCTCGTACGCGGCATCGAGGCCGACGTCCTCGGCACGTGCCAGCGCCACGGCATGGGCGTCATCAGCTGGAGCCCGCTCGCAGGCGGCTGGTTGTCCGGCAACTGGCGCAAGGGCAACGACAGCGTCAGCAGCACCCGCGCCAACCGGCTGCCGGCGCGCTACGACCTGTCGATCCCGAGCAACCAGATCAAGCTCGATGCCGCCGAGTCCTTGGCGCTGCTCGCCGAGGACGCCGGGATGCCGCTGATCCACCTGGCGATCGCCTTCGTCCTGCGTCATCCAGCGATCACCTCGGCGATCATCGGCCCGCGCACTGCCGAGCACCTCGCCGGACAGCTCGGCGCAGCCGACGTCACGCTGTCGGCCGACGTGCTCGACGCGATCGATGCGATCGTCCCGCCCGGCACGAACCTGTCCTGGGCCGACGCCGGTTACGTGCCGCCGGGCGTCGCCGACGCGACGCAACGCCGACGCCCGTAGCTAGCCGCGGCGCAGGCTGCGCTTGAGGCGACCGCTGCAGCTCTGGGCGAACCGCATCCCGCGAACGCCGGTGGCCATCGGCACGCTCGACACGTAGCTGCCCAACGTGTGCGCGCGGCGCTTCTCGCGGAGCAGCTTGCGGGCGAACGCACGCGACTCCATCGTCGTGGTCGCCGGCGCGGTGGCATACATGTCCAGCAGCTCGCGCAACGGCATCTCGTCCTTGTCGGCACGATCGAACGCGTCGAACATCTTCTGGTATGGCGCGACGTGGTTGCGCATCATCTGCGCCTTGCGGACCCCGCCTGCGGCCAGCCGCGAACGGCGCACGACGGTCGAGCCATTGGCTGCCCGCCACGACAGCGCGACGCGTGTGGTGTCCGCGTCCTGGGTGCGGTGGATGATGTCGCCGCGCATCAGCAGCAGGTCGCCGACGGCGAGCTCGGGCGTGACGGCCAGATCCTCGAGGCTGGCCTTGATCACGCGCATCCCGCCCAGATCGTCATTGGTCGCCAACCATCGATCCGCAAGTGGGTGGAAGTGCCCGGCGCCGTTGCCGACGAGGAAGTCGTGCGCGCTCGGGGCAACGGTCTGCAGCACGTCGAACGGGATGACCTTGACGTTCGACTTCGCTGCCTCGGGCTTGATGATCGGCATGTAGAAGTTGACGTAGTCGAAGTGGTTCTGGACGATGTAGAAGCTCTCGTGGTCCTGGTGCCACGGGAAGTTCACGCCCTCCTTCGTGCCGACCTCGAAGTAGAGCGAGGTGTCCGGCACGTACACGTCCACCCGGATCGAGGTCTGCTCGTTGATCTGGCGGAGCACGTCGTCGAAGCGCGGTGTCATCCGCGAGACGACGGTCACCGTCGGCGCCTTCGAGTTGAAGTTGCGGTTGTCGTCGAGGGTGAGCTGCGAGTAGTCGTCGCGCAGCAGCTGCACCTCGTCGGCCGACAGGAAGTCGCGCACGATCACGTACCCGCGCGTCTCCAGGTCGCCCACCGATTCGATCTTCATGGTCCCTCCGCCTCCCGCATGCGTGTCGTGTGCCCGCCACCGAGAAGTTGCAGACACGTCGAACCATATCGGCACAAATGGCGACGAACTCGCTACTCTGAGCGTTCAACGGCACGGGTACCGGGGAAGCAGCCGGACCAGGCGGTCGACGGAACGGACGGGCGGGTACATGACGACGGACATGAGCACCAACGACGAGCAGATGCAGCAGCGGATCACCCCCAACCGGCGGCTGTCCTACATCGACGGGATCCGCGGGGCGAGCGCGTGCTACGTCGTGCTCTTCCACATGTACCAGTTCGCCAGCGTCCGCTTCTCGGGCGCCACGCCGTCGTGGTGGAAGGCGTTCTCGGTCTTCCAGTACGGCGACTGCGGCGTAGCCGTGTTCATCGTCGTCTCGGGGTACTGCCTCATGCTGCCGGTGGCCGCCAACGAGGAGCTCGAGCTGCGCGGCGGGCGGATGGAGTTCGCCAAGCGCCGGCTGCGCCGTCTCGGCCCCGGCTACCTCGCCGCCCTGGCAGGCAGCAGCCTGCTCATCCTGGCCATCCCGGCGCTGCATCACCGTTCCGGCACCGTGTGGGACGTCTCGCTGCCCGCCTTCAGCCTCGGCACGATCATCGCTCACCTCCTGCTCGTCTACAACTGGAGCCGGACGTGGCGCTACGAGATCGACACGCCGATGTGGACGGTGGCGCTCGAGGTGCAGATCTACGCCGTGTTCGTGTTCGGCCTGCTGCCGTTGTGGCGCCGTTCGATCGGCCGGCGGCCGAACCTCGTCGTCGTCCTCGCCTGCGCGGTGATCACCGCTGCCCTGATGGCGCTCGGACTGGCTTGGGCGCAGCCGTGGATGCTCGTCCTGTTCGCGTTCGGGATGTGCGCAGCGGAGGCGACCCAACGCCCCACCGGCTGGATCCCACGGATGGTCCGCGGTCGCGTCGACCTCGTCGTGATCACCGCGCTGGTCGTCGTCGGCGCGTTCTTCGCCGTCGAGGGCAGCCTGATCCACACCGCGGACGGACTGCTCTTCGCTCGCGGACTCATGGTGGGGAGCGCCGCTGCGGTCCTGCTGCTCGGCCTGCGCCTGGCCTCGACGGGCGACGGTCGGCTGACGACGCTCATCGGCAGGGCACTGTCGATCCGGCCGCTGTCGTGGCTCGGCGAGATCTCCTACAGCCTGTACCTCGTGCACTTCCCGATCATCGGCGCAGTGACGTTGACGTGGGTCTACCGCAGCCAGCTGAACATCCCGGAGAACTTCGCGCTGATCGTCCTCGTCGCCGGTTCGCTGAGCCTGATCGTCGCGGTCGGCTTCCACCGGCTCTTCGAGCGGCGCTACCTGCTGCAGCGCCAGCCGACCCTCGCCACGGTCACCACCTCGGACTGATCACCGTCGCGTCACGTCGCCAGCGTGACTCCGGCGACGAGTCCGCGCAGCACCTCGCCGATGTCGCTCCGGGCTTGCACCGGATCCGGCGCGCGGGCGATGTACAGCGCCGCTTCGTCGACGGCGCCGACGAGCACGTGGGTGAGCGGATCGACCGGCTGGTTCGGGATCGTGCCGCGCTCCATCCCGTCGGCGAGGAGTGCGGCGACGAGGCCGACGCTGTGGCGCAGGCAGATCTCGCGCCACCGCTCCCAGCCGAGCACCGACGGGCCGTCGATGAGCACGATCCGTTGGATGTCGGGTTCGGCGCACGCATCGAGGAACGCGTCAGCGCCGACGAGCAGCAGCGTCGCCGTGTCGTCCGGCGAGCACCCGGTGACCGCGGCGATCATCCGTTGTTCGATCTCGGCTTCGACCTGGTCGAGGACCGCAGCGAACAGCTCGGTCTTGTCGGCGAACTGGTGGTACAGCGCTCCCCTGCTGACACCCGCCTCCC
The DNA here is from genome assembly GCA_965279405.1 of Ilumatobacteraceae bacterium. GTDB lineage: Bacteria > Actinomycetota > Acidimicrobiia > Acidimicrobiales > Ilumatobacteraceae > CBDDIP01. The sequence goes on from OZ257157.1 coordinate 5,109,311, forward strand.
GAGCGACACGTTCGGTGCCGACCTCGGCGTAGCCATCGGCGCCGAACCGCCGGCGCGCTGCGGCGACGAGCGACGAGCTCGTCGCCTCGGTGCGTTCACGTTGCGTTCGACGCGGTGGCGTCATCGGTTGACAACCTCGCTCACTTCCATGCAGACTGCACGTAACTTCCGTACAGCGTGTTCGGAAGTGAGCAACGTACCAGGAGCCGCCCGCCATGACGACCGATGATCTCTCCGGTGACCGCACGGTCGACCGCGCCGTCGACCTGCCGGGCGGCACCATCCGCGTGCGCCAGTTCGGGCCCGAGCACTCGAACGCCCCGACCGCCGTGTTCGTGCACGGCTTCCTCGTCGACGGGACGCTGTGGGATGGCGTGGCCGAGGGCCTTGCCGAGCACGGCGTGCGCTGCGTCGTGCCCGACCTGCCCCTCGGGTCGCATCGCATCCCGATGCCTGCCGATCGCCCGCTGTCGCCCACGTCCGTCGCCCAGAGCGTGCTCGACCTGCTCGCCGCGCTCGACCTGCACGACGTCGTGCTCGTCGGCAGCGACACCGGCGGGGCGATCTGCCAGCTCGCACTGGCCGGCGATCACGACCGCGTCGGCGGGCTCGTGCTGACCAACTGCGATGCGTTCGAGACGTTTCCGCCGCGCTGGTTCGCGCCGCTGTTCTTCCTCGCCAAGTTCCGGCCGACGGTGTGGAACCTGACGCAGACGGTTCGCGTCCGCGCGCTGCGGCACTCCGCCGTCGCCTACGGCCCGCTGCTGCGCCGCCCGCGGTCGGCGACGCTCACCCGAGGTTGGGCTCAGTCGGCGATCAGCGACGCGGCGATCCGCCGCGACATCAACCGCTTCGCCCGTGGCATGTCGGGCAAGGAGCTGCGCGACGCGGCCTCCTGGCTCACCACGTTCGACAAGCCCAGCCGCGTGGTCTGGGGCACGCGCGACCGGCACTTCAAGCTGTCGCTCGGGCGCCGGCTCGTCGAGGCGCTGCCCCAGGCGGAGCTGATCGAGGTCGACGACGCAACGACGTTCGTGTCGATCGATCGACCCGATGCCGTGGTCGATGCGATCCGCGCCGTGATCGCGGTGCGCGCCGCCGGCGCGGCTACGAGCTGAGGTCGGTCGCCGCGCCGGCGGCGGCGATCAGGTCCGGCATGTGCGACGTCCACCCCGCCGCGTGCAGGCCGGCGAACGCGCGTGGGATGCCGCTGTGGCGCAACGTCATGATCGTCTCGCCGGCCTCCTCGACGAACGTCACCTCGACGCGCGTCGAGCCCGGCGCGATCGGCGGCGATCCCTCGTCGGGTCGGTAGCCGAAGCTGAGGACGAGCCGGTCGAACGGGTCGAGCTCGAGGTACTCGCCGGTCATCACCGGACCGTGGTCCATCTCCACGGTCCAGCGGCCGCCCGGTCGAGGATCGAGCTCGGCCGCCATCCCCCACCAGTCGCACATCCGCTGGGGATCGGTCCAGTACTTCCACACCGTCTCCGGGCGTGCGCTGATGCGCACGGTCTGCTCGACCGTCTCAGCGCCGGCGCCGTCCATCGTCGCTTCCGTCACGATGTCGGGTCCTTTCGCTCGTGTCGTCGTTTGGTGATCGCCGCGCGCGTCCGCTCGGGCCACGCTGTCTGCTGCTCCTCGCGCTCGGCCGCCGCCTTGAGGCGGGACAGCCGATCGGACCACATCTCGTCGAGGAACGCCGCCACGTCGTCGAGGCCCTCATGACGCCATCGGTACATGCGCCGGTTGCCGTCGGGTCGCACCTCGACGAGCCCGGAGTCGGTGAGCACGCGCAGGTGCTGCGACACCGCCGGCCGGCTCATCGTCGGGAAGTGCGTGGCGATCTCGCCGGCCGCGAGCTCGCCGTCGCGCACGAGGCGCAGGATGGCGCGACGGGTCGGGTCGGCCACTGCTCGCAACGCTTCGTCCATCACCACCCTCGCTCTCGTCACGCTCGTCACCCTCAGGTCGGTCGTGGGCCGATCGGACGTCGCTTGCATCTTCGCACAGATGGCGCGACTGTGTAAGACGTTTCTTACATAGATCCGGAGATCGACATGAACCCCACCGACAGCCCCGCTCCCCATGCCGATGGCGCCGACGACGCGCTCATCGACACGCTCGACCGAACGTTCCGACATGCGCAGCAGATGATCGCCAACGTCCAGGCCGACCAGCTCGACGACCCGACGCCGTGCCCGGAGTGGGCCGTGCGCGACCTGCTCGGCCACACCATCGGCGTCGTCGCTCAACTCAGTGCCATCGCCGCCGGCACCACACCTGGTGCGTTCACGCTCGGGTCCGACCCGGCCGGCCAGTTCGGCGATGCGGCCGAGGCCGCGCTGGCCGCGTGGCGGACCCCGGGCGCCCTCGACGCCACGTTCGTCATCGGAGCTGGAGCGATGCCCGGCCGCGCCGTGGCGAGCATCAACCTGCTGGACACGGCGACGCACGCGTGGGACATCGCCACGGCCACCGGCCAACCCGCGGCGCTGCCCGACGACGTGGCGACCGCCGCGCTGGCGGCCAGCAGGGCGACGATCTCAGCGGAGGTCCGCGCGGGACGGTTCGGCCCGGAGGTGCCGGCACCGGCAGGGGCCGGGCCGACGGCGCAGCTGATCGCCTTCCTCGGCAGGACGGCATGAGCGCCGCATCGCTCGACGGCGCGACGGCGATCGTCACCGGAGCGAGCGGCGGGTTCGGCCGGGCGATCGCGGCATCGCTTGCATCCGCGGGCGCCCACGTCGTCGGCGTCGGGCGCAACGTGGAGCGGATGCGGCCGCTGCAGGCCGAGCTCGGCGCGGCGTTCACCGCGGCGATCGGCGACGCGTGCGATCCGACGTTCGTCGCCGAGCTGATCGACGCGCACGCGCCAAGCCTCGTGATCCTCAACGCCGGTGCATCCACGCACAACCGGCCCATCCAGCAGCAGACGTGGGAGACGTTCAGTCGCAACTGGGACGTCGACACGAAGCACGTGTTCCACTGGACGCGTGAGGCGTTGCTGCGGCCGCTTCGCGCGGGCAGCATCGTGATCGCCGTGTCCAGTGGCGCAGCGTTGCGCGGCTCTCCGCTCAGCGGTGGCTACGCCGGGGCGAAGGCGACGATCGGGTTCATCGCCGAGTACGCCGCCGGCGAGGCCGACCGGGCCGGGCTCGGCATCCGCTTCCTGTCGTTGCTGCCCGACCTCACCCCGGCAACGCCGCTCGGGGCCGCAGCCGTCGCCGCCTACGCCGATCGCGCCGGTGTCGATCGCGACGTGTTCGTCGCCGGTCGGGGCGTTGCACTGGCGCCGTCGCAGGTCGGCGAGGCGATCATCGGGTTGATCGCCTCGACCGACGCACGCGGTGCGTTCACCATCGGCTCGAATGGAGTCGCTCCGCCCGCCGCACGTTGACGCTGGTTCGTGAGCAACTGTACGATTGCACAGAAGTTCACAGGAGCCGCGTTGACGAACACGTTTGCCGACATCACTGCCGACCTGGAGCGCCAGGCGATCGAGCTCCCGTCGTGGGCGTTCGGCAACTCGGGGACGCGCTTCAAGATCTTCGCCCAGCCGGGCGTGCCACGCGACCCGTTCGAGAAGGTCGCCGACGCGGCCAAAGTCCACGAGCTCACCGGCATCGCCCCCTCGGTGGCGTTGCACATCCCGTGGGACCGCGTCGATGACGTCGATCGCCTGCGCACCCACGCCGAGGGCCTCGGCGTGCGCCTCGGCACGATCAACACCAACACCTTCCAAGACGACGACTACCAGCTCGGCAGCCTGTGCCACGTCGACGAACGGGTGCGGGCGAAGGCGATCGCGCACATGCGCGACTGCATCGAGATCATGGCCGCCACCGGCAGCCGTGATCTGAAGGTGTGGCTGCCGGACGGCCTCAACTACCCGGGACAGGGCGACCTGCGCGACCGCCAGGATCGTCTGGCCGACTCGCTCACCCAGGTCTACGCGCGCATCGGCGCCGACCAACGACTGGTGCTCGAGTACAAGTTCTTCGAGCCGGCCTTCTACGCCACCGACGTGCCCGACTGGGGCACGGCGTACGCCCACTGCGTGGCCCTCGGCGATCGCGCCGTGGTGTGCCTCGACACGGGTCACCACGCGCCGGGCACGAACATCGAGTTCATCGTCATGCAGCTGATGCGCCTCGGCCGGCTGGGGTCGTTCGACTTCAACTCGCGCTTCTACGCCGACGACGACCTCATCGTCGGCGCGGCCGACCCGTTCCAGCTGTTCCGGATCATGTTCGAGGTGGTGCGCGGCGGCGGCTACGACGTCGACAGCCGCGTCGCCTTCATGCTCGACCAGTGCCACAACATCGAGCCGAAGATCCCCGGCCAGATCCGCTCGGTCCTCAACGTGCAGGAGATGCTGGCGCGAGCGCTGCTCGTCGATCGCGGCGCGCTCCGCGAGGCGGAGGCCGCCGGCGACGTGCTCGGTGGCAACCAGGTGATGATGGACGCGTTCTACACCGACGTGCGCGCCGATCTGGCCGACTGGCGCGCGTCGCGCGGCCTGCCGGCCGATCCGATGCAGGCGTACGCGTCGAGCGGTCATGCGGCGCAGATCGCCGCCGACCGCGTCGGCGGCAACCAAGCCGGGTGGGGCGCGTGAACGAGACGGTTCGTCAGTTGCTCGACCGGTCGCACCGGCTCGGCGCCGACAAGCGCAACACCAACTTCGCCGGTGGCAACACGTCGGCGAAGGGCACCGACATCGACCCGGTCACCGGTGAGGCGGTGGAGCTGATGTGGGTGAAGGGCTCGGGCGGCGACCTCGGCACGCTCACCGAGGCCGGCCTGTCGGTCCTCCGTCTGGACCGGCTGCGGTCGCTCGTCGGTGCCTATCCCGGCCCCGACGACGAGGACGCGATGGTCGCCGCGTTCGACTTCTGCTGCCACGGCAAGGGTGGTGCGGCGCCGTCGATCGACACGGCGATGCACGGGCTGGTCGGCGCTGCGCACGTCGACCACCTCCACCCCGACAGCGGGATCGCCATCGCCACTGCGGTCGACGGCGAGCAGCTGACGAAGGAGATCTTCGGTGGACGTGTTGCGTGGGTGCCGTGGCGCCGGCCGGGCTTCCAACTCGGGCTCGACATCGCCGAGATCCATGCGAGCAACCCCGACACGATCGGCGTCGTGCTCGGCGGGCACGGCATCACCGCCTGGGGCGCGACGAGCAACGAGGCCGAAGCCAATTCGATGTGGATGATCCGCACCGCTGCGGAGCACATCGCCCGCCAGGGTCGCGCCGATCCGTTCGGACCCCCGGTTGCCGCGCGCCTACCGCTGCCGCCCGACGAGCGTCGGGCTCGCGCTGCGGCGCTCGCCCCGCACATCCGGGCCATCGCTTCTGCTGATGCAGTCGCCACCAACGGGCGAGCCGTGATCGGTCACTTCACCGACAGCGACGAGGTGCTCGAGTTCCTCGCCGCCGAAGCGATGCCGCGCCTCGCCGCGCTGGGCACGTCGTGTCCCGATCACTTCATCCGCACGAAGGTGCGCCCGCTCGTGCTCGACCTCGCGGCCGATGCGCCGCTCGCGGACTGCGTCGCCCGGCTCGGCGAGCTGCACACCGCGTACCGAGACGACTACCGCGCCTACTACGAGCGCCACGCCGCCACCGACTCCCCGGCGATGCGCGGGGCCGACCCGGCGATCGTGCTCGTCCCGGGCGTCGGCATGTTCTCCTTCGGCAAGGACAAGCAGACGGCGCGTGTGGCCGGCGAGTTCTACGTCAACGCGATCAACGTGATGCGCGGCGCCGAGGCGATCTCCACCTACGCCCCGATCGACGAAGCCGAGAAGTTCCGCATCGAGTACTGGGCGCTGGAAGAGGCCAAGCTGCAGCGCATGCCCGCCCCCCGTTCACACGCCGGACGGATCGCGTTCGTCACCGGCGCGGCCAGCGGCATCGGCAAGGCGATCGCCACACGGCTCGCCGCCGAGGGTGCCTGCGTCATCGTTGCCGACCTCAGCGAGGAGGGTGCTCGACAGGCCGCCGCCGAGCTCGGATCGACGGACGTCGCCATCGGCGTGCACATCGACGTCGCCGACGCAGCGCGCGTGCGAGCTGCGGTCGACACGGCGGTCCTCGCCTTCGGCGGCATCGACCTCGTCGTCAACAACGCCGGGCTGTCGATCTCCAAGTCGCTCGCCGAGACCACCGAGGACGAGTGGGACCTCCTCCACGACGTGCTCGCCAAGGGCAGCTTCCTCGTCTCGCAGGCCACGGCCTCGACGCTGATCGCCCAGGGCTTCGGCGGCGACATCGTCTACATCTCGTCGAAGAACGCGGTCTTTGCCGGGCCGGCGAACATCGCCTACAGCTCGGCGAAGGCCGACCAGGCTCATCAGGTGCGGCTGCTGGCTGCCGAGCTCGGCGAGCACGGCATCAAGGTCAACGGCATCAACCCCGACGGCGTCGTGCGCGGCAGCGGGATCTTCGCCGGCGGGTGGGGCGCACAGCGCGCCGCCGTGTACGGGGTGCCCGAGGACGAGCTGGGCGCGTTCTACGCCAAGCGAACGCTGCTCAAGCGCGAGGTGCTGCCCGAGCACGTGGCCAACGCGGTTGCCGCCATCACGTCCGACGCGTTCAGCCACACCACCGGCCTGCACGTGCCGGTCGACGCGGGCGTGGCCGCAGCGTTCCTGCGCTAGTCGTGAGGCGGTGATCATGCCCGGACCGGTCGTTGCCGCGATCGACATCGGCGCCTCCGGCGGTCGGGTGATGGCGGGTGTGGTCGACGGCGACCGCGTCACGCTCGAACCGATCCACCGCTTCCCCAACCGCGCGACGGAGGTCGACGGGCACCTGCGCTGGAACGTCACCGACCTGTTCGAACAGGTCCTGCACGGCCTCACGCTTCTCGCCGCACGCCACCCCGACGTCGCCTCGATCGGCATCGACACGTGGGCCGTCGACTACGCGCTCCTCGACGCCGACAACCGCCTGCTGGCGGAGCCGATCTCCCATCGCGATGCGCGCACCGCGGAGGCGGTCGACCGCGTGCACGCGGCCGTCGACCGAGCACAGCTGTTCGAGATCAACGGACTGCAGTTCCTGCCGTTCAACACGATCTACCAGCTGGCGGCCGAGCAGCGCGGGCCACTGTGGAGCTCCGCTGCACACGTCGTGCTGCTGCCCGATCTGCTCGCCTTCTGGCTGACGGGCGAGCTGCGCACCGAGCACACCAACGCGACGACGACCGGTCTCGTCGAGGTGGGCACCGGGCAGTGGTCCGCCTCGCTCCTGCGCGACCTCGGCATCGCTCCGGCGATGCTGCCGCCGATCGATCAGCCCGGCGAGGTGCGCGGCCTCCTGCGGCCGGAGCTCGCGACGCGCATCGGGGTGCAAGCAACGACCGTGGTCACCACCGTCGGATCGCACGACACCGCATCGGCGTTCGTCGGCGTGCCCGCTGTCGACCGCGACGTCGCCTACGTCGTCAGCGGCACGTGGTCGCTGGTCGGCCTCGAGCTCGACCAGCCGATCGTCTCACCCGCTGCGTTCGACGCGGGCTTCACCAACGAGGGCGGCGTCGACGGGCGCACCCGCTTCCTGCGCAACGTCGGCGGGCTGTGGCTGCTGCAGGAGTCGATGCGCTCGTGGGCGGAAGCGGACGCACAGCAGGACCTCCGCGAGCTGCTCGACGCCGCAGCCTCGGTGCCGCCTGGCGGCCCGACGTTCGACGTCGACGACGACCGCTTCATCGCACCCGGCGACATGCCTGCCCGCATCGCGGCCGCCGTGGGCCGGGATCTCGTGGCTCCGGCGACGGTCGTTCGCTGCATCATCGACTCGCTCGCGCTCGGCTACGCACGAACGATCGCGGCGGCGACGGAGATCAGCGGCCGGCGGGTGAGCACGATCCACATCGTCGGCGGCGGATCGCAGAACGAGCTGCTCTGCCAGCTCACCGCGGACGCCACCGGTGTCCCCGTCGTCGCCGGGCCGGTCGAGGCGACCGCGTTCGGCAACGTGCTCGTCCAGGCGCGTGCCATCGGCGCCAACTCCGGCACGCTCGAGGCGCTGCGCGCCGTCGTCGCCGCATCCACCGAACTGCGAAGGTACGAACCATGTCCAACCCGCTGAAGACCCTGCGCTCGGTGGTGCGCTTCGGCCGCGTCGAGACGAACCTCGTCGAGCGACGCCTTGCACGCACTGCGTCGGTCGCGGACCTGCGACGGATCGCCCGACGCCGGCTGCCGGGCGGGGTCTTCGACTACATCGACGGCGGCGCCGAGGACGAACGCACCCTGCGCGCCAACACCGATGCGTTCGCCGAGACGTCGTTCAACCCGCGCGTCCTGCGCGGGCTCGCGTCGATCGACACGTCGACGACGATCCTCGGACAGCGGGTGCCGTATCCGCTGGCCCTCTCCCCCACCGGGTTCACGCGAATCGCCGATCCACAGGGCGAGCTCGCGGTTGCCCGCGCGGCCGAGCGGGCCGGACTGCCGTACACCCTGTCCACCCTCAGCACGAGGTCGATCGAGGAGGTGCGCGCCGTCACCAGCGGTCGTCTGTGGTTCCAGGTCTACGCCTGGCGCGATCGCGGGCTGGTCGAGGAGATGATCGCCCGCGCCGCGGCGTGCACGTACGAGGCGCTCATGCTCACCGTCGACACGGCCGTGCTCGGCAGGCGTGAGCGCGACGTCCGACGCGGCTTCGCGCTGCCCCCGAGCATCGGCCCGTCGACGTTCGTCGATGGCGCGCTGCACCCCGCGTGGACGCTGGCGTTCCTGCGCAACGAGCCGATCCGCTTCGCCAACGTCGTCGGGCGATCGGTCGGTGATGGTGCCTCGCCGGTCGACCTGTCGTCGTACGTCAGCACGCAGTTCGACCCGGCGCTGTCGTGGGACGACATCGCCTGGCTGCGGTCCGTCTGGGGCGGCAAGCTGCTGGTGAAGGGCGTCCAGTCGGTCGAGGATGCAACGATCGCCGCCGGCACGGGCGTCGATGCCGTCATCCTCTCCAACCACGGCGGCCGCCAGCTCGACGGCTCGCCGGCACCGTTCTCCCTCGTCGCGCCCGTCGCCGATGCGATCGGCGGGCAGACCGAGATCGTGTGCGACGGCGGCGTGCGCCGGGGCAGCGACATCGTCAAGGCGATCGCCGCCGGCGCGTCGTGGTGCATGGCCGGCCGCGCCTACCTCTACGGGCTCGGCGCAGGCGGCGAGCGCGGCGTCGACCGAGTGCTCGACTGGTTCCGCGACGACGTGGCGCGGACGATGACGTTGATCGGCGCCGGGTCGGTCGATGCACTCGACCGATCGTTCCTCACCGAGGCAAACCCTGGCGGCGCGCGATGAACGTGCTCGCCCTGCACGTCGAACATCGCCGCAACGACCCGCTGGGCATCGGCGAAGCGGCACCACGCCTGTCGTGGATCACGGTGACGGACACCCCGTCGTGGCGACAGGCGGCCTACGAGGTGGAGGTCGACGGCATCGCCCTCGGCCGCATCGACAGCGATGCGTCGGTCCTCGTCGCCTGGCCGGCGACCCCACTCGTCTCGCGCCGACGAGCATCCGTGCGCGTGCGCGTGTGGGGATCGGACGAGAGCGAGTCGCCGTGGAGCGACCCACTGCACGTCGAGGCCGGGCTGTTCGACGAGGCCGACTGGTCGGCGGCGTGGATCACGCCGGCACGCATCGACCCGCTCGACGAGATGGCGCCGGCACCGTTCCTGCGTCGCGACTTCACCATCGAACCGCGCGTCGATCGGGGCGTTGCTCGCGCCCGCCTGTACGTCACGTCCGCCGGCGTGCATCGCATCCACCTCAACGGCAGCATCGTCGGGGATCACGTGCTCGCTCCGGGCTGGTCGAGCTACCACCACCGGCTGCGGTACGACGTGCACGACGTCACCGCGCTGCTGGCCGACGGCGCCAACGTGCTCGGCGCGGTCGTCGGTGATGGGTGGTGGCGCGGCTTCCTGCGCTGGGACATGAAGCGCAACTGGTACGGCGAGCGCCTCGGCCTGCTCGCCCAGTTGGAGATCGCCTACGACGACGGCACCGTCGAGCGCATCGTCACCGACGAGCAGTGGCGCACGTCCACCGGCCCGTTCGTCTCGGCCGACCTCTACCAGGGCGAGACGTACGACGCCCGCCTCGAGCAGGACGGCTGGGATCGACCCGGGTTCGACGACGCGGCGTGGATCTCCGCGGAGCGCTTCGCGCCGGAGGTCGGTGCACTCGTCGCCCGACCCGGCCCACCGGTGCGTCGCATCGAGACCGTCGCCGTGCGCGAGGTGCTCACCACGCCGTCCGGGCGCACGGTCCTCGACTTCGGGCAGAACCTGGTCGGGCGACTGCGGCTGACGGCCAACGGATCGGCCGGCACGACGATCGTCCTGCGCCACGCCGAGGTGCTCGAGCACGGTGAACCGGCCTATCGCACGCTGCGCAACGCGCAGGCCACCGATCGCTGGACGCTGCGCGGCGGCGGACCGGAGACGTGGGAACCGGAGCTCACGTTCCACGGCTTCCGCTACGCCGAGATCGAGGGCTGGCCCGGCGACCTCGACCCGGCCGATGTCGTCGCCGTCGTCGTGCACACCGACATGGAGCGCACCGGCACGTTCACGTGCGATCACGAGCTGCTCGATCGACTGCACGAGAACGTCGTGTGGGGCATGCGCGGCAACTTCCTCGACGTGCCCACCGACTGCCCGCAGCGCGACGAGCGCCTCGGCTGGACGGGCGACCTGCAGGTGTTCGCGCCGACCGCTTCGTACCTGTACGACGTGCGCGGCATGCTCGCCAACTGGCTGGAGGACATGCGCGTCGAGCAACGGCCCGACGGCACCGTGCCCGTCGTGATCCCCGGCGTCGAGCCGCTGTTCCTCAACTACACCGCGGGCTGGAGCGACGCGGTGACCGTCGTGCCGCAGGCGCTGCACCACGCATACGCCGACGTCGGCGTGCTGCGACAGATGTTCGACGCGATGCGCGCCTGGGTCGACTTCGTCGTGCGCGACGCCGGTCCCGGTCGGGTGTGGAACGCCGGCATCCAGCTCGGCGACTGGCTCGACCCCAACGCACCGCCCGACGCGCCGTTCCTCGGCCGGACGGACAGCAAGCTCGTCGCCACCGCCTACTTCGCCCGTTCGGCGCAGATCGTCAGCGACGTCGCCGCGCTCCTCGGTGAACCCGACGCCGAGCAGTCGTACGGCACGCTCGCAGCCGAGGTGCGCGCCGCGTTCCGCCATGAGTACCTCACGCCGAGCGGCCGACTGATGTCCGACACCGTCACCGCCTATGCGCTCGCGCTCGAGTTCGGCCTGATCGAGGAGATCGACGTGCGCGAGCGCGTCGGTGCCAGCCTCGCTCGTTGCGTCGCCGAGTGGCGGTGGGTGATCACGACCGGCTTCCTTGGCACCCCCGTCGCCCTGCCAGCACTGACGAACAGCGGCGAGACGAGCACCGCCTATCGGTTGATCACCCAGACGCGGCGACCGTCGTGGCTGTACTCGGTGCTCGCCGGGGCGACGACGGTGTGGGAGCGCTGGGACAGCATGCTCCCCGACGGGTCGATCAACCCGGGCGAGATGACCTCGTTCAACCACTACGCGTTCGGTGCCGTCGCCGACTGGATGCACCACGTCATCGGCGGACTCGCTCCGGCCGAGCCCGGCTACCGCCGCATCCGCGTCGCGCCGGTGCCCGGGCCCGGTGTCACCGCTGCGACGGCACGGCTGCGCACGCCCTACGGACATGCCTCGTGCAGCTGGTCGTTGGCCGGCACGCACATGACCTTGGCGGTCGACGTTCCGCCGAACGCATCGGCGACGATCGCCCGTCCCGGCGTCGACGGCGACCTCGCCGCGCCGATCGAGGTCGGTTCCGGCCATCACGAGTGGAGCTACGACGTCGGCGACGAGATCATCGCGGCATGGCGCGACGAACGGTGGAACCCCGGCCCCTGAGCCGGGTTCGCACGACCGGATGCGACCTTCGGCGTCGACCTACTGTCGGGACGCACACGTCGAAGGGGGCATGGCATGTCGGAGATCCGCTACGAGGTCGACGATCCGGTGGCGACGATCACGCTCGATCGCCCGGACAAGCTCAACGCGCTGACGATGGGGATGCTGCGGGAACTGCGCGAGGCCGTCGATGCGGCTGCCGGTGATCCACGCGTCGTCGGCATCGTCATCACCGGTGCGGGCCGCGGGTTCTGCTCGGGCCTCGACGCCGCGGTGCTCGGTGCGACCGCCACCGCAGGTTCGTCGTCTCGACAGCGCACCGACGAGGTGCCGGGCATGTTCACGTGGTTGCTCGAGGTGCCCAAGCTGATCATCGCCGCGGTCAACGGCGTCGCTGCGGGCGGCGGGTTCGTGCTGGCCACGATGGCCGACATCCGCATCTGCTCCACCGCAGGTTCGTTCGTGACCATCTTCTCCAAGCGCGGGTTGATCGCCGAGCACGGGATGACGTGGGCGCTGCCACGGCTGATCGGCACCGGTGCCGCGCTCGATCTCCTGTGGTCGTCGCGCAAGATCGATGCTGCCGAGGCGCACCGGCTCGGTCTGGTGCAGGCCGTCGTCGAGCCGGACGACCTGCTCGCTGCGGCGCATCGCTACGTGGGCGATCTCGCCGCCAACGTCTCGCCGGCATCGATGGCCGATACCAAGCGGCTCGTCTACCGCCACGCCGGCATCGGCTACCCAGAAGCGCTCGAGGAGGTCGACGAGGTGCAGTACGGCGCGCTCGATCGCATCGACGCGAAGGAGGGCGCGGCGGCGCTGTTGGAGAAACGAGCACCTGCGTTCCCGCGTCTGGCGTCGCCGGGGTTCGGCGCATGAGCGAGTTCGAGACGCTGCGCTACGAGGTCGACGGCGGGTTGGCGCGCCTGACCCTCGACCGTCCCGAGGCGATGAACGGGATGACCAACCGGATGGTGCGCGAAGCACGCGAGGCGTTGGAGCTGGCCGCTGCGGATCCGTCCGTACGCGTGCTCCTGCTCACCGGCGAGGGCCGCGCCTTCTGCCCCGGCGCCGACCTCAAGCACTTCACCAGCGGGAGCAGCGACGAACGGCTGACGGCGCGCGAGTTCAAGGTGACCACGCTCCTCCACGAGATCCCGGCGGTCACCGTGGCGGCGATCAACGGCGCGTGCGCGGGGGCCGGCCTCGGCTGGGCGCTGGCGTGCGACCTGCGGGTGATGACGGCGTCGGCGAAGCTCAACACCGCCTTCCTCGACGTCGCCGTGGCCGGCGACATGGCCATCCCGTGGTCGCTCCCCCGGCTGATCGGCGCCGCACGCGCTCGCGACCTGTCGTTCCTGCCGCGCAAGGTGGATGCCGAGGAAGCGTTGCGCATCGGGCTCGTCGCTCGCACCTTCGCCGACGAGACGTTCCGCGCCGACACGGAGGCACTCGTCGCCACACTGCTGGCCAAGTCGCCGACAGCGCTGCGCGGGTTGAAGGAGCACTACGTCGTCGCCGAACGCATCGGGCTCGCCGACTTCGTCGACTACGAGGCCGAGCGGCACCTGCGCATCGCGGCCAGCGCGGACACCGCCGAGGCGTTCCGCGCCTTCGTCGAGAAGCGCGCACCGAGGTTCGGGTGATGGGGTTCACATGAGCTGGATCCGACTGCGCCAGATCGCCCTCGTCGCCCACGACCTCGATGCGGTCGTCGGGCAGCTCCGCGACGCGTTCGGTCTCGAGGTGGCGTTCCGCGATCCAGGCGTGGCGACGTTCGGGCTGCAGAACGCCGTGCTCCCGGTGGGCAACCAGTTCATCGAGGTCGTCTCGCCGACGCAACCGGGCACCGCTGGTGGACGTCAGCTGGAGCGGCTCGGGGGCGACGGTGGCTACATGGTGATCTGCCACACCGACGACCAACCGGCCGTCCGTCGGCGCGCCAGTGACCTCGGCGTGCGCACCGTCGTCGACGTCGAGGATCACGACTACCGGATCATGCAGCTGCACCCGAGCGACACGGGCGGTTCGTTCCTGGAGATCGACCACCAGCCGGGCGGCGAGGCCATCGACGGGCCGTGGATGCCGGCGGGCCCGGATTGGCAGCGAGCTCGGCGCACCGACGTCGTCACCGGCATCAGCTCCGTGGAGGTGCAGAGCCGCGATCCCGACGCCACGATCGCCCGCTGGGCGCAGGTCATGGGACTCACGCCCGACAGCGGGACGCTGACGTTGGAGAACGCGACGGTCACGTTCGCGCCGGGACCACTCGACGTCCTCACCGCCGTCACGCTCGTCGCGACCGATCCGGCGCGCGCCGGCGAGCAGCACGACATCGGTGGCGTGCGCTTCACGCTGCGCTGACGACTGGGAAGATGGATCACATGATCCAGCCCGTCACCGCCGACGACCTGCGCATCGTGCCGGCCAACCTGGCGACGTGGGACGAGATCGCGGCCATCTTCGGCACGTCCGACTACCCGTATCACTGCCAGTGCCAGCGCTTCAAGGTGACGGGCTGGCTGTGGCGCGACACGACGTTGGATCAGCGCATCGCCATGCACGAGTCGGAGACCAGGTGCGGCGACGACGATGCCGAGCACACGAGCGGGCTGGTCGCCTTTCTCGGCGAGGAACCCGTCGGGTGGGTGGCCGTCGAGCCGCGCATCGACTACCCGAAGCTGCGCACGTCACGCGTTCCATGGACTGGCCGGTCGGAAGACAAGGACGACGAGGGAGTGTGGGCGATCACGTGCTTCTGCGTCCGCAAGGGCTATCGAGGCCGGGGCATCACCTACCCGCTGGCGGAGGCCGCCGCGGCGCACGCCCGTGCGCGTGGTGCCACCGCCGTCGAGGGCTACCCGATGGTCACCGTGCCTGGCGTGGAGATCACCTGGGGCGAGCTCCACGTCGGTGCCGCGCAGGTCTTCGAGGATGCCGGCTTCACCCAGGTCAGCGCCCCCACCAAACGCCGCCGAGTGATGCGCATCGAGTACTGAGCGCGCGGTGAGCGCGCGTTGGCTACTCGGTCGACTCGGTCCGAGTACCCAACGCGCGGTGTGCGCGCGTTGGGTACTCGGTCGGCTTGATCCGAGTACTGAACGCGCGGTGAGCGCGCGTTGGGTACTCGGTCAAGTCGATCCGAGTACTGAACGCGCGGCGAGCGCGCGTTGGGTACTCGGACCAAGTCGATCCGAGTGCTGAACGCGCGGTGAGCGCGCGTTGGGTACTCGGATCAACTGGGGGTGGGGCGGTCCACCACGGCGAGCTCCCAGGAGCGGCCGAGGCGGTTGGTCTGGTGGAGGGCGACGTCGAAGTGCGGGGCCAGCGCCTCGGCCAGGCCCTCCGGGCGCTTCGGGTCGATGGCGTCGAGGAGGATCCGCCGGGCGACGAGGCCACGTGTGCGCTTGGCGTTGTGGCCGGGCGCACCGCGCATGGCGTCGAGGTCGCGCACCACCTTGACGATGATCGAGCGCTCGGCGAGCGCACCGGTCGGGCGCCACGCGGTCGCGTAGTCGGACGAGCGGAAGTCCACCACCACGCCGCGACCTGCTGCCGTTGGCAGCACCGCGTCGAGCGCCGGACGCCACACGACGGGCAAGTGCTCCAGCCCCGGCAGACGACCGCACATGTTCAAGCGATACGGCGGGATCGCGTCGCTCGGACGCAGCGCGCCCCAGAGCGCCGAGACGATCACCACCCACACCTGGGCTCGCCGACGTGCCGCAGCAGGCAGGTCGTCGAGGGCGAGGGCGTCGTAGAGCACGCCGGAGTAGAGCGAGCTGACCGAGCCGGCGGGTGCGTCGAGCAGTTCGAGGTTGCCGCGGATCTCGCCGAGCCGGCTCGCGGATTCGCTCAGCCGTCGAGCTGCATCCGGCTGCGCGCTGACCTCGATCAACGCCTCGCGCACCGCGGTGCGAGTGGGCGTCAACGATGGGAACGACAGCGCCGATTCGTCGAGCGGCACGCCGCCGTCGACCGCTCGCTTCCCATCCGACGCCGGCAGCAGGATCAGCACGGCCAATTGCCTAGCAGCTCGCCGTCGAGCCGAGTCGGGGCTTGGGAAGTCGCCCAGCGCACGTTCGAGCCCCGACTCGGCTGATCGCTACCGTGGCCGAATGGCCGAGCACGACCTCCACGACGCGCTGATCGTCGGCGGTGATCTCTCCGGCGCGGTCGTTCGCGACAGCAACGTCTCGCGGTTGCGGATCGTCAACAGCTACCTCGACGACGTGCGACTGTCGGGCTACCTCGGCACCGTCGTCGTCAACGACGTCGACGTCACCGAGTTCGTCAGAGCCGAGCTCGATCGCCGACACCCGATGCGAGTGGTGCTGCGCGAGGCGCGCACCCTCGACGACCTGCGCTCGATCTGGCGCGGCGTCGAGGACGTCTGGGCAGATGCCACCGAGCGCGCCCGGCAGCTGCCCGAGTCAGCACGACAGGAGCGCGTCGACGGCGAGTGGTCGTTCGTCGAGACGATGCGCCACCTGATCTTCGCCACCGATGCGTGGGTCAGCCGGACGATCCTCGCCCAGCCGCAGCCGTACCACCGCCTCGGCATCCCCCACAGCGAGTACCCGGCGGCCGACTGCGCGGCGATCGGGCTGCAGCCCGATGCCGCGCCCTCGTTCAAGCTCGTCGCCGACATCCGCGCCGAACGGATGGCGATCGTCCGCGACGTGCTGGACACGCTCACCGACGCCGACCTCGACCGGATGTGCACGCAGGCTCCGACGCCAGACTTCCCCGACGAGCGCCACACCGTTCGGCAATGCCTGCGCACCGTGATGAACGAGGAGTGCGAGCACCACCGCTACGCCACCCGCGACCTCGCCGTGCTCGAAGCCCGCGCTGAGGCAGCGGAAGTTGCACCAGGCGCGACTGCTGATGCCTGAGCGACGGAAGCCGCCGGGATCACGTTGACGATCGACGGCGGCAGGGCTCGATCGCGGTGATGTAGTCCGAGAGGCGGTCGGCCACCTCGATCACTGCGTCGAGCTCCGAGCCGGGCACGGGCCAGCACTCCGAGATCCGCCGCCACGTCGAACGGCCGAGGAACTCGCCGAGCACCGCCTCGTCACCCAGCAGCGGTCGCCACGTCGGCTCCGCCGCGACGAGTCGCTCGATCGCCACCTCGTTCATCGGTGCCTTGGCGTGCTCGGCGTGGAAGCCGATCTCGAGCACGACCTCGCCGTCGACGCGGACGAGCTGCGCTTCGTAGTGCTCGCGCTCCGGCTCGACGAACCAGACCTTCACGCCGCGGCGGTGCACCGACGAGCGCAGCGGGCCGAGCCCGCGGGCCACGCTGCCGGTGAGCGCGTCGAGGACCAGCTCGAAGAAGTGCTCTTCTACTGGCGGTCCGGACGGCACGCCACGACGATACGCGCCGAGGTCCGGCCCCGTGTGGGCCGGACCTGCGCGGACGTCACTTGGTGATGAGGTCGGCCGTGCGGGGCCGGTCCATGCGCGAGTGGTGGTCGACGGAAGCCTTCCGGGCCGCGTCACGCCCGAGCGACGAGCCGGCGACGGTCAGCCGTCGCCTCGCTGCGCTTCCAGCACGGTGAGGTCGCGGGCGGCGTAGTTGGCGTGGTCGATCTCCTCGCCCATCACCACGCTCAGGCACGTGCGAACCGTGCGCGGTTGCTCCGGGTACCCGGGCGCCGGGTTGCGCATGCACTCCCGCTCCAGCTCGACCTCGCTCAGTCCGTCCACGATGCGGCGGACGACGGCCATCCGATCGCGACGCACCGCCAGCACCTCGGCGAACGACGGTCGTGCGGCCAGGTCGATGCCGAGGGCTGCTGCATCGTCGGACGGGTAGGAGCTGTGCGAGTAGCCAAGCCGGTCGTACGGGAGCGGATCGTCCAGCACCGTCCGACTGACCCACGCGTCCGTGCAGAAGATCAGGTGGCGCAACGTCTCGACGAACGACCACTCGTCGTCGACGCGCTGCTGGCGCTGGTCCTCCGACAGCGCCGCGGCGCGTTCGACCAACGTCGACCACCGCGCCTCGATGGTCGACCACATCGCTCGGTGGTCCTCGGGGGTGCGCGTCCCGCGCAGCTGCACCCGCTCGGGGTGACGACGATCGAGCTCCGCGTTCACGTATTCCGTCACGTCGACCTCGTTGACCACGATGTTGCCGATGAGACCGGACATGTCGACGTCGATCAACCACGAGTCGACGATCTTCACGTTCCGCAGGTCGCAGTCGCGCAGGACGGCACCGGAGAAGTCGACACCGGTGAGCCGCGCGCCCTGGAACGAGGTCGGCATTGGTGCATCTGTCATGCACTCATCTTCCCGCGAAACGCCGACGGCGAACGCTCAACGATGAACGACAGCTCGACGAACCGGGCGTCAGTCGCCGGTGACCCCGTCGATCGCTTCGCGGATCAGATCCGCGTGGCCGCAGTGGCGTGCGTACTCCTCGATCAGGTGCACGACGATCCAGCGCAGGTTCACCGGCTGGCCTCGGCGCGGACGAACGGCGATGGCGTCGAACGACGTGACGGCAGTGAGGCGCCGAGACCGATCGATCTCGGCGCGCAGCACGGCAACCGCCTCGCTCAGGCTGTCGCCGTCGCGCACGTGGAAGTCGCGGTCGCGATCGTCGGGATCGTCCCAGTGCGGCGGCTCGTCGAGCCCGAGGAACAGCTCGGCGAACCAGTACTGCTCGACACCGCCGAGGTGCCTGGCGAGCCCGAGCAGGGTCAGGTCGCTGGCGGCGACCGTGGTGCGCGACTGCGCCTCGGTGATCCCGTCGACCTTCCGCAGGAACACGTGACGGTGGTAGTCGAGCAGCCAGCACGACGCGGCGCGCTCGTCGCCGTCGAGCGGCGCAACCTCGGGATCGAACGGGGGGTCCTGCAGCATCGACATGGGTGCCGAGGTTACGGAGCCGCCGCCCTCGGCAACGCCCACGTTTCGATCGTCTCGTAGCGAGCACCGTCCTGGTGCAGCCGGCTGGCGACCAGCGCGATCTCGTCGACCTGGAACTCGGCATCGATCATCGTCCCCAACGCACGCGGCATCGGCGCGTGCGCCTTCACCCGTGCGACGGTCAGGTGCCCGACGAACCGCTTGCGCGGACGCTCACCGATCGCCGCCGTCGCATGGATGACGGCGCCGGCCAGATCGTCCAGTCCACCGACCGGGAGCATCAGCGCTCGCTCGTCGAGCACGTCGACCGCCGGCCCGACCCGGGCAACGGCCGACGGCAGCGAGATCCCCTCGAGCGCGTCGATCACCGCGTTCGGGTCGGCCTCGCCGAGGAAGCGCAGGGTGACGTGCCACCGATCGGGAGGCACGAACCGAACGCCGCGCTGGTCCTTGCGCGGCAAGGACATCAGCTCCTCGACCACCTCGTCGGGCGGCCACACGGCCAGGAACAGTCGCGGCATCAGGCGGCACTGATCATCGGCGATCGAGCGAGAACTCCATCACCTGGGTGAGGCGGACGTTGTTGCCGGACGGGTCGCGGAACGAGGTGTCGATGCCGTACGGCTGCGGCGTCGGCGGATCGTTGAAGACGACACCGCGAGCCGACAGCTCGTCGTAGGCGGCCTGGCAGTCGTCGGTCTCCAGGAACAGCGTGCCGCCGGCGCCCTTGGCCACCAGCTCGGCGAGGTGACCGCTGCTGTCGGCGTCGAGCATCGGCGGCGACGGCACCGGCATGAGCACCAGACCGACGTCGTCGCTGCCGGCGGGCCCGACGACGAGCCAGCGGAAGTTCCACTCCGACATCGTCACGTCGGAGCGCACCTCCCAGCCGAGGAGCCGCGTGTAGAAGTCGAGTGCTACGTCCTGGTCGTGCACCCAGAACTGTGCGTTGGCGATCGTGATCATGCAGGCGACGTTACGACGAGATCGCCGGCCCGGCTTCTCGAAACGTGCGGTTCTGCGGCCGGCCGTGGGCACGGGCAACGCAGTCGGGGATGCGGATCAACCGCTGCGCCGGCGGGAAGCTCGCCCGGTACCCGGTCGGGGTGGCGCCGAAGATGCGCCGGAAGGACGTGGTGAACGATCCGAGGCTGGAGAGCCCGACCGCGAAGCAGATCTCGGTGACGCTGCGGTCGGTGTTGCGCAGCAGCGCGGCCGCTCGTTCCAGCCGCCGGGTGAGCAGGTACTGGTGCGGCGACTCGCCGAAGGTCCGCCGGAACTCCCGGCTGAACTGCGCCCGCGAGAGACCTGCGTGCGCAGCGAGGTCGGCGACGCCAAGCGGCTCGGCGTAGCGCGCGTCGGCGAGGTCCTTCGCCCGCAAGAGGTGCCGGGCCGCCGACGTCGTCGCTGTCACGCGCTAGGTGAGGAGGTCGGCGATGTCCTGCACGAGCAGGACCAACAGCAACCCGATGATGGCCGTGGCGATGATCGAGTAGTGCCACCGGAAGCGGTGATCGACGGCGAAGAAGCGACGAATGGTGAACACGTCGCACGTCATCGCCAGCGTGCCGACGAGGATCCCGACGACCGGGCCAACACCGGTGGCCAGCCCGACGGCCGGGAGCACGAAGGGGAACACCACGTACGTGAGCGTGCAGCGGGTGGCCGAGATCAGCATCGACCGTTGGAACGTCCGGTAGGCGGACGCTGCGGTGACGCCCGGTGGGCGTTCGCGGATCCGCAGCACGCGACGGACGAACAGGTCGGCGCGTGACCGGTGCACCGGTGGCCGGTCCGCGGCAGCGTGCGGGAACGGGCACACCGCCGGTGCCGCGGCAGGCGCCGTTGCTGCGCCATGGGGGAACGGGCACGTCGCGGTCGGCTGGTCTTCGGCGGTCGCGTGCTCCACGGCCGCCATCTTAGGGAGCGATCGCGGCGAGGAGCAGCTGCAGCGGACGCGGGACGCTGGCCAGGTCGAGCGCGTCGACGAGCTGGGGCGCGTAGTGGATCTTGCGGCCGCCCTTGCTGCCCATGAAGCGGCGAAGGTGCTGCTCGACCGTTCGGTCGCGCTGCGCCGGCTGCTGCTGCAGGATGCGCAACGAGCTCAGCTCCCCGTTCGCTTCGATCACCCGCTCGACCGCCGCCGCCCCGAGGGCGCGGATCAGCTCGTCCTCGAGGTCCGCGTCGCACAGGAAGAAGCCGAGCTCCTCCATGCCCTCGGGCGTGAGGTCGGTGCCGAGCCCGGCGAGCTCCAACCCGCGGCGGATGACACGTCCCTCCCCCACGTCGCACAGGCCGGCGAGTCGGACGTCGGCGCCACTGGGCCCGTACCGCTCGATGAACCGGCGGATGTTGGTCGCACCGCCCATCGGCACCAGCTCGACGCCCTCGGCAGCGAGGTCGCGGCCGAACCGTCGAGCGAGCGCGCCGACTGCGAGCTGATCGCTCACGCCTTCGACGAAGACGGCGACGACGGCGCCGGAGACGGCCGTGTGCCTTCCTCGGTGTTGCGAACCGGCTTCGTCCATCCGTTGAGGTTGTCACGCTCACGCCGCAGCAGCACGACGGCGAGCCACAGCAGCCAGATGCTCCAGAGCACGTAGCCGAAGAAGTTGATCGTGTCGATCGCGTCGAGATCCAACGGCGAGAGCACGCCGACGACGATCATCGACGCCGAGGCGGCGCCCAGAGCCACGAACACCCGGCCGGCGAAGCGCCGCCCGAGGCTGGCGACGACGAGCACCGTCCACGCCGCGGTCAGCAGGTAGCCGAACGTCTCGCCGATCACGTTGCCGAGGATCGTGTGCGCCGTGTCGAAGTGGTCGCGTGCAGTGGCCGCCGTCGCCGCGTCAGAGCTCCCTGCATCACGGGCGAAGCCGGGCACGAGCAGCGGCCAGCGAGCAAGACCGATCACCTGCACGGCGGCGGCGGCGATGCCGGCCGGTACGGCCAGCCTCATCCAGCGGTCGTCTCGCAACCGTCCGATGCCGATGGCGATCGGCGCGAACAGCGCCGCCGAAGCAGCGAGGACGGCGAACCAGATCGAGACGGTCGTCTGGTGCTCGCGGAACCGGGCGAGGATCTCGCCGGTCGGCTCCTTCAGCACGTCGGGGTAGTTGAAGGTGCTGCCCAGCGCGGTGAACCCGGCGTTGGTCAGCAGCGCGGCGGCGATCAGCGTGACGGCGGTGACCTTGCGGTTCATGATGCGCCCCGTGCAGCACCGGCCCGGCGGGCGAGCTCGATGGGCAGGATCGACGTGAGCGCGGTGACGACGAGTGCGCCGCTCGATCCGAACACCGTGTACTGGGCTTCGACGTCCACGCCGATCGAGGACGTGATCGTCCACCCGAGCGCCCACGCGCCGGCGAGCAGCACCGGCCACGCTGCGGCGAGCCACCCGATGCGACGGCCGAGCACGGCGGCCTGCGCCGCACCGACGACAACGCCACAGATCGCCCCCTGGGTGGCGAGCGCGCCGAGGTCGGTGTCGTAGCCGGCCGCAGCGGCCCCGAGCCCGAGCCCGGCGGCCAAGCCCGCTGCCGTTGCGCCCACCCAGGAGATGGGTGGCGGGCCGGTGCGGCGCATGCCGAGCCACTGGGCGATGCCGAGGACGGCCCCGGTGATCGCCCCGCCGGCGATCGCCGGGCCGGGGCTCTCGACGCGGCCGACCAGTTCGGCGAGCAGGCCGCCGGCGGGGAAGCCGAGGAACGTGGGCATCCACCGCAGCGCAACCTTGGCCCAGCTGCGCGGTTGGGTGGGGACGAGATCGGCGGATCGGGGGTTCGTCGAGGTGCGAAGTGACATGTGGGGTCTCCTGGGTGATCTGCGTTTGGGGTGGGCGGTTGCTGGTCAGACCGAGACGAGCTCGGCGTCGGGCTGCGGCGCGTCGGCGTCGTCGGGCGAGACGTGGCTGCCTTCGATGTCGAGGTGCGGGATGACCCGGTCGAGCCAGCGCGGCATCCACCAGTTCTTGTCGCCGAGCAGCTCCATCGTCGAGGGCACCAGGACGAGGCGGATGATGCTGGCGTCGATGACGACCGCGGCGGCCATGCCGATGCCGATGATCTTCAGGAAGATCTGGTCGTCGAGCACGAACGCACCGAAGACGGCGGTCATGATCAGCGCCGCCGCGGTGATCACCTTGGCCGTTGCCGCCAGGCCGTCGGCGACGGCGGTCGCGTTGTCGCCGGTGCGCAGGTACTCCTCGCGCACTCGGGACAACAGGAAGACCTCGTAGTCCATCGACAGCCCGAAGAGGATGGCGAACATCATCATCGGGATGAACGCCGGGATCGGGGTGGGCGTGCTGATGCCGAACAGCTGCCCGAACCACCCGCCTTCGCAGGCGTAGGCGACCACGCCGTAGGCGGCGATGATCGACAGCAGGTTGAGCACCGCCGCCTTCGCCGCGACCAAGACGGAACGGAACACGGCGAGCAGGAGGATGAACGAGAGCACGATCACCGCGGCGATGAACAGCGGCAGGCGCTCCGAGATGCTGTTCGTCTGATCGACGTACGAGGCCGTGATCCCGCCGACGACGACGTGCAGGTCGCTGCCGGCCAGCGCGTCGGGGATGACGTCGTCGCGCAGCACCGACAGCAGCTCTGTGGTCGCCTCGTCCTGCGGGCTGGCAAGCGGAGTGAGGGCGATCACCGCGGCGTCCGCTCCGGGGCTGGCGATGGGCGGCGACACTGCGGCGACGCCGGGCGTCGCCGCGAGCGTCGTCCGCAGGTCGGTCAGCGTGGCCATCGCCTGGCTGCCGCCGTCGTCGGCGACGAGCACGAACGTGCCGTTGAACCCGGCGCCGAAGCCGTTCGTCATCAGGTCGTAGGCCCGTCGCGTGGTCAGGTTGGTCGGGTCGTTGCCGGCATCGGGGAACCCGAGGCGCAGCCCGAACACCGGGGCGATCAGGACCGCCAACGCGGCAGCGCCGGCGAGGCCGGTGACGATCGGGTGGCGCTGGATGAAGCGGCTCCAGTCGTACCAGAAGCCGCGGCCCGCCTGGTCGGCAGACGGGTGACGGAACGGCATCCGCAGGCGATCGATGTTGCGACCGGTGAACCCGAGGAGGGCCGGCAGCAGCGTCAGCGCGGCGAGCATCACGGCGAGCACGGTGGCGACAGCAGAGAACGCGACACCAGGCACGTAGGGCTGGTTCATGGTCAACATGCCCAGCAGCGAGATGACGACGGTGACGCCGGCGAACACGACGGAGCGTCCTGCCGTACCCATCGCCGTCGCCACGGCCTGCGCCGGGCTCGCCCCGTGAGCGAGCTCGCTGCGGTAGCGGGTGACGATCAGCAGCGCGTAGTCGATGCCCACGCCGAGGCCGATCATCGTCGCAACCGAGCTGGCCCACTCCGGGATGTCGAGGACGTTGGTCAGCAACGTCCCCACGGCCAGACCGACGCCGACGCCGAACAGCGCGGTGGCCAGCGGCAGACCCATCGCCACCAACGACCCGAAAGCGATGAGCAGGATGACCGCGGCGACCACGAGGCCCGGCCCTTCGGCGCCGATGCTGGTCGACTGGGCGTTGTCGATCGCCTGGCCGGCGAGCTCGACCTGCACGCCCGACGCACGGGCGTCGGCGGCGAGGTCGAGCATGTCGGTGGCGACGTCGATCGGGAACGCGGCGCTCGTCGAGTCGAGCTGCACCGTGGCGAACCCGGTCGTGCCGTCGCCCGAGATCTGGCCGACACCGGCCGCATCCCACGGCGCCGTCACGGCGAGGATGTGCGGCAACGCTCGCACCCGTTCGATGAGCGGCTCGGCCACGGCGAGGACCGACGGCGAGGTCACCCCGTCGTCGTCGTGGATGACGATCGAGATCGTGTCGCCGGCCTGCGCCGGGAACCGCTCGTCGAGCAGGTCGATGGCAGCCTTCGAGTCCGTGCCCGGTGACATGAACTCCTGCTTGTTCTCGCCGCCGAGGGTCATCGCGGCGAGGTTGATCGCCACGAGGACGACGATCCAGGCCACCACGACGATGCGGCGATGGCGGAACGACCAGGAGGTGATGCGCTTCAACATGAGGGCCTGCTTTCGCATGACTGCGGGCCGTGCTGCCCGTCGACGTCATGGTGAGCGGCGCTCATGACGCCGCGCTGACGCGGTCGGCGCGTCCGCAGCCGTCGGTGTCATGCAAGTGTCAGGACCGGCGTGCACGGTGTGGCGCATGACAGACGACACCGTCGACACCGTGATCCGCCAAGCGATCGGCGGCGATCGCGATGCCACCACCTGGATCCTCGGTCACGCGGACACCACCGAGTCGGCGCTCGTGATCGCCATGGCAGCGTTGCTCGAACGCGGCACGGGCCGCCTCGAACAGGCCCTTGCGGTCGCCTCGACGAGCCGCGATCGGCAGGTGGTCGAGATCGCCCGGGCCCACCTGCACGGCAGGAGCGAACTGGTCGACGCGTTGGCCCGCGACCACCTCGTCGACTTCCCCGACAGCCTCATCGTCGCGTGGATCGCGTCCGACGCCGTCGAGCGTGCACGTGACGAAGGCCGGTCCTGACGGATCGTAGGCTGTCGCATGTTGACGATTTCGGTGCTCGGCCCCGTCGAGGTTCGACGCGCCGGAGATCTCGTCACGGTGCCCGCGGGGAAGACGTCCGAGCTGCTGGTTCGCCTGGCGCTCGATGCCGGGAGCCCGGTGCGTACGGATCGGCTGGCCGAGGATCTGTGGGGCGAGGACGCCGTCAACACCAGCCGCAACACCGTGCAGTCCAAGATCGCCAAGCTGCGACGTGCGTTCGGTGACACCCCGGTCGTGGTCGGTGGCGACGGCGGCTACTTGCTCGCCGTCGACCCGCTGGAGGTCGACGCGCACGTGGTGCTGAGTCGCGCACCGCAAGCCGTTGCGCTGCTCGACGACGGCGACGACCGTGGCGCCGCCGACCTGTGCGCATCGACGCTGCAGCTGTTCCGCGGGGAGGTGCTCGCCGCGGCCGGTGACGGCGAGTGGGTGGTTCCCCACCGCGCCCGGCTGGAGGCCGCACGGATGCAGCTCGTCGAGACGTGGTGTGCGGCACGCTTGCGGTTCAGCGATCCGGGGGATGTCATCGGCGACCTCGAGGTGGCTGTCGCCGAGCACCCGTACCAGGAGACGCTGTGGGTGCTGCTGATCACGTCGCTGTATCGAGCCGGTCGCCAGGCCGACGCGCTGGCCGCCTACCAGCGGGTGCGCGAACGCTTGGCGGACGATCTCGGCCTCGACCCCGGCCCGCAGCTCCGCCGGCTCGAGCAGCAGGTCCTCGCTCAGGATGCAGCGCTCGCGCCGGCGATCGTGACGCCTCCCGCCGCGCCGACCGACCACTCACCGGCGGACCACGCGCCCGCCGGCAACCTGCCGTCGCTGACCACCGCGCTCGTCGGCCGCGACGCCGAGGTCTCCACGCTCACCGAGCTGATCGCCGACCACCGACTCGTCGAGATCGTCGGGCCGGGCGGCATCGGCAAGACCGCGGTCGCCATCGCCACGGCGCGTGCGGTCGACACGACCTCGTCGCTCGGCCTCGGTGGCGTGTGGCTCGCCAGGTTGGAGACGGCGGTGACGGCCGATGACGTGGTCGACGCGCTGATCGCCGCCGTGAACGTGGCCGGTGGTGAGGCGGCACTGCACGAGCGGCTGAAGGGACACCCCTCGTTGATCGTCCTCGACAACTGCGAGCACGTCATCGATGCCGCTGCCGACCTCGTCGCTCGCCTGCTCGAGGCCGTCCCCGGCATCCGCATCCTGTGCACCAGCCAGGTGCCGCTCGACATCGACGGCGAGACGCTGTTCGAGCTGACGCCGCTGGCACTCGCCGACGCCGCCGAGCTGTTCACCGTGCGCGCGACCGCACAGCGCACCAACCGTCGCCTCAGCGAGAACCACGACGCCGTGCTCGAGCTGTGCCGCTCGCTCGACGGGCTGCCGCTGGCCATCGAGCTGGCTGCGGCTCGGACCAAGACGCTGTCGATCGAGGAGATCACTCGCCGCCTCGACGACCGCTTCAACGTCCTCCACGATCCGACCAGCCGACGACCGGAACGCCGACGCGCGCTCAAGGCCACCATTCGCTGGAGCTACGAGCTGCTGTTCCCCGACGACCAACGCGGGCTGTGGGCGTTGGCCACGTTCGCCGGTGGCGCGCCGCTCGCTGCGGTCGAGTCCGTCCTCGAAGCGCTGGGTGTGCCGGCCGCGGCGACGATCGATGTCGTCGGCCGCCTGGCCAGTCGCTCACTGGTGATCGTCGATCACGACCAGCCCGACGGCTCGGCGAGCGTCCGCTACCGGCTGCTGGACAGCGTGCGCGCCTTCGCCCTCGAAGCGATGAACCACGCCGGCGCAACCGAGACGGGCCACGGCGCGCATGCCGCGTGGTTCGCCAGCGCGTCGCAGTCGTCGACCGCCGGCGTGCGCAGCAGCGACCAGGCGCAGCACCTGGCGATGGCCCGCGCCGAGCGTGCCAACATCGATGCCGCACTGGCGTGGTGCATGGTCCACGAACCCCTCCGCGCGCTGAGCATCGTCACCGGGTTCGGCTGGGCGTGGGTGGTGCTCGGCGACAGCCGCGCCGCGCAGCGGATCCTGGCCGCGCTCGACGCCGCCGGCGACGACGCACCCGCCGATCAACGCGCCGTCGCGCTGCTGCTCGCCGGTTGGGTCGAGGCCTCGACCGGCGACCTGGCACCGGCGCGGCGTCACGTCGCCGCAGCCACGGCCATCGCCGACGAGATCGGTGATGTCGACCTGCAGGCGCGGTGCTGCTACTACCTCGCCTACGTCGTGTCGCACGACGGCGAGTTCCGTCACGCGCTGGAGCTCACCGATCGAAGCCGGATGCTCTACGACGGTCTCGATCGCGAGTGGGATCAGGCAGCCAACGGTCTGTTCGCGGCTCGCGCGGCGATCTCCGCCGGCGACGAGGAGCGCAGCGTCGCGGTGAGCGACGACGTGCAGCGCCGGCTGCGTTCCGTCGACGACCCGTGGCTCCGCACCCGCGGTGAGGCGATGCTCGGCGAGCTCGCCCGTCTGCAGC
Organism: Ilumatobacteraceae bacterium; assembly: GCA_965279405.1. GTDB lineage: Bacteria > Actinomycetota > Acidimicrobiia > Acidimicrobiales > Ilumatobacteraceae > CBDDIP01. The sequence continues at coordinate 5,137,176 of OZ257157.1, forward strand.
ATCGCTTCGACGACGCCGTGCTGCACATCGGACGGGCCGTGGCGACGTCGCACCGCCTCGGCTTCCTGCAGACCGAGGCGTACCAGACCGCCAGCCTCGGCCGCGCCCAGAGCCAGGCCGGTGACGACGACGCCGGAGCGGCAACGCTCGCGCTCGCCGTCGACAAGGCGGAGGCGACCGGTGACGCACGAATGGCCGCGCTGGCCCGGGTGCACCTCGGTCGCGTCTTGCGCGCGCTCGGACAGACCGAGCGGGCACGTGCCGCACTCGAATCCGCCGCGTCGTGGCACCGTCGAGCGGGCGGCGGCGAGCAAGCCGCGCTCGGCGACTGCCTGCTCGCGGCGATGGACGCGGTCGACGGCACTCGCCAAGCCCAGCTCGATGCCGAGGCGCGGCTCCGCACGATCCTCGACGAGGCCCGCGCGAGCGGCGCCACGCACGTCGAGGTCTTCGCGCTGGACGCGCTGGCCCGCTGCGCGTTCGAGCGCGGGGACGCCGATGTCGCACGATCGATGTGCGAGTCAGCGGACCGGCTGATGGCGTCGGCTTCGCACTTCATCACCGAACGCGACCGCACGGACGCCCACGCGATCCGCGAGCACCGCGCTCCGTCGTGACCGTCGAGCTGTCCTCCAGGCGCTCCGCTGCCGTCAGCGCCAAGACGCTCGGCGTGCTCGCCGTCGCCGGCGTGGTCGTCGCCTTCTCGCTCAGCTCGACGCTCGCCAAACGGGCGCACACGCCCGGAGTGCTCATCGCGTTCTGGAGGCTGGCGATCGTCAGCGTCGTCTGGAACGTGTACGTCCGGGCGACCGGTCGACGCGTGACGTGGCACGACGTGCGCCAGGCGGCAGTGCCGGGCGTCTGCTTCGGTCTCAACCTCGCCGTCTTCTTCGCCGGTGCGACGAACAACAGCGTCGCCAACGCGGCGCTGATCGGCTCGCTGTCGCCGTTCCTGATCGTCCCGCTCGCAGCGCAGCTGTTCAAGGAGCACGTCCGCCCGCGTGCGCTCGCGTTCGCGCTCGTCGCGTTCGGTGGCCTGGCGCTCGTGCTGTTCAACGCACCGCCCGCCGGCGACGCCACCGCACGCGGCAACGTCTTCGGGTTCCTCGCCATGTTGCTGTGGACCGCCTACGTCATCTCGGCGCGCCACTTCCGACGCGACATGGACGTCGCCGTCTTCATGGCGACGATCAGCCCGATCGCGGTCGTGGCCGTGCTGCCACTGGCGATCGTCAACGGTGACGTCCTCGACGTGAGCCGGACCGGCTGGACGTACGTGATCATCCTCACCTTCCTCACCGGTGTCGCCGCTCACGGGATGATGGTCTTCGCCCAGAAGTCGATCGCCATCGGCACGATCGGGATCACCCAGGTGATCCAGCCGCCGCTGGCCTTCGTGTGGTCGTTCGTGCTGCTCGACGAACGGCTCAACGGGTGGCAGGTCGTCGGCATCACTGTGGTCCTCTGCGGCCTGCTCGCGTTCCTGGTCTCGAACCAGCGCAGCCTCACCCGCGCGAGCTGACGAACGTCCCGATCTACGCTCGGCAGATGCGGGGGCGTGCGGCATGGGTCAGCTCGACGGTGGCGGGCCTGACGCTGCTGGCCCTGCCGCTCGCCGGTTGCAGCTCGTCGGGCTCGGCCGGCGCGTCGTGCGATCCGCCGAAGCCCGCAACGGCCGCGCCGGTCGGTGTCGACGGTGGCAGCGTGGCGCCGACCAAGTCGTCGATGACCCTCGAGGGGCACGAGAACAACGTCAACGTCGCCTCGTACAGCTCGGATGGCTCCCAGGTGCTGACCACCAGCCTCGGCCTCGTGCGCATCTGGGACGTCGCCACCGGTGAGGTCACTGCGGTCGTCAGCACCGACCCGGCGGTGCTGGTCGACGGCGCTTCGTTCAGCCCGGACGGCACGGCGGTCCTGATCCACGCCAAGGGAGTCGCTCAGCTGGTGGACATCGCCACGGGCGAGATCCGTGCCACGTACCCGATCGATTCGCCGAACGTCACCTCGTCGAGGTTCAGCCCGGACGGCACGAAGGTGATCGTCACGACGATGAACCCGACGGCTCGGCTCGCGGATGCGGCCACGGGCGCCGAGCTGCTCCGGCTCGGCGGTCACACCGGCGGGACGCTCGATGCCGACTTCAGCTTCGATGGCGAGCGGATCGTCACGGCCGGCCTCGACGGGCTCGCCCACACCGTGAACCTGTCGACGGGCGCGTTCGAGCACGAGCTCGACTGCCGGCACGGCGGTGACGGCATCGGCGAAGCGACGTTCAGCCCCGACGGGACGCGCATCGTCACGGTGCAGTTCCAGCGCGTGCACCTGTGGAACGCAGCGACCGGCAAGCTCGAGCGGACGCTTTCGCCCGTCCTCGGTGATTTCCTCGGTGCCGTTCGATTCGGCACCTTCAGCCCCGACGGCAGCCGCGTCGCGATCGCCGTGGACGACGAGGTGCAGGTGTTCGACGCGCAGTCGGGCGACCTGATGCTGAGGTTCACGGGCCACACCGGACGCGTGCAGTCCATCGAGTTCAGCCCCGAAGGGTCGACGCTCCTGACCTCCAGCGAGGACATGACCGCAAAGCGCTGGAACGCCACGACCGGAGCGATTGTGCAGTCGTTCGACGGTCACACCGCCGGGGTCAACGACGCCCGGTTCAGCCCTGACGGCGCGACGATCCTGACCTGCAGCGACGACCGCACCGCACGGATCTGGCCGGTCAGCGGCTGATCAACCCGTGTAGCGGGTGTGGAACGACTCACCGAGCGCTGTGCCGTCGGGCGCGACGATCGTGCCGTGCTCGAGCGCGAGGCCACCGGTGCTGTGCTCGACCTCGAACCGACCGGCCAGCCACTCGTCGTCGCCCAGCTGGCGGAAGGTGCGGTGGAGGTGCACGGTGAAGTCGACGCTCACCCCACCGGTCGGCGGGTCGACCCGGGTGAACGGCGACGGCGGGAACCAGTCGAGCAGCATCGTGAGCCAGGCCGCATCGATCGGTCGCGGCTCGATCGGTCGCACGTAACCGCCGAGCCGAGCGCGCTCCTGCTTCGAGAACGGCATGCCCGACGGGTCCATCCGGACGACGGCGTGCTCGAAGTGACGGATTCCGGGCGGCGGGTTGTTCGGCAGGCATCGCTCCATCGGTGCCAGCCCGAGGTCGGTCGAGCCACCCCACTCAGTGCCGACGACCGCAGTGGTCGACGTGACTCGCGCCGTCGCAACTTCGCCGTGCTCCTGCTGCAGTGAGACGCTGACGACGTCGATGGTGCGCCCCGACCGGACCGGTGTGACGACGATCGTCGCCGGACCGACCTTGCCGGGTCGCAGGAAGCTCACCGTCGCCGTGCGCACGAACCGCTCGTCGAGACCAGCCTCGACGGCGCGCACGATCAGTGCAGCCATGTAGCCGCCATGCACACCGCGCAGCGAGCTCCACTCCTCGGCGAGCTGCACGGTGAACCGCCCAGGGACTTCGGGGTCGACATCGACGGCCGTGGTGCGATCGAAGGTGGTCAGCAGCGTCTCGGTCATTGGTACATATTATATACCAACTGATGGATCAGGCGAATCGAATGGCGATCTCGTCGAAGAAGGCGTTCGCCAGTGCGAGGAACTGGGCCTCGGTCATGCGAACCACATCGCCGACCTCCAGACCGAGCACGGACGTCGCCGGATCGAGCTTGATCTGCTTGTCCTTCACGAGATGACCGCCGTGCTCGACGATCGAGGTGGTCAGCATCCGCACCTCGTTGAGCGGGTTGCCGTCCTTGCCCTCCTGCCCGCGCAGGCGGTGCACGAACATCTGGTCCAGCGCCAGGACCAGGTTGTTGAAGAACCGGTGCTCGAAACGCTCACGCGCGGCCGACGGTTCGGCAGGCGCGATCAACGCGCGGTACGTGGACAGCTGCTCGTCGATCAGCTCCCGGCACCGGACGATGTGGCCCTGGCTGTACGTGTTCACACCCAACATGTCGATGGTCCTCGCATCCGTGTTACGTCGACCCCGGGCGGGTCGTCAGTGCTATGACGGAACGAGCAGGAGGAAGGTGACCGATGGGCGATCACGAAGTCGAGCGCGACTGGCTGGCAGCGAGGTTCGAGGAGCAACGCGGCCACTTGCGCGCCGTCGCCATGCGCATGCTCGGGTCATCGGCAGAGGCCGACGACGCAGTGCAGGAGACCTGGATCCGGCTCAGCCGCTCCGACGCCGGCGCGGTCGAGAACCTGGCCGGCTGGCTGACCACCGTCGTCTCGCGAGTCGCGCTCGACGCGCTCCGCAGCCGTTCGACGCGCCGCGAGGAACCGGGCACGATCGAACAGGCCGAGCGCGTCGCCTACGACGCCGAGCCCGAACAGGAGGTGGTGCTGGCCGACTCGCTCGGCGCAGCGCTGCTGGTCGTGCTGGACACGCTCTCCCCCGCCGAACGGCTCGCCTTCGTGCTCCACGACATGTTCGCCGTGCCCTTCGACGACATCGCCGCCATCCTCGATCGCTCCACGGACGCGGCGAAGATGCTCGCCAGTCGCGGGCGCCGTCGCGTGCAGGGCAGCGAGGCCGGCGTCGAGGTCGATCCCGTCCGTCAACGACAGGTGGTCGACGCGTTCCTCGCCGCGTCGCGTCGCGGCGACTTCGAGGCGCTGCTCACCGTGCTGCACCCGGACGTCGTCCTGCGCGCCGACGAGGCAGGCGTGCAGATGGGCGCATTGGAGCTGATCAACGGAGCCGCCGCGGTCGCCAACGTGTTCTGCGGGCGAGCCCTCGGCGCCGAGCCGACCCTCATCGACGGCTCGGTCGGTTTGGCGTGGGCGCCGGGCGGTCGGACCAAGGTGGTGTGGACGATCGTCGTCGCCGACGATCGCATCGTGGGCATCGACATGATCGCTGCGCCGCAGCACCTCGACGAGCTCGAGCTGCAGCACCTCGACGCGACTTGAGCCGCGCCGCCCGTCAGGCGAGTGGACCGCTGGGCCCGAAGGCCAGGCGGGCGAAGCGCTCGCCCATGCGCACGTACCCAGCCGCGTTGGGGTGCAGGTCGTCGGGCAGGTCGGCGGCGTCGTCCTCGTCGAACAGCTGCAGCCCGTCGAGGTAGTGGAGGTTGGCGTCGCCGAGTCCCCGTCGGACCTCGACGATGCCGGCGAGCGTGGTGCGGATCTGCTGGAGCGTCAGGCAGGTGGTGCGGATCTCCTCCGCGCCGGCGACGGTGACGTACCGGCCGTCAGGGCCGGCCACGGTCGGGCCCGGTCGGTCCTCGGCGGACGGGCACCAGATCGGCGAGACGACGACGATCGGCGTGTCCGGATGGCCCTCGCGCACGGTGTCCAGGAACCCGTGCACAGCGGGACCGAACGTGCGCTGGCGCATCGTGTCGCCGTTGACGATGTTGATCCCGAGCTTGAGGCTGATGACGTCGGCCGGCTGGTCGCGGATCGTGCGAGCGACGAACTGGTCGAGCATGCACTGGCCGGCCAGCCCGAGGCTGCGCAGGTCGACACCGGCTTCACGCGCAGCGACGGCCGGCCACGTGCCAGTGGGCGACGCGGCCTCGAAGCAGTGGCTGATCGAGCTGCCGTAGTGGATCCACCGCCGGCCCGACACCGCTGGTGCGCCATCGACGACGGCACCGTCGTTCACACGCAACCCGCGCACCTCGACGCCGGTCCCCTGGGCCAGCCAGAGCTCGATCACCTTCATCCCGGGGACCAACCCGTCGAAGCGGATCGTCGTCGGCTGGCCGACGTCGAAGGTCAGGTCGCCGTCGCCGGGGCCGATGATGCTGATCAGGTTGCCGTCGGTGGTCGACCGCTGTTCGACCAGCGCCCCGTCGACGACGAGGTCGAAGACCGCCGGCCGGACCGGGTTCGGGCTGATCCTGATCAGCGTGAGCATGACGTCGAGCGCGATCGTCGTGGCATCCGTGGCGAACCGCATCCGAACGCCGGACGGCATCTGCACCATGACGTCCATGAACAGATCGGGGATCTGTGGGCGCGTCCACGCCGGCAGACGGCGCGGGATCACACCACCCCCTGCGGTCGGATCGAGGTCGAGCGCACCGATGAACTCCACGGCTCCATCGACCAGCGCGACGTCGTTCATCAGCCCAGGGCCTGCTTCCAGGCCTTGCCCTTCTTGCGACCGGTGAACAGCGAGATCGTCTGGCTGATCGATCCGCCCGACGGGTAGTCGAGGCTGATCAACCACGACGGCGCGTCGGCGCCGGGGCCGGTGACCTCGACGACGCTGCCGCCGTAGAGCTTCGGCCACGAGGCGGTGAACGAGCCCTTCGCCCATCGGAACACGTCGACCGCTTCACCGGCCTTCAAACGGGCGGTGAGGCCCTCGGTGCCGAGGCGCTTCTCGACCCAGCCGAGCGCTGCGTCACCGGCCAGTGCGCCGAGCGTGAACGAGAGGGTGCCCGTGGCCGCGTCCCAGGCCAACGTGCCGGCGACGGGGAACGGGTTGAGCTTGTTCTGCAGCGCCCAGGACTCCTCGGTCAGGTTGCCAGCCGTGTCATCGGTCATGTGTCGCTGTCTCCGTCTCTGCCCGCAGGGGTGCGGTGGTTCGAACGTTCTAGCCCAGTCCACCGATGCGATACTCGCCGAGTGCTCGACAGCAGCTGGCAGCTCGGTCCATTCACTCGACATCCCGGGCCGATCCTGGGACCGCGTCCCGAGCTGTCGTTCCGTTGCCCGGTGAGCGGCGTCGACACGGCGTGGGCGACGAAGGACGTGTTCAACCCGGCTGCGGTCGTGCACGAAGGCCGCGTGCACCTCCTCGTGCGCGCCGAGGACGCGGTCGGGCGCTACCACGGTGTGTCGCGCATCGGACTGGCGACCAGTGACGACGGCATCCACTTCGACCTCGAGCCGGAGCCGGTGCTGTTCCCCGACGACGACCCGTGGCAGGCGTGGGAGTGGCCGGGCGGATGCGAGGACCCGCGCGTGGTCGCGTCGCCCGACGGCGGGTACGTGTGCACCTACACCGCGTTCGACGGCAAGACGCCGACCTTGCTCGTCGCCACGTCGGACGATCTGCGCATCTGGACCAAGCACGGCCTCGCGTTCGCGGGAACCGCGCACGCACGACGTCCCTCGAAGAGCGGCGCGGTGGTCACCGAGGTGATCGACGGCCGACTGGTCGCCGCACGCATCGGCGGCCGCTTCTGGATGTACTGGGGTGAAGGCGTGGCGTACGCGGCGACCTCCGACGACCTCGTCCACTGGACGCCGGTGACGTTCGATCCGGGCGCTGATCGGTACATGACGCTCGACGGCGCGGGATGGGACCTCCATCGAGTTCCCGGTCTGCAGGTGGTGCGTCCGGTGCTGTTCCCGCGTCCTGGCCGCTTCGATTCGCTGCTCGTCGAGCCCGGCCCGCCGGCGCTGCGCACCGAGGCCGGCATCGTGCTCGTCTACAACGGCGCCAACCACCCGACTGCTGGCGATGGCGCCTCAGCGCCGCTCGCCTACCAGCCGGGCCAGGCGCTGTTCGATCCACTCGACCCGATGTCGAGCATCGCTCGATGCGAGGCGCCGTTTCTTCGCGTCGGGGTCGACACCGGCGACGCCGTCGGACAGGTCGGCAACGTGGTGTTCGCCCAGGCGCTCGTACTGCACCGCGGCGCGTGGATCCTGTACCTCGGCATGGCCGACTCGCGCATCGGCTGCGCCACCGCGCCGTTCATGGCGTCTGCGGCCCTCTGATCGAACCGCACGGGGCGGGGTAGGTTGCCGTCGTGGCGAACCCCGTCGACAACCCGCTGCTGTGCCGGATCCGCGAGTCGGTGATCGGTGACGACCAGGTGATGGACGGCCCGTACGGCCCGCACCGGATCACGTACGCCGACTACACCGCATCGGGCCGCGCGCTGACCTTCATCGAGGACTTCATCCGCGAGGAGGTGCTCCCCCGCTACGCCAACACGCACACCGAGTCGTCGGGCACCGGGTTGCAGACGACACGGCTGCGCGAGGACGCGCGGCGGATCATCCTCGGCGCCGTCGGCGGCGACGACGCGTGCGCGGTGATCTTCTGCGGCTCCGGCGCGACCGGGGCGATCGACAAGTTGATCGGGATCATGAACCTGCGGATCCCGGCCGACCTCGACGACCGGTACCACCTGTCGGATCAGATTCCGGCGAACGAACGGCCGGTCGTGTTCGTCGGTCCGTTCGAGCACCACTCCAACGAGGTGCCGTGGCGCGAATCGATCGCCGACGTGATCACCATTCCCGAGGATGCCGACGGCCACATCGATCTCGACCGGCTGGAGGCCGAGCTCGTCGCCCACGCCGATCGGCCGTTGAAGATCGGCTCGTTCTCCGCGGCCTCCAACGTCACCGGCATCGTCAGCAACACGTGCGCGATCGCCGACGTGCTGCACCGTCACGGCGCGCTGTCGTTCTGGGACTTCGCCTGCGCTGCGCCGTACGTCGACATCGACATGTACCCGCGGTGCGCCGAGCACCCGCTGGCGAACAAGGACGCCGTGTTCATCAGCCCGCACAAGTTCGTCGGCGGCCCGGGCACGCCCGGCGTGCTCGTCGTCAAGCGGTCGTTGCTGACCAACCGCGTGCCCGACGTGGTCGGCGGCGGCACGGTCGCCTACGTCAACCCGACCGACCACCGCTACCTCGACGATGTCGTGCATCGTGAGGAGGGCGGCACCCCGGCGATCATCGAATCGATCCGTGCGGGGATGGTCTTCCAGTTGAAGCAGGCCGTTGGCGTGTCGACGATCAAGGAGCACGAGGAGTCGTACTGGCGTCGTGCCGTCGAGTCGTGGGCGTCGAACCCGGCGCTGGAGGTGCTCGGCAACACGCACGCCGAGCGGCTGTCGATCATCTCCTTCGTCGTCCGCCGGCCGGGCGGGCGCTACCTGCACCACAACTACGTCGTCGCGCTGCTGAGCGACCTGTTCGGCATCCAGTCACGCGGTGGCTGTTCCTGCGCCGGGCCGTACGGGCACCGTTTGCTGGGCATCGACATCGAGCGGTCGCACGAGTTCGAGCAGGAGATCACTCTCGGCTGTGAGGGCATCAAGCCGGGCTGGACGCGCGTCAGCTTCAACTACTTCATCTCCGAGACCGTGTTCCAGTACCTCGTCGACGCGGTCGACCTCGTCGCCGAGCATGGCTGGAAGCTGCTGCCCGAGTACCGCTTCGATCCGTCGAACGGGCTCTGGCGACATCACCTCGGCGCCGTCGAGCCGCCGCTGCGGCTGTCGCAGCTGTCCTACGACGCCGCCACGGGTGAGCTCATCCGCCCGCCCGTCGACGAAGCACGAGCGCCGGAGTCCGCGCTGGCGGGTTACCTGGATGCGGCACGCGCCCTGTTCGCAGCCGCCGAAGGTTGGACCGACGACGGCACGAACCGCGCGTCCCTGTCCGCCTCGTTCGAGCACCTGCGCTGGTTCGACCTCCCCGAGCAGTCGCTGACGTCCTGATCAAGTCTCTCGAACGCGAACTGGATGTCTGACGCGCGGCACAGCCGCGCGTCAGACATCCAGAAACGGTGATGAGCAAGCTCCTCTCATCCGACGTCCTCACGTGGCGGTGGCGTCCGCCGCTTGGTGACACGCCGTCCGTTCAGCTGCGCTCGCTCGAACCCCTCGGTCTCGTCCAGCCGTTCCCCGAGCCAGGCCCAGACTCGTGCGACTCCGACCTGCCCGTCGTACCTGTCGAAGCGCGGCAGCATGAGGATGGGCACGACGACGAACCAGAACGGGACGACGACGGGCAACGCCACAGTTGCGACCAGACACTTGCCCCACTTTCGTGGTGCGAGCACGATCATGAGGCGAACCAAGCGCACGGACCAGCTGAGGAACACGGCGACGGCGATGATGAACCATGGAGGGCCGAGGAGCTCTCTCATGGTCGATGACGCCCCTTAGCCGACGACCTTGGCGGCGGTGTCGCCGAGGAGGGTGACGCGGCCGGGGATGTGGCCGTTGGCGGGAGCGTTCATCGTGAAGCCGTCGACGCCGAGGGCGAGGTCGGCGGCGAGGCGCTCGCCGACGGTGTCCGGGTCGCCGAACACGACCATGCGGGTGATCGCCGCGCGTTGTTCGTCGGCCATCGCATCGAGGTCCATGCCATGCCCACGGAGGTAGGCGGTGAGGTCGGCCTGCGCCTCCTCCATCGTCGGCGCGATGCACGTCGTGCGCTGCAACGAGACGGTGATCTCGCTGCGATCGCGACCGAGCGCTGCGCAGTGCTCGGCCAGCACGTCGAGCTTGCGCGGCACGTCCTTCGACTCGGCGATCAGGTTCGACTCGTCGGCGTACTGGGCCACCATGCGCAGCGTCTTGCGCTCGCCGCTGCCGCCGATCATCACGGGGATGCGGCCGACCGGGTTGGGCTGGTTGTGCGCGTTGACCGCGTTGTAGTGCTTGCCGGCGAAGTTGGCGTTCTCACCGCGCAGCATCGGGATGATGATCTGCAACGCCTCTTCGAGCTTCTGGAAGCGGTCGGTGAACGTGCCGAACTCGATGCCGAACGCGTCGTGCTCGAGCTCGAACCAACCCGCCCCGATGCCGAGCTGCGCGCGACCACCGGAGACGATGTCGAGCGTCGTCACCGTCTTGGCGAGGATTGCCGGGTTGCGGTACGTGTTGCCGGTGACCAACGCGCTGAGGCGCACGTGCTGGGTGTGCTGCGCCAGCGCGGAAAGCAGCGCATAGCACTCGAGCATGTAGTCCTCCGGCTTGCCGAGGTGGGCGAGCTGGAAGAAGTGGTCCATCACGAGCACGGTGTCGAAGCCGGCGGCCTCGGCGTCGCGTGCCTGGCGGGCGACGACGTCGAACAGCTCGGCTGGGCCGACGCCCGGGTAGGTGAAGCTGGGGATCTGGTAGCCGAGTCGGGTCATGACGCGGTCCTTTCGCGGTAGAGGTCGATCTTGAAGTTGATGGCGTCGAGGTGGCGGCTCATCTCTGCCATCTGCTCGACCACGTGATCTCGGTGCTGCACGAGCAGTTGCAAGCGCTCGTGCTCGTTGCCGTTGCCGTCGCGCACGAGGTCGGCGTACTGGCGCACCTGACGGATGCTCATCCCGGTCGAGCGCAGCCGGGTGAGGAACAGCACCCAGTTGATGTCGATGTCGCGGTAGCGGCGATGGGTGGACGAGGCGCGCGGCACGCTGCCGAGCATCAGCCCGGCGCGCTCGTAGTAGCGCAGCGTGTGCGTGCTCAGCCCTGTCGCCAGCGCAGCGTCGGAGATGCTCAGATCCCGCGGTGCCGGCTCATCGGCACCCGGGTCGACGACGTGGAGTTCGGTGACGGCCATCGGGCCACCGTAGAACTTCGAGCGCGCTCTCAGTCAAGGGTGCCGAGGAACTCGATCAGGAGCTCGTTGACCTCGGCCGGGCGCTCCTGCTGCGTCCAGTGACCGCAACCGGGTAGGACGACGGATCGGAACAGCTTGGGCAGCGTCGTCGGGAACTGCTCGATCGACGCCCGCCCCCAGATCGTCGGACCGTCGCGATCACCGCCGATGAACAACGCCGGCACGTCGATCGGCCGACCGCGGAACACCGACAGGTCCTCCCAGTCGCGGTCCACGTTGCGGTAGCGGTTGAGCCCGCCGGTGAGCCCCGTGCGCTCGAACTCGCCCGCGTACACGTCGAGGTCGTCGTCGGTCAGCCACGCCGGCATCGACGCCGGGAAGTCCAGCCGGTCGATCAACTTCCCACCCGGTGCGACCGTCGCCACGGTGCCGGTGCCCGGTGGGCGTGGCGTCGCGTCGCCCGACAGCGAGTGGTAGAAGCCGAGCAGCCAGCGACGCACGTCGACCTCGATCTCCGCCTCGGCGCGCCCGGGTTGCTGGAAGTACTCGATGTAGAACTCGGAGCCGGGATCGGCCATCGCGGCCATCGCCCGGAACACGTCAGTCGGGCGGTTCGGGCCGTTCGGCGACCACGGCACCGACAGACCGGCGACGGCGCGGAACACATCGGGGCGCAGCAACGCCGAGGTCCAGGCGATGGGTGCACCCCAGTCGTGGCCGACGATCACCGCCTGTGTCTCGCCGAGCGCCTCGACCAGCGCGACGTTGTCGTTGACGTGCTGGGTCATCCGGTACGCCTCGATCGGCTCCGGCGCCGATGATCGCCCGTAGCCGCGCACGTCGATCGCCACCGCTCGGTAGCCCGCAGCAGCCAGCGCTCCGAGCTGGTGCCGGTACGAGTACCACGACTCGGGGAAGCCGTGCACCATCAGCACCAGCGGACCGCTGCCCGCCTCCACGCAGTGGATGCGGATCCCGTTGACCTGCTCGATCCGATGACGCAGCTCGCTCATCCGCGCAGCGTGCCAGAACACGACGACGAGCGGCGGGTCGTGGAACCGTTCGGGCCTGACCGCCGACGGATCTGTGAAGCGTCGACGTGCTCTCGCGCCGACGGCGCCTGTCTAAAATCTGCGAGATGCGATCCGGCGGAGCGGCGGGCGGGGCGCCGATCAGTGTGGAGGTCCGACGATGACAAGGTCCAGTGCCGAGGCGAGAGCGGCAGTGAGCGGATCGGTCAGAGCCATTCGTGAGCGGCCCAGTGCGTACTTGCCGACTGGCTCGTACGCCGAGGTTGCAGCGTTCGTCTGCGGACTCAATTCGCGGCTTGAACCACCCTTGGTCGAGGGGTTCCGCGAATGGTTCGGACAGCGCGGGCCGCGACGCCCGGAGCTCGCCTTCTGGCAGGCAGTCATGTATGACGCCGTACCGGGCGTGAAGCGAATTCAGGATCTGACACCGGAGCAGGATGCGGTCGCAACCCGCGCCCTGCTCGACTATGTGCTGGAGTACCTGTCGACCCCAGTGCTCTGACGCGTGCACAGACGCTGGCCAGCCAGCACGGAGACCTAGGGTGGCGCTGGATGAGCGACGCCCGGACTCGTGTGTACCGCGACGGGGTGATGGAGGCGGAGGGCTTCCCGCTCGCCGAGGTCTCCGACTACCTCGATCAGGAGGGCACGATCGTCTGGGTCGACTTCTGCGGCCCGTCGAAGGAGCAGATCCACGAGCTCGCCGAGGAGCTCGGGTTGCACGAGCTCGCCGTCGAGGATGCGCTCAGCGCGCACCAGCGCCCCAAGCTCGACCGCTACGACTCGCACCTGTTCCTCTCCGCCTACGCGGTCAAGGTCAACGCAGACGAGGGTGGCCTCGACGAGACCGAGGTCGACGCGTTCATCAACGATCGCTGGCTGATCACCGTTCGCAAGAACGAGGGCTTCTCGATGGACCCGGTGCTGGCCCGCTGGGACCGCTCGGCCGACCTCGCCAAGCACGGCGTCAGCTTCCTGCTGTACGGGCTGCTCGATGTGATCGTCGACGGCTGCTTCGAGACGGTGCAGGCCTTCGACGACTACTACGACGAGGTCAGCGAAGGCATCTTCTCCGAGCGCCCGCTCGATCCGGCGCAGCAGCGGCACTGGTTCCGGATGCGCCGCGCGCTGGTGCGCTTCCACCGTTTGGTGGTGCCGATGCGCGAGGCGGTCAGCAGCCTGATGCGGCGCGACCACGACGTCGTCGCCGACACGCTGTTCCCCTACTTCCAGGACGTGTACGACCACATCCTGCGCGTCAGCGAGTCCACCGACACGTTGCGCGACCTCGTCAGCACGATCGTCGAGACCAACATCAGCCTGCGCGACTACCGCCAGAACCAGGTGATGAAGCAGGTCACCAGCTGGGCTGCGATCATCGCCGTGCCGACGTTGATCACCGGCTTCTACGGCATGAACGTGCCGTACCCCGGCGAGGGCGAGACGTGGGGCGTCTACGCCGCCGGTGGGTTGGTGGTGGTGCTGTCGTCCGCGCTGTACGTGCTGTTCCGCAAGCGCGAGTGGCTGTAGTCGCGGCGGCTCAGCGCGAGAGCTGGAACTGCTCGGCGACGATGCGACGCAACGTGTCGCGCACTGCGACGATGGCCGGCCGCTCGGCGCTCGCTCGGCGGTAGGCCAGCTCGATGGTGCGCGTCAGCGGCTGGTCGAGGTGCAGGACGCGCACCCGGTCGCCGATGCCGACGAGCCCGAGATCGCTGATCAAAGCAACGCCCTGCCCCGCGGCAACGAGGTGCAGCGTCGTCGGGTAGTCGTCGAGCTGATGGGCGACGTCGGGCTCGAAGCCCGCCTCGCGGCAGGCCATCAGCACGCAACGCCCGCAGCTCATCGTTCCCGGCGAGGAGATGAACGGGCGGTCGCGCAGGTCGGCCAGGCGGATCACCGGACCCGTCAGCGCATCGTCGGCCGGCACGACGGCGCGGAAGTGGTCGACGAGCAGCTTGTCGCGCATGATGTCAGCGCGCGGCGCTGCCGGCGTGTGCGGGTAGTCGACGGTGAAGGCGAGATCGATCTCGCCGGTGACGAGCGACTCGATGGCCACGTCGGGGTCGGCCTGGCGGGTGCGGACGTGGAGGTCGGGGTAGATGTCGTGCAGGCGGACGAGCATCGGCGGCACGAGCGTGGTGGCCACCGACTCGTACACCGCCATCTCGAGCGTGCCGCGCACCTCGTTGTTCACCCGCTCCAGCGCGACGCGTGCGGCTTCCATCCCGGCCATCAGCCCGTCCGCGTGGCGAACCAGTTCGCGCCCCGCATCGGTGAGTCGGACGTTGCGCCCGACCCGTTCGAGAACGGCAACTCCCGTGGCCCGCTCCAGCCCGGCGAGCTGTTGGGACACGGCCGACGGCGTGTACCCCAACGACTCCGCTGCGGAGGCGATCGTGCTGCGTGCGGCCACTTCGCGGAGCATCCGGAGCTGCTGGAGGGTGACGTCGATCATGAAGGAAAGCTACACGGAACGCGGTAGGAACCATCGCTTGTTGTTTCGAATGGCGAGGCTCACACTGGTGACATGTTCGATCTCCACTGCCCCCAATGCGACCGCACCTACCTGATGGACATCGCCGAGATGACCTCGCTCCGCAACACCGATCACGGCCTCATCGCCACCGCCCGCTGCCCCCTCGGCCACGACGTCGAGCACCACTTCCATGCACAGCTCGCCACGACCCACTGACCGCCGAGCCGGCCGGCCCGGCTGGGCTCCCTCGCCGGTGCTTGCCCGGTTCATCGACCTCGGTCTGGCGCGGATGCGGCAGGATGGTCCGCATGAACGCCCAGCTGCAGGAGCTCACCACCTCCGTTGAGCGACTGCGCTCGCTCGTCGACGGGCTCGACGAGGCGCAGCTGCGCGCGTCGGCCTACCCGACGGAGTGGACGATCGCCGACGTGCTGTCGCACCTCGGTTCCGGCGCGGTGATCATGCGCTCGAGCCTGAACGCCACGGCAGCCGGCGAGGCGGTGCCTATGGACTTCAACCAGTCGGTGTGGGACGAGTGGAACGCCAAGTCACCGGTGGACCAGCGCGACGGCGTGCTGGCGGCCAACGCTGCGCTGCTCGACCGGGTCGGTGCGCTGACCGATGCGCAGTGGGACGAGCTCACCTTCTCGCTCGGACCGATGACGCTGAGCGCCGTCGGGTTCATCGGGCTGCGATTGAACGAGCACGCGTTGCACACCTGGGACATCGAGGTGGCGCTCGACCCTGCGGCCACGGTGCCGGCGAGCGCCGCCGCGCTGATCGTCGACACCGTGGGGATGTTCGTGCGCTTCGCCGGCAAGTCCGACGGCAACCCGCGAACGATCAACATCCACACCACCGATCCGGTGCGCGAGGTCGTGGTGGCGATCACCGCCGACGGCGTGACGCTGGAGGCAGCACCCGCGGGTGCAGCACCCGACATCACGATGCCGGCAGAGGCGCTCGTGCGCCTCGTCGCCGGACGGCTCGACGCCGAGCACACACCGAGCTCGGTGACCGGCGACGCTGCCGAGCTCGACGCGTTGCGCCACGTCTTCCCCGGCTTCTGAGTCCGATGCACCGGCCGCCGGTGATCATCGAAGCGGCGATCAACGGGTCGACGCGCAAGCGGACGAACCCCAACGTGCCGCGCTCCCCCGCGGAGATCGCCGCGTGCGCGCTGGAGTGCCTGGATCGCGGTGCGGCCATCGTGCACAACCACAACGACGAACCGAACGTCGGCGGCCCGGCGCGCCACGACCCGCAGCCGTACGCAGAGGCGTGGCGCGAGGTGCTCGATCGCCGGCCGGACGCGCTGCTGCACCCGACGGTCCGCGGCATGTCCGACGACGCGCCGATCGCTGACCGGTACTCGCACCTCGACGCGCTGTTCGACGCCGGGATGCTGCCGATGGCCTCCGCCGACCCTGGGGTCGTCGCCATCGGCTCGTTCCTGTACGGCAACAGCGCCGATGACGCGGCGTTCATGTTCGACTGGTGCCGCACACGTCGGCTCCCGGTGCACGTGTCGGTGTTCGAACCCGGCTTCCTGCGCGCCGTGCTCACCCACCTCGACGCGGGCACGTTGCCCGAGTTGGTGAAGGTCCAGCTCTACTTCGGCGGCGCGCTGCCGTTCGGCCTGCCGCCGACGATCACGTCGCTGGACGCCTACCGGGCCATGCTCGACGGCACCGGGCTGCCGTGGATGGTCGGCGTGATCGGCGGCGACGTCGTCGCCACCGGGCTGGCCGCGGCGGCGATCGAGCACGGCGGCCACGTGCGCGTCGGCCTCGAGGACTTCGGCGGCGTGTCCACACCACGCAACGAAGACCTCGTCACCGAGGTCGTCGCGTTGGTCGAGTCGCTCGGCGCCGAGGTGGCCGATCCGGCGCAGACGCTGGAGCTGCTGGAGCGCGCCCGCCCGACGGCGTGAGCCGTCAGGCGGTACGGCGGGCGATGATCTCGCCGTGCGGCACGATGAACACGGCGTCCGCACGCCGGCCCCAGGCGCGCCAGCCCTCGGCTAACTGCGCCAGCTCATCGGCGGTCGACACACCGAAGGCAACGGCCTGCTCGGCGAGACGGGTGCTGGTGACCCGTTCTGCCCACAGGTCGCACCACCAGGCGAGATCGGCCGGCGTCGCGTAGGTCCACGTCGACGTCGTGTAGTCGACCTGTTCGAAGCCGGCCTCGTGTGCCCAGTGCAGCAGTCGGCGGCCGGCGTCGCACTCGGCGCCGTTGCGTTGCGTGACGGCCCGGTAGATCTCGAGCCACCGCTCGAGGGACGGCTCCTCGGGCCACCAGGTCATCGCCGAGTAGTCGGCGTCTCGCGCGGCGACCAGCCCGCCGGGAGCGAGCAGGGCGCCCATCGACCGAAGCGCGCTCACCGGATCGACGACGTGCTGCAGCACCTGGTGCGCGTGCACCACGTCGAACCCGCCCGCAGGCTCCACGGCGTGCAGATCGGCGACCGCGAACGTCAGCCCCGGCGTGCCGGCAGCCATCTCGGCCGCTTCGGCGATGACGGACGGTGAGAGATCGATGCCATGCGTCGCTCCCGGCGCGACGCGAGCGGCGAGGTCGGCGGTGAGCGTGCCAGGACCGCAGCCGACGTCGAGCAATCGCATGCCCGGCCCCAACGACGGCAACAGGTAGGCGGCGGAGTTCTCTGCGGTGCGCCAACGATGCGAGCGCAGCACCGCATCGGCGTGACCGTGCGTGTACTGCGTCTCACCATCTGAGATTAGCTTCTCGTTCATTGGACGGATGGTAGCGCGCCGAGCTCACCGCCGCACTCGGTTTCTCGGCGTCAGCGGCGACGCATCATGCGCGGCTTCAGCCCGCCCGCCGAATGCGACGAGGCGGGCGCAGCGAGGCCGTTCATGAGGACGGCGAGGCACGCATCGACGATCGACCGCATCGACCTGCCGGACATCGGCCGGTACGACTCGGCCGCCGCTGCGAGCGAGCCGACGATGAGCACCTGGACGATGGCCAGGTCGAGGTCGGCGCGCAGCTGACCGGCACGGACGGCAGCGCGCAGCAGCGCCTCCCAGCGCTCGTCGTCGTTTCCACGCTCGACGAGATGACGTCGACGGACGTCCGCCGGCACCTCGTTGACGATGCGGGTCGCCGCGGCCGTGTAGTCGCTGATGGACAGCGCCGCTTCGGCGTGCGCACGGATCGCCGCGACCAGTTGGTCGAGCGCCGTCGTCGATGGCGACAGCGCCGCGAGCGCGGCCCCGACGTGCTGGCGGGCAACTGCCACGCCGGTGTGCAGGACCTCGTCGGCCAGCGCCTCGCGCGAGGCGAAGTGGGCGTGCAGGCTGCCGGTCTGCATCCCCGCGTGGCGGGCGATCTCGGCGAGCCTCGCACCCGAGTAGCCCTGCGAACGGAACACGGCTGCCGCCGCATCGAGGATGCGCTGCCGGGTCAGCTCGGACTTGGTCGGCGGCTCCGGCGCCAGCCCGCGCATTTTGCCCTCGATCGGGCGGGCGATCCGGGTTCGCCGATCGGAGTCGAGCGTCGGGGCGTTCCACGTCATCGAATCGAGCCCCGTCATCGGCTCGACCGTAGCAACCCGTCGCCCGAGCCCGATCCTCGACTCGTTGATCCGAGCAACGCCGGCCGCGCTGCATACGCTCCGTCGATGACCTACGTCGATGTGCTCGGACACCCCACGTGGTTCGTCGACACCGGCCGCGCAGACGAATCGTCCGGCACGTCGCCGATCCTGCTGCTCCACGGCGGGCTGTCGAACAGCGACGACCTCGACGAGCTCGCCGCAGCACTGCAGTCGACCCACCGCGTCGCGGCCTTCGACCGACGCGGCCACGGGCGAACGGCCGACACGATCGATGCGTTCCACTTCAACTCGATGGTCGACGAGACCGTCGCCGTGCTCGAGCACATCGGCGAACCGGCGCACCTCGTCGGTTGGAGCGACGGCGGCATCGTCTCGTTGCTCGTCGCGCTCCATCGCCCCGACCTCGTCGCCAGGGTCGTGCTGATCGGCGTCAACTACCACCACGAGGGTGCTCGTCCGTTCAACGGCGGTGGCGACGGGCAGTTCGCCTCGCTCGCCGAGTCGTACGGCGAACGGTCGCCGAACGGACCGGAGCACTTCGACGAGGTGGTCACCAAGACGCTGACGATGTGGGGTTCCGAACCGACGCTGACGACTGCCGATCTCGACGAGGTCTCCGTGCCGGTGCTCGTGCTGGTGGGCGACGACGACATCATCGAGCTGTCGCACACGGTGACGATGTACGAGTCGATCCCCGGCGCGCAGCTCGCCGTCGTGCCCGCGGCGTCGCACGCGCTGCCGTTGGAGCAACCGGAGGAATCGGGACGGATCATCCTCCGCTTCCTCACGATGCCGCTGCCCGTCGACACGACCATGCCCAGCAGGCGCTTCACGTCACCGGGCCGAACGTGAGCGCGCCGTACGACTGGGTGATCGTCGGCGCCGGTTCGGCCGGCGCGGTGCTCGCCGCTCGGCTCAGCGAGGACCCGCACGTGAACGTGCTGCTGCTCGAGTCGGGGCCCGATTGGCGCGCCGCCGACGCGACGGCGGAGATGCGATCGCTCAACCCGCAGCTGGTCATCGCCCAGGAGAAGTTCGACGACTTCCAGTACCCGTCGATGCAGGCGCGGCGCACCACGGTGCAGGAGCCGCGGCTGTTCACGCGCGGACGCGGTCTGGGTGGCAGCTCGACGGTCAACGGCGTCCTCGCCATCCGCGCTCTGCCGGAGGACCACGACGGTTGGGGTCAAGCCGGCTGGGGGTGGAACGACCTGCTGCCCTGCTACCGGATGCTGGAGCACGATCACGACTTCGGCGGCGACCCGTGGCACGGGTCGTCCGGCCCGTTGCCGATCTTCCGCCTCCCGCAGGAGCGCTGGGGAGCGATGGACCGAGCACTCGCCGGCGGTGCGATGGCCGCCGGGCACCCGTGGTGCGCCGACCACAACGCACCGACCGGCTCCGGTGTGTCGCCGTACGCGATCAACGGCGACCCGACGAGCGAGGAGCGCGTCACGCTCAACGACGCCTACCTCGAACCGGCCCGCGACCGACCGAACCTGACGATCTGCGGCGATGCGCTCGTCGATCGCGTCCTCTTCGACGGCGCGGCCGCCATCGGTGTGCGCGTGCGCCTCGACGGCGAGTGGACCACGGTCGAAGCGGGCGAGGTGGTGCTGTGCGCCGGCGCGGTGCACTCGCCGGCGATCCTGTTGCGGTCCGGCATCGGGCCGGCCGGCGCGGTCGCCGATCTCCCGGTTGGCATGCACCTGCAGGACCACCCGTTGTGCGCCGTCGTCGTGCCGTTGCGCGACGACGCGGCGCCAGGGTCGGCGTTCGATCGGCACACGAACGTGTGCGTCCGCTACTCCTCCGACCTCGCCGGTGCCGGCCGCAACGACATGATGATCGTCGGGCTCAACTTCGTCGCCGGCAGGCCGCTCGGGTTCCTCGGGGCGTGGGTCAACGAGTGCTGGTCCGAGGGGACGTTGCGATTGGCGTCGGCGGATCCAGCGGCCGACCCGGTGATCGACGAGCGCATGCTCGACGACCCGCGCGACCTCGAGCGGATGCGCGACGGCATCCGCCGACTGCTCGACCTCGGTGAGTCCGATGCGATCCGGGCGATCGCCGCCGGGCCGTTGACGGCAGCCATCGAGCCGCCCGCTCGGGGCGCGTCCAACGCCGAGATCGATGCGTGGGCGCTGCGCACGGCCGACGATGCAGCCCACGTCTGCGCGACGGCGCGCATGGGATCTGCGGATGATCCGAAGGCAGTCGTCGACCCGCTGTGCCGGGTGCACGGAGTGGAGCGGCTGCGCGTGGTCGACGCGTCCATCTTCCCCGGCGTGCCACGCGCCAACACCCACCTGGCGGTGCTGGCCGTCGCCGAACGGGCGGCGCTGCTGCTGCGACCCACGACAGGAGCACTCACATGATCTCCCCCGCCGTCCGCACGGTGCTCGATCTGCCGCTGCACCGCACGCTCGGGCTGCGCCTGGTCGACGAGGACGATCCGGCTGCCGGCGTCGCGATCACGATCGGAGACCTCGCGCTCAACCCGTCGGGAAGCCTGCACGGCGGGCTCGTGCCGCTGTGCCTCGATGTCGCCGCCTACATCGCCGTGGTCGATCAGCTGGAGCCGGGAACGAACGCCGTCACCGTCAACATCGACGTGTCGCTCATCTCCGCCGTCGCCCCGGGCCGCACCGTTCGCTTCGAGGCGGTCGTCGACCGCCGTGGCCGGTCGCTCGTGTTCGTCTCGGCGCGGGCGTGGGACGGCGAACGGTTGGTGGCCACCGGCCGGGTGGTCAAGTCGATCGTCACGGTTGCGTGAGCACGGTCGTCCGCCAGGCCGAGCCGGCGGACATCGACGCGATCGCCGATGTGCTCGCCGATGCGTTCGGCGACTACGCGTGGACTCGGTGGACGGTGGATGCCGATGACCACGTCGCTCGCATCCGTTCCCTGCAGCGCATGGCAGTGGAGCGATTCGGTCTGGCGTTCGGCAGCGTGTGGGTGGCCGAGGTGGACGGACGCACCGAGTGCGCGGCGGTGTGGATGGACAGCGCGGTCGCCGTGCCGTCGGACGTCGATCATGCGCTCGCACCGCACGTCGCCGAGTTGGAGGGCAACCGCCACGACGCATCGATCGCCGCCGAGGCGCTGGTCGCCCGCTGGCGTCCGGAGAGCCGTCATGCCTTCCTCGCCACGGTCGGCACGCGTGCGACGATGCAGCGCCGGGGCCTCGCAGCGAGCGTGCTCACCGCACAGTTGACGACGCTCGACAGCGACGGCATCGACGCGTTCCTGGAGACGTCCTCGGCGTCGAACGTGGCGTTCTACGAGCGACTCGGGTTCGCCGTCATCGATCACCTGACGATCCCGAACGGCGGACCGGACGTGTGGGCGATGCTCCGCCGTCCGAGTGCCTGACCACGATCTGTCGAGCGACGTCGGCGACGCGTTGCCGAAGCACTGCCGGCTCGAGCACCTCGACCTCCGCGCCGAGCGCGAGCACCTCCAACGCCGCAGCGTCCAGGCCGCCGAGCGGGTACGACACGGTGGTCCACGCCGGGTCGACGACGTCGTCCGCGGGTGGACGCCGCCGGATGTGAACACCGGCAGGCCGACCGGTGAGCAGGACCATGTGGCGACCGAGCGGCGACAGCGCGACCACGGCACGCTGCGCGCCGGCTCGTCCACGGGTCGGCGACACCGGTACGGGCAGCGAGGGCTCCGACTCCGATCGCAACAGGGCGAACCCGCCGTTCGGTCCGCGGATCGCGTACACGGGCACGCCGGCACCGCTGAGCGCCTCGACGTCGCGGAGCACGGTCCGCTCACTGACCTCGAGCTCGGCGGCCAGCTGCGCCGCCGTCATGCGACCCCGCGCCTGGAGCAGCCGCATCAGCTGCACCAACCGTCCCGCCCGCATGTGTGGAAGGTACACGACAGAAGATGTCATGTATGGGCGACGATACTGAGCGGATGAGCTCGACCGCCGGCACCTCCGACCACCCGTGGATCCTCACCACTCCGCCTGGAGGATCCGAGTTCGAGGCGTGGCGCGATGAGGCGGCGACACCACCGGCACTGGTCGTCCAGGTCGGCACCACGCAGCTTCGGTACCACCTGCGCTGCATCGACGACCTCCGCCAGATGCTGCTCGACCACGGCGACTGGATGGCGCTCGGCAACGCCGACGAGCAGAAGCCGGCCAAGGACGGCACGGTCGAGGCGTGGGGTCGCTCGGACGGCAACCCGGTCGGTGGTTGGTACGGGTTGAAGAAGGGGCTCCGCGGGCGCTTCGCCAACTACGTCCCGCCCGTGCTGGAGGTGCTCGGGCTCGCCGAGGTGGAGCACCAGGCGCGCAACAACCGCATGCGGGCGATCTGACCGCTCGACGCCTACGCCGGCACGAACAACCCGGTGACCCGGGCGACGACTCGATCGGTGCTGAACGTTGCCATCCCGGACGCCAGGCGGCGGCCTGCACGTGTCGGCGCGACGACGATGTCCACCCACTCGCCGCGTTGCGCCGATGCCAGCAGATCGCACGACAGGTTGATGGTCACCAGACGCGCCGGCGGGTCGCTGAGCGCGGCCAGCGCGTGGCCGATCGCCGCATCGCCGATGGCCGCGATCACGCCGGCATGAAGGAAGCCACGCGCGTTGAGCTTGGCTCCCTCGACGACGAATCCGAGGTGGAGGCGATCGAGCTCGTCCTGCTCGAAGCCGCCGATCGCATCGAACAGCGGACTCGGGCGGTTCCAGGGCACGAACGAGGTGCGGGTGTCGGTCATGCGTGAATCGTAGTTCTGTTTCGGATCATTGTTTCAGTTGGGCGGCGGAACC
The DNA here is from genome assembly GCA_965279405.1 of Ilumatobacteraceae bacterium. Lineage (GTDB taxonomy): Bacteria > Actinomycetota > Acidimicrobiia > Acidimicrobiales > Ilumatobacteraceae > CBDDIP01. The sequence goes on from OZ257157.1 coordinate 5,160,358, forward strand.
CGGTGGTACCTTCCGCCGATGACGCAGGCGCCGACGCATCCGGTGATGCAGCTGGGCGTGTGTGCCGCTGCCGACATCGGCGACATCGAGTACGCGGTGCTCGCCGAGCAGCTCGGCTACCGCGACATGTGGGTGGCCGACAGCCAGATGCTGTGGTCCGATTGCTACGCGACGATGGCCCTGATGGCGGCGCGAACGTCGACGATGCGCATCGGCACGGGCGTCGCCGTCGCCGGATCGCGCCCGGCCGCAGTGACCGCCGCAGCACACGCGACGATCAACCGCATCGCCGCCGGTCGCGTGTTCTGCGGCATCGGCACCGGCAACACGGCGATGCGCATCATGGGCCACAAGCCGATCTCGATCGCCGAGTTCGACGACCACCTGGCCACGTTGCGCGCGCTGCTCGACGGCGGTGAAGCAGCCGTGCGCTGGCGCGGTTCGACCGCCCCGGCACACCACCTGATGCCCGACGCCGGGTTCGTCGCCTTCCAACCGCGCATGCCGATGTACGTCTCAGGCTTCGGCCCACGTGCGGTGGCGCTCGCCGCGCAGCACGGCGACGGGTTGATCACGTCCGTCGGCCCGCACGTCCCCGCCGTCGAAGCGGCGTGGAGCCGGCTGCACGCCGGAGCTGCCGCGGTCGGGCGGGAGATCGACCCGTCGAACTTCTTCGTCGCCTCGCTGACCACGATGGTCGTGCTCGAGCCCGGCGAAGCCATCGACAGCGACCGGGTGAAGCGCGACGCAGGCGCCTTCGCGATCTCGTCGCTGCACTACTCCTACGAGCAGTGGCGCCAGTTCGGCCGACGTCCGGCGGCGCACCTCGCCGACATCTGGGACGACTACGTGACGATGCTGGCCGACGTCCCAGCCGACCGCCTGCACCTGCGCATCCACGAGGGCCACAACTGCTGGGTCATCCCCGAGGAGGAGCGGTTCGTCACCCCTGAGCTCCTCGCCGCGACGTGCCTCATCGGCACAGCGGAGGAGCTGGCAACGCGTCTCGGACAGCTGGCCGTCGCCGGCCTCCACCAGGTCGTGCTGCTGCCGCCGCTCGATGCGCGGATCCGCGTGCTGACGGACGTCGCCGAACAGGTGATGCCGTTGCTCGCACTGCCCGCCTGACCCGACGGCGCGTGGCAGCGAGCAGCTTTCCCGATCGCGCGGTGTACGAACCCGATCACTGATGGCGTGATGAACGACCCCGTTCCCTCTTCTCGTCCTCGGCCCCGGCTCCAGCCGGGCCTTCCGGGCAGACAGGGACGAGGAACCAATGACGACGGGACGACGGGCGGCGCTCATCGCGGCGCTGATGGTGCTGCCGACGATCGTGGCCGGGATCGCCGCAGGAGCGGTGATCGGCGCGGTGGCCGGATCGCTCGACGCGAACGCGGCAAGCGCAGCACCGGCAGCGTTCGTCGACGACGGCACCGCAGCGGTGCTGGCGATGGTCAACGCAGTGCGCAGCGACGCTCATCTGCCTCCGGTCGCACTCGACCCCGTCGCCAGCGAGGCCGACCGCCTGCACGCCTGCTGGATGGTCGCCAACGATCAGCTCGTCCACGACGAACCGTCGGGCACGCCGGGCTACACGGTCGCCGGCGATCGCGCCGCCGGGCGCTCGAACGTCGGCACGTCGTCCAATGCAGCGAGCACCGACGCGAGCTTCGTCGACGTCTGGATGAGCGGGCCGTACCACGCGATCGGCATCCTCCGGCCAGGGTTGCGCACCATCGGCTACGGCCACTGCACCGATGCGACCGGGATCGTCAAGTCCGCCGCTGCGCTGGACGTGCTCGGCGGCATGGTCGCTCAGCACATCGACGCGCCGATCCTGTTCCCGGCCGACGGCACGACCACGACCTTGAAGCGGTTCGTCACCGAGACGCCCGACCCGACGATCAACTGCCCCACCACGTCGAATGGCTTTGGACTGCCACTCCTGGCGATGCTGCCCGACGCGCCCGCTGCGTCGACGAGCGCCACGCTCACCGGGCCGACCGGGCCGTTGCCCGTGTGCGTGATCACCGCCGCGAACGACCGCAACGCGGACGGGCGCAGCCTGCTCGGCGGGGACAACGCCGTGTCGATCATCCCGCTGGCTCCGCTGCAGCCCGGTCACCACAGCGTGCGGCTCGACGCCGGCACCCGCGTCGTGGAGTGGTCGTTCGACGTCGCCGGGCCCGCTCCGGCAACGCCGGCCACTGTGCCGACGACTGGGGTGATCGGTGAGCGATCACAGTTCGTCGTCGATGGACCGAGGCGCGTCGTCGACTCGCGCATCGCCGGCTCGCCGGTGCGACGCCTCTCCCCCGGCGTCGCACAGGCGGTGACGCTGCCGGCACCCCCCGCCGGCAGCGTCGCCGTGGCGATCACCCTCACCGTGACGAACTCGTCGGGCCCGGGTTGGGTCAGCGCCTACCCGTGCAGCAGCGGGCGCGGCGGCACGTCCACCGTCAACATGGCCTCCGGCGCGACGGCGGCGAACTCGACGATCGTGCCGCTCGGCAGCGCGGGGCTGTGCGTGATCTCGTCCGTCGCCACCGACGTGATCATCGACATCAGTGGGTGGTTCGTCTCCGGTGACGGAGCCACGCTCGTCGCCGATGCGAGCCGCGTGCTCGACACCCGCTCGACCGCCGCGCTGCGGCCGGGCGAGACCATCGAGGTGAGCGTCGCACCGCCTGGGACCGTCGCTGCCGTGCTCGGTCTGGTGACCACTGACGTCCGCCAGAGCGGTTACGTCGCGGTGTGGAGCGGATCGTGCACATCCCTGCCGCCGACCTCGGCCGGGCAGGCGACGATCGGGGCGACGACGGCAACCCCGTTGATCACCGCCGTCTCCCCTTCCGGCACCGTGTGCGTGCACACCAACGCCGCAACGCAGCTGATCATCGATCGCCAGGCGCGCTTCGTGGCCGGCGACGACGGGCTGTCGTTCGTGCCCCTCGCCCCGACACGCGTGCTCGATTCGCGCGCCGGGAGCGCCATCGGGAGCGATGGGCGCCACGAGCTCGCGCTGCGAGTGGGCATCCTCGGCACACCGTCGGCGATGGCAGCGGCACAGGTGGTCGTCACCGCCACCGACACGACCGCGGCGGGCTGGGTGGCCGTCGTCGAGTGCAGCGCCGGCACGATGTCGAACGCGAACACGTCCGTGGGAGCGACCGTCGCCGCGTCGGCGATCAGCGGCGTCAGCGACGGCACGGCGTGCATGCGATCGTTCGGCGTCACCGATGTGGTGGTCGACCTCACCGGCGGGTTCGTGCCGTAGCCGGCAGGCGGGCGGGCGCCGACGTCAGGCCGGGACCCATGCGGCGTGGAAGCCGTACGGAACCCGCTGCGGCAGTTCGACTGCGGCGACGGGCCCGGCTTGGATGTTGCTCGCATCGAGCACGACCAGCTCACTGGTCGCGGTGGCCTCGTCGGTCACGTAGGTGATCAGGTAGCCGGCGTCGTCCGCGTCGTCGGTGCCGGCGGGGACGAACAGCCATTCGCCGGCGTGACTGGTCGGGCCGGGATCCCACGTCTCGCGAGTGCCGGTCGTCATGTCCTGCTTGATCAGCCCGCCGAGGTCGACCGTCGCCTCGTTGTCGCGGGTGGGCACGAGGTAGGCGAAGCGGTAGTCGCGGCCGATGCGCCGCGGGTCGCGGCTCGGCAGGTCGCCACTGCTCGGCTCGCCCGGGCCGCCGGCGATGACGTCGTCACCGATCGTTCCCGTCGCCGTGTTGAACGTCCACCGGCGCAGCGAGGCCTCGCCGCCGAGCATCTCGCCGGGCGCGAACATCGACGACAGTCGGCACACGTCGACGACCACCTCGTCGCCACGACGGAACGCGTTGACCCCGTGGAAGACGTAGCACGGGTCGATGTCGAACCACTGGACGTCGGCAGTCGCCGTGCGGCCGGCCAGCGGCAGCACACCGACGCGTGCACCGGCCTCGGGTGACCACCGGTACGGAAAGACGCCGGACGTCGGATCGTCGATGAACGCGATGGCCGCGTCGAGGTCGAACACGACGGGGAGGTCCCAGAAGACGGCGTCGCGCTCGGTGATGGCGAAGTCGTGCATCATCGTGCTGCGCGGCAGATCGATCACCTCCGTGTGCGACATCGTGCCGTCGGCCTCGATGACGTGATACGTGAGGTACGGCGGCGTGAAGCCGTAGCCGAAGCTGTGCATGCGTCCGGTGACCGGGTCGATCTTCGGGTGCGCGGTGAACGCGCTGGTCAGCTGCCCGGCGAAGTCGTACGCGCCTCGTGTGGTGAGGTCGTCGACGCTGAGCTCGAAGGGCAGGCCGACCTCGCCGCTCGTCAGCAGCCGACCGCCGTGCCAGATGCACGAGACGTTCGACTGGTTGTTCGCGCCGCCGGGAGCGCCCTGGCCGAACCCCTGGCCCGCCTCGTACAGCGGCGTGCTGACGTAGCGGTTGCGGTACCAGGTCGCCGTGCCCGCCTCGAGTCGAACACCGTGCACCATGCCGTCACCGAAGAACCAGTGCGGCGAATCACCGGTCGAGGGGTTGGAGCCGTTGCGCACGTAGAGCCCGGAGAGCTCCGGCGGCAGCGAGCCGCGCACGGTCAGCCGCTCGGACAGCACCTCGTCGCGCACCGGGGCGAAGCCGCCCTGCATCCACCACGGCCGAGCCGGATCGACAGCGATCGTCGTCGGCGCGGGCCCGGTCGTGGTGGTCGCTGCGATCGATGTCGGCGACGGCCTGGTCGTTGAGTTCGGCGCGCTCGTGCTCGTCGCCGCCGATGTGGACCCGTCGCTGCTGCACGCGGCGAGGAGTGCTGCCAGCGGTGCGGCGCCGGCGCCGAGCACGGTCCAGCGGGCGAGGTCGCGGCGGCTGATCGCGCGTCCGCGCCACCCCGACTGCTCCCCCATGCCCACGGCGGCAGTCTGTCAGCCGGCGTGGGCCTCGGTCACCACGCGGAACGCCGGGAAGCCGGGCGCCGCCGCAGCGATGTCAGCGTCGGACGACTCGGCGGTGAGGCCGTCGAAGAACTTGCCGACCTCCCACGCCCACGCCTTCAGGTAGGCACGCAGCACCTCGGGCTTGGCGTCGTCGGTCAGCTCCACCGCAGTGAACCGCTCGACGCGACGGCCGACCCGCAGCGTCCCGTGGCCCGCCGCACGGAGGTTGCGCACCCACTGCGTCGTGCCGCGCGGAGCGACGAGGTAGCGGACGTCGTCGATGACGAGGAGGTTGATGATCGTCGACCGCTCTTCCCCGCTCGTGCGGCCGCGAACGGTGAGGATCCGCGAACCGCGGAAGCTGAGGCCCCAGCGGGTCAGCCGAGCGAGGAACGGGTTGAACACGCGGCGGGTGAACCAGTCGGGAGCGAGGTAGCGGGCCGCAGTGTGGGAGGTGGTGGGTTCCGGGATGGCGATCATGACGGGTTCTCCTGATTTGTGAGCAGTGCTCTCGTTTGAGATCAGTGAACCATTCCGAGTCGGGATTGTCAAGAGCAGTGCTCACTTTTCGGAGCGGCGATCTGGCAGACTGACGCCATGACGACCGCCGCTCCACTCACCGCTCGCGCCCGAGCTCGGGCCGAGATCACCGCCGAGATCACCGCCGAGGCTCGCCGCCAGTTGGCCGTCGACGGCGCCGCGGGGTTGTCGGTGCGCGCCGTTGCCCGCGAGCTCGGCATGGTCTCCTCGGGGATCTACCGCTACGTGGCCAACCGTGACGAGCTGCTGACGATGCTCATCATCGAGGCGTACGACTCGTTGGGGGCCGCCGCCGAGCTGGCGGCTCGGCGTTCCGTGGCGGATCCTGCGCCGCAGCGCCTCGTGGCCGTGGCCCGCGCCATCCGTCGCTGGGCGTTGAAGCACCCGCACGAGTACGCCTTGATCTACGGCTCGCCCGTGCCCGGCTACGAGGCGCCACAGGACACGATCGGCCCGGCGGCGCGGGTGGCGCTCGCACTGGTCGGGGTGGTCGTCGACGCCCACCGCGACGGGACGCTTCGCCTGCCTCGTCAGGCGGACGTGGTCATCTCGCCGGCGTTCGCCGCCGACCTCGACGTGTTGCGGCGCGAGCTCGCTGCACCGATGCCGGATCAGGTGCTCGCTCGTCTGCTGATCGCCTGGACGCAGCTGTTCGGGATGATCAGCTTCGAGCTGTTCGGCCAGACCCGCAACATCGTCGACGCCCACGACGACCTCCTCGAAGCGGCCACGCTGGCGATGGCCGCTGCCATCGGCCTGCGCTGATCGATGCTGCTTGGGTTCGCGTTGCCCAGATTTCTTTCGGGGTGCTGAGCTGGGCCGACGCGATCGTTGACGGTGGGTGGTGCTGATCGCGGCTCGGCTCTGTCACACCCTGTTGGTTGGCTTGGGGCATGGAGTTGCTCGATGCGCTGGGTGCGATCGAGACGGGGATCGCACGGTTGGAGGGCCTGGATCTGCGCGCCCTCGACGCCAACACGTTGCGCCCAGGGTGCCTGAAGTCGAAACGGCTGATCGACCGGCTCCGAGCCGTGCAAGCACGGATGATGACCGAAGCCGACGCCTGCGGCGCAGCAATCGGATCCGGATCGCGAGACACGGCGGCGTGGTTGGCGGATCAGACCAACAGCTCGCTGGGTGACGCCAAAGCACAGATGCAGCTGGGCGACACGTTGACCGCAAACCCGGCGATCGCCGCAGCGATCGCTGACGAGTCCGTGTCGGTCGCTGCGGTCGAAGCGGTCCAGCCGGTGCTCAACGACCCCGACCTGCCATCGGCAGAGACCGCCGCCGCATTGTTACCGGATCTGTTCGGTGTCGGCCCACGCGAAGCCAAACGTCTGGCCGAAGCACACGCCTCCGCCCACCGCACCGCCGACGACGCGGAGCAACGCCGGGCCCGGTTGTACGCGCGCAGGTCGTTGACGTTCCGCGACGCCGGTGACGGGATGGTCGAAGGACGTCTGCTGCTGACACCATTGGATGCCCGCGCGGTCCGCAACGCGATCACCCACATCACCGGCACACCCTCCAACGACGACGAACGCACCAGCGAACAACGCGCCGCCGACGCGCTCGTTGCTCTGTGCGACGCGTACGCCAAAGGGACCGTCACCGGCGGGTTGGAGAAACCCACGATCATCATGGTCCACCGCAAGGACACCGGCGCCACGACGACGACCTTCGACGAACAGCTCACCGCGATGGAGCTCGTCCAGACGTGCTGCGACGCCAACGTCCACGACGCCATCCAAGACACCGACGGCGAGATCCTCAACCTCGGCCGGGCTGTCCGCACCGCCACACGAGCGCAACGGCTGGCGCTCGCGGTCCGGGATCTGCGATGTCGATGGCCAGGCTGCGAAATGCCACCAGGCTGGTGCGACGCACACCACATCATCGAATGGGACCCCGCCGGCTTGACCGACCTCATCAACCTCGTCCTGCTCTGCCGACACCACCACACCACCACCCACCTCCCCGGCCACTCCATCACGGGCGACGCCACACACCTCGTCATCAACCTCCCCGACGGCCGCACCCTCGTCTCCACCCCGCCGCGGCCCGACGCCACCAGCCGTGCTCGCACGCCCGCCAACGCGGACACACTGTTCGGTGAGGAGGTGAGCTGATGGCGCGCGGTGCTGCCGACGTGATCGAAACGGACGTGGGTTGGGACTTCCCGTTCGCCGGAGTCACCATCGACCAGTTGCGGGTCGACTTCGGGCTCGCCCTGCAACTGGGCGATCGAGCCGAAGTCGTGCTCGAAACGCCGTTCGTCATGGTGGACGGGCCCGGCTCGCGGATCGATGTCCAACCGGACGATCCCGCTTCGGCGGCAGCTGTTCTGCCCTTGCTCGTTCACGTCACGGTCCTGCTCGCCCGCGCGACGGCTGCCGGACGACTGACGATCGAGCTGGACAACGGTTTCACGCTGACCGCAGATTTCGACCCGAGCTTCGAGAGCTGGAGCGTGTCGTTCCCTGACGGTCGGATGTACCTCGCCATGCCAGGAGGTGACGTCGCCGTCTTCCCAGCGCGTCGGTAGCGACTCGACATTGCTTGGGCGCGGGATCGACGAGATGTCGTCGAATTCGCGTCCATGGTCACCCGAAGCGGGTATCACGCAGGTCGGCGGAGGCTCTGTGGGGCATGAGCGTGGGGATCTCGTGGTGGGGTGCGGCGGCAGTGGCGACGCTGGCGGGGCTCGATCTGGCCGGCGCGGTGCTGGCCAAGGAGTACGTGCTGCGGCCGCGATGGCTGGTGCTGGCGGCGGGGCTGGCCACGTTCGCGCTGCTGTTCATCGTCTACGTGATCAGCCTGTCGGTGTCGGAGCTGTGGGTGGTCACCTTCGGCTGGGTGGTGCTGCTCGAGGTCGGCGTGCTGGTCATCGACCGCGTTCGATTCAGCACAGCGATCCCACCGCACAAGCTGGTGCTGGCGGGGTTGCTCGTCACCTTGCAGCTGGCGCTCATGCTCACCGACCGGATCGGTGGAGCTGATCCCCCACCGAAGGACCGACCAGCAGCCGTTGGTGCGACCGCCGACGATCAGCCCGACAAGTCGACGCCGGCGGCTGAGGCGGCGGCGCGGTAGGCAGCTGCCAGCGAGTCGACGGTGTCGTGGGCGTTGAGCCCACTCGGGTTGGGCAGCACCCACAGCTCAGCGCCGGCGAGACCATCGGGTTGCCGACCAGCGACAGCACCACGCGAGCGGGCGCCGAACGCCTGGCGGTAGGCGGTGAGGCCGAGGACCGCGACCACCGCCGGCCGACGACGTGCCACCAGCGCTTCGAGTGCCGCGCCGCCGTCGCGCAGCTGGGCCGGGGTCAGCTCGTCGGCGCGCGCCGTGGCCACGGGGACGAGGTTGCTGATCCCGATCCCCGCGTCGAGCACCAGTCGACGATCGGCGGCGGACATCCCGTCGCGCACGTCGAGCGGCCGGGGCAGGATCCCGGCGCGGTGCAGCGCGGGCCAGAAGCGGTTGCCGGGGCGGGCGAAGTGGGCGTTCACGGCAGCGGTCCACAAGCCGGGGTTGATCCCGACGAACAGCAGCCGCAGCCGCCCACGCGGCGGGAGCAGGTCGTCGACCGTGCACCCCTGGAACGAGGCGAGGTCCCGCGGCGTCGAACGAGTCACCATGTGCGCAGTCTCGCCGAATCGCCAGCGCGGGCCCGTCCCCCAGCGCGCCGCGCCGAGACGCGGCACGGAGCGCGCTGGTACGGTCGAACGAGTGCGGAGCCAGGCGTGAGGCCCTTGCCCGACGATGACGGCGTCGCCCAGCCGGTGGACAGCGAAGTCCAGGTGGATCAGGAGGGCGGTGGCCGTGAGGATCGGCTGTTGGAGGTGCGCACTCGCGCCCGCACGTCCGGCCGACGGGTTGCAGCGCTGAGCCTGGCCGTCGTGGCCTGCGTCATCGTCGCCGCGCAGGGCGCCGGGTCGTCGTCGTTGTCGCCTCACCAGCTCACGGGCATCGCCGGTGACGTCGACGACAGCGATGTCACCGATCTGGACACCGAGCAGCCGAAGCTGCTGACCGCCGTCGACTCGCTCGAGCCCCCGAGCACCGTCGCACCGACGAGCCCACCGACCAGCCCGATCAACACGATCGACGGCCCGGTCGCGGCGACCACCATCGCCCCGCCACCCCAGACCGTTGCGGTGGAGCCCCCGCCGCCCGGCAACAACGACCTCAGCCGCACCGTGCCCGAGGCGCCGAGCGAGACCGTGCCCGCTGCGCCTCCCCCGCCGTGGGCGTCGTCGGTCCACACCACCGGTGCCGGGTACCTGAGCACCGACCTCGGCTGCGCCAACGGCACGTCGGCGGGAGCGCTCGACGCGTTCTTCGCCGCGCGGGCCGGGCCGCTGCTGGGCTTCGACTACCAGCACGTCTACCCGCTCGGCGGCAAGCGATTCCTGTGGTTGATGCAGGACAGCTTCCTCGATCAGTCCGGTGCCGCCACCCGGTTCAGCCAGGCGGCGTTCGTCCACAACGCGGCGATGGTGCAAGACGGTGCGTGCTTCACGCTGCTGCACCGCGGCGACGTGGCCAAGCCGGCGTCGTTCGAGCCGGGCAGCGGCGAGTCGGTGCTCAGCACCTGGTTCTGGCCGATGGGCGGCGAACTGGTCGGCGGCAGCCTCGTGGTGTTCTGGGCAGAGATGCACAAGGACGGCGGCGACCCCGGGCCCGGCGACGGTCTCGGCTGGCACCCGACGCGCACGTGGATCGCGACGTACAACGCCAAGTCGCTGGCCCGCACCGGCTTCGCCCCGGCACCGAACTCGGGGGTCAGCCCGATCTACGGCTACGCCGTTGCCAGCGACGGGCAGTTCACGTACCTGTTCGGCAACACCTTCGAGCAGAACCTCAGCCGCGAGGGCGGCTTCTTCAGCGGACCGCACTCGGCGACGCGGATGTGGTTGGCACGCGTGCCCGCCGGACGCCTCGGCAGCGCGCCGGAGTACCGCACTGCCGACGGGTGGACCGCCGACCCGACGCAAGCGGTGCCGATCACCCAGCGCTACTGGGCGGAGAACCCGATGCAGCCGCGGTTCCTCAACGGCCAGTGGGTGGCGGCGACGAAGGTCGACGGGTACTGGGGCAGCCAGCTGGCGATCGACGTGGCCACCGACCCATGGGGACCGTGGACCACCGTCGAGGTCCGTGGCCTCGGCCCGCGCAGCGGCGACGCCCTGATGAACACGTACCACGCGCACCTGATGCCGTGGCTCGACGGCAGTGGTCGGCTGGTGATCAGCGTCTCGCAGAACGCCCGCAACATGCTGCGAGACGCGTGGAACAACCCGGAGCGCTACCGACCGATGTTCACCATCGCCGCGCTCGTCGCGCCGCCGCCGACGACCACGACGACCACCACGACGACGACCGACAGCACGACCACCACGACGGACAGCACGACGACCACGACCACCGAGCCGACGACCACCTCGTCATCGACGACCACGACCAGCTCCAGCACGACCACCACCAGCACGTCGACCACCTCGACGTCGTCGACGACCACGACGGCACCGGGCGCGTCGCTCCCGCCGGGCACCGGGCCCTGACGCCGGCCGGGATGCACAGGACGCGGGCAGGTCGAGCGCGCTCCAACACCGTGCGCAGGTAGGTTCGCCACATGGTTGGTTCGATCCTCGGTACCCGAGTCGTGCGCACCGAAGATCCCGAGCTGCTGGTCGGTGACGGCCGGTACGTCGACGATCTCCTGCTGCGCGATCCGTTGCACGTCCACTTCGTCCGTTCGGAGATGGCGCACGCGCGCATCGACGGCATCGACATCGCCGCCGCGGCCTCCGCGCCGGGAGTCGTCGGCGTCTACACGGCTGCGGACTTCGATCTGCCGCCGATGCAGAACATGGTCGCCGTGCCCGGGTTCCTGCGCACACCGTTGGCCACCGACCGGGTGCGCTTCGTCGGGGAAGCTGTGGCGGTCGTCGTCGCCACCGATCTGCGCAGTGCACGTGACGCAGCGGATCTCGTGCTCGTCGACTACCACCCGTTGCCCGCAGTGGTCGATCCCGAGGACGCGCTCGCCGAAGGCGCTCCGGTGCTGTTCGACGGCCAGGAGGGCAACGTCGCCGTCTCGGCCACCGACCCCGTGAACGCCGACATCTTCGCCGGCGCCACCCGCGTCGTGCGCGGCCGCTACGTCAACCAGCGCATCGCCGTCGCCCCGATGGAGCCCCACGCTGCGGCCGCCGAGATCGGCGACGACGGGCGGCTGATCTTCTACCCGTCGACGCAGATGCCCCACCTGCTGCACACCCTGCTCAGCGCGTCGCTCGGCATCTCCAAGGACGCGGTGCGGATCATCACCCCGCAGGTCGGCGGTGGCTTCGGCGGCAAGGCCGGCATGTACCCCGAGCAGCTGATCGTCGGAGCGCTCGCGTTGAAGCTGCAACGGCCGGTGACGTGGATGTCGACCCGCAGCGAGGACATGGTGTCGCTGGCCCACTCCCGCGCCCAGATCCAGTACGTCGAGCTCGGTGTCACCGACGACGGGAAGTTCACCGGGTTGCGCGTCCGCCTCGTCGGCGATGCGGGTGCCTACCCGTCGCTCGGCGCCTTCCTGCCGGCCGGCACCAAGCGGATGTCGAACGGCACGTACGGCTTCCCCGCCATCCAGTTCGACATCGCCGTCGCGGCGACGAACACCACGCCCACGGGCGCGTACCGCGGCGCGGGTCGCCCGGAGGCCACCGCGCTGCTGGAGCGCGCCGTCGACCACGCGGCGCTCGAGCTGGGCATCGACCCGATCGAACTGCGCAAGCGCAACCTGCTCGGCGACGACGTCTTCCCGTTCCGCACGCTCACCGGCGTCACCTACGACAGCGGTCGCTACACGGCACCGCTCGACGAGGCCGCCCGCCTCGCCGGCTACGACGAGCTGCGCGCCGAGCAGGCCGCCCGACGTGCCGCCGGCGACCGCACGTTGATGGGCATCGGCGTCGCCGCCTACGTGGAGATCACCGCCGGCGGCGGCACCAACGAGTACGGCAGCATCGAGATCCACACCGACGGCACCGCCACCGTGATGGCCGGCACGTCGGCGCACGGGCAGGGCCACCAGACCGCGTTCGCCATGATCGTCAGCGCGCAGACCGGCATCCCGGTGGCGAACATCAAGCTCGTGCAGAGCGACACCGACCTCGTCCGCAGCGGCGGCGGCACCGGCGGGTCGCGGTCGTTGCAGCTCGGCGGCTCGGCCGTGCACCGCGCCACCGAGGCGATGGTCGACAAGGCCAAGCGACTCGCCGCGCACCTGCTGGAGGCTGACCCCGGCGACATCGTCATCGACACCGAGGCCGGGACGATCGGCGTCGCCGGCGTGCCTGCCAACGCGCTCGACTGGGCGGCGCTCGCCACCGCAGCGGCCACCGCGCCGGAGGGCGTGGTCGATCACGAGGACGGCACCGCCGGACTCGCCGCGCAGCTCGACTTCTCGCAGGATGGCGCGACGTTCCCGTTCGGCGCGCACATCGCCGTCGTCGACATCGACCGCGACACTGGCAAGGTCACGTTGCGCCGACACATCGCCGTCGACGACTGCGGCACGGTGCTCAACCCGCTGCTCGTCGAGGGCCAGCAGCACGGCGGCGTCGCCGCTGGCATCAGCCAGGCGATGTACGAACGGGTCGTCTACGACGAGGACGGCAACCCGCTCACGGGCAACTTCATGGACTACGGCATTCCGTCGGCGGCCGAGTTCCCGAGCTTCGAGGTGCACGGCACGCAGACCCCGACGCCACTCAACCCGCTCGGCGCCAAGGGCATCGGCGAGGCCAGCACGATCGGCAGCACGCCGGCCGTCCAGAACGCGATCATCGATGCGCTCGCCCACCTCGGCGTGCGCCACCTCGACCTGCCGTGCACCAGCGAGCGGGTGTGGCAGGCGATCGTCGACGCCGAGGCCGGCACGCTCCCCGACCCGTGGCGCGAACCGCCAGCCGTGTTCTCCAAGCTCGCCGCCGGCCTGGCCGTCGACGAGGAAGGCCTCAGCGCCGCCGAGGGCATCTGAGCGCGATCCCCCGCTTCTGGCAGCGCCGTCCGGCGCGGCAGGTGTCGCCCGATCTCGACCGGGTGATGCGCACCTACCTCGGCGAGTGGCAGTGGCTCGACGCCGACGAGCGCGAGCGTCTGGCCACCTTCATCGACGAGCTGCTGTCGACCAAGACCTGGGAAGCGTCCAAGGGCTTCGACCTCACCGACGAGATGTGCACGGTGATCGCCGCGCACGCCGCGCTGCTCGTGCTCGGCCGCGACCTGTCGCTGTATCGCCACGTGCGCGCCGTCGTCGTGCACCCGACCACCATCGTGCTCACCGGCCCGGCGCCGAGGCGCGGTGGGATGATGAGCGACGCGCCGCGGCACCTGCTCGGCGAGGCGCACCACCACCACGGGCCGGTGTTGCTCGCGTGGGACAGCGTGCGCCGTGAGTCGAGGCACTGGCGCAACGGCCGCAACGTGGCCGCGCACGAGTTTGCCCACAAGATCGACATGGTCGACGGCATCGTCGACGGCACCCCGCCCGATCTCGACGAGGCCTCGCGCCAACGATGGGTCGACGTGTGCACCCCCGTGTACCAACGGTTGCGACGCGAGCCGCACCCGGCGCTCGACGACTACGCCGCGACCGACCCCGGCGAGTTCTTCGCCGTCGCCAGCGAGCTGTTCGTCACCCGACCCGAGCTCCTGCTGGCCACCGAACCGGCGCTGTACGGGGCGCTCAGCGACTGGTACCGCCGCGATCCCGCCGCTCGGCGACCGCCCCCGGTGGAACCGGCCTAGCTGTCTCGTCAGGCGGGCGTGATCGTCAGCAACGTGATCGACCACGGCTCGAACGTCGCCACTCCCTGGCCGTCCGTCAGCGGCGGCAGCGACGCCGGCGCGGCCGCGCCGAACACGGCCAACGGATCTGCGTCGCCGTTCACGGTCATCGACGTCGCGTGCGGCGAGTCGGCGGCGACGACGTCGGCGGTCACCGTCGCCGAACCCCTCATGCCGGCGAGCTGCAACGTCGCCTCGACCCCTGCGCCGGTCTTGTTGATCACGAGCAGCGTGATCGCCCCGTCGGCACGTCGACCGGCGTACACCGACAGCTGCGTGGCCGCGTCGAAGCCGCTGCCGACGGGAAGCAGGTCGTTGCCGAAGCGCGTCCAGATCGCCAGCGCGTCGTACTGCGGATGCCGGCCGAGCGAGTCGACGTCGATCATCCCGTAGTCCGCGCCGTTGCTCGCCGCGCCGTTCCAGAGGTTCCAGTGGTTGGCCATCGACACACCGCGCTCGGCCATCTGGCCCAGCGTGTCGGCGACGTACAACGCAGCGACGGCCTGGTTCATCAGCTGCTCGTCGTCACCGTCGGCGAACGCGAACAGGTTGTACTCCGTCACCCCGACGGGAACGCTGCGATCCGGGTCGGCAGCCGCCAACGCCGCGTCGACGCCCTTCATCGTCGTCGGCCACGCCCGTACCGGTCGCTTCAGGACGTCGGCCACCGAGCCGTCCTCGCCGAAGCCGTAGTCGTGGACGATGTAGAAGTCGAGCGCGCCGGCGGTGCCGTCGATGACCTCGTTGCCGAAGTCGGCGAACCCGCCCTGATCGCCGCCGATGCCCACCGCACCGACCTCGATGTCCGGGTCGACGGCGCGCATCGCGTCGCGAAACGCGAGGTAGCCGTCGTGCTCGTCGTCACCATGGACGTAGTGGTCGCCGTCGCAGGTCCAGACATCTTCCCAGCCGAACGAGGCGCAGTCGCCGTCGGCCTTGGCCTTCGCCCCGAACACCTCGTTGCCGACCTCCCACAGGCGGATCGGCTGCGGTGCCGGGTGCCCGTGATCCGCCCGCAGCTGCGCCCACTTGCCGACCGTGCCCCAGTCGCGGCCGTGTCGATCGACGCCGATGGACTGTCTGTTGTCCACGTCACCGTTGAAGAAGGCGACGAGCGCAGCCGCCTCCTGCGCCGTGCCGTTGAACGACACGGTCCACATCCCGGCGACACCCGTCGCGGCGAGGAAGTCGACGTAGTCGGTCGGGCGTGCCGCCCACGTCCAGTAGCAGGTCGACGCATCGTCGTTCTCGCACCCGAGCCAGTCGTACGAGCTGCTCCAGCTGCCCCCGGGCATGCGCACGACCGTCGTGCCGAGCTGCTGCACGCGGGCACGAAACGCGGGGTCGGCGAGGTGCTCCGGCCCGACCCATGCCGGGGCGTTGGTACCGAACAGCCGCGGATCGATCGGCGTTCCGGCAGCCGCGGCGTCCAGCTGGATGGTGCCCGCTGGCGCCGTCAGCGTGACCGGCGGCTCGCCCGATCCGCCGCTCGAGCACGCGCCGAGGACCAGGGTGGCAGCGGCCAGCATCGCGCCGAGCCTGGTGCCGTGATCGCCCGATCGGCCCGTCATCCGGTCATCGTGGCACGCAACCCCCTGCACACGCCTCGCGGCCGACGATGTGGTGGGTAGGTTGCATCGATGCCTTCGCCTGCTCCCGCGCCGCTCGCCGGCACGGTCCCGGTCATCGACATCAGCCGTTGGTCCACTGGCAGCGACGACGACCGACGGTCGATCGCCGCCGCCGTCGACGCGGCCTGTCGCAGCGTCGGGTTCTTCCAGATCGTCGGCCACGGCTTCCCGGAGGGCCTGCTCGAGCGAACCCTGACGGAAGTCGACGAGCTCTTCGCCCTGCCGCTCGAGGACAAGATGCGCAGCGCCCCGCCGAGCGACGACGTCAACCGTGGCTTCCTCCCACTCGGTTCTGAAGCGCTGAGCTACACGGCCGGCGTCGATGCACCGGTCGACCTGCGCGAGGCGTTCGTCGTCGGCCCGGACGTCGTGCCCGACGACGACGTGCACCGCGGCAACCCGTACGGCGTGTTCACTCCGAACATCTGGCCAGCAGAGCCAGTGGGGCTGCGGACGGCGATGACGGACTACTTCGATGCGGTCGCCGTCGTCGCGCGCACGTTGGTCGACATCTACGCGATCGCGCTCGGCCTGCCCGAGGGCTGGTTCCGATCGTCGACCGATCACTCCACCGAGACCCTGCGAGTGAACTACTACGAGCGCCTCGGGGCGACGACTGCCGTCGGCGACGGCCAGCAACGCCTCGGCGCGCACACCGACTACGGCATCACGACCGTGCTGTACGCCGACAGCGAGCCGGGCCTGCAGCTGCTCGGCAGTGATGGCCGGTGGCACGACGTGATCGCCGAGCCGGGCGTGTTCGTGATCAACCTCGGCGACCTCCTCGCGCAGTGGACCAACGACCAGTGGCGCTCCACGATCCACCGCGTCGTACCCGGCGGCGCGCACGTGCGGCGACGGTCGATCGCCTTCTTCTTCGACGGCAACTACGACGCTGTCGTCGAGTGCCTGCCCACGTGCTGCAGCGACGACCGACCGGCGAAGTACCCGCCGACGACGGCCGGCGAGCACCTCGTCGAGAAGCTACGCGGCGCCCGAACCCTGTCCATCTCCGACACCATCGACACCATCGGCGACCGCATGGGAGCCGTTCGCGACTAGCGAGCGTTGATCATCGCGTCGCCGTGTCTGATGGCGACTTCGTCGCTGCCGCCACTGCGACCAGCGCACACTGCGTCCAGGGCGCTTCGGTGGGCGACAGCACCGATTCTGATGGCGACTTCGTCGCTGCCGCCACTGCGACCAGCGCACACTGCGTCCAGGGCGCTTCGGTGGGCGACACCACCGATTCTGATGGCGACTTCGTCGCTGCCGCCACTGCGACCAGCGCACACTGCGTCCAGGGCGCTTCGGTGGACGACACCACCGAGTCTCAGCGAGCGTTGATCATCGCGTCGCCGACTTGGGCGTCCGTGCTTCCGTGCTCGATCAGGGCGGCGGCGGCGCAGCGGGCGTCGGGTTCGGGTTTGTTCTGGCTGAGCTTGAGCTTGCCGTCAAGGCGTTCGATGCGCAGCTCGATGCCGATGATGCCGCGCAGGGTCCGCTCGATGTAGTCGTCGGGCGCGTCGGAGACGTGCCACGGATCGGGCACGCCGCGAGCCGCCTCGTGACGGTCGGTCAGGTCGGTGACCAACTGGCGCAGCCACGTCGCGTCGTCGTGCACGACCACCGTGCCCTCGGCGTGCACCACCGTGTAGTTCCACGTCGGCACGACCTTTGGATCGACCGCCTTGCCGGCGTAGGTCGACGGCGAGATGTACGCGTCGGGTCCGGAGATGATCGCCAGCGCGCGGCCGTCCTGCTGCAGCGCTCGCCACTGCGGGTTCGGACGGGCGACGTGGCCGACCAGCGTGCCGAGCGGACCGTCACCGCGGCGCAGCATCATCGGTAGCGGGGTGGCGTCGAGCCCGTCGCCGTCGTGCGAGACGAGGTGCACGAACGGGGTCGCATCGATCAGGTCGTGAATCCTGGCGACGTCGGCGACGTCGAAGTGCGCGGGCCGGTACATGCGCCCAGCTTTGCACCGGTCAGGTTGCCGGCCAGGTGAACTTCGGCGGTCGTCGTTCGACGAAGGCGGCGATGCCCTCGGCCGGATCGGCGGCCGCGGCGGCGATGGCCTGCCAGCGGGCCGACACGTCGGCGGGCACGCTGCCGGTGTCCACCACCGCGGCGATCATCTCCTTCGTCGCCGCCTGCGTCAGCAGTGAACGCTCGGCCAGCGTCGCCGCCAGCTCGGCGACGCGCGCATCGAGCCCGACCTCGCGGTGCAGTTCGTCGATGAGCCCGATGCGCAGCGCACGTTCGGCGTCGATCAGCTCACCGGTGAAGAGCAGGTGCTTGGCGGCCGACGGGCTCAACAACCGAGCGGCGCGCTCCAGCGATGGCGTCGGGTAGACGATGCCGAGCTTGGACGGGGTGATCCCGAAGCGTGCTCCGTTGTCGGCCAGTCGCATGTCGCAATCGATCGCCAACGCGCAGCCGCCGCCGATGCAGTCGCCGTGGATCACGGCGATCGTCGGTTTCGACAACGTCGCCAGCGCGGTCTCCGCGGCCATGTTCGTGTCGCTGAACGAGCGCTCGCCCGGTGCGCGCTCGGCGCGCAGCTCGGTGATGTCGGCGCCGGCACAGAAGTGCGCTCCACGAGCGCGCAGCAGCACGACTCGCACCGCCGGGTCTGCGCCGAGCGACTGCGCCGCAGACTCCAGCTGCGCCCACATCGCGTAGGTCATCGCGTTGCGCTTGTCCGGACGATCGAGCCAGATCGTGCCGACCGAACCCTCGACCTCGACGCGCACTGCGCCGGGTTCGCTCATGACCGGAACCTCACGACCGGACCCGGTGCTCGAACTCGCCGAGGCGGGCGAGGAAGCGAGACAGGTCGACCAGGTGCGGGTAGTGGCCGTGGTCGGGCCACACCTCGACGATCGCCGTCGGCACGAGCCCGGTGAGCCATGCGGCGTACTCGGGACCGGGGTCGATGCCGTGCAACGACAGGTACGGCACGGTCACCCCGCCGGCCAGTTGCGCCACGGTCTCGTCGAGCTCCGCCGCAGTGCTCTCGAACACCGTCGCCCACGTGCCCAGCACGACGTCCTGCTCGGGGTGCGCATGGGCCATGAAGCGGGCCCGTTCGGCCGCAGGGAGCGGGCCGTCCATCGCCCCGAACATCATGTCCCGGGCGGCCAGGAACTCCGCGGTGGAGCCCTTGAGCATCGGCTCGAGCTGGCTCAGACCGTCCTTGAAGCCCGACAGCAGCAGCGGCTGGTCGACGTTGATGACGGCCACCAGCGGCATCACCAGCGCACACGCGGTCGCGACGACACCGCCGAGGCTGTGGCCGACGACGATCGCCTGATCGAAGCCCTCGGCCGCGGCCGTCTCGGCGACATCGGTGGCGTAGCTGATGGGGTCGTAGGCGTCACCCTTCGGGCTCTCGCCGTGACCGCGCAGGTCGACGGCCAGCACCCGGTGATCGGTGCTCAGCGCGTCGATGATCGGCCGCCAGGTGTGGCGGCTCTCGGTGATGCCGTGGATGAGCACGATCTGTGCGGCGTCGTCGGGGCCGCTGATCTCGTGGGCGAGGCGCATCCGTCGACCATAGACCTCGTCGCTAACGTGCCGGGCATGCGCTGGCACCACCTTCTCGCCGTCGTCGTGGCGGCCGGCGTGATCGCCAGCTCGTGCAGCGACGAGGCCAAGCCGACCACGGCCGACTTCTGCGGCGAAGTCGCCGCCTACCAGCAGATCGCTGACCAGTTGTTCAACGCCGACGACCCGGACACGGCCACGGTGAAGGCGACCATCGAGTCCGCCGACGATCAGCTCACCCGGCTGCAGGACACGGCACCTGCAGTCATCGCCAAGGACGTGCAGGTGCTGGTCAGCACGTTCCGCTTGCTGATCACCTCGCTGCGTGGCGTCGACTACGACCTGGCCGCAGCCCGCCAGGACCCCGCCTTCCAGAGCGTGGTCGATCAGCTCAGCAGCCCGGACATGCAGACCGCGACGGAGAACCTGCAGGAGTTCACCTCCACGGCCTGCGCCCCGACGCCGAGTGCACCGTGAAGGCCGCCGACGCCGCAGCGCTGCGGGCCGACGCGGCGCAGCACCTCTGGGGGCACTTCACACGTCTCGGTGGCGCGACCGGCGACGTGCCGATCATCGATCGCGGTGAGGGCTGCCACGTCTACGACATCGACGGCAAGCGCTACCTCGACGGGTTGTCGGGGCTGTTCACCGTGCAGGTCGGGCATGGTCGGCGCGAGCTTGCCGACGCGGCCGCCGAGCAGGCGGGAACGCTGGCCTACTTCCCCGTCTGGTCGTTCGCCCACGAACCGGCGATCCGCTTGGCGACGCGCATCGCCACCGCCGCGCCGGGCGACCTGAACCGGGTGTTCTTCACCCCCACCGGCGGCGATGCAGTGGAGAGCGCGATCAAGCTGGCGCGGCAGTACTGGAAGCTGGCCGGGCAGCCGATGCGCACGAAGGTGATCAGCCGCACGCTCGCCTACCACGGCACGTCGATGGGCGCGCTGAGCCTCACCGGTGTGCCGTCGATCAAGGCGCCATTCGAGCCGCTCATGCCCGGCGCGGTGAAGGTGCAGACGCCGTACCGCTTCCGCTGCATCGACTGCAGTCACCTCGACGCGTGCACGTTGCGCTGCGCCGACGACCTCGAGCTGCGCATCGAGATGGAGGGCGCCGACACGGTGGCCGCGGTCTTCATGGAGCCGCTGCAGAACACGGGCGGCGCGTTCGCTCCTCCTCCCGGCTACTGGCAGCGGGTTCGCGAGATCTGCGACCGCCACGACGTGCTGCTGGTCAGCGACGAGGTGATCTGCGCGTTCGGTCGCCTCGGCCACACGTTCGGCAGTGACCGCTACGGCTACCAGCCGGACATGATCACCTTCGCCAAGGGCGTCACCTCCGGTTACTCGCCACTCGGCGGGCTGATCGTCTCCGACCGCATCGCCGAGCCGTTCGTGCGTGCGGATGATCCGGCCGTGTTCCTCCAGGGTCAGACGTTCGGCGCCCACCCGGTGAGCTGCGCGGTGGCGCTGGCCAACCTCGACATCATGGAGCGCGAGGGCATCAACGAGCACGTGCTGGCCAACCAGGATGCGTTCCGCGCCGCGCTCGACGGGCTGCGCGACATCCCGTTGGTCGGCGACGTGCGCGGCGACGGCTACTTCATGGCCATCGAGTTGGTGCCCGATCCGGCTGCACGCACGACCTTCACCGCCGAGCAGGCCGAGTGGTTGCTGCGCGGGTTCCTGTCGCCGCGCCTGTTCGCCGCCGGGCTGATCTGCCGCGCCGACGACCGAGCCGAACCGGTGATCACCCTCGCTCCACCGCTGATCGCCGGCGAGGAGGAATTCGCCTTCATCGCCGACACGTTGCGCATCGCGCTCAGCGCCGCCGACGCCGAGTTCCGGCGATACTGAACAGCGATGCCGAACAACGCTCTCGCCCTCCACCCCGACGTCAGCGCTGCACTCGATGCCGGCGCACCCGTCGTCGCCCTGGAGAGCACCATCATCAGCCACGGCATGCCGTACCCGCAGAACGTGGAGATGGCCACCGAGGTCGAGCAGATCGTGCGCGACCACGGCGCCGTCCCGGCAACGATCGCCGTGCTCGGAGGTGTGCCGCGCATCGGCCTCACCGCCGAACAGCTGGAGGCGCTGGCGACCGGCAGCGACATCCACAAGGCCACGACGCGCGACCTCCCGTGGCTGATCGCCGAAGGGCTCGACGGGGCCACCACCGTCGCGGCCACGATGCGTCTCGCCGCGGCGGCGGGCATCCGCGTCTTCGCCACCGGCGGGATCGGCGGTGTGCACCGCGGCGCGGCGACGTCGTTCGACATCTCCGCCGACCTCACCGAGATGGCCCGCACCCCGGTGGCCGTGATCTCCGCGGGGATCAAGTCGATCCTCGACATCCGCCTCACGTTGGAGCACCTCGAGACCCTCGGCGTGCCGGTGATCGTCAACGGCAGCGACGACTTCCCGTCGTTCTACAGCCGGATCAGCGGCCTGCCCGCGCCGCGCCGCGTCGACGGTGCGGCCGCGCTGGCGCGGGTGCTGCGAGCCACGTGGGACGACCTCGCCCTGGAGACCGGGGTGAGCATCGCCAACCCGATCCCGGCCGAGCACGAGATCCCCGCGAACGAGATCGCCGCCGTCATCGAGGAAGCGCTGGGCGAGCTGGATGCCCGGCACATCACCGGGCAGGACGTCACCCCGTTCCTCCTCGGCCGCATCGTCGACCAGACCGGCGGGCGCAGCCTGACGGCCAACATCGCACTGGTGCGCAACAACGCCGCCGTCGCCGCGCAGATCGCCGTCGAGTACGCGAACCTGGTGCGATGAGACGCCTCCTGATCGTCCTGTCGGTGATGGCGATCGTGGCCGCCGCGTGCAGCAGCGACGACAGCACCACCTCCACCCCGAGTCCCGAACCGACGGCCACCGACGCAGCGACGACGAGCACGCAGGCCGCCACGACGACCACGGAACCGGCGACGACGACCACGGAACCGGCGACGACCACGACCGTCGCATCCCGTGATCTGTCGGTCGACGAGCTGCTCTCGCTCGGCCGGCCGATCGTGCTCGCCCACACCGCCGGCGAGGACCAGTTCCCCGGTTCGACCATGTACGGCTTCGGCGAGAGCATGAAGGCCAACGTCGACATGCTCGATCTGAACGTGATGCTCACCAAGGACGGCGTGCTGATCGTGCAACACGATGACAGCGTCGACCGGTTGACCAACAGCACCGGCAAGATCGCCGACATGACCTTCGACGAGGTCCACGCGCTCGACAACGCCTACTGGTTCAGCGACGGCTGCGTGTGCCGCGAGCTCGACGAGGCGGCCTACGTGTGGCGCGGTGTGCGCACCGGCGAGCGGCCGCCGCCCGAGGGCTACACCGCCGACGACTTCGCCGTGCCGTCGCTGCGCGAGCTGATCGAGACCTATCCGGACATCCCGCTGAACATCGAGATCGAGGGCGACGGTCAGGCCGGCGCTGCGGCGGCGCAGGCGTTGGCCGACCTGCTGGTCGAGCTCGACCGCACGGACGCCAGCGTGGTCGCGTCCTTCGACGACGCGACGGTCTCGGTGTTCCACGCGCTGCTGCCCGACGTCGAGATCTCGCCAGGGATCGGTGCCTCCTCCGCCTGGATCCTCAACGGGGTGCCGCTCCCCGACGGGATGCGCATCCTCCAGCTGCCGCCGACGTTCCAGGACATCGAGGTGCTCAGCGCGGTCAACGTCCAGAAGTCGCACGACGCCGGCTACCTGATCTGGGTCTGGCCCAACGATCACGACCTGGAGAACGAGGCTGCCTATGCCGACTTCCTCGAGCAGGGCATGGACGGCCTGAACATCAACTACCCCGCTGCCGGCGTCGCCGCCGTCAGCGCCTTCACCGCCGCCTGAACGCGCCGCTCAGCGGAACAAGTCGCGGGTCTGGTCGCGCAGGACCGGGGCGATGACTGCGGTGTCGTCGACGTCCCACGGCAGACCACGCACGACCGCGACCGGCACACGCGACAGGTTGCCCTTCACGAGCTCGGCGGCGCCGGTGATCTCGTCGGCGGTGCACAGCGCCTGCACCTTGAACTCGTGGCCGTGCGGATCGACCTGGCCGATGTAGCTGGTGATCGGCTGCATCCCGGCGATGCCGATGGCGATGTCGGTCTGCCCCTCGCGCCACGCCCGGCCGAAGGTGTCGCTGATGATCACCGCTGCGTCGATGCCCCGCTCCAGCAACCCGGCGCGGATCCGTCGCGCCGACTCGTCGCTGTCCACCGGCAGCAGCAGGGCCCGACCGTGCGCGCCGCTCGACGACTGATCGACGCCGCTGTTGGCGCAGACGAAGCCGTGGTGCGTCTCGGTGATGAGCACGGGGCCGAGCTGGCGGACGATGCGCTTGGACTCCAGCAGCACCAGTTCGGTGACCGCCGGGTCCTTGTCCCACTGCTGCGACCACGCCAGCGCGAACGGCGAGGGCACCACGTCGCGCAACCACACGCTGCGTCCCTCGGCCTTCGACACGATCTTCGAACCGACCACGACGATGTCGCCACTCACGATCGGCGTGGCTGCGTCGGCCGCCTCGACGATGGCGGCGGCCAGGTCGGTGCCCTCCTCGATCTCGGGCAAGCCGGGAACACCGAAGATCTGCAGCCCTGCCACCGGTGACGTCATGGGCTGAACGTACCAGCGGCGCATGCAGCAGACTGGACCGATGAGCGACGCTCCCGTCCCCGTGCCACACATCTCCGGGATCTTCGACCCCAGCGCCTGGGGCCCGGTGCCGGGCTTCGACTTCGACGACATCACCTACCACCGCGCCGTCGATCAGGGCACCGTGCGCATCGCCTTCAACCGCCCGGAGGTGCGCAACGCGTTCCGTCCGCGCACCGTCGATCAGCTGTACACCGCGCTCGACCACGCCCGGATGAGCAGCGACGTCGGCTGCGTGCTGCTCACCGGCAACGGCCCGTCACCGAAGGACGGCGGCTGGGCGTTCTGCAGCGGCGGCGACCAACGCATCCGCGGCAAGGACGGCTACCGCTACGCAGACGGGGACAGCGCCGAGTCGATCGACCCGGCGCGCTCGGGACGGCTGCACATCCTCGAGGTGCAGCGCCTGATCCGGTTCATGCCCAAGGTGGTCATCTGCGTCGTTCCCGGTTGGGCTGCCGGCGGCGGGCACAGCCTGCACGCCGTTGCCGATCTCACCCTGGCCAGCGCCGAGCACGCCCGCTTCAAGCAGACCGATGCCGACGTGGCCAGCTTCGACGGCGGCTACGGCAGCGCCTACCTCGCTCGTCAGGTCGGCCAGAAGTTCGCTCGCGAGATCTTCTTCCTCGGCCGCGAGTACTCCGCCGAGCAGATGCACTCGATGGGCGCGGTGAACGCGGTCGTGCCGCACGCCGAGCTGGAGGCCACCGCGCTGCAGTGGGCCAAGGAGATCAACGGCAAGAGCCCGATGGCGCAGCGGATGCTGAAGTACTCGTTCAACCTGATCGACGACGGGCTCGTCGGCCAGCAGATCTTCGCTGGTGAGGCGACGCGCCTCGGCTACATGACCGACGAGGCCGCCGAGGGCCGCGACTCGTTCCTGCAGAAGCGCGATCCCGACTGGTCGCCGTTCCCCTGGTACTACTGATCGGGCGACGGAGCGCGATCACCGCAGCCGGCGGCGCAGGAGCAGCACGCGCGCGTCGACCGACGGCGGTGGCTCGAAGCTGCGGCGCGGCACGGCGCTGCCGATGCGGGCGTCGAGGTGGCGCTGCCATCGCGCCGCAGCCGGAGCGGCCGGCGATGCCCAGCGGCGCGCCGCCTGCTCCTGCACCACGAGGGTCGCGCTGATCATCCGGCTCGACGGGTGCAGCAGTCGGGTCAGCAACGCCGTGGTGATGGCGAACGGCGGGTTGGCGACGACGTGGAAGGGTCGGCGCGGCAGTTTCAGGTCGGTGGCATCCGCGCCGATCACGATCACCCGTCGGTCGCCGCCGTAGCGGACGCGCAGGTCGGCCAGACGCTGTGGGTGCCGTTCGACGGCGACCACGCGCGCGCCGCGTCGCAGGAGCGCATCCGTGATCACACCGGTACCCGCCCCGACGTCGACGACCAGGTCGCCTCGGCCGACGCCACTGGCGGCGACGAGACGCTCCGCCGCGTCCTCAGCGAGGCGGTGGAACCCCCAGGGCGGTTGCCGGCGCAGCGAAGCGCGCCGCGCCGAGTGCACGGGCACGGGCACGCACCGTCATGATCATCGTGTTCATCGGGCCAGCGTAGGAAGGGGCGACGGGCAGGCACGAGCGAGTTTCCGGTCCACCGCTAGCGTCGAGCCTCGTGCTCATCGCCATCGAGGACGTCGACGATCCACAGGTGGCGATGTTCCGGCTCAACGAGCGTGGCCTCACCAACCGGCCGCAGCGGCGCGCACCCGACGGGCCGGGGATGTTCCTGGCCGAGGGCGATCTGGTCGTCGAGCGTGCGCTCGACGCCGGGTGCGAGCCGGTGGCCGCGTTGATCGACGCCGAACGCCCACCGGCGATCGCAGCGCGATTCGACGACGCCGTGCCCGTCTACGCCGGTGGCGCCGGCGTGCGCGCACAGGTGTTGCAGCTCGGCCTCCCGCAACCGATCGTCGCCCTGTTCCGACGACCGCCGAGGGCGACCGTGACCGAGCTCATCGGTCGCTGCAACCGGTTGGTGGTGCTGGAGGCGGTGGACAACCCGGCCAACGTCGGCTCCATCGTCCGCAACGCGCTCGCGCTCGGCTGGGACGGCCTGCTGCTCGACGCCACCAGCGCCGACCCGTTGGCGCGCCGCGCCCTGCGCGTGTCGATGGGTCAGGCGCTCCACCTGCCGTTCGCCCGCACCGACGATCTGCCGACCGCCGTCCGGACGATGCGCGCGGCCGGCCTCCGCGTGCTCGCACTGACGCCGTCACCGGACGCCGATGAGATCACCTCGGTGGCGGCGGCGTCGAGGATGGCCGTCGTCATCGGGTCCGAGCGCGACGGTCTCACGACCGACGTGCTCGCAGCGTCGGATCGGCGCGTGCGCATCGCCATGTCGAACGGCGTCGACTCGCTCAACGCAGCGGCGGCCAGTGCCATCGCACTGCACGCCCTTCGATGATGCGCTGCACGCCCCCCGTGACGAGTTGACGCGGTGACGAGTTGACGCGGTCAGGTCACGAGGTCATGAAGCCCGTGACGTCGACGACGAGGTGCGTTCCTGGCCCGTCCTCGTAGACGGCGATGCCCCCGGCAACCGGCGCGATGAAGGCGTTGGCCAAGGTCTCACCGGCAATCGATGCGTTGATGCTCGAGTTGGAGCCCGGCACCAACGTGGCTGCGCCACCGACCTGCACGAAGCCGGCGCCAGCGGTCTCGGTGATCGTCAGGTTGCCGACGAGCGCGATGCCGCCGGCCGGCACCTGCACGATGGTGCCGTGCACCGGCTTGGGCCCGACCCAGCCGATGTGCGGCGCCGGGCGGGTGTCCAGCGCGCGGACCACCGAGGTCGCCGGAGCGAACCGGCCGGCGGTCGAGGAGGCCGCAGTGGCATCAGTGAACCAGCCGGTGACGTCGACGATGAGGTGGGCGGAGCGTTCGTTGAAGATCGCGATGCGGCCGTCGCCGTCGACGGGCACGATGGTCGACGCCGCGACCACCTGACCGGGGCTGCTCACGTTCAGCGTCGAGGACGATCCCGGCACGAGCGAGCTGGCCGGCCCGGCCTGCACGAAGCTTGCCGACGAGGTCTGATCGAGCGTGATGTTGACGGCGACCGCGGTGACGCCGACGGGGATGCCGGACGAGCCGCTGATCTGCACCACCGTGGTCGTGGCGTCCGCGGGCTTGGGCCCGCTGTAGCCGACGAGCGACGTCGGTCGGGTGTCCAGCACCCTGGCCGCCAACGGCACGTAGCGCCCGCTGGTCACCGCCCCTGGCGCCGGCGTCCACCATCCGAGCAGGTCGACGATCACGTGCGTCGCGGATGAGTTGAACACGTTCACCGACCCGTCTGCGCCGATCGCCGAGACGGCGAGGTTGGCGACGGTCTCGCCGGACAGGTCGAGGTTGAGCGTCGACGTCTGGCCGACGGGCGTGCCCGCCGGAGACACCCCGACGAAGCCGGTGCCGGTGCCGCCGGTCGCCGTGATCTGCAACGCCACCGCCGTGGCGTTGCTCGGAACGCCGTTCAGATCGCGCAGCGGGACGTTGATCGTCGTGTTGGCGACGGGACGCGAGCCGGTGTACCCGATCAGCTTGTCCGGACGGGTGTCGACGATGCGCACGGGCGTGCGCGGGGTGAACGCCGACGGCGCGCCGAACGTCACCGCCGGGCTGGGCGACGGCGTCGCTCCGGCACGGTTGACGTACACGTCGTACTCCGCACTGGCGACGCCGTGGCCGGGAACCAGACCGTCGGAGAGCGATGTGAAGTAGGCGGTCGTGCCGCCCGGCAGCAGCCGGCCGCTCATCGCCGGCCCGCTCGCCGGCTGACCGGCGGGCGTGGAGATCACCGTCGTGGTGCCGCGGTTCCAGATGAAGATCTGCGCCATGTCGATCGCGCTGCCCGCGAACGATCCGGCGACGTTCCTCGAGCCGAGGACGACGGTGCCATCGGTGTTGATGTCGAGCGAATTGCTCGGCAGCAGGCCCTCCTGGAACGCGCCGACGTCGGTGCTCGTCGCCGTCGCCAAGTGACGCACGTACAGCACCTTCGCCCCGCCAGGACCACCGACGATCGCCACGTGTCGGCCGTCGCCGCTCAATCGCGCTGCCCACACCGTGACGCCGGCAGCGACGCTGCCGAGGTTCGCCTGCGTGGTGGTGTGCTGGACCCGGTCCTCGACGATCAGCTTGTCCTGCGCCGGAAGCAGGTACGCGACGTAGCGACCGTCGGCACTGATGCTCTCGGGGACGACGTTCGTCTCGCCGACGAACGACGACCCGACCTGCACGGTGGCCGCCAACCCGTCGACGACGAACGTGCCCTGCTGCGCGAGCCCGCCGTTGAGCCCGCGGAACACGGCGTGGTCGATGCCGGCGACATCGCCGACGTCGCGGATGTCGAAGCCCCACCCGGGGAACCCGGTCGACACGAGCTCGGCGGCTCCGGTCGTCGCGTCGTATCGGTAGACGTCCGTGAGACCATCCACGTCGCCGGCGACGAGGCCGTCGGTCGAGTCGAAGTACAGGTACCGCCCATCGGCCCCGATGTGCGATGGGCCGACGCCCGACGGCAGGGTCAGCGTGATGCCGGTGTACACGTCCACGCGCTCGAACGTCCCGGCACGGTCGGTCTGGAGCACGTATCGACCATCAGCGCTCGCATCGAGCAGCTGACGGTCCTGGGCGAGGAACGAGAAGACGTTCGCCGCCGACGCGATCCGTGCGGCTCCGCCGACACCGAGCTGCGCCAGCCCCACCACCGTTGCCGTGGCGATCTTCGCCCACGGTCGCTGCGACCTTCCGACCATTGCATCCACCTCGTTCCGTCGACACCGCTCCGCATCGACGACCGTAGCTCGCTGCCGCGCTCAGCGTGGACGCGCGCTGCTGATCGGGAGGCCCGTGTCGTTGCGCAGGTGCTCCGCCGCCGGGTGGAAGTAGGCGCGCAACGTGGCGGCGATCTCGTCGCTCGGCGCGCAGGCGGCGACGGCGGCGTCCATGTGGTGGAGCCAGCGGTCGCGTTGCAGTGGGCCGACGTGGAACGGCATGTGCCTCATCCGCAAGCGCGGGTGGCCGCGCTCGTCGTCGTAGGTGGTCGGTCCGCCCCAGTACTGCGCCAGGAACAGCGTCAGTCGGTGGCGTGCGCCCGTGAGATCCGGCGCTTCCGGGTACAGCGGCAGCAGCACGTCGTCGGTGGCGACACCGGCGTAGAACGTGTCGACGAGGCGTTCGAAGAACGGCATCCCGCCGGCGGCGTCGTAAAGCGTGCGCTCGTCGTTCACGCCGACGAGGCTACGCAGGGACCGGTCGGTCCCGGCGGGTCAGTCGCGGCGGCCGTTGAAGACGCGGACGGCCGACATCGTCGCCATGTCCGCGACGCGTGGCATCGATCCGTCGTTGAGGTCGAAGATCACGGTCTCGCTGTTGGCCAGCAACACCATGGCCGAGACCGTCTCGCCGTCCATCTCGAACTCGATCACATCGCCGGCCTTCAGCCGAACTGCAACTGCGCTCATCCCATCACGTCCTTTTCCGTCAACGCGAACTCACGTCGCAGGTTCATCGGCACCACTGGTGACCGGCTTGACGAAAACCTTCCGGTAACAGTTGGGTGACGCGCACGTGACGGAGGCATGACGAAACGTACCCGGCACACTTCAACCATGCTTGACCCCCATCGCCAGCTGACCATCGGCGACGTCGCCCGGCGGGCCGGCGTTGCGACCTCGGCACTGCGCTTCTACGAGGACCAGGGCCTGATCACGTCGACTCGCAACGATGCAGGTCACCGGCGCTACCACGGCGATGTGCTGCGCCGCGTGTCGTTCATCCGGGTGGCCCAGAAGGTGGGCCTGTCGTTGGCCGAGATCGCCGCCGCGCTCGACTCGTTGCCCTCCGGTCGGGCGCCGACGCGCAGCGAGTGGCACGACCTGTCGACCAGTTGGCAGGGACGCCTCGACGAACAGATGCGCCTGCTGGTCAACCTGCGCGACCGCCTCGACGGCTGCATCGGCTGCGGCTGCCTCTCCCTCGACGTCTGCGCCCTCTTCAACGCCGACGACAAAGCCGCCGCCACCGGCACCGGCCCCCGCTACCTCCTCGGCGACCCGCCGAAGCAGTGACCCGTCCGAGCACTGGAGCCGGGGCGAGCGCCCGAGGAACGAGGGTCGAGCACGGTAGGTGAGCGCAGCGAACCCAGGATGAACGGTTCGTGTCAGACCGCGTGTCGACGCGTTGATCAGGTTGCCGATTCGCAGGAACCTCTAGTGGAATTCTGGGGCGGCGTAGTCCGGGAAGATGTCAGGGAGGCCGTCGCTGACCTTCATCGGGAACACGGCGGGGCGCTTCTCCAGGAAGCTGACGACGCCCTCTGCCGAGTCCGCGCTGCGGCCGCGTTCGAGGATGCCGCGCGAGTCGACGCGGTGGGCGTCCATCGGGTGATCGGCGCCGAGCATGCGCCACAGCATCTGCCGGGTCAGCGACACGCTCACCGGCGCTGTGTTCGCGGCGATCTCGGTGGCAATCGCCCGCGCCGCCGGCAGCAGGTCGTCGGGGGCGTGCACGCTGCGCACGAGCCCGCCGTCCAGCGCCTCGGTGGCGTCGAACACGCGCCCCGTGTAGCACCACTCGGCAGCCTGGCTGATGCCGACCAACCGCGGCAGGAACCACGACGAGCAGGCCTCCGGCACGATGCCGCGGCGAGCGAAGACGAACCCGAACTTCGCCGACGCGCTGGCGAGGCGGATGTCCATCGGCAGGGTCATCGTCACACCGACGCCGACCGCCGGCCCGTTGATCGCACCGATCACCGGCTTGGTGCTCTCGAAGATCCGCAGGCTGACGAGACCGCCGCCGTCGCGCGGCACACCGCTTGGCGTCTGCACGTCACTGCCACCGCGGCTGAACGTCTCGCCGCCGCTGGACAGGTCGGCGCCGGCGCAGAAGCCGCGGCCCGCACCGGTGACGATGATGACGCGGACGTCGTCGTCGGCGTCGGCCAGATCGAAGGCCTCGATCATCTCGTACATCATCGTGCCGGTGAACGCGTTGAGCTTGTCCGGCCGGTTGAGGGTGATCGTGGCGATGTGCTCGCTGACGTCGTACGTGATCTGTTCCATGCGCCGAACGTAGGTCACAAACCCATGCGCACCCATCACCGCGCGTGCGCCAGAGTTCCGGGATGATCGAGGTGCCCGACCCGATCCCCGCCCCACGACTGACGATCCGGCGTTGGACCGAAGCCGACGCGCCGGCCCTCGACCGCGCCATCACGGAGAGCATCGAGCACCTTCGCCCATGGATGCCGTGGGTCGCCTTCGAGCCGCTGTCCCTCGACGACCGGGTGGCGCTGATCCGCGGCTGGCGGGAGAACGGCGGCGACGGCGACCTGGTCGTCGGCGTGTTCCTGAACGGCGTGCCCGTCGGTGGCGGCGGGCTCCATCGGCGCATCGGGCCCGACGGTCTGGAGATCGGCTACTGGATCCACGTCGACCACGTTCACCGCGGGTACGCCACCGAACTGGCCGCAGCGCTGACCACGGCTGCGTTCGCGTTGCCGAACAACGAGCGCGTCGAGATCCATCACGACCGGGCGAACACGGCGAGTGCCGCAGTCTCCCGTCGCCTCGGCTACACGTTGACCGACGAGCAGCCGCGCGAGATCGTCGCCCCCGGCCAGGAGGGCATCGGCTGGGTCTGGACCGTCACTCGCGCCGAGTGGACGGCGCGACTCGGGTCATCGATCGGCGACCACGACACGACCTGACGCCAGCGACCGTCGATGGTCCACGGTCATCTCGAGCTGCTCGGCCAGCGTCAACAGGTCGTCGTCGGAGATGACGCGCCAACCGTGGCGCACCAGCAGCGCGCCCATCGCCGACGGACGCCACAACGATCGCCATGGCTCGCCGGCCAACGGGTCGTCAGCGCCCGACAGCCGAGCCGCGAGCGCAGCCAGCCGACGGCCGAGACGGGCCCGCAGCGACGGCGCCTGGTAGTTGACGACGAGCCTGCTCCCGCGAGCCGACCGGCCGCTGAGCAGGCGCAGCGTCGCCTCGACGTCGTCCGTGGTCAAGTACGCGACGACGCCCTCCCACACCCACGTCGTCGGCACCTCGACGCGATGCCCGGCACCGGCCAGCGCGGCGCCCAGGTCGTCGCGTTCGAAGTCGACGCCGACGAAGTGCACCTGCGCGAACGGCGGCGGGAGCCGAACCACGCGTCGACGCTTGTCCACCTGTGATGCCGGGTGATCGACCTCGAACACGTCGAGCCCGGTCACCTCCGTCATCCGCCACGCCCGATCGTCGAGCCCGGCGCCGAGCACCACCAGCTGCGGGTGCAGCGCGGCGCGGACGGCGTCGTCGATCGCCACGGTCCGCGGCACCATCCCCTCGCCGACGGCCAACGCACGCTCGTACTCGAGGCGCGCACGCGCACCCTGCGGGGGCGTGCCGGCACGTGCCAGGTCGACCACGGTTCGTTCGTCGTCGTCGAGCAGATCGATCGCCAGCGCATCGGCGAACCGGGTGGGCACGACCCGCCCGTGCGCAACCGCCCGTCCTTGACAGACGAGCACTGCGGTGCGGCTGGCCCGGTCGGTCACACGTCGAGGAAGCGGCTGGCAGCGGTGGCCGAGCCGATGGCACCGACGAACGCGCCGACGAGCAACATGATCCCGACCACCGTCCACGGGTACGAGCCGACGACGACGAACGAGGCGAAGCCGGACTGGTCCGGCAGTCCGCGGACTCCTCGCGTCCAGTCCGCGTTGAGGTAGAGCAGGCCGCCACTGGCGAGCATCCCGCCGGCGAGACCCTGCAGCAGACCCTCGAGCATGAACGGGAGGCGGATGAACCAGTTCGTCGCGCCGACGAGCTTCATCACCTCGATCTCACGCCGTCGGGCGAACATCGCCGTTCGGATCGTGTTCCAGATCAGCAGCACGGACACGCCGAGCAGCACCAGTGAGAACACCAGCGCGCGCGTGCCGAAGAACGCCTTCAGCGAACGCAGCAGATCGATCTGCTTGCCAGGGAACGCCACGGTGTTCACCTGCGGCAGCTCCTTGAACCGGGTGGCCAGCTGGGTGAGGGTGTCGTTGTCGTTGCGGTCGACGGGGACCACCTTGAAGAACGACGGGATCTTCGACGAGGTCAGCAGCTTCAGCGTGTCCGGCTCGCCGCTGAACAGGCGCTTCGAGTTCTCGATCGAGCACGGGATGTCGCAGTAGCTGACCGACTTGACCACCGAATTCTCGGCGGTCAGCGCGTCCTTGACGATCTGCACCTGATCCGGTGTGGCCTCGTTGTTGACGTAGACGATCAGCTCCACGCCGCCACTCCACTGGTCGAGCTGGTTGTCGAACGAGGCACGCAGCAGCAGCGTCACGCCGAACAGCAGCAGCGAGACGGTGGCCGTGATCAGCGCGGCCACCGTGAGGGTGACGTTGCGGCTGAGGCTGGCCCACATCTCACGGAAGACGTAGGCGACGCGCGAGATCACTCGTACACCCCGCGGGCCTGGTCGCGCACGATGATGCCGCGGTCGAGCTGGATGACCCGCTTGCGCATCATGTTGACGATGCGCTGGTCGTGGGTGGCCATCACCACCGTGGTGCCGGTCTTGTTGATCCGGTCGAGCAGGCGCATGATGCCCTCGCCGGTCGTCGGGTCGAGGTTGCCCGTGGGCTCGTCGGCGAGGAGGATCAGCGGCCGGTTGACGAACGCGCGAGCGATCGAGACGCGCTGCTGCTCACCACCCGACAGCTGGTGCGGCAGGCGCTCCTGCTTGCCGTTGAGGCCGACGAGGTCGAGCACCGCCGGCACCTGCTGCTTGATCACGTGCTTGGGCCGCCCGATCACCTCGAGGGCGAAGGCGACGTTCTCGAACACGGTGCGGTTGGACAGCAGCTTGTAGTCCTGGAAGATGTTGCCGATGTTGCGGCGCAAGTGCGGGACCTTCGAGTCCGGCATCTCGTTGATGTTGCGGCCGGCCACCCAGACCTCGCCGCGCTCGGGCTTCTCTTGACGGTTCATCAACCGCAGCAGCGTGCTCTTGCCGGACCCGGACGGGCCGACGAGGAAGACGAACTCACCCTTCGGCACGTCGAAGCTCGCTTCCCGAAGTGCGGTGACCTCGGTGGAGTAGCTCTTGGTGACGTTCTCGAGTTTGATCATGTGGCGGACCGATCAGTCAGACAATCGTGGTGAGCGCGGGAGACCCAGCCCTGCTCCGCCCGGAACGGGCGACAGAGTACCCGCATCACTCCGCCTCGCGGCGTCGCCAGCGGAGGTAGCCCTCCATGAACTGATCGAGATCGCCGTCGAGCACCGCCGTGACCTGGCTCGATTCGACCTCGGTGCGCAGGTCCTTGACCATCTGGTACGGCTGCACGACGTAGGAGCGGATCTGGCTGCCCCAGCCGACCTGGGCCTGGCGACCGGCGATCTTGGCCAGCTCGGCCTCGTGCTCGTCCTCGATCTTGGCGGCGAGCATCGCCTTCAGCCGGTTCATCGCCTTCTCGCGGTTCTGCAGCTGGCTGCGCTCCTCCTGACTGGAGGACACGAGCCCGGTCGGCTTGTGGATCAGGCGCACCGCCGACGACGTCTTGTTGACGTGCTGACCGCCGGCGCCGCTGGCCCGGAAGACCTGCATGTCGACGTCGGCCTCGTTGATCTCGATGTCGGGGGCGTCCATCACCGGCCACACCTGGACGCCGGCGAAGCTGGTCTGGCGCCGGCCCTGGTTGTCGAACGGGCTGATCCGCACCAGACGGTGCGTGCCCCGCTCGGCGGTCATCAGGCCGTAGGCGTAGCGACCGGTGAGCGTGAACTCGGCGGACAGGATGCCGGCCTCGGCGCCCTGACTGATGTCGTCGACCTCGAAGCCGAAGCCACGACGCTCGGCCCAGCGGCCGTACATGCGCAGCAGGATCTCGGCCCAGTCCTGGGCGTCGACGCCGCCGTCCTTGGCGTTGATCTGCACGATGCAGTCGGCGTCGTCGTGCTCGCCGGTGAACAGGCTGCGCAGGTCGAGCTGGTCGAGCCGCGCCGTGATCGAGGCGATCGCCGTCTCGATGTCCGGCTCCTGCGATGCGTCGTCGACGTCGCGGGCCATCTCGTGCAGCAGGTCGACGTCGTCGAGGTCCTGCGAGAGCTCGTCGAAGGCGTCGATGTCGGACTTCACGTTCGAGTACTCGCC
Organism: Ilumatobacteraceae bacterium; assembly: GCA_965279405.1. Classification (GTDB taxonomy): domain Bacteria; phylum Actinomycetota; class Acidimicrobiia; order Acidimicrobiales; family Ilumatobacteraceae; genus CBDDIP01. The sequence continues at coordinate 5,195,674 of OZ257157.1, forward strand.
CGTGAGCTTCTTCGCCGCCTCCTGGTCGTCCCACAGGTCGGGGCGACCGACCTCGAACTCGAGCTCGCTGAGCCGGGCCCGGCTGGTGTCGATCTTCAGGTACGTCTGTGCCTCGCCGAGACGGCGTCGCAGGTCCTTGAGATCGTCGGAGAAGTCACGCATGTTCCAGAACGGTGCTCAGGCGACCGTTCCTCCGTGGCACATCTTGAACTTCTTGCCGCTGCCGCACGGGCACGGCGCGTTGCGCGGGGTCTTGGACCACTCGTCCTTGACGACGGTCTGCTGCTTGGTCGCTGCCGGAGCGGGTGCCGCCGAGGCGGCCGCCTCGGGGCTGATCTCCCCGGCTGCGGCAGCTGCCTGCGCGGCCGCCGAGAAGCCACCGGTCTGGACGTCGTCGCTGGACGACTGGCGCAGGTTCTGCACCACCGGTGCGGGCGTCTCGTTGCGGATGACCTGCACGTGCATGACGTACTTGACGAAGTCCTGGGCGATGCCCTTCATCAGCGAGCCGAACATCTCGAAGCCTTCGCGCTGCCACTCGGTCAACGGATCCTTCTGACCAACGGCACGCAGGTTGATGCCCTCTTGGAGGTAGTCCATCTCCTCGAGGTGCTCGCGCCAGCGCTGATCGATGATGCGCAGCATCACCTGACGCTCGACGTCACGCATGACCACCGGGGTCAGTTCGGCCTCGCGCTTCTCGTAGTACGCCGAGGCGTCGGCCATCACCAGGTCGTACATCTCGTCGGTGGTGTCGCACTCCTCGAGCTGAGCCTGGGAGATGTCGTTGGGCCAGAAGGTCTTCAGCTCCTTGGCCAAGCCGTCGAGGTCCCACTCGTCGTCGGCGGCGCTGGCGCAGTGCGTCTCGATCAGCGCGTTGACGGCGTCGGCGAGGTACTCCATCGCTGCCGACTTCAGGTCGGCGCCCTCGAGGATCTGGTCGCGGCGCTGGTAGATCACCTTGCGCTGCTCGTTCATGACCTCGTCGTACTTGAGGACGTTCTTGCGGATCTCGCCGTTGCGCTGCTCGACGGTGGTCTGCGCACGCTCGATGGCCTTGGTGACCATCTTGGCCTCGATGGCCTCGTCGTCGGGCAGCGCTCGACCCATCACCCAGCTCAAGGCCCCGGTGGCGAACAGGCGCATCAGCTCGTCGTCGAGGCTGAGGTAGAAGCGGCTCTCGCCGGGATCGCCCTGCCGGCCGGAACGGCCACGCAGCTGGTTGTCGATGCGCCGGCTCTCGTGACGCTCCGTGCCGAGCACGTAGAGGCCGCCGAGCGAGCGGACCTTGTCGCCCTCGACCTGCGTCTCGTCCTTGAACTTGGCCAGCAGCTGGTCGTAGCGGGCCAACGCTGCCGTGCGCGCCGCGCGGAACTCCTCGGGCATGTCGGCCAGCGGCACCGGCAGGTCGAACTCGTCGACGAGAACGTCGGCGGTGTGGCCTTCCTTGATCACTTCGGCGCGCGCCAGGCCCTCGGGGTTGCCGCCGAGCAGGATGTCGACGCCACGCCCTGCCATGTTGGTGGCCACGGTGACCGAGTGCAGGCGCCCGGCCTGGGCGACGATGTGCGCCTCACGGGTGTGCTGCTTGGCGTTGAGCACCTCGTGGGGGATGCCGCGCTTCTCGAGCAGTCGCGACAGGAACTCGCTCTTCTCGACGCTGATCGTGCCGACGAGCACCGGCTGGCCGCGCTCGTACTTCTCGGCGATGTCGTCGGCGACGGCGCCGAACTTGGGCACCTCGGCCTTGTAGATCAGGTCGGGCTGATCGGCGCGCACGACGTGCTTGTTCGTCGGCACCGGCACCACGGCCAGGCCGTAGGTGTTCATCAGCTCGGCGGCCTCGGTGGCTGCCGTACCGGTCATCCCGGCGAGCTTGTCGTACATGCGGAAGTAGTTCTGCAGCGTGATCGTGGCGAGGGTCTGGTTCTCTTCCTTGATCTTCACGCCCTCTTTGGCTTCCACGGCTTGGTGGATGCCTTCGCTCCAGCGGCGGCCTTCGAGGATGCGACCGGTGAACTCGTCGACGATCTTCACCTCGCCGTTCTGGATGATGTAGTCCTTGTCGCGCTTGTACAGCTCCTTGGCCTTGAGGGCCACGGACATCTGGTGCACGAGGTTCTGCTGCACCTCGTCGTAGAGGTTCTCGATCCCGAGCGCCTCCTCGACCTTCTCGATGCCGGCCTCCAACGGGACGACGACGCGCTTGTCCTCTTCCACCTCGTAGTCGACGTCGCGGCGCAGCGAGCGCACGATGCTGGCGAAGCGGTAGTAGAGCTTGGCGGCGTCGGCGACGCGACCGGAGATGATCAGCGGGGTGCGGGCCTCGTCGATGAGGATCGAGTCGACCTCGTCGACGATGCAGAAGTTGTGGCCGCGCTGCACCTTGTCCTCGAGCTTGCCGGCCATGTTGTCGCGCAGGTAGTCGAAGCCGAACTCGTTGTTCGTGCCGTAGGTGATGTCGGCGGCGTAGTTGAGCCGCTTGTCGGCCGGGCGGTCCTTGTAGCCGGGCAGCACCAGACCGACCTCGAGGCCGAGCCACTTGTGGATGCGACCCATCCACTCGGCGTGGAAGCGGGCCAGGTAGTCGTTCACCGTGACCAGGTGCACGCCCTTGCCGCTGAGCCCGTTGAGGTACGCCGGGAGGGTGCTGACGAGGGTCTTGCCCTCGCCGGTCTTCATCTCGGCGACCCAGCCGAAGTGCAGTGCCGCGCCGCCCATCATCTGCACGTCGAAGTGGCGCTGGCCGATGACGCGGGTGGCCGCTTCGCGGGTGACGGCGAACGCCTCGACGAGCAGGTCGTCGAGCGACTCGCCACGCTCGATGCGCTGACGGAACTCGTTCGTCTTGGCCTGCAGCGCGTCGTCGCTGAGGCTCTTGATCGCAGCTTCCTGCGCGTTGATGTCGGGGACCAGGCCTTCGAGAGCCTTCAGCTTCTTGCCTTCACCCGCCCGGAGGATGCGATCGAGGATGCCCATGCGGGGATGAAGCCTACCGGGGACCCCTCATCTCGGGCTCGCAGGCTCGCCTGCCGAGCTCGCTCGCTGCGCTCGCTCACCCGACCTCCAGAGCTCGAACGCCGTCATCTCGGGCTCGCAGGCTCGCCTGCCGAGCTCGCTCGCTGCGCTCGCTCACCCGACCTCCAGAGCTCGAACGCCGCCATCTCGGGCTCTGGATCGCGCGCTCAGGTCAGGGCGAAGCCTTCGTAGTCGTTGGCGGCGACGTGGTCGCACATCTCGACGTAGGGCGGGAAGCCCAGCAGGGGCATGAACACCCGGGTCTTGCCGGGCACGTTGGCACCGAGGTACCACGAGTTGCAGTGCGGGAACAGGGTCAGGTCGGCGATGCCGTTGACGTGATCGACCCAGGCGTCCTGCGCGGGTTGGGTCGCTTCGATCGTGCGCGCACCGCGCTCGCGCAGCGAGCTGATGCAGTCGGTGATCCAGTTCACGTGCTGCTCGATCGACACGATCATGTTGGTCAGCACCGACGGGCTGCCGGGACCGGAGATCGTGAACAGGTTCGGGAACCCGACGACCTGCAGACCGAGGTACGTGCGCGGCCCGGCCGCCCAGGCGTCGCGCAGGGTTGCACCGTCGCGACCGCGGATGTCGATCTTCAGCAGGGTGCCCGTCATCGCATCGAACCCGGTGGCGTAGACGATGCAGTCGACCTCGTGCTCGACGTCGCCGACCTGCACGCCGCGCGGGGTGATCGCCGTGATCCCCGTCTCGCTGATGTCGACGAGGTGCACGGTCGGGCGGTTGAAGGTCTCGAAGTAGCCGGTGTCGACGCAGAGTCGCTTGCACCCGATGACCTGCCTGGGCGACAGCAGCTCGGCCACCGCCGGGTCGTGGACGATCTCGCGGATCTTGCCGCGCACGAACTCGGCGGCGGTGTCGTTGGCCTGCGGGTCGAGGATCAGGTCGACGTACCCACTGAGGAAGCCGAGCCCACCGCGCTGCCAGCCACGCTCGAACGTGGCCGTGCGCGCATCGGGATCGACCGCCAGCGCCGATTCCTCGGCCACTTCGATGTCGCTGCCGAACCCGCCCATGCGGAGGCTGTTGCGCTCTCGGAACGCCGGGTACTCGGCCTTGATCCCGGCAACGCGGTTGCGATCGAGCGGCCCGTTGTGCGCGGGGACCGAGTAGTTCGCCGTGCGCTGGAACACGGTGAGGTCGGCGGCCTGCTCGGCGATCACCGGGATCGACTGGATGGCCGACGACCCGGTGCCGATCACCGCCACCCGCTTCCCGGTGAAGTCGACCCCATCGTGCGGCCAGCGACCGGTGTGGTACGTCGGCCCGGCGAACGAGTCGCGTCCGGGGAACTCGGGCAGGTTCGTGCTCGACAGGCAGCCCGTGGCCATGATCACGAACGCTGCGCTCACGGTGCGCGCACCGCCACTCGGCTCTCCCTCGGTGGTGACGCGTTCGGTGGTGACGGTCCACCGGTCGGTGCGCTCGTCGAAGACCGCGCTGACGACGCGCGTGTTGAACTCGATGTCGTCGCGCAGGTCGAAGCGGTCGGCGACGTGGTTGGCGTAGGTCAGGATCTCCGGCTGCGGCGCGTACCGCTCGGTCCACTCCCACTCCTGCTGCAGCTGCTCGTCGAACTGGTACGAGTACTCCATGCTCTCCACGTCGCAGCGCGCACCGGGGTAACGGTTCCAGTACCACGTGCCCCCGACGCCACCACCGGCCTCGAACACGATCGCCCGCCACCCCGCCTGACGCGCACGGTGGAGCATGTACATCCCGGCGAACCCAGCGCCGACGATGACCGTGTCGAACTGCGACTCGTCTGCTGGCTGTGTCATCGAACCCCCACGGTTGCTGCCCGCGGCGATGGTAGGCAGACGCCGGGCGCGCTTCGCCACCTGTGCGTCGGCGCGGCCAGACTCGTCGATCGTGACGACGCCCGTGCCAGCCAGCCCGAACCGAACCGTTGACGCGGTGATCTTCGACCTCGGTGGGGTGCTCGCCCGCAACGGTCGGCCCGGCGACTTCGCCAAGCGCTTCCCCGACCACGACGCCGAGGCGCTGACCCGCGTGCTGATGGGCGACTACGGCACCGACGGCGACCACCCGTGGCATCGTCTCGAGCGCGGCGAGATCACGCTGGAGGAGAACCGCGCCGCCAACCGCACGGCGTTCGCCGAGCTCGGCATCGTGTTCCCTCCGGCGCCACCCGGCGCAGCGATGCCACTCGTGTTCGAACCGAACGAGCCGGTGATCGCCCTCGTGCACGATCTGCGCGCGGCCGGCATCCGGCTCGGCGTGCTGACCAACAACGTGCTCGAGTTCAAGCCGCTGTGGCGCAGCCTGATGGACTTCGACGAGGTCTTCGACGACATCGTCGACAGTCACGAGGTGGGGCTGCGCAAGCCCAACCCGGCGATCTATCAGCTCGCCCTGGCGAGGTTGGGAGCATCCGCGTCGCGCACCGCCTTCCTCGACGACGTGCCCACCAACGTGGCCGCGGCCGACACCGTCGGCATGATCGGCGTGCTGGTGAACGAGGACCCATTGCCGGCGGTGGCCACCGTGCGCAACCTGGCTGGGCTCTGAGCCCAACGCCCCGCCGTGGCGGCGACGGCCACCGGCACGACCAGCGACACACCAGCCGCGCGCAGCGAATCTGCGGCGGCGGACAGCGTGGCCCCGGTGGTGACCACGTCGTCGACGAGCAGCACGCGCAGCCCGTCCTGCGGTGCGCGAGCGCGGAACCCAGGGCCCTGGAGACGCTGCGACCGCGACCGACCCGTCTGCGCATGGCCGTGCTGGCGGTACAGCAGGCGCCGGCACGGCACGCCGAGGCGCTTGGCCACCGCACGCGCCAGCAGCTCACCCTGATCGAAGCCGCGCTGGGCGACGCGCGCCCCACTGGTGGGTGCCCACGTGACGAGGTCGACATCCGGCAGCGTGAGACGGCGGACGATCTGGTTGGCCAGCACAGCGGCCACCCGCCGGCGGTTGCGGTACTTCAGGCCGAGCACGACCTGGCGGGCCACCCCGTCGAACGGGAACGCGGCGCGCACGCCGGTGTCGGCGACGACCGACGGCACCGAGGCGAGCGTGAACCGGCAACGCCGGCACAGGGCGGAGCCGGGCTCGTTGCACCCGGCGCAGGACGAGGAGATGACGGAGATGACCATGCCGTCATCACACCACGGGGGTGTGACGCGGTTCCCTGAGCAGGTGCTCCCGGGTTCAGATCAGATCGGGCCAGTGGTTCAGACGAGGTCGGGCCAGTGGTTCAGACGAGGTCGGGCCAGTGGTTCAGACGAGGTCGGGCCAGTGGTTCAGACGAGGTCGGGCCAGTGGTTCAGACGAGGTCGGGCCAGTGGTTCAGACGAGGTCGGGATAGTGGGCGCGCACGTTGTCCGGGTAGGAGCGCAGGTAGTAGTTCCAGAGCTGCTCGCCGTACACCGGCGGCGGCGCGCTCTGCGTGCCACCCAGCCCGGCCTGCAGCTCCTCGCGTCGGGCCATGAACCCGGCCCCGCGATGCCGTGGACTCTCCGCAACCGCCCGAGCGAAGCGCTCGTCGAGCGGCAGCGGCTCCAGTGTCGTGCGCAGGTCGGGCCCGTGGAAGTACGCCGACGAGAACCGTCGCTCGGCGGCGATCACCCGGTGCGTCGTCGCCACGACGTAGTTGCCCGACATCGCCTGCAGCATCTCGCCGAGGTTGACGACGAACGCGTCGTCGCGCGGCGGCACGTCGATCCACTCCCCGTCCGGGTTCTGCGCTTGCAACCCGCCGACGCCGTGCTGCAGCAGCAACGTGAGGAACCCCGCGTCGTGATGACCGTTGACGCCCGCTTCACCGGGCGGCGTCGGCGGGTAGTCGATCAACTTGGCGAAGGACAGTCGCCGCTCCCCGAACCGTTCGTCGAGGTGATCGAGCCGCAGTCCGAAGCCGAGCGACAGCGCTGCCATCAGCTCGTCGGCCACGGCACCCATGCGTACGAAGAACTCGTCGACGAGCGCGTGGAACCCGGGCAGGATCGATTCGTCGAGCCACTGGTTCGGACCGTCGAGGCGCAGGTGCGCAGGCAGCACGTCGAGAGAACGGGCGGGATGCTCGCTGGACACGTCGAGCTGCTCGCGATGGTCGACGCGGTTGTCGGTCAGCTCTGCTCCCACGCGCTCCCAGCCGCGGAAGTGCGGCGAACGCCGCTTGTCGATGCGCTCCTTGTCCGCTTCGCGCAGAGCGAAGAACGCTTCCAGCCCCGCCCACCACCGCGCGACGAACTCGTCGGGCACGCCGTGGTCGACGAGCGAGAAGAACCCGACGCGATGGCACACGTCGAGCAGCTCGTCGGCGAAGCGAGATCGGGAACCGGCGTCACCGTTCCAGCCCGACAACGACAGCACAGGGATGGAGCTGAACGACTGGACCGACACGTCGACGAGGCTACGCGCGGCGCGCCGGCCCTCGTCCTGCCCAGCACGTCGCCGAGAACGGTGGTGCTGAAAGCACCCGGCGCACGTCGCCGGTGGGCGTTAGGTTCGCTGGCGATGGTCACGACGCCCGACGACTCCCGCGTCACGACGCCGTACCGCTTCATCCCCGCCGATCGCCTCCCGGAGCGACTCGTGCGTTGCATCGCCGGGCTGTTCTGCTTCGGACTCGGCATCAGCATGCTGATCACCGCCGACCTCGGCCTCGCCCCGTGGGACGTGCTGCACCAGGGCCTCAGCAACCACACCGGCATCTCGTTGGGCACCTGGATCGAGATCCTCGGCGTGATCATCCTGATCGTCAGCTGGTTCGTGCTCGATCAGCGTCCCGGCCTCGGCACGATCCTCAACGCGATCGAGATCGGGCTCGTCGTCAACCTCATCGGCGACCACCTCCCGTACTCCCCCACGCTCGTGTCACGCGTCGCCTACGTCGTCGGGGGCACGGTCGTGCTGGCGATCGGCTCCGGCTTCTACATCGGCGCCGGCCTCGGCGCCGGCCCGCGCGACGGGTTGATGATGGGCCTCAACGCCCGCGGCCTGTCCGTGCGCGTCGCCCGCACCGCGATCGAGGTCGGGGTGATGGTGATCGGCATCGTCCTCGGCGGATCGATCGGCTTCGGCACCGTCTTCTTCGTGGTCGCCATCGGCCCGATGGTCCACGTCACGCTGCCACGACTGGCCATGCGCGGCGACCGTCGAACGGCCGCCGCGCACTGACTCAGTAGCGGTAGTGGGCGGCCTTGAACGGGCCGCTCGGATCGACGCCGAGGTACTCGGCCTGCTCGTCGGTGAGCTTGGTCAGCTTCACCCCGAGCGCATCGAGGTGCAGCGCGGCGACCTTCTCGTCGAGCTTCTTCGGCAGCACGTACACGCCGAGCGGGTACTGCTCGGTGTTGGCGAACAGCTCCATCTGGGCGATCACCTGGTTGCTGAACGAGCAGCTCATCACGAAGCTCGGGTGGCCGGTGGCGCAACCGAGGTTGACGAGGCGACCTTCGGCGAGCACGAGGATCGCCCGACCGTTGTCGAACGTCCACAGGTCGGTGCCCGGCTTCAGCTCGTCGCGCGTCGCCCCACTGCGAGCGAGACCGGCCATGTCGATCTCGCTGTCGAAGTGGCCGATGTTGCACACGATCGCGTTGTGCTTCATCAGGTGCATGTGGTCGACGGTGATGATGTGGTCGTTGCCGGTGGCCGACACGAAGATGTCGGCGATGCCGACGACCTCGTCCATCGTGGTCACCTGGTAGCCCTCCATCGCCGCCTGCAGCGCGTTGATCGGGTCGACCTCGGTGACGATGACGCGCGCGCCCTGGCCCTTCAGCGCCTGGGCGCAGCCCTTGCCGACGTCGCCGTAGCCGCACACGACGGCGACCTTGCCGGCGAGCATCACGTCGGTGGCACGGCAGATCGCGTCGACCAGCGAGTGCCGGCAGCCGTAGAGGTTGTCGAACTTGCTCTTGGTGACCGAGTCGTTGACGTTGATCGCCGGGAACAGCAGCTCGCCGCGCTCGTGCATCTTGTAGAGGCGCATCACGCCGGTGGTGGTCTCCTCGGTGACGCCCTTGATGCGCGCCGCCATCTGCGTCCACTTCTGCGGCTCGGTGCGCAGCGAGCGCTGCAGCAGGCCGAGGACGATGGCGAACTCGGGGTTCGATGCCGACGTCGGGTCGGGCACCTCACCGGACGCCTCGAACTCGACGCCCTTGTGCAGCAGCAGGGTGGCGTCGCCGCCGTCGTCGAGGATCATGTTCGGGCCGGTCGGCTGGCCGTTGGCGTCCGCGGGCCACGACATCATCTGCTCGGTGCACCACCAGTACTCCTCCAGCGTCTCGCCCTTCCAGGCGAACACCGGGACGCCCTGCGGGTCGGCTTCGGTGCCGTTCGGCCCGACGGCCACCGCGGCAGCGGCGTGGTCCTGGGTGGAGAAGATGTTGCAGCTCGCCCAGCGCACCTCGGCGCCGAGCTCGACGAGCGTCTCGATCAGCACCGCAGTCTGGATGGTCATGTGCAGCGATCCGGAGATGCGGGCGCCGGCCAGCGGCTTCAGCGGTCCGTACTCCTTGCGCAAGGCCCGCAGGCCGGGCATCTCGTGCTCGGCGAGGTGGATCTCCTTGCGCCCGAACGGGGCCAGGGAGAGGTCGGCGACGCGGAAGTCGCGGCGCGCAGCAGATTCGGTCATGGTGGTTTCCTCCGGTGGAAGACGACAGTACGAGTTGTCTCACCGTGCCGGTGCCAGCTGGCAGCTCTCGAATCAGCCCGAGTGACGAACGATCAGCCTAGCGACCGTCCCGATATGCACGTGTCCGACTGGACCGGTCAGTCGCTGAGGATCACCGCGGAGACGTCGAGGAAGTAGTGCGTGTAGCCGGCCGAGTTGTAGATGCGCACGACCGAGTTCGGTCCGTAGCGCATCAACGCCATGTTCGGGACCGTCAAGTTCTCCACCGAGTTGAGGTTGGAGATCGTCGGCCGTGTCGCGTTGCTCGGGTAGGCCGTGAGGTAGGCGCCGGACACCGGCGACGTCGGGTACTGCCGCTTGATCTCGGCGGTGAGGTTGCCGATCAGCGCGGCCTGGTTGCCGACCCAGGTGGCACCGATGTTCACGTGGGCGACGAAGTCGGCGAAGCTCCAGTCCTCGGCCTGGCCCGGTCCGAGCGCTGCCTGGCCGAACTGCGGCTGGCGGGTGTCGAGCACTCGGAACGGAGCGTCGAGCGGGACCACTCGGCCGAGCCGCGTGTTCGGATCGTCGCCGACGCGCAGGTAGCCCATCACGTCGATGATCACGCCGGCGTTGCCCTGGTCGTTGTAGACGTGGATGTTCCCGTCGGCACCGACGGGGACGAGCACCATGTTCGCCTTGGTCTGCCCAGGGAGCAGGTTGAGGTTCGACGTCTGCGGCGCGCCGACGGGCGTGTCGGGGACGACCGAGATGTAGGTGTTGCCGGTGATCTCCGTGCCGGTGACGTTGATGAGCACGCCGACCACGTTGCTGTTGTTCGGCACGATGTCGGGCTGCGACGGATCGGTGGCGTCGGCACCGCGGATCGGCACGGTCACCTGCTGGCCGGCGCCGAGGCGCTGTGCACCGCGCTGGTCGAAGATGCGACCGGGGTTGGCGACCGGGATCAGACGAGCCCCGGCTGCGCCGTCGGACGTGGTGAAGTAGCCGAACACGTCGACGAAGACGTTGGCCGAGCCGGACGTCGGCGTGGTCGAGAGCACCAGCGTCACCTTGCCGCCGGTTCCGGGCCGCAGGATCGCCAGGTTGGGCACCGTCTGGTTGGCCTTGAAGTTGATGATCGAGTTCGTCGACGCCGTGCCGCCCGTCGGGTACGCACCGAGGTAGCCCTCGTTCGTCGCGCCGACGACGGTGACGCTGACCGCCACGGCCAGCACCGTTCCGTCGTTGGGGATGTTGCCGAGGCCGAGGACCTGGATCGGGAACCCAGCCGCGGTGCCCGGCTTGCGGCCGAGCGGGGCGACGTCGTTGAGCGAGTCGGGCGCTGGACGCGAGTCGTAGATGCGCGTCGGCGTCAGCGCGTGGTACTCACCGCCGCCGCCGAGGCCGGCGGCATGGACGATCGTGGGGGCTCCGGGCACAGCCACGACGGCGGCGCCCACCACCAGTGACCAACCGAGCAGAGCGTGGAGCGTGCGTCGGATCTTCATGGTCTCAGCAGCCTACCCCTCGAGTTCGTAACCATTCCGTCACGGAGCTTCGCTCCGTGTGCCACCCACCGCGCTGCGTCACCCACGCCGGTCGTCGCCGAGTCGATCAGACGGCGAACGTCGGGGTCAAGCCCTCGGCGGCCACCCGCCCCATGATCGCCGTGTGCTCGTCGTCGGCAACGGCCTCCGCCTCGCCGATCAGCATCACCGGGATGCCCTCGCGCACCACGTAACGCCGGTGCAGCCGCGGGTTGTACAACCCGCCGTCGTCGCCCAGGTAGTAGAGCGGGCCCTTGTCGTCGGGACAGGCCAGCACGGCCAGCAAGCGGGGATCCAGTGCCACGTTCGTTCTCTCAGTCGCTGGTGATGATGGCGAGGACCTCGGCCACGTGCTGGTCGCACGAGTCGCGGTCGGCCGCTTCGAGGTTGAGCCGCAGCAGCGGCTCGGTGTTCGACGGCCGCAGGTTGAACCACCACGAGCCGTTGTCGACGGTGAGCCCGTCGAGCCGATCCTGCTGCGCACCCTCGAACAGCGCGGCAACGCGCTCGATGACGACGTTCGTGTCGTCGACGTGGGTGTTGATCTCGCCGCTCGACGAGTAGCGCTCGAACGGCTTGCGGGCGACCGAGAGGTCCTGGCCGGTGCGGCTGATCTCGGCGAGCACGAGCATCGAGGCGATGAGCCCGCTGTCGGCGCGGAAGTTCTTGGCGAAGTAGTAGTGCGCCGAGTGCTCGCCGCCGAAGATCGCTCCGGTCTCGGCCATCACCTGCTTGATGAACGAGTGGCCGACCTTGGTGCGCATCGGTACGCCGCCGTTCTCACGGATGACCTCGGGGACGGCGTGCGAGCAGATCAGGTTGTAGAGCACGGTGGCGCCGGGATTGACGCGCAGCACGGCTGCGGCCAGCAACGCGGTGGTCGTGCTGCCACTGAGCCCACGACCGAGCTCGTCGACGACGAAGACGCGATCGGCGTCGCCGTCGAACGCCAGGCCGACGTCGAACCCGCCGGACACCACGCGGGCCTGCAGGTCGCGTTGGTTGGCGGGCTGGAGCGGATCGGCCGGGTGGTTCGGGAACGTGCCGTCGAGCTCGCCGTACATCACCTCGAGGTGCAGCTGCGGCAGCCGTTCGAAGACGGCGGGCACGACCAGACCGCCCATGCCGTTGGCCGTGTCGGCGACGACGCGCATCGGGCGCAAGGCGTGGGGATCGATGAACGAGACGACGTGGTCGGCGAACTTCTCGAGCAGGTTGCGGGTGCTCATCGATCCCGCGGTGGCGGCGTGCAGCGGACCATGACCGAGCAGGACGTCCTTGGCGATCGCCTTGATGTCGTCGAGGCCGGTGTCCTGGCCGACAGCACGCGCCCCGCCGAGGCAGAACTTCACGCCCTGGTACTGCGCCGGGTTGTGCGACGCAGTGAACATGGCACCTGGCGCGTCGAGCGTTCCTGCGGCGTAGTAGACGAGGTCGGTGGACGCCAGACCGAGATCGACGACGTCGACGCCCTGCTCCATCACACCGCGGGCGAACGCGTCGACGAGCTCCGGGCCCGACGGGCGCATATCGCGGCCGACGAGGATGCGGTCGGCGCCGGCGAAGCGAGCGAAGCCGACGCCGAGGGCGTGTGCGACTTCCGGCGAGATCTGGTCGGGCACCGTGCCGCGCACGTCGTAGGCCTTGACGATCTCGTCGAGGACAGGTGCGAACCGGCTGGGGTCGGACGCGTTCGCGTCGGGGTGGGACATGGGGGTCACACGCTATCGGTCTGGGGTCGCCAGGGGTCGTCGAAGTGGTCGAGCGGCACGTCGGCCAACGGGATGGTGGGATCGAGATCTGGTGGCCCGACGTCGTCGTCACTGCCTGTCGTTGCGGCGCCGGACGTCTCCCACACGGGCGGCGGCGCCATGACCTGCGTGGCCGCCGCGGGAAGCAACGGGTGCGAGTTGGCGTGGACGACGTCGCCTCGGCGGCGCATGAAGATGAGCAGGATGATCCCGGCGAAGGTCAGCAGGTAGCTGAGGTAGTCGATCGTGTCTCGCTCGTAGTGCAGGTACACGTGGGTGCTCGTCGGCACGACCACCATCAGGTTCGGGGCGATGCGATACGGGCCGTCGGCACCATCGACCTGCCAGTTGGGGAAGTAGCTCATCTTCACGAGCACCGGCACGCCGACCTGGTCGACGTCGAACGACAGGTCCTGCTCGCCGAGGTCGACGTTGGTCACCTGGACCGCCGGCAGGTCGGTCACCTGGATCGGCTCCTGCGGCACGACGATGTCCACCTGGTTGTCCACGTGGCGGTCGGGGTCGACGGCGACGTCGATGCGCTGCCATGCCGCCGGGCCGTCGTCGGCCGGCATCGCCGCCCACTCGTCGCGGTGCTGGAACCAGCTGGTGCCGAGCTCCAGGTTGCGCTCGCGCGGGTCACCGGAGCGCTTGTTGACCACCACCGGTTGCACGGTCAGCGGCTGGACGAGGTCCTCGTCCTTCGTCGAGTAGTCGACGCGATAGATGTCCCAGGGGCCGGAAGACTTCTCGTACGTCAGGCCCGGTTGGTCCGCGGCGTTGCGCTTGGCCTCGTCGGTGAAGACCATCAGGTACTTGACCCCGAGCGTCTGCATGTACGGCAGGCCGACGGCGGCGTCGTGGTTCGTGTAGCGCAGGCCGCGCACCGGGTTCGAGCTCTGCGAGCTCATCGCCGCCGCGGTGAGGAAGTGGTACGGCGTCGTGCCGGAGGCCTCGAAGAAGAGGCCCTCCATGCTCGTGATGCAGCCGTCGGTCCAGTGCGGCAGCAGCATCAGCGCCATGGTCGTGCCGTAGCCGCCGTTCTTGCCGTTGTTCTCCCACAGCGCGCGACCGCACCCGAGGCCGTCGTCGTCGGACCCCTTGCCGAGCCCGGCCATCGTGTCGACCAGCGCCTTGTACTCACCGTAGGCAGGCTTGCCCTCGTAGCCCTGGAAGTTGTACGAGGACCAACCGTCGCTCAGCGCGTCGCTGGCCGTCGGGGTCAGCGAGATGACGTCCACCCCGCCGATGCCCCACGAGTAGACGTTCTTGCCGTCCTTCACGGAGTAGTGAGCACCGGGCATCACCTGGAACAGGAACAGCTCGGCGACGAGCACGAACGTGCCGACCAACGCCGCCGTCGCCGCACCGACGACGAGCGTGTGCTTGTCCAGCAGCGGCTTGCCGTTCATGGCCCGCAGGGCGCGATGGAAGAACTGCGCGGTCTCGACGATGCCGATCATCATCAGCAGCAGCCGGAACAGGTAGAGGAACGGCAGCAGGCGCGGGTTCCACAGCAGGCCGATCACCGGCAGGCTGTCGCGGGTGAGGTAGGTGGCGGCCATCAGCCCGATGCACACGATGCCCAGCCACGCGCCGGTGAGGTTGCGCTTCACCAGGCTGGCGACGAAGCCGACGATGGCGAAGCCCGACACGACCAGGTCGAGGAACGTCGGCCACGGGAAGAACATGTCCCAGAACGAGTCGCCGCCGCCGTTGGGCCGGAACCCGTACTTCATGTCGGTCATGTACGCGTGGTTGGTGAGGAACGGGATCACCCAGAACGCGGAGAGCAGGATCGCGCCACCGATCACCGACACGCTGTACTTGAGGCGCGTGCGATCCATCCACACGAGGCACAGCAGCCCGGCTGCCGGCAGCATCACGAGCAGCACGATGCCGTGTGACAGGAACGACAGCGCCAGCACGATCGCCGCCCAGCTGCGGTACTTGCCGTTCTCCAGCCCGCGCGCCAGCAACCCGAGGCCGAGGATGCCGAAGCTGAGCGCGATGGAGAACGAGAACTCGCCGGCCATCGTGCTCTTCACGTTGCCGCCGTAGATCGAGAAGCTCTCGTCGAAGAGGAAGACGATCGCCGCCAGCGCCATCAGCTCGGGGATCGGGTAGGCGAACCGAGCCAACCGGCCGAACGCCCAGCAGCAGAACGGCAGCGTCACCAGACCGGACACGGCGATCACCTTGAACGCGATGCCGTACGGCAGGACGATGTTCAGCAGCACGATGAACAGCGCCGGCACCACCATGTAGAAGCGGTACAGCGGGAAGCCGGCGTACCAGTAGTTGCTCCACCCGCTCAGCTGCAGGTGCGGCAGCAGGTGATCTCGCAGGTACGCCGGACCCATCACGTGGGCGCCCATGTCGCCGCCGGTAGGCGTGTTGTTCTTGATGATCAGCTGTGGCTGGACCACGTTGAGCACGGCGAGGGTGGCGCCGCCGACCATCACCAACGCGGTGATGTAGCGCACGACGCGAGACGTCGGCCACGGCGCATCGAGCCAGTCGCGCGGGCGACGCACGATCCGTCGGCCGATCCGGTTGATGATGTCGTCGCCTCGACCCGTCCGCGGCCGAGCCGTGCCGTCGGGTGACGCATCGTCCACGGCGAGCGCGTCGAGCGACGTGCGCTCGGCCGCCTCGACGCCATCGTCGTCTCGCGTTCCGTCGTGTTCGACAAGCTGCTCGGTCATGCCGCCGACAATCCTGTCATCCGCACGCCGCTTCGCCCGGTCACCGTGCGGTTCATCGGGCCACCAGCGCCAGACCGGTCGCGTTGAACGCGACGTGGGTGATGATGCCCAGGCCGAGGCGCCCGGTGCGCCAGGCGCAGATGCCGACGACGAGCCCGAACGCGAACAGGCCCGGGTACTCGACCGGCTTGAAGTGGATCAGGGCGAAGATGGCCGCAACCGCGACCACCGCGAGCCAGTCGTTGAGCCGCCGGATGAACGCGCCCTGCAGCAGGCCTCGGTAGACGAGCTCCTCCACCAGCGGGGCGCCGATGACGACGATCGCGACCAGCGCGAGCTTCCACGCGCCGTCGGCGCTCTGGTACAGGTCGCGCGCCGACTTCTCCACGGCCTTGCGGCTGAAGGTGCCCGGCCACGCCTGTTCGAACGGCCAGGTGACGAGGCGCACCAGCACCAGCTGAGCGAGCACGCCGATCGGGATGCCGAGCAGATCGACGGGGCGCAACGAGAAGCCGAAGTCGACCACGAGGCTGCCGGTTCCGCGTTGACGGCTGATGAAGACGAGCCCGCCGATCATCACCGCCCACTGGCACGCAGCGCCGACGACGGTGACCCACACCGGCGCGTCGTTCGTGCTCGTGTAGCCGGATGCGGCGAGCACCGCTCCGGCCAGCAGCTGACCGCCGAGCCACGTGCCCAGCCACAGCGTCGCGGCCTGGCCGATGCTGATGTCCGGCTGCCCGCCGCCGACGCGCGTCGGCGGGATTCGCACGTCGGGCATGGGTGCAGAGGCTAACGGCGACGCGCGGCCGGCTGCCTTCGCGCTGCGGGTTTCAGCCGGCGAGGCGGACCGAGCTGGTGTACGACAGGACGCGGCGCGACCGTCGATCTTCCAGGCGCCAACCGTTGGGCACCGAGAGCGTGCCGGTGTGCCGCTCGCACAGGTCGTAGCGATGCGGATCGCGCTCGGGCGTCAGGTCGTCCAGCCACACCTGCGCGCGGGCGTACTGGTACGCGAGGGTGGTGGTGGCCGGCTCGGCGCACCCGGTACGTGAACACTGCCGCGTCATGGTCGCCAACGCTAAGCGGCACGCTCATCCCGATGGTGGATGCGCCGCCCGCCTCCAGGATGATCGCGGGATGTTCGCGGCCTGATCGTTGCAGCCTGAAGGAACCAAGCCCAGGGTTCAGCCGTAGCATGGCCACATGAGCGACCTGCCTCCGCCGCCGCCTCCTCCGCCTCCGGGACGCACACCCGGTGGACGCGGCCAGCAGCAGCCCGGCCAGCAGCCCGAACGGGGCGGACGTCGTCCCCTGGGTGCCGGTTGGCCCCGCTGGACCATCCCCGTTCTGCTCGTCGTGCTCATCGCCGCGTTCGCCCTGCCGCGCATCTGGCCGAGCTCCGACGCCGACAAGATCAGCTTCACCGAGTTCATCACCAAGGTCGAGGCCGGTCAGGTCAAGAGCGCCGAGCTGAGCAACGACTCCAATGCCATCTCCGGTGAGCTCACGGACGGCACCAAGTTCTCGACCACGGCGCCGAACACGTTCCCGAACGTCGACGAGACCAAGCTCCTCCAGGACAAGGGCGTCGACTTCAAGGCCAAGACGCCCGAGTCCAACTGGTTGCTCAGCTGGGCCGGTCTGCTGCTGCCGCTGGTGCTGATCATCGGATTCTTCGTCTGGATGCAGCGTCGCGCCGCGGGCCAGATGGGCAACGTCATGTCCATCGGTCGCAGCCGGGCCAAGGCCTACAGCGCCGACAAGCCGAGCACCACCTTCTCCGACATCGCCGGCTACGAGGGCGTCAAGCAGGAGATCAGCGAGGTCGTCGACTTCCTGCGGATGCCCGAGCGCTTCCGCGAGATCGGTGCTCGCGTCCCGAAGGGCATGCTGCTCGTCGGTCCTCCCGGCACCGGCAAGACGCTGTTTGCTCGCGCGGTCGCCGGTGAAGCCGGCGTCGGCTTCCTCTCGGTCACCGGATCGGACTTCATGGAGATGTTCGTCGGTGTCGGCGCCAGCCGCGTCCGCGACCTGTTCCAGCAGGCCCGCAAGATGGGCCGGGCGATCATCTTCATCGACGAGATCGACTCGATCGGTCGCAAGCGCGGTGCCGGCCTCGGTGGCGGCCACGACGAGCGCGAGCAGACGCTGAACCAGATGCTCGCCGAGATGGACGGCTTCGAGACGTCCGAGGGCATCGTCATCATGGCGGCCACCAACCGGCCCGACATCCTCGACCCGGCGCTGCTGCGCCCCGGTCGCTTCGACCGCCAGATCGTCGTGCCGCTGCCCGAGAACGAGGAGCGCCTGGCGATCCTCAAGGTGCACAGCCGCGACAAGCGCATGGGCCCCGACGTCGACCTCGACGTGATGGCTCGCGCCACGCCCGGCATGAGCGGTGCGGATCTGGCCAACCTGGTCAACGAGGCCGCGTTGTTCGCCGTGCGCCGCGGCGGCAAGCAGGTCGAGCGAATCGACTTCGAGAACGCCCGCGACCGCGTGGTCATGGGCGCCCGCCGCGAGAGCCTCGTGCTCAGCGGCGAGGAGAAGCGGGCCACCGCCTACCACGAGGGCGGCCACGCCGTGCTCACGGTGGTGCTGCCGCACGCCGACCCGCTGCACAAGGTCACCATCCTCCCCCGCGGCATGGCACTGGGCGTCACCTGGAGCCTGCCCGAGGAACGGCACACCTACTCGAAGGAGTACTTCGAGGACGTCATCTGCCGGGCCATGGGTGGTCGAGTTGCCGAGAAGATCGTCTTCGGGCACCTCAACTCCGGCGCCGCCAACGACCTCGAGCAGGCCACTGGCATCGCCAAGCGGATGGTCCGCGAGTGGGGCATGAGCGATCGCGTCGGCCCGATGGCCTGGCACGGTCAGCAGCAGGTGTTCCTCGGTGAGGACCTGATGACCAGTGGTCGCGAGATCAGCGACGACACGGCCAAGATCATCGACGAGGAGATCTCCCGCATCCTCCACGAGCAGGAGACCCGGGCCCACGAGATGCTGCTGAAGCACCGCGGTGGGCTCGATCTGGTCGCCGAAGCGCTCGTCGAGCGGGAGACCATCGACGGTGGCGAAGTCGCCCGCCTGGTCCAAGAGGGCCTCGGCGAGACCAGCGACTCCGAACCACTGCACCTGTAGCTCGAACTTCTACGTTCCCAGCTCTGGTTCCGGGGACGATCCCGGGTCGCGGGCTTCGGCGACGGCGGCCCACAGGTCGGTGGCGCTGGCCGGACCGATGAAGCCGGCACGCACGACACCGTCGGCGTCGGCGACGGCGATGATCGGCACGGCCTCGATGCCGTACTTGCGGTGCAGGTCGACGTTCGCGGTGTACTCGACCTCGACCACCGTCACCTCCGAGGTCGACAGGACCTTGGCCTTGCGCACCATGTCGGCGCAGGCGTCGCACGTCGACGACGAGAAGACGGCCACGAGCCACGGCCGGTCGGAGCCGTCGAAGTCGGCCCGGTCGAGTCGGCCGGGCACCTCGTAGCTGACCGGTGTCGGCTCGGCCACTCGCTGGCGGCGACGCAGCACGGCGGCCACTGCCACGGCGGCGAGCGCCACCACGAGCGCGACGAGCAGCTGCGCCATCGCCGTCAGCCCAGCAGCGGGAACGAGCCCGAACGACCGCGCAGGTCCTTCGAGCGCGGCAATCGCCGCTCGACGACGATCTGCAGATCGCTCTGCACGAACAGCGCGCGGCCGAGTGCGGTCGTGTCGGTGAGCGGGATGGTGATCACCCCGGCCGACGGCAGCGGCACCGCCTCCAGGCCGGGGACCGGCACCACACCGCCCGGGGTCAGCATCAGCACGCGCACGGTCGTGTCGCCGAGCGATGCGTTGTAGACGATCAGCACGTCCTCGACCGCGAGTGCCGGGTCGGTGCTGCTGATCGCCATGCTCCACTGCGTGCTCGCCGACGGTGAGCCCATGACGACCGTGGTGGCCACTCCTCCAGCGCTGTGCGGCCGCGTGATGGCCCGCTCGGCGACGAAGCTCGGGACCAGCTGGCCGGTCACCGGGTCCTGGAGGTCGGTCGACAGCGCCAGCGCGTGCCGACCGGCGGGCAAGCCGGCGATCGTGCTGGTGTCCAGGACGGTCACGCTGTGTTTCGGCACGACGACCTCGGTGTCGTTGGCGAAGTCGGCGTTGACGTCGAAGCCGAAGAACACCGCCTTCACGTTGATGTCGCTGTCCGTCGGGTTGTAGATGCTGTACTGCTCGGTGATCCCGTCGCCGACCTCCCCGTCGGCGAAGAGCTCCGACGTCCGCAACGACGGTGATCCGAGGTTCATCGTGTAGCCGGTGCGCGTGCCCTGGTAGCGCTGCGATCGGGCGACGACGACGCGTCCACGGCTGGCCGAGACGGCCACCGACAGCACGCCCTCGTCGCGGATCAGCTGATCGATGTTGACCACGGCCACCGAGTTGCCGCGCACCGGATAGCCCTGCAGCTGGTTCGGCTTTCGCTCGCCGTTGGTCGAGGCGAACGTGAAGTTGAGGATCGCGTCGCCGGGGAACGGGTTGGTGATGACGAGGTCCTCGGTGCTGTCGTCGAGCGTGTACCCGTCGGCGAAGAACCAGTTGGACGACGTCGAGTTGGAGCACGCGGCGACAGCGCTGCCGATCGCCGTGTCGGCACGCTGCTCGACGATCCCGCCGCCACCGGCCACCTCGACCACCGACGACAGGAACGTTCCGGCCGGCTGCAGCGCGGCGAGGTCCACCGTGACGGTGTCGCGCGCGGGCACGACGACGTCGCTGATGACCGGCGGCGTATCGGGTGCGTTGGTCAGCACGGTGACGCGGGCCGACCGCTGCGAGTCGCTCGGGTTGGCCACCACCACGACACCGCCCTGGCCGGCGTCACCGACGGGCACGCCGGGGCAGAACCACGACGAGTTGATGAACCCACCGACCGGCACGAACGGTGCCGATGGCGCTCCCAGGTTGGCGAACACCGCGTCGGCGGGCGCCGGCCGGTCGCGATCGAGGGCGACGATCCCGACGAACGAGAGCAACGCCAGCAGCACGCCGACGAGGCGGCGGGCGATCATGTCGCCCCTCCCTCGTCGACCGAGTCGCTGGTCGCTGGTTCGGGCAGCGGGTCGTCATCGCCGACCACGACGAGCGGGTCGGTCATCGGCTCGTCGGCCCACGGGGCCGGCTCGTCGTACGCGTCGGGTTCCGGCTCGACGGGCTGGATGATCGGCTCCGTGATCGACAGCACCACCGGCGACGGGCTGACCGTCGCCAGACGACGACGGCGCCGCCACCAGCGAACTGGATCGAGGGTGCTGGCGACGTACAGCAGCACCAACCACAGCAGCAACTGCACGACGATGCCGAGCGTGCGCGACGCGGAGGTGTCGTAGGTCAGCGTGGCGCGACCGGCCGGCACGTCGAACGCCATCGTCGACCCGAACGCGGTGTGCGACGGCACCGTCCGGCCGTCGACCGAGAGCTTCCAGTGCGAGTCGTCGGGCACGGCGACGTGCACCGTGCCGGCCGCCACGTCGAAACCGGCCGGGCCGCGATCGAGCGCACCGACGCCGACGGGCACCGCGCCCTCGAGGTCGTCCTCGACCAGGGCTTCGTCACCGGCCAGGGTCGTCGCCTCGGCGGCGTCGCCGGTCAACAGGCTGCGCGTCGGGATCCACGCCGTGTTCTCGTAGACGATGTAGTTCAGCGGGCTCGTCAACGGGCGACGCAGATCGAGCTGGTCGTCGAGCGCGTCGGTCAATCCACCAGGGAGCGGCAACGGTCGCTTGACCGTGCTGGCCGCACCGTCGGCGACCGGGATGATGATGTAGCGGATCGCGTACGGGGCCAGCAGTCGACCGAGTCGCAGCGTCGTCTCGCGCGTCATCGTGCCGATCGCGTCGGCGACACGTTGCTCGGCCTCGGTCGGCAGCCCGGCCCAGTGCTCGCGCACGTCGAGCTCGCCGTCGTCGGTGATCGCGTAGGCGATCCCCGGACGCAGCGTCCAGCCCTCGACCGGCATCACGCGCGGATCGCCGATCCACAGCACGCGGTAGTCGCCATCCGCGCTGTCCGGCGGCAGCTCGCGCAGCTGCGAGACGAGCGTCACCCGCGGCATGTTCCAGCGTCCACTGCCGACGGCGTAGATCCCGGGCAGCACACCGACCACGACGCTGAACGCAGCGAGCACGGCGATCGGTTGACGGAGGCCGAACGAGCCACCCATCACGTCGTCGGCGAACGAGGCGGCGAGGCAGGCGGCGGCCAGTGCGAGCCCGACGGCGACCGGGGCCAGCAGCACCCCGGGCTCGGGCAGCCGGACCGGCAGGCTGCCGCGATCGTCGAGCACGATCAACCAGCCGAAGGCGACCACGAGGCCGGCGGCGCGGATCGACCACGTCAGGCGCCAGCTGCGGGCCACGAGCGGCGCAACGACGACCGGGACGAACAGGGCGATCGTCAGGAAGCTGCCGGCGTTGCGACCGAGCGCGAATCGCGCCAGTCGCGCCACCCCGACCGACCGCGAGGACACCGGTGGCACGCCGGCGACGAGGTCCCACCCGCCGTCGCCGAACAGGTCGGCGAACCACGGGAAGTTGACGACGACGGCCAGCACCGCGGCGGTGACTGCGGCACCGAACATCCCCGCGGAGACGCGCCACGACCCCTGTGATGCGAGCGTGGTCACGCCGAGCACGACGCCCACGCCGACGAGGACCAGTGCGAACGCCGGCGTGAACGCGATGACCACCGCTGACAGCAGCGCGAGCTGGGCGATGAAGCGCATCCGCTTGCGGCGCGGCACCTCGACGATCAGCTCGACGGTGTCGGCGCTGCCGGCCTCGAGCGACTCGATGCCGGTGATCCGGCGAAGCAGGTGGACCACCCACGGCATCGCCGCGTAGCAGGCCAGCGCTCCCCACCGCCCCGCGGAGAGCGCCTGCGCTGGCAGCGGGAGCGCGGCGTAGACGACGAGGCCCGTGATGCGTGCCCGTGCCGTCGGGAAGATCGAGGCCAGCCGCCACATGCCGACGTAGCCGACGACGAACAGGCCGAGCACCGAGACGGTCTGCCACAGGGCCATGTGGAACAGGGTGAGCACGCTGCCGAGAGCGATCAGCAACACGCCCGTGGGGGCTGCCGCCGTGGCGCCGAGCCCGTGACCCCACCAGCCGGAGCGGAAGTCGCCGATGAGCCGGCGCGGGCTGGCCGGGAAGCGCAGGAGCTCACCGATCGACGGGATCCCGCCGCTGATCAGGTTGCGGCTGCCGATGGCCACGAGGGCGATCACGGCCAACCATGCGATGGCCGGGGCCGACCCGGCGGTCTGCCGCCAGCGCTTCTCCGTGGTCGATTCCGGGTCGACCGGGCGCGAGTCGCGCGAGCGCAGGTACGACGACAAGCGAGCGCTGCCGCGAGCCTGAAGTCCGCGCACCTCGCTGTCGGGCACGTGGCGCAGCGGCCGGACCTCCCCGCGTCGGGCGATGATCGCCGGGACGCGCGGCACGAGACCGACCAGCGCGCGCACCGATGCGAAGGCGCTGCGCGGCTTGCCGGTGAGGACGCCGATGAGCAGTTCGGCCACGGTGACGAACAGCAGCTGGACGAACAGCAGCGGCAGGTGGCGGGCGCCGCTCAGCGTGGCCACGCTGCGCAGGCGGTGGCGTGCGTCGAGCGTGGCGTGGGCCAGGTCGGGCCGCCGCTCCACCAGGCCCTTGCGGTGACGGGCGAGTGCCGTGGGCACCACGACCACGCGTGCGCCGCCGAGGTGGGCCCGCCAGCACAGGTCGACGTCGTCGCCGTAGAAGTCGATCACCGAGTCGAAGCCACGGATCGAGCGGAACAGGTCGGCGCGCACGAGCAGGCACGCCGACGGCAGGGCGAACACGTCGCGCACGGCGTCGTGCTGCTCCTGGTCCACTTCGCCCGGCTCGATCAGCGGATCGACCTCGCCGAAGCGGTCGACACCGAGGCCGACGTGCTGCAGCACGGTCGGCTGGTCCCAGTCGACGAGCTTCGGGCCGACGATGCCGGCGTTGGATCGGTAGAGCTCCTCCACCAGCGTGCGGATGGCGGTCGGCTCGAGCGCGACGTCGTCGTGGAGGAAGCAGAAGAAGCCGTTCTCCCCCTCCACCAATTGCAGCACCTCGTTCGCTGCGGCCCCGTAGCCGGGGTTGCCGGCCACGGCCCGGACGAACGCGTTCGGGACGCGCTCACGAACGTGGGCCGGGATGTCGCCGGGATCGCCGGCGATCAGGAACAGGCTCTTGAGGTTGGTGTAGTCCTGCTCGGCCAGGGCATCGAGCACCTCGTCGAACCAGGGTCCCGGCTCGTGCACCACGATCACCGCCACAACGGGCGGGGCGAGTTGCAAGGTCGGTTCCACGAGGGTCCGAGGCTAGCGGTCGGGTCGCGCGGAGCCCGGGCAGGGAAAGTGCTTGCAATAGTTAGCACTCTGCGGTATCGTGTACGCATACCCGGTCGAGCCCCCCGAGACCGGGACCAACACACCGTTCCCGAAAGGACGCACCCGTCATGGCCACCTTCCCCTCGTTCCCGTCGTTCGACTTCAGCAAGCTCGACCTGAGCAACATCAAGCTCCCCCGCATCGATGCCGACAAGCTGCGCAACATGCAGATGCCGACCATCGACCTGCCGGGCGTCGACAGCGAGAAGCTGTTCACCGCGCTGCGCGATGCCGCGTACGTCACCATCGGCTTCGGCGTGCTGGCCGTCCAGCAGGCCCAGGTCCGCCGCCGCGAGCTGGTCGCCACGCTCAGCGAGCGCTTCGGCACCAGCAAGGGTCAGATCGACGAGCTGCTCGCTTCGTTCGAGGCTCGCCTCGGCGGGCTCGACGAGCGCATCGACGCCCTCGAGACCACCATCGACAGCGCCGTCGAGAAGCTCGAGGCCAAGCTGCCCGAGCAGGCCGGCGCGCTCCTCGGCCAGGCCCACGACATCGCCAAGGCTGCCCGCAAGCAGGTCCGTGGCCTCGTTCGCAACGCCGCCTGATCACCCTCGTTCGAGGGGCAGGATCCGTCCGGGTCCTGCCCCTCGTCGCTTTTTCAGGCCGGTTCGAACCCCAACTCCTTGCTCTGAAAGGAGCGCAGCGACCACCCGGTCCTGCCCCGCCGCGCAACGCGATGAGGTGTGAGCGGCGGATGACCGCTCACACCTCATCAGGCGTCCGCTGCGGCGTGTCCGAGCACCCCATCCGAGTACCGAACGCGCGGTCAGCGCGCGTCGAGTACTCGGACGCGATCCACCCGAGTACTGAACGCGCGGTCAGCGCGCGTTGGGTACTCGGACGCGATCACCCGAGTACTGAACGCGCGGTCAGCGCGCGTTGGGTACTCGGACGCGATCACCCGAGTACTGAACGCGCGGTCAGCGCGCGTCGAGTACTCGGACGCAATTGCTGGGCCCGGTCGAGGACGGGAGTTCGGGTGAGCGAGCGCAGCGAGCGAACACGGCAGGGGCCGCAGGCCCACCGAGATGAACGTCCGCTACGAGAAGTAGCCGGACACGTCGACGAGGACGTGGGTGGCGGTGCTGGGCATCAGGCACCAGCCGCCGGTGGCGTCGACGATGCCGGTGACGACGTTGGCCGAGGCGCCCTCGGCCGAGTAGCGGACCATCGACAGGTCGGGCACCGGGGTCTGGCACGGATGCACGGTGACGTAGCCGACGGCGGTGGCGTCGGCCTCCGTGACCTCGGCGACGACGCCCTTCAGGGTGCCTGCCGGGGGGAGCCCGAACGTGCCGGCGAGCTGCAGGCGCCGATTGGCCTTCGCCGCGAACATGCCGGTCGTGCCGAGGTTCTCGCGGGTGTCCATCACGCGCACCGGGGTGATCGCCGTGAACCGGGTCGTCGCCCCGTTGCCGTACCAGCCGCTGATGTCGACGACGAGGTGGACGGTCGAGAACGAGTACAGGCACACGTCGCCCGACGTCGACAGGCGCACGTCGACGTGGTTGGCCACCGAGCCGCCCACCCACACGTTCGTCGAGCTCGCCAGCGGCATCGGCGTGTCGCACGGGAAGACGGTGACGAAGCCCTCTCCGGCTGCGTTGCTGGCGTGCACCGTCAGCGCCACCGCGGTGGAACCGGCGGGCGCGGCGCCGACGCCGACCACCGGGACGCGCACCACGGTGCCGCCGTTCACGCGAGCGCCGCTGCGCGAGTCGAACAGCCGTCGCGGGGTGACGGGCTGGAACGGGTCGCCGCTGTCGGGTGCGTAGCTGCCGAACAGGTCGATCACGAGTGGGGTGGCCGAGTAGCTGAAGACGCAGAACGTGCCGTCATCGCCAAGTGGCACGACCGTCGCGCCGGCCACGGTTCGGCGCGGCAACGGCTGCACCACCGAGGCGATCGGCTTCGGCTGCCCGCACGGGTACGCCGTGACGTGGCCGACGACCGCCGGGTCGACGGTGGTGATGTTGACCGCGACCGCGGTCACCGAGGGATCGAGATGAGGGTTGACGACCAGCGTGCACCCTGCGCCGAGTGGGGTGGCGTCGGTGCCGAGCCCGGTTCGAGTGTCGATCAGGCGCAGCGGGGTGATCGGCGTGAACAGCGCCGGATCAGCGGTACCGCCGGACGTCGTGATGGTCGGCGGCACGCGCGATCCGCACGTGTTCGCCGGTGGCGTGACCGGCGGCGGTTCGGTGGTGCCGCGCACGTTGAACCAGTTGCTGCGCAACGACAGCGCGGTGCGCAGCTGATCGCCGGTGACGGTGACCGAACCGGCGGTGCCGCTGACGCGGACCGAGGTCACCCGTCCACCCCAGTCGCCGTAGCCGTTGCGAGCGAGCACGGTCAGGTCGGTGAACGTGCCGATCGACGGGTACTTCGCCTGGATCGCCGCCGCCGTGATCGTCACCGACCAGGTGTGGTACGGGTTCGACGCCGTCGCGTCGCCGAGGTCTTCGTTCGGGGTGAAGCCGAGGCTGGTCGGCGCCGTCCACCCGCCGGACGATGCCGAGAACATCGCGTAGGCGATCGCTCCGCTGGTGCTGCCGACCCGGCGCACGACGCCGGCGGTCGCGACGACCGCGGCGTCGGTCTGTGGGTACTCGATCCGCGTGTACGTCCCGCCGACGCTGCCGCGCATGGCGGCGCCGAGGTAGGTCTGGCAGACGAGGTCGCACGTGCGTGCATATGAGTAGCGGTTCTCCGCCAGCGCGTAGCTGCGCGCCGCGATGGCCTGCGCCTGCAACGCCTGAGCGCCCTTGCCGCCGCCGGCCGCAGCCCACGACGGTGACATCTCCTTGGCGATCACCGATCGGAGGAACTGCTCGATCGGGACTTCGTTGACGGTGCGGTTCTCGCCGGCCGTGCCGTTGATCGCGCGGATGATGCCGCGATAGGTACGCACGTTGCCGTTCGGCTCGCACACCGCCGGCAGGTCGGCGAAGTCGTTGGTCGTCGTGTTGTTGGCGGTCGTGCGGATGTTGACGAACGAGGCCACCCCGCCGGCGACGAGCGTCCATCCGGACGCGACCGGGTCGCCCGAGGCCGACGGGCAGACCTGGGCGTCGCTGCGCGCCCAGACGGCGTAGACGCCGTTCGACGTCTCGCGCGCCAGCACGCTGCGCCACGGCCCGCCGGCAACCCCGTCGACGACGAGCAGCCCGTGCTCGTTGACCACCGCGGTCTGCAGGTCGTCCTCGTTCATCAGCCGGACGTTGATCGTCGTCACGTCGCTGGTCCCCGAGACGGTGCCGCCGTAGTAGCGGTCGAGGATCTGCGATGCGCTCCAGCCGAAGTCCACGGCGTAGCCGTACGCGCCCCACTGGCTGAGCCCGACGCCGTGCCCGTTCCCGTGGCCGTCGAGCACGACCGACGACGCGGCGAACGCCGTGGTGGCGGTGCCGATGGGGGCGGCGATCGGGACCAGTGCGGCCACGAGGAACGCGGCGGCGAACGCGGGAAGGCTTCGACGCATGTGTCATCTATCGGCACCGAACCAGCCCGTCTTGACCGTGCAGCGCTCACCCCACCCCGCGGGGTGGCCGTCCGATCGACGTCGACGCGTCCCCGTTCCGGCCGTCGTGCCCGATAACCTCGCTGGCCGAGTGGAAGCCGCGACCCCGACGTCCAGTGAGGCGACTTCTCCACGCATCCCCGTGCCCGAAGGGACCCTGCCGGTCGCCATCGGGTTGCTCGTTGCGGGAGTCGCCAGCTACCTGTTCCTGAAGGTCGGCAAGGAGGCGCTCGGCAGCGACGAGGCCCTGCAGCCGATCACCAGCCTGTGGGTGGCGACGTTCGCCCTCGCGCCGGGTGTGTTCCTCCCCGTCGAACAAGAACTGGCTCGCGCGCTGTCCCATCGACGTGCGCTCGGTCTGGGCGGCAAACCCGTGCTGCGCAAGGTGATCGTGCTCGGGGCGATCCTCGCCGCGGTCGTCTCCGTCGGCATCCTCGCCGCTGGTCCTGCCCTTGCTTCGGCCTTCTTCGATCACGACTGGGTGCTCGTCGTCGCCCTCCTGATCGCCTTTGTCTCCTACACGCCGGCGCACATCGCTCGCGGTGTCGCCAGTGGGCACGGGCGGTTCCGTGCGTACGCGATCGTGATGGCCACCGACGGCGTCGTGCGCATCGGGCTGTGCGTCATGCTCGCCGTCATC
The DNA here is from genome assembly GCA_965279405.1 of Ilumatobacteraceae bacterium. Taxonomy (GTDB): domain Bacteria; phylum Actinomycetota; class Acidimicrobiia; order Acidimicrobiales; family Ilumatobacteraceae; genus CBDDIP01. The sequence continues at coordinate 5,223,935 of OZ257157.1, forward strand.
GGCGTCGAAGCCGTCGGCCCGTACGGGTTGGCGATCGCCTTCGCACCCCTGCCGGGTGTGCTCTGGGTCTACTGGCGCGGCCAGCTCAAGGTCGACGACGGTCCCCCGGCGGAGTGGGGCGAGGTCACCCAGAACCTCGGCTGGCTGCTGGCCGGGTCGATCTTCGCCGCCGGGTTGGTCAACGCCGGCCCGCTCGCCGCCACCGTGCTGGCGGAGCCGGATCAGAAGGAGCTCGTCACCAAGTTCACGTACGGCGTGCTCCTCGCCCGCATCCCGCTGTTCCTCTTCCAGGCCGTGCAGGCAGCGCTCCTCCCCCGGCTGTCGCGCCTCGCCGCTCGCAACGAGATCGCCGAGTTCCGCCAGGGCCTGAACCGCTTGCTGAAGATGGTGCTCGTCGTCGCCGTGGTCGGCACTGCCGGCGCCTTCCTGCTCGGCCCGTTCGTGATCAAGAAGTTCTACGACTCCGAGCTCAGTGGTCGCACCCTGGCCACGCTCGCGTTGAGCAGTGCGGTGTACATGTTCGCCCTCGCCTTGGCGCAGGCCGTGATCGCCCTGCGCGGGCACATGCTCGTCGCCATCGGTTGGGCGTCGGCCGGGGTGATCTTCCTGCTCGTCACCTGGCTCAACGACGAGGAGCTGTTCCGGCGCGTCGAGCTCGGCCTGGTGGCCTCATCAGTTGCTGCGTTGCTGGCGTTCGCGCTGGCGCTGCGTCACCGCTTGCGCATCGGCGTCGTGCCGACCGGTGATTCGCTGATGGAAGCGCTCACCGACATGCCCTTCGAGAACTGAGCCCTTCGCCGGCGTCGGCGTCGGCGTCAGGCCCGACGGAGCTTGTCGGTCTCGATCTTGAGGTCGTGCTCGACCATCATCTTGATCAGCGTGCGGAAGTCGACCTCGGGCGTCCAGCCGAGCTTGTCCTTGGCCTTCGTGGCGTCACCGATCAGCAGATCGACCTCGGCCGGGCGGAAGAACTTCTGGTCCTGGCGGACGTACTGCTGCCAGTCGCCGAGCCCGGCCTCTTCGAACGCCAGCTCGACGAGCTCCTGGCCGGTGTGGGTCTCGCCCGTGGCGACGACGTAGTCGTCGGGCTCGTCCTGCTGCAGCATGAGCCACATCGCCTTCACGTAGTCACCGGCGAAGCCCCAGTCGCGCTTGAAGTCGAGGTTGCCGAGGACGAGGTCCTGCTGGATGCCGAGCTTGATGCGGGCGGCGGCGTTGGTGACCTTGCGGGTGACGAACTCCAGACCGCGGCGCGGGCCCTCGTGGTTGAACAGGATACCGCTGCAGGCGAACAGGTTGTAGCTCTCGCGGTAGTTGACGACGATGTCGTGGCCGAACACCTTGGCGCAGCCATACGGCGACCGCGGGTGGAACGGCGTGCGCTCGGTCTGTGGGGTCTCGCGCACCTTGCCGAACATCTCGCTGCTGCTGGCCTGGTAGAAGCGGATCGGGTTGTTCTCGGCGCCACCGACGATGCGGATGGCCTCCAGCATGCGCAGCACGCCGGTGCCGGTGATGTTGGCGGTCAGCTCGGCCTGGTTGAAGCTGAGGGCCACGAACGAGATCGCGCCGAGGTTGTAGACCTCGTCGGGCTGCGTGTGGTCGAGCGCTTTCATCAGCGAGGGCAGGTCGGCGAGATCGCCGGGCACCGGCTCGACGTACGGGAACTCGTCGCGCATCGAGGTCATCTTCGGGTTGTTCTGACCCTTGACCATGCCGAAGACCTCGTAGTCCTTGGAATGCAGGAACTCGGCGAGGTGCTGGCCGTCTTGGCCGGTGATGCCGGTGATGAACGCTCGGGGCATGTGGGATCCTTGAGAAGACGGTGGGAGCCGTGAAGTCTACGGGGGCAGGACGCCACCGTCCGTCGCCGTGACGTTCGACGTCGCAACGGTAACCTCGCCGCAGGTCATGGATCCCGTCCGCACCGCCTTCGACATCGGTCCGCTGGCAGGTCCGCGCACCGGCGTCGGCCATGCGGTGGCGGCGATGCACCACGAGCTCGCGAGCCGCGACGACGTGGAGTTGGTCGACTACCTGATCTCGTTCCGGGCCAAGGTCGCTGCGGGCACCGTGCGGCTGCCGATGCCCGCCGCGCTGGCCCATCGCTGCTGGGCGCGCGTCGACGTGCCCCGCGCCGACCGGTGGCTGCGCGCCGACGTCGTCCACGGCACGAACTACGTCGTGCCGCCGACGCACCTGCCATCGGTGGTCTCGGTCTACGACTGCTGGTTCCTGCGCCACCCCACTGCTGCGTCGCCAGCCGTGCGTCGCGCCGGCGAGGTGCTGCGCCGGGCGATCGCCCGTGGCGCGGTGGTGCACGCGTCGTCGCAGTCGACGGCCGACGAGGTGCGCGACCTGTTCCCGCGGTCCACCGTCGAGGTGATCCACCTCGGTCCGCTGCCGGTCGCCGAGTCACCAGCCGCGCCGGTGATCGCCGATCTCGGCCGCCGGCGGATGGTGCTGGCGATCGGCACGCTCGAGCGCCGCAAGAACCTGCCGCGCCTGATCCGCGCCTTCGCCTCGATCGCTGCCGTGCACGCCGACACGGTGCTCGTGCTGGCCGGTGGTGACGGCGACGACCGCCGATCGATCGATGCGGCCATCGACGCCGCCGGATCCACCGTTGCCGGCCGGGTGCTCCTCACCGGGCGCGTCGACGATCAGTCACGCGCCTGGCTGCTGCGCAACGCGGCCGTGCTCGCCTACCCGTCGCTCGACGAAGGGTTCGGCTTCCCGTTGCTCGACGCGATGCAGGTCGGGGTGCCGATGGTGGCCTCCAACGCCGGCTCGATCCCCGAGGTCGCCGGCGGCGCCGCGTTGATGTGCGCGCCCGACGACGTCGACGGGCTTGCGGCCAACCTCGTCGTCGCGCTCACCGACGACGCCGTTCGCCGCGACCTGCTCGAGGCCGGCCGCGCACAGCTGGACGAGTTCTCGTGGGTCCGCTGCGCCGACCGGCTGGCCCACCTCTACCGACGGTTGGCCGAAGGGAACGAACGATGATCGCCGTGCTGTGTGGAGGTGTCGGGGCAGCCAGGTTCCTGCGTGCGCTGGCGTTGGCGCACCCTGCCGCCGACACGATCGGCATCGTCAACACCGGTGACGACACCGTGCTCCACGGGCTGTCGATCTCGCCCGACATCGACACGATCACCTACACGCTCGCCGGGGCCATCGACACCGAGCGAGGGTGGGGGCTGCGTGACGAGTCGTGGCGGGCGATGGAGGCGCTGGCGCGCTTCGTCGACGTCCGCCCCGCCGGCTCCGCAGCTGCGCCGACGTGGTTCAACCTCGGCGACCAGGATCTGGCGACGCACTTCTACCGCACCGCCCGGCTGGCCGAGGGCGCCACGTTGACCGAGGTCACCGCCGAGATCGCCCGTGCCTTCGGGGTCCAGCAGCAGTTGGTGCCGATGAGCGACCACCGCGTGTCCACCGTCGTGCGACTCCGCGACGACGATCGCGAGATCTCCTTCCAGGAGTACTTCGTGCAGCTGCGCCATGCGCCGGCAGTGTCCGCGGTGCGCTTCGACGGCGCCGAGGCGGCTCGGGTGTCACCGGCCGCGCTTGCGGCGCTGCGGGACGCCGAGGTGGTGGTGATCGCCCCGTCGAACCCGGTGGTCTCGATCGGTCCGCTGCGCGCGCTGGCGGGCATCAACGACGCGCTCGTCGCCCGCCGCGAGTCCGTCGTCGCCATCTCCCCCATCGTCGGTGGCGCGGCGTTGAAGGGCCCGGCCGATCACATGCTCACGGAGCTCGGGCACGAGGCGTCGGTCGTCGGCGTGGCGCGCATGTACGCGCCCGTCGCCGCCGCGTTGGTGATCGACCCGGTCGACGCCCACCTCGCTCCCGCCGTCGAAGCCGAAGGCATGCGCGCCATCGTCCAACCCTCCGTGATGTCCACCCCGGAGATCAGCGAAGCGCTCGCTCGATCAGTCCTGACGGCCGGACGGGCGACCGAACCGCTGTGAACAGCTAGCGCGCGTTGATGTAGTCGAAGAGGGTCTGGTTCTCGCTCTCCAGGTGGCCGACGCGGGCCTTGACCACGTCGCCGATGGAGATGATCCCGGCGAGACCGTCGGCGCCGACCACCGGCACGTGGCGGATGCGCTTGGCGGTCATCAGCGCCATCAGCTGGTCGACCGAGTCCTCGGCTGCGCACGTGACGACGTCGGTGGTCATCGCCGATGCAACGCTGCGACCGAGCGCGCCGGCGCCGTGCGAGGCGACGGAGCGCACGACGTCGCGCTCGGAGATGATCCCGTCGATGCGCGACGAGTCACCGGAGACGACCAGCGCGCCGACACCGTGGTCGCGCAGCAGCGCGGCCGCGTCGGCGAGCGTCGCCTCCCGCTGCACGGTGGCGACCTGCGTGCCCTTGCTTGCCAGGATCGAACGAACGTCCATCAGCAACACCCCCTCGGTGCTTCGGCTGATCGTCAACCTAGTTCCGGCCGGCTACCGCAGCGAGCGAAGTCCGACCGCGAGGTCGGTCCACGGCGCCCATGACAGGTGGATGCGTGCACGCGTCGGTGACACCGACACGCGCGAGAGATCCGGCTCGCGGTACGGCGCGGGCACCAGCGGTGGCGCGTCGATGCCGGCGATGTGGCTCCACAGCTCGCGGATCGGTGTCTGCACCCCGGTGCCGATGTTGACGACGAGACCACCGCCGCGGGTGGCGGCGCGCACGAGCGCGTCCACGGCGTCGTCGACGAACAGGAAGTCGCGGGTCTGTCGACCGTCGCCGTGCAGGTTGGGCACGCGGTGCTCGCGGTGCGCGGCGTGGAACGCGGCGACGACGCCGGCGTCCGGTCGTTGGCGCGTGCCGTAGACGGTCGTCACCGCCAGCGCGGTGAACTCGACGGCGTGATCGGCGCGATGGGTGGCGAGCAGGTCGGCAACCGTGCGGGCGAGCACGCCGGCCAGGCCGATCGGCGCCCAGGCACGACCCTCTTTCACGGGCAGCTCCCGCGCCGGCACCTCGCCGTACAGCCAACCCGCCGGCAGGGTGGTGACCACCTTCGCCCCCACGGCCCGAGCCGCCTCCAGCACGGCGACCGTGGAGTGCACCGCGGCGCCGGCGGCAACGGCGCCGGAACGACCGGGCGGCAGCCAGCCGAGGTGGAAGATCACCTCCGGCCGGCGGATGGCGACCAGTGCGCCGAACTCGGCGGCGGTGGCCGAGAGGGTGTGGATCTTCAGCTCACCGCCGGAGGTGCGCGCGTCGGACAGGTTGGCCAGGTTGCCGGAGCTGAGGTCGTCGACGACGTCGACCGCGTGGCCCTCGGCGAGGAGGCGTTCGGTGAGGTGCGAGCCGAGGAACCCGGCCCCGCCCACCACCATCACGTTCACGTGGCGTCGGGATCGGGGCGCCGCTCACCGTGGACGTGCTCGCCCGCGGCCACGGAGCCCTGCGCGCCCAGCACGCAGTCGCGCACCTCGGCACCGTCGCCCACCCGACCCATGACCACCGAGTCTGTCACCACGGCACCGCGGCCGATGACGGCACCGGCGAGCAGCACGGACCGCTCGATCACGGCCTCGTCGTGCACCTCGGCGCCGGCCGCAACGACCGATTCGACGATGCGCACATCGGCACCGAGCACGGCTCCACCGTCGACGCCCTCGCAGCGTTCGCGCACCCGGCGGCCGGCGACGAGATCGATGTTGGCGCGCAGGTACAGGTCCGGTCGGCCGGTGTCGATCCAGTAGTCGTCGGTGGCCATCGCGAACACGCCGCGATCGGGCACCATCGCCGGGAACGTGACCCGTTCGATCGAGGTCTTCACGCCCACCGGGATGCGCGCCAGCACCGACGGTTCGAGCACGTACGTGCCGGCGTTGGCCAGGTTCGACGGTTCGGTTCCGGGCGCTGGCTTCTCGACGAAGCGCTCCACCCGGCGGGCGTCGTCGAGAGCGACGACACCGAAGGCCGACGGGTCGTCGACGCCGATCACGTGCAGCGTTGCCTCGGCGCCGGCCGCCCGGTGGAAGGCGATCAGCGCGCCGACGTCGAGGTCGGTGAGCACGTCGCCGTTGGCGACCACGAACGTGTCGTCGATGCCGCTGGCGTCGGCGGCGAAGCGGATCGCGCCGGCGGTGTCGAGCGGCTCGGGCTCGACGGCGTATCGCAGCGCCACGCCGTCGCAGTGACCGTCGGGGAAGGCCTCGACGAACGGCTCCGGCTTGAAGCCCAGCGCCAGGGTGACCTCGGTGATGCCGCCACGGCCGAGGTTGCCGATCAACCGTTGGATGATCGGCAGGTGGCCCACGGGCAGCATCGGCTTGGGGACGGTGTACGTCAGCGGTCGCAGCCGGGTGCCGAAGCCACCCACGAGCACGACGGCGCGCATCAGCCCGACGTGGGGGTGGTACCGGTGGGTGCGGCGCTGGTCGTCGTGACCGCGGGCGTCGTGCCCGTGCCGGGCGTCGAGTCGTCCGTGGTGCCCGGCGTCGTGGCCGCGACCGTGGTGGTCGCTCCGGAGATCGTCGTGGTGGGCACGTTGCCGCCGTCGGCGGCACCCAGCGACGGCAGCTCGGCGGCCCAGTCGGGCTGCGAGATCGTCGCGTCCTTGCGAACGAGGGCGATCTCGAAGACCATGCCGTCGTTGCGGATCCGGATCCCGTCGAACTGGGTGACGTAGTCCTGGAAGGCGCCGGTGTCGGAGAAGTTCTTCCACACCCGGACCTTGAGGACCATGTCGTCCTTGCCGGCGCAGGCGGCGTACTCGCTGGTGGCGAGATCGATGGCCTTGCCGTTCTGCTTCACGACGAGCTTGCCGTCCTTGATGCTGAACTCCTCGCCGCCCTGGTCGGCCGGCAGCTTCATCGCCGAGTCGGTGAGGTCGACGTCGTACATGTCGAGGAAGACGCCCAGCTTGGCCCGGTTGCCGGTGCTCTTGCTGCTGTACGGGTGGTAGTGGATGACCCCGTCACCGTGGCTGTGCACACCGATCAGGTTGAAGGCGTCGGTGTCTTCCTTGGTGCCGGTGAGCTTGGGCAGCGTGACGTCGCAGACCTTCATGCCGTATGCGGCGTGCCAGTGCTCGCCGACCTTCGGCGAACCGGCGCCGTCGCTCGGGCGACTCTGGCGGGCGTAGACGATGAGGGCCAGCAGCAGCACGACGAGCACGAGCACGACAGCGGGGAACACGGTGCCGCCTTGGAAGCGCACCTTCTTGCCCTTGCCGCGCGAGGCGAGCTTGGCGACCTTCTTGGCGGATGATGACGTGGCCACGAGGGAGCGAGGCTACAGGTCCGGCTGCCGAAAAGCTGGTCGTCAGCGGCGACCGCGACCCGTCGACCGCAGCTCCTCGATCAGTGCTTCATAGGCCCTGGCCACGGCCGACGGCGACGCAGCACCCTCCACCCACGTGCGTCCGGACAGGCCCATCCGCCTGGTTCGATCTGGGTGGGCCAGCAGATCGCCGAGCGCCGCGGAGAACGCTGCGGGGTCGTCCGGCGCCACGGCGACGCCGCCGCCGGAGGCCTCGAGGATGCGCGGCACCTCGGTGCCGGGGTCGATGGCGGCCAGGACGGGACGGCCGGCGGCGAGGATCGAGTACGTCTTCGACGGCACGCTCACCCGTCCCAGCCCGGCCTTGAGCGGCACGAGGTGGATGTCGCCGGTGGCCAGCACCTCGGGCAGTCGCTCCTTCGGTTGGTACCCGGTGAAGCGGACGTTGGCCAGCCCGGCGGCGCGCTCCTGCAGGGTCGTGCGGGCAGCACCGTCACCGTTGACGACGAAGGTGGCCTGCGGGTGCTGACGGGCGGTGTCGACCACCATCTCCAGCGACTGTGAGAAGCCGACGTTGCCGGCGTAGAGCACGACGGGCTCGTCGCCGATGCCGAGCTCACGTCGCAGCGGCGTGTCGCGGTGGAACGGGCGGATGAACGTCGTGTCGACGAAGTTGGGGATGACGCGAACGCGGTCGCGGTGCCCCGGCTTGACCTTGGCGACGACGTTGTCGCGCAAGTCGTCGCTGAGCACCGTGACCGCCGCGGCGCGGTGGTAGCTGACCCGCTCCAGCCACGAGGCGACGGCGATGATCCGCTTGTTGGTGATCGCTCCCGTCTGCACGGCGGCGTCGGGGAAGACGTCCTGGATGTTGAACACCAGCGGCCCGCGCCGCACGAGGTGCGTCGTCCACCCCGTGAGGCCCATGGTCAACGGCGGCGACATGGCGATGACCGCATCGACTCGACCGCCGCGCCACGAGGTGAGCCCGGCGAGCGCGCTGAACCCGGCGAAGCCGACCGCGCGTCGCACCAGGTTGCGCTTGTCGTCGCCGGGGAACGGGTGGACTCGCGTGATCGATCCCCACGGCGTGCGCTCTCGGCGGACGAGCTTGCCCGTCCACCCCGGCTCGACGGCGTGCTCGCGGTACCACGGCAGGGCCGTGACGACGTGGAGCTCGTGGCCGAGCGCAGCGAGCTCGGTGACGATGCGGGTGATCACCTCGCCGGTGGGCGCCGTGTCGGGGGCGAAGTGCGGGCACAGGACGGCGATCTTCATCGTGCGGCTCCGTGGTGCCGTGCCGCGTCGTGCACTGCGTCGTCGTCGATCGCGGCGTCGTAGACGCGGGCCAGCGCCGCACCGGACACCGCGCTCGTGAAGTGGGTGGCGCGAACGTGCCCGGCGGCGATCAGGCGCTCGCGCTCGGCAAGCACGCGGCCGGGCACGTCGGCCCACGCATCGAGGTCGAGCGGGAGCACGATCGCCGCGTCAGCGGCGACCTCCGGTAGGCACGACGTGTCGGCGCAGACGACGGGCGACCCGAGCGTCATCGCCTCGATCACGGGCGCGCCGAACCCCTCGTACTCGCTGGGGAAGACCATCGCAGCCGCAGCGACGAGCAGCCCGTTGCGGTCGGCGGACGAGACGCGGCCGAGCCGGCGCACCCGCGGATCCGCGCACGCGGCGACGTCGGCTTCGGCGGCACCTTCGCCGCCGATGAGCACGAGTCGCAGGTCCGGATCGATCCATCGGGTGCGCATCAGCTCGAGCAGGAAGCGGTGGTTCTTGTGCGGATGAGTGATCGCCGGGTAGACGAGCAGTGGTCCCTTGCCGAGAGCGAACCGCTGGCGCAGCTCATGGGCTGCCGTGATGCCGTCGCGACCGACGAGCGTCGGTTCGATGCCGTGCGGCACGACGTGCACGCGCTCCGTGGCGACGCCGAACGCATCGATGACCGTGCCGCGCACGAACTCGGTGGGCACCGCGATCGCTGCGGCGCGACGCGCCGACCGTGGCAGCACCGCGCCGAAGAACGCTCGCTTGGCGCGAGAGAAGTTGTTCGGGAGATCGCGGTACTGGAGGTCGTGGATCGTCAGCACGTAGGGCCGGCGCGCTCGCCACGGTGCAGTGCCGCCGCCGTGGTGGATCAGCGCACTCGTCGCAGTGCGCCGCCGCAACCAGGTCGACTCGGCGACGACCCGACGCGGCCGGCTCGCACCATCGATCGGTGCGGTGATCACGGTGCACTGCGCGACGAGGTCGGGGTGGGCGTCGGCGAACCCGGGCAGCACGTGCAGCTCGATCTGCCAGTGCGGCGCCACCTCGCGCAGTCCGAGCAACTGGCGCACGAGGTACTCCTCGGACCCACCGACCTGGCCGGGTACGCACCACAGCAGGTTCACGGCGACGCGGCCGTCGCGGTCGCGCGGCATCGTTCAGCCGGCGATCTCGCGGTACGCGGCAGCCGTCAGCGCGGCGGCGTTCGCCCAGCTGCGGCGCTTGGCGCGAGCCAAGCCCTTGGCGGACAGCTCGCTGCGGCGACCGAGCGCGTCGGTGATCCCGCGGGCGATGTCCGCCGGGTCCATCGGGTCGACGAGCACGGCAGCGCCGCCGGCCGTCTCCTCGGTGGCCGTGCCCCGACTGGTGACGACGGGTACGCCTTGCGCCATCGCCTCGAGCACCGGCAGCCCGTAGCCCTCGCGTTCGCTCGGGTAGCAGAACGTGTCGGCACCGGCGTAGAGCGGGGTGAGATCTTCGCTCGGCACGAAGCCGAGGAACGTCGCCTCGCCCAGGTCTTCGGTCTCGCCCCACCCGTCGGCGCCGACGACGACGAGCGGGAGCGGGTCGTCGAGCATGGCGATCGCCAACGCCAGGTTGCCGAGGTTCTTGCGCGGCTCGACGGTGCCGACGAACAGCAGGTAGTGCTCCGGCAGTCGGTACAGCGATCGGACGCGGGCGACCTCGTCGGCGGCGGCCCGCTCGGTCTCCACGCCCCACGGCACCAGCCGCAACCGATCGGCGCCGATGCCGGCAGCTTCGCAGTCGTCGAGCGTTGCCTGACTCGGGCAGAGCACGAGCTCGGCCTTGCGCTTGACCAGCTCGAGGCTGCGGTGGAAGACGCGCACGCCGCGGCGGGTGAAGTGATCCGGCTCGTGGAGGAAGGCGAGGTCGTGCACGGTGACGACGAGCTTGCCGTTGCTCGGCGCGGGGATGATCGACGTGCTGTGGGTGATGTCCACCCGGCCCGTGGCGCGCTCGACCTTCGGACGCCCGAGGCGCAGCCACGCGTCGTACAGGAAGGGGCCGGACAGCGGGAGGTGGGCGACGGGGATCGGCGGGATCCACGGATCGTCCGGGAGGTGGTGGTGACGGCCGGCCACGCCGACGAGGCGCACATCGCTGTGGAAGCCCATCGCCTCGGCCACACGCAGTGCGCTCACCGCCGTGCCGCCGGGCACGCGGTGCCAGCACTGCTCCAACGTGTAGGCCACCCGCACGCCCTCCATCATGGCCGGGCGAGTCGTAGCATCGTGGTCATGGGTACGTTCTGGCAGGACCGTCGCGTGGTCGTCACCGGCGGGTCCGGGTTCCTCGGGCGAGTGGTCGTCGCCAAGCTGCGCGCGCTCGGCGCGGACGTGGTCGTGCCGCGCAGTGCGGACTTCGACCTGACGCAGCCGGGCGTCGCCGAGCGGCTGTTCGCCGACGCTGCGCCGACGCACGTCGTCCACCTCGCCGCCGACGTCGGTGGCATCGGCTACAACCAGGCCGAACCGGCCCGGCTGTACCTGGCCAACCTGCTGATGGGCACGCACGTCATCGAGGCCGCTCGATCGACGCCCTCGATCGACAAGACGGTGCTGCTCGGCACGGTGTGCTCGTACCCGAAGTTCACCCCGGTGCCGTTCCGCGAGGAGAGCCTGTGGGACGGCTACCCGGAGGAGACCAACGCGCCGTACGGCATCGCCAAGAAGGCCCACCTGATCCACGCCCAGGTCAACGCGCAGCAGTACGGGCAGCGCTTCTCGTACCTGATCCCGACCAACCTGTACGGGCCCGGCGACAAGTTCCACCCGTCGGTCAGCCACGTCATCCCGGCGCGCATCAAGCGCTGCGTCGAGGCCCGTGAGCGTGGCGAGGACAAGATGGACGTCTGGGGCACGGGCACCGCCAGCCGCGAGTACCTCTACGTCGAGGATGCGGCGGAGGCGATCGTGCTCGCGGCCGAGCACCACGACGACACTGCCGGTCACGTCGAGCCGATCAACCTCGGGACCAATCGCGAGGTCACCATCCGTGAGACGGTCGAGCTCATCGCGACGATGGTCGGCTACGACGGTGAGCTGGTCTGGGACCCCACCAAGCCCGACGGCCAGCCCCGACGCCGCGTCGATCCGAGCCGCGCCGAGCAGCTCCTCGGCTGGCGGGCGACGATGCCCTTCGAGGACGGCCTGCGCACCACCATCGACTGGTACCTCGCCAACCGCCAAGCAGCCGAACGCGCCCCCGACTGACCCCCGCGCCGCCAGCTCGGGCGCGGCTCACGCTCAACCGCCGGGCTCTCCGAGCGCCGCACGAGGTGAGAGGTGATCGGCCATGCGGCGCACATCTCTCACCTCGCCGGACGACCTGCCCAACCCGGTGAGAGGTGATCGGCCATACGGCGCACATCTCTCACCGCGCGATGGCCGTCGAGCCGGCCGGAGGTGGCGTCACCCGAGCGCTCGGTACGGTCTGCAGCCGACTTCCCCCGACTTCACCACGACCGAAGAGGGGACCCATGAGCCTCGACCTGCGGGCACTGCTCGCCGACGCCTCCTGTCACGCCGGCATCGTCACCGAGCGCGATCTCGCCCGGTTCGGGATCACCTTGAACCAACGACGACGCCTGGTCGCTGACGGTCTGCTCTGCCGGGTGCTCGACGGCAGCTACCGCATCGCCTCCAGCCCGGAAGACGAGCTCGCCCGGTGCGTCTCGGTCTGCGCCCGACCGTCGGGCTTGATCGTCGCCGCCCCGACCGCGGGCCGGATCTGGCGGTGGCGGCGGATGCCGAACGATGCGCTCGTGTGGGTGCTTGCACCGCCGCGCAGCAACCCGACGGTCGAGCCGTGGGTGCGCGCCTACCGGACGGCGGCGATCTCGCCGAGCGACGTCGTTCGGCGCAGTGACGGGATCGTGGTCACGTCACCGCCGCGGACGGCGGTGGACCTGGCTCGCCACCTGTCCGACGAGGACCTGCGTTCGGTGATCGACCAGCTGCGTCACGAGGGCACGTGCAGCCTCGCCACGTTGCGGCGAGTCGCCGAACCGCTGGCCACGCCCGGGCGTCCGTGGGCGCGTCGGTTCCTCGGCGTCCTCGACCGGATCCCGGAGGGCAAGGCGCCCGAGTCGCATTGGGAATCCCGGGTGTTCGACGCGCTCCGGCAGCGGGGCATCGACGTCGAGGCGCAGCGCTGGCTCGACGTGCCGGCCTTCGGGCCGATCCGACTCGACGCGTGCATCACCTCGCTGCGCTGGGGCGTCGAGGTCGACGTGCACCCCGAGCACTTCACCGAGGCGGGCGGTACACGCGATCGCGAGCGCGACCTGGCCTGCCACGGCATCGACTGGCAGATCCACCGTGTCGCCCGGCTCACCCTCGAACGCAGCTTCGACAACGCAATGGACACCCTCGCCGCGTCAGCACGACGACGCCGCGCCCGCGTGCTCGAGCACGCGGGCTTGCAGCCCTGACACCTGCCGCCCATCCCGCTGATCCCGGTGAGAGGTGATCGGCCATGCGGCGCACATCTCTCACCTCAGCGGACGACGCTCGATCGGGTGCGGCTGCGTCGATCGTGGGGTGACGGTTCGGGGTACGGTTTTCACATGCGCACGCAGTTGCCGCCGGGGGCCTTGGCCCGGGACGATCGTTTCCACCGGATCACCACCGCCGAGCGGTTCAACGACGAGCGACCGAACGACCAGGGCGGCGATCGACGCATCGACCCCGAAGCAGCATCAGCGGCCGACAACGCTCGCCGGCAGATGCACGGGATCTTCGTCGGCGAGATCCAGGCGCTCGAGGGCGCCGGCCGCACGGCGTTCGACTACACCACCGACGAGACCCCGTTCGCGATGAAGCTCGACATGGCCCGCCAGTGCTGGGACGAGGCCCGCCACGTGGAGATCAGCCTGCTGCTCGGCGACCACATGGGCATCAACCCAGGCGAGTTCAGCGAGTCGGTCACCCTCTTCGAAGCGGCCTGCCACCCCGACCCTGTGTTCCGCCTCGCCGGGGTCAACCGGGCGCTCGAGGGCCTGGCCATCGATGTCTTCACCACGATGCGCGACTTCGCCACGGAGATGGGCGACCCGGTGCTCTACTTCGCCGAGGACTGGATGCTCGCCGACGAGGTCACCCACGTGAAGATGGGCAGCACCTGGCTGCGTGAGGTCACCAAGGACGACAAGGAGCGACAGGCAAGCGCCCTGGAGTTCCAGCGCACGGTGGACGGGCTGTTCAACTTCCGAGGACTGCGCGGCGAGAGCCGCGAGGCGTCGATCAAGCTCGCCCGCAAGTTCCGCGAGATGGCCGGCTTCGACACTGCTGAGATCGACGAGATCGCAGCGATGGCCGAGGCCGACCGAGCGGAGCGGGCCGGCGCCTCCGCCTACTGAGGCACGACGGGCGACGGCGGCTGCAGCTCCGCCGCCAGCGCCCCGCGACGTACGACGATGCGATCGTCGAGCATCAGCGTGCAGTGCCGCATCGGCAGGTCGAAGTGCCCGGCGGTGAAGCGCCCTGCGTTCTCGTTGGCGCCCGTCGAGTACAGCACGTTGCCGGCGAACGCGCGGGCCTCGGTGCCCCACGTCTCGCGCCGGTCGAAGAGCTCCACCGATTCCCAGCGCGCCGCCGGGTTCATGCCCCACCCGACGTGGCTGGTGGCGTAGCTCTCCCGGTCGCCGAACGAGGCGAGGTACTCGCAGAACAGGTCCATGTCCACGCCCTCGCCGTCGATGGCGACGATGTGGTCGTCGACGATCGTCAGCGCGATCGGTGCGGCAATGATCCGGTTGAAGGTCAGGTTGAGGTCGCCAGCGGCGAGGACCAGCGTGCCGCTCACCGAGTGCTCGGCGGGGAACGCGAGCACCAGCCCACCCGGCCAGTGGGCGATCGTGCCGGGTCCGTCGGTGAGGCCGGTCGAGCCGGCGGTGAACGCGCCGGCGAGCTGCACGGTGAGGTCGCTGCCCGCCTCGCTGGTGATGCGCATCGTCGACGCCGCACGCAGCCACTCGTGGCCGAGGGCGACCCGACGCGGCAGGTCGTCGTCCCAGCGCAGCCGCTCGAGCACGTCGGGGTGCTCGTTGGAGATCATCAGCACGCGAGTGCCGGCGCCGAGGACGTCGCCGAGCTCGGGCGCGTGCAGCAGACCTTCGACGGTGCAATCGATGACGAGGTCGGCGGCGCGCAACGCGCTCAACGTGACCGGGTGGCCGGCCAGTGCCTGCGACGCGCCGGTGGAGCGGATCGGCACGACGTGTGCCGACGGCGGCGTGGGCACGATGACGTCGACGACGCGACCGCCGAGGGACTGCGCGGCGAGTCGGGCGGTCTCCACCAGCGCAGCGCGGCTCTGCGATTCGCTGAGCAGCGCGACGGTCTCACCCTCGTGCAGGCCGCACCGCGAGAAGTGCTCGGCGAAGGCGGCGATGTAGCGCCACTCGGTTCCCATCAGGCACCACCTTCGCGCCACTGCTCGACGTGGTCGAGCATCAGCCGGTCGACGACGTGCGGCGCCTCGACGTTCAACAGGTGGCCGGCGCCGGGAACGACGACGAGGTGCGCGTTCGGGATCAGCTCGGCGATCGCGGCGAGGTAGGCCGGCGGGGTCTCGTCGTCCAGCTCACCGACCAGGCACAGCGTCGACGCGGTGACCTTCGGGAGCACTCCCCTGCTGTCGTGCGTCACGAGGCAGTCGATCGATCGGCGAAGCGCGTCGGCGCCGATGCGCGACATCGCTGCGATCTGTCCCACCAGCGCGTCATCGGTGATCCCCGGTCCAGCCAGCGAGCTGAGCACCCGTCGAGCGAAGTCGGCCGGAGACTGCCCCGCGTCGAGTGGCGCCAGCCTCGTCGCACGCCACGCTGCGGGATCGGTGCCGTCGAGGCCGAACTTCGGGCTGGTCGCAAGCAAGGTCAGGGTGCAGATCCGCGACGGCATCGCTGCCGCGGCGTACTGGGCGATCATCCCGCCGAACGAGATGCCGGTGAGGTGTGCCGACTCGACGCCGATCGCGTCGAGCAGTCGCCCGACCGCTGCGGCGAGCGCCTCGAACGTGACCGGTCCGTCGAGCGCGTCGGCGGCGCCGTAGCCCGGCAGGTCCCACGCGACCACACGGTGATGCACCGAGAGCGCGACGAGTTGCGGCTCCCACGAGATCCGGCTGCCACCGAGGCCGTGGAGGAGGACGATCGCTTCACCCGCACCCGCCTCGCGCCACGCCAGACCATCGCGTTCGACGTCGTGCGGCCCGTGCATCGCTGATCATCATCACCGTCGACGACCCTGATGTCAACACTGTTGACATCATCGATGACAGCTCGCACACTGATGCCATGACGAACGTCGATCGCGACGAACTGGTCGCACGCGTCCATGCCCTCGGCCCGACGATGGCGGAACGCGCCGTGGTGCACGACCGCGAGGCCAGCTTCCCCTTCGACAATTTCGCCGACTTCCGCGACGCCGGGCTGCTGGCCGTGTGCGTGCCGACGAAGTACGGCGGGCTCGGCGCCAGCTACGCCGACTACGTCCGCGTCAGCGAGGAGGTCGGCCGCTGGTGCGGCGCGACCGCGCTGACCTTCAACATGCACAACGCCACGATGCTGTGGTGCGGCGAAGTCGCCGACCTGCTCGACCTCTCCCCCGCCGACCGCGAACGCCACGAGGAGGTGCGCGCGGCGATGTTCCGTGGCGTCGTCCAGCGCGGCGACATCCACAGCCAGCCGTTCAGTGAAGGCCTCGCGCCCGGAGCGACCGCTGGCGTGGCGACGAAGGCGGTGCCGGTGGACGGTGGCTGGCGCGTCACGGGCCGCAAGATCTTCGCCTCGCTGTCCGGAGCGGCCACCTTCTACAACGTCATCTGCCAGTCGCCCGGCGAGGACGCCATCCGCCTGCTCGGCGTGCCGGCCGACGCCGACGGTGCGGAGATCGTCGACGACTGGGACCCGCTCGGCATGCGTGGCACGGTGTCGCGCACGCTGCTGATGCGGGACGTGTTCGTGCCGGCGGACAACGAGTGGCTGCCCGCCGGCGCCTACGACCAGGCAGCGCAGCGCTACCCGTGGCTGTTCCTCTCACTGTGCCCGAGCTACCTCGGCCTCACCGGTGGGGTGCTCGACGTCACCCGCGCCTACCTGCGCGGTGAGTTGCCCGGCCAGGCCGCCGGAGCGAGGCGCGACCACCCGATGAAGCAGGTCGGATGGGCCCAGATGCAACTGCGCCACCAGCAGTCGCGAGCCATGCTCTACCGCGCCATCGACACGGCCACGCTCGACCCGTCGGAGGAGGAGCTGACGCTCGGGTGGGCGGCCGCGATCACGGTGATGGAGCACGCTGCCGAAGTGGCCAGCACCGCCATTCGCGTGTGCGGCGGGCAGGCGATGCTCAAGCACCTCCCGCTGGAGCGGATGTACCGCGACTCACGGCTGGGTTCGCTGATGCTGCCGTGGAGCGCGGAGGTGTGCATGGAGCGGCTTGCTAAGGCTCGGTTGTACGACTGATGGCGACCCGCACGGCGCTCAACCGCGACCGCATCGTCGACGTGGCGATGGCGATGCTCGAAGACGATCCATCGACGGCCCTGAGCGTGCGCGACCTCGGCGATCGCCTCGGCGTGCACGCGACCGCGCTGTACCGCCACTTCCGCGACAAGGACGAGCTCCTGCGGGCGATCGGCGATCGCATCCTCGTCGACGTCACGGCCGGTCTGAAGCCGAGGGCGCCGTGGCGCACGACGGTCACGACGGTGTGCGAGCGCCTTCGCGCCGCACATCTCGCTCGTCCGGTGCTGGCGATGCTCAACCAGGGTGAGCCACCGCGGCAACCCAACGAGCTGGCCGTCACCGAAGCGTTGCTGGCCGCGCTGCAGCGCGCCGGGCTCTCGCCGTCTCAGGTCGCATCGGCGTACCACGCGCTGATCGAGCTGACCATCGGCTCGGCGACCATCGATGCAGCACTCGCCGCCGAGTCGGCAGCGAGGCGAGCCGCAACCTACCGACGTTGGCGCGCCGACTACGCAGCACTCGATCCCGACGAGCATCCGGCGTCCGTCGCGCTCGCCGGCGAGCTCTACGCCGGCACCGCCGACGACCGCTTCCGCTTCGCCCTCGACCTGATGCTCGACGCCCTGACCCGGATCAGTAGTACGGCAGGTAGGAGGTGAGCTCCCAGGGGGCGATGGACTCGAGGTCCCACTCGTTGCCGGCGGCGCTCCACTTGGCGAGCTCGTCGCGACGGATGGCGAGGAAGGCGCGCACGAGGTCGGCGCCCATCGCTTCGCACAGCACCGAGTCCGCTTCGAGCGCGTCGAGTGCTTCGGCGAGGTCGTGCGGTGTGTGCCGGTCGGTGTTCGGGTCTGCGTCACCGTCGCCCTCCTGCGGCGCGCCGCAGTCGAGCCCTTCGGCCACACCGATCAGCGCCGCGTTGAGCATCACCGCTGCGGCGAGGTACGGGTTGGCGCTGGCGCAGGGCATGCGGTTCTCGATGCGGGTCGACGAGCCGCGCTCGCCCGGCACGCGGAACGTGCTCATCCGGTTGTCGAGGCCCCAGTTGGCCCAGTAGCCGGCGATGAGGCCCGGCACGAGACGCTTGTAGCTGTTGACCAACGGCGCCGACATCGCCGCGAGCCCCTCGTGGTGGGCGATCAGGCCGCCCATGCACTGGCGCGCCAGCGATGACACGCCGTGCTCCGCCGTGGGGTCGTCGAACGAGTTCGCGCCACCGTCGATCGGCACGAGCGAGAAGTTGATGTGCAGCCCGCTGCCGACGAAGTGGGCGAACGGGCGGCCCATGTACGTGATCTTGTAGCCCTTCGCCGCGGCGAGCTCGCGGGTCATCTCCTTGCAGATGAAGGCACGGTCGGCGGCGTCGAGCGCCAGCCCGTACTTCATGTTCAGCTCCATCTGGCCTGGGTGGAACTCGCCCATCATCCCCTCGAGGTCGAGGTCGGCGTTCTCCGCCGCGTCGAACATGTCGAACAGCAGGCCGGTGGTGTCGGCGCCCGTGCCGACGCCGTAGACGCGGTGCGACGGGTTGTCCAGCGGACCGAAGCCACCGGGCGACGAGGCGTCCGGCTGCATCACGTAGAACTCCATCTCGAAGCCGAGCTGCGGCTCGTAGCCGAGGGCACGCCAGGCGTCGACGACGCGCTTCAACGCGTTGCGCGGTCCGAGCGCCAGCGGCTCGCCCTGGAACTCGAGGTCGGCCATGACGACGTCGGTGTCGACCTCCCAGCCGGTGCGGCGGGTGCTCGGCAGTGGCACGGTCGACAGGTCGGGGAAGCCCACGTCGGCGGAGTAGCCCTCGACCGGCAGGATGTCGCGATCGGTGGACATCGTCAGCGTCGTGACGGCGTGGTGACCGTGCTCGCCGAGGCGCCGCTCGGGGATGTACCGCCCGTGCGAGAGGCCGTTGAGGTCGCACCACATCACACGCACACGTCGATTTCCCATATGGGCGGGACAGTACCAAACCCCAAAATCACGGCGGTCGGCACCCGTCGCGGGTGCGACACTGCGCCATGGAGCAGCACCCGATCTGGCACCTGTTCGACCTGCACGTCACCACGCCGCGCCTGGAGCTACGGGCGATCACCGACGACCTCGCCGTGCAGCTGGCGCAGCTCGCCGCGCAGGGCATCCACGAGCCGAACTTCATGCCGTTCGGCATCCCCTGGACCGACCAGCCCTCGCCGAAGCTGGAAGAAGGTGCGCTGCAGTTCTACTGGCGCTGCCGGGCCGAGATGTCGCCCGAGAAGTGGAACATCAACTTCGCCGTGTTCGACGACGGCGAGCTGGTCGGCACCTCCGGCATGTTCGCCTTCGACTTCCCGAAGCTGCGCCAGTTCGAGACCGGTTCGTGGCTGGGCCGCCGGTTCCAGGGCCGCGGCATCGGCAAGGAGATGCGCATCGCCACGCTGCACGTCGGCTTCGTCGGGCTCGGCGCGACGCGTGCCACGACCGGGGCGTGGCAGGACAACGGGCCGTCGCTCGGCGTCACCCGCAGCTTCGGCTACGAGCCCAACGGCGTGGTCCGCAAGCTGCGCCGCGACCAGGCCGACGAGATGATCGCCTTCAAGATGGAGCGCGAGCACTTCGACGCGCACCTGCGCCGCGAGGACATCGTCGTCCACGGCGCCGAAGCCTGCTTGCCGATCCTCGGTCTGGTGTGACGGACTGGTGTGACGGTCTGACGGACACGTGAGCAACACGGGCTTCACGCGGTCGACAAACTCGTTTGTTCCCTAACGATCTCCGTTTGACTACGATGCCGCGAGTTCACGACGTGTACAGGGGGAAGAGATGAAGACCAAGCGGATCGTGCCCGTGCTGGTGGCATCGCTGTCGCTGCTTGCCGCAGCCTGTGGTTCCGACGACAAGGCCGACACCACGTCGCCCTCGGCAGCGCCGACGGATGCGCCCTCCGACACGGATGCGCCCGGCACCGTTGCGCCGGTCGACACGACGGGCACCACCGGCGACACCGGCACGACGCCCCCCAGCGACTGCGTGCTCGATGCTCCGCTGAAGATCGGCTTCGCCGCCGACCTCGGCGAGCTCGGCGCCTTCTCCGACCAGCCCGGCTCCGAGGCCGCCAAGGTGATGGTCGACAAGATCAACGAGGCCGGCGGCGTCGGCGGCCAGCAGATCGAGTACGAGATCAAGGACATCCAGGGCGATCCGGCTGCGACGCAGCGCGCCGCGCAGGAGCTGCTCGACGACGGC
Organism: Ilumatobacteraceae bacterium; assembly: GCA_965279405.1. GTDB lineage: Bacteria > Actinomycetota > Acidimicrobiia > Acidimicrobiales > Ilumatobacteraceae > CBDDIP01. The sequence continues at coordinate 5,244,163 of OZ257157.1, forward strand.
GTCAACGCCATCATCGGCCCGCCGTTCGCCAGCACCGGCGCTCCCCTCCTCGACACCACCAACGGCAAGGTCCCGGTGGTCTTCATGGCCAGCACCGACCCGGCGCTCGCCGACCCCGATCGCGGCGCCTTCCTGGCCAGCTTCAGCGATCCGGTGCAGGCATCGGCGATGGCCCAGTTCGCCACCGAGAAGGGCTTCACGAAGGCGATCACCTTCAGCTCCACCGACGACGTCTACTTCAGCGGCAACCCGGAGTACTTCAAGGACGCCTTCGAGCACGACGGCGGCACGGTGCTGCAGGACTTCTCCTTCAGCCTGGCCGACACCGACTTCTCCACGCAGGTCAACGAGATCGCCGGCCTGAGCGACAAGCCCGAGGTCCTGTTCACGGCGATGGTCATGCCGCAGGTGCAGACGCTGCTCGAGCAGCTCGACGCCGCCGACCTCGGCGACATCGTCGTCATGGGTGCCGACAGCTTCGACGCCACCGTCGTCAAGAGCGCCGGCGCGGTCGCCGACGGCGTGTTCTTCGCCGCTCACACGTCGGAGGAGAACGAGGGCGTGAAGTCCTTCCTCGCCGACGCCTCTGCAGCGGGTGCCAACATCGAGACGATCAGCTTCGGCGCACTCGCCGCTGACGCGGTGCAGATCATCGTCGCCGCCGTCAACGAGGCCTGCTCCGTCGACGGCCCGACGTTGATCACCACGATCAACACGTTGCGCAACGTGCCCGTCACCACGGGCACCGTGTCCTACGACGGCACCGGTGGCGTGCCGGAGAAGGACGTCAGCATCATCGAGATCGAAGGCGGCGAGCTGTCACTCGTCGAGGCGCTGCGCCCCGACTACATCCCGGCTGTCTGAACCCAGCCAGTGCTCGAACTGGACGCGATCACCACGCGCTACGGCGCGGTGACTGCGTTGCGCGACGCGTCCATCAACGTCTCCGCCGGCGAGGTGGTGGCGTTGGTGGGCCCGAACGGCGCCGGCAAGACGACGCTGCTGAACACCGTCGCCGGACTGCTGCGCCCGGCGTCGGGCACGGTGCGGTTCCTCGGCAAGGACATCACCGGCAGCGAGCCGGCGAAGTTGGTGCGCAGCGGGTTGGCGCTGGTGCCGGAGCACCGCCGCATCTTCAAGGACCTGACGGTCGAGGAGAACCTCAAGCTGGCCGGCACGACGGCCAAGCCGGCCGATCGCAAGTCGCGGCTGGACGAGGCGCGCACGTTGTTCCCGGTGCTGCGCGACAAGTGGTCGACGTCGGCCGGGTACCTCAGTGGCGGTGAGGCGCAGCAGCTCGCGGTCGCCCGCGCGTTGATGAGCAACCCGCAGCTGCTGCTGCTCGACGAGCCGACACTGGGGTTGGCGCCGACGCTGGTGGACGTGATCTTCGAGCTGCTGGCCACGCTGCGAGCGCAGGGCCGCACGTTGCTCGTGGTCGAGCAGAACGCGCATCGCGCGCTGCAGCTGGCCGACCGCGGCTACCTGCTCCGCTCGGGTTCGATTGTCGCGACAGGGACCGGCGCCGAGCTCGCGGCCAGCACCGACCTGTTCGAGTCGTTCATCGGTGGAGGCGGCCCGTCGTGATCAAGGTCATCCAGACGCTGATCGACGGGCTCGGACTGGGCAGCACCTACGCGCTGCTCGCGTTGGGCATCTCGTTGATCTTCGGCGTGATGCACCTCGTCAACTTCGCCCACGGCGAGCTGATCACGGTCGGCGCCTACTCCGCCTACTTCTTCTTCCTCCACGGCGGCAGCTGGTGGTGGATGCCGATCATCATCATCGGCGCCGCAGTGCTCGCCTCGGTGGCCACCGAGCAGATCGCCTTCCGCTGGGTGCGCAACGCCAGCCCGTTCACGCTGCTGCTCACCTCGTTCGCGTTGGAGCGCCTGTCGCACGCGCTGTGGCAGATCTTCGTCTCGCCGAAGCAGCGAGCGTTCCCGAAGCCGTCGTGGGTGTTCCGCGTGTTCAAGATCGGCGACCTGCGCCTGGAGCTGATGGACCTCGTCACCGTCGGCGTCACCGCGGTGACGTTGGTGATCACCGCGATCGTGTTCAAGCGAACGTTGTTCGGGATCGCCGTGCGCGGCGCCGCGGAGGACTTCGACGCGGCGCGTTTGATGGGCGTGCGCGCCAACCGCGTCATCTCCGGAGCGTTCGCCTTCGCCGGCGCCCTGGCCGGTGTGGCGGCGGTGCTGATCCTGATGCGGTCGCCATCGGCCGACCCGACCATGGGCAGCGACTGGTTGCTCAAGGCGGTCATCGCCGCGGTGATCGGTGGACTCGGCAGCTTCAGCGGGGCGATCATCGGCGGGCTCGCGCTCGGGTTGCTGGAGACGGTGACGCGCGCCTACCTGCCCGATCTGGCGAAGGGGCTCGACCGCTTCTCCACCGGCATCGTGTTCATCCTCATCGCCCTGTTCTTCGTGCTCCGTCCGGACGGCGTGTTCAAGGTCTCACACGCGGAGCGGGTGTGATGGGCGCGTTCGGCGGCAAGGCCGGGCGCAGCGTTGCGGCCAGCGCGATCCTGCTCGCGGTGGTGTGGCTGTTGGCCACGCTGTACACGTCGTCGGGCGGGTCGTCGCGCGACCTGCTGGTCGACGAGATGCTGACCAACTTCATCCTCGTGCTGGCGATGCAGGTGTTCATCGGCAATACCGGCGTGCTGTCCTTCGGCCACATGGCCTTCGCTCAGGTCGCGTCCTACGCGACTGCGGTGGTGGCCATCCCCGTGGCCGCGAAGGCGAAGTCGTTGCCGGACATCCCGTTCGGGTTGAGCGACGTGCACCTCGGCGCGTTCGGCAGCACGGCCGTCGCCGTCGTGGTCACGCTCGTCGTCGGCGCGCTGATCGGCATCGTCGTCTGCCGCGCCAGCGGGCTGGCGCCGACGATGATCACGCTCGCCGCTCTGTACGTCGTCGATCAGGTGGTGAAGAACTGGAAGGAGATGACTCGCGGCGCCGGTGGGCTGTCGGCCATCCCGCGGATCGGTTCGGTGTGGTTGTGGGTCGGCGCGGCGATCGCTCTGGTCGTCGCCCACTTCTTCCAGGAGACGCGCATCGGGCGCTTCGCGGTGGCGACCCGCGAGGACGAGCTCGCCGCGCCAGCGTTGGGGATCCGCCTGTTCACGTCGCGCTACGCGGCGTGGACGGTGAGCATCGGGCTGATCGCCTTCGGTGGGTCGCTGCGGGCGCAGTCGCTCGGCTCGGTGAACCCCAAGCAGTTCACGCTCGACGCCGGGATCCTGATCCTCGTGATGCTGGTGCTCGGTGGGATGCGCACGATCAGCGGCGCCGTCCTCGGCACCGTGCTGGTGACGGCCGGCAACGAGCTGTTCCGCCAGCTCGGCGACCCGCAGCGGTGGAACATCGAACGCTTCCCCGACCTGTTCCTCGGCGGCACGATGCTGCTCGTCATGTTGCTGCGGCCGGGCGGCATCCTCGGCGACCGCGACGTGGCCGGATGGATGCGCCGGCGCTTCCGTCGCCGACCTGCGCCCGAGACCAAGCTCGCGCCGCCACCGCTCAGCGGGCGAGCACTGCGAGCCAGCGACATCGTCGTCAACTTCGGCGGCTTCACCGCACTCGATGGCGCTGGGGTCACGGTTCGCGCCGGCGAAGTGGTCGGTCTGATCGGGCCCAACGGGGCCGGCAAGACGACGTTGTTCAACGTGGTCACCGGCTTGGTCGACGAGACGCAGGGCACCGTGCGCCTGGGCGATCTCGACCTGTCCACGGCGACGCCGGTGATCGTCGCTCGCGCCGGTCTGGCGCGCACGTTCCAGAACCTGCGCCTGTTCAAGAACCTGTCGGTGCGCGAGAACGTCGAGCTGGCGTCACTCGTCGCCCAACGTCATCGCCCCGATCGCGTCGCCACCGACGCCGACACCCTGCTCGGGCGAGCCGGCCTGCTGGCCCTCGCCGACCGCCAGGCGGGCACGCTGGACTACGGGAACCAGCGCCGGTTGGAGCTCTGTCGAGCAGCCGCGCTGGCACCGGAGTTCCTGCTGCTGGACGAGCCCACATCGGGCATGAGCGACAGTGAGAGTCAGGCGATGGTGGAGAGCGTGCGCGACATGGCCGCGCGCGTGGGGGCCGGCGTGCTGGTGATCGACCACGATCTCGGGTTCATCACCCGCATCAGCGACCACATCGTCGTGCTCTCCGAGGGCCGCGTGCTGGCCGAGGGCACACCCGCCGAGGTGCGCGCCAACCCCGAGGTGGCCACGGCCTACCTCGGCTCGCAGGCGTAATCGTGTCGACGCGGCCGGACTCGTTGCCCGGTGTCGAGATCCTCGCCAACGACGTCTACGAGCAGCGCCTGCCGCACGACGAGTACGCCCAGTACCGGTCGCAGGCGCCGGTGGCGTGGATCAACGAGACGGAGGCGAACGGCTACAGCGGTGCCGGGTTCTGGTCGTTGACGCGATGGGACGACATCGTCGCCGTGCACAAGGACTGGCGCACGTTCTCCAGCGAGCTCGGCGGCACCGAGCTCGAGGAGATGGAACCCGACGCGATCGAAGCGCGCAAGACGATGCTCGAGACCGATCCGCCGCGGCACACGAAGCTGCGCCAGATGGTCAACCCGACGTTCAGCCGCGGTTCGGTGGAGACGTACGCCGCGCACGCCCGATCGATCATGTCGTCGTTGATGGACGACGCCATCGGTGCGGGGCCGATCGACGCCGTGGCGTCGATCTCGCGCGAGCTGCCGATCCGGATGTTGGTCGACCTGTTGGGCGTGCCGTCGTCGGATGCTGAGGCGCTCTTCCACTGGGCGGACCAGATCGTCTACCACGCCGATCCGGACTTCTCCGAGGCCGTCATCGACCGCACCGACACCGATCCGTACCGGCTGCTCCCCTTCCGCAGCCCCGTGTCGCAGAAGGTGTTCGACTACGTCGCACGGCTCGTCGCGGCGCGTCGTGATGTGCCCGCCGGCGATGTGCTGACGGTGCTCGCCAACGCCGCTGTCGACGGCGTTCCGTTGACCGAGCGCGAGCAGGGCACGTTCTTCCTCCTGCTGCTGATCGCCGGCAACGAGACCACCCGCCACTCCCTGACGCACGCGCTGCACGCCTTCGCGCAGTTCCCGGATCAGCTCGACCGGTTGCGCGACGACTCGTCGTTGCTCGAACCCGCCGTCGAAGAGGTCCTTCGCTGGGCCTGCCCGCAGCTGCACTTTCGCCGCACGGCCACGGTGGACACGACGATCCGTGGCGTCGACGTCGCCGCCGGCGAGAAGGTGGTCACCTGGTACATGGCCGCCAACTTCGACCCCGAGGCGTTCCCCGATCCGTTCACGTTCGACATCGGTCGCACGCCCAATCGCCACGTGACGTTCGGTGGTGGTGGGCCGCACCTCTGCCTCGGCCAGTGGATGGCACGGTTGGAGGTGCGCGTCATGCTCGAGCAGCTCGCCGCCCGCGCGGAGCGCGTCGAGCAGACCGGCGAGCTCCGACGAGTCCGCAGCAACTTCATCAACGGCGCCAAGTCCTTCCCCGTCGCGCTCCATCCCCGCTGACCCCTGACGTTCCGGGCACACCCGGAATCGCACGTCGCGTTCTGGGCGTGCCCGGAACCGCGGACGTCAACGTTCGAGCGTCGAGTACTTGATCCGCAACGAGCTGCAGGCCGCCCGGATGCCGGGACCGTCGTCCCGCGACGAGGCGAGGATGCGAGCACGCAGGTGCTCGGCCGCGGCGACCGCTTCTGCGCCGAGCGTCGAGAGCCCGCCGTACTCGTTGGCCAACTGCCCCATCCGCCACGCCAGGTCGCGCATCGGCACGACCAGCACCTCCACCGGAAGCGCCACCAGACCGGCGATCACGGCATCGCGTTCGGGGCCCTCCCACGAGCCGAGAAGGGCTCCGCCATGATGGCCGGCCGCGCTCCTGCACAGCCTCACGAACCACAGGTTCGTGGTGGCGATCGGCGAACGCCCGATGGCACGCCGCAGCGCAGGATCGGGCCCCGCCAGCCAGTCACGGGTCAGGTGGTCATCGAGCAGGACGACAGCCATGTGCTATGTCGTCCGGAGATCGGGATCCGTCTCGTCGGCAACGTTCTGGTAGTGGACTTCGGCCGGGAGGACCATGTCGAGCAGGCGCCCCGCCTGGCCTGCCGGAACCGTGAGCACGCCGAAGCCCAGATCGATCACTTCAACCTGCCCGCCGTCGACCAGGTGCCAGCGACGCCGTACGGCTGCCGGCAGCGACAGCTGACCTGAGGACGACACCTTGAAGCGCTCCGACCTGGCCACACGCCGATCTTACTTGGTGAGATTCCAGAGTCACCAAGTGATGGTGGTCACCGAGGAACGTGCCGTAGGTTGTCGGCTGTGAGCATCCTTCGGCCGAAGACGCGCGTCGGGGCGTGCACGACGATCATCGGGGTGGTCGTTGCCCTGAACGTGGCGATCCTGGCGTTGTGGGCGCTGCAGCCGTTGAAGGACTCGGTGCCGGTGGGCATCGACTACTCGACGCTCTCGCTGACCCCGCCGAAGCCGGCGATCCCCGTGTCGCAGCGCGTCTCGTGCAACACCCTGTTCGATTCCGCCGCACGCGACAACGATCCGCTGCCCACGTTGCGCGAGCAGCCGAAGGACCTGCCGGCGCTCGTCTACAACCGCGAGCCCTGCGAGCTGGTGCAGCAGCAGGCGCGCATCGTGTGGGGCATCGACATCGCCGTGTCGCTGCTGGTCATCGCCGGATGCGTCGTGCTCATCGCCCGCCCGCGCCGTCAGAGCAGGGCGGCGATGGAGGCGGCGGCTCTGGCCGCGCCGTTGGTCTCGACGGGCAGGTAGTCCACCTCGCGACCGATCTCGGTGGCGATGGCGGCGGCGAGGTGGTCGGGGTCGATCGTGTCGGCGTAGTCCATGCGATGCCCGGCGCCGTAGCGCTGCAGGCGGTGGTGCACGTGGAAGTTCTGCTCGAAGTGGTGCTGCAGCGGCACGTAGATGAACGGGCGACGGTTGGCCACCAGCTCCATGCCGGTGGTGAGTCCGCCGTGCACGATCGCCAGATCACACGCTGCGAGGTGGCGGTACAGGTCGGGCACGAAGCGGTGGTAGCGGACACCGTCGTGGCGAGGCAGTGACGCCGGGTCGAGGCGGGGCCCGACGACCACCTCGAAGCGCAGGTTGCCGACCAGCCGTCGTGCTGCGGGCGCTGCGTCGACGACGCGGCGCAGGAGGTCGCCACCGACGCCCGACCCGCCGACCGTGACGACGCAGACGAGCTCGTCGGCGCCGTAGCCGAGCTCGGCACGCAACCGATTGCGCTCGCCGAGGTCGATCGGGTCGAAGCCGGTGATGTAGCCGGAGAACTCGAAGTTGGCTTCGGTCCACTCGCGGATGCGCGGCATGTCCGGGCCGAACGAGTGGGGCACGATGTCGTCGGGATCACCGACGAAGATCGATGCGTCGCGCAGGCGGCGGTACCGCTGGCGCTGCTCGATCATCTCCAGGTTGTAGTCAGCGGTCAGCGCGGCTTCGTGCTCGCCGCCGTCGGGCATCGGCAGCCAGCCGACGAAGTCGGTCATCCAGGCGAACGCGAACCGTTTGTGCGACGGGTTCTCGTGGAGGAAGTGGTCGACGTCCCATGCCTCGTCGCCGATGACGAGGTCGTAGTGCTCGTCGCTGACGATGTCGTCGAAGACCATGAAGTTGTTGACGAGGATCTCGTCCATCCGCCGGATCGCCTGGAAGGCGTGGAGGTCGTGCTCGTCGGCTTCGTGCTCGATGTGCGCCGACTCGTTGGCCAAGAAGCGCGACGCCGGGTGGATCGTCTCGCCGCGGTGCTCGAGCACCTTCGTGACGGGGTGCTGCGCGAGCCAGTCGATCTGCAGGTCGGGGTGCAGCTTGCGCAACTCGTCGGCGATCGACGCGTCGCGCATCGCGTGGCCGAGGCCGATGGGTGACGAGATGTACAGCGCCTTCTTCGGACGCCGTGCCGCGTGCGTCCACGTTCGGGCCTTGGGCCGTGGGTGGATGCGATCGACGAACTGCTCGATGAGCCGGTTGACGAGGATCGGATCGCGGGCTTGTGGGCCGTGGCCGCCCCCGGCGACGACGACCAGCTCGCCCCCGGTGAGGTCGGCAAGCGCGACGGCACCGGCCGCAGGACGGATGCGATCCTCGTCGCCCTGGATGACGAGCACCGGCGCGGTCACCCGCTTGCACACCTGGGCGAAGCTCTCCAGCCCGCACGCCTCGAGACCACGGGTGGCGTCGACGAGTACGGAGGGCGGGATCTCCAGCCCCCAGCTGACGCAGTCCTCGATCTGCTTGGTGGAGTGCGGCTCGTGGAACATCTGGGCGAAGAAGAACTCGAGGAAGTCGCGGTAGTGCTCCTCACCGCTCAGCCAGTAGGGCGCGTTGTACTTCGCCCACCCCTCGGCGGTGTCGAGCGGCTCGTCGAGCGGATGCTGCTGGCGCTCGGGGTGGCCGGGCACCAACGGCACCGCCGGGCAGACGCTGACCAGCCCGGCGACCCGGTCGGGGTGGTCGGCGGCGAACTGCACCGACCACGTCGTCCCGCACGACAGCGCGACGAGCACGGCGCGTTCGACACCGTTGGCGTCGAGCACCGCGCCGAGATCGTCGGCGAACTCGAAGTGCGAGTACGCCTCGGGCCCGACCGGCGCGTCGCTGAGGCCGGTGCCGCGACCGTCGAAGGTGATGACGCGGTAGTGACGAGCGAGGTGCGGCACCTGCAGCTTCCAGAATCGCGACGGGATGACCGACCACGTCGGGGCGAGCAGCACGGTGACCTCGCCCTCACCGAAGGACTCCCAGTGGATGCGCACGCCGTCGCGCGTGACGAAGCCGCTGTCACTGGGTTCCATCGCGCGCACGATCAGCGCTGCTTCCCGTTGGCGGCGTGCGCCTCCTCGGCGACGCGGATGACGTCGGCGATGCGACGCAGGCTCGTGCGGATCGGCATCTGGTGGCGATCGAAGCCGAGCAGGAGCAGCGCCTCCGAGCCGATGAAGACGTTGCCGATCAACGCGGCGACCTCGGCGGGCGAGAACGGGCCGAGCCCGCCGAATCGCTCGGATGCTTCGGTGGCCACCTCGGTCAGCAGCGTGTACCAACCGGAGAGCACGTTGCGAGCGGCCGCAGCGATCTCGGGGTTGCTCCAACCGGCCGCGATCATCTCCTGCAGCACGCGCACGAAGCCGCTGTCGAGGTCGTCCTCGAGGAAGTCGCAGGCTTGCTCGTACCTCCGCCACAGCGGCGCGTCCTGTGCGTACATCCCGGCCTGACGATCGAGTCGGCGGCGGTTCTCCGTCTCCAGCACGGCCAGCACCATCGCCCCCTTCGAACCGAAGTGGTAGTGCACCTGCGACAGCGGCACGCCCGCCTGCTGTGCCACCTTGCGGGTGGACAGGCCGGCGTAGCCGTCGATCATCAGACGGGCACGAGCGGCATCGATGATCGACATCGCCGTCTCGGACTCCAGCGTGCTGAGCTTCACGCGCTCTCCCTTTGGCCGTTGGCGGGACATTTGGTCGGTCGACCGATTGGAGTGTGACGCACCTCACCTGGGGTTGTCAACAAAAGGGGTTGACAAGGACTTAGGCGGAGCGCGACGTTTTCGGTCGATCGACCGAACGAGAGAATCGAGACCGACACCATGGACACCATGGACACCATCGCCACCGCCATCGACCGCCTGGAGACCGCACTGACCCGCAAGCCGGGCTTCGGGGTCGGCACCTCCACCTCCGTCACCACCCTCACCAGCGGCCTGCGCTGCACCACCGAGGACGGGCCGTGGCACACCGATGCCGACCTCCTCGACCGCATCGGCGGCGAAGGCTCGGCACCAGCGCCGAGCGTGCTGATGCGCGCCGCGCTCGGCAGCTGCATGGCCATGAGCTACCGCTTGCGAGCCGCCAAGCACGGCGTGCCGCTGACGTCGGTGCGCGTGACGGTGGAGACCGAGTCCGCTGTCGCCGGGATGCTGCTGACCGACACCAGCGAACCGGCCGGCTTCCGCAGCGTGCGCTTCCACGTCGAGATCGACAGCCCGGCTGCTAACGAGGACGTGATGCGCGTCATCGACGAGGGCGATCAGTTGAGCCCGGTCCTCGACCTGTTCACCCGCTCCGTCGCCGTCACTCGCACGGTCGCGTTGAACGCGGCGACGCCATCGACCGAAGTACCGGTGGCGTGATGGAGGCCAAGCTGATGCGCTGGGTGCAGCGCCAGGGTTGGGATCGCGCCTCGACGTGCTACGAGGAGTTCTGGCGCACGCAGCTGCAGCCGTCGCTCGATTGCGTCGTCGACGCCGCGGCGATGCAGGCTGGCGAGCGCGTCATCGACGTCGCCTGTGGCACGGGACTCGTGACGCTGCCCGCCGCACTGCAGGTGGGCCCATCGGGACGGGTGCTGGCCACCGACATCGCACCGAAGATGGTCGCCGCGGTCGCACAGCGTGCGCACGACGCCGGGATCGCCAACGTCGACGTCGCGACCGCAGGCGCCGAGTCGCTCGGAGTGGACGGCGAGTTCGACGTCGCGCTCTGCTCGCTCGGCCTGATGTACGTGCCGTCGCCACCCGCCGCGTTGGCCGAGATGCATCGCGCACTGCGCGCCGGTGGGCGCACGATCGTGTCGGTGTGGGGTGAGCGGCGCAACTGCGGTTGGGCCGAGATCTTCCCCATCGTCGACGCACGCGTCTCGTCGGACGTGTGCCCGATGTTCTTCGCCCTCGGCGGCCACGGCGTGCTGCGCTCGACGATGGAGCGCGCCGGCTTCAGCGACGTCACCGAGGAGCGGCTGAGCGTCGAGCTCGTCTACGGCTCCGACGGGGAGGCGATCGGCGCTGCCTTCCTCGGCGGGCCCGTGGCGCTGGCCGCTTCCCGCTTCGACGACGAGACGCGTGCGTCGGCCTACGCCGAGTACCTCGCGTCGATCGCCCCCTTCGCCGACGGCGCGGGCTACCGCGTGCCGGGCGAGTTCGTCATCGCCTCCGGGCGTCGCGACTGAGTTCTCAACACACAACAACCATGAGAGGAAATGCAATGACCATCACCAACACACCAGTGGACAACGGCGTCAACACCGCCGCGCTGCTCGGTGCCCGCGAGGCACTGAGTGGCGCTCCGGAGGCCGCCGACTTCACCTGGAAGGCGACCTGCGAGTGGGTGCACGGCACGCACACGCAGACCGCCGTCAGCGGGTTCTCCGGCCTCGGCCAGGAGCACCAGCACAAGGAGACGTTCACCTTCAAGGCCGACCACCCGGCGTGCTTCGCCTCCGAGGATCGCGGTGCGACCCCGGTGGAGATCGCGCTGTCGGCGCTGGCGTCGTGCCTCACCGCCGGCGTTGCTGCGGTGGCACAGAACCGGGAAGTCCAGCTGCGGTCGGTGACCGCGCACCTGGAGGGGAAGATGAACGTCCTCGGCATCCTCGGTGCCGATCCCGACGTTCGCAACGGCTTCAGCGATGTCACGGTTCGCTTCGACATCGATGCCGATGCGTCGCCGGAGGACATCAAGGCGATCGTCGCCCAGTCGCAGAAGCGGTCGGCCGTGTTCGACCTCTTCACGAACCCGACGAACGTCACCGTCGAGGTCGGCTGATCCCGATGGTTGCGTTGCACCGGCACCACTCGACGGATGCCACCACGGTGATCATCGGGGCCGGGCACGCCGGACTCGCCATGAGTCGCCGCCTCACCGAGCGCTCGATCGACCACGTGGTCCTCGAGCGCGGTGAGGTGGCGAACTCGTGGCGCACGGAGCGGTGGGACTCGCTTCGACTGCTGACACCGAATTGGATGAACCGCCTGCCGGGCCAGGCTCCCCTGCTCGGCGACCCCGACGGCTTCATGTCGATGCCGTCGGTCGCGCGGATGATCTCCTCGTACGCCGAGCGCATCGATGCGCCGGTCCACACCGGTACGCCGGTGACGCGCGTGCGTCAAGCCGAGGGCGGCTACTCGGTGCACACTCCCCACGGAGTGTGGCGCTGCCGCTCACTCGTGCTGGCGAGCGGCGCCAACAACATCGCCTCGGTGCCAGCGCTGTCTGCGGGCGTGCCTGCGTCAGTGCTGCAGCTGAACCCGATGACGTACCGCTCCCCTGCGGCGCTGCCGGATGGCGGCGTGCTCGTGGTCGGTGCGTCGGCGACCGGCGTGCAGCTGGCCGAGGAGATCCAGCGCAGCGGACGCCAGGTGACCCTGTCCGTCGGCGAGCACGTGCGCATGCCCCGGATGTACCGGGGCAAGGACATCATGTGGTGGATGGATGCCGCCGGCGTCCTCGACGAGCGGTGGGACGAGGTCGACGATCTCGTGCGGGCGCGCAACGTGCCGTCGCCGCAACTGATCGGCACGCCCGAGCGACGGACGCTGGATCTCAACGTCTTGTCTGGTCTCGGCGTCCGGTTGGTCGGTCGCATCGCCGGCATGCGCGACGGCGTCGCCCAGTTCTCCGGCTCCCTGGCCAACACGGTCGCGCTGGCGGATCTGAAGCTGAACCGCTTGCTCGCTCGCCTGGACGCATGGGCTTCGTCGTCCGGCGCCGCGGTCGGTTGCGTCGAGCGCTTCGCCCCGACGGTCGTGCCGCCGGCCGTGCTCTCCGCCGATCTGCGCGACGGCTCGATCACGACCATCGTGTGGGCGACCGGCTACGGCCCCGACTACTCCTGGCTCGACGTCCCTGTGTTGGACCGCAAGGGCAAGCTCGTCCATGACGGCGGCGTCGTTCGCGGAGTCGACGGCCTCTACACGCTCGGCGGCAGCCTGACGAGAACCCGCCGATCGAGCTACATCGGCAGCGGCGGTGCCGAAACCCACGCGATCTGCGCGCATCTGCTTGACCGCCTCGACGTCGACGCGCCCGCCCACAGCGCCGCGTAGATCGTCGCCTGGATTCTCGTTGCATCCAGCGACACCGTGAGTCGCCAGATGCAACGAGAACGCCTGAGTCGCGATCGGGGTCGGTCGGTGTGACGGCGTTCTCGGTGCAGATCGCGACAGGTCGTGTCGCAGGACGCACCGAGAAGGCGGAACGTCGACCCGACGCGACGTCGTAGCGTCTCGCTCATGCAGATCTTGAGCGGGGCTGGGGTGCTGGCGGTGGGGCCGAACCGGGCGATCGACTACACCGAGCACCTGCGCACGGCCGACCTCTCGGTCGGCACGTATTCACTTCCGTCCGGCGCGGTCGACACGCAAGACCCGCATGCCGAGGACGAGATCTACGTGGTCGTCACCGGTCGGGCGCGGTTCGTCAGCGACGACGGCGAGGCCGACATCAAGCCCGGCGACGTGATCTTCGTTCCAGCTCACGAGGTGCACCGCTTCGCCGACATCACCGAGGACCTGTCGGTGCTGGTCATCTTCGGTCCGGCGGAGGGAACGAGAACCTGAGCAAGAATCTCGTCGAAGTGTCGTGATCGGCGGATCGGGAACCGTCGTACTGGCAACGAACCGTCCTGAGGAGGACCTCCCAATGAAGTTCATGCTGTTCATCGCCACCGACACCGAGCCCGACGTCGACGACGGCACCGCCCCCGACATCGACGAGTGGGTCGCCGAAGGCGAGCGCAGGGGCATCCGCCTCGACGGCGAGCGGCTCGTTGCCACGGCCGAGGCCAAGACCGTCCGCATCCGCAACGGCGAGCTGCTCGTCACCGATGGGCCGTTCACCGAGAGCAAGGAGTGGATCGCCGGGTTCGACATCGTCGACTGCGAATCCATCGACGAGGTGGTCGACTACGCCACCCGCCACCCGATGGCTCGCTTCGGGCGCATCGAGGTGCGTGCCTTCTACGTGTGGGACGAGTGAGCCGAGCCTCACACGACGACGTCGCAGCAGCGATCGCCGCCGCGCACCGATCCGACTGGGGTCGGATCGTGGCCGGCCTGATCCGGCGCACCGGCGACTGGAACATCGCCGAGGACGCCACCCAGGACGCGTTCGCCGCGGCACTGAAGCGCTGGCCGGTCGACGGCCTCCCCGATCGACCGGCCGCGTGGCTCAACACGGTTGCCCGCAACCGCGCCATCGACCTGCTCCGCGCTGCCACCACCGCCCGATCGAAGCTCGGCACGCTCATCATGGATGCACCGCCCCCGGACGCACCGGACATCGAAGACGACCGGCTGCGCCTCATCTTCACCTGCTGTCATCCAGCGCTGCCGTTGGATTCGCGCGTCGCGCTGACGTTGCGCACCGTCGCCGGCCTCGACGTCGACGTGATCGCCCGAGCCTTCCTCGTCTCCGAGACGGCGATGGCGCAGCGGCTGGTTCGAGCCCGCCGCAAGATCGAGGACGCCGGGATCCCGTATCGGGTGCCGCCGGTCGAGCTGCTCGACGAGCGGCTGACCGGGGTGCTCGCCGTGCTGTACCTCACGTTCAACGCGGGGTACAGCGACATCGCCCACGACGAGCTGGCGCTCACCGCGATCGCACTGGCGGACGCGGTGGTTGGCCTGATGCCACTCGAGTCCGAGGCGTGCGGGCTGCTGGCCCTGATGCTGATCCAGCACTCACGGCGCGATGCACGCCTCGATGCCGACGGCGAGCTGTTGACGCTCGAGGAGCAGGACCGCGCGCTGTGGAACCACGCCGAGATCGGTCGAGGTTCGGCGGTGCTCGCCTCGGCTCGGGACCGGGGGCCGTACGTGCTGCAGGCGTTGCTGGCGCAGTGCCATGCGGTCGCGCCGACGGCCGCGCTCACGGATTGGTCGCGCATCGTCGGGCTCTACGACGAGCTGCTGTGGCACAACCCGTCTCCCGTCATCGCGCTCAACCGGGCGATCGCCGTCGGCATGTTGGACGGACCGGACGAAGGACTGGCATTGATCGACGAAGTGGCGACGCACCTCGACGACTTCCACCTCGTCCCCGCCGCGCAAGCGGACCTGCTGCGTCGGGCCGGCCGCAGCACCGAGGCCGCGGCGAAATACGAAGCGGCCATCGCGCTGGCGCCGACGGAGGCCGAGCAAGCCCAGCTCACCCGTCGCCTCGCCGAGGTGCGACCGTGACGTATCGCGTGTGGGTCGACGCGTGGCAGATGCAGTGCTGCGGCGATCCTTTCAGCGTGGGATCGACCGTCGACTGGACCGTGCTCGCCGAGATCGACCGGGAGTGGATCAGCTCGTTCATGGGCGATGAGGAAGCGGCGCGATTCACGCACGACGAGGAGCACCACGGCGATCTACTTCCTTCGACGCCTCACGTGATCG